>NZ_CP025990.1:0-4800000 GCF_002895405.1 Actinoalloteichus sp. AHMU CJ021 | reverse complement strand
CACGGGTTGCGGCAGCGCTGACCCCTGGTCAGCGCTCTCGTCTCCGGCTTCCGCCGAGAGGTCCCAGTCGGCCTCGTCGGTCCAGCTACCGTCCAGGCCGGTCACGTTCGTTCTCCTCTGCTGCTGTCGGGGTGCCCCCCTCGCCCGCTCCGGCCCGCGGCCGCGGTCGCCGGCGGTCGAGTTCCCGCACCAGGCCCGCCAGTTCCTCGCGTACCCGTTCGGTGGCGGCGGTCAACCCCGCGCGCCCACGAGCGTCGGGCAAGGTTAGGGGCTGTCCGAACAATACGTGCACGGTCGGCCGCGGCCTACGCCCGGATCCTGCTTCGCGGCGGGTTCCGCGCAGGGCGACCGGCAGCACGACCGCGCCGCTCGACCGCGCGAGCCACGCGGCGCCGTGGTGGGCGTTGTCCACCGCTCCCGCGCCCCGCGTGCCCTCCGGGAACACGCCGACGACGCCACCGGCCCGCAGGCGGCGGACCGCCGTCAGCAGCACCTCCCGATCGGTCTGACCCCGGCGGACCGGCAGCTGGCCCAGCCTGCGGAGCAGCGCGCCCAGCGGCCCCCGGAACATCGACTCCTTGACGAGGAACACCGACGGGCGGGCGAGGAGACCGAACAACAGGGGGCCATCGGCGAAGGACGTGTGGTTGGCCACGACCACGACCGGCCCGCTGGCGGGTAACCGGTCCTCACCGTTGACGAGGATGCGGTAGCCGATTCCGCCACCGAGGCGGCCCACCCACCGTCCGGCGCGGTACCAGCCGGCCGAGCCGCCCTCCGGCACCCCGTCTCCCGGACCGTCCCCCAGCGCCGACCAGCGCTGCCACGGGCGCCGGTTCACCGCGTGCCCCCGGTGGCGGTGTCGGCCAGCAGCTCACGCTGTTCCACCAGTTCCCGCAACCGGGAGAGCACCCCGCTGACGTCCAGGTCGGAGGTGTCGACCTCCACCGCGTCCGGGGCGGCCCGCAGCGGAGCGACGGCGCGCGTGGAGTCGAGGGTGTCCCGCCGTTCCACGTCGGCCTGGGTGGCGGTGAGCGTGGCCCGCCGCCCCGCGGCGCTGTCCTGGACGCTCCGACGGCGGGCCCGGACCTCGACGCTCGCGGTCAGGAACACCTTCAACCCGGCGTCGGGGACGACCTCGGTACCGATGTCCCTGCCCTCCACGACGACGCCACCGACGGTGCTCAGCGCCTCGCGGATCAGGGAGCGCTGGTGTCCCACCAGCCTCGTGCGCACCGTGGGCACCGCGGACACCGCGGAGACGGCGCCGGTGACCTCCGGGCCACGGATCTCGGCGCTGACGTCCTCGCCGTCGAGGGCCACCGTGGGGTGGCTCGGGTCGGTCCCCACCCGCAGGTCGGCCGCCGTCACGACCTCGGTGACGGCCGCCGGGTCGTCCAGGGGGGCCTCAGCCCGCAGGACGGCCAGGGTGGCCGCCCGGTACATGGCCCCCGTGTCCAGGTAGCGGGCGGTGTAGCCGACCGCCAGTTGACGGGCCACCGTCGACTTCCCGGTGCCGGATGGCCCGTCCAGCGCCACCACGCCGCGCAGTTGCCCGCTGTCCACTCGTGCTCCTCATCGCCGTCACCGACCCGTGTTGGTCGGCCCCCATTCTGCCCGCCCGCCGGGGGTGGCCGTCAGGGCTCCGCACGGGTCGGCGACGGCGGGCGCGTCAGGAGGACGCGCTGGTCGAGGCCGGCTCCTTCCGGTCGGCCGCCCCGGAGCCCTCCTCGCTCCGATGGCCGCCCTCGGCGTCGAGCTTCATCAGCTCGTCCATGTCCACGAGCTTGGGGTTGTCGAGCACCTTCGCGAGTCGCTCGCGGTCCAGATCACCCTGCCAGCGGGCGATGGCGAGGGTCCCGATGCCGTTGCCGGTGAGGTTGGTCAACGCGCGCCCCTCGGACATGAACCGGTCGATGCCCACGATCAGTGCGATGCCGACCAGCGGGATGACGTCGTCGAAGGCCTGGAGGGAGGCGGCCAGGGTGATCAGGCCAGCACCGCTGACGCCGGCGGCACCGTTGCTGGAGACGAGCATGAACAGCAGGATCGCGATCTGCGTCCAGACGGAGACCTCGTTGCCGGTGGCCTGGGCGATGAACATCGCGCCCATGGTCATGTAGACGGCGGTGCCGTCGAGGTTGAAGGAGTAGCCGGTGGGGATGGTCAGGCCGACCACCGACTTCTTCGCGCCGGCTGCCTCCAGCTTGACCAGCATCCTGGGCAGCACCGACTCGCTGGAGGAGGTGCCGAGCACGATCAGCAGCTCGTCCTTGATCAGGCGGATGTACTTGAGGAGGCTGAAGCCGGCCAGGCGGCAGACCGTGCCGAGCACGAGGAAGACGAACAGGACGCAGGTCAGGTAGAAGCTGAGCATGAAGTAGGCCAGGCTGCCCAGGATCTGCTCGCCGTAGCGGCCGATGGTGAAGGCCATGCCACCGAAGGCGCCGATGGGGGCGGCCCACATCACGATCTTGATGATGCCGAAGAACACCCGCGAGGTGGTGTCGAGCGCGCGGATCACCGGCTCGGCGCGGGTACCCAGCATGGACAGCGCGACCGCGACGAGGATGGCCAGGACCAGGACCTGGATGAGCTGGCCGTCGACGAACGCGGAGAAGAACGAGTCCGGCACCATGCTGAGGAGGAAGGAGGTGAAGCCCTCCGCCTCGGTCGCCGCGGCGGCGTCGAGGGTGCTCTGGGCGGCCGACTCGTCGAGTTCCATGTCGAGCCCGGCGCCCGGCCTCAGCAGGTTGATGGTCACCAGGCCGATGCCCAGGGCGAACACCGTGGTGATGTTGAAGTACAGCACCGTCTTCAGCGCCAGGCCGCCCGCCTTGGCGAGGTTGCCGAGGCTGGCGATCCCGACGACCACCGTGCAGAAGATGGTGGGCGCGATGACGACCTTGACCAGCTTGATGAAGAAGTCGGCGAGCCACTTCATCTCGGACGCCTGCGCGGGGAAGGCGATCCCGACTCCGACGCCGAGGGCGATCGCGATCAGCACCCAGAAGTAGAGGTGGTGGTAGATGCGCTTCTTCTTCGGCTTGGTGGGGGCGTTCGCCGCAGTGCCCGCCACGGCGGTATCCACTGCCGACGACATCGCGTCGTCAGGCGATGCCCCCTCTTTCCTCTTCCTGTCGTCGGCAGACACGAATCCTCCTTGATCTGTCGTCCGGGACAAGGAGTGATCCTGAGCACAGGGGTAACACCAGGCAAGAAACGCACACGAAACTTCAGATTCGCTTGACATAACGCGCACACCAGGTGATGGAGTGGTCGCTCCTGGTGTCGCTCGCCCACGGAGTGGTCGTCGTGCGTGCCTGAGCGTGTTCGCCGGCACCGTGTGCCCCGCCGAACGGGTTAACCTGCCGTGGTGCCCAGGAACCAGCCTCGCTCCGCGGCGCCGTCGCTGTCCCGTCGTTCCCTGCTCCGCCTCGGCGCGGTCGGCGGAACGGCGTTGACCCTGGGCCTCCCTGGGTGCTCCGCCGGCGGCCGTGGGTTCCCTCCCCGGCTGGTCCTGGCGACCGGACCGGAAGGTGCCGTGTTCCGGGAGATCGGCGGGGCGCTGGCGGAGGCGTTGGACCAGCGGATGCCGGACACCGATGTGGAGGCGTTGCCGAGCAGCGCGAGCGTGGACAACCTCTCGCTGTTGTCCTCCGACGACGCGCAGCTCGCGTTGTGCAGCCTGGACGCGGTGGTGGGAGCCGAAGGCCGCCCCGCGGACTCGGTCTCGGCGATCGGCCGGCTCTACGACAGCTTCCTCCAGCTGGCGGTGCTGAACGGGTCGCCGGTGCGGAACCTGTCCGATCTGGCGGGCCTGCGGGTCTCGATCGGGGCGTCCGGTTCCGGCACCGAGTTCATCGTGACCCGACTGCTCGACCTCACGGGGGTCGAGGTGGAGAAGCTCCCACTCCCCCAGGCGATGTCCGCCGCCTCCCTCGCGGGTGGGGAGATCGACGCCGCCTTCACCCTCACCGGCATCCCCACCCCGGCTCTCACCACCCTCGCCGGGGTCGCCCCCTTCCGCCTGGTGCCCCTGGACGAGGAGGCCGACCGGATGGCCGACGCCCACCGTGGCGCCTACATCCCGGCGACGGTCCCCGCCACCACCTACCACCGGGTGCCGCCCTGTCCGACGGTGGCCGTACCGAACGTGCTCCTGGTCAGGAACGACGTCGCGGACCAGGTGGCCACCCTGGTCACCGAGGTGGTGTTCACCGAGTCGGGCCGGATCGCGGCCAACCGCCCCGAGGCGGCGCGGATCAACGTGCGCACCGGGATCGCCACCGGTCCCGTGCCCCTGCACCCGGGGGCGCGGGACTGGTTCGAGGACGCCAAGCGGTGAGGGCGGCCGGCGGGCTGCCGGTCGGTGCGCCCGAGTGGTGGCCGTCGACGCCGGCAGGCGCCCAGCGGGAGCCGGCACCGGCGGGAGCCCCGAGGCCCCCTCCCGGCAGGCGCGGGAGGGAGTTCGACCGCCCGCTCGGCCGGAGACGCGCCGGCCGGGGTTCGACGGGTGCCGTCCACTCGCTGACCCCCGGTCCCACGACTCCCGGGTGGTCCGCCGCCCAGCCGAGCACGACGACGTCGGGGCGGCCCTGGACGGGCACGGTCACGGCATCAGGCCTTCCCGCGCGGCGGCGTGGACGGTGGGAAGGACGAGCGCGCCCCCGCCAGCGGCCCCGGGGTGCGGGGACGTCGCCGGCCGACGCCCCTGCCCGCCCGGGCCCGGTGGGTCGGCACACCCGCCCCGCCGTTCCTCGACCCCGGTCGCCGGCGAGCCCCACCCGGGTCGTCGCAGCGGGGGCGGGTGGGTACCGTCCGACGCGGCCGGTGCCTGGCCCCGTGGTTCGCGCACATTCGGCACCGTCCCGGCGCCCGAACATCCCGGGCGACCCCGACGGCTCGGCCCGCGCCCGGCGACGCGGGCCGGGGTCCCCCACGCGCTCCGGCCGGCGACGTCAGGGCGTCCCGCCAGCCACCTCCCCTTCGACGGACCCGGCGGGCGCGCGCAGCGTGACCACCGCCGCCAGCCCGTGCTCGCCGGCGGGGCGCAGCTCGAACCTTCCCCCCGCCGCCGTGACCAGCTCGTGGCAGATCGCCAGGCCCAGCCCGGTCCCGGCGACGTTCTGGTGCCGGGGGGAACGCCAGAAGCGGTTCAGGGCGGCCGTCCGTTCGGCCTCGTCGAGACCCGTCCCGTCGTCGGTGACCTCCAGCCGCACCCATTCCGTGCCGGAGGCCGGAGTGGCCACCTCCTCCGAGCTGAGGTCGGCCAGCTCGGTCGGCTCCCGCACCCGGCGGGCCCGAACCGTCACCCAACTCGCGCCCGAGAGCCGAACCGCGTTGCCCACGAGTTCGTCGAGGACACCGCCCAACCCGCCGGGAGGCTCCAGGGCACCGAGGCCCCGCCCCGGGTCGACCTCCAGGCGGATGCCAGCCTGCCTCGCCTGCACCCGCCACCCGGGCTCATGGGTCGCGAAGAGGTCGTCGAGGGCCACCGGCTCGGCGTCGGTGGCGCTGTCGAGCCGGGTCGCGGCCAACATCGCGTCCAGCAGGCGCCCGAGGGCGGCCGCCTCGTCGACGGCGACCCGCTGCGCCTCCCTGGCGTCGTCGTCCCGCAGGTGCGGTTCCAGGTTCTCGACGGCCAGCCGCAGGCTGGCCAGGGGGTTGCGCATCTGGTGGGAGGCGTCGGAGACGAAGGCCCGCTGCCGTTCCAACGCGGTCCCCACCACGCCGACCATCGTGTTGAACGACGCGGCCAACCGCCGCAGTTCGGGCGGGCCGGTCACCTCGTCGGCGCGGGTGTCCAGGCGTCCCCGCGCGACGGCCGCCGTGGCCTCGTCGAGCTGGCGCACCGGTCGCAGCACCCAGCGGGAGATGGGCCAGGCCGCCAGGACCAGCCCCCCGAGGGGAACCAGCCCGACCAGCCCGAGCAGCAGCCACTGCCAGCCGATCTCCGCCCGCAACCCGCCCGTCGGGGAGGCCATCGCCACCACGGCGACCACCTCGCTGTCCCGGCCGACCGGTTCCACGACGTGCAGGGGTCGCGCCTGCCACGGCCAGAGGAGGGCGGGTGGCTCCGGTCGGTACCCGGCGAACGCCTGCCGCAGCTGCCCCGACAGGTCGTCCCCGTCGATCTCGTCGGCCGCCGGCCACGCGTCCCTGGACGAGAGCAGCACCTCACCGCCGGGTGCGAGGACCGCCACGGGGATGCCGTACAGGTCGTCGTAGCGGGCGATCTCGTCCCGCAGGGCCTCGATCCGGCCGGAGGACAGGGCGCTCTCGGCGAGCGAGGCGAACCGGCCGACATCGCTGAGGCGGTCCAGGTACACCTCCTGGGTCACCCGTTGGGCCACCACCGCGCCCAGGGGCACCCCGAGAGCGGCCATCAGCACGACCAGCAGCGGGACCAGGACGGCCAGCAACCGGCGCAGCACTAGTCGGCCCGCCCGCCGGGTGAGAGCCGGTACCCGATCCCCCGGACGGTGTCGATGCGCGCGGCGTCCCCGAGCTTCGCCCGCAACGAGGCGATGTGGGTGTCCAGGGTCCGGGAGGACGTCTCCCAGGCCGCCTGCCACACCTGGTCGAGGATGTGCACCCGGCTCACGACGGCTCCCGCCTGCGCCACCAGGAGGGCGAGCAGGTCGAACTCCTTGCGGGTGAGCGGCAGCGGGCCGGTGGGGGTGCTGGCCACCCGGGTCGCCGGGTCGAGGACGAGATCGCCGGCGCGCAGCGGCGCGGCGGGCGCGGAGTGCGCCCGCGCGGCGCGGGTCCGCCGCAGCACCGCCTCGATGCGCGCGAGCAGCTCCGCCGTCCCGAAGGGTTTGACCACGTAGTCGTCCGCGCCGGTCCGCAGGCCCCGAACCCGGTCGCGTTCCTCGCCGCGCGCGGTCACCGCGATGACCGCGACGCCGGGCCGCTCCCGGAGTCGGCGCAGCACGTCGATCCCGTCACCGTCGGGCAGTCCGAGGTCGAGCAGCACGACGTCGGACTCCGGCGCGGCGAGCGCCGCGGCGGCCGTACCGACCCGGTTCACCTCGTAGCCGGCGTGGCGCAACGCCACGGTCAACCCGCCCGCGACCCGGTCGTCGTCCTCGACGAGGAGGATTCGCATGACTGGGGATCGTAAGGCTCCGACGGCACGGCGCCGCTTCTCAGCTGGTCCCGTCTCCGTCCGAGCGGTCCGTTCCGCCGGCCGGGCGACGGGGTTGGCGGGGTTCGGTACCGGCGGGGCGGGCCGGGGTGCGAGGAGTGGCCGCGGTGTCCCCGTCCGCCGGGGCGTCCCCGGCTCCGGCCGGGACGTCCCCGTCATCGTCGGTCCGGGTGACGGCCAACACCGACGGGTCCTCCCGTCCCTTGGGGGCGACGAGCAGGTAGACCAGGGCACCGAGGAAGACCAGCGCCGCGACGTAGACGTTGACCCGCACCCCGAGGATCTCGGTTGCCTGGTCGGTCCGCATCAGCTCGATCCAGAACCGGCCCAGCGTGTAACCGGCGACGTAGAGGGCGAACACCCGGCCGTGGCCGAGGCGGAACCGGCGGTCGGCCCAGACGATCACGAGGGCGACGAGCACGTTCCACAGCAGCTCGTAGAGGAACGTGGGGTGGACGACCGCGATCGGGGTGTGGTCGATGGCCACTCCGTTCAGCGGGTCGTTCAGCCCGGTCGCCGGGTTCACCCGCTGGTAGATCTCCAGCCCCCACGGCAGGTCGGTCGGTCCACCGTAGAGCTCCTGGTTGAACCAGTTGCCGACGCGTCCGACGGCCTGCGCCACGATGATGCCCGGGGCGATGGCGTCCGCGACCACCGGCAGCGGTATCCCCCGCCGCCGGCAGGCGATCCACGCCCCGACCCCGCCGAGGGCGATCGCTCCCCAGATGCCCAGGCCCCCGTTCCAGATCGCCAGCGCGTCGAGCGGGTTGCGGCCGGGGCCGAAGTACTGGTGGTAGTCGGTGATCACGTGGTAGAGGCGGCCGCCGATCAGCCCGAACGGGACGGCCCACACCGCGATGTCGAGCACGGTGCCCTTCTCCGCGCCCCGGGCGACGAGCCGCCGGTCGCCCCACCACAGTGCGATGAGGATGCCGGCGAGGATGCACAGCGCGTAGGCGCGGAGCGATATCGGGCCGAGGTGCCACACACCCTGGTCCGGGCTCGGGATGTTCGCCAGGAACACGGTTGCCGTAGTGCTCACCGGACCACACTAACCGTCCACGTGTCCCCGGCGTCCGGCGGTGTGGTCGCGATCGCGCTGGCAGCGGGCGGTCCGGACGCGCGGTGGTCGGGGTGGCCGCGCAAGATCCCTCGGGAGCACCTCGGGTGCCGCCGTTCGGGTGATGGCGGGCCGCCGCCAGCGGCCCGCGACGGGTCGGGCGAGGCCGCCCCCGAGCGGACTCCACCGATGTCGCCGCCGCCGGCGGGCGCGTGGGTCCGCCCCGGCTGGTGGCGGCACCAGGCTGGTCGGGCGGCCGACGCCCCCGGTCAGCGGAGGGGCGGGGCTCGTCCCCGGCCGGTGGGCGCGGTCCTCCCGTGACGGGCCGCCGGGCAGCCGGCCGGTCAGCTGACCTGGCCCCGGACCCCGGCGGCGAGCTCCTCGGCCAGCGACCGGACGTCCGACCGGGCCCGCTCCTGGTCACCGCCGGCGCGCGCCACGAAGGCCGAGCCCACGATCACCGCGTCGGCGAAACCGGCGATCTCGGCCGCCTGCGCCCCCGACCGGACACCCAGCCCCACGCCGACCGGCAGGTCGGTGTGCTGCCGGGTGCGGCGGACGAGACCGGGAGCGTCGGAACCCACCTGGTCCCTGGCCCCGGTCACCCCCATGACGGCGGTCGCGTACACGAAACCCCGGCTCGCCTTCGTCGTCATGGCGATCCGCTGTTCGGTGGAGGACGGCGACACCAGGAAGATCCGGTCGAGGTCGTGGGCGTCGGAGGCCGACAGCCACGGCTCCGCCTCGTCCGGGATCAGATCGGGGGTGATCACGCCGAGCCCCCCGGCGGCCGCGAGGTCGCGGGCGAAGGCGTCCACGCCGTAGCGGTGCACCGGGTTCCAGTAGGTCATGACCACGGCGCGACCACCGGCGGTGGCGACCGACTCGACGAGCGAGAACACGTCCCGCAGCCGGAACCCGGCCCGCAGCGCGGTGTCGGCCGCGGACTGGATGGTCGGCCCGTCCATCACCGGGTCCGAGTACGGCACACCGATCTCGACCAGGTCACAGCCACCCGCGACCATCTCGCCCAGCAGGGCGGCGGAGTCCGCCACGGTCGGGTAACCGGCGGGCAGGTAGCCCACGAGAGCGGCCCGCCGCTCGGCCCGGCAGGAGGCGAACAGGGAATCCAACCGCCCCATCAGGCGTCCTCTCCGGGAAGCAGCCCGAACCACCGGGCCGCGGTGTCCACGTCCTTGTCGCCCCGACCGGAGAGGTTGACCAGGACCACGGCGTCCTCGCCGAGCTCACGGCCGAGGGTCAACGCCCCGGCCAGGGCGTGCGCGGACTCGATCGCCGGGATGATGCCCTCGGTGCGGCACAGCAGCTGGAAGGCGTCCATCGCCTCCGCGTCGGTCACGGGCCGGTACTCGGCCCGCCCGGTGTCCTTCAACCAGGAATGTTCCGGCCCGACACCGGGGTAGTCGAGACCGGCGGAGATGCTGTGCGTCTCCTGGGTCTGGCCGTCCTCGTCCTGGAGGAGGTAGGACATGGCGCCGTGCAGCGCGCCGGGCGAACCGGCGGTCAGGGTGGCGCCGTGCCGCCCGGTCTCCAGGCCCTCCCCACCGGGTTCCAGGCCCACCAATCGCACGCCCGGGTCGTCGAGGAACGCGTGGAACGCGCCGATGGCGTTGGAACCGCCCCCCACGCAGGCGGCGACGGCGTCCGGCAGCCGACCGACCCGGTCCAGGACCTGCGCCCGCGCCTCCAGTCCGATCACCCGGTGGAAGTCACGCACCATCACGGGGAAGGGGTGGGGTCCGGCGACGGTACCCAGCAGGTAGTGGGTGTCGGCGACGTTGGTGACCCAGTCCCGCATCGCCTCGTTGATGGCGTCCTTGAGGGTGGCCGACCCCGTCCGCACGGGGATGACCTCCGCCCCGAGCAGGCGCATCCTGGCGACGTTGAGCGCCTGCCGCCGGGTGTCGACCTCGCCCATGTACACCGTGCAGTCCAGACCGAACAGGGCGCAGGCGGTGGCGGTGGCCACGCCGTGTTGCCCGGCGCCGGTCTCGGCGATCACCCGGGTCTTGCCCATCCGCCGGGTGAGCAGGGCCTGCCCCAACACGTTGTTGATCTTGTGGGAGCCGGTGTGGTTGAGGTCCTCCCGCTTGAGGAGGACCCGGGCCCCACCGGCGTGCTCACCGAACCGGGGCGCGTCGGTGAGCGGCGACGGCCGCCCCGTGTAGTCACGGAGCAGTCGGCGCAACTCGTCGACGAAGGCCGGGTCGACCCGGGCCTTCTCGTACTCCGCATGCAGCTCGTCGAGGGCCGCGACCAGGGCCTCGGGGACGAACCGGCCGCCGTAGGGGCCGAAGCGCCCGCGCTCGTCGGGGTCGTGCCCGCTGGGGAGGGTGCTCGCGGGAGGGGCCGCGTCCGTGGTCCGCGCCGCTCCGTCGTCTCCGCTCACGTCACCCACCGTCCGTCCGTCTCCTGCTCCCTGGTGCGCGCCCGCCATCAGCGGCTGGGGCGGGGGCACGCCGGATGGGAACCGGCCGTCACCAGCTGGGTGACCGCCGCCCTCGGGTCACCGCTGACGACCAGGCCCTCACCCACGAGCACGGCGTCCGCGCCCGCGCCCGCGTAGGCCATCAGGTCGCTGGGGCCCCGCACCCCGGACTCGGCGACCTTGAGCACGTCGGCCGGCATGCCCGGCGCGATCCGCCCGAACACCTCGCGGTTGACCTCCAGGGTGTGCAGGTCGCGCGCGTTGATGCCCACCAGGCTGGCCCCGGCCTCCAGCGCGCGGTCCGCCTCCTCGGCGGTGTGCACCTCCACCAACGCCATCATGCCCAACGACTCGACCCGGTCCAGCAACGCGGACAGGGTGTTCTGGTCCAGGGCGGCGACGATCAGCAGCACGATGTCCGCGCCGTGCGCCCTGGCCTCGTGCACCTGGTAGGTGCTGACGATGAAGTCCTTCCGCAGCAGAGGGACGTCCACCGCCGCCCGGACGGCGTCGAAGTCCTCCAGCGATCCGCCGAAACGTCGCCGCTCGGTCAGGACGCTGATCGCCCTGGCCCCCGCCGCCGCGTAGGAGCTGGCCAGCTCCGCCGGGTCGGCGATCTCGGCGAGCTCACCCTTGGAGGGGCTGCGCCGCTTGACCTCGGCGATGACCCCCACACCCGGGGCCAGCATCGCGGACTTGACGTCCTTGGGAGGCGCGACCTCCAGGGACCGCCTCTTGATCTCCTCGAAGGGGACCGCGGACTCGCGTTCCGCCAGGTCGGCCCGCACCCCGTCGAGGATGGACTCCAGGACGCTCACGAGATCACCTCGTCGCCGTGCCCGTTCGTGCGCTCGATCACGCCCACTCCCCTCGCGCGCCGCTGGTTGTCGAGGATGCTAACTCCGCTCGCGGGCGACCCCCCGCACTGGGTGGACCATCACTCGCGCGCCGCGTCGTGCTGGTCGCGTGCGGTGGTCGGATCGTCACCACTGTCCATCGCCTCCCAGAGTTGGCGGTCGGACGGCGCCGCCGAGCGCCGGTCGGCGGGCGTGCGGTAGCGCCCGCCCAGCACGGGCAGCGCGCCGGAACGCAGGACCAGCGACAGCCCGCTGAGCACCAGGACGACGCCGCCCGCGCCGCCGAGCACCCTGCCCCACGGCGGGCCCCCGTCGCCGGGGTCGGCGACGGACATCGGGTCCACCGGGACGTGACCAGTGTCGCCGACCACACCGACAGCCGCGCCCGGATCGAAGGAACTCACCGACCAGAGGACCCAGATCCCGGCGAGGGCCAGCACGACGCCCACCCCTCGGCGCAGCCAGCCCCGGGTGCCGAGCACGGCCGCCACGGCGGCCAGGGACAGCAGCGCGACCGCGGCCAGTCCACCGACGGCCGCGGAACCCGGGATGTCCCCGGGCAGCCTGGCCTGCCCCGGCCGCCAGTCCGCGACGAAACCCCAGCTGAGCTGGTTGGCGCCCCACAGCAGGAGCGCGGCCGACACGAGGCCGGCCACCAGCGGCCACAGCCGACCGCCGCGCCGGCGGGCGGCGTCCTTGCTCGCGGGAGCCTCCGCCTGGGCGGGCCCCGTTCCCGAACCGCCGGGTTCAGACGCCCGCGACATCCGCCGCCGCCCTCGTCGTCGTCTCGGCACCGCCGTCCGTGCCCTCGCCACCCACGGGTCCCGGTTCGGCCAGGGTCTCGGCCGTGGCGATCGCGGAGAGGACGGCACCGGCCTTGTTCAGGCACTCGTTGTCCTCGGCCTCCGGGTCGGAGTCGGCGACGATACCGCCCCCGGCCTGCACGTAGGCCACGCCCTCCCGGATCAGCGCGGTGCGGATGGCGATGGCGGTGTCGGCGTCGCCGGCGAAGTCCAGGTAGCCCACCACTCCGCCGTACAGCCCCCGGCGCGTCGGCTCCAGCTCCTCGATGAGTTCCATCGCCCTGGGCTTCGGAGCGCCGGACAGGGTCCCGGCGGGGAAGCAGGCGGCGACGGCGTCGAAGGCGGTGCGGCCCTCGGCGAGTTCACCGCGCACGGTGGAGACGATGTGCATGACGTGGCTGTAGCGCTCGATGCGGAAGAAGTCGACGACGTGCACGCTGCCCGGGCGGCACACCCGGCCGAGGTCGTTGCGGCCGAGGTCGACGAGCATCACGTGTTCGGAGCGTTCCTTCTCGTCGGAGAGCAGGTCCTTCTCCAACAGCGCGTCCTCGTCCGGGTCGGCGCCCCGCCACCGGGTGCCGGCGATCGGGTGGGTCGTCGCGTGGCCGTCCCGCACCGTGACCAGCGACTCGGGGCTGGAGCCGACGACGCTGAACGGGCGCTCCACACCGTCCTCGTCGGGCGCGGACAGCCGCAGCAGGTACATGTACGGGCTGGGGTTGGTGGTGCGCAGCACCCGGTAGACGTCGAGGGCGTCGACGTCGGTCTCCACCTCGAACCGCTGGGACACCACGACCTGGAACGCCTCGCCGGCCCGGATCGCCTCCTTCGCGGTCTCCACCGCCGCGAAGTGCTCCTCACGGGACCGGCGGCGCGTGAAACTCGGGCGGGGGCGGCCGAACGCCGAGACCGTCGGCTCGGCCGGGGTGCACAGCAGCCGGGTCATCTCGTCGAGGCGGCGGACGGAGTCGGCGTAGGCGGCGTCGACGTTCTCCGGGCTGTCGTCCCAGTTGACCGCGTTGGCGATGAGGGTCACGGTGCCCTCGTGGTGGTCCAGCGCGGCGAGGTCGGTGGCCAGCAGCATCATCAGCTCGGGCACCTGGAGGTCGTTCTCGGTCAGTTCGGGCAGCCGTTCCAGCCGGCGCACCGCGTCGTAGCCGACGTAGCCGACCATGCCGCCGGTCAGCGGCGGCAGGCCTGGCAGCGGATCGGTACGCAGCAGCTCCACCGCCTCCCGCAGCACCGCCATCGGATCACCCCCACTGGGCAACCCGACCGGTGGGCTCCCGGTCCAGGTGGCCTGGCCGTCGACCACCGTCAACGCGGCGGGGCTGCGCACACCGACGAAGGACCAGCGCGACCAGGACTTGCCGTTCTCGGCCGACTCGAACAGGAAGGTCCCGGGCCGGTTCCTGGCGAGTTTCCGGTAGACGCCGACGGGCGTCTCCCCGTCAGCGAGGAGCTTGCGCACCACCGGGATCACCCGCCGTTGGACCGCGAGCTGCCGGAACTCCTCCCTGGTCGGGCTCACCGAACCAGTACCGCCACCGTGCACGCCAGCCATGCCGGCCATTGTGCCGCCGGACCGGGCCGTCACCCAAACCGGGTTTGGGCTCGGCGAACGCCCTGCCCGCGAGGCGCTCAGCCCGTCTCGGCGGCGAGCAGGAGCCCGTCGTCGAAGCAGGTGGCGCTGCCGGTGTGGCAGGCGGCGCCCGTCTGGTCGACGGTGAGCAGCACGGTGTCGCCGTCGCAGTCCAACCGCACCTCGTGCACGTACTGGGTGTGCCCGGAGGTCTCCCCCTTGACCCAGTACTCCCCCCGGCTCCGGGAGAAGTAGGTGGCGCGCCGGGTGGCGAGGGTGCGTCGGAGGGCCTCGTCGTCCATCCACGCCACCATCAGCACGGCGCCGTCCTCCCGGCGCTGCGCGACCGCGCAGACGAGACCCGCCTCGTTGCGCTTGAGCCGGTCGGCGATGGTGGGATCCAGCCGCGCCGAACTCATCGACGACCTCCACGTTCTCGGTGTTCGCCGCCCTGGAGGGGCGGCGTGGCCGGCGGCGCCCCGGTCGGGGCGGCCCCCGGGATCAGGCCAGTCCGCCGTACCGGCGGGCGGGCCCCGTGTTGAGCAGGACCAGCGTGTAGAAGGCGCTGGCGGCCAGCAGCAGACCGACCACGGTCAGCCACCAGGGTCCGTCGCTCATCGCCAGCAGCAGGTAGAGGAGCCCGGCCAATGTCGCCCCCGCCAGTCCCAGGGCGCGCAGCGACGGGCGGCCGGCGTAGATGCTCACCGAGGCGGCCAGCACCAGCATGGTGATCATGGTGGGCAGCAACATCACGTCGGAGCCACCCTCGGTCACCAGGCGCACCAGGCCCAGCACCAGGAACAACAGGCCCCCACCGGAGAGGACGCCGATGGCCACCCGCACCTCCAGTGGCGGACCAGCCTCGGTCGAGCGTTCCGCCCGGGTCATCGCACCGTCACCGCGCCTTCGCGCAGCGCGTCCTTGACCTGGCCGATGCGCAGCTCGCCGAAGTGGAAGACGCTGGCGGCGAGGACCGCGTCCGCACCGGCCCGCACCGCCGGGGCGAAGTGCTCCGGGGTCCCCGCGCCGCCACTGGCGATCAGGGGGACCGAGACCTCCCGGCGGACCGCCTCGATCAGTTCGAGGTCGAAGCCCCGTTTCGTGCCGTCGGCGTCCATCGAGTTCAACAGGATCTCCCCCACTCCGAGTCGTTCGCCGGTGGCCGCCCACTCCACCGCGTCCACGCCGGTGCCCCGGCGGCCCCCGTGGGTGGTCACCTCGAACCCCGACGGGGTGGGTGGCTGCCCGGCCGGGACCCGTCGGGCGTCCACCGACAACACGACGCACTGGGCGCCGAACCGGTGGGAGGCCTCCCGCAGGAGCTCGGGGCGGGCGACGGCGGCGGTGTTCAGGCTCACCTTGTCGGCACCGGCACGCAGCAGCCGGTTGACGTCCTCGACGCTGCGCACCCCGCCGCCGACCGTCAGGGGGATGAACACCTGCTCGGCGGTCCGGCGCACCACGTCGAAGGTGGTCTCCCGCTCGGAGGAGGAGGCCGTGACGTCGAGGAAGGTGAGTTCGTCCGCGCCTTCGGCGTCGTAGGCGGCCGCGAGCTCCACCGGGTCACCGGCGTCCACGAGGTCGGTGAAGTTGACCCCCTTCACGACCCGTCCCCGGTCCACGTCCAGGCAGGGGATCACGCGTACGGCGACTGACATGCGCCCAGGGTAGAGGCTGCCCCCTCCACGTCCGTCGACCGCCGGTCACCGCGCTCCGGTTCGGGCGGGCAGGGCCCGCGTTCTCCCCCGCCGGCCGGGCCGGCCACCACCTGGCCGAGGGCGCCGCCCCGTCCGCCCCCAGGTGGCCGGGCCGGCCAGGACGTCGCCCGTCCGGGGCTCCGGCGCCACGTCCTACCCGGGTCCCGGGGGGCGGGGTGGGATCACGGCGGGGCGCCGTTCGGTGCGATGCCGCATCCAGAACTTCCCGAACAGCGCGATCACCGGGAGGGTGAACAACAGCGGGCCCACCAGGGCCAGCGGGCGGCGGACCCACCACCCGGCGTCTGGCACGATCGCCTCCGGCACCGTGACGCCGAACACCCCCCACGACACCACCAGCCACAGGGCCATCCCGGTCGTGTGGAAGAGGAACAGCGGCAACGCGAACCGGTTGATGACGTCGTTGAACCGTCGCCAGCGCACGCCCTCGAGCACTCCCTCCATCCGGGGGCGGAGGGTCTCCACCACACCCATCTGGAAGACGAGCAGGGCCACGATGACGAAGGTCGGCGGCGCCATGTTCGAGAGCCGGTCGCCGGGGACGCCCACCATCGACCCCGGGTAGAGCCCGGAGAACACGAGCCCCACCAGGGCGAACAGCCCGGCCCACAACAAGGACAGGTCCAGTCGGCGGGAGGCGAGGACGAGGCGCCGGTAGAAGAAGCCGGCCTGGTGGGCCAGTCCCCACACCAGCACCATGTTCAGCCAGCCCAGCTCCTCCAGCCCGTAGCGGAACCGGAGGACGTCCACGCACATGGCCAGGCCGCCCAACCAGACGAGGGCGAGCACGTCGAAGCGGCGGTGCAACCAGAGCGCCACGGGGAGCAGGGCGATCAGCATGAGGTAGACGGCGAGGAACCACAGCGGGCTGATGACCATCAGCACCGCCTGGCCGATCCACTGGATGTCGAACAGCGCGCCGAGGACCAGTCCGAGCACGATCCACGTGAGCATCAGCGCGGCACCCGGGACGGCGAGTTGCCTGATCCGGCGCCAGACGAAGCCACCGAGTCCCGAGCCCCGCGCCTTCGCCCGCCGCCAGGACATCATGTGCACGTAGCCGCCGATGTAGAAGAACACCGGCATCACCTGGAGCAGCCAGGTGAAGATCCACAGCCCCGAGGTGAAACCGAGCGGGCTGGTGGCGACGGGGCCGTCGGGAGTCCAGATCAGGATGGTGAACGCCCAGTGCCACAACACCACCACCAGCAGGCTGAGAGCTCGCAGGAGGTCGACGTAGCGGTCCCGCTGGCCGGACGCGGTGAACTGGGATTCGTCCCCCGCGCCCGGAGCCTGCCCCACCCCGTCCGGCCCGACCATCGCTACCCTCTCCCCAGGTTCTCCGGCAGGATGGCATGACGATGGCGCAGGTCGGTTCCGATCCGGGGACGGCTCGGTGGTCCCGCCGCCGCGGCCTGTTCCTCGTGCTGGTCATGTTGGCCTGCTCGGTGGTGATGACCAACACGATTCTGCCCGCGACCGCCTACCCGTTCTGGAACGGGGTGGTCGCCGTGCTCGCCGTCGTCGTGGCCCGCCGCTGCGGCCTGAGCTGGCGGACGCTGGGCATCGGGTCCGATCTGGACCGGCGCGGGCTCCTCGTCGGCGCCGCCGCCGTGGCGGTGGTGCTGCTCGCGTTCGCCATCGCGCTGGTCGTTCCCGAACTCCGGCAGGCCTTCGCCGACGAACGCGCGGCCGAGGTCGGCACCGGGGCGATGCTGTGGGCGGTGCTGGTCCGCATCCCGGTCGGGACCGTCCTCCTGGAGGAGGTGGCGTTCCGGGGGGTCCTGCCCGCGTTGTTCCGGCCCGAGGGCCGCGGCTGGTGGCCGGCGGCCGCCCTGGCCTCGGCGTGCTTCGGCCTGTGGCACGTCCTGCCCTCGCTCGGCCTGAGCGAGGGCAACGACGCGGTGGGCGCGCTCTTCGGCGGTTCCACCCTGTTGACCAGCCTCACCGCGGTGCTGGCCACCTTCGTCCTCGGTCTGGTGCTGTGCGGCGTGCGGCGGCTCGGAGGCGGCCTGCTGGCGCCGGTCCTCGGACACCTGGCCAGCAACAGTGGCGCGTTCCTGCTGGCCTGGCTGCTGCACGCCTGACCGGGCCCGGTCAGGCGCCGCCACCGGAGCGGGTCAGCCTCGGACGGCGGTGTCCCGGACCGCGGCCAGCGCCGCCGGGAGGGTGAACGCGCCGGAGTAGAGCGCCTTGCCCATGATCGCGCCCTCCACACCGAGGTCGGCGAGGCCGGCCAGGGCGGTCAGGTCCTCGATGCTGGCCACGCCACCGGAGGCGACGACCGGCGCCGGCGTCCGTTCGCAGACGGCGCGGAGCAGGTCCAGGTTGGGGCCGGTGAGGGTCCCGTCCCGGCCCACGTCGGTGACGACGTAGCGGGCGCAGCCGTCCCGGTCGAGGCGTTCCAGCGCCTCCCACAGGTCGCCGCCGTCGCTGGTCCAGCCCCGGGCGGCCACCCGGTGCCCGCGTTCGGTGATGCGCACGTCGAGGCCGACGGCGATGCGGTCGCCGTGCTCGGCGATGGCGCGGGCGCACCAGTCGGGGTTCTCCAGCGCAGCCGTTCCGAGGTTCACCCGTCGGCAGCCGGTGGCCAGGGCGGCGCGCAGCGAGGCGTCGTCCCGGATCCCGCCGGACAGTTCCACGTCGATGTCAAGGCGCCCCACGAGGTCCGCGAGGAGCTCGCGGTTCTCACCCCGTCCGAAGGCGGCGTCCAGATCCACCAGGTGCACCCACTCGGCTCCGTCGCGCTGCCAGGCGAGCGCGGCGTCGAGGGGGGAACCGTACGAGGTCTCGGTACCGGCCTCACCGCGCACGAGCCGGACGGCCTGGCCGTCCACCACGTCCACGGCGGGGAGCAAGGTGAAAGTCACCGGGCAACCTTAAGGCCTGACGCGCCGCCGACGCCGGAGCGGTTCCCCGTACCGGCGCGCTGGGCGGCACATCGTGGCTCAGCGGTCGCGGTCCCGGTTGCGGCCGAACACCACGGCGGCGGGGACCGCGATCACCAGCAACAGCACGGCCAGCGCCTCCCACAGCGAGAGCCCGAAGTTGACCAGCACGGCCTGGCCGACGCTCGCCGTCATCACGACGATCAACAGGAGCGCGACGAACCTGGACCCCCTCCCGGGCCGCACGGAGCGGTAGCGGCGCCCGGTCACCGGAGTTCCCGCAACCAGTTCCGGAGTAGGACCGCGCCCGCGTCCGCCGACTTCTCGGGGTGGAACTGCGTCGCCCACAGCGGACCGTCCTCCACGGCGGCCACGAAGTCCTCGCCGTGGTGCCCCCAGGTGACCAGCGGTCCCGCGCCGCCGGTTCCGTCCGGCTCCCAGGTGCGGACGGCGTAGGAGTGGACGAAGTAGAAGCGGGTCTCCGGGTCGAGGCCGGCGAAGAGCCGGCTGCCCGCCGGCACGCGGACCGTGTTCCAGCCCATGTGGGGTAGGACATCCGCTTTCAGGCGCTCCACCTGACCCCGCCACCGGCCGAGCCCGTCGGCGGTGACCCCGTGCTCGACGCCGCGTTCGAAGAGGATCTGGAGGCCGACGCAGACCCCGAGGACGGGGCGCCCGTCGCGGAGGCGCCGGTCCACGATCTCGGCGCCGCCCACCTCGCGCAGCCCTCCCGCGCATGCGGCGAACGCGCCCACGCCCGGCACCACCAGGCCCTCCGCCTCGACGGCCGCGCGAGCGTCGGAGGTCACCGTCACCTCGGCGCCCGCTCGCTCCAACGCCCGCTCGACGGACCGGAGGTTGCCCGACCCGTAATCCAACACGACGACTGATGCCACGCGTCCAGGCTAAACCGTCGGGCCGGCTTGCCCACGGGCCGGAGTCGGGAGGAGGCGGGGTGTGACGGACGCCGCGCCGAGGGAGGTCGGCGGCGGCCATCGCCGGAGCGGGTCGGGCGCGAGTGGCCTCGGCGTCCCGTCCGCGTTCCGCCACCTCCCGCCCTGACCGGAGGGCCACACGCGGACGAGGCCCTGGTCAGCGGCCGGAGCGGCGGCGGCCCTGGCGGAACGCGGAAGGTGGGGACCACCTACCGCGGCTGATGCCCCGGGGCACCCCGCCTCGGGCGCCCCGCCTCGGGCGCTCCGCCCGTCCAGGGCCACCTCGGCCGGGCCCCGGACAGGTCACCACGCCCACTTGTTCACCGTGACGGCACCCGATCGGGGCCTTGGGACCCCGGATCCGCACCGCTCACGAAGCGTGCGGGTGCCTACCACCGATCCGAGTGAGATCCGCGCCACCGAGCTACCGCCAGCCGGCGCTCAGGGGGTGTCGTCGAACGAGCCCCGCCGCACGTTGCCCACGAAGCCCGACCACTGCGAGGAGGCGAAGACCAGTGCCGGCCCGCACGGGTTCTTGGAGTCCCGCACCCCGGCTTCCCCGGAGACGAACCGCACCTCCACGCAGGAGGAGTTGCCCGCGCTCCGCGTCGACTTGAACCAGGAGGAGCGCGCCGACCGATCGTGACGAACGGGGGACACCCGACTGGTCACAGCAGCTCCTTGGCGATCAGGCGGATGAGGGCTAACGAGTCGGCCGCGCTCAGGGCCAGCGTGGCGGCCTGCGAGTACGCCAGATCGTACTCGCGGACCCTCATGTAGTGATCGATCAGGTCCGTGGAGGTGACGGTCTCCTGCCAGACCAGCGTGGGTAACCGCGAGCTGGCGAAGTCGAGCAGGTAGAAGGTCGATCCGCCCAGCGCGTGGTAGGCGTCCGCGGTGAAGGGCACGACCCGCAGGTCGAGGGTGTCCGGGCAGGACTCGATCATGTCGACGAGGTAGGTGAGCTGGTCGGCCAGCACCCGGGGGCCTCCGACGTGTTGGCGGAGGACGGCCTCGTTGATCACCGCCGTGTAGTGGATGGGTGTGGGGCCGGTGAGCCGCTGTTTGCGCTGCATCCGCGCCTCGACCCGCCGGTCGACCTCCGCGAGCCGGATGTTGGGGCCCCCTCCCCGGATCACCGCGCGGGCGTAGTCCTCGGTCTGGAGGAGACCGGGCACCAGGCCCCCGTCGTAGGCGCGGCAGCTCTCCGCGCCGTGCTCGTAGCCGAAGAACCGGAGGAGGTCGTCGCTGAACAGGGCCGAGTAGGAGTTCCACCACGGGCGTTGGTTGGCGTCGCGCCGCAGCGCCGCCAGTTCCTCGGCCTCGTCGCGGTGGAACTCGTAGATCTCGGTCAACGCGGCCAGCCGTTCCTCGGCGATCTTGGTCTTTCCCCGTTCGACCTCCGAGAGGTAGCCCTGGGTGCACCCGCTGCGCTTGGCCACCGCCTGCGCCGTGAGCCCCATCAGCTCCCGACGTTCACGAAGCCGAAGTCCCAGTTCCCAACTTGCGACGGTGGGTGAGGACGGCGCCATCACGGTTCCTTCCTTCGAACTGTCGTGCGAATTGCCGCCGCCCACACAACCCCATCGGTGTAGCAGTGGCAATCAACCTCTTGGGCGATAGCCACTAGTGATATTGGCTGACGCCGTCACGGTCGGAAGAACTCCCGGGCGGCCAGCCCGATGCTCGTCGCGTCCAAGCCGTGCGCCGCCCTGTGCTCCTCGGGTGTGCCGTACGCGCGCAACTCGGCGTCCCGGGACACGCCCAGCGACCGGACGCGGTGGGGCACGGCCTCGAGCGCCGAGCCCACCCGGTGCGCGGAGGTTCCCGCCAGGTAAGGCTCGACCAGCATGACGTCGGCGTGCCGGGCACGACCGACCGCCTCGGCCAGGCCGACCGCGTCGAAGGGCCGGACGGTCGGGGTGTAGAGCACGGTGACGTCGAGGTCCCCGACGCCCTCGATGACCTGGTCGAGCACGGGGCCTACCGCGAGCACCACCCCCCTGTCCGAGCCTGACCCGCCCCTGACCTGGTGGAATCCGGCGCCGACCGGCATCGGCGTGGAGTTGGTCTGACCGGACAACCGCACGTAGACGGGGCCGTCGGAGTCGAAGGCGTCCCGCAACAGCGCGGGGACCTCGTCGGGGTGGCCGGGGACGTGCACCCGCCACCCCGGCAGCGTGTCGAGCAGGGCCACGTCCCCGGGTGCCTGGTGGGTGCGTCCCTCGCTGCTGGCGTCGAAGGAGGCGCCGATGCTGACGAGCACCGCACCCACCCCCTGGTGACCGATGCTGATCTTGAGCTGTTCGAAGGGCCGTTCCACCAGGAACGGGGTGTAGGAGTGGACCACGGGGCGGAGACCGGTCAACGCGAGGCCGCCGGCCACCCCGACCATGGCCTGTTCACGAATCCCGACGTTGAGCACGCGGTCCGGCCAGCGGGCCGCCGCCGGGGCGAAACTGTCCGCGCTGATGTCGGCCAGCACCACGGCCAGCCGGTCGTCGGTGTCGAAGCGGGCGGTGGTCGTCTCGACGAACACGTCGCGCATGGTCCGGGTGGGCCGCTCGTCGATCTCGCTGCTGGTGGCGGGTCGGGTGCTCATCGGGTCTGCTCCTCCGTCGTCGTGGCCGTGCCCTGGTCCTGGCTCTCGGAAGCGTCGTCGTCGTACGGTTCGACCTGGGCGACGACCACCGAGGGCCGCCCGTTCGAGGGCCTGGTGAACGCCGCGTACAGCGCGTCGTGGTCCCGTCCGTCCACGGTGGCCCCGTTCCAGCCCTCCCGGGTGAACCGGTCCTCGATGCCGCCTGGCCAGCCGTACGAGGCGGAGTCGTTGTCCACGACCACCGTGGTCAGCTGCTCCAGCCCCAGTCGACCGGCGACCGCGATGGCCTCGTGGTTGCTGCCCTCGTCCAGCTCCGCGTCCCCGGTGAGGACCACGACGCGGGAGCCGATGCCCCGGGCGCGCAGTCCCAACGCGGTGCCGACGCCCAGGGGGAGCCCGTGACCCAGGGAGCCGCTGCCGATCTCCACCCCCGGGAGCAGCATCCGGTCGGGGTGGTGGCCGAGGGGGGAGCCGAAGGACGCCCAGTCCGGGAACTGGTCGGCGTCGAGGAACCCCTTGGCCGCGAGCACCGCGTAGTAGGACATCGGACCGTGCCCTTTGGAGAGTAGGAAGCGGTCGCGCCCCTCGTCGTCGATCCGCTCGGGGCTGACGTCGAGGATCCGGTCGTAGAGGACCCAGAGGACGTCCAGGGTGGAGGAGGACGCGGAGTGGTGCTTCTCGTCGCCGGTCATCCGGCGGACGAGGGCTGGCAGGTCCGCGTACCCCCACCGCGTGGTGGTGGGGGTGGTGGGGTTCTTCATCATCATGACCCCAGCCTGATACCTCGACATTGGTTTAGGTCAAGGGTTAGGCTGTTTCATGCCCGCGAGCAGCCCCACCCTCAGCATCGGCGAGATCGCCCACCGCAGCGGAGTCCCCCACAGCGCCCTGCGCTTCTACGAGGACCGCGGCCTGATCTCCTCCCACCGCACCAGCGGGAACCAGCGCCGCTACGAGCGGTCCGTCCTGCGCCGGCTCGCCTTCATCCGTTCCGCGCAGCGGGTCGGTCTGAGCCTGGAGGACATCCAGGCGGCGCTCACCACCCTTCCGGAAGGGCGCACCCCGACCAAGGCGGACTGGGCGCGGCTCTCCCGGCAGTGGCGGTCCGAACTCGACACCCGCATCGACGGGATGGTGCGGCTGCGGGACCGCCTCGACTCGTGCATCGGCTGCGGCTGCCTCTCGCTGGCCACCTGCGGGCTGCACAACCCGGACGACGAGCTGGCCGCGCAGGGCCCGGGAGCCCCCATGCTGCGACCGTCACGCGAGGGTGGCCGCTGATCCACGAAAGGACGCCGACCAGCCGGGACGCGGCGGAGGTGGGTCGTGCGGCCGGGGTGGCAGGGGCGGACCGCGCGGAACATCGACCCCGGCGGGATCCCGCGCGTCCTGGCCCACGCACTCCGGCGCGACCCGGGAACGCTGGGGGTCTCCCCGGGCGCCGCGGGGTGGGTGTCGGTCGAGCCCCGGCTCGCGGGGCTTGCGGGACGAGGGCACCGGATCGACCGGCGCCCTGGACCGGGTTGGTCGGCGAGAACGACCGGAAGCGCTTCGCCGACGACGGGTCCGGCTCGTGGATGCGGGCGAGCCAGGGGCCCCCGGTGCCCCTCGACCCCGGCCTCACCTCCGCCACCCCCCACCGACGTCGTTCCACGGCACGACGGCGAAGTCCCCTGCCTCGATCCGCCGGGAGGGGCTACGCCCGGTGCGGGGCCACGCCGTGCGTCTCCCCTGACGAGGCGACGGCCGGGGCCGTCCGCACCGCGGGGGCGCACCCGTCGTGCTCGTCGTGGACGCCGGAGGCATGACCCGGGGCAGGCACGTGTTCCACCTCAGCGCCAACGGCGGGTGGCTGGTCTGCCGGTCACCACCCTGCCGTCGGCGACCAGGTGGCTGGGCTCAGCCCGTCCAGAGCACCGCTCCCGCGGCGGCGAGCACCGCGCCGACCAGGAGGACCACCACGCCCGCCCGGCTGGTCCGGCGCAGCGACCAGGCCCCTCCCAACAGGAAACCCGCCACCCCGAGCAGCACGATCGACACCCAGGTGAACTCCACGCGGAACCCTTTCTCGTCGTGACACGTCGTCAGCCGGCGCCCGCGCCGGGGCGGACCGTGGTAGCGGCGCGGGGCTCCCCCCGCGCCGTACCGGTGCTCGGTCAGAGGGCGCCCTTGGTGGAGGGCACTCCCCGCAGCCGCTCGTCCGGCTCGACGGCGGCCCGCAGCGCCCTGGCCACCGCCTTGAACTGGGCCTCGGTGATGTGGTGCGGATCCCGACCGTGGATCACCCGCACGTGGAGCGCGATCTGGGCGTGGAAGGCCAACGAGTCGAAGACGTGCCGGTTGAGCACGAAGGGGTAGTTCCCACCAATGGTGAAGGTGTTGTAGGTCTCCGGCTCACCGGTGTGCACGCAGTACGGCCGGCCGGACAGGTCGACGGCCGCGTGCGCCAGGGTCTCGTCCATCGGGATCCAGGCGTCCCCGAAGCGGCGGACCCCCTTCTTGTCGCCCCACGCCTCCCGGAGCGCCTGCCCCAGCACGATCGCGATGTCCTCGACGGTGTGGTGCGCGTCGATCTCGGTGTCACCGCTGGCCCGCACCCGGAGGTCGAAGGCCGCGTGGGTCCCGAGCGCGGTCAGCATGTGGTCGTAGAAGGGCACGCCGGTGTCGATCTCGACCTTCCCGGCGCCGTCGAGGTCGACCTCCACGTCGACCGAGGATTCCCTGGTGGTGCGTTCCACCCGCGCGATGCGGTTCACCGCTGGTCCTTCCCGTCTGCGGCCCCCTCGGCGAGACCCCTGCTCGCGGCGAGGAAGGCGTCGTTCTCCTCGGCCGTGCCCACGGTCACCCGCAGGTGCCCCGGGATGCCGACGTCACGAACGAGCACACCGTAGTCGAGGTAGGCGCGCCAGGCCGCGCCCGCGTCGGGGAAACGGCCGAACAGCAGGAAGTTGGCGTCGGAGTCCACCACGTCGAACCCGAGCGCCCCGAGCCCGTCGGCGACGCGGTGCCGTTCCTCGACGAGGGTCCGCACCGACTTCAGCGTCGCGTCGGCGTGGCGGAGCGCGGCGCTGGCGGCGGCCTGGGTCAGGACGGACAGGTGGTAGGGGAGCCGGACGAGCAGCAACGCGTCGACGACCGCCGGGGCGGCGGCGAGGTAGCCGAGACGCCCCCCGGCGAAGGCGAACGCCTTGCTCATCGTCCGGCTGACCACCAACCGGTCCGGGTACTCGTCGATCAACGACACCGCGCTGGGGGCGGAGGAGAACTCGGCGTAGGCCTCGTCGACGACGACGATCCCGGTGGCGGCGTCCAGCACGGTGCGCAGGTCGGCCAGCGGCACCGACTGCCCCGTCGGGTTGTTGGGGCTGGTGACGAACACGACGTCGGGCCGCCGGGAGCGCACGGTCTCCGCCGCGGCGGCCGTGTCCAGCGAGAAGTCGGCGCGCCGGGGCGCGGCGACCCATTCGGTGCGGGTGCCGGCGGCGATGATGGGGTGCATCGAGTAGGACGGCTCGAAGCCCAACGCCGTCCTGCCGGGGCCGCCGAAGGCCTGCATCAGCTGCTGGAGGATCTCGTTGGAGCCGTTGGCCGCCCACACGTTGCGGGCGTCCAGCGGGGTGGAGGTCGCCCGGGAGAGGTAGGCCGCCAGGTCGGCGCGCAGCGCCACGGCGTCCCGGTCCGGGTAGCGGTGCAGCTCGGCGGCGGCCCGGCCCACCGCCGCGGTGACGTCCGCCACCAGCTCGGCGGGCGGCGGGAAGGGGTTCTCGTTGGTGTTCAGCCGGACGGGCACGTCGAGCTGCGGTGCCCCGTAGGGGCTGCGGCCGCGCAGGTCGGGGCGGAGCGGCAGGGCCTCCAACCCGACGCGGGCACCGGGCACAGCGGAAGCGGGCGGCTCGGGGGTGCTGCTCAACTGGAAGCTCCAGACTCGGGTCGGAAACGCGCGGTGACGGCCTGCCCGTGGGCTGGCAGGTCCTCGGCCTCGGCCAGGGCGACCACGACGTCGGCGACGTCCCGGAGCGCCTGCTCGGAGTAGTCCACGACGTGGATGCCCCGGAGGAAGCTCTGCACGGACAGGCCGCCGGAGTGGCGGGCGCAGCCGCCGGTGGGCAGCACGTGGTTGGATCCGGCGCAGTAGTCGCCCAGCGAGACGGGGCTGTGGGCTCCGACGAACACCGCTCCGGCGTTGCGCACCCGGGCGGCCACCGCCCCGGCGTCCTCGGTCTGGATCTCCAGGTGCTCGGCGGCGTAGGCGTCGACCACCCGCAGCCCGTCGGTCAGGTCGGCGACCAGCACGCAGCCGGACTGGGCGCCCGACAGCGCCGTCCGGACCCGCTCGCTGTGCCGGGTGGCCGGGACCCGGCGCGCCAGTTCGGCGTCCACGGCGTCGGCGAGGTCGGACGAGGTGGTCACCAGCACGCTGGCGGCCAGCTCGTCGTGCTCGGCCTGGCTGATGAGGTCGGCGGCGACGTGGACCGGGTCGGCGGTGTGGTCGGCGAGCACGGCGATCTCGGTCGGACCGGCCTCGGCGTCGATGCCGACCAGCCCGCGCAGTTCCCGCTTGGCGGCGGTCACGTAGATGTTGCCCGGCCCGGTGACCAGGTCGACGGGGACCAGGTCCTCCCCCGTGGTGTCCTGCCCCCCGTAGGCGAGCAGGGCGATCGCCTGCGCGCCCCCGACCGCCCAGACCTCGGTGACGCCGAGCAGCTGGCAGGCGGCCAGGATGGTGGGGTGCGGCAGCCCGCCGAAGTCGGCCTGGGCCGGCGAGCACACCACCAGCGAGTCCACGCCGGCCTGCTGGGCGGGTACGACGTTCATGACCACGCTCGACGGGTAGACGGCGTTGCCCCCGGGGACGTAGAGGCCGACCCTGGCCACCGGGACCCACCGTTCGGTCACCGTGCCGCCGGGCACGACCTGGGTGGTCACGTCCCGCCGGCGTTGGGCGGCGTGCACCCGGGTGGCGCGGGAGATGCTCTCCACCAGCGCGGACCGCACCCCGGGTTCGAGGTCCCGCTCGGCGTCGGCGAGGGCCTGGGCCGGGACGCGGACGCGGGCCGGGCGCACACCGTCGAAGCGCTCGGTGAGGTCGAGCGCCGCCGAGACCCCGTACCGCCGGACCTCCTCGACGAGCGGGCGCACCCGATGCAGCACCGTGTCCACGTCTACCTCGGCGCGCGGCAGCACCGCGCGCAACTCGGCGGCGGACGGGACGCGGTCCCGCAGGTCTGTTCGGGTGAGCATCGGGTTCCTCGCACTCGTCGTTCCGTCGCGGCGCTCCGGGTCCCGCGCACGGGGCTGCGGGTGGGCTCGCGGCCGTCCGGGCAGGTCCAGGCCCCGCCGGCCGCGTCCCGGCCGGAACGCCCCCCAAGGGTAGATGGCGGGACGCGGCCACGAACGGGGCTCTCCGGTCACAGCTGTTGACAGTGAACGGAACCGGGAGCGGTTCCCTGCTTGTGGACCGCCGGCCAGGTGGAGAACCATCAGGGGATCACGCTCCGCGATCACCCGGAGGCAGGATGTTCCCGACCACACGCACCCTTCGCCGGTCCGCCGCGGTACTCGCGGCCGGCTGCTGCCTCGCGCTACTCGCGCCGATCAGCGCGACGGGCATCGCCCGACCCGCCGTTCCGGCGTCCACGTCCCTACAGGAGACCCAGCAGGAGGTCCGACCCGGGAGTGGGGCGTCCCCCCACCGGGTCGAGGGCACGGGCGAGGCCCGGGACCGGACCGCCGTGAGCCGCACCGGCGTCGACATCCTCGCGGTGGAGGGCGACGCGCTGACGGTGCTGGCCACCCCGGACCAGCTGGCCGAGGTGGAACGGCTCGGTTTCCCCACGGCACCGCTGGCCCCGCGCACGGAGGACGTCCCGAGCGATCCGCTGGCGTTTCCCCCCAACCACCAGGGCTACCACGACTTCGCCGAGGTGACCTCGGAGCTGCGGCGAACGGTGAGCGAGCACCCGGACATCGCGAGGATGTCGAGCATCGGCGCCTCCCACGAGGGGCGTGACCTCTGGTTGCTCAGCATCGGCACCCCCGGCCCCGACGTCCCCGAGGTGCTCTTCACCTGCTCCCAGCACGCCAGGGAACACCTGACCACCGAGATGTGCCTGCGCATCGTCGAACGGTTCACCGACGGCTACGGGACCGACCCGGACATCACCAGGGTCGTGGACGGCCGCGTGATCCACGTCGTCCCGGTGGTCAACCCCGACGGCAAGGAGTACGACATCGCCACCGGGCAGTTCCGGAGCTGGCGGAAGAACCGCCAGGGGCAGGGCACCGACCTCAACCGCAACTGGGGACACCAGTGGGGGTGTTGCGGCGGCTCCAGCGGAAGCCCCGGCAGCAGCACCTACCGGGGGGCGGCGGCGTTCTCCGCGCCCGAGACCGCCAGGGTGCGGGACTTCGTGGCGTCCCGGGTCGTCGGCGGTGAGCAGCGGATCACGGCCCACATCGACTGGCACACCTACTCGGAGCTGGTGCTGTGGCCCTACGGCTACACCTACGCCGAGACCGGCCCCGGGCTCACCGCGCGGGACGCGAGGGTGTTCGCCACCCTGGGCAGGCAGCTGGCGGCCACCAACGGGTACACGCCCATGCAGGCCAGCGGGCTGTACATCACCGACGGGAGCATCGACGACTGGATGTGGGCGGCCCACGGGATCTGGAGCTACACCTTCGAGATGTACCCGAGGGGGGCCGGCGGCGGCGGCTTCTACCCGCCGGACTCGGTCATCGAGCGGGAGACCGCCCGCAACGACGAGGCGGTGGACCTGCTGCTCTCCTACGCGGACTGCGTGCCCAGGGTGATCGGGGAGACCTGTTCCTGAGCGGGGTCCGGTCGCGAGCGGGCGGGTCCGGTTCCGAGCGGCCGGGCCCGCCCCGCGGCCGCCCGTCAGAGCTGGTCATACCGCGCCCTGGATGGCCGACACCCCGGGGCACGCCCCGCGTCCGGCGGCTCGCACGGTGGCGGACGGCCCGACCAGGCGAGCAGCACCGGACTCCCCGTCCGGTGGCACCGGTCAGCGGGTCAGCCTGTCCACCTCGGCGACGGCGGTGGCCACCTGGTCCGGCGAGACGAAGTAGTGGGCGGAGGCCCGGACCAGGTCGGGAAGGGACCTGCGGGTGGCGTCCAACAGGGTCGAGTTCGGCGGGCTCACCGTGACCGCGACCCGCTGGTCCCACAGCGCGTCCCGCACCTGACCGGCGGGGCGGCCCTCGACGGTGAAGGTGACGATGCCGCCCGGATCCGGGCCCAGGTCCCAGAGGCGCACGCCGGGGAGGGCGGCCAGGCCGGCGCGGAGGCGGGCCGCGCGGTCGGCCACCTCGCTGGCGATGGCCTCCATCCCGAGATCCCACGCGTAGTCCAGCGCGGCGATCAGCCCGAGCCGGTTGGCCACCCCGAACTCGAACCGCTCGAACACCCGGGCGTCGGTCCGCATCCGGTACCGCCCGGGCGCTGTCCACTGGGCGGCGGTGTGGTCGACGAGCCGAGGGCGAAGCCGGGGCAGGACCTCCTCCCGGACCACGAGCAGGCCGGTCCCCCTGGGGGCTCGCAGCCACTTGCGGCCGGTGGCGCTGAGCAGGTCCACACCGAGGGCGTCCACGTCGACGGGACGCTGTCCGACGGTCTGGCAGGCGTCCAGCAGCACCAGCGCGCCCACCTGGTGCGCGGCCAGCGCGGCCTCCCGCACCGGGTTGACCAGGCCGCCGTTGGTCGGCATGTGCACCAGCGACACGAGGCGGACCCGTTCGTCGAGCATCCGGCGCAGCGCGGCGAGGTCGAGCCGCCCGTCCTCGGCCGACGGAACGGTCTCGACGGAGATGCCCGTCTCGTCCCGCCGCCGGAGGAGTTCGACCGCGTTGGTCCCGTACTCGGCCTCGCTGATCAGCACCCGGTCGCCGGGCACGAGGGGTACCGCGTCGAGCGCGGTCAACCAGGCCTGGGCGGCACTGCCGAGGAAGGCGACCTCGGTGGGCCGGCACCCCAGCAGCCGGGCCGCGCTGTGGTAGCCGCGTTCGAGGTCGTCGGTGCGCTCGCCGGCGGCCCGGTAGCCGCCGATCTCGGCCTCCCGGCGGAGGTGGCCGGTGACCGTGTCGAGGACCACGGAGGGTGGCAGGGAGGAGCCCGCGCTGTCCAGGAACACCAGGTCCTCACAGGCCGGGGTGTCGGCTCGCACCCGGTTCAGCTCCACTTTTCCCCCTCGGTGCGGTGACAGACCTCGTCGCAGCCTAACCGGGTCACACTTCTGGGGGAAGGCGGTGCGGCTCCGGCCTCGGGACCAGGGTCGAGACCCCGGGAACGGCGCGGCGGCTGGGCGCCGGGACGCCGCTCCGGCCTCGCCTCGGCCCACGGGTGGGAACGCCCACCCGCGCCAGCCGGCACCCCCGGAGCGCCACCTCTCTCAGGCCCGGCCGGGGGCCGCCGTCCGCAGCCGGTCGCGGAGGTCCCCGGCCTCGTCGGTGGAGGTCCGGAAGAGCACGCGCAGTCCGGCTCCGCCCGGTTCCGGTCCGGTCGACCCCGCCACCGCGTCCAACACCCGGATGAAGGTCGTCAGCTCGGTGACGGGTTCGGCCACCAGGAGGTTCTCCGCGTGCCGCACGGTGATCTCCTCACGGGACCCCGGGCCCCCCTCCCGAACGCCGATTCCGGCGCCACCGGTGAGGAGGTCGGACAGGCACTCGTCGAAGGCGTCCCAGTTGCGGCCGAAGTAGTCGGGGAACCCCAGCGCCCTGGCCCACTCGTCGAAGAGCTGCGCCCTGGTGGCGCAGTGGCGACCGTCGACGGTCCAGCGACCGGGACTCGCTCCGCCGCCCTCGCCACCCCGGCTCGCGGTCGTGATCTCGTCGTCCAGGGCCAGTTCCGCCCATCGGTGTCCGGGGAGTACGGGCGCGTCCAGTGGCTCGGTCATGGTGGGGGTGTCCTCGGGCGCTGGGGCTGGCCGGGTGGGCCCGGCCGGCGCGGTGGGGGGTCGTCGTCCTGCCACCCGCGGAGCGGGTGGGCGGGCCGTGGCCGGGTCGGCACGGCCGTCGTCATCCGCAACCACCGGAGATCAGCCGGAAGGACTCGTAGTGGTCGGCGGTGTACCAGACCTCGTGGGTGTCGCGGTCCCGGACCAGCCGCTCGGCGTCCCGGCGCTCACCCGGCGGGCGCGGGTTGACGTCGTACTCCCGGTAGGACCCGTCGAGCGGCAGGTCCTCCCCGTAGTTGTGGTACTGGTTCCCGCCCCGGATGACGAGTCCGCCGCCCGCCGGGTGGTCCACCGCCTGGTCGTTGACCGGCCAGCTCAGGTCCGCCCAGGTCCCGCACGCCCGCCCCACCTGGTCCGGGAACTCGTCGACGGGCAGCGGCGGTCCCACGAGGTCGGCCGGGGTACCGCTGGTCGAGCGGGTGTCCTCGACCAGCGGCGCGGGGGGTGCGCAGGCGGCGGCCGCCGTCAACGCGGCGAGGAGGAAGGCGGTGATCGGCCCTGGCGGTCGGGTGCGGGCGCCGCCTCGCCGGCCCCGCCGGGGTGACGGTCCCGCTTCCCGGCCGGGGGGCGCGCCGCGGCCCCGGACGAGGGGGTGCCGAGTTCTCGAGGCGGGATCGCCCACGACGTGGTCCCGGGTGCGGTCCTTGCTCCACATGCCGCTCACCTGCCTGCCTCCGAGCCGCTGGGGTGGTTCTCCGTCGGGCGCGCTCACCGTCGTCCTCGTTCGACCACGGTAGGTGTGTTGATCACGGGGAGGAAGACGTTCACCCCCGAGCCCCCTGATCAGGTGAGGCGCGGACCGGGAGCCAAGGCTCCCTCGGCGGAACGTCACCTGCCGCCCCGCGCACCGGGCCCGGGCGCCAGCGGGTCCACGTGGACCGGTGCGTCCTCCCGCCCACCGCGCACCCGTCCCCCGGGGGCGCTCAGTTCCGGGACCAGTCCTCCAGGTTCCACCAGGGCCCCCAGGTCATCCCGTGGCCGCGAGGCTCGGTGACCCGCTGGTACCCGGCCCACCCCGGGCCCAGGAGGTAGCTGTGGCGGGGGAAGACCAGGTACACGAGCCCCGGCTCGGCCACGTAGGCCCGTTGCGCGGCCCGGTAGTGGGCGGTGCGCTCCGCCTGGTCGAGGCCGAGGCGGGCGGCGTCGAGCGAGGCGTCGACCTGGGGGTTGTCGTAGCGGCCCAGGTTGGCCTCGGCGACCGAGGAGGAGTGCAGCGACGGGTAGCCCTGGAGGTCGGGGTCCAGCGGGTTCCCGTGGCTGACCACCACGGCGTCCCTCCCGGCCCGGGGGAGGATGTCCTCCCAGGACAGCCCCTCGACCCCCACCTCCACGCCGATGCTCGCCGCCCCCTCCGCGAAGGCGGCGGCGAGCTCGGCGCTCAGCGGGTCGTCGTCCGGGTGCAGCAGGGTGAAGCGCGCGGGGGTGCCCTCCCGGGTGCGGACCTCCTCGCCGTCGTCGAGGTCCCAGCCCTCGTTCTCCAGCATCCGGCGGGCCTGCGGGGCGTCGAGGACGAAGGACGCCTCGGGGTCGACGAACTCCGGGAGGGTGGGCGGGAACGGGGTGTGCGCCGGCTGTCCGTGCCCACCGAGGACGTCGGCCACCATGCCGGCGCGGTCGACGGCCAGGTTCAACGCGAGGCGGATGGCCGGGTCCCCGGCGACCGGGTGACCGGAGGGCAGCGTCACGGCCCGGAACTCCCCGCTGTCGTGGTGGACGACCTCCAGCTCGGTCTGTTCCGGGAGGTCCCTGGCCTCCCACGGGTGCAGCACCGCCCCGTCGAGCTCCCGGTCCCCCATCCCCCGGACCCTCTCCTCGAACCCCAGGCCGAAGACGACGGTCACCTGGTCGATCTCGGGTGCGCCGTCCCAGTAGTCCTCGTTGGCCTCCCACACCATCCGCTCGCCCTGGATCCACTCGACGAGCCGGTAGGGGCCTGTCCCGACGGGTTGGGTGTTCAGGGGTGAGTCGACGAGGGGGCCGGCGGCCACGTCCTCGCTGGGGACGATGCCCAGCACCAACAGGTCGGGGAAGGACGCGTGGGGGTGGCGCAGGTCGAACTGGACGGTGTGGTCGTCGAGCTCGGTGACCGACTCGACCACGTCGAGACCGGCGGCCACCAGGGACCCGCTGGCCGGGTCGATCGCGGCCCGGTAGGTCGCGACGACGTCCTCCGCGCCGAGGGGGGAACCGTCGTGGAAGGTGACGTCCTCGCGGAGGCGCACCGTCCAGGTGGTCCCGTCCGTGGAGGGTTCGGGTTCCTCCAGGGCCAGGGCGGGGCGCGTGACCCGTTCCGCGTCGTGGGTGAGCAGGCCGTCGTAGAACTTGCCCTTGCCCTGTTCGGCGTAGCCCAGCAACGGGTGGAGGGTGGCCGGTTCGGCGACCTCGGCCAACACGATCGAGTCGCCGGCCCGCACCTCGTCGGTCCGCTCGGAGGTCGGCGTGGTGCACCCGGCGGAGAACGCGACGGCGGACAGGGCGAGGAAGGCCACGGGCCTGCGGCGGACGAACACCCACCAACTCTAGGAACCGGCGTCCCACGACCGGCACGCGGAGTGCCCGGCGGGGTGCGAGCGCGGTCCACCGGCGGTTCCGCTCCGGTCGGCCCGCACACCCGACGGACCGCCGGACCGTCCGCCGCGTTCCCCGGCTGGCGCGGGCGGAGGCGTTCGGTTCCCCCGGGCGTGGCCTTCCTCGCCCGCCCGATCGGTCCAACCGGCGCGGTGGACGCGCGGTGGGGCAGGATCGGAGTGTCCGATCACGACGATGGCTACGGCGAGGTGGATGATGGCAGGCTCGTTGCGGGTGGCTCTCTGCCAGCTCAGCACGACACCGGATCCCGCGAGCAACCTGGAGCTGGTCCGGCACGGCGCGGCGGAGGCGGCCGCCGCCGGCGCCCAGGTCGTCGTGTTCCCGGAGGCGACGATGGCGTGCTTCGGGATCCCGTTGCGCCCCCTCGCCGAGGGCCTGGAGGGGCCGTGGGCGACGGAGGTCCGCCGGATCGCGGCCCAGTACGAGCTGCTCGTGGTCGCCGGCATGTTCACCCCGGCCCCGAACGACCGGGTCACCAACACCCTGTTGGTCACCGGGCGGGGGGTGGACACCTACTACGACAAGATCCACCTGTACGACGCGTTCGGCTTCCAGGAGTCGGCGACCGTGGCCTCGGGGGATCGGCTGGTCAGCGTCGAGGTCGAGGGCATGCGGTTGGGTTTCGCCACCTGCTACGACCTGCGCTTCCCCGCGTTGTTCACCCGGTTGGCGGCGGAGGGGGCGGAGGCGGTGGTGGTGCCCGCGTCCTGGGGCGCCGGGCCGGGCAAGCTGCGGCAGTGGGAGCTCCTGGTGCGGGCCCGCGCGCTCGACTCGACCAGCTGGGTGCTGGCCTGCGGCCAGGCCCTTCCCGATGGCGCGGACGTCGAGCAGGCCGGGGGACGGGCGCCCACCGGGGTGGGGCACAGCATGGTGGTCGACCCGTTGGGCACCGTGCGGGTCGCGGCGGGCTCCGCTCCCGAGGTGGTGCTCGCCGGCATCGACTCGGCACGGGTCGCCGCTGCCCGGGACTCGGTTCCGGTGTTGGCCAACCAGCGGCTCTGACGACCGCGACGACCAGTGCGCGGGTCGCCGTGCTGGGCACCGGCTCCGACCTGGGCGCGGGAGCGGGCGCGTGCCGCTCCCACCCGGGCCGGGCTCGTGGCTCGGACCGCCTCGGGGCGTTCGACGGGCGGCTCGTCCTGACAGGACGGTGCCAGCCCAGGACGGGGATCGGGGCGGAACCGGGGCGACGCCCCGGCCGTTGTCGGGGGGATGCCCACCGCCTCCGAGAGCAGGTCCTCGCATGCACCGTCCACCGTCGACCTCGTCGTCGCCGGCCCCCACCCTTCCGGAACGCCGGGGGACGGCGTTGCTGGAGTTCCGGGGGCTGACGGTGCGCTTCGGTGACCACGTCGTCCTGGACCGCCTCGACCTCGCCCTCGAGGCGGGTCGGGCGGTGGCGGTGGTCGGACCGAACGGCGCGGGCAAGTCGACGGCGTTGCGCTGTGCCGTGGGCGCGGAGGCGCCGACCTTGGGAGAGGTGCTGTTCGACGGGGCTCCGCTCGACGAGACCTCGCCCGCCTTCCGCGCCTCGGTCGCCGCCGCCCTGGACGACGCGGCCTCCTTCCCTGACCTCTCCGTCGTGGAGCACCTGCTGGTGGTGGCCTGGGCACACGGGGTCGACGACCCGGCGGTGGTCAACGCCGCCGTCGTGGACTGTGGACTGCGGTCCGTGCGGGACAACCTCCCCGCGACGCTGTCGAGCGGGCAGGCGCGGCGGCTGGCCCTGGCCTCCTGCCTCGTCCGGCCACGGCGCGCGCTGGTCCTCGACGAGCCCGAGCAGCGGCTGGACGAGAGTGGGCACGACTGGTTGCGGGAGAGGCTCCTCGCGGAGAAGGCGGCCGGGACGGCGGTGCTCTTCGCGTCCCACCACTCCGCCCTGGTCGACGCGGTGGCGGACGACGTCGTCACGGTCGCTCCGTGACCGCGGTCCGGCGCGCCGGTGGGCCGGGCACGACGGTCCCGGCGGTGGGTTCCCCACCTCCCACGGCGCGTGCGCTGCGGGCCCGGTTGCGCGCGGCGCGGCGGGAGCGGGGTGGGCGTGGGGCGATGGGCCGGGTGGGGGACCTCTCCTCGCCGGTCCTGGTCGCTCTGGTGGTGGCCGGTGCCCTGGTCAGCTTCGTCTCCGCCGTGGCAGGGGGGCCGGCAGTGCCGGAGCCCGAGGAGCTGGCGTCGCTGCGCTGGTTGGTGCTGGTGGGCGCGGTCGCCGCCTGGGCGGGGGTGGTCCGTTCCCTGCTGACCATCGGACCTGTGGTCGTCGGCGCGACGAAGCGGTTCTGGCTGTTGGGCGCGCCGGTGAGCCGCCGGGGCTTCCTGGCTCCGACGATGGTCGCCCTGTCATCCGGGATCGCGGCGCTGGGCGGGCTCGTCGGGGTGGTGCTGGCCGCGTTGGCGTCCCTGCGCGGCCCGGGCGTCCTGCTCGCCGGTGCCGCCGGGGTGGCCGGTGGTGCGCTGGCGGTGGCGGTCGCGGTGCTGGGCCAATCGGTTCCGGACGGGCCGCGTCGGCTGCGGTGGGCCGTGGACGGGGTGCTGGCCGCCTGCGTGGTGGGCGGGGTGGTCCTCGCCGCACCGGCGGGGTGGATGGTCACCCTGCCCGCGCCCTCGTCGGCCTGGGTGGTCGTCTTGGGGGTGGTGGCGGTGGCCGCCTCGCTCGCCTCGTGGGTTCGGCTGGCCCGGGTGGGGCGGGCCACCCTCACCGCTGGTGCCGACCTCGCGGGCACCGCGTCCGTGGCGGTGTGGTGGCTGGACCTCTCGGTGCTCTCGTCGGCTCTCGACGAGAAGGCGATGCGACGCCGGGGCCGGGTTCGGTCGCGGCGGCTGCGGGGGACGCGGGTGACGGTGTCGCTCCGCGCCGACTGCCTCCGCCTGCTGCGTCGGCCGGCGCGGGGTGTGGTGTGGGCGGTCCTGCTGCTCGTGCCCTACGCGGTGGCGGGCGTGGCGCTGCCCGAGGCGACGGTCGCGGTGGTCCAGGCGCTGGGCGCGGCGCTGGCCACCGACCGGCTCGCCGGGGGGCTGCGGACGGTGGCGCGTTCGCCCGGTCTGCGGCGGGCGTTGGGCGGCACCGATCGCCACTTGCTGCTCGCCCATCTGGTGGTGCCGGGTGTGGGCGCGCTGCTGTGGGTGCTGTTGACGGCTCCCGCCCTGCCGTCCTCGACGTGGTGGTGTTCGGCGGTGTCGGTGCTCGGCGCGGTGCTGGTCACCTACCGGCTCGCCACCCGCCCCCCGCTGTCCTACGACCTGACGCTCTACGACACCGGGCTCGGACCGATGCCGCTGAACCTGATCCGCGAACTGTCGCGGGGGTCGCTGCTGCTGGTGCTGGTGGTCGTCGCCCAACTGGCCATCGTCGGTTGAGGACCGACGGCCACCTGGTCGCGGGCGAGCGGATGGCGGGTGGGCACGGGGTCAGTCCAGGTCCAGCCCCAGGTCCAGCGCCGGAGCGGAGTGGGTGAGCGCCCCCACCGCGAGGTAGTCGACGCCGGTGGCCGCGTAGGAGGCGGCGACCGCCAGTGTGAGCCCGCCGGAGGCCTCCAACCGGGTCCCGCTGGCTCCGGCGGCGTCCCGGCGGCGCACCGCCTCGGCGCACTGCTCGACGGTGAAGTTGTCCAGCAACACCTCGTCGGCGCGCGCGGCGAGCACCGCGTCCAGCTCCTCCAGCGTGGTCACCTCGACCTCGCACGGGAGGTCGGGGGCGTGTTCCCGCACGGCGGCGAGCGCGTGGGTGACCGAGCCCGCCGCCACGACGTGGTTGTCCTTGATCAGGACCGCGTCCCCCAGTCCCATCCGGTGGTTCGAGCCCCCGCCGCACCGCACCGCGTACTTCTGCGCCGAACGCAGCCCCGGCAGGGTCTTGCGGCTGTCCCGGATGACGCAGCCCGTGCCGGCCACCGCGTCCACCCAGGCGGCGGTGGCGGTGGCGATGCCGGAGAGGTGGCAGAGCAGGTTGAGCGCGGTCCGTTCGACGGTGAGCAGCCCCCGCACCGGTCCGCGTAGCCGCATCGCTGGCTGCCCGGCCACGACGCGGTCACCGTCGGAGAGCGCCTCCACCACCTCGTACCCCCGGGGGCCGAGGTGGAGGTCGCAGACGGCCCGGACCAGGGGGAGCCCGGCGAGCACCCCCGGCGATCTCGGCGCGATGTCGGCCACGGCCCACTGGTCGGCGGGGACGGTCGCCTCGGTGGTGACGTCCGGCCCGTACCGCAGGTCCTCGCGCAGGGCGGTGGCGATCAGCGTCGCGATCTCCGAGGGGTCCAGGCCGGCGGTGGTGAGGGCGGTGGCCACGGAGTCGGACAGGGCGGGGGCGGCTGGGGCAGTGCTCACGATCGCACCTTCCTCGTGCGGGTGGCCCCGGGGGGCTCGGGGCGGGGGCCGGTGGCGGCGCGGCGGTTCACGCGGCGGCTCCGAGGGCGGGTGCGTCCACGGCGATGGGCTCGCCGAACACGTCGAGCCGGAACGCCGTGGACCGCCTCCAGACCTCGTCCTCGCGTCCGGGGTGGTCCAGGCGTTGGTGGCAACCCCGGGACTCGGTGCGGTGTGCGGCGGCGGCGAGCAGGGTCCTCGCCACCAGGGTGAGGGCGGCGTCCTCGGCGAGCCGCCGGGTGGACAGCGGGCGGGACACCGAGCGGGCCTCGAGCTCGGCGTGGGCCGTGGCCAGTCCCGCCGCGTCCCGGCCGAGACCGGCGTGCCGGGTCATCACCCGCTGCACGACGTCCCGGTCGCAGATGCCGCTGGCGGGCAGGGGTGCCCGGTCCACGGCGCAGGGGCCGCCGACCAGGCCGGCGTCGAGGTCACCGGCGACCGCCTCGGCGGCGAGTCGTCCCGTGACCAGCCCTTCGAGCAGGCTGTTGGAGGCCAGCCGGTTCGCGCCGTGCAGTCCGGTCCTCGCGGTCTCCCCCGCCGCGTAGAGGCCGGGGACGCTGGTGCGCCCGTGCACCGTGGCGAGGACACCGCCGCAGGAGAAGTGCGCGGCCGGAGCGACCGGGATGGGCTCAACCTCGGGGTCGATGCCCGCGCGGCGGCAGGCGGCGCTGACGGTGGGGAACCGGCGGGCGAAGGCGCCGCCGGCGAGGTGGGTGGCGTCGAGGAAGACGTGGTCGTCCACGCCGCCGGGCGCGGCGGCCAGGTGGGCGCCGATCGCCCGGGACACGACGTCCCGGGGGGCCAGGTCACCCAACGGGTGCACGCCCGCCATCACCCGGGCTCCGGTGGCGTCCACGAGGACCGCTCCCTCGCCTCGGACCGCCTCGGTCACCAGCGGTCGGCTGCCGGTCGCGTCGGCCGAGGTGTAGAGCACGGTGGGGTGGAACTGCACGAACTCCAGGTCGGCGACCTTCGCTCCGGCGCGCAGGGCGAGCGCGATCCCGTCGGCGGTGGCCACCGCCGGGTTGGTGGTGGCGCGGTAGAGCTGGCCGAGGCCCCCGGTGGCCAGCAGGACGGCGGGGGCGCGGACCACGCCGGGCACGCCGTCGGCGTCGAGCACCGTCAGGCCGGCGACACCGCCCGACCGGCCCCGCAGCACCTCGACCGCGGTGTGGCCGGTGAGGAGGGCCGGACCGCCGCGGGCGGCGGACAGCAGGGCGCGTTCGACCTCGGCCCCGGTGGCGTCCCCGCCGGCGTGGACGACCCGGAACGCGGTGTGGCCCCCCTCCCGCGTGCGGTCGAGCCGCCCGTCGGCGCCCCGGTCGAAGACAGCTCCCAGGTCCCGCAGGTCGGTGACGGCGGCGGGGCCGGCGCGGACGACCGCGTCCACGGTGCCGGGATCGCAGAGCCCCACCCCGGCGGTGAGGGTGTCGGCGATGTGCCGTTCGGGGGTGTCGTCGTCGGGGCCGTCGGGGAGGACGACCGCCACGCCGCCCTGGGCCCAGGCGGTGCCGCCCTCGGACGGTTCGCCCTTGCTGATGACCAGCACTCGGAGCCCGAGGCTGGTGGCGCGCAGCGCCGAGGTCAGTCCGGCCACGCCGGATCCGACGACCACGAGGTCCGCGCTGGCCTCCCAGCGCGGCGTTCCCTGGTCGCCGGTGTTCATTCCCCGCCGCCGGGCTGCCCGATGGCGATCATCCTCCGGACCGCGTCCCGGCCGCGTTCCGCGGTCTCCTGGTCCACGGTGACCTCGTCGAGGCCCTCGCGCAGGCAGCGGAGCAACGCGGCTGGCGTGATCATCTTCATGTAGCGGCAGGACGCCCTGTCGTTCACCGCGCGGAAGTCGATCTCCGGAGCGGCCCGGCGGAGCTGGTGCAGCATGCCGACCTCGGTGGCCACCAGCACGGAGCTGGCGTTGGTGGACCGGGCCGCGGTGAGCATGTCGCCGGTGGAGAGGATCTTGACCTGGTCGGCGGGGACGGCTCCCTCACCGGCCAGGTAGAGCGCGGAGGTCGCGCAGCCGCACTCGGGGTGGATGAAGAGGTCGGCGTCCGGGTTGGCCGCGGCCTTCTCCGCCAGCTCGGGGCCGTTGATGCCGGCGTGGACGTGGCACTCGCCGGCCCAGATGTGCAGGTTCTCCCGGCCGGTGACCCGCTTGACGTGGGCGCCCAGGAACTGGTCCGGGCAGAAGAGCACCTCGCGGTCCTCGGGGATGGAACGCACCACGTCCACCGCGTTGGAGGAGGTGCAGCAGACGTCGGTCTCGGCCTTCACCGCCGCGGTGGTGTTGACGTAGGAGACGACCACCGCCCCGGGGTGCTGGGCCTTCCACTCCCGCAACTGCTCGGCGGTGATGGAGTCGGCGAGTGAGCACCCGGCCCGCTCGTCGGGGATCAGCACGGTCTTCTCCGGGCTGAGGATCTTCGCCGTCTCGGCCATGAAGTGCACACCGCAGAAGACGATGGTGGACGCCGTGCTGCTGGCGGCGATCCTGCTCAGCGCCAGCGAGTCTCCCGTGTGGTGCGCGACGTCCTGGATCTCCGGGAGCTGGTAGTTGTGCGCCAGCAGCACCGCGTCGCGCTCCTCGGCGAGGCGCAGCACCTCCTCCCGCCACGCGGCGTCGGGGGTCACGCCGCCGTAGGGGGTCAGGTCCAGGTCGGTCGTGGTGGTCGCAACCATCTTGTCCTCCTCGAGGGAACCGGAGGTGGGTCACCACCCGCCGGTTTTCGCCCTCCGATCGAAAACTGGGTGGATACTATCAACCAGGTGAGTCAGACCGGTCACGAGGTGTTGGCGGCGGTGCTCGGAGTCCGGGGCCGCGACCGCGAGAAGTCCCTGCGGGTACTGCTCTGGCGGCGCGGCAGGCCGCCGCAAGCCGGCAGATGGGCGCTGCCCGGCGGGCAGTTGGGCGCCACCGAGGACGTGGAGTCCTCCATCCGGCGTCAGCTCGCCGAGAAGGTCGACGTGCGACAGCTCACACACGTCGAGCAGCTCTCGGTGTTCAGCGCCCCCGAACGGGTCCCGGGGCGACGGGTGGTCGCCACCGCCTTCCTCGGCCTGGTCCCCTGCGACGTCGACCCGGAGATCCCCGACGACACCGAGTGGTTCCCGGTCTCCGCGCTGCCCGAGACCGCCTTCGACCACGGGTCGATCGTGTTGCGCGCGCGCGACCGGCTCCGCGCCAAGCTGTCCTACACCAACCTCGGGTTCGCCCTGGCTCAGCCGCAGTTCACCATGTCCGCCCTGCGCCGCGTCTACTCCGCCGCGCTGGGTTACCGGGTCTCGGCCACCAACCTGCAACGGGTCCTGTCCCGACGCGGCCTGCTCGAACCGACCGGCGGCACCGCCCCGTCCGGCCCCAGCGGAGGACGGCCGGCGGCGCTGTTCCGGTTCACCGGCTCGGGGCTGCGGGTCACCGATCCGTTCGCCGTGCTCCGACCCCCGAGCGGGGAGGACGTCCGCTCCTGCTGAGCGCCCGCCGCGGGGGGTCGGACGGCACCGTCCCGCCCCCGGCGAAGGCCAGCCGGGCGCCCGCCGCCGGTGTCAGCCCCGCCGTCGACCCAGGTCGTCGGTCCCCGACCAGGCGACAGCCATGCCGTAGCTCAGTGCCGCTCCGAGCGGTTGCGCGACCAGGGCGAGGGCGGTCGTGAGTTCCGGAGGGCGCACCAGCGTGGCCCCGGCCGACACCGTGTCCGCCAGGGGGAACCGGCTCATGGCGAACGACGTGCCGATCCGGTTGGCCAACCAGGCCGCGGCCAGGCAGCCGAGGACGACGGCGACGAGGACGACCGGTCCCCGCCGGCTGCGCCACGACCAGGCCGCGAAGCCGGTGACCACGCCCGCTCCCAGGCCGAGGAGGACGAACAGCGCCAGGGCGTCGAACCGGTGGTAGCTCTCGGCGGGCAGGCTCGCCAGGCGCCCGTCGGCGAGCACCCGCAGCCGCACCGGGGGCGCCAGGGCGGACCACAACCACCCCAGGGGAAGGCCGGTGAGCGCGACCAGGGACAGCAGGTTCAGCGCGGGCAGCAGGTCGGGCCGCACCAACGGCGGGCGGGGGCGCCGCGCCGGCATCGCCACGACGTGCCCGGCACCTGGTGGCGGGACGGCCGGGAGGTGTGCTGGTCCGACATCTCCGGTGCTGCGCGGTTGCCGCGACACCCGCACCTCCGCTCTCTCGGTGGGTTCCGGCCGCCGCGCGGTTCACCCTGGTCGGTCCCGGGGCCGGGCGCCGTGGGCGACGCCGCTCCCGGGCGGTGAGTGTCCCAGGACGCCTCAACCGACCGGCGGGGTGGGTGCGTCGGCCTCAACCCCCAGGCTGCCGTGCCGGCCGCACCGGGCACTCCACCCGGCCGGGGTCACCTGCACCACCATGCGCCGGGCGCAGGAAGGACAGTACCGGGGAGGGTCGGTGCCGCGCCGACGAACACAGACCGCCCGGTCCGGGCAGGCCCCGTCCGGCCGGCCGCACCACCCGCAGTAGCCCGTGCCGTCCACGTCCCCCTCCTCCCACCCCCGGGTGCGTCGAGTCCGAAACCCCGAGGGCTCACAGGGTGCTGTTGAGCGCCTTGATCGGCATGTTCAGCTCGGCCAGCATGTCCAGGTCCTCGCCGGCCGGTCGCCCGAGGTTGGTCAGGTAGTTGCCGACGATGATCGCGTTGATCCCGCCGAGCATGCCCTGCCTGGCCCCCAGGTCACCGAAGGTCAGCTCCCGGCCCCCGGCGAAGCGCAGCATGGTGCGCGGCAGGGCCAACCGGAACGCCGCCACCGTGCGCAGCGCCTCCGGCCCCTCGACGACCGGGTAGTGCTCGAACGGGGTGCCCGGGTTGGGGATGAGGAAGTTCAACGGCACCTCGTGGGGGTCGAGCTCGGCGAGCTGGCTGGCGAACTCGGCTCGCTGCGCTGTCGTCTCCCCCATCCCGATGATCCCGCCGCAGCACACCTCCATGCCCGCGTCCCGCACCATCCGGAGGGTGGACCAGCGTTCCTCCCAGGTGTGGGTGGTGACGACCCGGGAGAAGTGGGAACGGGCGGTCTCCAGGTTGTGGTTGTAGCGGTGCACCCCCATCGCCGCCAACTCCTCCACCTGCTCCCCGGTGAGCATGCCCAGGGAGCAGGCGATGTTGAGCTCGCGGGTCACCTCGTCGGCGCGGATGGCCTCGATGCCCGCCCTGACCTGCCGGAGCAGGCGCTCGTCCGGCCCGCGCACCGCCGCCACCACGCAGAACTCGGTCGCACCGGAGGCTGCGGTCTGCCGGGCGGCGCGCACCAGGCCCGGGATGTCCAGCCAGGCCGCCCGGACCGGGGTGGGGAACAGGCCGGACTGGGAGCAGAAGTGGCAGTCCTCCGGACAACCGCCCGTCTTCAGGCTGACGATGCCCTCGACCTCGACCTCCGGACCGCACCAGCGCAGCCGCACCCGGTGTGCCAGGTCGAGGAGTTCGGGCAACCGGGAGTCCGGCAGGGACAGCACCTCGCGCAGCGCGCCCTCGCCCAGCCCCCGGCCGGCCTCCAGCACCTCGGCCTCGGCCCTGGCCAGGACGTCCACCGGCTGGGCGCTGGTGGTGGACCTACCGTCGACATCGCTCACGAGTTGTCACGATGTCAGTGACGGTACGTGGCGCGCACTGCCGAAGACCTACAAAATCGGTCGGCGAGTCTGTGCTGGCTCCTCCACTTCGGACGGCGTCGTGGGGGCGGTGCCCGGTGCGACGCCCACTCCGGCCGGCCCGGTGATCCCCTTCGGGGTGAACCGCCCGCCCAGTGCGCCGGCGAGACCGTCGCGGGCGGCGAGCAGGAAGTCCGCCGGGGACCGCCCCGCGCACCCGGTGGGCAGCACGCCGAGCAGCGGTACCCCGGTGACCAACGGCAGGTCCCGGAGGTTTTCCCGGCACGCGAGGTCCGGGTGGGCCGGCCACTCCCCCACGACGAGCCCCGCGCAAGGCAGGCCCCGCCCGCGCAGCGCCTCCACGGTGAGCGCCGCGTGGTTCAGCGTGCCCAGACCGGCCCTGGTCACGACCAGCACCGGAGCAGCCAGCTCGGCCGCCGTCTCGGCGAGGCCCCCGCTCTCGTCGAAGCGGACCAGCAGCCCACCGGCGCCCTCCACGAGCACCAGGTCGTGGTCGGCGGACAGGGAGCGGGCCAGGTCGGCGACATCGCTCGGGGACACCGGCGCCAGGCCCCGGCGGCGGGCCGCCGTCGCGGGGGCCAGCGGATCGGGGTAGCGCGCGGTCTCCCGGCAGGTGACCGCACCGGCGAGGCGGACCACCTCGTCGACATCCCCCGGTTCGTCCTCGGCCACCCCGGTCTGCGCGGCCTTGAGCACGGCGACACGCCGACCGCTCGCCGCCGCCAGCGCCGCCACCCCGGCCGTGACCACGGTCTTGCCGACACCGGTGTCGGTGCCGGTGATCACCAACAGTCGCACGCGGCGACCCTAGCGGCAGGCGCGCCTCACGCCTCCTCGGCCACCGCGGTCATGGCCGCGCAGATCGCGGCGATGTCCTCGTCCTCGCTGACGTAGGGCGGCATCGTGTACACCAGGTCCCGGAAGGGGCGCAGCCACACCCCGTGCCGGGCGGCGGTCTCCCTGGCCGCCGGGAGGTCCACCGGGCGGTCGAGCTGGAGGACCCCGATCGCCCCGAGCACCCGGACGTCCACCACGCCGGGCAGCGCGGAAGCGGCGGCCAGGCCGGCCCGCAGGCCCCGCTCCACCCGGGCGACGCGGGCGCGCCAGTCACCCGCCAGCAGCAGCTCGACGGAGGCCGCCGCGACCGCGCAGGCCAACGGGTTGCCCATGAACGTGGGGCCGTGCGCCAGGACGGGCACGGCACCGGCGGAGATCCCCTCCGCGACCTCCTCCGAGCACAGCGTCGCGGCCAGGCTCACGTACCCGCCGGTGAGGGCCTTGCCCAGGCAGAGGACGTCGGGCGCGACTCCGGCGTGGTCGGCGGCGAAGAGCTCACCGGTGCGACCGAAGCCGGTGGCGATCTCGTCGAAGACGAGCAGCACGTCGTGGGCGAGGGTGAGTTCACGCAGGACGTGCAGGTAGCGGGGGTCGTGGAACCGCATCCCTCCCGCGCCCTGCACCACCGGCTCCACGATCACGGCCGCCAGCTCGTCGGCGTGCCGCTCCACCAGGTCCGCCAGGGTCCGCACGTAGTCCTGGTCGACTCCGGCGTGGGCACCCGGGGGCGGTGCGGGGGCGAACACCTGCTCGGGCAGGACCCCCGACCACAACGCGTGCATCCCCCCCACCGGGTCGCAGACGCTCATCGGGTGGAAGGTGTCGCCGTGATAGCCGCCGCGCCAGGTGAGCAGGCGGGTCTTCTCCGGTCGTCCCCGGGACCGCCAGTGCTGGAGGCACATCTTGGCGGCCACCTCGACGGCGACCGATCCGGAGTCGCTGAGGAAGACGTGGGGCAGTGACCCCGGGGTGATCTCCGCCAGCCGTGCGCACAGCCGCACCGCGGGCTCGTGGGTCAGCCCCCCGAACATGACGTGGCTCATCCGCCCGAGCTGGTCCCGCGCGGCGGCGTCCAGCTCGGGCACCTGGTAGCCGTGGATCGCCGACCACCACGAGGACATGCCGTCGACCAGTTCTGCCCGCCCGGCGACGGGGGTGGCGAGGCGGAGCCGCACGCCGGACGCCGAGTCCACCACCAGCGGCTCCACCGTTCCCGGCATGGGCCCGTACGGGTGCCAGACGTGCCGTCGGTCCAGGTCCAGCAGGTGTTCGACCGTCACCCCAGCAGGGTAGAGCGGTGATCGCCCCGCCCGAGGTGGTCCCCCGCCCTGGCGGAGGACCGGGGACCACCTGGGTGGAGCGGGTGGCCTCAGCGCAGGCGGACCGGCAGTTCCTCCAGCGCCCTGACCAGGGTCGACTGGCGCCACCGGATCTCCGACTGGGGCGTGCCCAGGCTCATGTTCGGGAACCGGCGCAGCAGCCCACCGAAGGCCACCTCGCCCTCCATCCTGGCCATCGCGGCTCCGACGCAGTAGTGCACGCCGTGGCCGAACGCCAGGTGCCCGCTGGCGTTGCGGGTGATGTCGAACTCGTCCGGGCGGGAGTAGCACTGGTCGTCCCGACTGCCCGCGAGCAGCGAGACCAGCACGATCTCCCCGACGCCGATCCGGGCGTCGCCCAGGCGGAACTCCTCGGTGGCGTACCGGATGCTGGCCAGGTGCACCGGGCCCTCGAAGCGCAGGATCTCCTCGATGGCGGCCGGCAGCATGGTCAGGTCGGACCGCAGCGCCCGCAGCTGCTCGGGGTGGCGCATCAGGTGCAGCATCCCGTTGCCGATGAGGTTCACCGTGGTCTCGTGACCGGCCACCACCAGGAGGAACGCCATCGCGACCAGCTCCTCCTCGCTGAGCCGGTCCTCACCGTCCCTGGCCTCGATCAGGTCGGTCAGCAGGTCGTTGCCCGGGTGCGCGCGCTTCTCGGCGATGAGGTGCTGGAGGTAGGCGAGCATGTCGTTGATCGAGGACTGGGTGCCGTCCGCCGGTCCGTAGTTGGCGACCACGTCGGCGCTCCACCGCCGGAACTCGTCCGCGTCGGCGTGCGGGATGCCCAACAACTCGCAGATCACCCTGATGGGCAGCGGGAAGGCGAAGGCGTCGAGGAGGTCGACCTCCGTCCTCGACTCCATCTCGTCGAGCAGCTCGGTGGTGATGGCCTCGACGCGGGGGCGGAGGTTGACGACCATGCGGGGGCTGAAGACCTGCCGCACCAGGCGCCGCAGCCGGGTGTGCTCCGGCGGGTCCATGTTGACCATCTGGGCGGCGAAGCTGCCGGCCAGCTCGGCCGGTGTCTGGCCGTCGGGCAGGTCGAGGTGCCGGAAGAGGCTGGAGAAGCCCCGGTAGTCCTTGCTCAGCGACGGCGTGGTCAGCGCTTCCTTCGCCTCGTCGTACCGGGTGACGACCCACGCCCGAAGACCGGAGGGTAGTCGGACCGCGTGCGCGGGTCCGGTGGTCCGTAACGCCTCGTAGACGCGGTGGGGATCCTGGAAGAAGTCGTCCCCGAGCGGCCGTGGGGCGGTCAGCGACTGGGTCATGGAGATCCTTCCTCGTTCAGATGATCTTGCGCGTGACGAGTGAACCGTCTCGATGGCTCGGAGTAAACGGCCAATCACGGGAAGCCGCCGGAACTACTCCGCTCGGCCCAGCGCGGGGTCCGCGGGCGGCACGGCCGCTACTCCCCCTGGCGGGTGCGGCGGTCCGCTCGGGCGCGGGGGCATGGGGCGCCCGGACCAGCGGGGGCGTCCGCCCGCGAGCCGCCCTCCCCGCCGGCCTCGCCCGGGCTGGCGCGCTCTCCCGGCGAGGCACGCGGCCGGTCGCCGCGACCCCGGAACCGACGGCTGGTCCCACGCCTCCCCGCCACCTCGATCACCACCCGAGCCGGTCACGGCGAGCACCGGCGCGCGGTCGTCACCGCCCCGGCCGCACCGGGTCGATGGGCCGGCCCAGGCCGACACGCCGGTCATGCTCCGACCCCTCCTCGACGATCATGCGGTGCCCGCCGGGCCTGACGGGACGTCACGTTGCCGGTTCAACCAACTACCACCCGTCGCCACCCCCGATCAACCTCGGGGGGCGGGTGGGACTCGCCAGCCACGCCACCCCGCCACACCCGAGGGGCGTCGTGGCCTCGCCCCACGCCGTCCCACCGTGCGGTGGGACACCCCGAACCGAGGGCGACACCCCGGGTGGGGTGCTCTCGTCGCGGCACGGCCAGGACATAGGCTGGGCGCTTCTCCCGCGCGGCCCGCACCGCCGCCCCCGCGCGCCGTCGACACGCCCCGGAGGTCCCTGCCCGTGCCCGGTGACTCCTTCGTCCACCTGCATGTCCACACCGAGTACTCGATGCTGGACGGAGCGGCCAAGATGGCGCCGCTGTTCGCCGAGGCCAAGAGACTCGGGATGCCGGCGGTCGGCATGACCGACCACGGGAACATGTACGGGGCCGACGAGTTCTACCAACAGTCGAAGAAGGCGGGCATCAAGCCGATCATCGGGATCGAGGCCTACCTCGCTCCCGGCAGCCGGTTCCACAAGAAGCCGGTGTTCTGGGGCCAGTCCCACCAGCGCTCCACGGACCAGTTCGGTGAGGGCGGTGACGTCTCCGGTGGGGGTGCGTACACCCACATGACGATGCTGGCCGGCGACGCCACCGGCCTGCGGAACCTCTTCAAGCTGTCCTCGCTGGCCTCCATCGAGGGCTACTACCGCAAGCCCCGGATGGACCGCGACCTGATCGCGGAAAACAGCCAGGGCATCATCGCCACCACCGGCTGCCCCTCCGGCGAGGTCCAGACCCGGCTGCGACTGGGCCAGTACGACGAGGCCATCCAGGCCGCCAGCGACTACAAGGACATCTTCGGCGCCGACAACTTCTTCGTCGAGCTGATGGACCACGGGCTAGCCATCGAACGCTCGGTGCGGGAGGGGCTGCTCGACATCGCCAAACGGCTCGAACTGCGGCCGTTGGCCACCAACGACTCGCACTACGTCACCAAGGACCAGGCGGAGTCGCACTCCGCCCTGCTGTGCGTGCAGTCCGGCAAGACTCTCTCCGACCCGAACCGCTTCAAGTTCGACGGCGACGGCTACTTCCTGAAGTCGGCCGAGGAGATGCGGGCGTTCTGGGACAAGGAGGTCCCCGGCGCGTCCGAGTCGACACTGCTGATCGCCGAGCGGGTCGAGTCCTACGCCGAGGTCTACGAGCACCGCGACCGGATGCCCGTCTTCGACGTGCCCGAGGGCGAGACGCAGGAGTCCTGGCTGCACCGGGAGGTGATGAAGGGGCTGGACTGGCGCTTCCCGGAGGGCGTGCCCGACGGCTACCACGAGCGGGCCGAGTTCGAGCTGAGCGTCATCGCGCAGAAGGGCTTCCCCGCCTACTTCCTCGTCGTGGGTGACCTCGTCCAGCACGCCAAGGAGATCGGCATCCGCGTCGGCCCCGGTCGTGGTTCCGCGGCGGGTTCCCTGGTGGCGTACGCCCTGGGGATCACCAACCTGGACCCGATCCCCCAGGGACTGCTCTTCGAACGGTTCCTCAACCCCGAGCGCGCGTCGATGCCCGACATCGACATCGACTTCGACGACCGCCGCCGGGGTGAGATGGTCCGCTACGCCACGGAGAAGTACGGCGCCGACCGCGTCGCGCAGGTCATCACCTTCGGCACGATCAAGACCAAGGCGGCGATCAAGGACTCCGCCCGGGTGCACTTCGGTCAGCCCGGTTACGCGATCGCGGACCGGATCTCCAAGGCCCTGCCCCCGCCGGTGGCCGCCAAGGACATCCCGCTGGCCGGCATCGTCAACCCGGAGCACGAGCGGTACCCCGAGGCCGCCGAGGTGCGCACCCTGATCGAGACGGACGCGGAGGTCTCCAAGATCTTCGAGACCGCCCGTGGTCTGGAGGGCCTGATCCGCAACGCGGGCGTGCACGCCTGCGCGGTGATCATGTCCTCCGAACCGCTGATGGACGCCATCCCGCTGTGGCAGCGGGACGACGGGTCGATCATCACCGGCTGGGACTACCCGTCCTGCGAGGCCATCGGCCTGTTGAAGATGGACTTCCTCGGGCTGCGGAACCTCACCATCATCAACGACGCCATCGACAACATCAGGGCGAACCGGGGCGACGAGATCGACCTCGACGTGCTGGGCCTGACGGACACGAGGACCTTCGAGCTGCTGGGGCGCGGGGACGCGCTCGGCGTGTTCCAGCTCGAGGGCGGCGCCATGCGGGACCTGCTGCGCAGGATGCAGCCCACCGAGTTCAGCGACATCATCGCCGTCAACGCCCTCTACCGCCCGGGCCCGATGGCGATGAACAGCCACAACAACTACGCCGACCGCAAGAACGGCCGCCAGGAGATCACCCCGATCCATCCCGAGCTGGCTGAACCGTTGGAGGAGATCCTCTCCGAGACCTACGGCCTGATCGTGTACCAGGAGCAGATCATGCGCATCGCGCAGAAGGTCGCCGGGTACTCGATGGGACGCGCGGACGTGCTCCGCAAGGCGATGGGCAAGAAGAAGCTGGAGGTGCTCGAGAAGGAGTTCGAGGGCTTCCAGGCCGGGATGCGGGAGAAGGGTTTCTCCGACGAGGCCATCAAGACGCTCTGGGACACGATCCTGCCGTTCGCCGGTTACGCGTTCAACAAGTCCCACGCCGCCGGCTACGCCCTGGTCTCCTACTGGACCGCCTATCTCAAGGCCAACTACCAGGCCGAGTACATGGCCGCCCTGCTCACCTCGGTCGCCGACAACAAGGACAAGTCCGCGGTCTACCTCTCCGAGTGCCGCCGCCTCGGCATCCAGGTGCTGGCTCCCGACGTCAACGAGTCGGCGCTGCGCTTCGCCGCCGTGGGGACCGACATCCGCTACGGCCTCGGCGGCATCCGCAACGTCGGCGGCAACGTCGTGCAGTCGATCATCGACACGCGGAAGAAGAAGGGCGCCTACACCTCCTTCAACGACTTCCTCACCAAGTCGGAGATCGTCAGCTGCAACAAGCGGGTGATCGAGTCGCTGATCAAGGCCGGTGGGTTCGACTCGCTCGGCCACTCGCGCCGCTCGCTGATCGAACACCACGAGGCTGCCGTCGACGCCGTGATCGGCCTCAAGCGGCAGGAGGCGATGGGCCAGTTCGACCTGTTCGGCGGTGGCGACGACACGCCGGCCAGCGAGGACGCCTCCCCGCTGGCGCACCTCACCTACACCCCCGAGGAGTGGCCCCGCAAGCAGAAGCTGGCCTACGAACGGGAGATGCTGGGGCTCTACGTGTCGGCGCACCCCCTGGACGGGGCGGAGCGCATCCTGCGCAAGCAGGCCCCCCGGGACATCGCCGCCCTGCTCAACGACCCACCGAAGGAGGGGGAGGTCATCATCGCCGGCATGATCTCCTCGGTCGAGCGGCGGGTCAACAAGAACGGCGAGCCCTGGGCGATCACGACCGTGGAGGACCTGGACGCCTCCATCGAGGTGCTGTTCTTCCCCAAGTCCTACGCGGTGCTCGGCCAGGACCTCGTGGAGGACACCGCCGTGGCGGTCAAGGGCCGGGTCAACTGGCGCGAGGACAAGATGAGCATCTTCGGTTCCGGGGTGATCCCGCTGGACATCAGCGAGGCGGAGAACAACCCCGGCGTCGAACCACCGTTGACGCTGCTGGTCAAGTCCGAACTGATCACCGAGGAGGTGGTCAGCGACCTCAAGCAGGCGCTGCGCGCCCACCCGGGGGAGACCCCGGTGCGGCTGAAGCTGCACTACCAGCACAAGACGGCCATGCTGGCCGTGGACGACTACCCGATCTCCACCTCGCCGGCCTTCTTCGGAGAGCTGAAGGCGATCCCGGGCGTCACGATCAGCGCCTGAGGCCACACCACCGAGGGGCCCGTTCCCGCGCGTCGGGGGCGGGCCCCGTCGCACGCCCGCCCGGACCGCCTCGCCGAGGTTCACCGGCCTGCCCGACTGGCCCCCTCGCGGGTGATCTTCCTCGTCCGACAGCCGCCACGTCCCGCACCCTGCGTGGTCGCGCGCGGCCGCGGCCCCCACGATCTGATGATCACGCTCGTCGTCGGTTTGGCGTGAGAATATCGGCAGGCCCAACGCAAGGGGCGACCCGAGCACTGGACGACATCCGGGAGAACCCGACGTGGTGGATCAGGCGGACACGAGATCACTGCCGGACGAGTTGGCGGCCCTGTTCCCCGAGGGCGGGGACGGGCGGCCCCTCCCACCGGACCTGCCGCCGGGCGAGCTCATCTGGGCCGACGAGAGCTTCGCCCGCTACCGGCTGTCCACCGTGCGGCCCGCGCTGTGGCTCAGCCGGGACCCCGCCGGGGCTGGGACGTGGGCCCGGTACCGCGCCCTCCACCCCGAGACCGGGCTGTGGCCGCTGCTGCTGCGCCCCAGTGACCTCCAGGGCGGTGAGCCGTGGGAGACCGGGGAGCTCGCTCCCGAACCGGTGTCCCGCGTCGACCGGCACGACGCGCGGGCCCTGATGGCGGAGTGGTGGGCCGAATCGGCCGCCCCGTCCGGCGGCGGACACGACGTCAGCGAACAGCTGCTGCCCTTCGGCCCCGACTTCCCCGGCCTCGCCCCCAGGGCCGTGCCCGACCGCCCCCCGGAGGAGGTCGCCGACTGGCTGGCCGGTGAACTGACCGACGGGGTGGCTCGGCTGGGGCTCGTCGCGGCGTCGCGCGGCGCGGACGCGCTCGCCCAGATCGGCTGGATGGGGCCGGTGAACTACTCGGAGCGCACCGCCCCCCTGTCGGCGATCCTGCGCAGCTGGGAGGACCGGTTCGGGGTGCGCGTCGTCCGGCTCGGGTTCGACACCCTGGACCTCAGCGTGGCGGCGCCGCCCAAGACCCCGGAGCACGCCCTGGCCGTGGCGGCCGAGCACTGGTCGTTCTGCCCCGACAGCATCGACCAGGGGGTCGGCAACCTGGGCGACTACGCCCGGCAGATCGTGGGGCACCACTCCTGGACCTTCTGGTGGGAATGATGCCGCCGCACCCCCGTTCCCGCGCCGTCCCGCTACGGGAACGAGCCACCGTTGTCGGCTCCGCCCGGTGGGCGGCCCCCATGATTAGGTAGCGTGCCTGACGTGGTTGGTCCTGATCCCGTCGACACCCGGTTACTCGCGTTGATCGCCGAGGCCGGTCGCGCGTCCGTCACCGACATGGCGCACCGGTTGGGCATGGACGTGCGGGAGGTGGCCGCCCGCCTGGCGGCCCTGTCCGCCGCCGGCCTCCCCCTGGTGGTCGGGGTGGAGTGCGACCAACAGGCCATCCGCAACGTGTTGATGGCGGCCGGAGCCTGGGCGCAGCACCAGTACCAGTCCTACCCGCCCGGCCCGCCACCGGGCTACCCGGCGCCAGCCCCGCCCGGCTACCCGGTGCACGGCACGCCCAGCGGCTCCTACCCTCCCCCGGGCAGCGGTAGCGGCCCCTACCCCCCGCCGGGCAGCGCCAGCGGGGCCTACCCCCCGGCGCACCACCCCGGCGCGGCCAGCGGTCCCTACCCGCACCCGGCACCCGGCTTCCCACCGCCGGGGCAGGCGCCACCCAGCGGCCCGTTCCCCGCACCGCCGCCAGGCCCGGCCGCGCCCCCGCACCCGGCTCCGGCCGCGCAGGAGGGGGCGCCCTCGGATCCCGCCAGCGTGTGGGGTCCACCGCAGTCGGCGTCGTGGGCGAGAGGGGACGGCCCTCCGGCTGCCACCCCCACCCCACCCCGGGCCGGTCAGGTCGGGACGGCCCTGGAGACGCACGGCGTCGAGGGCGAACGCGTCCGCATCCAGCTCCTGGAGGTCGTCGACCCGGCGAACTTCCTGTTCGAGGCAGCCGGGTACACCCTCCAGGAGGGCGAACGCGCCGTCGTCGTCCACACCGAGATCACCAACCAGGGCCCCCTGCCGTTCGCGGCCCTGCCCGACCTGTACCTCGTCCTGGTGACCGAGGACGACCAACCGGTGTCGAAGGCCCCCGTGTCCCTGTCCTCCCGGCCCGCCTACCGCATCGGAGTGGGACCCGGGGAGACCGCCGGCGGCCACTCGGTGTACGTGCTGCCCGACACCACCCGGGTCACCTCCGTCCGCTGGAGCCCCGGACCCGACCCCGACCACCGCACCCTGACCTGGACCGTCGACGAGGACTGAGCGGGCCGCCCGCGCGGCGCCGGCCCCGGAGGGTGACGCCGGCGAAGCTCCGCCCGGTCAGGCGTCGCGGCGGCCGAACATGCGGCCGACCCAGCCAGCCCTGCCGTCGGGCTCCTCCCGGTCGTCGTCACGGCTCCGGCTGAACGTCGGCCAGTCCCGGGTCTCGCCCTCGACCGACTCGGGCGCCTCGGCCCCGATCACCGCCGGCGCCGCCTGGCCAGCCGCCGTCTGGTCCACCAGCGGTCGCGGGGTCGGCTCGGTCGGCGGGTCGAAGGGGTCCCGCCGACCGCCCCCGGCCATCGACGCGCCGCCGGCCGAGGCCCCCACGGCCACCGGTGGCAGCGCGAACCCCATCGGCGGGGTGGGCGGTTCCTCCGGCCCCGCCAGCCTTCCGCGTCCCGCCTCGATGTACTGCTCGTCTCGTCCTTGCCGCACGACGTCTCCCCAGTCGGTCCCGTTCGGGCTCACAGCCGTCCCCACCACGCTAGACGGTGACGGCGCATGATCCACCCATTCCGGTCACTTCGTCCCGAGGTCGTGGCCGACCCGTTGCGTCGGCACACGCCCGACCGGCTGGGCCCGGGCCGGGACAGCCCGCGCCAGGGGACCACCGCCCGGCGGTCAACTCTCCGAACGCAGCCGCCGCAACGCCTCGGCGAGGTCGTCCGGGTACTCGCTGGTGAACTCCACCCACTCCCCCGTGCCCGGGTGGTCGAACCCGAGCCGCCTGGCGTGCAGCCACTGCCGCGTCAGCCCCAGCCGCTGGGCGAGGGTGGGGTCGGCACCGTAGGTGAGGTCACCGGCGCAGGGGTGCCGCAGCGCGGCGAAGTGCACCCGGATCTGGTGCGTCCGCCCGGTCTCCAGCCGCACCTCGGCCAACGAGGCGGCCCGGAAGGCCTCCACCACCTCGTAGTGGGTGACGCTGGGCTTGCCCCCCGCCACCACCGCGAACTTGTAGTCGTGCCGGGGATGCCGGTCGATTGGGGCGTCGATGGTGCCGTTGGTCGGATCAGGGTGACCCTGGACCACCGCGTGGTAGATCTTGGAGACCGTCCGCTCCTTGAACGCCCGCTTCAGGGTCGAGTACGCGGTCTCGCTCTTGGCGACCACCATCACCCCGGTGGTGCCCACGTCGAGCCGGTGCACCACCCCCTGCCTCTCGGCGGCACCGGACGTCGCGATCCGCAACCCCATCGCCGCCAGCCCCGCCAGGACCGTCGGCCCGGTCCAGCCCGGGCTCGGGTGGACGGCGACCCCGACCGGCTTGTCGACGACAGCCACGTCCTCGTCCTCGTGGAGGATCCGCAAGCCCGGCACCGGCTCGGGTGCGGCCACGACCGGCCGCTCCGGCTGGGGGAGCTGGACCTCCATCCACGAACCGGCCACCAGCCGGTCCGACTTGCCCGCGGGAGCACCGTCGATCACCACGCCACCGGACTCGGCGATCGAGACCACGGCCGTCCGTGACAGACCGAGCAGCTTCGCCAGGCCGGCGTCGACCCGCATCCCGTCGAGTCCGTCGGGCACCGGAAAGGTGCGGGTGTCGCTCATCGCTGGTCGTCTCCCTCGGCGGTGGTCGTCTTCTCCTGGTCGGCGCGCCCCCGGACGGTGCTCCCGTCGTAGTCCCGGCCGAGCACGGCCAGCACCACCAGCAGCGCCACCCCGCCCACCAGCGCGGAGTCGGCGACGTTGAACACCGGCCACACGCTGCCGTCAGGAGCGAACAACGAGACGAAGTCCACGACGTGGCCGTGCAGGGGCGCCGGGGAACGGAAGATCCGGTCCGCGAGGTTGCCCAGCGCACCGCCCAGCATGAGGCCCAACCCCAGGGCCCAACCCACCGAGCGCAACCGGGGCGCGATCCAGATGATACCCACGACCACGCCGACGGCGACCAGGGTCAGCAGCCACGTCATGCCCGTCGCCATCGAGAAGGCGGCGCCGGGGTTGCGCAGCAGCACCAGGTACACACCGCCACCGAGCAGCCGCACCGGCTCCCGCCCCTCCAGCTGGGCGACGGCCACGACCTTGGTGACGAGGTCGAGGGCGAACGCCACCCCGGCCACCACCGCGAGCAGGCCCACCCGTCGTCTCGGCGACCCCCCACCAGGGGGCACGGCGGGCCCGCTGGGTCCGCCGACGGCTCCCGCGTCGGCGTTGGCGGGATCGTCGTCGGCGTTGGACCCCGCAGGGCCGGTCTCGGTCACCCAGTCATTGTGACCTACCGGCATCGACGCTGGTCACAGGCGTCGACACCGGCCAGCGGGCGCTGGTCGGGCAGCCCCGGGCCGCTCGGTGGGGCCACCCGCGCTCAGGCGGGCCCGTCCCCCAGGAGCCCGACCGGCAACCGCCGGGGGTCCGGGACGGGCACCCAGCGCCCGTCCCGCTGGGCATAGGACCAGGCCGGCCCCGAGGCCACCACCGCCCGGAGCGCGGCGAGCAGGCGGTCGACGTGCTCCTCGGTGGCTCCCAGGCCCACGCTGACCCGCACCGCGCGTCCCCCACCGACCCCCGCCCGGGCCAGCAGGCGCTCGGTCGCGACGTGCGCGCAGAACGCCCCGTCCCGCACCCCGATCCCGTACTCCGCCGACAGCGCGGCGGCCAGCAACCCCGGGTCGATCCCGTCGACGCCGAAGCTGACGACGCCCACCGAGGGGGTGGCATCGTCGAACAGCCGCAGCGGACGCACCCCCGGCACGGCCGCGACGCCCTCCCGCAGTGCTCCCGCCAGCCGGTCCTCGTGCTCGGCCACCCCCCGCCAGTGCCCCGACAGCGTCTCGCAGGCCACCGCGAGCGCGTGCGCTCCCACCACGTTCGGCGTCCCGGCCTCCTGGCGCTCCACACCGGCCGCCCAGGTCACCCGCAGATCAGCTCCCACGGACTCCACCAGGGCCGACGCTCCTCCACCCCGCAGGTACGGCGGCGCCGACCGCAGCAGGCGCGCGGGCCCCGTCAGCGCCCCGCAGCCGAAGGGCGCGTAGGCCTTGTGCCCGGAGAAGGCGAGGAAGTCCACCCCGAGCTCGGACACCGACACGGGCCGGTGGGGCGCCCACTGCGCGGCGTCGAGGACGGACAGGGCTCCGTGCCGACGGCTGACCTCGGCCAACTCGGCCACCGGCCACAGTTCACCTGTGACGTTCGACGCGGCGGTGAGCACCACGGCGACCCGGTCACCGTCGGCGACCAGCCCGGACAGCTCCGCCTCCAGCGCCGCCACCGCCTCACCCCGGGTACGCGGCGCGCGGACGCGGCGCACCCGGCGGCCGGCCCAGGGCAGCAGCGCCGCGTGGTGGTCGGTGTCGAAGGTGACCACCACGGTCCCCACCGGCAACACGGCGGCGACCAGGTTCATCGCGTCGGTGGTGTTGCGGGTGAACACCACGTCGTGGTCGGGCGGGGCGTCGACGAACCGGCGCACCGTCGCCCGCGCGTTCTCGTAGATCCTCGTCGACGCCTGCGACAGCAACCCGGCTCCCCGGTGGACGCTCGCGTACCAGGGCAGGACCGCGTCGACGGCGTCCCGCACCGCCTCAAGGCAGGGGGCGCTCGCCGCGTGGTCGAGGTTCGCGTACGGGACATCCCCGCCGGTCACCAGCGGGACCCGCAGGTCCGCACCGACCACCGGCGGCAGGGCCGACGCGGGGGGCGCGAGGCGGGACGGGCGGGCGGTGGTGGGTGCGGACGACATGGCACGACCTCCTCGGATCCAGGGGGGACCCGGTGGTAGGCCCCGCGCTTGCCCGACACCACACGGCTCGGGCCTGGTCCTCACCCGGAGCACCCCACCGCGGAGGAGGGTTGCCGGCCAGCGAGCCGGGGCTTGGCGCTGGCGCTCATGACCTGCGGCAGAACCTAACCGCCGCCGCCCGACCTGTCCAGCGGGCCTCCCAGCCACTGGGAGCCGGCCCGACCGCACCCACCGGAACAGCCACCCCCGCGCTGGACCCGCCCGGGCACCGTCGTCCGCCCCTCCTCGGTCGCCGCCGGCATCAGCCCTCCAGCAGGGTGCGCAGGCGGTCCTCGGCCGCGGTCTCGTCGAGGTCGACGACCAGCCACTTGTCCCGACCGCGTTCCCCGGCGTCCACTCGCACGGCTTGGCGGCGGACACCGAACGCGTCCGCCACCGCGCGGCGGAGCGCCTCATTGGCCTTGCCCTCGACCGCCGGGGCGGCCACCGCCACCACCAACGCCGGCCCCAGGACCCCGTCCCACCTGCCCCCGACGACGTTTCGTCGCGCGCCGGGTTTGACACGCACCGCGAAACGGAACACGACCGTCCACCTCCTCCGCCGGGCGTCCCGACCGGCCGCCCGCACCGACCACCCTGCCCCGACACGCGAGCCGAGCGCGGTCGGGGTGCTGGTGGGCCCGCGGCGGGCGAGCCGCCCAATCAGTGCCGCTGTCTCGTCAGGTCCAGGGACCGGGGCACCAGGAGGCAGGCCACGACTGGCACCGCCAGGAGGGTCACCGTCGCCAGCGACTCGCCGAACGCCGCCCTCGCCAGCCGCACCCACCTCGGGCACCCCGGACTCCGAGGACAGCTCCAGGACCGCGGCGAGGGGCTCCCCGGCCGGACCGGCGTCAACACCCCCGACATCGGCCTCCCCCAGCCCGACTTCCAGTTGGGCGCGGTAGAACACTGAGGCCAGACTGCCGAGCACGGCGACGCCGAGCACGGTGCCGAGGTCGTAGGCGGTCTCCTCGATGGCGGCGGCGTTGCCGGCCTTCTCCGGGGGTGTTCCGGACATGATGATGGCCGAGGCGATGGCCAGTGATCCCGCGCCAGCGCCCAACAGGGCCAGCCCGATCGCCAGGTTCGGGTAGGAGAGGGGATTGGGCGCCACGGGCAGCAGCAGGAACCCGACTCCGGCGACCGCGAGCCCGCCGGCCCTGGCCGAGGGGCGGACCTGACCGGAAGCTGAGGTGATCCGCGCGGACGGCGACACCGACGGCTGGATGGCGTCGGTGGATCACCGGCGCGGTCGCGGTGCGTGCACCTACGGGACGGAGGGCTGGTTTCAACCAGAACTGACCTGATGGATCGCGTCGACCAGTGGGTACGCGACGGCCCGGTGCCACCGAGGTGGCGGTGCGGGAACAGGGGCGGGGACCGCCCCTGGGACAGACGCGTCCCGGCTCACGGGAGCGGCCACCACACCGGGCAGGCGGCCGCCGGGGCCTGCGACCCCTCGTCGACGGGCCTCGGCTGACGGCCCCGCACCGGGGACCGCGCCCCACCGGCTCCCCTTCCCGGCATGGGAGGGCGGGACGGCCCGTCCGTCCCCCCGCACGACCACCACGGCCCACCCGCACCGCTCGCCACGCCCGAGCGGGGGCGCCCATGGCGCGGCGGACGACCGGTTCGCCCAGTCCCGGCGGGAGCGGGACGGGACGACGGCCCCGACTGCCGCGCCGGTCGGTCACCGGCCCGGCGGCCGGGACCTCGTCGGTGGTCCCGCCGGGCGCCGCCGGGCGGGACACGTTCCCACCGGCCGCGGCGCCCGAGGGCTCACACCCTGGTCACGGAGACCCGCACGGAGGTCCCCTCGCCCACCGTGCCGGTGAGCGCGGGCGCACCCTCCTCGATGGCGGTGGACAGCGACACCGCCAGGGTCTCGCCCCGCACGAACTCCTCGTGGGCGGTCACCGCCGCCACCAGGTCCGCCGGCACCTCGACCGCCAACCCGATCCGGTCCGAGACGTCGAGACCCGCGTCGCGGCGGGCCTGCTGCACGACGCGGACCAGGTCGCGGGCGACGCCCTCGGCCGCCAGTTCCGGTGTCACCTCGGTGTCCAGGGCGACCAGCCCCGCGTTACCCGGCAGGGACTCGACGTCGTCCACGTTCTTCGCCAGCCGCTGCTCGTACTCGCCCGGCAGCAGCTCCACACCGGCGACGACCACCGTGCCGTCCTCGGCCTCGTGCCACTCCCCCGCCTTGGCCGCGCGGATGACCTTCTGCACGTCCCGGCCCAGTCGGGGGCCGGCCACCCTGGCGTTGACCGCGAGCTCGAAGGAACCGTACGAGCTGCCGTCGTCGGTGAGCTCGACCTCCTTCACGTTGACCTCGTCCTTGATGAGGTCGGCGAAGGGCGCCAAGGCCCCCGGGTCGGCGACCACGGCGGTCAGCCTGGCGAGCGGGAGACGAACCCGGCGCCGCGCCGCCTTCCGCACGGCCAGGGCCGAGGAGCACACCTGCCGGACCTGGTCCATGGCCGCGACCAGGTCGGGATCCGAGGGCAGGGAGTCCGCGTCCGGCCAGTCCGTCAGGTGCACCGATCGGCCGCCGGTGAGGCCGCGCCACACCGCCTCCGAGGTCATCGGCAGCAGCGGGGCGACGACCCGGCAGGTCACCTCCAGCACCGTGTGCAGGGTGTCCACCGCCTCCTGGGACCCGGCCCAGAACCGGTCGCGGGACCGACGCACGTACCAGTTGGTGAGCACCTCCAGGAAGTCCTGGACCTCCGCGCACGCCGAGGCGATGTCGTAGTGGTCCAACCGCTCGGTGACCCGCCGCACCAGGTCGTGGGTCTTGGCGAGGACGTAGCGGTCGAGGACGTGCCGGGAGACGCCGCGCCCGGCGGCGGCCAGTTCCTCCCCGTCCGCGTAGGACACCCCGGTCAACGACTCCGCGTTGGCGTACAAGGACAGGAAGTACCAGGAGTTCCACAGCGGCAGCACCGCCTTGCGCAGCGACTCCCGGATTCCCCGTTCGGTCACGATCAGGTTGCCGCCGCGCAGGATGGGGCTCGCCATCAGGAACCAGCGCATGGCGTCGGAACCGTCGCGGTCGAAGACCTCGTTGACGTCCGGGTAGTTGCGCAGCGACTTGGACATCTTCTGCCCGTCGGAGCCGAGCACGATCCCGTGCGACACGCAGTTGCGGAACGCCGGCCGGTCGAAGAGCGCGGTCGCCAACACGTGCTGGGTGTAGAACCAGCCACGGGTCTGGCCGATGTACTCCACGATGAAGTCGCCGGGGTGGTGGTGTTCGAACCAGTCCGCGTTCTCGAACGGGTAGTGCACCTGCGCGTAGGGCATCGACCCGGAGTCGAACCAGACGTCGAGGACGTCCGGGACCCGGCGCATCGTGGACCGACCGGTGGGGTCGTCCGGGTTGGGTCGGGTCAGCTCGTCCACGTAGGGGCGGTGCAGATCGGTCAGCCGCACCCCGAAGTCCCGCTCCAACTCGTCCAGCGAACCGTACACGTCCACCCGGGGGTGGCTCGGGTCGTCGGAGACCCACACCGGGATCGGCGTACCCCAGTACCGGTTGCGGGAGATCGACCAGTCCCGGGCGCCGGCCAACCAGTTCCCGAACTGACCGTCCTTGACGTGCTCGGGGTACCAGGTGATCTCCTGGTTCAGCTCGACCATGCGGTCCTTGAACGCGGTCACCCGCACGAACCAGGAGGACACCGCCCGGTAGATCAGCGGGTTGCGGCACCGCCAGCAGTGGGGGTAGGCGTGGTCGTAGGTCTCGTGCCGCAGGAGCACCGCGCCCTGTTCGGAGGCGCCCTCGGTGCCGTCCCGCAGGTCGCGGATGATGTTCGGGTTGGCCTCGAAGACCTGCTGGCCCTCGTAGTCGGACACCTCGGAGGTGAAGCGGCCCCTGGCGTCGACCGGGGTCACCGGCTCGATGCCGGCGGCGTCGGTGACCGCCTTGTCCTCCTCACCGTAGGCGGGGGCGATGTGCACGACGCCGGTGCCGTCCTCGGTGGTCACGTAGTCGGCGGCGAGGACGCGGTGGGCGCCCTCGTGCCCGACGAAGTACGGGAACGGCGGCGCGTAGCGCAGCCCGAGCAGCTCGGAGCCGCTGTGGCGGGCCAGGACCAGCGGGTCCTCGCCGAGCTCCCTGGCGTAGGCGGCCAGGCGCGCCTCGGCCAGGACGAACCGCCGCCCGTCCGACTCCACCAGCACGTAGTCGACCTCGGGGTGGACCGCGGTCGCCAGGTTCGCCGGCAGGGTCCAGGGCGTGGTCGTCCAGATGAGCAGGTACGCGCCGTCGAGGGCGGAGTCGTTGCCGGTGACGCGGAAGCCCACGGTGACGGCGGGGTCCTGGCGGCGCTGGTAGACGTCGTCGTCCATCCGCAGTTCGTGGTTGGACAGCGGGGTCTCGTCCCGCCAGCAGTAGGGGAGCACCCGGTAGCCCTCGTAGACCAGCCCCTTGTCCCAGAGCTGCTTGAAGGCCCAGATCACCGACTCCATGTACCCGATGTCGAGGGTCTTGTAGTCGTTGTCGAAGTCCACCCACCGGGCCTGCCTGGTGACGTAGGACCGCCACTCGTCGGTGTAGCGGAGCACGGAGGACCGGCACGCCTCGTTGAAGGCGGCCACGCCCATCTCATCGATCTGCGACTTGTCGGTGATGCCCAGCTGCCGTTCGGCCTCCAGCTCGGCCGGCAGGCCGTGGGTGTCCCAACCGAAGCGGCGCTCGACGCGGCTGCCGCGCATCGTGCGGTAGCGGGGAACGACGTCCTTGACGTAGCCGGTCAGCAGGTGGCCGTAGTGCGGAAGACCGTTGGCGAAGGGCGGACCGTCGTAGAAGACGTACTCGTTGGCCCCGTTCTCGCCCGCCGGCCGCGCCTCGACGCTGGCGGCGAAGGTGCCGTCGGCAGCCCAGTAGTCGAGGACGGCGAGTTCGAGGTCGGGGAAGGAGGGCTGGGCCGGCACGCCGCGCCGCTCGTCGGCGGCCGTGGTCCCGTCGGCCGAACCGTCGGCCTCGGATCGCGGTGTTCCGGTGAGATGGACCCGGGGGTAGGCCATCGGTGTCGCTCCTTGGGGCGTCGTGGCTGGCGTCCTGCGCACGGACCGGAGTCTCAGGGACTCCAGCCCCCACGGGGACGACGCGCACTCGCAGGCGCACCGCGGTACCACCCCGCTTGCCGCCGTCGCCGGTACGACCGGCCGCGACGACCTCTCTTCTGGGCTGTGACGGGCCCACCCGTCCGGTTCTACTTGGCTCCCGCCCCAGGGGGCGGCGCCGTTCTTCCGGAGGCTCCCCGGTGATGGCCGGATCGGTGCCTGTGACGACCAGCATAGCGAGGGTCGCGAGCGGGAACGCGCACGGATGCCCTCCGCTGGCCCGACCCGCTCCGCCGGCGACGTCACACCTGCCCGGCGAGCTCGTCCTCGCTCTCCGGAGTGAGAGAACCCCGACCGAGTGCGCACTGATCACGGTCCGTTTTCACCGCAAGGAGTGAACAGCCGGCGGCCGGGCGACCCCTCGGGGGTCGCCCGGCGGACAGCTGGCAGTCAGCCCACAGCCGTGGGAACTCCGGTCAGCCGGCCTCCGCCCGCGTGCCGAAGGTGTAGCCGGACTGGTTGGCCCGCCCCTCGGGCACCGCCGAGCCCCGGTCCTCCAGCTCGCGGAGCTGCGAGTCCAGCATCGTCTTCAACCTGGTCCGGTACTCACGTTCGAAGGTGCGCAGCACCTCGATCTGCTTCTCCAGGCTGTTCTTCTCCTGGGTGATGCTCCCCATCACCTCGGCATGCTTGCGCTGGGCGTCCCGTTCCAGGCCGGTCGCCTTCTCCCTGGCCTGCCGCTCCAGCGTCTCGGACCGGGTCCTGGCCTCAGACACCATGGTCTCCGCGCGGGTCCTGGCCTCGTTGATCATGCTGTCGGCCTTCGTGCGCGCCTCCGAGAGCAACTGCTCGGACTTGGCCCGTGCCTCCGAGAGCATCCCGTCGGCCTCGGTCTTGGCCTCGCCGGTCAGGCGGTCGGCCATCTCCTGGGCGAGTCCCAGCACCTTGGCGGCCTGCACGTGGTGGTCGCCGCCCGGGGAGGTCTGCTCCATCGGGGTGGGCGGCGGGACCGGCGAGAGCCGACGCGGTTCGTCCACCGGCCGGACCGCGGTCACCGACCCGGCGTTCGCCCTGGCGTCCTCCAGGTCGGCCCTGGCGTTGTCGAGCTGCTGGTCGAGCTGCTCGACCTGGTTGCGGAGCTCGTTGTTCTCCTCGATGAGCCTGGCGAGCTCGGACTCAACCAGGTCGAGGAAGGCGTCCACCTCGTCCTCGTTGTAGCCCCGTTTACCGATCGGGGGCTTGCTGAACGCGACGTTGTGAACGTCGGCGGGGGTCAGAGACGGCATGGTCAGATCACCTCACGCACTCCTCGACTCTGCGGCACCTGGGCTCCCCGTAACCCCGTGTGCTCCAGTCGAAACCTGTTAGGAAGGCACAACCAGTTGCATCGCGATGAAGACAACCAGCAGTAGCACCATAATCGACAAGTCCAGCCCCACGCCGCCGATCCGAACGGTCGGGATGAGCCGACGCAGCGCACGAACGGGTGGGTCTGTCACTGTGTAGATGGTCTCCAGCGCGACCGCAACCCCTCCGTTGGGTCGCCACTCGCGGGCGAACGACCGCACGAGCTCGACCACGATCCTGGCCATCAGCAGCAGCCAGAAGAAGAACAACACGTAGTACAGGACGATCCGGACCGCATCCACGCTCTTCACTCTGCCACTAGTCAGCCGCGACCAAACAGCCCGCCCTCGGCGAGCTTCTTGCGCTGCTCGGCGGTGACGTCGACGTTGGCCGGTGAGAGCAAGAACACCTTCGTCGTGACCTTGTCGATCGACCCGCGCAGCGCGAACGCGAGGCCGGCGGCGAAGTCCACGAGACGCTGCGCGTCCGCGTCGGCCATCTCGGTGAGGTTGATGATGACCGGGGTGCCGTCACGGTAGTGCTCCCCGATCGTCCTGGCTTCCTTGTAGGTCTTCGGGTGCAGTGTCGTGATCCTGCTCATGACGCTGCTCGCCGGCTCCGGCGCCGGGCGGATCCGGGTAACGGGTTCCCGTTGCGGATCCACGGCCAGCGCTCCCCGGGTCGGCGCGTCCCCGCCCGACCACTGCCGCCGGGGCCAGGGGCGCTGCTCGCCCTCGGTGTAGTCCTCGTCGTCGTCCTCGAACTCGGCGGGGCGGTAACCGCCGCGGTAGGAGCTGGAGCGGCGGCCACGAGTAGCCGACCGGTCGCCGTAGGAGTCGTAGTCATCACCATCTTGGTACCCGTCCCGGTAGCCAGACGACGACTCGTCGTACGCCTCCAAGTCGTCGGTGGGGACCATTCCGAAGTAGGCCTTCAGCTTGTGCAACGCGCTCATGGACAGCCCTTCCCCGCCTCCCGGTCCGCCAGGCCGTCGGCCTCAGCTTCCCCCCGTACCACACGACTCGACGGCCATCCGACCGCCGTGGTTTCCCCGTCAACCTCAAGGCGAGGCTAACTTCCGGGTACCCAGCAGACCGGTTCCGACACGCACGAGGGTTGACCCCGCCGCGATGGCGTGTTCCATGTCCCCACTCATCCCGGCGGAGACTTCGGTGGCTCCTGGGTGGTGGCGCTGGATCTGATCGGACACGGTAGCGAGACTATGGAACGCCGTCAGGGGATTACCACCCAATGGCGCGACAGCCATCACTCCGCGCAGCCTCAGTTCACTCGCCTGGGCTACGGATTCCGCGAGAATTGTCACTTGCCCGGGTGGGCAACCACCACGGTCAGCATCCTCGTCGAGACTCACCTGGACCAGCACGTCCAGCGGCCGGCTCCGGTGGCCCTCGTCGAGGGCGGCCCGCACCCCGCCGCGCAACGCCTCGACGAGCCGGAGGCTGTCCACGGAGTGCACGACGTCCGCCCACCGGGCCACCGCCCGCGCCTTGTTCCGCTGGAGCCGGCCGACCATGTGCCAGCTCACGTCGAGCGCGGGCCGCAGCTCGCCGACCCGTCCGATCTTGGGCCGGGCTTCCTGGTCCCTGCTCTCCCCGAACTCGCTGAGGCCGAGGTCGGCCAACAGAGCCACGTCCTCCGCCGGGAAGTTCTTCGTGACGGCCAGCAGGCGCACCGAACCCGCCTCCCGGCCGGCCGCCCGTTCGGCGTCGGCCAGGCGACGGCGCACCGTCCGCAGTCGCTCCGCCAGTTCGCTGGCGCGGTCCTCGGTCACGGTCAGCTCCGTTCGAACCACGTCACCGCGGCGAACCGCCCGGTGGGGGCTCCCCGTCGGTGGCTGAACAGTTCCGGGGACTCCACCGTGCACCGGGGGTCCGCGCCGACCCGGCCCACGCCGGCCTCGGTCAGTTGGCCCAGTAGACCCGCCCGGAGGTCGAGACCGGGAGTTCCCCTGCGCGTGCGGCACGCCGTACCCGGAACGTGCCGCTCGACGTCGGCGCGCATCGCCTCCGGCACCTCGTAGCAGTCCCCGCACACCGCCGGGCCCAACAGCGCCTCGACATCGCCCACCCGCGCCCCGGCGCGTTCCATCGCGGCCAGGGTCGCCGGGAGCACGCCGACCCGGGTACCGATCCGTCCCGCGTGGACCGCGGCCACCACCCCGGCGACCGGGTCGGCGAGCAGGACCGGCACGCAGTCGGCCACCAGCACCACCAGTGCCAGCCCTGGTTCGGCCGTCACCAGGGCGTCGGTGGCCTCCACCGCCTCCGCGCGCGGGCCGTCCACGGTCGTCACGCCGCGGCCGTGCACCTGTTCCATCCACACCAGGCGGTCCGGGGGCAGCCCGAGCTCGTCGGCGAGGCGCCGGCGGTTCGCCGCGACGGCGGCGGGGTCGTCACCGACGTGGTCCCCCAGGTTGAAGGCCTGGTAGGGACCGGAGGAGCGACCGCCCTCCCTGGTGGTCACGATGCGGCGGACGCGCACGTGTCGGTCTTCCCTTCGCCCGGGTGTCGCACTGTCGAGAGTGATCTTAGGAAGAGCCGGGGTGGCCCGGACGCGGGAGTCCCGCCAACGGCGACCAACCCGCCCCGCGAACAGCGAAACGGCCGCCCCCCGGCTTGGACCGGGGGGCGGCCGTTGGTGCTGGCCCGTCGTCACCGCCTCATGAACGGTGGGATGTCGACCTCGTCGTCCTCGGCGTCGTCGGCCACGGGTACGGCCCGCCCCGGCAGGGAGCTACCGCCACCGAGACCCCGGTTGGGGAAGGCCGGCCGGAGCCCTTCCGCTCCCCCGGACTGGACGTGGGGGTGCTGCTGCTCACCGACCCCACCGATGCCCGGCTGACCGGTCGGGAACGCCGACTCGGCGGACGCGGGCGGCCGGTAGGGCTCCGGGGCGGGGCGGGGCGGGTCGGTCGGGTGGGCGTGGGTGAGCCGGGGCTGCGCGGGCGGCGGGTCCACCGCCGGAGGCGAACTGGGCCGCGCCGGCTGCGCGGGCTCTGGCTGGTAGGTGCTCGCGGACTCGCCGGTGGGTGCCGACCGGTCGGCGCTTCGGGAGGTGACCGGCGCGGGCTCCAGGCTCTTGTGGGCGGGAACGCCCCCGTCGAAACCGGCGGCGATCACCGTCACCCGGACCTCGTCGCCGAGCGAGTCGTCGATCACCGTCCCGAAGATGATGTTGGCGTCCTGGTGCGCCGACTCCTGCACCAGCGACGCGGCCTCGTTGATCTCGAACAGACCGAGGTCCGACCCACCGGCGATCGAGAGCAGCACACCGTGCGCGCCGTCCATCGACGCCTCCAGCAGCGGGGAGTTGATGGCCTTCTGCGCCGCCTGCACCGCTCTGCCCTCCCCGCGCGCCGAGCCGATGCCCATCAACGCGCTCCCCGCGTCCGACATCACGCTCTTGACGTCGGCGAAGTCGAGGTTGATCAGGCCCGGGGTGGTGATCAGGTCCGTGATGCCCTGCACACCGGAGAGGAGCACCTCGTCAGCCGACCGGAAGGCGTCCATCAGGCTGACGCCGATGTCACCGAGCTGCAACAGCCGGTCGTTGGGGATGACGATGAGCGTGTCGCACTCGTTGCGGAGTTCCTGGATGCCCTGTTCGGCCTGCTTGCCCCGGCGGTTGCCCTCGAAGGAGAACGGCCGCGTGACCACACCGATGGTCAGAGCGCCCAGCTTCCGCGCGATCGAGGCGACCACGGGCGCGCCGCCCGTTCCCGTACCACCGCCCTCACCGGCGGTGACGAAGACCATGTCGGCCCCCTTGAGGACCTCCTCGATCTCCTCGCGGTGGTCCTCGGCGGCCTTGTGGCCGACCTCCGGGTTCGCGCCGGCGCCCAGCCCTCTGGTCAGCTCGCGCCCGATGTCCAGTTTGACGTCCGCATCGGACATCAACAGCGCCTGGGCGTCCGTGTTGACCGCGATGAACTCGACGCCCTTGAGCCCGACCTCGATCATTCGGTTGACCGCGTTGACGCCGCCGCCACCGATGCCGACGACCTTTATCACCGCGAGGTAGTTGTGCGGGGGCGTCATCGGATCCGCCTTCCTGATCTGGCTCGTGCTTCGAGTGCTGCGCTGGCCAGGACCAGCGCGTCCAGGACCTGGTCGTCCTGGACCGGAAAACCCCGGCGCGGAACCGGGAGTGCGCCTCGTCCAGTCAACCCGTGTCTCGATTGCGGACGTTAGGCACCGTAACGCCTGTGGTCCAGCAGCCACGCCGCACGGCGGCACACGCTGTGCCCCGTGCGCGCTGGTGAATGTGCACCCGACGTGTCAGCGCCCGCGGTCTGGCGCCGATGGTATCGGGTTCCCACCCGCGCGGTGCGCCCTCGTCGGGTCTCCCCTCCGAGCGGGCCCCACGGCGCCACCGCCCACGGTGTCCACCGTGTCCGTCCGGTGGTCCGCGCGCCGGCACCGGCACGGCCCACCCCGGCGGCGTGGACTCTGGTCGGAACCGGGATTCCCGCCCAGGTGACGGACGTTCCGGCGGTTCGTGGTCAGGTTCCCGACATCGGGATCGCCGGCGGACCGGCAGGACCAAGATCAATTTACCAGGGCGGTGCTGGCCGGCGGCGGGCAAGTGCGCCGTTCGCACCGCCCGGCGATGGCACGGTCGGGCCGGGGACGCACCGGAGCGTTCTCCGGTCCACCTCGGACCCAGCCGGGCCCGCCGGCCCGAACGGCCCGCTCGACTCCCCTCCCGTGGTCGCCGGCCCGCCGGTCGTCGCCGGCGGGCCCGGGGTACGGCGCCGAGGTCCACCCCAGACCACCGCTCGCCACCCGGAACGCCGACGTCCTCCGGCGTCAGTGGTGGTGATCGTCCTCGTCGGGAGGCTCGACGGCCTCCCGGTACCGGGCGAAGCCCTCGGCGAGCTCCTCGGCCCGGGGGCCGGGGAGCACTGTCTCCCCGACGGACTCCGCCACCGGGGGTGACGGCAGACCGAGTGCCCCGGCGGCGAGGTGGGCCGCTCCGACGGCGGCGGCGCTGCGCACCTCGACGGGCCGCAGGGGCACGCCGAGCACGTCGGCGACCAGTTGCCGCACCGCCGGTTCGGTGAGCCCCCCGCCCGTCAGCCGCAGGGCGTCCGGAGCCGGCCCGGGCAGCTCCCCGGCGGCGTGGCGCACCGCGAAGGCGACGCCCTCGATGGCGGCGGTCAGCACGGTCCGCCGGTCGTGGTCCAGTCGGAGACCGCGCAGGGAGGCCGTGGCGGTGGGGTCGACCAGCGGGGTGCGCTCCCCGGTCAGGTGAGGGACGAAGAGGACCCCGCCGCTGGAACCGTGGCGCGCGGCGTCGGCCAGTTCCTCCCGGTCGGCCCGCACCACCGCGCGCACCCAGTCGAGGGCGAGCCCGGCGTTCTGGACGGCGGCCATCCAGTACCAGCCGGTGTCCTCCGCCCGGCGGTAGCGGTGGACCACCGGCCGGCCGGCACCGACGGCGTCCTCCGAGGCGGGTGAGGTGTCGTCGACCAGGCGCACCAGCTGGGCCCCGGTGCCGACGGTGAGCTGCACCTCCCCTGGGGCGGGCCCGGTGGCCAACAGCCCGGCGGCGGTGTCGGCCGCGCCGACCGCGACCGGGGTTCCGGCCCGCAGGCCGAGTTCGTCCGCGACCTCGGCACCGAGCTCCCCGGCGATCTCGGCCGAACGCGACACCAGGGGCAGCAGATCCTCCCGGAGGTCCTGCGCGCGCAGGACTGCCTCGCACCACCGGTCGGCGGGGATGTCCCAGAGCAGGGTCGCGGACGCGTCGGACGGGTCGGTGGCCGCCCGACCCACCATCCGCAGCCGCAGCCAGTCCTTGGGGGACAGCACCCACTCGGCGGCCGCGACCGCGTCGGGTTCCACCGTCGTGAGCCAGTCCACCAGCGGACCGGCCATGCCGGGTACCACCGGGTTGGCGAGCCGCACCCGGAGCGAGGTGGGCAGTTCGTTCCACCGGTCCAGCACCGACAGCGCCCGCTGGTCCGGCCAGAGGACCGCCGGTCGGGTGGGGCGGCCGCCGGGCCCGGTGAGCACCACGCCGTGCATCTGGCCGGCCAGGCCGACCCCGAGGACGCGCGTGCCGGGGCCCGCGCGGCTCACCGCGCTCCGGACTGCCGTCGCGGTCGCCCGCCACCACTCCTCGGGGTCCCCCTCGGCGGCACCGGGGGCGGGCCGTCGGACGGGGTACTCGACGACCGCCTCGCCGAGCACCGCGCCGTCCAGCGCGACCACCAGTGCCTTCACGCCACTCGTGCCCAGGTCGACACCGAGCAGGGCCTCGGCCATCACACCCTCCTCATCGTGTCCCGGCGCGCGACCGGGGCCGTCCTGCCGTCCCCGGGTCCTGTCGGCCGGGGCCCCGGCCACGTGGCCTGGTGGGGATCCCGGTCGCCGGCTCCATCAGTCGCTGGCCGGCGCCGGGAGGGGCCCGGGGGTCAGGTCCCGCAGCCGGGGCAGCACCCGCTCCGCGTAGAGCTCCATGAACCGTGCCTGGTCATCGCCGGGGGCGTGGAACACCAGGTGCGTGAACCCGAGGTCGACGTAGCGGCGGATCATCTCGACGTGCTCGTCGGCGTCGCTGGAGACGATCCAGCGCTTCGCCGCCTCCTCGGTGGTGAGCGAGTCGGCGAGCCGCTCCATCTCCCGGGGGTCCTCGACGCCGACCTTGGACTCGGCGGGCAGGCCGAGCGCGGCCCAGTTCCTGGTGTCCGACAGCGCCCGCTCGTGGTCGGTGTCGAAGGAGACCTTCACCTCGATCATCCGCTCGATGTCCCGGGGGTCCCGGCTGGCCTTGACGGCGCCCTCCACGAGGGCGGGCAGCAGCGAGTCGCGGTACAGCTCCTCGCCCTTGCCACTGGTGCAGATCATGCCCTGGGCGGTGCGGCCGGCGTACCGGGCCATCCTGGGCCCGCCGGCGGCGAGGTAGACGGGCAGGGGCGCGTCGGGCTTGTCGTAGATCGTCGCGTTGGAGGTCTGGTAGTACTCGCCCTCGTAGGTGACGAAGTCCTCGCGCCACAGCTTCTCGATGAGGTCGACGGCCTCGCGGAACCGCCCCAGCCGTTCGCGGTACTCGGGCCACTCCATCGCCGTCGCCGGCACCTCGTTGAGGGACTCCCCCGTCCCGACCCCGAGCAGTACCCGGCCCGGGAACAGGACCCCTAGCGTGGCGACGGCCTGCGCGACGACCGAGGGGTGGTAGCGGAAGGTCGGCGTCAGGACGCTGGTACCGATCGTGATCCGCGATGTGCGTTCGCCGAGCGCGCCCAGCCAGGCGAAGGAGTAGGGGGCGTGGCCGTCGGTGTGCTTCCAGGGTTGGAAGTGATCGCTGACCATGACGCTGTCGAAACCAGCCTGCTCGGCGAGCACCCCGAACTCCAGCAGCTGTCGGGGGCCGAACTGTTCCGCGGACGCCTTGTATCCGAGCTTGACCATGTGCTGATCCTTCCGCGTCGGGTGGTGATCGTCATCCTGACGCACCGATTCTCGTCTCCCCTCGGCGCCTGGGCCCACCGCCGTCGCACGGCGCCGCGGGGGCGGCAAGGGGGTCAGCTGACCGTCGGGAGCTCCGGGGCGCGAACGTCGTAGACCTCGCCGTCCTGGGTCAGCAGCGCGGCCAGGGTCGCGGCCTTCCGCTCGGAGTCCCGGGTGTCGCCCCAGCGCGCCTCCCGGCCCAGGCTGAGCCGGAGCCGGATGTCGGTGGCGGTGGGAACGGCCACGGCGAGCACCTCGCGAGCGACCTCGGGGGGCAGCGTCTCCAGCACCCGGAGGCCAGCCAACGTCGGCTCGTCACCCACCCCGGGGTTCGCCACGTCGAGGACGGGCACCTCGGCGGGCTGGTCGGCGACCCGCGCGTAGGGACGCCCGGTGCGATCCACCAGCCAGAGGCCGTCGTCCTGCCGCACCACGGCCTCGGGTGCGCGCTCCGTCACCGAGATCACGGCCGTGTCCGGCCAGGACCGGCGCACGGACACCTCCGCGACCCGGGGGATGTCCCCGATCCGCGCCTCGATCCCGCTGGTGTCCAGCCGCAGGATCGGGACGTCGGACTCGATGGCGGCCGCCGCGAGGACCTCCTGCCGGGTGAGTTCGTCCAGCCCCTCCACCTCGACGGTCCGCAGGGGCAGCACCGGGGTGTACAGCAGCACGGCCGCGGAGGTCAGGCCGAGCAGCAACACGATCGCCAGCCCCCGCGGGGTCAGCAGGCTCCGGAGCCGGAGGCGGCGACGGGGGCGACGGGTGGCGTTCCGGCGCGTGCCGGGACGGCGGGGCACGTGGCGGCGGGTGGTCTCGGACCGCCCGCCGCGCCGGTCACGCGGCCGCCGCGTGCTCGTGCCGCCCCTGCCGCGGGCGGAACCGCTCCCCCGCCCGCCGCGCCCACCCGCCGCCGCCACTACCGGTCCGTTCCCGCGCCGCCCAGCCTGAGCGCGTCGATCACCTCGGGGCCGAGCATCGTGACGTCGCCGGCGCCCATCGTGATCACCAGGTCGCCCGGACGCGTGAGGTTCGCCACCTGCGCCGGCACCCGGTCGAACGAGGGTTCGTAGTGGACGTGTTCCGGTGGGAGGGGCACGGCCTCGGCGATCAGCGCGCCGGTCACCCCGGGCCTGGGTTCCTCCCTCGCGCCAAACACGTCGAGGACGAACACCTCGTCGGCCAGACCGAGCGCGGTCCCGAACTCGGGTGCGAACCGCTCGGTCCTGGAGTACAGGTGCGGCTGGAAGACGACGACGAGCCGGCCCTGGCCCGCCACGCCCCGCACCGCCTCCAGTTGCGCGCGCACCTCGGTGGGGTGGTGGGCGTAGTCGTCGTAGACGCGGACCCCGGCGCTCTCGCCCTTGAACTCGAACCTGCGGCGCACCCCCCGGAACCCGGCCAGCCCCGCCAGCAGGTCCTCCTCCGGGCCACCGGCCTCCATCCCGGCGAGGAGCGCGGCGACCGCGTTGGACCCCATGTGCTCCCCGGGGACGGCCAACCGGACGTCCAGGCGGCGGCCCGCCGGCTCCGCCGGCCCCTCCGGACCGACCTGACCGCCGTCGGCGGCCGCGCCGTCCCCGCCGGCCGGGGTGGCCGGGGCACCGGCGGTGTCACCCAGGACCTCCACGGTGGTCACCCCGCCCACCTCGTCCGGGCGGTGGCCCAGGATCCTGGCATCGCCTGGGGCCGTCACGGCGGACCCGTAACGGCGGACCCGGACCCCCCTGGCCGCCGCGCGGTCCCCGAGCGCCGCGGCGCCGGGGTCGTCCTGGCAGACGATGAGGACCCCGTCGGCGGGGATGCGGTCGACGAACTCGTCGAAGACCGCGACGTAGGCGGCCTCGGTCCCGTGGTGGTCGAGGTGGTCGGCCTCCACGTTGGTCACGACCGCCACCGACGGCTCGAACACCAGGAACGATCCGTCACTCTCGTCCGCCTCGGCGACGAAGATCCCGCCGGTGCCGTGGTGGGCGTTCGCGCCCGACTCGTTGAGGTCGCCCCCGATGGCGAAGGACGGGTCGACGCGGCACCGTTGCAGGGCGACGGTGAGCATCGAGGTGGTGGAGGTCTTGCCGTGCGTGCCCGCCACGCACACCACCCGGTGACCGCGCATCAGCTCGGCCAGCGCCTCCGCCCGCCGGACGACGCGCAGGCCGCGGCGGCGGGCCTCCGCCAGCTCCGGGTTGTCCTCCCGGATCGCCGTGGAGACGACCACGGCCGTCGGGTCCGCCTCGAACTGGTCGAGGTGGGCGGCGTCGTGGCCCACGCCGACCCGTGCTCCCTGCGCGCGCAGCGCCAGCACCGTCCGCGAGTCCCTGGCGTCCGAGCCGGACACCTCCGCGCCCCTGGCCAGCAGGATGCGCGCGATACCGCTCATCCCGGCCCCGCCGATCCCGACGAGGTGCACCCGGGACAGCGGTCCCCCCTCCCGGGTCGGGTCCTGCCGCCCGTCCCTGCCTCCGCCCGTCACCGGCGTGCCACCTCCAGCACCATGTTGGCCAGCTTCACGGCGGCTTCCCGGTGGCCGAAGCCCTGCGCCGCACTCGACATCGTGGCGAGCCGGTGGCCGTCGAGCAACAGCGGGACGACGGTCTCGGCCACCTTCTGGCTCGTGAGGTCCTCGTCGGCGACGAGGAGTCCCCCGCCAGCGTCCACCAGGGGCCTGGCGTTGAGCGCCTGCTCGCCGTTGCCGTGCGGCAGGGGGACGAAGACGGCGGGCAGGCCCACCGCGGAGATCTCGGCGACGGTCATGGCGCCGGAGCGGCAGAGCACCATGTCGGCCGCGGCCAGCGCCAGGTCCATGCGCTCCAGGTAGGGGACGGCCACGTAGGGCGCGGCGCCGGGCACCGACTGCACCGCCAGGGTGTTCTTCTGGCCGTACGCGTGCAGGACGCCGATCCCGGCCCTGGCCAGTTCCCCCGCGGCCCCGGCCACGGCGGTGTTCAGCGACCGCGCCCCCTGCGAGCCACCGGTGACCAGCAGGGTGGGAGCGGTGGGGTGCAGCCCGAAGTGCTGCCGGGCGTGGGCGCGCAGCGCCGCCCTGTCGAGGGACGTGATGGACTCGCGCAGCGGGATGCCGACCACCTCGGCGTTGGGCAGGCCGCTGCCCGGGACCGCCGCCGCGATCTTGGTCGCGAACCGGGCGCCGACCTTGTTCGCCAGGCCGGAACGGGCGTTGGCCTCGTGGACGACGATGGGGACGCGTCCGCGTGCCGCCAGGTAGGCGGGCAGCGAGACGTAACCCCCGAAGCCGACGACGACGTTGGCCCCGACCCGGGTGAGCACCTCCTTGGTGCGCCGCACCGAGTCCCGGACGCGCAGGGGGAGCTTCAGCATGTCCGGGCTGGGCTTGCGGGGCATCGGCACCGGGGGGATGAGCTCGAGCGGGTACCCCCGCGCGGGGATGATCTTGTTCTCGAGTCCTCGTTCGGTGCCCAGGGCCACGACCCGTGCCGTCGGGTCGAGGCGCCGGACGGCGTCCGCTAACGCCAGCGCCGGCTCGATGTGGCCGGCGGTGCCGCCGCCGGCCACCACCACGCACAGCCCGGCGCGGGCCGGTTCCGCCCCCGGGTGGTGTCCGGGCCGCCGGTCACCGGCCCCGTACGGAGGCATCTCTGGACCACCAGGACCGCCCTGACCGCTCAACAATGACCTCCCCGTTCCGACCGGGCCCTCACCGGCTCCGGTGTCCTCGTCCGACGTGCGCGTCCACCGCCGCGCCCTGCTGGTCGCGGTGGTGCGCCGGCGCACGTCCTTCTCGTGTGTGTCGTGTTCGCGTCGTCCGTCGTCTGGTGTGGCCGGGCGTTCGTCCGGTTCTCCTCCGCCCAGCCCGGTGGTGACCCGGTCAGGGCGACCGGCGTCCCCGTTGCCGGGGTCCGCCTCCGGTGTTCCTCGCCGGGTTGACCCGCCGGCGGCCCGCCGTGGCCGGGGCGCCGCCGCCGCGCCGGGCCGCGGTGTTCTGGCCGGTCCGCCGGGGTGGGGCTGACGGCCCGACCGGTCGGCGACGACCGGCGGGGGGCCGGTAGGGGTCGGGCAGGGGGAGCCGGAGCCACCGGCTCACCCGGGTGCTGCGCTGGGCCCGCAACGCGGCGACGGCCTCCGGTTCGTGCCGGGCCAGGTTGGCCAGTATGCCGAACACGACCATGGTCGTCACCGTCGCACTGCCCCCCGAGGAGATCATCGGGAGGGGGAGCCCCGTCACGGGGAGGAGACCGACGACGTAGCCCACGTTGATCGCGGCCTGCCCCACCAGCCACACGGTCAGGGAACTGGCCACCAGGCGCATCCACGGGTCGGTGTTGCGGGCCGCGATGCGCAGGCCCACGTAGCCGAGGGTGCCGAACAGGCACAGCAGCAGCACCGCTCCGACGAACCCGAGTTCCTCCCCGACCACGGCGAAGATGAAGTCGTTGTGCACCATCGGCAGGTAGGACCACTTGGTGCTGCCCTGCCCGAGTCCCTGGCCGAAGAGCCCGCCGTCCGCCAACGCGTACAACGCCTGGCGCGCCTGGTACCCGGCGTCGAGGTGGTCGTCGCCGTCGCCGAGGAACGAGGTGATCCTCGCCAGCCGGTAGCCCGCCGTGAGGGCCAGCACGATCGCCCCGCTGACGAAGGCCAGCACCAGGATGGCGAACAGCCGCATCGACGCACCGGCGAACCAGAGCAGTCCCATCAGCACGATTCCGAGCGTGACGGTGCTGCCGAGGTCGGGCTGGAGCATGACGAGGGCGAACATCACCAGGGCCACCGGGACCACCGGCACCAGGACGTGCCGCCACTGGCTGAGCATGGCGCGTTTGGTGGCCAACACGTGGGCGCCCCACAGGCCGAAGGCGACCTTGGCGGCCTCGACGGGCTGGAACCCGACGGGACCGAGCCGGAACCAGCTCTGCGCCCCGCCCCCGGTGGAGCCGAGCGGGGTGAGCACCAGCACCAGCAGGACGACGCACATGACCAGCAGCGGCAGGCTGACCTGCCGGATGAGCCGGGGCGGGGTCCTCAGGGCCAGGTAGAACAGCACCAGCCCGACGGCGACGTACCCGAGCTGGGAGAGGAAGATCCGGTACGGGGAGCCGTAGGTCTGGATGGAGTCCTGCGCGGAGGCGGAGAGCACCATCACGAGACCGAACGCGGTGAGCAGCCCGAAGACCGCCAGGACCAGGTGGAACGACGTCAACGGGCGGGTCAGCCACGCGCTCCACAGGCTGCGGAGCAGCGCGAAGCCGCTGAGCCGGTCGATGGACCGCGTCGACTTCGCCCGTCCGCCGGTGGTGGTGGTGCTCACCGCGCCCCTCGCCGCCCGGCGCCACCGCCTCCAGCGGCGGGTGCCCGTCCCGGCCGGCCCGGATCACCGGCGGGTTTCCCGGCGACGAGGGACTCCACCGCCTCGACGAAGCGGTCACCCCGCTGCCGGTAGTCGGTGAACATGTCCATCGAGGCCGCCGCGGGAGCCAGCAGCACCACGGTCTCCTCGTCGCCGGCCAGTTCCCTGGCCACCGTCACCACCCGCGCCATCGCACTATCGTCACCCGAAAGGACGGTACGAACCGGGACCTCGGGCGCGTGTCGTGCGAGGGCCGCCGCGAAGACGTCGCGATCCGCGCCGAAGAGCACCACGCCGGCCAGCCTGGTCCGGGCCTCCCGGACCAGGTCGTCGACGGACGCGCCCTTGAGCAGACCGCCGGCCAACCACACCACGCGGTCGTGCCCGAGGAGCGAGGCCGCGGCCGCGTGCGGGTTGGTGGCCTTGGAGTCGTCGACGAAGGTGAGCCCGGCGACCCTGGCCACCACCACCGAGCGGTGCGCCCCCGGCTGGAACTCCCGAAGGCCGGCGCGCACGGCCGCCGGGGCGAGACCGTGCGCCCTGGCCAGCGCGGCGGCCACCAACGCGTCGGTGACACCGGGCGGCCCCGAGGGGTGGACGTCCTCGACCTCGGCCAGCACCACGGTGCCGGAGCCCTCGCCGTCGTCGGGTCCCGGTCCCTGTTCGGCGGCGGTCGCGTCCGGGCTGGCGGCGAAGGCGCGGTCGACCAGGCGCCCTCGCGACACCCCGAACTCGCCGGGCGCGGGTTCCCCCAGCCGCGCGGCGACACGGCGGCGGGCGGGGGACTCGGCGAGCATCCGCGCGGCGAGCTCGTTGTCCACGCCGGCGATCGCGACGTCACCGGTGAGCAGTCGCGCCTTGGCCGCCATGTAGGCGGCGAGGGACCCGTGCCAGTCGAGGTGGTCCTCGGCGATGTTGAGCACGGCCCCCGCCGCCGGCCGCACCGAGGGCGACCAGTGGAGTTGGAAGCTGGACAGCTCGACGGCGAGGACCCGGTGGCCGGCCAGCACGGCGTCCACCACCGGGAGTCCGACGTTCCCGCAGGCGACGGCGTCGATCCCGGCGGCCCGCAGCATCGCCTCCAGCATGCCCACGGTGGTGGTCTTGCCGTTGGTCCCCGTCACCGCGAGCCAGGTCGCCGGGCCGGCCGGCCTGGCCTGGTCGATCCACCAGGCGAGTTCCACCTCGCCGACGACCTCGATGCCCTCGGCGGCCGCCGCGGTCAGCAGTGGGCTGTCGGGCCGCCACCCGGGGCTGGTGACGACGAGCTCGGTCCCCTCGGGTGGCCGGGCGGCGCCCGCCAGGGTGTCGACCCCGGGGAGGTCGAGCTCGGCCAACCGCCGCTCCGACCCGTCCGCCACCGTCACCTCGGCCCCGACCGCCACCAGCGCCCTGGCCGCCGACACCCCGGAGACCCCGGCTCCGGTCACCAGCACGCGCCTCCCGGCGAGGGCGGTTGCGTCCACTGCCTCTCCCACTTCCTCGAACGGTCTCGGGTCTCACCTGCCCGGCTAAGGGGTGAGACCGAACTCCACGGCCCAGTCGCTGTAGAACACGCCGAGCCCGAACAGGCAGGTCACCCCCGCCATCAGCCAGAACCGGATGATGACGGTGGTCTCCGCCCAACCTCCCAGTTCGAAGTGGTGGTGGAACGGGGCCATTCGGAAGATCCGTTTCTTCGTCGTCCGGAAGACCAGCACCTGGAGGCTGACCGAGGCCGCCTCGACGACGAACACACCACCGATGATGACCATGAGGAGTTCGGTCTTGGTGGTGATGGACAGACCGGCGAGCAGACCACCGAGGGCCAGCGACCCGGTGTCGCCCATGAAGATCTTCGCGGGCGCGGCGTTCCACCACAGGAAGCCGATGCAGCCCGCCATCGCCGCGGCGGCGAGGATCGAGAGGTCCAGCGGGTCACGGACGGCGTAGCAGCCCGCGGTGTCCCGCAGCCCGCAGTCGTAGCGGAACTGCCAGAAGGTGATCAGCACGTAGCTGGCCAACACCATCGCCGCCGTGCCACCCGCGAGACCGTCGAGGCCGTCGGTGAGGTTCACCGCGTTGGACCAGGCCATGACGGCCAGGTTGCAGAACACGATGAACCCGACGACGCCGAAGGAGATGGCGGCGAAGTCGCGCAGGAACGACAGGTGGGTCGACGCCGGGGTCAGCCCGTCCGAGTTGGGGAAGTTGACGGCCAGCACGGCGAAGGAGATGGCCGCGACGAACTGCCCGACCAGCTTCGCCGTCTTGTTGAGACCGAGGTTGCGCTGCTTGCGGATCTTGAGGAAGTCGTCGAGGAACCCGACGAGTCCGAGGACCGAGGTGAGCAGCAGGACGATCAGACCGGACGCGGTGGGGCCGTCGCCGACCGTCAGGTGGGTGACGAAGTACCCGGCCCAGATGGCCACGAGGATCGCGACGCCACCCATGGTGGGCGTGCCGCGCTTGCTCTGGTGGCTCTGCGGGCCCTCCTCCCGGATCTCCTGGCCGAAGCCCTGCTTGGAGAACAGCCGGATCAGGTAGGGGGTGAGGAGGATGGAGACGGCCAGCGCGACGGCGGCCGCGATGAGGATCGCTCTCACGCGGCACCTCCCGCGGCGCCGCCACGCTCACCGGCCAGCAGGCTCTCGGCGACCCGCCACAGCTCGGCGACCTTCGACGCCTTCACCAGGACCACGTCACCCGGCCGCAGCTCCTCCTCCAGGAGCCGCGCCGCCGATCCGACGTCGGGCACCAGTACCGCCTCCTCGCCCCAGGAACCTTCCAGGCACGCGCCCTGGTACATGGGGCGGGCCTCCTCACCGACTACAACCAGGCGGCTGATGTCCAGCCGCACCGCCAACCGGCCGATCTCGTCGTGCGCGGTGGTGGAGTCCTCGCCCAGCTCGCCCATCGGCCCCAGCACAGCCCAGCTGCGACGTCGACCGGCGGGGGCGTCCCGCGCCATGGTGGCGAGGGTCTTCAACGCCGCCCGGACCGATTCCGGGTTGGCGTTGTAGGAGTCGTTGACGACGGTCACCCCGTCGGCGCGGTCGGTGACCTCCATCCGCCTCGGGGACCGGCGGACCGCCGAGGACAGCGAGGCCGCGACGTCGGTGACCTCGGCTCCGCACTCGAGGGCGACGGCCGCGGCGGCCAGGGCGTTGCCGACCTGGTGGGCTCCGTGCAGGCCGAGGCGCACCGGTGCCGATCCGCGCGGTGTCACCAGCCGGAAGCTGGCCCTGGCCTGGTCGTCGAGGACCACGTCCTCCGCCCGGACGTCGGCGGAGGGCGCGAGCCCGACCCGGACGACCCGGGCGGTCGTCCGCTCCGCCATCGCCGCCACCAGGGGGTCGTCGGCGTTGAGCACGGCGACGCCACCCTCGGCGGCGGACGGCAACGCGGCGGGCAGCTCTCCCTTGGCCCTGGCCACCGCCTCCCGGGAGCCGAACTCGCCGAGGTGGGCGCTGCCCACGTTGAGCACGACCCCGATCCGGGGCGGGGCGGCCTCGCACAGGGCCGCGATGTGCCCCTCGCCCCGCGCCGACAGCTCCAGGACGAGGTGCCGGGTGCGCTCGTCGGCGCGCAGCACGGTCCAGGGGTGGCCGATCTCGTTGTTGAACGAGCCGGGCGGCGCCACGGTCGGGCCGAGGGGTCCCAGGACCTGGGCCACCAGGTCCTTGGTGGAGGTCTTGCCGGAGGACCCGGTGATCCCCACCACCGTCAGGTTCCCCTCGGGTCGACCGGGTGCCGTCAGCCGGTCGGTGACGTCCCTGGCCAGGGCGGCCAGGGCGGCGAGGACCGCCGCGCCCTCCCCCGCGACGTCCGCGGCCAGCACCATGGGGTTGCCGCTCGGGCCGGAGCCCGCGGCGACCGGCGGGACGATGATGGCGGGGGCGTCGACCTCGTGGGCCGCCAGTACGGCCACCGCTCCCTGGCTCACGGCTCGCGCGGCGAAGTCGTGGCCGTCGACCCGTTCCCCGGGCAGCGCCACGAACAGGCCGCCTGGCCCGACCTTCCTGGAGTCGAACTCCACCGACCCGGTCACCTCGACCGAGCCCTCGCAGCCGTGCGGCCGTCCACCGACGGCCCTGGCGATCTCAGCCAGGCTGAGCCTGATCACCGTGCCTCCTCAACAGCGCGGGCCTCGATGGCCTCCGCGAGTACTTCCCGGTCGGAGAACGGGTGGACGACGCCGGCGACGTCCTGCCCCGTCTCGTGGCCCTTGCCGGCCACGACGAGCACGTCGCCGGGGGCGGCCCGCCTGACCGCCTCGACGATGGCGTCGCGACGGTCGCCGATCTCGACGATGTCCCCGCGCTGCACGTCGGGGACGTCGTAGGCGCCCCGCAGCATCTCCGCGCGGATGGAGGCCGGGTCCTCGCTGCGCGGGTTGTCGTCGGTGATGATCAGCAGGTCGCTGCCCCGCGCGGCGGTCTCGCCCATGGCGGGGCGCTTCCCGGTGTCCCGGTCCCCGCCGCAGCCCAGGACCGTGATCACCCGGCCCCGGGTCTGGGCCCGGACGGCGTCGAGCATCGCGGCCACCGCCGCCGGCTTGTGCGAGTAGTCGACCATGGCGACGAAGGGCTGGCCGAGGGCGACCCGTTCCATGCGCCCGGGCACGTCGACGGCGGCGAGGCCGCGTTCGATGGCGTCGACGGGTACCCCGGCCTCGTGGAGGCACGCGGCGGCGACCAGTGCGTTGGCGATGTTGAATGAGCCGGGGAGGCGGAGCCAGACCCTGGCGACGATCCCCTCCGGGCCGACGGCCTCGAACCGCTGTTCGCCGCTGGGCATCGCCTCCACGTCGCGTGCCGTCCAGGTGGCCGCTCCGCCGCCGGTCGACACGGTCACCGTGCCGTCCCGGACCAGGCGGGCACCCCAGGGGCCGTCCACGCAGACGACCTCGCGGCGCGCCCTGCCGTCGAACAGCTTCGCCTTGGCCGCGAAGTAGTGCTCCAGGTCGGGGTGGAAGTCGAGGTGGTCCTGGGAGAGGTTCGTGAACGCGCCGACCGCGAAGTGGGTGCCGGCGACCCGGCCGAGGCTGAGGGCGTGGCTGGAGACCTCCATCGAGACCGACCGGACGCCGCGTTCGAGCATCACGGCGAACAGCGCCTGGAGGTCGGGGGCCTCAGGGGTGGTGAAGGCGCTGCCGAGCCGTTCCCCGGCGACACGGGTCTCGACGGTGCCCACCAGGCCGGTCGTCAGCCCCGCCGCCCGCAGGCCCGCGTCCAGCAGGTAGGTCGTGGTCGTCTTCCCGGCCGTGCCGGTGACGCCGATCACCTGGAGGGACTGGGAGGGGTCGCCGTAGATGCTGGCGGCGAGCGGGCCCAGCGCGGACCGGGGGTCGGGGTGCACCAGCACCGGCACGGAGCCGCCGGCGGCGGTGGCGCGGGCGGCGCCCTCCTCGTCGGTCAGGATGGCGACCGCGCCGGCCGCCACCGCCTGGCCGGCGAAGTCGGCGCCGTGCGCCCGGCCGCCGGGCAGCGCGGCGAAGAGATCCCCGGGCCGGGCCTCCTGCGCGCGCAGGGTGGCCCCGGTGACGACCGCGGCAGCGGTGTCCGCAGTGGACGGTGTACCCGTCTCGGCCAGTGGGCGGGCCGCCACCAGACTGGCGAGCTCGGCAACTGACCTCGGCTCTACTCGGTGTGGTCGCAACGAGGCCATGGCTGCTTTCGGATTGGAGAGGACGGACACGGGCGAAAGGCTACCGACGGGCCACCGGCCCCTTGACACACGGCTCCTCTCCTGGATCTTCCCGCCAGATGGCAGGATCCGCCCGTCGGGACCGGGAACCCCGAGGGGCGGGTCCCGGGTCCACCCGGCGGGTGCGCGCCGTCGCCGCGGTTCAGCGCAGCGTCAGCTCGGCCACGGGACTGGGCTCCTCCGACAGGGGGATCTCGTACCGCTGGGTCAGGTAGGAGGCGATCTCCCGGAACAGCGCCGCGGACGAACTGCTGTGCTCGGTGCCCAACCGGTTGAGCATGACCGCCACCACGAACTGGGGGTCCTCGGCCGGCACCATGCCCGCGAAGGTGATCCAGTGGTCCTCCCGGCTGTAGCAGCCGCACTCGGGGTCGATCTGCTGCGCGGTGCCCGTCTTGCCGGCGATCTGGTAGCCGGGGAGCGCGGCCGCCGTGCCGGTCCCCCGTTGCCCCGGGGCGTCCTGGACCACCGCCCGCAGCATGTCGCGGACCGTGCGGGCCGTCTCCGGGCTGACCACCCGCACCCCCTCCGGCCGGGGCCGGTCGAGTCGCTCGCCGTCCGGGGAGATCTCCGCCTGGATGATCCTCGGCGGCACCCGCACCCCGTCGTTGGCGATCGCCTGGTACATGCCGGCCATCTGCAACACGGTCACACTGAGGCCCTGGCCGATGGGCAGGTTGCCGAAGGTGCTGCCGGACCACTGGTTGAGCGGGGGGACATAACCGGCGCTCTCCCCCGGAAGACCGACTCCGGTACGCTCTCCCAGGCCGAAGCGGCCGAGCATCTCGGCGAACCGTTCCCTGCCGAGCTGGTCGGCCACCATGAGGGTTCCCACGTTGGAGGAACGCGCCAGCACCCCGGTCAGCGTCATCCGCTCGACGTTGTGCGACCAGGCGTCCCTGATCACCCGGTCGGCGACCTGGATGCTCCCCGGAACGTCGAGCACGCTGTCCGGACGCAGGTGGCCGTCCTCGATGGCCCCGGCGGCGGCCACCACCTTGGCGACCGAGCCGGGTTCGAAGGCGTGGGTGACCGCCGGGTTGCCCATCTCGTCCCGGGTGGCGCCGCTGGTGTCGTTGGGGTCGAAGCTGACGTCGTTCGCCAGGGCGTAGACCTCGGCCGTCCTGGCGTCCAGCACGACGGCGCTGCCGCTCTCGGCCCCGGTCTCGGCGACGTAGGAGGCGAGTTCGTCCTGCAACACGTACTGGAGGTCGGAGTCGAGGGTGAGCGCCAGGCTGGAGCCCGGGGTGGCCTCCTCGATGACGCGGGTCGACCCGGGGATGGTGATGTTCCTGGCCCGGTCGAGGCTCAGGATGCGTTCGCCGTCGCGGCCGGCGAGCAGGGTGTTCTCCGAGTTCTCCAGGTGCGCCATGCCCAGCACCCTCGGCTCGTCCTGGTCGAGGCGCCAGTTGGCGAATCCCAGGATGTTGGAGGCCAGGTGCCCGCCCGGGTAGGTCCTGGTCGCCCGGTACTCGGTGGCGATCTCGGGGTACTCGGCGGTGATCTCGTCGGCCTTGCTCGGTTCGATGGGCCTGCTGGTGAGGTAGGTGAACCTGGCGTCCCGGGACAACGCCTCGCGCAGGGTGTCCTCGTCGACGGCGTCCCCGAGCGCGTCCTTGATGAAGGCGGCCATGGTCCGCTTGTACTCGGCGGGGTCCTCCCCCAGCTCCTCCCGGTCGGTCTCGATCTGGTTCGGGCTCGCGGTGAGCATCCGCGCCTCCCCGCTGAGCGCCAGCGGGTTGCCCTCCCTGTCGTAGATCGCGCCGCGCTCGGCGTGGATGCGCTGGGAGACCTCGCGTTGCCGCAACGACTGCTCGGACAGGGCAGCGGCCTCGAAGGTCTGGACCTGGACGAGTTTGACCCCGGCGGCGAGCAACGCGATGGCGAGTCCCAGCCGGGCGATCCGCAGCCGGAGGCTGTGCTGCCGCGCGTCGAAGGGCCCGCGCGGCCGGGAGGACCTCAGCTGCCCCGAGCTCCTGGTGGGGCGGCGGCGGGTGCTCGAGGGCATCAGTCCTCGCCCCCTTCCCCAGCCTGGTCACGAGCCGCCGCGTCGAGGACCGGGCGACCGGGCTGGTGGCCGGGGGCCTCCTCCCGGGAGGTGTCCTGGGCCGCCTCGTCCCCCGCCGCGCCGGTCGGATCCCCGGTGCCCCCGGCCGCACCGCCGGGCGGATCGGCGTCCCCGTCGGGGGCCTGGTCCTCGGCGCCGTCCCGTTCCTCGCCGGTCGTGCTGTCCTCGTCCGTCCCCGCACTGCCACCGGCCGCCGCGACGGGCGCCTCCACGGGGGACGGGGTGCCGACGACCCGCACGGAGTCGTCCGGCTCGACGACGAGGCGGGCCGGATCCCGCGCCGCGACCAGTCCCAGCTGTTGGGCTCGCTCGGCGAGGGCGGGTGCCGCCTCCTGCCGGGCGATGTCCTGGCGCATCGCCGCCGTCTCCTCGGTCAGCGAGTCCACGTCGGACTGCAACTGCTCGAGGTAGTAGGCGTCGTCGCCCGCCGCGGTCGACAGCCAGAGGGTGGCGACGAGGCCGGTGCTGAGCAGGGCCATCACCAGGAGCACGAAGGGAGCCTTGGTGGCTTTGCTCCCCGAGCTGGCCAGCAGCCCACCCAGCCCGCTCCGGCGACGACGCCGGGGGCTCGGAGCGTCCCGCCGTCGGGGTTCGCTCCGCGCGCCCGCCTGGCGAACGGGCGTTCCGATGGTCCGCTCGCGGCGGCCCCGGGTGGGCGTGCGGGTGGTCATGGTCGTGTCCCCCTGGGTTTCCGGATCCGTTCGGCGGCCCGCAGGCGGACCGAGGCCGCCCTCGGGTTCTCCTGGATCTCGTCCTCGCCGGCCTGTTCGGCGCCCCTGACCAGCAGGCGCAGCTCCGGCTCGTGTCCAGGAAGTTCGACCGGCAGCCCTGCCGGTGTGCTCGACTCGGCGCGCGGCGCCACCGCCCGCTTGACGATGCGGTCCTCCAGGGAGTGGTAGGACAGCACCACGAGGCGACCCGACACCGCGAGGCTGTCCACGGCGGCGGGGATCGCCGCGCGCAGGACGTCGAGCTCGGCGTTGACCTCGATGCGCAGGGCCTGGAAGGTGCGTTTCGCGGGATGCCCGCCGGTGCGGCGGGCCGGGGCCGGCACCACGTCGTAGAGCAGCCGCACCAGCCGTCCGCTGGTGGTGAAGGGTTCCTTGGCCCGTTCCCTGACGATGGCGGCGGCGATCCGGCTGGCGAACCGCTCCTCGCCGTACTCGCGCAGGATGCGGACGAGGTCCTTGCTGGGGTAGTCGTTGAGGACGTCCGCCGCGCTCGGACCGGCGCCCTGGTTCATCCGCATGTCCAGCGGGGCGTCCTGGGCGTAGGCGAAGCCCCGCTCCCGGGCGTCGAGTTGGAGGGAGGAGACCCCGAGGTCGAACAGCACGCCCTGGACCAGGGGTGTTCCCAGCTCCGCCAGCACGTCGGGGAGTTCGTCGTAGACCGCGTGCACCGGCCTGATCCGGTCGCCGAAGGGGCGGAGCCGCTCTCCCGCGAGTTCCAGCGCCTGCGGGTCCCGGTCGAGACCGACCACGGTCAGCTGGGGGAAGGCGGTGAGCAGCGCCTCGGTGTGCCCGCCGAGCCCGAGGGTGGCGTCGACGACCACCGGTCGCTCGCCGGCCAGGGCCGGTGCGAGGAGTTCACGCACCCTGCCCAGCATCACGGGGACGTGGCCGTACCCCCCGCCGGAGCCTCGCTCCGCCGCCGTCCCGTCGTCGTCCCCCACGCCGGTGTCGGCACCGCCGGGGACGGCCGTTGGCTCGTCGCCCATGGCCTCCTCCTTCGTCGTCGGCGCCCCATCATCCGGATCTTCGCTCCCGGCTCGCCCCCGGGTCCGGAAAACGGCGGAATCGGGTGCGGTCAGGTCCCCGCCCGCCCGAGTGCCCTGGCACCGGGGAAGGTGTGCCAGGGCCGTCAGCCGAGCGGACCGAGGCCTCACCGCACCCGATTCCCAGCTCTGCTCGAACCTGCCCGGTTCGTCTCAGAAGATTCCGGGCAGGACCTCCTCCCTCGCCTGGGCGTAGGAGTCCTCGTGCTGGTCGAGGTAGGTCTGCCACGCCTGCGCGTCCCAGATCTCGAGTCGCGTGATGGCGCCGATCACGACGCAGTCCTTGCGGAGGTTCGCGTAGCGGCGCAGTTCGGGGACGACGGCGATGCGGCCCTGCCCGTCGGGTTTCTGCTCGTCCGTGCCGGCGAAGAGGTAGCGCTGGTAGGCGCGGACGGACTCGTTCGTCAGCGGCGCCTGCGCGACGCGGCGCGCCATCTCCTCGAACTCCGCGCGGGGGAAGACGTACAGGCAGTGATCCTGGCCCTTGGTGACCATCAGACCCTCCGCGAGCGCGTCCCGGTACTTGGCCGGCAGCGTCAGCCTGCCCTTGTCGTCGAGCCTGGGACTGTGCGTGCCGAGGAACACCCCGCACCACCTCCCGCCCGGCTCGGGTGGAACCGGCCGTGGGGTCCCCGTCGCCCCACCGCGCGCCACATTACCCCACCACGGCCCACCGTCAACGCGGATCGGAGCGCGCCAGGCCCGAATGTCGGACCGTTTCCGCTGGTAGGAGGATCGACGCGCGGTGGGGGGCGGTGGGGGGCCGCTCGCGTGTCGGCCGGCGGGGCAGGCGGCCGCGCCGGCGCCGACAACCCGGGAGGTGGTTGGTTTCGTCTCCGACCGGAGCGTGGTGGGGAAGAATGGAGATCATCATCCCGGGCTGCCAGTGTTGGCCGCCGCCGCACTCGTCACGGGACGGCCCCGGCGACGTTTGACAGACTGCGTCCCACACCGCCTCACCCAGGGCGCCGGCGCGGGGTCCGGCCCCTCACGAGGGAGCGGCGGTGTCGGGACGCCTGCGATGCACAGGAGGTCGTGTGACGCCGAGTACCGAGTCCCCAGCGCCGCCGAACGAACGAGCGGCTCCGGCCGACGAGCGACACCGGAGCGGCACGCTCGGGCTGTCCGAGCTGCACGCGATCACCGGCCGGATCGCGGCCAACGTGGAACGGGTCATCGTCGGCAAGCCCGAGGTGGTGCGGGTCGCCATGATCACGATGCTCGCCGAGGGGCACCTCCTGGTGGAGGACGTCCCGGGGGTGGGCAAGACGTCGCTGGCGAAGGCGTTGGCGAAGTCGGTCGGGGGCACCGTGAGCAGGGTGCAGTTCACCCCGGACCTGCTGCCCAGCGATATCACGGGTGTGTCCATCTTCAACCGGCAGAACAGCTCCTTCGAGTTCCGCGCCGGCCCGGTGTTCGCGAACGTCGTGGTCGGCGACGAGATCAACCGGGCCTCCCCCAAGACCCAGTCCGCGCTGTTGGAGTGCATGGAGGAACACCAGGTCACCGTCGACGGGCAGACCTACGCGTTGACGCCGCCGTTCATGGTGATCGCGACGCAGAACCCGGTGGAGATGGAGGGCACCTACGCACTGCCCGAGGCCCAGCGGGACCGCTTCACGTGCCGGGTGTCGATCGGCTACCCGGACCCGGCGGCCGAACTGGCGATGGTGGACGAGCACTCCGGGCACGACCCGCTCGCCGAGCTGCGGCCGATGTGCACGGCGGCGCAGGTGCGGGAGATGGCGCACGCCGTGCGCGGACTGCACATGTCCTCCGAGGTCCGCCGCTACGCCGTCGACCTGGTGGCCGCGACCCGCCGAACACCCGACGTCCGGCTCGGGGCGTCCCCCAGGGCCACGTTGCACCTGGTCAGGGCGGCCCGAGCCCAGGCGGCGCTGGTCGGGCGGGAGTACGTGATCCCCGACGACGTCCAGGCGGTCGCCGTCACCGTCCTGGCGCACCGGCTGGTCCTCGCACCGGAGGCCCAGGCCGCCCGGCGCTCACCCGCCGAGGTCGTGCACGGTCTGCTGCAACGGGTGCCCGTCCCGCAGGGGGCCGGTTCGGCCCAGCAGCGGAGCGGGCAGTGGCCGGTCGAGCCGGCGCACCGCGCGCGCTGAGACAACGGTCCCGTGACCGAGCGGGCGGACAGCCTCCGTCGCCTTCCGCGTCCCCCAGTTCCCCGACGACCAGCAGCTCCCGGCGACGACGAGAAGGCAGAAGATTGACAGCGCTCTCCGGACTGACCACCCGAGGCCGGTGCCTGTTCGCGGCCGGCACCGCGGCGGCCCTGTGCTCCGTCGTGCTCGACGAACGCGACCTGCTGCGGGTCGGCCTCTTCACGCTGCTGTTGCCCCTGCTGTCCGCTCTCGTGACACGCCGGTCGCGCACGCAGGTGAGCGTCGAGCGCGCCGTCAGCCCGGCCCGGGTCCAGGCCGGTGACCTCGCGCGGATGCGGCTGACCGTGCGGGGGCGCGGGACCCTGGGCGGCGGGACGGTCCTGCTCCAGGACACCCTGCCCTACGCGCTCGGCGAGCGCCCCCGCTTCCTCGCTCCCCGGCCGGTGCGGGGGCAGTGCGTCGTGCTGACCTACGAGCTGCGGCCCACGCTGCGGGGCGTCCACACGGTCGGTCCGCTCGCGGCCAGGTTCACCGACGCCTTCGGGCTGGCCGAACACGACGAGGCGTTGGGCGAGCAGCTGCGGTTCGTGGTGACCCCGCGGGTCGAGGAACTCGCCGGGCATCCGGCCGGGTCGGGCACCGGGCGGGGGGAGGAGGGCATCGCCAGGGCGCGGTCGGGGCAGGGCCTGGACGACGTGGTCGTGCGCCCCTACCGGCACGGTGACGACATGCGCCGGGTGCACTGGCGGTCCACCGCGCGCCGGGACGAACTGATGGTGCGGGTCGAGGAGAGCCCCTGGGTGGGTGGCACGACCGTGCTGGTGGACGTGCGCAACGCCGCCCACCGGGGCACGGGGCCGGCGTCGAGCCTGGAGTGGGCGGTGTCGTTCACCGCCAGCGTCTGCCTGCACCTCAGGAGCACGGGCAAGGGCTTCCGGCTCCTGACCAATGAGGGGGTCCCGTTGCTCAGCGAGGACGTCCTCGGTTCCCGGAGCGACGCCGTCGTGCTCGACACGCTGGCCAGGTTGGCACCCTCGCGGCGGCGGGAGCTGGCCTTGGAGGCGGACCCGGCCGAGGGGCGTGACCTGGTGGCGGTGCTCGGCATGCTTTCGGCGGACGAGGCGCACCGGCTCGCGGTCCGCCGCCCGCCCGGGAGCCGGACCAGCGCGGTCCTGCTCGACGTCCGGCAGTGGGCGGGCCTCGGCGACACGATGGCGCCCAGCCAGGAGCCGGCCGCGCGGGTGCTCCGGGCAGCCGGGTGGCGGGTCGTCACCCCGCTTCCCGGTGAGGAGATGGTCGCGGTGTGGTCGCGGTTGTGCGGGCGGGGAGCGGAGGGCCCGCCGGCCACGCCGACCGCCCGGGCGGTCTGGCACGGAGGAGTCGGGTGATGGTGGGCGTGGAGGCGGGCCGGACCGACCTGGGGCGGCACGCGGCGAACGCGGTCCTGTGCGGGCTGGCGATGCTCGGCGCGGCGAGCGCGGTCACCGGCATCGTCGACGGGGCTGGGCCGATCCTCCTGGTGGCGCTGGCGGTGTTCACCGTGGCCGCCGCCGGTGTGGCGCTGCGCGCGATGCGGCTGCCGGCGTGGATCGTCGTCACCGGCCAGCTGCTCGTCCTGTCGTGCCTGGTCACCGTGCTGTTCACCGGGAGCGGTGTCCTCGGTCTGCTGCCAGGGCCGGAGGCGGTGCGCGAGGTGCTCGGGCTGCTGGGCGAATCGCTGGAACAGGTCAAGGTCGGGGTCCCCCCGGTCGAGGCGACCGCTCCCATCCTGTGCCTGCTCATGCTGAGCATCGGCGTGGTGGCCGTGGCGGCGGACCTGCTCGCGGTGGGGTTGCGCGCACCGGCCGCCGCCGGCCTGCTGTTGTTGTCCGTGTTCGCCATCCCCGCGTCCCTGGCCAGGGAGATGCTGCCGTGGTGGACCTTCGCGGCTGGCGCGGTGGGCTTCGCCCTCCTGCTGGCGGTAGACGGTCGGCACCGGCAACGCGTCCTCGCGGGGGCCGCGACGGACAGCGGGGCGCCCCGGAACCTGTGGACGCCGGCGGCGACCGCGACGACGGCCCTGTCCGTGGCCGCGGCACTGGTCGCGGGCGCGAGCCTGACCTTCATCGGGACCGAGGGGCGGTTCCCCGGTGGGGGCGGCGGTGGTGGGGGCGGTGACCAGGGCGGTTACGGCGTCGGGCTGAACACCTTCACCTCACTGCGGGGACAGCTGGACCGGGAGACCACGATCGATCTGCTGCGGGTCGAGGGGATGCGGGAGCGGCAGTACCTGCGGGCCTTCACCCTCAGCCACTACGACCCCGGGGAGGGGTGGCGGCTCGGCCCCGTCGACGAGGGCGTCGATGCCGCCGCGGGGCGGCCGTTGCCGCGCCCGGCCGGCAGCGCGCGCCTGCCCGCCGAGAGCAGTCGCATCCGTGTCGAACCGCTGAACTACCAGGACCACTGGCTGCCCGTGTTCGGAGTCCCCACCGTGGTCGACGACGTGGCGCCCGGCTGGCGCTACGACGCGCGCTCCGGCCTGATCTACGCCGAGGAGAGCCGGCGGGCCACCCCCTACACGGTCGAGGCGGTGGTGCCCGAGTACCCGCTCGAGGAGCTGCGCACGGCACCGGACCCGCAGAACGTCGACCCGGTGTACCTGCGGCTGGACGGGGTCACTCCCGAGGTGAGCGCGCTGGCCGACCGGCTGGCCGCCCCCCACGCGGCGCCGATCGACAAGGCCAACGCGCTGACCGCCTTCTTCCGCGACCCCGCGAACGGCTTCCAGTACAGCCTGGAGACCGAGACGGGCAGCGGTTCGGACGCCCTCGCGGACTTCCTGTTCGAGGGGCGCACCGGGTACTGCGAGCAGTACTCCTCGGCGTTGGCGGTGCTGCTCCGGTCGATCGGGGTGCCGGCCAGGGTCGCGGTCGGGTTCAGCCCCGGGTACCAGACGGGCACATCACGGCTGATCACCAACAACGAGGCCCACGCCTGGGTGGAGGGCTACTTCGAGGGTTTCGGCTGGATCTCCTTCGAGCCCACGCCGCTCAACGACGGCCGGGCCGTGGAGCCGGCGCACAGCACACCGGAGGAGTCCGACCGGCCGGACCGCCCGGAGGAGACGGACTCGGTGCCGACCACGACGGCGCCCACCGACACCTCCACGACGACGAGCGACGCCCCCCAGGCCGGTCACGACGAGGGCGTCGTCGAACCGGGCAAGGGCGCGTTCCCCGTCGCGCTCTGGGTGTGGTTGGTGGTGGGTGTCCTCGTCTCCGCCGCCCTGACGGCGCTGGTGGCCGGTCTCACCCTCGGACGCCGGCGTGAGGCGGGCACGGGCCCCGGGGAGTTGGACGCCTGGCTCCGGCCGGTGGCGGCCACCCGGCGGGTCCTGCGGTTCGCGCTGTGCGGAGCGGTGGCGGCGACCCTCGTCCCGGTGTTGTGGTGGTTGGTGCTCCCGGTGGGGCCGGACGGCCTGTGGTGGCTGGCGGCCGTCCTGCTGCCCCCCGCTGTCGTGGTCGCGTCGCCGCCGCTGCTCCGCTCCTCGCGGCGCCGCATCCGCCTCCAGACCGTCCGGTCCGGGTGGGCCGGTGCCGCGACGGCCGCCTGGGCGGAGGTGCTCGACCTGTGCGCCGACCGGGGTTCCGCTCCCCCGGCATCGGACACCGTCCGGGTCGCGGTGGACCGCCTCAGCCGGCAGTACCGGTTCGACGGCCGGACGGTGGCCGGTCTGACCGTGCTGGCCGAGGCGGTGGAACGGGAGTGGTACGCGCCGTCCGCCGCCCCGTCAGGGGAGTTGGCCGGGGCGTTGGACTCGGTGCTGGCCGGTTTCCACCGGAACGCGCCCCCGCGCTGGGTCGACCGGGTCGTTCCCCCCTCGACACGGCGGCGGCCGCGCCGGGCCCCCGAGGGGCCGTCGAGCGACGGGGCTGGGACCGAGTAGGGCACGCCGGGCCCCGGAGGTGGGGCGCGGCTGGACGCGCGCTGGAGGCTGGCTGGAGGCGGAGGGCCGAGTGTGTGCCGCCGGGCCGGGGTGGGCGGCCCACGCGTCCTCCCCCGCCGGCGGAGCCACCTGGCGGCGATGGCCTCGCCGATGCCGCCAGGCCGGGTCGAGGTGACCCGGGCGGGTCAACCCGGAGGACTCGGTGCGGTCGGGGCGGGCGCGGCCACCAGTGGCTCCTCGCCGTCCCCCCGGCTACTCGGGCCTGGTGGCGCGGCCCCCCAACAGAAGAAAGGCACCCCGGCCGAAGCCAGGATGCCTGTCTGCCTGCTGATGCGGAGGAACACGCTCGGCTCGCGGCCCGATCCTTAGCACCGGGCCGCACGCACCACGTCCTATTCGCCGTCGAACCGCCGGCGGAACCGCTCCTCCATCCGTTGGGAGAAGGAACTCCTCGACGTCCGGGACGTCGGTGGCGGCTCGCCTGCGCCTCCCCCTTCGGCAGGTTCCTCGGTCTCGGAGGAACTGGCCCGAAGAGCGGTCAACATCAGTACGGCACCACCGAACATGAGCAGGAAGCCGAAAACGCTGATGACCGGTATGTCCGCCACCCGTACCGGGAGTACCACTCCGAGCACGAGCGTGAGCAAACCAACGGCCAGCAGCGCGACGCCCTGGAGGCGCCGACGCCTGGAAGGCCTCCGCACGCGTGCGCCACGCACGTTGGAGGCGAACTTGGGGTCTTCGGCATAGAGCGCGCGCTCGATCTGGTCGAGCAAACGCTGCTCGTGCTCGGAGAGTGGCATGGCTCCTCCTCCGGCACAGCGATTGCGGCGCCGGACAATCCTTCGAGACTTCCGGCGGACGCCCTCATGGGGCGTCACGTCTAAGGATACGAGCCGCGCAACCCGACCACTACCCGGACCGACCACCAGAATGTTCGCACACGCACACATTATCGTCGTGCGAGGTCAGTGAGTCGATTGTTCGACGCGGAGGGCGGGCCGCACGGCAGCGACACCCCGTGTTCCCCGGATCGGGGGAAGACGGGCGGGCAGCTCCTCAGCGGGGGCGGCGGGCCAGCACGTGCAGCCGGCTCGACAGCTCGCGCAGGGGCGGTTGCCGCGCCGCGAGCAACTCCAGTTCCGCGAGATCACTGGGCGAGCAGGTGTCGAGCACGGACCCCGGCACCAGGTCGGTGACGGCCCCGTCCCCCTGGAGCAGTTCGACCGCCAACCCGGCGGCGGTCACCAGCTCCGACAGGCCGGCGGCGTCGAAGCGGCGGAGCAGCGGGTCGGCACCGGTGCCGGGGGCGAGGGTTCCGCTCGGCGAGGTCAGCACCTCCCTGGCCTCCGCGACACGTCCCGAGAGGACGCGGTGCAGGACCGCCGCGTGCCGGTTGGCCACCACCACGGAGATCGCGCCACCCGGGGCGGTCACGGCCGACAGCTCCGCCAGCGCGGCACCCGGGTTCTCCACGTACTCCAGCAGTCCGTGGCCCAGCACCAGATCGGCCCGGCCCGGTTCCGCCACGGCGGTCAGGGCCTCGGAATCGCCCTGCACGGCGGTGACCCGGTCCAGCACGCCCCGCTCCGCCGCCCGGGTGCGCAGCGTGGCCAACGCGTTCGGGCTCGCGTCGACGACGGTGACCTCGCACCCCGCCTCGGCCAGCGGCACCGCCCACACCCCGCTGCCCCCGCCCACGTCGAGCACCCTCGGCGGACGCCCGGCCCCGGAGCGGCGGCGCACCGCGACCAGTTCGACGTTCAACGCGGACAGCACGGCCTCGGAAACCATGGGACAGAGCCTAGAACCCGTCGTGCGGGAGTGGCGGCGGCCTCCCTCCCCGCGAACCGGCTCGTCCGGCCGGCCGTGGTTCGCGGCCTGCCAGCACCTCGACCACCCGGGGCCACGACCGGTTCCGCCCCGGTCGGCAGCGGGGCCGGCCCGGAGCTCGTTGGGCCGATGCAGTGACGGCTCCACCACTGATCGGGGCAGACCGTAGGCTGCAACCCGTGCTTACTACGGTGGCAGTGCTCAGCCTGAAGGGTGGCGTGGGGAAGACGACCGTCGCGCTGGGGTGCGCCTCCGCCGCCCTGCGGCGGGGCCTGCGAACCCTGGTCGTCGACCTCGATCCCCAGTGCAACACCACGGCTGCGATGGATCCCGCCGAGACGGACGCCGACCTGGCCGACGTCCTCGCCGACCCCTCGCCGGACACGGTGCGGGCGGCGATCGCACCCAGTTCCTGGGGAGAGGGGCTGGACGTCCTGGTCGGTTCGGAGGGCGCCGAGGGCCACAACGTCCCCAACCCGGGCGCGCCGGAGCTCTCCCGGCTCCGGGAGGTGCTGACGACGGTGCGCGAGCTGGACGAGGAGGAGGGGCTGCCCCCCTACCAGCTGGTGCTCCTCGACTGCCCGCCCTCCCTCGGCCAGCTCACCCGTTCCGCGCTGGTGGCCGCCCAGCGCGCCATGCTCGTGACGGAACCGACGATGTTCGCCGTCTCCGGCGTGCAGCGCGCGTTCGAGGCCGTCCAGGCGGAACGGGAGAACACCAACTCCGACCTGCAACCGCTGGGTGTCGTGGTGAACCGGGTGCGCCCCCGGTCGCACGAACACCAGTTCCGGATCAACGAGCTCCGGGAGATCTTCGGTCCGCTCGTGATGCCGGTGGTGCTGCCCGACCGCCTCGCGGTGCAGCAGGCCCAGGGCGCCTGCATGCCCATCCACCAGTGGGGCACCCCCGGGGCGCGGGAGGTGTCGCTGGCGTTCAACCTGCTGTTGGCCCGCGTGTTGCGCTCGGCGCGTGGCCGGCGGGCCGGGCGGGAGCCCGAGACCGAGCCCGCGTTCGACTGAGCCGGGCGGTGGACCGGCTACCGGCTCCGGCGGGATGGCACCATCGGAGGTGTGCCGGAGGGTGACACGGTCTTCCTGACCGGACGGCGCCTCGACGCGGCGCTCGCCGGCCGGGTACTGGTGCGGGGTGAACTGCGGCACCCCGCGTTGAGCGCGGTCGACCTCGCCGGCCGGGCCGTCGTCGGGGCCGACTCGGTGGGCAAGCACCTCTTCGTGCGCTTCGACGACGGGCGGAGCCTGCACAGCCACCTCCGGATGGACGGGTCGTGGCGGCTGCACGGCCCCGGCGAGCGGTGGCGACGTCCCGCCCACGAGGTCAGGGCGGTGCTGGCGAACCAGGACCGGGTGGCGGTGGGGTTCCTGCTGCACGACCTCGCGCTGCTACCCACGGGGGAGGAGTCGTCGCTGGTCGGCCACCTCGGCCCCGACCTGCTGGGGCGGACCTGGGGGGAGGCGGACCGCCGGGAGGCCGAACGCCGGCTCGCCGCGCATCCCGGACGAGCCGTCGGCGAGGCACTGCTCGACCAACGGGTGATGGCCGGTGTGGGCAACCTCTACCAGTGCGAGATCTGCTTCCTCCTCCGCGTGTCGCCGTGGACGAGGGTGGCCGACGTCGACCCGGCCGCCACCGTCGACCTCGCCAGGAGGCTGCTGGCGGCCAACGCGTGGCGCTGGGAGCAGAGCACCACGGGCTCGTTGCGCCGCGACCAGCGGCACTGGGTGTACCGGCGGGCCGGCCTGGCGTGCGCGCGCTGCGGCACCGCGATCCGCCGGGGGACGCTGGGGGTGGGAGTTCAGGCCCGCACCGTCTACCACTGCCCCCGGTGCCAGCCAGCTCCCGAAGGGGCTCCCGGGCACTCCGCCCCGGCGGGAGCCGAGGGCTGACCCGGCATTCACGCCCTGGTGCGCGGGTGCTCGACGGCGGCAGCGGTCCGGACGGCTCAACCGGTCAGGCACCAGCGGTCGTCGCGCGGTCTCCCACTCCACGCCCGTTGTCCCCCCACCCCGTGCCGCCAGCCCCCCGGCCCGAGCGGGACCGGCCTCTCCCCCACCCCGGTCGCCGGGGCTCGGCGCCCTGTTCCCCGGGCAGCGGAGCAGGAGGTGAACACCGCGCGCCCCGAGGGACGGTGGCCACCGTGAGAGTGGACGATCGCGAGACGGTGCGGCACCAACACCTCGTCCGGGGCCGGCCGGGAGTCACGGCCACCGGCCGAGGGTTCCGCGAGGGAGCCGCCCCGAGCTCACCCGGCTGGCGGCCGGCGGGGCACCACGGCGCGGAGCCCGCGCAGCACCGGGTACAGGAGGACGACGACGAGCGCCCCCCAGGCCATCCCGCCGATCTCCACCCCACCGACGGTGAAGGTCAGCCCACCCACTCCGGCGACCAACGCGGCACCCGCCACCACGAGGTTCAGCGGATCCCGGAAGTCCACCTGGTGGTCGGACCAGACCCGGAAGCCGAGCATCGCGATGAGACCGAAGAGCACCAGGGCCACCCCGCCGATCACTCCTGGCGGGACGAGGACCACCGCCGCGCCAACGCGAGGTGAGAAGGACAGCACCACGGCCAGGACCGCCGCCGTGGCGCACGCGGCGGTGGAGTGCACCCTGCTCAGCGCCATCACGCCGATGTTCTCCCCGTAGGTGGTGGTCCCGACCCCGCCTCCCGCACCGGCCAGGCTGGTGGACAGCCCGTTGCCGATGAGCACGTCGCCGGCGTGACGGTCGAGGTCACGTCCGGTGACCGCGGCGACGGCCTTCAGGTGGCCGAGGTTCTCCGCGAGGACGGTGATCACCACGGGTAGGACCAGCAGCGACACCGAGGGCGTGATGACCGGTGTGACCAGTTCGGGCAGACCGGTCCACGGGGTGTCGAGGAGTTCGGGGGCGTTCTCCAGGGGCCCGGACAGCCAGGACGCGGTCCAGCCCACCGCGATGCCGAGCACCACGGCCAGACGGCGCCACAGCCCGCGACCCACGACCGCCGCGACGACGATCGTCAGGAGTGTCACCCCGGCGACCACGGGCTGCGCCGAGACACTGGCGGTGGCGTGGGGGGCCATCCCGAGCCCGACGAGGACCACGACGGCCCCGGTCACCACCGGTGGCAGCAACACCTCCACCAGACCGACGCCCAACGCCTTGACCGCCACCCCGAGCATCACCAACGTCACGCCCGCCACCAGCACCCCACCGAGCATCGCCGAGGGCTCCGCCCCCGCCTCGGAAGCCGCCAGGAGCGGACCGACATACGCGAACGAAGCGCCCAGGTACCCGGGAACACGGTTGCGGGTGACCACCAGGAACAGCAGGGTGCCCAGACCGGAGAACAACAACGTCGTGGTCACCGGGAAGCCCGTGATCGTCGGCACGAGGACGGTGGCGCTGAACATTGCCGCCACGTGTTGCGCCCCGAAGCCCAAGGTCAGCGGCCAGCCCAACCGTTCCTCCGGCGCGACCACCCCGCCCGTCCCGGTGACGTCCTCCGCTCGCACCCGCCACAACGGCATGCCGACACCTCCCCGTGCGAGGTCGCATCCTGCCACCACGCGGCGCCCGCCGTCCGCCGAACACGACCGGCGGCCCCGCCCGCGCGCCCACCGGCATCCACACCGACGTCCCACGCGGACCGGAGGTTCAGGCCGCCGGGTTCACCCGAGGCGGAAGGAGGCGACGCCGATCACGGCGACACCACCTCGCGAACGGTCACAGCGCGGTGATGTGGTGTTCCGGGCTGTCCAGCCACAGCACGTGGCGACCGTCGGTGGTGACGGTCAGGCCGTACCGGTCGATCTCAGGACGGCCCGCGACGTCCCAGGTCTCCAGCACGGGTTCCACCTCGTCCCACAGGCGACGGCTCCCGGCCTGGTGCACCGTCGCCGGATGCTCACCGAGGTCGACGCGCACCCACGACCCGGATGCCGGATGCACCCACCGGTACGAGACCACCTGCTCGTCCTCGCCGAGGAACACGAGGCGGCCGTGTTCGGCGATCAGGGAGGTGAAGAACGCCGCCGTCGACAATTCGAGCCCCTTCGGGACCGTGACGGAACGCGTGTCGTCCGCGCTGCCCCCGGTCTCCTCGAGAACGCGACGGCCGCTCCACCTCGGCTGGTAGCCCTGGGAACGCAGCGGCATGAACCCCGCTGCCCCCAAGAACCGGCCGTGACGGCGCCGTCCGGGCCGCGGCGCAGCAGCGCGATGCCCGTCGAGACGGTGACCAGGATCGCGCCGTCCGCCGTGAGCTGGTCCAGCCATGCTCCGGGCACGCGGTCCACACCGCAGGTCGCCATGATCCTGTCGAACGGCGCCCGTTCGGGCACACCGGCAGCGCCGTCGCCGCACACCACGGTGGGCGCGTAGCCGGTGACGTCGAGCGCTGCGCGAGCCGTGTTGATCAGCTCGCCGTCCACATCGATCGTGGTCACCTGCTCGTCGCCGACGAACCTGGCCAGCAAGGCCGCGTTGTAGCCGGTACCCGTACCGACTTCGAGCACACGGTGGCCAGGGCGCAGATCGAGCGCGGCCAGCATGGACGCCATCATGCTCGGTTCGGTGGACGAGCTGATGGGGTTGCCGTCATCGTCGAACCGCGTGATCAAGGTGTCGTTCGAGTACGCGGCCGCCATCGCCTCAGCACGCCGGACCGGGTCGGGATCGTGGACGTCGTAGTGGGTGAAGCTGCCTGTCACCGGGTCGAACAAGGCGAACCGGGGCGCGAAGACGTGGCGGTCGACGACGCGGAACACCTCGGGCCAGGTCCGCGAGGGCAGCTCTGCTGCGAGCTGGTCGGCCAAACCCGCGCGCAACGCGGGGATGTCCTGGTGGGGCGTGGTCATGCGGCATCCGTTCTGGTGAGTTCATCGGTCCACGCTTCCGTCACCACGTGATGCGCGAGCACCTGCTGTGGCTGCCGCACGTCGTCGAGTGGCCGACGGTGGACCTTCGCGTGGTGCCGATGGGTGTGGGCTGGCATCCCGGGCTCGAGGGTGCGTTCGGCATCGTCGAGCGCGGGGGCGATGACGCGCCAGTGGTGCGGTTGGAGACACGGCGGTCCGCCCTGTTCCTCCATGAAGCCAAGGATGTCGGCGCGTACCAGGAAGCGGCGGACAGGGTGCGGGAAGTCGCGATGAGCCCGGACGACACCTGCGCACTCATCGCTGACGTGATCGGGAGAATGGAGAGGAGATCATGACGGTGCACCACGAGCCGGAGCACTGGCGGAAGGCACGCCGGTCGCGGAATGGTTCCGCCCGCGTCGAGGTCGGCCGGTTCGCCGACGGTGTCGCGGTGCGGGACACCAAAGATCGGGCCGCTGGCCACGTCACCGTTACGGGCCCACGGTGGTCCTCTTTCCCGCGCGCCATCCAGGCCGGCCGTGACGACCGGTGAACACGCGCTGGACGGCCCCCGCCCCACATCGTGGCGAGAGGCCGTCTCGTCGCTGCCGAGGCCGACGAGGACCGCCACAACGGCATGCCGACACCTCCCCGCGCGAGGTCGCATCCTGCCACCACGCGGCGCCCGCCGTCCGCCCAACACCACCGGCGGCCCGCCCGCGCGCCCGCCGGCATCCACACCGACGTCCCACGCGGACCGGAGGTTCAGGCCGCCGAGCTCACCCGAAGCGGAAGGAGGCGACGCCGAACGCCGTCCCCGCGAGGCCGCTCCCGAGGCGGGAGGGACTCCAGTGCTCATTCCGGCCGGGTTCCTGGCACCGCCAGCCCAGCGCACCCCTCCGGCGCGCACCCGGGCCGAACCCGCCCTCCTGACGGCTCCACCCGGCCTGCCGCACATGGTCCGAGAGTGGGAACCGGGCTGCCGGCCCCCGGGGCCGAGGGTGGGGGTACGGGAAGGGGGAACCCCGGTCAGAGCCGGGGTGAGCGGGACAGCTCCCGCAGCCCGGCGGCGAGCCCGTCGAGGTAGTCCGCGGCCTCGGTGAGCGCCGGCGCGGAGGTGTCGTGGTCATGGGCTGCGACGGTGCGACCCGCCGTGGCCACCAACCGCCCGAAGCCGTCCACGCCGTCGTGGAGCCTGGCGGCCAACCGGTCGATGTCCCCGGCCAGGGCGGCACGTTCCGAGGCGGGAGAGGCATCCCTGGCCCGCTCGACCGCCTGGAGCCGAGCGGCGGCCGCCCGAGCCGCGTCACCCGCCTCCCGCGCGGTCCCCCGAATCCTCCGCACGGACTCCTCCGGGACGAGCGGCGCCCCGCCGACCGGGGTGGACAACTGGTGGAGCAACTCCGCGAGACTGGCCTCCGCGTCGGCGAGCCGCCGCATCGGCTTGTGCGCGGCGGAACCCGGATCGGGCAGGGGCGGCGGAGGTGGCGGTGCCACCGCCTCCTCGGGCAGCGGGGTCCGGTACAGCCGGACTGTCCGCACGCCGGAGGACACCGCGCTCGCCCCGATCAGGGCGCTCACCCCGCCCACGACGACCTCGGACGTCTCCAGCCCTGGCTCGCTGCCCACGGTGAACGCGAACGCCCCGGCGAGGGCGGCTAAACCGGTCTTGACGTAGAGGCCCCGCCGGGCCCGGCGCCGCTTGCGCAGCAGCTGGGCCCGCGGGTCACGCCACTTGTCCAGGCCCTGGCGGAACTTGCTGGCGATCAGGCCACCGGCCTGGTTCGCCACCGAAACGAGGTCGGACACGTCGCCCCTGCGATCCGCCACCTGGAGTCACACCCTCGGTCGCTCAGGCCTGGCCTGGCTGCTGCTGACCGGGCTGCTGGATGTTCTGCGGCTGGGCCGGCTGCGGCGCCGCGGCACCGCCACCCACCTGGCCAGCGGATCCCCCACCCATGCTGGCACGGATCTGCTCCAGCCTGGAGACACCGGCCATGTTCACCGAGGCCTGTTCGACCTCCATCATCCGCCCCTGGACCGAGTTCTTCGCCAGCTCCGTCTGCCCCATCGCCGTCGAGTACCGCTTCTCGATCTTGTCGCGGACCTCGTCGAGCGACGGGGTGTTCTTCGGGGCGGCGAGCTCGCTCATCTGCTGGAGGGAGCTGGACACCTGCTCCTGCATCTTCGCCTGCTCCAGCTGGCTGAGCAGCTTGGTGCGCTCGGCGATCTTCTGCTGGAGCTGCATGGCGTTGCGCTCCACCGCCTGCTTGGCCTCGTTGGCGGCCTGGAGCGCGGAGTCGTGGAGGCTCTTGAGGTCCTCGATCTCCTGCTCGGCGCTGACCAGCTGGGCCGCGAACGCCTGGGCGCTGTTCTCGTACTGCTGCGCCTTCTCCAGGTCACCCTGGTTCCTGGCGTCATCGGCCATCACCAGTGCCTGCCTGGCCGAGGCCTGGAGCTTCTCGACGTCCCCAAGCCGCCGGTTGAGCTTCATCTCCAGCTGACGCTGGTTGCCGATCACGGCGGCGGCCTGCTGGGACAGCGCCTGGTGCTGCCGCTGCGCCTCCTCGATGGCCTGCTGGATCTGCACCTTCGGGTCCGCGTGCTCGTCGATCTTCGACGAGAACGCCGCCATGAGGTACTTCCAGAACTTCACGAACGGGTTGGCCATCTCCTCCGCCTGCCTTCTTCTGCTACCCGGCCGCCCGAGGCGACTATCCGGATAATCACCCGATGCCTGATTGCCTGTTCCATCGTGTCAGGTACCGTCGCGCGGTTCCAGCGACCCCGGAACATCTCGGGGCTGTCCCTGACCAGAGCCCGGGTCACCCCCCGCCGCCGAGAGCCGCTGAACCTCCACCAGCCCGGACCGCAAACCACGCAGTCGGTCGGCCAGGTCAGCCACCGGGTCACCGACGGTGACCGGGAGGGCACGGGCGGAGGTCCACTCGGCGATCTCCGTGCGGGACCGTTCCAGACCCGCCACCGCACCCCGCATCCTGGCGAGCAGCGTCTCCTTCGCCCCCTGCCGCGCCTCCGCAGCCCGGAGCCGGTCGGTGACGGAGGCGGCCGCGCCGGCCAGCTCGGCCCGGGTGACCTCGTCCGTCGCCTGGTCGGCGGCCTGGGACAGGCGCTGCGACTCGGCCCGCAGTTCGGGGGCCAGGTCCTGGCCCAACAGCTGGTCGAGCCTGGCCACCTCGGCCGCGCTGGACCGCACCTCCACCAGCACGAGCTCCACGTCGTCGTGGACACCCGACAGCTCGGGTCGACCCGCCGTGGCGGAGGTGATGGCGCGCGCCGCCCGCTCCGCCCGCTCCGCCCAGACCTGGGCGGGGCTACCGCGCACCGGGCGGGGCGCCTCGGCCGCGAGGCGCGGGGACGAGGTGCCGCTCCGGGATCGCCGCACGGCGACGAACAGCAGTGCCCCGCCCGCCAGCACGACGACCGCCAGTACCGCGACGAGGACTTCGAGAATCACTGGTGGTCCCCCACCCGCTCCGAGGGTTCTGACACGTCTCGAATTCCGGGTTCCCCACACCGTGACGTGTTATGACGTCGCTCCGTGGCCCCCGGTCAACGAAGTGCCCCCAATAGTAGTCAGGCGCACTTGCGTGGTGGTGCTGACCCGATCACCGGGTGGCAGCAGGCCGCGCGGGGGTGGCGGTCGTGACCCGGGTCCGAACCGGGAAGCGGCTCGTCAGGCCGCCACCACCACCTTGTTGGTGATGCGCATCGAGGAGTCGAGGCGTCCGCCGAGCACCGGGGCGACGGCGAACTCCGAGAACTGCTCCCCCACCACGGCGGGGACGAGCTCGTCCGACTGCTGGGCCTGCCGCGCGACCCGGGCCTCGGCGGTCGCCGGCTGGGCCACCCGGGCAGCGGCGCCGGGCACCGGCGTCGCCACCTGGCGGGTCCCGGCGTCGGACCGGATCTCGGTGGCCACGTCGTCGAGGAGCCTGGGCAGCTCCAGTTCCAGGGCGTCGCAGATGGCCGCGAGGAGCTCGCTGGAGGCCTCCTTGCGCCCCCGCTCGACCTCGGACAGGTAGCCCAGGCTGACCCGGGCGATCCTGGACACCTCACGCAGAGTGCGGCGCTGGGCCGTGCGTTCCTCACGCAGGCGCTCGCCGATGGCCTCCCGCAACAGAACGGCCATGCCGTGTCTCCTTCCACCCTGGATGTGTTCGACGGTTCACTGTCGGGCTGACGCGCCGGCAGCGCGCCGCGATCGAACGACGATCCAGTTGAGCGCGCCGTCCACTCCACCGTACCCAGCCGAGCCAATACGATCAGCAACTTCGGGTCAACGTCCGCCGAGGGCGAACGGGTTCCCGTCCAGCCAGTTCCCCCTGTTGTTTGCCTGATCGGGTTAACGGATCGCGACCGCCCGGCATTCCGGCCGGCGTCCGGGCGCCGGCCGGTGACCGGGCGCGACCGGGCCTTCCCCGTCCCTCACGCGGGTGGCGCCCGGTCCAGGGCCGCGCCGAGGGCGTCGAGAGCGGCGCGGACCGCCGCCGCGCGCACGCCGTGCCGGGAGCGGGACAGCCGGAGCGTACGGACCGTGACCTCGTCCGCGCCGGCCACCGCGACGTGCACGAGGCCGGGTGGGAGCCCGTTCTGCGGGTCCGGGCCGGCGACCCCGGTGAGCCCCAGACCCCAGTCCGCCCCGCAGCGCCGCCGAGCTCCCTCCGCGAGCCGCCTGGCGACCTCGGGGTGCACGGGCCCGTGCTCGTCGAGCACGGCGGTGTCGACGCCCGCGAGGCTGCCCTTCAGGTCGGTCCCGTACACGACGAGGCCGCCCCTGACGACCGCGCTGGCCCCGGGAACCGAGGTCAACAGCCCGGTGACCAGGCCCGCCGTCAGGGACTCGGCCGCGGCCACCGTCTCACCACGCTGGCGGAGCCTGTCCAGGAGGAGGGTGAGACGCTCCTCGTCCAGCCCGAACCCGGGCAGGGGCGAGTGGTCGTCCGCTCGGCTCACGCGGTACCCGCGAGCGCCCGCCGCCCCCGGGCGCGCATGCGCACGGCCCGAACCACGTAGTCGATCCCGGTCGCGAGGGTGAGCAGCAACGCCACCGCCATCACCGACCAGCGCACCAGGTCGAAGCCGTCGGAGAGCGGCAGCACGTACAGGCCGATGGCGACGATCTGGACGAGGGTCTTGAGCTTCCCTCCCCGGCTGGCGGGGATCACGCCGTGCCGGATCACCCAGAACCGCAGCAGGGTGACGCCGAGCTCGCGGACACCGATCGCGATGGTCACCCACCAGGGCAGCTCGCCGAGCACGCTGAGCCCCACCAGTGCCGCCCCGATCAGCGCCTTGTCGGCGATCGGGTCCGCGATCTTGCCGAAGTCCGTGATGAGGCCTCGGCGGCGGGCGAGGTCCCCGTCCAGGCGGTCGGTGATGGCCGCGAGCGCGAAGAGCCCGGCGGCGACCAGGCGCCAGGTCCCGCCCTCCGCCCCCACGAACAGGGCGACGAGGAAGAAGGGCACCAGGACGAGGCGGAAGACCGTCAGGGCGTTGGCGATGTTGACCACCGGGACGGCGGTCGGTGTCACGCCGGCGGGGTCGGCGGGCTCTGGCGCTTCCGCCTTCGCCCAGTCGGCGCCGGTCGGGGTTCCGGTGCTGTCCATGGTCGCGTCCTCGGCTGCCGTCACGGGTATCCCCTCGTCAGGACTTCCTGCGGCCGCACGATGAGGTCGACGCCCTCGGAATCGACCACCGTGGCCCGCACGAACTGGCCCACCTCGATTCCCTCAGCATCGGTGAGAACGCACTCCCCGTCGACTTCGGGCCCCTGGTGCTCCGCCCGACCGGTGCAGTCGCCCTCCTCGTCGGCGGTCCGCTCGACCAGCACCGTGACCTCCTCACCGACCCGTTCGGCGGCGCGTTGGGCGGTCAGCTCCTCCACGAGGGCGGAGACGCGCGTCACCCGCTCGGAGATCAGGTCCGGGTCCAGTTTGTCGGGGAATCCCGCCGCCTCGGTGTTCTCCTCGTCCGAGTAGCCGAAGACACCGACGACGTCCAGGCGGGCCGCCGTGAGGAACCGCTCCAGCTCCGCCACGTCGTCCTCGGTCTCGCCCGGGAACCCCAGGATGACGTTCGTCCGCAGACCGGCGGTCGGGGACAGCGCCCTGACGCTCTCGACGAGGCCCAGGAAGGACTCGGTCGACCCGAACCGGCGCATGCGGCGCAGCACCGACTCGCTGGAGTGCTGGAAGGAGAGGTCGAAGTACGAGGCCACCCCCGGTGTGGTGGCGATGGCGCTCACCAGACCCGGCCGGGTCTCCGCGGGCTGGAGGTAGGAGACGCGCACCCGGTCGATCCCCGGGACCTCGGCCAGGCGGGGGAGCAGCTTCTCCAACGCCCGCAGGTCCCCGAGGTCCTTGCCGTAGGAGGTCGAGTTCTCACTGACCAGGAAGAGTTCCCGCACCCCTGACACGGCCAACCACTCGGCCTCGGCCACCACGTCGTCGGTGGGGCGGGAGACGAAGGAGCCCCGGAAGCTCGGGATCGCGCAGAAGGAACACCGCCGGTCGCAGCCGGAGGCGAGCTTCAGCGGGGCGACCGGGGACTTGTCGAGGCGGCGGCGCGGCACCCTCGGCCCCCAGGCGTGGCCGGGAACGGCCACCTGCTCGGCCGAGCCGGCCAGGGCGGAGGGGCGCTCGACCGGCGAGATCGGCAGCAGGCGACGGCGGTCACCCGGGGTGTGGGAGGCCACCGCGTTCCCGGCCAGCACCTCGTCGAGCCGGTTGGCCATGTCCGGGTAGTGGTCGAAGCCGAGGACGGCGTCAGCCTCGGGGAGGCTGTCGGCGAGTTCCTTGCCGTACCGCTCGGCCATGCACCCCACCGCGACCACCTTGGCTCCGGTGTCGGCCGCGGCGAGCAGGGTGTCCACCGAATCCTTCTTGGCGGACTCGATGAAGCCGCAGGTGTTGACCAGCACGACGGAGGGGGTGTCCTCCCCGCTGGCGTCGGTGTCGACGAGCTCCCAGCCCGCACCGCTGAGGCGGCCGGCCAACTCCTCGGAGTCGACCTCGTTGCGGGAGCAGCCCAGGGTGACGACGGCGACGCGGCGGGGTGGTTCGGGGGTTGGCACGAGGTCAGGGTAACGGGGCCCGTCCACCCGTCCGGTGGGGCGAGGGCCGCCAGGTGCCGGACGGCTCGGGGCCGGTCACCACCGCACGGGTGGTGAACCAGGCGGATAGGCTTGCTGAACGTGCAGGTAGCCGAGGACGAACCACTGGTGGTCCGGCGTGCCCGGGTGGGTGACGTGCGAGCCGTCAAACGACTGGTCGACGCCTATGCGGGCAAGGTGCTGCTGGCGAAGGAGCTCGTCGCCCTCTACGAGGGGGTGCAGGAGTTCTGGGTGGCCGAGATCGGCGGCGACATCGTCGGATGCGGCGCACTGCACGTCCTCTGGGAGGATCTCGCCGAGATCAGGACCGTCGCGGTGGCCCCCGAGGCCGCCGGGCGGGGCGTGGGCCGCGCGGTGGTGAGCAGGCTGGTGGAGGTCGCGATCGAGCTCGGCCTGCGGCGGATCTTCGTGTTGACCTTCGAGACCGCGTTCTTCGCACGGCTGGGTTTCCGCGCGATCTCCGGCACGCCGGTGTCCGCCGAGGTGTACGAGGAGATGCGGCACTCGGTGGACGAGGGGGTCGCGGAGTTCCTCGACCTGCCCTACGTCAAGCCCAACACCCTGGGGAACAGCCGGATGCTGCTCGAACTGCCCGCCGAGGAGCAGAAGAGCCCGGGGTCCACATCGCCCGGTCCGCGCGTGACCCCCGGCTGACCCGCGTCTCGCCCGTGGAACCGCGCCTGGCCCCGGCCTGGTCCGGTCCTGACCCCACGGGACCCGCCCGACCGGGTGAAATTCGGCGACGTCGGCACCCGCGCCCGCGGCGGCACCGTCCCGTCGGGTTGACGGCCCGCCAGGGCGGAGCCCGGTCCTGAGGCGGCGCGTGGCCGCGGTTCCGGCTGCCGCCTCCCCCACCTGGCCACGGCGCCGGCGGTGCGGATGTCTCGGAGCCCGCTCCCGCTCCGGTGGGCGGCCACATCCGGTGCGGCGAGGCCCTCGGGGAAGGCGGCGCGAGCCCGTGCCCGGTGTGGTGACGGGTCGGCGGCCTGGCGCCGCTTCGGGCCGCCGCCACCCGCGAGCGCCCTCATCGGACTCCGCCAGTGCCCCGTGCCGACCATCCACCGTGGACGACGAGCACGTCGGTCGAGGGCCCCGGGCCTCGTGGGGGCGCACTTCGGCGGGCGAACCCCTGATCCCCGGTTCGGGAACCCCTGCCCACACCCGGGAAACCGCCTCAGGACCCCCACCACCCGGAGTTATCAAACGAACACCCAATGTTTATCGGAGCCACATCGCATGACGGTTCCGCGCGGGGAATCGGTCGGCTAAGAATTGTGATCACTTCGACATCCCAGCGACCCGTCGGCATCCGGTTCCCGCGTTCCCCGGGGGGCCAGGCCCGTCGCGGTCGCCTTCCCTGCCCAGGAGATCGCATGTCCTCCAGATCCCCGCGCCGTGCCCTGCGAACGCTCCTCGCCTCCGTTCTCGCGACGATGGCGTTGCTGGTGGGAGGGGGAGTCGCCCACGCATCCCTCCCGCCGGCCGAACTGCGACAGGTGACCGACGACTACCTGTTCACCCAGAGCCTGCCCTCGTTCGTCCAACTCCGGTCGCAGCGCCCGCACGCGCCCCAGCTCGACTGGTCGTCGGACGGTTGTTCGTACTCCCCCGACGAGCCTTTCGGGTACGAGTTCCTGAACTCCTGCCACCGGCACGATTTCGGCTACCGCAACTACAAACTCCAGAACCGGTTCACCTCGGCCAACAGGAAGGCCATCGACGACCGGTTCCGTGACGACATGTACTCCGTGTGCTCCTCCGCCGTGTGCCGCCGCACGGCGGACGTCTACTACTGGGCAGTCCGGGCCTTCGGTGGTTCGGGCACCACCACCGCCGAGGCGATCGAGCGGGCCCTGCACGAGCCCTCGGTCCAGGCACGGCTCGCCGAGCTCGGTTCCCGCTGACCGGGCGCCGCCCCTTCCGCCGCCGTCGGCCGGGTCCCCACCGGTACGACGGCGGTCGCGGCCGCCGGTGCGCGTACCGGTCCACGAGGGACGGTGGGCCGGGCGCGACGGTCCGCGGCGCTGTCGGCACGGGTGGGCCCTCGCCGTTCGCCCCCGTTCACCCCTCGGCCAGGCACCCGTCATCGGCTGGCTCCGCCGGTTGGCTGCAATCGTCCCGTCCCGATCAGCACAGTCCTTCCGACTGGAGGTCCGATGGTGACGCCACGGGGTGTCAGGACACTGCTCTGCGCCGCACTGGTGACGCTGCCCCTGGCCGCGCTACCGACCGCCACCGCCGCCCCCGATCCGGGGCCCCCCGCCGGGGCGGCACTCCCCGAGGACGGTCCCGCGGCGTCCTCGCGGATCGAACCCGACCTGTGGGCGGCCCCGGGCGGGAGCGCGGCGGACCTCGGTTTCACGGTCAGCAGCAGCACGACCGCCGTCGCCCCGGGACTCGAGTTGACCGAGTTCGCCCGTTTCGACCCGAACGGCTGGGTGGAGGGCGACGTGCTCACCGCCGACCTGAGCGGGACCGGGCTGCGTCCCACCTACCTCCACCCCGGCTCGGTGTCCGACCGCGCGCCGCTCTCGGAGCAGGTGGCCTCGGCCGGAGCGGTCGCCGGGGTCAACGCCGACTTCTTCGACATCAACGCCACCGGCGCTCCTCTCGGGGTGGGCATCGACGACGGCACGTTGCGGCACGCCCCGGCCGACGGTCGCAACCTGACCGCCACCTTCACCGAGGAGGGCCTGGCCTCCCTCACGGAGGTCTTCCTGGAGGCCTCGGTGACCCTTCCCGGTGGGGAGTCCGTCCCGGCGAGCAACTTCAACTCGCCGGTCGTGGCCGACGGCGGCATCGGCGTGTTCACCCCGCTGTGGGGGGAGTCCGACCGGACGACGGCCGTCGTCGGCGCCGACCGCGTCTCGGAGGTGGAGGTCCGGGACGGACGAGTGGTCGCGGTCCGGGAGGCGCCATCCGCCGGGCCGGTGGCCGACGGGAGCCAGTTCCTCCTCGGCCGTGACGGCGGGGCGGACCTCCTCGGCGCGCTGTCGGTCGGGGACGCGGTGGGACTGGACGTCGACGTGCGCTCGGACGTCGAGGACATCGCCGTCGCCGTCGGCGGGAACCGGGTCCTGGTCAGGGACGGTGCGGTCCTGCCGGTCGACGACGTGGCCCTGCACCCGAGGACGGCGGTGGGCTTCTCGGAGGACGGCGAGCGCTTCTGGCTGGTCACCATCGACGGACGGCAGGCGAGCAGCCGGGGGATGACGGAGCGGGAGCTGGGCCACTACCTGCGGTCGCTGGGAGCGCACCACGCCCTCAACCTCGACGGCGGCGGTTCCTCCACGATGCTGGCCCGCCCCGTGGGCGACGCCGAACCCAGTGTCCGCAACTCGCCGTCGGACGGCGGCGAGCGGACGGTGCCCAACGGGCTGGGTCTGGTGACGCCGGAGGGCAGCGGTGAACTGACCGGCTACCGCGTGGAACCCGCCGTCACCGGTGCCGACTCGGAGCGGGTCCTCGGCGGGCTCGGCCGCCGGCTCGTGGCCCACGGCCACGACGAGACCGGCGCGGCCGTCGCCGCCACCCCGAGGTGGTCGGTCACCCCGCAACGGCTCGGTCAGGTCGGTCGCGGTGTGTTCCGGGCCCGTCCGGGCGCGCCGGGTGTCGACGGCCCCCGAACGGTCACCGTCGCGGCCGGCCGGGACGGCACCCGCTCGGAGGTGGAACTGAGGGTGTTGGGCACCCCGGTCCGGTTGGGTACCGACATCGGTCAGGTCGCCCTCGCCGGTGACGGCGCCGTCGGGCACTTCACGGTCCTCGGGTACGACGGCGACGGGTTCGGCACGTGGGTCGAACCGGCCGACGTGTCGCTGGACTACGACCGGGACGTCGTGCGGATCACCCCGCACGAGGACGGTTTCGCCGTCACCGCCCTGGTGCCCAGCGGATCGACCGTGGTCGAGGCGACCGTCGGCGGACTGCGCGCCGCCGTCGGGGTGTCGGTCGGGACCGAGGACCACGTGCTGTCCAGCATGGACGACCTCGCCGCCTGGCAGGCCACCGGCTTCCCCGCCGTCGTCGACTCGGCGATCTCCTCGGCTCCCGGCCGCGACGGCGGCACCGGGATCGCCCTGGACTACGGGTTCACCGGCACCACGGCGACCAGGGCCGCCTACGTCGCCGCCCGGGGCGACCTCGCACTGCCGGCGGGCACCCAGCGGATCGGGGTGTGGATCAACGGGGACGGGCGCGGGGCGTGGCCGAGGCTGGACCTCCGGGACAACGGTGGGGTGGCCACGATCCTGGACCTCGCCGCCGCCGTGGACTGGACGGGCTGGCGCTACGTGGAGGCGACCGTGCCGGGAGGACTGGCCGGTCCGCTAAGGGTGCACCGCGTCTACCTCGCCGAGACCGACGGGAACAGCCAGTACGAGGGCAGGGTGGTCTTCGACGACCTCACCGCCGCTGTCTCCCCCGTCGCCGAGGTACCGCCACCCGGTGCTCCCCGGGACCCCTCGGTGCTGGGCGCGGCCCCGCGGGGGCCGGCGGGAGGCCTGCGGGTGGCCGTGGTCAGCGACGCCCAGTTCACCGCCGACTCCCCGGACGGCGAGGCGGCCAGGCAGGCGAGGAGGTCCTTCCGCGAGGCGTTGGCGTCCGAGCCGGATGTGGTGTTGATCAACGGCGACCTGGTGGACCGGGGGTTCGCCGAGGACTTCGCGGTGGCCCGCCGGATCCTCGACGAGGAGTTGGGCGACTCCGTGCCCTGGTACTACGTGCCCGGCAACCACGAGATCTCCGGCCCGGGTGACATCAGCGAGTTCCAGGCCGCGTTCGGCGCTCCCTTCCAGGTCGCCGACCACGGGGGAATTCGGATGGTGTTGCTGAACAGCGCGTACGGCACGCTGCGCGGTGGCGGGTTCGACCAGGTGGAGATGCTGCGGGACGCCCTGGACTCGGCGGTGTCCGACCCGGACGTGGACGGGGTCCTCGTGGCGATGCACCACCCGACCGTCGACCCGGGGCCCGCGGCGAACTCGCGGCTCGCCGACTCCAGGGAGGCCGACCTCATCGCCGGGTGGCTGACGGAGTTCGAACTGGAGTCCGGCAAACCCGCCGCCGTCATCACCGCCCACGCGGGACTGTTCCACGCCTCGCGGGTGGATGGCGTGCCCTACTGGATCAACGGCAACGCCGGCAAGGGCCCGTCGGCGCGGCCCGAGTCGGGCGGCTTCACGGGGTGGAGCCTGCTGCACCTGGACCCGAGCCGGGAGGAGCTGCCGATGCGCGTCGAGATGCGTCCGCACGTGGACGGGCTGTCGGTCGAGGTCCCGGACGAGCTGGCGATCGGCGGGACCGGCGAGGTGGTGGCCGAGGTCCACCAGGACGGCCGGACCGTCCCGGTGGCCTACCCGGTGGCCGGGTCGTGGTCCGGCTCGGACGGACTGCACGTCGCTGGCGCCTCGACCTCCGAGCCCGGCCCGGAACACGTGGCCTCCTTCGACCCGGCCACCGGTCAGGTCCGGGGGCTTCGGGCGGGGACGGCGTCCCTCGAACTGGCGGTGAACGGGGTGACGGAGCGGGTGCGGGTGACCGTGCGCTGATCTCGCCCAGGGTGACCGCCGCCCGCCCTTGACGCCAGGCCTCGACGGCCCCGGGAACCGCTCCGGTACCCTGGGCCGTCCGCCGCGCGGGGACGGCACACGGCCCAGGTCGATGACCAGGCGAAACCTGGACGCGCTCCGCGCGCGCGGTCTGCACGAGACGGTGTGCGGACACGGAGTTCGCGCCTGGGTCCGATTCGGATCGACGGTGTTCCCGAAGTGCCCCTCACACCCTTCTCACGCCTGCTAACTTCACAGAGGGGAATCACCAGCCGGCGGTGTGTGCACCGTCCCCGCCCGGCTGACGAGCATCGGAAGGGCCGCGGATGGCGACCGAACAGGGTGGGGAGCGCCTCGTCGCGTCACCGGACGCCCTGGGCACCGTCGACCGCCGGACCGCGCGCTCGCCCTCGCTGGTCCCGCGCGAGCACGCGGTCCGGGCGCCGGGTCGCCGGCACGCGCCCACCGCGCGGCGGGAGGCGATCCACTGGCCGTCAGCGCCGGCCCCGTGGTCCTCGCCCGCACGGAGAGCGTGCCCGCTCGTCGGTTCCCCCGAGGTCGGGTCGAGCGGCGGCGACTCCGCTCCACGGCGAGCACGGACCTCCGTGACGGCCGAGCGCCGGCCCGCGCCCCCGCGCGCCCTCCTGGCGAGCGAGCCGAGCCTGCCGGACCGCGCCTCCCGCCCCTCCGGCGAGGGCACTCCGCCCCCGAACACGGCTCACCCGCCCAGGAAGCCTGGGCCGGCGGGATCCGGCACCACCTCCCGCACGGCCCACCCGCACCAACCAGACCGGCGTCCCGTCCGCCCCGGCGGCGGGCGACCGGTCGGCACGTCCACACGACCAGACAGCACCAAGGACCACCACGCGATCACGGCCACCGTTCCTCCGACGACGGGGGCGACCGGCACCACGTCGGCGGTCAGCGGGGGCGGGGCGTCCCGCCGCCCGTGCGCACCCGGCCGCCGCGCACGGACCGACGACCTCCGGGCATCCGGACCAAGCTGGGGAGAGCCGGTCCGGGTTCGTCGGGGAACGGTGATTTCCTTGTTGCGGCCAGCACTTCGGGGAGCAGCACCATGACCGACGCCGAAACCCAGGAACCAGACTTCACGCAGTCCGAGTACCAGAGACAGGAAAGCCCGACCCTGGAGTCCTTCGGGGATGTCTTGAAACTGCCCTCGACCTGGATGAACAACCAGTTGATCAGGAATCGGGGCGAGAAGCTCAACCAGGGTCTGGACCACCGGGACCCGATGCTCACGAGCTGCCACAACTACGCCTCGTCGGGGCACCCGGAGCTCAAGCAGTGGGTCGACGAGGGCAACGAGCCCGAGCACACCCACGCTGTCGGCGAGACCTGGAACAGCATCGGCAACGAGTTCGTCGAGGACTTCGAGGAGCTGAGGTCACTCGCCGACAACGGCGCCGACTGGGAGGGCGAGTCCGCCGACGCGGCCTTCGCCGCCGTCGCCTCCCTCGGCGAGTGGACCGGGGAGAGCAGCCAGGCGTACCACGCCACGTCCGCGCAGGTGGAACAGCAGGCCTTCGCCGCGTCCGAGGCGAGACAACGGATGCCGGAACCGGTCGAATACGACCGGGCCGAGTTCCAACGGCGGATATTGACCACGGCCAACCCGCTCGAGATGATCGCCATCGGCAACGAGGCCGTCGAGACCTACGAACGCGCCGTCGCCGCGCACGAAGAGGCCGTGCAGGTCATGGGCACGCTGGAGTCGACTTTCCAGACGACGGACAGCAGCATGCCCGCGTTCGCTCCGCCGCCCTCCATCACGGGTGGGGACGGTGACGGAACGGTCGACCGGTCCAACATCCGCACCCCGGTCGGTGAGGGCAGCCTGGACCGGTACGGCCGGCCGGGCGACGGTCCGGGCGGCGGGGGCCTGCCCGGCGGCGGTGGCGGCCTTCCCGGCGGTGGCGGGGGCCTGCCCGGCGGCGGGGGAAGCCTTCCCGGTGGCGGTGGCGGTGGCGGCGGGGGCGGTCTGCCCGGTGGCGGCGGTGGACTTCCTGGCGGCGGTGGTGGCGGCGGCGGGGGCGGCGGCCTTCCCGGCGGTAACTACCCCGGCGGCAACCCCCCTGGCTCTGACGGCCCGGGCAACGTCCGCCCCGACTGGGTGCCCAACAACCCGAACTACCCGGGCGGCAACCTGCCCGGCGGCAACCTGCCCCCCCTGCCGGGCGGTGGTGGCCCGGGGGGTGGGTTCCCCGGCGGAGGGCTACCGGGTGGCGGTGGCCCCGGTGGCGGCGGTCTCCCCGGCCCGCTCGGTGGGCTTCCTGGTGGCGGCGGCTTCGGCGGTGGACCAGGTGGGGGCGGCCCGGGTAGTGGCATGCGCCCCGGAGGTTTCGGCCCCGGTGGCGGCGGCTTCGGACCGGGCGGCAGCGGGGGCGGCGGTGGTTTCGGCCCTGGTGGCAGCTCGGGCGCGGGCGGTCCCGGTGCGGGTATGGGCGGCGCCCGGGGCATGGGCGGTATGGGTGCCGGTGGCATGGGTGGCGGTATGGGCGGCGGCATGGGTGCCGGCGGCGGCCGAGGCGGGCAGAACGCCGAGGACAAGGAGCACACCCGTGCCTCGTTCCTCCAGGAGACCGACGACATCTTCGGGGACGGGCGGATGGTGGCTCCCCCGGTGCTCGGCGACACCAACCGCTGACGGCTGACCGAGGCCCGGTGGCCGCGCGGCGGGTCCTCCCCGCCGCGCGAACGGGTCCCGAGAACCCCGGCGTGCGGCGGGCGGATCGGCACCGCTCGCGGAACGGAACGGCTCGGACCGCGCTTCCCGCCCGGGGTGCCCTCCCGGCCCAGACCGGTACCGACCGAAGCCGTCGTCGGCTGGCCGCCGCCGTGGGGCGGGGTTAGCGTCGGGAGGCTGCCCGGACCGGCCGGGCGACGCCGTCGGAGGTGCGTGTGATACGACCGATGACCAGCCTCGGGCACTGGCCCAGCCGGCTCGCGGCGGGGACCTTCATCCTCAACTCGGGTCTGAGCAAGCGGGACGCGGACGACGAGGCTGCCGCCGGTCTGCACGGCGCGGCGGCCGGCGCCTACCCGTTCCTGAAGTCGATGGAGCCGAAGCAGTTCGTGCGGCTCCTCTCGACCGCCGAGATCGGCCTCGGTGCCGCGCTGCTCATCCCCCTGGTTCCGACCGGGGTGGCGGGGGTCGGCCTGACCGCCTTCTCGGCCGGCCTGGTGGGCATGTACCTGCGGACTCCCGGGACGCGGCACAAGGGCAGCGTTCGTCCCACCGAACAGGGGCTCCCGCTGGCCAAGGACATCTGGCTGGTGGGCGCTGGCGTGGGCATGGTGGTGGAAGGGGTCGTGCACCGCGCGGCCCTCCGGCGGCACCGCAGGCGCAAGGCACTGCTGCGCGCCGGCGGTGCGGCGGCGCACCACGGGCGTTGCCGGCACCGCGGAGCCGGTGAGGGGCGCGGTCACGAACACCACGGGCACCACGAGTCCCGGCGGCATCACGGGCACGGGAAGCACGAGGGGTGGCACCACCTCGGTCGGCACGGTGGTCGAGCTCGGCACGACGAATCGGCTGCCACCGAACACCACGGTCACGGCGCCGCCGGCATGCTGTGGCGGAAGGCCCACCGGGAGCACTGACTTCCACCTCCTCCCCGGGCAGCCCACTCCCCACGCCGCGTGCCGGCGGTACCGCTGGCGAGCGGCGGCGCACCCCCTCCGCGGGGACGCTCGGGTCGGCCGGCGACAACGGCCGTGGCCCGCCTGGGGCTTGGGCGCTCCCGGTGGCGGGACGAGGACCGTCCGCGCCGGTGGGGGGATCCGGGGTGCGGGCCACCTCGGGTCGGCCGGAGCCGGCGGGTCTCCCGCCGAACGACCGACCGGCCGCCCCCGCCTCGGCACGGGGTTCCGCCCGGCGTCCCCTCGGTGCGGCGCTCCGAGCGGTGGGGAGCACGCGGCCACCACCCCTCACGGCGGTTGGCCGGCCCGGCTCCACCAGCGCGGGAAGCTCCACGGCCGTTCGGGTGTTGAGGTGGGCGTGAGCACCTCCCAGGTCACGCGGGTCGACGTCGTCGTCATCGGTGCGGGGCAGGCCGGGCTGTCCAGCGCCCACTCCCTGGCGAGGGCCGGTCTCCCGCCCGGCTCGGGTTTCGTGGTGCTCGACGGGGCGACCCGGCCCGGTGGCGCGTGGGGCGAGCGGTGGCCGACCCTGACCATGCGGACCGTGCACGGCATCCACCAACTGCCCGGCATGCCCGTCCCCGCCGTCGACGAGAGCGAGGCCGCCGCCGTGGCGGTGCCCCGGTACTTCGCCGACTACGAGCGCGAGTTCGACCTCCCGGTGCGACGCCCGGTCATGGTGCGGTCGGTGCGCCCCGGACCCGCCGGCCGGCTCCTGGTCGACTCCGACGACGGCGGGTACGCGGCGCGGGCCCTCATCAACGCCACGGGCACCTGGCGCCGCCCCTTCTGGCCGAGGTACCCCGGGCAGGAACTGTTCGGTGGCCGACAGCTGCACACCGCCGACTACCGGGGTCCCGAGGAGTTCGCGGGCCAGCGGGTCGTGGTCGTCGGCGGCGGGTCGTCGGCCGTCCAACTCCTGCTGGAGATCGACGAGGTGGCCAGCACGGTGTGGGTGACCAGGAACCCGCCTGACATCCGCCGGGGACCCTTCGACCAGGACCGGGGGCGGGAGGCCGTGGCCTCGGTCGACCGCGAGGTGCGGGCGGGGCGACCGCCCGGCAGCGTCGTGCGCGCCACCGGGCTCGTACTCCCACCGGACGCCCTGGCGGCGTGGGAGGCGGGGCGACTGGCACGACGGCCCATGTTCCAGCGGCTGACCCCCACCGGCGTGGCGTGGCCGGACGGGCACCACGAGGACGTCGACGTCGTCCTGTGGTGCACGGGCTTCCGCCCCGCCCTGGACCACCTGGCCCCGCTGCGACTGCGCACCCGGCACGGCGGGATCGTCATGGACGGGACGCGGGTGGTGGCCGACCCCCGGGTCCACCTGGTCGGATACGGCCCCTCCGCGAGCACCGTCGGAGCGAACCGGGCGGGTCGCGACGCCGTCCGCGACATCCGTCGGCTGCTCGCCGCTCCGGCGGCGGACGGCGCGGGCGACGACCTGCCCCGAGCGGGATGAGGGACGACGGGGTCGGAGTCGGAGGCACGCGACCACCGCGCCCTGGACCGTCCGACCGTCCCGACCACCGGTAGCTGGTCCGCCGGGCCGATGGCGGGTCGGGCCCAGCCCGGGTGCGGCGGACGACCACCACCAGGCCCACCCACCGCTCCCGACTGGTCAGCGCCGGGCGAGTTCCAGCCGGGCGGCGGCCCTGGCGGCCGAGGGCTCCGCCGCCGCCAACGCCGCCTCGGCCGCCGCCCGGCAGCGGGCCAGGTCCACCCCGGCCAACCGGGCGCCCACCGGCGCCAACGCCGGGTGGTTCATCGACAGGCTGCTGACTCCCAGGCCGACGAGGACGGCCGCCAGGTCGGGATCCGCCGCCGCCTCCCCGCAGACACCCACCGGCTTCCCGGCCGCCCCGGCGGACCGCCCGAGCAGGCGGAGCAGGCGGAGCAGGCCGGGCTGCCAGGGGTCGGTGAGCTGGGCGACCGCGCCGAGCTGCCGGTCCGCCGCCAGGGTGTACTGGGCCAGGTCGTTGGTCCCCACGCTGACGAAGTCGACGACATCCAGGATCTCGTCGGCGGTGAGCACGGCCGAGGGCACCTCGACCATCACCCCCACCCGTTCCACCCCCGCCGCCCTGGCCCGGGCCGCGAACCACGCGGCCTCGGCCGGCGTGGCCACCATCGGGGCCATCACGGAGACGACCGCTCCGCTGTCGGTCGCCGCGGCGACGATGGCGCCCAACTGCCTGTCCAGCACGTCCTCGTGGACCCGTCCGAGCCGCAGCCCGCGCACACCGAGCGCCGGGTTGGGCTCCCCGTGCTGGTCGAGGAACGGGATCGGCTTGTCGGCCCCGGCGTCGAGGGTGCGCACGACCACCGGCTTGCCCCGGAAGGGGGCCAGGACCCGCCGGTACGCCTCGTGCTGGTCCTGCGCCGAGGGCTCCCGGGTGGCCCCGAGGTAGCAGAACTCGGTGCGGAAGAGCCCGACACCCTCCGCGCCGGCCCGGACCGCCTCCGCCGAGTCCGGTGCGGACCCGACGTTGGCCAGCAACGCCACCTGGTGGCCGTCCGAGGTGCGGCCGACCCCGTCCCAGTGCGCCTCCGGCGGCCGGTCGGCGGTCACGACGGTCACCTCCGGGGCCGCCTCCACCACGGTGCCAAGGCCCCCGTCGACGACGAGGGCGGCGGGGTCCAGCTCCAGCACTCCCTGGCAGGCGACCACGGCCGGGATCCCCAGGGAACGCGCGAGGATCGCCGTGTGGCTGGTGGGACCGCCCTCCTCGGTGACCAGGGCGAGCACCACCGACGGGTCGAGACCGGCGGTGTCCGCGGGAGCGAGGTCCCTGGCGAGCAGCACGCTCGGCTGGTCCAACACCGGGATGCCCGGCGCCGCCCGCCCGAGCAGTTCGGTGACGAGCCTGTCCCGGACGTCGATCACGTCCCGGGCCCGTTCCGCCATGTAGCCGCCGGCCGCGCGCAGCGCGGTGACGAACTCCTCGGCGGCCTCGTGCACCGCCCTGGCCGCGGGCAGCGGACCGCTGGCCACGAGCTGTTCCGCCTTCCCGAGCAGGGAGGGGTCCTCCGCCATCACGGCGGTGGTCTCCAACACCTCGGCGGACTCGCCCTCCGCCCGCGCGGCCTGGGCACGCAGGCGACCGGCCACGGCGGCGCCGGCCGGCCGGATGCGGGCGGCCTCGGCGGTCGGATCAACGGGCGGCGGGCCGGCTGGCGGATCGAGCACCGGTTCGGTGATCCGCACCACCGGCCCGGCTGCCCGTCCCGGGCTCACCCCGACTCCGTTGAGCACGACCTCGGCCATCGGCGGACTCCCTTCCGTGGTGTGCCCGCACGCTATCCCGATCCGAGTGGTCTGGACCAGTGCCCCGGGCCGAGCGTCGCGACCGGTGACCCCGAACGTCCCAGCGCGACCGGCACCGAACGGCCCAGGGGAACCAGCGGGTAGCGACGCGTCGCGTCCCCTCGGCCAGGCGACCTGGACGGGAGCCGGGACGCCGCGCGGGCACCCATCGCCCTGCCCCCGACCGACGTCCCCGCCACCACCGGTACCGCCCGCCGGCGGTGACCCCCGAGACGACGGACGGTCAGCCCGCCGGTTCCTCCGCCGGCGGGGCACCCTTGATCGAGGCCATCAGACCGCCGAGGTCCTCCGGTTTCACCAGGACGTCCCTCGCCTTGGACCCTTCGGAGGGGCCCACCACTCCCCGTGTCTCCAACAGGTCCATCAGCCGACCCGCCTTGGCGAAACCCACGCGCAGCTTGCGCTGCAGCATCGAGGTCGACCCGAACTGGGAGGTCACGACCAGTTCCGCGGCCTGGAGCAACACCTCGAGGTCGTCACCGATGTCAGGGTCGATCTCCCGCTGCTCACCCGGCTTGGCGGCGGTGACACCCTCGGTGTACTGGGGCTGGGCCTGGTCCTTGGTGTAGGCGACGACCTGGGAGATCTCCTCGTCGGACACGAAGGCGCCCTGCATCCGGGTCGCCCGCGAGGCACCCATCGGCAGGTACAGGCCGTCGCCCATGCCGATGAGCTTCTCCGCCCCCGCCTGGTCCAGGATCACGCGGGAGTCCGTCAGCGAGGACGTCGCGAAGGCGAGCCGCGAGGGGACGTTGGTCTTGATGAGCCCGGTGACGACGTCCACGCTCGGCCGCTGGGTGGCGAGCACCAGGTGGATACCGGCCGCGCGCGCCTTCTGCGTGATGCGGACGATCGCCTCCTCGACGTCCCGGGGGGCCGTCATCATCAGGTCCGCGAGTTCGTCGACGATCGCGAGGATGTACGGGTAGGGCCGGTACTCCCGTTCACTGCCCGGCGGCGTGGTGATCTCGCCGTCCCGGACCTTGCGGTTGAAGTCGTCGATGTGCCGGACCCGATTGGCCTGCATGTCCTGGTAGCGCTGTTCCATCTCCTCCACGAGCCAGGCCAGCGCCGCCGCCGCCTTCTTGGGCTGCGTGATGATGGGGGTGATGAGGTGCGGGATCCCCTCGTACGGGGTCAGCTCGACCATCTTGGGGTCGATCAGGATCATCCGGACCTCGGTCGGGGTGGCCCGGGCCAGCAGCGACACCAGCATGGAGTTGACGAAGCTCGACTTGCCCGATCCGGTGGAACCCGCGCACAGCAGGTGCGGCATCTTCGCGAGGTTCGCGGTCAACATGTGGCCCTCGATGTCCTTGCCCAGGCCGATCACCAGGGGATGCGCGTCCCCCAGGGCGGTCGGCGAGTGCAGGACGTCCGCCAGGCGCACCATCTCCCGGTCGCTGTTGGGCACCTCGATGCCCACGGCGGACTTCCCCGGGATGGGGGCCAGCAGCCGGACGTTGTCGGTCGCGGCCGCGTAGGCGATGTTCTTGGTGAGCGCGGTGATCTTCTCGACCTTCACGCCAGGGCCCAGCTCCACCTCGTACCGGGTGACCGTCGGCCCCCGGGTGAACCCGGTGACCCGCGCGTCGATCTTGAACTGCTCCAGGACGCCCTGGATGGCGTCGATCATGGCGTCGTTGGCGCGGCTGCGGGCCTTCGGCGGGTCGCCAGCGCGGAGCAGTTCGGGCGGCGGCAACCGGTAGTCGCCCTCCACGGCCCGGACGGTGAAGGGCGTTCCCTTCGCCCGCTCGGCGGTGCCGGCGCCGGTCTCCTGGTCGGCGGCCGGCGGGTGCGCGACCGCACGGGCGGCGGCCGCCGCTGCGGCTGGCCGGGCCGGCTCGGCGGCCGCGACCTCCTCGGCCTCCCCGGTGTCGCCCACCGGATCCGCGTCCTCCCGCGCGGCCGCCCGGCGGCGGGGGCGGCGGGCGGGCCGGTCCTCCTCGGGCTCAACGTCCTCGCGCGTCCCGACCTCGGCCGCCCGGGTACGGCGGGGTCGTGGGCCGCGGCTGGGCGCGGGTTCCTCGTCACCGACGAGTTCACGCCACCGCTCCGGGATCCGGCTGACCGGCGTCCCGGTGAAGACGAGCAGCCCGAAGCAGACGATCAGGGCGAGTAAGGCGATGGCGACCGGACCGGTGAGGCCCTGCCCGAGCGGCCCGCCCGCCACGAAACCGATGACGCCCGCCGACTCCCGCCAGGCGGCCGGTTCCTGGGGCGCTCCGGTGGACAGGTGCAGGATGCCGAGAGCGGCGAGCCCCATGAGCAGCGATCCGAGGACGTGGCGCATCCGCGCGTCCGGAAGGGACTGGTGCCGGAACATGGCGATGCCGGTGCCGAACAGCACGACCGGGACCACCGCCGCGGCCAGGCCCGCGAAGCTGCGCAGCGCGACGTCGACCCACTCGCCGACCGGACCGCCCGCCCGCCACCACACACCGGCGGCGGTGACGATCGCCAACGCGATCAACACCATGGCCGCGCCGTCCCTGCGGTGCGCCGGGTCGAGGTCCCGGGTGCGGCCGACCGCCCTGGCCATGCCACCGACACCGCGTGCCAGCACCGACCAGCCGCCCCGGACCCCCTTGGGACGGCTCTTCTTCCGGGCGGCGGCGGAGCGGGACCGGGTGCCGGACCGGGTGCCGCCGGACTTCGACGAGCCGCCCTTCCGGTTCGAGCTACGTCCTGTCGTCGTGGTCCGGCCAGCCATGCCCCATACCGTAGTACGCCGTACCGCTGGTCACACGAACCACAACGGACCCGGCTCCGCCTGGGACGAGCTCGTGCCGTGGCCGGCACGAGGGGTATCCCGGTTGGGTGACCTCCGGCACTGCTGCCATGCTGCTGCGTCATGGTTGCACTCGCGCCCAGGCCGACCGGTTCGGCACCGCGAACCAGGTACCCCGTCCCGCCGGCTCGGCCGGTCCCCGCTTCCGGAGGGCGCTGGCACGTCCCGCCGCTCTGGCGGGCGTTGATGCCAGTGGCGAGCCTCCTCGTCGGACTGACCGGCAGGCTGGTCGTGACCGGGGACGTGCCGGCCAGGCTGCGGGGGCGGCCCCTGTTGCTGGCGGCGAACCACATCGGGAACTTCGACGTGCTGGTGCTGGTCGCGGCCTGCCGCCGCATCGGGGTGGCGCCCCGTTTCATGGCGACGGGCGGGCTGTTCGACGCCCCCGTGCTCGGTCCGGTGATGCGCCGCTGCGGCCACGTGCGGGTCAACCGGGGCAAGGACACGGCGGGGGACGCCATCGGCACGGCGGTGAGCGCCCTGGGCTCGGGCGCGCCGGTGCTGGTCTACCCGGAGGGGCGCATCAGCCTCGATCCGGGCCTGTGGCCGGAGCGGGGCAAGACGGGGGTCGCCCGGATCGCCCTGGCCTCGGGGGCTCCCGTGGTACCGGTGAGCCAGTGGGGCGCGCACGAGGCGGTGTGCTGGGGCACGCTGCGGATCGAGAGCCGGGCCGACCTGTGGATCCTCTTCCGGTCGTGGTTCCAGGCCATGCGCCGGCGTCCCACCTTCCGGGTGCACTTCGGTCACCCGGTCGAACTGTCCGGACTGGAGTCGGGCCGCCCCGGCGACGCCGTGCGGGCCCGGGACCGCATCATGCGGGCGATCAGCAGGGGCCTGCGCCCGCTGCGCCACCGGGAACCGCTGCGCCCCGCGTTCCACGACGGGACCCGACCGGTGACGGGCCGCAGCCCGTGGTCCCCGGAAGCCGACCGAGAACGGGCCAAGGCGGGCTGAGGACAGTACCGGTGGCCGCACGGCCGGCGGCCCACCCCGCCGGCCGCACCGTCAACTCGCCGACCCAACCGCACCACCCCCAGCGTGCGGGGACGACGCCAACGACTTCACGAACTTGAAGCAGGAGGCCGGAACAGCCCCGCGTGCGCGGGGACGACGTGTTCGGTGACTCCTTCGACTTCGGGATGTTGGGAACAGCCCCGCGTGCGCGGGGACGACACGGCCCGGGAGGAACAGTGTCCCCCGGTTGTCGAGGAACAGCCCCGCGTGCGCGGGGACGACACTTTCCGACCTGCGGCGTTAGGGGCGGCACGCTCGGTTCTCGTTCACTTTTCCGAGCACCTCACGCCGCCGCGTCCTCGTCCGGTCAGGGTATCCGCACTCGGCGAGCTGGTAGGGCCACCGGTTCCGCGCGTTGACGCCCAGGCTCCACGTCGCACGCCGCGCCCCGACGGCCCTGGCCGCCCCGAGCACCGTGCTCCGCCCGGAGAGGAGGCCGCGTGCAGTCCTGCTCCCGGGCCGGGAACGGCGGGCGACGACACGCGTTCGTCCCGGGCTGGTCCGGACGGAGCCCGCTCTCCTCGCGCCCGCTGGCCTCCCCAGCCCTCCGCGACCCGTCAGCTCGCCGGCGTTCCGCCCCGCGTTGCCGCCGCCCGCAGCGCGTCCCGCAGCACCTCGGCGAGGTGCGAGGAGTCCCGCCCCAGGCCCTGGGCGAGCTGCGTCCGGCAACTGAACCCGTCGGCGAGCACCAGGGTGTCCGACTCGGCTGCCCGCACGGCCGGGAACAGCGAGTCCTCGGCGCAGGCCATCGACACCTCGTGGTGTCCCTTCTCGAAGCCGAAGTTCCCGGCCAGTCCGCAGCACCCGTCGACGAAGTCGGCCCGCACCCCCACGTGGTCGAGCAGCGTGCGGTCCGGGTCGGTGCTGAGCACGGCCGACTGGTGGCAGTGGGTCTGGGCGACCGCTGCCCGCTCCGCTCCTCGGGGCAGCCAGTCGAGGTCGTCGGCGACGAGGAGTTCGGCGAAGGTGCGGACTCCTTCACCGAGCCAGCCGGTCCCGGGCAGGAGTTCGCCCAGGTCGGTGCGGAGGGCGGCGGTGCAGCTGGGTTCCAGGCCCACCACGGGGACACCTGCCTGGACGTAGGGGGCCAGGACGCGGGCGGTGCGACGCATCACCCGCCGGGCGATGCCGAGTTGCCCGGTGCTCACCCAGGTCAGCCCGCAGCACACCCGTTCCCTGGGCAGCTCGACGGTGTAGCCGGCGGCCTCCAGGACCTCGACGGCGGCCCGGCCGACCCCCGGGCTGAAGGTGTTCGTGAAGGTGTCCGGCCACAACAGCACCCGGCGTCCGCCCGCGGCGGGTGGGCGCGGGGCGCGGCGCCGGAACCAGCGGGTGAGGGTTTCGGGGGCGAACACCGGGAGGTCCCGGTGGGGGTCCACTCCGCCGAGTCGGCGGACGGCCGAGGCGACCGGGCGGGCCGACAGCGCCGCGTTGAGGGGGCGGGCGAACGGCTGGGCCAGCACCGCCAGCGCTGGCAGCCACCCCATCGAGTAGTGGGCGGCGGGCCTGATCCGGTTGCGGTAGTGCTGGTGGAGGAACTCGGCCTTGTAGGTGGCCATGTCGACCTCGACCGGGCACTCGGAGCGGCAGGCCCGGCAGGACAGGCACAGGTCCAGGACCTCGTGGACCTCCTCCGCGCGCCACCCGTCCCGGATGACCTCGCCGTGCAGCATCTCCACGAGCGCCCTGGCCCGGCCCCGGGTGGAGTGGCGTTCGTCGCGGGTGGCCCGGTAGCTGGGGCACATCACGCCGCCCCCGGTGTTGCGGCACTTCCCCACTCCGACGCAGCGGCGGGCGGCGGCGACGAAGGAACCACCGTCGTGGGGGTAGCTGAACATGGTGTCCACCGGGACGGTGACGGTGTCCTCGCTGGGCCAGCGGAGGTTCGCGTCGAGGGGCAGCGGGTCGACGATCTGGCCGGGGTTGAGCAGCCGGTCCGGGTCGAAGACGGCCTTGAACTCGCCGAACGCGTCGATGACCTCCGCCGGGTACATGCGGGTCAGTAGTTCGCCGCGTGCCTGGCCGTCGCCGTGCTCGCCGGAGAGCGATCCGCCGTACCCGGCGACGAGGTCGGCGGCGTCCAGCATGAACTCGCGGAAGCCGCGCACCCCGGTCGAGCTGATCAGGTCGAAGTCGAGGCGGACGTGGATGCACCCCTCGCCGAAGTGCCCGTAGTAGATGCCGCGTCGCCCGTGCTGCCCGAGCAACGCCTCGAAGTCCCGCAGGTAGTCGCCGAGCCGTTCCGGGGGAACGGCGGCGTCCTCCCAGCCCGGGTAGCCCTCGGTGCCGTCGCTCATCCTCGTCGCGATGCCCGAGCCTTCCTCCCGGATGCGCCACAACGCCCGCTGGTGGGCGGACTCGGCGAGGACGACGGCGGGAACGTCGAGGTCGCGGGCCAGCCCCTCCGCGCGGAGCACGGCCTCCGCCCGGGTGTCGCCGCCGGTCTCGCAGTACAGCCAGGCGTTGCCGTCGGGGAGGGATTCGGTGGCGGCGGAGGGGCCGTGGACGGCGCGGTGCGCCTCCACCAGGGCGCGGTCGACGCTCTCCACGGTGAGCGGGCCGTGGGGGAGGATGGCCGGCACGGCGTCGGCGGCGGCGAAGGCGTCGGGGAACCCCAGCACGGCCAGCACGCGCACGGCGGGCGGGCGGATCAGCCTGACGGTGGCGCCGAGCAGGGTGACGCAGGTGCCCTCGCTGCCCACGAGCGCGCGGGCCAGGTCCTCCCCGTTCTCGGGCAGCAGGGCGTCGAGGGCGTACCCGGACACGCGGCGCGGCAGGGTGGGCAACCCGGTGCGGAGGGCGGCCCGCCGCCGGTCGACGAGGGCGCGCAGGGGTCGGGTGAGGGGGCCGGCCGAGTCGAGGTCGGACACGGTCAGCCGGGTTCCGTCGGCGAGCAGCACGTCGAGGTCGACGACGTTGTCCGCCGTGGTCCCCCAGGCGACGGCAGAGGAGCCGCAGGCGTTGTTGCCGATCATCCCGCCGATGGTGCAACGGCTGTGCGAGGACGGGTTGGGGCCGAAGGTGAGGCCGTGGGGCAGGGTGGCGTCGCGGAGGTCGTCGAGGACCAGTCCGGGTTCGACCCTGGCGGTCCCCCGGTCCGGGTCGAACTCGAGCAGCCGGTTGAGGTGGCGGGAGTGGTCCAGGACGACGCCGGGACCGCAGGCCTGCCCGCCGATGGAGGTCCCACCGCCCCGGTGGGTGATGGGGACGCCCTGCTCGGCGCAGACGGCGAGGGTGGCGGCCACGTCCTCGGCGTCGCGGGGCAGGACGACGGCTCTGGGCACGTGCCGGTAGTTGGAGGCGTCGCTGCTGTAGACCGCTCTCGTGGCGGAGTCCGCGAGGACCTCGCCCGCGACCCGGGCCCGGAGTTCCTCGGCCAGCCCCACCGTCACCACCGCCTCACCGTGTGCGTGTCGTCCCGCGATGGTGATCACAGTCCGGCGGCGAAGGCAAGCACCGGGCTGAGTGCGTCGCGGCCGGGACGGGACGGGCGGGACGGGAGGGGCGGGGCGGGAGGGGCGGGGCGGGGCGGGTCGTGGTGGCGGGGAGCCGGGCCGGACGTCGCCCGGCCCGGCTCCTCGCTCAGACCGGGAGGACGGTCGGGACGATCATCGGCCGACGCCGGTAGGTGGCGGCGACCCAGCGCCCCACCACGCGCCGCACCGCCTGGGCGATGCGGTGGGTGTCGTTGATGCCCTCCGCCTCGGTGCGGGAGAGCTCGTTCTCCACGAGGGAGACGACCTCGTCGAGCGCCTTCGGGTCGTCGGAGAACCCCCGCCCGGAGACGGTGGGCGGGGCGACGGCGCGCCCGGTGGCGGCCTCCACGGCGACGGTGATGGCGATGAAGCCGCCCTCGCCGAGGATGAGCCGGTCGGACAGGGTGGACTCGCCGACGTCGCCGACGGAGAGGCCGTCGACGTAGACCTGGCCGACCTCGACGCGCCCGGTGCGGCCCGCCAGGCCGTCCACGAGGTCGACGACGACGCCGTTCTCCGCGAGGACGACCCTGTCGGCGGGTACCCCGGTGAGTTCGGCGAGTTCGGCGTTGGCCCGCAGGTGCCGCCACTCGCCGTGCACGGGCATGACGTTCGTGGGGCGCACCGCGTTGTAGAGGTAGAGCAGCTCGCCGGCCGAGGCGTGCCCGGAGACGTGGACCTTCGCGTTGGCCTGGTGGACGACGTTGGCGCCGAGGCGGGTGAGGCCGTTGACGACGCCGAACACGGCGGTCTCGTTACCGGGGATCAGCGAGCTGGCCAGGACGACGGTGTCCCCTGGTTTGATGCTGATCTGGCGGTGTTCTCCCCTGGCCATCCTGGAGAGCGCCGAGAGCGGTTCGCCCTGGGAGCCGGTGGAGACGAAGAGCACCTGGTCCTCGGGGAGCCGCATGGCGGCGTCGAGGTCGACCAGGAGGCCGTCCGGCACCTGGAGCAGACCGAGGTCGGCTGCGACGCCCATGTTGCGGACCATCGAGCGGCCGACCAGGGCGATGCGCCGGCCGTGCGCGACGGCGACGTCGAGGACCTGTTGGACGCGGTGCACGTGGCTGGCGAAGCAGGCGACGATGACCCGTTGGGTGGCCTTGCCGATGACGCCGTCCAGCACCGGGCCGATGTCCCGTTCGAGGGGGACGAAGCCGGGCACCTCGGCGTTGGTGGAGTCGACGAGGAACAGGTCGACGCCCTCGTCGCCGAGCCGCGAGAACCCGCCCAGGTCGGTGAGTCGTCCGTCCAGCGGTACCTGGTCGAGTTTGATGTCCCCGGTGTGCAGCACGGTCCCGGCGGGTGTGCGCAGCGCGACGGCCAGCGCGTCCGGGATGGAGTGGTTGACGGCGAAGAACTCGCAGTCGAAGGCACCGTGCCTGGTGCGTTCCCCTTCCCGCACCTCCCGCATGTGGGGGGTCTGCCGGTGTTCCTTGCACTTGGCGGCGAGCAGGGCCAGCGTGAACCGGGAACCGACGACGGGCAGGTCCGGGCGCAGTCGCAGCAGGAAGGGGACGGCGCCGATGTGGTCCTCGTGCCCGTGGGTGAGGACCAGCGCCTCGATGTCGTCGATGCGGTCCTCGATGGCGCGGAAGTCCGGGAGGATCAGGTCCACGCCTGGGGCGTCGTCCTCGGGGAAGAGGACACCGCAGTCCACCACCAGCAGCCGGCCGTCGTACTCGAAGACGGTCATGTTCCGTCCGACCTCGCCGATGCCGCCCAGGGCGACCACCCGCATCCCGCCCTCGGCCAGTGGTGGTGGCGGGCTGGTGGGGCCGGGTCCCCGGTGCGGTGGCAACGCCTGGTCGGGTGCGGTCAGCGGTGGCAGGGAGGTTTCGGTCACTGGCTTGCCACCCCCGCGACGGTGTCGGGGTTGACCAGGACGAGGCCGGCCTCCCACAGGTCGGCGGTGATGAGCCGCACGTCCTCCTCGGAGGCGGGTGGCAGCGGGAGTCGGGGTTGGCCCGTCTCGTAGCCGCAGAGCCGCAGCGCCGTCTTGCTGAAGATCACTCCGCCCAGCTGGTTCATCGACCGGTACACGGGGAGGAGGCCGTGGTGGACCTCGCGCGCCTTGGCCAGGTCGCCGCCCTCGAAGGCGTCGAGCATGACGCGGAGCCGGTCGGCGACGACGTGGCCGATCACGCTGACGTACCCGACGGCGCCCACGGCGAGCCACGGCAGGTTGAGGGGGTCCTCTCCGGAGTAGTAGGCGAGGTCGGTGGTGGCCATCACCTCGCTGCCGGCCCACATGTTGTGCTTGGAGTCCTTGACCGCGAGGATCCTCGGGTGTTCGGCGAGGGTGCGCAGCGTGTCGACCTCGATGGGCACGACGGAGCGGGGCGGGATGTCGTAGAGCATCACCGGCAGCTCGGTCGCGTCGGCGACGGCGGTGAAGTGGCTGACCAGCCCGTCCTGGGGCGGTCGGGAGTAGTAGGGGGTGACCACCAGCAGGCCGTGCGCACCGGACTTCTCGGCGTCCCTGGCGAGCTGCGTCGAGTGCGCGGTGTCGTTGGTGCCGGCGCCGGCCACGATGGTGGCCCGGTCGCCGACGGCGGCGACGACGGCGCGGATGAGCTCGGCCTTCTCCTTGTCGGTGGTGGTGGGGCTCTCCCCCGTGGTGCCGTTGACGACGAGACCGTCGTTGCCCTGGTTGTCGATCAGGTGTACGGCCAGTTCCTGGGCCAGGTCGAGGTCGAGGGCGCCGTCGGCGTCGAACGGCGTCACCATTGCGGTGAGCACCCGGCCGAAGGGCCTGCCGGGCGAGGCGGTGGGACATCCGGTCATGCCCATGACGCTACCGCCTCACCCCCGGGTCGGGCGGCAGCGGCAGGCGACAGCTCGCCGTGTGGAACCCGGCACCGCGCGTGCCCGCCCTCGTGGCGGGTTCACGGGCGCTGGCCAGCGGGTTCACCCTCCACGAGGTAGCCGGCGGCGGCGAGGGCCCGGCGGGCGCCCGGGAGGCGGTCGGACGTCACCAGCGGGTAGTCGGTGTCGAAGGTCGACACGGCGAACAGGGCTGACGCCGGCCTCGGCGAGGGTGGTGGCCAGGCCGGCGAGCACGCCGGTGAGGGAAAGGTCCGGGGGCCGTCGACGGCGAGCAGCCGCCAGCCCGGTTCGACGGCGGGTGCGGTGGGGGCGCCCGCCGCGGGGCGCACCACCGACAGCTCCGCCTCGGTCCTGGTCAACCGACACCAGGCCCGGACCGGCCAGGGCGGCCGGGGGTGTCGGGTGGGTAGCGCGGGATCAGGTGGTCGCGTGGGTCGGTGGTGAGCCGGAGCGGTCGGTGGGCCGGGAGGCCGTTCCCGGTGCCCGAGGTCGCCTCGGGTCAGCCCTCGGTGACGTAGGGGCTGGAGGCGATCTCGGTGCCGTCGGGCAGCGCCGAGATCTCGAAGTCGCCGAACACGTTGGGCACCGCCTTGTGGAGCTGGCGGAGGCACTCGACCGCGAGCGCGCGGATCTCGACGTCGGCGCTCTCGGTGGCCCGCATGGCGATGAAGTGCCGCCAGGCGCGGTAGTTGCCGGTCACCACGATGCGGGTTTCGGTGGCGTTGGGCAGGATCGCCCTGGCGGCCTGCCTGGCCTGCTTGCGGCGCAGGGTGGCGTTGGGCAGGTCGGCGAACTTCTCCTCCAGCCCGGCGAGCAGCTCGTTGTAGGCGGCGACGCTGGCCTCGGCGGCGGCCTGGAACCTCGCGTGGAGCTCGGGGTCCTCGGCGATGACGTCGGGTTCGACCATCGCGGCCTTGCGCTCGGGCACGTACCGCTGGGAGAGCTGCGAGTAGGAGAAGTGGCGGTGCCGGATGAGCTCGTGGGTCAGCGAGCGGGAGACGCCGGTGAAGTAGAAGCTGACGGTGCCGTGCTCGAGGACCGACAGGTGGCCCACCTCGAGGATGTGGCGGAGGTAGCCGGCGTTGGTGGCGGTGGCCGGGTTGGGCTTGCGCCAGGACTGGTAGCAGGCGCGGCCGGCGAACTCGGCGAGCGCCTCACCACCCTCGGCGTCCGTCTCCCAGGGCACGTCGGCCGGCGGAGTGAACTCCGTCTTGGCGATCAACTGCACCTTCGGCGACACCAGCTCGGTCACGGCCCAACGACTCCCTCAACGATCGGCTCCGGACCGCTTCCCGATCCGGGCGGCGGCTTGCAGCCCGCCCGGCAGCCTAACCGCCCTGCTCTCGGGGCCTTCGAGGTGGGAGGAGGAGCCCGATCGGGCGGGGGTCCGGCGAGGGTCCGACACGGCGACGACACCACCCACCCTCCCCTGATGACACCACCTGTGCGTCAATTTCTCCTTGAATGACGCCATCGGTGATGTCATAGTGGTGTCATGGATCTCTCACCGTACGTCGCTCAACTGAGGAAGGACCTCGCCTCGGCGGCCTCCGCCGGGGACGAGGAGACCAGGCGGGCGGCCACGCTGCTGGCCGGAGCGGTGGAACCCGCGGTCCGACTGGCGCTGATGAACGCGCTCTCCGACCTCGCCGCCGAGGTCACGTCGAACCTGGACGACCACGTCGTCGACGTGCGGATCAGCGGGCGGGACGTCAACGTCGTCGTCACCCCGGTCGGTGGTCCCGCCACCGAGTCGGCCGAGCACCCGGAGTCCGCTCCCCCACCCCCGCCGCCCCCGCCCCCGCCCCCCGCCGAGGGTGACATCAGCCGGATCACCCTGCGACTGTTCGACGAGATCAAGTCCAAGGCCGAGCAGGCCGCCGCGACGCAGGGCGTCTCGCTGAACTCGTGGGTCGCCCAGGCGGTGCAGGGTGCCCTGCACGGCCCCTGGAGCGGTCAGGCGCACCGGGGAGGTCCACCTCCCCGGGGTGAGCGGCCCGGCGGGCAGGAGGACCGGCGTGGGACCGGGCGGGACCGGGACGGCGACGGCGGGGTGCACGGCTGGGTTCGAGGCTGAGCCCTTCCTCCCCCCTGCCGCCCGCACCGAGGGCGCCGCGCGCGCCCCTCACCCACCCCCTCCCCGCCTCCAAGGCGACGACGACCGTGAGGACGACGATGACGACCGACAGCGACCACGACGGGCAGGCCAGGCAGGCCCGGTACCGACGGGTGGAGTTCGAGGCCGACGGGCCCGTGGACCTGGACATCGGCGTCGCCGACTGCGACGTCACCGTCGAACTCGGCGGTGCCAGCGGCGGTAGCGCCGAGCTCCGACACGCTCCCGACCGGGGGGCCGGGTGGGCCGGCGGCCTCCTCGACATCGTCGGCTGGGCCACCGAGCGGGCCGAGGGCGACTCGGTCGACCTCGCCGCCAAGGCGATCGAGCGCACCCGGATCGACCACGGTGACAACCGGCTCCTGGTCCGTTCACCCCAGAGCCTGCCGCTGCGGTCAGTTCCGATGTCCCTGCTGGTGCGGGTACCCAGCAGCTCCAGGGTGACCGTGCGCACCGAGACCGGGGACGTCACCGTGACCGGGGAGGCCGCCGGGCTGGACCTGCGGGCGGGCACCGGCGAGGTGCGCGCCGACGCCTCGGACGGCCGGGTGGACGTCGGCAGCGGCGCTGGGCGGGTCCGGCTGACCCGCGTGCGGGGCGAGACGACGGTGCACAGCGGGGCCGGCGAGGTGGAACTCACCGAGGTGAGCGGGCGGACCGCCATCCGCACCGGCCTGGGCAGGGTGCGGTTGGGCACCGTGCGCGGCGACGTCACGGTCCGCTCCGGCGCCGGCGATATCACCGTCACCGAGGCCGTCGAGGGCAACCTGCGGCTGACCACGGGCACCGGCCAGCTCCGGATCGGCATCGCCAGGGGTGTGCACACCGAACTCGACGTGCACGCCCCCCTGGGCGGCTTCCGCAGCGCGCTCGCCGTGTCCGACCGCCCACCCTCGGACGGCGAGGTCGGTCTGCGCGTACGGGCCAGGTCCGGCATGGGTCGGGTGCTCGTGGCCAGCACCGGGGACTCCTGACCGCCGGTGAACCGGCGGGCCCCGCACGGGCCGCGGGCGGGGTCAGCCCCCGTCCGAACCCGCTACGGCCCGGGCGAGGGGATCCGCGAGGTCCCCTCGCCCTCCCACCACGACACCGTCGAGCTCCAACCACTCCGCCATCTCCCGCAGGGCTCCCGCGAGCTCCGCGGCGGTCCTGGCCACCGGTCGGCCTTCCTCCAGGAACGCCCCGGGAACCCGCAGCACCCCGGCGGCCCGGTCCGCCTTGAGGTCGACGCGGGCGACGAGTTCACCGTCGAGCAGGAACGGGAAGACGTAGTACCCGTGCACCCGCCTGCTCTCGGGCACGTAGATCTCGATGCGGTAATGGAAGCCGAACAGCCGCTCCGCCCGCTCCCGTCGCCAGATCAGCGGGTCGAACGGGCACAGCAGCGCGCGGCCCTCCACGCGACGGGGAACGCTGGCGCCCGGCAACCGGTAGGCGGCCCGGTCCCAGCCGCGCACCTCGACGGCCTCCAGCGATCCGGCGTCCACCAACTCCGCGACGGCCGCCTTCGACGCCGAGGTCGGCAGGCGGTAGTAGTCACGCAGGTCTGGTTCCGTGGCGACGCCGAGGGCCCCGGCCGACCGCAGCACCAGTTCCCGCGCGGCCTCGTCCCGGTCCGGCGGGGTCCGGGCGAACGCGGTCGGGGGGAGCACCCGTTCGGGGAGGTCGTAGCGCCGTTCGAAGGACCGCCGGGTGCCGGTGGTCAACGCGCCCACCCCGAACAGGTACTCGCACATGTTCTTGGTGTCACTCCGGTTCCACCACCCGCCGCGCGACCCCGAACCGGCGCCCGTCAGCTCCCGTTCCAGCGCGCCCGCGCTGATCGGTCCCAGGCGTTTGACCGCGTCGAGCACCTCGTCGGCGAGTCCCGGGGAGCGTTCCTCCAGCGCCGCCCGGTGGTGCTCGTACCGCTGGCGGTAGGCCTCCCGCCGCCAGCCCAGGAGTGGCCAGTCCGCGACGGGCACGAGGCTGGCCTCGTGCGCCCAGTCCTCGACGAGCAGCCGGGGCCGGGCGGGGCTGTCGGTCCAGGCGGCGTCGTCGAGCAGCGCCCGGTCGTAGGGACCCAACCGACTCAGGACCGGCATGTAGTGGGCTCGTACGGCGACGTTGACCGAGTCGAGCTGGAGCAGCCTGACCCGCTTCAGCACCCGCTTGAGGTGGTGCCTCGTGGGTCTGCCGGTGGGTCGGGCGTCGGTGAACCCCTGCGCCCCGAGCGCGAGCCTGGTCGCGGCCGAACCACTCATCGTCTGCACAGTCCGGGGATGCTGTCACGGGGGACCGACAACCACGGAGGCGGCCCACCGGCTGGCGCCTTCTCCCACGCCCTCTGGCCCGGGGACGGGCGACAGGGTCCGCCGGGTCCCACCCCCGCGGAACTCCTCGGCCCGGCCCGCGCGCCGGCGTCGCACCACCCCGCCCTTTCCGCGCTCGGGGACCTCGCCCCCGTGCCGCGCCCTGCCGAGAACCCCGACCCGTCGGGGTGGCGCCGCGACGGCCCCGCCCGGGGGCCACTCGTCCGGGCGGTGCGGGATACGTTGGTGCGCATGGCCGTAGCCGATGTTCGACCAGCCGTGACCGCGGACGCCAGTGAGATCACGAGGATCCAGCGGGTCACCTGGCAGGCCGCCTACGCGGACCTGCTGCCGCCCGAGGTGCTGGCCACCCTGGACACCCCGGACGCCGAGGAGGCGTGGCGGGAGGCGCTGGCCCAGCCGACGGCCCGGGTGTTCGTCGCCACCGAGGGCGAGTGGACGGTCGGGTTCTGCGCCGCCGGGCCCGCGCCGGCCGAGGCCGTCGCCTCCGCCGACGGCGCCCTGCCCGAGGACTCCGACCGGGTGGGGCTGGTCAGCGTGCTCCTCGTGGAACCCCGTTGGGGGCGGCGAGGGCACGCGGGACGGCTGCTGGCCGCCGCGGGCGAGGCCCTCCGCGGCGAGGGGGCGGAGCGGGGGGTGACCTGGCTCCCCCAGTCCGACACCGCGTCGGAGTCCTTCTACCGGAAGGCCGGTTGGGAGCCGGACGGCACGGCCCGCACCCTCGACGCGGGTGGTCGCCCCTTCCGGGAGGTGCGGCTCACCGGCCCGTTGGACATCCCGCTCGTCGAGCGGGGCGGCGGGGCCGGTGGCGTCCCGTCGGACGCCGACCCGAGGTGAGCGGCCTCAGCCCGTCGTCCCACGTTCCAGGTCGACCGCGCGCCGCATGGCCTCCCGGGCCCGGCGGCGGTCGCCGGCCAGGTCGTAGGCCCTGGCGAGTTTGAACCAGCTGCGCCAGTCCCCCGGCGCCTCGTCGAGCTCGGCCCGCCGGGCCGCGAAGAACTCGTCGGCGGCGTCCCGCTCGATCCGGCCGGAGGGCATGGTCGGCAGGTGGGACTCGTCGGGAAGCCCTCCCTCGGCCACGATGCGCTCCCCCAGCCGGGCCGTGCGGGCCCCGAACCGCCAGGTGGCGACGACCATCCACACCCCGAGCAGCGGCAACGCGAGCACCGCCGCACCGAGGAGCACGGCGACCGGGTCGCCGGAGGTGACCAGCAACCACGCCCGACCGGCCAACAGGACCAGGTAGACGACGAGGGCCGCCGTGAGGACGACGGCGGCGGCCCGAGCCCTCACCGGAGCCCCAACAGCGGGTCGATGCCCACCGTCACCCCGGGCCGGGCCCCGACCTCGCGGACGGCGAGCAGCACACCGGGCATGAACGACGACCGGTCCACCGAGTCGTGCCGGATGGTGAGGGTCTCCCCTTCCGACCCGAAGAGCACCTCCTGGTGCGCGACCAGCCCGGAGAGGCGGACCGAGTGCACGGGAACCCCGGCGATGTCGGCGCCCCGGGCCCCGGGCACCTGCTGGGTGGTCGCGTCGGGGGCCGCTCCGAGGCCGGCGTCCCGCCGGGCTCCGGCGATCAGCCGGGCGGTGCGGTCGGCGGTGCCGGACGGCGCGTCGACCTTGCGCGGGTGGTGCAGTTCGATAATCTCGGCCGACTCGTAGTGCCGGGCGGCGAGCTCGGCGAACCGCATGGCGAGGACGGCGCCGATCGCGAAGTTCGGCGCGACGAGCACGCCCACCCCCGGGTGCTCGGCCACCAGCTCCGACAGGCTCGCCAACCGCTCGTCGTCGAACCCGCTGGTGCCGACGACGGTGTGGATGCCGTGGTCGACGCAGAACCGGATGTTGGTCATGGTGACGTCGGGCCGGGTGAACTCCACCACCACCTGGGCGCCCGCCCCGGTGAGCCGCTCCAGGGGGTCGCCGGAGTCGAGCGCCGCGACCAGTTCCAGGTCCGGGGCGCCCTCCACTGCCTGGCACACCTGGGAACCCATCCGGCCCCGAGCGCCGATCACCCCAACCCGAACCGGTCCGGACTGCTGGTCAACAGTGCTCACCTGATCACCTCGTGCACTTCGGCTGGGAGTTCGTCGGGGTGAGAGTACGGGCCGACCACGGCGACGCTGAGCGGGCGGCGCAACAACTCCGCGGCCAGCGCGGACACGTCCTCGACGCGGACCGCGTCGATCATGGCCAGCTCCTCGGAGACCGGCAGGTGGGTTCCGTAGTTCAGTTCGCCCTTGCCCAGGCGGGACATCCGCGACCCGCTGTCCTCCAGGCCGAGCACCAACCCACCCCGGAGCTGCCCTCGTCCTCTGGCCACCTCGGCGTCGGTGAGGCCGCCCTCGGCGACGTCGGCGAGCACCGAACGCACGACCCGGACCACCTCACCGAGCCGCGCCGGCTGGCAACCGGCGTAGACGCTGAAGCTGCCGGTGTCGGCGTAGGAGGCCACCGACGAGTAGACCGAGTAGGCCAGGCCACGCCGTTCCCGCACCTCCTGGAAGAGCCGGGAGCTCATGCCGCCGCCCAGGGCCGCGCTGAGCACCCGCTGCGTGAACCTGCGGTCGTCGTGCCGGTGGATCGAGGGCATGCCCAGCATCAGGTGGGCCTGCTCGCTGTCGGCGTGTTCGAGGACCAGGCGTCGCCGGCCGGGGATCTCCGCGACTCCCCGCCGCGGCCCGACCGGCACCTCCGCCCCGGCGAGCCGCCCGGCGAGTGCCTTGCCGACCAGGGTCACGACCTCGTCGTGGTCCACGTTGCCGGCCACCGCCACCACCATGTGCGGGAGGGTGTACCGGCGGCGGTAGAAGCCCTGGAGGGCCGAGGCGGTCATCCCGGTGATGGACTCCTCGGTGCCCAGCACCGGGCGGCCCAGGGCGTGGTCCCCCAGGACCGTGGTGCAGAACGCCTCGTGCAGGAGGTCCTCGGGATCGTCGTCGCGGATCGCGATCTCCTCGAGGACCACGCCGCGTTCCACCTCGACGTCCCGGGGGCTGATCAACGCGTCGAACACGACATCGCAGATCAGGTCCACCGCCAGCGGCAGATCGCTGTCGAGCATGTGCGCGTAGTAGCAGGTGTGCTCCTTGGCGGTGAAGGCGTTCAGCTCACCACCGACGGCGTCGGCCTCCTCGGCGATCTCCGCTGCGGTCCGGCGCGCCGTGCCCTTGAACAGCAGGTGCTCCAGGTAGTGGGCGGCGCCGGCCACCTCGGGTTCCTCGTCACGAGAACCCGTTCCGACCCAGATCCCCACCGAGGCCGAGCGCACTCCCGGCACCCGCTCGGTGAGCACCCGCAGGCCACCGGGCAGGACGCTGCGGCGGACGAGGTGCCCGTCGGGTCCGCTTTCCAGCACCGTTCCGCCGTCGAGCGACGAGGCATTGGCTTCCATCCAACTCACCACCGGGACTCCACGCCAGACAGGTGACCGCGGGCGCCTCCGGAGGCGCCCGCGGTCAGGGTGTGCCACGTCGTCACTTGTCGGCGGGCGCCTCGGCGGGCTCGCTGCTCGCCTGCTCCTCGTCGGACACGAGGACCAGGCTGATCTTGCCGCGGCTGTCGATGTCGGCGATCTCCACGCGGAGCTTGTCGCCGACCTTGGCCACGTCCTCGACCTTGCCGATCCGCTTGCCGTTGCCGAGCTTGGAGATGTGGATCAGGCCGTCCTTGCCGGGCACCAGCGAGACGAAGGCCCCGAAGGCGGCCGTCTTGACGACGGTCCCGAGGAAACGCTCACCGACCTTCGGCAGCTGCGGGTTGGCGATCGCGTTGATCTTGTCGATCGCCGCGTCCGCGGACGGGCCGTCGCCCGCGCCGACGTAGATCGTGCCGTCGTCCTCGATGGAGATGTCGGCGCCGGTCTCCTCGGTGATCGAGTTGATCATCTTGCCCTTCGGGCCGATGACCTCACCGATCTTGTCCACCGGGATCTTGATGCTGGTGACGCGCGGGGCGTAGGGGCTCATCTCGTCGGGCCGGTCGATCGCCTCGGTGATCACCTCGAGGATGGTCACCCTGGCGTCGTAGGCCTGCCGGAGCGCCTGGGCCAGCACCTCCGAGGGGATGCCGTCGAGCTTGGTGTCCAGCTGGAGGGCGGTCACGAAGTCCTTCGTGCCGGCGACCTTGAAGTCCATGTCGCCGTAGGCGTCCTCGGCACCGAGGATGTCGGTCATCGCGACGTAACGGGTCTCCCCGTCGACCTCGTCGGACACCAGACCCATCGCGATGCCGGCCACCGGGGCCTTCAGCGGAACACCGGCGTTGAGCAGGGACAGCGTCGACGCGCAGACCGAACCCATCGAGGTGGACCCGTTGGAGCCGAGCGCCTCCGACACCTGCCGGACCGCGTACGGGAACTCCTCGCGGGTGGGCAGCACCGGCACCAGGGCGCGCTCGGCGAGCGCGCCGTGGCCGATCTCCCGCCGCTTCGGCGAACCGACCCGACCGGTCTCACCGGTGGAGTAGGGCGGGAAGTTGTAGTGGTGCATGTACCGCTTGGTGGTCTCGGGCGCCAGCGTGTCCAGCGTCTGCTCGAGGCGGAGCATGTTCAGCGTGGTGACGCCCAGGATCTGCGTCTCACCCCGCTCGAACAGCGCGGAGCCGTGCGCCCGGGGGATCACCGACACCTCGGCGCCGAGGCTCCGGATGTCGGCCAGGCCACGGCCGTCGATGCGGACCCGGTCCCGCAGCACCCGCTGCCGGACCAGCTGCTTGGTCAGGGAGCGGAACGCGGCCGAGATCTCCTTCTCCCGACCGGCGAAGGCCTCGCCCTCACCGACGCCGACCTTCTCGACCGCGGCCTGCTTGACCTCGCTGATGCGGTCCTCGCGCTCCAGCTTGCCCGAGATGGTCAGCGCCTGCGCAAGGTCGGCCGAGGCGACCCGCTCGACGGCCTCGTAGGCGTCCTGCTCGTAGGCCGGGAACACCGGGAACTCCAGGCGCTCCTTGCCCGAGGAGTCGGCCAGCGACTGCTGGGCCTCGCACAGCACCCGGATGAAGGGCTTGGCGGCCTCCAGGCCCTGGGCGACGACCTCCTCGGTCGGGGAGGGGGCGCCCTCGCCGACCAGCTCGATCGTGCGCTCGGTGGCCTCGGCCTCGACCATCATGATCGCGACGTCGTCACCGACGATCCGGCCGGCGACGACCATGTCGAAGACGGCGTCCTGGAGCTGCTCGTGGGTCGGGAACGCCACCCACTGGCCCTGGATGAGGGCGACGCGCACGCCGCCGATCGGGCCGGAGAAGGGCAGACCGGAGAGCTGGGTCGACGCCGAGGCGGCGTTGATGGCCAGCACGTCGTACAGGTCGCCCGGGTTCAGGCTCATCACGGTGACGACGACCTGGACCTCGTTGCGCAGCCCGTCGACGAAGGAGGGCCGCAGCGGCCGGTCGATGAGCCGGCAGGTCAGGATCGCGTCGGTGGAGGGACGGCCCTCCCGGCGGAAGAACGAACCGGGGATCCGCCCGGCCGCGTACATCCGCTCCTCGACGTCGACGGTGAGCGGGAAGAAGTCGAAGTGCTCCTTCGGCTGCTTCGAGGCGGTGGTCGCCGACAGCAGCATCGTCTCGTCGTCCAGGAAGGCGGCGACGCTGCCGGCGGCCTGCTTGGCGAGCCGGCCCGTCTCGAAGCGCACCGTCCTGGTGCCGAACTTCCCGTTGTCGATCGTCGCGGTGACTTCGGTGAAGTCGTTGTCCGTCACAGGTTCTCCTCATCTGCGACGCGTCCGACGCCACCAGGGGTCGCGGTCCACTCGAGGCCGGTCTTCGATCGAAGCTCCCGGGCCGAGCTGCCCGAAAGCCACTACCGAGGACCGGCGGACAGGTCTCCCCGTGGTCGGTTCGGCGCGTTCGCTCTGTGGTTGTCTCCGCCCGGGGGGACCCGGCCGGTGTCGTTCTATGTGCCGAGGGGGAGCAGCCGACTCGGCTGCTCCCCCTCGGCCTGGCGTCATCGACGCAGTCCGAGCCTACTGATCAGGGACCGGTAGCGCTCGATGTCCACCTTCGTCAGGTAGTTGAGCAGCCGGCGGCGGCGGCCGACCAGCAGCAGCAGACCACGACGGGAGTGGTGGTCGTGCTTGTGGGTCTTCAGGTGCTCCGTCAGGCCCGTGATGCGCTTGGTCAGCATCGCGACCTGGGCCTCGGGGGACCCGGTGTCGCTGTCGTGCAGGCCGTACTCGCCGAGGACCTGCTTCTTCTCGTCGGTGGACAGTGCCACGTGTCATCTCCTCACAGATTTCCGTGCGGCCCCTGGACACGGTGACGACGACCCCAGCCCGGACGGAGGACACACCGACGTCGTCGGCACGGCCATCCGCCCTGTTCCCGCTGGTTCCCGTCGGCTCCTCATGCAGGTCATGCGCCTGGTCGCGCAAAGCCACGCCGGGGTAAGACGGTCACGGCCGCCACGGAACGCAGCCGGACCCGGCCGTCACGATAGCACTCCCCACGTCAGAACGTACGTTCTGGCACGCGGACGCATCCCCCTCCGCTGGTCACGACGCCCGTCGGTCCCCGCTGCCCCGGGAGGGCGCTCACGGCGCCCCCGGAGGAGGGCCCAGGGCGATCCGCTGGTAGGCGGAGTAGCGGGGACGCTCCCGAGCGTCGCTGCGCACGACCAGGACCTCCTCGGGGGTCCACCACCGGCCGGCGTACGACCTCAGCGCCGTCAGCGCTGCCAGGTCGGGGGTCGCGCGCCGGGGCCACCGGGCGAGGGTGACGTGCGGCCGGTACTCCCCGGGGTCGGACTCCCCGACGGCGGCCACGAGGGCCGACAACGCCGCCTCGTCCTCTGGGCCCGCGCCCTCGACCCCGGCCCAGAGCACGCCGGGGAAGACCCCGGCACCGGCGATCCGCACCGTGGGGGCGCGACGACCGCCGAGCGCGGCCCGCAGTCCCGCCGCCAGCCTGGCCGGGTCGGTCACCTCACCGTGGAAGCCGAGGGTGACGTGCCACTCCCGTTCCGGCACCGGACGAGCCGGGGCGGGGACGACCGCCCGCTCGCCGGGGCGGAGGGCGGCCGCGAGATCACGAACCACGTCGTCGGGTGGCCACAACGCGGTGAACAGCCGCACGGGACCCCGTCACTCCCTGGCCGCGTAGCGCAGCAGCCGGGCCAGCTTCGGGTACTTCTCCTCGATCAGCTCGGCCGCGCCGACCAGTTCGTCGAACGAGGCCGTCTTCGCCAGGAAGGTCAACGTGACCTGCTCGCCGGTGCCGTCGTCGACGGGCAGCGAGCCCCGCCCCACGGTGGGTCGGGACGCGCGCACCTCGTCGAGCGCCCGTTGCAGGGCCTCCCGTTCGCCGGTGGAGACGTCGGGGGTGAGGACCTTCCGCTCCAACATGACCAACCTGGCCAGCACGGCGGGGTTGCCGATCTTCGCCCGCCGGCCGCTCATCACCTGGCTCAACATCGGCGCGCTGATGCCGAGGACGTCGGCCAGCTGGGCCTGGGAGATGCTGTAGGCGACGACGAGCCGTCGCACGCGGTCACCGAGTGGTTCCCCGTACCACTCGCGTTGCAGCGCGAGGTTGCGCTGGACAATCTGCTGCTCCTCCACGTTCCCGCTCCCTGGCCGTGTCATCGTCGTCAGGCTGGCCACCCAGACGTATCCTGCCAGGTCAGTTCCGCCTCGAGGTGGGCAACCGACAGGTTGGGGCCACGTCACCTCCCCCGCACCCGGCGCCATCGGCCCAGGTGGGCGGTCGACACGAGGAGCGCGGACGGTCAGCGCCCGTCGCCGACCAGCTCCCGGGTCCGGACCACGTCCCGCTCCATCTGCTCGACGAGCGCGTCCACCGAGTCGTACCGCTCCATGTCCCGCAACCGTTCGACGAAGTCGAGTTCCACGTGCTCGCCGTAGAAGTCCTCGTCGGCGTCCAGCACGAAGGCCTCGACCCGGCGCTCCGAACCGGAGAACGTCGGATTGGTACCGACCGAGACCGCGGCGGGGCGGACCCGGGCCGGGTGCGGTTCGGTGCGCTTGCGGTGGCCGAACAGGCAGGCGTAGACCCCGTCGGCTGGGACCGCCGCGTGCGGGGCGGTGGACAGGTTCGCGGTCGGGAAACCGAGGTCACGGCCCCGGCCCTCACCCCGGATCACCACTCCCTCCAGTCGGTGGGGGCGGCCCAGCGCCGCCGCGGCCTCGCCCACGTCGCCCGCCGCGACGCAGGACCTGACGTAGGTCGAGGAGAAGGTCACCCGCTCCGTGGACAGGAGTTCGGTGCCCTCGGTGGTGAAGCCGAACCGGCGGCCCAGGCGGTTGAGCAGGGCGACGTCCCCGGCGGCGCGGTGGCCGAAGGTGAAGTTCTCGCCCACCACCACGGTGGCGACGTGCAGCTGGTCGACGAGCAGCCCGTGGACGAACTCGTCAGCGGGCATCCGCGCGAGCTCCTGCGTGAAGGGGATCACGCAGAAGACGTCGACCCCCAGCTCCTGCACGAGTTCCGCGCGGCGTCGCAGGCTGGTGAGTTGCGCCGGATGACTGCCAGGGCGGACGACCTCGGCGGGGTGCGGGTCGAAGGTCATGACGACGCTGGGGATGCCCTGCTTCCTGGCCTGTTCCACAGCGGTGCCGATGAGTCGCTGGTGGCCCCGGTGCACACCATCGAAGATCCCGATGGTCACCACGCAGCGACCCCAGTTGCCAGGGAGTGATTCCAAGCCACGCCAGCGTTGCATGACACGCAGACTACGACGGCGGTCCGCCCCGCCGCCCCCGGGTGGAGGCGGCGGCGGTCCCGGCCTGGTCAGCCGCCGGAGCCGGCCAGCACCACCAGCGGCCGGGTCACCCCGCCCTCCTCGGTGACCAGCGCGACCACCTTCCCGTCCGGGGCGAAGACCCCGTAGGCACCCCGCCGCCCGGTCGGGGAGAGACGTTGGCCGTGCGCCAGCGCCGTCGCCTCGGCCTGGTTGACCTCGCGCCGGGCGAAGGCGGTGGCCACGGCGTCGTCCAGGCCCATCGACAGGCCGGGTTCCGCCTCCACCTGCTCCAGGGTGCGAGCGCTGACGATGCCGAACGGGCCCACCCTGGTGCGGCGCAGCTCGCCGAGGTGGCCGCCGACGCCGAGGGCCGCCCCCAGGTCCCGGGCGAGCGCGCGGACGTAGGTGCCGGAGGAGCACTCGACCAGGACGTCGAGCTCGGTGGTCGCGGCGAGCCGGCGCACCGCGAGCAGGTCGAAGCGGTGGACGGTGACCGGTCGCGGCGGCAGTTCCACCTTCTCCCCCGCGCGGACCAGTTCGTAGGCGCGGCGGCCGGCGATCTTCACCGCGCTGACGGCGCTGGGCACCTGCTCGATGTCACCGGTCAACGCGGCGATGCCCGCGCGGATGGCCTGCTCGTCGACGTCGGCCGCGGGCGCTTCGCCGAGGGTCTCGCCCTCGGCGTCGTCGGTGGTCGTCGAGGCTCCCAGCCGGATCGTCGCCAGGTACGCCTTGGTGTCGAGCGCGAGGTGCCCGAGGAGCTTGGTCCCGCGTTCCACGCCGAGGATCAGCACACCGGTGGCCATCGGGTCCAGGGTTCCCGCGTGGCCGACCTTGCGGGTGCCGAGGAGGCGGCGGGCCCGGTCCACCACGTCGTGCGAGGTCATGCCGGAGGGCTTGTCCACGACGAGCAGCCCGGAGGGGGCGGTCGGACGACGGTCACGGGAACGGGAGGAACGGTTCGCGCCTGGCACGGGCGCACATACTGCCCTAACCCGCCGTCGGGTCCACGGCCCGGGGTCGGCACCCGGGCCGCGTCCGGCACGGGTGTCAGCGGGTCGCGCCGGTGATCGCCCACCGCCCCGACCTGACCCGCCCGAGCACCGCCGCCAGCCGCAGCAGCATGAACGCCGCCAGTCCGGTCCAGATCCCCCGCAGGCCCCAGCCCATCGCCATGGATGTCCAGATCAGGGGCAGGAACCCGACGAGGGCGCTGATCAGCGTCGCCGTCCGCAGGAAGGCCGCGTCCCCCGCGCCGAGCAGGACCCCGTCCAACGCGAAGACCACGCCGGCGACCGGTTGCAGCGCCACGAAGAACCACCACGCGCCGGGCACCTCCGCCAGCACGGCGGCGTCGGGGGTGAACACACGGGGCAGGACCTGGGACACCGCCGCGAAACCGAGGGCCAACACCGCGCCGAAGACGAACCCGTAGAGCGCGACCTGGCGGGCCACTCCCCGGGCCTGCCGGGCGTCGGACCTGCCGAGGGCCGCCCCGACCAGTGCCTGCGCCGCGATGGCCAGCGAGTCGAGGACCAGCGAGAGGAAGGTCCACAGCTGGAGCACGATCTGGTGGGCGCCGGCGGCCGCCACGGAGTGCCGCGCGGCGACGGCGGCCGCCGAGAGGAAGCAGGCCTGGAAGGCGAGGCTGCGCAGGATGAGGTCGCGGCCCATCCTGAGCTGGGCGCGCATCACCGCGGGTTCCGGGCGCAACGGCACCCGTTCCCTGGCCAGGGCGTGGAAGAAGAACCCGGCGGAGATCGTCTGGGCGACGACGTTCGCCACGGCGGAGCCGTTGAGCCCCCAGCCCGCGCCGTGCACGAGCAGGGGGCACAGGACGGCGGAGATCCCGTTGCCCACGAGCACGTACCGCAGCGGGCGGAAGGTGTCCTGCACACCCCGCATCCAGCCGTTGCCGGCCATCGTCACCAGGATGAGCGGCGCTCCGAACAACGCGATCCGCAACCAGCCGACGGCGGCGTCGGCGACCTCCCCCGGGCCGGCGAGGGCGTTGGCGATCGGAACGGCCAGCAGCTGGCCGACCACCACCAGGACCGCGCCGACGGCGAGCGCGAGCCAGGTGGCCTGCACCCCCTCGGCGACGGCCTCGGCACGCCGACCCGCGCCGTAGAGCCGGGAGGCCCTGGCGGTGGTGCCGTAGGAGAGGAAGGTGAGCTGCGTGGAGACCTGGGCCAGCACGATGGCGCCGATGGCCAACCCCGCGAGGGGGACGCCTCCCAGGTGACCCACGACGGCGGTGTCCACCAGCAGGTACAACGGCTCGGCGGCGAGAACCCCCAGCGCCGGCACCGCCAGCTTCGCGAGCTTGCCGGGGCTGACCCGGTCTCCGACCTGTGACACGCGGACCTCGTAAGGTGTGAACTTGGGACGTGCCCCTGACAGCGGCACTGTACGGGTAAGGACCCCTCATGGACAACACTGATTACCTGGACATCACGCTCCGGCTCGCCAACGCCGACCTGACCACCCTCGACGACCTGCGCGCCGCGCTGCACGACGAGCCGTGGTGGGCGGACCGGGTGACGGCGGACGATCTGCGTGAGCTGCGGGGAACGCGACTGCGGCTGCGGAGGGCACTCGACGCGGTCGTCGCGGGCGACGCGGCGGCGGTGATGCGGGAGACCAACGGCCTGTTGGGCGCGCACCCGCCACGGCCCCGCCTGTCCGCCGGGCACGAGGGCAACACCGAGTTGACCTCGGCCGAGGGGACGGGCGCAACGGTGTCCGCCCGGTTGGACTGGCACGTGCACGTCGCCGACGTGGACGCGCAGCCGGCCACGGAGGTGGCGGCCGCGGCGGCGTGGGGTCTCGCCCAGGGGGTCGTGCGGCACGGCCTGGAGCGGTGGGGCCGGTGCGCGGACGAGACCTGCGGCGCCTTCTTCCTCGACACCTCCACCAACCGGCGCAAACGCTTCTGCTCGCCCCGCTGCGCGAACCGGACCCACGTCGCGGCCTTCCGGGCCCGCCGCCAGGCCGAACCCGGCACCCCGGTGGAGCCGGCCTGAGCGGCGCCGCCAGGCACGAACACGGGCCGGCGCGCCTTCCCCGAGCAGCGCCGGTACCCCTAGACCCCGAAGGCCGCCGGGTACCGGATGAGACCGGTCGGGGTGGGTCGGGCGGGGTCGAGCGCCTGCGCCAGGAAGGCGTCGTCGGGCGCGTCGAAGGGAGCGCGAACACCGAGACCCGATGCGGGCGTGAACCCGAACCGGGGGTAGTAGGCGGGGTGCCCCAGCACCACGACGAGGTTCTCGCCTCGGCTGCGAGCGAGGTCGAGCCCGGCCCGGATCGCGGCTGATCCCGCGCCCCGTCCCTGGTGGTCCGGCAGCACGGCGCAGGGTCCGAGCGCGAGTGCCGGCCCGTCCCTCACCCGGCACCGGGTGAACAGGGCGTGGCCGACGACCTCACCAGCCGGGTCCTCTGTCACGACCGACAGATCACCGATCCACGCCTGCTGGTCGGCTCGCAGGGCGTCCACCAGGTCCGCCTCGAAGGGGGTGGGGAAGGCCGCGAGGGCGACGGCGCGGATGGCCGACCCGTCCTCCGGTGTCTCCGGCCTGGTGCTCCACACGGTGGCTCCATCCCTCGGGTCGGCCCGGTCACAGCGGTGGTCCAGGCGAGGGCCGCCGTCCCAGGAGGACGGCGGTCCATTCACGAAATCCTCTCCCCTCGGATCCGTGAACGGAACGCCGAGGAGTCGGGAGCGAGGCGGCTACCCCGTCGAGCGGACCGGGAGCGGCGGCGGGCGCACCCGACTCGCGGGAGGGGCCGAGCGCCCCACCCGCTCCGACACGCATCGTCGGTCCGCCGCCGGCGGGGACGGCCGCGAGCCTGGCCGCGCTGCCCCACCGAACGCCCTCGGGGCGTCAGTCGCCTCGGGTGTCCCGGGGCGGGGTCCCGGTGTCCCGGGAGGTGTCCTCCCCACCGAGGTCCTCGTCCACGTCGTCCTCGTCGGCGGCCCGGTAGGGGTCCGGGTCACCGGCGTGGCTGGCATCGGCCGCCAGCCTGGCGACCTGCTCGTCCGCCTCCCGCGCCCGTGCCAGCAACTCGTCCATCCTCCTGGCGGAGTCGGGCACGTTGTCGGGCACGAACGTGAGGGTGGGGGTGAACTTGATGCCGGTGCCCTGCCCCACCTTGGACCGGAGGACGCCCTTGGCGCTCTCCAGCGCCGCGGCGGCACCCGCCTCGTCGGGAGGGCTGGACAGGGACTCGCCGAAGACGGTGTAGTACACCGTCGCCTCGCGCAGGTCGGCGGTGACCTTGGCTTCGGTGATCGTCACCCTCGCCACCCGCGGGTCCTTCACCTCGTGTTCGAGCGCGGAGGCGATGATCTGCGCGATCCGCTTGGCGAGCCTGCGAGCGCGGGCCGGATCTGCCACGGCCTTGTCTCCTCGTCGTCGGGCCCACCGGCTCCGGCCGGTGGGCGGCCCCGGTGGCGTGCACCGAGGCGGACCTGCGTTGTCGAAAGTCGGGGCGGCGGGTTCCCGCCGAGCCCTGTCCGTCAGTTCTCGTCCTCGGGGCCGAACAGCCGGCGCCGCGCGGACAGCAGCTCCAGCTCGGGCCGGTTGGCGACCATCCGCTCGCAGGCGTCGAGGACGTCCCGGACGTGCTCCGCGTCGGCGGCGGCCACCGCCACCCCCACCAGCGACCTGCGGTGCAGGTCGAGGTGGCCGCACTCCCCCACGGAGGCGTCGTAGCGCTTCCGCAGCTCGGCGATGACCGGTCGGACCACCGACCTCTTCTGTTTCAGCGAGCGGACGTCGCCCAGCAGCACGTCCAGTTCAAGGGCACCCACGTACACCAGGCATCACCGTGTGTGTTGGTCGGCGGGGTAGGCCGGCATGGACCGGCCGTGAACAGCGCGCTGGGCCGCCCCACCCGGGACGGCCCAGCGCCTGGTGGCTCAGCCGCGCGGCTTCTCCCGCATCTCGTAGGTCTCGATCACGTCGTCGACCCTGAGATCCGAGTAGGAGCCGAGCGTCAGACCGCACTCGAAGCCCTCGCGGACCTCGGTGACGTCGTCCTTGAACCGGCGCAGCGTGTTGACGGAGAGGTTCTCCGCGACCACCACGCTGTCCCGGAGCAACCGGGCCTTGGCGTTCCGCCGCACGGTGCCGTTGCGGACCATGCAGCCGGCGATCGTGCCCACCTTGGAGGACTTGAAGACCTCGCGGACCTCGACGCGGCCCAGCTCGACCTCCTCGTACTCCGGCTTGAGCATCCCCTTCAGCGCCTGCTCGATCTCCTCGAGAGCCTGGTAGATGACCGTGTAGTACCGGACATCGATGCCCTCGCGGTTGGCCAGCTCGTCGGCCTTGCCGGTCGCCCGGACGTTGAAGCCGATCACGACGGCGTCCGAGGCCGCGGCGAAGTTGATGTCGCCCTCGGTGATGCCACCGACACCGCGCCCGATCACCCGGAGCTCGACCTCGTCACCGACGTCGATCTTCAGCAGCGAGCTCTCCAGCGCCTCGACGGTTCCGGAGTTGTCACCCTTGATGATCAGGTTCAGCTGGCCGGTCTCCTTGAGGGCCTTGTCCAGGTCCTCGAGGCTGACGCGCTTGCGCGCCGCGGCGAACTGCGCGTTGCGCAGCCGGGCCCGGCGGCGGTCGGCGATCTGCCGTGCCACCCGGTCCTCCTCGACCACCAGGAAGGTGTCGCCCGCTCCCGGCACCGAGGTGAACCCGATGACCTGGACCGGCCGCGCCGGCAGCGCCTCGGTGACGTCCTCGTCGAACTCGTTGATCATCCGACGGACACGCCCGTAGGCGTCGCCAGCGACCACCGAGTCGCCGACCCGCAGCGTGCCGCGCTGCACCAGCACGGTCGCCACCGGACCACGGCCACGGTCGAGGTGGGCCTCGATCGCGACGCCCTGGGCCTCCATGGTCGGGTTGGCCCGCAGGTCCAGCGAGGCGTCGGCCGTCAGCAGGATGGCCTCCAGCAGGCCCTCGATGTTGACGCCCTGCCGAGCGGAGATGTCGACGAACATCGTGTCGCCGCCGTACTCCTCCGGCACCACGCCGTAGTCCGACATCTGCTGGCGGACCTTCGAGGGGTTCGCACCCGGCTTGTCGATCTTGTTGACCGCCACCACGATCGGCACGTCGGCCGCCCTGGCGTGGTCGATCGCCTCCGCGGTCTGCGGCATCACGCCGTCGTCGGCCGCGACCACGATGACCGCGATGTCCGTCGACGTCGCACCACGGGCACGCATGGCGGTGAACGCCTCGTGACCCGGGGTGTCGATGAAGGTGATGAGCCGCTCCTCGCCCTCCAGGTTCGTCGCCCGAGGCGGCCGAGCGGTGGATCGGTGCCGTCGTCGCGACGGGGGAGGTCGTCGTGGCGGGAACCAGACCGGACGAGGTCACCGGCGTCTCCCTGTGGGAGTTCATCGCCCCCACCTCGACGACTGGTGACCGGTCGATCGCCGCCGCGAGCCAGGACGAGGCGGACGCGGCCGTGGTGGCGGCCTTCGAAGCGGTCTACGGCCCCCACGCGCCACGGATGGCGACGGTGCGGCGGATGACCGAGGAGCGGCACCCGCGTCCCGGGGGCCGACCGGGCCACCTCCAGCACCAGCCGTGGCCCGTCGAGCCCGGGCATCTCCACGTCCACGAGCGCGACATCGGGGCGGAGACGGCGAACCGCCGCCAGCGCGGACGTCCCGTCGGCCGTCTGCCCCACCACGACGAGGTCATCCTCCAGGTCGAGCAGGGCCGCCACCGCTCCCCTGGTCAACGCCTCGTCGTCGGCGAGCAGGACGCGGATCACGCCGTCATCTCCCGGGCCGACGCCGAGGACGGGACGCTCGCGGCCAGCTCGAACACGCCGTCCTCCCGCACTCCGGCGCTCAGCCGCCCACCGAGTTCACCGAGCCGCCGCCCCAGGCCCTCCAGGCCGCCCCCGGACGAGGTGTCCCCCACCGTGGCCCGGACACCGTCGTTGCGGACGACCAGCTCGACCCGTCCGCCCCGCTCCCGCACGGTGATCCCGCACCAGGTCGCGTCGGAGTGCCGGAGCAGGTTCGTCGTCGCCTCCCGCAGCACCATGAGGTCTATTGGCCCTGCAGTCACTCGAGAGCAATCCCCAGCTTTCCTTCGCAACTCGAATGGAAGATTGGACTTGCCTGGGCCAACACAAGAGGCAGCCTGAATTCCCCGTCGTAACTCGAGAATCCCGCCGTAACTCGAGAAAAACCACGTGGCTCCCCCGTCATCGCAAGATGAAGCCCTTTCCCGCTACAGCGCCTCAGGAGAAGTCCCACGTTAGGAATTGGAGGTCGAAAGGGCACTTGGCACCCTTGATGCGACCCACAAAGTTCCCCGAAATCCCGGTCTCCCTCGAGAGGAACACTGAGGTTTTCCGGCACCCCCTCCTCTGAGCCCTTTCTCCCCTCCTGATCTGGACAGGAGGGTCGACTCCCCTGCTTTGTCTGGAAGGGGTTCCCGACCTTCCGGTCGCACCTCAGGATGAGGCCGGTCTCACGAAGACATTCCAGACGTGGCCTCGTGGGTGGTTCCACATTCCGTAGGACCCCGATTTCCCGGTCCCCTCTTGATAAGAACCCGATGCCCGGACACCTCTCCGAACTCCAGCCTGTGAATGCAGTCAACACGAAGGGGCAGTTTTTCCGTGCATCGTTCGGAAAAAACCCCAGGTTCCAAATACAGCTCGACAAGCGGCCTCTCTCCCCGGGGACATCTCGAGAGGCAAGCGGAGTTCCATGCCTCAACCCAAGACGAGGCCTGACTCTCCTGTCCCCAGTCTGCAGGGACCCTGCGATCGGAGTCTGAAATCAGAGGTACCCTGCGGTTCCTGCCTCAACTGGAGATGAGGCCCTCTTCCAATGCACCAAGCCCAGTGGAGTCCCGAGAGGCCCCTCCCACCTCCAGTTTCCCTGGCTTCTCAGAGCCACCATGAGAAGCCCCCTGAGGTCACCTGCACAAGTCGAGGGAACCCAGGGTTTCCTGCCTCAACCCGAGAAAGACCTCGAGAGACCTTCTTCAACACGTCTCGAGGCCAGATTCCCCTACCATGGCTCGGGAGCAATGACGCGCTCCCCCTCGCCACTCGCATGGAGACCCGACTTCCCTGGCGCCCCACGAGAGGCTCACTGACCTCGCCGTCGTACCTCGTGAGAAACCGCACACTGGGGCCGCCGCTCGAGAACAAAACTCGGTTGCCGCTCCGAGCGCGTCCCCGTACGCCAGGCCGAACAGTGCCCCACTCGCCCGTCGCCGTCCCATGCCACGCCACCCCCAGGTTCACCCGATCGGGGAAGCCTAGTCCTCGCCGCCGAGGCAGACCAGGCAATCGCCGCGCCCCTGCGACGGCGGAGCGCCCACTCGGATACCACCAGTCGCTGACCCGAAGCCTGCCCGCTGCCTTCACGAATCCCAGCCGGGAACAACGACTCCGTCACGCGTGCGGCTGCCATGACCACTCCCGCTCGGCGACTCCCGGCTACCGGGGCGCCGGCAAGCGGGAGCCGCGTGTTGCCCCGAACGTCGGCTCCGATCACTCATGATCATCATGCTCGGCCCCCTCCGGCGCGGCCCGTGGGTCGGCTTTGGGCATGACGGCGTGAGCGCGCGCTCGCCTTTCCCCGCGCGCCAGCAGGGGACCGCTGTTCCGGCAGCCACGGAAATTCGCGCGGAAGAAGGAACGTTCGGTAGTGCGTTGACAGCGGTTCATCACGGATGCCACCGTGGGCCCCCCGCATTCCGGCCCAGGTACCCCGTAAATTGCCGCGGTCACCAGTGGGCACGACGAGCACCGCGGTACCCGGACTCACGACTGAGGAGGAACGCGTCATTGGGGAACAAGTAAAGCGCGGGTCCGTCCGCGCGGGACATCGTCGACCACTGGTCCGCGCGAGTGGATGAAGACGCTCTCGGAGTCGACTGGAGCGAGGCGCACGAACGGTGTTGGCGCTGCGGTTACCGGTCGAACTCGCAGAGATGCCATGTCATCCCTGACGCGCTCGGGGGCCCCAACACGGCGGAAAACCTGGTGCTGCTGTGCGCGCGGTGCCACCAGGAGGCGCCCAACCACCAGGATCCGCAGTACGTGTGGGCCTGGCTCCAGGCAACCTGCGTGTCGTTCTACGACACCTACTGGACCTACCGGGGCTACGAGGAATTCGAGACGATGTTCGGAAGAAAGCCCTTCTCCTGGGCCGCCGGCGCCGACACCCTCGACGAGGACGAGTTGCACGATCAGTTCCACATTCTGTTCCAGAGGGAATACGACCGCGTTGTCAACCATTTCGGGCAAGGACGCCTGAACCCAGCCACCATCGCCTGCCTCATCGCGGAGGTCGAACGTGGGATCGCGAACGAACACGGCGTGACCCCGCCGGTCCCATCGGCACGGAACACAAACAACCGCTTCCTACAACTCAGCACCACCGGCACTTGACGAAGCCACGAAAATGCGAGGGGGGAGCCAGCCATTTCGGCGGCTCCCCCCTCGCACTTCTGGTGCCGAGCCAGCGGCGAACCGAACGATCCACCCCTGTGGCGAGCGTCAGCTGCAGCCGGAGGTGGAGCCGCAGCCCTCGCAGACGTAGCAGGACCCGGCGGGGCGCATCTTGGTGCCGCAGAGGAAGCTCGAGTAGAGCGTCTCGTACTCGGCGGTGAAGGACTCCCGGATCCAGCGCCGGCACTCCCGCTGCGTGTACTCCCTGGCCTCGTCGTCCCACCGGCAGAAGATGCCACCATCGATGTAACTGCTGACGTTCGACCCGGTCTCCTGGTCCAGCCAGCCAGCGATGACCCTTGCCTCGTCCTCGCTGATGTCACTGGTTGCCTTCGCCGCGATCGCGATGACGTTGCCGGCCATCCAGGGGCTGGCCGCGCCCATCGTGTCGGTGTGGCTGTCCAGGGCGTACTGCGCCTTGTCGACGACCAGGCCGTGCACCGTGTCCATCGAGGGCGGGGCGAGCCGCTTGCCGGGGGTACCCGCCGCCAGCAGCACGGCCGCGGCCGAGGAGGCCTGGCCGAGGCAGGTGGTCTGGATGTCCGGACGGACGTACTGCATCGTGTCGTAGATCGCCATCAACGAGGTGAACGACCCACCGGGCGAGTTGATGTACATGGTGATGTCCCGGTCCGGGTCGTTGCCCTCCAGGACCAGCAGCTGGGCCATCAGGTCGTTCGCGGCGACGTCGTCGACCTGTGAGCCGAGGAACAGGATGCGCTCCTCGAACAGCTTGTTGTACGGGGTCATCTCCCACACGCCGTCTACGCGCTGACCGGGACCTCGGTCGCCATGCGGGAGCAGTGCATCGGCGTGGAGATCGACTGGCCGGACTGGTGAGTGCGAAGTGCCGGGCGCGGACCCAGCTCACCTGGAGTCGTGGTACCCGCAGTCCCGGTCGGCTGACCGAAGTGGCGGAGAATCGTTCGGCGGAGACGTCAATTCCTTTATGTTGGTAGGAAAGAAACAAGCAACGGACATGACGCCAGAAAGGGGACGAAGACTCTCCTCTGTTCGGAGTCCGACGTGACAGTGATCTCAGAAATTCGCCTCGTTCGGGTGTTCGCGGCGACTGCTGGCCGATAGTGTTCAGGTGGGTGCCCGCAGTAATCAGCTGCGTGCACTTATCGCGTTGTCCGGATCGGCGGACCCAGAGGATAAGGTAGGCGAAAAGATGCGATTGACAAAGACGGGACATCGACTTGGAGTGGGCGGGGCGGTGATTGGCCTCATGTTGGCCCTGCTGCCCCCCCCTGGGGGTAGCGCACGCGGCGCAATCGACTGTTGGCCTTGCTCCTCCTGAGCTGATGTGTTCTGACGAACCGGTTACGCGAATCGCCGAGTCCGCTCACGTGAACACTCCAGTGCTGGTGTCGGGGCGTGTTGTCAAGGAAGGTGGTGAGATGCCCTCCGGTGGTGTGGTCGTTCGGCTGCTCGCCTGGCCCGCTGGCCGAGAGCTGGCTTCGCTCGAGGACGGTGACACATTCACCCTGACTCCACCGCGCCACCCGCTCCCGAAGGAGGGAACAGGTCATGAACGCACCCCACGTCCTGGTCATCGGCGGTGGCATCGGCGGCCTCTGCCTGGCGCAGGGGCTCCGCGCGGCCGGCGTCCCGGTCACCGTCCACGAACGCGACACCCACCCCGCGGGCAGGTGGGAGGGGTACCGAATCCACATCGACCCGGCGGGAGCGAGATCACTCCGCGCCTGCCTCCCGGACCGGCTGTGGCGGGCCTTCCTCGACCTGGCCGCACCGGGCGGGGATTTCGGTTTCCTCACCGAGCGGCTGACCGAACTCCTCGTCGTCGAGGAGGAGATCTCCCACCCCCGGGCCGTCGACCCGGCCGAAGGGCACTACGCCGTCGACCGCCGCGCGCTGCGGCGACTCCTGCTCGCCGGCATCGAGGACGTCGAACTGCGCTGATCCGCCCAGCGCCCGGGGCCGCCGCGCCACGTGGGACGACCGGGCCTCCTCGGGCGCCGACCGCCGGGACGACCGCCGCCGCCACCGCCGCCACCGGGACGACCGCCACGGCCACCGCCGGGGCCGCCACCGGCGGGCCGGGCCGGCCGAGGGGGCATCATGCCCGGGTTCGGACGCGGAGGCATCATGCCCGGGTTCGGGCGCGAACCGCCGCCGCCACCGCCACCGGAGCCCTGGGGAGCACCCGGACGCGGGGCACCGCCACCGGGAGCGCCACCACGGGCACCGCCGCGGTCAGGCCGGTTGCCGCCGGGACGCGGGGCACCCCCACCGGGAGCGCCACCACCGCCGGGGCGGGGCTGGCCGCCCGGACGGGGAGCCGGACCACCCACGCCGAACGGGTTGTTACCCGGGCGCGGCGCGCGGGGCCCCGGCTTCGGCGACTGGGGCTTGGGCGGCACCACCGAGGGCGACGGACCGGGACGCGGCCCCGGCTTCGACGGGCCAGGACGGGGGCCGGAGGCCGCCGGCCGGGCCGGCTGCTGCTGCGGCTGTTCGGTCCTGGGCTGCTCGGTCCTGGGCTGCTGGGGCTCCTCGGCGGGCCGGGGAGCCTGTTCCTGAGCCGGCCGGGGCGCGGGGCGCCTCGGTCCGGGTGTCGGCGCGCCGGACGGGCGGTCCTGGCCGGGACGTCCACCGGTGGCCGGGGGACGGGGCGTCGGAGTGCTCGCCGGCGGGCCCGGACGCGGCGCGGGGCCGGGACGCGGGCCAGGGCGGGGGACCTCACGCGCCGGCTGGGCACCGGCCTCGGGGGTCCTGTCGGCCGGCGGGCCGGGGCGCGGCCCCGGACGACGGCCCTTGCCGTTGGACGAGTCCCCTGACCGGGGGAAGGCGTCGCGCAGTCGCCGCGCGACGGGTGCCTCCACCGTGGAGGACGCGGACTTCACGTATTCGCCGAGGTCGGCGAGTTTCTTCAGTACTTCCTTGCTCGTGACACCGAGCTCTTTCGCGAGCTCGTGCACGCGGGCCTTGCCTGCCACTGCTCTCCTCATCTGGTGAGGCCGGGCGGCAAATCCCGCTCGACCTCGTCCTACCGTCGAAGCGCGTTCATGGCTTCAGCTTCACGGCTGCTTCATGACGGGTCGACCTGCTTCCTTCTGCTGCCGGACGCGGGGGAAGTCCCACGTCGGTCTGAATACTCCGAGCATTCTGCCCGAGGTGGCGCTCGACCGCCGACATGTCCAGCGGTCCCGGAACCCGGAGCGCGCGTGGGAACGCGCGCCGCCTTTCGGCCCGGCGCAGGCATTCCGGGTCGGGGTGCACCCACGCTCCTCGACCCGGCCGCCTTCGCTGGGGATCCGGGACCGCGGCTCGGCTCTCGCCGACGGCCACGGCCACCACTCGCAGTAGCTCGGAAGACACCACACGGCCTCGGCAGCCCACACAGGTACGCACGGGAAGCGTGCCCGGATGTGACCGCGCGGGTGCCCCCGGTCGGTGGTGATCCAATGAAAGTCTAACCCTTGCCGTTCACTCAGCCGAACCGGCTGCTGGTGCGCCCGTGGCTTCGCCCGACGACTCCCCGCCGCCGGCGACCGGCGTGCTCGGTTCGGCGTCGCTCCGGATGTCGATCCGCCACCCGGTCAACCTGGCCGCCAACCTGGCGTTCTGGCCTTCCTTGCCGATCGCGAGCGACAGCTGGTAGTCGGGAACCACCACCCTGGCCGTCTTGGCGCGTTCGTCGACGACCTCCACCGATACTACCTTGGCCGGCGAGAGCGCGTTGCCGACGAAGGTCGCCGGGTCCTCCGAGTAGTCGACGATGTCGATCTTCTCGCCGCCGAGCTCGCTCATCACGTTGCGCACCCTGGCGCCCATCGGGCCGATGCAGGCGCCCTTGGCGTTGACGCCCTGCACGGTGGAGTGCACCGCGATCTTGCTGCGGTGCCCCGACTCCCTGGCCACCGCCGGGATCTCCACCACACCGTCGGCGATCTCGGGGACCTCCAGGGCGAACAGCCGCCGCACCAGGTTCGGGTGCGTCCGGGAGAGGGTGATCTGGGTTCCCCTGGCTCCCCTGGCGACACCGACCACGTAGCACTTCAGCCTGCTGCCGTGCTCGTAGGACTCCCCGGGCACCTGCTCGGCCGGGGGGATCACGCCCTCGGTGTCCCCCAGCTCGACCACGACCATGCCGCGTGAGTTGGCCCGGGAGTCCCGCTGCACCACACCGGCGAGGATCTCGCCTTCCTTGGTCGCGAACTCCCCGTAGGTCCGGTCGTGCTCGGCGTCCCGCAGCCGCTGCAGGATGACCTGCCTGGCCGTGGTGGCCGCGATCCGACCGAAGCCCTCGGGGGTGTCGTCCCACTCCGGGCCGGGCTCCCCGTCCTCGCCGACCTCGTGGGCCAGGACCCGCACGACGCCCGTCTTGCGGTCGATGTCGACCCTGGCGTGGGACTGGTGGCCCTCGGTGTGCTTGTAGGCCGTCAACAGCGCGGTCTCGATCGCTTCGAGGACGGTCTCGAAAGGAATCTCCTTGTCACGCTCGATCGCCCGCAGTGCGGCGATGTCCACGTTCACTTCGGCCTCTCCTCGCTCGGGCCCTGCTCGGGTGCGGCCCCGTCGTCGGCGGCACCCCCCAGGTCCAGCAGCTTCAGTTCGTCTACCGGCGGCTGCCGGAACTCCACCTCGACGACGGCCCGCTCCACCTCGTGGAACGCGAGCCTCCGCAGGCTGCCGTCGACGAGCAGCGTGACGCCCTCGTCGTCGGCCTCGCCGACCCGGCCGGTCAGCTCACCGCCCTCCGCCAGCCGCGTCCGCACCAGGCGGTGGCGAGCTCGGCGCCAGTGTCTCGGCCGCGTGAGGGGCCGGTCGACCCCGGGCGAGGTGACCTCCAGGGTGTAGGGGCCGGCGAGCACGGATTCGCGCTCGTCCAGGGCCGAGGACACCGCACGGCTCGCCTCGGCGATCTCGTCGAGGCCGACCCCGCTGTCACGGTCGACGACGACCCTGACCACGCGGCGCCCGCCGGCGCGCTGGACGTCGAGCGACTCCAGGTCGTAGCCCAGGTCGTCGACCACTCCGGCGACGATCGTCTCGAGTTCCGCGGCGTCCTGCCCGCTCGGCACGTCCGACACTCCCCACTCCCGGTGCAGGCCGGGTCGTGGCACACCGTCTCGACGGAGGCATGCCCAGGACCGACCGGCGCTGCACCTCGCCGGTCGTGGTCGCCCAGCGTAGCGCGTGCCCGCTCGACGTGTTGCCCCACGCCGGGTGGGTGGCGGCACGCCCGCGCCCCTGCCCGGCCGACCGGTTCACCGCCGCTGGCAGGATGATCCCCCGTGACCTCGCCACCGCAGGGCCGCTTCTCCTTCGGCCGACGGAGACTGCTGATCGCCGGCGTGCTGGGAGCCCTGGCGGCGCCGGTGCTCGCCGCCTGCACCTCCGAGCCCCCCGCCGAGCCGGAACCCGACGTGCTCGAACCGCTGCTCGCCTCGGCCAGGGCGGACGCGGCGTTGGCCGAGGCCGTCGCCGCCGCCCACCCGGGTCTCACCGCGGTCGCCCTGGTGGCCTCGGACCGCGCCGAGCACGCCGAGGCCCTCGCCGAGGAGATCGACCGGGCCAACCCGCCAGCGACGGGCGGTGAGGAGCAGCCGGCCACCTCGTCGGCCGCCCCGCCCCCACCTCCCGAACCACCGGGAGATCCCGAGGCGGCCCGACAGGAGCTGTTGGCCGCCCTGGACGCGTCCCGCGAGCAGGCCAGCGCCCTCGTCGCCACCGTGCCGGGTTTCCGGGTCGGGCTGGTCGCCGCGGTCGCAGCCAGCTGCACCACCCTCCACGACGTCCTGTGAGGTCCCGTCCATGAGCACGTCAGCAGACGCGAACCAACCCACCAGCCCGTCCGGGACCCCGCTCAGCCCGGCGGCCGAGGCCACCGACGCGGTCCAGCGCGCCCTCGCCGCCGAGCACGCCGCGTTCTGGGCCTACGGCCTGGCCGACGCCTACCTCGACGAACAGCACGACGGGGCGCTCGCGGAGGGCCGGACGGAGCACCGCCGCCGCCGCGACGAGGTCGAGGCGCTGCTCACCGCGGGAGGGACCAACCCGGTGCCGGCGGAGCCCTCGTACCAGACACCCGAACCCGTGGTGGACGCCCGTCCCGCGCTGGTGCTGGTCCTCACCGCCGAAACCGACGTCGCCGCGGCGTGGCGGTACGTGCTGGAGCGGACGGCCGACGGCGAACTCCGGGCGGCGGCCTTCGCCGCGCTGGTCGACGCGGCTCGGCGGGCGGTCGGGTGGCGCCAGGCGCTCGGGCTGGACCCCGTCACCGTCGCCTTCCCCGGGCGCGGCTGAGGTCCGGCACCACCGGCGCGGGCGGCGCGGGGCCCACCGGTACCACCCGACGGGTTGGCGCCGCTGCCACGCCCGGCTGGTCGGCGGGGTCGCGGACGACCAGCCGGATGCCGTCCCGCATCACCTCCGGGGGACGGCGGGCGGGCGTCAGCTCCCGTCGTCCCAGGCGAGCTCCAGCCCTTCCTGGGCGATCTGGCGGAGGAGGTCCTTGTCACCCGTCCGCCCCGGGTCGAAGAAGGCCGTCTCCACCACGGTCAGCGTGCGGCTCTCCAACTGCGAGGCGTACCCGTACTCCGAACCCCGGCGGTGGAGTTCGGTGGGGCCCCCGTCGAACCGGACGTCCTCGCGGAGCAGGTCCTTCACGTTGCCGGTGTTGTCGGTGTCCAGCAGTGCCTGGAGGTCCCGCGCGGCCTGTTCGTCGGGCATGGTGGTGCTGACGACGGAGACCACCACCTGCTCGCCCTGGTCGGTCTCGGTCGCGTAGAGCCAGCGGTGCAGGCTCTCGCACTGCTGCTCCTCGAAGAACTGCTGGGCCGGCCCCCCGTAGGAGGACTCGACGCAGTCGACGTGGCTGCCCTCGTCGAACCTCTCGGCCTTCTTCTCGAAGCGGCTGGTCTCCTCCGGTCCGCTCGACTCGCTGGGGGCCGAGGAGTCGAGCGCCGTGGTGTCCCCGGTGCCCCCCGTCCGCACGTCCTCGGTGCCGCCGTCCGGTCGCAGTGCGAGGTAGAGGCTCCCGGAGATCACCGCCACCCCGACCAGGCCGAGCGCCTGGAGGGCGAGTCGCTTGTACTTCTGGTTGTCGCCGCCGCCCGTCGCCGCCCGGGTCCTCGGAGGTGGACCGCCCGGTCCGCCGGGGCCGCTCGCCGGACCGCCTGGTGCGACGGGCCCGCCTGGACCGCCTGGACCGCCAGGTCCGACCGGGCCGTAGGGGCCGCCCGGGCCACCGGGCGGCGGGCCTCCGGGCGGCGGGCCTCCGGGCGGCGGGCCTCCGGGCGGCGGGCCTCCGGGCGGCCCGGAGTGCGCGATCGCGGCCACCGGGATGTCCACCGCGGTGCCCCCTCTGGGGGCGGACGCGCCCGGTGGCGGCGTGGGTGGCGCACCGGGGCCCGTCTGGATCGTGGGTGCGGCGTTCGGGGGTAGGGGGACGCCCGGAGGCGGGGAGTGCGACGGGGCGTGGGCCGCGCCACCTGACGGGAAGCTGCCCGGATGCGCGGGACCGCCCTGCGGTGGTGCCCCGGGAGAGTGGCCGACCCGGGCGGTGGCGGCCGCCTCCGGTGGCGGTGTGGGGCCCGCTGGCACCACCGGGATCGTCGTGGTGGGCCTCTCGTCCGGCGTCGGTTCGACCGGCGCGCCCATGCGGGACAACGAGGGCGTCGACCGGGTCGTCCCACCGTGCTCGGCGGGGGTGGGCGGGGGCGCGCTCGCGGTCAGGGCGGCCGAGGACCGCAGGGCGGGCGAGGACCGCAGGGCGGGCGAGGACCGTTCGGCCGGGCCTCCGTCCGGGCTCGCCGGGGTCTCACTCGCGGTGGGGCGATCGGAGGAACCACCGGTCCGCTCGGCGGCCGGAGTCACCGGGTCGCCGTCGGACATCTCGTCCGGCGCGCGCCACGGGGACGCCTTGCCCGCCGTCGCCGAGGTCGGTGGAGGAACCTCCTCCTTCACAGCGGGCAACGGAGCGGTGTCATCGTCTCGCCCGTTCGTGTCGCGCTGACTCGCTGGGTCGGGTGCGCTCTCCACGTCGGACATGAGATCACACCGTAACCGCACTCACGGAGCCGCCGAAACGGGTCCCGCCTCCGCCGCGCTCCGAGAACCCGACGCGCGCAGGGCGTGGACCGCGCGGCGAACGTCCTCGTCCGTGTTGTACAGGTGGAACGAGAAGCGGAGCGCACCCGCTCGCTGGGCGCAGCGCACGCCAGCCCCGGCCAGCAGGTCCATCACCTCGGGTATCGGCCCGGGCGCGGGCACCGACACGATCGGGGAGGCACCCTCGCCCAGCCCCAGTTCGGCCCGGAAGCGAGCGGCGAGTCCCAGGACGTGCCGGGAGACCTCGGCGAGGTCCAGACCCGCCAACCAGGGCAGGGAGTGCGCGGCGCCGACCTGGGCCAGCCAGACGGGGGAGATGTCGTAGGCCCTCGCGTCCGCGGCGAGGCGCAGGGGAAGGCCGTACACGGTCCGCCACGGGTCCTCCCCGGCGTACCAGTTGGCGGCGTGGGGGACGGTGCGGGAGCGCGCCCGCTCCGACAGGGCCATCCAGGCCGAACCCCGGGGGCTGAGCAACCACTTGTACCCGGCGCACACGACCCAGTCGGCCCAGTCCAGCCGCAGCGGGAGCCAACCGGCGGCCTGGGTCACGTCCAGCAGCACCGGCGTGCCCCGTTCGGCGACCGCGCGGAGCCCCGCGAGGTCGGCGATCCGCCCGTCGGCCGACTGCACCGCGCTCACCGCGACGAGGTCGTGGTCCTCGGCGGCGGCGACGAGGTCGTCGAGCTCCACCTCCTCGGTGGTGACGCCCCTGTCGCGTTGGGCGGCGAACGGGAAGGTGACGCTGGTGAAGTCGCCCGCCGCGGTCAGCACCCTGGTCCCCGGCGGGAGGCTGGCGGCGACCAGGCCGACCAGCTGCGACGCGCTGGCGCCCTCGGCCACGTCCGAGGTGGCGACCCCGACCAGGGACGCGAAGGCGGCGCGCGCCTCACCGACCCACCGGTCGTACCCGGGGGCCGTCGACCGGCCGCCTGCCCAGTCCCGGATGTCCCGTTCGACCGCCTCGGCTGCCAGGGCGGGCGGGATCCCGATGCTGGCGGTGTTCAGGTAGCCGACCGGTACCGCGAAGTCCTGACCGAACGCACTGCGCACGCGTCCGAGACTACGACCACGCCGGCTCGGGCGGAACAGCCTCGCGGGCGCCAGCACGGGGGTCGTTCGGCGACCGCGACCGCGCGGCACCCTCGGGAGCCCCGTGGTGGTGCCGTCGCACGGCGTGGGGACGTGGCAGCGCGGCGGCGAGGAGTCGCCGTGGAGCCGGGTTCCCTGCCCCGGCACGTGCGCCGTCGTGGGGGTTCCGGCTGCTCGGCTCCCGCGATGCCACGAGCGCCGGCGGCGCCGCGCGTCGGGGCGCGGTGCCGGTGGCGAGGAGTGGGGGTGCCGGCGGGTGCGGCGAGCCCGCGAGCGTGAGACGGCGCCGCGCTCGAAACCGGCGGCGGGCGGCGGCGCTGGCCGTGCGACGGCGGGGAGCGGGTGACGACCCACGACGGGAGGCGGCGCACCTCGTGTGCCCGGACCTCGGGAGCCACGCGCATCGCTGGAACGGTCCTCCGGCCGGCTGGGAGTCCCGGCGGCGGCCGGGGCGGAGGCGGTGCGCTGGTCCGGTGCGCCCCGGGTTCCCCGCCGTCGTGCCCTCCGCGCGGCACTCCTCGGCCGGGACTCGTCGACCAGGCGCACCACCCACCTCGGGCCCGTGCTCCGCTGCGGTGGGCACCACCGCGCTCCTAAGGTGGACACCGTGTTGAGTGAGGAGTTCGAGATCCGCACCGGTTCGGTCGAGGTGGTCTACGACCTGACGGCCGAGTGCGAGCAGTTCCTGAGCCGGGTGCCGCGAGCCGACGGCCTGCTGAACGTGTGGGTGCCGCACGCCACCGCCGGTCTCGCGGTCCTGGAGACCGGGGCCGGTAGCGACGAGGACCTGCTCACGGCGCTGAACGACCTGCTCCCCCGGGACGACCGGTGGCGCCACCAGCACGGAACGCCCGGTCATGGCCGGGACCACGTGCTGCCGGCGCTGGTACCGCCCTCCGTGACCGTCCCGGTGCTGTCGGGGCGGATGGCCCTGGGGACCTGGCAGTCGGTGTGCCTGGTGGACACCAACGTGGACAACCCGGTGCGCCGGGTGCGTCTGAGCTTCCTGGCCGGCTGATCGGCGCCCGGCCCGGCCGGATCCGACCCGGGCTCAGGCCTGGTGGGGGCGCAGCCCGGCGGCCCCGGCGAGCAGTTCGTAGGAGCGGCGGCGCTCCCCCGGGTCGAAGATCTGCGAGGTCACCATGACCTCGTCCGCCCCGCTGCGCGCGATGAGCCGGTCGAGCCCGGCGCGCACCGTGTCGGGGGAACCGACGACGTGGGAGGCCTGGAAGGCGTCGACCACCTCCCGGTCGAGGGGGGTGAAGGGGTGGGCGGCGGCCTCGTCGGGGCTGGGCAGCGTCCCGGGGCGGCCCGTGCGCAACCGCAGGATGGCCAGGCCCTGCGAGCCGGCCAACCACTGGGCGTGCTCGTCGGTCTCGGCGCACACGACGCCGGCGGCCACCATCGCGTAGGGCTCGGACAGGACCTCCGAGGGGCGGAACGAGTCGCGGTAGACCTCCAGCGCCGGGAGCAGGCCGGCGGCGCTGAAGTGGTAGGCGAAGGAGAAGGGCAGACCGAGCAGCCCGGCGGCCCTGGCGCTGTAGTCGCTCGATCCCAGCAACCACAGCGGTGGCCGGTTCCCGGCGGCCGGGACGGCGTGGATCCGCCCGGGACCGACCGGCCCGTCCGGGTGCTGCCCGAAGTAGTCGATCAGCTCCCGCAGTTGACGGGGGAAGTCCTCCACCGACAGCGGGTTCGCGGTGCGGCGCAGGGCGGCGGCGGTGTGCCCGTCGGTGCCGGGGGCCCGGCCGATACCCAGGTCGATGCGCCCCGGGTGGAGTGCCTCGAGCATCCCGAACTGCTCCGCCACCACCAGCGGCGGGTGGTTGGGCAGCATCACCCCACCCGATCCGACGCGGATGGTGGAGGTGGCGGCGGCGACCTGCCCGATCAGCACCGCCGGCGCCGAGCTGGCGATGCCGGGCATGTTGTGGTGCTCGGCGACCCAGTAGCGGTGGTACCCGAGCCCTTCGACGTGCCGGGCGAGTTCGACCGAGTCGCGGAGGGCCCGGGCGGAGGTCGAGCCGGTGGGGACCGGTGCCAGGTCGAGTACGGACAGCGGGATGTTCACGGGGTCGCTCACGGTCGGGTTCAACGCGTTCCGGTGGGCCTGACTTCCCACCACCGGGTGGTGGTCCTGGTCACAGCCCGCCTTCGCCGTCCCGCGCCGGGGTGGCGGCGGCCCCGGCTACGGTGACACGCATGACTTGGCCAACGGGTGGGCCGGGCGGTCCCGGTGACGGCAACTCCTGGGGCAGGGACCCGGCTTCCACGACCGGACGACACGACTCGGCGGCAGCGCCGTCGTACTCGGGCCTCGGGGTGTACGGCCAGCAGGGGGAGCCCTCCGGTCCCGATCGCCGGCGGAAGGTGTTGATCGGAGCCCTCACCGCCGTCATCGTGGTCTGCGTCACCGCGACCGTGGTCCTGCTCGTCGGTGGCGGCGAGGAGGAGACCGCCGGGGGCGACGACACCCCGGCGCCGGCTCCCACCTCGGAGACGTCGGCGACCGCCGAGACCGCCGCCGCGCAGGAGGGCCAGGACGGGCCCGCTCCGCTGATCCCGGACTGGCTTCCCGTCGCGTCCGCCGAGCGCAACGCCGTGTACGACGTCCCACCGGGTTGGGAGGAACGCGAGCAGCTGGGGTTCACCCTGGAGAACGGCGACGAGATCTGGTACTCGGCGCCGGCCTCCTACCAGTGGGACTTCTGCTCCGCGCTCGACTACTCGGCGCGGGGTACCTCGGGGATCTGGGAGGTGGCCGAGCCCGACCAGGGTGCCGCCGCCCGCCAGCTCGCCGAGGACATCGCTCGTTCGGCGTACGGGTACTTCGACCAGGAGACGGGCGAGACGATCTCGGAGTTCGAGTACAGCGAACCGACGCCGGTGACGGTGGGCGGTAACACCCAGGGCAGCCACGTGCGGGCGGAGGTCCTGCTGGGCCAGACGCACGACTGCCTGCCGGCGACGGGCGTCGTGCACGTGGTGACCATCCCGTCGACGGCCGGCGGTTCGCTGGCGATCGTGGCGACGGGCGACCAGAGCGCGGCGCACGGCGTCGCCGACTCGGACCTCCGGCAGATCGTCGAGAGCCTGCGCCCGCTGAACTGAGGGCCGGTCCCGGCGGGGTGGCGGTCACGGGAGCCGGGGCTCCCGTGACCGCGTCCGGTCAGGCGTCCAGCGCGGTGCGCAGGTGGTCGACGAGCGCTCCGACCTCGACGTCGGTCCGGTCGCCGGTGCTGCGCCGCTTGACCTCGACGACGCCGTTGGCCAGTCCCCTGCCGGCGACGACGATGTAGGGCACGCCGACGAGTTCCGCGTCGGCGAACTTGACCCCCGGGGAGACGGTTCGGTCGTCGAGGATGACCTCGATGCCGGCGGCGTCCAGTTCGGCGGCGATCCGTTCACCGCCGGCCCGGATCTCCTCGTTCTTCCCGGCGACGACGAGGTACACCGAGGCGGGGGCGACCGAGGCCGGCCAGACCAGGCCGAGTTCGTCGTGGTGCTGTTCGGCGATCGCGGCGACCAGTCGGGACACCCCGATCCCGTAGGAGCCCATCGTGATCCGGATCGGCTTGCTGTCCGGACCCAGCGCGTCCAGGCCGAAGGCGTCGGCGAACTTCCTGCCGAGCTGGAAGATGTGGCCGATCTCGATTCCCCGCGCGGCCACCAGCGTGCCCTCGCCGTCGGGTGCGGGGTCGCCCTCGCGCACCTCGGCGGCCTCGATGGTGCCGTCCGGGGTGAAGTCCCGGCCGCAGACCAGGTCGACGACGTGGTGGTCGGCCTTGTCGGCGCCGGTCACCCACGCGGTGCCGGTGACCACCCTCGGGTCGACCAGGTAGCGGACCCCGTTGGCCAGCAGGGCGCCCGGGCCGATGTAGCCCTTGACGAGGAAGGGGTTGTTCCGGAAGTCGGCCTCCTCCAGCAGGGCCACCTCCGCCGGGTAGACCGCCGACTCCAGCCGCTTGAGGTCGACCTCCCGGTCGCCCGGCAGGCCGACCGCGAGCAGCTCCCAGTCCTTCGCACCCGGCTGGCGGGTCTTCACCAGGACGTTCTTCAGCGTGTCGGCCGCCGTGAAGGAGCGGCCGAGTCCGGCCGAGTTCAGGAACCCGACCAGGCTGTCGATGGTGGGGGTGTCCGGGGTGTGGTGGACCTGCGCCTCGGGCTTGTCCTCCACCGGCTGGGCGGGCGGCGCGGGCGTGACGACCGCCTCGACGTTCGCGGCGAAGTCCGACCCGGTGCTGCGGACGAAGGTGTCCTCCCCGGTGGGGGCCTCGGCGAGGAACTCCTCGGAGGCCGAGCCGCCCATCGCCCCCGAGGTGGCCGACACGATGACGTAGCGCAGGCCGAGGCGGTCGAAGATCCGCTGGTAGGCGGCGCGGTGCAGCTGGTAGGAACGTTCGAGCCCCTCGTCGTCGAGGTCGAAGGAATAGGAGTCCTTCATGACGAACTCGCGGCCCCGGAGGATGCCGGCCCTGGGCCGTTCCTCGTCGCGGTACTTCGTCTGGACCTGGTACAGCACGACGGGGTAGTCCTTGTAGGAGCTGAACTCGCCCTTGACGGTGAGGGTGAACAACTCCTCGTGGGTGGGACCGAGCAGGTGGTCGGCGCCCTTGCGGTCCTTCAGCCGGAACAGGCTCGGTCCGTACTCGGTCCAGCGGCCGCTGGCCTCGTAGGGTTCGCGGGGGAGCAGGGCGGGGAACTGGATCTCCTGGCCGCCGATCGCGTCCATCTCCTCCCGCACGATCCGCTCGATCCGGCGGAGCACGCGCAGCCCGAGGGGGAGCCACGAGTAGCCACCGGGGGCGACCCTCCGGACGTAGCCGGCGCGGACCAGCAGTCGGTGGCTTGGCACCTCGGCGTCCGCCGGATCCTCCCGCAGGGTGCGCAGGAACAACGACGACATCCTGGTAATCACGGCAAGCTCCTCGGCTGGTCGGGTGCGCACGCGAGGCCGGGCCGGCGGCCGGGGCCGCGCCGCGTGGCCGTCGCGAGTGTGTGCCTTTGTTGGTTCGCGGGCAGAGTAGCGAGTCGGCCGTGACACTCCGCGACTGATTACCGGCCGCGGACCGACCGCCCGGATCGTCGCGTCCCCGCTCCGCGCCCCGCCGTCGGTCGCCCGACGGTGGGGCCGTCGATCCGCGCGGTGCGCGCACCGGGCTGGTCCTCGGCCGGGTCGGGGGCGGCGGCCGACGTGGGAGAGCGGGGCGGGATCCGGGGTCGGGGGTGACGCGTGGCGAGGCGGGCGGGGGCGCTTCAGTACCCTCCCCGACCATGCTGGTGCTGCTGCCCCCGTCGGAGACGAAGTCGAGCGGCGGCCAGGGCCCCGCGCTGCGGCTCTCCGGCCTGTCCTGGCCGGAGTTGGAACCGGTGCGGCGCCGGGTCGCCGACGCCCTGGTCGGGCTGGCCGGGGACGTGCCGGCGAGCCTGTCCGCGTTGGGGCTGTCCGAGCGGCAGGAGGACGAGGTCGCGCGCAACGCGAGGTTGTGGTCCGCGCCGACCGCTCCCGCGCTGCTCCGGTACACCGGAGTGCTCTTCGACGCCCTGGGCGCGCCCGAGTGGGGGCCGGTGGAGTGGGAACGCGCCGGGCGGCGCCTCGCGGTGTGTTCGGCGCTGTTCGGCCTGCTCCGCGCGACCGACCGGGTGCCGGCGTACCGGCTCTCGGCCGGCAGCCGACTGCCGGGGCTGCCGGCGCCGCGCACGGTGTGGCGCCCCGTGCTGGCCCCGCTCCTCGCGGGCGTGGAGGGGCTGGTCGTGGACCTGAGGTCCGGGGCGTACGCCGCGTTCGCCCCGGTTCCGGGCGCGGTGACGGTCCGGGTGCTGTCCGAGGACGCCGGGGGCGGGCGCACGGTGGTCAGCCACCACAACAAGGCGCACAAGGGGCGTCTGGCGCGCGTGCTGGCCACGGCCGGGACCGCCCCGGCGGACATCGAGGGCGTGACGGGGCTGGCCCTGGCCGCCGGGATGCGAGCGGAACCGGTCTCGGACACCGCGCTGGACCTCGTGGTTCCGCGCGGCTGACCGAACGCTCGACCCCTCCACGCGCGGGAGCCCCTCCCCCACGCCCCGTGCGGAGCCTCCCGGCCGGCCGCGGCGGGGGCGTCGCGCCCGGCGCGTCGGTGGGCCGTGGGAGGACCAGGTCGCGCCGGTGGGAGGTGGGGTCGAGGGCTGGGCCGTCCGGGGCACCCTCGGGCCCGAGCGGTGGGTGGGCGCGCGGGCACGGCGGTGGAGGGCCGTCGTCGACCCGGTCCCCACACCCCGAAGAAAAGTCGCCGGCGCAGGGCGGTGGGGTCAGGCTGGGCGCACGGTTCACGCCGCGTGCCGTCTTGGAGCAAGTGCCCGTGCCGAGTTGCCCCGTGGCCGACGCGCGCACCCCTCGTACGCCCGCCCGCCGCGCCCGCCGGCCGGGAGCCGCCCGCTCCTCCCAGCCGGCCGGGGCGCCCTCCCCCGGAGGTCCCGCCGTGTCCCGCTTCCGCGCCGTCGACCTCGCCGACCGCGAGGCCGACCCGATCGACGAGTCCCCAGCCACGCGTGTCCCACCGCGCGCCCGGCCGGTCGGGCGGTGGCCACCGCCTCGACCAGCGTCGCGACCGGTCGACCGGGACGGATGCCGAGTCCGGGTCGAGGGGGGCCGCCTGGTCGTCATCGACGTGCCCCGGCTGGTGGACGTCGTGGGCGATCCGTGTGGTCTCGCCCACCCGTGGCGGGATGTCGACTCGGTGCTGTCCTGGTTCCGGGCTCGGGGACTGCCGCCGGAGGTCGCCGACCCGGAGGTGGTGTACGCGGAGCTGGTGGCGGCGGCCGGACTCCCGTGCCGTGGCTGGTGGCAAGGCGTTGCGCCCCGGTGGTGTCGGAGCGTGTCGGGCCTGGCCGGGTGACGCCGGAGGTTGACCGGGACGTGTCGGGAGGGATGCGGAGGTCAGGGTGACGGGGCCCGGGGGGTGGCACGACGGCTTACCCCGGGGTGAGCGATGACCGACGGCGACCGTGTAGGCTCGCATCGCACCGTGACGGACGCGTCGGCAAGCGTCCGCTGATGGCTCGACGAAGGCCACCGGTGCCCCATCGTTCACCAATGGCGCCAAGGCGCCGGGCTCGTCCTTGTGATCGCATTCCGCGGCCTGCCGACTGTCGTCGCGGAGCGTCCCCGCGGCGTGCCATGTCACGGAGGTTCTCTGTGCCCACTACGTCCGCGGATCGCGCCCCGTCGCCCCGTCGTTCCGGCCCACGCCGGAACGGGGGAGGCGGAGGGTTCCGCCCCCGCCGCCGGCGGGGTGACTCCCGCCGCTCCGCGCAGGTGGTCGAGCCGTCGCCGCTGCTCGAACCGACCATCACCGAGTTCACCGGCCCGATCCCGTCCTTCACCGAGCTCGGGCTCCCCGACCGCCTCGTCGCCGCGCTGACCCAGCGGGGCATCACCGAGCCGTTCCCGATCCAGGCCGCGACGCTGCCGGACGTGCTGGCCGGCCGCGACGTGCTGGGACGGGGGCAGACCGGCTCGGGCAAGACCCTCGCCTTCGGGCTTCCCCTCCTGGTCAGGCTGCTCGACGGCACCTCGCAGCCGATGCGTCCCCGGGGCCTGGTGCTGGTGCCCACCCGGGAACTGGCGATGCAGGTCCACGACGCGCTCCAGCCGTTCGCGGTGGCGCTCGGCCTGCGTTGCGCGACCGTCGTCGGCGGCACGTCCTTCCCCAAGCAGGTGAACGCGCTGCGGCGCGGGGTCGACCTGCTGATCGCCACCCCGGGACGGTTGTCCGACCATGTCCGGCAGGGCACCTGCTCGCTGTCCGACATCGGCCTCAGCGCGCTGGACGAGGCCGACCAGATGGCCGACATGGGGTTCCTGCCGCAGGTCAGGGCGATCCTCGACCTGGTGCGTCCCGACGGGCAGCGGCTGCTGTTCTCCGCGACGCTGGACCGGGACGTGGACGCGCTGGTGCGGCAGTACCTGACCGACCCCGTCGTGCACGCGGTGGCTCCGCCGTCGGCGAGCGTGAACACGATGGACCACCACGTGCTGCTGGTCACCGACGAGCACAAGCCGGACGTGTTGGCCTCCATCGGTGCCCGTGAGGGCCGCACCATCATGTTCGTGCGCACCAAGCACAGCGCCGACCGGGTGGCTCGCAAGCTGCGCCAGGTCGGGGTCGCGGCCGGGGCGCTGCACGGCGGCAAGACCCAGAACGCCCGGACCCGCACCCTCGGCGAGTTCCGCGAGGGCACCACCCCGGTGCTGGTGGCCACCGACGTGGCGGCGCGCGGGATCCACGTGGACAACGTGAGCCTGGTCGTCCACGTCGACCCGCCGTCCGACCCCAAGGACTACCTGCACCGCGCGGGCCGGACCGCGCGGGCCGGCGAGTCGGGCACCGTGGTGACGCTCGTGCTCGACGAGCAGCGTCGCAGCGTCAACTCGTTGACGGGGCGCGCCGGGGTGCGGCCCACCGTGACCCGGGTGCTGCCGGGTGACGAGCAGCTGGCGGAGCTCACCGGCGCTCGGACCCCCAGCGGGGAGCCGGTGCCGGAGTCGAAGCCGAAGCGTCCGGCCAGGGCGCCGCGTCGTGACGGCCCCCGGGACGGCGCTCGTGCCGGTGGTCGGGGCCGGGGCGCCGCGGGTACCGGGCGGTCGAGCCGCCGGGACCCGGCGTTCCGCTCGGACCGCGAGGGTGGTGCCCGGGACGGGCGGGCCCGTCGCCACGGCGGTCAGGGTGGTCACCGCAGGGACCGCGACCAGCAGCGTTGAACCCCTCGGTGACGGCCGAGCCGCCGTCGCCACGTACCCGCACGCCCGGTTGGTGGGCCACCACCAACCGGGCGTGCGGCATGTCCGGGGCCGCACGTCCTCGGGCGGATGGGACCCCCACGGGGCACCCCGGGTGGTGAGCCGCGCCCGTCGGGCGGCCCGCCCGGCGTGCCTCCCGCCCCCGCCGGGACCCGGTCCGCGCACTGGCCGGGGTCGCGCCCGGTGAGCCCGGGTCGGGGCCGGATGCCCGTCGCCTCGGCCGCGCGGCGCCGCCGCACCCGATCAGGTCGCACCCCCATCAGGCGGTCACGCGCGCTCTCACCTCCTGCGGTAGCCCGGTCCACCGCAGGGGGTCGCCAGTGGCGGGGATCATCACGAGGCGTCGCGTTCCCGTCGGCTGCCATGGTGCCGGCCACACTCCACGCTGATCAGGATTTCACCTTGTTAGGTTAGTCTTACCTGTGGCTGACCTGTGCCGCCGGCAGCCGTTCCCGCCGTGCGCGCCACGGCGGCCGGATGTGGGGCCACGGGGCCACCCAGGCGTCGTCGGTCTCGTCCGCCTCCTGGGTGGAGGCGCAACCACGAACCGAGGGAAACCAAGCGATGAGCTCAGTGTGGAGTGGCGCCCGGGTGCGCGCGGCGACGGCGCTGGTGGCCGTGGCGGTGTTGGGCGGCACGGCGTGCGGGACGTCCACCGAGGACGGTGGCGCGGAGGGCGGGCAGGACACCGCTGGCGGGGGTGCGTTCCCGGTCTCGATCGGGAGCGCGTTGGGGACGGCCGAGATCCCGGAGGCGCCCGAGCGGATCGTGACCCTGGGGCAGGGTTCGACCGAGACGGCCATCGCCCTGGGGCAGACCCCCGTCGGTGTCGAGCGTTACGACTGGGCCGCTGACGAGTCCGGCCACCTGCCGTGGATCCGGGAGGCGGTCGAGGAACGCGGCGACGAGCTGCCCGAGCTGTTCACCGGTGGTGAGGACATCGACATCGCGGCGGTGCTCGCGCTCGAACCGGACGTCATCCTCGCCCCCTGGTCCGGGATCACCCAGGAGCAGTTCGACATCCTCAACGACATCGCCCCCACGGTCGCCTACCCCGACCTGGCCTGGAGCACCGACTGGGACGAGCAGATCGACCTCATCGGACAGGCCCTGGGCAAGGGCGAGCAGGCCGAGGAGCTGAAGTCGGACATCGAGCGCCAGTGGGCCGAGGCCGCCGAGTCGCGCCCCGAGTACGCCGACGTCACCTTCTCCTACATCTACACCAACGGCCCCGGCTCGCTCGGGGTGTTCCTGCCGGACGAGCAGCGGGTCGCGATGGTCTCCGGGCTCGGCCTCACCGTGGACCCCGTCGCCGAGACCCTCCCGGAGACCGAGGGCACGGACTCGGCTCTGATCGGCCTGGAACAGGCGGATCTCCTCCAGGACAGCGACCTGGTCTTCACCTTCTACTCGGACGAGGAGACGAGGGAGCAGATCGAGTCGCAGCCGCTGTACGCGGAGATCCCCGCCGTCGCCAGCGGCGCCCTCGTGGCCAGTGACGACAACGCGTTCGTCACGGCCTCGTCCGTCATCAACCCGCTGACGGTGCCCTGGGTGATCGACCGGTACCTGCCGCTCATCGACGACGCGGTGAGCCGGATCTCCTGACGCCGGCATGAGCTCGTCCTCCTCGCGGACCCCGCCGGCCCGGACCACCTCCGGGGCGCCGCGCTACACGCTGCTGCTGGTCGCAGGCCTGCTGCTCCTCGCGGGAGCGGTGCTGGCCAGCCTGGTGCTCGGTTCCCGGGAGACCTCGCTCGGCGACGTCCTCGACACCCTCGCCGGCACCGCCGACCCGTTCACCGCCGCGGTGATCGAGAGCAGGTACCCGCGCACCGTGCTGGGGCTGTTGGCGGGCGCGGGGCTCGCGGTCGCGGGGACCCTGCTCCAGGGGGTCACCCGCAATCCGCTGGCCGAACCCGGGTTGCTCGGCGTGAACATGGGGGCGGCTGCGGGCATCGTGACCGCCTCCGCCTTCCTCGGGGTCTCCGGCGCGGCCAGCAGCGTCTGGTGGGCGCTGCCGGGAGCGGTGGTGGCCGGTGTGCTCGTCTACGCAATCGGCGCCGCCGGACCGGGCGCCGGCCTGGTTCGCCTGGTGCTGGCCGGTGCCGTCGTCTCGGCCGTGCTCGGCGCCTACATCCAGGCCGTCGCGCTGAGCCTGCCCAACGTCTTCGACGGCTACCGCACCTGGGTCGTCGGGTCGCTGGCCGGGCGGGACATGGACGTCGTGCTGGCGGTGCTCCCCTTCGCCGTGTTCGGTCTCGCGCTGACGGCGCTGGTCACCCCCGGTCTGAACGGGCTCGCCCTCGGTGAGGAGGCCGCGCTCTCGGTCGGGGTGAACACCGCCCTGGTCCGGGCTGGTGGGCTGGCGGCGGCGACGCTGCTCAGCGCGGCGGCGACCGCCGCCGCCGGTCCGATCGTCTTCGTGGGGCTGGCCGTCCCGCACATCGTGCGGGCGTTCGTCGGCATCGACTTCCGCCAGCAGATCCCGTTCGCGCTGCTGCTCGGCCCGTCCCTGCTGCTGGTCGCCGACGTCGTCGGGCGGGTGGTGATGCGGCCGCAGGAGTTGATGGTGGGCGTGGTGGCCGCCTTCGCCGGTGCGCCGCTCCTCCTCTACACGGTGCGCGGGATGCGGGGTGCCACATGACGGCGTCGTCGACGCGGACGGCGACCCTCCGGCTGGGCTCGGTGGTCGCGGTGCCCTTCCGGTGGCGGTCGGTGGTGGTGGGCGCGCTGCTGCTGGTGGCGACGCTGGTGTCGGCCGTCGCGACGATCGCCCTCGGCCCCCTCGGGGTTCCGCTGGAGAGCTTCCCGGCCATCCTGACCGGCGAACTGGACCGGCAGACCCTGTTCGCCCTGGAACGGCTGAGCGGCCCCCGGGTGGTGGTGGCGGTGGGCACCGGTCTGGCGTTGGGGATCGCGGGAGCTCTCTTCCAGTCGGTGGCGCGCAACCCGCTGGGCAGTCCGGACGTGATCGGCGTGGGTGCCGGCGCGGGCGCTGGCGCGGCGCTGGTGGCGTTGCTCCTGCCCGGGTCGCTCCCCGTCCCGGTGGGTGCGGTGCTGGGTGGTTTCGTCGCCGTCGGCCTGGTCTACCTCGCCACCGGGAGCGGGTTCCGCCACCCGGGGCGGTTGATCATCGCCGGGATCGGGGTGGCGGCGTTGTCGACCGCCCTGACGCAGTACGTGGTGTTCGCGGTGGCCCGGGACCGCTCCTCGGTGCTGTCGGCCTACCTCAACGGCAGCCTGTCGGCGCGTTCCTGGGAGCACGCGTTGACCGTCTGGCTCTGCCTCGCGCTCATCCTGCCCGCCGTGGCGCTCCTGGCGGGGCGGGTGGCGATCACGGAGATGGGTGATGAGGTGTCGGACGGCCTCGGCGCCGAGCCGAACCGGACGCGGACGTGGGCGGTCGTCCTGTCCGTGCTGCTCTCCGCGGCGGCCGTCAGCGTGGCCGGCCCGATCGCCTTCGTCGCGCTGACCGCGCCCAACATCGCGAAACGGCTGTCCCGGGCGGCGGGTCCGAACCTGGTGCTGGCTGGCCTGACCGGCGGGCTGCTGCTGGTGTTGGCGGACCTGGTGGCCCAGCACTCCCCGATCGGTGACCGGTTGCCCGTCGGTGTGTTCACGATGGGGCTCGGTGGCGCCTACCTCGGTTACCTCCTGATCCTCGAATGGCGGAAGGGCACGTTGTGAGCGTCGACGACGGGGACGTGACGTCCTGGAGCCTGCGGGCCGAGTCGGTCACCCTCGGCTACGGCGGCGAGCCCGTCGTCCGGGAGCTGAGCCTGGACATCCCGCACGGCGGGCTGACGGTGGTCATCGGTCCGAACGGTTGCGGGAAGTCGACGGTGCTGAAGTCCCTGGCCCGCGTGGTCCGCCCCACCTCGGGACGGGTGGTGCTCCACGGCGTGGAGCTGTCGCGGTACCGGGGCAAGGCGGTCGCCCGGCGGCTGGCGCTGCTGCCCCAGAGCCCGGTGACCCCCGAGCGGATCACGGTCCGGCAGCTCGTCGGGCGGGGCCGCTACCCGCACCACACGCTGCTGCGGCAGTGGAGCGAGTCCGACGACGCGGCGGTGGCGGAGGCGTTGGAGCGGGTTGGCCTGACCGAGGAGGCGCACCGGCCGGTGAGCGAGCTGTCCGGGGGCCAACGGCAGCGGGCCTGGTTCGCCCTGGTCCTGGCGCAGGGCACGGACATCGTGTTGCTGGACGAGCCGACGACGTTCCTCGACATCGCGCACCAGTTCGAGGTGCTGGAGCTGTGCGCGCGGATGCACCGGGAGGGGCGGACCGTCGTCGCCGTCCTCCACGACCTCAACCAGGCCGCGCGGTACGCCACCCACCTGGTGGTGATGGACGGCGGTCGTGTCGTCGCGCAGGGGCCGCCCTCGGAGGTGCTGCGCGCCGAGCTGGTCACGGAGGTCTTCGGCCTGGCCTGCGACGTCGTCCCCGATCCGCACGCGGGAACACCGATGGTGATCCCGATGCCGGGCGCCCTCGGCCCGGTGTCCTGACCAGCTCCCGGCCGCGGTCGGTGGCGGGTCCGGGCTGACCGGGCGCGGAGCGCGGTTCGTCCCGTGCCCTGGCGCCCGCCGGAGCCGGGTACCCGACCGGGAATAGAGAACGCCGAGGCAGCGTTGATGCATGCGCATACAACCTGAGGAGGCTGTCGGAGATGCAGTTCGGGATCTTCAGCGTCGGTGACGTCACACCCGACCCGACGAACGGCACAACCCCCACCGAGGCCGAGCGGATCAGGGCGATGGTGCGGATCGCGCTGAAGGCCGAGGAGGTCGGCCTCGACGTGTTCGCCACCGGCGAGCACCACAACCCGCCCTTCGTCCCCTCGTCCCCCACCACCATGCTCGGTTACGTCGCGGCGCGGACCGAACGGCTCATCCTGTCCACCGCCACCACGCTCATCACCACGAACGACCCGGTCAAGATCGCCGAGGACTTCGCGATGTTGCAGCACCTCGCGGACGGCAGGGTGGACCTGATGCTGGGCCGGGGCAACACCGGGCCGGTCTACCCGTGGTTCGGCCAGGACATCCGCCAGGGCATCCCGCTGGCGATCGAGAACTACCACCTGCTGCACCGCCTGTGGCGGGAGGACGTCGTCGACTGGGAGGGGCGGTTCCGCACCCCGCTCCAGTCCTTCACCTCCACCCCCCGCCCGCTCGACGGCGTGCCCCCCTTCGTCTGGCACGGGTCGATCCGGAGCCCGGAGATCGCCGAGCAGGCCGCCTACTACGGCGACGGCTTCTTCGCCAACAACATCTTCTGGCCCAAGGACCACTTCGCCCGACTGATCGAGCTGTACCGGACCCGCTTCGAGCACTACGGCCACGGATCCGCGGACCAGGCCATCGTGGGTCTGGGCGGTCAGGTGTTCCTGCGGCGCAACTCGCAGGACGCGGTGCGGGAGTTCCGGCCGTACTTCGACAACGCGCCCGTCTACGGGCACGGTCCCTCCCTGGAGGAGTTCACCGAGCAGACGCCGCTGACGGTGGGCAGCCCCCAGGAGGCCATCGACCGCACCCTGCGCTTCCGCGAGTACTTCGGCGACTACCAGCGGCAGCTCTTCCTCGTCGACCACGCCGGCCTCCCCCTCAAGACGGTGCTCGAGCAGTTGGACCTGCTCGGTGAGGAGGTCATCCCGGTGCTGCGGCGCGAGTTCGAGTCGCTGCGCCCGGCGCACGTCCCGACCGCCCCCACCCACCAGAGCCTGCGCGCCGGAGGCTCCCGGGGTGGCACGACCTCGGAGGAGGGCACCGCGTGACGACCAGGACCATCACGGTGATCAGCGCCGGCATCGGCCAGCCCTCGTCGACGCGGCTGTTGGCCGACCGGTTGGCCGAGGCCACCACCGCCCGGTTGACCGACCGGGGCCTCCAGGTCGACCTGGAGGTGGTCGAACTGCGGGACCACGCCAGGAGCCTGGCGAACACGCTGCTCACCGGGTTCGCGACCGGGCCGCTCGGGGAGGTGGTCGAGCGGGTGGGGGCCAGTGACGGACTGGTCGCCGTCACCCCGGTCTTCAGCGCCTCCTACAGCGGCCTGTTCAAGATGTTCTTCGACGTCCTGGACCCCGACCTGCTCGTTGGGACGCCGGTGCTCGCCGGCGCCACCGGGGGGACGGCACGGCACTCCCTCGCCCTGGAGCACGCCGTGCGCCCCCTCTTCTCCTACCTCCGGTCGGTGGTCGTGCCCACCGCCGTCTACGCGGCACCCGAGGACTGGGCCGGCGGCGGCGCGGACACCGCGCTGGCCGAGCGGATCGGCCGGGCGGCGGAGGAGCTCGCCACGCTGGTCGCGGCCCGCGAACCGGGGTCGACCGACCGCCGGGACGGGTTCGAACAGCCCACTCCCTTCGAGGACCTGCTGTTCGGGGACCAGCGGTGACCGGGGTGGACGTGCGGGCGGGGCGCGCCGCCACCCGGCGACGGGTCGGGGTGTGGCGCTCGCTGATGGAGGTCCACTCCTCGGTGCTCCGGGAACTGGAACGGGAGCTGACGGCTCGGCACGGCCTGTCGGTCAGCGAGTTCGACACGGTCGTCAACATCCCCACCGGCGGGGTGGGTCTGAGCGAGCTGACCGGACGGGTGGTGCTCAGCCAGAGCGCGGTGAGCCGGCTGGTCGACCGCCTCACCCGACGTGGTCTGCTGGAGCGGACGACCGCGCCGGGGGATTCCCGGGCGGTGCGGGTCCGGCTGACCTCGCTGGGACGACGTCTCCAGGTGGCGGCCATCAGGACCAACGCCGAGGTCGTGGAACGGTGTTTCGCCGGCCGCCTGTCCGAGGAGGAACTTCGGGTGCTCGGCGCCGCGTTCGACCGGCTGCGCGCGGAGGAGCCGCCCGGCGAGCCGACCGCCTCCCCGGGCGGGGCCGGGCCGGGACCGTCCCCCGGGTGATCGCGTCGGCCGAGCGGGTCGCGCCGTCGGCGTTCCACCGGTCCGGGGGGAGCCCGCCCGCTGGGCCGCCCCTCCCCTGTGGTCACGCCTCCCCGGCGTCGCCCCCCACGGCGACGACGTCGCCGATGACGATCACGGCGGGCGGGCGGACGTCCTCGGCCCGGACCCGTTCGGCCGCCTCACCCAAGGTCGACCGCAGCACCCGCTGCCCCGTCATCGTGCCGTCGGCGATCACGCTCACCGGGGTGTCGGCGGCCCGGCCGTGCTCGAGGAGGACACGGGCGAAGGCGTCGAGCCGGTCGACACCCATCAACAGCACCAGGGTGCCCCGCAGCCGGGCCAACGCGGGCCAGTCGGTGAGGGAGCGGGGATCGCCCGGGGCCACGTGCCCGGACACCACGACCACCTCGTGGGCGACCCCTCGGTGGGTCACCGGGACACCGGCCACGGCGGGTACGGCGAAGGCACTGGTCACCCCGGGCACGACGGTGACAGGGACGCCGGCCTCCACGCAGGCCAACACCTCCTCGAAGCCCCGGCCGAAAACATAGGGGTCGCCGCCCTTGAGCCGCACCACGAACTTGCCGGCGCGGGCGTGCCGGACCAGGAGTTCGTTGATCACGTCCTGGTTGGCCGCCCGGCCGTAGGGGATCTTCGCGGCGTCGACGACCTCCACGTGCGGCCCCAGCTCCTCCAGGAGCTCGCGCGGTCCGAGCCGGTCGGTGACGACGACGTCGGCCCTGGCGAGCAGCCGGCGTCCCCGCACCGTGACGAGCTCGGGGTCCCCCGGTCCGCCGCCGACGAGGGCCACCCCGGGGGCTGCCGGTTCGGCGTGGTCGTCGACCACCCCGGACTGGAGCGCCGCGACCACGGCGTCCCGCACCGCCGCGGAGCGGCGGGGACGTCCTCCGGTGAGGACACCGACCTCGACGTCGTCGTGCGTCCCGACCGCCGGGGTCACCGCGCTGCCGTGGACCGCCAGGTCGGCCCGCACGCAGAAGACGCGGGCGCGTTCCGCCTCCCGCGCCACCTCCTCGTTGACGACGGCATCGCTGGTGCAGGCCAGCGCGTACCACGCGTCGACCAGGTCACCGTCGCGGTAGGCCCGTCGGGTCCAGGTCAGTTCCCCGGCGGTGGCCATCGCCTCCACCGCCGGTGTCGCCTCCGGGGCGACGACCTCGACCCGCGCTCCCGACCTCAGCAACCGGGGTATCCGACGTTGCGCCACGGTGCCGCCACCCACGACCAGGACTCGGCGGCCAGCGAGCAGGAGACCGCTGAGGTAGGGCTGCGCGCGACTCATGGCGCAGACCCTATTCCCCGGGGGCCCGGCGGGAACACGGTGCGTGGTCGGCGTCTCACGGTGCGGGCGGGTCGGCTCCGATCAGCCGGTCCGCGAGGGGGTGGAGGTCGCCCACACCAGGAAGGAGGGGTCCTCGGCCACGAAGCGGGTGAGTCCCTGGGCGGTGGACACCATCCGGCTGACGGCGAGTTGCCGGCCCTCGACCTGGTACCCCGTGTTGGCCAGGATCGTCCGGGTGGGGCCGATCAGGTCCGAGGTGGACAGGGAGACGACGACCCGGGGCGCGCCGACGGCCGCGACGGCGCGGACCACCTCGGCGCCGCCGCCACCGACGAAGACCGCGTCCGGCTGGGGCAGGTCGGCGAAGGCGTCGGGGACGACGCCCTCCACGACACGGGGCTCCACCCCGAGGGCGGCGGCGTTGGCGATGATCCGGGCGCACTGCACCGGGTCGTGGTCGATGCTGATCACGGCGGCGCCGAGGCGGGCGGCCTCCACCGAGACGGCACCCGATCCGGCGCACACGTCCCACACGAGGCAGCCGGGTGCGGGCCCGAGCCGGGCCAGGGCGAGGGCGCGGAGCTCGGCCCTGCTGACCAGGCCGGGCCGCTGCGAGAAGGTGTCCTCCGGTAACGCCCACCCCTGGGCGCCGATCCCGGTGGTGGCCGAGGCGGCCCCGGCCAGCCAGGTCGGCTCGCCTGGCCCCTCCGGGTCGGCCAGGGAGAACAGGAGGTTGGGCTCGCGCCAGCGGCGGGCCGCGGCGCCGGCGGGGTCCACGGTGGACACCCGCTGGTCCTCGGTCCCGGGGTCCTCCACGACCACGAGGGTTCGCCGCCACCCGCGCAGGCCCGCCCCGATCTCGGCGGGTCCGGCTCCGGTGGCGGTGAGCACCGCCACCGAGGGGCGCGCGCGGCAGACGTTGAGCGCGCGCCGGAGGTCCCGGCCGCCGGCGGTTACGATCGGCAGGTCGTCCCAGGGTCGGCCGAGCTCGGCCGCGAGCCGTTGCACGCTGGTGGTGCCGGGGATCACCTCGGGCCGCAGTCCGTGTTCGCGCAAGGTGCGTACCAGCCCGAAGAAGCCGGGGTCGCCCTCGGCCAGGACCACGGCGTGCGCCTGCTCGCCCAACGCCCGCAGTTCCCGCACCACGGGTTCCCAGGGGCCCAGTTCGACGGTGCGCGTTCCGGTGGGGGCGTGCCGGTCGAGGAGGCGCGATGCCCCGACGACCATTCGCGCGCCCTCCAGTCTCGCGGCCGCCGCCGGGGGGAGCGCGCCGCCGTCGATGCCGATCACCGTCACCGTCACCTGTCCACCACTCCGTCCGTCGTCCGGGCCGGCCGTCGCCGAGCCGGTGGTCGCGTGCGCGGGCCACCGCCGGATCCATCCTGCCGGCGGCCGACAGCGTCGCAGATCAGGCACCGGGGGACAACGGCGGCGGTCCGCGCGTACTCGCCGGTGGGTGGGCGGTGCTCAGTCCGAGGCGTCGGCCCGTCGCCCTCGGGTGGACCTGCGGTTCGTGGTCTTCCGGGTCGCCGCCGACGGTGCCGACCTGGCCGCGCGGCCCCGTCCACCGCCGCCGCGCTCGGTGGTGGCCGGCTCGCCCGCCGTGGTGGGGGTGGGCCGCTGGCGTTGTGATCGGCCGGCGGAGCGTGGTTGTTCGACGGTGTGCTCGGGCTCCGACCGCTCGCCAGGCCCGCTGGTGTCGGGGACGGCGCCGGCCGGGGCGGGTGTCGACTCGGCCGTCTGGGCCGCCTGGTCGCCGGCGCCTGGCCGTTCCGCGGGGGGATCCGCCGGTGGGGGTTCGGGTGCCGTGGTGGTGTCCGTCGCGAACAGGTCGGGGTGCGCCGCGTCCGGCCGAGGGCGGGCGGATCGGGGCTGGCGGGGCCCCGGTGCCCTCGCCGACTCCTGCCAGTCCCGCACGGCCCACCAGGCCACCTCGGCGGTGGGGCCGCCGGGCCGCCTGGACTGCTCAGCCTGATCACCGGAGCGGCGCCAGCCGCTCGCGTCCTGAGCGGACGAGTCCTGGCCGTTCGTCGTCGCCGTCCCGGCGGCGCCGTCGTCGTGGCCGGCGGCGCGCGGCTGCCACCGTTCCGATCCGTTCCTGGCGCGGGACCGCTCGTTCCACCTCCGCCGGTGCTCCCCGCCGTCGGCGCTGGACGACGTCCCGCTCCGGGTGGCGCGGTAGCCGGCGGCGCCGCCAGCCCTGGTGGTGCTGGTGGCGAGGGCGTCGCCGACCAGGAAGAGCGTCTGCTGCCAGAGGCGGCGTTCCTTGACGGTCGCCTCGAGGCCGGCGACCGTGGTCGGCACGACGAAGCCGTCCGGCCAGGTGGGCTTGTAGCCGACGAGGGCGGGGGTGTCCTCGCGGAACCCGGCTTCGAGCAGCCGCTCCGCGAGGCGCCCCGCGCGCGCCCCCGCCAGGAGGACGCCCACCGTGCCGCCCCGCTCGGCGACGCCGATCAGCTCCGCGGTGTCGGGAACCCCGTCCGACCGACCGTCGGCGGTGGTCAGCAGCACAGCCTGGCCACCGTCCGAGGTGGTCAGCTCGCGCCCGACCTCGGCGACGGCGCTGGACACGGTGGACACGCCCGGGATGATCTCCACGGTGAGGCCGAACCGCCGGCACGTCTCGTGCTGCTCGCGGATCCCTCCCCACAGCGCGGGGTCCCCGGGGCAGAGCCGGACGACCCGCTGCCGGCCCGCCGCCGCCTGGCGGTAGATCTGGTTGACCCCCTCGGCCGAGGTCCGCGACAGGTCGACCAGGTCGGCCTCGGCGTTGGCGTGTTCCCGGAGGCAGTCCTGGGTCACCTGAGCCGGTGCCCACAGCACCACGTCGGCCTCGGCGAGCCGCCGCGCGCCGCGCACCGTCAACAGGTCGGCCGCACCAGGACCGGCTCCGACGAAGGAGACCCGGCCGCTCGTCACTGTTGCTCCCCTCTGCCGCCGGACCCCGCGGGCGGGCGTCGGGCGTGGCGGGTGGTCGATGGACACCGATGTCGGTCCGGGCTGTCCGGGCGATCCTCGGGAGTGGATCACGGTCCGTCGTCGACGACCGTACTCCCCGCACACGTTCGGGTGTGGAGCGGTCGCCGCTCGGGTGGGCGTCGACGGGGCGGCGTGCGCGGCTCCACTCGGAGGTGGTCGCTCCGCCACCCACGACCGGTGACCTCGACGACTGGTGGGGCTGCCGGCCCCTCGTGGGGTGGGGCCGGTCTCGCCGGCGGGCCGGACCCTGGCCCGGTCGAGAGGCACCGTGCGTGCCGGATGCGCCGGTGGCCGGACGGTGATGATCTTAGTACAACGATCCGTCGCCGGTGCCGGGTGGACGGCCGCCGGCGCCGTCCCGGCCCCCACGGGGGAGTCCGACCAGGACGCGGGCGGGGGCGCGGAAGGAGAGCAGCCCCAGCATCGGCGGCCGTCCCTCCATCCGGACGAGCCGAGGGAAGGCGCGGGCTGTCTCGTCCAACGCGACCTCGGCCTCGACGCGGGCCAGGCCGGCGCCCAGGCAGACGTGACGGCCCAGGCCGAAGGCGAGGTGCCGGCGCGCGTTCGGGCGACCGGGTCGGAAGCGGTCCGGTTCGGCGACGAGGTCCGGGTCGGAGCCCGCGCCCAGCAGCTGCGCCAGGACGGCGGCGCCGGCGGGCAGCTCCACTCCGGACAGGACGGTGGGACGGGTGGTGACCCGCCGCCAGGTGAGCACCGGGGTGTCCAGGCGCAGCACCTCCTCCACGCAGTGGGCCGCGAGTCCTGGCTCCCCGGTGGCCAGTCGTCGCCACAGCTCCGGGTTTCCGAGCACCCGGTGCAGGGCCGCGTTGACGAGCTGGCTGGTCGTCTCCTGGCCGGCGATGAGCAGGAAGTAGCAGACCCCGACCGCCGCCTCCACGCCGAGCGGCCGTCCGTCGGGCAGGTGGTGCCGGACGAGGTCGCCGAGCAGGCCCCCCTCCCCCGGTGACGCGGCCGTCCCGCTGACCAGCCGGCTCAACCACCGGTGGAACCCGCCGGCCTCCTCGGCCAGGTCACGCTGCCGGTCCGGCCCGGGGTTCCCCCAGAACAGTTCGAGGGAGGCCTGGCTCCACGTCTTCAGGAGCCGCGGGTCGACGTCCCGCATTCCCAGGAGGGACAGCAGCACCCGTGCTGGTGGGTGGGCCGCGACCCGCTCTGCCAGGTCGGTGGTCCCGGTGCCGGCGAGGTCGGCGGCGGCCTCCCGCAGCCCGTCCCGCACCAGCGACCGGGCCAGCGGCGTGACCGCCCGCACCCGTTCGCTGGTGAAGTGGGCGGCGACGAGCCGCCGCAGGCCCGGGTGGGTGGCCGTGCCGTTGTTGGCGAGGGTGGGTGGCAGGGAGAAGCCGTGCTCCGCGAGCACCCGGAGCGCGGGCACCGACAGCGGTGTGATCGCGTGCAGCGCGTTGTCCGGCGCGAAGGTGTCGGCGTCGGTGAGCACGGTGCGCACGTCGCGGTGCCGGCTCACCACCCAACACCCGGTGGGCGGGTGGTAGGCCACGGGCTGCCGGCGCAGCGCGCGCAGCGTGGGATGGGGGTCGGCGACGAAGGCCGGCGAGAACGGGTCGTAGTCGGCGAGGGGGCAGCCGACCGGGGGCGGGCCGGGGGGCTCGTGGGTTTCGGTGTCGCTGCGCACGGCCACGACGAGCACCGTAGCGCGCTGCCGGGGGTGCTCCCGCCGACGCCTCGGCGGCTGGGCGCGGCCCGGGTCGGGGTTCCGCCACGCGGGTGGTGGGGGACGGCGCCGGGCGGGACGGGGCGGGCCGGGAGGACCCTGGCTGGGAGACTGCCGGCATGATCGAGGTCGGGAACGTCTTCGGCTGGCTCGCGACGAAGGCCGCCGCGCGGGAACGGGCCGGGCTCCGGCGGCTGCTCCGGGCTCGGGACGGCGCGGAGGCGGTGCTGGACCTCGCGGGCAACGACTACCTCGGGCTGTCCCGCCACCCCGCTGTCATCGAGGCGGCCGAGGCGGCGCTGCGCCGCTGGGGCGCCGGGTCGACCGGTTCGCGCCTGGTCACCGGGAGCACGACGGCGCACGCGGCCCTGGAGGAGGAGATCGCCGACTTCTGCGGCGCGGAGGCCGCCGTCGTCCTCTCCTCCGGCTACCTGGCCAACCTGGCGGCGCTGACCGCGCTGGCCACGCCGAACACGAGGGTCGTGGTCGACGCGTACAACCACGCGTCCCTGGTGGACGGCGCCCGGCTCGCGCGGGGCAGCACCGTTCCGTTCGCGCACGCCGACGTCGCCGCGGCGGAGGAGGCGTTGGCGACGAATCCGTCACGCCGGGCGCTGGTCGTCACCGACTCGGTGTTCTCGGTGGACGGGGACCTCACCGACCTGGGGGCGCTGGCCGCCTCCTGTTCTCGGTTCGGGGCCGCGCTGCTGGTGGACGACGCGCACGGCCTCGGTGTGGTGGGCCCGGGGGGCCAGGGGGCAGTGGCGGCGGCGGGGCTGGCGGGCCGGCCGGACGTGGTGGTGACGGCGACCCTGTCGAAGGCGCTCGGTGGGCAGGGGGGAGTGGTGCTGGGCTCGCGGACCGTGGTGCGCCACCTGGTCGAGACGGCGCGGCCCTTCCTGTTCGACACGGCGCTCGCCCCGGCCTCGGCCGCGGCGGCGCTGGCGGCGTTGCGGGTGCTCCGGGCCGAGCCGGGCCTGGCGGCACGGGTGCGGCTTCGGTCGGCGGAGCTGTCCCGGGGGCTCGTGGCGGCGGGACTGCCGGCCAGCACGCCGGCGGGGGCCGTGGTGTCGGTCCGCGCCCCCGGCCCGAGGGCCGCCGCGGCCTGGGCGGAGCGGTGCCGGGAGGCGGGCGTGGCCGTGGGGTGCTTCCGGCCCCCGTCGGCGCCCGACGGCGGATCCCGACTCCGGTTGGGGGCGCGTGCCGACCTCACTCCGGAAGACGTCCGCCGCGCCGTCGCCGCCGTGCGCGCGGCGGCCCTCGACGTGCCCGAGGGGTGAGCGGGACGCGGCGGGGTCCGTTCGCGGTCGCCCTAGCCGGGGACGCCGGTCCGGGTGGACGCGGCGGGTCGGCGCATCGGGACGTGCGGGATGCCGTCCTCCAGGTACTCCGGACCGCACTGCGCGTAGCCGAACGCGGCGTAGAAGCCCTTCGCCCGTGTCTGGGCGTCCAGGACGGTGTCGCGGTCCCCGACCTCCGCCAGCGCGGCGGTCATCAGCCGGCGGCCCTGCCCGGTGCCTCGGGCCGAGAGCGCGGTGCAGACCCGGCCGACGCGCACCGATCCGTCCGCCTCCTCCAGCAGGCGGAGGCAGGCCAGCGGGGTGTCGTCGCCCGGTTCGGTGCTCCACAGGTGGCGGGTGGTGGGGGCGAGGTCGCGGCCGTCCAGTTCCGGGTACGGGCACTCCTGTTCGACGACGAACACCCGCACCCGGAGCTGGAGGAGCTGGTAGAGCTGGTTCGGGGTCAGCTGGTCACCGCGTGCGACGTGCTGGACGCGCTCGGGCCGGTGGTCGGTCGTGCTGGGCATGTGCCCTGCATAGCACAGCCGGTCAGCGGCCGAGCTGCGCGAGCAGTTCGTCGCGGTAGGTCAGCACCCGCGTGTACACGCCGGGTTTGCCGGCACGCGCGCACCCGTCCCCGAAGGACACCAGCCCGACCAGGCGGCCGCCGACGACCAGCGGGCCCCCGGAGTCTCCCGCGCACGCGTCCCGGCCGCCCTCGGGGTAGCCGGCGCACACCATCTGCGGGGCGGTGAACTGGGTGTAGGCGCTGGCGCAGTCCGCGTCGGTGACCAGGGGGACGACCACCTCCCGCAGGACGCTCGAACTCGCGCCGTTCTCGCTGGTGCGGCCCCACCCCATGACCGTGGCCTCGGTTCCGGCCCGGTAGTGGGACTGCCCGTCCCGTTCGACCACGGGCAGCGTCCGGTAGGGCAGGGGCTCGCTCAGGGTGAGGACGCCGATGTCCTCACCCTGGGTGAAGGAGACGTACTCGGGGTGTATCCACACCCGGCTGACGGCCACGTCGTGACCGCCTCCGGTGCGCAGGTCGGTGCGCCCGGCCACGACGCGCAGGCTGGCCGGGCTGCGGGTGGTCACCTTTCCCGACCGGGTCTCCGCGACGCAGTGCGCGGCGGTCACGACCTTGTCCTCGGCGACGAGCGCTCCACCGCAGAACTGCTTGCCGGCGTCGTTGAGGAGTGTGACGGCCCACGGGTACTGCTCGGTGGTGGCGTTCGTCCCGCCGACGATGCGGGCCTGGGCGGGTGGGGCGTCCGGTTCGTCGAGCGCGGCCGCCGCGGGGGCGGCCAGTCCCGGAGCGGCGACCAGGGCGAGCACGAGGGACGAGGTGAGGCCCCGCAGCCACGACCTCCCGCGGCGCGACTGGACTGAAGAGCGCAGCACTGCTGCTCCTTTCGTCGGACACCAGTAGGGAACTCAGCGTAGCGAACCGGGCGCTCTCCGCATGTGGTCCGCACAACCACACCCCACGAGCGAGAAATATTGTCGTGTTAGCCTGCAGAAGCACAGGAATTCTTCCTGCAGATGTGCGCTCGATCACCAGATCATTTCATGAGGAGCTGTTCAATGTCTTGGGATGCCTCGGTACTGCCGGCGTTCCTGCTCGCCACCGCCGTCTTCGTCCTCACACCGGGCGTGGACGTCTTCCTCCTGCTGCGAACCTCGGTGCTGGCCGGGACCCGGGCGGGGCTGGCGACCCTCGCGGGCATCCACACGGCCGTCACGCTGCACATCGTGCTGGTGGTGTCGGGGGTCGGGCTGCTGGTGGCGCGCAACGACACGGCGCTGACCGCCCTCCGGTGGCTGGGTGCCGGCTACCTCGCCTACCTGGCGGTGTCGATCCTCCTCGGGCTGGTCCGCCGACGGACGAACCCGCCCGGTGCCGAGGGTGACCGGACGCCGGAGGGCACTCCCCCACCGGCGACCCAGACCAGCCGCCCCTACCTCCGCGGGCTGTTGACCAACCTGACCAACCCGAAGATGCTGCTGTTCACCCTCGCCCTCCTGCCCCAGTTCATGGGCTCGGCGCAGAACTCGACCCTCCAGCTCGCGGTCCTCGGCGTCGTGCTGCTGGCGGTGGCGGTGGTCCTGGAACTGTGCATCGTGCTGGCGGCGGGACTGCTCTCCGAACGGTTGCGCCGACCCCGGGTCACCGCCGGCCTCGACGCCGTCTGCGCCGGCGTCTTCATGGTCCTCTCGGTCGGCCTGGTCGTGGGCTGACCCGCCCGGGACGCCCCGTTCAGGCGCCGGGCGTCCCCGCCACCGCCCGGCTCCAGTCGTCCACGCCCTCGAGGGTGTCGCGGTGGTGGGACAGCCGGGTGTGCACGCCGGGATCCTCGGAGGCGCACCCTGCCGAGAACGAGGCGAGGCCCACCAGCAGGCCTTCGGCGACCAGCGGGGCCCCCGAATCGCCCTGGCAGAAGCCGGCCCGGCCCGCCGCGTCCTCCGCGCAGACCATCCGGTCGCCGTCCACCTCGGGATGGCTCCTCGCGCAGTCCTCGGCCGACAGCGTCGTCACCACGACCCGGCGCAGCGGCCCGCCCGGCAGGCCGCCCTCCTCCTCCGCCCCCCACCCCACGACCTCCGCGGCGGTGCCGGGGCGGTACGGGTCGGTGTCCGACGGACCGGCCACCGCGATCGTGGCCCGGTCGACGGGGGTGGCCAGTCGCAGCAGCCCGACGTCGTCGCCCCGCACCGCCGTGGTGAACTCGGGGTGCACCCACAGCCCGTCGACCGGCAGGCTCTGGCCCTCGGCGCCACCGCTGTCCGTCCGACCGACCACGACCCGCACCCGGTCGGCGCTCGCGCCGAGCAGGCAGTGGGCGGCGGTGACGACCCGGTCCGCCGCCACGAGCGCCCCGGCGCAGAACACCACGCCGTTGCGGGTGGTCAGGTGGACGGCCCAGGGGTAGTCGTCGACCGGCACGGGCTCACCGCCCACGACGTTGGTCCGGGAACCGGCCGTCCGGGGTTCGGACGCCGTCCGGTCCACCCGCACCGGCGCCGCCGCCGCGAGGACCCCGGAGAGCACGATCCCGGCCAGGACCAGCCCGGCGACCCTCCTGGCGCGGCCTCGTCGGCCTCCTCCGTACCCACGCATCGGTTGCCCCTTCCGACCCCGCTCCCGGGTCCAGGCAACCCCGGCGGGGTGGGGCGGACAAGTGGGGACCACCGAGATCATCCGGGCAGGTGATCCACGTGCCCGGATCAGCCGCGCCGCGTCCCACGGACCGTGACCACCAACGCCCCGCCGTTCTGCCGGCCGGGTTCGGGGTGCTCGGTCGGCGGGCCGTCAGGAAGTCTCGGAACCCGGGCCCCGCGTGCCCTCGGTCCCCGCCGACGGGTCCGCCGGCTCGTCCCCGCTACGCCCCCCACCCGCCGGGGATCCCCCGAAACGCTCCCAGAACCTGCTCGCCGCGCCGCTCACCGCGCCGCCGACCTCGTTGGCCAGCCGGGCGAGCGGATCGGCCGACCGGGCCAGCGACTCGGTGTAGGAGCGGGCGCCCTTCCTGATGTCCGACCGCCAGTCCGCGGCCGGGTCGTCGGTCTCCCGGCGGGGGTAGTCCCCGGACAGGATCGACCGGTACTCCTCCCCAGCGGCCCACCGCTGGAGCTCGGCCGCGCGGACCACGGCCAGCGGGTGGGTGCGCATCTCCAACTGGCGCAGCTTCAACAGGCTGTCCCACAACGACTCCACCCCGTCGTAGTCCCGGGCCTGCCGGAGGAACTCGGCGGTGTCGATCCGGTCCGGATCGGTGGCACCCGCCATGATCATGTGAGCGCGCAGCGCGGCGCCCGCGTCCTGCGCGCAGAGCAGACCCGCCCGGTCGCAGGACAGTTCCGACCTGCGGTACCAGTCGGCCAACGCGAAGAGCACCGCGCGGATCCCCCAGTAACCGACGGGCATCCAGCCCATCCCGGCCATGATGGACTGGAGCCGGTTCATCAACGTCCGGTACACCGCGTGCCCGGACAGCGCGTGCCCCATCTCGTGCCCGATGACGAAGCGCAGCTCCCGGGTGTCCATCACCTCGACCAGCCCGGTGGTGAGCACGATGAAGGGCCGGTCCATGCCCACGCACTCCGCGCTCGGCCTCGGGTCGCGGGCGACGAAGACCTCCGGGACCTCCGGGAGGTCGAGAGTGGACGCGCACTCCAGCCGCAACGCCTGGAGTTCCGGGAACTGCGACTCGGAGACCCTGATGTGGGAGGCGAGCGAGAGCAGCCGTTCGCTGCGTTCCCCGGTCATACCGTTCACCGCGCGCAGCACGGCGGCGAAGGGGGGCACCGCCCGCAGGGTGGCCAGCGCGCCGCGGTCAGCGGGATGTTCGTAGGCACGCGGGCTGATCCCGGGGAAACGGACGCGGTGCGCGCGGTCGCCGTGGTCGATCTCGTCGGTGGGCATCGTCGGGTCCCCTCAAGCCGTGGTCCGGTGCCCCCACGCTAACCGCCCGCGCGGCCGCTCGAGCCCGATTCGGGGGCTCCGGTGGGGACCGAGGCCCGCCGCGAACGCGCGGGGGCCGGTCAGCGCGGCCGCTCCACCGCGCCGGGCTCCCGGGATCTCCCGCCGCCCCACCCGGCGCCCCCACGGACGGCCGAGCGCAGGGGTTCGCTCCCCGGCCACGACCGTCCGCCTGGTCCTGCCGCGCTCGGGCCGGCGCGCTTCCCGCCAGCCCGGGCCGGGTTCAGGACAACGAGCCCGCGACGTTGTCCAGCAGCCGCTGGTGGATCTTCCGGAGGCCGAGGGGAGCGAAGATGCGCTCGAAGAACCCCTTGACGCCACCGGCGCCCTCCCAGGTCGTCACACCGGTCACCCGGCTGCGGTCGTCACCGAGGTCGACGACCGTCCACGTGGTCACCAGGGAGGAGTTCTCGTCCGACTCCACCAGCTGGGTCTCACGCGGGGTGGAGACGTTCATGACGCAGTCCCGCACCCTGCTCTTCGTCGCCTGGAGCTTCCACCGGACCCGGGTCCCCTCGCCCCGGCCGCCGCCGAGCACCTCGTACTCGGTGTAGTTCTCGGTGAGCACCCTGCTGCGCGAGTCCTCGTAGTCCGCCATCGCCGCGAAGACCTGGGTGGCCGGCCTGTCGAACTCGCGGCTCACCTCCGCCTTGACCTGTCCCATGACCTCGACCGTGCCCCTCGTCGTGCCCGGGCACCGGAGCCGGACCGGCGCCGCCTGATCACCATCCTGTCACCGCCCCCCACCGGTTCACCACCGGGGGACGGGGCCGCACCGCGGTGGCGCGGCGTCCAGGACGTCGATCGCCGCTCGCGGGCGAAGCGGGCGAACTCGCCCGAACAGCCCACCGGTTCCACCCTGACTACAGTCGTTTGTGGACCCGCCACCCCGCGCCGCGCCCTCCCGGGCCCCGTGGAGCCCGGACCCCTCGGCGCGGTGGTGGTGACACCGGACAACGAGGAAGGACCACCTGACATGGGCCTGGACCGCCCCGTCGCACCCGACCCCTACCGCCTGCTGCCCGAGGTCGGCTCGTTCACCGTCACCAGCTCCGACATCCGGCACGGCGAGACCCTGCCCGACGCGCAGGTCGCCGCGCACGGCGACACCTCTCCCCAGCTCAGCTGGCGGGGTTTCCCGGAGGCGACGCGGAGCTTCGTCGTGACCTGCTTCGACCCGGACGCCCCGACGCCCTCCGGGTTCTGGCACTGGGGGGTGGTGAACCTGCCCGTCGACGTCACCGACCTCCCGACCGGCGCGGGCGCGTCCGACGACACCCTGCCCGCCGGTGCCTTCCACGTGCGCAACGACCTCGGTGGCCACGGTTTCACCGGCGCCGCGCCGCCGCCCGGCGACCACCCGCACCGCTACTACTTCGTGGTGCACGCGGTCGACGTCCCCCGGTTGGAGGTCGACGGTGAGGCAAGTCTCGCCGTGGTGTCCTTCAACCTCGCGTTCCACACACTGGCCAGGGCCGAGCTGACCGCCACCTACGCCACCAGCGGTTGACCACCAGTTCCCCAGCACACCCCCTCCGCGCACCCGAGGTGCGGGCGGGCCGGTGTCCCGGCAGGGGTTCGGTCACCGCCTAACCTGGTGGCCGAGCCCACCGCACCCGGACAGCCGCGCGGCCCTGGTCGTGGTCTCGAACGACGACGAACGAGCGAACAGCGGTGGGGGCCGGACGTGGGCGAGCTCGGGGTGCGGGTGCTGCCGGGCGTGATGGCGGCCAGCGTCGCCCTCACCGTGGCGATCGTCCTGTTCGTCCCCTACGTGGCCCGCCAGTACCGCCGTCGAGGCCGGTTGGGAGTCGGGCACGCCGCCCTCGCGTTCGCGTTCCTGGTGTACGTGCTCGCGCTGGTCGCCTACGTCCTGGTCCCGATGCCGCCGTTGGTACCCGACTTCTGCTCCTACCACGGCGGCCAGCGACCACAGCTCGAGGCCCTGGGGAGTCTGCGTGGCCTGCCCGGCGTCCACGCCACGGGTGGTCTCCGCGCCGTGGTCATGGACGCCGACTTCCAGCAGTTCGCGATGAACATCGCGCTGTTCGTGCCCCTGGGGATGTTCCTGCGCCACATGTTCCGACGAGGGGTGGTCGCCACCCTGGCCATCGGCGTGGCGACGACGCTGTTCGTGGAGTTCACCCAGCTCACCGGGAACTGGTTCGTCTACCCGTGCCCCTACCGGCTGTTCGACGTGGACGACCTCATCGCCAACACGGTGGGAACCGGGGTGGGAGTGGTGCTGGCACCCCTGCTGCGACTGGTCCCCGGGCAGCGGGCCGTGCCGGACCCGGGAGCGCCACGACCGGTCACCGCCGGCCGCCGTCTGCTGGGCATGCTCTGCGACCTCCTCCTGATGTGGCTGGGCGGCAACCTGGCGCTGCTGCCCGTCGAGTGGGCGCTGCGCACCGCCGCGCCGCTCGCCGACTCCGGCTGGATGGTCCTGCTCCCGGCGTTGACGCCGTGGTCGTTGCCCGCGCTGGTGGTGCTCCTGGTCCTGCTGGCCACCGGCGGCACCCCGGGGCAGCACGTCGTCATGCTGCGCTTCCACCGCGTCGGCCGGCGGCGCCCGGGGGCCGGCCGGCTGCTCGTCGCCTGGCTCGTCGGGCTGGGCGGTCTCGGCGTCCTGGCCGCGGCGGCGCTGGCCGGATGGGCGCCGGGCGCGCCGCTGGCCCTCGGGCTCGCCGCCCTGCACGTCGTGGCGTTGGTCCTGGTTCCCGGTGGCCGTGGAATGACCGGGCTGCTCAGCGGGTTGCACACTGTCGACTCCCGCCCGGCTCGGCCGGCCGGGCGCGCGGAGACCCCGGAGGCCCACGTCACCGGCCCTGGGGGCTCCACCTGATGGCGCGGTCACCCGACCCGCCCGGACGACGAGCACGGGGAACACGGATGCGGACATTCGACCTGATCATCGTGGGCAGCGGCTCCGGGAACTCGCTGCTGGACGAACGCTTCGCGGACTGGGACGTGGCGATCGTCGAGCGCGGCGTCTTCGGTGGCACCTGCCTCAACGTGGGCTGCATCCCCACCAAGATGTTCGTCCACACCGCGGACCTGGCCGCCACGCCCGCCGACTCGGCCCGGTTCGGGGTGGACGCCACCCTGCGGGGCGTGCGGTGGCGGGACGTGCGGGACCGGATCTTCGACCGCATCGACCCGATCGCGGCCGGCGGCCGCCAGTACCGGGCGGAAGGCAGCCCCAACGTCACGCTCCACCAGGGAACGGCGGCCTTCGCCGGGGAACGGGCCCTGCGCGTCGATCCGGGCGACGGGGGGCCGTCGACGCTGATCCAGGCCGACCAGATCGTGCTCGCCACGGGCAGCCGGCCCTTCGTGCCGGCGGTTCCCGGCCTGGCGGAGGCGGGCTTCCACACCAGCGACACGGTCATGCGGCTCGACGAGCTGCCCGCCCGGATGGTCATCCTCGGCGGGGGTTTCGTCGCCGCCGAGTTCGCCCACGTGTTCTCGTCCTTCGGGGTGGAGGTCACGGTGGTCAACCGGGGAGACGCCCTGCTCAGGGCGGAGGACGGCGACGTGTCCCGCCGCTTCACCGAGCTCGCCTCCCAGCGCTGGGACGTGCGGCTGGGCCGGACCGCGCTGCGGGCGACCCGGTCGGGCGGGGTCACCAGCCTGGTCCTGTGGGGGCCGGACGGTGAGGAGACCGTGGAGGCGGAGGAGGTCCTGGTCGCGACGGGCCGCGTGCCCAACAGCGACCTGTTGGAGCCGGGGGCCGCCGGGCTCGACCTCACCCCGGACGGCAGGGTGCGGGTCGACGAGTACCAGCGGACCTCACTGCCCGGTGTCTGGGCGCTGGGTGACCTCAGCTCGCCGTTCCAGCTCAAGCACGTCGCCAACCACGAGACCCGCGTGGTCCGGCACAACCTGCTGTGCCCGGACGACCTGATGGCCAGCGATCACCGGCACGTGCCGCACGCCGTCTTCTCCTCCCCGCAGGTCGCCTCGGTGGGGCTGACCGAGGAGGAGGCCAGGGCGCGGGGCGTCCGGCACGTGACGGCGGTCCAGGACTACGGCGACGTGGCCTACGGGTGGGCGTTGGAGGACTCCACGGGGTTCTGCAAGCTGGTGGCCGACCCCGAGACGGGGGCACTGCTCGGGGCCCACCTGATCGGGCCGGAGGCTGCGACCCTCATCCAGCCGTTGATCCAGGCCATCAGCTTCGGCCTGCCCGCCACCGAGCTGCCCCGGCGGCAGTACTGGATCCACCCGGCGTTGCCGGAACTCGTGGAGAACGCGCTGCTCAAACTCCCCCTGGCCTGACCGGGCTGCCGCCGTCGGGGCCCGGCCTCACGGGACGGTGAGGATCTCGGCCCCGTCGGCGGTCACCAGCAGGGTGTGCTCGAACTGGGCGGTCCACTTCTTGTCCCGGGTGGTGACCGTCCAGTCGTCGTCCCAGATGTCGTACTCGATCGTGCCGAGGTTGATCATCGGCTCGATCGTGAAGGTCATGCCCTCCTCGATCACGGTCTCCACCGAGGGGTCGTCGTAGTGCAGGATGACCAGGCCGCTGTGGAAGGACCGCCCGATGCCGTGCCCGGTGAAGTCCCGGACCACGCCGTACCCGAAGCGGTTGGCGTAGGACTCGATCACCCGGCCGATGACGTTGAGCTGGCGTCCCGGGCGCACCGCGCGGATGGCTCGCGCCAGCGCCTCGTGGGTGCGCTCCACCAGCAGCCGGGCCTCCTCGCTGACGTCGCCGGCGAGGAAGGTCGCGTTGGTGTCGCCGTGCACACCGTTGAGGTACGCGGTGACGTCGACGTTGACGATGTCACCGTCCTCGATGACGGTGGAGTCGGGGATGCCGTGGCACACGACCTCGTTCAGCGAGGTGCAGCACGACTTGGGGAAGCCCCGGTACCCCAGCGTCGACGGGTAGGCCCCGTGATCGCACAGGAACTCGTGCACGACGCGGTCGATCTCGTCGGTGGTCACTCCCGGCGCCACCGTGCGGCCGGCCAGCTCACGCGCCTGCGCGGCGAGTTTGCCCGCCAGGCGCATCCGCTCGACGACCTCGGCTGGCTGGACCCAGGGGTCGGTGTTGCGGGCCGGCGACGGTCGGTCGACGTACTCCGGGCGTTCGATCGAGCGGGGGACCGATCGGCGGGGCGAGATGCTCCCAGGTCGCAGGGGTGCGCGTTCTGGCATGACGACAACCCTACGCAGCCCGCGCCGAGGCGCGCGCGGACACCCACCAGGCGACCAGGCGCCAGCCCACCAGGCAGGCTGCGAGGAAACCGGCCGCCACCAGCGCGAACGACAGCGGCGGCCAGTGCAGGACGAGGGCGCGGATCGCCAGGCCGCCCACCAGCGTGGCCAACCACACCCCCAGCCCGTGGAGCGGTCGCGTCGGGGCCCGCCACGCCCGGACCAGCAGCCACCCCAGGAGCAGCCCGACGAGGAAGGGCCACGCGGTGTCCAGGACGCCCACGATCCCCCCTCCCCGCTCGTGTTCACGGCGCCCCAGCGCGGCGAACACGACGACGAGGGTCACGTCGAGGGCGGCGGCACCGAGGACGAGCCGCGGCCGGGGACTGTCTGCTGGCATACGGGCAGGGTAGGCCGGGGGTTCCGGTGGGAGCGGCGGGGTGGCTGGTGGTGAGCCCGGTGCCGTGTGCCCGGAGACCGCTGCTCCCCCGGCCCTCCCCGAGGCCGCCGCGCCGGCGGGAGCTCCCCCGTCCCGAACCCCTCGCCCGCGACCGGTCCCCCCGGCCGACCGGACGTCGGGGCGGCTCCCCACGTCGAGGCGTCGGCCACGGCCGCCCGCCGGCCCTCCTCCTCGACCGCCACTCGCGGCTCCCACCCGACGAGCGCGCGGTCGCCCCGGTGCGGACCCGGTGCCGGCCACCGACGTGCGACGGCGGCCGGAGCGCTTCGCGCCCCCGACGCCGGCGTCCGTGGGAGTGGACCGGGTCCACCGTCCGGCGTCCCGCGGTCCCCGGTCGTGCCGGACTGCCGGCGTCCACCGCCCGAGGTGGGCCTCACCCGTGACGACGACGCGGCGGGCCGCGCCAGTGGACCGGCGACGACAGGGCGGGCCGCGCCAGTGGACCGGCGGTGGTCACCGTGGTCCGGGGTGCCTGGGCGGAGGCCGGGACCGAGCGGGAGGGGCGGGCTCGCGAAGTGGGCGGCCCACCACCCGGCGGCGACATCCTGGCTGGCCGCGCCGCCCCCGCCGCCGCCCCCTCCGGCCGGTGTGGACCGAGGTGCCCGCGAAGCCAGGCGGGGACCGGTCCGCCGCTGGTGACGCGCCGCCAGGGCATGCCGAGATCGTCATACTCCCGGGTAGGCTGGTGATCGTGACTACCGCCTGGCCTCCTGACGATCCTGAGGAACAGGTGGCAGCCGTGCGGTTCGCGACATCCTGGTGGCGGTACCCGGGTTCACTCGAGCAGGCCGCCCGCGAGCGGTACGGCGTCACCGGCGCCCGGTTCTGGCAGGGCATCAACAGCCTGATCACCGAGCGGCACGTGATGGCGGCGTTGCCCAACGAGTGCAACCGACTGCTCCGGTTACGGGACCGCCGCCGGGTGGCGCGAACCCGGCGGCGAGGGGGATACCGTGACTGTGGTTGAACCATCCGGGCGGCGCCGTTTCGGCGCGTGGGCACTGGTGCGGGACCCGGAGAACCTGGCGCCTGGCACCCGGGTGCGGGTGCACTACAACCGGGGTCTGCTCTCGGCGACGGTGCTCGTGGGGGACCTGATCGCCTGCGGCGAGGACATGATCCGGCTGAGCGGTTCCCACCTGTGCGACCTGATCGCGCCCCGGGTCGACGGTGACCAACCCGCGATGGTGGAGCGCTGGTCCTACCCGGACGAGGCTCCGGCACAGTAGTGCCCATGTTGATCGGCCTGAAGTCCGGTTGCCCGAACTGCCACGGCACCGGGATGGATCCCCTGGACGCCACGAGCCTCTGCCCCACCTGCCGGGGGTTGAGCGAGGAGGTGGAGGGACGCCTGTCGACGGGTTCCTCCCCCGTTCCCCTTCCACTGGTGGTCGAGCGGGCGAGGAACCACCGGCACTCCCCCTGGCGGCGCTGGACGTGAGACGCTCCCGCCGGGGGTCAGCCGAGGGAGCCCAGGAAGTCGCCCGCCAGCTTGGTGGCCGGGGCCGAGCTGCCGCCGTCGACCACGAGTGCGGCGAAGGCGATGTCCCCCTGGTAGCCGACGAACCACCCGTGGGACCGGGAGCCGTCCCCGAACTGGGCGGTGCCCGTCTTCCCGTGCACCTCGGGCAGCCCCGCGAGCTCGGTGGCGGTGCCCTCGGTCACCACCTCCCGCATCATCGGTCGCAACGCGTCGATCACCTGGGCTGAGGGCGCCTCGACGGGGCCCGCCGAGGACGGGCCGTCCGGCTCGGCGCTCGTTCCCCCCGCCGCCGCACCGGCCGCATCCGAGGGTTCCCGGTCGTCCTCGGCGAGGAAGACCGGGGTGGGGGTCGTGCCAGCGGCGACCGTCGCGGCGACGAGAGCCATCCCGAAGGGGCTCGCCAGGACGGTGCCCTGCCCGAAACCGGCCTCCACCCGCTCGGCGGAGCTGTCGGTGACCGGGACCGGCCCCGTCCAGGTGGCGAGACCGGGGATGACGAACTCCCGCCCGAGGCCGAACTGGCGGGCGGTCTCGGCCAGTTCGTCCGGCTCCATGTCGGAGGCGAGGGTGGCGAACGTGGTGTTGCAGGAACGCGCGAAGGCCGTGTGGAAGGGCACGTCCCCGAGGTCGAAGCGGTCGTTGTTCGGCACGAGTCGACCGTCGATGGCGGTGGTGGCCGGGCAGGCGACGGTCCGGTCCGCGGTCACCTGCCCGGAGGCGAGCGCGGCGGCGGCGGTGACGATCTTGAAGGTGGAGCCCGGCGGGTACTGGCCGACGAGCGCGACCGGGCCCTCGGCGTCGGCCGCCGCGTTCTGCGCGACCGCGAGCACGTGACCGGTGGACGCCTCGACGGCCACCAGCATGGCCTGCTCGTCGAAGGGCTCGACGGCGTCCTCGGCCGCCGCCTGGGCGGCACGGGACAGGGTGAGCCGGGTGGCCTCCGCCGGGCGGGGCTGCTCGTGGTGCAGGGTGTTCACCTCGGCGCCGGTCGCGTCGAGGCTGACCACGCGCCACCCGGCCCGCTCGACGTTGGCCTCCTCGACGCCGCGGCGCAGCGACGGCAGGATCTGCGAACCGAAGTCCCGGGTGACCGGGAGCAGGCGCGGTTGGTTGGTGAAGCGCACTCCGGGGAGCTCGTGGATGTCGGACCGGACGGAGTGGTAGTCGGGCTCACGCAGGGTGGCGACCAGGTAGGAGTGGCCGTCCTCGGTGTCGGACACCCCTTCCAGCACCGAGTCCGGGGTGATGCGGTCGTCGAAGCGGTTGAGCGTGTCGCCCAGCACCGTGGCGACCTCGGTGACGTCGCCCTCCTGCTCCTCGGTGGCCGCCGGGTCCAGCAGGACCGAGATGACCACGCCGGGATCGAGGACGACGTGCCCGTCACGGTCCAGGACGGGTGGCAACGGGGCGGCCTCGGTCCGGACGGCGAGCGTCTGCTGCTCCCCGAAGTCGGGGTGGATGACCGAGGGCGCCCACTCGAGCCGCCAGTCCCCCTCGATCTCGCGCAACCGGGCCGTGCCGTGGTAGTTCCAGGTGCGGTCCCCCGCCAGTTCCCAGGTGATGTCGAGATCCGCGTGCGTGGACCCGTCGGTCTCCCGCACCTCGATCACCTCGGCGCTGGCTCCCTCGGGTGCCAGCGCGCGGTCGACGCTCTCCAGCGTGGGCAGGGCGCCGTCCGGGCTGTCGGTCAGGGCCGCGGCCCGTTCCGGCTCACGGGCGCCCATCGCGGCCACGAAGTCCGCCAGGGCCTGTTCCGGGCCGGGGCCCGAGTCGAACACCCCACATCCGCTGAGCGTCAGGGACAGCGCACCAGCGAGCAGCACGGTTCCGGCTCGGCGTCCCGGCCGGGAGGAAACGACGACCACCACGACTGGAGTATGCCCACATTCGTGTCCCCTGGCACAGGGCCCGACCGCCTCGAGTCGTGTTTCCGCTGTTCGAAGGCCGGAAACTCTTGGGCCACTGTGGAGCGATCAGGACCGCTCACGAGGGGGTCACAGCAGGACGGTGGCGAACCGGCCCACCTCGGAGAAGCCGACCTTCCGGTAGACCGCGCGGGCCGGGAGGTTGTAGTCGTTGACGTAGAGGCTGGCGATGCGGCCCATCCACCCGGAGAGGCGGTCGACGACGGCCGCGGTGCCGGCGGCGGCGAGACCCCGGTTGCGGTGTTCCGGGTGCACCCACACCCCCTGGATCTGGCCGACCCTGGCGGAGAGCGCGCCGACCTCGGCCTTGAAGACGACCTCGCCTCCCTCGAAGCGGGCGAACGCGCGGCCGTTGACGATGAGTTCGGCGACCCTCGCCCGGTAGCTGGCCCCGCCGTCCTCGCCCTGGGGGTCGATGCCGACCTCCTCGGTGAACATGGCGACGGCGGCCGGCAGGTAGCGCTCCAGGTCGTCGAGGCGCACCTGGCGGACCAGCGGGTCCGGGGCGACCGAGGGCGGTGCGGACATCGCCAGCAACGGCTGGTTGGGCCGCACGTCACGTGCCGGCCCCCACCCGGGTTCCAGCTGCTGCCACATCTCCAACACCTGGTCGGCGGGGCCGACCAGTGACGAGCAGTGCCGGGGTTGGCTGAGGGCTCGTTCCGCGAAGGCGCGGCTGGCGGCCCTCCCGCCCCGCAGCGGGATGAGGTTCACCCCGGAGAAGCAGAGCCCACCGAGTCGGCTCCCGACACCCCACAGTTCCCCGCCGAGCCGCCAGGGGTCCAAGCCCACGCTCTCCACCCTGGCGGCGACCATACAGCTCACGACAGGATCAGCGACCAACGCTGATCGGACCGCCAAACCCTCACGCTCCGTGAGCAACCTTGCACCCGCGAGCTTCAGCACGGTCCCAGAGTGCCAGAAAGCACCGGAAGGGTGGGTAGGCGCGTCGAGGGCGTCGGGATCGACACCTGAGTGGACCGACCACGGGCCCCTTCGCGGCCCGGGGCACCGCGCCCGACGAGCCGAGGGGATCAGCTCACGGTGACCGTCGGTTCGCCCACGAGCGTGCTGGGGTCACCGTCCATCTCCTCGGCGATGCGCATCGCCTCCTCGATGAGGGTCTCCACGATCTTGTGCTCGGGAACGGTCTTGATGACCTTGCCCTTGACGAAGATCTGCCCCTTGCCGTTGCCCGAGGCGACGCCGAGGTCGGCTTCCCTGGCCTCACCGGGGCCGTTGACCACGCAGCCCATCACCGCCACTCGCAGCGGGACCTCCAGGCCGTCGAGACCGGCGGTGACCTCGTCGGCCAGCTTGTAGACGTCGACCTGGGCACGGCCGCACGACGGGCAGGAGACGATCTCCAGCTTCCTGGGCCGCAGGTTCAGCGACTGGAGGATCTGCGTGCCGACCTTGATCTCCTCGACCGGCGGCGCGGACAGCGAGACCCGGATGGTGTCCCCGATGCCCTGCCGCAGCAGCGCGCCGAAGGCGACCGCGGACTTGATGGTGCCCTGGAAGGCGGGGCCCGCCTCCGTGACGCCCAGGTGCAGGGGGTAGTCGCAGGACTCGGCCAGCAGTTCGTAGGCCCGGACCATCACGACGGGGTCGTTGTGCTTGACCGAGATCTTGATGTCGTGGAAGTCGTGCTCGGCGAACAGGCCGGCCTCCCACAGCGCCGACTCCACCAGCGCTTCCGGGGTGGCCTTGCCGTGCTTGGCGAGCAGGCGGGGGTCGAGCGACCCGGCGTTGACGCCGATGCGGATCGGGGTCCCGTGGTCCCGGGCCGCCTGGGCGATCTCCTTGACCTTGTCGTCGAACTTCTTGATGTTGCCGGGGTTCACCCGGACGGCGGCGCAGCCGGCCTCGATGGCGGCAAACACGTACTTGGGCTGGAAGTGGATGTCGGCGATGACCGGGATCTGCGACTTCCTCGCGATCGCCGGCAGGGCGTCGGCGTCGTCCTGGCTGGGGCAGGCCACCCGGACGATGTCGCAGCCCGAGGCCGTGAGTTCGGCGATCTGTTGCAGGGTCGAGTTGATGTCCGCCGTCACGGTCGTCGTCATCGACTGGACCGAGACGGGGTGGTCACTGCCCACGCCGACCGCGCCCACCCGCAGCTGGCGGGTCGTGCGGCGGGGCGCCAGCACCGGCGGCGGGATGGTTGGCATTCCTAGCTCGACGCTCATCGGTCCTCTCCGCGACCAGATGTCCGATGTCGTGGCCCGCGCAAGGGCCGACAGGGTGACAGCCCGACCACCGGGCCGTCACCAGCGTACTAGCAGTCCTTCACCCGGGCCGCCGGGTGGCCGCCCCGGGGGAGGGAGCGTGGCCACGAGGTGAACGCCCTGCTCGCACGCCCCGTGGCCAGGCGGGGCTAACGCAACCGGATCGGGTTAACGATGTCCGCGGTCAGGGTGAGGAGCATGAACGCACCGCCGATGAACACCGCCGCATAGGTGATGGGCAGCAGTTTGGTGTAGTCGACGGGCGCCCCCTTGGCCTTGCCGCGCCACCCCCGAATGGTGTCCCGCGCCTTCTCGTAGAGGTTGACGGCGACGTGACCGCCGTCCAGGGGCAACAGTGGCAGCAGGTTGAACACGCCGATGAAGAGGTTGAGGGTGGCCAGGAGGAACAGGAACAGCTCCCAGTAGCCGCCGGCGACGGCGTCGCCGCCGATGATGCTCGCTCCCACCATGCTGACCGGGGTGTTGGGGTCGCGCTCGGCACCCAGGATGGCGTCGATGACGGCGGGCACGCGGCTGGGCAGTTCGAGCAGGCGTTCCCAGGTGTGCACGAACATCTCACCGGTGAAGGTGAGCGTGCCCGGCAACGCCTGGGCGGCCGTGAAGTGCAGGTAGTTGGGGAAGCTCACACCCAGCGCGTTGGTCTCGACCTTCTCGGCCTCACCGGTCTCCGGGTTCACCATCACCCGTTGCACGGGGACGATCGGGATGGTCAGCTCCTGCTCGGAGCCGTCCCGCAGGACCGTGATGGTCGCGCTGTCCCCGCTCTGCTCGACCAGGGCCGCCTGCACCTCGGTGTAGTTGCCGGTCGCCTCGCCGTTGACCGCGACGATCTCGTCACCAGGCAGCACGCCGGCGTCCCTGGCCGGTGCCGGGTCCTGGCCGGGCGTGCACTCGGCGTACTCGTAGGTCTCCAGGTCCTGGTCCGGCGGGACGCAGGAACTGGCCTCGGCGACGACCGCCCGGCCGCTGATGTTGGGCAGGCCCATCGTCACCGCCATCGTGAGCAGGATCACGAAGGCGAGCATGAAGTGGGTCGCCGAGCCGGCGCACAGCACCACGACGCGCTGCCACACCGGCTTGCGGTTCATCGCCCTGGGCGCGTCCACCGGGTCGACCTCGTCGAGGGAGGTCATGCCCGTGATCCGGCAGTAGCCGCCCACGGGCAGGGCTCGCAGGCCGTACTCGGTCTCGCCCCGCCGGAACGAGAAGATCTTCGGCCCCATGCCGACGAAGTACTCGGTGACCTTCATCCGGAACGCCTTGGCGGCGGCCAGGTGCCCGAGTTCGTGCAACGCGATGGACACCCCGATGCCGATGGCGAACAGGATGACCCCGATCACAAAGGCCACGCGTCAGTCCTTTCCCACCGAGCCCGCAGCGTGGCCCGTCACACCGAGCAGCCGCCGCGACCGGGCCCGCGCCCAGTCCTCGGCTGCGAGAACGTCGTCGACACCGGAGGGGTCCCGACGCCACTCGTCGGCCTCAGCCAGCACCCGCTCCACAGTCTCCAGGATCCGTGTGAATTTCGTGCGACCTTCGAGGAAGGCCTCCACGGCCTCCTCGTTGGCCGCGTTGTACACGGCAGGGACCGACCCGCCCGCGCGCCCGGCGGCCCTGGCCAGCTCCACGGCGGGGAAGCTGAGGTTGTCCACCGGCTCGAAGGTCCACGTGGTCGTGGTGTCGAAGCGGCACGGCGAGGAGACGTCGCGCAGGCGGCGCGGCCAGCCGAGGGCGACGCCGATCGGCAGTCGCATGTCGGGCGGACTGGCCTGGACCAGGGTCGATCCGTCCACGAAGGTGACCATCGAGTGCACGACCGAGGTGCGGTGCACGACGACGTCGATCCGGTCGTAGGGGACGCCGAACAGCAGGTGCGCCTCGATGAGCTCGAGCCCCTTGTTGACCAGCGTGGCGGAGTTCACGGAGATGACCCTGCCCATCGACCAGGTCGGGTGCGCCAGGGCCTCCTCGACGGTCACCGCCTCGAGGTCCTCCCTCGTCCGGGAGTAGAAGGGGCCGCCGGAGGCGGTGAGGACCAGGCGGTCCACCTCGTCGGCCCGGCCGCCCCGCAGGCACTGTGCCAGGGCGGAGTGCTCGGAGTCCACCGGGACGATCTGGCCGGGAGCGGCGGCCGCCAGCACCAGCGGGCCGCCGGCGATCAGGGACTCCTTGTTGGCCAGGGCCAGCGTCGCGCCGGTGGCCAGGGCGGCCAGCGTCGGTTCCAGGCCCCGCGAGCCGGTGACGGCGTTCAGCACGATGTCCGAGGGGGTGGACTCGATCAGGTCCAGCAGGGCGCGGACGCCGGTGTGCACCCGAGGCGGGGCCGTACCGGCCAGGACTCCACGCCGCTCGGCCTCGGCGCGCCAGGCCGCGACCAGGTCTCGCTCGACCCCGACGCGGGGGACGGCGATCGCCTCCACCTGGAAGTCGTGGGCCTGGGCGGCCAGCGCGTCCAGGTTCGCACCGCCCGCCGCGAGCCCGACGACGCGCACGGCGTCCGGGTTCCGCCTGGCCACGTCCAGGGTCTGCGTTCCGACGGACCCGGTGGATCCGAGGAGCAGGACGCGGCGCGCCGATGAGGGGGCCTCGGCGGGCACGGGGCGGGGACCCGGCTCGGCGGCGGTCGAGGTGGGGGACAGCGAGCTCATGGCCCGACATTGTCGCGGAGCCGGCTCGGCCGCCCGCCCCGGGGCGGGGTCGACGGCCACGGAGGGCGACGGGGGAGCGGCCGGCCACCACCCGCCGTTGATAACGGAACGATAACGGACGCATGGCCCTCACCGGACGTGGTTATTCCAGAGTCAGGTCATGAACACCGCCGAAGGACCGTGGAGCTGGGGTTTCTCCCAGCCCCACGCCGCCCGGTGGCGGCGAACTCCTAGGAGGTTTCGATGGGTATTCTCGGTTGGATCGTCCTCGGTCTGCTGGCCGGCCTCATCGCCAAGGCCATCATGCCCGGCCGCGATCCTGGCGGGATCATCATCACTCTCGTACTCGGCGTGATCGGGGCCTTCGTGGGCGGCTTCATCGGCCGCGCGATCTTCGACACCGACCTCGGCTCGTTCTTCGAGATCCGGACATGGCTGTTGGCGATTCTCGGTTCGATCATCCTGCTCGCCATCTACCGCCTGGTCACGGGGCGGCGAGCACACGCCTGACCCGAGTACCAGCGGCGAGCGCGTCACCGGTCGAGGTGGCGCGCTCGCCGTGCGACGACCAGGACGGCCAGCACGAGCAGCACGGTGCTCAGCACCACCATGCTGGTGGACAGCGCGACGATCTCCGGTGAGACACCGCGCCGACTGGCCTGCCCGTAGACCAGGACCGGCAACGGGGTACCTCCCACCCCCGAGAGGTAGCTCGAGGTCACCACGTCGTCGAAGGAGAGCACGAAGGCGAACGCGGCCCCCGCCCCGATCGCCGGCCACAGCACCGGCAGCGTCACGGTGCGCCACCGGGTCAGGGGGCCGGCGCCGAGGTCGGCCGCCGCCTCCTCCAGCCTCGGATCGAGCCCGGCGAGCCTGGCCCGCACCACGATGACGACGAAACTCAGGGAGAACGTGACGTGCGCGGCCAACAGGGCGCCGAACCCCAGCGGGATGCCCGCCAGCTTCACGCAGAAGGCCAGCAGGCTCACCCCGAGCACCACCTCGGGGACCACCAGGGGCATCGCGAGCACCGTCGACCACAGCCCCCGCCCTCGGAACGGCCGACGCAGGGCCCAGGCCGCCAGCGTGCCCAACACCGCGGCCACCACGGCCGTGCTGGCCGCCAACCGGACGGTCAACCACAGGGCGTCCAGCACCTGCCCGTCGGTGAGCAGCTCCGCGTACCAGCGCAGCGAGAACCCGGTGAACGTGCTGACCGAACGGGAGTCGTTGAACGACAGCAGGGCCAGCCACAGGATCGGCGCGTACAGGAAGGCGTAGGCGCCCACCACGGTGGCCAGCAGCACCCAGGGCCGGCGACCCCGGGCCGCACGACGTCCCCGTCCCGCGTGTTCCACGGTCACAGCACCTCCCGCGCCCGTCGGCCGCGCGCCACCCACAACACCGCCACCGCGGCGAGGAGCAGCACCGCCAGCGCCGAGCCGAGCGGCCAGTTGTTCCCACCCCGGAACTGGTCGTCGATGACACTGCCGAACGTCAACTGGTTGACCCCGCCCAGCAGGGCCGGTGTCACGAAGTCGCCCACCGAGGGCACCAGCACCAACAACGACCCGGCCACCACCCCCGGGGCCAGCCCGGGCAGCACCACCCGGACGAAGGTGCCGAGCCGCCCGTGCCCCAGGTCCTGGGACGCCTCCAGCAGCCTCGGGTCGAAACGCCGGCAGACGACGTACAGCGGGAGCACCATGAAGGGCAGGTAGCCGTAGGTCAGCCCCACCACGACGGCGACGTCGGTCAGCAACAGCCCACCCGGCCGGTCCAGCCCCACCAGGCCCAGCACCCGGTTCACCGGCCCGTCCTCGGCCAACAGCGCCTTCCAGGCGTAGATCCGCGCGAGGTGGCTCGCCCAGAACGGCACGAGCACCGCTCCCAACAGCACGAGCCGCCACCTCCCTGCGTGCCGGGCGACGAACCAGGCCAGCGGCAACCCGATCACCAGGCACGCCAGCGTGGCGGACAGGGAGTAGGCGGCGGTGCGCCAGAAGATCGGCAGCACAGCGGGGTCGACGGCGAGCCGGTAGGCGTCGAGCGTCCAGGGGAGCACGACGCGGGCGATGCCGAGGTCCCTGGTCGCGAAGCTGTACTGCGCGACCAGGGCCACCGGGACCACGAAGAACGCGCCCAGCCACAGGCCCGCCGGGGCGAGGGCCGCCCAGCCGGCCAGGGAACGGCCGTGCGCGCGGGCACGTCCTCGCCCCCGGGAGCGGGCTGGTCGGGCCGCGCCACCGGGGCGGCCGGCGCCGCTGGTGGGCTCGGGCCGGGGGCGCCGCGGCCCGCCCGAGGCTCTCGTCACGCCATCCATCAGCCCGTCTTCACCCTCGTCCAGGCGTCCGCGTACCGGCCCTCGACCTCCGGTCCCAGATCGCGGGTGAAGGGGACCCGGGCTAGCGCCTCCGGGGAGGGGTAGATGCGCTCGTCGGCGAGGAGTTCGGCGTCCACGAAAGGGCGCGCGGCCGCGTTCGGACTGCCGTACTGGATGGCGTTGGCCAACCTCCCCCCGACCTCGGGCCGCAGGATGTGGTCGATGAAGCGGTGGGCGTTGGCGGCGTGCGGCGCCGACCGGGGGACGCAGAGGAGATCCACCCAGGACAGGCCGCCCTCCTCGGGGATGACGAAGTCCAGTTCCGGGTTCGTCTCCATCGCCTGGAACACGTCCCCCGACCACGCCTGCGCGAGAGGGGCCTGCCCGGAGGCGAGCGGTTCGATCACGTCCGAGGTGATCTGACCGAGCACGCCCTTCAGGTCGAGCAGGTACTCGACGGCGTCCTCCAACTCCCCGGGGTCGGTCGTGTTGGGGTCGTGACCCGCGCCCAGGAGCCCCAGGGCCATCGCGTCCCTGGCCTCGTCGAGCAGGGCGCTCCGCCCCCGGGCGGCGGCCAGCCGGAACGCGTCCAGCGAGGTGACGTCGGCCCCGCCGAGGGCCTGCCGCGAGAAGGCGAGCCCGGTGGTGCCCCAGGCCCAGGGCACCGAGTACCGGTTGTCCGGGTCGTACTCCGCCTCCCGGAACCGCCGGTCCAGGTTGTCCAGGTTGGGGATCAGGTCGTGGTCGAGCGGGCTCAGGAGGTCGGAGCGGAGGAACCGCCGCAGGAAGTTGTCGCTGGGCACGATCAGGTCGTAGCCGCTGCCTCCGGCGGCGAGTTTCGCCTCCAGCTCGTCGTTGGAGCTGAAGTTGTCGTAGGTGACGGAGATGCCGGTCTCGTCCTCGAAGCCCGGGATGGTGTCCTCGTCGACGTAGTCGGTCCAGTTGAAGAAGTTCAGGACCGGTTCCTCGACCTCGTTGACGGCCCGGGTCGCCCTCGGGTCGGTACGACGTGGCTCGACCGGCTCCGAGATCGCGCAGCCCGCGGCCCCGTGCGCCGCCAACGCGAAGAATGCGGTCGACCGGAGCATCGCGCGTCGGGTGACCGGCCGCTCCCGACCGTCCCACAACCGCGCGATCCGTACCGCGTCCCTGTCCGCCATGTGCGAGTGGTCCTCCCCTCCCCCGGGCAGCGCCAGCTGGCGGGCCGTCCGGGGTGTGTCCGGCTGGTGTGCTCAGCGGGCGCTACGAGACGTCCGCCCGGGAGGTGGCGCCGACCGGAGTCGGTGCCGAACCCGGGGTGGGATCGCCGTCCGCCGCCGTGGGACGAGCGCGTCCGCCCGGCTCCGCGCCGCCGTCCCCACGGCCCGGCTCATCGGCCAGCAGGACGCTGAACCGCGGTTCCCAGCCCACCAGCACCGGACCGCCACCGGGCCCGGTCTCGCCCGCCCGCCGGGTGTTCTGGGTGAACACGGTCAGCGGCGTGGCTCCGGGGTCCCCCACGACCTCGACGAGGTGTTCGGTGGCGGCGCCGGTATACACGGTGTCTCGCGGCCGGACGGGCACCCGGGACCACCCTGGTGGTGGTCCGTCGTCCTCCGCGGAGTAGAGCCGGGCCTTCTCCGGGCGCACCGCCACCGCCACCGGTTGTCCCCGTCGCAGCGCCCGGCCCGGTGGGAGTTCGGCCAGGACGGCCCCCTCCCCCACCGACACCTCCACCAGCGCCGCGTTCCCGGCGCCGGTCACGGTCCGCACGGTCCCCTCCAGCACGTTCGAGCCACCCGTGGTGGAGGAGCGGATGAACTCGGCGACGAACCGGCTCACCGGCCGTTCGTAGACGTCGGCGGGAGTGCCCACCTGTTCGACCCGGCCGGCCCGCAGGACCGCGAGCCGGTGCGAGAGCACCAGCGCCTCCTCCTGGTCGTGGGTGACGTAGAGGAAGGTGGTGCCGACCTCGCGCTGGATCCTGGTCAGCTCGACCCGCAGCTGCGCCCGGAGCTGGGCGTCGAGCGCCGCCAGGGGCTCGTCCAACAGCAGGACGCGGGGGCGGCGGGCGAGCGCCCTGGCGATGGCCACCCGCTGTTGCTGCCCGCCGGAGAGCTGGTGCGGCCGACGGCGCCCGTAGCCGGCGAGCTGGACGAGGTCCAGGTAGTCGCCGACCCTGGCGCGCAGCTCCGCGCGGCGCAGTCCCAGCCGGCGCAGCCCGTAGGCCACGTTGTCCCAGACCGAGAGGTGGGGGAAGAGCGCGTAGGACTGGAAGACGGTGTTGACGTCCCGCCGGTGGGCGGGTACCCCCACCACGTCGCGGCCCCCCAGCAGGATCGCTCCCCCGTCGGGGTCCTCGAACCCGGCGACCATCCGCAGCAGCGTCGTCTTCCCGCTCCCGGACGGGCCGAGCACGGAGAAGAACTCGCCCTCCCCCACCCGCAGGCTCAGGTCACGGACGGCGACCTGGTCGGTGTAGGTCCTGGTCACCCCGCGCAGCTCGACGGCGGGCGGGCCCGAGGCGTCGGGGACGCGGTGGTCGAGTGCCGGTGTCTCTCGCGGGTCCTCGGACATGGCTCACCTCCGGGAGGGCGTCTGGGGTGGATGGGGTTGACGCGGGCCGCGCCGCGGCGGACAGCCTAGGCGGTGATCCCCCGCACGGGTGGCCGGACCCGAGTCGCCGGGGCGCGGCGCCGGGAGGGCGGTGCCGCCCGGGTGCGGCCCCCACGACCGAGGTCGACGGGCGAGGGTGCCGCTTCGCGCACCCGGTGGTCCGGCGCGGCCGCCAGGGCACCGACGGGGGACCGTGTGCGAGGATAGGTCGGCAAGCTACGTGATGAGCCCGTGCTGGAGGGATCGTGTCCGCTGAGCAGCCGTCGAGGACCAACGCCGCTGTGGACAGGTATTCCGGCGGTGACGTGGTGGATCCCCGGGACGAGCCGTCGGCGGAGTGGGGCTGGCACGGCGAGTGGCCGCGCGGCCGCCGCGTCGCCGGCTGGGCCGTCGCGGCCATCATGTTCCTGATGCTGATCGGCAACCACGAAGGTCACGTCGAGACCATCTGGCTGATCGGGATCGGGCTCGGCATGATCGGGTTCCTGATCTGGGACCAGACGCGCCGCCGGACACCGTGGCGTAACTGAGGGGTCCCCGGGGTTCGCCCCGGGGTCCATCTCCCTGTCACACCCACGCACCGTTGTCACACTTCCCAGTGATGTTCCTTGCCTCAACGCGGTGACACCCGATTCACTGCCTCCAGTGCGGCACCCCGGTACCGGGCGGCGCCGCGCCAGACCTGTCACCGGTGATTATCGCGGACGCCGGTCTTCCCGACATCGCGCCGGCCGTTCCGACGGTCGAGCAGACACCAGGCCGGGGGTTTCCCATGTCCATGTCCATCACGCAGCGGCTGGTGCACCACAACGCCGCTCACCCCATCTCGTGCGCCGACCTGCCCACCGAACCCGCCAGCAAGTTGGCGGTGGTGGCGTGCATGGACTCGCGGATGGACGTCTTCCAACTGCTCGGGCTGCGCGTCGGCGAGGCGCACATCATCCGCAACGCCGGGGGCGTCATCACCGACGACGTGATCCGGTCCCTCGCGATCAGCCAGTGGCGGCTGGGCACCGAGCACATCATCCTGCTGCACCACACCCGCTGCGGGCTGCGGACCTTCACCGACGCCGAGTTCAAGGCCCAGATGCGGCAGGAGGTCGGCGTCACCCCCGAATGGTCGGTGGAGTGCTTCGAGGACGAGTCGGTCGACGTGCACGAGAGCAAGGAACGCATCAAGCGCAGCCCCTTCATCCGGCACGCCCACTCGATCCGAGGCTTCGTCGTCGACGTGGACACCGGTCTCCTGCACGAGGTGGACTGAGCCCGAGCCGCCGGCGGATCAGGGCCTGGTGCCATCCGGCATGACCGGCGGGTGTCCCCAGGGGTCCCTCCGGGGTACCGCGCGCGGAGAAGCCTCGTTCGCGCGGCGCCCGCGTCGTGCGGCAGGTCATGGCCGTGTCCGCGCCCCGGACGGGGTGGGGGCGCGGCGGCCGGGTCCTCCGGCCCGGTCCCGCCCTCGGGCCGAGCGGAGACAACCGATGCCGGGGAGGGCCTGGCCCGCCCGACCACCATCCACGACGGCCGACGGGGTGGGCTGGCGCCCACGCCCGGCGATCGCGGCGCGGGCGCACCCGGAGGGCGGCGCCCCTCACCCCTGTGGCCACGGCTCGCGCCCGGCGGGCGGATCGCCTCGCCTCACCGGTGGGTGGGGTGGCTACTCCTGGGCCGCGAGTTGGCCGCAGGCGGCGGCGATCTCCTGCCCCCTGGTGTCGCGCACCGTGCAGCTCACCCCGGCCTCGCGCACCCGCCGGACGAACTCGCGCTCCACCGGTTTGGGGCTGGCGTCCCACTCGCTGCCCGGCGTCGGGTTCAGGGGGATCAGGTTGACGTGGGCCAGATGGCCCAGGTGCTGGCGCAACAGCCTGCCCAGCAGGTCGGCCCGCCACGGGTGGTCGTTCACGTCCCGGATGAGCGCGTACTCGATCGACACGCGGCGACCGGTCCGGTCGGCGTAGTACCGGGCCGCCCGCAGCACCTCGTCCACGCTCCAGCGCGTGTTGACCGGCACGAGGGTGTCCCGCAGCTCGTCGTCCGGGGTGTGCAGGGACACCGCGAGCGTGACCTGGAGGTCCTCGTCCGCCAGCTTCCGGATGGCGGGAGCCAGCCCGACCGTCGACACGGTGATCGAACGCTGCGAGAGCCCGAGACCGGCGGGCGCCGGCTCGCAGAGCCGGCGGACGGCGGCCACCACCCGCTTGTAGTTCGCCAACGGCTCGCCCATGCCCATGAACACGACGTTGGACAACCGGCCCGCTCCGCCGGGGAGCAGGCCGTCGCGCATGGCGGCGGCGGCCGACCGCACCTGGTCGACGATCTCGGCCGTGGACATGTTCCGCTGGAGCCCACCCTGGCCGGTGGCGCAGAACGGGCAGGCCATCCCGCACCCGGCCTGGCTGGACACGCAGACGGTGGCCCGGTCGTCGTAGCGCATCAGCACGCTCTCCACGAGGGTGCCGTCGTGCGCCCGCCACAAGGTCTTCCTCGTCGTGCCGTTGTCGGTGGTCACCTCCCTGACCTGCGTGAACAGCGTCGGCAGGAGGGATTCCACGAGCCGGTCCCTCGTCGCCGAGGGGATGTCGGTCATCGACTCGGGATCCACGCTGAGCCGGCCGAAGTAGTGGTGGGACAGCTGTGTGGCGCGGAACGCCTTCTCGCCGAGCTCGGCGACCGCCGACCGGCGATCCTCAGGGGAGAGGTCGGCGAGGTGGCGGGGCGGAAGCCCACGGCGGGGGGCGTCGAACACCAGGGGAAGTGCAGTCATGGCGCGACCAGTGTCCCACGGCCTCCTGCCGGCCCCGTGCGGCGTCCCTCCTGTTGGCGCCCTCGGCGTCACCACCGGTGTCCCCGTCGGCCGCGCGGTCGGTACGCGTCACTGTCGGTGCCTGGCGGTAGCAAGGTCACCGCAGGACGAACAGCCCCTGGGCGGTGAGGAGCAGCGGTGCTTCCCGAGGACGACAGGTTCGAACCGATCGGTGACCCCCACTTCGACCGCCTCGTCGGCGAGACGCGGTCCGCGGCGGTGGCAGGCCACCTGCTGGACTGGTTGGCCCTGGCGCACAGCGCCGCGGCCGAGCTCCAACGCGTCCGGCGCAGGTCCGCGCGGGGCTCGTGGGCCAACGGCTGGAGCTTCGGCACCGACCGGTACCAGTACCTGCTCGCCACCGCGAGCGGGCTGCCCGACGCCCGTGTCAACCCCGCTTTCCAGTCCATGACGATCGGCATCGGGAACTGCGCCCTCTACCAGTACCGGGCGAAGACCGGTTCGCCGCTGACCTCGGTCCTCGACGACACCGAACTCCAACGTCGGCTCGTGCGGCCGCCGGAGGAACCGCCGGGGCTGTTCCCCGCCAACCACGCGATCACCGGCGGCCGCGATCTCCTGTTCCTCCCGTGGACCGGCAGCGAGGCGGCGGGGCTGTCCGGCGCGTGGGTCGGCCAGGGCAGCGCGGACCGCGACTACCGGATCCGGTGGAGTTGGCTGTGGCCGCTGACGTCGTTCACCAGGGGCCACGCGCGGACGGCCGGCCTCGGGGGCCCGCTGACCGCGCGGCCGGCACCCACCGGGACCACCGGTTGGAATCCGCACGACCTGCCCGAACTGCCCCTGCGGCACCGGGCGCGCCCCCAGGAGGGCACCTCCGGTGCCTGACCACCCCGGGTGATCTCCGGTGGCCCCACCCGGCCGGTGGGGAAAGAATGTCTGTCGGCAAGATTCTCAGGTGCCCGTCGGCGGCGTCACCCCTCGCGGGGCGCTCGCGCGCCGACCAGGTACCGACCACGGCAGTGGCAGGCCGACGAACCAGGAGATCGCAGTGACCACGGGTGCGTTCGCGGCCGCGCGGGCTTTCGACCCGGCCAGGTTGACGATGGCCAGGCGGCTTCTCGGGTTGAGCAAGCGCGAGCTGGCGGAGTGGATAGGCCGGCCGGCCGCGCTGCTCTCCCGGTTCGAACTCGGCCAGTCACGACCCGACGTGACCGTGCTCTCCCGCTGCGCCCAGGTGATGGAGCTGCCCGTCGGGTTCTTCGCGGCCGGTCGTCCCCAGTTGAGGCTGGACACCACCAACGCGCACTTCCGCTCGTTGCGGGCCACCACGGCCACCCAGCGCCTCCAGGCCCTCGCGCAGGTGGAACTGCTGTGGGAGGTCCTGTCCAGGTTGGAGGACCTCATCGAACTGCCGGCGGTGGACCTGGCGCCGGCCGCCACCGGGAGTGACCCGGCCCGGGCCGCCCGGGCGGTGCGCCGAGGCTGGGACGTCCCCTCGGGGCCCGTCCCGCACCTGGTGCGCACCCTGGAGGCCCGGGGCGTCGCCGTCGCCCGGCTGGTCATTCCCGACAACAAGAACATCGACGCGTTCTCCTCGGCGAAGGGTGGACGCCCGATCATCGCGCTCACCGATCGGGGGAACCCGCTGCGCCAGCGGTTCTCCGTGGCGCACGAACTGGGCCACCTGCTGCTGCACCCCGAACCGGCACCCGGCAACCCCCGGCACGAGGCGGAGGCGAACGCCTTCGCCGCGGAGTTGTTGATGCCGGCGACGGAGATCGGTGACCTCCTGCCGGTGGAACCGGAACCAGCGTCGCTCCGCGACCTCGGCCACCGGTACGGGGTGTCGATGGCGGCACTCGCCGTGCGGGGGCGCACCCTGGGTTTCTACTCCGACACGACCTACCGCGAGGTGATGGTCGAGCTGTCCCGTCTCGGCCTCCGCACCGACGAACCGGTCAGCGAGGTCTTCCCCGGGGAGGAGCCGACACTGCTCCGGACGGCCACCGAGATGGCGGCGGACCAGGGGGTGGGGCTGGCGGAGCTGGCCGCGCGGATCGAGGTCACCCCAGCGATCATCCGGCGGCTGCTGGGGATCCCCGACCCACGGCCCCACCTGCGGCTGGTCACCTCGCCCTGACCGGGAGGACGGCCACCCGGGGGCCTGAGCTCAGCGCGGGTCGTCCCGGGCGGTGGCCCCGTTCGGCAGCACCGGGCCCCTGGGCTTGTGCCGCACGTGCACCCGGTACCCGACGCGGAACGACAGTCCCGGCACCTCCGCGGCGGCCCGCGCCGCGATCTCGGGGGAGAACTCGATGCCCAGCACCGACTCCAGGCTCCGCCGATCGTCGAAGCGCCAGTCCACGTCGAACCGCTGGCAGGAGAAGCCGCGCTCCACGAAGAACCGTTCGGCCGCGAGCGGGTCGTAGCGGGGCAGGTCCGCGCGCATCCACCGGCCGTAGGAGTGCCGGGTGGCGTCCAGATCGACGACGGCCAGGGTTCCGCCGGGCCGGAGCACCCGGTCGGCCTCGACCAGACCGGGCTCGCAACCCGGCCCGAAGAAGTAGGCGGTCCTCGCGTGCACCAGGTCGACGGCCGCGTCGGGCAGCGGCAGCCGCTGGGCACCGGCCTCGTGCACGGTCACCGCGGGGAGGTCGCGCACCCGCTGCCTGGCCGCGGCGGCCAACGGGGGGTGCGGTTCGACCCCCACCACCCGGGCGGCCGAGCGGGCGAACACCGGGAGGTGGAACCCGGCCCCGCAACCCACGTCCACCACGTCCGCGCCCGACCAGTCCCTGGCGGCGCGCAGAGCATCCCACAGGACTCCGTCGGGGTCCTGCGCCCTGTTCTCCACCTCGTAGAGATCCGGCCAGTTCCAGATGTTGGGGCTGGGCAGGACACCGCCTCCCCGCCGTTCCCGCCGGCCCGCCAGGCCCGTGACCGCCTGGAACAGGGCCGGCAGCCGCCGCCCGGGACCGGTCACGCGAGCGGCAGGAAGACGGTGAGCAACAGCCAGGAGACGACAGCGGAGGGCAGCAGGGAGTCCATGCGGTCCATGATCCCCCCGTGCCCGGGGAGCAGGGAGCCCATGTCCTTGACCCCGACGTCCCGTTTGACCAGTGATTCGATCAGGTCACCCGTGGTCGCGGTCACCACGAGGGCCGCCCCGAAGATCGCCCCCTGCCACCAAGCGCCGTCCAGCAGGAACACGAAGCTGCCCACGCCGGCGGCCACCCCGGCCAGCAGGGAGCCGGCGAAACCCTCCCAGGACTTCTTCGGGCTGATCGACGGGGCCATCGGGTGGCGGCCGAAGAGGACGCCCGCGACGTACCCACCGGTGTCCGAGCACACGACGGCGAGCAGGAACGCGATGGTGCGGGCCGCGCCGTCCGGCGAGAGCACCAGCAACGCCGCGAAGGAGGCGAAGAGCGGGACGTAGGCGGCCACGAACACCGACGCCGAGGTGTCCCGGAGGTACCCGTCGGCGCCGCCCCGGAACCGCCAGAGCAGGCACGCGACGACCGTCAAGGCGAAGGAGGCAAGCACCCCGACCGTGCCGAACGGCCAGGAGAGCCAGATCATCGCCTGGCCACCCACCAGCAGCGGGGCCAGGGCCAGCCGGACCCCGGCCGCGCGACCCAGGGTCCGGTGCAGCTCCATCGTGGAGACGGCCACCGCCGCGGCCACGATGGCCACGAACAGGTGCCGCCAGAAGAGCAGGGCGGCCAGCAGCAACGCCCCGAGTCCCAACCCGACCGCGATGGCGGCCGGGAGGTTCCTCCCCGCGCGGGAGGCGGTCCCCCCGGTCACCGCCGTTCCCGGAGGGGTGGATGTGTGCTGGTGGTGACCGGTTTCCCCGTCAACACCAGGTGCGTCGTGGTCACCGGCCGCCATCATGGAGAGCCCTATACCTCCAGCAGCTCGGTTTCCTTGTGCTTGACGAGGTCATCCACGCTGGCGACGTACTTGTCGGTCAGGTTCTGGAGTTCCTTCTCCGCGCGGGAGCCCTCGTCCTCGCCGGCCTCGCCGTCCTTGACGATCCGGTCGATCTCGTCCTTGACCTTCCGCCGGATGTTGCGGATGGTGACGCGGGCGTCCTCACCCTTCTGCTTGGCGACCTTCACCAGGTCCCGCCGGCGCTCCTCGGAGAGCTGGGGGATGACCACGCGGATGATGGTGCCGTCGTTGCTGGGGTTCACGCCCAGGTCGGAGTCCCGGATGGCCTTCTCCACGACGCGCAGCTGACTGGGGTCGTAGGGCTTGATCACCGCGAGACGCGCCTCGGGGATGCTGATGCTGGCGACCTGGTTGATCGGCGTCATCGCACCGTAGTAGTCGACGCTGATGCCGTTGAACATCACCGGGGTCGCGCGACCCGTGCGAATGGTGGCGAGCTCGTCCTTGGCGACGGACACCGCCTTCTCCATCTTCTCCTCGCCATCGAGGAGGGCCTCGTCGATCACGACTGCTCCTTCGCTTGCCGCCGGTTGGCTGATGCTGGTCAGAGCCCTGTCTCACAACCACTGCCCGACCGCACAGGGCTCGGGGACAGCCTCTTCGTAGATCTCAGCACGCCCCCGAGGGGACGCGCTCGTCAGGGGGTGGAGACCAGCGTGCCGATCTTCTCACCACGCACTGCCCTGGCGATGTTGCCCTCCGTGAGGAGGTTGAACACCAGGATCGGCATGTTGTTGTCCATGCACAGGCTGAACGCGGTGGCGTCCGCGACCTTCAGACCACGCTCCAGCACCTCACGGTGGGTGATGTGGTGGTACATGGTGGCGGTCGGGTCCTTCTTCGGGTCCGCCGTGTAGACGCCGTCGACGGCCTTGGCCATCAGCACCACCTCGCAGCCGATCTCCAACGCGCGCTGGGCGGCGGCGGTGTCGGTGGAGAAGTACGGCATCCCGACGCCGGCGGCGAAGATCACCACCCGGCCCTTCTCCAGGTGGCGCTCGGCGCGACGGGGGATGTAGGCCTCGGCGACCTGCCCCATGGTGATGGCCGTCTGCACCCGCGTGTCGATGCCCTGCTTCTCCAGGAAGTCCTGGAGGGCGAGGCAGTTCATCACGGTGCCCAGCATCGCCATGTAGTCGGCCCGGTCGCGGTCCATCCCCCGCTGCTGGAGCTCCGCGCCCCGGAAGAAGTTGCCGCCGCCGATCACGACGCTGACCTGGACACCGGTGCGGACGACCTCGGTGATCTGCCGTGCCACCGTCTGGACCACGTCGGGGTCGACGCCCACCGCGCCACCGCCGAACATCTCACCGCCGAGCTTGAGCATCACGCGGCGGTAACCGGGGTGGTCGTCGTCGATCTGCGGGTCGGACACCGGACCTACTCTCCTCACGGGCTGGACGGGGTGTTACCAGGGCCTGGCAGAGCTGAGCACGGAACCCCGGGTTCTCCGGAGTTCCGTGCCCAGGGTGGTGCGGGTCAGGAAGCGCCGACCTCGAAGCGGGCGAAACGGGTGATCGTCACGCCGGCCTCGTCGAGCACCGCCTTCACCGTCTTCTTGGACTCCTGGACCGAGGACTGCTCCAGCAGGACGACGTCCTTGTAGAAGCCGTTGACCCGACCCTCGATGATCTTGGGCAGCGCCTGCTCCGGCTTGCCCTCCTCGCGGGCGGTCTCCTCGGCGATGCGCCGCTCGTTGGCGACGATGTCGGCGGGCACCTCGTCCCTGGTGAGGTACTTGGCGCGCATCGCCGCGACCTGCATGGCCGCCGCCTTGGCCGCGTCCTCGTTCGACCCGGTGTACTCGACCAGCACACCCACGGCCGGCGGCAGGTCGGCGGCCCGACGGTGCAGGTAGACGGCCACCTGGCCGTCGAACACCGCGACCTTGGAGACCTCGAGCTTCTCGCCGATCTTGGCGGAGAGCTCCCGCACGGCGTCGGCGACGGTCTTGTCGCCCACGGAGGCGGCGTTCAGCGCGGCGACGTCGGCCGGCCGGGTCTCCTTCGCGGCCTGGACGACCTTCGCGGCCAGCTCCTGGAACTCGGCGTTCTTCGCGACGAAGTCCGTCTCGGAGTTCAGCTCGACCAGCACGCCGCCGTCGGCGGCGACCAGGCCGTTCGCGGTGGTGCGCTCGGCACGCTTGCCCACGTCCTTGGCGCCCTTGATGCGGAGCAGCTCGACGGCCTTCTCCAGGTCGCCGGCGGACTCCTCCAGCGCCTTCTTGCAGTCCATCATGCCGGAGCCGGTGAGCTCACGAAGCCGCTTGACGTCGGCGGCGGTGTAGTTCGCCATGTGCGTCGTCAGTCCTTCTCGTCGTTGCGTACCCGCTGGCCGGCACCGCGCGGCGCGGGTGAGTGTCTGGTGACCCCGTGCTGACGGTGGCGGAGCGGTGGAACCGCTCTCGTCCGACGCGTGACGCCGCCCGGGCGGCGTCGGCGGTCCGGCTGCGATCAGGCCTGGGCGGGCTGCTCGCTGCCCTGCTTCTCGCCCTCGCTGGCGGCACCGGCGAGCAGCTCCTGCTCCCACTCGGCCAGCGGCTCGTCGTTGGCGACGCCCGGCTCCGGCTTCTCCTGGCCCTCCGGGGCGTTGCCCCGGCCGGAGCGGGCCATCAGGCCCTGCGCGACACCGTCGGCCACGACCCTGGTCAGCAGCGCCGCGGACCGGATGGCGTCGTCGTTGCCCGGGATCGGGTAGTCGACCTCGTCGGGGTCGCAGTTGGTGTCGAGCACCGCCACCACCGGGATGCCCAGCTTCCGGGCCTCACCGACGGCGATGTGCTCCTTCTTGGTGTCGACGATCCACACCGCGCTCGGGACCTTGGCCATGTCGCGGATACCGCCGAGGGTCCGCTCCAGCTTGTCCTTCTCCCGGGTCAGCATGAGGATCTCCTTCTTGGTGCGACCCTCGAAGCCCCCGGTCTGCTCCATGGACTCCAGCTCCTTGAGCCGCTGGAGGCGCTTGTGCACCGTGGAGAAGTTGGTGAGCATGCCGCCCAGCCAGCGCTGGTTGACGTAGGGCATCCCCACGCGGAGGGCCTGCTCGGAGATGGCCTCCTGCGCCTGCTTCTTCGTGCCGACGAACAGGATGGTGCCGCCGTGGGCGACGGTCTCCCTGATGAACTCGAAGGCCCGGTCGATGTAGGTCAGCGTCTGCTGGAGGTCGATGATGTAGATGCCGTTGCGCTCGGTGAAGATGTAGCGCTTCATCTTCGGGTTCCAACGACGGGTCTGGTGCCCGAAGTGCACGCCGCTGTCGAGCAGCTGCTTCATGGTGACGACGGCCATGGCCGGTTAGCACCTCGTGTTCTCGGGCGCGCCGAGGCGCGCTGGTGGTTGTCACAGCGGGTGGTTGGCCCGCTGTCCTGGTGTCGCGCCGCCATCGGAGCCCGACCACCCCGTAGGGTGAGGTCGGGACCACCGGATGCCGTGCCGCCCGGAGAACCCGGCCGACGCGCGCGATCACGCGAAGTCGGACCGCACAGTGTCAGCCCGCACCACTCAGTGTACGACCTGCGGCAAGATCCCCGGTGGCTGGGATGCGCTGGGAACCTCGGCGATCCCCAGCGCCGAGTTGTCCACACCCCGCGGGTGCGTGGCTGGTCGCCCGGGGCACCGGCGGCGCACGATCCGGACATGACCCGCACCCGTCGGCCCACCGGCCTCACCCGCGCCCTGGCCCTGCTCACCGTCCCCGCGCTGGCGGTGTCCGCGTCGGTGCCCACGCCCACGCCGCGCGGCTGGGCCGCGGAGCCCGCGACGGCGTCCCCGGCAGGGTGGCGGTGGGAGCGGCCACCCACACCGGCGTCGCCCGGCTCCGGCCCCCACCGGGCACCGGGCCCTCCGCCCGACCGGGCGAGCATCACCCCGCCGGGGGTGACCCACTCGCCTGTCGGTGGAGCCGAGGTGGTCCGCCTGTTCAGCAGGCCGCTGACCCCCTACGGGCCAGGCCACCGAGGGGTCGACCTCGCCGCTCCCCCCGGTGGACCGGTGCTGGCCGCCGCCGACGGTGTGGTGCTCTTCGCGGGCCCGGTAGGTGGCCGCCCCGTGGTCTCCGTCGACCACGCCGGTGGGTTCCGCACCACCTACGAACCGGTGCGCGCGGCCGTCCGGGTGGGACAGCCCGTCGTGGGCGGCGCGCTGCTGGGCTGGCTCGACGGCGCCCACCCCGGTTGCTCGGCGGCCTGCCTGCACTGGGGAGCGCTCGTCGACGGGGAGTACCTCGACCCGCTCACCCTGTTGCCCGGCCGACGTGCCCGGCTGCTGCCCTGGGAGGCGTCCTCCCCGACCGTGGTGGGCGGCCCGGTCGGGACCGCCCACCCGACAGTGGGGTCAGGACTGGCCGGTCAACCTCGTGCGCAGCCGCAGCACGGCCCGGGTGTGCAGTTGGCAGACCCGGGACTCGGTGACACCCAGGACCCGTCCGATCTCGGCGAGGGTGAGGTTCTCGAAGTAGTACAGGGTGACCACAATCCGGTCCCGCTCGGTGAGCTGCGCGATGGCCGACGCGAGCTGGCGGCGGCTGTCCCCGTCGATCAGGTTCGCGACCGGGTCCTCGGCGCGTTCGTCGGGGAGGGTCTCGGCAAGGGAGGCACTCCCCCGCCCGGCGGCGATGAGTTCGTCGAGGGCGACGACGCTGGTGAGCTGGACCTGCGCGAAGAGGTCCCGCAACTCGGAGACGCCGATGCCCAGCTCATGGGCCAGTTCGCCGTCGGAGGCGGTGCGTTGCAACCGGGCCTCCAGGCGTTCCTGTGCTCGTTCCAGGTCCCTCGCCCTGCTGCGGACCGACCGGGGCACCCAGTCCTGGGCGCGCAGGTCGTCCAGGATGGCACCCCGGATGCGTTGCATCGCGTAGGTCTCGAACTTCAGGCCACGTTCGGGTTCGAACTTCTCGATGGCGTCGACCAGGCCGAAAATCCCGGACTGCACCAGGTCGGCGACGTCGACGTGGGCTGGCAGTCCGGTGCCGACCCGGCCGGCGACGTACTTCACGAGGGGCGCGTAGTGCAGGACCAGTCTGTCCCGGAGCGCCTGCTGCCGCGCCGCGCCGTAGGAGCGCCAGAGCGCGACGATGCCGGCTTCCACGTCGTCGGCGCTGCGCGGATCACCGGAGGACGGGGCGTCACGCCGAGTGACGCGGGAGCGGTACGACCCGGCGGTGGGCTGGGCTGGCTGTGAGGGTGTCGCTGGAGCAGTCCCCGACCGAGCTGAGCGGATGGCGCGGTCGCCACCGACCGTGGCGCCATGCTCCTGCTGGTGACGCGCGATGGCCGTACGGGAACCTCCCCCAACATCGTCAGGAACGGGGGTGGGTTCGGTCATGGATTGCCTTTAGCCGTTCGACGGTGACGTGTGTGTAGAACTGGGTTGTTGCGAGCGTAGCGTGACCGAGCAACTCCTGTACGCTGCGGAGGTCAGCCCCGCCCTCGAGGAGGTGGGTGGCCGCCGAGTGCCGGAATCCGTGCGGTCCCACGTCCGGAGCGCCGGGAGCCGCCGCGGCGGTCTGGTGCGCGATCGTGCGTGCCGCCCGGACGCCGAGTCGACCGCCGCGCACCCCGAGGAAGACGGCTGGGGGCGAATCCGACCTGGTCAAGCTGGGTCGTCCTCGTTCGAGCCACGCCGCCAGCGCACGTTCGGCGGGAACACCGAACGGCACGGCGCGTTCCCGGTCGCCCTTGCCCCGCACCACCAGGAGACGGTCCGCACGCCGCACGTCGTCCACGTCCAGCGCGCAGAGTTCGGCCACCCGGACCCCGGTCGCGTACAGGAGTTCGACCACGGCGTGGTCACGCAGCGCCACCGGGTCGCCGTCGGCGGTGGCCCGCTCCGCCGCGCGAAGCGCCGTCGCCGCCTGGTCGGGGCGCAGGACGGAGGGCAGCGCGCGCCGCACGCGGGGAGCACGCAACCGAGGCCCGGGGTCGGAGGGGAGGAGGCCTCGCCGGGTGGCCCAGGCGGTGAAGGCTCGGGCGGCGGCGGCGCGGCGCGCGAGGGTGCTCCTGCTGGCCCCCTCGGCGTGGCGTGTGGCCAGCCAGGCCCGCAGCAGGGTGATGTCGAGCGGGAGCGGGTCGAGCGGTACGGCGTCGGGGGCTCCGGGGAGCTGGGCGAGGAGCTCGCGCAGGTCGCCCAGGTAGGCGCGGACCGTGTGGGCCGACAGGTTCCGTTCGGCGCGCAGGTGCCGTCGGTAGTCGGCCAGCAGTTGCTCGGCGGTCGTCGAGGAGACGGCCTCCGCCTGTCCGGTCACGGCTGGGCGGGGTGCGGCCTGGGCGGTCGCCCCACCGTCGCCGCGGGGAAGGGGAGCGCGCTCGCCCCGGTCCGAGGCGGGCCGTCGTGGCGCTTCCGCCCCGTCGGGTGCTGGGCTCGACGGGGACCTCGGGGGATCGTGGGGGTGCACCTGGTCCACCCTCCCAAGTCGGCCGAGGTCTGACCAGCCGACCCGCGCGGTCGCCGGGGAGGGATCGACGGGCGCCACCCGTCCTGGCCGCCGGTGCCTCGGGGGGTGGCCTCGCGGCCTCCCCTCCCCCGGCCGCTCCTCCCCGGAGGGGACGGGCCGGGCGTCCCGGTCGGGGGACCGGCTCCCCTCCCCGGCCTCACCAGAGGCGTCAGCCTGGCGGTGGGACGGGGTTCCGTTCGCGTCCCCGCGCGCCTCGGCCGGGGCGACCCGAGTCCCGCTGGCCGTCCCACTCCGGTCCGGACGAACCGGGATCGGGGCCCCGCCACGCCGCGACCGGGCGACGCGCCGCGTCAGCCGGAGGAGAAGGGGCCGTTCTCGGGTAGCCGCAACTCGGGCTTGTCGAGTTCCTCGACGTTGACGTCCTTGAAGGTGATGACCCGGACGTTCTTCACGAAACGGGCTGGTCGGTACATGTCCCACACCCAGGCGTCGGACATCCGCACCTCGAAGTAGACCTCGCCCTCCGAGTTGCGCACCTGGACGTCCACGGCGTTGGCCAGGTAGAACCGCCGCTCCGTCTCCACCACGTACGAGAACTGACCGACGATGTCGCGGTACTCCCGGTAGAGCTGCAGCTCCATTTCGGTCTCGTACTTCTCGAGATCCTCGGAACTCATCGAGTCCGAACCCTCCCTACCGCCGAAGCACCGGTGATGCGGGCCTCATTGTCCACGACACTCTTCCTCAACACGAGCGGCGACCATCAGCTGATCGCCACGGGCTCTGGCGCACCCCCTCCGACCGGCGACGTTCGACTGCTCGTCACCCTGTGACCGGCAGCCTCCCGAACGTTGGAGTAGGAGAAGCGGTGCTCCGCGCACGGACCGTACTCCCTCAGGGCCTCGGCGTGGTCCGCCGTGCAGTACCCCTTGTGCACGGCGAAACCGTACCCGGGGTACCGCTGGTCCATCCGGGCCATCGCCCGGTCCCGGGTCACCTTGGCCAGCACGGAGGCCGCCGCCACGCACGCGGCGACCAGGTCGCCCTTGACCACCGCGAGGTTCGGCGCCGTCAGGCCGGGCACCCGGAACCCGTCGGTGAGCACGTACCCGGGATGCACCGGAAGCCGTGCCACCGCCCGGCGCATGCCCTCGAGGTTGGCGACATGCACCCCCAGCGTGTCGACCCGCTCCGCCGGCACCGACACCACCGAGAACGCGACCGCGCGGTCGACCACCTGGTCGTAGAGCCGTTCCCGGGCCAGGGCGGTGAGGAGCTTGGAGTCGGTCAGCCCGGGCAGGCGTTCCGAGTCCCTGGGCCGGAGGACGCAGGCCGCGATCACCAGCGGGCCGGCGCAGGCCCCGCGACCGGCCTCGTCCACCCCGGCCACCGGGCCCAGCCCGCGCCGGTCGAGCGCGGACTGCAACGCCCAGTTGCCGAGACTCCGCCGGACCACGGCCCTGGGCGGCCGCGGTAACCCTGGTTCGGCGTCCACCATGCCAGTCCCAGCCGTCAGTCGTCCCGCCGACGCAGCGAGAGCAGCCGCCGTCCGATCCACAACGTCGGGAAGGCGGCCGCGAGACCGATCCCGGCGGGGATGGCGCCGTGCCAGGCCGGCGCGCTCAGCGCCTGCCCCGTCCGCTGCGGATCATCGTCACCGATGCCCTGCCAGCGCTGCGGGGGAAGCACGATGAACCGGGCTTTGCCGATCACGTCGTCCACGGGCACCGAGCCCCGCTCACCACCGCCGCCCTGCACTCGGGAGTCCAGGGAGTTGTTGCGGTTGTCGCCCATCATCCAGAGGTGGTCGGCGGGCACGGTGACCGGGCCGAAGGCCTCCTGGGTGTTACCCCGGTTCGGCTGCCAGTAGACGTAGGTCTCGTCCAGCGGTTCCCCGTCGACGAGTACGCGGTTCTCCTCGTCGCAGCACTCGACGGTCTGCCCGCCGGTCGCGATCACCCGCTTGACGAACTCGCGGTTGTCCGGCGGCGCCATGCCCACCAGCCCACCGATGGACTGGAAGAAGCTCACCACCGGGTTGTCGGACCGCTGCGGAGGGATCTCGTTCTCGGTCCACGTCGCCGGCCCCCGGAACACCACCACGTCGCCAGGGCTCGGGTCGGTGAACCGGTAGGTCATCTTGTCCACCAGCACCCGGTCGTTGGTGCAGCCGTTGCAGCCATGGAGGGTCTCCTCCATCGACTGCGAGGGGATCACGTAGACCCGGGCGATGAAGGCCTGGATGACGATGGTCAGCACCACGGCGATGCCCACCAGGACGACCAGTTCGCGCCAGAAGGAGCCCTTCTTCTGCTCCTTCTCACCCGCACCGCCCGCGCCCTCGCCAGCGGTGGCCTCGTCGCTCACCGGCTCCGAGCTATGTCGCCCACCGTCGGACGGCGGGCCCTGCTCGGAGCCGGGCCGAGGCGCTGGGTCGGGCTTGGGCTGGTCTGGATCGCCCTGGGGTGTGTTCGAGGGCACGAAGTCCGCCACCGCCTCAGACTACGCTACGTGATCCACAAGGGACTCAGGAGGCCGTCGGCGTTTCGCGCTTCTCCTTGATCTTGGCGGCCTTGCCGCGGAGTTCACGCAGGTAGTACAGCTTGGCGCGCCGCACGTCACCCCTGGTCGCCACCTCGATCTTGGCGATGTTCGGGGAGTGCACCGGGAAGGTCCGCTCGACGCCGACGCCGAAGGAGACCTTACGCACGGTGAAGGTCTCGCGGATGCCGCCGCCCTGACGCCGGATGACGGCGCCCTGGAACACCTGCACGCGCTCCCGAGAGCCCTCGATGACGCGGACGTGAACCTTCAGCGTGTCGCCCGGCCGGAAGGCGGGAATGTCGGAACGCAGCGACTGAGCGTCCAGAGCGTCCAGGGTGTTCATCGGTGGTCCGTCCTCACCATTCACTCGGGTCTTTCGTCTCTCCGCGGGGCGCGGCCGCGCGCTGTCGGCACAGCCTGGGCTCGCCGTCGGAGTGGTCTGTGGTGCGCGCCGGCTGGTCTGCCGGTTGCAGCAACCCACCCAGTGTGCCACGGGCGGGATCGTCTCAGGAAATCGGGCCGGCTCCCGCGCCGCCACCATCGGCCCCGACCTGCGGAGACTCTTCCTCCAGCCCGGCGAGGAACGCGCGGTCGGCACGGGAGAGCTCCTCCGGCGGCAGGGCGTCGAGCAGGTCCGGTCGACGACGGAGGGTGCGCTCCAGCGCCCGGTCCCGCCGCCACCGGTCCACCGCCGCGTGGTTGCCGGAGCGCAGGACGTCGGGCACCGCCCTGCCCCGCCACACCTCGGGACGGGTGTAGCAGGGGCCCTCCAGCAGGCCGTCCGAGAAGGAGTCCTCCGACGCCGAGACGGGGTTGCCCAGCACGCCGGGGATCAGCCGTGCCACCGCCTCGACCATGACCAGGGTGGCGACCTCCCCGCCCACCAGCACGTAGTCACCGATGGAGACCTCCAGGACGCGCATCCGCCCCTCGGCCTCGTCGACCACCCGCTGGTCGATCCCCTCGTACCGCCCGCAGGCGAAGACCAGCCTCGGTTCCTCGGCCAGCTCGCGGGCGAGGGCCTGGTCGAACCGGCGTCCCGCCGGGGTGGGGACCACCAGGACAGGAGCCCTGCCCCCGGCGTCCTCGGGGTCCGGGGCCGGGCAGACCGCGTCAAGGGCCTCGCCCCACACGTCGGGCTTCATCACCATGCCCGGCCCGCCACCGTACGGGCTGTCGTCCACGGTGCGGTGCACGTCGTGCGTCCAGGACCTGAGGTCGTGCACGCCGATCTCCACCAGGCCGCGGTCGACGGCCTTGCCGAGCAGTGCCGCGCGCAGTGGCGCCAGGTACTCGGGGAAGATGGTGATCACGTCGATGCGCAACGGCGCTCCCTGAACGTTCACGGGGGTGGATGCGGTCATCGGGGACGGGATCGACCCGGGCGACCGGGAGGAGCGGCGCCTCGGAGCCGAACCGCGAGGATCGGACGCCGAACCGCGAGGACGCGCACCCACCCCCGGCACGGCGGCGGCCACGGCTCGCGGCACGGCGGGCCCTCAGGTCTCGTCGAGCAGCCCCTCGGGCGGGTCGACGACCAACCGCCCCTCGTCGAGGTGGACCTCGGGCACGATCGCCCGCACGAAGGGGACGAGGACGCGGTCGGCCCGCTCCGGGGCTCGGATCGAGAGGAGGTCGGCGCCGGCGCCGTGGACCACCTCGACGACCTGACCGATCTCGCTGCCGTCGGGGAGCTCGGCCCGCAGACCCTCCAACTGGTGGTCGTAGTACTCGTCCGGATCGCCGGTCGGGGGCAGCGCCGCGCGGTCCACGGTGAGCAGGGTGCCGCGCAGCTCCTCCGCCGCGTCGCGCCCCACGACACCGTCGAGGGTGAGCAGCAGCCGCCCGGAATGGTTCCGGGCGGCTGTCACCGTGAAGGTCCGGGTGCTGCCGTCCCGCAGGCGACCGTCGAGCGTGGTGCCGACGGCGAACCGCTCCTCGGGGGAGTCGGTCCGGACCTCGACGACCAGCTCCCCACGGACACCGTGCGGGCGGACGACCCGGCCAACGAGGAGGGCGGACTCCCCTAGCCTGGCGGTGTTCACCACTGCCACACCACGCTCACCTGTCGGTGTCGACCACGTCGACCCGCAGACCGCGGCCACCGATGCCGGCCATCACGGTCCGCAGGGCGGTCGCGGTGCGACCACCACGGCCGATGACCTTGCCCAGGTCGTCGGGATGCACGTGCACCTCGAGGGTGCGTCCCCGCCGGGTGGTGATGAGCTGGACCCGGACATCGTCCGGGTTCGCCACGATGCCCCTGACGAGATGCTCCAGGGCGTCCGCCAGGACACTCACTCCTGGCCGCCCTCGTTCTTCTCGCCCTCGGCCTCGGACGCGTCGGCCTTGTCGCTCTTCTTCGTCGACTTCTTCTTCGGCGTCGTGGCCTCGGTCACCGGCTCCTCACCGGCGGCGGCCAGCGCGGCGTTGAACAGCGCCTGCTTGTCCGGCTTGGGCTCGGCCTGCTTCAGGGCGCCCTCCGGGACGGGGAGGCCCTTGAACTTCTGCCAGTCGCCGGTCAGCTCCAGGAGCCGCTGCACGGGCTCCGTCGGCTGCGCGCCGACACCCAGCCAGTACTGGGCACGCTCGGAGTCCACCTCGATGAAGCTGGGCTCGCGGGTGGGGTGGTACTTGCCGATCGTCTCGATGGCCTTGCCATCACGGCGGGTCCTGGCGTCGGCGACGACGATCCGGTAGTGCGGGGCGCGGATCTTGCCGAGCCGCATCAACTTGATCTTGACGGCCACGGGTGAGTTGCTCCTCAAGCTCTCGTCTGCTCATGGATGAGCGCCCGTGGCCCGAGTGGGGCGACGGGTCCGAGCGCTCGGACGTCATGGGTAGCCGCTGCACGGTGAGAGGGCCCGACAGCGACGGACAGCGAGCCATTCTGCCAGATGGTCCCCCGCGAGCCGAACTGACCTCGGAAGCCACCGGGACGGGGTCGTGCCGGAGCGCCGCCGACCGCCCCGGGGGGAGCCACGTCCGCGCGGTGCGTCACGGGGGGATCACCCCGAGGGCCATCAGCAGCAGCCCCACCGCGCCGAGCAGGTTGTTCATCTGGTGGGCGACGATGCTGGCCAGCAGTCGTCCCGTGTACAGGCGGGCGAGCGCGATCGGGATGCCGATGAGCAGCAGCAGCGGGGTGCGCTCCGGCTCGAGGTGGGCCACCGCGAAGATCGCCGTGCTGGAGACGAACACGGTCCACCTGCTCCACCTGAGCCGCTCCATGGCTCCCCACAGCGCGCCTCGGAAGATCAGTTCCTCGCAGGTCGGTGCGATGAGGAAGACGTGGAGGAACAGCAGGACCGCCAGGCCGGGGGACAGCTGGAGCCCCTCGACCAGCGATCCCACCGCGGAGTTCGCGTTCTCCTCCCCCACCCACTGGGACCAGAACATCGCCCCCACGTAGGCCAGCCCCATGCACAACGCCCCGTACTTGAGGCCGGTGCGGACGTCCGCCCACGACCACTCGAGCCCGAGGTCGCGCCGGGGGCCGTTGCCCCGCAGACGGGTCGCGGCCAGCACCACCCCGGCCGCGAGCAGGGTGGGCAGGACCAGCCCCACGATGAGCACCGTCTCCCGGAGGGAGGAGTCCGGGTCCATCGGTCCCAACGGGGCGACCAGGAAGACCGAGGAGAGGAGGAACACCAGTTGGGCGAGGAAGAACACACCCAGTCCCCAGCGGTGGGTGCGGACCGGCGCCCCGTCGGCGCCGGGGTCGGGCCGGGGTTCGGCGGTGGGCGGTCCCCCGTCCCGCCGGGCCTCGGCCCCCGGGCCGGCGGTCCTGGTCGCCCGTTCCTCGCCGGGGATGTCGGTCACGGTCTCGTCGGGCTCAGCCGTCCCGTGCCCGGGCGGGCCGGGAGTTGCGCGGCGAGGTTCCTCGCCACCGTCGACCTGGTTCACGTTGTGATCTCCCCACTCCGCTTCCCCGTCCCACCGAGATTAGCCGCACTCGTCGTGATCGCGGCACGCCGAACAGGGCGGGGCCGTGGTCTCGTGGTGTGATCACGCCAGCCACGCTGGGTAGTGCCGGCGGGTCCTCAGCCGCTGAACTGCGCGTAGAAGACGACGGCCGGCAGCAGGTTGTAGGTGGCGTGCGCGATGATCGCGGCCGCGACCCGGCCGGTGATCATCCGCGCGATGCCGATGGCCAGCCCACCGACGAGCAGCACCGGGGTGCGCTCCGGTTCCTCGTGGATCAACGCGAACACGAAGGTCGTGAGCAGCAGGATGGCGTACCGGGGTACCCGGTACTGCTCCAAGGCGCCCCACAACGCGCCGCGCACGAGCAGTTCCTCCGTGAGCGGCGCGCCGATGAAGACGAACAGCGAGAACAGCAGGATCCAGATCGCCTGCCCCTGGGCGAGCTGGCCGAGGCTGTTGATCCCGGAGGACTCGCCGTTCTCGTCCAGCGATCCCGACATCAGCAGGATCGCCATCACGAAGGCGGCGACCAGGCCGATGCCCCCGGAGAGCAGCCCGACCTTCCAGTCGCGGCGTTTGGGCACGATGCCGAAGTCGCGACGCAGCCCCTGGCCCTTCCACCAGGACAGCACGGCAGGGCCGAGCCCGAGGAAGAGGTTGGGGATGAGCGAGACGAGCAGCAGCGGCCCCATCGGTGGCGGGGCCAGCGGGTCGAACTCCTGGAACTGCCCGGCGAGGATGGCCCCGATCAACCCGGCCACCAGGTAGTAGGCGGCCCAGCCGACGAAGAACGCCAGGAATCCCCAGTGGAGGCTGTTCCGGGCGCCCGCCTCCAGCTGCGCCTCCCAGTAGCGGTCGTGCAGGCCGGGATCGCGGCCGTCCTGCACCGACCCCATCGGCTGGTACTGGTACAGGAACCCCCCGGTGGGGGACGCGCCGGGCCCGGGGGGACCCGGCGGGGCGGCCGGTGGGCCCTGCCACGGGTTCGGTGCGGGCGGGGACCCGGCCGGCTGGCCCGGGTGGGTCCCCGGCCCGGGTGGGACGGGAGCGCCGGGAGAGGCCCCGGCGGAGTGCGGGGGCGCGGGCGGCCGGCTGCCGGGGGCACCGGTGCCGGGCTGGGGCAGCCCGGTCGGCGGCGTCCGCTCCGCGTCCCCGGACCGGTCCGGAGGCCGGTGCGCTGGCTCGTCCGGTGTGGCCGACCCCGGCTCCCGCTCTTCCACGTGTTTCCCTTCGACGTCTCGACGGCGCCCCGACGCGGGCGTGCTCCTGGTGCGGGCGACGTGGCGGGCAGCCGGTTCGGCGGCTCACCGCACGACGCGCCCCCGCAACACTATGCGGGCCGGGTCGCGCAGCGCCGTCAGATCGCGGCGAGGGTCGTTCCGGTACACGACGAGGTCCGCCGGAGCCCCGTCCTCCAGGTTGGGGTGGCCCAGCCACTCGCGGGCCCGCCAGCACGCGGCGGACAGCGCCCGCTCCCGGCTCATGCCCACCCGGTGCAGCGACTCGATCTCGTCGACGATCCGGCCGTGGACGATGCCGCCGCCGGCGTCGGTACCCGCGTAGACCGGGACCCCGGCCTCGACGGCCGCGCCGATGGTGGCGTCCACCCGGGCGTGGAGGTCGCGCATGTGCGCCGCGTACCGCGGGTAGCGCACCGCCGTGTCGGCGATGGAGGGGAAGTTCTCGATGTTGATCAGGGTGGGCACGAGGGCGACCCCGCGGCGGGCCATCAGGTCGATCGTGTCGTCGGTCAGGCCGGTGCCGTGCTCGACGCAGTCGATCCCCGCGTTGAGCAGCCCGGGCAGGGCGTCCTCCCCGAACACGTGGGCGGTGACCCGGGCGCCCGCGTCGTGGGCCACGGCGATCGCCTCGGTGAGGACGTCGTCGGGCCACAGGGGCGCCAGGTCGGCGGCGGCCCCGCCGGCCGAACGGTCGATCCAGTCCCCGACCAGCTTCACCCAGCCGTCGCCGGCCTCGACCTGTTCGGCGACGGCCTTCGGCAGCAGGGACGGGTCGTCGAGGTCGACTCCCAGCCCCGGCAGGTACCGCTTGGGCCGGCCGATGTGCCGGCCGGCGCGGAGGATGCGGGGGAGGTCCTCCCGCCCGCGCAGGTGACCGGTGTCGATCGGCACCCCGCAGTCGCGGATCAGCAGGACGCCGGCGTCACGCTCGGCGCGCGCCTGGTCGACGGCCTCGTCGGGGTCGGCCGGACGGGCCCCGAGGCCGATCCCGACGTGGCAGTGGGCGTCGACCAGGCCGGGGACCACGTAGGCCCCGCTGGCGATGGTCTCGGCGCCGGGCACGGGTGCGGTGCTCACCCGGCCGTCGACGATCCACAGGTCGCGGTGCTCGCCCTCGGGCAGCACCACTCCGCTCAGGTGCAGCGCGGTCCCCACTGGATCACTTCTTCTTTTTCTTGCCGCTCTTGGTTCCGCCGAAGGTCAGGCGGTTGGGGTCGAAGTCGGCGGGCAGCTGGTCCATGCCGGCGAGGCCGGGCGGCACCTGACCGCCACCGCCGAAGGCTCCGGGACCGCCGGGCATACCGCCGGGCATTCCTCCGGGCGGGAGGCCGGGGAATCCGGGCATCCCGGCGGGCATCCGGGGCGGGGTGGGGCCGCGGCCCTTGCCCTTCTTGCCCTTCTTCCCCTTCTTGCCCTTGCGGTTGCCCCCGCCGGCACCGGGCATCCCGAAGCGACCGGCCATCTGCTGCATCATCTTGCGGGCGTCGAAGAAGCGGGTGACGAGGTCGTTGACGTCGCTGACCGCGACTCCGGACCCCTTGGCGATCCTGGCGCGCCGCGAGCCGTTGATGATCTTGGGGTCGGCCCGCTCGTCCGGCGTCATGCCCCGGATGATCGCCTGGACGCGGTCCAGCTGCTTCTCGTCGAACTGCGCGAGCTGGTCCTTCATCTGCCCGGCGCCGGGCAGCATGCCGAGCAGGTTCGCCAGCGGGCCCATCTTGCGGACGGCCAGCATCTGCTCGAGGAAGTCCTCCAGGGTGAGGTCCCCGGCGCCGATCTTGTGCGCGGCCTGTTCGGCCTGCTCGGCGTCGAAGGCCTGCTCGGCCTGCTCGATCAGGCTGAGCATGTCGCCCATGCCCAGGATGCGGCTGGCCATCCGGTCCGGGTGGAAGACGTCGAAGTCCTCCAGCTTCTCGCCGTTGGAGGCGAAGAGGATCGGCTGCCCGGTCACCTCCCGGACGGACAGGGCCGCGCCACCCCGGGCGTCGCCGTCGAGCTTGGTGAGGACCACACCGGTGAAACCGACGCCGTCGCGGAACGCCTGGGCGGTGGTGACCGCGTCCTGGCCGATCATGGCGTCGAGGACGAAGAGGATCTCGTCGGGTTTCACCGCGTCCCGGATGTCGGCGGCCTGCCGCATCAGCTCCTCGTCCACGCCGAGGCGGCCAGCGGTGTCCACGAGGACGACGTCGTGTTGGGCCCGCTGGGCCTCGGTGATGCTCCGCCTGGCGACCTCGACGGGATCGCCGACCCCGTTGCCCGGCTCGGGGGCGAACACGGTGACGCCGGCCCGTTCCCCGACGACCTGGAGCTGGGTGACGGCGTTGGGGCGTTGGAGGTCGCAGGCCACCAGCAGTGGGGTGTGCCCCTGGCCTCGGAGCCACTTGGCGAGCTTGCCGGCCAGCGTCGTCTTGCCCGCACCCTGGAGGCCGGCGAGCAGGATGACGGTGGGCGGGTTCTTCGCGAGGTGGATCCGGCGCGTCTCACCGCCCAGGATGCCGACGAGTTCCTCGTTGACGATCTTGATGACCTGCTGGGCGGGGTTGAGCGCCTGGGAGACCTCCGCGCCCTTCGCGCGCTCCTTCACCTTGGCGATGAAGGTCCGGACGACCGGGAGCGCGACGTCCGCCTCGAGCAGCGCGATCCTGATCTCGCGGCAGGTGGCGTCGATGTCGGCGTCGGACAACCGGCCCTTGCCTCGAAGGTTCTTCAGGACCGAGGTGAGCCGATCGGAGAGTGTGTCGAACACGGGGTGGCGTCTCCAGGACTCGTCGGGGGCCAACGGTGTGGCCTTGCACGTGCGAGGGTAGCCGCGCCCGGGGTGGGCGCGGCTACCCGCTCCTGACGAGGCGCGTCACGGGTGGGGTGGTGTCGGCCCCTCCCCCTCCTCCCGTTCCCGGAGTTCCAGTTCGTGGAGCTCGGCGTCGCTCAGCAGCCGGGACCGGAGCAGGAAGCGCACTCCGTCGGGGGCTTCCAGGGAGAACCCGCTGCCCCGCCCGGCGACGACGTCGATGGTGAGGTGGGTGTGCCGCCAGTACTCGAACTGGGCGCCGGACATCCACACCGGTACCGGTTCGGCCACTCCGGGGATGTCGAGGTCACCGAGGTGGCGGTCGGAGGCGCCCAACCGGAACTCGCCGTCGGGGTAGCACATGGGCGAGCTCCCGTCGCAGCAGCCGCCGGACTGGTGGAACATCAGCGGCCCGTGCCGGGTGCGGAGCCGGGCGAGCAGGTCGGCGGCGGCGGGCGTGGCCGCCACCCGCGACGCTGGGGCCCGGTCCGCCCCGGGAACGCCGTCCCGCTCCGGGGCGGCGTCCCGCTCGCAAGCGGGGTCCGGCTCCACCATCAGAACAGCCCCTGCGGATGTTCACCGTAGCTGACCAGCAGGTTCTTGGTCTGCTGGTAGTGCTCCAGCTGGACCTTGTGGGTCTCGCGTCCGATCCCGGACTGCTTGTAACCGCCGAACGCGGCGTGGGCGGGGTAGGCGTGGTAGTTGTTGACCCACACCCGGCCGGCCTGGATGTCCCGACCCGCCCGGTAGGCGGTGGTCCCGTTGCGCGCCCAGACACCCGCTCCCAGCCCGTAGAGGGTGTCGTTGGCCACCGAGATCGCCTCCTGGTAGTCGGCGAACCGGGTGACCGACAGGACGGGACCGAAGATCTCCTCCTGGAAGATGCGCTGCCGGTTGTGCCCGGCGAACACCGTGGGCTGGACGTAGTAGCCGCCGGAGAGTTCGCCGCCGAGGTCGACGCGGTCGCCGCCCAGGAGGACCTCCGCGCCCTCCTGCCGGCCGATGTCGACGTAGGAGAGGATCTTCTCCAGCTGGTCGTTGCTGGCCTGGGCCCCGACCTGGGTCGTGGTGTCCAGCGGGTGCCCCTGCCGCAGACCCCGGGCCCTGGCCAGCCCGTCGGCCACGAACTCCTCGTAGATGTCCTCCTGGACCAGGGCACGTGACGGGCACGTGCACACCTCGCCCTGGTTGAGGGCGAACATGGTGAAGCCCTCCAACGCCTTGTCGTAGTAGGAGTCCCTGGCCGCCGCGACGTCGGCGAAGAAGATGTTCGGGCTCTTCCCTCCCAGTTCCACGGTGGCGGGGATGATGTTCTCGCTCGCGTACTGGAGGATGAGCCGGCCGGTGGTGGTCTCCCCGGTGAAGGCGATCTTGCGGATGCGGCTGTTGGAGGCCAACGGCTTGCCCGCCTCCACCCCGAACCCGTTGACCACGTTGAGCACCCCGGGTGGCACCAGGTCCGCGATGAGTTCCACGAGCAGGTGGATCGAGGCCGGGGTCTGCTCGGCGGGTTTGAGCACCACCGCGTTGCCCGCCGCCAGCGCGGGCGCCACCTTCCAGGTGGCCATCAACAGGGGGAAGTTCCACGGGATGATCTGACCGACGACGCCGAGCGGTTCGTGGAAGTGGTAGGCGACGGTGTCCTCGTCGAGCTGGGAGATACCGCCCTCCTGGGCGCGCAGCGCGCCGGCGAAGTAGCGGAAGTGGTCGACGGCCAACGGGAGGTCCGCGGCGAGGGTCTCCCGGACGGGTTTGCCGTTCTCCCAGCTCTCGGCGACGGCCAGCCGTTCCAGGTTCCGCTCGATCCGGTCGGCGATCGCCAGCAGGACCCCGGAGCGTTCCGCCACGGAGGTCCTCCCCCAGGCGGGCGCGGCGGCCCACGCGGCGTCGAGGGCACGTTCGACGTCAGCCGCGGTGCCCCTGGCGATCTCGGTGAACACCTGGCCGGTGACCGGCGTGGGGTTCTCGAAGTACTCGCCGCCGGCGGGCGGGACGTACTCGCCCCCGATGAAGTGGTCGTAACGGGAGCGGTACTCGACGATGGCGCCGGGGCTTCCCGGTGCCGCGTACTGGGTCATGACCTACCTCCGTTGGTGCGGTGGTGTCCCACGACTCCCGGGGCGCGGCGCCGGGCGAGGCACCTCGGGGAGCGCCCGTGGTGCGGCGGTGGGCGCCGGCCGGGTTCGGGCGTGCACCGTAGGCCGGGCGGGGTTGCGTCGACGTTGCGCCGGCTCGGCGGCGGGCCCCGGCGACAGGGGCTGGTCGGTTCGCCGAGGTGGACGGCCGGGTTCGTCCAGGCCGGGCGTGGGTGCGCCGTCCTGCCTGGTCAGCGCGCTCGACGGGCCGGGCCCGCGCGGTGCAGGGGTGGCGCGCGGTGGGCTCGCGGTGAGCTGGGGCCCGCGCCCCGCGCGCCGACCACATCCCCCGAACAGGTGAAGCCGATTGTGGTGCGCGGCCCAGGGGACCGAGGATTCCGGTGCGGGCGCGCCGGGGTTGGCGCGGTGCGGGTCGCGCGTCTCCTCCCCCGAGCACGTCGCCCCCGGAGGTCAGATGGCAGCGGAGTTCCCACGGTCCGCGCCGTGGCGGCCGGTCGCCGCCCCCGCCGAGGAACGGTCCGAGCACCAGCTGCGCGCCACCCATGAGGCCGTGTTGGGCGGGGACCTCGCACGCCGGCCACGCCCGCTGGTCTGGGAGTCCTGGCAGCGGTCGCTGGCCGCCGAGGTGCGCCCCGACTCCCCTGTTCCCGAGATCGGGTTCGACCGGGCTGAGCTGGCCGCGCGCCGATCCGCCCACCCGCTGGCCGCGGTGCTCCCGGAACTGCGGGAGCTGCTGGTCGGGATCGCCGACGAGGCCGTGCACCTGATGATCGTCACCGACGCGGAGGGCCACATCCTCTGGCGGGAGGGGCATCGGGACCTGTGCCACCGCGCGGACCGGGTCGGACTGCGGGAGGGCACCTGCTGGAGCGAGGACGCGATGGGCACCAACGCGATGGGCACCGCGCTGGCCGTCCGGCGCGCGGTGCGCATCCACTCCGCCGAACACCTGGTGCGCACCTACCACCCGTGGACCTGCGCGGCGAGCCCGGTCCGCGACCCGGACAGCGGCGCGATCGTCGGGAGCGTCGATGTCACGGGGCCGCTGTCCTCCGCGCACCCGGCGACGGCCGCGCTCGTCAGGGCCGCCGTGGAACTGGCCCAGGCACGGCTGGCGGAGCGGATGCGCGAGCGGGACTCCTGGCTCCGGCACCGCCACGGTTCGGTGTTGCGCCGCCGCCCCGGCGAGTTGCGGGCGGTGGTCACCCCGACCGGCCGGGTGGTGGGTGACGGGCTGCCGGGCTGGGTACCGGCCAGGGTGGTCCCGGTGGTGGACGGCGCCGGGCGGCGGTGTGGCTGGCGGATCGACGACGGCACCGTACCGGGCCTCGGGCCGGGGGCGGCGTCGTGGGAACCGCTGGACGACGGCTGCCACCTGCTCCGGCTGAGCACGCGCCCCCACCAGCGCGGTCGCTCCGCGAGGCCGGCCCGGGGCGCACGGCCGGCCCGTCCCGCCGGCCGCGACCGGAGCCTGGCCGTCGGCGGGGGGGCGGAGGAGGAACCCGCGGTGCCGGCCACCAGCCCGCTGCCGCCGGGTCCCCCCGGCCCTGGCGGGTCCGCCTCCCCACCGCGCGGGGTCTCCCTGCTGCGGCTGCTCGGCACGACACCCTCGGCGGTGGTCGACGGCCGGGAGGTCCGGCTCTCGGTCCGGCACTGCGAGCTGCTGCTCGCCCTCATCCTGCACCGGGGCGGCCTGACCGCCAGCGAACTGGCGCTGCACGTGCATGGCGAGCACGGCAGCCCGGTGACGGTCCGGGCCGAACTGCACCGGCTTCGACGGCGGCTGACCCCGCAGGTGCTCACCGCCCGTCCCTACCGGTTGTCCCCGGCGGTCCGCTCGGACGTCGAGGCGGTGCGGTCCGCGCTCGACGACGGCCGGACCGGCGACGCCGTCGCCGCCTACACCGGTGAACTGCTGGTCGCCTCGGAGGCACCCCTGGTGCGGGCGGAGCGGGAGGTGCTGCACGCCTCGGTGCGGGCGGGGGTGCTGCGGGACGGCGACCCGGCGGTGCTGCTGCGGTTCCACCGACGGTGCGCCGTGCCCGACTCGACCGTGCTGGAACGCCTCGTGGAGGTGCTGCCCGCCCAGGACCCACGGCGCGCGCTGGCCGAGGCCACGCTGCGCACCGGGTGACCGCCGAGATGGGGGCGGGGCCGGCGGATGCCCCTCAGAAGTCGCCCTCAGCCACCTGCATGACGGTCAGGCCGAGGCCGCGCCACAGCCGCACCACCTGGTCGCGGTCGTCGAGCACGAAGACGACCCGGTAGTGGTCCCTGATCTCCCGGTCGAACATCTCCAGCTTCACCACGGCGTCCTTCCGCCGGTCACCGGGTTCCCGCATCAGCAGCAGGTCGTGGGGCACGTCCACGTGCCGGGCCAGCCACCGTTCGGTGGCCCCCCGGCTCCCGCTGGTCCGCCCGGAGCAGAACAGGACGCGGTGCCCGGTGGCGTGCATGCCCCGCAGGGCGGCGATGACGGCCGGGTTGGGCTGGTCGGACTCCACCCGTGACTCGTCGTAGGGGGAACGGTCGCCCACCAGGGCCACCGTGCCGTCGAGGTCGCACATCACGGCGGCGGGCAGGTCGCGGCGGGGGTGGTAGGGCCTGCCGGTCGTCTCCTGCCCGCGCTCCGGTTCGGACGCCGGGGGCACCGGCAACGGCAGCTCGCGGCCGGCGAGGTAGCGCCGCCACAGATCGCGGATCACCCCTTCCCCGACCGGTTCCTCCCGGGCGGCGTCCCGCGCCACGCAGTCCTCCAAGGGCACCGAGGTGAAGTCCCGCACCTCGAAGTCGGCGCCCGACCGCCGGGCGAGGTCCCGCAGTTCCCGCAGGTAGCGGGCGCGGAGGTTGGTGTCGTCGACGACGACGGTCACCCCGAGGTCGAGCTGGGCGCGGATCAGCGCGTGCTGCGCGGCGGTCACCTGCCGCTCGGTCGCACCCCGGTGCGACGCGGCGCCGTGCAGCATCACGCGCAGGTCGTCCCGGTTGACTCGCACGGCTCGATCACCGGACTTCGCGACGTACCGCTTCGCCCAGGTGGTCTTTCCCGACCCGGGGAGGCCACGGGTGGCGATCAGCGCGGTCACCTCGTCGAACCCTCCTGTCTGGCCACGGCGCATCGGAGCCACGGTAGACCGCTCGGCGGTGGGGGGGGGAGAGCCTCCTCGGCAGCGGTCGGGTGGACGGACCAGTGCATTCAGTCCGAAGAGGGCACGTCGCGGACCTGCCTGCCGATCCACTGGCGATGGCACCGCCCGCGGAGCAGCCAGTTCGGATGTTGATCGCGCCTCAGTGCTGGATCAGGCCGCCGACCGGGACGGCAGCGACGTGGCCAGTCGCCGGAAGCGTCTGAGCCAGGGCGAGGCCGACATCGACCAGCGATGACCGGCGCAGGCGAGTGACATCGGGGATCGGAGTCCAGACCGACTCAGCGATTTCGCCGTTCGGCTCCGGCCGCAGCTCGCCGCCGGTGATACGGACCTGGTAAAAGACGCCGACGTTGTGATGCTCCGGTCCACCGGGGATGGCACGTTCGGCCGCGGGGATCACCCGGGAGTCCACGCCCAGCAGCCGTTCGACCACCGCATCGCAGCCGGTCTCCTCTGCGACCTCCCGGATCACCGCGTCGAACGGATCCTCCGCGTGCTCAACCCTGCCACCCGGAAGGGTCCAGTTGCTCTCGCCCTTCGGCGGCACGTGACGGGCGAGCAGCACCCGCCCGCCCTCGATGCACACGGCGTACGCCGCCAGCCGGAAACTCATTCCCCCGCACCTCCCACCGGACCCTATCCCGACGTCCAAGATCGATGAGACGCCATGAGCGCAGGGTGGAGCTGGAGCAAATTCTTACGCCTGGGGCCACTTCAGTTCCGCGCGGTGGAGCCCGAAGAAGTGCTCACAGACACGCACTCCGGGGACGGGGACGGGGAACCGCCGGGTCCGCTTCGGACACGCTCCGGGCCGTTCTTGGCGCGCTCGGGCCACGACGGGATGCCCGGCGGCCGGCGCACGGCACCCCGGGATCCGGGTGCACGCGCACCACCCCAGTCCAGTAGACACCGCCGGCCGCCGCAGCGGCAGCCGCCGAACGGCTGACGTCCGAGCGGGCGGGCGGCGGTACCCCGACACCCGCCCACTGGCTCGAATGGTGTCGTACCGTCTTCGCGTGCCCCGCCGACCAGGCCGGTGCCCCGACCGGACACAGGAAAACCGATGTCCCGCTGGTTCACGCTCCTCGACCGGCACCGGCGCGCGGCGGCGGGCCTGGCGGTGGTCGCGGTCGTCCTCACGGGATGTTCCACCGCCGGCCCCCCGGCTTCGGACGCGGGTGTCGGCGAGGCCGCTCCGACCCCGTCCGCGACACCTCCGGCGACCACTCCCTCCGCCGAACCCCTGACGGATCCCGAGGAGTCGCCGGCTCCCTCCGCCGCGCCCACCACCTCCTCCGACTCCTCCACCACCCGCACCGAGGACGACGCCGGCCCCCACGCCGACGAGGTCCCCGTGCCCCGGGACGCCACCACGCGGGGGCTGGGCAGCTTGTCCACCCTGGACCCGTGCGGTCTGGTCGCCGTCGAGGACCTCGACTTCCAGCAGCCCGAGCTGGTGACCGTCGAACCCCGGCTGACGCACTGCCTGCTGACGGTGACCCTGCCAGCGGACGAGGAGGTGACCGCCCAGGTCCAGGTCGACCACGACGCCGACCCGACCGGTGCGGCACTGCTCGCGGTCGGGGCCCGCGGCTCGGCCTCGGTGGTCGAGTACTGGAGCGCGGCGACCGGCATGTGCCTGCGGGAGGGGGTGTTCCCCGACGGGCTCGTCGTCCGGGTGACGACCCTGCCCTCGGACGGTGTTCCCGTGTCCTCCGACCGCGACGACACCTGCCGCCTCACCCACGTCCTGCTCAACGCCGCGGTCGACCGGGTGGCCGACGGCACGGCACGACACCTGCCGGTGGGGTCGGACAGCCTGATCGCCCGCCGGATGTGCGGCCTGCTGCCGGTCGACCGGGTCCGCGCCGTCGCCCGCACCTCGGGTGAGTGGCACGACGTCGACCCGATGGGCCGGGGCTGCGTGTGGGGAGCCGACGACCTCACCGCCGGCGAACCCGCCGTCGCCCTGTCCCTGACCAGCAACCACGCCCTGCGAGGAGCCACCAGGACCCTGCACGGGCGCCCCACCCGGGAGCAGCGGGTCACGATCCGCCCCGGCTACCGAGGATGTGTCCTCGGCGCGGAGGGCGGCGAGTTCCACCCCGCGCACGCCACCGTCCCCGGCCCGCACCGCGAGGCCCTGACCCTGGGCGTCTACGGCGGGTCCGGGTTCGACGAGCTGTGCGGCCGCGCCTCCCGGCTCAGCGGCGCGGTGTGGCCGCTGCTGGCCGACTGAGACCGCCGTCCCCGAGGGCGGGACACGAAGGGGCCCAGCGGCGGGCAGGGCCGGCGGTGCGCGCGGTCCGGCGGGTGGCCGTCACGGGCCACGAGTCCCACGAACCGGCGCCGGCGGTCAGGGGGTGTCAGTACAAAGAGGATGATCGGCACCCCTCGCCGCCACCGTGTCCTCGGGAGGTCGCATGACCGGACAGCCACGGTCCCTCGTCGTCGTCGGGGACTCGACGGCCGCCACCTACGCCGCCGACGAGGCCCCGCAGGCGGGTTGGGGGCAGGCCCTGCCCTCCTTCCTCCGACCGCACCTGACGGTGCGCAACACCGCCTGGCCCGGGGCCAGCACCAAGAGCTTCCTCGACAGTGGACGCGGCGCGGCAGCCCTGGACCTGCTCCGCCCCTCGGACCTGCTGCTGGTCTCCTTCGGTCACAACGACCACAAGGCGTTCGACCCGGCGCGGTACGCCCCGGCGGACACCGATTACCGGCACAACCTGCGCCTGTTGGTCGACGGCGCCCAGCGGCGGGGAGCCCGGCCCGTGCTGGTGACCTCCGTGGAGCGGCGGGTGTTCGACGAGCGGGGCCGGGCCGGGACCTCGCACGGGCCCTACCCGGCGGCGATGATGGAGGTCGCGGCCGCCACGGGGGCCAGCGCGGTGGACCTGGCCCGGATCAGCCGGGCCCGCTGGGACCGGCTGGGCCCCGAGCGCACCGCGCGGGAGGTGTTCCTCTGGTTGGCGCCCGGCGAGAGCCCGAACCACCCGGAGGGCGTCCGTGACGACACGCACTTCACCGGGTCGGGGGCGGTGGTCGTCGCGCGGATGCTGGTCTCCGCCCTGCGCCGGCTGGGGGTGCTGTCCGAGGAGGACGTCCGGGGTCTGGACCGGGAGGTGGAGGCCGGGGAAGTCGGGTGGCCCGAGGTGCGACCGGCGGCCGCGCTCGGGGCGGGCTGACGGTCCCCGGTGTCGCATCTCGACCGTCCTGGTGTCGGCGGAACGGTGCTGGGGTTGGGCGGCGGCAGGCCGGACGGCGGCACGACCCCGTGCGGGTTCAGCGGCCGGAGCCGTGGAAGCCTGACGTCCTCGGGCCCCGAGCGCCGGCCAGGAGACCGGCTGGTCGCGCGCGTGCCCACATCGAGCCATCCACACCTGATCCCATGACGAAGGGTGAGTATTCGTCAACACACCACAGCCATCACACCCGTTCGGCGTACGATCTCGCGAGTGTCCGATGACCCGCTGTTGACGAGTCTTCTCGCCGCGGTCTCCGCCGCCCCCCAGGACGTCCCGCTGCGGCTGCACGTGGCCGAGATCCTGCTGGACAGGAACGACGCCACGGGCGCGCTCAGCCACTGCACCGTGGTGCTGCAGACCGATCCCGGCAACGCGCAGGCGCTCAGCCTGTTGGGACGAGCGTCCGCCGCGCTCACCGGCGCCGCGGCCGCCCCGACACCGCCGCCCCCGGCCACCCCGCCGGCCGCCCCGCCCGTGACGCCACCGCCCGACGCGACACCAGCCGTCGCCCCGCCACCGACCGCGCCCCCTCCCCCGCCCGGGGCGACCCCCACCTCGCCGGCCAGCGGTCAGGACGCCACGCGGGGCGGCCCCGGCGGAGCCGAGCCGTCCGGCGAGCGGCCCGTCGTACCCCTGCGCCCCACGACGACCAGGTTCGACTCGGCGACCGAACGGCCCGCACCCACCAGCCCGCCCCGCCTCCACGTCGTCGGCGACGACGAGGAACCCCCGGAACCGGCGCTCGACCTGGAGACCAGCCAGATCACCCTGGCCGACGTCGGAGGCCTGGAGCAGGTCAAGGCACGCTTGGACATGGCCTTCCTCGGGCCGATGCGCAACCCCGAACTGGCCAGGGCCTTCGGCAAGAGCCTGCGCGGCGGCCTGATGCTCTACGGGCCCCCCGGCTGCGGCAAGACCTTCATCGCCCGGGCGGTCGCCGGTGAACTCGGCGCCAGCTTCAGCACCGTCAGCCTCGCCGACATCCTCGGATCCCGCCTCGGCGAGACCGAACGCAACATCGAACAGATCTTCAGGGCGGCCCGCCGCAACAGCCCCTGCCTGCTGTTCTTCGACGAGGTCGACGCCATCGGCCACCGCCGGTCCGGCATCGGTTCCGGCTGGAGCGGACTGCGATCAGCCGTCAACCAGATCCTCACCGAGATGGACTCCGCGACCGAGGACAACACGGGCGTGTTCATCCTCGCCGCGACCAACCACCCGTGGGACGTGGACCCCGCGTTGCGCCGCCCCGGCCGGTTGGACCGCACCGTCCTCGTGCTGCCGCCGGACGGCCCGGCCAGGGCCGCGATCCTCCAGGGCAAGCTGCGGGACCGTCCCGTCGACGGCCTCGACCTCGACCTGCTGGTCAAGCGCACCGAGGACTTCTCCGGCGCCGACCTCGGCCACCTGGTCGAGTCCGCCGCCGAACTCGCCCTGGCCGACTCGATGCGCCTCGGCCGGGCGCGGCCCATCACGATGAAGGACATGAAGGTGGCGCTGCGCCAGGTCAAGCCGTCCATCGGCCCCTGGCTGGAGTCGGCCCGCAACGTCGCGCTGTTCGCCAACGCCAACGGCGAGTACGACGACCTGCTGGCCTACCTCAAGCAGAGAAAGATGGCATGACGGCCGCCGACCCCACCACGCTGTTCACCCACTCCGAGGCGCTGCTGGACCTGGGCCGCACCTCCGAGGCGATCACCGTGCTGGAGGCCGGGCTCGCCGCATGGCCCTCCGACGGTGTCCTCTGGGGGCAGTTGGCGAAGGCGCTGGTCGGCAACGGCGAGTTCCAGCGCGCCCTCGTCGCCGCGGACAACGCCGTCCGCGGCGACCCCGAGGACGACTGGGGGCACCGGCTCCGCAGCGGGGCCCTCGTCGGCCTCGGCCGCCTCGCCGACGCCGAGGTCGCCGCCCGGGAGGCCGTCCGCCACAACCCCCACGTCTGGCAGACCCACTCGCGGCTCGCCGAGGTGCTGGCCCTGCAGCGGAAACGGCTCCCCGAGGCCGTGGCCGCCGCCGAGGAGTGCGTCCGGCTCGGCCCCACCGAGGCCGGACCGCACCTGCTGCTCGCCCGGCTCGCCCTCCTCAACCGCCGACGTGACCAGGCCGAGGAGGCGCTGCGGGCGGCGCTGGCGATCGACCCGCACAACGACCAGGCCCTGTTCCTGCTCGGCCAGGTGCAGTCCGACCGGGCGCGGGTCGGCCAGGCGATGGCCACCTTCCGGGCGCTGCTGACCGTGGCGCCGGGGCAGCGGGCCACGGAGGCCGAACTGGCGCGGCTGGGCTGGCTCACCGCCCGGCTGGCGCCGATGGTGACCGCCGCCGCGACCCTCCTGCTGCTCGTCCTCGCGCTGCTGCTCCCCGACCACGCCGGCCGGTGGGTGGCGTTGGGCGCCACCCCGCTACCAGCCCTGCTCGGCCTGCACCTGTGGAGCGAGCACCAGCGCTACCAGCGGGGCCTCGGCGGATACCTGCGCATCCTGCTGCGCACCCGCCGGGTGCTGGCCGGTCTCGTCGGAGTGACCTGCCTGAACACGCTGCTGCTCACGGGGTGGTGGATCGGCTCGCTGATCCAGGGCGGGGACGTCACCCCCCTGCTCCGGGTCATCCTGGCGATCGCCCTCGGATCGACCGCCGTGGCGGTCCTGGCCATCCGCCGGCAACGCGACGAACGGATCTACGACGCCCAACCCGTCCGGTTGTGGCGCCAGTCGTGGCTGACGACGCTGCTCGCGCTCCCCCCGCTGGTGTTGCTGACCGCGCTGGGCGAACAGTCCGAAGCATGGTGGTACCCGCCGCTGGGCGTCGCGCTGTCGGTGGTGCCGCTGCTGGCCGTGGTCCGCGCTCGCCACCCCCGCGTGGTCCGGGCCCACCTGGCCGCCCGGGCCGGAGCCGACCGGCGCTCCTACCTGGGCCACGTGCTGGTGGCCGTCACCCTGCTGTGCGGGGCGCTGACCGGACCGCTCTGGGTGCTGGCGTCCCTCGCCTACCCGGCGCTGGACCCGGCGCTGATGTTCGTGGGCCTGGGCCTGCTCATCGTCGTCACCTACTGCCGGGTCCTACGGCTGTTCCTCGCCGGGGTCATCGTCACCCTCCAGCGCCTGTCCGGCCGCCGCCAGCGCTGAGGCGCCGCGCGGCCCACGACCCGGGGACGGGAGACCGGGACGGCAGGACTTCCGTCAGGTCACGACACCCGGACACCCGGGGGCCGGGCGCGGACAGCCAGGACCCCGGGTCAGGGTCAGTCCTCCTCGAAGTAGGCGGCCGGTACCCCGCCCTGGCACACCACGTCCACCTCGATGTCGACGTCCTCCGACTCGAACTCCAGGGACACCTCCCTGGCCGGACCTCGCTCCACGTCGTCGGCGTCCACGTGGAAACCCTGGTCCGGGGTCCAACTGACCAACCGGGCCTGGTCACCGACGCACTCCACCGCCAGCGAACCGCCGGGGGTCCCGATCACCTTCCGCTGTGGAGGCGGCCCGGTGTCCACGGGCTCGGAATCCTCCCCCGGCCCCGATTCCGCCGAGGTGCTGGGCACGGCCGGCGCGGTGGAGGGCGCGGGCTGGTTCGCCGTCTGCGAGGTCAACCGGGAGCTGATCGCCTGCTGGTCCAACACGCGGGGAGCGTCGTCGACGATCCCGGCGCCGATCGCGCCGACCGCGGCGATGCCCACCGCCGTCGCGGCGGTGGCGCCGGCGGCCCAGCCAGCGGCCCCCAGGGCGAACCTGGTCCGATTCGAAAGGCCTTTTCTCACCATCACACTCTCGCGCGGGCCGGGTTAACGCCGGGATAAGACGATCCTAGCCCTCGGTGAGAGGCGTACCGGCCGCCTCGGCCCTCCGATAGCGTGCGGGGGTGGCGCACCTTCTGCTCGTCGAGGACGACCCGACGATCCGTACCGCACTGACCAGGGCACTCGGGGAACGAGGCCACGCCGTCGCCTCCGCGCACACCGCGATGGACGGCCTGCGGCTGGCCGTGTCCGAAGGACCCGACCTGGTCGTGCTCGACCTCGGGCTCCCCGACATGGACGGCCGGGAACTGCTGCGGATGCTGCGGGCGGTGAGCACCGTCCCCGTCATCGTCGCCACGGCCCGCGACGAGGAGACCGAGATCATCTCGGTCCTCGACGCCGGAGCCGACGACTACGTCACCAAGCCCTTCAGCGCCGGCCAGCTCGACGCCCGCATCCGCGCCGTGCTCCGCCGAGGCGGGGAGGAAGCCCCCGCCCAGGCGCTGACCGTGGGCGGCTTGCGGGTGGACGCCCGCTCCAGGGAAGCCAGCCTCGACGGGCGGCCACTCGACCTCACCCCCCGCGAGTTCGACCTGCTGCACTACCTGGCCGCCCGTGCCGGCGCCGTGGTCAGCAAACGGGAACTGCTCATCGAGGTGTGGCAGGTGCCCTACGGCGGGGCGGACAAGACCGTCGACGTCCACCTGTCCTGGCTCCGCCGCAAACTGGGCGAGACCGCCCAACAGGCCCGATACCTGCACACCATCCGAGGCGTCGGCGTCAAACTGGCCGCACCGGGCGGGGCGTGATCATGCGAGGACGCCTTGCCCTGCTCGTCGCCGCCACCACCTCCCTCATCCTGGTCGCGTTCCTCGTGCCGCTGGCCCTGTTGGTCCGCACCGTCGCCGAGGACCGCGCGCTGCACGCGGCCAACGTCGACGCGCAGTCCTTCAGCTCCCTGCTGGCCACCGCCGACCCCGAGGTCATCCGCCTCGCCGTCGAGCGGGTCAACCTGTCCGACGACCACCAGTTGACGATCTTCCTCCCCGACGGGACCACGGTCGGCGAGCCGGCCGAGCGCACCGAGTCGGTGGACCTCGCCCTCCGCGGCCACACCTTCACCGCTGACGTCGACGGTGGGATGGAGCTGCTGGTCAACGCCCAGGACTCCACCGGGGAGCAGGCGGCGGTGCGCGCCCACGTGCCCGCCGAGGTCCTGCACCGGGGCGTGGACCGGGCCGTGCTGATCCTCGTCCTGCTGGCCGTGGTGCTGCTCGCGGTCAGCGCGCTCGTCGCGGACCGGCTGGCCACCTCCCTGGTGCGACCCACCACCCAGCTGGCCGCCGTCTCCCACCGGCTGGCCCGGGGAGAGCTCCAAGCCAGGGCTGACCCGGCCGGCCCCAAGGAACTGCGGGACGTCGGACTGGCCCTCAACCACCTGGCGGGTCAGATCGAAACCCTGCTCCAACAGGAACGGGAAACGGTCGCCGACATCTCGCACCGGCTCCGCACCCCGCTGACCGCCCTCAAACTGGAGGCGGAGGGCCTGCGGTCGCCGGAGGAGGCCCGCCGGGTGGAGGGGCTGGTCGAGGAACTGGAACGCGCCGTCAGCGAGGTCATCCAGGACGCCAGGGGGCGCAGCGGCGGCGACGGGCAGACCGCGGCCCGAGTGGCCTGCGACGCCGCACAGGTCGTGTCCGAGCGGGTGCGCTTCTGGTCGGTGCTCGCCGAGGACACCGAACGCCACGTCGAACTCGACCTCGCCCCGGGGCCACTGCTCGTCCGCGTCTCCCCCGGCGACCTGGTCGCCGCCGTCGACGCCCTGCTCGGCAACGTCTTCGCGCACACCGAGGAGGGCACCTCCTTCGCGGTCCGGCTCCGCCCCGCGCCTGAAGGCGGAGCCGTCCTCGTCGTCGCCGACGCCGGCACCGGGTTCGGCGGCGTCAACACCGGGCGGCACGTGCTGGACCGGGGCAACAGCAAAGGCGGGTCGACCGGGCTGGGCCTCGACATCGCCCGCAGGACCGCGGAGGCCTCCGGCGGCGGGATGTCCCTGGGCGCCTCCGGCTGGGGTGGAGCCCAGATCACCGTCCGGCTCGGCCCACCCGACCCCGACTGACCCCGCCCCACCCGCACCCCGCCGACGCCGCCCCGGACAGCCAACCGGCAGGACCGGCCCACGTCGGGGACGGCGGGGGTTGAGGACGGCGGGCCACGCCTAGTCGAAACGCACGTGCCGCAGCTGGACCCCCACCCTGCGCACGGCCCGCCGCACCGGGTGCTCGGCGCTGTCGGACAACCGCAGACCGCAGTGCTCCGCGATGTCCTCGGCCACCTCGGCGATCGTCTGGTGCTCGGTGTCGACGTGGACGTCGAACTGGGGGGTGCTCAGCACGTCCAGGCAGCGCCGGGCCTGCCCCGCCGCGAAACTCGCCCTCCCCTCACCCCGATACCGGATGCGGCGCAGCAGCGACTGCTCCGAGGTGAGCAGCGTGACGTGCCGCAGGTTCGGGTGGTTCCGCCGGAGCCCGCCGACGATCTCGTCGTGGTAGTCCGGGTTGATCAGCGTCATGGGCACGATCACGTGCCCGTCGTGGTCCTCGACCAGGCCGGAGAGGAACTCCCGGACACCACGCCGCCACAGCGGCAGGTCCTGGAAGTCACCCCGCCGGGTGGGAGGAGTCATTCGCCGCAACGCGAAACCGAGCTGCTCGGGATCGCAGACGAAACTCCCGGGCAGGCGGTGCTCCAGTTCGTGGGCCACCTGCGTCTTCCCGACGCCGAACGGCCCGTTGATCCAGATCAGCATGAACGCGCAGACTACCGCCCACGTGGTGCGATCGGACGAACACCCAGCGCCATCACCCGCAGCGCGCTTCTCCTCCGCGCCGCCGCCATTCGCCCTCGAACGCCCGCGCCACCCCGACATCCGGTCCGACGCGGCACCACAGGCGACGCGAGCCGCCGGGCCGCCGAGCCGCCGGGCCGGGACCGCCGGACTAACGAGCACGGCCTCGGAAGCCGAGCGAGCCCATCGGCTTCGCGGGCTCCCGCGACGCACGCCCCGCTCCTCCTCGGGCCGTGCACCCCGAAGGCCGCGTCCTGTTCCGCCAAGCCCGCGAGGACACCACGAGCCCGCGAGCCAATGTCGCCACCACACCGGGCGGACCAGGCAAACCAGCAGGTCACAGCACTGGAGCGTGGTTCACGCACCGGTCGCACGACCGCCTCCGCCGATCTTTACCTCCCCTTAGGAGTCAGACAGCGCGGCCCTATCACCGGGAACGGCAATCTTGGTCCCACACCGAGGGGAACACCCCCGAGACCAGGCCGGGAGAGCCGGACAGCGACTCGGGACCCACCAGGAGAAGGAAGGGAACCACCATGAAGAACCCGAAGATGGTCGCCGCGGTTGTCGGAGCTGTGGGCCTGCTCGCCATCGGTGGCACGGCCATGGCGCTCAACGACGGCGGGAACAACGAGACCGTGCCGGCGGCGAGCGCGCAGCACTGGGAGAACCCCGGCAACGCCGCCGTGAACAACGTCGAGCGGGACGACGACTGGGACGACCGCGATGACCGGGACGACCGCCACGACGACCGGGACGACTGGGACCCGAGGTCCGTGGAGACCGTGGAGGCCACCAGCGCCGAGGCACGGGAGGGCGGACCGAAGATCAGCCGCGAGGAGGCCGAGCGGATCGCCCTGGAACGCGTCCCCGGCGCCCGGGTGACCGAGGTCGAACTCGACGAGGACGACGGCCGGTGGGAGTGGGAGATCGAACTCCGCAAGGACCGGATGGAGTACGACATCGACATCGACGCCGCCAGCGGCGACATCATCGGCTACGAGGAGGACCGGGACGACGACGACTACGACGACTGAGCAGCAGCCGGGTAGATCCGGCAGCCAGGCCCGAACAGGCCGCTTCGAGTCGCTCACCGAGGAAGGCCGGTGCCGCTGGGCACCGGCCTTCCGCACGTGTGCGTGGCTGAGCAGCAGGTGAAGCCCTGGCCGGCCAGCGGGTGGACGTCCCACTGTGGACCGCCGAGCCGGGATCACCATGGTCGGCGGGCTTGTGAATGCCCGTACGCGCTCCGCTAGGATCGGGCCGCGTTCGCTCCCGCCCGTCCCGGCGGCCGAGGAGCGATCACGGGAGACTGGGGGCAGTAGCTCAGTTGGTCAGAGCAGGGGACTCATAATCCCTTGGCCGTGGGTTCGAGCCCCACCTGCCCCACCACCCGTGACCAGGGAGAACGATCCGACCAGCCTCGTCGGAGTCGACCGGGGGCGCGACTTCTGGGTGCGAGATCTACCCGGGGCCACGAGTCGTGGACGCGGCGAAGCACGAGCCCGGGACCGCCTCGAGCAATGGTTCCACCGCACTACCGGTCGTCCTCAACGCGGAAACAGCCTCGTGACGCTCCGCCTACCCCTGAGAAACGATCAGTGGCATCGACCGAGCCACCTGGAAGCGAGCGGAGAAGGCACTGACCCGCCTCACGGACCAGGTGGACCAGCAGAACTCCGTGACCTCCGCCGTGCCGTTCAGTGAGGTCCTGGATGAGTGGTTGCGGACGGCGGACCTCGAACGTCCCGAGTCGACCTGGACGTGAAGATCCTGAAAGTCCGTACGGGCTCCGTCCTGATCGGACGTTGGGGCCGAGGAGACGACGGTGCCGCTGAACTCGAACTGGTGCCGATCGCCCTGGCACCCCGATCGAAGCCGGGATCAACTCGTGGGCCCGGCCGAGGTCCCTGCCGCCTTCAGCTGTTCCGCGCGGGCGACAGCTCCGACCCGCCACCCGGCTGAACCCGTCCTCGCCGCCACCTCAGCGAGCCGCGCTTGGACACTGGTGCGAGTACCGCGTTGACCGATCCCCACAGCTGCGAGGGAAGAGTCAGTCGACCATTCGTTCCTTGTTGTTCTCCCTGGTCGGCGACCGCGACCCCTCGAGATCGATGAGCCGGCTGCTCAGCAGTCCGATTTGCGCCCGCAATCCCCTCAGTTCCCGGATGACGGTGTTCAGCAGTGGGATCACCGGATCCTGGGCCACCTTGGTGGCCGGGATGTTAGGCGGCGTCTCTCCGTTCAGAACAGCCGTCAGGTGACGGGGATGCCACTCCAGTGCCAGCGAGAGGGCCTCCAAAGTCCGCGGATTGCGTTGCCGCTCAATACGAGCTTGCTGAATTTCTCGCACTATCGCCAGCGACACACCAGACCTGTCCGATATCTCCTTCTGTTTCAAGGACAGCTCCCGCGCTCGGGAATTCACCGCGTACGCGACCTCCGCCCAGTTCTTCGACACCTTATCCTCCGTGGTCGGTCGATCTTCTCCACGCACGTCTCCGACGGTCTGCCAGCCCAATCACCTACACGGGTCCATCGATGTGACCAGGCCGCAGACAGCTCGATGGCTCTTGGCCACACAAGTCATCGAGTGAGTTTCCCACTCGGCCACCATCGTCTTCCGCGCGATCGACCCCGACTCACCGACGCCTCCGACGACGACAACAGAGTATGAGCTGACCTCCTGACATGGGGGCTGACCCGAGGCGTCAGACAGGACAACCCGCGACTACCCGCACACGGACGTGTCCACAGCGAGGAGTCCTCAGCCTTGGACGACCCCCGCCTACCGCCGCCCCATCAGGCCACACAGCGGGGGGAGGGCCAGTCGGTGCCCCCACCGCCCCACCGCCTCGACGAACTGGGCCGCCAGGCACGCAGGAGGGGGCTCCCAAGGCTGGTAATTCTAGTACTAGAATATGCTCATGGAGCTGACGCCGGCGGAACTGACGGTGCTGGGCCTGGTCATCGAACGGCCCCAGCACGGCTACGACCTGGAACGGGTCATCGAGCAGCGCGGCATCCGCCAGTGGACCGACATCGGCTTCTCCTCGATCTACTACCTGCTCACCAGGCTGGAGAGACGCGGGCTCGTCCACGTGCCGGACGCCCCCGCGGCCGCGAAGTCCCGACGGGTCTTCCACGCCACCAGTGAGGGCCACCAGGCCGCGCGGGATACCGCGCTCGCCCTGGTCACCGAGCTGCGGTCCGCGACGAACCCGCTGCTGGTCGGAGTGGCGAACCTGCCCCTGCTCTCCGACGAGGAGTACACGCGGGCCCTGCGGAGCCGCCTGACCCAGGTGGAGGCGCGCCTCGTCGGCATCCGCGCCGCCCAGGGCGCCCCAGTCCCCCTCCCGCGCCCGGCGCGGGAGGTCTTCTCGTACTCACTGAGCCTCCTCGAGGCGGAAAGGTCGTGGCTCGCCGAGCGAGTCCGGGTGACCGATGACGAACAAGACCGACTTCAAGAAGAGCCTCGACGCCTACCAGGCGAAGCAGGACCAGTTCCGGATCATCGACGTACCTGATCTGCGGTACCTGATGGTCGACGGCCACGGGGACCCGAACACCTCGCCGGCGTTCTCGGAGGCGGTCGAGGCCCTTTACCCGGTCGCCTACAAGCTGAAGATGGCGAGCAAGCGGGACCTCGGGCAGGACTACGTCGTCATGCCGCTGGAAGGCCTGTGGTGGGCGGAGGACCTCGACTCCTTCACGTCCTCACGGGACAAGTCCCGGTGGGACTGGACGATGATGATCATGGTTCCGGACTGGATCGACCAGGACATGTTCACCACGGCCGTGCGGCAGGTCGGGGCGAGGAAGCCGCCGGCTCGCCTCGACGGAGTCCGGTTGGAACCACTGTCCGAGGGCCGGTGCGTCCAGACCCTGCACGTCGGGTCCTTCGACGACGAGACGGCGGTGCTCAACCGGTTGCACCACGAGTTCGTACCCGACAACCAACTCCGCATGGTGGGCAAGCACCACGAGATCTACCTCAGTGACTTCCGGAAGGTGGCGCCGGCGAAACTGCGCACCATCCTCCGCCAGCCGGTCCTACCCGTCGCCGAGGGCTGAGCGGGGAGCGTTCCAGGTCGCCCCACGGCGCGTCGTGGAGTACCCGTGCGCACGCGGGCCTTGGGGCGGCCGGCGGGAGCACTGCTGTCCTCGCCCGGAACGGAAGGACGGCCAGGCGGGACGGGTGATGACGTGGGCCGCTCGGTTCGTGTCGAGCGATCTCCGCACTGCTGGGTCCGGGGCCGCGTCCCACGCGGACAGCGCCGGCGCGGGACTGGCGCCGCGAGGGCCTGTGGGAGGCCGAACTCCTCGGGCCTCCTGGCGTGAACGCGAGCAGGCCGAGAACGGCCAGGTCACGGCAGGGGGTTCCCGGTTGACGGACAGGCCTACCGCGCCATTCCTTGCCCCCCACGCCCGAGGATCGGGCGCTCCGAGCGGCGGCGGTCAGCCCCCTGGCCCGCTCGGCTTCCCTCCCCTGTCGATGGCCCGGTGGATCTCCTGGACGATGTCCCCCTTGGCGTCGGCGTAGTCCTGGACGTGCCGCCAGGTCCGTCGCGCGAGCTCACGTTTGACGGCTTCGTACCTCCGCCTGTCGTCGGCGTTCGCGCGGAGGTGGTCGCGGAACGCGGTCATGCGGTCGATCTCAGAGCAACCGGCGGTGAGGACGTGCAGGTTGACGTCGGGGCCGTTCCCTTCAGCAGGCGGTGTTGGAACCAGTCGGGTTCTCGGATGCGCAGTACGTACCCGGCCGCTTCCGGGTCGGGCACGTAGTGGGACTCCGCGGTGGAGTCCGCGACGGCGAGGACGATGTCGATGATCGGCTTCGCGGCGAGCGAGGGGACGGCGGTCGATCCGACGTGCTCGACCGCCAGCGCCCGGTCCCCCAGTGCCTCCCGGATCCTGGTGGCCTCCTGGTGGAACAGCCGGGCCCACCGCGGGTCGGGGTCGACGATCTCGATGCTCGCGTTGTGCGGCCGGACCGCCCCGACGGTCATCTCGGCCAGGCGTTCCTCGCCTCCACTCGACATGCGCCCCCACTCCTCGGATACGGACAGGATCCGCGCCGCGCCGCGCCGCTCGCGAACGACTTCTGGAACGCGGGGGTTCGCGGGGGCGAGATGGACGCCGGTGCCTGCGACCGGCACTCCCAGGACGGCGAGTGGGTCGGTCCTCACGGCGGGCGAGCGATCACGTGAGCTCGTCGTCCGTCGCGCCTCACCTCGGCGAGCGGCCGTCCTGCGACCAGCGGGTGTTCCTCGGGAAGGTTCGCGCGAAGGCACTCGCGAGCTCGATCTGAGCCAAGAACCTTGGCACTGAGCCAAAGTGGTGCCATGATGGCATCATGGACTTGACCACGTACGTGGGCCAGTTGGGCCGCGAGTTGGCGGCACTCGCCGACGCCGGCGGTGAGGAGTCACGTGCGCTGGTCGAGCGCCTGACCGGCCCGCTCGAGTCGGCGATCCGCATGACCCTGCTGGACACCCTCTCCGCCGCCTCGGACGAGATCACCCGGGAGCTGGCCCCAGGGTCGGTGGAAGTGCGCCTGCGCGGACGCGACCCGGAGTTCGTCGTGACCCCACCGCCCAGCGACCCCCTCGCCGACTCGGCCGCTGGTGGGACCACGACGACGGAAAAGATTCCGCCGATTCCCGAGGACGGGCCGACGACGCGCATCAACGTCCGGCTGCCCGAACCGCTGAAGGCAGCGGTGGAGGAGGCCGCCGCCGCGGAGGGCCGCTCGGTCAACTCCTGGCTGGTCCGCGCCGCCGCCGCCGCCCTGCGCCAGCCCGAGGGCGACCCGCGCTCCGAGCACGCCAGCCGTGGCACACGCGGCAGGCAGGGCTTCACCGGTTGGGTCCGCTGACCGCGCCACCTCCGACACACGTCCCGACCCACGGGAACGCCCCACCACCACGTCACGGGGGATGACCATGCCCAGATTCGACACGCCCGAACCCATCGCCGTCCTGATCGAACTCGGCGTCACCAGCGAAGCGCGGATCATCGCGAGCGACCGAGCCGACACGCGGGTCGAGGTGCGCCCGACCGACGAGTCCGACGACTCCGACGTGCGGGCCGCCCAGCGGGTCAGCGTCGAGTACGCCGACGGTGTACTGCGCGTCCAGGGGCCGAGGGCGCCCGTATTCGACTTCTCCCGGAGGACCCGGTCGGTCGACGTGGTCGTCGAGCTGCCCACCGGTTCCCGCCTGACCGGCTCGGTGCAGCTCGGCGACCTGACGTGCGTCGGCCGGCTCGCGGAGACCCGGTTCAGGACCTCGATGGGGAACGTCCACCTCGAACACACCGGTCCGCTGCGGCTGGAGACGGGGCACGGCCACGTCACCGTGACCCGAACCGAGGGGGACACCGAGATCCACACCGGATCCGGGCAGGTGAGGCTCGGCCGGGTCGAGGGCACCTCGGTCGTGAGGAACTCCAACGGCGACATCCACCTCGGCGCGGTCGGGGGTCACGCCCGGTTGAGCTCGTCGAACGGGGGCATCTCCGTCGGGCGGGCGGAGGCCGGGGTAACCGCGAAGACCGCCAACGGGAGCATCCGGCTGGACGAGGCGACTCGCGACTCCGTCACGCTCGAGTCCGCGCTCGGCGAGATCGAGGTCGGCATCGCCGACGGTACCGCCGCCTGGCTCGAGGTGTTCACCAAGTTCGGGCGAGTGCGCAACCTGCTGGACGAGGCCTCGGGCCCGGAGGGCTCCGAGTCGACCGTCGACGTCCGTGCCCGTACCTCCCACGGCGACATCACGATCAGCCGTGCCTGATCGTCGCCCACCCCAACACGGAAGGACAACCATGGCGACCGCACCCCCTGAGACGGCGATCTCGGTCACCGGGCTGCGCAAGTCCTTCGGCGAGCACGTCGTGCTCGACGGGCTCGACCTCACCGTCCCCGCCGGGACGGTGTACTCCCTGCTCGGCGCGAACGGCGCTGGCAAGTCCACCACCGTCAGGATCCTGTCCACCCTGGCCGCCTCCGACGGCGGCTCCGCGCGGGTCCGCGGGCACGACCTGGCGTCCGAACCCGACGCGGTGCGCGCGGCGATCGGCGTCACCGGCCAGTTCTCGGCGGTGGACTCCCTCCTCACCGGTGAGGAGAACCTACTCCTGATGGCGGACCTGCACCACTGGCCCCGACGTGACGGCCGGCGGCGCGTCGCTGAGCTGCTGCGGCGGTTCGACCTGGTCGATGCCGCTCGACGACCGGCCTCCACCTACTCGGGAGGTATGCGGCGGCGGCTCGACCTCGCGATGACCCTGGTCGGCGACCCCCAGGTGATCTTCCTCGACGAACCGACCACCGGCTTGGATCCCCGGAGTCGCCGGGCGATGTGGCGGATCGTCCGCGAGCTGGTGTCCACCGGGGTGACCGTCTTCCTCACCACCCAGTACCTCGAGGAAGCCGACGAACTGGCGGATCGGATCGGCGTCCTCCACCACGGGAGGCTGGTCGCGGAGGGCACGGCGGAGGAGCTGAAACGGCTCGTCCCCGGGGGCCACGTGCTCCTGCGGTTCGCGGACCCGACCAGCCTCGAGGACGCCGAACGCGCGCTCGACACGTCCTCGCGGGAGAACGGCACGCTTGCCCTGCGCGTGCCCAGCGACGGCGGTCTCCGGTCGTTGCGGGCAGTGCTCAGCAGGCTCGACGACCGGAGTATCGAGGTCGAGGAGCTGTCCGTGCGCACCCCCGACCTCGACGACGTCTTCCTTGCCCTGACCGGCCAGCCCGGCGCCGAGAAGGTGAGCACCTGATGAGCACCGCACCTTCCCTCCCCGGCCCGGCGCCCGCCGCCCTCCGGTTCCACCCGTTGCGGGATTCGGCGACGATGTCGCGCCGCAACCTCCGGCACATGCTCCGGTACCCCTCGACGACCCTGGTGCTCGTCGGGATGCCGATCGTGTTCCTCCTGCTGTTCGTGTACGTCTTCGGCGGAGCGTTGGGCGCCGGGATCAGCGAAGGCCCCGGTGGACGGTCCGAGTACGTCACCTACGTCGTACCGGCCATCCTCCTGATGACCATCGCCTCGACGGTGCAGGGCACGGCCATCTCGATCGCCATGGACCTGACCGAGGGGATCATCGCCCGGTTCCGCACCATGCACATCGCCCGGGTCTCGGTCCTGACGGGCCACGTCGTCGGGAGCGTGATCCAGGCTTTCCTCAGTCTGGCGATCGTGATGGGCGTGGCACTGCTCATCGGTTTCCGGCCCGAGGCCGGGCTGGGCGGCTGGCTGGCGACCACGGGTTTCCTCGCCGTGGTGACCTTCGCCCTCGTGTGGCTCTCGGTGGCTCTCGGTCAGGTCAGCAGGAGTGTGGAGACCGCGAGCAACCTGCCGATGCCGTTGATCCTGCTGCCCTTCCTCAGCAGCGGATTCGTCCCCACGGACTCGATGCCCACCGGGCTGCGCTGGTTCGCCGAGTACCAGCCGTTCACCCCGATCATCGAGACGCTGCGCGGCCTGCTGATGGACCAGCCGGTCGGCCACCACGGCTGGGTCGCGCTCGGCTGGTGCGCGCTCATCGCGCTGGGCGGGTATCTCTGGTCGCGGAGGCTGTTCGGTCGGGAGCACCCGAGCTGACCGTCTGGCGGTCCTCCCGCGCCGCCCGGTCTCCCACTGGTCCCCGTGGCCCCCGTGCGGCCGCCGGGTCGGGTGTGGACCGTGCGGTCGGGAGGACGACGACGTCCGTGCGCGTCACAGCTGGATGCTCGCGCGCAGTTCCTCGTAGGTGGGGGCGAGGTCGACCAGGAGGCGCGCGGCGGTGGCGGTGTCCCCGGTGACGAGGGGGTGTTGCAGGGCACCGACGAGCCGGGCCTGCCGGGTGAGGACGCGGGACGCCTCGGGGAGGTCGACGGTGCGGAGGCAGTGGGCCGCGTCGGCGAGTCGCCGCGCTCCCACGCGCACCGCGAAGTGGATGAGGTGTTCCTGGACGTCCTCGGGCCGTGTGCTGAGGAGGTCGGCGAGCGCGAGGGCGGCGTCGTGGTTGGCGAGGGCACCGGGCGGGGCGGTGTCGCCTCGCAGCCAGTGGAGGGCGCGGGGTGGGGAGGCGCGGAGGGCGTCGGCGGGGGCGACGTCTCGTTCGCGGACGAACCGTGTGCGCATGGTGAACGGGGCGGCGTAGTCCACGGTGTCCGCGCGCCACGCGTCCCGGAACTGGGCCCAGGGCAGGCGCGCGTACGGGTATCCCTGGGGGTCGTGCAGGACCAGGTGTCCCGCCTCGTGGCCGATCGCGACGAGGTAGTGGTCGGCGCCGAGGGGACCGGTCCTGCCCGGTTGGTAGCTCAGGTGTCCCATCTCGACGGGGCCGACCAGGACGGGGCCGGTTTCCAGGGCGCCCAGGAGGCGGTCGTGGGCTCCGTGTTCGTCGCCTCCGCCGCTCCGGTGCGTTGACCAGCCGAGGGCGGTGAGGGCGTGGTCGATGCCGATCTCGGGGGTCCAGCCGGCCGGGTCGAAGTACGGTGTCGCTTCCTCGGTGAGCTGCATGCCGTACGGGCTTCCGGTCAGGGTCTCGATGACCGCCACGTCCGGCGCGCCCGCCCCCATCATCATCGCCATCGAGTGGGAGTAGCAGTAGGGACCGGATCCGGCGTAGGTGGTCTCGGACACGCGGTCAGGATGTCATTTTCCCTTCTGTCGTGGTCCGCGCGCCCGACGCCGGGGAGTTCCGCCTCCGTCCCGTTGTCGCCCGCCCGCTCCCGGGGCCGGCTCGACGGTCGTGAGCGTTCGAGGGACGCCCAGGTCGGCGTACCGCCGGAACCCTGGGACGGGACGTCCGTGGGCGTTCGACCGACTTCCCGAACCCTCGGTGGTGACGGGGAGCCTCGGCGTGCGCGCGCCGGTTCTCCGGGTGGTGGGGCCGGGCCGGGACCTTCAGGCGGCAGGCTGCCCGCCCGGCGAGGTCGGAACGGGCGCGCGTGCTCCCGGCCGGGTCACGCGGGAGCGGGCGAGGTGACGGGGGCCAGCAGGCCGGCGACGCTGCGGCGGAGGCGGGCGGGGACGTCCTGCTCGGCGTTGGCCGTGAGCGCGAGGTGGTGGAACGACCCGACCACGGCGAGGGCGAGCGCGGCGGGATCCGCGGTCGGGGCGATCCGGCCGAGCCGTTGCTCGGCGGTGAGGTAGCGGGCGGTGGCGGTTTCGAGGGCGTCGAGGCCGCTGTTGCCGGGGCCGAGCACGGCGTGGACCCGTTCCACCAGTCCCGGCCTGGCGACGAGGAGGGTGAGGGCGGCCCGCAGGCTGGTCAGCGGTGTGGCGGTGACCGCGTCGCACAGGTTGCCGGCGACCTCACCGGTGCCAGCCCGGTCGGCGAGGGCCGAGGTGCCGGCGGAGATCAGGAAGGCGCGATCGGTCGCGTAGGCGGCGAGGAAGTCGTCGAGGTCGGCGAAGTGGGCGTAGAGCAGGCCGCTGGCGACTCCGGCCTCGGTGGTGACGGCTCGTCCGCTGAGCCGGCCGGGCCCGTCCCGGCCGATGACGCGTTCGACGGCCGCGAACAGTTCCTGGCGGATCTCCGGGATGGCGACACCTCTGGGCACGGGCCCCAGTCTAGGTGGGGGTACCCGCACCCAGCCCGAGATGAGCACGCGTTCATACTTGAGTTTGAACACGTGCTCATACATGGAGGGAGCAGGCATGGCACCCGACTTCACCACGCCCGGGACGACGCGGCGTCGAGCGGTCGTCGTCGGCGCGGGCATCGCGGGACTGGCCGCCGCGACCAGGCTCGGCCACAGCGGTTGGGACGTCCTCGTGGTGGAACGCTCCCCCACCCGGCGGAGCAGCGGCTACCTGGTGAACCTGACCGGCCCCGGCTACGACGCCGCCGAACGCCTGGGCATCCTGCCCGCCCTCGGGGCACGCGACCTCGGATTCCTCACCTCGGTGCTCATCAGAGCCGACGGACGCCACAAGTTCACCGTTCCGGCCGCGCTCGCCCAGGCGGCCCTCGGCGGCCGGGCGATCACCGTGTTCCGGGGTGACCTGGAATCAGCGCTCCACGACGTGGCCGAGGGCGCCGCCGAGTTCCGCTTCGGTACCACCGTCCGCGCCGTCCACCAGGACACCAACCAGGTCCAGGCCACCCTGAGCGACGGTGACATCGTCGACGCCGACCTGCTCATCGGCGCCGACGGCCTGCACTCGGGGGTCCGTGAGCTCGTGTTCGGCCCCGAGGCCGACTTCCGGGTGGACCTGCGGCACGTCGTGGGCGCGCTCCCCCTGGAGCGGGTCTCGCCGGAGGTCCCGGAGCGGACCAGCGCGACCTTCATCGGCCCCGGCCGCACCGCCGCCGTCATCAACCTGGGGCCGGGCCGGTCCTCGGCCTTCCTCACCTACCGCTGCGCCGATGTCGAGGGCGAACTGGGGCGCGGGGCGACGGATTCACTGACCTCGGTGTTCGGTGACCTGGGCGGCCCGGTACCCGAGGTCCTCCGACAACTCGCCGCCTCCCCGGACCTCGCCTACTTCGACTCGGTCAGCCAGATCGTGGCGGACCGCTGGAGCCGGGGGCGGGTCGTGCTGCTCGGCGACGCGGCCTGGTGCGTCACGCTGTTCGCCGGCCAGGGCGCGGGCCTGGCGCTGTCCGGCGCCGACCGGCTCGCCGCCGCCCTCGGCGACCACGGTGCTGACCTGCCGGCCGCGCTGAGCGACTGGGAGTCGTCACTGCGCGCTGAGGTCCGGAAGCGGCAGGCACTGGCGCGGAAGGGGACGAGCCAGTACGCCCCGCCCACGAAGGCGCACGTGTGGGCACGGGACCTCGCGATGCGGGCCATCCAGCTCCCGGGTATCCGGGGCATGGTCCAGCGAGCCGTCCGGCGGGCGAACCAGCAGCCGTCCGGTGTGGAGCGCCGCGCGCCGCGGTGAGCTGGTCGGGGCCAGTCCGGCGTGGCGCGGACGTGGGGACCGTCGAGGACGAGGGGGCCGTGCCAGTGCCAACCTCGTCCTCGGCGTGGCGCACGACGTGTCGGAGGACCGAGCCCCTACGGAGCGCTGTCGACCGCGCCCACCCGCTGGTCCCCGCCACCACCGTGCCGGAGGCGCCTCGGGAGGCGGTCCGCTGAAGGCGACCTCCCACCGCGCAGGACCTCGACGCCGGGACCGCGAACGTCCGGGACCGACGCCGGGACCGCTAACCTCCGGGACCGGCGGCGGGGTCGCCGGTCCAGCACCCGGATCGGCGACGAGCACGTGCGCCACGACCCGGGTTCGTCCGGTCCAGCCACCAGGGCGACGGCGGGCGGGTACCGAGGGCCGCCGTACGGCTGCTCGCCGGACTCCTGGCCACTCCCGCCGGCACGGCGATCCAGCCGGTGGTCGACCTCATCGCCGGATCCACCCGAGGAGCCGTTCAACCAGTACGGTCGACGCGGCCGCTGCCCGTCGAGGTGGCGGCCACGGACCTGGCCACCGCTCCACGAGCGGGACACCACCTCCTCGCACTCCACCTGCGGAGGCGAGGAGCACGCGGACTCGACCCGTGCACGCCGGCCGCCCACCCCCTGGGCCGCCCGAACACGCGCGGGAGCGGCGGGAGGGCCGGAGACCGGGGCGGTATCCCCGCCGCCCGCTCAGCGGAGCTGGCGGAAGAACGCCCGGACGTCGGCCACCAACGCGCCAGGGTCCTCCTGGGACAGGAAGTGCCCGCCCCGCTCCAACTCGGTCCACCGCACCACGTTGTGGTCACGCTCCGCCCACGGCCGGACGGTGACGTCGAGGGCGGAGAGCAGGACCGCCGTCGGAGTCGTGCCCCGCTCGGGAGCCCAGCTCGTCTCGCCCGTTCCCCCGGCCGCACCCGCCTCACCGGCTCCGGGCTGGTCATCCCCGCCCCACGAACCGGAGGCAGCGGCCTCCCCTGACGCGTCCCACTCGCCTCCCCCCTCGGCGTCGCTCCAGGAGTTCGCCGACATCTCCTCGTAGTAGATCTGGGCAGCCGAGCCCGCCGTTCCGGTGAACCAGTACAGGGCGACGGTGGTGAGCATCCAGTCCCGGTCGAGGCTCTCCTCGGGCAGGCCGTCCTCGGGCTCGGACAGCTCCTTGAACTTCTCCACGATCCACGCGAGCTGGCCGACCGGGGAGTCGTGCAGCCCGTAGGCGACGGTCCGCGGCCGCTTCGCGTTGCACTGGAGGTAGCCGTCGTTGTAGTCCCGCATCCCGTCCCAGCTGCGCTGTTCCTTCTCGGTGAGGTTGTCCATCTCCCCCGGCGCGCCGATCGGGAAGGAGAGCATGGCGTTGACGTGGACGCCCACCACGTGGTCGGTCGCCTGCCTGGCCACCTCGGGAGCGATCCAGCTCCCGGTGTCGTAACCCTGCACGCCGTACCGCTCGTAGCCGAGTTCGGCCATCAGCCGGGCGAGGATCCCCGCCATCCTGGCCGCGTTCATGCCCGGCCCGGCCAGCGGCACGGAGAAGCCGAACCCGGGCAGGGACGGGATCACCAGGTGGAAGGCGTCGGCCGGGTCACCTCCGTGCGCGCGGGGATCGGTGAGGGGCGCGATGACCTCGAGGAAGTCGGCGAAGGTTCCCGGCCAGCCGTGCAGCAGGAGCAGCGGCGTGGCACCCGGCTCGGTGGACCGGACGTGCAGGAAGTGCACGTTCTGCCCGTCGATGCGCGTCGTGAACTGGGGATGCCGGTTGAGCTCGGCCTCCCGGGCGCGCCAGTCGTGGTGCTCCCGCCAGTACTCGGTGAGTTCCCGCAGGTAGGACGTGGGCACTCCCCGGCTCCAGCCCACCCCCGGGACCTCGTCCGGCCAGCGGGTGTTGGCGAGCCGGTCGTGGAGGTCGTCGAGCTGGGTCTGGGGAACGTCGATGCGGAAGGGCCGGATGCCGTTGGCGGTGCCTGTCATGCGGGAGACGCTAGGAACCGGTTGGGACAGGTTGCGTCCTAAGCGGCGGCCAGGCTCTGATGGTGTGGTGGAAACGTCGGCCAGGCTGCTGAGGCTGCTGTCCCTGCTCCAGGTCCAGCGGGAGTGGACCGCCGCTGCTCTCGCGGACCGACTGGACGTGAGCACCCGCACGGTCCGCCGGGACGTGGTGCGGCTGCGCTCGCTCGGATACCCGGTGCGCGCCACCCAGGGCAGCGCGGGGTACCGCCTCGGCGCGGGAGCGGCGTTGCCCCCGTTGCTGCTGGACGACGACGAGGCCGTCGCGGTGGTGGTGGGCCTGCGCACCGCCACCGCCGGCTCGGTCGCCGGCGTCGAGGAGACCTCGCTGCGCGCCCTGTCCAAGCTGGAACAGGTGCTGCCCTCCCGGCTGCGGTACCGGGTGAACACCCTGCACACCGCGACCGTCCGCACGGGAACCGCTCCCGGGCCGGTAGTGGACCCCGACGTCCTGATGGCGGTCGCCGAGGCGTGCCGGCGACGGGAGGGCCTGCGGTTCGACTACGCCAGCCCTCACGGCGGCGAGGGCCCGCGAGCGGCCGAGCCCCACAGCCTGGTCAGTTTCGGCCGGCACTGGTACCTGGTCGCCTTCGACACCGACCGGGACGCCTGGCGCACCTTCCGGGTCGACCGGCTGCGGCCCCGCGTCCCGAACGGCCCCCGTTTCACTCCCCGGGAGTTGCCGGGCGGCGAGGACCCCGCCAGCTACGTCGCACACCAGCTGTCCGCACGGGCCTGGCCCTACCAGGCGACGGTGACCCTGCACGAGCCGGCCGAGGCGGTCTCGGACCGGATCTGGCCGGGCATGGGCGTCCTCGAGGCCGTCGACCACACCAGCTGCCTGCTGCGGGTGGGTTCCGACAGCCCCCGCGACCTGGCGTGGATGATCACCTCGGTGGACGCCGACTTCACCCTCGTCGACGGGCCCGACGAGCTGGTCGCCTCGCTGCGCGCCATCGGGAGGCGGTGCCTGCGGTCCCTTGACCACGTCGACCAGCCCGGGCCCGCCTGACGGCAGCCGAACCTGTGCGCACCGTCGGGCGGTGCGCGTCGCGCGGGCGAGGACCACACCCCACTCCGGCTGCGGCGTGACAACCACAGAGGGACACCCCCACGAGGTCAGCACGGCGACGTCCCCACCGGTCCGCGCCTCGGGGCGGGCAACCCCGGTGAGCCGGCGCGCAGCCGCCCGGGCGCACCCGGTGACCGTCCGTCCCCACCGTCCACGCCCGGCACCTCAGCCGGCGCGCTCCGGCTCCGGGGAACCCTCGGCGCCGGCGAGGGGCGGGGCCTGGTCGATGAACCTGTCCAGGGCGTCGCGCATCCTGCGCCGTTCGGCGATCTCACGGGCGAGGCGGTCCCGTTCGACGACCAGCCGGGAGGTCAGGGACGTGGTCTGGGTCGCCGGGTCGGCCAGGCATGGCAGCACATCGGCGATGGCGTGCGTGCCCAAGCCCGCCTCGAGCAGTCGCCGCACCAACAGGACACGCTCGACGACGTGGCCGGCGTAGTGGCGTTGACCGCTGGGACCTCGTTCGGCGGCGATGAGCCCACGTTCCTCGTAGTACCGCAGGGACCGCACGCTGGCCCCGGTGCGCCGCGACAGTTCACCGATTCGCACTTGCCCTCACATCAGTGTCAGCTCCTACCGTGACCAGCATGACCGACACCACGACCACACCGGTCCGGCAGCTGCGCCTCGTCGTCGAGGCCGAGGACTTCGAAGCGGCGCTCACCTTCTACCGGGACGTACTCGGCCTCCCGCAGCGGGCGGCCTTCGAAGGCGACGGGGACGCCAGGGTCGCGATCCTCGACGCCGGCGCGGCCACGCTGGAACTCGCCAACCCCGCGCAGGTGCGGATGATCGACGGCATCGAGGCGGAGGGGACGCGCAGCGCTCGGCTGCGTGTCGCCTTCGAGGTCGACGACGCGGAGGCACGCACCACCGATCTGGTGGCCGGTGGCGCCGAACTCGTCGCCTCCCCCCGGCAGACCCCGTGGCGGTCGCTGAACTCCCGCCTCAACGGCCCGGCGGGCCTCCAGCTGACGTTGTTCGAGGAACTGGACAGCCCCGGCCGATGACCCCCGCCGTTCCCGGCGCGGCCGGCGGGGCGAGTCGAGGATCACCTTCCGGCGATCGGTCCACTCCCGACACACACACGTCACGGATTCTGGGCCATGCTCGGGGAGAGCAGTCGAGTCCAGACCTGGAGGTGTCATGGGAACCGGATCGCGAGGCAGCGGCGGGCCCCGGTCGGCCGTCATCGTGGGAGCGGGGATGGTGGGCCTGTCGACCGCGTGGTTCCTCCAGGAACGCGGCGTCGAGGTCACGGTCGTGGACCGCGCCGGCGTGGCGGCGGGAGCCTCGCACGGCAACGCCGGGTGGCTCTCCCCCGGCCTGGCGATCCCCCTGAACGAGCCCAGCGTGCTGCGCTACGGGCTGCGGTCGTTGGCTGATCCGAAGGCACCGCTGCACGTGCCCGTGACGGTCGACCCGGACCTGTGGCGCTTCCTGCTCCGGTTCGCCGCGCACTGCACGTGGGGCTCGTGGCGCCGCGCCGCCCACGCCGGGCTCCCCCTCAACCAGGCCGCACTGGACGCCTTCGACGAACTGGCGGCGAACGGGGTCAGGGCCGAGACGCACCGTGCCCCGGTGACGGCGCTGTTCCGCGACCGTTCCGACGCGACCCACCTCCTCCAGGAACTGCGCCGGATGCGGGAGGTCGGCCAGCACATCGACTACACGGGCCTGGAAGGACCTGACCTGCGGGAGCGGCTCCCGCAGGCATCCGGCCAGATCACCGCCGCCGTCAGGTTGGACGGACAGCGGTACGTGGACCCGGGGGCCTTCACCCGGTCACTGGCCGACTCGGTGCGCGACCGGGGCGGGGTGGTCCTCGACGGGTTCGAGGTCATCGAGACGCACCGCAGCGCGGACCAGTCCGTCGTCCGCTCCTCCTCGGCCGAGACGATCTCCGCCGACGTCCTGGTCCTCGCGACCGGCGCCTGGTTGGACCGCCTGTCCCGCCAGTGGGGCGTGCGGGTGCCGGTGCGGGCCGGACGCGGCTACTCCTTCACCGTGCCGACCTCGGACCCCGTGACGGGACCGATCTACCTGCCGGAGGCCCGGGTCGCCTGCACTCCCTACCGGGGGTCGCTGCGCGTGGCCGGCACCATGGAGTTCCAGCCCCCGGACGCGGCCCTCGACCAGGCCCGGATCGAGGCGATCGTCGACTCGGCACGACCGTTGCTCACCGGCGTCGACTGGGATCGGCGCACCGACGAGTGGGTGGGCCCCCGCCCGGTCACCCCGGACGGCCGCGCGCTCGTGGGGGAGGTCGGAGTACCCGGTGTGTACGTGGCGGGCGGGCACGGCATGTGGGGCCTCACCCAGGGCCCGGTGACGGGACGGCTGTTGGCGGAACTCATCACCACCGGCCGGCGACCCGACCCGCTGCGGGAACTCGACCCGCTGCGGTGACGGCCCGCCCACCGTGGAACGGGGGCGGGGACGGGCGCTGCTGAGCGCCCGTCCCCTGGTACCCCGGTGCTGGCCGGTCCTCGCCTCGAGGACCGCGGCGGAGACGTCGATATCGCCCTCAGGACGGCCGGCCCGGCACCGGGGTGGTCACCGCTGTCCGGATCAACCGCCGTTCAGCGTGTTGAGCACGGAGTAGTAGGCCTCCTTCTTGTTCCCCTGCCCGTCGAACAGGAGCGGCGTCTGCGACGCCCGCCACGAGTCGCTGTCACGAATTCCCCAGACCGTGATGCCCGTGCAACGCGGAACGTTGAGGCAGGCCTGGGTCACCCGGCGGTAGTTGTCCGCCTGCTGCCACCCGGAGCCACCCACGTCGAGCTCGGTGATCTGCACCTCCACGCCCAGGGCGGCGAAGCTGGAGATGGTCGTCTGGTAGTTCGCCGGGACGTTCACACCGAAGAAGTGGGACTGGAGACCGACGCAGTCGATGGGCACGCCACGCGACCGGAAGTCCTGCACCATGCGGTACACGGCCTGGGTCTTGGCGTGGCTCCAGTCGTCGATGTTGTAGTCGTTGTAGCAGAGCTTGGCGCCGGGGTCGGCCGCGCGGGCCGCGCGGAAGGCCGCCTCGATCCAGTCGTTACCGGTGCGTTGCAGGTTGGAGTTGCGCCGAGCGCCGGAACCGCCGTCCTCGAAGGCCTCGTTGACCACGTCCCAGGAGTGGATCCGTCCACGGAAGTGGGCGGCCACCTGGGTGACGTGGTTGAGCATGGCCTGCCGCAGCCCCGGCCCCTCCATCCCCTGCATCCAGCCGGGCTGCTGCGAGTGCCAGGCCAGGGTGTGGCCACGCACCCGCATGCCCCTGCTGAGGGCGTGGTTGACGATCCGGTCGGCGTTACCGAAGGTGAACTGTCCCTGGTTGGGCTCGGTCGCGTCCATCTTCATCTCGTTCTCGGCCGTCACCATGTTGAACTCGCGGTCGAGGATCGAGACGTAGGCGGGTTCCGAGAGCTTGTGGGCCGCGACGGCCGCACCGAAGTACCGGCCGGTCTGGGACGCGGCGGCCCCGAGGGTGTCCTGAGCGCTCTCCGCCACGACGGGTGGCGCCATCACGGTTCCCAGGGCCACCGCCGCGCTGATCGCCACGACGGCCTGTCGCACTGACCTCGTTGTCAGTCGCATTGTCTGTCCTGTTCTCTGGACGTTGCGGACACGCGCGCACACCCCCGGCGAAGGGCCTCCCGGTGACCGCGCCCGGAAATCACCGAGAATTCCCTCCCGTTGGGAAGCCCGACAGCACGGGAGCGACCAACACTCCCGTTCGGACGGGAAAGGAGAACGCCCACCCCGAGACGCGTCGCGAACCAGGAGAAGGCGGACACCTCGCCCACCACCACATCACGACCGCCGGGCCGAAATGCGCACGAAGATATCATCGACCCGACCACCCGCCAGCACACTGACCCGAACAGTGCAATTTTCGACACGATACCGGCACCATTGTGGCCGAGTTCTCGAACGGATTCGGCCCCATTCTCCGCGTCCGTTTCGACGAGAGCTTCGCGGCGTTCGACACATCCACGGCGCACGAGCGACCACCCGCTCCTCGGCGAACCCCACCGCCTCGCAACCCGGCGCACCTCCGATCGACACGCCGTCGAACAGCGACACGCGCACACTCGCCATCCCCTGACCGGGTGAACGGAGGGCTGCTGCGAGCAGAATTGTCCCCCACCCCCGCTAGGAATGGGCCGATTTCCCCGGAGCAGAGGAGCCGCATGGCCGGTAGGTGGATTACCAAGAACGGGAGAAAGATCTTCATCGAGGACAGCCGTGGTTCCCGGAAGGCGGGTCCGGTGGTTGCCGCGGCGGCCACCGTCACGCTGATGGGAGCGGCGTCCGTCGGCACGACTGGCGGGACGCTGTTCGGTGGTGGCCCGGTCGTGACCGGAGCGGGAAACCAGGCCGTCGCGCGAGTCATCCAGACCCGACTGCCCAACGCCAGGAAAGCGGCGAGGAACGGGCAGCGGACGACGGCGTGGAAGGAACTGCGGGTCACCCAACGGCACAAGAAGCGGAGTCGCCGGCACACCAACTGCGCGCGGCACTCGTTCGGCCAGGTGCGGACCTTCTTCCAGACGACACCATGTCAGTCCCTCCGCCGCCAGCTGTTCTCGGTGCGGGACGAGCACGGCAACGACGTCGCGGTGTCGATCTCCTGGGTCCGGATGCGCGACGCGGCGGAGGTCTGGGACCTTCGGCAGGTCTTCGATGAGCACGGTTCCGGTGACTTCCACCCGGCGTGGAGCCCGTTCCCTGAGCTGTCGGCAGTCAGGTTCACCGCCGAGTACTACGGGTCGGAGCCCCACGGCAGGGTGCTGACGATCGCGGAGGCGGAACCGCTGTCCGGAAGCCCGGACCCGGCCCTGCTGCACGCCGTCGCCGACATCGCCGCGCACCTCCCGAGCCCCTGACCAGGGTTCCTGCCGCCCCTGCGTGCGGAGTTCCCGCGTCCTACGCGGGCCCGGCCGCGCGGCGCTCGGCTCGGACGAGCACGCTCGCACGGGGCCGGGCGGAACCGGGTCCTCAACCGCCGCGGTGGTAGTCGGTGGCGATGACGTGGTTCTTGGCGGGGCCGGTGACCCGCCACCGCTGCGCCCACGTGTTCTCGTCCCGGACCAGGTACTCCACCCGGTAGAGGTCGGCCACGCAGAGGTGCTCGGCGTTCCACCGGGGCCCGCGGAGGTCGACGGTGTGGAAGAACCCGCCGTGGTCGAAGGTGACCTCGGCGGTGGCCGCGCCCGTGGTGCGGTACCAGAGGGTTCGGTAGGCGGGTCCGACGTGCGTACCGAACCGCAACTCGCCCTCCTCCCGGTAGCGGAGGAGGGCGGGGCGCACGTCCGTGAACTCGGCCGACCCGGTGAAGGTGCCGAGTTCGCCTCCCTCGGGCGTGCTGATCACCCGGTCCAGGCGCCACCGCCCGAGCAGGTAGCCCCGGAGATCGGTGTCGGCGGTGGGCGCTGGCGGCGGGCCGCTCTCGGCGTTCATCGCCCAGCATTGTCCTGGAGCCGGAGCGGCGGCACCGCCGGTGGGGCGGTCGGCCCCCGGGGCCGGCCAGTGGGCGCGGGGCGACGGGACTACCTGGCGAACGCGCCGAGCACGTCCAGGAGCCCCTCGGCGAGTTCGTCGATCTGGGCGGCCGCGGTCTCGTAGGCGGCCCGCCCCCGCCCGGCGGGGTCGACGAGGTCGGTGTCCGGCAGGGGTTCGCCCTCGGCGAGGCGGGCGCACAACTCGTCGAGGTCCGGTTGCGGGGGCAGCGCGGCGGCCCGTGCCACGAAGTCGGCCCAGACGTGGATCCGGCCGGCGGCGGTGGGAACCTCGGCGCGGAGGGCGTCGTGGTGGGCGCGGGTCGCGCCGAGCACCAGGTCCGCCTGTTCGACGAGGTGCGGTGTGACCTGGACGGCCGGTCGCGGCCCCGGGTCGATGCCCCGCCGCTGGAGCATCGCCGTCGTGTCCGGGCTGATCAGCGTCTCGGCGCGTAGCCCGGCCGAGGACACCCGCACCGGAACGGAGCGCCGGGCGGCGACGGCCTCGGTGATGGCGGCCGCCATCGGGGAGCGGCAGGTGTTACCGGTGCAGACGAAGAGGATGCGCACCGGCTCACGCTATCGGCGACGCCGGGCGGGAACTCGGGTGCCGGGAAGCCCGGCTACCGGATCTCCACCGGCTGACGGAGGAACGACGCACGGGACGTCCGGTGAACGGCGCACGCGGAGTGGCCGCGCCTCACGGTTCTCCCGAACCCGGCCGAGGGGACAGGGGCGAATCTCGGTGGCGCTGCCCCGTGCCCCGGGGCCACGATCTCGGTATGACCGCTGACTGGTGGCTGGACGAGATGGCCTTCGCGGGGCCGGAGCACCTGGACCCGGAATTCGTGGCCGGCTACGAACGCAAGGCCGGGTTCCGCCGGGACGACGGTGCTCCCAGCGACGAGGACGGGGAGATCGCGGCGGACCTCGCCGCGCTGCGGGCTTCGGGGATGACCTCGGAGTCCACCGTGGTGGATCTGGGCGCCGGCACCGGGCGTTTCACGCTGGCGGTGGCGCCGCACGTCCGGCGGGTCGTGGCCGTGGACGTCTCCCCCGCGATGCTCGACGTGCTGGCGGCCAGGGTCACCAGCGAGGGCTGGCGGAACGTCGAGTGCGTGCGGGCGGGCTTCCTCAGCTACGAGCACACCGGTGCGCCCGCCGACGTCGTCCACACCCGCAACGCGCTGCACCAGCTGCCGGACTTCTGGAAAGCGCTCGCGTTGCGCCGGATCGCCGGTCTGCTCCGGCCGGGCGGCGTGCTCCGGCTCCGCGACCTGGTCTACGACGCCGACCCGGGGGAGGTGGAGACCGTGTTCTCCCGGTGGTTCCAGCACGCCGTGGACGACTCGGCGCGGGGGTACACCGCGCACGACCTGGCGGAGCACGTCCGCACCGAGTTCAGCACCTTCCGCTGGTTGCTCGAACCGATGGTGGACCGGGCGGGGTTTGAGGTGGTCGACAGCGCTTTCGTCGGCTCCGTGTACGCCGCCTACACCTGCCGCCGGCGCTGAGCCCGACCGGCCCCTGTCCTCAACCGGACACCTGGACGGGGAGCGACCCCGCCGGCGCCACCCTCCCTGGTGGCGCGCCCCCGAGCCCTCCACCGTTGACGCGACCCACATCACACCGGGTTCGATCGTGCCCCTTCACCGGACCTTCACCAGGGAGGACGCCGCACGACGCGGCGCGGACCGGGGACTCGCCGGCGACCCCTCCCCGCCCGGGGGTGCACGGTGGAGTGAACGTGTGTACGGTGCCGCAGGCCGACGTGGTCACGGCGTGCGATCACGCCGCTCCAAATCGTCTCCTCCCGGGGCCGCGACCCGCCGTAGGGGACGAGAACGGTACGTCTCGACGGAGAACGAGGTAGGGGAACAGTGAACGACGCGATCGTCGCGCTGAACGACGACTTCTGGACCTACCTGGTCATCCCCCTGCTCGCCGTGGTCAGCATCTACTTCACGGTGCGATCCCGAGGCGTGCAGTTCCGGCTGGTCCGGGAGATGGTCCGCAACCTCGGAGGGAAGCCGGAGCGGGCGCGGGACGGGAAGCCGGCCGTCTCCTCCTTCCAGGCTTTCGCGATCTCCGCGGCGGCCCGGGTGGGGACCGGCAACATCGCCGGCGTCGCCATCGCCATCAGCCTCGGTGGGCCGGGCGCGGTCATGTGGATGTGGATCATGGGGCTGGTCGTCGGCTCCGCCTCGTTCGTGGAGTCCACGCTGGCGCAGTTGTTCAAGGTGCGCGACCGGGACGGCTACCGAGGGGGCCCCGCCTACTACATGTGGCACGGGCTGGGGCAGCGGTGGATGGGAGTCCTCTTCGCCGTCGTCATCATCTTCACCTTCGGCTTCGTGTTCAACATGGTGCAGTCGAACAGCATCGCGGCGGCGATCTCCAACTCGGTGAACACGGTGTCCGGTGGGGCGGAGACGGCTGGTTGGTTGGCGCCGGCGGTCGGCATCGCGCTCGCGCTGTTGGCCGGGGTGGTCATCTTCGGCGGGGTCCGCCGGATCGCGGCGGTCGCGCAACTGGCCGTTCCGTTCATGGCGCTGATCTACCTGGTGATGGGCGCGGTCGTGGTGGGCATGAACATCGAGCAGGTCCCGGCGGTGTTCTCCGACATCGTCGCCTCGGCGTTCGGGCTGCGTGAGGTCGGCGCCGCCGGCCTGGGGACCGCGGTGATGATGGGCATCCGGCGGGGGCTGTTCTCCAACGAGGCCGGGATGGGTTCCGCCCCGAACGCGGGCGCGACTGCGTCGGTGAGCCACCCGGTGAAGCAGGGCCTCGCCCAGACCTTCGGCGTGTACTTCGACACGCTCGTCGTCTGCTCGATCACCGCCTTCATCATCCTGTTCGCCAACCCCGCCTACGGCAGCGACCTCGGGGGCGCGGAGCTCACCCAGCAGGCGCTGGCGGCCAGCCTGGGCGCCTGGTCGGTGCACCTGCTGACGTTGATCATCTTCCTGCTGGCCTTCACCTCGGTCATGGGCAACTACTACTACGGCGAGTCGAACCTGAGCTTCCTGACGTCCAGTCCCGCCGTGATGCTGGGGTACCGGATCGTCGTGGTCGGCGTCCTGTTCCTCGGCGCCATCAGCTCGCTGGAGCTGGTGTGGAACCTCGCGGACGTCACGATGGGCGTGATGGCGGTGATCAACCTGGTCGCGATCGCCCCGCTGGGGGCGGTGGCGATGCGACTGCTGCGGGACTACGAGGCGCAGCGGCGGCAGGGGCTCGACCCCGTCTTCACCCGCGACCGCCTGCCGGACGTCCAGAACGTGGCCTGCTGGGAGCCGGAACCCGACGGCGACCGGACTCGTGAGGCTGTCAGCGAGAGCTGACCCGGCCGGCGAGGACGGGGCGGGGATGCCGCACCGAGCGGGCGGGATGGGGACGGGCGGCTTGGGCGTCCGACCTCGGGGGACGCGCTGATCACTCGATCAGCCGGCCGCGACGACGCCTGGGGCCACCTCGGGCGCTGCGGACCCACCCGAGGTGGTCGGCTCCCGCCACGCCTGCCGTGGCGCGCCCGAGGTCACCCCTGGCGGCTGTCGTAGGCCTCGCCGTTGGCGAGCACGACGTCCATGTGGGTGTCGGCCCACTCCTTGATGCCACGCATGAGGTGGTGCAGTGAGAGGCCGAGGTCGGTCAGCTCGTAGGTGACCGTGACCGGCACGGTTGGTGTGACCGTGCGGCTGAGCAGGCCGTCGCGTTCGAGGGAGCGCAACGTCTGGGTGAGCATCTTCTGACTGACCCCGGCGAGCCGCCTGGCCAGCTCCGAGTAGCGCATCGGTCGTGGGCCGTCGGCGCAGGCCTCGCCGGACCGATGCGGGCCGCCGCTGCCGAGCGCGGCCAGGATCAGGGCGGTCCACTTGTTGGAGATCCGGTCGAGCAGTTGACGGCTGGGGCAGCCCGCCAGGAAGGCGTCGTAGCTCGCTCGCGCCCGCTCCCGCTGCTCGGTCGCCGTCCTCGTCGTCATCACGCACCCACCTTCCAGCACCGGGTGCCTTACGCACTTCGAGGTGCCTTCTTCCCGTTGGGGAGTATCTCACCCACAGTGGTGCTGGCACCCAGTCATGGGGCAGCAACCGTCCTGAGGAGCACGTTGTGAGCACGTCCACCTTCCGCGCCGCCGTCGTCCGCGACCCCGGCGGCCCCGACTCGATCGAGATCATCGACGTCCCCGTCCGCGAGCCCGGCAGGGGTGAGGTCCGGCTCGCGGTCGCCGCGGCGGCCGTCAACCCCGTCGATCTCGCGGTCGCCGCCGGCCTGTTCCACGCCAGGGGGGTGATCCACCAGCCGGACCACACCGGTCTGGGCTGGGACTTCGCCGGCACCGTCGTCGCGACCGGCCCGGATGTGGACCTGGCCGTGGGCACCCGGGTCGCCGGACTGGTGGACGGCTTCGACCGCGACCACGGCTCCTACGCCGAGCAGCTCACCGTGCCGGTCGCCAAACTCGCCGTCGTGCCCGACGGGCTGGACCTGTCGACGGCCTCGACCGTGCCGGTCAACGGGCTCGCCGCCGCGGGGATCCTCGACCTGCTCGGCGACGCGACCCCCGGTGCCGACCGGCTGCTGGTGACCGGGGCGGCGGGCGCGGTCGGCGGTTACCTGGCCGTCCTCGCCGCCGACCGCGGCTGGCGGGTCACCGGGCTGGCGAGGCCGGCCGACGAGGAGTTCGTCCGAGGTCTGGGCGCCGCGTTCGTCACCCACGCCGAACCGGGGTGGGACGCCGTCGCCGACTGCGCGGTGTTCCAGGAGCGGGCGTTGGCCCTGGTCCGCGACGGCGGCACCCTGGTCGGTGTCCAACCGGGCAACGCGCCCGCCACCGAGCGCGGGATCACCGTCCGCACCGTCGTCGCGGGCCCCGACAGCACCCGGTTGGACGACCTGCTCGGCCGCGTGGCGGCCGGGGAGCTGCCCGCTCGGGTGCACGCCGCCGTGCCACTGGACCAGGTCCCGGACGCGCACCGCGCCGTGGCCGGCGGCGGAGTGCGCGGCCGGTACGTGATCCACCCCTGACCTCCCAGGGCGGCGGGACGGTCCTGGTGTGGGCCCACCATGCCACTCGCCCGTGTCGACGACGGCGTGCGGTCCGGGTAGCAGCGGGAATGCGGGGGACCTGGTCCACGCCCCTCGTGCCCGTCTCGAGCGGTGAGGTCCTCGGGACCCTCGGCCAGGAACCCCGGAGCTGTTCACGCGGTGCCGTCCGAGTGGCGGCCAGGCGGCGGCGCGCACGCCAGCCTCGTCCGGCCACCCGCGCCCGTACCCGGGGCCGGCGACAGGAACACCGGGAAGCGTGCCTTCGCCGCGCTGGTCAGAGGAGGCGCTTGATCTCGCCCCGCGCCCGGTAGAAGCCGCCTCGACCGGACTCGTGCACCTCGGCGACGAGGTAGCGGGCTCCCACCTCGCGGATGTCCTTGGGGAACTGCACTCGCCAGGTCGGGTCGAACCCGGGGGTCAGGACTCGGACCCGGGTCCGGCCCCCCTCCTGGACGCACTCGACCTCCACGCCGGCGAGGCCGCTGGTGCTCGCGGAGCGCCGCACCGTCTCCAGGCGGGTCGACGGGGTGACCCGCTCCCACCCGGTGGCCTTGATGTCCTCGGTTCGGGGCAGCTGCCCCTCCTTCGCGGCGGTGACCGCCTGCTCACTGGCGTCGATGCAGGCCAGCGAGCCGTCGGTGGTGACGACGTAGAGCCGGTCGTCGTGGTACTGCATCGAGTAGGCGGAACCGCAGCCGGTGCCCAGCTTCCACAGCCGGGTGCCGTCGGCGGCGAAGCAGTACACCGAGGAGTGGTTGTCCCCGGCGAAGACGTACCGCCCGTCCGGGGAGGTGGCGCAGGAGAACACGGCGGCGTCGCACCGGTAGTGGTTGCGCACGGCACCGCTGGCCTTGTCGATCCGGTACACCGACCCGAAGGAGGTGCCGGCGTAGACGTCGTCGCGTTCCTGCCAGCCGAAGAGCACGCTGCCCCGCGTGTCGGTGTGCCACACGGGCTGGCCGTCCCGGGAGCCGTAGCGGGTGACGCCGCCCGAGTGCCCGTGGTAGACGCCGTCGTCGTCGCACCGCACCATCCAGGCGTAGTTCCCGGAGCTGGTGCGCCGCCACTGGAACTCGTCCTCGTGGTCGACGGTGGTGATGCCACCCTGGCGGTCGGACACCCCGAGGACACCGTCGTTGACGTCGAGCCAGTAGATGTCGACGTCCTCGGCGATCTCGTAGGCCACGTGCGGGATCTTGCCGCCGAGGTCGTAGACCCGGCCGTCGTCGCAGCCGGCGTAGATCCAGAAGTCGTCGGCGACGATGCACTTGACGCCGTCGGGTAACCCGTAGCGGCCGGTGACGGTGCCGTCATGAGCGAGGGTGAAGACGTCACCCTTCTCGTTGCCGACCCAGGCCTGCTCGTCGTTGACGAAGATGCCGAACGCCGGGGCGCCGGAGGCGAAACGCCACAACACGGGGGCCTGCCGGGCCGTGGACCGGGTGCTCACGATCTCCCGTCGGGTGATGGCCCGGCGCTGCCGCACCCCCCGCACCGCTGGGGCATACCCCTTGCGGACCTTCTCGCCGATCTTCCTCGCCGCCGCGGCCGCCGCCTTCTCCTCGGTGGCGTGGGCGCTGGAACGCACCTGGCCGCGTTCGCCGATCCGCCCGTAGGTGATCGTCACCTCGGTCCCGCTGATCCGCACCTCGTAGAACTTGTGGGCGCCGCCGCCCTCTTCGGACAGTTCCAGGTACGTGGTCTGGTCGGCGCTGCTGGCCATCGCGTGCTCCGTGGGGTTCGTGGGGTGGGGCCGGGCGGTGGCCTCGGCTCGCCGTAGCTGATGGGCCGAACCATAGGAGCGGCCACCGACACGTGATCGTCACGGCGCGTGTCGCCATCCCGCGGCGGCACGCCCGTCGGACCGCGCTGGTCGGTCGGGGCCGGGGCGGTTCCGGTGGTGGCGGCAGGCTCTCGGCGGGCCTCGAGGAATGCCGCCCGAAACCGCTCGGACCGCCCCTCACCCGTGGTCGTGGTCGACGTCCAGCAGCGTGCCGACCGTGTCCTCCTGCCCCGGTTCGACGACCAGGAACTGCCCCATCATGCCCAGGTCCTCGTGCAGCAGCAGGTGGCAGTGGTACATGTACGGCACCTCGGGGTCGGTGTGCGGGCCGAACCGGATCAGCAGGCGCACCTCCCCGCCCGGCGGCACGTACACGGTGTCCTTCCACCCGGACAGCGGCGGAGGTGGTGGGTCCCCGTCGAGGTCGAGGACCCGGAACCGCACGTCGTGGACGTGGAAGTTGTGGGGTTGGTTGTGGTCGTTGCGCACCACCCAGGTCTCGGCGGTGTCGCGGACCACCACCTCGTCCACCCGGGACATGTCCATCGACCCGCCGTTGATCTGCCTGCCGCTCAACACGAACTCGCGGGTGGTGACCGACTCGGCGGGATCGGGTGGTGGGATGTCGGCGAGGGTGTCCGGCAGCGGCGGAGCGGGGCGCAGGTCACCAGCGGCCCGGATCTCGAGGATGTCGAGGGTGTCCCGGCCGCCGACCCGGCCGGTCATCGCGTCGCCGGTGCCCAGGTCAGGAGGGGTGGAACGCAGAACGGTGGACTCGCCCGCCACCAGGTCCACGACGATCTCGGCTCGTTCCCCGGGTGAGAGCCGCACCCGGGTAGTGCGGTGCGGGGCGGCCAGCAGCCCTCCGTCGGTGCCCACCAGCGCGAACCCGCGGTCGTCCGCGAACCCGAAGTCGTAGACGCGGGCCGTGGAGGCGTTCAGCAGGCGCAGCCTGACCCGTTCGTCCTCGACCTCCAGGTAGGGGCCGGCGGTGCCGTTGACGAGCACGGTGTCACCCAGGACGCCCATCGGGTTGCGGGACTCGCGGTCGAGCCGTCCCTGGCCGTCAAGCCGGACGTCCCGCACGACCAGGGGGATGTCGTCCACCCCGTACTCCCGGGGGAGGTCCAGGGCGGCTTCCTCGGGGTCGTCGACGAGGAACAGCCCCGCGAGGCCCTGGTAGACCTGCTTCTCCGTCTCACCGTGCGGGTGCGGGTGGTACCAGAGCGTCGCCGCGGGCTGGTCGACGGTCCACGTCGGTTCCCAGGTCTCCCCCGGTTCGATCGCCTGGTGCGGGGTGCCGTCCATCGCGGCGGGCAGGCGCATCCCGTGCCAGTGCACGGTGGTCACCTCGTCGAGGTCGTTGCGGACCCGCACTGCGACCCGTTCGCCCTGCCGTGCCCGCAGCGTCGGCCCGAGGTGATCGCCGTTGAACCCCCGCGTCGGAGTGCTGAGCCCGGGGACGAACTCACGCTCGCCATCCTGGGCGACGAGGTCGAACACCCGCCGGCCATCGCCGTCCAGGTGGGACTCCGCCAGTGGTGGCACCGCCAGTGGCCGTGCGAAGTCGACCTGTCCGACGGTGTCCACGGGTTCCTCTCCTCCGAAACCGAGGCTGGAACACCCGGAGGCGACGGCGATCACGAGAAGGGCGACCAGGACCGGACGGGGGCCGCGAGGGAACCCCCGACCCGCGAACCGGCTCACCTCCCGGAGCCGTCCCGACGGCGGCGCGAGTCGACGAGCACCGCGACCACCACGCCCAGCAGCGACCCCACCTGGGGAGCCAGCCCGACCACCACCAGCGGCCCGCCCTGGTAACCGGTCACCTGCGCCGTCCTGGCCAGCAGTTCGCCCACCAGGAAGCCGGCGATCCACCCGGCGAACAGGCCCAGCACCACGATCCCCACGGTTCGCACCCGACGTCCTCTCCCTCGGCATCACGGCGCGGAACACTAGGTCGGGCCGGGCCGCGCGTCGTCGGCCTGAGGACGCCTCCCCTGGTCGCTTCTCGACGTACCCGGAGGTCGACCGGACCCGTCGTCGGCGGGCGACGTTGGACGACTGTCCCGGTCGGGCGCACTGCCTACACTCCGCGAGGTGAGCGATTCCGCGTCGGGTGACGAACCGGGTTCCGGGCGGGAACCCGTGGCCGCCGGACCCACGCACCCGGGGATCCGCCACGGCACGGGCTGGCCACCGGAACCGGCGGCGGAGGGGACCGACGGGGGGTGGATCGCTGCCCCGGGCCGCTGGACGGCCCGGGGCGCGCTGGCGGTGGACTGCCTGCTCGGGGCCGCCGTCACCGCGGTGGTGGCGGTGGCGATCACGGCGGACCTGGGTGGGAGCAGGGGCCCGGACGTCACCGCGTACCTCTTCGCCGCCGGCCTGGGTGCGCTGATGGTGGTCCGCCGCCCCTTCCCCCTGCTGGCGTTGGCCGCGACGGCGACCGGGGTCGTCGCCTACCACATCGCCGACTTCCCCCCGATCGGTCTGGCGATCCCGCTGGCCGCCGCGTTGTTCTCCGCCGCGGAAGCGGGCCGGGCCCGGATCGCGGTGGTGACATCGGCGGTGTTGCTCGCGGTGAGCTCGTTCTTCCGGCTCCGGGAGGGCGAGGACGTCGGCTACCTGCTTGGCTACGAACTCGCCAGCTCGGTGGGGGTGATGGCGGCGGCGATCGCCCTGGGGGACGCGGTGCGGGCCCGGCGGCGGTGGCGGTGGGAGTCGCGGCGACGGGCGCTGTCGGCGGCCGTGGAACGGGAGCGGGAGGCGGAGAGCCGGGTCGCGGCGGAGCGCCTGCGGATCGCGCGGGACCTGCACGACGTGCTCGGCCACACGATCGCGGTCGTCTCGCTCCAGGCCGACGTGGCGGCGGAGGCCCTGGCGGACGACCCGGCCTCGGCTCGGTCGGCTCTCGGGGCGATCAGATCCGCCAGCGACGACGCCTCGCGGGAGCTGCGGGCCACCCTGGGCCTGCTGCGGGACCCCGCCGAGGGGGACGGCCGGTCGCCGATGCCGGGGCTCGACCAGTTGGGCCGGGTGGTCACGTCGGTCTCCGACGGTGGTCTCACCGTCCGGACCAGGGTCGAGGGGACTCCGCGCCCGCTGCCGCTGGTGGTGGAGACGACGGCGCTCCGCGTCGTCCAGGAGGCGTTGACCAACGTCCTGCGGCACGCCGACGCGCGGCACGCCGAGGTCGTGGTCCGGCACGAGGAGACGGCGGTGTGGGTGGAGGTCGGGGACGACGGCCGGGGACCGGGCGGCGGCCACCGGGACGGCGCGGGGCAGGGCCTGCGGGGCATGTGCGAACGGGTCGGCCTGCTGGGGGGTTCGGTCGAGCTGGGGCGCGCGCCTTCGGGAGGGTTCCTGGTGACGGCCCGGCTGCCCAGGGAGGTGGTCGCGTGATCCGCGTGGTCGTGGTGGACGACCAGCCCCTGGTCAGGGCCGGGTTGCGGGCCCTGCTGGAACGGGGCGAGGACATCACCGTGGTCGGGGAGGCCGAGGACGGCTCGGGTGGGGTGCGTGTCGTGCGGCGGGAACGACCGGACGTCGTGTTGGTCGACGTGCGGATGCCGGAGATGGACGGGATCGAGGCCACCCGCAGGATCGTCGCGGACGAGGAGCTGCGCGGGGTCGGCGTCATCGTGCTGACCACCTTCGACGTCGACGAGCACATCTTCGACGCCATCCGGGTGGGCGCGGCCGGGTTCCTGCTGAAGAACACCGGCGCCGAGGACCTGCGCAGGGCGGTCCGCCTGGTCGCGGCGGGCGAGGCGTTGTTGTCCCCGTCGGTGACGCGCCGGGTGATGGCGGAGGTCGCGGCGAACCGGGCCGTGACGAGGCCGGAGTTGGTGGCGACGTTGACGGACCGGGAACGGGAGGTGCTGGTCGAGATCGCGGCGGGGCTGTCGAACCAGGAGATCGGCGCCTCGCTGTTCATCAGCCCCGCGACCGCGCGGACCTACGTGGGCAGGCTGCTCACGAAGCTGGACGCCCGGGACCGCGCGCAGCTGGTCACCCTCGCCTACGAGAGCGGCCTGGTCCGCCCCGGCGGCCGGTGAGGTCCGGGTCCGGCTGGGCGGACCGGAGTACCGGCGGCACGACGGAGTGAACGCGGGTGGACCGAAGCCTGGTAACTCTCCCACCCGGCACGTCCCGCTACGGCTGGCCAGGTGCGGGGCCACCGCTCCTTTCCGCGATGCGGACAGTGCGCCGAGAGCGCGCGCCGACGGCATGGGGGTCGGTGGCGGTCCCCCTCAAGGCCGCCCGCCGGTCGCGGCGGGGCCTGGGTCGCGCCGCCCACGCGAGCCGCGATCCGCGCCTGAGCCCCCGCCATCACGCTCCGCACGCCACCCACGCGCTCCGGACCGGGACTCCCACCGACACGCTCCGGAGCGCACCGACGAGGTCCCGGAGGCGTTGGCCGTCCTCTGACGGGAATCGCGTTGACTCCGGCGGGGGGCGGAGCCTACGGTTCGCGCCATGTCCTGCTTCTCCGCCTCCTTCTTCGTGAGGCTGCGCACCGCCTGACGGCGGTGTCGCCCTTCGTACCGCTCGCGCCCCGCGTTCCACCCGGACCGTGGTCAGTTCCGCCTGACCACCACCGGGTCCGAGCCGCGGGCCCGTGGCAGTGGGACCACGCCGCCGTCTGTTCCGACGTTCTCCCGTCCGCGCGTGCCGTCGTCGCCGCCGGACGTCCCCACCAACGTCCTCGCAGGAGCAGCAGTGTCCTCCCGTTCCCACAGTCCCGTCGGGGGGCGGCACGAACTCGGCCAGAACTTCCTGGTCGACCGTGCCGTCGTCCGGCTGATCGCCGAGCTGGCGGCGTCGGCCGCGCCAGGTCCCGTCCTGGAGCTGGCCGCCGGTGACGGCGCGATCACCTCGGCCCTGGTCGACCTGGGTCGCCCGGTGACCGCCGTCGAACTCGACCCGTCCCGGGCACGCCGCCTCGCCGCCCGGCTGGGCGACTCGGCCCGCGTCGTCCGGGGCGACCTCCTCCGGCACCGGGCTCCCACCGTCGAGCACGTCGTGGTGGCCAACGTGCCGTTCCACCTGACCACTCCGCTGCTGCGGCGCCTGCTCGACGACGGGGCGACCTGGCACACGGCGGTGCTGGTGCTCCAGTGGGAGGTGGCCAGGAAACGCGCCGGGGTGGGCGGGGCGACCATGATGACCGCCGCGCACTGGCCGTGGTTCGACTTCGACCTCGTCGACCGGGTTCCGGCCCGGGCGTTCCGGCCGGTCCCGAGCGTGGACGCCGGTGTGTTGCGGATCCGGCGTCGGCCCGGTCCGCTGCTGCCGGAGGACGACCGAGGTCCGTACCAGGCGTTCGTGCGGGAGGTCTTCACCAGCAGGGGGGCTGGGTTGCCCGCGATCCTGCGGCGGGTGACGAACGGCCGCGTTCCCGCCGCCCGCCTGCGGGACTGGCTCCGCGCCGAGTCGCTCGACGAGGGCGGCCTGCCCCGGCGGTTGACCTCCCGCCAGTGGGCCGAGCTGTACCGGATGTTCCGGGACGGCCCCGCCGACCGGGCGCCCGCCCCCCAGCCCGGCGGGGCGGCCGGCGGCGCGAGCCGGCCGGGACGTGCGGTGCCACGCCACCGCCCTGGCGGCTCCGACGGGAGTGGGGCGGGCTGGCGGGGGCGTCGACGTCGGGGGTGACCCCGGACCGCCCCGGCCGGTGCGGGCTGTCAGTGGTGGGAGTGCCCACCGCTCGGGTGGTTCAGGGTGCGGTCCACGGTGTCGACCCGCTCGGGTGGCACGACGAGGAACTGCCCCATCATGCCGGCGTCCTCGTGGGCGAGGAGGTGGCAGTGGTACATGTAGGGCACCTCCTCGTCCACCTCGGTCCCGAAGTCGACCGCGAGCCGCACCAGGGCCCCGGGGGGCAGGTAGACGGTGTCCTTGGGTCCGGCCAGCCACGCCGGGGGCGGGGCGCCGTCCACGTCGAGGATGCGGAAGCTGACGTCGTGGATGTGGAAGTTGTGGGGTGAACCGCTCCCCCTGACCTCCCAGATCTCCGTGGCGCCCGCCGGCACCACCTCGTCGACGCGACCCATGTCCATCGGCCGCCCGTTGATCTCGGAGGTCCCGGAGAGTTCGAAGGCGCGGACGGTGGCGCCCGGCGGCGGCTCGACGACGGGTTCGCTGCCCAACTCCCGGGGAACGGGTGGTGACTCCCGCAGCCGGTCGGCGGCCCGGAGCTGGATGATGTCGAACGTGTCGTCCCCACCGGAGAACCTGTCCTGGAAGAAGCCGGCGTCCAGGCCGCCGGGGAAGGACCGCAGGACCGCCCGTTCTCCGGGGTCCATCTCGACCACGATCTCCGCCCGCTCGCCCGGTGAGAGCCGCACCCGGTCCCGCTCCACGGGTGCGGGCAGCAGGCCCGTGTCGGTGGCCACCACCTGGAAGTGCCGGCCGTCGACGAAGCCGAGGTCGTAGACGCGGGCGGTCGACCCGTTGAGCACCCGCAGGCGGGTGCGGCTGGCGGTCACCTCGAAGTGCGGGTCGTGGGTCCCGTTGACCAGGATCTCGTCGCCGAGGATGCCCACCCCGCCGCCGCCGCTGAGGTCGAACTGGCCGGCGTCGTCGAAGTCCTTGTCCTGCACGATGAGGGGAACGTCGTCCACCCCGTACTCCGAGGGCAACGTCAGCGATTCGGTCCGCTCGTCCTCGACGATGATCATGCCGGCGAGACCCCGGTAGACGTGCTCGGCCGTCCGGCCGTGGGGGTGCGGGTGGTACCAGAGGGTGGCCGCGGGTTGGCGCACCGTCCACTCCGGGATCCACACCCCACCGGGCCGGACCTCCTGGTGGGGTCCCCCGTCCATGCGGGCCGGGACCCGCATCCCGTGCCAGTGCAGCGAGGACGCCTCGGAGAGCTCGTTGGTGACCCGCACGGCGACGTGGTCGCCGCGCCGCATCCGCAGGGTCGGGCCGAGGTGGTCCCCGTTCACCCCCCAGGTCACCGTCCGCGTGCCGGGCAGCAGCTCGGAGGCCCCTGTCCTCAGCCGCAGGTCGAAGGCCTGGCGGCCTTCCTCGTCGGTCTCCGGTTCGAGGAGGGGTGGTACGACCAGCGGTGTCGCGAAGTCCAGCTGGCCCAGGTTGTCGCGCCGCACGACCTGGTAGCCGATCGCGAAGCCAGCCGCGAGCAGGATCACCCCCACGAGGGAGAGCGCCAGGAGCGCGGTCACCACGGTGCGCGGGCGCGGCCACCGGCGCCGGGACTGCGGGGACTGGGGAGTTCGTCTCACCCCCTCAGCCAACCGGTCGGAGGGCCTGGTCGACGTCGGGAAGGCCCCGGAGCAGGCCCCTGGTCCCGGTCCTGGGGTGGCTCGGTGACAACCCTGGCTACGACTTTCGGCCGAGGGGTCCTCCCGTGCCTGGCCGTTCGGCTGATCTGCGGGACAGGGGTTCACGGCCAGGCTGTACGCACACCGACCCCTCCGATCGAGAAGGACGACGATGCGCTCCGCCACCACCACCGGCCCGGTTCCCGGAACCACCGCGTTCCGGATGCCCGAGGCGACCGGTCCACGGGCCTGGCACGGCCCGTCATCGCACGGACGCGGTCCGGACGGAGCCAGCACCCCACCGAAGCGGTCCCCCAGGTCCGCTGCCCCCCGCGCGCGCGGAGGGAGCCGCCCGACCGGCTGAGGCGACTCGACGAAGGGAGAACACGGACGAAAGGACGGAACACCATGTCATCCACCACCACCGCCACCGGGACGATCGTGGCGGCCACCGACGTGTCGAAGGTGTACGGCAGCGCCGACACCCAGGTGCACGCGTTGCGCGGGGTCAGCCTCGGCGTCGCCGAGAGCGAGTTCACCGCCGTCATGGGTCCCTCGGGCTCGGGCAAGTCCACGCTGATGCACTGCATGGCCGGTCTGGACCGGCCCACCAGCGGGTCGATCACCGTCGGCGGCACCGAGATCACCTCCCTGCGGGAACGGCAGCTCACCGACCTGCGGCGGGACCGCATCGGGTTCATCTTCCAGAAGTTCAACCTGCTCTCGGAGCTCACGGCGGAGGACAACATCCTGCTGCCGTTCAGCATCGCCGGCCGCTCGCCGGACCAGGAGTGGCTGAGGACCGTCATCGACATCCTCGGCATCCGCCCCCGGCTGGGGCACCGCCCGTCGCAGCTCTCCGGCGGTCAGCAGCAGCGGGTGGCGATCGCCCGGGCACTGGCGACCAGGCCGGACGTGGTGTTCGCCGACGAGCCGACCGGCAACCTGGACTCGTCGTCGGGCCGGGAGGTGCTGGAGTTCCTGCGCAGGTCGACCGGGGACTTCGGCCAGACCATCGTGATGGTCACCCACGACCCCTCCGCCGCGGCGGCGGCCGACCGGGTCGTGCTGTTGGCCGACGGTCGGATCGCGGGGGAGCTGCGCCGGCCGTCCCGGCAGGACGTGCTCGCCGCCCTCGACGAACTGAGCAGGTGAACGATGGGACTGGGCAAGGCATCACTCGCGCAGATCCGACAGCGGCCCTCGCGGATCCTGCTGACCGGTATCGCCATCGCCATCGCCACGTTCTTCGCGGCGGGCACCATGCTGTTCACCGACACCCTCCGCGACGAGTTCATCCGCAGCACCGTCTCGGTGAGCGAGGAGACCGACGCGGTCGTCGACGCCGTCGAGGAACCGTGGGTACTCACCGACGAGCAGATCCAACGGGTCGCGGCCATGCCGGGCGTCGACCAGGTCGCGCCGTCCGGTAGCGGGGTCTCCATCGCCATCGGGCGCAACAACTACGTGTTGCGCACCTCCCCCGTCGAGGGCCCGTTGGCGATGCACACGGTGGAGGAGGGGTCGGCTCCGGGTACCGACGAGGTGCTGCTCAGCCGCTCGCTGGCCGAGGAGCTGGACTTCGCGATCGGCGACCAGTTCGAGGTGGTCCTCTACACCGAGGCGGACCAGAAGACGGTCACGGCCACCCTCAGTGGTCTGGTGCGGGACAGCCCTCAGGGCAGCTACAGCGTGATGACCAGCGAGGACACCTTCGCCGACTGGTCCGAGACCGACGGGTTCTACCAGCTGCTGGTGGCCGGTAGCCAGGACGAGGGCGACCTGGTGTCCGCCATCCAGGACGACCTCGGCACCTCCGTGCTGGTGAACTCCGGTCAACAGGTCCGGGACGAGGACATGCGGTCCGCCGCCCGGCAGGCCGACTCGATCTTCCTGGTGTTGTCGATCTTCGTGGTGATCGCGATGCTGGCGGCGGCGATCATCGTCGCCTCCACCTACCGCATCCTGCTGGCGCGCAGCCGCCAGCGCACCGCCATGTTGCGCTGCATCGGCGCGCATCCCGGGCAGATCGTGCGCGCGCTGCTGGTGGAGGCGGTCATCTCCGGTGGCCTCGCCGGGCTGAGCGGTGCCCTCGCCGCCGTCGGCGCGGGCACGGCCGGGCTGGCCATCGCGGACCTGTTCGTCACCGCCACCATGCCCCCGCTGACGGTGTCGGTACCGAGCCTGCTCCTCTGCGTCCTCGCCGCGGTGCTGCTCTCCGTGGTCGCCGCGGTCTTCCCCGCGATCAAGGGCGCGAGGATCCCCCCGGTGGCGGCCATGAGCTCCGCTCCGCTGGCCGACAGCGAGTCCCGGGTAGGCAGGTTGCGCACCACCCTCGGCGTCCTGCTCCTGCTGGGGGCGCTGGGTCTGCTCGCCCTGGGGCTGATGATGGGCACCAACGAGGGCCAACTGTTCGTGCTGGCCGTCATGGCCTCCGGGGTGTTGCTGTTCGGCGCCGTGCTGGCAGCCGGACCGCTGTTGGTGCGCATCATGACGCGCCTGGTCGAGAGGCCGGCCGGGGCGGCGGGCGGGATCGCCGGTCGGTTGGCGGCCCGCAACACCGGTCGCGCGCCGCGCCGCTCGGCGACCACCGCCTCGGTGTTCGCCCTCGGCGTGACCCTGGTCAGCGCCGTGCTCGTCGGGTTGAGCAGCATGCAGGCCGGCGCGGACGAGCAGCTGCGGGCGTCGATGCCCGCTGACGCGATGGTGAGCGACTTCTCCAACCAGGAGGAGGTTGACGGGCTGCTCGACCAGCAGCTGGTGGACGACCTGGCCGCCGCGCCCGGTGTCAGCGCCGTCACGCCCCTCTGGGAGACCCCGCTGGACGTGGACTACGGGACGGACGTCGTGGAGGAGTGGGTGTCCAGTGTGGACGTGCCCGCGATTCCCAACCTCACCCGCAACATCGCCTCCGGGGACTTCTCGGAGTGGGGCCAGGGTTCGGTGGCGCTCTACCAGCGGGTGGCCGACGACCACGGCCTGTCCGTCGGTGACACGGTCACGGTGGGCGCCGAGGGTCGGACCGTGGAGCTGACGGTCCAGGCGATCTACCGGCAGGGGGGCACGCTCGGGTTCGTCTCGATCCACCCGGACGACCTGCGCACCCTCATGCCCGACCTCGACCCGTTCCGGCTGCTGATCGCGGCGGACGAGGCGATCGAACTCGACGCGCTCCAGCAGGCGCTGGAGGCGACCGTGCCCATCGACCCGAACCTCAGCCTGTTCTACCCGGCCGAGGAGCGGGAGGCGTTCGAGGAGATCATCGGCAACCTGCGGTTGGTGGCGTTGGGCCTGGTCGGGATCACGGTCATCGTCGCGATGGTCGGGGTGGCGACCACGCTGTCGCTGTCGGTGGTGGAGCGCGGCCAGGAATACGGCCTGCTCCGGGCGTTGGGGCTGCGTGGCGGCCGACTGCGGTCGATGCTCACCTGGGAGGGCGCCCTGCTGGGCGTGTACGCCACGGTCATCGGGATCACCCTGGGCAGTGCCTACGCGGCGATGGTCGCCTCGGCGCTCTCCGACGTGCCCATGATGGCCATCCCGTGGGGCCAGTTGGGGGCCGTGCTGGTCGCGATGATCGCGATGGCGCTGCTGGCCGCGCTGATCCCGGCGCGCAAGGCCGCGAGGAGTTCCCCGATGCAGGCGCTCGCGGACGACTGACGCCACGGCGGCGGTCCTCTCCGGTGCGGGTGTCGGCGGGTTCGTCCCGCCGACACCCGTTCGCCGTGCCGGGACCGGGCCGGCCGGCACCTCCCGGGAATGGCTGATCCGTGGGCCGTCGGCTCGGTCGTATCACTGAGCGGTTCCCCCCGGGGAGGCTCACCGAACGACCGGTTTCGCCGGGGTGCGGCCTCGCCGCCGCACACGGCCAGTGATACTGCTTGTGATAACTACTCGTTCCGTGCCAGAGCGGCGGTCCATCCCACGTCAGGGGGCGCTGTGCGGCGGGACCGCTCAGGGGGCTGGGACACCGAACTCGACAGAGGTGACCATGTCCGGTTTCGAGGTGGCCGAGGAGGAACTGGCCGCCGTGGGTGACTCGTTGTCGACCCTGTCCGAGGACCTCGACGCGGTGTGCCGCTCGTGGAAGTCCGGCACCGGCGGCGGGGGTGGCGCGTTCACCACCTCGGACTGCGCGGAGGCCTTCGACGACCTGGCGCGCAACCTGGCGGGCACGGTGCTCGGGCACTCTGAGCGGGTCGGCGAGCTCGGTGAGGGTGTCCGGCGGAGCTCGGAGACCTACACCGACATCGACGACGAACGCGCCCGCGCCTTCGACGGCAAGGGGGTGTCGGTGTGAGCCAGGTGGCGGTGGAGGAGCTGGAGGAGCGGGCGGCGAGCCTCGGCTCGATCGCCGGCTCGGTCAGCGGGAACAACGTCCGTTCGGTGCTCGGGGACCTGCCGGCCAAGATCGGCGAGCTGGGTGGTGACGCGGAGGCCATCGAGGACCTGCGGATCAGCTGCACGCGAACGGCGGAGGCCACCGAGACGGCGGCCTCCGACGGGCTGTCCTCGGCGGCGAGCGAGCTGGAGGCCGCGTGGACCGGCTCCGCCGCGTCCTCGGCGGTGGGCGCCATCACCAAGCAGCGGTCCGCGCTGCTCCAGGACTCGGAGCTGTTCACCCGCGCCGCCGGGGTGCTCTCCTCGTTGTCCACCAACCTGGCCTCGGCGAAGGAGGACCACACCGCGATCCTCGACAACGTGGCCGACCTCGCCGCCCGCGCCGCCGACGTTCCCGATGACGACGAGGAGGCGCTGCACGAGTTCGCCGTCGCCACCAGGCGCGTCGCGACGGCCGCCGCGACCCTCCTCACGGCACTGGCCCAGGAGAACCGGGCCGCGGCGGCGGAGCTGCGGAGCATTTCCCTCGGCGGCGACGACGTGGTGGCGCTGACACCCGACGGCCGCGAGTCGTTGGAGGACATCCTCAACCGCTACCAGGTCGCCGCGTCCGAGTACGAGCTGGTGGACTTCCCACCACCCGAGCTGGTCGACGTCATCAACCCCATCCTGGAGAGGCTGGGGTTCTCGGTGCCCAGCAGCAAGTGGACCCAGGAGGAACTGGACCTCTTCCTCCAGCTGCGGCCGGACGAGATGTACACCTGGTACCGCCTCCAGCAGGAGGCCTACGTCGTGAGCGAACAGCAGTTCGGCGACCCGGACAACACCACGCACAACCACGTGGACGCCTTCCGGCACGCCTACTGGAACGCCAGGATGACCCAGGAATTCGGGGCCGAGTGGTCCGAGGCCTTCGCCACGGCGCACGAACGGAAACCCGAGAACGGTCGGTACCCCGAGGCGATGGACCTGTACAACAACGAACGCGGCCGGGAGATCGGCACGTCCAACCCGAACGCCAGTCCCGAACAGATCGCCAGCCAGGTCCGCCAGTCGGTCGACCAGGGGGACATGGTGGTGATCAGCCAGGACGGCCGGTTGGCCTACAGCGACCAGGTGGGCCACGGCGGGACGACGACCCTGGACGACTACGACGAGTCCGAGGTCGACCGGGGCGGGTTCGTCCCCGACACCGACGGGGTGCGACCGGACCGTTCCGGGCTGAACCCCTGGGCCTGAGCCCCCGCGACCGGGATCCGGTGGCCGCCGCACCGCGCGGCTGGCCACCGGGCACCACCCGGGTCCGAGCCGCCCGCTGCCCCTGACCTCTCCGGGCTGGATCGCCGCACCAGGGTGGACGAGGAGAGGGCGCGAACCCGCTCCCCGGCGTCGTCCACGGCGACCACCCACCTCACGCACGGGGCGGGTCGAACGGCGGAGAGGGCGGCGCCGGCCACCGCGAGCCCCTTGTCGTCCGCCTGCCCTCGATTCGCGCGGACGATTCCCGGGATCGGCGGAACAAGCCCGACAACGACCAACGGGCACGCGATGACGCCGATCACTGGCCACCGTGAGCACACGGGTCCCACCCGGCGACCACGTATCCAGCCGTACCAGGACCGTTCCGCGGAGCGGCGTCCGACCGTGGGTGGCGCGGGCATCGTCGATGTCCCCTGACCGGCGGAAAGGGAAAAATCAACCCGCCGGGAACCGGTCCGCGGCATTCCACTGGCCCCCGTCAGGTGATGTCCCCTCCCGGATCCGGTTCCGCCACCGCGCCGGTCCGGCAGCCGCTGCCCTGGTGTTCCGCGTCGCCGGCGCGAGCCGTGCCGGGTGGGAGAGCACCCGGTCACGGCCGGGTCACCGCCCTCCGCCGCGCCGGACGGCGCCGCCCCTCGCGCTCCCCCTCCCGCTCCCCCGCCGGGGCCCGCCACGGCCCGGTCCCGCCACCCGATGGCGAGGAGCGGTGTTTAGCGCCGCTTCGCACCGGGCAGGGCAGGTGTCAAGGTGACACTCCCCCGACGACGCCAACTGGGAGCGAGATGCCCACACAGCAGCAGACCCGTGCCCTGCTCGCCGCCGGGCACGACTACGAGCGGGCCGGCCGCGCCCTACGGGTTCCGCCCGGGCTCGCCTACCTGATCGCCACCGGGGAACCAGCCGACGGCGACCACACCGAACCGCCCCCCACCGCGGTGCGGCTGGGACTCACCCGTTCGCGTAGTCAACGGTTGGTGAACGCGCTGGAGCACACGCCCGACAGCCACGACGAGGTGCGCTGGTGGACGGCCCACCGCGTCCTGTCCGACCCCGACCAGCGGCGGCACGCCTCGTAGGGCGGGGAACGGCCCACGGGCCGAAGCTGGAGACGACAGGCCCACGGCCCCACGGGGGGCCGTATCCGAGGAGGTCCCGGTGGCGACTCCCCGCTGGCTCGACTGGCCGGTGTTCCGGCAGCTCACGGGCCCCGACCGCCTGGGACGCGGCGCGGCCGCCGTGTCCCGGGGAACCGAGTCCCTACGACCCAGGGTGGCGACGGCGGACAAGGTGTCCAAGTCGATCTGCCCCTACTGCGCGGTCGGCTGCGGCCAGAACGTCTACGTCCAGGACGGACGGGTCACCCATATCGAGGGGGACCCGGACTCACCGGTCAGCCGGGGCCGGCTCTGCCCCAAGGGCTCGGCGAGCCTCCAGCTGACCACGGGGTCCTCACGGCGGCACGAAGTGCTGTACCGCAGGCCGTACGGCACCGAGTGGGAACCGCTCGACCTGGAGACGGCCATGGACATGGTGGCCGAGCGGGTGATCAGGACACGACGGGAGAACTGGCAGGAGGAGGTGGACGGGTCCCGCACCCGACGCACCCTCGGCATCGCCAGCCTCGGCGGGGCGACGCTGGACAACGAGGAGAACTACCTCATCAAGAAGCTGTTCACCGCCCTGGGCATCGTCCAGGTGGAGAACCAGGCCAGGGTGTGCCACAGCTCCACCGTCGCCGGCCTGGGCACCTCCTTCGGGCGGGGTGGCGGCACCACCTACCTGCAGGACCTCCAGCACTCCGACTGCATCATCATCGAGGGGTCGAACTTCGCCGAGGCCCACCCGGTGGGGTTCCAGTGGGTCATGGAGGCCAAGGCCCGGGGCGCCACCGTCATCCACGTCGACCCCCGGTTCAGCCGGACCAGCGCGCTGGCCGACCTCTACGTCCCGATCCGCGCCGGCACGGACATCGCCTTCCTCGGCGGCATCATCAACCACGTCCTGAGCACCGGGAAGTACTTCCACGACTACGTGGTCAACTACACGAACGCGGCGATGCTGGTCCACGAGGACTTCCAGGACACCGAGGACCTCGACGGCCTCTTCGGCGGGTTCGACCGCGAGGACGGCACCTACGACGTCGACTCCTGGCAGTACGAGGGAGTGCGCGTCGCCTCGGCGGCGGGCAAGCGTAGCGTCGACGAGCCACGGCACCCCGGGCGGGACATGCAGTCCTCCGGTCACCCCGAGTCGCACGGCTTCGGCGGTCCCGCCCTGCACGGGGAACCGCTCCGCGACGAGACCCTCCAACACCCGCGCTGCGTCTTCCAGGTCCTGCGTCGGCACTACGCCCGCTACACCCCGGAGATGGTGGAACAGGTGTGCGGGATCCCCCGGGAGAAGTTCCTGCGGGTCTGCGAGGAGATCACCAGCAACTCGGGACGCGACCGCACCACGGCGTTCGCCTACGCCGTGGGCTGGACCCAGCACAGCGTCGGCGCCCAGTACATCCGCGCGGCCTCGATCCTCCAGCTGCTGCTGGGCAACATCGGTCGCCCCGGCGGGGGAATCCTGGCGCTGCGGGGACACGCCAGCATCCAGGGTTCCAGCGACATCCCGACCCTCTTCGACCTGCTGCCCGGCTACATCCCGATGCCGCACGCCCACCTGCACGAGGACCTGGACCACTTCATCTCCTCCGACGCCGCCGACAAGGGCTACTGGGCGAACATGCGGGCCTACGTGGTCAGTCTGCTCAAGGCCTGGTGGGGGCCGGCGGCCACCGAGGAGAACGACTACTGCTTCGACTACCTGCCCCGGTTGACCGGCGGGCACAGCACCTACGACACGGTGATGGCCCAGCGGGACGGCATCTGCCGTGGCTACTTCCTGCTCGGCGAGAACCCGGCGGTGGGCTCGGCGAACTCCCGCATGCAGCGGCTGGGCATGGCCAACCTGGACTGGTTGGTGGTGCGGGACTTCTCCCTCATCGAGAGCGCGACGTGGTGGCAGGACGGGCCCGAGATCGAGACCGGCGAGCTGCGCAGCACCGAGATCGGCACTGAGGTGTTCTTCTTCCCCGCGGCGGCGCACATCGAGAAGTCCGGCAGTTTCACCAACACCAACCGGCTGTTGCAGTGGAAGCACCAGGCGAAGGAACCCGACGGCGAGGCCCGCAGCGACATGTGGTTCATCTACCACCTCGGGCGGCGCATCCGGGAACGGCTCGCCGGCTCCACCGAGCCGATGGACCGCCCCATCCTGGACCTGACCTGGGACTACCCACTGGAAGGCACGCTGGGTGACCCCAACGCCGAGGCGGTCCTGGCCGAGATCAACGGCTGGGACGCCGAGGGGCGGCCGCTGTCGGGCTACGACGACATCAGGGACGACGGCTCCACCTCGTGCGGCTGCTGGATCTACTGCGGGGTCTACCAGGACGGGGTCAACCAGGCCGCGCGCCGGCGACCGCACCGCGAGCAGAACTGGACGGGCTCGGAGTGGGGGTGGGCGTGGCCGCAGAACCGCCGCACCCTGTACAGCAGGGCGTCGGCGGACCCGGAGGGCCGGCCGTGGAGCGAACGCAAGGCCCTGGTGTGGTGGGACGAGGAGGCGGGCCGCTGGACCGGCCACGACAGCATCGACTTCATCGCCGACCGTCCCCCCTCCTACCGGCCGGCCCCCGAGGCGCGCGGTGTGGAGGCGATCTCCGGGGTCGACCCGTTCATCATGCAGGCCGACGGCAAGGGCTGGCTGTACACGCCGGCGGGCCTGGTGGACGGGCCGCTGCCCACCCACTACGAGCCCCAGGAGTCCCCGTTCCCGAACCTGCTGTACCCGCAGCAGCGGAACCCGGTGCGGCTCGCCAACTCCCGGGAGGACAACCGCTACCAGCCCAGCGGGGACGAGCCGGGCGCCGAGGTGTACCCGTACGTGGTCACCACCTACCGGCTCACCGAGCACTTCACCGCGGGCGGCATGACGCGGTGGCAGCCCTACCTGGCCGAACTCCAACCCGAGTTCTTCTGCGAGGTCTCACCGGAGTTGGCCGAGGAACGCGGGCTGGAACACCACGGGTGGGCCACCATCGTGACGGCCCGCAACGCCATCGAGGCCAGGGTGGTGGTCACCGACCGGATGACGCCCCTGTTCGTGCAGGGCCGGACCGTCCACCAGATCGGGATGCCCTACCACTGGGGTCCCAACGGCTACACCACCGGCGACTCCGCCAACGAGCTGTCCTCCATCACCCTCGACCCCAACGTCCACATCCAGGAGGTCAAGGCCTGGACGGCGGACATCCGCCCCGGGCGACGTCCCCGCGGCGCCGCGCTGCGCCGCTACGTGGAGGACTACCGGCGGCGAGCGGGCGTCACCGAAACCACCGGAACGGAGGCCTGAGCGCCGTGCCGACCAACCAGTTCTCCGGACCGGACCCGCACGTCGCGGCCTCCGCCGGCCACCGCGACGCACCCCCGCGCTACGGGTTCTTCACCGACACCTCGGTGTGCATCGGGTGCAAGGCCTGCGAGGTGGCCTGCAAGGAGTGGAACGCGATCCCGGAGGACGGCCTGGAGCTGACGGGCATGTCCTTCGACAACACCGGCCGGCTGGGAGCGGACAGCTGGCGGCACGTCGCGTTCGTCGAACAGCGCAAACCCCTGGTGGGGCCCCCGCCCGACGAGTCGCACCGGGGTGTGGACGCGCTGGCCGCCGCCGCCCAGGGCGTCACCGTCCCCGAACAGGGCGGGTGGCCGGCGCCGCTGGTCCCCGAACAGTCCGGCCGGGGAGGCGACGGCGGATCGGCGGGCGACACCGACCTGCGGTGGTTGATGGCGTCCGACGTGTGCAAGCACTGCACCCACGCCGCGTGCCTCGACGTCTGCCCGACCGGTTCGCTGTTCCGCACCGAGTTCGGCACCGTCGTCGTGCAGGAGGACATCTGCAACGGCTGCGGCTACTGCGTGCCGGCCTGCCCCTACGGGGTCATCGACCAGCGACCGGACGACGGCCGCGCCTGGAAGTGCACCCTGTGCTATGACCGGGTCGGCGTGGGCATGGAGCCCGCCTGCGCCAAGGCCTGCCCGACTGACTCCATCCAGTTCGGGGAACTGGACGAGCTGCGCGAGCGGGCGGCCGCCCGGGTGGAACAACTGCACGGGGACGGCGTCGGTTCGGCCCGGCTGTACGGGCACGACCCGGAGGACGGCGTCGGCGGGGACGGTGCGTTCTTCCTGCTGCTGGACGAACCCGAGGTGTACGGGCTGCCCCCCGACCCGGTGGTGACGACCAGGGACCTGCCCCGGATGTGGGCGCACGTGGGCGTGGCCGCCGCGACCATGCTCGGTGGACTGGCCGCGATGTTCGTCGGGAGGCGGTCATGAGCACGTCGGACGTCACCAGGGACGGCATCAGGGGGGCGCACCCCGGGCGGGAGGCCCGCGTCGGGGGCACCGGGGAACAGCGGTGGCGGCCCCGGGGGCAGCGGACCGCGGCTCCCGAGTACAGCCCGGACTCCTACTACGGGCTGCCCGTGCTGAACCCGCCCCGCTGGGCGGCCACCGACATCGCCGGGTACTTCTTCCTCGGCGGCCTGGCAGGGGGGTCGTCGGTCCTCGCCGCCGGCGGGCACTGGACGAACCGGCCCGGTCTGGCCAGGCCGGCCAAGCTCGTGGCGCTCGGCGCGGTGTCCGGGTCGGTCGTGGCCCTGGTGCACGACCTGGGGCGCCCCGCCCGCTTCCTGAACATGCTCCGCGTCTTCAAGATCACCTCCCCGATGAGCGTCGGCTCCTGGCTGCTGGCCGCCTACGGTCCGGCGGCCGGAGCGGCCGCGATCACCGACCTCACCGGCTGGTTCCCCAGGATCGGGGCGACCGCGACGGCGACGGCGGCCGTGCTGGGACCGCTGGTGGCCGCCTACACGGCCGCGCTGGCCGCCGACACCGCCGTCCCCGCCTGGCATGAGGGCCACCGCGAACTCCCGTTCGTCTTCGTCTCCTCGGCCGCGCTGGCCGCCTCGGGTGCGTCGATGATCGCCGCGCCGACCGCCCAGACCGGGCCGGCCCGCCGCGCGGCGGTCCTCGCGGCGGCGGGCGAGCTCGCCGCCACCGCGCGCATGGAACGGCGGATGGGCATGGTCGCCGAGCCCTACCGCACCGGGTGGGGCGGCCGGTTGATGAAGGCGGCGAAGGCGTTGACCGTGGCCGGTGCGGTCGGCGGCGCGCTCCTCGGCCGCCGGAGCCGGGTGGCGGCGGGCGTGTGCGGCGCCGCGCTGCTCGTCGGATCGGCCTGCACCCGGTTCGGCGTGTTCCACGCCGGGATGGAGTCGGCGCGCGATCCGAAGTACACGGTCGAACCGCAGCGAGCGCGGGTGCGGGAACGCGCAGCGCGGGCCGCGGAGGAGAACGTCGCCTGATCCGACGTGCCACCTCGCCCTCGCGGTGCGGGGAGGCGGCAGCCGGCGGTGGAGTCGTGCCGGTGTCCATCGTGGTCCGCTGGTGTGCCGCCCCGGCCCCGGGCAGCGGTGGGTTGGTCCTCGGTACCCGCCCCCTCAGGACGGCGGGAGGGACGGGCCGAACGGGCCGAACGGGGCGGAACGGGCCTCGGCACCGGACCCGCGCACCAGGAACGCCGTCCCCGTCGTCCCCGTCGCCCTCGGCCGAGCACGGCGGGACTTACCCGCGACGGGGAGCGGTACGCGAGGAGGGGGCGCCGGGTCTCCCCCGACGCCCCCGCACCCCGCCGTCCGGGACTCGGACGACGTCACCTCCACCGGCTCACAGGTCAGGTCGGTGCACCAGCTGGACGGCGTTGAGCACCGGCGGCTCGTAACCCCGCCGGGCGAGGAAACGCAGGTCCACCGACCCGCCCTCCTCCACGGTGACCGTGGTGGTGTGCTCGTCGGCACGCAGTCCCCCGACCGCTTCGGCGATGTCGTGGCCGACGAGCACGTACCGCCCGTTGAGCTGGACGTCGAAACGACGCCAGTCGAGGCGGGGGGACCGGTCGAGTTCGGCGAAACCGAGCGTCAGTTCGTAGGTCCCGGCCGGCAGCGCGTCGAAGCGGTAGCCCTCCAGCCCCACGAGTTGACTCCGGTAGACCGCGTCCTCCCGGGTGTCCCGGATGTCGACCGACTCGTCGACCTCGGCGGTCGTGACGTCGTCACCGAGATACCCGAAGGAGCCCGTCTGGTACGCCTGGTCGGCGACCCACTCGATGCCGGTCGAGTCGGTGTGCGCGGCACCGGCGGGGTTCACCGCCTGCCAGTGCGCGGACACGACGAGCCGCACCGGCACCCGCAGCACCGCCTGCCGGCCACCGTTGGTCCGGAAGGCCACCACCCCCTCGTGGACACCAGGGGCGAGCCCGCCGGTGTCGACCTCCAACCCGAGGGTGACCGCCCGGCCGGGCCGCAGCTGTCCACTGGTGAGCTCGTGGGACAGCCAGGGCACCCCGATGGCCCTGGAGGCGGGGCCCGCCTCGGGGTCGGGCGTGAGTTCCCAGGTCAGCAGCTCGGTGCCGACGTTGGTCACGGTGATCTCGGCCTCCCGGGTGGTGTCCCCGGGCAGCAGCCACTCCAGCCGGTCGACGCTGGTGGCGCCCCGGCTGGTGCGCAGCGTCGCGTCGTGGCTGACCCGTTCCCCGGACTCGCCCACGTAGGCGGTGCCGGTGGTCGCGACGTAGTTCTCTTTGCTGACCGCCACCGTGTAGTAGCCGAGGGGCAGCTGCCTGCGGTACGTGCCGTCGTCCCCGGTGCGTGTGGTCGACACGACCTCACCGCGCTGGAGGAACTCGACCAGCGCCCCGGCCACCGGCGCGCCGTCGTTGCCGTCGACGACGGCACCGGTCACGAACCCGCTGTCGGGCAGGCTGAAGGTGATCGAGCTGCCTGACCGCAGGCTGGCCGCGTTGTGGGAGAACTGGAGGGCAACGGTCCCCGAGGCGTTCTCGATGCCGACCGTCGCGGAGGCGCCCCGCTCGATCGCGTCGTCCTCGCCCAGGTCGCGGTAGTCGAAGACGATGTCACCGCCCTCGTGGAGCGTCACCCCGAAGTCCACCCGCCGGGAGCCGCTGCCGAAGAACGTGAGTTCGCGCCACTCCACGAGGAAGGTCCTGTTCGGGGCCTCCCCGGCCGTCCGGGTGTAGATGCCGGAGTTCGCGTCGGCGTTCAGGTCGTCCCAGAACGGGTAGACGGCGGCGTTCGGCGCCGAGGCGCTGGGCAGCGCCCCGTTCAGGAACGCCGTCGCCGGGCCCTCGAAGGCGAGGAAGCCGTTGGTGGAGACGGCCGCGCTGTCGTAGGTCTCGCCGTAGAAGTCGAAGTAGAAGGGCAGGTCGACGGTCTCCGAACGGTCGTCGCCGGTCAGCGCCAACCTGGTCTCGCCCTCGGTGTAGTCGCCCTGGCCGACCCGGCAGGAGTGCCCGTACTCGTCGGTGACGTCGGGCAGCCGGAAGTTCAGCACCCTGGTGAAACCGGAGACGACGGTCTCGCGGGTCACCGGTTCGACGCAGGCGGAGCCGGCCGCGGTGAGGGCGTAGCTGCCCTCGGGCACCGCGTCGAAGGCGTAACCGCCCTCGTCGTCGGTGGTGACGGCGGGCAGGACGTGGTCGTCGAACACGACCGTCGCACCGGGCAGCGGTGCGCCCCTGGCGTCGGTCACCTCACCCACCAGCGACCGCGTCGGCACGGGGTCGAGTTCGAACTCCAGGGACGTGGTCTCGTCGAGCGAGACCGTGGCGGTGGTGGTGGACTCGCCGTAGCCGAAGGCCGACACGGTGACCTCGTACTCCCCGACCGACACCGTCGCGGAGAACCGGCCCTCCGCGTCGGCGGAGGTGGCGCGCTCCAGCGGGCCGGCCAGCGAGACGCGGGCCCCGGCCACCGGGTCCCCGGTGGCGGAGTTGGTGACGCTGCCGGCGAGGACCCCGGTGTCGCCGCGGGGCGCCGCGCCGACCGCCGCGAGCACGTCGAGCTTGCCGTGGCCCCAGACGTTGTTGTTCTCCGGAGTCCCACCGCAGCTGGTGTCGTCCACCGCGATGGCGCTGCCGTTGAGCAGTTCCCGGGTGGACTCGACGTCCCCGACGAGGCTGGGCGCCGAGGACCACAGCAGCGCGACGGCACCGGCGACGTGCGGCGCGGCCATCGAGGTGCCGCTCTTGAGCCCGTAGGAGCTGTTGGGGGTGGCCGACCGGACGCTCACGCCGGGGGCGGAGATGTGCGGTCGGATCTCACCGTCGAACCCGGGTCCCCGGCTGGAGAAGCTGGCGATCGACCCGGTGGACCCGTAGGCGCCGACGCCGTAGGAGTACCGGGAGTCGGCTGGCGACCCTGCCGTGTCGCAGCTGGGCCCGGAGTTGCCGTTGGAGAACAGCCCGAAGATTCCGGAGGCGTTCCAGGCGGCGACCACGTCGTCGTACCAGGGGTCGATGATCGGCCCGTTGGAGGCGCCCCAGGAGTTGTTCACCACGTGGGGGCGCAGGTCGGCACGCGGGTTCTCACCGGCCAGGTCGGTGGGGGCGAGCATCCACTGCCCGGAGGCCAACAGCGAGGCGTCGGTGCACCCGTTGGCCTCGCAGCCCTTCGCCGCGATCCACTGGGCACCGGGCGCGACGCCGATCTGGTTGTCCCCACCGTCGTCACCGGTCATGGTGCCGGTGACGTGGGTGCCGTGGCTGTTGTTGTCGCAGGGGGCGGGGGAAGGGCTGCCGCAGACCGAGGCCGGGTCGAACCAGTTGTGGTCGTGGTCGAAGCCGGATCCCAGGTTGCCCCGGTAGCTGTCCACGAGGGCGGGGTGGTCGTACTGGGCCCCGGTGTCGATGCTGCCGACGGTGATGCCCTCACCCCGGACGCCGTAGTCGCTCCACACGGCGTCGGCGTTGATCTCGGCGACCCCCCACTCCAGGGCGTCCACCGAGACCCGGGCTGGCCGTTCCTCCACCGGTTCCGGCGCGTCGAGGGTGACGGGCAGGGTGACCCGTGAGACACCGGAGGACCGGTCGAGCCCGGTCAGCAACTCCCGGGTGGCGTCGCGGACCAGGACGCGGTTGGAGATCCAGAAGGAGCTGAACTCGGCATCGGCCTCGGTCAGATGCCCGATCACCTGCTTCTGGGTTCGGGCCGCGTGGTCGCGCAGGGTCGACACGACCGCCTCGCCCCGTTCCACCCAGCCGGTGGTCTCGGCGGCGGCGCTGAGGTCGGCCCGGTCCTCCAGGACGAGCCAGACGTCGGAGCTGCCCTTGGCATCCAGGGCACGGGTGACGGCGGAATCGACGGAGAGGACGTCGCCGGCGGCGTCATCCTGGGCCGAGACGGCCGGGGGCACGACGAGCGCTGCCGTGATCGCGGTCAACGCCGTGACGGCGGTACCGGCTCGGCCTCGGGACGTTCTGACGGAGTTGCGTTCCCGGCTGGCGGGACTACGTCTGTGGGACACCAACCCTCCTCGAACAGGACGGCGCCCGGCTTCGGGAATTCGGAGCCGGGCCTGTGGTCCCTTCGAGCTAACCGACGAATCCGACGACGCCACAAGAAGCCATTCAGCCCAACGGAGCGAATTCGTCGCCGCCGACGAGAACGAATTGTTTCCGCCACATAAACTGTTTAAGTTCGTTGACCTGCCCGGCGCGTACGCCCATGTGAGGGCGACCGCCAGGAACGCCGGATCGGAACGGCGAAATCCAGGCCGAAATGGACGACCGATAGTGAACTCAACGACATTCTTTCACCCGAACGACGGCTGTTCACCTCGTTACCGACGGAGCGGCCAACGCGAACGGTCACCAGGGAGCAGCGGATCCCGAATCCCCGGGTCGGTGATTCACCAACCTCGACGACAACGGACCGGCGGCCGCCACCGGGGCCGGGAAGCCCTCGTTCCGACGAGCGGAACTGGAACGGCGGCACCCGCGACCGGGGTGCGCCGTACCGCCGGCCCCCGCCCTCACCGGTCGTCCCGCCGCCCGGCGCCCCCGTCCGGCGCGGCGACGGCCCTCGGGTAGCTGACGCCGGTGAGACGTTCCGAGGCCGCCCACAGCCGCGCCGCCAGCTCGCTGTCCGCGAGACGACCGGTGAGGGGTGTCGCGGAGGGCGGTCGCCGGCCCGCTCCGGGGCCCGTCATGACGTCGGGTTCGGGCTCCGGCCCCACCGCCGCGTGGAGCAGGGGCCGCGCACCCTCCTCCACGCTCCTGCCGAACAGCTGGGCGGGCGTGGCGAACGCCAGTCGCGCCACCACCGAGGTCACCCGGCCGTGGATGGGAGTGCGGGTCATCCCCGGATGGGCCAGCACGCTGCGCACCCGGGAGCCGCCGTCACGCAGCAACCGGTCGAGTTCGGCGCCGAAGAGGACGTTGGCCAGTTTGGAGCGCGCGTAGGCACGGGCTGGGGAGAGGTGGGTGTCCAGCCGGTCCGGGTCGAGCCGGCCGTACCGGGCGAAGTCGGAGGCCACCGTGAGCACCCTCGATCCGCTCCCCCGCTCCAGCACCGGCATCAGCAGCCCGGTGAGCACGAAGTGGCCGAGGTGGTTCACCCCCAGCGCCCCCTCGAAACCCTCGACCGTGGGCGGCGCACCGGCGAAGCCGACTCCCGCGTTGTTGACGAGCAGGTCCACCCGGTGGTGGTCGGCGGCCAGAGCGGCGGCGAAGGAACGCACCGAGGCGAGGTCACCGAGGTCGAGCTGCCTCGCCTCGGTGTCACCCACCAGTTCCGCGCTCGCCGCTCGCCCCCGGGCGAGGTCCCGGACGGCGAGGACCACGTGGGCTCCGCGCTCGGCGAGCACCCGGGCCATGACATGGCCAAGTCCGCTGGTGGCTCCGGTCACGACGGCGGTGCGACCACGCAGGTTCGGGATGTCCTGGGGGCTCCGGCGCGGGGACGAGGGAAGCATGGGTTCTCCTCGGGTAGAGGGACGTCACGTTCCCACGCTACCGCACAAACGGATAGGTCTATCTATTCGGATGACCCCATCAGTTCTCGGGTCGTAGTCCCGCGACCAGGATGCCCAGGTACAGCCCGGCGCGGTCGTCGACCTCGGTGCCCGCGCGAACCGCCTCCTGCGTACCGATCAGCAGACGGCGCACGTCGTCGGGAGTGATCTCCGGCCGCACCACGCCAGCCCGGATCGCCCGCTCCAACAGCGCCGCCAGCGCCGCCAACAGCTCCCGCACCCGCTCCCCGGTCTCCACGCAGGCGAACGCGGGACGGGTCAACACCAACCGGAGCCCCTCGTCGGCCAACTGCCCGCGCAGCACGCCCTCGAGGAACGCCACCAACGCCGCCGCCGGGTCGGCCATGGACACCGCCGCCCGCGCCGACTCCACCAGCGCGTCCAGCGACCCCGCCACCAGCGACTCCAGCAGCGCCCCGCTGGTGGGGAAGTGCCGGTAGACGGTCCCCACCCCAACCCCGGCCCGCCGGGCGACGACGTTGAGCGGAAGACCGCCATCCCCCTCCCGGACCAGCTCGCGCGCGGCATCCAGGATCCGGTCGCGGTTGCGGGCCGCGTCCGCCCGCAACGGCCCGGGATGCACCGAGAAGGACTGCTCGCTCATGGCGCCGACGGTAGTCCGCGCCCGCCGGGGTTCGACCAACACCGAGCCCCCACCGGACCGGAGGGCACCCGGGGCTGGTGGGAGCCAGGACCTGGAGGCCGCGGCGGCCGGCCCAGGGACCGCTGCCCCGGACCGGCACCTCCTGTCGGCACCGGGGCGCCAGCCCCGCGCGGGAAGGACCGGACGGAGAGACCCCGGTACACCGCGACCGCCTCCGTGGACAGCATCGAAGGACGGGACCGGGCGTGGAGCGTCGACCTGCTCGCCGAGGACGGCATCCACGGGATGCCTCGGATGCGCGAACGGACCCGGGAGGAGCCCGCGTTCCGCCAGTTCGGCGGGACCGCACCGGCGACTGGCACCCGCGGACGCGCCGCATCGTCGCGGGGCACAGCCACCCGTCGCCGTATGGCTGGCGTGCGCATGGGGGCGAAGGATGGACGCCCGCATCTGGCTCGAGGTTGTCCGAAGCCGGCCTGATCCACCACGTCACCGACTACTGGTCGGAGTCCTACGACCCACCCTCCGGGCAGGACCACCGCTGGGAGCGCGGGCCTCCCCGCGGGGAGCGCGACCGGGCGTGGAGCGTCGAGCGTGTTCCACCCCGACCCCGGACTCCCCACAGCGATCCCACACGAAAAAACCCCAGGCCGCGACCTGGGGTACTGCTCCTCCGGTTGGACTCGAACCAACAACCCTTCGGTTAACAGCCGAATGCTCTGCCAATTGAGCTACGGAGGACCGTCTTCTGTTGTCGTCGGACTCGGTGCCCGACTGGTGAATACCTTAGCGCACCCCGGAAACCCCGAGGAACGCACCCCCCTACCCAGCGCCTACCCAGCGCGCGACCAGGCACGACGGGCACAGTCGGGTGCCGGAGCCCGTCAGTCGCAGCGCCCACGCCCCGCCCGCCCGCTGGCCGCCTCGGGTGTCGGGATGATGCTGATGGCACCGGAGGTCTCCAGCACCGCGTACCGGATCTGGTGCAGGCCGTGCACGCCTTGGCGTTCCCGCGCCGCCGTGAGGATGTCGTCGACGGTGATGTGCTGGGCTGCCAGGTGCCTGTCGACGGGCTTCCCGTGGTCGACCAGGACGAGGGGAGCCCCCTGGAGCACGCGGTCCACCGGCCGGAACCGCCACCGCAGGTAGTCGGCCGTGCGGTCGACGAACATCAACGTCGTGATCACCAGCAGGGCGGTCGTGATCGAGAAGTCATCCCCGATGAGCGCCTGCTGGGTCGCCTCGCTGATGATGAGCAGCAGGATCAGGTCGAGGGTGCTGACCTGGGCCAGGGTGCGCTTGCCGGTGAGGCGGAGCAACACCAGGATGCCGAGGTACACGGCGGTGGTGGCGAGGACTGAGTGCACGGTTCCCTCCTCCGGATGTGCCCGACCAGGGGCTCACGGGTAGACGAACTGCCAGAACTCGACGCGGTCCCCACCCGGGACGCTCACCCATCCGGACCGGGCGCCCGCCCCCTGCGGAGCGAGGTCGAAGGTGACGTCGACCTCCGCTCCCTCCCCGACGAGGAAGTCGAACCGGACCGACCCCTCGGACGCCGTGACCTCCGAGGGCTCCGGATCCAATGACTCGACCTGGTTGTCGGACAGGTACGAGGCCGACACGAGCACCGCGACCGTCTCGGCCCCGTTCGGCACCGGAACCCGGAGCCGCAGGTCGTTCTGCCCCGTCGCCCGGCTGAAGCGGTCGTACTCGATGGCCAGGCCGCTGCCGACGTCCCGCGCGGTCGCGTCGCTCAGCGGCCCTCCTCCCCAGCCGCCGAGGAGGCCCACCAGGACGATGACGCCCATCACCAGCCAGCCACCGTTCTGGGCGAGTTTCTCCCAGCGCAGGGACCCCGACCGGTGGTTCACCGGCCAGTTGGGAGGAGAGTCCTCGCCCGCGCCCACCACACCTCCCCGCCCCTCGCCGGGTCGACAGACCGCGTCCAGGCGCGGATACCCCTGCCGCCCCTGGGAAGCACCTCCCGGCGGCGAACTTCACCCCCAGAGGTGACGGCGCGACCCGCGGCCGGCCAGCCACGCCGGGCTGGGGCGGCGGAGCGACCAGGCCGGGCCGCCGGCCCCCGCGCGGGACACCACGGCGGTCAGGTGTCACGGACCTCCACCCGATCACCGTCCAGGCACACCCCCACCCGGTGGCACCGCTCGGGCGCCCCCGCCGACCAGCAGGAACGGTTGTCCTCCGCGACCACCACCTCCGAGGGGTGCACCCGCAGCCGCCGGGCGAGGTGGTCCTTCACCGCCACACGGACCAGCCGCGCCGGTCCGCGCAGGTCCGGTGGAAGCCCGTAGAGCCCGGCCACCGTGCCCGGCAGGAGGTCCGCCGCGTCCACGTCGACCGCCGACAGCACGGTCACCTCCCCGTCGGTGCGCGACAGCCCGAGTCCGCCGGCGTAGCGGCGCAGGTGCAGGAAGGCGCGCCGGTCGCGCAACGGCGACTCCGGGGGGAGCCCCGTCTCCACCAGCACGTCGACCATGCGGACGGCGACCAGCACGGCGCCGTCCGCACCGGTGAGCTGGATGTCGAAGGTGGGCAGCGCCGGGCCGGCCGGGAACCCCACGAACCGCACCTCCAGCCCCAGCCGGCCCACGTCCGGCACCTCCCCGAACAGGTCGAGGGACTCCACCCGATGGGGGAAGCAGACCGCCGAACGGCTGACCTCGGGCGCCCACCGCCACAGCTCCTGGTGCGGGATGGCCTGGGGCAGGGTGTCCAGCACGCCCTGGTGCAGGTGGCCCCGTGGTACCGATCCGGCCGTCGGGTCCACCACCGCCGAGGCGCCGGTGGAACCGAGGGACAGCGACCGCAGGTAGTGGAAGCTGGGGCCGTGGAAGAGCGCCCCGGACTCGTAGGGGTTGGGTTGCGCGACGGCGTCCACCAACGGCGCGAACGGCTCGGGCGGTGGACCCGGTCGGGCGCCCACCCGGACCGTGCTCGTCGCCACCGGCTCGAAACGGGACAGCTCGGCCGTCCTCGCCTCCCGCCAGACGGCCAGCTCGGCGGAGTACCCGTCGGGCCCTCGGGCGACGGAGGTCCGCAGCCGCAGCGGCCCCGTGACGGGTGTCCACCTCCTGAGCTGCACGCCACGCAGGGACAGCACCCGTTCACCGGTGTGCTCGGCGACCGCGCCGGCGAGCCGGTCGACGGTGGACATCATCGGCAACGCCGGGAGCACCCAGGTGGGCCGGTGGTCGTCCAGCCACCCGTCCGTGGCCGGGTCCAGGACCTCCTCCCGGACCGCGACGGCGGCGTCCACACCTGGTGCCACCCCGGCGGAGGGGGGACGCGGCGGTGTCCGAACCAGGCTCGACGCGGCCGGCGCACCGGCGCCACGGCCCGACCGGGCACCCCCTCCGGGCCCCGGTCCGCCAGCCGACCCACCCCCGGGATCCCCCTCGACGATGCGCATCCCGAGGTCACGCACGTGGTAGATGCGGCGGCCGTCCACCCACAACCAGGCCTCGGCGGTCGCGTACACGCCGCGCTCGTCCACCCCGACGTCGAGCACGTCCATCTCCACCGTGACGACCCGGTCGGTCGGCAGGACCTGCCCCCGGTAGCGCCAGTTCACCCGGTGGCCCAGCCGCACCGGTTCGAACCGGGGACTGGTCACCGCCGGTTCCACCGTCCGCAGCAGGTAGTACTGGAGCAACTGGCACATCGCCTCCACCCCGAGCGAACCCGGTTGGACGGGGTCCTGGAAGAAGTGGGCCTTGAAGTACCAGGCGTCGGCGACGATGTCCTTCTCGGCGCGCAACCGTCCCAGGCCCGCCGAACCGCCCTCCGGCCAGAACCCCGTCACCCGGTCGAGCGAGCGCAACATCGGACCGGCCAGCCGCAACGCGCCGGGCCGGTCGCTCCACTCGGCGAGGTGGACGACCGCGTCCCCGGGGAGCAGCATCCGATCCCGGTCCCGTTGGCTGGCCGGCAACCCGGGCTGCTGCTGGAAGGAGTCCTCGGGGAAGAACCCGAAGACCGCCGTGCCGGTGAACACCGCTCGTCCCTCCACCGAGGAGGCGAAGGAGAACGACAGGAGGGTGATCTCCCCGGCCCGCGAGTGGTTGGTCACCTCGATGGTGGTCGCCACCACGTCACCGGGCCGGACCTCCCCGACGACCGTGCCCTCGCCGTCGAGGTTCCGGAAGAAGACCTCGACCGAACCGACCAGCGTGGGCCGGGCCAGCTGGACGGCCAGGACCCCGCACCCCTGGAGGGCGACCTCCATCAACGCCGCCATCGGCATCGTCGGGCACCCGTTCTGCTCGAAGTACCACGCCCGGTGGGGCGCGTCGTACTCCACGGTGAGCCCGGTGGGCACGTCGCCGGCGCCGCCGGCGAACTCGGTCACCCTGCTCAGGAAGTTGTACGGCGGCCCCGGGAAACGGGGTGTGCGGCGCGCGTCCAGCGCCGCGAAGCCCGGCCCCAGTGCCTCCGAGGGACGCCCCCAGGCGCCGGTGAGCAGGGCGGCGTACCCGAAGGACAACTCCCCCCACCGCGCCGGCGGCACCGGGTCCCGGTGGTCGCGCAGCCCGCCGAGGTCCACGAGGGGGACCGGGGCGCCGGTGGGCTGGGCACGAGGTGGGCCCAGGTGCCGCCAGTGGTCGAGGGGCCAGTCCGGCACCAGGCGCAGCGCGAGGTCACGGGCGTGGAACGCCATGACGCCGTCCACCCAGCACACGACGTCGGCCACCAGCGCGGGTTCGGGTTCCCCGGTCACCGACGACACGAACACCTCGTACCGCAGCCGCGTGCTGTCCGGGGTGACCTGACCCCGGCAGCGCATGGTCACCGGGCGACCCGTCACCGGTTCGAAGCGCCACCCGTCCCGACGGAGCGTGAGCCCCAGCGCCGTGAGGTGGAACGCCATCGCCTGGAGGCAGCCCTCCAGGATCAGGCTGCCGGCCATGCACGGGTCGTGGGGGAAGTGACCGTCGAAGAACCAGTCGTCCGGCCGAACCGGCGTCTCCGCCCGCAGGTACCCCGACCCCCACGGCCCGCCGTGGGGGTCCAGTTCGGTGACCTCGCCGAGCAGGAGGGTCCGCGCGTCGGTGATCCTGGGCGTCCGCACGTGCGCCGCCGCCAGCGCCCAGCCGGGGCCGAAGCAGTCGACGGGCCGCCCCTCCGCCCACGCCAACACCGCGTCCCGGTCGAACCGGCCGGCCGGGGACACCGGAAGCGGCCAGGTCACCGGCCTGACGGCCGAGGGACGGTGCCGCTCGGGCTCCCACCGGGTCGGGCCGACCCCGGCGAGCTCCTCGTCGGTGAAGAACCCGGCCCGCGCCTCGCGGACCGTCACCCTCAGTTCGTCACCGGCATGGCAGTCGTAGTGGAAGAAGAACAGCCGGGTGCCGGCGTGTTCGGCGTGCCGGTCGACGTGGATGTCGTAGCGCAGCGTCTCCCCCGGCCGCGGGAGCGGGCCGTGGAAGGTCACCTCGCAACCGAGCAGCCGGTAGACCCGTTCGCCCCGGTTGAGCAGGTCGACGCCCAGCCAGCTGATCAGCAGCAGGTCGGCCTGGCCCGCCTCGATGACCATCCCGGCGGTCATCCGCCCGGCCGGGTCGAGGCACCAGCTGTCCAGTCGGACGTCGGTCTCGGTGCGGATCGAGCCCAGCCCCATCGTGCCCGGCTCCCCGTCGAGCCCGGTGACCCGGTCCACCAACAACAGCGGACCGCTCGGCAGCCGTACCCACCGTGAGAAGCGGTCCTGGGCGGCGAAGAGCGGACCGAAGTGGCGGGACAGCGGTTCGATGGCCATCCGTTCCAACTGGGCGCGGCCGAACAGCGGGACCGACGGCGTGACGGGACCCGACGGCGCGACCGCGCCACGGGCACCCCGCTCCACGGGCTGGCCCCACGGCTCGGGTGCCGGGCTGTCCGAGCGGACCAGGTCCGTGAGGTGTCCCACGGCCGCGCCGAGGTCCACCGCACCTCCGGGGGCGAGCGTCCCTCCCTGGGCCGCTGACGCCCCGGCCAGTCGCACCACCGACCACAACCCCCTCTCCCGACCGCGCAGGAACGCGTGGTGCGCGGCGGTGAGAGCCGCGAGGTGCCGCCGGTGCGCCTCCACCAGCCGTGAGCGGAGCCACGCCGCCAGCACGAGCGGTCGCGCGTCCGGGTCGGCGTCCCACACCTCCTCCGAGTCCGACCTCGGCGCCGCCGACGACCCGGTGGTCCTCCCGACCGACGCGCGCGAGGCGGGCACGTCGGATCGCCGGGTCGCTCCCGGTGCGGGCGCCGACAGGCCAGCCCCGGTGATCGGCGCGGGTCCAGCCGCCGGCGAGCGCGGCCCGCCGTGGACCGGCCCGCCCACCACCGGCGACGAGTTCGCGGCCGGGGGCACCCACGGCGCTGGCAGCATCGTCCCGGCCGCGTCCGCCACCGCGACCGGGACGGCCGCACCGTCTCGGACCGGTGGCCCCTCCGGCCCTGCCTCGGGTGCCACGGGGCCGTCGGCGCGGCCCTCGGCGTGACCGGTCGCCCTCCCGGCGGGTGCCGACCGTCCGCCGCCACCGCCGCCCACCGACACGGGCTCGACGACACCCCGCGCCAGCCGGAGCCCGGCGGCGAGCAGCTCGGCGGCCACCCGGTCGAGCTGGCGCACCGCGCGACCCGGCGGCCCGTCCAGGGCCACCGCGAGGTGGTCCCGTCCCGCCAGCACCCGGCTGATCCATGCCGTGCACTGGGCACCCGGCCCCTGTTCCAGGAAGAACCGCACACCGTCGGCCCAGGCCCGCTCGACCACCTCGGCGAAACGCACCGTTCCCACGGCCTGCGCGGTCAACGCGTCGGCGAACCCCTCCGCCGTCACCGGCACCGGAGCCGCCGCGGCGCCACCGTAGAACCGGACTCCGGGATCGGTGGTGGACCGGTGGTGGTGCCGCCACCACCGGTCCCGGACCTCGACGAGCTCGGGCGCGTGCGCCGCCACCGGGTAGTCCACCGGGATCGCGTGGACACCGCCCATACCGCGCACCACCTCGGCGCAGGCCTCGCTCTCACCGCCGACGACGCAGACGTCCGGCGCGGTCACCGCGAGCAGGTGCACCGCCCGGCGGCCGGCGAGGGCGACGCGCACGGCCTCGGCGGAGGCCAGCACGAGGTAACTGGACCAGCGGGAACCGGGGATCCCCTGGCGACGCCAGGCGCGGCGGACGGCCCGGTACTCACCGGAGAGGTCCCGCGTGAAGAGGGAGTCCCGCGCGGTGTCGGTGAACACCGCCGAGTCCCGCCAGGCACCGAGCGCGACGGGCGCGGTGGCCTCACCCGAGGAGTAGCCGATGGCGGCCTCCGGCCGCAGGCCCCACCGCGTCAGGCAGAACTCGGTGTGCCAGATCGCCAACCGGCCCGCGCCCAGGATGCGGGCGGGCACCCCGGTGGCCACGTCGCCGACGGGCATCCCGGTCCGGCGGGACGCCGAGTCCACGACCTCGGGGAAGGCCAGGGCGAACTCCTCCCCCATGCCGGCGTAGCTGGCGGCGGCGTTCGTGTAGACGAAGGCGACCTGCCCGGCCAGGGGAGCGTCGCGGTAGGCCACCCCGGGCGGGCACGGCGCCGGCCCTCCCCCCGCCAGCCACCGACCGGCGGCGTCCTCGTCTCCGTCCCGGAGGACCACCAGTCGGGCCGGGCCGACATCCGACCGGGCCCGGGCGCGCAGTGCCGCCAGCACCTCCGCCCGGTCCCGTCCCGAGTAGACGCGGGACGCCACCGGCCCGAGGAGCGGGGACGCCGGCTCGCCGGTCCCCTCCCGGTCACCACCCACGGCCATCCCCTCACCGCCCCGCCGCGTGCTCGTCCGGGGCGGCGTCCACCCCGAACGCGGCGAGCGTTCTCGGCGCGACGAGCACCACCCGGGTCGCGGCCCCCGACCCGGTGACCTCCTCGGTGAAGGCGGTGGCCCCGGCACCCAGCGGGATCAGGGGCACGCCGGCCCGTTCGAAGCGCTCCGCCAGGGCCGGGCCGACCATCCCGCCGTGCCACGGGCCCCAGGCGAGGGAACGGACCAGGCAGTCGGGCCTGGTGATGCGCTGCGAGGACGCCACCAGGTCGAGGACCTCGTTGGCCATCGCGTAGTCGGCCTGGCCCGCGTTGCCGAAGCACCCGGCGACCGAGGAGAACACGCACAGCAACTCCACGGGGTCGTCCTCCGTCGCGGTCAGCAGGGCGCGCAGACCGCCGACCTTGGTGTCGAGGACCCGGTCGAACTGTTCGTCGGTCTTGTCGGCCAACAGCCGGTCGGCGAGCGTGCCGGCACCGTGCACCAGGCCGGTGATCGGGCCCCAGTCACGGCGCACCTCGTCGAGGGCGGCGGCCACCGCCGCCTCGTCGCGGACGTCGACGCTCAGGTACCGCACCGGTGACCCGAGGGCCCGCAGGTCGTCGAGCGTGGCCCGGATCTCCCGCACCGCGAGCACCCGGCGTGCCTCGGCGGCGAGCTCGGCGGGGGACGGTGGCCCGTCCGCGCGGTCGCCCCACGAGGAGGCGAGCGAGCGGACCAGGTCGGCTTCCTCCGTGGCACCGTCGAGACCCGGCGGTTCCTCCACTAGCTCGGTCCGACCGATGAGGGCCAGGTAGGGCTGGTGCTCCTCGGCCATCGCCCGCATCGCGGCGGCCGTCACCCCGCGCGCGCCCCCGGTCACGACGATCACCGACCCGGGGCCCACCCGGGACTGGTCCACGTCGGGCACGACCGCCGCCGGGACCGGGACGGGAACGACGCGCGACCCGTCCGCCCGGAGCCCCACCGCGGGTGTCGCGCCTCCGACCGTCAGCTCGGTGACGAGGGCCTCGGCGATCTGCTCCGGCCCACGGCCGCCCCGCGCGCAGTCGAGGGCCCGCACCGAGGCCAACGGCCACTCCCGCGCGGCCGTCCTGGCCAGCGCGGCCAGCCCGCCCAGCCAGGCCCGGGCCGGATCGCCGCCGTCGAGGCCGAAGTCCCCGCCGGTGTCCTGGACCGTGACCAGCAGTCCACCGCGCTCGGTCGCCCGGGGCGCGAGGCGGCGGGCCGCCGCGAGCGCGGCGCGGCTCACCGCCCTGGCTCGGGTGGGCGAGGTGTCCTCGGTCAGCGCGCCCAGCAGGATCGCCGCCGACGCGGTCTCCGGGACGTCGTCGACCACGGTGGCCTCGATCCCCTGCCGCCGGAGCCGTTCGACCAGCGCCGGCGCGATCCCCCCGCCGTCGTCGGTGACGACGATCGGCGCGTCACCGAGCCGGGGCGTCGGTTCGCCGGGCGCGACCGCCTCCCGGGCCTCGACGACGAACCGGCGCACCAGGTCTGGCGGGGTGGGGGACGGGGACGGCGCGAGGTCGGGCACCTCCTCCACGCGAAGCGAACTTGTCGGAGCCGAGGTGCCCTCGCTGCGCCCCGCCAACCGGTCGGCCACCTCCCGCAGTGTCCGCAGCCGCGCCCACTCGGCGAGTTCGTCCTGGGCGAGCTCGCCGACGAGTTCCCGCAGGGAGGAGAACACCTCCACCTTCTTGATGGAGTCGATGCCGAGGTCGGCCTCGAGCTCCATGTCGAGGTTGAGCACGTCGACGGGATACCCGGTCCGGTCGGCCACCACGGACAGCAGGGTCTCCTCGATCCGCTCCGGGTCCAGCGCGGGGAGGTCCGCGCCGCGGCCGGCCGGGGCGGTCAGCTCGGTTCCCACCGGGGCCGGGCCGGGCTCGGAGGAGGGCACCAGCGGAGCGGCGGCCGGGGCCTGGGGAGCTGGGGCCATTTCCCAGGCCACCTGCGGTTCCCCGACGGCGGGGGCGGGCCCGGTGCGCTGGGGTGGTGGCGCGGTGGGGACGGTCGGGCCCCAGGTCTCGCCCCCACCGGGCGCCTCGACCGTCGTCCACGGTTCCACGGCGGGCTCCGGGACGCGGTGGGATGGCGGGGTGGGGAGGGTGGCCCGCGTCGACGGGGGCTCCGCGGGGGCCGGCGGCCAGGGACCGGCCTGCCGCCCCGGAGCGGCCTCGCCCCCGGCGAGCAGCGCGGTGAAGGTGGACTCGGCCATCCGGAGGTACGTCAGGTGGCTCTCGGTGAGCATGCGCTGGAAGTCCGCGTGGGCCTGGGCCGTCTGCCGTTGGGCCTCCTCGACGATCCGGAGCCACCCGGAGCCCAGCACGCGCGTCGGCGGTACCAGCGTTCCGGAGAGGACGTCGGGCACGGGCCCGTGCCCGTTGGTCGCGGGCGGCGTGGGCGCCCCGGGTGCGCTCGGCGCGGACGCTCCGGGGGTGGTCGCTCCGGGTGCGGTCGGCGAGTCGACCGGACCGCGCGTCGGCGGGCCGGGGTGCGCGGGGGCGACCGACCGGATCGGCGGACGCGGCGACGGCGGTTCGCCGGGCCCCCACTCCGGCGGGGCGGTGAACCCGCCGCCCGCGCCGACCTCCGCGGCGGGGGCCGGTGTCGCCGGCTCGGCTGGTGGGGCTGGTACCGCGCCGACCCCGGAACCGTTCGAGGGGCCCGGAGGAGCGGTATGGGCCGCCGGTGGACCGGGAAGCTCACCGGAGCCGTCCGGAGGCGGGTAGGGGCGTCCGTAGTTCCCACCGTTGATGCGCACCGTCATCCTGGGCACGACCTCCGTTCCTGTCCGGGTCGGGCCGTAGCCCGCCCACAGCTGTGTGCGGTCCAGTGGGACCCCGGCGACCGCCAGCCGCGCCAGGCCGTCCCACAGCACCCTGACGCCGCACCGCCCTGGTCGGTCCAAGGGCACCGCCAGGTGGTCGCGGTCCGCCAGGACACGCCCCACCAGACCGGTGAGCACCGCCGAGGGTCCGACCTCGACGAAGGTGCGGACACCGGCGCCGTACATCTCCTCGACCACCTGGGTGAAGAGCACCGGCCGGGTCGCCTGCTCCACGAGGCGACGGCGGACCTCGTCCGGCTCCCTCGGGTACGGCCGGGCGTCGGCGCCCCCGAACACCTCGACCCCGGGCGGCCGCGCCTCCATCTCGGCGAGGAAGGCGGCCAGGGGATCTGTCACCGCCGCCACCAGGGGGGTGTGGAACGCCGCCGCCGTCCGCAGGGGTGTCGAGGAGAACCCCTCGGCGGCCAGCGCCGTGGCCAGCTCGGCCACCGCCTCGGTGGCCCCCGCGATCACCACCTGGTCCGGCGCGTTGTGGTTGGCCACCCACACCCGCGAGCCCGGGTGGTCCCCCAACACCGCCGCCACCCGCTCCGCGGGTCCGCTGACCGCCAGCATCACGCCCGGGTCCCCGGGCACCGCCTCCATCAGCTCGCCGCGACGCCGAGCGATCCGCAGCAGGGAGGCGAGGTCGAAGGCGCCGGCGGCGTGCAGGGCGGTGACCTCCCCGAAACTGTGTCCCGCCACGCAGTCGGGACGCAGGCCGACCGAACGCAGCACCCGCAACAGCGCGGCGGAGTGCGCCGCGAGCGCCGGCTGCGCCCACCCGGTGGCGGTCAGCCGCTCCTGCCGCTCGTGGAGTTCGTCCTCGGAGAACGAGGGCGGCGGGAAGACCCGATCGCGCAGCTCCGGCCCGAAGTCGAGATCGGCGGCCTCGTCCCAGGCCTCCCGCCCGGAGGAGAGGTGCACCGCCAGGTCCGCGCCCATGCCGACGTACTGGCTGCCCTGCCCCGGGAACAGGAATCCGACCCGCCCCGGGCTCACCGCTCCGACGCCGTAGTGCCAGCCGGCCGGAGTCGCGAAGGACGAGTCGGGCCGGCGCTCCACGAGGTCGGCCGCCTCGCCGAGCGCGTCGACCCCACCGGCCTCGACGACGACGGCGAGCCGGGCGGGCGCCTCCCGCCGGAAGTCCGCCTGGGACCGGCGCGCGAGGTCCGCCAGCGGCTGGCCGGTGTCCAGGGCGCGGGCCGCCTCGGCCAGCTCCGACGGGCCGCCGGCGGACACCAGGACGAGCTCGGCGGGGCAGGACCGCACCCGCCATGCCGGCCGGCCCCCCGTTCCGACCGGGGGCCGGTACTCCTCCACGGTGACGTGGAAGTTGCTGCCGCCGAAACCGAAACTGGACACCGCGGCCCGCCGGGGGTGGTCAGCCGACCGGACCCAGGGACGGGCTCGGGTGTTCACGTGGAACGGGCTGTCGTCCACGCCCAGCTCCGGGTTGGGCCGGTCCACCTTGATCGTCGGCGGGAGGACACCCTGCTGGACCGCCAGCACCGCCTTGATCAACCCGACCGCGCCCGCCGCGCACTTCGTGTGCCCGATCTGCGACTTGACCGACCCGAGCGCGCACCACTGCCGGTCGACCCGACCGGTCTCCTCGAACACGGCGCGCAGCGCCGTGAACTCGGCGACATCACCCGCCCGCGTGGCCGTGCCGTGCGCCTCCACCAGTTCGACCGTCTCCGGCCCGTAGCCGGCTTCGGCGTAGGCGTGCCGCAGGGCCCGGCGCTGGCCCTGTTCGAGGGGGGCGTAGATCGACGTGCTCCGCCCGTCGGAGGACGCCCCCACTCCCCGGATGAGGGCGTGCACCCGGTCGCCGTCCCGTTCGGCGTCCTCGAGCCGCTTCAGGGCGAGCATGCCCAACGCCTCCCCCAGCATCGTGCCGTCGGCGCGATCCGAGAACGGGCGGCAGTCCCCGGTCAGCGACAACGCCGGGGTCTTGCTGAACCCGACGAACGCGGTGATGTCGTTGAAGGTGTCCACCCCTCCGGTGAGGACGAGGTCCGAACGCCCCAGCCGCAGCTCCGCCACCGCCGAGGCCAGCGCGGCGAAGGAGCTGGCGCAGGCGGCGTCGGTGGTGTGGTTCACCCCGTGCAGGTCGAACCGGTTGGCGACCCGGCCGGCCACGACGTTGGTCAGGCCGCCGGGGAACGTCGACTCCGTCCAGGGCGGGATGAGCTCGGCCACCCGTTCGGCGATGCGCTCGGTGTCGTCCGGGGACAGCCCGTGCTCGCGCATCACCCGGCGCAGCAGCGGCCCCTGCAGGCGGGTCGCCGTGTAGGGGATGAGGTCCAGGGTGGAGGCGCCCAGGATCACGCCGACCCGTTCCCGGTCGACCCCGTCGAGGCCGATCGCGTCGAAGACCTGCCGCGCCACCACGAGGGCCAGCAGTTGCGAGGTGTCGGTGGCCGCGAGGGTGGACGGGGGTATCCCGTAGGACATCGGGTCGAAGTCGACATCGGACAGGAAACCGCCCCGCCGCACGTAGCTGTGGTCGGGCGCCGAGGGGTCGGGGTCGTAGTAGTCCTCGACCAGCCACCGGTCGCGGGGGACGTCGGTGATCAGGTCCCGACGCTCCAACACCATCCGCCAGAAGTCCTCGACCCCGACCGCGCCGGGGGTGAGCACGCCGAGGCCGACGACGGCGATCGGGGGCGTTGCCGGTTCAGATGACATCGTGGGCCTCTCTGTCGGTCCGGCCGGCCGTCAACCGAGCGGTCGGGATCGGAATCGGAGGGCGTGCGCCGGCACGGGGACCCCGAGGGTCCTGGCCTGGTGGGCCCGGGTGACGACGGCGGCCCCCTCCAGCAGGTTCCGGGCGATCTGCACGACGGACCGGTTCTCGGGGTCGGCGAGCCACCCGTCGGCCGCCCACCGGTTGAAGGCCCCCATCGCCGGACCGCACCACAGCTGGTAGTCGAGCCGCCGGTCCTCCGCGCCCTCGATGGCCCACCGGCTGGAACTGCCGAGGTACCACCGGAACACCAGGGCCATGCGGTGCCGGGGGTCGCCCTCCGCCCTGACGAGTTCGGCCGGGTTCCTCCGCTCCCAGAACCGGCGGGTCCTGGCCCACACCTCGTCGAGGGACGCGTGCAGCACCTCCCGTTCGAGGGTGTCCCGCACGGGGCCGGGCAGCGCCTCCAGGCACGGGTACGACTCGTAGAGCACCCGCAGCCGACCGGCGCGGGAGGGGAAGAGGGTGCCCCTGCGCAGCACCTGGAGGCTGATGCCCAGCTCGAACATGTCCGCGGCGGGGGCCATCGTGACGTCGGTGACCTCGGCCTTGGCGAGCATGTCCTTGGCCTCCCGCGACAGGTTCGCCTCGACCGAGGCCTGGTTCACCGAACCGGTCACGACGTAGGCGGCGCCGAGCGCGAACGCGGCCGCCACCGCCTCGGGGGTGCCCAGTCCGCCGGCGGCCCCGACCCGGACCGGACGCCGGTAGCCGTGGCGGCGGGTCAGCTCGTCACGGAGGCCGAGGACGACCGGCAGCACGCACCCCAGCGGCCGGTTGTCCGTGTGACCTCCGCTGTCCCCCTCGACGGTGACGTCCTCGGCCACCGGAACGGTGGCGGCCAGGGCCGCCTCCTCCGGTGTCAGCTCGCCCCTGTCGACCAGCCCGCGCAGCAGTCGGTCGGGAGCCGGTGCCAGGAACAGCGCGGCGGTCTCCGGGCGCGACACCTTGGCGAACATCCGGGTGCGGCGCAGCACCTCCCCTCGCGACCCCCGGCGGAGTCCGGTGGCCGCGCAGCGGACGACGGTCGGGGTGAGGTCCATGAACGCCGACACCGAGACGCAGGGCACCTCGCGGTCCAGCAGCAGCTCCGCGACCGCCCGTTCGAGGTCCGGTTCGGCGGGCGAGTGGATCAGGTTGACCCCCCAGTTCCGGCGGCCGGGCAGGGCCGCGACGAGCTCGTCCACCGCCTTCCCGACCTCGGTCAGGCCGAGACCGGCGGCCCCGAGGAAACCGAGCAGGTCCGCCCTGGCCAGGGCGGTCACCATCCGGGTGCCGGCGATCCCGTTGGCCATCTCCCCGGCGACGTAGGGGAAGCGGACCCCGTGGGCGTCGAGGAAGGAGCGGTCGCCCAGCCATTCGGGGTAGGAGGGCGGGAGGGAGCCGACCAGTGGGTACCCGTGCGGCCCGCTGCCCGGTCCGCCGCCGACGCCGAGCCCGTAGTGGCCGTCCCGGTCGCGGACGACGTGCAGGGGTTCCCGGATGCGGTGCAGGGCGTCGGGGAGCTCGTGGGCGGTGAAGGCCGGCGGCAGTTCGGCCGGCCGCCAGGTCGGGAGGTTGGTCGAGGGGTGCGGGGGTGACACGGCCATCGGTGCTCCTCCGGTCAGTCGCTCGCGCCCAGCAGCGGTGGCCGGCGCATCGCCGCGGACAGGTAGTCCAGGTCGATCCGGGGAGGGGACGGCTCGCTGGTTCCGGCGGTCCCACCGAGCCGGGACCAGGTCCGGGAGGCGTCGAGTCGACGGTGGTGCAGCAGGTAGCCGGCGAGGGCTGGTTGCAGGCTGGTCGCGAACTCCAGGGCGGACAGCGGCGCGGGTAACTCGGAGACGAGGCGGATCCGCAGTGGTAGGAACCGTTCGACGAGACCCGTGAGGAGCAGGACGGACACGTCGTCCCGGGCGACGACGTGGTAGGTGTCGACCAGGCCGGTGGTCCCGCTGGCCGCGAGCCGCACCATCATCCGCGCGGCCTCCTCCACGGGGAGGAAGTTCAACCGCGCCTCGTGGTCCCCGACGACGCGGACCTCCGTCCTGGCCGACCCCCGCCCGGTGGAGGGCTCCTGGTGCTGGCGGACCGTGTCGGCCATCCTGCGGAGCAGGATCCCGACCGGGTGCCCTGGACGCGGGCCCCGGAAGGCCCGGTCGGTGACCAGGACGCTCGGGCGGAGGACCGCCACCGGCCTGGCGTGTTCGGTGGCCCACCGGCGGACCAGCACCTCGGCCTCGAACTTGGACTGCTCGTAGAAGTTCTCGAAGCCGTGGCTGTCGTCCAGGTCGTCCTCTTCCACGGTGCCGTGCCGGCGACGGCCGGCGACGAACGCGGTGCTCACGTGGTACACCCGCGGCCTGCGCTCGCCGGCCAGGGCCAGGGCCAGGACGCCCCGGGTCCCGTCGAGGTTGGTCCGTCTCAGGTCGGCCAGCCCACCGCCGAGATCGGTGTCGCCCGCGCTGTGCCAGAGAGCGTCGATCTCGTCGGCGAGCGCGCGGAAGGCGGGGGGCCGCAGTCCGAGCCCCGGCGCGGTGAGGTCGACCGGCACAAGGCGCAGCCGGGTCCGGAGGTCGCGGACCTCCGCCGGTGTCGTGCCGAGTTCGGCGTAGAAGCGCATCAGCCGCCGGAGGGCGGTCGGGCCGGAGGAGCGCACCAGGACGATCAACTCGTCGTGTTCGGCCAACAGTTCGCGGACCAGGTGTATGCCGAGGAAACCGGTGGCTCCGGTGATGGCGACCGTCATGACCCGCGTTCTCCTTCGTCCATTCCCCAGAAGCAGACGAAAGACAATCACAGGAGCGGGAATGGCGACAGAGACCACTTCACGCTACTGGCCTAGCACTCGATCTATTGCACACCACAGTGCAGTCAATTCACTCCAATGCCAGAAGTGCATCGTTTCGTCGACATTCTCGGCCGGTCACCGCCCAGTTCCGCACCATGAGCGATCCACCGGTCGGGGAATACGGGACCGGCACCACTCCAGCGTCCCCCTGGCCGCCCTACCTGCGACTCCCCCGAACCCGATGCCTCACGCCCACCCGCGCACCGGGATCGCTTCGGCGGCACATCCAGTTCCGGGAGGGGAGATGGCGGGCCAACGGAGCCGGTACGCCCTCGAGGGCCGGGTCCGGGACGGGCCGCCCCGCCCGGGACCGCCACGGCGGTCGAGGTGGGTCTCGAACGCCGCCGACGACGGGAACCGGGAATTCGCCCCGCGACCCGAGACCTTTCCGGAAGCGGACCGACGGCCCACACGAAGGTGAACCGTTCGAGTGAAAACGCGACGGCCGCCTCCGTCACGCGGGGAGCCGGCGGAGGATCGGACCACCCGACCCCGTGGGCGACGGCGAACGCGGAGACGCCCCGTTCCCCGCCGGGGGTGCGCTCCCCGGGGCCCGGCCGCGACGGGCTTCGCGATCCGCACGACCGACCCCTTCCCGAACTCGCTCCACCCCGCCTAGTATAAAAAACGTACGTACGGTTTTGGAGGCTTGATGCAGAACCCCCAGTGGGACCCCGCCACCTACCTCACCTTCGCCGAGGAGCGGGGCCGCCCCTTCCACGACCTGCTCGCCCGGGTCAGGACGACCGCGCCCCGCCGGGTCGTCGACCTCGGCTGCGGCCCCGGCAACCTCACCGCCGACCTACCTCGCCGGTGGCCCACCGCCACGGTCGAGGCGCTCGACTCCTCGCCCGAGATGGTCGAGGAGGCCCGCGCGCTCGGACTGGCGGCGGAGCTGGGAGACGTCCGGGAGTGGCACCCGAGCCCGGACACCGACGTCGTCGTCGCCAACGCCCTCCTCCAGTGGGTCCCCGAGCACCGGGAGCTGCTCCGCCGTTGGACGCGGGAGCTCCCGGCTGGCGCGACCATCGCCTTTCAGGTCCCCGGGAACCAGGGCAGCCCCGCGCACGTCAGCGCCCGCCAGGTCGCCACCACGACCCGCTGGCGGGAACGGCTCGGCGACGCGCTCGTCGCCCGCGCCGACGTCGTCTCCACCCCCACCGAGTACGGCGACCTCCTGGCGGCGGCCGGGTGCGCGGTCGACGCGTGGGAGACCACCTACCTCCAGCGGCTGACCGGCGAGGACCCGGTCCTGGAATGGCTCAGCGGAACGGGTCTCCGTCCGGTGCGGACCCAGCTCGACGACGCCGGGTGGCGTGAGTTCCGAGAGGACCTCGCCCCGCTGCTCCGGGAGGCCTATCCGCGTCGGGCGGACGGCACGACGTGGTTCCCCTTCCGGCGGATCTTCGTCGTGGCGACCACCCCGCAGGGCTGACCGGGCCGTGAGCCACCACCGACCGTGCCGGCGTGGTGGCCACGAGGGGTGCCGTTCCCACCGGGAAGGGGGTTCCGGGCCGCGTTCGGGCGCGGCCCGGGCATCAGGGCACCGGCCTCGCGGATCGGGAGGCGGCCGGGCCGGGACGGAACTCCCGAAGCGCGCGTCACGGGGCCGTCCCCGTTCGGAGCAGGGCGCACCGGAGATCGACCGCGCCGACCGTCGGTCCACGGCCAGCCCGCGCGGGACGACGTGGTTCCGCTCCGACCACCGCGACGCCCGGCCGCCGCCCGCCGTGCGGGCGGCGGGCCACCACGCTCCCCCCGGCGCTGGCACGCCTCGCCCAGCACCGCCGTCACCGCGACCGCCGGGGCGAGGGCCGAGGGGCCGCGGCACCGACGACTGGCCCAGGCGACCCCGTCCACCGCCGCCGGCCCACCCGAGCGGGGAGGCCCGACCACCCCGGAGCGGGGGTCCGCCCCTCGAAGCGGGTGGGCGGGCCGCCCACGCGGTAGGCCCGCCCACGCGCCCTCGTCGCCGAGGGCCGTCAGATGTCCGTCTCGCTGTAGCGGGCGGAGGTCCGACGGGCCAGGTCACGTACCTTGGCCGACGCCGAGTCCACGGTCGTGCGGACCGTGGGGTGGTTGACGACCTGCTGGTAGGCGCGAACCAGTTGCTCGTAGCGTGCCCGCCCCGCCTTCGCCCCCAGGACGTAGCCGACGGCGGCACCGATCGCGATCTTGATCATGTTGCCTCCTCGGTGGTCAGGCTACGCGGGGCTCGCCGCACCCGCAGCGGAGCGTGCGCGACCGACTCCACGTGCGGGTGAAGCGTCCCCCATCTCAGGAACGCCGGCTACTCCTGGGAGGCATCCCGTGCTCGGCGGATCTGGGCGGCGACCGCCGTCGCCACCTCGGTGACGGCCCCGCCGTCGGTGCCCGGCTCCGGCCGGACCTGCAACAGCACCCCGGTCCGGCCCGGAATCCTCCGCTGGACGAACCAGGCTCCCCCACCCGGGAGCTCCCGGTGGTGACGGGACTGGATGGAACCGGTGACCCGCTTGTGGACGATCTCCGGCAGCCGCCCCGGCTGTTCCAGCGCGTACCGGCGCGGGGCCTGGTCGGTGAGCACCTGCACGTCCTCCGCCGGCTCCTCGGCCACGGACTCGACCACCGTGAGGACCCCGTCCCGCCAGGTCGCCTTGCTGACCAGGTGCCAACCGACCCGCCGGTGGCCCACCTCCACGTCAGGCAGCCACAGCCCCAGCTGGGTCGCGAGGACGACCCCACCCAGCCCCGTCGACGCGGAGGCGAGCACGCGTTCGTCCCCCTCGAGCGTGCCCTCGAAGCCGTCGGGTACGGGTTCCCGCCCGGCCAGCTGCTCGGTGAACCGCTTCCACCAGCCCGTCACACCAGTCCTCCCATGGCCGACTGCTCCCGCAGCGCCTTCCGGTACTCCTCCAGGCTCACCAGGTCCCCGAACAGGGCCCGGTACTCGTCGGCGTCCTGGGTGGGCGACATCCGCTGGAGCCTCGACTTCAGGTCGGAGATCTGGCTGGCCACCACGAACTCACGCATCGCGGCGAGGATGCTGGACACGTAGCGGGGATCGGACTCCGACCGGGAGCGCAACGACTCCACCGACAGCTCGGTCAGCAACGACCGGAGCGAGTCGTGCGCGCACTCCCGGCCCACGGCGTCCACCAGCGAGGACCCCGACAGCCCGCAGGACGCGCCGCCGGCGGCGATCACGGCCCGGTGCAGCGCGACGTAGGCGGGGTGGGTGAAGGCGCTCTCGTCCAGCGTGTCGTACACCGGGCCGGCGAGCGCGGGGAGCTGGAGCGCGATCTTCAGCGCCTCCCGCTGCACGTGCAGCGCCGGGTCACGGGGATCGGGGCGGGCAGGCGCGTCGACGTCGACGGCCAGGCTGCCCTGGTTCGGGTCGGTCGCCCGTGCCCGTCGGGGCCGGGGGGCCTCCGCCTTCCCCCCGGCGCTCTCCCGCACCCGGCGCACCACCGTCTGCTCCTCGGGCCAGCCGACCCAGCCGGCCAGCCGGGGCGCGTAACGCTCCCGGAGCGCCTGGTCCTTGATCCTGGCCACCAGCGGGACCGTGCGCCGCAGCGCCTCCACCTGCCCCTCGGCGGTGTCCAGGTCGTACTCCTCCAACACCGCCCTGATCGCGAACTCGAACAGCGGGGTGCGCTGGGCGACGAGGTCCCGGACCGCCGCGTCCCCCTTGTCCTGCCGGAGTTCGCACGGGTCCATGCCCTCCGGCGCGACCGCGACGTAGGTCTGGGTGGTGAACCGCTGGTCCTCGTCGAAGGCGCGCAGCGCGGCCTTCTTCCCCGCCTCGTCGCCGTCGAAGGTGTAGATCACCTCGCCCCGGAAGGCGTCGTCGTCCATCAGCAACCGGCGGAGCACCGCGATGTGGTCCTCACCGAAGGCCGTCCCGCAGGAGGCCACCGCCGTGGGAACACCCGCCAGGTGCATGGCCATCACGTCGGTGTAGCCCTCCACCACGACGGCCTGCCGCCGGCGGGCGATCTCCCGACGGGCCAGGTCGAGACCGAAGAGCACCTGCGACTTCTTGTAGATCGGGCTCTCGGAGGTGTTGACGTACTTCGCCTGGATCGGGTCCTCGTCGAAGATCCGGCGGGCGCCGAACCCGACGACGTCCCCGGAGATCTCCCGGATCGGCCACAACAACCGGCGGTGGAACCGGTCGATCGGGCCGCGCCGGCCCTCGCGGGAGAGCTGCGCCTTGTACAGCTCCTCCAGCGCGAAACCCCGCCCGAGCAGGTGCTTGGTGAGCGTGTCCCACCCGGCGGGGGCGAAACCGCAGCCGAACCGGGTCGCCGCCTCCTCGTCGAAGCCCCGGGTGGCCAGGAACTCGCGGGCGGCCACCGCCTCCGGGGTGCGCAGCTGTTCCGCGTAGAACTCCGCCGCCGCCCGGTGCGCCTCGATCAGCCGGGACCGCGTCCCCCGGTCCCGCTGGACCGTGGTGCCGCCGCCCTCGTAGGTCAACCGGTACCCGATGCGGTCCGCCAGCCGCTCGACCGCCTCGACGAAACCGAGGTGGTCGTGCTTCATCAGGAAGCTGATCGCGTCGCCACCCTCACCGCAGCCGAAGCAGTGGAAGGTGCCGTGGTTCGGGCGCACGTTGAACGAGGGGGTCTTCTCGTCGTGGAAGGGGCACAGTCCCTTGAGCGCGCCCGCACCGGCACGACGAAGCTCGACGTACTCCCCGATGACCTCGTCGACCCGGCTGCGGTCCCGTACTTCCGCGATGTCGCTGTCCCGGATCCGTCCCGCCACGCCCCGAGTCTAGGGACACCTCCGAGCGATCCGCTCGGAGGTCCGACCGGGGGCCCACTCCGACCCCTGCGGGCGCACCGGCCGTCACCGACCGGGGTCGGCCACCCGCGCCAGGAAGTACACCTCCCCGCTCCGGCGGTGCCGCACGAGCAGCAGGAACGGCCGATCCAGCCGGACGACCACCGGGCGGGAGGGCGGCGCCGCGGCGGTGAGGGAGACCACGGCGGCCGTCGCGGCCGCCCCCTCCAGACCCTGTTCGTCGACCCGCAGCACCGCCTCGTGCACCACCGAGGACAGCAGTACCCGCCGGGACTCGCTGATCCCGCTCAGGTCGGCGTCCGAGGTGAAGACCGTGTCCACCCCCAGCCCCCCGAGCGGTTCCCGGAGCTCGGCGCGCCCGGAGACCCGCAGCCGGGGCAGGAACAGGTCCACCTGCGTGGAGCGCATCGCGTCGAGCAGCCGCCCCAGGGTCCACGCGTCCAGGGCGACCTCCGAGTCCTGGAGATCGCCGTCCGGGAGCAACGCGACGGCCTCCACCCCGCCGTGCGCTGGCAGGCTGACCGCCTGCCAGCCGTCCTGGGCCGCGTGCGGCAACCGGCTGACCTGCCGCATGGTCGGCACGTCCCGCCGGCCCCCCGGGGAGTGGAAGGGCAGGGGGGAGGTGCGGTGCTCGGTGAAGCCGGCGATCCAGGACGTCCGCAGGTACAACGCGTTCACGAGGGTGGCGACCGTCCGGGGCTCCACCGACCCGGGCGCCAGCAGCTCCGGGATCAGGTCACGCGTGGTCTCCGCGACGTCCTGGTTGATCAGCCGACGCACGCCGTCGGGATCGGAGGCGAAGTCCGCCGCTCGGACCGCCCCACCCGGCCAGTCCCCGAGCCCCTCGACGAAGTCCCCGGAGACGTCGATGTCCGGTCGCACCCACAACGTGTTGCTGAGCGCGAGCACCGGCCGCTCCTGGTGGGTCCCGAGCACCTTCAGCGAGCTCGCGGAGGTGAGCCGTTCCGCGATGCGGTCGACGCCCTCCGCCTTGCCGGGGCTCAGCAGGGCGAGCAGCTCGTCCCTGGTCCGGCCGCGCGCCCCGGCGGCGACGAGACCCAGGCCGCTGGTGACCGAGTAGGGCGACCAGCAGAACGTGGTCGCGGGATCTGGTTCGAGAGCACGCAGCAGGGACAGTGCGAATGCGAGATGAGCGCGATCATCCACCGAGGACAGCTCCCTGGTCGAGGGTTTCCGGCCGTCGACGTGTCCCGCGACCGGGCTGTTCGCCAACCTACCGCCGGCGCGGGGTGTCGCGGGGCACCGAGGAGGGCCGACGCGGACCGGGACCGACGGCGGGTCAGCCTGGTGCGGGGGTGCCCCGGCCACGCGGTGGCAAACCGGCGCCGGCTCTCCCGGCGGGCGGGCGCCGACGAACGGCGCCCGGAGCTGGAACGCTCCGAGCCGCGGGCGAATCCCCGTCTCGGGCTGGGTGGGTGGGGGCCGACGAGCCGGTGCCCACCCCCGACGGCGCCCAGGCCGAGGCGCGCCCCCGGAATCCCCTGCCCTCGGCCGTGCCGTTCGTCCGCCGTGCCGTGGTCCCCGGGCGGCACCGTCCATGACCCGCACCCGAGGAGACCGTGGTCGTCGGCAGAGCGACCCACCCCTGGTCCCCGGGTTCGACCGGTGGCACGAGCCCGACCAGCCCTGACCCCGCACGACACGACCGCCGTCCTCGACCGCTCCGAGGCCGTCCACCCGGGCGTGGCCCGACGGTGTCGGCGAGGACCCGCGCACCGTGGTCGGGCAGGGCCCACCCGGTCCTCGCCAGGTGTGGGGACGCGGGACGACCCCGTAGGTCGCGTCGGGGCGCGGCGCGGCGAGCGCGGCCGGGTCGCTACCCGTGCCGGCACCCCCGGCGAGCAGGGCACCGGACCAAGGGCCGCGGAACGGTGGTGGGACGTCCGCACCCCGCCCCGGCGGGGGAGGTCGGCCCACGGGATCGACGGGGGTGAACCGTCAGCTCCGCTCGCCTCGACGACGCACCAGGTGGGCGTGCCAGCGGTGGGCCTGGGCGTCGGTGAGGCAGGCGACCTGGTCGACGACCACCCGCAGCCGGCGGGTGTCGTCGGCGGCCCGGATCCAGGCCGGCAGGAAGGCCGGGTCGAGCGCGTCGGGGGCGCGGTCGAGCAGGGCCTCGACGAGTTCCGCCAGCAGCTCCCGCTGGTCCGCCTGCACCGCGAGGCGACGCGGATCGCTCATGACGTACCGGACCGCCAGGGACTTCAGCACCGCCACCTCCGCGGCCACCTCCGCCGGTACGACCAGCTCGGCCGCGTACCGGACGAGCGGACCGGGACCGAACTTGTCGCGGGTGCCCGCGACCGCCGCCGAGGCGAACCGGCCGACGAGTTCACTGGTCAGGCGCTTCAACGCCACCTGGGCTCGCAGTCCACCGTCGTACCGGAGGACGTCGGCGACCACCGGCAACCGAGCCAGCCGCGCGGCGGCGGTCTCCAACTCGGCGACCCCGTCGAGGGAGAAGTTCGCGGCGGCGAGTTCGGCCAGCGCGCGTCGCTCCACGGCGTCGGTGAGGACGCGCAGCGAGATCCGCCCGGCCACGACGCCGTCCTCGACGTCGTGCACCGAGTAGGCGACGTCGTCGGCCCAGTCCATCACCTGCGCCTCCAGGCAGCGCGGCGGGTCGGTGTCCCCGGCGGAGCCGCCGACGCCGCCGGCCGGCGCGCCGTGCCGCACCCAGTCGAAGACCGCCTGGTCCTCGGCGTACACACCGAACTTCCGCTGCCCGGGGCGCCGCGGCCACGGGTACTTGACCGTGGCGTCCAGGGACGCCCTCGTGAGGTTCAGGCCGGCCACCCGCTGCTCGGCGTCGATCGACTTCGGTTCCAGCCTGGTCAGGATGCGCAGCGTCTGCGCGTTGCCCTCGAACCCCCCGCAGGCGGCGGCCAGCTCGTTCAACGCCTGCTCACCGTTGTGACCGAAGGGCGGGTGACCGATGTCGTGGGCGAGGCCGGCGGTGTCCACCACGTCGGGGTCGCACCCCAGCTCGGCACCGATGCCCCGGCCGATCTGCGCGACCTCCAGCGAGTGGGTGAGCCGGGTGCGGGGCACGTCTCCCTCGTCCGGGCCCACCACCTGCGTCTTACCCGCGAGGCGGCGCAGGGCGGCGGAGTGCAGCACCCGGGCGCGGTCCCTGGCGAACGGACTCCGCTGTTCGCCGTGCGCGCCGGGCAGCGCGGCCTGCTTGGGCTGCTCGGGGAGCAGCCTGGCCACATCGTGCTCACGGTACCGCTGGCTCATCGGGGCAAGCCTACGGGCCGCAGGCGCCGGGACGGCGTGAACCCGCCACCACCCGCGTCGGAGGACCCCCGCCCGACCTGCGGATCTTCGAGGGTTCCCCGGCGCCGCCGTCAGCCAAGACCCGTCTGGGCGTCCACGGCCACCGGGGCGTGCGTGGCGCGGTAGTGCAACAACGCGGCCGTCTCGCGGATGATGTACTTGGCCTGCATCTCCCTGGTCTGCACGATGGGCCCCCGCCGCGTGGGTGAGGCGCTGGCGTCCAGCCCGGCGTCCCTGGCCATCGTCACCGCGCGCAGCGAGTGCCAGGGATCGCTGACGATCACCGCACTCCGCCAACCCTGCCGCTCGGCCTCCTCGGCGGCGGCCCGGACACTGCCGAGGGTGTCGCTGCCCTCGCCGACCGGGACGATGGCCGCCTCGGGGACTCCTCGGTCGATCAGCCAGTTCCGGCCCGCCTCCGCCTCGGTGTACACGTCGCCGGCTCGGCTGCCTCCCACGGTGAGGACCCGGTCGGCGACCCCGTCCGCGTAGAGCTGGGCGGTGTGTTCGAGACGCGCCTCCAGGACAGCGGACGGACGGCCGTTGTACTGCGCGGCGCCCAGCACGATGACGACGTCCGCCGGCCCGCGGTCGTCGTCGCGGGCGACCTGCCAGACGCGGAAGAGGGTGCCGCCGACCACGAACAGGCCCATCAGGAGAACACCGATCACGGTCCTGGTGAACAGACGTCGAAGTCGGGAGCCACGGGAGGACGGAGTGGCGACCACGGGAGAATGGTGGCAGAAGGCCGAGGCGCCTGCTCGGCCCGTCGATCTTTTGACCCCCTCCTCACCTGCCCACTCGCCGGACGGCCCCACCGGGACCACCCGCCGTGGTGACGACCGCCCGCCGAAGGACTCCCCCGGATCCGGTGCCGGCCCTTCCCGCACCCGGACGGGAGCTGGCGACGGCCCGGGGCGGGCGGCTCCCGTCCCTCCGGACAGGCCCGACCCAGCTCGACACGGCCCGACCGGCCGCGTACACCTCGATCATGTCCGTTCACCCCGCCAGCACCCTGCTCCTCGTCAGCGGAAGCGTCCGCCGGGGATCGGTGAACTCCGCCGCCCTGGCCACCGCCGCGTCCACCCTGCCGGGCGGGTGGCAGGCCACCATGTACTCCGGTCTCGCCGACCTGCCGCACTTCTCACCCGACCTCGACACCGACGGTGGTCCCCGGCCCGTCCTCGACCTCCGCGCGGCGATCCGGAACGCCGACGCCCTGCTGTTCTCGACGCCCGAGTACGCCGGAACCCTCCCCGGAGCGTTCAAGAACCTGCTGGAGTGGACGATCGGTGACACGGTCATGACCGGCAAGCCGGTGGCGTGGCTCAACCCGTCGACCGCGCCACGACGCGCGGCGGGCACCTACCAGGCGCTGCGGACCGTCCTCGCCTACACCGCAGCGCGGATCGTCGAGGACGCGTGCCTCGACGTGCCCGTCGAGCGGGGCCAGATCGGCGCGGACGGCGTGGTCACCGACCCGGATGTCCGGCGCCGTATCGGCGGCTCGGTGCGCGCGCTGACGGCGTCCGCCCCCAACGGCCGCTGACAGCGCTCCGGCGACGGCCCCGGCCCGGGAGGGTCGCCGCCCCGGGGGACGCGGCCGGCCCCCGCCCACGCTCGACCTCCGGAGCGTCCCGCGCGGGGCGCCGGCCCGGACCTGATCCGGAGCCTCGCGCCGCCTGGCCGTGCCGGTCGCGTGGCCGCCGGTTACCCGCTTGCCACCGCCCCGGCGATCCACGAAGGTGCACCCATGTCAGCAGCGCATCCCACCATCCTCGCCACCTCCGGCGGCCTGCTGCGGGGACACCGCACCGAGCTGGAGTTCGCGCCACTCCTGCACCACGCCGTCGAGCTCTCCGGCGTGCACGGCCGCCGGCCCGTGGTCTGCCACGTGGGGACCGCCGGCGGCGACCAGCGGTGGTTCAACGCGGCCGTGTCGGAGGCCGGGCAGCTCGCCGGGGTCGAGGTCCGGCACCTGAACCTGTTCCCGATGACCCCGACCGCCGACCTCGACGACTACGTCCGGTCCTCCGACGTCGTCTGGGTGAACGGCGGGTCCGTCGCGAACCTGCTCGCGGTCTGGCGGGTCCACGGGCTGGACGCCGTGTTCCGCCGCGCATGGGAGTCCGGTGTCGTCCTCGGCGGCGTGTCCGCCGGGTCGATCTGCTGGTTCCGGGGCGGCACCACCGACTCCTTCGGCCCCGAGCTCCGGATCGTCGACAACGGACTGGGCCTGCTCCCCTACGGCAACGGGGTGCACTACGACAGCGAGGCCGCGCGGCGCCCCGCCGTCCACGCCGGGGTCGCCTCCGGCGAGTTGCCGGACACCTACTGCACGGACGACGGGGTGGGTCTGGTGTTCCGCGGCACCGACCTCGTGGAGGCCGTGACCGAGCGGCCGGGCAAGGGCGCGTACCTGGTCACCGCCGACCAGGCTGGTGACGGGGTGACCGAACGGCGCATCGAACCCCGCGCCCTGGTCTGACCGCCGGCCCCCGCACCACGGCCCACGCGGCACCCCGAGTTCGCCCCGTGCCCTCGGCGGGCCGAGGTGGGCTGGCCAGGGCGCGTCACGCCGCCCCACCCAGGGAGGCGGGGCGCGGCAGGACCCGCTGGTCCCGTCCCGGTCGCGGCCGCGGGGGCCGGGCCGTCGATCGACGCCGCCCCCGGGCTCCCGGGTCGCCGCCCCGGGGCGGCGACCGGCCGGGCGAACCGGCCCGGTCGCCTCCGTGCCTCAGCAGCCGACGAGGCGGGCGGCCAGGTAGGACTCCAGCTGGTCCATCGACACCCGCTCCTGCGACATGGTGTCCCGCTCGCGCACCGTCACCGCGTTGTCGTTCAGGGAGTCGAAGTCGATCGTGACGCAGAACGGCGTCCCGATCTCGTCCTGACGGCGGTACCGGCGGCCGATGGCCCCGGCGTCGTCGAAGTCGATGTTCCAGTTCCTGCGCAGCGCCGTGGCGAGATCACGCGCCTTCGGCGAGAGGTCACTGTTCCGCGACAGCGGGAGGACGGCGACCTTGACCGGGGCGAGCCGGCGGTCCAGCTTGAGCACCACTCGCGTGTCGACGCCGCCCTTGGCGTTGGGGGCCTCGTCCTCGTGGTACGCGTCGACGAGGAACGCCATCATCGGGCGGCCCACCCCGGCCGCCGGTTCGATCACGTACGGGCGGTACCGCGAGCCGGTCTTCTGGTCGAAGTACGACAGGTCCACGCCCGAGTTGTTGCTGTGGGTCGTCAGGTCGAAGTCGGTGCGGTTGGCGATGCCCTCCAGCTCGCCCCACTCCTGCCCCGCGGAGAACCCGAAGCGGTACTCGATGTCCACCGTCCGCTTCGCGTAGTGGGACAGCTTCTCCTTCGGGTGCTCGTAGTGCCGCAGGTTCTCCCTGGCGATCCCGAGGTCGGTGTACCAGTCGGTGCGGAAGTCGATCCAGTACTGGTGCCAGGTCTCGTCCTCACCGGGCTCCACGAAGAACTCCATCTCCATCTGCTCGAACTCCCTGGTCCGGAAGATGAAGTTGCCGGGCGTGATCTCGTTGCGGAAGGACTTCCCGATCTGCCCGATGCCGAACGGCGGCTTCCGCCGGGACGTGGTCAGCACGTTCAGGAAGTTGACGAAGATGCCCTGCGCCGTCTCGGGCCGCAGGTAGTGCAGGCCCTCGTCGCTCTCGACGGCACCGAGGTGCGTCTTGAGCATCATGTTGAACTCGCGGGGAGCGGTGTACTGGCCGCGCGTGCCGCAGTTGGGGCAGGGCACGTCGCCGAGGTCGCCCTCCAGCACCTCCTTGCCGGTGCGCTCCGCGTACTCCTCGGCCAGGTGGTCGGCGCGGTAGCGGCGGTGGCAGGACAGGCACTCCACCAGCGGGTCGTGGAACGCGCCCACGTGGCCGGAGGCGACCCACACGTCGCGGGGGAGGATGACCGAGGAGTCGAGACCCACGACGTCCTCGCGGCCCTGCACCATCGCCTTCCACCACTGGCGCTTGATGTTGTCCTTCAGCTCCACGCCCAGCGGACCGTAGTCCCACGCCGACCTGGTCCCGCCGTAGATCTCACCGCTGGGGTAGACGAAGCCACGGCGCTTGCACAGGTTGACGACGGTGTCGATCCGATCGGCGGGCACGGGTACTCCAATGACGGTGTGAGCGGTACTGACGCGCGTTGCACCAAGAGTAGCGACTACGACCTGGTGCCTCCGCGCGCCCCGGACGCCCCGCCGAGCGGGCGGCCGAGGGCCGTCCCCCACCCGGCTCCGATGGGCTCGACCGTCAGGCGTCGGCGGGGGAGGTCTCCAGCTCGGCGATCACCACCCGGTTGTCCTCGTACCCGTCCTGACCACCGACGAAGTCGCCGCCGCAGGTGACGAGGACGAGGCGGTGCGGCCCCTGCTGGCCGAAGAGGTCCTCCGCGCGTGCGGGCAGCTCGTCCTTGTGCAGGGTGAAGACCTCGACGGTCCGGTAGACCCAGGTGCCACCGTCGACGTCGGTGACCTCGACGCGCTGGCCGACCTCGGCGCGGTGCAACTGGTCGAAGGGGCCGTCCTGCCCCTGCCAGTTGACGTGCCCGGACATCACCGACGCCCCGCTCGCGGCCCCGAGCCCGGCGCCCCACCACGCCGCCTCGCCCAGGTCCTCGGGGATCGGGAGGACACCGTCGACCACCTCCGTCCGCACCAGGGTGGCCAGCCCGCCGTCGGCGAGCCGGACCGTGCCGGGCGGTTGCGGGGCGTCGGTGACGGGCGCGGAGGGCTGGTCGGGGACGACCGGGGGTGGGACGGCCGACGGTTCCGGAGCGGGCCGCTCACCGCTCGTCGGCGCCGCCGCCACCGGAGCCGGTACGTCGTCGTCCGGGGCGATCAGGACGGCGACGAGCACCCCGAGCACCGCTGCCGTGACCCCGGCCGCGGCGAGGCCGATCCACTTCCGCGCCCCCCGACGCGGGCGCTGACTGTCGCTGGAGTCCGACGGATAACCCTGCTGCGAGTACATGGCCAGTCTTCCTCGGTGCGCTCGATGTCGATGACCGGTGGATCAGCCGCTGCGGCGTCGTCACCGGACGTGAGACCGCATCAGCCTGCCAGCCCGACCCGGCGAAGGTAACCGCCCATTGGAAGGACGGTTGTCCACTCGGACGGCCGAGCGGGTCCGGTGAGCTCAGCGCCGTGGGATCTCGGGTCCGGCCGCCTCCCCCAACCGCACCGTGCCGGCGTCGTCGGCGAGCAGGCTGTCGGACCGGGTGACCGTCCCGCCCTCCCCCTCGACCAGCACCTCGTACACCGCCGACTCGGCCGGAAGCGCCTCCGCGAGCAGCGGGACGACGTGCTCCCGCACCTCGAACGGGGAGAGCGCCCGCCGGTAGGCCGTCACCGACTCGAAGCGGGCGACCAGGACCCACCGCCGGGCGTCCTCGGTGGCCCGTGCCAGCCGCGCGTCCAGGCAACCGGCCTGCTCGCTGAGCAACCGCAGAGCCAGCTCGGCGCGTTCGGCGAAGCGGATCCGTTCCGAGTCGGGCACGTCGAACGGGCAGATCATCAACACGGCGGGGTTCCTCTTCTCGGTGATGGCAGGATTCGGGGACGGACGGCACCAGTGTGTCCGGCGCCACGGGGTGGCGCGGAACGGGTGGGAGGTCAGCGATGGGCGGGTCCGGTGGACGACCTCGGCAGGACCGCGAGCGCGGACCGGAGGGACCGCTCAGCCGGGTGCCGCCGGCGGCCGCGTTCGTGGGGGTCCTGGCCGTGTTCCTCATCGGGGTCTGGGTCGGCGGCCCGCTGGGGGCGGCGCTGCTGTCGGTGCTCCTGCTGTTCGTCCTCGGCCTGATCGTCACCCGCTGGCACCAGCTGCGCCCGGCGGAACGGGTGGGCAGGGTGCTGGTGGTGGCGGTGCTCACCCTCGTGACCCTGTCGGTCCTCGTTCCGGCGCTGCCCTGACCGGGACGACGCCGGGGCTGACCGGAAGGACGCGGCGCGGTCACCGAACGGTTCCAGCGCCTACGATGTAGGGGAGCCTGGCACGCGTGCCGTGCCGGTCCCGTGCGCCGACCGTAGGAGATCACCATGCCCGCCCCCACCCCTCACGGGACCAGTGCGGCCACCCCGGTCGCCAGGGCGGCGGCCGGCATCCCCGGCGGCGAGCACTGCGGGGTGCGGGACGCGAGTCCACGTCCGCTGCCCGACCAGGGGACACTCGCCGCGGCGGGCGACCTGCTGCGCGCCCTGGCGGCACCGGTGCGGATCGCGATCGTGCTCCAGCTCAGGGCCGGTGACCGCTGCGTCCACGAGCTGGTCGACGCGCTCGAGGTCGCCCAACCGCTGATCAGCCAGCACCTGCGCGTCCTCAAGTCGGCGGGGGTGGTGCAGGGTCGCAGGCAGGGCCGCGAGGTGGTGTACCGCCTGGTCGACGAGCACCTGGCGCACATCGTGGTGGACGCGGTGACGCACGTGGAGGAGCCGGGCGAGCGGCAACGCCCCGAACGCACCGCCGGTGCCCGCGCACCGGCGACGACGCCCTGACGGAGGTTTCGTGACCGTTGACAAGAAGCCTGTCGCCGTGCCCGGCCTGCGGGCCACCCGGCAACGGGCGGCGGTGTCCAGTCTCCTGGCCAGGCAGAGCGACTTCCGGTCAGCGCAGGAGATCCACGAGGAGCTCCGCCGCAGCGGCGAGGGCATCGGACTGACCACGGTCTACCGAACACTCCAGAGCCTGGCGGACGCCGGCGAGGTCGACACCCTGCGCACCGACTCGGGGGAGGCGATCTACCGGCGCTGCTCGAGCCATCACCACCACCACCTGGTGTGCCGGCACTGCGGGCGGACGGTCGAGGTCGAGGGGCCGGCCGTCGAGCGGTGGACCAGCAGGGTCGCGCAGGAACACGGCTTCACGAACGTCAGCCACACCCTGGAGATCTTCGGCGACTGCGAGGACTGCCACGGGGGTTCCGGCTCCGGGGGTTGACCCCTACCCGGTCGGCCGGGGCACCGCCCCGGCCGAGGCGGTGCCCGCGCGGTGGCGAACCGGGAGACCCGCCCCGCCGCCGCCCGCCCCTCGCCGCCCCAGGTCCCCCGTCGCCACCGTTCCCACCCCGGCGAGGTGGTCACCGTCCCGGTGTCACCACCGGTGCCGGTGCCCGCGCCCGACGCGACCAGCCCCCGGGTGGCCGTCGGCCCCCAGCGGAAGCCCTCCCGGGCCGTACGTCACCAGCTCACCACCGACGCCGCCGAGCTGCCGGGTCCCCACGAAGTGGGCCGGCGGTACGGCGCCACCGTCCTCGGGTCCACCTGCTCGGCCCAGGTGGTGGCGGCTCCGGCCGCTACCGTCGCACCCGCGTCATCGACGTGCCCGGCGCCCCCGGGCGGGGCGGCCGACCGGGTCCGCGCACCGCTCGGGTGGTCGCCTCGGAACCGACGAACCCTGACCTCGTGGGGTGCCGCCGGCAAGCGGACCGGCGCACGCTCGGGGACGGTGGGCGCACCCCGGCGCTAGGTCGGTGGGCGGGCCCGTCCCCGCCGGCTGCGCGGTGGGGACGGCGTCCTGGTTCCGCCTTCGGGCCGGTCGCTGCCCCGAGCCTGGCGGGAGAGCGCGGGACCGCTCCGGCGGATCAGTACTCGTAGGGGTCGCTCGGCGGTTCCACGGCGCGGACGGACTCGGTGACGAACGTGGGGACGTGACCGTTGGCGGCGGTGGCCGAGTCGGGCACCACCTCCCCGGTCACCTCCACCCAGGAATCCGTCTCGTGATCGGCGAACTCGGCGAGCGCCGGTCCCTCGATCCGGAGCTTCACCGGCACCGCGTCGGCGGCGCAGCACATGATGCGCACCCTGGCGACGTGGACGGCGTCCACGTCGTGGACGACGAAACCGGTGACCCGCACCGTGCGCCCGTCCAGGGTGCCGGACCGGTCCCACACCGTGCGCATCACGACGTCGGTGATCTGGAGGTCGGCGACCTCCGACGAGGTGTCGATCGGCTGGAAGAGACCGCCTCCCGCCGGTTCCTCGTCGGAGACGACGGAACGGCTTCCGGCGCGCTGCACGGAGTCCGCGCCGAGCGCCGGCGGGGCGACCAACAGGATGGCCAGCACCGGGACGAGCAGCATCCACGTCGACCGCCCCGAGCCGTGGTCGTGGTCGTGGCCGTCGTCCGGGGCAACGGCCGGAGCGCCATCGTCGGAGTGGCCGCCGACCCGGCTCGACCGGTCGCGGTGCGCGGAGATGTCCCTGGCGATGGCGAGCGCGGCGACCAGGATCATCGCCACGCCGGCGAAAACCACCAGCGGCAGCAGTGAGGGCCGCACGTAGCGCAGGTAGGTCTCGTTCCAGGAGATCTTCAGCAGCGCGCCGCCCAGCAGGATCAGCAGCACGTTCTGGGTCTCACGTCGCACCGTGGCCGCCTTCCTCGTCGCTTCCCGTCAGTACCGCCGGGGCGGGCCGTCCCGCGCACCCCGGGACGATCACGAGGCCCCCAACAGCGGGACACCGACCGCGAGGGCGCACACCACCGCCACCACGAACGTCGCCGGGGCGAAGCGGGCGGCGAAGGCCCTGCCGAAGGTGCCGGACTGGAGCGCGATGAGCTTCACGTCGACCGCCGGCCCCACCACCAGGAACACCAGTTTCGCGGTGAGCGGTATCCCGGGCAGCGAGGCCACCACGAACGCGTCGGCCTCGCTGCACAACGCCAGGACGACGGCCAGCAGGGCCATCACGACCACGGCGAGGACGAGCTGCCCGCCGAGGGAGTCCATCCACTCCGCCGGCACCGCGACGTTCAGCACCGCGGCGGCCAGCCCGCCCAGCACCAGGAAACCGCCGGCCTCCACCAGATCCTGGCGCACGGTCTCCACCAGCACCCGCCAGCGCGGTCCGGTCCGCTCGGACCGGACGCGCCGCAACGCGCGCTCCGCGATCCACTCCGTGCGCCCGAGGCGCAGCCACAGCCACCCCATCACCACGGCGGTGAGCAGGGAGGCGACGAACCGGGCGACCACCATCATCGGCTGGCCCGGGAACGCGATCGCGGTCGCGACCAGCACGATCGGGTTCACCGCGGGAGCCGCCAGCAGGAAGGTGAGCGCGACGGCCGGGGCCACCCCTCGTTGCATGAGCCGCCGGGCCACCGGCACCGAGGCGCACTCGCAGCCGGGCAGCGCCAGCCCGGCCGCGCCGGCCACCGGCACCGCCGCGGCGTCGTTGCCCGGCAACGCCCGCCGCAGCGCGCTCTCCGGGACGTAGGCGACGATCAGCCCGCTCACGATCACGCCGAGCAGCAGGAAGGGGAACGCCTGCACGCACACGGCGACGAAGACCGTCGCCCCCGTCCGCACCGCCGGGTTGTCCAGCACCCCGACGAGGGCGTCCTGGAACAGCACGGCGAGCACGAGGAGCAGGCACAGCACCTCGAGGGAGCCGATCCGCGAGCGCCAGCCACGCGGCTCGCTCGCCCCGCCGGTCCCCTCCGAGGGGCCGGCTCGCTCCGGCGTTCCTGTCGTCACTGCCGTCCCCCTGCCGTGCGGGTCGCCGTGTGGGTGGTGTCAGCGCTGGTCGAGCAGCTCGGTGCGCAACTGCGACGCGGTGGAGACGACCAGCATGAGCAGGGTGCTGAGCGGCGCCGACCCGAGACCCTCCGCGGGGAACGCGTACCGGAGGGTGACGTCCATCCCCCGGTCGGTGCGGATCACCCCCAGCGTCCCGAAGAGCCCCTGGCCGGCCCGCTCCGCCGCCGACCTCGCCAGTTCGGCGTCGTCGGGCAGGTCCCAGGCGACCACGCAGGTGAGGCTGAGCATGGTGAGGCCCTCGACCAGTTCGGTGCTCTGCACCGCGCAGGGGACGTCGCCGTGCCGGAAGGTGAGCGCGCCGTCGTCGTCGAGGACGACCTCGTGGTACCGCTCCAGCGCCTCCCTGGCGGCGGCGAGCACCCAACCGGTGCGCATCGCCTCGGGGTGGGGCGCCGGGTAGGGCATCGGCTCGTCGGTCACGGGTGTTCCTCCTGGTGTCCCCGGCCGGGCCGGGTGGTCTCGCGGTGGGTGGGGCGCCGGGTCACCGGTCGTCACCGGCGGGCCGCTGGCCGGACTCGCCCGTCCCACCACCGCCCTTCTCCCCGGTGTCCTCGTCGTCGCCGGGTTCCACGTCCCACTCCCCGTCGGTGGGGTCGGGGGCCGCTTCCCGCTCCTCCCAGGACGGCAGGTCCTCCCGCTCGGGAACGGCCTCGGTGGCCGGGGCGTCGGCGGCGACCGGGGTCTTCACACCCCCGAACCGGCGGTCACGCCGAGCGTAGATGTCGCAGGCCTTCCACAGCTCACGTCGGTCGAAGTCGGGGAACAACGTGTCCAGGAAGACCATCTCGGCGTACGCCGACTGCCACAACATGAAGTTGGAGGTCCGCTGCTCGCCCGAGGGGCGGAGGAACAGGTCGACGTCGGGCATGTTCGGCTCGTACAGCCGCCGGGTCAGCATCCGCTCGTCGATCCGCTCCGGGTTGAGCTTCCCGGCGGCGACGAGCCTGCCGAGTTCCCTGGCGGCGTCGGCGATCTCCGCCCGCCCTCCGTAGTTCACGCACATGGTGAGGGTGAGGACGTCGTTGTCCTTCGTCCGCTCCTGGGCGATCTCCAGTTCCCGGATCACGCTCCGCCACAGCCGTGGCCGCCGTCCGGCCCACCGCACCCGTACACCGATGGAGTCCAGGTAGTCGACCTGGCGGCGGATGACGTCCCGGTTGAACCCCATGAGGAAGCGCACCTCCTCGGGGCTGCGCTTCCAGTTCTCCGTGGAGAACGCGTAGACCGACAACCACTTCACGCCGAGCTCGATGGCCCCGCCGACGACGTCGATGAGCACCGCCTCACCTCGCCGGTGGCCCTCGGTACGGGGCAGTCCCCTGGCCCGCGCCCACCGACCGTTGCCGTCCATGACCAGGGCGACGTGGTTGGGCACCAGCTCCCGGGGGATCGCGGGCGGTTGGGCGCCGGAGGGATGCGGGTCCGGAGCGGAGACGCCGGACCGCTCCCGGCCCCACCGGTAACGACTCAGCATGTGACGTGCCTACCTCCTCGACGTGTGGGAACGGCTCGGCCGGCCGTGGGCCGACGGCGAACCAACCTGGTGCCGGATCGGACGCGGCCACCGTCGCCGTGACGGGCCGGCGGTGGGACCGCCGTCACCCGTGCGGGTCCTGGGCCGTGTCGGCATCGCCCGGGCCGGGACCGCGTGCTCCCGGTGAGCCGTTCCCCGCGATCGCCCATCCTGCCTGACCGCCCTCCGCAGCGATCAGCGGGTGGTTGCTCACTCCCCCGGCGGTCGCCCACGAGTCGCCGGGGCGACCGTGCGTTCGCCGAACACCGGCGTCCGAGGCCTCGGCGACCTCGTCCGTGGTCAGTGGGCCACCGGCGACGGGTCCGCGCCCGCCGAGGCGATGTCGGCACCGCGCTCCGGCTCGGCCGGCCACGGCGCGTCGTCCCCGGGCCGGTCGACCAGGGCGAGGGACCTCAGCTGCCGCTCCACGTGCCACTGCACGTGCGCGGCGACCAGGCCGGCTCCCTCCCGGCGGCTGGCGGCGCTGGCCGCCTCGGCGTCCGCCCAGTCCCCGTGCAGCAGGGCAGACAGCAGTTCGAGGGTTTCCGGGGCGGGGGACACCGAACCGGGGGGACGGCAGGTCGGGCACACCGAACCACCGGCGGGCACGTTGAACGCCCGGTGCGGTCCTGGTTCCCCGCAGCGGGCGCACTCCAGCAACGCCGGCGCCCAGCCCGCCTGGGTCATCGCCCGCAGCAGGAAGGCGTCCAACACCAGGGTGGGTTCCCGCTCCCCGTTGGCCAGGGTGCGCAACGCCCCCACCACCAGCAGGTAGATCCGCATGGCAGGGGTGCGTTCCTCGGGGGTGAGGCGATCGGCGGCCTCCAGCACGGCCGAGGCGGCCGTGTAGCGCTCGTAGTCGTCGACCAGGCCCGCGCCGAAGGCGTCCAGGGTCTGCACCTGGGTGACCACGTCCAGGGTCCGGCCGGTGTAGAGCTGGAGGTCGACGTGGCCGAAGGGTTCGAGCCTGGCCCCGAACCGGGACATCGTCCGCCGCACGCCCTTGCCCACGGCGCGGATCTTGCCGTGCCGCCGGGTCAGCAGGGTGATGATGCGGTCCGCCTCCCCGAGCTTCTGCACGCGCAGCACGACTCCGGTATCGCGGTACAGGCTCACCGGGCCATCCTGCCACCCGGATGGCGCGGCACCGGGCAGGGGCACCGGCAGGGCGGAGCAGGTCACACCGGGTGCGCCGAGGGGCGCACCCGCACGGTGGCGGGGGCGCGCCCGTGACGCGCGCCGGTGCGGGACGCGGTTCGTCGCGCGCCGCGAGCCCACTCCGAGGCCCCGCCGGGGGCACCCGGGGCGCGCCGGGTGGTAGCCACCGCTGGGCCCGGGCTCCACCACCAGGGGTCCTTCCTCTCGTGGCGGGGATGTCGTACCGCTCCGCTAGCTTCGGAGCCGGCCCGACGAACCCACCACGGAGGAACCGGAGCACCGATGCCTGTCGCCCCACGCGAGGTCACCCTCAGCCTGCCGATCGAGGACCGGCAGCGGTCGATGGCGTTCTACCGCGACGCCTTCGGGTTCGAGCTCGTCGGTCCGCCGACCGAGGACGGCGTGCCCGAACCGCTGGCCTTCCGGCTCGATGACCGCGTCCTGTTGGCGCTCATCCCCACCGAGGGCTTCGGCTGGGCGCTCGGCGACCGCGAGGTCGCCTCCCCTGGCACCAGCGAGTGCCTGGTGACGGTGTCGGTCGCGTCCCCGGCCGAGGCCGACGCGCTGGTGGCGCGGGTCATCAGCGCCGGGGGCGCGGTGATCAGCGAACTCACCGACCAGCCGTGGGGCTACTCGGGGGTGTGCGCGGACCCCGACGGCCACGCCTGGCAGATCCACGTCGACCCGCCGTCGACGTCCTGAGGCAGGCGGGCCCACGGCCCGACGGGAAGCCCTCGAGGGGGTGACGTCGCCCCGCTCACCCCGAAGCGGGCAGGAGCTCGGCGAGCAGGGCGACGACCCGGCGGTCGATCTCGTCGCGGATCGGTCGGACGTCCGCCACGCCCAGTCCCGCCGGGTCGTCGAGGCGCCAGTCCAGGTAGCGCTTGCCCGGGTGGACGGGGCAGGCGTCGCCGCAGCCCATCGTGATCACCACGTCGGCCGCGCGCACCGCCTCCTCGGTCAGGGGCTTGGGCAACTCACGACTCAGGTCCAGGCCGATCTCCGCCATCACCTCGACCACCGCGGGGTTCACGGAGTGGGCCGGGGCGGAACCGGCCGAACGGACGTCGACCCGCCCCCCGGCGCGGTGGTGCAGCAGGGCGGCGGCCATCTGGGAACGGCCGGCGTTGTGCACGCAGACGAACAGGACCTCGGGCCGGTGGGACATGGGTGGCTCCTCCGTGTCGTGCCGGGAACGGCGTCAGGTCGCGGCGTCACCCCGTGGGAGCACCGGTGGTCAGGGGGCCCGCCGCTTCCCAGGGGATCATCCGGGTGGTGGGGGCTCCCCGGTTCCCCCGCGACCTCAGCCCTCGCCTCTGGTGCGGGTCAGGTCGCCGTCACGATCGTCGTCCGGTCGGCCTCCGGGGGCCGGGAACAGGCGGCGGGCCCACAGCGCCACGTACACGAGGCCGACCAGGACGGGGACCTCGATCAGCGGGCCGACCACGCCGGCGAGCGCCTGCCCGCTGGTGAGGCCGAACGTGGCGATGGCCACCGCGATGGCGAGTTCGAAGTTGTTGCCGGCCGCGGTGAAGGCCAGGGTCGTGGAGCGTTCGTAGCCCAGGCCCAGCGCTCGGCCCAGTGCGAAGGAGCCGGCCCACATCGCGGCGAAGTAGACGAGCAGCGGCAGCGCGATACGCGCGACATCCCAGGGGCGGCTGGTGATCCGCTCCCCCTGAAGCGCGAAGAGCACGACGATGGTGAACAGCAGCCCGTACAGGGCCAGGGGGCCGACCCGGGGCAGGAACCGGTTCTCGTACCAGTCCCGTCCACGTGCGCGCTCGCCGAGTCGGCGTGTGAGGTAGCCGGCGAGCAGGGGAACCCCCAGGAAGATCAGCACGGACCTGGCGATGTCCCAGCCGGAGACCGCCAGCTCGGTCTGGGGGAGGCCGAGCCAGCCGGGTAGCACCGCCAGGTAGAACCACCCCAGGGCCCCGAAGGCCACCACCTGGAAGACCGAGTTGAGGGCGACCAGCACGGCCGCGGCCTCACGGTCCCCGCACGCGAGGTCGTTCCAGATGATGACCATGGCGATGCAGCGGGCCAGGCCGACGATGATCAGGCCGGTGCGGTACTCGGGCAGGTCCGGGAGGAGCAGCCAGGCCAGCGCGAACATCAGCGCGGGCCCGACCACCCAGTTCAGCACCAGGGAGGAGAGCAGGAGCCGACGGTCGGAGGTGACGGTGTCGAGCCGGTCGTAGCGGACCTTCGCCAACACCGGGTACATCATGACCAGCAGGCCGACCGCGATGGGCAGCGAGATCCCGTCGATCTGGACGGTGTCCAGTGCCGGGCCCAGTCCGGGAACCACTCGGCCCGCGAGGAGGCCGAGCAGCATCGCCGCCAGGATCCAGAGGGGAAGCAGCCGGTCCAGGGTGGAGAGGCGCCCCACCACTCCGCTTTCGGCGGTGCTGTTCACGTGCCCACCCGCTCAGGCAGCGCGGATGCCGTCAGCACGGTCGCGAGCGCTCCGAGCGCGGCCGGGCGAACCCGGTAGTAGATCCAGGTGCCCCGCCGCTCCCCGTCGATGAGCCCCGCCTCGCGCAGGACTTTGAGGTGGTGCGAGATCGTGGGTCCGGTCAGGTCGAACGCGCCCGTCAGATCGCACACGCATGCCTCTCCGCCCGCGTGGGAGGCGACGAGGGACAGCAACCGGAGCCGCACCGGGTCGGCCAACGCCTTGAACATCCTGGCGAGCTCCGTCGACTCGTCGGCGGAGAGGGGCCGACGCATCAGCGGCGAGCAGCACAGGGCCTCGACGTCCACCGCCGGACGTTGCTTCGACATGAGCCAACCTTGACACACATCTATTTAGAGAGCAATCTATCCATGCCTGTTTCGATGCCTGTCTATCCAAGGGAGTACTCATGTCGCGCCTGCAACTGGCCCTCCGGGTGGGTGACCTGGACGCCTCGATCGCCTTCTACACCAAGCTCCTGGGTGTCGAGCCGGCCAAGCTGCGCCCGGGCTACGCCAACTTCGCCGTCACCGAACCGCCGCTCAAGCTCGTGCTGCTGGAGGGTGAGCCCGCACAGGACACCGTCCTGGACCACCTCGGTGTCGAGGTCGAGACCAGCGAGCAGGTGGGCACGGCGACCCGCCGCCTTTCCGAGCTGGGCCTGTTCACCGAAGTGGAGAACGACACCACCTGCTGCTACGCGGTGCAGGACAAGGTCTGGGTCCACGGCCCGGGCAGCGAGCCGTGGGAGGTCTACGTCGTCAAGGACGACTCCGCCGACTACGGCACGAACCCGGAGCTGACCACCACGCCCGAGCGAGCCGCTCCGAGCGCGTGCTGTTCCTGAACACCCGGCGGACACCCGGTGGGCGAGCATGGCCGCTCACCGGGTGCGCACCCACCAGCTCGACCTGACCCGACGACCCTGCCGCCCGCCTCCGGGCCACCGCCGCCACGGTCCGAACCGTCTCGCCCCGCCACAAGATCGACACCTTCGGTAGTTGTGGAGTGATCGCACGACGACCGGGAGGTTCGGTGAACAACGGTGGCCACAGCACGACGGGTCTGCTGGCGGGGGTGGGGACGACGATGGCGCTCGCCCCGCTGGCCGGGGTGGAGACGACCGTCCCCCTCTTACTCACCGGCGGCCTGGTGGCCGCCGGAGCCGCGCTCCTGCCCGACATCGACCACGACGGCTCCACCGTCTCCAGGTCCGGGGGCGCCTTGACCGCCCTGCTGGCCAGCGGAGCCCAGTCGGTGTCCCGGTTCGCGTACCGGGTCACCCGCACCCGGCACGACCTGCCCGGCGACGGCGCGCACCGCTACCTCACCCACACCCCCGTCGCGGCCCTGGCCGTCGGGCTGGTCGTCGGCCTCGCCCAACATCTCACCCACTGGGTGATCGTGGGGGTGCTGCTGCTCTGCCTGACCGCGTCCGTCCGGTCCCTCAGCTACGCGCTCCCGCGCGGCGTGCGGCAGGTGACCCGCGCCCACCGGCGGCTCTGGTCGGCCGGTTACGCGATCGTCCTCACGGTCGTCCTGGTCCGGACGGGCGCCACCGACGGCATGGGCTGGCCGCTCGGAGCCGTCGTCGCCGTCGGGATGCTGGTCCACGTCGCCGGGGACGCCGTCACCGAGTACGGGGTTCCGATGGCGTGGCCGCTCAGACTGCGCTGCCCGTCGCGGGCGTGCCGGCGCCCCGCGCGGTCCGGCCGTCGGCGTCGGTGCCCCGGCCGGCGCTGGCACCGGCTGCACCTGCTCCCCCGGCGCCTGCGCTTCCGCACCGGCAGCCGGGTGGAGAAGGCCGTCCAGGCGGTCAGCCTGCTCGGCACCGGGGGACTGCTGCTGGCGGTGGGCCTCACCGGCTGACCGTCCGGCTCGTCACCGCCCCCGACGGCGACCCGGCTCCCGGGTCGCCCACGACCCGCGCCCCCTGCCGCCCGGAGCGGTGGGGGCCGCCCTCCCACCTTCAGAAACCGAGGCGGCGGAGCTGCTTGGGGTCGCGCTGCCAGTCCTTGGACACCTTCACGTGGAGGTCCAGGTAGATCTTCGTCCCCAGCAGCTTCTGGATGTGCTGCCGCGCGGTGGCCCCCACCTCGCGGAGCCGCTGGCCGCGTTGCCCGATGACGATGGACTTCTGGCTGGAGCGCTCCACGTGGACCACCGCGTAGACGTCCACCAGGTCGTCCCGCCCCTCCCTGGGCGCCATCTCGTCGATGGTCACGGCGATGGAGTGCGGCAGTTCGTCCCGCACCCCCTCCAGCGCGGCCTCCCGGATCAGCTCGGCCACCAGTGTGGCCTCCGGCTCGTCGGTGAGCTCCCCGTCCGGGTAGAGCGGGGGACCGACCGGGAGGCGGCCGACCAGCAGGTCGGCCACGACATCCACCTGGTAGCCGTCCACGGCCGAGACGGGCACCAGTTCGGCGAAGTCCATCAGCTCCTGGAGGGCCAGCAGCTGCTCGGCGACCCGCTGCTGCGGCACGAGGTCGGTCTTGGTGACGATGCCGACCACGGGCGTCTTGCGGGCGATCGACCGCAGCTCGGTGGCGATGTACTTGTCACCGGGACCGATGCGCTGGTCAGCCGGGACGCAGAAGCCGACGACGTCGACCTCCGACCAGGTCTCCCGCACCACGTCGTTGAGCCGCTGCCCGAGCAGGGTGCGCGGGCGGTGCAGGCCCGGGGTGTCCACCACCACGAGCTGGGCGTCCGGCCGGTGCACGATGCCACGGATGGCGTGCCGCGTGGTCTGGGGCTTGCTGGAGGTGATGGCCACCTTCGTGCCGATCAACGCGTTCGTCAGGGTGGACTTGCCCGCGTTCGGGCGCCCGACGAAGCAGGCGAAGCCGGACCGGAAGTCGTCAGCCGGGGTGGTCATGCCCCCCATTGTCGCTGACGGTGCCGCACCTCTGGGCACCCCCGGCCCGTGACCAGCGCCTCCTGGGCGGGCCCCGCCGGCGCGGGGCCTCGCGAGGGCGACCCCCGCCGCCGTGCGCACCGAGGTGGAGCGGGCCGCCATCGCCGCGAGGCTCGGGGGGTCGCGGTTCACCCCCGGCTTCGGTGAGGTCCTGTCGCGGCTGGTGCGGAACGGGCTCGGCACGCACGCGGCACGCCGACCGCGCCGTGGCGTCGTCCCCCGACACGGGCTGGCCGACCGCCGAGGCGAGCGCGCGTGCCCCAGCTGCTCACCACGGAGGCATCCCCTCGCCCCGCACCGCCGAAAGGCGGGCGGGACGGTCGGGCGAGCCCAGGCGCCAGGGATCCGATCCGGGACGGCTCAGGAGCCGAACACCTCCGCCGATGCGAGCGGAACGCGTCCGAGGCGCGGGACCCACCGCCGGGGCGGCTCTCAGCCGTTGACGGCCCCGGCGGCCACCACTGCCCCGCTGGCGTCCGCGCGGATCAGCAGGGCGTCAGGGGTGAGGTCGTGGATCACGGCACGGGAGGCCTCGTCGACGTCACCGGCCTCGGTGACCACGGCCACCGCCTCCAGCCCCTCCGCGCCGCTGGCCACCGCCGCGGCCACGGCCGCCTGGACGGCGGTGAGCCGCAGCGACGGCAGGGTGACGGTGGCGGCCGCGTAGGTCCGGCCGTCCAGGTCCCGAACCGCCGCGCCCTCGGCCGCGCCCGTCCTGGCGCGTACGGACCTCGCGAGGACCACGATCTTGCTGTCCTCCTGACCCAGTTCAGTGGTGACGGCCGGCGATTCAGCCACGGGCGGCGCTCCCTTCCTGGTCATGACTGTCAGCGATCGCCCGCTGGGCCGCCTCGGCCTCCGCGGGCTCGGTGTCCACCGCGCTGGTGGGTCGGCGCCGGGCCGGGCCCGTCCGCCGCGCCAGCAGCGTCGTGATCCGAATCCGTCCCCGGTTGTCCTTGCCGCCCTCCGCCCGCAGCCACAGGCCGTCGATGTCGGCCTCGGCACCGGGCAGCGGGACCCGGCCCAGCCGGTGGGCCAACAATCCGCCGGCGGTGTCGACGTCGTGTTCCTCCAGCTCGAGGTCGAACAACTCCGCCAGGTCGTCCAACGGCAGCCGGGCACTCACCCTCGCGGTGCCGTCCGGCAGCATCTCGACCGGCGGACGCTCCCCCACGTCGTGCTCGTCGGTGATCTCGCCGACGATCTCCTCGAGGATGTCCTCGATCGTCAACAGGCCCGCGGTGCCGCCGTACTCGTCCACCGCCACGGCCAGGTGGTTGCGGGAGATCTGCATCTCCTTGAGCAGGTCCACCAGGCGCTTGGAGTCGGGCACCAACGCGACCGGCCGCATCAGGTCGGAGACCGGGGTGTGGGTGCCCGACGTGCGGTCGAGCGCCGCCGGACCGCTCGCCTCCACCGCGTGCCGGACCAGGTCCTTCAGGTTGACCACGCCGACGATGTCGTCGACGCTCTCGCCGATCACCGGCACCCGCGTGTACCCGGTGCGCAGGCACAACGCCAGGGCCTGGCGGACGGTCTTGTGCTGCTCGATCCACACGATCTCGGTGCGGGGCACCATCACCTCGCGGGCGACGGTCCCCCCGAGGTCGAAGATCGAGTGGATCATCTGGCTCTCGCCCGCCGCGACCACACCCCGCTGCTCGGCCATGTCGACCAGCTCGCGCAGCTCGACCTCCGAGGAGAACGGTCCCTCCCGGAAACCCCGGCCCGGGGTGATCGCGTTGCCGACCAGGATGAGCAGCCGGCTCAAGGGGCTGAGCACCCTGGCGAGCAACCACACCGGTCCGGCCAGCAGGCAACCCACGCCGTAGGGGTGCTGCCGGCCGATCGTCCTCGGTCCCACCCCGATGAGGGCGTAGGACACGACGAGCATCACCAGCCCGGCGATGAGCACCGCCAGCCAGTCGGGGTCGAACGCCTCCACGACCACGACCGTGACCAGCACGGTCGCCGTGAGCTCGCACCCCAGGCGCAGCAGGACGAGCAGGTTGATGTGCCGGGGTCGGTCGGCGACGACGGCGGCGAGCCGGGAGGCGCCGTTGCGCCCGGCCCGGACCATTTCCTCGACGCGGGCCCGGGAGACCGTGCTGATCGCCGAGTCCGCCGCCGCGAAGACCCCTGCCAGCGCCACCAGCAGGATCGCGACCGGGAGGAACACCGGAAGGCTCGACATGCTCAGCTCCTCGCCTCAGCTGCCGGTGTCGCCCGACCGGTGGTCGGGCGCCTCGGCCGCGGAATCGTCATCCAGCCCGACCGCGCCCAACACCCGCGAGTCGGCGCTGTGCTGCCTGGCGAGCCGCCTGGCCTCGGTGAACTCGTGTTGGAACTCGGCGAGCAGCCGGTTCTGGAGCGCGAACATCTCCCGCTCCTCGGCCGGTTCCGCGTGGTCGTACCCGAGGAGGTGCAGCACGCCGTGGATGGTCAGCAGGTGCAGCTCATGGCTCAGGCTGTGACCGGCCTTCTTGGCCTGGTCCCGGGCGAACTCGGGGCACAGCACGATGTCCCCCAGCAACGCGGGGCCGGAACCACCGGCGTCCGGTCGCCGCGCGGAGTCCAGCTCGTCCATCGGGAAGGCCATCACGTCGGTCGGCCCCGGCAGGTCCATCCACCGCTCGTGCAGGTCGGACATCGTGTCCAGCTCCACGAGCAGCACCGACAGCTCGGCGAGCGGGCTGACCCCCATCTGGTCGAGGGCGTACCGCGCGGCCGCCACCACGGACTTCTCGTCGATGGCCACGCCGGATTCGTTGGCGATCTCGATACTCATGTCGTTCACCGGTCCCGGCGCCGGCCGCGGCCCTGCCGCCCGGCCGAGCCACGACCCCGGTCCGATTCCTCCTGGTCGTCAGAGTTGTTGTCGTGCCGGGCGTGCCAACGGTCGTAGGCCTCCACGATGTCGCTGACCAGCCGGTGTCGGACCACGTCTTTGCTGGTCAACGTGGAGAAGTGGACGTCGTCCACGCCCTCGAGGACGTCCCGGACCATACGGAGCCCGCTGGTCGCCCCGCTGGGCAGGTCGACCTGGGTCACGTCACCGGTGACGACGATCTTCGATCCGAAGCCGAGGCGGGTGAGGAACATCTTCATCTGTTCCAGCGTGGTGTTCTGCGCCTCGTCCAGGATGATGAAGGCGTCGTTCAGGGTGCGCCCTCGCATGTACGCCAGCGGAGCGACCTCGATCGTGCCGGCCTGCGTCAGCCGGGGCACCGAGTCGGGGTCGATCATGTCGTGCAGCGCGTCGTAGAGGGGCCGCAGGTACGGGTCGATCTTCTCGTAGAGGGTGCCGGGCAGGTAGCCCAGGCGTTCCCCGGCCTCCACGGCCGGGCGGGTCAGGATGATGCGGTTGACCTGCTTCGCCTGGAGCGCCTGCACCGCCTTGGCCATCGCCAGGTAGGTCTTGCCCGTTCCCGCCGGGCCGATCCCGAAGACCACCGTGTGGTGGTCGATGGCCTCGACGTACCTCTTCTGGTTCAGCGTCTTGGGGCGGATCGAGCGGCCGCGGCGGGAGAGGATGTCCAGGCTCAGCACCTCGGCGGGCGACTCGCCGCTGTCGGCGGAGAGCATGCCCACCGTGCGGCGCACCACGTCCGGTTTGAGGTGTTCTCCCCTGCCCACGAGCGTCACCAGCTCGTTGAACAGGCGCTCGGCGAAGGCCACGTCGGCAGGGGCCCCCGAGAGGGTGACCTCGTTGCCCCGGACGTGGACATCGGCGCTGACCAGCCCCTCCAACGCGCGGAGGTTCTCGTCCTGGGAGCCCAGCAGCCCCAGGACGAGGGGGTCGGGAACGACGATGCTGGAGCGTGCCCGCCCTGGCCCGCCCGCCGACCCGTTGCCTGCTGTGTTCGCCGCTCCGGCCGGGGCGGTCCCGCCCCCCGATGTCGTGTCGACACTGCGAGCGGTTCTCGCTGCGGATCCAGCCACGTGCTCTCGGGCCTGCCTTCTGCGCCTGCGCGCGCCTCTCGACTCCCGTCCGGTGCGCCCGGCGCCGAACGGCCACGCCACGATGCTAGCTGGCCCGGGCGCCGGGACGCACTGTTGATTCGACTACCCGCGCACGGGGTGACGGGACGTGCTCCCTCGTCACGCGTCCGAGGGAGCCTTGAGCACGCCTCCCACGAGGCCGCCGAGCGGCTCACCGCCGAGCAGGTGCAGGTGGGCGTGGAAGACGGTCTGCCCCGCGTCGGCACCGGTGTTGAACAACGTCCGGTAGCCCGTGCCGGTCAGCCCCTCCTCCTCGGCGACCCCGGCCGCGACGTTGAGCATGTCCACCAACAGCGACGGCTCCTCGCGCCCCACCTCGGCGGCGTCCGCGTAGTGGGCCCTCGGGATCACGAGCACATGGGTGGGCGCCTGCGGGTTGATGTCCCGGAACGCCACCACGGTGTCGGTCTCCCGCACGATCGTGCTCGGCAGCTCACCGGCGACGACACGGCAGAACAGGCAGTCCGCTTCCGCTTCACTCATGGCCCCAGGCTAATGCTTCACGATCAGATCCGGGTCACGTCACCACCGGCCGGTCAGCGCGCCCAGCGCACCCAGCGCCACCACCCCGGCGGTGGAGGCGCGGAGCACGGTGCGCCCCATGCGCACCGGGACCGCCCCACCCTCGGTGAGCGCGGCCAACTCGCGGTCGGTGATCCCGCCCTCCGGGCCGACGACCAGCAGCACCTCCCCGGAGGCGGGGAGGGGCACGGCTGGCAGGGGCTGGTCGGCGACCTCGTGGAGGACCAGCGCGAGGTCGGCGGAGGCCACCCGAGCGGCGAGCCCGCTCAGGCCCAGCGGCTCCTCGACCGCCGGCAGCCAGGCCCGCCGGGCCTGTTTCGCCGCGGACCGGGCCGACGACCGCCAGCGGGTCAGCCCCTTCGCGCCACGCGGGCCGTCCTCCCACTTCGCCACGCACCGCTCGGCCCGCCACGGCACGACCGCGTCGACACCGGCCTCGGTGGCGAGTTCGACCGCCAGCTCGCCCCGGTCGCCCTTGACCAGCGCCTGGGCGAGGGTCACCCGCAGCGCCGGAGCGGGTTCGAACCAGTGCTCCAGGATCTCCGCGCGCAGTTCACCCCGGCCGAGCGAGGTCACCCGGCAGCGGGCCCGGCCGCCCGCTCCGTCGCCGAGCAGCAGCTCCTCCCCCGCCCGCAGCCGCCGCACGGTCGACGCGTGCCGCCCCTCCTCGCCGGTCAGGTCCACCTCGCCGGCCTCGGGCAGCCCGTCGACGAGGAAGACGGGGAGCCCGGCCGTGCGGCGGTCCCGGTCCCGCACCTCAGCGGTGACCGAACGAGTCGCGCAGCCGGGAGAAGAGCCCGCCGCTCCTGCCGTTGGTGTGGGCGGCGGCCAGGTCCTCCTGTTCCTCACCGCGCAGCGCGGCCAGCTCCCGGAGCAGTTCCGTCTGCCGGCTGTCGAGCCGGGTGGGCACCGCGACCTCCAGGTGGACGTGCAGGTCACCGGTGCCGGCGGTGCGCCCGTTCGGACGCAGCTTGGGCATGCCACGCCCGCTGAGCAGCACCTCGGTGCCCGACTGGGTGCCGGGTTCGACGCGGATCTCCTCGGCGCCGTGCAGGGTCTCCAACGGGATGACCGTTCCGAGGGCGGCAGCCGTCATCGGGATCGACAACGTGCAGTGCAGCTCCGCGCCCTCGCGCACGAAGACCTCGTGGGGTAGCTCGACGACCTCGACGTAGAGGTCACCGGCCGGGCCGCCGCCCACGCCGACCTCCCCCTGGTTGCTCAGGCGCACCCGCATGCCGTCCCCGACACCGGCGGGGATCTTCACGGTGATCTCGCGGCGGGCGCGGACCCGGCCCTCACCGTCGCAGCGGCGGCAGGGGTCGGGGATGACCTCGCCGTACCCCTTGCAGGTGGGGCAGGGCCGCGCCGTGACGACCTGGCCGAGGAACGACCGCTGCACGGACTGGACCTCGCCGCGACCGCCGCACGTGTCGCACATCTCCGGTACGGAGTCGTTCTGGCAGCCGGTCCCGTGGCACAGGTCGCAGACGATCGCCGTGTCGACGGCGATCTCCTTGCTGATGCCGCTGGCGCACTCCTCCAGCGTGAGCTCCAGCCGGAGCAGGGCGTCCTTGCCGGGCTGCACCCGGCTGCGGGGGCCGCGTCCTCCGCCGCCCGGGCCGCCACCACCGAAGAAGGCGTCCATGATGTCGCCGAGCCCGAACCCGGCGAACGGGTCGGACGCTCCCCGACCGCCACCACCGCCGCCGTTGGCGAGCGGGTCACCGCCCAGGTCGACGATCTTGCGCTTCTGCGGGTCCGACAGCACCTCGTAGGCGGCGGTCACCTCCCGGAAGCGCTGCTGGGCGTCCGCATCCGGGTTGACGTCGGGGTGCAGTTCCCTGGCCAGCTTGCGGTAGGCCCGCTTGAGCTGGTCCGGCGTGGCGTCCCGGCTCACTCCGAGCAAGCCGTAGTAGTCCTTGGCCACCTTCTCCAGTCCTCCTGTCGCAGCCGCCGCCACCCGCGGCTGCCGCGCTCTCGCTCGGTTCGCGCGCCCCCACGGCGCGCACCTCGGTTGCCGGCAGTGGCACCCGCTCCTCGGGTCGCACCGGGCGGGTCGGCCACTGCCCGTTCGATGGGGTTCCCGTCCATGTTCCACGTCCGGCCCTGGTCTGTCCCACGGCCGGAGGTGGTCAGCGTCCAGCGAGTATCTCCCCCACGTAGGTGGCGACCGCGCGGACCGCCGCCATCGTCCCCGCATAATCCATCCGGGTGGGGCCGACCACCCCCATCCCGCCCAACACCATGTCGTGCACCCCGTAGCCCACCGAGATCACCGAGGTGTCCCGCATCTCCCGCGCCTCGTTCTCCCCGCCGATGCGCACCGTCACGGTGCCGGAGTCGCGGGCCGTGGCGAGGAGCTTGAGCACGACGACCTGTTCCTCCAGCGCCTCCAGCACCTGGCGCAGCGAACCGGGGAAGTCGGTGATGTTGCGGGTGAGGTTCGCCGTGCCACCCAGCACGAGCCGCTCCTCCGGGTGCTCCACCAACGACTCGATCAGCACCCCGCACACCCGCAGCACCGAGTCCCGCAGTTCGGCGGGGGCCTGCTCGGGCAGCTCGGCGACCTTCGCGGACGCCTCGGGCAGGCGTTGCCCGACCATCGCGGAGTTCAGGATGGTGCGCAACCTGCCGACGTCGTCCTCGCCGATGACGTCGGCGAGGTCGACCATCCGCTGGTCGACCCGACCGGTGTCGGTGATGAGCACCAACATCAGCCGCGCCGAGGTGATCGGCACGACCTCCAGGTGCCGCACCGTCGACCGCGTGAGCGTCGGGTACTGCACGACGGCGACCTGCCTGGTCAGCTGGGCGAGCAACCGCACGCTGCGCCGCAGGACGTCGTCGAGGTCGAGCGCGCCGTCCAGGAAGCTGCGGATGGCCCGCCGCTCCGCCCGCGACAGCGGCTTCACCTCGCTGAGCCGGTCGACGAACAGGCGGTAGCCCTTGTCCGTCGGGACCCGGCCAGCGCTGGTGTGCGGCTGGGTGATCAGCCCGTCTTCCTCCAACGCGGCCATGTCGTTGCGCACGGTCGCGCTGGAGACGCCGAGGTTGTGCCGGTCGACGATCGCCTTGGAACCGACCGGTTCGTGGGTGGAGACGTAGTCGGCGACGATCGCGCGCAGCACCTCGAATCGGCGTTCCTCCGCGGTCGCCATCAGGTGCCTCCCACCTCGTCCGGATGCCTGGGTAGACGACACCGCCGACCCGGTGGCCGGGGCGCGCCTGATCCAAGTTTAGTGGTGTCAGGGGACCGTGAGGTCAGCCTTCCTCGGCCGCGGCTCGATCGTGACGCCCGGCGACGGTACCGGTACCGGGTGACAGGCGATCAGGCGACCAGTCGGCGGACCACGCCGTCGGCGAGGAGCCGCCCCCTCCTGGTCAGCACCGCCCGTCCCGACCGCAGCGCCTCCGGGTCGAGCAGCCCCTCCGAGGCCGCGGCCTCGGCCTCGGCGCGCGCCGACCCGGCCAGCACCTCCACGGGGAGCCCGTCGACGACCCGCAGCTCCAGCAGCACCCGCTCCACCAGCTGGTCCGCCTCCGCCAGGACCTCCCGCCCGGCGGCGGGGGTGCGTCCCTGGGTGAGGAGACCCGCGTAGCGGGCCGGGTGCTTGACGTTCCACCACCGCACCCCGCCGACGTGGCTGTGGGCGCCCGGGCCGACTCCCCACCAGTCGCCCCCCGTCCAGTAGCCGAGGTTGTGCCGGCACCGCGCCCCCGGTCCGGCTGAGGTCAGTGCCCAGTTGGACACCTCGTACCAGCCGAACCCGGCTCGGCCCAGGGTGTCGTCGAGGAGTTCGTAGCGGGCGGCGAGCACGTCGTCGTCCGGGGCGGGCAGGTCCCCGCGCCGCACCCTCCTGGCCAGGGCCGTCCCGTCCTCGACGATGAGCGCGTAGGCCGAGACGTGGTCAACACCGGCCTCGACGACCGTGTCCAGCGACGCCAGCAGGTCCTGGTCGGTCTCGCCGGGCGTTCCGTAGATGAGGTCGAGGTTGACGTGCTCGAACCCCGCCGCCCGGGCTTCCCTCGCCGAGGCGGCGGCCCGCCCCGGCGAATGCTGGCGGTCCAGGACGGCGAGCACGTGCCGGGCGGCGGACTGCATGCCCAGCGAAACCCGGGTGTACCCGCCGGCGCGGAGGGTCTCGAAGAACCGGGGAGAGGTGGACTCCGGGTTCGCCTCGGTGGTCACCTCCGCGTCCGGGGCGAGCCCGAGGGTGTCGCGGATCCAGCCCAGCACCTCGACCAGGCGGTCCGCGCCCAACAGGGAGGGGGTGCCCCCTCCGACGAAGACCGTGTCGACGGGCCGTCCGTCGCCGAGGACGGTGGCCGCGAGTTCCAGTTCCCGGCGCGCCGCCTCCGCCCAGGAGTCGGGGGAGGCAGCCCCGCCCAGCTCGCCGGGGGTGTAGGTGTTGAAGTCGCAGTAGCCGCACCGGGTGGCGCAGAACGGGACGTGGACGTAGACACCGAAGGGCCGCCGTCCGAAGGTGGACAGCGCTTCCGGGGGCAGGGAACCGTCCGAGGGGACCGGCTCACCGTCGGGCAGGGTCGAGGGCACCTCCGCAGTGTTCCACCGCGCCGTCGACGACCAGACGGGCGGTGGAGGACCGCTCCCCGCGGTCGTGGGCGGGCTCTCCACGTGACCGGGTCCACGCCGCCCCGCCCGGTGGTGGCCCCGAGGCGCCGACCGGATCCCACCCCCACGACCACGGGAGGACCGTCCCCGCCGCCGTTTCCCACCATGCGGTCGGGGGTGGACCGGGGTTCACGCCCGTGGCAGGCTCGAAGCCATGACCGCACTGCGTATGCGACTGGTAGCTCGACGTCACGTCGACTACAAGCGCGTCGCCAGCGCACTGTGCCGTCCCGGCCGCTAGACCCGCGCCGCTCTCCTCTTCCACCAGCAGGCGCCGGGTGCGTCGGCTGGTCCTCCCTCCGCCCGTCTCCCGGGCGTCGGCCACCGCACCCCGCGCGCACCGTCCGAACGTCGGAGGTCACGCATGGTTTCCCCACCCGAGGCGACGAGCACGCCCCCACGTCGTCGTGGTGAAGGGCAGTGGGCCCTGGGGTACCGGGAGCCGCTCAACCCCAACGAGCGGTCCAAGAAGGACGACAACCCGCTGAACGTGCGCTCCCGCATCGAGTCCCGGTACGCCGCCGGCGGGTTCGCCAGCATCGACCCGGCGGACCTGCGCGGCAGGTTCCGCTGGTGGGGCCTGTACACCCAGCGCCGCCCCGGGATCGACGGCGGGCGCACGGCCGTGCTGGCCCCGGAGGAACTCGACGACGAGTACTTCATGCTCCGGGTCAGGATCGACGGCGGAGCGCTGACGACGGAACAGCTCCGCGTCATCGGGGAGGTGTCCCAGACCTACGCGCGGGACACCGCCGACATCACCGACCGGCAGAACGTCCAGCTCCACTGGGTGCGCATCGAGGACGTACCGGCCATCTGGCGGGAGCTGGAGGCCGTGGGGCTGTCGACCACCGAGGCGTGCGGGGACTGCCCCCGGGTGGTGCTGGGCTCCCCGGTGGCCGGGATCGCCGAGGACGAGATCGTCGACGGCACTCCCGCCATCGAGGAGATCACCCGCCGCTACATCGGTGACCCCGAGCTGTCCAACCTGCCCCGCAAGTTCAAGTCGGCGGTGTCCGGGTCCCCCCGCCAGGACGTGGTGCACGAGACCAACTGCGTGTCCTTCGTCGGCGTCGACCACCCCGAACACGGCCCGGGGTTCGACGTGTGGGTCGGCGGTGGGCTGTCCACCAACCCCCGGCTGGCGGTGCGACTGGGGGCGTGGGTCCCCCTCGACGACGTCCCGGACGTGTGGCACGGCGTCGTGCGGATCTTCCGCGACTACGGCTACCGGCGGCTGCGGCACCGGGCGCGCCTGAAGTTCCTCGTCGCCGACTGGGGTGCCGAACGGTTCCGGCAGGTGCTGGAGGAGGAGTACCTGGGCCGGCGGCTCACCGACGGTCCCGCTCCCCCGCCGGCCGTTCGGGACCGCGACCACGTCGGGGTGCACCGGCAACGCGACGGCCGCTACTACGTGGGCGCGACCACCGTCGCGGGGCGGGTCTCCGGGTCGACCCTGGTGGCGCTGGCCAAGGCGGCCGAGCGCGCCGGGTCCGGCCGGGTCCGCACCACCGTGCACCAGAACCTCCTGGTGCTCGACGTGCCCGAGGCGCAGCTGGCCGCGCTGCGGTCCGATCTGGACTCCCTCGGGCTGCGCTCGGACGACCGGCCGTGGCGGCGGGGCGTCATGGCGTGCACCGGCATCGAGTTCTGCAAGCTCGCGATCGTCGAGACCAAGGGCCGGGCCGCGGAGTTGGTGTCCGAGTTGGAACGGCGCCTCGCCGACGTGGGATCGGACCTCGGTGACCCGGTCACCGTGAACATCAACGGCTGCCCGAACGCCTGCGCCCGCACCCAGGTCGCCGACATCGGCCTCAAGGGGCAGATCGTCCGGGCCGAGGACGGCCGGCAGGTCGAGGGGTTCCAGGTGCACCTGGGCGGTGGGCTGGGCCTGGACGCCGGGTTCGGCCGGAAGCTGCGGGGGCTGAAGGTGACCGCCGAGGAGCTGCCGGACTACGTGGAACGCGTGGTCCGTCGGTACGTGGAGCAGCGTGAACCGGGGGAACGGTTCGCGCGGTGGGCGCAGCGGGCCGAGGCCGGGGCGCTCACGTGACCGACCGAGCCGTCCCCCACTACTGCCCGTACTGCGCGGACGAGGACCTGTACCCGGAAGCCGACCACGCCGGGGCCTGGCGCTGCGGCGCGTGCCGGCGCGTCTTCGCGGTGCGCATGCTCGGCCTCGCCTTACCGGAGGTGTCCCCATGAGCGCCACCCGCCCGAGGGCCAACGGAGCCGGCCCCGCCCCCGACAACACGGACGCGCGACGGGCGGAGTCGCGCGCGCTGGCCGAGCACGGCGCCCGCGAGCTGGCCGGAGCGGACGCCGCCACCGTCCTGGCGTGGACCGCGCGGACCTTCGGCGACGACTGGATCGTCGCCTCCAACATGCAGGACGCGGTGTTGGTCCACCTCGCGTCCCGGGCTCGGCCCGGTGTCGCGGTCCTCTTCCTCGACACCGGTTACCACTTCGCCGAGACCATCGGCACCCGTGACGCGGTGGCCACCACCTATCCGGTGCGGGTGGTCGACGTGGTCCCCGAGCGCACGGTGTCCGAGCAGGACGCGATCGAGGGACCGGACCTGTTCGCCCGCGACCCCGACCGGTGCTGCGCGCTGCGGAAGGTCGCACCGTTGCGCCGCACGCTCTCCGGCTACCGCGCCTGGGTGACCGGGGTGCGGAGGGTGGAGGCACCGACGCGGGCGGACACGCCGTCGGTGACCTTCGACGAACGCCACGGCCTGGTGAAGGTGAACCCCCTCGCCTTCTGGAGCGACGAGGACATGGCCGACTACGCCGCCGAACACCAGGTGCTGGTCAACCCGCTGGTGGCGGCCGGCTACCCCTCCATCGGCTGTCGACCGTGCACCAGTCGTCCCGCGCCCGGTTCCGACCCGCGCAGCGGGCGGTGGGCCGGCCTGCGGAAGACGGAGTGCGGGCTGCACGGCTGACACGGCCCCGACCCGTGACCGGCGGGCGACCAGTCCTGCGCCCGCCCCGCATCCCCCTCCACACCACCGCCACCGATCCGCCGTGAGAGAGGCGCCGATGGGCAACGTCACGCCGCACACCCCACCCCAGCACTCCCCGTCCCCGCCGATGGTCGCCGTCGCCCCGCCAGTCGGTTCCGAGGCCGACCCGCTGTCCACGCTGGACGCGCTCGAATCGGAGGCGATCCACGTCCTCCGGGAGGCCGCGGGGGAGTTCGACCGGCCGGTGATCCTGTTCTCCGGTGGGAAGGACTCCACGCTGCTCGTCTGGTTGGCGATCAAGGCGTTCTGGCCGGCGCCGGTGCCCTTCCCGCTGCTGCACGTCGACACCGGGCACAACTTCCCCGAGGTCCTGGAGTTCCGGGACCGCCTGGTCGCCGAGCACGGCCTGCGGCTGGTCGTCGCCGAGGTCGAGCACTGGCTGGCCGACGGCCGACTGGTCGAACGCCCCGACGGCACCCGCAACCCGCTCCAGACGGTGCCGTTGCTGGACAGCATCGCCGAGCACCGGTTCGACGCGGTCTTCGGCGGGGGCCGCCGGGACGAGGAGCGGGCCAGGGCCAAGGAGCGGGTCTTCAGCCCGCGCGACTCCTTCGGCCAGTGGGAGCCCCGCCGGCAGCGCCCGGAGTTGTGGAACCTGTACAACGGTCGCCACCAGCCCGGGGAGCACGTCCGGGTGTTCCCGCTGTCGAACTGGACCGAACTCGACGTCTGGGCCTACATCGCGCGGGAGGGCGTGCCGCTGCCCTCGCTGTACTTCGCCCACGAGCGGGAGGTGTTCGCCCGCGACGGGATGTTGCTGACCAGTGGGCCGTGGGGTGGGCCTCGGGACGGTGAGGCCGTCCGCCGCGCCACGATCCGCTACCGCACCGTCGGTGACGGTTCCTGCACGGGGGCGGTGGAGTCCACCGCCTCGACGGTGGACGAGGTGATCGACGAGGTCGCGGCCAGCCGGTTGACCGAGCGCGGGGCGACCCGCGCCGACGACCGGCTCTCCGAGGCCGCCATGGAGGACCGCAAGAGGGAGGGCTACTTCTGATGGTCGGTGCGCGACACGGCGAGAACACCCGCGGCCTGCTCCGCCTGGCCACCGCCGGCAGCGTGGACGACGGCAAGTCCACGCTGGTGGGTCGGCTGCTGCACGACACGAAGTCGGTCCTCGCCGACCAGCTGGACGCCGTCACCCGCGCCAGCGCGGACCGGGGCCTGGCGACGCCGGACCTGTCCCTGCTGGTCGACGGCCTCCGCGCGGAACGGGAGCAGGGCATCACCATCGACGTCGCCTACCGCTACTTCGCCACGCCCCGCCGCACCTTCGTCCTGGCCGACACGCCCGGCCATGTGCAGTACACCCGCAACACGGTGACCGGGATGTCGACCGCGCAGCTGGCCGTGCTCCTCGTCGACGCGCGGCGCGGGCTGCTGGAGCAGACACGTCGGCACGCCGCCGTGGCCGCCCTGCTCGGGGTCCCCCACCTCGTCCTCGCGGTCAACAAGATCGACCTCGTCGGCTACGACCAGGGGACCTACGAGTCGATCGCCAAGGACTTCGCCACCCACGCCTCGGCGCTGGGCTACCCGGCCGGGCGCGTGCGGTCGGTGCCGGTGTCGGCGTTGGTCGGCGACAACGTGGCACGCCCGTCGACGGCGACTCCCTGGTACGCGGGACCGACCTTGCTGGAGCTGTTGGAGACCACCCCGGTGGCGACCGACCACCGCGACGCGCCCTTCCGGTTCCCCGTGCAGTACGTGATCCGCCCGCGCACCCCGGAGCACCCCGACTACCGGGGCTACGCCGGGCAGGTGGCCTCCGGGACGGTCCGGCCCGGTGACCGCGTCACCGTCTCACCCGCCGGCCTGACCAGCACGGTGGCGCGCATCGACACGGCGGACGGCCCGCTCCCGCACGCGGTGCCGGGCCAGTCGGTGACCCTCGTGCTGGGCGACGACCTCGACATCGGGCGGGGCGACCTGATCGCGGGCGCGACGTCGGCCCCCACTCCCAGGGAGGAACTCGACGCCGTGCTGTGCTGGTTGGCCGACCGCCCGCTGCGCCCCGGGACCCGGCTCCTGGTCAAGCACGGCACCCGCACCGTGCCGGCGATCGTCACCGAACTCGCCGCCCGCTTCGACGAACAGCGGTTGGGGTCGTCACCGGCCCCGGACCTGCTGGAGCTGAACGACATCGGGCGGGTGCGGATCAGGTGCGCCCAGGCGCTGCCCGTCGACGACTACGCCGACTCCCACCGGACCGGCGCGTTCCTGCTGATCGACCCCGCCGACGGCACGACCGCCGCCGCCGGTCTCGTCGGCCGTCCCCTGCCGGTGATCCCCGACGGCGACGGTCCCGCCGGGTCGTCGTCCCCGGGCCCACTCGGCCACGACGCGTGACCGCGACACCGAGAGGAACGGGAACGAGCATGACCACCACCCCCGTGCGGAGAGGGTCCGCCCGCGCCGTCGCGGTCGGCGCCGCGCTGCTCCTGGCCGCGACCGCGTGCAGCCGCGCCGACCGGGTGGACGAGGCGGACGGCCCGGCGGACCTGGGGGCCGCCGCCGAGCTGCGCCTCGGCTACTTCCCCAACGTGACCCACGCGGCGGCGGTGGCCGGGGTGAGCGAGGGCTTCTTCGCGGAGGAACTCGGCGACACCGAGCTGGTCCCCCAGACCTTCAACGCCGGCCCGGACGCGGTCGGCGCGTTGCTCGGCGACTCGCTCGACGCCACCTTCATCGGTTCCAACCCCGCCCTCACCGCGTTCCAGGAGTCCGGCGGCGCCCACACCCGGCTGGTCGCCGGAGCCACCTCCGGTGGGGCGCAGCTGGTGGTGCGGGCGGACATCGACGGCCCGGAGGACCTGCTCGGCGAGTCGGTGGCCACCCCCCAGCTGGCCAACACCCAGGACGTGGCCGCGAAGAAGTGGTTGGTGGACCTCGACCTGCCCAGCGGGGACGGCCCGGACCAGGTGACCGTGCAGAACATCAGGAACCCGGACACGCTGAACCTGTTCCGGGAGGGAGCGGTGGCCGGGGGCTGGCTCCCCGAGCCGTGGGCCTCACGCCTGGTCGTGGAGGCGGACGCCGAGGTCCTCGTCGACGAACGGGACCTGTGGGACGGGGGTGCCTTCCCCACCACCGTGCTCATCGTCCGCACCCAGTACCTGCGGGAGCACCCGGAGACCGTCGAGGCCCTGGTGCGGGGGCTGCTGCGGAGCACCGACTGGGTTGAGGAGGACCTCGGGCGCGCCAAGGCCGTGGTCAACGCCGAACTGGACCGCCTGGCCGGGGCCCCGCTGGACCAGGCCGTGCTCGACCGGGCCTTCGAGAACATCGACCTGGACCTCGACCCGCTGGCCGCGACGTTCCCCCGCCTGGCCGAGGACGCGGTCACCGCCGGGCTCAGCCCGGCCGTCCCGGACCTCCACGGCCTGGTCGACGTCGGACCGCTGAACAACGTGCTCGCCGAGGCCGGCCGGCCCCCGGTGGACGACGCCGGGCTGGGTGAGGGATGACCACCCGCGCCGCCACCCGGCGGGGACCGGGTCCAGGCACCGGTACCCGCTCGCGACCCGTGACAGACGACGCCTCCCCGGTGCGCACCGGGGGCCGCGCAGGAGGGCAGACACCATGACCGCCGTCACCGACACCACGACCTCCCCCCAGCGCGCCGACAGCCCGGAACGGGAGGTCGCGGTCCGCCTGCGCGGCGTCGGCCGGTCGTTCGGAGCGGGGCCGCGCTCCGTCGTCGCGCTCGACGGCGTCGACCTGGCGGTGCGGGCGGGCGAGTTCGTCTGCCTCCTCGGTGCCTCGGGCTGCGGGAAGAGCACGCTGCTGAACCTCGTGGCCGGACTGGACGAGCCCACGGCGGGGTCGGTGGACGTGTCCACGGGACGCCCGGCCGTCATGTTCCAGGAGCCGGGCCTGATGCCGTGGTTGAGCGCCAGGCGCAACGTCGAGCTGCCGCTCCGGGTGGCCGGTCTCGGTCGCGCCGCACGGCGCGCCGTCGCCGAGGAACTGCTCGACCTGGTCCGCCTCGGCGGCCAGGGGTCCCGGCGTCCGCACCAGCTCTCGGGTGGCATGCGGCAACGGGTGGCGTTGGCCAGGGCACTGGCCTGCACCAGGACCGGCGCGACCGGTCTTCCGCTGCTGCTGATGGACGAGCCGTTCGGGGCGTTGGACGCCATCACCCGGGACATCCTCCAGGCCGAGCTGCTGCGGGTGTGGCGGGCGACGGGGGCGGCGGTGGTCTTCGTGACCCACGACGTGCGGGAGGCGGTGCGCCTGGCCGAAAGGGTGGTCCTGCTGTCCTCCCGACCGGGGCGGGTGGTGCGCGAGTGGACGCTCCGCTCCTCCGGCGGTGACGGCGGTGCCGCGCTCGGCCCGACCGGGGTGGCCGAGGCCGAGGTCACCGAGGAGATCACGACGGCCCTTCGGGAGGTGATCTCCAGTCATGGCAGGCACTGAGACCGGCTCCCGCGCCGAGGCCGACGGCCTGGCCGACGTGGCAGCCGGCCTCGACGCGCTGGACACCCCGGTGGAGCGCGGGACGCCCTGGTGGCGGCGGCTGCTCACCAGGGCGGTACCGCCGGTCGTGGCCGTCCTCGCCGTGTTGGCGGTGTGGCAGGCCCTGTGGGCCGCGGCGATCTGGCCGGAGTTCAAGCTCCCCGCTCCGGCCGCGGTCGGTGAGCACGTGGGTGGCCTGGTGGGCGACGGGGAGATCTGGGGGGTGCTGTGGGTCTCGGTCCACCGCGCGGTCCTCGGGTTCCTCACCGCGGTGATCATCGCCACGCCGCTGGGGCTGCTGGTGGCGAGGGTTCCCCTCCTGCGCAACGCCGTCGGCCCCCTCATCACGGGGCTTCAGAGCCTCCCGTCGGTGGCCTGGGTCCCCGCCGCGATCCTGTGGTTCGGGCTGACCCCGGCGACCATCTACGCCGTGGTGCTGTTGGGGTCGGTGCCCTCGATCATGAACGGGCTCATGTCCGGGCTGGACCAGGTCCCTCCCCTGTTGACCAGGGTGGGGAAGGCGGTGGGCGCCGGGCCCCTCACGAGCGCCCGCCTGGTGTCGCTGCCCGCCGCGCTGCCCGGTTACCTGGCCGGTTGCAAGCAGGGTTGGGCGTTCTCCTGGCGTTCGCTGATGGCGGCCGAACTGATCGCGAACTCGCCCCAGCTCGGGGTGGGCCTGGGGCAGACCCTGGAACAGGCGAGGGCCATGAACAGCATGTCCGGTGTGATCGCAGCCATCTTGCTCATCCTCCTCGTCGGAATCAGCATTGAACTGCTCGTCTTCCGACCTGTGGAGCGGCGGGTACTGCGCGGCCGCGGCCTGGCCGGGGCGGTGTGAACCGGCGGGCCGGTTCCGACACGAGGACATGCTGAGGTGGTGCCCGATGTTGCTCGCTGTCGCTCACGGCAGTCGTGACCCCCGCTCGGCCGCGACGATCTCCACGTTGATGGACGTCGTCAGGACGTTGCGCCCGGACCTGGAGGTGCGGCTGTCCTTCCTGGAGCTGTCCGCGCCCCGCTTCGGGGAGGTGCTGTCCCGGGTGGACGGGCCGGTCACCGTGGTGCCGCTGCTGCTGTCCCACGCCTACCACGCCGGTGTGGACGTGCCCGGCTCGATCGAAGCCGTCCGCCGGGGCAGGCCGGAGGTCGACGTCCGCGTCGCCGAGGTCCTCGGACCCGATCCCGTGTTGGAGTCGTCGGTGCTGCGCCGGCTGGCCGAAGCCGAGGTGGGTCCGCGCGAGCCGGACACCGGGGTCGTGCTCGCCGCGGCCGGTTCCGCCCACGAACCCGCGAACGCCCTGGTCCGCGGCATCGCCAGCCGGTGGGCCGCCTCGGGCGGGTGGGCCGGGGTGGAACCCGCCTTCGCGGCGGCGGCCGACCCGGCGGTCGACGTGGCGGTGGAACGCCTGCGGGCCGCCGGTGCGCGCCGCATCGCGGTCGCCCCCTGGTTCCTGGCCCCGGGGCTGCTGCTGACCAGGGTCGTCGACCGGGTCCGCGACCTCGCCCCGGACGCCACGATCGCCGCCCCGATCGGCGCGGACATCGAACTGGCCCAACTGGTGCTGCGCCGCTTCCACGCCGCCGAGTGCGCGCCCCCGCGCCGCCGCTACGCCTGACCGGGGCTGGGAACGGTCCTCGACCGCCCCGGGCAGCGCGGTGGGGTGCTCCTCGGTCGCGCGGGCCTCGTGCCCGACCGCCCTCGGGCACTCGTGCCGGAGGTCACACCCGGGCTACCGTGCGGTATGGCCGACCGACTGATCGACTACTCGCTGCGGGACGGGGTGGCGGTCCTCACCCTCGACTCACCGCACAACCGGAACGCGCTCTCGACCCGGCTCCGGGGCGAGCTCAGGGACCTGCTGCTCACCGTCCGGGAGGACGAGGCGGTACGCGTGGTGCTGCTCAGCCACACCGGCCCGGTGTTCTGCTCGGGAATGGATCTGAAGGAGTCCCGGGGCGGTACCGCCGACCAGCAGGGCGTGCGCGAACTGCCGGAACTGATGGAGCTGGTGGCTTCCTGCCCGAAACCCGTGGTCGTCCGGGCCGCGGGACCGGCCAGGGCCGGCGGCGTCGGCCTCCTCGCCTCCGCCGACATCGTCGTGGCCGCCTCGACCGCCACCTTCGCGTTCACCGAGGTCCGACTGGGGCTGGTGCCGGCGGTCATCTCCGTGCCGCTGCTGCGTCGAATGGCCGCCACCGCCGTGTCGGAACTCCTCCTGACCGGGGAGACCTTCGGCGCCGACCGGGCCGCGGCGCTGGGGCTGGTCAACTCCGCCGTACCGGAGGCCGACCTCGACGACGAGGTGGCCCGCTACCTGGACATGCTCGGGCGGGGGGCGCCGGGGGCGTTGACGGCGACCAAGGCCCTGTTGCGGGAGACCACCGCCAGGCAGGTCCCGGCCGACTACCCCGCCCTGCTCACCCTGTCCGCCGGGCACTTCGCCGGCCCGGAAGGGCAGGAGGGGATGCGGGCCTTCGCCGAGAAGCGCCCCCCGGCCTGGGTGCCCACCCCCACCCGGTGACCCACCCCGGTGGGGCCGCGCGGCGGCACCAGTCGGTTCCGGCGGCCCCGGTCATGCCCACTGCTGCCAGGCCCAGGCGACGAGGACGAGCAGGATCAGTCCCAGCAGCACGACGGTGACGCGACGGGAAGAACTCACTGGGCGGTCCCCTCGTGGTGCCGGGTGGTGTCGGTGTTCGGCGCGCTGGGCTGGTCCGGTTTCCCGTCGGCGGGTCGAAGGCGGGACCGCCGGTATCGGCGCAGGCGCGCGGAGACACCGTCGACGCCCCGGTCGATCACGAAGGCCGCCAGCCACGCCAACGGCAACAGGACCGCCATGACCAGTACGAACTGGAGCACGAACGGGAGCTGGGCCATCCACAGCTCCACTCCGTCCCACCAGCTGACCAGTGCCGAGAACACGGGAGGAGCCTACGCGCCGCCCTCCTCGGGGTGGCCGGGTACCACCTGGCGCGGCGCGCGGTGGTCGACCGGACGCCCCGGGGGCGTGTCCGACCGGGTTCCACCCTCCCGCCGGGTCCGGCCGACCCGCCGAGGTGGTGGTCGCGCCCGCGCGGGCCACGCTCGGCGCTCACCCGGTGGGCGGAGGTGCGCTCCCCGGGGCCGGCGGAGTTCCGCACGGCGGCCGTGACCGGGTGTTCCTCCGGCGGGGCGGCACACCGGAGCGCACCATGTCCTCGGAGACCAGGTCGCCCGTAGGGTCGGCCTGGCGGGAACCGCCCCCCGGGGGCGGAACCAGTGTGGGGCCTGGTCCCGCCAGCAGGGCACGGCAGGGCATGGGAGGGGTTCGAGATGGGACGCGGGAACGACGCCGGCACGATCGGGGGCGGCGGATGACCTCCCCCGCCGGGCGACCCTCCGCCAGGATCGAACCGATCGACCTCTCCTCCCAGGTGGGGGAGGTGATCGACCTGGCCCGGCGGGCGATGGCGGCGGCCGACCAGCCCTTCGCCGAGCACACCGCCAACTACCTGCCGCGTGTCGTCGACCTCCCCGGTCTGCTGGCCCTCGGTGTGCGCGAACGGTCGCGCCTGGTGGGGGTCGCCGTCGGGTGGCCCTGCGGCCAGCACCCCAGCTGGCCCGCGATGGTCGGGCCCGCGCTGGTGGCCACCGGGAACCTGCACTGGTTGGAGGGCTCCTTCGAGCTCGCGGAACTCCAGGTCAGCCCCGAGCACCACGGCCAGGGCCTGGGCACCGCGCTGGTTCACGCGGTGGAGGGGAGCACCACGTCGGACCGGATCGTCCTCCAGGCCAATGTCGCCAACCGGCGGGCGAGGGAGTTCTACCGCCGTCGCGGGTTCCGGGTCCTCAGCGGGCCCTACCAGTGGCTGCGCCGGCCGCGTTTCCTCGTGCTCGGCGCCCGGCTACCGCTGACGTGAGGGCGCGGTGGCGTGGTGAACGCCGGCCGCTCCCGGGCCGCCGCCTCTCGTCACGGCCTCCGGGTCACGCCATGCTCGTCGTGGCCGCGGCGCGGGCGGCGCGCACCTTGTCCGCCCACTCCTGGGGCAGGTCGTCGAGCGCCTGGCAGACGTGGTCCACGAGGTCGGGGCGGCGACGCTGCTTCACGGCGAAGACCTCGGCCACCGTGACACCGTGCGCCGGTCTGCTCAGCACCTCGACCCGGTCACCCGCCGAGACCAGTCCCTCCTCGTCGACGGCGAGGTAGGCCCCGGTCCGGCCCCGCTCGGTGAACCGGCGGACGAAACGCTCGGCCTCCCAGAACCCGGCGAAGACCCGGCAGGGGGTGCGCGGGCCGGTCACCCTGAGCACGGCCGACCCGATCCGCCACCGTTCACCGATGACGGCGTCGCTGCTGTCCATCCCGTCCAGGGTGAGGTTCTCCCCGGCGTTGCCGGGCACCAGCTCCCTGCCGAGCTCCTGGGACCAGTAGCGGAGTTCGGCCAACTCGAACGCGTAGGCCGCGCGGTACCAGCCGCCGTGGCTGGCGGTGTCGACGATGGTGTCGCCGGCCACCCCCGCACCCGTCAGGGACACCGGCCCGGGAACGGCCCGCTTGTCGATTCCCGAACTGCCCATCCGCCCGGTCCAGGCGCCATGACGGACCACGGCGACGTTGACCGAGACCACTTCTCCCATCGCTCGAATCTAGAAGACCCCGCTTATCACCCACAAGAGTGGTGTGGTGGGTGTCCCGGAACCCCACCCCCAGCGCACGGCGGGCCACGCTCCGGCGCCACCCCTCCGGCGCCGAGGCCGTACCGAGGGGTGTCCCGGCTCCGCCGTCCTCGCGTCCGCGACGGGTACGGCGTTCGGGCGGAAGGTCTGGGCCAACCGCCACGCGTCAGCACTCGGTGCGGACACCACCACCCACGGTGACTACTGTCGACTCACAGGACGACGGTACGGGTTGGCGCGACGCGCCACGGGGGGACGAACGCGAACGGACTCGAGATCCGCCCGCTCCAGCACGGCCGCCGCCCTGCGCAACGCCTGTCCGCCGTGTGTCGGAGGGAGTCGTGATGCGGGGACAGCCGAACCTGGCCCTCGCCCGTCGTCGAGCCAAGGCGGTGCTGGCCACCCTGGACATCCCGGTCCCGTGGTCGCTGACCGCCTTCCTGAGTTCCATCGAACGCCAACGGGGACGACGCATCCTCCTCGTCCCCTCGACGATGAGCAGGTACGCCGCCGTGGCGTCCGGGCTGTGGATCAGCCGGGGCGAGGAGGACCTCATCGTCTACGACGCCACGGCCAGCCCGTTGCACCGGCAGAACACCGTGTTCCACGAGCTGGCGCACATGCTCCTGGGGCACCGGGGCCGCCCGCTGTCCGGCGGTACCCAGGGCAACCAGCCGCCGCTCATGATGCACAGACAGCACTACGAGGACCAGCTGGAACTGGAGGCGGAGACCTTGGCGTACGAGATGTGGCGAGCCGTGGGGCAGCGACTCCTGACCCGACACGGCACGGCGGGCCGGCTGGCCGGCGCCTTCGAGGCACCACCGGGGGTCAGGCATGCGTGACGCCATCCAGCTGCTGGTCATCGCGGTCGTGCTGTCCGGAGGGGTGCTCAAGCTCCTGCACCTGCGACGCTCGGAGAGCGAACACCGCGCCGCGTTGCGGGCGATGTGCCTCGGCCTGATCGCCCTGTCCGTGGCGTTGGTCCTCGAACTCGACGCGGTCACCCCGGCCCTGGTGGAGGCGCTGGGCTGGGAGTACTCCTACGCCCTCCGGCACACCCCGGTGCTGGTGGCGATCTTCGCCTGGCGGGTCTTCTTCCTCTGCTGGGTCTGGGAGGCCGGCCCCACCAGGGACCGCCGGGTGCGGGCCCACCTGTGGGTCCTGCTCGGCGTGCTCGCGGCACGCTGGCTGATCGCGGTCCTGTCCCCCGTCGGCGACGCCCACGCCGCCCTGACCTCGGACTGGAGCCAGGCGCCGTGGTCGGCGGCGGGGATGCTGCTCTACGCCTGCTACATGGGTCTCACGGCGCTCGGGGTGACGTACCTGACGATCGTGTGGGCACGGGACCCGGGGACCCGCCCCTGGACCCGGCGGGGCCTGCGGTTCATCACCGCCGGGTCGATCGTGGCGCTGGCCTACCTCGTCCACAAGGTCGTGTTCATGGTCGCGGTGCTCGCGGGGTGGCAGCCCGGCTACGACCAGTACCAGCTGGAATGGGTCCTGATCGCCACCTCGGCGTTGCTGCACGGGATCGGGACGCTCATGCCGCTGGTCGCCTCCGGGGTGCCGGCCGCGGTCAGGCTGGCCCGGCACCGGGCCGCCTACCGCCGGCTGGGTCCGCTCTGGCTGGCGCTCACCTCGGCCCGCCCCGGGGTGGTGCTCTGCCTGGCCCCGGCCTGGGTCCCCGAGCGGTTCCGACGCCTCTGGGACGCGGTGAACCTGCGCCACCTCGACCTGCGCCTCTACCACCGCGTGGTGGAGTGCTGGGACGTGTTGGTGGCCCTGCACGGCCACATGGACACCCGCCTGCGGGACCGGGCCTACGCCGAGGCGGTGGCCGCCGGGGAGGACGCGGAGAGCGCGGAGGCCATCGCGGAGGCGGTGATGATCAGGGCGGCGCTGCGCCGTGACGAGGACGACCACCGGTTCGTGGAGGAGGCGGCCCGTCCTGGTCGACGGGACCGGCAGGAGACCCTGGCCGACGACATCGGCTGGTGGCAGCGGGTCGGCCGCGCCTGGCACCACCCGGTCACCCGCCAGTTGAGCGGGCGGCTCAGCCCCTCACCCGTTCCGACCGGCTGAGCCGCGCGGCGTCCACCGCCGACCACCGGGAGCCGGGGACCGACGTGCGGTCCCCGGCCCCGGGCGCTCCCGCTACTTCTTGCCCTTGCCCTTGTCGCTGGACTCCTCGGTGGACAGCGCGGCGACGAAGGCCTCCTGCGGGACCTCCACCCGGCCGACCATCTTCATCCGCTTCTTGCCTTCCTTCTGCTTCTCCAGCAGCTTCCGCTTCCGCGTGATGTCGCCGCCGTAGCACTTGGCGAGGACGTCCTTGCGGATCGCGCGGATCGTCTCCCTCGCGATCACGCGGGACCCGATGGCGGCCTGGATGGGCACCTCGTACTGCTGGCGCGGGATCAGCTCCCGCAGCTTCGTGGCCATCCGCGTCCCGTAGGCGTAGGCCCCGTCCTTGTGGACGATCGCGCTGAAGGCGTCGACCGGCTCACCCTGCAACAGGATGTCGACCTTGACGAGGTCGGAGCTCTGCTCGCCGGACTCCTCGTAGTCCAGGGAGGCGTATCCCCTGGTCCTGGACTTCAGCGAGTCGAAGAAGTCGTAGATGATCTCGGCGAGGGGCAGCGTGTACCGCAGCTCCACACGGGACTCGGACAGGTAGTCCATCCCGTCCAACTGGCCGCGGCGGCTCTGGCAGAGCTCCATGATCGCGCCGACGAACTCGTTCGGCGCGATGACCGTGCAGCGGGTGATGGGCTCGAAGATCTCCGCGATCTTGCCGGTGGGCCAGTCGGAGGGGTTGGTGACCTCCTGCTCGGTCCCGTCGTCGAGGCGCACCCGGTACACGACGTTGGGAGCGGTCGAGATCAGGTCGAGCCCGGCCTCCCGCTCCAGCCGGTCCCGGGTGATCTCCAGGTGCAGCAGCCCCAGGAAACCGCAGCGGAACCCGAACCCGAGCGCCGCCGAGGTCTCGGGTTCGTAGGTGAGGGCGGCGTCGTTCAGCTGGAGCTTGTCCAACGCCTCCCTGAGCTCCGGGTAGTCCGAGCCGTCCACCGGGTACAGCCCGGCGTAGACCATCGGCTTCGGCTCCCGGTACCCACCGAGCGCTTCCTTGGCGCCCTTGCGCTCCAGGGTGATGGTGTCCCCGACCTTGGACTGCCGGACGTCCTTGACCCCGGTGATCAGGTAACCGACCTCACCCACGCCCAAGCCGGGGCAGGGCTTGGGCTCGGGGCTGATGATGCCGACCTCGAGCAGCTCGTGCGTCGCGCCGGTGGACATCATCCTGATGCGTTCCCGGGGCATGATCCGGCCGTCGACGACCCGGATGTAGGTCACGACGCCCCGGTAGGTGTCGTAGACGGAGTCGAAGATCATCGCCCGGGCCGGGGAGTCGGTCTGGCCGGTGGGCGGCGGGATCTGCCGCACCGCCTCGTCCAGCAGCTCACCGACTCCCATCCCCGTCTTCGCCGACACCTTGAGCACGTCGCTGGGTTCGCAGCCGATGATGTGCGCCAGCTCGGCGGCGTACTTCTCCGGCTCGGCGGCGGGCAGGTCGATCTTGTTGAGCACGGGGATGATCGTGAGGTCGTGCTCCAGCGCCAGGTAGAGGTTGGCCAGGGTCTGCGCCTCGATGCCCTGCGCCGCGTCGACCAGCAGGATCGCGCCCTCGCAGGCGGCCAGGGACCTGCTGACCTCGTAGGTGAAGTCCACGTGACCCGGTGTGTCGATCAGGTGCAGCACGTGGTCCTGGCCGTCGACCCGCCACGGCAGGCGCACGTTCTGCGCCTTGATGGTGATGCCGCGTTCCCGCTCGATGTCCATCCGGTCGAGGTACTGGGCGCGCATGGCGCGGTCCTCGACGACCCCGGTGAGCTGGAGCATCCGGTCGGCCAGGGTCGACTTGCCGTGGTCGATGTGCGCGATGATGCAGAAGTTCCGGATGAGTTCCGGCGAGGTGAAGGTCGTGTCTGCGAACGTGCTCAATGCAAGCTTCCTCGCGCGGTCGGGCGGAAGGGTGGACGCTCCCATCGTCCCATGACACCGTCCGGGTGCGGCGTGTGTCCTCCCGGTCGCCTGTCCGGTGCTCCCGGACGCCCTGTGCTGTCATGGACGGGTGGGAAGGCACCGCTCGGTGTTGGGGCGGGCGGCGTTCGGGGAGCCGCGCGGCCTGCCTGGCAGGCTGGGCGGACTGCTGATGTCCTGGCTGAACCGCTCCGTGGAGCGCCACGCGGTGCTCCTCGCCGACCCGGCGCCCAGGGACACGGTCCTCGTCATCGGCTTCGGACCGGGTGTCGGTCTCCTCGCCGCGGCCGAGGCCGCGTGGCGTGGTCACGTCGTCGGCGTCGACCCGTCCCGGATCATGGTGCGAACCGCGCTGGCCCGCTGCGCGGAGCGGGTGCGCTCCGGCCAGATGCGCCTGCACCTGGGAACCGCCGCGGAGCTCGGTGAGGCCGACGACTCGGTCGACATCGCGATCTCGGTGAACAACGTGCACCTGTGGCCGGACAGGAGGGCCGGGTTCACCGAGGTGCGCCGGGTGCTCCGCCCGCACGGCCGGCTCGTGCTCTCCGCGCACCGGGGCGTGCTGGGCAACGTCCTGGACGAGATCCCCGACGAGCTGACGGCCTGCGGTTTCACCTCGGTGGAGGTCGACATCGACGACAGGGGCGTCGGCGGTTCCGTGGAGATCATCGGGACCCGCGCCGGGTGACGACGACGGCCCCGGCGCGGGGTCCCGTTCGTCCTGGTCGAGCGGATCGATGGCTCCGTGCCGCCGATCGCTGGCGGGGCCCGCCCGGAACGCACGGCGTGCCCCGGTCAGGGCTCCGGGTCGAACCGGGTGTCGCGGCGCAGGGGGTGGTCGGAGGGGATCTCCACGAGCACGATGCGCAGGCCGTCCGGGTCGGCGATCCACATCTCCCGGAGCCCCCAGGGCTCGGTCCGGGGTTCCCGCAGCACCGGGACCCCGCGACGGGTGAGCTCGGCCTCGGTGTCCGCGAGGTCGCGGACCTGCACCCAGATCGCGACGTCCGGAGCGGACGAACCAGTTCCCCGTCCGGAGAGTTCCAGGAACCCGTTGCCGAGGAAGAACACCGTCCCGCCGGGGAACTCCCGGTGGATCGCCAGTCCCAACGCGTCCCGGTAGAACCGGAGGCTGCGGTCGCGGTCGACGGGGCGCACCAGCACCCGGCTGCCGAGAACCTCCATCGGGGCTCCCTCCCTCGGATGTCGACGGGCCGTCGGCGCCGACGGCCCGGGGGTCCTCGTCCATGCTCCCCCAGGAGGCGCCCGAGGTGGTCACGAGAGGCGGCGCTCCTGCCCATCGCGACGCCGTCGACGCCCTCACGTTGATCGACCGGCATTCCGTTGCCAGACTGATCACCCCCGTTCTGTCCGTTCTGTCCGGGCAGCGGCCCCAGCGAAAGGGAACCTCGTGCGCGTACGCCGGTACACCTCCGCCGACCGCCCGGCCTGCCTGGCACTGGCCCATCGCCTGCGGGAGGGTGTCGCGGAGTGGCGTGACCCCGGGGCCGTCACGGCGACCGCGCGGGACTGGTTGGCCCGGTCCCTGGACCTGGCCACCAGCGACCTGAGCCCGGCGTTCGTCGCGGAGGTCGACGGCCGCGTCGCCGGCGTGGTGACCGTCAGCGAGCGCCGGCACTTCACCGGCACCGCCGAGGTCCACGTCGCCGAGCTGGTGGTGGACGAGGGGCTGGAGGGGCGGGGCATCGGGAGCGCACTGGTGCGCACGGCCGAGGAGTGGGGACGGACCCGGGGTCTGCGCCGGCTGAGCCTGGAGACGGGGGCCGCCAACCACCGCGCGCGGTCGCTGTACGCGGCCCTGGGGTACCAGGAGGAGGATGTCCGGCTGAGCAAGGACATCGCCGGGGCCGCGGCCAGCCCGATCGAGGCGGACGGCGCCGTCGAGCCCCGGACGGGCGAGCCGGATGGCAGCCCGCTCGCCTCGTCCCGAACGAGGTGACCGCCACGGCCCCAGCGAGGTGACGGCGGACGCCTGACCGAGGTGACGGCGGGCAACCCGAAAAAGTGATATCATCTTGCTAGATGATCAGTCGCTCGCAGGAAAGGGCGTCCACCATGACCACTTCACCGCAGGCCGTCGCGGAGAGGGTGCCCATGCCCTCCCCCCAGTACCGCGAGCGGACCGCCTTCAGCCTCCCCGGCCTCCCGGTGACCGGCGCCCTGACCGTGCTGGTCCTCGGAGGGGGCGGTGCGATCGCCGCCGGCGTGAACGGGTCGGGGGTCCTGATCGGCGTCGGCGTCGTCGCCCTGGTGGCCGCCGCCCTCCTCGGTCCCGGCCTGGTGATGGTCCAACCCAACGAGGCACGGGTCGTCCAGTTCCTCGGCCGCTACACGGGGACGGTCCGCCGGGACGGCCTCCAGTGGGTCAACCCCTTCACCAGCAGGGCCCGGGTCTCCCTGCGCATCCGCAACTTCGAGACCTCCGTCATGAAGGTCAACGACGCCGACGGGAGCCCGGTGGAGATCGCGGCCGTCGTCGTCTGGCAGGTGGAGGACAGCGCCCGGGCCTCCTTCGAGGTCGACAGCTTCGTGATGTTCGTGGAGACCCAGACCGAGGCCGCCGTGCGGCACATCGCCACCAGCTATCCCTACGACAACCCCGACGACTCGGCGTTCTCCCTGCGCGACAACGCCGAGAAGATCACCGAGCAGCTCTCCGCCGAGATCTCCGCCCGGGTGGAGTCGGCCGGCGTGCGGGTCATCGAGTCCCGCATCACCCACCTGGCATACGCCCCGGAGATCGCGCAGGTCATGCTGCAGCGACAGCAGGCGAACGCCGTGGTCGCGGCGAGGTCCCGCATCGTCGAGGGCGCGGTGGGCATGGTCGACATGGCCCTTGCGAAGATCGCCGAGCAGGGCATGGTCGAGCTCGACGAGGAACGGAAGGCGACGATGGTCAGCAATCTTCTGACGGTGCTGTGCAGCGACAGGGCCACCCAGCCGGTGGTCAACACGGGCTCCCTCTACAACTGATCACTGTGGCTGGCCGCAAGAGCTTCCTCCTCCGACTGGACCCGGCGGTGCACGACGCACTGGTCCGGTGGGCGAACGACGAACTGCGCAGCGCCAACGCCCAGATCGAGTTCCTCCTCAGACGCTCGCTGTCCGAGGCGGGCAGGCTGCCGAGCCAGGCGGGCCAGCTGCCCCGCAGGGGACGCCCGCCCAAGAAGGTGGAGCCCGACGACGAGGCGTGAACCGCCCTGGCGCTTCCGACGCCGCCAGGCCGACGCGGTACCGGGGGACCGCGTCCCTGGTGGCGACGGCCACGCCCGGGGGCTCTCCCGGGCGTCCCGGCATGGGGTAGCATCGCCACCATGCGGCGTTATTGGCGGTTTAGCTGGCCGGCCCGGAATGGGCATGCCAGCGCCGTGACGCGCTGATTCCCACCATTCCGAGCCGGCACACGATGGCCGAGAGGCCAGTGCTGTCGTTCGCCGTTCGTTCTCCACGAAGGCGAGCCGGCTCGACACCGGTGGTGGGGTGCGGTCGGTTCGCGGAAAGGCTGCCCGCCGTGTCCCCCGCCCCCAGCGCACCCCCGGTCGACCAGCTGAACGACCAGCGGGTGCTCCGCGTACGCCCGCTGGCGTCCCCCGCGCTGCTCAAGGACCGCCTCCCCCTGACCGACCAGGCCCGGGACGTGGTGCTGCGAGGCCGCCGGGACGTCGTCGACGTCCTCACCGGCCGGGACGAGCGCCTGTTGGCCGTGGTCGGCCCGTGCTCCGTCCACGACCCCGCCGCCGCCCTCGACTACGCGACCAGGCTCGCCGCGCTCGCCGAGGAGGTCCGGGACCAGGTGCTCGTCGTGATGCGGGTCTACTTCGAGAAGCCCCGGACCACTCTCGGGTGGAAGGGCCTGATCAACGACCCGGGGCTCGACGGGAGCTACCAGGTCAACGAGGGCCTCACCCTCGCCCGTCAACTGCTGCTGGACGTCCTCGCGCTCGGCCTCCCCGTCGGCTGCGAGTTCCTGGACCCGATCACGCCGCAGTACATCGCCGACACGGTCAGCTGGGGATCGATCGGCGCCAGGACCGCGCAGAGCCAGGTCCACCGCCAGCTCTCCAGCGGGCTGTCCATGCCGATCGGCATCAAGAACTCCACCGAGGGTGACGTGCAGTCCGCGGTCGACGCGGTCCGCTCCGCCGCCGCCGAACACGTCTTCACCGGCATCAACGAGGACGGCCAGGCGGCCATCCTCAGCACCACCGGCAACGAGGACTGCCACGTGGTGCTCCGGGGCAGCGCCCAGGGGCCGAACTACGACGCCGCCTCCGTGCGGGCCACCCTGGAGCGCCTGGCGGCGGCCGGGCTCCCGGAACGGGTCGTCGTCGACGCCAGCCACGGCAACAGCGGCAAGGACCACCGACGCCAGCCGGCCGTGGTGGCGGACCTCGCGCGGCGGCTGGCCGGCGGCGAACGGGGTGTGCGGGGTGTGATGCTGGAGAGCTTCCTGGAGGAGGGGAACCAGCCGCTGGCGGACCCGGCGTCGCTGGTGTACGGGCGGAGCGTCACCGACGCGTGCCTCGGCTGGCCGGACACCGCCGACGTGCTGCGGACGCTGGCGGCCACCCTCCGGGCGGCCGACCCCACCCGCTCGGGAGCCGGCACGGGGTGACGGGAGGACGCGGAGGACGCGGGCTGGTCAGCCAGCGGAGGGAGCGCTGGACCGTGCCCCGGTCCGGGGAATCGGCGGGAAAGTGGTCAGGGGACAACACGCCGATTTCCCAACCGGTCAACGTTCCACCAATTCACACCAGCCCGCTGAATCCGTCGTCGAGGTAGGCCGCGAGATCCGGCCCCGCCGAATTCGCCAGCACGTGGCGCACCCACGCTCCCCGTTCGTAGGCCACCACGGCGAGGTCCCAGACCGAACCCATCGTCTGCGACCGCACCTCGCGGAAAGTGTGCGCGCTGTCGCGGGTCGAGGAGAACCGGCGCTGCACGAGGGTCGCGCTCCGCTCCCACCAGTGCACCTGCGTCAGGCAGTGCTCCGAGGTCTCGTGCGCCACCACGAACCCGACCCCGTGCACCTCCGAATCGGTCCCGGTCGCCGAGACCACCGAGACGGCCTGCGTGACGGCGGCGTCGATCACCTCACCATCCGGCTGTCTGGACCGGGCTGATATTCCGTAGCACTTGATCCGCCACCCCGCGACCGCCTCGATTCCCAGGAATCGGATTGGTCTGGGCTGATAGGAGTTCTCGCCAGCTGCCGACACGCCTGAAGATTCTCAACTCGTCGACGGTGTCTGTCGACCCGTGAGAACGGTTCGGACGACAGGATCGACGGGAACTCGCCCACCTGCCGCCGCCCCGGCGGCCGCCGGGGCGAGCGCCGCGCGGCCGTTCGGACCCGCCGGTCGCGCGGCCCGAGGGCTCGCCCCGCCCGCCGACCACGCGAACCGACTCGTTCCCCGCGCCCTGCCGAGCCGGTGGAACGGACGCGCGTCCGGCGGGAGCGCCCGCTCGGGCCCGCCCCGCGCTTCCGGGCCCGGGAGCCGAGGAGTCGTCCGCCACCCCGCGACGCCGGTGCGCCCCTTCCCGCGCCAGGCGGGCCAGCACCGGGAACCGCCCTCCCCCGAAAAGCGGCGTCGGACAGCCGGGGGCGAACGGCGGCGCCAGCACCCCTCGCCGCGTCGATCGTGGACCTCCCGAACCCGAACCACCCACGACCAGGGCGCGCCCGGGACACCCGCGTCCGAGAAGGCCCTCGCGACGGCCCGGGAGTGGGTCGACGACCAGCCGGGGCCGCCCTCGGCCTCACACCCCTCCACCCGCCGCCAGCGCGCCGTTGACCCCCGCACGGGCACCAGGACCACGCCCGGCCGGTCAGCCGCCCGTCGCCAACCGCCAAGCCAGGCTGACCACCATCGCCACCACCACCGTCAGGAAGACCCGCCGGATGAACTCGGAGCCCCGCCGGCTCGCCAGCATCGCGCCGGACACGCTGCCCGCCAGGTTGCAGACCGCCATCACCAGGCCCAGCCCCCACAGCACCTTGCCAGCCGGGATGAAGTAGCAGAGCGCCCCGATGTTCGTCGCGGTGTTGACGAGCTTCGCTGTCGCGGAGGCGTGCAGGAAGGCGTAGCCGACCAGCCCCACCAGCAGGAACACCAGGAAGGAACCCGTGCCGGGTCCGGCGAGACCGTCCCAGAAACCGATGGTCGCGCCGCCAAGGGAAGCCAGCAGGATCTGGTGCCGGCGGCCGAAACGCGGCGCTTCGACGCTGCCCAGCGACGGCCGACGCCAGGTGTAGACGCCGACGACGACCAACGCGACCAGCACCACGGAGTTCAACGCGACCGACGGGAGCAGGTTCGCGAAGGCCGCGCCGCCCACCGCCCCCAGGAACGCCACGACCGCCATGGGCACCGCCGTGCTCCAGTCGATCCTGGTCCGCCTGGCATAGGTCGGGACGGCGGACGCGGTGCCCACCACCGCCGCCACCTTGCTCGTCGCCAGCGAGAAGATCGGTTCCCCTCCCGGCATGACCAGGAGCAGCGCGGGCAACTGGATCAGGCCACCACCGCCCACGATCGCATCCACCGCCCCGGCCGCGAACGCCGCCGCGCAGAGCAGCAGCAGTGCCGCCAGGGACACGTCGGCGAAGCCCGGCCAGTTCAGCGCGCTAGTCACTCGAACGAGCGTACGAGGTGCGTGGCGGTGGTTCCGCGATGCCATCGACCGGCCACCACGACCACGCCGTCGGGTCGCTGGTACCGTTGTCCGCCGTGCCGTGCGGCATTCCGCCAGGGAGGAAACCCGCCACCGCTCGGACGGTCGAGTCACCACTCGACCTCGCGCCAGGTGGCGGCGCCAACACAGCGCGGCACGAACCACGTCGAGATCAAGGGGTGCCCTCGTGGCGAACATCAAGTCCCAGATGAAGCGGATCCGGACCAACGAGAAGGCCCGGCTGCGGAACAAGGCCGTCCGCTCCTCGGTGAAGACCGCCATCCGCAAGTTCCGCGAGGCCGTGGAGGCCGGCGACAAGGACAAGGCCGTGCAGCTCAGCCGCGAGGCCAACCGCAAGCTCGACAAGGCTGTCAGCAAGGGCGTCATCCACGCCAACCAGGCCGCCAACAAGAAGTCGGCCATCGCGCAGCGCGCCAACTCGCTCTGACCCGCGGACCGCGGTCACGTCCGGTGGGGGCCTCCCGTTCGCGGGGCGGCCCCCACCGTCGTTCCCGCCCCGTCGACGCCCCGGACTCCGCCACCGGACCCGGTCCGCGCCCTGGGGATCACCCCGGGTAGCTCCTCAGTCGAAACCAGGGCCCGCACGCCCGGCGTCCGGACCGGCACAGGTGAACGGGACGAGGAGCTGGTCCCCACCGGGCGGCGCGCACGACGGCCCCGACGAGGGCAGCCGCGGAGCGTGTGCGGGACATGCGCGGAGTGTGCGCTGGTCAGCGGGCGCGCTGCCCCGCGCGCTGGGCACGCGCCACCTCGAGCACCGCCCGTTCCAGGGCGTACGACGCGTCGGCCGCCTGCCCCTTCACCTCCCCGTTGAGGGTCGCCACCACCCGCATCGCCCGCACCAGCGAGTCGTCCTCCCAGCCCCGGATCTGGTTGCGCACCTTCTTGACCTTCCACGGCGGCATCCCCAGCTGCCCGGCCAGCCGGAACGGGTCCCCGCCGCCCGCGCCGCGCACCAGCGCGACCGAACGCACCGCGTCCGCCAGGGCGTCGGCGACCAACACGTGGGGAACCCCCAGGCTCAGCGCCCACCGCAACGCCTCCAGCGCCCCGGGGACGTCCCCGACCACCGCGCGCTCCGCCACGGCGAATCCGGTGACCTCGGCCCGGCCGCGGTGGTAGCGCCGCACCGTCGCCTCGTCCAGCGGGCCGTCGTGGTCCGACACCAGCTGCGCGGCCGCCGAGGCGAGCTCCCGCAGGTCCGAACCCACCGCCTCGATGAGCGCGTGCACCCCCGCCGCGTCGATGCGTCCCCCCGCCACCCGCACCTCGTTGCGGACGAAGGCCTCCCGATCGGACGCCTTCGTCACCTTGGGGCACTCGGTCACCTCCGCACCGGCCGAGCGGAGCGTGGCCGGCAACTGCTTCGCCAGCTTCGACCGACCACCACCCGAGTGCACCACGACCAGCACGACGCCCTCGGCTGGCGCACGGCAGTAGGCGGCCACGGCCTCGCAGATCTCCGCCCCCGCCTCCTGCGCGGCCTCGAGCACCACCACCCTCGCCTCGGCGAACAACGACGGGCTGACCAGCTCGGCGAGGTGGGGCGGGGTGAGTTCGGTGGCGCGGAGCCTGGTCAGCTCGGCCATCGGTTCCGCCACGCGCAGCTGGCGCAGGGTCTCCCGGGTGGCCCGTTCCACCAGCAGTTCCTCATCACCGAGGATGAGCTGGAGCGGGGCTGGCGGAGCGGGCTGGGGGGGCACGCCGGGATTCTCCCACGCAGGCCCGGACCGTCGCGCTCCCGCATTCCGGACACCGCTGGCCCCGGCCCACCCCCATGCCCTAGCGTGTGCCGCACAACCGAACAGCGCTCATCCAGAGGGGTAGAGGGATCGGCCCGACGACACCCCGGCAACCAGCGCCAGTTGGACGTGGCCCCACCACGCCGCTGCCGCACTCGGTGCCAAATCCGGCCCGCCCAGCGGGAAAGATGAGGAGAGGCCTCGCCATGACAGTCACTGCTGGCTCGAGCACGACGCCAGGAACCCGCCGCCCGCTCGACCTCGGCCCCGCCGTCGCGTTGGCCTCGAAGGAGAGCGGCCACCAGATCCCCCTCGCCCCCGAGTTCGTCTCCCCGGACGACTTCGCTCCGCTGGAGGTCGTGTACGACTTCGGTCGCGTCCGCCGCGAGGACATCGAGGCCGGGCCCCGCTCGATCTGGCGGTACAAGCGGTTGCTGCCGGTCCCCAGCGACATCGAGACCATCCCCAGCACCGACCCCGGCTGCACCAGGCTGGTGCGTGCCGACAGCCTGGCCAGGGAGCTCGGGGTGCGCCGGTTGTGGGTCAAGGACGACACCGGCAACCCGACGCACTCCTTCAAGGACCGCGTGGTGGCCGTGGCCCTCGCCGCCGCCCGGGAGTTCGGGTTCCGCGTGCTGGCCTGTCCCTCCACCGGCAACCTCGCCAACGCCGTCGCCGCCGCGGCCGCGCGCGCCGGTTGGGACTCGGTCGTGCTGGTCCCCTCCACGCTCGAACGGGCCAAGGTGCTCACCACCGCCGTGTACGACGGCACGCTCATCGCCGTCGACGGCAACTACGACGACGTGAACCGGCTGGCCACCGAACTGGCCGCCGAACACGAGGACTGGGCGTTCGTCAACGTCAACGTGCGCCCCTACTACGGCGAGGGATCCAAGACCCTCGGCTTCGAGGTGGCCGAACAGCTCGGGTGGCGGCTGCCCGAGCAGATCGTCGTCCCGATCGCCTCGGGTTCCCAGCTCACCAAGGTGGACAGGGCCTTCCGGGAGTTCGGTGAACTCGGCCTGGTCGAGCCAACGCCCTACCGGGTCTTCGGCGCCCAGGCCAACGGGTGCTCGCCCGTGGCCTCCGCGTTCAAAGCGGGACTCGACGTCGTCCAACCGGTACGACCGGAGACGATCGCCCGTTCCCTGGCCATCGGCGCACCCGCCGACGGCCCCTACGTCCTCGACACCGTGCGCCGCACCGGCGGGGCGATCGAGGACGTCACCGACCAGGAGATCGTCGAGGGCATCCGACTCCTCGCCCGCACGGAGGGCATCTTCACCGAGACGGCGGGTGGTGTCACCGTCGCCACCGCCAAGAAGCTGATCGAGTCCGGACAACTGGACCCCGACGCCGAAACGGTGCTGCTCATCACCGGCGACGGCCTCAAGACCCTCGACGCGATCAGCGACCACGTCGGGCCGAAGGCCACCGTGCCCCCCACCGCGCAGGCGGTGCACGAGGTGCTGGGACAGCCCGGTTCCTGATCCGGCCAGGTCCCGCCCCACGCGACCGGGGCGGGACCCCCGGCCCCACCCGAGGACCGCGGAGACCCTGGCCCGGGTGGGACGCCGTCCCACCCGGGTCACTCGGCGGTAGCCTCCCGCCACACCCGGACCCGAACCCCCTCCGGCCCCGGCCCGACGGCCAGGTGGCCGTTGAGGTCGGTGCGCACCACCGTCGCGCCCAACGCCCGCAGCTCGGCGATGACCTGGCCGCTCGGATGCCCGTACCGGTTGTCGGCACCCACGCTGATGATCGCGACCCGCGGGGCGACCCTGGTGAGGAACTCCGGGAGCGTGTACCGGGAACCGTGGTGCGGCACCTTCAGCACCGGGGCGGCCAGATCCACCCCCGCGCCCAGCAGGCCCGACTGGGCCGCAAGCTCCGCGTCCCCCGTCAGCAGCACCCGCCCCACCGAGGTGGTGGCCAGCAGGACCAGCGACGCGTTGTTCACCTCCGTTCCCGACGTCTCGTCGGCCACGTACCCGTCCAGCGGGCCCAGCACGTCGATGGCGAGCCCCGACCACCGCAGCCGCTGCCCCAACCGCAGCTCGACCAGGGGAACGCCCCTGCCCGCCGCGACGGCCGCGACCTCCTCGTAGGCCCAGGTCGGGGACCTGGCCGGCCCGAGCGCGACCGCTCCCACCCGCCGACCGGCCAGCACCCCGTCCAGCCCACCCACGTGGTCGGCGTGCAGATGGCTCAGGATGACCAGCGGGACGCGAGTGACCCCCAGACGGCGCAGGCAGTCGCCCACCCCGGTCAGATCCGGCCCGGCGTCCACGACCACCGCGCGCCCCGGCTCACCGGTCGCCAGCACCAGCGCGTCCCCCTGGCCCACGTCGCAGGCCACGAACGACCAGTCCGGCCCGGGCCACCCGGGGAAGGCGGTGCGCGCGGGGACCACCATCAACGCGCCACCCAGGACGACCCCGACCGCGGCCACCCGGAACCGGCTCGACCGGGCCGCGACCAGGACGACGGCCAACACCGCAGCCAACACCAGGCCGCCGCCCGCCCCGGCCGGCCAGGGCAGGGTGGGATGGGAGACACCCGCCGCCGTCCGACCCACCCAGATCAGCCACGACACCTCCGGCCCGGCCAGCCGGACGAAGAACTCCGCCACCCCGGGAGCCCACACCGAGAGGACGGCCGCGACCACACCGAACACCGTGGCCGGCGCGACCACGGGCGCGGCCACGATGTTCGCGACCACGCCGACCAGGCTCACCTCGGCCGACAGGGCCGCCACGACGGGCGCGGTCGTGACCTGCGCCGCGAGTGGTACGACCAGCGCCTCGGCCAGCCCGGCGGGTACTCCTCGCGTCCGCAGGGCCGCCACCCAGGGCGGGGCGAGCAGCACCAGACCACCGGTGGCCAGCACCGACAGCGTGAAACCGGCGCTCACGGCCAACGCCGGATCGACCAGCAGCAGCGCGGCCACCGTCGCCGCCAGGGCCGGCAGGGCCGAGCGCTCCCGGCCGAGCACCAACGCCAGCAGGGTGACGGCTCCCATGCCCGCCGCCCGCAGCACGCTGGGCTCGGGACGAGCGAGCACGACGAACCCGACCAGAGCCACTCCCGCCGCGACGGCGCTGCCCCTGGGTCCGGCTCCGACGGCGCGGGCGGCCAACAGCACGGCGCCGCACACCATGGCGAGATTCGAACCGCTGACGGCCGTGAGGTGGGTCAGCCCGGCGGTCCGGAACTCCTCGACGACCTGCGGGGACTGCTGGCTGGTGTCCCCCACGACCAGGGCGGGCAACAGCCCGGCCGGTTCCGGGGCCAACACCCGTGCCGCGTCCCGCAGCCCCTCCCGGAGCTCCCCTGCCCCCCGCTGCCACCACGGTGGCTCACTCGGGTGCCCGGGCGGGTCGCGGGCGCTGACCACCGCCAGCAGGGGTTCGCCGGACCGAGGCGGTGACAGCCGCCCCTCGACCGAGACCTCCTGCCCGGGCAGGAGCTCGCCCCAGCTGTCGGCGGGCGCGATCACCAGCACTCGTCCTCGCCCTCGTCGCACCCCGGGCTCCCCGGCCACGCGGTACGACTCCAACCGCGCCTCGACGACCACCCGCTGGTCGGGGCGACCCGACGGCGCACCACCAACGCGGCGAGGGTCGTCGCTGACCACCACCGCCATCGCCGCCGACCGCCCCTCCCCGGCGGCGATCCGCAGCGGATGCTCGACGGCGTCGCGGACCTCCACCGCCGTGACCACCGCGCTCACCACCGCCAGCCCGGCCACGACCGCCGCCTGGGGCCAGGTGCGTCGGTACCACGCCGGCCGGCACCACCGCACCACGAGCACCACCAGCGCGGCGACCACCACGGTCCCGACACCGACGAGCGGTGCCAGCCACCACTCCCCGAGGATCCCGGTGAGCGCCGTGCCCCAGACGGCGAGGGCGGCGGGGACGAGACGGGCGTCCGTCGCACGTGCCATGTCACACCGTCACCAGCTCACGCAGCCGTTCGAACCGGGTCGGTCCGATCCCGTCGACGTCGCGCAGCTGTTCCACGCTGGCGAAACCGCCGTGTTCCGCTCGCCACTCGACGATCCGGTCCGCCATCACCGGGCCGATGCCCGGGAGCGCGCGCAGCCCCTCCGCATCGGCCGAGTTCAGGTTCACCACGCCGGGTGCTCCACCGGATCCGTCCTCCGCCCCGGGCCCCTCCCCACCAGCCACCCCCTCCCTGGCACCCGGCGGGGGCGGCACCCCGACGTGGACCTGCTCACCGTCGGCGAGGCGCCGCGCGAGGTTGAGCTCGCCGACCTCGGCGGTCGGCACCTGCCCGCCCGCCGCGCGGACCGCGTCCGCCACCCGCGCCCCCGGTGCCAGGGTGACCAGGCCGGGCCGGGACACCAGACCCACGACGCTGACCACCACCTCGGTGGGCGCGGACGAGGGTGTGTTGGTGGGGGTTGTCGGCGACGGGACGGACTCGGCGACCGCGGCCACCGGCAGCGGGGGCGCGGGTTCGGCGGGCGGGCGGGACGCCAGCCACCACACGAGCCCCGCGCCGAGGAGCGCGGCCGTTCCCACGGCCAGGGCAGCCGACCGGCCGGGGTCCAGCCGGACTCCGCGCATCCCGTCGGGCAGCCACCTCCTCGCCCAGCCGCCGGCGGTGGTACTCGCGGCGTGGCGGGGTGTCCCCGTGCTCCGGCGTCCGTCGGCGCGGGGTTCCTCCGCATCGCCTCCCGTCGTCTCGGCCAGCACCGTCAACCGGTCGCGGGCGGCCACGACAGGCTCCGCACGCGGATCGTAGGCATGGAAGCTCGTCATGGCCCAGACGCTAGGGACGACAGCGGTCGCCGCGCGCCTCCCGGCGGCTCCCCTGTGGACAACCCCGGGATGGGGACAACTCCGCCCACGAGAGACCGAACAGCGGCCCACCGCACCCGCTCGGTCGGGGGCGTGACGTGTTCGAGTGGACGGCGGACCGGCGGGGACGGCCCCGCCGCGGAGCCCGGACCCGCCACGAAGCGCACATCAGGGTCCACAACGGATCGGTCGACTGATCGGTCGACGGATCGGGACCGGGAGGAGCCGCTGGCGCCCGTTCCGCTCGGGTGCCGGCACCTCGTGGCGGGCGGCGAGCGCCTCTCGGGAGCCAGCCGGTGACCTGCGCTGGTGTGCTCCCGCCGATCGCGCCGGCGACAGGGTGCCGTGCCTGGTCGCTGGCTGGAACGGGGGTCTTCGCGCTGGGGTGCGGGGCGTGCTGGTGGGCCTCGCGCCCCGCTGCGCCCTCGCGTGATCCGGTTGGCTGCCGCACGGCTGGTACCGCTCCTCGCAGCCTGGCTCGACGAGCCGTGCGGCACGGGCAGTGGTGACGCGTGCCCACCGGGGCAGGGCGGCGCTGCGGCAGCCGGCCTCGGTTCCCCTCGGACGATCCGCCCGGGCCTCCCGGTGCCTCGCAGTCGCCGGAATCCGGGGCGGCCGGACGGGGAGCGCGCCTACTTCAAGCCGACCCACGGCTGGCGGTCCTCGGTGGGCATGCCGTGGCGTTGAGCCTCGTCGCGGTCCTGGTCGCCACCGGTGCGCCCCTCTGGCCGTTCGGGATCGCCGTGGTCGCGTGGTCGGTGTTCGCCTGGGCACTCAACCCACCCATGCAGGCCAGCACCATCGCCGCCGCGCCAGGGGCCGCGATGACGGCGGTCTCGCTGAACATCTCCGGTCTCTACCTCGGCGCCGCCGTCGGCCGGAGCTGTCGGCGGTCTCGTCCTCGACCGGCTGGGTCCACCCGCGATCCCCGTCGTCGGGGCGATCGCGCTGGTGGGCGCCTGGGTGATCGCGGCCCCGGCGATCAGGGACGGCCGGACTCCGGCGCCGTGCGCCGAGGCCCCCGACGTCACCACCCGGCCGAAGCCGTGAAGCGCACCCGAGCGGACCGGTCAGGCGACGCCGACGCTCAGGCCCCGGCGGGCAGCCCTCCCGGTAGGACAACCGCTCCCAGCGCGCCGGGGCCGGTGTGCGCCCCCAGCGCGGCACCGAGCTCGGACACCAGGCAACCGTCGCACCCCGGTACGCGTTCCTCGATCAGACCTGCCAGCTCGACCGCCCGCTCCGGAGCGTCCAGGTGGTGGACGGCCACCGCGACCGGTCCGGAGCCGGAACTCCGCGCGACCAGCTCGACAAGCCGGGTCATCGCCCGTCGGGTGGTGCGCACCTTCTCCAACGGGACGATCCGCCCGTCGTCGACGTGCAGCAACGGCCGGATCGCCAGGGCCGTGCCCAGGAGCGCGGACGCGGAGCCGAGGCGGCCGCCACGCCGCAGGTGTTCCAGGGTGTCGAGGCAGAAGACGGTGCGGGTCCGGGCCGTCGTCGTCTCCGCCACCGAGGCGACCTCGTCCAGGTCAGCGCCCCGGGACGACGCGGCGGCCGCGGCGAGCACCCCGAAGCCCATGCCCATCGCAGTGGACCGGGAGTCCACCACCCGGATGCGGTCGGGCGCGACCTCCTCGGCGGCGCTCCTGGCCGCCTCCCACGTACCCGAGAGCTCACGGGAGAGCTGGATCGACAGCACCGAGGACGCCCCACCGTCCAGCAGGGAACGGAACGTCGAGGCGAACTCGGCCGGGGACGGTCGGGACGTGGTCACCCGGCGGTGGTGCCGCAGCGCGTCGGCCACCCCCGGGCCGTCCGAGCCCTCCCCGTCCAGCGTCCCCACTCCGTCCACCACCACGTGCAGCGGGACGCGGTGGATGCCGTGGCGCTCCGCCGCGCCCTCCGGCAGGTAGGCGGTGGAGTCCGTGACGATCGCGACGGGCATGGCACACCACCCTACGGGCCGGCGAGGGCGGCGCCCACCGAACCCGGCTGGCCCCCCCGGGTTCAGGTGGGTCCGGCGTTGTAGGCGCGAAGACGCCACCCCGTGGTGGTGGAGCGCTCCAAGACCACCCAGTTGCAGTTCGAGACCGCGGCCAACGACCCCCACTGCTCGAGGGGCAGACCGAGCAGCCGCGCCGTCAGCCCGACGATGAGACCGCCGTGCGCGCAGAACAGCGCGGTCGCGGGCTCGGGGCCGCCGCCACCCAGTTCGCGGTCGACCTCGTCGACCACCTGGGAGGCCCGGACGGCGACCTCGACCCTGCTCTCCCCGCCGGGAGGCGCGACCGTGGAGACCGCCCGCCACTCCCGCAGCGCTCCCGGCCAACCCGCTTCCACCTCGTCGTGGGTCAGACCCTGCCACTGCCCGCAGTGGGTCTCCCGCAACCGCTTGTCCAACCGCGACTCGACGCCCGTGACGGCGCTGAACGCCGAGGCCGTCGCGCTGGCCCTCCGCAGATCGGAGGAGACGAACACCGCGGGCGCGAACTCCGCCAGGACGGGCGCGGCGCGGCGTGCCTGTTCCCGGCCGGTGGGGGTCAGCTCGATGTCGAGCTGACCCTGGAACCGGTGGGCGACGTTGTAGGAGGTCTGCCCGTGTCTCCACAGGACGAGTCGCCCCAGGCCGGCGCTCATGCCGGCTCGCTCCCGGTCGTCTGCTCCGGCTCGCCGCCGGCCGGGTCGTGGAAGGGCACCCGGGGGCAGTCCTTCCACAGTCGTTCGAGGGCGTAGAACGCCCGTTCCTCGGAGTGCTGCACGTGGACGACCACGTCCACGAAGTCCAGCAGCACCCACCTGCCCTCCCGGGCGCCCTCCCGCCGCACCGGCTTCACGCCGTGCTCACGCAGCTTCTCCTCGACGTTGTCGACGATCGCCTCGACCTGGCGTTCGTTCGGAGCCGAGGCGATCACGAAGCAGTCGGTGATGACGAGCTGCTCGGACACGTCGAGCACGACGACGTCGTTCGCCTTCTTGTCGGCGGCCGCGTGCGCGGCGAGCAGCGCCAGTTCGCGGGCCTCGTCGGTTGCTACCACGTTTCTCCTTCCGGCGCGGGCGGGACGCGTCCACGCGACTCCCGGAGCCTACCGGCCGACGTGGGAGGCACCCGACGGCATTTCCCCACCGCCCGCTGACGCGTCCGCTACGGCCCGGGTCGGGCGGTATCGGCGCCCCGCCGGTAGAGGCCCCGCTTGGAGATGTACTGCACCACCCCGTCCGGCACCAGGTACCAGACGGGGAGCCCGGCGGCGACCCGGTCGCGGCAGCCGGTGGAGGAGATCGACATCGCCGGCACCTCCACCAGCGTGACCGAGCCCCTGGGCAGGTGGTGGTCGGCCAGCCGGTAGCCGGGTCGGGTGACGCCGACGAAGTGCGCCAGCTCGAACAGCTCGTCGACGCGGTGCCAGGACAGGATCTGTTCGAGGGCGTCGGCGCCCGTGATGAAGAACAGCTCGTCCTCGGGATACGCCCGGTGCAGGTCACCCAGGGTGTCGGCCGTGTAGGTGGGGCCACGCCGGTCGATGTCCACCCGGCTCACGGAGAACCGAGGGTTGGAGGCGGTCGCGATCACGGTCATCAGGTAGCGGTCCTCGGCCGGGCTGACCTCCGCGTCGGACTTCTGCCACGGCTGCCCGGTCGGGACGAACACCACCTCGTCGAGGTCGAACCGCGCCCCGACCTCGCTGGCGGCGACGAGGTGACCGTGGTGCACCGGGTCGAACGTGCCGCCCATGACACCGACCCTGCGCCCCCGGCCGCGCCGACCGGGATCGTGGACATTGCCTTCGGCCATGAACGGCGAGCCTACCGCCGTCGTGCGCTGTTCTCGCCGACCACAGCGGTGTCGAACACCACAGCCCAGGCGCCGGTCAGGACGCCGGGCGGGTGTGGCCGTCCCCCCAGACGACCCACTTCGTCGACGTCAGCTCGGGCAGGCCCATCGGCCCCCGCGCGTGCAGCTTCTGGGTGGAGATCCCGATCTCCGCTCCCATGCCGTACTCCCCGCCGTCGGTGAAGGCGGTGGACGCGTTGACCACGACCGCCGCCGCGTCGACCCGGGTCACGAAGTCCCGGGCCGCCCGCACGTCGTCGGTGACGATGGCCTCGGTGTGGCCGGTACCGTGCCGGGCGACGTGCCGGACCGCCTCGTCCAGGGAGCCGACCACCCGCACGGCGAGGTCGAGGGAGAGGTACTCGGTGTCCCAGTCCTCGTCGGTGGCCGCCACGGCGTCGGGCACCAGGGCCCGGGTCGACTCGTCCGCGTGGAGGGTCACACCGGCCTGGCGGAGCGCGACGGCGACGGCGGGCAGGAAGCGGTCAGCGATCCCCTGGTGGACCAGCAGGGTTTCGGCGGCGTTGCAGACGCTGGGTCGGCGTGCCTTCGAGTTCAACACGATCGGGATGGCCTGGTCCACGTCAGCGGCGGCGTCGACGTAGACATGGCAGTTGCCCACCCCCGTCTCGAGGGTGGGCACGGTGGCCTGCTCGACCACGGCGGAGATGAGCCCGGCCCCGCCCCGGGGGATCACGACGTCCACCAGGCCCCGGGCGGTGATCAGGTGCCGCACGGTGGCCCGGTCGTGGCAGGGCAGCAGCTGGACCGCGTCGGCGGGCAGGTCCAACTCCTCCAACACGTCCCGCAGCACCGCGACGAGGGCGCGGTTGGAGTTCTCCGCCGAGGAGGAGCCCCGGAGCAGCACCACGTTCCCGGACTTCAGGGCCAACCCGGAGGCGTCGACCGTGACGTTCGGACGCCCCTCGTAGACCATCCCGACCACGCCGAGCGGAACCCGGACCTGCCGCAGTTCGAGGCCGTTCGGCAACGTGCGCCCCCGCAGCACCTCACCGACGGGGTCGGGGAGGGCCGCCACCGTCCGCAGGCCCTCGGCGATGTCCCGAACCCGCTGGTCGGTGAGGACGAGCCGGTCGATGATCCCCGCCGGCAGGCCCGCCTGGGTGCCCAGTTCGACGTCCTCGGCGTTGGCGGCCAGCAGGGTCGGCGACGCCGCGACCAGCCGATCGGCCATCGTGAGCAGCAACTCGTCCTTGCGGGACTGGGGCAGCGGACCGAAGGTGGTGGCGGCGGTCCGGGCCCGCCGGGCGGCGTCCAGGACGCGCCCACGCAGGTCCTCGGAGTCGTGCGAACCGGTTCCGACCTGGTCGAACGTGGTGGTCACCACACCTAGGGTAGTCATCTCGCGGTCCGGGGTCCCCACCGCACCCGCCCGACCACCGCGGGAGAGGACACTGGGTCACCGGTCCGGTCACGACGGCCGGTCCTCGTCCGGTGAGGGAACGTCAGGCACGGAAGAGGTGGACGTGGACGACGAGGTGTTGCGGGAGATCGCCGAGGACCGGCTGAGGAGCCTGGCCGGCCCCGGGGCGCGGCTGCGGGAGGACCAGTGGCGGGCCATCAGGTCGCTGGTGGTCGACCGGCACCGGGTCCTGGTCGTGCAACGCACGGGTTGGGGCAAGTCCGCCGTGTACTTCCTGGCCACGGCGCTGTTGCGGGAGCTGGGCGAGGGACCCACCGTCATCATCTCCCCGCTCCTCGCGTTGATGCGCAACCAGCTGGCGGCGGCGGAGGGCGCCGGTGTCCGGGCCGCGACGATCAACTCGGCCAACACCACGGAGTGGGAGGACATCCAGGAGTCGGTCGCCGTCGGGGAGGTCGACCTCCTCCTGGTCAGCCCGGAGCGGCTGAACAACCCGGACTTCCGGGACACCGTCCTGCCCTCGCTCGCGGAGAACGCGGGGCTGCTCGTGGTGGACGAGGCGCACTGCGTCTCCGACTGGGGCCACGACTTCCGCCCCGACTACCGGCGGCTCCGCTCCCTCCTGGAGGGGCTGGACCCGGACGTCCCGGTCCTGGCGACGACGGCGACGGCCAACGACCGGGTCGTGCGGGACGTGGCCGACCAGTTGGGCGTCGGCGCGGACACCGGCCGGGAGCGGACCCTGGTGCTGCGCGGACCGCTGGACCGGGAGAGCCTGCGGCTGTCCGTGCTCCGCCTGCCCGACGCCGAGACGCGGCTGGGGTGGCTGGCCGAGAACCTGGGCCGCCTCCCCGGCTCGGGCATCATCTACACCCTGACGGTGTCGGCCGCCGAGGATGTCGCCACGTTCCTGCGGGAGCGGGGTTTCCCCGCCAGCGCCTACTCGGGACGCACCGACCCCGAGGACCGGCAACGCGCCGAGGCCGACCTGCTGGCCAACCGGGTGAAGGCGCTGGTGGCGACCTCCGCGCTCGGCATGGGCTTCGACAAACCCGACCTGGGTTTCGTCATCCACCTGGGCGCTCCCGCCTCCCCCATCGCCTACTACCAGCAGGTCGGGCGCGCCGGGCGAGGTGTCGAACGCGCCGAGGTGCTGCTCCTGCCCCAGCGTGAGGACGCCGACATCTGGCGGTACTTCGCCTCCCTCGCGTTCCCCCCGGAACCCGTGGTCCGGCACCTGTTGTCCGTCCTCGCCGAGGCGGACGGCCCGGTGTCCACCACGGCGTTGGAGCCCCGGGTGGACCTCAACCGCGGCCGCCTGGAAGTGGTCCTCAAGGTCCTCGATGTCGACGGGGCGGTCCGGCGGGTGCGGGGTGGCTGGGAGTCCACCGGCCGGGAGTGGACCTACGACGCCGACCGCTACGGCCGGATCGCCGAGGCTCGCCGCTCCGAGCAGAGCGCCATGCTGGACTACCTCGCCCACGACGGCTGCCGGATGGAGTTCCTGCGCCGCCAGCTCGACGACCCGGACGCGGCTCCGTGCGGCCGGTGCGACAACTGCACCGGGCGACGGTGGTCGGCCGGCGTCTCGGAGGGCGAGCGGGCCGCCGCGCGGTCGCGGCTCCACACCCCCGGCGTCAGTGTCCAGCCACGACGCCAGTGGCCCACCGGAATGGGCACGCTCGGCGTCCGCGTCAGCGGCCGCATCGCCGAGGACGAACGCACCGAGCCCGGCCGCGCACTCGGCCGGCTCACCGACGTCGGATGGGGCAGCCGGCTCCGGGGCCTGCTCCGCGAGGGTGAACCGGCGCCGACCGAGCTGCCCGAGGACGTCGTGCGGGGGTGCGTCGAGGTGTTGGCGAGCTGGGGGTGGGCGACCCGCCCGGTCGGCGTCGTCGCCGTGGGTTCGTCCCGCGCCGACTCCCTGAGCCGGGCGACGGCCGAACGCATCGCCACCATCGGGCGGCTCCCACTCCTCGGCGAGGTGACCATGACCCGACCGGTGGCGCGCCGCGCCAACAGCGCGCAACGGCTGGCCAGCCTGTGGGAGGCCTTCGCGCTGGACGACGGGCTCGCCCAGCGGGTGGCCGAGGCGGGTGGACCGCTGCTGCTGGTCGACGACCGGGTGGACACCGGCTGGACGTTCGCGGTCGTCGGCAGGCTGCTGCGCCGCGCCGGGGCTCCCCAGGTGCTGCCGTTCGCGCTGGCCGCCACCAGCTGAGGCCACCGGGGGATCAGCCGGACCGGGACGGGCCGGTGCCCTCCTCCCCGGTGCCGGCCACCCCGGCAGGGTTCGTGGTCGCCGCCGGTGCTCCCGGCGTCGGACGGGGCGACGAGTCGCTCCCCACCGGAGCCGAGGTGGCCTGGGTGGACGCGGGGGGCTGGGAGCCGGCGGGACGCCCAGCGTCCACCGGCGCTCCCCAACCGCCGCCGCCCCACCCGGGCGGTGGTCCGGCGACGGGCAGCGAACGGAGGTAGGCGCGCACCGGGGCCGGGGCGGTGAGCGAGAGCACGACCAGCCCGGGCACCCCGAAGGCGATCAGCAGGACGTAGGGGCTCACCGCGTCCGAGAGGCTCACCTCCACGGCCAACTGGATCACGCCCAGCAACAGCAGGACCCCGGCGACGGCCACGGCGGCGACCCGCCCCTGCCTGGGTTCCCTGAGCAGCATCGACCTCGCGGTGATCGCGGCGACCACGACGAGCACCTGGCAGACGAGCATCGCGACCTTCGCGCCCCGGTCGGTGGCGCTCTCGGCCATCATCAGGACCACCCCGACGAACGCCGGGGCGGTGACCACCGCCGCCAGCTCCAGGGCCCGGCGGGCCGTGACGAACCACAGCAGGTGCGGTGGCCCCGGTCGCAGGGTGAGCAGTACGGCCGGCACCGAGGCCGCGACGACGGCCGCCGGCAGGAACACCAGCCCGGAGGCCGGGATCCACAGGCTCTCCTGGTGCCCGGTGAACGACGACGCCAGCAGCACCACCACCCCGACCATCACCGCCACCCGGCGGAGGGTGTGATCACGCCGGAGCAGACCGACCAGGACGACGGCGACCAGCACCAGCCCCGACGCCGACGCCAGCACCAGCGCCGCCACCAGGGGGCCACCCGCCGCCCCCGCCACGTCGCCCGCCAGGAAGACCACGCTGCTGGCGACGAGGAGGACCGCGGCCAGGCCGCTGACCGCCACCCCCACCACCCGCCACCGCTCCCCCAGCCGCCGGCCCGACCAGGCCGACGTCTCGGCCCACCGGGGGGACAGGGCCAGCACGGCCCCCGCGAGTCCCATCGCGACACCCGCGCCGAGGCCGCCCCCCGCGCCCGTCAACGCACCGCCGCCGACGAGGCTCGCGTTCGCGGTCGTCGCGTCCCCGTTCACCACGTCGAGGACGACCGTCACCACCACGACCACCAGGTACGGGGTGTTGAGCACCAGGCGGAGCAACCACGCGCGTTCCGGCCCGACCGACGGGCCGAACGTCCCGATCCGCGCGAGGTAGAAGACGCTGAGGGAGGCGAGCGAGACCAGGGTGACCAACACGACCTCGAGACGATCCGCGCCGTCCTCGGCGAAGGTCCAGGGCAGCGCCAGGGGGACGAGCAGCAGCACCAGCGCGACGCCGTCCCGGACGAAATCGCTCCAGTGCACCCCGGTGAAGGGGTTGGGCACGGTGGCCGGGGCGTCCGGTGGCGGGGTCGGGTGGTGCGGTCCGGGTGGCGGGTCCGCCGGGCCGCTCGGCTCGGCGCTGGCCGCCCCGCCACCTCCGTCCGCCATGCCGGCCTGGACGGTGGCGGCCAGCCGCTCACCGCAGTGCACGCAGAAACGGCCGCCACCCGCCGGATGACCGCACTCCCCGCAGAAGTTCACTGGACGTCCTCTCGGTCAGGCTCGCCGGTGACGGCACGACGCGGGGCGCCAGGGATCGACCGCCGACGACCCGCCCGTGCTGTCGCGACCCCGTGGCTCGTCCCGCGCCGGACGCACCCCGGCGTCGTCCCACCGGTCGTCGTGCTCCCGACGACGGCGGGCCCGGACGGCGCGACCGCCGCACCGGCGACGGCGGCCTCGATCGCCACCGTGATCAGGCGCCTGATCGTATCGGCCAGGACGGTCGGGGGACCCTCGGAGCAACGGGAGCCAACCACCGCCGCCCAACCCTCCACCGTTCGGATCAGGACGTCGCTCCCGGCGGGCCAGCCCGGTAGCGGACCGGTGGCCGGGGTGGGGGCGGGACGACGGCCAGCACCACGTCCAGCCGCGCTCGGTCACAGCCGGGGGAGCGGAACCAGGTCGTCGGCGTGGACCACCTCACGACGCAGCTCGGGCGGCAACCGGTGGCTGGACGATCCGATCAGGGCCGGCAGTTCGGAGGCGTCGAAGTTGACCACGCCCCTGGCGACCACGCGCTGGGTGGGATCGAGCAGGTCCACGACGTCGCCCGCGTGGAAGGAGCCCTCCGCCCGGGTCACGCCCGGGGCCAACAGCGAACGGCGGGACTCGACCACCGCGGCGACGGCACCGCTGTCCAGGTGCAGTCTCCCCGCCGGGTCGGCGGCGTAGCCGAGCCAGAACCTGCGGGCCGGCAACCGCGCGCCCGTGGGCGCGAACGCGGTGCCCACCGAGGCGTCCGTCAGGGCGGCGCCAGCGTCGACGGCTCCCGCCAGCAACACCGGGATCCCCGCACCCGCCGCCAACCGGGCGGCGGCGAGCTTGGACGCCATCCCCCCTGTTCCCAAGCCCGAGGCACCGACCCCACCGGCGCGGACGCCGGCGATGTCGTTCGCGCAGGCGACCTCCCGCACGACCCGGGCCCCGCCCAGCCGGGGGTCCCCGTCGTAGAGGGCGTCCACGTCGGAGAGCAGCACGAGCGCGTCCGCTCCCACCAGGTGCGCCACCAGCGCCGCCAGCCGGTCGTTGTCCCCGAACCGGATCTCCTCGGTGGCGACCGTGTCGTTCTCGTTGACCACCGGAACGGCACCCAGGGCCAGCAGCCTCTCGAAGGTGCGTTGGGCGTTCCGGTAGTTCGCCCGGCGCACGACGTCGTGCGCGGTCAGCAACACCTGCCCCACGGTGCGCGCGTAGCGCCCGAACGACAGCGCGTAGGCATGGGCCAACTGCAACTGGCCGACGCTCGCCGCCGCCTGCTGGGTCGCGAGGTCCTTCGGCCTCCTGGCGAGCGCGAGCGGGGCGAGTCCCGCGCCGATGGCGCCCGAGGACACGAGGACCAGCTGCGTTCCCGACTCGCACCGCCGCGCGACGGAGTCCACGAGGCTGTCGAGGCGCCCCCGGTCGAGCCCTCCCCCGGCCGTCGTCAACGACGACGACCCGACCTTGACCACCAGCCGGCGGGCGGCGGCCACCGCCGACCGCGCCGCCGACTGGATCTCGCAGGTCACCGCCGTGCCTCCCCGGCGTCGCCCCCGTCCTCGGTGGCACCGGCGGGCGGGGGCTCCTCGATGCCCCGGCGGACCCGTTTGGCCGACTTGCGCTCGGCCGCCGTGGGGCGGTCGGTCCGGTCGAGCCGGGGGTCCTCGCCTCGGCTCATCATGGTCACCGCGACCCCGGCCGGCGTCGACGGCTCCCAGTCGAAGGTGACGCCGCCGATCGTGACCGCGCTGCCAGGGCGGGCGCCCTTCTTCGCGAGCTCGTCCTCGACACCCAGCCTGGCGAGGCGGTCAGCCAGGTAGCCCACGGCCTCACCGTTGTTGAAGTCGGTCTGCCGCACCCACCGCTCCGGCCGCTCACCCCGCACGAGGAAACCGTCCTGGTCGTGCGGGTCCCGGACGACCTCGAACCCGGAGTCGTCCACCGCGGTCGGGTGCAGCACCAGCCGGGTCGGTTCCGGGGCCTCCCGCCCGGCCCGGTCGCGCTCGACGATCGCGGCCAACGCGAAGGTGAGCTCCCGCAGGCCCTCGCGGCTCGCGGTGGACACCGCGAACACCTGGTGGCCCTTCGCCCGCAGCTCCTCCTCCACCATCTCGGCGAGTGCCCGACCGTCCGGGATATCGATCTTGTTGAGCACCACGACCCGGGGCCGGGAGGAGAGGTCCGCGTCGAGGGAGGGCGTGTACTCGGCCAGTTCACGCTCGATGGCCTCGATGTCGGCCACCGGGTCCCGGTCGATCTCCTCGCTGGCGCAGTCCACCACGTGGACCAACACCGAGCACCGCTCGATGTGGCGCAGGAAGTCCAGCCCCAGCCCCCGGCCGGAGCTGGCGCCGGGGATCAGCCCTGGCACGTCCGCCACGGTGAAGACCTTGTCCCCGGCCGTGACCACCCCGAGGTTGGGCACGAGGGTGGTGAACGGGTAGTCGGCGATCTTCGGCCGGGCGGCGGAGAGCACGGCGATCAACGAGGACTTACCGGCGGAGGGGAACCCGATGAGGCCCACGTCGGCCACGGACTTCAGCTCGAGGACGAAGTCCCGTTCCTCCCCGGGTTCGCCCAACAACGCGAACCCCGGGGCCTTCCGGGCCCGGGACGCCAGCGCCGCGTTCCCCAACCCTCCACGCCCGCCCCGGGCGGCGACCAACCGGGTGCCCTCGCCGACGAGGTCCGCGAGCACCTCCCCGTCCGGGCCCAGCACGACGGTGCCCTCCGGAACCCGCAGTTCCAGGTCCTGGCCCGTGGCACCCTCCCGGTGACCACCCTGCCCCTGCCGGCCGTTGGTCGCCCTGGCGTGCGGCCGGTAGTGGAAGTCCAGCAGGGTGTGCACGCCGGAGTCGACCACCAGCACCACGTCGCCGCCCCGGCCACCGTTGCCGCCGTCCGGCCCGCCCAGCGGCTTGAACTTCTCCCGGTGGACGGAGGCACACCCGTTGCCACCGTTGCCTGCGGCCACGTGGATCGCCACGCGGTCAACGAAGCGGGACACGGCTTGCTCCTTCGGTTCGTCGCGGCGAGGCCGCGGTCAGGGGTCTCCCGGCGGTGCGCGCCCGGCCGGGAGCGTCGCGGGGCACCACGCGGTGGGACATCGGACCAGTCCACACCGCCAGGGCCTTCGCCCACGGACCCCGAGACGCCAGAACGGGGGGCGGGACCAGCTACTGCGGCCCGCCCCCCGTTCGGGGTGTCAGTGGTCGTCGTCGGACGCAGGCCTCAGGCGGCCGGCACCGGGACGATGTTGACGGTCTTGCGACCACGCTTGGTGCCGAACTGCACGGCACCGTCGGTCAACGCGAACAGTGTGTCGTCGCCGCCACGGCCGACGTTCACACCGGGGTGGAACTTGGTGCCGCGCTGGCGGACCAGGATCTCACCAGCGTTGACGGCCTGGCCGCCGAACCGCTTCACACCAAGCCGCTGCGCGTTGGAATCGCGGCCGTTCCGGGAGCTGGATGCGCCCTTCTTGTGTGCCATGGCTGGTCAGATCCTCACTTGTTGGTGATGCCGGTGACCTCGACGCGGGTCAGCTGCTGACGGTGACCCTGCCGCTTGTGGTAGCCGGTCTTGTTCTTGAACTTGTGGATGCGAATCTTGGGGCCTTTGGTCTGCTTGACGACCTTGCCGGTCACCGAGAACTTCCCCAACGCGTCCGCATCGGTGGTGACGTCGCTGCCATCGACGACGAGCAGCGCCGGGAAGTTGACCTCGGTGCCCGGCACGCCAGCAAGCTTCTCGACCTCGACGACGTCGCCGACAGCCACCTTGTACTGCTTGCCGCCGGAATTGACGATCGCGTACATCGGGACGGAAGTCTCCTGCTACTCGACGATGATGGGCGACGTGTGCACTCGCCCGCTCCAGCTGGAGCCACGAAGGACACACGACTAGGGTCCTCCTGACGGAGGATCAGGTTCAGGGTACGTGGCCCGTTCGAAGCCGGTCAAACCGGGGTACCTCCCGGTCGTCTCCGGCCCTGCACCGAACGTCGGCCCCGCCACCACCCGAGTGGGCAGCGTCCTGACCTGCAACGAGACGAGTCTAACCCCTGCCGTCGGGCCGCCTGACGCGCCCCCCGCGATTCGAGGAACGCGACCCGCCACACACACACGACGGCGCCACCGCCCTCGGAGGGCGGTGGCGCCGGAACGTGATCGGGACGACCTCAGGCGTCCGGCCCTCCCGGCGGGCCCGCCGGACGGGACGCGGCCCGACGGCGCCCGGAGCGGGCGCGGGGCCGGCCGGCGGTGACCAGCTGGTCCTCACCACCGTCGTGGGACTCCACGTGCCCGTTCCGCCGCGCACCCGAGTCCACCGCGTTGGAGGAGTTCGCCGAGTCGGTGGTCGTCGTCACCACGGCGACGGGCTCGGCCGAGGACGCCGCCGCGCCGGCCGCGCGGGTCGCGGCGCGCCGCTCACCCGTGCGGCGCCGGGATGCCGGCTTCTCGCTCCGCGCCGGCTTCTCCTCGCGCTGCTCCTCACGGGCACGCTCGGCCACGGCCGGTTCCTCGCCGGCCTCCCGCGCGGGCGGAACCTCCTCCACCCTCGGAGCGGACGCCGGCTGGTCGGCCGGGGGCTGAGCCGGTTCGGCCGCTGGCTGCGCGCTCGCCGCCGGCCTGGAGGCCCGACGCCGGCCGCCGCTCCGAGCCTCCTTGGGGCGCTGCTCCTCGACGGGCTTCGCCTCCGGCTTCGTTTCCTCCCGCTGGCCCGGCTCCTCCGCATCCGGGGACGCGGCCTTGTCCGACGCACCGTTCAGCGTCGCCTCGGCGACCTGTTCGAGCCCCTGACCGCCCTTGTTGCGCTGCCGGGCACGGCGACCGGACCCGCCGCCGGCGTTGCCGGCGGAGGCGGCGGCCCCGTTCTGACCGCCGTTGCCGTGCTGGTGGCCGTTGCCGCCGCCCACGCCCACCGGCTCGGTGGAGACCAGCAGCCCCCGACCCCGGCAGTGCTCGCAGGTGGTGCTGTAGGCCTCGAGCAGGCCCGTGCCGACCCGCTTCCGCGTCATCTGGACGAGCCCCAGCGAGGTGACCTCGGCCACCTGGTGGCGGGTGCGGTCCCGGCCCAGGCACTCGGTCAGCCGGCGGAGCACCAGGTCGCGGTTGGACTCCAGCACCATGTCGATGAAGTCGATGACGATGATGCCGCCGATGTCACGCAGCCGCAGTTGGCGGACGATCTCCTCGACCGCCTCCAGGTTGTTCCTGGTGACCGTCTCCTCCAGGTTCCCACCGGAACCGGTGAACTTCCCGGTGTTCACGTCGACGACGGTCATCGCCTCGGTGCGGTCGATGACGAGGTAGCCCCCCGAGGGCAGCCAGACCTTGCGGTCGAGCCCCTTGGCCAGCTGCTCGTCCACCCGGTGTTCGGTGAACACGTCGACGGCCCCGACATGGCGCTTGAGCCGTCCCACCAGGTCCGGTGCGACGTGCTCGACGTAGGACTGGATGGTGTCCCAGGCCTGCCCGCCCTGGACGGTCAGACCGGAGAAGTCCTCGGTGAACAGGTCCCGGACCACCTTGACCAGCAGGTCCGGCTCCTCGTAGAGGAGCTGCGGGGCGGAGGAGCGAACGGTCTCGGCCTTGTCCTTGATGACCTGCCACTGGGCCTGGAGCCGCCGGACGTCGCGGTCCAGCGCCTCCTCACTGGTGCCCTCCGAGGCGGTGCGGATGATGACACCCGACTCCTCGGGAACGATGCGGCGGAGGATCTCCTTGAGCCGCTTGCGCTCGGTGTCCGGCAGCTTGCGGCTGATCCCGGTCGCCCCACCGCTGGGCACGTAGACCAGGAAGCGCCCCGGCAGGCTGATCTGGGTGGTCAGCCGGGCGCCCTTGTGGCCGAGCGGTTCCTTGGTGACCTGGACGAGCACGCTGTCGCCGGTGGAGAGCGCCTGCTCGATGCGACGGGCCTTGCCCTCGAGGCCGGCGGCGTCCCAGTCCACCTCGCCCGCGTAGAGGACCGCGTTGCGGCCCCGCCCGATGTCGACGAAGGCCGCCTCCATGCTGGGCAGCACGTTCTGCACGCGGCCCAGGTAGACGTTGCCCACGATCGAGCCGCTGTTCGCCGAGGCGACGAAGTGTTCGACGAGGACACCGTCCTCCAGCACCGCGATCTGCGTGCGGTCGCCGCGCTCCCGCACCACCATCTCGCGTTCGACGGCCTCCCGCCGGGCGAGGAACTCCGCCTCGGACAGCACCGGGGTGCGCCGCCGGCCCGCCTCACGACCGTCCCGCCGGCGCTGCCGCTTGGCCTCCAGCCTGGTGGAGCCGCGCACGGCCCGCACCTCGTCGTCCGAGGACTCCTGCTTGGGGGCCTTGGTCTCCCGGACGTGCACGACGGTGTTCGGCGGGTCGTCCTCCCGCAGCCCGGTCTCGTCGTCCGAGGAGCCCTTGCGCCGACGGCGCCGGCGGCGACGCCGGCTGCCCTCGCCCTCGCCGGACTCGGCCTCCGACTCACCAGCCTCCGCCGCCTGGTCCCGGTGCTGGTCCTTCTCCTGGACGCCGTCCTCGGCCGACCCCGGCTGCTCGGCGGCCTCCTCGTCGGCCTCCTGGTCGCGCGGGCCGTCACCGTCGCCGTCCTGACCACCCCGACCGCGACCCCGGCCCCGGCGGCCACGGCGGCGCCGGCGACGACCGCCGCCGTCCTCGTCCTCGTCTGTCGCCTGGTCCGCCGCGGGCGGCTGCTCCACGACCGGCTCGTCCTGGGCGCGCGGTTCCTCCCGTTCCTGGGGCTCCTCGCGCCGCGGCTTGGCCGGCCGTGACTCGGGCCTGGCCGCCGCCGGCTGCGGGGGCAGGAAGACGGCCTGCGGCGGAGCGAACACCGGGGCCAGCGCCCCCACCGCGTCACCACCGGAGGCGTCCTGGGAACCGGAGGCGGTGGTCTCCTCGGTACCGGTGGCCTGGGCGGCACGTTCCTCGGCCTCGGGTCGGCCCGTGTCCTCGGGGGGCAGCAGCGCCTCCGCCACCTGCTCCGCCAGCTCCCTGGTCACGCTGGACTGGGCGCTGCGCACCTCGATGGAGAGGTCGGCGAGGGTCGCGATGACCTCCCGGCTGGTGACCCCCAGCAGCTTGGCGAGCGCGTGCACCCGCAGCTTGGGGGGGAAGGTGGCACCGGACGTGGGTGCGACGGTGGCCCCACCGGCGGAACCGGCGGGTGTCTCGTTCTTCGACATGCAACTCCTCCGCCCCCGGGCGCGTCCCACCGGGACGCGGCCGCGCAGGGGCCTTGTGTTCTCGTCATCCGCCGCTCGAGGCGACGGCAATCCTGTCGGCTACCTGCCGGGTGTCGGTGTGCTCTCCGCGCCCGCGCAGGCGATGTCTCGTGACGACGCGTCGAACCGCCCGTCAGCCTCCACCTGGGTCGGCCCTGTCGCCTCGTTGGCAACCGTTCTGTCGGCGGCCAGTGGGTCGACGATGCACCCGTCGTCGTCGAGCGTCCCCTGGGCCATCCGGGTCGCCTTCGCGGGCACCGGCGGCTCCAGACCAGCGACGACGCGCAGCGCACCTAACACGTCATCTGGCCGCACGGTTGGTGTGGCTTGCCGGACGACCGCCGCCAGTATCCCACATGGCGGTGCGCCACGCCGCCGGTCGTCCACCCGATCGTCGGAGACCACTGCGCCACCCTGGGCAGCGCCGTGGTCGTGACCTGGTGGAACCTCGGCCGCTACCGGCCGCCCCGCCCCTCCGGGAAGGCCGTCGTCGCGCGCGTCGCCCATGGTGAGCGGACTCACGATAGGGACGCCCCAACCCGCCTGGCCGGCGGACAGCCCGAGCAGCGCCGGTCGGACGTCCATCAGCACCCGGCCGTTCTTGGTCAGCCGTTCGACCTCCGCGCGGTCCTCGGCCCACAGGGAGGCGGCCGCGCTGGCCAACGCCAGGGGCGACACCCCTGGCAGTTCGATCACCCACAGGCTGACGTCGATGCGGTGGGCCAGCACACCCGGCCCGGCCTCCACCGCGTCGAGGATGTCCAGACCGGCCGGCAACGCCCTGTTCAGTTCGCTCCGCAGCACGGCCGCCGGTACTCGTTCGGCCAGTTGCACCTCCACGTACTCCGCCTCGCTCGCGGCCCCGGTGGGCGCGGCCCCCACCCAGGACACCCGTGGATGAGGGCTGAAGCCCTGCGAGTAGGCCATGGGAACGCCTCCGCGCCGCAGCGCGCGTTCGAAGGCCCTCGCCACGTCCCGGTGGGACATGAACCGCAGCCGTTCCCGTTTGGCGTACCGCAGGCGGACCTTCCGCACCGACGTCGGCAGGGTCCCGGTCGCTGGTTGACGACTCAGTGCCGATTCCTTTCCGTAGTCACGGAGGGTGATCCCCGAAGATCACCCGGACGGACCAGGCAGGGGCGGTCCGCTCCTCCTGTCGGCGGTCCGGCACCTGCACCGGACAGCCATTTCCCATCAGTGGAAGAAGGTACCGCCCGCGATCCGGGCCACTCGTGCTTGTCCGACGGGCACGATGTGGCTAGCGTCCGCGACGTCGGTACGACGACGCGGCGTGTCCACGCCCCGAACGGGATGGGAGTCACGGTGCCCCTGCCATGCCGCACCCAGCTCGTCTCGATGAGCGTGGCGTTGGCCGTCGGCTGCTGCGTGGTCGACCCGGCCTCGTCGGAGGCCGCCTCGCCGGGGCACCGCGGCGAGCGCCCCGGTCTCTGCGCCGAGGGTTCGGACGCCGAGCGGTACCTGGTGGTCTTCCCCGAGGGGCTCGACCGCCGGAGCGCGGAGGAACGCATCACCGAGGCCTGCGGCACCACCGTGGCGCACTACCACCAGATCGGGGTGGCCGTCGTCACGGCGCACGACCCCACCTTCGACGACCGCCTCGTCGGCGGCCGCGCGGTGAGCGCGCAACGCTCCCGCACCGCCCTCGACCGGGGCGGGGAGACCCGCCTGACCTCCACCGGGGCCACCCTCCCGGCGCCCGCCGCGAGCTCGCCACCGGCCGGCGACCTGGAGTGGAACCTCAGACAGGTGGGGGCCGACGAGGCCCGGCGGGTGGGCACCGGCCCGGAGGAGGTCGTGGTCGGGGTGCTCGACTCCGGGGTCGACCCGGCCCACCCCGCGTTGACGGGCAGCGTCGACGTCTTCCGGTCCGCCGGGTGCCTGACGGGCCGACCGGATCGGGCCCGGGATGCCTGGACGCCCAGCACCTCGCCCCACGGGACGCACGTCGCCGGGATCATCGCCGCGACGGGGGCGGACGGCGGTCCGGCCGGCGTCGCGCCGGGGGTGCGGATCGCCTCGGTCAAGGTCGTCGACGACGACGGCTACATCTACCCCGAGTACGCGGTGTGCGGCCTCATGTGGGCGGCGACCAACGGGATGGACATCACCAACAACAGCTACCTCGTCGATCCGTGGCCGCTGCTGTGCGCCGGCGACCCGGGCCATCGGGTGGCCGGTGAGGCCGTGCGGCGGGCCGTGCGGTTCGCCGAGGACCACGGGGTGCTCACGGTCGCGGCCGTCGGCAACGACGCGGTGGATCTCTCCGCGCCCTTCCGGGGTGTCGAGGCGCGCGGTGGTGGCGGGGCCCGGTGCTCCGCCCTGCCCGCCGAGGTGCGCGGAGTGCTCACCGTCGGCTCGGTCGGCCCGGCCGGGGTCAAGGCACGCGCCAGTTCCTACGGGTACGGGGTGGTGGACGTGGTGGCCCCGGGCGGCGACCGGTGGCAGTCCGGGGTTCCCGGCGGTGGCTGTGTCAGCTCCACCGTGCCGGGTGGCCGGGACGAGCTGTGCGGCACCTCGATGGCCGCTCCGCACGCGAGCGGCGTGGCCGCGCTGCTCGCCTCCCACCGTCCCGACCTGACCCCGCCCCAGCTGCGGGGCCTGGTCCGGGGGCAGGCCAACCCGATCGGCTGCCCCGAGGCGTACGACCTCGACGGCGACGGGGTGCCCGACGGCGTGTGCACCGGGTCGCCCTACTACAACAGCTTCCACGGGGCCGGGCTGGTCAACGCGCTCGCCGCCGTGGGCGGTTGACCCCGGGCGCGCGCTCGTCGGCGTCCCGCCGGTCGACCTCCGCACCCTGGCCCACCCCACCGAGCGGTCCGCCCGCTCCCAGCCGACGCCGGCCGCCAGGTGCCCGACGACGATCGGGCGGACCACGACCTCGTGATCAGCTCACGCCGGTCCTCCGTCGTCGCTGGCCGCTCCGGGTGCCACCCCGGCCCGGTCCGGCGGCGAGAACGCCGGGTTGCGGACCGGGCTCCCGGTGCCCACCGACGCGATCGGCAGGAGCGTCCGTCCCGTCGGACCGATCTCGATGTCGGTCCCCATCGTCGGGCACACCCCGCAGTCGAAGCACGGCGTCCAACGGCAGTCGTCCTGCTCCCGTTCGTCGAGCGCGTCCTGCCAGTCCGCCCACAGCCATTCCTTCTCCAGACCCGAGTCGAGGTGGTCCCAGGGCAGCACCTCGTGCTCCTCGCGTTCCCTGGTCGTGTACCAGTCCAGGTCGACCGGGGTGGAGGCGAGTTCGGTCGCGCAGGCGTCGACCCACCGCTGGTAGGAGAAGTGCTCGCTCCAGCCGTCGAACCGCCCGCCGTCCCGCCAGACCCGTTCGACCACCGGTCCCAGCCTCCGGTCGCCCCGGGAGAGCAGTCCCTCGATGTGCGAGGGCCTGCCGTCGTGGTAGCGCATCCCGATGCTCCTGCCGAGGCTCCGGTCTCCGCCGACCTCGGCTCGCAACCGCCGCAGCCGCCCGTCCACGACCTCCGGGGCGCACTGCGCGGCCCACTGGAACGGCGTGTGCGGTTTGGGGACGAAGCCGCCGATGGAGATCGTGCACCGGATGTCCCGCCGCCCGGAGGCCTCCCGCCCCGCGCGGACCACCTCCTTGGCCATCCGCGCGATCTGCAGGACGTCCTCGTCGGTCTCGGTTGGCAACCCGCACATGAAGTACAACTTCACCTGACGCCACCCGTTGGCGTAGGCGGTGGTGACGGTCCGGATCAGGTCCTCCTCCGAGACCATCTTGTTGATCACCCGGCGGATCCGCTCGCTGCCGCCCTCCGGGGCGAACGTCAGGCCGGAGCGCCGCCCGTTGCGGGCCAGCTCGTTCGCGAGGTCCACGTTAAAGGCGTCCACCCTCGTCGAAGGCAGGGAGAGCCCGGTGTTGGTCCCCTCGTACCGGTCGGCCAGCCCCTTGGTGATCTCGGCGATCTCCGAGTGGTCGGCGCTGGAGAGGGACAGCAGCCCGACCTCCTCGAACCCGGTCCGCTCCAGACCAGCCCTGACCATCTCGCCGATGCCCTCGACGGAACGCTCCCGCACCGGGCGGGTGATCATCCCCGCCTGGCAGAACCGGCACCCCCGGGTGCAACCCCGGAAGATCTCCACGCTCATCCGCTCGTGCACGCTCTCCGCGAGCGGCACCAGGGGCTGCTTGGGGTAGGGCCACTGGTCGAGATCCATCGTGGTCCGCTTGAAGACCCGGAACGGCACCCGGTCCCGGTTCGGGGCTACCCGCCGGATCCGGCCGTCCTCGTGGTACTCGACGTCGTAGAAGCGGGGGACGTAGACACCGCCGGTCTCGGCGAGCCGCAGCAGGAGTTCGTCCCGCCCACCCGGGGAGCCCTCCCGCTTCCAGTCACGGGTGATGTCGGTGATCTCCAGCACCGCCTCCTCGCCGTCACCGAGGACCACCGCGTCGAGGAAGTCCGCGATCGGCTCCGGGTTGAAGGCCGCGTGCCCGCCGCCGACCACCACGGGGTGTTCCTCGGTCCGCGCGTCGGCGCGCAGGGGGATCCTGGCGAGGTCGAGGGCGGTCAGCAGGTTCGTGTAGCCGAGTTCGGTCGCGAAGCTGACCCCGAGCAGGTCGAAGTCACCGACGGGCCGGTGGGCGTCGACGGTGAACTGGGGCACGCCGTGCTCCCGCATCAACGCCTCCAGGTCCGGCCACACCGAGTAGGTGCGCTCGGCGAGCACGTCCTCCCGTTCGTTGAGGATCTCGTAGAGGATCATCAGCCCCTGGTTGGGCAGACCCACCTCGTAGGCGTCCGGGTACATCAGCGCCCAGCGGACCTCGGTCGCCTCCCAGTCCTTCGTGGTGGAGTTCAGCTCACCACCGACGTACTGGACGGGCTTGGACACCCTGGGCAGCAGCTGCTCGAGTTCGGGGAAGACGGACCGCGTGCTCACAGCGCGACAGGGTAACGAGCCCCGCCGGCTCAGCGCAGGAGCAGCGTGCCCAGGCGCCTCGTCGCCACCCACAGGCCCACCGCGGCCATCACCAGGAAGTAGGCGACGTGCCCCAACAGCCCCCAGTGGACGGCGCCGGTGCTCAACGCCCGCATCAGCTCCACGCCGTGGTAGAGCGGCAGGCACTCGATGAGCACCCGCAGCCCGCCCGGGTAGACGTCGATCGGGTAGAAGGTCGTGGAGAACAGGAACATCGGCAGGATCGCCAGCTGGACGAAGTCGAAGTCCTGCGTGGAGCGGATGAACGTGGTGCACGCCATCCCCACCGCGGCGAAGGCCAGGGACACCAGCAGCGCCGCCGGCAGCGCGAGCAGCGCCCACGGCGAGGTCAGCAAGCCCATGCCGAACATCACCGCGAGGAACCCGGTCGCGTAGGCCCCACCCCTCAGTAGCGCCCAGCTGATCTCGGCGATGGCCACGTCCAACGGCCCCAACGGGGTGGCCAGCACCGCGTCGTAGAGCTTGGCGTGCCGCAGCTTGAAGAAGATGTTGAACGTCGCGTCGTAGACGGCCCCGTTCATCGCCGAGGCCGCGAGCAGGCCGGGGGCGATGAAGGCCGCGTAGTCGATCGGTTCCCCGCCGGGGCCGACCACCTGCCCGACGAGCGCGCCGAAACCGACGCCCAGCGACAACAGGTAGAACAGCGGCTCGAAGAAGCCGGAGAGCAGGGCCAGCCAGGCCCTGCGGTTGGCCACGAAGGCCCGTTCGAGCAGGGCGCTCGCCCGACCGGCGTAGAGCCCGGGCGGGAGGATGCGCAGCACCGTGCCCCGGGACGGGGGCGGCGGTGGCACCTCGCGGGTCGGCACGTCCGTCGTCATCGCGTCACACCACCAACCGCTTGTGGAAATGGCGGCAGGCCAGGACCGTGCCGACGCCGGCCAGGGCCAGCAGGTAGGAGAGGTGCAGGAGCGCGGGGAGCGCCTCCAGCGTGCCGAAGGCCAGGCCCCTGGCCAGTTCGGTGCCGTGCCACAGCGGCGTGATCCACGCCACCGGCTGGACCACCTCCGGGAGCTGGCTCACGGGGTAGAACGTGCCGGCGAAGAGCACCATCGGCATCACCACGAACCGGAACAGCGCGTTGAACCCGGCGCCCTCCCCCTGGACCGTGGCCGAGTAGGCCACCACCGGTGCGGCGAAGGCCATTCCCGTGAGCACGGCGGCGAGCAGCGAGACCAGCACCATCGGGTTGAGCAGCGCGCCGAGCAGCGCGGCGATCAGCAGGTAGACCAGGCCGGAGAACAGCAGGCGCAGCGCGATCCAGGTCAGCTCGCCGAGGGCGAGCCGGGCAGGGCTGATCGGGGTGGCCGCCACCGCCAGGTAGTTCCGCTGCCACTTGAACCCGGAGAGCACCGGGTAGGTGGACTCGCCGGCGGCGGTCTGGACGAGGCTGACGACGAGGACGGCGGGCGCGAGGTAGACGAGGTAGTCGTGGCCCTGGGTGAACTCCCCCGGTTCGACGAGGGACCCCATGCCGATGCCCATCGCGATCAGGTACAGGGCTGGCATCAGGACGCTGGAGATCACGGTCGCCCGCCAGTTCAGGCGGTACCAGACCCAGTGCCCCTCGAGGACCCGGCCGACCTCGGCGAACAGCGAACCGGACCGGCCGGTGGCGGCGGGTGCGGTGCGGGTGGTTGCTGCGTCGTTCGTCGTCACGTCAGTCCACCAGGCTCCGGCCGGTGAGCCGGAGGAAGACGTCCTCCAGGGTGCTGCGACGCACCAGGCCGCTCACCGGTCGCAGGCCCGCCTCGTGGGCTGCGGCGAGGGCGGCGTCCCCGTTGTCGGTGTAGAGCAACAGCCGGTCCGGCAGGACCTCCACCCGCTCGGCCAGCCGGGCGGCGACCTCGGTGTGGTCGGCGACCCGCCCGAAGGGGAACCGCAGCTCCAGCACCTCGCGGGTGGAGTAGCGGCGGATCAGCTCGGAGGGCGACCCCTCGGCCGCGATGCGTCCCCCGTCCATCACGACGAGCCGGTCGCACAGCTGTTCGGCCTCGTCCATGTAGTGGGTGGTGACGATGAGCGTGACGCCCTGCTGCTTGAGCCGGAACAGCCGGTCCCAGAGCACGTGCCTGGCCTGCGGGTCCAGGCCGGTGGTCGGCTCGTCCAGCAGCAGGACCTCCGGGTCGTTCACCAGGGCGCGGGCGATCGTCAAGCGCCGCTTCATGCCCCCGGACAGCGGCTCGACCTTCGCGTCGGCCCGGTCGGTGAGCTGCGCGAACTCCATCAGCTCACCGGCCCGTTCCCGCACGGCGGCACGGGACAACCCGAAGTAGCGCCCGTAGACCTGGAGGTTCTCCCGCACGGTCAGCTCGACGTCGAGGTTGTCCTGCTGCGGCACGACCCCCAACCTCGCCCTGATGCGGGGGCCGTCGGTGTCCGGGTCCATGCCGAGGACGCGCAGCTCACCGCCGCTCCGGGGGGACAGGCAGGACACCATGCGCATGGTGGACGACTTGCCCGCGCCGTTGGGGCCGAGGAAACCGAAGGACTCGCCCGGTGCGATGTCGACATCGACGCCCCGGACGGCCTCGAAGGAGCCGAACCGTTTGACGAGCCCCCTGGCATGGATCAGAGAACCAGCTGTTGCCACGAGGATCGACCCTAGGAGGTGGCACCGACGGAAAGCGAACGTTTTCCCCGAGGTGGCCAAGCCGGCACCGCCACTCCGCCACGTGGACGCCGGGATCGTGCCCCGGCGCCGTCCTGACGCGCGGACGTCGGCCGGCAGCGCCGGCGGCTTCCCTCAGATCCGACGGGTGAACCAGAGCTCGTCGCGGTAGGTCCCGTCGGGCAGGAGGACCGCGTCCGGCGCGCGCCCGCACTCGGTCCACCCGGCCGCCCGGTAGAAGTCGTCCAGCCCGGTGCCGTCGCGGGCGGAGAGGAACAGCCGTCGCAGCCCGTGGGCGGTCGCCTGGGCCACCACGGCGTCCAGCAGGACACGCCCCCACCCCTGCCGCTGGAGGTCGGGGTCGACCATCAGGTCGAGCACGAGGCCGCGGTGGGCGACGAGCGGGCCGCTGTCCGGGCGGAGGACGACCGCGCCGACCAGCACGCCAGCCCGGCCCAGGGTCAACAGTTGTTCCCGTCGGGCGCTCACGGCCTCCACGACCCGTTCGGCGGCGGTCCGCACCTCCGCCAACGGGGTCTCGGGAGTGAAGCCGACCGCTCCCCCGGCGGCGCCCACCCGCCCCCACAGGTCGGTCAACCCGTCCACCAGACCGGGGTGGACCTGGTTGACCAAGTGGGGGCCGGAGACGAAGGAGTCGTCAAGGTCGCGGTCGGTCATGTCACGTCCCTCTCAGAGGCTGGGGAACCAGAGCTTGATCTCCCGGGCGGCCGACTCCGGGGAGTCCGAGCCGTGCACCAGGTTCGACTCGACCTCGACGGCGAAGTCACCGCGCAGGCTGCCCGGAGTCGCCTTCTCCACGGGGTCGGTGCCGCCGGCGAGCTGCCGGAACGCGGCGATCGCCCTCGGCCCCTCCACGACGGCGGCGACGACCGGGCCGGAGGTGATGAAGTCGAGCAGCGAGGTGAAGAAGGGCTTGCCGTCGTGCTCGGCGTAGTGCTGCTCGGCGACCTCGCGGCTGACGGTGCGCAGCTCCAGGGCGGCCAACCGCAGCCCCTTGCGCTCGATGCGGGCGATGACCTCGCCGACCAGGCCACGCTCGACGCCGTCGGGCTTGACCAGAACCAGGGTGCGCTCGCTCACGACCACTCGCTTTCGTTGTTCACACCACCGGACGGGACGGGTGTCCACGTCCGGCCCGCGCGCGGCGGCACGGTGTTGTCCGGTTTGGGGGGAAGGCTAGTCAGGTGGCGTGATCCACGGTGACACGGGTGGGCGGCCCACCACCGAGGACATCCGTCGGCGAGTGACCAGTTCCCCCGCTCCCCGGTCGCCACGGGTCCCCCGATCACTGCGCGGTGTAACCCCCGTCCACCAGGTGGTAACTGCCGGTGATGAAGGAGGCCCGGTCCGACAGCAGGAAGACCACCAGTTCCGCGACCTCCCCTGGGGTGCCGAGCCGTTGGGCGGCGTGCGCCGAGACCAGCGCGGCGCGGGCCTCCGCCGGCATGGCCGCCTGCGACAGCAACGGGGTCTCGATGAAACCGGGCCCGACCGCGTTCACCCTGATCCCCTCCGCGCTGTGGGCCAGGGCGGCGCTCTTGGTCAGGCCGACCACGCCGTGCTTGGCGGCCACGTAGGCCGGGGAGCTGGCGAACCCCACCGACCCCAGGATCGAGGCCATGTTGACCACGGACCCGCCCCCACCGTCGTGCATGGCGGCGAGTTCGGCGCGCAGGCAGTAGAAGACGCCGTCGAGGTTCACCGCGAGGACCTGCCGCCAGGACTCGGTGGAGTACGAGGCGACGTCCCCGCTGTCACCGCCGATGCCCGCGTTGTTCACGGCGAGGTCCAGCCGCCCGTGGGTGGTGACGGCGTGCTGCACCATCGCCGCGGCCGAGGCGGGGTCGGCCACGTCGACGGCGATCCCGCTGGCCTGCCCACCGCTGCCGTTGATCTCCTCGGCCACCTCCAGGGCGGCCTCCGCGCGCAGGTCGGCGACGACGACGGTCGCCCCGGACGCGGCCATCCGCAGGGCCACCTCCCGCCCGATCCCGGAGGCCCCGCCGGTGACCAGACCGACCTTGTCCTTGAGTTCGTCCCGCATCGCACCGCCCCGTTCCCGCCCGGCCGGCGGGGAACGCGACGACCGCGCATCCCGCCCTCCCGACCGAGCACCGATGTTCCACCGTTCGGACGCACATTTTCGTCCTCCCGGCGGAACGGCGCTCGGTGGGGTCCACGCGGACCCGCTAGCCGGCGCCTCGGCTGAGCCGCCGCGCGAACCCGGTGGACCCGAAGGTCGCCGCGTGGGCGGCGACCGCGACGCCGAGCAGGGCGAGCGCCGCGACCGGGTGGCTCGTCGGGTCCTCGGGGGCCGTCACGGGCAGCCACCCGACCGCCGCCGGGGCGGCGTTGGTCAGCAGCACCACCAGCAGGAACGACCCGACCGTCACCGCGGCGCCCACCGCCGGGCCGACCAGCGCCGCCAGCAGGAACGCGAGCGCGGTGAACAGCAGCACCTTCGACCACAGCGTGAGCGCGTGGTACCGCTCGGGCACCTGGGCCACGCCGAGCAGGAAGGCCGGCAGCGGCGCCAGGCACCCCAGCGCCGCCACCACACCCGCGACGGCCCGGCTGCGCGCCCCGCCCAGGCGCTCCCACTCCCAGAACCCGGGAGCGAGCAGACCGGCGAACACGGCCCCGGTCACGACCCCGGCCAACTCCGGGTAGGGCAGGGTCCGCCGGGGGTTGGCGCTGAAGGGTTCGACGTGCACGGCCACCCGCCAGAAGAGCAGCGCGCCGAGCAGGGACACCGTGAACGCCAGCAGGCACCGGCCGGGGCGGCGGGCGAGGACCACGAGGCGCAGCGCCGTCACGGCAGGTCCTCCTGGCCCAGCTCGCAGCTGGCCACCGTGTGCTGGTGCTCGGCCAGCCACCGCACCAGCTCCGCGTCGGAGAGCTCGCTGAACGGGCCATCCACCCTGGCGTACTCCTCGTGAAACAGCGCGGCCACCCGCCACCGGAGGTCGTCGGCGAGTGCCACGGCCTCCGGCCAGTCCTCCTCGGGTCCGGGATCCCCGTAGCGCTGCCGGCAGGCGTCATCCCCGGCGATGCTGGCCGCCATCGTGGAAGCCACTGCCGGCTCGAGGGGGAGGACCGGATCAAGCTGGACCCACACCACCCCGGGGTCCTCCCCACGGCCGGCGAGGGCCAGGTCCCAGACCCGCCGGGGAGCGGGAACCGAGTCCCCGAGGCGCGCGAGCGCCGTCTCGCCGACCGCCCCGAGGACGTCCAGCTCGGAGGCGTGGCCCTCGTGCACGCAGTACTCGGTGCCCCCGCGCTCCGCGCACACCCGGGGGCGTTCGGCGTCGTGGACCAGCGGGGCCGGCGTGCGGACGAAGGGCACGACGGCGAGCAGGCCGGGCAGCGCGAGGCAGCCCAGCACCGCCACCAGCGCGCGCGGCGCGGTCCGCCGCGTCGCGCGGAGCAGCACCGCGCTGGTCACCGCGCAGGCCGCCAGCAGGGCGAGGAGGAAGATCACCCGGTAGCCGGTGACGGCGGGGTTCTCCGACCTGCCCAGCGAGATCCACACCCGGACGAGCGGCAGCAGCGCGGTCCACCCGTCGGCGACCGCGGACTGGGAGTACAGCAGGTAGACCCCCAGGCCGGGGACCGGCGAGAGCAGCGCCACCGGGACCACCACGCCGAAGAGGTAGCCCAGGGCGGAGGCCGCCGCGATCCCCAGCGGTCCGCCGAGGATGGCCAGCACGTCGGGACCGCCGTACTGGGCCCGGGTGGCGGTGAGCACGAGGGCGGGCGCGATGCCCACCACGTACCCGAGGAGGAACCACCCGTTGAGGACGGCGAGGTGCCGGCGCACGACCGGCCAACCGGTACGGGGGTGGTGCGCACCGCCGAACAGCATCCTGGTCGGGGTGAGGCGCGTGGCCGCCCAGCAGCTCACCACGGCCGCCAGCACGGCCGCCCACAGCACCTGCTCGTGGGCCTCGAAGGACGTGACCACCCACTCCTGGAACCGCTGGTCCCACAACCAGCGGGTCGACAGGACGAGCGAGGCCGCGACCAGCGCGGCGGAGGACACCAGCACGACCGGCGGAAGCGGCCACCACAGGGCCGCCAGCCGGTTCACTCCCCCGCTCCCCAGCGCCGGACCAGCCGCTCGTAGCCGCGTTCGAAGGCGGAGCCGAGCGCGCGGCCGTCCTCGGGGGCCTCGTCCTCGAACAGCCCGGTCAGCTCCTCGACGGTGCCGTCGAAGACGATGCGGCCGGCCACCAGCACGCCAACCCGCCGGCACAGGTAGGCGATGTCCTCCACGAGGTGCGTGGCCAGCAGCACCGTCCGGTCCTGACCGAGATCGGCGATCACCTCCCGCACCCGCAGCCGTTGCGCCGGGTCCAGACCCACGGTGGGTTCGTCCAGGACCAGGACACGCGGCTCGTGGGCGAGGGCGGCGGCGATGCCCAGCCGTTGACGCTGGCCCCCGGACAGGGCGCGGACCCGCTCGCCGGCCCGGCCGGCGAGGTCGACGAGCCCCAGTGCCCGGCGGGCCGCGTCCTCGCACTCCCGGCGCGGGACGCCGTTCACCCACGCCGCGTAGGCGGCGGTCTGGAGGACGGACATCCCGGGGACGAGGGAGAAGGACTGCGGGACGTACCCCAGCGACGGGCTGGCACCGCCGTTCGGTCCCGACGTGCCCGCGTCCCCGACGGTGATCCCACCTCGGCCGGGCAGCGCGCCGACGGCCAGGGAGATCAGCGTCGTCTTGCCCGACCCGTTCGGCCCGAGGAGCCCGCTGATCCCCCGCCCCAACTCCCAGTCAACGCCCCGGAGGACCCTTTTCCTCCCGTAGGAGAAGTGGACGTCGGAAAACCTCATCGCGGCCCGTCCAATCGCGGTTCTTCCCTCCGGGTCACGGCGAAACGAAACCGCCGAGATCCTAACCCACCGACAGTTGTCGTTGATCCGGATTCCCACCCAGGAAAAGGACCGACCTCGCCTGGGCGCACCAGCCGACGTCGAATTGCCCACGGCCGGGTCACGCCCCGGTGGTTCGGCCGTCCCTCAGCCGACCCAGGCCGCGTCCTCGACGGGGCCACGCTGTCCCGAGGACCACGCCGTTCCGTCGCCGCCGCCAGCAAGCCGCCCGCAGCACCTCTTCCCGTTCCCGCAGCGAGGAGGCGGTTCGCGGGCCAGGTACGCACCGACACCGCGCGCCAGGCCTCGCCGGTCCGGGACCGGTGCTCCACCCTGGAGGCCCGAGCTCAGGCACGTCGATGGGCGGCTGGTTCGCCACGACGGGGGTGCGCTGGCGCGGCGGCGCGGTTCATGGCCAGGAATTCCCCAACCCGGACGCCGAAGGGCGACGCGAGTGGGGAAGCGTTCGGACCACGGAACCCGCGAACCGACCACCGGCACCCATCAGAATCCGATTCCCTACTCCGAACGCGGGAACCGGTGCCGCCATTCTCCGAGTGGATCCGCGAATTCGGTCGTGAAAGCACCCCGGGGGTCGGACCCCGCGCACTGCCGCGCCCGACGCACACCGTGCCACCGGACCGACGGCTGTCGGGCGGGGTCGGGTGGCACGGGAACCGGCCAGGCGGCCGGGGCTTCAGTCGGTGTGCTCGCCCACCGGCCGCTGACCGGGGAGCCGGCCCTCCTTCATCCGCAGCTGGACGTCCCACCGCATCCACAGCAGACCGACCCAGACCAGTCCGAAGACGAGCCCGAGCGCCCCCAGTGCCGGGGTGATGAACGCGCAGCAGATCATGGCGGCCTGGAGGGCGATGGCCACGGGCAGCCCCCAGCTCCGGCCCTGCACGCCGGCGGCGAGGACCATCGCGACCGCGAGGCCACCCACCAGCCAGCCGCCGACGCTGCCGACCCCGGAGCCGAGGTTGTCGACCACGAGCACGGCGAGACCGACGACGATCGCCTCCAGCACCAGGGTGCCGGCCAGGACGCCCCGGAAGCTCCTGAAGGGGTCCTTGGCCGGGGGTGTGAAGGCCACCGGCCCGTCACCCGGGGTGGCCGGGGACGACGCCGCCGGGTCGGTCCGCGTCTCGTCGGCCGTGGGCTGGTCGGTCATGTCGGTTCCTTCCCCAACAGCGCGCGAGCCTCACCGGCGGTCACCACGGAGCCCGTCACCAGCACGCCACCGCCCGCGACCGGCTCGTCCGGCTCGGAGACCTCCTCGGCGAGGCCGATCGCGGTCTCCACCGCCACGTCCAACGCCGGCTGGACGGTGACGGCCTCCGACCCGAAGATCTCCTCGGCCTGGGCCGCGAGCCGTTCCGCGCTCATCGCCCTCGGTGAACTCGTCTGGGTGATCACCACGTGTTCGAGCACCGGTTCCAGCGCCTGGAGGATGCCGGTGGCGTCCTTGTCGTCCATCACACCCACCACGCCGACCAGCCGGCGGAACGCGAACTCCGCCGTGACGGCCTCGGCGAGCGCCCCCGCGCCGTGCGGGTTGTGCGCCGCGTCCACCAGGACGGTCGGTGCGGAGCGGACCGGCTCCAACCGGCCCGGGGAGCTGACGGCGGCGAAACCCTCCCGGACCGCCTCGACGTCCAGCTGCCGCTCCGGCCCGGCCCCGAAGAACGCCTCGGCGATCGCGAGGGCCATCGCCGCGTTCCGCGCCTGGTGCGCCCCGTGCAGGGGCAGGAAGATCTCCTCGTACACGCCACCGAGGCCCTGCAACCGCAGCATCTGACCACCCACGCCGTGGGTGCGTTCGAGGACGCCGAACTCCGAGTCCTCCCTGGCCACCGCCGCGTCCACCTCGACGGCGCGTTCCAACAGGACTCGGGTGACCTCGGGTTCCTGCTTGGCCAGCACCGCGACCGAACCGGGTTTGATGATGCCGGCCTTCTCCCTGGCGATGCCGAGGAGGTCGGTGCCGAGGTACTCGGTGTGGTCGAGCGCGATCGGGGTGATAGCGGCCACCGTGCCGTCGGCGACGTTGGTGGCGTCCCAGCTGCCCCCGAGGCCGACCTCGACGACGGCCGCGTCCACGGGCGCGTCGGCGAAGGCCGCGAACGCCATGCCGGTGAGCACCTCGAACTTGCTCATCCGGATCTCGCTCCGCCCGTCGACCATCGTCACGTAGGGCTCGATGTCGCGGTAGGTGTCGACGTACTGCTCCGGGGAGATCGGCGCCCCGTCCAGGCTGATCCGCTCGGTGGCCAGTTGCAGGTGGGGGCTGGTGTAGCGGCCGGTCCGCAGCCCCACCCGGGTCAGCAGGGCGTCGAGCATCCTCGCGGTGGAGGTCTTGCCGTTCGTGCCGGCGATGTGCAGCACCGGGTACGAGCGCTGCGGCTCGCCCAGCAGGTCCAGCAGCACCCGGATGCGGTCCAGCGACGGCTCGATCTTCGTCTCCGGCCACCGGGTGTTGAGCTCGTCCTCGACGGCGCGCAACGCCACCAGGGCATCGGAGTCGGGCTTGGGCACGGACCCTCCTGACGTGCGGTTACCGGTCCGGGTCCGAGTCTAGTTCCGACGGACGGCCGGTCATGCGGCGGTGCGCCCCGGTGTGACCCACCACGGTCACACCGGGGTCGTCGCCCGTTCCTGGTGTCCTCCTCGGCCCGAAGGGCCGGCGCTCAGCCGGGCAGCCCGGCCAGCCGCTCGCGGAGCCGCCGGATGTCGACCTCGGCGGTCTCCCGCCGCGCCTCGATCTTGGCCCGCACCTCCGGTGGGGCCTTCTCGGTGAACGCGGGGTTCCCCAACTTCTTCTCGCAGCCGGCGAGTTCCTTCTCCGCCGCCGCGAGGTCCTTGGTCAACCGCTTGCGCTCGGCCTCGACGTCCACCGCGCCCGAGGTGTCGATCTCCACGGTCATCTCGCCCGAGGCGAGCCCGACCTCCAGGGAGACCGTCGGGGCGAAGCCGTCGCCGGGCTCGTCGAGCCGGGTCAGGGCGCGCGCGGCGACCAGCTGGTCGGCGAGCCGGTCGACAGCGGTGCCGGTGAGCCGGGCGTCAACCCGCTGGCCGGGCTTGAGCCCCTGGTCGGAGCGGAAGCGGCGCACCTCCGTGACGAGTTTCCGCAGGTCGTCGATGCGCCGCTCGGCCTCGACGTCGGGAGTCGCCCCGGAGGGGACCGGCCAGGCCGCGCGGTCGAGGGCCTGCCCGCCGGTCAGCTCCCGCCACACCACCTCGGTGATGAACGGCATCACCGGGTGCAGCAGCCGCAGCGTCGCGTCCAGGGTGTGCCCGAGCACCGCGCGGGTGGCGGTGGCCCTGGCCTCGTCACCGTTGAGCTGGGTCTTGGCCAGCTCCAGGTACCAGTCGCAGAACTCGTCCCACACGAAGTGGTACAGCGTGTCGCAGGCCTTGCCGAACTCGAAGCGTTCGAACAGCTCGTCGACGCCGGCGACCACGGTGTCGAGCCGGTCGAGGATCCACCGGTCGGCGTCGGTCAGCTCCGCGCGGTCGGGCAGCGGGGTACTGGTGTTCGCCCCGTTCATCAGGGCGAACCGACTGGCGTTCCACAACTTGGTGCCGAAGTTCCGCGCTCCCGCCGCCCACTCCTCGGCGACCGCCTCGTCCGCGCCCGGGTTGGCGCCCCTGGCCAGGGTGAAGCGCAGGGCGTCCGCGCCGTAGCGGTCGAGCCACTCCAGCGGGTCGATGCTGTTGCCCTTGGACTTCGACATCTTCTTGCCGGTGCTGTCCCGAACCAGGCCGTGCAGGAACACGTCGTTGAAGGGCTGCGCGCCGTCCATCGCGTAGAGCCCGAACATCATCATCCGGGCGACCCAGAAGAACAGGATGTCGTAGCCGGTGACCAGGACGCTGGTCGGGTAGAAGCGCTCCAGGTCGGGGGTCTTCTCCGGCCAGCCCAGCGTGGAGAACGGCCAGAGCGCCGAGGAGAACCACGTGTCCAGCACGTCGGTCTCCTGGTGCCAGCCCTCACCGGTGGGCGGTTCCTCGCCGGGGCCGACGCACCGCATCTCCCCGTCGGGCCCGTACCAGACGGGGATGCGGTGCCCCCACCACAGCTGGCGGGAGATGCACCAGTCGTGGAGGTTGTCGACCCAGGAGAAGTAGCGCTTGGCCATCTCGGGCGGGTGAATGCGGGTCCGGCCGTCCCGGACGGCGTCACCGGCCGCCTTGGCCAGCGGACCGACGTTGACGAACCACTGCTTGGACAGCCGGGGTTCGACGACCGTGCCGCACCGCTCGCAGTGCCCCACGGCATGCAGGTAGGGGCGCTTCTCCGCCACGATCCGGCCCTCCGCGCGGAGGGCGGCGACGATGGCCGGCCGCGCCTCGAACCGGTCCAGCCCCTCGAAGGGACCAGCGGCGGTGATGACGCCCCGTTCGTCGAGCACGGTGAGGTTCGGCAGGCCGTGCCGCTGGCCGATCTCGAAGTCGTTGGGGTCGTGGGACGGCGTGACCTTGACGGCGCCGGTCCCGAACTCCGGGTCGACGTGCTCGTCGGCCACGATCGGGATCCGCCGGCCGGTGAGCGGCAGCTCGACCTCGGTCCCCACCAGGTGCCGGTAGCGCTCGTCCTCCGGGTGCACCGCCACGGCCGTGTCGCCGAGCATCGTCTCGGCACGGGTGGTCGCGACCACGATCGACGAGTCACCCTCGCCGTAGCGGATCGAGACGAGCTCGCCCTCGTCCTCGCTGTGCTCGACCTCGATGTCCGACAGCGCCGTCTGGCACCGGGGGCACCAGTTGATGATGCGTTCCGCCCGGTAGATCAGGTCGTCGTCGTACAACCGCTTGAAGATCGTCTGCACGGCGCGCGACAGACCCTCGTCCATCGTGAAGCGCTCACGGCTCCAGTCGACGCCGTCGCCGAGCCGCCGCATCTGCTGGCTGATCTGACCGCCGGACTGGGCCTTCCACTGCCAGACCCGGCGGACGAACTCCTCACGCCCGAGATCGTGGCGCGACTTCCCCTCGCTGGCGAGCTCCCGCTCGACGACGGTCTGGGTCGCGATCCCTGCGTGGTCCATGCCCGGCAACCACAGCGCCTCGTAACCCTGCATCCGGCGGCGCCGGGTGAGGGTGTCCATCAGGGTGTGGTCCAGCGCGTGCCCCATGTGCAGCACCCCGGTGACGTTGGGCGGCGGGATCACGATGGAGAACGGCGGCCGGTCGCTGCTGGCGTCGGCGGTGAAGTCACCGCGCTCGACCCATTCCTGGTACAGCGCGGCCTCTACCGCTACCGGCTCCCACTTGGGCGCGAGGCCGACGGGAAACTGGGCAGGGCCGGGCGATGAATGGGTCTCGGTCACGGGGAAAGTCTACGAACGGCGGGCAACCCGGTTCACGGGGCCGTCGCTGGGCCGCTCGGGTGACGACGGGTGCTGGTGACGTCACCCATCCAGCGAAGATCGCTCTCCCGAACGACCCCCGCCGACGGGGTCGATTCGAGATCATCGGTGACAAACGCTAGTTTTCGGCACGACAACTGGAGAAGACGAGGGGCTCCGTGCAAGACCACCCTTTCGAGCGAGACGCGGCGACCAGCGAAGCGGCTGGGAGCGCCCCCGTCCCACCGCCACCCCTCCCCGCCGGTCGCGGGGACGGGTTCCAGGAAGAGCCTGCCGGACGGGGCGCGCACGACGACGCGCGAACCTCCCACCCATTACCCCAGCCTTCCGCCGCCGCGCCAGGCACCCACCAGGGCTGGTCCGCTTCCGGGCCTCCGCACGCCGGATGGGGCCCGGCCGCGCCCCCACCGAGTGCTCCCACCGGTTTCGCGTTCGGACCCTCCGGCACCCCGGCCGCGTGGCCACCGCCGGCGGCGTCCCGGCGGGCCGGTGTCCTGGTGCCGTGGGTGCTGGCCGGGACCGTGGTCGCGGTCGTCCTCTCCCTCGTCGTCTTCCTCCTGATCCGAGACGAACGGGTGAACCAGGCTCGGGCGGCCGATCCCTTCGCCGGGACCTCCGCCGAGCACTGGCGGACGGGAACCGAGGGCATCAGCGTTCCCACGCCCACGGCCTTCGCCGGTTACACCGTGGAGGAGGTGCGCGAGGCGACCTCGGCGGCCCTGTCCGCGGTGCGGGCCTCCCGGCTCTCCGACGCCGCGCTCCTCCGGCACGACCCGGACGAACTGCTGGGCCTGCTCGCCCCCTACTCACGGGACGCGGTCAGCTCGGAGATCGACGCCTATGGGCCCAGCGGCTACATCACCATGCTGGCCTCGGGCCGGACGCTGGCCGCCGAGCCCCGGATGAACGGTTCACTCGAGGTGTCCCTGCACCCGGACAGCTCGCTGCTGGTCGAGTTGAACTACACGACCGCCTACCCCTTCGACCCGGAGGGGTCGACCTCTTCGGACGGCGTCGTCTACGAACGGTGGGTCGAGGCCTACTCGTACGCGATCGGCGACGGGTGGGAGACCGGCGCGCGCGGTCTGTGGGTGGAGTTCGGCGGGGAGGTGGGGCACCGGGCCGTCGACTGCGACGTCGCCACCGGGGTCATCGGCCCAGGTTCCGACGAGGGGTCCTGCGTGGCGGAGGTCCTCGAACCCGCCTGACCCGATCCGTTCCGGCGGCTCAGCGCTCCGCCCCGCACCCCCGAACCCGCACCTCCGAGGAACGGCGACCCGACCATGCCGCACCTGACGAACCAGGCTCATCCCGGTGACGACAGCCCCGGCTCGACACCCTCCCCCGACCCGCTCGGCACCACGCCCTCACCAGCGAACACCGCTCGGGACGAACGGCGCGGCGCCGGTTCCACGCCACTCCGGCGGGTGCTCCTCGCCGCCGGCGCGCTCGTCCTCGTGGCCGGCGCCGTCATCGTCGTACGCCAGACCGGCCTGGTCGACGAGGCTCCAACCGCGCTCCCGGTGAGCGCGAGCACCCCTGCCACCCTCCCCCCGGAGCCGACCGCCGGGCACGGGGATCGGACCGGGGACGGTGGGGAGACCGGTGCCCTCGCGTTCACGGACACCGTCGCCGCCGGGTGGGAGGAGGGCATCGACGGCATCGACAGGACGGTCACGACGCCGGTCGAGGGGCACAGCCGCGACCAGGTGGCGGAAGCCGTCGACCTCGCGTTGCGTGCCGTCGAGGCGACGAGGCTCGATCCGGAGGCCATCGAGGAGCACTCGGCCGATCCGCTGCTCGACCTGCTGGGGCCGGACGCCAGGGCCGACACCGAGGAGCACATCAGGAGGCTGGGCCTGGACGCCTTCGTCACCATGATCTCGCCGGAGCACACGCTCGCCGACGAACCGCCCCGGATGGACGGTCGTGTCTCGGTCACCGCCGAGGAGGAGGGCGTCCTCGTGGTGGAGGTCAGCTACCTGGCGGGGTACCTGTTCGAGTCCCATCCGGCCGTGGTGTTCCAGCGGCAGACGGACGAGTTCCTCTACTACTCGGGGGAGGAGTGGTTGGAGTCGAGCTGGGGGCTGTGGGCGGGTGGCAGCGACGGGCTGGTCTACGGGATGGACTGCGACCTGATCGACGAGGGGCTGCTGGCGCCCGCCACCAGCGCGGACCAGGTCGTGGCGGGCCTCGGCGGGGTCGACGAACAGGCGATGTTCGACCTCGACAGCGAACTCCCAGGGAGCACCTGCTGAGCACCCGGCCCCCACGTCTGGTCCCCCGCCCACGTCCGGGGTGACGTACCGGCGACCGGATGAGGACATCGACGGGACCACCACCGAGGTCAGGGACTGAAGGGAGTTCGCCGAAATCCCCAGCGTGCCCACTTCGTGCGGGGCGGCGGGGCGGGTAGGACCAGGCCGCGCCACCCAAACACCGCGACCGCTCAGTCAGCGGAAACGGGTTCGACTGCCCCCGCTGCGCCTGGCCCGAGCCGCCGGCGGCCGGCACAGCGCAAGGTTCTCGCGGAACTCGGCGGCGGAATCTCGAGGTCCCACGTCGACGCGGGTGACGCCCTGCCACACAACCTGATCAGGGGCGTGAGGTCGGGTTCACGCTCCGGCCCGTTCTCGCGAGTTGGTGCGGGTGATCGCCCCCGTGCTGACCTCGTGCTGACTCTGGCACGGCGCCCTTCCACGCGGAAGTGGCCATTCTCCCCACACCCAACAGTTACCCGTTGCTACCGTTCGTCACGGTGTGCAACGGGGGTGTGAGAAGGGTGGCTGGTGTCCGTCGCCGACGTCGTGGCTCAGGCACGGGCGGCCCTGGTGGAGATCGAGGAGGCTCAGCGCGGCCTGGTGGTGGCACTCGACAAAGCGGAACGCGGGTGTCAGCTCTCCGCCCAACTCCTCCTAGCTTCGGCGAACCACGACGTGGTGTGGGTGGTGAAGTCGGCCGCCGACGCGACGGAGCCGTTGAAGCAGGCGTACGCGGCGTTCGGACGGTCCGCCGACCTGATCCGCCGCTACCTCGACGGCATCGCCGGAAACGGCGGCCCGGGGACAGCACCTCCCCCGCCCGCTCCTACGGCTGCCGGGCCACCGGCCGCGCCACCCACCGTGGGGACGTGGCGAGGGAAGACCGCGAGCGAGTACGCGAGGGACAAGGGCGAGGGAATCGGCAGGCGATCGCCGCGAGGAAAGAAGATTTCGGTACGGGAAGTAGACACCTCCCGCGAAATTCGCGACATCTTCGAAGCACTGTCTCAGGGTGGCCAAAGAGTCAATGATCCGCGTTATGACGGCATTATGATGATAACACCAGATGGAACCTCAGTCGGACTGAGGTTTAAATCAGCAACAACGAAAAATGCCCCCACCCTCGACGTTCGAGACAAGCATAAAAGAGCATTTAAGGTGCACGTTCCCAGGAAGGACTACATATGAGCATTGATCAAGAGGTTCGCGAGTCAGTGTGCGACCTGGTGGAGATCGACTATGTAATGATGTCCGATATTATCGGGGCGCTGGTCAACGTGGGCGGCGTGAGCGCCGACCGGCAGATTAGCCGGGCCGGTGAGATAGCTGCTCAACTTGTACGAGAAGGAAAGATCACCCCAGGGGAATTGCGCAGGGGTGTTTTTCAGGCATGGGAGGGAAGTCGTGAGGAGATGGCGTCCCGAATCGAACGTGAGACGCGGGAGTACGAGGAGACCGGCCGGGACGTTGATTTGGGTGATATCGCATGGTTCGCATGAGCTGAGGGGGAACGAGCCCCTCGACCAGGCGTAGTGCTGGCCGGGGGCTCGCCAACAGCGGCACCAGCTACAGGCGGCCGGCCTTCACAGCTCCCGTGACGCCTTCTTCACCAGACTTACGGATTCACCTGGACTCCATGTTACCCCGCACAGGAAATTAAACGCCACAAACATGGCGGCAGCATGATGGAGCACCCCGACGAAACACTGTTAGCTTGCGGGGAAGTACGAAAACAACGAAGCACGAGCCACGCCAGGCACCACGGAAGTGCACCGAAATTTCTCCAAAGTACACGCCACAGTAAGGAACAAACCAGATGGACATTGACCACGAGGTCCGCGAATCCGTGTGCGATCTCGCCGAAATCGACTACCTTTCGATGACCGCGATAATCGGCATACTGGTCGACGTGGGTGGGGTTCCCTGGGATCAGCAGATCAGCAGGGCAGGTCGGATAGCGGCCGGACTCGTGCGCGAAGGCAGGATCACACCCGGAAGCCTAAAGGGAGGCACGTTCACCCCGTGGGAAGGAAGCCGAGACGAGCAGGCGGCACGCATCGAACGGGAGACACGGGAGTACGAGGAGGAGGGGCGCGAAGTGCTTTTCGGCGATATCGCGTGGTTCGCGTGAGCTGACAAAGAACGACCCCCGACCATGCGCGGCATTGGTCGGGGGCTCGCCGGGGTGCTGGCTACAGGCGGTTGGACTTCACCGCAGCAAGAAACGCCGCGAATGTGTCACGGTCGACGACCAGCGTCCCACCGTCACGATTCTTGGTGTCACGGACGGCCGCGAGATCGGTGGCAACTCCGACTTCAACACAGTTAGCAGACCCTCCACTGTAGCTGCTCTTGTACCACTGAAAGTTCTTCACAGCCCCTTTGCCACCTTCTTCATCAGAGTTACAGATTCGTCGGGACTCAATGCTACAGCGCGCAGGAAGTCGAACGCCACAGAGTACTTTTTGATGTCGCTGGCGCGCTCGAGATATTGAGCGCTCGTGAGGTTTTCCACATAAACGATCGAAGACCCGTCGTCGAAGGTTTGAATCCGAAAGGCGGTTCCCATCGCAGCGTGGGCACCAGCAGCGAAGGGCAGGACCTGAAGCGTGACATGCGGCAACCCGCACGCCTCCACAAGGAAGTCAATCTGTTGGCGCATGACTGCCGGCCCGCCCACTGTGCGACGGATGACAGCCTCATCAAGAACACCCCACAGAGGCGAACCGTTGGCCAGGAAGTGCTCGCGGCGTTCCGCTCTAAGCTGAACGGACTTGTCGATGTCCTGGCCACTGTGACCGGGTGAACCTGCGCTGATCACCGACCTTGCATAGTCCGAGATTTGGAGCGGCCCATCAACGAGATCCACACCGAAGTACCGGATGCTCGTTGCCGCATCTTCAAGCCCGATATGTTGGTTGGCCCAGTTTTGCAGGGCCTTGTTCCCGTAGCGCTGCCACCAACCGGGCATCCGCGATCCCCGGCAGAGCTCCAGCAGCAGGGCGCGCTCGTCTTCGCTGCGTACGCCGTACAGGTCAAGCAGTAGGCGCACGTCGTTGGGGTGGGTGGTGACGCGAGCGGTCTCGATGTTGCTGATCTTCGGTCCGGACCACTCGAGCCGGCGGGCTACCTCGTCGCCCGTCAGGTTGGCGGCTTGCCGGAGCCGCCTGAGTGCGGCACCAAGCTGCCGCTTGCTCACCGTCGGATTGTTTCGCGGCACGCATCCTCCTCGCCAGCGGTCGCACGAAGTCTGTCACCCGCCGCGATGCCGCCTCGGAGTTGCCCCGTTTGGGTCATGGCATCTCGTGAATCTTCACAGCTAAGCTTCACCGCGTAACTTACCGAGTACTTCAGGTCATCTTGGAGGGGCTTGCCATGTGGGCGTTGTGCTGGTTGGTCGGATCGGGGATGGGTGTAGCCCTGTTGCTGCGGGGGGCGGCGTGGCTCGCGGAACGCGGACTACCCCCGGAACCACGCGGCCACCGGGTCGTCGAGTACGACCCCGAGACCGGAACCTTCCGCACCCTCACCACCCGAGCCACCCGGTGACCGGCCACGGCGGGGACCTCGCCGACACCGCCCGCACACGCGACCTCCCGGCGATGCGCGCCTTCCAGGCCCAGCGGCGGCGCCTGCGCCGGCGGCGCTTCGCCGCCATGGCCCACGTGACCGCCGTGATCCTGCTGAGTACCGCCACCACCGTGGCCATCGTGGCCGCCCTGGCCGCCTGAACCCTGTCGACCGACTGTCGGGGACGGTCCCACATGCCTGAACATGACCGCGTCACCGCCGGGCAGCCGCCCGCCTTCTGGCGCATCGACGCGAAACCACCCGCCGGCTGGCTGTGGTGGCGACACCTGGTGCTCGGCGGCTACGGCGAGCACCTCATCGGCACCACCATCCACACCCTCTGCGGACACCCGGTCGTCGTGGGCCACGACGAACGCCCACCCGAGATCCCCTACCAACCCTGCGCGCACTGCGCCGAGATCATGAAACCGGACCTGTTCGCCGCCCTCGTCGTCCCCGGACACACCGCCGCCCACCTCACCCGGGACCGCACCGACCTGGACGTGCGGACCGCCTGCGGCATCTGGACCCCGGCGGCCGACACCGAACTGGTCAGCCTGCTCACCCCCGGCGTGGAGTTCTGCCTGGCCTGCTGGCTCCCCCGCCACGAGGAGGCGGGACCGTGGTGAACCCCTACGCCCCCGCCACCCGGCTCACCCACGCGCTACGCGCGGGACACCTCGACCCGTCGGCCCCGGTCGCGGTGCTCACCGCCACCGCCTGCCGGGTGCACGACCTGACCGTGTCGGGCGCGGCCGTGCTCGAAGTCGTCGCCGACGGCGCCACCACGGCCAGCGCGGTCCGCCACCAGGTGGGTCTGTCGCACCCGGCGTGGGAGACGGTCCGCAGGCACCTCCAGTGCCGTCACCTGCTGCTGCGGGGCGTGGTCCGTGCCAGCCCCGCCCCCGGGGCGCCCGTGATTCGGCGGCACCAGCTCACCGAAGGCGGACGGGAGCTCGTGGGCCGGCTGACACCGCTGCTGATGATCGTGCTGGATTACTTCGAGTTCCGGGACTAGGCGGGCGACACCGTCCCCGTTCACCCCTCCCCGGGGGAACGGGGACCATCCGCTCCCGGGGTAGTGACTCCGCCACGGCGGCTTCTCCACTGCTCGGCAGCGGGCTGGGCGCGGACGAACTGGGATCCCTGGGCCAGCGGCAGCGACGGACTGCTTCCCGCGCGACGGGGCGGCGACCTGATCGGCGAGGAACCCCGGGCGTCCGCCACGACAACGGGCCACGACGCAGCCGGCCACGACTTGGTGGCGGCGGAGCCGGCGAACGGGCGATGCCCGACCTCGACAGTGGCATCCCCGAACCACCTGCCGGGCACTCCGTATCCCCCGAACCCTGGTCCCCCGCCACCGGGTAACCCACGATAGGGAGATGACCCACCGGGGACCGGACGAGGACATCGACGAGACCACCACCGAGGTGAGCCCCCCGAAGGAGTGGGCCGCCGGCATGCCGGGCGTGCTCACCTCGTTGCGACGCGGCCTGGAACAGATGGGGCCAGGCCGCACCCTCCACACGCTGCGCCTGGTCAACCAGCGGGACGGCTTCGACTGCCCCGGCTGCGCCTGGCCCGAGCCCGGAGACGGCAGGCACACGGCCGAGTTCTGCGAGAACGGGGCCAAGGCCGTCGCCGAGGAGGCCACCCGCCGCCGGGTGACCCGGGAGTTCTTCGCCAGCCACTCGGTGGCGGACCTGGCCTCCCGCACGGACTACTGGTTGGGCCAGCAGGGACGGCTCACCGAACCGATGGTGCTCAGGGAGGGCGCCGACCACTACGAACCCATCGGGTGGGACGAGGCCTTCGCGATGGTCGCCGAGGAACTCGCCGCCCAGCCCGACCCGGACTCCGCCGTCTTCTACACCTCGGGCCGGACCAGCAACGAGGCCGCGTTCCTGTACCAACTCCTCGTCCGCGGCCTGGGCACCAACAACCTGCCCGACTGCTCCAACATGTGCCACGAGTCCTCGGGCTCGGCCCTGACCGAGACCATCGGCGTCGGCAAGGGCTCGGTGAGCCTGGACGACATCCACCAAGCCGACCTGGTCCTGGTCGTCGGGCAGAACCCCGGCACGAACCACCCGAGGATGCTGTCGGCCCTGGAACGGGCGAAGGCCGGGGGCGCCCGGATCGTCGCGGTCAACCCGCTGCCGGAGGCGGGCCTCCTCCGCTTCCGGAACCCCCAGAACCTCCGGGGCGTGCTGGGGCGGGGGGTCGGGCTGGCCGACGAGTTCTGCCAGATCCGGATCGGCGGGGATCTCGCGCTGTTCCGCGCGTTGGGGCACCTGCTGGTGGAGCGGGAGCGGGCCGAACCCGGGTCCGTGGTCGACCGGGACTTCGTCGCCGACCACACCGAGGGGTACGAGGAGTACGCGGCGCACGTCCGGGACCTGGACTGGCCTGCCGTCCTCGCCGCCACCGGACTTCCCCGCGAGCAGATCGAACGCGTCGCCGAGCTCCTGGCGACCTCGCGCCGGACCGTCGCGTGCTGGGCGATGGGCCTGACCCAGCACCGCCAGTCGGTGGCCACCATCCGCGAACTGGTCAACCTCATGCTCCTGCGGGGCATGATCGGTCGTCCGGGTGCGGGTCTCTGCCCGGTTCGCGGCCACTCGAACGTCCAGGGCGACCGGACGATGGGTATCTGGGAGAAACCGCCCGCCGCGTTCCTGGACGCCCTGGAGCGCGAGTTCGGGTTGCCCATGCCCCGGTCGCCCGGTCTGGACACGGTGGAGGCGATCCGCGCGATGCGCGAAGGTCGGATCGGGGTCTTCGTCGCCCTGGGCGGGAACTTCGCCGCCGCCGCTCCGGACACCGAGGTCACCGCGAGGGCGTTGCGATCCTGCGCGCTCACCGTCCAGGTCTCGACCAAGCTGAACCGTTCGCACGTGGTGACGGGCCGGCGCGCGCTCATCCTGCCGACCTTGGGCAGGACCGAACGGGACGTCCGGAACGGCGTCGACCAGTTCGTGACCGTGGAGGACTCCATGTCCTGCGTGCACGCCTCCCGGGGACGGCTCGCCCCGGCCAGCGCGCACCTGCGTTCGGAGGTCGCGATCGTCTGCGGCCTCGCCCGCGCGGTCCTCGGGCCGGACCACCCTGTCCCGTGGGAGTCGCTGGCCGAGGACTACGACCTGGTGCGGGACCGGATCGGGCGCGTGGTGCCGGGGTGCGAGGACTACAACGACAAGGTGCGGCGGCCGGACGGTTTCGTCCTGCCCCACCCGCCGAGGGGCAGCCGGTCCTTCCCGACGGCCAGCGGGCGCGCCCGGTTCACCACCAACCAGCTCGACGTCCTCCGGGTGCCCCCGGGCCGGCTGCTGTTGCAGACGCTGCGCAGCCACGACCAGTACAACACCACGATCTACGGGCTCGACGACCGCTACCGGGGTGTCCGCGGCGGTCGGCGGGTGGTTCTCGTGCACCCCGACGACTGCGCCGCCCTCGGCGTCGCCGACGGCCAGCTGGTGGATCTGGTGGGTGAGTGGCGCACCGGGGACGAGCTGGTCGAACGGCGCGCCCCCGGGTTCCGGGTCGTGCCGTACCCCACCGCCGCCGGCTGCGCCGCCGCCTACTACCCCGAGACCAACGCCCTGGTGCCGCTCGACTCGGTCGCCGAGGTCTCCGGCACCCCCGCCTCGAAGTCGGTCGTCATCCGGCTCGAACCCGTGTCGGCGGGCGAGGTGTGATCCGTGGTCGCCGCCGAGCCGCCGGGCGCGCGCCGTGACTCGCTGGTCGCGGGCACGAAGGCGGCGTCTGATCCGCTCCGTGGGCCAGACTGGTGTGCCGTGGAGGATCGTCGAGCGACGGAGGAGCGGACATGGGGCGAGTGACCGTGCGCAGGCCGGTGCTGAAGGTGTCGCCGGCGGGTGCCCGGCGGCGCCCGGACGCCCTGGCCGCCGAGGAGCCCCTGGAGCTGCGGGTCGGCGGCGGGGCCCTCGCGGTGACGATGCGGACGCCGGGGCACGACGTCGAGCTGGCGCACGGTTTCCTGCTCACCGAGGGGGTGATCGGGTCCCGGGAGGACGTGGCGAGCGCCCGGTACTGCGACGCGGCCGGCCCCGACGGTCGCAACACCTACAACGTCCTGGACCTCACCCTGGCCGAGGGCGTCCCGGCACCCGACCACGGCGTGGAGCGGAACTTCTACACGACCTCCTCCTGCGGGGTGTGCGGCAAGGCCGCGCTGGACGCCATCCGGCTGCGCACCCGGTTCGGCCCGGAGGGCGACGAGGTGCGCGTCGACGTGTCCGTGCTGACCTCACTGCCGGACACGCTGCGGGCCGCCCAACGCGTCTTCGACTCCACGGGTGGTCTGCACGCCGCCGGGCTGTTCACCTCCGACGGCACGCTGGTGGTGTGCCGGGAGGACGTGGGACGGCACAACGCGGTGGACAAGGTGCTCGGCTGGGCGTTGCTGGAGGGACGGGTGCCCGCCCGGGGCCAGGTCCTGATGGTCTCGGGTCGGGCCTCGTTCGAACTGGTGCAGAAGGCGGCGATGGCGGGCGTGCCGGTGTTGGCCGCGGTGTCCGCACCGTCCTCACTGGCCGTCGATCTCGCCACCGAACAGGGCATGACCCTGGTGGGCTTCCTCCGGGGGCCGTCCATGAACGTCTACAGCGCCGCGCACCGCCTGACCGGCACGACGGCGGTACCCCCGTCCGAGTGAGCGCTCAGTAGCGATCATCACAGACCTCCCGCACCGTGAATCGGGCAGGATTTCTCCCGGAACACGATCACGTAGCTACATGTGATCAGCACGCGACCTGATCGTTACCTCGCTCAGGTGGCGCGTGCCACGGACGGAGGTCGCCACATGGGGAAGCACCGACTCATCCGACAGTCCCGCTCCATGGACAGGCGAACGGTCCTCGCGGCGGGCGGTGCCCTCGGTGGCAGCCTCGCCGCGATGCTGTTCTCCTTCACGCAGGGAATCTCCCAGGCCAGCTCCCGCAACCAGGTCGGCATCCCCTCCGGGTTGGACCCGATGCCGCCCCTGGACACGATGCCGACGGCCCCCGCGCCGGCACCCGGCACGGACTGGCGGCAGGCCGGCCCGCCGGAGACGGTCATCGACGAGGTGCACTCCTACTTCCGGGGGAGGACGGTCGAGCTCCTGACGGTCCGACCCGCCGGCGAGCTGCCCAGGTCGACGCCGGTGTGCCTGGTGCTCCACGGCAGGAACGGCAACGCCCGCCACCCCGGGTTCACCACGCTGCCCCAGGCGCTCGGCGACGCCATCGCGGCCGGCGCGGTCCCGCCCTACGCCTTCGCCCTGGTCGACGGTGGCAACAGCTACTGGCACGAGCACGAGCGGGGAGACGACCCGATGGGAATGCTCCTGGAGGAGGTCCCCCGGTGGCTGGCCCGGCGGGGGCTCGGCGGCCCCAGCGGCCAGCCGGCGGCGGTGGCCGGGGTGTCGATGGGTGGCTTCGGTGCCCTGCTCTACGCCCGGCGGCGCAACGAGCGCCGCCGACCTGTCCGGGCCTGCGCGACCCTCGCCCCCGCCCTCATCACCACCTGGGAGGAGATGAAGCTGCGCAACGCCTTCCACGACGAGGCGGACTGGGCGTCGATGGACCCGCTGCGGCACATCGACAAGCTCGGCACCGTCCCCAACGGGATCTGGTGCGGCACCGAGGACCAGTTCATCGAGGGGGCCCGGCTGTTCACCGCCGCCGCCAAACCGGAGATCAGCTCGCTCTCCCCTGGCGGCCACAGCCTCGAGTACTTCAACGGGTCGCTGCCGGCGATGGTCCGCTTCCTCGGCCGGCACCTCGGCTGACCCGCCGGCGCGAACCGGCGGGGTGCTCGGACACCGACCACCCCGCCGCCGCCCCGCCGCCCCTCAACGGCGGGCGTCGAGGACGTCCCGGTGGTGCAGGGCCCCCAGGTCGGCGGGAGGACCCGGGTTCCCGGCCGCCGCCACGGACTCCGCCCTCGGGTCCAGCGCCCACTCCAACGCACCGGGCCACGGCCCGTACCCGGACTCGGCGTCCAGGTGCCCCGCGTCCGGCACCACGTCAAGCCCGATGCGCAGCGCCCGCGCCCACTCCTCCGACTCGCGGACCGGCGCGATCGGGTCGTCCGAACCGCACACCATCCGCGTGATCCCGGCGGCGCGTCGCAGGCTCCAGCTGTGCGGGGGCGGCGGCCGGAGGCCGACGAGGTCGGGGTGGTTCCACCCTCGGCCGGGGAGACCGGCCAACAGGACCCGGTCCACCCGCCGGTCCCGCCCGCCCAGCGTCGCCGCGTGGTGCAACCACAGCGTCGCGCCGACGCAGTGGGCCAGCACGACGAGCTCGTCACCCCGGGGTACCGAGGCCAACCGGTCGCGGAGCACCGGTAGCCAGGACCGCAGCACGGGGGTTCCCGGCGACGGGAACCGGGGGAAGTGGACCTGCCAGCCGAGATGGCGCAACTCGGCGGACAACCAGAGCTGCCAGTGGCCCCGGGTGGGGCTCTGCCAGCCGTGCACCAACAGGACATGACGATCGGACATCCCCGGGACTCCCCTCGGTCATCACCTGACCGCCCTCGCGGCACCCCGTCGGTGATACCCCGAGCACCGGCGCCCGGTCCCGCGCACACGCCCGACCCACGCGGGCCATCACCCGAAAGAGCGGCGGCCGGCTCAGGCCCCGAGGTGGCGTCGGAGGAAGCGCAGGCTCGCCTCCCAGCCCGCCCGGTCCGCCGAGGCCGTGCCGGCCGCCGACCCGCCCGACACCAGGTTCTCGTTCCACGCGGCCGTGGTGGGGACCAACGGGGGCCGGAGGAAGTGACCGGCGTCGGGGAACACGATGTTCTCGTCCTCCTCCCCGACGCCGTGGGCGTCCCGCCGGTGCAGGATGGTGGCCGCCATGTCGGGCGCGGGCCACAGCTGGTCGTCCTCCCCGCTGATCAGCAGCAGCGGGCACCGCACCCGCTCCACCGGTATCCGGGCGGCGGACACGGCGGTGTAGTCCCGCAGCCCCGCCGCGTAGGAGGACCGCAGGTGCAGGGCGGACGGACGGGGGTAGCGGGTCACCCTGTCCCGGATCGCGTGCGCCAACATCTCGGGCAGCAGCCGGTTGGCGTGCACCCGCACCCAGGGCAGCGGCTCCCCCCGGTGGGACCAGGAGGACGTTCGGATCGACGGCCCCTCACCGGAGGAGGCCTGCCAGATGACGCTGCTCGGGGAGATGGCCACCACGCAGCGCACCGGTTCGTGGTCGGTGAGCGCGAGGGCCGCGAACGCGCCCTCGGTGCCCACCGACGACGCGTACACCCCCACCCTGTCCGCCGCCACCCGGGGCTGCCTGGCGAGGACGGACAGCCCGGTGGTGACCACCTCCACCGGGATCTCCACCAGGTGCGGCGGGCCCGGGCCGTTGGGCAGGTAGTCGACGACGGCCGCGACGTACCCGTGCGAGGCGAGCAGGGCGGCCCGGGGCTGGATCGCCGCCTCTCCCGCGAACCCCGGCACCACGAGCACCCCGGGAGCAGGCTCGTCGCCGGCAGGGGTGAAGACGGTCAGCCGAACCCCGTTGTCGTTGAGTTCGCGCCGCTCCACCCCGTCGGCGGCCCACCGCCGTCGGATCCACCGGGTCTCCGTGACGCGCCCCGCCTGCGCGACGACCCGGTAGTCGAGCCAGTCGGCGCTGGAGACGAAGTCGGTCGGGGCGGTGCCCCGGTTCGTGAAGGACATGGACCACCACGGGCCCGTCGGGTCGACCCCCTCGTAGGTCCCGACGAGAGGTTCGTCCCTGGCGGTGTCCACGAGTCCGGACACGTCCGCGCCGAAGGTGTTCAGGGAGCCCCAGTCATGCCCCGCCGCGTCGGTGACGCTCACCTCGAGCTTCACTCCGACGTGGGGGTTGGCCCGTACCCGCACCGCCGGGCAGCGGTCGACCAGCCCGTCGAGCGGGTCGATCTCCAACTCCATGCGGACCAACCTCCGCGCTGAGGTAGCGCGTGTCCGCCACCTGCCGCCCCGGCACCGGTCCGGCCCGGTGGAAGGGGCCTCCGGCCCCTCCCACGGCGCCCGCGGCGGTCACGCTCCCGACCACACCGTGACGATAGTGCCGGTGCCGCCACCGCGCTCCTCACCGCGCGGAATTCCCTCAACCGAGGGTCACGCGCTCTTCTCCCGGCGCTCCCGACGGGAGGGCTGCCGCGCCACGATCGTCGGGTTCACGTTCTCCCGGACGGTCTGCTCGGTGATGACGACCTTCGCGACGTCACTGCGGCTGGGGATGTCGTACATCACGGGTTGGAGGACCTCCTCCATGATCGCCCGCAGCCCCCGGGCCCCCGTTCCGCGCAGGATCGCCTGGTCGGCGATGGCCTCCATCGCGGTATGGGTGAACTCCAGCTCCACGCCGTCCATGTCGAACAGCTTGTTGTACTGCTTCACCAGGGAGTTCCGCGGTTCGGTGAGGATCTGGACCAGCGACTCCTTGTCGAGGTTCGTCACGCTCGCCACCAACGGCAGCCGGCCGATGAACTCGGGGATCAGACCGAACTTGATGAGGTCCTCGGGGAGGACGTCCCGGAAGAAGTCGGTCTTGTCGATCTCGACCTTCGACCGCACCTCGGCCCCGAAACCCAGACCGCGCTTGCCCACCCTGTCCTGGATGATCTTGTCCAGCCCGGCGAACGCGCCGGCGACGATGAACAGCACGTTCGTCGTGTCGATCTGGATGAACTCCTGGTGCGGGTGCTTGCGGCCTCCCTGCGGGGGGACGCTGGCGGTGGTGCCCTCCAGGATCTTCAACAGGGCCTGCTGCACGCCCTCGCCGGAGACGTCCCGCGTGATCGACGGGTTCTCGCTCTTCCTGGCGATCTTGTCGACCTCGTCGATGTAGATGATGCCCGTCTCGGCGCGCTTGACGTCGTAGTCGGCGGCCTGGATGAGCTTCAACAGGATGTTCTCGACGTCCTCGCCCACGTACCCGGCCTCGGTGAGCGCCGTGGCGTCGGCGATGGCGAAGGGCACGTTGAGCATCTTGGCCAGCGTCTGGGCCAGGTAGGTCTTGCCACACCCGGTCGGGCCGAGCAACAGGATGTTCGACTTGGCCAGTTCGACGTTGTCGTGGCCGTCCCGGCCCCGGTCACCGGCCTGGATGCGCTTGTAGTGGTTGTACACCGCCACCGACAGGGTGCGCTTCGCGTCGTCCTGACCGATGACGTACTGGTCGAGGAACTCGTGGATCTCCGCCGGCTTGGGCAGCTCGTCGAGCTTGACGTCACCCGCCTCGGCGAGTTCCTCCTCGATGATCTCGTTGCAGAGGTCGATGCACTCATCGCAGATGTAAACGCCAGGTCCGGCGATGAGTTTTTTCACCTGCTTCTGGCTCTTCCCGCAGAATGAACACTTGAGCAGGTCGCCGCCGTCACCAATACGCGCCATGGCCGCTGACCTCTGTCCCCTCCGGCGCCCCCCTGGGGTGCGCCTGGCTGTCTACGTTCCCGACGGTACCTTTCCGAACCCGTACAACGGGAGCACAACCCTGCCCGGTGTGCGCCGAGCGCGCCGGCACCCCGGCGCACTCGGCGTGTCGGATCAGCTCCGGGACAACTTCCGGTAGGGCAGCACCTCGTCCACGATGCCGTACTCGAGGGCCTCCTGCGCGGTGAGGATCTTGTCGCGCTCGACGTCCTCTCGGACCTGCTCGGCGCTCCGGTTGGTGTGCCGGGCCAGCGTCTCCTCCATCAGGGCGCGAACCCGCTGGATCTCGTTGGCCTGGATCTCCAGGTCGGAGACCTGGCCGTACGCGCCCTCCATCGCCGGCTGGTGGATGAGCACCCGGGCGTTGGGCAGGGCGAGCCGCTTGCCGGGGGTACCCGCCGCCAGCAGCACGGCCGCGGCCGAGGAGGCCTGGCCGAGGCAGGTCGTCTGGATGTCCGGACGGACGTACTGCATCGTGTCGTAGATCGCCATCAGCGAGGTGAACGACCCGCCGGGCGAGTTGATGTACATCGTGATGTCCCGGTCCGGGTCGTTGCCCTCCAGGACCAGCAGCTGGGCCATCAGGTCGTTCGCCGCGATGTCGTCGACCTGTGAGCCGAGGAACAGGATGCGCTCCTCGAACAGCTTGTTGTACGGGGTCATCTCCCGCACGCCGTAGCTGGTCTGCTCGGTGAACGACGGCAGCACGTAACGGGACGTGGGTTGGTGCAGTTCACGCACGGGTGTCACTCCTTGTGATCAGCCTGGGAGCGCTGGGTGTCGGTGGTTGGTCGGGCTCAGCGCCCGCTGCCCGAGCTTCCCGGGCTCATCTCGGTGGCGCGGCTGACCACGTGGTCGACGAAGCCGTACTCCTTGGCCTCCTGCGCGGTGAACCAGCGGTCCCGGTCCGAGTCGGCCACGATCCGCTCCAGCGGCTGCCCCGTGTGGTCGGCGATGAGCTGCGCCATCTCGTCCTTGTCCTTCTTCCAGACCTCGGCCTGGATGGCGATGTCGGAGGCGGTGCCCCCGACGCCGGCGGACGGCTGGTGCATCATCACCCGGGCGTGCGGCAACGCGTACCGCTTGCCCCGGGCGCCGGCGGACAGCAGGAACTGCCCCATCGACGCCGCGAAACCCATCGCGACGGTGGCGACGTCGGGCTGGATCAGCTCCATCGTGTCGTAGATCGCCATGCCGGCGAAGACCGAACCACCGGGCGAGTTGATGTACAGGCGGATGTCGGCCTCGGGGTCCTCGGCCTCCAGCAACATCAGCTGCGCGCAGATCTGGTTGGCGATGTTCTCCTCGACCTGCGTGCCCAGGACGATGATCCGCTCACGCAGCAGGCGCTCGTACACCGAGTCGTTCAGCGAGAGGCCGGCGTTGGCTCCCCGCATGTAAGGCGTCAGGTTGGGTTGGTGGTGCGTCACGTCTGCCTGCCTTCTCCAACAAGTAGTCAGTCGTACACCCCGCCTCGGCTGCCCGGGGCGTCGAATGGCCGGGTTGCGCCGTTGGTTGTCCGGGGACTGGTGCTGTCGACCCTAACGAAAACGGGCGGCGTTGATCCCGCAACACCGCCCGTGTTCGCCGAGAGCGTGCGCCGGCTCGGTGCCGGCGGTCACTGCTCGCTGGTGGCCGTCTCCTCGGACTTCTTCTCCTCGCCCTCGGCCGGACCGAACAGCTCGTCCATGTCCACCGCGTTGCCGGACTCGTCGGTGACCGTCGCGTGCCGGACGACCCCGGCCAGCGCCTTGCCCCGCCGCACGTCGGCGTAGATCGCGCCGAGCTGGTTGGACTGCTGGGCCCGCTGCACGTACTCGTCCGGGCTCACGCCGAAGCGCTGCGCCTGGTAGATGATGCGCTGGGTGAGCTCCTCGTCGGAGACGCTGACCTGCTCGGCGTCGGCGATGGTGTCCAGCAGCAGCTGGGTGCGCACCGCCTTCTCCGCCTCCTCACGGGTCTGGGTCTCGAAGCTCTCCAGGTCCTGGCCCTGCTGCTCCAGCCAGGCGGCGAACTGCTTCTCGTCGTGGTCGAACGGGTGCACCGCGTCGTGCTTGCGCACGTCGATCTCGGCCTCGACGACCTTCTCGGGCAGCGGCACCTCCGTGGTGGCCAGCAGCGCCTCCAGGACCTTGTCCCTGGCCTGCATGCCCTGCTGCATCCGCTTGACCCGGGCCACCCGCTCCCGCAGGTCGCCGCGCAGCTCCTCGATGGTGTCGAACTCGCTGGCCAGCTGCGCGAACTCGTCGTCGGGCTCCGGCAGCTCCCGCTGCTTGACCGACTGGAGGACCACGCTGACCTCGGCGTCCCGCCCGGCGTGCTCCCCGGCGACCAGCTTGGTCGTGAAGTTCCTCGTCTCACCCTGCGAGGCGCCGACCAGGGCGTCGTCGATGCCCTCGACGAGCTGACCGGAACCGATCTCGTAGGACAGGCCGGAGGTGGTGGCCTCCTCGACGGGCTGCCCGTCGACCGAGGCCGACAGGTCGATGACGACGAAGTCACCCTGCTGGGCCGGGCGGTCGACGCCGGTGAGGGTACCGAAGCGGGCGCGCAACTCGTCGAGCTGCGAGTCGATGTCGCTCTCCTCGACCTCGACGTCGTCCACGGTCACCGCGAGCTCACCGAACGCGGGCACGGTGATCTCCGGCCGCACGTCGACCTCGGCGGTGAAGGTCAGCTCCTTGCCGTCGTCGAGGTTGGTGACCTCGATCTCCGGACGGCCCAGGGTCCGCACCTCGCCGGAGTTCACGGCCTCCAGGTACTTGGCCGGGATGGCCTCGTTCACGACCTCCTCGAGAACGACGCCCCGACCGATGCGGCTCTCCAGCACCCGGGCCGGGGCCTTGCCCGGCCGGAAGCCGGGGATGCGGACCTGACCCGCGAGCTTGCGGTAGGCACGATCGAAGTCGGGCTTGAGCTCGTCGAACGGCACCTCGACGTTGATCCGTACCCGCGTCGGGCTGAGCTGCTCGACGGTGCTCTTCACGTGATCTCCTTGTGCGTTGCGGTCTCGGCTTGCCTCAGGGCAACGGGCGCCGCGGGAGTCTAGACAGAAATGACTGCCGAGACGCCGTCGGGGCGGCAGGTCAACGGTTCGAGGCCGGGCCGATCCGGCTCGGCGGACCCGGCCCGTTGATCACGTCACCGACCGCGCGCACGGCGCGGCCGGCGGGGCGCCACCCTGACCGACGATTCTAGGCGAGAGCGACCAGCCGGGAGCCCGGGGTGTCCCGGGCGTACGACCCGCGTCGTCACATCGGCGGCGGCTCCAGGTCGCAGTCGGCGCGCTGCCGGCCGATGGCGGCGATCACCTCGGGATGCCGTTCCCCGAGGGAGTCGCGGTAACGGGTCACGGTGTCGGCCTCCAGATCCTTGGCCCGACCCCGGTCACCCCCGTCGAGCAGGTCGATGGCCAGGTTGGACGCGCAGGCCAGGGTGTGGGGGTGGCTCCGGCCCCTCGCTCGCCGCAACTGCTCGAGCGTGCGTTCCCCCAGCAGCACGGCGCCCGGCTGGTCGCCCTCCGCGGCCAGGTCGCTCGACAGGTTCGTGGCGGCCGCCAGCGTGTAGGGGTGTTCCTCGCCCATCACGGTCCCCAGCAGCCCGTGGGTCTTCTCGTTCAGGGCCCTGGCGGCCTTGAGGTCGCCGAGGGCGCGCAGGATGATGGCCAGGTTGACCCCGGCCACCAACGTGTAGGGGTGCTGCTGGCCGAGCTGGCTCTTGCCGTTCTCGTAGGCCAGCCGGGCCTGGTGGACGGCCGCCGTGTAGTCGCGGCTCAACCGGAGGTCGTTGGCGAAGTTGGTGATGGCGGCGATCGTCTCCCGGTTGTTGGGCCCCAGCAGGGTGCGGTGGCGCTCCACGCCCTCCGCGGACAGGCTGAGCGCCCTCGGGTAGTAGCCGGCCTTCCTCGCCGACACCGCCAGCCCCCGGAAGGCGCGCAGCGTCCCCAGGTTGCGGTCGCCGAGCACCCGCCGGTAGTTGTCGAACACCCGCTGCTGGGTGGTGTACGCCCTGGCGTAGAAACCGCACTCCCGGAGATCGTTGGCGACCGCGTTGGCCGAGAACAGGGTCCTCGGGTGGTTCTCGCCGTGGATCTTGCGCCGCCGGGCGAGGGTCTTCTCGTCCCGTTTGCGCGCCTCCTCGAACTCCCCGACCAGCCGCAGCGAGATCGCCAGGTTGTGCCCCGCGAGCAGGGTGTTGTGGTGGTCGCGGTCGAAGGCGTCGGTGAGCTGCCGCAGGGTCTGCTCGTCCAGCTCCCGGGCACCCCGGAAGTCACCCAGCTGCCGGAGGTCCGCGGCGTAGCCCATCGCCGCGTGGATGGCGTGCTCCGGGTACTCCTCGAAGCGGGCCCTGGCCACGTCGAGGAACCGGGCACCCAGTTCCCGGGCCTCGGCCACCCGGCCCGCCGACCGCAGCAGGTTCGAGTAGTGGATGCTCAGCGCCACCACGTCCGCGTGCTCGGCCCCCAGTCTCGGCTCCCACCGCCGCATCGCCCGCTGCCCCAGCTCGATGCCCGGCGCGTTCTCCCCCCGGTGCGCGAAGAAGCTCAGCACGTTGAGCACCATGCGCCGGATCTCGGGGCTGTCGACCCGCTCGACGGCGTCGGAGTGGTCGACGTGCTGGGCGAGTTCCGCGTACCGGGACCACTGCCGCTGGTCGCCAGGGTCACCCGGGTCAGCGACCGCGAGCAGCTCGTGGACCGTGTTCCTGGCCTCCTCCGCCTGCGCGGGGGTGAGCCGGCCTCGTTGCGCGGCCTGCACCATCTGGTGCAACTGGATGGCCGCTCCGCTGGACTCGTCGGTGCCGTGGGAGATCCGGGCCAACGCGTAGTGCCCGATGGCGTCGAGGATGCGGGCCCGCATCAGCGGGTTCCTGATCTGGGAGTGCAGCGGCTCCGGCAGCACCACCAGCGGACGCGGCCGGGACCCGATCATGTCCTCGGGGCTGAACAGCCGCAGCGGCACGCTGATCGGCGCGAAGTAGGCGCCCAACCGCAGCAGTTGTTCGGCGGCGGGCTGCTCCTCGCGCAGCCGGTTCAGCGGGAGGTTCCACACCGCGGCCACCGAGCGGTCGTAGTGGGGCAGCTGGGTGTCCTCGAAGAGCTTCGTGTAGTGCTTGCCGTACAGGTGCAGGAACTCGGGCACCTGCTGCCTGCCGTGCCGGAGCCACCCGGCCGCCAGTTCCAGGGCCAGCGGGTGGTCACCCAGGACCTGCGCGACCCGTTCGGCCTCCATCGTGGACAGGTTCGCGATCCGGTGCAGGAAGTCGACGCTCTCGGGGCGGCTGAAGGCCCCCACCTCGATGAGCTCGCCGACCGTCTCCCAGTCGGGGTTGCGGGAGGTGATCAGCACGTGCCCGGGGCCGTCGGGCACCCACCGCCACAGCTTCGTCGGATCGGTCGCCGCGTCGAAGATGATCAGCCAGCGGCGGAAGGGCTGCCCCCGGCGCAACGCCTCCCGCACCACGGAGACGACCTGGTCGGCCTCCAGCCCCTCGGTGCGGATCTGCATGGGCCCGATCAACTCGGCCAGGTCGTTCTTCGCCGTCGCCACGTTCTCGGCGCGCACGCACCACACGAGGTCGTAGTCGGCGCGGAACCGGTGGGCGTACTCGAAGGCGAGCTGGGTCTTCCCGACGGCCGGCATGCCGTGCAGCACGGCCGGCTGCCGGGTCAACGGCTGCCGTCGTAACTGGACGCGGAGGGAGGCGAGCGCCTCCTCCCTGCCGGTGAACCGGCCGTGTGGCCGGGGGATGTGCCGACCCCACACCAGCGGCTGGTTGCCGGGGAAACGGGTCAACGCCTCAGCGGTGATCTTGCGGATCAGGGAGGGACGTTCCTCCACCCGGTCGGAGTCGGGAAGCCCGGCGAGCAGCCGTTCCCGCGCGCCCGCCTCGTCGACGTCCCGCAGGTCGATGTAGACGAAGGGCCGGCTCACCTCGGGGATCTCGCTGGGTGCCACCAGCGCGAGCATCAGCCTGTCCAGGTGGGGCGCGGCCTCGTTCACCGCGGTGTCCCACTGCTCCGCGGTCCAGTCGCTGGCCTGGAAGAACGCGTCGCTCAGGACGGCGATCGTCAGGTCGTTGCCGGTCAGCCCCTTGCGCAGCAGCTCCGACAGGTCCGCCTCCGGCGCCGGAGCCCAGGTCACCAGCTCGACCGCGTACCCAGCGGGTTCGAGCTGCTGGCGGATCCACTCCGCCCACAACTGGTCGGCGCTGGCGTGGGAGATCAGCACCGACCGCGGCGGAAGTCCACCTGGCAGCACGTTCGGCCGGCCGGGGAAGTTGTCATTCGGACCCATGATCCCCATCGCCCTTCAGCTGGCACCCGGTAGTGAGCAGGTACAGGCTAGTCGCCCAAAGGCCGCCACCCTCCCATGTCGAGCGGTTCGTCGTACCCGGGTCCGGGCCGACCCTCGAATAACCAGCGTGCCACGGATATCGGGTCGGCGACGCCGTCGCACAATTGCCTGATGCGGAGGTAAACCGCGTGGACCAACTCCGGACGGCACAGCAGCCACTCCGCGAGCCCCGGATCACCCGACCGCCGCTCGACCAAACCGAGCCCGACCCAGGCGTCCCGATGGCGGGGACTGTCCAGCAGGCGATTCCGGTAGCCGAGTTTCGCCGCGTCGTCCTCCCCTGCTATATCGGCAAGTTCCACCCGAAGTATCGCATCCCGCGCCATACCGTTGCCGTCCTGTGACCGAGAAAGCCGGCGCGCGACGAGATCGGGGTCCCGCACGGCCGCCCTCCGCAGACCGGCACGGGGGCTGTCGGGGCCCAGCGGGGGTGGGCACAGTTCGGTTTCCGGTGTCAACCTCGCCGGTGCCGGGCCGCCCGCCGCCCATTCCTCGGCCAGGTTGTTGACGAATACGGGATCGGCGCGGAGATTCCGCAACCTCCACTGCGCGCGGTGTTCGGCGGCGGCGTCGATCGCCAGGGCACGCTCGCGGACGGGAATCGGTTCCGCGCGCCAGCGGGACAACCGGCGTGACATCGTCGTGAGGAAATGCCGTCCGGCGGGGTTGAGCGCCGGCGAGGTGGCGAGCACCCGGGCGGCGAAATGCGTCTGGATGAGCCACAGCGCGAACTCGAAGTGCGCGGTCGCCCGCTCCGCGTCGTCCCCGCTCTGCCACCGCTGCCGCCGCCAGAAATCGGCGACCGCGAGATGGGCGTAGACACCCTGCAACAGCGCGCCGGCCGGCCGAGGATCGTTGCGCCACGGCGCGTAGTAGCGGGCCGGGTCGTTCCCGTCGGCGAGCGGCACGAGGTCGAGGAGCGCGCTCAGCTTGGAATGCTGGAACTCGTGCACCAACACGGCGCCCAACTGCGCGGCGTCGGCCGGGAGGGAGAGGGCGACCGAGCCGAAGGCGTCGCTGTGGGTGGCGCTGCGGTTGCCACCCACTCGCCTCGCCATCGGCACCAGGGCCCGCAGTCCCGCCGCCAACTCGCGGGAGGACTCCGGGTGGTGCCGCTCCAACAGGTGCCAGCAGCGCTCCACCAGGTCCCGCCAGTCGCGCTCCTGGCCCTCCTCCAGGTGGTGGGCGGTCGCCAGATCGCCCCCGCCCCGGAACGGGTCCACATCGTCCAGCAGCACGCGCAGGCTGAGCCGACCGCTGACGGCGATCCTGCTGATCGGACGCCACCCCGGCGCGGCCTTCCCCAGGTCGGTGGGCAGGGTCACGACGGCACCGCCGAACCACACCCGCACCCGAAGTCCCGAGGTGCCCCCCTCCGCCCGGACCAACGCCGGCGGCGGGGCCACCGGGTCGGACATCCCGGGGTCCTCCCCACGGACGTCGGTCGAGGCGCCCGGGGTGGGCTCCGGCGCGAGGACCACGCCGAGCGTGGGGAGCACCAGGCGCCCCTCCACCAGCGGGACCGCGATCTCGAAGGGTTCGGCGGCTCGGATCGCGGCACTGGCGGCCAGGGCCGCCAGGTACCAGGAATCGTCCCGCACGTGGCGCCGGCCCCCCGCCTCCACGACGCTCCGCAGGCACCGTGTCGCCCACACCCCCACCTGCGGCTGGCCGAGGAGGTCCCGGACCACGTCAGGGCGGTTCCGCTCGACCCTCACCAGCAGGGGGAACGCCTCGGCGAGCCATCCCCGGCCCGGCTCGCCCGAGGGGGTGTGTTCGAGGAGGCCGCGCAGCAGCAACAGGTGCCGGCTCAGGCGGGCATCCCGCAGCAGCGTGACGGCCGCCGCGCCGCCCCGCCCCTCGGCGAGCGCGTCGAAGGACTCCGCGGGCAGCTGATGGGTGCGGCTCACCTCGCACCCGCCCGGAGCCTGGCCAGGTCCGCGCGCACGCGCCGGCTGACGTGGTCCACCAGGATTCGCAGGTCCGCGCAGTACACGGACGGGTTCAGGAAACCCTCGCCAGCCCGGTACCGGTGCGCGTACAACCCACCTCCGCAGACCGCCACCACCGGACAGCTCCGGCAGGTGGGGGACAGGCCCGCCAGTCCCAACTGCCGGGCCACCACGGCGGGATGGTCCATCGCCTCCTCCAACCCGTCCGCGACGGTCAGCCCCGTCGCCGCGGCCCCGTCGAAGGCGGACCGCAGGGAGTCCACCTGTTCGAGCGACCCGTCGGTGTCGACCACCACGAAGGCGACCGGGGCGAGCCCCACCGCCTCCGACCTGCTCCGGCCGCCCAACAGCAGGTTGACCAGTTCCTCGAACAGCCGGACCCTGGTCTCCCGTCGCGGCGCCCCGTACCACCGGTCGTAGACGGCCATCAGCCACCGGGCGTAGTTCCCGTCCGGCACCCGGCCCGGTGGGGGCGGGGTCGTCCAGTTCCCGTGCGGCAGGAGGAAATCCACCGCCGGCGGGGAGTAGGACAGGAGGTGCTCGTAGACCTCCACCGGGTCGTTGTCCAGGTCGACGACGGCGAGCAGTCCCGCGAACAACTCGGGGTGGGCGGCGGTCAGGCGTCGGATCCCGGCCGCGGCCGCCGCGTGACTTCCGCCGCCGCCCCGGCGGCGCCGGTGCCGGTCGTGCGCGTCGGCGCCGCCGTCCAGGCTGACGCCGACCCGGACCCGGTGTTCGGCGAGCACCCCCACGACCTCGTCGGTCAACAGCACCCCGTTGGTCTGGATGGCGAACCCGATGCGGGCGACCGGCTCCACGGACGCCCGCAGCACCCGGAGGACCCGGTCGAGCGCCACCGGGCCGACCAGGAGTGGTTCACCTCCGTGCAGGGTGATGCGGACGTCCGCCAGGTCATGCCGCCGCGCGTGCTCCGCGACCCGGTCGGCCACCACCCGGACCGTCTCCTGGCTCATCACGGCCGGAGTCCGGCGCCAGGACGTGTCGGCCATCTCGTAGAGGTAGCAGTAGTCGCAGGCCAGGTTGCAGCGCCCGTGCACCTTGAGCACGAACCGGGAGAACGGCAGACGTGGCTGGCCACGCTCACGCAGTCCCGCGACATCCAGGCCCCCCGGCCATTCCCGACCGGAGCCCGGGCGGTCGTCGCCTCCCGCCCGCCGTGGCTCGCCCCCACTCCCCGCGGTCACGGCAGGGCCCCTCATCCCGAGTCCAGCGGCGGCCCCGGGGGCTCGTTGTCGAAGTCGGCCAGCACCTGGCGGGGGGACGCGATCTCCCGCAGGACCCGCCGCAGCGAATTCACCAGCACCGAATCATCGGCCTCACACAAATGGTCCAGCCGAATGTCGGTGAGGTCCGCGAGGCCGGAATCGAGACGGGCGTCAGTCTCCCACACGGTCCACCCTCCTGACCCCACCGAAAACGGGACGGAGGGACGACCCGGTGGGTAGAATACCGGCCAGCGCGGTGAGGGCCGGGGTGGTGGGACGGTATCGGTCGTAGGCCACGAGGGACATTCTCGACGAACGAACCACGACAATCGCCGTGGCGACGTTGTTGCTGACCATGACAACTCCCCGACGTATGCAACGCCATTATCGCCATAACGTCGTCCGCTGACAACCAAGGTTGCCAGCGGGCAATCACACTGCGTACCCGGGAGCGGTCGGACGGTCACACCGTGCGGACCAGTGCGTCGTTTGTTGCCCGGTTCGGCCGAACCGGAACTGACCCGAAAACCGGCGGCCGATACGTCGCCCGACCGACCTCGGGTAACCCCCACCGTCACCCGGAACCGGGGTGGATACGCCCGATCAGACCAACTCGCCGAGTTCCCGTCGGATTTCTTCCGTTTCCGGGTGATTCGTCCCCAGCAGCCGCACCCGAATCTCCAGGACCTCGGTCAGCTCCCCCACCCCAGCCGACCGTTCGCCGGACTGGTACAGCGAACGAGCACGATAAATCCGGCACCGCAGGGTCTCCTCGGCTTCCGGGCCGAGCAATTGGGCGAAGGCCCCGGCGGCGTCCGAGAGCAGATCGATGGCCGATTCGAAGTAGCGCAGGCGCATCGCGAAGCGCCCGGCGGTGAACAGCCGCTTCGGGTACTCCTGCTCGCCCGGCCTCGTCGCCCTGGCCGCGCGCCGCCACGCGTCGTAGGAGTCGGCCAGGTCGGTCTCCAGGCCCGTGCTCTCCGCCTGGTCGCCCAGCACACCCGCCAGCTTGGCGAGCACGTCGGCGTGGGCCGGTCCCTCCGGGTCGAGGTCCTCCAGCACGGCCCGGTACAGCGTGGCCGCCTCGGCGAGCTCCCCGAGCTCCCCGATCAGCAGGAAACGCCGGTGCAGCACGTCGGCGAGCGACTCCCGGTAGACCCGGGCACGCGAGTCGTCCTCGGGCGTGGCGTCGAGGGCGGACCGGCCGGCGCGGGCCGCGTCGTCCAGGTAGTCGGGGATCTGGGACAGCGTGTAGCGGGCGAACAGCGCCGTGCTGAGCCGGTGCAGCAACGTGGCCTCGTCCTGTTCGCGGCCGCCGCCGACCCGCAGCGCCTCCTGGTAGAAGCGGATCGACTCGTCCAGCGAGCCGGCGCGCCCGAAACGCTGGTAGCGCAGCAGCAGCCCCCCGGCGAGCCCGACCAGGGACCGGAAGCGGCCGTTGCGGTCCAGCGCGAAGAACTGGAGCGAGTCGCGGAACGCCGTGATCGCCTTGTCCAGCTCGTCGGAGGTGCCGGACCTGCGGAAGGAGGCCAACGCGTCCTCCGCCTGCTCCAACAACGCGCGGTGGTGGTCCCGGTCGTGCCGGAGGCTGCTCGGGTTCTCCCCTCGCAGACTGGTGGCCAGCTGACCGTGCACCCGCCGCAACACCGAGACCGAGACGTAGGCGAACGGGCTGCCGAACACCCGTTGGCCGTTCTGCGGCCGACCCGGCATCGCCAGGGTCGCGCTGAACTCCCTGGGGCTGATCCCGAAGTGGTCCTCCAGGAAGTGCGACAGGGCCTCCAGGACGGCCTGCTGCCCCGATCTGCTCAACATCGACAGCAGCACCTCGCGCACCCCGGGCAGGAACTGGTAGTGCACGTCGGTGGTGGGCCCCACCGGGACGGCGGACTCCTCGGCCGGCATCGCCGAGGACAGCGTCACCAGGCCCCCGGTCAGCACCTCGGAGAGGTGGAACGGCCGGGACTCCGGCATCATCACCCGCTGCACCAGCCGGATGACCGAGAGGTCCAGGGGAACCGCGGAGAGGTAGGTCGCCAGTTGGAAGGCCTCCGGGCTCGCGGCGGCCCTGAAGGACCACACCCGTTCCAGGGGCGACGCCGGGAGGTACCGCCGCTGCCGTTGGACCGGGCTCGTCGAGGGACGCGTCGCGGGCAGCCCGAGCACCGCGCAGTCCATCGTGGCGCTCCCCCGACCCGCCACCAGCCTGGCCCAGGGCCCCAGCCACTCCGGCCCGAGCTGGAGGACGGGGATGCTGGTCGCGCGGGTGCTCCTGCGCCGGTCGGCCAACGACCGCCGCGCCCGGAACCGGAACCGGCGGCGTCCCCGCCCGAAGGTCGCCGCCGACATGCGGCCGCTCACCGGCCGGACGCCCGTCCGCCGCCACAGGTGCTGGGGCAGCGGTTGGAAGACGGACACCGGGCCGCTGCGGGAGAGCTCCGCGAGCCCCCGCCCGATCACCCCGCTGTCCCACCCCTCGCCGACGCAGTCGCTGACCACGATCACCACGCGCCGCCCGGCCGGGTCGAGCAGCTCCGGCAGCGGACGCAGCCGCGTGCTGTCCCGGCGGTCAGAGCTGCTCTGCGAGACCTCACCGTCCTCGGTGCTGTGCAGGTAACGCACCCGCACGTCCCGGAACGCCCCGAGGCACTGCAACAGGCTGGCCAGCTCGGAGACCAACGCCTTCCAGATCACCATGGAGGCGCCGGTGTCGACGAGCAGCACCACGTCGAACCACCGTTCGGGCACGGGCCGGAACACCGGCCTCCACACCTGGGTCCTGGCTATCCAGGCGACCGTGCCCTCCTCGTCGAGCTGCTGGGTCCGCCCCGCGACCAGGCGTCTCTTGAACGCGCGCAACTGGCGGATCAGCTCGAGCTGGTCGGGGAGCGCGCTCACGGCGGGCACGCGGATGTTGTGGCCCCTGGCCTCGGTGCTGGGGCGTTCCTCGGTCAGCCCGTTCGAGTACAGGCCGTACCGCCAGTCGTCCCCGACCTCGTTGCCGTCCCTGCCGTCCACGCCCCGGCCGTCCTCGGCCGGCGGCCGGTAGGGCGCCGGCCACCCCTCCGGCTCGGCGGCCTCCTGCTTGGCCGGTCGGGTCACCCGGACCGTCGAACCGCCGGTCGGGCCCCCCAGGTGCCGGGCGAGCCACAGCGCCTCGGCCACCTCACGGTAGGTGGGTTCCAGGCCGAGGTCGTCCAGGACCTTGATCAGACGGCGCATGCTCATGGCGTCAGGTGGTGTCGACGAACCGGAGGATCTGGTCCGCGAGCCGCTCGCGGGTCTCGCCCCGTTCCTGGGCCGCGTAGGAGGTCAGGTAGATGGCGCTCAGGAGCTGGTCCGTGGTCAACGTGCCGTCGGCCCGCCGAGCCAGGAACCGCTCCACGAGGTCCTGGCTCTCCTCGTACATCTCGGGCCCCAGTTGCGACTCCACCATGCTGGCGAGCTGCTCGGGCCCCGGCTCGCGGAGCTCGACCCGGATGCACCGCCTCAGGAACGCCGGGGGGAAGTCCCGTTCACCGTTGCTGGTGAGCACGACGAAGGGGAAGGCCCGGCAGCGCACCTGCCCCCGGTGGATCTCCGCCTGCCGCTCGCTCCCGGACACCGCGACCGACACGGCGGGCTGGGTGGCGGCGATCCGCTGGAGCACCGGGACCGTGTACTCCCCGTTCTCGAAGACGTGGAGCAGGTCGTTGGGCAGGTCGATGTCGCTCTTGTCGATCTCGTCGATGAGCAGCACCCTGGGCCGTTCGTAGGGCAGCAACGCGGTGCCCAGCGGTCCCAGGCGGATGTAGCGGCCGATGTCCAGCGGCTCGGTGGCGTCGGGAAGGTGCCGACGCAGGTTCGCCTCCTCGAGCCGGGCCATGGCGTCGTAGCTGAACAGGCCCTGCTCGATGGTCGAGCGGCTGGTGATCGACCAGGTCAGGACGGGGCCGAGGCGGAGTTCGCTCGCGATGGAGTAGGCCAGGGTGGACTTCCCGATGCCGGGTTTCCCGGTGACAAGCAGGGGCCGGCGGAGGTACAGGGCGGAGTTCACGAGCTCCAGCTCGTCGCCGTAGGGCCGGTACACCCTGGCCCTGGCGACGTCACCCAGCCGACGCGCGACCGAGGGGTCGTCGGCGTCGGGCACGGGAAGCGGGGGACCACCGTCGAAGTACCGCCACGGGGGCGGTTCGGGCAGCCGTTCGATGCCCTCGTGCGGCTGCCCGCTGCCGCGGAAGATCAACCAGTCGTCCACGTCACTGCTTCCTCTCACGAAGGTGAGGCCAACGGGTACTCGTCGGGCGGACGCCGTTCCGGATCCTCCCAGAGCAGCACCACCTGGTGGCCGGGGTGATCATCGTCCGCCCCCGGTTGGGTGGCCATGTTGCGCAGGTCCCGCACCTTCCACGGCAGGTCCGTCACGCCGACGCCCTGGAGGCTCCTGTCGAGCGTGTCCAGGAACCGGGTACCCGCGCACGACTCCCCTGTCCCACTTCTAGGTGAGTCCGAGTAGTGCAGATCACACAGGTCGCGCCGCCAGAGCAGCACGGGCACGCCCGCGAAGAGCCCCTCGACGATGACCTCCCCCGTGGACGGTTCGGTCGGGGGGTTGGCCAGGGCGAGGGCCGTCTGACCGGCGGGGAGCTGGAAGAGCCCCGCCCAGGCCTCCCGTTCCCGGTCGTCCCGGCACCGGACCAGGGTCAGGGGGACCGGACCGGTGAGGTCCCGCAGGTACTCCCACCGGGCGGCGCTGTCCTCCCGCCGGGTCTCCTCCTCGTCCTGCCAGTTGTCCAGCGACCGCAGGACGACGGCGTGCCGCTGGCCGAGCCGGGTGGCGGTCTGCTCCGGCCACAGCTGCCAGCGGTCGATCGGCTCGTTGAGCAGTTCGAGGGGGAGGACGAACTCGACGATCGCGTGCCGCTCCCCCAAGCGGCGCAACGCCTTCGGCAGTTCGTCCTGGATCCGCTGCCACAGCCCCGGTTCGGGGCGTGGGGTCGTCTCCCGGAACTGGGTGTCCCACTGGCCCGGCCCCCGGTACAACCAGAGCGTGAACAGGTACTGGTCGGGGTCGTGGGCACTGGGCACCACCTCCGCCAGCACCGAGGAGGTGCGCCGCAGGTTGGGGGACGGTCCGCTCTCGCTGCCGAGGTGCTCGTCGAGGACCGCCTTCTGGTCGAACATCACCGCGAGGCGGCGGAGGTTCTCCCGGAGCAGCACCTGGAGCACCGGGTCGTGGCACCGGTCGAGCAACGCCGCCAGGAACCGCAGGACCGGGTGCAACTGCCCGCCCAGCGGCAGGTTCGCCAGGACCTGCACGGTGTCGTGGTAGTCCAACAGCTCGATGTTGAGCGAGGGGACCTGCGGGTAGGCGGCGTGGTGGAAGACCGCGTTGACGTCCTCCACCCGGTCGAGCCGGGCCAGGATGCCCAGCAGGGCCGCCTCGTCGGCCGGGTTGATCAACGGGGGCGGCGAGACGTCCTGGCGCTGCTGGGTCAGCAGCTGGGTGCGCAACGAGGTCCACGGGCCCTCGTCGGCGTGGAACAGGTCGTGCGCCCGCCAGATCGATCGGAGCAGGTCGCCGGGAAGTCGGCGGAGCGCCGCCACCGGCAGGGCCAGTCCCCCGTGGGGTTGGTTGGCGTTGCGGTTGGTGCGGACCAGTCCCAGCACCTCCCCCGTCCGCATGTCGAGGAGGGGGCTGCCCGACATCCCGCTCGGGATCTCGTCCCCGCTGACCCGCAGCAACGGCTGGTTCTGGAGATCGGTGAACCCGGAGTAGGTCAGCCGCGCCGAACTCAGGTGGGGTTCGTCGCTGTAGATGGTGGCGTACCCCTCGACATGCGCGGAGCCCTCGAGACCGGGGCGCTGCTCGCCGAGGAACACGCGGTCACCGAGGAAGACGCACCCGGGGACCGAGGTGGTGTCCTCGATCTCGATCACGGCGAGGTCGGGGTACTGGGTGAGCCCGGCGCTGGTCAGGTGGTCGGGGGCCTCCGGGTCGGCGAACACCACCGTGCCGTGGAGGGATCCGGCGGGCCACGTCACCGTCACGGGCCCACGCCGCCACCCCACCACGTGGGAGCAGGTGAGCACGTACCCGGGCGCGACGAAGAAGCCGGTGCCGCCCTCGATGTCGTCGCCCTCGACGAGTACGACGCAGTCGGCGAGCTTCCGGCTCAGCTCGCCCGTCTTGGATCCACCGTGGAACATGGCGGCGCTACTCCGGCCGTGTCCACGTCACGAGGTCACTCTCCCGCCGAACCGTCCTCAGCGGCATCGTCCTGGCCACCGTCCGGCTCCTCCGCATCATCCCCGTCGTCTCCGTCCGCCTCGGCTCCTCGGCCCCGGGTCGACTTCGACCAGCCCAGCGCGACCTTCACCGTCGCCTTGGCGCCCGCGTCGGTCAGGACGCTGACGATCTTGCCGGCACTGACGGACAGTTCCAGGCCGAACTCGACGGTGACGGTGTCCGGCCTGACCCGGACGAGACCCCGCTGAACGCTCTCGGCCACTCCCTGGATCGTCTCGGCGAGCCCTTCGACGGAGGGGATGACCTTGCGGAAGCCGACGTCGGAAGGCCCGCGGTCGGCCGAGGACACCCGGGCCCAGATCTCCTGCCCGCTGGGCAGGCGCATCCTCACCAACTCAGACACAGGCGTCTCCTTCGACGAGCGGCCCCCACACCACCCCAGCCAACTCTAATGAGGACCCGGAGGCCGCCGGTACCGCAGTGCGGGTGGAACAGCGGGGGGACGGCGCAGTAGGACGGCTACTCCGCGTGTCGGACCCACCGCGTCTCCCTGGTCCTTCCGGGGCATGGGACCCGCCGGCCGGCGGCGTTCGCCTGGCGGGCCACCACCAGCCGCACCGAGCGGGCCGATGCGTGCGGCCAGCCGGGTGAGGCCCCGCCACTCCCCCGCGCCGCACGCTCCCGAGGCCGCCCTCCGCGACGCGGGCGCGGCCACCCGGTGCCACCCCGAGGACCGCGGGCGGCGGCGATGTCGAGCGGCGGTTCGGCGAGCGGACACGCGCCGCCCAGCGGGGAGTCCGGTGACCGGCCGGTTCGGCTGGGGGGCCGGTGGCGCCTCCAGCAGGCCGGCTGGAACGAGAGAAGGCCCGCGGTCCGTCGCTCCACGGATCGCGGGCCCTGGCCGTCGGGGTGGCGGGATTTGAACCCACGACCCCTCGCACCCAAAGCGAGTGCGCTACCAAACTGCGCCACACCCCGGCCGCACCGTCGTCCGGTGCCACTGGAGCATAGCGCGCGGCGAGGGCCCGGCGGTGGCCGGCTGCCAGAGCGCGCACCGACCCCGTCGACGGGATCGCGTCCGCCACCGCCACGCTGGTCCACGACCGGATCCGGGGCGCCGCGAGGGGTGCGACGACGATCGGCTAGACTTCCCGCACGACGACCTGGACACCAGGCTCGCGGGTGTAGCTCAATGGTAGAGCCCCAGCCTTCCAAGCTGGTTATGCGGGTTCGATTCCCGTCACCCGCTCCACACGACGGTGGCGCCATCCGTACGGATGGCGCCACCGTTCGTTCGGTGGTGTCCTCGCCGACGGGCCGCCCGCCTGGTCGCCCGGCGCTGGGTCCGGGCCGGGGAGGGCCGGGAGCTCGGCCGCTCAGGCTGATTCGGGGACCGTCGGGTCCCAACGCTCCAGCCCCACGTGCGACAGGCGTTCCCGGGTGCGGTCGACCGCGCCCCGCAACTGGTCCCGGCCGAGTTCGAGGAACCGGCGGGGAACCGAACCCACCGGATCGCGCGCCTCGATGTCGGCGCTCCACTGGTCGAACGTCCGCCGTTCGCCGTTGGGCCCCACGGTCAGCTCGCAGTACCAGAGAGCGTCCCTCGTGGGCCCGGGCTCGTCGGGGAACTCCGCGAGCTCGTCCGCCAGCCCCCGCAGCCCGGCCTCCACCGCCGCTCCCCGGTGGTGGGCGACCAGGCCGCACAGCCGAGGGTGCGCCCCGAGGTCACGCAGGTGACGCGCCCCGTCGACGGGCGGGAAGCCGGTGTCGACCAGATCAGGCGCGTAGCCGATGCAGTGCAGGACGGCCGCGGCCACGAGCAGGCCGTGGTCCGGCTTGTAGAGGTCCGCGATCTGCACCGCGCGCACGCCCACCGCCTGGGCGTGCCGCCACCGGCCGGGCGCCGTCGTGGCCAACCGGTCGCGCGCCACCCCGTGCGCCCACCTGACCTGCTCCATGACACGACGGTAACCAAGGAAACCTGTCCGTAACAGCTTTTCCGTGACGGGCCGGTGACGCGCGGGAGAACCACCGGGGCCCTGGGCCCCGAGGGCCGCCTCGGCGGGGGCTGGGCAGCCGGGAGTCACCGAGGACGAGCGGCGGTGGCCCATCACCCCTTCGGCGACTCCCGACGATCCCCGGCTGCCCTACTCGGCCAGGGCGCGCGCACCCGCGATGTGCGTCGGCGTCACCCGGACCACGACTTCGCCGGGAGTCGCGTTCCGCCGCCCGTACTCCTCGGCGACCTCGGCTCCCACGTACCGCGCCGCGATCGCGGTCGCCCACCGCCGGACGGCGTCCAGGTCGTCGTCCACCCGCGCCGTACCGTCGACGGTCAGGAAGTGGTACGGGGGCAGCTCGTAGTCGAAGCACAGCGAGACGCGCCCGTCCCTGGCGATCGTCCGCCCCTTGACACTGCTCGCCGAGGTCGTGAAGACGACGTCGTCGCCGTCCAGTGCCACCCAGACCGGGGCGACGTGTGGAGACCCGTCCTTGCGGACGGTGGCCACCTTGGCGGTCTTCGCCGGCTCCTCGGCGACGAAGTCCCGCCACCAGGTCCTCGGGTCGTCTCGCTCTGCCATGACCGGAGCGTAGGCAGCATCGCGCCACCTCGCCGCTCGGAGGAGGAGGAGGAGCGGCCTCAGCTCCCCCGCACCCCGCCGACCCGCTCCGCGCCGGGCGCGGAGGGGGCGGGGACGAGCCCGTCGACCGCCGCCAGCACGGCGGACCACGGGATGGCCGGGTCCTCGGCCTCGGCGCTGACCAGGCGCACCCCGGCGGACCGCAGCACCGCGAGGTGGCCGGCCCAGGCCGGGTGCCTCACCTGCGACGGCCCCACCCTCGGGCTCAGCACCAGCGGTACCCCGGCGCCGAGCGCCTCGCCCACCTTCGTCAGCGCCAGGTTGTCGGCAACGCCCAACGCCAGTTTGGCGACGGTGTTGGCAGTCGCGGGAGCCACCGCCCAGCAGTCCGGGCTGGGCCCCGGGCTCGGCTCGCTCGGGAGCCTCCCCCGCCACCGGACGGGGAAACCGGTGACCCGGCCGACCCTTTCCAGGTCTCCCGACTCCCGCCACCAGCTCGCCGCGGTGGGGGTCACCGTCACCGCCACCCGCCACCCCGAGGCCTGGGCCGGGAGGATCATGCCCTCCAGCACGGTCGAGCAGCCCTCGGCCGCGCAGCACACCAGCCCCAGCGTTCGCCCGTCACCCATGCCCCCACTATCGCCCTCCCCCGTCGGGGCCCCGCCGAGGGGGGACGCCACGCTCGGTGGCGGTCCCACCGCCGAGGACGGGAACGTTCACCCGAGCGGCGGAGTCGGTCCGTCCGTCGTCGGACGCGGGTAGACCACGGCCTCCTCGGTCCTCGGTTCCACCCAGAACCGGGCGTCGACCCGCACACCCAGGTCCGCGACGGCGCCGGTGGGGAGGGAGACCCGGAGGTCGGGAGGGCCTTCGACCGAGACCAGGACCCGGTCCACCTGGGACTCCAGGCCGACGACCCGCACGGGCCAGGACCGCCCCTCGTCGGCCGGCGCCACGGCGCGCAGGCGCAGCGCGGCCGGGGGGAACGCGACGAGGACATTCCCGACGGGGGCGCCCGGGAGGGTGAGAGCGCAGCCGTCGAGGGCGACGCGGTCGCCACCCAGGCCCCGACCCGGGACGAGGTTCACCCCGACCAGGTCGGCAACGTAGCGGCTGGCGGGACGGGTGGCGATCTCGCGGGGCGCACCGCACTGCACGACCCGCCCCTCCTCCAACACCACCACCTGGTCGGCCAGGACCATCGCGTCCAGCGGATCGTGGGTCACCAGGACGGCGACTCCCCCGAAGTCGTCGAGGTGCCGGCGGAGCTCGGTCCGGATCCGCATCCTGGTGCCCGCGTCGAGCGCGGCCAACGGTTCGTCCAACAACAGGAGTCGTGGTTCGGTCGCCAGTGCCCTGGCCAGGGCCACCCGCTGCGCCTGGCCGCCCGACAACCGCCGGGGGCGCCTGCCCGCCAGGTCCCCCAGCCCCACCCGGTCCAGCCACTCCTGGGCCACCTGTCGCGACCGCGCCCGGGACAGACCTCGGCACCGGGGCCCGAAGGCGACGTTGTCCAGGGCGGTGAGGTGCGGGAAGAGCAGGTAGTCCTGGAACACCACGCCCACCGGTCGCCGTTCGGGCGGCAGCAGAACCCCGGCGGTGGGATCGTCGTACACCGTCCCGTCGAGCACCACCCGACCGGCGTCGAGGGGGAGGAGACCGGCGAGGACACGCAGCAACGTGGACTTCCCCGCGCCGTTGGGCCCGAGCAGGGCGGTGACCGTGCCGGCCGGTGCGGACACGGCCGCGGACAACGTGAAGTCCCCGGCCCGGGTCACGCGGACGTCGGCGGACAGCGTCACCTCGACGCACCTCCCATCCAACGCTCGCGGAGCAGCGCCAGCACCGCGACCGACACGAGCAGCAGGACGAGGCTGAGCACGATCGCGGCCTCCGGGTTGGACTCCATCGCCAGGTAGACGGCCAGCGGCATGGTCTGCGTGCGGCCGGGGAAGTTGCCCGCGAAGGTGATCGTCGCGCCGAACTCCCCGAGGGCCCGGGTCCACGCGAGGACCGCACCGGCCGCGACGCCCGGCGCCACCAGCGGCAGTGTCACCCGGCGGAAGGTGACCCAGCGGGAGGCGCCCAGCGTGGCGGCGGCCTCGTCGAGCCGGACGTCGGCGGCGCGCAACGCACCCTCCACGGACACGACGAGGAACGGCATGGCCACGAAGGTCCCGGCGAGAACCACCGCGCCGGTGGTGAACGGGAGGGACACCCCGAACCACTCGTGCAGGTGTTCCCCCACCAGGCCACGCCGACCGAAGACCACCAGCAGGGCGACGCCACCCACGACGGGTGGGAGCACCAGCGGAACCGTCACCAGGGCTCGCACCAGCCGTTTCCCGGGGAAGGTCGACCGGGCGAGCAGCCACGCCAGCGGAACCCCGAGCAGCAGGCTGAGCGCGGTGGCGGCGGTCGCGCACACCAGGGACAGCCGCAGCGCGCCGAGCACCTCCGGGCTGCCCAGCTGCGCGGGCAACTCCCCCCACGGCGCCCGCAGGACCAGTCCGAGCAGGGGAACCAGCAGGAACGCCAGTCCGAACAGGGCGGGCACGAGGAGGAGCGCCGGGGCCACCGCGCCGGCCCTGCGGGGCCGTGCCCCACCCCGCTCCGCCGTCCCCCGCCGGGGAGCGCCGGCCGGTGGGCCGCTCACGGGACGTCGAACCCGGCGGTCCGCAGCACGTCCTCGGCGGCCGGGGACCGCAGGTAGTCGACGAAGGCGGAGGCGAGGTCGGCGTCGGATGCCTCGGCGAGGGCCGCGAGCGGGTAGTCGTTGACGACCCGCTCGGACTCGGGGAAGTCCACCCCCCGCACCTCGTCACCCGCGACGAGGACATCCGTCCGGTACACCAGCGCCGCGTCCACCTCACCGAGTCTGACCTTGGTGAGGGTGGCGCGCACGTCCCGTTCGTAGGTGTCGGGCTTGGCATCGATGCCCGCCAGTTCAAGCACCTCCCGCGCGGCGCCGCCGCAGGGGACCGCCGGCGCGCAGAGCGCGATGACCTTGTCCGGATCGGCGAAGTCGGCGAGGCCGATCACCCCGCCCGGGTTCCCGGACGGCACCACGATCTGGAGCCGGTTGGCCGCGAAGATCACGGGGGGCTCGGCCACCAGGTCGAGGTCGACCACCTGGTCCATGGGCTCGGGGCTGGCCGAGGCGAACACGTCGGCGGGCGCCCCGGCCGCGATCTGCTGGGCCAACGCGGAACTCGCCGCGAAGTTGAAGTCGATGCTCGTGCCCGGGTGGCCACGTTCGAACTCCGCTCCGAGTTCGGTGAGGACCTCGGTCAGGGACGCCGCCGCGAACACCACCGCGGACCGGGAGGTCTCCCCGACCTGGGCGACGTCCTGGTCGGGGGCCGAGCAGGCCGCCACCGCCAGCCCGGACACCAGGGCCACCGCGACGGGTGTCCGCCAGGCCCGACCGGTCCCACCCGCTCGTCGCCGCACCCGTCTCCCCCTCCTGCGCGATCCACCGGCCAACCCCCACTGTAGTTCCGCATTCGCGGAACCAGTACCGGGTATTCGCCCGCATCCGCGTCACTGGGCGGGGGAAGGGGCAGCGGGACAGGGACGAAGGCGTTACCGGGCGCGGGTCACGACGGGCGCGAGATCCGGCCTCGGCTCGTCCAGCGGCTCGACCTGCCACTGCCAGCGCCCGACCGCGTCCACGCCGGGGATGTCAGCCCGGCCGGTCGACCAGAGCAGGACGTGCCACGAGTCGACCGACCAGCCCTCCTCGGGGATCTGCGGGGACAGCCGTCCCAGCAGGCGACGGGCCACGTCGACCGGGGCCCGGTAGTCCAACCCGAGACCAAGCGCGAGGTCGTACCCGTGCAGCACCAGCTCCGCGACCCCGACCGCGAGCAGCCCCTCGGCATCGGCTCGGCCGTCGGCGCAGGCTCCCCGTGCCCCCGGTGGCGCGGTGCGGAAGGCGGCCGTGAGCAGCGCGGCGCTGGCCCGGATGACCTCCACGAGCTGGGCGGCGGTCGCGCCGTCCTCGGCCCGGAGCCAGCAGGCCAGCTGCTCGTGGCTCCGCCCGGCCAGGGTGACGGCGGAGAAGAACAGGTCGTCGGCGACGTGTTCCGCCGTGGCGTGGCACGTCCAGTCCAGCCCGGCGGCGCGCACCTCGCGCCACTCCCGGTCCGTGGCGGCGGCGAGCACGGCCAGCACCCCCTCTGCCGCCCTGTCCAGGTCCTCGGCGGTGACCGGGTCGCGTCGCGCTGGTTCGGAGTGGGCCACCCCGGCAGTATCGACGGGAGCACCGACGTTCCCGGCCGCCCCGGCGGTGTGGCGGCCGCCGCGCGCTGGCGTGGGACCGGGCCTCCGGGGGGCAACGGGGGCACGCCGGCGCCGGGTACACGAGGGGAGCAGCCATGACCAGCGAGCTGAGCGTCCGCGAGCTCACCGACGACGACTTCACGGAGAACCTCGCCGTCCTCGTCTCCGCGTTCCTGAAGGACCCCGACCCCGACCGCGAACCGCTGCTGCGGCGGGTGCTGGAGCTGGAACGCCACCACGGCGTCTTCGACGGCGCCGAGCAGGTGGGCAGTTGCGGTGTCATGACCAGGACCCTCACCGTGCCGGGCGGGGAACCCTGACCGCTGGCCGCCATCACCCACGTGGGGGTGAAGCCGGGCCACCGCCGCCGCGGCATCATGCGCATGATGATGCGCGCGCAGCTCCACGCGCTGCACGAGGCCGGCGCGGAGCCGGTGGCGGGACTGGAGGCGTCCGAGGCGGGCATCTACGGGCGCTACGGCTACGCGCCCGCCACCGAGTGGGCCGACATCCGGGTACCGAGGGGTGCGGAGTTCCGGGCCGACGTCGACACCGGCCCGGACCCGGTGCGGGAGGCGCCGAGGGAGGACGCGCTGCCCCGGCTGCGGGAGCTCCACGACCGGGCCGCCGGCCGCGTGGGGTGGCTGGACCGCGGTGCCCCGGTCTGGGACCTCTGGCTGGCCGACACCCCCCGTGCCGACCGGACCGCCTACCGCTTCGCCACGCACCCCCGGGGGTACGCCGTGTACCGCCTGCTCCACGGCGAGGGCAGGCGGGAGGCCAGGGCGCGGGTGGAGGTGCTGGAGATCCAGTCCCTGGACGCCGTGGCCGCCGCGGCGCTGTGGCGCTACCTGCTCGACATCGACCTGGTCAGCGAGGTCCAGTGGTTCGGCGCCGCCGTGGACGACCCGATCCGGTGGTTCCTCGCCGACCCCCGGCGAGCCCGGGTCGAGGTGGAGGACGCGCTGTGGCTGCGGATCGTCGACCTCGACCGCGCCCTGCCGGCCCGCGCCTACGCCGCCGAGGCCGACGTGGTGTTCCAGGTCTCGGACCGGCTGTGCCCCTGGAACGCGGGGCGGTGGCGGATGGCGGTGGACGCCGACGGGCGAGCCGAGGTGCGCCGCACCGACGCCGAGCCCGCGCTTTCGCTGGACATCAGCGCTCTCGCCGCCGCCTACCTCGGCGGGACCACGCTGACCGCGCTGGCCGCCGCGGGCCTCGTCTCCGAGCACCGGAGGGGCTCGGTGCGGGCCCTGACCCGCGCCTTCCTCGCCGATCGGTCCCCGCACTGCCTCATCGACTTCTGAACCCTGCCGGGCCTCCGGGGCGGCGGGTCCCCGCGGACGGTCGAGCGCGGCCCAGCCCAGCCCCGCGAGGTCGTTCGGACGCACGTCCCCTTCGGGGCGCGGTACCTCCGGGTGTTGATCGTGAGCTGACACCCGACGGGTAACGTCAACTTCGTCCGGTTCGCACACACGCGGACGCGCCCGAGGCAGGAGGAACGATGATGGGCACAATCATTCTGATCGTGCTCTTGGTGGCAGTGGTCGGAGGTGTCGCCCTCATGCTGAGGCAGAAGGCGGCCGCGCGGCAACGCGAACTCGAGAACGCCCAGGCGGACGCTCGCCGCTGGGTCGAGCGGCTCGGCGGGCAGGTGATCAACCTGGTCGGTTCGAACGAGGCCTCCCAGCAGGCGTTGGCGGACGCCTCGGAGCGTTACACCGCCGCCGGCTCGCAGATGGAGCAGGCCAAGAGCACCGAACAGTGCGCGCTGGTCACGGCCACCGCGATGGAGGGGCTCTACTACGTCCGCGCGGCGAGGACCGCGATGGGCATGGACCCGGGCCCGGAGCTCCCCGACCTCAACGGCCAGTCGCGGGCGGGTTCGGTCGGAGAGGACCGGCAGATCGAGCTGGAGGGCCGGCAGCTCGCCGCGTCCCCCAACCCCGGCGAGCAGACCCCGCACTACTACCCCGGCGGCGAGGTCGCGGGGCGGCCCGTTCCGCAGGGTTGGTACAGCGAGCCCTGGTGGAAGCCGGCGCTGGTGGCCGGCGCGTGGGGCATGGGCTCGGCGCTGCTGTTCACCGCCCTGTTCTCCGGGATGATGGGCGTGCCGGACGTCGTCGTGGTCGAGGCGGCGGCCGACGAGAACGGTGACGACTCCGGCGACTCGGGCGGCGACGACTCGGGTGACTCCGGTGACTCGGGCGACTACGACATGAGCGACATGGGCGGGGACATGGACTTCGACATCGGGATGGAGTGAGTACTCCGTCGAGGTGATCGCCCCAGACTGATCGCGCCGAAGGGCCCCGGGTTCGCCCGGGGCCCTTCGTTCCGTGTGGAGCCGACAGCCTCCCCGTCCAGGACGCGCACCGCGTGCTCACGGCGTCGGGCCGAGGGGCCTGCCGGGCACCCGAACCGTGGTCTGGTGTCCCCTCGTCAGCGGGTACCCCGCGACGGGTCCGACGGCCGCCCCGTCGTGGAGATCGTCCTGGCCCCGCCAAGTCCCGGCGAGCCGCGTCGGCGATGGCGAGCACGGCGACGTCCGATCTCCGCCGCCGCGTCACCAGGCGGAACGTCGACGGCCGGCCCCGGTGCTCAACGCTCCGGCTGGCAGCTCGGGCACCAGTACAGCTTGCGGCCCCCGAGGTCCCGCATCCGGACTTCCACGCCGCAGACCAGGCAGGGCTGCCCGTCCCGCCGGTAGACGTAGACCTCGCCGCCGTGCCGGTCCTGGCGGGGCGGCCGCCCCATCCGGTGTGGCTCGTGTTCCTCGGCGACCGTGTCGATGCGTCCGGTGCGGACCCCGTCGGCCATCAGGTCGACCAGGTCCTTCCAGAGGGCCTCCCACAGCTCGCGGTCGATCAGCCGGCCCGGTGTCATCGGGTCCACGCCGTGCCGGAACAGCACCTCGGCCCGGTAGACGTTGCCGGCTCCCGCCAGCACCGACTGGTCGAGCAGCAACGCGGCCACGGACCTGCCAGACCGGCTCAGCCGCGCCCACGCCCGCTCGGGGTCGGCGTCGGGCCGGAGCGGATCGGGTCCCAGCCGGTCGACGAGCGCGTCGACCTCGTGGTCGTCGAGCAGGCGGCAGGTGTTGGGCCCCCGGAGGTCCGTCCAGTGGTCACCGCCGACCAGGCGCAGGCGCACCTGCCCGACCGGTTCCGGCGCGGGGCGAGCTCCTTCGGTGAACGTCCCGTACAGACCGAGGTGGATGTGCACCACCGGGGCGGCCTCGTAGCGGTGCAACAGGTGCTTCCCGTGGGCCTCGGCCGCGACCAGCACCCGACCGTCCAACCGCGACGCCTCGGCGGCGAACCGTCCCTGCGGGCTGGTGACCTCCACCGGGGCTCCAACGAAGAGCTCCCGGTGACGTCGGGCCAGCCGGTGCAGGGTGTGTCCTTCCGGCATCAGGGCCTCCTCGGTCGGCGGGCGAGGACCTGGCCTCCTCGGCGCCGGCCCGCGTCCTCGTGCCCCGCCGGGACCGGGGCCAGGCGCCCGGCGTGCGGGGTCAGGACGCCGGCAGGGCGGGCGGCGTGCCGGTGCGCTCGTACTCGGCGAGCAGCTCCAGCCGTCGACCGTGCCGGTCCTCGCCGGAGAACGGTGTCTCCAGGAAGGCCGCGACGATCGCGGTGGCCTCCTCCCGGGTGTGCATCCGCGCGCCCACCCCGGCCAACTGGGCGTCGTTGTGCTGCCGCGCCAGTCGCGCGGTCTCCACGCTCCAGGTGAGGGCGGCACGGGCCCCGGGGACCTTGTTCGCGGCGATCTGCTCACCGTTGCCGGAGCCACCGAGCACGATGCCCAGGCTGCCCGGGTCCGCGACGACCCGGCGGGCGGCCTCCACGCAGAACGGCGGGTAGTCGTCCAACGGGTCGTAGGCGTGGGGGCCGACGTCGACGACCTCGTGGCCCTGTTCGGTCAGCCACCCGACCAGGTGTTCCTTGAGTTCGAAGCCGGCATGGTCGGCTCCCAGGTAGACGCGCACGGGGGCAGTCTGCCAAACGCCGCGGGCCGCACGGGAACCCGTGCCCCCGCCACGACGTCCCGCCGTGCCACCATCGCGCCGTGACCTTGGCGGCGCCGGGCGACGGGGTGTTCGAACAGGCTGGCTTCGATGTCAGGCTGGACTGGGGAGAGCGGGGCATGGCGAACCTCGCCCCCCGTTGCGGTGTGCTGGTGGTGGTCGACGTCCTCTCCTTCTCCACCGCCGTGGACGTCGCGGTGGGGCGTGGCGCCTCGGTGCTGCCCCTGCGCTGGCGGGACGCCCGCGCGGCGGAGGCGGCCGCGCGGGCCGGAGCGGTGCTGGCCAGCCGTCAGCGCGGCGCGGGCTGGTCGTTGAGCCCCGAATCCCTGTCCACGCTGGAGACGCGGACCCTGCTGGCCCTGCCGTCGCCGAACGGGGCGACGCTCTGCTCCCTCGCGGCGGGATCCTCCGCGACCGTCCTCGTCGGGTGCCCGCGCAACGCGGCGGCGGTCGCGGGAGCGGCTGCGGCGTGGCGCGCCGGCCGGCCGGTGGGCGTCATCGCCGCCGGTGAGCGGTGGCCCGACGACACGCCGCGACCGGCGGTGGAGGACCTGTTGGGAGCGGGTTCCATCGTCTCGGCCCTGCGCGCCGTCGAGCCGCTGATCGACGTCTCGGCGGAGGCCGAGGTGGCCGCGACCGCGTTCGAGTCGTACGCGGGCGCCCTGGGCACCGTGCTGGCCGAGAGCGTGTCGGGCCGGGAGCTGCGGGCGGCGGGCTTCGGGGCGGACCTCGAGCTCGCGGGGTGCCACGACGTCTCCCATGCGGTGCCGGTGCTGCGGGACGGCGTGCTCCGGGGAGGCTGAGCCCCTCGCACGGCCGGGACCCGCCCACGCGAGGGACGTCCACGGCCGCTCCGCGCCGTGGCCCGCCACGCGATACTGGACGGGTGGGACCGCACGAGGACGAGGACATCGGCGCCGGGACCTGGATCGAGGTCGGCGACCGGGTGTGGGCGCGCCGGTACCGGGAACTGGACCTGTCCGTCGGCCTGGTCGTCGGACGCGACCGCTGCCTGGTCGTCGACACCCGGGGCGACCGGGAACAGGGGGCCGAGTTCGCGGCCGAGGTGCGCGCGCTGACCGAACTGCCGTGGACGGTGGTCCTCACCCACGTCCACTTCGACCACTGCTTCGGGAGCGAGGCCTTCCTGCCGTGCCCGGTGTGGGCGCACCCCGACGCCGTCGAGGCGTTGGAGCGGACCGCCGCCGCGCAGCGCACGGAGTGGGTGGCCCGGTACCGGGCCGAGGGGCGGTCGGCGATCGCCGACCGGTTGGACCGGGTCCGTCGCCCCGTCCTCCCACGTCCGCTCCCCGCCGACCCGACCACGTTCGACCTGGGCGGCCGCACGGTGCTGGTGCGCCACCTCGGGCGCGGCCACACCGATCACGACGTGGTGGTCGAGGTACCGGACACCGGCACGGTGTTCGCCGGTGACCTCGTCGAGCAGGGCGCGCCACCGGACTTCGGCGACTCCTACCCGCTGGAGTGGCCGGGCGCCCTCCGGCGCCTCGCCGGGTTGGTTCCGGCGAACGGGGTGGTCGTGCCCGGTCACGGGGAACCGGTGGACGCGGCCTTCGTCCTGGCACAGGCCGACGATGTGGAGCGGGCGGTGGTGTCGTGCCAGTCCGGCTCGCCCGACCGGGCCGCTCCCGGCAGTGGGGAGCCGCCCTATCCCGAGGAGACGATGGCGGTCATCGCGGCGCGGGTGCGCGCGACCCGCCCCGAGGTTCCGACCAGCCCCCCGACTGGTGGCGCGACGACGGCTGCCCGTCCCTCTGACCAATCACGTCCCGCCAGTTGATCTTGACGGCGGGTGCTGCCCGGGTGGCATATCCTGTGCCGCAACGGTGCTCAGGGCGACGGACGTCGCGCTACCGAGGGGAGGTGGACATGCGACCGAACCGGCGGGTCACCGGGCCACCGTCCTCCACGTCCGGTCCACCACGCCGGGACTCCCTGCACCGGGAGCTCCAGGACGCCCTCGAACACGGACCGTTCAGCGACGCGTTGCGGCTCGCCATCGAGACGAGCGGTCTGAGCCTCGACCGCATCCAGCACCGGTTGGCCGAGCGGGGCGTGCGCATCAGCCTGACGACCCTCAGCTACTGGCGGCACGGTCGGAGCCGACCGGAACGTCCCGAATCATTGCGGGGCGTCCAGATCCTGGAGGAGGTGCTCGCCCTCCCCGACTCCTCCCTCACCGCCCTGCTGGGCCCGCGACGCCCCCGGGGTCGATGGGTGTCCCGGACACCGAGGAGCCTGGACATGGACCAGCTCTTCGGTGACCAGGAGACGCTGCGCGACCTGCGGGCGAGCCTCGGAGTGCCCTCCCCCGACCAGCTCATCCCGCTGGCCGTGCACGACCTGCTGGTGGTCGACGCGCGGCGCGACGAGCTGGCGATCCGGACCAGGATGGTGATGCAGGCGGCGGTGGACGGGGTGTCGAGCACGTTCCTCGTGTACCGGAGTGACGATCCCGAGCGCACCGCCGCCGCCATCAGCACCCGCTACTGCACCCTCGGGGAGGTGCACCGCGACCCGGCCAGCGGTTTCGTGATGGCCGAACTCGTCCTTGACCGCGTCCTGGGCACCGGCGAACCGACCGTCTTCGAGTACGAGATGGAGCTGCCCCCCTCGGAGCCCGCCGGGTACCACGACCGGCGTTTCCTCTTCCCCACCCGGCAGTACGTCCTCCAGGTCCAGTTCGCCCCCACCTCGCTGCCCACCCACTGCCAGCGCTACTACCAGGCCAGCGGGGACGCGCCCAGGCAGGACGTCCGCGAGGTCCCCCTGGGCGCGTCGAACGCCGCCGCCATGATCGAGGTCGATCTCGCCGCCGGCATCTACGGGATGAACTGGGGCTGGAGTTGACCGGTCAGGAGAAGTCCAGCGTTCCCGTGCGGGTCCGCTTCAACTCGAAGAAGTGCGGGTAGGCCGCGAGGGTCCGGGACGCGTCGAACAACGCCCCCGCCTCCTCACCCCGGGGGATGCTGGTCAGGACGGGGCCGAAGAAGGCGACGCCGTCGACGTGGATGACGGGGGTGCCGACATCCATCCCCACCGGGTCCATCCCCTCGTGGTGGCTGGCGCGCAGCCGCTCGTCGTACTCGGTGCTCGTCGCGGCGTCCGCCAGGTCGGCCGGCAGACCCACCTCCGCCAGCGACTTGCTGATCACCCGGTCGTAGTCCCGGTCCTTCTCGAGGTGGATCCGGGTGCCGAACGCGGTGTAGAGCGGGCGCAGCACCTCCTCGCCGTGCTGAGCGGCCGCGGCGACGGCGACCCGGACCGGCGCCCAGGCCTTGGTCATCAGTTCCCGGTACTCGGCGGGCAGGTCCCGATCCTCGTTGAGGACCGACAGGCTCATGACGTGGAAGGAGAGGTCGATCTCCCGCACCTTCTCGACCTCGAGCACCCACCGGGAGGTGATCCAGGCGAACGGGCACGCCGGGTCGAACCAGAAACGAACGCGCGGCTTGGACGGGGAGTCTGCGGACACTGTCACGCCTCCAACTTGATCGGTGCCGGGGTGGGGCTTACGTCCGCACTCAACCACCGCCGTCGCCGGTCCTATTCCCGGCGCCGGACTGGATCGGCCTCCGAAACGCGCGCCAACTCCTACCAGCCCACCCCGACGGTTTCCCCGCCCTCGGTGGGACGGCGACCCTGGCGGCGGCCCGCACGACGGCGAGCCGTGGCCGCACGGCACCGGTTGATCGTGATTGGATGCGGTGTCCCTTCACCCACGACGTCGTGTAACCGAGGTAGCCAGTGGCCGCACCGAACCTGACCAGAGAACAGTCCGCAGAACGGAGCGCCCTGCTCTCCGTGCAGTCCTACGCCGTCGAACTGGACCTCACCGACGGCCGGGGGAAGCCGGGGGAGCACACCTTCCGCTCCACGACGACCGTCCGGTTCCGCGGTGGGACACCCGGCGCGAGCAGCTGGATCGACCTGGTCGCCGACCGGGTCGAGCGCGCGGTCCTCAACGGGACGGAGCTGGACGTCAGCGCCTACCGGGAGGAGGACGGGATCGCGCTGCCCGATCTCGCCGAGGACAACGAGCTGGTGGTGGTGGCCGACTGCCGCTACATGAACACCGGCGAGGGCCTGCACCGGTTCGTCGATCCCGTCGACGGCGGCGTGTACCTGTACACGCAGTTCGAGACGGCCGACGCCAAGCGCATGTTCGCCTGCTTCGACCAGCCCGACCTGAAGTCCGTTTACGACCTCGTCGTGACCGCGCCCGCCGACTGGAAGGTGATCTCCAACGCGGCGGCGGATCGCACCGAGGACACCGCCGACGGCGGGGTGCGCCACGTCTTCCGGCGCACGGAACGCATGTCGACCTACCTGGTCGCACTGGTGGCGGGCCCCTACGCGGAGTGGCGGGACGAGCACGACGGCATCCCCCTCGGCCTCTACTGCCGGGCCTCGCTCGCCGAGCACCTCGACGCGGAGCGGCTGTTCACCGAGACCAAGCAGGGCTTCGACTTCTACAACTCCGCGTTCGGGGTCCGGTACCCCTTCGGCAAGTACGACCAGTGCTTCGTGCCCGAGTTCAACGCCGGAGCGATGGAGAACGCCGGCTGCGTCACCTACCTGGAGGACTACGTCTTCCGGTCCAGGGTCACCCGGTACCTGTACGAGCGCCGGTGCGAGACGCTGCTGCACGAGATGGCCCACATGTGGTTCGGCGACCTGGTCACCATGCGTTGGTGGAACGACCTGTGGCTCAACGAGTCGTTCGCCACCTGGGCCAGTGTGCTCGCTCAGGCGGAGGCGACGGAGTACACGCACGCCTGGACCACCTTCGCCAACATCGAGAAGTCCTGGGCGTACCGGCAGGACCAGCTGCCCTCGACGCACCCCGTCGCCGCCGACATCCCCGACCTGCACGCGGTGGAGGTCAACTTCGACGGCATCACCTACGCCAAGGGCGCCAGCGTGCTCAAGCAGCTGGTCGCCTACGTGGGTCTGGAGAACTTCCTGGCTGGTCTGCGGCTCTACTTCGAGCGCCACGCCTGGGAGAACGCCACCCTCGCCGACCTGCTGTCCGCACTGGAGCAGGCGTCCGGCCGCGACCTGTCCTGGTGGAGCGCCGAGTGGCTGGAGACGACCGGCCTGAACTCGCTGCGACCCCGCTTCGAGCTGGACTCCGAGGGCCGTTTCACCTCCTTCGACGTGATCCAGGGACCGGCCAGGCCCGGTGCCGGAGAACTGCGCACCCACCGGGTCGCGGTGGGCGTGTACGACGAGGACCCGGCGACCGGCCGTCTCGTCCGGGTGCGGCGGGTCGAGCTGGACGTCTCCGGCGAGCGGACCCCGGTCGAGGAGCTGGTCGGGCAGCACCGGGGGCGGCTCGTCCTGGTCAACGACGACGACCTGACCTACTGCCACATGCGCCTGGACCCGGAGTCGTTGACCACCCTGATCGACCGCATCTCCGACGTCGAGGAGTCGTTGCCGCGCACGCTGTGCTGGTCGGCGGCGTGGGAGATGGCACGCGAGGCGGAGCTGAAGGCCAGGGACTTCGTGAACCTGGTCCTCAACGGGGTGCACCGCGAACCGGAGGTCGGCGTGGTGCAACGGCTGTTGCTCCAGGCCCAGACCGCCCTGAACTTCTACGCCGCCGAGGACTGGCGGGCCGAGGGCTGGTCGCGGTTCAGCTCCCGGGTGTTGGAGTTGGTCAGGACGGCGGAGCCGGGATCGGACCACCAGTTGGCCTTCGTCAACTCGCTGAGCGGCGCGGTGCTGGGTGCGGCGGAGCAGGCGGCGGTACGCGGCTGGCTCGACGGGGTGGACGTCCCCGAGGGGCTGACGGTGGACACCGACCTGCGTTGGCGGCTGCTCCAGGCGCTGGTCGCCCACGGCTCGGCTGGCGCGGACGAGGTCGAGGCGGAGCGGGAGCGGGACGACACCGCGACGGGTCGCCGACAGGCCGAGCGGGCACTGGCGCTGCGCCCCACGGCCGCCGACAAGGCCGAGGCCTGGCGGCGGGCCACGCTCGACGACGAGTTGCCCAACGCGGTCAACGAGGCCATCATCGCGGGCTTCGCGCACCCGGGCCAGTCCGAGCTGTTGGCGGACTACGTGGGGCGGTACTTCGCCGAGATCGCGGACGTGTGGAGCAGGCGTTCCATCGAACGCGCCCAGCCGGCCGTGGTCGGGCTCTTCCCGTCGTGGGCCGTGTCGGAGGAGACGGTGTCCGCCGCCGACGAGTGGCTCGCCGCCGAGCACCCGCCCGCGTTGCGCCGGCTGGTGTCCGAGGGGCGTGCTGGTGTGGTGCGGGCGTTGGCGGCCCGGGAGTTCGACGGGCAGTGACGCGGACCGTTCCTGGAGGCGTCCCGTTGGCGGGTCGCCTCCGGGGGCGGAGCGAACCCGAGATCGGTACGAGCCGGAGTTCGGCCGGAACCGACCCGCTCGGGACGCGCCGACCGGGCACGCCCCGAGCGGGGGCCGCGCGGGTGGGGGGAAGGCGGTCGTCCCCGGGGCCCGCACCGGCCGGGGCGCACGTGGGACGTGGTGGAGGGCGGGCCGCGCTGACCGCCCCGCCCGGCGTCAGTCGCGCTGGATGTCCACGCCCGCCTGGTCGGACAGCATCCGCAGCCCGTCCAGCAGGCCACCGGCCAGGTCGCCCTCCTTGAAGGAGGCCACCATGCTCATCACCGCGAGCTTGCAGCTGCGGTCGGGGATGCGACGGCCGGCTTCCTCTCCGGTCACCAACTCCACGGACCGCTGCTCGGGCGAGACGGCGATCAGCACGGAGTCGGTCGCCCTCGCGCCGAGGGACGCGTGCAGTTCCTCGGCCTGGCGGCGCGTGTTCTCGCCGAGCCCACCCAGGTAGATGCTGAAGTCCAGTCCGGTAGCCCTCGTGGTGAGCGTGAGGGCCTCGTCGAGTCGCGCGAGCTCGTTGTGCCCGAACGGGGAGTCCGACTCCTCGGGCAGCACCCGTTTGGCGACCGAGACCCGCCCGGTCACCGTCCTGGCCTCCCCGTACCCCAGTTCGGCGTCAGCTTCCGCACTGCGCTGCGCCACTTCACCAGTTCCCACGGGCGCCTCCCTGGATCGTCGTCGTCTGGAGGCCCTCGGTCGGTTCCTCGGCGACGTGTCGCTGGGATCCGCGCAGCCCTGCCGGGTTGGCGGTCCACCAGATCGGCTCGTGCGTCCACTCCTGCCCCGGGCGGTAGCGTGTGTCGCGAACGGGTTGCTTCCGCAGCGTCAGCAGCGCGACCAGCCCATAGAGGACGAGTGGGATCAGCACGAAGACGAGTGTTGTCTCCATGATGGTCACGGCCCGTACGGTAACCGATGACCTGGGCCAAGCGCCTCCTGCGGGTCCTCGGACGGCGGCCCGGGCCAGCCACTCGGCCAAGGTGAACCAGGTGTGACCAACTCACCGACAGTTCGCTGTGTGGGTGACATTTCCCCGCCATCCCTCGGTTGCGTCACAGCGTTTGCGCACTACCCGTGCACTTCCCTCGCTCCGCTACTCATCCCACCGGTGGAAACGGCGTACGCCAGGCCGCCACCTGGCCGCTTGTGCCACGTCCACCCCGCTCCTAGCTTCTGTGGTGGGCGGCCCGGGCCCCGTGCGCATGCTGACGAGCACTCGCGCAGTTCCAGCTCGTTCCCATTCTCGTGATCAGCTGTCCGAGGAGGATCCGCATGTCCGGCCACTTGGTGATTCGTCGTGGAAGCAGCACGCGCGGACTCGCGCCCCAGCCGTCCGGTGCCCTCGTCTCTCGTCCCGGTGGTCCCCGGTGCGGGAGCGCCGGCGAGCGGGTGCCGAGCCGGGGGCGCACCAGCGGTGCGGGGTGCTCAGCACCGACCAGCGCGGGCATCCGGGTGACCCGCGCCGGGATCCGCGTGACCCGCGACGGGATCCGCGTCACCGAATCCGGGATCCGAGTCACCCCCCGAACCCCCAACCACTCCACGCCCAACGCCGGCATCCGCGTCACTCGTGATGGCATCCGCGTCACCGAAGCCGGCATCCGCGTCACTCGTGATGGCATCCGCGTCACCGAAGCAGGCATCCGCGTCACCCCGCAGAAGCCACCCCACCGCTCATCCCGCGCCGGCATCCGCGTCACCCGCGACGGCATCCGCGTCACCAAGGCCGGCATCCGCGTCACTCGTGATGGCATCCGCGTCACTCGTGATGGCATCCGCGTCACCGAAGCCGGCATCCGCGTCACCCCCCGAACCCCCAACCACTCCACGCCCAACGCCGGCATCCGGGTCACCCGTGATCGCATCCGCGTCACCGAAGCCGGCATCCGCGTCACGCGCTGAGCTGGCCCGCCGCCAGCCTCGGCGGCGTGTTCCCGGTGAGACCCCGGTTCGGCACGGAGCCGGACCGGGGTCTCACGGCAGCCGGGACACCCGAGCATGACCAGTGGTCGACCGCGCGACCTGGCGCAGCGCACCGGGCGGGACATGGGCGGGCGCTCGTGCCTCCTCCAGCTCGGCCACGCCCGAGGCTCCACCGGAGGTGGTCCGCAGCCGCCAGCACCCCGCCTCGGCCGGGTGCGGCTAGGCCGCCTCCCCGAGGTAGGGCAACCAGAGCGGATCGGTCTCGCCGGCGCCCGCCAGCAGACGCCAGTGGGGCCCGTGCGGCGCCCTCGGGAGGACCCGCAACCTCCACCCGATCTCCAGGAGCAGGCGGTCAGCCTTGCGGTGGTTGCAACGCGCGCAGCTGGCCACGCAGTTCTCCCACACGTGCTGCCCCCCTCGGCTCCGGGGCACCACGTGGTCGACGGTGTCGGCACGGCCACCGCAGTAGGCGCACCGGTGCCGGTCCCGCAGCATCAGACCGGCGCGGGTCAGCGGCACGCGGCCCAGGTAGGGGACCCGGACGTACCGGCTGAGCCGGATGACCGAGGGCACCTCCTGCACCAGGGCGGCCGCCCGCAGGGCACTGCCAGCTGGGTCCCGGTGCACCACCTCGGCCTTCCCACAGACCACCAGCACCACCGCCCGGCGCAACGGCAGGGCGGTCAACGGCTCGTAGGTCGCGTTGAGCAGCAGGACCCGCCGACGTGCCGGGATGATCGACCCGCCGGTCGATGCTCTCCGGGCATGGTCCATACTTGGCGCCAGCACGCCCACTGGGCCGTGTCGTTCTCCTCCACCGTCGGCCGCGGCGTCCGCGTGCGGCCGTGGGGCACGCAGGACGGACCGGGATGCGAACCCGTCAGCCACGCCGATCGGAGTGGGTTGTCGGTCGGGCACTCGACCACCTCCACCGCTAGCGTGGACTAGTCGACCACATCTGGTGGCTTCCGCGCACCTGTGAAAAGCCGATACACCGAAAACAGGTCCCCCGGACCCGCCCATTCGTGTCGCAACTCACAGCGAGCCACGTGGTGGAACCGAACCTGACGGCGGCCGACCGCGCCCGGTTCTCTAAGGTCAGCGGGTGACCGCCAGCTCCGCACCCCCGAACGGCGCAGTCGATGGCTACCCCCGGGCACGTCGGCTCGATCTCGTCGACGACCTGCACGGCCGACCGGTCCCTGATCCCTACCGGTGGCTGGAACGGGGCGACTCCCCCGAGACGGAGTCCTGGCACCGCGAGCAGGACGAACTGACGCGGCGTCGCCTCGACGGACTTCCCGGCAGGGAGGCGCTCGACGCCCGTCTGACCGAGCTGACCTCGGCCGGTTCCGTCTCCGTTCCGACCTGGCGCGCCGGCCGCGCCTTCCTCACCCGGCGGGTTCCCGGGCAGGACCACGTCGTGCTCCACGTCCGGGAACGCGCCGACGACGGATCCTGGCGGGAACGCCCACTCATCGACGTCGCGGAGATCGACCCGTCCGGTCGCACCACCCTGGACACCTGGTCGCCCAGCCTGGAGGGCGATCTGCTCGCGTACCAGCTGTCCGTTGGCGGCGACGAGCACTCCGTGCTGTTCGTGGTGGACGTGCGGACCGGCGAGCGGGTGGACGGCCCCATCGACCGGTGCCGCTACTCGGCCGTGGCCTGGCTACCGGGGGGCAAGGAGTTCTACTACGTCCGCCGCCTGCCGCCGGAACGGGTCCCCGCCGGTGAGGAGCAGTTCCACCGCAGGGTCCTGCGGCACGTCGTGGGCCAGGACAGCTCGGAGGACGAGGTCGTCCTCGGTGAGGGACTCGACCCGACGAACTACTACGGCGTGCGGGTGTGCCCCCGGGGCCGGTGGCTGCTGGTGACCGCGCGCCCGGGCACCGCCCCCCGCGATTCGGTGTGGATCGCGGACCTCCAGGCCGGCGGCACCCTGACCCAACTGGTGGACCAGCGTGACGGGATCCGGGTCGACCCCTGGGTGGACCGGACCGGGGTTCTGGTGGTGCGCACGACCGACGGCGCGCCCCGCTGGCGGCTGTGCGTGGCCGACCCGGAACGGCCGGAGCGTGCCGAGTGGCGCGAGCTGGTCCCGGAGGAGCCCGACGCCGTCCTGGAAGGGGCGCGGTACCTGCCAGGTGGCCCAGAACACCCGTCCAGCCTGGTCGTGCTCCGTTCGCGTCATGCCAGGTCGGAACTGTCGCTGCACCACCCCACGACGGGGGAGCCGCTCGGAGACGTGCCGCTGCCCGGGCCGGGAGCGGTCACCGGCCTCTCCACCGTCGACGACCAGACGGGGCACGACGAGGACCGCATCTGGATCGGGTGGACGGACTTCGTCACGCCGCCGGGAGTGCTGGAGCACTCGGTGCTCACCGGGCCAGCCGGGCTGGTGAGTCCGGCACCGGGAGCGGTGCGGCCCCCCGAGGTGCGCACGGACCAGATCTCGTACCACTCGGCCGACGGGCAGCTCGTGCGCATGTTCGTCGTCTCCCCGGCGGGCGTGCCGGACCGCCCTCGTCCCACGCTGCTGACGGGCTACGGCGGGTTCTCGGTCAGCCGGCGCCCCGGCTACTCGTCGGCGGCACTGGCGTGGGTGGCCGCCGGTGGCGTGTGGGTCGTCGCCTCCCTGCGCGGGGGTGGTGAGGAGGGCGAGGACTGGCACCGCGCCGGGATGCGCCAGCACAAGCAGCGGGTGTTCGACGACTTCCACGCGGCGGCGGAACACCTCGTGGCCCAGGGCTGGACCACGCCCGAGCAGCTCGCGATCATGGGCGGGTCCAACGGCGGTCTGCTCGTGGGCGCGGCGCTGACCCAGCGGCCCGAGTTGTACCGGGCGGTGGTGTGCTCGGCCCCCCTGTTGGACATGGTGCGCTACGAGCACTTCCTGCTCGGCCGCACGTGGAACGACGAGTACGGGAGCGCCGAGGTCCCGGAGGAGCTGGACTGGTTGCTGGCCTACTCCCCCTACCACCACGTGGTCTCCGGGGCGAGGTACCCCTCCGTGCTGTTCACGGTCTTCGACTCCGACACCAGGGTGGATCCCTGCCACGCCAGGAAGATGTGCGCGGCCCTCCAGCACGCGACCTCGGGTGAGCCGGCGGAGCGCCCGGTGTTGCTCCGCCGCGAGACCGAGGTCGGGCACGGCGCGAGGTCGGTGTCGCGGTCGGTGGCGTTGTCCGTGGACCAGCTCGCCTTCCTCGCGGAGGCCACCGGTCTGGATCTCGGCTGACGGCCGCGCCGGTCCGGGCCCCGCACCCCGCTCAGCGTCGTCGTCGGCCGCCGACCCAGCGCCGGCCGGCCCAGCTGAGGACGCCGAGGCCGAGTGCCGCGATCCCGGCCAGGACCGAACCCGCGGGCAGGGTGACGGCGAGGACCAGGCAACCGAGCAGGCCCGTCGCGGGCACGACTCGCGGCGGGCGGTGTTCCTCGCGGGACAGGGTCCACGCGGCGACGTTGGCGATGGCGTAGTAGACGAGCACCGCGAACGAGGAGAACCCGATGGCGTCGCGCAGGTCCACGAGGCTCACCAGGACCGCGACGACCAGCCCGACCGCGACCTCCGCGCGGTGCGGGCCTCCGAAGCGGGGGTGCACCGCCGCCAGCCGGCGGGGCAGGTGCCCATCCCTGGCCATCGCGAACACGGTGCGGGAGACGCCCAGGACCAGGGCGAGCAGCGCCCCGAGCGCGGCCGCGGCCGCCCCCACCCGGACCAGCGGGGTGAGGGAGGGCACGTCGCTGGCGGCGACCACGGTGGCGAGGGGGTCGGGGGCGGCGGCCAGCTCCGCCGGTCCCACCGCGGCCAGGGCGGCACCGGCGACCGCGACGTACACCAGGAGGGTGAGGCCAAGCGCCACGGCGACCGCGCGGGGGATGGTCCGGCTCGGGTCGCGCACCTCCTCCCCCAGGGTCGCCACCCTCGCGTAACCGGCGAAGGCGAAGAACAGCAGACCGGCGGCCTGGAGCACGCCCGCTCCGCCGGTGCCGGCGGGTGGGGCCAGGCGGGCGGCGTCCGCGCCGTCCGAGGTCAGGGCGAGAACGACCACCAGGGTGAGCACCGCCAGGGTGATGGCGACGAGTGCCCTCGTCAGCGCCGCTGACTTCCGCACTCCCCGGTAGTTCAGCGCGGTCAGCGCGAGCACGACCCCCACGGCGAGTGCCGTGCGGCCTGGGCCGCTCGCGGCGGGGAGCAGGTAGGCGGCGGCGGTGAGCGCCATGGCGGCGCAGGAGGCCGTCTTGCCCACCACGAAGCCCCAGCCGGCCAGGTGTCCCCAGAACGGCCCGAGCCGCTCCCGCCCGTAGACGTACGCGCCGCCGGACTCGGGGTGGCGTGCGGCCAGCCTGGCGGAGGAGATCGCGTTGCAGCAGGCCACGAGGGCCGCGACAGCCAACGCGGGCAGCAGGTTGGCACCGGCGACCTGGGCCGAGGGGGCGAGGACCGCGAAGACCCCGGCGCCCAGCATCGCCCCGAGGCCGACGACCACCGCTCCCCCGGTCCCCAGCTGCCGCGACAGCCGGTCGGCGGCACCGTCCCCGGACACGCTGTTCACCTTGAACCTCCCCGCGTCGATGGTCGACCCACGAGCTTGGCGCGGCCACGTGAACGTGGGGGCACCAGGAGGTGACGGAGGAGGTGGTGGCCGGCGACGGGACGGCTCCATCCTGGGCACCAGCCCGTCACCGTCGGTGACGACGGCTGGTGCTCTCGCTGTCCGTGTGCCCGCCGTCGCCCTCGGCGACGGGTTCCTCATGGCCCACCGCTCGATGGGCCGCGGCCAGCCGCCCGACGCGAGGGCTGTACCGGTGCAGGCCCCGTGACCAGGCCGGGAGTCGTGGGTTGACCGCGTCTCGGCGCCGAGGTGGTCCAGCCGCTCCCAGCTGGACGGGTGACAGTGGGACGTCATCCAGATTTCGTTCGCGTGTTTCCCGGGCTTCTTGTCTTGACAACAAGCCGTAGCGGGCCTGTTATGGGTGACATAAATGAAACGCCGTTGCGATTATCGCAACGATTCCTCCCTCGGAGCGTTCATGTCGTCGTCCTCCCGCGCCCCCAGCGGCGTATTACAGACCGCGGACCGCGCGCTGCTGGTGCTCGCCGCGTTCACCGAGCGGGAACCCGAGCACGGGGTCTCCGACCTCGCGCGGCGCCTCGACCTGGACAAGTCCCAGGTTCAGCGCCTGATGGCGACCCTGGCGCGACGGGACTTCCTGGTCGCCGACCCGAGGACCCGGCGTTACCGCCTCGGGCCGGCGCTGGTCGGCCTGGGCCGGCTGGCCGAGCGTGGCGACGGCATCAGCACGGTGGTCCGCCCGATCCTGCTCGACCTGTCCGAGACGACAGGGGAGAGCACGGTCTTCAACGTCGCCGACGGGGGCCGCTACCGGTGCTCGGTGGCCGTGGACCAGCCAGGCCCGTTCCGGTACACCTCGGCGGTCGGCCAGCTCTTCCCCGGGCACGGCGGGGCCAGCGGGCACGCGATCTTCGCCTTCTACCCGGAGGAGGAGATCCCGGCCCTCTTCGCACCCGAGCTCGAGGGAGCGACCGACGCGACGATCGGCACCCGCGCCGAGCTGCGACGGCGCTACGCCGAGGTGCGGGAGCGCGGTTACGCGGTCTCGTTCGGAGAACACGACGCCCGGGTCGTCGGGGTCGCCGCTCCGGTGTTCGCCCACGGGACCGTCCTCGGCTCGGTCGCCGTCGTCGGCGCCGCCGCGCACCTGCGCCCCCAACTCGACGCGATCGCCGAACGGGTCGTCGCAGCCGCCGACGCGCTCACCCAGCGTTTCGGTTCCCCACCCGGAGCCCCCCAACCCGACTGATCCGCAGTCGGGTTGGGGGCTCCGCTCCCGATCTGATCCCCACCCGAGCAGTGCCCGTCGCGGCGGCTCGTCCCAGAAAGGAAGCCGGTATGTCTCGGACTCGGTCCACCCCGGCTCGTCCGCTCCACCACCCCACGGTGTTCGAGCCGCTGACGTTCGTGCTGATCGTCGCGCTCAGCGCCTTCGGGGCGCTGATCGGCCTGCACCTCATCACCACGCTGGGCATCTCGGCGAACACCTCGGTCATCGGCGCGCTGCTCGCCATGCTGCTGGGCCGGGTGTCGATCCTGGGGCTCAGCAAGATGCGGAGCATCCACCGGCAGAACCTGACGCAGAGCGCGATCTCCGCCGCCACCTTCGCCGCCGCGAACGCACTGCTCACCCCGATCGCCATCCCCTTCGCCTTCGGGCGTCCCGACCTGGTGTGGCCGATGCTGATCGGTAGCGCCGCCGGGCTGATGATCGACATCTGGGTGCTCTACCGGGCGTTCGACAGCGCCTTCCTCCCCGCCACCGGCACCTGGCCGCCCGGCGTCGCCGCCGCCGAGACCATCCTCGCCGGCGACCGGGGCGGCCGGCGGGCGCTGATCCTCGCCGGTGGCGCCGTGGTCGGTGTCGTCGGCGCCTTCGCGGGGCTGGCGATGTCCGCCGCCGGTGTCGCCCTCATCGGGAACATGTGGGCGCTGCTGATGTTCGGTGTCGGGCTGTTCGTCAACCAGTACGGACCCGGCCTGTTCGACGTCGACCTGACCGCGCTCTACATCCCGCACGGCGTCATGATCGGCGCCGGTCTGGTCGCCCTCGGGCAGGCGATCCACCTGTTGGTGGGACGTCGTTCCGCCAAGGCGGCAGCCCGGGCAGCGGCCACCGCGTCCAAGGCCGGCCAGCCGGCCGTCGAGGAGGTCGAGCCCGGCCGTCCCACGGTGGACCCGGCCCGCCTGCGCCGGGCCTTCGGGGAGGGCTTCGCGCTCTTCGTGCTGGGCGCGGTGCTGCTGGCCGTGCTCTCGGGGCTGTGGGCGGACATGAGCCCGATGGCGCTCATCGGCTGGGTCCTCTTCGCCGGCTTCGCCGCCCTGGTCCACGAGATCATCGTGGGCCTGGCCGCCATGCACGCCGGCTGGTTCCCCGCCTTCGCCGTCACGTTGATCTTCCTGGTCTTCGGCCTCCTCGTGGGGATTCCCACCGTGCCCCTGGTGCTGCTGACCGCCTACACGGCCACCACCGGACCGGCGTTCGCCGACATGGGCTACGACCTCAAGGCCGGGTGGATGCTCCGCCGCGAGGAGCAGAACACCGCCTTCGAGCTGGCGGGCCGCCGCCAGCAGTACCTCGCCTCGGCCATCGGCTGCCTCGTCGCGCTGGGCATGGTCGCGCTGCTGTGGCGGTCCTTCCTCGAAGGCGGGAGCATCCCGCCGGTCGCCACGGTCTACGCCGACACCATCAAGGCCGGTCTCGGCGCGGACGGCGTGCTGACGAACATGCTGATCTGGGCGGTGCCCGGCGCGCTGATCCAGCTCATCGGCGGCTCCCGCCGGCAGATGGGCGTCCTGCTCGCCACCGGCCTGCTGGTCGGCAGCGTCAACGCGTGCTGGCTGGTCTTCGCCGCCTTGCTCGGACGGGTGATCTACCGCCGGGTTCGCGGCGCCGCCGCCGACCAGGAACTGTCCCTCGTCGGCGCCGGCCTGATCGCCGGGGACTCGGTGGCCGCCACCGCGCAGGTCCTGCGGTCCTGATCCGTCCCGGGGGGCCGGACCGGCCCCCCGGGTTGTTCCAGAACACGACACCGAGCACGCCGGCAGGCGTGCACTGAGAGGAGCTCACCGTGGAGGTCGTCAACCGGGTGGAGTCCCGGAGCGGGTATCTCAGCTACGAGGCCGCGCTGGGAGCGCGCAAGCTCGTCGAGGAGATCATGCTGGTCAAGCCCGGTGAGTCCGTGGTCATCACGGTCGACACCGCCGGCGACGACCGCGTCGCCGAGTTGACCGCGCAGGCCGTGCAGGCCGCTGGCGCCAGCCCCGTGGTGGTGCGGTACCCGACGAACCCGAGCTCGGCGATGGAGCCACCGTCGCCGGTGGCCGGCGCCATCGCCTCGGCCGACGTGTGGATCGAGTACGCGGTCGGCTACCTGATGCACAGCAACGCGTTCCGTCACGCGATGGAGACCGGCAAGCCCCGCTACGTCAACCTCACCGGCATGGACGTGGCGATGCTGGTCGACACCGTGGGCCGGGTCGACTTCGCCGGCACGATGCGCCTGGGCAAGGCGCTGGTGCGCCTGCTGGAGCAGGCCGACGAGGTGCGGATCACCACCCCGGCCGGCACCGACCTGACCGCCCGCAACGGGGATCGCCCGATCAACCTGCGGGGCAAGCCGGCCGAGCGCCCCGGCGAGACCATCATGCTGGCCGGGCAGATCTCCTGGAACCCGCTGGAGGAGACGCAGCAGGGAGTCCTCGTCTTCGACGGCGCCGTGTGGCCGCCCGACGAGCTGGGCCTGCTCCGCACCCCGGTGCGGATGCCCGTCAAGGACGGCGTCGTCACCGGCATCGAGGGCGACGCCGACGCCACGGTGTTCCGCCGCTGGATGGAGGGCCTGGACGACCCGAACATGTTCCGGATCGCCCACTGGTCGCTGGGCTTCAACCCCGGAGTGCTGCGCCCGACCGGCCGCATCGTCGAGGACGAGCGCGTGTTCGGGTGCGTCGAGCTGGGGCTGGGCACGAAGGGCGCGTGGATCGGCGGCGAGCCCTGGGTGGCGGCGGCCCACACTGACGGCAGCCTGCTCAACCCCTCCATCTACCTCGATGGGGAGGCCATCGAGATCGACGGTCGTTACGTGCACCCCGAGTTGGTGGAGATCTGCCGCGAGCTCGGCGTGTCAGGGTACTGAGCATGCGCGTGAACGAGTACCGCCAAGCAGGCATGGTCATCACGGAACACGTGGTCGAGTCCCCCCTCGACCACCGGGACCCCGCGCGGGGCTCGATCGAGGTGTTCGCCAGGGAGGTCGTCTCCTCGGCGAACGCCGGGAGGGACCTGCCCAGGCTGCTGTGGCTCCAGGGAGGTCCCGGCAACCGGGCACAGCGGCCCACCGCCCCGAGCACCTGGCTCGGCAGGGCGCTGCGCGACTACCGGGTGGTGCTCCTCGACCAGCGGGGCACCGGGCTGTCCACTCCCGCCAACCGGCGCACCCTGGCGGAGGTGGGTGGCCCCGAGGCCCAGGCGGACTACCTGTCGTTGTTCCGGGCCGACTCGATCGTCGGTGACGCCGAGGTGCTGCGCCGGCACCTCGGGGGTGACGAACCGTGGAGCGTGCTCGGCCAGAGCTTCGGCGGGTTCGTCACCCTCAGCTACCTGTCGTTCGCACCGGAGGGACTGCGGGAGGCGTTCGTCACCGGCGGGTTGCCCCCGCTGGCCGGGACGGCCGACGACGTGTACCGGCTCACCTACGACCGGACAGTCGAGCAGAACGAGCTCTACTTCGCCCGGCACCCCGCTGACCGGGAACTGGTCCGGCGGGTCGTCGACGTCCTCTCCGCCGGGGAGACCCGGCTGCCGACGGGGGAGGTCCTGACCCCTCGGCGGTTCCAGACGGCGGGCATCCAGCTCGGGACGAGGTCGGGCTTCGACTCCCTGCACTTCCTGTTGGAGCAGGCCTTCGCCGGCTCGCCGGGTCGGGACCGGCTGGGTGACACGTTCCTCGCCGAGTTGGGCGCCGCGTTGTCCTTCGCGGCGAACCCGCTGTACGCGGTGCTGCACGAGCCGATCTACAACCAGGGGACGGCCTCGTCGTGGGCGGCCGAACGCGAGTACCAGCGCCGGCCGGAGTTCGCGGTGGACGCGGAGGACTTCCTGTTCACCGGGGAGATGATCTACCCGCTGCACTTCGCTGAGGTGCCCGCGTTGACGCCGCTGCGGGAGACGGCCGAACTGCTGGCCTCCCGCACGGACTGGCCGGCGCTGTACGACCCGGCGCGGCTGGCGGCGAACGAGGTGCCGGCGTTCGCCGCCGTGTACTACGACGACATGTTCGTGGCCCGGGAGCACTCGTTGGCGACGGCGTCGGCGGTGCGCGGTCTGCGACCGTGGATCACCAACGACTACGCCCACGACGGCGTCCGCGCCGACGCGGCGGTCCTGGACCGGTTGCTGGCGATGGCTGGCGGACTGTCGTGACCGGCGGTCTCCCCCGGCTCGGCGTGGTCACCATCGGCCAGTCGCCCCGCGTCGACCTGGTGCCGGAGCTGCTGCCCCGGCTGGGTCGGGTGGAGGTCGTCGAGCGCGGCGCGCTGGACGACCTGGGCCGGGCGGAGATCGCGGCACTGGCACCGGGCGAGACCACTGTCGAGCGGCTGGCGACCCGCCTCGCCGACGGTCGGGGCGTCGCGCTCGACGGGGCGCTGGTGGCGCCGCACCTGCGGGCCGCCGTGCGCTGGGTGGAGGAGGCCGGGGTCACGGCGACCCTGCTCGTGTGCACCGGCCACCTCGTCGACATCCCCCACCGGCGCCCGTTGATCACCGCCCAGCCCCTCGTCGTGCACGGGGTGCGGGGCCTGGTCAGCGCCGCCGGCGCGGCGACGCTCGGCGTGGTGTGCCCCCTCCCGGACCAGCGGGACACGGCGGCCGGCACGTGGCGGGACGCGGCCGACCGGGTGCTCGTCGAGGCGGCCACCCCCTACGCGGAGCCGGCCGCCCTGGCCGAGCAGGGGGTGGCCAGGGCGGCCGCCGACCTCGCGGACCGCGGCGCCGACTGGATCGTCCTCGACTGCATGGGTTACTCGGAACGGATGCGCCGGCTGGCGGCCAACGCGAGCGGCCGGCCGGTGGCACTGGCCCGCTCGGTGGTGGCCCGGCTGGCGGCGGAGGTGATCGCATGACCGCCGTCAACCAGGACGGCAGGGCCACGGTGGGCGTCATCCGCGTGGTCAGCTCGACCGACGCCGACCTCGTCGCCGCGCACGGCAGGGCGGTGGAACGCGAGTGGGACGTGCCGACCCGGTCGGCGTGCATCCCGGACCAGCCGTACGGGGTGCACGACGAGGCCAGCCACGCCCTGGCGGTTCCCAAGATCGTCGACACCGCGCGGGCGCTCGCCGGCACCGGCTGCGCGGCACTGCTGATCAGCTGCGCCGCCGACCCCGGGTTGCGCGAGGCCCGGGCCGCGGTGGGCATCCCGGTCATCGGGGCGGGCTCCGCCGCGGCGGCGGCCGCGCTCGCCACCGGCGACCGGGTGGGTGTCCTCGGCATCACCGACGAGGTCCCCCCGGCGGTCGGTGACGTCCTCGGCGCGCGCCTGGTCGCGGCCCGCCGACCGGACGGCGTGACCCGCACGACCGACCTGCTCACCGACCAGGGCGCCGCCGCCGCCCGCGCCGCCGCCGCCGACCTGGTCGCGGCCGGCGCCGAGGTGCTGCTGTTCGCCTGCACCGGCCTCACCACGATCCGCCTCGCGCCGTGGGTGCGCTCCCACCTGGGAGTACCCGTGGTCGACGCGGTCCTGGCCGGCGGCGCGGTCGCCACGCTCGCCCTGGGAGGGCGGGAACGCTACGAGGAAGGAGACCAGGCATGAGCCTGCGACACGTGATGGACGCCTACGACCTGCTCGACGACCCGGGGGTGGACGGGGAGGCAGCCGCCGAGTGGCTCCGGTCCCACGAAGCCGACCGGGTGGAGGTCACCAGGGTGACCGGCGAGTCGGGGCGCACCGACTTCCTGCGGTGCGTCGTTCCGGGTTCTCAGGGCCGCCTCGCCGGGGGAACCGCGCCCACGTTGGGCGTGATCGGACGGCTGGGCGGGCTCGGCGCCCGGCCCGAGCAGATCGGCTTCGTCTCCGACGGGGACGGCGCGCTGACGGCGTTGTCCACGGCGGCGAAGCTCTCGGCCATGCGCGCCCGGGGTGACGTGCTCGCCGGGGACGTGGTCATCTCCACCCACGTGTGCCCCGACGCCCCCACGATGCCGCACGACCCGGTCCCGTTCATGGGCTCGCCGGTCGACATGGGCCAGATGAACGAGCACGAGGTCAGCGCGGACGCCGACGCGGTGCTGTCGGTGGACACCACCAAGGGCAACCGGGTGCTCAACCACCACGGGTTCGCGATCTCCCCGACTGTCCGGCAGGGCTGGATCCTGCGCACCAGCGAGGACCTGCTGGGCATCGTCGAGCAGGTCACCGGCCGGCTCCCGGCCGTCCTCCCGCTGACCACCCAGGACATCACGCCCTACGGCAACGGCGTGTACCACGTCAACTCGATCCTCCAGCCGGCGACGGCGACCACGGCGCCCGTGGTGGGCGTCGCGTTGACCACCGAGACGGCGGTGGCCGGCTCCGCGACGGGGGCCACCGACCCGCACGTGGTGGAGCAGGCCGTCCGGTTCTGCGTGGAGGTGGCCAAGCGGTTCGGTCGGGGCACCTGCTCGTTCCACGACACCGCCGAGTTCGACCGCCTCGTCGAGCTGTACGGGCCGATGACCCACCTGCAGACCGGGGGCTGACCCCGCGCGCACCGGGCGTGGGCCGGGGAGGGGCGGGGCGGGTGCGGTGACCGGCCCCGTCCCCCGCTGCCGGTGTCCCGTTCAGCGGGCCGGCTCGTCGAACCTCGGGTGGGCGTCCAACAGGAACCCGAGGTCGCTGCCGGGAGCGAGCTCGCGGGCCGGCCGGCCCCGCTCCATCAGGACCGCTCCGGTCTCGCCACCGAGGGTCGCGGCCGTCCCCGACACCCGCGCCCAGGCGCCCTCACGGAGGCCGAGCACGGGGACGTCGTTCTCCTCGTGGAACTCGGCGATCCGCTGCTCCCTGGTCTCCCCCATGTGCGTGCTGCCCGGGCTGGCGTCCAGGAAGTGCGGGTTGATCTGGAAGGGCACCAGACCCAGCGTCTCGAACGAGGGCGGCTGCACGATCGGCATGTCGTTGGTGGTGCGCAGCGACGGGCAGGCCATGTTCGTCCCGGCGCTGGCCCCCATGTAGCGCAGGTGCCCCGACCGCACCTGTCCCCGCAGCGCGTCCAGCAGTCCCCGGGTGCGCAGGTTCGACAGGAGGCGGAACGAGTTGCCGCCCCCGACGAACACCGCTCGGGCTCCCGCCAGCGCCTCCCGGGGGTCCTCCCGTTCGTGCGCCCCGACGACCTCCACGACGTCCCGCAGCGCCGTGCGGACCTTCTCGGTGTACCCGTCGTGGTCCGCCAGCGCGTAGGGGACGAACACGAGCCGGTCCACCCCGGTGAGGAAGTCCCGCACCTCGTCCCCCGCGTGTTCGAGGAAGCCCCGCCCGTGGTTGGTGGAGTTCGACAACAGCAACAGGTCCATGACCCTCCGCCCTTCTCTGACCTCGTCGTTCGCCCTCGGCGTCCTCGCGAGCCTCCCATCCGGCCCCCCTGTGACCTCGCACCCGTCCCACCTCGCGTGCCCCGGGCGACGACACCACCCCGGAGGTCACGCTCGGGTAACGAAGACAACACCGGGTCCCCGGTCGCGGGTGGCTAGCATGGCCGACGTGTCCACCGTTTCCCCCGGCCCCGAGCCCGCGTGCGTGAACGAGGACGGGTCCATCTGCGACCGCGTCTTCGAGGTGACCGGCAACGCGACGGTCGCCGAGCTGTCCCCGCTCGTGGTCAACGGCATCGCGATCGCCCTCATCGTGATCGCCGCGTTCGTGCTCCGCTGGCTGGTGCACCGGATGATCTCCCGGGCGACCAGGGGTGGCGGCGAGGGCCGGGTGCCGGCGCTGCTGGCGCCGTTGCGGGAGCGGGCACCGGACGCCCTGGGGCCGCTGCTGTCGGAACGTCGGGCCCAGCGCGCCAGGACCATCGGCTCGGTGCTCAAGTCGGTCGCCAGCTTCGTGATCTACGGGGTGGCCGCGCTGATGGTGCTCGACCAACTCGGCATCCAGATGGCCCCGATCCTGGCCTCGGCGGGTGTGGTGGGCGTCGCCATCGGTTTCGGCGCGCAGAACCTGGTCCGAGACTTCCTGTCCGGCATGTTCATGATGCTGGAGGACCAGTACGGCGTCGGTGACGTGGTCGACCTCGGTGACGCGATCGGCACGGTGGAGGCCGTCGGCCTCCGGGTGACGACGCTACGGGACCTCAACGGCACCGTCTGGTACGTGCGCAACGGCGAGGTCCTGCGGGTGGGCAACTTCAGCCAGGGCTTCTCGGTGGCCGTCGTCGACCTGCCGGTCGCCCACACCGTTCCGGTGGACAGGGCGATCCAACTCGCGCTCGACACGGCCACCGAGGCCGCCGAGGAACCCAGCTTCTCAGCGGACGTGCTGGAACCCCCGGAGATGCTCGGCGTCGACCAGATCACGGCGGACACGATCACGATCCGGCTCACCGTGAAGGTCCGGCCCGGACGCCAGTGGGCCGTGCAGCGCTCGCTGCGGGCCAGGATCAAGGACGTCTACGACCGGGAGGGCATCACCGCGCCCTACCCCGCCGGCCGTGCCTTCTACCAGCAACAGCAGCAGCCCTGACGGGCGGTCGTCGGTCCGCGGCGCACGTGGGTGAGGATGGAGAACGTGGCAGCACCCGAGAACTTCTACCAGGCGGTGGGCGGCGAGCCGACCTTCCGCGCGATCGTCGGCCGGTTCTACGAGGAGGTCGCCAAGGACGACCTGCTGCGGCCGATGTACCCCGAGGAGGACCTCGGCCCTGCCGAGGAGCGCCTGCGCCTGTTCCTCGAGCAGTACTGGGGCGGTCCGCACACCTACTCCGACCGCCGGGGCCACCCGAGGCTGCGGATGCGGCACGCCGCCTTCCACGTGGGGCCGGCCGAGCGGGACGCGTGGCTGCGGTGCATGCGGGTGGCCGTGGACGAGGCCGACCTCTCCGAGGAGCACCGCGACCAGCTCTGGAAGTACCTGGACATGGCCGCGCACAGCCTGTTGAACAGCTGGGAGTGAGGGGTCCGGGACCTCCTCCCCGCGCCACCACCCACCCGTCGGGCTTCCTGATCGGTTCACCTCCACCCCCCTGATCCGGTCGGCCCAACCGGCGACGGTGACCACTACTGCGGACGGCCCAACGAGGCGAGGTGTACGCAGTAACGACGTGGATCACCCGAAATGGATCACCCGTACGGGAGAATCCGCGCCTCGGAGATGGCAATATGGCTCTTTGTGCGACGATCCGCCGACATTCAGCGCGAGGCCATCGACGGGCCCGACTGGTGGGGCAACGCTGTCTTCTACCAGGTGTACGTCCGTTCGTTCGCCGACTCGAACGGTGACGGCGTCGGAGACCTCGAGGGCATCCGGCAACGGCTGGGCTACCTGGAGCTACTCGGGGTGGACGCCCTGTGGCTCACGCCGTTCTTCCGTTCCCCCATGGCCGACCACGGCTACGACGTCGCGGACCCCCGGGACGTCGACCCCCAGTTCGGTGACCTGGCGGCCTTCGACCGGCTCATCGAGGACGCCCACGCCGCCGGCATCAAGGTGACCATTGACCTGGTGCCCAACCACAGCAGCGACCAGCACGTGTGGTTCCAGGAGGCGCTGGTGGCACCGCCGGGGAGCCCGCAACGTGACCGCTACATCTTCCGGGACGGGCTCGGCTCGGACGGTGAGCTGCCCCCGAACAACTGGACGAGCATCTTCGGCGGCCCGGCGTGGACCCGCGTCGCCGACGGACAGTGGTACCTGCACCTGTTCGCGCCGGAACAGCCGGACCTGAACTGGGCCAACCAGGAGGTCTGGCTGGACCTGGAGACGACGCTGCGGTTCTGGCTGGACCGGGGCGTCGACGGCTTCCGCATCGACGTGGCGCACGGCATGGCCAAGCCGGCGGACCTGCCGGACATGTCCGAGGACGCCGACCAGGGCTCGGCCGTCCTGCACGACAACCGGTTGGACCCCCGCTTCGACAACGACGGTGTGCACGACATCCACCGCATGGTCCGCAAGACGCTGGACCAGTACAGCGGGAAGGTCGCCGTCGGGGAGATCTGGGTGAAGGAGGACCACCGCTTCGCCCGGTACGTCCGTCCCGACGAACTCCACCTCGGCTTCAACTTCCGGCTCGTCGAGGCGTCCTTCGACGCCGGGGAGGTCCGCGCGGCGATCGAGCACTCGATCGCCGCGGTCGCCGAGGTGGGAGCTCCGCCCACCTGGACGCTGTCCAACCACGACGTTCCCCGGCACGCCACCCGCTACGGCGGCGGCGACCTGGGGGTGCGGCGCGCACGGGCCATGGCCCTCGTCCAGCTCGCCCTGCCCGGCACGATCTACCTGTACTACGGGGAGGAGCTCGGGCTGCCCAACGTCGAGCTGCCCGACTGGGCCCTTCAGGACCCGATCTGGCGGCGGTCGGGCGGCACCGACCGGGGGCGGGACGGCTGCCGCATCCCGATGCCGTGGGAGGGCGACCAGCCCGCCTTCGGTTTCTCCTCCGGTGAGACGAGCTGGCTGCCGATGCCGGAGGAGTGGGCCGCGCTCACGGCGGAACGCCAGCTGGAGGACCCGGACTCGATGCTCTCCCTGTACCGGAGGGCGATGGAGATCCGCCGGACCCACCCGGGATTCGCCGGTGACCAGGTCGAGTGGTACGGGGCGCCGGACCGCTGCTTCGCGTTCCGCCGCAGCGAGGGGCGGCTCATCTGCGCGTTGAACACCTCTGACGCCTCGGTTCCGCTGCCGCCGGGAGAGGTGCTGCTGGCCAGCGGCCCGCTCGACGACAACGGGGAGCTCCCCCCGAACACGGCGGCCTGGCTGCACTGACCTCGACGTGCCCGGCTGGCCCTCCCCGTGGAGGGCCGGCCGGGCACCCGTCGACCCACAGGCTCAGAACAGCAACGGCAGCAGCGCGTGCCGCCGCCGCACCACCGCTCCGAAACGCGCGTCCATCCGCAACCAGGAGTCCGTGGCGCTGACCCTGATCAGGTCGTCTGAGTCAGCGCCGCCCACGAAGCCCATCCCCGACAGGGAGAACAGGCACCGCATCGGGACCTTCACCTCGAATCCGGAACCGCTGACGGTGAGCACCGCCTGGTCCAACAGCGAGGCAGGCGGATTCCCCTTGGGACCGGCGTTCTCCCTGGCCACCGCCACCCCACGGTCCGCGAGGTCGGACACCACCCCGGCCGGCAGGTCGTCGACGCGGACCCACCCGTCGGCGGGGGGAAGGGCCGAACGCCACAACAGGTCCTGGGGAGCGCCCGGGTCGACGCCGTCCCCCCTGCTGACGGCGAGCGAGGCCAACAGCTCGGACCCGTGCACGGTGAGGTCGTTGGGGTGGACCGCTCCCCGCACCGACCTCGTCACCAGGGTGTCGAAGGGAGTGGCCATCCACGCGTCCAGCACCTCGGCTCCCGGTTCCCCCGACCGCGTCCGCAACCGGATCGCGCACTGCTGGTCGAGCCGGACGGCCCTGGCCACGAACGCGCCGAGATCGTCACGTTCGCTGCCGTCGGCCAGTCGGAGTTCAGGCACCGCCGACCCCCGACCCCTCGGAGGCCGCCCCGGTGGCCTTCGGCCGGCGGGGCTCGTAGCGCGGTCCCTCCGGGCCCGGTACCCACTTGCTCAGGTACTCCACCTCGACGGGGCTCAGCCGTCGTGGCCGGCCCGCGTCGACGTCGAAGGGCACCAGCACCGTCCGCGCCGACGCCGCCACCGGGTCGGACGCCCCGGGCCCCTGTCGGAGCGCGTAGTCCAGGGTGAAGGACGCCGTGCGCACCTCGCGCACGGCGATCTCCGCCCGCAGCGGCGCCCCGGTGACCACGATGGGCAGGTGGTAGTCGATCGCCAGGTGCGCGATCACCACCCCCCTGGACAGTTCGTCCAGGCCGGAACCGGCGGGGTGATCGAACAGCAGGCCCACCCTCGCCTCCTCCAGCAACGTGACCATCTTGGCGTTGTTGACGTGCCCGAAGGAGTCCATGTCGGACCAGCGAGGTGCGATGTCGGTGACGTACGCGGCCAAGTCAGCGCGCCCTTTCGTTCACATCCGTACGAATTCCCGGCAGCCTAACCGCGGCGAGGTCCACCCGTCACCGCACCATGCTCCGGATCTGCCTGGCCGCGACCGAGAGGGTGGCCAGGTCGTTGCGCCCCGACCGGTCGATCTCCCGCAGCGTCGACCGGGCCCTGGCCAGCCTGGAGGCGTTCGCCTGCTCCCACTGGGCGATCTTGTCCGCGGCCGCGTCACCGGGCTCGCTGCTGCGCAGCACGTCCAACGCGATCCGCCGCAGCGAGGAGTAGACGTCGTCCCGCAACGCGAGCCTGGCGAGGCTGTGCCACCGGTTCCCGCGCTCGAGCGCGCTGACCGAGTGGAGCAACTCGTCGATCCGCAGGTGCGCCGACACCGCGAAGTAGGTCTCGGCCGCCTCCTGGGGGCTGCGCTCCCGCTCGACCCCGCCGTCGCGCTCGGCGAGTTCCGCCACCTCCACGATGTCCAGCAGCGAGTAGGTGTTCAGCAACGCCGCGACCCTGCTGGCCAGTTCCGGCGGGGTGCCCTGGTCGACGAGTTCCGCGGCCCGCCCGGACACCACCTCCCGCTCGCTGCCCAGCAGCAGCTCCGGGACCTTCGGACCCAACTCGGCGACCGTGGACGCGAAGCGGGTGACCTCCGCTCCCACCGCCAACGGCTGGGGACGGTTCGCCAGCAGCCAGCGCACCGCCCGGTCCAGCAACCGACGCGTCTCCAGCGTCAGCTCGTCGGTGACCGTGGAGGGAACGACGTTGTCCAGCTGGTCGATCGCCCGCCACAGCGACCCCATCCCGAAAACCTCCTTCACCACGGCGAAGGCGCGAACGGCGTCGGTGGCGGTGGCGCTGGTCTCCTCCAGCAACCGGTAGGCGAAGGAAAGCCCAGCCCCGTCGAGGACCTCGTTGACCAGCAGGGTCGTCGCGATCTCCCGACGCAGCGGGTGCCGGAGGATCTCGGCGTCGAACCGCTCCCGCAGCGGCGTGGGGAAGTAGGCGGGAAGCCGGCGCAGGCACATCTCCTGGTCGGGCAGGTCGCTGGCGAGCAGCTCGTCCTTCAGGGCGAGCTTGACGTGCGCCAGAACGGTGGCCAGCTCCGGGCTGGACAACCCTTCCCGCGCCTTCTCCCTGGCCTTGATCTCCTCGGAGTCCGGCAGGGCCTCCAACTCGCGGTCGAGCCCGTGCCGTTGTTCCAGGTGGTGGAGCAACCTGGCGTGCACGGACAGCATCGGCGCCGCGTGCGAGCGCGCCACCCCCAACACCCGGTTCTGCTCGTAGTTGTCGGCCAGGACCAGGCTGGCGACCTCGTCGGTCATCTCGGCGAGCAGCTCGTTGCGCTGTTCGCGGTCGAACAGGCCCCGGGCGACGAGCCTGTCGAGCAGCACCTTGATGTTGACCTCGTGGTCGGAGCAGTCGACACCGGCGGAGTTGTCCAAGGCATCCGTGTTGATCTTGCCGCCCGTCCGGGCGAACTCGATCCGCCCCCGCTGGGTGAGGCCGAGGTTCCCTCCCTCGCCCACCACGCGGACCCGCAGGTCACGGCCGTCGACGCGCACGATGTCGTTGGCCTTGTCCCCCACGTCGGCGTGGCTCTCGTCCGCCGCCTTCACGTAGGTGCCGATACCGCCGTTCCACAGCAGGTCCACCGGTGCCAGCAGGATCGCCCGCACCAGCTCCGGCGGGGACAGCTTCGTCACGCTCTCCGCCAGGCCCAGCGCCCGGCGCATCTGCCGGCTCAGCGGAACGGACTTGACCGTCCTCGACCACACCCCGCCTCCGGCGCTGATCAGGCTGCGGTCGTAGTCGTCCCAGCTCGACCGCCCCAGGTCGAACAGGCGTCGCCGCTCCGCGTAGGAGCTGGCCGCCGCGGGGTTGGGGTCGACGAAGATGTGCCGGTGGTCGAAGGCGGCCACCAACCGGATGTGCGGGGACAACAACATCCCGTTGCCGAAGACGTCCCCGGACATGTCACCGACACCGACCACGGTGAACTCGTCCCGCTGCGTGTCGACGCCGAGCTCACGGAAGTGCCGTTTGACGCTCTCCCACCCGCCCCGGGCCGTGATGCCCATGGCCTTGTGGTCGTACCCGGCCGACCCGCCCGAGGCGAAGGCGTCCCCCAGCCAGAAGCCGTAGGACAACGCCACCTCGTTGGCGATGTCGGAGAACGACGCCGTGCCCTTGTCGGCCGCGACCACCAGGTAGGTGTCGTCCGGGTCGTGCCGCACCACTTGGGGTGCCGGCACGACCTCCCCGTCCCGCAGGTTGTCCGTCAGGTCCAGCATGCCCGAGATGAACGTGCGGTAGCAGGCGATGCCCTCGGCGAGCAGCGCCTCCCGGTCCACCCCCGCGTCCCCGGTGCGCGTCGGCGGCCTCTTCACCACGAAGCCGCCCTTCGCGCCCACCGGCACGATCACGGCGTTCTTCACCGCCTGGGCCTTCACCAACCCCAGGATCTCGGTGCGGAAGTCCTCACGGCGGTCGGACCACCGCAGGCCGCCCCGGGCGACCGAACCGAACCGCAGGTGCACGCCCTCCACCCTCGGCGAGTAGACGAAGATCTCGAAGGCCGGTCGCGGCTGGGGCAGGTCCGGCAGCGACGCCGGGTCGAGCTTGAAGGCGAAGTACGGCAGCGGCTCCCCCGTGGCGTCCCGCACGAAGTAGTTGGTGCGCAGGGTCGCCATGATCAACGCGCGGTAGGACTGGAGGATGCGGTCCACGTCCAGGCTGGCGACCTCGTCGAGGAGGTCCGTGATCTCCTCGGTCTGCTCGTCGACGAGTTTCGCCCGCCCCTCCTCGGACACCTCCGGGTCGAACCGGGCCTCGAACAGGCGCACCAGCGCACCGGTCAGCATCGGGTTGCCCAGCAGGGTGTCCTCGATGTAGTCCTGGCTGTAGGGGGTGCGCACCTGTCGCAGGTACTTCGCGTAGGCGCGCAGCAGCGCGGCGTGCCGCCAGGTGATCCCGCACCGCAGCACGAGGGCGTTGAAACCGTCCACCTCGACGTCGCCGCGCCACGCCGCGACGAACGCCTCCTGGAAGCGGGTCTGCACCTCGGCCAGCTGGTCCCGCTCCCCCTCCGCGAGGGCGCGGGGGTCGAGCCGGAGCCCGAAGTCGTAGACCCAGCACTGGACGCCGTCGTGCCGGTTGACCTCGTAGGGCCGCTCGTCGACGACTTCGACGCCCATCCGCTGGAGCACCGGCAACACCTGGGACAGCGTGACCCGCTCGCCCACCATGTACAGCTTGAAACGGCGCTCCCCCGGCGCCGAGTCCGCGGGGGCGTAGAACGAGATGTCGAGGTCGCCCGGCCCGCCGAGGCGGAACAACCGGTGCAGGTCGTCAAGCCCCTCGGCGGCCGTGAAGTCCTCCTTGTAGGCCTCGGAGAACGCCGACGCGTACTGGCGGCCCCGTTCCAGGGCGGTCTCGGAGGCCGTGGTCTCGTCGTCGGCGAGGCGCTCGGGGTCGTCCCTGCGGCGAACCACCTCCTCCACCATGAGGTCCTCCCACGTGCGGGAAACCTCCAGCAGCCGCTGTTGGAGGGCGGCGGTGTCGACCTGGACCGGCTCACCGGGAGTGGTGCTCACCACGAAGTGCACCCGGGCCAGCTGCGACTCGCCGATGCGGGCGCTGTACTCCAGCTTGTGGCCCCCCAGCTCCCGGAGCAGCACCTCCTGCATCGCCAACCGGCTCGTGGTCGTGTACCGGTCACGCGGCAGGTACACCAGGCAGGAGTAGAAACGGCCGTAGGGGTCGCGGCGCAGGAACAGCCGCAGCATGCGGCGCTCGGCGATAGCGAGCACGCCGGAGATCGTCTCCAACAGCGTGTCCGGTTCGGTGGAGAACAGCTCCGCCCTCGGGTAGTTCTGGATCTCCTCCAACATCCTGGTCCCCGAGTACGACTCCAGGGGGAACCCCGCCCGCCGCACGACCTCCCTGGCCTTGTCCGCGACGACCGGGATGTCGAGGACGTCCGCGTGCAGCGCCGCCGGGGTGAACAACCCGAGGAAGCGGTGTTCGCCGTTGACGTTGCCCTGGTCGTCGAAGGTCTTCACACCGACGAAGTACGGGTGGGTCGCCCGGTGCACGGCGGAGGGTTCGCTCCCCTGCGTGAGCACCAGCAGGGTGGGGGCCAGGGCGTGCGCCCCGCCGTCGGGGGCGGCTCCCAGCCCCTTGGCGTCCAGGCTGTCCCGCCGCAGCACCCCCAGACCGGACCCGAGGACGACGCGCAACGCGGGTTCGTCCCCGTCGCCCGTGCCGTGCACCAACTCGTAGTGCCGGTAGCCGAGGAAGGTGAAGTGGCCGGTGGCCAACCAGTCCAGGAGTGAGGCGCCCCGTCGGACCTCGTCCGGGTCCAGCGGCGGCGGCGTCCGCCGCAGTTCGGCGGCGAGGGCGTGCGCCCGCTCGGTCATCCGGTCGGTGTCCTCCACCACCTCGCGGACGTCGTTGAGCACCGCGTACAGCCGCTGCTCGACCTCCCCGAGCACCTCGCCGTCCCGGAGCTGGGCGATCTCCAGGTACATCCACGACTCCACCAGCGCGTCGGGTGGCGGGGACGTGGGATCGGCGTCGGCCAGCACCTCGAGCAGGTCACCGGCCAGGTTGCGACGCACCACGACGATGGGGTGCACCACCCGTTGCACCTGGACCTGTTGGCGGTTCAGGCCGGACACCACCGACTCGACGAGGTAGGGCATGTCGTCGGTGACCAGCTGGATGGCGGTGCTGACGGTCTCCGACACCCGGCCGTCCGGGGTCAGCGACCGCAGCGCCGGCCGCCCCGGCACCCGCGAACGGGCGAGGTCGAGGTGGGCGCGCAGGATGGCCGCCAACCCGGCGGGGTCGTAGTCGGCCAGCTCGTCGCCGGGAACGTGTCGGTAGTAGAGGCGCAGCAGGTCCTCGACGTCGGGCACCGCCGACGCGGCCTCGTTGAGCAGGTCCTCGCGATTGACGTCCGACCCGGTCGACCGGTCCACCGGACCGGTCGACATCCTCGCCGCGTCACCCGCGGCCTGAGACTGTGCTCCTGTTGAGCTCATCACCAAACGACTCCACACTGTGCGGTACCCCGTTGTACCGCGACCGTCTCCACCCTAAGCGTGCCCCCGGTGGTGGCGGGCCGACGGGTAGACGCGGACGACAGGCGGCACGGTGGTGACCGCGGTCTGACGATCCGTTGCGGAAACTGCCCACGATGCTAGAGCCTGGTCCCGCCGACGCTCCGCCGGAGACGGGCCAGCGAGACCCAGCACACGTTCGTCCGCTCCACTCGAACCGGACTCGGGGGCTTCCCGCGTGCGCTGGCCGAGGCCGCCCACCGCGGTTGGTGTCCCGGGTGGTCCCGTTCCGGTGCCGGCCCCGACGGGTGGTGCCCCAGCTCAGGTGGTGTGCGAGATGCCCTCACGCTCGGAGGGCGGGCGGTGGCGCGCGGGGCGGTCGGCGGGGAACGCCTCAGTCCGCCGGCGGCGTCCACCGCCGATTTCGCGGCCGGGGACCCTCCGCCTCCGGCGGCCCGGTGGGGGAGCCACCGGACGGCGCCCGCCAACCGTTCGGCTCCCCGTGGTGGCGCGCATCCGTGGTCGCCCGGTGCGTACCGCCGGAACGCGTCGGCTCCGGAGTCCGGTGGGCGGCCCGACCGGACACGAGCGGGCCGCTGGGGTCCGGGTCCTGGTCCGGGTCCGCTTGGTGCCGAGCGGCGACCCACCGGTCGAGCCCCGGATCGACGTCGTCGTCCCCCGAGCCGCGATGCCGCCCCCTCAGCACCTCGGAGGCCCCGCCGGTCATGGTGGGGGCCGCCTCCTCGTCCGCACCGGGCGTCGGGGCGGCTGAGGTGGGCGCGCCACCGGGTCGGCCGTGCCGCCGAGTCGGGCTCCCGATGGTGGTTCCGTACGCCGGGAGCACCGGCGCGGCGTGCTGATCTTCGACGGCGCCTCCCGGCCGCTCGAGGGCCGTCCCCGTGCCGTCCTCGTGGCGCGCTCGCCTCCGCCGCCGCCCTGTCGTCAGCCCCTCCTCCTGGACGGTCTCCGCACCGGGGACGGACGAGTGCCGGGGCGCCGGAGCCGGGGCCGGCGGGCCGGACACCTCCGCTTCGACCGCCCAGGTCAGAGCGGGTTCCGCGACCGGGTGGGCGCCGCCGGCCTCCACGACGGGAGCCGACGCCCCTGGCCCATCCAGCAGGTACTCCCGGCCGGGATCGGGGGGAGGGGGGACCGCGGAACCGGTCGGGGCGCCCGGGCCGTCGGACACGCCGTGGACCTCGGACCGCGTCGTGCCAGGCCCCGACACCTCGTGGGGCAGGGACGGCGCGACCCGCCATTCGGGGACCGGGGTCTCAGCTGCCCCGGCCAACTCCTGGTGATGGCTCGTCCGCCAGGAGAGGTCCCCACCCGGTGATGGTCCCTCACTGACCGCGGTCCTCCCGGGTGGTTCTCGTACGGCGTTCTCACCTGCCTCGCTCGTCGGGACGAGGGCGCCGTCCTCCCCCCTCCGTCCCGCCGACGCCGAGTGCCGGCCGCCGGGAGACGCGTGCGGCCGGGCATCCTCGGTCAGCGCCTCAGGGTGGTGGCCCGGTCCGGTTCCGGCTGCCGCGCTCCCGGCGGGGGCGTCGTCCGTGCCCTGGCCATCGGTCGGGTTCGCATCGCCCCTGGCGCACCACGCACCGCCCGGGCTCCGGCCGGACCCGCTGGCGCGCCGCCCCTCACCGCCGTCCACCCCCGTCGGCCGGTCGACCCAACACGCGGGGGGCGGGCCCTCGGCGGTTGACGTGGCATCGGTGGGCGCTGGGCTCGACGGGGGCTCCGCGTCCGCCCCCGCCGGCGGGGTCAGGCCCCGGGGCGGGTGGTCGGCCCCGACGGCAGGGGCCGCCACGGGCCCCTGCCCGCCCGTCACCGAGGGATGGGGGAGGTCCGGGGGTTCCGAGGGATCGGTGGGCACCGCCCGCAGATGTGCTCGCTGCCGGGAACGCTCCTGGTCGATCCGCCGGCGCAGGGACTGGCGGGTGGTCTCGTAGGCGACCATCGCTCCCGCGAGGAGCTCGGCGAGACTGGCCCCGCCCAGATCGTCCCCGCTCGCCACCGGGGAGTGCGTCCCCGGATCGGCCGAGGCCACCGGCATGGGCTCGGCAGCTGGGCTGGAGGAAGCGCTCTCCCCCCGCGCCCCAGTACCGCGACCAGCCGATGTCGTGGTACCGCGACCAGCCGATGTCGTGCCGTCCGGCCGCTCGGCGGGCGGCGGCCCGTCCGCACCACCGCTCGACCGGGTGCCGGCCGCCGGAACGGTCGCCGCTGACTGGCCGGGCCCGGTGAATGCCCCACCTCGGGGCGGCTTCGCCCCGAGGTCCGGCTCGTGCCCGGCGCCCCAGGCCCCCGATGCCCTCGCCACGTCTCCGACCGGGGCACCGCCCCCTCCCCGGTGTTGCGGGCAGGACTGGCGCGGTGCGGCAGGGCCGACGGCTGTCCCCTCGGTGGACGGTCCCGTCTCGACGGGCAGCCCGACCGCCCAGGGCCGGGCCGGTGCGGCGTCCACGGCACCCGGCTCACCCGGAGCCGAGGCGGACGGGGTGGGCGGGGTGGAGCCGGCCGCTGGCCGGTCGCGGTCGGCACCGCCGGACTCGTCGTGGTCATCGCGCCCGCCCGCCAGGAACCCGCGGGGAGCCGGGTCGTCGGGGGGAGGTCCGTGGGCCACCTCGGGAGCGGGGCCCTCGCCGGCCGACCACGACTCCACGGGCACCGAGAACGGATCGACCGCAGGATCGAAGGGCAGCTCCCCCGGCTCATCCGAGGGAGGTGACGACACCACCGGCGGTGGTCCGCCGTCGGGCAAACCCCGAGCACCGTGGTCAGGCGGGCCAGCCAGCTCGAGCTCCCCGTCCCCGGGGCCCCGCCCCGAGGGAGGGGTCGCGCCGTGGTCCCGCCGCTCCGCCGCGCCGATGCCCCGGAACAGGTCGAGGGTGCTGCCCAGCAGGCCACGCCGTGCCTCCTCGACGGCACCGCCGGTCAGCGCGAGGAAGCCGCCCCCACCCGAGGGGTCAGCCGCCGGGGGCAGCGGTGGCGCGCCTGGCTGGCCAGCGGGCGACCAGCTCGCCGGCTCACCGGCACCCGGCAGCCCGATGCCCGGGTCCCACTGGTCGAAGGGATCGTCGGCGGACGACCACGCGGGGGGACGGCCAGCGGGCTCGGTCTCCACCGCGTCAACCTGATCCGTGCCGGCACGCTCGACGTCCCAGGCGGCGGCGCGGCGCCGACCGCCGCTGCCCTCGTCGACCGACCTCCGGCCACCATCGGACCACCGGCCGGCCGCCTCCCCGGGGACCAGGTCGTCGGCCCCGAGCGGCGCGCCAGGCCCCCCCTCGGGTTCCGGCCCGTCCACGGCGGAGGGCTCGGTGGTGGAACCAACGGAAGTCCCCCCGGGGAGGGCTCCCCCGGCGCGCGACAGGTCAGGCTCGTTGGCGGCCCGGTCAGCCGCCCGGGTGGACGCCGGGTCCTCGGGCAGCGGTTGGCCGGGAGCGGACGACCGCGTTCCGCCAGGACGGCCCGAGGCTAGGGCCGCTGCGCCCCCATCCCAGACCTCCGGGTCCTGGCCCACACCTCGGCCCACCCGGAACCGGCTGAGGAAGGGCGAGTCCTGCTGACGCTCCCGTCGACGGCGGCCGGCGACGCGAGACGAGGAGGAAGCACCAAGCCGGTCCGCCTCCCCCAGCACGGTGAGCAGGTCGCCGACCCCGTCCTTCCCCTCCGCCGAGTCGGCGAACTCATCGGCCAGCCGGAGGCGCGCGGTCCGCACCTCCCGCTGCGCCCGACGCTCCGCGGCATGGGCGGCCCGCAGGCAGTCCAGGGCCTCGGTGGTCTCGGCGAGCCTCTCGTGCACGAAGGACAGCTCACGCATGGCCTGTGACAACAGCGGGTCCAGGCGGTGGTGCCTGGCGTCCTCGGCCACGGAGACCAACAGCTCCCGAGCGCATTCGGCGTCCCCAGCCGGCAGCCGAACGCGGGTGGCCAGCAGGATTCGCAACCAGCCGTGCGAGGACAGGGCCGGCAACCTCGCCGGCGCGGCCAGCAGCTCCTCGGACACCGCGACGGCCATGCGGGGCTGGCCGGAGTCCAGGAGCGCGTTGACCAGCTCCACGACGAGACGCCCCCGAACCCGCCCGCTGTCGCGGGCCGGCGAGTCGAGCTGCTCGAGCAGCCGGAGACCGTCCCGCGCCGACAGGATCGCGGCGTCCAGATCGCCCGCCCTCCGCTGGCGTCGAGCCCACGCTCCCCGCACCGCCGCGCGTCGCGACCAGGTGGCGTCACGGTCCGCCTCGCCCCCGTCGCAGAGCTCCTCCGCCTCGGTGAGCACCCGCGCCCACTCCGACTCCCCGGTATCCCCTGGTAACAGCGATGCCAGTTCGAGCAAGGCGTCCGCCCGCGCACCCGACGCCACGCCCCCGGCGGCGAGCACCGGACGCAGGAGCGGCACCGAGACCGCCGGCGACCCGAGTCGACGAGCGCTCCTGGCCACCTGCACCCGGAGCTCGGCGAGGAGCTCGGTCTCCTCCGACATCTCGGCCCGGGCGGTCCCGGTAGCACCGGCGAACCACCGTTCGAGCAGCCGCAGGGCCGGCACGGCCCGTTCGGCCGCCGCCGGTTCGCGATCGAGCCGGCTCAGGGCATAACAGGCCACCGACTGGGCCCGGGACCAGGTCAGGTCCCGGGCCGTCCCACCCATCGCCGCCGCCCGGTCGGCGAGGACGAGGGCGACCTCGGGCGCGCTCCAGCGCAACTCCCGTGCCGCACGCACGAGTGAGTCACGTTCGTCGCCTGCTGGCGCGGCGCCCCAGGCCGCCGTCATCCGGTCTCCGATCAGTCGCGCGTCAGCTTGCGATGGGTGACCCGATGCGGGCGGGCCGCCTCGACGCCGAGGCGCTCCACCTTGTTCTGCTCGTACCCCTCGAAGTTGCCCTCGAACCAGAACCACTGCGCTGGGTTCTCATCCGTACCTTCCCAGGCAAGGATGTGGGTAGCCACCCGGTCCAGGAACCACCGATCGTGGGAAATCACGACGGCGCAGCCGGGGAACTGTTCCAGGGCGTTCTCCAACGACGACAGGGTTTCCACGTCCAGGTCGTTGGTGGGCTCGTCGAGCAGGATCAGGTTCCCACCCTGCTTCAGGGTGAGGGCCAGGTTGAGGCGGTTCCGCTCCCCACCGGAAAGCACCCCCGCCGGCTTCTGCTGGTCCGGCCCCTTGAAACCGAACGCGCTCACGTAGGCGCGGGAGGGCATCTCCACGTTGCCGACGTGCATGTAGTCGAGCCCGTCGGACACCACCTCCCACACGGTCTTCTTGGGGTCGATCCCGGCCCGGCCCTGGTCGACGTAGGAGAGTTTGACGGTCTCGCCCACCCTCACCGAACCGGCGTCCGGCTCCTCCAGCCCGACGATCGTCTTGAACAACGTCGTCTTGCCGACCCCGTTCGGGCCGACGACACCGACGATGCCGTTCCTCGGCAGGTCGAAGGACAGGTTGTCGATCAGGACCCTGTCGTCGAAGCCCTTCTGGAGCTTGTCGACCTCGACGACGACCGTGCCCAGACGCGGACCCGGCGGGATCTGGATCTCCTCGAAGTCGAGCTTGCGGGTGCGTTCCGCCTCGGCCGCCATCTCCTCGTAGCGCTGGAGACGGGACTTCGACTTGGCCTGCCTCGCCTTGGCGTTCGACCGGACCCAGGCCAGCTCGTCCTGGAGGCGCTTGTGCAGCTTCGCGTCCCGCTTGCCCTGCACCGCGAGCCGCTCGGACTTCTTCTCCAGGTAGGTGGAGTAGTTGCCCTCGTAGACGAACGCGCGTCCCCGGTCGAGCTCCAGGATCCAACCGGCGACGTTGTCGAGGAAGTACCGGTCGTGCGTGACGGCGAGCACGGCACCGGGGTAGCTGGCGAGGAACTGCTCCAGCCACAGCACGCTCTCGGCGTCCAGGTGGTTGGTCGGCTCGTCGAGCAGCAGGAGGTCCGGCTTGCTCAGCAGGAGCTTGCACAGCGCGACCCGGCGGCGCTCACCGCCGGAGAGCACCTTGACGTCGGCGTCCGGCGGCGGGCACCGCAGGGCGTCCATCGCCTGCTCCAACTGGGAGTCGAGGTCCCAGGCGTCAGCGTGGTCCAGCTCCTCCTGGAGCCTGCCCATCTCCTCCATCAGCTCGTCGGTGTAATCGGTGGCGAGCTGCTCAGCGATCTCGTTGAAGCGGTTCAGCTTGGTCTTGATCTCCCCAACGCCCTCCTCGACGTTGCCGAGAACCGTCTTGTCCTCGTTGAGTGGCGGTTCCTGTTGCAGGATCCCGACCGAATAGCCCGGTGACAGGAACGCGTCACCGTTGTTCGGCTGGTCGAGTCCGGCCATGATCTTGAGCACAGACGACTTTCCGGCCCCGTTCGGGCCGACGACACCGATCTTGGCGCCGGGGTAGAACATGATGGTGACGTCGTCAAGGATCACCTTGTCACCGTGTGCCTTGCGCACCTTTTTCATGGTGTAGATGAACTCGGCCATGGCCGCGATCGTAGAGCGGTGGCCGTGGCACCCGGTATGTCGGTCAACCGGACGGCGACGATCCCCCGCTGCGGCGCCCTCGACCAGGGCCCCGGCGGCGGCCGCCAGGCGGTGCGAGGGCGTTTCCTCGCGGCCTTCCCCACCGGCGGAGGCCCGCCGCGAGAAGGCCGCCGAACCGAAACCCGACGGTCCGTGGCCAGCCCCCGGACACCGGCCAGCCCCTTCCGGTCGCGCTGTCCCCGGCACGGCGCCCCTCCCGAGCCGAACCGCCGTCGGCGCCGGTCGACGTCACCGGGCCTCGCCTCGGTCGCTCCGCTTCCCCCCACGGCCACGGGCTGGACGAGGCGGCGTCCTCGTCCAGCCCCGGTTGGGCGAGCGGGCGGCCGGACGGCGGTACCCGCCGGCGAGACGCCTTCGCCGGGCGCGGCCACCCCGAACTCACCCGACCGACCGAGGTGGGCGCGGCAGGGGGACCGTCCTGCCGCGCCCACCCGCTCAGGCGGGCACCAACGGCGCGGCAGCGGGGTGGTCGGGAACCCGGCTGGGAGAGGAACCCGGGGCGGTCCGGGTTCCAGGGGCGCCGTCACCGCCCGCCCCAGGAACAGGGGAGGCCCCCGGCTCCGAGGAGTCGGAACCGCCCCCGGCCGGGATCTCCCGCCGGTCGCGGAGCAGGTCCACGCGACACCGAGCCAGGTCAGGGCCCAGGGTCGTCGCCACCAGCTCCACCGCGTACCGGCGCTGCCCCTCGATGTCGTAGTCACGGGTATGAAGGCGCCCCTGGGCCACCACCGGATCGCCCTTGCGCAGCGCCGCCGTCACGTTCTCGGCCAGCTGGCGCCAACACCGCACCGTGAGGAACAGGCGATCCCCGTCGACCCACTGCCCGGTGCCCCGGTCGTACCGGCGCTCGTTGCTGGCCACCCGGAAGCTCGCCGAGGCGTGCCCCTCCCGGGTCTGGCCAGCCCGGACCTCACTGATCACGGTTCCCACCACGGTCGTCATCGTCTCGTTCACTGTCGCAGCCCTTCCGGTGAGCGGAGGGAGGCCGGGCAGGCACCGGCACCGCGCGCCGACGGCGGTCCGCCGCACCGCCGTGGACGCCGGTGGTCCGCCCCGCCCCCTCGTGTTCGTTTTCCGGAAGCCAGGCTGGCCCATCGAGAGGGCTCCCGGCAGCTCACCGCCGGCCGCCTTGTGGATAACCGGGGGCTGTGGACAACTCGGGTGGGAGGCGACACCCCTTCACCCGTGAGGGGGTGCGTCGACCGGAACGACCACCCAGCGGTACACACCGGCGACGCGCGGTTCCCGCCACCGCGTCCAGGCCGTCGCGCCAGGCACGCCCCGCGAGGCCGAGATGCTCGAACGCCGCCCGACCCCAGCCCACCGCCTCGCCCGCTGGCGGAACACGACGGCCGAGGTCCGCGAGGGCGACTCCGCTACTTCCCGGGGCCGTTGAGGTCGCGGAGCATCCGGTTGTAGGCGGCCAGGTCGGCATCCCCGTCGGACTCGGCCCGCCGGTCGGAACGAGCGGCGTCCCTGGCGTCGCTGCGCGCCCACTGGACGAGCAGGGCCACGATCACCACCAGGACCGGGACCTCCCCGCTGGCCCAGGACAACCCACCGCCGAGTCGCTGGTCCTCCAACAGGTCGGACACCCACGGCAGGGACAACCCCCGGTAGAAGGACTCCCCGATGATGGTGCTGGACCCCATGAGGATGATGCCGAAGAACGCGTGGAAGGGCATCGACGCGAACATCAGACCAAGCCGCCCCATCGGCGCCAACCGGTGCGGCGCGGGGTCCACCCCGATCACCAGCCAGTAGAACAGGTAGCCGGTCACCAGGAAGTGGGCGTTCATGGCCAGGTGCGCCCAGTGCTGGTCCAGGGCCACGTCGAACAACCCCGAGAAGTAGAGGCCGTAGAAGGACCCGACGAACAGGACCAGCGCGACCAGCGGGTGGGCCAGCACCCGGGTCACCGGCGACTGCACGGCCGCCAGCAGCCACTCCCTCGGCCCCGGCGGGCCGTCCTTCCCGGCGGTGGGCAGGGCGCGCAGCGCCAAGGTCACCGCACCGCCCAGGGCCAACAGGATGGGGGCGAGCATCGCCAGCATCATGTGGGCACCCATGTGGGCGCTGAACATCGCCGGCGAGTACTTGCCGAGACCGGAACTGGTGGCGATCAGCACCGTGGCACAGCCACCCAACCAGGCGACCGTCCGCCCGACCGGCCAGGCGTCGCCCCGCCGCCGCAACCGGCGGACACCCGCCAGGTACAACCCGGCCAGGACCAGGGACAACGTCCCGTACACCAGGTCGAAACGCCAGTCCAACACCATCCGCCCGAAGGTGAACGGCCCGTCGAGCTCGAAGCCCAGCACCAGCTCCATCGCGCTGATCTCGGTGTTGGCCACCTCCCTGGGCGGCGGAGTCCGTCCCAGACCGACGGCCAGACCCACCGTGACCAGCATCAACAGGATCTCCACCGCGCCGAGGCGGATCAGCGGCCCTGCGGAGCCGGTGCGCTCGATCTCGGCGACCGACCGCTCCCGTTGCAGGTAGCCGAAGACGAGGAGCAGCAGGATGGCCACGGCCTTGGCCACCACCAGCTGACCGTAGGTGCTGGTCAGCAACTCGTCGGGGCGGAGGCGGGACAGGGCGTTCACCACGCCGGAGACGCCCATGGCGATCCAGCAGACCAGGGCGAGCCGGGAGAACCGTCGAGCCGCCAGACCGAGGTGACGGCCGCCTCGCAGGGCGTGCGTGACCAGGGCGATCAGGCCGCCCACCCACAGCATCGTGCCGAACAGGTGGAACAGGAGGCTGTTGGTGGCGACGTCGTGCGCGCCTCCGCTGGCGGAGTGCCCCGTCATCGCCACCGGGAGGAGAGCGGCCAACGACAGGAAGAACCAGGCGACGGCCCACGACCACGTGAGCACCACCCGGCAGGCGACCGCGACCGCCAGCGCGAGACCAGCGGTCCACGCCCAGGCCCGCGCCTGCTCCAGCTGACCCAGCAGCTCGCCGAACATCTCCCAGTCCAGGACCCGCGCCAGCGGCCACCCGACCGCGTCCGCGAGGCTGAGGGGCACGGTGACCGCCGCGCCGAGCGCCCACGCGGCGGCGGCCCAGCTCGCGATGCGCACCGCCGCGAACCCGTCGGCGGCGAGCTCCCCGGAGCGCTGCGGAGGGGTGAGGAACGCGGCGAGCAGCAACGACCCGATGGTGACCGCGGCACCGACCTCCGCCACGACACGGGCCACGGGCAACCCGTACCGGACCACGTCCCCGGGATCGGGCAGGCCGAGCGCCAGGTAGGTGTCGGTCGCGGACAGCATCAGGACGAGGGCCGCGACCAGCGCGGCGAGCACCGTACCCGGCAGGACGACCGCGAGGACGCCGACGGCGGAGCGCCGAGCCGGTTCCTTCCGGTCGGCCTCGACCCGTTCCGTGGTGAGTGTGGGGGACACGGCGCGAGCCTAGGACAGATGCCCCCGGCTCGGTCCGGCCGTCCTTACGGCCACGTGCGGTTTCCCGGCGACGGCACCGGAGTCAGCCGCCCGGGAGTGAATCGCCGTGACCAAGAGCACACGGACACGGCATCAGGTGGCAACCCATCCGGGTTTCGGCTGGTAAAACGATCTCCACCTGGCCAGCCCAGGAGCCGGTCAGCCGGGCGGTGACCACTAGGCTTCCCCCGGCTCACGCGGGGAAGGTGTGCGGTCGTCATCGGTTAGGTACCGGCTCGGCAACGGTCCACCGCTGAAGCTGAACACCGACTTCACACCGGTTAACCTGTCCGCGCGTTTGGCGCACGCCTCCGTAGCTCAGTGGATAGAGCGAGGGACTTCTAATCCCGAGGTCGCAGGTTCGAATCCTGCCGGGGGCACCACCACGTCGTCGTTCACCGCGGCGTTCTCACTCGATCCGCCCCGTTTCCGCCGGTCCCCAGCGGGCGAGGGCGATCGCCCTGGCCGGGCGGAACGGAACTGCGGTCCGGGCGACGACTCACGATGAGGCATTCCGGGAAGGCCCGGTCGGCGAGGCGGCGGTGCTCGGGTAGGACTAGCGGGCGTCGCCCGCCGGGGACCGGGCGGCCATCGGGGTGGGCGCGGACCTCGTCGTACCCGGCCTCGCTCACCCGGTGCGCGGCTCGGAGACCGCGACTCCGAGGCGGTGCGTCCCCGCTGGGTCCCGAGCAGGGCCGGTGGCAACGGCCCCGGCATGGTGGGTCGGTGGGAGTTCCTCGTCGGACGAGGCGGTCCGCGTTCGACGCCGTGCGTCCTCGGTCGCGGACCCGCTCGGCGGGCCGCACCCCTCGGAGCGGGGCGCTCCTGGTCCGTCCAGGCCGCCCTCGAGCCGCGACCCGTCACGACGAGCCGGTGCGCCCGCCCAGCTCGCCGGTGCCCACGAGGAGGGACCGGGGGACACCAACCCCGACCGGGAACGTGGTGACCGGATCCGAGGGCGACGCACGCGGTCACGGCGCGACGATCAGCGCCTGCGGTGCGGCCGCCTTCATGCGGGTGTTCAACCAGGACAGTTGACGGGAGGTCTGCCCGCTGGCGCTCCGCGCGATGGACAGCAGCTCGTGGTCCCGCAACCCCTGGGCCGCCTGGTTGATCACGGTCCAGGTGGTCAGGACAAGAGTGCCCAGGACGTGCAGGTCCTGGAGGTCGCGGAGCAGGCCGACCGGCCCGGAGCGGACCTCGGCGAGCCCGGCGGCGTGGAGGCGGTCGGGTTCCTCGACGTCGCCCCCGTGCTGCTCGCCGTAACGGCGGGCGACGGGCTCGAGCTGGCGCACGTGGTCGTCGCTGAACCCGGCGAGGGTGCGACAGGTGAAGAGCACGTCGGGGTGGCGGGCGTGGCCCTCCCCGACGACGCGGAGGGACTCGGCGAGGGTCCGCTCGGACCGGTGGGCCAGCCCCACGTAGGTGGCGAGGTGCATCATCGGCCTCCGGTCCCGCCGGCCGCGTCCACCGCCGGGTCGTCCGGGTAGCCCGGGGTGTCCGTCAGCCGCGTGGTGGTCGGCGCCCCGCCGGACGTCCCCGGAACGCCACCGCCGACCGGCGCGGACGCCGCCGTGGTGGGCGCCGGCGCGGGGCCGTCACCGCCGCGAACCCGGACGACGCGGCAGGCCGCCGTCTTGAAGTAGGGCTGCTTGGACACCGGATCCCACACGGTCATGGTCAGTTCGTTGGCCTGCCGGTGCTGGTGCTCGGGATCGGCGTCGTCGAGGTCCCAGGAGCCGTAGTGGAAGGGCGCGAACACCGTTCCCGGTCTCACCCGCCCGACCCGGGCCCTGACCTCGATGGCGCCCCTCGGCGATTCCACCCGGACCACGTCGCCCTCGCTGACTCCCAGCCGGGCGGCGTCGACCTCGGACAGCTCGACCCAGGCGTCGGGTGCCGCCGCCCGGAGCGAGGGGGACCGGCCGGTCTTGGTCCGGGTGTGGAACTGGTAGACGGTCCGGCCGGTGGTGTAGAGCATCGGGTACTCCGGCCCTGGTTCCTCGTGCGGCGGGGTGTGGTGCGCTCCCTTGAGGAACGCGCGACTGTCGGGGCGCATCGCCCGGTGTTCCTGCTCGGTGACGACCGCGCCGGTGAGCAGGTCGTGGCCGTAGGTCTCGCACTCGTCGGTGCGGGTGGGGAACACCCCGTCGTGGTAGAGCCGGTCCGTTCCGTCGGGGGCGTGCTCGGTGACCGGCCACGGGATCCCGGTGGGCCCTCGCAGCCTGGCGTAGGTCAGTCCCGTGTAGTCCACGGGTCGACCTCGGCTCGCCTCCCGCCAGGCGTCGAAGACCTCCTCGGGCTCCCGCCACGGGACGAGCGGCGCGCCGTCCCTGTCGCGGAAGTCCATGGCGTCGGCGTACATCAGGAAGATCTCCAGGTCGCTCCTCGCCTCACCGGGGGGTTCGACGGCCTTCTCGGACAGGTGCACGACCCGGTTGGTGTTGGTGAACGTTCCCGTCTTCTCGCCCCAGCCGGCGGCGGGTAGCACCACGTCGGCCAGCCGCGCGGTCTCGGTGAGGAAGAGGTCCTGCACGACCACGAAGCACTGGTCACCGCCCAGGATCCGGCGGATGCGCGCCGACTCGGGCATGGACACGGCCGGATTGGTTCCCACGACCCACAACAGCCCGATGCTGCCCTCCTCGGCGTAGCCGAAGATCTGCATGGCGTGGGTGGGTGGCGCCCAGTGCGGGATGGTCAACGGGTCGACGTTCCACAGCTCCGCCAACTCCCCCACGTGGCGCGGGTTCTCCCAGTTGCGGAATCCGGGCAGGTCGCCGTCCGCGCCGCACTCCCGGTTGTTCTGGGCGGTGGGCTGGCCGTTCATCTGGAGGACACCGGACCCGGGTCGACCGATCAGGCCGCGCAACAGGTGGAGGTTGTGCACGGCCACGGCCGAGGCGGTGGCCTGGTGGGACTGGTAGAAGCCCTGGAGGACGGTCGACAGGACGTCGCGGCTCTCCCCGAAGATCCGGGCCGCCCTGCGCAGGTCGTCGGCGTCGACCCCGCAGGTCCGCGCGACCACCTCCGGGGTGTAGGGCTCGACGATTCCGCGCAGTTCCTCGACGCCCAGGGTGTGGTCTCGGACCCACCGCTCGTCGACCCAGCCGTTGGCGAACAGTTCGCGGGTGAGCCCGTTCATCAACGCGAGGTTCGTGCCGACCCGGGGTGCGAGGTGGACCCCGCCGGTGCGTTCCGCCTCCACTGCCACCGGGGTCCGCCTCGGGTCCACGCAGACCACCACCGGCGGGTCCGGTGATCGGGTGCGGTCCAGCACCCGCATCCACAGCACGGTCTGCGTCTCGGCCATGTTGTGGCCGTAGAGGAAGAGCGCGTCGCAGTGCTCGACGTCGGTGTAGGAACCGGGCTGCCCGTCAGCGCCGAAGGACTCCTTGAAGGCTGCCGCGCTGGTCGCGGTGCACAAGCGGGTGTTCCCGTCCATGTGCGGCGTTCCCAGCCCGGCCTTGCCGATGACCCCGAGGACGTAGTACTCCTCGGCGAACAGCTGGCCGGTGCTGTAGAAACCGTGGGTCAGCGGCCCCTTCTCCGCCAGCAACCGGCGTGAGACCTCCACGACCCGACCCATCGCGGTGTCCCAGTCGGTCTCGACCAGCTGCCCCGCCTCCCGCACCAGGGGGCGGGTCAGCCGGTCGGGGGACGACGCCCACGGGGTGCTGCCGTAGAGGCCCTTCGGTCCGAGCCGGCCGTGGTTGACCACGTCGGTCGCCCGCCCCCGCACCCCCACCATCCGGCCGTCCTTCACCGCGATGTCGCAGCCGCACCCGTTGCTGCACAGCACGCAGGCGCTGGGGACCCACCGGTCCACCTCGTCCCCGGAGAGGCCGTCGGCCAGGTACTCGTCCACCCTGGCCGGCCAGACCGTCCCCTTGCCGTGCGGGGTGCGCGGCCCCCAGACGTCGGCGATCCGATCCATGTGCCCCACTGTGCTCCCCACCAGGGCGGTCCGCAGGTCGAGACGGGCACGGCGTGCCCGTCTCGACCTGGGTTCGGTACCGAGCCGGATCCGCGTTCGTGGGGGCCGGTTGGTCATGCTGGTCGGGCGGGCGGCTGAGGCGCGAGCCGGTGCCGGCGGCCCCCGCGACATCAGCTCCTCGGCCCACCGCGCTCGGCCACCCGCCTCCGCTCCGCCGCCCGGACCACGGCGACCGCGACCACCATGGCGACGAGGAGCACGGCTGTCCCGAGCCACACCATCCACGGGTGCACGGAGAGGCCGGCGCCGTCGACCCCGGGGGTTCGACCGCCGTCCCGTCCGGTGACCACCACCGCCAGCACCACGAGGATCGACGCGGACACCGCCAGCAGGGCCACCGCCCGCCGCCCGACGGCCAGCCAGCCGGCCAGGCGGCGGAGGCGTTCGGACCTGCGGGCCGGGGCGAGCAGCCTGACCAGCAGCAGGACGGCCACGGGTATCTGGAGCAGCCACAGCGTCGTCCTCGGCCACCCGTCGAACCACACGTTCGTGCCGTACAGCAGGGTGTGCCAGGCGCTGAGGACGTAGACGACGATGACGAATCGGTGCAGCGCCCGCCACGTCCTCCCGCCCGTGCGGTGCCGGAGGTAGAAGGCGATGCTGAGCGGGATGGCCAGGTAGAACGCCAGCAACCCGAGCAGGATCGCGACCCGTCCGGTGCCGGAGGAGTAGCCGCCGGGCACGAAGGCCTCGACGAACGCGTTCCACGTGCGGCCGACCCAGCCGCCCCCAGGCTCCCTGGTGCGCACGAGTTCGGTGAAGAAGAGGAAGGCGTGCGCGAACATCAGGCCGATGGTGGTGAGGCTGGTCGCGCGGTGCCACCGTTCGATCCGGGCGGGCGGCACCGGGAGCCAGCGGGGTGGCCGGGCGGAGCGCACCAGGCCCAGCATCGTCGTCATCCAGGCCCACAGCAGCGCTGACCAGCCGAAGGCCTGGCAGAGCCAGTACATCCAGTAGGCGTTGGCGTCGGCGAGGTAGGGCATCACCTCGAGCGTGGCCGAGACGCCGGTCCGCACCCGGTGGTGCAGGAACGCGAAGATCGCCCCGGTCAGCAGCAGAGCCGCGACCGCGTCCGGTACGGCGGCCCGCAGGTCCGCCAGCGGCTCGGAAGGCCGCCGCCCAGTGCCATCGGTCGTTGTCGTCGAGACCATCGCGCCCTCCCGGTCGTCCCCCACGTACACAGTCGGACGGGGAGCCGGGAAAGTTCCAGGGAACTCGCACCTCCGGGCCGAGGACGGCCAGGCCGGCCACCTGCTGGGGCGTGGACGCCGAGCGCACCCACCGCCGCTGGTTCGCGCCGCGGTCGTCACGCACTCCCGGGGAGTGCGCCGTGCGCCTCCCCGGCGGGAACGGCAGTGGCGCCGGGCACTCCTACCGCCGCCGGGCTTGACCTTCTGGTTACCGCAGGGTCCACGCTCCTGGTGTGTTGTCCATCAGCGATTTCAGCCAGGTGTGCCAACTTCCGGCACAGACCCTGCGCTTCTACCACTCCGAGGGCCTGGTCGTGCCGGCGGAGGTCGACCCCAGGACCGGGTACCGCCGCTACACCTTCGACCAGGTGGAAAGGGCGCTGCTCGTGGCGACGTTGCGCCGGGCCGGGCTGGCCGTCCGCCTCGTCCGGCACGCCCTGGCGCACCCTGAGGACACGCCGGAACTGTTGCGGAACCACCGGGAGGCGATCCGCCGCCAGCGTCAGGCCGAGGACGCCGCGCTCGACGACGCTCGCGTGTTCGTCGACGCGTGGCCGCAGGTGCGGGAACAGGCGACACCGGCAACGTTCGCGCTGTCCGCCGCCGTCCCCGCCCGAGCCGCGGAGCGCGGCGAGACCCACGAGGCGTGGTACGACTGGGACGAGCTCAACGAGGCGGTCTGGGAGGTCGTCAACCGACTCGCGTCGCTGGCCGACGGCCTGGGCGCACGGGTATCGGGGGCGCCCTGGCGGTGCTCGGCGATCGAGACCCGGGAGCAGCGGCGGCGCTACCACACTCCGGAAGGTCCGCACTGGCTGGTGAAGGTCCCGGTGGATCTCGAGGAGGTGCCGCCGGAACGGCTGCCCGACGGGGTCACGCACGAACTGTTCGAGACCCGCACGGAGATGTCGATCGAGATGCCCGGTGAGGACTCCGCCGCCAAGTACGCGGCGGCGCTGTCCCGACTCATGGCCCACCCGCTCGACAACGCCTTCCTCGACGTGGCGCGGATGCGTCACATCCTGCGCCCTGGCGGGGTGGAGACGGCGATGGCCGTCATCGCGCTCGACGAGTACGAGGACCCGTTCTGTTCCTGACGGGTCACCGCCTGGGACCACCGGCCGGGACGCGACGACCGCCCCGACGGCGAGCTCGACGAGGCATTGGTGGCCGGTGCCGCTGACGGGCTCGCCCCGGTGGCGCGGGGCGTTCACCACGCCGAGGACGGAGCTCCATGAAGGCGGCGGGGGCGGGGGCCCGGATCCCGACGCGGCGACTCCTCTCCACGCTCTCGGCGACCGACCGCCAGTCGCGCGGGCCTGAGGGGTGGCGCACCCCCCGGGACCGAACCGTCGTACCCGTGCCGCGGCGGGCGAACACCCGCGCCAGGCGTCGCGCTCGCGCCGACCGGGACGTGACCCCGGGCGCCACCAGGTCGGTCAGGGCCGGACCGGGTCGGACCACCCCTGCTGCCGGGTGCCCGACGGGCCCTCGGCGGAATGGTGCCGCCGGGTGCGCAGGTGGAAGACCACGAGGCCGACGAGCCCGCAGCCGACGCACCAGGCCAGCGAGTTCAGCAGCGGGGCACGCGGTACGAGGTCGGTGAAGCCGGCGGCGACCCCGAGCTGCATCGGGCCGTAGTTGGGCAGGTAGACGATGAGCGCCGCGTCGGCGGCGGGGTTCGCGATCGGGTTCTGCAGGGCGAGGTCGATGATGCTGACCATGATGATGGTGAACATGCCTTCCAGGTCGTCCGGGAGGAACACCCCGAGGACGATGCCGATCCCGCCGTAGATGAGCCCGGACACCACGAGGGCCAGGTAGAGCAGCCACGGCTGCCGCACGTCCCAGTAGGCCAACATCACCAGGGTGGCCCAGCCGGCGACGAGGAGCGAGCCGACGGTCAGGGCCACGAGTTTGGCCAGCAGGAGCGCGCGCCGGGGGCAGCCAGCGTCGGTGAGACGCCGGTCGAACATCCTCGCCCGCCGGGTGGCGCTGAACATCAGGAACCCCATCAGCAGGGTGACCGCGTTCAGCGAGCCGCTGATCATGGTGAGTTCCCGACCGCTGACCTGGAGCAGCGTCCCCGTCGACCGGTGCGTGAAGTCGAGGGGTACCGGCGAGAACACCAGGTGGGCGAGGCTGATCCACACGGGGATGAACACGAGCAGCAGGAGCATGGCGAGCCGGTTCCGGCTGAGCTCGTACAGCGTCAGCCAGGCGACCGTCCCGGCGGTCCTCACCGTCGGTCCTCCGTTCCCGGCCCGCGCAGCGCACCAGCGCGGAGGCGGTGCAGCCGGTCCAGACGTTCGATGTCGTGCGCCAGGTGGGAGATCACCAGGATCGCGCGGCCCCTGGCCCGCAGGTCGTCGGCGAGGTCCCAGAACCGGAGGTAGGTCTCCCAGTCGAAGCCCTGGTACGGCTCGTCGAGCAGCACCACGGCGGGGTCGTGCATCAGCGCCAGGACCAGGTTCAGCTTCTGCTGGTTCCCGCCGCTGAGCACACCGGCCGGGACCCGCTCGTAGCGGGTGAGCCCGAGCCGCTCGGCCAGTTCCCGTGCGCGGTGGTCGTTCTGGAGGCGGTAGGCGACCTGGAAGAGCCTGAGGTGTTGGCCGACGGTGAGGGCCTCGTTCACCACCGCCTGCTGGGGGCAGTACCCCAGGGAACCCCGCACTCGCACCGTCCCGCCGTCGGGGCGGAGCTGCCCGGCGAGTATCCGGAGGAGGGTCGTCTTTCCAGCTCCGTTCTCCCCCACCACCCCGACCAGTTCCCCAGGCCGGACACCCAGGTTGACGTCGGTCAGGACCCGCTGTCGTCCGTAGGACCTGCTGACCGAGGAGACCAGCAGCACGGGGTCGTGGTCACCGCCTGCCGGGTGGGCGACGACTCCGCCGCCGGCACGGGGGCCGCCGCCCACGTCGGGCGGGTTCCCGAGAGCTCCGAGGCCACCGGGACCCGATCCGCGTGCCGGGGAATCGCGGGTCCGGCCGCCACTCGCGGGACCCGTCCCGGGTGCCGCTCCGACGCCCGGGCGGGGTTCGGGCGGGGGTGTCCCCGGTGGCGAGCCGGGTAACGGACGTGTCTTCCTCACGAACCGAACCGTCCCTTCTCACGGCGGGCACCGAGGAGGTGCGTCCCGAGCACCAGGGCCTGGGTGGAGCGGGACAGCTCGACCCGCTGGCGCAGGGCCCGGGCACCAGCCCGGTCGACCAGCTCGAAGTGCGTCATCATCACCCTGGTCGCCGCGGCCATGAAGGGCCGGTCGACCGGGGGCAGGTGGTGCACCAGGGCGGCCCCCTCCCGGCACATCTCCCGAGCCCGGGAGGCGAGGTGGCGCACCAGGTCGTCGAGGGCGGGGCTGGGGAGGCCGCGTCGGAACTCGGACCGGCTGACCGAGAACCGCGCCAGGTCCTCGTCCGCCACGTAGACCCGCCCCCGTGGCAGGTCCACCGGGAAGTCGCGGGTGATGTCGACCAGTTGGAAGACCTCCCCCATCTTCGAGGCCAGCCGATCGGCCTCCTCGGAGACGACGCCGAGGAGCCGCACTCCCAGCAGAGCGGGCACCCCGGCCACCCCGCGCAGGAACTGGCGGAGGTCCTCGAACGTGGGGAATTCGGCGGGGCCGGCCGCGTCACGCGCCGTCGCGTCGAGGAAGGCCTCGAAGAGCGTGGGGTCGAGGTCCCGTTCTCTGCTGGTGTGCACCACCGCTCGGCGGAGCGGGTGATCGCTGTGCCCCCTGCGCAGCTCGCGCAACGACTCCTCGGCCCACCGGTGGAAGTGCCTCCGCCGTGAGCCCGGGGTCTCCCCTTCGTCGGCGATGCGGTCCGAGGTGGTGCAGAAGGCGTAGACGGCGTGCGCGTGGGGGCGGGTCCTGGCCGGCAGGAGCGCACGCACCGTGAGGAAGCTCAGGCGGTCGCCAACGGCGTGCACCCGACGGCACAACGCGAAGGAGTCACGCAGCGTGGAATCGTTTCTCACGGCCATTCCGCCCCCGTCGCCCGTCGGTCAGCTGTTTCCGCGAACAATGGGGTCAATCGGATCGGCTGGCAATTCGAGTCCAACGACCGTGGCAGCTCGGTTTCCCAGATCGGGACGCGATCCACCGAATCCTCACCACGTTCTGGACCACACGAGTCGTGGTCGTCATCAGATTACTCATCGTGGATCACCCGGACCATCACACGATCGGGGCTAATGGTTGCCTCCTTCCGTGACCGACCGCCCCGGACCCAGGCGAGATCAGGACGGGGACCGGCGTCGGCCACCCAGTTGGGCGGAGCGGTACCACGACACGGCCGTGGACCGGTGGGCGCGGGTGGACCACGGCAGCGGGAGGGGACCGCGGGGGACCGCCCTGGTTCGCGCCACCGCCTCGGAGCGGCACCTTCGGCATAGTCTTCGGTCCCACCGCAGGGACTTCGGCCGTGGCGACCATCAGCCTGTAACCAGGCGGTCGGCTGCCGAGGGCGGACGTCGGCCGCCCCCAGCCACGACGATCCCTGGAGTACCGATGCAGAGGAAAGCCCCGGGCAACACGGTCGAAGCCCTGCTGCGCGCCGCGGCGGGACCCCCCGACGAGATCGGCGCGCTGGTCGACGAACTGACGTTGGAGACGGTGGTACCGCTGGTCATCGACGAGATCGTCAGCCGGTGCGCACCGCCGAGCGGGGTGACCGCGACGCTGGTGCTCGAACTACGACGGGGCGAGGGCAGGTCGGAACACACCTTCTCCTTCGACGGGGGAGAGCTGGAGGTGACCGCCGGGCGAGCCGGGGACCCCGGTGCGCTGGTCCGCTTCGAGATCGCCGACCTCGTCACCGCGCTGTACGGCCCCGCCACCAGGCCATCCGGGACCACCAGGCAGGTCGAATCCCTGCTCACCCCTCCTGGGCGGGACCCGCGCGAGGACAGCTACCTGATGTTCCAGGCGCAGCGGCCCTATGCCGAGGCGATCCAGGCCGTGCTCTCCGGCTGCCTGTCGGCTCCCGTGAGCCTGGACGACCTCGCGGTGCGGTTCGGCTCCGACAAGTGGGGTTTCCTCCACTGGTTCACCCAGCACTACGCCGAGCACTTCCGGCGGTTGGCGGACGAGCCGGTGCGCCTCCTTGAGATCGGCGTCGGCGGGTACGACGACCCCACGGCGGGTGGGGCATCCCTGCGGATGTGGCAACGCTACTTCCGCAGGGGCCTCGTCTACGGACTCGACATCCACGACAAGTCGACCATCCGCGGTCCGAGGATGCGCACCATCCGGGGCGACCAGAACGACCCTGAGTTCCTGGGGCGGCTCGCCGAGGAACTGGGGCCCTTCGATGTCGTGATCGACGACGGCAGCCACGTCAACGAGCACGTGTCGACCTCCTTCGACGCCCTCTTCCCCCACGTCAGGGAGGGTGGGATCTACGTCATCGAGGACATGCACACCTCGTACTGGGAGGGTTTCGGTGGCGGCCCGCCCGGCAGCGGGGTGACCGGCACCTCGGTGGAGCGGGTCAAGGCGCTTCTCGACGGGCTGAACCTGCTCGAGTACCGCTCGCTGGACGAACACACGCCGTCGATGACCGAACGGTATGTCTCGGGCGTGCACTGCTACCGCAACATCGCCTTCGTCGACAAGGGGCTCAACACCAAGGACGCGCCGCCGCCGTGGATTCCCCGCGAGCCGGTCTGACGCACGCCCAGCACAGGCCCCGCCACCGCTCGCCGGGCTCGCCCGGCGAGCCCACGCGGCCGACGCGTCGGCACCGGTGTCACGGGACCCCGTGGTCGCGTGGTCTTAGCTTAGACTAACCTCACTGGTGACTGACCGTCGGTCATTCGTTCGTCGCAGGACATGGAGTCGCTGATCCGTGCCCTCCGCGACTGTTGGCCGACCCGGGTGCCGCCCGCGTCACTCGCCACCAACGGAGGATGTCGAGAGCCGCGGGACGGGAAGGTGAAGGACGAGCGGAGCGAGGGATCCTCATGAAAAGCACGGAGACGACGGCGGAGCAATTCGAGCCCGCCGGCGCCCCGGCATCTGATGAGCAGCAGCCGAGGGCCGAACCGAACGAGCCCCGTCTGCTTCCGATCCGCGACACGGCCCGGATGCTCCGCCCGGTGCGACGCCACCTCATCACCTGCGCGGTGTTCTCCGCCGTGGCGGCCGCCGCGGGCTTCCTGCCGTTCGTGGCCGTCGCGGAGATCGCGCGAACCGTACTGGGGAACACCGGTGGTCCGGTGGCGAGCACGGTGTGGGCCTGGGCCATCGCCGGCGCCTGCGGCGCGCTCCTCCGGCTCCTGCTGCTCGGCCTGTCCACCCACGTCGGGCACAAGGCCGACGCCCAGATGCTGCACAGCCTCCGGGTGCGGATCGTCGGGCGACTCGGCACCGTCCCGCTGGGTTGGTTCCGCGCGGCGGGGTCGGGGCGGGTCAAGAAGGCGATGACCGACGACCTCGAGGAGATGCACGAGCTCTTCGCCCACGCGCTGGGCGGCCTGCTCGGCGCGGCGGTGGCGGTGGTCGTCGGAACGACCTACCTCTTCCTGGTGGACTGGCGGATGGCCCTGGTCACCCTGGCCGTGCCCGTGCTGACGCTGATCACCTACCGGATGTCGATGCGTTCGCTGCCCGAGCACATGTCCCGTCTCATCGCGGCGGAGGGCCAGATCAGCGCGGCGAGCGTGGAGTACGTCGACGGCATCGGCGTGGTCAAGACCTTCGGCGGCACGGAGGGACGGGTCCTGGGCCGGTTCGCCGACGCGATGGCCGAACACACCGCGGCCTACCGGGCCTGGATGGCGGGCCACCGCAGGAGTTCCGCGGTGAACCGGGTGCTCGGATCCGAGATGGCGGTCTTCGGGGTGGTGATGGCCGGCGGGCTGGCCTTCGTGGCCGCCGGCTGGCTCCCCGTGGCGGACCTCCTCCCCTTCCTCGTGGTGGGAGTGGGCCTGCCCACCTCCTTCAGCCCGATGATCCACGGTGCCCAGGGTCTCCGGATGGCACGGATGGCCGCCGGCCACATCGACAGCCTGCTCAGGCACCCACCGCTGCCCGAACCCGACCACCCCCGCCAACCCGAGGGGTACCGCATCGAGTTCGACCGGGTGTCCTTCTCCTATGACGGAGTCACCAACGCCGTGGCGGAGATCGACACGGTTTGCGAGCCCGGCACGGTCACCGCCATCGTGGGGCCGTCCGGCGCGGGGAAGAGCACCATCGCGAGCCTCCTTCCCCGGTTCTACGACGTCACGGCCGGCGCCATCAGGATCGGGGGCGTGGACCTGCGGGATATCTCCTCCAGGACCCTGCTGGCGTCGATGTCCCTGGTGTTCCAGGACGTCACCCTGCTGCGGGACACGGTCACCGAGAACATCAGGGTGGGGCGCCCCGGTGCCACCGACGAGGAGGTCAGGGAGGCCGCGGAAGCAGCACAGATCGACGAGGTCATCAAGCGGCTCCCGCTGGGGTACGACACGGTGCTGGAGTCGGGGACGGGCGGTCTGTCCGGTGGCGAGCGTCAACGGTTGACCATCGCGCGGGCGATCCTCTCGCGGGCACCGATCGTGGTGCTCGACGAGGCGACGGCCTCGCTCGACCCGGACAGCGAGGCCGCGGTGCAGGACGCGCTCGCCCGGCTCGTCGCGGGGAAGACGGTGGTCGTGATCGCCCACCGGCTGCACACGATCCAGCACGCCGACCAGATCCTCGTTCTGGAGGCGGGCCGCGTCGTCGAGAACGGCACCCATGCGGAACTCCTCGGACGACGAGGCCTGTACGCCCGGATGTGGCGTGCCCAGCAGAACGGAGACAGCAGGTGATTCGCAGGCTCTACCGCTTGTGGCCCCATCCCGGCCTGATGGTCCGTGTGTGGCTGATGACGGCGGTCCTCGCCGTGCTGCAGGGGCTGTTGCTCGGGTTGCTGATCCCGATCCTGCGCGCGGTGTTGCGCCCGGAGCCAGATTTCGCGGCCGCCGCCCCGTGGCTCGTCGTTGGCGGACTCGGACTGGCCCTGTACGCGGTGCTGAGCGTGGTGGCCACGCCTCTGGGGTTCACGGCGAGCATGAAGCTGGCCGAACAGCTCCGGCACCACCTGATGCGCCACGTCACCACCCTTCCCCTGGGATGGTTCACCTCGGACAGGAAGGCGACCTTCGTCCGCACGGTCACGAACGTGACGGGCGTCCTGTCCCAGCTGACGGTGACCGTCGCCGCACCGGCGATCACCTGCGTCCTGGTGCCCGTCACCGTCATCGGGGTGACCTTCGCCGTGGACTGGCGCCTGGCGCTGGTGCTGCTGGCCACCCTCCCGCTCGCCCTGGCCGTGATGCGGGTCTCCCGTCGGACCGTTGCCCGGGTGTCGGTCGACATGGAGATCGCGGCGAACGAGGTGGCCGGACGCGCCATCGAGTTCGGCCAGGCGCAGCCGGTGCTCCGGGCGGCGGGCACCAGCTCCACGGGCAGCGCGCGGATGCGGGAGGCGCTGGACGACCACCGCTCGCAGTACCGGCGTGGCCTGGACCGGATGTTGTTCCCCGACCTCTCCTACAGCGGGGTCGTGATGATCGGCTACGTGGTGGTGCTGGTTCTCGGGGTCCAGTTCCTGTTGTCCGGCACGCTGTCCGTGGCGGACTCCCTCGCACTGCTGATCCTGGCCATCCGCTTCCTGGAACCGCTCGGGGCGATGATCGACCACGCGTCCGGGATCGGAGCGATGGACTACCTCGCCGAGCGGGTCGAGAAGGTGCTGCGCATCCCCGCCCTCCCCCACCACCCGAACCCGGTGCGCTCTCTCCGGAGCGCCGACATCGAGTTCTCCCGGGTGACCTTCTCCTACGGGGACACACCCGCCCTGACCGATGTCTCCTTCCGGTGCCGGCCGGGCACCACCACGGCGCTGGTGGGGCCTTCCGGGTCGGGGAAGACGACGATCACCCGGCTCGTGGCGCGGTTCTTCGACGTGGATTCCGGCAGCGTGCTGGTGGGCGGCGTGGACGTCCGGGAGCTGGACCACCCGGTCCTGCTGAACGACGTCGCGATCGTCTTCCAGGACGTCTACCTGTTCGACACGACGATCGAGGAGAACCTCCGGCTGGCCCGGCCGGAGGCGAGCCGGGCGGAGTTGGAGGAGGCTGCTCGCAACGCCCGCCTCGACGAGGTCATCGAACGGTTGCCGGCGGGGTGGCGGACCCGCGTGGGGGAGGGCGGCACCCAGCTCTCGGGTGGCGAACGTCAGCGGGTCTCCATCGCCAGGGCCTTCCTCAAGCGGGCCCGGGTGGTGCTCATCGACGAGGCGGCCTCGGCGCTCGACCCCGAGAACGAGAGTGCCGTCAGCCAGGCCATCGCGAACCTGTCGGTGGACCCCGAACGGACGGTCATCGTGATCGCCCACCGCCCCGGGACGCTGGCCACGGCCGATCAGGTGGTGGCCCTCGACAGGGGGCGCATCGCGGAGGTCGGGACACCGGCGGATCTGCGGAACACGGGCGGGATCTTCTCCCGCCTGTACGACCAGTACGAGCACGCGAGGAGCTGGCGGATCACGAGTTGACCCCCCGGGTGGTTCAAGGGGTGGGTGCGGGTTCGCCGGGCGGGTCGGCCGGGCGGACGGACAGGGCGTGCCGGAACACGTCGCGTGGGTCCCAGTCGCGCTTCACCCGTCGCAACCGCTCGTAGTTGTCCTTGTAGTACAGGTAGTGCCAGGGCACGCCGGAGGTGTTCCAGGCCGGGTCGGCCAGGTCGGTGTCGGGGTAGTTGATGTACGTACCGTCGTGGACCTCACCGGGAACGGGAACACCTCCGGTTTCGGCGTAGACGTCCCGGTAGAACCTCCGCATCCAGTCGAGGTTCTCGGCGTCGTCCGCCGCGTCGGACCAGATGGCGATGTACACGGCCTTGAGGACGGAGTCGCGCTGGGCGAGCGCGGTCGCGGCCGGGTCGACCGCGTTGATCTGGCCGCCGTAGGCGAGCAGCCACAGCCTGGCGAGTTCGACTCCGGCCCGGGGGCTGGTCAGGTAGTCGTAGACGGTGTCGATCTGCTGGCGGGTGAAGCCCCGCCGGAGATACCCGGCCTTGCCCTTGTACCGGTCGTACTCCGCTCCCCGGTGGGCGTCGCCATCGGGCACAGGGGGCATCATCGTGTAGAGCCACGGTGTCGCCTGTCCGATGTGCTGCTCACCGCCCACTCCGTCGCCGACCTCGTCGAGGTAGTCCGCCAGCATGCGGCGAGCGTCGGGCGGTCCCCCGTCGATCATGGCGGCGACCACGACGGCTTCGCCGTCCTCCTGGTCGCCCCGCCCGGTGACCACGAGTCGGGAGGCGAGTGCGGCGTACCGGCAGCCGGGGGAGCTGTTGGCCTGGTGCCACCGCCCGTGGTTGTCCATCAGCTGGTGGAAGGCGTCGCGGGTCAGCCCGTCCCAGGTCCAGCGGCGCACACCGGTGAGCAGGGTGGCGGGCGGTGGGGGTAGGAGTTGGGCCGGGTCGTCACCCGGGGTCACGGCGCTTCGCAGCCAGTACCGGGTGACGACGCCGAAGTTGCCACCGCCGCCGCCCGTGTGCGCCCACCACAGCTCGTGGTGGGGGTCGGCCGGGTCCCGGGTGGCGATGACCGCGCGTGCCGTGCCGTCGGCGTCGACCACGACGACCTCGACGGCGAACAGGTAGTCGACGACGGAGCCAAGGCTGCGGGAGAGCACCCCGTATCCCCCGCCCTGGATGTGGCCGCCGACGCAGACCGAGTGCCCCCAGCCTCCCGGTATGGTGACCCCCCAGGTCAGGTAGAGGACCCGGTAGATCTCGCCCAGCGTGGCACCGGATTCCACGACGAAGGCCCTCCTCCCGGGATCGTGGTAGACGCCGTTCATGGCGGACAGGTCGATGATCACGCCGTCGCTGGCTTCGCCGACGGAGTTCTCCATCGAGTGGCCTCCGCTGCGGATCGTGATCCGGTCCCCCGCCCGCACTGCCTCGGTGACGGCGGTCACGACCTGCTCGGTCGTCCGGGGGACGCGGAAGTAGCGGGGACGGTGTTCGAACCGCTCGTTCCTCACTCGGAGCGCGAGGTCCTCGTACCGGGCGTCCTCGGGGGTGATGCGGGGCGGGCCCGGGTCGCCGCTGAGGACCTTGGGGTTGATCAGCCGGTTCGACGGCACCTCGTCCATCGTGGACGCTCCTTCGCGGGTGTGGACGGTTGGCTTGCGATCGCGGTCACGCGGTCACGCGGTCACGCGGTCAGCTGAGCGAGGATGTCGGGCAAGTGGTCGGCGATCTCGTCCGGGCCGGGCATCGCGGCGATCTCGTCCGCGACCCGTCGCGCCGACGCGCGGAACGTCGGTTCGGCGAGCAGGCGTCGCGCCGAGGCCGCCACCGCCGAGGCGGTGAGTTCCTCGGGCAGCAGCCGTTCACCGGCGCCGGCCGCGAGGACGGCGTCGGCGTTGACGAACTGGTCGACTCCTCGCGGGAGGAGCAGTTGGGGCAGGCCCTTGGCGAGCGCGCCGAGCATCGTTCCCGAACCGGCATGGCTCACGACGAGTTCGAGGTGGGGCAGTACGGCCGCCTGCGCCACCCAAGGACGGACGATGACGTTGTCCGGTGGGGCCCCCAGCACGTCCACGGGGAGTTTCGGACCGGTCGCGACGAGGACCGTCGCGTCGAGTACCGCGAGACCCGCCACCGTCTCGCGGATCGCGGCCGAGGCGCCCTCCGCCCCGGCCTCGGTGCCGAAGGTGACGTAGACCCGGGGGCGGTGACCGGTGGAGGCCGGTAGGGGCGGCAGCGGGTGGGCATCGTCGACGTGGGGGACGGGACGGAGTTCGACTCGTCTCGCGCCGGCCACGAAGTCGGGGTCCTGCATCGAGGGCGGGTAGATATCGAGGTAGGGATGTCCGAGGGGGTTGGGGTCGGTCAGGTCGAGACGCAGCTTCCGTTCGGCCGCGAAGTCCCGAACCCTGCTCACGTACTCGGGTGAGAGCTGGGTGAGCGTGCGGTGACCCAGTCCGTGGGCAAGCGCGGGAACGCCCACCGCCACTGCCGCGATCCCAGCTCCAGGGCAGACCGCGTCGTAGACGAGGAGGTCGGGGCGGAACCGTCGCAGTGCGACCTCCAGGTCATCCGCGTAGCGGCGCGGGAGCACCGAGCCGAAGACGACGGCCAGGTAGCCCGGGATCTGCTCCGGGCGCAGGTCCGCGATGCGGACGGGTCGCCCGAACACGTGGTGGGCGGCTTCCTCGAACGCCGCCGGCATGGACATCCCCGCCGCGACCGGTTCCAGCCCCAACGCCGCCACCCGTCCGTGCAGCCCGGCGTCGATGGCATAGCCGACGTGGTGTCCGTGCCGGCTGATCGCCGTCGCGAGGGGAAGGAGTGGGAAGAAGTGGCCGATCGAGGAAAGACCTGCGAACAGCACGCGCATCTGGCCCCCAGGGTTGGTTCGGAGCATGGCGCCGGGTGAGGGGCCCCGGCGCTGCCCTCCGCTCCGGCTGGCCACCCGTCCCGGTCCCGGTCGGTCGGTTCCAGCGTGGGTGGCCTACCGGGAGAAGTCGCTGCGGTGGGACCGAAGTCTTTGCCGACGCCCTGGTGGTGGGCGGGACCGTCAGGGTGGCCACGTTGGTCCGAACGAGGGGGCGATGGGACATGCTCGCTCGCCCCCGGCATCCGCCCCGCCCCCGGTTCGGCCCTGGTCGGCCAGGAAGCGGGAGTGTTCGGGCCGGGTGCCTCGCACGTCCGGTGTCCCGAGAGCCGGCGGCCGGCCGGGTGTGCCGTCGCACACCACGGGCCCGGCTGGCGGTAGGCAGGAAGATCAACCTGTCGTACGCTCCGCCCCGTTCTCGCGCCGGGCTGGGAGGTCCCGCTCGGCGCGGGACGACCGCACGAGTCGCTTGCGAGGAGACGAGAGCATGTCCCGACACTCCACCGCGGCCACCCTCGCGCTGTGCCTGCTCGCCACGGGTTGCGCGTACGGGTCCGCCGCCGGGCAGCCGGCTGAGCCGGAATCGACGACGGTGGCGCGGGAGGACGCCCAGGGGTGGGCCGCGCCGCCGGTCAACGCCTCCTTCGACTACCAGATCGGCGGTGAGTACCCCTTACCGGAGGACGTGACGGTGGTGTCCCGCGACTGGTACTACGGTTCCGTCCCGCAGGACGTCTACGGCATCTGCTACGTCAACGCCTTCCAGACCCAACCGGACTGGTCCGGGACACGACCCGATGAGCTGTCGAACTGGCCGTCCCACCTGGTGCTCCTCGAACTGGGCGACGACCCGAACTGGGGCGGCGAGTACCTCGTCGACATCTCGACCGAGGGCAACCGGATCGACGCGGTCGAGCACCTGCGGCCGATGTTGGAGACCTGCGCCGACAAGGGGTTCTCGGCGGTGGAGTTCGACAACCTCGACTCGTGGATGCGCTTCGACGGGACGCCGGTCGAGGAGTTGGTCCCCTTCGGGCAGGACGAGGCGGTGGACTTCGCGGCCCGGCTGACTGAGGTCACCCACGACCTGGGGATGGCCGCGGCCCAGAAGAACACGGTGGAGTTGCCGCGCGCGGTGTCGCTGGAGGAGATCGGGTTCGATTTCGCGATCGCCGAGAACTGCGGCATGTGGCGGGAGTGCCAGCTGTACCGGCAGGTGTTCGGCGACAACCTGATCGCCATCGAGTACGAACGCCAGCACTTCGAGTCGACCTGCGCCGAGATCGGTGACAGCGTCTCGGTGGTCCTGCGGGACGTGAACGTCACCCCGCCGGGGTCGCCGACGTACCAGTACGACTCCTGCTGATCGCGCCGCGGCTCGGCCTCCCGGTCGTGAACGCCGCGACCGGGAGGTGAGCGCGGAACGCCGACCTGGGCCGTGCTGGCGCCCGTGCCCCGGCACTCCCAGGCACTCCCCGCCAGGCCGCCGTCAGGCCCGCTGTTCGGCGCTGCCCGTCCTTCCGACCGGGGGCTGGCGGGTGGGTGACCCGCCCGGGGAGGAACGCAGCGATCCGAGCAGTCGGCGCAGGGCGGCGACGGTCTCCTCCAGTTGGGCCGGGGAGTCGGCGCGGGCCAGCCAGAGCGCGGCCTCGTTCATGGCGCCGGAGAGCAGGCGCACCAGTGGTTCCCGTGGTTGCTGGTCGATGACGCGCGCGGTCATCAGCTGGTCGAGCACCTCGTCGAGGTGACGCGCCGACGATTCCTCGTCCAGGGCGCGCCACTCCTCCCAGCCGAGCACCGCGGGACCGTCGACGAGCATGACGCGCCGCACCTCGGGGGCGGAGCTGGCGACCAGGAACTCGCGACAGCCGGCGAGGAGGCCCTCCCAGGGGTCACCCTGCCGCTCGGCGGCTGCGACGACGCGGTCGGCGACCTCCTCCTGCGCTTGGCGCACCACGGCTCGGAACAGGCCGGCCTTGCTGCCGAAGTGGTGGTAGAGCGCGCCCTTGGTCAGCGCGAGCTCCCGTGCGATCTCGTTGAGCCCCACCTCCGCGTATCCCCGCCTGGAGAAGAGCGCGCGGGCCGTGGTGATCAGCGCCTGTCGCGTCGCCTCGCGCTGCCGGGCCTTGCTCGACGTCGTCGCTCCCATCGGTCTCCTTCCGGTACCCCAGTTTGACATACCGAGGGTATGCGTCCTAGCGTCCCCCAGGTCACATACCGAGGGTATGTGAAGGGAAGGACGGGAACCATGACGCTGACCAGTTGCTATCCGGTGCTGTGCACCACCCGCCTGCGGGAGAGCCTCGACTTCTACACCCTCCACCTCGACTTCGACATCACCTTCGAGTCGGACTGGTACGTGAGCCTGCGCCACCGCGGCGCGCCACACCAGGAGCTCGCCCTCCTCGCGGCCGACCACCCCACGTTGCCGGAGAGCCACCGGGGCGCGACCGCGACCGGCGTGCTGATCAACATCGAAGTCGACGACGTGGACGCCCAGTACGCGCGCCTGGTGGAACGGGCGGGACTCCCCTGCCTGCTCGATCTCCGCACCGAGGACTTCGGGCAGCGCCACTTCATCACCCGGGACCCCAACGGCGTGCTGGTGGACGTCATCACCCCGGTGGCACCCACCGTGGACTTCGCCGACCAGTACTCATGACCGGTGGACGGGAGCGCCGAGGACGGGCGGCGGGGCGCCGAACGCCGTGGGCTGGGGTTGACACCGCACTCCCGCTGCTGGCGACGACGACCGTCCGCCCCGTGACGGGTCAGCCGACCAGCTCCTGGCAGATCGCGGCGGCCGGGCGGGCGCTGGCGGACCGGAAGCCGGTGCCCGCCCACAGGTGTGTCGTGCCCGTGTCCCCCGCGCGGGCGGCCGCCGCCCGCAGCGGCGCCGTCATGCGGTGCACCTGCGGGTAGGCGGCCGGCGCGGCCTCGTCGTGGGCCGCGAGGAAGCGGTTGACCAGGCCACGCGCCCGACGACCGCTGAACGCCCTCGTCACCCTCGTCGTCCTCGGCTCCGGATCGACGAGAGCGGCCCGGTGGGTCGCGCTCGCGCCGCTCTCGTCGGCGAGGAGCAGGGCGGTGCCGACCTGGACGGCCACCGCTCCCCCACCGAGCGCGGCCCGCACCGCGGCCGGCGAGGCGAGGCCGCCGGCGGCCAACAGGGGCAGCGGGACACTGGCTCGCACCGCCGCCAGGAGGGAGGCCAGCGGCTGGACCCGTTCCTCGGTGTCGTCGAAGGACCCCTGGTGCCCACCGGCCTCGGCTCCCTGCACGCACAGCGCGTCGGCTCCCCGTTCGGCCGCCGCACGGGCCTCCTCCACGCAGGTGACGGTCACGACCACCAGGCTGCCGGCCCGGCGCAGCGCACGGACGGCGCTCGCGTCCGGCAGCCCGAAGGTGAACGACACGACCGGCACGGGATCGTCGAGGAGAGCGGCGAGCTTGGCGGGGAAACCGTCGTCATCCCAGCGCGGCTCCCCCAGTTCGACACCCACCCTGGCGGCCTCGGGTGCCAGCCGCCGCCGGTACTCGTCGAGCTCCGCCGGGACGGCCCGGTCCTCGCCGGGCACGAACAGGTTCACGCCGAAGGCCCGGTCGGTGCGGCCCCGCACCTCGCTCACCTGGTGGAGCATCTCCTGGGCGGAGCGGTAGCCACCCGCGAGGAACCCGAGGCCACCCGCCGAGTTCACGGCCACGACGAGGTCCGGGGTGCTCGCGCCACCGGCCATCGGAGCCGCGACCACGGGCGTCGTCAACTCGTCGAACTCGCCCACACCGATCTCCGTCCTCCGCCGGGCCATCGCACTCCTCCTGGAGCATCGCACGCCTCCCACCGTCCTCGGTCACGGTCCCCTGGTCGCCGCCGGAACCCGGGATACGGTCGTCGGGTGCCGCCCGACCACGACAGCAGCAACCAGCCACTCAGCCCGGACACCGCCGGAACGGTCCTGCGGGAGGTGTGCCGGCGAACGGGGATGTCCGCCTCCGACGCCGGGCTCGTGCGGATCGGGGACAACGCGGTCTACCGCGTCGGGCCGGTCGTCGTCCGGATCGCCAGGTCCGCGGCCCTGCTCCCGGCGGCACGCCGGGAGGTGGCCGTCGCCCGGTGGCTGCGGACCCGGGACTTCCCGGCCGCCGTCCCGCTCGACCTCGACCAACCGATGGTGGTGCTGGGTCGGGTCGTCACCTGCTGGGAGGCGGTCGAGGTCACAGCCCCGGCCACGACCGGGCAACTCGCCACGCTGCTCCGCCGGTTCCACGAGCTCACGGCACCACCGGAGCTGGACCTGCCAGCCCTCAACCCCTTCGCCCGCGTCGACCACTGGCTGGCGTCCGCCCCGCTCGACGAGCAGGACCTGGACTACCTGCGCGGGCGGGTGCGCCAGGCTCGGGCCGACTGGGCCGACCTCGACTTCGCGCTGCCGACGGGGGTGGTGCACGGTGACGCCAACACCGGGAACGCGGTGGTGGACGGTGCGGGCCGACCGCTGCTCCTCGACCTCGAGTACGCGGCGACGGGTCCGCGTGAGTGGGACCTGCTCCAGACGGCTCTCTTCGCGGACAGGTTCGGCTGGCACACCGAGGCCGAGTACCGGGCCTTCTCGGACGCCTACGGCTACGACATCCGCCGCTGGCCCGGTTACCAGCGGCTCGCGGACATCCGCGAGGTGCTGATGACCTGCTGGTTGAGCGCCAGGGCCGACGACGAGTGGGCAGCGGGGGAACTCCGGAAACGCCTGCGCGCGCTGCGCACCGGGGCCGACCGGCACGACTGGTCCCGGCGCTGACCCCGGTCGGACGAGGCCGGGACGACCGGCCGGGGAACGCTCGCGGCACCGGGCCGCCCCGGGTCGGGGACCGCCGGACCCGCCGCCCCGGGCCAGGGACCGGGGACTCCGGCGCGCACCGGCGTGGTCGGTCGGCTCACGCGGCGGAACGCCGCCGCGTCGCGGGCGCAGCGTTCTCGTCCTCCCGGTCCGCCGGAGCGACCGCGACCACGACGAGGTCCGCCAGGAACTCCCGCTGGCCCGGGTGGCCGTCGAGCCGAGCGGTGGGCCAGGCGGCTGGCCGTCCGGTGATCCGGTGGCGGAGCCGACGCGCGCCACCGGGTGCGCCCTGCCGTGTCGCGCCTTCGCCGTGAGCCACCCCAGGCGCGGAGGGGTGCGGCGGGATGGCCCCGATCACGGGCGGCTCCGCCATCCCCGTGGTGGGACCGGTTCCGCTGTCCCCGTTCGTCCTGTTCACTGGGGAGCGGACGCGGATCAGCGGGTCGCGTGGCCCCGGTCGGCCGCCGTCCTGGTGGTGCCCCGGCCTCCTGACGCCTGCTCACCGGATGGCCTGATCGCGATCGCCGTCAGCAGCCCCGCCAGCACCCGGCGTTCCTCGGAGGACAGGGAGGAGCACAGCGCGCTCTCGTGGTCGGCGACCATCCGGTCGACGTCGTCCATGCGCGCCGCTCCCGCCACCGTGAGGTGCAGTTCGTGGAGCCGGCGGTCCTCGGGGTTCCGCCGGCGCTCGACCAGGCCCTTGGCTTCCAGGTCGTCGACGTGACCAACGACCCGGCTGGGCAGGATTCCGAGCAGGTCCGCCAGCGCCTGCTGGCTCAGCCCCGGTGCGGCGTCCACGGCTCGCAGGATCTTGACCTGGGGCGCGGACAGGCCCAGCGCGGCCGCCCTCTCGGCGAACAAGCCGGCCGCGTAGGCGCCCACCTGGACCAGGAGCGCACCCGCGCCGGTCGGGTCCGGCACACCACCCTGCGCGTCCGCGCCCTCTCCCACAGTGGCCACGCTGCGACTCTAGCAGCGCGCCGGGGATGTCCGCGCTCGCCTTTTCCGAGGTCAACGAGTACCACTCCCCTTGCGAGGACGAGACCGTCGTCGGCTCGGCCACCCCGAAGCGCCCGGCCCCTGCCCTCGGGGACTCCCGACGCCGCGCGGTCGGCTCGTTCACCCGCCGTCCGTCGCGGAGCGGGTCGTCGGTACTACGATCCGCCCGTGGGTGGGGACGCGGTGCGAGGGGTCGACGGGCGGGACCAGGAGTTGGCCCGGGCCTTCGGCACCCACCGGGCCCACCTCGTCGGTGTCGCCTACCGCCTCACCGGCAGCCGCGCCGACGCCGAGGACGCCGTGCAGGACGCCTGGCTCCGGTTGTCCCGGCTGGGGGATGCGGAACTCGCGGAGGTGCGGGACCTGCGCGGCTGGCTGACCACCACCGTCGGTCGGCTCTGCGTCGACCGGTTGCGGTCCGCCCAGCGGCGCCGGGAGCGTTACGTGGGCCAGTGGCTGCCGGAGCCCCTGGTCACCACCCTCGAGGGCGGGGAGGACGATCCGTTGGCCGCCGTGGTGCGAGCGGACGGCGTGCGGATGGCGGCGATGGTCGTCCTCGACGAGCTGACGCCGGAGCAGCGGGTGGCGGTGGTGTTGCACGACGCCTTCGGGGTGCCCTTCGACGAGGTGGCGGCGACGCTGGGCTGCGCTCCCGCCACGGCCAGGCAGCACGCGGTCCGTGGTCGACGGACGATGGCCGCCGCCGACCCGCCTCCCCGCGCGGCCCTCGTCGAACAGCGGGAGGTGCTGGACCGCTTCCTCGTGGCGCTCCGCTCCGGGGACGTCGTCGCCGTCACCTCCCTCCTCCACCCGGACGTCAGGTTCATCAGCGACGGTGGCGGTCGGGCCAGGACGGCGCTCCGGGTGGTCGTCGGCGCGGAGAAGGTGGCGCGACTGTTCCTCGGCCTGCTGCGCCGGCACGGCACGCTGCCGGTGACGGCCGGCAGGGCGGTGTTGGTCAACGGCGACCTCGGAATGATGCTCGCCGCCGGCTCGGGCTGGGGCGGTCGCGACGAACCGGGGGGCAGGGTGACGTCCTTCGCCATCCGGGACGGGTTGGTGCTGGGGGTGTACGAGGTGGTCAACCCCGAGAAGCTGGTGGCCCTGCCGCGCTGACGAGGTAACCGGCCGGTGCCGGCTTCGACTCAGCCAGGCCCTGCCCACCCGATCCGCTGGGCGGCCCGAGGCGGGGTGGGGGCGTGGCCGTCAGAGGCCGTACCGGTGCTTCACGTTCCGCCAGAAGTCGCGGAGCATCCACCCGTCGAACTCGGTGATGTGCGGCGAACTGCCCGCCCGCATGATGAACTCGCTGACGCCGGTCGGCGTCCAGTCGTAGAAGTCGTCCAGGCCGAAGGTGTGGCCGATCTCGTGCAACAGGATCGTGACGTTCTCCGCGTCGAGCGAGTCGACGAAGTACTCGCTGCCCATGCGCTGTCCCCAGTCACCGCCCGCGCCACCGCTCATCCCCTCGGTCAGCCACAGCGACTGGTCGTAGTGCCGCGCCGTTCCTCCGGGGCACCGGGAGTAGTCGCCGTCCTGGTTGAAGAACCGGCCGCACTCCTCGGCGCACTGCGGAGCGCCCTCGCGGATGTCGTTGACGTAGATGTCGACCGAGTCGTCATCCCATCGCAGGGTGTCCCTGTCCCGGACGGCCCACCCCACCACCGTGACGGGCACCTCGGTGTAGGGCCAGGCGTTGTGCCCCTGGCCGTTGTCGAGCATCACGTCCGTCCATTTCCGGTACTGCCGACGCAGGGTCTCGTGAATGCGGTCCCGAAGCTCCTCGGACACCGGCCGCGAGGAGTCCCAGCGCACGCAGAAGTTCAGGTATCCGCCGTTGGCCATGACCTGGTCCCAGCCGTAGTTGCGGAAGCCGTGCAGGTCCGGGTAGGTGGCCTCGACGTGGTCCCACACCTCCTGGAGGGGCTGGCGCAGGTGGGCCGGCGGGTTCCAGTCATCGGCGACCTCGACGACGGCGGTCGGCGCCGCGGCCTCCGAGTTCCCGGGCTCCGCGCCGGCGGTTCCGCTGGTCGTGGGGATCGCGGCCAGGAAGACCGCCGCCAGTGCGGCCAGCACGAGTCCGGGTCGACCTCTCATGGTTCCCCCCACGGGTGCGTTCGGCGGCGCTCGGGGTGGACCGGAGGAGCTGGGCCGGCTCCCCTCCCGGCAGGCGAAGCGCCCATGCCCGCCACCCGTGCCCTCCGACACTAGGAGCGGTCCGGGACGGCCACAATCCGCCGCCGGAGCCAGGCCGGCCGGCCGGGTGCCGCAGCCGGGCGGCATCCTGTCGAGCATTCCGGCGGCCGGGCGGCCGGGCAATGGCACTCCCGAACGGTTCCACGGGAGGCCGAACCGTTCATCCGGCGATTGTTCCGCTTTTTTCCATTCCCGCGATGGCGGCGGTGAATGGGAGGGGTTTCGACCGGGCGGGCGCGCCAACCGCGGCTCACCACCCGGTCAACCCGCTGCGCGCCACCTCTCCTCCCGCCACCCGCGCGAGGTGAGCAATTCACCCACTGGATCGCCGGGGAGTCACCCGTTCCCCGAACGGGAGAACGCGGACACGGAGCGGAACCAGGAATCATGGCGCGCCGCACGGCGACGACGGGAGCTCGACAGGAGGAACACCCTCGGGGAGCTGCGCGGACCCGGCACTCTCGCGGACCTCGGCGCCACCCGCCCTGGCGCCGGGGCCGCGGCTCCTTCAGGTCGACCACCCGGGCAGGCGATGGTCCCGCGCACGCGGAGCGACGAGCCCGTCCCAGACAGATGCGTCGCGGTGCACCAAGTCGGACACGAACCGATAACTCCGGTCGGTCAAATCCGTTACAGCCTGGCCACAGGCAGACAAACCTTTTTGCCGTCTTGTTGACCTGCCGCGCCCCGCCCATACATTTGTACCCGGTGCTCACAGGCGTATAACAAGGAGAACAGCGTGGACCTCGCGAACTCGGCAATTCCGTCGGCGCAGCAGAACACGGCCACTGGACGGGGTGTGAAGCCCGCCCGTCGGCGCACCGCCGCCGTCGCGGCCCTCACGACCACCCTGGCCGGGGCGGCCACCTTCCTCGCGGCCCCCGCCGCGCACGCCGCGCTGACGACCCACTGCGTGGGCACCGCCGGCGCCGTGACAGTGCCCAACAACCTGGTCGTCCCCGCTGGTGAGTCGTGCGACCTGACCGGCACCGTCATCAACGGCGACGTCACCGTCTTCGAGGGTTCCGACCTGCTGCTCCAGGACGTGACCATCAACGGCTCGGTCACGGTGCGGGAGAACGGCTTCCTCGACGCCGCCGGTTCGTCGGTGTCGGGTTCGGTGACCCTCGCCAACGCCTTCGGCACCTACGCCTACGACAGCGAGCTGAGCGGTGCCACCGCCACCGACTCGGGCTTCTTCTACAGCTTCGACTCGGACATCACCGGTGACGTCGCGACCCAGAACAGCGAGGTGCTGGTCGAGTCCAGCTGGGTCGAGGGCAGCCTGAGCTCCGAGGGCAGCCTGCTCACCGACGTCTACGACTCGGTCGTGACCGGCGACTTCCGCGTCAGCGGGGCCGAGCAGGGCAGCGTCCTCTGCTCCACCGAGGTCGACGGCGACGCCGCCTTCGTCGGCAACAGCCAGATCCTCCAGGTCGGCGCCGCCCAGCCCTACGGCGGCTGCGGCACCAACGTGTTCGGTGGTGGGCTGTCCTTCGAGGGCAACAGCGCCGACGGGTACGTGAGCAACAACATCGTCCGCGGCGACCTCAGCTGCACCGACAACGACCCCGCCCCGCGCGGCACGGACAACCGTGTCCGCGGTGAGTCGCTGGGTCAGTGCGCCGAGCTGGCTCCGGTGCAGGCTTCCGCCCGCACCATGACGCTGGCCACGCAGTCCCGCGACGCCGACATCACCGAGCGCATCGAGACCCGCTCGGCCGAGGGCGCCCAGGCGGCCCAGGAGGCCGGCCCGGCCAACATCGGTAGCTGACGCCCGGCGTCACCTCCACGACCAGGGGCGGTCGGAGCACACGGTGCTCCGACCGCCCCTGACGTCTGTCCAACCGTCACCGAGTGACACCGACCACGATCTGGCGACCTCGTGCGAGGGGCCCGATTCATCCTGTTGGTACGTTCGTGCCACCGAACTGACCACAACGTGGCGGCTGATCCGCCGCTCGGGTGCGGACCCAGGCGGGGTCGTCGCCACCACCACGGAACGGATCACCCCATGGACGTCGTGCGGCTCCTCTTCGTTCTGGCCCATCTCGTGGGTCTGGCCCTGCTGCTGGGAGGCTTCCTCGTGCAGTGGCGCGCCGGGGACCACAAGCCCGGAGAGGTGATGTGGTGGGGCGGTCTCGTCCAGCTCGTCACCGGAGCGGCCCTCGTCGGGCTCCGTGAGGCGCAGGACCTCCCGGTCGACCACATGAAGATCGGGATCAAACTGCTCGTCGCCCTCGCCGTGGTCGTCCTGATCCTGCTGGCGCGCCGACGGACCACCCCCTCGACGGGAATGTTCCTGGCAACCGGAGCGCTGACCTTCGTGAACGCCGCGATCGCGGTGCTCTGGGTCTGATTCGGACGGTCCCGGCAGCACCGGCGGGCCACCTGATCGGCCGGCACGCCGACCGATCACTTGGCAAGCCAGGGCGGCGGGTGCAGGCTGGGACCTCCCAGCGGATCAGGCGAACCGGCGGCGCTGGGGCGGCGCCGGAAGAAGGTGGTGTCATGCCGTTGCCGGTGAGCTCTTCCGCACTCCGTCGGGCCCTGCGTCGTGCCCGGGACGGGGTCACCCTCAACGTGGACGAGGCACGGGTGCTGCTCTCGGCCCGGGGCGAGGCGTTGACGGACCTGATGGCCAGCGCGGCCCGCGTCCGGGACGCCGGGCTGGCCGCGGCCGGCAGGCCGGGAGTGGTCACCTACTCGCGGAAGGTCTTCATCCCGCTGACCAGGCTGTGCCGCGACCGGTGCCACTACTGCACCTTCGCGACCGTGCCCGGCAGGGTCGCGGCTCCGTACCTGGAACGGGACGAGGTGGTCGCCCTCGCCAGGGACGGCGCGCGGCTGGGGTGCAAGGAAGCGCTGTTCACGTTGGGCGACCGCCCGGAGGAGCGGTGGCCCGCGGCCCGGGAGTGGCTCGCCGAACGCGGGTGGTCGTCCACCGTGGACTACCTCCGCGCCTGCGCCATCGCGGTGCTGGAGGAGACCGGCCTGCTGCCGCACCTCAACCCGGGCGTGTTGACCTGGGAGGAGTTCCAGCGGTTGAAGCCGGTGGCCCCCTCGATGGGCATGATGCTCGAGACCACCGCCACCAGGCTGTGGTCCGAACCGGGCGGCCCCCACTACGGCTCCCCGGACAAGGAACCGGCGGTGCGCCTGCGCGCCCTGGAGGACGCCGGGCGGAGCGGGGTCCCGTTCACGACCGGGATCCTCATCGGCATCGGGGAGAACGACCAGGAACGGGCGGAGTCGCTCTTCGAGCTGCGGCGGATCTCGCGGGCCTACGGCGGGATCCAGGAGGTCATCGTCCAGAACTTCCGCGCCAAGCCGGACACCGCGATGCGCGGGGTGCCCGACGCGGAGGTCGAGGACCTGGCGGCCACCATCGCCGTCGCCCGACTCGTGCTGGGCACCTCCGCCCGCATCCAGGCCCCGCCGAACCTGGTGGACGAGCAGTACGCCCTCCTGCTCCGCGCCGGGATCGACGACTGGGGTGGCATCTCCCCGTTGACCCCGGACCACGTCAACCCGGAGCGGGCCTGGCCGGAGATCGACGAGCTGGCCCAGCGCTGCGCGGAGTCGGGTTTCGTCCTGCGGGAACGGCTGACCGCCTACCCGCCCTACCTCCGCGAGCCCTGGCTGGACCCGCGTCTCCGGGCCCATGTCGACGCGCTCGCCGACGAGGACGGCCTGGCGAGGGAGGGCGCGATCCCGCGGGGGGCGCCCTGGCAGGAGCCCGAGCTGGGCCTGGCCGAGTCCGGCCGGACCGACCTGCACGACACCATCGACACCGCCGGCCGCAGCCGGGACCGGCGCGACGACTTCGACAGCGTCTACGGCGACTGGGACGAGTTGCGGGCCAGGCTCGACCGGTCGGCGGCCGGGGCGCCCCCTCGGCTGGACGGGGACGTGCGTGCCGCGCTGCGGGTCGCCGAGGACGACCCCGCGGCGATGAGCGACGCCCAGGCGCTGGCGATGCTCACCTCGACGGGAGCGGAACTCGAGGAGGTGTGCCGGCTCGCCGACGACGTGCGACGGGACGTCGTAGGTGACGAGGTCACCTACGTGGTGAACCGGAACATCAACTTCACCAACGTCTGCTACACGGGCTGCCGGTTCTGCGCCTTCGCGCAGCGGCGCGGCGACGCGGACAGCTACACCCTGTCCCTGGAGCAGGTCGCCGACCGGGCCGAGGAGGCCTGGCGGTTGGGCGCCACCGAGGTGTGCATGCAGGGAGGCATCCACCCCGACCTCCCCGGGACGGCCTACTTCGACATCGCCTCGGCGGTGCGGAACCGCGCACCCGGGCTGCACGTGCACGCCTTCAGCCCGATGGAGGTCGTCAACGGCGCCAGTCGCACCGGCATGTCCATCGAGGAGTGGCTCGTCGAGGCGAAGCGGTCCGGTGTGGACTCGATACCCGGCACGGCCGCGGAGATCCTCGACGACGACGTGCGCTGGGTCCTCACCAAGGGCAAACTCCCGGCCGCCACCTGGATCGAGGTGATCACCACGGCGCACCGGGTTGGTCTCCGTTCGTCGGCGACCATGATGTACGGCCACGTGGACACCCCGGAGCACTGGGTCGCCCATCTGCGGACCCTGGCCGCCATCCAGGACGACACCGGCGGGTTCACCGAGTTCGTCCCCCTGCCCTTCGTGCACACCAACGCGCCGATCTACCTGGCGGGCCTCGCCCGGCCGGGCCCGACGGCCGAGCAGAACAGGGCCGTGCACGCCGTCGCCAGGCTGGTGCTGCACGGCCGGATCGACAACGTGCAGTGCTCCTGGGTGAAACTCGGCGACGACGGGGTCCGCCAGCTGTTGCGGGGTGGCGCGAACGATCTCGGGGGCACGTTGATGGAGGAGACGATCAGCCGCATGGCGGGATCGCGGCACGGCTCCCGCAAGAGCATCACCGAACTCCGAGAGCTGGCGACCGGGATCGGCCGTCCCGTGCGGCAACGGACGACCGACTACGGACAGGTGGCCGAGGAGGCCCACGAGGTGGCGACGATCGCGTTGCCGCTGCTGGGCACCGACTCGCGCGGGTCGGGGTGAGCCGGGTCCCCGGGATGGAGCGGGAGAATTCCCGGAATTCCGGGGACGACCGAATCCGTTATCGGCGAAGGCACCCGCGCTCGGTGCGTTCGAGGAGCACGGCGGCCTGAGATCGGAACGACGTCCTCACCGCCGGGTGGCCGGGGCACCCCCGGCCACCCGGCCCCCGGCACCGGCACCGACACCGACACCGACACCGACACCGACACCGCCCCTGACCAGGGCTGATCATGGTCCTCCTCGCGGTGCTCGGCCGCGTCTCGCCCCTCGGGAACCCCCGGATCGAGCGACGGCGAGCCGGGCGTGGCCGCACGGCGCCGACGGCGCGAGCCGTTCTCCACGATCGTGAGAAGTGGAACCTCCCGGACGAAGCCCACGTCATACGATCGGCGCATTCAGCGCACCGCACCATGCCCTGTTTCACGGACGGGAGGACCGATGCGATTCCGCGTGCTCGGCCCACTGCGCGTCCGCCGTGACGATTCCTGGGTCCCGGTCGGCGCTCCGAAGTGGCGGTCGCTGCTGGCCGTGCTGCTGATCAACCGCGACCTGCCGGTCTCGACGTCCCGCCTCGTGGACGAGCTGTGGGGCGAGACACCACCCACCCGGGCGAACGACCTGGTGCGCAACTACGTGATGCGGCTTCGCCGGTTCCTCGGTGCGGACGGCGGAACCCTGCTGGTGCGCGAACCGGCCGGCTACCGCCTGCGCTGCCCTCCCGAGGACGTGGACTCGGAGGTCTTCCGCCACCAGGTGGCCGAGGGGGTGGCCGAGTTGGAGGCCGGGGACCCCGCGCTCGCCACCGCCCTGCTGAGGGACGCACTGGACCTGTGGTCCGGTGAACCGCTGGCGGACGTCGTCCCGTCCCCGTCGGTGACCGCGGCCCGCCGGGCGCTCGGCGAGCGCCGCGACCTCGCCCTCGACCACCGGATCGAGGCCGACCTGGCGACCGGGGAGCACGTGACGCTGACGGTGGAACTGCGGCGCCTGCTCAGCGAGAACCCCTGGCGGGAACGGCGCTGGGGCCAGCTCATGCGGGTGCTGCACGCGTCGGGCCGGCGCACGGAGGCGTTGGAGGCCTACCGGGAGTTCTACGGGATGCTGCGGGACCAGCAGGGCGTCTCACCGAGCCGCGACCTGGTCGAGCTGCACCAGGCCATCCTGACCGCCGGCCACCAGCACGCTCCCACCGAACCCGCGCCCCCCGCCAGGGGCGTCGGCAGCGCCCGGCGCCCCACCGACGAGGTCGACGCCTTCCCGGTGTCCGAGCCCGTGTACCAACTTCCCGCGGACATCGCCGACTTCACCGGGCGGGCGGAGCAACTCCGCACCCTTCGGTCGGTGTTGGCGGAGTCCGCTCCTGGCACCGCGGTGCCCGTCGCGGCGATCTGCGGGCCACCCGGCGTGGGCAAGACGGCGTTGGCCCTGCACACGGCGCACCAGCTCCGCTCGTGGTTCCCGGACGGACAGCTCTACATCCGGCTCGGGGGTGGCTCCGGCCACCCCAAGGAGCCCATCGAGCTGCTGGGCGAGATCCTCCGCGCCCTCGGGGTACCGCCGGGACTGCTGCCGGCTTCCCTGGAGGAACGGGCGTCGCTGTACCGGTCCCGGTTGGCCGATCGCCGGGTGCTGCTCGTACTCGACGACGCCGGGGAGAGACCGGAGTCGTTGGAACCGCTGATCCCGGGTACGGCGGGCTGCTCCGTGCTGATCACGTGCCGGTTCCGCCTGACCGGGCTCGCGGGGATGCGGTACGTGCAGCTCGGCCCGCTGTCGAACCAGGAGTCCTACGAACTGCTGGGGCTGACCATCGGCCGGCACCGGGCCGCGCGGGAGAGCGGGGCCGCGCACGAGATCGTCGCCCGGTACGAGGGCCTTCCCCTGGCGATCAGGGTGGTGGCCGGCAAGCTCGCCTCCACCCCGCACCTCCCGCTGGCGGCGTTCCTGCGGGGTCTGCGCGCGGAACGCACCCGGCTGGACAGCGCGGAGGACGGCGGAACCGGGGTGAGGGCCGCCATCTCCGCGACCTACGACGCGTTGACCCCGGTGGCCGCCCGGTCGCTGGACACCCTGGGCGTGCTGCACACCGAGACGGTGTCCGACTGGATGTTCCGGCTGCTCGCCCCCTGGCAGGCGGACCGGGCGCTGGACGAGCTGGTCTCCCGGTACCTCCTGGACATCGACGCCCCCGGGTACGACGGGTGGCCCGTGTACAGGTTCCACTCCCTGTTGCGGGACTACGCCAGGGAACGGCTCTTCGAACGGGACGTGGGCGAACGTCGCGACGTACTGCGCCGCTTGGTGGCCGGGGTGCGGCAGGTGGCCGAGCGCGCGGCGGACCGGGCGGGCGTGTACCCGACCCTGCCGCGTCCGAGGGCGGTGACGGCGCGACCGGTCCCGGAGGAGACCGTGCGGACGATCGTCGAGGCCCCGTGGGAGTGGTTGCTCGGCGAGAAGCGCACCCTGTCCGGCGTCGTCGCCGACCTGGTGGGGCACGGGCTGCTCGAGGAGGCCGTGGGACTCCTCGACTCGGTGCGGCCCTACTTCGAATCCCTCGGTCGACAACGTGAGCTGACCGCGCTGTGGCGGCTGGTCGCCGACGCCCTGCCCGGGGACGATCCCCTGCTGCCCAGGGCGCGGCTCGCGGTGGCGGCGGCCATCGGCGAGTTCGGGGACTTCTCGGAGGCCCGCCGACTCCTGGAGGACGTTCTCCGCCGCCACGCCGGCAGCCTGGAACCGACGGAGATGTTGCAGGTCAGGCTCTCACTGGGCTACTGCCACGCCGGGCTCCGCGACCAGCTCGGCGCGCTGCGGGAGTTCCGGGCCTTCACGGCCCTGGCGGAACGGGTCGATGGGGTCGCCCCGACGCTGGTGGTGGAGGGCCTCTGCTGCGAGGCGGGCGCGCTCACGGCCGCCGGCCGGACGGCGGAGGCCGACGAGCTCTTCGACATCGTCGAGTCGCGGTTGGTCGCCGTCGACGACCCCCGGTGCGAACTGCGCTACCTGCACGGGCGAACACAGCACGACCTGCGGCTGGGGGAGGTGGCGAGAGCACTCCGCCGGGCCGAGCGGGGTGTCGAGTTGGCCCGGTCGTTGCACACGATGCTGGCCGAGATCACCTTCCTCGGCTTCGCGGGGGAGGCCAGAAGCCGGCTGGGCGACCACGACCAGGCCCTGTCACTGCTCGGGGCGGCCCACCGCCGGTGCGTCGACATCGGACACCAGTCGTTCCAGGCGATGGCCCTCACCCGGCTCGCGGAGGCCCACGAACGCGCCGGTGCCTACTCCTCGGCCGAGGAGACCGCGACCCGGGCCGTCACGCTCTGGCGTCAGCTGCGGGCCGATCGGCGGGAACGGACCGCCACCGAGATCCTCGCCCGGGTGCGGCAGCGGTGCGATCCGCGCCGCGAGCGCCCCAGCGCGGCCTGCTGAGGGGCGGCGCGTCCGCCGCGCCGAGGCGCACCGGGCATCGATCGGCCGGCCAGCCCCGGACAGCTGACATTAGGTGATCTGGCGGATGTCGCCACGGAGGGTAGCCGCTAGGTTCGAGGTCGGCGGGCGCGCGCCTCCCAACGTCCCCGCCCGGGACGCGAGCGTCGGGCTCACCCGGGCGCGACCCGGCACCCCACCCCGGTCCGGGGTCGGCGGTGCCCGTGCCCGCTCGCGAGGTGCGCGGTCCCCCGGTTCCGGACGTCACGCCACCACCACTCAACGCATCCTCAACGCCGACTCAACGGCGGTCCGGTTCGCTGGGGTGCGCAGGGGCGAACTCGACAGGTTGGAACGGCATGGACATCACCCAGATGAACGCACGCGGAAGCGCCACGGGCTGACGGGGGGCGGCGAGACCGCCCCCGACCAACTCCGTCAGCCACGGACCACTCGCAACGGGAGGCTTCCCATGCTCAGCATCGACATCATCACCGGCAGCAGGGACAGGCTGCAGAACGACACCCAGCTCCAGTTCATGATCGCGCTCGGCCTCGGCCGCTTCAACATCTCGATCCACGCGGTGCACGAGACGCTGCGGGAATCCCTGCGCCACTCGGCGAACTCGGAGGTCGCGGCCTGGTTGCTCTACTCCGACGCGTTGGACGGCGACGACCTCGTCGACCTGAGGGCGCGCACCGCGGTCGAGGGCCAGCCCGCGCCCGTGGTCATGGTCTACCCCAAGGGCGCGACGGACTTCGACGCCGTGCTCCGGTCCCAGCTCGCCGGCGTGGTGACCACGGCGGACACTCCCTGGGTGCTCACCGCCGCGCTGCACTCGGCCGCGCAGCACAAGCTGTTCCTGTCCCCCGAGGTGCTCGCGACCCAGGCCTCCAGCCTGGTCAACGTGCTCCGGAGCGGGCCGGCGCCGGCTGACCTGCTGACCGAACGCGAGCAGCACGTGTTGGCGCTGCTCGCCGAGGGGCTGCCCAACTCGAAGATCGCGGTGGAGCTGTTCATCAGCAGGGCCACCGTCGGGTCGCACGTGCTCAGCATCCTGCGGAAGCTGGGGGTGTCGAACCGGACCGAGGCGGCGGCCATCGCCCACCGCACCGGTATCGCGCACCGGACGGCCTGCCGGCCCGTGGAGGCGATGGGTAGGCGCACGGTGCCGGTGTGAGCGAGGAGGGCACGCGGGGCGGGGGCCGGGCCAACCGAGCCGGGCCCCGTGCCAGGTCGTCGGCCGGACGGGGCGCCCGGGTCCTCAGCGGCGCGCCCCGGGGCGCTCGGCCGCACCCCCAGGGCAGCGCGGGGCGTCCTGGAGGGGGTCGTAGGACAGCCGGTACCCCCGTTTGATGACCGTCTGGATCACATCGGCCCGTCCCAGCGCGGCCCGCAGCCTGGTCATCGCCGTCTCCACCGCGTGTTCGTCGATGTCCTGGCTGCCGCCGGGGGCGGTTCGGAGCGCGTCGACCAGTTCGCCCCGGGGGACCACCCGGCCCGGCCGCCGCGCGAGGACCCGCAGCAGGCACATGGCGCTCGGAGGCACCGGCCGCAGCGCACCGCCCAGGACGACGGCCCGCCCGCGCAGCCAGAGCTCGGTCCCGGCCACGGGCAGCCGGGGGGAGCGGACGGCGAGCCCGTCGGCGAGTTCACGGACCAGCGCTCCCAGCCGGTACCGCTCGGGCATCACGGCGGGCACGTCGTGGTCCTCCAGCGGGGCGCGGGTCACGGGCCCGACGCAGGCCACGAGCACCCGGCCCCGCAGCGCGGCCAGCAGGTCCCGCTGCCTCCCCATCTCGGCGGCGGTGCTGAGCGTGCTCGCGGCCGCCGGGGCGCTGGTGAAGGTCAGCGCGTCCACCTCCCCCGCGCAGGCCAACGTGACGAGTCGCCGCAACGGCTCCACGTCGACGGGCCGCGTCCACCGGTAGACGGGGATCTCGATGACCTCCGCACCGGCGCCGCGGAGGGCGTCGACGAAGTGCGGCAACGGTTGCCCGTGCAGTTGCACGGCGATCCTGGCGCCCGCCACTCCCTCGGCGAGCAGCCGGGCGAGCACCTCGCCGGAGGACTCCGACGCCGGCGACCAGGCGTCGGGCAGACCGGCGGCGCGGACGGCCCCCCGCGCCTTGGGGCCACGGGCGAGGAGCCGCGCGCCCCGCAACCGGTCGATCAGCCGGTCGCCGAGGCCCCACCCGTCGGCCGCCTCGACCCAGCCCCGGAAGCCGATACCGGTGGTGGCGACCACCGCGTCGAGTCGGCCCGACAGGCATCGTCGGGTCGCCGCCACCAGGTCCGCGTCGTCGGCGAGGGGGACGATCCTGATGGCCGGGGCGTGCACCACCTGGGCTCCCCGCCGTTCCAGGAGCGCACCCAGTTCCTCCGCACGCCGGGCCGCGGTCACCCCGACGGTGTAGCCGGCGAGTGGCGGTGGAGGGTCGCGCGGTGGGGTCACGGAAGTCCGATCTCGACGACGTCGCCCTGTCGTCGAACAGCGTAGGTGGGCAGGGCCAACTCCGGGTGGGTGACATCGAGGCAACGCCCGGACCGGAGGGAGAAGACCTGCTTGTGCATGGGGGACGCCACCACCGGTTCCCCCGCTCGGTCCCCGACGATCCCCCGGCTCATCACGCTGGCGCTGCTGACCGGATCGACGTTGCCCAGGGCGTACAGTTCCCCGTCCTCCGTGCGGAACAGGGCGATGAGATGGCCGTCCACCAGCACGGGAGCACCCAGTTCTGGTCGCAGCGCCTCCCACCGGCACACCTCGCGCCACCTCATGCGCGCACCGCCTCGGGACGGATCACCGGCAGGGGCAGCGGCACGGGCCCGTCCGTGGCGCCCGGGCGGATCTGCCCGCGTTCCGTGGTGAACCGGATCGTCGGATCGGGCACGTCTGGGGAGTTCACGAAGGACACGAACCGCGCCACCTTCTCGGGATCGGCCAGCACCCCCGCCCACTCGTCGGCGTACTCGCCCACGTGACGTTCCATCGCCGCCTCCAGTTCCTCCGCGATCCCCAACGAGTCGTCCACCACCACGGCGCGCAGGTGCTCCAACCCGCCCTCCATCGCCCCGATCCACGCCGCCGTGCGTTGCAGGCGGTCCGCGGTCCGGATGTAGAACATGAGGAATCGGTCCACGAGGGCGATGAGCGCTCGGTCGTCCAGGTCGGCGGCCAGCAGTTCCGCGTGCCGGGGGGTGAAGCCGCCGTTGCCCCCGACGTAGAGGTTCCACCCCTTCTCGGTGGCGATCACGCCGAAGTCCTTCGACCTGGCCTCCGCGCACTCCCGGGCGCAGCCGGACACCCCGGCCTTGATCTTGTGGGGGGCCCGCAGGCCCCGGTAGCGCAGTTCCAGCCGGATGGCCATCGCCACCGAGTCCCCCACCCCGTAGCGGCACCAGTCGGTACCGACGCAGGACTTCACGGTGCGCAGCGCCTTCCCGTAGGCGTGGCCCGACTCGAACCCGGCGTCCACCAGCCGCCGCCAGATCAGCGGGAGCTGCTCGACCCTGGCCCCGAAGAGGTCGATCCGCTGGCCGCCGGTGATCTTGGTGTAGAGGCCGAAGTCCCTGGCCACCTCGCCGATCGTGATCAGCTTCTCCGGGGTGATCTCCCCGCCGGGGATCCTCGGCACCACCGAGTAGGTGCCGTTGCGCTGGATGTTGGCCAGGAAGCGGTCGTTGGTGTCCTGGAGGCCCGCCTGGTCCTCGGAGAGCACGTGGCCACCCGCGAGACCGGCGAGGATGGAGGCGACCACCGGCTTGCAGACGTCGCAGCCCCTGCCAGCCCCGTGGGTGCGGACCAGCTCCGAGAACGTGGTGATGCCGGTGGCCCGCACGATCTCGTACAGCTCGGCCCTGGTGTGCCGGAAGTGCTCGCACAGCGCCCGGTCCGGTTCCACCCCGCACCCGGCCAACAGGCCGCCGAGCATCGGCACGCAGGACCCGCACCCCGTGCCCGCGAGGGTGCACCGCTTCACCCCGGCGACGTCGGTCAACCCGTGCTCGGTGATGGCGGCGGTGACGTCTCCCTTGCTGACGTTGTGGCAGGAGCAGACGGTGGCGTCGTCGGGAACCGCGTCGGCGCTCAGCCCGCCGCCCCCGACCGGCGCCAGCACCTCCTCCGGGCTGGCGGGCAGCGGTCGCCCGAGCAGGGCCCGCAACGTGGGGTAGGCGCCGGCGTCTCCGACGAGCACCCCACCGAGCAGGGTTCTGGCGTCGTCACTGAGCACCAGCTTGGTGTAGGTGCCGCTGGCGGCGTTCGCGTGCACGACGTCCAGGGCGCCCGGGGTGGTCGAGTGCGCGTCGCCGAAGCTGGCGACGTCCACGCCGAGCAGTTTCAGCTTGGTGGCGGGTTCGGCCCCGCCGAAGGTGGCCGAACCCCCGAGCAGCCGGTCCACCACCGTCTCGGCCATCGCGTAACCGGGTGCCACGAGGCCGTAGGTGCGCCCCGCGACGGCGGCGCACTCACCGACCGCCCACACCCGTGGGTCCTCGGTCCGGCAGGTCTCGTCGACGAGGACACCGCCGCGCTCCCCGACCGGCAGGCCCGCCGCCCTGGCCAGCTCGTCACGCGCCCGGATGCCGGCGGAGAACACGACGAGATCGGCCGGGACCTCGGTTCCGTCGGTCAGGCGCACCGCCCGGGTCCTGCCGTCCTGGCCCGCCTCGACGGCGCCCGTCCCACTACCGGTGTGGACGACCAGGCCGAGCCGCTCGACCAGCCGCCCCAGGGTGTGACCGCCTCCCTCGTCGACCTGCAACGGCATCAGCCAGTCCGCCATCTCCACGACCTGGGTCCGCAGCCCGAGCAGTCGAAGCGCGTTGGCTGCCTCCAACCCGAGCAGGCCGCCGCCCACGACGACCCCGTCCCTCGCCTCCCCGCTCGCGGCCCTGATCCGATCGAGGTCGTCGACGGTGCGGTAGGCGAAGCACCCCGGCAGGTCGTGCCCGGGGACCGGGGGCACGAAGGGGCGGGAACCGGTGGCCAGCACGAGGGCGTCGTAGCGCACCGGCGTGCCGGCGGAGGTCCACACGGTGCGGGTGGCCCGGTCGATCGACTCGGCGACGACCCCCAACCTGAGATCGACGGCCGTGTCCCCCGCGAGTTCCCCGTCGTCGAGGCGCAGGTCGGCGAGGCCCCGCCCGTCGAGGTAGGACGACAGGCCGACGCGGTCGTAGGCGGGATGGCGCTCCTCACCGAGGACGATCACCCGCCAGCGACGTTCGTGGTCGCGGGCGCGGAACGCGGTCACGAACCGGTGACCGACCATGCCGTGGCCGACGACAACCAGGGTGCGGGTCATGCGACACCTTCCTCGTCCAGGTCGGGGCGTGCGGTGGAAGCGGGAGGGGCGGCACCCGCGCGGACCAGGTCCCCGGCGCCTGACGCCGGGGGCGGGCGGCGCGCGGCGGGAGCGGCTGCGAGCGGGACCTGGCACGACGGGACGTCCTGGTCGCGGGACTCGGGTTGGCCGGGCGCCCGGGCCGTCCCAGCGGGTTCCGGCTCCGCCGCGGCCCCGCCGTTCTCGCCCTCGGCCGCCCCCGCCGGCGCGGCGGCCGGCCCGGCACGCTCCAGCCACCGGCACAGGCCGGTGAGGGTGGCGGCGCAACCACCGCAGCCCGTGCCCGCGCGGGTCACCCTGCTCAGGGCCGGGACATCCCTGGCACCCACCCGCCAGGCGGTGACCAGCGCCCGTTTCGAGACGGCGTTGCACCGGCACACCACGGCGGTGTCGGGCAGCTCGGCGAGCTCCTGGCCCTGGGCGCCGCCGGTGGTCTCACCGAGCAACAGGTGGAACGGGTCGTCCGGCAGTGGATCACCCCGGTCGTAGAGCTGCCCGAGGGTGGCCGCCGCACGCGGGAACCCGATCAGGATCGCCCCGGTGACCCGGTCGTCACGAACCGCCAGCCGGGCGTAGCGGCCCCGCCGCTGATCGGCCATCGTGACCAGGTCGGCGGGCTCCGACGCCCTGCTGTCACCCAGCGCGGTGAGGTCGATGTCCCGCGCCTTGAGCCTCGTCACCGCGCTGGAACCCCGGTAGGCGGCGACGGGCGCCGCGCGGGTGAGCAGGGAGGCCAGGACGTCGGCCTGGTCGAAGCCGGGGGCCAGCAACCCGTACTGCACGCCGTCGTGTTCGGCGCAGTCACCGACGGCCCGGATGTGGGGGTCACTGGTGGTCAGGGTGTCGTCGACGACGACACCGCGACGCACCACCAGCCCCGCCCCGGTGGCCAGCTCGGTCCTCGGGCTGGCGCCGACGGCGACGACGACGAGTTCGGAGTGGATCTCCCGGCCGTCGTCGAGGACGAGGTGCCCGTCGCGGTAGCCCACCGGCTGGTGGCCGAGGTGGACGGTGATGCCCAGGGCACGGGTCGAGGCCAGCAGGACGGCGCCCGCCACGTCGTCGAGCTGGCGTTCCATCAGGGAGCGGGACCGGTGGACCAGGTCGACCCTCGCTCCCCGGGCGGCCAACGCCCGAGCGGTCTCCAGCCCCAGCGTCCCGCCGCCGAGGACGGTCACGGGCAGCCCGGTGCGAAGGCGGCGTCCCAGGTACTCGACGTCGTCCAGGGTGCGCAGGGCGACCACCGCCGCCCCCGGCTGGTCGGAGGGACCGGTCAGCCCCGGGGCCTCGGGCCAGACCGGTCGCGCCCCGGTGGCCAGCACGAGCACGTCGTAGTGGTGGATCGCGCCGGAGGAGGAACGCACACGGCGGCGGTCCCGGTCCACGTCCGTGACCCGCTCCCCCACCCGCACGACGACCGCCGGCCCCGGCGGCGGCAACCGGGTGTCGTCCCCGCTCAGGGTCCCCGCGACCACCGAGGGCAGCAGCACCCGGTTGTAGGCGGGACACCGTTCCGCTCCGAGCACCGTGACCCGGTGGTGCTCACCGCCTCGGGCCGTCCGGTCGGCGAGCCGGTGACCGACCGGCCCGTTCCCGACGATGACGATCCTGCTCATCGGACCTCCTCCGCTCCGGTCGAGCCGCCGGGGCCACCCGGTCCGGGCGAGGTGGTTCCGCCCGCTCGTTCGAGCCGGACGGCGCACACCTTGAACTCGGGCATCCGGCTCACCGGGTCGAGCTCGGGGTTGGTGATCAGGTTGGCCCGTCCCTCCTCGGGGAAGTGGAAGGGCAGGAACACGGTGTCGGCCCGCAGGTGGGGAACGAGGCGCACGGTGGCGGTGACGCGACCGCGCCGGGTGACGACGTGGGCCACGTCCCCGGCGGCGAGCCCGGCGCGGCCGGCGGTGTCGGGGTGGACCTCGACGTAGGGGACGGGTTCCACCGACGCGAGCTCCGGGACGCGGCGGGTCTGCGCCCCCGACTGGTAGTGGGCGAGCACGCGCCCGGTCGTGCCGTACAGCGGGTAGCCATCGTCGGGCGGCTCCGCTCCCGGGCGATGGGCGACCGGCCGGAACCGGGCCCGACCGTCCGGGTGGGCGAAGCGGTCCAGGAACAACCTCGGGGTGCCGGGGTGCGGCGCGCCCGAGGTGCGGGGGCACGGCCAGTGCAACGCCTCACCCCGGTCGAGCCGGTCGTAGTCGATCCCCGAGTAGTCGGCGCGGCCGCCGGCGGAGGCCGCGGCCAGTTCGGCGAAGACGACCTCCGGTCGGGTGGGGAACCGCCCGGCGGGCTGGCCGAGCCGGGTGGCCAAGGCGCTGAGCACCTCCAGGTCCGTGCGGACCCCGGGGGGCGGTGGCACCGCGGCCCGGCGTCGCAGCACCCTCCCCTCCAGGTTGGTCATCGTGCCGTCCTCCTCCGCCCACTGGGTGGTGGGCAGGACGACGTCGGCGATCCGGGTCGTCTCCGAGGGGACGAAGTCGGCCACCACCAGCAGGTCGAGGGCGGCGAGGCGTTCGGTGACGTGCCCGGCTCGCGGGGCGGACACCACCGGGTTCGTGCCGAAGACCAGCAGTGCCCTCGGCCCGTCGGGCCCGCCGAGGGCGTCCAGCAGTTCGTAGGCGCTGCGGCCGGGCCCGGGCAGGTCCTCGGGGCGCACCCCCCACACCCCGGCGACGTGGTTCCGAGCCGAGGGGTCCTCGATCGAGCGGTACCCGGGTAGTTGGTCCGCCTTCTGCCCGTGCTCCCGGCCGCCCTGCCCGTTGCCCTGTCCGGTGAGGCAGCCGTAGCCGCTGCCCCGCCGGCCGGGCAGGCCCAACGCCAACGCGAGGTTGATGACAGCGCTGACGGTGTCGGTCCCGGTGCTGTGCTGCTCGGCGCCCCGCCCGGTGAGCACGTAGCGGTGGGACGCCGCGGCCAGCAGCCGCACCGCCGCCCGCTGGTCGGCCACCGGCACGCCCGTGACCTGTTCGGTCCGCTCGGGCCACCAGGCGACCGCGTGCCGCCATGCCTCGTCGAAGCCGGTGGTGCGGTCCCGGACGTAGCTCCGGTCGACGTGCCCGTCGACGACGGCGACGTGCAGCAGGCCCAGGGCCAGCGCCAGGTCGGTCCCGGGCCGCGTCCGCAGGTGCAGCGCCGCCCGTTCGGCGGTGGGAGTCCGCCTCGGGTCCACCACGACGAGGTCAGCGGCGGCGATCCTGGCCATCAGCGGCGGCATCGTCTCGGCGGGGTTGGCCCCGACGAGCAGGACCACCTCCGCCGCCTCCAGGTCGGTGACCGGGAACGGCAGTCCCCGGTCGACGCCGAAGGCCGCGTTCCCGGCGGCCGCCGCCGAGGACATGCAGAACCGACCGTTGTAGTCGATCTGGCTGGTGCCCAACGCGACCCGGGCGAACTTCCCCAGCAGGTAGGCCTTCTCGTTCGTCAGCCCGCCCCCTCCCAGCACCGCGACCGAGTCCGCTCCGGCGCGGTCGACGGCGGCCCGGATCCCGGCGACGGCGCGGTCGAGAGCGGTCGGCCAGTCGGTGGGCCGCGACGGACCGCCTCGGTGGTCCCGCACCAGCGGACCCAGCAGCCGGTCGCCGGCGGAGAGCAGTCGCGGCGCCGTCCACCCCTTCTGGCACAGCCGACCGCGGTTCACGGGGAAGTCGGTGGGGCGCACCCCGATCGTGGGCCGTCCTCCCCCTCCCCCGCCCTCCTCGACGAGTTCCGTCCCGCACTGGAGTGCGCAGTAGGGGCAGTGGGTGGCGGTGGCCGCGACCACGGGCGGCGGGACCGACGCGGGTGGTGTGGAGGTCACGCTCCACCCCCCACCGCCGCCGGGGCTCCCCGCTCGGGGGCGAGGGCGCCGTTCCTGGTCCGGGGAGCCCTCAGGTACACCACCCAGGTGACCAGCACGCACAGTCCGTAGAAGGCGAGGAAGGACAGGAACGCGCCGGTCCCGGTGCCCGCCTCCCCGCCGTAGGCCGCGCGGAACGCCAGGTTGATCAGCACACCCCCCAGCGCGCCCACGGCACCAGCGATGCCGATCACCGCGCCGGTGATCCGGCGCACCCACCTCGCCTCCGTCCCGGGCGCCGCCCCGGGTGCCCGGCTGGTCGCCCGCGCCCGGAACACCACCGGGATCATCTTGTAGGTGGAGCCGTTCCCCACGCCGGTCAGCACGAACAACACCGTGAATGCCCCGATGAACAGCCGGAACGACCCCTGGGACGAGGCCAGGACCAGCAGCCCGGTGCCGGCCGCCATCGCCAGGAAGGTCCAGAACGTGACCAGGGCGGCGTCGAACCGGTCGGACAACCAGCCACCGACCGGGCGGCTCAGCGAACCGAGAAGAGGTCCGACGAAGGTCAGGGAGGCGGCCTCCACCGCGCTGAACCCGAACTGGGTCTGGAGGACGAGACCGAAGGCGAAGCCGTAGCCGATGAAGGACCCGAAGGTTCCCACGTACAGCAGGGAGATCAGCCACGTGTGGGGTTCGCGGACCGCCTCCCGCTGGGCGTCGCGGTCGGCGCGGAGCCCGGGCAGGTTGTCCATCCGCACGGCGCAGGCCAGGGTGACCAGCACGATCACGGGCAGGTACACGGCGGCGACGTAGGCGGGGCTGGTCGACCCGGCCACCGAGATGACGGCGAGGCCGACCAGCTGCACGGCGGCGACCCCCAGGTTCCCGCCACCCGCGTTCAGCCCGAGCGCCCACCCCTTGTGCCGTTCGGGGTAGAAGGCGTTGATGTTGGTCATCGAGGACGCGAAGTTCCCGCCGCCGACACCCGCCACCGCCGCCACGACGAGGAAGACCCAGAACGGGGTCTCCGGCCGCTGCACGAGGATCGCGGCCAGCAGCGTCGGGACCAGCAGGACCGCCGTGGCGGCGACCGTCCAGTTCCGGCCGCCGAAGCGGCACACCCACCCGCTGTAGGGCAACCGGAGCAGGGCACCGACCAGCGTCGGCGTGCAGACCAGCAGGAACTTCTCGCCCGAGGTGAAGTGGAAGCCGATCTCCGGCGTCATGAAGAGCACCATCACCGACCAGACGCTCCACACCGAGAACCCGACGTGCTCGGAGAGCACCGAGAAGAGCAGGTTGCGCCTGGCGACGTGCCGGCCCGTCCGCTCCCAGAACTCGTGGTCCTCCGGGTCCCAGCGCTCCAGGCGTCGGTCACCGGACGGGTGGGCAGTGGCGTCCGTCGTCACCGGCACGGCGGTCTCCTCTCGCGGCTGGCGGGAGCCACGCTAGGCAGCGCCTGTTACCGGCCGGGGTCGCCGCGTTACGCCGAGCGGAAAAGGTCCTCACAGGGGGCGGGCGGCGGCGGTGAGGCTCCGACCCCCTCGGGCCGTGTGGGGTCAGCCGAGGGTGTCGGCCACCACGGCCGCCGCCGCCGCGACGGCCTCGGCCCGCCCTCCCGCGTCCCGCTCGGTCCGGCTGGTCAGCACGGCGAGGACGATCGGCGGGGCGTCCGGCCGGAAGGCCACCGCGATGTCGTTGCGGGTCCCGTAGAAGCCGCCTCCCGACTTGTCCACGACCCGCCAGTCCGAGGGAACGCCCGCGCGCACCAGCTCGTCACCGGTGGCGTTGCCCGACATCCAGTCCTCCAACACCGCGCGCCGTTCGTCGGTCAACGCGTCCCCCAGCAGCAGGGTCCGCAGGGTCGTCGCCAGCGCCCTGGGCGTGCTGGTGTCGCGGTCGTCGCCCGGGACGGCGTCGTTGAGCTCCGTCTCGTACCGGTCGCTGCGGGTCACCTCGTCGCCGAGTTCGCGCAGCCTCCGTTGGAAACCGGCCGGTCCGCCGAGTTCGGTGAGCATCAGGTTGGCCGCGGTGTTGTCGCTGTACCGCACGGCTGCCTCGCACAGCGCGTCCAGGCCCAGCCCGGCCCCGACGTGCGCCTCGGTGACGGGTGAGTGGGAGACGAGGTCGCCCTGCTGGTAGGGGATCACCTGGCCCATCCGCTCGTCGGAACTCACCAGCAGGACGGCCCCGGCCGCGACTGCCTTGATCGTGGAGCAGTACGCGAAACGTTCGTCGGGGCGGTGGACCAGCGCGCGGCCGCTCCCGGTGTCGAGGGCGTACACCCCCAGCCGCACGTCGTGTTCCCGTTCGACGCGTTCGAAGGCCGCCTCCCGCTCCTCCGGCGAGGGCGAGGGGGCCGGCGGGGCTGGTGGGGAGGGCACGGCCCCGCCCGCGGGTTCCGGCCCGGCTCCGGTCGACGCGCAGCCCGCCAGGGGGACGAGCGCGGCCAGTGCGAGCAGGGAACGGCGGGACAGGTCGTGTGGCATCGCGGTGGTGTCCTCAATCGTCTCGACCCGGGGTCCGGTCCACCCGCCGAGCGCCTCGGCGGGTCCCCCTCCCGGGGTTGGGCGTGGACGCGAACTCGCCGTGGTCCGGGTGTCCGGTCTCCCGGTGGACGCGGGGGCCCCGGCGGGGGTTGCGAGTGCCACTCGGCCGGGGACGAGGAGCATCGTCACCGGCACGGCGGACGTGGGCGCCCGCCGGGTCAGGCTCGGGACTCCCGGAGGCCGTGGGGGAGGAACCGGATCACCCGCACCCCCGGCCGCCCCGCGTGGGCGGCAAGGGGGTCGTCGGCCTCGGGGCCCGGGATGGCGGAGCGGTGGGCTTCGGGAGAGGTCCACTCCGCGTAGTTGAGGACGCGGCTCCCGTCGAGGCTGAGGTGGAAGTGGGCGGCGAGCAGTCCGGGCAGGGGCGCGTCATGCCCGGTCTCGTGCTCGGAGGCCCCGTCGAACATCTCGTCGACCCACTTCCTCGCCGCGGCCGGATCGGCCTGGCCAAGGTCGACCACGACGGTGACGGCGCAGCCGGTGGGCTCGCGGAGGTCGGTCACGCTGCTGCGGTAGAGCTGGTACGCGGTTCCCGCTCGCGCGGGTTCCGGGGGGCGCGTGTCCTCGGCCCCCGTGCCCCCCGGCCGGGGGTCGGCCCACTGCTCGTACTCGAGCAGCGTGTTGCCGGTGACGCTGCGCAGGCACGCCCTGCTGAGCAGCCCCGCTGGCCAGTCGTGGGCGTCCCACTCGGCGATGACGGCGTCGGCGGCGCGTGTCGTGTCCTCGCCGCGCGTGTCGCGTTCCCTGACCACCACAGTCCAGGAGTCGGGGCGGGTCACGTTCGGTAGTGCGGAAGCGGGCATTCGCGGGCTCCTGGGAACGTGCGGGCGGTCGTCCTCGCACGGTACTGAGGGGGTTGCCCGCCGATCGAACCGTTTTCCGCCGGGCCGGTCGGCGGCCGTGAGCCGCCGGTCGCCCGCCGAGGGGATCCACCGAAGGAGTCAATCCGAGGCTGAACCGTTCCGGTGTCAGGACGCAGCTGACTAGCGTTGCCGGATGGCCAGCAGCAGCGGGCGGTCCCTCCGCTCCCGGGCGGTGGGCGCCCGCCTCCGGCAGGCCCGGTTGGCCGCCGGGATGTCCCCCCGCACCGTGGCGACGAGGGTGGGTGTCCCCGTCGGCGTCGTCGGCGGGTGGGAACGCGGGGACACGCTGCCCACCGCCGCGCAGGCGGCCGCCTACCTGACGGAGGTCGGGGTGGGGGCCGGGGAGTTCGTCAGCGTGACGGCGGAACTCCTGGAACTGGCGGAACGGCGCCGGGAACGCCGGCGGTGGGCCGCGCCGAACCCACCGGACGGGACGGAGCCGTCCGATGCGGACACCAGCTCGATCGTCGAGGCCTCGGCGTTCCTGGTACCCGAGGTGGTACGCACGGCGGAGTACGCGCGCGCCTGGCTGACGGCACGGGGCACTCCGACGTCGGTCGTGGAGGCGGAGGTCGCCGCCCGGCTCGAACGCCAGGAGATCCTGCACCGGCCACGACCCCCCACCCTGCGGGTCCTCCTCGGCGAGCCGGCGGTGCGTCCGGGTCCCGACCTGGGCCGGGCCGGCCCCGCCGTGTTGGCCGGTCAGCTGTGGCACCTGTTGGAGCTGGTGAAGCTCCCCCACGTGCGCGTCCAGGTCGTGCCGACCGCGAGGCTGGCCGCCCTCCTCGCCGTCGGGGACTTCCAGTTGCTGGAGTCGGAGCGGGTACCCCCGCTGGTCAGGTTGGACCTCGCCGCGGGGACCACCGTCCTCGACGGAGCGGGGCGCGCCGCCCCCTACCGGCTGGCGGCCGAACGCGTCGGGGGGATGGCGCTGTCCGACCAGGAGTCGGCGGCGTTGCTGGACCGCCGTGCCCGCGACCTCGCGAGGGACTGACACCAGGGCTCGAACCGCTCGGCAGCGGTCCGGGGAAAACCTCACGGGCGCTCCGCGACCGCTGTCCTATGCTCCGCCGATGATCAACGGAGTTCGGAACTTCCTCAGCGGCGTGGGCATGCTGGGGCGCGGGTTCGGGCTGGTGACGCGCACACCACGCCTTCTGCTGCTCGGCGCGTTGCCCGCCCTGCTGACCTCGGTGCTCCTGCTCGGCGCCATCGCCGCCCTGGTGTACTACTCCGGGGACCTCGCCGCGCTGGTCACGCCGTTCGCCGACGACTGGGCGGCTCCCCTTCGGGCGTTGGTGCGCGTCGCCGCCGGCGTCGCGGTGGTGGCCCTGGCGCTGACCGTGTCGATGCTCAGCTTCACCGGGATCGCGCTGGCGATCGGCGGACCGTTCTACGAGGCGATCGCCGAGCGCGTCGAGGACGACCTGGGAGGCGTTCCCGAGTCTGAGGAGGCGTCCTGGTGGCGCTCCTTCTCGGTGGGACTGGGCGAGACAGCGCTACTGGTGCTCATCGCGGTCCTGGTCGCGATACCCCTGTTCCTCATCGGCCTCATCCCCGTCGTCGGTTCGGTGCTGGCCCTCGTGCTGGGTGTCCTGGTCAACGGCTGGCTGCTGGGGCTGGAGATGACGGCCGTCCCCTTCGGTCGCCGTGGCCGCACCCTCGGGGAGCGTCACCGCTGCCTGCGGCGGAACCGGATGCGCGCGTGGGGGTTCGCGCTGGCCACCTACCTGCTGCTCCTGGTGCCCTTCGCGGCACTCCTGGTCATGCCGGCCGCGTTGGCCGGCGGGACCCTCGTCGCTCACCGAGCGCTGACCGAGGACGAGGGGGCGACGACCACCGGCGGGTGACCTCCGCGCCTCGGCGGTCCCGGTGGCCGTGTCCGGTCGGGGACGCTGCCGGTCCTCGCCCCCGACCGCGCCGGGGACGGCGCACCGGTGGCCGCTCCGATGCGAGCTCAACCGGGTGCCGGGGTCGTGGCGGATCGGCTCCCCGGGTGCCCCCTCCGCCGCCGACGGTCATCCGCTCGTCCCGGGCCGGCCGACACGGCCAGCCCGGTGCCGGTGGGAACGCCCTCGGGGCGGAACCACGAGATCCACACTCGCGGGGAGCGCCACGCCGCCGGCGCATCCTGGCTCGCCGGCGCCCCACCAGCCCGCGAGCTGACCTCCCGGGTCGCCGGTCCTGTCGCGGCTCCTCCACAGGACCTGTTCCCGCACGGTCCGCCCGGGGGCCGGGAGGTCCGGGGCCCCTCGCCGGGGCCCGCCCCTCCCCTCGACCCCGCCCCGTGGCCCGCCCCGCCGCCCTGTGGGGGCCCAGCCCCCTCCGACAGCGTTCTCGTCGGACGGGGGCCCTCGTTTGACGACGTCCGACTGGAACCACCTGGTGCTGGCCGCTCCCATTCGGCCGCCCCCTATTCCGCCACCACGCTTTTCCCCGCGCACCCGTTGACGCCGATGCGGATCCGGGTGAGCTCGTCGATCGCGTGTTCTCCTCGAGCCGGGAGAGGACAACGAGCACACCCGGGCCAGGAGCGTCACCGAATCCACCGGCCCCGGTCGGGGCCGAGGAGCCCGGGCGGGTTGATCCTCGGCCGAATTCCGTGCCCAGGGCTGGGGAGGCCCCGGAGTCGATGTGGGTTTTCCCGCACTCGCCGGGCCGTGCCGGGATGCCGGCCAGCAAAGCGAAGGGAGCAGGCGGCGGCCCGGTTCGCGGCCCAGGTGACGATGTCCGCTTCGCCCAGCGCATTTCGTGATGGACGGTTCTGGATCTGATGGGGGTCGGACCGGTCGCCGTCGCGGTCCGCACCTTTCGACCCACCGAGCGGCGACCCATTCTCGGGACGGGACCCCCGATCGGCAGGGCTCTGGGCGGCAGCGCACACCATCCCAAACGGCGCCCGTTTCACCGCACCCCCATTCCACCGGGTGGCACACGCCGTTCTGGTCCGCCCGGTCGACCACGGGCCCGGATAGCGCGGGATTGCCGACGAGCCGGGGGCTCCCACTGCGGGTGCCGGCGGACGCTTTTTATCGGGAGAACGGCGGGCGGTGGCGTTTGCGGCGCGGACGGAACACTGTCGAGCACCTCGCGAGCGGGCCACGGGTTTCCGGTTAATCGCACTGTTCACGGCATGGTTTGCCCTCCCCCGGCGAGTGACTTCGGACTAGCTGACACCCGACCTCTTACGTGTTGTGTGCGAATAAGAACTTCCGTGCTATTCTCGCTATCACGCGCTCACGATGCGTTATCAGCGCACTGTCCGACACGTTCCACACCCCGGCTTCGGTCACAAAGGCACCGCCGCGAGCCGCCGCCGGGAGGGTTCGCGGGGCGGGTGGGCGCGTACCGAAGCAACATCGGATGACAGCACGGCGACCGGTTCGAACAGGCCGAGTTCGCCAACCACGACGAAAAGGAAAAGATCGTTTCGGGGGCGGACTTCCTCCCGAATTGGTTCCGTGCTGCCGTCTTCAGGCACTGGACAACGGCCGAACACGACGGTCAACAACCATCCGAGAGCACCGAACCCGCTGGTCAGCAGCCCTGCGGCGGATTGGTGCACAGATCGGGACAGCCGTCGGGTCGCGCCACGCGGGAAGGCGGATGGAAAGGATGCCCACCGTGGATGACCTGCTGAAACGAATGATGGACCGTGGCTTCCTGTTCATGCCGGCGCCGGGAGATGCCGAGGTGCCCCACACCCTGATGGCGTCCTTTGGCTGGCCGGGCTACATCGACTGGATTCATATCCGGGGCGAGGACGACGCCACGGCCTGCCGGTTCCGGGACGAACGCGGAGACGGCCGTGACCGGCCCGCGGGAAGGGTGGTGTGGAAGTACGAGGGCACTTTCGCGGACACGGCGATCGAGCTGCTGTGCCTCCCCGATCCGGGGGAACGGAACTCGCCTTACCGGATCACGTCCCCGCCCAGCGCGTTGTGGCTTCCGGAATGGCCGCGCATACCCGAACCCCGCCGGCCCTGACGATCCGACGCCGGCACCACCCGTCCGAACTCGCCAGCCCGGACCGGAGATCGGATCCGCCCGGAATGCCGGAAGTCCCCCGGGCGGACCGGGGGCAATGCGCGGCTCCTGGACACGGCCACGCGAGCCCGACCAGCGAAAAGGCGCCAGCACCCGACATCGCCGAGCTGATGCCGGCAACTTCCCCACCCGCCCTCTTTTCGGCGGACCGGTGACCGCCCCGGTGCGGCCAACGCGGATTCGCTTCCGCCACCGAGTCGTTCTCCACCCCTACTGGTCGCGTGCCCGGACCGCGAACGCGCCCGGGCACGCGACCTCGTCGTGCGCGCGATCAATTCGCATCCGGCGACATTGTCGAGCTCCGCCGAACGGTCCATCGGAGAACGGCGCCGTGCCGCCGGCCCCCGGAAACCGGGATCCGAATAGGGGGAAGCCCGCCGGGGAACCACCCGGAGTGGCCGCTGGTGTGGTCGGGTCCCACCGACCACACCGCTGTTTTCGTTCCGGATCCCTGGCGCGGCCCGCCGAACGCGGTCGGCCCCGATGAGGACGCGGAGTCCCGTGATCGGGGAGTTCGTCACGAGCGGTGTTCCCAGGTGGCGTGGCGGTCACGTGACCAGCGCACCGCTGACGAAAAGGGCGAATGCCGGCACGCTCACTTTCCTCACTTTCCTCTCACATTCGAATGAGCATTGCCGTCCCTTGCGGCCTCCGCCCCGGCGCGTCCGCGTCCCTGCCCACCCGCCCGGACCTCCCTGCCCTACCCCGCCACCGGACCCCCACCCACTCATCAGATGTCTTTGCCCCTTCCACTGGCGAGCTGGAACACCTGATCCCGGGTCCACCACGGGTCCGGCCACTGATCGGCGGGTGTCCGGTCCTGGCCAAGGCCGGACAGACACCGGATGTCTCTCGACACGGCTTGTAGCGTCGAACCACGAGGGTCGCTGGTCCCCGCTGTCCCGGGTTCGATCGGGCTCCGAGGGCCGGGGGCCGCCTCGCCATCACGATCGAGCAGCCCGCCCGTGACGTCGGGCGGGCCACCGGAGGTGCGGATGCGACGAGTCGCCCAGGTCATCCGGGTTCGCCCCGAGATGCTCGCCGAGTACCGCCGCCTGCACGAGGAGGTCTGGCCCGCCGTACTCGATCGGATCCGGCACGCCAACATCCGCAACTACTCGATCCACCTGCGGGACGACCTGTTGTTCTCCTATTTCGAGTACCACGGGACGGACCTGGCGGCCGATCTGGCGTCGATGGCCGAGGACCCGGTCACCCAGCGGTGGTGGCGGCTGACCGACCCCTGCCAGCGTCCGCTGGCGAGCGCGGGACCCGGCGAGTGGTGGGCGCCGGCCGAACAGGTTTTCCTGATGGAGGAGTGAGATGTCCCAGTCGACGTTCCCGCAGGACTTCACCGGACTGGTGGCCGTGGTGACCGGAGGGGTCTCCGGCATCGGGCTGGCGACGGGCCAGCTCCTCGCCGCCCGGGGCGCCACCGTGATCGCGCTCGACAGGGCGGGCCGCGCACCGGAACCCCTGACGACCGTGCACGCCGACGTCACCGACGACGAGTCGGTGCGGGCCGCGGTGACCTCGGTCGTGGCCCGCCACGACCGGCTGGACGTGCTCGTGAACAACGCCGGGATCGGCGCGGCCGGCACGGTCGAGGACAACCCGGACGCGGAGTGGGCACGGGTGTTCGACGTCAACGTGACCGGGGTCGCCCGTGTCTCCCGGGCGGCGCTCCCCCACCTGCGCCACTCCCCCGCCGCGTCGATCGTGAACACCTGCTCGATCGCGGCGACGGCCGGGCTCCCGCACCGCGCGCTGTACTCGGCCTCGAAGGGCGCCGTCCTCGCGCTGACGCGGGCGATGGCCGTCGATCACCTCGCGGACGGGGTCCGGGTGAACTGCGTGAACCCGGGGACCGTCGACACCCCGTGGGTGGCTCGGCTGCTCGACGCGGCCGAGGACCCGGTGGCGGAACGGGCGGCCCTGGAGGCTCGGCAACCACTGGGCCGGCTCGTGTCGGCGGACGAGGTGGCCTTCGCCGTCGCGTCGCTGGCCAGCCCACTCGCGGGTTCCACCACCGGGACGGCCCTGGAGGTGGACGGTGGGATGGCGGGTCTGCGTCCACGCCCCCGCGTCAGGGGCGGCTCCCGGTGACGGGTGGTGAGGCGAGGACGGCCAGCCGGGGAGGCTGGCGGCTCCGGAGCTCGGGGATCGGCCGGGTCGGTTTCGGGGCGGCGGCGCTGGGCGGGCTCTACGCGGAGGTGTCCGACGAGGAGGCGGAGCGGACGCTCGAGACCGCCTGGCGGTGCGGGCTCCGCTACTTCGACGTCGCGCCCCACTACGGCGCGGGCCGGGCCGAACGCCGGCTCGGCGCGTTCCTCAGCGATCTGCCGCGTCACGAGTTCGCGGTGTCCACCAAGGTGGGTCGCCTGCTGGTCGCGGACGGCGGTGCCCGGGAGACGTCCATGTTCGCCGGGGAGCCCGCGCTGCGCCGGGTGCGCGACTACTCCGCGACCGGGGTGCGCCGCTCGCTCACCGAGAGCCTCGAACGGACCGGCCTGGACCGCTTCGACCTGGTTCTCATCCACGACCCCGACGACTTCGCCCGGGACGCCCTCGACCACGCCTACCCGGAGCTGGAGCGGTTGCGGTCCGAGGGGGTCGTACGGGCCATCGGGGTGGGGATGAACCACACCCCGCTGCTCAGCCGGTTCGTCAGCGATACCGACATCGACGCGGTGCTCGTCGCCGGCCGCTACAGCCTCCTGGACCGCACGGCCGGGACCGACCTGCTGCCCGCCTGCGCCCGGCGCGGAGTCGACGTGATCGTGGGCGGGGTGTTCAACAGCGGCATCCTCGCCGACCCCAGGCCGGGTGCGACGTTCGACTACGCACCGGCCCCCGAACCGGTGCTGCGCCGCGCGCGGCGGCTGGCGGCGGCGTGCCGGCGCTGGGACGTGCCCCTCGTCGCGGCGGCGCTCCGGTTCCCGCTCCGCGACCCCGCCGTGAGCAGCGTCCTGGTCGGCATGCGATCGGCTCGGGAGGTGCGGGAGAACGTGGACCTGCTCGCCACCCCTGTCCCGGCCGGGCTGTGGGCCGAGTTGGACGCCATCGCGTCCGGGGAGGCGGCGGAGGCGCCCGGCCCGGGGGAGGAGGCCGCCGCCCGGCCGTGGCCGGGTCTCGGGGCGGCCCGGCACACGGTGCTCGGCTCCGGAACGACCGAGGCGGGTGCACGACCCGGCGAGCCCGTCGTGGACGGCCCGGGACGAGGTGGCCGCCACGGCGAGGCGGAGCGCGCCGCTCCCCCGGCCGACCCGCCGGCGGGTCGGGTGGACGCCCACCACCACGTGTGGCGGCTGGGCGACCGCCCGCAGCCGTGGATCGACCCGGTCGGGATGGCGGCGATCCACCGGGACTTCACCCTGGGCGACCTCCGGCCCGTCGCCGAGGCGCGCGGTGTGACCGCGACGGTGCTCGTGCAGACAGTTCCGGACCCGGGCGAGACCGAGGAGCTGCTGGCCCTGGCCGACTCGGACGACCTCGTGTCCGGCGTGGTCGGCTGGGTCGACCTGGCCGGCGGTGGTGTGGCGGACGAGCTGGAACGGCTCCGGGGCCTGCCGGGTGGCCGCCGGTTGGTCGGGGTCCGCCACGGAGTCCAGGACGAGGTCGACGAGCGGTGGCTGTGCCGGCCGGAGGTGCGGCGGGGGCTGCGGGCCGTGGCCGACGCGGGCCTGGTCTTCGACCTGCTCACCCTGCCCCGGCAGCTCCCGGCCGCCGTCGAGACCGTCTCCGCGTCGCCGGACCTGACCTTCGTGCTGGACCACCTGTCCAAGCCGGCGATCGCCCGTGGCGCGGTGCGGGACTGGGAGTCGGACCTCCGCCGCCTCGCCCGCTCGCCCAACGTCTGCTGCAAGCTCTCCGGGCTGGTCACGGAGGCCGATCACGAGCGGTGGTCGGTGGAGGACCTCCGCCCGTACGTCACGGTCGCCCTGGACGCCTTCGGACCGCACCGGGTGCTGTTCGGTTCGGACTGGCCGGTCTGCCTGCTCACGGCGGAGTACGGCACGGTCGTGGCGACCGCGGAGGAGCTCACCCGGGAGTTGGGCGCGGCCGAACGCGCGGCGGTGTTCGGGGGGACGGCGCGGCGGGTCTACGGGCTGGGGGCGGGCTGAGCGGCGGCTACTCCGCCACCGGCGTGGAGGTGGACGGCTCCGGGTGGTCGGCGGTTCGGCGGCGGCGGCGGCGGTGCGGCGCGGCCCCGCCAGCGCCGGCCGTGCGCGCCCTCCCACCGGCTGAGGACGCCGCGCGGCGGGCGCCCTGGCACCCGGGACACGCACCGGCGGGGGGTGGCGCGCCATCGAGATGGCGGGCGCCGCACCCCCTGGTCCGCCCACGGGGCGCGTTCCGCTCCGGGCTGGAGCCGGGGCGCGCTGGCGTCGCGGGGCGCCTGGTCGGGACCACCCCGCGCTCGGGGTGGGGTGCCCGCCGGCCTCCCGACCCGCGACACCGCGAACCCGGTCGGGCGTCCCGGCCTCAGACCTCGCCGTCGGGCGGGAGGTCGAGGGTGGGCAGCGCGAACTCGACGACCGCTCGTTGCCTGGCGGCCGCCGCCTGCCGGCTGCCCCGACGCCCCCATCCCAACAGGTCACCGACCCGGCGGGGGTCCACCAGCAGGCGGCGGTACGTCCGCCCGTTGTCCAGGTCCGGCGCCACCGGGTGGATCCGCGTGATCAGCGCCACCATCCTGACCTGCGCGTAGCGGTGGGTGCCGCCGTCCACCACGAGCTGGTACCCGAGGTAGCGAGGCGCCCCGATCTCCAGGGTGACCTCCTCCCAGGTCTCCCGGCGCAGGGTGGCGGCCGGGTCCGCGTCCTCGAGTTCCCGTTTGCCACCGGGCAGGCCGTGCCGGGCGCCGTCGACCCGGAGAAACGCGCGCCCGTCCGGCGCGAAGAGGAAGCCGTGCACCTGACGGACGGGGAGGTCGGGCGGGGGAGCCGCCCGGTACCACCTGAGCCGCACCACGGGCACCTCCTCGACCGCCGTCCTCCCGCAACCATCGGTCGCCCCGGGCGGGGGCTTGACGGGTGGGGCCGTGCGCGGGCTCAGAGCGCCGCGACCGCCGCGTAGGTGCCCGAGCGGTGCGGTTCGTCGTCGAGCAGTTCCCGGCCGTCCGGCCGCCACAGGGGTGTCCAGACCAGGCCCGGTTCCACCAGCTGGGTGCCGTCCAACAACGCCCGCACCTCCGCCTTCGTGCGATGGGCCACCGGGTTGGGTGAGTCGCCGAACAGACGTCTCAGCTCGGCCACGAGGTGGGGGTTCGCCTGGTCCGAGGTGGTGTGGGAGAGCACCAGCACGCTGCCCGGGGGGAGGCGGTCCCGGTAGGCGGCGATGATCGCGGCGGGATCGTCCTGGTCGGACACGTAGTGCAGCACCGCGACCATCATCAGGGCGACCGGCTGGTCGAGGTCGAGTTGCCGCCGGGTCTCGGGCGCCGCGAGTACCCCTCGGACGTCACGCATGTCGGCCGGGACGATGTCGGCGCGATCGTTGTCGCGCAGGATCTGCCGGGTGTGGCTGACCGCGACCGGCTCGTTGTCGACGTAGACCACGCGGGCGTCGGGGGCGGCGGTCTGCGCGATCTCGTGCACGTTGCCCTCGGTGGGGATGCCGGAGCCGAGGTCGAGGAACTGCCGAACGCCCTGGTCGAGGCAGTAGCGCACGGCGCGGCGGAGGAAGGCGCGGTTCGTCCTCCCGACCAGCGGCGCGTCGGGGTCGATCTCCGCGAGCCGGTCGAAGGCGTCCCGGTCGATCGCGAAGTTGTGCGCCCCGCCGAGGGCGTAGTCGTACATGCGCGCGGGGTTGGGTTGGGAGAGGTCCACGCCGGGCGGGCCCTGTTCCATGCTGACCTCCGTGTCGATGTCGGCACTCACAGTATGCGCGTTCATCCGATCACGCAGCACCCTGTGAGCACCGATCACCCTCGGTCGAGACTCCACCCCGAAACTGGTCACCCTCGGTGATAACTGGTGTACGCACCGGGTGACTCCAACCCGGGAGTCGCGAGGGGCCCCGCCGCGGGCCGACCACGACCCCCGGGTCTCCCACCGAGTCCCTGTCGTCCCCGGGCAACCGGGGCTGGCCAGCTCACGGCACCGTCCACCCGCGATCGCGGCGGGGTGCGGGCCGAGGGTGCCGCCCGCAGGCCCGGCGGTCAGCGGTCGAGGTGCTCGACCACGGCCGAGGAGATCTCCCGGGTCTTGCCGGACAGCCGCCCGGCGGTTCCCGCCGCGTTGACCGCCTTCTCGATGGCGGTGGCCTGTTCCTCGAACCCGATCTCGCGCAGCAGCAGGGCCGCGGACAGGATCGACCCCGTGGGGTTGGCCACCCCCAGCCCCGCGATGTCCGGTGCGGACCCGTGCACCGGCTCGAACAACCCCGGGTGCTGGTTGTCCGGGGCGATGTTGGCCGAGGGCAGGAACCCGATGCCGCCCGCCACCGCCCCACCGAGGTCGGTGACCAGGTCACCGAACAGGTTGTCGGTGACGGCCACGTCGAAACGCCCCGGGTCCTGGACCAGGTGAATGCAGGTCGCGTCGGCGTGCTGGTAGGCCACCTCGACCTGGGGGAAGCGCTGGTGCTGCTCCTCGACGACCTTCGCCCACAGCCTCCCGGCGTGGGTCAGCACGTTCGTCTTGTGGATCCAGGTCAGGTGACCGCGTCGCGCCGCGGCGAGCTCGAAGGCGTACCGCACCGCCCTGGTCACGGCCCTCCTGGTGTTCACCGAGTCCTGGAGCGCCAACTCGTCGGGGGTGTCGACGCGGAACGACCCCCCGGTCCCCGCGTAGGGCCCCTCGGTGTTCTCCCGCACGAAGACCATGTCCACGCTCTCGGCGTTCGCCGCGCGCAACGGGCTCCTGGCACCGGGGAGGAGGCGGACCGGCCTCAGGTTGACACCCAGGTCGTAGCGGAACCGCAGCCTGAGCAGGATGTCGCGTTCCAACACGCCGGAGGGGACGGCCGGGTCGCCGACGGCCCCGAGCAGGATGCCCGCGCTGGTGTCGAGGCGCTCGAGTTCCTCCTCTCCGATGAGGTCCTCCCCTCGGTGCCACCGGCCCGAGTTGATGCCGAACTCCTCGAACTCGACCGGAGCCCCGGTCGCCTCGACGACGGCGATCGCCTCGCTGGTCACCTCGGGCCCGATGCCGTCGCCGGGGATGACGGCCACTCGCTTGCTCGTCACGCGTGTCTCTCTCCTTCGTCGTGCTGGCGCCTCGCGGCGCGGCAGGGCCGCCCGGGCACGGCGGCCCACCTCCCCGGACGGGCGCGGCGCCGGCGGAGCGGAGGCGGAGACCGTGTGCCGAGAACGGGGAACGCGGCCCGGTCGACGCTCTCCTCGGTCTGGGACGACGCGCCCGCGCGGTTCCGCCACCGTAGGGGCACCGCCCCCCGCAACCGAAGCCCAGCCGCGCGTTCGAGCTGACCGGGTGAGGAACAGCCCCACCTGTTCACCCGGTCGGGGGAGTACGGCGGGCGGGACCACCCGCCGCGCCGCCGGGCGGCGGACGCGGCGGCTCGGGCCAGCGCGGACCGCTGATCGCTCCCACCCGGCTCACCCGGGGGGAGGCCCCGACGGATGCTCGTGGCTCACGAGCACGCCCGACGGAGTGCCGGAACCCTGTTCACGGGAACGACGTCGTCGCGCGGGGCGACCGGGTGGCACGAGCCCACGGCCGTCCCCGGTCGTGCGCCGGAGCCCCGCCTGGCCGAAGCGGGGAGGAACGCCGCCGCCTGGGTCATCCCGGCCACGGTCGCCGAGGGGCGCCGTGGTCCGAGGACGGCGGCCTCGGCCGACCGCCTACGTGTCCCCCGCCCGCCCGGCGGCGACGGCCCGCCGGCCCCGCCACTCGTTGAGCGCCACCGCGAGGATGATCACCGCTCCCTGGATCGCCTGCTGCCAGTAGGCGCTCACCTGGAGGGCGATCAGGCCGTTGGTGATCAGGCTGAGCAGCACCGCGCCGAGCACCGCGCCGAGCACCGTTCCTCGGCCGCCGAACAGGCTCGCGCCGCCGATGACGACGGCACCGATCGCGGTCAACTCGTAACCGACTCCGGTGCTGGGCTGGGCCACCGACAGCCGCGCGGTCTCCAACAGGCTCGACAGGGCGGCCAGCGAGCCCGCGACCACGTAGACGAACATCTTGACCCGTTGGACCCGGATCCCGGAGAGGACCGCGGCGGGTTCGTTCGACCCGGTGAAGTAGACGTGCCGCCCGATCGTCGTCCTGGTCAGGACCAGGTGCGCCACGACCGCGACCACCAGCGCCACCCACACCGGCACGGGAAGGCCCAACCAGGACCCCTGCCCGATGCCCAGGAAGGGCGGAGCGAAGCCCGTCTGGGTGGAACCGCTGGTCAAGCCCAGGGCCACGCCGCGGGCGATGCCCAACATGCCCAGGGTGATGATGAAGGGCGGGACCTTCGTGAGCACGATCAGGGCGCCGTTGAGCAGCCCGCAGGCCAGACCGGTGGCCAGGGACAGCGGGATCGCGACGATGTAGGGGAGGTCCGCCGAGATCACCCAGAACCCGGTCGCCACCGAGGTCAGCGCGACGACGGAGCCCACCGAGAGGTCGATGCCGCCGGTGGCGATCACGAAGGTCATGCCCACCGCGATGATCGCGACGAGGGCGGCCTGCCTGGCCACCACGAGCAGGTTGTCGACGGTGACGAAGGTGTCGGTCCTGATCGCCAGGAAGGCCAGGATCCCCAGCACCACCAGCAGCAGCCCCGACTCCCTGCCCCGGAAGGGCCGCAGCCACGGCGAGTCGGTTCGGCGCGTGCTGGCGCCGGAGGAGCCGGTCCGGTCCGGGTCGGCGGTGGGCGTCGTGGTCGTGGACATGGTGTTCGCTCCTCAGCCCGTCGCCGGGGTGCCGATTCCGGTGGCCAGCGCCACGATGGCTTCCTCCGTGGCCTCGTCCGCGGTCAGCTCGCCCGCCGTCCGTCCGGCGGAGAGCACCACGATCCGGTCACTCATCCCGATCACCTCGGGTAGCTCGCTGGAGATCATCAGGACCGCGACGCCGGCCGCAGCGAGTTCCCGGATGATCCGGTAGATCTCCGCCTTCGCCCCGACGTCGACTCCCCGGGTCGGCTCGTCGAGCAGGAGGACCGATGGCTCGGTCGCCAGCCACTTGGCCAGCGCGACCTTCTGCTGGTTCCCGCCGGAGAGCCCTCCGACGAGGGAGTCGACGCTGGGGCACGCGATCCGCAACGAGGTGCGGAACCTGTCGGCCACGTCGCGTTCCGCCCGAGGCCGGAACCACCCCTTCGGCGCGATCGTCCTCGGGACCGTCACGGCGATGTTGCGCCGGACCGACATCTCCAGGAAGAGCCCGGTGGCCTTGCGGTCCTCGGAGAGGTAGCAGACCCCCTCCGCCAGGGCCTCCTTCGGGTGGCCGAAGCGCACCGGCCGGCCCCGCAGCAGGATCTCACCCTGGTGGGGGTCGGCGCCGAAGACGGCCCGCGCGGTCTCGGTCCGCCCCGAGCCCACCAGGCCGGCCAGGCCGACGATCTCCCCGGCGCGCACCGCCAGGGAGACGTCACGCACCCGATCCCCGGAGGAGAGGTTGCGGACCTCGAGCACGACCTCGTCCCGGGCCTGGTCGGACCGCTCCCCGTAGAGCTGGGTGATCTCCCGGCCGACCATCCTGGCGACGAGGGCGTCCGGGTCGGTGTCGTCCGCGCGCGACAGACCGGTGTGCCGCCCGTCCCGCAGCACGGTGATGCGGTCGCAGACCTCGAAGATCTCCCGCATCCGGTGGCTCACGTACACGATCGAGACGCCGGAGTCCCGCAGCCTCCTGACGACCGCGAGGAGCCGGTCCACCTCGTCCTCGGTGAGTGCCGAGGTCGGTTCGTCCATGACGATGAGCCGTGCCTTCGCGGCCAGCGCGCGGGCGACCTCGACGAGTTGCCGCCTGGCCAGGGACAGCCGTTCCACCTCGACCCACGGGTCGAGCTGGATGCCCAGCTCGGACAGCGCCGCCTCGGTCCGCCGTTCCATCTCCCGGCGGTCGAGCATCCCGAACCGGGTCGGCTCGGCGGCGACCAGGATGTTCTCGGCGACGGAGAGGTGCGGGGCGAGGGTGAGTTCCTGGTGGATCACCGCCAGCCCCAGCCGCTGGGCGTCCCGGGGGCCGCTCATCCGGACGGGACGCCCCTCGACGAGCACCTCGCCCTCGTCGGGGCTCACCACGCCGGCGAGCACCTTGAGCAGGGTGGACTTCCCGGCCCCGTTCTCACCGACCAGGCCCATCACCTCGCCGGGCCGGACCTCCAGGTCCACCGAGTCGAGGGCGCGCACGCCCGGGTAGGTCTTCACGATCCCGGTCATCCGCACCAGGGGTTCGACGCCGGGGGCCGGTGGGTCGTCCGTGGGCGGTTCCGCCTCGGGTGCCGCGCTCACGAGATGGTCCGCTCGAAGTCGGGGAGCGTCTCCTTGGTGATGGCGACGACGCCGGTGTCCAGCTCGGTCTCGTCCACGTCCGCGTCCTGGGCCATCGCGACCAGCAGTTGGAGGGCCGCCGCCGTCATCCCGTAGGGCCGCTGGGAGACGAGCAGCTGGATGCAGTCGTTGCGCATCAGATCCCTGGCCTGGGGGATCGCGTCGAAGCCCGCGACCAGCACTTCGCCGCACCGCCCCGTCTGCTGGAGGGCGGTCGCGGCTCCGGGCGCGTCGCCACCGTTGACGCCGACGATCGCCGCGACGTCGGGGTGCGCGGCCAGGATCGCCTCGGTCTTGCTGGTCGCCTCGGCGATGGCGTCGCCCGACTCCTCGATCGCGACGATCTCCACGTCGGGGTCGGCCTCGACGACCTCGCGCAACCCGGTCAGCCGCTGCTGGCTGTTCACCGCGCCGAGCGAGCCGACGATCACGGCGATCTCGCCCTCCCCGCCGATCTGCTCCAGCAGCTGCTCACCGAAGGTCCGCCCGGCGTTGGTGTTGTCGGTCCCGATGTAGCCACGAGCCTCGCTGTCGGGCACGGGCGAGTCCCAGGCGATGACCTCGATGCCCATGTCCCGCGCGGTGGCGATGGTGCCCAGGACGGACGCCGGGTCGTTCGGCGAGATCGCGATGCCCTTGGGCTGCCGGGCGAGGGCGGCCTCGAACATCTGCACCTGCTGGCCGACGTCGGTGGTCTGGGGGCCGACGAACTCCGCCCGGACCCCGAGCCGTTCCGCAGCGTCCTCCATCCCGGCCCTGGCGTCGTCCCAGTACGGGTTGTCCAACGACTTGGGCAGGAAGACGTACAGGTCGTCCGACTCACCGGAGACGTCCGGGATGCCCAGCTCGGCCGCGAGTTCCTCGGCGACCTGCTGGCTCTCCTCACCCAGGTCCTCGGCCTCGGCCCGGGTCGGCAGGTAGTCCGAGTTCGAACCACAGGCCGTGAGGGACACCGCGAGCGCGGTGCCGAGCACGGCGGTCACGAACGGTGGGACCCGCACTGCGCACTCCCTTTCCGGCCAGCCACGCCGGCCTCTTTCCTCGTTTTCCCGGTTCTCCGGCGCGGGTGGCCACCGGAATCCGGTCACACCGGAAACCGGAGAGGGACACGCTACTCCCCCACTCGCGTCACACCCGGGAGACGTGGCCGCGATCGGCCCTCTTTGCGCCTCAGCGTGCGATTCTCCACAAGCGGAAGATAATGGCGCACTCCTCGTCGACATTCGGCCGCGTTTCACCCAGAAGGAGGAGTTTCGGGCGGTGGTACGCCTGCTTCCGGCAGGACCCGCACGGCGCGGACCACCGGTCGACCACCGATGACCTGGCGCCCTCCGCCTGCGCGGATCTCGATGGCGGAGGGGCCGGCGGCTGGCAGGTCGAGGCCTCACGCCACCGCGCGAGGTGTGTTCGCCGCCGGGCCGACGCCCGGGGAACCGAATTCCCCCGCCACTCCCGGCAGTGCCGGTTCGGGGCGGGCGGAGAGTCGGGCGGAGCCACCACGTGATGCCCTCGAGTGCGTTCCGCCCGAATTCTCCGTTCCTTCCCGGGGACGCCGGAACGAATACTCCCCCACCCGAGGAATTCCATTGCTCCAAATGCCGGACAAACAGCTGGGCCGGTGGACCGTTCCGCCTTCCCGGTTCTCGCCGGTGGCGGGACGCCATGCCCCGGACGAGGGCTGGAAGCGCGCCCCGAGCCGGTCACCCCGGCGGGAGCGGAGCTCCCACCGCCCCTCGTGCCCAGCTCCGTCAGCTCCCCGCCTCTCCCGAGGCCGCGCCGCGCGGGGTCGCCGAGGCGGCCTCCGCCGGTTCGCCCGCCGCCTCCACCTGCCGCGCCTCCGCCGGCAGGAACAGCAGGCCCACCACCAGGATCACCGACAGGCCGGCGGCGGACAGGAAACCAGCCCTGATCGAGGTCGCCTCCATCAGGGGACCGAACAGCAGCGGCGCGGCGAACTGGCCCGCGAAGGTGGCGGTCCCGGTCAACGAAGCGGCCTGCGCCCGTGCGGCTGGCGGTGCGGCATCCGCGATCAGCACGGTGAGGGCGGGCATCGCCAGCCCCATGCCCAGACCGAAGACGATCACGGCGAGCAGGATGAGCGGCGGTGAGTCGGTCAGGCCGAGGCAGAGGAAGCCGCCACTCCAGCCCACCACCGCGACCCGCAGCATCGCCGGGTACCGGAGGCGTCCCCGGATCCGGGCGTACCCCAGGCCCACGAGGCTCATCGCGACCGCGAGGACCGCGCTGAAGACCGACACGACGAAGGGGTTGTGCACGCCGACCTGGGCGAGCCGTTGGGGCAGGAAGACCGCGACGACGAGCATCAACATCGCCAGTACCAGGAGCAGCCCGCAGTACGCCATCAGGCGCGGCACACGCAGCAGCGAGACCAGTCCTCCACCTCCACCGCCCCGGGCCGGCGCGGGCACCTCCGGGAGCACCACCAGGGTCGCGATCGCGATCGGGACTCCGACGAGGTAGACGGCGAACGGGCCGTGCCAGGAGACCGCGCCCGCGGCTCCCCCGATCAGCGGCCAGAGCACACCCCCCATGCTGACGGCCGTCGACCGCCATCCCACGACGCGGTCGCGGGCCGTCCCCTGGTAGAGCATGAGGACCGCCACCGTCGTCCCCGTGAAGACCGCCGCCGCCCCCAGACCGAAGACCAGGCGGGTGACCAGCAGCTGGGTGTAGGACTCGACCACCAGCCCGGCTCCCCCGGCCAAGCCGTACACCAGGAGCCCCACCACCAACGGGCGGCGCACCCCCCAGCGGTCCATGACCCATCCCACCAGGGGGCTCGCGAGCGCGATCGCCAGGGAGTGGGCGGTGAGCACCAGGCCCGCCGCCGTTCCCGTGACGGCCAGGTCGGCGCGCAGCACCTCGATCACCGGCCCCAGGATGGCGCCCGCCATCACGCTCAGGGTCGAACCGAGCAGCAGGACGACGAGGACCCCGGGCCGCTGCCCGGTCCCGAGGCGTGCTGTCGTGGTCATCAGGACTCCCATCGGCGAGGCCCCCGGGCGGCGGTTGGGGCTCGGGACCGGGGTGTGCCGCGCGGCGGCACCGTGAACCTGGCCCTGATGATCTCGCGAACGGGCACGCAGGGCACCCGATTGGTGACACGGAGCGGTCACACTTCCCGCGCGGTGCGCGCGAGCGGCTCCCCCCGGGCACGGGAGGATTCCTCCGGAGGAGGGAGTCGGGAACCGGTTGTCACCCCGACTGACGATCATCGGGGGAACGCCCTGGACGCGGTCGTCGCCACCGCCACCGGGTCCCGGGCACCTCGGGCGGCCCCCGGCCGCACCGGGCTCGGGGCGCGCGGGGCGTCGGCGCGGCGGGTGCGCCGGGAGGACCCGGCCCGTGCCGGGGACGGCGTCCGGGCGGCACCTCCGGCACCGAGCGCGGTCCACGGGACGTCCAGCGGCGCTCCGGCGGCGCTCCGGCGGCGCTCCGGCGGCTGGTCGGTCCCGCTCGGGACCGGCCCGACCGGGAGCTCCCGCCGGGTGGCGGGAGGGGCGCTGGCCCTCGCCCGTGGAACTCGCCGACCGGGAGCCGGCGCGGGCCGGAGGGAGCGGACGAGCGGTGGGGTGGTGTGTTCCGGGTGGCGGCCTCCCCGGTCCGCCGACTTTGGTGGATGGCGGGCGGGGGCACCCGGGTCATGACCCTCGGGCGCCCCCGCGCCGGCCCGGCCGCGCCTGTCCTCAGTCGCCGGAGCCGGGTATCCCGTTGGCCTTGATCACGCGGGCGAAGAACCTGCCGCTGTCCTTGACGGTCCGTTCCTGCGTCTTGTAGTCGACGTGGACGACACCGAACCGCTGGTCGTAGCCCCAGGCCCACTCGAAGTTGTCCAGCAGCGACCAGCAGCAGTACCCGCGCAGGTCGACGCCCTGCTCGATGGCGTCGTGCACGGCTCGCAGGTGCCCGTCGAGGTACCGGGTGCGGTCCTCGTCATGGACCTGGCCGTCCTCCGCCACCGTGTCCAGGTAGGCCGCGCCGTTCTCCGTGACGTAGAGCGGAACGCCCGGGTACTCCCGGTGCAGTCGCAGCAACAGGTCGGTCAGCCCCCGGGGGTCGACCGGCCAACCCATCGCGGTCCTGGGCAGGTCGCGCTCGGGATTGCTGAAGGGGGCCGCGCCCACGAGGGGTGTGGGACGTCCGTCCAGCGAGGGCGCCTCCGTCCCGCCGTGCCCGGAGACGACCTCGTCGTGGTAGAAGTTCACGCCCAACAGGTCGATCGGCTGGGAGATGAGCTTCAGGTCACCGTCCCGCACGAGTTCGGAGAACCCGAACTGGTCGAACTGCGTGTGGGCGTCCTCCGGGTACTCGCCCCGGAACAGCGGATCGAGGAAGACGCGGTTGCGCACGAGGTCCACCCGCCTGGCGGCGGCGACGTCCACCGGGTCGTCCGGGTCCGCCGGCACGATGGGCGCGGGGTTCAGCGTGATGCCCAGCTTGACGTCGGGCCGCCGCGCCCTGATCAGCGCCGTGCCGAGACCGTGGGCCACCAGCAGGTGGTGCACGGCGGCGACCGCGGCGTCCGGCTCGGTCCGCCCCGGGGCGTGCTCTCCGGAGGCGTACCCGAGGAACGCCGCGCAGAAGGGCTCGTTCAGCGTGGTCCAGTAGGGCACCCGGTCACCGAGCGCGGTGACCACCGTGTCGGCGTACTCGGCGAAGCGGTAGGCGGTGTCCCGGTTCGTCCACCCGCCCCGTTCCTCCAGGGCCTGCGGGAGGTCCCAGTGGTAGAGGGTGATCCACGGAACGATGTCGCGTTCCAGCAGCTCGTCGACCAGACCCCGGTAGAAGTCCAGGCCCCGCTGGTTGACCGACCCACCGTCCGGTCGCACCCGCGGCCACGCGACGGAGAACCGGTAGGTGGCCAGTCCGAGATCCGCCATCAGCGCGACGTCCTCGGACACCCGGCGGTAGTGGTCCGCCGCCGGATCACCGGTGTCCGCGTTGGCCACCGCGCCGGGTTTCCTGCAGAGGACGTCCCAGATGGAGTCGGTGCGCCCGTCGGCGGTGGTGGAGCCCTCGATCTGGAAGGACGCGGTGGACGCTCCCCAGAGGAATCCCTCCGGGAACGTGATGGCGGCCGAACTCGCGGCCGGGTCCTGGGCAGTGTGTTCCGTCATCTCGTTGTGGGGGCGCGCCGTCCCCGGCCGATCGCCGGGGAGCGCCCCTCGCCTCCGTCCTTGGCTCGGTGTTGCTCGCTGGTGTGTCTGCGGCGGAGAGATCAGGTGAACCCCGCGGGGAAGGCGCCGACCGGAGGCGCGTCCGGTCGGCGGTCGGGCCCCGCGGGCCCGCTCATCCCTTCACCGCTCCCTGGGCGATGTTGGCGACGATCTGCTTCCCGAAGATGACGAAGACCAGGAGGATCGGGATCGTGGCCAGCGTCGTCCCGGCCAGCACCAGCGAGTAGTTGGTGTAGTAGCCGGCCTGGAGCCGTTCCAGGGCCACCTGCACGGTCGGGTTCTGCGCGTCCAGGACCACGAGGGGCCAGAGGAAGTCGTTCCAGGAGTGCATGAAGGTGAACAGGCCGAGGATCGCGGCCGCGGGGCGGGCGATCGGCAGGACCACGTGCCAGAAGGTCCTGATCATGCTGCACCCATCGACCCTCGCGGCCTCCAGCAGTTCGTGGGGCAGCGCTCCGACCAGGTACTGGCGCATCCAGAACACGCCGAACGCGGTCACGAGGTTCGGGACGATCACGGCGGCGAGCTGGCCCTGCCAGCCGTAGGAGGTCATCGCGATGTAGAGGGGGATGATGCCCAGCTGGGTGGGTACCGCCAGCGTGGCGACCACGAAGGCGAACAGGGCGCCGCTCCCCCTGAACCGCAGCCGGGCGAAGGCGTAGCCGGCGAGGGTCCCGAAGAGCACCACCGAGACCGTCACCGTGGTGGCCACGATCAGGCTGTTGCCCAACGCCAGCCAGAAGGGAACGGTGTCGAACACCTCGGCGGCGTGGGAGAAGAAGTTCGCACCGGGCAGCAGGGGTGGGATGCGTTCCCGCACCACGGAGCTCTCGTGGCTGGCGACGATGAACGACCACCAGAGCGGGAAGACCGACCCGAGGACGAACGCGAGCAGCAGGCCGTAGGTCAGGAAGCGCGGCCGGCTGATCAGGGAGGCGTGTTCTCCTCCCTCGGACGCGCGGCGTCGGGTCCTCGGTGGCCGGGGAGCGGTCTGGGTACTCATCGACGTTCCTCCCCGGTCGAGGCGATCCGGCGGGTGATCAGGAAGTTGATCAGCGCGATCACGACGATCAGCAGGAACAGCGTCCAGGCGATCGCCGAGGCGTACCCGAGGTCGAAACGCTCGAATCCGGCCTGGTACATGAACAGGGTGATGGTCTGGAACTGGTTGTCCGACCCGCCGTTGTTCGAGCCCGGGATGTCGCTGAACAGCTTGGGCTCGGTGAAGATCTGGAGACCACCGATGGTCGAGGTGATCACGACGAAGATCAGCGTGGGCCGCAGCAGCGGCATCGTGACGCTGAAGAACCGGCGGAAGGGCCCGGCCCCGTCGACGACCGCGGCCTCGTAGAGGTCCCGGGGGATGGCCTGCATGGCGGCCAGGATGATGAGCGCGTTGTACCCGGTCCACCGCCAGTTCACCATCGTGGCGATGGCGACGTGGCTGGCGAAGCGGTCGCTGTGCCAGTTGATCCGGTCGAAACCGAAGAACTCCAGCACGTTGTTGATCAGACCGTAGTTATGCCCGAACAGGTTGCTGAAGATGATGCCCAGGGCGACGAGGCTCACCACGTACGGGATCAGCACGCTGACGCGGAAGCCGGTGCGGGCGCGGATCCTCGCGTCCAGCAGCACGGCCAGCAGCACCGCGATCACCAGCTGCGGACCGGTGGACAGCAGGAAGATGCTGATGGTGTTGACCAGCGCCTTCCAGAACTGGTCCGACTCGATCAGCCTGGCGTAGTTGTCGAGCCCCACGAACTGCTGTTCGTCCGCCAGCATGTCCCAGTCGAACAGCGAGACGTAGGCGGTGAAGAGCAGCGGGAACAGGCCGACCAGGCCGAAGACGATGAAGAACGGCGCGATGTAGAAGTAGGGCGCCGACTTGACGTCGAAGCGGTAGAGGCGCTGTCGCAGGGTCAGGTCGTTCTTACCGGAGCCTGAACGGCCTCCGGGCGGTGGAGACGGTTTCCGGGACGCCTCGGCGGTCTCGGAGCGCAGATCGGCCAACTCCCCTCCTCGGTAGGGGCTGCGCGGACGCGGCGGACGGATGACGGTCGTGGAGCGGACGGGGCGCCGTCACGGCACCCCGTCCGGGAGGTCGCGGTCAGCCCTCCAGTTCGTTGGCGCCGCGTACCGCCTGCTCCCACGCCTCGTCCGGGCTGGCCAGTCCCTGTTCGATGGTCTGGATGGCCGGTCCGAAGACGTTGTCCTGCAGGTCGCCGTCGCTCGGGCCCTTGTACTGCGCCCGCTCGATCCGCTTGGCCGCCTCCGAGAAGAGCGGTCCGACGTCCGGGGTGGCGAAGTAGTCGTCGCGGTGCTCCAGCAGCTCCTCCATGTCGAGGGCCTCGACCTGCGCCGGGAACGGGCCCTCCGCCACGAAGGCGCGGATCTGCTGCTCGGGGGCGGTGAGCCAGGCCGCCAGCTCCGCCGCCTCCTCGGGGTGCTCGCTCTGGGTGGGCACCGTCAGGTAGGTGCCGCCCCAGTTGCCGCCGCCGTCGGGGAAGGTCGGGCTGATGGCCCACTGCCCGGCGTGCTCCTCGCCGGAGTGCTCCTTGATCGGCCCCATCATCCACGCGGGGCAGGTCTTGGTCGCGAACGCCGAGTCGGCGAACCCGCTCTCCCACTCGTTGCTGAACGCCGCCAGCCCGGCGGACTGGCCGCCCTCGACCGCCGCGGTCATCCGGTCCCAGTTGTGCCGGACGTCCTCGTTGCTCTCGACGATCAGGTTGTCCTCGGCGTCGTAGTAGCCGAACTCGAGCTGGTTGTTCATGGCGTTGAAGACCTGGCTGCCGTTGTCGAACCAGGCGGAGCCGATGTCGGCCGAGGTGAACTCGTCGCCGGCCTCGAAGTAGGCCTCCCAGGTCTCGAAGAGGGGAGCCACCTCCTCCGGGTCGGAGGGCAGGCCAGCCTCCTCGAAGAGGTCCTGTCGGTAGCACATCGCCAGCGGGCCCATGTCGGTCCCATAGCCGATCAACCGGCCCTCGGCGTCCTGACCGCCGGCGTACTTCCACTCCTGCCAGCGGTCCTCGAGCCCCTCGGGACCGATCTCGGTGAGGTCGTTGAAGCGGGAGGAGGCACCCCGGGCCCGGGCCATGTGCCCCTCCTCCACGGCCTCGATGTCGGACAGTCCCGATCCGGCGCCGAGCTTCTGGAACAGGTTCTGGTGGTGGGCGGGGGACCGTCCGGTGTGCTGCTGGACGATGGTGATGCCCGGGTTCTGCTCCTCGTACTCCTCCAGCAGGGCCTCGTAGCCCATCGAGCCGAAGGTCGCGATGGTCAGCTCGATCTCACCGTCGCCGCCGCCACCACCTCCCCCGCCACCACCGCACGAGGCCAGCGTCAGCACGGCCGCCATCCCGGCCGAAACGGTCAGCGTTGTCCTGGATAAGTGACGCATCGTTGAATCACGCACCTCGAACTCCCTGTTGGTGGGTGCGACGGTCGACCTGCTCGAGGAACGACGGCGCCACACCTCATGTGAGCGCTCCCAAATTCGCTTGACCAGTCTTCGAGTGACACGCCCCACTGTCAAGCACTGTTGCAGGCCCGTGACCTGAAGATCACGCTCCAGGGTCGACCCACCCATCGAAACCGCACGCTGACCTGCTCGAAAAGTCCTCGATGGAGGGACAAACGAACCAGCGGTCCTTTGTGGTCACCCTCCAACGTGGCGCTCGTCGCTTGCCCCGGCGCCAACTAGCCCGGGAGCGCTCTCACGAGTAGGCTCGACGCGGGGCCTCACGCACCGTGACCACTCCACCACCAGGGCGTTCGTCGTCTCGGTTCCAGTGGTCCGGGTGGCCTACCATCGGCGGTAGGAGCGCTCACACCCACCACGGGGGCGGGGCGGGGAGCACCTCGCTGGCCCACCACCAGTCGGTTGGCCAGCGGGGCTCGGAACGGCCCCTTGGGTAGGCGCTAGTCGGGGAGGTACATCAGTGGTGGAAGCCACACGCAGCGGGAACGGGAGTGCCCGTCCCACCCTGGAACAGGTGGCGGCGGCCGCGGGGGTGTCCCGGGGGACGGTCTCCCGTGTGGTCAACGGTTCCCCCCAGGTCAGCGAGGCCGCTCGAGCGTCGGTGCTGGAGGCCGTGCAGCAACTGGGTTACGTTCCCAACCGGGCCGCCAGGAGCCTCGCCACCCGTCGCGCCGACTCGGTGGCCTTCGTCGTCTCCGAACCGGAGTCCCGCGTCTTCACCGAGCCCTTCTTCGGCAGTCTGCTGCGGGGTGTCAGCAAGGAACTGTCCGCCAGCGGTCTCCAACTGGTGCTGGTGATGGCCTGGACGGCCCGGGAACACGCCCAGGTCGAGCAGTACGTCCGCAACGGTCACGTCGACGGGGCCGTCCTGGTCTCCGTGCACGGGGACGATCCGCTGCCGTGGCGGCTGATGGAGAACGGCACGCCGGTGGTCATGTCCGGCCGTCCGCAGCTCTCACACCCCTCCCTCCCCTACGTCGACTCCGACAACGTCGAGGGCGCGCGCGCCGCGACCGCCCATCTCTACGAGCGCGGTCGCCGCCGCATCGCGGCGATCACCGGACCGCAGGACATGTCGGTGGGGGTGGACCGGCTCGCCGGCTACCGCAAGGCCCTCCGCGGGCGGCGGGGAGTCCCCCGTGACCTGTGCGCCTTCGGCGACTTCAGCCAGGAGAGCGGCGAACGGGCGATGCGCCAGCTGCTCGAACGCGACCCCGAGCTGGACGCCGTGTTCGCCGCGAGCGACATGATGGCCGTCGGCGCGTTGCGCGCGCTGCGGGCGGCCGGGCGACGGGTCCCGGACGACGTCGCCATCATCGGGTTCGACGACTCCGAGACGGCCAGGCACACCGACCCCCCACTGACCTCGGTACGACAGCCGACGGAACTGATGGGGCGCGAGATGACCCGCATGTTGTTGACCCTCATCGAGGGCGGGAGCACGACCAGCGAACCGGTCATCCTCCCCAACGAGCTGGTGTTGCGCGGCTCGGTGTGAGCCGGCGCCCGACCCGGACCAGGTCGACCCCGGCAGGCCACCCAGGACGGAGTGGGGCGCCACCCGCTCGCCGTTGAGCGGATGGCGCCCCGGTCAACGGGTCAGCCGAAGAGTTCGGCGTGGGTCGCGAAGGCGGTCGCGATGTCCGTCTGCGCCCAGAACCGGTGGTAGGTGAAGGTCGGCGCCGGTCCGCCGTCCAGGTAGGCCTGCACCTGCGGCCAGTCGGGGTCGTCCTGGTAGAAGCTGCGGATGGACCCGAAGGTGGAGTCGGAGTCGATCACGTCCCCGTTGGGCATCGTGCCGGTCCAGCCGTTGGGGATGTAGAGCTGCTGGTCCCCGGTCTCATCGAACCGCGAGTAGTCCTCCCGGGTCTCCTCGGTGGCGATACCAAGGTCGGTCTGGTTCGCCAACAGCGCGTCGAGCAGCCCCTCCCCGGTCGCCAGGGCGGCGCTGTCGCCGGTGGCGGCCGCGTAGTAGAGCAGCGTCTTGGCCAGACCCGCGGCCACCCCGACGTCCTGGCTCTGGTCCACCACGCTCACCCGCAGCGACGCGTTGTCACCGGGGTTGGCGGCGTCCCAGGTGTCGGGCTCCCCGCTCCACGAGAGGTTGCTCGGCACCCCGAAGTCGCCCCCGGTTCCGACCGTGGTGTGCTCGATGGCCCAGGGGATCCAGTTGTCGAGGATCTCGCCGGCGCGCTCGTCGCCGGTGATGTGGTGGTACTGGGCCACCCGCTCCATGTCCCACACCTGGAAACCGAACCAGTTGTTGCTCGGCGGGTCGTTCCACACCGGCTGCCAGTCGTAGGCCATCCCGTAGAAGGTGGGGTGGTCCGCTCCAGGGTCGGAGTAGTCGCCCTGCCAGCTGTTGGTGGCGCCGCCGGCGATGCCACCGTCGGCGGACTGGAGCCACCGCAGGAACTCCAGTTGGCGGTCGAGGCTGGTGGCCCAGTCCTCCTGGGCGGTCGGTGACTCGGGGATCAGCCCGTCGACCTCGGACAGCGCCCAGGCGGCCAGGACGTTCTGGTAGCCCTGGTGGGAGGCGCTGGAGCCGATGCGGAACGCCCACGGGTACTGGGCGTCGGCCAGGGCCCCGCCCCACGAGTAGTACCAGGACAGCAGGTAGTGCGCGCTGTCCTTGCCCTGCGCTCCCGGGCACCCGGTCTCGCTGGTGCAGTCGCCGATCTGCTTGAAGTACTTGTCGTACATCGAGTACCGCAGGTAGTCACCCATCTTCGCGGCGTCGGCCACGGTGTCGGCGACCGCTCCCGCCTGCCCCTGCTCCTCGGCCCAGGTCTGCGCCAGGTAGGCGACCTGGACGGCCCTGGCGTCGGCGTCGGGGGCGTTGGTGTAGCGCCACTGCGGGGAGTAGGCCTGGTCGTCGGTGAAGAGGTCGAGGAAGCCGTTCTCCCCGCCGAACTCGAAGGTCTCGCAGGAGGGGTGCGGAACGGTCTCCCACACCGACTCGCCCGAACCGCGCTGGTAGGTGTTGATGAAGGCCGGCTCGTCGTCGGTCCCGTCGCCGCAGAAGCCGTAGCCGTAGACGTTGTCCACGTCGAGCAGCCAGTGCATGCCGTAGATCTCGTCGGTGCCGTAGGTGGCGCTCAGCTCGCTGGCCAGCGGGTCCTCACCGACCGGCACGTCCTGGCGGAGCAGTGCGGGGTACTGCGTGGGCGAGGGGTGCTCGGCCGCGTAGGTCGCGGGGCTCCCGGGGTCGTAGGAGGAGTTCGTCGGTTGGTCCTCGGTCCCCGGGATGGCGAAGCGCTCCAGCGACTCCCAGGCCGCGTTGAACGGCTCCCAGTCACCGGTCACCCTGCCGTAGCTCGCCTCCAGCCACAGGTAGTAGCTGAACGCCTCGGAGGTGGTCTGGTGGCCGTGGTCGGGTGCCTCCACCAACAACGTCTCGACCGAGTGGTAGGGCACCAGCAGCCCGTCGAACTCGCGGAAGTAGCCGCTGGCCGGGTCCTTGATCTTCTCGTACTGGTCGAGGAAGGCCGCCTCGTACTCGGAGGGCTGGCGGGGCTCGACCTCGACGTCGGCCGGCAGGTCGTCGGCCGGGGCGCCGCCGAAGGCCGCCCCCGAGGTCACCGGCACCATCGCGGTGGTCAGGAGGGCCGCCGCCGCGAGGACGGGCGCCTTTCTCACCGACCTCCGCCGTAACGTGGACGCTGTCATGGCAGGGATGTCCTCCACTCGTCACTGGACCTTCACCGGGAACGGGCGCTCCCGGGCGAGCGCCTCCCTCCGGGCAGACGGGTCCCCGCAGTCGCGGTCAACCGGTTCGTCTCCGCCGCCGGATCGAATGAGCGCTCTCGTGCTGGATGACCGCGACTGGGGGTTGGGGTCCGGTGCGGAACGCGTGGGCGCGCAGCACGTTCCGCACCGGAGTCAGGAGGGCGGCCGACCGGCCACCGGTGTCCTCAGCCCGTGCCGCCACCGGAGGGCGGGAAGTCGGGCAGCGGGTCGCCGCCGTACTCGGCGTAGAGCTTGACCAGGGCCGAGGTGAACCCGGCGTTGTAGTCCAGGGCGACCTCGTTGGAGACGTAGTCGGTGCGGTCGTCCACGTACTGGTCGTCTGGCAGGGCCGGGCCGCCGACCAGCGCCCCGTACAACACGTGGGTGTTGGTCGCGGGAACGTGGATGTCGTCGGTGGTGGACCCGTGGGCGGAGCGGTGGTGGGGGTTGACCGGCGGGTTCTCACCGAAACCGACCACGTAGCTGGACTGGCGGGGGTTGTCGCCGAGGGCGTAGTCGACCTGGCGGACACCGAAGTCGTGGTACCGCTGGCGCAGCGCCGGGTCGCTCACCGTCTCGCTGTGCACCAGCGCGGCGAAGGCCGTCGTGGTCGCGTATCGGAGCGAGCCCCAGGTGTCGAGCACCGCCTGCCCGCCCGGGGAGTAGTCGACCCGGTCACCGTTGACCCCGACCGTCCAGAAGTCCAGCCACCGGTTGGCGTCCTCCACGTACCGCTGCTCGCCGGTGAGCTGGGCCATCAGCACGTAGCTGCCGTAGGCCTTGTCCGACCAGGACTGCGTCCAGCCGTAGGATTTCCAGCCGTTCGGGTCCGGCAACAGCTCGTACTCCTGACGAGCCTTGTCCAGGTAGGACCGCTCGCCGGTGGCGCGGTGGAGCCAGATGGCGCCCCAGACCAGCTCGTCCTGGTAGCCGCCCCAGGAGTTGTAGAAGTCCTGCGCGTTGGTGATGCAGTCGGAGTAGACACCTCGGTGGGTGTCGGCGAAGTCGTACAGCTGCCGCGCGTGCTCGACGAGGGTCTCCGCGTAGGCCGGGTCGGAGTCGGCGAACACGAGCGAGGACGCGGCGAGGGCCGCCGCCGTCTCCCCGGCGAGGTCGGAGCCGGGGCAGCTGGGGTCGATCCGGAAGGCGGGCCGTTCCATCGTCATCGCCTCGGCCGGCCCCCAGAAGGAGTGGTCGAGATGGCCGTCGCCGACCTGTCCGTACAGCACGTCGGGTTCCGGGTGCGCCCGCAGGATGTAGTCGGTCCCCCAGCGCAGGTTGTCCCTGAGGTGTTCCAGCTGGCCCGACTCGGCGTACGCGTCGGGCTCCTCGACGGCTCCCCAGGCGAGCATCGTCATGGTGTAGGCGAACGGGAAGCCGAACTTCACGTGGTCCCCGGCGTCGTAGAACCCGCCGCTGAGGTCGAGGCCCACGTCGGAGCCGTCGTCCACGGCCGAGTCGCCGCGCCAGCTGACCCTGTTGTCGGCGGGCAGCACCCCGGAGCGCTGCGCGTCGTAGAACCAGATCGACTTCTGGAGTGCCTCACCGTAGTTGAACTGGCCGGTCCTCGGTTCCGCTCCGCCGGTGTCGGCCAGCGCGGGCGGGGTGGCTCCGAGCGCGGTCACCGTCAACAGCGAGATCGCTGCGGTCAGGCACGTACGTCTGCGTAACGGGCCGTTCGTCACGGCTACTCCTCACGTGAAACCTCGTCGGACGCGGGGCGTCGAGTCGATGAGACGTGTCGTGATGGGAGCGCTCCCAGGCCCTGATCGTAATTCTTGCGCAACACGGTGTAAACCCCGAATGTCGCGCAAAGTGATATTTCGCTTACCGCCCGCGACAGACGGGTGAGGGGGCTCCGCTGTCCGGCCGAACACGAGCCTTTCCCTGCTCCGTTCGGTCGCGCACCCCAGCGCGCGGGGCGGCACCCGCTCGGCCGACGGCTCCCTACACCGGCCTACCCGGCGCGACCGACACCTGGGAGCGCTCCCAACTTTCGTCCCGTCGGTGGATCGGGAAGTGAGCCGAAGGCAGGCCCCGGCCGTGGCGGTCGGCGCACGCCCGGACGAGGACGAAGCCCACCCGCCGCGCCGCGCCCCACGGCGCGCGGTGTTCGACTGACGTCGACGCCGCCCACTCGCACCGTTCGACACGGCGGCCACCGACCACGCGGGGTCCACCACCGGAAGCCGCGGGACCGGGCCCGGTGGCCCAGGGCGCGGGGAGGTAGCCGAGCCGGCGAACGGACCGACGCGGAACGGCGACATCGGGGACCCGCCCCGAGGTCAGTGGACCCCGGGACGAGGGGCTTGGCCGCCCCGCCCCTGGATTCGAGCCCCGGCCACCCCGGTGCGGGGCGGCACCGACGCCTCCCGTCGGTCCGCGCCCGAGGCCAGGCGACATCGACCGGACGAGGGACGAACGGGCGGGGAACCCGGGACGCCCGCGAGCAGGACGACCATCGCGCCGCCCCCCGGCGAACACCACACAGCCCGCCCGGGAGTACCCGGACGGGCTGTGTGCGGCACGTCGTCGCTCAGGCTGGACCGAACGACAGGTCAGTCGGCGACGGAGACGCCCATCGACCGCGCGGAACCGGTGACGACCTTGATGGCGGCCTCGATGCTGGTCGCGTTCAGGTCGGGCATCTTGCGCTCGGCGATCTGCCGAACCTGCTCCTGGGTCAGGGAGCCACCGGAGCCGTGGCCCGGCTTGGCGTGGCCCGTGGTGACCCCCAGGGCCTTGCGGATCAGGAAGCTCGTCGGCGGGGTCTTGTACCGCAGGGAGTAGCTGCGGTCCTCGTACACCGTGATGACCACGGGAGCGATCTCGCCACGCTGGGCCGAGGTGGCCTCGTCGTACTCGAGCTTGATCTGGCGGGTGTTCGCGCCGGTCGGGCCGAGCATCTTACCGAGGTCGACCATGGCAGCGTTGCCAGCTTCGAGCTCCAACGTCGCTTCGAACGTCTTACGCTGCTTGGGAGGCATAATCGAAAACCTTACCTTGTCAGAAATCCTGGCCTGTCGGCGTTCGGCACCGCAGGGCATCCTACGCCAGCGCTCATGGCGCACTCGGCGCGGGGCCGCACCATGCTGTCCAGGCAGTCGACATCGGGTCCGCGCCGTTCGCGGGTGGACAACGTCCCACGGGTCCCGGCGCGTGATCAGCCTGCCTCAGCCGAGGCGGTTCGCCGCGTTCCCGGTCAGCCTACCGCACGGGCCGGGCCCCTGGTGCGGGCGTCGAACGCGCACCCCCACGAGCCGCCCACCGCGCGGCCCGCGCGGTGGCCCCGGGTCCTCCCCCTGGTCCTCCCCCGGGAGCCCTCGACCGCGATGCCACGCGGCCCCGCCACCCGGTCGTGCGAGGTGCGCCGCGCACCGCGACTGACAGCGAGCGAACACCCCAACCTGGGGGATTCGACACCCACCAGGGGGTGAACAGCGATAACGAGGGGGTCGCGATTGGCTGGCCTCCGCGTCAGGGCCTCCGGTCATGCGGTAACTTCGGCCGCCACACGGCACCACAAGATCCGCGGCTGGCGAGAACGCCACCCGGCGGCTGCTGACGTCCCTCGTGCTGCTGCTCCACCACGTCCGCCCGCCCCCAGGGCGACGGGCCGGGCGGACGCGCCACGACGGTGGCAGTTGACAACCCGTGACCACATCCTCTGGGGAGTGAGAGCATGGCCAGCGTCCCGGCCGCACCGGCCGCAGGCACCGACCGCCCCAAGCGCCGGCAGACCAGCTGGGACCTGCTCCGCGGTTTCGCCATCATCTTCGTCATCGTCCAGCACGCGACCTGGGGCGGACCGTTCCTGGTGTCCGAACTGGAGCGGCGCCCGTGGGAGTTCAGCATCCAGTCGGGCGCGGCGATCATGATGATGATCTCCGGCTACTTCGTTTGCCAGACGCTGAGTTCCAAGGGCCCGGGAACACTGCTCCGGAACCGGTTGGCCCGGATGCTCCCGGCCTTCCTGGTCGCCACCCTCCTCACCCAGATCATCACCCACCTGATCGGCCCCGAGTCGCTCCAGCGCAGCTTCACCTCGATGATCGGCACCATGCTGGTGCTCCCCCCGGGTTTCGTCGAGGGGATCGCCAGGACCGACGGCAGCTACTGGACCGTGCCGGTGCAGATCATCATGTTCTGCGTCGCGGCGCTGCTGTGGCCGCGTCGGTGGGGGCACGGGTGGCGGCTGCACCTGGTGCTGGCGGCGGCCATCACCCTGCCGGTGGTGGCCAAGCTGACGCTCACCGAGCCGGGTCTGGCCCAGGAGGTCCGTTCCCTGCTGTCCGCCGGAGGCGCCTACCGGGCGCACCTGTTCGCCGCCGGCGCCGCCCTGTGGCTCTGGGGTAACCGGCGGGGGAACTGGGCGACGCTGTTGCTGGTGCCGGCGGCGGTGTGGGCCCACGAGTTCCACCACGACGACATCGACTCGACGTTGTGGGTCGCGATCGCCACCGTGGGCATCGCGCTCGCCGCCCGGGGCAAGGACTACTACCACCCGGTGATGCGGCCCATCATCTGGCTCGCCGGGATCTCCTACTGCGTCTACCTGGTCAACCACAACATCGGCTACAGCGTCATGTACCAGCTGTCCGAGGCGGGCTGGCCGCCCATGGCCCAGTCGGGTGCCATGCTCGTGGTGGCGGTCGTCCTGGGTTGGGCGTTGACCCGCCTCGTCGAGGAACCGGCGGCGAACTGGTTGCGCTCGGGCGGCCTCTGGTCACGGCGGAAGGCGGCGCGGGCGGCGGCCGCCGGCGGGTCGGCGACCCACGACACGGTGTCCCAGGACACGGAACGGGAGTCCACGGTCACGGCGACCCCCCAGGACCGCGAGCCGGTCAGCCACCTGAGCTGGGTGGACACGGCGAGCGGCGCCGAGGTCGGCCGGGTGGAGGCACCGGCCAGGGCCGTGGACGACGCGGGGAGGGCGTCCACGGACGACCCGGCGGCGTCCTCCCGGGCCACGGCGACCGGCCCGGTGCCGAGGGTGGACTGACCTCCACCACCGTTCGGGGTCGGCCCGGCTCGACGGGCTCCGGCCAGCTCGGCCGAAGCGGGCCGGCACGAGCTCGAGCTCAGCCGACCATCCGCAGGGCGAAGGAGCTGTGCGCGGCGGTACCGAGTGCCCGGCGGACGACCAGGTGCAGCCGCCCCATCCCCTCCAGTTCCCGAGCCCCGCGCAGGCCGCCCGCGTTCAGCGGCAGCATCCCCGCCGCCCGGACCAGGGTGAAGAGATCGACCCGGGCCTGTTCGTCGTCCGTGGCGACGAAGACGTCCACCACGCCCGGGCCGAGGAGCGCGCCGGCGGTGACGGTGTTGAACGCCTTCACCACCACGGTGCCCGCGGGGACCAGCCGGGCCAGTTCCTCCGCCGCCGACGCCGGACCCGGCTCCGGGGACGCACCCGCCCCGGGCAGCCCCCGGTCCGGGTTGCTCACGTCCACCAGCACGCGGCCGGGGAGGTGCTCCCCGTACTGGGCGATGATGGCGGGGGCCGCCGCGAAGGGGACCGCGAGAACCAGCAGGTCGGCGGTGACGGGGTCGCCGAGGGTCGCGGGTCGCACCGCGTGGTCGTCCCGCGCCACCGCGGTCACGAGCCGCTCGGCGGCGCGGGTCGTGCGCCCGTACACCGTGACGGAGTGGGCGGCCGGGGCCAGCCGACCGGCCAGCCCACGTGCCATCTCGCCGGCCCCGATGATCGCCACGTCCATGCCGTACCTCCCGACCTCGCTCGAGCGGACCGGTGCGTACCCATCACAACGCCTCGCCGGGCGCGCCGCAGGTTTCGTGCTCCCTGTGGGTGACTGTCCGTGATCAACCCCAGCCCTAGGGGGTCAGTCGAACGCGGTTGACGAGCCGGGGCGCCCTGGGCAACCCCCGGCCTTGGCCGACCGGAGCCCGCGAGGCGCCGTGCCCGTTGGCCAGCAGCGACCGGGCCCGGCCCCACCCCGTGGCACCGAACCGCCGAGCGCGCGTTACCCAGCATCCAGTCACGGGCAGTGCCCAGTGAATCTCTTTCCGATGAGGGGCCGCCGAGGCGCCCTGCGGGGTCGGACGCCGCCACCCGCCGCCATCCCGGGCGCCGAACGCCCCGGCCGTCCCGCGACGGGTCGACGGGGGTGCGAGGCGCGTTCGACCGCTCCCGGCCGAGGGCCCGCGACCCGGGCCCTCGTCGCGCAGGACAGCCCGTGGCACGGCGGACCGGTGTCGGTCGTGCCGCGGCTGCCCGCCAGCGGTGTCGTCTGGTTGACCCCCTCCGACTGATCCGCTCGGACCCTCGGGTCCCCCGGCCGCGTCCCGCCCCCTCGGCTGGCGAGGGACGTCGATCGCGCACCGCTCGGCGGCGGTGACGCACGGTCCCGCTGGGCGGCGAAAAGCGCGAAACCGACAGTGGACGCCGACCCGGGAAAGTAGCCTGCTGGCCCGGGAGATCCGCCTGTGCCACCGAGCCGGGTCGGAACCGCCTCCCGTCGTGGCCCAACCTCTGACAGGAGCAGCGTGGCAGTGGCCAGCTCATCCAGAACGCCGTCCCCCGCCAGGATCGTGGCCGCGCTCGTCGTGGGCCTGGTGGTCCTGGTGGCCTGCGGGCACCGGGAGGTCGTCGGGACGGCGTCGGCCCTGGAGCGGATCAGCCCGGACGAGGCGGCCGGGCTGCCCATCACGAGCGGCCCCAGCGGCCCGAGGGCCTCGACTCCCCCCATCAGGGCCACCGCCCTGAACAGCGACGGGGGCCCGCTGGACCAACTGGCGCTCGCCGCGGTGACCGACCTGTACGACTACTGGGAGGTCGAGTTCCCCGCGACCTTCCCAGGGCTGACCTTCGAACCGGTGGCGACGCTGCTGTCCTACGACGCGAACGGGCAGGGCGTTCTGGTGTGCGGCATGGACACGACGGGCGTGCCCAACGCCTTCTACTGCCCGTCGGACGACTCGATCGCCTGGGACCGGGGCGTCCTGCTCCCCGAGCTCCGCAACACCTTCAGCGAGATGGCGGTGGTCACGGTCATCGCCCACGAGATGGGGCACGCGGTCCAGTACAAGGCGGGTCAGATGGGGCCGGCGATGCCCACGATCCTCGCCGAGCAGCAGGCGGACTGCTACGCGGGCGCCTACTTCCGCTACGTCGCCGACGGGGAGTCCCCGTTCTTCGAGATCTCCACCGGCGAGGGACTGAACGCCATCCTCGCGACCCTGTTCTTCATCAGGGACCAGGCGGGGACGGACTACCTCGCACCCCGGGCCCACGGCAGTGCCTTCGACCGGGTCTCGGCGTTCACCTTCGGCTTCACCGACGGGCCGTCCCGCTGCGCGGAGATGGACATCGAGGAGTTGGAGGGGCGCATCACGCAGCTGGAGTTCGCGGAGGGCGACGCCAACTCCGGTGAACTGCCGATCGTGGAGGAGAACGTCGAACACGTCGCCGGTTCCCTCCGCGAGGTGTTCGCCCGGTTCGGCGACGGGCCGGCGCTGGACTACCAGGGCGTGTCGTGCGGGAACACCGCTCCGGTGGCGTTCTGCGAGGCGGAGGACGTGATCTCCCTGGACCTGGCGGCGCTCCAGGTGATCGGGACCGCACCGAGGCGGCAGGGCGACAGCGGTATCGGCGACTTCGCCGCGTTCGCCGAGATCGCCTCCCGGTACGCGCTCTGGGTCCAGGCACGGCAGGGGCTGCCGTTGCGCGGGGACGAGGCCGGGTTGCGCACGGCCTGCCTGGTCGGCGCGTGGGCCGGCGAACTGCTGCCGGACGGCGCGCCGCGACCCGGTCGGGTCCGGATCTCCCCCGGCGACCTGGACGAGGCGATCGCCGAGCTGCTCACGGAGGGGAGCCTGATCGCCGCGGACATCGACGGCGAGAGCATTCCCGCCGGTTTCGCCCGGGTGGAGTCGTTGCGCATCGGTTTCGAGGACGGGATGGACACCTGCCTCGACGAGTTCAGCGGGTGATCAGGCTCCGGCGCCGGGGGTGACCGACGGGTCCAGCCCGTGGTCATCGGCTCCCACGCCCCGCACCGGGACGTCCGCCCGGGTCCCGACTTCTTCCTCGCCGCCACCCGCGAACCGGCTTGGCGGGCCGGGGTCGGCGGCCGCGCCCGGGCGGCTTGGTCCTCGACGGGCTCGCCCGGGGAGCGGTGGCGTGGGCGTCCGGCAGGCGGCCGACCTCGTGCGGAGGGCGTCCTCGCGCACACCTGCCACGGGGGCCGCCGGGCGACGCTGCGCGCGCCGGTCGCCACCGCCACCTCCGCCGCCCGGCGTCCACCGCCGCCCGGCGTCCACCGCCGCCCGGCGTCCGGCCGGGGTGTGGTGGTTCATCCTCCTCGGCGAACCACCACACCCTTGGCGACGACGCTCAGAACAGCGCGCTGGCGAGCGCTCGCCGCGCCGCGACGACCCGCTCGTCGGAGGCGGGGAACAGTTCGAAGAGCTCGACGAGGTGTGTCCGGACCCGGTCGCGGTCCTCGCCGCTGGTCCGCCGGACCAGTTCGATCAGCCGGTCGAACGCCGCCACCTCCTGCTGGGCGGACAGCTCGTAGTCGGCCGCCGCCAACTGGGCGTCGACATCGTCGGGCGCGGCGGCGGCACGCTCGACCGAGGACGGGTCGGCAGCCTGCGCCCTGGCGAGGAAGCGGACCTGGTTGAGCGCGTCCCTGGCCTGCTCGTTGGCGGGCTCGGTGTCCAGGATGTGCTGGTACGCCCGCTCGGCCGCGTCGAAGTCACCCCTGTCCAACGCGGCCTCGGCCTCGGTGAACCGGGGGTCCTCCGGAACCTCCGGCTCGGTCGGCTCCTCCGCCGGGGTGGCACCCTGTTCGGCGGCGCTGATGCCCGGCAGCTTGTCGCGCAGCGCGTCGAGCAGCGAGCCGATCCACTCGCGGATCTGGGGCTCGGGCTGGGCGCCGGCGAAGGCGTCGACAGGCTGTCCCCCGGCGATGGCGACCACGGTCGGCACCGACTGGACCCCGAACACCTGGGCGATGCGCGGGTTGGCGTCAACGTCGACCTTCGCGAGCACCCAGGCGCCGTTCGCGGCAGCCGCCAGCTTCTCGAGCACCGGCGACAGCTGTTTGCACGGCCCGCACCAGGTGGCCCAGAGGTCGACGACCACCGGGACCTGGAGGGAGCGTTCCAGCACCGCCGTCTGGAAGTCGGCCTCCGTGACGTCGATGACGTGGGGGGAGGAGGTGCCGGGGGTCCCGTTCCCGGCACCGGGGCCCCCTGCCGGGGACGCCGGGGTCTGGGTCTGCTGCCTGGCCGCGTCGGCTCTGGCCTTCACTGCGGAAAGATCGACCGCACCGGACAGCGCGGCGGACAGAGCTGCGGTCTGGCGTGGATCTGGCCTCGTCACGTCCCCCATCCTGGCACGGAGCGCGGATCCCCCGCCGCGAGGTCAGCGATCCGGTTCCCGGAGGCGGCCGGGTCAGAACCGGGCCGGTTCGGTGTAGTCGCCCCACTCGGCGCGGAGGGCACCGCAGATCTCCCCCAGGGTCGCTTCCGCCCGCACCGCCGCCAACATGGGCTCGATCAGGTTGTCCTCGCCGCGCGCCGCCCTGACGAGCTCGGCGAGCGCCTCCGCCACCACGCGCTGCCGCCGGGCCGTCTTCCTCGCCGCCAGGACCCGCTGCTGCTCGCGTTCGACCTCGTCGCTGACCCGGAGGATCTCCAGATCCCCCTCGGTGGGTTCGACGTGGCGGTTCACCCCGACCAGCCGCCGGTCACCCCGTTCCAGTGCCCGCTGGTGCGCGAAGGCGGCGTCGGCGATCTCCCCGGCGAACCAGCCGTCCTCGATGCCGCGCAGGATCCCCGAGGTCATCTCGCCGATCGGGTGCTCGCCCGACGGGACGGCGCTGGCCGCCATGTCCCGGATCCGACCGAAGATCCGTTCCGCCTCCTCCTCCAACCTGTCGGTGAGGGCCTCCACGTACCAGGAGCCGCCGAGGGGGTCTGCGACGTTGGTGATCCCGGTCTCCTCGGCGATGACCTGCTGGGTGCGGAGGGCGATCCGCGCGGCGCGCTCACCGGGGAGGGCCAGCACCTCGTCGAGGGCGTTGGTGTGCAGGGAGTTGGTGCCGCCCAGCACGGCGGCCATCGCCTCGACCGCCGTCCGGACGATGTTGTTGTCCGGCTGCTGGGCGGTGAGCGACACGCCGGCGGTCTGGGTGTGGAACCGCATCCGCTGCGCCTTCTCGGTGGTGGCACCGTAGACGTCGCGCAGCCAGCGGGCCCAGGTCCGCCGCGCGGCGCGGAACTTCGCGATCTCCTCGAAGAAGTCGATGTGGGCGTCGAAGAAGAAGCTGAGGCCGGGGGCGAACCGGTCGACGTCCAGTCCGCGCGCGAGACCGAGTTCCACGTACCCGAACCCGTCGGCGAGGGTGAAGGCGAGTTCCTGCGCGGCGGTCGCCCCCGCCTCCCTGATGTGGTAGCCGGAGATCGAGAGGGGCTTGTAGTCGGGGGTGTTCCGCACGCAGTACTCCAGGAGGTCACCGATCAGCCGGAGGTGTGGTTCCGGCCCGAAGAGCCACTCCTTCTGCGCGATGTACTCCTTGAAGATGTCGGTCTGGAGGGTGCCGTTGAGCGCCCCGACGTCCACGCCCTGTCGCTCGGCCGACACCAGGTACATGCAGAAGACGGGCACCGCCGGCCCGGAGATGGTCATCGAGGTGGTGACCTGGTCGAGGGGGATGCCCTCGAACAGCAGATCGGTGTCGGCGGCGGAGTCGACGGCCACCCCGCAGTGCCCGACCTCGCCCCGCGCGCGCTCGTCGTCGGAGTCTCGGCCCATGAGGGTCGGCATGTCGAACGCGACGGAGAGACCGCCGCCCCCCTGGGCCAGGATCGTCCGGTACCGCTCGTTGGTCTGGCGCGCGGTGCCGAAACCCGCGAACTGGCGGATCGTCCAGGGCTTCTCCCGGTACCCCGTCGTGTGAGGCCCCCGGGTGAACGGGAACTCCCCGGGCCAACCGATGCGGTCGAAACCGGGGACGACGCCCCCTTCCGGGGGGCCGTAGACGGGGTGCACCGGAACTCCGGACAGGGTGGTGACGTCGACGTCCGGGACCCGGCCCGAGGCGGCGGCGGCCTCGTAGCGCTCCCGCCAGCGCCGGCGGCCGGGTTCGGGGTCGTCTGGTCGGGGGTCCCGCCCCGTTCCGCGTTCCGACATCCTGACCTCCGCTCGTGCCCGCGTCGATCGACGGACCCCGGTGCGCCGTCATCAGTGTGCCGACGACCGGCGGTGATCACAGCCCGAGCGGCGGGGGCGGCCGTCCCGGGTCAGCCCTCCCCGGCCAACCGGCGCTCCACCCGCTCGACCTTGGCCCGCAGTTGCCCGGTGAAACCGGGGCGGATGTCGGCCTTGATGACCAGGGACGCGCGGGGCGCCCGCGCGAGCACGGCGTCGGTGGCGCGTCGGACCACGTCCATGACCTCGTCCCACTCCCCCTCAACGGTGGTGTACATCGAGGACAGCTCGTACGGGAGTCCGGAGTCCCGCACGATCCGCACCGCCTCGCTCACCGCGCCGCTGACGCTCTCCGGGCTCTCCTCCCCCCTGGCACCACCCGTGGGGCTGACGCTGAAGGCGACCAACATGAGCACGCACCTCCTGTTCGGGCGCCGGCGGCTCCGGCGCCTCCGTTCCCGGGCTACCCGGTGGGTCCGGGACCCGCCAAGCGGTCGGGCCCACCTCCGACGCTGCTAGCGTCAGTTGTCATGACCGCCCAGCAACCACTTCCGTTCGATCCGATCGCGCGCGCCGCCGAACTGTGGGCCTCGCGCATCGGGCCCTCGAGCACGATGGCCGCGGTCACCAGCGTGATGCGGGTGCAGCAGCTCCTCCAGTCGGCGGTCGACGGTGCGCTGCGTCCCCTGAGCCTCACCTTCGCCCGGTACGAGGCACTGGTGCTGTTGACCTTCTCCCGGCGGGGGGCCCTCCCGATGAGGGTGATGGGCGAGCGGCTCCAGTTGCACCCCACCAGCGTCACCAACATCGTCGACCGGCTCGAACGGGACAAGCTGGTGCGCAGGACACCGCACCCCACCGACCGGCGGACCACGCTGGTGGAGATCACCGACGCGGGGCGGGGACGGATGGAGGCGGCCACCACCGCCGTGACCTCGGTGAACTTCGGGATGCGGGGCCTGAACGAGCAGGAGATGACCCAGTTGACCCAGCTGCTCACCGGCGTCCGGCTGGCGCACGGGGACTTCAGCCGCGAGCCGACCGAGGGGTGAGTCGCCTCACGCGGCGGCACGCTCGTCGAGGGGCGCCCTGACCGCGCCGGGGTCGGCCAGCTTCCCCTTCCTGGTGGCCCAGCGCTCGAACAGCACGGTTCCCAGCGGGGGCACGCTCGCCACCAGCGCCCAGAAGAGGGTCACCAGGTTCCACCTCAACGCGCGGGCGGTGACCAGGGCCACGACGACGTAGAGGATGAAGAGCACCGCGTGGACCCGGCCGAAGATCGCCACCCCCACGTCGTTGTGCACCACGACGTACTTGAAGAACATGCCGACGAGCAGCCCGACCCAGGAGGCGGCCTCCGCCAGGGCTGCGAGGCGGAAGCGACCGACCGGCGTGGTGAACACTGCACTCCTCCTGGGGCTCGGTGGCGCCGGGCGACGACCCCGGCGGTCCCCAGTGTGCTCAGTGCCCCACGTCACCGGGCGACCGGGTCGCCGTCGGCCCACCCCGGCCGGCGACATTGCTCCCGCTATCGAGGACAGCGTCGGACGAATTCGGCTGACCGCCCTACTTTCTCCGACCCGCTGGCGTGACGACTTGACGCAATGCGAGGTTTCCCTTCAGGCCCCACTCAGCCATAACCCGGGAGCTACTTAATCGATAAAGCTGTGCTATTGGCGTAAACGGTCGCCGGGAATGGGCCCAGCCGGCCGATGATCCGTCGAACTGTTGACAGCGAAGCGTCTACCGGGTGAGATGAGCTAGCTGTGACGACCTTGCCCGAGGGATTACGACGCCACCGACGTGCGACCATGAACGACGTGGCACGACTGGCCGACGTGAGCATCAAAACCGTTTCCCGGGTGGTGAACAACGAGCCCGGAGTACATCCGTCCACCGCGGAAATCGTCCTGTCGGCAATCGATCAACTCGGATTCCGCCGTAATCTCGGTGCCCGGAATCTGCGTCGCGGCTCGGCGACCGGAACGCTCGGCCTGTTGCTGGAGGACGTGGCCAACCCCTTCTATTCCCAGGTGACGAGAGCGGTCGAGGAGGTGGCGAGGAAACACGACCACCAGGTCCTCGCCGGTTCCTCCGACGAGAGCCACGTCCGGGAGCGCGAACTGGCGTTGGAGTTCTGCTCCCGCCGGGTCGACGGGATGTTGCTGGTCCCCTCCGGGGTCCAGCACGGCTACCTCGTACCGGAGATGCGGGCGGGCACCCCCATCGTGTTCCTGGACCGGCCGCCGGGGGACATCGCCGCCGACACCGTGTTGGTGGACAACCAGGGCGGTGTCGCCGAGGCGGTGGCCCACCTGGTGCGGCACGGCCACCGGCGGATCGCGTTCTTCGGGGACTCGCCCCACATCTACACGGCGGGCGAACGGGTGCGCGGCTACCGGGAGGGGCACGCCTCAGCCGGCCTCCCCTTCGACGAACGGCTCGTCTTCATGGGGCCGCACGACGAGACCACGCTGACCTGCGGCCTCTCCCGCATCAGCGGCGGCGCGGCCAGGGCGACAGCGGTCATCGCCGGCAACAACCGGATCACCGTCGGTCTGCTGCGCGCCCTCCGAGGCCGTTCCCACCGCCCCGCCCTGGTCGGCTTCGACGACTTCGAGCTGGCCGACCTGATGGCTCCACCGATCACGGTCATCAGCCAGGACGTGCCAGAGTTGGGACGAACGGGCGCGGAGCTGCTGTTCTCCCGGATGGCGGGGGACGGTTCACCGCCGCAACGGGTCGTCCTGCCGGTGCGGCTGATCCCCAGAGGCTCAGGGGAGACGCCACCTCCCCCCGAGGACTGAGACCGGGCGCGGCCGACACCCCCGGACAGGGAACGCGCCCGCCCCTTCCAACGGAGCGGCGCGACGCGACCGGCACCGGCCGGCGCGCACCTCGGAGCACCGCCGAAACCGACCCGCCCGGCCCGTCCCCGGATCGATCCGCCCGGCCCGTTCGAGGGGCACCGTCGGGGTCAGGGGGTGTAATGGACCGGTGGTGACGGCGAGCGGGAGCGGGCGATGGGTGGCGCACCTCGACATGGACGCGTTCTTCTCCTCCGTCGAGCAGCTGACCCGCCCCACCCTCCGGGAGTCGCCCGTGCTGGTCGGCGGTGCGGGGCCTCGGGGCACCGTGGCGGGAGCGAGTTACGAGGCCCGGGCCTACGGCGCGCGGTCGGCGATGTCGATGGCCCACGCCAGGCGGCTCTGCCCGGTGGCGACCGTCATCCCGCCTCGCTTCACCGTCTACCAGGCCGTCAGCGCCCGGGTCTTCGACCTGGTGCGCCGGTTCAGCCCGGTGGCGGAGCAGGTCTCGCTGGACGAGGCGTTCATCGAACCCGGCTCGCTGGCCGGGGCCCAGGCCGACGAGGTGCGCCGCGTCCTGGCCGAGCTGCGTGCCCGCATCCACTCCGAGGTGGGCATGGTGGCCTCGATCGGGGCCGGCTCGGGCAAGTCGGTGGCCAAGATCGCCTCGGATCTGGCCAAGCCCGACGGTCTGCTCGTGGTAACTCCGGAGGAGCAACGCGCGGTACTGCGTGATCTTCCGGTCCGGGCGCTGTGGGGGATCGGCCCGGTCTCCGAGGGCAAGTTGCGGCGGATCGGGGTGCAGACGCTCGGTGAGTTCGCCGACCTCGATCCCGCCACCGTCACCGCGCTGCTCGGGACGGCCGTCGGCCGGGAGCTGCACGACCTCGCCCACGGCAGGGATCCCAGGCCGGTGGCGGAACGTGCCGAGGTGAAGCAGGTCAGCGCCGAGACGACCTTCGACACGGACCTGGTGGACGGCGGCGCGCTGGAGAGCGCGGCCGTCTCGATGACGAGCGCCGCGCACCAGAGGCTGGTGCGCTCGCACCGCGCCGCCAGAACGGTGACGGTGAAGGTCCGCAGCGCGGACTTCGCCACCGTCAGCCGTTCGGAGACCGTCCGCGCCGCCACCTCGGACCTGTCGTCGCTCTCCGCGATGGCCCGACGACTGGTGAGCTCCGCCGTTCCTCCCGGCACACCTGTCCGGTTGGTGGGGGTGTCCCTGGCTGGGCTGACGACGGCGGAGCAGGAGTCCCTGTTCCCCGCGCCGCCAACCGCCGGCCCGGAGCCGCACCCGGACGAGGAGACCGGACCGGACGAGGCGACCGACGCCGGACCCACCCCTCGACCGGACACGGCCCCGCTCCCGGGCGGTCGTGACCGTGGCGGCCGTGGTTGGGCGGCGGGTGACGACGTCCGCCACCCCGAGCACGGGCACGGGTGGGTGCAGGGAGCGGGGGTCGGCAGGGTGACGGTGCGGTTCGAGACCAGGACGACCGGGCCCGGACCGGCCAGGACCTTCGCGATGGACGACCCCGCGCTGCGCGTCGCGGACCCGCTCGCGAGCCTGGACTGGTTACCCGTCGTGGGCAGGAGGAACGACCTGGCACGGGCCCGGACGGTCGAGGACGGGAGGACGCCGCACCCGGGTCCGGCCGCCGGTTCCACGACGGTCATGGAGTGGGTGGCACCCGTCGGCCAGGAGCACGACGCCGTGAGCTCGTGAACGAGCACCGGGAACAAGGGGCGACGTGGACGATGGTGGAGGAGCAGCCGACTGGCCGCGCCGGCGACGATCCGTTCTGGGCGGCGTGCCACCACGCGACGGGACTGAGCGGGAGTAGGCTGATCATCGAGGCCGCAAGGTCAAGAAATGATAACGGCACTCCATTCGCGCTGGTCGCGAAGGGTAAGCCCCGCGCAAGCGGGGGTGAGCCGGGCGACGTGGACGTGGTCCCCGACCCGGCGCAGTAAGCCCCGCGCAAGCGGGGGTGAGCCGTAGCCGCACCGATAGACCGCCAACCCGCACCGGTAAGCCCCGCGCAAGCGGGGGTGAGCCGGTGAACGCGTTCGTCGGCAACGGCCAGGTCACGTAAGCCCCGCGCAAGCGGGGGTGAGCCGTAGCCGACACGCTCGGCCTCGAGCCGATGGCGTAAGCCCCGCGCAAGCGAGGGTGAGCGGGTGCTCGACCGCGGATCTGAGCAGGGCGGCTACCGCCGCCACCCGCCGGTGAGCACCGCCCGGCCGGCCCGTTCGCGTCTTCGGTCCGGCCGGAACCGGGATGTCACACGTCCGGAACGCGCGGGCGGCTCATCGCCGTGGCCGCAGGCCCGCGACCAGCTCGTCCGCCGCCGTGTAGGGGTCGGTCCGCCCGGCCAGCACCCGGTCGGCGAGGTCGACCAGCGCGGAGCCGCCCCGCACATCCCCCAGCCGGCCCCGCAACTCCTCGACCGCGATCGCCTCGACCTCACTGGCGGCTCGCCGCCGCCGCCGGGCACTGAGCTCTCCGTGTTCCCGCATCCAGTCGTGGTGTTCGTCGACAGCCGCGACGAGCTCGGTCATCCCCTCCGCCCGGGATGCGACGGTCCGCACGATCGGCGGACGCCAACTCGGCCCCTCCTTCTCCCGGCGGCCCAGGGAGATCATGTGCTTGAGCTCGCGGACGGTCTGGTCGGTGCCCTCACGGTCGGCCTTGTTGACCACGAACACGTCCGCGACCTCGAGGATGCCCGCCTTCGCCGCCTGGATGCCGTCGCCCATGCCGGGAGCCAGCAGGACCAGGGTGGTGTCCGCCAGGGAGATGACGTCGACCTCCGACTGCCCGACGCCCACCGTCTCGACGAGGATGACGTCGAAGCCGGCGGCGTCGAGGACGCGCAGCGCCTGCGGCGTGGCCCAGGCGAGCCCGCCGAGGTGACCTCGCGTCGCCATCGAGCGGATGAACACCCCCGGGTCCAGCGCGTGGTCCTGCATGCGGACCCGGTCACCCAGGAGCGCACCACCGGAGAAGGGGGAGGAGGGGTCGACAGCCAGGACCCCCACCGTCCTCCCCTGGGCTCGTAGGGCCGTGACCAGCGCCGAGGTGGACGTGGACTTCCCCACTCCCGGTGGACCGGTCAGCCCGATCACTCGGGCGTGTCCCGTGTGGGGCGTGAGCTCGGCCGCCACGTCCCGCAGCCGAGGGCTGGCGTCCTCCACCAGGGAGATGAGCCGACCCAGTGCCCTCGGCTGTCCCGCGCGCGCCCGCTGGACCAGGTCGTCCACCTCGGCGTGGCTCATCGCTCGGCCCGGTCCGCCTCCGGGACGCGCAGCAGCAACGCGTCACCCTGCCCGCCCCCGCCGCAGAGACCGGCGGCGCCGAGGCCGCCACCGCGCCGCCGGAGTTCGAGCGCCAGGTGGAGGACCAGTCGGGCACCGGACATCCCGATCGGGTGGCCGAGGGCGATGGCACCCCCGTTGACGTTGACCCGGTCCAGGTCCACGCCGAGCTCCCTCGCCGATACCAGGCCCACCGCCGCGAACGCCTCGTTGATCTCGACGAGGTCGAGATCGGCCGGGGTGACACCGGCTCGCCGGCAGGCGGCCGCGATCGCCCGGGAAGGCTGTTCGTGGAGGCTGGCGTCCGGGCCGGCGACCACCCCGTGCGGGCCGATCTCGGCGATCCACTCCAGGCCGAGCTCCTCCGCCCTGGCCCGGCTCATGACCACCACGGCCGCCGCCCCGTCGGAGATCTGGGAGGCGGAGCCCGCCGTGATGGTCCCGTCGGTGGCGAAGGCCGGCCGCAGCGCCGCGAGGCCCTCGGCGGTGGTGTCCGGGCGGATGCCCTCGTCACGATCGACGACCACGCCCGGTGCGCCCCGACGTCCCGGGAGCTCGACGGGGACGATCTCCTCGGCGAGGACCCCGGCGGCGGTGGCGGCGGCGGCGCGCTGGTGCGAGGCCGCCGCGAAGGCGTCCTGCTCGGCGCGGGCCAGGCCGTACCGGGAGTTGTACCGCTCGGTCGACTCCCCCATCGCCACCTGGTCGAAGGCGCAGAAGAGGCCGTCGTGGGCCATGTGGTCGCGGAGCACGGCGTCCCCGTACTTCGTCCCGGTCCGGGAGTTCGGCAGGAGGTGGGGTGCCTGGGACATCGACTCCTGCCCGCCGGCCACCACCACGTCGAACTCACCGGCTCGGATGAGTTGGTCGGCCAGGGCGATGGCGTCGAGCCCCGAGAGGCAGACCTTGTTGATGGTCAGGGCGGGCACGTCCATCGGGATGCCCGCGGCGACCGCCGCCTGCCGGGCGGGGATCTGCCCGGCTCCCGCGGTGAGCACCTGTCCCATGATCACGTACTGGACCTGGTCGGGGGTCACTCCCGACCGGTCCAACGCGGCCCTGATGGCGACGCCGCCCAGCTGGGCGGCGGACTGATCCTTGAGCGAACCCAGCAGCCGCCCGATCGGGGTGCGGGCTCCGGCGACGATGACGGAACCGGTCACGGATGTTCTCCCTCGTTCCTCCGCCTACGACTGATCCGGACCCTACCGGCCCCGCCAGGACCGACGAGGGGTGACGGCGACCACACACGTCGTCACGGGAGGCGGTGGGCGCACCGGGTGGGGCCGGCCCCGTTGGTGCGCGCCTCGGGGGAGGGGTGGCCGGAAGCCGGGGAACGGCAGCGGCGGACGGGCTCGTGGCCACGGCGAGGGGCGGCCGGCCCGAGGGGACGGCCCCGCCTCAGCCCAGTTCGGCCAGCTTGTTCCAGGCGGGGGCCAGCGGCCCCCCGTGGGAGGCGCGCAGGGCGCAGAGCGCGGCGAACCTCGGGGTCTGCGAGCGGGCCGCGTTCACCAGCAGCGCCGCCTCCGGCAGGCCGTGCACCAAGGCGCCGACCGCCGCCCAGCCGGCCAGCAGGGCGTCGCCGGGCAACCGGGCCGAGGCGTCGACGAGGCGGCGCGCCATGTCGATGTCCTCGTGCAGCACGGACGAGCCGCTGGCGATCAGGTCGTGGGCGTGGTGGACGTCCAGGAGGCGGCCGAGCTCGCGCAGCGGGTCGCGGTGGTCGTCGACCCTGAGGTCCAGCGGCAGCGGTTCGGTCCCCCCGGCGGCGCGGACGACGAGCGCCACGGACTGCTGCCCCCGGGCGTCGCCCCCGGCCTGCTGCCCGGCGCGGAGCGAGGCGACGAGTCGGCGGTGCAGCGGACCGGTGGTGGTGTGGAAGGTCTCGCGGGCCGCCTCCCACACCTCCGTGGAGGTCAGCAGGTTGCCCTGGACGGCGACCTCGGGCAGCGCGACGCCTCCGGCGGCACCGGGGCAGGCGTCGCCGGTCCAACTGGTGCTCTCCGACGGGGTGACGACACCGCACTGCATCTCCGCGCTGAGCCCAGCCGCGCGCACCGCCTCTTCCGGCTCGTTCCCCTCGCGGAGCCGGTCGAGGACGGCGTGGAGCTGGTCGGCGCCCGCGGCGCCCTGCACGACCACCGCCGCCAGCCCTGGTTCGACGGCGAGCGCCCTCGCGCCGATGGCGAGGACACCGCTGGCGACGGCGGCGCCCAGTTCACCGGTCACCGGGTCCCTGGCGACGATCGAGAAGGTCACACTGGCACCGTAATCGAGATCCGCGCCACATACCCTCCTGGAATGCCGGAGGAACTCAGCCAGTTCGTCACCGCCATCGACCACGTCGGTGTCGCCGTCGCCGACCTCGAGGAGGCCATCGCCTTCTACCGCGACACCTTTGGTCTCAGGGTCGTGCACATCGAGTCGAACGAGGAACAGGGCACCAGGGAGGCGATGCTCAGGGCGGCGGGGGACGCGGGGGACGGCGCGGCGCTCCAACTGCTGGCCCCGCTCAGCGCGGACTCGCCGATCGCGTCCTTCCTCGACCGGCGGGGCCCGGGCCTGCAACAACTGGCCTACCGGGTGTGGGACATCGACGCGATCAGCACGGCGCTGCGCCACAAGGGCGTCCGCCTCCTCTACGAGGAGGCCAGGCGGGGCACCGGGGGTTCGCGCATCAACTTCGTTCACCCGAAGGCGGCCGGGGGTGTCCTGATCGAACTCGTCGAACCTCCCAAGTCCGCGCTCCCGTGACCGGGGAGGGCGCGGCGGCACCGGCCCGGGGCCCCTCCCCGTCCGACCACCGGGGAAGGGCCGTCACCCGTACGGCGGGCCGGTCGGTGCGAGCCCCGTCGGCGATCCGGTCCGGAAATCACCCAGCAGGAGGAAACCGGACCGGCGGGACCGGCCCGTGACCGGGGTGACCGGCGGTGGAACCGCACCTCCCACTGGCCGCCGCTCACCCCAGGGCGGGACCGGGCTCAGCCGGGCAGCAGGACGATCCGTTCGCCCACGTGCCGTTCGATCTCGGCCCGGCTGTAGAGCAGGGGGACGAACTCGCCGTCGCGCCACGGCTCGGCGTGGTCGCGGTAGTGCGGGCTGTCCGGGTCACCGGACTGGCCTGGCCCGTTGATCACGAGGGAGCGGTCCCACTCGCCGACGTCGAGGACCATGCGGAACGACGGGCCGTTGGTCTGGCGGAAGTCGGAGACCCGGTAGGAGGACTGGTTCACGGTGTCCTTGGAGCCGCCCCGGGGGAAGGGCCCCACGTCGAGGCTGGCCGGGTCGTCTTCCGCGCCGCCCCGTCCGACGGGGTGCGCGAAGAGCGTGTGCTGCAACCGCCCCCACTCCCACCGCCGGTCGTTGCCGCCCAACAGCTCACCGGTCTCCCGGTAGGCCGCGCGCAGCGTGGTGAGCAGCAGCTCGTCGCGTTCCTCCTGGTCGAGCCAGCGGCCCGGGTTCTCCAGCTCCTCCACCAACACCAGGGTGTCGGGTTGTTCGATGATCTCCGCTGCCTCCGGAGCGGCCAGGCGGACGAACTCCGGACCGAGGTGCCGGGACAACCACACCTCGAACAGGGCCGCCGGGCCCGAGTCCGCGGTCTCCACGTGGTCCCACCCGACGAGGAGGTCGCGGGCTCGGCTGGTGATCGCGTCCCCGGGCTCCAGCCCGGGCAGCAGCGCGGTGATCCGTCGCGCGGGCAGGGACAGCTGGTCGAGCTGGAGGGCGGCCGAGTCGGCCAGACCGTGGTCGGTGTCCTGGGCGAGCACCTCGGTGATGCGCTGGAACCGGAACGGGTTGGTCCACTCGTACCCCAGCCCGTACTCCTCGTGCGGGAAGTCCGGTGGCAGGTTCATCTCGTTGGCGGTCGCCACGTACCCCTCGGCGGGATTGCGCGAACGCGGCAGCTCGGCCCCGTCGTGGAAACCCGTCCACTCGTAGCGGCCGTCTCCCGGGACGGGCAGCAGACCGTCGTAGCCGGAGCGTTCCGGCGCGAGGCCGCCGGGCACCCAACCGATCTCACCGGAGACGTCGGCGTACACCTGGTTCTCCGTCGGCGCTCCCCACGTCCGCATCGCCTCCTCGAACTCGTCGAAGCTCCGGGCCCCCTGGTAGGCGAGGCTGCCGAGGTAGGGGGACATCCCCGGTTCGCTCCACGCCGTTCGCACCGCGTACCCGAGGTCGCGGTCCTCGTCGACGTGGATGAGGGGACCGTGCCGGGTGTGCCGCGTCTCGACGGTCACCGCGTCCTCTCCGGCGACCTCGATCCGCTGTTCCTCGACCTCCACGCGTTCCCACCCGTCCCCGTAGCGGTACCGGTCGTGGTCGGCGGGATCGAGTTCGTAGACGTAGAGGTCCTCCTGGTCGATGGAGAAGATCGTCAGGCCGAAGGCCGCGGTGCCGTTGTGCCCGATGGACACGCCGGGCAGTGCGGGCTCACCGGCGCCGATCACGTCCAGACCGGGTGCGGACAGGTGCGTGACGTACCGGAGGGCCGGGGCGGAGTAGGCGCGGTGCGGGTCGTTGGCGAGGATCGGGCGCCCGGTGCTCGTCCGTTCGGGCGCAACCACCCAGTTGTTGCTGCCCACCACGGTCGGGTCCTCCGCCTCGAGGACCCGCACCTCCCCGTCGGAGAACGCGACCCCGCTGGTTGCCAACCGGAACGTGTCGAGCACCTCGTCCCCGATGGCGCAGGGGTCGAGCCCGTCGGGGACCTCGGTGGTCCAGTCCGGTTCGAGGCCACGGCGCACCAGGTCGGCGTCGGTGCCCTCGGCGCACGCGACGCGCGCCCGGGCGACCTCACTGGTGAGGTTCCTGGTGAGCCCGTGGCTGCGGATCCGGACGACGTCCTCCGGGGCCCACCGGGAGGGCTCGTACCCGAGTTCGGCGAACTCGGGTGGGAGCTGGTCGGGGTTCTCCTCCAGCCAGTCGACGTAGGCGTTGATCCCGGTGACGAAGGCCGTCACGGTGCGTTCGGCGTCCGGTCCGTAGCTCGCCCACTCGGCCTCCATGTCGCCGTCGTAGAGGAAGAGCCGGGCGGCCCTGTCCTGTTCGACGTAGTCGGGCCCCAGGTCCGAGGACAGCTCGCCGAGTCCGCGTTTCCGCCACAGGTCGATCTGGAAGAGCCGGTCGCGGGCCGCGTTGAACCCCTGCGCCAGGTAGAGGTCGTCGGTGTTGGCGGCGAAGATGTGCGGGATCCCCCACTCGTCGACGAGGATCTCCACTTCCTCGGAGAGGCCGGGGAGGGTGACGGTGGTGCCGGCCCCCTCCTCACCGTCGGCCGCTCCGGAGGCGGTCACGGGCAGCAGGGCCACCAGCGCGACGGCCGTCGTTCGTCTCCGCCACCTGGCGGCGGGATCCCGTCCGGTACTCGGTATGCGCATGACTACTCCGTCCGAGCGGCCCACCTGACGTGGGCTTCGGACACGAATCGTGCATGCAACGTGAATATTTCACCATGCGCCCCAGCAGGACCTCACTCGAACGGCCCAGGGCCGGGCGGCCACCACTACTCCACCTCGATCAGTGACCTACTCCGTCCGGCCTGGACCGCCGGCGTGCCGACGAGGACCGCGCACCCCGGACGGGACCGCCCGACGGCCGACCGGGCGCGTCCCCTCTCCGCGCTCGGTGTTCACCCGCTTTCCAGCGCCCGCGCGACGAAGTCCAACTCCCGGTCCAGCACGTCCGCCGGCTGGGTGTGCCGGGCCACCGAGTGGCGGTAGCTGACCGCCAGCGCCAGCAACGCCGCCGCGCTCTCGATGTCGTCGCTCCCCTCCCGGGCCCCGACCCTTCCCTCCCCGACGAGCGCCGTCTCCGCCGCCGGCCCCCCGGTCGCTTCCCGCGCGGCGATGAGCACCTCCCGGATCTGGGAGACGATCCCGCGCAGCCGCGCATCCAGCGCGTCCCGGACGGCCGGATGGGTGTCGGTCTCCCGCCAGAGCAGGTGGGACAGCAGCGGTGACGCGTCGAGACCTCGGTCGAGCGCGGCCACCAACTGGCGCAGGCTGGTGGCGACGTCCCCGGGGACGACGACCGAGGTCAGGTCCACCCGCACGTCGGGCAGGCGTTCGATGAGGGCCGCCAGCAGGTCCTGCTTGCGGCGGAAGTAGTAGTGCACCAGCCCCTTGGGGACCTCCGCCCGTTCGGCGATCCGCGAGGTGGGCGTGGCGTCGAAACCCGATTCGGCGAACAGCTCGCCGGCGGCGGTCAGGATGCGCTCCCGCGCCCCGACACCGTCCCGCTGGCCTGTCCGCCGCACCCTGCCGCTCCTCGTCGAGCCTGCCGCCGCGTCCGCCACGCTCACCGTTGTCCCTCCCCATACGCCGGTCGTGCCCACAACGGGTCCGCCTTCTCGGCACTGGACACGTTATGGGCACGCCGGGCGCGGGGACACCGCCGCCGGTGTGGCCGGCGGCATCCACTCAGTGGGCCATCACCCCCCGGTGAGCGGTGTTCGCCTCGGGCAGCGCCGCCGCGCTCACCAGGACCGCCAGCACACCCACGATCCACGAGGTCCACGCCGCGCCGCCCTGGTCCGTGTACCCGATGACCCAGGGCGCCAGGAACAACAGGACCCCGAAGAGCATGTGGGTCCACTCGCTGGCGACCGAACCGGGCGCCGAGAGCGACCACAGACCGCTGATCGCCAGCAGCGCGCCGAGCACGATCATGGTCCACGCCGTGCCCGCGGTGACGTCCAGCCAGATGGTCGAGATGACCGTGTAGACACCGAGCGCGAACGCTGCCCAGTCCTGCCAACGTGACCACTTTCCAGTCATGGTCTCCACCTCCGTTCCTGCAGGAACTACCCCAGGATGCGCCTTGGTTGGCCAACCGGTCAACCCGTGCGGTCTCGTCGTCCGGCGAACTCGGGACACGTGAACCACAATGGCGGGGAGATACCCCGAACCCTCCGGCCATCCAGGTAGCGTGACACTCATGGGCCTTGCCGACGACCGTGACCTACTACCCCTTGGCTCCGGCTTTGACGTCGCCAAACGTGGTTACGACCGCGCTCAGGTCGACGAGCACCTCGAGCGGTTGGACGCCGATCTCCGCATCCTCGCGGCCGACCGGAACGCGGCCCTGTCGCAGGCGGGCGACCTGGCCCGCCAGTTGGAGGCGGCCCGCTCCGAGATCGAGAGCCTCCACTCCCAACTGGAGCGGATGAGCCAGCCCCCCACCAGTCTGGAGGGGATGAGCGAACGCCTCCAGCGAATGCTCCGGCTGGCGCAGGAGGAGGCCAACGAGATCCGCGCCCGCGCCGAGACCGACGCGGCCGAGATGCAGGCCAAGGCCGAGAAGGAGGCCACCGGCCTCCGGAACCAGTACGAGCGGCTCATCGCCGAGAACGACACGCGTCGCGCCGAGATGGAGGCGGAGCACCGCGCCACCCTGGACAAGGCCAACCAGGAGGGTGAGCGCATCCGTGCCGCCGCGCAGGAGGTCCTCCAGCAGGGGGAGGCCGACGCGGACCGCATTCGGCAGGACGCCGAGAACATCCGCCGGCAGGGCGAGGCGGAGGCCCAGCGGCTCCGCCAGGAGGGCGAGGCGATCCGGCAGAAGGGCGAGCACGACGCCCAGGAGTACCTGCGGCAGGCCGAGCAGACCCGCCAGGCAGCCGACGCCGAGGCCGACGCCCGGCGCAAGCAGGTCGAGGACGACTTCGAGATGGCGATGTCGTCCCGCCGCAACGAGGCGATGCGCACGCTGGCCGAGCAGGAGGCCCACAGCAAGGCGGAGGCCGAGCGGCGGGTCAGGGAGGCCACCGAGGAGGCCAACCGGCGGCTCCAGGAGAGCACGAACGAGGCGCACCGCCGGGTGCGGGAGGCCACGGAGGAGGCCAACCGGCGGATCGGCCAGGCCCAGCGCCAGGTCGACACCCTGCGCCAGACGCGAGGCCGGCTGGCCCAGCAGCTCAAGGCGATCCGGGCGGTCTTCGTCGAGGCCGGCCCCCTGCTCGACCTCGCCGACGAGGACCAGCAGCCGGTCGAGCCGCCCGCGCTGCCGGCCGGTTCGCAGTCACGTCACGACCCGCCCACGCAGCACTTCCCCCGGCCCCACTTCCACCCGGTGCCCGCCGGCCCGCCGGTGCCCGGCTGGGCGCCCGCCAAGCAGCCGCCGCACCAGCAGCACAACGGGGCGGAGGAGACGGTCATCCAGCGCCACCCCCACCAGCGGACCCGGGTCTGGGACCAGTCGGCGTCGGTGCCGGTGAACGTGCCCTCCGCTCCGCAGGACGCGGTCTCGCAGGTGCGGTTGGAACAGCCCCACCCGCCGGCGCCCCCGGCCCCCCAGCAGGCCACCGACGCACAGGTGACCCAGGAGACGCCGGCCCCACCCCCAGCGAACGACCAGGTCGCGGCGGAGACGGCCACCGGCGCCGAGGCCACGCCGGCCGACGGGGCCGGTGCGGACAACGAGGGCACCACGGTGATGGCGATCCCCCGGGCCGAGGACGAGCGGGCCACCGGGGAGGAGCCGGCCACCCCGGCCACCGGGAGCTCCGACGCCGACGCGGCGGTGACCTCGGACGACGGCACCAGGATCATGCGGTTGCCCACGCCGGAGGACGAGCGGGAACCGGAGCAGCAGCCCGCCGAGGAGCAGGGAGCCGAGGCGAGCCAGGGGCACGGGGATGAGACCACCGTGTTGCCCGCTCCCAAGCAGCAGTAGCCGCGCGACAGGCCGCACCACCACCGCGAGGGGTCCCGGTTCCGGGGCCCCTCGCGGCGTTCCGAGCGCGCGAGCTGGAGGTCCTCCTCCCACCGCCCGCCCCCAGGCCCGACCATCCGTTCCGTGCGTTCCCACCTCCCAGCGGCGGCGACCACCACCGGGGGCCGTCGACGAGCACACCACCCGAGGCGGGTGGGACTTCCCTGGTCGGAGGAACGGCTCACTCCCCCGCCGACGCCACCTCGTCGAGCCACGGGACAAGGCATCCGGCGAAACCGACCGGGTCCTCGACGGGGGCGAGGTGCCCGGCTCCCGGCACCACCCGCAGCGCGGAGCCCGCGATGTCTCCCGCCAGGGCGCGGTGCTCACCGACGGGGACCACGCCGTCCTCCTGGCCCGCCACGACGAGCACGGGCACCGTGGCGGCGGCCAGCAGCGCGCGCGAGTCCCGCCGAGACGCCATGGCCCGCTGCGCCCACGCCACGCCGGCCGGCGACTGCTCGCGCGCCCAACCCCGGACCGCGCGGACCACCTCCGGCCGGGACGCCCGCGTGGTCGGCCCGAGCAGTCCCTCCACGGCCGACTCGGCCGACCAGCCGGTGGCGCCCTCGCGTTCGAGCCGGTCCGCCACCCGCAGCCGGTTGGCGCGCTGTTCGGGACCGTCGGCGCCGGCCCGCGTGCCCACCAGCACCAGACCGGCGACCCGCCCCGGGGCACGCCGCAGCAGCGCCATCGCCACGTAACCGCCCATCGAACAGCCACCCACCACGACGCGCCTGACCCCCTGGGCATCCAGCTCGGCGAGGACGTCGTCGGCGACGACGTCGAGATCGGGCTGGGGCACGTCGCCGTCCCGGGTCAGGGGGCGACCGCCCAGTCCCCGCTGGTCGGGGGCGAACACCCGCCGGCCGGGCCCGAGCAGCGGGCGGACGCCGCCCCACATCCGAGCGTCCACGGGGAAGGCGTGCAGCAGCACCAGGGGCGGTGTCATCCTCGGTCCCTTCCGTCGGTACGCCGGCCATCCTCCCCCCGGCGACGCGGACGCAGCGACCGGAGCGGCCGATCCGACGGGCGGGTCAGGACTGGTGGACGGTGAACTGGTGGGTCTCGTACGGCCCGTCCCAGCTGCGGGGCAGTGGGGTCGGCACGTCCGGGGCCACGATGGAGACGATTTCGTCGAGGACGTCGTCGGCGCGACCGACCCAGAGGTGCTTGGCTCCCTCGAAGGGCACCACCCTGGCCCCGGGGATCGCCTGGAAGCGCTCGTGGGCGGCGGGCGGGCGCAGGTAGTCGTCGAACTCGGGCACGAGCGCGTGCACCGGCTTGCCCGACTCGGCCCACACCCGCAGGTGCTCCTCGCGGCTGTACCGGAGGGGCGGGGACAGCAGGATCGCACCCCGCACCAGCGGGTCGCAGCCGTGCATGAGCGCGAGGTCGGTACCGAAGGACCAGCCCAGCAACCAGACGTTGGGCAGGTCCTCGAACTCGGCGTACTCCAGGGCCGCCACCACGTCGTGCCGCTCGGCGTCCCCGTGGGAGAACTCGCCCTCGCTCCGCCCCGCCGCGCTCTCCGTTCCCCTCGTGTTGAACCGCAGCACCGCGATGTCGGCGAGCGCGGGCAACCGCCAGGCGGCCTTGCGGTAGACGTGGGAATCCATCATCCCGCCGTGGGTGGGCAGCGGGTGCAGGCAGACCAGCGTCGCCACCGGGGCCCTCCGCTCGGGCATCGCGAGCTCCCCGACCAGGCGCAGGTCGTCGGCGGTGTGCAGGGTGAGCGGCTCCCGGCGTGCGGGCAGTACCGTGCCCGCCCGGATCTGTGTACTCATCAACACTCGATCGTGCCATCACCGGCCGCGGTGGCCGGGGTGATCCGGGCCACCGGGACACGGGTCACGAACACCCGTTCCCTACCACCACCGCCGGGTCGGGCCCCGCCTGCCGCGCGCCTGCCAGCACCCGTTGTGCCAGTGCCGACGTTCCTCGGCGCTGCCGTACTCGTCGGCGGGCCAGGCCACCACGTGGGGGATGCCGGCGCGGATCTCGTGGTCGCAGCCCGGGCACCGGTAGGTCTTCACCGCCTGGGAACCGGGAACGGTGCGCACCATCCAGTCACCGTCGGGCCCGGAGACCCGCTGGGCGGACCCCACCCCCGCCGACAACGGGCGCGCGGCGGTGGCCCGACCTCGGACGGCGGACTTCGGGGATCGGTTGCGGCGCGGCACGGACGACCACGGTAGTCGCCCCGGCGCCCGCACCGAGTCCTCGGCCACCGTGACCGGCTGAGGGGCGGGGACGCCGGCAGGAGCCTCGACCGGCTCCGTTCTGCGATGATGGCGGCGTGCCCAGCTACGAGTTCCGCTGCCGTGAGTGCGCCACGACCTTCGAGGTCCAGCGGCCGATGAGCGCCGCCTCCGACCCGGCTCGCTGCCCGGTGGGTCACGACGACACCGTGAAACTCCTCTCGACGGTGGCCCTGGCCCGAGGGGGCGGCGCAGCGCCGGCCGGGGCCGCCGCTGCGACGCCGGCCGGGGGAGGCTGCTGCGGCGGGGGATGCTGCGGCTGACCTCGGCTGAGCGACCTGCTCCCGGCCCGGCGCGTAGGCGTGCGTCGGACGGTTCCCCCTCGGATGACCTCGCGTCGACTCCCTCGGCGGGTCGGCGCGGTTCACTCGTCGAAGTTCCGCTCGACCAGGTCCGTCACCCGCCTCAGCGCGGTCTCGGCGTCCGGTCCGGTGGCCGAGACGGTCACGGTGTCCCCCCGGCCGGCGCCGAGTCCCATCAGGGCCAGCACGCTGGCGGCGTCCACCTCCCCGTCACCGAAGCGCACCCGCACGTCCGCGTCCAGGCCGGCGATGCTCCTGGTGAGCAGCGCGGCGGGCCGCGCGTGGAGCCCGACCTCGTTGCGCAGAACGAACGTTTCGGCCCGGACCTCAGCGGTCTCGACCGCCCCTTCGGCCGCCGGCCCGGTGAGGGCCGGTCCCCGCGCTTCCGGGCCGGGTGCCGCCGCCACCGCCGCCGCGCCGACCGTGGCGAGTTCGCCGCCGTTCTGGGCGGCCACGGCGGCGGCAACGGCGCCCTCCACGAAGGGCGCGTCGACGAGCAGGACCCGGTCTGGATCGCCCACGCTCTCCGCCGCCAGCTCGGCGGTCATCCGGGCGCTGCCCAGGTCGTAGAGCACGACGAGGCCGGCCCCCTGGTCGGCGTCCGCGACGGCCGTGGAGACCGCGTCGAAGTCGGTGCCCAGGCCTCCTCCCGGCAGCCCGCCCACGGCCTCCAGCCGCACGTCCGGTGCCATCTGGCCGGCGAGTTCGGCCAGTCCCTCCGCCAGTGCCCGGCTGTGGGACACGAGGACCACCGCCACTCTCATCCCTCGCACTCCTTCCCCGGGGTTCGGCGGGGGCTGGGGCCGGGCGAGGCGAACGCGCCCAGCACCAGGGCGGTCGAGCGCGCACCGGGGTCGAGATGACCGGCGCTGCGTTCTCCCAGGTAGGACGCCCGTCCCTTCCTGGCGACGAGGGGGGCGGTCTCCCGCGCGCCGGTCTCGGCCGCGGCGGAGGCGGCGGCCAGCACGGCTCGGGTGTCCCCGCCGTCGCCGACCGCCCGTTCCGCCGCCGCGACCGCCGGGACCAGCGCGTCCACCATGGTCTTGTCGCCCGCCTCCGCGCGTCCCCTGGCGACGACGCCCTCCAGGGCGGCGGCGAGCGCGGCGGCGACGTCCTCGGGGCCGAGTTCCACCCGGTCGGGCACCGCCTTGGCGGCTCGGAGCAGGGCCGTGCCGTAGAGGGGGCCGGCGGCGCCACCGACCGTGGAGATCAGGGTGCTGGCCACCAGTTTGAGCACCTCGGCGGGACTGCCGTGCTCACCCTCGTCCAAGCTCGCGCGGACCGCGGTGAAGCCTCGGGTGAGGTTCTCGCCGTGATCACCGTCCCCGATCGCCCGGTCGAGGTCGACCAGTTCGTCGCGGTGCGCGGTGATCACCTCGGCGACCCGGTGGAAGGCCGCCACCACCTCGTCCACCCCGCACCCCATCAGGGCCCCCAGTTCAGCGCGGTGGTGCGCACGGGGGCGTCCCACAGCGCGGTCAGTTCGTCGTCCAACCGGAGCACGCTCACGCTGATGCCCCGCATCTCAAGGCTGGTCACGTAGGGGCCGACCAGGCTGCGGCGCACCCTGATCCCCCGTTCGTCGAGCAGGCGTTCGGCGATCCCGTGGGCCAGGTACAGCTCCAGCGGGGGAGTTCCGCCCATCGAGTTGGTGAACAGCAGGACCTCGTCCCCCGAGGCGAACGGCAGGTCGTCGAGCACGGGCTCCAGGAGCCGGCGGACCAGGCCGTCCGCGGGTTCGAGCGGGATGCGCTCCCGCCCCGGTTCACCGTGGATGCCGATCCCGATCTCGATCTCGTCCTCGCCCAACTCGAAACTGGGCCGGCCGACGTGGGGCACGACGCAGGGCGACAGCGCCAGCCCCATCGACCGCACCTGGGAGTTCACCCGGCCCGCGATCTCGGCGCACCGGTCGAGGGAGTCCCCCCGGGCGGCGGCCGCGCCGACGATCTTCTCGACGAGGACGGTTCCCCCCACTCCCCGCCGCCCCGCGGTGAAGGAGGAGTCCGTGACGGCCACGTCGTCGTCGACCACCACCGTCCGCACCTCGACGCCCTCGGCCTCGAGCAGCTCGGCGGCCGTCTCGAAGTTGAGCACGTCGCCCGTGTAGTTCTTCACGACGAGCAGCGCGCCCCCGCCCGCCTCCACCTCCCGCACCGCGGCGACCACCTGGTCGGGGGTGGGTGAGGTGAACACCGGGCCGGGGCAGGCGGCCGCCAACATGCCCGGGCCGACGAACCCGGAGTGCAGCGGTTCGTGCCCCGAGCCGCCTCCGGACACGACCGCGACGGCGCCCGGCGGGGTCGGCTCCACCCGGGTGACCACGGCGGGGTCGGTGCTCACCCTGAGCAGCTCGGGATGAGCCAGGGCCAGACCTCGGAGCGCGTCGGTCACCACGGTCGAGGGATCGTTCAGGATCTTCTTCACGCGTCGAACCTCCCTGTCGACCCGCCCGGCTCGTCCGGGCAGGCCCCACGCCCGCCCCCTGACCGGGTGACGGCCGTCACCACGGTGACCCTACCGGTGCCAGAGGTGTCGGGTCGGGTGGACGGCCGGGGCGGATGCGGACACCGGACGACGGCGCCGCCAGGGGTCACCGCCGGTAGCGCAGGCGCAGGAGCCGGCCCAGCCGCCGCACGGCCCTGGTCCGCCCCGTGAAGGTCATCGGGTTCAGCAGGGGGCGGAACCGCCGCCGCACCACCGACTGCGCCCTGGCGAAACCGCGGAGGCCGTCCTCCCCGTGCACCCGGCCGAAACCCGACTCGCCGGAACCCCCGAAGGGGAGAGCTGGAACGGCGGCGAAGGTGAGGACGCCGTCCACCGCCACCATGCCCGCTCGCAGCCGGGGCGCGAGGTCCGCTCCGGCCGGACCGGCGAAGACGGCCGCTCCCAGCGCGTGGCGTCCGGAGTTGGCCCGGGCGACGGCGGTGTCGAGATCGGGAACGCGGTGGACGACGAGGACCGGCCCGAAGGTCTCCTCCGAACTGACCAGCGCCTCCTCCGGCACGTCGACCAGCACCACCGGCTCGACGTACGGCGGCCGTACGGACTCCACGCCGCCGACCAGCGCCCTGCCTCCCCGCTCCAGCGCCTCGGCGAGCTGGCGGCGCACGACCTCGACCTGGGCCGGGTCGGTCATCGGCCCGTAGTCGGCGTGGGGTTCACCGCCGGGTCGCACCCGGGCCACCCGTTCGACGAGCAGTCGGAGGAACTCCTCCGCGACGGCCTCCACCACGTAGATCCGTTCCACCGACACGCAGATCTGGCCGGCGTTGGACAGCCCGCCCCACACGGCGGCGTCGGCGGCGCGTCCCAGGTCAGCGCCCTCCCCGACGATGAGGGCGTCCTTCCCCCCGCATTCGAGCACGACGGGTGTGAGGCTGTCGGCGCAGGCGTGGAGGACGGCCCGGCCCGTGCTCGCCGAGCCCGTGAAGGAGATCTTGTCCACCCCGGAGGCGCACAGCGCCGCGCCGGTGTCGCCAGCCCCGGTGACGGTGTGGAGCAGTTCGCGCTCCGGCACGCTCTCGGCGAGTGAGGCCGCCAGCCACCGCCCCACCCCGGGCGTGAGCTCGCTGGGTTTGAACACGACCGTGTTCCCGGCGGCGAGCGCGTAGGCGATGCTGCCCATCGGGGTGAGCACGGGGAAGTTCCAGGGCCCGATGACGCCGACGACGCCGAGCGGGAGGTACTCGACCGTGGAGACCTGGTTGTTCATCAGCCACCCGGACGGCACCCGCCGGCGCCCCAGCACCCGCTCCGCGTGCCGAGCCGCCCAGCTGAGGTGTTCGACGGCCATCGCCACCTCGACCCGGGCGTCGTCGACCGGCTTCCCGGTCTCGGCGCAGACGAGGTGCGCCAGCTCGTCGAAGTGGCGGACGAGGTGGCGGCGCCAGGCGGCGAGCCGGGCGGCACGGCCGCCGAACCCCAGCCCGGACCACCACTCGCCGGCGGCGCGCGCCGAGGCAACGGTGTCCTCGACCTCCTCGGGTGTCCGCAGCGGGTAGTGGCCGACGGTCTCCCCGGTGCGGGGGTCGACGGAGGTGAAGCGCCGCGCTCCCGGCCCCGTCACCGACTCGCCGGTGACCGTCCCGCAGCCGCCCCCGGACACCCCCGCCACGCTGTTGTCCTGGCCTGGCACGGGGTTCGGCATGGTGCATCCTCCCAGGGACCGGGGAGCGTCGCGGGCCGTCAGCCCAGTTCGCGCGCCGGACACGTCGCGGTCGTGACAGATCATCTTCCGGACACCCCCCATTGCGCACCCGTTGGCGTGGGGCCGTGGTGAAGATCCGACGAACGGGTGATGGGCGGGGTGGGCGGGGAACACCCCGTGAGTCAGGCCGAGGGCGGCAGCCCTGGCCTGACCTCCTGGGCCGCCGCGAGCGCGCCGGCGCAGACGTCGGCCCCGTCCCGCAGGACGTCGTCCATCACCACCCGGACGATCTCGGACTCGTACGCGCCGCCGCCGGTGGTCCGGTGCAACCAGCTGATCTCGCACTGGGGGTAGACGATCTCGGACCGTTCGCGGTAGGCGACCGCGCCGGCCACCTCCACCTCCTCGGTGGCGTCGTCGTCGGCGGGGTCCGACCCCTGCGCGAACTCGACGAGGAGGGACGGGCCCGCCGGGGCTCCCCAGCGGCACCGGTACAGGCCGTCCGGCCGCGACTCCTGATCGGGTCCCAGGACGTCCTCCACCACGTCCGGGGCCAGCAGGGCGCAGGGGTCCCGTTCCAGCAGGGTGCCGTCCGGGGTGTCCAACAGCGGGGGACCCTCGCGGAGTCGTTCGACCGCCACGCGGGCCAGTTCGCCGCCCTGGTCGCACAGATCCTCGCCGGGGCCGTCGACCAGCACGGTCAGCGCGCGGGGGTGTTCGCCCTCGCTGGTGAGCAGCCGCACCGTGCAGTTCCCGCCGGACCCGCTGCTCATCGACTGCAGGTAGGTGGGGAGGCCGGCGATGTCCTCGGCAGCCTCCTGCGCGAAGAGGAGCGCGTTGTCCCCGAGCTGGAGGGACACGTTCAGGGAACGTTCCTCCAGGAGCTTGTACCCGTAGCAGCGGTCCCAGCCGGAGTTGGACAGGGTCAGGTCGTCGGCCAACGGGGCGAGGGCCGCGGGGTCGACCAACGCGCACGGATCGACCCTCCGTTGGGCGTCCAGGGTCAACGCCGGGTCCTGTGGTCCGGTCCACTCCGCCGCGACCCCCGGATCGACCGGGGCGGGTTCCATCGGGACCGTGCTCCTGGCCGAGACGGTCTTGGTCAGGTCGGGTGCCGCTCCGCAGCCGGCCGCCACCAGGGACATGAGCACGGCCGCTCCCAGGAACGAGGAGGCGGGACCGGTTCGACGCACAGGCACGTCCGCACGCTAGCCGGTCGTCGGTGCCGGTGGGTCCACTACGGCCAACCGTGGTCCCCCGGCTCGCGCGGGGAGCGCGTTCGGTCCCGTACGGGAAGTGGAGGACTCCGCTGGGTGCGCGTCCGCGCGGGTCCCCGCGCGCGGCCAGCCCGTCGAGGACCGCGCCGGCGGGCGAGACCTCTCGGCCCGTTCCAGCCCCCGCCCGGACGGGGGCGCACGGGCGGCCGGGGAGGCGGTGAGGGCGGCCCGTCGGTTCACCGGCTCGGGCTCGTCCGCCGTCCCACCTGGATCCACCGCCGCTGGGGATGGCCGCCGCGCGGGGGGCTCCCGGAGTTCGGTGGCAAGCGGGTCGAGGGTCGTCACCAGGAACGTGAGGGGGACGTCGCGCGCGGCGAGCACGTCCGACGCCCAGTCGAGGAAACCGTGGAAGAGCTCGTCATCGCCGAGGTAGGGCGCGGTCACCAGGAAGCCGATGATGTGGACCCACGTCCTCGGCGGTGTGCTGGCGCTGCCGTTCGGTGTGCTCGGTGACGGCCGGGAACAGATCCTCCAGCCGCGCGCAGGTGGTCCGGACGAGACCCGTGGCACGCCGCGCGACCATCGTGCACTCCCGCGCCACCAGGCGCGGGAGGTCGTCGACGGGGTGGCGGGGGAGGTCGGCGGTGGTGGCCGCCGCGCCGCGAGGAGGTCGGCCGCCTCGCGGGCGTCCCGGGCCCAGGCGTGCGCTCCGAGCGGTTCGGCGTAACGGCCGTCCGCGCCGCAGGGGGCTCCGCCGACGATGACGGCCTTCCGTCGGCATGGCAGGCGGTGACGGTCGCGTGCCCGGTGGGGAGGCGGGTGGCGATCGAGCGGGAGAGCGCCACGACGTCGGGGCCCTCCCGGTGCGGGTGGGTGATCAGCGGTGAGGAAACGGGAGTGCGCGTCGACCAACCACGCCGGTTGCCCTGGTCGAACCGGGCACCCCCGTCGGCGGCGGGGAAGCCGTTGAGGGCCCGCGGGGTGCCGTCGCGCCCGAGCAGCACGGCGGGACAGGGCGTGGAACCCCACAGCTCGTCACCCACGAGGGGCGGGGAGGCGCGCGTCAGGCCGTCCGTGTCCACCGTTCCCACTGGTCCCGACCTGGTTCGGCGGTCGCGAACGGGTCAGCGGCGCTCACGTGTTGAGCGACCAGACCGCGGCGTTCAGCAGGGCCGCGAACCCCACCCAGAGCAGGTAGGGCACCAGCAGCACAGCCGCCGTGCGGTGGAGCCGGGCGAACAGGCCCACGAGGACGGCGACGACGAGGAACAGCACCACGATGTCGACCAACGCGAGGCCGTAACGTCCGGCGGCGAAGAACAGCGGCGTCCACGCGGCGTTCAACACGAGCTGGGCGCCGTACAACCCGAGCGCGGTACGGGCTCCGGTGATGCCGTGCCGCCGCCACACCAGCCAGCCCGAGACGGCGATCAACACGTAGAGCGCCGTCCACACGGGCCCGAAGAGCCAGGAGGGCGGGGCCCAGGACGGCAGTTCGAGCGCCGCGTAGTCCTCGGCCGCGGATCTTGAGGCGAGCGAGCCGACCACGGCGGTCGCCGCGACGGCCGCGACGAAGACGAGCAGCCCGCGCACCGGGTGCGCGGGGGCGTGGCCTGGCTCCGGTTGGACGGGCATCCCCCCAGGCTAGGGCCGATGCGGACGCCCGTGTTCCCGACGCCCCGCGCTCAGAAGAGGCGGAACTCGTCCGGTTCGATGCCCCGCAGGGCGTCGTAGTCGAGGGTGACGCAGCGGATGCCCCGGTCCTCGGCCAGCACCCGCGCCTGGGGCCTGATGATCTGCGCGGCGAAGACACCCCGCACCGGCGCCAGCAGGGGATCCCGGTTGAGCAGGTCCAGGTACCGGGTCAGCTGTTCGACCCCGTCGATCTCACCGCGACGCTTGATCTCCACGGCGACCGTGGCCCCCGCGTCGTCGCGGCAGAGCAGGTCGACCGGGCCGATGGCCGTCGGGTACTCGCGGCGCACCAGCGACCAGCCCTCCCCGAGGGTGGTGACGTGCTCGGCGAGCAGCTCCTGGAGGTGCGCCTCGACACCGTCCTTGACCAGGCCCGGCTCCGGGCCCAGCTCGTGCTTGCTGTCGTGCAGGACCTCGCTGATGGTGATGACGAGCTTCTCGCCGGCCTTGTTCTGCACGGTCCACACGTCGGGGTCCTCGATCAGCCAGCAGGGCGGGCTCATCCAGTTCAGCGGTTTGTACGCGCGGTCGTCGGAGTGGACCGACACGGACCCGTCCGCCTTGATCAGCAGGAGCCTGGTGGCCTTCGGCAGATGGGCGGTGAGCCGGCCGACGTAGTCCACCTGGCACTGAGCGATCACGAGACGCACCCGGCACAGCCTAGATGCCCCGTCGACGCCGTCGCGCGCGCCCCGCCGGCCGGCTCGCCGTCACTGCCCGGTGTAGAGGAGGAGGTTGGGCGAACCCGCCTGCGGGTCCTCGACCACGTCCGGCGTCGCGGCGTCGGTGAGGGCCGCCGCGATCTCCTCGGGAGTGGCCTCGGGGCTCTCGGCCAGGAGGAGGGCGGCGGCGCCCGCGACGTGGGGTGAGGCCATCGACGTCCCGCTGATGGTGTTGGTGGCGTCCTCCCCGTCGATCCAGGCCGAGGTGATGTCGACGCCGGGGGCGAACAGGTCGAGGCACTCCCCCCAGTTGGAGAAGTAGGCGCGGCCGTCCTCGGCGTCGGTGGCCCCGACCGTCACGGCTTCCTCGACCCGGGCCGGTGAGGTCCCGCAGGCGTCGGTGTTGGAGTTGCCCCCGGCCACGACGTAGGTGACGCCGGCGGCCACGGAGTTGGCGACGGCCTCGTCGATGGCGGTGGCCCCGGCGCTACCCAGGCTCATGTTGGCCACGGCGGGCGTCTCGGCGTTCTCGGTGACCCAGTCGATGCCCGCGATCACGCCGGAGCTCGTGCCGGAGCCGTCGCATCCGAGCACGCGCACCGAGTAGAGGTCGACGCCCTTGGCCACCCCGTACTCCTCGCCGCCGATGGTTCCCGCGACGTGGGTGCCGTGGCCGTTGCAGTCCTCGCCCTCCTGGCCGTCGTCGACCGCGTCGAACCCGAGTTGGGCTCGGCCACCGAAGTCGACGTGCCCGTGGTTGATGCCGGTGTCGAGGACGTAGACGGACACCCCCTCCGCGGTCGACTGGTACTCGTAGGCCTCGTCGAGGGGGAGTTCCCGCTGGTCGATGCGGTCCAGGCCCCAGGTGGGGCCCTCCTGGACATCGGTGAGCCGAACCCGCTGGTCCTGCTCGACGAGCGCGACACCGGGTTCGGCGGCCAGCAGCGGCGCCTCGGCGTCGTCCAGGCTGACGGCGAACCCGCGCAGCGCCGTCCGGTAGGTCATCTCCACGGAGCCGCCGAACTTGGCGGCCAGATCACCGGCGGTTCCCACGACGTCCTGGGCGGAGACCGTGTCGTCCAGGACCACGATGTACCGGCCGGGCACCGCGTCGGGGTTCTCGGTGCCCAGCACGTCCCCGCGTGGGCCTTCCGTCGCGAGTGCCGTTCCTGGCAGGGCCGCGACGAGCGCCACCGCCCCCAGGAACGCCACCGCCCTGGACCATGAGTCGTTCATTGCCACTCCTCCCCGTCGATCCGTCAGGAAATTTCCAACAGGACCGACTATTCGTAAGGGAAAGATTGACATTCGACCGGCTGGTTGCGGAATGCCTTCGCGTTCGTCGGGCGGGGCTGTACCCCTTCGAATGAGGGGTCTCACCCGTTCGGCCAAGGAACCGTTCACGAGTGGTGGCGGGGACTGCTCCAACCGGAGCACGGTCTCCACAGCGGAGCGGGGTTCGTGGGTCGCGGAAGCACCACCCCCGGACTTGGCACCCTCCTCGCCAGGAGGCAGGATCATCGGCCGTGGACACGCTCGACAGCCGCCAGGTGTACGCGAACCCGTGGATGAGCATCCGAGAGGACACCATCCGGCGCCAAGACGGTTCGGTCGGGATCTACGGGGTCATCGACAAGCCACCGTTCGCGCTGGTGATCCCGGAGGACGGGGAACGGTTGTTCCTCGTGGAGCAGTTCCGCTACCCACTGGGTCGGCGGTGCTGGGAGTTCCCGCAGGGCACCGCCCCGGACCAACTGGAACTCCCGCCGAGGGAACTGGCCGAACGCGAACTCCGCGAGGAGACCGGCCTGCGGGCGGGTCGGCTGACCGAACTCGGCACGCTCGACCTCGCGCCGGGGCTGAGCAGCCAGCGCGGCGCGGTCTTCCTGGCCACCGAACTCACCATCGGCGTGCACCAGCGGGAACACGAGGAGCAGGACATGCGTGCCGCCTGGTTCACCCACGAGCGGTTCCGGGAGATGGTGGCCACCGGCGAGATCACCGACGCCCAGTCCATCGCCGCGTACTCCCTGCTCCTGCTGCACCGGGCGGGCGTCGGCGTCGCTGACTGACCGACGCCCGCACCCGTTCAGGTCTCGTCGAGCACGGACTCCAGGAAGGTCCTGGTGCGCTCCTGCTTGGGGTCGTCGAAGATCTCGGCCGGCGGAGCCGCCTCGATGATCTTCCCCTGGTCGAACATGAGCACCCGGTGGGAGACGTCCCGGGCGAACTTCATCGCGTGGGTGACGCAGAGCATGGTGATGTCACTGCTCTTCGCGATGTCGCGCAGCACGTCGAGCACCTCGGCGGCCAGCTCGGGGTCCAGCGCCGAGGTGACCTCGTCGAGCAGCAGGATGTCCGGGTCCATGGCCAGCGCCCTGGCGATCGCTACCCGCTGCTGCTGACCACCGGAGAGCTGCGACGGGTACGCCCGGAGCTTGTCACCGAGCCCCACCATGTCGAGCAGTTCCTTCGCCCGCTCCTCCGCCTCGTCCTGCGAGCGGCCGAGGACGTGCACCGGGGCCTCGGTGACGTTGCGCAGGACCCGCATGTTCGGGAACAGGTTGTACTGCTGGAACACCATCGTGATCCGACCTCGGACCTTGCGGACGTGCTGCTCCCCGGCCTTGACCAGCTCGCCGTTCCGCTCCTCGTGGTAGAGGTAGTCCTCCCCCACCCTGATGGTGCCGGAGTCTGGCTTGGTCAGCGTCATGAGCATCCGAAGGATGGTGGTCTTCCCCGAACCGCTCGGCCCGATCAGCGTCACCCGCTCCCCGGACCCGACCGAGAACGACAGGTCGTCGAGGACGACGTTCTTCCCGAAGCGCTTGCTGATCTGGTCGAAGACGATGAACCCGTCGTCGGTGGTCGCTTTCTCCCCCGGCGAGCCGGCCGCCGCGGCGCTGGGCTCGGTCATGTCGAATCCTCTCGGTCTCACGAAGAACGGTGGGGTGGGGCTGGCGGCGGATCAGGCCGCGCGGACGGTGCCGAAACGGCGCTCGAAGATGCGGGCGATCCACGACATCACCAGGGCGGTCGCCAGGTAGAGGATGCCGGCGACGGTGATGGGTTCCGGGTAGCGGAAGGTCTCCGACCCGATGCCCTGGGCGGTGGTCAGCATCTCCGGGAGCGTGATGACGATGAGCTGCGGGGTGTCCTTGAACATCGCGATCACGTAGTTGCCCAGCGCCGGCGCCGAACGCGGGATCGCCTGCGGCAGGATCACGCTCGTCCAGGTGCGGCGAGCCGGCAGGTTCAGCGCCTTCGCCGCCTCCCACTGCCCCTGGGGCACCCCCTCGATGCCAGCCCGGTAGACCTCCGAGATGTAGGTGGCGTAGTGCACGCCCAGTCCGATGGCACCGGTCATCAGGGTGGAGAGGTGCACGTCGAACTGCGGCAGCACGTAGAAGAGGAAGAACAGCTGCACGAGCAGCGGCGTGGACCGGATGAACTCCACGACCAGCCCCACCGGAGCGGAGACCCAGACCAGCCGGCTGCGCCGCAGCAGGGCGAAGACCAGGCCGAGCACCAGTGCGATCAGGTAGCCGACGACGGTCGCCTGGAGCGCGATGACCAGCCCGTCGAGCAGCCGGGGGAAGGAGTCCCAGAAGATCTGCCAGTCCCAGTTCATGCGGAGGCCTCCGTCCTGCGGAAGATGCGGGCGATCATGCCCGGCGGCACGGTCCGGCCAAGCGAGGCGGCGGCACGCCGTTCGAGGAGCCGCATGAGCGTGGTGAAGACCAGGGCGATCAGGCCGTAGGCGACCAGGAGCAGACCGAAGGTGCCAGCGGTGTTACCGGTGGAGGCCCGCACCAGCTGCGCACCGAAGGTGAGGTCGGACAGGAAGACGACCGAGACCAGCGCGGTGGCCTTGAGCAGCTCGATGAGGTTGTTGCTGAAGGAGGGGATCATCGCCACGACCGCCTGCGGGAGGATGACCTTGCGCATCCGCTGCCACGGCGTGAAGTTGAGCGCGATCGCCGCCTCGATCTGCCCCTGCGGTACCGCCCGCACCGCCCCGCGCACCACCTCGGCGCCGTAGGCACCGATGTTGAGCGAGAGCGCGAGGACACCGGCGAACAGCGGCGCCAACTGGACCCCGAAGACCGTCGGGAGCACGAAGATCAACCAGAACAGCACCACCAGTGCCGAGAGCCCCCGGAAAGCCTCGGTGTAGGCGAATCCCATTCCCCGCAACAGTTCGTTCCCGCTGAGCCGGGCCAACCCGGCCGCGAAGGCGAACACCAGTCCCAGTATCGCCCCGAATATCGTGAGCTGAAGGGTGACAAGCAACCCTTCGAACATGTAGTTCCAGAGACCCGCGGACATCTGCGCGAACTCCTTCTCGTCAGGACACCGGCGCGCTGCACAGTTCGTCGGCGGTCAGATCAGTCATCTCTGCCTCGGTGAAACCGAACGGCTCGACGATTTCCAGCAGTTCTCCCGAGCTCTTCATGTCGGCGAGTTCGCGGTTGAAGTCGTTGACGATGTTCCCCTGGTCCTGCCGGAAGCCGAAAGCGCCGGCGCCGTGCTGCTCCACCCCGTCGACGACGGCGACGAACGGAGGCCCGAGTTCCAGCGGGGTGCCGGGGCGGGCCTCCAGCGCAGAGCGCAGCGAGAGGCCGGTGAGCAGGAAGGCGTCCGCTCGACCCGCCAGGACGCCGTCGAAACCGGAGGGCTGGTCCGGGAACACCACGATGCGGCTGTCCGGCACCCCGATGTCCCGGGCGATGCCCTGCTCGACGCCGCCGACGATGACCCCGATCACCGCGTCGTCGCGCCGCACGAAGTCCTCGACCGTGCCCAGCCCCTTGGGATTTCCCTCGGGCAGCAGCAGGTTGTAGGGGGCGTTGTAGTCCGGGTTCGTGAAGCGGATCTGCTCGCAGCGCGCCGGGGTGATGTACATGCCGGCGGCGATCACGTCGAACAGGCCCGCGTTGAGACCGGGGATCAGCGAGCTGAAGTCGGCGAGCTTCGGGACGAACTCCTCGACCCCGAGCCGGCGGAAGATGGTCTTCCCGACCTCGGAGGCCTGGCCGGTGAGGTTCCCCTCGCTGTCGATGTAGGCGAAGGGCCGCTCGTTGGCGAATCCCATGCGGACGTTGCCTCGGCTCCGGAGCTCGTCGAGCAGGCTCCCGCCCTCCGTGGTGGCCTCGAGATCCACTCGACTGCAACCGGTCGCGAGTCCCGTGCCGAGTCCGACCACCAGCAATCCGCCTGCCGCACCCCGGAGGAAGTTTCGTCGGTTGACGTTCGCAGCAGACACAGCGGGCCGCTCCCTACTTGGTAACAGGTGACGCCGGGTTCCCGATTACCCGGGTGACCCGGCGCTCCGAACCTAGGCCGCGTCATCCCCCCGGTCAAAGACGACCGTTCACACGGTCAGGCGACGTTATCGGAACGAGATTCACGATTCACCCCGCGAGCGACAAAGATCGCCACGGGAAAAACTCTGCGTTACCAGCAGATTCACCCATTCGGCTGACATCGTGCGAACGTTGTGCTATATGGGTCTCGTTTTGATTACGATCGGCCGCGCACGCGAGGACTGCGCACCGAAGGAGAACGACCACGTTTCGTGAGCGGCGCCGCGTTCCCCGCCAGGGAAACAGACCGGACGCGATCAGGAAACGATCCGGCAATGCATGCGGGAAGAATACGTGTGGAACGCCGCGCGGATGGGTACTCGCGTCGGGTGCGTCCCGCTCCCCCAGGCGCTCCCGCCCGACGGCGGGAGCGGACACGACATCCCACTCCCGGGGCGAGGCCACGGGCCCGCCGAGAGGTACCGCCGGGCTCTCCGAGGGCGGTCGTCTCGCGTCGATCGACGCGCCTGGTCGGTTGGTGCCTCGGGGGATGGCGGATGGCGGATGCCTCGCGGATCGGGTCCGCCAGCCGCCCGGGCACGTGAGGACAGCGCCCGGGGCCGTGTCCAACGCGCCGAGGGCTCGAGCGCCGTCACCTCGCCACGGCCCGGTCAACGGCGGCGGCCACCGCACGAGCACGTGACCGTCCGCCACCGGCACCCGGACACGGCCGTGGGCCTCGGGACGCCCGCCGAACCCGGAGGATCACTGGACCGGGCACCAACGCATGCCGAACCGACGGGCGACGCGGCGAGGGGGTGGAGCGACCGTCGAACGACGACGGGCCGGGCCTGGGCGGAGACTCCCGGGAGCAGCGTGGGCCACGCCGTGCGAGCTGCCCGCGCACCGCCGGGACCGAACGCCCACCGACCCAGCCGGTCGCCGCCGACCGAGCGCACCTCGACACACGGGGCCTCGCCCCGCGCCACCGCCCCGGGATGGTCGGGCCCGAGGCCTCGCCCGCCCCGGGCCCGCCAGGACCGTCGGCGCGACCGCGGTCGCCGCCGGGGTGCTCGTTCCGGTCATCCTGGGAGCGTCACGGCACCGGGAGTTCGCCCGGCCAAGTCCGCTCCGGCCAAGCACGTCCCCACCCGCACCCACGAGAACGGTTCAACTCCGCCACGAACCGCCTGACCCGCATCACCAGAGCCCGCGAGAACGTGAGAAGTGGGGCCACGCGCCGACCGAGCGCGTGCTGGAGGCCGCGGCCCGGGCGACCCTCGGGCTGAGGGGCGCCACGCCGGCCCTCACCGGCGCCCAGACGCCCCGCCCGGCTCCCGGCGGGGCCCGGACCGGAGGCACCGGTCCGACCCCGGAGAATGCCGCTCAGCGCTGCGGGGGCTCCGACACCCGCTCGACGTCCGCGCCGAGCCCACGCAGGTTCTCGACGAACCTCGGGTAGCCCCGGTCGATGTGGAACACGTCCCACACCTCCGTGACGCCCTCCGAGCACAGCCCGGCCAGCACGAGACCGGCGCCCGCCCGGATGTCGGACGCCCACACCGGCGCGCTCGACAACCGCTCCACGCCCCTGATCACGGCGTGGTGGCCATCCGTCCTGGCATCGGCCCCCAACCGGACCATCTCGTCGATGAAGCGGAACCGGGCCTCGAAGACGTTCTCGGTGATCATCGACGTGCCGTCGGCGACCGCGGCCAGCACCACCGCGAACGGCTGGAGGTCGGTGGCGAACCCCGGGTAGGGCAACGTCACGAAGTCCACCGCCGAGGGCCGTCCGGACATGACGACCCGGAACTCCTCGTCCCCGACGGTGACCTCCGCGCCGGCCATCCGCAGCTTCTCCAGCACGAGGTCCAGGTGGTGCGGGTCGACGCCGCGCACGGTGATGTCCCCCCGCGTGGCCCCGGCGGCAAGCGCCCAGGTCGCGCCCACGATGCGGTCGCCGATCACCCGGTGCTGGGTCGGCTGGAGCGCCGTGACGCCGTGCACGGTGAGGGTCGACGTGCCCGCCCCCTCGATCTTCGCCCCCATCTGCTGGAGCATCGCGCAGAGATCGATGATCTCGGGCTCCCGGGCCGCGTTGTCGATCACCGTGGTGCCGTCCGCCAACACGGCCGCCATCAGGATGTTCTCCGTGGCGCCCACGCTGGGGAAGTCCAGCCAGATCTGCGCGCCGTGCAACCCCTCCGCCTCGGCCACAACGCACCCGTGTTCGATCTCGCTGCGCGCGCCCAGCTTCCGGAGCCCCGCCTGGTGCATGTCCAGCGGCCGCGAGCCGATCGCGTCCCCACCGGGCAACGCGACCACGGCCCGGCGGCACCGGCCCACCAGCGGCCCCAGCACGCACACCGAGGCGCGGAGCTTGCTCATCGACGCGAAGTCGGCACGGTGGTCCGGCTGGGCGGGCGTCGTGATGCGCACCGTCCCGCCGTCGATGGTCACCTCGCACCCGAGATTCCGCAGGACATCGCCCATCAACGGGACGTCCAGGATCTCGGGGCAGTTGGTGATGGTGGTGGTTCCCTCGGCCAGCAGTGCGGCCGCCATCAGTTTCAGGACGCTGTTCTTGGCGCCGACCACGTCGACGGTTCCCACCAACCGCGCGCCACCACGAACCCGGAAGTGCTCACTCACGGCCAGCCAGCGTAATGGTCGACTCCTCGGCCGTCCGCGACGGCCACCGGACGTGGCGGGTCCGACCGTGCGACGCTGGCCAGACGGGCGACGCCTCCGTAGGCTGCCCGACATGTCGGTGCACCTGAACAGGATCTACACCAGGACCGGTGACGACGGCATGAGCCGTCTCGGCGACTCGAGCCAGGTGCGCAAGACGGACCCGAGGCTCGTGGCCTACGCCGACGTCGACGAGGCCAACGCGGCGATCGGGACCGCCCTGGCACTCGGCGCTCCCCCCGAGGACGTCACCGAGGTGCTCCGCACGATCCAGAACGACCTCTTCGACGTCGGAGCGGACCTGTGCACCCCGATCGTGCCCGACCCCAGGTACCCGCCGCTGCGCGTCACCCAGGCCGCCGTCGACCGCCTGGAGGGGTGGTGCGACGACTTCAACGCACGGCTCGGCAAGCTCGACTCGTTCATCCTGCCCGGCGGGACGCCGGCGGCCGCGCTGCTGCACACCGCCCGGACGGTGACCCGCCGGGCCGAGCGGGCGGTGTGGGCGCTGCTGGAGACCGACCCGGAACGCTGCAACATCCTCACCGCCCGCTACCTGAACCGGTTGTCCGACCTCCTGTTCATCCTCGCCCGGGTCTGCAACCCCGACGGGGACGTGCTGTGGAAGCCCGGCAGCGGCCAGGCCTGAGGACAGCGGCGAAGGAGCGGCGGCATCGGCTCCCTGGGCCCGAACTCCTCCCCCGCCGTGGGCGGGTCACGGCACGGCGGGCCGGCACCGCCAGCGGTCGCGCGACCGCCCGCCCCGAGGAACCCGACGCGCGGGGCGCGAGCTGACCGCGCCGAGGGCGGTACGGGAGGCGATCACCGGCCGCCGGAACGCGCCCTCGCGAGGAGGCCGGGACGGGTGACGTCACCGAGATCGCTCGGGGCGCGGCACCCGACCAGGGACGGCGGCGCGCTCCTCGACCGCGGTCCCAGCGACGCGGCCGCACCCACTCCGACACGGCGGGCGGCGGCGCGCTGGTACATCCCACGGGAGTAACGCACACCGGGCGGTGCGGGGCTCAGGACGCCCAGGGCACCGAACGGCCGGGAGGGGACGACTCCAACCACGACAGGAACCCGGTCAACGCATCCGGCCCCATCGCCAGCTCGACCTCGAGGTCCCCCTCGGCCCCGGTGCAGTGCAGGACCGTGGAACCCGGTGGCATGGCGTAGGCCTCCGGCGCCGTCGGGGAGCGGCGGCTGGCGATCTCCAGGCCGGTCCGCCGCAACACCCGGTCCGGCCCGGAGCGGAGGCTCAACACGCGGTACCAGCGGAAGTCACCGCCCCGGTAGTGTCCGACACCCAGGTGCCAGCCCCGGGGCGTGTCATCCACGCGCGACCGCAGGGCCACGTCGACCCCACCGATCCGGCGCAACAGCCGGATCCGCCGGGTGATCAGGACTGCCAGGACCACCACGGCCACGAACAGGCCCACCCCGATGGTCTCGATCACCCACACGGCTCGGCCCGCCCGTATCTCGGCTTCTCAGACAGCCTGCCCGGCCGCTCGGAGCTTGCCCCGGGCTTTCGCCCGGATCACCGAGTCCTCGCTCTCCGCCTCGAGCTTCGCCTGCTCGATGTCGATCTCGTGGGAGAGCTGGGCGTCCTCGGCGAGCACGCTCACCCGGTCCCCGGTCACGGACAGGAACCCGCCGTGCACCGCCGCGTTGATCCGCTCCCCGTCGGTGGTGGTCACGCGGAACACACCACCCTCGACGAGCTGACCGAGCAGCGGCTCGTGCCGGGGCAGGATGCCGATCTCCCCCTCGGTCGTCTCGGCCACCACGGAGGTCGCCGTCCCGGACCAGAGGCGACGCTCGACAGCGACGAGTTCGACGGTCATCTCGGCCACGCGCATCTCCTTCATCGGCTGGTTGCGTGCAGTCTAGACAACGGGACAGGCAACCTCCGCCGCCCTCCCGGTGTCCTGACCCGATGTACCCACTGACAGGAGACGGGAGCCGCCGGTGAACCGGCAGGACCGGGAGTTCCACGGCTTCGTCGTCCACGGATCGCGCGCCCTGCCGCGCACCGCGTACCTGCTCACCGGCGGGGACGCCCCCGGCTGCCGAGGACCCGCTCCAGGACGTCCTCGCCCGGACGTACCCGAGGTGGCGGTCCGTCGCCGGTTCCCCTGGGGCCCACGCGCGGGCGACGCTGGCCAACGCCACGGCCAACCGCTGGCGCCACCTCTCCCGACGGGGGGCCGGGAGACGCCGTGGGAGGACAGGGGCGACGGGGGCGAACATGGACCAGAACCCGAGCTGGTCCGGCCCGACGAGGTCACGCGCGCGGGCCACGCTGCCGCCCCGACAGCGGGCGGTGATCGTGCTCCGCTTCTCCGAGGACCTGACGGAAGAACGGACCGCCACGGCCCTCTGGGCCTCCAGGGGCACGGTCACGGAGCCAGACCGCGCGGGCACTCGCCCGGCTGCGCGCCGTCCCGCACCAGGCAGGGGACGACCAAGGCGCGAAGGGCCGCCCTCTCCCCCACTCCCCCCTGCCCGCCGGGGAGAACGCCCCCGCGTCCCGGTCGGAGGAGACACCCCTTGGCCGTTGGGGAACCGCGGCGGGTACTGGCCCCCGCCGGCTCCGACCGCACACTCCCACCCGGCTTCGGGACGGGGCCGGGTCGCGGAGGCTGGCCAGAGGAACGCCGCCAGCTCCACCGCCGGCAGCCCGACCGTGCCAGTCACGAGGTTGAGGCGACGGCGTCGCCGGTAGCCACGGCCCTGGGCGAGGGTCGCGTCGGCCACGATCCTGGTGGCCCCCGGTACGGGCACCCGGCAGCGGGTGACCTCGCCGGAGCGCACGACCTCCTCCGAGGTGCTGGAGGGGTGACGGGAGTGGGTTCCCCACTTCGTGGAACCTGCGGCAGGGCCGGACGGAAGACATCCCCGGCGCCCCCAGGTGCCGTGGCGGGCACCACACCTGGCGGAACGGTGGCCGTGATCGGCCAACGCGTGCTCCTACCAGCGAACGGGTCGTCACGGGCGAGGACCAGGTGAGCACCCTGGTCGGCCTGGTCGGACCGGACGCGGAGACCGGCGAGCTCCGCGTCCTCGGCGAGGATCTCGGCCACCGCGTTCCCGGTACCCAGCAGATCACCCCCTCGGGGTTCCTGATCGGCGAGGACGACCGCACCCCGCTCGTCACCGACCTTCGGCCGAGCCCGAGCCGCACGTCTCGACCCGCCGGTGGTGGACCGAGGACGCCCGGGGCGAGCGGGACTGGCGTGAGCTGGACGTCCAGGGCGCGGTGGCGGTCACCGAACTGCCCGAAGACGTGGACAGCGAGGCCGTCCAGGTCGCCACCCCCGATCCGGGGGTCGAGGTGATTCCGGAGGACGGCGAGCCCGTCGTCGTGCCCCTCGCCGGCTGACCGCCCGGAGCGGGGCGCGACCCGACGTGTCCACGCCACTCCCGCCGGCGCGGCGTGGACACCGTCCGGCCGGCCGGGGACACCGGGCCGTCGACGACCGCTGGCCCAGCTGCCCCGTTCCCTCCCCAGCGACCAGAACCCCGGCGCCGGGCCCGTCGAACACCTCCCCTCGCAACCACCGGGACCGGCACGGTGTCAGGTCGGGTGACAGTGCTCCGCCAACCACCGAGGTGGTCCGTGACAGGAAAGAACAAGGACTGGGACACGGAGTTCACCGACTTCGTCGTCCACCGTTCCCCGGCGCTCCTCAGAACGGCCTACCTGCTGGCCGGCGGGGACCCGGAGGCCGCACGGGACCTGCTCCAGGACGTGCTGGAGCGCATGTACCCCCGCTGGCCCCGCATCACCGGCTCCCCCGAGGCCTACGCCAGGGGCGCGCTGGCCAACACCGCCGCCAACCGCTGGCGCCGGCTGTCCCGCCGGGTGCGGGAGACACCGCTGGCACCAGGCCAGCTCGCTCCCGCGGTGGACGGGCCGGAGGAGGCCGTCGTCACGGCCGACCAGATCGCACCGCTGCTCGCCAGCCTGCCACCGAGGATGCGAGCCGTCATCGTGCTGCGGTTCTTCGACGACCTCAGCGAGCGGCAGGTGGCCGAGGTGCTCGGCTGCGGGATCGGCACGGTGAAGAGCCAGACCTCGCGCGGGCTCGCGCGGATGCGCGAAGCCCTGCGACCGGACGGGCCAGGAGCGGCCCGGTTGACCACCACTCCAGCGGGAGGACAGCGATGATCGACGAGGACTCGCTCCGGGAGGCCATGCGGGAGACCACTGACGGGCTCCGACCGCCGACCCGGTTGGCCGAGGAGGTCATCGGGGGCGCGCGTGCCCGCCGGCGCCGGCGGCGGCGGACCGGCGTCACGGCTGTCGCCCTGGCAGCGGCCCTCGTCGTGACCGGCGGAGCCCTGACGACGATGAACCTCACCACCACCGAGGTGCTGGGCGGCGAGGGTGCCCCCGCCGTCGCGAGGAGCTGGTTCGACGTGCCCACCCGGGGCGACCTCGCCGACGACCGGGACTTCGTCGGGCGAGCGAGCACGACCTGGCGGGATGAACTGCCGCTCTTCCTGGGCATCAGGGCGGGCCTCGACGAGGGTGGTCGCGGCGACCCCCACCTGGTGGCCGCGACCACCACCCCGTCCGGCCCGGCCGCGATCTTCGTCCAGCGCCATGCCCCCCCGGGCGACGACGAGAGCTACGACATGCTGGGCCTGGTCGCACAGTCGCCGGAGGACGGCGAGCTGCACCTGCTCTCCGTGGGCCGCGACGAGGGCAAGGGCCAGCTGTACCTGTTCGGCGAGGACGACCGCACCCTGATCGGCCTGCCCGGCCCCGAACCGCTGCACCTCTCCACGGGGCCCGACATCGACGGGAGCACCGGTGAGGTCACCCGCCAGTGGGAGGAACTGGTCGCCGAGGACGGCCTCATCCTGCGGCAGCTGCCAGCGGACAGCCATGCGCACGACGTCGTCGCCGCGACGGAGGTTCCGGACACCCTGATACCCGAGGAACTCGAGCGCCGGCCCCCACTGGCGGTGCTCACCTCCGAGAGCAGGGCGGCCGCGCTCGATCCGGGCGCGGCGCAGCACTTCCTCCGGCCCCGTTCGCTGGACTCGAACTGGAACGAGAGCCTCACCTTCTTCTACCTACCGGTCGCCAGCCGACCCGCCCTGACCTACCAGGAACGGCTGGCCGAGGAGGAAGCCCTGGACAGCCCGGACAACTGGCGGTGCGAGACCGGTGAGAACGGCGGGGAAAGCTGTGAGCGGATCACGGCAGCGCCCAGCCACCCCGACAGCGAGCGCGAGCTGGACCTGATGGACAGGACCCAACGCGCGCTCCGGGACTCCGGCCGCGCGGACCTGATCAACCACCACAGCGGGGGCGTCTTCGGCAGCTTCCTCGTCATCGTGCGCATGACCGACGGCAGGATCGCCACCATCGGCGAGCAGTGGAACCGCGTCCAGCACGGCGAGGCGCACGCCGTCGTGTTCACCGACGACAACCTCACCGAGGTCGACGACTTCGCCTACGGCGGCCCGACCCGGCCCGACGACCCGGTGCAGCTCTCCGTCCGGCTCCCGGACGACGAGGGCTGGGTCGTGCTCTCCTACCAGGCCGAGCTGAGGTACCGCACCACCCCGGACGGTCCGTGGCAGGCGGTGGAGTCCGACCGCGGAGCGGCCCTGCTGCCGGCGGAGGCCGTGCAGGTCGAGGTCAGCCGCGAGGGCGGGACGGACGTGGTCGAGCTCGTCCGCTGAGGGCGGTGGTCCCCCTTGGTCGCCGCTCCCGCCCTGGTCGCCTGGGCGGCGGCGCGAACCCATCGCCGCGGCAGGCCCCGCCCGTGCCCTGCCAGGGCAGGGTGACGGCGAACGGCCGGGTGGAGCCAAGGGCGGCGCGCGACAGGACGCCCGCGCCGTCCGCGACACCCACCCGGAGGTCCGGCCCTGCCGGAAGACACGTCGGGGCCGGACCTCCGTGGTGGAGGTCCGGCCCCGAACGTCGCGCCGTGTCCGGCGCGGGACGACGCGGCGGCGCCGTCCCCACCGATCACTTGCCGGTGAGCTTCTTGTACGCCTTCTCCAGGTCCTCCAGACCACCGATGGAGAGGAACGCCTGCTCCGGGTAGTGGTCGAAGTCGCCCTTGGTCAGCCGGTCGAAGGCCTCGATGGTCTCCTTGACCGGGACGAACGAGCCCTCCTCGCCGGTGAACTTCTGCGCGACAAAGAAGTTCTGCGACAGGTACCGCTCGATCCGCCGGGCCCGGCTCACCGTGAGCTTGTCCTCCTCGGACAGCTCGTCCATGCCGAGGATGGCGATGATGTCCTGGAGCTCCTTGTACTTCTGGAGGATCCGCTTGACCTCCTGGGCCACCCGGTAGTGCTCCTGCCCCACGACCGAGGCGTCCAGGATCGTGGAGCTGGAGGTCAGCGGGTCCACCGCCGGGTAGATGCCCTTCTGGGAGATCGCCCGGGAGAGCTCGGTGGTGGCGTCCAGGTGCGCGAAGGTGGTCGCCGGCGCGGGGTCGGTGTAGTCGTCCGCCGGCACGTAGATCGCCTGGAGCGAGGTGATGGACCGGCCCTTGGTGGAGGTGATCCGCTCCTGGAGCTCACCCATCTCGTCGGCCAGCGTCGGCTGGTAACCCACGGCGGAGGGCATCCGGCCCAGCAGGGTCGACACCTCCTGACCGGCCTGCGTGAACCGGAAGATGTTGTCGATGAACAGCAGCACGTCCTGGTTCTGGACGTCCCGGAAGTACTCCGCCATCGTCAGCGCCGACAGCGCCACCCGCATACGGGTGCCGGGCGGCTCGTCCATCTGACCGAACACCAGCGCGGTGTCGGGGAGGACGCCCATCTCCTCCATCTCGACCCAGAGGTCGTTGCCCTCACGGGTCCGCTCGCCGACGCCGGCGAACACCGAGGTCCCGGAGAACTCTCGGGCGATACGGGTGATCATCTCCTGGATGAGCACCGTCTTGCCCACACCGGCGCCACCGAACAGGCCGATCTTGCCGCCCTTGACGTACGGGGTCAGCAGGTCGATGACCTTGATGCCCGTCTCCAGGACCTCGGTCCGACCCTCCAGCTGGTCGAAGGCCGGGGCCTTGCGGTGGATCTCCCAGCGCTCCGCGTCCGAGGCGTGCCCCGGCTTGTCCAGGCAGTCGCCCAGGGCGTTGAACACGTGGCCCTTGACCGAGTCGCCGACCGGCACCGAGATGCCGGCGCCCGAGTCGGTGACCTTGGCGCCCCGGACCAGGCCCTGGGTGGGCTGCATGGAGATGGTCCGCACCGAGTTGTCACCCAGGTGCTGCGCGACCTCCAGGGTCAGCGTCTTCTCCATGCCCTCGGCCGTGATCTCCACCTTGAGGGCGTTGTAGAGGTCGGGCACCTCGCCACGCGGGAACTCGACGTCCACGACCGGGCCGAGAACCTGGACAACGCGGCCGGCCCCAACCGCGGTGCTGGTGGCAGTTGCAGTCATGTCACTCACTTCCTGCGGACGAGAGCGCCTCGACACCGCCGACGATCTCGCTGATTTCCTGGGTGATCTGCGCCTGGCGGGCCTGGTTGGCCTGGCGACTGAGGTTCTGGATGATCTCGTCGGCGTTGTCCGTCGCGGACTTCATCGCGTTCCGGCGGGCCGCCAGCTCGGCCGCCGAGGCGTCGAGCAGACCGGCGTACAACCGGGAGTTGATGTACTTCGGCAACAACGCCGCCAGCAGCGCCTCCGCGTCCGGCTCGAACTCGTAGTTCGGCGTGGGCGCGGCCTCGGTCGGCTCGTCGGTGTACTCGACCTCCAGCGGAGCGACCCGGCGGGCCACCGGCCGCTGCGTGAGCATCGAGACGAACTCGGTGTGCACCATGTGCAGCTCGTCGATGCCGAGCACGCCGTCGGCGCCGGGCTCGTCACCCTCGTCGTCGGCACCGGCCAGGAAGGCCCGCACCAGGGTCTCGGCGACATCAGCGGCGTCGGTGTACCCGGGCCGCTGGCTGAAACCCGTCCAGCTCCGCTCGATGTGCCGCTGGCGGAAGCGGTAGTAGCTCACGCCCTTGCGGCCGACCACGTACAGCACCGGGGTCTTGCCCTGCTCGCGCAGCAGCGTCTGGAGCTCCTCCGCCGCCTTGATCACGTTGGCGTTGTAGCCGCCGCAGAGCCCCTGGTCACTGGTCACGACCAGCACACCGACCCGCTTGGGCTCCTCACGCTCGACCAGCATGGGGTGGTCGAGCGAGGAGGACCCGGCGAGCGCGCTGAGCACGTTCGTGATCTCCTCGGCGTAGGGCCGGGAGGCCTCCACCCGCGCCTGCGCCCGGTTGATCCGCGAGGTCGCGATCAGCTCCATCGCCTTGGTGATCTTGCGGGTGGACTTGACCGAGCGGACCCGTTCGCGTAGTTCTCGAAGTTGGGCCATGTCATCGGCTCACTTCTTCGGAGCGGGACGGTTCACCTTGACCGTCTCCTGCCCGACCTTCTCGGCGTCCATCGCCTCGGCGGGGGCCTCGTTCGGGATCAGCGAGGAGCCGTCGGAGGTGACGAACTGCTTCTTGAACTCGTCGGTCACCGAGACGAGCCGCTCCGCGTTGTCGTCGCTGAGCACCTTGCTGTCCCGGATCTCGGTGAGGATGCCCTCGTGGGCGTGCCGCAGGTGGTCCAGCAGCTCGGACTCGAAGCGGCGCAGGTCGGCGACCGGCACGGCGTCGAAGTGGCCCCTGGTGCCGAGGTAGATCGAGACGACCTCCTCCTGCACCGGCACCGGCTGGCCCTGGCCCTGCTTGAGGATCTCGTAGAGCCGCGCGCCCCGCTCCAGCTGCGCCTTGGAGGCCGCGTCCAGGTCCGAGGCGAAGGCGGAGAACGCCTCCAGCTCCCGGTACTGGGCGAGGTCGAGCCGCAGCGTTCCGGAGACCGCCTTCATCGCCTTGATCTGGGCGGCGCCACCAACACGGGAGACGGAGATACCGACGTCCACCGCCGGCCGCTGGCCGGAGTTGAACAGGTCGGACTGGAGGAAGCACTGCCCGTCGGTGATGGAGATGACGTTGGTGGGGATGTAGGCCGAGACGTCGTTGGCCTTGGTCTCGATGATCGGCAGACCGGTCATCGAGCCGCCACCGAGCTCGTCCGACAGCTTCGCGCAACGCTCCAGCAGACGCGAGTGCAGGTAGAAGACGTCACCCGGGTAGGCCTCGCGGCCCGGCGGGCGGCGCAGCAGCAGCGAGATGGCCCGGTAGGCCTCCGCCTGCTTGGACAGGTCGTCGAAGATGATCAGGACGTGCTTGCCCTGGTACATCCAGTGCTGGCCGATGGCGGAACCCGCGTAGGGGGCCAGCCACTTCAGGCCGGGCGAGTCGGACGCGGTGGCGGCCACGATGGTCGTGTACTCCATCGCGCCGGCGTCCTCCAGCGACCGCTTCACCGAGGCGATCGTGGAGCCCTTCTGGCCGATGGCGACGTAGATGCAGCGGACCTGCTGCTTCGGGTCGCCGGTCTCCCAGTTGCCCTTCTGGTTGATGATGGTGTCCACGCAGACGGCGGTCTTGCCGGTCTTGCGGTCACCGATGACCAGCTGGCGCTGGCCCCGACCGATCGGGGTCATCGCGTCGATGGCCTTGATACCGGTCTGGAGCGGCTCGCGGACCTCCTGCCGCTGCACCACGGTGGCGGCCTGGAGCTCCAGCGCCCGCCGCTCCTCGGCGACGATCTCGCCGAGGCCGTCGATGGGCTCGCCCAGGGCGTTCACCACGCGGCCGAGGAAGCCATCGCCCACCGGCACCGACAGCACCTGGCCGGTGCGGCGGACCTGCTGGCCCTCCTCGATCTTCTCCGAGTCACCCAGGACGACGGCGCCGATCGACCTCTCGTTGAGGTTCATCGCGACGCCGTTGATGCCGCCGGGGAACTCCAGCAGCTCCTCCGTCATCACCGAAGGCAGGCCCTCGACATGGGCGATGCCGTCACCGGTGTCCGTGACGACGCCTACCTCTTCTCGGCTGACTTCGGGAGAGTAGCTGGAGACGTACTTCTCGATCGCACTGCGGATCTCGTCCGACGAGATCGTCAGCTCCGCCATGTCGTTCCTGCTCTCGGTCGTTCTCAAGCGGTGTTGGTCTTGGTTGCGCGGCTACTCGCGCGGGGCGCCGGCGCGCCTACCCCGCGAGCTGCCGCCGTAGTGCGGCCAACCGGCCCGCGGCGCTGCCGTCGATGATCTCGTCGCCGACCTGGATGACCAGGCCGCCGACCAGCGTCGGGTCCACCTCGGTGTGCACGGCGACTGGTCGGGAGTAGATCCGGCTGAGCAGCGCGGCCAGCCGTTCCTCCTGAGCGTCCGACAGCACGGTCGCGGAGCGAACGTGCGCCACGGAACGCTCCCGGCGCTTGGCGGCGGCTGCCGCCAACTCCTCCAGGCCCGCGACGGCCGTCCGGCCGCCCGGCTGGCTGACGAGCTGCTCCACCAGAGCCAGGGTCACCGGGTCACTCCGGTCGGTGAGCAACTGCCGGACCAGGGTCACCTTGCCCGCCGCCGACCCGGCCGGGTCGGACAGCAGCTGGTCGAGGTCGGGCTGGCTGGCGACGATCCGGCCGAGGCGGAACAGCTCGTCCTCGACGGTGTCCAGCCGACCGGCGCGCTCGGCGCTGATCAGCATGGCCTCCCAGCTCAGCCGGCTGACGCCCTCCACGAGTTCGCGAGGGCTCGACCAGCGGGCGGTCACCACGGTCGCGAGGACGTTCAGCGCCCGGGCGCCGATCTTGCGCCCGAGCACCTCCCGCACCAGCGACTCGCGGTGTGCCGGCTCACTGGCGGCGTCGGCGAGGGACCGGCGCAGCGAGGACTCCCGACCGAGCAGCCGGCTGACCGCTCCGAGGTCCTCGCCGACACCAGCCAGTTCCTCGCCGGTGACGCCGTCGAGTTCGGCGCGCAGCCGCTCGGCGGCGGCGGCGAAGGCGTCCCGACTCGCCGCGTGCAGTGTGGTCACGGTGGTCACGACGTCTCCACTCCCCTGTTCGGCACGATGGTCACCTGGTCACTTGCTCGCCGGAGCCGACACCGAGTCCAGCTCGTCCAGGAACCGGTCCACGGTTCCCCGACGACGGGCCTCGTCCTCCAGGGACTCGCCGATCACCCGGCTGGCCAGGTCGATCGACATGCGGCCCAGGTCGGCCCGGAGCTCGGCCACGATCTGGGCGCGCTGGGCGTCCAGCTGGGCCTGGCCCTGGGCGACGATGCGCGCGGACTCCTCCTGAGCCCTGGCCCGCATCTCCTCGATGATCTGGTCGCCCTCGGCACGAGCGTCGTCCCGGATGCGGGCCGCCTCGGCCCTGGCCTCGGCGAGCTGGGCCTGGTACTGCTCCAGCGTCTCCTTGGCCTCCTGCTGGGCCTTCTCGGCCCGGGCGATACCGCCCTCGATCTTGTCGGTTCGCTCGTCGAGCACGCGCTGGAAGATCGGGAGGACGAACTTCCAGAACAGCAGACCGACGAGAACGAAGCAGACCGCGGACCAGAAGATGTCGTACCCAGGCGGCAGCAGCGGATTCGGGTTGTCGCCCGCCGCCAGCACTGCGAATGTACTCACGATGGTCGCCTAACGGTCGGTTCGGATCAGCCCATGCCGCCGAAGAGGATGCCGGCGATGAGGCCCAGCAGACCCAGGACCTCGACGAAGGCGATACCCAGGATCATGGTGGTCCGCAGCTGACCGGCGATCTCCGGCTGACGCGCCATGCCCTCGACCGTCTTGCCGATCAGGATGCCCAGACCGATACCCGGGCCGAGAGTGGCCAGACCGTAGCCGACGGTCGCGATGTTGCCTTCGATCGCAGCGAGGATTTCCACTTCCGTGTCTTCCCTTTCATGTTGGCCTCCCGGCGTTCACCGGAAGGTCGTCTCTGGTGCTCGCAGGTCGTGCCGTCAGTGTTCGGCGTGGGACGCCAGGTCGATGTAGACGGCGGCGAGCAGAGTGAAGATGTACGCCTGCAGCACCGCCACCAGGATCTCGAAGAGCGTGAAGGCGAACCCGGCCCCGAGGGTCAGGACGCCGACCGGCGCGAGCAGCGCCGATCCCGCCTCGACGAACATGAAGTTGGTGGCGGAGAAGAACAGCACCAGGATCAGGTGGCCGGCCATCATGTTGGCCAGCAACCGGACCGTCAGCGCGAAGGGGCGCAGGATGAACGTCGAGACGAACTCGACGGGCACGATGATCGGCGCCATGTAGAGCGGAACACCTGACGGGAGCAGGTTGCTCTTCATGTAGGGGCCGAAACCCTGCGCCTTGATCCCCGCGTAGTTGAAGACGATCCACGCCACGATGGCCAACACCAGCGGGGTGCCGATGAGGCTCGTCCCCGCGATGTTGAGCAACGGGATCACGCCGGCGAGGTTCAACGCCGTGATCATGAAGAAGAACGTGGTGAGGATCGGCAGGAATCGTCGCGCCGCCCCCTTGCCGAGGATCTCCTCGGCGATGTGCAGGCGGACGAAGTCCAGGAAGTACTCGGCGACGTTCTGGAGCCCCCGGGGCACGAGCTTGGCCCGGCGCAGCGCGAGGATGAAGAACAACGCCAACAGCGCCACCATGACGAACCGGACCAGCATGATCCGGTTGATCTCGAAGATCGTGCCCTCGAAGAGCAGGGCACCGGGGTAGAACTCCTCGATACCGGGCGCGTGGAAACCCTCTCCGTCACCCGCGGCCAGCACGGCGGCCAACACTTGCGCGTTCAGTGTGGTCTCCCTGGTCGTAGCCGGCGCGGATCAGGCCCGGCCGAAACGGACGTACACGATGTAGAGCGCAGTAAGCAGCCCCAGCCCCAGACCGACGAAGGTCCACAGCCAGCTGTCACTGATCAGGTCAACGGCGAACCCGATGCCACCCCAGGCGATGGGGCCGGCGATCAGGGTCCTGATGAGCAACCCTCGGGTGGACTCACCCTTCTGGGGTGGTTTGTCCGACTGATCACTCATCTTGAAACGCACTTTACCAATCGGTTTTCGCCAGGACGAACCCCAGGGGCGTTAGCCGTCGTCACTGGTCAGAGCCTGATCGGCTCGTAGCGGGAGCGGTGTCGACCGCGTCGCTCCCCTCCGGGGCCACCCCGGGTCGAGCCGGTTCGTCCCCGGTGTCCGGTTCACTACTCGGCGTAGTGGTGTCGACGTAGGGCACCCGACTGGTGAGGATCACCCGGGTCTGGACGGCCATCACGCCGATCACCGTCAGTACGACGACGCCGAACAGGACTATCCGCGAGTAGAAGTCCTCGTTGCGCAACAGGGCCAGCACGACGAACAGCACGATCATCTTGCCCAGCCACGAGCCGAGCACGGCCGCCGCCATCACGGTGGGGGACGCCGACGCGGTCATGACGCTGACCACGGTCGTGACCAGCATGAACCCGGCGGCCAGCGCGATCCCGATCGCCGCGCCCCACACCCCGGGAACCCCGTCGACCAGCCAACCGGCGCCCAGCAGCACCGGGGTGCCCACCCCGAGTGCCAGCAGCGCCTGACGCAGGGCGGAACGCAGTGTCCCCGCCACGGTGGCTGCCTTCACCGCACGACCCCTCACTCGTCGACTGCGCGGGACTCACGTCCTCGCGCGGCACCATTGTCGCCCATACCCGGACCTCACCCGGCGACCGGGTGCCGGGCCGGCGCGCTCCGGCAACGCTGGTCACCGTGCGTGATGAGCAGGGAGGGGCGCGGGGCGCGGCGGCCGGATGTGGCCAGCGGCGGTCAGGGGCGCCGGCGGTTCGCGAGCTGGCGCAGCCGGGGCACGGCGGACACGATCACCGCGAGGAGCAGCCCGCCCAGCACGCCCCAGACGACCACTGACGGGTCGAAGATGGTCACCGCGACCGCCCCGAACGCCAACAACGCCGCCCACAGGTAGATCAGCATGACCGCGCGACGCTGGGAGTGCCCGATCTCCAGCAGGCGGTGGTGCAGGTGCATCTTGTCCGCGCTGAACGGGCTCTGCCCGCGCCGGGTACGGCGGATGATCGCCATGATCAGGTCGAGCAGCGGCACGAAGAGCACCGCCGCCACCACCAGCAGCGGGGAGAGCAACGCGATCGCGTCGCTCGCGCTGTAGCGGGAGTAGTCGATGTCGCCGGAGGCCGTGGTGCTCGCGGCCGCGAGCATCAGGCCGATCAGCATCGACCCCGAGTCACCCATGAACAGCCGAGCCGGCTGGAAGTTGTACGGCAGGAAGCCCAGGCAACCGCCCGCCAGGGTGGCCGCGATCAACGCCGGCGGGTAGGCGCCGACGTCACCCCCCACGTCCGAGAGCAGGCCCAGGGAGAACACGCAGATCGCCGAGGCCGCGATGAACCCGATGCCCGCCGCCAGCCCGTCGAGGCCGTCGACGAAGTTCATCGCGTTGATCATCGTGACGGCGAGCAGCACGGTGAGCACCGCGCCCTGGTTACCGGAGAGCACCAGCAGCGAACCGACGCTGTCCCCCTGCTCCCCCCACGGCACCCAGAAGAAGAACCACTGCACGCCGAAGAGCACGAGGATGCCGGCGGTCATGATCTGGCCGGCGAGTTTGGTGATGGAGTCCAGCTCGAAACGGTCGTCGAGCATCCCGATCAGGACGATCACCCCGCCCGCGACGGCCACTCCGAGGATCTCGTAGGAGTAGTCGAAGGCGCGGCTGAGGACCGGGAGCCGCCAGGCGAGCAGCATGCCGGCCACCACGCCGATGAAGATCGCCACCCCGCCCATCCTGGGCATGGGCTTGACGTGGACATCCCGCTGCCGGGGATGCGCCACGGCGCCGATGCGGATGGCGAGCAGCCGGATCACGCCGGTGACCAGGAAGGTCACGGCGGCTGCCGTCAGTCCCACGAGGAGGTACTCGCGGACCGGTAAGCCGGCCGGAGCGAAACCTGGCATCACGCTTGTCGTACCGCTTCTGTCGTCAGGCCGGACGGGGGTAGGCGGGGAGGGCGGCCACGAGCTCGGCCACCTCGGCACCGACCTCCGCGAGGACGTCGTCGCCGGTGGGGGAACCGGGTACCGCGCGGACCGCTCTGGCGAGCAGCCGGGCGATCTCCGCCATCTCGGGCTCCCGCATGCCCTGCGTGGTGACGGCCGGCGACCCGATCCGGATGCCGGAGGCGACCGCGGGTCGGGCCGGGTCGAAGGGGATGGCGTTCTTGTTCAGGGTGATGCGGGCAGCCTCGGCCCTGCTCTCGGCCTCGGCACCGGTCAGCCCGAGCGGACGCAGGTCGAGCAACGCCAGGTGGGTGTCCGTCCCGCCGGAGACGGCACGCATCCCCGCCGCCTCCAGGCCGCTCGCGAGTGCCCTGGCGTTCACCACCACCTGCCGGGCGTACTCCTGGTAGGCGGGGCTGGCCGCCTCGCGGAGCGCGACCGCCTTCGCCGCGACCGCGTGCATCAGCGGACCGCCCTGGGTGAAGGGGAAGACGGCCCTGTCGATCGCCCTGGCGTGCTCGGCACGGCAGAGGATCATGCCGCCACGCGGACCGCGCAACACCTTGTGGGTGGTGCAGGTGACCACGTCCGCGTAGGGAACGGGGGACGGGACGGCCCCGCCGGCGACCAGCCCGACGAAATGGGCCGCGTCGACCACCAGCACGGCTCCCACCTCGTCGGCGATCTCGCGGAACGCCGCGAAGTCGATCAGGCGCGGGTAGGCGGTGGCGCCGGCGATCAGCAGCCGGGGCCGGTGCTCCCGCGCGAGGTCGCGCACCTGGTCGTAGTCGATCAGTTCGCTGTCCGCGCGCACCCCGTAGGAGACCGCGTTGAACCAGCTCCCCGAGAAGTTGACCCGCGATCCGTGGGTGAGGTGGCCGCCCTGCTTGAGGTCCATGGCCAGCACGGTGTCCCCTGGCCTCGCGAACGCGGCGTAGACCGCGAGGTTGGCGCTGGCGCCCGAGTGCGGCTGGAGGTTGGCGTGCTCGGCTCCGAACAGTTCCCGCGCCCGCGCCGTCCCGATCTCCTCGGCGCGGTCGACCTGGGCGCAGCCCCCGTAGTAGCGGCGTCCCGGGTAGCCCTCGGCGTACTTGTTGGACAGCGTGGACCCCAGCGCGGCCAACACCGCCGGACTGGTCAGGTTCTCGCTGGCGATCAGTTGCAGCCCACCCCGCAACCGGTCCAGTTCCCCCAGGACCACGTCCGCGATCTCGGGGTCGGTGTCACGCAGGGAGTCGAAGTCCGGCCCCCAGAACGGCGTGCTCACTGCTGGATGCTCCTCGCCTCGGATGGGAACGAGTGACCGCGTCGCGTCGCCACGAGCGTTGGCCCGACCGGGCCCCGCGGTGTCCGCCCGTCGTCAGGTCTCCACCAACCGGCGCCCTCGCGCGTCGCGGTGCCCCAGACCTTAGCCCTGGTTGGTGGTGCCGGGCACACCAGCCTCGGGACGGGGAGGCCCCCGCGCGGGGGCGTCGGCGCGCCCGGAACCGGCGGGGACGCCGGGGCCGAACGCGCGCTCTCACGCTACTGCGTGATCTTGCTGTCAGGTCGGCGGCCCGATCTTCGTCCGGTCGGCGCGCCGTCCCCGAGCACCGAGGGGTCCCGCCTGTCGCGCCGTGGAGGGGCCAGCAGGGCGCCGCCGCCGAAGCCGAGGTCGACCGGCCCCACCCGCCTGACCGGGATGGCCGAGGCGATGCCTCGGCGCCCTGTCGTGCGGGCACCGGCTTCGGCGTCGAGGAGCTCGGCCGCCGGACCCCTCAGTCCGCGACGGCCACCTCGACGCCGAGGACCTCGGAGATCTCCTCAGCCGACACCGCACCCACCCGCAGGATCTGGGGCGTGGGGCCGGTCAGGTCCACCATCGTGGACGGGGTGGCCCGCTCGGCGGCGCCACCGTCGAGGTAGACGGGGACGTCCTCCGCCAGCTGCTCCCTGGCCTCCTCCGCCGTGGTGGCCGGCGGCTGACCGGACCGGTTGGCGCTGGAGACGGCCATCGGGCCGACCTCGCGCAGCAGTTCGAGGGCCACCGGGTGCAACGGCATCCGCAGCATCACGGTTCCCCGGGTGCGCCCGAGGTCCCAGGCCAGGGAGGGGGCGTGGTTGAGCACCAGGGACAGGCCACCCGGCCAGAACGCCTCGATCAGGGCCCTGGCCGGCCTGGGCACCGACAGCACCAGGCCATCGATCGTCGTCCAGGACCCGACCAGCACCGGGACGGGCATGTCCGGGCCACGCCCCTTGACGCTCAACAGGCTTCGGACGGCGGCGGAGTCGAAGGCGTCGCACCCCAGCCCGTAGACGGTGTCGGTGGGCAGCACGACGAGCTGGCCGGCGCGCACCGTCTCCGCGGCGGCGGCGAGCCCCGCCTGCCGGGTCTCGGGAATGTTGCAGTCATAGCTCGTGCTCACACGGACGATCCTGGCACCCCCGGTGACGGGGAGGGCAGCGGGACCTGCCCGCCGGTGGCGGACAGGGGAACGGCCCACCCGCTCCCGACCGCCGGGGCCGGTGCCAGCGTGCCCCGTCCCGCCCCCCTGGCCGAGCGGGGCGACGACGGCCTTCCCCTGGGGGTCCGGCGAGGGAACAGCCGTCCTCCGCGAAACGGACCGGCACGCGATGCCCTCGGCACTCCCGCGTTTTCCCGGCTCCGCTCCGACGATTCCCTTCGTTCACCCGATCGCCTTTCCCGCGTCCGCGAGTGGAACGAACGTCGAATGGCTGGCGCCGACTCCTTGTCATTCGCCCCGCACCGGGCGGGTGTACCCGCGATACGGCGAACCCGCAGCGCAACGGCGGCCACCTGGCCCGTTTTGGGCCGATTCTGACCACCTCTGATGCACCGCACGGCGGTATCCGGAGGTCCGGACGGAAGCGGTTCCAGTACTCCCGCCAGCCTCGCCCCAACCCCACGGGACATCCGCGCCCTTGACATCGGGAACTGGCGGTGTTTTGTTTCCGACCACAATTCTTCCGCCCGTGAGTGGAGGTCATCTTCATGGCCCTTTCCCCTGTGCCGACGTCCGGTCGACGTGGCCGGAGAAGGAATGCCGGCGTCCTGGCCGCTGTCCTGGCCGTCGGCGCGAGTCTCGCCGTACCGGCCGCCCACGCGGACGTCGACCCGGCACCCGATGTCGACGCGTCGACGGCGCTGGCGTCGACGACGAGCGCCCCCTCCTCGGCGGTCGGGGCGACCCCGCTCGCCCTCACCTGGGAGGACGACTTCGAGGGTCCCTCCGGCGCCGCCCCCGACCCCGCCAGGTGGAACCACGAGATCGGTGGCCACGGCTGGGGCAACAACGAACTCCAGTACTACACGGCCGACCGCCGCAACTCCGCGCTCGACGGGCAGGGCAACCTGGTCATCACCTCGACCCGGGAGGGCACCGACGGGCTGAGCTGCCACTACGGCCCCTGCCAGTTCACCTCCGCCCGCCTCACGACGCAGGACAAGTTCTCCCAGCGCTACGGCCGTTTCGAGGCCCGAATCCAGGTGCCCCGGGGCAACGGGGTGTGGCCAGCGTTCTGGATGTTGGGCGACAACTTCCCCGAGACACCCTGGCCGCACAGCGGCGAGATCGACATCATGGAGGTCGTCGGCCGGGAGGGTGGCACCGCGCACGGCACCATCCACGGCCCCGGCTACTCGGCCGGCGAGGGCATCACCGGCTCGTACACGCTGCCCGGCGGCCAGCAGTTCGCCGACGGGTTCCACGTCTTCGCGGTCGACTGGTCACCCGATGGCATGGTGTGGTCGGTGGACGGGCACGTGTACCACCAGGTCACGCGCTCCGACGTGGGCAACAACCCCTGGGTGTTCGACCAGGACTTCTTCATGATCCTGAACTCGGCGGTGGGCGGCAACTGGCCCGGCCCGCCCGACGACTCCACCCAGTTCCCCCAGCGGATGCTCATCGACTACGTACGGGTCTACGAGGGCTCGGGCACCCCGCCGCCCGGAGACGGGACCGGGACGATCAGGGGCATCGGCGAGCTGTGCCTGGACGTGGCCGGCGGCAACGCCAGCGACGGCACCCCGGTGCAGATCGCCCACTGCAACGGCTCGGACGCCCAGCAGTGGACCCGGGAAGGCGACACCATCCGCGCCCTCGGCTACTGCCTCGCCGTCGCCGGCGGCGACCCCTCCGCCGGCACCCCGGTGCGGATCGCGCACTGTGACGGGTCGGACGCCCAACGGTGGCGCGTCGAGTCGGGGGACATCGTCTCCGTGCTGGCCAACCGGTGCCTGGGCACGGAGCACGGCCGCTGGGACGACGGCACTCCGACCCTGATCTGGCACTGCACGGGCGCGGTCGACCAGAAGTGGTACCCGTACTGGTGACGGTTCACCGAGTCGGGGAGGGCGGCCGATCGGACGCCCTCCCCTGGTCGGATCAGGACAACGAACGCCGCAGGGCCGTGGCGAACCTCGGCCGTCCCGCCAGGTCGGGGTGGTCGGCGACCTCGGTGAGCACCTGGCGCGCCCGGAGCAGTTCGGGCACCGCCTCGCCGTGGGTGTCGTCATGTTCGAGCGCCAGCGCCCCACCTGGGCGGAGCAGCCGCACCGCGCAGTGCACGACGTGGCGGATGGTGTCCATGCCGTCGAGGCCGCTGAAGACCGCCGCGTGCGGATCGTGCTCCGCGACCTCGACCGGCACGGGCGTTCCCTCCGGCACGTAGGGCGGGTTGCACACGACGAGGTCGACCGTGCCGTCCAGCTCCGCCAGCAGCTCCGGATCGCCGACGTCACCGAACCGGAGATCGACCGGGCGGTCCCCCGCACCCACCAGCGCGTTGGCGTTGCGCCTCGCCCAGGCGAGCGCGCTCGGGTCCCGCTCGACCGCGTGGACGGAGGCGTCGGGGCGGGCGTTGGCGAAGGCGAGCGCCAGGACACCGGAGCCGGTGCACAGGTCCACGATCGTCGGCTGCCTGGTGCGGCGCAGGTGCGCCAGCCCCCAGGCCAGCAGCAGCTCCGTCTCCGGCCTCGGTACGAAGACGCCCGGCCCCACGCTCACCGTGATCGCCCCCATGGCTGCCCAGCCGGTGATGTGTTGGAGGGGGATGCCCTTCGACCGTTCCCTGACCAGTCGGTGCAGTTCCTCGACCACGGAGACGGACACCAGCGGAACCATCGTGAGCTTGGTGCGTTCCACCCCGACGACGTGGGCGGCGAGCAGTTCGGCGTCCGCGCGGGGGCTCGCGACCCCGGCCTCCCGCAGGATTCGTTCGGCCTCGGCGACGGCGAGTCGCAACGGCTGCTTGGACAATTCCTCCCCCTCCCGGTCCGGAACCCGTCTCCCCCGCACCAGCCAACCACGGCCAGCGCGGTGCGCCCGGTCAGCGGGCGCCCGACCCGACCAACCCGCCGACCGGGCTACCGGGGTGGTCCCCCGCCGGAGTGAGCGCCCCGCCGGGGAGGTGGGCCGCCGATCGGTCCTCGAACCTCAGGCCGTCGGTGCCGCGCTGCGTTCCATCCGCTCCTGGCGGTCGGCGGCGCTCAGCGCGTCCAACACCGCGTCGAGGTCGCCCTCGAGGACCTGGTCCAGGTTGTGCGCCTTGTACCCGACCCGGTGATCGGAGATCCGGTTCTCCGGGAAGTTGTACGTCCGCACCCGCTCGGAGCGGTCGACCGTGCGCACCTGGCTGCGGCGGGCGGCGGACGCCTCCCGCGCGGCCTGTTCCTCCGCCGCCGCCAGCAGCCGCGCGCGGAGCACCTGCATGGCCCTGGTCTTGTTCTGCAACTGGCTGCGCTCGTTCTGGCAGGACACGACGATGCCCGTCGGCAGGTGGGTGATCCGGACCGCGGAGTCCGTCGTGTTCACGCTCTGCCCGCCGTGCCCGGAGGAGCGGAACACGTCCACCCGGAGGTCGTTCTCGTCGATCTCGACGGCGACGTCCTCCTGTTCCGGGTACACGAGGACCCCGGCGGCCGAGGTGTGGATGCGGCCCTGGGACTCCGTCACCGGGACCCGTTGGACGCGGTGCACCCCGCCCTCGAACTTCAGCCTCGACCACACGCCGTCGGCTCGCACCGGGCCCTTCACGACCATCGTGGCGTCCTTGATGCCCCCGAGTTCGGACTCGGTGACGCCCAGCACCTCGGTGCGCCACCCCCGGCGCTCGGCGTACCGCTCGTACATCCGCAGCAGCTCGGCGGCGAACAGCGCGGACTCCGCGCCGCCCTCCCCCGACTTGATCTCCAGCACGGCGTCGGAGGCGTCGTGCGGGTCGCGGGGGACGAGCAGCTCGGCCACCCTCGCCTCCAGCTCGGGGAGCTGGGCGGCCAGTTCCTCTGCCTCCTCGGCGAAGGCCTGGTCCTCGGAGGCGAGCTCCCGGGCGGCCTCCAGGTCGGTGCGCACCCGCTCCAGCTCGCGGGCGGCCTGCACGATGGCCGTCAGCTCGGCGTGCCGCCGGCCGTACCGGCGTGCCGCGGCGCGGTCCGCCAGCACGGCGGGGTCACCCAACCGCTCCTCCAGCTCCCCGTACTCGGTGAGCAAGCTCCGTAGCGCCGAGTTCTCCACGCCGCACCCTCCGTCCTGACGACACCGCCGGGCCCTGGTCACTGCCGACCGGACCCCGGACACACGCCGACGGCGCCCACCCCGCCAGCTCGGTGGGGTGGGCGCCGTCGAAAGAGCTACTTCTTGCGGCGGCCGTAGCGGGCCTCGAAGCGGGCCACCCGGCCACCGGTGTCCAGGATCCGCTGCTTGCCCGTGTAGAACGGGTGGCAGTTGGAGCAGACCTCGACAGTCACCGCACCGGTGGAACGGGTGCTCCGGGTGGTGAAGGTGTTGCCGCAACCGCAGGTGACCTGCGTGGTCACGTACTCGGGGTGGATACCGGTCTTCACAGGTGTGTCCCTTCCTTCTTGGGCCGCCGGGTCCGCCCTGCCTGGTCGCCTGGCACTCGCCAGGGGCCGGGTGAGGGGGTGAACCGGAGCCGGGTTCGGCGAACCAGTGTGCCAGATGGCCACCGCGTCGCCGCCACCCTCCACAACGCGTGGGGGTCGCCGTCTGTTTCCGAACGCCCCATGCCACTCACCGTGACGCAGGGGCCACCCGCCGCCGTCTCCGGTCCGCCGGGCGATCGGAGCGGCTGGCTGCCGCCGCGCCAGGCGGGGCTGTTCCATCCTGGCTCCGTGTTGTGCGCGAACCTGGGACCGCTGCGGGTGTGGGCCTGGCTGCTGGTGCCCCCGACGTTCCTGTGCACCGTGCTCGGGCTGGGTGGCCTGGGCCTGGTGCTGCCCGCCGCCGGGGATGCCGTTCACCCGGACTGGTCGGTCCTCTTCGGCGCGGCGGCCGGGTTGAACGCGGTGTTCGCCGGTTCGGTCGCGTGGACCCGCCCGTGGTCACCACGGTGGTTGAGCTGGCCCTACGGCCTGGTCCTGATCACCTGCGCGTTGACCGTGGGCGACCTGCCGGTCCCCACGTCGGCGGCGCTGGGGTGCGCCGCCGCGGCCGTGGTGTCCTGGGTGCTGCTGCTCGCCGGCCGGCGCCCCTGCCCGACCGATGGCGGCGAGGCGGACCGTTGTTCGCGGCCCGAGGTGGTGAGCGGCGCCGGGTGACCGGAGGCCCTGCCGCCGTGCGACGACGGCAACGCCTCCGGTGCGTCCTCAGTCCCCGTTCCCGCCAGGCGTGTTCTTCGCCACCTGCATCAGGAACTCGATGTTCGTCCGGGTCTTCCGCAGCCGCTCGAGCAGCAGGTCGAGCGCCTGCTGATCATCCAGCGCGGAGAGAACACGCCGCAGCTTGTGCGTGACGGCGAGCTCGTCCGGGGAGAGCAGGAGCTCCTCCTTGCGGGTGCTCGAGGCGTCGACGTCGACCGCCGGGAACGTCCGCTTGTCCGCGATCTTGCGGTCGAGCTTCAGCTCCGCGTTGCCGGTGCCCTTGAACTCCTCGAAGATCACCGTGTCGCCAGCGGATCCCGTCTCGACCAGCGCCGTCGCGAAGATGGTCAGTGAACCACCGTTCTCGATGTTGCGGGCCGCGCCCAGGAACCGCTTCGGCGGGTACAGCGCCGTCGAGTCCACACCACCGGAGAGGATCCGACCCGAGGCCGGCGCCGCCAGGTTGTAGGCCCGGCCGAGCCGGGTGATGGAGTCGAGGAGCACGACCACGTCGTAACCCAGCTCCACCAGCCGCTTCGCCCGCTCGATGGCGAGCTCCGACACCGTCGTGTGGTCGGACGGCGGCCGGTCGAAGGTCGAGGCGATGACCTCGCCCTTCACCGAGCGCTGCATGTCGGTGACTTCCTCGGGCCGCTCGTCGACCAGCACGACCATCAGGTAGCACTCGGGGTTGTTGGTCGTGATGGCGTTGGCGATGGCCTGGAGCACCATCGTCTTGCCGGCCTTGGGCGGCGAGACGATCAGGGCCCGCTGGCCCTTGCCCACCGGCATGACCAGGTCGATGACCCGGCCGGTCAGGGCGTGCGACTCGGTCTCCAACCGCAGCCGCTCGTTCGGGTACAGCGGAGTCATCTTGGTGAACTCCGGGCGTCCCCGAGCGGCGTCCGGCGCGAGGCCGTTGATGGAGTCGACCCGCACCATCGGGTTGAACTTCTGGCGCTGCTGCTCGCCCTCACGCGGCTGGCGGACCACACCGGTGATCGCGTCGCCCCGCCGGAGCCCGTACTTGCGGACCAACGACAGGGACACGTAGACGTCGTTCGGGCCGGCGAGGTACCCCGAAGTGCGGACGAACGCGTAGTTCTCCAGCACGTCCAGGATGCCGGCCACGGGCAGGAGGACGTCGTCCTCCCGCACCTCCGGCTCGTTCCCGCCACCCTCGGCGCGGCCACGGCCCCGGCGACGATCCCGGAACCTGCGTCCCCGCCGCCGGCCGCCGCCGTCCTCGTCGTCATCGTCCCGACCGTCGTTCTGGCGGTCGTTGCGCGACGCGCGGTCCTGGCGGTCGCCGCGGTCCTGACGCTCGCCACGGTCCTGACGCTCACCACGGTCCTGACGCTCACCACGCTCCTGGCGCTCGCCGCCCCGGTCATCGCCGCCGCCACCGTCGGTGGCGCTGGCGGCCCGGCTCGAGGTGCGGCGACGACGGCCGCGACGGCCACCGTCCTCCTCACCCTCACCGGACGACGCGCTCTCGGACGCACTGGCGCCCCTGGAGCGGCGGCTGGGAGCCGGCTGCGCCGGCGCGTCCGCGGAGGTCTGCTCGGTCTTGCCCTGGTCCCCGGACCCGAACGGCAGCTGCGCAGCGGTGTCGGTCTTGGCGGAACCACCGCCCTGCCGCTCCTTGATCGCGGCGATGAGATCACCCTTACGCATTCCAGTGGTGCTGGTGATGCCGAGTTCCCCGGCGAGCTGGCGAAGCTCCGCCATCACCATGCCGGACAGCCCTCCGCGCCGACGGGGAGCGGCTCCGTTGTCCGCCTGGTGCGGTACCTCCCCCTTCGCCGCAGAGCCCTTGCGTGACTTGGGCTTATCCGCTTCTGGCTGGTCAGCAGCCGAGGCCGCCGTGCCCGCCTCGCCGCTCAACAGTTCGGTGTTGCTCACAAATGTCCTTCCTGACCGGTCCGCGCCTCCTACGCGGACCAGCGGACCTGCCACGCTGCGGGACGCAGTGCGGCACTGCGGGCTCGGGGGCAGAACTGGCGGTCACGACGTTCTGCCCGCACGCACCCTAACCTGCCCGCTTATGGCGATTCTCGACGCTGCCACACCTGACGACACTCACGAAGAACCACCCGTACGGACTCCTCGGCCACCCCAGGCTGTCCGGGTACTCTCCACCGCTGGTCCCCGCTGGATAGCGTGAACCAACCTCATAGCGAGAGAATGCCTCCCGAGTTGACTACCCGGGACGGTACCGGCGCCCGTGCGCGCGGTGACTGATCGCCTTCGAGGGTAGACCGCTCGTCAACAGCTCGCAACAACCCGCGTCACCTGCGTGTCTCCCGGCGGCCGAACCAACGGCCAAGATCACCACCGATGGAGGGTGTTGTGCCGTCGATCGGGTATGGCTGACGGAGAAGGCGACCAGGTAGCGGGGGTACTGGCGAAAGGCTGGAGGTCCAGCGGTTCTGGCCAGCGCGGTGCTTCGCCGCGGCCATCCCCCTCCGATGACTCCATGTTACCGGCTGCCCGGGAGTCCCCTCCTACCGGGGACCCCGAACAGCCCAGGCACGCCCCCGGCACCGGTCACGGATCGGCCGGCTCCTCACGGACCGTCACCCCTCGGGTGTCCACGGCCAACGGGCACACCTCGAACCCGCTCGTGTCGAATCCCGCCCAGGACGGCGCGCCGACGGGGAAGGCGACCACGGTGGGGCCCGCCCCGGAGATGGCCGCCGGGACACCGGCGGCCCGCAGCTCCTCCACCAGCGCCAACGACCGGGGCCAGGCGGGTCGCCGGTACTCCTGGTGCAGCCGGTCCCCGGTCGCGTCCAGCAGCAGGTCGGGCCGCGAGGTCAGCGCCGCGACGGCGAGGGCGGCCCGGCTGGCCGCGAACGCCGCGTCCTCGTGGGGGACCCGCTCCGGCAGCAGACCCCGCGTGGTGTGGGTGGCCGACTCCACCTCGGGCACCAGCAGCACCGGCGCGAGCGCGCGGTGCGGTTCGAGCCGGAGCGCGCGGAACGTCGGGGACGCACCGGCCGACGACCAGGCCACGACCACCCCGCCGACCATGCTCGCCGCCACGTTGTCGGCGTGTCCCTCGAACCGGGCGGCGAGGTCGAGCGCCGACTCGTCCGGCTTCCGCCCGGCCAACGCGTAACCGGCGGCGATCCCGGACACGATCGTCGCGGCGGAGGAGCCCAGACCCCGCGCGTGCGGGATGCGGTTGACGCACCGCAGCTCCACCCCGGGCAGCTCCACGCCGAGCGCGTCGGTGGCGGCGCGCAGCGCCCGCAACAGCAGGTGGCTGGCATCCCGGGGCACCGCCTCGGCTCCCTCACCCGAGACCTCCACCCGGACGCCCCGGTCCACCACCCGGAGCCGCACCTCGTCGTACAGCGCCAGCGCCAGCCCGAGGGTGTCGAAACCCGACCCCAGGTTCGCCGTCGACGCGGGGACCCGCACCGACAGCTCCCGGCCGATCACGATCGTCCCCACCCGGGGAGAGCCGCTCGTCTCCGGAGGCTCACCGGAGCTCCAGGGCGGCGGCGACGGCGTTCGCGTCGACGGGCAGCGGCTCCACGTCCACCGCGCCCTCCAGTGCGGTGCCCGGGTCCTTCAGACCGTGCCCGGTGACGGTGCACACCACCACGGACCCGGGGTCCAACCGCCCCTCCTCCGAGGACAGCAGCAGACCGGCCACGCTGGCCGCGGAGGCGGGCTCGACGAAGACACCCTCCCGGGCGGCCAGCAGCCGGTAGGCGCTCAGGATCCGCTCGTCGGTCACCGCGTCGAACCGACCACCGGACTCCGCCCTGGCGCGCTCGGCTCCCTGCCAGGACGCGGGGCTGCCCACCCGGATCGCGGTGGCGATCGTCTCCGGGTTGGCGACCGGCTGGCCGTGCACCATCGGAGCCGCCCCAGCCGCCTGGAAACCGAACATCCTGGGCGTACCCCGCACCAGGCCGTCGTCCGCGTACTCCTGGTAGCCCTTCCAGTAGGCGGTGATGTTCCCGGCGTTGCCCACCGGCAGGCAGTGGATGTCGGGGGCGCGGCCGAGGACGTCGCAGATCTCGAAGGCCGCGGTCTTCTGCCCCTCGATCCGCACCGGGTTGACCGAGTTGACCAGGGTCACCGGGTGCTCCGCCTCGGTCTTGCGGGCCAGTTCCAGGCAGTCGTCGAAGTTGCCGGCCACCTGGAGGATGCGGGCCCCGTGGGCCACTGCCTGGGCCATCTTGCCCAGGGCGATCTTCCCGCTGGGCACCAGCACCGCGCAGGTCAGGCCGGCCCTGGCCGCGTAGGCGGCGGCGGAGGCCGAGGTGTTGCCGGTGGACGCGCAGATCACGGCCTTGCTGCCGGAGGCCAGCGCGTGCGTGATCGCCACCGTCATACCCCGGTCCTTGAAGGACCCGGTGGGGTTGACACCCTCCACCTTGAGGTAGACGGAGGTACCGGTCAGCTCACTCAGGTGGGGGGCCGGGAGCAATGGGGTGCCGCCCTCGTGGAGGGTGACGATCCCGGCGCCGGCGGGTACCGCCACCCGAGCGGGGTAGGCGGCGATGACACCGGGCCACCCCGCCGCCGGACCGCCGGTGCCGGACACCGCCGAGGGGCCGGCCCCGCCGGACACCGCCGGTGGGATGGGGGACAACGCGGTCTGTTCGGTCACGGCTCCTCGCCCTCCACGCGCATCACGCTCACCACTTCCCGCACGGCGGAGAGGGCCGCGATCTTCTCGACGGTGCCCCGCAACGCGTCCTCGGAGGCGAGGTGCGTGGCGATGACCAGGCTCGCCTCGTCGCGGTGGCCCCGCTGGGTCACGGTCGCGATGCTCACGTCGTTCTCCGCGAACACGGCGGCGACCTGCGCCAACACTCCCGTGCGGTCCGCGACGTCCAGGCTGATGTGGTAGCGGGTCGCCACCTGCCCCATCGGGCGCACTGGCAGCTCGGCGTAGGCGGACTCCCGGGGGCTGCGCCCGCCGGCGACCCGGTTGCGGGCCACCGCGACGAGGTCCCCGAGGACGGCGCTCGCCGTCTGCGGGCCACCCGCGCCCTGCCCGTAGAACATCAGCTGCCCGGCTGCCTCCGCCTCCACGAACACGGCGTTGAACGCCCCGCCCACCGTCGCCAGCGGGTGGCCGCGCGGGATCATCGCCGGGTGCACCCGGACCGAGACGGACTCGCCGCCGTCCTCGTCCACCACCCGGTCGCAGATGGCCAGGAGCTTCACGACACGCCCCATGCCCCTGGCCGCCGTGATGTCGGCGGCGGTCACGCGCGAGATGCCCTCCCGGTGCACGGCCTCGGCCGGGACCCGGGTGTGGAAGGCCAGCGAGGCCAGGATCGCGGCCTTCGCGGCGGCGTCGAAACCGTCCACGTCCGCCGTCGGGTCGGCCTCGGCGTACCCGAGCCGCCCCGCCTCCTCCAGGGTCTCGCCGTAGGCGGCCCCGGTCGAGTCCATCGCCGACAGGACGTAGTTGGTCGTGCCGTTGACGATCCCCATCACCCGGTTGACCCGGTCACCGGCCAGGGACTCCCGCAGGGGCCGCAGCAGGGGGATCGCGCCGGCCACCGACGCCTCGAAGTAGAGGTCGGCGCCCGACTCGTCGGCCGCCTCGTACAGCTCGGGGCCGTGCTCGGCGAGCAGGGCCTTGTTGGCGGTCACCACCGACTTACCGGCGCGCAGGGCCGCCAGCAGCAGGCTCCTGGCCGGCTCGATCCCACCGATGACCTCCACGACGACATCGACGTCGGAGGCCACGAGCGCCTCGGCGTCCGTGGTCAGCAGTTCCTCCGGCACCTCACGGTGGCGGTGCGGTCGGCGCACCGCGATGCCGGTCAGCTCCACCGGAGCCCCGACCCGCGCGGTCAGGTCGGCGGACTGCTCCCGGATCAGGCGTTCGACCTGCGTACCGACCGTGCCGCAACCGAGCATCGCGACCCTGACCGGTGGGGTCGAACCGGTAGCCGATGTCATGACACCTCCAGGCGCAACAGGTCGTCCATGGTCTCCCGGCGCAGCAGCAACCGCGCCTGGCCGTCCCGGACCGCGACGACGGCGGGCCGGGGCAACCGGTTGTAGTCGCTCGCCATCGCGTAGCAGTAGGCGCCGGTCGCGGCGACGGCGACCAGGTCACCCGGTCGCAGGTCGGCGGGGAGCCAGCAGTCCCGCACGACGATGTCACCGGACTCGCAGTGCTTGCCGACGACCCGGCTGAGCACCGGCGGTTCCTCGGCCCGGCGGGAGACCAGGCGGCAGTCGTACACCGCGTCGTAGAGGGCGGTGCGGATGTTGTCGCTCATCCCGCCGTCGACGCTGACGTAGCGCCGGCTGGCCCCGTCCTGGACGACGACGTCCTTGGTGGTGCCCACCTCGTAGAGCGTCACCATCACCGGCCCGACGATCGAACGTCCCGGTTCCACGGCCAGCAGCGGCGTGTCCAGCCCGGCGAAGCCGCACTCCCGGCGGACGATCTCCCAGAGGGTGGCGGCGATCTCACCGACCTCGGGGACCCGGTCCTGCTCGGTGTAGGCGATGCCGAGCCCCCCGCCGAGGTCGAGGGTGTCCAGGTCCGCCATCGTCTGGGCGCCGTGCTCGTCGTGGAGGTCGGAGAGCAGGCCGACGATCCGCTTGGCGGCCAGTTCGAAACCGGCGAGGTCGAAGATCTGCGAACCGATGTGGCTGTGCAGGCCCACGAGCCGGAGCCCCCCAGCCCGCAGCACGCGCCTGGCCGCCTCGGCCGCGGCTCCCCCCGCCAGCGAGAAACCGAACTTCTGGTCCTCGTGGGCGGTCGCGATGAACTCGTGGGTGTGGGCCTCGACTCCCACCGTGACCCGGATCATGACGTCCTGCCGGCCGCCGGCCGGCGGGTTCTCGGCGGTGAGGCGGTCCAGGCGGTCGATCTCCTCGAAGGAGTCCACCACGATGACGCCGACGCCGGCGTCCAGGGCGGCCGCGAGCTCCGGGACCGACTTGTTGTTGCCGTGGAAGGCGATCCGCTCCGGGGGGAAGTCCGCTCGCAGCGCGACGGCGAGTTCCCCGCCGCTGCACACGTCGAGGCTGAGCCCTTCCTGGGCGACCCACCGGGCCGCCTCCGTGCACAGGAACGCCTTGGAGGCGTAGTGGACGCGGGCCCGTTCCCCGAAGGCGCGCTGGTACTCGCGGCACCGGGACCGGAAGTCGTCCTCGTCGAGGACGAACAGCGGGGTGCCGAAGTCCCTGGCCAGCTCACGGACGTCCACGCCACCGATCCGCACCGCTCCGTCGGCGTGGCGGGACGTGTTCGCCGGCCACACCGTGGGCGGCAACGCGTCGAGCTCGGCGGAGGACGCCGGCCGGGGGCCGGCGGTGTTGACCGGGAGCAGGACCTCCGCGTGGCGGGGACCGGCGGGATGGGCGCGCATGATCACATCCGTTCGGGTGCGCTGACGCCGAGCAGGGCGAGGCCGTTGGCCAGCACCTGCCGCGTGGCGGCGCAGAGCTGGAGGCGGGCCGAGGTCAACTCGGTCGGCTTCTCGTCGCCCATCGGCAGGACCCGGCAGGCGTCGTAGAACTTGTGGTAGGCGCTGGAGAGCTCCTCCAGGTACCTGGCGATCCGGTGCGGCTCCCGCAGCCGGGTGGCCATCTCCACTTTTTCCGGGAAGGCGGCGAGCTCCCGCAGGAGGTCACCCTCCCGCTCGTGGGAGAGCAGGCCGTAGTCGGTCCGCTCCGGGTCGCCGGCGTCCACCCCGAGCTCCAGGGCGTTGCGCTGGATCGAGGCGAGCCGGGAGTGCGCGTACTGCACGTAGAAGACCGGGTTCTCGTTGCTGCGCGAACTCCACAACTCCTGGTCGATGTCCAGCGGGGAGTCCACGGATGCCCGGATCAGCGAGTACCGGGCCGCGTCGACCCCGACGGCGTCCACCAGGTCCTCCAGGGTGACCACGGTGCCCGCGCGCTTGCTCATCCGGACGGTCTCCCCGCCCCGGACGAGGTTGACCATCTGGCCGATCAGGACCTCGACCGTGCCAGGGTCGTCCCCGAACGCGGCCGCGGCGGCCTTCAGGCGGTTGATGTAGCCGTGGTGGTCGGCCCCGAGCATGTAGACGCAGAGGTCGAAGCCCCGGGACCGCTTGTCCAGGTAGTAGGCGAGGTCACCGGCGATGTAGGCGGGCTGCCCGTCGCTCTTGATGACCGGCCGGTCCTTGTCGTCGCCGAACTCGGTGGAGCGGAGCCACCAGGCACCCTCGGAGTGGTAGAGGCTCCCCGCCTCCTTCAGCCGCTCGACCGCCCGGTCCACCGCTCCCGAGGAGTGCAGGGAGTCCTCGTGGAAGTAGACGTCGAAGTCGGTGCCGAAGTCGTGCAGGCTCCCTTTGATCTGCTCGAACATCATGCCGACGCCGACCCGGCGGAAGGTCTCGGCGACCTCGTCCTCCGGCAGGCCGAGCACGTCGGGCTCCGCCTGGAGCACGCTGGCGGCGATCTCGGCGATGTAGTCGCCGCCGTACCCGTCCTCTGGCACCGGCTCGCCCTTGGCGGCGGCGACCAGCGAGCGCACGAAGCGGTCGATCTGGGCGCCCGCGTCGTTGAAGTAGTACTCGCGGGTGACGTCGGCGCCGCGCGCGGCGAACAGCCGTCCCAGGGTGTCCCCGACCGCCGCCCAGCGGGTACCGCCCAGGTGGATGGGCCCGGTGGGGTTGGCGGAGACGAACTCCAGGTTGATCCGGGTGCCGGAGAGCTCGTCGCCCTCACCGAAGTGTTCGCCCCGGCGCAGCACCTCGCGGATGACCAGTCCCTGCGCCTCCGGGTCGAGGCGCAGGTTGAGGAAGCCGGGACCGGCGATGTCCACCGACCGCACGCCGTCCTGGTGCGCCAGCGCCTCGGCGAGCCACCCGGCGAACTCGCGGGGCGCCACTCCGACCTTCTTGGCGACCTGGAGGGCGAGGTTCGTGGCGTAGTCGCCGTGCTCGGGGTTTCTGGGTCGCTCCACGGTCACGGTGGCTGGCAGCACGGTGGTGTCCAGCCCACGGGTGGTGAGCGCTTCCGCTGCGGTGGAACGGATCAGGTCGCTGAGCACGGCGGGGTTCACCCGGGAAAGTCTAGGCAGCCGCCACCACGACAAACGAGCGGGTTGTCCGGTGGGCGCACCGCGTCCCGCCTGCTGGGACGCGGTGCGGCTTGGCCGCCCCGTGGGTGGCCCACCGCGCGTGTTCGCTCACGTCGAGTGCCCCCACCCGGTACCCACACCCGCTTCACCGCCGGGTGCGGACACCGCGCACACGCCCGGCCGGGGCGGGGTCGGCGACCCCCGCGAGGGGTCGGCACCGTCCGCCATCCCGGTCTGACTCTGGGTGAACGAGAGGCCGACCACACGTACCGAATTCCGCTCGCGGCTCATAGACTGTCCGCCGTCAGGTGCGGAGTGCGGTAGTCACGGAGACGAGGTCCGACAGGCATGGCGAGCGGAAAGAGCTCCAAAGCGGTACGCAACGCCCGCGCGGCGACGGCCGTGAAGAAGTCGAAGCCCTGGGGCACGCTGGCCGCGGTGGCGGTGCTGGTGCTGTTCGCCGGCGGCATCTTCACCTACGTCTACACGCAGTACGAGGCGACCGCCGACATCCGCGCCTTCACGCCCTCGGAGGAGAACCAGAACCCGGCCCTGGACATCGAGGGCGTCACCAGCGAGGAGTACGCGGGCCAGTTGCACGTGGTCGCTCCGCAGCGGGTGGCCTACGAGGAGTTCCCGCCCAACGGCGGACCGCACGACGAGGTGTGGGCTGGCTGCAACGGCGTGGTCTACGACGTCCCGGTGCGGAACGAGAACATGGTCCACTCGCTGGAGCACGGCGCCGTCTGGATCGCCTACAACGAGGACCAGATCCAGGGCGACGACCTGGAGACGCTGCGGAACAAGGTCATCGGTGAGCCGGCGATGATGATGTCGCCCTACCCCGACCTCGACAGCCCGATCTCGCTCCAGGCATGGGGCCACCGGTTGAAGGTCGACAGCGCCGACGACGAGCGGATCGACCAGTTCATCACGGCCCTCCAGCTCAACGCCTACGTCTACCCCGAGATCGGTGCCACCTGCATGCCGAACCCGGCCCGCTTCGACGTGGACAACCCGCCGCCCTTCGACCCGAGCGAGCCCGGACCGGACGCCATGCCGATGTCGGCGAACCCGGAGGACTTCGGCGGCTACACCGGTCCCGGTGACGAGATGCTCGACCCCTCGGGCGCCCCGGAGGCGAGCGAGCAGCCGGAGGGCGAGGAGGACCCGGCCACGGACGAGTCGGAGGCCCCCGAGTCCGACGAGGGCGCTGACGCATCCGACGAGGGCGACACCAACGACTGAGGGCTGAGGGCCACGTGGTGACGAGGCACCCGAGGGCGCGGAGCGGGAGCGCCGAGAAGAGCGACGGTTCGCCGCCCCCGGGGGTCGGCTCCGGTGGGCCGCCGTGGATACGGGCGGTGACCCTCGTGGGCGCGGTGCTGGCGCTGCTGCTCCTCGGCGCGGCCGGCGGGATGCTGGTCGGGCTGCCGGGGGCCGGCGGTTCGGCGGCCCCGTCGGCGGAGTCCGTGGACGTCGGCTTCGCGCAGGACATGACGATCCATCACCGCCAGGCGACGACGATGGCGACCCTGTACCGGGTGAACGGGGAGGACCCGTCGATCTCCCAGCTGGCCTTCGACATCGACACCAACCAGCGCGAGCAGATCGGTTGGATGCAGGGCTGGTTGAACATCTGGGACCGTTCGCTGACACCGGTGGACGGCTACATGAACTGGATGACCGGCCCGGAGGGCCACCAGCACCACGGTGCCGTGCCCCAGGACGAGAACGGTGCTCCGGCGATCATGCCGGGGATGGCCAGCGAGGAGGAGCTGGCCGAGCTGCGGGCGGCCCGGGGAGAGGAACTCGACGTCCTGTTCCTCCAGCTGATGCTCCGCCACCACGAGGGTGGCGTCGAGATGGCCTCCTACGCGGCGGAGCGCGCCGGCCGGCCGCAGGTGCGCAACCTCGCGTCGAACATGTTGGAACACCAGACCGCGGAGAGCGCGAAGATGGTGGGCATGCTGCGGGAGCGAGGGGCCGAGCCGCTGCCGTTCGACAACTGACCGACCCCACTGGCGCCGCAATGGCGGGTACTGGTCGGGAGCCTCGCCCCTGCCGCATGCCGGGGTGCTCGTACCCCCACCGCGCTCGGGGCCGGCGGGGCGCTCGTGCCGGCGTACCCACCGCCACCACCCCCGGCGACGAGCCCGCCGAGGCGCACGACTGACCGGCGACGCGCCCGCGCGCTCCTCGGCGGCGGCGCGCGGCAGGTCGTCCCCGCGTCCCGGGCGCGCCCGGCGGGGGTTCGTGGCCCTCTCCCGTTCCGACCTCCCGGGGGCTCGGCCGCCGCCCTCCACCGGTGCCGGTGCGACCGCCGGCGGCGCTGATCGTCCCGCCACCACCGCCGGCTGGCCCCCGGGAGGTCGGGGCGCGCCCGGGCTCGTCGGCGTCCCCACCTCCGGACGGTGCGCGACGGCTGGTCAGACCAGTGGTGGTCCGCCCGGTGCCCCGTCTCGGGCCGAACGGTTCACCAGCTCAACTCGCGGCAGCTCATCGGGAGGTGGGCGGGCTCCACCTGGAGGGTGGCGTGGTGGATGCCGTACTTCTCCGCGAGCATCCGTTGGGCCTCGCCCAGCACGGTCCCGGTGTCGCCGTCGGTCTCGATCGTCAGGTGCGCCTGGAGGACCTCCATGCCGGAGGTGAGGGTCCAGACGTGGAGGTCGTGCACGCCGACCACGGCCGGGAGACCGACGAGGTCCCGCCTGAGCTGGCGCACGTCGACCTCGGCGGGCGCTTCCTGCACGAGGATGCGCAGGGCCTGGCCCGCGAGCCGTGCGGTCCGGGGGATGACGAAGGCCGCGATGGCGACGGCCACGAGCGGGTCGGCGTACCGCCAGCCGAAGAGCAGCGTGACGGCGGCGCCGATGAGCACTCCGACCGAGGCCAGCGTGTCGGCCAGCACCTCCAGGTAGGCGCCCCGCACGTTGATGCTCTCGGCCGCGCCCTGTCGCAGCAGGGCGAAGGCGACGAGGTTGGCGACCAGTCCGGCGGCGGCGGCGATCATGACCGGGCCGCCCTCGACCTCCGGCGGATCCGTGAAGCGGTGGGCGGCCTCGTACAGGATGAAGCCGGCGACCGCGAAGAGCAGCAGGGCGTTGGCCAGGGCCGCGAGCACCTCCAGCCGGTAGAGGCCGAAGGTGCGGCGCGTCCCGGAGGCGCGGCGCGCGGCTCGGCGGGCGGCGGTGATCGCGGCGAGGGCCATCCCGATGCCGAGGACGTCGGTCAGCATGTGGCCGGCGTCCGAGAGCAACGCGAGGGAGCCGGTGGCGAGGGCGACCACGACCTCCACGACGAGGAAGGTGACGAGCACGCACAACGCGGCCACCATCCGCCGCACATGCCTCCCGGACGCGCTCACCGCGTCGGCCGCGGTGATGCCGTGCCCGTGTCCGTGCCCCCGGTGCCCCTCGTCGGAACGACCGCCGTTGTCCGCTGTCATCTCGTCGCCTCCCGGAGCGAACATATAGCGATATGCGCATGAGTACAAGTCCGCAATCGCGCGCTCCCCTGGCCTGGGAGAACGAGGAGGTGAACTCGTTCAGGCGTCAACCAGGGGGGGTGCGCGAACCCCCGATCGGGATGCGCTAAGCTTTCCCCGTCGCCGGCGAGGGGAATCCCGAAACCGACGATGGTGAGCCCTCGTAGCTCAGTGGATAGAGCACTGCCCTCCGGAGGCAGGTGTCACAGGTTCGAATCCTGTCGAGGGCGCAACGAGACCAACGAGCGCGGTGGCGGGCATCCCCCACCGCGCTTCGTCGTGTGCGGTCGACACGTCCTAGTTCCCCCTCGCGGTTTTCGGGAGACCCCAGACCCGGGAGACGGCACGTCTCCTCGACCAACTCCACGCTGGCGGACCGCGGCCGGCGGCTCGCCTCACCCAGGGACGGGGTCGCGCCAGGAGAGCGGTCCGATTCCGCCATCGAGCTGTCCCCGGGACCCACGGGGGCGCGCGGCGCCCCACCGAAGCTGACGTGACGGTGGCGGCTTGCCTCCTCCCGGGCCGAGGGAGGCCGGGACGCTGCGCGAGCGAGCCGGTGCACGGGCGGGAGCGAGGCGTTCCCGCCGGCAGGAGAACGACGAGACGTTCCCGCGCCGACGGCCAACCACCGCCGCGCCGCCCGGCTCGGCAGCTGACCCCCGGCACGGAGACCCGAGGGCGCTCCCCAGCCCGCTCTCGCCCGCCCGGGTACGCCAGTCGGGACCGCACGAGCGCCCAGGAGCGGCGGCCCTGGGGGACGAGGTCCTCGTCGGCGTCCCGACACCCACCACCAGCCCAGCCCGCGTCCCCACCGGCGGGGAGGGCCGAGCCCGGGACCATCCGCTCACGGAGGAGGCGGGTCGCCAGGCTCAGGAGGGGACCGGCGTGTCGTCGCGGTCGCCCACGAGTTCCTCGATGGCGGCGAGGGCCTCCTCGGTGGGCAGGTCCTCGTCGAGCACCAGGTGCAGCATCAGCCCGTCGAGCAGCGCCACCACCAGGGTGGCGACACCGGCGCAGCGGCTCGCCGACCAGTGCGGTCGGAGCGTGGCCAGCCGGTCGGCGGCCTGCGCCCTCGACTGGCGCATCTGGTCCCGCATCACGGCACCGAGGTTGCTGTCCCGCATCGCTCCGACAACGAGTTCGACCGCGAGCCGGCTCGCCCGCGTGCTCCCGGAACTCGGCAGCAGACCACGCAGCGTGTCCAGGGCGGCCTGTTCGTCGGAGGCCTCCAACAGCTCGTCGATGACCGGGTTGATCACGAGGTCACCCGCGCGTTCGGCTATCGCGCGGTGCAGGTTGCCGACACCCCCGAAGTGGTAGTGGATCAGCCCGACGTTCGCGGTCGCCCGCTCGGCGACCGCACGGGTGGTCACGGCGGGCCATCCGCCCTCCGCCAGCAGGTCGACGCCGACCGCCACCAGCTGCTCACGGCGTCGTTCACCTCGCCCGGGACCTGGTCGATCGACTGTTTTGGTCACTCGACCAAATTAGCACCCCGGCGGGCGCCGTACCCGGAGTTTGCGCGATTCCCGGCGGTTCGGCCCGGAGAACGGCGGAATCGGCCGGTGACCATCGCGGGCAGGATGGACGCGTCGCGCCCCCGCCGACGGGAGCGCGGCGATCGTCCGACGGGGCGGCACCCGTTCGGCGGTTACCGAGCGTCAGAACGCTGCCGGCGGCGACCGGGTGCCCCACCACTGGGCGACCCTGGTGCCACCAGGTAGTTTCCACAGTGGAAGCTCCGGTGCACGCGTTTCCCGTGCTGCCACGCTCGGCACCTGGGATGACGTCGAAGCGACGGAAAGCCGCGTCAGGGGAACCCGCCCAGACCCGACGTCGGCTCGAGTTGGCAAGATACGGACTCGCCGGTGCCTCGTGACGTCTCGCGCGGAACGCGGAAGCAGAAAGGATCCTGGTGAACTCGCAAACCATCCAGGTCGACGACCTCCGCCTGCTCGCAGTGCCCAATGCCGTGAATCTCGCCGATCTCTTTCTCCGGTTCACCCTGTCCGAGTGGTCCTTACGCCCCTTGCAGGACGACGCGTCCCGCGTGATGAGCGCGCTGGTCACGGCCACCGTCGAGGACACCGACCAGCAGTCGGCGGGCTTCATCACGGTGCGCCTGCGCCTGCGCGGTGACTGCCTCGTCGTGGAGGTCGAGACCGAACGGTTCAACGAGCACGCCCCGGTGCTGGCCCAGTTGTCGGAACTGCGCACCGGGCTCGTTCCGCTCGACGGCGGAATCCGACTCGCCTGGTGTGAGCTCCCCCTGCCGACGGGGTTGAACGGCACGGCGGTCCCCCTGCCCCAACGGGAGCGACGCCCCTCCCCCGCCGCCGAGGCGATGGCGGGGGAGCCGGACGACTTCGACCCCCAGGTCATGCAGCGGCTGCTGTTCGGCCTGAGCGGAGCGGGCAAGCCCCCGCACGACGACGGCCTGGGCAACTGACGCCGCACCTCCGGGGCGGGGCGGTTTCGCCCCGCCCCGATCGGCGCGAGGTCCGTCCGGAAGGGTGACCGATCCGCGGGCCGCGCCCGAAGGCCGACGTCATCCACCCGACCGCGGCCGTGGTGCGCGCGCTGACCTCTCCTCGTGACTCCGGGGACGGGCTGGAGCGGAGCACCCGGCCGGGCCGTCACACCTCGGTCGCGGCCGACAGGTCCCACCGACCTGGTTCAGCGGCGCGGGGGCAGGCCCCCGAGGGCCTGGCCGGTGCGGTAGAGGCTGATCAGCAGTGGGCGCAGCGCTGTCCCGCGCTCGGTCACCGCGTACTCGGTCCGCGCCGGGAAGCCGGGGGCGCGCGTCCTGCCGACCAGGCCGCGCGCCTGGAGCTCACCCAACCGCTCGGTCAGCACCTTCGCGCTCAGGGTGGGAAGTCGGCGCCGGAGTTCCGTGAAGGAGCAGGGCCCGTGCAGGAGTTCCCGTAGCACCAGCGTGGTCCAGCGACCGGAGACGGCCGCCAGCGCGACCTCGACCGGGCAGTCCGGGTCCGGCCGCTGGGTGCGCCCCGCCACGTCCGGGACCAGCTCTCGGTCCCAGCCGCCGTCGGCCCTGACCACGGTTTCCGTTTGGTTACCCACGTGCGCCTCCTGTTGGCTCCGCTCCATGAGCGAGACTCCGACCCACATCCAACTCACGACGGACCCCGCACGGCACCCCGAGGTCTTCGCCTCGGCGTTCAACACCGGCGACGTCGACATCCTGGAACAGGTGTACGAGCCCGGGGCGCTGTTCGTTCCCCAACCCGGCACGGCCGTGACGGGGGAGGCACGGCGACTGGCCAACGCGGAGTTCCTGGAACTCGGGCTGCCCATCACCGTCTCCCCCCGCCACGTCTACGCCCTGGACGACGTCGCACTCTTGATCGTCGACTTCGTGATCGCCGGAACCGCGCGGCACGGCGGCTCCGTCCGCATCGAGGGAACGGCGACGGACGTGGCGCGCCGGGGGGCCGACGGGTACTGGCGCTACGCCATCGACAACCCCTTCGGCGTCGCGGAGGGGCCGGCGGGGTCGGGGCGAGCCAGCACCGCCTAACGGAGCAGGCGGAACCAGCCCAGGTCGATCTCTATCGGCAGGACCAGCAGGGGGAAGGTGAGGACGAGGCAGATCGCGCACAGCAGGAGGATGACCCGCCTGGTGGTCGGCGAGTCGCCCACCACCGCCGACAGGAGCGACACCGCGAGGCGAATCGCTTCCAACACCCCACCGCGCGAACCCCACCGTTCACCGGTCTTGCCCCCGACCTCGGTTGCGTCGAGCCAGGGGTCACGGCCTACTGTCATCAGGTTGGTCCTCCCTCGGAGCGCCAGGCGGACGCTGATCTCTGCCAGGAGCGGGCGTCCGCGAGCGCGGCTGGTGGCGACCGACCGGGGCGGCTTCCTTCCGAGGAAGCCGCCCACCACCGGCACCAATTCGTGCAAAGCAACCTACACCGGTGGGTCGATATCGCGACTACTGGCTGCCACCACTCGCTCAGCGGGCAGAAATCTTCCACGAACGGCCCAAGACGAGAGCCAAGGCGGTCAGCAGAACTAATATCGGCTGGTAGACGCAGTTCACTCGAGGCTGGAACACTCGTGGCGCCCTCGGCACGGCCCCATGCGCCGCCCGCGACTCGGACCTCCCCACCACCCGATCGTCCACGTCAGCCACCCCCAGTTCGACTACTCAGGGTAGTTTTCGGCCATGCCAAGCCTTCCCCCGCAAGCACTAATATTCCCTCGGCATATCGCCCACCGGTGATATGCTCGTCGCTCTCAGTCCCCACCGCCACGGGCGGGCTCCCCGCGTCGCGGTCGGAGCGACGGCGCCTTGAGGACGAGGCCGGCACGTCGCGCCTCGACTCCCCTCCCCCCGTGGTGGCCGAGCGGTTTGGAGCGGTGCCCACCGTTCCCGGGCTGGTAGGGTCCGTCGCGATGTCGCTCGCGCGGGGAGAGTGAGGTGCCGGTGCGCGTCGCCAGCTCGGCCCTCCCACCGCCACGGGAGCCCCCCACGAGGGTGGCCGGTCCTGCCCCCAGGGCGCGGACCAGCCGCGCTCCGCAGCCACGACCGGCGCGCTGGCCCCAGGCGGTCCCAGCGGTGGCCCCCATCCCGTCGCCCGCGCTCGAGTCGACCCGTCGAGCCCTTTCCACGCCGCACCCGGTGCTGCCCCCCTCGGACACGAAACGGGCGACCGGCACCAACGGCTACACGAACTCCTGGGGAACCAACGCGCACGGCGAACTCAGCGGATGCCCGCCGCCCCGTTCCCACGCCCTGGTCAGCGCCTCCTCTCCGCGCTGACCCGCTCCGTGGCCCCGGTCGGGACGCCACGGTCGTTCGCCCTACCCGGATTTCGCCCTCCTCGGGCTCCGGCTGTCACCGCCTTCCTCGTCCCGTGACCCGCGTCGCGGGACCACCGAGTGACGGCTGCCCCGAAGCCGAGCTGAGAGGTCACTCGTTTGGTCCTGCCACTGGTTCTCGCGGCGCTCACCGCGCTGGCGCTGGCGGCTCCCCTGCTCGACCGGTTCCTGGGCCGGTCGACGGGTTGGCCGTTGGCCGCCGCGTTCCTGGGCCTCGCCGCGCTCGTCGCCACCCGGGCACCCGAAGTGCTGTCCGGGGCCGGGGCCCCGTCCTTCGACGCACCGTGGATGCCCGCCGTCGGTGTGGGCTTCCACCTGCGGCTGGACGGTCTCGCCCTGCTGTTCGTCTCGCTCGTCCTGGTCGTGGGCGCACTGGTGATGGCCTACTCGGCCAGCTACTTCTCCCACGGGCGGCACGGCGACTTCTACCTGCTGATGACGCTGTTCGCCGCGGCGATGTTCGGTCTCGTCCTCGCCGACGACGTGGTGCTGCTGTTCGTCTTCTGGGAGATCACCACGATCTGCTCGTTCTTCCTCATCGGGAGATCGGGGTTGTCCGCGAGCCGCCCGGCGGTGCGGACGCTGATCCTCACGGCCGCGGGTGGCCTCGCGCTGCTCACCGCCGTGGTCCTGATGTGGGTGACCACCGGGACGACCCGGCTCAGCGTGATCCTGGAGCACTCCGCCTGGACCGACGACCCGGCCTTCGCCACCGCCGTCGCGGTCCTGGTGATCCTCGCCGCCTTCACCAAGTCCGCGCAGTTCCCGTTCCACTACTGGTTGCCCGACGCCATGGCCGCCAGCACACCGGTGAGCGCATACCTGCACGCCGCGGCGATGGTGAAGGCGGGGATCTACCTGCTGATGCGGTTCTCCCCCGCGCTGGCCGACCACGCGGTCTGGCAGACCGCGCTGATCGGCTTCGGCCTGGTGACCGCCGTCCTCGGCGCGCTGTTCGCCCTGCAACGCCACGACCTGAAGGAGCTGCTGGCCTACTCGACGGTGAGCCAGCTCGGGTTCCTCGTCGCGATCATCGGGGTGGGCACCCCGGCGGCGATGGCGGCCGCCACGGCCCACACCCTCGCGCACGCGCTGTTCAAGGCCACCCTGTTCATGCTGGTCGGCGTGGTGGACCGCGAGGCGGGCAGCCGGGACATCCGGAAGCTCACCGGTCTCCGACGGGTCATGCCGGTCACCGCGACGCTGACGGGGCTGGCGGCCCTGTCGATGGCCGGTGTTCCGCCGCTGCTGGGCTTCGTCAGCAAGGAGAGCATGTTCGGCGCCTTCCTCGACGCCCCGGGCCCCGGATGGGTGGGGCCGGTCGTGGGCGGGGTCGCCGTGGTGGGGGCGATCCTCACCTTCGCCTACTCCTTCCGGCTGGTCTACGGGGCTTTCGGCGGGCCCACCGAGCAGAGCCACCTCCGGGAGCCGAAGGCGGCGTTCCTGTTCCCCGCCGCCGTGGCGTCGGTGGCGGGTCTGGTGCTCGGGCTGGTGGTCCCGCTGCTCAACCCCCTGGTGGACCGGGTCGTCACCGATACCTGGGGGCTGGTCCACGACAGCGACCTCGCGCTCTGGCACGGTTTCTCCACCGCGCTGGGGATGTCGGTGGTCGTCCTCGGCGCCGGGACGGTGCTCTTCCTCCGACGGGCGTGGCTCGACCGGGTGTTGGACCGCTCGTTGTTCCCCGTCCGGGGGACGGAGGTGTTCGAACGCCTGTACCGGGGGACGATCGCGCTGGGTGCGCGGGTGGGTGATCTCACCCGGAGCGACTCCCCCGCCCAGCACCTCGCGATGCCCTTCGTGCTGCTGGCGGTGCTGGCCTCGGTCGCGTTGTCGGCCGGTCTCGCCGTCGGCGACTTCCCCGCTCCGGTGAGCCGGCCGATGGACTGGGTGCTCGTCGCCCTGATCGCCGCCTCGGTGCTCGGAGCGGTGGTGGCGCGCTCCCGCCTCGCCGCGCTGGGGTCGATCGGGGTGGGGGGTTTCACCGTCGCCCTGTGGTTCTTCACGCTCGGCGCCCCCGACGTCGGTCTGACCCAGCTGCTGGTCGAGGTGCTCACCGTCGTCGTCGCGGTCCTGGTCCTCCGGCGGCTGCCACGGTCCTTCCACCCCACGGGGAGGGTGCGGAGGGCCGCCGCCGCGGTCCTCGCGATCGTCGCCGGTGGGGTCGCCGCGCTCGCCACCTACACGATGACCGGTCGCCGGGAGCTGTCCCCCGCGGCGGACTACTTCCTGACCGAAGCCGAGAACGAGACCGGCGGCACCAACGTCGTGAACACCATCCTGGTGGACTTCCGCGCGTTGGACACGCTGGGGGAGCTGACCGTGCTCGGCATCGCCGGGCTGGTGATCGTGGCCGTGCTCAACGCCAACGGCCTGCTGCCGAACCGGCAGCCGACGGCCATCCACCGGTTCGCCGGCAGTCCCATTGATTCGCCGACCGATGCCACCATCCTGTTCCGCACCGTGGGGCGGTGGTTGGCGCCGCTGGTGATCCTGTTGTCGGCCTACCTGCTCCTGCGGGGCCACTACGAGCCGGGCGGCGGGTTCATCTCGGCGCTGGTGGGCGGCGCCGGGTTCGCCCTGGCCTACCTCAGCGCGCCGAGTTCGGACCGCGCCCCGATCCGCTGGCCCTACATCGCCCTGATCGCCTCCGGTGTCGGGGTCGCGGTGTTGACGGGGGTGGCGGGCTACCTGGAGGGGAGCTTCCTCCGGCCAGTCCACCTGGACATCCCGCTCCCCTGGGGGGGTGAGTACCACTTCACCTCGGCCCTGGTCTTCGACGTCGGTGTCTACCTGGCGGTGATCGGTGTCGTGGTCACGGCGTTGAACCGGCTGGGAGGGGATTCCGGCCCGCCGGGCGGGATGCCTCGTTCGCGGGGCGCGTCCAGGTCCGGTCGGAGCGCGGGGAAGGAGACCCGATGACTCTCGCGATCTCCGTCGGCCTGCTGGTGGCCGGCGGCGTGTACCTGGTGGTGCAGCGCGGCATGGTGCGCATCACCTTCGGCTTCGTCCTGCTCGGCCACGCGGTGAACCTGCTGCTGGTGTCGGGTGGGGGCGCGTTCCGCAGGGAGGCCCCGCTGATGTCGGAGACGGACGCCTCGGTGGCGGCCGATCCGCTGCCGCAGGCGTTCGTCCTCACCGCGATCGTGATCGCGTTCGCGATCACCGTCTACATGCTCACCCTCGCCGGGGTCGGCAAGCGGGACGATGACACGCGGGGCGGCCCGGCCGTGTCCGGCGAGAAGGACGAGGAGAAGGCATGACCGGCGCTCTCCTGCCGTTGGCCGTGGCGGTGCCGCTGCTCGCCGCCGCGGTGTTGACCGTGCTCCGGGAACCCGCCCTACCGCGCCGGGCGATCCTGCTCGGAACGAGCGCGCTGAGCCTCGGGTTCGGTGTCCTGCTCGTCGTCGCCAGCTGGGACGGCGGCATCGTCTCGCACAACGTCGGTCTCTGGCCGAACGGGATCAGCATCCCGTTCGTCGGGGACATGTTCGGCGCCCTGATGATCGTGGTGACCTCCCTGCTGACACTGGTGTGCTCGGCGTTCGCGATCGCCGCGGGTGACGAGGAACGCAGGTTCTTCGCGCCGCTGGTCCTCGTCCTGGCGGCGGGGGTGAACGGGGCGCTGCTCACGGCGGACCTGTTCAACCTGTTCGTCTTCATCGAGGTGATGTTGCTGCCCTCGTACGGGCTGCTGGCGATGCTCACCGGCATCCGGGGGGTGCGGGCCGGCCGGCTGTACGTGGCGATGAACCTGCTGACCTCGACGGTGTTCCTCGCCGGCGTCGGCCTCGTCTACGGGGTGACGGGCACCGTCAACCTCGGGGAGCTGGCCGGGCTGGCCGCCGAATCCGAACTGGTGGCCACGGCGGTGGCGGTCGTGTTGATCGCCCTGTCGGTCAAGGCCGCCGTCGTCCCGGTGCACGGCTGGTTGGCCAGGACCTACCCCTACGCCTCCCCCGCGGTGACCGCGTTGTTCTCCGGGCTGCACACCAAGGTGGCGATCTACGCGATCTACCGGGTGTACGCGGTGGTCTTCGAGGGGGACAGCACCTACCTGTGGATCGGTGTGGTCGCGATGGGCGTGACCATGGTGGTGGGGGTGCTCGGCGCGGTCGGGGAGAACACGACGCGGTCGATCCTCGCGTTCCACATGATCTCCCAGATCGGCTACATCCTGCTGGGGGTGGCGCTGTTCGGCCCGCTCGGCCTGACCGCCGGCATCTTCTACCTGTTGCACCACATGGTCGTGAAGGCGTCGCTGTTCCTGTCCACCGGAGCGGTGGAGGTCACCTACGGGACGAACCGGCTGGACCGGCTGGGTGGGGTGGCCAGGACGGAACCGCTGCTCGCGGCGGCCTTCCTCGGTGCCGCCCTGTCGCTGGCCGGGATGCCGCCCTTCTCCGGGTTCGTGGCGAAGTTGACGCTGGTGCGGGCCGCCTTCGACGAGGGGCAGGTCGCGGTGGCGGTGGTCGCCGTGGCGGTCAGCCTGCTCACGCTGATGTCGATGCTGAAGATCTGGGGCGGGGTGTTCTGGGGCCGGTCCCCGGAGGACGTCGCGGGGCACCACCTCGAACGGCACCCGAGAGGAGCACTGCTCACCAGGGTCCGGCCGGCACTCGTGCTGCCAGCCCTGGTCCTCACCGGGGTGACCCTCGGGGTGGGTATCGGGGCGCAGGGCCTGCTGGTGCTGGCGGAACAGGCGGCGGCGGGACTGCTGGACACGTCCGGCTACATCGAGGCGGTGATCGGCCGATGACACGGCACCTGGCACGGATCCTCCGGCTGGTCGGGTTCCTGGGGTACTACCTGCTGGAACTCGTGAAGGCGAACGTCTCGGTGATCAGGGAGACCCTGGTCCCGAGTGACCGGTTGCGGCCCGGCATCGCCGAACTGCCGCTGCGCTGCCGGACGGACCTGGAGATCACGATGATCGCGAACCTGATCTCGTTGACCCCGGGGACGCTGACGGTGGCGGTCAGGGCGGAGCCGCCGACCCTGTGGGTGCACGGGATGTTCGCGGAGGACCGCGAGGCGTTCCGTGCCGAGTTGTACGAGATGGAGGGTCGGATGCTGGTGGCGATGCGGTTGTCCGCCGCCGCCGGCGCGCTGCCCGGTCCGGGGCCGGCGGATGGCCCCGCGTCCGAGGCGGGTGACGCGGCGCGTCGGTCCGCCGACCGCAGCGAGGACGGAGACGAGACGTGATCCTCATCGACGTGGCGATCGTGCTGGTCGCCCTGAGCCTGCTCGCAGCCGTGGTCCGGTTGGTGCGCGGCCCCTCCGACGCGGACCGGGGTCTCGCCGGGGACCTGGTCTTCTTCGGTTTCGTCGCGCTCGTCGCCCTGGTCGGCCTCCGCGCGGACAGCGAGCTCGTCTTCGACGTGGTCCTGGTGGCCACCCTGGTCGGGTTCCTGGCCAGTCTCTCGATCGCCCGGCTCGTGACAGGGGGGAAACGATGAGCGTGCTGCTCGGTCACGTGGGAACCGCGCTGGTCGTGGTGGGTGCCCTCGTGCTGGCGGTGGCCGGGGTCGGGCTGCTGCGCCTGCCCGACCTGTACACGAGGGCCAGCGCGGTGACCACGGCTTCGGGTCTCGGGGTGGGGCTGGTGCTGGTGGGTGTGCTGCTGCACCACCCCAGCCTCGGGAACACCGTGAAGGTGGTGTTGGCGGTCGTGGTGCAGCTGACGACGGCGGCGGTCGGCGGTTACGCGATCGCCAGGGCCGGCTACCTCACCGGTGTCCCGCTGGCGAAGCGGACCCGCTACGACGAACTGGGAGCGGTGGTGCGGACCGCGCGGGGCGGTCCGGAACGGCCGGGCCGGCGCCGCCGTCCCGGCCGTCGGCGGGGACGGGGACGGGGCTGAGCCACGGGCCTGGCCGGGCCGTCGCGTCCGGTCAGGCCCCGGGGCCGACGACGCGGGTGGTGCGCCCTCTGGCTGCCACCACGTCCCCCGGGGCGAGCTGGCGGCCCCGCCTGGTCTCCGGCTGGTCGTTGACCGTGACCTGCCCCGACTCCAGCATGTCCCTGGCGTCACCGCCGTCGGAGGCGAGGTCGGCGAGCTTGAGGAACTGACCGAGTCTGATGCTGCCGTCCCGGATCGGCACGTCGTCCATGCCGACCATCATGCCGGTGCCGGGCGCGGCGCCGGCCACCCGCTCCTCGGGCGCCCGGCCGTGGCGTGCGGCGCCGGTGCTCGGCGTTCCCCAGGACGCGGAGCGGGCCGGGTGGGAGCGCCGGGTGTGGGTTCCCCGACGCTCCCCGACCGCGGTGCGATGACGCCTCGGTCAGCCGAGCTGGGCCTGGATGTCGGCGGCGTAGGTCGAGACGCGGGCGTAGACGCCGGGGTAGCCGGCCCAGGCGCAGCCGTTGCCCCAGGAGACGATGCCGATCAGCTTCCCGTCGACCACCAGCGGGCCGCCGGAGTCACCCTGGCAGGCGTCGTAGCCGCCCTCCGGGAACCCGGCGCACACCATGGCGGTGCTGTTGTACTGGGAGTAGGCCCCCGCGCAGGTGGCGTCGCTGGTCACCGGGACGTCCACCTCCAGCAGGTAGCGGGAGGCGGCGCCGCCGGAGGAGGTCGCCCCCCAGCCGAGGACCTTGCTGGTGGTGCCGGCCTCGTACAGCGCCGTGTCGGCGGGTGTGGCGAGCGGCAGCGTCTCGTAGGGGAGGTCGCGGTCCAGGGTGAGCACCGAGACGTCCTCGCCGATCAGGTAACTCCGGTAGTCGGGGTGGTTCCAGATGCTGGTGACGGAGGCGACCACGCCCGCCGTGCCGTTCTTGTCCTCGCGGCCCGCGACGACCCGGACGGCCGAGGCGGAGCGGTTGATCGTGCAGTGCGCCGCCGACACGACCTTGTTCGGCGCGACGAGCGCTCCGCCGCAGAACTGGGAGCCGGCGGTGTTGGTCAGGTAGACGGCCCACGGGTAGTCGGAGATGCTGGCCCGGGTTCCGCCGACGATGCGGGTGCCGACGTCTCCCGCCTCGGTGCCGGGCACGGTGGAGGCGGGGGCCCCGGCGATGGGCTCCGTCTCGGCCGCGGCCTGGATGCCCGTGAGCGGGAGGAGCGCGGCGGCGAGCATGGCGCCGAGGGCGGCCCACCGTCGGGACTTCGTGTTAGCCACGTTGGTCTCCTTCGTTCGCGACGCCGTGTGGACGAACCTGCGGCAGGGAGTGGCCGTCCGGCATCAGGAACATCAAACAGACGGTCCACACGCCAACGACAGGCCCAATAGAGGTAACCCGAAGAGACTCCACAATTACCTTCGGTAATCACGGTTGGTGTTCACACGACCGTCATGAGCCGCTGGTCAGGACGTCATGCGCGGGTGGACGCGACGGCACCACCGGGGCCACCGGCCCCGAGCACCAACCACCCGCCCCAGTGGACGCGGGCGCGATCAGGGCACGACGAGTCGCGGCGGCGAGGGAATTCGGGGCCGCCCCAGTGCCCGGCGGGCTCGGCCCCGCTCGACGAAGGCGCGGCGAGCGCCGCCGATCCCGTCGAGGTGCCGCCGGGTCCCAGCCCAGGCGCGCACTCCGTTGGCCCGTGTCCCGCGGTGCCGCGCCCGCCACGCCGACGGCATCGAGGTCGAGTGGGTGGAGTGGACTGAGCACCTCGTCCGGTGGCTGAGGCCAGGGCGTGTGTCCGGAACCGGACCCGACCTGAGCCGTGCGGCGGCTGACCCGCCCCGGGCGCGGGGAGTCGACCCGCTCCGCCCGAGTTGTCGGTCTCCTCCCCCAGGCTGGGGACGACAGTGATCACCGGAGAGGAGAACGGACATGCGGGACCACGCGCAGGGCACCATCGGCACCGTCACGGGGTTCGACCTCACCGTGTCGGACACCCGGGGCATCCGGGACTTCTACGCGGCGGTGGTGGGCGGGGAGGCACGGCCCCTCGGGTTGGGGGACCGCGACGACTACCAGATGCTGGCCGCCGACGACACTCCCAGGGCCGGGGTGTCCCCTCGGCGCGGCGCCAACGCCGACCGACCCGCGCACTGGCTGAGTCACGTCACCGTCGCCGACCTCGACACCAGCCTGGAGCGGGTGCGCGCCCTCGGCGGCCGGGTGCTGACCGAACCCCGGGGCACCGGGCCGGGCGCCTACGCCGTCATCGCCGACCCCGCCGGGGCGGTGCTGGCACTACGGCAACGAGCGGTGGACGGATGAGGACCGGCTCGGCGGGCGCGCACCGGACGTCCGGGCCCGAGCCGCCGTAGCCTCGGAAGGACAGCCACGTCCACCTGGGAGCGGAACCCGACCATGACCACCCGTGACGTCCCACCCCGCGAAGTCGACCCCGGTGGGAGTTGCCTGGTCCTCGGCGGTGCCGGGGCGGTGGGCCGCCACCTCGCCCCGATGCTGGGGCAGGTCGTGCCGGGTGTGGTGGTGGTCGCGAGCCGGTGTCGCCACCGGGCGGCCGCCGTCGCCGCCACGGTCCAGGGCGGGAGCACCGCCGTCCAACTCGACCCGCACGACCCGACCGCCCTCTCCGAGGCCCTCCGGGACGTCGGGACGGTCGTGAACTGCGTGGAGGACCCCGAGGGGTGGGTGGCGGGCCGCTGCGCGGAACGCGGAGTCCGCTACGTCGACATCAGTGCCAACGCCGAGGTGCTGGGCGCCGTCGAGGCACGACGAGCGGACTTCCTCCGCAGCGGGACGACGGCGGTGCTCAGCGTGGGTGTCGCGCCGGGCCTGACGAACCTGCTGGCCACGCACGCGGTCTCCCGGCTGGCGGAGGCACCGGCCAGGGTCGAGATCGGCGTCCTGCTCGGGACGGGCGAGGCGCACGGAGCGGCCGGCGCGCGCTGGACGGCCGAAGGGCTGGCCGCCGCCCCCCGTGGTCGCGGCGCCGGCGGCAACCCCCGCCTCACCCGGTTCCCCGAGTTCGGTGCGCGCCGCGCGTACCCCTTCCCCTTCTCCGACCAGGAACACCTGCGGGCCACCCTCGGGGTGCCGGTGACGACGCGGTTGTGCTTCGACAACCCGGCGGTGACGGCGGCGGTGTTCCGGGCCCGCCGGGCGGTGCGCCCGCTGGTGGCGCGTCTCGGAGCCGGTGGGCGGGTGGCGGCGACCGCTGGCCGGGTCCGCCTCGGGGGCAGCCGGTTCGCCGTCGTCGCCGAAGCCGTCGGGGCCGGGGGCGGGTCGGCGCGCTTCGGGGTGACCGGGGACGGGCAGAGCAGGGCGACCGCCCTGGTCGCCGCCCGGGTCGTGGAGCTGATGACCAGCGGTGCCCACCCGCCCGGCGTGTTCCACCTCGACCAGTTCGTCGAGCCGGCGCGGTTCCTCTCGTCCCTCACCGGCGCGGGGCTGCGGTGGCACGAGCGGAGGAACGTCGGCTCGCGCTGAACGTCGCGGATCGCGGGAGCGAAGGGCCGGCTGGAGTGGCGCACCCGACGGTGGGAGGTCATCGGCGGGCTCCTCCGCATCGGCCAGCCGGACGTGTCGACGCATGGGCACTTTCTCGCGCGAGACGTGCTCGTGGGGGAGGCGAGCTCACCCACCGATCCGCCACGCGATGTCGCGATGCCGGGCGTGACGAACGCGGGGAGCCCCGCCAACTCCGCCGGGTCGGCAGGCGGCAACTCGAAAGGGCCTGACGCCGGCCATAGCCCGCTCTCTTCGTGGTGATGGGCGTACTTCAGGTTGACCTCAGCCACAAGGCATCGAGGGCCAGCCTTGCCAGCCTGGGATCTCACAGTAAGGTGCCCTTAGTGGTGACCCCGCTACGTCCAGTCACCGCCCTGGTTCAGGACCCGGACCGGCTGAAGCACCTGGCCGAGCGTCATCCCGTGCTGGTCTCGCTGACGGCCATACCCGGCACAGTCCACTTGGAAGTGAAGCGTGATCGGCATGATGAGTGCGCACCCCGCGAGCGGAAGGACGACGCCGGAGTGATCGTTGACTCGGTGATGACCGACCACCCGTCCTGGCTCGCTAGCGGTACTGGCGCCTTCCGAGCTGTGCGCTGCGGAAACGCCGTCTGGGCGATGACCGTCGCCTCCGCCGAGGACGGTTGTCGCCACCGCACCGCCGTCGATCGCGTGTCCGGTGATGGGGAGGCGCCAGTGGTCGACGTGGTTGATCCCGCGACTCTGACCGGGGCAGGCGACATCGTCGACAACCTGCGTGCCGCTGGACAAGTGGCGCGGTGGCGCAACCCGGATCTGTGGGACGCGTTGGCCACCTCGATCGTGCGGCAGGTCATCCGGGCGGGTCAGGCCCGCAAGCTCTACCGCGCCTTCGGCCAAGCCCACGGCGAGCCGGTAGTCACCTCGCACGGCCAGACGTGGCTGTTCCCTGATCCGGCGACGGTGCTCGAGCTGTCCGACGCCGAGTTCACGCGGCTGGGCATGGCGTTCAAAGCACGTCCCTTGCGCGCCGCCGCGGAAGCGTACCTGGAGTTCGGCGCCAAGTGGGCCGAACTCGAGCCGTCCACGCTGGTCGGCGAGGTGCAGAACGTACCGCGAATCGGTCCCTGGACCGCCGGCGCGACCGTAGCCGACCTCACCAACGACTACACCCTGTATCCCTTCGCCGACCTCGCCGTCCGCACCTGGGCGAAACGCCTCGCACCGCAGCGACTTTGGCCGGATACCGAGCCGGAGTTCGCGCGGGTGTGGGCGGAGGCGGCGGGGGGGCAGCTGTCCGCGCGGACCCTGCTCACTCTCGCCTGGGGAGTACGCCATGCCCGCACAACCGGAGTCGTCGCTCTCTAACCTGATCGCCGGTGCCGAGCACACCCGCCCGCTCGATGCCATCTTCGTCAACGCGCCCCTACGCGACTACACCCAACGGCCACGGGTCAACGACTTCACCCTGCCGGTCCTCGGCATGGGCTACCTCGCGACCTACGCCACGGCCCAGGGGTTCAACGTCGGTGTCCTGGATGCCGAAGCGCACGGCCAAGGCATCGCCGCAACCGTCGACCTGATCAACAGGCGGGGGCCTCGGTGGGTCGGGTTCAATCTGCTCGCTCCGACCTATGAGATCAGCGCTCGCATCGCCGCCCAACTCGATCCCTCGATCAAGGTCATGCTCGGCGGGCACCAAGCCAAGGCGATGCCCACCGAAATCCTGAACGACCCGCGTATGGCTGGGTGCGAAGCTCTGGTGCTGGGTGAGGGAGAGACCCGCGTGGCGGCCCTGTTGGCTGATCAGGGAGCCCGCGCCGACCTGCCCGGAGTGATGTGGCTGGACCCGATTCTGAAGTCTCCGGTTACCGGCGGGAAGCCCGGGACGGCGCACCACCTGGCGCCAGATATCAACGCTCTGCCCTTCATTGACCGCCGTTTCCTGGCCCAGGACCCACACCACGAGAACGGGCGGTGGGAAGCCAACATGGTCGGGGCACGAGGTTGCCCCTACGACTGTTCCTTCTGCGGCGCCGCTGTCTCAGCCAACCCGGACATCACCATCCGCACCCGTGACCCGTACAACATCCTCGCCGAGATGCACCAGCTCCGCGAGCAAGGCGTCACCGCGTTCCGCTTCGTCGACGACCTGTTCCTCGGCGCTCGGCGGGTCATCGAGCGGACGATGAACGCCTTCGCAGCCGACAGGGTCGGCGACTGGGCGGTGTGGGACGCTACCGGCCGCATCAACGTACTGGACCGCGCCAGTGACACCACCCTGGACAGGTTGGCACGTAACGGGTTACGCGAAGTCGCACTCGGGATCGAATCCGGAAGTCAACGGATCCTGGAGCTGATCGACAAACGCATCGATCCCGGTATGACCCAGCGTGTCGTGCGGAGGCTGACCGAACGCGGGATCAGTGTCAAGGGCTACTTCATCCTCGGATTCCCCACTGAGACGGTGGCCGAGATCGACTCCACCGTACGTCTGGTCCACGAACTCTGGAACCTCACCGAAGCGCTACCCGGACGATTCCGGGCCTCAGCTTTCGAGTATCGGCCCTATCCGGGGACCCCGGACTGGCACCGGCTCCTCGCGACCGGTCGCTACAGCACGGCCCAACTGCTCGATTACAGCGCCGTCGACCTCACCGGTGCCGGCCTGGACGAATCCATGCGAGAGCGCGACGAATTCAACTTCTCCGTCAACCTGCCCTTGGCCGAGGCACCGATCGACTACGTCCGCACGCGACTGGTCGCGCTCTCCCGCGAGCAGTACACCCGCAAGGCCACCGCCGCATGACCGCCACCGACTCGGTAACCGGGCATCGCGGGGTGTTCGTCACCCTCGACGGGATGGGTGGCGCTGGCAAGTCCACCACCACCCGGCATCTGAATGAGCACCTCGCCGCACAGGGGTACACGGTGCATGTCACCACCGAGCCCTCTCATGCCGAGTTGGGCGCAATCGCTCGTCACGGCACCGACACCTACAGCCGGCACGCCCTGGCCTGTCTGGTGGCCGCCGACCGCTACCACCACCTGGCCACCGAGATCCGCCCCAATCTGGCGGCTGGACGCATCGTCCTCTGCGACCGCTACGTCGCCTCCTCCTTCGTGTTGCAACGCATGGACCGTGTGCCCATCGAGTTCGTCGAAGCGCTCAATGCCGCCGCCGACATCCCGGACCTAGCGGTCATCCTGATTGCCGACGCGACCGTCACCGCTGGCCGGATCGAGAGGCGAGGCTCGCACAGCCGCTTCGAGAGCGGCCTGGCCACCAGCCGCGCCGAAGCCGAGCTCTACCAGGACACGAGCCGGCGCCTGGGTGCAGGCCGCTGGCCGCTGCTGACGGTGGACACCACCCGCACCCCCATCGCTCACGTCACAAGCCTGATCGCCAAGCGAATCGCCCACCTGGCGGGCCTCCCGCACGCCGATCCGGCCACCCCCTAAGCTCCGTTTGGTCCAGACCACGGGGGAGCCCTGCACTTGAGCGCTGCCCCCTACTGACCGCGCCGCAAGGGACTTGATGATGGCCGACCGTCACCTGATCGACGTCCACCTGCTCCTCGTGCGCGACGACCAGCTCCTGCTCAGTCGGCGGCGCGACACCAACCCGAGCTTCGACGGGCTGTGGCACCTGCCCTCAGGGAAACTCGACGCGCGTGAGTCCGTCCTGGACGCCGCAGCCCGGGAAGCCCACGAGGAGGTGGGGGTCCTCATCGATCCGAGCGATCTGTGGCACGTGCACACCCTGCACGTCAACGGCTCCGGCCCCGACTCCCGCCTCGGGCTGTTCTTCGAGACCCGCCGGTGGGTTGGTGAACCCACCAACCGCGAACCCGACAAGTGCTCCGCGGTGTCCTGGTTCCCGCTCGACGCGCTTCCCGAGAAGATCATCGCCTACCCGGCGGCGGGTATCCACGCCTACCGCGCCGGCACCTCGTTCAGTGTCCACGGCTGGGCTGCGCGGCCCGTCCCCGCCAGTACGGCCGGCTGAGACAGCGTCCGCGACGCCCAGCTCGTCCCTCGCGCGCTCGGGGGTGGACGTCCCCGGTGCCGGCACGTCCACCGGGCCAACGTGCGCCGGCATGGACCGGGCGGGCCAGCCCAGGCTTCGCGCTGATCACGCAATGCGACCAAACGGCTCCAGGGACAATGCCACACTGCTAGTTTGATCTTTCATTGAGGCGACGCGAGCCGCAGTGGTGGGAGGCCCACGTGCACGTTGAGTCAAGCGGTGAGGATCAGGCGGGGTACGCCGCCGCGACGGCGAAGATGACGGGAAGCATCCACCGATTTCGGGCGGCGGCCGCTGCTGGCACAGTGACGGTGGACGCCGACAGCGCGGAACGCATGGCCTCGAAGCTGGAAGCCATGGCCGAACGCGCGACTGATCGGCTGACCCGCGTCGCGTTCCTTGAACAGCGTGTTCGCCTGGGGTCGAGCCCGGTGGCCCTGGAGATGGCGGAGCAGACCAGGTTGTCGGCCTCGGGCACGCCGACCTCCGCCAAGGAGAACCTCCTCCTCTACATCGACGCCCTACGAGAACTCGCGGCGGCCATTCGAACGAGCGCCAGAACCACGGCCGAGACCGACTCCACCACCGCAGCTCAACTTGAGCAGACAGGAGAGCAGTTGTGACGAGGTCCCTCTCCACCCGGCGGTGGACGGCGGCGCCGACTGCGTTCGTCCTCGCCGGAGCGATCGCCGGGTGCACGACCGCGGAAGCCGGACGGTCCCTTCCGGTGGAGGAGGGCCCGACAGCTGTCGACACGTCCTCAGCGCATCCAGGCGCCAGTGGTACCCCTGATGCCACGGTCGGTGAGAAGTTGGCGGCGATGCACCCCTGCGAAGTGCTGTCCGATGAGCAGTTGGACGGGATCGGGCTCGATCCCGCGACCGCCACGCTCGACGACGTTGGGGTGATCTACGCCTGCAACTACCGTCCTGGGCCGGGTATCAGGCCTTCAGTAGCTCTCAACCTCGACACGTACGGCGGTGTAGACACACTTGAGCTGACCAACTACCAGCCGGAGGAGACGCAGGTCGGGTCGCTGCGCGCCCTTCGTATCACGGATTCCCTCGACATCGAGTTCTGCCAGTTCGCTCTGGACCTGGACGGGGAAGCGACCGTCTCGGTCATGGTCCGTGGAATTCGTGACGGTGGGTCGACGGATGAGCCGTGTGAGATGGCCGAGCGGGTGGCGACGGCGGTCGAACCCTTGCTGCCCAGGTAGTGCTGCGGTGGCCCGTGACTTCGTCTCCTCGATGCGGCGACGGCTGGTTCACCACCGTGAACAGTTGGCCTCCATTGTGCTCCCGATGGCCCGGGCGCTCAGCAGTCGTGCTTCACGGCCGTGCCGAAGGCGGCCGACAACCTACACCCGGCCCCGACGGCCGCCGCCGGCTGAGGAGAACTCACGCGGCGAACGCGAGGTAGGTGCCGAGTGTCAGGCCGGAGAAGGTGATGAGCTGGCGGGGCTTGAGGGCGCTGAACGCGGCGTGCATCACGATGCCGACGGCAACCGCGTAAGGCATCGTCTCCGGGATGAGCAGGGCGGGGGGCAACACGATCTCCACCACGATGACAGTGATTGCGACCAAACGCCAGAGGCGGATGTCGCGGGAGGTCAGGTTACCCGCGTGGCGGCGGACGAGGCCGGGAACGGCGTACTGGCGGTGGGGCAGCCGGTCCCTCACCTGGGTGTAGGTGTGGATCCACTGGGCGAGGTAGAGCCCGCTGCGAAACTGGCTGGAGCGGAGCTTCTGCCAGGCGCTGTTCCAGTAGATGTCGGTGGTGACAAGGACCAGGAGGCATTGCGACCAGGTGTTCTCCATGCTCAGGCCGTAGTCGACGTGCGGACCGTGACCCAGGTTTCCGGCGAGCAGGAGGCAAGCGCCGGTCAGCAGGGTGTAGCGGACAGCGTTGGGGCTACGGAGGTACAGCAACTCCATCGCGATACCCGCCAGGACTAGTAGTAGCGCGATCCGGGGTACGAAGCCGAGCGCCAGGGCGAGGGCGGCGGCCGTGCGAACCAGCAGCCCGGGTCGATAAAGGATGATCAGAGCCCGGGCACGGGCCTGACCGAAACGCTGCTTGGCAAGGTGGACACTCATCGACCCGGGAACGAATCGGTCCCAACCGCCCTGCCCGAACGCGAGAACGAAACGGGTGGTCAGCACGGCGCCGAAGATGATTCGAAACCACTGGAGCCGACCGGTGTCGGTGGGGTACTGGAAGCCGGAGGCAAGGGCGTCAAAGAACCACACGACTCTCCCTCACCTCGACGGGCTTTTCACCGTCAGCGGACAGCATGCGGCCGTGTCCGTCGATCCGGTCGTACCGGCCGCTCTCGATGAGGTGATCAAGAATCCTCTGAAGGGCAGAAGGGTTGAGGATGAAGGAACCCGGGGACAGGTGGTCGTAGACGTTCACGGGCTCGGCGCGTCCGTCCTTCGTGCCGATGAGGGTGACGATCGTGAAGGTGGCCCGGCAGAACATCCTCCATCGCAGCCAGTGGCCGGGTAGGGGCGTGAAACCGATGATCATCCAGACCACCAAGCCGAGGGTGACGGTCATCTGGACAGCGGACAGCACAGACACATGCATGAAACCTCCGGTGGGGAGGGTGAAAGGAAGTGCGGCTGCGCAGCCGGACGCTGTGATCAGCGCCGCTGCGTCAGCGTGGCCACCGCCTCTTCGAGGGTGATCTTCTCGTTCAGCAGGTTGGAGACCGTTTTCGTGATCGGCATCTCGATCTCATGGGCGCGAGCCAGGGCAAGGATCGCCTGGGCGGACTTGACGCCTTCGGTGGTCTGACGCGTGACGGCCGTTGCCTCTTGAACGCTAAGCCCCTGGCCGAGGTGGATGCCGAAGGTGCGGTTGCGGGACAACGAGGAGGAGCAGGTGGCTACCAGGTCACCCAGGCCGGACAGGCCGGACAGGGTGGTTCGGGTGGCACCCATGGCGACAGCCAGTCGAGTGGTCTCCGCGAGGCCACGAGTGATGAGCATGGCCTGTGCGTTGTGGCCAAATCCCATACCGGAAGCGATGCCCACGGCGAGGGCGATGACGTTCTTGACCGCGCCGCCCAGCTCACACCCGGTTACGTCGGTGCTGGTGTAGGGGCGGAAGTAGGTGGTGTGACAGGTCTGTTGGAACCGACGGGCAGCACTTTCGTCAAGGCACGCGATGGTGGCTGCGGCGGGCTGGCCGTCCATGATCTCGCGCGCCAGGTTCGGGCCGGACAGCACCGCGACCCGATCGGCGCTGACGCCGGTCACCTCGGTGATGATCTGGCTTGCACGCAGATGGCTCCCCTGCTCGATCCCCTTCATCAGAGAAACGATCACGGTGTGTTCCTCGATGTGCGGCGCCCAGGCGGCAAGATTGGGCTTGAGGGTCTGCGCGGGAATGGACAGCACCAGGAAGTCAGCGCCGTCCAGCGCGGCTGCGGCGTTGGTCGTCGCGTTCAGGGAAGCCGGCAGCTCGACGTCCGGGAAATAGTCCCGGTTGCGGCGCTCAGTGTTGATCCCGTCGGCGATCTCGCCACGGCGGGCGTGCATCGTGACACTGGTGCCGGCGTCAGCCAGGATCTTGGCCATGGTGGTGCCCCAGGCCCCGGCGGAGAATACTGCGGCACGAGCCGAAGGGTGGGTCACTGGTTGGTCCTCTCATCGAGGCTGTCGCCGGGCCCGCTGACCGTATCGGCCGTGCTGGGTGGCATCGGGAGAGTTGTGGGGCGGCGCAGGGTCATCAGGACCGCGCGTCGGTCCGGCAGGATGGGTAGCATCTGGTACGCCTCGCGCAGCATGCGCGAGGCCTGGATCTCGCCCAGCTCACGTCGGAGATCGTCGGCGTGGTCGATCCACAGCCGGTAGAGCCGGTTCCACAGGGCGGGCTCGGTTAGCTCGTACTGGGGCGGGAATCACTTGTCGACTGGAACTGTCCCGTGCGGACCTCGTTGTCCGTGTGGTGTGGCCAACACCAGGAGATGTGAACAGCCCGGTGGGTCGGAGGACCGTCGGACGCGACTTCGTCCAGGTGCTCGAGGTCAAGGAGCGTCCCGCTCGGTAGTTCAATGGGCCTCGTTGACGTCGGGCAGCTCCGTATCCGAGTGGAGGGCGCCGCCGTCGCGTTCGGTGCGGGCGGCTCACCAGCCGGGTCGTCTGGGTGGCTCACTGGGGTCGCGAAGTCCAGGCACTGGCATGGGCTCCCGTTGATGTCCCACCGTGCGGTGGGACCGTCCCGCCCCACGCGGCGGCTGCGCAACCAGCGTGGCAGCAGAAGGTTAGGCACCACTACGGAGTAGCCACCACGCCATTCGGACGAGCATTGCCCCGTGCCAGCGCACACAAACCTCGTCCTGCGGTGTCGACTGGGCAACAGGCAACGGGCAGCGACACCCCGGGAACACGGCGATTGAGGTGAACCGACCCCCGAACGCCTGGAGCCCCCGCGTCGCGGGGGCTCCACCACATCCGAGGAACGCTCAGAAGCGGTCGGACTTCACCGCCGCGATGAAGGCAGCGAAGGAGTCACGACCGACGACGAGGGTGCCAGCGTCCCGCTTCTTCGTGTCCCGGATACCCACGATGCCAGGCGCGCCGCCGACTTCGACGCATCCGCCGTTAGGTCCGCTACGGCTGGATTTTCTCCACCCCTTGAGCGTCTGTGTCACGTTGGTCCTGCCCTTCATACCTATCTCGGTACGTTGCGATGACCTTGGCGGACTCATCCGGGGTCATCGCCACGCCGGACAGCGTATCCACGGCCCTAACGTAGGTGCCGGTATCACTCGGACGATCCAGGTAGGTCCCGGTAGCAAGGTGTTCCAGGTACACCACCGGTGGTGCGTCAGTGAACTCGATGAGTGCGAACGTGCCCAGCGAGCCGGGCACTAGGTCCGGTGTCGGGGCCAGAGTTATGGGGATGATCCGCACAGTCGCTGTCGGATGAGAGATCAGTCGGGTGAGCTGGTCGGTCATCACGCGCGCACCACCAACCGGGCGCATCAATGCTGACTCGTCGATGTACGCGGTGTAGTCGGGTGCCGGCGGCTCGTTGAGGATTGACTGACGGCCCATCCTCGTGATCACCAGGTCGGCAGGGGCGTAAGGACCGTCCGCTGAGGCCAGCACAGCTCGTGCGTACGCACGGGTTTGGAGCAAGCCAGGGATCACCGTCGCGACGTCAGCTATTCGCATCGCCTCCTGCTCGTAACGGCCTCGACAGGAACCGGCGACCAGGTGGCCGGTTCGAGGGCACCAGCCCTGCTCGGCGGGGCAGCGGCGGCAGGGAACGGCACGAACGGGGTTCAGCGCGCGGGCAGGGCGATGCTGGCCGGCAGGCCCACCTCCCCGGACTCCGTGATGCCGCGCAGCGCGGTGATGGTGGCCCGGCCGGCGGCGAGGTGCGCGGCGTCCGTCCCGGGCGCGAAGTCGGGTTCCCCGACCATGGTGGTCATCCGCAGGTCGCTGTCGCCGGCGCGTTCCACCCGTGTCTGCACGGCGCCGAAGTGGCCGAGGCGGGCTCGGTGCAGTGTGTCGCAGGGACCGACGTCGTTGGGCACGTTCAGGTTGAACACCGTGCCGGCGGCGCACTCGGCGAGGAGGTGCCGGAGCGCGATGGGCACCACGTCGGCGGCCGTCTCCCAGTGCGGCTCGTCGACACCGGCCGACTCGTCCTCCACGCTGGAGTCGAGCGAGACGGCGATACCGCTGACCCCACCGAGACCGGCGGTCAGGGCGGCGCCGACCGTTCCCGAGTGCAGGACGGCCCGCCCGACGTTCGGTCCCCGGTTGATGCCGGAGAGCACGAGCTCGGGCGGATCGCCGAACGCCCCCTGGAGGGCGCTGAAGACGATGAACGCCGGTTGGGCTCCGACGGAGTACGCGGGCACACCGGGGAGGTCGGGGAGGTCGACGCGTTCCGAGGAGACCGCCCCGTCGCGCACGTGCGCGGTCAGGGCGGCGCTGCTGCCGCTGGCGTCGTGGGCCGGGGCCGCGACGGTGACCTCCGCGCCCTCCCGGACCGCCACCGCGGCCAACGCGTGCAACCCCGGAGAGTCAATTCCGTCGTCGTTGGTGACCAGTACCCGCACCCTCATCACCGTCCCGCTCCGCGCCTATGGCTGCTTCCGTCCGCCACGCCCGACGGCGCGCACCGTCCGGACCCGGCCTTTCCGCTCCGGTTCGTACCGCTGTCCGCCCGCTCCGCAGTCCGGCGGGCGGCGACCTCATCAGCACCCGGGAGTCTCAGGTCACGGCCTCCTCGACAGGGCGAATCCTGACCAGGTCCGACACCGCCAGGATCGCCTCGTCGCTCCCGGTGCCCAGCCCCCTGCGGGTCACGTTCACCGCTCCGGCGGCGGCACCGAGGGCGATGGCGTCCATCACCGAGCCTCCCCTGGCGATCCCGGCAGCCAGGCCCGCCGTCATCGAGTCGCCCGCGCCCCGGGGGTCGGCGGCATCCAGCTCGGGCACCGCGACCTCGTACCAGCTCTGGCCGACCAGCGCGAGCGAGGGATGGCCGACCCGCGACACGAGCACCGTGTCCGCGCCAGCCTGGCGGAGGCCTTCCATGCCGCGTCGGATGTCGCCGAGTTCGAGGCTGGTGGCGCGGCCGTCGGCGACGAGTTCCTGATCGCTGATCTTGAGCAGGTCGACGCCGCCCTCCAGGCTGGCGTCGAGCCGGGGGCCGGCCAGGTCCACCAGCACCTGGCAGCCGGTGGCCGAGAGGTTCGCGGCCAGCCTGCGGTAGACGTGGGTGGGCAGGACGTGCTCACCCGCCGGGCCGGAGAGGATCGCCACCCGGCTGCGCAGCCCCTCGGTGAACGCCGACTCGTACAACCGGTCGACCTCGTGCCGTCCGAGGGCGTCGCAGGGTGACTCCACGATCTCCACCCGTCCACCGCCCCGGCGGTCGTGCACGTATCCCCCGTTCTGGCTGGAGATCCGTTCCCCGGTGAGTTCGATTCCCTCGCCGCTGATCAGGCTGGCCAGTACCTGGCCGATCTCCCCGCCCAGCCCGGCCACCAGCCGGACCGGCACGTCGAGGGAGCGGAGCATCCTGGCCTGCCAGACACCCTGCCCACCCGGGTGGAGGTGGATGTCCGGTCGGCCGCCCCGGTCCTCGATGGTCACCGTCAACTGCGGCGACGGCGCGAAGATCATCACGGCGTCGCTCATGGTGTCGACCTACCCCGGGCCGGCGGCGCGGAAACCGCCCAGCTCGACACGAAGCCGACCCGAGCGGGTGGGGCTCCGCTGGCCCCGACCCCCCTTGCCACGTCCCGTGCGGTGCCGCGCCGAACGAGGGCCGCCACTACTCCGTTCGCACCCGGATGCGGGGTCCGGCACATAGCCGGGGCCGAGCGGGGAAACCCGAACGGGTGTCGACGACGACCAGGCCTGGCCAGACCGGGAGGAGACCGCGACGATGACGGCCACCACCCACGCGGTGCCCACGACCCGCACCCCCGACGACGCCTCGCTGCCCGACAGCGCGACCCTGCGGCGGTACCGCCGCACCGCCGACTACCTCGCCGCCGCGATGATCTACCTGCGGGGCAACCACCTGCTGCGGGAACCGCTCCGGCGGGAACACCTGAAACCGAGGCTGCTCGGCCACTGGGGGACCTGCCCCGGGATCACCTACCTCTACAGCGGCCTGAACCGGCTGGTCCGGCGCACCGGGCAACGGACCCTGCTCGTGACCGGCCCTGGCCACGGCGCGCCGGCGGTCCACGCGAACCTCTGGTTGGAGGGCACCCACCAGGACCACGATCCGGCCCTGTCCCGGGACGGGCGCGGGCTGGCCAGGCTCGTGGACGGGTTCTCCTGGCCGGGTGGCTTCCCCAGCCACCTCTCCCCCGAGGTCCCCGGGGTGATCCACGAGGGCGGCGAACTCGGCTACGCGTTGTCCACGGCGTTCGGCGCCGCCATGGACAACCCGGACCTGCTGGTGGCCTGCCTGGTCGGCGACGGTGAGGCCGAGACAGGGCCGACGGCGGCCTCCTGGCACGGATCGAAGTACCTGGACCCGGTCACCGGGGGCGTCGTGCTGCCCGTCCTGCACCGCAACGGCTACAAGATCTCCTCGCCCACCGTGTTCGGGACGATGGACGACGAGGAGGTCATCGCCTACCTCGCCGGCGCCGGCTGGTCCCCGTTGTTGGTGGACGTCGAGAGCACCGACGACCCGGACGCCCTGCTGTCGGCCACCCTCGACCGCGCCCACGAGGAGATCACCGCCGTCCAGACGAGCTACCGGCAGGGCTCGGCGACCCCGTCCCGACCGGTGTGGCCGATGATCGTCCTCCGCAGCCCCAAGGGTTGGGGCGCGCCGGAGCACGACGTGGACGGCACGCCGCTGGCGGGGACCTTCCACGCCCACCAGGTCCCGTTGGACGACGTCCACGACGATCCGGCGCAGCTGCGGCTGCTGGAACGTTGGCTGCGTTCCTACCGCCCGGAGGAGCTGTTCGACGAGGCCGGCCGCCCCCGCTCCGACGTCGTCTCGGTGCCGCCGAGCGGGGAGCTGCGCCTGGGCAGCGTCCCCGAGGCCAACGGGGGCCGGCTGCTCCGGCCGCTCCCGCTGCCCCCGGTCGAGGAGCACGCCGTCGACGTCCCCGAGCCGGGTGGGGCCACCGTCGGCGCCACCCCGGTGCTCGGTTCCTGGCTGGCGGACCTGGTGCGCCGCACCGAGGCGAGCAGGGACTTCCGCGTCGTCTGCCCGGACGAACTGGTCTCCAACAAGCTCGGGGCGATCCTGGACGTCACCGACCGGGCCTACACCTGGCCGGTCGACGAGTACGCCGAACACCTGGGCCGGGGCGGGCGGGTGCTGGAGGTCCTCTCCGAACACCTGTGCCAGGGCTGGTTGGAGGGGTACCTGCTCACCGGCCGGCACGGGCTCTTCCCCTGCTACGAGGCGTTCGCCTCGATCGTGGACAGCATGGTCAACCAGTACGCCAAGTTCCTCAAGATGTCGGCGGAGGTGCCGTGGCGGGAACCGGTGGCGAGCCTGAACTACCTGTTGACCAGCGAGGGGTGGCGCCAGGAGCACAACGGCTACAGCCACCAGGGGCCGGGCTTCATCAACAACCTGCTCACCAAGAAGGCCTCGGTCAGCCGGGTCCACCTCCCACCCGACGCCAACACCCTGCTGGTCACCATGCGGCGGTGCCTGGAGACGCGTGACCGGATCAACCTGGTCGTGGCCGGCAAGCAGCCCGGTCCGCAGTGGTTGGACCTCCCGGCAGCCGAACGGCACTGCCGGGCGGGGGCCGGCGTGTGGGAGTGGGCCTGCCACGACGGGAACGGCGCGGCGAACCCGGCCGAGCCGGACGTGGTGCTGGCGTGCGCCGGGAACATCCCCACGACCGAGGTCCTGGCGGCCGCGTGGCTGCTGCGCCGCCAGGCCCCGGACCTGCGGGTTCGGGTGGTCAACGTCGTCGACCTGCTCTCGCTGTCACCGCGTGACCGGCATCCGCACGGGATGTCGGACACCGACTTCACGCGCTGCTTCGGCACGGACGTGCCTGTCGTGTTCGGCTTCCACGGCTACCCCTCCGCCGTGCATGACGTGCTGCACGGGCGCGGGGTCAGCGACAGGGTGCACGTCCACGGCTACCTGGAGGAGGGTACGACCACGACCCCCTTCGACCTGCTCGTCAGCAACCGGATGAGCCGCTACGACCTGGCCGCCGACGCGGTGACCAGGGCGACCGGCTGGTCCTCGGCGGGCGGGGAGCTCGCCGAGTCCCTCGCCGGTGACCGGGACCGGCTGCGCCGGTACGCCTACCGGGAGGGAGCCGACGCGCCGGAGTTCACCGAGTGGCGGTGGTCGGCGTGACGAGGGTGCTGACGGTGAACGCCGGTTCGTCCAGCCTCCAGCTGCACCTCGTGGAGCTCCCGGAACCGCGCGTGGTGGACTCGGCGGCGGTGGAACGCCCGCCGGGCAGCGCCGAGGCGGAGCGGGAGCTGGACGACTTCCTCTCCCGCACCGACCCGTCGGGGGTCGCCGGGGTCGGACACCGCCTGGTGCACGGTGGTCGGGAGGTGCGGGCACCCACGCTGGTCGACCGCTCCTCGGTGGCGTCGGTGCGGGCCGCGGCCGGGCTGGCGCCGTCCCACGTGCCGGCCGCGATGCGCCTGGTGGACACCCTGCTGAGCAGGCTGCCCGACCACCCACACGTGTGGTGCCCCGACACCGCGTTCCACGCCGAGCTGCCCGAGGTCGCGACCACCTACCCGCTGCCAGCCGAGTGGACCCGGCGGTACGGGTTGCGGCGGTACGGGTTCCACGGGCTGTCCTACGGCTGGGCGCTGCGGCGGGCGACCGCCCTGCTCGGTGACCTCGGCCGGCCCGCCGACCAGCTGCTGCTCACCCACCTCGGTGGTGGGTGTTCGGTGAGCGCGGTCCGGGACGGGCGGAGCGTGGACACCTCGATGGGGATGACACCCCTGGAGGGAATGCCGATGACCACCCGGTCCGGCAGCGTCGACCCGGGGTTGCTGCTCTGGCTCACCAGCCGGGACGGCGCCGGGTTGTCATGGGAGGACCTCGACGAGGCGCTGCGCCGGCGTTCGGGCCTGCTGGGCCTCTCGGACGGGCTGTCGGCGGACACCCGGGACCTGGTGCGCGCCGCGGGGGCGGGTGACGCCACCGCGGCGCTGGCGTTGGACGTGTTCGCCCGTGGGGTGAGCCGGGAGCTGGCGGCCGCCGCCACCAGCCTGGATCGGGTGGACGCCCTCGTGTTCACCGGGGAGATCGGCTGGGACCAGCCCGAGGTGCGCGCGGCGGTGTGCCGGCGGCTGAACGTGCTGGGTGTGGAGGAGCCGGTGGTCGGCGACCGCGCCGAGGACGGGCTCGTCTCGGCGGGGGACGCCTCGGTGCCGGTCCTCGTGGTCGAACCGCGCGAGGAGCTGGGGATCGCGGTCGACACGGCCGGGGTCGTCGACGGTCTGTCCTCCCGGTGAGTGATCTCGGACGTTTCGGTGCTCGCCGCCCGGGTACGCCCGGCGGAGAAGCGGTCGTCCTCGGGCGACGACCGGGAACGGTCCGACCGACCAGATGGAGGTGAGAGACCATGCCTGGCTGGGACAGCCTCCCGGACACGCTGCGCCGCTCCCCCAAGAAGGCGCAGCGCACGTGGGTGAAGGCGCACGACTCGGCCATCGACAGCTACGGCGAGGGCCGGCGGGCCCACCAGGTCGCCTACGCCGCGCTGAAGCACTCCTACGAGAAGGTCGGCGACCACTGGGAGGCCAAACCGGAACGGGGGCCCTCGGATTCGCGGGCCCGGCGGGGCGCGAGCAGCTCGGGCGGGCGGTCCCGGTCGGGCGTCGACGCCAACGCGACCAAGGAACACCTGTACGAGGTGGCGAGGGAACTGGACCTGCCGGGCAGGTCGAAGATGAGCAAGAGCGAGCTGGTGCGCGCCATCGAGCGGACCAACGCCCGGGAGACGGCCCGCGCGCGACGCTGAGCGCGGGCCCACCGGGCCGGACGCATCACTCGTTCGGGACGGGGATGTCGGCCTCGTCGACCTCGCCGGTCCGGCAGAATGCGGCACCGGAGGTCCTCCCGGGCCGAGCCAGACCTGTGACAGCCCCGCATCCCGACCCGTGCCGGTAGCTCCGACGGCACTTCCCTGCGCCCAGCTCCCCCACGGGACCCGGAGGCGGCGGCTCCGGCGCGTGCGGGGTGTGGATGAGTGACGAGTCCGGCAGCGCGACCGTCGATCCCCAGCGGGGGCTGACCGAGGAGCAGGTGGCGACCCGGGTCGCCGAGGGCCGCACGAACGACGTGCCCGCCCGCGCCAGCCGCACCGTCTCCGAGATCGTCCGCGCGAACGTCCTCACCCGGTTCAACGCCATCATCGGGGTGCTCTTCGCCATCATCCTGGTGATCGGGCCCATCCAGGACGGCCTGTTCGGTTTCGTCATCGTGGTCAACACCGCGATCGGCATCGTGCAGGAGCTGCGGGCGAAGCGGACCCTCGAACGGCTGGCGATCATCGGGGAGGCCCGACCGAGGGTGGTGCGGGACGGCCGGGCCCGCGAGGTGCCGCCCGCCCGGGTGGTGCTGGACGACGTCGTCGAACTCGGTGCGGGTGACCAGGTGGTCGTGGACGGCGTGGTGACCACGGCCTCCGGTCTGGAGATCGACGAATCGCTGCTCACCGGGGAGGCCGACCCGGTGGTCAAGGAGCCCGGTGACAGAGTCCTCTCCGGAAGCTTCGTCGCCGCCGGCAGCGGCCGCTACCAGGCGACGAGGGTGGGGCGGGAGGCCTACGCGGCCAGGCTGGCCGAAGAGGCGAGCCGCTTCACCCTGGTGCACTCGGAGCTCCGGTCGGGCATCGACCGCATCCTCCGGTTCATCACCTACCTGTTGGTCCCGGCGGGCGCTCTCATCATCTACAGCCAGTTCACCCTCGCAGACGAGGCGCTCCCCGACGCGGTGCGGGGCATGGTCGCGGCCTTGGTGCCCATGGTTCCGGAGGGGCTCGTCCTGCTGACCAGCATCGCGTTCGCGCTGGGCGTGATCCGCCTGGGCCGGCGGCACTGCCTGGTGCGGGAGCTGCCGGCGATCGAGGGTCTGGCCAGGGTCGACGTGGTGTGCGCCGACAAGACCGGCACCCTCACCGAGAACGGGATGCGGCTCGCCGACCTCCGGCCCGTCGGCGCCGGTGGGGAGGTCGACCCCGGGCTGGTGCTGGCCGCCCTCGCCGCCACCGACCCGAGGCCCAACGCCAGCCTGCTGGCCCTGCGGGAGGCGTTCCCCGAACCACCGGGGTGGGGGGTGGCGGCGACGGTGCCGTTCTCCTCGGCCCGCAAGTGGAGCGGGGCCCGGTTCACCGAGGCCGGGGACTGGGTGCTCGGCGCTCCCGACGTCCTGCTGCCAGGCACGGATCCGCTGCTCGCCGAGGTCGGCGAGGCCGCCAGCCAGGGGTTGCGGGTGTTGCTGCTGGGGCGGCCCGCCGGCGCGGTGGACGATCCGGCCGGCCCGGGTGTGGTGGAGCCGGCGGCCCTGGTGGTGCTCGAACAGCGGATACGGTCGGACGCGCGGGACACCCTGCGGTACTTCGCGGAGCAGGGCGTCACCGTCAAGATCATCTCTGGGGACAACGCCACGTCGGTGGGAGCGGTGGCCGCCCGACTGGACCTGCCGAACGCGGACCGCCCCCTGGACGCCCGGGGGCTGCCGACCGATCCCCGCGAACTGGCCGAGGCCGTGGACGGGCACTCCGTCTTCGGCAGGGTGACGCCGGCCCAGAAGCAGGACATGGTCGTCGCTCTCCGGTCCCGGGGGCACACGGTCGCGATGACCGGGGACGGTGTCAACGACGTGCTCGCCCTCAAGGACGCCGACATCGGGGTCGCGATGGGCTCGGGCAGTCCGGCGAGCCGGTCCGTGGCGCGGATCGTGCTGCTGGACAACCGGTTCGCCACCCTGCCGCACGTGGTCGCCGAGGGGCGCCGGGTTATCGGCAACATCGAACGGGTCGCCAACCTCTTCCTGACGAAGACGGTCTACTCGGTGCTGTTGGCGATCATGGTCGGGATCGCGCAGGTGCCCTTCCCGTTCCTGCCGAGGCACCTCACGCTGATCGGCGCGCTCACCATCGGCGTGCCGGCGTTCTTCCTGGCCCTGGCCCCGAACGCGGAGCGGGCACGTCCCGGTTTCGTCAACCGGGTGATGCGGCTCGCCCTGCCGGCCGGGGTGATCGCGGCGACGGCGACCTTCGTGACCTACTGGTGGGTCAGCGGTCGGGCCGACGGTTCCGCCGAGCAGCACGGGACGGCGACCCTGGTCACCCTCTACGTGGTGGCGACCTGGGTGTTGGTCATCATCGCGCGCCCCTACACGTGGTGGAAGGTCGTCCTGGTGGCCGGCATGGTCGGGCTGTTCCTGCTCGTGCTGGCGTTCCCGTCCTCCCGGGCGTTCTTCGCGCTCGACCCGGGCGGGGTGGGCGCGGTGCTCACGGCGCTGGCCGTCGCGGGGGTCGCGGTGGTCCTCGTCGAAGTCGCGTGGTCGCTCGACGGGTGGTTGCGTTCCCGCCCCTCCTGAGACGGGGACACCACCCGCCCACCGGAGTGGGTGTGCCCAGAGGTTGGGTGCGGCACGACCTGCCCTGGCTGACGTGGCCCCTCACCCCGCCGCTCCGGCCGGCCCCGGCGGCTCCACCAGCGCCCCGGGCCGACGGCGACGGGTCCCGCTCCACGGGGGATCAGGTCACGTCGTCGTAGTCCCGCCGGATCTCCTTGCTGTCCGTGGCCTGCTCGGGACCACTCGGCGTCAGGTCGAGCCGGGAGGGCTCGTCGAGGTCGCCGCCCGCGAGACCGGCCGCCGCCAGCTTCTTGGCCTTGCGCCTGTCGTGCAGCCAGGCGATCTGACTGGCCGCGCCGAACAGCAGGCACAGCGCGATCGCGAGCACCACCATCGACACCGGGTCCTGACCCGGGGTGACCAGCGCGGCGAAGCAGAACAGCGAGAAGGTGATGCCCCGCCACCAGCTCTTGATCTTGGCGAAGGGGAGCACCCCGGCGAAGTTGAGCATCACCACGAGCAGGGGGAGCTCGAAGCTGATGCCGAAGATCATCAGGAGCAGCAGGACGAAACTGATGTACTCCCCACCCGTCAGCGACGTGAAGAACTGGTCGCCGCCGAAGGAGGTCATGAAGCGCAGCCCCTGCGGGGCGACGTTGTAGGCGAGGACCGCGCCCACGGCGAAGAGCACCGACGCGAAGCCGACGAACAGCCCGGCGAACTTGCGCTCCCTGGCGTAGAGGCCCGGGGTGATGAAGGCCCAGATCTGGTACAGCCAGATCGGGGAGCCCAGGACCAGCCCGGCGGCGAAGGCCACCTTCAGCTGGAGCATGAAGACCTCGAAGGGGGCCGTCTGCATCAGCTGGCACTGGCCGTCGTTGGGCTCGAAGCGGATCTCGGTGGGCAGGGCGCAGTAGGGGGCGGTGAGCAGCTCACCCAGCGAGGGCAGCACCCACACCGAGTTGGTGAACCACAGGAAGCCGAGCACGGTGGTCACCACGAGCGCGGCGAAGGCGACCGTGAGCCGGTACCGCAGCTCGTACAGGTGCTCCATCAACGGCATCGTGCCGTCGGGGTTGGCACGCCGTCCCCACCTGCGACCGATCCCGCGACGCCGGAACCTGCTCAGCGTCTTGACCAGGCGCAGTGCCTTCAATCCTCGAACCACGACCGGGGGCCCCGCCGTTTCCGTGAACGCCGGCCGTGATCAGCGGCGGCTGTCGTCAGTGCTCTGCTGCTCGGCCTGTACCGGTTGCGCGTTGGTGACGGGCTGCGCGACGACCGGCTGACCTGGCGTGATCTGCTGCTGCGGAGCGGGCTGCGCCGCCGGCTGCTGCTGCGCCGCCTGGTCCTGGGACTCGGCCGCCTCGTCGTCCTTCTTGAAGCCCTTGGTCTCGGCGCGCAGGATGCGCGCCGACTGGCCGAGCGACCTGGCCATCTGCGGCAGCTTCGAGGCGCCGAAGAGCAGCACCAGAACGCCCACGATGATCAGGAGCTGCCATCCTCCGATTCCACCCACGGTGGACCTCCTCTCTCACTACCGGCCGATGTTACGCAGCCAGACCCCGATTTCACGAGACCCACGGGACACCTTAGGCCCCCATGCGCCATTCCGAACGGGCACGCCCCGGGCAGCCACCCCAGTGACGGTCAGCGGAGAAGCGCGGGACATCCCGCGTTCACGCACCCGACGTGGCGACCGCGTCACCCTCCGCCGACGTCCGGCCGGGAAAGCAGCCACCCATCCGCCCGCGCGGGGAGGAAACGCACTCATCGGGTGCGCACCCGGACCGAGGGCGACGACGCGAAGAGCACGGAGGTGGGGCGCGCGGCCCCGAACGGCTGTTCCCCGCGCCGCGAGGAGACCTGAGCCACACCCTGAAATACTTGAACGCTCTACTTCGTTGCGGATCGCGGTGGCTCCGCCCCGCCAACCCCGATCCAGATCCCGATCCGATCTCCAGGAGCATTGCCCGATGACCAGCACGACGACCCCGCACATCACGATCTCCCCTGAGAGCCAGGAACAACTGTTCCGCGAGGCCAGGACCGCGAACACCTTCACTGACGAGCCGGTCACCGACGAGCAGGTGCGAGCGATCTACGACCTGGTGAAGTGGGCGCCGACGTCCATGAACCAGCAACCGCTGCGCGCGACGCTCGTGCGGTCGCCCGAGGCCAGGGAGCGCCTGGTCGGGCACATGGCCGACGGCAACAAGGAGAAGACCGGCAACGCCCCGCTGGCCGTCATCCTGACCGCCGACACCGACTTCCACGAGCACCTGCCGAGCCAGTTCCCGCCCGTGCCGAACGCGAAGGACTTCTTCGCCGAGGCGACCGGCCGGGAGAGCTCCGCTCGCCTGAACGCGACCCTCCAGGTCGGCTACTTCATCCTCGGCGTGCGCGCGGCCGGACTGGCCGCCGGCCCCATGACCGGCTTCGACGCGGCCGGCATCGAGGCGGACTTCTTCCCCGAGGGCAACCAGCGGGTGCTCGCGGTGGTCAACGTCGGCCGACCCGGCCCCGACGCCTGGTACCCGCGTCTGCCGCGACTGGAGTACGACCAGGTGGTCAGCTCCGTCTGAGGCGGGGCTTCCGCCCCCGCTCCCCGGGCGACATCCGGCGGCGACACCAAGGGCGGCACAACTTCACGCACGACTCGCGCGCGATGTCCGGAACGGCCGGTTCGATCCATTGATCGGACCGGCCGTTGTCGTGTATTGAGAGGGAAACACCTGGTCACCCGGGCCGTCGCCGCTTCCCGCGCATTTTTCCGCGCGCAGCCTTTACACCCATCCGGACTACATGCAAGATGTATGCAATCTGCGTTCATCGGGGTACGGGGGTGAGGAAGCTGTGCTCGTCAACAGCGTGATCATGCGGGGCGGCACCAGCAGGGGCCTGTTCTTCCACGAGCGGGACCTCCCCCGGGAGCCCGCCGCCCGCGACGAGGTGATCCTCCGCGCGATGGGCAGCCCCGACCCCCACGGACGGCAGATCGACGGGCTCGGCGGTGCCACCTCCAGCACCAGCAAGGTCGCCGTCATCAGCCCAGGCACCCGGGGCGCGGACGTCGACTACGAGTTCTGCCAGGTCTCGATCGACGCCGCCGTGGTCGACCGGGGCGGGAACTGCGGGAACCTCTCCGCCGCCGTGGGCCCCTTCGCCGTGGACGAGGGGCTCGTCACCCCCGGGGCGGGCACCACCCGGGTCCGCATCCACAACACCAACACCGGCAAGATCATCGTGGCCACCGTCCCCACCAGGGACGGCCGCTTCGATCCCACCGGCGACTTCGCGATCCCCGGGATCCCCGGCACCGGATCCCGCATCCAGCTCGACTACCTGGACCCCGGGGGTTCCCGCACCGGTTCCCTCCTGCCCACCGGCAGCCCCCAGGAGACCCTGGACGTGCCCGGGCTCGGGGAGATCCCGGTGACGCTGATCGACGCGGCCAACCCCTTCGTCCTGGTCCGCTGGCGCGACCTCGGGCTCACCGGCCGGGAGACCCCCGACGAGCTGGACACCGACGTCGACCTGCTGGCCAGGCTGGAGCACGCCCGCACGGCCGGGGCCGTGCGCATGGGGCTCGCCGCCAGCCGGGAGGAGGCCGGCGCCACGCTCAGGGCCGTCCCGAAGCTGGCACTCGTCGGCCCGCCGACCACCTACCAGGCCACCGACGGCACCACCGTCGACGCGGCGGCCACCAGCCTCCGGGTCGCGGCGCTGTCCATGGGCCAGGTGCACCGCGCGCTCCCGGTGACCGCCGGCATCTGCCTCGCGGTCGCCGCCGGCGTCGACGGCACGGTCGTCGCCGAACAACTGCGGCCCGACGACGGCGGGTCGGAACGAGTCATCGGCCACCCCTCCGGAACCCTCGCCGTCGCCGCCGAACCACACCTGACCGCGAACGGCTGGACCGTCGACCGCGTCAGCGTCTTCCGCACCGCCCGCCGACTCATGGCCGGCCAGGTGCACGTCTAGCGCCTTCCGCTCCGACCCCGCCCGACCGGCGGCGCGTCGAACACCTCCCCGCACCGGCACGGCCGGTGTTCCCGGCTCGTCCCGGAACACCGGCGGCGTCGGCGACCCCGCACACCCACCGCCCTTCGCCACACCCACCCGTTCTCATGGAGGTCGAAGACGCAATGACGCGGCTCTTCCGACGCCGGGGCACCGCCCTGGCCGTCCTCACCACGGCCGCCCTGCTCGGCGCGGCCTGCGCGACACCCAACCCCCACGGGACGATGGCCGACGCCCACGAGGGCGACCCGCTCCCGTCCCGGGTCCGGGTCCTGATCCCCTACGCCGAAGGCGGCGGGACCGACGTCTGGGGGCGCTTCATCGGCAACCACCTCGGCGGGCACATCGAGACCGGCACGAGGTTCGTACCCGAGAACGTCCCCGGTGGCGAGAGCATCATCGGCTCCAACCGGTACGCGCGCAGCGCCGGCAACGACGGCTCCGAGGTCCTGGTGTCCTCCGGCACCACCTACTTCCAGTACCTGCTGGGGCGCCCGGAGGTCGAGTTCGACTTCGGCGAGATGCGCCCCCTCGTGATCAACGGCTCCGGCGGCGTCATCTACGGCTCGGTCGAGGGCGGGGTGACGTCCGTGGACGACCTCTTCTCCCCCTCGACGCCGCTCCAGTACGGCGGCATCAGCATCACCGGCCTCGACCTCAGCGCCGTCCTCGCCTTCGAGGTGTTGGGGCTCGACGTCACCTCCACCTTCGGGTTCGAGGGGCGGGGGCCGGCGCGGCTGGCCATCGAGCGCGGCGAGCTCAACGTCGACTACCAGACGACGTCCGGCTTCCTCACCCAGGTGCAACCGCTCATCGACGAGGGCCGGGCGGTCCCCCTGATGTCGCTGGGACAGCTCGACGACGCCGGCGAGGTCATCCGCGACCCGAACGTGCCCGACCTGCCGACCGTCCCCGAGGTGTACGAGGAGCACTACGGCGAATCGCCCTCCGGTCCCGGCTGGGACGCCTACAAGACCTTCCTCGCGGCCGGCTTCTCGTACCAGAAGGGGCTGTGGGTCCGCGAGGACACCCCGGACTCCGTCGTCCAGCCGGTCTTCGACGCGGTGCGCGAACTCCAGCGGGACGAGGCCTTCCTCGAACAGGGTCGCGAGGTCCTCGGCGGCTACCCCCTCTACGCCGGCGACGAGGTGGAGGAGTCGGTGCGCGCCGCGCTGCGCCTCGACGACTCCGTGCGCGAGTACGTCCTCGACCTGCTCGCCGAGAACTACGGCACGGTCATCGCCGGCTCCTGACCGGTCTCCCTCCCGAACCCAACACCGTCTCCACGGAACACACAGACAGGCGGTTCCACCATGCTCGACGCAGCGGCCTCCGCGCTGGGGGGCTTCCTCGATCCGCAGATGATCCTCATGCTGATCTCCGGCGTCCTCGCCGGTCTGGTCATGGGCATCATCCCGGGGCTCGGGGGCACCGGGGCGGTCGCCATCCTGTTGCCGTTCGTGTTCGTCCTCGAACCGCAGCAGGCCCTCGCCCTCATCATCGGCGCGACCGCCGTGATCCACACCTCGGACACGATCACCGCCGTGCTGATCGGGGTCCCCGGTTCGGCCTCGGCGACCGTGACGACCCTCGACGGTCACGCGATGGCCAAACAGGGGCAGGCGGCCCGGGCGCTGTCGATCGCCTTCATCTCCTCGATGGTCGGCGGTCTCGTCGGTGCGATCGGCCTGACCCTGGCCATCCCGCTGGCCCGCCCGCTGGTGCTGATGTTCGGCTCACCGGAGCTGTTCATGCTCACCGTGCTCGGCATCAGCCTCGCCGCCCTGCTCTCCAGGGGCAACGTCGCCAAGGGCCTGCTGGCCGGCGCCTTCGGACTGCTGATCGGCCAGATCGGCGCCGCCCCCGCGGCGGCCGAGTACCGCTTCACCTTCGGCTCGTTGTTCCTGACCGAGGGGCTCGACCTGGTCGCGGTCGCCCTGGGCACCTTCGGCATCGCCGAGATCATCGCGCTCATCGCCAGGAAGACCAGCGTCGCCTCCAAGACGGGGATCGGCGGCGGCTGGGGTCGCGGGTTCCGCGACGTCCTGACCCACTGGGGGCAGGTGCTGCGCGGAGCGCTCGTCGGCGTCTGGGCCGGCGTGCTCCCCGGCATCGGGGCGACCGCCGGCAGCTGGATCGCCTACGGCCAGGCCATCGCCACCTCGAAGGACAAGCGGAGGTTCGGCAAGGGCGACCCGCGTGGCATCGCCGCGCCGGAGGGCGCGAACACCTCGATCGCCGCCGGTGACCTGATCCCCACCCTCCTCTTCGGGATCCCGGGGAGCGCCGCCGCCGCCCTGCTGCTGGGAGCGCTGCTGGTCTTCGGCATCGAACCGGGACCACGGCTGATCACCCAGGACCTGGACCTCGTCTACACCATCATCTGGTCCTTCGCCCTGGCCGCCGTGCTCGGCGCGGCGCTGTGCTTCCTGCTCGCGGCACCGCTGGCCCGGCTGAGCTTCATCCGCTTCCCCGTCCTGGCCGGCGGCCTGGTCGTCATCATGTTCGTCGCCGCCTTCCAGGCCTCGCAGGAGTTCGGCGTCATGCAGGTGATGCTGCTGCTCGGCGTGTTCGGCTGGCTGATGAAGATGTGCGACTACCCGAGGGCGCCCTTCCTCATCGGATTCGTCCTGAGCATCCCGCTGGAGCGGTACTACTTCCTCACGGAGAGCCTCTACGAGCCGACCGAGTGGCTCACCAGGCCGGGCGTCGTGGTCATGATCGCCATCCTGCTGGCTCCGCTGCTCTTCAAGCTCGTCAAGGCGCTGCTGCGCGCCCGGCGGCAGCGGAACGCGGCCCCCGCCTCGGTCGGCGCCGGCGCCACCTCCGAGGGCACGTCCCCGGGCGCCGCGGGCTCGGGAACCGACACCGACGACCAGGGCGAGCGCTCGAACGACGCCACCACCGGCGGCGACGGTGCGGCCGCCGAACCGGTCATCAGCGAACCCGGACCGACGTTCACCGGCACCTACTGGCCGATGTCCCTCGCCGGGGTCTTCCTCGTGGTCTTCGGCGGGGCCTGGGTGATGAGCCAGGGCTTCGGCGAGGACGCCAGGCTGGTTCCCCAGCTGGTCGCCGGCATCGGGGTCCTGCTGACCCTCGTCGTCGGCGTCCAGGAGTACCGGCGGTGGCGGGAGGAACGCGGGCGCGACTCGGAGTGGCGCACCGAGGTGAAGTGGACCGCGCACGCCCTCGGCTGGCTGTGCCTGTTCCTCGCCATCACCTGGGTGATCGGTGCGGTGCTCGCGGCCGCCGTGTTCGTGCCCCTGTTCCTGTGGAGGGTCGCGTCGATGCGGCCCGTCCCGATCGCGATCTACACGTCGGTGGTGGTCGCCGCGCTCGTCCTGCTCCAGGTCCTCGCGGACATCAGCATGCCGATGGGCTGGTTCACCCCGGCCTTCCTGGCCTGACACCGTCCTGGGCGGCGGGTCGGTACGCGCCGGCCCGCCGCCTCGGCGTCTCCGCCGTGGACCACTCGGGAGGCGGGGAGGCCAGCCCCACGACAGCGAAGGGGGACGACGTGCTCACGCTCCCGGCGCGCGCACGCGGCGGACCGGGGCACGAGGCGACGCGGGGCCCTCGGGGCGGGACCGCGCTCGCCGGATCGGGGCGGGCCTCCAAGGGCACCTGCTGCCCCGAAGCGGGTTCCCGGGGGGCGGGGGCGCGGCACCGGCCAAGCCCCGCACGGCAGCGCGGGAGGGAGGCGGCGCGAACCGCCTCAGGTGTTGAGCAGCACGGCCAGCCGGATCTCCCTGGCGCTGCGCATGTGCTGCTTGGCGGCGGCCTCGGCGGCGTCCGGGTCACCCTGCTGGATGGCCCGCACGATCGCGTCGTGCTCCTCGATGGCGGAGGCCGGACGGCCAGGACGGGCGAAGGTCGTCGGCGGGAGGCGGCGCACCGCCTGTTCGGCCTGGGCCAGGAAGCGGTCCAGGTAGTGGTTGCCCGCCGCCTCCCTGATGAGCCGGTGGAACTCGATGTTCTGCTTGGCGAGCCGCTCGACGTTGGGCCGCTTGGCGGCCTTGGCCATCTCCGCCTGGACCGCGTCCAGCCTGCCGATCAACTCCGGGGTGGGCCTCAGCGCGGCCAGCCGCGCGGCGAGCCCCTCGAGGTTCTCCCGGATGACGTAGAGCGCGAGGATGTCCTCCAGGGACATCGGCGCGACGACGGTGCCCTGGTGGGCCGTCTTCACCGTCAGGCCCTCGTCGGACAGCCTGCGCAACGCCTCCCTGACGGGTGTTCGGCTCACCTGGAGCGCGGCGGCGATCTCGTCCTCGCGCAGCCACGTGGACGGGGGCAACGCACCGTCGAGGATCGCCTCCCGCAGCGCGTCCGACACGGCGTCGGTCGTCCGTCCCCAGGTCGGCTTGCCGTCGAGGTAGCGCGGCAGGGCGGCCACCGGCGAGTCGTGGGCCGGTCCCGTCACGGCCGAGGCCGGGGAGCCGGGGCTACCGGAGCCACGCTTGGAGGGCGGACGGCTGCGGTTACTTTCTGAGGCCACAACAGAACGTTACTTCGCGGACGGGGTGAAGTCCCATGGTGGTGGCCAGAGCGAAACCTGGTTCTCCCGCCGGCGACCCCCCGGCCGGCCAGCGGTGGAGTGGTCACCCGGCCGCCAGGCGCTCGACCACGGCGGCGGTCACCGCGCGGGTCCCGCCCTCCGGTCGCCCGTCGGCGAGCCGCACCGCACCGTCGGCGAAGGCGCCGTGCACGGCGGCCCGCACCGCGTCCCCGGCGGCCGGCAGGCCCGCGTGGTCGAGCAGCAGCGCGCCGGCCAGGACCTGGGAGACCGGGTTGGCGAGGTCGCGGCCGGCCAGGCTGGGCGCGCTGCCGTGGATCGGCTCGAAGTAGGCGGCATCCGCCCCGACGTTGGCCGAGGGGCACATCCCGAGTCCCCCGACGGTGGCCGCTCCCAGGTCGCTGAGGATGTCGCCGAGGAAGTTCTCCATGACCAGCACGTCGAAGTGCCCCGGGCTCGCCACCAGGTCGTGGGCGGCGGCGTCGGCGTACCGGAAGTCGTGCTCGACGTCGGGGTAGTCGGCGGCGACCTCCTCGAAGATCTCCCGGAAGAACGCGAAGCTGCGCAGCACGTTGCTCTTGTCGACGCAGGTCACGCGGCTCACACCGTCGGCTGGCGCACCCCGCCGGGTGCGGGCCAGGTCGAAGGCGTGGCGGACGACCCGTTCGACGCCGTGCCGGGTCATCATCAGCTGGTCGACGGCGGCGCGGTCGTTGCGCACCCCGACACCCCGGGACAGGTAGAGGCCCTCGGTGTTCTCCCGGACGATGACGTAGTCGATGTCCCCCGGCGCGTACCTGGTCGGCGTGGCGACGCCCGGCAGCAGGCGCATGGGCCGCACGTTGGCGTAGGTGTCCAGGCCGCCCCGCAGCAGGCCGCCCAGCAGCCCGGCCTCCGTGCCGTCGGGGCGCCGCACGTCGGGCAGGCCCACGGGTCCCTTGAGCAACCCGTCGTACCCCCGCGCCCGGTCGAGGACCCCGGGGGCCAGCGCCTCCCCGGTGCGCCGGTAGGTGTCGGCGCCGCCGTCCTCGCGGACCAGCTCCAGCCGGTGGCCGACTCCGGCCACGGCGGCGTCGAGCACCTCGACGGCGGAGGCCACCAGTTCGGGTCCGATCCCGTCGCCCTCGATCACGCCGATCGTCAGCGTCCGCGCAACCTCGTCCCTACTTTGCATTCAATGAGTATGCAATACTCGCCCCACTGAGGGCCAGCGTCGCGACGACCGGGGTTGAGGTTGGCGCGAGAACCCCGCCCCAGCCGCCAGGGGACGACCCCTCCCGGCCGGCGGAGGCGCCTGGTCACGAATCGGACCAACCTGCGAGACGGCGGGAGGCAGCATGTCGATTGCGGTACCAGCGGTGCTGATGCGCGGGGGTACCAGCAAGTGCTGGACCTTCGACCTGCGGGAACTCGACGGCCTGACCGACGACCGGGACGGGCTGCTCCTCCGCGCGTACGGCAGTCCCGACCTGCGCCAGGTGGACGGGGTCGGCGGCGCCACCTCCACCACGAGCAAGGCGGCCCTGCTGGCCCCATCCCAGCGCGATGGAGTGCACGTTGAATACACGTTCGCGCAGATTGGTATCGCCGAGGCGAAGGTGGACTGGAGCAACAACTGCGGGAACTGCGCCACCGTCGTCGGCCTCTACGCCGTCCAGCAGGGGTGGGTCGCCCCGACCGGCGACCTCACCAGGGTCATGGTGCTCAACACCAACACCGGCAAGCTGATCGCCCAGGACGTGCCCACCCCCGGCGGGCACCCCACCAACGAGGGCGAGGTGCGCATCGACGGTGTGCCCTTCCCCGGCCCCGGTATCCGGATGGGCTTCGTCCGACCGCAGGGGGCCGTCACGGGTCGCCTGCTCCCGACCGGGCGCGCGGTCGACCACCTCGACACCGAGCGGGGCCCGGTCCGGGCGACGCTGGTCGACGCCGGCAACCCGTCGGCCCTGCTGTGGGGCCCCGACCTGGGTCTCGACGGCACCGAACTCCCCGCGCGAGTGGACGGGGACACCGACCTGCTCCGGGTGTTGGACCAGGCCAGGGCGCACGCCTCCGAACTCATGGGCATCGCCCCCGACCGGGCGCGTGCCGCCGAGGTGTCCAGGGCCATCCCCAAACTCGCCTGGCTGGCCCCGAGCACCGACCAGCGCACGCTGTCCGGGGAGGCGGTCCGCGCCGACGAGGCGGACGTCTCCGCGCGCATGTTGTCGATGGGGCGGACCCACCCGGCGCTGGCGGTGACGGTCAGCGTCGCTGTCGCCGCCGCGGCCGCGACGCCGGGGACCGTCCTCCCGGAGAGCGCGCGGCACCGCGACCCGCTGCGCCTGAGCACGCCCTCCGGCGTCCTCCCGCTGTGGACCAGCAGCGAGGACGGCGAGCTGGACACCGTGTTCGTGCTGCGGAACGCCCGCCGGCTCGCCACGGCGACCCTGGACGTCCCCACGTCGGCGGCCCTCGGCTGACCCTGGCCGGGTGGGCCCTCCCCGATCTCCGCCGGCCCCCGGGGCCTCCTCCGGGGGCCGGCACCCGGAACGGCGGCGCCGCCCCGCCACGAAGGGCAGTGGCGGTGGGGCGGCGCGTCCTCGGGACCGCCCGCGCGCCCCGGGCGGTCCCCACCCGACCTGTCGACGGGCCGACCCGCTGGCCACTCGACCAGCCACGGGCGAGCGCCCTCGGGGCACCCCACCCCACGGGGGACGCGCGGCCGCCCCTCGGAAGGCCCCGACGATCCGCACCGATGGCATGTCCGCGACGGCCTCCGCGCCCCGGCCCCCGAACCGGGGGGACCCCCGCCACCCGCTGACCGCACCACCACCCGGCGGCGCGTCGACTGCCGGCGGGCAGCCCCACCAGCACCCCACACGCGCGGCAGCACCGGAGGCACGACGAGACCGGTCCACGGGAAGGGCCCGGGGGCGGGTGCCGGCGGGGGAAGCGGTTCACGAGAGGACCGCGCGGCCCCGCCGAGCTGGGTACCTCTCCGACGGGGGAGCCTCCCGGGCTCCGTCCCGGCCGGGGGCGCTGCTCCCACCGGGCCGGGACCGTGCCGCCCCTCAGGCGCGGAGCTGGGCGCTCTCCTCGGCCGCCGCGTACCCGGCCAACCGACCGAAGACCGCGCCCGCGGTCAGGCCGGAACCGCCCGGGTAGTTGCCGGAGAACAGCCCGCCGACGAGCTCCCCCGCGGCGTAGAGGCCACCGATGCCCTCGCCGGCCGCCGTCAGCACCTGGGCGGTCTCGTGGTGCACGCGCACGCCGCCGAAGGTGAAGGTGATCCCGCAGGCGACCGGGTAGCCGTAGAACGGCGCGGTGTCCAACGCCTGCGCCCAGTTCGACTTGGGCGGGTCCACCCGCGCGGCGCGACCGTCCTTGACGGCGGGGGTGAACTCCACGTCGACGATCGACTCGTTGAACTCCCGCACGGTGCCCATCAGGCCGTCGCGGTCGACGCCGAGCTTGTCGGCCAGTTCCTCCAGGCTGTCCGCCACCGCGCTCGTGATGGGCTCGCTGTCGTACTCCAGGGTCCGCAGGATCGGCCGGGTCTTGGCGTCGAAGAGCTGGTAGGCGACGCCCTCCGGCTGGGCGAGCACCTCGCGCCCGTACTTGGCGTAGGTGAAGTTGCGGTAGTCCGCGCCCTCGTCGATGAAGCGCCGCCCGTCCCGGTTGACCACGATGCCCACCGGGTAGCTCTGCCGGGTCAGCTGGTTGGTCAGCTCCCGGTTACCACCGTCGGGCGAGGCGCCGGCGTCCCACTGCACGCTGTGGCAGGAGCCCCAGTCGCCGTGCGGCGCGGCGCCGGCGGCCAACGCCATCTCCAGCACCTCGCCGGTGTTGAGCGGGTTGCCCCGGACCAACGCCCGCGACCACCCCGGCCCGAGGTGCCGTTCCCGCAGGTCCGGGTTCGCCTCGAAGCCACCCGCCGCCAACACCACGGACCCGGCCGCGACCTCGTGGTGGGCACCGGATCCGTCCTGGTAGACCACGCCACGGACGGCTCCGTCGTCCCCCCGCACCAGCTCGCGGACCTCGGCCTCGTAGCGGATCTCCACGCCCGCGCTCTCGGCGGCGGCGGTGTGCTGGGCGATCAGGCCCTTGCCCCCGTCGACCGTGCCGACGGCGAGCCCGCCGAAGAAGACCCACCGGCCGTCCTCGACGTAGGTCTGGCGCTCGTACAGCAGCTGCCAGCGGAGGCCCTTCCCGGTCAGCCAGTCGACGGTGTCGGCGCTGTGGTCGACGAGGGTACGGGTCAGGACCGGGTCGTTGCGGCCCTCCGTCACCCGCGCCATGTCCGAGGCGAAGTCGTCGGCGGAGTAGGCGGGCAGCTCGGTCCTGGGCAGCCGCTCGACGCTGCCCTCGTCGAGGATCGGGGCCAGGGCCCGCCCGCCGCCGTGGGCGAAGCGGAAGGCTCCCGCCGTGTAGTAGGAGTTGCCGCCGGCCGCCTCCCGCACGCCCTTCTCCAGCAACAACACGCTGGCACCGCGCTCGCGGGCCGCGTGGGCGGCGGAGAACGCGGCGTTGCCGCCGCCCACGACGACGACGTCGACCCGCTCGGCCGCGTCTGGTGCCGGGATGGCGGTGGAACCACTGACTGGGGTGGACCGCATCGGCTGTCTCCTCACTCTCCGGTCTGACAAGCGTCTGATTCCATGCGACCTGGGTTCACCAGGGACCTGGAGTCGCACGCATTGTATGCAATAAGTATGCGATCACGGGAGAGGTGGGCGACGACCAGCCCGCGACCACGGCGAGGATGAGCTGGCTCACATCCGAGATGAAATCGCGGTGGTCGGACGTTCGCTGAAGGTTGTCTAATGAAACTGTCTGCCGGGTCAACCGGCGCCGCCTGGCGCCGCCGTTCACGGGCCCGGATCACAGGGAGGAATGGTGAATTCAGCACGCAATGGGCTCGCTGCGGACCAGCGTCAGCCCGCCGTGCCGTCCGAGGCGGACCACGCACCCAGCGTGGAACGCCAACCCCGACAAGACCAGGCATCGGAGCGGGCCGGCGAGCCCTTCCCGATCTCCCGGTGGCGACTGGCCGCGATCCTCGGAGCGCTGTCCGCGCTGGGCCCGCTGTCCATCGACACCTACCTGCCAGCGTTCCCCGCGATCGCCTCCGACTTCGACACCACCACCTCCCAGGTCCAGCTGAGCCTCACCGCCTGCCTGCTGGGTCTGGCACTCGGTCAGATCGTGGCCGGCCCCCTGAGCGACGCCCTCGGCCGACGGCGGCCACTCCTCGTCGGCCTGTTCGTCTACGTCCTCTCCTCCGCCGCCTGCGCGGTCGCCCTGACCGCCCCCATGCTCACCGGCGCCCGCTTCGTCCAGGGCCTGTCCGGAGCCGCCAGCCTGGTCATCGCCAGAGCCATCGTCCGCGACCGGTACTCCGGGGTCGCCGCCGCCAAGTTCTTCTCGATGCTGATGCTGGTCACCGGGGCGGCCCCCGTGCTCGCCCCCCTCATCGGCAGCCAGTTGCTGCTGATCACCTCCTGGCAGGGCGTCTTCTTCGTCCTCGCCGGCTACGGCGTCGTCCTGCTGCTGCTCGCCGGCCTGCGACTCCCCGAGACCCTGCCACCGGAGCGCCGCCGCAGCGGCGGCGTCCGGGACACCCTCCGGACCTACCGGAGTCTGTTGGCCGACCGCTTCTTCCTCGGCTGCGCGCTCTCGGGCGGTCTCGCCTTCAGCGCCGTGTTCTGCTACATCTCGGCGTCGCCGTTCGTGCTCCAGGACATCTACGGGGTCTCCCCGCAGACCTTCGGCCTGCTGTTCGGCCTGAACTCCGTCGGCATCGTGATCGTCGGTCAGGTCAACGGGCTGCTGGTCAGCCGGTTCGACCAGCGCACGCTGCTGATCACCGGGCTCTGCTCGGCCCTGTTCGGAGCGGTCGCGCTGCTGGTGGTCGTCACCACCGACGTGCTCGGCCTCGCCGGTGTCCTCCCGGCCCTGTTCCTGGTGGTCTCCAGCATCGGTCTGGTGATGCCCAACACCACCACGCTCGCGCTGGCCGACCACCCGGACGCGGCCGGTTCCGCCTCGGCACTGCTCGGGATGCTCCAGTTCACCCTCGGTGGCCTGGCGGCCCCGCTGGTCGGACTCGGCGGCAGCGAGAGCGCGGTGCCGATGGCCCTGGTGATGGTGCTCACCGCGCTGGCGGCCCTCGGGGTGTTCCTCACCCTGACGCGGGGCCGGCAGCCGGCCTGACGAGACGCCTCCCACCGACCGCCCCCACCCGCCGGTTCCCACTGATGGGTCGGGGGCGGTCGGCTGTCCGGGCACCCGCGCGCACCGCCCGGGGCAGAGCGTGGCGGAATCCCGCCATATCACGATCTTGACCTCGAGCGAGCTTGAGCTCATACCGTGCGGGCATCCATCCAGACCCGGGAGCACACCCAATGCGCGCGATCACGCCGTCCTCCGTGCCGTCCGAGGGGGACCACGCACCCAGCGTGGAACGCCAAACCCGACCAGACCAGACCACGGAACGGACCGAGGAACCCTTCCCGATCTCCCGGTGGCGACTGGCCGCGATCCTCGGAGCGCTGTCCGCGCTGGGCCCACTGTCCATCGACACCTATCTACCGGCCTTCCCCGCGATCGCCTCCGACTTCGACACCACCACCTCCCAGGTCCAGCTGAGCCTCACCGCCTGCCTGCTGGGCCTGGCACTCGGTCAGATCGTGGCCGGCCCCCTGAGCGACGCCCTCGGCCGACGGCGACCACTGCTCACCGGCCTGTTCGTCTACGTCCTCTCCTCCGCCGCCTGCGCGGTCGCCCTGACCGCCCCCATGCTCACCGGCGCCCGCTTCGTCCAGGGCCTGTCCGGAGCCGCCAGCCTGGTCATCGCCAGAGCCATCGTCCGCGACCGGTACTCCGGAATCGCCGCCGCCAAGTTCTTCTCGATGCTGATGCTGGTCACCGGCGCGGCCCCCGTGCTCGCCCCCCTCATCGGCAGCCAGTTGCTGCTGATCACCTCCTGGCAGGGCGTCTTCGTCGTCCTCGCCGGCTACGGCGTCGTCCTCCTGCTCCTCGCCGGCCTGCGACTCCCCGAAACCCTGCCACCGGAACGCCGCCGCAGCGGCGGCGTCCGGGACACCCTCCGGACCTACCGGAGCCTGTTGGCCAACCGCTTCTTCCTCGGCTGCGCGCTCTCAAGCGGTCTCGCCTTCAGCGCCGTCTTCTGCTACATCTCGGCGTCGCCGTTCGTGCTCCAGGACATCTACGGGGTCTCCCCCCAGACCTTCGGCCTGCTGTTCGGCCTGAACTCCGTCGGCATCGTGGTCGCCGGTCAGGTCAACGGGCTGCTGGTCAGCCGGTTCGACCAGCGCACGCTGCTGATCACCGGGCTCTGCTCCGCCCTGCTCGGAGCGATCGCGCTGCTGGTGGTCGTCACCACCGACGTGCTCGGCCTCGCCGGTGTCCTCCCGGCCCTGTTCCTGGTGGTCTCCAGCATCGGTCTGGTGATGCCCAACGGCACGACCCTGGCACTGGCCGACCACCCCGACGCGGCCGGTTCCGCCTCGGCACTGCTCGGGATGCTCCAGTTCACCCTCGGTGGCCTGGCGGCCCCGCTGGTCGGACTCGGCGGCAGCGGCAGCGCGGTGCCGATGGCCCTGGTGATGGTGCTCACCGCGCTGGCGGCCCTCGGGGTGTTCCTCACCCTGACACGCGGCCGGCGACCACTCGCCTGACCACTCGTCTGGCCGGGCGCCTCCCGGCCAGACGACGACCCCCGCCACGATCTTGAGCTCGAGCGAGCTTGAGCTCATACCGTGCGGGCATCCATCCAGACCGGGGAGCACACCCATGCGCGCGATCACGCTGTCCTCCTTCGGCCCCGCCGACCACCTCGTGCTGGCGGAGGTCCCCGACCCCGTGCCGGCGGCGGGCCAGGTCCGGGTCCGGGTCGCCGCCAGCGGCGTCCACCTCGTCGACACCCAACTGCGTCGCGGTGAGCCGGCCGGCCCGGCGAAGGCGCCTGACCTCCCGGCCGTCCTCGGCCGGGAGGTCGCCGGGACCGTGGACGCGGTCGGGGACGGCGTCGACCGTGGCTGGCTGGGACGTCGCGTGGTGGCGCACCTCGGCTCCGTCGCCTCGGCAGGGGGTTACGCCGAGCTGGCGGTGGCCCCGGCGGCATCCCTGCACCCCGTGCCGGACGAACTCACCCCGGAGGCGGCGGTCGCCATGATCGGTACCGGACGCACCGCCCTGGCCGTGCTGGACACGGTCACCCCCGGCCCCGCCGACGTCGTGCTCGTCCTGGCCGCCGCGGGGGGCCTGGGCACCCTGTTCACGCAGGAGGCGCTGGCCGTGGGCGCCACCGTCGTCGGCCTCGCCGGTGGCCCGGAGAAGGTCGATCGGGTCCGCGCCCTCGGCGCCCAGGTCGCCGTCGACTACCGGAAGGAGGACTGGCCGGCCGCCGTCTCGGCCGCGCTCGGCCCGGACCGGGCTCCGACCATGGTGCTGGACGGGGTGGGTGGCCAGCTGGGCCGGCGAGCCCTGGAACTGCTGGGGCCGGGCGGGCGGCTGGCGATGTACGGCTGGGCTTCCGGCGGCGGCCCCACCGAGATCACCACCGCCGACCTCGTCGGGCGCGGTCTCACCGCGAGCTGGGGACTCGGGGCGCTCCGCCGGCCCGGCGCGCTGCGGGAGCTGGAGGAACGGGCGTTGCGGGCGGCGGCGACGGGCCGCCTCCGGCCGGAACTGACCACCTACCCCCTGGCGGAGGCCGCCGCCAGCCACCGCGCGCTGGAGGAACGACGCACCGTGGGCAAGGTGGTCCTGCTGCCGTGACCGGTCGACATGCCCGGGTGGAGCAGGGCCCAGCCGGCGGCCGCCTCCCGCGTTCCGCCGGAGGACCGGCGGTGGTGCGCGCGGCGACGGCGTCGGAGGTCGTCCGGTCGGCTGGGACGTCGGGTCGCCGATGACCTGCCCGAGGCCGTCCTGAGCCCACTACACGCAGTTCCTGGTGTACGACTTCGACGGAGACGGTCGCGCCGAGGTCGTCCTGCGCGCCTTCGCCGTCGGCGGGGCGAACCGCCGGGGCCGGCGAGTTCCCTGGCCGATCAGGTGTGGGCCAGCTCCGCGCTCCGGAGCTGCTCGGCCAGTGCCCGCACCTCCGCCAGGGCCTGCCCGGGGTCGCGGTGCTGCTCACCGGCCAGTTCCTCGGCGATCTCGTCGTGGCTGAGCCCGGCGGTGAGGCCACGGACGACCAGGGCACCGGACCTGTTCAACACCCAGTAACGACCGGTGCGCCGGTCGAGGAGGACCATCCCGTCCTCGGTCTCGGTCGTCGCCACGTCCGCGCGCAGCCGCAGGGGGGTCATCGCTCCTCCTGTCCTCGAGGGAACGGTCGAACACCGGGGCGGGTGGCCCCGCCGGCCGCCGCCCGGCACCGGTCCACCGCGTCCACGGTCGGGTTCGACAGCGTCCCGAACCCGCACCAGCGTTTGGTGTCGCCCGTCCCGGAACAAGGGGGCCGAGGCGATCTCACTCCGGTGACCAACGGTCCCGGTGAGGTGCGGGCGGGACGTCACACACCGTCGTCGCGGGTGCCGTCACCATCCCGGTGGGCGCGACCCGGGCTCGGCCGGCGTGACGCGGTCCTCCCCTGCCCGCCGCCCGACGTCCACCGGGCCGTTCCTCCCCCGTGGACCGCCCCGAATAGGGTCGGCCCGTGCGCATCTGTGTGTTCTGTGGATCCTCCCGGGGTCGGGGCGAACGGTACGTCGAGGCGGCCAGGGCCCTCGGCGAGCTCCTCGCGGCCCGCGACATCGGGCTCGTCTACGGTGGGGCCTCGGTCGGCACGATGGGAGCGGTGGCCGACGCGGCCATCGCGGCCGGCGGTTCGGTGACCGGCGTCATCCCCACCCAGCTGGTGGACCGCGAGATCGCCCACCCCGGCCTCACGGACCTCCGGGTGGTCTCCGACATGCACGAACGCAAGGCCATGATGGCCGAGCTGTCCGACGGGTTCATCGCACTCCCCGGCGGCGCGGGCACCCTGGAGGAACTGTTCGAGGTGTGGACCTGGGCGCAGATCGGGTTGCACGCCAAGCCCCTCGGCCTCCTCGACGTCGGCGGCTTCTACCAGCCGCTCCGCCGCTTCGTGGACCACATGGTCTCGGAGGAGTTCCTCGCCCCGGTGTTCCGGGACATGCTGCTCGTCGGGTCCGAGCCGGCCGAGCTGCTCGACCGCTTCGTCCGGTACGAGGCCCCGGAGAACAAGTGGGCGAACGCCAGGGCCCGCCAACTCCTCGGCGTCGACGAGCGGGGCGGCCCCCCGATCGACTGAGGCGGCCTGCCGGGGACGGCGCGGCGAACGGTACCCACCGCGCCGGGCCCGGTTCGCCACCTGGCGTGACCCACCCGGCTCGGAGCCCGGTTCGCCCGGACCCGGCGGGCATATCGGACCCGTACCGCCCGGGCGAGCCGAACCGCGCGACCCCCTGTTCGCGGTGTCGCCGCGGCACTACCCTCGGTGCTCGAGGAACCGGGAACGACGGTGTCCGGGAGGCCACCGGGAGGTGGGACGTGACGGGAACCGCCCGCGACGAACCCGAACTGCGCCTGCCCTTCCCCGACGCCTTCGCCGTCGACCCGTCCCCCACCTGGGCCGAACTCCGGCGGGACGCGCCGGTGCGCCGGGTCCGCACGGTCGCCGGCGACGAGGTCTGGCTGGTCACCCGCTACGACGACGTCCGCGTCGTCCTCGCCGACCCCCGGTTCTCCCGGGCCCTCGTCGTGCGACCGGGTGCCCCCCGCACCGCCGTCGCCGCCCCGAGGGCCGGCTCGATCACGGCGGCCGACCCGCCCGAGCACACCCGGCTGCGCCGCCTGGTCGCTGGTTCCTTCACCCAGCGCAGGATGCGGGAGTTCCAGCCGTGGATCGGCGCGCTGACCCACCGCCTCGCCGACGACGTGGCCGCCGTCGAGGGCCCCGCCGACCTGCGGCGGCTGTTCGCGCTGCCCCTGCCCATCACGGTGATCTGCCACCTGCTGGGCGTGCCCGCCGAGGACCAGCCGCTTTTCGCGCGCTGGTCCGAGGTCGTCTACAGCATGGACATGGCGGAGAAGGACGAGGTCGAACGCTCCTACGACGCGCTCGACGCCTACGTGACGGCGCTGGTGGCCGAGCGGCGCTCCGCGCTGCTCGCGGGCCGGGCCCCCTCCGGCGCGCTCCTCGACGAGCTCGTGCTGGCCCGCGACCAGCAGGACCGGCTCAGCGAGGCCGAGTTGGTCTCCCTGGTACTCACCCTGCTGGTGGCCGGGCACGAGACCACGGCGAACCAGATCGGGAGCTTCCTGATCACCCTGCTCCGCGACCCCACCCGGTGGGAACGGCTGGTGGCCGAGCCCGACCTGATCCCCGACGCCGTGGAGGAGCTGCTGCGGTTCAACCGCCTCGGCGAGACGGGGCAGTACCGGGTGGCGGCGGAGGACGTGGTAGTGGCCGGCGTGCGCATCCGGGCAGGTGACGGGGTCATCGCCGCGATCGGTTCGGCGAACCGGGACGAGGCGGTGTTCGACTCGCCGGACTCGCTCGACTTCGGGCGGGGCGGCGGGAACCCGCACCTGGCCTTCGGGCACGGCATCCACCACTGCCTGGGCGCCGCGCTGGCCAGGGTGGAACTCCGGGAGGCGCTGCGGACCCTGACGACGAGGTTCCCCCGCCTGCGGCTCGCGGTCCCGGTGGGGGAACTGCGCTGGCGGCGTGTCCTCATCAGCGGCGTCGCGGAGCTTCCCGTGCGCACCGGACCGCCCACACCCCCTCCCGCGATCACAGCCCGTTGACCAGGGAGAACGCTGCGCTGAACCTGACCGCCGGTCACCGCCAGGATGCCCGTTTCCTAGCCCGAAAGCAGCATCCGATGTTGCTGCTTTCGCTCGTAGAGTTCCCACTACTCCCCACGTACGGTGAAGCCACCTCCCTAGCGAGGGCCCACAGTGATTCACCTCCTGTCGGGGTCTGAGCCGGCATCCGCAGTGGCCGGTCGGCTCGCCGGGACGGGACAGGAACCGCGCCGCAACACTCCTGTCCCGTCCGTGCCGTACTCCCCTATCGGTGGCTCCGCTCCGAGCCTCTCCCCTCCTCCCGCGCCCGTCGGCCATCCCGGGCCGGGCCCGTCCGGGGTTGGTCGAGCGCCGGACGGGACCGCCGAACTCGGCCCGTCCTGAGCGGGAAGCGGGGACAGCCGGCCGTTCCCCCGGACACGCCCGCCCGCCAGGCGCGGGCGGGCCGTGCCCCACCCCGGTCACCCTGTCGAGGGCGCGCACGGCCGCACGGCGGCGAGGCAGGGCCTCCTGGCGTACACGCGCGTACGGCCGGCTCCGCCTGGGGCGGAACCGGCCGTACGGCGACGAGCCCGAGATCACGAGGGGCGTGGCACACCCACCCGGCCCCGGCGGGGCCCGGACCAGACCGGACCCCGACCGGCGCTCACTACTCGGAGGTGACCTGGTAGGAGCGGATCACCGTCTGCTCCACGCTGTTGCCCTCCGAGTCGGTGGCCGAGGCCCGCAGCGACACGAAACCCTCCTCCGGGTGCTCGACGGTCACCGTGCCGTCCACGACCTCCACGGCCTCCCAGGTCTCCCCGTCGTCCGTGGACACCTCCACCGACAACTCGGCGACCTCACCCACGGCCCGCTCCACGTCCACGCTCAGGACGTGCTCACCACCACCGGGCAGCCGACCCAGCAGGTCGGCATCGCCGGCGGCCCCGGAGAACCGCACACCGAGCATCGGCTGCTCCTCGGCCTCGGTCTCACCGGCGGTGTCCGAGTGGAAGGTCCACCGGGCCTCCACCGAGGAACCGAGGGACGACCAGGGCACGTCCCGCGTCGCGTTCGCCTCCACCGTGAACTCGGCCGGGCCGCTGGGCAGCGTCGCGAGCAGATAGGCGACGTCCTCACTGGAGGCGATGACCTCACCCTCGTGGGAAAGGGTCACCTCCCCGGTCACTCCCCCGTCCGAGCCGCCGTAGACGTCGTAGAAGTCGGCGTCGGAGGTCGTGAAGAGGCTCGATCCGATCATGGCCTCGTCGCCGAATCGCTGGGCGAGTCCCCGCACGGTGAGCGGAGCCAGGTTCCAGGAGCTCTCGGAGGAACCCGTCTCGTAGGTGCTGGTCCGGTCCCAGTACTCGTAGATCCCCGCGTCGGGGTCGCTGTGGTCGAAGCTCTCCGTGTAGGAGAGGTTGTCCTCGACGCTGTAGTACAGGGTCTCCGTCGAGGGCACCTCCACCACCCTGGGCACGCGGATGTACATGTGGGCGTAGTCGAAGCGCGCGATGACCGCCCGGTTGCCGGTGGCTTCGACGCCCTGGCCGTGGTAGGTCGCGGTGACCTCGGCCAACTCCTCGTCCGACGGGGCGAACAGGATCTCCTCCGGGATCTCGTCCACCAACTCGAAGGCGAGGTGGTAGGCATAGTCCTCGTCACCCGAGGTGGACTCCAGGATGGGCAGGTACGTCAGGGCGAAGGAGCCCTCGCCCGGCACCGCGTACAGGGGAGTGGAGCCGCCCCCGGCCATCCCGGCGACTCCCACCCCGAACAGCCGGTGCTCGCCGACCACGGAGCTGTCCCAGGCGGTGAGCTCAGCCGGCCGCTCGGTGTCGGCGCGCACCCGAACGCCGGGCGCCGCATCGAGCGTGGCCTCCGCATCACCCGAGGTGACGTCGATCCCCGACCCGATCACGTAGGTGTGGTCCTCGGAGATCTCCTCGTCGCCCTCACCACCCGGGTAGGTGGTGGTGATGATCCCGAGCAGGTTGTAGGTTCCCTTCGTGAGCCGGCCGACGTAGTCGCCGTTCTCATCGGGCAGGATCTGGGTGTCCTCACCCGTCTCGGTGTTCTCGGCGACCAGCAGCGCCCACTCCGGGGTCTCCCCCTCGCGGTCCAGGACCGTGAGGTCGAGGTCGTAGCTCTCCTCCTCGACGAACACCCCCGCCGGCGTGGACACCGACACCTCGCCGTCCGTGGCGAGCAGCTGACCACCCAGGTACCCGGTCACCTCGTTGACGGTGGGGTCGACGACGATCTCCACCTCGGCGGTACCACCCGCCGGGACCGTGACCTCGCTCGCCGACAGCTCGATCAGCCCGTCCGGGGCAGCCTCGCCCTCCGAGCCGACCACGTCGAAGGCCAGGTCCAGGGTCACGTCCTCGTCACCGGAGTTGCGGTAGGTGACGGTCTCCACCACCGGCTCCAGACCATCCCTCGGCCAGGAGAAGTTGCCCAACGACACCGCTGCGGGCTCGCTGACCACGGTCTGGTCGATGGCCCGCGCCACGTCCAGCCGACCGGCGCCCTGACCAGCGATCCCGATGCCCTCCAACGGCTGGGCGGAGGCCATCAGCGCGGCCCGGAAGTCGGGGGCCGTCCAGTCGGGGTTCGCCTGCGCCAGCAGGGCCACCGCGCCCGCCACGTGCGGCGAGGCCATCGACGTGCCATCAGCCGAGGTGTGGTGCTCATCCACCGGGGACCCCATCGAGGTGCCCGCCGCCCGCGCGGAGACGATCGCCGTTCCCGGGGCCGCGATCTCCGGCTTCACCGCGCGGTCGCCCACCCGGGGTCCCCGGCTGGAGAAGTCGCTGAGCTCGTCGGACTTCGTGACGCTGCCCACGGCCAGCGCCGCGTCCGCCGCAGCTGGACTGCTGACGCTCTCGTCCGCGCCGAAGTTCCCGGCGGCGATGACGAACAGCGTGCCGGTGTCCTCGGTGAGGGCGTTCACCGCCAGCGACATCGGGTCGGTTCCGTCGGTGGGGCCCCCGCCCAGGCTCAAGTTGACCGCGACCGCGTCGCTCGCGGCGGCCCACTCCATGCCCGCGATGATCGCGTCCTCTGGGCAATCGAAGGGGCCGCACACCTTGCCCACCAGCAGGTCAGCATCCGGCGCCACCCCCCGATGCGCCCCGCCCGAGGCGGTCCCCCGGCCCGCCACCGTACCCGCCACATGCGTGCCGTGACCGTCCTCGTCCAACGCCGAACCCTCGGGGTCGACGAAATCCACCGCCTCCGTCACGGCATCCGCGAAGTCGGGGTGCTCCGGGTCGTAGCCACTGTCGAGCACCGCGACGGTCACACCCTCACCGGTGTACCCCGACTCCCACACCTCCGGCGCGCCCACCTGGGCGTTGCTCTCCTCATCCAAGAGCTGGGCACGGCCGTTGAGCCACACCCGCTCCACCCCACCGGAGAAGACACGCGCCTCCGCGTCCTCCTGGGTGATCTCGGACCACACACCGTCGCCGGAGTCCTCGTCCGGGTGCACCGCCACCGCGTTCAGGCTCTCCAACACCCGACCGGTGCTCGCCTCCTCGGAGAGCACCGACACCCGCGCCCCCGGATCGCTGCCCTCGGCGTAGGAGACGATCAACGGCAGCGGACCGCCGTCGGCGAAACCCTGCTCCAACAGCCCACGCACATCGAACAACCGCTCGTCCAACAGACCCGAACGCACCAGGCCCAGCGCGTCGGACGGGATCACGGTGAGGCGATCCCCGTCGGCGTAGCGGACGAAGGTCACGTGCTCGCGCCCCTCCGCCGGTTCCACCCGCACGCCGAGCGCGTCCCCGGCCTCGCGGTGGACGTGCAACCGGTCACCGGTCACCAGCGTCAACACCTCCGCCCGTCCGGAGGCGCTCGACGAGAGCGGTTGATCCCCGCCGTTCGGACGTTCGGCGGCGGTGGCGGAGGGCACGGCCAGGGACAGGCTCAGGCCCATCAACACCGCACCCCCCGCCGCTGTCAGTCGTCGTGGTCGCATGAACTCCCGCTTCCTTGGCGTCGCCCTCGTGAGACCCCGCGTGGCATCGCGCGGAACCTCACTCGGGATTTGCTGACGGCGAGTACGTTCACATATCGGCCAGTTCACGAACAGATCTCGGCGCCATTCCCGAACAGCTGGAACGGGAACAGTGGCCATATTGCCGAGAGTGCTCCGCCGAACGGCGTCGACCGAAAGTACGAGGCGAACCGGCCGGCTGGTCCCGCTCCCACGATGAGGCGGTCCGGGCCTCGTGCGCTGGCACACCACCCCTCCACCAGGGCGCGGCGGCGGTCCCCGTCGCGTCGCGGTCCCGAGCCCGCAGCCGTGGTCGAGGTCGGTCCAGCGGGCTGACCGGCGACGACGAAGGATTACCGGAATCAGCGGAAACGCATTCGGCGCGGTGGTGGAACTCTCGCGGAACCTGACCGCGTTCGTATCACCGAATTCGCCGTGCGTTCTCTCCTCGTGCGACGCTCGCCCCCGAAGGGAACCAGGGACGACGGTGGCGGTGGAATCGCCAGCTCACCGCCAAGCCGATGGCGCCGGGACGGGCACCCACGATCCTCGCCAACCACGTCACGACGACGCCGCGCCACGAGACCGGCCACCCGGACGGTCAACTGCGCCTGGGGACCGGGCTCGCCCTCGTGGCCGAGTGGCACCGGGTGGGCGGCCGAGCGGGGGACGGCTGGTGCGACGTCCCGCCCCCGCGAGGTCGGGCCAGCGGCGCGGTGGTGGCGGGATCAGGCAGCAGCCGGGGACGGCGTGGCACATGGGGACGGAACGACCCCGTCGTCCCCAACGCGGGCGATGCCGAGCGGGCGATGCCGAGCCCGGGTCACGAGGGGCGTGGCACACCCACCCGGCCCCGGCGGGGCCCGGACCAGACCGGACCCCGACCGGCGCTCACTACTCGGAGATGACCTGGTAGGAACGGATCACCGTCTGCTCCACGCTGTTGCCCTCCGAGTCGGTGGCCGAGGCCCGCAGCGACACGAAACCCTCCTCCGGGTGCTCGACGGTCACCGTGCCGTCCACGACCTCCACGACCTCCCAGGTCTCCCCGTCGTCCGTGGACACCTCCACCGACAACTCGGCGACCTCACCCACAGCCCGCTCCACGTCCACGCTCAGGACGTGCTCACCACCACCGGGCAGCCGACCCAGCAGGTCGGCATCGCCGGCGGCCCCGGAGAACCGCACACCGAGCATCGGCTGCTCCTCGGCCTCGGTCTCACCGGCGGTGTCCGAGTGGAAGGTCCACCGGGCCTCCGCCGAGGAACCGAGGGACGACCAGGGCACGTCCCGCGTCGCGTTCGCCTCCACCGTGAACTCGGCCGGTCCGCTGGGCAGCAGCATGAGCAGGACGGCATCCTCTGTGGAGGCGATGACCTCACCCTCATGGGAGAGGGTCAGCTGCCCGTTGACCCCGTTGCCCGTTCCGCTGTAAGCCTCGTAACGGTCGGCATCGGAAGTCGTGAAGAGCTGGGGTGCGATCATCGCCAGGTCGTAGATGCGCTCGGCGAATCCGTTCACCGTCACCGGGGCCAGGTTCCAGGAGCTCTCTGAGGAACCCGTCTCGTACGTGCTCACCCGCTCCCACTGCTCGTGGATCTCAGCATCCGGATCGCTGAGCGTGAGGAGCTCCTCGTAGGTGAAGCCCTGTCCCACCGAGTAGTAGAGGGTCTCGTCCGAGGGCAGCCCGACCTCCCTCACCTGGTACGCCCACATGGCGTCGTAGTCGAACCGCGGTGCCACGGTGCGTTCCCCCCGAGCCTCGATGCCCTGGCCGTGGTAGGTCGTGGTGACCTTGGCCAACTCCTCGTCCGAGGGGGCGAAGAGGACCTCCTCCGGGATCTCGTCCACCAGTTCGAAGGCGAGGTGGTACGTGTAGTCCTCCTCCGATGCGGACTCCAGGACCGGCTTGTACGCCAGGGCGAAACTTCCCTCGCCCGGGACCACGTACAGCGGGCTCGCGGCATCCGCGCTGGCACCCACGTTGGCATGACGATGCCCGCTGTTCAGCGAGCTGTCCCACGCGGTCAGCTCCGCCGGCCGCTCGGTTTCGACGCGGACCGGAACGGCCGGGGACGCGTCGAGCGTTACCTCGGCATTACCCGAGGTGAGGTCAACCCCGGCCTGGGACACGTAGGTCCATTCGCTGAACATCTCCGCGTTGTCCTCCCCGGCCGGGGAAGTGTCGACGAGGGCGAACAGGTCGTAGGTGCCCTTCGCGAGGCGGGTGCCGTAGTTGTCGTTCTCGTCCGTGACGAGGAAGGTGACGTCCCCCGTCTCGGTGTTCTCGGCGAACACCATCGCCCACGGCGCCGTCTCCCCCTCGCGGTCCAGGATCGTGAGGTCGAGGTCGTAGCTCTCCTCCTCGACGAACACCCCCGCCGGCGTGGACACCGACACCTCGCCGTCCGTGGCGAGCAGCTGACCACCCAGGTACCCGGCCACCTCGTTGACGGTGGGGTCGACGACGATCTCCACCTCGGCGGTGCCACCCGCCGGGACCGTCACCTCGCTCGCCGACAGCTCGACCAGCCCGTCCGGGGCCGCCTCGCCCTCCGAGCCGACCACGTCGAAGGCCAGGTCCAGGGTCACGTCCTCGTCACCGGAGTTGCGGTAGGTGACGGTCTCCACCACCGGCTCCAGCCCATCCCTCGGCCAGGAGAAGTTGCCCAAGGACACGGCGGTGGGTTCGGTCACCACGGTCTGGTTGACGGCCCGTGCCACGTCCAGCCGACCGGCACCCTGCCCGGCGACCCCGATGCCCTCCAACGGCTGGGCGGAGGCCATCAGCGCGGCCCGGAAGTCGGGGGCCGTCCAGTCGGGGTTCGCCTGCGCCAACAGGGCCACCGCGCCCGCCACGTGCGGCGAGGCCATCGACGTGCCATCAGCCGAGGTGTGGTGCTCGTCCACCGGGGAGCCCATCGAGGTGCCCGCCGCGCGCGCGGAGATGATGGCCGAGCCCGGGGCCGCGATCTCCGGCTTCACCGCGCGGTCCCCTGCCCGAGGGCCCTGGCTGGAGAAGTAGCTGAGCTCGTCGGACTTCGTGACGCTGCCCACCGCCAAGGCCTCGTCCGCCGTCGCCGGTGTGTTGACGCGCTCGCCCGGACCGTCGTTGCCGGCTGCGATGACGAACAGCGTGCCGGTGCCCTCGGTGAGGGCGTTCACCGCCAGCGACATCGGGTCGGTCCCGTCGGAGTGCCACCCGCCCAGGCTCAAGTTGACCGCGACCGCGTCACTCGCGGCGGCCCACTCCATGCCCGCGATGATCGCGTCCTCCGGGCAATCGAAGGGGCCGCACACCTTGCCCACCAGCAGGTCAGCATCCGGCGCCACCCCCCGATGCGCCCCGCCCGAGGCGGTCCCCCGGCCCGCCACCGTACCCGCCACATGCGTGCCGTGACCGTCCTCGTCCAACGCCGAACCCTCGGGGTCGACGAAATCCACCGCCTCCGTCACGGCATCCGCGAAGTCGGGGTGCTCCGGGTCGTAGCCACTGTCGAGCACCGCGACGGTCACACCCTCACCGGTGTACCCCGACTCCCACACCTCCGGCGCGCCCACCTGGGCGTTGCTCTCCTCGTCCAAGAGCTGGGCACGGCCGTTGAGCCACACCCGCTCCACCCCACCGGAGAAGACACGCGCCTCCGCGTCCTCCTGGGTGATCTCGGACCACACACCGTCCCCGGAATCCTCGTCCGGGTGCACCGCCACCGCGTTCAGGCTCTCCAACACCCGACCGGTGCTCGCCTCCTCGGAGAGCACCGACGCCCGCGCCCCCGGATCGCTGCCCTCGGCGTAGGAGACGATCAACGGCAGCGGACCGCCGTCGGCGAAACCCTGCTCCAACAGCCCACGCACATCGAACAACCGCTCGTCCAACAGACCCGAACGCACCAGGCCCAGCGCGTCGGACGGGATCACCACCAGACGATCCCCGTCGGCGTAGCGGACGAAGGTCACGTGCTCACGCCCCTCCGCCGGTTCCACCCGCACGCCGAACGCGTCCCCGGCCTCGCGGTGGACGTGCAACCGGTCACCGGTCACCAGCGTCAACACCTCCGCCCGTCCGGAGGCGCTCGACGAGAGCGGAGCATCCCTGTTCGATTGTTCGGCGGCGGTGGCGGAGGGCACGGCCAGGGCCAGGCTCAGGCCCATCAACACCGCACCCCCCGCCGCTGTCAGTCGTCGTGGTCGCATGAACTCCCGCTTCCTTGGCGTCGCCCTCGTGAGCCCCCCGCGTGGCATCGCGCGGAACCTCACTCGGGATTTGCTGACGGCGAGTACGTTCACATACTGACCGGTCCAGGAAGACGATCTTGGCGTCATTCCGAACGGCTGGCCGAGAGCAGCAGGGCCACCGCGTGCTCGGCGACGGCCAGGGTGTTCGCGGCCGGCGTCACGCACACCGGGATGCCCCGGGCGGTGGCGACCGCGACGTCCACGGTGTCCACCCCCACGCCGTGCCGGGAGATCACCCGCAGGCGCGGTGCCCGGTCGATGCTGGGCGCGCGGAGCTCGGCGGTGCGGAGCAGGACGGCTTCGACGGTGTCGGCGACCTGCTCGAAGGGCACCGCTCCGTCTCCGTAGCCGGGGACGACCCGGCCGTGCCCGGCGAGGAGTTCCAGCGCGTCGGGGTGCACCGGCCGGGGGACGTAGACGCCGACCATGCTCGCCGCCACGTTGTCGGCGTGTCCCTCGAACCGGGCGGCGAGGTCGAGCGCCGACTCGTCCGGCTCCCGCCCGGCCAACGCGTAACCGGCGGCGATCCCGGACACGATCGTCGCGGCGGAGGAGCCCAGACCCCGGGCGTGCGGGATGCGGTTGACGCACCGCAGCTCCACCCCGGGCAGCTCCACGCCGAGCGCGTCGGTGGCGGCCCGCAACGCCCGCAACAGCAGGTGGCTAGCGTCCCGGGGCACCGCGTCGGCTCCCTCGCCCGAGACCTCCACCCGGACGCCCCGGTCCACCACCCGGAGCCACACCTCGTCGTACAGCGCCAGGGCCAGCCCGAGCCAGGGACTCCCGCAGGGGCCGCAGCAGGGGGATCGCGCCGGCCACCGACGCCTCGAAGTAGAGGTCGGCGCCCGACGCGTCGGCCGCCTCGTACAGCTCGGGGCCGTGCTCGGCGAGCAGGGCCTTGTTGGCGGTCACCACCGACTTGCCGGCGCGCAGGGCCGCCAGCAGCAGGCTCCTGGCCGGCTCGATCCCGCCGATGACCTCCACCACGACGTCGACGTCGGAGGCCACGAGCGCCTCGGCGTCCGTGGTCAGCAGTTCCTCCGGCACCTCACGGTGGCGGTGCGGCCGCCGCACCGCGATGCCGGTCAGCTCCACGGGAGCCCCAACCCGCGCGGTCAGGTCGGCGGACTGCTCCCGGATCAGGCGTTCGACCTGCGTGCCGACCGTGCCGCAGCCGAGCATCGCGACCCTGACCGGTGGGGTCGAACCGGTAGCCGATGTCATGACACCTCCAGGCGCAACAGGTCGTCCTCCTTGGTGGTGCCCACCTCGTAGAGCGTCACCATCACCGGCCCGACGATCGAACGTCCCGGTTCCACGGCCAGCAGGGGCGTGTCCAGCCCGGCGAAGCCGCACTCCCGGCGGACGATCTCCCAGAGGGTGGCGGCGATCTCGCCGACCTCGGGGACCCGGTCCTGCTCCGTGTAGGCGATGCCGAGCCCGCCGCCGAGGTCGAGGGTGTCCAGGTCCGCCATCGTCTGGGCACCGTGCTCGTCGTGGAGGTCGGAGAGCAGGCCGACGATCCGCTTGGCGGCGAGTTCGAAACCGGCGAGGTCGAAGATCTGCGAACCGATGTGGCTGTGCAGGCCCACGAGCCGGAGCCCCCCCGCCCCGAGCACGCGCCTGGCCGCCTCGGCCGCGGCTCCCCCCGCCAGCGAGAACCCGAACTTCTGGTCCTCGTGGGCGGTCGCGATGAACTCGTGGGTGTGGGCCTCGACTCCCACCGTGACCCGGATCATTGGTCCTCGTGGGCGGTCGCGATGAACTCGTGGGTGTGGGCCTCGACTCCCACCGTGACCCGGATCATGACGTCCTGGCGGCCACCGGCCGGTGGGTTCTCGGCGGTGAGGCGGTCCAGGCGGTCGATCTCCTCGAAGGAGTCCACCACGATCACGCCGACGCCGGCCTCCAGGGCGGCGGCGAGCTCCGGGACCGACTTGTTGTTGCCGTGGAAGGCGATCCGCTCCGGGGGGAAGTCCGCTCGTAGCGCGACGGCGAGCTCCCCGCCGCTGCACACGTCGAGGCTGAGCCCTTCCTGGGCGACCCACCGGGCGGCCTCCGTGCACAGGAACGCCTTGGAGGCGTAGTGGACACGGGCCCGTTCCCCGAAGGCGCGCTGGTACTCGCGGCACCGGGAGCGGAAGTCGTCCTCGTCGAGGACGAACAGCGGGGTGTCGAAGTCCCTGGCCAGCTCGCGGACGTCGACGCCACCGATCCGCACCGCGCCGTCGGCGTGGCGGGACGTGTTCGCCGGCCACACCGTGGGCGGCAACGCGTCGAGCTCGGCGGAGGACGCCGGCCGCTGTAGGGGATGGTGTCGGCCGGGCACTGCGCGAGGAGCTGCCCGAAGGTGTCGAAGAAGCGGAGGCCGGCCTCACCAGGGTCGAGCACCTCGTCCGAGGTGTCCACCCCACCAGCCTGCCCCGGAGGCGTGATCCGGTCGAGGTCGCGCTGCCCCTCGTCGATCGCCTCGCGGGCCTGCTGTTCCTGCCAGCCCCGGTCGTCCCGCTGCGCGCGGGCCTCCTCCATGATCGGGTCGAGGTCGTTCGCGTAATGGCCGAACGCGATGCCCTTGACGTCGTACTCGTCGAGGTACTGCGCCAGTTCCTCGGACTCGTTGGCGTAGCAGACGTTCACGGCATCGGGGTTGTAGACGACGTGGTCCCGGTAGGACCGGAGCAGCAGCTGCTTGGTCTCGTGGTCGACGTTGGGGTCGTCGAGGATGGCCTTGGTCTCGGCCCAGTAGCGTGTGCGCCTGGAAGTGGTCGACGATCACCCGAGCGTGCTGCGACACGGTCGAGGGGTGCATCACCGCAGCGCGTGCGAGCTGCGAATTGGCCCTGTTCGGATCCACCTCCCGGTCGTCGGGGTTGTTGCTGATCAGCTTCCAGTAGGTGTTGTAGGTGACGTAGTTGCGCAGCGGGTCGAGGATGAAGCCCTCCTCGATGGCCTGCCGCATCGAGTAGGTGTGGAACGGCACGAAGGCGGGCTTGCCCTCGTGCTCTCCGAGGACTCCGAAGTACTCAAGGGTCTTGGCCTTCGGAGTGGCGGTGAACGCGAAGTACGACAGGTGCGGGTTCTTCGCGCGTTCGGCGATGCGCTGTCTGAGCTTGGCCTCGATTTGGCCTCGATGTCGTCCTTGTCGATCCTCGCCTCGGATGCGCCGGCCTCGCCACTGTCGTCGTCGGCGTCGAGCGCGAGCCCCCGCAGCACCTTGCGCACGTCACCGGCGGCGTCGCCGGACTGCGAGGAGTGCGCCTCGTCGACGACGATCGCGAACCTGGCGCCCTGGATTTCGGTGGGGTTGCGTCGCAGGTAGTCCAGCAGCGCAGGGAAGGTCTGCAGCGTGACCGTGATGATCTTTCCTTGCTGGCTGGACAGGCGTTTCGCCAGCTGCTCGGACTTCGAGCCCTGCTTCTCGTCGATCGCCACCACCGTGCCGGCGGTTTGCTCGAAGTGGCGAGGGGGGCGACCCGCACGTTACCGACCGGCAGCCAGCGCGAGAACACACACGGCCACACGGTGCCGTCAGCGGTCACCGCGACCTTTCCGTTACCGCACCCTCCGCACAGTTGGGTCATGTCGGGTGCCGCGGCGCGCACCCCGCGCCCGATCCCGCGCAGCCGGTCGACGCGCACCTCGCCGTCGAACCCCAACGCGGCAAGCTCGTTCCGTGCCTGCTCGACGCGCTGCCCGTCGCCGAGGTCGATCACCCCGACACGCAGTGGAATCGACCGGCGTAGTGCCTCGATGATATTGGTCTTGACACGTATGTAGCTACCGCGCCCCTTGGTGATGCGCTCGTGCTCGTCGGGGCGGTCGCTGTAGTAGCTTGTGGCGAGCCGCACGCCCGGTTGCGAACAGACGTCCCAGAGGCGTGGCGACACGTGCACCAGGTTACTGAACACCTCGACCCGCAGGCCGCGTGTGAGGGCATGGTTCACGAAATCGGGCAACGAGCGGTGCAGCGTGGGCTCACCCCCGATGAACTGCACCATTTCAACCCCGAGCCTGGCCCCCTGGTCGATGACGCTCTCCCAGTCCTGCGGAGCCATCGTGCCATCGTTGCCACGCGGCCCCGATTCGGCATAGCAGTGCGAACACCGCAATTGGCACTTGCCGGTGATTTCCAGCCAAAGGAACGACAGGCTGTTCACCCCAACTCCTCCCAGTTCGACACCATGCCCGAACTTGCGGGATAACCTCATTTCCGCGTACCGCCGATGGAGTGACAGGAGCAACTGCCGAGGTGGTCCCGAAGCAAGCTGAACAAGGTCGAGAACGGTTGCGCTGAAGACGACCGAGGCTGAGGTCACGGCACTGCTGGCCCGGGGCACCCCGCTCACTCCCAGCGGAAGAAGCGGATCGCGATCGGCCAGATCAGCAACACCGTCACCCCCATCACGGCACCGGTATCGGTGAGCACCGCTGCTGCTTCCGGGGTCCGTCCGGCCTGCCGGGCCAACAACCCCGCCAGGTCCGAACCAGGAACGGGATGGTCCGCACCTGCCCACCGCATCGGCAGGTTCTCGTCGGCAGCCGGCCTGATCATCAGTTTCCCCTCGGTGGCCAGGTGATCACGAACGTGGGTTTCGGCTGTTGGGCAGGGCGGGCCGGGAGCGAGCAGCTGTTGTCGTCCCTCGCTCGGCTCTGCTGCCCGGCATCCGCCAAGCTCAGTCCAGTGCGCTGTCACCCTCGGTGAACAGCGAGCCCTCGATGTCGGACAGGATCTTCTCCTCGATCACCTCGGCAAGGCGGGTGATCGTCGGGTTCTCGAAGAAGAGCCGCGCTGAGAAGTCGATGCCGAAGGTTTCCTGAATCGCATCGATGACCTGGAGACTCAGAATCGAGTTACCACCGTTCTCGAAGAAGTTGGCATCGGTTCCGACTGAGCTGACGTGCAGCACATCGGACCAGATGTCGACCAGAGCTTCCTCGGTCGGAGTCGCGGGATCTCCCGCGGATCCGTGCATCTCCTGTTGAGGGGCGGGCAGCGCCGCGCGGTCGAGCTTGCCGTTCCCGGTCAGCGGGAAGGCGTCCAGGACGACGACGTTCGACGGCACCATGTGCTCGGGAAGAGCCGCGCGGAGATGTTTCCGCAACTCGGCAGGCACCAGGGACCCACCAGCGGCAGCGACCACATAGGCCACCAGGCGTTTGTCGCCGGGGGTGTCCTCCCGGACGACCACCACCGCCTGCGCCACTCCCGGGTACTCTCCCAACCGGGCGGCGACCTCCCCCGGCTCGATCCGGAACCCCCGCACCTTCACCTGCTCATCCGCCCGACCCACGTACGACAGGCGCCCCTGACCATCCACCCGGGCCAAGTCCCCAGTCCGGTACATCCGCCGGCCATCCCCAGCGAACGGATCAGCCACGAACCGCGACGCCGTCAACCCCGCACGACCCGCATACCCCTGCGCCACGCCCGCACCCGCCACGTACATCTCCCCCCCCCCCCCCCGAGGAACCGGACGCAACCCACCGGCACGGTCCAGCACGTACACCCGCCACCCCGGTACCGCGTGCCCGATCACCCCAGCCGACCCCTCGACCAGATCGACCTCCGCACCGTTCTCCCCCTTCCCGGTCGGGTTGAGGGGGTGCGCGGTGACATGCACCGTGGTCTCGGTGATCCCGTACATGTTCACCAACACCGGTGTGTCCGGGTGCCGGGCCAACCACGGCCGCACCCGGGACACCTCCAACGCCTCCCCACCAAAGACCACCCACCGCAGGCACAACTCCCGCCCCAACCCGGGGTTCTCCGCCTCGGCCCGCACGAACTGCTCGAACGCCGAGGGTGTCTGGTTGAGCACCGTCACCCGCTGGGCCACCACCAGCTCCAGGAACTCCCCCGGACTGCGGGACACCTCCCAGGGCACCACCACCAACCGGCCCCCGAACGCCAACGCGCCCCACATCTCCCACACCGAGAAGTCGAAGGCCACCGAGTGGAACAACGTCCACACGTCCCCGGCGTCGAAGCCGTACCGGTCCTGGGTCCCGGTCAGCAGTGACACCACGCCGCGGTGCGGTACCGCCACGCCCTTCGGCCGTCCGGTCGACCCGGACGTGTAGATCACGTAGGCCACCGCCTCGGCGGGCACCACCACCTCCGGTCGCCCGGGTTCGTACCCCGAGAAGTCCGTGCGGTCCAGTTCCACCACCGGCACCCCGGACACCGCCCCCGGGAGAGCACCAGCGGTCTCCGAGACGGTCACCACCGTGGAGGCCCCGCTGTCGGTCAGGGTGTAGGCGATCCGCTCCGCCGGGTAGTTCGGGTCCACCGGCACGTACGCCGCCCCGGCCGCGAGCACACCCAGCACCCCTACCACCAGGTCGGTGGTGCGGGGCAGCAGCAACGCCACCCGCGCTCCCGGGGTCACGCCCCTGGCCCGCAGGTGCGCCGCCAGGCGGTAGGCCCGCCCGGCCAGTTCCCCGTAGGTCACCGTCGTGTCCTGGAAGGACACCGCCACCGCCTCGGGACGCTCCCGGACCTGACGATCGAACAACTCCACCAACGACACCGGCTCCACACCCTCGACGAGCGCCGGGGAGTAGCGCGCCCACGACGCGCGCAGCTCCTCGAGCCGGGCGTCCTCGATCAGCGGAGTGACCGCGAGAGCACGCGCGGGCTCCTCGACAACAGCGCTCGCCGCCACCACCAGATGATTCGCGATCTCAGCGACCGTGTCCGGGTCGAAGAGGTCCGTGTTGTACTCGATCGCCGCCCAGAGCTGACCATCCAGCCGCTCCTCGAACTGGAAGCTGACTTCGAACTGGGCGGCGTTCCGGGGAAGCAGGACCTCCTCGACCTCGATACCAGGGAACGCCGGCCGGGCAGGTGGCGTGTTCTGCAGCACGACCATGGCCTGGACCAGTGGTGTTCGACTGGTATCGCGGTCCGGAACCAGCTCGTCGATGAGCCTGGTGAAGGGGACGTCCTGGTTGGCGAACGCCGTCAACACGGTGTCCCGCACGTCAGCGAGGAGCTGGTCGAACGTCCGGGTCTCGTCGATCCTGGTCCTGAGGACGACGGTGTTCACGAAGAACCCCACGGTCTCCTCGAACTCGGCGCGTTCTCTCCCCGAGGTGACCGTACCGACGGCGATGTCGTCCTGCCCGCTGTGCCGAGCCAACACGAGCTGCGTGAGGGCGGTGAGAGCCATGAAAAGACTGGCGCCGTGCGGACGGCCCACCCTTCTCAACCCCCTCACCAGGGCTGCCGGAACGGCGAAGGTGTGCATGGCACCCGCAGTGGTCCGCACGGCCGGCCGTGGACGATCCGTTGGCAGCGAGAGCGTTGGCAGGCCGGACAGCTGGTCTCGCCAGTAGGCGAGTTTCCCATCGAGCGCGTCACCGGACAGCTGTTTCCGCTGCCACACGGCGTAATCGACGTACTGGAGCGGAAGCTCCGGGAGCCACGGTGTCTCGTCCCGCACGGATGCCCCGTACAGCGCGGCGAGTTCGCCCAGCAGCAGGTTGATCGACCAGCCGTCCGTGACGATGTGGTGCATCGTCACCACCAGGAAATGAACCGCCGGTCGTTCCCGAACCAGGAGCACCCGCGCCAGTGGCCCCTTCCTGAGGTCGAAGGGCTTGTCCATCTCCGCGCTCAGGAGCCGCCGCAGCTCACGCGCGCGACGTCCCTCCTCTTCCCCAGTCAGATCGACCGTGCGCAGCGAGATGGGCATCGTCGGGTGAATCCGCTGGATCCCGCTGCCGTGAACAGAGTCGAAGGTGGTACGCAGCGATTCGTGCCGCTCAACGAGGGCCTCCACGGCCGAGGTCAGGGCTTCCACGTCGAGAGCACCTGTCAGCCGCAGGCCGACACCCAGGTTGTACTCGGCACCCGCGGGGCTGAACTCGTGCAGGAACCACAACCTCTCCTGCGGGTAGGACAGGGGAAGCCCGTCGGAACGCACCGTGGCTGTCGGCACCTCGGCCATGGCGCCGAACAGCTCCTCGCCGGGCAGGGCAGCGGCGAGGGAGGCGACGGTCGGGTAGTCGAAGAGGAGGCGGGGTGACAGTTCGATCCCGAGGACCGCGCGGGTACGGGAGGAGACCTTCATGCTGCTGATGGAGTCGCCGCCGAGTTCGAAGAAGTTGTCGTCGATGCCGACTCGCCGTTTCCCCAACACCTCGGCCCAGATCACGCAGAGGACCTGTTCCGTCTCGGTCGTGGGAGGGGCGTAGGACGCGGTCGCCGTCATGTCCGGCGCGGGAAGCGCCCGCCCGTCCAGTTTGCCGTTCGACGTCAGGGGGAGCTCGGGGAGGACGACGAACGAGGAGGGCACCATGTGGTCCGGGAGAACCTGGTGGAGCAGGCTTCGAAGTTCGTCGGTGTGCAGTGGCTCGTCAGGAGCGGCGGGGACCAGGTAGGCGACGAGCCGAGCCTCGCCCGCGAGATCGTCCCGCACCGTGACCGCTGCCTGTCCGACGCCGGGGTGCTGGCCGAGTACGGTCGCGATCTCACCAGGCTCGATGCGGAAACCCCGCAGCTTGACCTGCTCGTCGGCTCGGCCCACGTACACCAGCCGGCCTTCGGCGTCGACCCTCGCGAGGTCCCCCGTGCGGTACATGCGTGAACCCGGCTCGCCGAACGGGTCGGCCACGAACCTGGTGGCCGTCAGGCCAGGGCGTCCGGAGTAACCGCGAGCGACCCCCGCACCAGCGACGTACATCTCTCCGACCACGCCTGGTGGAACCGGCCGCAGTCCTCCCGCACGGTCCAGCACGTGGACGCGCCAACCGGGGATCGCGCGTCCGATCACGCCGGGCAGGAGCTCCTCCGGCAGGACCGGGTGAGCCGTGACGTGCACCGTGGTCTCGGTGATGCCGTACATGTTCACGATGGTCGGCCCGTCCGGGTGTCTGGCGAACCACGGTGCGAGGCGCGACGCGTCGAGGGCCTCGCCCCCGAAGACGATCCACCGCAGTACCAGGTCCTGGCCGAGGTGGAGTTGATCCGCCTCGGCCTGCGCCAGCTGCGCGAAGGCCGACGGGGTCTGGTTCAACACCGTCACTCGGTGATCGACGAGGAGGCGCAGGAAGTCCCCCGGCGAGCGCGAGACCTCCCACGGCACGACGACGAGCCTGCCACCGAATGCTAGGGCTCCCCAGATCTCCCACACCGAGAAGTCGAACGCCGCCGAGTGGAACATCGTCCACACGTCGTCAGCGTCGAAACCGAACCGTTCCGTGGTTTCCCGGAACAGGCTGGTCACGGCACGGTGGGGTACGACGACTCCCTTGGGCCGGCCGGTGGAACCCGAGGTGTAGATGACGTAGGCCGACTGATCCGGGTCGACCCGCCCAGGTAGGGGTTGGTCGCGGTCCTCATCCGAGTTCCGCCACTCGACCTCGTCGAGCAGGACGATGCCCTCCGCCAGGCCCGGTGGCAGGGCTCCTGCTACCGAGGAGACGGTGAGCACGACCGACGCGTCGCTGTCGGCGAGGGTGTAGGCGATGCGGTCGGCGGGGTACTGGGGATCGACTGGAACGTAGGTACCGCCGGCCTTCAGAGCGGCGAGTATGCCGATGACGAGGTCGACCGAGCGGGGCAAGACCACGGCTACCCGAGTTTCCGGGCCGACGCCGATCCCGACGAGGTGCTTCGCCAGCCGGGTCGAGAGCAGGTCGAGTTCCCCGTAGGTGACCTCGGAATCCCGGTAGGACACGGCGACCTTGCTCGGGGCCGCGTGGACGTGGTGCCGGAACAGGTCGAGGAGGGATTCTGCTTCCACATCCCGCACTCCTACCTGAGAGTTGCATTCGAGAACAGGGGCACCCTTCCACTCGCTCGGGCTGACGATGTCGAGTTGGCCGAGTGGTCGGTCGGGGTTGGTGGCGATCTCGGACAGCGCCCAGGCGAAACGGGCCGCGACCCGCCCGGCGGTGTCCTCGGTGAACAACTCCGGGTCATAGGACAACCACGCCTCCACCCGGTCCCGGGCATACACCGTCACCGTCACCGGGTAGTTCGTCGCCTCCACCGCCTCCACACCCGACACCCGCACCCCGGACGCCGACCCCGCCGCCTGAACCGGGTAGTTCTCGAACACCACCAGGCTCTGGAACAACCCCACCCCCGCCGGCAGCTCCGACTCGATCCCGGTCAACGGCACGTAATCGAACTGGCGGGCCTCCACCTGCCGGGCCTGCACCCCCGACACCCACTCCCCCACCCGCACCCCCGGATCACACACCACCCGCACCGGCAGGGTGTTGATGAACAACCCCACCATCTCCTGCGAACCCACCACCTCAGCCGGTCGACCTGACACCGTCGCCCCGAACACCACATCCACCGTGCCGGCATGCCGGGCCAACACCAACGCCCACCCGGCCTGCACCACCGCGTTGACCGTGACCCGCTCCTGCCGGGCGAAGGAGAACACCGCCTCCGAACCCGCCGTGGTCACAGGCACCCGGACACGGGCGGTGGACTCCGAACGGTGTGCCCGGTCAGGGGCACGGTCCCAGGGCAGGGCAGTGGGCTGGTCGAACCCGGCCAACGCCTCCCGCCAGTAGGCCCGCCCGGTGGTCTGGTCCTGCCGGGTCAACCACCGCAGGAACTCCCCGTACTGGCGGCGTCCCACCGGGACCACCGAGACGGTGTTCTCACCCGTGGTCTCGGCCAGGGCCTGGTAGGTCGCGATCAGGTCGGAGAAGAACCGGTAGATGCTCCACCCGTCGAGCAGCAGGTGGTGGAAGGTCCACACCACCCGCACCCGGCCCTCCCCCAACCCGGCCAGCAACACCCGCATCAACGGGGCCCGCTCCAGATCGAAGGCCACCCCCTGATCCCGCCGCTGGTACTCCCGCCACCGCCGGTCCTGCTCCCCACCCTCGTAACCCGACCAGTCCTCCACGGTGATCGGGACCTCAACCTCACGGTGCACCACCTGCACCGGGTCCGGCACCTCACGCCAGGCCACCGACACCCGCAACGCCTCATGAGCGTTGACCACCCGCTGCCAGGCCACCGCCACCAACCCCGGTTGATCCACCCCCTCCAGAACACAGGACAACTGCTCCAGATACGCCACCGACGCCGGATCGGCCACCGCGTGGAACAACATCCCGGCCTGCAACCCCGTCAACGGGTACAACTCGGTGACCGCACGACCGGTCCCGGCCAACCGGGTCACCGTGTCCTGGTCCAACGCCACCAACGGGAAGTCCGACGGGGACACACCCCCGGCCCCGGGCTGGCGGCAGTGAGCCACGAACCCCGACAACTCGGTGAGGAAGGACTCCGCCAGGCCATGAACGGTGTCCTCGTGGTGCAGGCCTGGGGAGTACCACCAGTCGATCTCCAACCGGCCGTTGCGGACCTGGGCCACGACCTCCAGCAGGTGAGTACGGGTTTCTCCCGGGTGGTGCTCGCCACCGGGGTTGAGCCGCCAGTCCCCGATCCACTCCTGCTCACCGGTGGTGGTGTCGAACTGGCCCAGGTAGTTCAGGCTGATCCGTGGTTCCCGGTCGGTGTCCAGCCCCGAATCCGGGCTTCCCCCTCCGGTGAGGTAGCGCAGTGCCCCGTACCCGATCCCCCGGTCGGGGACCCCACGGAGTTGTTCCTTGACCGCCAGGACATCACCGGCCCATTCCCCCCGCGGGGACAGTTCCACGGTGACCGGGTAGATCGAGGTGAACCAGCCCACGGTCCGGGACACCTCCACCCCCGGCAGGACTTCCTCCCGACCATGGCCCTCGACCGTCACCGGTACCCGGGGCCACCCGGTCCACCTCCGCACCGTCCGGGCCAGCCCGGTCAGCAGGACCTCATCGATCCTGGTCCGGTACACCCCGGGCACGTCCTGCAGCAACTCCCGGGTCGTGGTCTGGTCCAGTACCACCCGCACCCGGTCCTGGGCTCCGACCGAGTGGTCCCCCTCGGCAACGTCCACCGGAAGCCGTAGGTCCTGACTGGTGGGGATGGCCTGCCGCCAGTAGTGGAGTTGGTCGGTGAACCCCCCGGCCCGGGTGTGCTCCCGCAGGGCCTGTGCCCAGTGGGGGAACGCGGTGGTCTTCACCCCGAGGTCCACCGGTCGTCCGGTCACTGCCTGGTGGTAGGCGGTGGTCAGGTCCTCCCGCAGGATCCGCCAGGACACCCCGTCGACCAGTACGTGGTGGGCTACCCATACCACCCGCAGCCGGTCACCACCAGCACCACGGCCGAGGAGAACACGCGATAACGGGCCTCGTTGCAGGTCCAACCCTGCCTGCGCCGCGACCACCGCCCGCTGCCAGACCTGGTCTGCCTCCACCGCTGGTAGGTCCACTACCTGGATGACCTCGTCCAGGTCCACCTCGGGCAACACCACCGGTGTCCACCTCTTGCCTTCGCGGCGCAGCACCATGCGCAGCGCGTCGTGGTGCTCCACCACCGCGCCCACCGCCCGCCGCACCACCGCCAGATCGGTGTCCGGGGGCAGGGTGAACCCCGCGGAAAGGTTGAAATGCTCCGGGCCCACCGGGTGCGTGGTGGTGAACCACTCCAGGACCGGGGTCATCGGGAACGCCCCCGACACCCGACCCTGCTCGGCCCCCACCGTTCCGGGTTCCCCGTCAGGGGATGACAGTCCTGATGCCAGGGCAGCGATCGTCTGGCGTTGGAACAACTCCCGGGAGGTGAACACCACCCCCGCCGCTCGGGCCTTCGACACGACCTGGATGCTCAGGATCGAGTCGCCACCCAGCTCGAAGAAGTTGTCGGTCACCCCGACCCGGTCCAACCGCAGCACCTCAGCCCACACCTCGCACAACACCTTCTCCACCTCGGTGCGCGGTGCGACATGACGGTCAGCGGACTGGAACTCCGGGGCTGGTAACGCCGCCCGGTCGACCTTCCCGTTACCCGTCAGGGGCAAGGCCTCGAGCACCACCACCGCCGCCGGCACCAGGTACTCCGGCAACCGAGACCGCAACTCCTCCCGCACCTGCCCACCATCAACCACATGCCCCACGGCCGGCACCACGTAACCCACCAGACGCCGCGCCCCCGGAGTGTCCTCCCGGACCACCACCACCGCCCGCGCCACACCCCGCTGCCCCACCAACGCGGCCTCGACCTCACCCGGCTCGATGCGGAACCCCCGCACCTTCACCTGATCATCCACCCGCCCCACGAACTCGAGGACCCCGTCCGGCAACCACCGCACCCGATCCCCCGTCCGGTACACCCGACCACCAGCGGCATCGAAGGGATCAGCCACGAACCGCGACGCCGTCAACCCCGGACGATCCACATACCCATGCCCCAGACCCGCACCCGAGGTGTAGAGCTCCCCCGGCACCCCCACCGGCACCGGACGCAACCACCGGTCCAACACCACCACCCCGGACCCCGCCACCGGCGACCCGATCGGCACCGAACCCCGCCCCCGCACAACGGAGGCACCCACCACCTGAACAGTGGTGAACACCGTGTTCTCCGTGGGCCCGTACCCGTTGACCAACCGCACCCCCGGTACCGCCTCCACCACCCGCCGGCAGTGCGACGGAGACAGCACGTCACCCCCGGCCAACAGGTACCGCACCCCCGACAACACCGCCACATCAGTGTCGACGACCTCGTGGAACAACCCCGCCGTCAACCACAACCCCGTCACCGCGTACTCACCCAGGAACTCACCCAGTTCGGGTACCGACAACACCCCGGGCCGGGGCACCGCCACCGCCGCCCCGTTGAGCAACGCTCCCCAGATCTCCAAAGTGGCCGCGTCGAAGGACAACGACGCCAGTTGGGCGACAACATCCCCCGGCCCCACCGGCAGGTGATCCGGCTCCCACGCCACCCGCACCACAGCCCGGTGCGGTACCACCACTCCCTTCGGAGTACCGGTGGAGCCGGACGTGTAGATCACATACGCCGGCATGTCACCCGAGACCACTCCCGGTGGCACGGTGGTCTCCCGCTCGAGGGCGGCCACGGTCGCCGGGTCGTCCACCACCACCGTCGCCAGGCCCGCCGGGACCCGGTCGGCCAACTCGGCGGTGGTCACCACCACCCCGGCCCCACTGTCGGTGAGCAGGAACTCCACCCGCGCCGCCGGGTACCCCGGATCCACCGGAACGTAGGCACCACCCGCCCGGAGCACGGCCAACAGCACGCACACCGCATCCGGACCCCGCTCCAACAACACCCCCACCCGGGAACCGGCCACCACACCCCGCGACACCAGGTATCCGGCCAACCGGGCCGACCGGGCATCGACCTCCCGGTAGGACCACGACACCCCCTCCCCCACCACCGCCGCCGCGTCCGGGCACTCGACCACCCGCGCGGCGAACACCCCGGTGACCGTCTGCACCGGCAGCACCCGGTCGGGGGTGTTCCATTCCGCCACCAGATCCCGCTCAGCGGGGTCGGTCACCGCCACCTCGACCAACCGGCGCTCCGGCTCCGCGGTCACCGCCTCGGCCAGCCGCACCCAGTCCCGGGCCCACCGCTCCACCGTGCCGGCATCGAACAGGTCGGTGTTGTACTCCAGCTCCACCACCAACCCCTCCGCGTCCGGCCAGAACTCGAAGGTCACCTCGAACCGCGAGGACGCCCGGTCCAACACCACCCGTCGCGCCGGCATCCCCCCGAACTCGGCCACCTCACCCACCGCGTTCTGCAACACCACCATCACCTGCGCCAACGGCGGCCGGGACGCGTCCCGCACCCCACCCACGGCGTCGACCACCCGGTCGAAGGGCACGTCCTGGTGGGAGAACGCCCTCAGCACCGTCTCCCGGACCCGCGCCAGAAACACCTCGGCGGACTCGGACAGATCCACCCGGGACCGCAGCACCAGGGTGTTGACGAAGAACCCGACCAGCCCTTCCAGCTCGGTGCGGTCCCTACCCGAGACCACCGTGCCCACCGCGATGTCGTCCTGCCCGCTGTGCTGGGCCAGCACCAGCTGGGTAATCGCGGTCAGGGTCATGAACAGGCTCGCCCCACCCGAGGCGCCCCACCGTGTCAACCGGTCCACCACCGCGGGCGGGACCCGCAGGACGTGCACCGCGCCCACCGAACTGCGCACCACCGGTCGGGCACGGTCGGTGGGCAGTTCCAGCACCGGAACCCCGGCCAGCTGCTCCCGCCAGTAGTCGAGCTGTTCCTCCCAACCGGCCTTCTCGGTCTGGTCCCGCTGCCAGGCTGCCCAGTCCCGGTAGGACACCGGTAGCGCGGGTAGTTCCACCGGGGCACCGGCCAGCTCGGCGGTGTAGTACTGGTCCAGCTCCCGGACCAGCACACCCATCGACCACCCGTCCGTCACGATGTGGTGCACCGACAGCACGAGGACGCTCACGTCGTTCGTCTCTCGGACGACCAGGCCTCGGAAGAGCGGCCCCTCGTGGAGGTCGAACCGTGTGGACGTCTCCTCGCGGAGTACCGCCGCCAGGCGGGCATCCCGCTCCTCCAGGCAGTCCAGCTCTGGTGTGCGCAGGTCGACCGTCCGCAGCGGTACGTCGAACCCCCGCCGCACTCGTTGGACGGGCTGGCCTGACACCTCCTCGAAGGTCGTTCGCAGGCTCCCGTGACGGCTGACGAGCCGGTTCAGGGCTTTGGCCAGGGCTTCCAGGTCGAGAGAGCCGTGCAGCCGGAGGCTGATTCCGGTGTTGTACTCGACACCGCCCGGGATGAGGCTGTCGAGGAACCACAGGCGTTGCTGTGGCGGCGACAGCTGGTGCACGGAGCTGTCGCTACCGTTGTCCGGGTGTCCACCGGTTCCGCCGACAAGCGGTACCTGCTCGGTTTCCTGGTGTTCCGCAGTGGTGTGGCCGTCGACGTGCGCGGCGAGCCCGGCCACCGTCGGTTCGTCAAACAGGAGCCGGGCGGGAAGCGGGAGGTTCAGGTGTTCCCGCAGCCGGGAGAGCACCCGCAGCCCGCTGATGGAGTCGCCACCGAGGGCGAAGAAGTCGGCATCGATGCCCACCGGGTCCACACCAAGAACCTCGGACCACACCTCGCACAGCACCTTCTCGGTGTCCGTGCGCGGTGCCACGTACCCCTGGGAGGGCTGGAACTCCGGGGCTGGTAACGCCGCCCGGTCTACCTTCCCGTTACCCGTCAGGGGCAAGGCCTCGAGCACCACCACCGCCGCCGGCACCAGGTACTCCGGCAACCGAGACCGCAACTCCTCCCGCACCTGCCCACCATCAACCACATGCCCCTCGGCCGGCACCACGTAACCCACCAGACGCCGCGCCCCCGGAGTGTCCTCCCGGACCACCACCACCGCCCGCGCCACACCCCGCTGCCCCACCAACGCGGCCTCGACCTCACCCGGCTCGATGCGGAACCCCCGCACCTTCACCTGATCATCCACCCGCCCCACGAACTCGAGAACCCCGTCCGGCAACCACCGCACCCGATCCCCCGTCCGGTACACCCGACCACCAGCGGCATCGAAGGGATCAGCCACGAACCGCGACGCCGTCAACCCCGGACGATCCACATACCCATGCCCCAGACCCGCACCCGAGGTGTAGAGCTCCCCCGGCACCCCCACCGGCACCGGACGCAACCACCGGTCCAACACCACCACCCCGGACCCCGCCACCGGCGACCCGATCGGCACCGAACCCCGCCCCCGCACAACGGAGGCACCCACCACCTGAACAGTGGTGAACACCGTGTTCTCCGTGGGCCCGTACCCGTTGACCAACCGCACCCCCGGTACCGCCTCCACCACCCGCCGGCAGTGCGACGGAGACAGCACGTCACCCCCGGCCAACAGGTACCGCACCCCCGACAACACCGCCACATCAGTGTCGACGACCTCGTGGAACAACCCCGCCGTCAACCACAACCCCGTCACCGCGTACTCACCCAGGAACTCACCCAGTTCGGGTACCGACAACACCCCGGGCCGGGGCACCGCCACCGCCGCCCCGTTGAGCAACGCTCCCCAGATCTCCAAAGTGGCCGCGTCGAAGGACAACGACGCCAGTTGGGCGACAACATCCCCCGGCCCCACCGGCAGGTGATCCGGCTCCCACGCCACCCGCACCACAGCCCGGTGCGGTACCACCACTCCCTTCGGAGTACCGGTGGAGCCGGACGTGTAGATCACATACGCCGGCATGTCACCCGAGACCACTCCCGGTGGCACGGTGGTCTCCCGCTCGAGGGCGGCCACCGTCGCCGGGTCGTCCACCACCACCGTCGCCAGGCCCGCCGGGACCCGGTCGGCCAACTCGGCGGTGGTCACCACCACCCCGGCCCCACTGTCGGTGAGCAGGAACTCCACCCGCGCCGCCGGGTACCCCGGATCCACCGGAACGTAGGCACCACCCGCCCGGAGCACGGCCAACAGCACGCACACCGCATCCGGACCCCGCTCCAACAACACCCCCACCCGGGAACCGGCCACCACACCCCGCGACACCAGGTATCCGGCCAACCGGGCCGACCGGGCATCGACCTCCCGGTAGGACCACGACACCCCCTCCCCCACCACCGCCGCCGCGTCCGGGCACTCGACCACCCGCGCGGCGAACACCCCGGTGACCGTCTGCACCGGCAGCACCCGGTCGGTGGCGATCACGTGCTCTTCGGTGTGGCGCCGTTCCGACGCGCGCAGGAGATCCCGCACCGGCTGCTCAGGGTGGTCGGCGATGGACCGAAGCAGGAGCACGAGCTGCCGTCCCAGGCCAGTCGCGTGTTGCCCGTCCAGCACCTCGGTGCCGCCGATCACCCCGAACACCCCGTCGGCGGCCGTCCACAGATCGAGCGCGAGGGCACCGGTGGACTGGTCGGAGCGCGAATCTCGGGCGACCGGGGCGCCGTGAATGCGGATCACGATGCGTGGAGAAGAGGCGGGGCGCGTCCCCGCTGCGGTCGAGGAGTGGCGTACAGGAGCAGGCTGGGTGAGGTCAGCGGCCGTGGTACCGAGGGCCTTGCCTTGGACGAGGTGACTGCGCAGGGCCCCGAGCAGCTCGGCTGCCTCCTGTTTCGGGCTGATCTCGCTCGCGGGGATGACGGTCGAGGCGGAGAACTGCCCCGCTGTGGCGTCGCTCGACGAATGCGCCGGGTCCCCTGGTTCGGACTGGCGCATGACGTGGACCGAAGGACTCGGACCGTCGTGCTGACTGGCGTACAGCGCCCGTGCGGACGTGATCAGAGCGGGAAGGACCGCATCCCACGGGTGAGCGGGTTCTTCCCGCCGGGTGGGAGCGTCGCCGTGCTCCGCTGTCGTCGTCGCCGCCCCCGGGTGGTGGTCGTGTTGGAGTGCGTCCAGCCGGCGCACGAGGTCGGCCGGCACCACGAGCGGGGCGAAGCGGCGGGGGCCGGGGGCGGAGACCTGGACAGCATGCGGTTCGGTGGTCATCTCTGGTACTTCGCTCCTGTCGGTTGGCCGCCGCCTGGTGTTCGTCGTGCCGTGCCAGGCGTTCCACTCCGGCCAACCAGCGAAGCCTGGCGGTGTTCGCTCGACGTGGTCAGGACCGCCGGTACGAGCGTCCGCCGTACTGCAGCAGGGTGACGGCGCCGGTCGCGGCGTCACGGACGAACCGACCACCGATGTCGGCGGCGTCGAAGTTCTCCTCGCGTGCGAGGAAGACGTCGTCCTGGTGCATCGCCAGCCGAACGTGGAAACCGTCGGTCCTGGTCAGCGCGAGTCCGCCTTCGGGGTCCGACTCCACCCGGAAGGGGATGTTGCCGTTGACGTAGTCGCCGGTGTAGTCAGCGGGGTCGGCCACCTCGACGGGGTTGGTGGCGGGCACGGTGTAGTGCCCGACCGCGATCCCGGCGTCGCGGAGGCTCTCGACGAGGTCGGCCCAGAGCAGGAGTCCGGTGGTTCCGTTGGCGGTCATCGCGAGTGCCGTGTTCTGCTCGGCGTTGGCCCGGAGGTGGCAGCTGGTGCCGTCGACGGTTCCGTCGTGGCCGAACCAGGTCGTCCCGTCGGCGCCCTGGTACTTCATCAGACCGAGACCCCAGGCGTCAGCGAGGCCGAAGGGTTCGGCGCCGTGGGCGGTAGCGCGCATGTTCCGGGCGGCGTCATCGGGAAGCAGGTCGGCGTGGTCGAAGCCGTCGCGGTCCTCGAGTTGCAGCCGGGCGAGGGTGACCAGGTCGGACGCGCTGCCGGCGAGGCCTCCTGCGGCGCTGGCGGAGAGGGGGAGGAACAGGTCGACGGCCGCGACGTCACCGGTTTCCACACGTACCGTGTGGCCGCCCACGACGGAGGAGCGTTCGCTGAGCGGCCGGGGGTCGAAGAGGAACGCCGGGGTGATGCCGAGGGGCCGGAGGAGGCAGGTTTCGACGGCGGTCCACCAGTCCATGCCGGAGACCCTCTCGACCAGGTGGCCGACCAGGCAGTAGCCCACGTTGGAGTAGGAGAAGGCCTCGCCGGGCGGGAAGATGTTGTCCACGCCGGCGGCGGCCTGGGCGTACCGCTGGTAGGAGGCGGTCCGCATGTCGGGGAAGTCGATCTCTGTCACCAGGCCACCGGTGTGGCTGAGGAGCTGCCGGGGGGTGATCCGCCCGATCTGGGGGTTGGCCGCACCGCGGAGAGCGGGGACGTACTCGGAGATCGGGGTGTCGAGGTCGATGTCCCCGTCGGAGACGAACTGCATGGCGAGGGTCGCGGTCACGAACTTGGTGACGGAACCGAACGGAAAGGCGGAGTTCCTGGTGACGGGGCTGGGACGGTCGTGGTGCTGGTGGCCGACTTCGACGGTGCGCAGTTCGCCGTTGTCGTAGAGAGCCAACTGGGCCCCGGGAACCCGGTACTGATGCACCAGCTTCTCGAACACGTCTGCCAGTTGAGTTGACTCCATGCCACCTTCCCCGGGCACCGGACGGTGGGCGTGGGTGTCGAGCGTTGACACCCGTTCCCCCGTTGCGGACGGACTTCTCGTCTGGTTCGGTGGTGGACCGGCCGCGCCCCTCCGCCCCCTGGGGGCCGGACGTTCCCGTTTGCCCGCCAACAATCCGCAACCAGGCTCTACCAGGTGGTTCGGACTCGCAACGACCTTCGCCCTTCCCCAAAACCCTCTGGTCGAGTTCCTTTTCGGGTGGTTGTGCCGTGGTGTGCGCTCGGTGGGTTTTCGGAAATGCGGCGGACTTCCGGGACGCGGGCGAACCGGATTTCGAGGGCAGGCGCGTCAACGGTTTCGTCAAGTCGATGCCGCTTTCCGTTGACGCGCCCGTCCACCGTTCCCAATGGTGCTCGGGCCCGGGTGTTGCTGTCAGTCCGCCTCCTCGGTGCTGTCGCGCATTTCCTCCGCCACACGGCGTCCGATTTCCGCGAGCGGTCCTGGTTGGGCCATGTCGAGGTGTGCGCAGTGGACTTCGTGTGTCGTCACCGTCCCCTGGACGTAAGCGGCCCAGGCTTCGGCGGTGGGGGCGTCCTCCACGCGGTCCACGGTGGCGGGGAACAGCAGGACGTCGCCGACGAACCGCCCCGGGGTGAACTTCGCGACGAGGTCGCTGCTGTTCAGGTAGACATCCAGCATCGCCTGGACGTCGCGTTCGGCGAGGCCCGCGAGGGTTCCGTTCCCGAGTGCGGCGGCGACGACGTCGTCGCGGGTGAGGGGCACGTCCTCGGGTCCGGGCATCCCGAAAACCTGGAGCAGTTCCCGCAGGGTTTCCTGCTCGGTGGCCTGGCGGCCCTCGATCGTCGCCGTCACGGGGTAGCTGTCGAGGAGCGCGAGGAGCCCGACCTCCTCCCCGTCGGCCTGGAGGCGGGTCGCGATGGCGTGGGCGACCACGCCTCCGAAGGACCAGCCAAGCAGGTGGTAGGGGCCGTGGGGGCGGACCGTCCTGATCTGGGCCAGGTAGTCATCGGCCATCTCCTCGATGCTCCCGGGGAGAGCGCCCGGTTCCCCGATCCCCCTCGCCTGGAGGCCGTAGATCGGCTGATCGCCGTCGAGGGTGTTCTGGAGCCCGGCATAGCACCAGCTCATTCCCCCGGCGGGGTGCACGCAGAACAGGGGTGGCCTGCTGCCTCGGGTGCGGAGGGGGAGCAGGACGTCGAGGGCACCCTCGTCCACCTCGGTGCCCAGGCGCGCCGCCAGCTCGGCGACGGTCGGCGCTTCGAAGACGGTGCGCACGGCGAGGTCGACGCCGAGGAGGGCGCGGACCCGGCTGACGAGTTCGGTCGCCAGCAGCGAGTGGCCGCCGAGGTCGAAGAAGCTGTCGTCGGCGAAGACCCGTTCGACACCGAGGACATCCCCGAAGAGTGCGCACAGCGCCTCCTCGCGTGGGGTGATCGGGATCCGCCCTGAGGTGGTTGCGGTGTGGTCGGGTGCGGGGAGTGCTTCCCGGTCCAGTTTTCCGTTGCTGGTGAGCGGGAGCTCCCCGAGGGTGACGACGGCCGCGGGCACCATGTGCTCGGGCAGTGTCCGGCGGAGCTGTTCCCGCAGCGCGCTCGACCCCGCAGCGCCCGTCGGGGTGCCCTCCGCGTCGGTTGCCGCGTCGTTGGTGGCGTGGTTCGCCTCCGGTACCACGTAGCCGACGAGTTGCTGGCGGCCTGGTTGGTCCTCCCGAACGACGACCGCCGCGTGGGCGACGTCCGGGAGTTCGGTCAGGGCGTTTTCGATCTCACCCAGTTCAATGCGAAATCCGCGGAGTTTGACCTGGTCGTCAGCTCGTCCGACGAACGCCAGGGAGCCGGATGGCAGCCAGCGCGCCACGTCCCCGGTGCGATACATCCTGGCGCCGGGACCGGCGGCGAACGGGTCGGCGACAAAGCGTTGGGCGGTCAGTCCGCGGCGGTCGAGGTAGCCGCGTGCGAGACCGTCGCCGGCCAGGTACACCTCGCCGGCGACGCCGACGGGGACCGGGCGCAGGGACGGGTCGAGTACGTAGGCCCTGGTGTTGCGGATGGGTCCGCCCAGCGGCGGCACCGTGGTGCCCTCGGCGAGGGTGCCCGCGGTGGACCAGACGGTCGCCTCGGTGGCGCCGTAGAGGTTCAACATCCGGCGGCCGGGTGCCCACCTGCCGATGAGGTCGGTGCCGCAGGCCTCACCGCCGACCAGGACCGTGACGAGGTCGGGGAGGTCGGTCGCTGGGACGTTCCCGAGCGCGGTGGGTGGGATGAGGGCGTGGGTGATGCGGTGCTCGGACAGGAACTGGGCGAGATCGGCGCCCACGACGGGACCGGACTGCTCGGGTTGGACGAGGACTCCGCCGCTGGTGAGGGCCATGAGCATCTCCATGACCGAGGCGTCGAAACTGGGGGACGCCAGCGAGGCGACACGGGAGTCCGTGGTGAGCCGGAACCGGTCGATCTGCTCCTCGGCGAGTCCGGTGAGTCCGGCGTGGGGGATGACCACGCCCTTCGGGCGGCCGGTTGAGCCGGACGTGTAGATGACGTACGCGGCGTTGTCCAGGTGCGGTGTGCGCGATGGTCGGGAGACCGGCCGCGCGGCGACCGTGTTCCTGGTCGTCTCGTCGTCGAGGAGGAGCAGGGGAACGGTGGTGTCGAGGTCGCCGTGGTGTGCCTCCTCGGTGACCAGGAGCGCGGCCTGGCTGTCCTCCAGCAGGTACCGCACCCGGTCGGCCGGGTAGTGGGGGTCCACGGGGACCCAGGCTCCGCCGGCCTTGAGGACGGCGAGAACGGTGACGACGAGTTCCGGGGTGCGGGGCAGCAGCAGCGCCACCCTGGTCTCCGGGCCGACACCGAGCTCGATGAGGTGGTGGGCGAGCTGGTTCGCCCTGGTGTCCAGGTCGGTGTAGGTGAGGGTGGTGCCCCCGTGCCGCACGGCTTCGCCGTCCCCGACCGAGTCGACGGTGCGTTCCACGAGGGTGGGCAGCGGCACGGCGTCGGTGAGGTGCGCGGTGTCGTTCCAGTCGTGGAGGATCGTGCGACGTTCCTCCTGACCGAGGATGTCGAGGTTGTCGATGGTGCGCTCGGGATGGGCGGTGGCCTCGGTCAGGAGTCGGAGGAACCGGCCGATGAGGGCGCTGATGGTGGAGGGGTCGAAGAGCGCCGTGGAGTACTCTACGAGCCCTTCCATGCCGGTGAGGGCGCCGTCGGGCGTGCGGTACTCGTTGAGGCTGATGGACAGGTCGAACTTCGCGACCTTGCCACCGGTCGGTTCGGACTCCACGGTGGCGCCGGGGAAGTCCAGGTCCGGCCTGGCGGTGGACTGGAAGGCCAGTGCCACCTGGAACAGCGGGTGACGGGACAGGGACCTGGTCGGGTTGAGGACCTCCACCAACCGTTCGAAGGGCAGGTCCTGGTGGGCGTAGGCCGCCAGGTCGGTCCGCCGCACCCGGTGCAGCAACTCCCGGAACGAGGGATCCCCGGACGTGTCGGTCCGCAACACCAGGGTGTTGACGAAGAACCCGACCAGCTCCTCCAGCTCCTCGTCGGGGCGGCCCGCCACCGGCGTGCCCAACGGGATGTCCGTGCCCGCCCCCAACCGGGTCAGCAACGCGGCCAACCCCGCCTGGAGCACCATGAAGACGCTGACACCGCACTCCGCCGCCAGGTCGACGACCCGTTGGTGCAGGTTCTCGTCGATGTCGAAGGTGGCGGTGTCGCCCCGGTAGTCGGCGATGGCGGGGCGGGGGCGGTCGGTGGGCAGGTCGAGTCCTTCTGGCAGTTCGGCCAGTGCGGTTCGCCAGTAGTCGAGCTGCTGGGAGATCGGGCTGTCTGGTTCGTCCTCGCTGCCCAGCAGTTCCCGCTGCCACAGCGTGTAGTCGGCGTACTGCACGGGCAGCGGCTCCCAGTCGGGGGCGTGTCCGCTGGTGCGCGCCGCATAGGCCCGGGTGAGGTCCTGAGCGAGCGGTCCCATGGACCAGCCGTCACCGGCGATGTGGTGCAACACCACCGACAACACCCACTGCCGCTCCCCCACTCCGAACAGCCTCGCCCGCAGCGGCAGCTCACGGGTCAGGTCGAACCCGGTCCCGGCCTCCGCCGCCAACACCGCTGGGAGCTCGGCCTCCGACACCGCCTCCACGGACAACCGCGGACGGGCCTCGTCCACCGGCAGCACCCGCTGCTCGGGCTGCCCATCCACTTCGGGGAACACCGTTCGAAGCGCCTCGTGCCGCGCGACGACGTCCCGCAACGCAGCCCCCAACGCCTCCTCGTCGAGCGCACCCCGCAACCGGAGGGCGAAGGGGATGTTGTAGGTGGCCGATGGTCCTTCCAGCTGGTGGAGGAACCACAGCCGGCGCTGCGCGTAGGACAGCGGGATCCGCGCCGGCCGCTCGACAGGCACCACAGCGGGACGCACCCGCCCCCCACCGGCCAGGACCTCGGCGAGACCGGCCACGGTGGGGTGTTCGAACACCGCCCGCACCGGCAACTCCACCGACAACACCGACCGCACCCGACTGGTCAGACGGGTCGCCAACAACGACACCCCCGGCACCCGCCGGGCCCACCGGTCCACCACCCCCGGTGGCAGGGCCTCCCCCGAGCACAGCACCCACCGCAACCCCCCGCACCGGGCCACCCCGTCCTCAGCCACGAACGCCGCCAGCATCGAGGGCACGAAATGGGTCACCGTCACCCCCACCCGCTCGATCACCCCAGCCAGGTAGGCCGGGTCCCGCTGCCCACCCGGACGGGCCAGCACCACCCCGGCCCCGGTGATCACCGGCCAGGCCAGTTCCCACACCGACACGTCGAACCCGATCGAGGTCTTGTGCAGGACCCGGTCCCCAGTGCCCAACGGGAACGTGCGGACCATCCAGTCCAGGTGCGCCACGATCGCCTGCTGGGAGACCACCACCCCCTTCGGGCGGCCGGTGGAACCCGACGTGTACACCACATACGCCGCCTGCGCGGGGTGGACCGTGACCGGGCTGGGCTCAGACGCACGAGTGATCTCCGCGCGGGCTGGTTCACTGTCGATCACCAGCGTGTCGATGTCGGCGGGCAGGCTCCCGACCAGGTCCTCGGTCGTGATCACCAGGGCCGGGGTGCTGTCCTTGAGGACGTAGGCGATCCGCTCGGCCGGGTACTCCGGGTCCACCGGCACGTACACCCCACCCGCGGTCCACACCGCCCACACCGCGACCACCGAGTCCACCGACCGGGGCAGCACCACACCCACCCGGGACTCCACTCCCACACCCCGGGACCGCAACACCGCGGCCACCCGGGCCACCCGGGCGGTGAACTCGGCATAGGACAGCCCGGCACCGGTATCGGTGAGCACCGCTGCTGCTTCCGGGGTCCGTCCGGCCTGCCGGGCCAACAACCCCGCCAGGTCCACCACCGGTACCGGACGGTCCGTGGCGTTCCAGCCAGCGATGGAACCGGTGTCCTCCGGCGTGAGGACTTCCAGGTCTCCCAGGTTCCGGTCGGGGTTGGTGGCGATCTCGGACAGCGCCCAGGCGAAACGGGCCGCGACCCGCCCGGCGGTGTCCTCGGTGAACAACTCCGGGTCATAGGACAACCACGCCTCCACCCGGTCCCGGGCATACACCGTCACCGTCACCGGGTAGTTCGTCGCCTCCACCGCCTCCACACCCGACACCCGCACCCCGGATGCCGACCCCGCCTCCTGAACCGGGTAGTTCTCGAACACCACCAGGCTCTGGAACAACCCCACCCCCGCCGGCAGCTCCGACTCGATCCCGGTCAACGGCACGTAATCGAACTGGCGGGCCTCCACCTGCCGGGCCTGCACCCCCGACACCCACTCCCCCACCCGCACCCCCGGATCACACACCACCCGCACCGGCAGGGTGTTGATGAACAACCCCACCATCTCCTGCGAACCCACCACCTCAGCCGGTCGACCTGACACCGTCGCCCCGAACACCACATCCACCGTGCCGGCATGCCGGGCCAACACCAACGCCCACCCGGCCTGCACCACCGCGTTGACCGTGACCCGCTCCTGCCGGGCGAAGGAGAACACCGCCTCCGAACCCGCCGTGGTCAAAGGCACCCGGACACGGGCGGTGGACTCCGAACGGTGTGCCCGGTCAGGGGCACGGTCCCAGGGCAGGGCAGTGGGCTGGTCGAACCCGGCCAACGCCTCCCGCCAGTAGGCCCGCCCGGTGGTCTGGTCCTGCCGGGTCAACCACCGCAGGAACTCCCCGTACTGGCGGCGTCCCACCGGGCTCCGGCTCAGCGCCGGGTCAAACCGCGGCCGGGGCCGATCCCCAGTCTCCCCATGACGAAGCGCGTCGTACTCGTGGAAGACGTCATCGAGGAAGGTCGTGGTGCTCCACCCGTCGAGCAGCAGGTGGTGGAAGGTCCACACCACCCGCACCCGGCCCTCCCCCAACCCGGCCAGCAACACCCGCATCAACGGGGCCCGCTCCAGATCGAAGGCCACCCCCTGATCCCGCCGCTGGTACTCCCGCCACCGCCGGTCCTGCTCCCCACCCTCGTAACCCGACCAGTCCTCCACGGTGATCGGGACCTCAACCTCACGGTGCACCACCTGCACCGGGTCCGGCACCTCACGCCAGGCCACCGACACCCGCAACGCCTCATGAGCGTTGACCACCCGCTGCCAGGCCACCGCCACCAACCCCGGTTGATCCACCCCCTCCAGAACACAGGACAACTGCTCCAGATACGCCACCGACGCCGGATCGGCCACCGCGTGGAACAACATCCCGGCCTGCAACCCCGTCAACGGGTACAACTCGGTGACCGCACGACCGGTCCCGGCCAACCGGGTCACCGTGTCCTGGTCCAACGCCACCAACGGGAAGTCCGACGGGGACACACCCCCGGCCCCGGGCTGGCGGCAGTGAGCCACGAACCCCGACAACTCGGTGAGGAAGGACTCCGCCAGGCCATGAACGGTGTCCTCGTGGTGCAGGCCTGGGGAGTACCACCAGTCGATCTCCAACCGGCCGTTGCGGACCTGGGCCACGACCTCCAGCAGGTGAGTACGGGTTTCTCCCGGGTGGTGCTCGCCACCGGGGTTGAGCCGCCAGTCCCCGATCCACTCCTGCTCACCGGTGGTGGTGTCGAACTGGCCCAGGTAGTTCAGGCTGATCCGTGGTTCCCGGTCGGTGTCCAGCCCCGAATCCGGGCTTCCCCCTCCGGTGAGGTAGCGCAGTGCCCCGTACCCGATCCCCCGGTCGGGGACCCCACGGAGTTGTTCCTTGACCGCCAGGACATCACCGGCCCATTCCCCCCGCGGGGACAGTTCCACGGTGACCGGGTAGATCGAGGTGAACCAGCCCACGGTCCGGGACACCTCCACCCCCGGCAGGACTTCCTCCCGACCATGGCCCTCGACCGTCACCGGTACCCGGGGCCACCCGGTCCACCTCCGCACCGTCCGGGCCAGCCCGGTCAGCAGGACCTCATCGATCCTGGTCCGGTACACCCCGGGCACGTCCTGCAGCAACTCCCGGGTCGTGGTCTGGTCCAGTACCACCCGCACCCGGTCCTGGGCTCCGACCGAGTGGTCCCCCTCGGCAACGTCCACCGGAAGCCGTAGGTCCTGACTGGTGGGGATGGCCTGCCGCCAGTAGTGGAGTTGGTCGGTGAACCCCCCGGCCCGGGTGTGCTCCCGCAGGGCCTGTGCCCAGTGGGGGAACGCGGTGGTCTTCACCCCGAGGTCCACCGGTCGTCCGGTCACTGCCTGGTGGTAGGCGGTGGTCAGGTCCTCCCGCAGGATCCGCCAGGACACCCCGTCGACCAGTACGTGGTGGGCTACCCATACCACCCGCAGCCGGTCACCACCAGCACCACGGCCGAGGAGAACACGCGATAACGGGCCTCGTTGCAGGTCCAACCCTGCCTGCGCCGCGACCACCGCCCGCTGCCAGACCTGGTCTGCCTCCACCGCTGGTAGGTCCACTACCTGGATGACCTCGTCCAGGTCCACCTCGGGCAACACCACCGGTGTCCACCTCTTGCCTTCGCGGCGCAGCACCATGCGCAGCGCGTCGTGGTGCTCCACCACCGCGCCCACCGCCCGCCGCACCACCGCCAGATCGGTGTCCGGGGGCAGGGTGAACCCCGCGGAAAGGTTGAAATGCTCCGGGCCCACCGGGTGCGTGGTGGTGAACCACTCCAGGACCGGGGTCATCGGGAACGCCCCCGACACCCGACCCTGCTCGGCCCCCACCGTTCCGGGTTCCCCGTCAGGGGATGACAGTCCTGATGCCAGGGCGGCGATCGTCTGGCGTTGGAACAACTCCCGGGAGGTGAACACCACCCCCGCCGCTCGGGCCTTCGACACGACCTGGATGCTCAGGATCGAGTCGCCACCCAGCTCGAAGAAGTTGTCGGTCACCCCGACCCGGTCCAACCGCAGCACCTCAGCCCACACCTCGCACAACACCTTCTCGGTGTCCGTGCGCGGTGCGACATGACGGTCAGCGGACTGGAACTCCGGGGCTGGTAACGCCGCCCGGTCGACCTTCCCGTTCCTCGTCAACGGCAGTTCGGGGAGCACCACGAAGGCGTGGGGGACCATGTACTGGGGGAGCGTCGACCGGACCACGGCAGCGAGATCGGTGGAAGTCGGTACCTCGTCCCCCTCCTCGGCGACGACGTAGCCGACCAGGCGTCGTGCTCCCCGCCCGTCCTCGTGGAGCGTGACGCACGCCTGGCGGACGTGGTCCTGGGTGGTCAGTGCGGCTTCGATCTCTCCCAGCTCCACTCGGAAGCCACGGACCTTCACCTGGTCGTCCAGCCGACCGACGAACTCCAGTCCAGCACCGTCGGTCCGCCAGCGAACGAGATCTCCCGTCCGGTACATCCGGCTTCCCACCGCACCGAACGGGTTGGCCACGAAACGCTCCGAGGTGAGAGCGGCCCGTTTCGCGTAACCCCGTGCGAGACCGAGTCCGGCGATGTACAGCTCGCCGACGACACCGACGGGGGTGAGCCGGAGGTCGGGGTCGAGCACGAGGGTCGTCGTGTTGGGCAGCGGGCCACCGATGGGCGGGGGGCCGTGCAGTTCGGTGGTGAACGGTCCGCCGAGGGAGGCGCACACGGTCGTTTCGCTCGGCCCGTAGCCGTTCAGGAGTACACGGTCGGCGGCCCACCGCTGCACCGTCTCGGTGCTGAGAGCCTCACCTCCCGCGACCACGACCCGCAGGTTCGGGAGTTCCGCCGTCGGTAGCGCTCCGAGCAGCACCGCCGGCAGCATGGTGTGCGAGATCGTCCGGTCCCGCAGCAGTTCGACGAGCTCCGCACCGACCGGGAGCTCGTTCGTGTCCGGCAGGACCAGGGAAGCTCCGGCGACGACGGTCATGAGCACATCGGCCACCGCGACGTCGAAGCTCGGGGACACGTACTGCAGGACTCGGCTCGCCGAGCCGAGTCCCAGCTCCTCGACGTGCGTCCTGGCCATCCCGATCGCCGAGGAGTAGGCCACGACCACGCCTTTGGGACGCCCGGTCGAGCCCGACGTGTAGATCACGTAGGCGGCCTGCGCGGGAGCGGCGGGCGAGGTGACCGCCACCGGATCCGAGGCATCGGAACCGGTCAACTCCTCGTCCACCACGAGCCCGGCGACACCGTCCGGAACCAGGTGGTGAAGGGTCGCGGTGGTGAGCACCAACGCGACCTCGCCGTCGGCGAGCATGAAGGCGATGCGTTCGGCGGGCAGGGCCGGGTCGACGGGGACGTACACGCCGTTCGCCGCGAGAACGGCGAGCATCGCCACCACCGAGTCAACCGAACGGGGCATGAGCACGGCGACCCGGGTCTCGGCGCGCACTCCTCGCGCGCGCAACGACGCGGACAGCCAACCTACCCGCGCCGCCAACCCCGCGTAGTCGAGTCGGTCGGTTCCCTGCTCGACGGCGACCGCGCCGGGGGTGTGGTGTGCGTGGGCCGTGAGGATCTCAGGGACCGACCCCACCAGCAGTTCGGGGCGATCAGCTCCAGAGGCGAGCGCACGCAGCTCGGCGTTCTCCCTGGCGTCGACCACGGGTACCTCCGCCAGTGACCGTCGTGGATTGGCGGTGAGTTCCCCGGCGAGGACGACCCAGTGCCGCGCCAACCGCTCCACCGTGCCCGCGTCGAACAGATCCGTGTTGTACTCCACCTCCACCCACAACCCACCCGGACGCTCCCAGAACTCGAACGTCACCTCGAACCGAGCCGACTCCCGAGCCAGCGGAACCCGCTCCACCCCCAACCCCGGGAAATCACCCCACTCGCCCACCGAGTTCTGCAACACCACCATCACCTGCGCCAACGGAGACCGCGACGCGTCCCGCTCCCCCACCACCGCGTCCACCACCCGGTCGAACGGCACATCCTGGTGCGCGAACGCCTCCAACACCGTCTCCCGGACCCGCCCCAACAACGACGCGAACGAATCCTCACGGCCGATCCGCGACCGCAACACCAGCGTGTTGGCGAAGAGCCCCGTGATCTCCTCGAACTCGGCGCGGTGGCGACCGGAGGTCACGGTGCCCACGGGAATGTCGTCCTGGCCGCTGTGCCGGGACAGCAGCACCTGGGTGACGGCGGTGAGGACCATGAAGAGGCTGACGCCGTGCGCTCGGGCCGCGCGAGCGAGTGCTTCGCTGGTCTCGACGGGCACCGTGAGCTTGTGCACCGCGCCGTGGGTGGTGTGGACGGGTGGCCGGGGACGGTCGGTGGGGAGGTCCAGGGTGGGGAGGTTCGCGAGGCGCGCTCGCCAGTAGTCGATCTGGTCGTCCCAGGCCCCGGCGGTGACCTGCTCCCGCTGCCACACGGCGTAGTCGGCGTACTGGGCGACCGGCAGCGGCGGGCGGGGCACGCCGCTGCCCGTGAGCTGGCCCCGATAGCGGTCCGCGAGTTCCCGGACGAATAGACCGACGGACCAGCCGTCGGTGACGATGTGGTGCATCGACAGGACCAGCACATGGGAGTCCGCGTGCTCGCGGACGACGAGCACCCTCGCGACGGGGCCGGTGCGGAGGTCGAAGGGGGTGGTGGCCTCGGCGTGGAGCAGTTCGTCGAGGTTGGAACCCTGGCCCGCCGCTCGGCCGGTCAGGTCGACGAAGGTGAACGGCACCTCGGCGGTCGCGTGGATCCGTTGCCTTGCCTGGCCGTCGACGGTGTCGAAGGTGGTGCGGAGGGACTCGTGACGTGCGACGACCTCGGCGAACGCCGTTCGCAGCGCGTCCAGGTGCGGCGGCTGGCCTGCCAGGCGCAGCGCGATACCCGTGTTGTACTCGACCCCACCGGCGGTGAACTCGTGCAGGAACCAGAGCCTCTCCTGCGCGAAGGACAGGGGCAGGGGCCTGCTCAGGTCGGCGGGGCGGAGGTCGACGCCGGAGGCACCGGGGTTCCGACCTGGCCGGGCCGAGACAGCCTTGTCGATCAGGGGGGCGAGGGCCGCGACGGTCCGGTGCTCGAACAGCATCCGGGTGGAGAGGTCGTCGGTGAAGCGCGCCCTCAGCCTGGAGAGAACCCGCAGCCCGCTGATCGAGTCGCCACCAAGATCGAAGAAGTCGTCGGTGACGCCGACCCGGTCAAGCCGAAGCACCTCGGCCCAGGTGTCGCACAGCGCCCGTTCGGTCTCCGTGCGGGGTGCCACGTGGGTCCCGCCGGAGTTGGGAGCTGGGGCGGGCAGGGCCGCTCGGTCGATCTTCCCGTTGGGGGTGAGCGGGAGCGCGTCGAGAACGAGCACGGAGACCGGCACCATGTACGCCGGGAGCACCGCCCGGAGTTCCGCCCTCGGATCGCCGTGGATCCCGTCCCCGTCGTCCGACGGCACGACGTACCCGACCAGACGACGCAGGTCAGGGCCGTCCTCCAGAACGGTCGCCACCGCCTGCCCGACTCCCGGGAGCTCCGCGAGAGCGGCCTCCACCTCGCCCAACTCGATCCGGAAACCGCGCAGCTTCACCTGGTCATCGGAACGACCGACGAACTCCACGCCGCCGCCCGGCAGGCTCCGTACCAGGTCGCCGGTCCGGTACGCACGCGCGCCGGCCGCGTCATCGAGGGGAGCGGCCACGAAGCGGCCCGCAGTCAGACCGGGTCGTCCCGCGTACCCGCGCGCGAGTCCCGTCCCACCGAGGTAGAGCTCGCCGACCTCGCCAGTCCGGACCGGACGCAGCCACCGGTCCAACACCCACATCCGAACGCCGTCCATCGGCCGCCCCAACGGGACCCGGCCGGCTGCGAGCTCCGTCGCGGGGACCGCGCCGCACACCGCGAAGGTGGTTGCCTCGGTGGGGCCGTACACGTGCACGAACTCGGTGTCCGGGGAGGCCGCCCGTGCCCGCGACCAGACCGGTGGTCGGGCCGCCTCACCTCCCGTCCACACCTGACCGAGTCGGGACCACACCCCCGGGTCCTGCTCGGTGAGGAGCCCGAACAGGGCGGTGGTGACGAAGACAGCGGATACCCCGTGCTCGGTCACCATCCGGGTGAGGACGGCGACGTCGAGATCGCCTGGTGGGGAGACCACGACCGTCGCTCCCCGCAACAGGGGTACCCAGATCTCGTAGACGGCGGCGTCGAAGGCGTGGGGGGAGTGGAACAACACCCGCTGGTGCGCGGGTTCCCGCCACCGCCGGTCCTCGGCCAGGGACAGCACGGCCCCGTGCGTCACCACCACGCCCTTGGGCCGTCCGGTCGACCCGGAGGTGTACATGACATAGGCGGCCGAGGTCAGGGGGACGACGGCGCTCGTGCCCCGGTCCCCGTCACTCCCGGCAGGGTCGGGTTCGACGAGACGGACAGTGGACGGAACCCGGTCGTGGTGGTCAGGGTCGGCTACCGCGACGGTGATTCCGAGGTCCTCGCACATCCACGACACCCGCTCGGCGGGTGTGCCCGGGTGCGCGGGGACGAACACCGCACCGGCACGCAGGATTCCGAGCCAGACCGGGAGCACGGCCGGCCCCCGCTCCAGCGCGACCAACACCGGAACCTCGGGACCGGCTCCGAGACGGCACAGCTCCGCGGCCACGCGACCCGACCACTCCCACACCTCGGCGTAGGTGAGGGCTCCGCCGTCGAATCGCACCGCGACGGCATCCGGACGTTCGTCGACCATTCTTCCGAATTGGTGGTGCACCGATCCGGAAGCTCGCGTGATCGCGTTGGGGGGGTCGACATGGACGACAGTGCCGGACCGGTCTCCGGCCACCGACGACACATCAACCATGCGTTTCCCCCAAGAGCAGACGACATGCTGGTTGGGAGCAGCCAGGACACTCCTCGCAGGGCGGAGTCCTCCGACAAGCTCAACTCATCGCGTCCATGCGGCTCCCTCTGGCCCGCCGTCATCCTGGTTCAGCGCGCCGCATCGTCACCACCACTTTCAGTCAACACAGAAGTCTCGAGCTCCAGCAGGATCCGCTCCTCGACAGTGCTGGCGAGCGACCGCACTGTTGGGCCGTCGAAGAATGTCCTGATCGAGACCTCCACATCGAAGTCCTCACGAATGCGGGCGATTACCCGCATGCTGACGATCGAGTTCCCTCCGAGGTGGAAGAAGTCGTCGGTGACCCCGACCTTGTCCACGCCGAGGACCTCGGCCCAGATCTCGGCCAACGCCTCCTCGGTCGGTGTCCCCGGGGCCACGTACTCCGCCTCCGGGTGGACCTCCGGAGCGGGCAGGGCGCGGCGGTCGGTCTTCCCGCTGGCCGTCACCGGCAAATCGTCCAGGACCACCCACCCCGTGGGCATCATGTACTCCGGTAACACCCGACCCGCCTGCTCCCGCACCCGATCCACCACCACCCCAGCGGTGTCGGCCACCAGATAGGCCACCAACCTCGGTACCCCCGGCTGGTCCTCCCGCACCACCACCACCGCCTGCCCCACCCCGGGACACGCCCCCAGCACGGTCTCGACCTCACCCAGCTCGATCCGATAACCCCGGATCTTGACCTGGTCATCCACCCGACCGGCGAACTCCACCACCCCCGAGGCCGTCCACCGGCCCACATCCCCGCTCCGGTACACCCGAGCACCGGCCGCCCCCACCGGGTGGGCCACGAACCTCGACGCGGTCAACCCCGCCCGCCCGGCATACCCCCGGGCCAGTTGCACCCCGGACAGGTAGATCTCGCCCCACACCCCGACCGGGACCGGGCGCAACCGGTCGTCCAGGACCAGCACCCCGGTGTTGTCCACCGGCCGACCGATCGGCACCGATGCCGACGAGGGATCCCCGGTCCCGGGATCCCGGTCACCTCCTTCCGGGGATCGCCCGTCCGGGGTGGGGCAGGGCCACCAGGTCACATCGATCGCGGCCTCGGTCGGCCCGTACAGGTTGACCACCGGCACCCCCGGCACCCGCCGGGCCCACCGGTCCACCACCCCCGGTGGCAGGGCCTCCCCCGAGCACAGCACCCACCGCAACCCCCCGCACCGGGCCACCCCGTCCTCAGCCACGAACGCCGCCAGCATCGAGGGCACGAAATGGGTCACCGTCACCCCCACCCGCTCGATCACCCCAGCCAGGTAGGCCGGGTCCCGCTGCCCACCCGGACGGGCCAGCACCACCCCGGCCCCGGTGATCACCGGCCAGGCCAGTTCCCACACCGACACGTCGAACCCGATCGAGGTCTTGTGCAGGACCCGGTCCCCAGTGCCCAACGGGAACGTGCGGACCATCCAGTCCAGGTGCGCCACGATCGCCTGCTGGGAGACCACCACCCCCTTCGGGCGGCCGGTGGAACCCGACGTGTACACCACATACGCCGCCTGCGCGGGGTGGACCGTGACCGGGCTGGGCTCAGACGCACGAGTGATCTCCGCGCGGGCTGGTTCACTGTCGATCACCAGCGTGTCGATGTCGGCGGGCAGGCTCCCGACCAGGTCCTCGGTCGTGATCACCAGGGCCGGGGTGCTGTCCTTGAGGACGTAGGCGATCCGCTCGGCCGGGTACTCCGGGTCCACCGGCACGTACACCCCACCCGCGGTCCACACCGCCCACACCGCGACCACCGAGTCCACCGACCGGGGCAGCACCACACCCACCCGGGACTCCACTCCCACACCCCGGGACCGCAACACCGCGGCCACCCGGGCCACCCGGGCGGTGAACTCGGCATAGGACAGCCCGGCACCGGTATCGGTGAGCACCGCTGCTGCTTCCGGGGTCCGTCCGGCCTGCCGGGCCAACAACCCCGCCAGGTCCACCACCGGTACCGGACGGTCCGTGGCGTTCCAGTCCGTGACCACCTGCTGGTACTCGGTCTCGCTCAGCAGCGGGACATCCCCTACCGGTTGACCGGGATCGGCACCGAACAGCTCCGCCGCGCGCAGCCAGTGCCCGGACCACCGGCGGATCGTGTCCACCTCGAACAGGTCCGTGCTGAACTCCACCAGTGCCCGCAACCCTCCCGTGCTGGTGGGCTCGAAGTGCCACGAGACCTCGAACTGGGCTGCTTCCCGGGGCAGGTCGCACTCGACCGCCTCCACCCCGGAGAGCACCACCGGCTGCGACGGGGTGTTCTGCAACACCACCAGGGCCTGCACCAACGGGGTCCTGCTGGTGTCCCGCTCGGGCACCAACTCCTCCACCAACCGGCTGAAAGGCACGTCCTGGTGCGCGAACGCCCCCAACACCGTCTCCCGGACCCGCGCCAGCAACGCGGCGAACGACCCACCCGGCTCGACCCGGGAACGCAGCACCACGGTGTTGACGAAGAACCCGACCACGTCCTCGACCTCGGCCCGGTCCCGGCCCGAGACCACCGTCCCCACCGCGATGTCGTCCTGCCCGGAATGCCGGGACAGCACCAGCTGGGTGATCGCGGCCAACGCCATGAACAGCGTGGCCTCCCCGTCCCGGGCCACCGAGGTCAGCCGGGACACCACTCCGGCCGGGACCTCGAAGGTGTGGACCGCACCGGCACCGGTGCGCACCGCCGGTCGGGGGTGGTCGGTGGGCAGTTCCAACACCGGCAGACCGGTCAGCTGGTTCCGCCAGTAGTCGAGGTGCCGTTCCCAGTCGGGACCGGAGGCGTTCCGCTGCTGCCACACCGCCCAGTCCACATACCGCACCGGTAGTTCGGGCAGCTGGGCGCGCTCGCCACGAACCGCCGCGGCGTACAGGGCGGAGAGGTCCCTGAGGAACACTCCCATCGACCAACCATCGGTGACGATGTGGTGCATCGTCACCGACAACACGTGCCGGTCCTCCTCCTCACGGACCAACAGGACCCGCAGCAGAGGCCCGGTAGCCAGGTCGAACGGTGTGTTCATCTCGGACCGCAGCAGTTGGTGGAGCTCGGCGGCCCGGTCCACGACCGTCGTACCCGTCAGTTCGACGAGTCGGATCGGCACGTCCCGCTGCGCGTGGATCCGCTGCTGCCCAACTCCGTCCACCGACTCGAAAGTCGTCCGCAGCGCGGTGTGCCTGATCAGAACGCCGGACAGGGCTGCTCCCAGCGCGGCCAGGTCCAGATCTCCGGACAGCCGGTAAGCGATTCCGGAGTTGTACTCGACGCTGTCCGGGGCGAACTCGTTCAGGAACCACAGCCGTTGCTGCGCGAAGGAGAGCGGAGCGGTGTCACCGCTGGTCTCCGGCACCAAGGCTGGCCCGGGAGAACCCGCCCTCTCCCCACCTGCCTCGACGTCCAGGACGGGAGCGAGTTCCGCGATGGTCGGGTGGTCGAACAGCAGCCTCGGGGACACGTCCGCCTGGATCCTGGGACGCAACCTCGCGACCACCCGCAGGCTGACAATCGAATCGCCACCGAGGTCGAAGAAGTTGTCCTCTACCCCGATCCGGTCGACTCCGAGCACGTCGCACCAGACAGCTGCGAGTGCCTCCTCGGTCCGAGTTCGCGGCGCCAGGTAGTCGAGCCGGTGTTCTGTGGTCGGCATGGGCAGGGCGGCGAGGTCCAGCTCCCCGTCCGGAGTGACGGGGAGGCTCGCCATCACCACGAACTCGGCCGGCACCACCGAGTCCGGCAGCGAGGCACGTACGTGCTCCCGGAGCTCACCGGTGTCAGGAACCTGGTCGTCGGACGGTACGACGTAAGCCACGAGCCGATCGTCCTGGTCTGGTACATCCCGCAGAGCGACCGCGGCGTCGGAGAGCGTGTGGTGCCCAGCCAGCACACGGGCGATCTCCACGGTCTCGACCGTTCCGGACCGGGTACTCGCTCGGAGGACCCCGTCTCCCGCGAACACTTCGGTCGCGGCGATCTCGGGCGTCTGGCCAGGCCTCGGCCACATCGGGATCTTGCCGGTGGTCGTCTCGTCCAACGGGGGCAGTCCAGCGAACTCCAGGTGGAGCAGAGCGAACAGGGTTCGGTCGGGGTTGGTGGCGATCTCGGACAGCGCCCAGGCGAAACGGGCCGCGACCCGCCCGGCGGTGTCCTCGGTGAACAACTCCGGGTCATAGGACAACCACGCCTCCACCCGGTCCCGGGCATACACCGTCACCGTCACCGGGTAGTTCGTCGCCTCCACCGCCTCCACACCCGACACCCGCACCCCGGATGCCGACCCCGCCTCCTGAACCGGGTAGTTCTCGAACACCACCAGGCTCTGGAACAACCCCACCCCCGCCGGCAGCTCCGACTCGATCCCGGTCAACGGCACGTAATCGAACTGGCGGGCCTCCACCTGCCGGGCCTGCACCCCCGACACCCACTCCCCCACCCGCACCCCCGGATCACACACCACCCGCACCGGCAGGGTGTTGATGAACAACCCCACCATCTCCTGCGAACCCACCACCTCAGCCGGTCGACCTGACACCGTCGCCCCGAACACCACATCCACCGTGCCGGCATGCCGGGCCAACACCAACGCCCACCCGGCCTGCACCACCGCGTTGACCGTGACCCGCTCCTGCCGGGCGAAGGAGAACACCGCCTCCGAACCCGCCGTGGTCACAGGCACCCGGACACGGGCGGTGGACTCCGAACGGTGTGCCCGGTCAGGGGCACGGTCCCAGGGCAGGGCAGTGGGCTGGTCGAACCCGGCCAACGCCTCCCGCCAGTAGGCCCGCCCGGTGGTCTGGTCCTGCCGGGTCAACCACCGCAGGAACTCCCCGTACTGGCGGCGTCCCACCGGGACCACCGAGACGGTGTTCTCACCCGTGGTCTCGGCCAGGGCCTGGTAGGTCGCGATCAGGTCGGAGAAGAACCGGTAGATGCTCCACCCGTCGAGCAGCAGGTGGTGGAAGGTCCACACCACCCGCACCCGGCCCTCCCCCAACCCGGCCAGCAACACCCGCATCAACGGGGCCCGCTCCAGATCGAAGGCCACCCCCTGATCCCGCCGCTGGTACTCCCGCCACCGCCGGTCCTGCTCCCCACCCTCGTAACCCGACCAGTCCTCCACGGTGATCGGGACCTCAACCTCACGGTGCACCACCTGCACCGGGTCCGGCACCTCACGCCAGGCCACCGACACCCGCAACGCCTCATGAGCGTTGACCACCCGCTGCCAGGCCACCGCCACCAACCCCGGTTGATCCACCCCCTCCAGAACACAGGACAACTGCTCCAGATACGCCACCGACGCCGGATCGGCCACCGCGTGGAACAACATCCCGGCCTGCAACCCCGTCAACGGGTACAACTCGGTGACCGCACGACCGGTCCCGGCCAACCGGGTCACCGTGTCCTGGTCCAACGCCACCAACGGGAAGTCCGACGGGGACACACCCCCGGCCCCGGGCTGGCGGCAGTGAGCCACGAACCCCGACAACTCGGTGAGGAAGGACTCCGCCAGGCCATGAACGGTGTCCTCGTGGTGCAGGCCTGGGGAGTACCACCAGTCGATCTCCAACCGGCCGTTGCGGACCTGGGCCACGACCTCCAGCAGGTGAGTACGGGTTTCTCCCGGGTGGTGCTCGCCACCGGGGTTGAGCCGCCAGTCCCCGATCCACTCCTGCTCACCGGTGGTGGTGTCGAACTGGCCCAGGTAGTTCAGGCTGATCCGTGGTTCCCGGTCGGTGTCCAGCCCCGAATCCGGGCTTCCCCCTCCGGTGAGGTAGCGCAGTGCCCCGTACCCGATCCCCCGGTCGGGGACCCCACGGAGTTGTTCCTTGACCGCCAGGACATCACCGGCCCATTCCCCCCGCGGGGACAGTTCCACGGTGACCGGGTAGATCGAGGTGAACCAGCCCACGGTCCGGGACACCTCCACCCCCGGCAGGACTTCCTCCCGACCATGGCCCTCGACCGTCACCGGTACCCGGGGCCACCCGGTCCACCTCCGCACCGTCCGGGCCAGCCCGGTCAGCAGGACCTCATCGATCCTGGTCCGGTACACCCCGGGCACGTCCTGCAGCAACTCCCGGGTCGTGGTCTGGTCCAGTACCACCCGCACCCGGTCCTGGGCTCCGACCGAGTGGTCCCCCTCGGCAACGTCCACCGGAAGCCGTAGGTCCTGACTGGTGGGGATGGCCTGCCGCCAGTAGTGGAGTTGGTCGGTGAACCCCCCGGCCCGGGTGTGCTCCCGCAGGGCCTGTGCCCAGTGGGGGAACGCGGTGGTCTTCACCCCGAGGTCCACCGGTCGTCCGGTCACTGCCTGGTGGTAGGCGGTGGTCAGGTCCTCCCGCAGGATCCGCCAGGACACCCCGTCGACCAGTACGTGGTGGGCTACCCATACCACCCGCAGCCGGTCACCACCAGCACCACGGCCGAGGAGAACACGCGATAACGGGCCTCGTTGCAGGTCCAACCCTGCCTGCGCCGCGACCACCGCCCGCTGCCAGACCTGGTCTGCCTCCACCGCTGGTAGGTCCACTACCTGGATGACCTCGTCCAGGTCCACCTCGGGCAACACCACCGGTGTCCACCTCTTGCCTTCGCGGCGCAGCACCATGCGCAGCGCGTCGTGGTGCTCCACCACCGCGCCCACCGCCCGCCGCACCACCGCCAGATCGGTGTCCGGGGGCAGGGTGAACCCCGCGGAAAGGTTGAAATGCTCCGGGCCCACCGGGTGCGTGGTGGTGAACCACTCCAGGACCGGGGTCATCGGGAACGCCCCCGACACCCGACCCTGCTCGGCCCCCACCGTTCCGGGTTCCCCGTCAGGGGATGACAGTCCTGATGCCAGGGCAGCGATCGTCTGGCGTTGGAACAACTCCCGGGAGGTGAACACCACCCCCGCCGCTCGGGCCTTCGACACGACCTGGATGCTCAGGATCGAGTCGCCACCCAGCTCGAAGAAGTTGTCGGTCACCCCGACCCGGTCCAACCGCAGCACCTCAGCCCACACCTCGCACAACACCTTCTCGGTGTCGGTACGGGGGGCGGTGGACAAGGGGCCGTCGGCGGTCCCGGGTGCGGGGAGAGCGGCTCGGTCTACCTTGCCGTTGACCGTCAACGGCAAGGCGTCCAGGGTGACGACCGCAGCCGGAACCATGTACTCCGGCAGCACCTGGCGGGCGAAGTCCCTCAGTTCGGACGAGGACGGTTCGTCCTGCCCGTCAGTCACCGCGTACGCGACCAGCCGCCGGACACCGGGGTTGTCCTCGCGGACGATCACGGCGACTTGGGACACGGCGACGTGCTGTTCGAGTACCGCCTCGATCTCACCCGGCTCGATCCGAAATCCTCGGATCTTCACCTGGGTGTCCGCACGGCCGAGGAACTCCAGGGAACCGTTCGGAAGCCAGCGTCCCCGGTCCCCGGTCCGGTACACCCGCCCACCAGCGGCATCGAAGGGATCGGCCACGAACCGCGACGCCGTCAGACCGGGACGGTCCACGTAGCCGCGTGCCAGCCCCTCACCTGCGGCGTACACCTCGCCGACAACGCCGATCGGGGCTGGTCGCAGCATCGCATCCAGCACGTACACCCGGGTACCGGCGATCGGCGACCCGATCGGCACCGGTCCGGGGCGAGCGAGCACCTCGGCATCCACTATCTGCGTGGTGGTGAACACCGTGTTCTCCGTGGGCCCGTACCCGTTGACCAACCGCACCCCCGGCGCCGCCTCCACCAACCGCCGGCAGTGCGCCGCGGAGAGCACGTCGCCCCCCGCGAGCAGGTAGCGAAGCCCGGACAGCGCCGCCACGTCGATGTCCACGACCTCGTGGAACAGGCCAGCCGTCAACCAGAGGCCTGTGACCTTGCGTTCGTTGAGGAAATCCCGGAGTTCGGGCACCGAGAGCACGCCCGGTGGCGGCACCGCCAGGGCGGCCCCGTTCAGCAGCGCACCCCAGATTTCCAGGGTCGCCGCGTCGAAGGACATCGAGGCCAGTTGGGCGACGACGTCGCCTGGTCCCACCGGCAGGTGGTCCGACCGCCACGCCACGCGCACGACAGCGCGGTGCGGCACCTCGACCCCCTTGGGAAGTCCGGTGGAGCCGGACGTGTAGATCACGTAGGCGGCACTGTCCGGCGATACCGACAGCGGTGGCGCGGAGCCATCCTGCTGACCGAGCGCGCGCTCGGTCTCCGGGTCGTCGACGAGGACGACGCCACAGTCCTCAGGCAGGCGCGGCGCCAGTGCGGTCTGGGAAACGACGGTTCCGATGCCGCTGTCGGAGAGCATGAACCGGATTCGCTCGGTCGGGTACCGGGAATCGAGGGGGACGTAGGCCGCTCCGGCCTTGAGGACGGCCAGCAACGCGACGACGGATTCGGGCGCCCTCGACACGCACACACCGACCCTGGTTCCTCCGCCGACCCCGTGCGCGGTGCGCAGGTGGCGGGCGAGCTGGTTCGCCCGCCTGTCCAGTTCGGCATAGCTCAGCCGCCGGTCGTCCCACACCACGGCATCCGATCGTGGGTGCGCGCGGACAGCACGGGAGAACAGGTCGAGGACGGTGGTGTTCCGTGTCTCGGGTCGTGTGGTGTCGTTCCAGTCGTGCAGCAGCTGCCGTCGTTCGTCGTCCTCCAGCAGGGACACGTCGGCCAGGTCGCGGTGCGGGTTGGCGGTGAGTTCCCCGGCGAGGACGACCCAGTGCCGCGCCAACCGCTCCACCGTGCCCGCGTCGAACAGATCCGTGTTGTACTCCACCTCCACCCACAACCCACCCGGACGCTCCCAGAACTCGAACGTCACCTCGAACCGAGCCGACTCCCGAGCCAGCGGAACCCGCTCCACCCCCAACCCCGGGAAATCACCCCACTCGCCCACCGAGTTCTGCAACACCACCATCACCTGCGCCAACGGAGACCGCGACGCGTCCCGCTCCCCCACCACCGCGTCCACCACCCGGTCGAACGGCACATCCTGGTGCGCGAACGCCTCCAACACCGTCTCCCGGACCCGCCCCAACAACGACGCGAACGAATCCTCACGGCCGATCCGCGACCGCAACACCAGCGTGTTGACCAGGAAACCGATGAGGTTCTGCAGCTCGGGACGCCCTCGTCCCGACGTCACTGTCCCCACCGCGACATCGTCCTGCCCGGTGTGGCGGGACAGCAGCACCTGGGTGACGGCGGTCAGCGCCATGAACAGGCTGACCCCGTGTCGGGTACTCGCGGTGCGCAGTGTGTGGACGACGTCGGCGGGCACGTCGAAGGTGTGCACGGCCCCTGCGGTGGTCCGCACGGCAGGGCGGGGTCGGTCGGTGGGTAGGTCGAGAGGTTCGAGCCCGGCGAGCTGCGCCCTCCAGTAGTGCAACTGGTTCGTCCAGGCCTGGCTGTCCGCCCGGGTTCGCTGCCAGTCCGCGTAGTCGAGGTAACGGACGGATGGCGTTGCCAGCTTCGCGTCCGTCCCTCCGAGTCCGGCCGTGTAGAGCTCGGCGAGTTCCCTGATGAGGAGGCCCACCGACCACCCGTCGGTGATGATGTGGTGCATCGACCAGATCAGCACGTGGAGGTTCGTGTCCTCCTGCACGAGGACGATCCGGCTCAGCGGCCCTGTGCGCAGGTTGAACGGGGTCGCGGCTTCCGCGCGGAGAACCTCGTCCAGCGCCGCACCACGTCCTGCGGCGGGCCGGTCCCGCAGGTCGATGTGGGTGGTGGGAGGCGGAGCGGCGGGGCTCACGGTCTGCGTCGCGTTCCCGTCCACGAGGTGGAAAGTGGTGCGCAGGGACTCGTGCCGGGCGACGAGGGCCGCCAGTGCGGAGTTCAGCGCGTCGAGTCGCAGCTCGCCCGTCAGCCGGAGGGCGATGCCGGTGTTGTACTCGACACCCTCTGGGGCGAATTCCTGGAGGAACCAGAGCCGTTGCTGCGCGAAGGACAGCGGGCCGGTGTCCCGGAGGCCCCGGCTCATGACGGCCCGCACGTCACCACCGGCCCGAGCGCTCTCGGCGGCGACCGCGGCGGCGAGGCCGGTGATGGTGCGCTCGTCGAAGAGGACGCGGGGGGAGAGTTCTGCTCCGAGGACCTCACGGAGGCGGCTCAGGACGCGCAGACCGCTGATGGAGTTGCCGCCGAGTTCGAAGAAGTCGTCCTCCACACCGACCCGTTCCACGCCGAGCACGTCCTGCCACACGGAGCACAGCTGCTGTTCGGTGTCGGTCCGGGGCGGTACGTAGCGCCGGAGGGTGTCGGTGGTCGGTGCGGGGAGGGCTGCTCTGTCGAGTTTGCCGTTGACGGTGAGGGGGAGCTGGTCGAGCACCACGAACGCCGCCGGCACCATGTGCTCCGGCAGCACCTCCCGCGCGGTCTCCCGCACCGACCCCACCAACTGCCCCGGGTTCCACCACCGCACCGCCCGACCACCAGGCCCCACCCCAGGATCAGCACCACCAGCAGTGGCGGGTTCGACGGGCGTGGCGGGTTCGGTGGACCACCCCGGCCGGGTCGCGTACACCATGTACAAGCCCGTGTCGGCCACATCCGGCGCGTGGTCCACCACCACGGTGAACCCCACCGACTCCAACAGACCCCGCACCCCCGCCAACCGGCCCTGCGCGTCATGCACCTCCGCGACCACCTGACCGATCCGCGGCCAGTGCTCGTCCCGAACCCCCCGCAACACGTCCAACTCGCTCTTCTCCACATCCACCTTGACCAGGTCCACCCGCGCCAACCCCCGCGCGTCGATCACCTCCGAGATCGTGGTCAACTCCGCCCGCACCCGCTGGCTGGCCAACCGGTGGGACAACAGCTGCCCCAGACCCTGGTCACCGCCGACCTCCTCGTGCTCGTTGCGCACGAACTGTTCCAGCACCTGCCGTTCCTCGTCCTGGTCGGCGAACCGACCGGACATGATCGACATCTCCGGGTAGTAGGTGAACTCCGCCACCCCCGGTTCCGAAGCCACCCCGCATTCCGAGAGCACCGTGTCCGCCCCGTGCAGGGCGGTGTTGAGCCGGTACAACCGGGCCAGCTCCGGGATCGGTTCGAAGGCGTACACGCGGGCGTCGGGCACCTGGTGGGTGACGAACAGGGAGAACAACCCGACATGTCCGCCCACGTCGATGACCACCGCCCCCGGGTCGAGGTGGATCCCGCCGCGGACGTACTCGGTGTTGGCGAAGATCTCCTGGTAGAGGAAGGCGATGTTGGAGCGGTTGCGGCCCAGGACCAGCATGCCGTTGGGCAGTTCGTGGAGTTCGGCTCCGGTGGCGGCCAGTTCCCCGGTGGCGGCCAGTCGGGTGTAGCGGGCGACGGGGGCGGCGGTGGTGGTGTCGGGGGTGAGGTAGGCGACCAGGCGTTTGTCGCCGGGGGTGTCCTCCCGGACCACCACCACCGCCTGCGCCACTCCCGGGTGCTCTCCCAACCGGGCGGCGACCTCCCCCGGCTCGATCCGGAACCCCCGCACCTTCACCTGCTCATCCGCCCGACCCACGTACGACAGGCGCCCCTGACCATCCACCCGGGCCAAGTCCCCAGTCCGGTACATCCGCCGGCCATCCCCAGCGAACGGATCGGCCACGAACCGCGACGCCGTCAACCCCGCACGACCCGCATACCCCTGCGCCACGCCCGCACCCGCCACGTACATCTCCCCCACCACCCCCGGAGGAACCGGACGCAACCCACCGGCACGGTCCAGCACGTACACCCGCCACCCCGGCACCGCGTGCCCGATCACCCCAGCCGACCCCTCGACCAGATCGACCTCCGCACCGTTCTCCCCCTTCCCGGTCGGGTTGAGGGGGTGCGCGGTGACATGCACCGTGGTCTCGGTGATCCCGTACATGTTCACCAACACCGGTGTGTCCGGGTGCCGGGCCAACCACGGCCGCACCCGGGACACCTCCAACGCCTCCCCACCAAAGACCACCCACCGCAGGCACAACTCCCGCCCCAACCCGGGGTTCTCCGCCTCGGCCCGCACGAACTGCTCGAACGCCGAGGGTGTCTGGTTGAGCACCGTCACCCGCTGGGCCACCACCAGCTCCAGGAACTCCCCCGGACTGCGGGACACCTCCCAGGGCACCACCACCAACCGGCCCCCGAACGCCAACGCGCCCCACATCTCCCACACCGAGAAGTCGAAGGCCACCGAGTGGAACAACGTCCACACGTCCCCGGCGTCGAAGCCGTACCGGTCCTGGGTCCCGGTCAGCAGTGACACCACGCCGCGGTGCGGTACCGCCACGCCCTTCGGCCGTCCGGTCGACCCGGACGTGTAGATCACGTAGGCGACACTGTCGGGAGAAACCCGGCCGCCCCGCTCCTCGTCGCTGAGGTCGCCGTCGGGGAAGGAGGCGATTGCCGCCGTTTCCTCGTCGATTCGCAACACGGATACAGCACTGGGAAGACTCGGCACCGTCTCCGAGGTCCCGATCGCCAGACGGATTCCCGCATCGTCCATTGTGTACCGCAGCCTGTCAGCGGGATAGCGCGGATCCATCGGCACATAGCTCGCACCTGTCTTGAGGACACCGACGAGCGCGACGACCAGATCCACCGACCTGTCCAGGCACAGCCCCACCCGGTCTCCAGGGCGGATTCCCCTTGCCAGTACCGCCCGGGCCACCTGGTTGGCCCGGGAATTCAGCTCGGAGTAGGAAATCGAGTCCGCCTCGGAGGTCACCGCCGTCGACAGAGGACTCATCGCCGCCCGCCGTTCGAGGAGGTGGTGCAGGCAGTCGGAAGGGCGCACCGAGGAACGCCCGGGTTCTGGCTGGTCACCACCCTGGTCAGCCCGCTCGTTTCCGCCCGTCGACGTCGTCACCATGCGGTCCGTTCCCCTCAGGTACTCACAGTTGGCCGGCCAGGACAAGTGGCTGCTATGTCACTTCCGCACCCATCGGCAACGCCCCCGTACCGACGACAGCCCCCACATCGGACTCATCCTGGTCACCCCGCTGTACCCTCACCACCGCTTTCGGTCGTCACGGAACTCTCGAGTTCCAGCAGGACCTCCTCCTCCACCATGACGGCGAGGCTGGCGACAGTCGGCCCTGCGAAGAAGGCACGAGGTGAGATGGTCACACCGAAAGTCGTCCTGACTCGGGAAAGGACCTGAATGCACTGGATGGAGTTTCCACCAAGACGGAAGAAGTCGTCCTCCGCACCCACCTTGTCGACTCCGAGGACTTCCGACCAGTGCAGGGCGATGATCTCCTCGACCTCATTGCGGGGAGCGATGTAGGAGGCACTCTCCTCGAGAACGGGTGCGGGCAGGGCGCGGCGGTCGGTCTTCCCGCTGGCCGTCACCGGCAACTCGTCCAGGACCACCCACCCCGTGGGCATCATGTACTCCGGTAACACCCGACCCGCCTGCTCCCGCACCCGATCCACCACCACCCCAGCGGTATCGGCCACCAGATAGGCCACCAACCTCGGTACCCCCGGCTGGTCCTCCCGCACCACCACCACCGCCTGCCCCACCCCGGGACACGCCCCCAGCACGGTCTCGACCTCACCCAGCTCGATCCGATAACCCCGGATCTTGACCTGGTCATCCACCCGACCGGCGAACTCCACCACCCCCGAGGCCGTCCACCGGCCCACATCCCCGCTCCGGTACACCCGAGCACCGGCCGCCCCCACCGGGTGGGCCACGAACCTCGACGCGGTCAACCCCGCCCGCCCGGCATACCCCCGGGCCAGTTGCACCCCGGACAGGTAGATCTCGCCCCACACCCCGACCGGGACCGGACGCAACCGGTCGTCCAGGACCAGCACCCCGGTGTTGTCCACCGGCCGACCGATCGGCACCGATCCACCGGCCGCACCGTCCTTACCCCTCGCCGGTCCAGCCGGCGCTGGGTCCTGTGCTGCGGCGGCGAGGGGGCTGCCCCCGGTCGTGGTCTGGTCGGTGTCCTCCGGGGTGGGGCAGGGCCACCAGGTCACATCGATCGCGGCCTCGGTCGGCCCGTACAGGTTGACCACCGGCACCCCCGGCACCCGCCGGGCCCACCGGTCCACCACCCCCGGTGGCAGGGCCTCCCCCGAGCACAGCACCCACCGCAACCCCCCGCACCGGACCGCTGCCTCGTCCTCAGCCACGAACGCCGCCAGCATCGAGGGCACGAAATGGGTCACCGTCACCCCCACCCGCTCGATCACCCCAGCCAGGTAGGCCGGGTCCCGCTGCCCACCCGGACGGGCCAGCACCACCCCGGCCCCGGTGATCACCGGCCAGGCCAGTTCCCACACCGACACGTCGAACCCGATCGAGGTCTTGTGCAGGACCCGGTCCCCAGTGCCCAACGGGAACGTGCGGACCATCCAGTCCAGGTGCGCCACGATCGCCTGCTGGGAGACCACCACCCCCTTCGGGCGGCCGGTGGAACCCGACGTGTACACCACATACGCCGCCTGCGCGGGGTGGACCGTGACCGGGCTGGGCTCAGACGCACGAGTGATCTCCGCGCGGGCTGGTTCACTGTCGATCACCAGCGTGTCGATGTCGGCGGGCAGGCTCCCGACCAGGTCCTCGGTCGTGATCACCAGGGCCGGGGTGCTGTCCTTGAGGACGTAGGCGATCCGCTCGGCCGGGTACTCCGGGTCCACCGGCACGTACACCCCACCCGCGGTCCACACCGCCCACACCGCGACCACCGAGTCCACCGACCGGGGCAGCACCACACCCACCCGGGACTCCACTCCCACACCCCGGGACCGCAACACCGCGGCCACCCGGGCCACCCGGGCGGTGAACTCGGCATAGGACAGCCCGGCACCGGTATCGGTGAGCACCGCTGCTGCTTCCGGGGTCCGTCCGGCCTGCCGGGCCAACAACCCCGCCAGGTCCACCACCGGTACCGGACGGTCCGTGGTGTTCCAGTCCGTGACCACCTGCTGGTACTCGGTCTCGCTCAGCAGCGGGACATCCCCTACCGGTTGACCGGGATCGGCACCGAACAGCTCCGCCGCGCGCAGCCAGTGCCCGGACCACCGGCGGATCGTGTCCACCTCGAACAGGTCCGTGCTGAACTCGAACTCGCCGACGAGCCCGCCGGTACTCGGATCAGGCCGGAACTCCAGGCTGAGGTCGAACTGTGCTGCCTCCCGAGGAAGGTCACAGGGCTCGACACGCAACCCGTCGAACTCGGCGGGCGTGGCCGGGGTGTTCTGCAACACCACCAGGGCCTGCACCAACGGGGTCCTGCTGGTGTCCCGCTCGGGCACCAGCTCCTCCACCAACCGGCTGAAAGGCACGTCCTGGTGCGCGAACGCCCCCAACACCGTCTCCCGGACCCGCGCCAGCAACGCGGCGAACGACCCACCCGGCTCGACCCGGGAACGCAGCACCACGGTGTTGACGAAGAACCCGACCACGTCCTCGACCTCGGCCCGGTCCCGGCCCGAGACCACCGTCCCCACCGCGATGTCGTCCTGCCCGGAATGCCGGGACAGCACCAGCTGGGTGATCGCGGCCAACGCCATGAACAGCGTGGCCTCCCCGTCCCGGGCCACCGAGGTCAGCCGGGACACCACTCCGGCCGGGACCTCGAAGGTGTGGACCGCACCGGCACCGGTGCGCACCGCCGGTCGGGGGTGGTCGGTGGGCAGTTCCAACACCGGGAGCCCAGCGAGCCTCTCCCGCCAGTAATCCACCTGGTCTCGCAGGAGGTCTCCGGACACGCGCCGCCGCTGCCAGGCCGCCCAGTCGGCATAGCGGACGGGCAGGCTCGGCATCACTGCTCGGTGGCCCCGGGACGCTGCGCCGTACAGCACACCGAGGTCCCGGACCAACACGCCTGCGGACCAGCCATCGGTGACGATGTGGTGCATCGTCACCACCAACACGTGCTGGCCCGCGACCTCACGAACCAGCAACGCCCGCAGCAGCGGTCCCGACGCCAGGTCGAACGGTCGCGTCACCGCCGTGGACAACACGTCGTGCAGCGTGGCCGGTCGCTCCGACTCCGGTGTTCCGGACAGGTCGACCGTCCGGAGTCCCACGACCTCGTCGGTGGTGATCCGCTGTACGGCGTGCCCGTCGACCGTGGGGAACGTCGTGCGCAGGGCCTCATGACGTTGGAGCAGCGCGCAGAGCGCGTCCTCCAGCGCGGCGGTGTCGAGGTGTCCTGACATCCGCAGCGCGAAGCCCGTGTTGTACTCGGTGCCGCCCGGGGAGAACTCCTCCAGGAACCACAGCCGTTCCTGCCCGAAGGACAACGGCATGCTTCCGGCTCCCTGATCGGTGATCGGGAGGAGGTCCGAGCCTGGCTCGTCAGCCGACGCCTGGTGTGTCCCGACCTCCTGGCGTTCGTCGAGCTCGGCTGCCAGCGCCGCTACCGTCGGTCGGTCGAAGACGATCAGCGGAGACAGCTCGACGCCGAGACGTGCGCGGATCCGGGCGGCCGCACGCATGCTCGTGATGGAGTCCCCTCCCAACCGGAAGAAGTCGTCCTCGACTCCTACCCTGGGCAGCCCCAGCGCCTCCGCCCACACCTCCGCCAGCAGCCGTTCGGTGGCGGTCCGCGGCTCGGTGATCGGGTCGGTGCCGTCGGCAGGTCGGGGCAGCGCCCTCCGATCGAGCTTCCCGCTCGGTGTCAGCGGTGGCTCCGGGAGTGCGACGACGACCGCTGGCACCAGGTACTCGGGTAGCAGGCGCCGCAGGAAGGTACGGAGTTCGAGGTCATCGGGTGGTTCCGCACCCCTCGCGGTGACCACGTAGGCCGTGAGTCGTTCGGCAGCGGTCGCGGTCGCCGGGCTGACGAGGACCGCGGCCTGGGCGATCGAGGGATGTCCGGTGAGCACTGTCTCGATCTCGGCGGGCTCGACTCTGCGCCCCCGGAGTTTCACCTGGTCATCGACTCGTCCGAGGATCAGCAGCCTCCCGTCGGGCAGCCACCGCGCCAGGTCGCCGGTCCGGTACATCCGGTCCCCGGCGGTTCCCCACGGGTCGGCGACGAAACGCTCCGCCGTCAAGGTGGGCGAGGTGTAGCCCCGTGCGACCTGCGCTCCGGCCAGGTACAGCTCACCGCTGACTCCAACGGGAAGTGCCCGCAGCTCCCGGTCCACGACATAGGCCCGGACGTTGTGCGCCGGAGCCCCGATGGCAACGCTGGACGACCCGGTGTCCTCAGGCCGGTAGGTGCCGGCGCTGACCTGCACAGTGGTCTCGCTCGGCCCGTAGACGTTCACGACGGACTCGGCACCGAGTTCGAGGGCACGGTCCGCGAGTTCAGCGGTCAGCACTTCCCCACCAACGAAGAGCTCGCGCACACCGGAGAGGGGTTTCTGGTCGCCGGCCGCCACCGCGAGCTCACGGAGCAGGGTCGGTACCAGTTGGAGGACGGTGATGCCGTCCTCCCTGATCCTCGTCCGGAGCTCTACCGGGTCCAGGGAGATGTCGGGTTCGGCGAGCCTCAGCACGGCGCCCGTGACCAGTGGCAACCACAGTTCCCACTGGGCGGCGTCGAATGTCGCGGAAGTCCTCGCCAGGACACGGTCCGTGTCGAGGTGTCCCGGTCGGTCCCTCATCCAGCTGAGGAGGTTCACCAACGCGCGATCGGTGACCACGACGCCCTTCGGGCGTCCGGTGGAACCGGAGGTGTGTATCAGGTATGCGGGATGGTCCGGGTGCCGTCGGACGTCCGGCTCGGCGGTCGGAAGGGCTGTGTCGAACCGCTGCGGGTGGTCGTCGAGCACGAGAACGTCGCACCCGGCCCCGGGAATCCGGTTCGCGAGTTCCCGTTCGGTGATCACCAGGTCCAGTCGGCTGCCCACCACCATGCTCCTCAGCCGAGCTGGGGGTTGTTCCGAGCCGAGCGGGACGTAGGCTCCGCCTGCCCGCAGGATCGCGAGGAACGTCACGGGTAGCGCCGTCGTACGGTTGAGGAGCACACCGATCCGGTGCTCCGCCCTCACACCGCGCTCGCTGAGGTGGTGTGCGAGCCGGTTGGCCCGAGCCGACAGCTCTCCGTAGGTGAGGCGACCGTCGGAGGCGATGACGGCGAGCTGGTCAGGCGTGCGGAGGCACTGCTCGTTGACCAGTTGGTCAACGGTCATGGAGGGCACGGGACGGGCGGTGTCGTTCCACCGGTCCAGATCCCGTACCTCCGATGCGGTCGCGATGCCGAGTTGGCCGAGTGGTCGGTCGGGGTTGGTGGCGATCTCGGACAGCGCCCAGGCGAAACGGGCCGCGACCCGCCCGGCGGTGTCCTCGGTGAACAACTCCGGGTCATAGGACAACCACGCCTCCACCCGGTCCCGGGCATACACCGTCACCGTCACCGGGTAGTTCGTCGCCTCCACCGCCTCCACACCCGACACCCGCACCCCGGATGCCGACCCCGCCTCCTGAACCGGGTAGTTCTCGAACACCACCAGGCTCTGGAACAACCCCACCCCCGCCGGCAGCTCCGACTCGATCCCGGTCAACGGCACGTAATCGAACTGGCGGGCCTCCACCTGCCGGGCCTGCACCCCCGACACCCACTCCCCCACCCGCACCCCCGGATCACACACCACCCGCACCGGCAGGGTGTTGATGAACAACCCCACCATCTCCTGCGGACCCACCACCTCAGCCGGTCGACATGACACCGTCGCCCCGAACACCACATCCACCGTGCCGGCATGCCGGGCCAACACCAACGCCCACCCGGCCTGCACCACCGCGTTGACCGTGACCCGCTCCTGCCGGGCGAAGGAGAACACCGCCTCCGAACCCGCCGTGGTCACAGGCACCCGGACACGGGCGGTGGACTCCGAACGGTGTGCCCGGTCAGGGGCACGGTCCCAGGGCAGGGCAGTGGGCTGGTCGAACCCGGCCAACGCCTCCCGCCAGTAGGCCCGCCCGGTGGTCTGGTCCTGCCGGGTCAACCACCGCAGGAACTCCCCGTACTGGCGGCGTCCCACCGGGACCACCGAGACGGTGTTCTCACCCGTGGTCTCGGCCAGGGCCTGGTAGGTCGCGATCAGGTCGGAGAAGAACCGGTAGATGCTCCACCCGTCGAGCAGCAGGTGGTGGAAGGTCCACACCACCCGCACCCGGCCCTCCCCCAACCCGGCCAGCAACACCCGCATCAACGGGGCCCGCTCCAGATCGAAGGCCACCCCCTGATCCCGCCGCTGGTACTCCCGCCACCGCCGGTCCTGCTCCCCACCCTCGTAACCCGACCAGTCCTCCACGGTGATCGGGACCTCAACCTCACGGTGCACCACCTGCACCGGGTCCGGCACCTCACGCCAGGCCACCGACACCCGCAACGCCTCATGAGCGTTGACCACCCGCTGCCAGGCCACCGCCACCAACCCCGGTTGATCCACCCCCTCCAGAACACAGGACAACTGCTCCAGATACGCCACCGACGCCGGATCGGCCACCGCGTGGAACAACATCCCGGCCTGCAACCCCGTCAACGGGTACAACTCGGTGACCGCACGACCGGTCCCGGCCAACCGGGTCACCGTGTCCTGGTCCAACGCCACCAACGGGAAGTCCGACGGGGACACACCCCCGGCCCCGGGCTGGCGGCAGTGAGCCACGAACCCCGACAACTCGGTGAGGAAGGACTCCGCCAGGCCATGAACGGTGTCCTCGTGGTGCAGGCCTGGGGAGTACCACCAGTCGATCTCCAACCGGCCGTTGCGGACCTGGGCCACGACCTCCAGCAGGTGAGTACGGGTTTCTCCCGGGTGGTGCTCGCCACCGGGGTTGAGCCGCCAGTCCCCGATCCACTCCTGCTCACCGGTGGTGGTGTCGAACTGGCCCAGGTAGTTCAGGCTGATCCGTGGTTCCCGGTCGGTGTCCAGCCCCGAATCCGGGCTTCCCCCTCCGGTGAGGTAGCGCAGTGCCCCGTACCCGATCCCCCGGTCGGGGACCCCACGGAGTTGTTCCTTGACCGCCAGGACATCACCGGCCCATTCCCCCCGCGGGGACAGTTCCACGGTGACCGGGTAGATCGAGGTGAACCAGCCCACGGTCCGGGACACCTCCACCCCCGGCAGGACTTCCTCCCGACCATGGCCCTCGACCGTCACCGGTACCCGGGGCCACCCGGTCCACCTCCGCACCGTCCGGGCCAGCCCGGTCAGCAGGACCTCATCGATCCTGGTCCGGTACACCCCGGGCACGTCCTGCAGCAACTCCCGGGTCGTGGTCTGGTCCAGTACCACCCGCACCCGGTCCTGGGCTCCGACCGAGTGGTCCCCCTCGGCAACGTCCACCGGAAGCCGTAGGTCCTGACTGGTGGGGATGGCCTGCCGCCAGTAGTGGAGTTGGTCGGTGAACCCCCCGGCCCGGGTGTGCTCCCGCAGGGCCTGTGCCCAGTGGGGGAACGCGGTGGTCTTCACCCCGAGGTCCACCGGTCGTCCGGTCACTGCCTGGTGGTAGGCGGTGGTCAGGTCCTCCCGCAGGATCCGCCAGGACACCCCGTCGACCAGTACGTGGTGGGCTACCCATACCACCCGCAGCCGGTCACCACCAGCACCACGGCCGAGGAGAACACGCGATAACGGGCCTCGTTGCAGGTCCAACCCTGCCTGCGCCGCGACCACCGCCCGCTGCCAGACCTGGTCTGCCTCCACCGCTGGTAGGTCCACTACCTGGATGACCTCGTCCAGGTCCACCTCGGGCAACACCACCGGTGTCCACCTCTTGCCTTCGCGGCGCAGCACCATGCGCAGCGCGTCGTGGTGCTCCACCACCGCGCCCACCGCCCGCCGCACCACCGCCAGATCGGTGTCCGGGGGCAGGGTGAACCCCGCGGAAAGGTTGAAATGCTCCGGGCCCACCGGGTGCGTGGTGGTGAACCACTCCAGGACCGGGGTCATCGGGAACGCCCCCGACACCCGACCCTGCTCGGCCCCCACCGTTCCGGGTTCCCCGTCAGGGGATGACAGTCCTGATGCCAGGGCAGCGATCGTCTGGCGTTGGAACAACTCCCGGGAGGTGAACACCACCCCCGCCGCTCGGGCCTTCGACACGACCTGGATGCTCAGGATCGAGTCGCCACCCAGCTCGAAGAAGTTGTCGGTCACCCCGACCCGGTCCAACCGCAGCACCTCAGCCCACACCTCGCACAACACCTTTTCGGTGTCCGTGCGCGGTGCGACATGACGGTCAGCGGACTGGAACTCCGGGGCTGGTAACGCCGCCCGGTCGACCTTCCCGTTACCCGTCAGGGGCAAGGCCTCGAGCACCACCACCGCCGCCGGCACCAGGTACTCCGGCAGGAACCGGCGCAGAGCGTCCCGCAACACCTCCGGAGCGGGCACGGCCCCGTCCTCCGGCACCACGTAACCCACCAGGCGCCGCGCTCCCGGGGTGTCCTCCCGGACCACCACCACCGCCCGCGCCACACCCCGCTGCCCCACCAACGCGGCCTCGACCTCACCCGGCTCGATGCGGAACCCCCGCACCTTCACCTGATCATCCACCCGCCCCACGAACTCGAGGACCCCGTCCGGCAACCACCGCACCCGATCCCCCGTCCGGTACACCCGACCACCAGCGGCATCGAAGGGATCAGCCACGAACCGCGACGCCGTCAACCCCGGACGATCCACATACCCATGCCCCAGACCCGCACCCGAGGTGTAGAGCTCCCCCGGCACCCCCACCGGCACCGGACGCAACCACCGGTCCAACACCACCACCCCGGACCCCGCCACCGGCGACCCGATCGGCACCGAACCCCGCCCCCGCACAACGGAGGCACCCACCACCTGAACAGTGGTGAACACCGTGTTCTCCGTGGGCCCGTACCCGTTGACCAACCGCACCCCCGGTACCGCCTCCACCACCCGCCGGCAGTGCGACGGAGACAGCACGTCACCCCCGGCCAACAGGTACCGCACCCCCGACAACACCGCCACATCAGTGTCGACGACCTCGTGGAACAACCCCGCCGTCAACCACAACCCCGTCACCGCGTACTCACCCAGGAACTCACCCAGTTCGGGTACCGACAACACCCCGGGCCGGGGCACCGCCACCGCCGCCCCGTTGAGCAACGCTCCCCAGATCTCCAAAGTGGCCGCGTCGAAGGACAACGACGCCAGTTGGGCGACAACATCCCCCGGCCCCACCGGCAGGTGATCCGGCTCCCACGCCACCCGCACCACAGCCCGGTGCGGTACCACCACTCCCTTCGGAGTACCGGTGGAGCCGGACGTGTAGATCACATACGCCGGCATGTCACCCGAGACCACTCCCGGTGGCACGGTGGTCTCCCGCTCGAGGGCGGCCACGGTCGCCGGGTCGTCCACCACCACCGTCGCCAGGCCCGCCGGGACCCGGTCGGCCAACTCGGCGGTGGTCACCACCACCCCGGCCCCACTGTCGGTGAGCAGGAACTCCACCCGCGCCGCCGGGTACCCCGGATCCACCGGAACGTAGGCACCACCCGCCCGGAGCACGGCCAACAGCACGCACACCGCATCCGGACCCCGCTCCAACAACACCCCCACCCGGGAACCGGCCACCACACCCCGCGACACCAGGTATCCGGCCAACCGGGCCGACCGGGCATCGACCTCCCGGTAGGACCACGACACCCCCTCCCCCACCACCGCCGCCGCGTCCGGGCACTCGACCACCCGCGCGGCGAACACCCCGGTGACCGTCTGCACCGGCAGCACCCGGTCGGGGGTGTTCCATTCCGCCACCAGATCCCGCTCAGCGGGGTCGGTCACCGCCACCTCGACCAACCGGCGCTCCGGCTCCGCGGTCACCGCCTCGGCCAGCCGCACCCAGTCCCGGGCCCACCGCTCCACCGTGCCGGCATCGAACAGGTCGGTGTTGTACTCCAGCTCCACCACCAACCCCTCCGCGTCCGGCCAGAACTCGAAGGTCACCTCGAACCGCGAGGACGCCCGGTCCAACACCACCCGTCGCGCCGGCATCCCCCCGAACTCGGCCACCTCACCCACCGCGTTCTGCAACACCACCATCACCTGCGCCAACGGCGGCCGGGACGCGTCCCGCACCCCACCCACGGCGTCGACCACCCGGTCGAAGGGCACGTCCTGGTGGGAGAACGCCCTCAGCACCGTCTCCCGGACCCGCGCCAGAAACACCTCGGCGGACTCGGACAGATCCACCCGGGACCGCAGCACCAGGGTGTTGACGAAGAACCCGACCAGCCCTTCCAGCTCGGTGCGGTCCCTACCCGAGACCACCGTGCCCACCGCGATGTCGTCCTGCCCGCTGTGCTGGGCCAGCACCAGCTGGGTAATCGCGGTCAGGGTCATGAACAGGCTCGCCCCACCCGAGGCGCCCCACCGTGTCAACCGGTCCACCACCGCGGGCGGGACCCGCAGGACGTGCACCGCGCCCACCGAACTGCGCACCACCGGTCGGGCACGGTCGGTGGGCAGTTCCAGCACCGGAACCCCGGCCAGCTGCTCCCGCCAGTAGTCGAGCTGTTCCTCCCAACCGGCCTTCTCGGTCTGGTCCCGCTGCCAGGCTGCCCAGTCCCGGTAGGACACCGGTAGCGCGGGTAGTTCCACCGGGGCACCGGCCAGCTCGGCGGTGTAGTACTGGTCCAGCTCCCGGACCAGCACACCCATCGACCACCCGTCCGTCACGATGTGGTGCATGACCAGTGCGAGGACTTCGGACTCGTCGCTCTCGCGGATCAGGAGGGCTCGTACCAGGGGACCAACACCGAGCTCGAAGGGCTTCGAAGACTCGACTCGCAGCTCCTCGCCCAGCCGGAGATCCCGCTCAACGCCGTCAAACGAGGTCAGGTCGAGCGTCCGGAGCCCGACCGCCGCGTGCTCACGAACGCGCTGTCGGCCCACACCGCCATCGAAGTCGAAGACAGTCCGCAGCGAGTCATGGCGGTCGGCGAGGCGGCACAGCGCTGCGCGTAGCGCATCGTGCCGAACACGACCTGCCACCCGGAGTGCGATTCCGGTGTTGTACTCCACTCCCCCCGGGCTGAAGCTGTCGAGGAACCACAACCGCTGCTGAGCCGAGGAGAGCGGCGCGGCGGCCACGTCTCCTCGTGCGGGGATGACATCGTTCGTGCCGTCTGGGACGACATCGGCGCCGGCCAGGAATGCCGCCAGTCCTCGGATGGTCGGGTGGTCGAAGAGGACGCGGGACGGAAGCTCAACGGACGTGCCGGACCGCAGTCTTGCCAGCACCCGGGCACCGCTGATGGAGTCGCCGCCGATGCGGAAGAAGTCGTCGTCGACACCGATGCCCGTCGTTCCGAGCACTTCACTCCACAGTACGAGGAGGGATCGTTCGGTCTCGGTCGACGGCTCGGCGTGCTCAGCCCCGCCGTGGTACGTGGGTGCGGGCAGCGCCACGCGGTCCAGTTTCCCGTTGTGGGTTACTGGCAACTCGTCCAGGACCACCCACCCCGTGGGCATCATGTACTCCGGTAACACCCGACCCGCCTGCTCCCGCACCCGGCTCCCGGTGACGGCCGCGCCCGCCACATCATCAGCCTCGGCCTGGTCCCCGACAGACCAGTGTGACCTCGCGGCCCAACCCGCCGCCCCCAGCCGGACGGCAACGGCCGTTGGCGTCGCCGTGTCGCGCGGGAATTCCCGCCAGGGTGCCCCGCGTGGGCGGGCAGTCGCTGAGCGGCTTCGAAGCGGGTGCGCCGCGGTTCGCCCACGGGGCCCGACGAACCAGGAGGAGCTGGCCGGACCGGCGCTGGCCTTGATCGCGATTCGTGGACGCGCACCTCCCGGTCGGTGGGCGAGCGACGGTCTGGCTGGGCGAGACCGGGCGGATGGCGGAACTGGTCCCACGAGGGAGCGGTCAGCTGGGGCACCACGGTGGGAGGGGGCTCGACGCCGGGGGTCCCGCTACCGGGACGGAGTCAACGGGTTCCCGACGTGGTCACGAGGGACCGGGTGCGATGGTGACCCGGTACACCGGGACGAGTTGGGCGTCGTCGAGGCGGAAGGTGACGTCCTTCGGACGTGGGTGTCGCCCAGTCTGACTCGCGGCAGCAGCCGGTGGGTGCCGGCGAAGGCGTTTGCGTCGAGGTCGACGCGGTAGGTGGCTGCTCGTCGCGGTGGCCCGCCCAGGTGTTGCGGGGGTGCTGGCCCGGTGGCCGGCGCGAGCGCCTGGACCCTTCGACTCCTCCGGGCAGGCCACCAGTCCCCCTGGGCAACCCGGGCGCGCTTGGCGCTCGTGCGGCGTGGCTGGGTGGGAGACGTGGTGCCGGTAGGTCGCTCGGCGGAGCGGGGGCGCCAACACCACCCGTTGGGCCATGACCGTCCGCAGGTGGAGGGCGGCTGGAATGAGCCTCAGGAGAGACCAGTGCCGGGTATTGATGAACACGGAAAGTAACGGGCTGATAGCTCCGGGGGGCTAACGGTGCCTCTTAAGGAGAAGTGGGGTGTACCCCAGCGATAAGTTAAGTGTTCGGATGGTTAAGGACAAGCCCCCAAAAGTGTGAAATGCTAGTGTGAAGCGTCGGCTGATCGCCGAGTGCGACGATCCCGGACGCCTGCGTCCCGTGCCCACTGTTCCGGGTCGGCGCGCAAATGGGTGCCGGCAATCAGCGGCGGCCGTGGTGTGCGCGTCGCGCGGGAAAGGGAACGTGGGTGGTTCGGAGGGAGCGGAGCTGCGGAGTGGTCCTGGATTGGGGAAATCGCTCACGACGTGGTCGACGAATGGTTTCAGGTCGGCCGGGCCCCACATCCCTTGGTGGCGGGCGAGTACCCGTTCGGACGGCCGGCGGGAGTTGGAATGTGGGCGGTCCTCCCGGCGAAGGTCGTGCGCACCGGTCCGCCGGTCGGCCGCCGCGGAGTGGGACGGGGCACGGTGTTGACGGCGCTCACCGGTGGCGACGAGCCGCGAGGGCGGCCAGGCTGCGGGGCGGGCGTGGAAGGGAATGCGCCCTGGCCTCGAAGTGGCTGGGACGGGCACGCCGCATCGTACTGCGGGAATCCGGGACACGTTCCGTGTCCTGCTGGGTACCGTCGGTACTCGGAAAGCGGTGTGAGGTGTTGGAGCATGTTCGCCGGGCGGGTAAGTCGCGCGGACAGGTGTCCCGGCTTCGTGTCACCCGCGCTCGCGCATCACCTCCGAATGGGAGGGCGGTTCGGAGCCGGCGCTCGTGGGGCCGCCGTTCGCCTTTCCGTGAGATGGATGATGGGACCCAATTGTCCACTCGTCGAAATACGGAAGTCACGTTCAATAGTTCGTGCTCTTCCAGCGAACACGGATCTGTGGGGGGTTGCGTTGTCTTCCGGCCTGTCGTTCGACGTCCTCGGGCCACTGCGGGCGAAGTTCCGGGGGAAGGACCTCCACCCGGGACCAGCACGGCAGAGCGCCCTCCTCGGTGTCCTGCTCTCCCGCCCGAACGTCACGATGTCGTCCGACGAGCTGTTGGGAGCGGTGTGGGGTGAGGCGATCCCGAGTAGCGCGAGCAAGGTGATCCCCACCTACATCTACCGGTTGCGCAGGGTGCTGGCTGGCGCCGCGGTCATCGAACGGCGGCGCCCCGGCTACACCCTGCGGATCGACCCGGACACGGTGGATGCCGTCCGTTTCGCCAGGGCGGCGGCTCCCCGGAGCACGGACCAGGTCGGATACGGCCAGGTCGCCGACGCCCTTGCGCTCTGGCGGGGTGAACCGTTCGACGGACTGCCAGGCCCGCTGCTGGCCCAGGATCGCGTTCGACTCCACCAGCTGCGGTTGGGCCTGCTGATGCGGCGGGCGGGACTGGACATCGCCGCGGGTGACCACCCAAGCGCGGTGCTCGACCTGACGGAGATACGAGAACGGCATCCGCTGCACGAGCAGGCCGCCTGCCTGCTGATGGCGGCGCTGTACCGGAGTGGCCGACAGGCCGAGTCCCTGATGGTCTACTCCAGCATGCGACTGAGGCTCCTCGACGAATTGGGCATGGAACCCGGTGAGGAACTCTTCGCGGCGCACCAAGCCGTCCTGAACCGCGACGAGCGGGCGATTGACCGCATCACGGAGCGCTTCGCTCCCGCGGCGACCGCCACGGGCCGGGTGGAGGTGTTGCGTTCCAACCTCCCCGCCGAAACCGGCTCCCTCGAGGGGCGGAACGAGGAACTCGACCGTGTCCTCAAGGTGATGTCCGGTGCGCGGGAGCGGCGACAGGTGGTGGCGATCGACGGTATGCCCGGCGTCGGCAAGACCGCTTTCGCCCTGCGGCTGGCGCACACCATCGCGGCTGACTACCCCGACGGTCAGTACTATCTCGACCTCCGAGGTCACGGCCCATCCCCCCTGTCCACCGCCGACTCGGTGCGTTCCCTGCTCGCGAGCATGGGGGTGGCGGCGGAGGATGGGCTCGACCGGGACGAGTACCAGGCCGCAGTGCTGCGCGCGAGGATGGCGAACCGCAGGATCCTCGTCGTCCTCGACGACGTGGTGTCCAGCGAGCGAATTCTGCCGCTGCTCCCCTCGTCAACCGGGTCCACGTTGATCACGGTCAGCAGGAACAAGCTGCTGGCGCTCCCCGCGACGCACACCTGCTCGCTTCCCGCCCTCTCCGACAGTGCCGCGAGATCACTGCTCGCGGGCCTGGTCGGAGCCGAGCGGCTCGACGCTGAGGCCACGGCGACCGCCCAGCTGATCCAGGCGTGCGCGGGTCACCCACTGGCTCTGACACTCGCCGCGAACAGACTGCGTCACCGACCCGTGCTGCGGATCTCCGTGCTCGCCCGACAACTGGCCAGTCGGGACACGAATTCGGTCCTGCGGGCGGAGTCGGTCAGCCTGCTCACCGTGGTGTCCTCGTCGATAGCGAGGTTGGAGGAGAGCGAACGCACCGTACTGGCGGCCCTCGCTGCCACGGGAACCGTCACGACCCCCTCCTCACTGGCCAGCCGGGTCGCTCGCGCGCGGGACGAGGTCGAGGCGTCACTTGACCTGCTGGTCGACGCCAACCTGGTCGCGCAGGTTGAGGACGAACGGTTCCTCCTGCACCCGGTAATCGGTCGTTGCGTGTCCTCGGGAGCGGTGTGACGCTCCAAGCCCCCTGCCGTGCGCCCCGGGGGACGCGGACAGCACCGGGAGGATCCGTCGCCCGACCGGGGTCCTTCGCGCCGGCGCCGTACCTCCTGCGCCGGACCGGGCGTGTCAGCTGGACGACCGGAGCGAGCGGAAGGAGACGGGACTGCCCGCGCACAGGGGTTCCGACCGTCGCAGCGCACGCCACTTCTCGGTGAAGTCCGGGTCGGACTCGTCGAGCATGACGCCGATCATCGTGCCGCTGTGCGCCACGACGACTCCCAGCCCTCCAACCTCGGCGCAGGCCGAACGCATCTGCTCGAATGTCCGCTTGGGACGCAGCCGCTGGTTCAGTTCCGCGCTCCGCGTGCTGATGGAACCCACCTCCTTCAGGTCCCCTCGTCGCATCGCCACGCGCAGCCGGTCGAGCAGCATGGCGTATTCCCGCTGGTCCGAGGCGGAGTAGGGCTTGGGCAGTTGGTTGAAGGCCACCGTGTCCACCTGGCCTCCCTCGTCGATCGCGACGATAGTGGCCGGTGGGAGTTGTCCCAGTCGCCCCCGCAGTCGCGCGGACCGGTGGTGGTAGGCCACGACGTCCCGGTACAGCACTCCGTCGGTCGGCTCGATCCTGCGGAGGAATGCCTCCACCTCCCTCGTGGACAACCGCGTTCCCAGCGCTCGGCCGACGGCCCGCGCTGTCGCCACGAGGTCAGCTGACGAGCTGGCCAAGCCCTTGCCCTCCGGAAGGTCGCTGCCGATGACCAGCAGGCCACGCGGAGGGAGACCGGCGGCCGCCAGGACGAGGCCCGCCATCCGCGCCGACTTCCACTTGCCAGCGGGCTGGACCGCGAGCTCGTCGTGGTCGCCGAGCGAGAACGTCGCGGTCGAACGCTGTCCGATCGGCAGGGTCACGAGGAAGTCCCCGTCCCTCTCGGGAAGGACACCCTGGAGGAGCTCCCCGAACGTGCCATAGGCCGCGCCGACACCGGTCCTGGTCGTGGTGGAACGGTCGGCGGTCATCGACGTGGCTCCCGCGGACCGGCCTCGACACTGACGCGGAGGTGCGCGAGGGCCGCGTCGGCCAGGGCGCCCGAATCGCCGCCAGCCGCTGTCGTGGCGATGACGTACCCGAGGCGGTCACGGAACGAACAGGTGAGCTGGATCTCGTCCCCCGGGGCGACCGTGACCACCGCCGACTCGACCCCCTGACTAGCCGCGGCCTCCCGCTGCCCGATCACCGAGGTGACCACGCCACCCGTTCGTGCCCGCAGGAAGCGTATGGAGGCACTGGACGCCGAGCGGTCAACCGTGGGGAGGGACAGGGCGGCGGCCTTCGCGACCACCCAGTCCACCAGGTCCACCCCGCAGGCGTGCCGGACCAGTGCGGGGATCATGCCGCCAGCCAGGCGGGGGTTGACCTCGATGATGACCGGGCCGTCCTCGGACATGCGGATCTCGGTGTGGCTGGCCGACCACCCGAGTCCGAGTGCCGACCCCGCCGCCAGCGCGCATCGTCGCAGTTCGGCCGCCCATTCCGGGGGAACTGGAGCTGGTACGTCGTGCCCGAGTTCGACGAAGTGGGGATGCGGGCCCACATGTTTGCCCACCACCGCCACGACGTTCCCGTCGAATGTCTCCACGGAGAACTCCGGTCCCCGCACGTATCGCTCGACCAGGATCGGTGTCCGCGCGCCGGTGCCGAACAGTGCGCGAGCGTGGCGGGCCACCTCGGAGTTGGTCCGGCAGAGGCGTACGCCAACGGACCCCGACCCGGTGCTCGGCTTCACCACGACGGGAAGGGCGAGGTCCGTGGCCGCCAGTGAGGCGGAGTCGACATCGGTGGCGACGCGGAAGTCGGGGACGGGGACACCGGCCTCGGTGAGCGCGGCGCGCTGGTGGTGCTTGTGCCGGCACCGGGCGATCGCCTCGGGATCCCCGGAGGGGAGCGAGAGGGCTGCGGCGACGGCGGTGGCAGTACCGATGAAGTACTCCGAGCTGGAGGTGACACCGGCCAGGCCCTGTTCGTCCCGCATCGTCCGGCACGCGGCGAGCACCTCGTCAGGTTCACTGGTTCGGACGACGCGCACGTCGATGTGGTCCCGCCGCAGGTAGGGATACCGTGAAGGATCGGCGGTCAGGACCACCGGGCGCAGACCCCTGGCCCGCGCCGCTGACGCGAACAGCCGCCCCGAGCCGGTGGTGTTGCTCTCGACCAGGGCGAAGGCCCGGCCCTTCTCAACTGACATGTGCGGATCCCGCCCCCATGACCCTTTCGACGGCCGAGGCCAGTTCCGCCTCGGCCGCCTTGATCCGAGCTCTCCAGTCACGCCGCCAGGCGGCATGCCGCGACAGGTCGTCCCGGGCCGAGGTGAACGCATCGGCGAAGGCTCCGGGGCCGCCTCCGTACCGGTGGTCGCGCACGCTGTCCTCCACCCGGGGAGCGGCGGCCGGGGTCGATCCCGGGACCTCGACGTGGGACAGCTCGTCGGCTCCCTGGTCGATCGCTTTCCGCACCGACGTGCCCACCGCACGGTGCGCCTTCCGGAACGGGACCCCGGTCAGGACCAGCTGGTTGGCCATCGCGGTCGCGGTGACGAAACCGCTCCGTGCCCGCTGGCTCATCGCAGGGGGTGCTGGCTGAGCGCCACTGACCAAGACCTGGGACAACAGGACGGTGTCCCGTACCGAGGCGAGAGCCGGCCAGGCCGTGCCCACCGCCTCGGTCCCCACCTCGATGGTGTTCGTGAACGGTGTCGACTTCGTCATGGAGGCGGCAGCCGTCCACGCACCGATGACGGTTCCCGCGCCCGCCTTCACGTGTTCCAGCAGGAAGGCGTTGCGTTTCTGGGGCATCGCCGAGCTGCCACCGACGAGCCGGTCGGGAAAGTGGAGGAAGCCGAACTCCGAGGTGCTCCACAACTGGAGGTCCGTGGCCAGCCGGCTCAGCAGGACCGCGGCCCCGCACAGGGACGACAGCGTCCGGAGCACGGTATCGCGACTCGCGATCGTGTCCAGCGCGTGCAGGGGCGGGCTGTCGAAGCCGAGCAACGTCGACGTGCGGGCGGGGTCGATGTCCAGGTCGCTGCCCGCGACCGACCCGGCTCCCAGCGGACAGCGGCGAAGCTCGTCCGAGGCGTGGACCACCGCGTCGCACTCCCGGCCGAGTGCCAACGCGACACCCAGCAGGTAGTAGCCGTACGTGATCGGCATCGCGGGCTGGAAGTGGGTGTACACCGGCATCACCGTTCGGCTGTGCGCCCTCGCCCTGGCCAGCAGCACGGCGCGCAACCGAGCGAGCTCGTCGAGCAGGTCGAGCACCTCGCCCCGCAGCCGCATCGCGGTGGTCGTGGCCTTCATGTCGTTGCGGGACCTGGCGGTGTGCAGGGCTCCGCCGACCTCCTCACCCAACCGGGAGATCAGTGCGTCCTCGTACATCAGGTACAGGCCTCGGGGCACTGGTCGATCCAGGAGGGAGGCGAAGTCCTCATCCCTCAGCTCCCTGATCTCCCGCAGCAGCGCCCCGGCGGTGGCTCGGTCGAGCATCTCCCGCTCGGCGAGCATCGTGACGTGAGCGAGGTCGACGCTGGTGTTCAACCGGAGTTCGGACCGGACCGCCTCCGAGGTGCTCCCGCCGAACACCACCCGGCGGGTCCGGGGCCACAACCCCGCCCGCAACCTCCCGGTGTCGCTCATACCGCACTCCCAGCCGGTGTGCTCGACACTCCGAGGACATCGGTGTAGGACCGGCGTGCCCAGGGGAACCAGCTCCACACCGAGGTGGGTGTGGTGGGGTCGGTGGTGCGTTCCGGTGCGGTGGACGCGGTCGCGAGATCGATGCCACGCCGCGCCAGCCAGCCGTCCTCGTACACCGTGTCCAGGTATCGGTACCCCTCGTCGGGCAGCAGCACCACGGTCAACTCGCCCGGGTTGCGGGCGCTCCACCATCGGGCCACGTGGTAGGCGGCTCCGCTGGTCGGCCCCTGGAACAACGCGTGCGACCGGTGCAGGTGCCTGGTCGCGGCGTACGCCTCAGTCTCTCCGCACCAGTGCACCTCGTCGAACACACGGTGGTCCACGTTGGTGGGGAGGACGCTGTTGCCCAGGCCACGCAGGGACCGGGGTCCGTCGGGCTGGCCGAACAGCAGACTCCCGTGGGTGTCGACCCCGACGGCCTTGGTGGCCGGAGACGTGGTCCGCAACGCCCCGACCGTTCCACAGATCGAACCACCCGAGCCGACTGGGCCCACCACACAGCCGATCTCACCGAACGCGCGCTCCAGTTGTTCCGCGACCCGCGCGTATGAGCCCGGGTTGTCGGGGTTGTCGTACTGGTTCGGGCAGAAGGTGTCCGGGAGGCTGGCACGGATCTCGGCCACCCTCCGCAACCGCGCCGCCTGGAACCCGCCGATGGGGTCGGGCCGTTCGCGGATGTCCACGGTGGCACCGAGATCGGTCAGGCGCCGGACCAGACGTGGGTCGACCACCGGATCAGTGACGAGGATCAGGTCCCGCCCGAGGAGCGCGGCCTGCATCGCCAGTGCGAGCCCGAAGGTGCCCGAGGTCGTCTCGACGATCGTGCTGCGTGGGCCGAGTTCGCCCGAGAGCGCGGCCCTGCGCAGGATGTGCCGCGCGGGCACGAGCTTCATCAGGGTGAACACGCAGCCGTAGAGATCCTTGCCGAGCCGGACCAGTCTCGGTAGTTCCGAGGCGGCGGTGATCTCGTCGAACGCGTCCGAGGTCATGCCGCACCCCCGTCCGGTGTCGCCCCGTGGACGGTTCCCGGAAGCGGCTCGGCCGGGTCGACGCCCTGCCGGACGACGCGGTTCCGTTCGTCCACGAACACCACCGACGGTACGAACCGGCGTGCTTCCTCCGCGGGCATCCGCGCGTAGGCGATGATGATGACGAGGTCACCAGGGCTGATGAGCCGTGCGGCCGCTCCGTTGATCCCGACGGTACCGCTACCCGCGGGACCCTCGATGACGTAGGTCGACAACCGCGCGCCGTTGTCGATGTCGACGACGTCCACCTTCTGCCCCGGCAGGATGCCAGCCGCGGCGATGAGGTCGGCGTCGAGCGTCAGCGAACCCACGTAGTGCAGATCCGCTCGCGTCACGGTCGCACGGTGGATCTTGGCCTGCAGCATCTCCAGGTCCATCGGACCTCACTCTCCTCGTGACGGGTCGTTCGTGCGGTGGCACCGGTCGATCTCGGCCGCCAGGATGGGACCGATCTCGGCCAGGGAGTCCGGACGCATCAGTCCGGTGTGCGGAGCGGCGACCGGGAAGACGCGGAGTTCTCCCTCCACGAAGGACTTCCAGGCCGTGGCGTTGGCCGACGGGCCCTCCGCGTCCGACGCGGTGATGACCAGCGCGTCGCACGCCACCACCTCGTGTCGAGCCTCGACGCCGAGCCGGCTGTGGTGCAGGGTGTTCTCCACCAGCGCCCGCACCTCGCTCTCGTCGAGGCCGGCGAGCGCCGTGTTGTGCTCCCGCAACGCGGTCACCACGTTCTCGTGGGTCAGCGGGCCGCCGGGATGCTCGATGTCGAACAGTTCGAGCATCCCCCGGTACATCAGGTCCAGGTGCTCCTCGGAGACCACCCGGTCCGGCTTCCCCGTGTCGGCTGGATCGGGCGGGTAGGCGTCCAACAGGACGAGGAGCGCGGTGCCCTCACCGCGCCTGGCCAGCTCGCTCGCCATGATCTGCGCGAGCTGCCCGCCGAAGGACCAGCCCAGCACGTGGTACGGGCCGTGCGGCTGCACCTCGCGGATCCGGTCCACGTACTCCCTGGCGAGTTCCTCGGCCGACTCGTGACGACGACCGGTCATCCCTGGTGCCTGGAGTCCGTAGACCGGGATGGCGGAGTCGAGGTGGGGGAGCAGCGCCGCGTAGGGCCAGCTCATACCCGACGCCGGGTGCACGCAGAACAACGGCGGTCGGTCACCGGTGGGCCGCAACGGCAGGAGCACGTCCATCGCTTCCCGCTTGTCGCCCACCCCCAGCCGGTGCGCCAGCGCGGCCACGGACGGCGCCTCGAACACCGCGCGCACCGGAAGCTCCCGTCCGAGCACCGCCCGCACCCGGTTGACGAGCCGCGTGGCCAGCAGCGAGTGCCCACCCAGTTCGAAGAAGCCACGGTCGACCGGCACCACCGGCACACCGAGCACCTCGGCGAACAGCGAGCTGAGCACCTCCTCGTGCGGGGTCGAGGGAGGCCTGCCCACCGTCGCCGTCACCTCGGGAGCCGGCAGCGACGAACGGTCGACCTTGCCGTTGGGCGTCGTGGGCAGCGCCGGCAGGAGCACCACGGCGGACGGGACGAGGTAGTCGGGCAGCCGCTCGGCGAGCCACCCACGCAGGGCGGACGGCGTCGCATCCAGGTGGGTCACCACGTAGGCGACCAACCGCCGGTCGCCCCGGTCGTCAGTGCGGACGACCACGACCGCCCGTTCCACCGCCGGGTGCGCCGTGAGGACGGTCTCGACCTCGGCCGGTTCAACGCGGAACCCACGGAGTTTGACCTGCTCGTCGACACGCCCGAGGAACTCCAGGGCACCACCGGCGTTTCGTCGGACCAGATCACCCGTGCGGTACATGCGGCCGCCGGGCGGGCCGAACGGGTCGGCCACGAACCGTTCGGCGGTCAGTCCCGGGCGACCCAAATACCCCCGCGCCACCTGGGGACCGCTGAGGTAGAGCTCACCGGCCACCCGGGACGGGACCGGGCTCAGCCGGTCGTCCAGGACGCGGGCACCGGTGCCCGCCAACGGCGCCCCGATCGGCGGCGCCGCCTCCACCGGTTCCTCCACGAGAGCGGAGGTGGCCCAGATCGTGGCCTCGGTCGGGCCGTAGACGTTCGTCAGCGACGAGGCCCGGCCAGCCAGGTCACCCGCCAGCCCGGCGGGTAACGCCTCCCCGCCAGCCAGGACACGCACCTCGGTCAGGTCCGCCGTACCGTCGATGAGCAGCTCGGACAACAGGGTGGGAGTCGCCTGCACGACCGTGACACCGCCCTGGGCGATCAGCCGCCCGACAGCGGCGGGGTCGCCAGCCTCGACGTCGGGGACCATCACCACCCGCGCGCCGTTGGCCAGGGGGAGGAACAGTTCCAGGGCGGAGATGTCGAACCCGACCGTGGTGACCGCCAGCACCCGGTCCGCCGGCGACAACCGGGCGACACCGTCCATCGCGGTGAGGAAGGTGTCCAGGGCGCCCCGCGTGACCTGGACGCCCTTCGGTTGGCCCGTCGACCCGGAGGTGTGGATCACGTAGGCCAGGGTGTCGGTGTGCACCTCGACCGCCGGGCGGGTCTCGGGCATCCGGTCGAGATCCGCCGCCCGCAGCTCCGCCTCGTCCAACGTCACCACGGGCCGTGCGCCACGGAGTACCTGTTCCAGCCGGAGCGCTGGTTGACGTGGATCCAGCGGCAGGTACGCGGCGCCAACCTTCAGCACCGCCAGCAGGGCCACCACCAGGTCCACCGAGCGTGGTAGCAGCACGGCGACCAGGGACTCGGGTGCGGCGCCGCGAATCCGCAACCAGTGCGCGAGCCGGTTCGCCGCACGGTCGAGCTGGTGATAGGACAGGTGTTGGTCGCCGCACACCACGGCACGCGCCCGTGGTGCGCGACGTACCTGGTCCTCCAAACGGGCGAGCAGCCCCACCGGTGGCACCACCTGCGGGAGGGGTGACACCGGGTCCGTCGCGTCCGCCACAAGGTCCACGATGCGCGCACGACTCAACCTGGCATCGGGATCGGTGAGCACGGCGCGCAACAGCCTGTCCCACTGCCCCACCAACTCCCGCACCGTGTCGCGGTCGAAGAGGTCCGTGGCGTACTCGACGAGCACCGCGATGCCCCCGGGATTCCCTGACGCGTCGTGCGACTCCGAGAGGTGGACCGAGAGGTCGACCCGGGAACCGCCCGTGCCCACGGGATGCGCGCTGACATCGACCCCGGCCAGGGTGACGTTGGACGCGGGGGTGTTCTGCAGGGCGAGCATGACCTGGAACAGCGGGTGGTGGGCGGGGGAGCGGACGGGATTGAGCGCCTCGACGAGGTACTCGAACGGCAGGTCCTGGTGGGCGTAGGCCTCCAGGCCGCGCGTGCGTACCTGGTCGACCAGTTCGGTGAACGTCGGATCCCCGCTGGTGTCCGTTCGCAACACCAGGGTGTTCACGAAGAACCCGACGAGCTCGTCGAGCGCCTCGTCCGTGCGGCCGGCTACCGGGCTGCCGATCGGGATGTCGTGACCCGCCCCGAGCTTGCTGAGCAACGCGGACAGCGCGGCCTGCATCACCATGAAGACCGTGGCCCCCGAGGCGCGGGCCAACGCCACCACACCGGCGTGGACGTCGGAGCCGAAGGTCGACTCGAAGGTCGCTCCCCGATACGACGCGACGGCGGGCCTGGGCCGGTCCGTGGGCAGGTCGAGCAGCGCGGGCAGGCCGGCCAGCCGGTCCGTCCAGTACCGCAGCTGTCCGCTCACCAGACTGCCGGGATCGGACTCCTCACCCAGGAGGTCCCGTTGCCACAGCGCGTAGTCCGCGTACTGCACCGGGAGGGGGCGCCAGGCGGGGGGCGACCCGGCGCGCCGCGCACCATAGGCCGTGCCCAGGTCGGCAACCAACCTGCCCGTCGACCAGCCGTCGCCGGCGATGTGGTGGGTCACCAACAGCAGGACGTGGTCCTCGGCGCCCAGGCGGAACAGCCGGGCACGGAGGGGAACCTGGTGTTCGAGTTCGAAGCCCCTGTCGACCTCCTCCGCGATCGCCGCCGCCAGTTCCTCCTCGGTCGCCGTGCGGAACTCCCAGTCGGTCGCGGTCGCAGCCGGGTCGAGGATCAACTGCCTCGCCCCGTCCTCGGTGTCGGGGAACACCGTGCGCAGCGACTCGTGCCGGACCAGGAGGTCCCGGACCGCGGCGTGGAGGGCGTCGGCGTCGAGCTCACCGTGGAAGCGGAGGGCGATCGGCACCGCGTAGGTCCCGGACGGCCCCTCGAGCTTGTGCAGGAACCACAGCCGGCGTTGGGCGAACGACAGCGGCACCGAGTCCGGGCGTTCCGCCGGCACCAGCGGCGGGCGGGTCACCCGGGTAGCGTCGAGCGCGCGAGCCAGGCCCGCGGGTGTGGGAGCGTCGAACAACAGACGGATGGGCAGCTCCACGCCGAGAGTGGACCGAACCCGGCTGATCAGCCTGGTCGCCAGCAGCGAGTGCCCGCCCATCGCGAAGAAGTCGTCATCGACACCGACCACGGGAACGGCGAGTACCTCGGCGAACAGGCCGCACAGCACCTCCTGGTCCGGTGTGCGGAATCCACCCCGACGCCCACCGCTCGCCGCGACCGAGGGAGCGGGAAGCGCCGCGAGATCGAGCTTGCCGTTGGCCGTCAGCGGGATCTCCCGGAGGGGGACCAGCGCGGCTGGCACGCTGGGCGCGGGTAGGCGCTGCTCGAGGGCGGCCTGAGCCGAGGCCAGCACGGTGGGTACTCGGCGTCCCGCCGCCGGGTCGTTGACCAGCGGAGCCCCGTCGCTGGCCGGGCGGAGGAGACCGGTGACGGCCGTGGCGTCGAGGGAGGTGGGGGACAGCACGACGTCGAACAGGTTCGGGCCGGCGGCCGACCAGGTGGGTAGGACGAGGAACCCGAGCTCGCCGCCTCGGCCGACCAGGTCCTCGGGGTCCACGGCGGTGGTGGTGCCGGTTCCGAACTCCTCGGCCAGACGGGCGTTGGGGATGCCACTGATGCGCAACGGTCCGTCCAGGGCGGTCGGTAGGTCCTGCACGCTCCGCACCTGCCCGCCCCACCGCAGCTCCGGAGCACCGGTCAGGTCGAGGGTCCGCACCGGTTCCTTGTGCAGGACGACCTCGTAGCGGTGACGGGTGAGTTCGTTGTGGTGCGTGCCCCGCTTCAACCGGATGTCCAGACCTCCGACCCTGTCGGTGAAGTCAGCGAAGTAGGCCGGCGAGACCAGCAGTTCCTTCTCCAGGAGCTGGGCGCGGTCCAACTCGCCGGCGACAGGCGGCCGACCGGTGCGGTGCCGGAACACCGCCCCGGCCAGTTCCCCGTACGTGTCCAGGTTGCGGACGTCTCCCACGATGACCCTGCCCCCGGGGGCGAGGAGGTCGAGCAGCCCGTCGAGCACCCTGGTCAGGTAGGCCCCGCTCGGGAAGTACTGCACCACCGAGTTCAGGACGACCGTGTCGAAGAACCCGTGCGGCAGTCCGTCGAACTCGTCGGCGGCCTGCCGGCGCAGCACCACGCGGTCGCCGAGACCAGCGGCCTCGACGTGCGCGCGCAGCCGGTCCACGACGGGAGCGGACAGGTCGGTGCCCCAGTACGCCTCGCAGCCACCGGCCAACTGGGAGAGCAGCAGCCCGGTCCCCACACCTACTTCCAACACCCGGCGGGGGTGCTCCTGCCGGATTCGTTCGACGGCCGAGGCCCGCCACTCCCGCATCTCGGCGAGCGGGATGGGCCGGCCGGAGTAGGAACTGGTCCAGCCGACGAAGTCCTCCCCGAACGTTCCCGCGTCGGAGCCCGAGGAGACGGAGTCGTGCACCGTTCGCCACTCGGCGATCTGCTCGACCTCGGCGTCCGCCCCTTCGGGCGCACCCCGTTCCTGATCCCTGGAGGTGTCGATGACCAGGTATCCGACCAGGTTGCGCTCTCCGGTGATGTCCTCCCGGGCGACGACCACCGCTCGGGAGACGTGGGGGTGCGCGGTCAGCACGGCTTCCGCCTCGCCGGGCTCGACCCGGTGCCCTCGAATCTTGACCTGCGCGTCGGTCCTGCCCAGGAAGTCCAGTTCGCCGTCCGGGTTCCATCGGACGAGGTCTCCGGTCCGGTAGACCCTGGACCCGTCCGGGCCCGCGACGAAGCGGGAGGCCGTCAGCGCCGGTCTGCCCAGGTATCCCCGGGAGACCTGCGCTCCCCCGACGTACAACTCACCGGGGACTCCGGGGGGCACCGGCCGCAGCCGATCGTCCAGCACGATCAGGGTGGTGCCATCCACGGGCCCACCGATCGGCACGATGTTCCCCCGCGCCGCTCCGGTCGCGTCGGCGGAGGCGACCTGGACCGTCGTCTCCGTCGGGCCGTAGAAGTTGACGACGCGACAGTTCCAGGCCGTGCTGGTCGCCTTCGCCACCGCCGCCGGTAGCGGCTCCCCGCCCGAGTGGAGTCGGGTCAGGCTGTGCCCTTCGGTCGGGGCGGGTAGCGCGGCCAGCAGCGAGGGGACGAACTGCGCGACGGTCACCCTGTGTCGCACCATCAGTGCCACGAGGCGCCGCGGGTCGTGCACGTCCTCGTCCGTGGCGACGCACACGGCGGCTCCCGAGACCAGGGGCAGCCACATCTCCCAGACGGAGGCGTCGAACGCGGGTGACGTGCGCTGCAGGACCACGTCACCGGGTCCGACCGGATGCGCCCTCCGGAGCCAGTCGAGTTGCGCGGCCAGGTTGCGGTGTTCGACGACGACGCCCTTGGGTGTCCCCGTCGACCCCGACGTGGTGATCACATATGCCGCCTGGTCGGCGCGGATCTCCTGGCGGTGCCGCTCACCCCCGCCCTCTGCCCACGTGATGTCGTCGAGGTCGATGACCAGCCACGGCGCGTCCCCCGCCGTGGGAGGATCCTGGCCGACCAGGGCCACCACACCCGCGTCGACCATCGTCTCCCTCCGCCGCTCCTCGGGGTCGGACGGATTCAACGGCAGGTAGGCGGCACCCGTGCGGAGGACGGCCAGCAGCGTGACCAGCAGCTCCGCCGAGCGGGGCAGCAGGACCGCGACCACCCTTTCCGGGCCGGCGCCGTGGCCGGCCAGCACCCGGGCCAGCCGCGAAGCCCGCGCGTCCAGCTCGCCGTAGCTCATCCCGACCCCGTCGCCGACCACGGCGGTCGCCTCCGGGGTCCGACACGCCTGGTCGGCGAGGAGGTCCGTGACCAGCGGGGGACTGGGCGACAGCGGAGCGCCCTCGCCCAGTGCCACCACCGCACGGTGCTCGTCGGGGGTCAGGATCTCCACCGCCCCGATCGGAAGCCCGGGATCGGTCACCACCGCCCGCAACACCCGCTCCCACCGACGCACCAGCAGCTGGACGGTCTCCGTCTCGAACAGGTCGGTGGCGAACTCCACCACCCCGCCGAGACCGCGCGGTACCCCCGCATCGTCGTGGCCTTCGGTCAGGGAGAACAGCAGGTCGTACCTGGCGGTTCCAGTGGCCGCCAGGTGCGGGCGCACGTCGAGGTCCGGCAACCCGAAACGGGCGGCGGGTGCGTTCTGCAGGGTGAGGGCGACCTGGAACAGCGGGTGGTGCGCCGTCGTCCGCCGCGGGTTGAGAACCTCCACCAGGTGCTCGAAGGGCACGTCCTGGTGCGCGTAGGCGGCCAGCGCCGTCTCCCGGACACGGTCGAGCAGCATGGCGAAGGTGGGGTCGCCGCTGGTGTCGGTGCGCAGCACCAGCGTGTTGACGAAGAACCCGACGAGGTCGTCCAGCGCCTCGTCGGTGCGTCCGGCGATACCGCTGCCCAGCGGGATGTCGTGACCGGCGCCGAGCCGGGTGAACAGCGTCGCCAACGCCGCTTGGAGGACCATGAACACCGTCGCCCCGGCCCGCTGGGCGAGCGCGGCCAGTCCTCGGTGCAGCTCGGCGTCGAGGACGAATGCCAGGTGGTCGCCCCGGTAGGAGGCGGTGGCCGGTCGCGGACGGTCGGTGGGCAGGTCCAGCTGGTCGGGTATCCCAGCCAACTGGGCCGTCCAGTACGCGACCTGCTCGGCGAACCGGCTTGACGGGTCGTCCTCGTCCCCGAGCAGCTCCCGCTGCCACAACGTGTAGTCGGAGTACTGCACGGGAAGTGGGTCCCAGTCCGGGGACCGCCCCTGCCGCCGGGCCGAGTAGGCCGCGACGACGTCGGCGGACAGCGGCCCCAGGGACCAACCGTCTCCGGCGATGTGGTGCAGCAGCACCAACAGGACCGCCTCGTCCGGTCCCAGCAGGTAGAGGGCCGCGCGGAGCGGTGGTTCGCAGGCGAGGTCGAACGGTACACGCGCGGCCTCGGTCAGGACACGGTCCAGGTCGGTCTCCTCCACCTCCTGGACCCGCCACGGGATGTTCGTCGAACTGGTCGGGAGGACGTGCTGCCTCGCTTCGCCGTCGGCCTCCGGGAAGACCGTGCGCAGCGTCTCGTGCCGTGCGGCGAGGTCCTCGATCGCGGCTCGCAGCGCCTCCGGGTCCAGCGGCCCGCTCAGGCGCAGCGCCATCGGCATCGTGTAGGTGGGGGAAGGCCCTTCGAGCCGGTAGAGGAACCACAACCTGCGCTGCGCGAATGACAGCGGTACGACCTCCCCCCGGTCGAGGGGGCGGAGCGGTGGCCGGGCGGGTGCACCGTCGTCGACGTGTTCCGCCAGCGCGGCGGGGGTGCCGCGTTCGAAGATCCGGCGGATCGGCACCTCCCGTCCGGTGACCGCGCGGACACGGCTGACGAGTCGGGTCGCCAGCAGGGAATGGCCACCCAACGCGAAGAAGTCGTCATCCACACCTACTCGGGGGATGTCGAGCACCTCGGCGAACAGGCGGCACAACACACGCTCGGCCTCGGTGCTGGGCTCTCGCCCGGTGGCCAGCAGACCGAAGTCGGGCCGGGGTAGGGCCAGCCGGTCGAGCTTCCCGTTCGTGGTCAACGGAAGCTCGTCGAGCACCACGAAGGCGGCGGGCACCATGTAGTCGGGTAGCCAGGACCGCAACCTGGTGCGCAGGACGTCGTTGAGCTCCTTGAGCCGGCGGGTACGCGCGGGGCTGTTGGTGTGCGTCGTGATCGGTTCGGCCGTGGTCGCCCCGGCCCCGGCCAGGGCGTACAGGGCGACGGGTTCCGGACCACCGAGGGGCAGGAAGGCCACGTCGAGGCTGTCCAGCCGCTCGGCCGACCAGGTCGTCACCGCACGCATCCCTCGGTCCGCCGCCATCTGGTGCAGGTCCTCTGGGTCGACCCCGGTGTTCCGTACCCGCGTTGCTCGAGCGGCGCGCCGGACACCGGAACCCGACCTCAGTTCCCGCAGCGCGTCGAGCTCACCGAGGACTCGGCGGTTGGGCGCTCCCAGGACGACCACGCCGTGCTGGTGCGTGTCCAGGACGGCGGTGAGGTCGGTGACGGCCTCCCACTCCAGACGGGGAAGGTCCTCGACCTCGGTCACCGGCCCCGTGCTCAACAGGACCTCGTAGCGGTAGCGGGACAGTTCGTTGTCGAACCGGCCGCGCTTCAGGCGGATGTCGACCCCGGTGATCCTGGGCGAGGTCCGAGCGAACTCGGTGAAGAAGCCAGGAGCCACGAGGAGTTCCTCCTCCGCCGCCACCCGCCGCTCCACCGCGGCCCGCACCTCGCCCGCGGTGGCGTCCTCCGCCGCCTCGTGGAGTGCCACCCCGGTCTGGAGGGCACGCAGCAGCCGGAGATCCCGGACGTCACCGAGGAGGACGGACCCGCCCGGGGCCAGCAGACCGAGAGCGGTGTTGAGGACATCGACCAGGTACTGGGCGTGCGGGAAGTACTGCGCCACCGAGTTGATCACCACGACGTCGAAGTACGCCGGGGGGAGGCCCGTGCCGTCGGTGGCGTCCCGGACGAGGAGTCGCACCACGTCGGCCAGATCCGGGTCGCCAGCCACCCGGCGCTGGAGGTCCGCCACGGCCGATGCGGAGAAGTCGGTGCCCCAGTAGCTCTCGCACGCGGAGGCGAGTTGGGAGAGCAGCAGGCCGTTCCCGACACCGATCTCCAGGACGCGCCTGGGCGCCAGCGAGCGCACCCGGTCGACCGCGGCCGCCCGCCAGGCCAGCATGTCCTCGACCGCCAGGGGCGTTCCGTCGTAACTGCTGCGCCAGACGGCGAAGCCTTCCCAGAAGGCGCCGTCGGCGATCTGGTCCCGGTAGAGCGCGTCGTAGAGCTGCTGCCAGGACTGGACCTGGCGGCCCTCCTCCACCTCGTCACGCCCGGCCGACCACTCGTGGTCCGGTACGACGTAGCCGACGAGCTTGTGGTCGTCGCCGTGCGCGCGAACCAGGGCGGTCGCCTCCCGGACCCCGGGCTGGCTGGTCAGGGCCGCCTCGATCTCACCGAGCTCGACCCGGAACCCACGGACCTTGACCTGGTCATCGGCGCGTCCGACGAACTCCAGGCCCCCGCCGGGCAGCCAGCGAACGAGATCGCTGGTGCGGTACATCCTGGCACCCGGCCCGGAGAACGGGTCGGCCACGAACCGTTCGGCCGTGAGCCCGCGCCGCCCCAGGTACCCCCGGCCCAGGCCGGCACCGGCGATGTACAACTCACCGACCACCCCTGGGGGAACCAGCCGCAACGCGGGGTCGAGGACGTACATGCGCACGCCGGGGATCTGGGTACCGACCTGGGGTGGACGGTCGAAGCTCGCCACGGGCCCCAGGGTGCTCCACACGGTGGTCTCGGTGGGCCCGTAGAGGTTCACGACCTCCCGACCCACCTCGCGCATGCGGCGGGCGAGATCCGCGGACAACGCCTCCCCGCCCACCAACAGCCGGACACCCCGGAGCCCGTCGGGTGCGTTGGCGAGCATCGTGCGGTAGAGCGAGGGGGTCGCCTGGAAGGTGGTGGCCCCGCTGTCGGCCAGCAACTCCGACAGGGCGACCGGGTTCCTGGCCGCGTCGGTCGTGGCGATGACGACGCACGCGCCATGCATGAGCGGGAGGTGGACGTCGACGGCGACGATGTCGAAAGCGACCGTCGCCGCGGCCACGACCCGGTCCCGTGCCCCGAGGCGGAAACGTTCCCCGAACCCGGTGAGGAAGTTCGCGAAACCGCCGTAGGTGATCAGCACACCCTTGGGTTTCCCGGTCGATCCGGAGGTGTAGATGATGTACACGGCGTGCCTGGCGTCGATCGCGGCCGCTCGGTCCTGACCGGACAGGTTGGTCGCCGGCCGCGCGGCGAGTTCCCGCTCCGTCTCCTCCGCACCCAGCACGACGGGCTGGGTGCCCCGTGCGGAGGAGGGCAGACCACGGAGCCCCTCCTCCGTGGTCACGACGACGACCGGGCTGGCGTCCTCGACGAGGAACGAGAGCCGGTCGACCGGGTGGCTGAGGTCCAGCGGGAGATAGGTGCCGCCCGCCTTCATCACCGCCAGCATCGCGGCGACCATGTCGGCCGATCGTGGCAGGGCGAGAGCGACGACGTCGTCCGCTCCAACCCCCCGCGCCACCAGCAGGCGTGCGAGGCGATTGGCCCGCTCGTTCAGGTACCGGTAGGTCGTCGTACGCCCCTCGGCGATGACCGCGACGGCGTTCGGCGTCCTGGCCGCCTGGCGTTCGACGTGTTCGTGCGGCCAGGGCTCGTGCCCGGCCACCGGGTCGGTGTGGGGGTTGCGGCCCAGGACCAGTCCATCGCGTTCGTCGAGGCTCAGGAACTCCACGGCACCGACACGCGTGGACGGGGCGTCGGCGACGACCCGCAGGAACCGGCTGTACCACTCGCCGATCCGTCGCACCGTGTCGGCGTCGAACAGGTCAGCCGCGTACTCGAGGAGGACGACCAACCCTTCCTGGTCGGGCGTGCCCTTCCCGGTGACGCTCCCGTCCATGACCGTCACGAACAGGTCGAACTTGGAGGTGCGGGCCTCCAACCCGTACAGGGACGCGTCCAGGTCGCCGAGCCGCATGACCGGCGCCTCCACGTTCTGGAGCGCGAACATCACCTGGAACAGGGCGTTCCCGCCCAGCGAACGGGTCGGGTTCAGCGCCTCGACCAGGTACTCGAACGGCAGGTCCTGGTGCGCGTAGGCATCGAGGTCGGCCGTGCGCACCCTACCAAGCAACTCGCTGAACGTCGGGTCCCCCGACGTGTCGACCCGTAGGACGAGGGTGTTCACGAAGAATCCGACGAGGTCGTCCACGGCGTCGTCCGTGCGTCCGGCGAGCGGGGTCCCCAACGGGATGTCCGTGCCCGCTCCCAGCCGGGTGAGCAGGGCGGAGAAGGCCGCGTGGAGCACCATGAACAGCGTGCTCTGGTGATCGGCCGCGACCGTCCGGAGCGCCTGGTGGACCTCGGCGTCGAGCGGCACGGTGACCGCTCCACCCCGGTAGCTGGCCGTGGCCGGACGCGGCCGGTCGACGGGCAGGTCCAGCTGGGCGGGCGCCCCGTCGAGGGTCTCCCTCCAGTACCGCAACTGCCGGGCGGCCAGGCTGCCCTCATCGGTGACCTCACCCAGCAGGGTCCGCTGCCACAGCGCGTAGTCCGCGTACTGCGCGGGTAGCGGGGCCCACCCCGGCGCGGCTCCCCGACGCCGGGCGCGGTAGGCGGTGTCGAGGTCCCGCAGCAGCGGGGCGAGGGACGAGCCGTCCCCGGCGATGTGGTGCATCACCACGACCAGTACGTGCTCGAATGCCCTCTCCTCGCCGGAGGGCCCGACCGTGAACAGCCACGCGCGTAGTGGGGGCTCACTGACCAGGTCGAACGGGTGTCCGAGGACTTCGTGGACGGCGTCGTTCAACTCCTCCCCGCGCACCTCCACGGCGGTGAGCGGGATCTGGGCCTCCTCGGCGGTCAGGATCCGCTGGTAGGGCTCCCCGTCCCGGTCGGGGAACACGGTGCGAAGGCTCTCATGCCGACCGATGACGTCGGCCCACGCGCGCGACAGGGCCTCCCGGTCGACTTCCCCCCGAAGGGTGAGCGCCAACGGACTGTTGTAAGTCGAGGAGGGTCCCTCGAGCTTGGTCAGGAACCACAGCCTGCGTTGGGCGAAGGACAAGGGCACCGGGTCGGGGCGTTCGGTGGCGAGCAACCTCGGCCGCGCCGCCCCACCCGCGAGCAGGTGACGGGCCAGCGCCGCGGGGGTGGGCGAGGCGAACAGCGCCCGGATCGGCAGTTCGACACCGGTGACCGAACGAACGCGACTCGCCAGCCGGGTGGCCAGCAGCGAATGTCCCCCCAGGGCGAAGAAGTCGTCGTCCACCCCCACCCCGTCGACACCGAGCACCTCACCGAAGAGCCCGCTGAGCACTTCCTCCTGAGGCGTGGACGGTGGGCGTCGAGCGCCGCCCCCAGCGACCCGGACGGGTGCGGGCAGGGCCGACTGGTCGAGCTTTCCCGTCGGACCGAGCGGGAGGCTGTCGAGGACGACCACGTCGGCGGGCACCAGGTGGTCGGGAACCCGCTCCGCGGCGAGTCGTCGCAGTTCGTCGGGGTTCACCGCGCCGGTCACGTAGGCGACCAGCCTCGGATCCGCCGGCCGGTCCCGCCGCACCACCACCGCCGCCCGAAGTACACCGGGCAGCCCCGCCAGCAGGGTCTCGGTCTCGGCGGGTTCCACGCGGAAACCCCGGATCTTGACCTGGTCGTCGGCCCGCCCCACGAACCGCAGGCCGCCTCCGGGGAGGCGGCGAGCCAGGTCACCGGTGCGGTACATCCGAGATCCGGGAGGCCCGGCGGGTTCCGGCACGAACCGTTGACCGGTCAGCCCAGGGCGCCCCAGATAGCCACGGGCGACGCCGTCGCCCGCCAGGTACAGCTCACCGGTGACGCCGGGAGGGACAGCACGCAACCGGTGGTCGAGCACGTGGGCGCGCATGTTGGCGATCGGCGTTCCGATCGGTACGGGCCAGCCGCCGTCGGGCTCACCGGTGGTCGCGCACACCGTCGTCTCGGTGGGCCCGTAGGCGTTGTGGACGCGCCGACCCCTCGACCACCGGGCGACCAGGTCGGCGGAGGCGGTCTCGCCACCCATCACCAGCGTCATCCCCGGGGGGACCACGTCGACGGGGACGGTCTCCACCGTGGAGACGGGCAGCTGGACGTGGCTGATCCGTTGGGCGGTGAGCACCTCCGCCAGTTCCTCGCCCGCGACCTGGTCGGCGTCTGGTAGCACGAGGGTCGCGCCGGCTGCCAACGCCGTGCACACGTCTCCGAAAGCGACGTCGAACCCGGGCGACACCGCCTGCAGCAGGCGACTGCCCACCCCCACTCCGAACCGTTCGGCCTGCGTCCTGGCCAGGGACGCGAGCCCCCCACCCGTCACCACCACCCCCTTGGGGGCGCCGGTGGAGCCGGAGGTGTAGATCACGTAGGCGGCGTTCGCCGCCACGGCCGTCGCCGGGGGCGGACCATCCGGGCACCGGCGGCGTTCCTCCGCGACCTGGTCGTCGTCGAGCAGGACAACGCGGGGGTCATCCGCCAGGTCCCCCGCCGAGGCCGCGTCGGAGAGCACCAGCGCGGGACGGGCGTCCTCGAGCACGTACCTGATGCGTGGCGACGGGTGCCTTGGGTCGAGAGGAAGGTGGGCCGCTCCCGCCCTGAGCAAGGCCAAGGTCACGACCACCGACTCCACCGACCTGGGGAGCAGCACACCGACCACGGTCTCCGGGCCAACACCCCGCCCGACCAACCACCGGGCGAGGCGGTTGGCGTCCCGTTCCAGCTCCCCGTAGGACAGGGTCGTCGCACCCCGCACCAGCGCCGGCGCTGACGGGTCGCGCTCGGCCCGCTCAGCCACCATGTCCGACACCGTGCCCCGCCGGTCATCGGTGGTCTCGTTGACGGCACGGATCTCGGCCAGCTCGGCCTGGTCGAGCAGCACCGGATCAGCGATCGACAGGTCGGGGTCGGTGAGCAGCGCGTCGAGCAGTCGCCGCCACCGGGTCAGCACACCACGCACCCCGGCCTCGTCGAACAGGTCGGTGGCGAACTCCACCGACCCGGTCAGCCCGGCCGGTCGTCCCGCGTCGTCCGTCGTCTCGGCCAGGTTGATGGCGAGGTCCACCCGCGCGGTCGCCGTGGAGAGCGGTGCCGCCGTGATGTTCACCCCAGGCAACTCGGCGCTCGTCACCGGCAGGTTCTGCAGCGCCAACGTCACCTGGAACACGGGGTGGTGCGCCATGGACCGCACCGGGTTGAGCACCTCGACGAGCTGCTCGAAGGGCACGTCCTGGTGCTCGAACGCCTCCACCGCGCGGGCCCGGACCTGGCCGACCAGCTCCCGGAACGACGGGTCGCCGGAGGTGTCGGTGCGCAGCACGAGGGTGTTGACGAAGAACCCGACCAGCTCGCGCAGTGCGTCGTCGGTGCGGCCAGCGATCGGCGCGCCGAGGACGATGTCCGTCCCCGCACCGAGGCGGGTGAGCAGGGCGGCCATGCTGGCCTGCAACACCATGAACACCGTGGCCCCGGACTCCCGTGCCAGCGTGGCGAGCCCGTGGTGCAGCGCGGCGTCGAGGGCGAACGACAGCGTCGCGCCCTGGTGCGTCGCCGTCGCCGGACGGGGCCGGTCGGTCGGGAGTTCCAGCACGGCCGGGGCCCCGGCGAGCCGGTCGACCCAGTACCGGACCTGTTCGGAGTAGACGCTCCCCGGGTCGTCCTCGTCGCCGAGGAGTTCCCGTTGCCACAGCGTGTAGTCCGCGTACTGCACTGGCAGGGCCGGGAGTTCGGGTGCCCGGCCCCGCAGTCTGGCCTGGTACGCGGTGAGCAGGTCCCCGGTGAGCGGACCAAGCGACCAGCCGTCGGCGGCGATGTGGTGCACCAGCAGGAGCAGCAGGTGCTCGTCCTCGCCGACCTCGAAGAGGGTGGCGCGGATCGGGATCTCGTCGGCGAGGTCGAAGTGATGCCGCCCCGCCTCCTCCGCCGCCGCCACCAGTTCGGTCGGCTCCACCCGTCGGGTGGCCCAGGACGGGATGGTCCCCGGGGGGAGGATGCGTTGCCGTGGTTCCCCGTCGACCTCCGGGAACACCGTGCGCAGCGCCTCGTGGCGGTCGACCACGTCGCACAGCGCGGCGCGCAGTGCGTCCGGGGCGATGTGGCCGGAGAGCCGCAGGGCGAGCGGCATGTTGTAGCCGGCAGAGGGCCCTTCCAACCGGTCGAGGAACCACAGCCTGCGCTGTGCGTAGGACAGGGGGATCACTGGGCCTCCTCCGGCCTCGGGCGGGGCCGGAGCGCCGGCCTACGACGGGGCGGATCCGCGAGCCGCGCGGCCATGCCCGCGGCGGTCGGGGCCGAGAACAGTGCCTGAATGGCCAGCTCTCGGCCCAGTACGGTCCGAATCCTGCTGATCAGGGTCGTGGCCAACAACGAGTGGCCACCCAGGACGAAGAAGTCGTCGTCGACGCCGACCACGTCGAGCCCCAGCACCTCTGACATCAGACCGCAGAGCACCTTCTCCTCCTCGGTCTCCGGCGGTCGGCCACCCGTGGCGGTCGTGCTCCTCGGCGCGGGCAGTCGCCCTCTGTCGACCTTCCCGTTGGGCGTCAACGGGATCGTCGGGAGCATCTGGACCGAGGCCGGGATCAGGTGTTCGGGTAGCCGGTCGGCCAGGTAACCGCGTAGCTCACCGGCGACCCGAGCGATCCGCCGCGCCCTGGCGGGGTCGTTGACCAGGGGTACGTCGAGGGCGGGAACGTGCACCCCCGTGTAGGCGGAAGCCTCGCCGGGGAGCAGGACGACGTCGAAGTGGTCCGGGCGCGTCGTGTTCCACGTGAGCAGCGGTGTCAGCCCCGACCGTTCGGCCCGGACGGCCACCAGTTCCGGGTCCATCGCGGACCGCGAGGTCTGGCCGGACTCCCCGAGCAGCCGCACGTTGGGCATGCCTGTGATCCGCAGCGGGCCCCCGTGCGCACGTGGGAGGTCAGCCAGGTCGGTCACGTCCCGCCCCCACACCACCTCGGGGGCCGCAGCCAGGTCCACGGCGTCCACCGGCTGACCGTGCAGCACCACCTCGTACCGGTGCCTGGTCAGTTCGTTGTGGTGCGCACCGCGTTTGAGACGGATGTCCACCGCGGCGCGGTCCGCGAACCGGGCGAAGAACTCCGGCGCGATCACCAACTCCTTCTCGCCCATCACCGCCTGCTCCACCGCCACCGGGACCTCCGGTGCCGACGCGGGTAGCCCGGTCCTCGTGGTGTGGATCGCGGTGCGCAGGGCACGCAGCGTGGCGAGGTTCCGCACGTCGCCCACGACGATCCGTCCACCGGGTGCCAGCAACTCGAAGGCGCCGTCGAGCACGTGACGGAGGTAGTCCTCGTCGGGGAAGTACTGGACCACCGAGTTCAGGACGATGGTGTCGAAGAACCCGGTGGGAAGCCCCTCGGTGTCGTCCGCTGCCTGGCACCGCAACACCACCCGGTCGTCGAGCCCGGCGTCGGCGACTCGCTCCGACAACCGGTGCACCGCGGGAGCGGAGAAGTCGGTGCCCCAGTACTCCTCGCAGTGCGGGGCCACCTCGGCCAGGACCAGGCCGGAACCGACCCCGATCTCCAGGACCCGGCGGGGCCGCAGCCCGAGGATCCGGTCCACGGCGGCGGACCGCCACTCCCGCATCTGGTCCAGCGGAATGGTCTTACCCGTGTAGGAGTCGTCCCAGCCCGCGAAGTCCTCGCCGAGGGCGGGGTCGCCCTGCGCGGAGTAGACGGAGTCGTAGGTCTCCCGCCACTCCTCGACCGCGTCGCCGAGTCGCCCGCTTTCCAGGTCCACCGCGTCGGCTGGCGTGACGTACCCGGCCAGTCTCGGATCTCCCGGGCGGTCCTCGCGGATCACGACGACGGCCTGCCCCACGTGCGGGTGGGTGCGCAGGGCGGCCTCGACCTCGCCCGGTTCGACCCGGAACCCGCGGAGCTTGACCTGGTCGTCGGCTCGCCCCAGGAACTCCAGCTCCCCGGCCGAGGTCCACCGCACCACGTCGCCCGTGCGGTACATGCGGCCACCGGCCCCCCCGAAGGGGTGGGCCACGAATCGGCTGGCGGTCAATCCGGGGCGGTGCAGGTAACCTCGTGCCAGCAGATCGCCGGCCACGTACAGCTCACCAGGAACACCCGGGGGGACCAGGCGCAGCCGCTCGTCGAGGACGTGGACGGAGTTCCCCGCGAACGGGGAACCGATGGGTGCCGTCCTACCGCCCAGCGGGCCGCTCACGGTGGCGCAGACCGTCGTCTCCGTCGGTCCGTAGGCGTTGACCAGCAGGCGTCCCAGTGCCCACCGCTGGGCCAGATCGGTCGGCAGCGCCTCACCCGCCACGACGATCACCGCCAGGTCCGGCATGGCCCCTTCGGGAACCGTCGCCAACACCGACGGTGGAACCGTCAGGTGCGTGATCCGGTTCGAGGTGAGGACACGGGACAGCTCCTCGCCGCTGAGCTGTTCGTCGCGGGCCACGACCAGTGTCGCACCGGAAGCCAGCGCCATGACCAGCTCCCACACCGAGGCGTCGAAGCTGGGTGAGGCGAACTGGAGCACGCGGTGGCCGGGCCCGACCCCCAGCCCGTCGCGGTGCGCCGTGACCAGGCTGGCGAAGCCGCGGTGCGAGACCACGACGCCCTTCGGGGTTCCCGACGACCCCGAGGTGTAGATGACGTAGGCCGCGTCATCAGGGTGAGGGGAGTGCCCGGGTGCCGAATCCGGCCAGGCCGCCACCTCCTCCTCGGAGGGCAGGTGGTCGAGGACGAGCACCGGACGGGCGTCGGCGACCATGAACGCCAACCGGTCCTCCGGGTAGGCCGGGTCCATCGGGAGGAACGCCGCTCCCGCCTTGACCACCGCGACGGCCGCCACCACCGATTCCCAGGACCGGGGGAGCCGCAGGCCCACGAGGTCACCCCGCCGCACACCGCGCTCCCGCAACCATCGAGCCACCCGATTGGTCCGCGCGTCCAGCTCGCGGTAGGACAGCACTCTCGACCCGCCGCTCGAGATCGCGACGGCATCGGGGGTCCGCTCGACGTGAACGCCGATCAGATCGGTGAGCACGACGGGTTCCACGCCCAGTTCGGGGCGGTTCCACTCCGTCAACAGTCTCGTCCGGTCCCCCGAACTGGTCAGCTCCACCTCGCTGACCGGGATGTCCGGGTCGGCCAGGACCCCTGTGAGCAGACGACTCCACCGGTCCACCAGGGCGACGATGGTGGCCTCGTCGTACAGGTCGGTCGCGTACTCCACGAACCCCTCGATCCCCGACCCGCCAGTGCCGTCGACACCTGGTCGTTCGGTCAACGAGACGAACAGGTCGAACCGGGAGGTCCCGGTCTCCGCCGTCTCCGCCGTCAACCTGAGCCCGGTGAAACCCACATCCGACGCGGGGGCGTTCTGCAACACCACCGCCACCTGGAACAACGGGTGGTGGGCTGGGGAGCGCTCCGGGTTCAGCACCTCCACGACGTGTTCGAACGGCACATCCTGGTGTGCGAACGCGCCCAGGCTCCGTTCCCGTACCCGGCCGACCAGTTCGCGGAAGGAAGGGTCACCGGACAGGTCCGCGCGGAGCACCAGCGTGTTGACGAAGAACCCGACCGCGTCGTCCAGCGCCACGTCCGACCGGCCGGCGACACCACTGCCCAGTGGGATATCGGTGCCCGCGCCAGACCGGGACAACAGTGCGGCGAGACTCGCCTGCACCACCATGAACAGCGTCGCGCCACACCGCTCCGCCAGCGAGCCCAACGCCCGGTGGTGGTCAACGTCGAACTCGAAGTACCGGCGGGATCCTCGGAACGAGGCGGTGGCCGGACGAGGCCGGTCGGGGGGCAGGGTGGTGAGATCAGGCAAATCCGCCAGTTCGGAACGCCAGTAGTCGATCTGCTTCGAGTAGAGGCTGTCCGGGCTCCCCGGGTCCCCCAGCAGCTCCCGCTGCCAGAGCGTGTAGTCCACGTACTGCACCGCCAGTGGCGTCCAGGACGGGGCGCGACCGGCACGACGCGCCGTGTAGGCGTCGGCCAGGTTCTCGGTCATCGGCGCCATCGACCAGCCGTCACCCGCGATGTGGTGGACTACCAGGACCAGTACGTGTTCGTCCTCGGCCAACCTGAACAGCGCCGCGCGCACCGGCGGCTCGGTGGCCAGGTCGACGCACCGCTCCGCTTCCCGTGAGACCACCTCGGCGAGCTCGCCCTCCGACACGTCCCGCTCCGTCCAGTGCGGACGGGTCGTTCCCGCCGGGAGCACCAGTTGGTGCGGGGCCCCATCAACCTCGGGGAAGACCGTGCGAAGCGCCTCGTGCCGATCGATGACGTCACCGAGAGCTGAGCGCAGGGCGTGCCGGTCCAGCTCACCCGACAACCGGAGCGCCATCGGCATGTTGTAGGCCGGTGAACCGCCGTCCATCCTGTGCACGAACCAGAGTCGCTGTTGCGCGAAGGACAGGGGTACGACGTCCGGACGAGCAACTGGGCGCAGCGGCGGGCGTGCCGCCCCCGCCGAGCCCAACCGCCCGGCGAGGCCCCGCACCGTGGGCGCTTCGAACAGCGCCCGGACGGGGAGTTCCACGCCCAGGACCGCGCGGACCCGGCTCACCAGGCGGGTCGCCAACAGCGAGTGCCCGCCCAACGCGAAGAAGTCGTCGGTCACCGCGACGGCACTCGCCCCGAGGACCTCGGCGAACAGGTCGCACAGGACCGCCTCGACCGGGGAGCAGGTCCCGCCGTCACCGGCTGTCCTCGGCTCTGAGGGGACCGGCAGCTTCCGGCGGTCGACCTTGCCGTTGGCGGTCAAGGGGACCGCGTCGATCAGCAGGACCGTCGAGGGCACCATGACGTCGGGGAGGCGCCGGGCGAGGAAGTCCCGGAGCTCCCCGCCCAGCCGGCCCCGGTCGGACCGCGCCGAGGGGTCGTTCGCCAGCGGTGCGCCCGTGCTCTTGGCCGCTCGGTGGAGGCCGACCGTCGCGGCGGCCGCGTTCCCGCGGTGCAACACGGCATCGAACGACTCCGGGTCCGCCGACCAGGTGGTGAGGACGGTGATCCCGTGCCGCTCGCCCCAGGTGGCGATCTCCTCCGGATCCACACCGGCCCGCACCCGCTCGCCTCGTTCGGTGACCAGGCGCGCGTTCGGGATCCCGGTGACCCGGACCGGGATCGCCACCGTGCCCAACGCGGGCACGGCGCCCACGTCCTCCCAGGCCAGCTCAGGTACCCCAGCCAACCGCAGCACGTCCTCCGGCTGCTTGTGCAGCACCACCTCGTACCGGTGCCTGGTCAGCTCGTTGTGGTGTCCGCCCCGCTTGAGCCGCACCTCAACCGCCATGTCCGCCCCGTCGAAGCGGTGGAAGAAGGCCGGTGCGAGCATCAGTTCCCGGTCAGCGGACACCGCGCGGTCCAGCGCGGCGCTGTCCGCCCGTACGCCGGCTCGGCGCAGGTGCACCGCCGAGTGCAGTGCTCGGGCCGTGTCCAGGTTCCGCACGTCACCCAGCACGACCCTCCCGCCCGGTGCCAGCAGCCGGATGGCCCGCTCGACCACCCTGACCAGGTAGGTGGCATCGGGGAAGTACTGCGCGACCGAGTTGAGCACGATGGTGTCGAAGTGGTCGGTGGGCAGGCCGTCCACCACGTCGGCGGCCTGGTGGCGGAGGACGACCCGGTCGTGGAGACCGGCCGAGGTGACCTCGGCGGTGAGGCGTTCGATGACGGCGCCGGAGAAGTCGGTGCCCCAGTACTCGTCGCAGTCGGGGGCGAGGCGGGAGAGCAGGAGACCCGTGCCGACGCCGACCTCCAGGATGCGGCGTGGGTGGTGGGATCGGATGAGGGAGACGATCGCGTCGCGCCATTCCCGCATCTCCGGTAGGGGGATCGGCGCCCCGGAGTAGGAGCTGTCCCACCCGGTGAAGTCCTCCCCGAACGCGCCCTCGGCCGGTCGGGAGTAGATCGAGTCGTAGGTCTGACGCCACTCCTCCACCAGCTCCGCGTCGGAGCCCTCCGCCGCGGCCTCCGCCGGGACCACGTACCCGACGAGGCGGTCGCCGAACACGCCCACCACGGCCTGGTCCACCCGCGGGTGCAGGCGTAGCGCCGCTTCGACCTCGCCCGGCTCGACCCGGTGGCCGCGCAGCTTGACCTGGTCGTCGGCGCGACCGAGGAATTCCAGTTCGCCCGCCGTGTTCCACCGCACGACGTCGCCGGTCCGGTACATCCGGGAACCGGCCGGCCCGAAGGGGTTGGCCACGAAACGGCCGGCCGTGACGCCGGCCCGCGCGAGGTAACCGAGTGCCAACGGATCGCCCGCCACGTAGAGCTCCGCGGCGTCGCCCGGGGCGACAGGACGCAGCCGGTCGTCCAACACGTACGCCCTGGTGTTGGGCATCGGGGAACCGATGGGCGCCGACCCTCCGGTCAACGGGCGGCTCATCGTCGCGCAGACCGTCGTCTCCGTGGGGCCGTAGGCGTTGATCAGTCGGCGACCCGGCGCCCACAGCCGGACCAGGTCCGAGGGCATCGCCTCACCAGCGACGACCACGGTGCGCAGTTCCGGCAAGTCCGCGGGGGAGAGCGTCGCCAGGACCGAGGGCGGCAGGGTGGCGTGGCTGACGCGCCCCTCCACCAGAGCGGTGGTCAGGGAGTCGCCGACCAGCGTCCCCTCCCCGGCCACGACCAACGTCGCGCCAGTGCCCAGCGCCATGACCAGCTCCCACACCGAGGCGTCGAAGCTGGGGGAGGCGAACTGCAGCACCCGCCCCCCGGGCCCGATGTCCAGCTCCTCGCGGTGTGCGAGCGCGAGGCCGGAGAGCCCGAGGTGGGAGACCACCACGCCCTTGGGAGCACCCGACGAGCCCGACGTGTAGATGACGTAGGCGGCGCCGGCCGGATCCACCACGACCTCCGGTCGACTGGCCGGCAGGTGGGACCGGTCACGGGCCAGGACCGCCTCGTCGACGACGAGCACCGGCCGCGCGTCGGCGACCATGAGGTCCAACCGGTCCCGCGGGTAGGTGGGGTCCAACGGCAGGAACGCGGCCCCCGACCTGGACACCGCGAGCACGGCCACCACCAGGTCGACGGAGCGCGGCAGCCGCAGCCCGACCACCGAGCCGGCGCCCACGCCCTGCTCACCCAGCCATCGCGCCAACCGGTTGGCGCGGGCGTCCAATTCCGCGTAGGTGAGGTGGACCTCCGCCGAGGCAACGGCGATCGCCGAGCCGTCGCGGTCGACGTGCTCTCCGATCAACTCTCCCAACGGGAGGTGGCGGACATCCCGACCGGAGTCGTTCCACTCCAGCAGGACTCGACCGCGTTCGACGTCACCGACGAGGTCCAGCCGCTGGACCGGCACGTCGAGATCACCGGTGACCTGCTCGAGGACCCGCGTCCACCGTGCGAGGAACCCCGTGATGGTCGTCCGGTCGAACAGATCGGTGGCGTACTCGACGAAGCCCGTGAGGTTCCCGCCGTCAGCCGAGTCCTCCGTGAGGGAGACCAGCAGGTCGAAGCGGGCCGTTCCCGTGCTCGTCGACAACGGGCTCACGGTCGCGCCGGGCACGGTCAGGTTCGCCTCCGGCGTGTTCTGGAGCACCATCGCGACCTGGAACATCGGGTGGTACGCCGGCGAACGGTCCGGGTTCAGTACCTCCACCAGGTGGTCGAACGGGACGTCCTGGTGCGCGAAGGCACCCAGGCTCCGCTCCCGTACCCGGCGCACCAGTTCGCGGAAGGAAGGGTCACCTGACACGTCCGCTCGCAGTACCACGGTGTTGACGAAGAACCCGACCAGATCCTCCAGTGCCTCGTCCGTGCGGCCGGCGACCCCGCTGCCCAGCGGGATGTCCGTTCCGGCGCCCCAACGGGACAGCAGGGCGGCCAGACTCGCCTGGAGGACCATGAACACGGTCGCGCCGGTCTGGCGGGCGACGTCCGCGACCCGCCCGCTGATCTCGGTGCCGAGGTCGAACTCGACGGTGTCGCCGAGGAACGACGCCACCGCGGGGCGGGGCCGGTCGGTGGGCAGGCTGACGACCCCGCCCAGTCCCGCCAGCTGGTCCCGCCAGTAGTCGACCTGGCGGGAGAACAGGCTGCCCGGGTCGTCCACCTCACCGAGGAGGTCCCGCTGCCACAGCGTGTAGTCGGCGTACTGCACCGGGAGCGGCGACCACGCGGGCGCGGTGTCGGAGCGGCGTGCCGTGTAGGCGGCGACCAGATCACGGACCAGCGGCGCCACTGACCACCCGTCGCCGGCGATGTGGTGCGTCACCAGCATCAGCACGTGCTCGCCCGGACCGACGGTGAGGGCACGCCCGCGCACCGGGAGGTCGCGGCCCAGGTCGAACGGCTGGCGGGCCAGCGCCCCGGTCACCGTCGGAAGCTGGTCCTCGGTGACGTCGAGCGTGGCCCAGTCGACGACAGCCGCCTCCGGGGAGACGACGAGCTGACGTGGTTCACCGTCCACCTCGGGGAAGATCGTGCGGAGGGCCTCGTGCCGTCCGACGACGTCGCGAACGGCGTCCCCCAGCGCCTGGAGGTCCACTTCGCCGGACAGCCGCAGCGCCATCGGCATGTTGTAGGTCGCGGAGGCGCCCTCGAAGCGCCACAGGAACCACAGCCTGCGTTGGGCGAAGGACAGGGGTACGACCTCCGGTCGTTCCCGCGCGCCCAACTCCGTCCGCACGCCGCCGTCCCAGCCCAACCCGCTGACCAGCCGCCGTACCGACGAGGCGTCGAAGAGCACCCGGATCGGCAGTTCGACGCCCAACACCGCCCTGACCCGGCTCACCAGGCGGGTCGCCAGGAGGGAATGACCGCCCAACAGGAAGAAGTCGTCATCCACCCCGACGTCGGTGACCCCCAGGACCTCGCCGAACAGGCCGCACAGCACCTCCTCGACCGAGGAGAGCCTGCCGGTGCTCACCGCGGAGGCCGTCACCGGAGCGGGAAGGGCCCGCCGGTCGAGCTTCCCGTTCGGGCTCAGGGGAATCTCGGGAATCGCGACGAGCGCGGAGGGCACCATGTACTCCGGCAGTCGTCCCGCCGCGTGCGCGCGGACGGATGCGAGCAACTCGTCCGTCGCCAGCGCCGCGAAGGGCACGTTGACGACCTCGCCGGCCGAGGCGGCCGAGGCGAGGTACGAGCCGGTCACCACCGTCTGGTCGAGCGAGGCCGGGACCAGGACGACGTCGAAGAGGTCCGGGGACTCCGACGACCACGTCGGGTACGCCGACAGCCCCCGTTCGGCGGCCCAGGCGACGACGTCCTCCGGGTCGACCAGGGAACCCACCTGTTCCCTGGACTCCCCGGCGAGTCGGGCGTTGGGCAGGCCGGTGACGCGGACGGGGTCCTCCACGCGCGCGACCAGTTCGTCCAGGGAGCCGATGGCGGAGCCCCACTCCGACACCGGGGCGGCCCCCAGGTCCAGCGCCCTGGCCGGCTCCTTGTGCAACACGACCTCGTACCGGTGCCTGGTCAGCTCGTTGTGGTGGCCGCCCCGCTTGAGCCGCAGGTCGACGGCCCCCACCCTTCGGTCCCTGGCCGCCAGACCCGCGAAGAACTCCGGGGCGACGAGCAGTTCCCGTTCCCGGTGCACGGCGTGCCGCACCGCGGCGGCCAGCCCGGAGCCCACCACCCCGTGCCGACGTCGTTGCACCGCCGTGTGCAGTGCCTCGACCGTCCGGAGGTTCCTGACATCACCCACGATGACGCGACCGCCCGGCGCCAGGACGTCCAGCAGGCCGTCCAGCACCCGCTCCAGGTACGCGCCTCCCGGGAAGTACTGCGCGACCGAGTTGAGCACGATGGTGTCGAAGTGGTCGGTGGGCAGGCCGTCCACCACGTCGGCGGCCTGGTGGCGGAGGACGACCCGGTCGTGGAGACCGGCCGAGGTGACCTCGGCGGTGAGGCGTTCGATGACGGCGCCGGAGAAGTCGGTGCCCCAGTACTCGTCGCAGTCGGGGGCGAGGCGGGAGAGCAGGAGACCCGTGCCGACGCCGACCTCCAGGATGCGGCGTGGGTGGTGGGATCGGATGAGGGAGACGATGGCGTCGCGCCATTCCCGCATCTCCGGTAGGGGGATCGGCGCCCCGGAGTAGGAGCTGTCCCACCCGGTGAAGTCCTCCCCGAAGACGTCGATGCGCGAGTCGGTGTACAGGGAGTCGTAGGTCTCCCGCCACTCGCTGAGTTTCCCCGCGACGTCCTCGCCCCCATCCCCGTCCCCGGGCACGACGTACCCGACCAGGCGGCGGTCACCAGGCTGGTCCTCCCGGACGACCACCACCGAGTGCGCCACCTCCGGATGTGACCGCAGGGCGGCTTCGACCTCACCCGGTTCGATCCGGTAGCCGCGGACCTTGACCTGGTCGTCGGACCGGCCGAGGAATTCCAGTTCGCCCGCCGCGTTCCACCGCACGACATCGCCGGTCCGGTACATCCGGGAGCCGGCCGGCCCGAAGGGATTGGCCACGAACCGACCCGCGGTGAGACCTGGTCGCCGCAGGTAGCCCCGCGCGAGCTGGCCTCCGCCGACGTAGAGTTCGCCGCTGACCCCGGCCGGCACCGGACGCAACCTGTCGTCCAGCACCCGCACGACGGTCGATGCCGTCGGCTCGCCGATGGGGGGAACGGCCGCGACCCGCTCGTCGGAGTACCACCGCGTGACGAACACCGTCGCCTCGGTGGGGCCGTAGATGTTGACGACCCGACAGCCCGGTGACACGTCGTGCAACATCTCGACGAGATTCACCGGGATCGCCTCGCCGCCGAACACCACGGTGTCCACGGTGGGCGGATGTGCCGCCGCCTCGAAGAACTGGGTGAACGCCGAGGGAACGGCGCTGAGCAGTCCGGTGGGCGCGTCAACGTCCCGGTCGAGCAGTCCCAGCAGGTCGTTGACGACCTCGACCGTCCCGCCGCACGCCAGCGGCGGGAACATTTCGAAGACCGAGACGTCGAAGTTCAGCGACGTGGTCGCGAGCATCCTCCCGAGACGACGGGGCCCCAGGTCCGCGATGGCGAAGCTGACGAGGTCACGAAGCCCGCGGTGCGGGACGACCACGCCCTTGGGCGTTCCGGTGGACCCCGATGTGTACATCACGTAGGCCGGGTGGTCCGGCAGGAGGGGCTGCCGACGCTCGTCGTCGGTGGGTGCGGTCGACGGCATGACGGCCAGTTCCCCACCCAGGGTGTCCAGCAGGGCGGTGCCCTCGTGGAGGGCGCCGAGCCGTTCCGCCAGGGAAGTGGTGGCGAGCACCTGGGTGGGGCGGGCGTCGGCCAGCATGAACGCCAGGCGGTCGGCCGGGTAGTCCGGGTCGAGCGGCAGGTACGCCGCACCGCTCTTGAGCACTCCCAGGATCGTCACGACGGTCTCGACCGACCGGGGCACCAGTACGCCGACCAGGTCCTCCGGCCCCACCTCCTTGCTGGTCAACCAGTGGGCCAGCCGGTTCGACCGCGCGTCGAGCTCCGCGTAGGTCAACTCCGAGGAACCGTCGGTCACCGCCACCGCGTCCGGGGTGCGCGACGCCTGCGCCACGAACAGGTCGGGGAGGAGCTGCCCGGGTCGCACCTCCCGCCGGACGGCGGGGGCGGACGCGGAACCCTCGGTCCCCACGAGCTCCGCGTGGCTGATCGGGCGGTGCGGGTCGGCGACGAACTGTTCGAGCAGACGCAACCAGTGCTCGACCAGGAGTTCGACGGTGTGCCGGTCGAACAGGTCCGTCGCGTACTCGACGAATCCCGTCGCGCCGTCCGACCGCCCGTCCTCGGGGCGGACACGCTCGGTCAGGGAGAACAGGAGGTCGAACCGCGCCGTTCCGGTGTGCGCGGTCCACGGCGTGACGACCAGGCCCGGCAGCTCCAGTGTCGGCGCTGACGCGTTCTGCAGGGCCAACGCGACCTGGAACAGCGGGTGGTGTGCTTGGGAGCGCCGAGGATTGAGCACCTCGACGAGGGTTTCGAAGGGCACGTCCTGGTTCGCGTACGCCGACAGGCTCCGTTCCCGGACCTGTTCGACCAGTTCCGCGAAGGTGGGATCACCGGAGGTGTCGGTCCGCAGCACCAGGGTGTTGACGAAGAACCCGACGAGGTCATCAAGCGCCTGGTCGGTCCGGCCCGCGATCGGTGCCCCGAGGGGGATGTCGGTGCCCGCGCCCAGGCGGGTCAACAGCGCGGCCATACCCGCCTGGAGCAGCATGAACACCGTGGCACCGTGCTGGCCGGACAGCGCCAGCATGCCTTCGTGCAACGGCGCGGGCAGAGCGAACTCCAGGAAACCGCCGCGGTGTGACGCTACCGGCGGGCGGGGCCGGTCCGTCGGGAGCGGCAGGGTCTCCGGGAGCCCGGCGAGCTGGTCGGTCCAGTACCGGACCTGGCTGGAGAGGACGCTCTCCGGGGCCTCCAGCGTGCCGAGCACCCGGTGCTGCCACACCGTGTAGTCGGCGTACTGCACCGGCAGCGGCTCCCAGCCGGGTTCGTGCCCGTCAAGCCTCGCCGTGTACGCCGCCACCAGGTCGCGGACGAGCGGAGCCATCGACCAGCCGTCGCCGGCGATGTGGTGCATGGCGAGCACGAGCACTCGGTCGTCCGAGGCCAGGTCGAACCGCCACACCCGGATCGGGGCGTCGGTGGCGAGGTCGAAGCCGTGCCGGGCGACCTCGGCCAACAGCCGTGGCAGGGCCCGCTCGGTGGCCGTCCTCGTCTCCCAGCCCAGGTCGACCTCGTCGAGGGCGAGCACGTGCTGGTGTGGTGTGCCGTTGGTTTCGGGGAACACGGTGCGCAGCGCCTCGTGCCGGCCCACCACGTCGTGGACGGCCGCCGTCAGCGCCTCCTCGTCCAGACGCCCGGTGAGCCGCAGCGTGACGGGCATGTTGTAGGTGGCCGAGGGGCCCTCCACCTTGTAGAGGAACCACAGGCGTTGCTGCGCGAAGGACAGCGGAACCACATCCGGACGCGGCTGCCGCACCAGGGGTTCCCGGACCGGTCCACCCGGCAACCGGGCCGCGAGGCCAGCCACCGTCGGGGTTTCGAACAGGGCGCGGATACCCATCTCGACACCGAGGACCGAGCGAATCCGGCTCGCCAACCGGGTCGCCAACAGCGAGTGGCCCCCCAGGGCGAAGAAGTCGTCATCGACGCCGACCGAGGTCGAACCGAGGACGTCCGCGAACAGTTCGCAGAGCACTGCCTCCCTCGGGGTGCGTGGCGCGCGGAGCCCCTCCGAGACGAACGCCGGAGCGGGCAGGGCACGGTGGTCGAGTTTCCCGCTCGGTGTGAGCGGCATGGCGCCGAGGACAACGACGGCCGAGGGCACCAGGTGGGCGGGCAGGTGACGCGTAGCGAACTCCCGCAGGGTCTTGGGCAGTCCCGTCACGGCCCGGGCCGTCGTCGGTTCGTTCACGGCCGGCCGGGTGTCCGGTTCGGTCCGGTGCGTTCCGGCCAGCGCCGTCCCAGCCAACGTCGGTGGCAGCAGCACCGCGTCGAAGAGTTCCGGTGACCGGGGGTGCCAGGTGGTGACCACCAGGAGCCCTCGCCGCTCACCCCAGCTGGCGACGTCCTCGGGGTCGACGCCGTCGACGACGAGCGGGCGCCCGTGGTGGTCGAACGCCTCGCCCGCGATCCTCGCGTTCGGCAGACCCGTGATGCGGAGCGGGTGCTCCAGCGTGCCGGGAAGTCCGGCGAGGGACACCACGTCCCGCCCCCAGACAAGGGCGGGCGCGTCCTCGAGTGACACCACCTCCGAGGGCTTCCGGTGCATCACCACCTCGTAGCGGTGCCGGGTCAGCTCGTTGTGGTAGTCACCCCGCTTCAACCTGATCTCCAGCCCGTCCACGCGGTCGGCGAACCGGCCGAAGAAGCGGGGCGCCACCACCAGCTCCTTCTCCAGGAGCACGGCGCGGTCCACGGCGACGCGCAGCGGAGCCGGTCTCGGCTTCCTCCCCCCGGGGTGCCTCGCCAGGTGGATGCCGGTGTGCAGCGCGCGGAGGGTGTCGGCGTTGCGGACGTCACCGATCAGGACACGCCCACCCGGCGCCACCAGGGCCAGCGCGGCGTCGACCACCCGCTCCAGGTAGTCCCCGCTCGGGAAGTACTGGACCACCGAATTGATCACCACGGTGTCGAAGAAGCCCGCCGGTAACCCGTCGACCACGTCGGCGGCCTGGCACCGCAGCACCACCCGCTCGGCCAGTCCCGCCGTGGCGACCTGGCCACGCAACCGGTCGATGACCGCTCCGGAGAAGTCCGTGCCCCAGTACACCTCGCAGTCGTCGGCCAACTGGGAGAGCAGCAGGCCCGAGCCCACCCCGATCTCCAACACCCGCGCCGGCCGGTAGGACCGGATCAGCGAGACGATGTCCTCCCGCCACCGCCGCATCTCCTCCAAGGGGATCGGCTGGCCCGTGTACGAGCTGTCCCATCCCGTGAAGTCCTCGCCGAAAGCGAGGTCGTTCGGCCGCGTGTAAACCGAGTCGTAGGTCTCGCGCCACTCCGTGACGTGTTCGGCGCCATCACCGCCGGGCCGCTCCGCGGGAACGACGTAGGCGACGAGACGGCGGTCGTCGGCCTGGTCCTCCCGCGCGACGACAGCGGCGTGCCGGACGCCCGGGTGCTGGCGGAGCGTCGTCTCGATCTCCCCTGGCTCGATGCGGAAGCCCCGGATCTTGACCTGGTCGTCGACGCGTCCGACGAATTCCAGACTGCCGCCGCGATCCCGGCGCACCAGATCGCCGGTCCGGTACATGCGGGCCCCGTTCCCGACGAACGGGTCGGCGACGAACCGGCTCGACGTCAGGCCGGGCCTGCCCAGGTAACCCCTGGCCACCTGTTCTCCCGCCACGTACAGCTCGCCGGCGACTCCTCGAGGTACTGGGCGGAGACCCTCGTCCAGCACGAGGGCCCGGAGGCCGGGCAGCGGTCCACCCAACGGGCTGAACCCCGGGCCGCGCTCCGCCACGTCGCCGAGTACCAGGTGGCTCACGTGGACGGTGACCTCGGTGATGCCGTACATGTTGACCAGATCCGGGCCTCCGGTGCCGAACCGTTCGCGCCAGGCCGCGAGGCGGTCGACGTCGAGTGCCTCACCACCGAAGACCACGGTGCGCAGCCGGAGCGGCGGGAGTTCGGCCGAGTCCACCACGGTGTCGGCCAGCTGGTAGAACGCCGACGGGGTTTGGCTGAGCACCGTCACCTGGTGTTCGGTGAGCAGGCGCAGGAATCTCGTCGGAGTGCGGCTGACCTCGAAGGGGACGACGACCAGTCGACCACCGGAGGCGAGGGCTCCCCACATCTCCCACACCGAGAAGTCGAAGGACGTGGAGTGGAACAGGGTCCACACGTCGTCCGGTCCGACGTCGAAGAGCTGACCGGCGGAGGCGAGCAGGCGCAGGACGTTGCCGTGAGGGACGACGACCCCCTTCGGCGTACCGGTCGAACCGGAGGTGTGGATCACGTAGGCCGCGTTGGCGCGTGTCGTGCCACGGGGAGGGTCGGTGGCGGGAAGTGACTGGTCGAGGGACCAGCGCACGGAATCCGCGTCCACGACCGCGACGAGGCCGGTGTCGCGGCGGATCAGCTCCAGTCGGTCCTCCGGGTAGTCGGGGTCCAGCGGAACGTAGGCCGATCCGGACTTCAGCACCGCGAGAACCGCGACCACGAGGTCGACCGACCGGGGCAACAGCACGCCGACGAACCGTTCCGGCCCGGCCCCGTGCGCACGCAGCCAGTGCGCCAGCCTGTTCGCCCTGGCGTCCACCTCGGCGTACGTCAGGCTGATCTCGTCGTCCACCAGGGCGACCGAGCCCGGCGTTCTCCTGACCTGGGCGGCGAAGAGTTCGGCGAGGTCGTCCACAACGGGCGTCGGCACGGTTGGTCCCGCCAGCCCGGGGTTCCCCGTCTCCTCGGCCCACTCCTGCTGGGAAAGCAGTGGTACCGATCCGATGGAGCGTCCGGGGTCGGCCAGCACGCCCCGCAGCAACCGCTCCCACCGGTCGACCAGGTCGCGCGCCCCGGACTCGTCGAACAGGTCGGTCGAGTACTCGAGCATGACCTCGATCCCCGCGCCACCCGCTCGTTCGGTCAGCGAGAACAACAGGTCGAACCGGGAGGTCCCGGTGTGCGCCCACACCCCGCGCGCCGTGAGGTCCGGCAGCGACACGGAGCCGGTCGGGGCGTTCTGCAGCGCCAACGCGACCTGGAACAACGGGTGGTGACCGGCGGAGCGGTCCGGGTTGATCCGCTCCACCAGGTACTCGAACGGCACGTCCTGGTGCGCGTAGGCGGCCAATGCCCGGTTGCGGACACGCGCGACGAGCTCGGAGAAGCCCGGGTCGCCCGAGGTGTCGGTCCGCAGCACCAGGGTGTTGACGAAGAACCCGACCAGGGGGTCGAGCGCTTCGTCGGCGCGGCCGGCGATCGGTGACCCGATGGGCACGTCGGTGCCCGCCCCCAACCTGGTCAGCAGGGCCGCGAGGCTGGCCTGCAACACCATGAACACCGTGGCACCGGTCGCGCTCGCCAACGCGGCGAGCTCACGTTGCACCTCACCGTCGAACTCGGCGGAGACGAACGAACCGCGGTAGGACGCCGTCGCCGGCGCCGGGCGGTCCGAGGGCAACCGCAACCGGCCCGGAACACCCTCCAGCTGGGCCGTCCAGTAGTCCACCTGCCGCTCCAGGAACTCGCTCGGAGCGTCGGGAACACCCAGCAGGTTCCGCTGCCACATCGTGTAGTCGGCGTACTGGACGGGCAGCTCGGCCCAGCCCGGTCGTGCGCCGCGTCGCCTCGCGTCGTAGGCGGAGCTCAGGTCCTCCAGCAACGGCGCCATCGACCATCCGTCGGCGGCGATGTGATGGACGACCAGGAGGAGCACGTGCTCGTCGCCGCCGGTCTCCAACAACCTGGCGCGCACGGGTACCTCGCGCGACAGGTCGAAGACCTCACGCGCGTACCGGGACAACACCTCGTCCAGCCGGGCCGTCGGCACCGCCTCGACCCGCCAGTCCACCACGGCCGCGTCCGGCTCGAGGACGACCTGGTGGGGTTCACCCGACCTGTCCGGGTACACCGTGCGCAAGGCCTCGTGACGTCCCACGACGTCCGCGACGGCGGCTTGGAGCGCCACGCGGTCCAACCGGCCGCTCAGCCGCAACGCCAACGGCATGTTGTAGGTGGCGGACCTGCCCTCCAGCCGGTGCAGGAACCACATGCGCCGCTGCGCGAACGACAGCGGCACGATCTCCGGACGGGGCAGAGGGCCCAGCGCCGGCCGGGCCGGGCCGGACGCGTCGAGCCGCGCGGCGATGCCGGCAGGGGTGGGGAAGTCGAAGATCACCCGAATTCGCAGTTCGACCCCGAGTTCGGCCCGGACCCTGCTGGCCAAGCGGGCCGCCATCAGCGAATGACCACCGATCGCGAAGAAGTTGTCGTCCACGCCCACGTCGCTGACCCCGAGGACCTGGCCGAACAACTCGCAGAGCGCTCGTTCACGAGGGGTTCCCGCCGGTGCCGCACCCCGTGTCGGGACACCTCGGTCCGGAGCGGGCAGCGCGGCGCGGTCCAGTTTCCCGTTCCGGGTCAGCGGCAACTCCCGTAGGACCACCACCACTGACGGGACCAGGTAGTCCGGCGCGACCCTGGCCAGCGCGGATCGCAACACGTCCGGCTCGCACGGTCCCGTGCCGTCCGGGACGACGTAGGCGACGAGGTGCCTGTCACCCGGCGGCTCCTCCCGCACGGTGACCGCCGCCTCGGCGACACCGGGTTCCGCGACCAGCAGCGACTCGACCTCACCCGGTTCGATGCGGAAACCGCGGATCTTGACCTGTTCGTCGATCCTGCCGAGGAAGACCAGCTCACCTGACTCGGTCCACCGCACCAGGTCTCCCGTCCGGTACATGCGGTCGCCCGGGGAACCGAACGGACAGGCGAGGAACCTCGCGGCGGTGAGCCCGGCACGTCGCCAGTACCCGCGTGCGACACCAGCCCCGGCGATGTACAGCTCCCCGGTGACCCCGGGCGGTACCGGCCGCAACCGTTCGTCCAGCACGTACAGCCCCGTGTTCCACAACGGTCGTCCGATGGGGACCGTCGAGGGGACCTCGTCACCTCGGGACATCGGATTCACCGACGAGAACACCGTGGTCTCCGTCGGCCCGTACTCGTTGGCGACGACGATCCCCTGGCAGGCCTCCAGGACGCGGCTCACCGCCGCCTGGGACACCACGTCACCGCCCGCCCACAGTTCCCGGACCCCGGCGAAGCACCCCGGGTCCTCGTCGGCCAGCGTGCGGAACAGACCCGCGCTGACGAACAGTCCGGTCACGCCGCCCTCGGTGATCGCGTCAGCGAACTCGGCGGCGCCGAGCCTGCCGGGGGAGGCGACGACCACGGTGCCGCCGGTGAGCAGCGGAACCCAGATCTCGAAGGTCGACGCGTCGAACGCGAACGGGGAGTGCATCAGCACCGCGTCGTGGTTCCCCCGGCCCCAGTACGAGTTGGTCGCCAGGTGCACGACGTTGCGGTGCGTGTTGAGCACGCCCTTCGGGGTTCCCGTCGACCCCGAGGTGTACATGACGTACACCGCCTGTTCGGGGTGGGTGGTGACCTCAGGCCGGATGTCCGGGTACCCGTCCGTCACCCCCTCGTCGGTGATCCGCACGGTACCGATGCCGGCCGGCGCCACGGCGGTCGAAGCACGGTCGGTGAGCAGCAGCACGACGTCGGCGTCCTCCGCGGTCCACCGCGACCTCGCCTCGGGCTGCGTCGGGTCCAACGGGACGTAGGCGGCACCGGCCTTGAGCACGGCCACCGTCGACACCAACAGGTCGAGTGAGCGTTCCTGCAGGATCGCCACCCGCGCTCCCGGTGCCACCCCCGCCTCCACCAGCAGTCCAGCCAGGCGGTTGGCCCTGCGATCGAGTTCGGCGTAGGTGAGCGACTCGCTCCCGCGCACCGCGGCGACGGAGTTCGGCCCGCGGGCCACCTGGCGGTGGAACAGGTCGATGACGCTGACCGGTTCGACCTGGGTGGCGGTGTCGTTCCACTCGACCAGCATCCGGCGCAGCTCGCCCGGATCCAGCAGGTCGACACCGCTCAACGGGAGATCCGGCCGCTCCGCGACCGTGTGCAGCAACCGGAGCAGCCGAAGGCCGAGACGTTCGGCGGTCGCTCGGTCGAACCGGTCCGACGCGTACTCGACGGCGTAGGTCAGCCGCCCGCCCCCATCCTGGGCGAACACCACGGACAGGTCGAAGGGAACCATGCCGGTGTCGATGGTGCGGGCGGTGACGCCCAACCCCGCGACCGCGTCGAACGCCCCGGCGAGCTGGTACTGGTCAGCGGGGTCGAATTCCACCATCACCTGGAACAGCGGGTGTCGCGCGGTTGAGCGGGCCGGGTTGACCTCGTCGACCACCCAGTCGAAGGGGACGTCCTGGTTCCGGTAGGCGGCGAGCGCGGTGGCCCGCGTCCGACCGAGGACCTCGGTGAAGCTTGGGTCGCCGGTCAGGTCAGCCCGCAACACCACGGAGTTCACGAAGAACCCGACCAGGTCCTCCACCGCGTGGTCCGTCCTCCCGGCGACGGGGGCGCCCAACGGGATGTCGGTGCCGGCGCCGAGCCGGGACAACAGCATCGCGACGGCCGCGTGGGCGAGCATGTGCATCGTGGCGCCCGCATCGCGAGCGAGGGCGGCCAGCCGGGTGCTGAGCTCAGAGGGGACCTCGAACAGCACTCGTCCTCCGCCGTTGGAGGGAGCCGCTGGGCGGGGTCGGTCAGCGGGCAGGGGAATTTCCTCGGGAACCCCGGCCAGCGCGTCCCGCCAGTACGCCAGTTGGTCTGACGCGGCGCTCCCCGGGGACGTCCCGGAGCCAAGCACGCCGCGTTGCCAGACCGTGAAGTCCGCGTACTGGACGGGCAACGGTTCCCACTCGGGGGTCCCGCCGCCGCGGCGCGCCACGTAGGCGGAGGCGATGTCGCGGGTCAGCGGCCGCATCGACCAGCCATCCACCGCGATGTGGTGCGCCAACAGCACCAGGAGGCACGCCCCGCCGTCGGTACGCACCACCCACCACCGGAGGGGGATCTCCTCGGCGAGGTCGAAGGTCTCCGACGCCAGCTCCCGCAACAGCGGTTCGAGCCGCTCCTCGCTCACCAGGTGCTCGCGGGGTGCCGAGGGCAGGTCCGAGGTGTCCCGGACCTGCTGCCACCGTGTCCCGTCCACCTCGGTGAAGGTCGTGCGCAGCGCTTCGTGCCGGTCGACCACGTCGAGTACCGCGGCGTGCAGGGCGTCGGTGTCGACGTCCCCGGAGAACTCCAACGCGAACGGGACGGTGTAGGTGGCGGACGCACCGTCGAGTTCGTGCAGGAACCACAGCCGTTGCTGAGCGAAGGACAGCGGGACGAGCCGTGGTCTCTCCGTCGCCGTCAGCGGTACCCGTGCGGCACCGCCGCGGGTGAGCCGCGCGGAGAGGAGGGCCACGGTGGGAGCGTCGAACAGCTCCCCAACGGGCAGGTCCACCGCGAACACCCGCTGGACCTCCGCCACCAGCCGGGTGGCGAGCAGGGAATGACCTCCCATCGCGAAGAAGTCCGCGCCGGCGTCGACAGCCTCGACCCCCAGCACCTGGGCGAACAGGCCGCACAGGATTTCCTCGTGCGGGGTGCGGGGCGCCCGACCGGTCGTCGCGAAGCCGTAGCGGGGCGCCGGTAGCGCCCTGCGGTCGACCTTGCCGTTCGGTGTCACCGGGATCTCGGGGACGGTCACGAGAGCGGACGGGACCAGGTAGTCCGGCAGCCGCCGGGCCAGCGCCCCCAACAGCGCGGCATGGTCGTGGTCGTCCCCGGCTGGGACCACGTACCCGACCAGACGTCGGTCGCCCGGCCGTTCCTCCCGGGCCACGACCACCGCGTCGGCCACGGCCGGCTGCTGCCGCAGCACGGCCTCCACCTCGCCCGGTTCCACTCGGAAGCCGCGGACCTTGACCTGCTCGTCGGCGCGTCCCACGAAGTGCAGCAGGCCCTCCGACGACCACCTGACCAGGTCACCCGTGCGGTACATCCTCGAACCGGCAGACCCGAACGGGTCTGCCACGAACCGCTCAGCGGTGAGCGTGGGCATCCCCAGGTAGCCTCTGGCCACGCCCTCACCCGCGACGTACAGCTCTCCGGCCGCGCCCACGGGCACGGGCCGGAGCCGGTCGTCGAGCACGTACACGCGCGTACCGGCGATAGGGGTCCCGATGGGTGCCTCGGTCCCGTCCAACGGGTCGCTGATCGTCGCGCACACCGTGGTCTCGGTCGGACCGTAGGCGTTCACCAGGCGGTGGGACGCCGACCAGCGGGCCACCCCCTCGGACGAGGACACCTCGCCGCCGACGACGGCGGTCACGAGGTCAGGAAGGTCGGAACCAGGGCTGTCGGTGGGGATGGTCTGCAGCACGGACATCGGCAGCTGGACGTGCGTGACCCGGTGGCGGAGGAGGACGTCCAGCAGGGCTCCGCCCACCAGGCGGTCCTGTCCCGGCAGCACGAGCGTCGCACCCGCCGCCAGTGCCATGCACAGGTCAGCCACTGACACGTCGAAGCTCATCGAGGTGAACTGGAGGACACGACTGCCCTCGTCGATCGCGAACCGGCTGATCTGGGCCGCCGCCAACGCCGCCAGACCCCGGTGGGTCACGACGACGCCCTTGGCCCTGCCCGCCGAGCCCGACGTGTAGATGACGTAGGCGGAGCCGTCGGGACGCACCACCCGCTCGGGGGCGTCCGACGGCCATCCATCGAGGTTCTGACGCACGGAGTCCTCGTCGAGGACCAGCAAGGGCCGGGCGTCAGCCAGCATGAACCCGAGTCGTTCGGCCGGGTAGTTCGGGTCCAGCGGCAGGTAGGCCGCGCCCGTCTTCATGACCGCCAGCGTGGCCACGACCGAGTCGCGGGACTTCGACATCCGGACACCGATCACGGTCTCCGGAGCCGCGCCCTTGTCTACCAGCCAGTGCGCCAGCCGGTTGGCTCGCGCGTCCAGCTCACCGTAGGACAGCTCCACATCATCAGCCACCACCGCCAGGGCATTGGCGTCCCGGGCCACCCGTGCCGCGAACAGGTCGGGCAGGGACACCGGAGCCGGCACCGGACCGCGCTCGTTCCACTCGACCAGCACCAGTTCCCGTTCCGCCGCGTCGAGCAGGTCGACGCCGCCGACCGGACGGTCGGGGCGCGCCGACACCTCCCGCAGCAGCCGTTCCCACCTGTCGAGCAGGGCCCGGACGGTGTGTTCGTCGAACAGGTCGGTGTCGTACTCCGCGATGACGTCGATTCCCGAGGGCTCCCCGTAGGAGTCGTATCGCTCGGTCAAGTTCAACGCCAGGTCGGTGCGTGACGTGTCCGTCCCCACCCACCGGGCCTCCGTCGTCACCCCCGCCAGGTCGAAACCCGCACCCGGCAGGTTCTGCGACACGACGGCGACCTGGAACAACGGGTTGCGCGACCGGGACCGCCGCGGGTTGATCGCGTCGACGACGTGCTCGAACGGCACGTCCTGGTGAGCGTGGGCGGCCAGTGCGGTTCGCCGCACACGGTCGACGAGCGTCGCGAAGGACGGGTCGCCCCCGGTGTCCACCCGCAGCACCAGGGTGTTGACGAAGAAGCCGACCACGTCGTCGAGCGCCTGATCCGTGCGACCGGCGACCGGCACGCCCAGCGGCACGTCCGCACCGGCCCCAAGCCTGCTCAGCAGGGCCGCCGTGGCGGCCTGCGACACCATGCTGACGGTCGCGCCGGTATCCCGCGCCAATCGTGCCAGCGCGCGGTGGAGCTCGGCGGGCAACAGGGTGCCGACCTGCCCACCCCGACCGAGGGCCACGGCGGGCCTCGGCCGGTCGGCGGGGACGCTCACCAGCTCCGGTAGATCCGCCAGCTGATCCGTCCAGTACTCCAGCTGCCGAGCGGCCAGGCTGTCCGGATCGGACCGCTCACCGAGCAACTCGCGCTGCCAGAGCGTGTAGTCCGCGTACTGCACCGGAAGCGGTTCCCACGCCGGCTCGACGCCGGCTCGGCGGGCCGCGTAGGCGACTGAGAGATCGCGGGCCAGCGGTCCCATCGACCAGCCGTCACCAGCGATGTGGTGCAGCGACAACAACAGCAGGTGGTCCGTGGCGCTGACCCGGAAGAGCACGGCGCGTACCGGTGGTTCCGCGGACAGGTCGAAGCTCCGGCGAGCCGCTTCGGCGACCCTTTCCGGCAGCTCCGGCTCCTCCACCTCGAGTACCGCCCACGGGGGAGCGACCTCGGACGCGGCCAGCACGAGCTGGCTCGGGCCGCCGTCGTCGACCGCGAACACGGTGCGCAGCGCTTCGTGACGAGCGACCACGTCCCCCAGCGCGTCGCGCATCGCGTCCGCGTCGAGGTCACCGGTCAACCGCAGTGCCAACGGCATGTTGTAGCTGGGTGACTGGTTCCGCAGCTCGTGCAGGAACCACATCCGCCGTTGCGCGAACGACATCGGCACCCGGTCCGGGCGGGGCATCGGGACCAGCGCGGGCCGCGCCCTCCCACCACCCGCGATCAACTCGGCCAACTCGCGGACCGTGGGACGGTCGAACAGCGCCGCGATCGGGACCTCCCTGTCGAGGAGGGCACGAATCCGGTTCACCAGCCGTGTCGCGAGCAGGGAATGCCCGCCCAGCGCGAAGAAGTCGTCGCCGACGGCCACGTCAGGTGCTCCGGTCACCTCCGCGAAGAGGTCGCACAGGAGCCGTTCGTGCGGCGTGCGGGGAGCCTGCCCCCCGCTCGAGCCGAACGCCGGCGCGGGCAGCGCGGCGCGGTCCACCTTCACGTTCGCGTTCAACGGAATGGCCGGGACCGCCACGATGACGGCGGGCACCATGTACGCCGGCAGCGTCTCGGCCAGCGCGGTCCTCGTCGAGTCCACGTGCCGACGCACGGCCTCCGCCCAGGTGGGATCGCTCGTGGTGGCATCACCCGCGAGGCAGAGGCCCGCCACCGGGCGGTGGTCGTCGGAGTCGGGGACCAGGACCGCGTCGAAGTGGAACGCATCCGACTCCGACCACGTCAGCAGCGCGCGAAGACCGCGCTCGGCGGCCCAGCGTGCCACGTCCTCCGGGTCGATCGCGTCGTCGCCGGGATCCTCGGACTCGCCACGCAGCCGGGCGTTCGGGACTCCAGCCACCCGAACCGGGGCCTCCGGCGCGGTGGGCAGGTCCTCCCAACCAGCCAGGTCCACCCCCCACTCCAGACGAGTTGCCGTCTCCAGCCGCAGCGCCTCCACTCCAGCCTTGTGCAGCACCACCTCGTAGCGGTGCCGGGTCAGCTCGTTGTGGTGCGCACCCCGCTTCAGGCGGATGTCGACGGCACCGATTCGTCCGTCACGGTCGGCGAAGGCCGTGAACCAGCCCGGTGCGAGCACGAGTTCCTTCTCGAGCATCGCGGCCCGCGCGGCACCGACCGGCAGACCCGGCCCGCCCCGCCCCTGGGCCCGTTCGACGGCGGTGTGGAGGGCGTGGAGAGTCGACGCGTTGCGCACGTCCCCGATCACGATGCGGCCGCCCGGCACCACCAGGTCCAGCACCGAATCCAGCACCCGGTCCAGGTACCCCGTACCAGGGAAGTACTGCACGACCGAGTTGAGGACGACCGTGTCGAAGTGGTCGGTCGGCAGACCGCCGAGATCATGGGCGGGACGACACCGCAGCTGAACCCGGCCCGCCAGTCCGGCCCGGACGACCCGCTCCTCGAGCTGGTCGATCACCTCCTGGGACAGGTCGGTTCCCCAGTACTCCTCACAGGTATCCGCCAGCTCGGACAACAGCAGGCCCGATCCCACCCCGATCTCCAGGACTCGGCGCGGCGCGCCCTCCCGAACGCGGGCCACCGCGGCGGCGCGCCACTCGCGCATCTCGGTCAGCGGGATGGCCCGCCGGGTGTAGGTGCTGTCCCACCCGGTGAAGTCCTCGCCGAAGGCCGCCGAGGACGACCGAGCGGGAAGCGCGTCGAACGCCTGCCGCCACCGGTCGACGGTGTCGTCCTCGGAAACGCCTCCCGCCACGTCCTGGGCCGGTACCACGTACCCCACCAGGCGCGGGTCCCCACGCCGGTCCTCCCGCGCGACGACGACGGCCTGGCGCACCCAGGGCTGGGCGAGCAGTGCGGCCTCGACCTCCGCGGGTTCGATGCGGTGACCGCGCAGCTTCACCTGCTCGTCCGCGCGTCCGACGAACTCCAACTCGCCGACGGTGTTCCACCGGGCGAGGTCACCGGTCCGGTACATCCGTCGCCCGGAGTCGAACGGGTCGGCGATGAACCGCGACGCGGTCAGCCCAGGACGGTGGATGTATCCCCGAGCGACGTGTGCGCCCGCCACGTACAACTCGCCCACGACACCGGTGGGCGTCCGCCGCAGGTGGTCGTCCAGCACGTACACCTGGACCCCGTCGAGGGCGGTGCCGATCGGTACCAGGCCGCCGACACCGCCTTCGCCGTCGGCGCGGCGGCCCGTCACCATGACGGTCGTCTCCGTCGGTCCGTACAGGTTGAACAACGGCGCGTCCACCTGCTCGGCGAACCGCGCGGCCAACTCGACGGGGAGCGCTTCTCCGCAGGCGATCACCTGTCGCAACGAGGACGCTTCCCGCAGCACCGAAGCCTGCTCCTCCTGCCTGACGAGCCGGTCCAACGCCGAGGGTGTCTGCGCCAACACGGTCACGCCCTCGGCGACCAGCAGGTCCCGGAACCGCGGTGCCGACTGGGTCACCTCATCCGGGACCACGACCAGGCGTCCCCCGCTCAACAGGGCACCCCAGATCTCGAAGACGGAGAAGTCGAAGGCGGGGGAGTGGAACAGGGACCAGACGTCGTCTTCGAGGACACCGTGCCCGTCCCGGACCGCGCGGCACAACGCCACGAGATTGCGGTGCTCGACCACCACCCCCTTCGGTTCCCCCGTCGATCCCGAGGTGTGGATCACGTACACGGGGTGGCGGTCGGTGAGACCGGCGGGACTCGGTTCGGTGTCGGCCCGCGTGGCCAACGCCGACGCGGTCTCCGGTGTGCCGAGGGCGAGCACGTCCACCGGGAGCCCCGGGGCCGGCCTGTCAGTGATGACAAGAGCGGGGGATGCGCTGGCCAGGACACGTCGGATCCGCGCGGTGGGCTGGGATGGTTCGAGCGGGAGGTAGGCGCCGCCAGCCTTCACCACGGCCAGCACCGCGACGATCAGGTCCAGCGAACGGGGGAGGAGGACGGCCACGGGCTCGCCCACACCGCAGCCGCGCTCCGTCAGCAACCGGGCGAGGCGGTTGGCCCTCGCGTCGAGCTCGGCGTACGTGAGGGTGCGGCCCTCGAAGGTCACCGCACCGGCGGTCGGAGTGCGGCGCACCAGCGAGGCGAACACGTCTGGCACGGTCGCAGCGTCATGAGCCCACTCCCCGGCGATCCCGTCCTCGTGCCGCGCCGGCGGCCGGAAACGCAGGACCGACGCGAGCGCGTCGATCCGCGCGGACGGCGCGGCCGTCAGGACGGCCAGGGCCTGGGTCCACCGCTCGTGGTGCTCCTCGACCTCGTCGGCGCCGTGCACGTCGGGGTTCCCGGAGAACACCACGACCGGTTCACCGCCGGTGCTGACCTCGGCTGTCTCGATGCTGATCTCCAGCTCCCGCACCGGCCCGGACGACAGCGGACTCCCCACCGCGGTCAGGCCCGCGAACCTCGGTGTCGCGGCGGGAACGAGGTTCACCGCCACGCCCGTCAGCGACGACCCACTCCCACCCAGGCCCATTTCCTGGTGCAGGTGCTCCAACGGGAAACGCCCGTGTCGTGTGACCTCCTCCAGCGCGGCCGCCACCCTCCGGGCGAGCCCGGTGAACGTGGTCTCCGGTGACACCACGACACGTAACGGCAGTTCGTTGGCCACCATGGCCGGGGTGCGCGCGACGGCGGGGTCCTCCCTGCACGGCAGCGGAACCGACAGCACGACGTCCCGGTTGCCCGTCAGGCGGTAGACGTAGGAGACCACGGCGGCCACCAGCAGCGCCCGCACGGAGATCCCCTCCGCTTCGGACAGCGCGCGCAACTGCCACGCCTGGTCGGCGTCGAGCGGTCGGGCGGCGCCCCGCTCCGGGGCGGCGGGCGCGGGCACCAACCCGGCCAGCGACGTCGGACCTGTGAGGCCAGCGAGGGATGTGCGCCAGTACTCCCGGTCCCTGTGGTAGTCGGCAGAGGCCAGGTACGCGGTCGCCGAGGCGTTGATCTCCGCCAGGGGCACCGTGTCCACCGCCGGTGGCTCCTCGCCGCCGACGAACGCGCCGTACACGCGAGCGATCCGGGCCAGGTGAGCCCCGAGCCCGGCGTCATCCATCACCAGGTGGTGGGCGGCCAGGTGAAGCAGGTGGGAGTCGTCGGACAGTCGTACCAGGGTGTGCGTCACCAGGCCGTCGGCCGCGGGGTCACGCGGCTCCCGCATGTTGGCCCGCACCCAGGAGTCCGCCCTCGCCCGAGGGTCGTCCGCTCGGGAGAAGTCCCGTACCCGCAGGACGTCCTTCCCCCGAGGAGTGATGACCTGCCACACCTCGTCACCGTCGACGTCGAACCGCGAGCGGGCCGCCTCCGCGTCCTCGACGGCCCGGGCGACGCTCCGCTCCAACGCGGAGACGTCGAGCGGACCGACGAGGTCCACCACCGTGCCGACCACGAAGCGAGGGTTCGACGGGGCAACCCGGTGGCTCAGCCAGATCCCGCGCTGCCCAACGCTGATGGGCTGCCTGACGTACCGAACCTCGGACACTTGCGTTGCCTCCTACGTCACTTCTGGGTCGGCTCGGCCGCGAGGACACCAAGCCGTGGAGCACGGGGTGGGGCCGGCGAGAACGTGACGGCACCGGTCCTCGTCGACGCTCGGTCGGCAGCCCGCCAAGGCGCCAACCGAAACCGTCGATCGCCACTGGCGACCTGTCGCGCCCGGTGCGCCTGTGGCACCCGGGTCTCGGGCGGATCCAGGGTCGGAACAACGCACTTCCGTGGTGCTCCGGCATGTTCATCGGAAGGATCAGGGGGCGCGTTCGGTCCCGAGGTGGAGTCCACTTCCGTGAACGGGAGTCCGCATTCAAGCCTGGTGACGGACCCGCCCCCGCAATACCGAAAGGGGTGGTGTGGGTGAAATGTCCGGACAACGGTGCGACCAGTGGTCGCGCGGAACACGGCCCAGTCGAGTGGTGGACCGGGAAACGAGTCCGAACACCTCGAATTCGGCCGCGGCGTTCGGTCATCCAGGGCGGTTCGTCACCGGAACCCGCGGAAAGGAACGACCTGGTCGGTCTCGCGTCGCGCCTCCCTCCGGAACCACCTCCGGAACCACCTCCGGTTCCGCCCCGGCCGCGTCCCGTCGACCAGGCGCCGCCACGGAGCGCGACACCGGTCGGGATCGTCGCGGCCACCGCGCGGGAAGCCGCGGCGGCCAGGAACCGCCCTCACCCGGTCTGCCTCACCCGGCGCCCTCGGCCATGGCGTCCCGCAGGCTTTTCGGCCTCATGTCCTGCCAGGAACGCTCGATGAACTCGGTCATCTCATCCCGGGTGCCAGGGCCGTGCACCACGGTCCAGCCCGCCGGCACCTCGATGGGTTCCGGCCACAGGGAGTACTGCTCCTCCTCGTTCACCAGAACCAGGTAGGACCAGTCGTCGTTCTCGAAAGGGTTGGACATCGGTGAACAGTGCTCCATTCACGGCGTTGCGCGACTCGTGTGCGACGTGTCGACGCAACGTACATGCGACGGTATGGACTGGGGTTGAAATCGTGTTGAAACGAGGATGTACCCGCAGGTGAGCAATGCGGTGAACCGATTTACCGGAGCGTCGGGTCTGTTAGTGTCGAGCGATGTGGAACGGAAAGGGAGCGGTGGCCCCCGCCGCCGTGGAGCGAATAGTGAAAGCGCCGCCCCCGCCCATCCACGCGGCATCCATGGCCACTTCACCGGTGCGGGATCTCCTCGAACTCGCGGACCGACCCGACGTCATCTCGTTCGCGGGTGGATTTCCCGACCCGGCACTCCTGGACGTGCCGGGTATTCGCGCGGCTTTCGACACCGCGTTGTCGGGCGATGACGCCGGCCGAAACCTCCAGTACTCCTCGACGGAGGGGAACGCGGCCCTGCGCGAGCTCGTCGCGGAGCGCCTCAGCGGTCGAGGTCTGGCCACCACCGGGCGTTCGCTGCTGATCACGACGGGCTCCCAACAGGCGTTGACGCTGGTCGCGACGACGCTGCTGGACACCCGGGCGGTGGTCCTCGTCGAGGAACCGACCTATCTCGCCGCACTCCAGTGCTTCCACCTCACGGGAGCGAAGGTCGTCCCAGTTCCTGGTGACGAGCAGGGCATCCTTCCTGATGCGCTCGCCGCCGTCGCGGGCCGGGAGGGGCCGACGATGCTGTACCTCGTCCCGACCTTCGCCAATCCCACAGGACGGACGCTGCCCGCCAGACGCCGCCGGGAGGTAGTCGAGATCGCCAGGAGGCACGGGTTCTGGATCGTCGAGGATGAGCCGTACGCCGAGCTCCGCTACGCGGGCTCCGACCTCGACCCACTCGCGGCCCACCCCGCCGCCGAGCAGCACACCCTCTACCTCGGCAGTTTCTCCAAGATCGGCGCCCCTGGTCTGCGGATCGGATGGGTGCGCGCTCCCGCCTCGCTGCTGCCGTCACTCGTCGTCGTCAAACAGTCCCTGGACCTCCAGACCTCGACGGTGGACCAGGCCGCCGCCGCGCACTACCTGAGCACGGGCGCATTGGACGCGCAGGTCACACGGCTCCGCGTCGCGTTCCGCGACCGCAGGGACGCCATGCTGGGGGCACTTCCCACGACCCTGCCCGACGGCAGCGCCTGGACGCGCCCCGAAGGCGGCATGTTCATCTGGGCTCGCCTCCCCGAGGGCGTGGACGCCGGACGACTCCTCCCCGACGCGCTCGCCGAGAAGGTGGCATTCGTACCAGGCCAGCCCTTCCACGTGACCGCCACCGCGCCGGAGACGATGCGGCTGTCCTTCACCGCCAACACCACCGATGCAATCGTGACCGGCATGACCAGGCTCGCCGACGTCCTGCGCCGATCCTGATACCACCGGCACGGGATCCGGGCCGTGAGCCCGCTCGTGATGGGACGTCGGCGACCACGCCAACCTGAACCCAGTTCCTCCGATCCCCCACCTGACGGGCTGGCCGAGCACGGAGGATGACCGAACCGTCGATCCCGCAGCGGAGCCCCCGGCCTGGTGACCGAGCGGGTCCGGGCCGCTGGCCTCGCGCGCCGGAGCGGGCGCCGAGGACCGCCGCCGCGCCGCCGGCCCGGCCCCTACGTGGCGGCGGGCGCGGCACTCGTCGTGCTCGTCAGCTAGTCGGCGTCATTCGGCCCACGGACCGGGCGCGCGAGGAGGCCCCGTCGAATCGTCGCCGCCATTCGAACGACGCGACCACGCCAATGCCATTGGCTCCCCCCTATTCCAGTAGAATCAATGTGGCTCGGGCACCTCCCGACAACACCCTGTTTCCGCGGCGGCGTAACCCGGAGGGTGAACGTCGGACCTGGTCGATACATCGTGCTCCACACCAGACTGGACACGGCCTTAAGCCCACCCTAAATCGCGAGGAGCAAGCGTCGCAGTGCACTTGCCATGACGTGCTGGTCCGTCCTCACCACGCGCCGGTACTCCCCTCGCTCGTGACTGTGCCAATAGCAGTACTCGGATCAGCGGAGAAGCTGAACGTCATCTCCGCCTTCCAGGCTACGGGTCCTGGTTCAGCACCCGCCCGCCCCGGCCAACCCGAGCATTAGTTCTCACCTTTGATGTTCAGCTCCGGGTATAGGCTGCACGCGGCCGGACGTGGGTTGGTCATCCGCGGACCTTTTCCGTTTCACACCCTCGGTCGGCCTGACGGTTTGCCAGGGCCGCGCTTCACCTCGGGCTGCCCTGGACAACGAAGACCGAAACCCGACTGGACCGACGGCGACCACGAGGACAGGCGAACCCGATTCGACGGAAACGACGGCGAGCCCACTCGGGGCAAGGGGGGACCATGCGGAGCATTCACTTCGACGGAACTGATCTGACCAGGGTGACGGTACTGGCTCGGCCGGACCCGCTCCTGGAATCGCTGTTCGCGCTCGCCGCCGTGGCCGATCACCGCCCGGACGCGGCGTTCGGCGGATGGCGCGACCGGACCCTCCGGAATCTGCGTGCTCGGAGCAGCGCCCTTGTCGCGCTCGCCCGATCAGTGCGCCCGGTGCCCGATCTACTGGTGCTGGTCAGGAGCCGAGGGGCGTCCTCCCGGCGCCAGCAGCTCTCGGAGGGCCTCCGCGAGTTCCATGAGACGGCGGTGGCGCCGTACTGGCCGAGGGTCGCCGCCCTGGCGGAGACCGAAACGAACTCACGCGCGCACATGGTGATCAACGAGGGCGTGGAACGGCTGTTGGGCACGTTGCACCGGGATGTGCGGTGGACGGCGCCCGTGTTGGAGATCCCCGGCATCAGGAAGGAGAAGATCATGCTGGGCGGACGCGGTATCACCCTGGCGCCGTCGGTGTTCCTCGCAGGCCGTTCGACGGTGCTCGTGCCGCCGACGAAACCCGGCGGGCCGTTGGTGCTCGCGTACCCCGCTCCAGTGGAGTGGGCGGTTCCCTCCGCGCTGACCCCGACAATGGAGGGCGGAGAACGATCATTGGCGGCGCTGGTTGGCCGCACCAGGGCAGCCATCCTGATCGCCCTCTCCGAGAGCCGGACGACCAGCGAGCTGAGCCGGCGGATCGGGATCTCGGCCGCGGCCGCCAGCCAACACACCGCGATCCTGCGGGAGGCCGGGATGATCACCACCTACCGCCAGACGAACACCGCGCTGCACAGCCTGACCCCGCTCGGTCTGGCCGTGCGAAGTGGGCGAGAGTACCGGATCAACGAGCAGTGTGACGTGCGGACCGAACTCGGGTGAGGCGGGCACACCCCGGCGACCACTGCCTGAGCACCTCCCGACATCACGCGTGGCTGACCCACCGCTCCAGCGCCTCCGGGGTCGGCGCGAACATCGCGTCCACCAGGCACCCCCGACTCAACATGAAGGCCAGGTCCGCCCGGGCGGCGACAGCGGGTCGGGAGGTCGCCACCAGGACGGTGCGGCCGTGCAGGTCCGCGAGACGGCGCAACCCGGTGAGGAGCCGAGGCACGTCCGACTCGGGCATCCAGCTGTTGGGTTCGTCGGCGAGGACGAGGTCCGGTACGGCCTCGAAGCGCATCCCGTTAGTGGACGAGTCGCCGAAGCCCCGTCGGGCGGGAGGCAGGACGATCTCCAGGCCGGCGTCCCGCCGGGAGCAGGAGGCCCGCACTCCGGATGCTCCGTCCCCGGCCGACAACGTGAACGCCGTGTCCGGGAGAGCACCGGGCAGCGCGGTGGTGACCGAGCAGGAGGACCCGGCTGGCCTCCAGACCGATCCGAGAGTGGGCTGGTCCATGCCGGACGCACAGCGCAACAGACTGCTCTTGCCGGCCCCCCTCGGACCCAGCAGCGCGCTGAAGGTGCTTCGGGCGAGGCCGAGAGTGATCCCGTCCAGAGCGCGGGTCACACCAGCCGGGCCCGGGTAGATCTTGGTGACACCATCCATTTCCAGTGCGTAGCCCGGCAGATCTCCGCCGTTGCTCAGTTTACTGGCCACACGCCCTCCCACCTCGCCAACCCCGCTCCATTCCCCCCTGGCGACGCCCCTGCGACGACGCGACTGGACTATTGCCCGCCACCTATTGCGCCACGGTATTCGGCGTGGCCGCCGGCGAACACGGTGCCAGATCCCCAACACTGGGTAACATTTACTCTACCTCCGGTGACGCGAACCAGCGCGCGCATACCCATTCCTTTCCCCGCTGACCGGAATTCCGACTCGAGCGACGAGCGGAACATCAGGTTCGAGGGACGAGCCGATACCGCATCCGGGTCCCGTTCAGGATGGCCTGCCAGATGGGTGAATGGCCAACCCTGGCCCGCTGGCACCGCCGTCCGGCGAGCGCTGGGCGAACACCGTGGCCCAGGGGCGGCGCTCTCACACGAACGTACGAACGGTCGTCGCGGGGGTTCCCAGCACTTCTCCCGACGGCCGACCGGGACCACCTGAACGGACTATTCCAGCGCCGCTCCGGCACCGAATTTCCCGGGCCGTCACCGGGATTCGCTGGTTCCTTCCGTCAGCCACCGTTGTTCGCCACAGTCGCGTGCTCCCGGCGGTACGAGCGAAGGGCCAAGGAACCGAATTCCCCCGGCACCGGAATCTCCCGCCGAACTCCGACCTGGGGATGGCAGTCGCTCCCGGGCGCCGCCGCGGTTGGACCCGGCGGAGCTGTTTCCCCAGCGATGACGTTCCCACCGCCACCCGTCGACCAGGGCGCCCCGGCTCACCCCTGCCACCGATGACCCGGTCGGGGACGATGACGACCGCTGGAGCAACGGCGCGCTGGTGCGGGCCCCTGGTGGTGCCGTCCGCCGCCGGCAAGGTGGTCCCGCGCCGGACTGACGCGGGCCGGCCGGGCCGGTACCGGGACTCGCCGTAGGGAACGGCGGTGTCCTCCCGATGCTCCGGCGGCGGGCGTGCCGCCGCCCGAACGCGTCCACCTGGTGTCGTCCTCGTGGGAACGTCCGGCGGCACGGTGGCGGGGAGGCCCTCGGATTCCGTTGAAGCCCGGCCGACCGGGCGGACCACGTGGGCGCCGGGGCGCTCCCCCTCGCTCAGGAGGGCACCTTCCGCTGTCCCTCGGCCTCCCCCGTGCTCCCCGCTCCTGGCAGCCGCCGCAGGATCCCGCTACTCGTGACGGCGATGGCCAGTGCCGCCAGCGCCACGGCGCATCCGGTGAAGACCCAGGCCGAGGGCACCCACTCGAGCAGCAGGCCGGCGAGACCGGCGCCGCCGGCGACCGACAGCCCGCCGCACAGGTTCATCACGCTGCTCATCCGACCGCGGAACTCGTCCGGGGTCAGGAGGAGCTGATAGGTGCCCACGATGGTGTTCGCGGTCGGCGCGAGGAAGGCCATCCCCGCCAGCAGGCCTCCCATCAGGTAGCCGTTGTCCTGAAACGCCATGAACGGGGTGAGGGCCGCCAGCGCCCAGAAGACTCCCGCGATGGCCACCGTGTGGTTCAGCTTCCGGTACAGCCAGGGGGCGCACATCGCCCCGAGCAAACCACCGGCGCCGAACATCGCCGCCATGAACCCGATCTGGGTGGACGAGGTTCCCACCAGGCCGAGGCTGACGATCGCCGTGATGTACAGCACCTGGAACAGGAAGTTCAACCCGATCACATACAGCGAAATCGTCCGGATGAACCGCTGCCGCAGGACCCAGGCCACGCCCTCCCGGACCTCCGCGAGCAGCCCCCCCTTCGGACGTGGCGCGGGGTCTCTCGGCGGTACGCGGACGAAGAGGAGCAGGAGGAATGCGACCAGGTGCGTGAGGGCGTCGAGCAGGAAGGGGAAGACCTTGCGGACGCCGAACAGGATGCCGCCCAAGGAGGTACCGCTGAGCTGTCCGACGTGGCTTCTCGCCGTGTTGAGGGCGATGGCCGTCGGCAACTGGGCGGCGGGCACGATCGCCGGGAGAGTGGCTTCCTCCGCGGGGTCGAAGACCGCCGCGCAGGCACCGACGACCGCCGTGACCACGAACAGGTGCCACACCGTGACAGTGTCCGTGACCAGGGCGACGACGAGTGTGGTGAGCACGACGGCGCGGGCCGCCTCGCACACGAGCATGATCGCCTTGCGGGGCCACCGGTCGACCAGGGCGCCGGCGGGGAGCCCGGTGACGAGTTGTGCCACCGCGTTGATCGACTGGAGCAGCCCGGCGACGGCCGGCGACCCGGTCACCGCCAGGGCGAGCAGCGGAAGGGCGATCAACGTGGTGTGGAAACCCAGCTCGGAGAGGGTCCTGCTGGTCCACAGCAGGGTGTAGGACCGGTTTCGCGACAGTGGGGTCTGCGGAAAGGTCGTCTCCACGCTGGGCACCACACGCTCTCTGGCCGGTGCCGTCGGTTCGGAGAGCGACGGCGGTCTCTCTGGCCGCGCGCTCGTCGCCGCGAGACACCCGTGGGCTTCCCCTCCCGGTGGAGGCGAGGCCGGTGGGTGTGTCGGCACGCCACCCGAGAGGAGGCGCGGTACGGGCGGGAGCCGGTGGACGCGGCACCGTGCGACGCGGTGATCAGCATCCCGTCCCACCACCGGGGGCACCAGGTCGTTAAGCGTGCGCGAAAGACGGCCACCGCGAGACCGTCGTCCGACTGGGCGTGTCAGGCGTCCCGCAGGTATGTCAGCACCGCCAGCACCCTGCGGTGGCCGTCGTCGGAGGAGAGCCCGAGCTTGTGGAAGATGTTGCCGACGTGCTTGGCCACGCCGGCCTCGCTGATGTGGAGTTGCCGGGAGACCATGCTGTTGGTGCTACCGCGTGCCATCAACCCGAGGACCTCCCGTTCCCGAGCCGTCAGCGCGCCGAGGGACTCCTGCTTCCGGCGGTCGGACATCATCTGCCGGACCACCTCGGGATCGATCACCATGCCGCCGCCCGCGACGCGGCCGATCGCGTCCCCGAACTCCCCGACTTCACCAATGCGGTCCTTGAGCAGGTAACCCAGGCCCGCGGTGCTGGTGCCCCCGTTGCCGAACAGTTCGACGGTGTAGGCGGTGGCGACGTACTGGGAGAGCACCAGGACGGCCAACTCCGGGTGGTCACGGCGTAGGCTGACCGCGGCCCGCAGTCCCTCGTCCGAGAAGCCGGGAGGCATCCGCACATCGGTGACGACGAGGTCGGGTCGATGCGCGGCCACGGCGGACACCAGACCCTCGACGTTCTCCACCGCCGCCACCACCTCGTGACCGAGGCGGGTCAGCAGTCCCGTCAGCCCCTCCCGAATCAGCAGGGAGTCCTCGGCGAGGACGATTCGGACGGGACGCTCGGACATCGGTGCTCCACTGCGGACGCGGGTGACGGTGATACGAGTGATCACGGACAGTATGCCCTTGAGTCCCGTTCACCCCAGGGCCGGATACCTGTCCCGGTGAGGTGGCGGTGGTGCGCGCAGCGGCGGTCCCGGCCCCGGGCGGGACGGTTGCCTCCCACCCGGGGCCGGCCCGGGGGTCACCCCCGGGGGGTGACCTCGTCCCACGAGCGGGGCAGCGCCATGCTCACGACGATCTTCCTCGTGCCGGTGTAGGCCTGCCGGCCGTGGCACGCGAGGAGGTTGTCCACGACCATGAGGTCCCCGACCCGCCAGGCCTCGTTGACCTCCTCGGCCTCGTAGGCCCCCCGCAGTTCGTCCAGCACGGACGCCTCGATGGGACTGCCGTCGCCGTAGTAGGTGTTGTTCGGGAGGCCCTGCTCGCCGTACTCCTCCAGCAGGTACTCACCGGCGCCGCCCGGCAAGGTCGAGACGTGGAAGAAGGTCGCGTGGTTGAACCACACCTCGTCCCCGGTCTCGGGGTGCACGGCGACGGTGGACCGCACCTGTCGCGTACGCAGTTCACTGCCCGTGGTCCAGTCGGTCTCGATCCCGTTGCGGGCGCAGTAGTCGTCGACGACCGAACGGTCGTCGGTCTGGAAGCCCTCCTGCCACGTCAGGCCGACGTCCTGGTAGAAGTTCCGCACGTACATGTACCCGCGCTGGCGGAACCGCTCCACGAGACGGGGATCGAGCCGACGCAGGACGCCACGGGCGTCGGCGACCGTCGTGGCGCCCCCGGTGTCCGCGGCGTCCACGGCGAAGAAGTGCAACCGGCCAGGGAACCGCAGGTTGTAGGACTGCTCGCTGTGCAGGTAGATCTTCCGGCTCGCCGGGTAGTCGGTCGAGGTGTACACGCGGTCCTTGACGACGCTGCGCGGGGAGGACCGCTCGGTGTAGCCCAGTGGCGGGCCGGAGAACTCGCTGACGAAGCCCTCGAACGCGGTGACGTCCGCGGCGTCGAAGCCGCGGAGCACCAACACGCCGTGCTCATGCAACGCGCGGGTGAGGGCGGCGCGGTGCTCGAGGGCGTCGGCGAGGGTCATGGGCCCGCCGGCCGGACGGACGATGAACGGCAGACCCCGTTCGCTCTGGCTGGTCTCGAACGCCTCGGTCACGTTTGTCACTTGACTTCGTTTCCTCTCGATCGAGTCGACGGTGATGACATCCCGCCCGGGAGAAGGGCGCTCCCGTCGTTTTCCCGGGTACGAGCCGGCGCCTGGGAAAGAGTGTGGTGCGCCAGTTCCAGGAACCGCGTTTCTGCCGGTGGGCTTTGGGGGCACCGCTCCTCGTTCTCGTCATCGCCCCGGGCGCTGGACACGCGAAGGCCCCCGGCGAAGGCATGCCACCGGGCCGTGCCCCCGAAGCGGGCCGATGCCGGACGCACGACCCCGAGACGACAGAACACCTTCTGACCTGCCAGTATCTCGGTCCCTCCCCCCTCAGGCTCGCGACCGGTTCGACCGAGCCCGGGGACGGGACCGGACGGGACGGTAGAGGAGGCGGGATACCCGCGACTACAGCAGGCTCTACCCGCGTTTCGGGGTTTTCCCGGATTCCGCGCCCATGCCCGCGCCGCTAGGCTAATTCCTTGTTCCCCTCCCGGGCCGGTGGGGGAGGAAAAGTCGACGACGAAAGGAAACGGGTGATGAATCGGAGAGCGGCTCCGCCTTCGACGGCCATCGCGCTCACCGCGGCCCTCGTCTCGGTCAGCTGTTCGTTGGAGACGGGTGAGGAGACCCTCACCGACAGCCACGAGTTCGCGCTGACCGGCAACCACCTCACCATCGCGACGGACGGCAGCACGGTCGAACTGCGCGAGTCCGACATCGACACGGTCAGTTTCGACCAGTACCTCGGCGGCGCCGCGAGTGACGGGAACGCGAGCTGGACGGTGGACGGGGACACTCTCCTGCTGGAGACCACCTGCACCGGGTTCACCCCCGACTGCTCGGGCCGCTACGCCATCACGGTGCCGGCGGGCACCGCCGTCGAGGTGACGGGCCGGGGTCGCAGCGTTACCGTGGCCGGGTTGAGCGGCCCCGTCTCGGCCAGCCTCGACAACGGCACGATCGACGTCTCCGACACCTCGGGTGACCTCGACCTGACCGCCCGCTCCGGGCACATCAGGACGGGCAACACCTCGGGCGCCCTCACCGCGAGCATCACCACCAATCACATGGAGATCCGAGAGGCTCGGGGACCGCTGACCCTGCGGAGCGAGTCGGGCAACCTCGTCGTGGAGGACATCCGGTCGTCGGAGGTCACGACCAGCACTCGGAGCGGTGATGCGAGGTTGGTCTTCGCCGAGCCGCCCCAGCGGGTGGAGGCCACCTCCGAGGGGAGCGGCAACGTCCGCGTGACCCTGCCGGCCGGTCCGGAGACCTACCAGGTCGTCACCGAGGCCCACCGGCTGGAGTCCGAGGTCGAGCACGACCCCGCGAGCGACCGGCTGATCTCGGTGGTCGGCAAGGACGTGCGACTGACATGGGCCGGGTGACCCAGCCCACGCCCGCTCGTCACCGGCAGCCATCGACGATCTCCGCCAGGATGTCCCGGAGCGACTCGGCCAGCCGCTCCACAGTGGATCGCCGGTGGAGTGAGGTCGAGTGGTACCACCTCACCCACAGCCGACCGTCGTCCACCCCGGCGACGACCTCGAGGACGTGCGTCCCCTGTTCGTCGGGGTGCCGGTCAGGAGCGATGGTGTCGTGCACGGCGACGACCAGTCCCTCGCCCCGCCCTACGCGACCACCGGCCTCGTTCTGCCCCAGGTAGTTGACGACCACCTCCGACTGAGGCGCCGTGCGCCACGTCGGGTCGGAGTCCGCGTCCTCCCGCAGGTACCGCAGTGCCCAGTAGGCGATGCCACCGTCCGGCACGCCCACCCGGCTCCGCCGGACAGCACGGACCGCACGGGGCCAGGACGCGGGAGCGGACCCCACGGTGATCTCGAGGGGGTGGACGGTGCTGAACCATCCGACGGTCCGGGTCAGGTCCACGTCCTCGAAGAGGTCTGCCCGGCCATGACCCTCGACGTCGATCAGCACGCGGTCCTGTCCGGACCACCGGCTGAGCGCGGCTCCCACCGCGGTGAGGAGGACGTCGCGGACGGTCGCCCGGCACACCGCCGGTACCCGGTCCAGCAGGCTGCGGGTGGTGTCCTCGTCGAACTCCGTCAGCACCGATCCCGTCGCGCCCGGCCCTGGTTCGGCCACGGCGTCCCTCGGCAGCGGCGGCGCCGGCTCCACCGCCCGCCACCGTCCCCGTTCGCCGTCGAACACGCCCTCCCTGGTTCTCCTGGTCAGCTCCTCCGCCCAGTGCTGGAAGGACGTCGTCGCCGGCCCCAGGTCCACGACCGCACCGCCGGTGAGCTGGCGATAGGCGGTGTCCAGGTCCTCCAACACCACCTGCCAGGACACGGTGTCGACCGCCAGGTGGTGGATCGCCAGCGACCACAGCGGTGCCTGCGCGCCTCGGAGGAAGACCACCGAACTCACCAGCGGTCCGTTCGCCACGTCGAGCAGCCCGCTGTGCCTCGCCGCCGCCTCCGCCATCCTGGCTTCCCACCGCTGCCTCGGCGTCCCGGTCAGGTCCAGGGTTTCGAGGGGAACCGGCTCACCGGGAGGCGCGTGACGGGCTCGCCCGAGGTTCCGCAGTTCCCCTGGGAACCGGGTGCGGAGCGCGGCGTGGCGTTCGACCACGGCGTTCAACGCCGAGCGCAGCGCGTCGAGATCGAGGTCCGGTGGGAGTTCCAGGAGCGCGGACTGGTTGAAGTGGTCGGGGTATGCGGGGTGCCGCTCGAAGAACCACCGTTGTACCGGGGTCATCGGGAATGGCTCGTCGGTCGCCGTTGGGTGGTTCGCGACGTCCATGCTCTGCTCGGGTACGGCCGTGGCCGCGAACCCGCGGAGCGTCTGGTGCAGGAAAAGGTTCCTCGTGGTGACCGAGTAGCCCTTGCGTCGGGCCGCGGTGACGGCGTGGATGCTGAGGATCGAGTCGCCACCGAGCTGGAAGAAGTTGTCGTGAGCTCCCACCCCGGTGACGCCGAGGACGGTTTCCCACGTCTCCGCGATGGCGGTCTCCACCTCCCCCTCGGGAGGTTCCGCACCGTCGGGGCCCCCGGTGGGCTCCTCCCCGTCGATGTCGGGCAACGCGTTCCGGTCCACCTTGCCGTTGGGACTCAGGGGTAGCGCGTCGAGGGTCCGGAACAGGGCGGGCACCATGTAGGCGGGCAGCTCCCGGCTCGCGAAGTCGCGGAGGTCCGACGCCATTTCGGGATCGTGGGAGCGGGGGACCGCGTAGGCCACCAGCCGGTGGTGTCCGCTCCCGTCGGGTCGAGCGACCACGGTGGCCTTCGTGACCTCCGGGTGCCGCAGCAACGCGGTCTCGACCTCGGCCAGTTCGACACGGAACCCGCGAATCTTCACCTGGTCGTCGGTCCGGCCCACGAAGTCGAGGGTCCCGTCGGCCCGCCACCGGACGATGTCACCGGTCCGGTACATCCTGGAGCCGGCCGGGCCGTGGGGTGCGGCGACGAATCGCTCGGCGGTTCGTGCCGAATCGTTCGCGTAACCGCGCCCCACGCCGACCCCGGAGATGTGGAGCTCGCCGGGTGCGCCGATGGGGGCCGGCGCGAGACGGGAGTCGAGGACGTGGAGCCGCACGCCGGGCAGCGGCCCGCCGACGGGAACGGTGTCCTCCCCGGGGCCGGGACGGGCGTCGTGCATGGTGGCCACGAGCGTGGTCTCGCTCGGCCCGTAGACGTTCACCAGGCGGTGATGGGCTGACCAGCGCCTGGCCAGCTCGACCGGGCAGGTCTCCCCGGCCGCGCCGACCACCTCCAGACCGGACAGGTCCTCCGGGTTGAGCGTGTCCAGCAGAGCGGGCGGGGCGAAGAGGGCGGTGATCCCCAGCTGGCGGATCTCGTCAGCGAGGTCGGTGGTCCTGGCCCCCTCGGCGAAGCAGAGCGCGGCCCCCGCGTACCAGCCCAGGGCGAGGTCCCAGATGCCCCCGTCGAAGCTGAACGAGAGGTGTTGCAGCATTCGGCTGGTCGGACCGAGTCCACAGCGGACGGCGGCGTTGCGCGCGGCGGCGGCCAGCGCCCCGTGGTGGACCAGCACCCCCTTCGGTCGCCCGGTCGAGCCGGAGGTGTAGACGGCGTATGCGAGGTTGTGCGGGTGCACGGGGACCTGGGGATCGGTGGCGGGTCGTCCGGCGATCTCGGCCGCGTCCTGGTCCAGGAGGATCACGGCCGCCGTGTGCGGGGGCAGCTCGTCGCGGAGCCCAAGGGAGGTCAGCAGGTGGGGGACCTGGCTGTCGTCCACGAGCTGCTCCAGCCGGGCCCTCGGGTACTCAGGGTCGAGGGAGACGAACGCGGCACCCGCCCGGAGAACGGCGAGCGCCGCCACCACGAGGTCGACACCTCGGGGAAGGCAGATCCCCACCAGGACGTCGCGGTCGACGCCCCGCGCGATCAGATGGTGGGCCAGTTGGTTGGCCCGGGCGTCGACCGTCTGGTAGCTGTACCGTTCGCCGCCGGCGACCACCGCGACGGCGTCCGGCGTGCGGCGGGCGTGGCGGGCGAAGAGTTCGTGCACCGACCGGGAGTCCTCCGGCGCCTCGGAGGCGTTCCACGCCGACAGCAGTTGGCGTTCGCCGATGGTTTGGGTGGTCAGTTCCCCCATCGGGCGGTCGGTGGCCGTGAGGGCGGCGTCGAGCAGCTGCCGCAGCTGGGCGACCATTCGGTCGATGGTGGCCCTCTCGAAGAGGTCGGTCCGGTATGCGAAGGCCCCGAGGACCTCGCCGACCTCCCGGCGGAACTGGATCGTCAGGTCGAACGCGACCTCGGATCCGGTGATGTCGACCTCCTCGGCCCGCGCTCGGCCGAAGTCGGGCACCGGTCCGCCGCCGTCCTGCATGACGACCATGACATCGAAGAGCGCGGACCGGCTGGGGTCGCGGTCCGGTTGGAGGCTGTCGACGATCAGGTCGAAGGGAACACCCTGGTGGGAGAAGGCCTCGGCGAGGACGGTGTGGACCTGGTCGACGTGCGCGTCGAAACCCCGGTCCGGGTCGACGTCGCTCCGGACTACCAGGGTGTTGACGAAGAAGCCCACCACGTCCTGGAGGTCGGGGTGGTCCCGACCGGTGACCACCGTGCCCACCGGGATGTCCCGCTGTCCGGTGTAGCGGGATAGGAGCCACTGTGAGGCGGCGAGGAGCACGGTGAACACGGTGGTCCCGTGCCGGCGGGCGAACGCGTCCAGGCCGTCGGAGATGTCGCGGGGCAGGGCGAACCCGACACTGTCGCCCCTGGTCGTGCGCACCGGTGGACGTGGCCGGTCGAGGGGCAGTTCCAGTGCGGGCAGGCCCCGCAACCGGTCTCGCCAGTAATCGAGCCCCTGGTCGAGCCGGCCGTCCGCCAGCCGCTCCCGCTGCCACCGCGCGAAGTCGCCGTACTGGAGTGGCGGCTCGGGAAGTCCGGCGTCGGTTCCTTGGAACGCCGCGCCGTAGAGCGCGGCGAGTTCGGTGAGCAGGATCTCGGCTGTCCGCCCGTCGGTGACGATGTGGTGCATGTTGAGGAAGAGGACGTGCTCCTCCGCCGCCACTCGGTAGAGGGTGGCGACGACGAGTGGGCCGGTGCGCAGGTCGAAGGTGCGCCGGGCCTCGGCCGACAGTGCCTCGTCGAGGAGCTTGGCACGACGTTCTCCGGGTTCGCCGCTCAGGTCCCGCTCCGCGAGGGGGATGGTTCCCTCGGGGTGGATGACCTGGACGGCGTGCCCTTCGGCGGAGTCGAACGTCGTGCGCAGTGCCTCGTGGCGGGCGGCGAGCGTGGCCAGCGCCTGCCGCAACGGCTCGGCGTGGAGTGGCCCGTCCAGTCGGAGCACGATCCGGGAGTTGTACTCGGATCCACCGGGTTGGAAGGCGTGGAGGAACCACAGGCGCTGTTGCGCGTAGGACTGCGGCGTCGCTCCGGAGCGGGTCCTGGCGGGGATGCGGGCGGCGCCGGACCGGTCGACCAGCCGGGCCAGGCCGCGCACGGTGGGTTCGGCGAACACCACCTGCGGCGAGAGGTTGACGTCGAACGCCCTTCGGAGCCGGGAGACGACCTGGATGGTGCGGATGGAGTCGCCCCCGAGTTCGAAGAAGTTGTCGGTCGCCCCGATCCGCTCCACGCCGAGCACGGCCTCCCAGGTGGCGGCGACCACGCGTTCCACCTCGCCCCGGGGTCGGTCGAGGCCGGCCCGTGGCCGCCGGCCGCGCTCGTCCGGGTCGGGTAGCGCGTTCCTGTCGACCTTTCCGCTGGTCGTGGTCGGCAGTTCGGGAAGCAACACGACCGAGGAGGGCAGCAGGTGGGTGGGCAGGCGGACGCTGAGGAAGCGGTGGATGTCGTCGGTGGAGGGGCTGCTGTTGGGTGCGGGGACGCCGTAGGCGACGAGCAGCGGGCGGTGCTCCGTTCCACGGAGCGCCGCCACCGCCGCGACGAGATCGGGGTGGTGCGCCATCGCCGTCTCCAGTTCCCCCAGCTCGACGCGGTGGCCCCGGATCTTGACCTGGTGGTCGACGCGCCCGACGAACTCCAGTTCCCCGTCGGAGCGGCGGCGGGCCCGGTCACCGGTGCGGTAGAGACGTCCTCCCTCGTCGGAGAACGGGTCGGCGACGAAGCGGTGCGCCGTCAGCCCCGGCTGGCCCAGGTAGCCGCGGGAGACTCCCCCGCCACTGACGTACAGCTCACCGACGACCCCTTGGGGGACGGGGCCGAGATGCGCGTCGAGCAGGTAGACGTTGGTGTCGTCGATGGGGCCACCGATAGGGACGAAACCCGGGTTGGTGTCGACGTCGGGAGTGGGCACGAACGCGCAGGAATCGACGGTGATCTCGGTGGCCCCGTAGGAGTTGAACACCGTTGTCGCCCCGGTGAGGTGCCGGAGCAGGGCGGCGCAGTCCGCGGTCGGCCATCCCTCACCGCCGACGAACATCAGGTCGAGCTCCGGCAACGCGCCGCCGTGGTGGTCGATCTCCTCGACCAGGGTCCGGGCCAGAGTGGGCACGAGTTCCATCGCGGTGCACCCGTGGGAGTGGAGGGCGGCCAGGAGCCGCCGCGGATCGGTGACGACCTCCTGGTCGACGATCACCATCGTTCCGCCGAAGAACGTTGATCGGAGCAGGTCGGCGAAGAAGAGGTCGACGGACACCCCGGACACCGACGCCAGCTGGAGGCGCTTGTCCCGCAGCCCGTACAGGCGATCCCAGGCCGAGGCGATGTGGGTCAGGTTGGCGTGCTCGACCATCACCCCCTTGGGCCTGCCGGTGGAACCGGAGGTGTGGACGACGTAGGCGAGATCGCCAGGTAGGACGACGACCGGTGGTGGGGTGCTCCGCTGCCCGGAGATCAGTCCGGCGTCGGCCACGACGTCGAGGGAGGCGGCGGCCTCGAAGAGACTCGGGTCGAGGCGGTCCCGCGAGCTGTGCACGATCACGCTCACCGGGCAGTCGGCGAGGATGCTGGTGAGCCGCCGGGTCGGGAGGCCCGGGTCGAGCGGGGTGTAGGCGGCGCCGGCCTTCAGGGTGGCCAGGATCGCGACCACGGCGTCGGTTCCCCGGGGCAGCGCCACCCCGACGACGCGTCCCCGGGTCGCGCCGGCCTCGATCAGGGCGTGAGCGAGCCGGCTGGACCGCTCGTCCAGCTCGGCGAAGGTCATCTCCTCCCCACCACCCCGCAACGCGACGGTCGTCGGGGTACGGGCCGCCTGCTCGGTGAACAGCCGGTGGATCCCGCCGGGATGGACCGACGAGGCGGGCCGGGGGCCGACGCTGGCCAGCAGGAAGTCACGCCGTGCCGCGCGGCTCAGCGGCGAGTGGTCGGCGACGGGACGGTCCGGGGACTCCACGACGCTCCGCAGGAGTACCTGGTACCCCGCCAGCAACGCCCGTGCCGTGCCCTCCTCGAACAGGGCTTCGTCGTAGAACAGTTCGGTGGTCAGTCGCCCCTGGTCGTAGGCGCTCAGGCACAGCGGGAACGTGTTCGTGTCGGTGCCAATGACGTCCTCGACGCGCAGGTCCTCGATGGTGGCGTCGAAAGGGTAGTTCTCGAAGACGGCGAGGCTGTCGAACAGCCGCCCTGAATGGGTTCGACCGCCGCGACGGGCGATGTCGGACAACGCGAGGTGCGAGTGCTGCTCGGAGGTGGCCTGGTGGAGGTGCAGGTCGCGCAGCCAGTCCGCGAGACGCGTCCCAGGGGTGATCCTGGCGCGGAGCGGGATGGTGTTGATCAGGTTGCCCACGATGGTGCCGGCACCGGGCAGGTCGGCGGAGCGTCCCGACGTGGTGGTGCCCCAGACGATGTCGGTGGAGCCGGCGAAACGGGACAGGAGCAGTGCCCACGTCCCCTGCAGCACGGTGTTCACGGTGATCCTGAGCCGGCGGGCGACGGCCCGGAGCCGCTCGGTCTCCTCCGCCGTCAGCAGGGCGACGAGTTTGCCTCCGCATCGGGCCTCGTGGTCGGGGCCGGGCGGTCGGTCGTAGGGCAGCGGCGTGGGGCCGTCGAGGTTGGAGAGCGTGGCGGTCCAGTGCGCGACGGCCGCGTCGACGTCCTGGCTCCCCAGCCAGGTGACGTAGTCGCGGAAGGGGCGGCGGGTGGTCAGGCGCGGTACCTGGCCCCGGACCCCCGCGAAGTAGCGGAGCACCAGGTCGTGGAACAGCTGGGAACGGCTCCACCCGTCCATGACCAGGTGGTGGGCTATCCAGACCACCACGACGGTGTCCGGGGCGGTCCTGGCGATGTGCACTCGCCCCGTGTGGATCTCGGCGAGACCGATGCCCCGTTCGATGTCCTCGGCGAGGAGGGCCCGTTGGGTCTCCGCTCGGGTGTCCTCGTCCAGGTCGCGCCAGTCGTGCACCGTGACCGGCGGGTCGACGTCGCGGTGCACGACCTGGACCGGTTCCTCCACGTCGGACCAGCGGACAGCGGTGCGCAGGGCCGGCGTGGCGGCGACGACCGCCCGCCACGCGTCGCGCAACGCCTCGGCGTCGGAGACACCGCGCAGCGTGAGGCACAGCTGGTTCAGGTACGGCGAGGCGCCGGTGACCCGGTGTTCTCCATCGGCCAGCGCCAGGCTGTGGAAGAGGATCCCGGCCTGCATCGGGGTGAGCGGGTAGATGTCCTCGACGCGGGACGGCCCGGCGGTGAGGGAGTCCAGCTGCGGTTGGGTGAGCGAGACCAGCGGGAAGTCGGACGGCGTGTACGCACCGGATCCGGCCTCGCGGCAGTGCCGCACGACGCGGCGGAGGTTGTCGACCAGTACGTCTCCCCACCGCCGCACCGTGGACTCGTGATGCCGGTTGACGGAGTGGGTGATGCTGATGTCCAGGCAGCCGTCGCGGACGATCGCCACGATCTCGAGCTCGTGGGCCCGGGCCTCGTCGTCCGGCGCGTTCCGCCCGATGTCCTCGCCCACGTCGCGGAACAGGCCCGAGTCAGCGTTCCCCCGCCAGACACCGAGGTAGTTCAGGCTGGTCGAGGGGGGTTCCTGTCGGCGGAGCGGCTCGGCGTCGGCATCTCCGAGGTAGCGCAACGCGCCGTATCCCAGCCCCTTGTCGGGGACCGACCTGAAGGTCTCCTTCGCGGTGCGCAGCAGGTCGTCCCAGTCCTCGGGGTCAGGGGGCAGGGGGACGCGGATCGGGAAGACGCTGGTGAACCAGCCGACCGTCTCCGAGACGTCCACTCCGACCAGGTCCTCGCGGCCGTGTCCCTCCAGGGAGATCACCACCTCGTCCTGGTCGGTCCAGGCCCCGAGGGTTCTCGCGACGGCGCCGAGGAGCACCTCGTGCAGCTGGGCGCGGTGGGTTCGGGGAAGGGTCGTGAGCAGGGCACGGGTGTCGGCACGGTCGAGGCGGAAGCGTTGGACGCGGGTGGACCCGACCGTGTTGTCCCCGTCGTTGTCGACGGGCGGCGCTCCTGCCCCTCGGGTGTCACCCGCAGCGGTCCAGTGCCCCAGTTGGTCGTCGAAGCGCCCGGCACGCACCGCGGTGAGCAGTGCCCGCGTCCAGTCGGTGAAGGACGCGGAGGTGGGTGGCTCCAGCCCTGGTTCCCCGTCACGGGCCCGCAGGTAGCCCCGCTCCAGGTCGGCGAGCAGGACTCGCCAGGAGACACCGTCCACGGCCAGGTGGTGGGCGGTGAGGAACAGGCGTGGTGGTTCGTCACCGAGGAGGAACAGCACCGCCTTGAACAGGGCACCGGCGGCGAGGTCCAATGAGGCCTGCGTTTCGGCCGCCACGGCGTCCATCGCCTCGGGCCACCGGTCGACGTCGAGTCCGCCCAGGTCCCGCACGGTCAACTGGGATGAGGTGGGGTGTCCGCCGCCGGGCTGTTGCCGCCAGCCATCTGCCGTCCGGATGAAGCGGGTCGTCAGTGCGGGGTGCCGCTCCACGACGGCCTCGACGGCCTGCTCGACCGTGGCGGCCTCGGCGTCGGCGTCCAGTTCGAGGAGGACGGACATGGTGAGGTGCTCGGGGTGACGCCGGTCCTCGAAGAAGCGGCGCTGAACGGGCCCCAGCGGCGCTCCCTCCGAGTGTCCGCCTCCACCGCTCGGCGTCGACCCGCTGCCAGCGATGTCCTCGCTCATCCCCACCAACCCCGACACCGTCTGATGCACCACCACGTCCTTCACCGCCAACCGCACACCCGCACGACGAGCCCGCGACACCAACTCGATCACCCGAATGCTGTCCCCACCCAACTCGAAGAAACTGTCCTCAACACCCACCGACGACACCCCCAACACCTCACCGAACAACCCGCACAGCAACCGCTCGGACTCGCTCGCGCCGGAGGCGGCCGCTCCGCTGGGCGGGGTCGCGGTCGGGGCGGGCAGCGCGGCCCGGTCGACCTTGCCCGTCGCGGTCAGGGGGAGCTCGTCGAGGGTGACGACGCGCGCCGGAACCATGTAGTCCGGCAGGCGCAGCGCGACGTGGGCACGGACGTCCGCGCCAGAGGGGGCCGGGGTAGTGGCCGGGCTGACGTAGGCCACGAGGGCCCGGCCCGTCGGTGGGTCGTCCCGCACGGTGACCGCGGCCTGGGCGACGGCGGGGTGGGTGAGCAGAACGTTCTCGATCTCCCCTGGTTCGATGCGGAATCCGCTGACCTTGACCTGGTCGTCCGCGCGGCCGAGGTACTCGACCTCTCCGGTGGCGAGCCAGCGGACGATGTCACCGGTGCGGTACATCCGGCGGCCGCCCCTCGCGTCAAAGGGGTCGGCGACGAAGCGCTCCGCGGTGCCGGCGGGACGACCGAGGTATCCGCGGGCCAGCGAGTCACCGGCGACGTAGAGTTCGCCGGGCGCTCCGATCGGGACCGGGCACAGCGCGTCGTCCAGGACGTGGAGGCGGGTCCGGCGGATCGGGGCTCCCATCGGCGGGGCGGTCCCCGGGTTCGGCGGGAGGGCCGAGGGGCTGAGGGTGACGGCGATGGTGGCCTCGGTGGGGCCGTAGGAGTTGTAGAGCCTCCGGGTGGGGGCGCTCCACCGGCGCACGGTCTCCGCCGGGCAGAGCTCGGCTCCGGTGGCCACGACACGGAGGTCGGGAGCATCGACCCTGGTGACGCTGGCGAGCGTTGCGGGCAGCAGCATCGCATGGGTGACGCGGCCGCGTCGGAGGGCCGCCAGCAACGGTTCGCCCACGAGCGGCCCGGCTCCGGGAGCCAGGACGAGGGCGGCGCCGGAGGCCAGGGCCATCAGCAGTTCCTTGACGGAGACGTCGAAACTGGACGAGGCGAGTTGCGCGACCCTCGATTCGGAGGTGATCCCGTACCGGTCCGCCATGTCCCGGGCGAGGGCCGGTAGGCCTCGGTGCCCGACGAGGACCCCCTTGGGCTGGCCGGTGGAGCCGGAGGTGTAGATCAGGTAGGCGGCGTGGTCGACGGGTGTCGGCGTGGCCGCCGGGGCGGTGGGGGCGTCTCGCCAGCGCTGGTCGGCGTCGTCCACCGCGACCACGGCGGCGTCCTCGGGCAGCGCGCTCCCGATCCGGTCCAAGGTCCGCCGGTCGGAGACCACCACCCGCGCCTTCGCGTCGGCCAGCACGTAACGGAGGCGTTCCTCTGGGTTCTCGGGGTCGAGGGGGACATGAACCCCGCCGGCTTTGATCACGCCGAGTGCCACCGTCCACAGTGTCGCGGAGCGCGGCAGGCACACCGCGACCCGGGTTTCCGCGTCGACACCGAGGTCGCGCAGGTGGTGCGCCCACTGGTTCGTCAGTCGGTCGAGACGGGCGTAGTCGAGTTCGGTGTCCTCGCCGACGAGGGCCGGTCGGCTCGGGTGGTTCTCGACCTGCTCGGCGAGCAGGTCGAGCAGGGTTCCCGCTCCGGTGTCCCGGTCGGTGTCGTTCCAGTCCAGCAGTACGGCGCGCCGCTCGTCGGCGGTGAGCACGGGGAGGCGGTTGACGGGACGACGCGGGTCGTGAACCGCGGACTCGAGCAGGACGAGGTAGTTGCGGGCCAACCGGTCGACTGTGTCAGCGTCGAACAGTGCGGTGCTGTAGAGGATGTGACCGCGCAGTTCGTCGCCGTGGACCGTGAGTTCCAGGAGGAGGTCGTGGTTGGTGGTCGTCCGGGGGAAGGCGTACTCCTGCGCCGTGATGTCGTCGGCGAGCTCGGGCAGCGGGCTGTCGGTGTTCTGCATCAGCATCAGTGCCTGGAAGATCGGGCCCCTGCTGGCGTCCCGCTTGGGTTGGACTGCTTCGACGACGCGGTCGAAGGGGACCAGGTCGTGTGCGTAGGCGTCGAGCAGGGTGGCCCGGACCTGGTTGAGGAGGGTGGCGAAGTCCGATCGGCGGTCGATTCGAGTTCGGATCGCGAGGTTGTTGGCGAAGAAGCCGACGGTGCGGTCCCACTCTGGTCGTCCCCGGCCGGAGACGGTGGTGCCCAGGGTGATGTCGTCCTGCGGGGAGTACCGGGCGAGCAGGAGTTGGAAGCCGGCGAAGACGACCGTGAACAGGCTGGTGTCGTGGGTCGAACCCAGGTCGCGGAGCCGCTCGGTCAGGCCGGCCGGCACGGTGAAGGACGTGGTGGCTCCTTCGGTGCGGCGCACGGCTGGCCGGGGGCGGTCGAGTGGCAGTTCGAGGGGTTCGACGCCGGCCAGGCGTTCCCGCCAGTACGCGAGCTGGCGCTCGGCCTCGGTGGTTCCGAGCTGCCGGTGTTGCCAGTGGGCGAAGTCCACGTACCGACCGGAGGGGTGTCGTGGTGCCGTCGCGGCCGCTCCGGTCTCGGCGGAGTACAGGGGCCCGAGATCGTCGAGGAGCACACCGGTGGACCAGCCGTCGATGACGATGTGGTGGGCGCAGAGCACGAGGACGTGCTCCGCGTCGGACAGCCGGGCGAGCAGGATGCGGCACAGCGACCCCCGCTCCAGGTCGAAGGGTTCGTCGACGAAGGCGATGACGGCCTCGTCGAGCGATTCCGCCGGCCTCGCGGCGTCGCGGAAGTCGAGTTCCTCCAGTTCGTGGGAGCCCGGCGGCCCGATTCGCTGCGTCGGTGTCCCCTCGAGGACCTGGATGGTGGTGCGCAGCGCCTCGTGCCGCTCGACCAGCGCGTTCAGGGCGCGTCGGAGGGCCGGGACGTCCAGCGGACCGCGCAGGCGAACCCCGAACGCGCTGTTGTAGCCGGCACCACCGGCCTCGTACTGGTGCATCATCCACAGCCGGCGTTGGCTGGGTGCGAGCGGCGCGGGTTCGCCGTCCACCTTCGGGATTCCGGGCCCTGGGGCGGGGGCGGCCGGCGAGGATTGCCCGGCGAGTCGTTTCCGGAGCAGCTCACGCAGGTCCTCGGGCAGGGCCGAGACACGCTCCTCGTGGGAAGCCGACATAGCGTCCTCACTCTCCTCGTAAGCCGGGCTGGTCGCCGCCGGTGGCGGCGCGTTCGAGTTCGGACAGGACCCTGTCCTCGACGGTCAGGGCCAGCGCCGAGACCGTCACCGCCCTGAGCACGTCGTGCGGTGTGACGGACACCGCGAACGTGCGGTTGACCTGTTGCATGACCCGCAGCGCTCGGATCGAGTCGCCGCCGAGCTCGAAGAAGCTGTCGTCCGCGCCAACACTTCCCAGCCCGAGGGTCTCGGACCAGATCCGGGCGATGATCTCCTCGGTGGGGGTGGCGGGTTCCCGGTACCGGGTCGTCGCCTCGGGCCGTCCGGGGGCGGGTAGCGCGGCCCGGTCCACCTTCCCGTTCGGGGTGAGGGGGAGTTCGGGCACCGGGACCACGGTCCTCGGCAGGGCGTGTTCGGGGAGCCACCGGGCGGCGACGCGACGCAGGTCGCCCGTGTCTGGGGCGCGGTGCCCGGATTTCGCGATGACGTAGGCGGCCAGCCACACGCCGTCGTCGGCATGGACGGGGACGACTGCCGTCGAGGCGATGGAGGGGTGGCGGGCCAGGGCGGCCTCCACCTCGCCGAGTTCGGTGCGGTGTCCCCGGATCTTCACCTGGTCGTCGGCCCGGCCCAGGTACTCGAGGTCGCCGTCCCGGTTCCACCGGACCAGGTCCCCGGTGCGGTACATCCGTTGACCCGCGGTGAAGGGGTTGGCCACGAAGCGGTGGGACGTGCGCGCGGGGTCGTCGAGGTATCCCCGCGCGAGGCCGGTGCCGGCGAGGTACAGCTCACCCGTGACGCCGACGGGGACCGGCCGGAGCCGGCTGTCCAGGACGTAGGCGGAGGTGTTCCACCGTGGCCGGCCGATGGGGACGGGGCCATCCGGCAGCGGGTCGTCGGGGCCGATGCGGTACTCGACGGTACCCACGGTGGCCTCGGTGGGGCCGTACTCGTTGACGACGGTCGCCTGGGGGTTGCGTCGTCGCCACTCGGCCAGGCTTCCGCCGAGGAGCTGCTCCCCTCCCACGACGATTTCCCCGCGCATCGGCGGCGCCGCCGGATCAACGAGCAGCGGGAGGTGGCTGGGGGTCACCTTCACCAACGACGCCGCGACCTCCTCACCGTTCCGTTCCCGAGGAACGGGGGCGGTGGGGTCGGCGAACTCGACGCTCCCGCCGAGCACGAGCGGGACGAACAGTGAGGTGACGGTCAGGTCGAAGGCGATGGAGGAGTGCACCACGGCGTGGCCGGCCCCACCGGGGTAGGCGCTGCCCGCCCAGCTGAGGTAGTCGGTCAGCGACTCGTGGGAGATGGTGACGCCCTTCGGGGTTCCGGTGGACCCGGAGGTGAAGATGACGTAGGCGGGGTGCGCGGGTAGGAGCGGGGCGACCCGGTCCGCGTCGCAGAGCGAGGTGTGGTCCTGCTCGGCGAGGGCGGAGACGACGGACGAGGTGTCGAGGGCGACGACCGGGGGGAGGGTGCCCAGTTCCGCCTCCTTCCACTCCAGGAGGATGTCCGCGGTGGTCAGCAGTAGGGTCGGCGAGCAGGAGTCGAGGACGGACCGGACGCGGCCGACCGGGTGGGAGGGGTCGAGGGGCACGTACCCGGCGCCGCTGGTGAGGACGGCGAGGAGCGCGACGACGAGCAGGTCCCCGGGAGGGAGGGCGACGCCGACCAGCGCCTCGGGACCCGCACCCCGGTCAACGAGGTACCGGGCGAGGCGGTTGGCCCGCCCGGTGAGCTCCTCGCGCGAGATCTCACCGCTCCGTGTCCTGATCGCCACGCGGGACGGCTCGACGGCGGTGGCGGCTCGGGCCAGCAGGTCCGGCAGGGTCAGCGGTTCACGGGTGCGCCAGGTGCCGTTGCGGGCCACCACGAGGTCCCGGTGTTCGGCGGGGGCGAGCCAGGGCTGGCGCCCCACGAGGTGGTCCCCGCCGCCTTCCCCGAGTGCGGTGAGCAGGGTGACGACCCGGTCGAGCAGGGCGTCGACGGTGGTCGTCCTGAAGGCCTCCTCGTCGAAGGCGGCGTTCAGGGCGAGCGTTCTCTGCTGGTAGACCGTGACCATCAGCGGCAGTTCGGTGGTCTCCACGTTCGCGGTGAGCCGGTCGATGGTGAGGCCCGCGCCGGTGGCGGTCCGCTCGTCCACCGGGTAGTTCTCGAAGACCAGCACGCTGTCGAAGAGCCGTCGTCCCGACGGGACGCCGCTCAACCGGCGGACCTCCGCCGCGGAGAGGTGGTCGTGGGCCCGGGACCGGGCCTGCTGGTCCTGGAGGTCGCGCAGCCAGGCCGGGATGGGCCGGGTGGGGTCCACGTCGACCACGACGGGCAGGGTGTTGATGAACAGCCCGCACAGGGACTCCGCGTCGGGCAGTTCGGAGGGCCGGTTGGTGGTGGTGGCGCCGAAGCAGACGGTGCGGGTTCCGGAGTGGAGGGAGAGGACGAGGGCCCACGCTCCCTGGACGACCGCGTTGACGGTGAGGCGTTCGCGGCGGGCGAATTCCTGGAGTCGCATGGTGGCGGCCGCTGACAGGGCGGTGCTGGTGCGCCCGGTGGACCTCGCGGCCCCTCCGGGGGGCGCCGCATCGTAGGGCAGGCCGGTCGGGGTGGTGACGGGGGCGAGCACGCCGCGCCAGTGCCGCGTCGCGGCGTCCCTGTCCTGCCGGGCCAGCCAGTCGACGTAGGCGCGGTAGGGCGGTCTGGCGGCGAGTGCCCGCAGAACGCCTCCCGCGTCCCCGCCGGCGGCGAGTTCGGCGTGGGTGGCGAAGACGTCGCCGAACAGCTGGAACAGGCTCCACCCGTCGAGGACCAGGTGGTGGAAGGTGAACAGCACCTGGACGGTGGTGTCGTCGACGCGGGCGAGGGCGACCCTGGCGAGTGGTGCTTGCGTGACGGAGATCCCGGCGGCACGGTCGCGGTCCACGAGCTCGCGGAGCGCGGTCTCCCGTGTGGCGGGGTCCGAGCCGGACCAGTCGTGCGTCTCGAGCGGGAGGGTGACGTCGCGGTGGACGACCTGGAGTGGTTCCCCGTCGCGCCGGTGGACGATGGCCGTGCGGAGCACCGGCACCTGGTTGACGACGAGCCGCCAGGCGCGGGCGAGGGTGTCGACGTCCCTGACACCGCCGAGGGCGAACGAGACCTGAGCGAGGTACACGCCCTCGTCCCCGCGCATCCCGTGGAAGAGCATGCCCGCCTGCATGGGGGTGAGCGGGTACAGGTCCTCGACATCCCCGCGCTGGTCGACGATCCGGTCCACGTCGGCCTGGTCGAGACCCGCGAGGGGGAAGTCGGAGGGGGTGCGGCCGCTGGTCCGGGGGTCGCGGCAGTGGTCGATGAGCGCCCGCAGCGTGTCCAGGGCGTCCTGGGCGACCCGGGCGATGGTGGACTCGTCGTGCACCGCGTGTGAGTAGTGCCAGGCGATCTCCAGTCGCCCGCCGGCCACGCTGGCGACCACGTCGACCAGGTGTGGTCGGGGCTGGTCCTGGTGCTCGTGCAGGCTGAGCCCCCCTGCGGCGTCGTGGACGAGTTCGGACGTCCGCCAGTCCAGCTGCCCCAGGTAGTTGACGCTGATCTCGGGATCCCGGGCGGGGATGAGGGGGTACGGGCGGTGTTCGGGCGCGAGGTACCGCAGTGCGCCGTGACCCAGTCCTCGCCGGGGCACCGCCCGCAGCGTCTCCTTCACTCCCTTGATCAGGGCGCCGAACCCCCCACCGTCGGGCACCTCGACGGTGACGGGGAACAGACTGGTGAACCAGCCGACCGTGCGGGTGAGGTCGGTTCCCTCCACGAGTTCCTCGCGGCCGTGCCCCTCCAGGGCGACCGTCACGGATGACTCGCCCGTCCACCGGCCGACCGCCCCGGCGAGCGCGCTGAGCAGGAGGTCGTTGACCTGCGTCCGGTAGGCACCGGCGGTGTCGTGCAGCAACGCGGTGGTGGCGTCCTCGTCGAGGACGGTGCGGTGGACCCGTGCCGTGCCGACGGTGTTCTCGCCATCGCGGTCCACGGGGATGGGGGTCATGCCGGCGGCGTGGACCGCGTGCCAGTGCGCGAGTTCGTCGTCGAGGCGCCCGGCGGCGACGTACGCGGCCAGCGCGGTGGACCACTGCCGTGGTGTGGTGGTCGGCGCGGGCAGCCTCACCGGTTCGCCGCGCCGGGCCTGCTGATAGGCGGTGTCGAGGTCGTCGACGAGGACGCGCCAGGACACTCCGTCCACGACGAGGTGGTGGGCTCCGATGGTCAGGACGGGGCCGTCGCCGCCGATCAGGCTGGCCCGGACTGGGACGTCGGTCGCCAGGTCGAACGCCCCGCCGACCCGGTCGGTCTCGGCGCGGACGATCGCGGTCCGCTCCTCGGGGTGCGCGGTGGAGGAGGAGACGACCTGGAGGACGTCGGCGTCCACCGGGGGCGCGAGGACCAGGCCTTTCCCGTCCTCGGTGACCCGGATCCGGAACGCCTCGTGGTGGCCGATCACCGCGCCGAGGGCGTGGCGCAGCGCGTCGATGTCGGGGTCGGGGGTCAGGCGGAGGGACAGCACCTGGTTGAAGTGGCCGGGGTGGGGCCGTCGCTGGTTCACGTACCACTGCTGGATCGGGGTGAGGGGGGCGACGGGGCCCACTTCCGGTGCCGGCGGTCCCGCGTCGTCGTCGCGGTGGCGCGCGACCAGGGCCAGGCGGGCGAGGGTCTGGTGGGCGAACAGGTCCCGCGAGGTGAGGGTGATGCCCTCGGCCCTGGCCCTGGCGACGACACGCATGCTCAGGATCGAGTCGCCTCCGAGTTCGAAGAAGTTGTCCTCCGCCGCGACCGTTTCGACGCCGAGCAGGTCCGCCCAGATGCGGGCCAGCGCACGCTGGACGGTGTCCGAGGGCGCGCCCGGGCCCGGGTCACGCCGACGGGCGGCGACGGCGGGGAGCGCCGCCCGGTCGAGTTTGCCGGCGGGGGTGAGGGGGAGCTCGTCGAGCACGACGATCGCGCTGGGGACGAGGTGGTCGGGCAGTCGTGCGGTGAGGAACTGGCGCAGCGCGGCGGCCCCGGTCTCGCCTGCCCCGCCGGGTTCGGGTCGTGCGCCATCGACGACGGCGTGGGCGACCAGTTGGCGGTGGCCGGCGGTTTGGGTGGTGGTCACCGCCGCCGCCGTGACGGACGGGTGCGCCAGCAGCGCGGCTTCGATCTCGCCGGGTTCGACGCGGAACCCCCGGATCTTCACCTGGTCGTCCAGCCTGCCCAGGATCTCCAGCACGCCGGTGTCGAGCCACCGCCCGAGGTCGCCGGTGCGGTAGAGGCGTTCCTCGGGCGCGAACGGCGCTGTGGTGAAGCGCTCGGCGGTGAGGTCGTCCCGCCCCAGGTAGCCCTCGGCGAGGCCGTCACCAGCGATGTGCAGTTCTCCGGGGACCCCGACGGGAACGGGGTGTCGGTCGGGGTCGAGCACGTAGACGCGGGTGTTGGCGATGGGCATGCCGATGGGGACGCGGCCCCGCTCGGCGTCGGCGGCGGTGATGCGGTGGGCGGTGGCGAAGACGGTGCTCTCCACCGGTCCGTAACCGTTGACCAGTGTGAGGTCCGGGTGGCGCCGGAGGATCTCGGCGATGTGGGTGGGGGATGCGGGCTCGCCCCCGGTCATCACCTGCCGCACGGAGTCGAAGACGTGCGGGTGGTGGTCGACCATGACGTTGAGGAGGCTCGCGGACAACCAGAGGGTGGTGACGCCGTACGCGGCGACGAGTTCGGAGATCACCTCGGGGTCGGGCCGGGGCCCTGGTTGGAGGACGCAGCGTCCTCCGTGCAGCAGGGTCGACCAGAGTTCGAGGTGGAATGCGTCCCAGGACACGGGGGCGGTCGACAGGGACACGTGATCGGGTCCGAACTCGACGAAGTCGGTGCCGAGGAAGGTGCGGACGAAGGCGCGGTGGGTGGTCACGACGCCCTTGGGTTCGCCGGTGGAACCGGAGGTGTACATCACGCACGCGGTGTCACCGGCGGAGGTCGGTAGCCCGGGGTCGTGGGAGGGCTCGTCGGAGACGTCGAGGGTGTCGAGCGCGATCCGTCGGCGGTCCCGTGGAAGCCGTTCGAGCAGGGCGGTCCTGGTCAGGACCAGGGTGGCCTCCGCGTTCGCGGTGAGGTGCGCGAGACGCTCCGAGGGGTGCTCCGGGTCGAGGGGGACGAGGGCCGCCCCGCTCTTGAGCACGGCCAGCACAGCGACGACCAGCTCGGGGGTGCGTGGCAGGCACACCGCCACGTGGTCGCCTCGGGTGACGTCCCACCGGGTGGCGAGCAGGTGGGCCAGTTGGTTGGCGCGGCGGTTCAGGTCGCGGTAGTTCAGCACCTCGGAACCGAACTGGACCGCCGGCGCCTCCGGGCTCCGCACCGCCTGGCGCTCGAAGAGTTGGTGCAGGGACCGCTCGCGCGGGTAGGGAACCGCGGTGTGGTTCCACCGGCGGGTGACCAGCTGCCGTTCGTCGGGGGTGAGGACCGTCAGATCCGCCACCGTCAGGTCCGGCCGCGCCGCGACGGACTCCAGGAGGTGGCGGAGGTGGCTGGCCAGCCGGTCGATGGTGGCGGTTTCGAACAACGCGTCGTCGTACTCGACGGCGACGACGAGGTCGCCGTCGGAACCCGGCCAGAACTCGACCAGGATGTCGTACTGGGTGGAGCAGCGGGGCAGGTCCAGGGGGCGGACGTCGACGCCGGCGGCGGAGCACGGGTCGACGATGTTCTGTTGGAGCATGACCATCGCGTTGAGCAGCGGCGGCCTGCTGAGGTCCCGGGTCGGGGCGAGTTCGGTGACGAGCCGGTCGAAGGGCACCTCGTCGTGGGAGAAGGCACCGACGAGGCTGTGCCGCACCCTGTCCAGGAGGTCCGCGAAGGGGATGTCGGAGGGCACGACGGCGCGCAGCGGGACCTGTCGGACGAAGAACCCGAGGGTGCGGTCCAGGTCGGGGTGGTCCCGACCGGCGCGGGCGGTGCCGATCACGAACTCGCGTTGCCGGGCGTGGGTGGCGAACAGCATCTGGACGGCGGTGAGGAGCGTGGTGAACAGGGTGGTGCGCCGCTCCTCGCTGAGGTCCCGCAGCTGGGCGACGACGTCGGCTGGCAGGGAGGTGCGGCGGACCGCGCCCGATCCGGTGCGGACCGCTGGCCGCGGCCGGTCGGTGACGAGGTCGAGCGGCGGAACGCCCCCGATCTCGTCGCGCCACCACCTGATCAGGGGAGCCAGGTCCAGGTCCTCGCGACGGAGCTCGTCCCAGTGGGCGAAATCCGTGTACTGGACACCCGGGTCAGGCAATCCGTGCGGTGCTCCGGTGACGGCGGAGTGGTACAGCGCGAGCAGCTCCTCCAGGAGCAGGCGCGCCGACCAACCGTCCGTGGTGATGTGGTGCTGGGTGAGCAGGAGCCGGTGCTCCTCGGGAGCGGCGTGGACGAGCACGAGCCGCAGCAGTGGTCCTCGGCGCAGGTCGAAGGGGGTGGCGGCCTCGGCTAGGGCCAGGGCGGACCAGGCCTGCTCCTGCTGGGGTCCTCGACCGCTGAGGTCGACGAGGTGCACTGGGACGTGCTCGGTGGGGCGGACGCGCTGCACCGCCTCGCCCGTGGCGTCGTCGACGACGGTGCGCAGCGCCGCGTGCCGACTGACGAGGTCGTGCACGGCGCGCCGGAGGGCGCCGTGGTGCAGGGGGCCGCTCAGGGTCACGGCGACCTGGGTGTTGTGCTCGGCTGCGGTGGGGTCGAACTCGTGGAGGAACCAGAGTCCCCGCTGCGTCGCCGAGAGAGGTGCGACATCAGTGCCGCGGGCGGTCAACGGCTCGGTCGTGGTGCCCGCTCCGGTAAGGGCCGCGGCGAACCCGGCGACCGTGGGATCGCGGGTGAGGACGGAGACGGGAACGGGGGTGCCGGTGAGTTCCCGGGTGCGGAAGACCGCGCGGACCGCGGTCAGGGAGTCGCCGCCGAGTTCGAAGAAGTCGTCGTGGATCCCGAGCGCGTCCACGCCGAGCAGTTCCTCCCACAGGTGGCACAGCGCGGCCTCGAGTTCGTCGCGGGGGCCGACGTGGGCGGTCGAACGGGTCAGGCGGGGGGCGGGGAGCGCTGTCCGGTCGATCTTGCCGTTGCGGTTGAGCGGCATCGTCGGTAGGGCCACGACCGCCGAGGGCGTCATGTAGTCGGGGAGGCGGGCGGCGGCGAAGTCGTGGATCTCCTGCTCGGTGGCCGGCCGGCCCCGTTGGACGACGACATAGCTCACCAGGCGGGGCCGGTTCGGCTGGTCCTCCCGCACCGTGGACACGACCTGCGCGACTCCGGGGCAGCGGGCGAGGACGGCGTCGACCTCGGCGAGTTCCACCCGGAAGCCGCGGATCTTGACCTGGTCGTCGAGCCTCCCCCGGAACCGCAGTTCCCCGTTCGGCTGTGGTTCGACCACGTCACCGGTGCGGTAGAGCCGGCCGCCGGCGGCGGAGAAGGGGTCGGCGACGAAGCGTTCGGCGGTGAGCGAGGGCTGGTTGACGTAGCCCCGACCCACGGCGGCTCCGGAGATGTAGAGCTCGCCCGGCTGGCCGGGGGGTACGGGACGAAGCCGGGTGTCGAGGACACGCACGGTGGTGTGGTCCATCGGCCCGCCGAGGGGGGCTCGTTCCTGACCGAGCGCGGCGTGGTCCAACACCGCCGTGGTGGCGATCGTGGTCGTCTCGGTCGGACCGTAGGCGTTGAGGATGAGCAGGTCGGGCGCGACCGCGAGGACGGCGGACACGGCGGTGAGCCGGGCCTCCTCCCCGCCGGTCACGATCCTCTCGAGTCCGACCAGGCAGTCCGGGTCCTCCTCGGCGAACAGGCAGAACAACGCCGTGGTCAGCAGCACGGTCCGCACGCCGTCCTCCCGGACGTGCCGGCGCAGGGTGTCGGCGTCGACCTCGCCGGGGGCTGCGACGACCAGCGTCCCACCCGAGGTCAACGGCACCCACAGTTCGAAGGTGGAGGCGTCGAAGGCGTACGGGGAGTGGAACAGGACCCGGTGGCGTTCCGCTCCGGACGTGTCCCAGCGGTGGTCCAGGACGAACGCCGCCACGTTGCGGTGGGTCACCCCTACCCCTTTGGGGCGGCCGGTGGACCCGGAGGTGAAGATCACGTAGGCGAGCGCGGAGGGGTGGGAGTCGTCGCCGGCGGGGCGCACGTCCGGGTGCTCCCAGGACCTGTCGTCGTCCTCGGCGACGAGGGGTGTGACGGATGGTGGGAGCGCGGCGGCGGTCGTCGGGTCCGTGACCGCCAGGGTGACGCCGACGTCCTCGGTGACCTGGGCGGTCCGCCGGGCCGGCAGGCCGCCGTGGAGGGGGACATAGGCGGCCCCGGTCTTGAGGATGCCCAGGACGGCGCACACGACCTCGACGCCCCGGGGGAGGCAGACCGCGACCCTCGTCCCCGGTGCCGCGCCCGCCGCGCGCAGTCGGTGCGCCCAACGGTCGGAGGCCCGGTCGAGGTCGGCGTAGGTGAGCTTCGTCCGCCCCGCCTGGACGGCCGTCTCCTCGGGGGTGGCGCGGGCCCAGCGGGACACGAGTCGAGGCAGCGTGGTGTCGAGGGCGTCGCGGCGGGTGTCGGGTCCGCCGCGCGGGGCCTCGGTCTCGGGTTCCGCGGTGGCGGGGAGTTCTGGTGCGTCAAGGTTCATGGTGGGGAAGCGCCTTCTTCCTGACGGGGGTGGGTGCCGGTGCGCTCGCGAGCGACGCGCGTCAGGTCTGGTCCCGGTCGGGGTGGTTCACGTCAGCGCCCCTCGGGTGTCACGTCGGGCACGGCCCGGTGTCGCGGATCCGATCACCTTGCGGGCCATCCGGCCGGTGATCTGCAGGCCGCTGACAGGGCCGGCACCGCCGGGGCGGACGAACCGGCCGACGAAGGTGGCTCGGGCTCCGATCCGTTCCCGCAGCAGGAAGCCGAGCCCGTGGCGCACGTCGAGGTCCGCGTAGTGGATTCCCTCCTGGTGCAGGGACAGCGCCCCGTGCGGTCCGCGCACCACCTCGTAGGTGGTGGCGCCGTTGGCGTACCGGCCAAGGCACTCGTCGGGGGCGTCGATGGTGGGGCTGTCGACGGGCAACCGCGAGTAGGACCGGCTGGCCACGTCCACGCCGAGGCTGGGCAGCAGGTCGACGAGGTCGTCCCACAGGGCCAGTCCCGTGGTGGCGTTGGCGGTCAGGGCCAGCACGGTTCCGGTGTCCGGGCACACCCGCAGGTGGCAGGACGTCCCGTCCGCAGTGCCGTCGTGGCCCCACCACTGGTGTCGTCCGCCGGCGAAGAGGGCCAGGCCCAAGCCCCATCCGTCGGCCATGCCCCACGGGCCCGCGGGCCCGTCGCCGGTCTGGTCGTGCCGCATCGGGTGGAGATCGCCGGGCTCGAAGAGGCCCCCGGACGCGCTCCCCGCGGCGTCGGGGAGCTGGAGCGCACCGAAGGCGGCGAGGTCGTGCGCGCTGAGAGCGAGGGATCCTGCCGGCGCCGCCGGCGCCGGCAGGGTCTGGGGCACCGTTCGGGGCGGCCCGGTTCCGGGTGGCACGGCGTGGCCGGGGACGTGGTGGTCGCCGGCGGCGTCGACGACGTGGGACGCACGTGCCCCCAGACCCGCGAGCAGCACCGAGTCCACCGCCTGCTGCCAGGACATCCCGGTCACGCGTTCGACCAGGTGTCCGGCCAGCACGTAACCGAGGTTGGAGTACGAGAACACGGACCCCGCCGGGTGGACCAGTCCTCCCCCGAGACACTGGTCCACCACATAACCGCCACGTGGGCGGTCGTGCGGGGCGTCGTCGATCCCCGAGGGGAGCCCGCTGGTGTGGCTGAGGAGTTGCCGCGGCGTCACCAGGCCCACCTCGTCGCCGACGAGTTCCGGCACGATTTCCTCGACCGGGTCGTCCAGGTCGAGGTCTCCGTCGGCCACGAGGATCAGGACCACGGCAGCCGTGAACGCCTTCGTGATCGATCCGAGGGGGAACCTGTGGTCCGGGCGCACGTCGGGTCCGCTGGGCGCGGTCCGCCCCAGCCGCAGGCCGTGCTGCTCGCCACCCTGGTGGACGACGCACTGGAGGCCCGGCACGCGGTGCCGGTTCCGCAGGTCCTCCAGGGACCTCGCGAGGGCGTCGAAATCCACTGCTCCTCCTCACAAGTCCGCGCCGTCGGCATCCGGCCGGCGGTCGTGTTCGGCTAACTCGCGGGTTCCAGATCGAAGACGACGGCGTCGGTCAGGACGGGCACGGGGTACTCCTGCCGACAGGTCCAGCCTGCCTCGGCGAACACGTCACGCCATTCCTGGGTGGTGGGGATGTAGGCACCCATCAATTCGTGTCCGAGTTCGAATCCGAGCGTGAAGATCGGAATGTCCTCGTCGGGGATACCCACCGTTCTTGTCGAATCCCCGAGGAGCATTCTGCGGACGCGAGGGAAGACCTCGCGGATTCCGCGAAGAGTTTTCACGCAGTCCTCGCGGGGCCACATGTCGTGTCCCATCATGAAGGAGGTGACCAGTTCGACGTCGTCGAACTCGGGGCGTACCCCGAGATTCGTGGCGTCGGCCTCGATGAAGGTGATGCGGCCACCCAGGCCCGCGTTCTCGGTGTCCTTCCTGGCGACCTCCAGGGCGGCCGCGGCGATGTCCACACCCACCCCTCGGGATGTGGGATAGCGGTCGGCGATCTGGCGCAACCGCCCGCCACTCCCGCACCCGAGGTCGGCGACGGTGGCCACCTCGAGATCCAGGTTGTCCATCGCCGCCCAGAACGCGGGGTCGAAGCACACGGTGTTGGCCTCGCGGCAGGCGAGGCTGATCGCAACCGGATCGCGGTGGTAGTAGTCCCCGACCCGGTTGTCCTCCCGCATCACGGTGGGCATGGCGGCGAAGAGGGCGGAGCTACCCCGAGTCAGCCAGTGGAAGAGGGATCGGGTGCGGTTGGCTTCCTCGAAGTGCGGGCCGGTGGTGACGAGATCGTCGCGTCGCCGGATGATGCCCGAGGAGGACAACGCGATGAGCATCCCCCTCGTGGAGGGGTAGTGCAGGCGGTGGCGTGCCGCGAAGTCCACCGCGTCGAGCATGCCGTGTTCGGCGAGTTCGTCCATCAATCCGAGTTCCCAGGCCGCGGCGATGGACCACGACACGACCGAGGAGTTGAAGATGGTGGCCAGGTGACGACCGCTGTCCGCTCTGCCTTGCTGATCTAACACCTTGTCTCCACAGTGTTGTGCCACGTTCGGTGGCTTGGAAAACGCTTCTCACACCCTTTCGGAGCACCCTCGCCCACAGTCCGACGTGGTGGTTCGACCCATTTCCGCGCCTGTCCCCGGCGGCACGACTCGCGCCCAGCATCCACCCGGTTCCCGGGGCGCACCAGTTCATTAAGCCGCTGCTTAACGGGTGGTCGGACCTCACGGGACACAGGGCGACCGGCAACGGCCTATTCAGTTCACGACGAAGTACCTTGACCGGGTGAGCGGAGCGGACGAGAGTCCGACGGACCACCCGAATCGCGGCTGTTGCTCTCGTCCTCGCGCCTCACCCCGGCGGCGAACAAGTGACCGTTCACGAGTTCAGGCAGGGAACCTTATGGTGAAACGATTCGAGTTGCGCTCCGCTGAGCGGACCGAGGTTCGCGAGCTGACCCACCACCTCCTCGACACCCAGGAGCGGGGGGACTGGGATACCGACGTCGAGGCGATCACCCGGGCGGCGACGGGCCTTCCACGGCGGCTGCGGGAATTCCTCGCCGGTGTCCGCTCGGCCGAGACCGACCTCTCGGTGATCAGCGGTCTGCCCGTGGACGATGACCTCCCACCGACCCCCACCGGGTGGGACATGGCCGCGAAGAACCAGTCAGGGCTCGCCGAGGAACTGCTCCTGATGTTGTGTTCGAGCCCGCTGGGCGACCCGTTCTCCTGGGCGACCCAACAGGACGGGAGGTTGGTCCACGACATCTGCCCGTCGCCGGGGATGGAGAACTCGCTGACGAGCGCCAGCAGCGCGAAAACTCTGTCCCTGCACACCGAGGACGTCTTCCACCCGCTGCGGGGCGACTACGTGGCCCTGTTGTGCCTGCGCAACCACGACCAGGTGGGGACGACGGTGGCCTCGGTGGACACCGTGGCGGTGCCGGACTCGCTGGAAGGGCTGTCGCGCCAACCCCGGTTCCGGTTCTACCCCGACGACTCCCATGTCGCGAAGGCACTTCCCACGCTGACGGCCGGTGGTGACGACATCGACCGGCCGCACAGCGCCGGGTCCATCCTCTTCGGCCCAGAGCAACGTCCCTACCTGCGGTTCGACCGCGACTTCATGGATGTCGCGCCCGGGGACGACGAGGCTCGGGAGGCGGTGGAGGAGTGGCAGACACGGCTGAGCACGGCCGCCGAACGGGTCGTACTCGCCCCGGGTGACCTGGTGTTCGTGGACAACTACCGGGTGGTGCACGGGAGGGAGCCCTTCGCTGCCAGGTACGACGGGCGGGACCGCTGGCTCAAACGCGTCAACCTCACCCGGGACGTGCGTCGGCTCTACGCCAGCTCGGACCGGCGTTCGCGGGTGGTAGCCGCCTGAGGGCAGCGGGTGCCCCGACGCGGGTGGGCCTCCGCCGCCGCTGACGCGGGAGACGGTCCGGCATCACTGGAGGTTCCGGACCGCCTCCTGGCGGGGTGATCCGGTGCGGCCTCGGCCGCGCCGGCTCCGTCGGGCACTCCCGTTCGGGGACCGGCACCGCGTCGGAGGTTCGGGCCAGCGATTCGGGGTGTGGACGGGGAGCTCCGGAGCTGGGGCACCCACCCTGGCAGCCACCCGCGGATGCTCGGCCACTTCCGTTCGAGGTCCACCGCGGTCCAGCGGGGTGCCGGGCGCGGGAGCCTGCCCGGAGGGGCGCCGCGCTGCCCGGTTCCGGGTCACGGCACCGCGCGCGGCAGCGTCGCGAGAGCGGCCCGGCGCGGGGCCAGCTCGCCGGTCACCGACGAGCCCACCCCAGACACGCCACCCCCGAGGAGGGGTGGCCGGGCGGGTGTGACCGACCCGCCCGCCGGTTCCGTCGGGCGTACCGCCGTGCCCACCCGCCAGGCTCAGCTCGACTCCGGGGCGGCCGGGGGTAGCGGAGATCGCGTGGTCGGTGGTCGGTGGTCGGTGGTGGAGCGTCGCGCGAGGTGGCGGCCCTCCGGCGCTCTGGGTGAGGCGCGCCCGGCCCGGATCAGCTGGTGGGGCGGTCAGCCGGCGCCGTCACCTCGCTGCCGTCCGCCTCCGCGTCGTCCGTCCGCCCGGGTCCGCCGGACTCAGGGGAGGTTCTTCTCGAGGCACTCCAGGTACCGGTTGATCGGGTGGTCGCGCAGCGCGTCCGCGCCGGGGGAGAGCGGGTCGGCGGTGTGTCCGCGGAGCCGGTCGGTGATGCCGCCGAGCAGGGTGGTCTCCTCCTGGAGTCGGCCCCGCGAGTCGAAGTACCGCACCCGTTCGACGTGGCGGTAGAAGGGCTCCGGCGGTAGTTGGGGCACGACGTCGTTGTTGTTGACGAAGCGGTGCGTCCTGGCCCGGATGGCGCCGTCGTAGGCCGGCTCCCGGCACATGATCAGTGCATGCTCAGTCACGATATCAGTGCCTGCTCAGCCACGTGATCACTGACGGCACAGTCACGTGATCAGCGCCTCTCAGTCACGTGATCACCGTATGATAAACACGTGATCAGTGAACGACCAGCCACGTGATCACTGCATGCGCGGTCAGGTGGTCAGTTCCTGATCAGCCACCTGATCAGTGCGTGCACAGTCCCCTGATCAGCGCCTGTCAGTCACTGATCACTGCCTGATAAACACGTGATCAGTGCCCGAACAGCCACGTCATCAGTGCATGCGCAGTCACGTGATCAGTGCATGATAGCCACGTGATCAGTGCGTGCACAGTCCCATGTGGGCAGGATGGTCAGCCACTACGGCTACACGGTGCACGCCTACTTCTGAGCGACGGAGTCCACGGGCGGGTGTGACGACGCGACACTCCTTGGACGGAAGGATATTGAGTCGAGGGCTTCGCCTCCGCTCAACCACAACGGGCCGGCCATTGGGGCTGAGGTGAGCGGTGTTTCGCCATGAACGTTAGCTCGCCTAGCGAGTTTCGCTCATCCTCAGCGCGTGGTGAGGAACCAGTGGTCCACGCGTAATAGGTATTGCGTAGCGTGGCGAAGTGTCAAGAACTGTTCGTATCGTCTTCGCTCTCTTCGGTGATCAGTCCCGCCTCTCCGTACTGAGGGGTGACCTCGGTTGCGGCCCCTCGCCGATAATAGCTCAAAGCGCTGGGGTAAATTCGAGGTTCGGGGTACATGATGGCGCGACCTGGAAGGATGGTAATCTGCCAGTCCTCGGGGAGTGCCGCTGTGGTCAGCCTGAAAACTTGATCGATGGATAGCGTGTCCGAGCTGTCCACTATGCCGCGAAAACTCTTGCTGTGTCCTTTCTTGTCGTAGCGGAACGTGTATGGGATTCTCTTGCTCGCTTCGATCAGTAATTCGCCTACTTCAACTTTCCCTGAGGGTAGCCCAGAGATTTTCCGGTCCACGTCAATGGGGTATAGTGCGTCAAAATGGTTCTCCTTGACCAGGGTTTCGTCGCGCCTTTTTCCTGGGTCTTTGTTTCCAAATCCGTTGTTATTCCAGATGGCCAGTCCATTTTTGCGGTGTGTCTTGATGAGTAGTCTTTCCGGTGCGAGTGCCGAAAAATCTTCGGCGACGTAGAGGCAGGTGAACTTCATGTCCTGTAGGGATATGTTTCGCCGACCTGACACTTTTCGGAGGTGCTGGTGGATCCTGCTGGGAAGCGGTTGGTCGGCCTTGCCGACGTAGACGAGCTCCTCGCGGTGGTAGAGCTGGTAGACGCCTGCTGTCCTCTCGACGCAGTCCAGGTTCTCAGTTGTGAGCGGAGCTGGCGTGAGCTTGTCCAATGATTCGGCGAGCTGGTCCCCGAGTGCCTTCGTGATGCTGAGTCGAAAATCACTGAAGTGAACGCTTCTAGGGGGGCTTGGTGTCACCTTGTCGGTCCCTTCTGCTCTCCTCGCAGTGCGCACCTTACGTGATCCGAGCGACACGATGGGTTGGAAGTTCTGGGCCGGTTCATCCTTCGCAGTAAGGCCGCGGTACGATTTTGGCATGTCTGAGCAGCAAGTACCCGCTGTAGAAGGTGGCCGCTCCAGTGTGGAGCTGTTCGCGGGTGGTGGTGGTCTGGCGATGGGGGTTCATCGCGCGGGGTTCCGGTCTCTGCTGTTCAACGAGTTCGACAAGCGTGCTTGTGAGACCCTCGAGGCGAGCGCGCCGCGCATCCTGGGTTCCGAAGGGGTGCGACGTGTCATGGACACCCGTCCGATTCCTCCCGGGCGTGGGGAGCCGGCTCCGCTCTATCCTGGTGACGTTCGAGATCTCGATTTCAGTGCTTTTAGGGGGCGGGTGGACGTTCTTGCGGGCGGGCCGCCGTGTCAGCCGTTTAGTGCCGGTGGTGCGGCGAAGGGTGACGAGGACAGGCGAAACATGTTTCCCGCCATGTTCAAGGCAGTTCGCGAGATACGCCCCAAGGTCGTAATTTGCGAAAATGTTCGCGGACTGCTGCGGAAGTCCTTTCGTGAATACTTTGAGTACATAAAGCGCGAGCTTTCGTTGCCGGCTGTTGAGCGTGGATCCATCGTTAGATGGGAGGATCATAATGATAGGTTGCGTACGCTGATTGAGGCTGGGGGAGGTGGAGGGCTGGACGAGAAATACGCGGTCCGACATATTCCCGTGAATGCGGCAGACTACGGTGTCCCGCAAATTCGTCATCGTGTTATCATTGTCGCCTTTCGGCGGGATCTTGGCGTCGATGTGGATCGATTTGTTGCGGAGGTGCAGAAGGCTCCGTTTAGTGAAGAGGCCTTGCATCGAACCATGCTCAAGGGGGGATCTTACTGGAAGCGTCACGGTGATGTACCTGGATATGTTCGGGAAGAGGTCATTTCTCGTCTTCCTCGGGGTCTTGAGTCAGAGGACAAGAATGATGAACTTGGTGTACTGCCGTGGAGGACGTTGCGCGACGCTGTGAGAGGCTACGGTACTGGAACTTATCTTCCTTCCCTTCCAGCGATAGACCTGGAAAAGTTGGACAGGAAGACCGAGCAAGGCGGTAGCATCACCGACCATGTGGGGTGGCCCAACGCGCGCATCTACAAGGGGCACACCCCGAACGAGCTGGACCGGCCCGCGAAGACTGTCAAAGCGGGGGTTCACGGTGTTCCGGGAGGAGAGTCGGTCGTTCTCCTGGACGAACGTAAGCAGGAAGTGGGTTCGCCAGACGGGTGGCGCAGGCTACATCGCTACATGACGGTCCGTGAAGCGGCACGCGTCATGACCTTCCCTGACGAGTGGCAGGGGGCGGGACCGCGGGGTGAGAAGATGCGTCAACTCGGCAACGCGGTTCCAGTGGTGCTCGCCGAGTTCATCGCGAACAAGGTAGCTGAGGCTCTTGAAATGGTCGGGCACTAGGCGGTGACGATGAACCTCTCGAGTCGCGCCTGGAAGGCCGCTTGGCCAACGGCGCGAGCCTACAAGCCGCGACGAGGCGTCAAACCTTCCGCTGAGCAGGACCGTGCCGCGGGTGGGCACCATCGGCGGGCTGTCGCACTAGGAGATGGCCGCTTCGCACGGGCGTCGGTCTCCCTCAGGTTGGCGAAGGGGCAGCGACGGATTCGGGCCTATCTTCGCTGGTCGGAGGGCGGAAAGACCGAGGAGCGGTACATCGGCGAGGTAGACCAGGCAACACGGTCTCGAAACCTAGCTGACGCCTGGCGTCTGGCTCTCGATCGAGGTTTGGTTGGTGAAGAGCCGCTCCCACCACAGTCGAAGGCGTCGTCAAGAAGCGCGCGGGCAGTCATGCGAGCGAATCGCAGGCGAGACACCGGCCCCGAGATCGCCCTTCGGTCCCTGCTCCATAAAGCGGGGCTGCGCTACCGAGTGGACGTCTGCCCCTTGGGTACAACTCGGCGTAGAGCCGACATCGTCTTTCCGCGCAAGCGCGTAGCTGTATTCGTGGATGGCTGTTTCTGGCATGGCTGCCCCGAGCACCTTCGGGCAGCTAGGGCGAACGCAGATGCGTGGGCGGCGAAACTCGAGGGGAATCGGGTTCGAGACGCCGAAACCAATCGGCTGTTGCGTGACGCCGGTTGGTCTGTCATCAGGGTGTGGGAACACGAGGACCCAGCGGATGCGGCCGAACGGATCAGCCGTGTAGTGCGAGCGGGGGAGACGTTCGAAAGCGACCGGGCATCGGAGTGAGGGCGCACACCAGCTCAAACCAGTCCGCGGTATGGCTACAACTGGGCTCCAACCGTGGACAGTCGTGCCCTGAGTGAGTACCGACAATGTGCGGTGGCGGTGAACCGTATTGGTGGAGCGGGAGTGAATGGCCAGCCCCCATCCTTGAGTGGAGGGGGCTGGCTCACCGCTCAGAAGTTGATCATGTGGCCGGCGAGGCCGTGGACGGCCTCCTTGACGGCCTCACCCAGCGTCGGGTGGGCACTCCAACCAGCAGATCCAGGCCCGGGACATCGTCTCCTTCCTCAAGGAGGCGGCGGAGGAGTCCGCCGACGACCCCGAATCGACGAGGTGGACCGACCGGTTGTTGACGCCGATGTCCATGCGTCGGGCGTTGCCGGCGTGCAGCCGGCAGAAGATCGAGGCGACCGAGCAGGAGCTCTCCGCCATCGAGTGCATCTTCACGCGGATGCGGACCCTCGACCACGAGATGCGGAAGGTGCCGTTCCGGCGGGAGGACGTCGGGCTGAGCCTGGAGGACATCGCCCTGCTGGAGTCGAACGGCGTGGTGTTCCTCGTGGAGAACGAGTACTCGATGCCCGAGATCTACCGGCACGGGCTGAACTTCAAGGCGACTCGCCTGCCCTGGTCACGGCGATCTGGTGAGTAATTCGTCCCCCGGGGGCGCGGGACGGCGCTGACGGGAGCGGGTGGGAGGGGCGCCGCGCGGGACGCCCCTCCCACCCGCCGTCTCAGCTCCTGGCGTCCTGGTCGGGCAGTGGCGTGCCGGTCGACGTCTCGTCGGTGGGCACGTCGGCCCGTCCGTCCGGCGTCGTGCCGGCCCCGTCGCTCCCCTGCCCCCGGCGGACGGCGGAGAGCAGCAGCTGCGCGAACACCGATCCCGCGCTTTTCCACCACCACCGGAATCCGGTGATCCCATAGGCGTCGATTGTCCGGAAAATTCTCGGCGGAAACGCGTACTCATTCCTTCGCGCAACAATTAACGTAAGCATGTGAGCAACTCCAACAGCGCATTAGGGCTGTCGCGGCGCAGACTGTTCGGCCTGGGTGGAGGAGTCGCCGCCACCCTGGCCGTCGGAGCGTCCGCGGCGAGCGCGACGACCAACACCACCGGTGGCACCACCCACCTCCCCTCGCACGGCCGCCGGCGTCCCCGCACGGCCGACGAGGCCTGGACCGCCCTGCGCGCCGGCAACGACCGGTTCGTACGAGGCGACCTCCGACACCCCCACCAGAGCGTCGAACGCCGCGAGGACCTCGGGTCCACCGGACCGGCCCCGGCGCACCGTCGGGGCGGCTCGATGTCCCATCGGTGAAGCGAATCCCACCTCGCCGATGCTCCGGTCGACATCGCGTCGATCCGGGTGGTCGGCGGGTCGGCGCCGACCCGGGTTCCGTCACAGGATCAGCAGGGCACCGGGCCGAACCGGGTCCAGGCGACGACCCCGGCCACGGGGTCGAACTCCCACCTCCCGCCGTGCACGACGATGGCCCCGATCACCAGCGGCACCACCCCTGCGGGCGGCGATCGGCGGCGGCACCGGTCAGGAGGTTGAGCGGGCCCGGCACGTTCGTGCCCGCCGCGTCCACCGCGGGGGACTCCCAGCGGCGACCCGGACGGCGACGTCGGGGTGCACCGCGCGCTCACGGTCTGACCGCGCGCCTCGGCGGGCGTCCCGGCCGCGCCCCGGGCCACCGGTAGCCGGTCGAGGACGGGCACGTCAGTCGCGGTCAGCCAGGCGGGTACCGCGTTCGTCCCGTATGCCGTCCCGTCGACGCGCACGCCACGCGGCCGATGTCCACCCCGGCCTCGGGTAGTGCTGGGACCACTGTCGGCGGCAGCCGACCGGGCAGGCGTCGACACCGGACGTGGCGGGGCAGGCGGGAGGGTCCGCGCACTCGTCCGCACGCCACCCGCCACCACCCACCACCCGGGACACGCGGATTGCCCGACGTGGACGAGCAACGCCCGCACACCCGACCTACCCGGCGGCGCCTCGCGGCCCCGCCCTGCCTGGCCGGTGGCCGAGTACCGTCCGAGGAACCACGCCAGGGTGATCAGCACCCCGTAGGCGAATCCGGTGAACAGCCCGGCGACGAGCCCGCCGGTGATGGTGGCGGCGACGAGGGCGCCGGTGCCCAGCGGGCTCATCGGCGGCCTCCGGTGACCGGCGCCCGCTCCGGGCCGGTGGGGGCGGCGGGCGGGGTGGCCGCGGGGGAACCGGGGCGGGCCGGCGGCGCCGGCAGCGGGGGGCGGGCGACCCGGTGTCCGGTGGCGGCCGCGGCGAGGAGGACGGGGCCCCCGGCCGCCCTGTGGTGCTGTGTCATGGTCACAGTGAACCCCGGGCCGGTGAGACGATCCATCGCCGAGAGGCTCGAGAACCTCATCGAGCGTCTAGGCTGCGGCGGTGGACGCGTTGACCGGGTTGTTGGACGGCGCTCGCGCGCGTGGCGCGTTCCTGGTGCGGTCGGTGCTGGACCCGCCGTGGTCGCTGCTGGTGCGGGACCGGGCTCCGCTGACGGTGCTGACCCCGTTGCGGGGCGAGGCGTGGGTGGTTCCGGATGCCGGGGAGGCGGCCCGGCTGCGGCCGGGGGACGTGGCCCTGCTGCGGGGTCCCGACCCGTACCGGGTGGCCAGCTCTCCGGAGCTGCCGCCGACGGTGGTCATCCACCCCGGGGACCGGTCGGCCACGGTCGGCGGGGAGGAGTTGTGCGAGCGGCTGCGTCTGGGGGCCCGGTCGTGGGGTGGGGGTTCGGCGGAGGGCACGGTCCTGGTGACGGGCACCTACCACGCGGACGCGGCGGTGGGCCGCCGGTTGCTGACGGCCCTTCCCGCCCTGGCCGTCGTCCCGGCGGAGGCGGGTGAGGGGTCGCTGGTCTCCCTGCTGGGGTGGGAGATCACGCGGGACGAGCCGGGCCAGGAGGTGTTCCTCGACCGGTTGTTGGACCTGGTGGTGGTGTCCTCGGTCCGGGCCTGGTTCACCCGGTCCGGCTCGGCCGCCCCCGGCTGGTACTCGGCGGCCGGGGATCCGGTGGTGGGTCCGGCGCTGCGGCTGCTCCACGACCGGGCGCGGGAGAACTGGACGGTGGCCGCGCTGGCCGCCGAGGTGGGGGTGTCGCGGGCGACGCTGGCACGGCGGTTCACCGAGTTGGTGGGGGAACCGCCGATGTCCTACCTGACCGACTGGCGGCTGAGCCTGGCCGCTGACCTGCTGCGCGGGTCGACGGCGACCTTGGAGGTGGTGGCGCGGCGCGTGGGTTACGGGAGTGCCTTCGCGTTGAGCACGGCGTTCCGCCGGGAGCGGGGCATGAGCCCCCGGGAGTTCCGGCGGGCCGGCGGCCGGGCCGCCGGCTGAGGCGCCCCCAGGCCGGCGGGTCGGCGGTCGGGGCCAGGTGGAGGGAGGTGCCCGCTCCCCGTGCCGGCCGCACCGTTCACAGCCGGTCCCAGGGCACCGAGGCGTAGGTGTGGTGCAGCGTCCTCATCAGGTCCGGGTCGACGGGGAAGTGGTGGTCGTCGATCTGGCTGACCGGGCTCACCCCGCGCGAGTTGGTGACGAAGGCCGCGGACAGCCCGGGCAGGTCCGCCAGGCGCACCGGGCGGCGGTGTTGCGGCACGCCCCGCGCGGTCAGTCCCGCGACGAGGAGCCCTTCGGTGACACCGGCCAGCGCGGGCGCCTCCGGCCAGCGGACCTCGGTCCCGGCGAGGAAACCGATGTTGCTGACGGTGCCCTCGGTGACCAGGTCGTCCTGGCCGACGAGCAGGGCGTCGTCGAAACCGTCCTGCCTGGCCTGGCGGCCGTGGTGGAGCTGGGCGAAGGTGCCGACGTGTTTGAGGTGCGGCAGCGGGCGTTGGTAGCGGACCGAGCGGAGGCGTCGCGGAGCGGACGGTGGGTCAGCGGGTGGGCGGACGGTGACCAGCAGGGACGACGTGGGGGCGTCCTCTGGTTGGAAGGCGCTGACGCGCACGGTGGCGTCGTGGCGGGCGGCCAGGGCGTGGCGGACGCGCCGGCGGACGAGGTCGCCGTCGAGCCCGGTTCCGAAGAGTTCCCGGTTGGCGGCGTCGAGCCGGTCGAGGTGGGCGGCCAACCCCCGGACCCGTCGGTTGCGGACCTGCATCGTGGTGACGTGTCCGTAGTTGACCGTCGCGGGCAGGAGGAGCTGGTCGACGGTGGCGGGGTGGCCGTCGATCTCGGCGTGGAGCACGCCTGGTGTGTTCACGGCGAGCGATGCTAACCGGAGCTCCCCCGCGCGGTCGGCCCCTGGCGCCGGGTGCCGTGGGCCGGGGCGCGGGACACTTGGCGAACAGCCGGGAGGGCGCGCCCCTACCGGCGGTGGGGACGGTCGGACGCGGTGGGCAGCGCGGCTGAGCGCCAACCGTGAGTCCCGGCCCGGCCATGCGGGCTGCCCGTCCGGGTGAGTGACGACGAATCGGTGGTGCCCTCACCCACGCGATGATCCCCGTTGCCCCGGGGAGTGCGAGGTCGACGAGGTGCGCGGCCGCGCCCGCGGCGTGGGGACCGTACGGCTCGCGGTGGCAGGGCGAGGGAGTCGCCCGACCAGCCGGGGCCCGAGGATGCAGGGGCACGGGCCGACCGGAGCTGGGGGGGTCGGGCCGACCGCTGGCCCCGCCGGCGCCTGCCGGCCCTGCTCCGGCGGCGGCCGGTCACGGCCAGGCGGCGACCAGGCCCTGCGAGCCCCTGTCCACAGCGGAGCGGGCCCCGTCCGCTCGCACGCTGGCACCCCCGCCCGCCGCTACACTGAGCGACGGAGCCACTTCCCCGCGCGATACCCCCAGGACGAGGCACGTGCTGGAAGCCAGGGACGAGCAGGGCGAGGTGTCGTGGGCGGTCCCGCCGCCGAGGAGGACCATGATGGACAACACCGAACACCTGGGGCGGCGGATTCGCGCCCTGCGCCACGCCCGGGGGATGTCGCAGCAGGTCCTCGCCGACCTGTCCGGTTTCACCAAGTCCTACCTCTCCCACATCGAGACCGGCACGCGTCCGGTGGAACGCCGGTCCACGCTGGAAGCCCTCGCCGCCGCCCTGCGGGTCGCCCCGTCCGAGATCAGCGGGCCGCTCGCCTGGTCCGCACCCGACCCGGTCGCCGCCGAGGCGCGTGCGGTCACCGAGGACCTCGCCGCCGTGCTGGCCGACCACCGCGTGGGTGACGTCCCGGACCGGCCCGTCCGGCCGTGGGGCGAGGTGGCGGCCGACGTGCGCCGGCTGAACTCCGACCTGCGGCCCCGCGCCGACTACGCGGCCCAGGGGTACCTGCTTCCCCGGCTCGTCGAGGAACTTCTCGTGACAGCGGGCCGTGCGTCCTCGCCACATCGCACCGACGCCCTGGTCGCGCTGGCCGACTGCTACCACGCGGCGGCGGTCATCGCGAAGAACACCGGGGTCCGCCCCCTGGCGTGGGTGGCGGCCGACCGGCTCATGGGCGTCGCCGAGCGCCTGGGCCGGCCCGAGCACACCGCGCACGCGCTGTGGGTTCGCACGCACATGATCGGCGGAGTGGGGCGGGAACGTCAGATCCGGCAGGCGGGCCGCTGGCTGGATCTGCTCGCGGACGAGATGTCCGACCACCGGGTGGCGCAGGCGGCGGGGCAGCTGCACCTGACGGCGGCGTTCGCGCACGCGACCCTCGCCGACGCCCGAGGTGCCGCCGACCACCTCCACGAGGCGGAGGTGGTGGCGAACCGGCTCTCCTCCGACGCCGGACGTTTCGGCTACCTGTGGTTCGGCCGCACCAACGTCACGTTCTGGCGGGTCTCGATCGCGGCGGAACTCGGGGAGCACACCCTGGTGGAAAGGCTCGCCGAGGGTGTCGACCCGGGCACGCTGCCCGACCGGGGCCGGCAGGCGCAGTTCTACTCCGACTACGGCCGTTCCCTTGTCCGGGCGGGCCGGACCCGGGAGCGGGGGGTCCGGGTGCTTCGCCGCGCCGAGGAACTCGCGCCGCAGCTGACCAGGAACAATCCCCTGGTGCGGGAGGCCGTGCGTTTCGTTCTGGGCCGCCGGCTCGCCGAGCCCGCCGCACGGGAGGCAAGGGGGATGGCCCACCGCATGGGCGTCGCGGCCTGAGGGCGACGGCTCGGCGCGGACCCCTGCCCCCCGTCCTCCCGATTCCCGGGTCGACGGATGGCGGGCGGGACGGTCGGTCGTGGGTGGGAGCTCGCCGGACCGTGCTGGTGCCCGGGTGGCCGATGTGGCCGGCGGCGACGGCAGCACCAGCGTTCCCGGTGTTCGCGCCCCCGGCACGGCGGCGATCGGACCAGCGCGCCGGTGGGTGCGATCGACCGTCAGGGTGTGCCGCCGACCTCGTTCCCCCTCGTCCTCGCGGCACCCTCGGAACGCCGGTCAGGACTTCTGGGGGCCGTCGGAGGCGGCGGCCCCCTTGCTCACGGGGTGGCGGGGCGGCGGGGTGGTGGTTCCGCCGGCGCCGGTCGGGGCGGTGGGCGCGCCGCCCCGACCGCCCCGACCAGCGGGACCGGTCAGCGCAACGTCATGGCCCGGCGACGGAACACCACCAGGGAGACCACCAGCAGCACCGCCGCCATCCCCAACAGCACGGCCGTCTCCACCAGCACCTCGCCCGCGCCCTGCCCGGGGCGGGCGAGGGTCAGCAGGCCGTCCATCGCCCAGGCGTGCGGGAACAGGTAGCCGATGGTGGTGAGGGTCTCCCCGGCCACCTCACGCGGCCACAGGCACCCGCCGAGCATCCCGAGCACGATCCCGACCGGCGGGCCGATCGCCGGGGCCTGGGACGGGGAGCGGACCAGGCTGCCGACCAGCATGGCGGCCCCGGTGGCCACCAGGCAGAAGGCACCCACCACCACGGCGACGCCCAGCGGGTCGCCCCAGGAGACGTCGAACATCAGGGCGCTGACGACGATGATGAGCAGGGCCTGCCCCACCGCCACCACCAGCCGGCTCAACGCCTCCCCCGCCAGCACGGTGCTCGGCCGGACGGGGGCGGCCAGTGAGCGGCGGACCATGCCCAGCCGGCGGGTCTCGACCAGCGCGGCGGCCACCGCCATCGAGTTGATGAAGGTGAACAGCACGAGGTTCGCCGGCGCGGTGTAGGCGAACCCCCTCGGGTCCGTTCCCTGGCCGGCGTCGTCGGGGGCGCGGGCCTCCACCCCGGCCAGGTCCTCCCGGGCGGCCCGCACGGACGCGGCGGCCTCCTCGGGGGTGGCCCCGGCCGCCTCGGCGGCGCGGGTGGCCTCCAGGACGGCCGAGACCCGGCCCACGGCGACGTCGACGGCGCCACGGGCGGCCATGCCGGTGCCGTTGGTCTGGGTCATGACGAGTTCCAGCTCGGTGGAGCCCGGTGGGATGAGCAGGCCCACGGCCAGGCGTCCCTCCCGGACGCCGGCCCGCACCTCCTCCTCGGTGTCCCGGCGTTCCACGTCGAGGTTCGGGCTGGCCGCCAGCTCCTCCAGCACGGCAGCCGCGACCGGGTCGTCGTTCCCGGCGACCACCCCCACGGGCAGCCGGGTCCCCCCGTCCGACCCGCCGCCGAGGGCGAGACCGACGAAGGCGATGGTCACGAAGGGCATGACGAGCATGAAGAACAGGCCGGTGCGGTCCCGGGCCTGGCGTCGCAGGTTCGCCGCCACCAGGGCCAGGATCGGCCGGGGTCGCCGACGGGACGGGCTCATCCGAGGAGTCCTTTCCGGAACCGGAGGGCCGCCAGGCTCCCGGCGACGACGGCGATCAGGCAGACCACACCGATCGGGCCGGCCACGGAGGCGAGGTCACCGCCGGCGGCGAGGCCGGCCAGCCCGGTCGACGTCCACCCGTTGGGGGTGAACAGGGCGAGTGCCTGGAGGAAGTCCGGCAGGGCGTGGAGGGGGACGAGGCTGCCGCCGAGGATCCCGGAGGCGAAGGCGATGCCCAGGTTGTACCCGTCGGCCTGGGCGTCGGTCCTGGCGTTGCCGGCGACGAGCATGGTGATCGCGGTGGCGGCGAGCACGTGCGCCCCGCACAGCGCCAGCACGGCCAGCGGGTCCCCCCAGCTCAACCCGAAGAACAGCACCGAGGAGGCCCAGGTGGCGCAGACGCTGGTCATGGCGAGCAGGAAACCGACGATCCCCTTGCCGACGACCGGTGTCCACCGGGGCACCGGGGCGACCCGCAGCCGGCTGAGCGTGCCCAACTGCCGGTCGGTGAGCAGGCCGCGGGTTGAGGTCGCGACCACCAGGTAGGCGAAGAGCACCGCCATCCCCGACGCGTAGTGGACGGCGCCGTCGACCTTGCCGCCGGCCATCGGGTCGGCGTCGAGGGTGAGGGTGGGGCCGGCGGCACCGTTCTCCTCCACGAAGAGCCGCACCTCGTCGGCCGGAACACCGGCGTCCAGGGAGGCCCGCACGGCCAGGGTCCTGGCCTCGACGAGCGCGGAGATCTGGTCCACCATGCTGTTGGCGATCACCCCGGCCAGCGGGGTCGAGTCGGAGGTGAGCACGGTGACCTCGCCGCCCTCGCCCGCTCCCACGCTGTCGCTGAAGCCCGGGGGGAAGACGATCGCCGCGCCGATCTCGCCGTCGTCGACGGCCACGCCGGCCTGGTCCTCGTCGTCGTAGTCGCGCAGCGTGAGGACGTCCCGGAGTTCGTCGGTGGCCAGCGCCTCACGCCGGACGCTGGTGGGGAACTCGCCGCCGTCGAGGTCGACGATGCCGATCGACGCGCGCAGCGGCGGGTCCTCACCTCCGAGCGCGAGACCGAACAGGGAGGCCAGGGCGACGGGGGCGACCAGGGCGAGCAGCAGGGCCGTGCCGTCGCGGAGCCGGGAGCGGAGTTCGTGGCCGCTCACCACGAGAAGTGATCTGATCATGTCCCGTTCAGTCCCGGAGGGTGCTGCCGGTCAGGTGCAGGAAGGCGGCCTCGAGGTCGGGCTCGGTGATCTCGACGCCGGTGATCGTGGCCACCCCCTCGACCGCGCCGATGAAGGTGGGCAGCAGGTGTCTGCTGCCCTCGGCGAGCAGGCGGAGGCTGGACGTCCCGGTGGGCACCGCCTCGGTGACCCCGGCGACGGCCCGGAGTTTGTCGGCGGCGGCGGTCAGGTCCCCGTCGAGCACCAGTTCGACCCGGTCGGAGGTGCCCAGCCGGGACACCAGTTCCCGTTTGGTGCCCTCGGCCACCAGCCGGCCCTTGTCGATGATGCCGACCCGCTGGCACACCCGTTCCACCTCCTCCATGTAGTGGGAGGTGTAGAGCAGGCTCATGCCCCCGGCGACCAGCTCGTCGACCCCTTCCAGGATGGCGTTGCGGCTCTGCGGGTCGACGCCGACGGTGGGCTCGTCGAGGATGAGGAGGGTGGGTTCGTGGAGCAGGGCGGCTCCGATGTTGATGCGCCGTTGCATGCCACCCGAGTAGTCGCCGACCTTGTCGTCGGCGCGGCCGGTGAGCCCCACCAGGTCGAGGACCTCCGCGATGCGGTTCTGGAGTGCCCGGCGGGCCAGGCCGTAGAGGCGTCCGAAGTAGCGGAGGTTCTCCCGTCCGGTCAGTTCCGGGTAGAGGGCGATCTCCTGCGGCACGTACCCGATGCGGGCTTTGGCGGCCCTCGGGTCCTGGGCGAGGGCGTGGCCGGCGACGTGGACGCTGCCGGCGTCGGGACGCAGCAGCCCGGAGAGCATGGAGATGGTGGTGGTCTTCCCGGCTCCGTTGGGCCCGAGCAGGCCGTAGGCCTCGCCGCGGGCGATGGTGAGGCTGATCGAGTCGACGGCCAGGTGGTGGTCGAACCGCTTGGTCAGGTCCTGGCAGACCAGGGCATCCGTCACTGGCCGGCCTCCTGCGCGCGGCCACCGATCCCGACCGGGGCGCCGGCCGGGGCGAGGTCGCCCCGGGACAGCTGCCGGTCCGGGCCGTTACCGGCCTGGAGGTCGTGGGCGTCGGTGTGGGTGGTCTCCTCGTCCGGCACCCTGTCGTCCACCGGGTCGCCGTCCCGCTCCTTCGAGGACGCGGGGGTGCCCGCGCCGCCCGTCACGCGTGGCCGGCTGGGCCGGTGCGCGTCGGGCCGGTGGTGGATCGGGGCGGGGTGCCGCACCCACCCGCGCGGGTGGGTGCCCCGGACCGCGTCGTCCGCGCGGTTCGGGGTCTCCCCGGTGCGGACGGCGACGGCGCGGGCGCCCGGGAAACCGGTCGGGGTGTTGAACTCGGGCGGGGTGAGGCCCCCGACCGGGTCGCCGTCGGGGTGGTCGCTGATCCCGCTGGCCGCTCCCTCGGGCGCGTCCGTGAGCGGGCGGGCTAACGCGGTGGGTTCGCCGCCCGGGTCGGCGGCGTCGAGCGTTCCGGGGGTGGACCCGCCCGGGTCGACGAGCACGCCCTGCGGTGGTGGTGCGAGGGACATCACGCGGCTCCTCCTGTGGTGGTGGGAAGACCACGGCCATCGCCACGGGACCGAAGTGGTCTGGTGCCGTGACGCGTGGTCGTGGTGTTCGCCGCCGGATCCGGCGGCGAAGGGGTTCGGGATGGGGGACGCGGGAGACGGGGGACCGCCCGGCCGCCCGGGAGGGGCGGTCCGGTTCCGGACCGGCCACGGCCGTTCCCTGGCCCAGGCCGGCGGGCCGCGAGCTGGAGGTCCCGGGCGTGTGCCGCCGAGCCGTGGAGTTCCCGCCGGTGGGGCACGACACCCCCGTGTGGGAGGCCTGGCGGACCGTTCGGCCGGCGGCTCCCCGACACACCGGGCACGGTCCACCGGAGGGGTGCCAGCGTCAGGAACAGGGCCAGCGGAAACGCCGGGCCACGCCGTCGCGGGGCCCGGGCCACCGGATGGCTCCCGGAACGGTCAGTCGCGGTGGGCTCCCTCGGGCCAGACGACCGTGACGGGCACCCCGCGTTCCCGGGCAGCCCGGACCACGTCGGCCGTTCCCCCGTAGCCCCGCGCTGGTTCCCCGTCCCACACGGCCACCAGTTCGTCGGCCTCCTCCACCATCCGCACCCCCGCCCGCATGTGGGACTCCGAGGTGGAACGCTGGTAACCCAGCCGCACCACGTCGGTGGCCCTGGCCAGCAGGGCGTCGTAGACGGGGCGGTGCCCGGCGGGCAGGCTGTCGCGGTACTGGGCGGCCGGGACGACGACGACCAGTGACCCGCCGGCGTCGAGGACGGACCGGGCGAAGAGCGTGTCCGCCCCGTCGGCGACGCACGACATCCCCACCAGCGGCTCGTCGGCTCGCTTGGCGAGGGTGCGCCGCAGCTCGGTGGCCACGAGTTCCTCGGTGTCCGGGCCGAGTCCTCGGTGCCCGGTGATGGCCAAGCAGGTCATCGGTCCTCCCGTCAGTCGGTCACGGTCAGCTCCTCGTTGAGGGCCGTGGCGCCGCCACGGCGGGGCAGGGCCGTGTGGAGGGCACGGACCCGGACCAGGATGCGTTCGCTGCCCAGGTCCCGCCCGACGCGCAGCGCTTCGGCGGCCAGCCGGTCGCTCTCCTCCCACCGGCCCGCGCTGGCCAGGGCACTGGCCTGGTCGAGCTGCGCCAGGGCCCGGGGTTTGGGTGCGGTCAGGGCGGGTGCCGCCGCCGCGAGGGCACCCATCGCGCCCCGGGTGTCCCCGAGGCGGGCCAGCGCGGTCGCCCGGTGGCGGGCCGCCCTGGCGTCGTCGAAGGCGAACACCCAGGGCCACACCGGTTCCACCCGGCCGCTGCCGGCGTCCCGTTCGGCACGCCGCAGCGCCACCGCAGTCGCCCTGCGGTCGCCCAGGGCCGCGTGGCCGACGGCGTGCAGCGAGGAGAGCCAGGACCGGGCGACCGGTGGGGACGACGCGCCGAGCTGGGTGGTGGCGCGGTCCAACAGGGCCACCCCGTCCCGGGGCTGGCCGGTCTCCACCACGTACTGGCCGAGGGAGCCGACCATGTAGGCGACCAGCAGCGGGTTGTCCGCCCGTTCGGCGTGCCGCACCGCCCGCGCGTAGTGCCGCCGCGCGGTGTCGACGTCTCCCCGGTCGGCGGCGAGCCAGGCGCAGAGGCCGGCGATCTCGGACAGGACGGTGTAGCCCTCGGGGGTGCGGCACCGGGTGCGGACGACCTCGCCGGCGAGGGTCAGGTGCGCCTCGGCGGCCGGGCCGAGGCTGGCCGAGGACACCGTCTGCTCCATCCGGCGGTAGTGGGCGGTGGGGCCGGCGAGGGAGGCGAGCAGGTCCCGGGCGTTCCCCCCGACGGCGGCCCGACGGTGCGACGCGGGTGGGGAGTGGTCCGCTTCGGGCGGGGCGGTGGTGGGGCCTGGGGATAACCGCCGTGCCCTGGCGGGCCGGGTGAACCCGAGTTCCCGGTCGGTGGCGGCCCCGAGGACGTCGCGCAGCGCGGCGCGGTAGTGGGCGGCCGGCCACCGGATCACGCCCCGCTCCCACTTGCCGATGTGGTTGGCGTTCACCGGGGTGATGTGGCGTCCCCCGCTGAGGCGGTTCACCTGGACGTTCACCGCGTCCGCGAGTTCCTGCCTCGTCATCGACTCGCCGGGCGACGAGGGCGACTGGGCGCCTTCCCGCGCGGTGCGCAGGAGGGCGTTGTCCTCCGACACTGCTGGCTCCTCCGCTGGCCGTGCGCGGGAGTGTATCGAGTGCGCGGGGTCCGATGTGAGGTGTTCGCGGTACTCGTCCCCCGACTGCCGGAACGCCGGCCCCCTCCCCCGACGCGGTCCCACGGGGGTGCGGGTGTCCCGGCCGGAAGCGGCCGGGGCGGGCGCCCGAACCGGCCGGTGCGGCGAGCACGGCCACCGCACGGGCGCTGCGCGAGGAGCGGTCCGGCCACTTCCGGGACGGGCCAGGAACGGCCAGGTCGACGGCGCGGCCGGCGCGGGACGCCGCCGGCCACCCCGGACGCCGCCGTCCGACGGGCCGCCGGGCCGCCGGGTTGGCTGGCTTCGCTGGCTCGCTGGTCAGGTGGTCCTCGGCCAGGCCCTTGACGGGCACCGGACTTCCACCTCGAAGCGAGCACGTCGAGAACGCGGCTCGTCATGCGTTGGCCGTGCCGACGGTGCGGGCTCCTCGGTTCGTCCGGACCCGGTCTCGGCTGGACTCCCGGTCGGCGAACACGCACGCGCGCCGGACGGCGCGGACGAGGGAGCGCCCGCCGGGCGGAGGACGGCCCGGCGGAGCAGGCGGAACGCCATCGTGGCTCCCGACGATCGCCCCGACCGTCGATGTCGATCGACGCCACCGGTGGCGTCGGCTACCGGAGAGGACACCCCGGGTGCGCGTTCCCCGCACGGGGAACCGGGGCGTCCTCGGCGGCGGTCAGCTCCCCGTGGCCGTCCCGGGCGCCCACCCCGGCGGCAGCGGCTCGGGCATGGGGAAGGACTGATCGCGCCGGACCGGGTGCACCTCACCCCGCGTGGTCACGCCCGGCTCGGCCGGCTCGTCGCCGACCACCTCCGCGCCGCCTGAGAGGTGTCATCTCCGGTCGGGCGGGGAAGGTGCGGACCGCCCGGCGACTGAGCGAGTGGGTGGGGCGGGGCTGCCGGGGGCAGCACTGGCCGCCCCCCGGCAGCCACACCCTCGGGTGAGCGGAGGCGAGCCGGCGGCGGGTGCCGGGGGTGCCTTCGAGCGCCTGGCGCGAGCCGGGCGTGGGAGGTGCGGGAACGCCCCTGATCGGCCATCACCGCTCCCGCGCCGGGTGCGTGGTGATCCGGCCTCGTTCGCAAGGAGGGGCGAGCGAGGCCGGCGGCCACCCTCCTTGCCAGCCCGGGTTCGGTGCCGCGCGGGCGGATGAGGCGGTTCGGCTCCACCGGGAACTCACCGGTCGGCGCTCACCACGACCTCGGCGGCGGCTTGCGTTGGGCAGGGCTCGTCACGAGGTGCCGACGCTGGTCCAGTGGCGTCCCTCAGCACGGGCTGGTCGTCCCGGCACGTCCCACGCCGTCCCCCAGGCCCTGGCACGTCCCCGCGCACCCCCATGTCCCGCGGGCGCCCTCGTCGCCGCCACCATCACCGGCGGGCTCGTCGCCGGGCTGTTCACCGGATTCGCCTACGGGGTGATGCCCGCGCTGCGCCGCGTCGACGACGACACCTTCGTGCGGGTGATGCGACGGATCAACGAGGTCATCCCCAACCCGTGGTTCCTCCTGCCCTTCCTCGGCACCCCGCTCCTCGCCGCCCTCGCCGCCGCCACCCACCTCACCTCCGGAGGCGGAACCGCCCTGCCCTGGCCGCTCGCCGGACTCGCCCTCAGCCTCACCACCGTCGCCGTCACCGGCGCCGTCAACGTGCCGCTGAACACCGCGCTCGCCGCCACCGGGGGAACCGCCAGCACCGCCCGCCGCGCCTTCGAACGCCGCTGGACCCGCGCCAACGTCGTCCGTTCGGTGACCGCCACCGCCGCCGTCGCCTGCCTGGCACTGGGCCTCGCCCTCGACTGACCGCCGCCGCCGTCCGCCTCACCCCGAACTGGCCGCCACTGACCGCCCCACCCCTGACCGCGAGCCACCCCACCCCGGTCAGGGGGAGGCGGGCACCGCCGGGTAGGGGACGAAGGTGCTGGTGTTCTCGTCCACGGTCAGCTGCCGGCCCACCGCCGGGAACGCGACCCCGCTGTCGAGCCCGGCGTCGTAGACCTGCGGGACTCCGTGATGCAGGATGCGGGCGGTAACGCGAGCTTCTCTCTGGAAGCGTTTCGCGACTTCCCGCACCCCTTCCCCACTGCCGATGACCCGCGGGTTGATTCGCTTGACCGCCACTTCGCGGTCAAGCACGACATCGAATGCTCGCCAGACCGTGCCCATGCCGCCGGAGCCGATCTCGTCGCGCAGCTCATACCGACCGCCGACAGTGCCCGCCACGCGGCTTCCCCCTCCGAAGGTCGTACTCCACCGACTGACCCTTCGCAGCTCATGATCTCCCGAGCCTGATCGCGAGTCCACCGATTCGACGAAAACCCCGGCGGCATGCCAGCTCGCTCACGCCACGTCGTCAATGCCCTCCTGCTCGCGGATCAGGCGCCACGCCGCGCTACGAGCGCTGCGGTTCAACGACTCCTTGAACGTCCGATCACTCGAACTGAAGTACTGGTCTCCGAGGTCGGTGACGGTACGCGGGAACCCTCGAGCAGGCGTGCGCCATAGCGGAGGACACCGCAGCGGCGGTGGAGCCGTCGTTGCCTCGGTCTTCGGACTGATCAGGCCGACCATGGTGTCCCCGGGTCCCGGACGTTCCGAATCGGGCACGCTCACATCGCTGGCGTGCCGAGGACACTGTCCTCATTCTCCCACGGTGTGGGCGGTGGGCAATGCCATCCGCAATGCCCGTGGTGGGGGTGACGGTGGGCAGTTCGCCTCCACGCTGTCACGCAATGGACTGGAAGGGCCAGCGTCGTTAAGCCTGGTTGGCCCGCTATCCCAAGGAGGGGTTTCCGGGTTCGGGCCGGCCACGGTAGTTGGATGTCGAATCGGGTGGGCACGGTCAGGCCGCCCCGGCGGTGTGGTGTTCCGCGTTCGTGAGGAAGCCGGCCTGGCACCTCTCGCTCGTTCACATCCACTGCCCGCGCCCCCCTCCACTGAGGTCGATGTTCCTCACGGGGCCACCGGTCGACCACCGTGGTGTCGTCAGAGCAGGACGGAACGAGGGCGTCCGGTCACGGCGGACAACCGACGCCTGACCGGGGGTGGGTGGGTGGTGTCGACGGTTCGCGAGGAGGCGCGGGCGGACGATTGGGGGATTGGTTCGTTCGGGACTGAAGGCACGGAACGTGTCATCGTGTGTGGGCGCTCAGGGGCCTGTCTCGGTACGGACTGGTTCTCCGCGAGTCCGTACCGCCCGGCAGTCCGATCACACTGGCGATCGGTCCCGAGGCGGTGAGCATCGGTCAGGTGCACCGGGCGACCTGGCACGACGGTCGGGAGGTCGCGGTGAAGGTCCAGTACCCGGGGGCCGGCGAGGCCCTGATGTCCGACCTGCGCCAGCTCCAGAGGTTCAGCCGCCTCATCCAGGGCATCGTGCCCGGCACCGAGGTGAAACCGCTGCTCACCGAACTTCAGGAACGGATGTCCGAGGAACTCGACTACCGGGTGGAGGCCGACGCCCAACGCCGGTTCGTCAAGGCCTACACCGACGACCCGAACGTCCGCGTCCCCCGCGTGCTCGCGAGCGCGCCCCGGGCGCTGGTCACCGAGTGGGTCGAGTCCGCGTCCCCCGCGTGCTCGCGAGCGCGCCCCGGGCGCTGGTCACCGAGTGGGTCGAGGGAACGGGACTGGCCGGCATCATCCGCGACGGCTCCCAGGACGACCGGGACCACGCGGGGACGCTGCTGTCGCTGTTCAACTTCTCCGCGCCGCACCAGGTGGGTCTCCTCCACGCCGACCCGCACCCCGGCAACTTCATGCTCGACGGCGACGGACGCCTCATCGTGATCGACTTCGGCGCGGTCGCGCGCCTCCCCGGTGGGCCGCCGCCGACCTTCGGCGTGCTGCTCCGGCTGGCCCTCGGCGACGACCCGGACGAATTACTGCGGTTCCTGCGGGCCGAACGCTTCCTGGGGCCGAGGACGGAGCTCGCGGCCGAGGACGTCCTGGCCTTCAGGTCCTGCTGTTCGGAGCCGCGTCCTTCGCGGCCCTCCACGCGGCCTGCGTGCGCCGCGCGCTCCGCTCCCCGACCGCTCGGGTGCCGGTCGGGTTGTCCGGTCCGTCGCTCGCGGTCGCGGTGGGGCTCGGCGTCTGCGGGGGCGCGTTCACCATGTCGGTCGGGCAGGACTCCGCGCAGGGTGCCTGGGGAGCCAGCGCCGGGCTGCTCTGGCTCGCGGTGCCGGGCATCGCCGTGGCCGACCTCGGCGTGGGACGTTCGCGGCGCCACCTGACGGTCATCACCGCCGCGGTGACGGGGCTCGTGTGCCTCGGCGTCGTCGCGGTCACGCTGGTGGTCGTCGACCCCACGACGTCGTGGAGGTCGCTCGCGGTCCCCGTGGTGTTCGGGCTCCTGGTGGTGCCGCTGGTCGTCTACTCGGACTTCCGCGTGTTGGAGTCGTGGCGGTCGGCCACGGAGCTCGACAACGCCCAGCGAGCCGCCGTCGAGATGGCGGGCGGTCCGAGGTCTCCCGGTCCGCCAGCAGCGACGCCGACACCGCCCGCAGGCACAACCGGGCCTCAAGGAACAGGTCCTGAGGCGACTCCGGCACGCGGCACGCGGCCTCCCGCGCCTCGGCGATCCGCCCGGCGGCCAGGAGACGCAGCGGGCGGCACCAGGGTTCGTAGTCGTCCGCGTCGCCGCCCGCCGCCGCCACCCGGACCTCCCCGCCGGCGGAGGCCGGTGGATCCCACCGGAGTTGGTGGCAGAACGACGCGAACTCGCGCAGACCCCGCTCGAGCCCGAACATGCCCGTCCCAGCCAGCCGCGCCGCCGCCCTCCGTCCCACGGACCACTCCGGCCTCCCACGGGGAGTTCGACCGGCCTCGGCTCGTGGGGAGTGGCTGTCGGCGGTCGTCACGCCGCCCCGGTGGTCACGTCGCCGGGCGGGCGGCTCGCCCGGCGGTGCGCACCGGGGTCGCGTGGGTCGGAGGTAGCCCGCTCACCATGCCTCGGGGTGCCGTCGATCCCGACCTCGGCCCGGCGGGTCCTCCCTTCCACCCGGCCGGACCGGAGGACCCGGCCGACCTCCCCTGCCTGATGTGGAGCCCGGGCGGTGCCCTGTGCTGGGGACCGGTGCGGGCACGTACCCTGCCGTCGCGGGCCGGCGGGTCGGCTGCGGGTGGACGACTCGCCCGAACGGCCGCTTCGGGTCGCGCGGGTGTGCCGGGTTGCGGGGCGACTCGGCCCGGACCGCGACGTCGCGCTCGCGGTGCCCGTCGGTCGAGCCTGAGCGGCCGACGCCTCCAGAACGCGGTCGCCGAGGCCGCCGAACAGGCCAGGAAGGCGGCCAGAGGCCGTCCGGAGCGGCCGATCACCCGAACCGTGGACGTGCCGTGGCGGAGTGCGCTGCTCCTCGCGGTGGTGCTCTTCGCCGCGGCCACGACCAGCGTGCTGCTCGCCCCCTGACCGCCAGCCGGGCCGGCGGAGCGCGAGCTCCCTGCCCGAGGGCACCGGAAGCGTGACCTCCGGCCGGGAGCCCCCCCCCACGCGGTTCCGGCCCACCGGCCGGCCCGTCGCCGGTTCAGCCCGCGGCCCGAGGCGCGGCGGGTGGGCGCCCGTCGGGTACCGCGGACCCTGGCCCGCCGCTGTACAGAAGTCACGTCGCGAGTAAACGCGACGCGCCGGCGGAATGTTCCGGCACCCGCGAGACGATCAGGTGCGCCCGTTCACGGTCGCCGGGTTCGGACGGGTGTCGGTCAGCCACGACCGGTTCAACCTGGAACTCCCGGCGGGCGACATCGCCGCCGCGGAACACCCGAGCACCCGAGCACCCGGAGGATCGGCATGATCACAGCGGTTTCCCTGATCACCGGGAACGCGGGCAAGGCGGCGGAGTACGCCCACCTGCTGGGCGTTCCCGTCACGCCCGTGCGGGACGAGCTGGTGGAGATCCAGTCCCTGGACGTCGAGGAGGTGGTCCGCCACAAGGCCGCGCAGGCCTACCGGACCCGGCGGGCGCCGGTGCTCGTCGACGACACGGCTCTCACGTTCGACGCCTGGCGCGGATCGGCGGTTCCCCACCGCCGGCACCGCTGGCTCACGCTCCTCGGCCGGTGGTCGAACGAACGGACCACCCCGGCGTGGCCCCGATGGCGTCGAAGGTTGACCACAACGGCCCATCCGCGCTCTCCACAGCCCTACCGCCGTCCGGCCCCCGCCCGCTCGCCCCGCCACCGCGCGGGGTGGGCCGTTCGGCGGAGCCGTCCGCATGAGGGCTGCGTCACATGGCGGACGGGAAGCAGCCACCGAACTCCACACCACCACCTCGCCGCGCCCTGGCCCCCGGTCCCGAGCCGTTCCACGCCCACACGCCCCGGGTCGCGTGATCCTGTCCGCAGCCCTCGGAGCCTGGGCCGCCCTGACCCTGCTGTGGACCGTGGAATGGGCCGACCGCGTCCTGCTTCCCCCGCTCCGCGGAACCATCCGGCTGCGTCGGGTCCGGCGCACCACCCGTCAGGCGTTGATCGCCGCCGGGCATCCCTGGCCCCGCCCCCGTCGCCCCCGCCGCAGGCCACCCTCCGCGCCTCGGCCGAGACCGGTCGGTGCGGTCGTCGTCCCGAAGGATGACGTCCCCACCGACTCCTGATCGCAGCCGCTCACCCCCGGTGCCTCCCCTTCGGGTCGTGTCCTGCCCGCCTCCCCGTGTGTGGAATCGCGCGGCCTGTCGGGGGTGGTGGCTGCCCGGTCGCCCGGTGGGTCGAACCGGGACACCCCGGCCCCCCTGTTGTTCCCGGTTCCCACCGGGCGTGGGCGCAGCGGTGGCGGGTCACCGGCCCCGCCAAGAACCACGTCATCGCCACCGACTACCACCGCGGCGGTTGAGGCCGGTGCCATCGTGGAACGGCCCTACTGGCTCGTGGCCGTGACGGTGTCACCACGAGGACTCCTCGGAAGCCTGCTCTGAACGAGTGATTCACTGGTGAAGCAGACGGGGATCCAACCCACCTGAACCCATAATGCCTGGTGCTTCACGAAGCAGTGGACAGCGGACGACGACGGTTCATTCGCACGGGACGAATGTGTGGGTTCCGCAGGGGTGACCGGTTGGTCAACGCGGGCGCGGACAGCACCGAGGTCCTCCTCGTCGTCGACGGGCTCCTCAAGGTGGTCTTGCCTTCCGAATGGGGATTGGACAGCATCACGAACCTCGTCGGATGCGGCGAACTCGTTGGTGAGCTGGGTGTGCTTTTCGGCGATAAGCGCAGCGCCCATGTCGTCGCGCTCACGAGCGGCACGGCTGTCCGGGTCGGGGCTTCGACCTTCCGGAGCCTGCTCCGGGAGCACCGAGACGTGCACGCCCTCGTCGACCACACGGCACGACGGCGTCAGCGGACAGCCGACGACCGGCACCGCGATCAGCGGCTTGACGTTCATACCCGGGTCGAGCTCTCGCTGGGGCGCTGGGCACGCGCGTTCGGGGCACCGCTCCCAGACGGCCAGCTGAGGGTGCGAGGACTGGGCCAAGGCGATGTCGCCGACGCGGTCGCCGCGTCGGTGAAGCACGTCGAAGCCGCGTATGCCCGGCTACGAGCGGAAGGGACATTGAGGTCCGGGCGGCTCTGGTACGAGATCAAACCCTGACGCGAGGAACGAACGGCGGACTCACGAGTATCCCGGAATTCCGGGGGAGCGGCGGGTGCCCAGGGATCAGTGTCGGTGGCAACCGACATCCAGAAGGAGGCATGCCAGTGCACCCGGTTCCCGAACACCGCGCGATGCTCGCGGTGGACGTGGTCGACTCCGCGAAGAACCCCGGGCACCACCTGAACGCGGTTCACAACACTCTCGGCCACATGGTGCGGGAATCCCTCGCCGAGGTGGGACTCAGTCCTGCCGACATCCTGCACCTGGAACCCATCGGCGACGAAACCTTGGTGACCCTGCCGAGTGGAACCCTCGGCTCCCTGGTCGACGCGGCCCACCGACTCGACGCGGCATGCGCCCACCACAACCGGTGGCGCAAGCCCGAGATCCGTCTCCGTGTGGCCGTGGCGGTTGGCGCGGTGGGTGACACTCCCGGCTACTACGCGGCCCGGATCAGGCTCAAGCGGATGCTCGACAGTCAGGATTTTCGCGAATTGTTCGCGCGCTGCCGGCAGCGGGACACCGAGTTCCTGGTGAACAGCGCCCTCATCGTCTCGGACGAGGTGATGGACACGGTGTTCGGCGGAGACCACACCAACCTGGTCCGGAAGGGAGAGTTCGTGCGCTTCCCGATCAGGAACAAGGAGCACCGGTCAACAGCCTGGGTCCGTGTCCCCGGGATTGACCCGAACGCGCTCAAAGCCCTCACCGAGCCTGTTGATCGGAGTGTCCCCGAACTGCGCGGAGCGGGAAGGGCCGTCACCAACACGGTCAGTGGGGACAACAACGGCATTCAGGCCGGTTCGATCACCGGTGGGGTTACTCTCAACGGCGGCCAGCGATGACCGCGCCGTCCGTACCCACCCCCGACCAAGAGACCTACCTTGGAGCGCGCCAGCACCGGGGGGACGAGTCCGACCAGCGTGTTGACGTTGACCATGACGAGCCGCGCTTCGTGCTCGGACACCCCGGCCAGGCGCTGAACGCCGCCTTCGGCGACCAGCTCGGCGTCCAGGCCGGAACCGTGTACGGGCCGGTGACCGTCCATGCTCGGCCGAAGGACCGGGATACCCCGGTGGTGCGCACTGTGACGCCCGAGGAGATCAGCCACGTAACCCACGAATTCGTGCACCCGAGGAACTTCGGGCTGGCGGCACGAGTTCTGGCGGACAACCGGGTGGTGGTGCTGTGCGGACGAGGGGCTGGAAGGTCGTTCGCCGCGCGCCGGCTCCTGTCCGACCTCGCACCGAAGGACGTAGCGGAACTGGACCCGGAGACACCGCTCCGGGGCATCCGTCCCGACGATCTCACCCCAGGACACGGCTACGTGTGGGAGGCACCGGAACTCGAGCGGAACACCCTCGCCGACCGCGACTTCCGCCAGATCCATGGGGTCGTGCGCGCGGCGCGGTGCTGGTTGGTGATCGTCCTCGACCAAGCTTCTCGCGCACCGGAATCCGCGTCCACGGCAACGGTCACGCTTGGCCCACCATCGGCCTCCCAGGTGGCACTGGAGACCATCGGACGACGTCGAGGAGCGGACGGCTCGGTTGAGGGCCCCACGCTTGTGCTGAAACGTTGCCTGACGAGCTGGTTGGCGGAGGACGACCCGCCGGACAAGGCAGTACGCGCGGCGGACTTCGCCATTCGGGTCGACGAGGGGACATGTGAGCTCGCCGATGCCTCAGCTGAGCTCTCCGACGACCTCGACGCGTCCGTGCGGAACTGGTTCGAGGGGTGGAGCCACCGGGAGTACGCGACCGCGCTCACCGTCGCGTTCCTCGAGTACCAACCGCAGGAGGTGATCGTCACCCATTCCATGGCACTGGAGGAACGGTTCCGCCGTGCCGAACTCGCTGAGGACGAGAAGCTCGCCCCGCCCCGCCTCTTCGACAAGTCACTGGCGCGGACACTACGCGACGTCAGGGCGCTGTCCGAGGTCCGCGTCCACCCGGGCCATCGGACGCTCACCCTGGAAACCGTGCGCTTCGAACGGCGGGGTTGGGCGGGTGCCGTGCTGCGTCATGCCTGGCGGCAGTATCCGGCCACCCGAGCGGTCCTGCGGGACTGGGCGTTCGGGAACAGCATGGTCCTGGCCTTCCCCGAGGCCGTCCGACGTGCCCTGCTCACGATCACGAGTGGCTCGCACGAGATCGAACCGCTGTCCGTAGCCGAGCAGTTGGCCGGTGCGCAGAGCTACCGCGTGCGGCTGCTGGCCGCCCGGACCCTCGCTGATCTCTCCGCCCAGCCGGCCCTGGAGGCGCCGACGCGGACCTTGTTGGAGGGCTGGGTAGCAGGAGGAACCGCGTACCAGAAGTCGACGGCGGCGATGGTGTACTCCACCAGTTTCGGGATGAAGGACATCGGTGACACCCTCGCCAGACTGGCGGCCATCGGGCAATCGCCGCGCGTCACCCCGCAGAACGCGACCGTCGCGGCCGTCCTGGAACTGCTCGGTCGGCCCGAGTTCGAGCGGTCGGTGCTGAACACCGTGGTCTCGTGGACACGGGCGGAACACCAGAGCACCGGTCTCCGGTTCGTCTCACTCAGCATCGGACTGTGGGTGGCCGGGCTCTGGACCGATCCCAGGCACAGGACAATGTTCTCCGACGTCGCGGAACGCAACGGAGATGCTGTGCGAAGCCTCACCCGGAGTGTCGTCCGCGATCCCACCTTCGGCCCGATCGCGCTGAACCGTCTCGCCGATCTGGCATTCCGGGCGTCCCACGAGGCCGAGGCACGGCGGGAACTTCTGCGGCTGACCAAAGCCGTCGTTCCCGACCTCAGGTGGTGGTGCCGCTGGCGGGCGGGGGCGGACCTGGCTGCGGCCCACCCCACCCAGCGCCTCCGGATCTGGCACATCCTGCGTGCCGCCAGGAAAGCGGAGAGGACGTTGGACCGCGAACGCCCGGGTGGCCACGAGGAGGGGTAGCCCCCCGGGCACGAGGGGGAGCCCGCGCCCGCGCCGTCTGCCGTGGGAGCGGGCAGGGGGCGGGTACCAGTGACCCGCCCCCATCCCCTTCCGGCGTCTCCGGCGTACCGATGACATCCCACCTGGTACCACTAAGCCGCAGCGGCGGCAGCGGAGGGAACATGCGAGGGCCGACGGGGCGAGGCGCCAGCCGGTCAGGTGCAGGGGCGGCCGGAACCCTGGTCAGGGGCTCGGGAGGTGCGCGGCGATGTCGGCGACGGCGTGCAGCAGGGCCGGGTCCGGACTTCCGGACAGCGGTTCAGCCTCCGCGATCGTCAGCACCCTGCCGTGGGGCTCCGACCCGTAGTACTCGGCGGTGAACCTGACTGCCGACAGCTCCACCGTCATCGTCGACCAGCGCACCGGGCGAACCAGCCACCACACGACCAGCGCCAAGACCGTCCGCACCGTCCCCGTCGACGGCGGCGTCCGCGAGGAGGCCATCGACGACCACCTCGTCCACGCCCCGGTGCTCACCGAGCAGGACATCACCCGGCTCGCCGACCTCGGACGGCGCGTCGACGCGCTCCACGACCACCCCAGCGACGTCGAGTGGGCGCTCGACGACAGCGGCACCCCGCACCTGCTCCAGGCCCGCCCCATCACCGGACTACCCGCACCCCCGTTACCCGCCACCGACCAGCACACCACCCCCGCCAGGCCGCCCTCCTCCGCTCCACCCGAGGACACCACCACGAGGACGCCCGCCGAGAGCCGCCCACCCGCCACCAGCCCCCCTCGACCGCGCCGCCACCGGGGCAGCGGCACAACCGCCACCCGGCGTGAGGAGTGGAACGACAGCCGGCTCGGCGACTACCTCTGGACCAACGGAAACCTCGGCGAGGCCATCCCCAGCGTCATGACCCCCGCCACCTGGTCCTTCGTCCAGGTCTTCATGCTCCGGTACCTGCCGGGCGGGATCGGCGCCGGGCCCGGGGAGGAGCACGGGATCGCGGACCGGGACGTGGTGGTGGAGCTCCGTCGCCCCGAGGTCGAGTTCTGACGGTGCCCGGTTCGTGGAGCCGTCGGGCCGAGGATCCCGCGCACGTCCCGACCGGGGCGGGTGTCCGGGCGCGTCGTCGGGCCGGCTGCCTCCCGCGCCGGGTGGTGGGGTCGAAAGGGGTTCGTCGGCCGTGGGAACGACGCCCTACTGTCGGCCCCGGTCCGTCCACGTCTTCCGGTGTGGCCCCGGCTCCTCAGGAGGACTTCCCGTGAGCGGTCTCCCCACCCCGGCCGAGCTCCGACCTTCGCCGCTCCCGCTGTCGTCCCCGCGTACGCGGGGCTGTTCCTCTCCGTCAGGGTCGAAGACATTCCGCTCGGGCTGGCGGAGCGCCGCCCACCGCCGGCCTCGGCCCCGTGCGGGATGGGGATCCGTCGACGGTGGGTCGGCGGAGCCCCAGGTGGTGGCCCCACGTGGGCGATCCGGTCCACACGGGGCACATGATGTACGTCCACGAGGACCTTCCCGCTCGCCGCTCGATCCGGGCGGCGCGGAGGAAAACCACGTCCCCTGCTAGCCGGTCGTGGCCGTTCGAGGGGGGAAGACGGCATCCCTCCCGAATCCGCTGGAAACCAGGTGGACGCGGAGGGGGTGGTTCCTCCCGAAGGCGCTTCCGCGCGTCAGAGTGGAAATCGGCGAACGGTCTCGGGGTGGATGACGAGGCGGACCTGCTCATCCGACATCACACTGCTCGAACTCATGTACACCAGCAAGCACCGACCGGGCGCGCGACGGGTCGTCGACGCGGCGGCCGCACCGTTCACACTGCTCAACAGCCTGATCGTCCAGGGGCAGGACCAGGGCGCGCTGGAGGCGGGGGACCCCGAACGCATCGGCATCGTCCTACTCGCCACCCTCCAGGGACTCGCGACCTTCGCCAACGGCGACATCGTCGAACCGGAACTGCTCGACGACCTCGTGGAAGCCGCCGTCGACCGCTTCCTCCGAGGAACGCGCCCCACTGGGTGAGCCGGGCGTCCCGGCGGCGGGGCGTCGAGCGATCCGGCCACGAACTTCAGCCGAGCGCTGGCACCCACGCGCCCCCGCCGGGACAGACCGTGGAAAGCCAGCCGCCGACCCGGTCGCACCTCGCCGTGCGGGTACCACCACACCGCGGCGATGAACCAGGCACACCGACCTGGACCAACCATGACACCGGCCGCGACGCCCGCTGCGGTTCAGGCCCCTCCTCCGGCCCGCCGGGAGACGAGACATGCTGGCGTGTCCCGACGCCAACCGCTGAGGCACGCCCCGCCGCCACCTCTACTCCGCATACCAGGGGTGTCGGGGCTCACCAGCGCTCGCGGCCCCGGCCCAGCGGTGTTCGGACCGCCCGTCACTCGGACGCCTGGCGAAGCCTCCGCGGCTCCTCGCCGATCTTGTCGCGGTGATCCACCAGTCACCGCCGAGGGACGTGCGGCCGCCTTCACCCCCGCCTTGCGACGTTCCTCGGGCTCACCGCCCGAAGCCGCTGGAGGAGCTCGGCGACATACCGGGTCTCCTCGTGATCCCTGCCTTTGACGAGCACAAGGTCATCGCGCAACGCCCGGAACGTCCGCTCGGCTTCGTCGACGTCATTCCGCGCCGCGTGCAGTTCGCCGATGTTGCGCGGGCGGCGCACCAGCTGGCGAAGGAACTCGACGACGTCGCCGTCATCGACGTGTCCGCCCACTTCCCCGTCACGCAGGACGTGGACGACGCCGACATGGACCTCGTGCACGTCGACCGCATCCACCTCTCCGACGCCGGTCACGGCCTCACCGCGCGGTTGATCGCCGACCAGCTGCGGCTGCCGCTGGTCCCCCGCTCCGCGCCACCCACCCCGGACCACCCGGTGGGCCGGGACCCGGCGGCGAACCGGGGGGTGGTGGTGGCGTTGCGCGCGTCCGAGCTCGACGGCGGACCGGGCGACCGGATCGCCGAGTTCACCCCTCACCAGGGCACGGAACCGGGGCCGCGCCAGGAACGGGAGGACGCCCGACCGGAGCTCAGGGTGGAGGCCGGCCGGTGGTTCCTGCGGTTCGACCGCGTCGACGGCCCGCGTTGGATGCGGTCGCCGGCCTGGTCCCGCGCCCACACGCCCCCGGTGACGGTGTTCCTGGTGGCCCGGCCCCGGGACGTGCACGGCACCTGGGTGTCCGGGCACTCCGGCTCCTACCTGGCATGGTTCACGGCAGGGAACCCGTTGTGCCAACCACCGCGTTCCCTTGCGAGACGGCGGCCGGGACGTACCGTCGCCTTGACCTGACCAACCCGTCCCCGGCCGGTGACGTATGAGTAGGAGTACCATGGAAATCCAGACTTGGCGCAAGTCAAGCTACAGTGGTAACAGTGCGCAGTGCGTTGAAGTCGGTCGCGCCGCCGACCTCACGGCCGTCCGCGACACCAAGAACCGTGGCGGCGGAATGCTGGTCGTCGACCGTGACACGTTCGCGGCCTTCCTCGCGGCAGTGAAGTCCGGCCGCCTGTAGCCAGTGGTCAACGAGCCCCCAGCCAGCACACCAGGTCGGGGGCTCGTTCTCCCAGCTCATGCGAACCACGCGATATCGCCGAAGTCGACTTCGCGCCCGTTCTCCTCGTACTCCCGGGTCTCATAGATCGCCGTGGTCAGACTTCAGGCTGCCGTTCCGAGATTCGCGGAGCAACGAGCCACACCACTTCTCCGGGCAGTGGAAGTCTTTTCTCCCGTGCGATCCTGAGCGTCTCACGCTCGATTCGCTCCGCGGAATGGCCCGGGCTGGAACCCCACGGCGCGAAGTCGTCGCCATCGAGTTCGGCGGGAATCAGGAGCTCCGTGCGCACCAGGTGAGCCGCGAGTTTTCCCGCTTCCTCCACCGTTGCCATTCCCGGAGTTCCATATTCGATCAGCGCAGCGATGACATCGCGCAAAGTCGCGCCATCGGACTCCGCCTGCTCCCATATGTACTCGAGAACATCGTGACTCACGCCGTCAGCGTCGATCACGGGGCCTCCTTCGCCACATGGACCTTGACCACTTTTCCTCCATCACCCGGCCAGATCTCCAACGTTGGTTCGCCCGGCGTCGTCCGCGCCGTCTTCCTGATCCCCATCAAGGTCCCGTCGGAAAACGAGATCAGGCGGCCGTTGAACGTGGAAGATTCCACTGTGTGTCCGCCGACGCGCAGAGCATCCCAAAGCTCCCTCACCCGCTGCCCCGACTCGACCTCACGCACTATAGCCTTCCTTCCTCGTGGCGAGCGTCTGCCAATCCCTTCCCCTTTTCCCCTCGCGTACTCGCTCGCGGTCTTTCCCCGCCACGTCCCCACGGAGGGTGGCGCGGCCGGTGGTACTACGGGCGCAGGGCTGGGAGGGGGTGTTACCGGCCCTGAGTGGTTTCCGCCTGTGATGGTGTCGAGGTAGTGGCGGATCAGGTCGGCGGACCGGCCGAACGCGGCGTACGCCTGCTTCAGTGGCTGGGCCGGGGATGGGATCGACGGGCATTGCGTCGGTTCCTCTCGTCACGAGGGGCCGGGCGGCCTGCCAGTTAGCCCGGCCCCTCTCGTACTTCTCACACAGAGCTACATCCCCTACTGTGAGTCACCGCCAGTTCATCCACAACTTTCTTTTAAGAAATTTTCTTCAACTTCACCCTTAAGGGCGAACGGGGAAGGCCGTAGGGTGCGACTCCGAGGAATGAGGAGGCCATGAACCAGCAGATACCCAAGGACTGGCGGCCCGGAGTACGTATGCGGCGGGTGGGCCGCGAGCTTCGGAAGTGGCGCGACCAAGCAGGTCTGAAGGCCACGGACGTAGCACGCCAGTTGCAGTGGGCTCCGTCCAAACTCAGCAAGCTGGAACATGCCGCGCAACCCATCCAAGGTGTCGATGTGCTGGCGCTTGCCATCGTCTACGGCGTGCGGGAACCGGAGCGCGAGCGACTGTTCACCGCAGCCGCGACAGCGAAGGAACCTGGCTGGTGGAGCGAGTACGAAACCGTGCTGAGCCCTGCCGCTGCTGACTTCGTGGAACTTGAGTCGGAGGCATCACAGGAGCGCACTCTGCAAACGCAGATCATCCCCGCGCTCTTGCAGACCGATGAGTACTCGCGCGAACTCCTGCGAGGTGCCGTACCGCCGCCTACGAGCTCCACCATCGAGCAACGTGTCCAGGTCCGGGCGACGCGACGAGCACGGCTCCATGCTGCCGAGGCCATCTCAGTCGACGCGGTCATCTGGGAACCCGCACTCCGCATGAGCATTGGCGGGGCCAGGGTTATGCGTGAACAACTACGTCACCTGGTCAGCCTGGCCGACTTGCCCAACGTCACGATACGTATCGTCCCAGCGAACGCGGGCTCCTACCCAGCCCTCGGTTCGGCCTACGAAGTCCTCAGCTTCGCCGAGGACCACTTAGGCGACGTCGCGTATCTCGAAAACCTGACGTATGGCGTCTACCTCGACCTGGCAGAGGAGGTGCGCGCCTTCAGATCCCACTTCGAGGGAGCCGCGAAGTGCGCACTAGGTCCAGCAAGCTCGCGGACGCTGCTCGTCGATCTCGCAAGGGGGTAGACGTGCCCGCCTTCCGTACGGAAAATCAGTTCGTTGACCACGTGACCACACTTGGAGAGTTGATGAGTTCGATACCCACCCCTGCGATGTCCTGGCGGACGAGCAGCCGGACCAATGCGAACGGGGGCACGTGCGTGGAGATCGGACGAGCGGCGAACGTGGTGGGCATCCGCGACACCAAGAACCGCGACGGCGGAACCCTTCACCTCGACACCACCACCTTCACCACCTTCCTCGACGCCCTCAAGCAGGGCCGCTACTGAGCCGGCGGGCGGCTCGACGGTTCCTGGCGAGCCGCCACTCGGACCTCCCCGAGCTCGCCCTACCCGGCCGGCTCCCGCTCCCCTACCTTGTCGTCACGTCTCGGCTGCCCGTGCGGGCTTGAGTCTCACGCCGCTTGAGACCCGATAGTGGGCGCCGTGAACGAGAACGCGCTGTACTCCGTCGGCGACGTGGGGCGTCACCAATCAAGTCCTGTCGCCTCCCGCGTGAGCCAGGCTGGGACGCCCTCACCGCGAAGCTCCGGCACCACGGTCGATTCCTCCTCCTACAAGGCGTTCGAACGCATCTGGCGCGACTGGCGAGGCCATGCACCTGCGACCTGGCGAGCGAACCTTGACGCCGCTGTCGTGCCGGAGTTCTCCGACTGCAACACCCGCAAGCGATACTCGTTCACCAACTCCTTGCTCTGCGATGACAACCGCTGGGCGGGCTCGCGGCGGGCTGTCTCAGTGCTCGCCGCGTGACAATCTCGGCAAGCCCAGCCGGAGCGGTACGAAACCCTCACACGCTGGGCGCGGCTGCTTTCACCAGCCAGAAGCACACTCCGAGTTCATCGTCCTGTCGTACGACGGTGTTGGAGGCGTTCGCCTCGGCGGGAAGGTTCGCGAGTGAATGTTCGGCGACCTCGACCGCGAGCACCGCATCGGCAAGTTCGCGGTCGTGCTCACGCAGCGCCTCAGCCGTCTCCCCGTGCGCGGCCCAGGAAAGCACGATCCGGTCGGTGACCTCGAACCCGGCTTCCTTCCGAACCGTCTGCACCAGCCGGATGACCTCACGGGCAAGGCCGGCCCTGCGTAGCTCGGGTGTGATGGTGATGTCCAGCGCGAGCGTCACGTCCTGCTGGCTGGTGACCGCCCAGCCACTACGAGGAACCTCGGTCAGGGACACCTCGTCCAGAGAGACCACGACCTCCTCCCCGTCCAGATTCACCGGTGCCTGGCCGTCAGCCTTCAGGCGTTGAGCGAGTTCGCTGTCCTCCGCGGTGGCGATGGCCTTGGCGACCTGCTGGGTTCGGGAACCGAACCGCTTACCGAGCGCACGGAAGTTCGGCTTCACAGTGATGTCGACGACCTCCCCAGCTTGGGCGAGCGGGGTGACCTCGCGAACATTGAGTTCCTCGGCGATCTCGGCAAGCAGCTCGCTCGGCAGTTCGCGGGTCCCCGAGCCACCGACGAGCGCGCGGCGCAACGGCTGACGCACGCGGACGTTAGTGGACTTGCGCACCGCCCGGCCGACTTCCACGAGTTGGCGCGTGATCTCCATGTTGGCGCGCAACCTGTCGTCGGCACGAGTTGGGTCCGGAGATGGCCAGGTGGCCAGGTGGACCGAGTCCGTGGTCGAGGGGTCACCGCGTTTGATCGCGTGTTGCCAGACCTGCTCGGTGATGAACGGCACGAACGGGGCGAGCAACCTCGTCACGACGTGAAGACATTCATGCAGGGTCGCCAACGCGTTGGGGTCGCCGTTCCAGAAGCGGGCGCGGCAGCGCCGGACGTACCAGTTCGACAAGTCGTCGACGAACTGGGCGAGGACGCGCCCGGAGCCTGCCGTGTCGAAGTTCTCCAAGGCCACGTCAACGCTGGCTACCACGTGGTCAAGCTCAGCTAGCACCCACCGGTCGAGCACCGGCCGATCGGCCCGATCCGCGGTGTGAGTGCTCGGCGTCCACGAGCTGGTACTAGCGTAGAGGGTGAAGAACGACGTCGTGTTCCAGTAGGTCAGCAGGACCTTGCGGACGATCTCTTCCAACGGAGTGTCCCCAACACGGCGTGGAGACCACGGCGAACCGGTGCACAGCATGAACCAGCGCAGGGCATCGGCACCGTGCTTTTCCATGAACGGAATGGGCTCGATGATGTTACCGAGGTGCTTGCTCATCTTGCGGCCATCCTCGGCCATGATGTGCCCGAGACAAACCACGTTCTCGTATGAGGAGCGGTCGAACACCAACGTGCCAATGGCCATGAGGGTGTAGAACCATCCTCGGGTCTGGTCGATGGCCTCGCAGATGAACTGAGCGGGGTATCCCTTCTCGAACTTGTCGACGCTGCCCTCGACATAGGGGTAGCCGATGCTGGCGAAAGGCATGGAACCCGAATCGAACCACGCATCGATGACCTCGCTGACCCTGGTGGCCCGCACGCCGCAGGTGGGACAGGCGAAGGTCACGTCGTCGATGTAGGGACGGTGCGGGTCGAGGTTCGACAGGTCCTTGTCCGCTAGTAGTCCGAGTTCGGCGCGCGAGCCGACACACGTGAGGTGTCCCTCCGGGCACTGCCAGATCGGCAGAGGCGTTCCCCAGTAGCGGTTGCGCGACAGCGCCCAGTCGACGTTGTTGTTCAGCCAGTCGCCGAACCGCCCGTGCTTGATGTGCTCGGGGTACCAATTGGTGCGCTCGTTCTCCCGCTGCAACTCGGCGCTTTTGGCGGTGGTTCGGATGTACCAGGACAACTGGGCGTAGTACATCAACGGGGTGTGGCACCGCCAGCAATGAGGGTACTGGTGTTCGTAGTTCAGCGCCTTGAACAACAAACCGCGCTGTTGGAGATCAGCGACAAGAACGGAGTCGGCGTCCTTGAAGAACTTGCCGCCAACCAGGCCAACATCGGCAAGAAAGTGCCCGTCCGGGCGAATCGGGTTGACGACTGGCAGGTTGTGCCTTCGGCACGCGGCGAGGTCGTCAGCGCCGAACGCGGGCGCCTGGTGCACCAGTCCGGTGCCATCTTCGGTCGTCACGTAGTCGGCAGGAATCACGAAATGGGAGTCCGGGATGTCAACCAACTCGAAGGGCCGCTCATAGCGCACTCCTTCAAGGCTGCTTCCCGGCATGGACGCGAGTACTTCGGCTTCGTCGCCGAGCACCGTGGGAAGCAACGGCTCAGCGACGACGAACGTGCCTCGTTCAGTGCGTGCTACCACGTAGGTGACCTCGGGGTGCACAGCGACGGCGGTGTTGGATACCAACGTCCACGGGGTGGTCGTCCACACCAGGAGCTCCACGCCGCTGATGCCGTTCAGTTCACCGACGATCGGCAGCCGCACGTACACCGAGGGGTCGATGATCGGCTCATATCCCTGGGCGACCTCGTGATCCGACAGCCCGGTGCCGCAACGCGGGCAGTATGGCTGCACGCGATGGTCTTGGACGAGCAGGCCCTTGTCGTTGATCTGTTTCAGCGCCCACCACACGCTGTCGACGTACTCGGGTGTCATCGTCCAGTACGGATGGGCCATGTCAACCCAGTAGCCAACGCGCTCGGTCATCTCCTCGAACTCGCCGATGTAGCGCTGGACGGACTCCCGACACCGGGCGTTGAACTCCTTGATGCCGACCTTCTCGATGTCCTGTTTGCCGGACAGACCGAGTTCCTTCTCCACCGCGATCTCGACCGGCAGCCCGTGGCAGTCCCAGCCGGCACGGCGGGTCACGTGGAAGCCCTTCATGGTCTTGAACCGTGGAAAGATGTCCTTGAAGACGCGGGCCTCGACATGGTGTGTGCCCGGCTTGCCGTTCGCGGTGGGCGGCCCCTCGAAGAACACCCACTCCGGGCCGCCCGCGGTCCGGTCCACACTCCGGGCGAAAATGTCCTGCTCACGCCAGAACGTCAAGACCTCGTGGTCGACGGCGGGCAACTCCACCCGAGAGGGCAGCGGGGTGTAAGGGGACTGATCGGACAACAGGACTCCTCCATGCCGAGCCAGCGGGTAGGTACGGCTCGTTCCAGGGTATCGACCTGCCGTTTGTAGCTCGGATGCGTGTCCGCCCTCGTGCGGCTCTGGACCGGCACACGTCCTCCGCGTGCCCCGTACGGACCATCATTAGCTCACAGCATCACGCGCTGTGAGCTGGTTCGCCCACGAAAATACGCATGTTGGTGCCAAGATCCACCTGCTAGCATGAGCGTTACTCAACGCAACTGATTTGTACACATGCTGCAACCAAGGCTGCGCGCAGGCTGCGATCCTGCCCGTCGAGAGGTTCTGGGATGACCAACGTACAGACTCAGTCCGCCCCTACCGCGCCACGCTCGGAGAGCGCGTCAAAGATCTGGGAAGCCCAGATCATGACCGCGAAGGGCATGGTCTCGGTCAAACGGTCAAAGAAGTCGGCCCCGTACGCCATCCAGCAGAACAACTGACTGTAGAGGGCTCCCGCGTGCCATCAGTGACCAAATACGCGCTGTCCCCGCTGGCCACGATCAGCCGCGCAGCCCCCGACGGCCGCGTTGTCATCCGGGGAGGGTCGGGCTTCGACCGGCAACGGGTGGACATCGACGGCCAGGGCGAAGGACGTTCGGCCTTCGTCACTTGGATTTTGGCGCGGTCCGCGCCCGCGACTCACGGCGAACTGATCCATTCCCTGGCGTCCTCGCTTGAGCTTCACCCGGCCGACGCAGGTGACGTAGTCGGCCAGCTCATCGAAGCTCACGTACTCGTCGACGCTATCGACGTGGACGAGTTGGCTTACGCATTACGGCGCTGGGATGCGCACGGCTGGGACGATGCCGCACTGTTCCACTACGCCACCTTCGGGCAGCCCTTCGACCCGGACACCCTCGGGGATGTCAGCTACGAGGACTACTACCGATCGATCCTCGAAGACCTGTCGACGGCTGGACCGCAGCCGCCAACGCGCAAACCCATGTTGTCGCCACGGCCGGAGTTTGACCACAACGCCGCTACCGGAAGCACTGTGTCATTCGCAGATGTGCTGGTCAAAGCCGGACCCATCAACCGTTTCGAAGAACGAGGGGTCGGCCTGGCCGAGCTGCAAGCGGTTCTGTCCGGGGCTTTCCAAGCTCAGCGCGTCATCGGCGGCATCCTCGGCGAGCACCTGCTCAAGCCCTACCCCTCCGGGGGCGCGCGGCATCCGCTGGAGGCGTACGTCATCGCCAAGTCGGTATCCGGGCTGCCCGCCGGCGCTTACCACTTCGATGCCGTCGACGGGACCTTGAGGGAGCTCGCGAACAGTGGCGCGATCACAGGCATCGATACCGCTTGCTTCGGCAAGGGTGGCATCGTCACTGCGTCCGCCGTGCTGGTGATCACCAGCCGGTGGCCCCGCCACAACTGGAAGTACCGCTACTCACGCTCCTACCGCATGGTCTTGCTCGAACTCGGCCACGCTATCCAAGCGATCCATCTGTCAGCACGGGCCAACGGACTCGGCGCCTACCACTGCCCGTCGATCAATGATGCGGAACTACTTCCGCTTCTCGATCTCACCGACGACTGCGCCGAAGGGCCGCTCTACGCGATCGGCATAGGCAAGAACGGAATCCGTTAGTGACTCACACCGTGCCCGACCGAGACACGACCCTGCACCTTCCGCCCAATCTTTCCGTCCGGCGGTCCTACGACGGGAGAAGTGGATACCAGGTCACCTGGGGACAAGGGTCCAAGCGCGAGCACTTCCAGACCCACTCGGCCGAACTTGCCGCATGTCTGGCGACAATGCCGAGCTCGCTGACGATCGAGGAAGCCAGTTCCCGGCTGATTACGGAACTCGGATTGAACCGTGACGCAGCCGTCGATCTCGTCAGCGACCTGATCAGCTACGGCTACTGGTCACCCACGCCCCAGCCCCTCACGGCAGGTGAACAGCTCTGGCGCGACGTCGAATGGGATGACGCCCTTGAGTTCCACATGGCGACCCGGAACATGATCTGGAGCCATGACTACTCCGGCAATCCCAAGGTCATGACTCGATACCACGTCGAGCATAATGTCCAGCCCGAGTCCGACCCACCAACCCGGTATACCCCAAGTGTGCAGGCAACGGTCGTCCTGCCAGAGCCAGCCGTGCCCGATGTGGCCTTCGAACAGGTCGTACGCGAACGCAGGACAACCCGCGACTTCCGGGACACGGTGATCACGCTTCAGGATCTCTCGACACTCCTGGCGTGGACGTTCAAGCCGCAGTTTCCGGTGGAGAAGCCACAGTACTACACCACGCAGTCCTACAGCCGTGGAACGCCTTTCACGGCCTACGTCATCACAGGTGGGAGCGGATCGCCCGCTGAACTCGAACAGGGCTTCGGCGTGTACCACTATGACCCGGAACACCATCGACTCGGCCTGGTCAGGCAGGCCGACGATCTCGATCAGCTCGATGCGTTGCTGTGGCGGCAGAGCTACGTCAACCACGCACCAGTCATGCTCGTGGTCTGTGCCGACTGGCCGCAGTTCAGCTGGAAGTACCGCTTTTCGCGCGCCTACCGCTTCGTCTATGCCGAGTGCGGCGCGTTCATGCACACCGCTCTGCTCGTCGGAACAGCGTTGGGACTCAAGAGCTTCCAGACGCCAGCGATCGACGACCGACGCATGTGTCACACGCTCAACGTGAAAGACCACGAAGTGGGACCGATCTACATCGCCGCATTCGGGCGCGGTCGGTAACGTCCCCTCCCCGTGACTTCGCCCCGGCACTCCTGGCTGCCGTCGACCGCTCAGCCTCCGACCGCCCTCCCGGCACCGGCTGCCCGTGCTGGCTTGAGTCTCATGCCGCTTGAGACCCGATAGTGGGCACCGTGCCCCCACCGGAGCCGAAGCCCCGTGCCACGGCGAGCCACGGGTGCCCCGAGGACTGACGGGGTGGGTCGCGGAGCCACCGGGGAACGCCCTGTCCCGCGAGGCGCCGAGCCCGGCTCCACTTGAACCGGGTTCGAGGGCGGCACCACCTCCTCACGGGCTTTTCCGGTGGCCGCCCTGGCCAGTCTGGCCGCGCGGTTCCGCACGGCGACCTGATGCGCCACGGGGCATCGACCCTGCTGGGCGCCACGCCCCGCCCTGGTCCCGGCACGGTGGGAGATGCGGCCGCCGGCGCCGGTGCGGAAGTGTCGGACTGCGTACCTCGTCCCCGCACCGCCTGGGGGTAGGCGCACGGCTCCACGGCGCTGACAGGACACCGGGTACCACCAGAACCAGCAGGGGACTCATAATCCCTTGGCCGTGGGTTCGAGCCCCACCTGCCCCACCACCCGTGACCAGGGAGAACGATCCAGGTCAAGATCATATGGGTCGTCGGCGTCCATGACCTTCGCCCGGAACTCCTGCCTACCGTCGTCACCTGGCGACGACCAGGACAGGACGAGCACGCGGCAGCATCCAACAGCGCGACGGCTCCTCGCCGGTGCGGCCTTCCCCGGAGCGGATCCGGTGACGGGCAGAGACCGCTGTTCCCCTCCCCGGCCCGTGCGGGGTGCTGGCCGAACAGCACAACGCGGGGGCGGACCGGATACTCACCCGACTGCTGCTCCCGATCAAAACGGACACGGAATGCTGGAAGTCCGCACCAGCTTCGGGACGAGCGAAAGAGCGGCCAGGGAGAAGACCGCCAAGGCCCACTAGACCGCCGACTGGCACTCGATTCAGTAACCGTATCGCTCCTGGGACACCCGGAATCGGGCTGTGCGACGCTGCGAGAAACCTGGCAACGAGTTCAGCAATAATTACGCGACGCAGCCTCGTCTCGCCCCTACTCCCCCCGCCGCGATTGCACACACCGCGACGAACGAACGGCCCAGCACTGGCCAACCCAACCCCCATACATGCCCTTCGCTACTACTCCGCAACCGAGCTGCTCTCAGCGGGAGTGGATCTGCGCACTGTCGCCGGACGCCTGGGGCATGGAGGTGGTGGAGCGAACACACTCCGCGTCTACGCCGCCTGGGTTGCCGGAACCGACCGCAAGGCAGCCGAGATTCTGGGCAGCCGCCTGCCCAAACGCACGTCATTGCCCTCGTCCGAATAGCAGGGCCGACGTGCGGGTACACGCAGCAACCACGCCGCCGGGGAGTTCGGCAGGTGGCACCGCTTGTTCTTCCACCCGGTAAGCGTGTGAGAACCGCCGCCTTTCCCTTCTTTCCGCCAGCTCCCCGCCGTGCTTGCGGACCCGTAAGCTGCCGAGCATGACGAGGCGCCTGGACTGGAAGACTCACGGACAGCGCACGGTCTACGACAACCGGTGGGTGAAGCTGGATCTAGTCGAGGTCGAGCCGCCGGACGGACGGCGCTTCGAGCACCACGTGGTGCGGCTGAACCACGTCGTGGTTGCCCTGGTGGTGAACGAGCGCGACGAGGTGTTGACCCTGTGGCGCTACCGCTTCGCCGTGGACCAGTGGGGCTACGAGGTGGTCGGCGGCCTGGTGGAGCAGGGGGAGGACCTGGCCACCACCGCCGCACGGGAGGTGGAGGAGGAGACCGGCTACCGACCCACATCGGCGCCGGAGCACCTGGTCTCCTTCCAACCCCTCCCCGGGATGGTCGACTCCCCGGTGGACGTGTTCGTGATCCGGGGCGTGGAGAAGGTCGGTGAGCCCACGGACGCGGAGGAAGCAGCGCGGATCGAGTGGATTCCGTTGGACCGACTGGTGGACCTGGTCGGGCGAGGCGAGGTGCTGGGCTCGGGTGCCATCGTGGCGTTGCTCTACTACGCCGCCTCCCGGCCCGGCGGGTCAGTCCCGCCCGCCGCTGGGTAGTTCGAGCGCGGCGAGGCGCTGCCGTTGCCGGTCCGACCCGATCTGGGAGGCTAGGTGCTTGGCCTCCCGCGCGTGGCGTAGCGCCGACTCGCGATCACCGGCGGCAGCGTAGGCGTAGGCGAGGTCGACCAGCATCCCGGTGTGCCCGCGCACGGTCCTGCTGCCGGTGTCCAGCTCGCGTACCGCGCTTTCCAGGTGGTTGATCGTGTCCTGATCCCCAAGGCGCAGCAGGGCACTGCCCCGCCACCGGGCGAGGTGGCCGCTGTTGAGCAGCAGGAACGGCAACTGGGGGTCCACGGGGTCGGCTGGCAGCAACTCCGCCGCCTGGTCGAAGGCTCGGAGCGCGTCGTCACGACGACCGGCGGCGGCCAGGCCCTCCCCGTGGGCGGCGGCCAGCCAACTCGACAACAGTGGCGCGACGTTTCCGGCCGCGACATCCCGGGCGTAGGCCATCAGCTCCACCGCCTGGCCGATCTCTCCCAGGTCGATGAGGATCACGGCCTGCTGGGCGGCGGCGTGTGCGAGCAGGTGCGGTGCTTCGGCTTCGCGGGCGGTGACCTTGGCGTCCTCGTGGTAGCTCCAGGCCCGCAGCGCTGAGCCCCGGTCCAGCGCGGTCCACCCCGCGAGGGTGCGGGCGTCGGTGAGGATCGCTGAGAGCCGGCGCCGGTGCTCGCTGCTCACGCTGAACCCGCGCAGCTTCTCCATCTGCCGCACCTGGGCATCCAGTTGGTCCAGGACGGTGAGGGCACCGAATTTCAGGTCCGCGCTGCGAAGGTCGTTGATCTGGCGTTGGAACAGCTCCAGAGTGGAGGTGTCGAGGTTGCGGGCGAGGCTGAGCCGTTCGCGGAGCTCCTCGGTGGCCTCGTTCACCGGCGCGGCGGGAAACCCGAGTTCCTCGTTGCTGCGACCGTAGATCTCACGGAAAAGCCGTTGGTAGTCCGGGTTGGTCACCTGGTCGTGCCCGTTTTCCCAGCGGGAGAGCATCACCCGTAGCGCGCTCTCCGAGGCGACCGCGATGTTGAGCCGGTGGGCGCGGCCGGTGAGCAGGCGGATGACGCTCTCCTGGGTGCGCCCCTGTTCCCGGCGGACGGCGCGCAGCTTGCTGGGCGGGCGGGTGTGGTGTCGTCCCGGCATGAACCCTCCGGTGGGTTTACGCGTTCTGACCTGCGGAGTTAACTCGACGTAACTCGCGTCGGGTTACGTTCCGACACTGATGTGAACCCCTTTTGGAATGGTCATCTTGTGTCATGCAGAGCACGACGGACCCGAGCCCAGGCCGCACTCGACTAATCACCCTTGCCAGTCGAGGAATCGCGCTTCTTCTCGACATCAGTCAGCCGGGAAGTCAGCAACCCGACTTGAGCTCGCAACCCTCGCAACTCCCGGATCACCATTTGCAGCAGGGGAATCAGAGGATCCTGCGCCGGCTTGGCCGAAGGGTTGTAAGGGGGAGGCGTCTCCCCATGAAGAATCGCCGTCAGATGACGGGGATGCCAATCCAAAGCCAACGAAAGCGCTTCCAGCGTCCTAGGGTTCCGTCGTCGCTCAATACGAGCCTGCTGAATCTCCCGCACAATCGCCAACGACACTCCCGATTTGTCGGCGATTTCCTTTTGCTTGAGAGAAAGCTCCCGAGCGCGGGCGTTCACCGCGTAAGCGACCGCGACCCAATCCTCCGCCACTTCAGCCTCCGTGCGTGATTTTCAGCGCTGACGTTAGCGACCCAGGGTGCTATGGGTGCAATTGCGAACGTCAATCAGCGGCCAAGAAGGTGGAATAACAGCTGAGGTCAGCGGATTAGCAAGGAGTAGTGACGTGAATACTTCGAGTAGCAGTTCGGGGACGCTTTGCCTGCCGTGCCACTCGGTCTCTGTAAGCGTATCGGCGCCGCGAGCCGATGTGTTCACCATCCGCCACCCAGTGGGCAACGGAGGGTTATGGCCACGGTCATTCCGCATCCGAACCCGCTACGTGGTGCCGGTCCGGGCGGTGGAGGACCTCGTACGGCGCGCTGTCGACTCGGGCGGCGTGGTCGACGTGTCCCAGGTGGCCGCCAACCGACGCGATGCCCGCGACTTCCACCGGGCCGGGGGTGCCGCGTGGTGAACGAGCCGGCACACGAGCCCCAGCCCCTCCACGACGTCATCGAGCAGCTCACCGCCTACGCCACCGTGCCGCACGAGGTGCTGTGGCGGGCAGTCACCGACCAGGGCGCGTGCATGGACCCGCACGGCGACGAACCAGCGTGGTCGACCTTCACCGGCGAGCCGGACGCCGACCGCGCCCTGGCGGCCGCGATCTGCGCCGGTTGCCCGGTGCGCCTTCCGTGCCTGGAAGTCGAACTCCGCACTGCCGGGTGGACCACAACCGGCGTGTGGGGCGCGCTGTCCGAACACGACCGCCGCGAGGTGTACCCGCACTGGCGGGAGAACCGGGAAGGAAACGGAGATGCTGGCTGAGCTGAGCACGCTACACCTCCTGGCCGGGGCAGGGGTGGGACTGGCCGCCGTGATGCTGTGGCGCGCCGGCACCCGCCGGGGGAAGGCCGTCGCCGAACGCGCGCACGGGCGGGTTCGCCTGCTGTCCCTGACCGGCCGGGTCGTGGTCAGCGCCGCGCTCATCGTCCTGACCCAGTGGACGGTGGTGGCAGCGCGGGTGGACACCTCGGTGCTGCTGGTCGTCCTGGGAGTCCCGGCGCTGTTCGCCGGTTACACCCTGACCCGCGCGCTGACCGTCACCAGCAACGACCTCGACCGCCGGAAGGACGGTCGGCACCGATGAGGAACCGATCCCGATGGGGAGCACGGGTGGTCGCCACACGGCGGCCACCCGCCACCCCCACCCCACCGAGAGCCGGCCGGGTCGTCGTCGACCTCCTGGGCGTGCTGGTGTCCCTACCCCTGCGGTTCCTCCGCGCGGTGGGGCGGGGAGCGCTGGCCGGAGTGCGGGCCTGGCGAGCCTGGGTTGGTGTCCGCGACTACCGCCGTGCGGCCGAGCAGGCGGACAAGCTGGCGGAGAAGTACCGCGACATCCGGGAACTGTCGCTGCTGCGCTGGCGGATCACCCTCACCGTCCTGGCACTGCTCCCCGCCGCCGCCGTGGTCGTGGACCTGCTGTGGGGAGCCACCGGGTCGTGGGTGGCCGCGGTGGGGTGCGCGGCGACCCTGTCGTGGTGGGGGCGACGTCGCGAGGGACAGCCGGGGCGCGCGACGGTGTTGGCTGGCCGGCGGGGCTTGGCGTGGACCTGGGACCCCGGGCCGCTGGCGGCGGCGTTTCGGGACGCCAAGCTCCTCGGCCGAGACGAGATGCTCCAGGTGGTGCACCGGATGCGGCGCAGCGGCGCCGGGTGGGCGGTGACCATCGACCTTCCCGCCACCCGCAAGGCCACCGACGTGCTGCACCACCGGGAGGCGTTGGCGTCCGCGCTGGCCGTGGACGAGACCCAACTCGTGGTCGAACGCGTTCGGGGCGAGGCTGGGCACGCCGGCCGAGTGGCGCTGTGGGTGGCCGATCGCGACCCCTACGCAGGGCCAGCCACCGGGACGCCCGTTCTCGCGGTGGCCCAGTGGGACGTGTGGCACCCGGTGCCCTTCGGGGTGGACGCGCGCCAGCGGCAGGTGGATCTCCCGTTGGTGTGGACCTCGCTGCTGATCGGTGCGCTCCCTCGACAGGGGAAGACCTTCGCGGCGCGAGTCGCGGTGTCCGGCGCGATCCTCGATCCGCACGCCCGCCTCTACGTCGCCGACTTCAAGGCGGGCAAGGACTGGGATGCCGCCGCGACCCTGGCTCACCGGTTCCTCTCCGGTGACGACCACAGCGACGTCCACGACCTGATCGGCTGGCTTGAGGAACTCGTGCGTGATGTCCAGGACCGCTACCGGCGGATGCGGCAGCTTCCCGACGACCGGTGTCCGGAGTCGAAGGTGACCCGGGAACTGAGCCGAGACCCGGCACTGGCGATGCCGGTGAGCGTCGTCCTGATCGACGAGGTGCACGTGCCCCTCGAACACCGGGAACCGCTCGCGGTGCGGGACCGCGCCACCACCACCGGGGAGCACGTGGCCGAGCTGCTGACCTGGCTGGCGAGGAAGGGGCCGGCGGCCGGCGTGGTGCTGGTGCTGACGACCCAGCGTCCGGACACCCGCACCATCCCCTCCGGCCTGCGCGCGGTGTTGGGTTCCCGCTTCGCGCTGCGGGTCATGGACTGGCGGGACAGCAACATCGTGCTGGGAGACCAGATGCACTCCCGGGGCTACGACAGCAGCCGGCTGTTGCCCGGACACAAGGGGGTGGGCATTCTCCGCCCCGACGCGGAGGAGACCGAGAACGGCGAGGCTGTCGCGACGACCGTGCGAACCTACTACCTCGCTGACGAGGACTGGCGGATGCTCTGTCGGCGGGGCCGGGTCGTGCGGGAGAAGCTCGGCACCTTGACGGGACACGCCACCGGCGCACGCCCGACCACCGCTCCCGCAGGAACGCCCGCACGGTCTGGGGACACCGGCTCAACGGCTCCTCCGGAACCGTTGTCCGCCGTGCTGGCCTACCTCGACAACTCTCCGGAGGACCGGGAGTTCGTCGCCACCGCCGAACTCGTCAACGCCCTGCGCGTCGACCCCGTCCGCTTCGCCCAGCAGTTGCGGGACTCGGGCTGCCGCCCCACCCGGTACCGGGTGGCCACCGCCCACGGGAACCGGCAGGTGCGCGGCTACCGGATCAGCGACATCCGAGCGGCCGCCGCCACCGCCCGAACCACCCCGTCCTCCGCCACGGGGCAGGGGACGGGATGAAACCTGGGAGGTGTCACGGCGTCACAGGGCGGCCCGTCACACCGAGACAGGGTGTGACGGGCCGCCCACCGCGCTGACCAGCATCTCCCCACGCTGTGACGGGTGTGACGGGTCCAACGGACGTCTGTCTGATCGCGCGTTCTCAGTCCTTCCGGCAAGGGTGAGTGCCGTGTTCGGAGTCCGTCACACCCGTCACCACGGGCAGGATCGCGGTGGCGATCTGGTTCTGCGCGTAGGGCCGCACCAACCCCGCGCTGTCCACCTCCTCGGCCTTCCACGCCAACCGGACCGCCGCCCCGGACGCGGTCGCCCGCGAGACGAGTTCCGGCACGCTGACCGACCTACGATCACCCCGATGCCGGCCCGCCCGCCGGAGCCACCGCAACCACCGCCGGATCACCGCGAGCCGCCCAGTTCGAGGTTCGGTCCAGGGCTGCGGGCCAGGCAGGCGTTGCACGGCATCCCGGTGATCCGCCACAAGGGCTCCACCGTGTCCACGTCGAACCGGTGCCCGCAGTAGGCGGTCAGTGCCCGGGGTAGTGGGACATGCCGGTAGATGGGGATCAGATGACAGGTTCGGCGTGTTTCCCCCACCAGACCTGGTAGCAGCCGAACGATGAGCAGGATCGGGTCAGCCACGGCGACCGCCGTCCCGCGTCCAGCCCCGCAGCCAGCCGAGCGGCCCCCGTCGCGGAGGACTCGGCGGTCGAGCCGCAGACCGGGCGGCTCGGACGGTGTTCAGGCACCGGCCGCACAACGGCAGCGGTGGGCTGATCAGAGGGGCGGCAAGCAGCGTGACCCCGCAGACGGCCGTGTAGCTCCCGGCCTGCCGCCCCTGGGCGTACTCCTGGTCGGTGACGGCGTGGTCCAGACCGTCCGAGAGGCAAGTCACCCATGTTGTCCACAACCGCTCCACTCTGCGGGCAGCGGTCTCGTCTCCTGACACCCCGACTCCTCCTGTCACAAGTACGAGCAACAGCAGAAGTCAGCGTTGATCACACTACTTCGACAGGAAACGACCTGGTTGCGACCTTTCGCGCCCTCTGACGACCTATGCTGTTCAGCGCTGATCCCCTGACCCGGAAAGGCAGGCAGCGCGATGGACCGAATCACCGGCACGGGTCGAACCGTCATGGGTGAGCTGATCCGCCAGCGCGGGCAGACCGCGGAGGAGTTCAGCGAGGAAGCCGAACGCTTCGCCCGACAACACGGCATCAACGCCACACTGAGCGTCCGCCACGTCCAGCGCCTGTCCAGTGGACGCAGGGCCGACGGAAGCCCCCTGGGACCGCTCCGCCCCTCCACCCGTCGCCTGCTGGAGGCACTCTTCGAACGATCCGTGGACGAACTCCTCAGCCCAGCGCACGAGCCGGTGCGACACGAGGCGAACCACGAGGAGGCCGCCGAGGAACTCCGAGCGCGCCTCGCCCGCGCCCGAAGCCTGGATGACACGTCGCTTGCACTACTCCGCCAACGTCTGGAGATCACCCGCACCCTCGACCGTCAGTTCGGAGCGTCCTTCCTCCTACCCGAATTGCGAATACAGATCAGCCACCTGGAAGCACTACTGAGAGACCTTTTCAACAGCAGGAAACGACGACAGCTGTCACGGATTCTGGTAGACGCACTGACCCTCGCGGCCTGGCAGTCACTCGATCAGGGAGACATACGCGAGGCGTGGGACCACTACAACCGAGCTCGTGCCGTATCCCGCGACGCGGAGGACCGGTCATTGGAGTCCTTTGCTCAGGCCAGCCAAGCGGTCGTGCTCCTGGACACGGGAGACATCGATCTGGCTACCGAGATGACCGCATCCGCATGCCATCTCGCCGCCACCAGGACCCCTCCGTTGCTGGCCTCCTGGCTCGCCGCAGCACACGGAGAGGCGCTGGCCAAGAAGGGAGAAACCGATTCGAGCATCAGGACTTTCGACCGCGCGGAGAGCCTGCTACCCGATAAACGAAATCAAGCCGAGACGCCGTTCATCGTCTATGATCGATCCCACCTGATTCGCTGGCGCATATCCGCCCTGAGCTACCAGAGCCAACACGTATCCCTGGACCTCCTCAGCAGCACGAGAGCAGGCATGGACCGGACTTTCCAGCGGGCGTACGTCTCGATCTCGATCAATCTCGCTCAGGCGTACCACGACGATGGCTACTACCAAGACGCACAACGGGAGTCCGAGGAAGCGAGGAAGGGCGCGGCGCGACTCGGATCAGTCAGGCTGCTCACGTCCGCGCAGAAGCTGGATCTTCGTGTGAGGCGGGAGCTTCCCCTTCGGCGTGGTCGCCGGGTCGGGAGTGCCGGTGCCGCCACCTGTCCATGAACTTGTCCATGAACGTGCTTTCAGGGGAGCCTTCAGGGCGAGGGACCGCGCACTCAACGCCTCCGTGACCTGCACAGTGCAACGATGCGGTGTGATTTCAAACACTCATAATCCCTTGGCCGTGGGTTCGAGCCCCACCTGCCCCACCACCCGTGACCAGGGAGAACGATTCAGGTCAAGATCATCTGGGTCGTCGGCGTCCATGACCTTCGCCCGGACTCCTGCCTACCGTCGTCACCTGGCGACGACCAGGACAGGACGAGCACGCGGCAGCATCCGACAGCGCGGCGGCTCCTTGCAGGTGCGGGCCTTCTCCGGAGTGGACCCGGTGCTGGGCAAGGACCGCTATCTCACTCGGACCGTGTGAGGTACTGACCGAGCAGCACGACGAGAGGCGGACCGGGTACTCACCCGACTGCTGGCTGAGATCGACCGACAGCGCAGCACCCAAAGCTCCATCACCTTCGCGCACGTCATCTCGGAATGGCTTCGCACCGCCGACGTCGAGCAGAGCACACGCGACGGCTACCAGGGTTACGTGGATCGCACCATCGGCCCGGCGGTGGGAGACGTCCCGCTCACCAAGCTGACCACCCGCACCCTGGAGAACCTCTACGCGGAACTCCGGCGGTGCGGGAAGCTCTGCGGGGGCGAGCACTTCGTTGAGCACAAGCGGAAGGCAGCTCACGACTGCCAGCGCCTGCACTGCTCCCGGCACGAGTACAAGCCGATGGCGCCGGCGATTGGTCAGATCCCCTGAGTCATCGGTCGTTCGTTGGCCTGCCCAGAGGTGGGCAGTTGACCACTGTAGTTGGGACTGGTCATTGCTGAGGGCATGGTGTTTGGTGGAGCACCGCTACCACAAGCACTCCTTAGATGTTAACTTGACAAGAACTCGTCGAGCACCCAAGGAAAACATGCCTGTTGAGGCGGTATTAAACCCAGTCAAGCAGCGTCGCGCGGAGCTCAGCATCACACAGCAGGAAGCGGCGCAACGTTCGGATGTGTCGCTGGCGACGTGGCGGCGCTTCGAGAACACCGCGACTGCCGCCAACGCGCTGGATGGGTTCCGGCCAGACAATCTTCGCGCGTTTGCGCGGGCCCTCAAACTCAGTGTCGCGACCCTCCGGCAGTTGATCACCGCAGAACCCGTTGGGGATACAGGTACAGGCGTCAGCAACGGCCCGGCAATTGTTGACCGGCAGACCGTGGAGATTGTACGACTGTTCAATAATTCGTTCACCGGCTAACTCCTGTCGACGCGATGGCACTGTCCACGACCATAGATGTCTCCGATTTTGCGCCCAGCCGAGACGGGGAACTGTGCCTGAACATTAGTCTTGGTGGCTCCTTCGCCGCGTACCTCAAGGGCGAGGCGGCCATCCGAGACGTGGACCTGCTGCGCGATCTTCCCGAAATCGCACTCACCCAAGTCAATAACCACTGGCTGGTACGCATGGGCAAACGGATCATGCGTATCGGCAGCGAGCTTAGCAGTGTACGGATTCCTCGTCCGATTTGCCTGGCTGACGAGTACGCGCTGCGGATCGTCATCCTGAATACCGAGCCACCACAGCTCGGCGATCTCGACGACATCTTCCCCGGGCTTCGCACCGCCGAAGACCTCCACGGGTGCGACCCGGACATCGACGACCCAGACGACGATGCTGCGATTCGCGATGAATGGATGAACCGCATGGCGGATGGCCTGCTTCCGTCGGAGCACGAGCACGACCACCGTCGCTATGACCTGCTGATCATGGAGACATTTGGGCAGGGCGTCTACGCCCTTCCGACCCGCGTCACCGGTGCGCTGGTTCGAACGCGACGACTTACGCGAGCGATGCGAATCGGAGCTGGCCTTCGTCCGGCTACCGAAATCCGAGCGGGACGGCCAGGCCGCCACAGCACTCCGTCGGACTATGGATGCACTGTTTCCTGTCAGGCTCAACGAGACACCATAGCCAAAACGGTGTCAACCGTAGCGTGACCTGCTTCAGGATTGCTCGTTCCGGCCAGCTTCCCACCAATCCAGGCCGTTCCGTCACCCTAGTACGCCTATGACCAGCAAAGGGCGTCGAGTTTGTCATGGCGCAGAATCATCACCAACAAAGCACAGCGCGCATCCTCAACATGACGAGGCGTGTGCCTGGGTTCCGATGCCATTCGAGGCATAACGCGGCGCTATTTCCTCCATCTGCTCGATCACGAGCGAGATGGCTTCTTGCTGCTTGTCTGGCGGGTACCTGTACTTCACGAGCAACCGTTTGATCGACGATCGGAGCTTGGCGCGGACGTCGTCTCGCACCGTCCAGTCGGTCTTGACGTCGCGTCGCATGACCGCCACCAGTTCGCGCGCGATCTGGGCAAGCACATCGTCGCCCTGCAATTTAACGGCGGACTCGTTAGTGCTGACCGCGTCGTAAAACGCCAACTCGTCGTGGGACAGGGGCGGATTGAAGTGCTGGCCACGGTTGCCCTCCGCGGCGACTTCCTTGGCCAGTTCGATGAGCTCGGCGATCACCTCGGCCGAGGTGAGCTGTTGATTAATGTACTTGCGCATCAGCTCGGCGATTCGCTCGGAGAACGCTCGTTGACGCACGACGTTGTGCCGCGTGACGTGATCCGACTCCTCAACCAGCAGCGCGCGCAACGCTTCGATGGCGAGGTGAGGGTTCGACGCCGATTGGGCCTTGAGCTGGAACTCCGGCCCCAGGTCGGACAGCGACGGCTTCGGCAAGCCAGCAGCGTCGTAGATGTCGATGATCTCACCGGACGCGGTTGAGGTGGCCACCAGCGCGGAGAGCATCCGCTGGATCTCCTCCGGCACGGGCTTGCCCTCGGCCTGCCGCTGTTGGGCGTCGAACTTGCCCATCCACACGCGTACTTCTTCGTAGAACCTTGCTGTGACGCGGAGGTGTTCGAGAGTCTGGTTGCCCGAACACAGCGCCCACGCACGGGCCAGTTGGTTGGCCAACTTCCGGAAGCGGTCGCCGAGCGTTTCCTCGCCTTCCGGCACCTGGTTACCGGGGGTGGTGGGTGAGCGCAGGTAGTTGGTGAGCCCGTAGGCGGCCTTGACCCAGCTCTTCGGGCCTCCATCCAGCTTCGTCCGCCAGGGATAGCCGGCGCACAGTTCGGCGAGGGAGGCGATGAGCGTGGTGGTGAGGTCGACGGCCTCGTCGACGTGCTTGCCGACCGGTTTCTTGGCTCTGTCTGTGTCGGTGTACTCGGCGAGCGCCCTGCTCAAGTTGTCCGCCAGCGGCGCGTAGGCGACGAGCAGGCCGTCCGGCTTGCCGCGGAAGGTGCGGTTCACCCGCGCCAGGGTCTGCATCAGCAACGCGCCCTTGAGAGGGCGGTCGAGGTACAGCGTGTGCAGCGGTGGCGCATCGAAACCGGTGAGCATCATGTCCTTGACCAGGACGATCTGAAGCTCGTCGTCGGCGTCGCGGAGCCGCTTCTGGATGACCTTGTTCTGCCCGTCACGCCGGACGTGCTTGGCCACCGGCATGACGTCCTGAGCCGAGCCGGAGTAGACAACCTTGATCACGCCCTTGTCGACGGCATCGTTGTGCCAGTCCGGCTTGAGCTTGATGATCTCGTCGTAAAGGTGGGCGCAGATCTCTCGGGTCGCGCCGACGATGAACGCCTTGCCGGGGGAACCGATGAACTTGCGCATCTGCTCCGAGCGGGTCTCCCAGTGCGCGACGATGTCGGCAGCCAATGCCTCCAACCGTGCGGGAGCCCCGTACACAGCGTTGATCACGGTGACGGACTTCTCGATCTTGGCGCGTTCCACCTCGTCAAGCCCAAGAGTGGCCTCGTCCGCGGCGCGGTCGAGGTCTTCTTCGCTGACGTCCTTGGTCAACCCGACCTTGATCAGGCGCGGCTCGAAGTAGACCGGGACGGTGGCACCATCGTCGACCGCACGGGTGAGGTCGTAGATGTCGATGTAGTCACCGAACACCTCTCGGGTGTTGCGGTCGTCGAAGGAGATCGGTGTCCCGGTGAACGCGATCAGCGCGGCGTTGGGCAGCGCGTCCTTGAGGTGCCGGGCGTAGCCGTCGAGGTCGTCGTAGTGGCTCCGGTGGGCCTCATCGGCGATGACGATGATGTTGCGGCGGTCCGACAGCAGCGGATGATCCAGCCCAGCGTCCTTCTCGGCCTTGCTGAGACCGAACTTCTGGAGCGTGGTGAAATAGATGCCACCCGTCGCCCGGTTGGCCAGCTCCTCGCGAAGCTGCGCGCGGGTCGTCACCTTGATCGGGGACTCGCTCAGCAAACGGGACCGGTTGAACGCTTCGTACAGCTGCCCGTCGAGTTCCTTGCGGTCGGTCACGACGATGATGGTCGGGTTCTTGAGCTTGGGCTGCGCGGCCACCAGGTGGGCGTACAGCTCCATCTCCATCGACTTGCCCGACCCCTGGGTGTGCCACACGACCCCGGCCTTGCCGTTGCTCTCCACAGCGGCGGCCGTCGACCCAACTGCTTTGGTAACCGCGAAGTACTGGTGCGGCTTGGCGATCCGCTTCGCGTACCCCTCGGCCCCGCCGTCGAACGCGGTGAAGTTCCGCTGCAACTGGAGGAACCGCTCGGGGTTGAACACCCCCTCAATCAGAAACTCCAACTCGGTGCCGAGGTGCACGTCATCAAGCGGTTCGCCGAGCTTCACCGGCTTGCCGTCGTCATCGACGTTCCAGGGCGAGTAGTGGTTAAGCGGCGTGAACGGCGTGCCGTAGCGGGCAGTGATCCCATCGCTGATCACGGTCACCACGGCGAACCGGAACGCCATTGGGAACTCGCGCAGGTAGGTCGCCAACTGGGCATGCGCAGCGTCGAGATCGGCCTTGGCCGCGCCCGCCTGCTTCAACTCGAAGACCGCGATCGGCATGCCGTTCAGGTAGAGCACCACATCGAAGCGACGCTCAACCTCCGCCGTGCGGACGGTGACCTGGTTGACCGCGAGCAATTCGTTGTCGCCGACCTGGTGGCTGACCAGCCGGATCGTTGGGTTCTGTTCCAGGCCGTCGGCGTCGATGTAGCTGATCCCGCGGTAGCCCTGAGTACAGATCTGGTGCAGCCGATAGTTCTCCGCGATCGCATCCTGCGAGGTCGGCTGGACGATCTCCGCCAGCGCCTGCTCCAGGTATTCCGCCGGCACCTGTGGGTTCAACTCCCGCATCTTGGCCAGCATCCGCCCAGGAAGCACGACGTCATCCCAGGACGTCCGACCATCCTCGGCACCCGGCGCGATGGCGGCACCTGGGAGCGACCGCCACTCTTGCTCGGCGAGCGCTTCCAGCGCGACACTCTCCCAATCCGCCTCACTGAATCCCGGCTTCCCCACCATCACACGACCTCCTCCACGACCTTCTCTGCTTCCCTCACGTGGATCTTTCCGGACATCAGCAGCGGCAGCAGCTCATCGCGTGTAGCGGCGAGCCAGCGGTTTTCCACTGTTGCCGCATGTGACCGCTTCCGCAACGGAAATGCGATGGATTCGAAGTGGTCCCATTGGTCATCGCGCAATGCTGGGACTGGGGCTTCGTTGAACCGATCTACCCGTACAGCGGGATATGCGCTGCCCTCGGCGACTCCTTCCAGGTACTGGACAAACTCCTCTCGCCGGGAGCTTTCAAAGGTGCAAGCGATTCGGCCTTTTTTTGGGGACAGTACGGCAAGTCCTGTTGAACCCACCAATAGCGGGTCGTCATCCAAGACGAGTGCATGCGATTTACGGTTAGGACGTACTGTTGACCACACGGTGTCACCTGCCTCTATCGCACGGCGGGCTCGTCCGGGTGCCTCTTCCCAGTTGGTTACCGGAGGGAGGTCGTAAGTTCCTGCGGCCACCGCCGAAATATCCAAGTAGCGCAGGTTGCCGCCAAGCACGGGCCGCCTGACGCTAGTGCTCACTGAGGCGATCTTCCGCAGAGTTTCAAACGCGGCACCTTCGCACAATCGATCAAGCTGGCAAGCCAAGTAGTCGTTGACTGCGTGGACGAGTCGGCTGTTGGCAGCGATCTTCTCATCGAGTGCTCCCAGGACCTCGGCGATCGCGTATTGTGCAGACAATTTCGGATGCGGCACTAGCAAACGTTTTACGGTTGCTACAGGTTGAGCGATCCCCGGAACACCAACAGTCGATGCATTCTCAAGTATTGACCGTTTCCCAACTGGAGAGGAAAACCAGTAGTAATAGAACTCCGGGACTGCCCTGTCGAAGGCCAGGCGAACCTTAACGTGACTTGTCGATGCTATATAGCGCTCGTAAGCTGGCGTTCGGGGAATCATTGAGACTTGCCCTACACTTCCCCGGTGCGTGACAACCAAGTCGCCAGCCTTCAGCTCTGCGCCTGGCATCCGATTTGCCAGTCCATCTTCAATGAAGACAAAATCGTCATCGTGAAATATTCCACGAGCAAGGTTGACTCCGCGCACGACGGGCACTCCCTCGGGCCGGTAGTCCTCCTTGAGGATCGCGGACCCGTACGGCTTGGAAATCGCACTTTTCTCATTAGCGGCGAGTTCTTCGAGTCGAACCATGGTCCAGTCAGCCATTGATCCGCTCCAGTTGCTCGCGGACGACCTTCTCCAGACGTGCCGAGTCGTCGAAAGCGGTCATGAGTTCCTTAGTGAGGCGTTGGATCTTGTCGTCGATGGGCTCGCCATCATCTTCGACTTCAGCGGCTCCGACGTAGCGACCTGGGGTGAGGGCGTAATCGGCGGCCTTGATGTCGGACAGGCCAACTGACTTGCAGAAGCCGGGGATGTCTTCGTAGGTCAGGTGCTTCTGTGCGGCGGAGCGGGTGCCACGCCAGGCGTGGTAGGTGTCGGCGATTTTGGCGATGTCCTCGTTCGACATGGCGCGTTCGGCGCGGTCGACCATGTAGCCGAGTTCGCGGGCGTCGATGAACAGCACTTGACCGGATCGGTCCACCGCGCCGTGCTTGCCGGCGCGCTTGTCCTTGGCGAAGAACCAGACGCAGACCGGGATGCCGGTGCTGCGGAACAGTTGCGTCGGGAGCGCGACCATGCAGGAGACGAGGTCGGCCTCGACGATCTGGGCGCGGATGACGCCCTCGCCGTTGGAGTTCGACGACATCGAGCCGTTGGCCATGACCACACCCGCGCTGCCGCCGGGTGCGAGCTTATAGAGGATGTGCTGAATCCAGGCGTAGTTGGCGTTGTTGGCTGGTGGGACACCGAACTTCCAACGGGGATCCTCGACGTTGCGGGACCAGTGCTTGATGTTGAACGGCGGGTTGGCCATCACGTAGTCCATCTGGACATCCGCGTGCTGGTCGCGGGCGAACGTGTCGCCCCACCGCGCCCCGAGGCCCTTGTTGTCGATGCCGTGGATGGCGAGGTTCATCTTCGCCATCCGCCAGGTCTCCTCCAGGCTTTCCTGGCCGTAGATGGCGATGTCCTTCGGGTCGCCGTTGTGCTCGTAGATGAACTTCTCCGTCTGGACGAACATGCCGCCCGAGCCGCAGCACGGGTCGTACACGCGCCCGCGCGCAGGCTCCAGCACTTCGACGATCACTCGGACGACGCTGGGCGGGGTGAAGAACTCGCCGCCGCGCTTGCCCTCCGAACGGGCGAAGTTGCCGAGGAAGTACTCGTAGACCTCGCCCATGAGGTCGCGGGCGCGGTGCTCGCCCTGGCGGCTGAACCTGGTGCTGTTGAACAGGTCAATCAGCTCGCCGAGGCGGCGCTGGTCGATGTTGTCCTTGTTGTAGAGGCGCGGCAGCGTGCCCTGCAACGACGGATTGGCCTTCATGACGAGATCCATCGCCTCGTCGATGAGCTGGCCGATGTTCTTGGTGGGTTCGGAGCCTTCGGCGGGCTTGCCCTTGGCGTACTGCGCGAAGTACTTCCAGCGGGCGGTGGGCGGCACGACGAAGACCCCGTACCCCTGGTACTCCTCGGGGTCGTCGATCAGGTCAGCGATCTGCTCTTCGTCGTAGTCCTGTGCCGTCAGATCGGCGTGGATGGCCTCACGGCGTTCGTCGTAGGCATCGGAGACGTACTTGAGGAACACCAGGCCGAGGATGACGTCCTTGTACTGGTTCGCGGACAGCGAGCCGCGGAGCCGGTCGGCGGCCTTCCAAAGGGTGTCCTTCAGCTCCTTCATCGTCGATGGTGCCGACGGTTCCTTCTTCGTGCGGGGAGGCATGCTGCCTGTCCTTCCTACTGCTTTGTCCGCGTGGTGAGAGTCACCGCGCCGGCGACGACTCCGTCGATCATGGCGGTGACGAGATCCCGGGTCGCGTCCAGGTGTCGCCGCAGTGTGGTCTCGTGGTTCGCTGCGGCGAGAAGCGCCTCTTCCAGCCGCTCCACCTCGGAGGTGTCGAGGATCGGCACGCTCCAGGTCTGCCACTCGGTGGGCTCGTTCGGCAGCCGGTTGATGATCGCCGCTACCGCGTGGGGGCCGATTCCTGCCTGCGAACTGATCCGAAGGATCTTCGACGGGGAGGCCACCAGCGATCCGCCATGGTCGTCGACCCTCGCGGTCGGGCGTGGCCGTTCCGCGAACACCACATCCCCTGGATCTGTTCGGACGGCGCGCGGATACAGCCGCGCAGCATCGAACGGGTCGAGATGCGCAGTGCCATGTGGCTCGGTCGCGGACAGGACCGTGACGGAACCAGCAGGATTGTCGTGAGTGGGGTCGATCCGGCTGCCGCGGAGCACTCGCATGTGCCCCAGGTCTTTCAACTCGCCCAGCGACCGCCTGCGCAGCAACATCGCGCCCGGGGCGCGTTCGGCCAGCACGTCGAAAGGCTGGATCGGCTCGCTCGTCACCAGGGTGGCCGCGTTGATGACGGCGAGGTGCCGCTCGACCTCCGTCGTCGCGAGCCGCAGTGCGCGCACCCCACGGGGTACGACGACAGTGCGGGCACTCAGGATCGGCGGGAGGTCGTGCGGGCGAAGGTAACGGTAGGCACGACCTCGCGTGGCCACCAACGCCCCGGTCACGTCGGAGGCGAGATCGCCGAGGTCCAGCTCGTCTCGGGTGAACGCGGCCAAGTCGACGACCAGCGGCCGTCGCATGGACCCTCCGGTCGCGCAGACCCACAGGCCCAGCGCTTGCCGGTGCGCCTCACGCCACATACCCCGAGGAAGGCGTAGTGCGACGGCGAGGCTCTCCGAGCGGAGAGTCTGCGCTCGGTGCCGCTCCTGCTCTCCCCGTAGCTCGTCACACAGAACGCCAGCCGGGCCGACGACGACCGCGAGTTCACCCTCGCCGAGATCGAGCACGAGGTTGTCGACAAGATCGAGCACCTCGTCGGCGGGCCTGCCGATGGCCGACAACACTCGGACGCCAGGGCCTGCCGCGTCATCGAAGGTTTCGATCTCGCGAATCGCCGCCCTGCGTCTGATGTCCCGCAACTCCGGAGTGCCGCCGGGCACCACGAGATGGGTGAAGGTGTCGGCAAGCGCGAGCGTCACGCTCGACGCCGGGCCGACGTGCACGAGCGGCACGCCTTCGGAGTCGAGGTGGAGGGCGCAGGCTTCGGCGACGGCGTGGATGAGGTCGACTGCGTCGGAGGTGAGACCACGAGTGCCCAGTGTCCGCACTGCCCTTCCTTGCTCCAGCCGGTCGAGTGCCTCGCGCGGGCCGTACGACGCCTCAACCAGGTCGTCGACGAACCGCAGCGTGCAGACGGCCGGCACGGAAGCCTCCACCTCGCGGAACAGCACCCGGTCGTCGGGATCGACACCGCGCGCCAGGGTGATGCGGTTCTCCGCTGTCGTCTCCGCCAATTCCTCCCCCGTCAACACCGCGAGGCAGAGCCACGTGACGAGTTCATCCAGGGGCACGTCATCGGGCACGCTCAACGCTGGTGCGTCGAGATTCGCCTCGGGGTTGTTACCCCGGCCCGTGCGGTCCAGCCACTCGACGACGTCTTCGCGACGGAACCGCTCCATCCCACCCGAGACCTCGACAGGGGCGGGGAAGGGCACATGCAGACCGCGGACGCGCGGCCGGTTGCGCCACATGCTCACGACCGGACGACGGACACGAGCAAGATCAGCGACGTCCTGCAACGTCAACGTAGGCCCCCCACCTGCCACGACACACCTCCTCGGTCTATCCGCCGACTCGCGACACAGAGAGTATCGAGAACGGCCGACTCGCGGGCAGGAGAAGTGATAAGCCGACTTATCCACGTTTCGCGTGCGACAAGGCCACCAGCTTTAGCTCAACCTGTGTTGGCCCGCTGTCGATCATCGGCAGCGCTTCCCACGGGAGAACACAATGACCCAGCACGTCAAACACCCAGCCCATTTCGACAACGACGCCACAGCGGTCGTCATCGAGCGACTGACGATCCACGATCGCGAGGTCGCACGAGAGGCCCAGCGGTGGGTCTCCGGCGAGCGCGGCCCGCTCGTGGAGAACCTCGACACCCTCGCCGGCGCCGACCTGACGAACTACGTCACCGAGGCCGTACGCATCGGCGCCCACGCACTGAGCGTGACCGGACAGGCCCAGGAAGCCCAAGCCCTCGAACGGCTGCTTAAGGACGTCGGAGACAAGACCTCCCACTCCACCGCCCAAGCGGCAGAGCTCACGGCCCGAGCGGTGAAGGAAGCGTCCGAAGCCGTCATGGCGGCGGCCCGTGACGCCAAGACAGCCATCACGGCTGCGGACACCCAGAGCCGCAAAGAGCTCACCACGGCGGTGACGACGGCGAAGCAGGACCTCAACTCCGAGCTGCGCCGAATCTTCGCCGGTGAGAGCCCTGAACTTGTCGAGCGCCTCCAGCCGGTGCTCGACAAGTTCAGTACCGACCTCGACGCGAAGGTGAGCGCAGGAACAGCTGAGCTGCTGGCCAAGGCCGCTCGGCAGTTCGACCCATCCGACCCCACCTCCCCGATGGCCAAGCACGCCGCCGAACTCTCTGCCCACCAGGATCAGCTCACTCAACAACTGGCCAAGCAACATGCCCAGCTGAAGGGCAAGATCGAGGAGGTGTCGACGGCGCTGCGTGTCCACGAGGCCACGACCGCCCTCGCCAAGGTGACGCCGATCAAAGGTGAGTCCTACGCAGGCTCGGTGCACACCGTGCTGACGGGCATCGCCGCGGGCCTCGGCGACGACTACACGGACACCAGCACGACCACGGGCCGGCTGCCTCGCTGCAAGAAGGGCGACGGTGTGCTGAGTCTGAACGACGGCGTCGCCCGCGTCGTCATCGAGATGACCGACTCGTCGCGCGCCGGCTGGACCGACTACTTCGCCGAAGCCGAGCGCAACCGCGACGCCGTCGCCTCGCTGGGCCTCGTCCGCACCATCGACCAGAACGGCGGGCAGTCCCTCCGGGTGATCGGGGCGCAGCGGCTCGTGCTGGCCTTCGACCCCGACAACGACAGCCCCGACCTCCTGCGCACCGTGATCATGCTCCTGCGCACGACCGCGATCGCGACGGCAAGCCGCAAGGGCGTTCACCAGGTCGCCACGACCGAGGAGAAGATCGCCGAAGCACTCAATCACCTGGTGAAGATCGATTCGGTCAAGAAGCTGTCCGCCACGATTCAGAAGTCGGCGACCAAGATCGACAGCGAGTGCACCGTCCTGAATTCGGCTGTCCGACGCCTGCTCGACGAGGCGCTTGTTGCACTGGCCGGTGCTCACGCGACCGGTCCCGAACTTGTCAGCGCGACCGAGTCCCACGGTGCCGCGTGACTCACGGCGAAGGGCGACGTTGCCGCAGTGCCCGGCAACGTCGCCCTCATCCATAGCCAGCGCCTGGCCCGCCGCAGTCGTGGGGTGGAGGGAGGATGGACGGGTGCTGATCGTGCGTGCCACCAAGAAGCTGCTGCGTCTGGCGGGTCCGTCTACCGCGCGGGACGACGATCGGGGCACGACGTTGCTGGGTCCGTGGTATGCCACTGTCCTGTTCTGGCGGCCTCGGATCGTGCTGCTGGTCAACGAGATGACGCTGCTGCCCGTGCTGCTGCCAATGGCACCTGCGGCAACCCTGACCAGCAGGATCGCCGAGCAGATCAGCACGGCGCTGACCGTCCACCAGGCTCCCGCCACGTTCGTCGACCAGGAACGGCGGCACATGCAGAACGTTCAGCTCGGTGTCACCGCCAACCGCAGCGTTGTGGGCGTCATGACCGAGTTCACCCGCCTCGCCCAGATCCACCACCACGACGATCCCACTGTGGACCTCGTCGAACTCATCGTCCTGCTGGCCGCGATCCCTTGCAGCCCGCTGTACAGCAGGAACGTCAGCCTGGACCGCGAACTCGTCGCCACGATGCAAGCGATCACTACCTGACACCGAACACGCCGCCAGGCACGTTCGACCACATTCACTTGAGTTCGAAGGCCCCGCGCACCGATCTAGTGCGCTGGTGGTCAACCGCCGCGTCATCCGTGATGCGGCCCTGCCGCCGCCACTCCCGCAGAAGGCGACGGCCATAGTTGTTCGTTCCCGCGATCCGGTCCAACTCCGCGCCGGTCGGCGTGCGGCCCTAGGCCCGCTCGGTCACGTAGTACACCCACATCCGCTGCTCGGCGGTCGGCTCGACCGACGACAGAAACTTGTCCGGGACCACCGCGAGACGCGCCACCGGAGCCGTCTCGTCGCCGGTCTCGCCCGTCTCAGTGGTCTCGTTGGCGGTCTCGGCGCGGTGCCGTTTGAGCGTGCGGTTGAGCAACTCGACAGCCAGCAGCAGCGCCAGCGGTGGGCATGCCGCCACCGCCACGGCGAATACGCTCAGCTCCGGGGCCGCCGCCACGTTCGCGCACAGCGAGAGGCAGATCCCGAACGCGAAGGACACCCAAGCCGCCCACCGGCCACCGTCACGGTGGCCGGTCGTCTTCCACGACTCGACCGTGGCCGTGGTCAGGATGCCGTCCACGATCAACGGCCAGATCGCCGCCGTCGCCTCGTCGGCACCGAACCTCAAAGCGAACTCGCGGCCGTGCCGGTAAGAGGCGTACGCCGCGCCGAGCGCGACCCGCGCTGTGCACGCGCACTGCACCCATAGCGCGCGGTCCCTCCGAGGGGTGGCCGTGGCTCTCACCGCAGCACACCTCCCGCCGCGCGCCGCTCGTCGTCCGGGCAGCAGCCGACGCAGGCGAACACCTGCGAGCCGGTCACCGACCGACCCACCGGCACATGCGGCACACGAACACGGAGATAGTCAGCGCCGCACGCCACGCAGGCCAGCCCGTCGGCCTGCGACGCGGTCAGTCCGGCGTTGATCGTGTCGCCGCTCATCGGGAACCACCCGCCGCCAGACGACGGGTGCCCACCGCGCGGATCGTGATTTCGGGGCCTTCGACCAACACTTCGCGGTTCGTATGCTGATGCGTTAGGCCCACCACCCGTGACCTGGGAGAACGATCGAACAGGGATCAGCGGAGTTGGACGCGGGTGGCACTCTGGGTGCGCTCATGGCCAAGACTCGTCCGCGCAAGTGCCCGACCCTGGGGCCACGTCGAGCAGCGTGGTGGCTCCCGGCAGGTGCGGGCTCTCTCCGGAGGGGCTCCGGAGAGAGCGGGCGGCGGACGGCAGGCGGTTGGCCGGCTCATGCTCGAAGGCCCTCCCGCGCATCAGGGTGTCGACACCGCTCGGCGGACGAAGAGCGCGGCGGCTCTCGTCTCCGGTCGTGGACGAGCGGACCTGGACGCGGTTCGAAGGGCCCCTCGTGGGGTCAGCCGCTGTCGGTATGCGCGGTGGCAGCCGAGGCTTCGCGCCAGGGAGCGGTCTCGCGTTCGATGCGTTCGGTCATGGCGGAGCGGCGGTCCAGTGCGTCCTGGCCAACGGGCAGGTGCAGGGGGAGCTTGTCGCCGGAGGCAACCCGGTAGATGAAAGCGGCACCCTTGACCGGGTCCCCGAGCTGCTTGTGGTTCGCCTCCTCCGCCCAGTCGAGGGTGACGTGGGCCGGGGTGTCGTCGTAGTCGGCGATGCGGCTTCCGGGCAGCTGTACCGAGGAAGCATCGAGGAAGTCGGTGCGGAACACGCCGGGCTCGACGACCATGCTTTGGATACCGAAGGGCGCAAGCTCGGCCGCGAGGGCTTCGCTGATCCCGGCGACCGCAAACTTGGAGGCGGAGTAGATGCTGACGCCCGGCTCGCCCTCGAAGCCGGACCGGGACCCGATGTGGACGAGCTTGCCCTTGCCTGCCGCACGCATGCTCGGCAGGACGGCACGGGTGGTGTTGATGAGGCCGAAGACGTTCACGTCGAACAGCGCGCGTGCCTCCGCGTCGGTGATCTCCTCGAGCGCACCGAGCAGGCCCCGGCCGGCGTTGTTGACGAGCACGTCGACCGAGCCGAACCGCTCGATGACCTCGGCAACGGCAGCACTGATCCGCGTCCTGTCGGTCACGTCGAGTCGTACCGGCAGCGCGTTCGGGTGGTGGCGGACATCCTCGGGCAGGTACTCGGGGCGGCGCGCGGCCAGCGCGACGTGCTCGTCGGAGGCAAGGGCGACCCGAGCGATCTCGAGACCGAGGCCCCGGCCAGCGCCGGTGATCAACCAAACAGACATGTCAGTGCTTCCTTTCGACGGGGTTCCGCGCCGCGCGGCCGCTACTGGTTCATGGTCGGTGCGGCGGCGAGCTCGGCGAAGGCCCGCCGTGTCCTGGGACGGACTGGGCCCCCTTCCTCCCTTGCGGCCGGCGGCGGGCTTGGGACACTCGAGCTGTGCCCCATCACCTCGAGCCGCGCCTAGCCGACTACCTGCGCGCGGCGCGCGCTCGTCTCTCACCGGAACAGGCCGGTATCCGAGGTGCGGGCCGGCGGCGGGTCGAGGGGCTGCGACGCGAGGAGCTCGCGATGCTGGCCGGCGTCAGCGTCGACTACTACACGCGTCTGGAGCAGGGCCGGAGCAGGAGCGCCTCGCCGCAAGTGCTCGATGCCCTCGCCGATGCCCTGTGCCTCGACGAGGCCGAGCGCGCGCATCTGCACACCATCGCGCGACCGGGGCCGGCGCGCCGCCGGCCTGCCTCGCGGAGGCAGCGGTTGCACCCCGCGACGCGGGCACTACTGGACGACCTGGAGGCGGTGCTCCGACCCGCGTTCGTCCTGGGACGTCGACTGGACGTCCTCGGGCAGAACCGGCTCGCCGCGCTCCTCGTCGCGGACTTCGCCGAGATGCCCGTTCCCGAGCGGAACCAGGCACGTTTCGTGTTCCTCGATCCGCACGCCCGGGAGCTCTACGTGGACTGGCCCCGGGTTGCCGCCGACACGGCGGCCATGCTCCGGATGGATGCCGGGAGGTATCCCGAGGACCCCGAGCTGGGGCAGCTCGTCGGTCATCTGTCGATTCACAGCCCGGAGTTCAGGAGCCTCTGGGCCCGTAACCGGGTGCACGAGCGAGGCACCGGCGCGAAGCAGTACCACCACCCGGTCGTCGGAGACCTCACGATCACTTACCAGGCGTTCACGCCTGGCGACGACCCGGACCAGACCCTGCTGGTCTACGGCACGGAGCCCGGGTCCAGCTCGGCGCACGCACTACGGCTCCTCGCCGGCACGGCCCCGACGGGTTCCCCGGATCTCCCGAGGAACGAACGACACTCGACGGCGCCCGCCAAGCGCCACCGCTGACGACCGCCTGTCTCAGGGCGCACACCGTCTCGCGATCTCACTCCGCCTGCTGGGTCCCGTCGTGCGCACACGTTCGCCATGAGACCTCTTGGACATCGGCTGGTATTTTAGTACTAGAATATGCTCATGGAGCTGACGCCGGCGGAACTGACGGTGCTGGGCCTGGTCATCGAACGGCCCCAGCACACCGCCCGCTGGCCAGCGTCGAGGTGAGCGCCCTGGGTGGTCGGGGAGGCATCGTGGGAGCGGCCGAGCTGGCCCGCGACGACCTGGTGGGGCGGGAGAGCACCCTCAGGGCGGCTCCGACCCGGTGAGCCGGGCGGGTCCGGGGGTGGTCCCCGTGCGCACCTCCGCCGGGCAGCCGCACCCGGCCGGAGCGGAACGTGCCGGGTGCCACCGTCGTCCCGGCCGGGAGGCGCGCCCCTGGAGGGCCCGGTTCGGCAGGTCGGTCAGCGCGGCACGGGAGGCGTGGGCCGAGGGCGGCCGATGATCTCGGCATGCGGCCTACCGACGACCGGCTCCGTGGTCGACCGGCTCCGTGGTCGTGGAGCCCGGAGCCTCCCCGCGACTGGTACCGCAACCTGCTGGCCGACCCCCGCCTCACCCTGCACCTCAAGGAGTCGGTGGTCGTCGACCTTCCGGCCACGGCCGTGGAGGTGACCGACGTCGTGGATCGCCGCCGGGTCCTGGACGACGTCCTCGACCAGCTCAGCCGGCCGGACAACCCGCAGGGGCTGTCCGAGGAGCTCGACCGGGCGGGATGGCATGCGCGGAGCCCGCTCCTGGAGATCATCGGCCTCACGGGGTGAGCCGTCCCTGAGCTCTTGCGCCCGGCATCCGCCCGAGGCGGGTGCCGGGCCGAAGCCGGAGGAGGGGGCAGCGGTGGGCGGCGGCGAGGCGAGGAGTGGCAGGACGCGCACAGGGGACCCGCCCGGGGAGTCATTCGACGGGTGACGGGTGACCAGGTCGAACGGTGTTCGACACGGAGCGCGGTCGAATGCGCCACGCGCATATCGCCCGACCGGCTGGACCTCGTGGAAGCCGCCGTCGACCGCTTCCTCCGAGGAACGCGCCCCACTGGGTGAGCCGGGCGTCCCGGCGGCGGCGCATCAGGTCGCGGTGGGCCCGGCGGGAACGTCAGAGACACATGCACCCCCGACCAGGTCGAGACGTGCCCGCCACCGCCTGGTTTCACCACCACCCGGACCGAGGAAGCGCGTTGCTCCGACGGTGCGAGGTCGGAGCGCGGGAACACCGCCCGACCTGCGTGGCGTGTGCCCGGGTGCCGATCCTGCTCGTCGGATCACGAGGATGGCTCGGTCGCCTCGGCCGGGGTGGGGAGCCCGTCGCGAACCGCGCGGATGAAGGCGCTGGCGGCGGCGGAACGGTCTCCGTCCGTGACCAGCAGGGTTTCGCGCCGTCGCACGAACGCGGTATCGCGAACACGCACCCACGTCACTCCCCGGGGCACGGTGCCAGCCGCCAGACCGGGCAGGACGGATATGCCGAGGCCGGCGGCGACGAGACCCAGGCGTGTCTGCCAGCTTGGCGTCCCGTAGCCGATGGTGGGATGGGCAAGCGTCGGCCACGCGCCGAACTGCGGTTCGTCCTCCTTGCTCGTACCGACGATCCACACCTGGTCAGCGAGGTCGTGGGTGTCCACCTCGTCCCGCTCGGCGAACGGGTGATCGATGCTGACCGCGACGCCGAGTCCGCTGCCGGTGCGGACCGCCTCGGTGCGCAGGCCGGTGAAGTCGTAGTCGGGCAGCCCGTCCCCGACGGCCACCACCGCGACCTCGATGCGCCTCGCCCGTAGCCTGCGCATCTGAGTGGGGCTGCCGGATTCCCAGAGCCGCACCGTCAACGCCGGGTGAGCCGCGCGTAAGCGTGCGATGGCCTGGGGCAGGAGCGCGGCGGCGGCCGTCGGATAGGCCCCCACGACCAGCCGGCCCGCGATCCGGTCCCGCAGGCCGGCCACCTCCAGTTCGGCCGCCTCCAGGTGCGCGAGGACCTTCCTGGCGTGCCGTAGGAGGATCTCACCGGCCGCGGTGGGTTGGACACCGCGCGCCCGCCGCTCGAACAAAGGGCTTCCCACCGCGCGTTCCGCCGCGCTGACCTGCCGTGACACGGCGGACTGCGTGTAACCCAACGCCTCGGCGGCCGAGGTGAAGGATCCTCGTCGAGCGACTTCCACCACCACGCGCAAGCCAACGAGCGTCACCTCGGACATGTCAGCAAGTATCCGCTCCAGTGGCGGCGGATTCCGCTCATCACCGGGTGCGTTCCTCGTCCGCCGCACGGGAGGAGTCCCGCTGGCTCTCCAACGAAGCGAGTCGTCGCCGCACGGTGGAGGTGACGGCGTCGTAGGCATCCGAGTTCAGCAGCAGCCGCAGGGGCGGGTTACCGGACGTCACGGCCTCGATGATCGCGTGTGCGACGCCCGACTGGCTGCCGACCATGCCGTCGACCTTCGGTGTGGGAAAGTCCGCGGGCCCGCCGCGATAGGGCTCACTGACCGGGACCCGTTCGGCCGCGTCGTAGAAACCCGTCCGGACCATGCCCGGCTCGACGAGGACGGTCCTGATCCCGAACGGCTCGATCTCCTGGGCGAGTGCCTCGAAGTAGCCTTCGACTCCCCACTTGCTGGCATGGTAGATCGCGAATCCTGGAAAGGTGATGTGCCCGCCCATACTCGAAAGCTGGACGAGCACCCCGCCACCCTGGTCACGCAGCAACGGGACGCCTCGGCGCGCGACTTGGATCGAGCCGGTGAGATTGGTGGCGATCACGCGCTCGACCTGTGCGTCGGTGAGATCCTCGCCAGCACCGAAGACGCCGTAACCAGCGTTGGACACGATGACGTCGATACGCTCGTGGTCGGCGAACGCCTCCCCGAGTACCTTCTCGATCCGTGCGGTGTCAGTGACGTCCATCTGCCTCCGCCACAGCCGATCACCATGTTCCTCGACGAGGCCGTCGAGCCGCTCGGGCTCCCGAAGCGTCGCGGCGACCCTGTCTCCGCGCTCCAGGACCTGTTCGGCGAGCTCGCGACCGAGACCGCGAGAAGCCCCCGTGATCAACCACGTGGTCATGCTGGTTCCCTGTTCTCTACTCCGCTTTGTGGTGTCGAGTGGAATCCGGCGCGCGATCGCACCGCGTCCACGCCGCGACGGACTCGCCCGACCTTCCTGACCACCACTCCGGTCAACGAGATCAGCGGCCCCACTCCCGACCCGCTCTTCGCTTCGTTCACGGTGCCCGTATCCCCTACCTGGTGGTCACCACCACCCTGCGGGAGAACAGGAATGACGACAAGCGATACCTTCGCACTGCTGCCATGCGCGGCTCGCATACCGACATTCGGCGGTGGACCCGGGACCGACATGCCCTGACCCACCGACGTCGTCACCGCCCCAGCGCGAACATCATCTCAGCAGCCACGCCGAAACGCCTTGGTGTTCCCACACCGGATACCCGGCTCATAGTCGCCCGCGCACCGGTGACGACGACGCGGCAGCCTGACCAGCACACCGACCTGGTCAGCCAGCACGAGCATCGACCGAGGGCGAATCGTCTCCAGGTAGGACGCGACACTGTCACGATCACCACCATCCATCGGGAGATTCCCGAAGGGGAGGAATGATTCTTCGCGCGCTCATTCCTGAAAGACGACCGGGAATCAGGACACCCTGCCGACGAGGCGCGTTTCACCAAGGAGAACATTCGCCGCGCCCCCAAACCGAGCCTCGTGCGAACCCTCGTCCACGCGCACAGGGAGCGGTACGGCCGCCGCCCTCGCCCAACATCCAGCTGAGCAGAGGGCGATCCCTGAGCCGGCCCCACATGCCGCGTCGTCGCTACCCACCCGGCTGCGCGACCTGCTCGGGCGACGGAAGCACGGGCCGCCACGATCGTCTGATCGACGAGGACCTCGCATCGCAGAGCACGAACGCGCGGCGCCCGCGGTGCTCACCACCACGCCGTCCAGCCCGACACCCAGGACACCAGTAGGCCCGTCTCCACCGGAGACGGGCCTGCTTCGATAAGCGGATTCGAGGCGCCAGTAGGCCCTCTATGGTGGAGCTGAGGGGAATCGAACCCCTGACCTTCTCGATGCGAACGAGACGCGCTACCAACTGCGCTACAGCCCCGTGTTCCGTTGTGCGTCGAAAGCATAGCAGCGCCCGGACGAGGGGGGTGCACCCACCCCCACCCAGCCGGGCGCCGCGGCCCCGGTGGGGACCGTTCAGATCCAGCCGTGGTCCCGGGCCCGCTCGGCGGCCTGCCACCGCGTCCCCACCCCCAGTTTCGCCATCGCCGACGAGAGGTAGTTGCGCACGGTCCCCGGCGAGAGGTGCACGACGCGGGCGATCGACCGCGCGGTGATGCCGTCCCCCACCTCCGCGAGGACCTGGCGTTCGCGATCCGTGAGCGGGTTCTCCCGCACGGCCAACGCGTCGGCGGCCACGTCCGGATCGACGTACCGCCCACCGGCGTGAACCCGGCGGACCACATCGGCCAACAGCGCCGCCGGCGACGTCTTCGGCACGAAGCCGCGCGCTCCGTTGGCCAGCGCGTCGCGTCGGAGTGCCGGAGCAGGTTCGTCGTCGCCTCCCGCAGCACCCGGCCGAGGATCACCGAGGCCGGGGTCCCAGGCTCGGGAACCGCCGGGAAGCCGACGGTCGTTCCCCGGATCCCGGCCGATTCGACCAGGTGCGTCACGGCCACGATCTCGGCACCCAACTCCGTCCGGCGCCGCTCCCTCGCCACCTCCCGAACCTCCCGCAGCGCGGCCCTCGCCAGCCGGTGCGTCTCCGCTACCTCGGCGTCGGCCCGCTCCGGATCCACTTCCCGGAGTCGCAACGCCAACTCGCTCTTGAGCGCGACCACCTCCAGGCTGTGGCCCAGGATGTCGTGCAGGTCCTCCGCCAGCCGCATCCGTTCCCGGTGCCCCGCCATCTCGACGGCGGCTCGCTGGGCGTTGTCGAGCTCCGTGGCCGACCGCCACGGGGGTTTCCGGGTTCGGGCCGGCCACGGTAGTTGGATGTCGAATCGGGTGGGCACGGTCAGGCCGCCCCGGCGGTGTCGCGTTCCGCGTTCGTGAGGAAGCCGGCCTGGCACCTCTCGCTCGTTCACATCCACTGCCCCGCGCCCCCCTCCACTGAGGTCGATGGTCCTCACGGGGCCACCGGTCGACCATCGTGGTGTCGTCAGAGCAGGACGGAACGAGGGCGTCCGGTCACGGCGGACAACCGACGCCGGACCGGGGGTGGGTGGTGTCGACGGTTCGCGAGGAGGCGCGGGCGGACGATTGGGGGATTGGTTTCGTTCGGGACTGAAGGCACGGAACGTGTCATCGTGTGTGGGCTCAGGGGCCCTGTCTCGGTACGGACTGGTTCTCCGCGAGTCCGTACCGCCCGGCAGTCCGATCACACTGGCGATCGGTCCCGAGGCGGTGTCGGAAACCCGAGCGGGGAACCGCTCCGCGCCCCGTGGCGACGTGCCACGAGAAACGGAGCGGCGCCCGTTCCGGCGGCCCACTCCCCCTCGGCGGGGCGAGGACCTCCGCCCTGAGCTCACGACGTCCTTCCCGGATGCGACCTGGAGCCGATCCTCGGACCGGCGCCAGCACGTGGGGACCTCCGGCGTCAGTGCCGCGCGGCGGTTCGGGTGCGGCGCTCGCCGTCCCAGGGTCCGACCAGGCGGGTCACGGCCGGAAGCCCCCGTTCCCGCCCGCCGCGCACCCGCGTCACAGGGAGCAGGTGGCGCCTTCCGCTGGCACCTGGAGGTTGATCAGGTACTCGGCGGCGATCGCGCGGCGGCCGTCGGTGCCCGACCGTGGCCGTCCCAGGGGACGGCACGTCACCGGCGGCCGGCGCCGGTCGTTTCCCGCGGGTCCCCTGAGCCACGCGGTGCGACCAGGAGCCGGTCCTCTCGTGGTGGGGTTGACCCGTCGGCCGCATGGGGCGTGCGCGATGCCGTGAGCGCGGTTCCCCGCCGATCCGCTGCCGTCCAGTCCCAGTCCTCACCGTGGTCCCTTCGGGGACGCCGCCGCGACCGAGGACCGTCCGCGTGAGGCCGACGGTCCCGCGCCTTCCCGGATCTGGACGCTGTTCGGCTGCCCACCGGCTCCCGGTGCGCCCCTCGCCGGTTCGGGTGAGGCGCGCGGCCGTCGCGCCCGGCGCATCCGGGGTCGAGGGGTGATCGTGCCGGGTGGGTGACGTGGCCGGGCCGGCGTCGGGGTCCGTTGGTGGGTGGTCACCGCTGGTCGAGTGCGTGGTGCACCCAGACGTTCGGCTCGACGTAAACGGCGTGGTCGGCGTCGACGTCGACCACGACCGGGACCAGCGCTCCGGGCACCTCCACGGGGCCGCTGCTGGTCAGGGGGAGGTCCGTCCACTCACGCCACTGCTCGAGGCTGCCGGCGATGGTCATGGAGGCGGGGCAGGGGCGGAGCAGACGACCCCCGGCCCTGGCGTGCACCCGCAGCCACGGGTCGGCGGGCAGGCCGTCGTCCCGGGTTTCCCGTGCGTACTCGCCCATCGGCTGCCGGGGCCGCTGGTGCTTGTGGGTGGGCCGGACGGGCGCGACTAGGTCGCCGAACCGCAGCCGCCGGCAGTTGTCGGCGAGCAGCGCCAGGACGCGCGCGGCGAGGCCCCTGCCCTGGAGGTCGATCCGCACGGAGATCTCCAGGGCGCTGACCGCGTTCGGGGTGATCCCCTCGCGGTCCTGGAGGAACGCCGTGGTGAGCACCCAGTCCCAGCCGCCGGGGCCGAGTTCGTCCGGGTCGCGGTCCGACCAGTGGAACGGCACGCTGTGGACCTTGGCCACCACCTCGTCACCGTCGAGCACGACGAGCTGGAACTCCGGGAACCGGTCCACGGCCAGGTCGAGCAGCGCGGTGACGGGGTCGTGGTCGATGAAGGCGGGCCAGCCACTGTCGAGTTCCCACAACTCGTTCTCGAGGTCGGGGCGCTCCACCATGGTCACCGTGCGCAGGTCCATCCCGCGAGGATGCGGAGCCGGGCACCCTCCTGTCCAGCGAATTGTCGGCCGCGGTGCCGCGCGGTCGCCTTCCGGTGGGGATGACCGCCGGGACGATCGCGCGGACACGGCCGTTTCGTTCCGCCGGTCGTCGTGGTCGCCCGTGGGTCGGCTGGGCCGTGCCCCCACCGGTCGGCCTCAGGTGGTTCCCGGTCGCGGGTCCGTCCGCCACGCCTCGGGGTGGCCGCCGGTCGGGGACGCGCGGTGGCGGCGCTGCCGGAGTTCCGTCACCGCGAGGACCAGTGCGGCCAGGACGAAGGCGACCGCGCACAGCATCGCCACGGACAGCGCGACCGGCCATCCCTCGGTGCACGACGGCGTCGTGGAGGACGCGGCGGCGCGGCTCGCCGAGGCTGTCACCCGGATCATGAAGGGCGGGGTGGGGACGGAGGAGGTGGCCGGGGAGGAGGACCCGACCACCGAGCTGCTGATCACGACACCGCTCCGGAGTCCGTTCTCGGCCGGGTTGCTGGCGCTCCCCGCCTCCTGGGACGGGGTTGCCGCCGCCAGCGACCGGGCTGGCCTGGGGCGCGTGGTGGCCGGCCTCGCCGACAACCTCCGCGCCGGGGTCACCCCGGAGCCGGTGGCGGACGTGTCGCCCTCGGATCGGCCCAGCCTGCCGGACCGCCGCCGCTGGTTGGCCGAGCATCAACGACCAGAACACCACCACCCCGGTTCTTGCTGTCCCGAATCCCAGCCAAGCCCGGCGCCCCACCCACCTCGACACAATTGGACTGGTCATCGCTGCGAGTTGACTTGCGCCACCCGGTCATACCGTGCCGCACCATGAAGCCCACCCTTCTCGATCAACCAACCGAGCACCACACGCAGCTCCCCCAGAACAGCAAGGGACCCACACAGGCGCCCCGCCGAGTCACACCCAATCCCGCTTCACCGCGTCGATGAACGCCGCGAAGACCTGACGATCAACGACCAGAACACCACCACCCCGGTTCTTGCTGTCCCGGATACCCGCTACGCCGGGCGCCCCGCCCACCTCGACGCAGTCCCCTTGTGGGCCACTCGCTCGCGCCTTCCGCCACCCGGTGAGTTCCTGCGTGGTCATTCTGCCTGCCCTTCGTACTGGTCACGGTATGTGGCGATGGTCTTGACCGAGTCGTCAGGAGACAACGCCACCCCAGCCAGCGTATCGACCGCAGTCGCGTAGGCGTCAGTGTCAGCTCGACGATCGAGGTAGGTTCCCGTCGTCAGATGCTCCAGGTACACGACGGGCGCAGCGTCCACGAACTCCAGCAGGCCGAAATTTCCCATCGCTCCGACCGGAAGCCCAGGCTGTGGGCCCATCGTGAGGGGAACGATCCGTATCGTGGCATGTGGATGCTCGATAAGGTGATCAAGCTGGTCGTACATGATTCTTGGCCCGCCGACGCGGCGCATCAACGCCGACTCGTCCACATACGCTGTGTACTCCGGGGCGTTCTTTCCTCTCAGCACCTCCTGCCGGCCCATTCGAGTCAGCACCAGGTCTTTCGACGAGTACGATCCAGTGCCCGCTGAGATCATCGCGTGTGCGTAGTCCCGAGTCTGGAGGAGACCGGGAATCAGGGTGGCGACGGAGGTAACTCGAGCTGCTTCGCGCTCGTAGTCGATGAGTGTCGCAAGTTGCCCAGGAAGGGACGTTGAAGGGGTCCACGGGGACGCGGCTGGCAGGTCCCGGGTCTGGCTGATGAGCGCCTCCCGTTGGTCACGCGGCAGTTCCAGCGCTCCGACGATTGTCGCCACGAGCTCGGGTGTGAGGATGACTTCCGCCCGCTCCACACGGCCAACCCAGGTGTGTGAGGTACTCAGCCGGCGGGCCAACTCCCGCACGCCGACTCCTGCGTCCTCGCGCGCGGTCCTGAGCGCGTGCCCAACGGCCCGAGCCCTCGGCGTACGCAACTTGGAAGTCCGCTTCATGTTGGCAGCGTACGCGGCGTGATCACGTTCGCCTTCCACCTCATCGGGCGATTGTCTCCACCGATCGGAACAGGATTTTATGGTGGAACAAGTGGAACAATGTTCCATGAACCAGACCTGATCCGATTGTCGGTTCAAGTACCAAATCGCCAGACCAGGAGGCTACTCCATGCCCGGATCTCCCTCCTTCCTGCTACTCACAGGGACGGTTGTCTTGGGAATCGCCGGTCTCCTGGTCATCACCGCGATCCTCATCGGACGTAAGGGAGAACGTGGAGACGATCGGCGACAGCACTACCGCACACCTCCACACAACTCCTCCCGACCCACTCACGCGATCCCCGTAGCCGTACTGCTCGCGACGCGAGCCCAGGACAGGCCGGACGCGCCGCCCGACTCCCCGAGGCGCGCCCACACCGGGCAACGCCGTCCTCGACCGAGGTGCGGCACGTCTGGTGGCGCAGCAGCGCGGGGTGCGCACCGAGCAGCGGCGCCACAGCCCGGATGGGCGCCCACGCCCATCGGGCGGAACGGCAGGACGATCTCCGTACCAGCTGGTCAAAGCCGTCGGATCGGGTCGACGGCAGCCTTACACGCCCACGCAGGAGTCGAGCCCGAGCCGCGCGTCGACCCTGCCCAGGGAAGACGGCGGAGGAGGCTGGCGCGTGTCCGGCACCCCGTTTCCTTCTCAGCAGCCGGCCTCGGTCGCCGAAGGGCGTTACCCCTGCATGCATGCCGCCGCATCCCCATGCCGTTCGACGCAACCGCGTCCCCACCGGGCGCGTCTTCCAGTCGCCGGCACAGCTCCCGGGAAATGGCGAACCGGCCAGGACAGCACGAAGCCCACGCCTCGGCAATGATTTGCCATCCCGACAGCTGAACGGTAGGAAAATAACCCATTCTCCGATCAGTCAAAAAGGGCCTATTCATCTTCCACCCCGCGACATTCGTTACGCGATTCCCAAAAACAACCCCTCTTTGATCATGAAGCTCACACTCCGTACCCGAACGGTGCCGCACCGCTCTAGGTTCACGTCGTTTTGACCGGACCCGGAATCACAGAGGTGTCACCAGGTGGGGGAGCAGAGACGGGGGCGGGCCGTGACGGCACTCGCCCTGTGCGCGGCCACAGCGCTGGGAGCGACGGTCGCCACGGGCCACGCGGCCGCGGAGACCAACAACGGAGAGGCGGCGGCGCCACACGTGGAACGGGCGGCGGTGGCCGAAGCCGCCCGCACGGGAGAACGGGCGGAGATCGAGGCGTACCGGACGGAGACGGCGCAGGTCTTCGCCGCCCCCGACGGCACCCTGACGCTCGAGCAGTACACCCGGCCAGTGCGGGTGCTGGGTGACCAGGGCTGGCAGCCGGTGGACACCACGCTCCACCGCGACCAGGACGGCAGGGTGCGCACCCTGCGCACGCCCACCGACATCGCCTTCGGCAACGGCCACGGGGAACCGATGGCCACCCTCGCCTACGACGACCACCGGCTCGCACTGGACTGGCCGGACGAACTACCCGAACCGGAGCTGTCCGACGACACCGCCACCTACCGGGACGTGCTGCCCGGTGTGGACCTGGAGCTGCGGGCGGACATCGAGGGCTTCTCCCAGGTCCTGGTGGTCACCACGCCGGAGGCCGCGCGGAACCCCGCCCTGGACCGCCTGTCGTACACCCTCGACGTCGGCGACGCCGAGGTGCGCACCGATCCCGAGTCCGGGGTGACCACCGTCGTCGACGACGGGGAGGAGATCTTCGCCGCCGGCACTCCGTTCATGTGGGACTCCGCCCCGCTCGAGGACACGGCCGGCACCCTCGACGCAGGGGACGGGGACGCACCCGTCAGGTCCGGACGTGAGGTCGCGATGCCCGTCGAGGCCGGCCCTGGCGAACTGGCGGTGCTGCCACGCCGGGACATCCTGGACGACCCCGAGACCGTGTACCCGGTCTACCTCGACCCGGGCTTCGCCGGCTCCACCCTGGCCTGGACGCACGTGAACCGGGCCAACCCGGCGCAGTCCTACTGGAACTACGACCGGGACGAGGGCGCGAAGGTCGGGTACGAGTCCCGCACCGGCACCACCTACCGCTCCTACTTCCGGATGCGCACCGAACCCGTGCGGGGCAAGCAGATCCTCTCCGCCACCTTGCGCATCTGGTCCCGCCACTCCTGGTCGTGCGCGCCGAGAGCGACCGAGCTGTGGCAGACCGGTGACATCAGCGCCGCGACGACCTGGAACAACCGGCCCGCGCGGATCCGCCACCTGCACACGTCCACCGACACCAAGGGCTGGGGGCCGAACTGCCCGGCCGGCGACGTGGAGTTCGACGCCACCGCGGCCGTCCGGCAGTCCGCCGCCGAGAACCGGTCAACCGTCACCCTCGGGCTCCAGGCCTCCAACGAGTCCGACACCTACGCGTGGAAGCGGTTCCGCCCCAACCCCGTGCTGGTCGTGGACTACAACTCCTACCCCAACCAGCCATCGCAGCCATCGATGCAGGGAGGTGTGGTGGCCTGCGCCGTCGGCGCCAACCGGCCGTGGATACCCACGACGACGCCCCGCCTGCGGGCTCGGGTGTCCGACCCCGACGGCGGGCTGCTGACCGCGCACTTCGAGTGGGGGCCGGTCGGACAGGCGGCGACCGGTACCCGCAGCGTGTCCCGAATCCCCTCGGGGTCATTCGCGGAGATCACGGTGCCCTCGGGGGCGCTGCGGGACGGCGAGGCCTACTTCTGGCGGGTGCGGGCCCACGACGGCCGCGTCTACTCGCCGTTCTCCCAGTACTGCGGCATGGCCATCGACACCACCGCGCCACACCAGTCGCCGGCGGTGTCCTCGACCGTGTACCCACCGGACCAGTGGAGCGGCGGCATCGGCCGCACCGGAGAGTTCACCTTCGACGCCAACGGCGTGGACGACGTCATCCGCTACCTGTACTCCACCGAACACGACAACCCGACGACCCCGGTGGAGGCCGACGGCATCGGCGGGCCGGCCACCGTCCTGGTCACCCCGACCAGCGAGGGTCCGCTCACGCTGTGGGTCCGCTCCCAGGACCAGGCCGGCAACCTCTCCCCCATCACCCGGTACACGTACCTGGTCTCCGGTGGTAGCCCGCCGGTGAGCCGCTGGAAGTTCAACGAGTTCGACGGTGCCACCACCCCGGACTCCAGCGGCAACGGGCACACCGCCTCCGTGGTGGGCGGCGTCCGGTGGGACGGCGGCCACGACTACACCGCGCCCCACTTCGACGGATCGACGGGCCACCTCACCACGGACACCGCCGGCATCCGTACCGACGACAGCTTCGCGGTGTCCGCCTGGGTGCACCTGGCCGACAAGGGACGCTTCCGCACCGCCGTCAGCCAGGACGCGACCCAGGCCTCCGGCTACTACCTCCAGTACTCCCGGGACGACGACCGCTGGGCCTTCGCCCTGCCCAGAGCCGACGGGTCCAGCTCCGGCACGGCGCGAGCGCTGTCCCGCGAGCCAGCCGAGACCGACGGCTACTGGACCCACCTCTCCGGCGTCTACGACGCCGCCGAGCAGCGGATCACCCTCTACGTCAACGGTGTCGAGCAGAACACCGCTTCGGTGAGCTCCCCGTGGAACGCCGCGGGTCCGGTGCGCATCGGCGCCGCCCAGTGGAACGGGCAGGTGTCCGACTTCTGGTCAGGGGCGATCGACGAAGTCCAGGTCTTCGACCGCGCCCTCACCGGTGACGAGGTGGCCCGCATCTTCAACGAGTCCCATCTGAAGGGGCGATGGGGCCTGGACGAGGGCACCGGCGACACCGCCCAGGACAGCTCGGTGTGGAACCGCCCCGGCACCGTCCGGGGTGGTGCGACCTGGCGGGACGACGCCTACCTGGGCCGCCCGGTGCTGGACCTCGACGGCCGCACCGGCCACGTCGACGGGCTTCCCGTCGTCGCCACCTCGCAGAGCTTCTCCATCACCGCCTGGGTCCGCACGGAGGAACTTGGGGCGTCCGCGCAGACCGCGGTGAGCATGGGCAGCTGGTACGTCAGCGGCTCCCTCCTCCAGTACCGGCCGTCGAGCGGGAAGTGGGCGTTCATGCTGCCCTGGACCCGCGAACTCGGCGGCATGGACATGGCGGAGAGCGACGACCACGCGCTGGCCGGGAGGTGGACTCACCTCGTCGGCGTCTACGACTCGGTCGGAGAGGAGATCCGCCTCTACGTCGACGGCCAACTCGCGGGCCGCGACGACCGGGTGTCCTCGTGGAACGCCGAGGGCGGCATCCAGATCGGACGCGCCACCTATACCGAGGCCGACACCGACTACTGGCACGGCTCGCTGAGCGACGTCCGAGTCTTCTCCGGCGTGCTCAACCAGGACCAGATCAACCACCTCTCGCTTCCCTGACTCCGGCCCCATGCGCTGCGGACGTCCCATCCACGACAGGAGGTAACAAGGCATGCCCGACAGTCCGACGCCCCCGGACCCGCTCTTACCCGAACACAGACGCCGGCCCCTTCGCCAGGCCATCACGCTCACCCTGATCACCTCGCTGATCAGCGGGACCCTGGTCGTCACCCCGGCCGTCGCTCAGCCGATCGAGGTGGATCTCCCCGAACTCCAGACGGAACCATCGGTACCCGGATCAGCGCACCAGCCCAAGCCATTGCCCCCCAATGCCGAAGGCGAGAGCGCGGTTCCGCGGGCGGACTGGCCGAATCCGGCGCGCGTGGAGGTCGACCTCGACCAGGCCGTGTCACCCCGCGCCGCCACCGCCACGTTCGTGCGGGTGCCCGGCCTGCCGGTCCGGGTCGGACCGCCGGTACCCGAGGAGGCCACCGAGGGCGACTCCCGGGCCATGGCGGCGGAGCTGCCGGCCCCGGCCTCGGTGTCCGTGGAGATCCTCGACCAGGACACCACGACCAGCGCCGGGGTCCACGGCCTGCTGCTGCAAGTGGACACCGACGAAGCGGGGACGCGGCAGGCCCGCGCCCAGGAGGATGACGGCGGGAACGCCGCGATCAGCCTGGAGGTCGACTACTCGGCCTTCCGGGACGGCTACGGTGGAGACTGGTCCCGCCGCCTGCGGCTGGTGCGCCTACCCGACTGCGCGGTGGAACCAGCGACCGGCCAGGACTGCGGGACCGGCGACCCGGTCGAGGCCGACAACGACACCGAGGCGGGCACCCTGACGGCCCCGGCGGTCGCCGCACCGGGTCTCTACGCGGTGACCGCCGACGTGGCGGGTGACAGCGGCGACTACTCGGCCACCGAGCTCTCCCCGTCCGCGTCCTGGACCGCCGGCGGGTCGGCGGGCAACTTCACCTGGTCGTACCCGTTCCGGATGCCCCCCAGCCCCGGTGGGGCGCCCCCCGCACTGGCGCTGGGCTACTCCTCCGGCTCCGTCGACGGACGGGTCGCCTCCACCAACAACCAGACCTCCTGGGTCGGCGAGGGCTGGGACCTCTGGTCCGGGTACATCGAACGCCGGTACGTGCCGTGCCTGGAGGACCTCGCCCCGGGCCAGCCCCGCACCGGCGACCAGTGCTGGGACGGCGACAACGCCACGCTGGTGCTCAACGGCAGCTCCTCCGAACTGTTCCTGGACTCCGGCGGAACCTGGCGGATGGTCGACGACGACGGGTCACGGATCGCCCGCCTGACCGGCGCATCCAACGGCGACAACAACGGCGAGTGGTGGCGGGTGACCAGCACCGACGGCACCCAGTACGTGTTCGGCCGCAACCGCCACCCCGGATGGACTGCCGGGAAGCCGGAGACCAACTCCGCGTGGAACGTGCCCGTCTACGGCAACCAGGCCGGCGAACCCTGCCACGGTTCCACCTTCGCCACCTCGTGGTGCTACCAGACGTGGCGGTGGAACCTCGACCACGTCGTCGACCCCAACGGCAACGTCATCACGTACTACTACCAGAAGGAACTCAACCACTACGGTCGCGCGGCCGAGCCGTCACAGGGCACCGTGTACGCGCGGTCCGGGTGGTTGGAGCGCATCGAGTACGGCCACCGGTTGAACGACGAGTACGCGCCGGCCCCCGCCCGGGTCCTGTTCGGCGTGTCGGAGCGGTGCCTACCCACCGACACCTTCGCCTGCAACCCCAGCCAGCTGACCACCGCCAACGCCCACCGCTGGCCGGACACCCCCTACGACAACAACTGCGCGGCCGGTCAGACCTGCACCGAACTGATCACGCCGACCTTCTGGACGCGGAAACGCCTGACATCGGTCACCACCCAGATCCTGTCCGGGTCGACGCACACCGACGTGGACCGCTGGACCCTGACCCACGGTTTCCCCGCCTCCGGTGACGGCACCAGCCCCGCGTTATGGCTGGACACCATCAAGCACGAGGGCCGTGTGGGCGGCACCGCCGACACCCCCGTCATCGACTTTGACGGGGTGCAGCTGGTCAACCGGGTCGACGCCCTGGAGGGCTACGCGCCGATGTACAAGCGGCGCATCCAGACCGTGAAGAACGAGACAGGAGGCGTCCTCCAGGTCGACTACTCCGCGCAGGACTGCCGACGGTCGGACCGCCTGCCCACCCCGCACACGAACGCGTGGCGCTGCTACCCCGTGTTCTGGGCGCCACCCGGGCAACAGGTCGTGCAGGACTGGTTCCACAAGTACGTCGTCACCGACGTGGTCGAGGACGACCGCACCGGCGGCTCCGAACCGGTAAAGACCAACTACGAGTACGTGGGTCCCGCCGCCTGGGGCTACAACGACGACCGGTTCACCCCTGAGGACCGCCGGAGCTGGTCGCAATGGCGCGGCTACGAACGCGTACGGGTCACCGAAGGCGACGACAGCGGAACCCAGAGCCGAACCGAACAGGTGTTCCTGCGGGGCATGGACGGGGACCGCCGAACACCAACCGGAGGCACCCGGGACGTCGTCGTCACCGACTCCGAAGGCGGAACCACCCGCGACCACGAACGCCTGGCCGGATTCCTGCTCGAGGAACTGACCTACGACAAGCCCGGCGGCACCGTCCAGGCCAAGACCATCAACCAACCGTGGTTGCACGGGCCCACCGGAACCAGCGGCACCACCCGGGGCTACCTGACCGACATCCAACGCGTCCGCGGCTACACCCGCACCGACGACGGATGGCAGACCACCGAGGTCCGCCGGACCTTCAACGACCGCGGTCTGCTCACCCAGGTCAACGACCTCGGCGACACCAGCACCACCGGTGACGAACGCTGCATCCGCACCACCTACGCCCCCAACGAGGCGCGCTGGATGCTGAGCTACGCCAGCCGCATCGAGACCCTCGGGGTGTCCTGCGACGTCACCCCCAGCTTCCCGGAGGACCTGAACTCCGAGGTCCGCAGCTACTACGACGGAGCGACCGACCACGGCACGCCCCCCACACGCGGCAACGTGTCGCGGGTGGAGGAGGTGTCCGACTGGGACGGCTCAACCCGCGTCCACACGACAGTCCAGCGCACCGAGGTCGACACCTACGGACGGGCGGTCAAGTCGACCGACGCGGCGGGCAACACCAGCACCACGGCCTACACCCCGGCCACCGGTGGCCCCGTCACCGAGGTGGCGATCACCGACGCGCTCGGCCACACCACCACAAGCGAACTGCACCCCGCCTGGGGCGAACCGCTCGCCGAGGTCGACCCGAACGGCCTGCGCACCGACCTGGAGTACGACCCGTTGGGCCGGCTCACCAAGGTATGGCTCCCGGGAAACTCGAAGTCACGCGGGAGGCCGAACAGCGAGTTCAGCTACCTGGTCCGCACCACTGGCCCGGTGGTGGTGACAACGAAGGCCCTCCAGCACGATCGCAGCTACCGGACCAGCCACGAGCTGCACGACGGGCTGCTGCGCCCTCGCCAGACCCAGTTGCCCAGCCCGGTTGGCGGCCGGGTCATCACCGACATCCGCTACGACTCCCGTGGGCTGGCGGCCACCACCAACGAGACCTACTACAACGAGGACCCACCCGCGACCGACCTCCTGCTGGTCGACGACAACGTCGTCCCAGCCCAGACACGCACGGTCCACGACGGGCTCGGGCGTCCCACCGAGGAGATCTTCCGCAAGCTCGGCATCGAACAATGGCGCACCAGCTACCGCTACGGCGGGGACTGGACGAGCATCGCACCACCGGAGGGGGGAACGGCGACCCGGGTGACAAACGACGCCCGGGGCAACCTGATCGAGCGGCGCCAGTACCACGGCGGGGAACCAACCGGCGACCACGACACCACCACCTACTCGTACACCCCCCGGGGTGAACTGGCGTCGGTCGTCGACCCAGCCGGCAATATCTGGACGTACGAGTACGACCAGCGTGGACGGACCATCCGGACTGAGGACCCGGACCGGGGCGTGACCACCAACGAGTACGACACGCTGGGTCAACTCGTCCGGACAACCGACTCCCGAGGTGAGAGCCTCGCCTACACCTACGACGCGCTCGGCCGTCGAACCGGGCTGTACGCAGGCTCCACCGAGGGCACCCAGCTGGCGGCCTGGACCTACGACACCCTGTTGAAGGGCTTCCCCACCGCCTCGACCCGCTACGTGGACGGCAACGCCTACAGCACCTCGGTGACCTGGTACGACGAGGGCGGGCGGCCACAGCGCACCCGGGTGTCCATTCCCGCGTCGGAAGGCGAGTTGGCGGGCAACTACGACTACCGCACGACCTACAACGAGACCGGGCAGATCCGCGCCCAAGGAATACCTGCCGCAGGGGATCTGACCGAGGAAACGATCAGCCGGATCTACGGCGAGCTCGGCCTACCGGCCAGGACCACCGGCGTGTATGCCGACGCCGTCACCCAGGTGCCGTACGTCAGCGAGACGAACTACTCGGCGTTCGGGGAGACACTCCGCCTGCAGTTGGGGACGGGCACCAAGCGGTCATGGCTCACCTACTTCTACGAGGAAGGAACTCGCCGGCTCGACCGCATCGTCTCCCACCGGACAGCGGAACGCGATCTCATCTCGGATCTGCACTACAGCTACGACCCGGCCGGCAACATCACCTCGATCGTCGACCGCCCAGCCGGGACCGCGCCCGACCAGACGCCGGTCGAGACCCAGTGCTTCGCCTACGACCACCTCCGGCGGATGACCGACGCCTGGACACCCGGCGGCGACTGCGACGACGAGCGGTCGACAGCGGCTCTCGGCGGCCCGCAGCCGTACTGGACGTCCTACGAGTACGACGTCGTCGGGAACCGCACGAAGGAAACCCAACACTCCGCCGACGGTGACACGGTTCGGACCTTCACCTACCCCGAAGCGGGCGAGGCCCAGCCGCACACCCTCCTCTCGGTGCACTCCGAAGGTCCCGGTGGGGAGTCCATCGACGAGTTCGCCTACGACTCCACCGGAAACACCACCAGCCGCACCGTCTCCGGCACCACCCAGGCCCTGGAGTGGACCGAGGAAGGTCGCCTGGACACCGTCACCGGACCCGACGGGGAGGACACCTCCTACATCTACACCGCGGACGGTGCCCGTCTGCTCCGCAAGGAACCGGACGGTACGGCCACGCTCTACCTCCCGCAGCAGGAACTGCGGCTGGAGGACGGCGGAGTCACCACCACCCGCTACTACGACCACGACGGCCAGGTCGTGGCGGTGCGCAGCGGGGAGGACCTCTCCTTCCTCCTCGGCGACCACCAGGGCACATCGCTGACCGCCGTGTCGGCCAGCACCATGGAGGTCACTCGACGGCGGATGTCGTCGTTCGGGGACCAACGGGGTGACCTCGACGGGGACCACTGGCCAGGGGAGAAGGGTTTCGTCGGGGGCACGATCGACGAATCCACCGGCCTGACCAGTCTCGGTGCGCGGGAGTACGACCCCCACATCGGACGCTTCATCTCGGTCGACCCGATCATCGACCACAACGACCCGCAACAGCTGCACGGGTACGCCTACGCCAACAACTCCCCCGTCACCTTCAGCGACCCTGACGGGCTGCTCTTCATCGGGCCAATCATTCGTCGCTCTCAAGCACTTACTTCCAGAAATCTTTGGGATGCCATCGCGCGACTTCCCTTCACCAAAGCTGTCCCGATTATTAGGAGCTGGAACAAACGCCCTCGCTTATCCAGCCCACCGAGGCGTCCAACACCACGCGTCTCGAGTACGTACAACGGGCACAGCGCACAGCAGGTAGCGGCAGCACAGGCCACTTTGGCCGATACCCGCTCCGTCATCGATATCGTCCTTGATGCCGGCGGAACCATTCTTGCTGAGGTACTCAACCTAGAAACCATCAACGACTGCTTTACCAGGACCGATATCCTGGCTTGTGGTGTCATGTTGCTCGGATTCATGCCTATCAACAAAGTGGGCAAACTTCCTGCTGTCATCAAGGCCATCGATCGTGCCATCGGCCGCGTCCGGACCTGGCGGCGCGAACGCGACGAGGCCACCGCGCTGCTCCGCAGCGCCGGTTGCCGGGTCAACAGCTTCGTCCCCGGCACCCTCGTCCTCCTCGCCGACGGCACCCACAAACCCATCGAGGACATCCAACTCGGGGACGAAGTCCTCGCCTCCGACCCGGACACCGGGGAAATCGGGCCCCAACGGGTCGTGGCCACCATCACCAACGAGGGACCCAAGACCCTCGTCGACGTCAGCCACACCCCCAGCCCCGACCAGCTCCCGGGCACCGTCACCGCCACCGACGAACACCCCTTCTGGGCCGACGACCACGGCCACTGGACCCACGCCACCGACCTCACCCGAGGAGACACCCTCCTCACCCCCACCGGCGACCACACCACCATCACCCACGCCCACACCTACCCCCACCACCACCGCGTCCACAACCTCACCATCAACATCATCCACACGTACTATGTACTGGCCGGCACCACGCCGGTGCTTGTCCACAATTCCGGAGGGGCGTGCAAGGAAGTAACCCTGCCCAGGTTTGACAGTTTCGAACAAGCCCGCAACCAAGCGCTTGATCTGTTGGGTGAGGTTGATCCAGCTACGCGGAAGCCGTACCATGGACGGCTCGAATCTGCACCGACGACCTACGACAAGGTAGTGGGATTCACTACTCGGGTTAACGGTGAATACAAGCGATTCAGGATGGATTTCGACCCAGTGAAGGGCCCACATATCAACGTGGAAGTCGGAAAGGGAGACTCGGCGCGCAAGTGGGCAGTGCCATGGAATGGGACAGAAGACGATTTCGCGAGAATACTTGGTGGTAATTCATGACGCTCGACGATGTATACGGAACCAGACCAGACCTCCTACCCAAATCTATGGTTCGAGTGGTTCGCGCAGATCAGCAAGGTGACCGACTGCTAACTTGGGCTGGCCAGCCGGGCGTGCAGCTACTGAATCTGGATCAGCATCTCCAGTACGAGCGCGAAAGTCTCCGTCGCTACCCGCGCAGCTCCGACGGTGCGATCACGTGGGGCGCGGTGGCTGATGATTTGGTACTCAGATCAATGGGATCGGATTCCGTCCAACTAAGCTCAGTAGTCCAACAGTTCACCCCGATGGCTGGCAGCCTAATTTTTTTCTGGGCAAACCTGTCAATTCCAAGCATAGAAATGAGTCTTGAATCTTCCATCCTTCACCTGCCGGATATTGCAAACTCCGCACCGGAATTCTGGATCTATTCGCCAGGTGACCGCATTATGGTGGAAAGTTCATTCTTTGGCGTAGTGACTGTGGCACATATTCCTGTGGCACCAGATGGCCAAAATCCTACATAACTTTGTTTGGCGGCATCGCTGACGGCAACGTCAGCAGACGGTCACGGCTGAGGGTGGTGACTCTTCGGAGTCGTCGCCCTCAGCCAGTGCGTCGCTCAGGGTGTCGATGGCCTGGCGCTGGAGTCGGAGTCGGACGTGGGCGTAGACGGTGGCGGTGACGCCGATGTGGGCGTGACCCAACAGCTCCTTGATCACGACGAGGTCGATGCCTTGTTCCAGGAGCAGGGTGGTGGTTGAGGGGCGGAGGTCGTGGAAGCGGACGCGCCGGAGTCCGGCCCGGTTGAGGAAGCTGCGGAAGCGGCGGGGGAGGCTGGCCGGGGCGAGAGGTCGTCCGATCGGCGTGGTGAGGACGCGACCCTGTCACCTTAGTCCAGTTCTGCCGCCCTCCATGCTCCACATGGGATTGGCAGCATAAGCGCACAGCTCGCACTGACGGATTCTCCATAGGGAGTTAGCAATGAACGAGTTGTTTGAGGACGGAGACTACTACACGGGCCCCCCACTGAGCAACGACATGATTCTTCACGCAGAAGATTCTCTAGGACTGCGCCTCCCGGAAGGCTATGTGTCAGCTCTATCGATAAGGAATGGCGGAGTGTTGAAGCGGCGATGTTTCCCTACAGAGTTCACTACATCGTGGGCTGCCGACCATTTCGAGGTACGTGCACTTCTCGGAGTTGGAGGGACATGGGGGATTGATTCTTCTTCCGGCCTGGGGAGCGCAGACTCGATCGCTGAATGGGGCTATCCAGATGTCGGTGTAGTTATTTGCGACATGCCTTCTGGCGGACATGACGTTGTAATGCTTGACTACTCCCAATCCGGCCCGTACGGTGAGCCATCTGTTGCATACGTCGACGAAGACCGCATCCCTCGGACAGTAGCGGGATCGTTCGAGGAGTTCTTGGCTCGACTGATTCCCTATAGCTCGCCGATTTAGGTAGCGCCTTCTTCAAGGGGGTTCGACCGCCTCCACGAAAAGATGAAGGTCCCCTTCGCGCGGCGGCGGAGGGGACCTTATTTTCGATCGACGGGGTCACCAGTGGACGACGGCCACCAACCAGGAATCCCGAAATCAGGAGGTTCGAGCACTTCGCCTTATTTCGGCATCACACGTCCATTCTCCTGTAGAGTCCGAAACCTGCACTGGTGGGACGCGGTATACTACGCCGGACCCGGCTGGACGCGGGAGCTGGGCAACCTTCGATGCAAATGGGCAGTTCCAGTACTTCGGGCGGTATCAGACATGTTGGTAATCAAACCGTGGGATGCTCTGGCCCGTAGCGGTGCTGGGCTCGCTGAACTCCGGGAGGCCGTCTCGGGCGAGGCCGTGAGAACTGTTCGCTACGTGGCGCCGCGAGGGGAGGGCTGGCCCGAAGGGCATAGGGAAGAACGCGCTCACGAAGTCGACATGGCCGTTGAACTGGGCATGGAGAGCGGGGCCGTGCTGGTTCTATGCTGGGCAATGGATGGCGTCAACGAAGGCATGGCAATTGAATTCATCAGCCCCGAGGAAGCGGGCACCGATCTGCCCGGGAATCCGATCGACGTGAGTGACCACGTCGATTGGGGGAGAATCTTGGGTGCTCCGATCGCGAGTATCGGAATCGCCTGGCATATCCCTAACGAGGGATGCCCAGAGATGCCTTGGGCCTACAACTTCGGATTCCCTGACGGGTCGAACCTAGTCATTGCACTAGGTGAGGCTGAAGGTGCGGGATTCACGTATATGCCCGATGCTCTACTCGTGATCTTCGATAAGAACCTAGCGGCCGCCTACAAGAACCCGGGGAGCGCCACATCTTCGTTCGGGTAGACTGCGTTGGGTGCATGGTTTGATGCTTTTCTAATTCCTGGGCGATGTAATTCCTGAGGAAAGAAGGCTGAGAAAGGGGCCCACCGGAGCGATCTCCGGTGGGCCCCTTCTGCCGTTTGACGGCAACGGTGACGGCAACGTCAGCGGACGACGGCTGCGGTGGGCGGGTCGTCCGGGGCGTCGGTCGGGCCGAGGTTGCTGCCGAGGGTGTCGATGGCCTGACGCTGGAGGCGGAGTCGTACGTGGGCGTAGACGCCGACGTGGGGCGTGGCCGAGGAATTGCTTGATCAGTACGGGTTCGACTCCCCATTCCCGGAGGAGCGTCGTCAAGTGCCGTAGGTCGTGGAAGCGGACGCGCGCCCGAGCCTGACCCAGTAAAGAAGCGGCAGGTGAGGTCGGCAGGGTCGAGAGGCCAGCCGGTCAGCGTCGCGAGGATGAGCCCGCTCTCGCTCCAGTCCAATCCTGCCGTCCTCTGAACTCCCTGCAGGAATGAAAGCTTCAGCCGGGAGCAATACACCCCCTCGAAAGCCCGCAGCTGGGTGAGTCAGTGGGCGAGGCCTCCGACTCGGGCGCGCCGGACGAGCGAGCGGCGGATCGTGACGGCGGCCGGCCCCGATGGTGAAGACGAGGTCTTCCCGAGGGGAGCCGGGTGCGGTGCCGGATGGGTTCGTGCTCGGCTCCCAGGCTCGGACTCCATCGAGCCGAGCTAGGCACTCAATCAGCTCGCTCCAACACTGGGAGCCTGAGCAGCCGGGCACCTCCCCCGTCACCTTCAGCAACCCTGACGGGCTGCTGTACCGCTGGTTGAACCTCCAGGCCAAGGCCATCGTTGAGCGGTTACGCAGAACAGCGCTTGGCAAGGCCGTCACCACGGTCGTGCGCAGTGTGCTATTGCTCGGCAAGCGCGTCCAGGCACAGCTGCATTCCCCGCGATCCACTCCACAGCGGTCCACACCGCGCGTCTCACGCACCTACAACGGATACACCGCGCAACAGGTCGCTACCACCCACGCCACCCTGGCCGACACCCGCTCCGTCATCGACGTCGTCCTCGACGCAGGAGGAAAGGTCCTGTCCGAGGTCCTCGGCCTGGACGACATCAACCACCGTGTCGCTCCGCAGGGCCGACACCTCGGGAGGCCCCGGAGTCCTCGACCTGCTCCGCCGGTGCGGGGTCGGGACGCTGCCCAACACGGCCGGGTGCCGCAGCGCGGCGGAGGCGGTGCTGACGGCCCAGCTCGCCAGGGAGGCGCTCGACACGAACTGGGTCAAACTGGAGGTCGTCGCCGACGAGGACACGCTGCTCCCGGACCCGTTCGAAACGCTGGACGCGGCCGAACGACTGGTGGCCGACGGCTTCACCGTCCTCGCCTACACCAACGACGACCCGGTACTCGCGCGCCGGCTGGAGGACGCGGGCTGCGCGGCGGTGATGAGGGGACTCGAACCCCTAACCACTCGCTTACAAGGCGAGTGCTCTGCCAGTTGAGCTACGTCGGCGGGTGACCGCGCACGCCCCAGGGGCGTCGCGGTCGCCGACCACATCGTATCGACACCGCGCACGCCCCCGGAACCGTCCCTTCGAACCACCGGACGACCGGGCCGGCCGGAGGGGAAAGCCGCGAGGCGAGTGGTCCCCAGGCGGAGCCCGTCCCCCCGGCCGCGACCCGAATGCCCTCTGAACAGCGGTGGAGCCGACGAGGGGACCCGAACCCGTCACCACTCGCTTACAAGGCGAGTGCTCTGCCAGTTGAGCTACGTCGGCGGGTGACCACGCACGCCCCAGGAACCGTCCCTTCGAACCACCGGACGACCGGGCCTCGCATGGGGCGGCGGGGGCCGGGATCGGGCGGGAGGAGCGGGCCAGCGACGGGGTCAGCCTCCCCGCGCCACCACCGCCGGTCGCGGTCGGCTCACCGCCCTGGGAGCCCCGCCACGCCGGTTGCCGCCCGTCCCCGTCGCCCCGACGGTCCTGATCCCGGCACCGCCGGCGCCCGGGAGCCGCCACGGGCACGGCCGCGCCGGGGTGGGCGATGGGGCTCCGCCCCGGCGGCCGACCCAGGCGGAACACCTTCCACGACGGCTCGGCGGACCACCCAGCCCTCACCGGCGGGTGTCGACCCGCGGGGACACCGACGGGCGTTGGTACCGGTGCGGCGGCCCTCCAGTCGGGGGCGCGCCCCGCCTCGTGGTGATCCGGAGCGGAGGGCCAGGAACGCGACTCGGGTGCGGGGCACCGACCGCGTGCCGGCGGTGGGCCGACGAGCGGGAAGCGGCACGGCCACGTGGAGCGCCCCGGCCGGCGGACGACCGGGCCGGCCGGAGGGGAAAGCCGCGAGGCGAGTGGTCCCCAGGCGGAGCCCGTCCCCCCCGGCCGCGACCCGAATGCCCTCTGAACAGCGGTGGAGCCGACGAGGGGACTCGAACCCCTAACCACTCGCTTACAAGGCGAGTGCTCTGCCAGTTGAGCTACGTCGGCGGGTGACCGCGTACCTGAACCGGGCCACTGAGGTCGCCACCGAGGTCGCCCCGAACGTCGACATCCGGCCGGAGACCCGGATGGAGGGTCCAGTGCCAGCCTTGATCGAGTTGTCCCGACAGGCCCGACTGATCGTCCTCGGCTCTCGAGGCCGGGGCGGCTTCTCCAGCCTGCTGGTGGGCTCGGCCGCCACCGGACTCGCCGCCCACGGGCACAGCCCGGTCGCCGTGATCCGTGGCAGGACCCCCACCGGGCCGCCTCCGGAGACCGGGCCGATCGTCGTCGGGGTCGACGGGTCCCCCACCAGCGAACGCGCCATCGCCTTCGCCTTTGACGAGGCCGCGTTCCGGGACGCCGACCTGCTCGCGGTGCACACCTGGGTCGATGCGGCCTTCGAGAGCGATTTCGAACTCACCAGGAACATGGTCGACTGGCAGGCGGTGGAGGCCACCGAGGAGCGGGTACTGGCCGAACGCCTCGCCGGCTGGCAGGAGCGGTACCCGGACGTTCGGGTGCGACGCATAGTGGTGCGAGACCGCCCCGCGCCGGGCCTGTTGAGCCAGGCCGAACGGGCCAGGATGATCATCGTGGGCAGCCGGGGCCGTGGAGGCTTCACCGGCATGTTGTTGGGGTCCACCAGCCGCACCCTGCTGCACCACGCGTCCTGCCCGGTCATCATCGCGCGGCCGGAGGACCAGTCCAGCAGGCGGGCCAGTTCACGGACGAAGAACGGGTTGCCGCCCGTGCGTCCGCGCACCGCCGCCGCCGTCGCGGCGTCCACGGGGCGCCCGGTGATCGAGCTGACCAACCCCGACACCTCGTCCCGGTCCAGCCCGCCCAGGGCCACCCGGACCGGTTCGGCTCGCGCCACCTGCCCCAGGAACGTCGTCAGGGGCGGCGGTGGGTCCGTCGTCCGGTAGGTGCCCACCACCAGCACGGGGCCGGTGACTCCGCCGTTCACCAGTGAGGACAGCAGGCGGAGCGTTTCCTCACCCGCACGGTGGAGGTCGTCCAGCACCACCAGCACCGGCCCGTGCGCCGCCGTCTCCGCCAGGAACCGCGCCACCTCCCGATGCCACCGGAACCGGGCGGCCACCGCGTCCCCGGCCCTCCGCCGGTGCCGTTCCAGTTCATCCCGCCACCGGGAGTGCCGCCACCGTAGCCGCCGCCCCCTCCGCCGCCGCTACCGCCGACACTGGGCACCGAGGGCGCGCCACCGGGGATCCCGTTCCCGATGGACTCGGGGTTGGTGGTGCCCTTGGCGGAGTAGGTGGTGCTGGGGACCTCCTCGAAGGAGGGGACGGACATCAGAACGTTGTTGGTCTCGTTCTGGTAGGTCTGCATGACCTCGCGGGCGGCGTCGTTCTCCGCTTCGTAGGCCTCCATGCGGTCACCGTGCCCGGTCCAGTTGGAGGGGAGGATGACCTCGAACCCCTCCTTCTTGGGCTCGTCCTGCCCCTCGGGGATGCTGTGGACCGCTGAACTACGGTGCAAACCCTGGGTGGAAATGCTTTGGCCGATCGCCTGAGCCTGGCTCGACGCCTGGTCGGTGTAGGTGACCAGCGGCAGGGTGGAGGCTCTAGATGCTTCTGCTGCCTCTCCTTGATGGGCGTCGGCCGCGCGAGCCATGGCACCCTTGATGAAGTTCGCTAGGTCGCCGAAGCTTGTGCCGACATTGTTCCAAACTGTGTGCGCTTCAGCGTGGCTGCCACCATGGCCCACACCGTTGATCTCCGTGTGCAGCTGCTTGGCGTTTTTCCCGCCGAAGTACTCACACGTGGTCTCGAGATGCATGTGTGCTACTCCTGAGATGCGTGAGGAAGATCGTCTATGATGGCTTGGGCCACGTCAGTTGCGTGAAGGCAGACATCTTCTACCTCGCGAATATTGGCGTCGACGAAAAGCACTTGATTTTCGGCGACGCCCACGAACAGCGGGCACCGTGCGGGATCCTCGACTTTGTTCGCGTGGAGTGCGGGGTAGTCGCCGACTGTGCGGTGCTCGGAAACTGCATATCCGGATGCTGTTTCATAGGCCGTCGAAATACTCAGTTCTGGCATTGCCGATACGGTGACGCCCGAGTATTCGTCCTCGATGCCCGACAATAGGCAAATTTCGCCATCGGCGGTCGGGTCAGTAACATTCGCGCGCAGGTCCTTGGATTCTGGATCGAACCCAGTGGCTCGCGCTGCCTCGTCTGATAGCAAATCGCACGGCGCTATGTCTGAGAGGTCAAGTGGCGTGGATATCTGCAAAGCGGACTGTGAGGAACTGTCCCCATCTTCGATTGCCGTAGCAGAGTTCGTCGGAGCCAGCTCTGAGGGTTCAATGTTAGCCCCTTCGCTGCCTCCTGTCTCCGCGCTGGAGCACGCGGCAACCAGAAGTATGGAGGGGGTCAGGAGGGCTAGGCCAAACTTGCGGCGATGCGGTACCACCATCTGTTCAGCTCCTTCTCAGATTGCGAGGTGGCCGCCAGCCACAAGTTGCTGATATGCCTTGGAGTACTCGAACTTCGTCACTTCGCCCTCATACTCTGGAAGAGTAGCGCCTTCCTCGAGATTCAAGTACTCCCTAAGCATGTCCTCGAAGTTGTCGATCGTGTTGAGAATTTCATCGCGGAGCTTCATCAGCGTAAGGGCGAGAGATCCGGACTCGGGGGAGCTAGCGAGCTTCACGAACTCCTCGCCAGCATTCAGGCTGATGGCGTCATCGCCTCGTGTCGGCTTGTTGAACTCGAGTCTTGAAGATACGGACTGCAGGTCCAGCACGCAATCCAGAGCTTCCTTGAGTTCCGCGATGGCCCGAGGCAGGGCCTCGGGGTCCACTTCGTAGCTGCCGCTCACGGCGGTTCCTCCCCAGGAGATCTTCAACCAACAGCACACTGTGCGGGCGCCCCGCTCTCGTCCCCTCCCAGGGCACGGCACGCCGCGCGCAGGACAGCAGTGGCACCGAGCGGGGCGGGAGCACCGTTTCAGCGGACGGGTATGGCCCGGTGAGGTGGTCGCACTCCCGTCGACACTGTCCTGCGGCCTGGCTGGCCCACTCCCTTCCACGCCCCGGACCGTCCAACCCCGCGTCGATGATCCCGGAGGACCCCGTGCCGCTCAGGCGGTCGAGCCGAGCTCGGTTTCCACGTCGTCGCCGAACCTCAACTGTTCGGCGGGCAGTGGGGGCCCGTGCGGGTGTTCCAGCTCGCGGACGAAGCCGGTGTCCTCGTCGAAGGTGACGGTGGGCCGGAAGCTGTCGCCTCCGTTCGGGCGTGTCCCCGACCACCACCGTACTGATAGCGGTCTATCACATATTACTCAAGGTATCCGAACGGCCACTAAAAATCACCGCATGCGCACGGAGAAGACCGGCGAGGAGCGAAGCCCCCCTGCACCGGGCTCCTACCCGCGCACTCCCCTCACCACGTGGTGGGGTGACGATCGCGGGGCTCCGCTCACCCGCGGCGAGGACGCCTCGCCGCCGGCGCGCGACCACTCCGTCCGCCTCCCCCTCACGGATGCCGACCCGGTGGCTCCCGCCCGGGACCTCGCCACCGACACCTCGTACCCGCACGGCGGCAGCCCTCCCCGCGTGGACCACGTGCAAGACGCGAGGCGCGCTCGGGCCGGGTGCGCGAGCGGACGCACCACGACCAGATTCGCCACGGTCCCCCGCGACGCCGAGCGTCGGGGCGCCCCCGCGCGAGCACGTCCCCGCCAGCGGTGGTGCCGGTCGATCACGCGCTGACCTGCACACGGTATTTCGTATCGTTTGGTTGGTGACTACGAAACGAAACCAACGGAAAGGCGGGGGAAGAGTAGGGGCTCAGCGAAGGGGGCGGGGCGGTCGTCCCCGCGCGAGGACAACCCCCAAGTCCGCGCCGCTCCGCCGGGTTCAGGGGCGCGGGTGCCTCGACGGTGACGTCGTGAACCCCGCGCCCCTGGGTCGAGGGGCGCCTGGGCGGGGTGGAGCAGGGATCTTCGCCGGCGTAGCCACACCGGGCTGTTCCGTCACGGTGACGTAAGAACGGCCGGCGGGTTCCCCCGCCCTGACCACGGATTCGCCCCGAGCGGTGGGGCAGCGGTAACGGTGCCCGTGGCGCCGCACACCGAGCGGGCCTGTCCCCTGCCATCCCGCCGGCCCTGGCCCAGGCGGACCTGGGGCGTCCTCGACCGTCCCGTCCACCGGAGGGCTGGTTCAGGCAGCCGTCCCCGGCTCGGAGGAGCTGGCGGAGGCCCTGAGGGCGTCGGCGAGCCAGGCGTAGGGCACCTGGTCGGCCATCATGCCGACGAGTTCGTCGCTCGTGGGATGCCCGTTGATGGTGGCCACCAGGTCCAGGTACCGGTCGTGGGGGCCGGTGAACGGCGACTCCCAGTGGGGATCGGCCTCGGCGTTCCTGGTGCCGTGCAGCTCCAGGGCAATCCGCAGCTGCTTCGCCGACTGCTGGCGGAACTCGGGGCAGTCCGGTTTGCCGCACACCCCGGAGAGCCAGGCCGAGTACCGGTCGGCGATCTCCCGGGCCCTGGACGAGTCCACCGGTAACCCGGCCCGGCGGGCCTCCATCGCCTCCGCCATGATCGGGGTTCCCTCGTCGATGGAGTCGAGCATCGACGAGGAGGCCCGTGCGGGCCAAGGGCGGCCGTGCCTCCTGCGGGCCCGGGTCTTCGCGGCACACGGTTCGGCGTCTCCGCTCCTTGCTGTTCGGCGTTGCTGCTCCGTTCGGCGCAGGTGCGCCGATTCCCGCTGGTTCGTGGCGTCGCCGTTGGTAGCGTTGGCCGGTGCGGCGTACCGGCTGAGGTCGGTCCGCGAGGAGGATGTGGGAGGCAGTGTGCACATCGAGAGCGACGGCGGCGGTGCCGGTTCCGCGTTTCCCTCGACGGCGAAGATGACGGGCAGCATCGCGGCGTTCGGCGCGGCCGCTGCGGCGGGCAAGGTCTCGATCGACCCCGAGAGCGCCGAGAGCATGGCCGCCAAAATCGACGCGATCGCCGTTCGTGCGAACAAGCGACTCAGGCACTTCGACGTTTTGGAGCAGGGCGTTCGTCTTGGTTCCAGCCCGGCGGCGTTGACGATGGCCGAGCAGGACCTGGTGACGGCGATGGGCACGCCTACTTCGGCCAGGGAGAACCTCGTGCTCTACATCAAGGCGCTCGAGGACCTTGCCGCGGCCATCAGGGCTTCCGCCCGTAACACCCAGAATCGGGATGCTGAGAACGCTACCCTGCTGACCAACACCGGAGACGACCTTCCATGATCGGTTGGACACCCCGTCATCGTTGTGCTGTGGCTACTGCTGGTGTTGCCCTGCTCGCCGTTGTGACGGGCTGCACCTCGGAAACCCCTGGGCAAGCGCTCTCCGTCCCCACGCCGGTTCCAGGTAGTTCTGATACAGCGGGCACATCCTCGGTCGAGGATGGGTCTTCTTTCGATGAGTTGGCCAGAGTGCTGCCTTGTGAGGTGCTCGACCCTGTTCAAGTTACGGACCTGGGGTACGACCCCTCGACTGCTGACTTCGAAGACGCTGGCCTCATTTTCATGTGCCATTACATGGCGGCGCCGTTGGAGTACCCGCTGTTGTCTATCAACATCGGCGCGAACCAGGCTTTGGATGATCTGAATCTGACCAACTTCAACTTCGTAGATTACCAGGTTGGTCCGTTGCGTGCACTGTTGATTACTGACGACCGTGAGCCGAACAAGTGTCAGATTTCGATGGAACTCGGGGAATCAGCCCACGCTACTGTAATAGTCAGCCTCACGGAGTCGCGGGAGGAGGCGTGTGAGTCCGCTGAGCGGGTCGCTGAAGTCCTTGAACCAGAACTGCCCCGTGAGGCGCGGTGAGCCTACCCTCCGGAGGGAGTGGGGTGGCACTGATCGCGAGGGTGCGAGAGGCAGCGGTGTGGTTGGCTGAGCTGCCTCAGCCACGGTCGAGGGCAGACGCTGTTTGGTGCCTTCTGCTGGATCTGCGGGAGATGTGGAAGCGGGTTGGTGGGGGCGGTGGGAGGGGGAACCGGTCCGTCGGCGCACCCGTGTCGGACGGGTGCCAGGTCGTGCCTTCCGATGGGCCTGGCCTGTTCGTCATGGTCGTTCGATGCTTCCGGTTCGGACACGGGTGTCGGTAGGTGCGTGAGAACGGACCAGCTGTCACCAGAGATCGCGTCGCTCTCGAGGGTGGTGGCGGGTGGGTCGGGGGCCGTGGTGGCGGACTTCGTTCGGGTTCGCGCTCTGCTGTTCGGCGTTGCTGCTCCGTTCGGCACAGGTGCGCCGATTCCCGCTGGTTCGTGGCGTCGCCGTTGGTAGCGTTGGCCGGTGCGGCGTACCGGCTGAGGTCGGTCCGTGGCGGAGGATGTGGGAGGCAGTGTGCACATCGAGAGCGACGGCGGCGGTGTCGGTTCCGCGTTTCCCTCGACGGCGAAGATGACGGGCAGTGTCGCGGCGTTCGGCGCGGCGGCCGCGGCGGGCAAGGTCTGATCGACCCCGAGAGCGCCGAGAGCATGGCCGCCAAGATCGACGCCATCGCCGTCCGAGCCCGCAAGCGGCTCAGGTACTTCGAGTTTCTGGAGCAGGACGTTCGGCTTGGTTCCAGTCCGGTGGCGTTGACGATGGCCAAGCAGGACCGGGTGACAGCGATGGGCACGCCTACTTCGGCCAGGGAGAACCTCGTGCTCTACATCAAGGCGCTCGAGGACCTTGCCGCAGCGATCAGGGCTTCCGCCCGTAACACCCAGAATCGGGATGCTGAGAACGCTACCCTGCTGACCAACACCGGAGACGACCTTCCATGATCGGTTGGACACCCCGTCATCGCTGTGCTGTGGCTACTGCTGGTGTTGCCCTGCTCGCCGTTGTGACGGGCTGCACCTCGGAAACCCCTGGGCAAGCTCTCTCCGTCCCCACGCCGGTTCCAGGTAGTTCTGATACGGCGGGTAGGGCTGTTGAAGATGGGCCGTCGTCTGAGGAGGAGTTGGCGAGCGTGCTGCCTTGCGAGGTCCTCGACGCCGAGCAAGTTGCTGACCTGGGGTTCGACCCTTCTACTGCTGACTTCGAAGACGTCGGCGTTATTTATGCGTGTAGTTATACGGTGGCGCCGTTGGAGACCCCGCTGTTGTCTATCAACATTCGCGTTGATCGAGCTTTGGACGAGCTCAACCTGACCGACTACAACCTGACCGAATACCAGGTTGGTCCGCTGCGCGCGTTGTTGATTACGGATGACCGTGAGCCGAATAAATGCCAGATCTCGATGGAACTCGGGGAATCAGCCCACGCGACGGTCGTGGTCAGCTTCACGGAGTCTCGGGAGGAGGCGTGTGAGTCCGCTGAGCGGGTGGCCGGAGTCCTCGAACCAGAACTGCCGTTCAGGTGGGTGCCCGCAGTAATCAGCTGCGTGCACTTATCGCGTTGTCCGGATCGGCGGACCCAGAGGATAAGGTGAGCGAAAAGATGCGATTGACAAAGACGGGACGTCGACTTGGAGTGGGCGGGGCGGTGATTGGCCTCATGTTGGCCCTGCTGCCCCCCTGGGGGTAGCGCACGCGGCGCAATCGACTGTTGGCCTTGCTCCCTCTGAGCTGATGTGTTCTGACGAACCGGTTACGCGAATCGCGGAGTCCGCTCACGTGAACACTCCAGTGCTGGTGTCGGGGCGTGTTGTCGGGGAAGGTGGTGAGATGCCCTCCGGTGGTGCGGTCGTTCGGCTGCTCGCCTGGCCCGCTGGCCGAGAGCTGGCTTCGCTCGAGGACGGTGACACATTCACCCTGACTCCCGGTTCGTCGACGAGTGGCGGGTCCGCACCCACGACCACCAGTCGGCGGGAGGGCACGCGTTCCGCCTCCCAGCTCCCCCGTTCCGCCAGCGAACACGCAGGGCGGTTCGACGGACAACGCACACGGCCGGCGAGCACGCCCATCGGCTGCGGTCAGCTGAGGGAACGAGGCAGCACAGGCTCCACCGCCGCTGCGGTGTCCTCCGCTAGGGCGCACGCCCGCTCGACTGTTCCCGCGTAATGCACATAAACTGACACATGGGCCTGCTCGCTCAAGTCCACCGAAATTTGACAATGTTCTGACGGGGTTTTGTCAATGATGCGGAGCGCGCGCAATGGACCCACATCGATCTCTTCAACCGTGTAGTTCGTCAGATTCAGCTGATCAACACTGCGTCGAATGTAACAGAATCAAACCTTTATGGAGAGTTTGATCCTGGCTCAGGACGAACGCTGGCGGCGTGCTTAACACATGCAAGTCGAGCGGTAAGGCCCTTCGGGGTACACGAGCGGCGAACGGGTGAGTAACACGTGGGCAACCTGCCCTGCACTCTGGGATAACCTCGGGAAACCGGGGCTAATACCGGATACGACCTTCCCCCGCATGGGGGTGGGTGGAAAGTTCCGGCGGTGCAGGATGGGCCCGCGGCCTATCAGCTTGTTGGTGGGGTAATGGCCTACCAAGGCGACGACGGGTAGCCGGCCTGAGAGGGCGACCGGCCACACTGGGACTGAGATACGGCCCAGACTCCTACGGGAGGCAGCAGTGGGGAATATTGCGCAATGGGCGAAAGCCTGACGCAGCGACGCCGCGTGAGGGATGACGGCCTTCGGGTTGTAAACCTCTTTCAGCGCCGAAGAAGCGAAAGTGACGGTAGGCGCAGAAGAAGCACCGGCTAACTACGTGCCAGCAGCCGCGGTAATACGTAGGGTGCGAGCGTTGTCCGGAATTATTGGGCGTAAAGAGCTCGTAGGCGGTTTGTCGCGTCGACTGTGAAAACCTACAGCTTAACTGTGGGCGTGCAGTCGATACGGGCAGACTTGAGTTCGGTAGGGGAGACTGGAATTCCTGGTGTAGCGGTGGAATGCGCAGATATCAGGAGGAACACCGGTGGCGAAGGCGGGTCTCTGGGCCGATACTGACGCTGAGGAGCGAAAGCGTGGGGAGCGAACAGGATTAGATACCCTGGTAGTCCACGCCGTAAACGGTGGGCGCTAGGTGTGGGGGATTTCCACGTCCTCCGTGCCGTAGCTAACGCATTAAGCGCCCCGCCTGGGGAGTACGGCCGCAAGGCTAAAACTCAAAGGAATTGACGGGGGCCCGCACAAGCGGCGGAGCATGTGGATTAATTCGATGCAACGCGAAGAACCTTACCTGGGTTTGACATGCACTGGATCGCCTCAGAGATGGGGTTTCCGTAAGGTCAGTGTGCAGGTGGTGCATGGCTGTCGTCAGCTCGTGTCGTGAGATGTTGGGTTAAGTCCCGCAACGAGCGCAACCCTTGTTCCATGTTGCCAGCACGTAATGGTGGGGACTCATGGGAGACTGCCGGGGTCAACTCGGAGGAAGGTGGGGATGAGGTCAAGTCATCATGCCCCTTATGTCCAGGGCTTCACACATGCTACAATGGCCGGTACAGAGGGCTGCGAAATCGCAAGGTGGAGCGAATCTCTTAAAGCCGGTCTCAGTTCGGATCGGGGTCTGCAACTCGACCCCGTGAAGTCGGAGTCGCTAGTAATCGCAGATCAGCAACGCTGCGGTGAATACGTTCCCGGGCCTTGTACACACCGCCCGTCACGTCATGAAAGTCGGTAACACCCGAAGCCCGTGGCCCAACCCTTGTGGGGGGAGCGGTCGAAGGTGGGACTGGCGATTGGGACGAAGTCGTAACAAGGTAGCCGTACCGGAAGGTGCGGCTGGATCACCTCCTTTCTAAGGAGCATGTATCCCACTGCTTCGGTGGTGGGGTGGTCACTGTCTCAGGCGTGTGTTCTGGGGGTGACTGCTCAGTGGAATTGTGGACTGCTGGTTACCCGCATGGCTGTTCTGCTGTGTGGTGGTGAGTACGGCTCCTGCTTTCGGGTGGGGGTGGGGAAAGCTGCTGTGTGGTGGGGTGGTGGTGTGGTCGGTGCACTGTTGGGTCCTGAGGGAACACGCGTGGTGCGTGGGTCTTCTGGTGGTGCTGTCCCCGAGTGCCATACCGTCTGGCGTGCCCCTGGTGGGTGTGCGGGGTTGGTGGTGCTGGTGTGGGGGTGGTGGCCGGTTGTTCTTTGAGAATTACACAGTGGATGCGAGCATCTTTGTGGTCAAGTAAGTAAGGGCACATGGTGGATGCCTGGGCATCAGGAGCCGATGAAGGACGTGGGAGGCCGCGATAGGCCTCGGGGAGCTGTCAACCAAGCTGTGATCCGAGGATTTCCGAATGGGGAAACCCGGCCAGAGTCATGTCTGGTCACCTACACCTGAATATATAGGGTGTGTGGAGGGAACGCGGGGAAGTGAAACATCTCAGTACCCGTAGGAAGAGAAAACAACCGTGATTCCGTGAGTAGTGGCGAGCGAAAGCGGATGAGGCTAAACCGTGTACGTGTGATACCTGGCAGGGGTTGCGTATGCGGGGTTGTGGGACCCACCGGTCGAGGCTGCCATCTCGGCGAGGAGTCAGAAAACATGGTGTTAGCGGAAGACGTCTGGAAAGCGTCAGCGTAGAGGGTGATACTCCCGTACGTGAAAGCACTGTGTCTCCTGGAGGGGATCCCAAGTAGCAGCGAGCTCGTGGAATTTGCTGTGAATCTGGCGGGACCACCCGCTAAGCCTAAATACTCCCTGATGACCGATAGCGGACTAGTACCGTGAGGGAAAGGTGAAAAGTACCCCGGGAGGGGAGTGAAATAGTACCTGAAACCATGTGCCTACAATCCGTCAGAGCCTCCGTTGTGGGGTGATGGCGTGCCTTTTGAAGAATGAGCCTGCGAGTTAGTGATACGTGGCGAGGTTAACCCGGGTGGGGTAGCCGTAGCGAAAGCGAGTCTGAACAGGGCGTCAGAGTCGCGTGTCCTAGACCCGAAGCGGAGTGATCTACCCATGGCCAGGGTGAAGCGCGGGTAAGACCGCGTGGAGGCCCGAACCCACCAGGGTTGAAAACCTGGGGGATGAGCTGTGGGTAGGGGTGAAAGGCCAATCAAACTCCGTGATAGCTGGTTCTCCCCGAAATGCATTTAGGTGCAGCGTCGTGTGTTTCTCATCCGAGGTAGAGCACTGGATGGCCGATGGGCCCGACAAGGTTACTGACGTCAGCCAAACTCCGAATGCGGGTGTGTGAGAGCGCGGCAGTGAGACTGCGGGGGATAAGCTTCGTAGTCGAGAGGGAAACAGCCCAGAACGCCGGCTAAGGCCCCTAAGTGTGCGCTAAGTGGAAAAGGATGTGGGGTCGCCCAGACAACCAGGAGGTTGGCTTAGAAGCAGCCATCCTTGAAAGAGTGCGTAATAGCTCACTGGTCAAGTGGTCCTGCGCCGATAATGTAGCGGGGCTTAAGCGCACCGCCGAAGCCGTGTCATTCACATGTTGAGCTCCATCTGTCTCCTTTTGGGGGGTGGGTGTAGGTGTGTGGATGGGTAGGGGAGCGTCCTGCACTGGGTGAAGCAGTCGCGTGAGCGGGTGTGGACGGTGTGGGAGTGAGAATGCAGGCATGAGTAGCGAAAGCAGAGTGAGAAACTCTGCCGCCGGATGACCAAGGGTTCCTGGGCCAGGTTATTCCGCCCAGGGTAAGTCGGGACCTAAGGCGAGGCCGACAGGCGTAGTCGATGGACAACGGGTTGATATTCCCGTACCCGTGTGGATGCGTCCCTGGCGAGGCTGGTGATACTAACCGCCCGTGGTGCTGTCCTGCTTTCGGGTGGGGTGGTGGCCATGCGCGGGATCTGAGCTGGTAGTAGCCAAGTGATGGGGTGACGCAGGAGGGTAGCCCCGCCAGTGAGTGGTAGTACTGGTGTAAGCGTGTAGCCAGGAGAGGTAGGCAAATCCGCTTCTCTGTTAATGGTGAGACGTGATGCATAGCCGAATGAGGCGAAGTAGGGTGATCCCATGCTGCCGAGAAAAGCCTCTAGCGAGTGTCTACGCGGCCCGTACCCCAAACCGACACAGGTGGTCAGGTAGAGAATACCAAGGCGATCGGGTGAACTGTGGTTAAGGAACTCGGCAAAATGCCCCCGTAACTTCGGGAGAAGGGGGGCCGTGTGGCGTGAAGCCCTTCGCGGGCTAGCGTTGTGTGGCCGCAGAGACCAGGGAGAAGCGACTGTTTATTAAAAACACAGGTCCGTGCGAAGTCGTAAGACGATGTATACGGACTGACGCCTGCCCGGTGCTGGAACGTTAAGGGGACCGGTTAGTCCTTCGGGGCGAAGCTGAGAACTTAAGCGCCAGTAAACGGCGGTGGTAACTATAACCATCCTAAGGTAGCGAAATTCCTTGTCGGGTAAGTTCCGACCTGCACGAATGGCGTAACGACTTCTCCGCTGTCTCAACCACAGGCCCGGCGAAATTGCACTACGAGTAAAGATGCTCGTTACGCGCGGCAGGACGGAAAGACCCCGGGACCTTTACTATAGCTTGGTATTGGTGCTCGGTTCGGCTTGTGTAGGATAGGTGGGAGACTGGGAAGCGGTCACGCTAGTGGTCGTGGAGTCAATCTTGAAATACCACTCTGGTCGTACTGGGTGTCTAACCTCGGACCATGATCTGGTTCAGGGACAGTGCCTGGTGGGTAGTTTAACTGGGGCGGTTGCCTCCCAAAGGGTAACGGAGGCGCCCAAAGGTTCCCTCAGCCTGGTTGGCAATCAGGTGTTGAGTGTAAGTGCACAAGGGAGCTTGACTGTGAGACTGACGGGTCGAGCAGGGACGAAAGTCGGGACTAGTGATCCGGCACTGGCTGGTGGAAGCGGTGTCGCTCAACGGATAAAAGGTACCCCGGGGATAACAGGCTGATCTTGCCCAAGAGTCCATATCGACGGCATGGTTTGGCACCTCGATGTCGGCTCGTCGCATCCTGGGGCTGGAGTAGGTCCCAAGGGTTGGGCTGTTCGCCCATTAAAGCGGCACGCGAGCTGGGTTTAGAACGTCGTGAGACAGTTCGGTCCCTATCCGCCGCGCGCGTTGGAGACTTGTGGAAGGCTGTCCCTAGTACGAGAGGACCGGGACGGACGAACCTCTGGTGTGCCAGTTGTACCGCCAGGTGCATGGCTGGTTGGCTACGTTCGGAAGGGATAACCGCTGAAAGCATCTAAGCGGGAAGCCTGTTCCAAGATGAGGTCTCCCACCCACTTTGTTGGGGTAAGGCCCCCAGTAGACGACTGGGTTGATAGGCTGGAGATGGAAGCACGGTAACGTGTGGAGTTGACCGGTACTAATAGGCCGAGGGCTTGTCTACGAAGGTGTTACGCATCCACTGTGTGATTCTGGGAGTGCAACTGGCTCCCTGCCCTGGGGTTGGTTGGGGTGGGGTGTTGGTTAGAGTGTTTCGGTGGTGATAGCGAGAGGGAAACGCCCGGTCCCATTCCGAACCCGGAAGCTAAGCCTTTCAGCGCCGATGGTACTGCACCTGTGGGGGTGTGGGAGAGTAGGACGCCGCCGAACTTTCTTTCACCGGTGGGTGGAGGGGAATGTGGTTGAGCACCTGGTGGGTGCTCCCGGTTCGCCCGCGCCGGTGTGATCCGGGGAGCACCGCTCGGGCCCGTCCCGGACGTGGCGTCGGAGCGGCCGTCCGCGCCCCCACCCCCGGTGGAGGCACCGATACCTGGCACCTCGTCACCCGCCGCCGGGTCCCGCGCCCCGCCTGGCCCATCAGTCGCCGTCCGGGTCTCGGCCCTCGGCGCGGATGTCCGTGCGGATGTCGGATCCGGCTCCAGCTCGGACGGGACCCGCACGTCGGTGCGGGGCAGCCGCAGGCCACCCAGGACGACGAAGGCGATGGCGGCGACCACGAGGTTGACGGCCAGGCTCGCGAGGAACAACACGGCCGGGTTGCCCGCCAACCCCTCCCGGGCGACGACCGCCCCTCACCCGAGACCACCAGCGTGCCCGACACCGCCCGATCACCGGTGGGCGCCAGGAAGTCCACCATGTCGGGCAGCCCGTTGGGGAAGTGGAAGGTCTCCTCGCTGATGCTGTCCTCGGTGGCCGTGCGCAGCACGTAAGTGACACCGGGCACCAGGAAGGCGGTGTTCCGCAGCTTCGACCGCACCCCTTCCACGTCCAGCGCGGCGCCGGTCTCGAAGTAGCGGGCGTCGTGCCAGTAGCGGATCGAGGTGCCGGTGGTCTCGTCCCGCTTCATCTTCCCCGTGACGTGCAAGCCGGACCGCGGCGTGAACTTGGCCCGCGCCCCGGGGCCGTCGAACACGCCGGGGGCGCCGTGGGCGAAGGACATCTGGTGGACCAGGCCGTCGCGGCGCACCGTCACGTCGAACCGGTGGGACAGGGCGTTCACCGCGGAGGCGCCGACGCCGTGCAGGCCACCGGATGTCTTGTACCCGGAACCACCGAACTTGCCGCCCGCGTGCAGCCGGGTGAGGACCAGCTCCACCCCGGAGATCCCGGACCGACAGGGGGAAACCGACCAAGCTGCCGCAGTCCTGTGGGAGGACCCGGGCGGAGCCTCCGCAGGATGTATGACGCGAGTGGAGGTCCCTGGGTTCCCGTGTGCGAAGGACACGATCAGGTAACGAGCCTTCGGGGTGGAGCGGGGTCTGTTATCGCGGTTGGGGCCACGCCGACAGGCGCCGGACCCAGGTGCGCCGGTGGCGGTGTCCACATCCTGCCGGCTCCCGCATCAGGTGGTGATGAGGTGGAGGCTCGAGTCACGAATGGACCGTCGGAGTGGCGTCGAGGCCCCGGGAAGCCAGTCGCGGGCACTGGCACCCCGGAGCCACTGACGGGGACGGGCGGTCGGATCACACGATCCGACCGGGGGCGTGACGATGAAGCCCGAGCGGAGGTGGACCGCGCCGACGCGCACTTCGCGGAACGGCAGCCGGAGGCGGACCCGCCCTGGCTGGTCTACTACGACGAGGCCGAACACGCCGGCAGCAGTGCGCGGGCGCTGACCTCGCTCGCTCTCGCCGCGAACCGGCCGGGGGAGGCGGCGGACCGGCTGAGAACCGCGATCCAACTGCACAGCGACGCCTACCCGCGCTCGCGGGCGTTCTCCAGGGCGCGGCTGGCGACCCTGCACATGGCGGTCGGGGATCCGAGGGAAGCCGCCCTCGTCGGCCGGCGCGCTGTCGAGGACGCCAGGATGTTGCACTCGCGGCGGATGGACGAGGAGCTCGCCGGCTCGAGGCCCACCGCGGGTCGGCCAACCAGCCCCGCACCACGCTCAACGCCTCAGCCGTGACCGACTGGACCGCTGAGGGCACTTCGGTCGACCTGTCCTGTTCCGGCACTGTCCACACGACCACCGCGGGCTCATCAGCCCCAAGGCCCGCCGCCCCGGTCTCCCAGTCGGTGAAGGCTTCGACCGCCATGCCCGACATCGGCTGGGCACCGCCGACCGCCAGCCAACGATCCACCCCTGGGGTCTCGTTGAGCGGAGCTCGACTCCACTCCACCCGGTACATCGAATCCTGGGGGGTAGCACCCACCAGTTGCTCGGTCGACTGGTGCCACGATCGACGGCCCCAGGGGATTCCCCCGGATGCGGGGTGGTGGCACCTCCGAATCGGGGAACCCGCACACCTGATTCCGACCGATGGGCCTGTGACCTGCGGAGGCGTCCACCGGTACGTCGATTCTCGCTTTCGCCGCCGACGACTGGACCGGCCTGGTACGGATCCGGCGGAAAACGCTTCGGAATGGGTGGAGCACGCGGTTCTCTTCCGTTCGCGGGAGCGCCGGTGGCATTCGCCGGACCCGTTCTGACTCCGACCGCCCCCGGCGGGAGTGCGGTGGTTGGCCTCCGGCGCGGGCCGCCGATCGGCCCCACTCGCGGGCCGGGCGTTCCTGGCCAGCGCGTCGAACCGCTTGGTCAGGTCCTGGCAGACCAGGGCATCCGTCACTGGCCGGCCTCCTGCGCGCGGCCACCGATCCCGCCCGGGGCGCCGGCCGGGGCGAGGTCGCCCCGGGGCAGCTGCCGGTCCGGGCCGTTACCGGCCTGGAGGTCGTGGGCGTCGGTGTGGGTGATCTCCTCGTCCGGCACCCTGTCGTCCACCGGGTCGCCGCCCCGCTCCTTCGAGGACGCGGGGGTGCCCGCGCCGCCCGTCACGCGTGGCCGGCTGGGCCGGTGGTGGACCGGGGCGGGGTGCCGCACCCACCCGCGCGGGTGGGTGCCCCGGACCGCGTCGTCCGCGCGGTTCGGGGTCTCCCCGGGCGGAAATTCCGCGGAATACCAGGCGGGGTGGCGCCCGCCGTCTCTCGTGTCGGCGCGGGATGGCTGGTCAGGACGCTTGTCGTCGAGCGGTGGCCTCACGGTGGCCACCGGTGCCGGCTGGCTGGGCGGGAATGTTACCCAGACTTCATCGGGGAGCCAAGAAAGCCGGAACAACGGTGTTCGTCGAGGAGAGCGGGGGCGAAGTGGCCCCGGGCGGTGCCTCCTCGTCGAGGAATTCGCCCCGAATGCTCCGGACGGAGTACCGGCGATCGTCGAAATCGGGATTCGGCGGTGGGGCGGCGGTGGTTTCTCGTGACTATCGGTGAGAACCGTTTCGTTGTTTGGGGAAAATTTCCGCCGTCAACCCCGTTGCGTCCGACCGCCGGTAACTGTCCGCAGGCGGAAATTCAGGCGCTGGGGGCACTCGACCTGCGGTTATGGCGATCTGGGTGTCGGTCGACGCCCGTGTGGTGAGTGCGTATCGCCATCCCCGGTGGAGCCTCTGGATCGCCTCCGTTCGGGCGTCGCTGAGCCGCGAGTAGGACTCCGTGCGCTCGTTCGGGCCGGCGTCCAGCGACGCCATCAGTGACTTTTCCGCCAGGGGCTACCGGTCAAGTTTCACCCACTTAGCCCAATCCGCGGCCGTGTCAACTATCCAGGTGATCTTGCTCTTTCAGTGAACCCCCCGGGTCTCGCGCAGCGAGTGAGGTTCGCTGAAAGTTCGGCCGCGAGCAGGCACCCTCAGCAGTGGGAGCTCAGGATTGGCGGTAAGGGGTACTCCAAATGGCGGTATTCGAGCTTTGGGCCCTCGAACGGAGGCAACGACTCGCGCGACGGCCTGGTTTCCCGCTCCGGTCACGACCTGGCCACCACCGAACAGCGTCCCGCCAGTCGTGCCGAGGGACGCGCCGGTGGCCACTACCGTCCCCACTGCGGCGGCTGCGACGAACTTGCCGCCACCTCCGCCACCTTTCTTCCCCGTACGCGGACGTACCCGACCTTGTGGGTCGGTATAAAACCCGGTCACTTCATCCCCCTCGCAGCCCAAGGTTTCCTGGTGCCGTTCGGCCCATTCCTAGCGGGGGTGGGGGACAATTCTGCTCGCAGCGGCCCTCCGTTCACCCGGTCAGGGGATGGCGAGCCGGGAGATCTCGGCGGCGGTCACTTGCGTTGTCAGGTCGGGCATCACGGGCGTCCTGTCGACAGCGATCAACAACAACGCGAACCATACCCCGAAAACACCAGAAAGCCAAGTCCGCTGGGACATATCCCGTTAACAGTGCTTTCAGCACATTACTGGGCGGGCAGCCTTCCTACTGGTGTCGTCAACCAGTGCGTGTCTCCCGGGCCGTCGCCGCTTCGTCCTGCTCCACCCCAGATCCGACGCGAACCGCGCCCCTGCCGCCGCTCACCCGAGGTGTCGAGTGCATCCGTCTCCACGTCATGCCGGTCAGAATGGCATCGATACTCGAACGACGGCCTCGCCGACGCTGATGCTGCTCGTTCGCACCGTCCGGTCATGACAATTCAGTTGGACTGGAATTACAGCGTCGATCAGCTGAATCTGACAAACTACACGATTGAGGAGATCAGCGTAGGGCCGTTACGCGCACTCCGCATCATTGGCAAAACCGCGTCAGAACATTGCCAGATTTCCTTGCACCTGAGCGAAGATGCCCATGTGTCAGTTTTCGTACATTACGCGGGAACCCTCGAGCAGGCATGCGCCATAGCGGAGGGCACCGCAGCGGCGTTGGAGCCTTCATTGCCTCGGTCTTCGGACTGACCAGGCTGACGGTGGAGCTCACCGGGTCCGGCTGACACGATTCACGGACCCGGACATCCTGCTGCCGCTCGTGCGGGAACGGATGATCCTCGGGGGAGTTCTGGCGTTCTCCCCCTGCCGCCGGGAAGCCAGGGGCCACGCCCTGGCGACGCGGGTATGCGGCACGACCACTCACCCGACGAGTGGGCACGATTCCTTCCTGGTCACGGCTTGTCCGAGGTGGGCGTGTCACTGGTCGGCCCGTCTCCGGGTAGTGCCGTGGGCACGGCGCTCGGGCGTGCCAGGGCGGCCTGACCGGCTGGGTGTGCGCGCCTCCCCTCGCGCGCCCGCCGGATGTGCCGGAGTGCTGCCGTTGAGCCGCACGTCCGCGGGGTGGGGCCGCCGGTCTCGGCCTGGCTCGGCGCTGTCCTCTGGCGGTCCACCAGGCCTCAGCTGGGTGGGAGGCGCGTTCGGACCCGTACCGGGGGCGGGTCAGCGGGTGCGGGCGTAGTGGCGGCGGGCCTTCTCGCGTCTCCGTGACTACCGCACTCCGCACCTGACGGCGGACAGTCTATGAGCCGCGAGCGGAATTCGGTACGTGTGGTCGCCGTCTCGTGCACCCAGAGTCAGATCGGGACGGCGGACGGTGCCGACCCCTCTCGCGGGTGGTCGCCGACCGCACCCCGACCGGGCGTGTGCGCAGTGTCCGCACCCGGCGGTGAAGCGGGTGTGGGTACTGGGCGGGGACACTCGACGTGAGGGAACACGCGCGGTGGGCCACCCCCGGGGGCCGCCCCGCCGCACCGCGTCCCAGCAGGCGGGACGCGGTGCGCCCACCGGACAACCCGCTCGTTTGTCGTGGTGGCGGCTGCCTTACCCGGTGCACACCGCGCCGGACGGCAGCAGGTGCGACGGGCCCTGACGCCCCTTTCTCCGCTCACCACCTGACCGGCGCCGCCAGCCCGCCGGTGTCAGAGCAGCGTCCCGTCTCAGCGGGCGGCACCCGATTGGGGGCGGAGTACGGCGGAAGCGCATCGTGACCGCCGCCGTTGGTCACCCGGGGACAACAAAGGCCTGGTGCTCGCTCCCGATCCTCACGAAGATTGGGCCAACCGGGTAATTCCCCACCGCCGACTGGGTTACGGACTTCTCGGGGCGGGTGCGCCGGCAATAACGTCGAGGGAGTGAGGAGTGAATAGCCGCGCACGATTTGTTGGGGGGCTCGTGCGCCAGGAGCTGGCGGGGCACTCGGCGGCTGACCTGGTCGGGCCGTCGACGAGGTTCGGCCGGAGGACGACGGGCGACGCGAGAACCCGGTGGGCAGCCACCGCGCACCGCCACTGGGGGCGTTCGGGAGGCGGAGCCGGGCCCCACCCCGACGCCCGACCCCACTCCGGCGGCGCCGAACGCGACGTGGGCGGGGGAGGCGTGTCCCGCCCCGCCCCGGAGCGTCCCCGCCAGGGGCGGTCGCCACGCCGCCTACCCCGACGATCGTTGCCCCTGCGCTCGGGGGACTCGGCTGGCCCCTGCCCGGCACGGAGGGTGCGGCACCCGGTCGATCCGGGGCGAGCCCGAAGGCGACCGAGGGGAGGCCACCGGCTCCGGTGCTCGGCCGGGCACGCACCCCGACGCGGTGGTGCGCGGGCGCGAGTGCCGTCGGCGGCCGTCGCCCCCGGGGAACGGTGGACGACCGGGCGGGGCGGCCACACCGCTCTCCCAACTCGCCGAACTCGGCGGGCAGGACTCGCCGTTGCCCGCGCGCACCGGTGTCCTCCTGCGGTGCGCGGAGCCGACCTCGCCCACCCCGGGACTACCGGCCCGAGTCGACTACACCACCTGGGGCCGCACGTCGCTCCCCCAGTGGCCGGAACGGGAGGACGGACGTTGGGTGCTGCGGGCCCTCGACCTCGGCCACGACGGAGACGCCGACGGCGCGACCGGGGCCCGTCCGAACAGCGCGACCGCCCCCGTGGCCACCGTGCCGGCCCGAACCCGCATCAGGGACCTGCACGACTCGACCCGGGGCTCCAACCGGGCGCCCCTCGTCCTGACCACGCGGTCCACGCGGTGGTCGGACGAGCTGTTCGTCTCCGCTCTGCGGGAGGAACTGCTCGGTGTCTGCCCGGCCGAGGAGACGGTGTGCAAGCCGGCGGGTCGAGGCCCGCCGGCCCGCTCCCCTCGGTGGGCCCGCTCCCGGGCCCCGGGAGTCGGAGAGCTCGGCCCCCTCCGGCTCCGGAGTCCTGATCTCGGGCTGCCGGGTTCCACGGTTCGGTGTCCTCGGGGCGCGGGCCGCCTGGGGAGCTCGGGGCGGGGCTGCCGGGTCCGTCGCCTCCTGCGTGCGGGACGGTCACGGCCCCTCGACGGTGTGCGTGCCGGTGCGCGGCGGCCGCCGCCACACCGTCCACCGGCGCACTCCGCCGGCCCGGGAGCGAGGGGGTGTCCCTACGGGTTTTCGGCAAACGGCTGACACGGCGGAGGCCTGCGCGGATGCCGTCGTGGGCACCACTACCGGGCATGGCGCACAGGACTCGCGACGCCAGCTCACCGAGGAGATCGTCGCGGCGGGCGAGGGCTCCCCGTCGTCTCCGCGCGGGGCAGCTGGCACCATGTCGCGGTGAGCACCGGAAACGGCAGTGCCGACCCCCAGACCACGACGGCCCGCGCGGTCGCGGCGGCCACGGAGGCCGCCCGCGAACTGGGTGTCGAGGTGACCGAACCCCGCGTGCTGCCCACCCGGTCCACCAGGGCGATGGCGACGAAGGTCCCGACGATGTTCACGATCGACGTGAACAGGCTGAGCAGCAACGAATCGCTCTCCTCGATCCCCACCGACTGCCACAACGACGCCGAGTAGTAGAAGATCACGTTGATGCCGACCAGCTGCTGGAAGGCGGACAACCCCATCCCGACCCAGACGATGGGCAGCAGGCCGAAGCGGCCGCCGGTGAGGTCGCGCGGGGTGGGTCGACGTTCCGAGCCGAGAGCGGACCGGATCTCCTCGATCCGTTCGTCCACCGTCGACTCGTCCGCGCCCTCCACCCTGGCCAGGATCCGGCGTGCCCGGCCCACGCGGCCGGTGCGCACCAGGAACCGGGGGCTTTCCGGGATCGTCAGGGTCAACAGGAGGTAGAGGAACGCCGGAGCCAGTTCGATCCCGAGCATCCACTGCCACGCCTCCAGCGGCCCCAGTTCGCCACGGGCCCCACCGGCAGCCGCCGCGATCGCGTAGTTCACCAGCTGCGAGGCGGCGATGCCCAGCACGATCGCCAACTGCTGCATCGAACCCAGGCGGCCCCGGTAGGCGGCCGGCGCGATCTCGGCGATGTAGGTCGGGGCGACCACGATTGCTGACCACCGTCGAACAGGAATTCCCGGAATCGTGCTACGAATATGATACCTGAATCGAATCATCCGTTCCCTCGGCAGGAGCAGGACCTCCTTCCACCACTACTTCGATTCCCAGCGGAACCCGCTGGACGTGGTGTTGGACGAGGACCCCAGGAACCTGGTCGCCGCACTCGACGTCCCCACACCGGGGTCCTCCGCGAGCGGCGCCTCCAGGGGCGGACGTGGCGGCCCTGCTCGACCGCCCGCTGGCCCTCGACGCCCGCGACCCCGTCGGCGTCGGCGTCGGCCTGAGGCGATCGTCCTCACCCCACCGGCCCGCCCCTGGGGACGCCACGGCGCGCCCGCGCGGAGCACCAGGGGACTCCACGGCCGGCTGGACCGCCCCCTCCGCGCTGGCCGAGGGGTGGGCTCCCCCCGCCACGGCCCCCGGACCTCCAGGTGCGCCGCACGTTGGCCGTGCTCACCTCGAACGACGAGTGGGTGCTGGGCCGGGTGCTGGGCCACCGGAGCACGGGTCACCGCGAGACGACGCGAACGCCCGCCCACGGCCGGTTGGCCGCGCTGACCCGGCTGCTCCCCGAACCGAACGGGACGAGGAAGACCCAGGGTCGAGGGTGCGACCAGCGGTGCGGTCACCGCCTCCGCAGGACGATCTCCCCGGACTTCAGCTTGCCGAGGAAGTCCCTCAACTCGCGCTTGACGATGGGCGCGAGCAGGTAGAGGCCCAGGATGTTGAAGAAGGCGACACCGAACAGCACCGCGTCGGCGAAGTTCAGCACCGGCCCCAGTGTGAGGACCGTTCCGCACACGATGAGGGCGCAGTAGACCGCGCGGTAGACCACCGAGCTGACCCGCCCCGCCCCGAACAGGTGGTTCCAGGCCTTCTCGCCGTAGTAGCTCCAGGTGATCATCGTGGAGATGGCGAACAGCGCGACCGCGACCATCAGGACGTAGGGGAACCACGGCAGCACGGTCTCGAAGGCGTTGGACGTCACCGTCACGCCCTCCGGGCTGTCAGCCCCAGCAGCCACCGCCGCCTTGGCGTCGTGCCAGAAGTCCGTGCTGGCGATCACGATCGTCAGCGCCGTCATCGTGCAGATGATCACGGTGTCGACGAAGGGCTCCAGCAGCGCCACGAGCCCCTCGGTGACCGGGTGGCGGGTGCGGACCGCCGCGTGCGCGATCGGTGCCGACCCCACGCCGGCCTCGTTGGAGAAGGCGGCCCGCTGGAACCCGATGATCATCACGCCCAGCGCTCCGCCCGCGACGCCCTCGGGGGCGAAGGCGCCGGAGACGATCTCACCGAAGGCGCGTGGCACCTCATTGACGTTCACGAGGATGACCACGAGGCAGGCCAGCACGTAGATGACGCCCATCGTCGGCACGAGCCGCGAGGTCACCTTGCCGATCGACTTGATCCCACCGACGATGACCAGCGCCACGAGGCCAGCGAGTAGTAGTCCGAAGATGAAGGCGGCTCCCCCTCCACCGAGGAGACCGTCCTCACCACCGGTCACCGAACGCAACTGGGCGAAGGTCTGGTTGGCCTGGAACATGTTCCCGCCGGCGAGGGCGAAGAACAGCAGCATCACCGAGGCGCCGATCGCCAGCACCTTGCCCAGCGAGCGGCCGAAGCCGTTGGGGAAGCGCTCGGCGATGCCCTGGCGGAGGTAGTACATGGGGCCGCCGTGGACGGTGCCGTCCGCGTCGATCTTGCGGTACTTCACGCCCAGGGTGCACTCGACGAACTTGGTGCACATGCCCAGGAACCCGGCCAGGATCATCCAGAACGTCGCGCCGGCCCCACCGACCGTGACCGCCACACCGACACCCGCGATGTTGCCAAGGCCGACCGTCCCCGACAGCGCCGAGGAGAGGGCCTGGAAGTGCGTGATCTCCCCAGGCTCGTCGTTGCGCGTGTACTTCCCACGCGCGATCTGGATCGCGAGCCGGAACTTGCCGAGCTGGACCAGGCCGAAGTACGCGGTGAACACCGCCGCCGCGATGACCAGCCAGGCGACGATGACCGGGAACGCGGCCCCGAAGACCGTGATCTCGGCGAAGATGATGGACGACGTGAATGACTCGATGGGTGCGAAGACGCTGTTGATGGCGTCCTCGACGCCGGAAAGGACTCCGCCGTCCTGCGCGAGGAGGACGGGTGCCGGGTCGCCGGTTGGCGGACTTGGCGGCGGGGTCGCCGTCGTGATGTGTGACATGGCATGACAGTGCACGGGTAAACCCCGGTTCACCGCAAGAGGGCGGGCCGAATTTGATGCGGAGCGTAACAATTGTTACTGCCCCGTTTCGGTTGATTGCGGTGGCGTATGCCCTAGCCACGGGAACGCTGCCGGGTTCCTGGTCGCCGTCCGTAGTGATCCGTATCACGGATGGTTCACGATTGCTCCTTCTGGGAGAGTGCCGTCGCGCCGGTGGTTCCTGGCGGGTCCCCGCCACGCCGACGATGAGCGTGGACTCGCCGCTCCGCGGCCGGCTGGTCCCGTGGTCGACAGTCGGCTCCTGCTCGAACGCCTCGCGATCGTCCCGATGGGCCAGGGGCGCCTGCGCGCTGGGCGGGGCGAGGGTCGAGGGTCGCCACCGGTGGAAGTGGTACGAGTCACACGTCTGGGGTATTTTTCGCACTCAGTGACTCACGGGAGGTGGCGGGTGGACCAGACCGGGCGCGAACCCCACGCGGAGGAGTCTCGGGGGCGAGTCCCCGTGACCGAGGGTGAGACCGGTGCGGGGGCTGCTGACCAGCGGATCTCCGCGGCCGCCGAACCCCCGGCCACGGTTCGGAGGCGGTGGATAGGCCTCGGGCTCGGCGTCGTGCTCGCGCTGGCGGCCTTCCTCGCGCTCCCCGACTCCCTCTCCCCAGCGGGACGCGGTACCGCGGCGGTAGCCGTGCTGATGGCCGTGTGGTGGATGACGGAGGCCATCCCACTGCCCGCGACCGCGTTGGTGCCGCTGGTGCTCTTCCCCGCGCTCGGGATCGCCGAGGTGGGTGACGCGGCGAGTCCCTATGCCAACGACGTCATCTTCCTGTTCATGGGCGGTTTCATGCTCGCGCTGGCGATGCAGCGGTGGAACCTGCACCGGCGGCTCGCCCTGGCGACGGTGCTCGCCGTCGGGACCAGTCCTCGCCGACTGGTGGGCGGCTTCATGCTGGCGACCGGCTTCATCTCCATGTGGGTTTCGAACACAGCCACGGCGGTGATGATGCTGCCCATCGGTCTCTCGGTGCTCGGCCTGGTCCGGCAGCTCGGAAAGGGTGAGGGCGACTCCAACTTCGGGACCTCGCTGATGCTGGGAATCGCCTACGCGGCGTCCATTGGCTCGCTGGGAACCATCATCGGAACTCCCCCCAACACCCTGATGGTGGGTTACCTCCGCGACTCCCACGACATCCACATCGGTTTCGGGCAGTGGATGCTCGTCGGGGTTCCGCTCGCGGTGGTCTTCATGTTGCTGGCGTGGCTGGTGCTGACTCGCTTCGTGTTTCCCCCGCGGATCAGGAACATCCCCGGCGGCCGCGAACTCATCCGCCGCGAACTCGCCGCGCTGGGCCCTGTCAGCCGGGCTGAGTGGATGGTGCTGGCGGTGTTCGTCCTCGCCGCCCTCTCGTGGATCTTCCTGCCCCTCGTCACCGGGGCGAGCAACATCGACGCCGTGATCGCGATGGCGGTGGCGGTGATCCTCTTCGTCCTCCCCGTCGCCCCGAGGAAGGGGGTGGCGGTACTCGACTGGCAGACCGCCAAGGAGATCCCGTGGGGCGTGCTGTTGCTCTTCGGTGGGGGTCTGAGCCTGTCGAGCCAGTTCTCGGCGACCGGGCTGAGCGAGTGGATCGGAGAGCAGGTCGCCGGCGTTGGCGCCATCCCGGTGGTGCTCCTGGTGGCCGGGGTGACCGTGCTCGTGCTGGCGCTGACCGAGCTGACCAGCAACACGGCGACCGCCGCGACCTTCCTGCCGATCATGGGCGGGGTGGCCCTGGGCTTCGGAGACCGAGGCAACGACGGCTCCACCGCCGCTGCGGTGTCCTCCGCTATGGCGCACGCCTGCTCGAGGGTTCCCGCGTAATCCACAGCGATTGACACGTGGGCCTGCTCGCTCAAGTCTATCGAAATCTGACAATGTTCCGTTGCGGGTTTGTCAAGGATGCGGAGCGCGCGCAACGGTCCTACGTTGATTTCTTCGACCGTGTAGTTCGTCAGATTCAGCTGATCAACGCTAAGATTCCAGGCAAACTGAACTGACATGAGCGGGTTGCCTCCACCCGGCGGACGGTAGATGCAGTCGTAGGCCAGGCCGACGTCATCGAATGTGGCGGTCTCTGGGTCGAAGCCCAGGGAGGTTACTTCTTCGTCGCTGAGGATGTCGCAGGGCTGCATTTCTGACAGCTCTGCTGCCACATCCACCCCTGGCTGTTCGGTGGGGCTCGCAGTCGCCGACGGATTGGCGCTTCCTGGAAGGGAGGAATTCACTGTCGGGTCCACGGCGACTGCGGTTCCTTGTTCCGTGCTGGTGCAGGCAGACAGCAGTGTCACCAGTCCCAGGGCTGTTCCCCACACGCCCACATCCCTGCGCTTCACGCCTCGTTCCCTCCCAGCCGGTTGAGCTCGGCTGCGGTCTGCTCGTCTGCGGCCTGAGTGCTTCGAGCACTGGCTCGGATGGCTGCCGCCAACTCCGTCAGCGCCTCGACATGGGGCAGGAAGGCCCTTAGGGTAGCGGGGTTGAACAGCCTCAACATTGCTGGCCCCCTTATGTCCAGTGTGGAGTGCCGTGGGAGGCAAACTGCCTACCGGGACCCCGCCACGGGCATCGCACCTGGCGTTGCCCACGCCCCTCACTGAGAGGGGAATGAGGGAGTACCAGTGATGCGGGCGTGCCCGATTTGGAATCTTCGGGCCCGGTGAGCACTTCCGTCGGCCTGGTCAGTTTGAAGACCGAGGCAATGAATGCTCTAACGCCGCTGCGCTTTCCTCCGCTGTGGTGCACGCCTGCTCTGCTGTCTCCGCGAAAAGCACAGAGACTGATACGTGGGACTGCTCACTCAAGTCCAATGAAATTTGACAATGGGTCAACACGGGTTTGTCAATGATGCGGAGCGCGCGCAATGGCCCTACGCTGATTTCTTCAACCGTGTAGTTTGTCAGATCCAGCTGATTAACGTTGCGCTTCCAGTTCAAGTGAACTGCCATGAGCGGATTACCTCCGCCCGGCGGACGGTAGACACAGTCGTAGGATAGGCCGACGTCATCGAACCTGGCGGTCTCTGGGCCGAAGCCTAGGGCGGTTACTTCTTCGTCGCTGAGGATGTCGCAGGGCGACATTTCTGACAGCTCTGCTTCCACATCCACCCCTGGCTGTTCGCCGGGGTTCCCAGGCGTCGAAGGAGTGGCGCTTCCTGGAAGGGAGGAATCCACTGTCGGTTCCACGGCGACTGCGGTTCCTTGTTCCGTGCTCGTGCAGGCAGACAGCAGTGCCACCAGCCCCAGGGCTGTTCCCCACGTGCCCGCGCCCCTGTGCCTCATGCCTCATTCCCTCCCAGCCGGTCGAACCCGGCTGCGGTCTGCTCATCTGCGGCCTGAGTGCGCCGGGCACTGGCTCGGATGGCCGCAGCCAACTCCGTCAGCGCCTCGATGTAGAGCTCGAGATTCTCCGCGGCGGACTGCGGCGTCCCGGCCGCGCTGAGCCTGGTCTGCGCGGACATCTGCAGGGCCACCGGGCTCGAACCGAGGGGGACGTGCTGAGCCAGTTGGCGGACCCGAATCAGCCGATCACCTGCTCTCTCGGCTATGGCGTCGATCTTCCTTGCCATCGCCTCGGCGCTGTCCGGATCGATGGTGACCTTGCCGGCGGCTGCTGCGGCACGGAAGTGTCCGATGCTGCCCATCATCTTGCCGGTATCGGGCATGGAGGTCGGCTGTCCGCCCTCACCGCCACTCTCGATGTGCATGAGTCCTCCCACCCACGAGTGTATTCCGATCAGCCGAACCCGACGGGCGGCCCCTCACCGCGGGTCACCGCCCCGGTCCCCCACCAGGCGGTTCCCCGTCGCGCCTCCGGCGTCACCGCGTCCGCCCCGGCGGCTGGGGCGCGGTCCTCCCAGGACGGGGGCGCGGACCGCGTTCCCCCGTCGAGCACCGACCGTGCCGGTCGAGTGGCGAGCGGCGGACCGGCGTCGCGACGCTGTTCCGGGTCATCACCCCACCGACCCCCCGGCCGGCGCGCACCGCGCGGCTACCCGCCCGAGGCCCTGACCTCCACCGAGTCCCGGGTCCCCCACGAGCTGATCCGCCAACAGGTGGCGAGCGCGTACCGTGTCAGGTCCGAGCTGCTCAGTGGTGTTGCTGTTTTCAACGCCCGGGAACGCTACCAGGCGGAGATCCTCACCCCTGTCGGGGGTCCGGCTCTCCGACCGACCTCGTCCCACGGCCCGCGCGCCGTGACGCACCGACCGTTCTTCAGGTGTCAACCCCACCCCGGGCGCACGTCGAACCCGCCACGAAGGGACTGGTTCGCCAACACGCACAAGCGAGATCCCGGCTTTCGCCGCTGATCTTCACTGGGAGGGAGCAACGACTCTAGCCGGTCCGAATTCGCGGTGTCAAGTCCTGACGTCCGCTCGTCCCGTCTCGCCGTTCCGGGGATGAACTCTAGCACCCACATCCGTCCCGCTGATCACCCCCCTCCCCTCGGCGCGCCGCGTGGGTCGCCGGCGGCGGCCTGGTGGGTGCCCGAGGCGCCGGACACCCACCGGCCCCCACCCGTCAGGCCGGCACCGGCACGGGCGCGGGCGGACCGACGTACCTCGCGGCCGGCCGGATGATGCTGGACTCCCCGGCCTGCTCCGTCGGCCCGCAGGTGGTTCGCCAGCACCGCGCGAGCGTCGGGGCGCCCCAGCGTGACCAACAGCGGCCGTGACTCGTTCGACACCTGGGAGAGCTGGTCCTCGTTGAGGACCACGACCAGGCGGGCCTGCCGGTCCCGGAGCTTGGTGCGGAACGGGTCCAGCCAGGACAGCAGCTCGGCCGGGTCCTCCGGTGGTCGGCTCGCGAGGTCCCACAGCAACCGTTCTCCCGGCTGGATCGCCTCCCGGTCGAGGATGGCCTTCAAGCCGAGGGCCGCCCCTTCCGACTCGGAGGAGCTCGCCGGGAGCTCCCGGTAACGGGCACGTTCGTCGTCGTCGTGGTGCAGCAGCATCTGCGCGGCGCTGCGCCGGCCCACCCCGGCCGGTCCGGTCAACAGGACCATGCCCTCCACTGCCAGCCGGTCCGCCGCCCTGGCGTGGTTGGGCGGTGGAACGAAGCGGTCCGCCAGCTGGCGCAGGTGGTCCCGGCTGATGTGCCGGGGGTCGTGGCTGATGCGGACCCGCCCGTCCGACCGGATCACGAACATCGTGCCGTTGTTGACCAGGTCCGCGTGGTGGTGCACCTCGTCGCCGTAGATCTGGTGCGTGCCGCCGTGGTTGTGGCCGATCAGGGTGGCGCCGTCGCCCCAACATCGCCATGAAACTGCCCGCCGCGCGCTTCGACGACACGGTCGCCTTCTACCGGGACGTGCTCGGTCTCCACGTCACCGAGGAACCAGCCGCGCCGGTCGGGATGGTCTCGCGCTCGGCGCGGGTCGATTTCGGCGCCTACGCCCTGTGGCTCGACCGGGTGGACAACTACGCGCGCTCCGATATCTGGCTGGAGCTCACCACCGACGACCTCGACGATGCCGTCCGACACCTCGCGGCGCACGGCGTCGGCACGAACGACGAGCTGGAGGAACTCCCGCCGGGAAGCCGAGCCCACTGGGTGTGCGCGCCGACAGGGGTGCCGCACATCCTGCACCCGCACACGTCATGACCAACCGCCGCACCACCTCGGCCAGTCAGCGCGCTGCGTGACGGGCCGGGTCCGACGGCCCGGCGGGCTCGTGGGCTGCCGCCGCCCCGGGACGGAGGGCCTCGAGCCCTCGCCCACGCCCCCTCCTCCGGAGGCGCGGCGCGGCCCGCCGCCCCACCCGAGCGGAAGCCCCGGTGGTGGCCGGTGGCCCACCCGGCACCCGCGTCAGTTCGGGGGGCTCACCTCGGTGGTGGTCTCGTCGATGTCCTCGTCCGGTCCCCGGTGGGTCATCTCCCTATCGTGGGTCACCCGGTGGTGGGGGACCAGGGTTTGGGGGATACGGAGTGCCCGGCAGGTGGTTCGGGGATGCCACTGTCGAGGTCGGGCATCGCCCGTTCGCCGGCTCCGTCGCCACCAAGTCGTGGCCGGCCGCGTCGTGGCCCGTTGTCGTGGCGGACGCCCGGGGTTCCTCGTCGATCAGGTCGCCGCCCCGTCGCGCGGGAAGCAGTCCGTCGCTGCCGCTGGCCCAGGGATCCCAGTTCCTCCGCGCCCAGCCCGCTGCCGAGCAGTGGAGAAGCCGCCGTGGCGGAGTCACTACCCCGGGAGCGGATGGTCCCCGTCCACCGCCTCCCGACGCCCCGCCAGGGGTGGACGTCTCGGACCGGGACGCGGTCCTCGCGGCGGACCTGGCCGACCCGGCCCGGGTGCGACCGCGTGGCGAGAACCGGCCGGGCACCCCGGGGGAGCGAGTGGAGGCCGGGAGGCCCAGCTCCTTCTCCGAGTCGGACGAACGCGGGTACCCCCGGCGGACCCAGTTGCGGATCTACCCCGACGACCCGACCGACAGGTCGGTCAAGTTGGGCCTCGTCCCATACCACGAGCTGGCTCCCCGGCTCAACGACCTCCAGGCCGAGAGCGACCGGGTCTCCGTCGAGGTGCTCGGCGAGTCCTGCTGCCGGCCCGGCGCGACCCGAACCGGACCGAACCACCTCGCCTGGCGCCGGGCGACCTGCTGACCCCCAGCCGATCCCGCTACTTCCTCACCGAATCCCTGGCGAGGCTCGCGCACGCGCTCGGCGCGGGCACCGCCCTGGTGGACCTGCGCGCCGGGGCGAGCGAGTTGAACGCGGCGGCGTTGCTCGACCCCCGCGTGCACCGCGTCTTCGTCACCACGGCCAGCGACCAGTCCGTGCGGGGAACGGTGGCACTGCTGGACGAGGTGCGCCGCCGGGCGCCCACCGTCGCGGAGGGCGATCCGGTCCCGACCGTGATCGTCACCCAGTACCAGAACTCGGTGCACGACGGCGTCGTGGAGGACGCGGCGGCGCGGCTAACCGGTGGACGTCCTGCCCTGCTGCACCCCCGTGGAGTACTTCGGCGCCGCCCGGCCCTGACCGGGGCCACGCCGCTGAGCAGGCGCTGACCCGGGGTGGCTCGGCGCGCGGCGCGGCCGGTGTTCCCGGGGACCGGGTGGACCGGTGCCCCGTGGCCGCCGGTGCGGCGCGCCGGCGCCAGCCAGGGTGGTGGAGCCGCCGCGCCCCGTCCTCCCGCCGGTCGGGAGGACCAGGGGCGGGACCACCCGACCGGCCGGCGGCGAAGGGCCGGCCCACCCCGCTGGACGTGGCGCGACTCCCAGCAACGCTGGTACCGGCTGGGTCGCGCGTCGCCTAGTCGAGCAGCAGGGTCTTCAGGTCCAACCGGCGCAGCACCCGGTCCGCCGCCGCCGGATCAACTCCGGGTTCCTGCCGGGCCGCCAACACCTCGGCACGCGCCGCCGCCAGCACCGTCGCCTCGATGTCGCGGAGCGCGTCCCGTTTCCGGCGCAACGCCTCCATGCGCTCCCGCTGCTCCTCGTCCTCCGGGTCACCGCACAGCTTCGCCTCCAGCCGGCTGGCCCGTTTCCGGAGCAACGCGCTCCCGCGAGCGGGACCACGGAGAACGCCGGGAAGCTGGCGGCGCGCCTCGTGCGTACGGCGCAGTTGATCCCGGGGACCCTTGGAAGGGAGTCCGAGGAGAACGGGCGCGGAGTCGACGTCGGCGATATCGCGTGGTCCGCGTGAGCTGATGTGGGACGAGCACCGGCCAGGTGCGGCGCTGGCCGGGGTTCGTTGGCTGCTGATCCGGGCGGCCGGAGCTCACAGCCGTGACGGACGCCGCGAACCTGTCGCGGTCGTCGACCAGTGTGCCGCCCTCTCGGTCCGGTCACGGTCACACGCCGTGCGCGGTTGATCCACGTCGGCTGGCCACCCACGCGGGTGGGCGCACCTCCACCGGAGCGGCCACCCCGTCATCGTCCAGCGGGTGCGGGCGGTCGGGGGTGCGGGGGTTCGGGGTGAGGTGTCGTTCGGGTCCGACTGGTAGGCGCGGCACGCCCCGCTCGCGGGCCGCGACGAGGAGCGGACGGCCAAGGGAACCGGCGAGCGCGAGGGGGCGCAGCTCGGGCGGCGCGGCGAGCACGACCCGGTGGTCGGGAAAGGCGGTCCGCAGCGCCCGCAGCGCCGGAACGGCCACCAGCGCGTCACCGAGCTTCAGCGCCCGCAGGGCCAGCACCCAGGGTTTCTCGGACACCATCCTCCTCCTCGGACCGAACCTCGTGGCCGCAGGGCCGTCGCCCGCAGCCGCGTGACCTGTCCCGCCACGGCTGGTCGCCTCAGCCGCCCGCCGCCGGCGGGTCTCCAGGGTCCCCCCACCGGTCACCGGGCGCCGCCCGGTCGGCGCGCCGGCGGCGGTGGCGGAACCCCGGCGGCGGGGACTACCCTCGGTGCCCGGTCGCGGACGGGATGCCACGGCCGGTGGTCCGGGAAAGCACGGACCACCGGACCACTTCACGCGGAACTCACGAATCCGAGCGGACGCCCCGACCGCCGCGCACCTGCCGGCGTCGGCGAATCCCCCACCGCCCGCCGCCACCCGACAGGTGACCCCCCCTTCCGGCCGAACGGTCATCGATCCGGCCGAGTGGAGCGCGCCAGAGAGCACCGCCGTTGCGCACCGCGAACGGCACCACGCCGCCCCCGCTCCTCGGGCGCCCCCGCTTCCGGCGCCGCGCGAACGGCACGCCGAAAAAACGTGGAGCACCCTTTTCCCACCACCGCCGTCGCCGGTTCCGGAAATCGGGGGAGATGATTGACCCGCCTTTTCCCGAAAGGGCCGCGAACCTCCTCACGGAAAAGGAACCGCACTGTGGGAACAGGTGTGGGAGCGGGACAACTGGCTCGACATGCTCGAACGGTTCGTGCACGAGCACCGCCACAAGGGTGTCAATGGGCGGTTAAGGAAGTCCGTGATCTTCCCGCGCTACCACCAGTGGGATGCCGTCAAGAAGATCACCGCGCACGCCGCCCGCTACGGCACCGGCCACGACTACCTCGTCATGGCCTCCGCCGGATCCGGCAAATCGAACACGATCGCGTGGCTGGCCTACCGCCTGTCCTCGCTGCACGCGCTCCCGAACGCGGTTGAGCTCGACCCGGCCGCGCGGGAGCGGGGTCTGCGGCCGGGAGTACCGGTGTTCGACAAGGTCCTTATCATCACCGACCGCCGCAACCTCGACGCGCAGTTGCGGGCCACCGTGGGCAACTTCGAGCAAACCGCCGGCACGGTGGTGGCGATCGACGAGAAGCAGGGCTCGAAGTCCGAGCAGCTGGCGAAGTCGGGACCCCGGTCGACGAGGACGGGGCGTTGCTCACCGGTGCGTTGGAGCAGGCCTGCGTCCAGGTCGCCGCCCGAATCCGACCGGGGTGCCTGGTGATCCTCAAGAGCACCGTGTCGCCGGGGACGACCACGAACCTCGTCATCCCCCTGCTGGAGGGGTCCGGTCTCCGCGCCGAACGGGACTTCGGGTTGTCCTTCTGCCCCGAACGGCTGGCGGAGGGTGCCGCCCTGGCCCAGCTCCGGACCCTCCCGATCATCGTGGGGGGCCGAGGTCCGGCGAGCACCGCCGCCACGGTCCGATTCTGGGCGGACACCCTGGGCACGGCCACCCACCCGCTGCCGAGCCCGGAGGCGGCGGAGGTCGCCAAGCTCGCCACGAACTGGTGGATCGACGCGAACATCGCCATCGCCAACGAGGTCGCCCAGCTGTGCGCGGCGTTCGACGTCGACGTGCTCGACGTCCTGGGGGCCACCAACCAGCTCCCCAAGGGAGACCGGCGGCCGGGGTGAGCCCCGGGAGGTCGACGGGTACCACCAGCGCGGCGTGCGCGCCGCGCCGGAGCAGGGCGTCCAGTCCGGCTCGCAGGCTGGACCCGACCCCGCTGGCCCAGTCCTCGTTGTCGACCGCCAGGACGGGAACGGGGAAGCGGGCCCGCCGGCGCACCTCGTCGCGCGCGGCGCCGAGCACCACAGCTATCGGCGAGCACCCGCCGGCGGCCAGCGCGGCGACGGCCCGCTCGACCAGGAGTTCGCCGTCCAGGGCGGCGAGGGCCTTGGGCCGACCGAAGCGCCGGCCGGCCCCGGCGGCGAGCACGAGGCCGGCGACGGTCGGGGTCGACCGCTCGGCCCACCCGGTCACCGGTCCGCTCCGGAGGACGGCGTGGGACGGCCCGGACGCGGGCGCGGATCCGGCCCGGCGGCCCGATCCCGTCGGACCGCGTCCGCCACCGGGCGTGCCGGGACGGCCGTGCGAACTCGGCCCGGAGCCGGCTGGGGGTGGTACGGGTGCGGCTCCGCCCGCCCGCGGTCCCGGGACGGGTCCGAGGTCGGGGCGAGCCGGCCGGCGGCAGCGTGGTGGAGGAGGAACGAGCGGTCCGACCGGCGGCCGCCCACCGGTCGTGGTGGCCGTCCCCTGGGCAGCGGTGGGGAGGAGTTCGGGCGGTCTCCGGCCGGCGGACGTCCCGTCGACCCTTCGGGGGGCCGCGCGTGGGGGTCGGAGGTCATCGCGTTCCCTCTCCAGTGCCGCATCCCCCGCCACCCGCTGACCGCACCACCACCCGGCGGCGCGTCGACTGCCGGCGGGCAGCCCCACCAGCACCCCACACCCGCGGCAGCACCGGAGGCACGACGAGACCGGTCCACGGGAAGGACCCGGGGGCGGGTACCGGCGGGGGAAGCGGTTCACGAGAGGACCGCGCGGCCCCGCCGAGCTGGGTACCTCTCCCGACGGGGGAGCCTCCCGGGCTCCGTCCCGGCCGGGGGCGCTGCTCCCACCGACCGGAACCGTGCCGCCCCTCAGGCGCGGAGCTGGGCGCTCTCCCCGGCCGCCGCGTACCCGGCCAGCCGACCGAAGACCGCGCCCGCGGTCAGGCCGGAACCGCCCGGGTAGTTGCCGGAGAACAGCCCTCCGACGAGCTCCCCAGCGGTCCAACGACTGGGTGACCAGCTCGGGAAGCGCGGCCAGCCAGTCCCTGCCGGCCTCGCCGAAGGCCCGCGCATAGGAGACGACGAGGAATTCTGGGACGTGCACCGCTTCTCGCGCGCTCATGATGGTTCCTTCGCAGGCGGTAGTTCGTCCCGGGTCCGTCCGAGGGGAACGATCAGTATCGGTGGAAGGGCCGCTCAGGCACCGTGGCGGTGGGTGCCCTCGGCCGTGTCACACGCCCCTGCTCAGCAGGGCACGTCGAGCCTGCGTTCCAGTTCCGCCATTCCGGCCCGGCACTCCCTGGCCAGCGCGCGGTGCCCCTCTGCCGGGCCCGCCGGGGCCGCCGCCCCCTGGCGGCATCCCGCCGGGCGGCATGCCGCCGGGGGGCATCCCGCCGGGGGGCATACCGCCCCACCCGCCGCCGGGGCCGCCACCGGGGAGGGGGCCGGCGCCGGGGGGCAGGTTGCCGCCGGGGAACTGCCCGCCGGGGCTGGGGGCGACGAGGTCGGGGCGGACCGCGCCGGGTCCGTCTCCGATGGGGGTGACGGGTGCTCCGGGGTTGGGCGCGGACGGGCTGGGGGGCGTGTAACCGCCGCCACCGCCGCCACCGCCCCCTCCGCCGGTGCCGTTCCAGTTCATCCCGCCACCGGGAGTGCCGCCACCGTAGCCGCCGCCCCCTCCGCCGCCGCTACCGCCGACACTGGGCACCGAGGGCGCGCCACCGGGGATCCCGTTCCCGATGGACTCCGGGTTGGTGGTGCCCTTGGCGGAGTAGGTGGTGCTGGGGACCTCCTCGAAGGAGGGGACGGACATCAGAACGTTGTTGGTCTCGTTCTGGTAGGTCTGCATGACCTCGCGGGCGGCCTCGTTCTCCGCTTCGTAGGCCTCCATGCGGTCACCGTGCCCGGTCCAGCTGGAGGGGAGGATGACCTCGAACCCCTCCTTCTTGGGCTCGTCCTGCCCCTCGGGGATGTTGTGGACCGCGTTCGTGCGGCTCAAGCCTTGACTGGAAATGCTGTCGCGGATGGCGTGCGACTGCTCACGAGCCTGGTCGGCGTAGGTGACCAAAGGTAGTGTCGCTGCTCTGGAGGTGTCCGCTGCTTCGCCCTGGTGAGCGTCAGCGGCACGGGCCAGAGCGCCCTTGATGTACTCGGCGAGGTCGCCGAAACTCGTCCCGACGTTGCTCCAGGACGCATAGGCTTCGGAGGAGCTTCCGCCGTGTCCCGGCCCGTTGAGCTCGGTGTTCAGCTGTTTGGCGTTCTTGCCGCCAAAATATGCGCAGGTGGTTTCGAGTTGCATGCTCGTTACTCCTGGGATGCGGAGGGAAGCTCGGCGACGGCTGCTTCGACGACCCGCACTGCCATCTCACACGCGTCCTCAGTCGCGCTCGCACTCAGCTGGGTATCGTAGAGAATGGTCTGATCGTCGGAGACACCAAGGAACAAGGGGCATCGGGCGGAGTTAGACGAGTCGTTCACGTGTACTGCGGGGTAACCCGCGATGCTCATAGGCTCGAACACCGTCCTGCCCGAGGAGGTGGCATATACCGAGGACAGGCCCCCTTGGTCGATATTGGCTATAGCCGAGATCGAGCTGTATTCCATGTTGTTGAAATCCCAACGGCACATCTCCTCAGGGGCGTTGGGATCGCGGTGGTTAGGGCGTAGCCGTTTGCTCGCGGAGTCGAGTCCGGCTTGCTCGGCAGCAGAGTCCGGAATCAGGTCGCAGGGAGCCACAGCCGACACGTCTAGAGGATCGGCCACAGTCGGGGCGCCAGAGCCCGGCTCATCCTCGGTCTCGGAAGTGTTCACCGTCGACGAGCTCTGTGTGTCAATCGATTGACTTGTCGTACCTGGAGTCCCTGATCCTTCACTGGAACAAGAAGCCGACACCAGCATTGCGGGAACAAGTAGGGCTGCGCTGATCTTTCGGTTCGAAATCACGATCAGATCCTTAAATGGCCTGGTAGCCGTCAGCTGAGCGGCGACTGTTCGCCGCTGCCAACCGCTCCTGATAGGTGGGAGAGCTCTCGAACCGAGTCACGTCGCCGTCATACTCTGGCAGAGTCGCGGCCGCATCAAGTTCGAGATACTCGCGCAGCATCTCCTTGAAGGCCTCGATCGTCTCCTCCAACCGGGTCACGAGTTCCTGTGCGGTGAGCCCGAGCGAGCCAGACTGCGGCGACTCGGCAAGCAGCGCGAACTGCTCGCCAGCGTTCAAGCTGATCTGATCATCGCCCCGTGTCGGCGGTTGGCTCCCGATGTTGGTAGCGACGGCCTGAAGGTCGAGCACGGATTCTCGTGCTTCCTCAAGTTCCGCGATGGCCCGAGGCAGGGCCTCGGGGTCCACTTCGTAGCTGCCGCTCACGGCGGTTCCTCCCCAGGAGATCTTCAACCAACAGCACACTGTGCGGGCGCCCGAGGCTGCTCGGGCCTCGCTGGCCCGCACGCCCCCTTGCGTCAGGCCCTCGGCGACACCGCCGGGTCAAACAGCACCGTAGCAGCGTCGCCGGTCCCGACAGGGGGAAACCGACCAAGCTGCCGCAGTCCTGTGGGAGGACCCGGGCGGAGCCTCCGCAGGATGTATGACGCGAGTGGAGGTCCCTGGGTTCCCGTGTGCGAAGGACACGATCAGGTAACGGGCCTTTGGGAGGGGATGGTGTCTGTTATCGCGCAGGTGGGGGAGCCGGCCCACCAGGTACCAGTGTGGGCCCGTGCCGGCGACCAGATCCTCCCTACGCCTGCGGCGGATGGTGCGGTGGCGCTGAACGGAACGCGTCCCGCCTCGCCCGGCCACTGCACACCCGTCTCGGAAGTGGGGGTGTTCCTATGTGGTTGTCAAGCCGCAGGCGGGGTGGGAGTGGTCTCGGGGTGCCGGTAGCGGATCTTGTTGCGGAGCATGGCGAACAGGACATCGCAGCGGCGTCGGGCCAGGCAGATCAGCGCGGCATTGTGTTACTTCCATTCGTCGCGTTTTCGTTGGTAATAGGCCCTGCTGGTGGTGTCGGACAAGGCCGCGAACGCGGCGAGGAAGAACGCCCGTTTGAGTTCGCGGTTGCCGGCGGCGGGCGGGGTGTTCGCCCTTGATGGAGGAGCCGGAGCTGCGGGTGACGGGGGCGAAACCGGCGTAGGCGGCCAGGTGGCCGGAGGACGTGAATCCGGTGGCGTCGCCGATCCCCAGCAGGATGCGGGCTGCGGTCCCGACCCCGACGCCGGGCATGGAGGTCAGGACCCCGGCACGAGGTTGCGCATCGAGGATCCCCTCGACCTCGGTGGCGACCTGTTCGCATTGCAGGAGAACGCTTGTCAGACTGTCGGCCAGGCGCGGCAGGGCGGTGTCCGCCGCAGTCGTGCCTGGGACGACGGACGGTCTGCTCGTCCAGTGCGGCCAGGATCGCGGTGACCAGTGTGTCGCCCATCCGGGGCGGATGCGCGGTGGCGATCGCGGTGAGAGTTTGCGCCGGCCTGCTGTGGCAATGCCGGTGGGGCCGCCGCAGCGGGACAGGATCTCCATCACCGCCGGGTGGCCGTTTCTCGGGCCGATCGCGCGTTCCAGGGCGGGGTGGACGCCGGTGAGCAGGCCGCGGATGCGGTTGCCGATCCGGGTGGCCTCACCAGTCAGGTCGTCGTCGAACCCGACCAGCACGTCCAGCTCGGCCAGGGCGTCGTCGCCGACGTCGACCCGACGCAGCGTGTGCGGCAGCGAGCGGGCGGCATCGGCGATGACGAACGCGTCCCGAGCGTCGGTTTTCGCGCGTCCGGGGTAGAGGTCTGCGATGCGGCGCATGGCCAGGCCGGGCAGATAGGCCACTTCGTGGCCGCAGGCACGGGTTACCGCGATCGGCAGGGCGCCGATCGCGGCGGGTTGGTCGACCACGACCAGCAGCGTTCCGTGCTTGGCGAGCTTGTCGAACATCGCCCGCAACGTCGGTTCGCTGTTGGGCAACGGTCCGTCGTGCAACCCTTCCCCACCGGGGCCAGGCCGACGCAGTGGTGTTCGCCCTTCCCGACGTCCAGGCCGAGGAACACCTGGTAACCGCTGGTCATCCGTACTGTCTTTCGTCCGTCGCGGGTGGTCGCCGGTTGGGCATCGACGGCCGGCACCCACGTTACGACTGTGATGATCAAGGGGTGCCGCCCCGGGCCGTGGCCTGACCCGCGTTACGACTGACCGGTGTGTCTTTGTCTCGATCCGTCGGCCTCGGTCCGGGGCGGTGCTTGCTGCCGCCGGGCTGGTGGGGCGTGTCCCGATAGGGGCTTTGCCGCACTGCGCATCTTCACAGTCCTGACCGCCTGATCAGCTTGGCGTCGGCCAGCCACCGGCGTTTCGATCAGAGCAGGAGCCAGCAGACCGTGCCGAGTACCCTTCGTCCTTCCTCCCAGTCCCAGGCTCGCGACGGCGAGGAGGTGGTCGTGGGAGTCGACACCCACAAGGACTTCCACGTCGCCGCGGTCGTCACGGCGCTGGGCGTTTTGCTGGCCAGCAAAGCATTTCCGACCACGCGAGCCGGGTATCAAGCTCTGGTGAAGTGGGCACGCGGATTCGGCGTCGTTCGGCGCGCGGGCGTGGAGTGCACGGGCTCCTACGGAGCCGCGCTTGCCCGCCACCTGGCGCCCGCTGACATCGACGTGTTCGAGGTCAACCAGCCTGACAAGGCCAACCGCCGGCGGCGCGGCAAGAACGACGCTCTCGACGCCGAGTCCGCAGCCCGCTCCGTGCTGAACGGGCAGGCCAGCGCGTTGGCCAAGGGAGGGCAGGGGCCACTGGAAATGCTGCGCATGTTCAAGGTGGCGAAGATCTCGGCCCTCAAGTCCCGGACCCAGGCCATCAACCAGCTCAAGGCCGTCCTGGTCTCGGCCGACCCTGCGCTGCGCGACGAATTGCGCGATCTCAGCACCGCCAAGCTCGTGCAGCGGTGCATCGCATGGACGCCCGCCACGCCATCCGACAGTGCTACCGCGGCTCGGTACACCCTGCGTCTGCTCGCCGCCCGGATCGACCGGCTTAGCCAGGAGATCGCCGACCTCAACGCGCAGACCGCCGCTGTCCTGGCCCGCCACAACCCCGCCATGCTCGACACCTACGGAGTCGGGCCTGACACGGCCGCGACCCTCCTCATCGCGGCCGGCGACAACCCCGAACGCTTGCGAAGCGAAGCGTCGTTCGCCGCGCTGTGCGGTGTCAGCCCGGTGGAAGCATCCTCAGGAAGGACGCAACGCCACCGGCTCAACCGCGGTGGCGACCGCCAAGCGAACTCCGCGCTGCGCAGCATCGTGCTGGTCCGCCTGCGCTGGGATCGACGCACCCGCGACTACATCGACCGGCGTGTCCGCGAGGGCAAGACCAAACGCGAGGCCGTCCGGTGCCTCAAACGCTATATCGCCCGCGAGCTCTACCGAATCATCACCTCGCCCGAGCCACCGGCTGCACCAGCACGGCACGCTGCTTGACGAACAATAGGGGCATCGAGACCTACCCGATCGGTGGCCGTGTCCCTATCAGCGGTCCCTCGATGCCACCAGGCCTGGTGACACCACCCTCCAGATCATGCGTTCGACTGGGGGCGTCAGTCATGCCGGGCCTGGCGACCACGACTCCTTGATCAGGAACTACGAAAACGGTAACGAGGGGAGGGTGACCTCGAACCCCTCCAGCTGAGGCTCGTCCTGCCCTTTGGGGACGTTAGGACGGCGGAGGTGCGGTGAGTTCCCTGCGTGAAGGTGCTCTGACCGATAGCGCGTGCCTGGTCCTTCGCCTGCTCGGTGTAGGTGACTAGTGGCAGGGTGGCGGCCCTTGAGGTGTCGGCTGCTTCGCCCTGACGCGCGCCAGCCGCTCGTGTCATCGCCTCCTTTGATGTATTCGGCGAGGTCCGAAACTCGTCGCTACGGTGCTCCATGACGTATAGGCATCGGACGAGTTGCCGCCGTGTCCCGTTCCGTTCAGTTTTGTGTTCAGGTGTTGACGTTTTTGCCGCCGAAGTACTCGCAGGTGGTTTCGAGTTGCATGCTCGTTACTCCTGGGATGCGGAGGCAAGCTCGGCGACGGCTGCTTCGACGACCCGCACTGCCATCTCGCACGCGTCCTCAGTCGCGCTCGCGCTCAGCTGGGTATCGAAGAGGATGGTCTGGTCGTCGGCGACACCGAGGAACAAGGGGCATCGGGCGGAGTTAGACGAGTCGTTCACGTGTACTGCGGGGTAACCCGCGATGCTCATAGGCTCGAACACCGTCCTGCCCGAGGAGGTGGCATATACCGAGGACAGGCCCCCTCGGTCGATATTGGCTATAGCCGAGATCGAGCTGTATTCCATGTTGTTGAAATCCCAGCGGCACATTTCTTCAGGGGCGTTGGGATCGCGGTGGTTAGGGCGTAGCCGTTTGCTCGCGGAGTCGAGTCCGGCTTGTTCGGCAGCAGAGTCCGGGATCAGGTCGCAGGGAGCCACAGCCGACACGTCTAGAGGATCGGCCACGGTTGGGGCGCCAGAGCCTGGCCCATCCTCGGTCTCGGAAGTGTTCACCGTCGACAAGCTCTGTGTGACAGTCGATTGACCTGTCGTACCTGGAGTCCCTGATCCTTCACTGGAACAGGCGGTCGCCACCAGCATTGCAGGAAGAAGCAGGGCTGTGCTGATCTTACGGTTAATAATCGCAATCAGATCCTTAGATGGCCTGGTAGTCGTCAGCTGAGCGGCTACTGTTCACCGCTGCCAACCGCTCCTAATAGGTAGGAGAGCTCTTGAGTCTGGTCCATGTGTCCTGACGGAGCTTTTTGGCGTTCTTTCCCGCGAAGGCATGCGGTGTGGCTTCGGGATGTATGGCGCCCCCTTAGGAAGCAGCTGGCAGCTCTGCGATCGCTGCCTTGGCAAATTCGATCGCGGCCTGACATGAATCGAAACTGTCAAGAGTGTTTCGGATGAAGTCGGTTGACAAGTACTGATCATCGGCGATGCCCGTGTACAGCACGCATCGCGATTCGTCCTCGATGGTGTGGGCGTGTACCGCAGGATGGTTCCCGACAGTCATTTCGTCGAAGACTGCGAAAGTGTCGCGGATCTCGTAGATCGCGGATAATCCGCCCTCGCCGATGTTCGTGCGGAGGGAGACTGTGGCGCCAGTGTTCTCATTGGAATTCCATAGGCAGATTTCTTTAGAAATCATCTTCGCTGAATCTGCGTCATACCCTAGGGTGATGGCCGACTGGGCGTAAATCAGATTGCATGCCTCGATGTTGGTCGCGTCAAGTGGGCTCGAGACAGGGGGGCGAGCAGCTCAGATTCCCGTGTCGGCTCCTCGGGAACGGCCGAAGCGGCAGTGTCTTCGGCAGCAGCGCTAGTGGGATGTAGCTCCGGCTCGTTCTCAGCGGAGCAGGAGGCGAGAACCAAGGTGGTCGCCAGGAGTAGTGTTCCCGCGAAACGCCGATTGTGCTTCTGCACTGAAAAGTGCTCCTTGCCTCAGATGGCGACGTAATAGCCGCCGAATCGACGACCGTTGTTCAGGTCCTGTAGGTTTCAGTAATCGGGAGGAAGGCTGATTTGGCTGACCTCACCGTCGTATTCAGGCAGGGTGGAGGACTGCTCAAGCTCCAGGTATTCCCGAAGCATGTGCTCGAAAGCAAAGATGGTGTTGTCAAGCTCATCACGGAGCTTGGCCGCGGTCATGACGAGTGATCCTTCGCCTGGATCCCTGCCCAGTCGAGCGAGCTGCTCTCCTGAGGTCATGCTCACGCCGTCGTCGCCGCGCGTCGAGTGTTCCGCTGCGATGGAGGCTCCCTTAACTTCCAAGTCCGCGATTACGTCCCGTGCGACCTTGAAATCCGCGGTGGCCCGAGGCAGGGCTCCGGGGCCACTTCGTAGCTGCCGCTCACGGCGGTTCCTCCCCAGGAGAACTTCAACCAACAGCACACTGTGCGGGCGCCCGAGGCTGCTCGGGCCTCGCTGGCCCGCACGCCCCCTCGCGTCAGACCCTCGGCACCAGACCCTCGGCGTCAGACCCTCGGCGTCACCGCCAGGCCAAATAGCACAGTAGCAGCATGGGGTCGCCGTCGAAGTACGTTTCAGATCGGTGCGTGGTGGCCGGGTGAGGACTGGGACGTGTCCTTCATGTACGGGGCGAGTCGGCCGTGCTGGACGAGGCATCGGGCCTCCAACTCGGGGCCTGCCCGTTGGTGCTGCATCCGGCGTTCGTCCGCGCCGGCTGAAGGACAAGTCAACGGTCTCCCGGGGGCTGCGCATGAAGTCCGAGACAAGGCGCTGAGTGTTAGAAGTGGCCGCCGGGAAGCCAGTCGCGGGCACTGGCACCCCGGAGCCACTGACGGGGACGGGCGGTCGGATCACACGATCCGACCGCCCGTCCCGGTCACTCAGCAGTGCCCGTCAGCGAGTCAGTCGCCGAAGGCCGAGGCCATGATCTCGGCCTGCTCGACCTCGTGCACCTTCGGCGACCCCGAGGACGGGGCGGCCATGGCCCGCCGCGACACGCGCCGCAGGCCCCGGAGGCGCTCGGGCAGCAGGTCCGGGAGGTGCAGGCCCAGGAACGGCCACGCGCCCTGGTTAGCCGGTTCCTCCTGCACCCAACGGACGTCGGTGGCGTTCGGGTAACGCTCCAGCATCGCCGCCAGCTTCCGCTTGGGCACCGGGTAGAACTGCTCAAGACGCACGATCGCCGTGTCGTCCACTCCGCGCTTGACCCGCTCGTTGTGCAGCTCGTAGGAGATCTTCCCGCTGCACAGCAGCAGCCTGCGGACCGCGTTCGGGTCGCTCACCGTCGGGTCGTCCAGCACCGACTGGAACTTCCCGCCGGTGAAGTCGGACACGGGGCTGACCGCGGCCTTGAGCCGCAGCAGCTGCTTGGGGGTGAACACCACCAGGGGGCGGTTCACGCCGTCGAGGGCGTGCCGACGCAGCAGGTGGAAGTAGTTCGCGGGTGTCGACGGCATCGACACCGTCATCGACCCCTCCGCGCACAGTTGCAGGAACCGCTCGATGCGACCCGAGGTGTGGTCCGGCCCCTGGCCCTCATGGCCGTGGGGGAGCAGCAGCACGACGTCGGCGCGCTGGCCCCACTTGGCCTCACCGGAGGAGATGAACTCGTCGATGATGGACTGCGCGCCGTTGACGAAGTCACCGAACTGGGCCTCCCAGAGCACGAGGGCGTCCGGGTTGGCCACGGAGTAGCCGTACTCGAAGCCGAGCGCGGCGAACTCCGACAGCGCCGAGTCGTACACCATGAAGCGCCCCTGGTCCTCGGCGAGGTTCTGGAGCGGCGTGTACTCGTTGCCGGTCTTCCGGTCGATCACGACGGCGTGCCGCTGCACGAAGGTGCCGCGCCGGGAGTCCTGCCCGGCGAGCCGGACGTCGCGACCCTCGATCGTCAGCGAGCCGAACGCGAGCAGTTCGGCGAAGGCCCAGTCGACGTTGCCCTCGCGGCTCATCTTCTCCCGCCGCTCCAACACCGGCTTGACGCGGGGGTGCGGTGTGAAGCCGTCGGGCAGGTTGACGTGGGCGTCGGCGATCCGGCGGACGACCTCCTCCGGCACACCGGTGTCGAGCTTGGTCGGCACGACCTGCTCGGACTCCACGGAGGGGCTGGGCGCCGGTGGGTGCTTCTCCAGCTCACGCACCTCGTTGAAGACGTACTCGAGCTGGCTGGCGTAGTCCCGCAGGGCCTTCTCGGCGTCCTCGACGGAGATGTCGCCCCGGCCGATCAGGGACTCCGTGTAGGTCTTGCGGACGCTGCGCATGGTGTCGATGACGTCGTACATCTTCGGCTGGGTCATCGACGGGTCGTCGCCCTCGTTGTGCCCGCGCCGGCGGTAGCAGAGCATGTCGATGACGACGTCCTTGCCGAAGGCCTGCCGGTACTCGACGGCGAGCCGGGCGACCCAGACGCACGCCTCGGGGTCGTCACCGTTGACGTGGAAGACCGGTGCGCCGATCATCTTGGCGACGTCGGTGGAGTACTTGCTCGACCGCGAGTGCTCCGGGGCGGTGGTGAACCCGACCTGGTTGTTGATGATGAGGTGCACGGTGCCGCCGGTGCGGTAGCCGCGCAGCAGCGACAGGTTCAGCGTCTCGGCCACCACACCCTGGCCGGCGAACGCGGCGTCGCCGTGCAGCAGTACGGGCAGCACGGTGAAGCCCTGCTCGCCCTTGTCGATGCGGTCCTGCTTCGCCCGGACGATGCCCTCGAGCACCGGGTTGACCGCTTCCAGGTGGGAGGGGTTGGAGGTGAGGGACACGGTGGTCTCACCGTCGCCGAACATCCGGAAGTACTTGCCCTCGGCGCCGAGGTGGTACTTCACGTCGCCGGAACCGTGGGCCTGCCCCGGGTCGAGGTTGCCCTCGAACTCCCGGAAGATCTGGGCGATGGGCTTGCCGACGACGTTGGCCAGCACGTTGAGCCGGCCTCGGTGCGGCATGCCGATGACGACCTCGTCCAGCTCGTGCTCGGCGGCCGTGTCCAGGACCGTGTCCAGCAGCGGGATGGTCGTCTCGCTGCCCTCCAGCGAGAACCGCTTCTGCCCGACGTACTTGGTCTGCAGGAACGTCTCGAACGCCTCGGCGGCGTTGAGCTTGGACAGGATGTACTTCTGCTCGGCGGGGTCCGGCTTGGTGTGGGGGACCTCGACGCGCTTCTCCAGCCAGTCGCGCTCGTCGGGCTCCAGGATGTGCATGTACTCCACGCCGACGGTGCGGCAGTAGGAGTCGCGCAGCACGCCGAGGACGTCCCGCAGCTTCATCCGCTCCTTGCCGGCGAAGCCGCCGACGGCGAACTCCCGGTCCAGGTCCCACAGCGTGAGCCCGTGGGACAGGATGTCCAGGTCGGGGTGCTTGCGTTGCCGGTAGTTCAACGGATCCGTGTTGGCCATCAGGTGGCCGCGCGTCCGGTAGGCGTGGATCAGTTCCAGCACCCGGGCCGTCTTGTCGACCGAGCCTTCCGGGATGTCGCTGACCCAGCGGACCGGCTCGTAGGGCAGTCGGAGCGCGGTGAAGATGTCGTCGTAGAAGCCGTCCTCGCCCAGCAGCAGCTGGTGCACCCGGCGCAGGAAGTCCCCGGACTCGGCGCCCTGGATGATCCGGTGGTCGTAGGTGGAGGTCAGCGTGATGATCTTGCCGATGCCCAGGTCGACGAGGGCCTTGCTGCTGCTGCCCTGGAACTCCGCCGGGTACTCCATGGCGCCCACCCCGATGATGGCGCCCTGTCCGGCGGTGAGTCGGGGCACCGAGTGGTTGGTGCCGATCGTGCCCGGGTTGGTCAGCGAGATCGTGGTCCCGGCGAAGTCATCAGCCTTGAGCGAGCCGGTCCGGGCCTTGCGGATCAGTTCCTCGTAGGCCTGCCAGAACTGGAGGAAGTTCGTGCCCTCGCAGTTCTTGATCGACGCGACCACGAGGGAGCGGGAGCCGTCCTTGCCGGGCAGGTCGATCGCCAGGCCCAGGTTCACGTGCTCCGGCGTCACCACGTGCGGCTTGCCGTCGATCTCGGCGAAGTAGCGGTTCATGTTCGGGAAGCTCTCGAGCGCCCGAACGAGCGCGTACCCGATCAGGTGGGTGAAGGAGACCTTGCCGCCACGGGACCGCTTCAGGTGGTTGTTGATGACGATGCGGTTGTCCGCGAGCAGCTTCGCCGGCACGGCTCGCACGCTGGTGGCGGTGGGCACCGTCAGCGACTGCTGCATGTTCTTGGCGATCGCGGCGGCGGCGCCCCGCAGCGTCCTGCGCTCCTCCTCCTTCTTCGCGGGCTTCGCGGGAGCGGCGCTCGCCGCGTCCTTCGGGGAGGGCTTCGCGGCCGGACGGGCCGTGCTCCTGGCGGGGGCGGCCGACCCGGCCGCGTCGTTGCTGCTCTTCGTGGTCTGCTGCACTGTCTTCTTGCCGTTGCGTGGGTGGTCGCCGCTGGCGCCAGCGGTGGCGGAGCCACCCTTGGGTGCCGGGGCGGCGCTGGAGTTCTTGCTGGTCAGCGTGCTCGACGTGCCGTCGGTCGTCCCTGTTTCGCCCTGGGCGCCGCTGTTCTGCGTTGGCTTGTAGTCGGCGAAGAAATCGTGCCAGGCGGGGTCAACTGATGACGGGTTGGTGAGGAACTGCTCGTACATCTCCTCGACCAACCACTCGTTAGGGCCGAACTGTGACGCAGGACTGCTGCTGGACACGGCTCCCGTTCGCCTCGATCCATCTGCTCGGGGTTACAGACACTATTTCTAGGCTAATCCTTCGCGGCGAACGGTTGTGACGAGACCACGGGGTCAGCCGGCCAGATGGCGTTCCTGATCGATCACTGAATCGATACTGTCACCCAGGTTACTCGTGGCTGACCACAGTCGGTAGTAGTAGCCGCGGCGCTCCAGCAGTTCCTGGTGCGGGCCGACCTCGACGATGCGGCCGGCGTCGAGGACGACGATCCGGTCCGCTCTGGCCGCGGTGCCAAGCCGGTGGGCCACCACGAAGGTGGTCCGGCCGGCGGACACGTGGCCACTGGCGGCCAGCACGGCCCCCTCGGTGGCCGGATCGAGCGCGGCCGTCGCCTCGTCGAGCAGCAGGATGTCGGGGTCGACCAGTTCCGTTCTGGCCAGACCGACGAGTTGCCGTTGACCCGCTGACAGCTGGTTGCCCCGCTCACCGACGGGCTGGTGGAACCCCGAGGGCAGGCTGCCCACCATCGCGGTGGCGCCGACCGCCGCCGTCGCGCGTTCCACCTCCGCGCGGCTGGCCGTCGGACGTCCGTAGCGGATGTTGTCGGCCACGTCGCCGGAGAACAGGTGCGCCTCCTGGGGCACCACGCCGAGTCGACCGCGGAACCCCGCCAGGTCGTAGTCGCGGACGTCCACGCCGTCGACCAGCACGCTCCCCTCCTGCGGTTCGTAGAACCGGGCGAGCAGCTTCACGAGGGTCGACTTGCCGGCACCGGTGGCGCCGACCAGTGCGACGGTCTCGCCGGGTGCCACCCGGAGCGAGACCTCGGACAACGCGGCGGTCGAGGCCCCCGGGTAGGTGAAGCTGACGTCGCTGAACTCGACCAGCCCGGTCAGTCGGCCCGGCACCGGCACCGGCTCGGCGGCCGGCACGATCGACGTCGGGGTGCGCAGCAGCCCGCCGATCCGGCGCAGGCCGACCCTGGCCTGCTGGTACCCGTCGAACACGGTGGACAACTGCTGGATGGGCGAGAAGAAGAGCCGCAGGTAGAGGCTGAAGGCCAGTAGCACGCCGGGGGACAGGCCGCCGTCGGCGACGCGGAAGGCGCCCACGGCGAGGACCGCGGCCTGGGCGAGCTCGGAGAGCAACGCGATGAACGGGAAGTAGGTGGCGATGTAGCGCTGGGCGCGCAACCGCGACCTGCGGTAGGCGTCGCTGCGGCTCGCGAACACCGCGGCGGACCGCTTCTCGCGGGTGAAGGACTGGGCGACGCGGACGCCGGACAGGTTCTCCTGGAAGTCCGCGTTGACCGCGCTGATCCGTTCCCGCGCCTCGGAGTACGCGGCCGAGGACAGGCGGCGGAACACCAGGGTCGCCAGGACCAGCACCGGGACGGGCAGCAGCGCGACCACGGCGAGCGACAGGTCGGTCAGCAGGAGCGCGACCGTGATCCCGATGAGGGTGAACAGGCTCACCACCGCGGTCGCCAACCCGGTCTGGAGGAAGGTGGACAGCGCGTCGACGTCGGTGGTCATCCGCGTCATGATCCGCCCGGCCAGCTCGCGTTCGTAGAAGTCGAGCCCCAGCCGTTGGAGGTGCGAGAAGCTGCGGACGCGCAACAGGTACAGCAGGGTCTCCCCGGCCCTGGCGGCCACCACGGTCTGGAGGGCGACCGCCAGCAACGACACCACGACCACGGCGGCGCCGGCGGCCGTCGCCACGAGCAGCGCGCCACCGTCACCCTGCCCGACGCCCGAGTCCACGCCGTGCCGGACCAGCGTGGGGAGCGCGAGCCCGGTGAGGGCGTCAAGGGCGACCGCGACCACGGCCAGTGCCAGCGGCCACCTGACGACGCGGAGTTGACGGCGGAACCGGAACTCCGGGTCGGGGGCGCTGGCGTCCACACCCCGGAGGTCGGGCACGTCCCTCGCCGGCGGGAGCGCGGCCACCCGGGCGGCCAGATCCGGGTCGGCTTCCAGCGCCGGGCGGCTCGTCGTCCCGTCCTCGTCGGTGACCGCCGGCCACAGGTCCCGGCCCCGAGGCACCGTTCCCGGCCCGCCCTCCGGCTCGTCCCCGTCGTCGCCCGCGCCCTCGATCTCCTCGCCAGGGCCGGCGAGGAGTCGGCGGAACAACGGGCACCGCTGGTTCAGTTCGGATTCGGTGCCGACGTCGACGACCCTGCCCCGGTCCAGGACCGCGATGCGGTCCGCGAGGGAGAGCGTGGAACGTCGGTGCGCCACGAGCAGGGTGGTGCGCCCCCGGGTGATCGAGCGGAGCGTGGCGTGGATCGCGGCCTCCGTGACGGGGTCCACGGCCGACGTCGCGTCGTCCAACACCAGGACCCTCGGGTCGGTGAGCAGGGCCCTGGCCAGGGCGATCCGTTGCCGCTGCCCCCCCGAGAGCGACATGCCCCGTTCGCCGACCACCGTGTCGTACCCTTCGGGGAGCCGGTCGATGAACTCGGTGGCCTCCGCCGCCGCGGCCGCCGCCCTGATCTCCTCCTCCGTCGCCTCCGGCCGGCCGTAGGCGATGTTGGCGCGCACGGTGTCGGAGAAGAGGAAGGCTTCCTCGAACGCGACCCCGACCGCTCCGCGCAGGGAGTCCAGCCGCAGGTCACGGACGTCGACGGGGGCGTCCTGGCCGCCGACCCGGACCGACCCGGTGTGGACGTCGTAGAAGCGGGGGAGCAGCAGGGCGACCGTGGACTTGCCGGAGCCCGCGGCCCCGACCAGGGCCACCGTCTCGCCCGGTGCCACCCGCAGGCTCACGTCGTCGAGCACCCGCTCCCGCCGGACGTAGCCGAACCCGACGCCGCGCAGCTCCACGGCCAGCGGTCCCTCCGGCAGTGCCACGGCTCCCTCGGCCTCCCGCACCTCGGGCTGGGAGTCGATCAGTTCGTTGACCCGTTCCGCGCTGGCCCTGGCCAACTGCGCGCTGACCACCATGTTGGTGAGCATGCGGGCCGGACCGACGAGCATGGCGACGTAGGTGGCGAAGGCGAGGAAGGTGCCGAGGCTGATCTCGCCCCGCAGTGCCAACCAGCCACCGAGACCGAGCACCCCCACCTGGCCGGCGACGGGCAGCGCGGCCAGCAGGGAGCTGGGCCACGCGGTGAGGCGCGCCGCCCGCAGCCGCTCGCCGAACAGCTTCCTCGCGCTGTCCTCCAGTCGCCCGACCTCCCGTTCCTCCTGGCCGAAGCCCTTCACCACCCGCACACCGGTCACGGCCTCCTCGACGTGACCGGCCACCTCGCCCGCCCGTTGCTGCGCGGCCCACGTCGCGGGGTAGAGGACGAGCCGGCTGCGCATCGCGGTCAGCGCGGCCAGCGGCAACACCACCAACGCGATCAGCGTCAGCGGTGCCGACAGCCAGAACATGGCGACCAGTGAGAACAGCGCGAGGACGGCGCTGCCGGCGGAGAAGGGCGCCATCGCCAGCAGCGTCTGGATGACCTGGAGGTCGCTGATCGCGCGGGACACGACCTGGCCGGTGCGCATCGTGTCCTGCTTGCCCCCGTCGAAGCGGCTGACCGCGGCGAATACGGCCTGGCGCAGGTCGTGCTGGACGTCGACCGAGAGGCGTCCCGCCTCGTAGCGCCGGACGAACGCCATCCCGAAACGGACCAGGGCCAGGACGAAGAGGAGACCCACCAGCAGGCCGATCCCCTCGGTGCTCCCGTCCACGGCTCGGTCCACGACGACCCTGGTGAGCAGCGGCGCGGCCGCCTCGAGACCAACCCCGAGCACCGAAGCCCCGAAGGCCAGCAGGACGGTCCCGCGGTGGCGCCAGCTCGCCGAGGCGAGACGCCGCACCCAGCCGGCCGCCGGCACGGCGGGGGAGGGCTCGTCTGTGGAACGCGCCGGGCCGGTGGCGTCCTCCGGGGCGGAACGGGCGGAACCGGGGCCGGAGGAGTTGGAGCCCGGTCTGGCGTCGGGACTCGGGGAAGAGCTGTCAGGCACGTGGTCAGGCTAGGCCTTTCCCAGCGCGGCGCACCCGCTGTGCGCCGAGGGGCGTCGACGTCCGACCGGCCGGTGCGGCGCCAGCACCCCTGCCCGGCGGTCCAGCAGGAGGAACCCGCGGGCGGGTGGGTGGGTGCCGCCGACAGGTGTGGCAGGGGCCCACGTCCGCGCGGACTGGGGCCGTCAGGTCGGCCGGGGCGGACGAGCCGCCAGGCGGGAGCCGGGGAGAGCCGCCGGCCCCCGTCGTGGGGCCGGCGGCTCGCGCTCGTCAGGTGACGTCGCGCTTCTGGTTGAGCAGCCACCCGAGCAGGACGAACAGCGCCGCCCACCCGAGGAAGGCCAGGCCGCTGAGCCACCAGTCGTTGAACTGCCCGCTGACGCCGGCCGCTTCCAGGTCGCCGCGCACCTCCGGCGGGATGTCCGCGGTCCCCGCATGGGTGCTGACCACGGAGAACAGCTGGGCCATCGCCAGGCCGAGCAGGGCGAAACTGCCGGAACCGTTCGGCAGGTACGGGCTGACCGCGCTCCCACCCATCTCGGAGAACAGGCTGACCAGGATGGTCTCACCGAGGAGCGTGTAGATCGGGATGATGAGGACGACCCCGACCTGGTTGCCGACGAGCGCGCCGAAACCCACGCCCAACAACGTCCAGAGCACCATCAGGACGATGCTGACCAGGCACAGCAGCAGCCAGTCACCCACCGCGGGGAAGCCGTCACCGTAACCGACGAAGGCGCCGAGGGAACCCGTGATCGCGCAGACCACACCGTAGAACGCGCCGACCGCGGCACAGCTGACGAGCTTCGCCCCGAGCACGGCGGCCCGGGAGTCGGCGGTCAGGAACGTGGTGGTGATGGTCTTGTGCCGCAGTTCACCGGACATCGACAGACCGCCGAAGATCGCGCCGAAGACCGTGGCCAGGTTGAAGCCCGCCGCGTACATCAGCCCGGCGATCGGAACGGAGTCGCCGCCGAACTCGGCCGCGCTGCCCGCGAAGGAACCCACGGCGCCGCCGAACCAGGCGAGGAAGAAGGTGAACAGCGCGGCGGGAATGAGCAGTGCCCACCACAGGTTCACCGTGAGGATCTTGCGGAACTCGGAGGTGATGAGCCGGCCCATCAGGCGTTTCCTCCCTGGTTGCCCTCGGAGGGGTCCCCGCCGGGCGGTTGCTGTTCCGGGCGAGCCTGGTCACCGGTGGGGGGTGACTGGTAGCCGGGGGGCGGTTGGTACCCCGGTGGCTGGTAGCCGGGTGGTGGTGAGTAGCCGGCCGGTGGCTGCTGGTACCCCGGTGGCGGCTGCTGGTACCCGGGTGGCGGCTGGTAGCCGGCCGGGGGCTGCTGGTAGCCCGGGGGCTGCTGGTACCCGGCCGGCGGCGGGGGACCGCCGAACCCGCCGGGTTGGCCCGGTCCTGGTGGCTGCTGGGTGTAGAGGTTCTGTTGCGCGCCGCCGTACTGGCCGCTGGTGAGCTGGAAGAAGATCTCCTCGAGGTCCGCCTTGTCCTCCTGGATCCCGTAGACGGCCACCCCGGCGTCGCGGGCGATGTCGGCGACCCGCCTCGGATCGGCGCCGCCCATCACGGCGAGGGTCCCGTCCGGGGTGGTCTCCAGGTTGGTCAGGTTGGCGGCCCGAAGCGCCTCCACCAGCTTGTTGGGGTCGTCCGCCCTGACCAGCACGCGGCTGGGACGGGTGGCCCGCAGGTCGTCGAGGCCGCCGTAGTAGACGGTCTGACCGCGGCTGACGATGATGAGCTTGTCGACGGTCTGTTCGACCTCGCGGAGTTGGTGGCTGGAGACGAGCACGGTCCTGCCGGCGGCGGCGAAGGACCGCATGAATCCACGCAGCCAGGCGATGCCCTCCGGGTCGAGACCGTTCGCCGGCTCGTCGAGGACGAGGACCTGCGGGTCACCGAGCAGCGCGGTGGCCAGCGCCAGGCGTTGCCGCATGCCGAGGGAGAACCCCCGGACGCCGCGCCGGGCCGCGACCCCGAGCCCCACCTGGTCCAGGGCCCGGTCGGCGGCCGAGTCGGGCAGCCCGATCGCCGCCGCGTAGCAGCGCAGGTGGTTCCGCGCGTTTCGGGTGGGGTGGAAGCTCTGGGCCTCGAGGACCGCGCCGACCACTCGGGCGGGGTTGGTGATGTCGTCGAAGCGGAGCCCGTTGATGGTGGCGACGCCCGCGGTGGGTGTCACCAGTCCCAACAGCATCCGCAGGGTGGTCGTCTTCCCGGACCCGTTGGGGCCAAGGAACCCGGTGACCGAGCCGGGCTCCACGGTGAAGTCGAGGTTCTGCACCGCCGTGACAGGACCGAACTGTTTCGTCAGGCCCTGCACAACGATCCGGCCTGTGCCGTCGTGCACGGATTCCTCCTCGTCGCCGCGCGGCTGAACGCGCTCATCCTGCCGTACGGGGCGGTTCCCCGGTGGGCGGTCGTGGGTACCGGGCCGGGTGGGGGCCGGTGGGAGTACCGACCGTGCCGGGGCGGTGTCGAGGAGTGAACCCGCCGGGTGCCGAGCGGGTGCGGTCGGGCGGGTGCTCGAGGGGCGCCGCCGGGGCCCGTCCTGGCGGCGTTCCCGTCACCCCGAGCAGCCGAGTCGGGGCTCGTCGTCCCGGGCGGAGCGGTGTGCGGCGGCGTTCCCGGCCGCACCGCGTCGTGCGTCAGCCCGGTGACGACGGAGGTCACGGCTCTCGCCACCGCCCTCGGGCACGTGTCCCTCGTGCCGGGGGATGGCGAGCCGCTCTCAGCCGTTCGGTGAGAGGCGTCGCATCAGCCGCGACTGGCGCTCCATCACGTTCGCCCGGTGGATGCGGGTGCTGTCGGTCTCGAGGTGCCCGCCCACCGGGCTGGCGAACACGTGGCCCTGCCCCGGGGAGGTGGACGTGCTCTCGGCACTGGCGGCTTCGGCGGCTTCCTGGTCGCTCGCCGGCCAGGCCGGAGCGGTGGGGGAGGGCGCGTCGTCCGGCCAGGGCGGTCCCGGTGCCCCGGATCCGCCGGGAGTGGTGGGGGCTGGGGTCACCGGGAGGGGGTGTTCGGGTTCGTGGGTCGGGCTCATGCGGTGCGGCGGCGTTCCCCTGGCCGACCCTCGCCCGAGGGAACCGAGGGGGCCCCGGCGCGGTCGTTGCCCACCCCCGTCCCCGATCAGGTGACGGTGGGCCATGAGCCACACCTTGCAGGGCCAGCGGCGGCGCCGCCAGCCACCCGGGCAGGCGCGGCAGCGCCCGTCGTCGGCCGGTTGGTGCACGGTGAGCAGGAGTCGCCAGCCGTCGGCCAGGCGTCGCAGTTCCGCCCGGGCCAGCGGCAGCAGGGTGTTCTCGTCGTCATGCTCGGCGGCGCGGTCGAGCATCGCCAAGCGTTCCATCACCGCCTGGCGCAGCGCCTTCTCAGTCACGTTCATCTCCGTCGTGGTCCCTCGTGGTGACGGCGGCGCGGTCCAGCGACCGCCGTAGGGAGCGCGTCTGCTGGGTGGACAGCACCGCGCTCGCCCCGGGGGGTGCGACCAGGAGTACGTCCTGGTCGTCGACCAGCACGGTCACCGATCGGTCCCGGCCGAAGGGGTCGTGGCAGGCGATCAGCCAACGTCGTCCCCCCGGCGGCCGCCCGGCCTCGTCCGTCCGCCCGTGACGGATGGGCCGCGCGGTGTGCGACGGGTGAGCTGTCGGGTCGACCGAGGCGTTCACTGAGCAGTCATCGGCCACGAGATGAAAATGATTCAGTCTTCCGGTGGAGGTTCACTCGATCGGGCGCTCTCGGATGGGCTAAAGGTTGGTAGTCGGGTGATCTTCTCCGGATACACCACGACCTGGTCAACACAAGCCGTACCGAGCGACTAGACTTGACGGTGGCGGCCCGCTCCCGGTGACCCCCAGGCCGGTTGAGCGGGCCGCCCCTGTGCCGCGATGCGTCGCGACCTCGTGCCAAGCGTGATGCCGGTACGGCGCCGCCTCGGCGCCCCGCCCTTCCGTCACCCGCCCAACAGGCGCTCCGGCTCGACCCACTCCATCCCGTGCGCCTCAGCGACCGGCCGGTTCGTCAACGCCCCCTCGTGGGTGCTCAGCCCGTGCGCCAGGTCGGGGTCCCGCCCCGCCGCCCCCCGCCAGCCGTGCTCCGCCAGTGCCAGCACGTGCGGCAGCGTCACGTTCGTCAGCGCGTGGGTGGACGTGTGGGGAACCGCGCCCGGCATGTTGGCCACGCAGTAGAAGACCGAGTCGTGCACCCGGAAGGTCGGCTCGTCGTGCGTCGTCGGGCGGGAGTCAGCGAAACAACCACCCTGGTCGATCGAGATGTCCACCAGCACCGAACCCGGCCGCATGCGCGCCACCAGGTCGTTGTCGACCAGTTTCGGGGCCTTCGCGCCCGGCACCAGCACGGCGCCGATGACGAGGTCGGCGGACAGCACCGACCGCTCCAGGGTGTACCGGTTCGAGGTGATCGTGCGCAGCCTTCCCCGGAACTCGCGGTCGATCGAGCGCAGCCTGTCGACCCTGGTGTCGAGCAGCTCGACGTCGGCCTGCATCCCGAGCGCGATGGAGGCCGCGCTCAGCCCGGCGACACCGGCGCCAATGACCGTCACCTTCGCGGGTGGGACGCCGGGAACGCCGCTGGGGAGTACGCCCCGGCCGCCGGCGGGCCGCAGCATGGCCCCGACAGCCACCATCGGGGCGAGCCGGCCCGCGACCTCCGACATGGGCGCGAGCAGCGGCAACGTGCCGTCGGGGGCCTGCACGGTCTCGTAGGCGATGCCGGTTACACCGCTGTCCACCATCGCCGAGGTGAGTTCCCTGCTGCTGGCCAGGTGCAGGTAGGTGAAGAGCACCTGGCCGGCCCGCAACAACGGGTACTCGGACGGAACGGGTTCCTTGACCTTGAGGACCAGGTCACCGCTGGCCCACACGTCCTCCGCGGTGTCGAGGATCTTGGCGCCGGCGGAGTGGTACTCGGCGTCGCTGATCGCGGAGCCCTGCCCGGCCCCGGTCTCCACCAGCACGTCATGACCCAGCCCGGTGAGTTCGAGCACACCGGCGGGGGTGAGCGCGACCCGGTACTCGTTGTTCTTCACTTCGCGGGGAACGGCGATCTTCACGGTGTTTCCTTCCGTCGGATGGCGGCGGGTCGGCGGGCGGCGACCGGTTGCCCGCGGCCCGCCGTCGGTCCCGCGATGCCGGTTGGTGTTCGGCATCGCACGGGTGAGTCGAACGTATCGCCGGTCACACGGGTGCGACTAGAAGCGAAGTAACCCATTCGCGGGGCGCTCACACCACCCGGACCAGCCGAACGGACGAGGGGACGAGCTACCGTCAGGCACGTGAGCACCAGGGAGACGCGGAGCGAGCCACCCGCAGCCGAGGCCACCGGCGTGTGGAGCCGGCAGATGATGTTGCTGCTGGCGACGACGTTCGGTGTCTTCTCCAGCTTCTACCTCCTGCTCTCGGTGGTGCCCCAGTTCGCCGCGGCGAACGGGGCGGCCGAGGCGCTCGCGGGCGCGACGACCGGCGTCTACATGTTCGCGACGGTCGGCCTGCAGGTCTTCATGCCCCGGCTGCTCGTCCGGTTCGGGTACCGGACCCTGTTGTTGTCGGGTGCCGTGCTGCTGGGAGCGCCGGCGTTGCTGCTGATCGCGTCCTCCCGGATCGATGTGGTCCTCGCCGTCTCAGCCGTGCGCGGCCTCGGCTTCGGCATCGTGACGGTCGCCTGCGCCGCCCTGGTCGCCGAGCTGGTGCCACCACGGCTGCGGGGCAAGGGCTCCGGCCTCTACGGCGGCGCCGTCGGACTGGCGGGACTCGGCGCGCTGCCGCTGGGGGTCTGGATGGCCGAGCACCTCGGCTACGAGACGGTGTTCCTGACGGCTGGGCTGGTGCCGCTCGTCTCCCTGTTCGCCGCGATCGGCCTGGCCGCGCCCCGCCCGGTGCGGGGCCAGGAGGCGGGCGGTCTGCTCCGGGCCTTCCGGACCGGCGCGCTGCGTCGCCCCTTCCTGGTGTTGACGATGACCGCGGTGGCCTCGGGAACGGTGGTGACCTTCCTCCCCCTGGCGGTCACCGGAGCCGGAGCCGCTCTCGTGCCGGCGGCGCTGCTCGCCCAGCAGGCCTTCGCCACCGGGGGGCGGTGGGCGGCGGGACTCCTCGGAGACCGGTTCGGCAACGGACGGCTGTTGGTGCCCGCCGTGGTGTCGGCCGGTGCGGGCGTCGGCGCGGTCGTGCTCGGGGACCAGCCGGTGGTGCTCCTCACCGGAATGGTCCTGTTCGGACTCGGCTTCGGCGTCGTGCAGAACGCCACCCTGGTGATCATGTTCCAGCGGGTCGAGCGGCGGAACTACGGGCTGGCGAGCACGCAGTGGAACATCGGCTTCGACGCGGGCACCGGCCTCGGCGCGGTCGCCATCGGCCTCGTCGTCCAACAGGCCGGCTACGGTGCCGGATTCATGGTGGTCGCCCTGCTCGTGCTCGCCGTGCTGCCGGCGGCCTGGCCCGACCGGGCGGCCCGCTGAGCACCTGGGCCCGGGCGGGAGGGGCCGGGCTGTTCACCGAGGTGGGTGCGCGGCGGCCGGCTTCCCGCGCCAGGGCAGGCCCGGCGCCGGGCCGTGCGGCATCGCGGGGAGCGGGTCCTCGCGGCCGCTGGCACGAACGCGCCGGCCGACGGGATGTCGACCGGCGCGCTCGGAGCTCGGCTCAGAACTGGAACAGGGCGCCGGTGCCGGCGGCCATCGTGCAGGAGTTCGACCACTCGGTCTCGTAGTCCACCGGCACCCCCGCCACCGTCCCCCGCGCGGAGACGGCGACGGGCTGGTAGATCATCGTGCACAAGGCGTTGCCGTCGCCTCGGATCGCCTCGAGGTCACCCCCGGAGTCCCGGAGCTCGGCGCAGGCCGCCTCCGCGTTCGGGTGGTCGCCCCCGTCGGGGTCGCAGGTGAGCAGGACGGTCCTGCCCAGGGGGGACTCGTCGGCCTTCGCCGGGGTGACCGGACGCACGTTCAGGGTCAACACGGTCGAGGCCGGTCGCGAGGCCGCCGGCTCGCTGCCGGCGGCGGGAGCCGCGCCGCCGAGAAGGGCGCTGCCCGCGAGGAGCGAGCTGACGACCAGGTGGTGCAGAGCCATGTCGGTAGTCCTCCGTGTGTGGTGAGGGCGTTGTCGTGCCCGCCAGTGGATGGCGGCGGGTTTCGTGCCGGCGGGGGCAAATCGGGTCTACCTGTTCGCCGATCCGGCCGCGAGGCAACCACGGAGTAACTACTCGTTCGGGTTTAACTCGTTCGTGTATCGGGGCGCAGAGTGACGGCAGTCGGCGCGAATGTGGGCGACTGCCGCCACCGCGACGTGATTCAGTCCAGCGCGGGAATGGTGGTCCGGGCGGACAGTTCCGCCTGGATCATGTCGGCAACGGCCGCCATTCCGAGTTCGTTGGGGTGTACGGGGAAGGCCGGACTCGTGGGGAGGACGCCCTCCACCCACTTCACGCCCTTCGGCTGGCACCAGTCGTGGCCCTGCGAGGCACCGTAGGTGTCGACGAAGACCGCGCCAGCCCGGTCGGCGGCCGAGGCGAGCATGGCGTTGAGTGCCTGGTGCACGCCGTCGAGGAAGGCCGTGTCGCCCCGCGCGATCGGTACCCGGGGGAAGCAGCCACCAGTGGCGGGCACGATCGTCTGGTACCCGACGACCAGCACCGTCGCCGACGGGGACCGGTGCGTGATCTCGTCCAGTGCCCGGTCGATCAGCGGCGCGGTGTCCTCGATGCGGTCCAGCAGCTCGTTCCCGCCCCCGCCGGTGTAGTGGCGTTCGCACGGGTTCCCGGTGGGCGCGGTGACGCTCCGCGTCGCGCAGGTCAGGACGATGTCGCTGAAGCCGATGTCGTTGCCACCGATCTGCAGCGTGACCAGGTCGGTGTCCGGCCGCAACGCGTCGAGCTGGGGAGCGTTGCGTCCAGCGAGGACGTTCTGGGGCTCGTGCAGGTCCACGGTGGTCGCGCCACTGCAGCTGGCGTCGGTGAAGGAGTTCACGTCGAGGGACGCCCGGAGCACCGCCGGGTAGTTCCTGGTGGACCGGAAACAGCCGAGCGGGTTGAGCTGTGGATAGGGGATCAGGGGACCGGCGGTGAAGGAATCGCCGAGTGCGACGTAGTGGTGGTGGGATCGGTCGTCCCGCACGAGGTCGGGCGTTTCGGCCGACGCGGCCGGGGCGAGGAGAACACCGGAGAACAGGATGGAGAGTGCGACCGCGAGTGGGGTGCGTACTCCGCGCGGCGGTGAGCGGAAGAAACGGGTCATCGCGACTTCCTTGCCTGAAAGGAGGAATGTCCTTGTGATCGTGACCTTCGGGTGGGGTGGTGTCAACGATCAGCCGGAACACTCGCCCGAGATGGCTACTGAACGGTAGCTTGTGGAGGCCAGGGAGCGTCCAGGGAGCGGAGGCGGTGACATGACGGCCGAGGCGTTCGTCTACGAGGCGGTGCGGACCCCGCGCGGTCGGGGCAAGCGGACGGGAGCCCTGCACGGTGTTCCCCCGGTCGAGTTGGTGGTGGGGCTCGTCGAGGAGTTGCGCCGGCGGGCACCCGGCCTGGACCCCGCGTTGGTCGAGGACCTGGTCCTCGGAGTGGTCACCCCGGTAGGGGACCAGGGGGGCGACATCGCCAAGACCGCCGCCCTCCTCGCGGGCCTCCCCGAGACCACGGCCGGAGTGCAGCTGAACCGCTTCTGCGCCTCGGGCCTGGAGGCGGTCAACGTCGCCGCCCAGAAGGTCCGCTCCGGCTGGGAGGGACTGGTGCTGGCCGGCGGGGTGGAGTCGATGTCCCGTGTCCCGCTGGGTTCTGACGGCGGTCCGTGGGCCAACGACCCCGAGACCATGCGGCGCACGGCGTTCGTGCCCCAGGGCATCGGCGCGGATCTCATCGCCACGATCGAGGGTTTCGACCGCGCCGCGGTCGACGGGTACGCCGCCGAGTCGCAGCGCCGGGCCGCCGAGGCCCGGGCCGCGGGGTTGTTCGACCGCTCGCTCGTTCCGGTGCGGGACCGTGACGGCCGGGTCCTGCTCGACCAGGACGAGCACCCCCGGGAGGGAACGACCGTGGAGGCGCTGGGAGAACTGGCCCCCGCCTTCGCCGAAGTGGGACGCGACGGCGGTTTCGACGCGGTCGCCCTGGGCCGTTACGACTCGCTGTCCGAGGTCCACCACGTGCACACGGCCGGGAACTCCTCGGGGATCGTCGACGGTGCTGCGCTCGTCCTCGTCGGGAACGAGGAGGTGGGCGAACGGATCGGCCTGCGGCCGAGGGCCCGGATCCTCGCGGCCGGGGTCAGCGGGGCCGATCCCACGATCATGCTGACCGGCCCGGGCCCCGCCGTCGACCGGGCGCTGGACCGGGCGGGGCTCACGATCTCCGACATCGATCTGGTGGAGATCAACGAGGCATTCGCCGCGGTGCCCATGAAGTTCACGAGGGACTACGGCCTTTCCCCGGAGCGGGTGAACGTGGTCGGAGGCGCGATCGCGCTCGGCCACCCGTTGGGCGCGACCGGGGCGATGCTCCTGGGAACGGTCCTCGACGAGTTGGAGCGGCGGCGGCTGCGGTACGGGCTCGTCACGCTGTGCGCGGGCGGGGGGATGGGCATCGCCACGGTGGTCGAACGGGTCTGAGGAAGCCCGCCGTCGCCGGTCGGACGCCTGCCGTCATGGTCGCCCAGCCCGTGGCGGGGATCCCTTTCGCCTCCCCGGGACATCCTCGGCGTCTCGACGGCCCCCCGAAGGTCGATGGCGGTGCGGTGGGAGCCGCGGCGCGGGAGTGGAGGCAGGCCCGAGGGGACCTCGTGTCCGCCGGGGCCCGGGTCGCCGCCTGGCGGATGGGCGGCCCCGCCGACGGAGGAACTGGCACGTCGTCCCTCGGCGGCGACGTCAGCGGCGGTCCGGCGTGACGGGGGCCCTCAGCACCAACACCGGGTCCGGGAGCTCAGAGGTCCTCGGGTGCGGCCTGCGCGCTCACCCAGTTCAGGTAGTCCTCGTTGCCACCGATGATCGGCGTCGCCACCACCTCGGGGACCTCCCGGTCATGGATCGCCTCGATGTGGTCGGTGAGGTCGGTCAACCGGGACATCACGGTCTTCACGACGCACTGCCACTCCTGCGTGACCTGGATCAGGCCCGCCCAGCGGTACACGCTGCTGATCGGACCCAGCACCTGGGCGCTCGCGCCCAGGCCCGTCTCGACGATGTCCCTGGCGAGCCGGAGCGCGGTGTCCTCGGAGTCGGTCGTGGTGGTCACCTGGCAGTAAGCGGAGGGCAGAGCCGGATCGTTCGGGACGGCCGCCCCCGGCTGTAGTGGTTCGGGAATCGACACGCGCTGCTCCGTTCGGGTGGACGCGAACTGTCAGGGCCTCATGGTGGGGCTCCCCCGCGCACCCGGCAATCCGCGACACCCGGGCGTGGACGTGCGGAAGGGCGCCGGTCCGAGCGGACCGACGCCCTTCCGGGTGTCCTGCCGTGGGCAGTGCCGATCAGAAGCCGGCGTGGTGCGAGCCGTACCCGCCGTGCGGGGTGCCCTTGCCCTCGTGGCCTTCGTGCTCGAACTCGAGCTCGACCTTGTTGTGGTCGAGGATCGGCGCGTTGGTGCAGTCGCTGAGCTGCGGGGACGCGATCGGCACGATCACGCCGATCACGGCGGCCACGTTGTTGCCGCACAGCTGCACCGGCACGGCGCTGATGTTGTTGTCGTTGATCAGGTTGATGCCGTCGTTGTCCGCGGAGTCCGCGAACGCGGTGGCACCCAGCGTCATGACGCCGAGGGCGGCACCGGCGAGGCCGCCGGCGAGACGAGCGGAGGTGCGCATTGGTGGGCCTTTCGATCTGGTGAAACGTGCTTGGTGTCGACCGTCGCCGCCGGAGTGGGCGAGAGCCGGGAGCTCCCGGTGCGCGGCCGGCCGTGTGATTGACGGCCGGCCGCGCACGACAGGAGTTGCTTTGGGGTGGCGGCAGCGTTTCTTTCGTCGGAAGCGCAGTAACGGTGACGCGCATTTCCGGCGGAAAGCTCCCACCGGGGCCTTACGGAAGACGGCGTTGTCGGTCAGCCGGCTGAGTCAGCTGATCCGGGGCGTCTCGCCTCGGCCGGGTTGTGTCACTTGCCGTGCTCGACCTCGACCTCGACCTTGTTGTGGTCGAGGATCGGGGCGTTGGTGCAGTCGCTGATCTGCGGGGAGACCAGCGGGACGATGACGCCGATCACGGCGGCGATGTTGTTTCCGCAGGCCTGGATCGGCACGGCGCTGATGTTGTTGTCGTTGACGGCGTTGATGCCGTCGTTGCCCGCGGCGTCCGCGAACGCGGGGGCGCTGAAGGCGAGAGCACCGAGCGTTGCCGCCGCGGTGGCGCCTGCAATACGAGTCGAGGTACGCACTGGTGTGCCTTCCTTCAGGAATTACGTGTGAGTGTCTGGCAGCGTCTCTGGGGAGGGCTCCCGCTGAGGCGCTGGGGGGATTCTGCCCCAACTTCGACCGGTAATTCATCCCCGTCCGGCAGAATTGTGGGTTCTGTACCTGAAAGAGTGAATCTTGGTATTTTTCCCACGGTGGCCTCCTGGCTGGGAGGTGCTTGGTAAAAGGCGTACCCGGGAATGTGGTGCGGGCAGCACCAACCGGGCGAAGGGCCTATTCGCCCTTCGCCCGGTGGTTTCCGCGTGTGATTCAGTCGAGCGGCAGCGTTCCCGTCATCGGAGCGAATCCGGCCGCGTGGGACAGGACGTTCTGGGCGGTGCCGAGCACCCCGGAGGACTCGTTGTGCTGCGTGTCCGCCGCGGCGGGCAGCACCTGCGGCCGCTCGGCCGGGTCCTGCGCGGCCTCGGCGCCCCCGGCCGCCGCCTGGGGCTGGTCCGCCGGTGCTGGCAGGGTCTGCGGCGTCTCGGGCGACCGCTCGGTCCGGAGGGGCAGCGTCGGGAGGGTGCGGTCGGGCAGCAGCCGCTCCGTCGTCGCGGCCTCGCCCACGGGGAGGCTGGAGGCGAGTTCCGGCAGGTCGACCCCGGAGAGCAGGCGGCCGGTGGCGGCCGTTCCGTTCTCCACCACGGAGTGCGGGATCTCGGAGACCTGCTGGTCCGCGGTGGCGGCTGGCGTCTGACCGGGCAACCTGGGCAGTCCGAGGTCGGGCAGCCTCAGGTCCGGCAGGATGCGGGCGTTCGTGTCGCCGCCGGCCTGCGTCCCGCCGTCACCTGGGGCCTCCTCCTGGCCGGGGAGGAGGTCGAGAACCCCGGAGAGGTTGTCGGACAGGGTGGTGACGGTGCTGGTCATGGGGGTGGACGGCTCGTCGGCCTCGCCTGGCGTCTGCTCCTGGCGAGCGGCCGATGCCAGCCCGGCGAGGCCGTCCTGCGGCACGTCGAAGCGGTCGGCGCCCGGAAGGCGGTCGACGAGGCCCCTCGCGGCGGGCGCCGTTCCGCTCACGTGGGCTCCGGCCGCGTCCGCTACTCCGCGCAGCGCTCCCGCCGTCTCCCCCAGGGTCCCGGCCGCGTCCAGCTCGGACAGGTTCCGCCGGGCCTGGCCAGCGGTCTCGCCCAGCCCGGAGGCCGTGCTGCGCAGCGTCTCGCCGCCACCCGAGACGACCCGGTCCGCGGCGGGGCCCACCACCGGCAGCTCCCGCACCGGTGGGGTGGAGAGGAGGCGGTGGACCTGGAGCTGCTGGGTGGCCTGCCCCACCTGCTGGGTGACCGGGTTCAGGTTCAGCTCGGGGTCGAGGTTGTAGCCCTCGACGGCCGTCACCTCGACCGCCGTGTCCACGGCGGAGAAACCCGAGTGCACCTCGGGGCGCTCCCACACGTGGGCGTGGACGAGCTTCTCGGACTTGGTGTCCTCCAGCAGGCCGATGTTCTGCGGGGCGACACCGACCTCGATGTCCGGCCTGGTGCGGGTCAGGCCGGAGAGTTCGTTGAGCTGCTCGCCGATCGCCGTGGTGAACGCCGAGGTGGCCCCTGGCTCGAGCGGGGACTGGGGGGACTGGGCGTCCCGCGCGAGGCCGTGCGCGATCGCCTCGACGGCGTGGCCCGGCGCCGTGAGGACGTTGGGCACGCTGAGCTTGGCCTCGGTGTCGAGGCAGGGAACGACCTCGGTGCCGAAGGGGTGGTAGACGAGCGGGCCGCAGGTGTTCAGCGGCACCTCCACGCCGAGCTCCTTGGGGACGTAGGGAAGGTCCGTCGTCCCGTCGGTGTGCTCGGCCGCGGCGGCGGCTCCGGTGCCGGCGCCCGCCGCGGCGAGGCCGGCCGCCATCACCGCGGCCTTCAGAGTGCGCGAGGTCCTGGAAGACAAGGGGGGTTTCTCCTCGGTGTCGTCGCGAGTGCTGGGGTGGTGGGGCCCGGACCGGACGGACCGACTGCCGGCGCTCTGCGGTGGTCGCGGCGCCAGCGCGCTCCTTGGTCGGCAACGGTTTGAGTGGGGCACTCACCTCGTGCGGGCCGCCACCGCACCCGAGCATGATCGACGTCGTTCCCGGGGCCGTTGAAGTTCGATGCGGAGAAAACCCTCGTTCGAGCGAGGAAAATGACCTGTTCTAGTTAACGAGCTGGGCGTGGCGGGGGCGCGACGCGCCGAGGCGTCCCGCCCTCCGGCGGAACCGGGTGACCGGGGCTGGAGCGGTGTGCGGATCCAGCTGTCAGGATGCTTCCCCGCCGGTGGCGATGGCCTCGGCGAGTGCCGCCTCGGCCATGCGGCGCAGCAGGAGGGCCATCGTGGTCGTGTCGACGCCGTTCGCGCTGTGCGGAGTGGAGTTGAGCAGCCCGAAGACCGCGTGGGTGGCGGCGCGGAGCCGTTCGGAGGGCGCCCCGGGGGCGAGCCGGGTCAGGACGTCGACCCACTCCTCCACGTAGCGGCGTTGCGCCGCCCGGATCCGGCGGCGGTCGGCGGCGGGGACGCTGTGGAGTTCGCGGTCGTGGACCCGGATCAGGGCGGGTTGGGCCAGGGCGAACTCCACGTGCCAGGTGAGCAGCGTGGTGAGGGCGTCCTGGGGTGAGGTGGCGCCCGCGACCCGGCGGCGCCCCTCGTCGAGCAGCCGGTGGCTGATGTCGAGCAGCATCTCGCTCAGGACCGACTCCTTGTTGCGGAAGTGCCGGTAGAGGGCGGGGCCTGACACCCCGACCGCCTTGCCGAGGTCCTCCATGGAGACCCCGAGGAACCCGCGTTCGGCGAAGAGCGGGGCCGCGGCCGCCAGGATGGCCTCGCGGCGGCTGCTCGCACGGCGTGCCGGCGGCGGTGTCCGGCGTTCCGCCTCGGAGTCGTCGTGGTCCACCCGCCCAGGGTAGACGAGGGTGTTAACGAGCATTAACATTCGCGGGAGCCCGGGTTAACGCTCATTAACGTCGTCGGCGGTCCCCCGTCGAGGATCGGGAGGCTGGGAGTGACGGACATCGACGTCCTGCGCAGCACCTGCGACCGCGCCGCCGCGTCCTACCGGCGCAACAGGGACGCGCACCTCGCCCTGGTCGCCGAACTCGACGACCGGCGGGCCGCCGCGGCCCTCGGCGGCCCGGAGAGCGCGCGGGAACGCCACCTGGCCCGGGGCAAGCTCCTGCCACGTGAGCGGGTGAACGCACTGCTGGACCCGGGTTCGCCGTTCCTCGAACTGTCACCGCTGGCGGCCCACGGGTTGTACGAGGGCGCGGCGCCGGCGGCCGGGGTCATCACCGGTGTGGGGCGGGTCTCGGGCCGCGACTGCGTGATCGTCGCCAACGACGCGACGGTCAAGGGCGGCACCTACTACCCGATGTCGGTGAAGAAGCACCTCCGGGCGCAGGAGGTCGCGCTGCACAACCACCTGCCCTGCCTCTACCTCGTGGACTCCGGTGGCGCGTTCCTGCCCGCCCAGGACGAGGTGTTCCCCGACCGCGAGCACTTCGGGCGGATCTTCTACAACCAGGCGACCATGTCCGCGCTGGGCATCCCGCAGCTGTCCGCGGTCATGGGTTCCTGCACCGCGGGCGGGGCGTACGTACCGGCGATGAGCGACCAGACCGTCATCGTTCGGAACCAGGGCACGATCTTCCTCGGGGGGCCGCCCCTGGTGAAGGCGGCCACCGGCGAGGAGGTCAGCGCCGAGGACCTCGGCGGCGGCGACCTGCACGCCCGGGTCTCCGGGGTCACCGACCACCTCGCGGTGGACGACGCCCACGCGCTGCGGTTGCTGCGGGGCGTGGTGGACACCCTCGGTCCGGCGTCGCCGCCACCGTGGGACACCCGGCCGCCCGAACCGCCGGCCGTGGACCCGGACGACCTCTACGGCATGGTCCCGGTCGACCCGCGTGTCCCCTACGACGTCCGGGAGGTCATCGCCCGGCTGGTCGACCGCAGCGAGTTCGCCGAGTTCAAGGCGGACTACGGACCAACCCTGGTCACCGGCTTCGCCCGGCTGCACGGGCACCCGGTCGGCATCATCGCCAACAACGGGGTGCTGTTCTCGGAGTCCGCGCTCAAGGGCGCCCACTTCGTCCAGCTCTGCGACCGGCGGGGGATCCCCCTGGTCTTCCTCCAGAACATCAGCGGCTTCATGGTGGGCCGCGAGTACGAGGCCGGTGGCATCGCCAAGCACGGTGCCAAGATGGTCACCGCCGTGGCCTGTGCCCGGGTCCCGAAGCTCACCGTCGTCATCGGTGGTTCGTTCGGCGCCGGGAACTACAGCATGTGCGGGCGCGCCTACTCCCCCCGCTTCCTCTGGATGTGGCCCAACGCGCGGATCTCGGTGATGGGCGGTGAGCAGGCCGCCTCCGTGCTCGCCACGGTTCGCCGCGACCAGCTCGAGTCCCGGGGTCAGGAGTGGTCCTCGGCCGACGAGGAGGCTTTCCGCGCGCCGATCCGGGCGCAGTACGAGGAGCAGGGCAGCCCCTACTACTCCACGGCGCGGTTGTGGGACGACGGGGTGATCGACCCGGCCGACACCAGGACCGCCTTGGCACTCGGGCTGTCGGCCGCCGCGAACGCGCCGCTGGCGCCGGTGAGCTACGGCGTCTTCCGGATGTGACCGGCCGGCCGGCGCCACCGGTTCCTGGCGAGTGCCGGGGCCGCCGTTGTGAGCAGGGAGGACCTGACGTGCGAGTGACGGACACCGTGCTGGTGGCCAACCGGGGAGAGATCGCGGTGCGGGTGATCCGCACCCTGCGGGCGACCGGTCGGCGGGCGGTCGCGGTGCACACCGAGGAGGACGCCGAGGCCCCGCACGTGGGGGCGGCCGACGAGGCCGTCGCCCTCACCAGCGGGGACGGCGGCCCGGCCACCTACCTGGACGTGGACGCGGTGCTCGCCGCCGCCCGCCGGAGCGGGGCCGGCGCCGTGCACCCCGGCTACGGGTTCCTCGCCGAGAACGCCGGGTTCGCCTCGGAGTGCCGTCGTGCCGGGCTGGTCTTCGTCGGTCCTTCCCCGGACGCCATCGACACGATGGGGGACAAGATCCGCGCGAAGGCCGCCGTGGCGGCCGCCGGGGTGCCGGTGCTCCCCGGGGTCGCCGAGGACCCAGCCGCCCCCCTGACCGACCAGGAGTGGCGGGCGGCGGTGGGGCGCGTCGGGCTCCCGATCCTGCTCAAGCCCTCGGCGGGTGGGGGAGGCAAGGGCATGCGGCTGGTCCGCGACCTCACCGAGCTGCCCTCGGCCGTGCGGAGCGCGCGTCGGGAGGCGGTGGCGGCCTTCGGGGACGGGACCCTGCTGGCCGAGCGGTATGTCGAGAACCCCCGGCACGTGGAGATCCAGGTGATCGGGGACTCCGCCGGTTGCCTGGTCCACCTGGGGGAGCGGGAGTGCAGCCTCCAACGGAGACACCAGAAGATCGTGGAGGAGGCTCCCTCGCCGGTGCTGAGCGACGTGACCCGGGCCGCGATGGGCGAGGCCGCGGTCCGGGTCGCCCGCGCCGTCGACTACGTGGGCGCCGGCACCGTGGAGTTCATCGTCGGTGGCGACCGGCCCGACGAGTTCTTCTTCCTGGAGATGAACACCCGCCTCCAGGTGGAGCACCCGGTGACCGAGCTGGTGACCACGGTGGAGGGGCGTCGGGGGGTGGACCTGGTGGCCCTGCAGCTCGGGGTCGCCGACGGTGCCGGTCTGCCCGGGCTGCTCGGGGTGGCGACGGACGGCCGGGGTCCTGAGGCGGAGGAGGCGGTGCGGGCGGCGCTGGGCACGAGCGGGCACGCCGTGGAGGCCCGGGTGTACGCGGAGGACCCGGCCCGGGGGTTCCTGCCCACGGGGGGGCGGGTGCGGGTGCTCCGGGAACCGGGGGGCGAGCACGTGCGGGTGGACTCGGGCATCGCGACCGGGGTCGACGTCGGCACCGGGTACGACCCCATGTTGGCGAAGGTCGTGGCGTGGGCACCGAACCGCCGCGAGGCCCTGAGCCGGCTCGACCGGGCGCTCGGCGAGCACACCGTGCTCGGCGTCCGGACCAATGTCCCCTTCCTCCGGGCACTGCTCCGGGACGCCGACGTGGTGGCCGGTCGGTTGTCCACCGGGCTGGTGGAGCGCTTCGTCGAGGGGGAGCGCCTGCCGACCACTGATCCACCGGGCGAGGTGCTGGTCGCGGGCGCCCTGTGGTGCCAGCTCGACCGGGAACCGGCCGGTCCGGTGGCCAGCAGGTTCGCCCTGCCCGACGGCTGGCGCTGGGGTGGTCCGGCGGCGACGCCCTGGTGGCTCGGGGAACCGGGGCGGCCCGCGCACCGCGTCCTCGTCACGGGTGGGGCCGAGGACGCGGCGGTGTCGGTGGGCGGGGCTGACCCGGTGCGGGGTGGCGCGCGGCTCGACGGCACCGAGCTGACCGTGCGGGTGGACGGCCGGACCCGGGTGTACACCGTGGCGCGGGAGGGGGGCAGGCGGTGGCTCGCCTGGGCGGGCGGCACCTGGGAACTGGTGGAGCGCGAGCCGTTGGCCGCGGTGTCCTCCCCGGCGGCGACCACGGCGGACGGGCAGGTGCGGTCACCCATGCCGGGAACCGTGTTGACCGTGGGGGTGGCCGTGGGGGACCAGGTGGTGGCCGGGCAGGAGCTGCTGGTGGTCGAGGCGATGAAGATGGAGCACACCGTCACGGCACCGGTAGCGGGGAGCGTGGCGGCCCTGCTCGTCCGGCCGGGCAGCCGAGTGGCTCTCGACGAGGACCTCGCCGTGGTCGACCCGACCTCGGCGACCGCACCGTCCGGTGATCCCGGACCGGTGTGACGGGACAACCCACCACACGAGGACAGGGGAGCGGCCGATGCCCGACTACCGGTTGGACGAGGAACACGAGCAGCTGCGAGCCACCGTCGCCGAGTTCGCCAGGGACGTCGTGGCGCCGGTGATCGCGGGGTACTACGAGCGGGAGGAGTTCCCCTACGACATCGTCCGGGGCATGGGCGAGATGGGCCTGTTCGGCCTGCCCTTCCCCGAGGAGTACGAGGGGATGGGCGGGGACTACTTCGCGTTGTGCCTGGCCCTGGAGGAGCTGGCCAGGGTGGACTCGTCCGTGGCCATCACCCTGGAGGCGGGGGTGTCGTTGGGCGCGATGCCGATCTACCGGTTCGGCACCGAGGACCAACGCCTTCGCTGGCTCCCCGACCTGTGCTCCGGTCGTCGGCTGGCCGCGTTCGGGCTGACGGAGTCGGACGGCGGTTCGGACGCCCAGGCCACCCGGACCAGAGCCAGCCTGGAGGGCGGGGAGTGGGTGGTGAACGGCTCCAAGGTGTTCATCACCAACTCGGGGACCGACATCACCTCCCTGGTGACGGTCACGGCGGTGACCGGCCGGTCCGAGGCGGGCAACGAGATCTCGGCGGTCGTCGTGCCCTCGGGCACTCCCGGCTTCACGGTAGCCGGTCACTACTCGAAGGTGGGGTGGAACGCCTCCAACACCTGCGAGCTCGCCTTCGCCGACTGCCGCGTCCCCGAGGCCAACCTGTTGGGTGAGCGCGGGCGGGGCTACGCCCAGTTCCTGCGCATCCTGGACGAGGGCAGGATCGCGATCGCCGCGCTGGGCGTCGGCCTGGCGCAGGGCTGCGTGGACGAGAGCCTGCGCTACGCGAGGGAGCGAACGGCCTTCGGGAAGAACATCGGTTCCTACCAGGCCATCCAGTTCAAGATCGCTGACATGGAGGCCCGCGCGCACACGGCGCGGCTGGCCTACTACGACGCCGCCGCGCGCATGTCGCGGGGTGAGTCGTTCAAGAAGCAGGCCTCGATCGCCAAACTGGTGAGTTCGAACGCCGCGATGGACAACGCGCGGGAGGCGACGCAGATCTTCGGTGGGTACGGCTTCATGAACGAGACGCCGGTGGGCCGCTTCTACCGGGACGCCAAGATCCTGGAGATCGGCGAGGGGACCTCGGAGGTGCAGCGGATGCTGATCAGCCGGGAGATGGGGTTGCGCTGAGCGTGGTCGGCCCGTCCTGGTCGCCGTCCGCCCTGGCGGGCAGGTGGTGGGCCAGGACGGGGCTGATGTCGGCCACGACCGAGCAGGCCTGGTCCGTGCGGGCCACCTCGTCCTCCTCGCCCTCGGGGGCCGGGTCGCTCCCGGTCCGGCCGACGGCGACCATGAGGCTGACGGTCGCGTCCTCCGCGACGTCGATGTCCATCCGGCACATGCCGTCGGCGTAGCGCAGCAGCCTGGCGTCGAACGGGTCGGCGGTGGTCGGCTCGATGCTGGTCACGTCACCGGTGTAGGCGTTGGCGATCCCGTGGTGGGGGTCGACGACCACGCCGAGTTCCCAGGTCTGGCCGGGGTGGGTGGTGCCGTCGACGAGGATGCACAGTCCCAGGCCGCGTTCGTTCTCCTCGTGGACCGCGAACCCGTTGACGCCGGCCGCTTCGGCCAGGCCGTCGACGAAGAGGTCGCACGCGCTGCTCGCGGGGTAGTCGGGATGGCCGGTACCGGTGGGGGTTCCGGGGGGAACGCCGTTCACGTCCGCGCTGGCGGCGATCTGGGGGAGCTCGGGGGGAGGCGGGGCGGCGGGCGTTCCACCGGCGACGGCGCTGCCCGGCGAGGTGCTGGTGCAACCGGCCACCGTGGCCGCCGCGAGCGCGAGCAGCAGCGGGGCCGCCGGGCGCGGCGTGGGCCTTCCCCCTGGTCCACTCGGATGGGTCACGATCGCATTGTGCCTGATCCGGCGAGGAGATCCCCCGCGAAAGGGTGAACCAGGCGGCTCGGGGGCCGGAGGAACCGCCCACTCCATCACGGCTTGTGCGGAACGTGGCACCCGCTGCTGCCCAGCCGTGCGAGAAACCGCCGAAGCGGGTGGGGAACCGGGTGGAGCCATTGACAGTGCGAAGTTCAGCCGGCACTGTCTGTTCATATTGTGCTTATCTCATGCACTATGTGAACAGGAGAGTGTGGTCGGCATGCCGGATCACGGGACCCGGTCATGGCGTTCGGAGTTCTCCTCCGGAGCTGCCCGGAGGTGGCCTCGGAAGAAAGCCGCCTCCCCGGAGGGCGAGTGAACACCAGGGCGCTCCACCCGCCACCATGGGATGGGGAGCCCCGCCGTCGATCGGCGGTTCCGGGGCGGTGGTCGTTCCCGTGACTCCGCGCCCCTTCCCGTTCCCCGCCGACTCTTCCGCTTCTCGACGTCGAAGGCCGTCCCTGCCCGGAAAGGACACGCCGCAATGAAGCTGAGCATCTTCTCGGTCACCGACCACCATCCGAGCCTGGGCCGGAGTATTTCCGATTTCTACGATCAGCTGCTCGACGAGATCGAGCTCGCGGACCAACTGGGTTTCGCCAACTACTTCGTGGCCGAACACCACTTCCACGAGTACGGGGTCGTGACCTCGCCGCCGGTGCTGTTGGCCGCCGCCGCTCGGCGGACGAACCGCATCGGGCTGGGAGCGGCCGTGGCGGTGTTGCCCTTCCACAACCCGCTGGTCCTCGCCGAGGAGTACGCGATGCTGGACCAGCTGTCCGGCGGGCGGTTGGCGCTGGGTGTGGGGTCGGGGTACCTCGAGCACGAGTACGCGGGTTTCGGGATCGGGAACTCGGAGAAGCGGGTCCGCTTCGACGAGGCGCTGGAGGTCCTGACGAAGGCGTGGACCGGGGAGCCGGTGACGTACCACGGCCACTACCACCACGTGGACGACGTGCGGATCGCGGTCACCCCGCTCGCACCGCCACCGTTGTGGGTGGCCGTCATCCGGGCCGAGGCCGCGTACCACGTGGGGCGGCAGGGCCGGAACGTCATGCTGATCCCCTACGCCACGGCCACCGATATCAGCGACCTCGGGACCATCGTGGACAGCTATCGCAGGGGGTACGCCGAGTCCGGGGCGCCTGGCAGGGGTGAGGTCGCGGTCGCCCTGCACACCTACGTCGGGGACCGACCCGACGTTCGATCCGAGGTGGGGCCGGCGCTGGCGCAGTACACCGACAGCCGCCTCTACCACCGCAGCCGGCGCAGTTACGACCAGCTCACCGACGCGGGCCTGGTGCTCTTCGGCGACCAGGACGAGGTGCGGGAGCGCGTGGAGAAGCTCAGCGGGCTCGGCGTGGGGCACCTCCTGGCGTTGACCAACTTCGGCGGCATGCCGTCGGAGCTGGCGAACGCGTCCCTGCGGCGGCTGTCCACCCTGTTGCCGACGGCGGACGAGCGCGACCCGGTCTGAGCCGGCCGGTGGACCGTGCGGCGAGCCCCACTGCCGCACGGCCCCGGCTCCCCCGGAGCGCGGACGGGCTCAGCTGGCGAGGAACTCCTCGATCCGGGTGACCGTGATCAGGGGCGCCTCCTCGATCGCGTAGTGCCCGGCGTTGCGGAACAGCTCCACCCGCGCGTTGGGGTGGTGACGTGCCCAGGTGTCCCGGAGCATCCCCGCGCTGAGCGCCGGATCGTGCTCACCCGCGATGAGCAGCATCGGAGTGGTGTCACCGCTGATCTTCTGCTGGAAGTCGTTGCGCGCCCAGTCGCGCAGGTACTCCGCGAAGGCGGTCACCGTCGAGCGGTCCAGCGAGCGGCGGACCATGTCGTCCAGCCACCGCCCGCTCAACCGGCCCCCGGTGGTCATGTCGATGATCGCCCTGCGGTTCGCCGCGCTCTCGGCCGCACCCGAGAACAACTCCCAGGTCCGCTCGTCGAGGGGTACGCCCGAGGCGGGAACGGGGGACACGCCGACGATCTTGCGTACTCGCTCCGGCGACTCGGCCAGCACCGACGCGGCCACCTTCCCGCCCATGGAGTGGCCGACGAGGGAGAAGTTCGGCCACCCCAGCGAGTCCGCGACCGCGAGCACGTCGGAGGCGGTCTCGGCAGTCGTGTGCTCGCCGGCGATCCGCATCGCCTCGCCGTACCCCCGGTAGTCCATGAACGCCCAGGTGAAGCGGTCGGTGTCCAGCTGCGGCGTGATCGCCTCGAAGGCCGACCGATCTGATAACCAGCCGTGCAGCGCCAGCACGTGGTGCGGGCCGTCACCGAGGACGTCGTGCGGGAGAACAGCCACAACAGCTCCTGTTCTGCTGACCGGGGTGGGGTCGGCGGACACATTCGGGCTGGGGTCTTCCGTCTCGGTCGAGCCGGACTGGGTCAGGCCGGACAGGGCGAGCCGGACTGGGTCGTGAGATCGGACGGGCGGAATCGCTGATCATGCCAGGATTGGACTCCTGGCCAGTGAAGTCAATCCTGCGGTCGGAGCCTTTGGCCGATGTGGACGGGACGCCACGAATCACCCTGCGTGATCCCGCGGTGGAGGGCCGACGACGGCCGCGCCTCCAGGGGACGAGGAGGTTTCCGCTGGGAGGGAGGCAGACGAACCCCGACAGGCCGCCCTGCTCCGCGCGGGTGGTGGCCCGTCACGAGTACGGGGGCGAGGCGAACCCGACGGGGTGAAGCGTCGTCCACGCCCCGTGTCGACTCGGGTGGGTTCCGGGGCCCGGTACCCGCCCAGAGTCACCCCCGGATCCCCGTGACCGTGCGTCCGAGCCGTTTGGCGACGCGGAGCACCTCGGGGGCGACCGCTGCCTCGGCCAGCGTGCCGATCGAGACGATGCCCACGCTCGCCACGGCGAGGCCGTCGGAGGGAGCGATGGGGGCCGCGAGTCCCCAGGCGCCCGGTTGCAGCTCCCCGCTGGTCACCGAGTAGCCCCGTTCCCGCGCCGCGGTGACCTCCGCTCGTTCGTCGAGCTTGGCTGGTCGCCCCGCCAGGATCGCCATGCCGGCGGCTCCGAGCCCCGCCTCGTGCCGGGTCCCGACCCGGTAGGCGACGTGGGTGAAGGTGCGCGAGGGTTCGGTGACCGCGACGACGACGCAGCTCGTCTCGCCGTCGAGCACGGTGACGAACGCGGTGGCACCGCAGTTCTCGGCGAGGGTCCGGAGCTCGGGGGCCAGCGCGCGCCGCAGGTGTGGCAGCACGGCGGTGCCGAGTTCGAGGACGCCGAGCGCGAGTTGGTAACGGCCCCGTTCGGTCCGGGTGACCAGCCGGTTCGACTGGAGGGTGCCGATGAGCCGGTAGACGGCGGTGCGCTCGATGCCCAGCGTCCTGGTCAGTTCGGCGTGGGTGAGGCCGTCGGGGTGGTTTCGCAGGGCCCACAGGATTCGCAGTCCGGTGTCGAGGGTCTTAGCTCCCGGAGGAGGTGCGGAATCAGCCGGCGATCCTGTCGAAACGGGTCGCCGGTCTTCGTTCAGCACGTCGGCCACTCCCTCTCTTGGATGATCTTTCCTGGGAATTCGATGGCAAATTATTGTGCACTATCTACGCAAACCGACTTTCGGGACGGTGTCTCCCGCCATTTCCGCTGATCATCGCGGTTTGTCCTCGGCTGGCGTTCATGGCTTCCGAAACCAATTCATGTGGTGCACAATATGAACTAGTTGGGTAGAATGTGCACGGTGTGGCATCATCGCCCCAGGCGATCGGCAGCGACCCGGAGCGCCGTCCGGAGTCGCGCCGAAGTCGAGGTGGCGAGGAGGGGTCATGGCGATTACCCGGGAGCAGGCGCTTCGCGAATATCCGGAGCTTTCCTGTCTCGCGCTCATCAAGGAAGCCGGCTGGGATTTCGAGCTGATGACCGACGATGCCGGTGAGCTGTCCTGCGTGGTCGGCTACCGGCGGGAGAAGCAGTACCTCGACGCCGTCTACGTCTACGACATGACCGACACGGTCGCCGTCCGGATGGTCCTCGACCAGGCGGGCAGCCGGGGCGGCATCGTCTGGCAGCGCGGCGGGCACCTGGCCGACACCCTCAACGAACTGCTCGAACTTCCCCCACCCGACCTCTGGTTGTCCCCGTTGATCGCGGCTCCCGCGCCCCGTTCGGGCTGCCTCAGCTGAACCACCGCCAACCCGGGGCGGCGAAGACGATGTCCCCGTCGTCTCTCCCGCGCCTCACGCCTCCCCGGGTCGTGCGGAACGCGGTTCGGTGCCGTGCCGCCCCCCGCCCGGCACCGAACCGCCCCAACTCGGTCCGCCGTCGACGATCCCCGCCTCCCCCCCGTCGGCGGCGGACCCGAGTTGTCGCGCTGGTACGTCACCCGCTCAACCGGCTGCCCGTTCTACTCGGTCCGCTCCCGCGCCGGCTCAGGGGAGTGGCAGCAGGGTCACCGGGAACGGCAGTTCTCCGCGTCCCAGGGGGCATCGCGAGGCGCCCCCCGGCGAGCTATTCGTCCTCGGTGGAGACGAGGAGGAAGTCGACCACCAGCGCGCACGGTGCGCCCTCCGCGTCCCGTCCCAGCCACGTCGGGTAGCTGCCGTCCCCCTCCCCGGCCCGGAACACCACCAGCGAACCCCCGGACGACGAGTCCACCAGTTCGACCGGCTTCTCCACGTCCACCGGCGGGACCGCGTCCTCGCTGACCACGCGTGCCGCCCATCCGGTGGCCTCGGCCGCGCAGAGGCAGGCCAGCCCGGAGTCCACACCGAAACCGAAGAACTCCCCCGCGCGCAGTTCCAGCGGGTCCTGGCCCGCGCGCAGCGCCGGTTCCCAGCTCGTCGGGACACCGCCACCCCACCGGACGCGCGCGGCGGCCACCAGCGGTCCCTCTCCCGGTCGCTCCGTGTCGACCAGCGCGAGTTCGACCGGATGCCGTCCCTTCGGCAGGCGCACGACCAGCGGATCGGTGTCCGCCTCCACCGAATGCGGGTCGGCGGTCACCACCCGGCCGGTCGGGAGCACCAGCGTCCCCGCCGCGAGCGGGTCCCGGCTGAGCGCGGGCCGCCCGTCGCGGAACACGGACCGGCAGCCCTCGACGAAGAGGCGATCCGGCCGCTCCGGCAGCAGGGGGCGCGGCGGCTCCCACAACCGGGTCCCGGCCGGAACCGGGGTCTCCACCACCTCGGAGTCCTCCGCCTCCCGAAGGGTCGGACGCGGGGTGGACGTCGAAGTGGAGGCGCCGGAGAGGCTGGTCAGCAGGGGGACCCAGTCCCCGAACTCGGGGAAGTCCCTCCACAACGGGTCGGCGTCGATGACGTTCACCGTCTCGCTGGCGGGTCCGTCGGCGCCTCGCGGCTCCCGGTGCACCGTCACCCGGCCACGGTGGTCGTACCGTTCGCGGTGGAGGGCGGCACCCGGGTCGAACTCGGCCTGGTCCTCGGCCTGGTAACCCCAGTGCTCCAACGCCAGCGGGAAGAGCCGCCCCTCCAGCATCTCCCGCAGTTCGATGCGGGCCGCCCGGCGCCGCTGCCCGTCGAACAGCCACACGCCCAGGTAGCGGTCGGCCACGCCCACCTGGAGCAGGGCCTGCGGGGCGTCCCCGTTGGACAGCAGCACCGCGTACCGGGTCCCGGCCTCGTGCCGCGCCCGCGCGGTCGCGGTGCGCAGCGGCCCGAGCAGGTCACGGGCATCCGCGTCCCAGTCCTCGCCGTACCGCACGTTCATGATCGGCGCTGTCATGGCCGTCCTCCAGCTCCTCGGGTTCCGCCCGGGAAACTAGCCGGTGCCCGGTACGACCGGTTCCGCCGGGCGCCCCGGCCAGGGCGCCCACCGCCGCGCACCCGGACCGGGCGGCGACCAGGCGCGGGTGGGAGCAGCGGGTTCCGACGTCAGAGCCCCGACCGGTCCAGGGTGCTGGCGACGACGGCGTGTTCCTCGGGAAGGCCCCACCGGTGCCGGTAGACGGCGATCACCAGGTCCCGCAGGTGCGCCTCCTCCCCCGGGGCGAGTCGGGCGGTCATCAGCCGCATCGGGTCCCACTGGGGCCGCCCTCCCGGGGTGTCGTGAGGGGTGAGGTACCCCTCGACCTGGAGCAACACGCCGTCCTGACGTTCGTAGAACCGGATGCGCCGGCGCCGGACCAGCTCCTCGACCTCGTCGACACCGTCCTCCTCCGGATCCTCGACGTCCCAGAGCAGCCGGGACCGCCCCCCGGCGGCGAGCCGGGACGTCATCGCCCGCCACAACGCGGCGCCGACCCCCCGCCCCCGCTGGGACTCGTCAACGACCAGGTACCGCAGGTAGGTCCATCGCGTGTCGCCGAGATGACGCAGCACCGCGAGGCCGAGCGGTGCGCCGTCGCCGTCGACCAGCGCCAGTGCCTCCTCGTCCTGCCGTCCCGAGGCCACCGCCTCGGTGAACGGGGCCCGGAGGTGCTCGGCGAACCCGCTCTCGTAGATGTGGCGCAACCGGGCCGCCGCCTCGGCGGACAGGGCGGAGACGGGGGACAGGGACGTGTTCATCGCTTCTCGCAGACCTCGTGGGCGGGTGGAACGGGAGTGCTGGCATCGCCGCCGTGACGCGTCGGGCGGCCCACCCGGGCGGCCATGCCGCGCCTCGGGTCGGGGCGGCTGGGTCACGGCGACCAGGAACCCGTGGACCGGTCGAACACCGCGCCGCCCAGTTCCCCGAGGATCGCCTTGGTGACCCGCTCGGACGCCGTCCTGGGGAGGTCGGGGTGGAACTCCCAGTAGCGGGGAACCTTGAAGGCGGCCAGGCGGCTGGCGCAGAACTCGGCCAGGTCGGAGGGGGACACCGCGTCCGGTTCCCGCAGCGCCAGGTAGGCCTTGACCTCCTCCCCGCGAAGCTCGTCCACGACACCGGTGACCGCCGCCAGTCGCACGGCCGGGTGGGTGAGCAGGACCTCCTCCACCTCCCTGGCCGCGATGTTCTCCCCGGCCCGCCGGACCATGTCCTTCAACCGGCCACAGTGGTACACCCGCCCTCGTTCGTCCAGTCGACCCAGGTCCCCGGTGTGGAACCAGCCCTGTCGGATGACGCGGGCGGTGGCCTCGGGATCGTCGAGGTAGCCGCGCATCATCCCGGGCCCCCGCAGGGTGAGCTCGCCGACCAGCCCCGTGGGCACCGGGTTCCCGTCGGAGTCGACGATCCGCACCTCCCGGGAACGGGTGGGGCGGCCGAGGCAACCGGTGCCCACCAGCTCGTCGTGCTCCTCGGCACCCACCCTGATGTCCGCTCCGGTCTCCGTCATCCCGAACGCCTCGTACCAGGGCACGCCCCAGCGCCGCTCCAACTCGCCGTGCAGGGCGGGAGGGATCGCGGAGCACTGCACGGCCCGCACCCGGTGGTCCCGGTCGGCGACGGAGGGGGGCATCCGCAGCAGCAGCGTCGGCATCGCCCCGAGGCAGTAGAAGTAGGTCACCCGGTGTTCCCGCACCCGCGACCAGAAGCTGCTCGGGTGGAAGCCGTCGAGCACCACCAGTTCCGCCCCGGCCAACAGGGCCGCCACGACGTTCCACTGCGGGTCGACGTAGGAGAAGGGCTGCGCCGTGAGCAGCACGTCCGCCTCGCCCAGGTGCGGGAACTCCGCCACCATGCCGCCGCCGAGCACCGTCCAGTACCGGTGGGAGAGCACACATCCCTTGGGACGACCGGTGGTCCCGGAGGTGAACTGGATGTTCACCGTGTCCTCCGGTTCCGGCTGGTGGTCCTTGACGGGGGCCGCCCCCCGGTCGGTCGCCAGGTCTTCGGCCAGGAGGACGTTCGCCAGGCCGGGAAGCGTGGCGGGCAACGCGGCGAGCAGGTCCGTGAACTCCGGGGAGGTCACGACGGCATGGGTGCCGGCGGTGCGGAGCAGGTGCTCGGTGTCGACGCCGCGGTACTTCGCGTTGACGGGGACCATCACCGCGCCGAGCCGGGCGAGACCGAGCCAGACCAGGGGGTACTCGGGCCGGTTGCGCAGCAGGACCGCCACCCGGTGGCCGGCGCGCACCCCCCGGGCCCGCAGTGCCGCCGCCACCTGGGCGGTGCGCCGGTCCACCTCGGCGAAGGTGAGCCGGACCGGCGCGGCACGGGGGGTGTCCGGGTCCGCCGACCCCGGGTCGAGGTCGAAGGTCCAGGCCACCCGGTCGGGCCACCGCTCCGCCGCGCGCCGGACCGCGGTGACCAGGTCCGGCACCCGGTGGGCGGCGAGCCCACCGGGTCCCGTCGCGAGCTCACTCATGGCGGACCCGCCCGGGGTCGGAGCCCGTGTCGGCGCGGCGACGCTCGAACTCCTGCCGACCCACATCGGATTCCGAGGTGAAGCGGGTCGTGACGGCGTGGTCCAGCTCGACCGACATGGCCTGTTCCAGGGTGTGGTCCATCCCGCTGTCGAGCACACGTTTGGCGAGGGTCAGCGCGGTGCGGGGCCGCTCCCGCAACCGCTCGGCCAGCTCGCGGGCGGCGGCCTCGTGCGTCCCGACGGGGACCACCCGGTTGACCAGGCCGAGTCCCGAGGCCGTCTCCGCGTCCAGCCGGTCGCCGAGCATCAGCGCCTCCTTGGCCCGCATCGGGCCGACCGCAAGGGGCAGGAGGCGTGAGATGCCGCCCGTGACGCTGAGGCCGACCCCGACCTCGGGGAAACCGAAGGACGCGTCCTCCGCCGCCACCACGAGGTCGCAGGCGAGGGCGAACTCGCAGCCGGCGCCGAGCGCGTAGCCGTGGACCGCGGCGATCACCGGCCCGGGGAACCGGCGGATCTCCCTGGTGACGTCCTGGAGGCGGTCCACCCTGGCCCTGGTGCCGAGCGGGTCCTCCTCGGGGGTGGGTTCCCGCAGGTCGTGTCCCGCGCAGAACGCGCGTCCCCGCCCGGCCACGACCACCACGGCCGCACCGTCCCCGCCCGCGCGGCGCAGGCCGTCGATCAGCGCCTCGGTCAGTTCGGGGACGACGGCGTTCAGCCGGTGCGGCCGGTTGAGGTGGAGACAGGCGATCCCGTTCTCGTACTGGTAGTCAACGGTCATCCCCGGCGCCTCCGCGGTCCGATCGATCGATCGATAGAGTCAGGACCGGACGGTAGGAGCGGGGTGTTCACGTCGTCAATACCCCGCTCCGGGCACGTACCGCGCGTGACCGGTCACCGGGTGTTCGTCCTGCTCGCGGCCGTGGCGCTCGCGCAGCGTGATGCGGACGGGAACGGGGGCGGGAATGCCGCAGCGAGGCGCCGTCGGCGCGGAGGAACGGATCAGGGCCGCCGCGGTACGGCTGTGGTCGGAACGGGGCTTCCACGGAGTGGGCATCCGGGAGCTGGCGGAGGAGGCGGGGCTGTCCTCGGCGTCGCTCTACCACTACATGGGCACCAAGGAGGACCTGCTCGCCGATGTCATGTCCCGTGGGCTGCGTCGGCTCGTCCTGGCCGCCGAACGGGTGACCCAGCAGCGGGCGGGGGCCGGTCCCAGGATGAACGCGCTGGTGCAGCTGCACGTCCTCACCCACGCCCTCCGGCCGAGGGAGACCAGGGTGGTCGACGGGGAACTGCGCGCGTTGTCGGGGGACCGCCGGGGCGGGGTGATGTCGCTGCGCGACGAGTACGAGCGTTACTGGCGGACCACGATCGACGAGGGCCGCGCCTCGGGCGCCTTCCGGGTGGAGGCGCCCGGCATGGCGCGGCTCGCCCTGTTGGAGATGTGCACCGGTGTGGCCCGCTGGTACGACCCGGGAGGGCCGATGGCGCTGTCCGAGGTGGCGCTGGGGCACGCCCAGCTCGCGTCGCGGGTGTTGGGGGCGGAGGAACTGGAACTCGTGGACGAGGTGGACTGGTGCCGGGGCCTGGTCGGTGAGATCTGGTCCGGGCCAGGGGGTGGTTGACCGGCGGATCCCGCCTGCCCAGGGTCGTGGGCCGCGGTGCTGGTGGGGCGCCGCCCCGCGCGGCGCGGTCGCGGTTCCTCGGGCGGTGCGGGCGCCCCCGGCCGGTGAGCGGCCGTCGGTGGTGCCGGCGGGAAGCCCCGCGCAGCCGGCGGTGCCGGCGGGGTCGGCGGGTGCCACTGGTACGGGCGGGTGGTGACGCCTCGGGCGTCTCGGGGCGCTGACGGGGGTGTCGCGGGTGGTCCGGCCCCGATCAGGCCACCCAGGAGTGTCGTTCGGAACTCGCCGAGTGCAGGTGCCGGCCCGGCAGCGGAGAGCCGTCCGCCTCCCGGGACTCCCGCGAGTCCCGGTCCGCGGCCTCGTTCACCCGCCGGTCGCCGACATCCGGCCGACCCGGGGTGGGACTGCGGCCGGAGGACCGGCGGCGCACCACGACGAGCAGGACCAGGCCGACGAGCAGGACCAGGTGGGAGGCCACCCGCTCGACGGGTGCCTGGCCCCGCACCAGGTCCCAGACCGAGAATCCGGCCAACACCACCAGGAAGCCCGCGAACACCGGCACCATGCCCCGCGCGTGTTCCACTCGGAACGACGCCCACAACATGCCGAGGCCCAGGGCCACGTTCCAGGCGGTGCTCTCGTTCAGCAGGTGTGGCTCACCCGAGTGGTCGTGACCGAATCCGAAGTCGACACCCAGGTAGGGCCCGACGGCGATCAGGACCTGAACGACCGCCACGACGGCCAACGCGATCCTGACCGCCAGGTGGGCCGGGGGCCGCCGCCGCCGAGTTCCGACAGCGGGAGCGGCCAGCAGGACCGCGTCGACGAGGTCCGGTGCGCGTGGCGCGGGACGAACCCGCAGCGATCGCGTCAGGGCCTGTGCGCGTCGGTACCAGAAGACGCAGGGGGCGCAGGACTCCAGGTGTCGCGCGACCACCTCGGCCGGTACCGGTTCCCGTTCCCCGTCGATGCGGGCCGACAACGCTTCACGGCAGGTCTCGCACTCCACACCCTGATTGTCGGCCATTCGGCGGACACGGTTCCGTAGGGACACTGCGCTACGCTACTGATCTGTGACCTGGCGTGGGGTTTTCGACGACGAGACCACACGGTTGGCCGTGGCGGCTGGCACGGGGGACCGCGAGGCGATCGCGGCGTTCGTGCGCGCCACCCAGCGGGACGTGTGGCGGTTCACCGCCCATCTGACCACCGTGGACAGCGCGGACGACCTGACCCAGGAGACCTACCTGCGGGCGTTGCGCGCGCTGCCCTCCTTCGAGGGGCGCTCCTCGGCCCGTGCCTGGCTGCTCTCGATCGCGCGGCGAGCGGTGGTCGACCAGCTCCGCTACGCCGGTCGGCGTCCCACGGTGGTGGGCGGGCAGGACTGGGAACGGTCGGCCGAGGCCGCGCACTCCCGGGTGCGGCGCACCTCGGGCGGCTTCGAGGGGGCGGTCGAACTCGACCTCCTGCTGGACGAGTTGGAACCGGAGCGGCGGGAGGTCCTGGTCCTCACCCAGGTGCTGGGGCTGTCCTACCAGGAGGCCGCCGAGGTGTGCGGGTGCCCGGTGGGGACCGTGCGGTCCCGGGTGGCCCGGGCCCGGGACGATCTGATGCGCGCGCTCGACGGGGCGCGGTCGGGGACCGGCTGACTTCGGGAGGGCCGGGGCCGGGCGGGCAGGCCCGCAGAGCCACGGGAGGCCACCACCAGGCGGACGTCGCCGTCGTGGGTGGTGCGGCCGGGGCCAGCCGGGCGGGGAGGTGGGCTGGGAATGGCCTTCGACGAACGGTGGGTGCCGTGCTCGCCGGCGGAGCGGCGGCGGGGACAGGTGGCGTTGTACCTGGACGTCGAGAACCTCGTGCTCGGTACGGGTCCCGCGCTCGCCGAGGAGGGCGTCGCGGCGGCGGTCGTCCGATGGCTGTGCCACGCGTGGGGCGGCGCCCGCATCCGGCGCGGCTACGCGGACTGGGCCGACCCCCGTTTCCGCCGGTACCACCAGGTCCTCGAACACGCGGGCGTGGACCTGATCCAGGTCGGGCACGGGGCGACCCGGAAGAACGCGGCCGACATCCGCATCGCCGTCGACGCGATGGAGGCGCTCCTCGTCCACCCGGACCTCGACACGGTCGTGGTGGCCACCGGGGACAGCGACTTCTCCCCGCTCGTCACGAAACTCCGGGAGCACGGCCGTCGCGTCGTCGGCGTCGGCCCTCGGCGGGCGGCGAGCCCGAGGCTCGCCTCCGTCTGCTCCGAGTACGTGGTGTGGGACGGGCTTCTCGCGGGGATGTCGACCGGGTCGGGTGCCCCCTCTCCCGGGCCTTCGGCGGAGTCCCGGTGTCCGACGCCGACCGGCGACGACCCGCCGCCCGAGGTCGGCGCCGGCGGTGGGGAGGAACCCGTCGGGGCGCCCGGCCCGCTCGACGAGGTGGTCGCGCTGGTGCGCCGGGCCTTCGAGTCCGCTGGGAGCGCGCGGGCCACCGCGAGCGCGTTGAAGACCTGGATGTTGCGGGTGGACCCCGAGTTCAGGGAGTCGCGGTACGGCTTCACCCGGTTCCGTGAGCTCCTCGTCGCCGCCGAGGTGGTCCGCGAGGTGGGGCGTTCTGGCTCCGACATCGTGGTCGGGCTGGTGCCCCAGCCCGACGGGCCCCACCCGGCCACCGACTCGGAGCTGGCCGAACCGGGTTGACCTTCGGCTGCCTCGGCCCCGGACGCGCGGGCGGCCCGCCCTGTCCCGCTCTGCCCGGCGGAGCGGCGGCCGCTGGTCCGCCCGGGTGATAGTCGTGGCGGAAAGCGCTGGTCGCGGCCGGGACGAGCGGAACACGGCGCCGGAGCCGGGAACCAGGGGGGCGTCCCGGGCGACTCGTGGGGTGACGAGCGCCGGAGGTGCGGCCGCCGAGGTACCAGCCTGTCGCACCGCCTGCTCCGTTCCGGCGCGAGTGCCGGGACACCCCGTCCCGGTCCCGCCGATCGTGAAGGGAGGTGCCGACGATGAAGAAGAAGGTCGAGCTGAAGGTGCGTCGCAAGCGGACCCGCACCCGCATCCTGAACAACCACGCCTGATCCGGGCGGGGACCCGCGTCGCCGAACGGTGCCGCGGCTGACGGTCGGCGGTCCGGCCCGGTGTCCTCGGACGCCGCCGGGCCGCCGACCCATCGGGAACGCGGTCCCCACCGCGTTCCCGGCCCTCCCACCCGCGCCCGGTGGCGGGGGCGGAGCCGGGTCGGTCCCACCGGTCCCGACGTCAAGCTTGTCCACGGCCGTTCGAGCGCGGCCGACCCAGCAGCGGAAGCAGGGGTGGCATGGAATACCGACGCGCGCGCAGTCTCGCCCTGTACTGGCACGACGGCGAACTCACCGCGGAGAACTACCTGGAACCGCGTTCCACCGACGAGGAGACGGAGAACGCGGTGGCGGTGGACGCCGAGGCGGTGCGGCTGCTCAGCCTGTTCGAGGAGTGGACCGACGTGGAGGCGGTGGTCGCCGACCACCCCGACCACGATCCCGATTCGGTCCGCGCCGCGGTGGAACTCCTCGCCGAGGACGGGCTGCTCATCCCCAGGTCGGCCGCCGACCGGGAGGAACGGTTCCTGACGGCCTGGCGCGACTGGGGCGAGGACGCGCGGTTCTTCCACTTCGGCACCCGCAACGCGATCTACACCGGCGACAGCGTGGAACAGCGGCGGGCGGACGCGCGCTGGGTGCGGGAGACCGGGGGGACCCCGCCGGCGATCTTCAAGCACTACCCGGGGGCTCCCCGGGTCTACCTGCCCCGTGACGTGCGGCGGATGACCGACGACTTCGGCGACGTCCTGCTGCGCCGCCGCACCCACCGCGTGTTCACCGGGGCGGAGGTGAGCATGCGGGACCTGTCCTCGGTCCTGCACTACACCTTCGCGCCCACCCAGCTCTACGACGCCGGTGACCTGGGAACGCTCATGCTGCGCACCAGCCCGTGCGGTGGCGCCCGCCACGAACTCGAGGGCTACGTGGCGGTGCTCGACGTGGAGGGGGTCCCGCCCGGCCTGTACCACTACGACGGGGAGTCGCACGCGCTCGAACTGGTGGACGCCGACTTCGACCGGGCCCGGCTGCACCGGCTGACCTACGAGTCGGAGATGTGCACGCCCTCGGCGTTCGTGTGCTTCGTGACCGCCGTGTTCGAACGGACCATGTACAAGTACCGGAACTCGCGGGCCCTGCGGGTGACCCTGCTCAGCGCGGGACACCTCGGCCAGACCTTCGTGCTGACGGCCACCGCGCTCGGGCTGGGCGCCTGGCAGAGCGCCGCGTTCCGGGACGACGAGACCGACGCTTCCCTCGGTGTCGACGGCTTCGAGGAGGGCACGGTCTACATGTTCGGCGCGGGACATCCCGTGCTCGCCGAGAACGGCATGCCGAAGGGGGTCACCCGCGCCGGGCTGGTCGACCGGTCGAGTCTGACGGCGGGTCCCCACGGAACCGGTTGAGCCGGCCGGCCGACCAGCCGCGTCCGGAGGAGACGGAGCACCAGCGGCCAGCCGGAGCTGGCCGCTGCGACCCCTGCCGTCCCGCTACCGGGAACTCGCTGGTCAACCAGGGGTCACCGGGATGGTGGCCGTCGCACTGCTCTCCAGGGTGGCGCTCCGGACGTACCCGGTGGGAGTGCTGCTGCTGGCGGTACAGGCCACGGATTCCCACGCACATGCTGGGTGGGTGAGCGGCGCGGCGGCGATCGGCGACGCGACGGCCGTGCCGTGGCAGGGTCGGCGGGTGGACCTGTTCGGCCCTCGGCGGTCGACGGTGGTCCTCGCCCCGACCAACCCGGGCTGCTTCGTCACACTGGTGGTCGCGCTGGGCGGGCCGGCCGCCGGGCCGGCCCCGGTGCTGGTGGCGTTCGCGTCCGGGGCCACCCTGCTCCGGGTGGCCCCGGAGCAGCGGGCCCCCTGGTCCGAGGTGGTGCCCGCACCGGGAACCCGGCGGGCCGCGCTGGGGGTGGACGCCGCGACCCTTGACCTCGCCCTGGTGGGCGGTCCGCTGTCGGCGGCCGCGATCGCGGTGGCGGCGGGGTCGGCCACGACGGTGCCGGGCGGGGTGGTGTTGGTCCTCCGCGTGGCGTCGTGGTTCCTCGCACTGCTGGCCACCCGGGACGCTGAGGGGCGGCGGCGGGCCGACCGCGCCCGCCGGTACCCGGCCCCGGGTGGTGACGTACCCGGTGCTGGCGCGAGGAGGCGTCGCCGGCCCAGGGGCGTGCTCGCCGCCCTCGCCGCGTCCCCGTGCCCCCTGGTACTGGCCGTCGCCGCGGTGGACGGCGGTGTGCTGGGCACCCTGCGCGTCGCGTTCGCGGTGTTGGGGCGCCGACACACCATGTCCGGGGTGCTCGGCCTCGCGGTGGCGTCGTTCGGGGTGGGCGGCGTGCGCGGTGGGCCGTGGTCCGGTGGCCGGTGTGCCGGGGCCACGCCGGCGCGAGCGATACCGCTGCTCCTGACCGGGTACCCGGCGGCCACCCTGCTCCTCGCCGTCGACGAGGGGCCCGTGACACCGGTGGCGCTGGCCGCCACCGCGGGCTGGTGGTCGGGGCCCGTCGTGGTCCACACCCTCGATCTCGTGGCCCGCCACGCCCGCGCCGGGGCCGGCACCGAGGCCGTCGCCTGCGGCATCACCGCGACCTTCACCGGCGCCGCCGCCGGCAACGCGCTCGGCGGCCTGGCCGCGTCGTCCGGATACCAGCCCGCCGTCCTGGCCGCGGCCTCCTCCGGCGGACTCGCCGCGCTGCTGGCGCTCGCGTGTCGCGGTCGGTTGGCCGTGGTGGACGGGGAGATCTCGGCGGCGGGGAGCACCACACCGCCGTCGTCCGCCGGCCGGGGAAGGGCCGGCGACCCACCCGGTCGGCACCGTGGCCGGCCGGGGCGAACGAGGAGGACCAGGAGCAATGCACACTGACGAACCAGCGGCGCCCGCTCCGCGCCGCGACAGGAGGGACCGCACCCTGCGGTCCGACCTCAGAGCCATGCTGCCGGACCTGGCGATCGCCCTGCTGGTGACGGCGTCGGTCTACGGGATCCTGCACTGGCGGATCGACAACGGCACGTCGGACACGGCCCTGGTGATGCCCTTCATGGCCGACGCCGCCGCGAACTGGCCCTACTGGCTCAGCCAGGCTTTCGGCTGGTCGGCCCTGTTGTGGTCCTGGGTCACGGTGCTGTTCGGCCTGCTCGTCGGCGGGAGCCGGCCGGCGTGGATCAGGCTGCGTCCCGCCACCATCGAACGGCTGCACCGGACGACCAGCCTGACGGTCATCGCCCTGATATTCGCCCACGCCCTGGTGCTCAGCTGGGACAGCGGGAACGACCTGCTCGGCGCGTTCGTGCCCGGGCTCTACTCGCACGCGCCAGGGCGGTTCGCGGTGGCGATCGGTGTGATCGCCTTCTGGCTGGCCCTGCCGATGGGGCTGACCTACTACGTGCGGAACCGGATGGGCCCTCGCCTGTGGCGGATGACGCACCGGTTCATCATCGTCGTCTACGTGCTCGGGATCTGGCACACGTTCCTGTGGGGCACCAACGTGTGGTTCACGGGTGGCCTGCGCACCGTTCTCTGGGTGATGCAGATCCCGGTGGCCCTGCTGTTCCTGTGGCGGCTCCTGTACCCGGCGCGGCGTGGTGAACGGGTGCCGTGGCGTCCCTCGGAGTGGTCCGCTGGCCTCAGCGCGCGCGACGTCGGTTCCCTGGTGCTGCGGCTCGGTGCGGCGGCGGTCGTGGTGGCACTGCTCGTCGTCATCGCCACCGGCAACACCGGGGGCGCCGACCGCGAGGACTACCCGAAGACCAGCACGAGTGACGGTGGGGGGCACGACCACCACGGGGACCACGAGGGGCACGACCACTCGGGGCACGGCCACTGACGGTGGCACGGCAGCGGAGTGGGAGGCCGAGCGCCGGCGCGGGCGCCGGCCTCCGATCATCCTCGGCGAGGGCCAGCGGACCCCGGGACGAGGCGAGCCGGGGGGCGCCGACCGATGGCCGTGGCGGAGCTGGGCTGGTGAGGCCCTTGCGCACGTGGGACGCGGCTGGGGCGCTCGCGCCTATGCGGGGGGTGCGCTGTCCGGACCGAGGTCGGGGTGCGGCCGGCGGGGGTGACGTGGTGGTTCCGGGGTGGGCGGGACCGCGTCGGGTTCCGGCCAGGTCGGCTGCTCGTCGGGTTCCTGCACGGGCGGCACGTCGTCACGGGTGGGTTCCCGTGGGCTGTCGTCCGGCTCGGGTGTGCCCGGGAAGTCCGGTGATGGTTCCTCCCGATCCCGTCGAGCCGGGTCGTCGGGGGCTCGGGAGGTGGAGTGACGGGTCCCGTCGGCGGGACGCGGCGAGGACGGGGAGCCACGCGCACCCGCACCCCGGCGCCGTCGGCGGTCGCGCGTCATCGGGCCTCCTCCTCGAACGTGGACCCACCGGGGCGGCTCGGCACTAGGAGTGCGGCCGCGACCGGGCGGACCCGCGGCCCCGGCGCTGTCGAGCCAGCACCGGCGGCAACGTCAGTCCGGCGGTTCCTGGTCGGAGCTGTCCACCGAGTCCGCCGTGTCGAGCTCCGGGTCCACCGCCGCCAGGTCCTCCGCGTCGATGTCCAACTCCGGTAGCCGGACGTCCAGCTCCGGCGGGGTGGGCGTGTCCGGAGCCAGGGGCGGCTGCGGGTTCAGCCCGTCTCGGTCGTGTCGTTCCATGCTCCTGGGGTACCCCGACGTCGTCGCCGGGACGCGTCCGGAGCACATCCGCCTGAGGATTTCGGGGCCGGATCCGTTCGCGGGAGCGGCGGGAGGGAAGTCGGACGCTGGGAGCGGGCGGATCGGTGAGGGTCGGGGTCGGCACGGGTGTCGCCTCTCGGCGGAGATCCGAACGCGGCTCCGGCCGAACCGGTGTTCCGCGACGGTAGGAGTGTTGAGCCCGGGGGACCAGCCCCGTGCCGACCGCTCGGATCAACGCCGTCCTCCCTCGGTCTATTCCTCGGCGTGCTCCTCGACGCTCCCGGGGACCGGGTCCAGCTCGGCCGCCGGCGGCACGGGGAGCCGGAACCGGCGCGACCGCACGTGCGCCACCAGGTCCGGTTCGGGGGGGACGTCGTGTTCGCGCAGGTAGTAGGGGACGGCACCGGACCAGACCCAGACGCCGTCGGAGTGCAGGGTGTGCGGCACGGTGGCCGGCAGGGCGGGGTCCAGTTCGTCGGGGCCGGTGGCCACGGCCGACACGGTCGGCGCGTTCTCCAGGTAGGAGAGCAGGGGAGAGCGTTCGGCGGGGGGGACCTGTTCGCGGGTGGCACGGGGGCGCCCGTCGGGGTCGGAACCGTCGAACACCCGTGCCTGGCGCAACTCGGCGCGGGTCGCCGCTGGGGTTGTGCCGGGGGCCGTGGGCGGGCCGGCCGTCGCGCGGCGGTCCCTGCCAGGCCGGGCCCGGCCGCGTCGCGGCACCCCGTCCGGCCGGTCGGGGGTCGGCGGGGCCGCCACCTCGGTGGGTGGGCGTTGGTTGGCGGGGGAGGTCCCGGTCGGCTGGACCCGCGCCAGGTGGTCCCGCCACCAGCTGGGCAGCCGTTCGTCGTCCCGGGGGTGTCGGCGCAGCTCCTCCAGCCAGACCGAGGGGGGAGGTCGGATGGCCCAGCGGGGTTCCCTGTCGAACTCCCACCGCTGTTCGAAGGAACCCGCCTTCTGGTCGAGGACGAGGACTCCGCTGACCCACGTCCCGGTCCCCGGCTGGTACATGGTCGTCCTGACCCGGTCGAGCAGCGGCGGCAGGCCCTCCGGCGGTGGGACGCGGTGGCTGGTGCCGTCCGGCATCACCACCCACACCTCCCACTCGGCGTGCTGCCCGGCCGCCCGGCAGAGCACCTGCACGGACGACCAGCCGGGGGCAAGGCCACGACGCAGCTCGGCGGCGGCGAGGTTCAGCAGTCGCTGCGGCTCCCGTTCCCCACCTGACCGTGCGGGGTGTCTCATCGCGGTTCGTCCTCTCGCTGCGGTGGCACCGCCGGCGGATCCGTCGCGGCGGGACATGGAGCGGCCATCCGGCGTCGTGCGCCTCGACTGCTCACCGTGACCGCCCGGCGGGCAGCCGCTGCCGTTCGGGTGGGCCTCCCGAGGGACCCGTGCGCACCGTTCCCGTTCCGAGCCGCCGCCATCCGGGCGGACCACGGCGGGACCGGCGACCACGCGGACGGCCGCCGCGCCGAGGGGGCGTCCGGGGGAGAGCGGCGCCGGTGGCCGGTGGCGCGCCAGGTGGGCCACTCGGCGGTGTCGGGCGGCCGTGGTCGGGCTGGGAGGGGCCTCGGCCGGGCCGAGCCGGGCACCCGGGCGCGGGCCTGGTTCGAACCCGCGGTCCAGCCCACCCCCCTCGTGCTCCTCCGGACGCCAGGGACCCCGCCCGGGCTCGCGTGCCGCCCCTCCTCAGCCGTGGCCCTCACCGCTGGCCTGACCCGCGGCGCCCCGTGGCGGTCTGGCCGTGCTGACCTGCGCGGAGACCGTGGCGGAGTGCCCGGCTGGCCTGATGCCTCAATCGACGTCGGGCACCGGCTGAGGGTTGGGACGGGACACCGCGTGGGGGAACGGAAGAAGCTCGGGACCGGGATGTCCGGCGCGGTGGCGGCGTCCGGGTGGTCTCCTCCCACGGGCTACTCGGAACGCCGCGCCGCGCGAGTGGTCGAGCACTTCGCCGGTCACGCTGCGGAGGGCGTCGAGGAGCTGGTCGACGGCGCTCCTGGGCGGGCGAGTGCGGTGATGCCTCCGTGCGGTCCGACACCACGACCTCCCGTGCTCGGTGCGCCTCCCGCCATGGTCGCGCAGCTCGGTCACCGTGGGTACGGATCCGAGGTCGGTTGGTCCGGATGGCCGACGGCACCTGGTGTCGTACTGCGCCGGGCGCAGCACGGCCCGCCGGTGGGGAGGACGTTCCTCGGAGCTGGTCGCGCACCGGTCCACGACACCGACCGTGGTGGGAGCGCCACTCGGACGGCGGTTGCCCTCCGGCGGAGGAGCTCGGGAGCCCAAGTAGGGCCGGCGCGGCGGTCGCCTCACGGCGATGACCCGAACGCGGCTCCGGCCGGACCGGTATTCCGCGACGGCCGAGTGTTGAGCCCGGGGGACACGACCGCGCCGGCACCTCCTGACTACCCCACCGGGGCCGCGGTCATGCCTCGGGTGGGACGCCGATCCCGTCCGCTGGCGGCCGCTCGGGTCGTCCGGCACCGGAAGGCCCGGGTCAGGAGCGGGCCGAGGCGGACACCACCTGGTTCAGGACCGCTTTGAACAGGTCGGCGTCCACGGCCGTGGGGTCCTCGGCCAACCATGCGCCGACCTCGTCGACGAACCGTTCCGGGGTCATCGGGGCGGAGATCGAACCGTCGTCCTCCTCGGTGGTGATCTCGCCGGCCCGGCTCGGGTAGAGGAGCAGCGCCCCCCGGACCTCGACTCCGGGCAGCAGCCGGCGGTAGGCGGCGACCACGTCGGGGAGGCGAACGCTCCCACCCCGGAACGGGTGCCCGTTGCGCCAGAGCTCCCCGTCCTCGTCGACGGCGTAGTGGCCGGGCAGCCAGGCCCGGGACTCGACGAGGACCAGCCTGCGGCCGCAGAGCACCGCGTGGTCGACATCGGAGAACACGGAGTCGGGCATGGCCAACCCGTGGAAGATCCGCACCCCGGGGATCCGGGTCAGGTACGTCGTCAGCAGGTCGGCGGTGAGCTGTTCGGCGACCTCGTCCCGCTCCGCTCCCGGCCGGCCGAAGACGCGGGTGTCACCGAACTCCTCGGCGAAGGCGCGGTCCGTCCGGCTCGCGGCCAGCTGGCGGCGCACGATCCGGATCACCCAGCCCGCGGCGGCCGCGACCAGCAGCAGCCACATCATCAGCGAGACGGGCGAGCCGACCATCACCGGCGCGAGCGCGAGCAGCGCCGCCCACAGCCCGGTGGCCGCGAGAGGTGGGGCGTGCCCGCAGCCGGCGGGAGGGACGTGCCGGACGTGGTCGGTCTCCCGGACGGTCGTCCACCAGTCGAGGTCGTCGGGATCCACCTTGGGCGTGGGCGGGACGAAATCGGGGTCGGTGCCGAAGGGACGGCGGTGGCCGCGTCGCCGTGAGTGCCAGCGGGAGGGCGAGCGGGAGTCCCCTGGAGCGGCCGGCGGCGCGGCGGCCCTGGCACGGTCGCGGTCGTACTGGCGGCGCAGGAGCGGGTCGGTCAGCGTCTCGTAGGCGTCCTGGAGCAGCCGGAACGCGCCCGCCGTGCCACCCGCGTCCGGGTGCATCGTCTTGGCGAGCTGGCGGTAGGCCGACTTGACCTCGGCGGTGGTCGCGTCACGGGACAGACCGAGCAGTTCGTAGTGGTCGACCACGGTGCGGAACTCCGATCGCCGTCAGTGCGTGCGCGGACACGGTAGGAGAGGCGTCCCGGGCGGGGCGAGCCGCCGGGTGCGCCTCGCGGGGGCGTCCGTTGATCATGGTGCCGGGGCGGTCAGGCACGTCTCTCGCGGGGGAGGTCCACGGTGGGTGACGGCACCCGGGTGCCCGGCGTCGGCTTCGCGGGTGTGGCATCGCCGCCCGGTCCGGTGCGCACACCGCGTCCGGCCCCGCACCGGGGGAGCGGCCTGGTCCGGTGCTCGGGGGCGGCGGGGTGGGCTCGTGGCTCCGCGTGCTCCGGGTCGGTGCTCCGCGCTCTCGGCGGCCTCGCGCCCCGAGCGGCCCCGTCCGTGTTCCATCGCGCCCGACCGAGCGCGCCAACAGGAGGCCGCGGCGGCGGGCGGCGGGCGGTGGGGCCGGCAGGCTGTTCGCGGCCGGGGAGCGTTCGTCCTCCGCGCACACGCCGTTCTCCCCAGGTGCGCTGGCGGAGCCGGGCGTTCCACCGGCCGGGGCGCCGGGCCGGGCCCGTCGGGCGAGGAGGTGGCGCCGATCGCGTCCGTTCGCCCGGTCGTCTCGGGCCGGGGTGGCACGGTTCGACGGCGGTGTCGGTGGCCCTCGGCGCGGACCGGTGGCGGGCGGGTGGCTCCGTTGCCGAGGACGGGATGTCGCCGTCACCGGACCGACGGGGCCCGGTGCTCGCTGGCGGACGGCGTCCGTCGACCGCTACGCCGGGTTCGTCCGTCCGAGGTGCCGCCGGTCTCCGCACGGGTTCGAGGCCGGATCCGGCATCCCCACCTGGCTCGCCGTGCGGCCGGCGGTTCCGGCACCGGGTCGGGGTGCGGTCCCCGACCCGGTGCGGACGGCGCTGGCCGGTGCCGTGCCCGGACGGGGCGGTCAGCCCCGGCGGCCGGTCAGCGCCTCCTCCGCCCTCGCCCCTCGCCGTCGCGGCCCGCGATCAGGGCTTGCGGCCGACGCCGCCGAGCAGCAGGTGGTCCCCGCGTGCTGGCGGGGTGTCCTGCGGGCCGTCCGGCCACCAGTCGAACAGGTAGCCGAGACCGGGCTCCACCAGCTCCACGCCCTCGAAGAAGCCGGCGATCCGCTCACGGCTCCGGAAGATGCAGCTGCCCATGAGGTGGAGGAACTTGACCTGGGCCTCCTGCGCCAGCGCGTGGTGCTCGTCGTCGGGAGCGGGCATGTGCAGGTGGCTGATGGCCAGGTATGAGCCGCTGGCCAGCGCGTCGACATAGGCCGACATCACCTCGCCAGGGCGGTCCTCGTCCGGCACGTGGTGCAGGGTGTTGGAGTGGATCAGCGCGATCGGCCGCGACAGGTCGAGGTGTGCGCTGATGACCGGGTCCGCGAGCAGCGTCGCCGGGTGCCGCAGATCGCCGGCGACGAACCTGGTGCGGTCGTTCTCCTCCAACAGGGCCCGTCCGTGCGCGGCGACCACCGGGTCGTTGTCGACGTAGACGACCCTGGCCTCGGGGTTCACCCGCTGCGCGGCCTGGTGCGTGTTCTCCGCCGTGGGAAGCCCGGAACCCAGGTCGAGGAACTGGGTGATCCCGGCCTCGCCCGCCAGGAACCGGACCACCCGGATCAGCCACGCCCGGCAGAGCCGGCCGGTGTCGGCGGCCTCGGGGGCGATCTGGAGGATCTGGCGGTAGACCTCGCGGTCCACCTCGAAGTTGTCCTTCCCACCCACGAACGCGTCGTAGACCCGCGCGATGCTGGGCCGGGTGGTGTCGATCTCGCTCGGCAGGAATCCGCCGGTCTGTGCTTCGTCCGCGCCTGACATGTGCAGCAGCCCCACTCACGTAACGCCGGAAATGGATCACCCCAAAGAGTAGGCAAAGGGGTCCGAAGGGTGAACAGTGGCTCCGCTGCCGGCTCGCTCGACTACCAGCAGTAGTAGTACCGGTGATCTGTCCTTGCTCGTCACCGCCGATCGAGCCTGGATCTTGCGCTGATCGCACGTGCCGGCGGAGGCGCGCCCCGCCTGGGGAAGCTCGTGCGGGTGGACGGTCCAGCCGCGACGGCATCAACCGAACCGAGGCCGCGCGGCACCTGCCGTTCGGCCCGTCGAAGCGGTTCCGGGACAGCGTGGTCAGGGGGCGGCGGTCAGGTGGGCCCTACCTGTCCACGGAGGAGCGGGAGAACGGCACCGTCATCAACGTGCACGGCGACGGGGGAAGCCGGGGGAAACCCCAGCCTCGGGCCGCCGCGCGTACCGGACGGACCGTGCTGAGCACCGTGACCACGAACGACTACCCGACGATCCTCGCGGCTCGGCGCGAGATGCGGAGTTGGAGGAGGCTCGCGCTCGAGCCCTCCGCCCTGCGGGCTCCGGACGCCTTCTCCGCGCCGAGGTCGATGAGTACCAGCGGGAAGCACCTGGCCTCGACACTGCACCGGATCGCCACCGAGAAGGCGGGCGGTGCGGCCGGGCAGGACGATCCCGAGGCCGTCTTCGCGCGGGTGGTGGACCGGCTGACGGACCTGGTGGGCGTCGGCGCCGAACGACTGGCCGTGGAACCGGATCCAGTGCGCGAGGTGTTCACGCTCCTCCTCCAGGAGAAGGGGGATTTCGGCTACCCGCTCGCGGGCTTTCCGAGGGGACCCTGAGGTTCCTCGCGCTCTGCGTGTTGATGGAGGACCCCACGTTCACCGGGCTGATCTGCATGGAGGAGCCGGAGAACGGCGTGAATCCCGCGAACCTGTCGGCGGTGGTGGATCTCATCCGCGACCTCGCCGTGGACGCCAGCGAGGAGCCCGATCCGGACAACCCGTTCCGCCAGGTCATCGTCAACACCCATTCCCCGGGTGTCGTGCGCCAGTGTTCCCAGGACGATCTGCTCCTCGCCGATCTCCGTCCCCGCCGACTCCCTGACGGGAGGATCGTGTCGGCGCTGTCGTTGCTGCCGTTCCGCCGTTCCTGGCGCGACCGGGCCAACGACGGACGCGGCGAGAGCTTCTCCGAAGTCGACGTCCTTGCCTACCTGGTCACGCCGCCCGGTGCCCAGACCCAGCTCTTCGAGGAGGGTTGGCATGAATTCCTCGTACTCCGGACTCTTCCTGGCCGAGGGGACCTCGGACCTACCGTTGGCGCGCCTCGTGGAGACGCCCTTCCTCGAACGGGATGTCCCGCTGCGGGCTGAGCACACCGGACTTCACGAAGCTGCCCCGCGTCCCCAAGGACCTGCCGAGACGCCGTGACTACTGCCTCCGGGACCTGCTGAGGTCGGAGCCGGTGGTTGTCCTGGTCGTGCACCGCGACGCGGACAACGCGGGCTCGGATGCCCGGCGGAACGAGATCCTGGACGCGGTCGCCTCCTGCTCCGTCGCGCAGGAGGCGATCCCGGTGGTACCGATATCGGATGACGGAGTCGTGGCTCCTGCTGGATGGGGCCGCGATCAGGCAGCGGGCGGGGAACCCGAGGGGCAGGCAGCCGATCCCGCTGCCGCCGCCGGGCGAGGTGGAACGGATCGGCAACCCGAAGGAACGCCTCCAGCGGTGCCTGCTCGAGGCCGCTGCCGCGACTGGCCGTCGACGCCGCGAGGTGCGGCAGCGGTGCAACTCCCACCGCCGCGAACTGCTGAACGGGCTTGATCCCGCGGGCCCCGTCTCACGGCTGCGGGGTTGGCGGGAGATGGTGGACGAGATCGACAAGGTGGCGGCGCGCCTGGGCAGGTGAGACCCCCGCCATGCGGGTGACCGGTCGGACCAGGGCGAGTGGTGGGGCGACGACCAGCCGGGATCACGCGCCTCGGTGTTGGTATACAGGCGGGGTGATCGGCTGGCGCGCGCTGACCGCCCAACCACGGCGTGGGGGCCGCGAGCGCGCATCGCGCTCCAGGGCTGGACACCACGCGGCTTCCGGAGGCGGTGGGCGGCCACGGCACCAGCCCCGTCCGGGCTCGGGACGCGGGGCGGGACGTGTCGGGCGCCCGCCCACTGGGAGGAGGACGACATGAGCGAGCCGTTGCCGGCGGACCTGGCCTACCGGGGGCGCCCGGACCGGGTGCGGGTGAAGGCTTCCCTTCTCGACCAGGTGGGGGGCGGTTGCCCCGGGCGGCTGAACCTGGCGACCCGTCCCGGGGTGGCTCCGGCGGACAGGTCCGTCCGCCGTCCCGAGCCGTGGCCGTTCCTGCTCGGTGCCGTGGTCGGCGCGGTCACCTCGGTGCACCGGGGTGTTGACGAGCAGGAGGCGATCCGCGCGGCGGGGCGGGAGGTCAGCAGGAGCGGAGTCACCCTCCACGCGCTGGCCCGGAGCTTCCTGGACGCGGCGGTCTGGAACTACCTGGAGGCCCACGACGAGCGGGTCGACGAGGTGGGGCCGCTGTCCCTGGTCGGTGAACGGCAGATCACGCACGGGAACCGGGAACTGACGGCCTGGGGCCTGTACTACGAGAGCCCGGACGGTGCGCTGCGGGAGGTGCGTCGGCTGCGGGTGGGCTCCGCCCGCGACGGCGCGGAGAGCCACCGGTGGGCGGCCGTGGCGGCCAAGCTCGCGCTGGACGGGACGACGGCGGACGGACGGCAGGGCGACGGGCGGCCGGACCGGGTGACGGTCGTCGAGGTGGGCCTGGGGGACGGTGGAACGGCGGTGGTGGCCGACCTCGGTTCCCAGGCGCAGGTGCGGGACTTCTACCAGCGGGAGGCGCGTCCGGTCATCGCCGAGCTCATCAGCGGTACCCGCCTGAGCCCGGGGCGCGACTGCGACCAGTGCGGTTGGCTTTCCACGTGTCCCGCGATGCCGAGGGCGGCGGGGTTGCTGGGCCTGGCCGAACCCGCCACCCACACCCGGTCGGTCAGCGCGTCCGAACTGGACCGGTACCACGGCTGTCCGGCCCGCTACTTCGGCGACAACGTGCTGCACCTGCCGAAGGAGGACGGCGTCGGGCCGGCGCAGCTGCGCGGTCTCGCGGTGCACCGGTGGCTGGCCGCCGCGCACGCGAGGCCGGACGCCGTCGCCTGCGTGGTCGAGGACCTTCCCGAACCGGGCACCGGGGTGCCCGCCCACCAGGAGGTGTTGACCGACTCGGAGTACGAGGCGGCGTGGCCGTTCCTCCGCCAGCACGTTGACCGGTGCCCGCTGCGCGGTGAGGCGGTGGCGTCGGTTCGGGTGGAACCGGTCCACCGGGTCCACGACTCGACGGCGGACGTCGTGGTGGCCGCCAGTCCGGACCTCGTCTACCGGGCGGGTGCGGCACGGCGGTGGCGGGAGACCAAGAGCACCCTCGGGCATCTGCCGGCCGGCGTCGAGGACGCGATGGTCCGTTACCTGGCGCTGGCGGTGGACGTGCTGATGCTGGCGGCGGTGGTGCGGGCCGACGCGCACCAGGGTGGGGCAGCGGTGGAGCTGGAGGTGTTGGGTCGGGAGGAGGCTCGGGTGTACACGGTCGACGTCACCGATGAGGCCCTGCTCGCGGCCGCCCGTCGCCGGGTGGCGGACGCGGCGGCGCCCTGGAGCCGTGATCTCGACTTCCGGCCTCGCCCGTCGTCCGCCTGTGGGACCTGCCCGGTCGGCGGGTGGTGCCCGAGCAGGGGGGAACGCCCGGCGGAGGTGGCCTCGGCGTCCCGCGCGGGTGGCGCCGCCGCCGTCGCCGTGGAGGCGCCGCCGTTCTGACCGCGCCGGGGGCGGATCGGGGCTGGCGGGTTCGGGAGCGCGGTCGGTGGGTGCCGCCGCCGCGTGCCAACGGGGACGTCCGAGGGCGGCGAGGCGGCGTCAGGCCGGTCGGAAGCCGGCGCGGACCGCGGTGACCAGCGCGTCCGCGTACTCCGGGCGAGCGGTCCGCTCCGCGGCGGCCCACGATGGTGGACGGGCGCGTACAGCAGGTCGAGCACCAGGTCGAGGTCGGCGTCCGCCGCGAGTTGTCCGGCCCGTCGCGCGGATCGGAGGCGTTCCCGCTTCGCCCGCTCCAGGGGCCGCCGAGCCGTTCCCCGTAGGAGGCCGCCAGCTCGGGATCGTCGGTGATCTCGGTGTTCAGCGCGCGGCTCGGCGGCTCGAAGGCGGGGGCGGCGAACTCGGCGACGGTCGCCCGCGACACGGCGCGGAGGTCGGCTTCGAGGTCCCCGGTGTCGGGGAGCATGACCTGGTCTTCCTCGTCTGGCGTGCTGAGGGCCAGGATCGAGTGGAGGACGACCGCGCCCTTCGTGGGCCACCACCGGTAGATGGTCGCCTCGCCCACCCCGGCTCGTGCCGCGATCGCCTCGACGGTGACCCCGGGGTAGCCGAGCTCGACGATGAGGTCCCTTGTCGCGGACAGGATCGCCTGGCGGGACCGTTCGCCGTGCCGCCGGGAGTCGGGCGCCTTCCGGGTGCTCATCCGCGCACAGGGCACGGGGAGCGGGACGAGACGAACCGTCCTGCTCCCCGTGGCGTTCACGGCCCCGGAACCGGGCGGTCGGGTGCTCCAGCCGGGTTGGCCGCCTCGGCCGCCCAGCTGAGCGCGCTCACCCGTGGGTGGTCAGGAACTCGCTGATGGCGTGTCGGGCGAGCTGGCTGCCGAAACCGCCCCAGCTGAGGTCGAACTGGTGGTCGGCGTAGGGGATCTCCACCAGGGTGTGGTCGACGCCGGCCTCCTCCAGCAGGTCGGCGAACGCCCGGGTCCGCTCGGCCCGTTGGAGGACGTCCCGCCCGCCCTGGATGAGCAGGGTGGGCGGCAGGTCGGGGCGCAGGTAGCTGCTGGGAGAGGCGGGCACCCAGTCCTCGTCGGCCAGTCGCCAGGTCTCCTCGCTCAGCTGGCGCCACACGTCCTCGCCCAACCTCGGGTGCTTGCTGATCTCCGCTGTCGCGTCCCCGGGCGCGTACCAGGCGATGACGGCGGAGACCTCCGCCGGCTCCGCCGGGGCGTCGCAGGTCGGCCCCAGCTCCTCGGTGGTCGTGTACGAGGCGAGCAACCCCAGGTACCCGCCGGCCGACTGGCCCATCACGGTGATGCGGTCCGGGTCCGCCCCGTACCGTTCGGCGTTGGCCGCGATCCAGCCCAGCGCGCACTTGAGGTCGCCGGGCGGCGTCCGCCAGTCGCCGTCGCGGAAGAACCGGTAGTCGACGTCGAAGACCACGTGGTCGAGCTCGGTGAGCCAGACGTCCCACCGGGGGAAGGGGCTCTGCGGGGCGTCCTCGGCTCCACCGTGGACGTTCACGACGACGGGGTGCGGGCGGTCGGGTGCGGGTTCGGTGGTGGGCCGCCACACGTCCAGCATCAGGTCCTCGCCGTCCACCTCCGCGTAGCGGACGGTCGCGTCGGGGCCCCGGTCCGCCTCGCCGCTGAGCCCGTCGAGGTAGCCGCCGAGGGTCAGGGGGGCGCCGAGGTCCCGCGCGGTGGACCAGGCGGACAGGCCGGGTAGGGCCCCCGAGACGACCAGCGCGAGGTTCACCGCGACGACGGCGGTGGCGGTCCAGCGCCTCCCCCGGCCGCTGGCGCGTCGTCCGCCCAGGAGGCCGAGGACCAGGCCCAGGACTCCCGCCGCGCTGACCAGCAGGCTGAACTCCAACACCAGAAGACCCACCGCCCACCATTCGAGGCTCGGCATGGGGAGGAGCGCGGTGGCGGCGGCCGCCGCCCCGGCCAGGCCCGTCGCCGCGCCACCGGTGAGGGCGAGCCACCGGCCGGCTTGGCGTGAGCGGCCGCTCGCGGTGTTGGACATGGAACCTCCCACGTAGGAATACGTTCGTATCGAATACGACTGTATTCCTACGTGGGGGTATGCGCGAGACTGGGGGTATGCCGAGGCACGTCGACCGTGAGGAACGCCGCCACCACGTGGCGGACGCCCTGCTCCGCATCATCGAGCGCGAGGGGTTGGAGGCGGTCAGCGTCCGAACCGTCTCGGCGGAGGCCGGGTGCTCGGTCGGCGCGGTCCAGCGCTACTTCCGCAGCAAGGACGAGATGTTGCGGTTCGCACTGGAGACCGCCATCAGCCGGGCCGCCAGCCGCATGGCGGAGATCCGCCTCGGCCCCGGTCTGATGTCCTTCCCCGACGCGCTCCGGGCGGCCGTCGTCGAGTACCTCCCCCTCGACGACGGCCGGCTCGCCGAGTCCCGGATCTGGGCCGCCTTCTCCGCCCGCGCGGTCGTGGACCCCGCGTTCCGGGCCGTGATCACCGCACTCGACCGCCCGGCCAGGGACCAGCTGGCCCGGGTGTTCGCCTACGCGGAATCCGTGGGCGAACTGCCAGCCGGCCACGACCACGAGGCCCTGGCGTGCCTGGTCATCGCGTTGATGGACGGGCTGATGTGGTCGCTGCTGTTGCGACCCGCACCCGAGGAGCGGGCGGTGCACCTGGCGGCGGTGGACGCGGCGGTCCGGGCGTTGACCACGAAGGTGGGGCGACCCACCACCGGTGGGGACGAGACCGCGCACTGACCCTTCCCCGGCACCCCCGGCACCCCCGGCACCCCCGGCACCCGACCTGCCCTGTCCCGGGCTAGCCGCCGGGACGGACCAGACCGTGTTCGTAGGCGAGGACGACCGCCTGCACCCGGTCGCGGCAGCCCAGCTTGGCCAGCAGGTTCCCGACGTGCGTCTTCACCGTGGACTGCCCCACGACCAGGGTCGCGGCGATCTCGGCGTTGGACAGGCCCCGCGCGACCAGCACGAGGATCTCGCGTTCCCGTTCGGTCAGTCCCGGATGCGCGGGCAGCGGCGTGGGCTCGCGTGGTGGTGGGTCGGTCGACCGGCGGGCGAACTCGGCGATCAACCGGCGGGTCACCCTCGGCGAGATGAGTCCCTCGCCGCGGGCGGTGGTGCGCACGGCGGCCACCAGCTCGTCCGGTTCCACGTCCTTGAGCAGGAAGCCGCTCGCCCCCGCCCGCAACGCCGCGAAGACGTACTCGTCCAGGTCGAAGGTCGTCACCACCAGCACCGACACCGGAGGATCGAGCCCGGCGTCCGCCAGCCGTTCCAACGCCGTGATGCCGTCGGTGCCCGGCATGCGCACGTCGAGCAGGAGCACGTCCGGCCGGGTGCGCAGTGCCTCACGGACGGCCTGGTCGCCGTCCGCGGCCTCGCCCACCACCGCCAGGTCCGGCTCGGCCTCCAGGATGGTGCGCAGCCCTGCGCGAACCATCGCCTGGTCATCGGCCAGCAGCACCCGAACCGTCACTCCCGCCCCTCCGGTTCCGTCGGGAACCACGCCGTCACCAGCCAACCCCCGTCCGCCGTCGGTCCGACCCGCAGCCGACCCGAGGTCTGCCGCACCCGTTCCCGCATACCCATCAGACCGTAGCCACCGGAGCCCGTCGCGTCCCCACCGGTGGTGGCGGCGCCGTTGCGCACCGCCACCTCGAGACCCTCGGGAGACCGGACCACGACGACCGCCACCTCGGCGCCGGGGGAGTGCTGGCGGGCGTTGCTGATCGCCTCCTGCACCAGCCGGTAGGCGGCGACGTCCACCGCCACCGGGAGCGGTTGCTCGGGGCCGGACACCGACAGCGTGACCACCGTCCCGGCTCGCCGTGCCTCCTCCACCAGCTCCTCGACCGACCCCATCGAGGGCAGCGGGCCCTGGTCGTCCTCGGGGGCGTCGGTGCGCAGGATGCCCACCAGCTGCCGCATCGCCGACAGCGTCGCCCGCCCCTGACCTCGGATGCCCCGCAAGGCCTCCCGCACCAGGGCGGGGTCGCGGTCCACCAGCCGGTCCGCGGCCCCAGCCTGGACGACGATCGCGGAGAGGTCGTGGGCCGCGACGTCGTGCAGTTCCCTGGCGATCCTGGCGCGCTCCTCCCGCACCGCGGCCTTGGCGCGTTCGGCGCGTTCGGCGGTCAGCCGGTCGACCCTGGCGGCCAGTTCGTCGAGGTAGTCCCGCCGTGTCCGCGTGTAGAGCCCGAGGAGGCCGGCCAGGCCGTAGGAGAACAGCGACGCCAGCAGCAGGTTGCGCGCGTTGGTGCCGTCGTTGCCCCAGAAGGTCGGCAGCGGGGTGATGCGGCCGTCGAGCACCGCGACCGACAGCAGACCACCCACCGCGTGGACCAGGGCGAGGACGGCGAGTGTGAGCACGACCCGCCGGCGGGGCAACAGGCTCCCCACCGTGTAGGCGCACACCACCAGCCCGAGACCGGTGCCCGGGTAGACGAAGGGCGGTAGCGAGGCCACCAGGACGACGACGGTGGCCAGCACGAGCGCGGTGCGGGGCACGAGCCGCCGAATCGCGAGGACCGCCACGTCGGCGCTGGCGACGAGGTTCATCAGGACGACGGTCCACAGCGGCTCCGGCAGGATGCCGCCGTTGACGGCCAGCGCCGCCCCGACCCGGACCACCACGAGCAGGAGCGCCAGTCCCAGGGCCACGACCGCGTCCCTGGCGACGGGGGTTCGTGCCCCGGCGGCGGTCAGGGCCCGCGTCCACCACCGGACCCGCCGGGTTGGTGCCAGCGCGGGCCGGCCGCCCGCCGGCCCGCGCCGCCCACCGGAATTCCTCACCGGGAGGCGCCGTCCGCCGGTGCCACCCGTGCTGGCAGCCACCGCCAGTAGGTCACGCAACGCCACGCCCACTCAGCTGGGCCGTAGCGGAAGTGGCGGGTCCACAGCGGGCTCCAGACCGCCTGGGCCAGCAGGATGCCGGCCCCGAGCGCGGTGGCGACGGCCCAGTGGGAGGAGCCGGGGAGACCGAGCGCCGTTCCCAACGCCACGAACAGCAGGGTCGCGGAGAGGTAGTTCGTCAACGCCAGCCGGCCCAGCGGGGCCAGCAGCGCGGTCAGGGCCGACCCCAGCACGGGGACCGCCAGCAGTGCGAGGAACGCGGCGGCGTAGGCGGCGGCCATCGAGAACGAGAACAGCAGACCGACGCGGCGGGTCACCCCCTCGGCGGCGCCGCTGTGGACCACCACCCAGTACGAGCCGGCGGCGACCACCGCCGCGACCACCGAGGAGACGACGAGCGCCGTCGTCCGTTCGGGGAGACGGGTCGCCACCCCGAGCTGCGCGAAGGCGAAACCCAGCACGAAGAGGCCGGGCAGCAGCCCGAGCCCTCCGACGCCGGCCACCAGCCCCAGGACCGTCAACAGGAGACCGACGACCAGGTTGACCCTGCCGGAGCAGAAGCTGAGCGGCAGCAGCACCAGCAGGCCCGTGACCGCGAAGGGCAGCAGCACCTCACCGGGTTGCAGCAGGTGGTGCAGGGCTCCCACCACGCCGAGAGCCACCAGCCGGCGCACCAGCAGCGGCCGGGGACGGTCGGTGCGCTTGGCCGCCGAGCGCAGGAAGAGGCCGAAACCCACGCCGAAGAGCAGGAAGAAGATCGGGTAGAACCTGCCGACCACGAACAGGCGCAGAACCTCGGGTGCGTCCCCGAGCACCGGCATCATGTCGAGGGTCTGCGGGATGTTGACGAAGATGATCCCGCACAGCGCGAAGCCTCGAAGCGCGTCGAGGGCGTGCACCCTGCCCTGGGGACGTACCGGGGCGGGTGGTGCTGGCGCCGTGGTCGGCGCGGAGCTGGGACGTGATGGGAACGAGGACATGCGTGGATGGTGGCCCACCGCGCCCGCGCCCGCCTCCCCCGCGATGACGAGATCCGGCTCCTCCCCGAGGCGGAGGCACCGTCCGAGGTGGCGGCGGTAGCCGACCCCCTCGGCCTGCTCGGGGCCGGGGAAGTCGTCGGGGTGTCGGGGGCCCGGACCCGCCGCGCGGGGAGGTCACGACGCGCCCGCCCCGGACGGGAGCCGAGGTCCCGGGCACCACCCGGGGCTGGCCGGATGCCGGGGCGTCCCGCCGCGCGGGGCCGGGGAAGTCGCACCGGGCAGCGTGCGGCGTCACGCTCCGGTCCGCCGTGTCCGCTGACACGGGTCCCCGCCAGCTGCCGTGCCGTTCGGGTGGCCGCGCCGGCCCGGCGGCCGCCGGCGACGCGCTGGCCCCACGCCGCCGGCGTGGCCGATCGGCATGGACGACGTCACCGGAGTGCCGGTCCTCCGCTCGGATGGGCGTGAGCCGGATGCGGGGCAGGGCAGGGCACGGTGGCCTCCCGAACCCCCGCCGCCAGTGCCTCCGCCGCGGCGGCGAGCGGGATGACCCGCCCGGCCTCCGCCGACTGGTCGACGACGTCGGGCGCGAGCACCACGCACTGCCCGGCGGTGCGACAGGCGTCCACGTCGACGTTGACCCGCATCACGGACCCCCTCCTGGACACCGGGGTGCTCACCCCGTCACGACGTCGAACCCGGTCACCAACGGACCGGGAGCGCGTGCACCCCGTAGATCTGGGCGTCGTGCTTGAACGGGATCCGCTCGAGCGGGGTGGCCAGCCGGAGACCCGGAAACCGCTCGAACAGCGAGCGCAACGCGATCCGCAGCTCCGCCCTCGCGAGCTGCTGCCCCAGGCACAGGTGGTCCCCGTGGCCGAAGGCCAGGTGGTGCCGTGCCCGCCGCGTCACGTCCAGCCGGTCCGGCGGGGAACCAGGGAAGGCCGAGGGGTCCCGGTTGGCCGCCGGGAGCGACACCACGACGCCGTCGCCCGCGCGGATCGTGACACCCCCGAGGTCGACATCCTCGGTCGCGAACCGGCGCTGGCCCGCGTGGATGATCGTCAGGTAGCGCAGCAACTCCTCCACGGCGCGCGCCGTGGAGTCGTCGTCGGCCACCACCAGGGGGATCTGGTCGGGGTGGTCCAGGAGCGCGGCCACCCCCAGCCCGATCATGTTCGCCGTGGTCTCGTGCCCGGTGTTGAGCAGGAAGACACCCAGGTCCGCCGCGTCCTCGGCGGTGAGCTCGCCGGCCCGCACCCGGACCGCGAGGCGGCTGAGCACGTCGTCCTCCGGGTCACCGCGCTTGTCGTTGACCACGTCACGGAGGAAGGCGCGCAGGGCCTCGAAGGACCGGAGCTTCTCCTCCATCGGAACGTGCAGGCTGATGACCGTCGACGCGGCACGTTGGAAGAAGTCGTGGTCCTGGTAGGGGACGCCGAGCAGATCGCAGATGACCAGCGAGGGCAGGGGCTGGGCGAACCGCCCGACGAGGTCCACCGGGGGGTTCTCGCTGGCCATCTCGTCGAGCAGCTGGTCAGCCAGCCGCTGGATCGTGGGGCGCAGTGCGGTCACCCGCCTTGCCAGGAAGTCCCGTGCCACCAGGGAGCGCAGGGCGCCGTGTTCGGGCGGGTCCTGGGAGGAGAAGAAGACACGGGGCCGAGGGGGTTCCGCCTCGAACCTGCTCGGGTAGCAGGGGTGGCCGTGCGCCGCGCTGAAGCGGCGGTCCCCGAGAACGACGCGGGCGTCGTCGTAGCGGGTCACCAGCCACACCGCGAGCCTGCCGTCCCAGATGCTCACCCGGCCCACGGGCTGGTCCCCGTACTGGGCGGTGTGCTCAGCCGGGGGGTCGAACGGGGCGCCGGGCGCCCGGGACAGGGTGTAGGGCGGTAATCGGAGTTCCGGCGACATGGTGGCGCTCCCTCGTGGCGGCACCGGGACCGGCAGCCGCGGCCGGACTGACGGACGGGAACCGCCTGGTCGTGATCCGACGAGCGCGGGGACGCCCGGACGCCGCTCCACCAGCCGCTGCCACGGGCGGACCGTGGTGGTGGCGCTGGAGTACCCCGTCCACTCGGGACGGAACCCTAGGTCAACGCCGCGCGGGGCGTCCATACCCGAGGTGGGTGCCTGGATTCCGGGAGCGCGCTCACCGCCGCCGGGTGCGTCGTGGCCGGGGTCCCGATCCGCCCGGGCCGCCGCCCCTCGTCCGGTGCTGCCGCGCCCGGCTGCCGTCGTCGCCCCGAACCGGACTCGACTGGTCTCGACTGGTGCTCCTCGGGGTGGGGCCCTCGGGGGGCCACCTCGATCCCGGGGGCCGGTCGTGGTCGGCCGGCCTCAGCTCCGGGCCAGGACCGGGTCGGTGATGCCAGCCGGGCAGGCGAGCTGGTCGACGTCCCACCCCGCGCTGGCCGCGCCTGCCCGGTACGCGCCGCGGTAGAAGGCGAGGACCTGGTCCTCCGCGTCCGGTGCGGTGCGCACCGCGTCGTAGGGCAGGACCGCGAGGTGACTCCCCCCGCCACCCTCCACCCAGCGGGCGGCGGCCGGTTCCAGGGGGTGGCCCGTCAGTCCCTCCGGTTCTGGTGCCGTGTACGAGTAGAAGGTGGGTTCGGGGACCCGGTCGTCGCCGAACCAGAACCCCGCGCTGATGACCTCCTCCGAGTACGCCTCTCTCGTGACCGGGTCCGTGTCGGCCGACTGGGGGACCGGTCGCCCGCGGAACCGGGTGACGGCGATGTCGAAGGTGTGCCAGAAGTGGTGTACCGGGCTGATCTTCCCCCGGAACTCCGCGCTGAACCGCTCCAACAGCAGGTTGACCCGACTCAGGACCTGCCAGTAGCGCAGGGCGTGCGCCGCCTCGTACACGCGGTGCTCCGTGTCCTCGGTGAAGGGGCGGTTCTGGTCCGGCAGGTCGAAGGGGTGGTCGAGGGGGATGCGCACCGGAACGCCCAGCTCGTCGAGCGCCGACAGGGTCTGGTCGTGGAAGGAGGCCACCGACCGCCCGACCAGGGAGAAGCGGACCGACCGGCCGTCGAGCGCCGCCACCTGGAGCTCGTGTGCGACGAGGTCGAGGTCGATCGTGAAGATCCGGTCGTCCTCCCCGCCGCTCATCGGCCTCGTGGTCAGGCCCCGCCCCGTCAGGTGGAAGGGGACGTTCCACCAGTGGTTGCGGCGGGCACTGGCGGCCAGTCGGATCTTGCCGACGACCTGGAGGTAGCGGTGCAGGGTCTCCTTGGTCGGCCGCCACTCCGCCAGCGGGATCGCGGGAAGGGTCTCCATGTCCCGACGGTAGGCGCGGGGACCGGGGGACGCATGTCGGTCAGTCCTGGCAGGGCGGTGTACCGAGACCAGTCGAGACAGGGCGGCACGTGCTGTGCCGTCGTCCGCCCCGACCTCCTCCGGCGGGTGGGCTCCGTCGACGTCTCGGCTGGTCAACGAGGTTCCGGGTACTCATCCGCCAGCGTCACCCCGGCGGGGAGCCCGTGGGGCGGGCGGGGAGGGGCGCGGCGGACCACGCCGCCGGAGGCGCCGAGGCGCCGGTCACGCCGGGGACGAGGCACGTGGTCGGGATCCGACCCGGCAGGGGCGGGACGTCCTCCCGCCCGGCCCACCTCCGGTGGCCGGAAGTGGCCGTCCTCGGGCCGGGGTCTTGCGGGTGGGCGTGCCGGTCACCGGGCGCGGGGACCACCGCCACCAGACCGCGAATCCAGGCCCGGCCGACTGCCACCCGGTGGGGGCGGGTCGTAGAAGTCGTGCGGGTCGAGCTCGGCCAACGGGACCATCGAGGACCGCGCGGGAGCGGGTGGGGCGAGTACGTCCTGGATGGCGGGCGTCCGCAACCGGACCGCCAGAGCCGGCTCCTCGTCGACGCGTTGGACCAGGGCGTAGCAGACGGCCAGCAGGTGGGCGCGTCGAAGGGGGCCGGTCGAGCTGGTCGCGGTGAGCTCGCCCAGGTCGGGCGCGATGCGCGGGCCGGCGGTCTCCAGCTCCGCGGCGAGGTCGTCGGGAAGGTCCTCGTGGAGCCCCCCGGGCGGTCCGACGGACGACCGCAGCCGTCGGCGCGCCGTCCGGACCTCGTCCGGCGACCACGCGGGCACGGTCAACGTGATCGCGTGGTCCCGACCGCGTTCGCTGAGCACGGCGCTCACCTGGTTGTCCCGGATGCGCAGGTCCCGCACGGCCCGCCTGGCGAGGCCGCGGGCGCGAACCCGGTCGGGGTCGGGCCCGGCGCTGGTCACGGGTTCGAGGCGCCGCAACCACGCCCTCCCCCATGCGGTGGAACCGAACTCGGCGGTCACGACGGGGCTCCCGGGCGGAGGGCGAGGACATCGCGGAGCTGGTCGTCGGAGAGGGCGAGCAGCTCGGCCTCACCGCCCGAGGTGACCGCCTCCGCCAGACCTCGTTTGCGCTCGTGGACGGTGGCGATGTGGTCCTCCAGGGTCCCGGCGGTCCGCAGGGTGTAGATCGTGACGGGCTGGGCCTGTCCGATGCGGTGCGCCCGGTCGGATGCCTGGTCCTCGACGGCGGGGTTCCACCAACGGTCGTAGTGGATGACGGTGCTCGCCCTGGTCAGGGTGAGGCCGAAGCCGGCGGCCCGCAGGGACAACACCAGTACCCCCGGCCCGCCGCCGCCCTGGAAGTCACCCGCGATCCGGTCCCGGGCATCCGAGGTCAGTCCGCCGTGCAGGAACGGGACGGTGACACCGTGGCGCCGTCCGAGGTGGTCGACGAGGAGGCGGCCCATGCTCGTGTACTGGGTGAAGACCAGGCAGCCGGTGCCGCCGCCCAGGGACTCGTCGAGCATCTCCACGAGCCGGTCGAACTTGCCGGACCTCTCGGGCAGCGGGCCGCGCTGGCCGAGGGCCTGGGCGGGGTGGTTGCAGATCTGCTTGAGCCGGGTCACCAGCGCCAGCACGCTGGCCCGCCGCCCGCGACCGGTTCCCAGGCCGTCGGTGAACGTCTCGTCCAACGCCGCCTGGTAGAGCCGCCGCTGCTCCCGGCTGAGCGGGCAGGGCAGGTCCACGACCTGCCGGTCGGGCAGCTCCGGGGCGACTTCCGCCTTGGTGCGGCGGAGCACGAACTCGCGTGTCAGCGCCGCCAGCCGCGCGGCGGCGGAGGGTGAACCCCGGTGTTGGATCGGGACCACGTAGCGGTCGTGGAACCGGCGGCGGGTGCCCAGCGAGCCCGGGGTGGCCAACTGGGCCAGCGCCCACAGGTCGCCCAGGTCGTTCTCCACCGGAGTTCCGGTCATCACCAGCCGGTACCGGGCGTCGAGCCCCGCGACGGCGCGGTGCGCCAGCGTTCGGGGGTTCTTGACCTGCTGGGCCTCGTCGCAGACCACGATCCCCCACCGGCGGTCGCCGAACGGGTGGGGAGCTCGGCGCAGGCGGGCGTAGGAGACGATCGTGAGGGTCCCCGGTCGCGGCTCCTCGCCGTCCCGGAGGACGCGGAGCTCGGGCGTGTGGCGGGCGGCCTCCCGCCTCCAGGTCGGGGTCACCGAGGTGGGGCAGACCACGAGGTGCGCCTCATCGAGGTGGTTCGCGATCAGGGCCAGCGCCTGCACCGTCTTGCCCAGGCCCATGTCGTCGGCCAGGAGCGCCCCCGACCGCCGACCGGCGAGCCATCGCACACCGGCCAGTTGGTAGCCACGAAGGCTTCCGGTGAACCCACCGCCCCGGAGGCCGTCGAGGAGCGCCAGCGCGCCGAGGACGTCATCGCGGGTGGCGGCCGCCGTGCGGACGTGCCCCCCGTCCGGGGTCGGGGCGCAGTGCGCGGCGACCGGGAGCGGGAGCGCCGAGCGCGTCGGGTCGCGGGCCAGCAGGGTCCACCCGGCGAGGGACCCCGCGTCAGCGGGGTCCGCCCGGCGAGTGCCCAGCCAGTCCCACCCGGCCAGCAGCGGAACCTCCACGCCCTGGACGTCCCGGGGTGTGACCGCGTCGCCGTCCGGGACCGCGAGGGTGGTGGTGGCCCGCACCGAGGGCAGGTCCGGGGAGGGCGCGGCCGGGACCCCGCCGTTCGGCGACCACACGAACCAGCAGGCCCGGTCGGGGAGGTAGGTCCACTGGGGAGAGGTGGTCACGCGTCACCGTCCACCAGGGTTCGGGTGGCCCCGAGACTGCCTTCCACGAAGCGGGCGATGACGGCGAGTTCGTCGGCAGTGAACTCGGAGAGGGTGGTCCGGGTCGTCCGGTCGAGGGGCGCGTAGCTGGCCATCATCCGTTCCCCGGTACCCGGCAGCGCCTCGACCAGCACCCGGCGCCGGTCGGTGTCGTCGGGGAACCGCCGAACCCAGCCGGCCCGCACCAGCCGCTCCACCAGGTGCGTGATGGCGCCGGTGGTCAGCCGGAGGCGCCGGGCGAGCTCGCCGGCCGGGAGGGGCCCGTCGACGATCACCTCGTGCAGGCAGGCGAGGTCGGAGGCGCTGATCCCCGCCTCGCGGGCGATCCCGTCGTTCACGGCGTCCACCGCCGACATCCAGAGCGGGAGTTGCCGGACGATGCGCTCGACCTGGGCTTCGCGATCCACGGTTCGCGATGATAGCTTAATCGTCAAGAATCTTAGTGATTAAGATTTCCTGTCGGGGCAGGGTATGAGGAGGCCCGGGCCGGCCCGCGGGGCTCACCCACGGGCCGGCCCGGGCCACGACCACGTCAGACGCGACCGGCGCACTCCAGGGTGGCCTCCGCCCAGTCCGCGTAGTCCCACGCCGATCCGTCACCGGCGTCCTCCACGACCAGCCGCAGCCGCTCGGCGCCCTCGACGGGGACCTCGATCCGCTCGGGGGCCTCGCCCCGGCGGAGCACATCGGACCGGTACACCTCCTCGCCGTCGGCGAGCACCACGAAGACCGCGGTGCCAGCCGGGGTGCCCACCGGCAACGGCCGGCGTTGGCTGCCCTGCGGAGCGGCGTCGTCCAGCCCGACGACCGCGTTCAGCGACGAGCACCGGCCACCCGCGTACAGCGAGACCTCCGCCGGAGCCAGCATGCCGAGACCGTGGTCGTACCGAACGCCGTCCAGCTGGATCGGCCCCCCGTCTCCCCGGCCCATCGCACCGTTGGTCGAGTCCCGTTCCACCGGGCCCTTGCCGTTCTCCTCGGCGAGGAACGGCAGGCTCGACACCCGGGTCTCCCCCTCGGGAGCCGCGGCGACCGTGATCTCCGCCTCGTCGACGACCACCGGTACCTCGGCGCCCCGGACCTCGGCGGTCACCCCGACGGCCGCCTCACCCGGCTCGTCGGCCGCCCGCAGCCGCCAACTGACCTCCGCGTCCTCGCCCCGGCCCACTCGGCCCACGATCCGCTCGGCCTGATCCACGACCTCCCAGCCCGCCGGCGGTTCGGGACGCAGGACGCTCTGCGGCAGGGCGCGCGCACCGTGGTTGCGCAGCCGCGCCGTCACCACCACCTCGTCGCCCGGTGCGACGGTGCTGGCCTCCGCCCGGACCCCGACCACCGCGAAGGTGTCCCTCGGGTCCACCGAGTGCACGCGGACCTCGTTCGGGTAGTCGCCGGTGCGGGCGTCGCGGGCGCGGATCACCGCGCCCTCGGGGCCGGTGGTGACCTGGAGGTACTGGTGGTTGAGCACCGCCGCCGTGTCCACCGCGAGGAACCCGTCCGGGTGCCCACCGGGCACCCGGACCCTGGTGGCCCACCGGTCGTGGGTGACCTGGGCGTGGGTGTGGCCGCTGAAGAGCACCGACTGCGGGTAGTCACCCAGGATCGACCGCAGCTCGGCGTCCTGGAGGTGGTAGCGGCCGGCGTCACCGTCGGACTGGGTGACGGTGCGCGCCAGCGGGTAGTGCGTGAAGACGAAGATCGGCCGCCCGGTGCGACCGTGGTGGGCGAGCCTGTCCCGCAGCCAGTCCAGCTGGGTGTCGCTCAGGTACACCTGGTCGTCGAAGTTCGGGTTCTCCCACCACATGAGCCGCTCGGTACCCAGGGTCAGCATGACCGCGTCGTCGATGACCAGCTCCTGGTAGACGCTGTCGGTACCCGCGAAGTCGTGGAAGGACTCGTACAGCCCCTCCTCGGTGAAACCGTTGGGCCAGGTCGGCTGGCAGAGGGTGTGCTGGTCGCACCAGGCGGGTGCGTACGCCTCGTGGTTGCCGATCGCCGCGAGCAGCGGGAGGTCCCGCCCGTGCGCGCGCAGCACCTCGCTGACGGCCTCGTACTCGAAGTCGTAACCCCGGTCGACGATGTCGCCGTTGATGACGGTCGCCACCGAGTCCGGGTTGGTCAGCGCCGCGTCGGCCAGGACGTCGTCCCAGTCGTCGAGGTGGCCCTGGATGTCGCTGAACACGTCGAAGGTGGTGGTGGGTGGCGCCGAGGCGGATCGGCTGACGTTCGTGACGCCCGGGGCGCCCTCGGCTCCGTCGGAGGGAGTGGCGGCGGAGGGCACCGCCAGACTGACGGTGGCGGTGAGCGCGAGGCCGCTCGCCGCCACCCTGGTGGGCAGGCGCATGGTGGTCCTCTCCGGCCGGCGGAGCCCCGCCGGCCACCTGACAGGTCGATGACCAGCCGACGGTGCCAGTCCGGGGTGGCGACTGGTCACCGGTCGGTGACCGTCCAGCACACCGGAATGTGAACGGGACGTGAACCGCCGCCGGAGTGGTCGCGGGCGCACCCGTGCGGGCACCCGACGGACCGACGTGGTGCCCGTCGGTGGGCAGGGGCAGGATCACCGCCATGACCACACCACCGGAGGGGACACCGCGGCAGGACCCGGACAACGGCCGGGGACTCGACCCACGTGACCGCGTCCTGAGACTGTGCGAGGAACTGCCCGGCGTGCGGCGGGAGTACCCCTTCGGGGAGGACACCGCCGTGTTCAAGGTCGGCGGGCGCATCTTCGCCCTGGTCGCGCTGGGCGGCGAGCACGGCCGGGTCACCCTCAAGTGCGAGCCGGAGTACGGGGCCCTCCTGGTGGACCGCCACCCCGGCGTCATCCCCGGGTACCACATGAACAAGCGGCACTGGATCACCGTCGACCTCGCGCACGCACTCCCGGACGACCTCCTCGACGAGCTGGTGGAGGACTCCCACGACCTCGTCGTCGCGGCCCTCCCCGTGCGCGCTCGACCCGGCGTGGCGAGCGGCCGCCCGACCGGGGAGTGAGCGTCCCCGCCGTCCCAGGCGTGCGGAGCCGGCAGGGGCCGCTCCCCGCCGCGGCCGGCGGGAGCTCGGGACCGGGCGGGGCATGGGCGGGATGACCAACACGCTCGGAGGACGCCGACCGGTTGGGAAGATCGCGGTGCCCACCGTCGTTCTTCTGGTCACCCGTTCCGGAAACGGTGCCCCGGTGCGGACGTGACTGCCGACGGCGTTGAGGCCGGGGCGAAGGGGGACGCATGAGCGAGACGGTGTTCCGCAGCGAGGAGCTGCCGGAGGCGGAGCGGTTCGAGCGCTGGCGTGAGTTGATGGCCAGCACGCACGCCCCCATGGAGCTGTCCAGCGAGTACGCCGGGGCCTACCGGGTCACTCGTCGGCTGATCGAGCTCGGCCCGGTGGTCGTGTGGCCGGTCGCACTCCAACCGGTGGTCATGGACCGCACGGCCAGGCTCGTGCGCCAGTCCGACCCGGGGGGTTACCACCTCTCCTACATGTTGGGCGGGACGCTCGGCGTGTCCCGTGCCCGCCAGGAGGAGACGGAACACGGGCCCCACCACTTCCACACCACCAACACGTCCCACACCTACCGGGTGCACGTGCGGAACGGCAGCGGTTCGCTGATCCACGGCGTCGCGGTGGAACTGCCGCAGGACAGCCTGCCCATGCCACGTCGGCAGTCCGAGCGGGCGATCGGACGTCGGATGACGGACCAGGACGGCATGGGCGCGATGCTGGGCGCGCTCCTCCGCCAGCTCGCCGCCGCCCCCACGGAGTTCGGCCGGGAGGAGGCCGCCCGGCTGGGGGGCGTGCTCGTCGACCTGGTGGCCGCGATGTTCGCCGGCGTGGTCGACGGGGGAGAGCTGTCCCCGGAGGCCAGACGGCGGAACCTGGTCCTCCGGGTCAAGGCCTTCGCGCGTCGGAACCTCGGCGCTCCGCTGACGCCCGCCATGCTCGCCTCGGCACACCACATCTCGGTGAGCTACCTGCACCGCCTGTTCCGGGACGAGGCGGAAACGGTGTCCGAATGGGTCCGGCGGGAGCGTCTGGAGCGGATTCGGCAGGAGCTCCGGGACCCGCGCAACGCCGGCGTGCCGATCCACCACCTCGCCGAGCGCCGAGGGTTCGGGCACCACGCGGCCTTCAGCCGGGCGTTCCGGGCCGCCTACGGGATGACGCCCAGGGACTACCGGAACAACCCCGGGGCCGAGGTCGAGCGGCCCGGCGACCACCGGGCGGATCCCGGCTCCACTGGCGGAGCGCTCGACCGCTGAGGGTGGGGTCACCCGCCGGGGGAACACACCACAGGGGCGTGTCGACCACGGCGGCGGCAGCCGGTGAGGCGATCCGAACGGCCAGTGCCCGCGCCCCGGTACGGGGCCGGAACCTTCCGGGACCGCCGATCATGCCGAGGGAGCGAGTCGTCTCGCTGTCCTGCCGTCCTCGGAACGTCATGATCTCGTCCACTGTACGTCAAGGACACTGAGCCGTTCGCCGGTTAGCGTGGTCCCTGCCCGAGGGGAACCTTCCATGGGCGGGGGAAGGGGCCACGTCGTCGCGGTCGCATGGCCGGCGGCGACGCGGCCCCGTCAGCCACGAGGCCGGAGCGCGACGGTGGTCGCCCGTGCCCGGTGACGGCGTGGCTGTCGGTCGGAGGCCCGCCTCGCACCCCCGACCACCCGATCCGGCCTCACGGTCTGGCGCGGCCGAGTGGCCGGCACGGTTCCCGAACTGGCGTTCCCGCCCGTCAGTGGCCTGTGCCGGAGGAGTGACGATGTGGTTCGGTGTTCTCGGCCCGGTGACCATCCTGGGCCCCGGCCCGGCGGTGGCCGGCGGGATGCGCCCCCAGCAGCGGGCACTGCTGGCCGCGCTGCTCGTCGACGTCGACCGCGTCGTGCCAAGGGACCAGCTGCTCTACCGGGTGTGGGGTGAACACCCCCCACCGCAGGCCGGCCGGACCCTGCACACCCACGTCAGCCGGATCAGGAAGGTGCTCGCCGCGTTGCCCCGGACGGGCCCCGTCGCCGTGGCGAGTCTGTTCCGGCACGACGGCGGCTACCGACTGGCCACCGATCCCCTGCACGTCGACGCCGTCCGGTTCGAGGCGCTGGCGGGCTCGGCGGCCCGCGTCCACGACCTCGACCACCGGCGCGTGCTCCTGGAGGAGGCGAGGACGCTGTGGCGGGGAGAGGCGCTGGCCGGGGTGACGGGACAGTGGGCCGCCCACCGCAGGTCCCGGTTCCGACACCGCCACCTGGCCGTCACCCTCGACTGGGCCGAGACGATGCGGGCCCTGGGCCACGGCGCGGCGACGGTCGACCCGCTCACGGAGCTCAGTGAGCGGCATCCGCTGTCGGAGCCCCTCGTCGCGGCACTGGTGCGGGCCCTGTACGCGACGGGTCACCGTGTCGAGGCGGTGCACCGCTACCAGCGGCTGGAGTCGGAACTGGTCGCCGCGACGGGTGTCCGCCCCGGGCACGAGCTCAGACTCCTGCACGAGGTGGTACTGCGGGGAGAGCCGCTGGGCCCCGAACCGGTCGGGGCGTTGCCCCGGCTCTGACCCAGGTCACGGCCCCGGGGGGCCGGCGCTGGCCGCGAGCACCGTCCTGGGCCGAGCCCCCCCAGGGCGGGGCGGCGTCCAGAAACCGCCCGGGGACCCCACCGGGCGTGGGAACGGCGGTCAACACCCGGCGGCATGACCACGGCGGCCGCGCCGCGCCGCCCCACCGAGCGCCCGCCGGACCCGCCCCGGCCGGCGGCCCCCCTCGGGGACACGTGGCCGAAGGGATCGCCGCGCCACCCGCCGCCCGGGGTGGTTGGCGGGAACGGAGGAACCGGACCCACGACGTGGCTGCCCTGCCACAATCGGAGGCCAGGGGCGGTGGTCGTCCTCGGCCGCGGACGGGCGGCCGGATCCCCTTGGGAGGAACGGCGTGAGTGACGCGCGTCCGCGGTCGGATTCGGACCTGGGCCTGTTCGTCGGCGGTGCGGTCAGCGCGTTCGCCGCGCTGGTCACGCTGATCGCCAGTTTCCCGCTCGCTCCCGTTCCCGCCCTGGTCGCGATGGCGTTCGGGGCGGTGGGGCTGCGGAGGGGGACGCGACGAGGCTTCTCCCTCCTCGTCCTGATCACCGGAACGGCGGTCGTCGTGCTCAGCATCGTCGGGATGCTGACCCTGCTGAGCGCCACCGAGGGGATCGAGAGCCACGTCGTCACCGTCGTCGACGAGTGACCCTCGACCGTGGTCGAACTCCCGGCCCCGCGACGTGGCGGCCACGGCGCGGCCCCGCGGGGGCGGGGCTGGCCCGGAACCGGGGTGACCGCCGGCCACCAGGCCGCGCACGCGGAACGGCCGGCTCGTGGTCCCGCCGCTCACCGGGCATCGGCCGTCCAGCGAGGCCCCGGTGCCGAACCCGCGCGGTGCGCGGCCGGTGGAGCTCGCGGACCTCGGTCGACCAGGTACGTCCACGCTCGGTCGGCCCCGGTTCCCCCCGGACTTCGACCGGAAGTACCCGGCCCGCTGCGCCTGGGGTAACGGCGTCCCGTGGTCACCGGCCGTGGCCTCGCCCTGGCCCCGGTGGCGGGGGTGCTCGCGCTCGCGAACCTCGTGAGCTGGTCGCGGGGCTGAGGTCGAGGACAGTGCGACGGCGGTCGTGAGCCGGACACCACGCCGGAGCGGTCGGTCCGGGAGGTCGCGAACGGCCGCACGTGGAACGACGAATCCCCGTGGGCCACGAGGGCTCACGGGGATTCACCTGGTATCGTCTGCTGGTCCGTTCGCGCTGGTCGAACGGGTTGTGCCAGCTGGTGCGCCATCAGGGACTCGAACCCCGAACCCGCGGATTAAGAGTCCGCTGCTCTGCCAGTTGAGCTAATGGCGCCTGTGGGGTGCTGACTGGCTGGCTGCCAGTGCTCCTCCAGTATTCCTCGCCGGTCTGGTCGCTCTCCCCGACCGGCGAGGAAACTCTAACACAGCCCCGTTCGTGGCCCCCGCACCGGCCCCCCGCCCAGTGCCCGGAGTGGTCCGACCCAACGCGATCTTCACCCGGATGCCTGGTCGTGCTCCGAATGGATGAAGAGGTGCGTGCCTTCGCCCCTTCTGGCAACCGATTCGGCCGTACATACGTCTACCTGGGTAAAGGCAGGTTCAGGGCGAGTCCGTGCGTGGCGGTCCTCGTCGTGTCACCGAACCGCCTGTTACTCCGTTGAGCGCAATGGCGGTCCACCATTGGTGGGCCTGGGGGAACGAGGACGAACGACTATGCACAGGATCACTGGCGTCGCGAGCGGCAGGCGGAAGTCGGGGCGTGTCCGACTGCTCGCAGCGGTGCTGGGTCTTACCGCGGTGATCACCGCGAGTTGCACCAGCGGCAGCGCGGCCCCGTCCGGGGGCGGCGCCCCCGGGAGCTCCGCGCCGCCGGAGAACGAGCCGCTGTCCCTGGTCTTCAGCACCGAGGACGAGGCCACCGACGTCGCACCCGGGGAACCCGTCACCGTGGCCGCCGAGGGGGGCGTGCTCACCGAGGTGACGATGCTGAACCCCGACGGCGTCGAGGTGGACGGGGAACTGGCCGAGGACGGCAGCGGGTGGACGACGGCCGAGCCGCTCGGCTACGGACGGACCTACACGTTGTCGGTGGCGGGGGAGGGTGACGACGGCCAGGAGCGGTCCGAGGAGATCACCTTCACCACCGTCCAGCCCGCGCAGCAGACCTACGTCGGCTTCTCGCCCCTCCCGGGGGAGACCGTCGGCGTGGGACACCCACTGGCCTTCTACTTCTCCGAGGGGGTCCCCCTGGAGGACAAGCAGGCGGTGGAGGACTCGATCACCATCACCACCGACCCCGAAGTCGAGGGTGCCTTCTACTGGTTCGACGACACACGGGTGCACTGGCGGCCGGAGGAGTACTGGGAGCCGGGCACGAAGATCAGCATCGACGCCGACATCTACGGCAGGCACTTCGGCAACGGCGTCTACGGCAAGGAGAGCCGCACCTCCGAGCTGACGATCGGCGACTCCTTCGTCGCCCACGCCGACGGCTCCACCTACCAGCTGACGGTGGAGATCAACGGCGAGGTCGTGAAGAAGTTCCCGATGTCCCTGGGCAAGCCCGACTTCCGGTCCTGGGACGGGGTGCACGTGGTGACCGAGAAGCACGCCGACTACCTGATGGACTCCTCGACCTACGGGCTGCCGCTGGACCAGGGGGGCTACCAGACCCAGGTCAAGTGGGCGACCCGGATCGCCAACAACGGCGAGTTCGTGCACGCCGCGCCCTGGTCCGTGCCGCAGCAGGGCAAGGAGCACGTCAGCCACGGCTGCATCAACCTGTCCATGGAGAACGCGAAGTGGTTCTACGACAACGTCAAGCGGGGTGACGTCGTGCTGATCACCGACTCCGGCGGCCGGGAGCTGCCGGGGGACGGCGGCCGAGGGGGCTTCAACGACTGGCAGATCCCGTGGGAGGAGTGGCTCACCGGCGGCGTGCGCGCCGGCTGATCCGCGAGCGCGACGGGCGGAGGCGCGGCCCGGGCCATTCGGCCCGGGCCGCGCGTCGTTCCAGGCGGCGGGCGGTGGACCGAGCCGGTCCGGACCCGCCGGGCGACCCCGCTCCGCGTCACGGAGTACCCAGCCAGCTCTCGTCGTCGGTCGCGTGGGCCAGCAGCCGCCGCAGGAGTGTCCGCAGCGTGTGGATCTCGGAGGCCCGAAGGCCGCCGAGGAACTCCTCCTCCACCAGGCGGAGCCGGTCGTCGACCTGGTTCATCAGGCGTCGCGTCCCCCTGGTCAGTTCGAGCCGCCGGGTGCGGCCGGAGGAACCCGGGAGCCGGCGGAGGTAACCAGCCTGCTCGAGCGCGCCCACCATCTCGTGCAGCGACTGCCTCGTCACACCGAGCTGGCGGGCCAGGTCGGACATCGTCAGTTCCGGCTCGAGATCGAGCTGGACGAGCACGCCGAACTGCCGAATCGTGAGGTTGTGCTGGCGCAGCGCCTCGTTGGCCTGGCGGGTGGCGACGGTGAAGGCGTAGGCGAGGAGGTACGGAACGGCGGGCGCCGGCTGCTCGTCCATCGCGCCGACGATACGGGCGGCGTGACTCGACTGGCGCCGCCCGTCGCCTCCCGGTCCGGTCTCCCGTGCCTGCCGCCGTCGACCGGCGCCCCCGGGTTCACCGCGCCGTGCCGTGGGAGGTGTTGTTCACCAGCGGGTGCGCGGAGCCCGGCCGAGGGGGCGTGACCGAGGTCGTGGTCGACGAGGACGCCGTGCGGCACGACGTCGATCGATCGGTGACCACGCCGAGGCGGCGACCCCGTGATCCCGTCGGGGCGCCACGGCGTCTCGACCGGTCGGCCTGAGTGCACGGGTGCGGCCCGGCTCCGGGCGCCGGGGCGTCGCTGTCAGTGGGACCCCGCGCACGGTCGCGCCGCTCCAACCGGTCGGGACTTCCGGGGTCGGGTCGGCCGTCCTGCCGTGCGCGGTCGACGCGGCCGGGTGGGCCGGGATCCCTGCCCTGGGGCCGCCCGGTGGCGGAGCGCGTTCCCGTGCCGGGCTCGGCCGTGCCACGCCACGCCCGGGCCCTGATGCCCTGATGCCCTGATGCCCACCGGGGACACGGGCGGTGCGCCCGCCTCGGACCGGAGCCGTGCTCGGTCCCGGTCGCGGGCCGCCGAACCGGCAGTTCTCCGTTGATCGTCAGGCACCCTGACGATCAACGTGTTTTCCGTCCTAAGCTTTCCGGGCTCCGCGGCCCGGCGGATGGTCGTGGCCCCCTCTCCACCAGTGCGTACCGACCCCGCGTCGGCGAGGACGCATGCCCAAATTTGAGTATCGGAGGACCGATGATTCACGCCCGACAACTGGCCAGGACTTTCCAGGTCAAGGGCGAACGGGTCGAGGCCGTGCGCGGCATCGACCTCGACGTGGAACCGGGGGAGCTGGTCGCCTTCCTCGGCCCGAACGGGGCCGGCAAGTCGACCAGCCTGCGGATGCTCACCACGCTGCTGCCGCCCACCTCGGGCACCGCGCTCGTCGCTGGTCACGACGTGACCCACGAGGGCGCGCGCGTGCGCCAGCGGATCGGCTACATCGGGCAGGGCAGTGGTTCCGGCGAGTACATGCTGCCCCGCGACGAGCTGATGACGCAGTGCCGCGCGTACGGGCTCAGCCGCACCGAGGCCGTGCGGCGCACCGGGGAACTGATGGCGATGCTCGACCTGGAGTCACTGGCGACGAGGCCCGCGGGCACCTTGTCCGGCGGGCAGCGGCGGCGGCTGGACATCGCCCTCGGGATGGTGCACCGCCCGGCCCTGCTGTTCCTCGACGAGCCGTCCACCGGCCTGGACCCGCAGAACCGCGCCCACCTCTGGGAACACATCCTCCGGCTCCGCCGGGAATCGGGCACGACCCTGTTCCTCACGACGCACTACCTGGACGAGGCCGACGCGATGGCCGAACGGGTGATCATCGTCGACCGGGGCGCCATCGTCGCCGACGACACCGCGGAGAACCTCAAGGCCCAGCTCGCCGGCGACCTGATCACCCTCACCCTCGCCGACACCGACCACGCCGGCACCGCCGCGGCGATCGCCAGCCGGATGCCCTCGGTGTCCGAGGCCACCGTGGACGGGACCACCGTCCGGGTCCGCGCGACCTGGGGGGTCGCCGTGCTGCCCGAGTACCTGCGCGCCCTGGACACGTCCGCCGCGCCCGCGCTCACGGCCGAGGTGCGCACCCCGACCCTGGACGACGTCTTCCTGGCGCTCACCGGCCGTCGGCTGCGGGACGGCGACGCGCCGGAGGAGTGAGGTCCCCCGACCACGTCCGCCCCCACCAACCACGTCGTACCGACAGGAGTACGGACACCGTGAACCGCGTCAGCCACACCGGGATCGTCTTCGTGCGGGAGATGCGCCCGGGACTCCGGAACCCGCTCGGGCTCGTCTTCCAGATGGCCGAGCCCCTCGTCTTCCTCGTGCTCTTCGGACCGCTGCTCGCGGTCATGCCCTCCGTCGGCGACGGATCCACCTGGCAGTGGTTCGTGCCGGGCATCGTGGTCATGCTCAGCCTCTTCGGCGCCAGCGGCGCCGGGTACCTCATGCTCACCGAGGCCAGCGCCGGCACCCTGGAACGGCTCCTGGCCACCCCGTTGCGCCGGACGGCCATCCTGGCCGGGCGCACCGGGAAGGAGGTGGCGACCCTGCTGGTGCAGGCGCTGCTGATCGTCCTGGCCACGCTGCCCGTCGGCTTCGACCCGCACCCGCTCGGAGCGCTGGTCGGCCTGCTCCTGCTCGCCGTGTTCGGGGTCGGGCTCGGGTCGCTCTCGATCAGCCTCGCCTTGGCCATGCGGGACCAGCCGTCCACCTTCTACGGAATCCAGCAGGGGCTGCTCTTCCCCCTGCTCCTGCTGTCGGGTGTCCTGCTCCCCATGGACTTCGCTCCCGACTGGTTGCACACCGCGTCCCGGTTCAACCCGCTGACCTACCTGGTCGAGGCGGAGCGGGCGCTGTTCGCCGGTGACCTGGCACATCCCTCGGTGCTGTGGGCGGCGTTGACGGCGGTGGCGGTGGCCGTCGTCGGCCTGGCCGTCGGCGCGCGCACGATGCGGCGCGCCTCCTGCTGATCGCCGTCTCCGGCGATTCCCGCTGACGGCGCGGCACCGGGCCCCTCCGCGGCGCGTCCGACACGCGGAAGGCCGGGTCGACACTCCGAGGAGTACCGGCCCGGCCTTCCGTGACTGGGGAGGATGACGGGATTTGAACCCGCGACAACTGGGACCACAACCCAGTGCTCTACCTACTGAGCTACACCCTCCATGCCGCCGTGGTCTCGGCGCACCGCGCGGATGCCCTCCGACCACCGTGGTGCCGACAGCTTAGCGTGCGGCGCGAACGGACCGCGCGGTGGGGCCGGTGTCCGGGTTTCCCGAAGCCCGGAGCCGGTTTCGCCGGATCAGGCGGTACCGCCGCGGCGCGCCAGTTCGGTGCCGCCGACCCCGCCTTCCCCGCTCAGGATCTCCTGGGCGATGACCTGGAGTTCGTCCGTGGTCGGGCCGGGTTGGGGAACGAACGCGGACCGCCGGTAGTAACGCAGCTCCTTGATCGACTCCAGGACGTCGGCCAGGGCCCGGTGGGCCAACCCCTTCTCCGGCTGGGCGTAGTAGACGCGCGGGTACCACCGCCGGCAGAGTTCCTTGATGGAGGAGACGTCCACCATCCGGTAGTGCAGGTGCGCGTCCAGTTCCGGCATGTCCCTGGCGATGAAACCCCGGTCGGTGGCGATCGAGTTGCCGGCCAGCGGCGCCGTGCGCGGATCGGGCACGTACTCGCGCACGTAGTCCAGGACCAACCGCTCGGCCTCGGCGATCGTGACGGTCGACCGCCGCACCTCCTCGGTCAGCCCGGATCGGGAGTGCATGTCCCGCACCACCTCGGGCATCGACTCCAACGCGGCGTCGTCGGCGTGGATGACCACGTCGACCCCGTCGCCCAACACAGTGAGTTCCGAATCGGTGACGAGAGCGGCGATCTCGATGAGCGCGTCGGAGCGCAGGTCGAGACCGGTCATCTCGCAGTCGATCCATACCAGCCGGCCGTTCACCGTGGCGATTCTAGTTCCGCCTCCCGTCCCGTTCGCTCAGGTCGTCGGCGTGGTGCTCGACCGGCGGCCGTGGCCCCTCGGTCAGGAACGGGGTGAGCAACCCCGGGACGGCCGCCTCCGCCACCGCCAGTCCCCGCGCCACGTCGACGTCCTGGATCTCGTAGTGACCCGCGCCGGCCGCGGTCGTGGCGACGACCGTGGCCAGTCCCGCCCGCCGCTGGAACAGGGACCTGCGGACCTTCCAGCCGATGATGCCGTCCGTCCGCAACGCGAAGGTGCGCCGCACCAGCGAACCGCGTCGACCGACCAGGTACCGGTCCGCCAGCTGGTTGCCCAGGTTGCGGTAGCGGTCCACGCCCAGCAGCACCGCCAACGGCAGCGCCACCAACCCCAGGTACCCGGCCCACACCGGGACCGGGCCTTCCACCACGGCCCACGCCAGGCCCCCGAGGAGGCCCAGGGTGGGCACGACCGTTCGCACGAGCCGTCGACGGCGCGCCGCCGAGGGGTGCCGGGCCAGCCCGGTCAGGGTGGGGGCGGGACGTGTCCTGGTGACGAGTTCGGCGACGCGGTGCGCCTCGGTGACGGGAGCCGGCGGCAGCAGCAGGTCGCGGTCGCCGCTGAGCGCACCGAAGCCCGTGACGATCGCGTCCGCGCTGCCCCCCTTCGCGGAGCGCAGGAGCAGCGGTTCGACGACCTCGACCCCTCGGAGCCGTTTCTCCTCGATCGAGACCGAGCGGGTGGTGAGCAACCCCCGCCGCACCCGCAGCGTCCCGTCGTGTTCCCGGCTGAGCTCGTACTTCCAGTAGCGCACCACGTAGACGACCAGGGCGCCGCCGACCATGACGACGAGGAACGACAGCGCCGCGACGGCCACCAGCACGGGGGCCGGCAGCGCGGTCACCCACTCCTGGATGCCGGCGAGCACGGAGGAGTCGGTGATCTCGACGTTCAACCCCTCCAACGCCTGGTAGGAGGTGCCGAACAGCACACCGAACGCCGCCAGCCCGGCCAGCGTCAGCGGCGCGAAGCGCAGCCAGGACCGCCGGAGCCGGGAGAGCTGGTCGGGTGGAGGTACGGGCTCCCCGTCCTCGTGCGGGGTCGCCCCAGCCGGCGAGGTCTCCCCGACCTCGTCCCCGTCGGGAGGTGCCCCCTCGGCCGCCCCCTTCGTGGCAGCCGCCTCCCCACCGGCCCGGGCGCGCTGGAGCAGGAGGACGCGGAGCTGTTCGGCCTCGGCGGCGGTCACCGCGTTCAGGGACAGCTCGTCGGGGCTCGTGGCGCTGTGGCCGGTGCCGACGGTCACCACGACCAACCGGAACACCCGGTGCAGCAGCGGGGAGGTCAGGTCGACGGTGCGGATGCGATCCCTGGGCACCGACAGGTGTTTGCGGAAGACCCACCCCGTGTGGAGCAGGACCTGGTCCTCGGTGATCCGGTAGCGGGTGGTCAGCCAGCGGATCAGACCGTTCACCCCGAGGATCACGATCACCACACCCGCGATGCGCAGCTGCCACCCGTTGTCCCCACCGACGAACAGCGCGACGACCAGCAGCCAGAGCAGGCCCGCCGCCTCCCCGAGCGGTCGTGCCGCGATGATCCGGGGGTCCAGCCGTCGCCATTCGTCCACGTCCGGATCGGACAGTTCGGGCGGAGGGGGCGCGTCCGGCCCGAACGGGGACTGGTCGACGTCCCCGTCCTTCGGCGGGGAGATCGCGTCCTCCTGCTGGGACGGGCCCACCCCCGCCGGGCCGAGGTGGGGGCCGGTCGGTCCCTGCGGGCTCGGCTGGTCCGGCGTGGGACCCCCGCCCGGAGCGGTGCCCTCGGGTCCGGTCACGTCGCGTCCCCCGGGACGGCCTGGGTCGTCGCCGTCAGCTCCTCGACCAGCGTCGCGGCCAGCTGGTGCTCGAGTCCCTCGATGTGCAGGGGGCCGGCGGCCGAGGCGGTGGTCACCGTGACGGTGGACAGGCCGAGCAGCTGTTGCAGCGGCCCTCGTTTCGCGTCCACGGTCTGGATGCGCGAGGCCGGCGCGACGCGCCACTCCTGCGTCAACCAGCCCGTCTGCGTGTAGACGGCGTCGGCCGCCACCTCCCAGCGGTGGACCCGGTAGCGCCAGCTGGGCATGATCGCCACGTGCAGGACCCCGACGGTGACGCAGGCCCACAACGCCCACATCGCCCCGATGGGGGCGTCGTCGGTGAACAGCAGCAGGCCGGCCTGGGGCAGGGTGACCACCAGCCAGCCGATCAGGGCCTGGAGGGACCACCAGAGGATCGCCCTGGGAGCCACGCGGTGTTCGGGCGCGCGCAGCCGGAGGTCTGCCGGTCCTCCGCCGGAGGAGGGGTCGATCGAAGTCACCCGCCTACCCTGCCTGACCGGGGTGTGCTTGTCGAAGACGGCGGGTACCGGGCGATCCCGGGCGGGTCCTCCTCCGGTCTTCCGGTGCCGCGGCCTACCCCCGGTGAGAGGCCGCGTTCCTCGCTCGCCTGGCGCGGGGCGGTGGTCACCACGTCCGCCCGCCGGCGCGGGAGGCGGGGCCCGGGACGCGGGTTCAGTCCCGTTCGCGGCCCCGGACGAACAGCCGGCCGCTCACGTCGACGTGCCCCAGGTCGCCGGTGAACACCAGTTCCGGGAACGGTGGTTCCCCACCGACGTCCTCCCGGTGCCGGCCGTGGCTGGCGTGGGTGCCGACGTGGATCCGCCCCTCGCGACCGGCGGGCAGCGGGTTCCCGTCCTCGTCGAGGATCGCGATGCGGATACCCCGCGGCGGCCTGCCGACCGTGCCGGGCGCGGCGGACAGGTCGGTGGGCGTCGCGATGCTGACCCAGGACACGTCCGTGGAGCCGTAGAGGTTGTAGAGGAGGGGGCCGAACTCGCGCTGGAAGTCCGCCGCCAGGTCGGCGGGCAGGGGAGCACCGGTGCTGACCACGGCCCGCAGGCTGCCGAGGTCGTGTTCGAGACGCTCGGCGGGCGGCAGGTCGAGCAGGCCCCTGAGCAGGTCCGGCTGGACGAACATCGAGGTGCACCGGTGCTGCGCCGCCTCGCGCAGGGCCTGCCCGGGGGAGAAATCACGTCGGAGCACCAGCGTCGCCCCGAGCACCGCGCACAGGTGCAGTGCTGACAGACCACGGGTGTGGGCCAGGGGGGCCGCCATCAGCGTGCGTTCGCCCTCGCGGAGCGGGACGCGGGTGAAGACCGTGGCGGCCGGGGTGACCCGGGGCGGGTCCTGCCACGGCACGGCGCGGGCGACTCCGCCGGTGCCCGAGGTGAGGACGATCGTCGTGCCCTCCGCCGCCTTGCGGCCGAGTGGGGTGGCGGGGAAGTCCGCGATCAGCTGTTCGACCGTCAGAGCCCGGGTCGGGGCGTCCACCCACGCGGTGATCCGCTGGCAGTTCCTCGGGGCTCGCACCAGGAGCGGCCGGTACTCCGCGTCGGCCACCACGGTCCGTGCGCGCTGTTCGCGGAGCAACCCGCTGACCTGGTCCGCGTTCAACCGGGGGCTGAGCAGGACGGTCCTGACCCCCAGCTTGCTGCACGCGATCAACAGTTCGACGAGCAGGCGGTGGTTCCCGCAGAGCAACGCGACCGCGTCGGTCTCCCCCAACCCCCGGTCGGCCAGGGCGTTGGCGAGCCGGGTGGTGCGCTCGCTCAGCTCGGCGAAGCTGACCGCGCCGTGTTCGTCGATCAGCGCCGCCCGGTCGGGGTGGCGGACCGCCGCCGCCGTGTAGCCGAGTGGGAGGGACGTGCCCCAGCGCCACCACGCGCCGGCGAGGCGGACCATGCGGTCGGGTCGGTCGGGGCGCAGCACACCGTTGTTGACCAGGACGCGCAGGTCGCGCCACCGCTCCACCAGGTGGTGCCCCCGCCGGGAGGCCCGTGCGTCGTGCCCGGCCGGCCAGCCCTCGGCCGCGTGGGACAGCCGCACCAGCGCCCGGGTCGCCCAGCGCCGCAGGACGGGGGCGCCGGCGCTGTCCAGGAGTCGCCGGACTGGCCCGCTGACCAGCGTCTCCACCCCGAAACGCACCTCGGTCCCGCCGCCGTGCAGCGGGCGGAGCCGGAACTCCAACCGTCGGATGTCGCCGGGTCCCTGGGAGAGCACGATGCGACGGGCGGCGTCCCGGACCTCCACCGTCAGGTGGGTGGCGGGTCGACCAGCCGTGCCACGTCGGGACAGCTGGTAGCGGTCACCGGGAGCGTGCTGTTCGTGCCCGACGGGCTGCAGCCGGGTGACCTCGGGGAGGAAGCTGGGGTAGGTCGTCGGCTCGCCGAGCCAGGACCACAGGCGGTCCGGTGACTGCGCGAACGTCCGGCGAACCTCCACCCGTGTCAACGGCGCCTCCCTCCTGTGTCGTCCCCGACCCGCCGGGCGGCCGGTCGTCGTGCGCCGCTGGTCCGGGCCGACGCCGGAGCGTTCGGAGGCGGGCGCGGCGCGGTCACCTCCCGGCAGCGGGGTACCCGCTCACTCCTCGGGGGATACCGAGGCGGCGACCACCGCGTCCCGCAGGGCGGCGCGCAACCGTCCCACCTCCAGCGGGCTCAGCACCGCGGTCTCCCCTGGGGGCGCTGTCAGCACCACCTGTCCCTGGTCGACGAAGACGACCACGTCCCGTCGCCGCCCCGCGACGTCCCGGCAGTTGACGGACCACTCGTTGCGCACTACCACTCCCCCCACTCCTCCGCCGGTGACCGGCGGTCTCCTGCACTCGGTGCTCGCGGTGGTGAGACGCCACCGCCGCCGGGGTCATGACGCCCGTCGTGGCCGCTTTCCGAGTGTTTCTCGCCCCCAGGCGAGGAGATCGACACCCACCGCGCCGGTGACGACGCTCAGATCACCCAAACTGGTGGAGCGTTCAATCACATCGGGATACTAGCCGCGATCGTGGCCAGGGGGACGCGATCGGCCCGTGACAGGGGCGAACGCCGTGCTGGCACACCCCTGACGACCGGCGCCACCATCCGCCCGGGTGATCGCGGCGCGCGGTCGGGTGGATCTGGGGGACAGACCGGCTCGACGGCCCGAGGACCGCCACCAGCCGCCGCCCGACCACCCCGCGCGCGTCCTCGGGCAGCGGTGGGGGAGCACCGCTCGCCGCTGGGGAGTCCGAGTCCGCCGATCTCGGCCGGGTCCGTGGTCGGGGTGAGCGGTGGACGGTCACCGAACGAGGGAGCAGCCCCGCGTCCGGGCGGAGCGGACGTCCGCTCAGCTCCCCGACCCCCCGGGCACCGGGTCCGCCCACGCGATCATCACGATGCGGGGCGCCACCGCGATGCCCGCGCCCCGCTCCTTCTCCCAACGCGCGCGGAGCTCCGGTCCCCAGTCGGACCGGGGCAGTTCCACGAACCCGCGCCGCCGGTACCAGGGAGCGTTCCAGGGAACATCGCGGAAGGTGGTCAGGGTGACGGCGGGTGAGCCCCGGCGGCCGGCCCGGGCCAGCACCTCGGCCAGCAGCGCCCCACCGATACCCCGGCCGCCGAAGGCGGGGTGCACCGCGAGCTGGTCCAGGTGCGTCCTGCCGTCGAGCTCGTCCATCGCGGCGAAACCGACGGGTGGCTCTCCCGCCACCAGCACCTCGCCGGCGGAGCGCAGCGCGTGTTCGGGGTCGTCCGGTGGCAGGACCAGTCCCACGTCCTCGAACAGCCGGTCCGCCGCCCTGCTGACCTCGCCGAGGACGGGGAGGTCCTCGGCGCGCGACACGCGGATCGGTGGTGGGTGCATCGTGCTCCTCTGGTCGCGGGGTTGGGACGACGGCCGAGGCCGATCCTGCCGCGCGCCCCCGGCCTCCCACAACGCGGTTCCGGCCCCGCCGCCCGAGGAACAGGGGCACGGGGAAGCGGGGGTCGACGGCACCGGGACCCGCTCGTCGCCGAGCGCTGGAACGGGCTCGCGGGGAGCTGAGAGACTGGGGTGGTGCCCGACGTCACCGCCACCCTGCGCCGCGCCGCCGAACTGAGCGGTTCCGGCAAACACCGCGAGGCGGTTCGCCTGCTGTCCGACCTGGTGTCCGAGCACCCGGGGAACGCGGCGGTGCTCTGCCAGCTCGCGGGCGAGCAGCTGCACGTCGGTGCCCCGACGCAGGCACTCGCCCTGGCCCGCCGCGCGATGATCGTCCTGCCCGGCCACCACTCCCCGCACCTGCTGGCGGCGCTGGCCCACACCGACCTCGGGGAACACGACGACGCGGTCGCCGCCGCCCGCACGGCGGTGGCGGAGGCACCACGGGTCTGGCAGTGCCACTCCGGACTGGCCGAGGCGCTGACGGCCCAGGGCGGGGAGGGCGCCCTGCGGGACGCCGAGGACAGCGCGGCGCGTGCCGTCGAACTCGCTCCGGAGGAGGGCCGGCCGTACGAGGTGTTGGGCGACGCCGCCCTGCTGCGCCACGACTGGGGCCGCGCCGAGTGGGCCTACCGGACGGCGTTGCGGCTCCGCCCGAAGTCGGCGGTGGCGGAACGGGGCCTGCGCGTGGTCCGCAAGGAGCGCGACGCCCGGGCCAGGGCGGAGCGGCGGTCGGCGCGCGGCGGTGGGCCCGTCGCTCGCCGCTGGCGGAGGAACGGCGGGTCGGGCGAGCCCGAGGTGGGCGGGACAGGGACGCCGGACGAGGGCCGGGACGAGGAACGGATCGAACGGGACACCCGCCGGCAGGAGCTCGGCCGGGGTGTCGAGGCGGTCCTGTGGCCGCTGTTCCGGAAGATGTGGCTCGTCCAGGCCGGCGGGGCGCTCCTCCTGCTGCTGACCTCGATGCCCGACTCGACGCGCATCCATGGACTCGCCGGGCTGCTGGTGGCGATCGCCGTCGTCCTCCTGCCCGCCCACGGACTGCGCCGCGTGCCCCCAGCCCGCCGAGGCGAGGTGATCGGCGCGTTGCGGGGGAGGGCGCTCCTCCTGGTCTGCGGTGCGGTGCTCGGTGCGGGGACGGTGCTCCTGGCCGGGTGGTCCCTGCTGGTTCTCGTCTCGCCGGGAACCGTGCAACCGCTGTCGATCGTCGTCCTCGTCTCGGCGGCCGCCGGCCTGCTCGGCCTCGCGCGGAACGCGGCTCGGCGCTGAGCCCCGCCCGGTCAACCCTGGTCCAGGGGTGGGTGGGGCGAACCGGGTGCGTCAGGCGCACGTCCCGCCAGGCCTCGACGTCCTCGGGGCGCGGGAACACCGGTCCTGTCCGCCTGGTGCCTCGTCGCGCCGAGGAGGCCCGCGCGTCTGCCGGAGCAGTCGGCCCCCGCCGGTCCCCAGCGGCGAGGTGGTCGCCGCCGGGTGGGTGGGGGCAGGGGTTCCGCTGGCGGCTGAGGGGCCCGAGGTCGGCCCGCCCGGACTGGGGCGGGTGGCGCTGGTCCCGCCGCGGTGGGCCGGTCCGGTCGGATCACCCGCGTCACCCGGGCAGGGCCGGACGAGGAACGGGCCCGGCGTGTGCCGGGCCCGTTCGCGTGGGGGGCAGCCGGAACGGCCGCTGGTCCGGTGGTGTCAGTTGCCCGGCACGACCAGGCCGTTCGGCCAGTCGTACACGTACTGGGTCTGCGGGTTGAACTCGTCGAAGGTGACGCGCTTCGCGGTGTTCGTCCTCGGGTCGTCGAGTTCGACGACGTCGAGGCCCCGCTGCATCCCGTTGGAGTAGATGTAGCCGTTGTAGTAGTAGGCGGACCACGAGCCGCCGCCCTGGAGCCGGTCCGGGTTCAACGGTCCTCGGTCGAAGTAGGCGATCTCCCTCGGCCGGGCGGAGTTGGTGAAGTCGAAGACGGAGATGCCGCCCTGGTACCAGGCCTGCACCATGAAGTCGCCGTGCTTCGTCGGGATCAGCGACCCGTTGTGGGCGACGCAGTTCTCGGTGTCCTCCTGGTGGCGGGGGATCTTGTAGTAGCTGCGGAACTCGAGCTTGGGCTCGCCGCCCCGGTCGACCACGTCGTAGATGCCGTTCGCTCCGCGCGTCGGTCCGACCTCCTCGTTGCAGGTCGCCGCGCCGCCTCCGCCGAGCTCGTCGGTGAAGACCACCTTCGTGCCGGCGTTGTTGAAGGTGGCGGAGTGCCAGAAGGCGAAGTTCACGTCGTCGCGGACCCGTTCGATGACGACCGGGTTCACCGGGTCGGCGATGTCGATGAGGATGCCGTCACCCATGCAGGCGCCGGCCGCGAGATCCCTGGCCGGGAACACGGTGATGTCGTGGCACCCGGTGGTCCTCCGCTGGCCGGCGGGCGGGCCGGGGTTGCCGGTGTCCCCGGGGAAGAGCACCGGCTCGGCGATCAGCGCCGTGGCCGCCGGGTCGTCCAACGGCACCTCGACGATGGAGATCTTGTTGTGCGGCGGCTGGCACTGGGGGAAGTTCGCCGACGGCGCGTACGAGGAGATGTACAGGTAGGCGACCTCACCGCCCTTGTCCGGTACGAGGGTGTGGGTGTGGGAGCCGCAGTCGGTGCGGACGTCGGCGACGTAGCGGGGGCTGGTCACGTCGCTGATGTCGAAGACCCTGATCCCCTCCCACCCGTTCGGGTCGGCCGCGGTCGTCGACTCGGAGTCGCAGGTGTTGTTGGTGCGCGGGTAGTCCACCGACAGGAAGAGCAGGTCCCCGTGCACGGTGATGTCACCCTGCCCGCCGGGGCACCACACCTGGGAGACGATCTGGGGGTCCTCGGGGTCGGCGATGTCGTAGACGACGAAACCGTTGTAGTTGCCGAAGAACGCGTAGTCGTCCCGGAAACCGATGTCGCTGCCGACGCTGTCGGTGTTGTCGAACGGCGCCTGCTTGGGCAGGTGGGCGACGTGGCGGATGTTGTCGCTGTGGAAGACCTCCTCGTCCACCGACTGCGGGAGGACGCCCTCGGTGGCGAACGGGTCCGCCTCGAGCGGGTCCGCGGACTGCGCGTACGCCGGGACGGCCAGCGTCGCGGCGGCCGCGAGACCGGCGGCCGCGACCAGAGCCGCCCGGGCTCTGCGCGCACGGGAATGGAAAGCCTGCCTCACAATGATCTCCCCTCGGGAATGCGCCCCCCCGGTGGCACGTCGAACCACCTAGCAGTATGTGGAGGACCGTCGGGGCGAATGTATCCGCCGAAAGAGTGATGATTTCACGTGGATCTCATGCGGGCGGCAACGCTGGGTGAGGAGGGAAATCAGTGCTGGTGAGCGCGGTGCTGTGGGGTAGTGCCATGTCATCGTCCCGTTGTCCCGCGATTCTCCCAGGCCGTGGACGGGATTCCGTGACGGGAATGTGAATGATGTGTTTCACCCGTCCGGCGGTGGTTTGGGAGGAGGAATGGTCGAGGGCGCGGCGAATCGGAGGAGGGCGTGATTCCGGCCTAGGAATCGACGGTGACCGCGCCTAGGCTGGCTCCCGAGTCGCATCGCGTTCGGTGCGCGCGCCGGCGGTTCCACCGTGGACCTGGACGGGTCCGCGTACCGCCCGGTCGGTGACGAGATGACGGGAGAGTCGGGTGCGGGTGCGGGGAGTGGGCGGACCGGGGGCGTCGGGCATGGGACGGCTGGCCGTCCTGGTCGTCGGGGCGGTACTCCTCGCGGGATGCACCGGATCCGGTGTGGACGAGCACACGGGTACCGAGGCGCCGCCGCTGGTCGCCCCGGGCGGGCCGGGTGACGAACCACGCCGGGTCGCCCCCGACGGTCCGCTCAGCGCCGGACAACCCGAGGCCAACGAGCACGACCTCACCTTCGTCGACATGATGGTTCCCCACCACGAGCAGGCGCTGGAGATGGCGGCGCTCGCCCCCAGCCGGGCAGCGGACCCCCGCATCGTCTCGCTCGCGGGGCGGATCGAGGGGTCCCAGGGGCCGGAGATCGGGGCGATGCTGGGGTGGCGCGACGGGATCGTCGACGCGACCGGGCATGCCCACCACGAGGACCACCACGGGGGCCACGACCACGCCGACATGCCGGGGATGGCCACCCCGGAGGAACTCACGGCGCTGGCCGCCGCCGAGGGATCGGACTTCGACCGGCTGTTCCTCCGTCTCATGATCGCCCATCACGAGGGGGCGCTGGAGATGACCGACGAGGTCCTCTCGCGCGGGTCGGACGTCGCCCTCCAGGCGATGGCGGCGGACATGATGGTGGGGCAGACGGCCGAGATCGACACGATGCGCGAACTCCTCGGCTGATCTCGCTCGGTGACGACCCGCTGCTCCAACCGGGTGGCGAGGTGGACATCGCCGGACAAGGTCCAGGTTAATCCTTTTCGTCCTCACTCGATCGTGTGAAACTCACCGCGAGGTTGGATTCCTCGTTCCCTGCCCAAGGCGGGCTGGTCGCCCGCCCAAGCCGAGGAGTTGAGTTTGCGCCCACTACGAGTTGTCGCCGCCGCGGCCTGTCTCGCGATCAGTGGTCTGGTCGCCCCCCTGGCGGGTGCCGCTACCGCCGAACCGGCCGAACTGGACACGGCCAACCAGCCGATGATCATCGACGGGAACTTCGCCGAGGAGACCCGCGGCGCGGCCCGGTTGTTCCGCAACGGCGCCGAGGTGTGCTCGGCCACCGTCATCGCCCCTGAATGGGTTCTCACCGCCGAGCACTGCGTCGCCAGCAGCGGCAACAGCGTCCGGTACGGCGACCTGGACCAGCACGCCGGCACCCTGGTGGACCAGGCTCCCAACGGCGTCATCACCCACCCCAGCGCCGACCTGGCGCTGATCAGGCTGGCGAACGAGGTCGACACCGAGTTCACGCCCCTCGCCCCGAGCCAGCAGGTCGCGGTCGGCGATACGGTCCAGACCTACGGGTGGGGCGCCACCTGCATCCCCGCGCCCGGCCAGGGCGAGGCCAGCTGCCAGTCCCAGTACCTCAAGTACGCCAACGTCGAGGTCACCGGGGTCGACGGCACCTGCCGCGGTGACTACCGGGGCGGCCTGGGTGTGTGCGGTTCCCGCATTGACGGCATCCCCGCCGGTGGTGATTCCGGCGGCCCGATGTTCGCCGAGTCCGGGTACCAGATCGGTGTCGCCTCCACCAGCGACCGCCGCAGCGTCACCGTGTACACCCACATCACCCCGTACCGGGACTGGATCACCCAGCACACCGGTGTCTGAGCGGTGACACGCCCCGCCGTGCGTCCTCCTGAGGAGGGCCGGGTGTGAGCCGTCGGCGCCCCGGGTCGTACCCACCGGCCCGGGGCGCCGCGCCGTACCGGGGCTCGGCCCGCCGAGCACGCAGTGGTCGGCGGGCCACGGGTACCCCGCGCACTGCGACGACCTCGACAAGAACAGCGGGTACCCGGGTGGAACAGGCCGTGCCTGGGCCTCCCATCCCGCGGCCGATGTGGCCCTCGCCCAGATGGCGAAGCCCGTAGGCAGCGATCCCGCCTCCGACCCCCGAGCCCGACGTCTCGGTCGGTGACGCCGTCCAGGGCTACTGCTGGGCGCGACCCGCGTGGCGCGGTCGGGCGGCCGCTCGCGGCACCTCCGTAGTCGGGTCAACCCTCGGGTGCCGGGTGCCGGGTGCCGGGTGCCGGGTGCCGGGTGCCGGATGGCCTGTGCCGACGACCTGGGCGGTGCCAGGGTGCGCGAGTCCCGGATCGCCGCCATGCGGGCGCCCAGCGACTCAGGTGAACCGGCGTTCTCGGGATCCGGTTCGGTGCGAATCCCCCGGTCACCTCCACCCGCGACCGTCGCCAGATCACCGTCCACAGCACCTCGTTCCGTGCCGGCGGTGCGACCAGGACCACGCGGGCGGCTGGAGCGGGCCCACCGGTCACGCGCCTGGCGGTAGGGATGCGGTCCGGGAGTCGTCCCGCCTCGACTCGCGCCTCCGCCGCCCGTCCGGCTCCCTGGTGCGTGGAGCCGGGTGTTCCCGGGGGCGACGCCCTCAGCGGGGCGGCGGGGCCGTGCTCTGCCGGAGCACCACCTCGGCCCGGGTGCGCACCGTGCGCGTCCCCCGGATGGGCTGGTCGCCGAAGGCCAGCCGCGCGGCCTGCTCGCCCATCTGCTCCAGGGGCAAGCGGACCGTGCTCAACGAGGGCACCAGGTCCCGCAGGGTGGGGATGTCGTCGAAGCCGGCCACCGAGAGGTCCGAGGGGACCCGCAACCCCTGGTCGCGGATCGCCGCCATCGCCCCGGTGGCCATCACGTCGTTGACGGCGAACAGGCAGGTGATGCCGCTGTCCCTGGCCAGCATCTCCCGGGTCGACTGGTAGCCACCGTCCCGGGTGAAGGCGCCGTGCACCAGTACCGGCTCCGGCAGCGGGTCGTCGCGGTTCGCCAACCCCTCCAGGAAACCCGTGGTCCGGTCCACCGCGCTGACCAGGTCGGCCGGACCGGCGAGGACCCCGAACCGCCGGTGACCGAGTTCGGCCAGCCTGCTCGCCAGCGCGCGGGCCCCGTCCTTGTTGGCGGGCACCACGGTGTGCACGGGCAGGCGGTCCTGCGAGATGCACGCCACCCGGCCGCCCTGCTCCATGAAGGCCACCATCTCGGTGCTCAGCCGTTCCGTGTGCAGGGACTCCGTCGTCCGGCTGCCGGCGAGCACGACGGCGCGGGCCCGGTGGGCTCGCAGCGTGGAGAGCAGCGACAGTTCCCGGTGCGCCTCGCGGCCCGTCACGCCGAGCACCACCACCAGACCACGGTCCTCGGCGACGCGGCTGACGCCGGCGGCGATGCTGGAGAAGTAGGGGTCGGCGATGTCGTGCACCAGCAGCCCGACCACGGGGGAAGCGCTGCGCGCCAAGGCCTGCGCCGAGGCGTTCACCAGGTAGCCCAGTTCGGTCGCCGCGACCACGACCCGGTTCCGCAGCTCCTCGCCCACCCTGCGGTTCGAGCCGTTGAGCACCCGGCTCGCGGTCGCCAACGAGACCCTGGCGTGTTGGGCCACCTCGACCAGGGTTGGTTGTCGTCGTGCCACCGCCCCTCCCGCCCTCGAGCCTCGTCGCTCCGCGCCCCGCACCAGCCTGGCCACACACCGCCCGAGTGGTTGGGAAAGCACTTTCCGCCATGCGGATGATGGCAGAGGCTGCTCCGGTCGGGTAGGTGGTCCCGCCTCGCCGACCGCGCTGGCCGGAACCGGTCAGCAGCCTGCCGGTCGGGCCGGTAAGCGCTTGCTGGGCGAGTTGGACACAGGTTGAATCCGCACAGGCAGCGGTCGAGACCGGCACGAGAACGCCGGGGCGGCGGCCGGACGGCCGGGGTGGCGGCAGGAGGTGCGGAGCGACCCGTCCACGCGCACCCGCCCCGGCGAGGACAGGCCCAGCGCCTGTGGAAGGAGCACCTCAAGGTGAGTGACGGCAACCAGCGGACCCGGTACGCCCTCGTCGGGCTGGGATCTCGGGCCGAGATGTACGTCAACGCGCTGGCCAGCGGGTTCCCGGACACGGCCGAACTGGTCGCTCTCTGCGACTCCAACCAGACGAGGATCGCCGCCTACAACGGCTGGCTGACCGACGCCGGCCACCCGGCGTTGCCCGCCTACACCCCCGACCGCTTCGAGGAGATGCTCACGGCCGAACGCGTCGACGCCGTGATCGTCTGCACCACGGACAGCGCGCACGACCACTACCTCGTCTCGGCGATGAACAACGGGCGCCGCGCCATCACCGAGAAGCCCATGACGGTCGACGTGGCGAAGTGCCGCGCCATCCTCGACACCCAACGCCGCACCGGCGTTCCCGTGGAGGTCACCTTCAACTACCGCTACAACCCGGTGCACCAACGGGTGAGGGAGCTCCTCGCGGACGACACCGTCGGACGCGTCGGCTCGGTCACCTTCGAGTGGCTGCTCGACGTGCAGCACGGAGCGGACTACTTCCGCCGCTGGCACCGGGAACGCGAGCACTCCGGTGGGCTCCTCGTCCACAAGTCCAGCCACCACTTCGACCTCGTCAACTGGTGGCTCGACGACCGGCCCGAGCTGGTGTTCGGCATGGGGCGGCTCTTCTTCTACGGCGAGTCCAACGGCGCCCGGCACGGGCTGGCCCGTGACTACGCGCGCGCCGCCGGCTCCGAGGAGGCCAGGAGCGACCCGTTCGCCCTCGACCTCGCCGCCTCGCCCCGCATGCGCGCGCTCTACCTCGACGCCGAACACGAGGACGGGTACCTGCGGGACCGCAACGTGTTCGGCTCCGGCATCACCGTCGAGGACGACATGTCCGTGCTCGCCCGCTACCGCTCCGGGGTCTCGCTGAACTACCAGCTGCACGCCTACTCGCCGTACGAGGGCTACCGGGTGTGCTTCAACGGGTCCGGCGGCCGGCTCGAACTCGCCGTGCGGGAGAACGACTACGCCCGCTCGCCCGTCGAGGACGGCTTCCGCCTCGAGCGCCCGCCCGGCACGGACGCCGCCGACTTCACCAGGGCCACCATCACGCGGTACCCGTTGTTCGCCGAGCCGGAGGTGCTGCTCGACGAACCGCTCGAACCGGGGCACGGCGGTGGTGACGAGCTGATGCTGCGCGCCCTGTTCGGCCCGCCGGCCGCCGACCCGCTCGGCCTGCGGGCCGACCACGTCGCCGGTGCGAACGCGCTGGCGGTGGGGCTGGCCGCCACCGAGTCGTTCCGGACCGGCGCGCCGGTCCGGGTCTCCGACCTGCTCCCGCTCTGACCGGCCCCCCGGCCCCGGCCCCGGCCCACGCCCACCCCCCCCACGACCGTCCAGACCCGACAGCGCGACGACCGGCGGCGGCAGCCGCGGAAAGGGAAGCAGCGACTGATGACCAGAAGCATGGAGGCTGTCCGAGCACGCCTTGGCGGCTTCGCCTACGGCGGCGACTACAACCCCGAGCAGTGGTCGGAAGATGTGTGGGTCGAGGACCTCCGGTTGATGCGGGAGGCCAAGGTCTCCCTCGTCAGCGTCGGGATCTTCTCCTGGGCCAGGGTCGAACCCCGTCCCGGCCAGTTCGACTTCGCGTGGTTCGACCGGGTCCTCGACGGGCTCGCCGAGAACGGGATCGGCGCCTGCCTCGCGACCATGACCGCGTCGCCCCCTGCCTGGCTGGGCCGTCTCTACCCGGAGACGCTGCCCGTGACCGTCGACGGCACCCGCCTCTCCCACGGTTCCCGCCAGCACTACTGCCCCTCCAGCCCGATCTACCGGGAACGCGCCGCCGAACTGGTGCGGCGGATCGGTGAGCGCTACGGCGACCACCCGGCCGTCGCCCTCTGGCACATCAACAACGAGTACGGCTGCCATCTGCCCGCCTGCTACTGCGACGAGTCGGCGGTGGACTTCCGGCGGTGGCTGCGCAGCCGCTACACCGACATCGACGAGCTGAACACCGCCTGGTACACCGACTTCTGGGCCCAGCGGTACACCGACTGGGACGAGATCCTGCCGCCGAGGGCCGCTCCCTTCCACTCCAACCCCGGGCAGCGCCTCGACTTCGCGAGGTTCACCTCCGACGCCTTCCTGGCCTGCTACCGCATGGAGGCCGACATCCTCCGCGCGGCCGCGCCCTCCGTGCCGGCGACCACCAACTTCATCAGCTCCGGCGCCTCCATCGACGCGTTCGCGTGGGCGGAGGAGATGGACGTCGTCTCCTACGACGCCTACCCGGACCCGTGGGACCGCCAGAGCCAGCGGGAGATCGCCTTCAACTCGGACCTGATGCGGTCACTGCGGGCCGGTCAGCCCTGGCTGTTGATGGAACAGGCCACCAGCGGCGTGAACTGGCGGGACCGGAACTCGCCCAAGGCCCCGGGCGTCATGCGGCTGGACAGCTGGCAGGCCGTGGCGCAGGGCGCCGACGCGGTCATGTTCTTCCAGTGGCGGGCTTCCCAGGGCGGCACCGAGAAGTTCCACGCCGCGATGGTGCCGCACGCGGGGGAGAACACCCGCATCTTCCGCGAGGTGTGCGCCCTGGGTGACGAACTGGCCAGGGCCCGGGAGGTCGCCGGGAGCCGGGTGGTCGCCGACGTGGCGCTGCTGCTGGACTGGTCCAGCTGGTGGGCGTTGGAGATGGACTCCCACCCGAGCGTCGACGTCCGGCAGGTCGAGTCCAGTCTGGCGCACTACGCACCGCTGTTCGAGGCCGGCGTGGCCTGTGACGTCGTGCACCCGGAGTCCGACCTCAGCGGGTACCGGCTGGTGATCGCGCCCAACCTCTACAGCGTCAGCCCGCAGGCCGCCACGAACCTCCGCGAGTACGTCCGGGGCGGCGGCCACCTGGCGGTGTCCTTCTTCTCCGGCATCGTCGACGACCGCGACCAGGTCTACCTGGGCGGCTACCCGGGAGCCTTCCGCGACGTGCTGGGCGTCTGGGTCGAGGAGTTCTGGCCGCTGCCGGAGAACGGGACGGTCCCGGTGCGGGGCCTGGGAGACCAGGACACGGAGGTCCTCGGCACCGTCTGGTCCGAGCAGATCCACCTGGAGGGCGCCGCCGCCGTCGCGTCGTTCGCCGGCGGGGAGCTGGCGGGGTCCCCGGCGATCACCCGCAACGAGTTCGGCTCCGGGGTCGCCTGGTACCTCGGCACCCGGCTGCCCGAGGACGCCATGCGCGGCCTCGTCGACGGCATCCGGGCCGAGGCCGGGGTGGCGCCGGTGCTGCCCGACCTGCCGGCCGGCGTGCGGGCCTGGGAGCGTGTCGCGGAGAGCGGTGAGCGCTACCTGCTGGTGCTCAACCGGGGCGAGGAGCCGGTGCGGATCCCCCTGCCCACGACCGGGACCGACGTCCTCCAGCCCGGGGACCCGCTGACCGAGGTCGCGGTGGAACGGCGGGGAGTCGCCGTGCTGCGCCTCGCCCGCGACTAGTCGCACCGGAGCCGCCGCCAGCGCCTCCTCCGCGAACGTCAGCCCAGGCCGCGGGGGAGGCGCGGCTCCACGGTGGCGGCGACCGCCTCCGCCAGCGCGCAGGCGGTGTCGGTGTTCTCCGAGCTGCGTGCGCGCACGAGCGCGTGCGCATCGGCACCGAGGGCGATCGTCAGATCGCAGGCGTTGTCCTCGGTCGACCGCATGGCGGGCCGGGAACCCACCTGGGTCTCCACCGCGTCGTCGGGAAGCAGAGTGGGGTCGACGCCCCGCAGCGCGGAGATGCCGAGCAACAGGGTCGGGCCGCCCCGCTCCAGGGCGGGGATACGGCAGGAGGCGACGTCGGTGCCCGGCATCGACTCCGCGGCGGACCCGTCGACACCGAAGGCGGTGGTCTCCTCGGCCGTCAGCAGTTCACAGGCCTGGATCATCGCCGCGTCCTCCGTCGAGGGCGGCTGGTCGCCCTCGGGACCAGCTCCGGGGGAGACCGGGGTGCCGGGGGCGTGCTCGGGACCAGCTCCGGTGCTCTGGTCGGCCGGTGGGCCCTCGGAAGCGCGCGACGCCGGCGGTTCCTCGGCTGGCAGCGCGCGACCTCCCTCCACCGTGGTGCAGGCGGTGAGGACGGCGCAGGCGAGCAGGGCCCACAGCGGTGTCGCGACTCGCGGGCGCGAGGATCCCGTCATGTCTGGTGCCTCCCGGTGATCGGACGGTGGCATGGAGTACCGCGGCGGGCCAGCGTACGGGGTCCGTCGAGGAGGGCAGGGGGGACCTCGCCCGCGTCGCCGGTGCGCCCGCCCGGGACACCCGGTCAGCCTGTCAGCCCGCCGGTTCCGGCTCCTGCGCGCCGACGCGGCCGCCGAGCTCGCGCACCGGCCGCAGCAGGGCGCCCCAGGCGGGGCCGGCCGTCGCCCGGCCCCTGTCCTCCCGGTGTCCGGTGGACTCGCGGACCACCAGCTCCGGCGTGAACATGACCTGCTGGTGCTGGTGCCCGGAACCGGTGCCCTCCGCGATGACGAGGTCGGCGGCCGTCCGTCCCAGCAACGTCGCGGGTTGTCGGACGGAGGTCAGCGGGACGGCGGCCGCGGCGGCGAAGTCGATGTCGTCGTAACCCACGACGGCCACGTCGTCCGGCACGGAGACGCCGGCGCGCAGCAGCACCTGGAGCAGTCCGAGCGCGACGAGGTCGTTCACGCAGAACACGCCGTCCGGTAGCTCCCCCCGCGCCAACAGCTGTTCCGCGGCTCGTTGGCCCGCCGCGACGTCGAGGGTGGCCACCTCCAGGAACTCGAGGTCCGCGGGGTCGTGGCCCGCCCTGCGCAGCGCCTGCCGCCCACCGGCGTGCCGTTCCGCGCACTGCCGGGTCGCGGGTGAACCGGCGATCATCGTCAGGTGGCGACGTCCGGTCGCCAGCAGGTGGGTGACGGCGACCTCCCCGCCGACCCGGTCGTCGACCGCCACCGAGCACAGGTCCTCGGATTCGGCCGGATGTCCGACCAGGACCACGGAGACCCCCCGCGCGGCCAACTCGCGCGCCGAGGACAGGTCGTCCTCCACGGGGGACATCAGCACCCCGTGCACCTGCTGCTGGGCCAGCAGTTCCAGGTGGCGGGACTCCCGGTCCCGTGATCCGTCGCTGTTGCACAGCATCACGGCGTGCCCGGCCTCCGTCGCGGCCGCCTCCACGCCCTTGGCGAGGTCGGTGAAGAACGGGTTGCCGACGTCGAGGACGACCAGGCCGATGGTGCGGGCGGTCCCCGACCGGAGTTGCCGCGCCGACTCGTTGCGGACGAAGCCGAGTTCGTCGATGGCGGCGAGGACTCGCCGGCGCGTGGCGGGCGCGACGACCGACGGGCGGTTGAGCACGTTGGACACCGTCCCCACCGACACCCGGGCGGCCCTGGCCACCTGCCGGATGCTGGCTGCTGCCTGCTGTCCCACCGCACCTCCCGCTGGGCAGACGCCGAGACGCTGGCTGACGTCTTGAAACGTGTCAATCACCGTGATGGAGTCGCTTCCCGCACCGTGGGGAAGCCTGGAGGAAGTATGCCGCACTGGTGGGAATGCTCGGGCAAAAAGTCCCGCACGAGAGGTTGACACCGCGAAGAGGCGTGCTGCAAACTCAGCACAAGCGCGTTGTTGAAACGATTCATTAACCCGGTGGCAACCCAGGACGAGGGGGCGGCCGGCGTTTGTCGGGACGACCCACTCAACGAGGAGGCCGGGCGCATGATGCGGTCGCGCGCAATGACGGGTTTTCGGCACGTTCGGGCCGAGTTGGCGACAGCCGTCGCTCGGGGCCCCGTGGTTCGTGGTGGTCGCTCGTGACCCAGCGGATCTGCTTCACGCTCCAGGTGCGCCCTGACCGCCTGGAGGAGTACCGCGAACGGCACGCGGACGTCTGGCCGGACATGCGGAAAGCGCTATCCGAATCCGGGTGGCGCAACTACTCCCTCTTCCTCCGCGAGGACGGCCTGCTGATCGGCTACCTGGAGTGCGACGACTTCGACGCCGCCAGGGAGGCGATGAACCGCACCGAGGTCAACGCACGCTGGCAGGCCGAGATGGCCCCGCTGTTCGCCGAACTCGACTCCGGCGCCGCCGACGAGGACATGAGTCCACTACCCGAGGTCTTCCACCTTCCCTGACGGTCCCTCCCCCGCGTCCCACGCACTCCGCGTCCCCTGGTCGCGGTGGTCGCCGCCGTCCACATCCGCAAGGAGCCTCCTGATGACCGAGATCAGTCCCAGTCGCCGCGCCACGGTGAAGTCGATCCTGCGCGGCCTGCGGATCGAGACGCCGTCCTGGGCCTACGGCAACTCCGGGACCCGGTTCAAGGTGTTCGCGCAGGCCGGAGTGCCACGCACCCCGCAGGAGAAGATCGACGACGCCGCCAAGGTCCACGAACTCACCGGAGCGGCACCCAGCGTGGCCCTGCACATCCCCTGGGACAAGGTCGACGACTGGGCCGGGCTCGCCGCCCACGCCCGCGACGCCGGCATCGAACTCGGGGCGATCAACCCCAACGTCTTCCAGGAGGACGACTACAAACTCGGCAGCATCTGCAACCCGGACCCCGGCATCCGCCGCAAGGCCACCGACCACCTGCTGGAGTGCGTGGAGATCGCCGAGCAGACCGGGTCGAAGATCCTGTCGATGTGGGTGGCCGACGGCACCAACTACCCCGGGCAGGACGACATCCGGGCCCGGCAGGACCGGCTGGCCACGGCGCTGCGCGAGGTCTACGACCGGATGCCGGAAGGCATGCGGCTGCTGCTGGAGTACAAGTTCTTCGAACCCGCCTTCTACACGATGGACGTCCCCGACTGGGGCACCTCCTACGCGCACTGCGCTCAGCTCGGACCGGCCGCGCAGGTCCTCGTCGACACCGGGCACCACGCCCCGGGCACGAACATCGAGTTCATCGTGTCCTTCCTGCTGCGGGCCGGGATGCTCGGCGGCTTCCACTTCAACTCCCGCTTCTACGCCGACGACGACCTCATCGTCGGCCTGGCCGACCCGTTCCAGCTGTTCCGCCTCATGTACGAGGTGAACCGGGGCGGCGGCCTCGCCGCGGACTCCGACCTCGCCTTCATGCTCGACCAGTGCCACAACATCGAGCCCAAGATCCCGGCGATGATCCGATCCATCACCAACGTGCAGGAGGCCACCGCCAAGGCGCTCCTCGTCGACACCGACGCGCTGCGCTCGGCCCAGGAGGCCGGTGACGTCCTCGGCGCCAACGAGGTGCTCATGGACGCCTACCACACCGACGTGCGGCCACTGGTCGCCGAACTCCGCACCGACATGGGCCTCGACCCCGACCCGATCGCCGCCTACCGCCGCTCGGGGTACCAGCAGCGCATCGAGGCGGAACGGGTCGGCGGCAACGCGATGGGCTGGGGAGCCTGACCGCACCAGGGCACCCGGCCACACCGGGAAGCGCCAGCAGCCAGTGGAACACCGTCCCGGCACCGGGGCGCACGAACAGGGAAGAGTGGAACGCAGTGTCGAGTTCAGCGTCAGGCGCCCCGGACACCGGACGGGGAACGCACCCGGAGGTCAGCGCGCTCATCGCCCGCTGCCACGACCTCGGCTCCGACCCGCGCAACACGAACTACGCCGGTGGCAACGCCTCCGTGAAGGCGTCCGGTACGGACCCGGTGACGCGCGAACCCGTCGAGCTGATGTGGGTCAAGGGCTCCGGTGGTGACCTGGGCACCCTGACCGAGGAGGGCCTGGCCGTGCTCCGGGTCGACCGCCTCCGCTCCCTCGTCGACGTCTACCCCGGCGTGGACCGCGAGGACGAGATGGTCGCCGCGTTCGACTACTGCCTGCACGGCAAGGGTGGCGCCGCGCCGTCCATCGACACCGCCATGCACGGCCTCGTCGACGCCGCCCACGTCGACCACCTGCACCCCGACGCGGGCATCGCGCTGGCCACCGCGGCCGACTCCCGCGAACTGACCGCCCGCTGCTTCGGCGACCGCGTCGCCTGGGTGCCGTGGCGGCGACCCGGGTTCCAACTCGGCCTGGACATCGCCCAGATCCGCCGCGAGAACCCCCAGGCCATCGGCGTCATCCTCGGTGGCCACGGCATCACCGCCTGGGGCGACACCTCCGAGGAGTGCCGCGCCAACTCCCTGGAGATCATCAGCACCGCCCAGGAGTTCATCGACAACCACGGCCGGCGGGACCCGCTCGGCGCGGTGGTGCCCGGCTGGGAGCCCCTGCCCACCGAGGAACGACGCGCGCGAGCGGCCGCGCTCGCCCCCGTGCTCCGGGGACTGGCCGCCACCTCGCAGCGGGAGACCGGCGAACCCGCCCCGGGCCGCGGCCCGCTCGGCCACTTCACCGACACCGACGTCGTCCTCGACTTCGTCTCCCGCGAGCGGATGCCCGAGCTCGCCGCGCTCGGCACCTCCTGCCCGGACCACTTCCTCCGCACCAAGGTGCGGCCGCTCGTCCTGGACCTGCCCCCGACGGCTCCCCTCGACGAGACGATCGCCCGACTACGGGAACTCCACGCCGCCTACCGCGACGACTACCGCGCCTACTACGAGCGGCACGCCACCCCCGACTCCCCACCGATGCGCGGCGCCGACCCGGCCATCGTGCTCGTGCCAGGAGTCGGGATGTTCTCCTTCGGCGCCGACAAGCAGACCGCCCGCGTCGCCGGCGAGTTCTACGTCAACGCGATCAACGTCATGCGCGGCGCGGAGGCGCTGTCCCGGTACCAGCCCATCGACGAGAACGAGAAGTTCCGCATCGAGTACTGGGAGCTGGAGGAGGCCAAGCTGCGGCGGCGGCCCAAGCCCCGGCCCCTGGCCGGGCGGATCGCCCTCGTCACGGGTGGCGGCAGCGGAATCGGGCGGGCCACCGCCCGTCGGCTCGCCGCCGAGGGCGCGTGCGTCGTCGTCGCCGACCGGGACGGCGCCGCCGCCGCCGAGGTCGCCGACGAACTCGGGGCCAAGGCCCTCCGCACCGCCGACGTCGCCGTTCCCGTCACGGTGGACGTCACCGACACCGACGCGGTGGCGGCGGCGGTCGACGCCGCGAGCCTCGCCTTCGGCGGGGTCGACCTGGTCGTCAACAACGCGGGACTGTCCATCTCCAAGCCCCTGCTGGAGACGACGGACGCCGACTGGGACGTGCAGCACCGGGTGATGGCCCGGGGCTCCTTCCTCGTCGCCCGTGCGGCCGCGGCGGCCATGGCGAAGCAGGGCATCGGCGGGGACATCGTCTACGTCGCCAGCAAGAACGGTGTGTTCGCCGGACCCAACAACGTCGCCTACGGCGCGGCCAAGGCGGACCAGGCGCACCAGGTCCGACTGCTCGCCGCCGAGCTGGGCGCGCACGGCATTCGGGTCAACGGCATCAATCCGGACGGCGTGGTCCGTGGTTCCGGCATCTTCTCCGGCGGGTGGGGCGCGCAGCGCGCCGCCGTCTACGGGGTGCCCGAGTCCGAGCTGGGTGAGTTCTACGCCCAGCGGACCCTGCTCAAGCGCGAGGTGCTCCCCGAGCACGTCGCCGCCGCCGTCCACGTCCTGGTCGCCGGCGAGCTGACCAGGACCACCGGGCTGCACGTGCCGGTGGACGCGGGAGTCGCCGCGGCGTTCCTGCGGTAGGGCGCCGAACGGCGCCCGTCGGAAGCGTTTCCGGGGTCGGTCGAGGACACAGGAGGAGGTCCCAGTGGTTGCGGTGGCTATGCGCGCGACGGCACTGAGTGCGGAACGGGTTCGTGCCGAACAGATCAGGACCGACTGCGTCGGGGAGGTGCGGCTGACCCGGGAGGAGCGCCAGATCCTCGCGCTGCTCGCGGAGGGCTACCTCCTGGACGGCATCGCCAGGCGGATGTGCACGTCAAACCGGACCCTGCGCCGCAGGATCAGGGGCGTGTGCGACCGACTCGGCGTGCAGACACCCATCCAGGCCGTGGCCTGGGCCGCCCGGCGCGGGCTCATCTGAGCCCACCCACCACGGGCGACGACCGGACGCGGCCGGCGGCAGCCACCGCGACCACCGCCCCCACGGGGGGCGGCAACCGACACGACGAGCGCGGCGGGGCACCGGACCAGGTGCCCCGCCGCCCTGCGAGGAGAGGAGGACGCGGTGACGGCCACCAGGGCCACCAGCGACCCGACAGCGGGCGGAGCCGTGCACTGCGCCGCCGTGGACCTGGGCGCCTCCAGCGGCCGGGTGCTGCTGGGCAGGATCGGCGGCGGTGAGCTCTCCGTCACCGAGGCGGCCCGGTTCCCCAACGACCCCGTCCGCACCGTGGACGGCTCCGGGGTGTCCCGACTGCACTGGGACGTCCTCGGCCTCTACCAGCGGACGCTGGGCGGCCTCGCCGCCGCCGCCCAGCTCGGCGGGACGCCGTTGTCCAGCGTCGGCATCGACTCCTGGGCGGTGGACTACGGCCTGCTGGACGCAGAGGGGGCCCTGCTGGGCACCCCCTTCCACTACCGGGACGCCAGGACCGAGGACATCCTGCCCGAACTGCTCGACGACGTCCCGGCCGAACGGATCTACGACATCACCGGCATCCAGTTCATGCCGATCAACACCCTCGTCCAACTGCGGTCGAGGACCGGCCGCGCCCAGCTCGACCACGCCAGGACGCTCCTGCTCATCCCTGACCTGCTGGGCTACTGGCTGACCGGCGAACGCGTCGCCGAGGTCACCAACGCCTCCACCACCCAGCTGTTCGACGTCCGCGCCCGCCGCTGGTCGCCCGAACTGGCGGACGCGGCGAGGATCCCACCCGGCCTCCTGCCGCCGGTGCGGGAACCGGGCCTCCCCCTCGGTGCCGTCCACGACGAGGTGGCGTCCCACCACGGCCTGCCAGCCGGGCTCCCCGTCGTCACCGTCGGCTCCCACGACACGGCATCGGCCGTGGTCGCCGTGCCCGCCACCACCGAACGGTTCGGGTACGTCTCCTGCGGTACCTGGTCCCTCGTCGGACTCGAACTCGACCACCCCGTCCTCACCGACGACAGCCGGCGGGCGAACTTCACCAACGAACTCGGCGTGGACGGCACCGTCCGGTACCTGCGCAACGTGATGGGGCTCTGGCTGCTCCAGGAATCCATGCGAGCCTGGCGAATCGCCGGGCAGGACCACGACATCGAACGCCTGCTCGCCGACGCGAGCCGAGAACAGCCCTTCCGTTCCGTGCTGGACCCGGACGACCCGGTGTTCCTCGCTCCCGGGGACATGCCCGCCCGCATCGCCGACGCCTGCCGGCGCGCCGGGCAACCCGTGCCCGAGACCCCCGCCGCGCTCACACGGTGCGTGCTGGAGAGCCTGGCCCTGGCCTACGCGCGCACGCTCCGGACCGCCTGCGAACTCGCCGACCGGCAGGTCGACGTGCTGCACCTCGTCGGAGGCGGCTGCCGCAACGAACTGCTCTGCCAACTCACCGCGGACGCCTGCGGGATCCCCGTCGTGGCCGGGCCGGTGGAAGCCACCGCGCTGGGAAACCTCCTCGTCCAGGCCAGGGCCGCCGGGCGGAGCGAACTGGCCGGCCTGCCGGAGATGCGCGCCCTGATCACCAGCACCCAGCCGCTCCGGCGTTACGAGCCGGACCGCTCCGCCGCCACCACCTCAGCCTGGGCCGAGGCGGCCCGCCGGGTGCGCGCCACGAGCTCGGCGAGCTGACCGGGACCGGCCTCCCCGCTCGGCTCGCCCTCGGCACCCACCCCGCCACCGCGGGGGCCGTGACCGTCGTCCAGCCCGAGGTGCGCTTCCAACGGGGACGACGTGTCTGTGGCAGGACATCGGCAAACCTCTGGGCGAGGGCGAGGGGCCGGGAGGGGATCGTCTGCCCAGGGGGGCCAGAACCGCCGGGATGTGGCTTCAGCCCCGACCTCGGAGGCCCCGCCCTCAGCTCTGCTCTCGCGGGAGTTCGGGTTCCACGACGGCGGCCACCCGCTCGGCGGCCTCGCAGGCGGCCTCCTGCGATTCGGCGAAGTCCACGGCGACGGTCGCATGAGCGGACTCGCTCAGCTTCATGGAGATCTGGCACATGCTCGGGTCGCGGTCGTCGGTGACGAGGAGTGCGCGAAGTGGTCCGACCTGGTGTTCCGTGGAGTTGTAGTTGGTGAGGTTGAGTTCGTCCAGCGCCCAATCCCGGTCAATGTTGATGGACATGAGCGGGCTTTCCAACGGCGCGGGTCGGTAGAGGCACATGTACGCCACACCAACGTCATCGAATTCGGCTGTGGTGGGGTCGAATCCGAGGTCGGTGATCTGGTTGTCGTCGAGTACTTCGCAGGGCAGGACGTCGGCGATGTCCTCGGCGAAGGTGGTGTTGTCGGGGTTGGTGGTCGTGTCGGGTGTGGTGGTGTTTGGGGTGGTGGGGGTGTGGGCTTGTCCGGTGGTTTCGGTGGTGCAGCCCGTCAGGACGGTGAGCAGGGTGATTGCCGCGAGTGCCGTGGTGCGGTGTGGGGGTGTCCGACGGGTCATGTGAGGTGGTCTCCGGTGTTGTTGAGCAGGGTGGCGTTGTCGGTGTCCTGTTGTTGGGTGTTGCGGGCGGAGGCGCGGATGGCGGCGGCGAGGTCTTTGAGCGCCTGGATGTGGAGCACGAGGTTTTCCTTGGCCGAGGTCGGCGCGCCGACCGCCGTCACCGGGGTCGTGCCTGGGTGGTCGCTGTCGCCACTGTCAGTGGTCGGGAGGAGCGTTCCCCTCCTGGCTGGCGACCGCTTCCCAGCCTCGCCTGGTGGGGGTGGGGGATCGCCGAGCAGCGCGGTGGGGCGGCATGAGGTGGTTCAGCGTCCGTGAGTCGGCTCGCCGTGTGCTCTGTGCTGGGCCGGCTCTTTTCAGCGGAGGTGTGCTCAGCTCTGCTCTCGCGGGAGTTCGGGTTCCACGACGGCGGCGACCCGCTCGGCGGCCTCGCAGGCGGCCTCCTGCGATTCGGCCCAGCTGACCGTGACAGTGGCGTGGGCTGTTTCTGCGAGTTCCATGGAGATCTGGCACATGGTCGGGTCGCGGTCGTCGGTGATGAGGAGTGCGCGAAGTGGTCCGATCTGGTGTTCTGTGGAGTTGTAGTTGGTGAGGTTCAGCTCGTCCAATGCCCAATCAGCGTCGAGGCCGATGGTCATTGTTGGTGTTTCCATGGGCGCCGCTCGATAACGGCACCAGTAGATGATGCCGACATCCTCGAACTCGGCGGTGGTGGGGTCGAATCCGAGGTCGGTGATCTGGTTGTCGTCGAGTACTTCGCAGGGCAGGACGTTGGCGATGTCCTCGGCGAAGGTGGTGTTGTCGGGGTTGGTGGTCGTATCGGGTGTGGTGGAGTTGGTGGTGTTTGGGGTGGTGGGGGTATGGGCTTGTCCGGTGGTTTCGGTGGTGCAGCCCGTCAGGACGGTGAGCAGGGTGATTCCCGCGAGTGCCGTGGTGTGGCGGTGTGGGGGTGTCCGACGGGTCATGTGAGGTGGTCTCCGGTGTTGTTGAGCAGGGTGGCGTTGTTGGTGTCCTGTTGTTGGGTGTTGCGGGCGGAGGTGCGGATGGCGGCGGCGAGGTCCTCCAGCGCCTGGATGTAGAGCACGAGGTTTTCCTTGGCCGAGGTCGGCGTGCCGACCGCCGTGACCAGGTCCTGCTCGGCCATCGTCAGCGCCACCGGACTCGAGCCCAGTCGAACGCGTTGCTCCAAAGGACGAAACCTCTCCAGCCGGTCTCTGGCACGAACGGCGATGGCGTCGATTTTGGTGGCCATGCTCTCGGCGCTCTCGGGGTTGATCGAGACCTTTCCCGCCGCGGCGGCCGCGCTGAACGCCGCGATGCTGCCAGTCATCTTCGCCGTCGAGGGAACCGCGGAACTGGTGCCGCCGCCGTCGCTTTCGATGTGCACGCTGCCTCCCACGTTCTCTTCGCGGAGCGGCGTCAGCCGGACTCCGCGGCACTGGTCAACGCTACCAACGGGGAAACACACCGCAGGTATGAATCGGTGCACCGACTCCGAACGGAGCAGGAACGCGTTAGGACGGGTCGAGGTGGGACGCAACACGCGCGACGTGGGAGGTAGGACGTGTTTCAGCGTCCTCGGCGCGCGAGGCGCCATTGGACCGCCGCCACGAGGAGGAACACGACGGTGGACACGAGGGGGATCCACCCGTGACCGTCCTCGCCCATGCCGTCGCCGTCCAGCTTCTGCCGTAGGCAGAGTGCCAGCACGACCGCACAGCCCAGCCCGCCCAGGGCGAGACCTCGTCGCCGGGATCCTCGTCGACCACCCTCACGTGGGCCGAACGCGGCGTCCATCGCGGTCGCCGCGACGACCACGGCGAGCACGATGGCCCCGTAGGAGGCGATGCTGGCCGGCCAGCTCCCGAAGACGACGGACAGCATCGTGACCGAGGCGCCGAAGGTGCCGGCCACGACGCCGAGCAGTGCGGCGCCGAGCAGGTGCGACGTGCGCCGGGACGTGCCGCCTTCCGAGGTCTGCGGCGGGTCCGGGGCTGGGACGTCCCGGTCAGGGCCGCGTGCCGTCCGCCCCGGGGTGAGAATGCGTCGCGCGAGCAGGAGCAGCCCGGCCACGCCGCTGGCGGCGGGCAGGGGGAGCATCACGGTGAGGACCAGGGCCAGGCTCGGGGAGATGTACTCGGTGACCACGGGCGCGATCTCGCCGGGAACCTCGTGGAAGGTGCAGGTCGCCCGAGGGGGGAGCAGGGTGGTCCTGACGACGACCCTCGTCGTGTCGATGTCGAACCTCGCGGCGCAGGCGGCGCCCTGGTCGAGCCACACCGGCATCGCCGCCTGCACGACCAGCATCCAGACGAGGAAACCGACCAGGCTGAGGCCGAGCAGCGTCCAGTGGAGACGGCGCCCCAGTGCGGTCCAGGTTCGCCGCTGCCGGTTTTCTCCGTGATGTCCGCCCTCGCTCACATCGGTTCATCCTGCCAGCGCGCCGTAGCGGACATTTCGCCGTGGCGCACCAGCGGTCCCTCGTTCGGGCAGGAGGGCTTGCGCTCGGTGATGAGCGGGGGAGCGCGCAGCCGCGCTCCTGGGGCCACCTCCGGCGGGGTGGGGCCGTCTCGGGCCGCTCGCCGGACGGGCGGTCCCGGGCGGACGGGAGCTGGCGGTCGTCGGGTACCGGCGAGGACGAGGGCTTCGGCGGGCACGGGTCGCTCGCGGCTATCCGGCGGCGGCCAGGTCCTCCTCGCCGAAGCTGAGCGGGTTCGCGTCGTGGACCGGTTCGAAGGCGCCGTCCCCAACACTGCGGTACACCCCCTGAACGGGACTGATGAGGGACAACGGCAGGTCGTCCCTGGAAAGTTCGGCGAACAGGAGGTAGGTGTCCCCGACGACCATCCGTGTGGAGTCGGCGTCCGAGGGTTGGCCGATGCGAACCGTCTCCCCGACGGCGCGTTCTCCCAGCACGACCCGTTCGACCTCGAGTTCGTGGACGGTGTACGAGATGACGGCCGCCGGTTCTCCGCCGGCCCGCTCGGTGCCCGAGGCGAGGGCGACGTCGATCCGCCGCTGGGACGTGGCGAGCAGCCGACCCTCAACGACGACATCGGCGGCTGAGCGGAGTCGCGCCAGGGAGTCGAAATGCGGCCAGTCGCCGGCCGGGGGAGCGGTCGCGGGTCCGCAGCCCGCGCCCAGCAGGGCGGCCACCGCCGAGGCGAGCACCGCCGGTCCGCGTCGAACGTCCGATCGTCGGGAGGCCACGGTCAGCGGCCTCCGGTCGGCTCGTCCGGTGCCGTCTCGTGGACACCGAGGCCGGGGTACCGCTCGGGCAGGTCGGGAACCCTGGTGACGGTGACGCCGGCGATGCCGGACACCGCCTGTTCGGCCTCGTCCACGTCGGTCCCCGCGACCTCGACCAACACCCGGTTGTCCATGGGGTGCACGCCGATCCCGCCGAGCACGCCCGCCTCGGTCAACGCCTCCTCGGCCCGGGCCCTGGCTGCCTCGAGTTCCAGCGCCGCGAACTCGACCCGGGTGAGGGTGACGTGGTCGACGAGGTCGGGGAAGTCGTCCAGCGCGGTGGGGCGCGGGTCGACCTCGGTCAGCGCGACCACGACGCGGAACTCCGGCTCGTACCCGCCGATCCACGCTCCGCCGAAACGGTCGGGTTCCTGGGCGACGAGGGCGGCTTCCAGCTCGCCCACCTGTTCCTGGGCGGGGTGGTGGTGCGCGCCCGCTTCGGCTGGCCCGTCCTCGGCGCTCGGCCCACCGGACCCGAGGCGCGGTTCCGGGTGGGCCGAGGACGCCGAGGGGTATGGCGGTCCACTGGTCGCGGGTGTCCCGGTTCCCGCGCATCCCGCGAGTGCCAGCAGCACGCAGGTCGCGGTCACCCCGGTTCTGAACGCCCGTGTCGTCATGTCCGTGTCCTTTCCTCGGCCCGGGTCGAGGAACCCGGCGCGGAAGGGGAGTGCTGGGTGGACGGTGGAACCGCGAGGTGGGGTTGCTCCGCGCCCGCGGCCGGCTGGGCGGGTACTCCCGACGGCCCAGTCGACTCCCCGACATGGCGGCCCACTCCGGCCAACCCGCGTCGTGGCCACTGTCCCCGCGGGTGCCGGTCGCCCTACCGTCCGGCGTGACCGGAAGGAGTCCCACATGTCGACGACCGGGAGAACCCGGGTGGCGGGTGTCCTAGGGGTGGCCGTCCTCGGGGCGGCTCTCGTCGCCTGCGGGGACAGCGGCGGCGGGAGTGGCGCCGTGTCGCTGCACTTCACCTGGTGGGGCAACGAGGACCGCGCCGAGGCGACGCAGCGCGCGGTTGACCTGTTCGAGGAACGCAACCCGGGTATCACGGTGACGACGTCGTTCGCCGGCTACGAGTCGTACGTGGAGAAGCTGTCCACCCAGGTGGCGGGTGGGGCCGCGCCCGACCTGATCCAGATGGACACCTTCTTCCTTCGTGAGTACGCGGAGCGCGGGGTCCTGATGGATCTGACCGAGCACGTCGGTGAGGCCATCAGCACCGAGCACCTGCCGGACACCCTGTTGGAGGGAGCGACCCTCGACGGTGCCCTGTACGCGCTGCCCCTGGGCCAGAACGTTCCCGCCCTCGTCTACGACCGGGAGCTGTGGGACGCCGCCGGGGTGCCGGCGCCGGAGATCGACTGGACCTGGGAGGACTACCGGAGCGCGGCGGAGCGGGTGGCCGAGGAGACCGGGGAGGCGGGGACGACCGACTTCGGCTGGAACTCGGACTGGTTCGACTTCTGGTTGCGACAGCAGGGCAAGTCCCTCTACACCGAGGACGCCGGTCTGGGGTTCGACGAGGCCGACCTGGTCGACTTCTGGACGGTCGCGCAGGACTGGGTGCGGGAGGGGGTGTCCACCCCGCCGGAGACGACGACCTCGGTGAACGGCGCGCTGGACACCTCGCCGCTGGCCCGGGGCCAGGCGGGGTCTGAGTTCAACTACGACTCGACGGCCGGCAGCTACTTCACGGTGTCGGACGACATGGCGTTGGCGCCTCTGCCGACGGACACCGGGAACGGCGGTGCGCACGCCGGGGCCTCCTCGCTGCTGAGCGTGTCGAGCCGCACCGAGCACCCGGAGGAGGCCGCCGCGTTCGTCGGCTTCCTCGTCAATGACGTCGACGCGGGGCGCGCACTGGGCGTGAGCAGGTCGATGCCGGTCAACGGCGAGGTGCGGGCGGCGGTGTCCGGCTCGTTGGAGGGCGCCGACAGCGCGGTGTACGAGTTCCAGGAGTCGGTCGCGGAGGAGCTGAACGAGGCCCCGCCGCCCCCACCGACGGGCGCCAGCACCAACAAGCGGACCTTCACCCGGATCTACGACGAGATCAACTTCGGTCAGCGGTCGGTGTCGGAGGGGGCGGCGCGGTTCGTGCGGGAGGCGGGGCGGGCGCTGCGCTGAGCGGTCCCACCCCTGTGCGTGAACGGGTTGGTGGCCGGGGGCCGGCGGTGCGTCCCGGCACCGCCACGGGTCAGTTCTCGACGGTCAGCAGCCCTTGTTCGTAGGCGCGGGCGACAGCCTCGGTGCGACTGGTCGCCCCCAGCTTGGCCATGACCCTCGACAGGTGCACGCTCACGGTCTTGGGGCTGATGTGCAGGTCCTCGCCGATCTGGCGGTTGGTCAGCCCGGCCGCGGCCAGTTCGAGGGCCGAACGTTCCCGGGGGGTGAGGGGGTCGGGTGTCCCCGGGGGCGTGGGGTGGTGGTCAGGTGCCGCGTCGTGGGCCCCCTCCCCGGGTTCCGACAGCCGGGAGCCGGCACGGAAGCGTTCGATCCGGGTGCGGAGCGGGGCCGCGCCGATCTCGTCGGCGAGGGCCAGCGCGGCGGCGGCCTCCCGGTCGCCGCCGGGCCGGTCGCCCCGCGCGGTCAGGGCCTGGGCGAGGCCGAACCGGATGTGCGCCTGCCAGGCCCGCAGTCCCTCGGAGAGCGCGAGTGCGCTCCGCCAGGTCGCCGGGTCGTTCCGCCCCAGGAGCCGGCCGTACTCGGCTTCGGCCCATCTCCCCTCGGCCTGGGTGCTCCGCGCGGCGGACTCCGGTGAGCCCCATGGCCGGTCGGGGCGTTCGTCGCGGATCTCCCGGACCTGGGCGATGAACCCGTCGGCCAGCCCCCGGATCTCGGCGAGGGTGTCGGTGTCCCCGGATCGGCGGGCCACCTGGGTGAGTTCCGCGCAGCAGGACAGCCCGAGCCGCAGGCAGCCGACGGCGTTGCTGACGTGCATCCGTTCGATCCGGAAGATCCAGGCCAGGGCGTGCCGCACGTGGTGGAGCGCCTCGCGGTGCCGGCCGAGGGAGTGGAGGTGCACCGCCCTGCCGTACTGGACGAGGAAACGGGTGACCGATTCCCTGCTGTCCCGGTCGAGCCGGGCGGCCAGCCGGTCGAACTCGTCGTGGCGCCCGAGGCCGGAAAGGATCGGCAGGGTGACGGCGTCGAGTCGTTGCTGGAACAGGGCGGGGGGCGTGCGGTCGCTGAGGTCGGCGATCGCCAGGGCCTCCTCCCAGTGGCCGGTCCACGTCGAGATCAGGATGAGGTCCTGGTAGCAGTCGAGGGCGATCCCGCCCCAGAGCACCCCGATCTCCTCGCTCCGCTGGGTGATCGTCTTCAGGGCGTGCCGCCCCTCCGAGTAGTGCCCCAGCCAGCTGAGGTGGATGGCGTAGTTCTTCCTGGCCCGGAGTTCGACCTGGTGGGCGCCGATGGCGGTGGCCCGTTCCGCGGCTCGCAGGCCCAGTGCCAGGGACCGGGAGACCTGCCGTTCCATGGAGGCGAAGACGGCGAGGGTGACCATGGCGTCGATCGCCACCTGTTCGGCGCCCACCGACTCCGCGTCGACGATGGCGTCCTCGGCGTGCCGTCGGAGCGCGGGGAGGTCGATGTCGTCCTCCCGCAGCCACACCCAGCTCCGGGCCATCAGGGCGAGGACCGCGGCCCGTTCCTGGCTCGCCGCCCGGGGCGCTACCAGGTTCCACGCGTCGGCGAGCACGGTGCTGATCTCGGCGGCGTGCACCTCCAGGGGGATGAGCCGGGCCGCCAGCTCGGCCCGGGCCGCGGCGCGGGCCTCCGGGGTGGCGGCGGAGTCGGCGACCCGGACGGCGGCGCGGGCGTGCGCGGCCGCTCGTTCGAGTTCGCCGGCGCTCTCGGCCGTGGTGGAGGTTTCCCGGAGCAGGGCGAGGTGGTCGACTCCGCTGACCCGTTCCGGTTCCGCCACCCGGTCCCAGAGCTGGAGGGCCTGTTCCAGGTGGTGCAGCGACTCCCCGGGGGCTCCCATCCGCCGCACCTCACGGGCGGCGGTCACCGATGCGGCGAGCGCCACGGGCAGGTCGTTGCTCTGCCGCGCGTGGTAGGCGAGGGCCGTGGTCGTGCCCTGGTCGTCGGCGACCCTGGCGAAACCCTGGTGGAGCCTGACCCGCTCACCGGGGAGCAGGTCGTTGTAGACGGCCTCGCGCACGAGCGCGTGGCGGAAGGTGTAGGCGCCGTCGGTGGTCGCGACCAGCACGTGTTGTCGCACCGCCTCGTACAGCGCGTCCTCGGCGACGGTGTCCTCGAGCCCCGACGCCGCCACCAGGGCGGCGTGGGAGGTGGTGACGCCTTCGGCGCACGCGGCGGCGCGGACGGCGCGTTGCGCGTCGCCGCTGAGCCGTTCGACCCGGGCGAGCAGCAGGTCGCTCAGGACGGCGGGGAGCCCGTTGTCGAGAGAGCCGCGTTCCCGGCACGCCTCCGCCAGTTCCTCGCAGAAGAACGCGTTGCCCTCCGACCTGCTCGCGATTCCCCTGGTCACCGAGTCGGGCAGCTGGTCGCCGGTCAGGACGCGCACGAAGTCGAGCGTCTCGGCGGGCGTGAACGGGCGCAGTGACATCCGGAGGACGGAGGGCAGCCGGGACAGCTCGCCGATCACCGGCCGTAGCGGGTGTTGCCGGTGGAGGTCGTCGGAGCGGTAGGTGGCCACCACCAGGAGGCGTTGGTGTCCGAGTCGGGAGACGAGGAACCGCACGAGGTCCCGGGTGGAGGCGTCGGCCCAGTGCAGGTCCTCCAGGGCGAGCAGCACGGGGCGGTCGCTCGCGAGGTCGGCCAGCAGGCCGTGGACGGCGTCGAAGAGCCGGAGGCGTTCCGGTGGCCCGTCAGCGGAGCCGGTGTCGTGGGGGATCTCCAGGCCGGGCAGCAACCTGCCGAGTTCGGCGCGGCGGCTGGCGATCGCGGGGAGTTCGCCGGTCGCGGACACCACGCGGCCCAGTGCCTCGGCGAAGGGCAGGTAGGGCAGCCCGGCCCTGTCGAGGTCGAGGCAGCGCCCGCCCAGGACCACCGCGTCGTCAGCGTTGGCCAGCGCGGTCAGCTCGGCGAGCAGCCGGGACTTGCCGACCCCCGCCTCCCCGCCGAGGAGGACCGCGCCAGCCCTCCCCAGCTGGGCGGAGCGCCAGGCGGAGCGGAGCGTGGCGAACTCGTCGACGCGCGCGACCAACGGGGTCACCGGTCCGAAAGACACGTCGAATGATCCCACGGGCCGCAGCGGTGGCCAGGCGGTGGCATCGCCCGCGTTCTCCACCCGATCCGCTGCCGGCCCGAGCCACTGGACACCGGCCGGATGCGTCCGCGCGGCCCCCTTCCTGGCGAGGAGGGTCATCGCCGCCCGTCGGACCAGCAGCGCGCCGTCGCCCCCGGTGCCGCCGTCGGCCGGGATCACACCAGCTCCGCGACGGGCTGGGCGCGGCGGGGCGCGCGTGCCTCACCGGTGGTCGGCTCTCCGGGCCGCTCCGTCGTCCCGGCCTCGTCGCCGGCCGCCCTGACGTGGCGGTCCGCCCTGACGGGGGACTCGGGGGCGCGTCGGCGGCTGGGCCGCAGCCTCGTCCGGTACCAGGCCCCCTCGGCGCGGCGGTCCCGCTGGACCTCCCGGACCTCCTGCCAGCGCGTGTCGATCGACTCCCACATGTGATGACCTCCCTCTCTCCACCGTCGAGAGTGGGGGTAAGGAGGGGGCCCGCACATCGGGCAACCGCCCACGATCGGCGGTCCGGGAGGTCCTTACCCGTCCTTACCCGTCCCCGGGCGGGGCGGACGTCGGGCGGCTCGTGGTGCCCCGGTCGCCGAACCCCGCCAGGAGGGGCGGCGGCGAGGGGCGGCGGGTGGCCGTGGATCGGCGGGCACGGGTGGGTGCGGGCGGGGCAGCGTGGTCCGCGGCGTCCCCGGGAGGCCCCGGGGACGCCGTCGGGCGGGTTCGGTGGACGTCAGAACCGGTCGGGTACCAGGGCCAGCGTCTGGATGGCGGCCAGGCCGTACTGGGCGCTGGCATTGGTGGACACGAAGTCGGTCTCGTCCACCGGGTTCAGCGCGGACGGGCCTTCCACGCGGCGTCGTTCCCAGGTCAGGTCCCGGGGGTAGCCGGCCTCGCCCCGGTAGAACTCCTCCTTGGCGCGCTGGGCCAGGTCCTCGTCCCCGAGCCGGTTCGCCGCGTAGGCGGTGAGCCGGCAGTGCGCCTGCCGGAGGTTGAGGTTCCCCAGGTGTCGTCCCAGTTCGGCCTCCTGCTCCTCTCGCGAGGCGTTGTACAGCCGGCAGTACCCCAACCATGCCTCGGCGAACCCGGTCTCCTCCGGCACGAGCCTCACCAGTTCGGAGCAGATCTCGGTGAGGCCGTGCACGGCGCTGAGGTGGGAGGCCCTGGCCACGTCGGAGTCCGAGCTGTACGCCCCGGTGTCCATGTCGTAGCGGACGTCGTCGGTGAAGAAGCCCCTGGAGAGCTCCCCGATGGTGCGCATGCTGGTCAGCAGCTTGTCCCGGTAGGTGTCGTCGCCGCCCCGTTCCCACTCGGCCAGCCAGGCGGCGGACAGCGCCCCCCAGTCGGTGCCCAGGCCGATGGCGAGGGCGTTCGGGTCCGGGGCGTACTCGCCCTCGCGGATCTTGCGGATCGGGTCGAGGGTCAGGAAGGTCCGGTCGGCGTCGACGAGCTCGCGCATGAGGTCGCCGACGCGTTCGTCGGCGGTGAGGAAGTAGTAGAAGCGCCGGTAGGCGACCGTGCTGATCCGCACCTGCTTGGCGCTGCACCCCCAGTGCTGCACGTTGTGGCGCGTGCCGAGCCCGGCGTAGGGGCCGGAGTGGTAGACGTCGGTCTCCCCGGTGTGCCGGGTCATCGCCTCGGCCATTCGGAAGACGTCGGCCCGGCCGCTGCGCAGGTAGGAGTACCAGAGCCACAGGTCAGGCGAGAGTTCGGAGTTGTCCCACGCGTACCCGCCGATGTCGTACCGCCAGGTGTGCCGGTCCCCGTCGTAGGTGTGCATGACGTCGCCGTAGTCCCAGAACCCGTACCAGTGGTGCTGGTCGACCTGGTCGCGGTGGAACTCGAAGAGGAAGTCGAGCCGGTCCTCGATCTCGGCGCGTTCCGGGGTGGACCGGTCGACGGGGGCCCAGTCGCCGAACACCCCGGCCCGGTGGTGGTGTTCGGGCGTGGTCACCAGCTGCGGGGGCGTGCGGACGGTGTCGGCCATCGCCACCAGGCGGTCCGCCTCGGGGGTCGCGTCCAACGCCCAGAACATCAGTTCGCTCGTCCTGGCGATGCCCTCGGCGGTGCCGAAACCCGGCTCGTAGTCCTCGTAGGTGATCTCCAGGCCCTCGCGTTGCTCGGGGTAGTCGTCCATGCCGAGGCCGTCGTGGTAGAACCGCACGTCCATCGGCGGGGCGTCGGGGGACCACAGCCAGACGGTCACCTCGGCCTCGTCCCCGGCGGCCCCTCGGACGTCCAGCTGGGTGGGGCACTTCTGCCAGAAGTCGCGCATGCCGAAGCCGAGTCCGCCGCTGACCCCGCCGACGTACCCGAAGCCGGCGGCCCGGTGACCGGAGTCGACGGTGATCCAGGCGTGCCCTGGGCTGGTGCGTTTGCGGATCTGGAAGCCCTCGGAGGTGAGCTGGGCGAGGGTGAAGTCCCCCCAGGTCGGGATCAGGTGCAGTCGGGTCCGCACGTTGTCGGGGAAGGTGTCGACGGGCGGGGTGGCCCGTCCGGCCACCTGCGCGTCCCGCACCTCCTGGCCGGGGTCCCGGCGCAGCCCGGTCAGTCCTCGCACCGCCTCGGAGAGCAGGCCGTGCCCGTCGCCGACGAGGCGGACGTGCCGGTCGTGCGGTTGGTCGCGCATCACCACGCGGAACCGGATGCCCAGGGCCCGGATGAAGTCGGAGGAGCCGTCGGAGTCGAACACGAAGGTGTGCATCATCCGGACGTGTTCGGCGCCGGCGTAGAGGTAGAGCCGGACGGTGAAGGGCAGCCACTCGCGGCCTCGCTGGCCGCGGTGGGTGCCGGTGATCCGCACGACCGCCCGGATCGGGCCGTCCTGTTCCACCTCGACGCTGTCGATGTGGCTGACGAACCTGGCCCGGCGGGTGCTGCCCTCCTCGGAGTCCTCGACGCCGTCCTGCCACTGGCAGACCAGTTCCCCGCCCCGCGCGATCTCCCGTCCCCCTCGGCTCATGGAGGCGATGAGGGTGGTGCCGGAGCGGTTGATCCGGCAGCGCAGGACCCCGGTGTCGACCATGACGTGGTCGGCGCGTTCGGTGACCCGCACCTTCGTGCGGGGTGCCAGGCCGGCCCCTGGTTCGAGGACGTACTCCTCGGCGGCGGGGGCGGCGGCGCCGATCGCGCAGGCCGACCACTTCAGCGACCCGTCCGGCCAGTAGCCGATCGGCCAGGTCTGCACCGGGACTCGGTCGCCGCCGGCGGTGCGGAGGGAGAAGGACTGGTCGGCGGGCAGCGTTCCCTTCGGCCAGGACACCCCCCAGGTGCTGCCCACGTTCTCGGTGGGGGTGGACTCCAACCACCGGATGGGGGCGGGTCTGGCGGCGGGGACGTCCTCACCGTCTGCGGCGGTGGCCTGGGGGGCGAGCAGCCACGGCAGTTGGGTGGCGGCTCCGACCGCCGCGGTGCCCTGCATGAAGGTGCGTCTGGCGAAACCGGTCATCGGTGATCAGCTCCTCGTCGTTGGGGGCTGGGGGAGGGTGGGACCGGGTGGGATGTGCTGGTCCTCGGCCCGCCGGGGCCGTGGCCAGCCGGGGGCGGGTCAGGTGATCAGCTGGCGGGCTTCGGTCATCAGCTGGGCGGCGCCCTCCTCGACGGTGAGGTTGCCGAAGTTGACCGAGTCGTAGATCCGGCTGAAGTTGCGCTTCAACGAACCGGAGCCCCGCGGCGGTGGGGGCGGGGCCTCCCCGAGGGCGTCGGACACGCTCTCCTCGAACTCGAAGAGCAGCTCCTCAACGCCGGACAGGTCCTCCGCGACGGCCGCGCGCACCTCGGCGTTCGGCGGGGTCCCCCGGGTGGTGCCCAGGATGCGGCCGGCTTCGACGTCGTTCATGAGGAAGTCCACCAGCATCGCGGACTCGCGCGGGTGCTCGGTGCCGGCGCTGACGCTGATCTGGATCGAGGTGGAGGCGTACGCCCCGTACTCGCCGTTGCGGCTCGGCCACGGCGCCAAGGCCATCTCCTCGCCGAGGATCGGGAAGAACCCGGCCGAGCTCCCGAGGTAGCTCAGTTCGGCGCCGGCGGTGCCGGACGCCAGCGGGGACGTGTCGAGGTTCCCGCTGATCTGGGTGGTGATCTCCACGGGGGTCGCCGCGCCCTCGTCCCGCATCTCCTGCGTGTAGGTCCAGTAGTCGACGAGGTCCTCCTCGGTGAAACCGATTTCACCGTCGTCGGTGTAAAGGATCTTGCCGTCCTGGAGGAGCCAGAACTGGAACCAGTCGATCGCCCAGCCGGGATCGGTCAGCCCGTGGACCTCCCCGTCGGTGTGTTCGCTGATGGTGCGGGCGGCCGCCCGCAGGTCGTCCCACGTCCAGCCCATCTCGGGTGGTTCGAGTCCGGCCTCGGCCCACACCCGCGAGTTGTAGGCGACGGTCTGGGTGCTGCGGCCCAGCGGGACGGCGAAGCGCCCGTCCCCGGTCTCCCCGGACCGGAGGCCGGCCGGGTCGACGTCGTCGATGTCGAGGACGTCACCGGTGAAGTCGTCGAGGTCGGCGAGGGCGCCGCGTTCCGCGTACTCGCGCAGGTAGCCGGCGTCCATCTGCAGGACGTCCGGTGCGCTGCCACCGGCGATCTGGGTCGACATCTTCTCGAAGTAGGAGTCGAACCCGGAGAAGGAGGTCTCCACGGTGATGCCCTCGTGTCGGCTCTCGAAGAGCTCGACCGCCTCCATGGTGGCGTTCGCCCGGTCGTCGTTGCCGTACCAGGTGAAGTGGATGGTCGCCGTGCCGGAGTCGTCGGCGGTCGACCCGCAGGCGGCGAGGCCCAGGGTTCCGGTGACCGCCAGGCTCGCGAGCAGGGCCGTGGTCGTCGTGGTTCGGCTTCCACCCCGCAGGGGTACGTCAGCGCGCATCGCGGTTCTCCTCGGTTCGGGCGCGGCCGCGTCGCCGGACCCGTGCCTGGAAAACTAGTATGGAAACGTTTTCCGTCAATCACGTCATCGACCTTGACCGGATGCGGTCAGCGCCGGTGGGGGTGGGGTGCGGCGTTTCGTCGCTACCGTGGCCCGAACCGAAACGGAAGGGGCTGTCGACGTGTCGCTGACCGGGGAGGACCGCGCGCTCTCGCCCTACACGGGGTGGACACGCGCGCACTGGGAGGACCTGGCTGATCGGCTGCTGCTCGCGGTGCGGCCGCACGCCTCGGCCTCGTCCGCGCTCGTCCGGTTACCCGGGACGGCGTCCCGCTCCGGGGAGTGGAGCGACGGGTTGGAGGGCTTCGCGCGGACGTTCCTGTCCGCGGCCTTCCGGGTCGCCGGGGCGGGCGGGACCGACCCCCACGACCTGCTGGGCTGGTACGCCCGTGGGCTGGCCAACGGCACCGATCCCGACCACCCCGAGCGGTGGCCCCGGCTGACCGAGCTGCGGCAGGCGAGGGTGGAGGCCGCGTCGGTGGCGATCGCGTTGCACGAGACCCGGCCCTGGTTGTGGGACCGCCTCGACCAGCGGGTCCGGGACCAGGTGGTGGCCTGGTTCGCCCCGTTCGTGGGAGAGCCCCCGGTCGACAGCAACTGGGTCTGGTTCCAGACGATCGTGGAGGCCTTCCTCCGCTCCGTCGGCGGTCCGTGGTCGCGGGAGGACATCGAGCGCAACTGCGCCATGACCGATTCGTGGCATCGGGGCGGTGGCTGGTACACCGACGGCGGACGCCGTTCCTTCGACCACTACTGCGCCTGGGCCTTCCACTTTTACCCGCTCTGGTACTGCCGGATGTCGGGAGGCACCGAGCCGGGGGTGGCCGAGCTGCGGGCGCGCTACCAGGACCGGCTCCGGTCCTTCCTCGGCGACTACGCCACCCTGGTGGGCGGGGACGGGGCGCCGCTCTTCCAGGGCCGGTCGTTGACCTACCGCTGGGCGACGCTCGCCCCGGTGTGGACGGCGGCCTTGTTCGACTGCTCCCCGTTGCCCGCCGGCCAGCTGCGGAGGTGGGCGAGCGGCACGGTCCGGTACTTCCTCGACCGGGGGGCGCTCGACACCGACGACCTGCTCACGACGGGGTGGCACGGCCCGTTCCCGCCGCTGGCCCAGTGGTATTCGGGCCCCGGTTCGCCCTACTGGGCGAGCAAGGGGATGGCCGGGCTGCTGTTGCCCGGGGACCACCCGGTGTGGACCGCCGTCGAGGAACCGATGGCCATCGAGCGGGGGGACGTGGCCCGTGCGCTGCCGGCCCCCGGCTGGCTGGTCTCCGGGACCAGCGCGGACGGGATCGTCCGGGTGGTCAACCACGGCACGGACCGCGCGGCGACCGACGAACCCGCTGTCGACCGCCCCGTCTACACCGCCTACGGGTTCTCCACGGCGACCGCGACCGTGCAGGACCCCGACACTGGACTGCGCCCGGGGCGTGGGCTGGTCGCCGAGCCGGTGGACTCGGCCGTCGTGCTGCTCGACGCCGAGGGGCGGCCCTCCCACCGGCCTCCCGTCCAGTCGCTGGGAGTCCGTGCCGGGGGTGCCCTGTCGGCGTTCTCCCGCCACCGGGCCCACTGGTCGTCGGTCGAGGGCGGGGAGGACGGTGACCTGGTCCCGGGTCCCTGGTTGACGGTCGGGTCGGTGGTGCGCGGCCCGTGGGAGGTGCGGTTGGTCCGGGTCGACGCGCCGGGCACGGATCGCCCCGAGGGCGGTGCGCCGTCCGGCGGGGCACTCCGGTTGCGGATCACCGGGTGGCCGGTGGCCGGGGACTCCGCGCCGACCGAACGGCGGACGGCCGGGGGGGTGGAGGCGAGCGCGGGAGGTCTCCGCAGCCTGCTGGCCGGACCGGGCCCCGCCGACGCCGACTGGGCCGTGGGCACGATCGCCGGGCAGGGCCGTTCCGCGCTCGGCTCCCGGCACGCGGTGCCCGCCGCCACCACGTCCTCGGTGCGGCCGGGGCGGTGGTACTGGGTGGTGGTCGGTCTGGTGGGGGACGCCGAGCCCGTGCCAGGGGCCGGACGCGGGGAGCCCGGCGACGGCGGGCGTCCTCCCCGGGTCGCGCTCGTCGAGCGGGGCGGGCAGGTCGCCGTGGAGTGGCCGGACGGGCAGGCGCACACGGTCCCACTGCCCTGATCACCCCCGCCGCGCCGGCACGTCCCGCACGGTCGTGGTGACCGTGCGGGCCGAGGGGGTCAGTCCGTGCTCGCCGAGCCCCCCAGGGCGGACCGCTCCGCGCCGGGAGCGGGGGTGGCGGGAGGCGGGGTGCCGTCCGCGTCACCCCTGGCGGCGGTCCCGGTTCCGCTCGTGCCATCCCCCTCGGCTTCGCCGTCGGCCGGCCGACGGCCCTCCTGCCAGAAGACGAGGACCGCGAAGGCCAGCACACCGCAGGTGGTGAAGATGTCCGCGACGTTGAAGACCGCGAACCAGTCCACGGCGATGAAGTCGACGACGTGACCGGTGAGCGGGCCGTCCTCGGCGCGGAACAGCCGGTCGGCGAGGTTTCCGCAGGCACCGGCGACCACGACGGCCAGCAGCAGCTGGTTCGCCAGGCCCTCCCGCCTGCGGACGTGCATGACCAGCCAGCCGATGAGGAACAGCACCACTCCGATCAGCACGACCGTCAGCGCGGGGCCGATCTCGCTGCCCATGCCGAAGGCCACCCCGGGGTTGAAGACCAACCGGAAGCTGGTGGTCGGCAGCAGCGGGATGACCGTGCCGTCGCCGAGGGCCTCGAGGGCCCACCACTTGGTGAGCTGGTCGAGGGCGATGCCCAGGACGACGGTGACCGCGACGAGGAGGGCGCCGGTGCGCACGGCCGGTCCGGTCACGGCGGGTGCTGGGTCGGTGCCGACGGTGCCCTCGGCGGTGTCCGTCGCGTCGGCTGCGCTCATCGGGGCGCCGCTCCCTTCGAAGGTCGGTTCGGGGCTGGCGCCCCCGCCGGCGGGGAAGCCGGACAGCGTCGAATATATGGGACATGCCCTCTGGTGCCGGTGGGGTGAAGCGCACCCGCCGCACCGGGGCGACCCGCGTCCGACGTCGAGTGGTGTCCGTCGGACGGGTGGTCGCCGGCCGAGGGGCCCGTTCCGGCCGGGCCGGAACGCCCGGCGTCGGGCGGGTGGCTCGTTAGGGTGCTCCGGACGGTTGGTCGTCGTCCCGTCGTTCCCGCCTCCGGCGGGGCGGGGCCGGATTCAGGGAGTCGCTCGTGCTCGTACCAGGTCTGGTGTCGGTCACCTTCCGGTCGCTCGGCGTGCCCGAGATCGTGGATCTCGCGGCGGCGAACGGCTTGTCGGCGGTGCACTGGGGTGGTGACGTCCACGTCCCCGTCGGCGCCTTCGACCGGGCGGTCGACGCCAGGGTGCGGTGCGCGGACGCCGGGCTGGAGGTCGAGGCGTACGGCTCCTACTACCGCGCTGGTGACACCGACCCGGGCGAGTTCGCCCGGGTCGTGGCGACGGCCGAGGAACTGGGGGCTCCCGCGATCCGGGTGTGGGCCGGGGTGGCGGGCTCGGCCGAGGTGGACTCGGAGCGGCGCGCGGCCGTGGTCGACGACCTCCGGCGGTGCGGTGAGGTGGCGGCCGCCCGGGGGATCCGGGTGGTGGTGGAGTACCACCCGGGGACCCTGACCGACGACCCGGGGTCAGCGCGACGGCTGTTCGACGAGCTCGACCCGGCTGAGGTCCGCTCCTACTGGCAGCCGGGCGCGGAGCCGGACCCGGCGGTCTCGGTGCGGGAGATCGAGGCGCTGTCGGACCGGATCGACGGCGCGCACGTGTTCTCCTGGGGCCCGGGGGGCTTCCACGACCGGCTGCCGCTCGCCGAGCGGGCCGACCACTGGGTTCCCGTGCTCGAGCGGTTGGCGGGTGGACCCCGGCGGCACGTGCTGCTGGAGTTCGTGCGGGACGACTCGCCGGCGGCCTTCGCCCGGGACGCCGCGACCCTCCTGGAGTGGCTGCGCTGAGCGGTGCCGGGCCGCCGGAGGGGGCCGGGTCGATGCGGGCGGGGGAGGCCGGCCCCGGCCCGGTGCGGCGTTCGAGGTCCACCGCCGGAATTCCCCGCGCCGGCTGGCGGGGTTCGGGCCGTGGAAAGGGTGTTCGCGGTGCTGCGGTACCGCTGTTCGGCGGAAGGGGAAGGGCTCTCGTGGGGTGGTTCCGGCGCTTCGAGTAAGCGTTTTCCCAACCTTGCCGGAAACCGTTGACTTCCCGGATTCCCGCACTATTTTCGACTGTCAGGACCCGGGGCACTCGCGTTCTCCGCAGGAGTCCCGAAACCGTGCCGGATGTTCGTTCGGCGCGGCTGGAGACGGTCCGCAGCCGAGGTCGCAAAGGAGCGCAGGGTGCGAAGATCCATTGTTCTGACGGGAGCGGTCATCGCCACGGCCGCGTTGGCCGCCCCCGTCGCGGTCGCCGACACCACGACCACCGGGGCACCCGACCTCGGTCGGCAGGTGCTCGGTGAGCGCGACGGCTGGGCGGCCGCCGAGGGGGGAACCACCGGTGGTGCCGCGGCCGAGGACGACGCGGTGTTCCACGTGGGCAACCGCGCCGAGCTGGTCGCCGCGCTCGACGGCGGCAGCCCCACCCCGAAGATCATCTACGTGGACGGGGCCATCGAGGGGCACGAGGCGGACGACGGAACGCCGCTGAGCTGCGCGGACTTCGCCGACCCCGACTACTCCCTCGATGACTACCTCGCCGCCTACGACCCGGAGCACTGGGGCTACGAGGAGGAGCCGCACGGTCCGCTGGAGGACGCCCGCGACCGGTCGATGCGCAACCAGCGGGACCACATCCAGGTCCGGGTCGGTTCGAACACCACCCTCGTCGGCCTGGGCGCGGACGCCGAGATCCGGGGGCTCAACCTCTCGGTGCGGGACGCGGACAACGTCATCATCCGCAACATCACCTTCGAGGCGCCGGTCGACTGCTTCCCGGCCTGGGACCCCACCGACAACGAGGCGGGGGAGTGGAACTCGGAGTACGACGCCGTCGAGCTGCACGGCGCCACCCACGTCTGGGTCGACCACAACACCTTCCACGACGGTCGGTACCCCGACAGTTCGCAGCCGTGGTACTTCGGCCGCCCCTACCAGTGGCATGACGGCCTGCTCGACATGGTGCGGGAGACCGACCTGGTGACGGTGTCCTGGAACGTCTTCCAAGACCACGACAAGACCATGCTGATCGGCAACTCGAACAGCCGCTTCGAGGATCGGGGGAAGCTCCGGATCACCCTGCACCACAACGTCTTCTCCGAGACGCTGGAGCGTTCGCCCCGGGTCCGGTTCGGGCAGGTGCACGTCTACAACAACTACTACGAGTCGATCGACGGCCTCGGGTACCACGTCGGTGTCGGGGTGGAGTCGAAGGTGGTGACCGACAACAACTACTTCCGGTTGGGTGAGCGCTTCACCGCCGGCGACGTCGTCTACGACTGGGGCGGCACCGCCATCCGCACGCGTGGCGACGTGGTGGAGGACCAGGACGGACGCCGCCGCGTCGACCTCCGTGCCGAGCACAACCTCGCGCACGGCTCGGAACTGTCCGCCGACGTGGGCTGGGTCCCCCGTTGGCACGAACGGATCCACCCGGCCTCGGCCGTTCCCGGACTGGTCCCGGCCCGCGCCGGTGCCGGCCGGGTCGGCTGACGCCCCCACCGGTCACGTCCCTCCCGGCGGCGTCCGCGAGACCGGACGTCGTCGGGACCACCGGGACGTACCGCCAGCAGTGTTGTTTCCTCCCCGGAACGACCGGAATTTCCCCCGTTCCCGTGTCGCGGGGTCGGTTGTCCGGTAATCCTTCTTTCGGGCGCGCAGGTGTCGAAGCGTGAAGGAAGGTTCTTCCGTGGCTGAGATTGACCCGTTCTCCGAAGGCCCCCTTTTCCCGTTGCTCGCCGTCGGAATGTGTTTCGTCGGTTGTCTGCTGGGAGTGTTGTCGCTGAAACGGGCGCGGCGCGGGCCGACCGCGTTCTCCCGGGCCAGATGGGTCGTGCTGGGAGCGTTCGCGTTGGGCGGCACCGGGGCCTGGGCCGCCCACTTCGTGGCGATGCTGGGTTTCGCGGTCGTCGGAACACCCATTCGGCACGACGGGCCGCTGACGTTGCTCAGCGTCGGCGTGGCGGTCGTCGCGAGCGGGTTCGGCCTGGCCATCCTGGCCGGTGGAGGGCGGGCACCGCTCGGTGTCCGCGCCGTCCTGGCGGGCACGGTCGTGGGTCTGGGCGTCGCCGCGATGCACTACGGCTCGATGGCGGCGTTGCGCATGCACGCGGACCTCACCTTCGATCGCGCCGTGCTCGGCGCGGCGGTGGTGGTCGCGCTGTCCGGGTCCGTCATCGCGCTGTGGACCTCGGTGGCGCAACAGGGCCGGGTCTTCGTCACGATCGCCGCGATCTGCCAGGCCGCGGCGGTCTGCGGGATGCACTACCTGGTGATCGCGGGCACCAGCGCGGAGCTCACCGAGGCGACCGGGCCACTGCCCGGCACTGTCTCGTCCGACCTCGGTGAGCCGCTGCTGCTCGTGCTGAGCGTCGTCACGGTGGTGGCGTTGATCCTCGTCGTCACCGCCCCGAACGCCCGCGAGGAGCAGGAGGAGCGGCGGGTGCTCGCCCGGCTGGCCGAGCGGTCCGGTGCGGACCCGTGGGCGGAGGTGCTGGGCTCCGGCCGGGGTTCGTCCGGGCCGAGCCGGGACGGGGAACGGGCGACGGAGGACGACCGGTGAGCCGCACGCGCCCCCTGACCGGCGGGCCCCGCTCCCGGTCGCCTTCCGGAGCACGGCGCCTAGCTCGGTGAGGAGACCCCCTGCCGGGTGGGCAGCGCGGTGTCCCGGGGGGAACCGGCCGCCCAGGGAGCACCGAGCTCGGAGAAGAGCCGCAGCTCGGCGGCCGACCTGGCGACGACCGTGTCCACCCCGTCGATGATCGGACGCCACCGCTGGCCGGTGCCCTCCTCGCGGTAGTACCGGGGGTCGATCGCCCTGGCCGGCCCGTCGAGCCGGATCTCCTCCATCGCCCGCATGAAGGTGTGGCTGCCGGCCGAGGGGGAGAGCAGCGGGACCGACGGGTCGGCGAGGTGGTCGACGAGGTTGGCCAGCAGGTTGGTGCGGGACAGCACCCGCGCGCGGGACTGGGCGTCGTCGGTGACGGGCCGGGCGCCGGGGAAGGCGCTCCCCGTCTCGACCAGCAGCTGGTCCCGGGTGTACCAGACGGTGATGCGCCCGGACTCGCCGTGCAGGATCAGGTACGGGTCGCGGGTGCGCTCCGCGCACACGGTGACCGCGACGACGATCGGCAGGCCGTCCGACCTGGTCAGCCGGACGCACGCGGTGTCGTCACCCTCGATGGGGTGGGCGTGGAAGCGCTCCAGTTCCACCCGGCGCACGTCGCCGGCCCGCTCGGCGCCGCCGAGGCGGAGCGCGGAGGCCACGGCGTGGGCGAAGGCGTTGGTGAGGGCGCCGTCGGTGACCGGACGTCCGTCGAGCACCATCCGGCCCGCCCAGGGCGCCCGCTGGTAGTAGGCGGTGTCCCGGATCCAGGTGCCGGCCGCGCCGATGCCGAGCAACCCACCGATCGTCCCGGAGCCGACCAGGTCGACCGCCTCGGCCAACGCCGCCGAACCCAGGCTCTGGAAGCCGATCTGGCACCGCCGGTCGGTCTCCTCGGAGACCGCGAGGAGCGTCTCGAAGTCCGCCAGGGTCGGCGTGGGCGGTTTCTCCAGCAGGACGTGGGAGCCGGCGCGCAGCGCCGTGACGGCGAGCGGCAGGTGGGTGTGGATCGGGGTGGCCACGATCGTGACGTCGGGGCGCTGTTCGGCGAGCAGCGCGTCCAGCTCCGGTGACACCGGGACCCCGTCGAAGGCCGCGAGGGTCTCGGGGGCCGGCGGCACCGGGTCGCACAGCCCCACCAGCCGGACCAGGCCGCTCTCGCCGAGCGCGGCGATGTTGTCGAGGTGGACCCGGCCGTAGCCGTGCGCGCCCACCTGGAGTACGCGAGTCGGGGTGGTCACCCGTGTTCCCTTCCGGTCACCGCCACGGCGGCGAAGACCAACAACCCGCACACCAGCGGGACGAGCATGAGCGTCTGCCCGGCGATCACGTAGCACGCGAAGGCCGCGCCGAGCAGCAGCAGGCTGCCCACCGGGTCGCGGACGGTCGCGGTACCGGCGGCCTCCACGGTCTCCCGCCAGCCGGTGTCCGGCGTCCACAGCACCGCGGCCCGCAGCCCGACGACGAGCAGGGCCGCGCCGATCAGCCACAACACCGGTTCCACCACGTCGGCGCCCGGGGCGCCGGAGGCCACCGCGACGGCGTTGACGCCGAGCAGCAGGGCCAACCCGAGGGGGGCGACCAGGACCAGCCACTGGTGGCGGATGACCGCCAGCAGCCGGGCGAAGTAGCCGCCGATGGTGAAGGAGGTGTCCTCGCGGACCCGTTGGCGCAGCAGCCCGCTCCCCGCGGTGATCGCCGCGTACGCGGTGACCAGCGGGAGTGAGGAGACCAGCACCAGCAGGCCGAGGTAGAGGCAGTCCGCGAACAACGCGAACCGCTCTCCCACCACGGTCGTCCGGTTCTCGGGCGCCCGGGTCTTGGAGGACACCGCCATCACCTCTCAGCCCTTGAGTCCGGTGGTGGACACACCCTGCACCAGGAACCGCTGGAACGCCAGGAAGAACAGCCCGATCGGGATCAGGGTGAGCACCGACATGGCGAACATCGGTCCGTAGGCGGAGACGCTGGTCTGGTCGATGAACAGCCGCAGCGCGAGCGGGAGCGTGTAGTTGCTCGGCGTGCTCAGGTAGATGAGCTGGCTGAAGAAGTCGTTCCAGGTCCAGATGAAGGTGAAGATCGCCGTGGTGATCAGGGCGGGTCGCACCAGCGGCAGGATGATGTGGAAGAAGATCCGGATCGGTCCGCAGCCGTCGATCCGCGCCGCCTCGTCCAGTTCCCTGGGCAGGCCCCGCATGAACTGGATGATGAGGAAGACGAAGAACGCCTCGGTGGCGAGGAACTTGGGCAGGATCAGCGGCCAGAAGCTGTCCACCATCCCCATCTGCTGGAAGATGATGTACTGCGGGATCAGCACCACGTGGTACGGCAGCATGATGGTGCCGATCATGAACGCGAACATCAGGCCGCGCATCCGGAACCGCAGCCGCGCGAAGGCGTAGGCGGCCAGCACGCAGGACACGACGTTGCCGGCCACCGAGCCGATGGCGACGAACAGCGAGTTCCCCAGGTAGGACCAGAAGCTGACGCCGGCGATCCCGTCGAAGGCCGCCGTGTAGTTCTCCAGGGTGGGGTTGTTCGGCAGGATGCTCAGGCTCGTCACGACCTCGTCGGCCGGTTTGAACGACGCCGCCACCAGCCAGATGATCGGGTAGAGCAGGAGCAGCACGATCGCGGTGACGATGACGTGCCAGACGACGGGCCGCCAACGACCGGTCCTCGCCTTCGGGGTTGGCGTCGCGGCCTGCTTCGGAGGTGTCACGGTCGCGGTGCTCATCACTTGTCCTCTCCGCTGTAGAACACCCACCGGCCGGAGCTCCAGAAGAGCAGGCCGGTCACCAGAGCGATCACCAGCAGCAGGAGCCACGCCATGGCCGAGGCGTATCCCATCTGGAAGTCGGAGAAGCCACGCTGGTACAGGTACAGGGTGTAGAAGAGGGTGGAGTCGGCCGGGCCACCCTGCCCGTTGCTGACGACGAACGCCCCGGTGAAGGCCTGGAACGAGTTGATGATCTCCATGACCAGGTTGAAGAACACCACCGGCGTGAGCATGGGGAGCGTCACCGAGGTGAAGGTCTTCCACTTGCTCGCGCCGTCCACGGCGGCCGCGTCGTAGAGGTCCTGCGGGATCTGCTTGAGGCCCGCGAGGAAGATGACCATGGGCGCGCCGAACTGCCACACGGCCAGGATGACGATCACGATGGTCGCGTACTGGGGCTGGTTGATCCAGCCGCCGGTGTTGATGCCCACCTTCTGGAGCAGGGTGTCGACCGTCCCGCTGTCGGTGAACAGCGCCCGCCAGACGAGGGCGATCGCGACGCTGGCACCCAGCAGGGAGGGCGCGTAGAAGGCGGATCGGTAGAAGCCCTGGCCCTTGCGCGGGCGGTTGAGCAGCATGGCGACGGCGAGGGCCGCGGCCAGCTTCAGCGGCGCCGACAGCAGGACGTAGCGCAGGGTCACCGACACCGAGCTGAGGAACCTGTCGTCCTCGGTGAACAACCGGACGTAGTTGTCCAGGCCGACCCATTCCGGGGCGGTGAACAGGTTGTAGTTCGTGAAGGAGAGGTACAGCGAGGCCACCATCGGCCCCACGGTGAGCAGCAGCGCCCCGATCATCCAGGGCGTGAGGAACAGGTAGGCGACGCCCGTCTGCCCTTTCGCGTTCCTCTTGCGACGTGCCTGGTCCCGCTTGCTCTCCTGCGGCGGGGGCGACGTCACTGCTTCGACTTGTTGAGCGACCATGTGTTCACCTATCCCAGGGGGTGCCCGGCTCACCGGGCACCCCCGCCAACTGACTCGCGTCAGAGCTCCTGTTGTGCTCGGTTGAGGAACTGGTCCGCGGCTTCGTCAATGCTGATCTGTCCGAACGCGACCACCTGGTTCAGCCGTTCCCACTCCCGCTTCAGCGTGCTGTTGCCGGGCGGGGGCGGTGGCGGGGTCTCCTCCAGCTCGTCGGCGAGCAGCTCCTCGTACTCGTAGACGACCTCGTCGGCACCCTCCAACTCGGCGCCGACCGCCTCGCGGACCGACTCGTTCACCGGCATGCCCCGGGTCGTGCCCTGGATCTTGCCGGCGTCCTCGTCGTTGAGGAGGAAGTCGACGAGCGCGGCGGCGGCCTCCTTGTGCTCGCTGCCCTCGGCGACGCTCACGAGCATCGCGGGCTTGGCGAACTGGCCGACCCGCTCGCCGATCCTCGGCATGGGGGCGAGCGCGACCGGCCTTCCGAGCACGGAGAAGAAGCTGGGAACGGTGCTGTCCCAGCTGAAGTCGGCGAACGCCAGGCCACGCGAGACCGGGGAGTTCTCCACGGCTCCGTCGATCTGCGCGGTCACCGAACCCTCGGTGGAGGCTCCCTCGGAGCGGAAGCGGTCGAGCAGCTCCATGTACTCCACGACGTCGGCGCGCTCGAAGGCGAGCTCGGCGTCCTCGGTGTAGAGGTCCTTGTCCTGCTGCCGCAACCACACCTGGAAGGTCTCCCAGGACCAGCCGAAGTCGGTGAGCCCGACGCTCTCGCCGTCGGTGGCATCGGCGAGTTCGAGGGAGGCGTCGAACCAGTCCTCCCAGGTCCAGCCCGGTTCGGGGAGGTCGACGCCGGTCTCGGTCCAGCGTTCGACGTCGTAGGCGAAGGTGTGCGTGTTCTGCCCCATCGGCAGCGCGTAGAGCGCGCCGTCGATCTCGCCGGACGTGGCGAGCAGGGGGGTGATCTCCTCGGTGCCGAGCTGGTCCTCGCCGAACTCGTTGAGGTCCGCCAGCACCCCGCGGTCCGCGTACTCCCGCAGGTACGCGTAATCCATCTGGATCACGTCGGGCGGGTTGCCGCCCGCGGTCTCCGTCGCGAGTTTCTCGAAGTAGCCGTCGAAGGCGGAGTATGAGGTCACGACGTCGATTCCGGGGTTGCGCTCCTCGAAGAGCGCCACCGCCTCCTCGGTGAGCCGTGCCCTGTCGTCACTGCCCCACCACGTGAAGCGGATCGTGACGTCGCCGTCGCCGCCGTCGTTCGTGCCGCCGCAGGCTCCGACAGCGCCGAGGACCGTGAGCGCCGATAACACCGTGAGCCCTCTGCGCCATGGGGAGCTTCCTTGCACACCCATCTCCTGGCCTCCTGGGACGTAGAGGCCAGCCTGGCCTCCTGGGACGTAGCGGCGTTTCCACCGAGCCCCACGGCGCAGTGGAAAACGTTTACCGAAAACTAGGGAGCGTTGTTCGTGGTGTCAATCACATGACCGGAACAGGACACTCGAACGGCGGGCTCTGGTCAAGGGGGCGTCGGTCGGGGATGAACGGAGGGCCTTGGCGGCGAGGCGGCACTACGGTTACGGTGGAAAGCGCTTTCCCTGTGTGAGAGGTATGGAACTCATGGACAGTCACGTGCTGACAATCGCGATGAACGGGGTCACCGGCCGCATGGGCTACCGCCAGCACCTGCTGCGGTCGATCCTGGCCATCCGGGAGGAGGGCGGGGTCCAGCTGTCCGACGGGACCCGCGTCCTCCCCGAGCCGGTCCTCGTCGGCCGCAACGAGCGGAAGCTGCGCGAACTCGCGGACCGGCACTCCCTGAACCGGTGGACGACCGACCTCGACGAGGTGCTCGCCGACGAGTCGGTGTCGATCTACTTCGACTCCCAGGTCACCAGCGCCCGCGAGTCCGCGGTGCTGCGGGCGGTCAAGGCCGGCAAGCACATCTACGCGGAGAAGCCCACCGCCACCTCCCTGGAGGGCGCGGTCGAGCTGGCCAGGGTGGCCAGGGACGCCGGGGTGAAGACGGGGGTCGTGCAGGACAAGCTGTTCCTGCCGGGCCTGCTCAAGCTCAAGCGGCTGATCGACGGCGGCTTCTTCGGTCGCATCCTGTCGGTCCGGGGCGAGTTCGGGTACTGGGTGTACGAGGGTGACTGGCAGCCCGCCCAGCGGCCGAGCTGGAACTACCGCGCCGAGGACGGCGGCGGGATCATCGTCGACATGTTCCCGCACTGGCACTACGTGCTGGAGGCGCTGTTCGGCTCCGTCGAGGCGGTCACCGCGAAGGCCGTCACCCACGTCGACCGCCGCTGGGACGAGCAGGGCAAGGCGTACGAGGCCACCGCGGACGACGCCGCCTACGGCATCTTCGAACTCGCCGGCGGGGTCATCGCCCAGATCAACTCCTCCTGGTGCGTGCGGGTCAACCGGGACGAGCTGGTGGAGTTCCAGGTCGACGGCACCGAGGGCAGCGCCGTCGCCGGACTCCGGGAGTGCCGCGTCCAGCACCGGGCGATCACGCCCAAGCCGGTGTGGAACCCCGACATCGCCGTGCCCGAGCCCTTCCGGGAGCAGTGGCAGACCGTGCCGGACAACGCCGAGCTGGACAACGGCTTCAAGGTGCAGTGGGAGCAGTTCATCCGGCACGTCGTCGAGGACGCCCCCTTCCCGCACGACTTCCTCTCGGGGGCCCGGGGTGTGCAGCTCGCCGAGGCGGGCCTGCTGTCCTCCGCCGAGGGCCGCCGGGTGCCGATCACCGAGATCAGGATCTGACGGTCGGTCGGACGACGCCGGCCGCCGGCGGAACGGCGGCACCACACCTGGGCAACAGCGAACGGAGAGGTGCGCGAGGATGCGGGTTCTGGTGACGGGCGGCAGTGGCCGGCTGGGCCGCAGCGTGGTGCGGGCGATGGCGGACGCGGGCCACGAGCCGGTGTGCGTCGACCTGGTCCGCGCTCCCGACCAACCGGTGGGAGTGGAGACGTTCACGGCGGACCTGACCGACACGGGGGAGTGCTACGCCACCCTCGGTCGGTACCGGCCGGACGCCGTGGTGCACCTGGCGGCCATCCCGGTGCCGTTCGTCGCCACCGACCCCGACACCTTCCGCACCAACACCCAGCTGGCGTTCAACGTGTGCCAGGCCGCCACCGACCTGGGGGTGCGCACGGTGCTGACCGCCAGCAGCCCGACGGTCCTCGGCTACGGCAACCCGGCCGGGTGGCAGCCCGACCGGCTCCCGCTGGACGAGGACACCCCGGTGCGCCCGTGGAACTCCTACGCCCTGTCCAAGGTCGTCGCGGAGGAGATCACCCGTTCCTTCGCCCGCCGGTGGCCGGAGCGCGCCGCCTTCCACTGCTTCCGGCCCTGCTTCGTCGTCTCGCCGGAGGAGTGGGAGGGCGCGCCCACCCAGACCGGACACCGCATCCACGACCGGCTGGACCGCCCGGAACTCGGCGCGGTGTCCCTGTTCAACTACGTCGACGCCCGGGACGCCGGGGAGTTCACCGCGGTCCTGCTCGAACGGGCGCACGACCTGCCCCCCGGCCAGACCTTCTTCGTGGGGGCCCGCGACGCGCTCGCCAGGCAACCGCTGGCCGACCTGCTCCCCGCGCACACCAGCGTGCCCGAGGAGGTGGCCGCCCCGCTGACGGGGGACACCCCGGCGTTCCGCGTGGCGAAGGCGGCCCGACTGCTGGGCTGGACCGCCGCCAGGAGCTGGCGCACCGAGCTGCGCTGAGTCCCGGCCGGAAGCCGGCAACACCGATCCGCACAACGTGAGCGAGCACAGGAGAGAGTCGTGAAGCTCGACAGGGTTCTGTTCTTCCCGGTCACCCCCTTCGACGCGCGGGGCGCGGTGGACACGGAGGTCCTGGCGGAACACCTGCGGCGCAGCCTCGCCCACCGGCCGGGCGCGGTGTTCGCCGCCTGCGGCACCGGCGAGGTGCACGCCCTGTCGGTCGCCGAGCAGGCGACCGTGGTGGCGACGGCGGCGGCGGTCACCCCGGAGGACATCCCGGTGTTCGCCGGAGCCGGTGGCCCGCTGCCCACCGCGCGGGAGCAGGTGCGCGGCGCGGCCGACGCCGGGGCCCAGGCGATCCTGCTCCTGCCGCCCTACCTGGTCAACGCCCCCCAGCGCGGCCTGGTCGACTACGTCCGGACCGTCGCGGAGTCCAGCCCGCTGCCCATCGTCTTCTACCAGCGGGGCAACGCGGTGCTCACCGTCGACTCGGCGGTCGAGGTGGCGCGGATACCGAACGTGGTGGGCATCAAGGACGGCGTCGGCGACCTCGACCGGCTGCACGCCATCGTGCTGGCCGTGCGGGACGCGGTGGGGGAGGACTTCCTCTTCTTCAACGGCCTCCCGACCGCCGAGCTGACCGCGGGCGCCTACCGGGGCATCGGCGTCGACCTGTACTCCTCGGCGGCGTTCGCCTTCGTCCCCGAGGTGTCGGCGGCCTTCCACGCCGCCCTGGGCGGGGATGAGGACCTGGTGTCCCGACTGCTGACCGGCTTCTACCAGCCGCTCGCCGCGCTGCGGGACACCACGCCCGGCTACGCGGTCGCCCTGGTGAAGGCCGGTCAGACGCTGCGGGGCCTCGACGTCGGTCCGGTCCGCCCGCCGTTGGTCCCCCCGACCGAGGAGGACCTGCGAACCCTGTCCGAGCTGATCGACACCGGACTGGGGATCGTCGGAGCGGCCTCGCCCGCCCGGTCCTGACCCGAGGCCCGAGCCGACCGTCCCACCGACCACGTTCCGGAGGAGACCCCACCATGCGTGTCACCGACCTGGGCACCCGCACCTACCGGGTTCCGCTCGACCGGCCCTGGGGGCCGGGAGTCGACCACCAGTACCTCGTGGTGACGACCCTGACCACCGAGGACGGGTCCACCGGCACGGGCTTCGCGTGGACACCGAGGATCGGCCCGGCGGCCGTCGACGCCTTGCTGCGCACCGACATCCGCGACGCCCTCGTCGGCACGGACCTGGTCCGCCCGGAGGTGCTGTGGGACCGGCTCTGGCACCACCTGCACGAGGGCGGTTCCGGAGGGATCACCACGATGGCCCTGGCCGCCGTCGACATCGCCGCCTGGGACCTGGTCGGCCGCCGCGCCGGTCTGCCCCTGGTGGACCTGGTTGGCCGGCGCAGGGACACCGTGACCTGCTACGGCAGCGGGGTGAACCTCCACTACGGTCGGGACGACCTCGTCGCCCAGGTCCGCCGGTTCGTCGAGGCCGGCCACCACGCGGTGAAGATCAAGGTCGGGTCGCCCGAGTTGGACCGGGACCTCGACCGGGTCGCCGCCGTCCGGGACGTCCTGGGTGAGCGTGGCCTGCTGATGCTGGACGCCAACCAGCGGTGGGACCACCCGACGGCGGTGCGGGCGATCCGGGCGCTGTCCCGTTTCGACCCCTACTGGATCGAGGAGCCGTTGCTGGCTGACGAGCTGCCGGGCCTGGGCCGGCTGCGCGCCGACACGGGAGCCAGGATCGCGGTGGGGGAGAACCTGCGCACGGTCCACCAGTTCCGGGACGCGCTCGTCGCGGGCGCGGTCGACTTCGCCCAACCCAACGCCGTGCGCGTCGGCGGGATCACCCCCTTCCTGCGGATCGCGGAGCTGGCCAGGGTCTTCGGTGTTCCCACGGCTCCCCACCTGCTGCCGGAACTGTCGGCGCAGCTCGCGCTCTGCGTGCCCCTCGTCTCCATGGTCGAGGACATCGACCGGGCGTCCTTCGGGGCGCTCGGCGCCCTGGCGGAGCCGAGTGGGGTGACGATCAGCGCGCCGTCGGTCACGGCTGCCACCGCCCCCGGGCACGGCCTGGTCTTCGCGACCGACCGGATGGAACGGGTGTCGGGCGCCTGAGCGGGGGACCGTTCCCGCTCAGGCGGCACCGCGCGGCCTCGTGACCTCCGGTGGGACGTGGCCCCCGTCGCCGCGTCGGCACCGGCACCCGGGGTGTTCGCTGAGGGCGTAGCAGCGCCGTGGTCGGTGCCCGACCGGCACACGGCCCGCCACGATCCGCGTCGGCGTCCCGCTGACCAGCCAGCACCCGTCGGGGATCGCCGCGCGCGCTCTTCGCCCGCCGCCTCCGTCTACTAACGGTGTCCGACCAACTGCTTGGAGTAGTGATCTCCGGGTGGTTGGCTGAGCGGCATGGACAGGAGAAGGAACGGCGTCCCGAGCCCGTTCACCAACGCGGCGGCCGGTCGCCGCGGACGACCGCGAGCCCCCGCACGGCGGTCGGCCGGGCGGCGACCAGGTGGGGCGCAACCGTTATCGATCCGCGCTGGTTCGGTGCGGCCCCGGAGGTGGACCATCAGCTCGGGGGCCGACCGACACGGGGTACCGGGGGACGTCATGACGGACGACGCTGGGGGACGGTTACCGGAGACGCGCACGTTCGAACCGCCGCCGGTCGCTCCAGGACCGGTGCGGTTGTTCGCGGGAGTGCTGTCCTCGGTGCTGCTGTCCTCGCTGCTGGTCACCACGCTCGTCGGCGTGGTACCGCACGAGGCCTCGGCGGCGACGACCGTGGGCGCCTTCTGGGCTGCCTGGTCGGTGTTCGCACTGGTCCTCGCGGCGCTCCTGCTGCCATCGGCCCTGCTGCTCGGCTGGCCGCTGGGGGTGCTCACGGCGCGGTGGGGTCCCCTCGCCGCGTCCCTCGCGTTCGCGGCGCTGGGCGCGGTCGTCGGGGTCGTCCTGCTGTTCGTCCTCGACGCGGTCGACACCGACGTGCTGGGCGGGGTGGTCGTCGCCCTGCTGGGCGGGGTGTCCGGTTTCGTCGGACGGCTGCTCAGCGACGTCGTCAGCCGGACACGGGGGCTGATGGTCGCGCTGTCCGTCCTGCTGGGTGCGCTGGTGGTCTCCGCCGCCCTGTGAGACCCGGGCCGAGGACCGGCATCCGGTGGTGGGGAGTGCGGGTCGGTCGAGACGACCGAGCCGCACTCGAGCCGGACACCGGCGGCCCTCGAACCGGCGACCGGTTCCGTCACCCGGGCGCGGTCGCACCCCGGAGGAAGTCACCGGCGATCCGCCCGCACAGCCCCGGGTGCTCGGCGATCAGCGATCGGGTGGCCTCGGGCAGGATCGCCAACGACGCCGTGGGCAGTCCTCGGTAGAGCGCCACCGAGTGCTCCAGGGACACGACGTCGCGGTCCCCGCTCATCACCAGCACGGGCACGTCCGCCCCGGCCAGGTCCTCCCGGCGCAGCGCCGGCTCGTTCGACATCATCGTCATCAGGCGCTCCCACAGGTCCTGCGCGTGCCCCGCGCCGTGCGGTGAGACCTCCTCGTGCGCCAGGGCGAGCGGTGCCGGGACCTGTCCCACGCCGTGCTCGGCGAGCGCCGCGCGGAGTTCGGGCACCAGCCCCTCGTGGTGGAACACCGCCCCGACCAGGACCGCGCGCCGCACCAGGTCCGGCCGCCGGATCGCCGTCAGCAACGCCACCGTGCCGCCGTCGCCGTGGCCCAGGAGGTGGGCGGGGCCACCGACCACGTCCTCCAGGAACCGGATGGTGTCCTCGGCCATCGACGCGTAACCCGTCGGACCGGGCGCGTCGGGGCTCCGGCCGTGACCACGCCGTTCGGGGCGCAGGACCCGGAAGTGCGGGGTGAGATCGTCGAGCAGGCCGTCGAAGTCCCGGGAGTCACCGAGCCCGCCGTGGAGCAGCAGCAGCGGTTCCCCGGCTCCGTGGTCGTCGTACCAGGTGAGCACGTCGCCGATCCGCGCGTAGTGGCCCAAACCGTCCTCCAGGGAAAGGTGGTCCGCGTCCTCGTCGGTCGGGTCCCGACCGCCACCCGGGGCCGCGCGGTGCGCTCCGAGGTGTCCTCACCACCCCGGTCGGACGCCTCGGGGCCCGGGCGGGGGTGGGGCGTCGACCGGCACCCTCGGTGCCGTCGGCGAGGGTAGGAGCCGGCACCGACACGACGAGCGGGGCGAGTGGGAGGCTCCGGGGCCGAGCTCGCCGGGGATCACTCCACACCGGACGGGCAGCGGCTGGATCACCTTTGATGTGCGGGGCACCGGTCTCGACCCGGGGCGGGCGGGCCGGCGGGCGGCAGCCGGGCGTTGGTGGAGGGCCTGTCGCGTGACGCGTCAGCCCCTGAGCGCCGGCACCGGGGCGGCCAGGCGGGCGTCCGCTCGCGTGGCCTGAGATGCCTCGGGACGGCGGGACGACCGCCCGTGCCCTGGCGGGGGACGTGGAGGGAGGCCGGGTCGCCGGGACGCGGAAGCCAGGGCCCGAGGCGTGGTCACTCGGGCGGCGCCGGGGGCTGCCGTCGTGGTTCCCCGCGACCGGTGGGACTGCCGTGATGCGCGCACCGCCGAGCGGCGCCACCTCCGGCGGGAGGCGGCGCGCGGAGACGGGGTGGTGCCCGCCTCCGCGCGGCGAGGGGAGGCTCAGACCTCGCCCTCGAAGAAGACCGGGTCGCCGTCGTTGAACAGCTCGGGCGCGACCTCGAGCCGCAGGTCGCTGCTGCCCTCGGGGATGATCCAGCCCGCGCTCACGGTGACGGTCTCGCCGGAGGGGATGCTGCTGAAGCCCATCGCCGTGCCGTCAAGACCGCCGCCGCTGTCGAAGAGCTCCTCGGTCGGCCGGCCCCCGGAGGTCGCCTGGGTGTGGAACAACGCTCCGTCGTAGACCTCGTCCTTGCCGTTCTCGACGGAGATGTCGAAGGCCACGACGCGGCCGCCGTCGATCTCCTGGATGAGGTACTCGCTCGGCTCGTGCTCCCTCGGCTCCGAGAAGGTGACCAGCAGGCCGTCGAAGTCGTGGGTGTCGCCCCAGGTCGGGTTGCCGGCCGGCTCCTCGGCGGCGGCCTCCTGGGCCTGGTCCGCCCCCTCCTCGGCGGTCTGCTCGGCGGTGGTCTCGGGCGTGGTGTCCTCGTCCGAGCTGCCGCAGCCCGCGAGCAGGGCCAGCGCGGCGACGGCGGAGATGACGGGAGTCAGTCGGGTACGCACGGTCTCGGTTGTCCTCACGATGTCGTAGTGCTGTCACTGGAAGTATCGGAACCGACGCGCTGTCCGTTTTGCCCTCCGCGTGCTCGACACTGAACCGAGATGGTCCAGAGCCCGGTCCGAGACGTTGGGCCGGGGGCAGGCGGGCGCCGAGGGCGGGTGCGACGCGTACCCCCGGTGACCAGGAATCCCTCGCTGGTCGGCTCGCCTGGTCGAACGCCTCCTCCTCAGGGGGCCGTCGTCGGGGGTTCTCCTCTCGGGAGGGTGACGGTGAACACGGCGCCGTCCGCGTTGCGCACGCCGAGGTGCCCGCCGTGGGCCGTCGCGTTCTCGGCGGCGATGGACAGGCCGAGCCCGCTGCCCTCGGTGACCCGTCGTGAGGCGTCACCCCGGACGAAGCGGTCGAACACGATGGGCACCAGTTCCTCGGGGACACCGGGGCCGCCGTCGGCGACGCGCACCAGCACCGTGGCGGAGTCGGTGCCGTCGACGGTGACCACCACCGGTTCGGCTCCGTGCGTCACGGCGTTGGTCAGCAGGTTCCGCACGATCGTGTGCAGCCGGCGGGCGTCTCCGGTGACGAGCACGTCACCCACCACCCGGATCGAGATGTCGGCGTCGGGGGCGGCGAGGTCGACGGCGTCGGCCACCAGCTCCGCCAGGTCCACCGGCTCCTGGAGCACCTCGACCACACCGGCGTCGAACCGGGAGATCTCCAGCAGGTCCTCCACCAACCGCGCCAGCCGCCGGCTCTGCACCGTCAGCAGGTCCGCCGCCCGCGCCCGCGACTCGCCGTCCAGGCTGTTCAGGCTGTCCGCCGCCGCCACCATCGAGGCCAGGGGAGTGCGCAGGTCGTGGGTGACGTCCGAGACGAACCGCCGCTGCTGCCGGTCCTTGGCCCGCAGGTCCGTGATCGAGTGGCTCAGGCGTTCGGCCATCGCGTTGAACGCGGTGGCGAGGTCGGCGAGGTCGTCCCGCCCGGCGACCGGGAGCCTGGTGCCCAGGTCGCCGTCCCCGAACCTCCTGGCCGCGTCCGCCGCCGTCCGCAGCGGTCGGGACACCTGGTTGGCCGCCAGGATCGCGGCGACCGTGGCGAGGAACGCGACGACGGCGGAGATCGCGGCGAGTTGGTGGCGGAGCCGGGACAGCTCGTCGTCCAGCCGGTGCATGCCGTAGTGCTGCACGAGGACGAGCCCGGGGGTGACCTCGCCGGCGACGAGCAGCCAGCCCGACCGGTACGGGTCGCGCTGGACAGCCGGGAGGTGGCCGACGACGGCCTCGCGGACGAGCTCCGCCGGAACCGGAGCATTCTGGTGCTGTGGGTCGCCGGCGGTCGCCGGGAAGGCGGCACCGGACGGTTCGCCCTCCGCCGGTGGCCAGGACACCGGCGCGCCGCCGAGGTCGACCGCGCTCCAACCCACCCCCGCCCAGCGGTCCATCTCCTCGGCGAGCACCGCCACCCGCCCCTCCCCGTGGAGCTCCTCCTCGGTGCGCAGGTGGTTGATCGTGGACTGGAAGGAGGCGTCGGCCGCGAGCACGAAGCGTTCGGTGCTGTCGTCGGCCTGCACCCGGTAGGAGGCGAAACCGACGCCGGCGCTCGCGGCGACGGTGAGGAGCACGATGCTCGCCGCGATCCTCGTGCGCAGCCCGAGCGACCAGCCGCGAGGGGGGGTCACGGTTTCGCCAGCCGGTACCCGAGGCCGCGGACGGTCAACACGAGTTCCGGGTTGGCCGGGTCACGTTCGATCTTCGACCGGAGCCGGGACACGGCCGCGTCCACGATCCGCGAGTCGCCCACGTACCCGTAGTCCCACACCCGGCGGAGCAGCACCTGCCGGGTGAGCACCTGGCCGGAGTGGTCTGCGAACTCCAGCAGCAGCCGCAGCTCCGTCGAGGTCAGGTTCACCTCGTGCCCCTCGCGGGTCACCACCATCGCGGTGCGGTCGATGGCCACCTCGCCGATGCGGACGACCTCCTGCCCGGGAGCGCTGGCGCTCCGCCGCAGCACCGCCTTGATCCTGGCGTCGAGCACGCGGGGCTCGACCGGTTTGACGACGTAGTCGTCCGCACCGCACTCCAGGCCGGCGACGACGTCGATCGGGTCGCCCCGCGCGGTGAGCAGGATGATCGGCAGCGTGCTGCGCGCCCGCACCCGTCGGCACACCTCGAAGCCGTCGATGCCGGGCAGCATCACGTCCACCAGCAGCAGGTCGACCGACTCCCCGAGGGCCAGCAGTTCCAGCCCGCCCTCGCCGCCGCCAGCCGCCACCACCTCGTGCCCCAGCCCCCGCAGGGCCAGGGTGAGGGCCTCGGCCAGCGCGTCGTCGTCCTCCACCAGTAACAGCCGGGCCACCGCTCGTCGCTCCCCGTCGTCTTCCGCCGATGTCCGCACCACCTCGGACGTGGCCGCCACGGTATACGACCCGGACGCGCCCCTCCGGACCGTGACCCGCCGTTGACCAGCGGTGACGACCGGAGGCGCCGGCGATCCCCGAGCGGGCCGAGTGCCGCTGGCACCGGTGGGGAACGGTCGAGAAACGGTCACAGTCCTGGCACACGCCGTTCCTAGCGTGGGTGGGACGCGACCCGAGGACGGAACGATGACGAGTTGGACCGCACGGGGTGGCCTGGCCGAGGCCACGGTGGACCTCGACGCGATCGCCCACAACACGGCGCTGCTCGCCGCCAGGGCGACGGCCCCGGTGCTGGCCGTGGTGAAGGCGGACGCGTTCGGGCACGGGATGTTGCCGGTGACCCGGACCGTGCTCGACGCGGGCGCGACCTGGTTGGGGGTCGCCACCAACGCCGAGGCGCTGCGGCTGCGGGAGGCCGGCGTGACGGCCCCGGTGCTCAGCTGGCTGCACGCGCACGACGAGGACTTCGACGCGGCGATCCTGGCCGGTGTCGATCTGGGCGTCTCCTCCGCCGAGCACCTGGAGCGGATCGCGGAGTGCGCCACCCGGGTCGGCACCCGCGCGGCCGTCCACCTGAAGGTCGACACCGGGCTCCGCCGAGGCGGAGCGGACCACACGGCGTGGCGCGGCCTCCTGGACCGGGCGGCGTGGCTGCAACGCCGGGGGCGGCTGCTGGTGCGCGGTGTCTGGTCCCACCTGGGCGCGGCCGGGGCACCCGCCGCGTCGCCGCCGGTCGGCACGCAGGTGCGGGCCTTCGAGCTGGCCCTGCGGGAGGCGCGGGACGCCGGGCTCGACCCGGAACTGCGCCACCTCGCGAACTCGGCCGCCACCCTGACCGAGCCCGCCACCCACTACGACCTCGTGCGGGTCGGCATCGCCCTGTACGGGGTGGAACCGGTCGCCGGGCGCAGCGGCGGCCTCCGGCCAGCGATGACCTTGCGGTCCAGGACGGTGCTGGTGAAGAAGGTTCCCGCCGGGGAGGGCGTCTCCTACGAGCACCGCTACCGGACGTCCGGGGAGAGCACGCTCGCCCTGGTGCCGGTCGGCTTCGCCGACGGTGTGCCCCGGCTGGCCAGCAACCGGGGCGCGGCCCTGCTGGCGGGCCGTCGGCGTCCCGTCGCCGGTCTCGTCGCGATGGACCAACTGGTCCTCGACCTCGGCCGGGACGAGGCGAACCTCGGCGACGAGGTCCTGGTGCTCGGCCCCGGGGACGACGGCGAACCCACGGCGGCCGAGTGGGCGGCCTGGGCGGAGACCAACCCGCACGAGGTCCTCACCGGCATCGGCGCGCGGATACCCCGCCGCTACCTCGGTGGGGCACGAGCAACCCGCGAACTGGAGGAGTTGTCCCTTGTCTGAGCCGAGAACCAGGGTCGCCGTGGTCTACGGCGGCCGCAGCGGGGAACACGCGGTGTCCCGCCAGTCCGCGGCGAGCATCCTCACCCACCTCGACCGCGACCGCCACCAGGTGGTCCCGGTGTTGATCGACCGGGACGGGGGGTGGTGGATCGAGGAGGACGGGCCAGACCCGGCGGCCACCGGTGCCCGGGCCGCGACCGAGGACGTGTGGCGCGCACCCGGACCGGCTCCCGCGTTGGGCATGACGGAGGCGCTGCGCCGGCTGCGGGACGTCGACGTCGTGTTCCCCGCGTTGCACGGCCCGTTCGGGGAGGACGGGACGATCCAGTCGATGCTGGCGCTCTACGGCATCCCCTTCGTCGGCAACGGGGTGCTGGCCAGCGCGGTCGGCATGGACAAGGAACACACCAAGACCATGCTGGCCTCGGCGGGGATCCCGGTCGCGCCGGGCCTGGTGCTGCGACCGGGGCAGCGGCCCCGCCCGGAGGACCTGGCCCCGCTCGGGTTGCCGCTGTTCGTCAAACCGGCCCGCGCCGGCTCCAGTCTCGGGGTGTCCAGGGTGGACGACCTCGCCCAGTTGCCGGCGGCCCTGGCCACCGCCCGGGAGAGCGACGGGAAGGTGCTGGTCGAGGGCGCGGTTCCCGGTCGGGAGATCGACGTGGGCGTGCTCCAGCGCGCCGACGGCACCCTGGAGGTCAGTCCGCCGCTGGAGATCAGGGTCGCCGAGGACCAGCGGTTCTTCGACTACGAGGCCAAGTACGACGGGTCCGTTGGCACGGTCTTCGACGTGCCGGCCAACCTGGACGCCTCGACGGCCGAGCGCCTGGACCGGCTCGCGGTGGCGGTGTTCGAGGCCCTGGACTGCGCCGGGTTGCTCCGGGTGGACGTCTTCCTGCGCGCCGACGGGGAACTGGTGGTCAACGAGGTCAACACCTTCCCCGGGTTCACCTCGGCGTCCCAGTACCCGCTGATGTGGCGGGCCGCCGGCCTGTCCTACTCGGAGTTGCTGACGGCGATGGTCGACACCGCCCTGGCGCGGCGGACGCCGGTCGCCGCCGCCGCGGCCGGGGCCTGACGGGTGCGGGTGGCCGGGAGCTGGTCCGGCCCAGGCGGCGGACGGCCCGGCCTCCACTTCCCATCGGTGGGGGAGCGGGGCCGGGCCCTGGTCGAGCGGGGCGCGGGTCGGGGGTCACACCCCGGACAGCACCCGCTCCGCGTCCAGCGTCACGGCGGCGGCGTGCACCACGGCCGCCACGCGCAGTGCCTCGTGGATCGTCTCCCGGGGCAGGTCCGACTTCCGCAGCGTCTTCTCGTGCGACTCCAGGCAGACACCGCAACCGGTGATGGCGCTGACCGCCAACGACCACAGCTCGAAGTCCACCTTGTCCACACCGGGGTTGCCGATGACCTGCATGCGCAGCCGCGCCGGCAGGTTGTCGTACTCGGCGTCGCCGATCAGGTGCTTCGACCGGTAGTAGATGTTGTTCATCGCCATGATCGAGGCGGCCGCCTTCGCGGCGTTCAGCGCCTCCTCGGACAGGTGTTCCCTGGCCTCGGACTCCAGCTCCCGCAGCACCTGCTCGTTGCGGCAGGCGATCGCCACCGCCAGCACCGTGCCCCACAGCCGCTGCTTGGGCAGCGTGGAGGTGCCGATCACCGAACCGAGGTTCAGCTTGGTGTCCTTGGCGTAGGCGGGCAGCGCGCTCCTCAACGCGTCCAGTGACATCAGGCGTCCAACAGCTTCGCGGCGTCGAGGGTGCCCTCACCCTTGTTCCAGTTGCAGGGGCACAGCTCGTCGGTCTGGAGGGCGTCGAGCACCCGCAGCACCTCCTCCACGTTCCGGCCAACGGAACCGGCCGTCACCATGACGAACTGGATCTCGTTGTCGGGGTCGACGATGAAGGTGGCCCGCTGGGCGACACCGTCGCCACCGAGCACGCCGCAGGCCTCGGAGAGTTCCCGCTTGATGTCGCTTAGCATCGGGAAGGGCAGGTCCCGCAGGTCGTCGTGGTTCTTCCGCCACGCGTGGTGCACGTACTCCGAGTCGACGGAGACGCCGAGCACCTGGGCGTCGCGGTCGGCGAACTCCTCGTTCAGCCGGCCGAAGGTGGCGATCTCGGTCGGGCAGACGAAGGTGAAGTCCTTCGGCCAGAAGAAGACGACGCGCCACTTGCCCTGGTACGACTTGTTGTCGATCGTCTCGAACGCCTTGTCGGCGTCGAGGGACACGCACGCGGTCAGCGCGTACTCGGGAAACTGCTGGCCAACGGTGAGCACGTTCTCTCCTGTCGTGTTGCTCCGAATGCGCCACCAACCTTGCTCCGCCAGCATTGATAGGGGAAATCGACTCCGCCACCTACACTGATCGGCCATGCCGATCAGTGAGCGCGCGCCGAGCCTGGCACAGCTCAGGGCGTTCCTCGCCGTCGCGGAGTTCCTGCACTTCAGAGCCGCCGCCTCCTCGTTGGGCGTGACCCAGCCCACCCTGTCGGCGGCGATCGCCGCCTGCGAGGACGCGCTGGGCGCGCGCCTTGTGGAACGCACCACACGCCGGGTGATGCTCACCGCGACCGGTGAGCGACTCGTGCCACGTGCCCGGGCCGTGCTGGATGCGATGGACGCCCTCGTGACCGAGGTCGCGGTCTTCGGTCGTCCCTTCACCGGCCGGCTGCGGCTGGGCATCATCCCCACCGTCGCCCCCTACCTGCTGCCCGTCGCGTTGCCGGCCCTCCGCCGTGCCTTCCCCGAACTGGAGATCGAGGTCCACGAGGAGCGGACCGCGCCGCTGCTCGACGGCGCCACCACCGGGCGACTGGACCTCGCCGTGCTCGCCCTGCCGGTGGTCGACCGCAACCTGGCCGCGCTCCTCCTCTACGCGGAGGACTTCGTGTTGGTCACCCCGAAGGACCACCCGCTGGCGGAGCGGCAGGTGATCTCGCGGCAGGCGCTGCGGGACCTGGACGTGCTGCTCCTGGAGGAGGGGCACTGCCTGCGGGACCAGGCCCTCGACGTCTGCCGCGAGGTGGGCACCGGCGTGGAGACCGCGGCCAGGGCGACCAGCCTCACCACCCTGGTGCAGCTGGTGGCGGCGGGCATGGGGGTGACGCTGCTGCCGGCGAGCGCCGTGAGCCTGGAGACCCGCCGCAACCAGCTGCGGGTCAGCCGGTTCGCCTCCCCGAAGCCGGGACGTCGGATCGGGGTGGTGTACCGGGACAGCGCCGGCCGCGAGGCCGAGTTCACCACGATCGCCCACGAGCTGCGGCGGGCGGTGCGGGCCCGCCGGATGCCGGTGCGACTGGCCCCGGACCGGGTCGGACACCCGCCCCAGCGCCAGGAGGGACCGGGGCGGGCCACCGGAGGGTGATGTCGGATTCCTGCCAGAGCAGCCCCCTGAACTGGGGCATGCTGGTCGCATGCTTCTCGACCGGGACCGGTGCGTGCGAGCGGTGCGGTCCAGGGACGCCCGCTTCGACGGGTGGTTCTACACGGCGGTGCTCACCACCGGCATCTACTGCCGACCCAGCTGCCCCGTGGTGCCACCCAAACCGGAGAACATGAGCTTCCACCCCAGCGCCGCCTCGGCGCAGCAGGCGGGGTTCCGGGCGTGCAAGCGATGCCGCCCGGACGCCAGCCCCGGCTCACCCGAGTGGAACGAACGGGCGGACCTGGTGGCCAGGGCGATGCGGCTCATCGCTGACGGGGTGGTGGACCGGGACGGCGTTCCCGGCCTGGCCGCCCGCCTCGGCTACGGCCCCCGCCAGGTGGAGCGGCAACTGGTGGCCGAGCTCGGCGCGGGGCCGCTGGCGCTGGCCAGGGCCCAGCGGGCGCAGACCGCGCGTCTGCTGATCGAGACGTCCAGCCTGCGGATGGCCGACGTCGCCTTCGCCGCCGGCTTCGCCAGCGTCCGCTCGTTCAACGACACCGTCCAGGCGGTCTTCGGCCTCACCCCGACCGATCTGCGGTCGAGGGTGCGCGGTGGAGCGCCGCCCCGAACCCCGGGGACCCTGGCCGTGCGGTTGCCGTTCCGCCGGCCGTTCACCCCGGACAGCCTGTTCGGCCACCTCGCGGTCACCGCGGTCCCCGGTGTCGAGGAGTGGCGCGACGGCGCGTTCCGCCGCGCGCTGCGACTCCCCCACGGACCGGCCGTGGTGGCCCTGCGACCGGAGACCGACCACATCGGGTGCCGGCTCACCCTCTCCGACCTGCGCGACCTGTCCGCCGCGATCAACCGGTGCCGGTGGCTGCTGGACCTCGACGCCGACCCGGTCGCGGTCGACGAGCTGCTCACCGGCGATCCCGCCTTGGCGCCGCTGGTCCACGCCGGCCCGGGCCGGCGCGTTCCCCGCGCGGCGGACGGGCCGGAGTTCGCCGTCCGCGCCGTCCTCGGCCAGCAGGTCTCCACGGCGGCCGCCCGCACCCACGCCGGCCGGCTGGTCGCCGCCCACGGGGAACCGCTGGCCGCACCGGACGGTGGCCTCACCCACCTCTTCCCCGAACCGGGGACCCTGGCCGGTCTCGACCCGGACAGCCTCGCCCTGCCCCGCACCCGGCGGGCCACCCTGACCACCCTGGTCGCCCGGCTGGCGGCGGGAGACCTCGACCTCGGCCCAGGGGCGGACTGGGACCGGGCCCGCGCCGAACTCCGGCCGCTGCCCGGCCTGGGGGACTGGACGGTGGAGACGATCGCGATGCGGGCACTCGGCGACCCGGATGCCTTCGTCGCCACCGACCTGGGGATCCGGCACGCGACCAGGGCACTGGGGCTGCCGCACACGCCCGGGGCGCTGACCCGCCGTGCCGAGGCGTGGCGGCCCTGGCGCGCCTACGCCGTGCAGTACCTGTGGTCCACCACCAGCCACCTCATGAACCGCTTACCCGCCTGAGCAGCGCCCCTCCGGCGGGGCGGACCATGTGAGAGAACGACGTTCGCAGGGAGATTTCGACATGAGCACCGCAGCGACGCCCGACGGGCGTCGAACCCACACCGTCGTCGACAGCCCGATCGGGGCGCTGACCCTGGTCGCGACCGACGGCGTGCTGGCCGGCGTCTACATGGAGGAGCACCGCCACCGCCCGGACGGCGACACCTTCGGCACGCGGGACGACACCGGGTTCGACATGGTCGCCCAGCAGCTGGCGGAGTACTTCGCCGGGCGGCGCACCGATTTCGACCTGCCGCTGGCGCCGCACGGAACACCCTTCCAACAGCAGGTCTGGGCCCAGCTCCGCGCCATCCCCTACGGGGAGACGGTCTCCTACGGCGAGCTTGCCGCGAGGATGGGTCGCCCCTCCGCGTCCCGGGCCGTCGGCCTGGCCAACGGCCGCAACCCGATCAGCGTCATCGTGCCCTGCCACCGGGTGGTGGGTTCCGCCGGCGGCCTCACCGGCTACGCCGGGGGCGTGGAACGGAAACGCACCCTCCTCGACCTCGAACGACGGGTGAGCGGCCGGGCACTGCTCTGAGGCTCGGAGGAGCGGCCGGCCGGGCCTGGCGCGCCCCGGCGGACCAGCCGCCCGCGTCCGGGGACGCCGTTCCGGTCCGTCCTCCCGGCGAGGAGGACCCGCTCGGTGCCGGGTCGGGAGCGGGAGGGCCCCAGCGCACCGGAAAAGCCGTGGCCGAACCGGGGCCACGCGGATAGCGTCGCCCGATGCCGGACGCGATCTTCACCCACCCCAGGCTCGTCGCCCTCTACGACACCTTCGACGGTGAGCGGGACGACCTGACCCACTACCTCGCCATCGTCGACGAACTGGGTGCCCGCCGGGTGCTCGACCTCGGCTGCGGCACCGGTTCCCTGGCCGTCCTGCTCGCCGAGCGCGGGTACGAGGTCGTGGGCGTCGACCCGGCGGCGGAGTCGCTGCGGGCCGCCCGCGCGAAGGACCCGGCGGGACGGATCACCTGGGTCCACGGCGACGCCACGGCGGCCCCGGCCGTCGACGCCGACCTCGCGGTGATGACCGGGAACGTCGCACAGGTCTTCCTCGGAGACGACGACTGGCTCGGCGCCCTGCGCGCGGCGCGCGCCGCCCTCCGCCCCGGCGGTCACCTGGTGTTCGAGACCCGACGGCCCGAGCGCCGGGCCTGGGAGAAGTGGGCCGTCGCCACCCCCGTCGTCCGCGAGGTGCCCGGGGAGGGGCCGGTGGAGGCGCGCGTTGAGGTGACCGAGGTGGCCCTGCCGTTCGTGTCCTTCCGGCACGTCTACCGGTTCCTGGCCGAGGACACCGTCCTCGCCTCCGACTCGACGCTGCGGTTCCGCACCCGGGACGAGGTCGAGGAGAGCCTGGTGGCGACCGGGTTCGAGGTGCGGGACGTCCGGGACGCCCCCGACCGCCCTGACCGGGAGTACGTGTTCCTCGCCCGGCGCAGCGCCTGAACCCCGCTGCGGGGCGGCGCCGCGCCGCCGGCCCGCCGCGTCCTCGGCCCGTCCCGTCCACCGGCGGGCTGGTTCAGGCAGCCGTCCCCGGCTCGGAGGAGCTGGCGGAGGCCGTGAGGGCGTCGGCGAGCCAGGCGTAGGGCACCTGGTCGGCCATCATGTCGACGAGTTCGTCGTTCGTGGGGTGCCCGTTGATGGTGGCCACCAGGTCCAGGTACCGGTCGTGGGGGCCGGTGGACGGCGAATCCCAGTGGGGATCGGCCTCGGTGTTCCTGGTGCCGTGCAGCTCCAGGGCGGTCCGCAGCTGCCCCGCCGACTCCTGGCGGAACTCCGGGCAGTCCGGCTTGCCGCACACCCCGGAGAGCCAGGCCGAGTACCGGTCGGCGATGTCCCGGGCCCGGGACGAGTCCACCGGTATCCCGGCCCGGCGGGCCTCCATCGCCTCCGCCATGATCGGGGTTCCCTCGTCGATGGAGTCGAGCATCGACGAGGAGGACATGATCCGCCCCGCCTCCGTCGAGTACTCCTCGCGGAGGTGGCTGCGGACGGCCGCGCGGAAGTCCTCGTCCCGCACCAGGTCGGCCAGTTCGATCCACGCTTCCAGCTGCTCGGGGGTGGGGTCGTCCGGCAGGACCGCCCGCGTCTGGCTGAGGCGGTCGATCATCGCGGGGTTGACGTCGAGGCCTTCGGACACCTCGGCCCAGAACTCGTCGAGCAGCCGTTCCCGGTCCTCGTCGGACATCGAGACGAGCCGGTGCATCAGCACCACCTGGCCGTCCGGGGTGTCCTGCCGCAGGATGCTGCGCAGCACGGCCCGCCTGGCCTGGAAGCGGCGCGTCTGCTCCTCGACCACGGCCAGGTGCGCGGCGGCGAGGTCGTGGAGCGTCGTCTCACCGGCGAGCACCCGGCGGATGTCGTCCAGGCCCGCGTCGAGCTCGCGGAGGGTGCGCACGAACTCCAGGCGCGCGATGGCCTGGACGTCGTAGTGCCGGTAGCCGGCGGGGGTCTGCTCGGTCGGGGTGACGATTCCCGCGTCGGAGTAGTAGCGGACGGCGCTGACGCTCAGCCCGGTGCGGCGCGCCACGTCGCCGATGGAGTACAGCTCGTTCTCGTTCACGGTGCCCACTATCGGGTCTCAAGCGGCATGAGACTCAAGCCAGCACGGGCAGCCGGTGCCGGGAGGGCGGTCGGCGGGTTACCTGGGGCTCGCTCGGGCAGCGCTCCTGCCGAACCGCTCGCTCCCACTGTCGGCGCTGGTCGTGATCCGATTCCGGAGAAATTCGATCGCGGTGCGGTGCCGCCGCGATGAGCCCGCCGCGCGTACGGCTTGTGGGGACTGGTGATCTCCCCGGTGGCCGCGCGTCGTAGGAAACGGAATCCCGGAGACTGGCGGCTACTGTCGTACTTGACTGTACAACGTGGATTGCCTATGAGGTGCACTCGGTGTGCGCGATAGGGGGGGAGCCGGGTGGCCACGAAAGCCAAAGGCGGCTTCCTCCTTCCGCTGTTGCTTGTCGGAGGCGCGGTGGCCTACTTCGGGGTGGACGAGGTGGAGGACGCCGTACGAGGTGCGCTGATCGGCGAACCAGTTGTCATCGGGGTGGGCGACGAGGCGGTGATGGTTGCCGACGACGCGGCATCCATGGTGCGGAAGTGCACGACAACGCGGGTGCTCAGGCAGAAGCGTTGTGGGGAGGTCAAGGTTGTCATCATGGATGCGGCGAGGATGCCGCACATTACTCGGAATATCTCGCCCGCCTGGAGCGAGGGCAAAGAGCACGTCCTCACCCGCAGCGGCGTGTCACGGCACGCGAACTACAAGGCCGCCTGTGGTGGCTTCGTCAAAAAGCATGTAGACGGCTCGTGTGACGAGTACGCCTTCGCCTCGACGGTTCAGGGGGGCATCGGTGCCCGTACCGAGGAGGTTCCGGCGCGGGAACAGGACTGCCAAGGGGGAACCCCTGCGGCCGCGTACCGGTGGCAGGGAATAAGGGCTGGAGACGATTTCCTCGTCGTCATCAGCAACCCCCATCGGGTCGCGGTTGAGCCGTACCGGGGACGGGACATCGCGGAGGACCAGTCGACATGCGGGAGCTGATCGAGAAGTACCGCTGGGCCGACCAGGACGAAGACCTGGTGCTCACGCTCGCCGTAACCACCTGCGGTTCAGTGGACGAGGTGGTGTCGGCCTACGGTGGCAGCGGAAGGGGGCCTGTTCTTCTGACACATGACGACGCGTGGGTTCCGCAGGAGGATTTCGGCTCCTACTTCCATGTCCAGGTGCTCACCGAAGGGTCGCGCACCGTCATGATCGAGCCGAACGGGTGGGCGGGCAGTCTGCCCGGGATCGCGCGCCGCGCGTCGTCGAGGGGTTTCTTCCTCAGCGTGCACTGGAGCATGTCCGGCACGCGGCGGGTGGTGGAGGCCCGGGGCGGCGCCGTCGTGTCCTGGTTCAACCCGTTCCTCATCGCGGAGCCGGGTGGCGCTGGCGACCTCGTTCCCGCATGGGCCGAGGACACCGTGTTCGATGACGAGTGGCCCAACGCCTCAAGCTTCGCGGCCGTCGAGCTGCGCACCGGGCTCGCGGTCGACCGGAGCTGGTTCACCACGCCACTTCCCACCTACCGGATCCCGGATCCCGACCAGCTCCTGGCGGATGACTCGAAGGCTCGGACGCCCTGAGACGCGCGAACGGCCGCCGACCAGAGCGAGGAATCCACGGTCACTTCCCGGAACGTCAGCTCTGAACTTCCAGGATGGCCTCATCGCGTTCAGCGGGTAGGCTCGGAGAATCCTGGTGTCTCACCTCGAGCACGGTTTCGTGAAGGTTCAGCCGAGCTCAGAAGCGGCCAACTTTGACCGCGTTGAGGAAGGTGGTGAGGGTGGCGTTGTCGAGGCGTAGGGTTCCGCCGTCGCGGTTCTTGGTGTCGCGGATGCCGGCCACTTCGGTGCCGGACGCCTCGCGTGAGCGCCCGATCTCAACGCACTGCCCGTTGTCGTTGCTACGGGAGGATGTGCGCCAAGACCATCCTGCCTCGGCGGTTACCATCGTGCTCCCCCAACCTCGTCAGTTGTGATCTCCGCTGCTACGGCTCGAATCAAACGTACGGACTCCGTGCTGTTCAGCGCGAAGTCTCGTAGACGCTCGAACGTGATCTTACACCGCTCAACGTCCTCTGGTTCCTGGATGAAGATCCCGCGAATCAAGGTATCGAGGAAGACCGTGGGCGTCGTGTGTTCGCCGTGGTGCAAGATCGCGAAGGTTGACCCGAAGGACGGGTGCGCTCCGGCTGAGGCGGGTAGCACCTGCAGGGTGATGTTGGGGCGTTCGGCGGAGGCGGCAAGGTGGTGTAGCTGCCTGCGCATCACCTGACTTCCGCCGATCACACTGCGCAGAGCTAGTTCGTGCACCACGGCGTGCAGGAGGAGGGGCTTGTCGGAGTGAAGTCGGGCTTGTCTCCGTACACGAACCTCCGTTCGGTGTGCGACGGCGATGTCGTCATCGGGAACGCCACAGTCCCAACCGGCGGCTACGGCAGCGGCGTATTCGGCGGTTTGGAGTAATCCAGGGATGAGGACCGCCTCGAAGTTCTCGAGTTTGCTCGCCTCTGACTCGAGCTCGATGAAGTCCTGGAGTTCCCCGGTGATGGTGTCCTCGGGATAGGCCCGCGCCCAGTCATCGCGACGGTGGTGTGAGGCCAGGGCCGCGTACTCGTCCCGTTCGGGTGTGGGGATGTCGTAGATCGTCGCCAGGACGATCACTTCCGCCGGGCCAGGGATCGTCTCGGCTCGTTCCAGGCGGGACAGCTTGGATCGGGACCATCCCAGGCGGCTGGTGACGTCGTCGAGCACCATGCCCGCGTCCGCCCGCCACTGTCGGAGTGTGCGGGCCACGAGGCGTTGCCGAACGGTCGGATCGCTCAACGGGTACCTCCATCGCTTCGCGTGTCAGCGTAGTGACGCTCCGAATTGGACGATCGATCACCACTTCGAGTGGAATGCAACTTCTCATGGGTACCGAAGCTTGTTGGCGAGAAGTTGCATTACCTAGGGTGGTTGCGTAACAGCGTATCGCAACCCTGGGTAGGGGTGCGCAGAAGAAGGGGCCGGGCTAACTGGCAGGCCGCCCGGCCCCTCGTGACGAGAGGAACCGACGCAATGCCCGTCGATCCCATCCCGGTAGCCATGCTACTGGCCGTAATCGCCGTACTCGTAGCCGTGTGCAGGCAGTCGCGACGCCGCCGATCGCGCTTCGTCCGCGCCCTGGTGACGAGCGGCGGAGTCCGGTTCGTCGTCGAGATAGCCGGCATCGAGGCAAGCCCGCCCGACCGTTCCGCCCGGGTCTTCGAGGCGCGTGCGTCGTGCGCCCGTCGGCCCGCGCCGGTGCGCACGGCGCCCAGGGGGGCGTCGCCGGTGGGGGTGGGGGAGCCGGCGCGTCGGGCGGTGCTCGGCTACTCGGTGAGTCACGCCGCCACCGGCCACGGGGAGCGGCAGCCCGCGCGTTCTCGGCTGCCCGAGCGGGAGGGGCGGCATCACTGGCGATGCCGGGAGGCCCCGGACGTCCCGGCATCGCGGACGGGGTGGGAAACCGTGCTCAGCGGAGTCCTCCCGTTGCCACCCCTGTCGAACGGTCGTGCCTCATGACGGTGTTGAGCATGACGGTGGGTGCCGCGATCGCCCTGGCCGCCCTCGGGCTCGTCGAGTGGGTCGATCGCGCCATCGTTCCCCGCCTGGCGATGGTCTGCCGAGTTCGGCGGGCCCGGCGAACCACCCGGGAGGCCCGGAGCTGGGCGGTGACCAGTGGCGCGGCCCGGGAGCATTCCCAACGAGAAGCGCGCCGATGCCGTGACCACGAACGGACGGCCCGCTGCGGAGGTCGGGACGTCGTGCCCGTCGGGGTGGTCAGGCCTCTCGTCCCGTCCTGATCAGCACCTCCGCACGTCCACATCCCGACCACGTCCACATCCCGACCCGGTCGTCCGGGCGGTCGAGCTCCGACACCCTCCTCCCCGGTCGTGAGCTCCCGCCCGGGCGGCCCTTCCCCGAATCCCCGAACGCCCTCCCGGAGGCCGCCGTGATCGTGCCCGCCCTCGCCCGGTTCCGCGTCCGCTCCGTCCCTACCGCCTTACCCCTCGCCGTCGTCGACACCGCCCTCGGTCGGCGATCGCCGCTGGGCGCTCGACCGCCGGCGGAAACGCCCATCCCCTGTCGATCGGCTGTCGACACCGTCGACCCGGCCGACGCCAGGGGCGGATTCGCGAAGTACGGACTCGTCCGAGTGATCGCGACTGGCCGGGGCGGGGGCATCCCGCCCCGAGCCGGTGCCGCATCCCGGGAGCCGGGTCCGCCCCCACGTGTGCGAGGAGAACCGGAGTGGATAACACGGCACGGCAGGCGATCGCGGTGGTACCGGAGCTGGCGGCGGTGTACGCCCTGACCCGCCGGGGCTGGCGTTGGGTGTCCCTGACCCGGGGGCCGGGGGCGCTGGTGGGGTACTTCGAGTGGCCCGGCTGTTCCACGGTGGACTGGTGCGTCATCCGGGGCGCGAGCGAGGTCGAGGCGGTGCGGGTCTGCTACGGCGAGTGGGTGGTCTGGTGCCGGGACGGCCGGGTGGGGCCGGTGGCCGAGGAACTCGGCGCGCTGCCGCCTCCTGACGACCCGGCCGCGCCTCGCCTGATCACCGGCCGCAGGTGGCGACCCCCGCCGCCGCTGCGCCCACGGGGGTGAGCGCGAGTTCGTGCCGGTCGCCGCTGTGCCCCCTGGCCGTGCGGGTGGCACGTGCCCGCGCTGAGGAGGTCCTTGGCCGAGGCCGCAGTGCGCCCGCCGGCCAGACGTCGGAGTGACGCCCGCTCCTGGGACGGCAGCGGGGAGAGGTCCGTCGGTGATCAGGTGAGGTGTTCCAGTCGTGCGGAGGTGACCGGCATGGGGACCACGCTGTCCGCTCCCGCCCGCTGGCCCGACCTCCGACCACCGACCCGCAGGAGCGGCCTCGGCTGTGGTGGGTGGGCCGTGTCCTGGCCCTGGGTGTCGAGAACTGACCAGCTGGTGCATACTTCTGACCGTGGGGTCAGAAAAAAGTCTCAGGAGTCAGAAGGAGCGGACCTTCATCGAGGAGGCCAGGCGGGCGCAGATCGTCACCTGCGCCATCGAGGTGATCTCCGAGTTCGGGTACCGGAAGGCGTCACTGGTGCGGATCGCCGAACGCGCCGGCGTGTCGAAGGGGGTGATCCTCTACCACTTCACCGGGAAGGGAGAGGTGATCGAGACCGCGCTCGGCCAGATCTACGCGGCCCTCGGCGCCCGGTTCGAGCAGGAACTCGCCGACCACCCCGACGTCCGGTCCACCCTCGCCGCCTACATCCGCGCCCTCGTCGGGTACATGCGCGACAACCCCACCCACGTGCGGGTGATCGCCGAGGCCGCGACGTACGACGGCGGCAGTGCCGAGGCGGGCGACTCCTTCGACCCCGGCGACGCGGGCGCGCGGTGGCGCTCCCTCGCGGACCTCCTCCGCGCCGGGCAGGCCGCCGGCGAGTTCCGCGACTTCGACGCCCGGGTCCTCGCCCAGGCCATCGGCGGCGCCATCGACGCCGTCATCGCCGGCTGGCTGGAGGAACCGGACACCGACCTCACCGAGGCCGGCGAGCAGCTCGTGACCACCTTCGACCGAGCGCTGGTCGCCGTCCCACCCACCACCGACAGCGGGAGCACGCCATGCCAGTGATCGAAGTCGAGGGACTGCGCAAGACCTACCGCGACCACGTCGCCGTCGACGACGTCTCGTTCAGCGTGGAGAGCGGGGAGATCTTCGGCATCCTCGGACCCAACGGGGCGGGGAAGACCACCACCGTCGAATGCCTCACCGGGCGGCGGAGGCGAGACGGCGGGCGGGTGAGCGTGTTCGGCCACGACCCGGACACCGATCGCGACGCGTTGCGCGAGACCGTCGGTGTCCAGCTGCAACACAGCGAACTCCAGCCGAAGATGACCGTGCGGGAGGCGCTTGGGCTCTACGCCTCCTTCTACGCCGATCCGGCCGACCCCGACGAGCTGATCGACACCCTGGGCCTGCGGGACCGCGCCTCCGCCTACTGGGGGAAGCTCTCCGGGGGCCAGCGGCAGCGGGTCGCGATCGCCCTCGCGCTCGTCGGCAACCCCAGGCTCGCGGTGCTCGACGAGCTGACCACCGGGTTGGACCCGAAGTCCCGCCGGGACACCTGGGAGGTCGTCGAGCGGGTGCGGGACCGGGGGGTGACAGTCCTGCTCGTCACCCATTTCATGGCCGAGGCGCAGCACCTCTGCGACCGGATCGCCGTCATCGCCCGGGGCAGGGTAGCCGCACTGGACACCCCCGAGGGCCTGGCCTCGGCCGCCGGCTCGACCCAGCGCATGCGGTTCCACACCACCCAACCGGTGCCCGTCGAGGAGCTGCGGGCACTGCCGGTGGTCACCGAGGTCGTGGTCGACGGTGCGGCGGTGACGGTGCGGGGCGAGGGCGAGTTGGTCTTCGCCGTCTCCCGGCTGCTCGGGGCGGCCGGCGTGACCCCGTCCAACCTCCGCGTGGAACACGCGAGCCTGGACGACGCCTTCCTCGCGATCACCGGGCAGCTCACCGAGGAGGCGGCGTGAACAGGGTGTTGCGGGCGACGGGTCGGATGACCCGGATGGAACTGCGGCTGCTCCGCAGGGACTGGGCGCTGCTGTTCTTCGGGATCGGGTTCCCCGTCGTGCTGTTGCTGCTGTTCGCGAACCTGCCCGACATGATGGACCCGATCCCCGGGCTGGACGGGCTCCGCGCCTTCGACGTCGTGATGGCCCCGATCGCGCTGAGCATCGCGCTGCTGATCATCTCGCTCCAGCTCATGCCGCAGCAGATCGTCACCGTGCGGGAGAGGGGGATTCTCCGCAGGTTGTCCACCACCCCGGCTCCCCGGGTCGGGCTGCTCGTGGCGAACTTCGCCATCGGCGCGTTGATCTCGGTCCTCGCGGTGGTGGCCGTCCTGGTCGGCGGCGCGCTCGTCCACGGCCTGGCGCCGCCGAGGTCGCTGCCGGCGTTCCTGCTGGTCTACCTGTGCGCGATGGTCACCACCCTGTCGATCACCATGCTCATCGCCGGGATCTCCAGGACGGCGAACATCGCCAACGGCATCGGCTCGATCCTGCTGGTGCCGATGATGTTCCTCAGTGGAGCGATGGTCCCCCGCGAGGACCTGCCCGAACTGGTGCGCCAGATCGGCGATCTCACCCCGGTGGGTGCGGTCACGCAGGCCTTGCGGGCGAGTTGGGCGGGGGAGGCGCTGTCGCTCCAGCCCTTCCTGGTGATGGGGGTGACGGTGTTGCTGATCTGGCCGATCGCGATCCGCTTCTTCCGCTGGGAGTGAGCGGGGTGCCCCGGGGGTGGGCCGTCCGCCGTGCCGCCCCCGGCTGGGACGTGGCGGTGCCGGTTGGGGGACATTCTGGACGGGGATGTCATCCACGACCGCTGATCGGCGCGGGCTCGGCGCCCCGCCGGCGGTCACGCCCGACGGGCGTTCTCCGGCCAGATCACCACGACGGGGATCCCTCGTTCGCGGGCGGCGGCCACGACGTCCGCCGTGCGGCTACGACCGTCGGACGACTGGCCGTCCCACACGGCCACCAGCCGTTCGACGAGGTTCAACACCCGTTCGCTGGCCGCGACGTAGGCATCACGAGTCGACCTCTCGAACGGCATCACCTCGACATCGGTGGCCCTGTCGATCAGCGCGTCGAACTCGGCCGCGTTGTCGGGTCCGACCTCGCGTTCCCGGTAGTCCTCGGCGGGGAGCACCACGGTGGTGGTGCCGCCCAGGGCGAGCACCGCACGAGCGAAGATCTGGTCGGCGCCCCGGGCCAGGCAGGTCACGCCGACCAGCTCGCCGTCGCCCTCCGCCCGCAGGTGGTCCCGCAGGGCGGTCTCCACGAGGGAGACCGAGTCCGGGCTCAGGTTCGAATGGCCGGTGATGCCGATGCGTGCCACGGTCGAGGTGGTCCCTTCGTGGTTGTGCGCCGGAGGGGCTGCGGCCTGGGGCTCTCGGGAAGCACCGCCTCACCCCCGTGGTTCGAAGCGGGCGGCGATGGCGTCGAGGTCCTCGCGGTTCCAGTCGAGGGCTCCGGTGCGCAGGTCCTCGGTCACCGCCTCCAGCCACCGCAGTTCCGCGAGGGCGGTGGCGCGCTGGTACTCGCCCTCCAGGAGCACGACCCGGGGGAGCGCCCCCGCCACCCGTGCCTCCTCGGCGTCCAGGTCCGCCAACGTGCGTCGGAGCGCCTCCGCCCGCCGTGCCAGCAGGGTGAGTGCCGCGTCCGGGGTGAGCAGGGGGAGGAAGGCGAGGGCCGCCGGGAACTCGGGGAACTCCCGTGCCGGGGTGGACAGCATCTCCCGCAGCCATCCGTCGAGGGTGGCCGCGCCCTCGTCGGTGAGTTCGTAGACGGTGCGCTCCGGTCGGTCCCCGACCCGTTCGGTGTCGCGCACCTGGACCAGCTCGTCGCGGAGCAGGCGATCGAGCGTCTGGTACACGCTGTTGCGCTGCGCGACGTTGACCACCTGGTCCTTCCTGCGCTCCCGGATGAGTTCCCGCAGGCGGTAGGCGTGCGTCGGGGCCTCGGCGAGCAGGGCGAGCAGGGCCATCGCCAGCGGTGACCTTCGGGAGGGACGACCGGACATGGGCACACCCTAGCCAGCTTGCGAGTATAGTCATTTTATGTATAGTCATACTATGACCCCGGGGAGGGGATGGCGATGACGAGGGTGCTGGTGATCGGGGGAGGAATAGCGGGAACGGTCGCGGCGGTGGCGCTGCGCCGGGCTGGGCTGGATCCGGTCGTGTACGAGGGGTACGACCGGACCGCCGACGGCGTGGGCGCCTACCTCGGCGTCGCCACCAACGGCCAGTCGGCCCTGGCCGAACTGGGCCTGTTGGAACGCGCGCTCGCCGCCGGGTTCGACACGCCACGGATGGCCTTCCGCACCGGTTCCGGCCGTTTCCTCGCCGAGCTCGCCCAGGGCGGGGCGCTGCCCGACGGCACCGTGACCAGGACGGTCCGCCGGTCCGACCTCTACCGGGCGTTGCGGGACGCGGCCCTCGACGAGGGGGTGCGCGTCGAGTACGGCCGCCGCCTGGTGGGCCTCACCGAACGCCCGGACGGGGTGACCGCGCGCTTCGCCGACGGGAGCGAGGCGACCGGCGACCTGCTGGTCGGCGCGGACGGGCTGCGGTCCCGGGTGCGCGGGGCGATCGACCCTGGCGCGCCCTCGGGCCGGTACGTCGGCCTGCTCAACACGGGGGGCTTCGCGCCGGGAGTGCCGGTGGACGCCGAGCCGGGCGTGGCCAACATGGTCTTCGGGCGTCGCTGCTTCTTCGCCTACTACCGCCACCCCGACGGGGAGGTGTGGTGGTTCGCGAACCCGCCCCGCGCCCAGGAGGCCAGCCAGGAGGAGTTGGACGCGATCGACCCGACGTGGTGGCGGGCGCACCTCCTGGAGCTCGTCGCGCGCGACCGCACGCCCGCGGCCAGGATCATCGCCGCGACCGAGCGGATCATGCCGCCCTGGAACACCTACGACCTGCCGTCCGTGCCGACCTGGCACACCGACCGCTGCGTGCTGGTCGGGGACTCGGCGCACGCCACCTCACCCTCCTCCGGGCAGGGCGCGTCACTGGCCATCGAGGACGCGTTGGTGCTGGCGAAGTGCCTGCGGGACGTGCCCGACCACCCCGCCGCGCTCGCCACCTACACGGCGTCGCGGCGGGACCGGGTGGAGCGGGTCGTCGCGCAGGGCAAGCGCAACGGGGACCAGAAGGCCCCCGGGCCGGTGGCGCGCGTGGTGCGGGATCTCGCGCTGCCCGTCGTCTTCCGGCGGATGGCCAGGGCCGAGGCCGTCGACCAGCGATGGCTCTACGAGTACCGGGTCGACTGGGAAGCCCCGATCACCGCCGCCGTCGGCTGAGCAGGCGGCGAGGGCGGCCAAGGGGAGGACGGGGGCGGCTGGGACGCGCTCAGCCCGGCAGCGGTTCGCGGTCCCTGCCCTCCCACGCCGCCCACAGCCGCGCGTAGCGGCCACCGGCGGCCACCAGTTCCTCGTGCGAACCGACCTCCACGATGCGCCCGTGGTCCATCACCACCACGCGGTCGGCGGCCACCGCCTGGGGCAGGCGGTGCGCGACGACCAACGACGTCCGCCCCTCGGTGGCGGCGAGGGCGGCCTGTTCCAGGTCACGGGCCCCGGAACTGCCCGCCTCGGCGCTGGCCTCGTCGAGGATCGCCACCGAGGGGTTGGCCAGCACCAGCCGGGCCAGGGCCAACTGCTGGGCCCGCGGCGCCGTCAGCGGGTGGCCCTCCTCGCCCACCCGGGTCTCGATGCCCCCCGGCAGGCCCTCCGCCCAGCGGCGGGCGCCCACCGCCTCCAACGCGGTGAGCACCTCGGCCTCCGACGCGTCCGGTGCGGTCAGGCGCACGTCGTCGACCAGCCGACCGGAGAAGACGTGCACGTCCTGGCTGACGAGCATGACGTGGCGGCGCAGCTGGCGGAGTCCCAGCTCGGCGAGCGGAACACCGCCCACCCGGACGGAGCCCTCCGCCGGGTCGAGGAGGCCGGCGACGATCGCGGCCAGGGTCGTCTTCCCGGCTCCGCTGGCGCCGACGAGGGCGACCCGCTCACCCGGCTCCACCACCAGGGTCACGTCGTCCACCACCAGCGGACCGCCGTCGTAGCGGTGGCTCACCCCTTCGATCCGCAGGCCCGCGTCGGCGGGGCGGGGCGGTGCCTCCGGTTCGGGGGTCGCCGGGAGGCGCGCGACGCCCACCAGGCGAGCGAGGCTCGCCCCCGCCGACTGCACCTCGTCGAAGGACAACAGCAACGCGCCGAGCGGGGAGAACAGCCGGTGGAAGTACAGGGCCGCCGCCGTGGTCGCGCCGACCGTCACGATGTCGGCCCTGACGAGGAGGAACCCGGTGACGACGATCGCCACGAGTCCCACGCACTCCGCGCGGTTGGCGCCGGAGGCGAACCGGGTGAACAGCCGGAACACCCGGACCGAGATGTCCCGGGACCGCGCGGAGCGGTCGGTGACCAACCCCATCCGGGCCTCGCCCAGCCGGTGCGCGTGCACCGCGTCCACCCCGTGCAGGGAACTGACCAGGGCCTGTGACCTCTCCCCGATGGCCACCCGTTCCGCCGCGTAACCGGGGCCGGAACGCGGCAGGTACCAGCGCAGTGACAACACGTACATCGGGAGGGTCACCATGCCGGCCAGCCCGAGCCGCCAGTCCAGGGTGAGCAGGCCACCCACCGTCAGGACGACCGTGAAGAACGCCGAGATCAGCACCGCCGCCTGGTTGGTCACGATCCGGCCGACGATCGACACGTCGTCGCCCACCCGGGAGAGCAGGTCCCCGCTGCCCACCCGTTCCAGGGTGGTGGTGGGCAGGTGCAGGGCGCGGTCCACGACACGTTCCCGCAGCCGGGCCAGCACCGTCTCGCCGGCACGGGCGATCAGCGCGGTGGCCACCCCGGTGAGCAGGCCACCCAGCAGCGCCGCACCGGCGATGAGCGCGACCGTCCACAGCACGGCGGACCCGTCGGCGTCCGGACCGCCAGCCGCGATGGTGTCGACCAGGTCGCCGAGCACCCAGGGGGCCACCAGACCGAAGGCGTTGCCGAGCAGGCAGGCGCCCAACGCGGCGCTCGTCGTCCACGGCTGGCGGGCCAGTTCGCCCCGCAGCACCCGCCAGACCTGGCGCGGTGTCGCGACCGGGAGGCGGTCGGCCGCCGAGGTCGCCGTGTCGAACTCGGCGGCCGCCGCCGCCGAACGCCTCCGCCGGCGGCGGCCGCCGGTCCCCGCCTCCGCGCTCATCGCAGTACTCCCCGCTGGTAGGTCTCGTCGGTGGCCGCCAGGTCGGCGTGGGTGCCCTCGGCGCGCACCACTCCGTCGGTGAGGACCACCACCCGGTCGGCCCGGGCCAGCAGCGCCGGACTGCTGGTGATGAGCAGCGTCGTCCTCGGGCCGCCCGCTGGCGGGCCCTCCCCGTCACCGCCCGCCGGTCGTTCGTCCCGACCGCCCGCGTCGGGGTCGTCGGCACCGGGAGGGTGGGTGGCGGGGTGGCGCAGCTCGGCCACGCCGAGGGCGATGACCTCCTCGGTGACCGCGTCCACCGCAGTGGTGGGGTCGTGGAGCACCAGGACCGGCGGGTCCGCCAGCAGTGCCCTGGCCAGGGCGATCCGTTGCCGCTGCCCGCCGGACAGCGAGGCCCCCCGGTCCAGGACCTCGGTGTCCAGCCCCTCGGCCTGGGTGGCCACCACCTCGTCGGCGGCCGCGGCCCGCAACGCGCGCTCCAGGCCGGTGGCGGAGACCTCGCGGCCGGAGGTGACCGCGTCCCGGAGGGTCCCCTCGAAGAGCGTGACGTGGTGGGTCTCCACCAGCACCGTCCGCCGCAGTTCGTCGATGTCCACCTCGGACACGGCGACGCCGTCGACCACCAGCTCCCCCTCGTGGTCGGCGGCCGGAACCCGCCCGGACAGCAGGGCCAGCAGCGCATCGGCGTCCCTCGGGTCGTCCACGACGACCCCGACGAACTCGCCGGCCCGCACGGTGAGGTCCAGTGACCGCAGCGAGCCGTGCGCGACGCCGTCGAACCGCAGCTCCCGGAACCCGTGGAGCCGGGCGGAGCCCGGCCGCACCACGGGCGGCGCGGTGAGGAGGGTGACCAGCCGGGCGGCGGAGGCCCTGGACACGGCGATGCCCTGCCCGCAGATCCCGAGCAGTTGCACCGGTTCGGCGATGAACTGGGCCAGCCCCACCACGGTGATCAGCTCGCCGATGGTGATCTGGCCGTCCACGGCGAGCCAACCGGCGAACCCGGCCACCACGGCCAGCAGCAGCCCGCTGGCCGCCGTGGTCGCGCCCCGGTGCGCCCCCAGCGGGGTGGCCGCCCGCAGCGTGCGGCGGAGCGCGTCGTCACTGGACTCGCGGTACCGGCGCACGGCGCTCGGTTCGCCGCCGATGCCCCGGAGGGCGCGCACGCCGCGCACCAGGTCGGTGGCGAGCGCGGCGGTTCGCGCCGTGGCCGCCTGCTTCTCCCCGGCCCTGCGGGTCAGCAGGGGGCCGAGCAGTTGGAGCAGGACGACCAGCACCGGCACCCCGACGAGCACGCCGAGCCCGAGCGGGACGTCGATCCGCAGCAGGACGAACGCCGAGATGCCCAGGGCCACCAGACCGGAGAAGAAGCTGGGCACGTCACGCAGGACGTCGGAGGTGCGTTCGGCGTCCGAGGTGGCGACGCTGAGCAGCTCCCCGGTGGCCAGCCCGGAGCGCTGCCCCCTGGGGTCGAGGGCACGTCCGGCGGTCTCCACGCGCAACAGGTGGTTCTCCTGCTGGATCGCGCCGAACAGCGACCGGGCGCCCAGCCGCCAGGACAGGGCGAGCACGGTGAACAAGGCGGCCAGCCCGAGCACGGACAGGCCCAGTGCCCCCGGGTCCCCGGTCGCCACCGCCCGGTCGATGATGATCCCGATCGCGACGGGGACCAGCGTCTCGGCTGCCTGGTGGCCGGACAGCCCGAGGATGCCGCCGGTCAGGCGTAACCGGTGTCGTGCCAGGGCGCGCCACAACACCCGGTTCGCGGTGAGCGGACGACCACCGCCCCGGCGAGGCTCGGGCGCCGGGGGGACGGGGCCCGGCCCGTCACCGCTGCTGTCCATCGCTGTTCCTCTTCTCCTTGGAAGGTCGTCCCCTGATCGGGTGATCGCGCCGCCTCTCCCCGCCGGGCTCCGGGCCCGGGAACGCGGCGTGAGGAACGGTGTCACGCTTTCGTGGGTGATTGACACGGGGGCGGCACCACCGAAGGGGCCGCGAGAGCCGGATCACAGCCCCGCGTCGACGAGTCGCGCGTGGATGTCGTCCACGATCTCCTCCTGGGTGCGGCCGGCGCGCTGTCCCGCGTCCCAGATGGCGCCGATGTCGATGCCGGACGCCGCGAACCGGCGGTTCCACTCCTCCCCGTCCAGCCGCCAGTAGCCGACGGCGTGGTGCTGCCCGTCGGGCACGCGCAGCTCGTGGCGCAGGTGGTGCCGGACGAGCCGGGCCGCGGTGGCCTCGCCGGCCATCCAGTAGCGGCAGGACCTCGGATCGAATCCCGCCGGGAGGTGTTCCCGCAGCGCGGCGGGCAGCAGGCTCCCCGCGCGTCCGAAACGGGGGTTGCGCAGCCAGCGGACCTCCAGGTCGGCCGGCCCGTCGAGGGGCTGTTCGTCGGCGGCGCCACCCACCTCCACGACCACCCGCGTCGGGGTCGCCTCGGGCAGGGACGACACGATCCGGGTGAGGGCGGGCAGCGAGGTCAGGTCACCGGCGAGGACCACCGGCACCCCGGGCGGTGGCGGGACGTAGGAGCCTCGCGGCTGCCCGACCCACGCGACGTCGCCGACGGCGGCGGAGCCGGCCCAGGCAGCGGCGACTCCCCGTCCGTGCAGCACGAGGTCCACGGTCAGCAACGCGGTCTCGGCGTCCCACCGCCGCACCGTGTACCAGCGGCCGAACTCCTCGGCCCGGTAGGCGGGGGCACCGCCGGCCGGCTCCGGGTCCCCGCCGTGCGCGGCGGTCGAGGGCACCACGAGTCGGAACCATTCGTCAGGGGTTCCGACGCTGCCGAACCCGGCCAGCTCCGGTCCGCCGAAGGTGACCCGGACGACGCGGGGGCCGACGCGGTCCACCGCGACGACCTCGGCGCGGAGGTGGTCCCGGCCCACCTCAACCACCGTGCCCGGGATTCCCGCCGCCGGCCACCGGGACCGGGGGCGCGGCGGTGACGTGGTGCCGGCCGATGGGCACGATCATCGGTGTTCCCGACACCGGGTCGGGGACGACGCGGGAGGCCATCCCGAACACGTCCGCCACCACCTCCTCGGTGACCACCTCGCCCGGGGCCCCTTGGGTGACGATCAGCCCGTCCTTCATGGCGATGAGGTGGTCGGCGTAGCGGCAGGCCAGGTTCAGGTCGTGGAGCACCAGGACCACCGTGCTGCCCCGCCGCCGGTTGAGGTCGGTGAGCAGGTCCAGGACCTCCACCTGGTGGTTGACGTCGAGGTAGGTGGTGGGTTCGTCGAGCAACAGCAGGTCGGTCCGCTGGGCCAGGGCCATCGCGATCCACACCCGTTGCCGCTGCCCACCGGAGAGCTCGTCGACCGGCCGGTTGGCGAGGTCGAGGGTCCCGGTGGCCAGCAACGCCTCCGCCACGGCTTCGTCGTCGCCCTGGCTCCACTGCCGGAACCAGCCCTGGTGCGGGTAGCGGCCCCGGCCCACCAGGTCGGCGACCCGGATGCCCTCGGGTGCGGTCGGCGTCTGGGGCAGCAGGCCGAGGACGGCGGCGACGGCCTTGGTGGGCATGCCGTTGATGTCCCTGCCGTCGAGGTGGATCGTTCCCCCGCTCGGCGCCAGCAGCCGGGCGAGCCCCCGCAACAGGGTGGACTTGCCGCAGGCGTTGGCGCCGACGATCACCGTCACCCGTCCCGGGGGGATGTCGACGGACAGCCCGCGCACCACCTCCCGGTTGCCGTAGCCGAGCCGCAGGTCCTCCGCCCGCAGGCTGTGGCGGTCAGTCATCACGCACTCCTCATCCACCGCGCCCGACACGGTTCGACACGGCTAACAGCCACAACAGGTACGGGGCGCCCACCGCGCCGGTCACCACGCCCACGGGGAACTGCGCCCCGCTGACCAGGTGCTGACCCACCACATCGCCCAGGCCGACCACCAGCGCCCCGACCAGGGCGGCGGGCAGCAGCGCCAGGCCGGCGCCCCGGGTCAACCGGCGGGCGATCGGGGCGGACAGGAACGCCACGAAGGCCACCGGGCCGGCGGCGGCGGTGGCCACCCCCGCCAGGGCCACGGCGACGAGGACCAGCCCGAGCCGGGACCGTTCGACCCCCACCCCGAGGCTGGTGGCGGCGGCGTCGCCGAGCTGGAGGGCGCGCAGCGGGCGGGAGAGGGCGACCACGAGCGGCAGCAGCACCGCCATGCCGATCGTCAGCGGGACGACGTGGTCCCAGGTGCGGGCGTTGAGGCTGCCGGTCATCCAGGCCAGCGCCTGCTGCGCGGTGTCCACCCGCGACCGGGTCATCAGGTAGGACACCGCGCTGTTGAGGATCGCGGCGGTGCCGATGCCGACCAGGACGAGCCGGTAGCCGCTGACACCGCGCCGCCAGGCCAACAGGTAGATGGCCAGCGCGGTGAGCATCGCGCCGGCCAACGCGCTGACGGACACGGCGACACCGCCCAACCCCAGCACGACGATGCCGAACACCGCCGCCGCCGACGCCCCGGAGGTGATGCCGATGATGTCCGGGCTCGCCAACGGGTTGCGCACCATGCTCTGGAACAGCGCGCCCGACAGCCCGAACGCCGCCCCGACCAGGATCCCGACCAGCGCTCGGGGCAGCCGCAGGTCACGGACGACGAACTCGGTCGCGGGATCGGCCAGGCCCACCAGGGAGGCCGCGACGTCCCGGAGGGGGATCGGGAACTCGCCGAGGGACAGCGACACCCCGAAGACGAGGACGACGGCGACGGCGAGGACCAGGGTGACGGCGGTGGCGCGGCCACCGCGCCGGAGGCGGGCGGCGGACACCACCCGCCGGGCCCGGAGCAGGTCCGCGCCGTCTCCGGTGCCGACCAGGGCGTCGCGGTCCAGAGCGGGTGTCGGGAGGCTCTTCGTCATCCTCGGATCAGAGCTCCGCGACTCGGCTGCGGCGGACGAGCGCGATGAAGAACGGCGCTCCGATCACGGCGGTGACGATGCCGACCTGGACTTCGCCGGGCCGGGCGATGACACGACCGAGGACGTCGGCGACCAGCAACAGCACCGGCGCCAACATCATCGAGTAGGGCAGCACCCACCGGTGGTCGGGGCCGGTGATCGCGCGGGCGATGTGCGGGATGGTCAGCCCGATGAACGCGATGGGGCCGGCGGCGGCCGTCGCCGCCCCGCAGAGGACCACCACGGCGAGGCCGGCCAACCCCCGGGAGAGGGCCACCCGCTGCCCCAGGGCCCTGGCGACGTCGTCGCCGAGGGAGAGCGTGTTGAGCACTCGGCCGCAGCACAGGGCGAGGACCACTCCGACCAGGAGGAACGGCAGCACCTGCCAGAAGATCGTGAGATCCCGGCCGGCCAGCGAGCCCACCTGCCAGAAGCGGAACTGGTCGAAGGTGTCCACGTCGGTCAGCAGGACGGCGGTGGTCAGCGAGGTCAGGGCCGCGCTGACCGCCGCGCCGGCGAGCGCGAGCTTCACCGGGGTCGCGCCCTCCCGGCCGGCCGCCGCGATCCCGTACACCACGGCGGTGGCGAGCGCCGCCCCCAGGAAACCGAACCACACGTACCCCGTCAGGGTGGTCACGCCGAGCAGGCTGATCGCGACCACGACGAAGAAGGAGGCGCCGGCGTTGACACCCAGGATCCCGGGGTCGGCCAGCGGGTTCCTGGCGACGCCCTGCATGACGGCGCCGGCGAGGCCGAGCGCGCCGCCGACCAGGAGCCCCACCAGGGTCCGGGGCAGCCGCAGTTCCCAGATGACCAGGTGGTCCGGATTGGTGGGGTCGACGTCGCGGAGGGCGTCGAGCACGATCCCGAACGGGATGGGCCTGGTGCCGACGACGAGGCTGGCCACGGCGGCCGCGACCAGCAGGACGGCCAGCACCACCAATCCGGCCGCGAGCCGTCGGCGCGGGCCGCGCCGCCCGGTGGTGGTTCGCGCGGCCGGGTCGGCGGTGCGGAGCGAGCCGGCGGGGCCGGCCGGCGCGAGGTCCTGGTCGGCGGGGTTCATCGGGGCGTCCCGCCCCGCGACGCCACCGCGCTGGCGGCCGGGACCACCGGTCCGCCCTCGGCTCCTGCTGCCGCCATGCTGGGGTGTTCCCTTCCGGAGAGGAGGCCGGCCGGGAGGCCCGCCTGACGTGGGGGTGATGGGCGCGGCCAGCCGGTGCTGGTCAGGCGTGCCGCGCCGCGTCGCGGTCAGCCGCGCCACCCAGGACGCGCGGCGGGCCGGGGTGCGCCGGTGCGGTGCCCGGGTGCCCGGTGCCGGTGCGGGGAACGTCGCCGTGCCGCCCTCGCCACGACCGACGAGCGGGACCCTCCCCGCCGGTCCCGCGAGGGGAGCGGCGGTGGGTGCGGTGCGGGGCAGGCATGGGTTTCCCTTCGCCCTACGGGGACATTAGGCGAGGCTATCCTAAAGGATTACCCTGTACGGGTGAAGGTGGACGTGGTGGGTACCGCGCGGTGCAACCCGTCCAATGCGGCGCTTATGCCGGGCCTGGTCGTGGCCGCGTTCCCGGCCGTCCGGCCCGCGACGCGGGCACCGACCTTCCTACGATCGGTGGATGTCCGATGCCCATACGCTGATCATCGGTGGTGGACAGGCCGGCCTGGCCGGTGCCCAGGCCCTCCGCGCCAGGGGACTCCGCCCCGTGGTGCTCGAGGCCGGCCCCGAAGCGGTTGGTTCCTGGCCGTCCTACTACGACAGCCTCACCCTGTTCACCCCCGCCCGGTACAGCTCCCTCCCCGGTCTCCCCTGCGGCGGCGACCCCGACCGGTACCCGACCCGGGAGGAACACGTCGCCTACCTCCGCCGGTACTCCCGCCTCCTCGACGTCGACATCCGCACCGGCAACCGGGTGCTCGACGTGAGCGCCACCCCCGACGGTTTCGCCGCGCACCTGGCGGACGGCCAGGTGGTGCGCGCGCCCTCGGTGGTGGCCGCCACCGGCAGCTTCGGCCGCCCCCACCGGCCGGCCCTGCCCGGGTTGGACACCTTCACCGGCGTCCTCCGCCACAGCTCCGAGTACCGGCGTCCCGACGACTGGGCGGGACTCCGGGTGGTGGTCGTCGGCGGCGGGAACTCGGCGGTGCAGATCGCCGTGGAACTCGCGGAGCACGCCGTCGTGACCCTCGCCAGCCGAGGGACGATCAAGTGGGCACCCCAGTTCGTCGCGGGCCGTGACCTGCACTTCTGGCTGCGCGTGCTCGGGATCGACACCGTGCCCCAGTTCCGGGTGATCCGACGGGGAGGCCGAGCGCCCGTCCTCGACGTCGGCCGCTACCAGCAGGCGGTGGCAGCCGGTCGTCCCGACCACCGCCGGATGTTCGACCGGGTGGAGGGTGACGAGGTGGTGTGGCCCAACGGGCTGCGGGAACGCGTGGACGTGATCGTGTTGGCCACCGGGTTCAGGCCGGACTTCGGCTACCTGCGCGGCCTCGGCGCCCTGGACGGCGAGGGCCGTCCCCGGCAGGTCAACGGGTGGTCCACCACCCACCAGCGGCTGGCGTACCTGGGAGTGGAGGACCAGCGGACCCTGGGGTCGGACAGCATCGTGGGTGTCGGTTCCGACGCCAGGGTGATGGCCAGGCGGATGAGCACCACCCTCGGCCTCCGCCGCCCCACCCTCCTCGGGCGGTGATGGGGCCGCGCGCGGCTGGTCGCTGAGCGCCCTCGCGGACGGCGGCGACCTCGGCCCCCGTTCCCCGCGTCGAACCCCGGAATGCCACCCCGGTCGGCCCCGCCGGCCGATCGGCCGTCAGTACCCACCCCCCTGCCCGTGCCCGAGTGCCGCCGGTGCCACTCCGCCGGCGGCACTCGGCCGTCACCGGCGTGGGCCAGTCCTCCCCGGGGTCGGCCGCGCCCGGCCGGTTCAGAAGTCGACGGTGGGCTTCCGGGCGCGTACCACCAGGTGCCGGTCGTCCAGCCGCGCCGGCTCCTGGGGGTCGGGTGCCACGAGGACGGCGGCGGGCCGGTACCAGAGATCCAGCCGGTCGCCCACGCGCGGGGCCAGGCCGGGTCGCGGGTCGAGCCGGACCCGGGAGACGACCGCCCGGCTGCCGTCCCGGAAACCGATGTGGAGCAGCAGGCGTTCCCTGGCCGGTCCCGTCAGGCCCGACGCCGGTATCGCCTCCAGGTCGAGGACGGTCCCCACCGACCGCCGGCCGCTTTCCAGCAGCGCCAGCACGCGCCGGTCCTCGGCCACGGCGGCCCTCAGTGCCCGGACCGCGACCAGCGAGGACGCCAACGCGACCGCCAGCACGGCCCAGGGGAGCCAGGGCGGCGGACCGGGAGCCAGCCGCGCGGCTGGCTCGGTCGCGGATGCCGGCCACACCAGCCCACCCCAGTAGCCCCAGGCCACCGTCGTCGCGCCTCCCCACCAGCACGGGCTGCCAACGGGGGAGAGGACCCGGTCGAGGGCGACCCCGACCAGGGCGGCGATCACCACCGCACCCAGCACGGCCAACCCGGTGGCGGGGAACGCGGCGTGCGCCACGGGCAGGCCCGGAAGCCCCACACCGGTGGGCAGGACGGCGAGGCGCATCAACACCGCGCTGCCGAACACCCCGGCGAGTGCGATCCCGGTTCCCCACACCGAGCGGTACCGGGCTCGGGCCCGGGCCCGAGCCCGCCGGGCGAACGGGTCCGAGCGGGCGGCGGCGTCGTACGGCACTGTTGCCTCCCACCCGAGAACCGTCGCGTCGTGGCCGCGAACGCTAGTGCTGCCGGGTGAACGGGTGGTGACAGGGCGCGGTCACGGCCCGGGCGGTCACGTGGCCGGTCGTCGGCGGCCTGACCGGGCGGTTCGCGGGGTCGACCCAGTGTCCCGCGAGGCCACCGTCGACGGGACCGCCGGCCGGAGGAGGTGGTCGCCGCCCCCGCGGCGGTGGCGACCACCAGTCCCGGTCTCCGCCACCGCCGCGGCCGGTGCGGGGGGCCGCCCCGAGCGGGGACGGCACCTTGCGGCCCGGGCACCGGTCGAGGGCAGCACCGGCGGCCCCGCCCTGACGTCCTCGCACCGGGTCCCCGCCCACGCCACCGCTGGCTCCGCGCCGGGACGAGGCCGCGCCACCTGTCCCTGCGCACCCCTGATGACCAGGGGAGGCATCCGGCCGATCCCACCCGGGGAGGGTGGTGAATCCCGTCGGCCGGAGCGGGGAGCGGTTTCGGCGCCGACCTGTCGGGTAGCCCGACGGCACGTGGTCCCAAGGAATCGGAGCGCGAGACGATGGCTGAGCAATTCGACGTCCGGTCGATGGAGGACGAACGGCACCGGGAGCGCAACACCTCGCAGCTGGTGCACGACGCCTTCGAACAGACCCGGCACCTGATCCGCGGCGAGATGCGACTGGCGATGCGGGAGTTCTCCGGCAAACGCCGCCACGCCACCATGGGCGGCGGCATGTTCGGCGGAGCGGCGGTCTTCGCCCTCTACGGCGGGGGCGCGCTCGTGCTGTGCGTGGTCCTCGCGCTGGCGCTGGTGTGGCCGGGCTGGCTGGCGGCGCTGGTGACGGGTGCCGCGCTGCTCGCGGCCGCCGGCGTGATGTCGCTGGTCGGCCGTCGCGAGTTCCGCAAGGTGACCCCGGTCGTGCCCGAACAGACGGTCGCCAACATGCGGGACACGGTGGACACCATCAAGTCGCGGACGGGGCGGTGAGGACATGAGCCACCGGAACGGAGACAGGCAGCACGGCGGCCGGCACACCGCGACCCGTGGGAGCTGGGCCGACGAGGAACTGCGGCGCGACATCGAGGCCACCGAGCACGAACTCGCCGACACCGTGGCCGACCTCGTGGACAAGTTCGACGTGCGGGGCAAGGTCTCGGACCTGACCGAGGAGAAGCTCCACTCGCTCGACCAGGCCGCCGCGCGACTCACCGAGAAGGCCCCGCCCCAGGTGGCCCGGCAGCTCGACCGGGGCCGGGAGGCGATCCGCAAGCGGCCAGGCGCCACCCTCGGGTGGACGGCCGCCGCGCTGCTCGTGCTGGTGGCGCTGGGTCGTCGACGTGCCCACCGGCACCACCACCGGGCACACCACGGCCTCGGGCACTTCCGGCACCACGGGCCGGCGAGGGGACGCCAGCTGGACGGCTACGAGGTGTGGGAGATCTGACCCTGGCACCGGCCTCCCCGTTCCGCCACACTGGACGGATGGCGCCGGCACCGCTGTCCGTCACGTCGTGGGGCACCGCCGGTCCGCGCGTCGTCCTGGTGCACGGCTCGGGGACCTGGGGCGCGGCCACGTTCGGGTTCGCCGCCCAACGGCCGTTGGCCGCCGACCACCAGCTGGTGGTGCCCGACCGGCGTGGCTACGGCGCGAGCCCCGACACGGCCCGCAGCGATCCGCATGAGGACGCCATCGACATCGGCGAGCTGCTCGACGACGGCGCCCACCTCGTGGGGCACTCCTCGGGCGCCGTCGTCGCGCTGCTGGCCACGGCAGCCAGGCCGGACAGGGTCCGCAGCCTCACCCTCATCGAACCCGCGTGCTTCCAGCTCGCCCCGCGCGACCCCGTCGTCGCGGCTGCCATCGCACGCAACCGGGCGGCCCTGGACGCGGTCCCGCCGACGATCGACGCCGAGGAACTGGTCCGCCTCAACTACCGGTCCGCCGGTCTCCCCGTTCCCGAGATCACCGAGCGGCACGTCCGGGCGACCAGGACCGCGCTCGCCGAACGACCGGCCTGGGACACGCCGATCACCTCCGAAGCCGTGGCGAACGCCCCGCGCCCCACGCTGGTGATCACCGGGACCTGGGAGAACGCCGCCGACGACTACCGGGAGCACGGGGGCCGCCCCATCATGGCCTGCGCGCGGGTGACCGCCGACCTGCTGGGCGCCGAGCTGCTGCGGGTGCCAGGCGCCAGCCACTGGCCGCACCAGGAGCGGCCGGACCTGGTGAACCCCGCGTTGTCCCGGCTGTGGCGTGGCTGATCCGCCGGGCCGCCCGCCCGGGCTCGTCGTCGCCGGAGACCAGGAGGCAGCGGTGGGGTGCCCGAGCCGGCACGGGGTGCCCGGCACCCCGGGGGAGCGGGACACCGGCTCCCGGCGGCACGTCGTCGCAGCGAGGTGACCGGGTACGCGCGTCTCCCGCTGCTGGCCACCTGCCCGGCGACCTCGCGACGGGCGGGCGGACCCGGGTGGGAGGCCTGGCGTGACGCCTCCCGTGGTGTGGATCGGCGGTCCGCCCGGAGCCGGGAAGAGCTCGGTGGCCCGGCTGCTCGCCCGCCGGCACGGGCTCCGCGTGTACGCGAGCGACACCCGCACCTGGGAGCACCGCGACCGCGCCCTGCGTGCCGGCGTGCCCGCCGCGCTCGACTTCGAACGCCTCTCCGTCGAGCGCCGGTGGTCCGCGCCGCCCGAGGTGCTGGTGGCCCGGTCGCTGCACCACGAGCGGGGGCCGATGGTGGTCGAGGACGTGCGGTCCCTGCCCCCCGAACCACTCACCGTCGTCGAGGGCACCATCATCACCCCCGGGGTGGTCGGGCCGGACGCCACCGCGGTGTGGCTGCTGCCCGACGCGGCGGAACGGCGCCGGCGCCTCCGGGACCGGGACCTGAGCCGACCGGTGCTCAGGTTCTACGAACTGCTCGCGGAGCGGATCGAGGACGAGGTCCACGGGCGGGGCGCGCCGGTCGTCCACACCGGTCGGGGAGCGCCCCTCCGGCGGGTGGTCTCCGAAGTCGAGGAGCGGTTCGCCGCCGCCCTCGCCGCCGGGCCCGTCGTCCGGGACCGCGCCGGCCGGGTGTCCCTGCTCCGACTGGCCAACCTGGACGTCGTCCGCCAACACCTCGCCTACCTGGCACGGCCGTGGACCACCGGCGACGCCACCACGATGGTGGCCCGCTTCGACTGCGAGTGCGGGCGGCGGGACTGCGAGGCGCTGGTGGGACTGGCCGTCGCCGACTTCCCGACCGGGCCGGCCCACCTCGACCCGGTCCTCGCGGCGGGGCACGCTCCCCGGCGGAGCTGAACTCCCCGCGCCTCGGGGCGTGCGCCTCGGCGGGCCTCGTCGGGCCCGGACCGCGAGGCCGGGCCCGACGTCGGGGCTCAGGTGGTCACGCGTTCCGTCGGCCCGTCCTGGGAACGACTGGCGGCCGGCGCGGCCGCCCTCCCCCGCGACCGGTAGGTCAGGCCGCGCAACACCACCTCCGCCGGGCCGCGACGGCCGGCGCGTTCCAGCAGGGCGCTGGCCACGACCGTCAGCAGCCAGACACCGATGGCGAACAGCGCCATCTGAGCGCTGCCGAACGAGGCGCCCCAGCCGAGGCCCCAGGCGGCGAGCAGTGGGGCGCAGAGCACGGACTGCGCCAGGTACGCCGACAGGGACCTGCGTCCGGTGGCGACGATGGCTCCCCCGATCCGGCCCACCCCGCCCCGCCGGGAGATGCGGTGCGAGACCAGCGCGAACACGGCGACGTAACCAACCCCGCCGAACAGGCCACTGGTCATGTGCGTCAGGCTCAGCGCCTCCTTCATCAACGTGGAGACGGACAGCACGTCGACCCGCGCGAGCGCGTAGGGCAGGCCTCCCAGGAGCACACCGCCGCCGAGGCCGACCACGGCGGTCGCCCGCAGCAGGCGGAGGTGCTGGCCCGGCTCCTCCAGCACCCGGCGGCGGGCGGCCCAGAAGCCGAGCAACATCGACACGGGCAGGACGAGCAGGACGAAGCCCTGAATGACGACCAGGTACAGCCACGCCGGCAGCCGGCCCGGGATGCTGGCGAGGTAGCTCGTCTCACTAGTGTTGCTCGTCAGGAACGGTACGTAGTCCAGGGGGGCTCCCCCGGCCGTGCCCTCGGGTGCGAGGGCCGCGAGGACGACGAGCGCCAACGACAGCGTGAGGACCAGCCCGCTGAGCACGGCCGACCAGACCAGCAGCACCCGGTCGGACCGGCGGAGGAACAACCAGCAGAGGATCAGGCCCGTCATGCCGTAGGCGGCGAGGATGTCGCCCATCCACAGCAGGGCCGCGTGCGCCACGCCGAAGACCAGCAGCCACAGGTGCCGCCGCCGCAGCAGCGCCCGCGCGTCGCGTTCCTGCGTGCCGGTGGCCAGTTGGCGGCTCAGCAGCTGCACGATGCCGTAGCCGAAGAGGAACGCGAACATCGGGTAGGAGCGCATGTCGACCCCGGCGACGAGCACCACCTGGGTGATCTTGTCGGCGACGGAGCCGTCGACCGGATGCGCGCTGCCGGGGCTCCGCTCGGATCCCCACAGGTAGAAGACGGTGTTGGCGAGCACGATGAGCAGCAACATGCAGCCTCGGGCCAGATCAGGCGCGAGGACGCGTTCGCCGGCCTTCACCGGACCGCGTTCGGACGGAGTGGTGGTGGTTGTCATGGTGGTGTTCCTCCCCAGATCGTTCCAGCGCGCGCACCGGCTCGTGGGCCTTCCGCGCGCGTGGGTCGCGGCATGGTTGGAGTGAGCGGCGATCGGTGGACTTCCTCCGGCGTGGTGCTCGCGGCCTCGGACCAGCGCGAGACGCTGATCCCCGCGCTCGCTGTCCGGTGTGGGCACCTCTCGCCGGAAGGCGCTCCAGCCCGCGTTCCTGAGAGTTCCGCGCCCGAGATGTCGTCGCGAGCGGCCCGACCGCCTACCCCGTCCGCCGCCGATCGGGGTCTGAATCGGTTCGCAACAGAATTCCACACAATTCCTCTGGCCTCGGCTGGGCTGGCGGAGTAACCTACGTCACCAGAAGCCCCGGCCTCGGCCGGGGTTTCGCCATGTCAGGGCCGGGTGGAGCGGTACGGGTCGTCTCCCGGCGGCCAGTGGGCAACGACCCTCGCGGGCGAGCGTGGCGGTGGTGCGCGTCGAGCTCGAGACCGCGACGGGCGGACGACGTCGCGGCCGTCGTCGGCAGCGGACGCTCTGCCCGGAAAGGTCCCCTAGCCGCCGACCGGAGGCCACATCGGACGCAGTCGTGGGCCCTCCTCGGGCAGGACGATCGGCTCGCCCAGCGCGCGGAAGCCGTGCCGCTCGTAGAGGGCGGCGGCCCGGGGTGAACTCGCCTCCAGGTAGGCGGGCCGACCCGCCTCGTCGATCCTGGCGAGCTGGTGGCGCAGCAGCGCTCCGCCCACGCCCCGTCCCCGGTGATCCGGTCGCACCCCCATCTGCTGGAGGTACCAGTGCGGTTCTCCGGCGGGGTGCCGCTCCTCGGTCATCCGCCGCACCGTCGCCATCCGTGGCGCGTGGGGGCCGTAGACCGCTTCGAAGGCCGCCGCCACGGCCGCGTCCGCCTCGTCCTGGCTCGCGGCGGCCATCGACCGGTCACCGGTCGTCGAGGTGGGGTCGGTGTCCTCCCACAGGGAGACGCCGGTGATTTCGTCCGGTCTGGTTCCCGCCACGACGACCTCCCCCGTCGCGACGACGGCCCCGATCCACGGCTCGGCCGCCTCGGGGTCGCGCACGATGCGTTCCCGCCGCTCGTCCTGGTCGGGGATGACCCAGGTGATCACGGCCTCGCCCTCGCTGGCGGCGGCGAAGGCCGCCGCCGCTCCGGCGATGTCGTCCCGCCCGGCCCGCCACACGGTGATCGTCTCGGACACTGAACCCTCCCAGATGCGTACGGTGTACTCATGGTCTTGGGTGAGGATACGCACATCCGCGCGGCGGGCATGATGGCGGGGTGGCGGAGGACGACGACCGGGCGGCGGAGCGGTCCGGCAGGACCGGGCTCACCGTGGAGCGCATAGTGCGGGCCGCGATCGCGGTCGCCGACGAGGAGGGGCTGCCCGCGCTGTCCATGCGTCGCCTCGCCGTCGAGCTGGACGCCGGCGCGATGTCGCTCTACCGGCACGTCCCCGGCCGCGCCGCCCTGACCGCCCTGATGACCGAGGAGGTCTTCGGCGAGATCCGCCACCCGGTGCCGGGCCCTTCGGGCTGGCGCGCCCGGCTTGAGCTCGCCGCGCGGCAGGAGCGGTCGATGTACCGGCGGCACCCGTGGGTGCTCGGGGTCGTGGCCATGACCGCCAGGCCGCCGTTGGGGCCGAAGGTGCTGGCCGCGGCGGAGTGGGTCGCCGCTTCGGCGGTCGCCGCCGGCCTGTCGCCCGTCGAGGCGCGCCGGGTGTACGTCACCCTCGGCGACTACGTGCAGGGCGCGGCGCTCTACGAGCTCGTCGAGGCCAGGGCGAGGGAGACGAGCGGGGTGGACGCCGCGACGTGGTGGGAGTCGCGACTGCCGGACCTGCGGGCGCTGTTCGAGGGGGGCGACCTGCCCACGCTGGCCGCGAGCGTGGTCGGGGTGGATCCCTCCGCCGCGGACAAGACCCTGGTGTCCGATGAGGGCTTCGAGTTCGGGCTGGCCCGGGTGCTCGACGGGATCGGGGTGTTGGTGGCCGACCGCGCTCGCGGGTCGGTGGCGGCGCGGCCCGGCGAGGACGCGGGCCAGACCATCCCAAGGGAGTATCAAAAAGTAACTTCGGTGTTGGCTGGTGCGGGAGCCCGCACCCCGGAGCCGGCTTCGGGCCCCGACCCGACCGAGGACCACCCGGCCGCGACCGAGGACAGCGGCCACCCCCTCGACGGACCCGTTGCCGCCGCGCTCGCGACCCTGGGCCGCCGCTGGGTGCCCGAGATCCTCTACGTGCTCCACCGGGGTGCGGCGAGGTTCGTCGACCTGCTCTCCGCCATCCCCGGGCTGTCCCGGCGGGTGCTGTCCGAACGCCTCGTCCTCCTCACCGAGGAAGGGCTCGTGGAGCGGCGGGTGGCGGACGGCTCAGCTCCCAGGAACGACTACCGGCTCACCGCGCGGGGCCGCGAACTGGACGCGGTGTTCCGCGCACTCGACGGATGGGCGGCGGGCGGGGACGCGCGGGAGCGGACGACGGCGTCGGAGTGATGGCCGCTGGCCGTCGACGCGCGTGGGGCGGCACGTCCGGCGCGGCGGGAGCCGGCCGCGCGGCGGCGGAGCTCGGATGGCTCTCCCGGCGCGTGCGACAGGCTGGTCAGTCGCCGGACGGGTGCTCGGAGCGCCGGCCCGGTGCCGTCGAATCCCGGTCGTGGCGCTCGACCGGGATTCGAGGAGGACGGGAACGCGAGGAGGTCGGGAACGGCACGCCGCCGTCGCGCGGCATGGTCTCCGACCCCGTTCGACCGCGTCCGAATCCGAGCGGGCCGCGGGCCCATCGGCCGGGAGGAGACACGTCGTCGGGCGTGCTGCCCGGCCGTCGATTCCGGACAGCAGGTCACCGGCCACGGCCCCCGGTGGACTCCTCCCGGTAGCGTCAGGGATCCACGGGACCCCCGTCGCGGCGGTTCCGTGGCGAGGAAGGACAGCAGCCCGGAACAGCGTGAGGACGGACCCGTGCCCACTCCCGGAACGCCCACCCCCACCGCCCCGGAATCGGGGCCCCGCCTGGGGTTCTTCGCGAGGCTGGAGGGCGAGGGCGACGCGGCCGCGGCCTACGCGGACGGCCTCCGGATCTTCGAGGCGGCTGAGGAGTTCGGCTACGCCACCGGTTGGGTGGCCCAGCACCACTTCGGGTCCCACCGGGGGAGCGTCCCGGCTCCGCTGGTGTTCCTGGCCGCGGCCGGCCAGCGGACCAGTCGGCTCCGACTGGGCACCGCCGTGATCACCCTGCCGACCGAGTCCCCGGTGCGGGTGGCTGAGGACGCCGCCGTCCTCGACGCCCTCACCGGCGGCCGGGTGGAACTCGGTGTGGGGTCCGGCTCCGAGCCGGAGACCTTCGAGGCGTTGGGCGCGGACTTCGCTGCTCGTCGGGAGGAGTTCGCCGAGCGGCTCGGGGAGCTGCGGTCGGCGCTGGCCGGTGAGCCATTGCCCGGCGGCGCCGTCCTGAGCCCACCTCGCCCCGAGCTGACCGGGCGCTTGTGGCAGGCGGCGATGAGCGTGTCCGGGGCGCGTCGGGCGGGCGCCCAGGGCACCGGCCTGCTCCTGGCCCGCAACGCACCGGACTCGGACCGCCCGCCGGGGGAGCGCCAACTGGACCTGGTCCGCGCCTACCGGGAGGCCTGGCGACCGCTCGGCGGGGGCACGCCGAGGATCGGGGTGTCCCGGACGGTCCACGTCTCCTCCGACACGGCGACCGCGCGGGCTGAGCTGCTCGACGGGCTCCGCCCCTACCTGCGGCAGCGGCGAGCCGAGGACCCCGCCGCCGAGGAGATCCGCCCGGAACGGGTGCTGGTCCAGGACGGCGTGGTGTACGGCGATGCCGAGCGGGTGGCGGAACTGCTCGCGGCGGACCCGACCGTGGGGCTGGCCGACGAACTGCTCGTCCAGGCGTTCCCGGCCAGGCTGGCGCCTGACCGCCTCATCGAGTCCCTGCGGCTCCTCGCCACCGAGGTGGCACCCGCCCTGGGATGGCGGCGGCCCGGGACGGCCGGGGCCACCACCCGCTGATTCCCGCGCCTGCCGGCGCGCGGCTGTGCGGTGGCGTTGGACGTTCAGCGGGCCGTGGGTCCGCGACGATGGGGCTGGGGTTCTCCAAGCCCCGTCGTCACGTCATCGAAGCCCGTGCGTGTCGTCCTCGGGCCCCGCCCGGTCAGGAACGCGTGTAGGTCAGGAACAGCACGCCGCTGTCGTGCGCCTTCGTCTCGACCAGCCGGAACCCCGTGGGGTCGAACGCGCCACCGAACAGGGCGATGCCCGCGCCGGCGACGACGGGGTTCAGCTTGATCACGAGTCGGTCGATCTCCGGCAGCAGCGCACCGGCCAGCCGCCCGTCGCCGACCGCGTCGAACCGTAGACAGTCGGACCGGCTCTCTCGCGATGGTGAATCCACCAGTCGCCGATTGTCCCGGAAGGGCAGAAGCAGAGCGCTGTCAGCATGCCTCACCGACCACGCACCCGAGTGTCCGTCGTACCGGCGGTGTTCACAGAGCAGCGCGTACCCCCCGGCGCACGTTGGTTCCTGGCGCACGCGAGACCCGGCAGGAGCCTCACGGTGGAATCGTGCGGCCGCTACCCCTTGCCTACCGTCAGATCGTCGAACTCGCCTGTCTTGCAGCCCTTGATCCAAGCGTCCATCTCAGCAGGGGTGAAGAACACGACGCTTCCCCCGGGATGGTTGCTGTTGCGCACGGCGATCCTGCCGTCGTGCAGCGGAGCGACCTCGACGCACGCCCCGCCCTGGTCGGAGCTGAAGCTGGACTTGCGCCACGCCGCGCCGTCGAGGCGGTCCCGGTGCGCCCGGTCAGGTCTGGTCATGATCGAACTCCTCTGCGATATCCCGAAGCATTCTCGCAGACTCGTCGGGAGTGAGAGCCAGCGCGCACAGGTGCTCGAAGGCAACGTTGTGCGCCTCGATCTCGTGCGGTTGTTCCAGGTAGAGCGCACCGGACCGGTGCTCGATGTAGGCGACGCCGGGATCTGTGAGCCAGGGGAACCCGATGACGACGAAGGGTCCGGTCATGCCGGGATGGGCACCTCGTGTGAACGGAATGACCTGCACGGTGATCTTGGGCTGCTCCGCAGCTCCAGCGAGGTGGAGGAGCTGGTCTCTCATGACCTGCGGACTGCCGACAACCCGGCGCAGGGCAGCCTCGTCGATGACCGTCCACAACCGGAGAGGTTCGGGGCTGCGGGAGAGCACGCGTTGACGGTTGAGGCGCAACTGCACGGCGCGTTCGATCTCGTCCTCCGCGCGTTCCGCCGTGCTCCGACGAAGTAGCGCGCTGGCGTACTGCCTGGTTTGCAGCAGGCCGGGAATGAACTGTGCCTCGTATATCCGGGCCTGCGATGCGCCCTGCTCCAGGCCGATGAAGAGGGAGAACCAGCTCGGCAGCGTGTCGGAGCCGTGGCTCTCCCACCAACCTTTCTGACGTGAGTTCTTGGCGGCCTGAACGTAGTCCGGCCAACGTTCCATCGGCACGTTGAACAGCGGCAGTAAGACCTCGTCGAGGTCGCGGATCACCACAGGTCGTTCGGCGGTCTCGTAGTACGAGACCTTGCCGACCGTGCAGCGCAGGGCTTTCGCGACATCTTTCTGATCAAGTCCAGCTTCCTGGCGCAAGCGCGTGAGCTCCAGCGCCAGCCAGCGCCGCCATACCGTAGGACTTGATGTTTCGGGCACCCCAACCTCCTTCGTCAGCGTCGAGGTCAGTGTGCCCGTCATCCATAACCGCCTTTCGAGGTGCCAGCTCGCGAGCGGTCGGTCAACACCAACAGACCACCCCATCGGAGGACTCGCGTTCTGTTGAATCAAAATTTAAGATCTACAAGGTGAGTTTGAGTGCGGGGTGGCTCAAGCCACGCTCGGCCGGGTGTCCTGCGCGGCCGGGGTATCCGCTACAGGTGGGAGGGCGAACATGACCGCAGTGACCAGGGAGGACGAACTGTCCAGCGGGAAGTGGCGATGTGACGCCGACTACCGCAACCCGCTGGACAGCACTGTGCCTAGTCCTGAGGATCGACCGCCGTTGTGCGGTGAGCGCGAGTTCGCCGCCCTGTTGGAGGGGATGGTTGCCGAGTTCGCGCCGCGCGTGTTCGCGGTGGTGCAGGAGTACGGCGATCGCGTGGACGGGCGAATCGCGGCGTGGGGAATCGCATTCGCCGACCACGTGGAGGTTGTCGACGTGGATGGCTGCTCTCGAATGCATTTGCGATCTCCGGAGAGCGCGCTACGCGGGTTCAGCTGGGGGCGCCACATCACTGCCCGGTTGGTCTGGGTCACGAGGGCCGCTGCGACTCCGTGCGACGACGGCTGACTTCACCGCGCTCCCTGCGGTTCGCAGGTCGAAGCCAGCGAGGCAGCTCGCCCCCTGAGGAGATCGGGGCAATCCCCAACCGACTTCGTCTGAGGAACGCTGAGGGCTCCTGCGATGTGTCGAGGACGTGTTCGACACGGCTTCGGCCTCCGCCGTCAGCATCGTCGAGGGGAGTGGACGTGGTGGTTCAGGCGATGGCCTCGCACCACATCCCGTGGTGAAAGGTATCGCGCCGGTCTCCTTCTCCCATGAGCGTTCATCGATCGTGGAGGCGGGCCGTGAGCTGGACGCGGCCTCCCGCGATTCGACGGCTGGGCGTCCAGCGGGTCGGGCGCGGGAGGAAGGCGTCAGCGGAGTGGGATGGTGCCGACATCCTCCCGAGGCGCGGGAAGCGGCACCGGGAGGACGACCTGACGGGGCGGGCGCCCGGGAGTCGGACCAACTGGGGGTGGTGCCGAACGCCGAGCGGCCCCGCCCGGTCAGGAACGCGTGTAGGTCAGGAACAGCACGCCGCTGTCGTGCGCCTTCGTCTCGACCAGCCGGAACCCCGTGGGGTCGAACGCGCCACCGAACAGGGCGATGCCCGCGCCGGCGACGACCGGGTTCAGCTTGATCACGAGTCGGTCGATCTCCGGCAGCAGCGCACCGGCCAGCCGCCCGCCCCCGCAGAGCCAGATGCCCGCGCCAGGTTCGCGCTTGAGTTCGCGGACGACGGTCACCGGGTCGCCGGACACCAGCTCGACCGTGGGGTCAGGGCTCTCGGTCAGGCTCCGCGAGAACACGAGGTGGCGCAGGTGCGGGTACGCGTTGGTGACGCCCACCCGGAGCCCCATGTCGTAGGAACCCCTGCCCTCCAGCACCGTGTCGAAGGTGCGGTTCGGCGGGTCGATGCCGAGGGCGCGCCGCGCCTGGACGGGCACCAACTCCGGGTACTCCTCGACGAGCGTGCCCAGGTGGTCGCCGTCGATGTCGAAGAGCCCGCCCGGGGCCGACGGGTCCGAGCCGTCCGGCGGTGCGATGACGCCGTCCAGGGTGCTGGCGACGATGTAGGTCAGTTCGCGCATCAGGTCGTCCTTCCCGAGGTTCCGCCCGGGAGGACCCCGGCCGTGGGCCGGTCGCACGCTACCCCGCCCCCCGAGTCCGGGCGTACCCGTTTTCCCGGGAGCGAGCCTGTCCGACCCACCACCTGCTCTCCCCTCGCGGATCCCCGGCCGCCGCGCGGAAGTCGGGAAGCCGCTCGTCCCCGGGACGGGCGAGTCCCGGGGACGGCGCCGGTAGGTCGTCCCAGGGCCGGGCCGGCCCCGACCCACCGTCGGTGTCGGGGCCACCGGGGTCGGCTGGCGCCCCTACCAGCGGGCGGGGCGCGGGACGCCCCGGCGCGCGAAGCTGGCGGCGAGACCGGCGCCGAACAGGACGAGCGAGGTCAGCCAGGCGTGGCCCCAGGGGTCCTGGCCCACCAACCACCCGAGGAGCCCGTTCACCAGCGCGGTGTCCCCGCCGGTGGCCGGTGTGTACAGGCCCACGAACCCGGGCACGGCGACCAGCATCACGGGCAGCACCGCGAGTGGAGCGGGCAGGACCAGCTGGAGCACCCAGGCCAGGCCGGTCAACGCCAGCAGGACGGCCGCCGCGTCCCCGCCCCCGAAGTCCGCCACCACCTCCGGGGTGGACAACCACAGGGCGAGGGCGGCGAACCCCGAGCACCCGAGTCGGTGCGCGAGCGTCCACCAGGCCAGGCGACGCACGGCACCGCGATCGGTGGCCGGCACCCCGGAGGTGGCCCAGGTGGCCACCGCGCAGGCGAGCAGGGTGGGCATCACCACGGCGAACGGCAGCGGAACCGGCACCGAACCACCCACGGCGAAGGTCATCGCGCCGATGGTGGCGCTGGCCAGCGCTCCGAGCAGGACGGTCCCGACGATCCACGCCGTGTTCCGCGCCATCAGGAACGACAGCAGGGGGTGGCGCGCGCGGGGGAGGCCGGGGTTCGGCTCCGCGAGACGGTCGGGGGCGCGGGAGGCGTCGGTGCCGTTCATCGCGAGAACGCCTCCTCGGTCAGGGCACACCCCTGGTAGGCCGCGCCGTGCCGGGACAGCCACTCCCGCCATTCCGGGACCGACAACCCGGCGAGGAAATCGGCGGCCTCCCGGTACACCCCACCAGCGTCCGCGACCGGGACCCCGGGTTGGGCGATCGCCGTCGACACCAGGGTGTTGTAGCCGGCGGCCGCGTCGGGGTCCTCGACGCCCTGCTCCACGCGTTCGTCGAAGGGGCGGAAGCATTCGTCCAGGCCGGACAGGTTGAACGCGAGTTCCTGTACGGCGGCGACAAGGGTGCCCTCGGCGGTGTCGTCGAGGTGGACCGCGACGCCCTCCCCTACCGGCGCCTCTCCCATTCCCCGTGGTCGGTGCTCCACCCGGTCGAAGGCCAACGGCGAGTCCCCGGCCATCTCGTGGAACACCGCGAGCCGGGCGCCGAGATCGGCCGAGGCGTGGTCGAAGGCCGGGTGCAGGCACAGTTCCAGCTCCCCGTGCCAGGTGCACACCGGGGTGAAGGGCGGTTCGGCCGGGAGGGTGGTCCGCCCGCCCAGGGCGAGGACCGGGATGGCGGTGAGCGACGCCACGACGGCCGCCGCGCCGAGGACCGCCAGCCGCCACGGCCGCCGACGCCGGTGGCGGTCGCGTAGGCGGCACACCAGCACGAGGACGGCGAGCAACGCGAGCACGAGCCCCAGGAACCAGACCACCAACCGGAGGTGGAGGGTGGCCGGCACCGCCGTCCACACGTTGACCAGCTGCTGCCGAGCCGGGAGGAGCGCCTCCGCCGTCGGGGAGAGGGCGAAGCCGACCGCGTGGAGGGAGAAGGCGGCCAGCGCGACGACGGGGACGGTCAGGACGTGGGGGAGGAGGACACCGACGAGATAACCGAACAGTGCGTAGGCCGACAGACCCAGCGGGGAGATCAGGAGCGCGAGTGGTTCCAGCTCGCCCCACGTGTTGCCGACGAGGATGCGGGTGGACACGGCGGCCAGGACCAGCCCCTGGCCGAGCCACGCCCAGAGCAGGGTGGCGAGGAGTCGCGCACCGTGGCGGAACCCCGGGCCCCGGACCGCCACCTCGTCCAGCCAACCGAGCCCCATCCGGTGGTCGCGGCTCGCGACGAGCGCGGCGACGCCGCTGACCACCGGGCCGCTCGCGATGGTGGAGGCCTGCGAGGCGGCCATCGCGTTGCCCCAGTACGACACTCCCGGTGTCAGCTCGGCGAACGCCGCGAACAGCCCGAGCCCGACCACGGCGGGCACCAGCAGCCAGGCCGGGGACCGCCGGGACTCCAACAGGACGGCGTGCGCGAACGCCGTGCGCCGCGCGCGGGACGAACCAGCGGTGGACAGCGGGTGCTCCGTGCCCTCAGGCATGTGCCGACCCCCCAGCGGGGATCGCGAGGCGGCGCAGGTAGGCGGCTTCGACGGCTTCCGAGCGCGAGCCGTCGGCTCCCTCGGGCGCGAGGAACTCCTCCAGCGTCCCCTGGAAGCGCACGTGACCCTCGGAGAGGAGCAGGACCGAGTCGGCCACCGCCGCGACGTCGTCGGTGAGATGAGTGCTGAGCACGGTCGGGGTCTCCTTGCCCACCGCGCGGACCAGGGCGCGGAAGGAGGCTCGCTGCGCGGGGTCGAGACCGACCGTCGGCTCGTCCAGGACGAGGAGCGCCGGCTCGTTCACCAGGGCGCAGGCGATGCCCAGCCGTTGCAGCATGCCGCCGGACAGTTTCCTGGTCCTGGTGCCCGAGCTGGCCGCGAGACCGACGGTGCCGAGCACCCGCGCCGCGTTCTCCCGCGCCCGTCGGGCGGAGAGCCCCTTGCTCCACGCGGTGTAGCTGACGAACTCCAGGGTGGAGAAGGAGGGCAGCGCGGTGAACCGCTGGGGCAGGTATCCCGTGCTGGCCCGGATCGCCTCCACGCCCGAGGGGCGGCTCACGTCCTGACCGCATACCAGGAGCGAGCCGCCCTGGGGGCTGAGCACGCCCACGATCGTCTCGAGCAACGTGGTCTTCCCCGCCCCGTTCGGGCCGAGGAGGCAGGTCACCCCGGCACCGACCGAGAAGTCGATGTCGTGGAGGACCGTGGTCCTGCCGCGTTGTCGTCGTAGCCCGAGGGCCTTCACCAAGGGTGCGTTCGGCACGGTCGCCATCCTCAACGGGATCGGGTTTTCCGGGGGTGGGGGCGTGATTCCTCGACTTCGGGGTGAAGTGCCCGTGGCAGCTCGTTCCGCGAATCAGCGTAGTCGCGGGTGCCGGCTGAGGAATTCCGGTGTTTCCTGGTTCCACTGTCGGCGTTCGTCGCCGTCATCGCATCCCGGTGTGGGAGGTGGGGTGCCTGATCTCAACCGTTCCTGTTCGAGTCGGGGCACGGGAACATCGGGCAGCGGTGCTTCCCTCGCGACAAACGTCCCCGAAAGGCGACAGGGCTGTGGTTGGTTGCTGTGGCCTGCGGTGACGCTCAGGGGGATCCTTCCGTCCAGGTCGCGGAAACTCCGGCGACGGTGGGTGGAACGGCTGGTTCCCACCGCCTCATGAATCTCCCCACCATCGTGGCTTCGGGAAGGTATAAGGGCGGGATTGTCGTCCGCAACCGCGTCCGCCATGATTCGAGTCATACTCCGAACAGGCTCCTGGTGAATACTTCTTCCGGGGGTGCGTGGTGCGGCCCCGAACGCCGCGGCGGGATTGGCGCAGGGGCCGCCCGTATTCCACGACAGGAGGGAGGTGCCTGTTCTTCCCGTGAACCGCCGGACGGGTGGGTGTTGGGTGTGCTCGTCCCGCTGGGATACCGCGCTGGGTGACCGGATCGGTCGGGTCGGACGTGTCCGCGCGCCGGGGTGGTGCGCTCGGTTCCCCGGCTTGGCCCCTCGTGCCCTGGGGGTGGGGCTGGCGGCCGGGCGCCGTGTCCGGTCGTGACCTGGGGCTCGGGGAAGTGTGGTGGGGCTGGGCGCGTCCGTTCCCGGGCTGCCTCGTTCCTGCCGGGGTGACGTTCCTCCCCAGGTTTGCGGTGGGGCGGCGGCACGGGAGAGTATCGAACGCGTGTTCGAACGTGATGGCTCGCCGGTTCCCGGGTGGTCCCGGGACACCTACCGTGCCGTGCGGCCCGCCCAGCCGGTCTGGGTGTCCCTCGGCGCGGCCCTGAACCAGCCGACCTCCGGTCGTCCGCCCGTGCCCGAGGGGCTGGACCTGGCGTCGGAGGTGCCCGGGGAGCTGGTCGCCTGGGAGCGCACGACGACGGGGGAGTGGGCCGGGCTGGTCACCTTCGTGGTGCGACGCGCGCACGCCCGCGCCGGCGGGACCCGGCACACCATGTGGCTCTACGGCCGTGCCCTCCGGCGCCGGGAGGATGTCGGGCGGCGGAGGCGAGGACCGCGTTCCCGGTAGCCGCTCGCCGGCGGCTCGGACGCGGAGACGGATCACGCTGGCCCGGGGGAGCGATGCCGGTTCGCCGAGCGCGGGTGCGCCGTTCGTGGCCCCCTGTCCGGGGCGGGTCCGGACTCGCGGTTCATCCGGTCGAGGGCCGGACGGCCCAGGAGGGCGCCTCCGCTCAGACGTCCGGTTGACACTCGTTCGCTCCATTGACTGGTTCAGACCAACCCGGTTCAGTGAGGGGCGATCCCATCCGATCCCCCAAGCGAAGCGGCCGCCCCCTGCCCGCGTTCGTGCGCGTTCCCAGTTCCCCGGTGCGCTTCGCGCTGGACGAAGGAGCGATCACGTGTCCATCACACGCCTGGTGAAGGCAGTCGCCACCGTGGCGGCGGTGAGTGCCCTGCTGGTGTCCGCACCGATGACGACGAGCACGGCGACGGCCGAACCGGCCGCGCCGCAGGGCTTCGTGGTGAGCGAGGCCCAGTTCAACCAGATGTTCCCCAACCGGAACCCCTTCTACACGTACCAGGGGCTGACCGCCGCGCTCAGCTCCTACCCCGGCTTCACGAACACCGGGGACGAGACGACCCGGCGGCGGGAGGCCGCCGCGTTCCTGGCCAACGCCAGCCACGAGACCGGTGGGCTCGTGCACATCGTCGAGCAGAACGAGGCGAACTACCCGCACTACTGCGACTGGAGTCAGCCCTACGGTTGCCCGGCCGGGCAGGCCGCCTACTACGGGCGGGGTCCGATCCAGCTGAGCTGGAACTTCAACTACAAGGCGGCCGGCGACGCCCTGGGGCTCGACCTGCTCGGTAACCCCTGGCTGGTGCAGAACGACGCGTCGGTGGCCTGGCGGACGGCGCTCTGGTACTGGAACACCCAGAGCGGTCCCGGCACGATGACCCCGCACCACGCCATCGTCAACGGCCACGGTTTCGGCGAGACCATCCGCAGCATCAACGGGGCGCTGGAGTGCGACGGCGCCAACCCCGGCCAGGTGCAGAGCCGGGTCGACACCTACCAGCGCTTCACGCAGATCCTCGGCACCACGCCGGGCGGGAACCTGTACTGCTGATCCGGCGGCCGGCCGTTCCCGTGGAACGCGGATCGGTCAGCCCACCCACCACACGCACGTCGACGAGGTCCGTCCGGTGCTCCGGGCGGGCCTCGCCGCGTCGCCGTCCGGGGGAGGAGCTGCCTCGCCGTGCTGGGGGTCCGCCCCTCCGCCGGACGCGGAGCCCGGTGGGGACCGGTCGGACGTGCCGCGCCCACGCGCCGCCCGCCTCGCGTGACCGTCCACGGCATCCCTCGTGTCACTCGTTCGACGCGCCGCCGGCCTATAGTCCAGCAAGCGGTGCGGCTCGCCGCGCCCGGCCCGTCGACACGAGGAGCGTGAATGTCCGGCGGCAGAATCGACCTGCACGCGCACTACCTGCCGGACTTCTACCGGGAGGCGCTCGCCGAGTCCGGTCATGGGCGGCGGGCCGCCATCTCCTCGCTCCCGGAGTGGGACGAACAGCTCGCGTTGCGCACGATGGACCGGCTGGGCGTGCGCACGGCGATGCTGTCCGTCTCCACCCCGGGAGTCCACTTCGGGGACGCCGACCGCGCGGTCGACCTCGCCCGCCGGGTCAACGAGGAGGGAGCCCGGCTGGTCCGCGAGCATCCGGGCAGGTTCGGGTTCTTCGCCTCCCTGCCGCTACCCGAGGTGGAGCCGGCGGTCGCCGAGCTGCGCCACGCGTTCGACGTCCTGGGTGCCGACGGGGTGATCCTCCAGAGCAACCACCACGGTCTCTACCTGGGGGACGAGCGGCTCGAACCCGTCTACGCCGAGGTGGCGGCCCGGGGCTCGGTCGTCTTCGTCCACCCGGCGATGCCCTTCGTCGCCGAGCACCTGGCGCTGGGCTACCCGCAACCCGCGCTGGAGTTCCCCTTCGACACCACGAGATCGGTGGTGGACCTGGTGTTGTCCGGGGTGTTGGAGCGGCACCCCGACCTGCGGGTGGTCGTCTCCCACGCGGGTGCGGTGCTCCCGGTGCTGGCGAACCGGGTGGACCTGCTGGTCCCGATGTTGGCCGTGCCGAAGGGGCGCAGCACGCCGAGCCTGCGGGCCGCGATGCGTCGACTGCACTTCGACCTCGCCGGCGCCCCGGTGCCCGAGCTGTTGGGTGCGCTGCTCTCGCTGGCCGACCCGGACCGGCTGCACTACGGGAGTGACTACCCGTTCTTCCCCGCCGCGTTGGGCCGGGAGCTCGCGGACCGCCTCGCCGAGACCCCGCTGCTCGACGGGGAACTGCGCCGGGCCGTCTTCGAGGACAACGCCGTGCGCCTCTTCCCCCGCCTGGCGTCTCCCACCAGCTGAACCGGTAAGGCGTCCGGGCGCGGCTCGGGATGCCCGTGGCTGGTGCCCGTCTCCCCGTGCCGACACCTACTCGGCCGGTCAGCTCCGGTCCGCGCCGCTCCCCGGGTGGTGTGGCGCTTGCGGGAGGGCGTTGGCCCGCGACCGGTCGCGCACCGAGGAGGCGGTGACACCGCCGTCGGGGTGGCGCTCGAGTTTGCCCCGGTTCACCAGGTCGTGCACGCCCTGCCTGCTGATGCCGAGCATGGCGCCCGCGACGGGGTAGGAGAGGGCGTGGGCGCTGGGGTGTCCCACCCGGCGGGCGGTGATCGTCCCCAACGGGGTGCGCCACCAGTCCGCCGGTGGGTCGAAGGGGCCGTCGCCGGGGTACAGGGTGGCGATCACGCGGGTGATGGCGAGGATGGCTTCCGCGTCGTCGCCAGCGACCATCGCCCGTGCCCAGGCCGGGGCCCGTTCCCGCACCCGGTGTCGCAGCGCGTCGGCGGTGTCCGCGTCCTCGAGGAGGATCTCCAGCGGATCCACGCACCGGGCGTCGACCAGCGCGACGAGCTGGTCCCGCAGCGCGTTCTCCAGGGTCAACCACGCCTCCGTCCACGATGGGATCCCGCCGCTCGCGCCGCGGCTGGGCCGCCAGCCCAACTACTTGACGGCCGGCGACAAGTATTCTACGTTCTCGTCAACTACTTGACGAGTTCCGTCAAGTAGTTGACAAGGGTGGAGGAGCGGACGATGGTCGAGGAACGACACGTCGAGGGATCACCGAGGCTCGTGGTGCGGGACCACGGCGGCCAGCGGACCGGCCGCGACATCGTGGTGCTGCACGGATTCGGCGGGAACGCGCTCAACTGGGAGGCGTTCGTCCCACTGTTGACCAGCCGCCACCGGGTCGTCGCCTGCGACCTGCGTTGCCACGGCCGTTCCGGTGACGGCGCCTGGGACTGGGAGGCCCTCGTGGACGACGTCGACCGGGTCGTGGCCGACCTCGGCGCCGAGCGCCCGGTCGTCGTGGGCCACTCGCTCGGCGGTGCCGTCGCCACGCTCTGGGCCGGCCACCACCCGGAGGCGGCCGGGGCGGTGAACATCGACGGCTTCCGGGGGGTCGAGACCGAGGAACGGCACTACCTGGGGATCGACCCGGACGAGCTGGCGGCGCGCCTGGCCGAGCTCAGCGCCGACTTCGCGGCACAGGCGGCGGCGCTCGCCGAGCCGCTCCAGCCGGAGGCGGTCGAGGTCGCCCGCGCCCAGCACCGGACCGCCGGCGGGGACAGGGCCGTCGAGGCCTTCGACCGTGGCCTGGCCGTCCGGGACGGGCTGACGGTGGCACGCCCTGATCCCGGGACGGTGGCGGCCTTCCGCACGTGGATGGCCGCCCTCGACCTCACCGAGCCGCTCGCCGCCGCCCGGTGCCCGGTGCTGGTCCTCACGGCGACCCGCGACCTGCCCGAGGCCGACCGGTACGCCGACCTGCTCGCCGCGTGGCGGCGAGGTGTCGAACGGGACCTCGACTCCGTGGCGCGGACCAACCCCCGGGTGCGGGTCGAGCACGTCGCGGCCAGCCACGCCATGGTCCTGGAGTCTCCCGACATCATCGCGGGCCACGTCCTCGACTTCCTCGACATCCTCGGCTGACGCCGCGCTCCGCCGGGAGGGATCGCGACCAGCGCTCGCGCACCGAGGGGGAATCGCCTCCGCTGTCGGTGTTCGCGGTTCAGCCTGGTCCGATCCCCCTGGGCGGGGCCACCGGTCGTTCGTCGCTGGCGTCCTCGCTGGCGTCCTCCGTGGCGGCGAGCAGGTCGGCGAGTGCGGTCCGCGCGTGTCGCGGGGTGGTGAGCCGGTCGTCGATGTCCCGGAGCCGTTCGCGCGACATCGGCGCCGCACAGCGCTCCAGTGCCGGGCCCGGCCCCGGCGCAGGGCAGCACCTCCCGGATGGCGCTCGTGGTCAGGCCAGCGCCGAGCAGCGCCCTGATGTCATGAACGACGATCGGGGCGTCGTCGGCGTACCACCGGTGTCCGTGCCCCACGCGGTGCGAGGTCAGGAGTCCACGTTCCTCGTAGTAGCGCAGCAGTCGTGGGCTCACTCCGCTCAGCCGCGTCAGGTCACCGATCCGCACGTGATCTCCCTCATACGCGCTTGAACCTCACGTGGACGGCAGATCCTACGGTCCTCCCATGTCCTTTCACGTCGTGCAGCGCGATGGTCGGACGGCCACCGCCGATGAGTTGGCCCCACTCGCTTTCTCCGGCTACGCCCATTTCACCGCCATGCAGGTACGTGGCGGTCGGGTGCGTGGTCTGGATCTGCACCTCGATCGGTTGCGGACCGCTTCGGAGGAGCTGTTCGGGCGGGCGCTGCCCGAGGAACGGGTGCGGTCCCTGCTGCGCGCCGCGCTCGCGGCGGGGCCTGATGACCTCTCGCTGACGGCCACGGTGTACTCGCCGGCGGGCGAGTTCACCGCCGGCGGTGCTGGTGCGGAGTTGGAGGTGCTGGTTCGGACCGCCCCACCCGCGACCGGCCCCATCGGGCCGCTGGCGCTGATGGCCGTCGATCACGAACGGGTCCTTCCCGCCGTCAAGCACGTCGGTGAGGTCGCCAAGACGTACTTCCTCCGACAGGCCGTCGCGCGGGGTTTCGACGATGCCGTCTTCGTCGACCGCCGGAGCCGGCTCAGCGAGGCCACGATCTGGAACGTGGCCTTCTGGGACGGTGAGGCGGTGGTGTGGCCGGAGGCCCACGTGCTGGGTGGGACCACGATGGGGATCGTGCGCAGGGGCCTGGACCGGTTGGGCATCCCCCAGCGGAGCCAGCAGGTGCGGCTGGACGACCTGCCCGCGCTGTCCGGGGCCGTCGTGATGAACTCGTGGACTCCGGGAGTGGCGGTGGACCGCATCGGAGAGGTGCCGCTCCCGTCAGCCCCGCGCCTCCTGGAGCTGCTGCACCGCGCCTACCAGGAGGAACCGCTACTCGCTCCGTGAACCAGGGACCCACGTCCCACTGACCGGATTCGGAGTTCGGGGTGTTTGTGGGGCCGGTGGGACTCGAACCCACACTGGCACGGACCTAAACCGTGTGCCTCTGCCAATTGGGCTACGGCCCCCGCGCGCCGTTCCGACGCGGACCACAGGGTAACGGAAAGATCACTCTCGTGAGACGAGGGGGCGCGATTGTGTCAGCGAGACCACGTTCCCGTCGTCCCCGCCCGCGCGGGGTGCCCGTGACCGGCACCCGCCGCGCGTTCGCTCGCCCGACTGGCGTCCTCTACGGTGTCGGAAACAGGATCGCTGCTGGCCGCGTCGGGTGGTCGCCCGGCCGGTCCGGTCGTGCCGGTCGTGCACGAGTTCCTGGTCCGCACTGCTGTGAGGAGGAAACGTGGCTCGCGACCCCGACGAGATCGAGCGGGAGATCGAAGACGCTCGTACCGCGTTGGCCGGAACGCTCGACGAGCTGGGTAGCAAGGCGAACCCGCAGCGGTTCATCGAGTCTGGGAAGGCCAGTGCCCGGGAGAGGCTGGCGGACCCTCGGGTGAAGTACTCGTTGATGGCGATCGGTGCTCTGATCGCGTTCGCGTTGCTGCGCAGGCTGTTCCGCTGAGCGAGGTCGTCGGGGGCGGTGCCGGGTGCCGGCTCCGCCCCCGACCCGTGCCGGGGGTGGCTTCGGTCCGCACGTCGCGAACGGGTCCACTTCGGCTCGCTCCCGACGTTCCTCCTCCGAACGGCCGCGGTCCTCGCCCCCTCCGGCGGCGGTCCTGCCCACTCCGGGATCCGCTCCGGGCCGCACCGACGATGCCCCGAACGCGCGAGGCTCCCGTTCCGGCGGGCAGCGTTCCCCGGCCCGGGCCTGCCAGGACTCGTCCCGTTCCCTTCCGCCGCCTGCGGCGCGTGGTCGCGTGCCGAGAGGCTGGTCCTCCTCGCCCGCGCGTGCCAGGCGGTGCCGATCGCCCGCTCCGCCGTGGGGCTCCTGGCGCCCGCCGGTTTCCGCCGCTGGTGCGTGGCGGCTGGAGTGGCTGGCGGCCCCTTGCCCGAGGTCCCCAGTACGCATTCGCCGGTGTGGTGGGGCGTCGCCGCTTCCTGGCGGTGGACGTCGAGGGGCCGGGGCCGGAACTCCGGGCCAGCCGCGCGTGGCCGGGCGGGCGTCGCCTGACCGGCAGCCGGCGGTGGGGAGGCGGGGAACCGCCGCGCGGTCATGCGTTCGCCTGGGGCGGTGGCGAATCCCCTGCGCTTTTCGTCTGATCGGCCGCCGCCGGTCACCGTCGTCCTGTTCTGCCGGAGCGACCACAGTTCTGTCTACTGTGGATGTTTCTGTTCCTCCCTCGAACAAGGGTGGAGGAGCGTTCCGCTGGTCCTCATCGGCCGGCGCGGCAACGACAGGAAGTGGGAGTTCATGGGAGCACGACGACGAAGAGCGGCGGGGAGCGCCCTGCTGCTCACGGCGGGGCTGGCCCTGGGTGGTGCGACCACCGCCACCGCCGGAACCCCGGACCTCGGCGTCCGGGCGGAGGCACCGGGAACCTTCGAGACGTTGACCCTCGTCACCGGGGACCACCTGCACGTCCGCCAGCTCGGCGGCGGACGGCTGGCGACGACGGTGCGACCAGCGCCGGGCCGCGAGCACGTCCAGTTCCTGCACCGCACCGTGGGCGGCCGGACGACGATCGTGCCGTCCGACGCGGAGCGCCTGGTGCGGACCGGAGTGCTGGACCAGCGGTTGTTCGACGTCCACGGCCTGCTGGAACAGGGGTTCGGCGATGCCGGACCGCTGCCACTGATCGTCGCCTACCAGCGGGGAAACGACCCGGGGGCGGGGGTGTCGGTGTTCTCGGGGGAGGCGAGCACCGGACGGGTGTTGACCAGCGTCAACGCGGTGGCGGTTCACCCCGGTGAGGACTCCGCCGACGTGGTGTGGGCCGAGCTCACCAACGACGCCACCGAACCGAGGGCGTTCTCCGGCGGCGTCGACCGGGTCTGGCTCAACGGTCGGGCGCGGGTGCTGGACGAGGAGAGCAACGCCCAGGTGGGGGCGCCGGAGGTGTGGGAGGCCGGCTACACCGGTGCCGGAGTGACGGTCGCCGTCCTCGACGGCGGGTACGACCCGGACCATCCCGACCTGGTCGACGCGGTGGTGGAGGCCGTGGACTTCACCGACCCGGCTGGCACGGCGGCGGACGGCTTCGGGCACGGCACCCACGTCGCCGCCACCGTGGCTGGGCGGGGTGCCGCCTCGGACGGGGCGCACCGAGGTGTCGCGCCGGACGCGGACCTCGTCGTCGGCAAGGTCTGCGACGACTCCGGGTACTGCCCGGAGGACGCGATCATCGCGGGCATGGAGTGGGCGGCCGCCGGCGACGCGGTCGCGGTGAACCTGAGCCTGGGCATCGGGCCCACCGACGGCACCGACCCGATGTCGGTAGCGGTCGACACCCTCACCGAGGACACGGGCACCTTGTTCGTCGCCGCGGCCGGCAACGATGGCTGGGACATGACCGTCAGCTCGCCGGCGGCGGCGGACGCGGCGCTGGCCGTGGGCAGCGTGACGAAGTCCGACGAGCTCAGCGACTTCTCCAGCCGGGGTCCTCGGGTCGGGGACTGGGCGGTGAAGCCGGAGATCGCGGCACCGGGTTCGGGGATCGTGTCCGCGCGGGCGGCGGGTACCGCGATGGGGTCGCTGGTGGACGAGCACCACACCTCGGCGGACGGGACGTCGATGGCGTCTCCACACGTGGCCGGGGCGGTCGCGTTGTTGGCCGAGGCGAACCCCGAGTGGCGGGCCCGGGAGTTTCGCGCCGCGTTGATGGCCGCCGCCGAACCGCTGGCGGGGGTACCGGTGAGCGGTCAGGGCGCGGGCCGGCTGGATGTGGCCCGTGCGATGCGGCAGTCGGTGGTGGCGGAGCCGTCGTCGCTGTCCCTGGGGAACTTCACGTGGCCGAGGGACGGTGAGGAGCCGGCGGCCGGCACGGTCACCTACCGCAACACCGGGGAGGAGGACCTCATCCTCGACCTGGCTGTCGACCTGGTGACCGAGGACGGCGAGGCGGTACCCGCCGACCTCGTCGAGCTGTCGGTGAGCGACCTGCTGGTCCCGGCCGGCGGAGCCGCCGGAGCAACCGTGACGGTCGACGTCGCCCACGGCACCACCGGCTACCTCAGTGGGACGCTGCGCGCCACCGCCGAGGGCGGCGTGGCGGTCTCGACCCCGGTCGGCCTGCACCTCGAGCCGGAGAGCTACGACCTGGGGGTGGACGTCCTCGACCGGGACGGGCGGTCCACGTCGCGGGCCGCGCTGCTGGTGGAGGACGCCGACACCGGGTACTCCTACTACCTGGAGGCGGACGGGAACGGGGACTACGCCGTCCGCCTGCCCGGCGGCACCTACAACCTCCTCGCCCGGATCGGTGACGACACCTCCGACGAATACACCTACGTCGTCGAGCGGGCGGTCCAGCTGACCTCGGATGCCCGGGTCACCGTCGACGCCACCCCGGCGGTCCCCATCGAGGTGCGCACGGAACGCCCCTCGGAGCTGCGGTACCACGACAGCGCCCTGCTCAGCGAGGATCGGCAGTCCAGCCTGGGCGCCCTCGGGTTCGGCACCAAGCAGAAGTACGCGGTCCCGGCCCGTGGTTCGTTCGCCCTGAACTACAAGCCGACGCTGGTGTCCTCCTCCGAGGACGAGTACCGATACCACCTGGCCACCCAGTTCGTCGACGAGATCCCGGCCGAGCCCGTGCTGGCGCCTCGGGACGAGGAGCTGGCCGAGGTGACCTCGCGCTACCAGGCGCAGGGAGTGGCCGCCGCCGGGCTCAGGACGGTGGTGGGGCAGCTGGTGGACGACTGGTCCCTGTTCGGGTTCGGCCTTCCGGTCGACGTGCCCGGCTCGGGCACCGACTACCACTCGGTCACCGACGACGTCGAGTGGCGCGAATACCTTGGGTTCCAGGACGACCTCGGCGAGAACTACGAGGAGACCGGTCGGGTCTCGGTGTATGCGGCGGGAGCGGCGTCGATCAGGTGGAACACCGCTCCGGTGACGATCCTCGGGGAGGGACGGCGCACCGGTGACGACCTGACGTTCTCGCCCCGGTACTTCGTCACCTCCGACACCGACCAGTACTACGGGTACGGCTCTGCCGACGTGTTCGCCGGTGAGCTGACCCTCTCCGACGAGCAGGGGGTGCTCGCCTCCAGCGACGAGTACGGCTTCCTGCGCGCTCCGGTCCCGAGCGAGCCCGGGATGTACACGCTGGAGGCCACGGCCACGAGGAACGTGGAGTGGTCGATGCTGGGCACCTCGGCGCGGGCCCGGTGGACCTTCCGCAGTGAGAACCCGGGGACCGAGGGACCAACCGGTCTGCCCCTGATGGGGGTCCGGTTCACCTCGGTCGCGACCGTCGACGATCCGCTCGGGGTCCTGCCTGGGAACGGGGAGCACGCGTTTGCCGTGACGGTCGAGGACACCGCCGGTGGGATCGCCGAGCTGGCGGTCGAGTACTCGGTGGACGACGGGGAGACCTGGGAGCCGCTGGAGGTCGTCGACGGCGTGGTCTCGGTGGTGCACCCGGCGGAGGGCTTCGTGTCACTGCGGGCCAGGGCAGCGGACTCCGAGGGCAATTCCGTGGAGCAGGCGGTAATCCGCTCGTACCAGGTCGGTCCCTCGACACGGTGAGTCGGAGGGGCGGCACGGCTCCTGGCTTCCCGCTCCGCCCCTTCGCACTGGCCGACGACGGCGGACGTCCGCCACTCGCCCCGTCACCGCCCCGAGGCATGGCATGGCGGGCGCATGCTCGGGCGAGTGGTGACCAACGCGACGAGGGGTGGGTTGGAGAGGCCATGCGTCCCGGACCGGGTGGGTCGGCGGTCACGGCGGTCTCCGACTGATCCGCTGAGCCCGGTGTCGGCGGGCCTGGGTGCGGGGCGGGGCCGCTCGACCGGCCCCGCCCCGGCTCGGCCGCCGCTACTAGCTCGCCCGCTTCCCGCGCCTCGTCGCGGAGTCGGAGCGGGACCGCTTCTTCCGCGTGGCCCCGCCCTCGCCCTCCGTCGGCTTCGTTCCCCCGCCACCGGTGCTCGTGTCGGCCGCCGGGGCGGAACGGTCGAACCCCGGCCCGGTCGACGATGCGGCCTGGTCGGGCTCGTCCTCCTCCTCGCCCGCCTGGTCGGCCTCCCCGGCGGCCGGCGCCGACGGCGACTGGACGTCGGTCGTGGTCTCCTCCTCCTCGCCCGTCGCCGGAGGAGGTACCTCGGTCCCCGCCTCGTCGGTCGACGCGGTCCGCGCCGCCCCGGCCTCGGCGTCCACCGGCGGATCAGCAGCCTGCCCGGAAACATCAGACCCACCAGTCACACCGGCCACAGTGGACTTCTCTTCGCCGACGGGGGCGACTGGTTGCTGATCTTGATCGGCTACAGTGTCCGAACCGGACTGGGCGGCGGTCTTCCGCTCGGTGTCGCCGTGGTCCCGAGGTGCCACGTGCCTGGCGTACAGGTAGGCACGGGTGAAGGCAACGGCGTCACCGTCAAGCAGGTGCACTGCGACGGGATGTCCGCCGGAGAGTTCCTCGATCAGTTCGTCGGCGCGGGCCCGCGCCGCGAGCAGGCCGGACGCGTGGTCGGTCCGGGAACTCTCCTCGCCAACCACGGTGACCGTCCAGTCCTCCCCGTCCTGCACGTAGTTGACCGTGATGGGTGCAAGTTCCATGGTGCTACTCCCCTCCCACATGGCCTCATCGTCCGTCCGGATGACGGGACCCGCATGGTGGGAGCGGAACGGCACGCTGTAAGGCCGTTACTGAGGGTGTCGGCCCCCTCTGACGGGTGAAAGTGGTGTGCGTGGAGGGTGTCGGTCCGGTGCGACACCCTGGCAGCGCGCGCCGTGATCAAGGAGAAGCGATGCCGAAAGTGCTGTCCCAGCAGGATCTTCAATACTTGACGGAGGAGCTCGCCGCCGGACGCCAGCCCCCGGTCTGGTTCACGTCCCGTGCGGTGGGGGTCGAGGCGGGCAAGTCCGGCAAGGTCGTGGGCCTGGGCGACCCGGCGGACGGCGACTTCATCCAGGTCACTCCCACCGGGTCCCAGGACACCCTGACCTTCTCCACCAGCGAGCTCACGCTCGAGAAGCCGGGGCGGAAGCGCAAGGACGGCAAGAACGCCGCGCCGGCGGCGAAGAAGCCGGCCAACCCCCCGAGCCCCACGTTCTCCGCCGCGCCCGGCGCGGCGTTGCCCAAGTCCCCATCCACGAGCGGAGGTTCCGTGTCCGAACAGTCATCGACGTCCCAGTCCGGGAGTTCGAAGGCGAAGGCGGGAAGCGCCAAGAAGGCCAAGGCGCCCACGGCCGCGGTACTCACCCTGACGTCCACCCAGGACGGCCTCTGGACGGCCGAGGTCACGCTGGGCACCAAGAAGGCGGTCAAGCCGACGACCGTCAGCCCGGCCGCCGTGTCGCAGGCCGTCGCGCTGCTCCACGAGGACGTCGAGGCCGCGATCGAGCCAGTCCTGGAGGCGGCTCGCGAGCAGCACCGGGCGCGCGTCGAGCAGTTGCAGGCCGAGCTGGAGGAGGCGAGGCGCCTCCTCGGCGAGCTCACCCCGCAGCCGGCGGCCGCGGAGGAGTCCGAGCCGGCCGATGGGCCGTCGGACGTCGCCCCGGCCCCCGAGGTCGAGGCCGCGCCGGCCCCGGTCGCCGAGGTGGCCCCGCAGCCACCGGCCGAGGCACCGGAGGTGCCGGCGGGCACGCCCGCCGAGACCGCCGTGGCCGAATCCGCCCCCGAGGCGGCGGCGTCGGTCGTCGCGGCAGCTCCCACGCCGGAGGCGACGGCGGCCGAGGCGACGGGTGAGACCGCCCCGGCGCCCACGCCGCAGCCCGTCGGCGCCAGCAGCTGAACCACCGCGCCCACTCCCGGCCGGCTTCGCCCTCGCGGCGGGGCCGGCCGGTCCGCGTCGCCCAACCGCAGGCCGGGCGGCGTCCGCGTGGCGCTGCGGTCGGGAAGGGACGGCGACATGGGAGGTTCCGGCCCGCTGACCAGGCCCGCCCAACGTCCGTTTCGGTAGTATCGCGCGTCGCACGAGAAGGGGACGCGGCGCGAATGCGGTGATACGAACGCGGTCATGTTCCGCGAGAGTTCCACCATCGCGCAGATTTCCTTTCCCTGATTCCGGGTGTTCCTTCGTCGTCGGTGGTGGTGCCTGCTGCACGGACCTCGCCCGCGATCCCTCCATCGGATCTCGACGCGACGGGGGACCGCCGCCGCGCCCTGGTGGAGGTGGTGGCGCAGGGCTCCCCGAGGTTCGGCCAGCTCGTTGCGTGGTCGGGCGGTCGGCCGGTCGCCACGTGTTTTGGTGGACGCCGTTCGGTCGGACCTCGGCAATGTGGTCACTGTTCCGCCGCAGCCGTTCGGAATGACGCCAAGATCGTCTTCCTGGACCGGTCAGTATGTGAACGTACTCGCCGTCAGCAAATCCCGAGTGAGGTTCCGCGCGATGCCACGCGGGGGCTCACGAGGGCGACGCCAAGGAAGCGGGAGTTCATGCGACCACGACGACTGACAGCGGCGGGGGGTGCGGTGTTGATAGGAACCGAGGGACGACCAGGGCACGTCCCGCGTCGCGTTCGCCTCCACCGTGAACTCGGCCGGTCCGCTGGGCAGCGGCGCGATCAGGTAGGCGACGTCCTCACTGGAGGCGATGACCTCACCCTCGTGGGAAAGGGTCACCTCCCCGGTCACGCCCCCGTCCGAGCCGCCGTAGACGTCGTAGAAGTCGGCGTCGGAGGTCGTGAAGAGGCTCGATCCGATCATGACCTCGTCGCCGAATCGCTGGGCGAGTCCCCGCACGGTGAGCGGAGCCAGGTTCCAGGAGCTCTCGGAGGAACCCGTCGAGGACTCCACCGTGGGACCCACCGCGACCGCAGTCCCCTGCTCCGCGCTCGCGCAGGCAGACAGCAGCCCCACCAGCCCCAGGGCTGTTCCCCACACACCCACACCCCTGCGCCTCACGCCTCATCCCCTCCCAGCCAGCCGAAAGCAGACACGTTCTGCTCATCCACAGCCTGAATACGCCGAGCACTGGCTCGGACGGCCGCCGACAACTCCGTCAACGCCTCGATGTGGGCAGTCCCTTGGGGACCATCGTAGAAGCAAACTACCGGCCGCCACCTACCACGGACACCGCACATTCCGTTGCCCGCCGCCCACGACGAGGACTGAATGAGAGCAGTGCCCTCGGCGCACCAAGGATTCGGGAGCGTCCAGATTCGGGTCACCCACACCCGAGGGACACCACCGTCAGCCTGGTCAGCCCGAAGACCGAGGCAACAACGGCTCCACCGCCGCCGCGGTGTCCTCCGCTAGGGCGCACGCCTCCTCGAGTGTCTCCGCGTAATCCACAACAGCTGACACATGGGCCTGCTCACTCAAATCCATTGAAATCTGACAATGCTGCGCTGCGGGTTTGTCAATGACGCGGAGTGCGCGCAACGGCCCCACGCTGATCTCTTCAACCGTGTAGTTCGTCAGATTCAGCTGATCAACGCCGCGCATCCAGTTCAGGTGAATCGTCAAGACCGGACGCGCGCCGCCCGGAAAACGATAGCGGCAGTCGTAGGACAGGCCGACGTCATCGAACGTGGCACTCTCCGGGTCGAAGCCCAGGGCGGTTATTTCCTCGTCACTGAGGATCTCACAGGGCAACATCTCCGACAGCTCCGCCGCCACATCCACCCCCGGCTGCTCACCGGGACCCCCACCCACCGACGGATCGGCGCTCCCCGGAAGGGAGGAACCCACCGTCGGCCCCACGGCCACTGCGGTCCCCTGCTCCGCGCTCGTACAGGCAGACAGCAATCCCACCAGTCCCAGCGCTGTTCCCCACACACCCACACCCCTGCGCCTCACGCCTCATCCCCTCCCAGCCGGTTGAACTCGGCTGCGTTCTGCTCATCCACAGCCTGAATACGCCGAGCACTGGCTCGAACGCCGCCGACAACTCCGTCAACGCCCGAACAGCAGTTCAGCCCTACTGGAATCGCCACCCGCCAGGCTCCCCGTTGCCGACCCCAGTCCATGAGGGGAGCGCGAAAGCCAAACGACCCCAACCTCCGAGCCAGGCATGCCGAAAAACCCCTCCCATCGAACCACCTCGGTCGAGGGGAGTCACTCTCACTCGTGGAGTAGTACCGTTTTCCCGGTTACCCCGAGGACCGAGGCAGCTCAGGCTCCACCGCCGCCGCCACCTGTTCCGCTAGGTCACAAGCCTGTTCGGCCGTCCCCGCATAATGCACGGAGATTGTTACATGGGCCTGCGAGCTAAGCGCCAACGACATCTGACAGTGCTCCGATTCGGGTTTGTCAACGATCCTGAGCGCCCGCAACGACCCTACACTTGTCTCCTCGGATGTATAATTAGTCAAGTCCAGTTGATCAACGCTTCGCTTCCAATTGAGGTCGATGGCCATGAGCGTGAGTCCCCCACTTGGCCAACGGTAACTACAGGCATAGGACAGGCCGACGTCATCAAACGAAGCGCTCTCCGGATCAAAACCCAGGGCGGTTATTTTCTCGTCACTGAGGATCTCACAGGGCAACATTTCCGACAGCTCCGCCGCCACATCCACCCCCGGCTGCTCGCCGGGACTCCCACCCACCGACGGATCGGCGCTCCCCGGAAGGGAGGAACCCACCGTCGGCTCCACGGCCACTGCGGTTCCTCGTTCCGCGCTCGTACAGGCAGACAACAGTCCCACCAGTGCCAGGGCTGTTCCCCACACACCCACACCCCTGCGCCTCACGCCTCATCCTCTCCCAGCCGGTTGAACTCGGCTGCGGTCTGTTCATCCGCGGCCTGAGTACGCCGGGCACTGGCTCGGATGGCCGCCGCCAACTCCGTCAACGCCTCGATGTACAGCTCGAGATTCTCCTTAGCGGACTGCGGCGTCCCAGCAGCGCTGAGCCTGGTCTGCGCGGACATCTGCAGGGCCACCGGGCTCGAACCGAGGGGGACGTTCTGATTCAGTCGGTCGACCCGGCGCCGCCGGTCCACTGCTCTCTCGGCTATCGCGTCGATCTTCCTCGCCATTGATTCGGCGCTCTCGGGATCGATCGACACCTTACCGGCGGCAGCGGCCGCGCTGTGAATGAGAATCGGTCGTGTCGCTCGTAACGCCGCAGGTCAAGAAGTGTCGTCCCCGCGCACGCGGGGCTGTTCCGTGTGGTATCCGAGTAGCCCGCCGTGGACCTCAGTCGTCCCCGCGCACGCGGGGCTGTTCCTTCCGTGCTGACCTGGCTTCGTCAGTGGTCAAGGTCGTCCCCGCGCACGCGGGGCTGTTCCCGTCGTCCGCGGTGAACCCTCCCCGCACCTCAGCGTCCTCCCCGCGCACGCGGGGCTGTTCCATGTCTACCCCCCTCTTGGGTCCTTAACGTTCGTCCTCCCCGCGCACGCGGGGCTGTTCCCTCCACCACGCCACCCGCCGCACGGCCCGTGCGGTCCTCCCCGCGCACGCGGGGCTGTTCCGCACTGCTACGCCGACGCCGTGAAGGCCGCCAGGGTCCTCCCCGCGCACGCGGGGCTGTTCCCGACTGGGTGAGAAACAGCCGCTGCCCGTCGAAGTCCTCCCCGCGCACGTGGGGCTGTTCCCAGGTGGCGGCCGTCCGTCAACCCGCCACGTCGTCCCCGCGCGAAGCTGGTCCCGAGGATTGATGGGGTCTCCGCGCTCAGCTGCAGCGAGAAGCGCGCCCCCCAGTTCCGCCACCGCTGAGGGAGGGAAGGCCGCCGCCCGTCAGGCGCGGAGGGCTGTCCGCCGCCCGTGCCCTTGAGGCATCGCGGGCGAACGTGGGAACCTGGGTGAGGTGTCGCTAGGCTTGTTCGGGAGGTAGCGAACACCGACCCCGCCTCCGGGGAGCTGGCCGCCGGCCGCCGTGCCGATCCCCAGTGAGGTTCCCGAGGTGGAAATGCCAGAAAATGTGAATGAAAACCGGGCCGGGTCGCGGTAAACCCGCAGGTCAAGAAGTGTCCTCCCCGCGCACGCGGGGCTGTTCCGCCCCTCCGGGTCGCGTGACCTGACTGTCCCGGGTCCTCCCCGCGCACGCGGGGCTGTTCCTACGTCCTCTGGCTGACCGACGGAGAGGAGTACGTCCTCCCCGCGCACGCGGGGCTGTTCCCCCCGGGACCCTGCCGGCCATCCCCGGATACGGGTCCTCCCCGCGCACGCGGGGCTGTTCCTTTGCAGCACCAGGTTGCACATCTGCCTACAGGGTCCTCCCCGCGCACGCGGGGCTGTTCCGACGACGACGCCGCCGCTGGGTGAGAACGGAGTCCTCCCCGCGCACGCGGGGCTGTTCCCGCAATGGACGACATGGTGTGGGTGGGCCTCAAGTCCTCCCCGCGCACGCAGGGCTGTTCCGCGAACCCGACCGCCGCCCCCTCCACATAGGACGTCCTCCCCGCGCACGCGGGGCTGTTCCGTTCCTGTTGGACCCGGAGATGATCTTGTCCAGGTCCTCCCCGCGCACGCGGGGCTGTTCCGCGGACGAGGCGTGGGCCGCCCAAGAGGCCATCGTCCTCCCCGCGCACGCGGGGCTGTTCCTCTCGCGAAGCGCGCCATGCTGTCCGTGAGTACGTCCTCCCCGCGCACGCGGGGCTGTTCCCGCGTTCTCATCCACAGGTCTCCCCCTGTCGACGTCCTCCCCGTGCACGCGGGGCTGTTCCGGTCCTCGCGCTGGATATACCGTTGGGGACGCCGCCCTCCTCCGCCCAGGAGCTTGCCCGGTCGGGCTCGTCCATGAGCTGGACCCTCGGTGGGTCGAGTGTCGGATGTGGAGCTGACGGGCAACGCAGGGCGCACAGACCGGCCAGCTGGTCCAGATGGCGGCCATCGCCTGCCGGCCCTTGTCGAGGTCGCGTACCGCGAGGACGACACACGCCCCGTGTGCGGCGAGGATCGCCTACTGAATCGTTCCTCCCACCGGGTGACGATGCGGTGCGAAGCACGGACTTTCCTTTCCCCGAGCTGTCACGCGTCCTACCGTGGCAGGCCCAGGCTTGCGCGAACTTGGGGCTGAGGAGGAACGGTGATGGCTGAGCACCGCTGGTCAGCGATGCTGTGCCCCGTGCGAGACGGTGGCCAGCTCAGATTGCGCTGTGGGTGTCATGCGCGGGCACACAGCCGCTGAGCGGGTCGCGCGAACCGCGCTCGCACGAGTCAGCCTGCCTGTCCCCTGGACGGTTGACGCTTTCGTCGACAGGGTGGGTCAGCTCAGGCAACGTCCAGTCGAAGTGGTTCCCCAGACCATGAGCCGGTACAGCAGCATCGCCTGCGGCTTGTGGATCGCCGGCCCTGACGAGGACATGATCGTGGTGGACGACACCTCCAGCCCATTGCATCGCGAGCACACGATTCTGCACGAGGTCGGCCACATGCTGTGCGGGCACCAGGGGACGACGCTCGGCCGGGGGCTCGCCGGCCCATCGCGTGCGACATCGCAGTTGGTGAGCGACCTTCTCCAGGACGCTCGTGACGGGTCCACCAGAGTGCTGCACCGCGAGTACTACGGGGACAAGGCCGAGCTCGAAGCGGAGACCTTCGCATACCTGGTCTGGCGACGAGTGGGAGAGCAGCTGCTGGCTCCCCTCGGGGCTCGAGGCCGACTGGACTCAGCACTGGCCGGACGAGGAGGAGCCACTCATGCCTAGGAGACGCTGGTGTTGAACCGGGACCTTGTCCAGTCGATCGTGCTCGGCCTCATCGTGGCCGGCTGCGTGATCAAGTTGTTCCATCTCCGGAGAAGCGGGGAGAACCGGCCCGCGATCGTAGGGATGTGCCTCGGCCTGATGGGGTTGGCGGTCGGGCTGCTGCTACTGGACGAGGCGGCAGGAGTCATCGGCTCCGCAGAGCTGGATGAGGCGGTGGGACCGGGTGTGGCCTACGCGCTGCGCCAGATTCCGATCATGATCGCTGCCTACGGCTTCCGGCTGTTCCTGATCGCCTGGGTGTGGGAACCGGGACGGCAGCGGACGTTGCGGATGTGGCTGCAGACCGCGATCGCCGGCACTGTCATCCTGGCTCGCCTCCTGATCGGTGTGGTCACTCCGTCCGGAGAGATCCCAGCGGTATGGCGGTCCGACTGGGGTCAGGTTCCCTGGTCCGCTGCCGGCATGCTGCTCTACGCCGCGTACATGGGAAGTACCGCGATCGCCGTGACCCGGTTGACCTGGCTGTGGGCGCGCGACGCTCAGACGAGGCGGACCACGAAGATCGGACTGTGGCTGATCTGCGCGATGGCGATCTGCGGTGGTATCGAGGCATTGCACAAGATCGGTTACTTCACGGCGGTAGCCGTCGTGGGCCACAAGCCTCCCTACGACCAGTACGCCGCCGAGTTCGTTCCGATCGCGCTTGGAACCGCGTGTGGGGCGATCGGGCTGGCGCTGCCACTGATCGCCAACGGAGTACCCGCCGCGATCCGTACCTACCGCCATCGGGCCGCCCGCCGGGGGTTGTGGCCCTTGTGGTCCGCCTTGACGGCGCTGCGTCCTGGGGTGGTCATCCCGCAGCATCCGCGTTGGCTTCCAACTTCGTGGACCCGGGCGTGGGAGTCGGTTGACCTCCGGAAGCTCGACGTGAAGCTGTACCACAGGGTCATCGAGTGTTGGGACGTCCTGGTCTACCTGCACGGGCACCTCTCGTCAGAGGTTCGTGAACGAGAGATCCAGCGTGCGGTGGCGGAGGGGCACGGGCCGGAACGAGCGCGGTCGTTGGGGGAGGCGGAGATGATCCGCCAGGCTGTCGATCGGGCGCGAGAACGTCGTCCGTTCCTCGCGGAATCAGAGCGGGCTCGTCCGCTGGCCGCACACCGAACCTTGGCCGAGAACGTTCGGTGGCTGCGACAGGTCGCCGCTGCGTGGCGACGGGGGGCCACCGGCAGAACGAGGTGAGCCGAAGCGGCCCGGAGAGACCTGGGGCGGGTGCTCTCCGGGCCGCGTGTCGTGGATTCGGCTCGTTTCCCGTGAGTTCGCGAATTCTGAAGTGGACGGTGGCGTGAACTCAGGTGGGGGTTGGGTGAGATGAGGCTAACTGAGTGCTTGGGTTCAGGAACTGGTGGGTTCGTCTGGATGTGTGGTCGGCTGCGTGTGCTGGTGGGGTTCGGCAAGGGGATGTCGTGCGGCGAACTCGTCGATGGTCAGTCCCATGACTACCAGGTCGTGATGGCGCCCTGCGAAGTATTCGTGGTCGCGCAGCCGTCCCTCGGTTTGGAAGCCGATCTTTCGGTGCAGTGCGATGGATGCTTCGTTGAAGGCGTAGATGTCGACCTCGCACTTGTGGAAGCGGCGTTCACCGAACATGTAGGTCAGCAGCAGGGGGATGGCGTCGGTGGCGTAGCCGTGTCGTTGGTGGTCGTGGCCGATGCTGATCCCGTAGCTGAAGCGTCCCGCACGTTGATCGACGTTGTTTGTGGACAGCGAGCCGACCAGGGTTTGATCGGCGCGTGCTTCGATGGCGAGCAGGAACTCGTCGCCGGCGGTCTGTTGGGTGGCCTGGATTGCTGCCCATTCTCGGTAGCCAGCAGCCGAGCGGGGTGGCTGGATCATGTCCGCGTTGCGCATGGCCGCCGAGTGCTCGTCGAAGTGCTGGAAGGCTTGCCAGTCTTCGGGTTCGATGCCGCGCACGCGGACCTTGTGCCCGGTCCAGATCGAGGTCATGATCGCGATCAAAGCAGTGAGGTCGGGATGTGGCGAACGACTTTCTGCTGTTCAGGCTGTTCCTTTGGGGCGGATGTGGCTCTCTGGGAGGCCATTGGCGCGGTTGATGTTGGGGTGGTCAAGCACAGCGGTGTAGCGTTCGGCGCCGCTGACGGACAGGCCGAACAGGTCGCAGAGTCGGCGGATGTCGCCGCCGGTGGCGTGGACCTCGTGCAGGATGCGGTCTTCTCGCAGGGCTTGGGCGGACAGGCCGAGTCGGTGCGTGAGCCACTCGATCTGGACGGGGCCGAGGTGGTTGGCGCTGCGGTAGTGGATGAACAGGTGCGTGTTGGCGGTGGACGGCCAGCGGGCGGTGCGGTAGTCGAGGTAGGCGCGCAGCCGCTCGCGGACTGGTTGGGCAAGCGGGATGGTGCGGTCGCTCAGGTGCAGGCGGCCGGCGTGGATGTCGATGAGTTGCAGGTCGCGCAGCTGGCCGGGGGACAGGGCGTGGAAGGCCACCAGTGCCGCGATCGAGGCGCTGGCGGGGTCGTCGCTGGCCAGTGCCTCGCGGATGCGGTCGACTGGGGTGGGCAGCGGGAGGTTGCCGGAGGGTCGGCCGACGGGGATGCGGGCGGTCGGGTTGACGAAGACGCGTTTGTGGGCTTTGAGCAGCCGGAAGATCGACCGCAGGCCGGAGAGCATGGTGTGCCGGGGTGTGCCCGAGCCGGGCAGGATCGCGAGCACGTCGTCGCGGGTGATTTCTCGCAGGTGTTGGTGTCCGGCCGTAGCCCAGGTGTGCAGGGCGGGCATTGCCCGGCGCAGTGCGGCCTGGATGTTCTTGGGCGTCCGGGGTCTGCTGCGGGGTGGGCTGGTGTGGCCGTGGCGCATCACCTCGAACCACAACCTCAAGTCGGCCGTCATCGCGGTGGGCAGGTCGGCGGTCTTGGCTTCGAACCAGCGGTCGATGGTAGGGACGCGGTCGTCGTGGAGGAACTCGACGGCGGCCAGGACATCCAGGATCGGGCGTACCGGAAGTCCACAACGGACAGTGTGGTGACGTCGGTGGCGTTGATGGCCGCGCCGGGGTGTCCTGCAAGCCGAGCAGGATGTGCAGTCCCTGCCGGGCGCGAGTGGCGACCCTGGTGTCCCAGCCGTGCCGGGTGGCGTGCTCGGAGACACAGGCGTCCAGGTAGGCCACCAAGCCTGGATCGGCGGACGAGGGGAAACCGTGCTCGCGGCCGGCGGGCAGGTCGCGGGGCAGAGTGAAGGCGACCAGTTGCTGGTGGCGGACCGGCCGCCGAGCTGGGATCCGTCGTGCGGCCAGCATGCGGCGCCGCTCGGCTGCTTCGGCGCGGGCGGTGCGCGCTCCGAAGCCGGTGAACATGTCCGCCAGGAACAGTTGGTGTCCCCAGCGGCGGATGTGCTCGCCGAGTTCGTCGCCGGACCCGGTGGGCAGCCAGAGCGCCTGTTTGCGACACAGCCGGCACACGCCGATGTCGTCGACGTGCCGTTGTCGTTGGCAGATCGTGCAGGGGGCGGGGTCGGGGTGGTTGCGGCGCCAGGCGCGGCAGCCCTCACACAGCCAGTTGTTGCCGCGTCGGGTGCCCCGGGCGTGGCAGTCCGGGCAGGAGTCGGTCGTCAGCGGCGAGAACCGGTGGCAGCGCACGCATACGCCGGCGGTGTAGTAGTCGGTGGTCGAGCCGCACTTGCGGCAGGGTGGCGGCGTTATCGGCCCGCCGGGCTGGCTGGGGTAGCAGTAGTCGGACTGGACGGACTTGACCGGCCGCTGCCCGCACCGAGTGCACGGCCGCGGGGTCGTGGTGGTGTTCGGGCGCAGTGTGTCGTAGATGGTCCACTGCAGCACTTTCCGCTGCGGGGCGCCGGTGGCGGCGAACCGCGCGGTCGGTCCCGGACGCACGCCCGGCGGCCGCGAGCGAGTCGCCTTACCGGTGCGGCTGCGGAACAGCTCGGCGAAGAACAGCTGATGCCCGTGGCGGACGGCGGCGGCGATGTCGTCGGTACCGACCAGTTCGGCCTGCCGCCAACACAACCGACATGCGTGCAGCGCTGGGTCGACGGCCACCCGCCGGCCGCATGCGGGGCATCGGCGACCGGGCGGCGGCGGCGCCAGCCTTGGCAGAGCCACTTGTTGGTGCGGGTCGCGCCCCAGGCGTAGCAGTCCTCGCACGAGTCGATCGTCACCGGGGAGAACCGGTGACAGCGGGCGCACAACCCGGCGGTGTAGTAGTTCTCAGTGGAGCCGCAGCGCTGGTATGGCGGCGGGGTCACCGGGCCGCCGGGCTGGCATGTGTAGCAGTAGTCGGATTGCCGATGTTTGACCGGCCGCCGGCCACACACACGGCAGAACCGTGGCCACGGCCGTCCGCTCACGCTGGCGGCAGCGACCGGTGCCGCCCAAACTGCGGGGCCACCACCGTACTCGTGCCGCCGGTGGCCTCCGCCGTCTTCCGCGGCTTGCGCTCGGCGACTTTCTCCGGCTCGCGGATCAGCAGGTCGGTGGGCTCACACTCCAGCACCGCGCAGATCACATCCAGGTCATCCAGCCGGATCGTGGTCGGCGTGCCGGTCCACAACGCCGACATCTTCCCAGCGCTGATCTCCAGGCCGGCGTCAGCCAGCCGGCGGCGCAGCTCGGTGGACTTCCAGATCCCCGCCTCGGCCGCCTTCATCCGCAGATTCCATCTCATCAGTCCACCTCCGCTATTCTCCGAACCGGGAAGCCACCCGCTGGTTGGCCGCCTCCCAAGCCTGGTCGACGTGGTTGGCGTGGACGTGGATGTACCGCGTCGTTGTCGAGAGCCACTCGTGGCCCAAAATCTCTTGTATAGCTTTGAGATCCATGCCGCGCGCATAGAGCGACGAGGCGCAGAAGTGCCGCAACCCGTGCGGTGTCAACCGGCTCACCCAGGCCGGCAGCCACTGGCCCACCGCTCCGGCCAGTCCAGAGCGCAGCGCGTCATCACCCACTCGCGTACACAGTCCGGTGTCCCGGTCGCGCCGCTCGCTCGGCAGCAACGGGGCATCCGGGTCGGACCAGTCCGGGCCGAACTGGTGGCGCACGTCGGTCAGCCACCACTCCAGCGACGCGTCCACATCGTTGATCGCCGACACCAGACGTGGCTTATAGCCACGCCCTCGACTGCCCTTGCCGAACCGGATATGCAGTTTGCCGTGCTCGCCCAGATCGGGTCGCCAGTCGCGGATGTCCAGCATCACCGACTCGCTGATCCGCAAACCCGCGCGGCGCCACAACGAGGCAGCCATGTAGTCCCGTGCCGCCGGCAGGAACTTCCGGGCATGCGGCAACGCGTCACGCCACGTGGTGAACAAGGTCTCGACCTCGTTCTGCGACGGCGGTACCCGCGCGTCAACATAGCCCGGCTTGGACGGACGGTTGAACTCATCCACCGGCTGTTCCAGCACGTGCCCGGTCAGGGCGTGGATGTCGCCCTGGTGCCGCACCACGAGAAAGTCGAAGAACGTCGTCAACGTGCCCGCCTTGTTATACACAGTGGACGGTCCTGAGATCGATCAACGAACTCGCGGCAGTTCATGCACAACTGCCGTCGAATCCGACGGCGGTCCCAGCCGAGGCCCGCATCCCGCACCAGCCGTGCGCACTCCTCGTCCAAGGACTGGAAGGCGGGCACCGCCTTCCCCGCGTCGTGAACGCCGCACAACCAGGCGAAGAACCGCCGTCCCTTGCCGGCACCGCCCGCGATCTCGTCGAGATTGTGACGTGTCACGGGAGCGAGGAAATGGTCCCATAGACACCCGGCCACGGCAGCGGTATCCAGCATGTGGTGCCAGCAGCAGGTTCCGGCGCCCACCGTTCCTGGCCGCGGATTTGGCCCACAATGCTTCCAGCCAGCGCTGTTCCAGGCGGTCCTCCAGCACCACGTATCCAACCCCTCACTCTCCGCGTGGGACGATCACGCACGGACCATAGGACCGGACACCGACAAGCGATGTACGCGTCTTCGGAGCACCGCATGATCCGCTACCCCGCACCCCGTGTCGGACTGAATGAAAATGGCCTCATCCCGTGTGGAGTCGCAGGTCAACAAGTATCGGCCCCGCGTACGCGGGGATACTCCGAACCCATCTCACGTAGGAGAGGAATGGTGCCCATCGGCCCCGCGTACGCGGGGATGCTCCCTACGACGAGTACGCGCTGTTCCTGAAGCGAGATGGGGGGCACCCTCGCTCGTCACGGTCGATCACGAGGGCGGCGGCCCGCAGCAACAGGTGTTCCCCGTACACGCGCCGCGAGCCCGGGTGTGCCCGTGCTGGCTCGGCCGCCCAGTCCTCCACTCCCACGATGGCACAACGGGGGCTGCTGACCGCCGTCGGGCGGGACCGGGTGTGGCGGTGAAGGCGTCCCATCCGCTGGAGCAGCAGGTCCACTGGCGCCAGGTCGGTGACCATCAGGTCGAAGTCGACGTCCAGCGACTGCTCGACGACCTGGGAGGCGACCACGATGTGCAGCGGTGGGCGGTCGGGGGCGGACTCTGGTGGTCCGAAGCGCCGCAGGAGCCCCCGGTCGATCTCCGCCCGGTCGCAGGCCAGGAACCGGGAGTGCGCGATGGTCACCCCTTCGGCCCGGAACCGCGCCACCGCGCCCGAGACCTGGCTCTGGAGGAACCCGGTGCGCTCGGTGATGTCACCGATGGAGCTGCCCGGGTGCTCGATTACGTCGAACAGGATGGCGCGGGCACTTGCCGGCAGCCCGTGGAAGCCGCCCTCGGGAATGGCGTCCTCACCCAGCTTCATCAGCCTGCGCCCGAGCAGGTAGAGCACGAACCCGTCCACGCGCTCACGCTACAACAGCCAACACTTATCACCGATGATGCATCACATGTGATGTAATCTGGGCTGGCCTCCCGCCCGCCACCCACCACGCGCGACCCGTCGCGCCCGACACGTGGAGACCGCGTGCTCATCGCGCTGCTCAGAGTCCACTTACGGCCCTACACCGGCAACGTTCGAGGGCTGCCCGCCCGAGTTCGCGGGTAGGCCGCTGGAGCCTGTCGGTGACGGCAGGTCTAGATGGATGGCCGCCGGCCGTCGGACCGAGAGGTCCGGTGGTCACAGAATCCGGCTTACAGGTCGACTCGTCCCCCTTCTCGGTCCGTGCGCCCGCGAGCGGCGGGCGATCGCCCGCCGTCGTCCGTCGCCGGGTGGCGGCCGGCCTGGTGCCGAGGGGAGTGTTCCCCGGCCCCGCCGTGAGCCGAGTGCCCGTCGACCCCCCGTGCTCCCCCCGTCGTCCTCCCGTGCCGTGCGGGAGCTGGCGGCGCGGCCCCTCGGGCGGTGCGGAGCGGGCGAGTTGAACTACGTCAGCGACGTCGACGTCGTCTTCGTCGCGGAACCGCGCCCCCCGGCGGAGGAGGTGGACGCCGGGAGTGCGGGGGACGAGGGGGACGGAGCGCCGCACCGGGCGCTCGCCACCGCCACCAGGGTCGCCGCCGAGGCGATGCGGATCGCCGGTGAGGCATGCTTCCAGGTCGACGCCGCACTGCGCCCGGAAGGGAAGGCCGGTGCCCTGGTGCGGACCCTGGAAGGGCACCTCAGCTACTACCGGAGGTGGGCGCGCACCTGGGAGTTCCAGGCGTTGCTCAAGGCTCGGCCGGTGGCCGGTGACGCCTGGTCGCGCGCCGGCCCGGTTCCGGCACCGTGGTCCTCGACCCGACGGCGAGCCGCTTCGGGGAGCTGCTGGCCTCCGGGCTTGACGCCGAGCGGATCGAACTGCTCCAGGTCATGGAGGTGCGGGCGTGCGTGGAGCCGCCGGTGGCGGCGCGGGCGGCGCTGCGGGCCACTCCGGCGAACGTGGCCCAGCTCGCGGGGCTGGTGGACGAGATGACGCGGGACCCCACGCCGACCGGGTTCGCCGATCTCGACCGCACCTTCCACCGGGCGATCGCCCAGTACACACACAACCCGCTGCTGGTGCGGCTGCTGGACCGCGTGCACGAGATCACCGAGGCCAGCAGGGACGAGGCCCTCGTGTCGGCGGCGCGGCGCCGGTCCTCCATCGAGGAGCACCGGGAGATCCTGCGGGCGATCGAACGGCACGACCCGGAGGGGGCGAGTGCCGCCACCGCCGCCCACATCGACTCGGTGCTGCGGCGGATCACCGCCACCTCGGAGGACGCGGGCCCGGTTCCGTCCGGGTCCTGACCCGACCGGGGAGGTCGCGTCGGGGTGCCCGTTGGGCCGCTCGCCGACCCGGCCCACGAGCCGGGGAGGCATCCCCACTCGCCCCGGGCTGGTCCGGCCCGGGGAACGGGTGCGCTGGCGGTCGACCCCCCGCCGGGAGACGAGGGCCGGGTTCGGGCAGTGGTCGCTTCTCCGTGATCCTGGTGGGGCGTGGTGCGCGAGCACACACGGGGGTTGATTTCACTAGACACTGAAGAGACAGGGATTATCGACCATTCGGGGGCGCGGTCGCCATTCGAGGTCACGCGCGGGACGTCCGGCCACCCGGTGGAACGCCGGATGCGGGCCGGGTACCCGCTCCCGGCGGTGTCCCCCGACTGGCGGCCCCGGCCCCCGGATCCGGTCAGCGCACGCGGCGCTCGGCGAAGAACGAGACCAACTCGGCGTTGACCGCCTCCGGTCGCTCGAGGTACCCGTAGTGGCCGGAGTCGGCCAACTCGACGTACCGGGCGGCCGGAATGGCGTCGGCGACCTCCCGGCACAGGTGCGGCGGGAGGACGAGGTCGTCGGCGAAACCGATCACCAGCGTGGGCGTGGTGATCGACCGGTAGGCGGCCAGCCGGTCCGGGATGATGTCGAGGTCCAACTGCGCCCGGTAGCCCTTGGAGTGTTCGGCGGGCACCATCTCGAAGATGTCCAGCCAGTCCTGGCACTTCCGGTCGTCGTTCAGGGTTGCCGGTGAGAGCACCTGCATGGCGCGGATCGAGGCCGCGTAGCGGGCCGGCAGCTCGACTCCGCTGTCCACCTGCTCCCGTTCCGCCAGGGCCGCGAACCGCCGCATGACGTCGGTCCGGCCCCGGGTGGCCATCAGCACCGCCTGGCTGACCAGGTCCGCCCTGGTCACCAGGAGTTCCTGGACGACGTGGGCTCCCATCGAGGTGCCCACCAGCCGACAGGGCCCGAGCCCGAGGTGCTCGATGAGCCTGACCGTGTCGGCGACCAGGTCCTCGACGGTGAACCCGACCAGGTCGCGGGTGCTGGCCGAACTACCCCGGTTGTCGAAGGTGATGACCCGGTACCCCGCCGACACCAGGGCGGGCACCTGGTGCAGGTGCCAGGCCCGCCCGGTCGAACCGGACCCCATGACGAGCACGACGGGCTCGCCGTCTCCGACATCCTCGTACTGGACGCGGATGCCGTTGATGTCCGCGGTCGACATGCCCTACCCCTGTCTGTCGTGATCTGGTCGGCCGCCGCCTCCGGTGGCGGCGGCGACGGCGGCCCCGTCGGCCCGCCCGGTCCGGGCGTTGTCAGCCCACCAGGGCGTCGGTGACCGCGAGGGCCTCGTCGAGGGCCTTGAGCCCCAGCGCCAGCTCCTCCTCGCTGATCACCAGCGGAGGGGCGAGGTGCAGCCTGTTCATGTTCACGAAGGGCCAGACCCCGTTCGCCCGCATGGCCGCGGCCAGCTGGTTCATCGGGGCCGCGTCGGCGCCGCTGGCGTTGAACGGCACCAGGGGTTCCCGGGTGTCCCTGTCCCGCACCAGCTCCACCGCCCAGAACAGGCCCCGCCCACGCACGTGCCCGACGGAGGGGTGGCGCTCGGCGAGCTCCCGCAGCGCCGGTTCCACGACCTCCGAACCCAGGCGCCGCACCCGGCGCAGCAGGTCGGTCTCCTCGAACACCTGGATGGAGGCGACCCCGGCGGCGCAGGCGAGTGGATGGCCCGAGTAGGTCAGTCCGCCCGGGTAGGCCCGGTCGGTGAACGTGTCCGCGATCCGCCGTGAGATGACCACGCCACCCAGTGGGACGTAACCGGAATTGACCCCCTTGGCGAAGGTGATCAGGTCCGGGGTGACGTCCCAGGCGTCCACCGCGAACCACTCCCCGACCCGGCCGAACCCGACCATCACCTCGTCGGAGATGAGCAGGATGCCGTGCCGGTCGCAGAGTTCCCGCACTCCTGCCAGGTACCCCGGCGGGGGGACGAGCACGCCGTTGGTGCCCACGACCGGTTCGAGCAGGACGGCGGCCACCGTGTCCGGTCCCTCGAACTGGATGACCTCGGCGAGGTGGCGCAGCGCGCGGTCGCTCTCCTCCTCCTCGGTGGTGGCGTGGAACGCGGACCGGTAGAGGTGCGGGCCGAAGAAGCGCGCGACGCCGGGCACACCGGGCTCGTTCGCCCACCGCCTCGGGTCCCCGGTCAACGTGATGGAGCCGGCGGTCGCCCCGTGGTAGGAGCGGTAGGCCGAGAGGACCTTGTGGCGCCCGGTGTGCAGCCTGGCCATCCGCACCGCGTGCTCGACGGCCTCCGTGCCACCGTTGGTGAAGAACACCGCGTCGAGGTCCCCCGGCGCGCGTTCGACGATGAGTCGGGCCAGGGTGGACCGCGTCTCGTTGCCGAACTGCGGCGCGACGGTGCAGAGCCGCTCGGCCTGGTCGCGGATGGCGGCCACGACCCTGGGATGTTGGTGGCCGAGGTTCACGTTGACCAGTTGGGAGGCGAGGTCCAGGTACCGGTTCCCGTCGTGGTCCCAGAACCAGCACCCCTCGCCGCCGGCGATGGGCAACGGGTTCACCGACCCCTGCGCCGACCAGGAGTGGAAGACGTGGTCGCGCTCGGCGGCGGAGATCTCGGCGGCGTCGCTCATGCCCTTGCGGCCCCTTCTCGCGGTGTCCGTGGAGGTCGGTCCCGAGGTGACCGACGGGTCACCCCGGGACCGACTCCCAGTGTGCCCCGGAGCCCGGTCGTCCCGTTCGGGAGGCCGAGGGCGGACCCGGAGGCCCCGCGCCCGGGAGGGCGCGGGCGTACGCCGAGCCGGGGTGGATGGTGCCGTCCCGGCACTGGCCCGGTCCGGGACCGCCGGGGCGGACCCGGCCGTCCCCCGGTGAACCCCCGTCCGGACCTCGTCAGTCGCCGGAGCTCCCGGCCCCCTCCATCTCACGGACGAGGCTCCTGGGGCGCATGTCAGTCCAGTTCTCCTCGATGTAGTCGAGGCAGGACTGCCGGTCGGTCTCGGTCACCACGACGGTCCAGCCACCCGGCACCTCCGCGAACGACGGCCAGAGGGAGTACTGGCCCTCGTCGTTGATGAGCACCAGGTAGGTCGCGTCCGGATCTTCGAACGGATTGGTCATCAGCGTTCCTCCGTCGTCCGTGCCGAGCAGTGCGATCACCCACCGGCCATCGGCTCGCGGGCCGGCCGGGAGGTCGTGTTCGGCGTCCTGTTCGTCCTCTCGAACTGCCAGCCGCGAAACGGCGGTCTCCCGGAACAACGGGTCGTCCGGTGTCGAACACGCCGATTCGCCCTGTCCCCCGTTCCGCGTGCCATTCAATTCGAGGACGATGTGGAGCGTCAAGGACTTTCGCCTCATGTTGGGAACGCTGGTCACGGCGCGAGTCCGCCGGCGAGTCGTCGGCACGGTGGAGCTCCTGACGCCCTTGGTCGGCTGGCCTGCGGGCCCGTCCGCGTGCTCCCCGGGAGAGGTCCGCCGCTCCCTCCGTTGTCCCCGGGCTCAGGGCTGGTGGCTTCGCCCGGCCGCAGGACGTCACGGTCGACCGGGATGCCGGAGGTCGACTGGGACGTCGGGATCGGCAGCCCTGGTGGGCCTGGCGGGGAAGCGGCCCGCCGGGAACGGCGCCCTCGTGCTCGAACGGACCGGGGGTGCCTGCCTGGGGCGTTGGATCCGGAGCACCCGGCTGGGAGGGCACGATCTCGGGCCGGCACCGACACGGCGCCGGCCAGGAGGTGCGGTCGTGTCACCGGCAACGGCCCACCAGAGGGGCGGGCGCCGGCGGGCCGCTGCCCCATCGCACCCGCAAGGGGGACCGGGCCCTCCGAGAAGGAGGTTTCACGGACACCTGAAGGTCCTCGTCCGGCCCGGACTGCGTTGTTAGCGTCCTTCGCAGTTTCGCCAGCCGAGGGCGATCAGGAGTGGACGAGGACGACGATGGACGGTTATCCGCGATCGAGAACACGTCGAACGAGCAGGTCGGCTCCCGCCAGCGCGCCGAGGGGAACAATGACTGGTGGATCGTTTCCCGTGGTCTGGGAAAGCTCCTGAACGAGATCCGCTCGCGGTGAGAAGGATCGTTTCCCTGGGCCGTTCGGACCGGTCACGGATTCCGGGTCGCGGCGTGGGGAGCCCGTGCCGCGTGGTCGATCCGCCGGCCAGACGCTGGTGACACCCAGGGGCTGCCCGCCGCCCGCCGCCCGCCGCCCGCCAGACGAGCTGATCGGACCTGGTGTCCCGGACTCCCGCGCCCACCGAGAGCTCGCGGGCCGGGACGCCGCCCCACGCGCCTTCCCGCGTCCGGCCGTGCCGTCCGGAACCGCCCGCGCGCCGCCACCCGTCGCGGCGCCTCCGTGCTGGGAGACCGATGAACCACCGAACGACGACTCCGGCCGCCGCGGCGCCGTTCGACGTCGCCCACGTGCCTCCGGCCGACCGGCTCACCACGGCCGTCCGGACCGACCGCATGCGCCACCCGGGGTTCGGCCGGGTCCTCACCGAGCACATGGTGACGATCCGGTGGACCGAGGATGCCGGCTGGCACGAGGCGCGCCTGCGCCCGTACCAAGCCCTGGAGTTCGACCCGGCGACCGTCGGCATCCACTACGGCCAGATCGTGTTCGAAGGACTGAAGGCGTACTCCCTCGCGGACGGCCGGGTCGGGATCTTCCGTCCCGACGCGGCGGCCAGGCGTCTCCAGCGGTCGGCGACTCGGCTCGCGATGCCCGAGATGCCGACGGCGCTGTTCACCTCCGCCCTGACCGAGCTCGTTCGGGCCGACCGGGCCTGGGTGCCGGCAGAGGTCGGCAAAAGCCTCTACCTGCGCCCCGTCCTGATGGCCACCGAGGCCGACCTGGACCTGCGTCCGGCCCGCGAGTACCTGTTCCTGCTGATCGCCTTCGTCACCGACAACTTCTTCCCGGGTGAACTCCGCCCGAGGACCGTCTGGGTCTGCGAGGACCACGTCCGGGCGGCGCCGGGTGGCACCGGTGAGGCCAAGACCCCCGGGAACTACGCGGCGAGTCTGCTCGCCCAGGAGCAGGCGAGGGAGCGGGGCTGTGACCAGGTCGTGTGGCTGGACGCGGTCGAGCGCCGCTGGGTCGAGGAGATGGGTGGGATGAACCTGTTCTTCGCCGTGGGCCCCGAGGAGGCGCCGCGTCTGCTGACCCCACCGCTGCGCGGCACGATCCTGCCGGGAGTGACCCGCGACTCCCTGATCACGATCGCCTCGGATCTCGGGTGGTCGACATCCGAGGAACCGATCAGCGTGGAGCAGTGGCGGAGGTGGGCGGATGGTGGCTCGCTGCGGGAGGTGTTCGCCTGCGGAACGGCGGCGGTGGTGACTCCCGTCGGGACGGTCCGGTCGGCGGCCGGCGACTGGACCGTGAACGGGGGTCGGGCGGGGCCGCTCGCCGCCCGCCTGCGGACCGCGCTGCTCGACGTCCAACACGGGCTGGTCCCCGACCGGCATGGCTGGATGGTCCCGGTCGGTTGACCGCCGCCTCCCGCGCTCCCGCCGGCATCCACTGCCGGCCCGACCCGATCGTTCCCACGACGGCCTGGGAGTTCCCCGGCCATGCCCCGGTTCAGCCTGTGAGAGGACACGAGAGATGACCGTCACTGACGAGGTACCGACCACCGTCGCGGTGGGCCCCCGGGAGGCGGCGGCCGACGCGGCGGGCGCCGCCGCGCTGCTGGAGATCGGGGACCGCCTCGGTCTGCTCCCCCACATCGACCAGGGGCAGAGCGTGACCGCCGCGAGGCTGGCGGCCGAGGCGGACCTCCCCGAGGAGGGCGTCGCCAACTACCTGGAGGCGATGTCCTCGGCCGGCATCATGGTCGACTCCCCCGATGGGGAGGGGGGCCTGCGGGTGGCCGATGACTTCGACCAGATCCAGTACGAGTCGGGCTACCTGTCGTGGGCGATGAACGCGAACCGCCCGTTCGTGAACAACGCCGTGGAGTTCCTGCGCGCTCCCCTGGACTCGAGGGCGAAGTACCCCAGGGACGGCCGCCAGGTGGCGGTGTCCTCGGAGTGGATGGGTTCGAAGGGGTTCTACCCGGTCGCCCTCCAGACGATCCTCGACGCCCGTCCCTCCCGGGTGGTCGACCTGGGCGCCGGCACCGCCCGACTGCTGATCGAGGTCATGCTCCAGCTCCCGGAGACCACGGCGGTGGCCCTGGACCTGGACGGCCCGTCCTGCGAGGAGGCGGTCCTGGCGGCCGAGCGCGCTGGTGTGGCCGACCGGCTCACCGTCATCGAGGCACCGATCCAGTCGGTCGCCGAGGACCCCACGCCGGTGCTGGGGGCTGACGTGGTGCACGCGGGCTTCGTCTTCCACGACATGATGCCCGACGAGGAGCATGTCGCCGACGCCGTGCTCGCCAACTGCCGGGAGGGCCTGCGGCCTGGCGGCATGATGGCGATCACCGACGCGGTGCCGTACGTGAAGAACATCCGGGAACGGCGGTTCAGCGCGATCGTGAGCTACTACCACAAGCAGTTCATGCGCCGCCGTCTCCTCAGCGAGGAGGAGTGGACCGCCAAGTTGTCCGGTGCCGGCTTCTCGTCGGTGGAGTGCGTGCCACACCGCTTCCCGACCGGCCGGCTGTTCCGGGCCACCAAGGCCTAGGCCCGGTGCCCCCGTCGCGGCGGGGCGGCGCACCGGCCGTCGTCGGGGCACCGCCCCGCTCGGCGTCGTCGACGTCCCCGCTGTCGACCGGCGCGGCCGGAGCGGCGGACCCGAGGGTCCACGTGGGATTGGACGCTCCCCGTTCATCAACGCTTCCCGACGTCCTGGCGGCATTCCCCGGTTGACGTCGCGTCGATCCAGCGATTGCCGGCCGGCCCCGGTCGTCGCTCGTGGGGCGGCCGCCCGCGAGCGGGTCGTCCCGTCGGGTTCACGACGGCCTGGCCCACCCCGTTTCCACCCACCGTTGGTCCATGATGGCGCGTCCCTGACGTCCAGCGCGTCGACAGCGCTCACCCACCTGCGGGTACATGCTCGCGTCACCGCGATTTCAACCTCGGTCCAGATCACCGCGGGTACGTTGCGTCGGCGGCCCACGCCCGGGTTCGCACACGCCTCGCAGGAAGCGCTGTTGGCCGATGCGCAGACCATTCGACAACGACGACACGTTCGCCCTCTCCCCCGTCGACGACCGGGATCGGCACCGCCCGTGGGCACGGCTCGGCGGGGTGCGTGTCAGGAGGCGCTGGTACCGCACCGAGGGTTCTCGGCTCGTCGTGACCGAGTGGTCGCGCACACGGACGGCGGGAGGGCTGGTGCCACTGGGCGAGGGCGCGCGACGCGATGTCGGCCAGGGCGGTGGGGGGCGTGGCCGCGCGCGCCACCACCACGGGTGGGTCGAGGGCGCGCCGCCGACCGTGCGCCGGTCCTCCGCACCGCCACCACGGTCGTCCCGTCGGCGCCGGGAGCGCGGGACACCGTGGTGGGAGCACACGGCGTCGGACGGGGTCGGTCCCGTCCTCCCACTGTCGGAAGAGGACGTGCGGAGCTCCCGGCCGGCCCTGTCCGTTGCTCCGCTCCGGTGTCCTCGACGGATGGGACGGCCCGGGGGCAGCCCGCCGTCCCCCGCATCTCGCGCGTCGAGGACCGATCGGGGCACCACCGGATCGACCGCGCACTCGGTCCTGGCTCGACCACCTCGCGCCCGGATCCGCGACGCGCCGCACCCGCGTGAGCGGACCCGCCGGTCGCTGACGAACGCCTGACGCGCGATCCACGTCCCGTGGCCGTCCTGTTCCGCGACGGCGTGTCGTCCGCGCCTCCCAGCCAGCCCAGCCGGTGCCGACGCACGTCGGGGGTCGGCGGCTCCCGCTGGCCCGAACGCGAGGGCGCGGGCGCCATGGACCCGCCGCGCCGCTCCACCGCCGTCCCCGGACGGACGGCACAGGAACACCCACTCCGACAACGGAAGGACACGCAGATGCTCAGGAGCGTCGTGATCGTGGGCGGGGGAACCGCGGGTTGGATGTCGGCGGCCTACCTCAAGGCCGCCTTCGCCGACCGCATCGAGGTCACCGTCGTCGAGTCACCCCGAGTCAGCACGATCGGGGTCGGCGAGGCGACGTTCAGCACGGTCCAACAGTTCTTCGACTACCTGGGACTCCGGGAAAGCGACTGGATGCCCAGGTGCAACGCGACCTACAAGCTGGGCATCCGTTTCGAGAACTGGCGGGCGAAGGGCCACCACTTCTACCACCCGTTCGAACGGCTGCGGGTGGTGGACGGTTTCCCCCTCAGCGACTGGTGGCTCCACGAGCCGGCCTCGGATCGCTTCGACAAGGACGTCTTCCTCGTCTCGTCCCTCGCGGACGCGAAGAAGTCCCCCCGGTTCCTGGACCACCGCCTGTTCGAACCGGAGCTGGACCTGGAGTCCGGTGGGCGGATGTACCGCACGACGCTGTCCGAGCAGAGCACGCAGTTCCCCTACGCCTACCACTTCGACGCGGCACTGCTCGCGGACTTCCTCACCGAGTACGGCACCGACCGGGGCGTGCACCACGTCGTGGACCACGTCGAGGAGGTGGTGCTGGACGACCGGGGCTGGATCAGCCACGTCCGGACCAGGGAACACGGGGACGTGCGCGGTGACCTGTTCCTCGACTGCACGGGCTTCCGCGGCCTCCTGCTCGGCAAGGCCCTGGGTGAGCCCTTCGAGTCCTACCAGGACACCCTGCCCAACGACAGCGCGGTGGCTCTCCGCGTTCCGGTGGACGTGGAGACGAAGGGCCTGCGGCCCTGCACGACCGCCACCGCGATGGACGCGGGGTGGATCTGGACGATCCCCCTGTTCGACCGCATCGGGACGGGGTACGTCTACGCCAGCGACTACTGCTCCCCGGAGGATGCGGAGCGTGCCCTGCGCGAGTTCGTCGGGCCGGAGGCCGACGGGCTGGAGGCGAACCACATCCGGATGCGGATCGGCCGAAGCCGCGACTCGTGGGTCAACAACTGCGTGGCGGTGGGCCTGTCCAGCGGCTTCGTCGAGCCGCTGGAGTCGACGGGGATCTTCTTCATCCAGAACAACATCGAGAACCTGGTCAAGCACTTCCCGGACCAGCGGTGGTCCCCCCAGCTGCGGACGTCGTTCAACCGGGCCGTGAACCACGCGATGGACGGTGTTCGGGAGTTCCTGGTACTCCACTACCGGGCGGCCGCGCGGGCCGACAACGAGTACTGGCGGGACGCCAAGACGCGCGTCATCCCGGACGGGCTCGGGGAACGGCTCGAGCAGTGGCGGACCAAGCTTCCCGACGCGGAGAGCATCTACCCCCACTACCACGGTTTCGAGGCCTACTCCTACGTCTCGATGTTGATGGGGCTCGGGGGCATCCCGCTGGCCGCTCCCCCCGCACTGGCGCACATGGACGACACCTCGGCACGCGAGGAGATGCGGCTCATCCAGCACCAGGCCAAGGATCTGGTGGGGCGGCTGCCCAGCCAGTACGAGTACTTCGCCCAGTCGCACTGAACCGTGCCGGCGGAGGACGGGACCGTCGCGAAGCCGAAGGGGAGCGTGGTGTGACCGACGTGCCAGCGCTGCCAGCTGGTCCTCCCCCCGTGCCCTGGCCACGAGGGGAGGGCCGCGACGGGTTCGGCGTGCTGATGCCCGGGCTGCCCGCCGGAGTCGGGGCGGTCACCTCCGGTTCCCGCGATGCTCCGGTGCTGATGACGTGGGCGTCCCGCGCGCGGCGACTCCCAGACCCGCCGGTGTCGCTGGCGTGCCTCCCCGCCGCGAACCCGTCCCCGGCCGTCGCGCTCCGGCGCGGTGCCTTCGCGGTGCGCGCCGCGCCGGTGGCGGTCTGGCCGGTGGCGGAGCAGTCCTCCTCGGCGGTGTCCGGACCACCTCCCCCGGATTCCGGTGGCGGACGGGTCCTGGAGTGGCTGGGTCGCGCCGGGTGGGCGCGGCTCCGCTGGTCGACCGCTGGATGCGTGACGCGCACGGGCTCGGTGGCCACGAGGTCGTGCTCGGCGAGGTGGTCACCGCGCAGGGCACCGGGGCAGCGCCCACGGGGCCTCGCGTCGGACGCGGCGCGCCCGGTCACCGCCGGCTCCCCCCGCGCGACGCGCCCACGCCGGCCGTCCACAGCGGACGGGGCCGCTGGCCCCCACCGGTGTGGAGCGCTCGCCTTGGTCGACCCGCCGGCCCGGCGCGGGACGTGCGACCCGCCGGGACCCGATGACCCGCGATTCCGCTCCCGACCACTGGAGACGTGTTGATGACAGTCTGGGATCCGATCCTTGGGGTGCTGCACGTGGTGGGGGCCCTGGCCGCGGTGCTGCTGTTGGCCGTGCTCGGCCGCCGGCTGGCGGTGCTGCTCCGCCAGCCGAGCGTCATCGGCGAGATCGCGGCGGGCCTGCTGGTCGTTCCGCTGATCGGGGCGGTGGCCGGGGAGGACACCGTCAGCCTCGTGCTCCCGGCACCGGTGGTGGAGGTTCTGCACCTCGTCGGCACGGTCGGGCTGGTCCTGTTCCTGGTCAGCATCGTCCACGAGCTGGGAAGGAAGGACGGCGGGCTGCGCGCCGGCTCGGTCGGGTGGGTCACCGTGGGTTCGCTGGTACCGGCGTTGGGAAGCGGGTTGTTGCTGGGGTGGTGGGTGTTGTCCACCGGTGACGCGGAGCTGCGCGGCGACGCGCCCCTCCCGGCCTTCCTCCTGTTCGTCGCCATCGCGATGGCGGTGACGGCGGTACCGGTGTTGGCCCGCATCCTGGTGGACCGGAGGTTGAACGGAACTCCGGTGGGTGACCTCGCGATGTCGGCCGCCGTGGCGACGGACATGGTGGCGTGGGTTCTCCTCGCCGTCGCCATCGGGCTGACCGCCGGAGGGGTCGGCGGGGCGCTGGTGTCGATGCTCGTCATGGCGGTGGGGATCCCCACCGCTCTGGGGTGTCAAGCTCTGCTGCGGTCGGGCGGGGCGTCCGCGTGGGCGTCGAGGTTCGTCCGGAGCACCTCGCTCCTGCTTGCCCTGGCCGCCCTGGGTACGGCGGTGCTGTTGGAACACTGGGGGCTCACGGCCGTGGTCGGTGCCTTCCTCGTTGGCCTCGCGGTTCCCGGCGGCGGTGCCCTCGGGGGGTGGGACGGCCCCGTGGGGCGGCTGGCGACCGTGGGGAGGGCGTTGGTCCCGGTGTTCTTCGTCGTCGCGGGTCTGGACCTCTTCAGCGGCCCGAGCAGCGGCTTCCCCCTGGGCACGACGGTGCTCGCGGTCGTGCTCGGGATCCTGGGCAAGGTCGGCGGGGGCTACCTGGGGGCCCGGCTGGCCCGGCTGCCCAGGGGTGAGGCGGCCACCTTCGCGGTGCTGATGAACACGCGGGGGCTCACCGAGATCGTGGTGCTCCAGGCCGGCTACGCGGCCGGTATCCTCTCGGCCGGCCTGTTCCTGGTGCTCGTGGCGATGGCCCTGGTGACGACCGCGATGACCGGGCCGCTGTTGTCCCTCCTCGCCAGCAGGCGGCGACCCGCCGAACCGGCCACGGTGTAGCGCTCGCCTCGGCGATGGAACGTGGCGCGGTGGCGGCATCCGTCGCCGGGGATGCGGTTGGTGGCCGGGGTGGCGGCGTCAGAGGCGGGCGCTCACCGGCGGTGTCGGGTCGGCCGCGGCCTGGCCGAAGGCTCGCTGCACCTGGGAACAGCGCTCGATCACCTCGGACCGGCTCAGCCCGAGCACTTCGGCCTCGGCGAGCAGGGTGCGCAGCCGACGGTGCCAGTCCTCCACGAAGCGGGGGGCGGCGGATCCGGATCGGCGGTCCCGGCGGACGACGGCCCCGCTCCCCCGGTTGATCCGGATGACTCCTTCTCGGCGCAGCAGGTCGTAGGCCTTGCCCACCGTGTGGAAGTTGATGGCGAGGTCGCCAGCGAGCTTCCTCGTGGATGGCAGAACCGTCCCCTCAGCGAGGCGGCCGTCGGCGACGGCCTCCACCAGTCGGTCCCGAATCTGCTGGTAGATCGGAATTTCGCTGTCGAGGTCGAGATTGAGGCGCACCCACGCCATCCTAGCTGGTATACATCAACTAGAACACAAGATCAGCTGGGGGTGGATGGCGCGGTGGGGCGACCGGTAGCGGCCGAGGGAGCACCGGCGTCCTCGCGGACCCGCCCGGGCCAGGGCCGGTCACGCGCGCGGACGGCGGAGGAGCGATCGGCCCGCCCCGACGGGCCACCCAGCTGCCACCTGACTCTGCGGTACCTCCACGCGCGTCGCCCGTCGGGGGTGGGACGGGCCGTGCCAGCACTTCCAGGCACATCGGGAGGGCGCGCCACGCGGGCGCGCCGTCGGGAAAGGGGACGAGCATGGCTTCCGTGACCGTGTCGGACGACGAGGTCGTCGTCAGGTTCAACGCCGCCGAGGTCCCGCTGGTGGCCCGGCGCGTGGTGACGATCCCGCTCTCCGCCATCAGGGACGTCACCGTCGTCGAGAAGTCCCTGTCCACCAAGGGTGCGCGCCGCGCGGGGATGTTCGTCACCGGGGTAATGAAGGTCGGCATGTGGGGAACCGGGACCGGGATCCAGCAACTCGTCTCGGTCCGCCGGGGCACCCCTGCGCTGCGGATCATCCTGGACAAGTACGACGCCGGGCTGCGGATCGACGAGGTGATGGTCAGCACCCCCGACGCCCCCTCGGTCGCGGGTGACATCACACGTCGACGGGCGACGTCCCGGTGAGCGGGGACGGCGGCGGGGTCCGGGTCGAGGTGCGCGACCTGACCAAAAGGTTCGGCTCCGTCACGGCGGTCAACGGCCTGAGCTTCACCGTCGAACCAGGGGTGGTCACCGGATTCCTCGGCCCGAACGGGGCCGGGAAGACGACCACCATGAGGATGATCCTCGGCCTGGTCACCCCGACCTCGGGCACCGCGACCATCGGCGGCCGCCCCTACGCGGACCTGCCGCACCCTTCCCGCACCGTCGGCGCGGTCCTCGACTCGTCCAGTTTCCACCCGGGCCACGTCGCCCGCGACCACCTCGCCGTGTACTGCCGGATGGGCGGCTACCCGCTCGACCGCGTCGACGAGGTCATCCACCAGCTGGGCATCGGCGAGTTCGCCGACAGGAGGACGCGGGGCTTCTCCACGGGCATGCGGCAGCGGTTGAACCTGGCCACGGCGCTCCTCGGGGACGCGCGAGTGCTGTTGCTGGACGAGCCCAGCAACGGGCTCGACCCGGAGGGGATCGCCTGGTTGCGCTCCTTCCTGAAGGGCCTCGCCGACCAGGGGCGCACCGTCCTGGTGTCGAGCCACGTGCTCAGCGAGGTCGAGCAGGTCGTGGACGAGGTCGTCGTGGTGCGCCGGGGGGAACTGGTGGCCTCCGGGACCATGGCCGAACTGTCCTCGGCCGCGACGGCGGCCGTCGTCGTCCGCTCACCGGACGACGAACGCCTTGCCGAGACGTTGCGCGCCGAGTCCGTCCAGGGGACGCGCGCCACCTCGGTCGAGAGGCTCGAAGCCGGCACGATCCGCGTCGAGGGACTCACCACCGCCCAGATCGCGGACCTCGCCGCCGACCACCGGCTCCGGGTGCACGAGTTGACGCCGGAACGATCCACCCTCGAACAGGTCTTCCTACGACTGACCTCGGACCCCAGGGAGAGTGTCCGGTGAACCGGTTGATCAGCGCGGAGGCGACGCGTCTGCTGTCCTCGCGGCTCTGGCTCGGAGCACTCATCGGCGCCCTGGTCTGCGGCGGCGCCCTGATCGGCGGATTGACCCTGTTGGGGCCGGAGAACTTCGATCCTCCGATGCCGGGGCTGGACACCGAGGAGGGGGTCCGCGGCCTCCTCGGCATGCTGTCCTTCACCGTGTTCGTGCCGGCAGCGCTCGGCACGCTCGCCGTGACCTCCGAGTACCGGCACCGCACCATCTCCGGACCACGGCGACACCGAGCGGAAGACCGCCGCCCAGTCCGGTTCGGACACTGTAGCCGATCAAGATCAGCAACCAGCCGCCCCCGTCGGCGAAGGGGAGTCCACTGTGTCCGGTGTGACTGGTGGGACTGATGTTTCCGCGGAGACCTCTGATCGGCCGGTGGACGCCGAGGCCGGGGCGGCGCGCACCGCGTCGACCGACGAGGCGGGGACCGACGAGGCGGGGACCGAGGTACCTCCTCCGGCGACGGGCGCGGTGGAGGAGACCACGACCGACGTCCAGTCGCCGTCGGCGCCGGCCGCCGGGGAGGCCGACCAGTCGGGCGAGGAGGAGGACGTGGCGAGCGCACCTGCTCCACGGACGTGCGGGTTCCGAGGCCACGTCGAACGAGGGGAACGGCCAGTCCCTCGAACGGTCGAGGGCTCCGTCGAACGGAATCAGCGGGTGGGCCTGGCGGCGGAGGTCGGCCAGCCGGGAACGCCGGGTCGCCGAAGGTGTCACGCATCCACTGCCCGGCCGGCGCGCCAGGGCATCAGGCCGACGGAGGACCGGTCCCCGTCCCGTCCGTCGTCGGCCGGCCGCTCCTCCCCGGCACTCCGGCCGGGGAGAAGCCTCCCGCTCACCGGCGAGAGACCCGAGTGGCGGTTCCGCGGCGTCGGGGTGACCGGAGACGAAGGCGACCAGCCGGCGGGAGGCCTCCCCGCCGCGCAGCACCACGGCGGCCTGCCGAACCAGGTCGGACTCCAGCAGGGCGGCCTCGATCTCACCCAGCTCGATGCGGTAGCCGCGCAGCTTCACCTGGCCGTCCCGGCGGCCCAGGTACTCCACGGCCCCGTCCGGTCCGAACCGGGCCCGGTCCCCGGTGCGGTAGAGGCGGTCACCGGGACCCCCGAAGGGGTCGGGCACGAACCGCTCGGCGGTGAGACCCGGCCTGCCGAGGTAGCCGACCGCCACCGCCTGCCCGCCGATGCACAGCTCGCCCTCCGCGCCCACCGGCAGCGGGTTCAGGTACGACCCGGTGGCCGCGTGGTTCCGGGGGTAGTCCGCGTTCCGCGAGCCACGCCGCCCCCCGCAGCAACAGGGCTACGCCCATCCCCGATCCGACCAACCAGCACAACGCCCACATGGCAAGCCCCTTCCTACCCCTGATACCGGGACCGAGTTGTAACCCCATCCCGTGACGCTCAGATTGAGCGCCATGTGGGAACGTTATCGAGTAAAGTTACTAGCTACCTATACCCCATTCGGGCTAAGTGGGAAGCTTGATCCGGTAGACGCGGCACCTGCGAGACTGAGGCCACGTGAGCCGTACGAAGGCACATGGAGGACAGATGCGCTCGAACCCCACCGCCAGCAAGCGCCAACTGGGCGCGGCGCTACGGCGGTTACGTGCTGTCGCGGGTCTGACCGCAGCCGACGTGGCTCGGAGGTTGGAGTGGTCCGCGCCGAAGGTGTCCTCCATCGAGACCGCGCGAGTAAGGACGCACCCCAACGACGTGCGGCTGTTGATGGACGTCTACGAGGTCACCGATGAGGCGGAGCGTGACTTGCTGTTGCAGCTCTGCAGGGGATCGCGGAACGCCGGCTGGTGGCAGCAGTACGGCGGCAAAGCCCTGCAACAGTGGGCGACCCAGTTCATTGGCCTGGAGGATGCGGCAACCGAGATCCAGTACTTCGGCCTCGATCTCGTCTACGGGCCGACGCAGACCTCGGACTACGCCCGAGCGGTCATCGCGGCGGGTGCGCGTGACTACGACGGAGACGACGTCGAACGGGCCGTTCAGCTGCGGGGTGAACGTCGATCACACCTGTTGTCCGAGGACGGCCCCCAAGTGTGGATGGTCCTCGACGAGGCCGCGCTGCGGCGCACCATCGGCGGTCAGGACGTCATGCGGGAGCAGTTGGAGTTCCTCGTCGAGTTGAGCCATCGCAGGAACATCACGATACAGGTCCTGCCCGCCTCCGTTGGTGCGCACCCGATGCTGGGGTCCGCGTTCCAGATCATATCGTTCGCGGAGGGCGATTCGATCGTCTACATCGAGGACCTCACGAGCGCACAGTATATGGAACGGGGTGAGGACCTGCGCAGGTACTCGGCCGGCTTCAACATGCTGCGTGCCATGGCGCTCAGCCCCGAAGCCTCACAGAACATGGTGGAAACGATCGCGGAGGAACTAAAGTGATTTCTGATGAGGCCTGGAAGGTCAGCAGTTATAGTGGTGGATCCAACAACTGCGTGGAGGTGGGGCGGACTCCCGGGCTCGCGGCCGTCCGTGACACCAAGAACCGTGATGGTGGAACGCTGGTCGTCGACCGTGGCACGTTCGCGGCGTTCCTCGCTGCGGTGAAGTCCGGCCGCCTGTAATCCGACGCTCTGAGCCCCTGGCCAGGTGTGCCGCTGGTCAGGGGCTCGTTTCCCCTCAGCTCATTCGAACCACGCGATGTTACCGAAGATTACTTCGCGCCCCTCTATCTCGTATTCTCGCGTCTCCCGTTCGATGCGGGCCGCCTGTTCGTCTCGGCTTCCCTCCCATGGGGTGAACACGCCTCCCCGTAGACTGCCGGGCGTAATTCTCCCTTCGCGCACGAGTCCGGCTGCTATCTGACCTGCCCTGCTGATCTGCTGATCCCAGGGAACCCCACCCACGTCGACCAGTATGCCGATTATCGCAGTCATCATGACGTAGTCGATCTCGGCGAGATCGCATACGGATTCGCGAACCTCGTAATCAATATCCATCTGGTTTGTTCCTTGCTGTGACGTGCACTTTGAAGAAATTCCGATGCATGTCCCTGTCATCTAGTGTGGGCTCGTCCTTTGTTAATCTCGTACTTTCCCGGAAGCTACCAGGGTCCCCGTCAGGGTGCTCTATCATGCTGCCACCATGGTCGTGGAGTTTAACCTCCTGTGTGCGGTAGTATTGAGTCAGTAGAATCCGTAGCTCTGATGAAGGAGGTGGCGGAAGGGCCATGAAGGAGATTCAGTGGCGCAAGAGTAGCTACAGTGGAGGTTCTGAAAATTGTGTTGATGTCGGGATCGTCGCCGATCTCACGGCTGTACGCGACACCAAGAACCGTGATGGTGGAACGCTGGTCGTCGACCGTGGCACGTTCGCGACGTTCCTCGCTGCGGTGAAGTCTGACCGCCTGTAGCTAGTGCCTCTGGCGAGCCCCCGGCCAGCACTACGCCTGGTCGGGGGCTCGTCCCCCCTCGGCTCATGCGAACCACGCGATATCACCCAGATCAACGTCCCGGCCGGCCTTCTCGTATTCCCGCGTCTCCCGTTCGATCCGGGACGCCGTCTCCTCACGACTTCCCTCCCAGTGCTGGAAAACGCCCCTGTGTAGTTCCCCTGGGGTGATCTTTCCTTCCCGTACAAGTTGGGCGGCTATCTCGCCGGCTCGGCTGATCTGCCGGTCGGCGCTCACTCCGCCCACGTTGACCAGTGCCCCGATGATGTCGGACATCATCACGTAGTCGATTTCCACCAGGTCGCACACTGACTCGCGAACCTCCTGGTCAATGTCCATCTGGTTCGTTCCTCGCTGTGGCGCGTACTATGGAAAATTTCGGTGTGCGCCCCTGGCGCCTGGCGTGGGATCGTGCTTTGTTGATTTCGCATGTCCCCGCAAGCTAACAGTGTTTCGTCGGGGTGCTCCATCATGCTGCCGCCATGTTTGTGGCGTTTAATTTCCTGTGCGGGGTAACATGGAGTCCAGGTGAATCCGTAAGTCTGGTGAAGAAGGCGTCACTGGAGCTGTGAAGGCCGGCCGCCTGTAGCTGGTGCCGCTGTTGGCGAGCCCCCGGCCAGCACTACGCCTGGTCGAGGGGCTCGTTCCCCCTCGGCTCATGCGAACCACGCGATATCGCCCAGATTCATCTCACGTCCGTTCTCCTCGTACTCCCGCGTCTCGCGTTCGACGCGTACTGCCCAGTCCTCTCGACTTCCCTCCCACGGGGTGAAAACGTTTCCTCGTAAGCTCCCGGGTGTGATCCTGCCTTCGCGTACGAGTCCGGCTGCTATTCGGCCTGCCCTGCTGATCTGCTGGTCCCAGGGAACCCCACCAACGCGAACGATGAGGCCAATGATCTCAGCCATCATGACGTAGTCGTCCTCGGCAAGGTCGCACAAGGATTCGCGGACCTCGTGATCAATGTCCATGTGGATTGTTCCCCACCTCGACGGGCGGTTCGCGGCGAGTCCGGTGCCGGTGTATCGATGTCCAGCTTGGTCTAGTCCGCAGCTCATGCGAACCACGCGATGTCGCCAAAAATTACTTCGCGCCCCTCTGCCTCGTACTCTAGCGTCTCACGTTCGATACGGGCCGCCTGTTCGTCTCGGCTTCCCTCCCATGGGGTGAACGTGCCTCCCCGTAGGCTCCCGGGGGTGATTCTCCCTTCGCGCACGAGTCCGGCCGCTATCCGACCTGCCCTGCTGATCTGCTGGTCCCAGGGAACCCCACCCACATCGACCAGTATGCCGATAACATCGGTCATCATGACATAATCTGCTTCGGCGAGATCGCACACGGATTCGCGGACCTCGTAGTCAATGTCCATTCTAGGTTTCCTTCAATGCGACGTGTATCTTAAAAATGTTTCGGTGCTTGTCTCTCACGTCCAGTGCGGGATCATCTTTCGTGGATTTCGAGCTGTTCCTGAAGCCGACAATAGTTCCCTCGGCATCCATTATCATCATACCTTCGTATCCGGGTGGATCAATCCTCCTTGCTCCCTTCGCGAGGGCATCAAAAATTTCCCGCACTTCGTCGGCGGTGTCGACTTCCCTGACCACCTTGCGACGACCGAGCGGAGAGAGGCGGCCGATTCCCTCGCCCTTGTCCCTCGCGTACTCGCTCGCGGTCTTCCCTCGCCACGTCCCCACGGTGGGCGGCGCGGCCGGTGGCCCGGCAGCCGTAGGAGCGGGCGGGGGAGGTGCTGTCCCCGGGCCGCCGTTTCCGGCGATGCCGTCGAGGTAGCGGCGGATCAGGTCGGCGGACCGTCCGAACGCCGCGTACGCCTGCTCAACGGCTCCGCCGCGTCGGCGGCCGACTTCACCACCCACACCACGTCGTGGTTCGCCGAAGCTAGGAGGAGTTGGGCGGAGAGTTGACACCCGCGTTCCGCTCTGTCGAGTGCCACCACCAGGCCGCGCTGAGCCTCCTCGATCTCCACCAGGGCCGCCCGTGCCTGAGCCACCACGTCGGCGACGGACACCAGCCACCCTCCTCACACCCCCGTTGCACACCGTGACGAACAGTAGCAACGGGTAACTGTACGACCGTGAGCCGGTTGGCGCGGTAATCGTCGAGCGCGGAGTCCGAGGCAACCAGCGAGGGCTTGAAGTAGGCGAGTCGGATGCGCACGCCCCGGTCCTTCACGCCATTGCGCAGCACGGCGAGCACACCGTCGGTGTCGATGGCCTTCGCAAGACGTCGCGCGAACCCGCGCTGCGCCGCGTCGGCGTCACCGCCGTAGTAGGGGAGGAGCTCATTCCACTCGGCCTGCTGGGTAGCCCCGATGAAGGTGAACAGCTGCCCGGTGTCCAGACCGAGCTTGGGGTCGTAGTCAGAAGCGGCGCCCAGCTCCCAGCCGCGCTCGGTCATCGCATCGACGATGGCGAACCACCACTCCTCCCCCGGCCCCAGCACCGCCCCCGGCGCCACCACCCGATCAGGCCACCCCTCCCCAGCTTCGTCCGGAGGAGGCGGGTACGGGACGGTGTTGTACGGCTGCTCCCGAGGGACGAACACCCCTTCCACGAGGCTCATGTCCACCGGCCGCACCAACTCGACGCCGGTCACGGTCAGGCTCGTGGTCCCGTCGTTCACGACGGGCCCCACGCTGCTGGTCCCCGTCGGCCCCGCGTGCAGCGGCATGCAGTCCCGCGCGTACGGCTCGGCATCCGCGTTACCCCCCACCAGCAACGGACCGTCGCGGGTAGGTCCGCCGGAACACCCAGCGACGGCGAGCAGGACCGCCAGGAGGGCGGCGCACCCCCGCGCCCTCACGGGTACATCTGGACGACGAGCGTCCCCGGCCCGGTCGCGGACGCGGGATGCGCTCTTGTGCCGCACACCGCTCGACCCGCGAACCGGAACGGCCGACTCCCCGACACCACCTGAGCTCGATCGCGCACGCTGCTCCGCCCTCACCAGTCCGGCCAGTCGATCTCCACGCCGATGCACTGCTCCCGCATGGCGACCGAGGTCCCGGTCAGCGCGTAGCCGCCGGCCGATGGGGTGGCCGGCGGGCACCTCCCGCCCACCCCCACTGCCGCACGGCATGGCGCAACACGTCCCACCAGGAGCAGCCCCACCAGAACCGCCCGAGCTCAACGTCGGTGATCCACCTTCACCGAGGAGTTCACGCCCGGCGACCAGCCAGGCGCTCAGCCGGTGAGGGTGAGGGGCGTGGGGCTGAACCGGCGGCCAACAGGCGGCGCGAGCCTGTGCCCCGACGAGGCGTGAGGTTCGTCGACACCTGCCGGGAGGACGATGACATCATCGGCCGCCTCGCAGCCGAGCAGGGCCGCTTAGCTCACGGGTGAGTCCTGACGGTCTCGTGCCGCGCTGAAGGCACCCGCGGAGGTCTTCGCCGTCGTCCAGGCCGCCGCCGGGCAGTTCCCACCAGTGGTGATCGGGCTCGGCGGGGTCGAGGGGACCGGCCACGTAGCAGGCGGTCACCTCCGCCTCGGCCACGAACTCGGCGGATCCCCACCAGCAGGACCGTCCCCCACCGGTCGGCCGCTCGGCGGAGCGAGCCGGTGGCTCGACGCCTCCTCGGTGTCCCTCCTCCTGTTCGGTCCCCGTTGTCGAACCCCACGAAGGTACGAGCAGGTGCGAGTGCCGGAACCGCCCCGGGACACACCGACTCGCCGACCACCGGACGCCTGGTCCACAGCGAAACCACGAGGCGCACCGACGACCAGCGGGAGCGGCCGAGCCACCAGTCACGGCAGCCCCGACGGCCAGCTCACGCGCCCCCAGCCGACGGATCGCGACGTCTGGAGCCATCCCCGGCACCACCCGAACCGACTGACTCCGGCGCGGGCCGTCCCCCCGGCCTTGCCGTTTCCTCTTGCCCAGGACCAGGACCGTACTGGATGGCCCTGCCTCCGATCAGCTAGCGGAACCACGTGTCCGGTCGACCAACGGCCGAGCTCCGGCGAGGAATCGCGGACGTTCCATTCCAGCAGGCTCGTCACCGAACACCTGTCCCTCCTGGCGCCGAGCCAGCAGCGATGCCGGCGGGGCCGAGCCGAACGATTCGCTGGCCGTGCACAGTCTCCCCGCCGAGCGCGGCGAGGATCGGGACGATCGCCTTTTCGGGGTCGGTTTCGGCGCGGCAGGTGAACAGGTCGACGTGCGCGAGTTCGTGCTCGGGCCAGGTGGACACGGTCAGGTGGGACTCGGCCAGCACCAGCACGCAGGTGGCGCCGTGCGGCTGGAACACCACGGGCAGTTCGCCGAGCACCGTGCAGCCGAGCCGGGCGACGGCGGCGCGCATGGCTTCCAGCAGCTCGGCGGGTTCGGGATTGGGGATGGTGCAGCCGGTGATGTCGTAGACGGCGTGGATCACGGGACCCTCCAGGGATTGGTCAGGCCGATCGCCGGTCGAGGGACGGGCCGTTGGCTGGGATGCGGATGAGGTCGGCGAGGTAGTCGACGGTGTAGGAGCGGTGCAGCCGGCGCGGTTCGGCCGCCCAACGGGTGACCTCGGTGCAGAGCGCGTCGAGCGCGTCGTCACCGTGCTGGTCGAGCAGGACATCGAGGTTGAGGAACGCCTCGGGCAGGTCGGCGTAGGCGGCGCCGTAGCGGACATAGAGCGTCTTGGACAGCTTGCCGCCGCTGCGGTCGGGCACGAGTGGGGTGAACACGCTGACCGGCCATTCGGCGGCCGGGATGCCCAGCGTCGCCAGCGCGGGCGCCAGGACGTGGGCGTGCCAGGCCCCGCCCCAGTCCGCGCCGTCCACCGACACCGAGCACGCCTCGTACAGCTCACCCTCGGCGGCGAGCAGGAACCCTTTCTGAATGGAGCGGACCGGGGTATTCGCGTCGTACCAGCCGCCCGTACCACTGATGTCAATGGTCTCCCGGTAGCAGCCGTGGACTGGGCAGAGCGAGTCCAGGTGAACGACTCCGTCACCCGCGGTGATCGACAGGTTCTTCGCGGATTTCTCCATCAGGCGACACTCGGGGCAGCGTGGTCGGATGCGGACGATCCCGTCGGCCGGGGCCACGATCGAGCGGAAGTCCTCCAGACGGGAGGCCATCGCGTGCAGGCAGGTCCGCACCGGCGTCAGCCTTTGGTAGATCGAGTACGGCCGGAACTCGTAGCGCACCTGCGAGCGGTCCGCCGCCCACCGCAGCAGCCGCTCGAACCCCGAGATTCGGTCGGCGCGGTCGAGGTGGCCGGAGTCGATGAGATCTCCCACGGTGCGGGTGTAGATCTCGCCGTCGATCTCGACATGCTCTGCCGGGGCGTTGTCCAGAGCGTCGAAGATGACCGTCGCCGGAAGGTCCAAGACGTCGGCGTTGTGGCGGGCGGCGGCGAACACCGAGAGCACGGTGACGACGGTGCCGATGTGGGGAGTGCCGTTCAGCTGCGCGGCGGTCGTCACACGAAGCCGCTGCTTGCCGCGGGCCGCGGCTCGCAGCAGATCGGTGTTGTCGCTCGTCAGATGCGCGATCCCGACCGGGGCGAAGAACAGCTCGCCTGGTTCTGGTGACTGAGCGGTTCGGCTTGTGGGCATGGCTGTGTCCTTCCGACGTAGGTCCACACGGCGGGAAACTCGGGATCGGCGATCGTGATCCGCTTGAGGAGCAGTAGGTGCGCGCCTGCCTGGGTGGCGGCGTTCTGGTAGAGCTGGTGGGTCAGCTCGACTCGCCCGCGTGGGTCGCGGGCAACCCAGTTGGCGCCGGCGGTCCAGCCGCCCGGCGCGAGCAGGCGATGAATCTCGGCGAACCGGGTGGTGAAGTGCTCGTCGTTGCGGCACAAGCCGAGCAACCCGAACTGGGTCACCAGGTCGAAGGTGGTCGCGGTCAGGTCGGCGGGCAGTGACCGGTCCAGGCAGTCGGCGCGGACCCGTACGACCAGCGATCGGCAGCGTGCCAGGAAGTCGTCAGGCTCGGCGCGCCCGCAGAGCGCCAGCGCGGTGGTGTGCACCCCGCGAGGCTGGGCGAGTTCGGCGAACTGGCCCAGGATCTCCAGCCGTGTGCGATCGACGTCGACCGCGACGAGTTGCTGGGCGCGTAGGGCGATGGCCCACAGCATCGACTCCGATCCGCAGCCCAGGTCCACCCAGGTCTGAACGGGTGGGATGGTCATCAGGGCGGCGAGGATGTCCTCGGTGCCCAGGCCGAAGCGGAACTGCTCGGCGTAGTAGCGCCGCCAATACTCGTCCGCGTCGGCCACGGTCTCGTTGCCGCTCACCGCTGGACTCCCGGGTCGGTGGTGGCCAGGACTTCAGACAGCCCGTGCTGTCCGGCCAGCAACCGGACGTGGACGAACCCGGCGGCGGTGAAGGTGTCCCGCAACTGCTGGGCGGAGAACAGGGCCAGCTCCACCGTGGTCGTGTAGAGGCTGTGCCCGGCGGGGTCGACGTAGTCGAACTCGATGCGCAGCCGGTCGTCGTCGCGTTGCTGGCGGCGACGCCGCAGGACCGCCCCACCGGCGTGGGCGGGGTCGAACCAGCGGTCGGGGAACCACACCCGGTGCTGGCGGGCGACGTCGTAGAAGGTGGCGGAGTCCACCCCACCGCCGGGATGCGTGCACGCCACCTGCGCGAGCACCTCGACACCAGGACGCAGTGCCTGCCGGAGCGCGGTCAACATGTCGGTCAGCGAGGATTGGCGGGCGAGCTGGTTCAGCGCGGCGTTCGGCGCCACCACGAGCTCGACCTCGGAAAGGAACTCCAGCTCGTGCAGGTAGGCCACCGCCGGAACCGTGTGTTCGGCGGGCACACCGGCGTTGGCTGCGTGCTCGACCGCGGCGGCGAGCATCTCCGGGCAGGCGTCCACCAAGGTCACCGTGGCGCCTGCACGGGCGTACTCGGTCAGGAAATGTCCTGCGCCGCAGGGGATTTCCACCACGTGCGGGCCGGTGCGCAGCAGCCCATGCAGCAGCCGGGGTCGGCGAACGGCGGTGGCTTCGGCGCGGGCGAACCGTGCCCGCCGCGCGTAGGACTCGACCACGGCGACGGCGTTGCTGGTCGCGGTCACGCCGGGACTCCGTAGAACGCGGCGTGCTGACGGCAGATCGGATGCACCAGCCGACCGGCCTGGGCGATCCGGGCTGCCTCGATCGCCCTGTCGCTCACGCCGGACAAGGCGACGCGGGCCAGGCGCACCAGGTACGGGGCGGCGTTGCCGGTGTACGCCGCGGTCGTGGTGAGCGGCACCAGCGCCGGGAGGGCGTCGAGTTTGACGTGCAGCACGCCTTGGGTCACGCGCGGGGCGTCGCCGGGTTGCTGGACCGGCCCGGCCGTGGGCAAGTAGCCCTCCCCATACCCGCAGGTGGCGTCCACGATGACCGCGCCGGCCTTCATCTCACGCAGGTCGGTTTCCGTGATCATTGGGGCCGTGTCGAACGTCGAGATCAGGATCGCGCCGACAACGAGATCCGCCTCGGCCAGGACGCGCGAGCGCAGCTCCGGCGTGTTGACCGCGACCCGCACGCCGGTCGGGGCGTCCGGCAGGTACCGGCCTGCCGAGTCCTCCGAGCGCGTGAGGACGGTGACCCGCGCGCCGAGCGCGGCCGCGGTGCGAGCCGCAGCCGCACCGACGGTGCCGCATCCGATCACCACCACCTGGGGCGCCACCGCTCCGGTGACTTCGGCCAGCAGCACGCCACGTCCACCCTGGAAGACCTATTCGGCACCGCGGAGTTCGATGTCCCGGTCGAGCGTGTGTTGATGTCGCTCGACCCGGAGTACTACGAGTTGATCTGGCAGCGCCTCAAGCGGCACGAGTTCCGCCGCCGATATCTCGCTGACCGGCCCACCACGTGGTTCGTCTACCTCACCGCGCCGGTATCCAAGCTGGCCGCCGTGATCGACCTCGACGAAGCCGTCGTGGCCAGTCCGACCCGGATCGCTGAGATCGCCGAGCAGGCCCGCGTCGGCAACGGCGAATCGGTCTTCGAGTACCTCAAGGATCTGGAGAACGGGTTCGCGCTGCCGATCAGGAAGGTGCGCGAGTTCTCGGGGTTCACCGCCGAGGAACTGACCGGCATGCTCGGCAAATTCCACCCTCCGCAGGGCTACACCCGGGTGGACAAGAACCTCACGCTCGCGGGCGTGTGCGACAAGCTGATGGCGGCCGAACCGGTGCGAGAGCTGGTCGTGGAGCACCCTGCCTCCGTAATCTGATCACATCAGGAACGGGAAGGGGTGGGGCGAAATGGCCGGTCGGCGCGCACGTGGTAAGGGCCCAGCAGCCGTCCTGGGCGTATCCCCGCTGCGGCAGGCACGCCTGTCAATTCCGGCCACGCTGGAGCAGGTCTGCGAGGACCTCGACAAACAGTCGAATAACGGCTCGTCCGGAGTCACGCCGAGTATGTTGTCCGGCTGGGAGCTGGGCAAGCACATCACCAGCATCCGCTACCGCAAGGTGCTCGCCGGCTATTACGCCCAGCCCCCGGAAGTGCTGTTCGCCCACCAGGACCAGCGGCTCACCGCCGGATCCGAGACACCACTCCTGCTGGTCGGCCACCACGACCTGCGCGCGGCCATGACCGAAGTGGTCCACGGCGCCGGCCAGTACCTGGCGGTCGTGGGGTCCCGCTCACGCGACGCGGCCTACCTCGACGCGATCGAGGCCGTGCTGGTGCAGCGGCCCGAGCTGGTGCACTACCGGGTGCTGTTCGGCCCGCCGCGCCACCAGGTCCTCAAGGACCACCTGTTGCGGCTGGTGAAGATCCGCGATCCGCACGACCGCAGCCTTGGGGTGAAGACGCTGCACATCGGCGTTGTCGAGGACGCCCCCCGAGCCCCGGAGCGGTTCTTCTGCGCCTCGGAGTCCACCGCCGTCGTGCCGATCCCCTCACTGACCTCATCGGAGGCGTTCGACTCCGGGGTGCTGTTCGAGGCGGCGGTGGCCGAACGGCTGATCGACCACGCACGGCAGGTCTACGCCGGTGCCCGCCGGATCGAGAGTGACCAGGCCCTACGTGACCTGCCGGCAGTGCCAAGCTAGACGCCAGAGACGATGCCCAGCAGAGCGTGGGTGAAGGGCGGTGCCGGTCGTGAACATGATCAACCACGGCGGTGAGCGCGACGTGTTGGCTGCGGCTACCGAGGACCACGAGTCGGTCATCGCCCTGACCCGTGAACTCGTCGCCATCCCCAGCCGAGGCGGTGTCGACCCGTACGAGCCGGTGCTCAACCGGCTGAGTGGCTGGCTGGAACAGCGCAACCTCGTCGTCACCGTGCTCAGGGACAAGGCCGGCGCCACCGTCGGCCTGACCTGCGAGATCCGCGGAGCGCATCCCGGCCCCCGCTGGGTGCTCGACGCCTGTCTGGACACCGCACCCTTCGGCGACGAGGCCGCCTGGACCCATCCGCCGACCTCCGCGACCATCGTCGACGGTTGGCTCTACGGGCGCGGCAGCGCCGACTCCAAGACCGGCGCCGCGATCTTCTGCCACGTCGCCACCCGGCTCGCCACCATGACCGACCAGCTGCGCGGCAGCCTGGTACTGCTGTTCGACGTCGACGAGCACACCGGGGCCTTCGGCGGGGCGAAACGCTACTTCGAGGGCCCGGACGCACCCGACGACGTGGCCGGCGTGATGATCGGCTACCCCGGCATGGACAAACTCGTCGTCGGCGGACGCGGCGTGCACCGTGCCACACTGCACGTGCACGGCGTGGCCTCGCACTCAGGCGGTAGCAAAACCACTCCGAGCGCCATCGAGAAGGCCGCCAACCTGGTCCGGGTGCTCTCCGCGGCTGAGCTCGCCGCCAGCGCCAGCTCCGAATTCCCGATGGCCGGCAAGCTAACCGTGACCGCGATCGAGGGAGGCCAGGGCTACTCGGTCACCCCGGACCTGTGCACCCTCCACGTCGATATCCGCACCACCCGCGACTTCGACGACGAGGACGCCGCCCGACTGCTGAAACACCTCGTCGCCCAAGTCGACGACGCGTGGCCCGGAACGCATCCGACCCTCATCCAGGTCGACACTCGCTGGCCCGCGTTCGCCCTCGCCGAAGACTCCCGACTGCGCGCCGCCATCCTCGACGCCGCCACAGCGGTCGGCGTCGAGGTCGAGCCCAAGATCGCCGGCCCGTCCAACATCGGCAACTACCTCGCCGGCCTGAACATCCCCGCCACCGCGGGCTTCGGCGTCGACTACGTCGGCCTACACGGCACCGACGAACGAATCCGCCTGGACACCATCCCCACCATCCAAGCGATCTACCACGCCGCCGTACTCGCGCTCCTGCGTCCGTAGCCCGACCGTGCGCGGTTTCGACAACGAGCAGTGGGACGTCCCCAGGTGGAACAGGCAACTCCAACTCGTGCCCGCCGCGTTCGGATCGCGCGGACCGGGGAACCAGCAACACCAAAATGGTGGACACGGCCGGTGCCCGCATAAACGACGGGCACATCCCGGGACACCACCGCCCGGCACACCGAGAGGACTGCCCCGCTCGCTCGACACCAGACCGGCGGCCGCGACGACCGGCGAACGCCGGCGGCGGGCGGCAGACAGTGCCCCGCCGGCCGGACCGGCCCTGCGATCCCGGCCGCCCCGAACAGTGGGTGGCGTACCGGCTCACCCCCGCTTGCGCGGGGCTTTCCCACCGGGTCGGTTGCGCGCGACAAGTTCCTCCGGCTCACCCCCGCTTGCGCGGGGCTTTCGAGCTCACGACGAACACGCTGCGGTGGTCGGGCGGCTCACCCCCGCTTGCGCGGGGCTTTCGCGCCGCCCGCCGAGCGGGATTCACCCGGCTACGGATCACCCCCGCTTGCGCGGGGCTTTCCGGAGCGCCGTCAGGTCCGACCGGCCGCACCCCGGATCACCCCCGCTTGCGCGGGGCTTTCACGGGCCAAGTTGATCGTGGAGGTTGGACCGCCCCGGTGGTGTTGGAGGCCGTGCCTCCCACGCTCGTGTACGTTCAGACCGCTGTGGCCTGTCGCCAGTGACGAATGGCGGTGTCAATCCGTTGACCTGCGACGGGTAGCGCCGACGCGCGCTCGACCCACTCGGCGAGCACAGCGGCCGATCGGTTCCAGTGTTGCAATTTTTTTCAGGTGGTTTGGCACTGGATTTCGGCGTGGGGTTGCCGCGCGGAGTCGCTCCGAGCGGGCTGGTCCGGCGCCAGGTGGGTTCGGGGTGGCGCCTCCCTGAGCGCGGGTTCGGTTCCGGTGGGTTCGAGGCGCGACATCGTCCGCCGCGACCCCGGCGCCCACTCTCGTGGTGGTGCGCGACTCAGCCGGTCCGCTCGCCGACGGGGTGGATTCTTTCACCGGTGGGTGGAGGGGAATGTGGTTGAGCACCTGGTGGGTGCTCCCGGTTCTCCTCCACCCACTTTTTTGTGCGCCCAGGAACCGGAGCTCCGCGTTCGGGGAGGGGCGGGTTGGTCGGCGTCCGAGCGGTGCCGAACCGTTCCACCGCCAGGGTTGGTCAGGCGTTCCCGGTGCTGTCCGTTCCCCTGTGCGGTCCCCACCCAGTGACGGCCACGGTCCCGTCTGCCCGGAACCCGTCCGGCGGCCCCCGCCTAGGGGGTGCAGATGGACGACCAGGAGGCAGGCAGCCGGCCTTCGCCGTGGGGTGGTCCCCGAGGCCGTGACCGCCCTCGGACGGCGGACCCCACGACTGGCGGCTCGGCTCGCCGGACGGGGTGGTGGCCCAGCGGCGCGCACCGCCCCGAGGGCGGCCTCGACGTCCCCTCCGGGGCCTTCCCGGTGACCCGGGACTGGGGCAGCGTCAGGGACGGCTGACTGGTCGTGGTCGGGGTCGACGAGACGAACCAGCGGTCGACTGGCGAACCCGCGGTCGGCTTCGGGCGTGACCGTCACCGCTGACGATCCGGTCCCCGGTCGTCGGTGGCGAGCGCACCTGCTCCACGGACGTGCGGGTTCCGAGGCCACGTCGAACGAGGGGCACGGCCAGTCCCTCGAACCGTCGAGGGCTTCGTCGAACGGAACCAGCAGTTGGGCCTGGGCCTGGCGACGGAGGTCGACCAGCCGGGAACGCTGGGTCACCGAAGGTGTCACGCATCCACTGCCCGTCTGACGGGCCACGGGCGAGGGTGTCCGGCGGGTCGAGGACCGGTCCCCGTCCCGTCCGTCGTCGGGCGGCCGCTCCTCCCCGGCACTCCGGCCGGGGAGAAGCCTCCCGCTCACCGGCGAGAGACCCGAGTGGCGGTTCCGCGGCGGTCTCCCGCCACCACCCTCCGGTCCGAACGGGGCCGGTGCCGGCGAAGACCTCGTGACGGACGGCGCGTGCTCACGGTGCCGGCCACCCCCAGGAGATGCCGACCGTCCCGGGAGGCACGTCCAGCTCGACCACGTGCGCGCACTGCTCCGGTCCCAAGGTCAGAGGCGACCGCGACGGGGCCTTGCGCCGATCGGCGGGGCGGACGAAACGGTGCGGGGCCACGGGAAGGGCCTCGGGGGAGAAGGACACCTCCAACAGGTACTCCCGCACCGGAGCGACGAACCTCCTGGAACACTCCGTCGTCCGCGTGGCGGCGGGCCTGCCCGGCTGGGCGCGCAGCTCGAACTCCAGGATGGTGGTCGCCCCTCTGGCCAACGGCCCCGGCAGCACGAGTTCGGCCACCACCAGCCCGGTGCCACCGGACCGGGCCACCCTGCCCACCCGGCAGTTGCGGATGGCGTGCGGGGTGAGGCTGGGCAGGCCGGGGCGTTCCGGGTCGAACACGACGAGGCAGCGGTCCGGCCCCTCCCCCCGGGCGCGGAGCACCTGCCGCGTCCGAATTCGGCGGACGTCGCCCGAGCCGCCGATCGAATAATGGTCGTGGTGACTGATTCGTTCCAGCATGGTGTCCGACCGGATGTCGAATGAGGACAGCAGCTCGGGCACCGCCGGCACCTCCGGCCACAGCGACGCGATGGACGGGATTGTTAATCGCCTGTTTCTTCCCCTGGGTCTGGGTGGGCCGAGCAGGGAACGGAGAGCGGTCGGCGGCAGAGTGAGCAGGCTTTCCAGCTGCCGCAACGCGTTCAGCGATTCCCGCCGTTCGGGCCGGCTGCGGCCGGACTGCCAGTAGCTGAGCGTGGCGACGCTGATGTGGTGACCGTGCTGCTCCAGCCGGTACCTGATGCGGTCGAGGCTGAGCCCGCTCGCCGCGATCGCCGCTCGCAGGGTGCTGGGGAATGGCTCGTCAGCCGGTGATGTGCGGTCGGTGGTCTGGCGGGTTCCGTCCCCGTCGACCTGGTCGCTCGTACTCCACGTGGCACCGATCATGCTCACTCCTCGCAGTCGGATCGCACTCCGGCTGACGTTAGTGCGGGGCGTTCTCCCGTGGCAGCCCCCGCGTGCCGTGAATTCCGGAGTCCGGGAACTGGGCGACGGCGCTCATCTGTTAAGTGTCAAAACCCGGTCCTTTCCACCGCCCTGTTTTCTTCCTAGCATCGGTGCAGCATCACGAATTACCGCCAACAGTGTTCCGTGTTTCGTTCTTGTGACGTAATTCGTGGTGATCGGGAGTAACGGTGATCGGTTTCGGTTTCGCATGCCCGGACGCGGCGGAACCGTACCCGGAAGGGATTCAGGGATGACGAACAACTGGCGGAACTACCTACGGACGTTCGGCGGTGTCGGAGCCGCCGTCGCGCTGTCACTGACCGCGCTGACCGGGGCGGCCGGTGCCAACCCGACGGCGGACCAGGTCGGGAAGGTGCTGCACGCGGACTCGGCACGGGCGATCAAGGGCAGCTACCTGGTCGTGCTCGACGAGACGAGCCCTCGGCTGGCCTCCGGCGTGACCGCCACCGCCGACGGGCTGGTCACCCAGTACGGCGGCAGCGTCGAGCGGACCTACTCCACGGCCATCCAGGGTTTCGAGGCCGCGCTCACCGAGGGGCAGGCCCGCCGGCTGGCCGCCGACCCGTCGGTGGCCTACGTCGAGCAGAACCAGCGGGTGAGCATCGACCTGACCGCCGCCCCGGCCACCACGCGTGACGTGGGCGTCCAGGCCGTGCAGACCAACCCGCCGTCCTGGGGCCTCGACCGCGTCGACCAGCGGAACCTGCCGTTGGACAACCGGTACGAGTACACCACCACCGGTAGCGGCGTCACCGTGTACGTGCTGGACACCGGCGTCAACATCAGCCACCCGACCTTCGGCGGTCGGGCGAGCTACGGCTACAACTTCGTCAACAACACGCCCAACGCCGAGGACGGCAACGGGCACGGGACGCACGTGGCGGGCACCGTCGCCGGGTCCCAGTTCGGTGTGGCCAAGAACGCGCGGATCGTGGCCGTGCAGGTCCTCGGTGCCACCGGTGGCGGCACCACCGCCGGGGTCGTCGCCGGCGTGAACTGGGTGGCCGCGAACGCCAGCGGTCCCTCGGTCGCGAACCTGAGCCTGGGTGGCGGCGTGTCCACCGCCCTTGATCAGGCCGTCGTCAACGCCATCAACAGCGGCGTCACCCACGTGGTGGCGGCCGGGAACAACAACGGCAACGCCAACAACTACTCGCCGGCCCGGGTCGGCCCGGCGATCACGGTCGGGGCGACCACCAGCACCGACGCCCGCGCCTCGTACTCCAACTTCGGCAAGGTCGACATCTTCGCACCCGGTTCCAACATCACCTCCGCCTGGCGCGCGGGTGGCACCTACACCGGCAACGGCACCTCCTTCGCGTCCCCGCACGTGGCCGGTGCCGCCGCCCGTTACCTCCAGAGCAACCCCGGCGCCACTCCCGCCCAGGTGAAGAGCGCGCTCCAGTCGTGGGGCACCAGCGGCATCGTGACCAACCCGGGCACCGGTTCCACCAACCGCCTGCTGTACGTGCCGCCGGCGAGCTGACCGGGTCCTCCTCGCGAACCCACCTCGCGTCCACCGGTGGCCGGCTCCCTGACGGGAACCGGCCACCGGCCGTTGGACGCGGTTGTCCCGGGGGCGGGGGTGGCCGTGCTGGCCGGCCGAGGACCAGGGGAGACGTCGAGAGCGGGGAACGACGCGGTCGGCAAGTCCCTGACCACTGCCTGGGACGCCGTTGACCGGCGGTCCCACTCGGTCTTGGGTACCGGTGACCGGATCACCGCCACCACAGGAGTTCATGTGCGCATCTCCCGTCCCACCGCCGGGTTGCTCGTCGCGGCCCTGGTCGCGGCCACGGCCGCGGCGGCACCTCCCGCCACCGCGGCCGAGCCACCGCCTCCCGACGCCCCGCCAGGGGTGGACGTCTCGGACCGGGACGCGGTCCTCGCGGCGGACCTGGCCGACCCTGCCCGGGTGCGACCGCGTGGCGAGAACCGGCCGGGCACCCCGGGGGAGCGAGTGGAGGCCGGGACGCCCAGCTCCTTCTCCGAGTCGGACGAACGCGGGTACCCCCGGCGGACCCAGTTGCGGATCTACCCCGACGACCCGGCCGACAGGTCGGTCAAGTTGGGCCTCGTCCCGTACCACGAGCTGGCTCCCCGGCTCAACGACCTCCAGGCCGAGAGCGACCGGGTCTCCGTCGAGGTGCTCGGCGAGTCGGTGCTCGGGCGTGACATCTACCTCGTCACCCTCACCGCCCCCGAGACCCCGGAGGACAGCGCCCAGCAGCGGCGGTGGCGGGACGCGATCCGCACCGACCCCCGCGCCGCGGCGGCGGACGAGGAACTCCGCGCCGGGTACAAGGCCCCGATGTGGTTCAACGCCAACATCCACGGTGACGAGTGGGAGGGCACCGACGGGTCGCTCCGCGTCATCGAACAGCTGGCCACCAGCGAGGACCCCGAGGACCTCCGGCTGTTGGAGACGTCCAGGCTCTACTTCACGGTCTCGCACAACCCGGACGGCCGGGTGGCCGGCACCCGGCAGAACGCGGCCGGTTTCGACCTGAACCGCGACTTCGTGACGGTGGCCAACCCGGAGACGGAGGCCGTGCGGAAGGTGGCGATCAACGGCCAGTCGCTGGTGATGTTGGACCTGCACGGCTACGTGAACCCGACGCTGCTGAGCCCGAACACCGCCCCGCACGTGCAGAACGCCGAGTACGACCTGTACCTCAAGCACGCCTGGCCCAACGCGTTGGGCATGGAACGGGCCATCGCCGGGCTCGGCCACCCCGAGACCCAGCGGGCCGACATCCCGATCCGGGACCGCGCGCCGGGTGACTGGGACGACTGGCTGCCGATGTACACGCCGATGTACGCGATGTTGCAGGGCACCCACGGTCACACCGTCGAGGTCCCGTTGCGGGTGAACCGGCAGGACTACGAGAACCAGCCGGTGGCGGAGCTCCGCCGCAGGGCGGCGGTGAACACCGACGTCGCCGAGGCGACCATCCTGAGCACCATCGACTACGTGGACGCCAACCGGGACGAGTTGGTCGCCGACCAGATCGAGTTCTTCCGCCGGGCGGGGGCCGGGGAGCAGCAGCGGCGCATCCCCGACGACTACATCCCCGGCTTCGGGGAGGCGGACCGGTACACCACCGAGTTCCCCCGGGGCTACGTGATCCCGGCGGCCGGGGAGGGCACCTCGGAGCCGGCGGCGGCGCGCCTGGTGAACCTGTTGCTGGACAACGGTGTTGAGGTGCGGCGCACCGAAGCTGGCTTCCGCGTGGGGCGGGAGGAGTACCCACCCGGTTCGTACCTGGTGGACCTGCGGCAGCCTCGCCGCGCGATCGCGAACTCGCTGCTGGAGGACGGTGCCGATCTGACCGAGCGGGTGCCCAGGACCTACGCGAACTCGGCGCTGAGCCACGGGTTGTTGTGGGGGGCCGAGGTGGCGCCGGTGCGGGGTGGGCTGACGGTGCGTTCCCGTCCCGTGGAGGAGCCGGTGGCCTCGGGTGGCGTGGACGTCGCCCCGGGCCGGGACCTCGCCGTCGCCCTCACCGACGGCAGTGACGTCCGGGTCGTGAACGACCTGCTCGGCCGGGGTCACCAGGTGCACAGGTCGTCCGAGGGCGTCATCGTGGTGCCGGCGTCGGCGCGCGCCGACGCGTTGGCCGCGTCCCGTGAGCACGGTGTGCGCTTCACCGAGGCCCCGAGCGGTGACGAACGGACTCCCGTGGGACAGCGGCCGGTGGTGGCCGCGGCCGTGTCACCGGACGAGCTGGTCGCGTTGCGCGGTATGGGGTTCGAGGTGCGGCCGGTGTCGACCGCCGTCCTCAACGAGGGGTTCGACTGGCGCCGGGTGGACGTGCTCTACGTGTCGGCGGGTCTGGAGCTGTCCGGTCTCCGCGAGGAGGCACGCGCGGACCTCACGGAGTTCCTGGGCCGCGGTGGGGTGGTGACGCGCGGCGCGGTCGGGGCCCGGTTCAACACCGAGGCCGGCCTGCTGCCCGTCGACGTCGTCCGGGGCCGTTCCGACGCCAACGGCATCGTCGAGGTCGGCGCCGGTGACGGGTGGGTCGGCTCCGGTGCGGCCCCGCACTCCTTCGTCTACTCACCCCTGTGGTTCGAGGGCCTCGGCGACGGGGTGACCGTGGAGCAGCGGTACGGCCCGGACGCGCCGCTCGTGGCGGGCCACTGGCGACCCGAGCAGGACGGCACCGGCGGTCAGGTGGAGGCGGCCGGGCGGCCGGCCGTGGTGTCCGGCGTTGGTGGCGCGGGGACACCGACCGTGCTGTTCGGCACGGAACCCCTGTTCCGGGATCACCCGAAGGGTTTGTACTCGCAGGTGGCCAGGGCTCTCTACTGGACGGCGAGTTCCTGACCCGCTGACCGCTGGGGTGGGGTGGCCGCCGGAGCGGTGGTCGCCCCACCCGCCGCCCGTGGGAGCGGAGCGTGGTGAGGCTAGCCTTGGCTTGGTCGCGGTCGGGTGGCGGATCGCGTCCGCCGCCCGGGAGACCCCGGGTGGCAGCCGTTCCGCGCGAGGAGAGCACAGCAGCATGAACCGGTTCCCCAGCGTCCGTACCCGTGGCCTGACCAGGCGGCACTTCCTGATCGGGGGTGCCGGGGCGACGGTCGCGTTGCTCGCCGGCTGCGCCGACGGGTCGGGTGGTGACACCGGGGCCGGGGCCAGCGGGGCACCCGCCGCCGAGGGTTTCCCCACCTCGGTGGACCACCAGTTCGGGACGACCGAGCTGGACCGGGCCCCGGAACGGGTGGTGGCCCTCGGGTGGGGGGACGGCGACACCCTGCTGGCGCTGGGAGTGGTGCCGGTGGCTTCGGTCGACTGGTTCCGCGCCTACGACGACGGGTTCGGGCCGTGGGCCCGGGAGAGGCGGGGGGACGGCGAGGTCGAGGTGCTCACCGGCCCCGAGTTCTCCCCGGAGGGCATCCTCGCCCAGCGGCCGGACCTGGTCACCATGACCAAGTCGGACAACGACCGGTCGGTGTACGAGATGTTCGCCGAACTCGTGCCGACCCTGTCCGGGCCGGCCACCGACATCAGTTACGGCACCCACTGGCGCGACCAGACCCGGCTCATCGCCGAGGTGCTCGGGCGCCCGGAGGAGGGCCAGGCCCTCATCGGTGAGGTGGAGGACGCCTTCGCCGATGCCCGGGCGCGGTACCCCCAGTTCGAGGGGCGCACCTGTTCGGTGGTGTGGTGGGACGAGGCGTCGTACGCCGCCTACGTGGAGGGTGACACCCGGGTGGACACCCTGCGGGACCTCGGGTTCGTCAACTCGCCGGCGATCGAGGAGCTGCGCGGTGGTGACGGTTTCACCGTGGACGTCTCCCGGGAGGAGGCCGGGTTGCTGGAGGCGGACGTCTGCGTCGTCGTCAGCATGCAGCCGGCCGAGCGCATCGAGCAGGACACCCTGCTCCAGGGGACCGCGATGGCGCGGGAGGGGCGGATGATCGTGCTCAGCGACGCCGACGCGCAGAACGCGTTCTCGATGGGCACCGTCCTCAGCCTGCCCTACGCGCTCGACCTGCTGCTTCCCCAGCTCGCCGAGGCGTTGGCCGACTGACGGGGGGTGCCGGCGGTGGTGTGACGGGGCGGTGGCCGGACGAGGCCAACCGCGGCACACGGGGGAATGCGGGTGACCGCCGGGCGTGCTGGTGGCTAGTCTCGGCAGCGGGACCGCCGCCGGTCCCGCTCGTGGAGCGGGAAACGCCTTCCCGTCCCGGTTCCGCGTCCACATCGGTCGGCTCACAGCAGTCTGGAGATAGCGCGTGCAGCAGGTGAAGATCGGTGTCCAGCTCGAACCCCAGGCCACCACGACCGAGGCGCTGCGCCGCGCCTGGACGGGGGCCGACGAACTGGGGCTGGACACCGCCTACGTCTGGGACCACTTCTACCCACTCCACGGTGACCCGGACGCCGCCCACTTCGAGGCCTACGCGTTGCTGGCCGCGATGGCGGTCGAGACGTCCCGCATCCGGTTCGGTGCCCTGGTCACCTGCAACAGCTACCGCAACCCCAACCTGTTGGCCGACATGAGCCGGACCATCGACCAGCTCGGCGGGGGCCGGTTCATCCTCGGCATCGGTTCCGGGTGGTTCGAACGGGACTACACCGAGTACGGCTACACCTTCGGCACGGCGATCGGCCGCCTCCGGAAGCTGGAGACCGACCTGCCGGTGATCAAGCAGCGGCTCTCGGTGCTCAACCCCGGCCCGGCCGGCCCGATGCCGATCCTGATCGGCGGTTCCGGGGAGAAGGTGACGCTGCGGCTGGTGGCCGAGCACGCGGACGCCTGGAACGCCTTCGGCCCGCCGGACAACTTCGCGCACAAGAACCGGGTGCTGGACGAGTGGTGCGAACGGGTGGGCCGTGACCCCCGGGAGGTCCACCGCACGGTCCTCATCCGCCCGCACGAACTCGAGACGTGGCGGGACTACGTCGAGGCCGGTGCCCAGGAGCTGATCGTCTCCCTGGAGGACCCGTTCCCGCTGGACGGGGTCGCCGAGCTGCTGCGGGAGGTGCGGGCGGCGTGAGGTCGTCCCGCAGGCTGCCGGTGGGGGACGTGGAGCTGTGGACCGAGAGCATCGGTGACCCCGCGAACCCCCCGGTGCTGCTCGTGGCGGGCGCGAACTCCTCGGCGCTGGGCTGGCCGGACGAGTTCGTCGCCCGCCTCGTCGACGGCGGGCGACGGGTCCTGCGCTACGACCACCGTGACACCGGCAGGTCCACCACCCGGCCGTTCTCCGACGCGCCGTACCCGGTGGCCCGGCTGGCGGAGGACGCGCTGGGGGTGCTCGACGGCTGGGGGCTGCGGTCGGCGCACGTGGTGGGTCTCTCGCTCGGCAGCACCCTCGGCCAGCTGCTCGCGCTGGACCACCCGGAGCGGCTGCGCGGCCTCACCCTGATGCTGGGGGCGGCGCTCGACGTGGACTTCGTGGGCAACCTGCGGCGGGCCCACACCGGGGAACCCGACCCGGGCGGTCTGCCCCTGCCCCGCCGGGACGTGCTCGACGTGCTGGCCCGGCGGGCCGAGCCGCCCTCGGACCGGGCGGCCGCGCTGGACCGCCGCGTCGAGGAGTGGCGGGCCCTCGCCGGGCCCTCGGTGTTCGACGCGGCCGAGTTCCGCCGCTGGGAGGAGCGCGCCATCGAGCACGCCGGCACCCTCGAGCAGCCGAGCGCGCACGGCGCGGCGGAACCCGTGCCGACCGAGCGGGGCCGGGAACTGCGTGGCGTTCGGGTGCCGACCCTGGTGGTCCAGGGGGAGCTCGATCCGCTCAACCCGCCGCCGCACGGGCGGCACCTGGCCGACCTCATCCCCGGTGCCGTCCTGTGGGAGGTGGCGGGGCTGGGGCACGCGCTTCCCGGTGCCCTGCACGGGGTCCTGGCCGACCGCATCCTCGCGCACACCGCGGAGTGAGCCGCCCGGGAGCCCCGTACCGGGTGGTCCGGCCGGCGCGGCCCGGGCATCGGCCGTCCTGCCCGCCGCACCGACCGGGAGCGGCGGACCGGGTCGGTGTCAGGCGGAGCGCAGCCCCCAGCTCCCGTGGAACTCCGCTCCGGGGTCGAGCAGCACGAGCCCGTCACCGGAGTTGAACGCGTCCGGGGCGCAGGTCATCGGTTCGACGGTGATACCGGCCCGGCCCGCGCGGCCGGGCGGTGGGCCGTCGTCGGTGTAGACCTGGAGGTAGCGGTAGTTCTCGTCCACCCAGAGCTCGATGGTCGGGCCGCCCCGGCGGCTCAGCCGGGTCACGGCGGTGCCGTCCGCCTCGCGGAGGAGCCGGGTGTAGGCGGTGTCCAACTCGGTCGTGCCGAGCTCGCGGGGGACGCGGAAGTCCATGCCGGTCCCGTCGACCTCGGCGATCCCGGTGGGCAGCAGTCGGTCGTCGACCGTGTAGTAGGCGTCGGCGGGCAGCCGGACCCGCATGTCGTCAATCGTCTCCGAGCCCAGCTGGAAGTACGGGTGGAACGCCGCGCCGAACGGCGCCCGCGCCCGCCCGAGGTTGGTCGCGGTGAGCCGGGCACGGATGCCCCGCGCGCTGACCGCGTACTCCATGCGCAGGCCGAGCCGGAAGGGGTACCCGTACTGGGGGTGGAGCTGGTAGTCGAGCACCACCCGGTCCCGGGAGTGCTCGACGGGTTCCCACTCCACCCAGTTCACCAGGCCGTGCAGGGCGGTGTTCCGCTCGGGTTCGTTGACGGGGACCTGGTACTCCGCGTCGTCGAAGGTGTAGTGGCCGCGGTCGATGCGGTTGGGCCAGGGCACGATGGTCTTGCCCTGGTAGCTGTCGCCCACCGAGTGGGGTTCGTGGGTGAGCAGCCGTTCCTCGCCGTCGACCTTCCAGGACAGCAGGGTCGCCGCGACGCCCGCGACGACGACGGCGTGCCGACCGGCGCGGATCTCGTACAGGCGGCCGGTGGCCTCCCCGACGGGTGGGCGCGGCCCGGTGGCGGGGTGCGTGCCGGGACCGTCGGCGGTCGAGGCCTGGCTCGTCCCGGCGATGCCCGTCACGCCCAGCAGTCCCAGTCCGCCGGCTGCCCCGAGCGCGGCGCGCCGGGACAGTGCGGATCCTGCGGATCGCTCGGTGCTCCTGCTCATCCTGGGCTCCTCCCGACCGGCGCTGTCGAGGCGTGGTCATCCCATCGTGGGGTACGGCAGGACGTCCGTCACGTCGACGCCGCCGGTCTGTCCGGTCTTCCGTCCGCCCGGCACCGCTGATCGGGGGTGCCGGGCGGACGGCCCCGCGTCGAGCGGGGTTACCGGACGCGCCGCCCGTCCGGTGGGGGAGGGACGGCCCGGTCGGGTGGGCTCAGGGCAGCAGCAGACCGTTGCGCCCGGCGCGGGCGTCCTCGAAGCGGCGACCGACCTCGGCCCAGTCGACGACGTTCCACAGCGCGTTGACGTAGTCGGGCTTGACGTTGCGGTACTGGAGGTAGAAGGCGTGCTCCCACACGTCGAACAGCAGGATCGGCACCGACGGCAGCACCGAGTTCGCGTGGTGGTCCCTGATCTGCTGGGTGATCAGCCGCTGCCCGATCGGGTCCCAGGCGAGGACGGCCCAGCCGTTGCCCTGGATGGTGGTGGCGACGGCGTTGAACTGGGCGCGGAACCGGTCGAAGGAGCCGAACTCCTCGTCGATGGCGGCCGCGAGTTCCCCCACCGGCTTGTCGCCGCCGTTCGGCGACAGGACCTTCCACCAGATCACGTGGTGGGCGTGACCGGCGAGGTTGAACGCGAGCGTGGTCTGGAGGCCCACGATGGAGCCGAAGTCGTCGGCCTCCCGTGCCGCCGCGAGCTTCTCCAGCGTGTCGTTGGCGCCCTTGACGTAGGCGGCGTGGTGCTTGGAGTGGTGCAGCTCGTTGATCTCGCCGGTGATCGCCGGGGCCAACGCCGAGTAGTCGTAGTCCAGATCCGGCAGGGTGTAGGGGGCCATCGTCGGTCCTGTTCGTCGTTCCGTCGTGGGTACCAGCCCACCCTCCGACCTGAACCGCGCTTGAGGTCAAGGGGTTGTGATCGGAACGGCATCCGGTCGGCGGGGGTGGCGCTGGCGGGGAAAGCCGCGGTGTGACGGCGCTGGCGGGGTGCCGGCCGGGGGGGCGGGTGCGGTCCCGCGATCGTGTGCGGGCCGAGGACGGTTCGGGCGTTCCGGTCGTGGTGGGGGCCGAGGCGTCTCGGACGCCGGTTCGCCGGGCAGGAGCACCGGCGGGGAACTCCGGTGGTGGTGCACGACCCCCGACCTGTCCGGTTCGGGCGGAAGGGTCCGGTGTCCCACGCCCGGGCGCTCGGCCGCCGGTCGTGGTTCGGGATCGGTGCAGGTAGGACGGTGCTGATCACCCGCCCAGCGTCCGGTGGCCAGCGCTGGGGCACCGGGAGCCGGGACGCTGTCCGCTGTCCTGTTCCGCGTTGGCCCAGCTGCCCGGCCGCTACGCCGTCCGGCCGATTGAAGGGCGTCGACGGGCCAGCTCAGATGGTGCCCAGATCACCGTTACACCGGGCCGCGTCACGGGAAGCCGCCCCTGCCTTTCCCCACCGGGCGAAGAGAACGGAGACCACCACCATGGTGACCAGGCGAATGTTCCTCGGCGGCCTCGCCGCCACCGCCACCAGCGGCGCGTTGATCGGGAGCGGAACCGTCTCCGCCGCGTCCGGGCCTGTCGCCCCGGCCGCCGCGCGGGTGCCCAACTCGCTGCCGTTCACCGTGGTCAACGACAGCGGGCGGTACCCGAACAGCGCGCTGTGGATGCACCTCGTGGGACGCGAACTGCCCTCGGACCGCCCGGTGCGGATGACACCGGACGGGACGCTCGCCTACGTGTCCGCCTCCGACAACGACGCCGACGGTTTCGCCGACTACGCCATCCCGCTCAACGGTGCGGGGGACACCCGGTTCGACCTGCCGATCAACTTCTCCGGCCGGGCCTACTTCTCGGTGACGGAGAAGATCCGGTTCCGCGTCAACCCCGACGACACCCTGGCCTACCCGGCGGGGTGGGTCGAGAGCGACCCGAACTACCGGATCCTGCACGACTGCATGGAGTTCACCTACGACGCGACCGGCATGTACTGCAACACCACCAAGGTCGACATGTTCAGCATGCCGCTGGGCATCGAGCTGACGGGCAGCGAGACGCAGCGCACCGGCTTCCTCGTCGACGGGGGGCGCGAGGCCGTCCTCGCGGCGATGCGGGGCAACCCGGACTTCGCCAACCTCGTCGTCGACGACCTGCGCGTCATCGCGCCGAGCCACGGCATCGACTCCGGCCTGTTCTCCCCCACCTTCTACGACTCCTACGTGGACGCCGTCTGGAACAGGTACCAGAGCGACACGCTCACCGTCACCGCGAACCACACCGACTTCACCGGGCAGGTCCAGGGCGGGCTGTTCACCTTCACCGGCGGCGTCAGCCCCTTCGAGAAGCCGACGACCCGCGACGTGCTGTTCTGCGACGGAGCCCTGCACGCGCCCAACGACGGGATCTCGGGGCCGGTGGCCGCCGTGCTCGGCGCGAGCCTGAACCGGTCGACGCTGCTGGACAGCGCGCGGGCGCCGATCCTGGACCCGGACGCCTTCTACCTCGACCAGACCAGCAACCACTACTCGCGGGTGCTGCACGAGAACATGGTCGACGGGAAGGTCTACGGGTTCGCCTTCGACGACGTCGGTGACTTCGCCTCCTACGTCCAGGACCACGCGCCGGCCGGGATCACCGTGTCCATCAACCCGTTCTGATCCGGCGGCGGGGCCAGCCAGGTCCCCGTCGTCGCGACGGCCCCGGTCGCCCGGGCCGGCCCTTCCTCGGGCAGGCTCGGGCGAGGTCGGCGTCACGGGACACCGACGACGAGCGGACAGGAGGTCCCCAAGTGGACACGGTGCGGCACGAGGTCGTCGACGGGGTCGGGCGGCTGGTCCTGGACCGGCCGGCGGCCCTGAACGCCCTGGACCTGGACATGATCCGGGAGATGACGAGGGTGCTGGACGGCTGGCGCGACGACCCGGAGGTCCGGACCGTCCTGGTGGCCGGCGGCTCACCCCGCGCCTTCTGCGCTGGCGGGGACATCCGGGCCGCCCGGGCGGCCAGCCTGGCCGGTGACGAGGAGAACGTGGCCGAGTTCTTCCGCGCCGAGTACGCCCTCAACGGCTTGATCGCCGAGTACCCCAAGCCCTACGTCGCCCTGCTCGACGGGATCGCGATGGGTGGTGGGCTCGGCATCTCCGCGCACGGGTCGATCCGGGTCGTCACCGAACGGTCCCGGTTGGCGATGCCGGAGACCGGCATCGGTTTCTTCCCCGACGTCGGGTCCACCTACTTCCTGCCCCGGCTGCGGGGCGCGTCCGGCCGCCACCTGGGACTCACCGGTGTCCACATCGGAGCAGGGGCTGCCGTGGACACCGGGCTGGCGACCCACCACGTTCCCGCCGAGCGGCTGCCCGACCTGGTCGCCGCGCTGGGAACCGGGACCGCGGCGGAGGTGGTCGCCGGGTTCGCCACGCCCCCGCCGGTGTCGGAGCTCGCGCCGGTGGCCGAGGCCGTCGACCGGTGCTTCGCCGCCGACTCGGTCGAGGAGGTCGTCGCGCGGCTGGAGGCGGAGACCGGGCCGCACCAGGAGTGGGCGCGCGCCACCTTGGCGACCCTGGCGGCGATGTCACCGACCAGCCTGCACCTCGCTGCCGGCCTGTTCCGGCGCGGTGCCGCCTCCTCGCTGCGGGAGTGCCTGGCCCGGGAGCTGCGGGTGGCGGCGTGGGCCGCGCACAGCCACGACTTCCACGAGGGGGTGCGGGCGCAGCTGGTGGACAAGGACCGCCGGCCGCGCTGGTCGCCGGCCACGCTCGCGGAGGTCGACACGGCGTTGGTCACCCGGGTGCTCGACGGCTGAGGCGCGGACGCCCGTCCCGGAGGGTGGCGGTCGCTCGCTCGTCGACGTCTGGATCGTGTCTGGTTGTCCGGTCGCGGGTACGCGGATTGGTCCGAACGGACCTGTCCCGGCCGCCGGTCGGTCGGCTTGGATGTGAACGATCCACACATTCGACGGTGTGGTCGGTTTTTTGCCGCCCATCACCCCTCGGGGAGGGAGAGTTCATGAGAGCAGGTCGGGCACGACGCTGGTCCACCCTGGTCGCGGCCACCGCCGCCGTGGCCGCCGCCGGAGCGGGAACGGCCATCGCGGACACCACGGGTGGCGACGGGGTGAGCACCCGCATCGTGGGCGGCGAGCGGGCCAGCATCGAGGACTACCCGTGGGCCGTCTACCTGACGACGCCGGCCGGCCAGCAGTTCTGCGGCGGCTCCCTCGTCGCCGCGGACAAGGTCGTCACGGCGGCCCACTGCACGGAGGACTCCGCTCCGTCCGACATCCGGGTCGTCGCCGGCCGGGAGGACAAGAACAGCACCGACGGCGACGAGGCCGAGGTCACCGACATCTGGATCAACCCCGACTACGACAGCACCTCGTTCAGCGGCGACGTCTCGGTCCTCACCCTCGACGTCGAGCTGGACCACCCGACGGTGCCGCTGGCCACCCCGGCCGACGAGGACCTGCACACCCCGGGGGAGGCGGCCACCGTCGTCGGCTGGGGCACCACGTCCTCCGGGGGCGCGGCCTCCCGCTACCTGCTCGAGACCACGGTCCCGCTCGTCAGCGCCGAGGACTGCGCCAGCGCCTACGGCGGCGAGTTCGACGAGGCCACCATGCTGTGCGCCGGGCTCGAGGAAGGCGGCAAGGACGCCTGCCAGGGCGACTCGGGCGGCCCGCTGGTGGTTGAGGGCACCCTGGTGGGCGTCGTCTCCTGGGGCTACGGCTGCGCGCAGGCCGGCTACCCGGGCGTCTACGCCGGCGTCGCCGCGCACAGCGACCAGCTCGCCGAACAGATCGCGTCCTGACCGGCGCGGGGCCCCGGCCCCGCACCCCCGATCCGGTGGCCCCGGGGTTCGCCGCCCCCCGGGGCCACCGCCATGTCCCGCCCCGGCGGGCCGATCCACCGTCCCGGCCCGTCCGTCCCGGGTGATCTTCGGGCACCACCCCGGCGGGGGATGCCACACCCCCCGGCCCGCACCGGCACAATGCAGGCCGGAGATCAGCGAGAGGGCGGATGCAGAACCGATGACGATGTCCATTCACCAGAGGATCGCCGAGGAACTCGGGGTGCGGCAGGGCCAGGTCCAGGCCGCCGTCGACCTGCTCGACGGAGGGGCGACCGTGCCCTTCATCGCGAGGTACCGCAAGGAGGCCACCGGCACACTCGACGACGCCCAGCTGCGGGACCTGGAGGAACGCCTCCGCTACCTGCGCGAACTGGAGGACCGGCGGGCGGCGATCCTGGAGTCGATCCGGTCGCAGGGCAAGCTCGACGACGAGCTCGCGGCGCGGATCAACGCCGCCGAGTCGAAGGCCAGGCTGGAGGACATCTACCTGCCCTACAAGCCGAAACGGCGCACCAAGGCGCAGATCGCCAGGGAGGCCGGGCTCGAACCGCTCGCCGACCTGCTCCTCGCCGACCCCACCCACGACCCGAAGGCCGTCGCGGCCGACTACGTCGACGCCGAGAAGGGCGTCGCCGACGGGACGGCCGCCCTGGAGGGCGCCCGGGCCATCCTGGTGGAACGCTTCGCCGAGGACGCCGACCTCATCGGCGAGCTCCGCGAGGAGATGTGGACCCGGGGCCGGGTGGCCGCCCGGGTGCGGGAGGGCCAGGAGAACGAGGGCGCGAAGTTCGCCGACTACTTCGACTTCTCCGAGCCCTTCACCAAACTCCCCTCCCACCGGATCCTCGCGCTGTTCCGGGGGGAGAAGGAAGGCGTGCTCGACCTCGTCCTCGAACCCGACGAGGACAGCAACCCGGGTGAGGCGCCGCAGGGCCCGAGCAGCTACGAACAGCGGATCGCGCACCGCTTCGACATCGGCGACCAGGGCCGCCCGGCCGACCACTGGCTGCTCGACTCGGTGCGCTGGGCCTGGCGCACCCGCGTCCTGGTGCACCTCGGCATCGACCTGCGCACCCGACTGCGGCAGGCCGCCGAGGAGGAGGCCGTCCGCGTCTTCGCCGCGAACCTACGAGACCTGCTGCTCGCCGCCCCGGCCGGCACCCGGCCCACCCTCGGCCTCGACCCGGGCTTCCGCACCGGGGTGAAGGTCGCCGTGGTCGATGGCACCGGAAAGGTCGTGGCCACCGACACCATCTACCCGCACAAGCCCCAGGACCGCTGGGACTCCTCGATCGCCACCCTCGCGCGCCTCGCCGAGCGCCACGGCGTCGAACTCGTCGCCATCGGCAACGGCACCGCGTCCCGCGAGACCGACCGGCTGGCCGCCGACCTCATCCGCCGGCACCCCGAGTTGAGGCTGACCAAGGTGATGGTCTCCGAGGCGGGCGCCTCGGTGTACTCGGCCTCCGCCTACGCCTCCCAGGAACTGCCCGAACTGGACGTGGCGCTGCGCGGCGCCGTCTCCATCGCCCGCCGGCTCCAGGACCCGCTCGCCGAGCTGGTCAAGATCGACCCGAAGTCCATCGGGGTGGGCCAGTACCAGCACGACCTCTCCGAGACGATGCTCTCGCGGTCGCTGGACGCGGTGGTCGAGGACTGCGTGAACGGCGTGGGGGTGGACGTCAACACCGCATCGGCCCCGCTGCTGACCCGGGTCTCCGGCATCGGTGAGGGACTGGCGGAGAACATCGTCCTCCACCGCGACACCCACGGTCCGTTCCGCTCCCGCAAGCAGCTCAAGGACGTCTCCCGGCTGGGGCCGAAGGCCTTCGAGCAGTGCGCCGGCTTCCTCCGGATCCCCGACGCCGAGGACCCGCTGGACAGCTCGGCGGTGCACCCGGAGTCCTACCCCGTCGTGCGCCGCATCCTGGACGCGGTGGGCAGCGACGTCGCCGGTCTGATCGGCAACACCCGGCTGCTGAAGTCCGTGCGCCCCACCGACTTCGTCGACGACGCCGTCGGACTGCCCACCGTGACCGACATCCTCGGTGAGCTGGAGAAGCCGGGCCGCGACCCGCGTCCGGCGTTCCAGACGGCCGCCTTCGCCGAGGGGGTCGAGACCCTGGCCGACCTGCGTCCCGGCATGACCCTGGAGGGCGTCGTCACCAACGTCGCCGCCTTCGGGGCCTTCGTCGACATCGGCGTGCACCAGGACGGCCTGGTCCACGTCTCGGCGATGTCGAGGAACTTCGTGCGCGACCCCCGCGAGGTGGCCAAGCCCGGCGACATCGTCAAGGTCAAGGTGCTGGAGGTCGACGCCACCCGCAAGCGCATCTCCCTGACCCTGCGCCTCGACGACGAGCTGCCCCAGGCCGGGGGCCAGCCCGGGGAGCGGCGCGGCGGCCAGGGCGGCCGAGGCGGTCAGGGCCAGGGCGGTCAACGTCAGGGCGGCGGCCGTCAGCAGGGCGGCCGAGGTGGACAGCGCCGGGAGCGCGCCGACAGTGGCGGCGGAGCGATGGCCGACGCGCTGCGCCGCGCCGGGTTCGGCGGCGGCTCCCGCTGAGCTGAGCCCGACCGGTCGGTGGGGGCGCGGCGCCTCGGCCGGCCGGTCCGGCCCTCGCGGTCCTTGACGGTGCTGGCGACGACCACGGCCGACCGGCCGCCGAACCTGGCGGGTGCGGCGCCGCGAACGACCAGGCGGTCGACTAGGGGGTCACCCCCGCCGGGCCAGGGCCGGAGGACGGGCGCTCCCCGACGAGTTCGGTGATGCGCTCGTCCAGGTCGAGCAGCGCCGGATGCCGACCCCGCCCCCGGGCCCGCTGGCGGAGCGCCACCACCCGGTCGACGGTGCGGGCCGAGGACAGCTCGCCCATGTCGGCGAAGGCCTGACCGGCCACGGACTCGGCCTGGTCGTAGTCGCCGAGTTCCAGGTGGGCGGCGGCGATGTGGATCCGGGTCTTCGCCCGCGCCGTCACCCTGTCCTCGGGCAGGGCGGCCGCCGCCTGTTCGAGCAGGGCGAGCCCCTGCTGGGGCCGGCCGGCGTCCCGCAGACACTGCCCCATGTCCGCGAGCAGATCCGGCTCACCATAGAAGGCCAGCCATTCGGGCTCCGGCGGGCCCGGCCGGTCGAAGGCGCGTTGCGCCTCCTCGATCGCCTGCCGCGCCGAGCGGGCGTCGCCCACGAAGGCGAGCCCCCGGGCCTCGATAGCGTGCAGCCAGGCGGCGAACCTCGGGGTGGCCGCGCCCTCGGTCATCCGCAGCGCCGACCGCGCCAACGCCGCCGCGTGCGGGCCGTGTTCCGCGCCGGTCGCCTGGCTGGTGGCGTTGCCGATGTCGATGGTCAGCCGGCTCATCTCGGCGAGCACGTTGGCCGCGAACAGCGTGTCGCCGGCCTGGGTGGCCAGGTGCAGGGCCTGCGCGTAGTAGCGCTGACCCAGGGCGTGCCGCCCGCTGTCCACCGTGGTCAGCCCGGCCAGCCAGGTGGCACGTGCCACGGCGGAGAAAAGCTCCCGGCCGTGTTGTTCGGAGTAGGTGGCCTCCAACGCGACCCTGGCCTCGTCGTGCAGGAAGCGCACCACGCGGTCCCGCACCTGCCCGCCCCCGAACCGGCGGTGCAGCGTCTCGAAGTGACGGGCCGTCTCCCGGAGCACCTTGATGTCGGCGGCGCCGATGCGTCGCCCCCCTCCCACCGCCGCCGTCGCCTCCGGCGGCGGGGCGGTCAGTGCCAGCCAGGCCGGCTCCGCGAAGGCGCTCGCCGTGAACGCCGAGCCCAGCAGGAAATTGCGTCGGTTCAGGTCGCGTCCGGACAGCTCCACCACGGTGCCCATCGTCCCACCCGGAGTGGACGCGCGACGGAGCGCGTCAAAGGTGTCACCCGCCGTTCGGTGGTCGTCGAACCCGCAGGCGGTGACCGTCACCGGGTAGCCGAGTCGCCGCGACAACGCGGCGGCCACCAGCCGGGGCACCGGATCGCGGGGCTGGCAGCCCAGCAGCATCCGTTTCACGGAGGTGGGAGTGGTTCCGAGATGGATGCCCTCCCGCGCGGCGGTCCGCACCACCGCGTTCGCCAGCCCCGTGTTGCTCAGCTCCGCCTCCGCCATCAGTCGGCGCAGGTCCTGGTTCCCGTGCATCGCGACCCCGTGTCATCACCGTGGGTTTCCCTGTGCGTCCGGAGAGTAGTGGCCCGAGTGGACGAGTGGGAGGCGTTGGGGCTGGTCACGGCGAAGTGAGACCCCAGTAGGACCCCTGGGAGGGGACTGGGACTTCCGCCGGGCGGCGAGAGGTGGTGGGCGGGTCGTGGACGGAAGGCGTCCACTGTGGGACTGCCGTGGCGATCGATCCGGCGGTGAGGTGGGGGTGTGGCCGGGCGCACGGCCGCGAAACCGTCATCGAGATCGGGGAATGACCACATGGGACGACGGAAGGGCAGTCCAGCCGAGATCGCCTCGGCCATCACCAGGCGCTACATGGGCCGCTGGTCCTGGGTGTCGGACGAGCAGCGGCTGCGGTACTACCAGGACTGGCTGCGGGAGATGGAGCCCTGCGTCACCGAGGAGCCCGACCTCCACTCGGAGTGGGTGCGGACGATGGTGGGCCAGCTCCGGCGGGTGGTGCGTGAGCTGGAAGCCAAAGAGGCCGAGGCGGCGGCAGCGGAGGACACGGCCTCCGCTGCTCAGGCAGCGACGCCGTGACCACCCCGGCTCCCCGAGCGGGCGTGTCCAGCGCGGTGTGCGCCGGGTTCGCCCCCGCCGTAGCGGGTGATCCCGTGACCGCCCTCCCGCCCGATGTCGTGATGCCGGGTCGCGAGCTTGCCCGGCTGGTGGTGTGGTGGCCGGAGCAGTACCGGCCGGTTCGCCTGGGTGTCGAGGCAGGCCGCCTTGGAGTCGTCCTCCGTCCGGAACACGCGCCCGCCGAACCGGTCGGGCTGCCCGGCGTGCAGGCCCGGCGGGTGGCCGGGGCGCTCCTGGTGCCCGACGCCGACGCGGTGGCGACCGTCATCACGGCCGGGCCGGGGGTGGTGGCCTCGCTGATGGTGACGACCCTGTCCCGCCTCGGCGGGAAGGTCCTCACCCTGACCTCTCCCGGTTCCCCGCCGCTGACGTGGGCGCTTCCCATGCGCTGGCGCCCACCCCACGACCGTGGTCTGAGGCTCACCCACCCGCAGCGGGCCGGGGAGCTGATCGGCCAGGCCGCCTCCGCCGCCGCCGCCGACACCCTCACCTGAACAGGAGAACCGCCGTGGACATGCAGCAGATCATCGGAGGCTTACAGGCCGCGACCACCCTGCTGGAGCCCTACGGGCTCAGCCAGGAACAGGGCCGGATGGACGAGGTCGCCGGGCACCTGGCGGTGCTCAACGGCACCGCCCGGCACGCCGAGGTCCTCGCGCAGCTGGAGCAGATCCGCCAGTCGATCGCGATGGCCGCGAACCAGCAACAGCAGTTACGCGAGCAGTTGGTGCGGCTGATGGCCACGTTTCAGGGCGGCTTCGGGATCTGACCAGGCCCCTGGGCCGCCAGCCGGTGGGGCGGTGCACGGCACCCACGACCCCGCCCCGGCCGACGAACCACCCCGGGGCCGTCCGCTGCCGCACCCGTCGAACACCCCGTGGGAAGCGGCCCCGGGGACAGGCGCCGCCTGGGTGGACTGGGCCCGAGACCAGTTGCCGGAACGTCCTGGGGACCGGGGGCAGACGACCGGGATCATCCTGGGAGGCTCTGACGGCAGCGGCGAGCGGATGGTGTCCGGACATGCGCCGGAATCGGCCGTGGCGGGCCTCATCCTCGCCACCAGCGAGCACTTTCCCGAACACCGATTACGTGACCTTGCTACGGCGGGCGTGGCGACCCATGTCGAGGTCAAGCTCGCTGTGCAACAGGCGGAATCGGGGGTCACCCACACGGTCGTTGTCATCAACAACGTCATGTGCGATGGCCCTTACGGGTGTACGGAAGCGGTGGCTGCGATTCTGCCCCGTGGGTTCTCCATGACGGTATGGGAGCCGGGCAGGACGCAGCCGACCATCATCGAAGGGAAAGCCACGTGACTGTCGTCGTGACCGCGATCATTGACAATGTCCGCCACTATGCGCTGACTCGGGAGGAACGAGCGGACCTGGTTCGTCGGATTGTGGATGAGCCGCATCCGGGATGGGCGTCACTTGTCTTCGTCTGGGACCGGCCAGCGGGAGAGGGGAGCGGCCGGGAGGCGTGGCCGAACACCCAGCTTCGGGTGTCTACCAAGCCAGGTTTGGTAGGCGCTATGAACTGGGTCGGCCCAGTGCCGACAAACGAACCAGGCCCGTGGGACAGCCTGAACCCCACGCCGTTCGACGGTGAACCCGTCGACTTCGACCCGTCCGTTCCGCTGTTCTTCCCACCGTCGGCATCACTACCGATCGAGCACGTGCGCCAGGCCGTCACCGAGTACTTCCAGACCGGCCGCCGGCCGGAGTGCGTCCAGTGGCAACCCGGGATGTGGTACTGAGCGGCCCGAACCGACCCAGGCCAAGCAGCCGACCAACCACGTCCCAGATGGCCCCGAAGGCAGCAGCCACCGGATGGCGTCCGAACACGCCCCGGACTCGGCCCGCGCCGACCTCAGCCCCGCCACCAGCGACCTGCTCCCCGAACATTCCCTGCGCGACCGCCGACGCCGCCCGTCACGTCGAGACCAAGCTGGCGCTGCGCCAGGCAGAGTCCGGTGTCACCCACACGGTCGTCGTCCTCAACAACCTGATGTGCGAAGGCCGCTACGGGTGTACGGAAGCAGTAGCCGCGATCCTGCCCCGGGGGTTCTCCATGACGGTATGGGAACCAGGACGCAGCCGACCGACCATCATCGGAGGGAAAGCCACGTGACAGCCGTTGTGACCGCGATCATCAACAATGTCCGCCATTTCGCGCGGGTGGAGGAGGAACGAGCGGCCCTGGTGCGCCGAATCGTGGACGAGGAGCATCCGGGATGGGCATCACTCATCTTTGTCTGGGATCGGCCAGCGGGAGAGGGAAGCGGACGGCTGGCGTGGCCGGGGTGGCAGCTTCGAGTGTCCACCGAGCCGGACCTGGGAGTCGGCGCCCTCAACTGGGTGGGACGCACGCTGAGTGAGGATGAGCTAGGTTCCTGGGACAGTCTGAATCCCACGCCGATCGCCGGTGTCGTGGTCGAGTTCGACGGCGCCATCCCCTCCTACTTCCCTCCGTCAGCGGTGTTGCCGCTGGAGGACGTGCGCCGAGCTGTCACCGAACACCTGCGCACCGGTCTCCGGCCCGAGTGTGTCCAGTGGCAGTCGGCGAACCGGTACTGACCCCCACGAAGCGGACTCGGGCCAGGGCTACCGACTCATTCTGGGCGGCTCGGGGAAGCGGCGGCGAACTCACATGTCGGGGCGTACGCCGGAGTCGGACCTGGCGGGCCGGGTTCCTCGCCGCCAGCCACGTGTTCCCCGAACACCCCTGCGCGATACCGCGATCATCGACGTTCCCCGCCGCGTCGGGAGGGAGCTGGTGGCGCGGGCTGCGGGAACTGGTCGCCTCACGGTGGTCGGTACGACGGCCACGTGCGCGGCGGCCGGTGGGGTGTCGGGAAGCGGCGGCTGCGATCCTGCCCCCCGGGGGTCCTCCGTGTCGGTGTGGCGACAGGGGCGAAGCCGACCGACCACCGTCGAAGGGAAAGCCACGTGGCAGTCGTCGTGACCGCGATCATCGACAACGTTTGGCACTACGCCCGGACGGAGGGCGAACGGACGGCACTGGTCCGGGCGGTCGTGGACGAACCGCACCCGGCCGGCCCCAGTCTCCTCTACGTCTGGGACAGGCCCGCCGCGCAGGGAGCCGGGCACGAGGCGTGGCCGGAGTGGCAGCTGAGGGTGTCCACCGTGCCTGACCAGGGGGTGGGAGCGTTGAACTGGGCGGGTGACTCGCCGGACGGTGACCTCGGGCCCTGGGACACGTACAACCCGGGAGCCGATCTGGGCGGCTCCGCGCTCCTCTTCGACGAGTCCGCGCCGCTCTTCTTCCCCCTTTCCGCGACGCTCGCGCTCCAGGACGTGCGCCGAGCCGTCACCGAACATCTGCGGACCGGGCGTCGACCGGAGTGCGTCCAGTGGCAGCCGGGGGACTGGTACTGAATCGGCGGGTTCCTCGGCGTGATGAGGACGTGGTGAGCCAGGCGGGGGCGGGGCCCGTGCCGTTTCGACGGGCGGCTTCCGGGACTTCCGTCAGGACTGACCTCGGTTCCTCACAGCCACGTCGCCGGCCTTGTGCTGCTGGCGGCGTCGTGGACAGGGGGCCTGAGGAGGTGGACGAGCGGGCGCGGCGCGGTCGGGCCCCTGCCGTCCGTTCTTCGGAGGCCCGGGTCGCCACCCTCCGTCTGGTGGTCGCCCTCCCTGGTGGGAGGACGACCACCGGCCGGGGAGCTCAGGCGGCCAGGCCGGCCTTGAGGGCCTGGGCGATCCGGACCACGCGGCGGGCCTGCACGCCGGCGGCGGTGCGGGTCACGTCGTTGACGGGGTTGCTCCCCTGGGCGTCCACGTGGCTGGTGCCGTAGGGGTTGCCGTCGACGAACTTCGAGCCGTCGGTGAAGCCGGGGCTGACGAGGATGCCGCCGAAGTGGTGGATGGTGTTGTACAGCGCGAGCAGCGTGGACTCCTGGCCGCCGTGCAGGGTGGCGGAGGAGGCGAAGCCGCTGTAGACCTTGTCGGCCAGCAGGCCCTGCTGCCACTCGCCGCCGAGGGTGTCGATGAACTGCTTGAGCTGGGCGGCGATGTTGCCGTAGCGGGTGGGGGAGCCGAAGATCACCGCGTCCGCCCACACCACGTCGTCGGCCGTGACCTCGGGGACGTCGGAGGTGGCGTCGACGTTCGCCCGCCAGGCCGGGTTGGAGTCGATGGCGGCGTCGGGGGCCAGCTCGGGCGCCTTGCGCAGGCGCACCTCGGCACCGGCCTGCTCGGCCTCGGCGACCAGGGTGCGGGCGATCTCCGCGATGGTGCCGGTGGACGAGTAGTAGATGACGCTCAGCTTGACCTTGCTCATGGGGGTGTTCGTTCCTCTCGGTCGGGGGTCTGCGGACGACCCGACGCGAGGTTAAACATTAAACATCTTCCGTGCAAGAAGTTCGCCGGGAAGATGTGTTCGGCTACACTCGCCCAGTCCGGAACGTGAGACGAGGGGGAGGAGGGGCGTGCGCATGACCGCCGCGCGTGACGCGGGCCTCGCGGCCGACGACGAGATCATCACCTGGTGGGGGCTGGTCATCGAGGGCTACCACGCGACGCAGGCCCGGATCCAGGCCGAGATCGGCGAGCGCTTCGACCTCGCCCCCGCCTCCTTCGACATCCTGATCCGCCTGGTCCGCAGCCCCGACCACCGGATGCCGATGACCCGGCTCGCCCACGAGGCCGCCCTCTCCAGCGGCGGTTTCACCAAGGTCGCCGACCGGCTCGTGGCGGCGGACCTGATCCGGCGGCACCGCTGCGACCGGGACCGCCGGGTGACCTACGCCGAACTCACCGACCACGGGCTGGACATCGCCAAGCAGGTGCGGGCCGCCGGCGCGGAGATCCTGCGCCGCCGCGTCCTCGCGCCCCTCGGGCCTGGGGACTCCCAGTGGCTCGCCGACGCCATGCGCGCGCTGCGCGAGGCCAACGGCGACCCCCAGGAGGAACGGGGCGTCGGACGACCCGGGGCCTGCTGACAGGCTCCCCTCGCCGCCCCGGGGGCTTCCGGCGCCGGCGCGCCCACGGCCGAACACCTCGGGCTCCCGTCCTCCTCAGGACGTCGCCCGTCGAGGGACGGGCCGGGTGGCGGCCGGGCGGGGCCGCGACGATCAGGAGGTCGGCACCGGGTCGATCGCGGGGAGGCCGTCGATGCTGACCGCGTTGCGGGTCGCGAGGTAGGTCGCGGCGTTCTCGTCGCTGCGGCGCCCGTTGTGCCGGGTCAGCAGGTCCCGGTCACCCACGTAGTCCATGAGGGGGAGGGAGAACCCACAGGAGTCGCTGATCCGGGTCACCTCGACGTCGATCACGGCCCGCAACCTCGGCGCCGGCTCGACCTCGAACCGCGACACGAGCTCGGCGAAGTCCGGGTCCGACGGCATGACCGCACGGCCCCGACCGTGGAGCCGGACCACGTTGGGCGCGCCGGAGAAGGAGCAGAACATCAGCACGACCCGCCCGTTCTCCCGGAGGTGCGCGATCGTTTCCACTCCGCTGGCCATGTAGTCGAGGTAGGCGACGCGGTGTTCGCCCAGGACCGTGAACGTGCCCCGCATCCCCTTCGGCGACACGTTCACATGCCCCTCGGCGCCGGCGGGCGCGGTGCCCACGAAGAACACCGGCTGCGCGAGCACGAACTCCCGCAGCCGGCCGTCAATCCGCTCGTATAACTTCACGCCACCATCCTGACCGATCGGCCAGGCCCGTCGGCGGACCGATCAGCTCTCGATCCAGTTGTGCCCACGAGCGAGCTCCAGCAGGCGGGTGCGCACCTGCACGACCTGCGCGGCGGTCAGCGTCGGTGCCGCGTCGAGCAGCGCCTCGGTCAGCTCGACCCGGAACTCGGCGGCGGAGAGGACGTCGCACATGCCGTCCTCCTCGTCCTCCCGCCCGATCGGACGCGGCGCCGGAGCGGCCACCCTCGCCGGCGCGGGTGGCGAGGACACGGCCGGTGAGACGAGTCGGACCTCGGACGCCTTCAGCCCCCGGTCGCCGTCCTCCACCACGAAGGACACCTTGGCCCCCGGCTGGAACAGGTGCTTGGCATCACGCAGGTCGTTCGCGTGCATGAAGACGTCCTCGCTGCCCTCGTCGGGCGCGATGAAGCCGTATCCGCGTGTCTCGTCGAACCGAAGGATCTTGCCGGTTGTCACCACAGCTACCCCAAACCTCAACACAGTCCAGCGTCGTCCACGCTGGCGGTCCCGGCAGGCTACAACAGCGCCCGCTCAGGTGACAGACCCGAGAACGCGCCGATCTCCTCCAACCGGCGGTAGGCCGAACACCGGAAGCGGACACCGTCGGTGACCGAATCCGGATGTCCCGGCCCCGGCTCGGAACGGTCGTCCCGAGTGGATACCGTGGCGGCGGCACGGAGGGCGGCGTGGCCGCCGCCACCCCGAGGACGCGCGCTGGACGCGCGTGGCCCGGGGCGGCACCCCGCGCCCAACGGCGGGCCGGACGGAGGTGAGGAACTCGTGGACGGGTCCCCGCGCGGCGCCGTGCTGGACGCGACCCTGGAGCGGATCACCTTCGCCAACGAGGAGACCGGCTACACCGTGGCGAGGGTGGACACCGGCCGGGGCGGCGAGCTGGTCACCGTGGTGGGCGCGCTGCTCGGGGCGCAGCCGGGTGAGGCGCTGCGGATGCGGGGCCGGTGGGGCTCCCACCCGCAGTACGGTCGGCAGTTCCACGTCGAGGACTACTCCACCGTGCTCCCCGCCACGGTCCAGGGAATCCGCCGTTACCTCGGGTCAGGGTTGATCAAGGGCATCGGGCCGCGCCTGGCCGACCGCATCGTCGAACACTTCGGCACCGCCGCGCTCGACGTGATCGAGCAGACGCCCGACCGCCTCATCGAGGTCCCCAAACTCGGCCCGAAGCGCACCAAGCTGATCGCGGCCGCCTGGGAGGAGCAGAAGGCCATCAAGGAGGTGATGGTCTTCCTCCAGGGAGTCGGGGTGTCCACCTCGCTCGCGGTCAAGATCTACAAGCAGTACACCGACGACGCCATCCGCGTCGTGCGGGAGGAACCGTACCGGTTGGCCGGCGACGTCTGGGGAATCGGTTTCAAGACCGCGGACACCATCGCCAAGGCCGTCGGCATCCCCCACGACTCCCCGCAGCGGGTCAAGGCCGGTCTCCAGTTCACCCTCTCCGAGGCCACCGGCAACGGCAACTGCTACCTGCCCGAGCTGGAGCTGATCGCCGAGGCGATCAAGATCCTGGCCGTCGACGCGGGACTGGTCGCCGAATGCCTCGGGGAACTCGTCGAGGAGGAGGGCGTCGTCCGGGAGGAGGTCCCCGGGGACGACGCCGAGAACCCGACGGCCGCCGTCTACCTCGTGCCGTTCCACCGCGCCGAGATCTCGTTGGCCAGCCGGATGCGCCGCCTGCTGGCCACCAGCGCCGACCGCCTGCCCGCCTTCGCCGACGTCGACTGGTCCCGGGCCCTGGACTGGCTGCGCCGCTCCACCGGCGCCGAGCTCGCCGAGGCCCAGGAACGCGCCGTCCGGCTCGCCCTCACCGAACGGGTGGCCGTCCTGACCGGAGGACCCGGCTGCGGGAAGAGCTTCACCGTGCGGTCCATCGTCACCCTGGCCAGGGCGAAACGCGCCAAGGTGGTCCTGGCCGCGCCCACGGGGCGGGCGGCGAAACGGCTCACCGAACTGACCGGCCACGAGGCCGCCACCGTCCACCGGCTGCTGGAGCTCAAACCGGGAGGTGACGCCGCCTACGACGCCGACCGCCCCCTCGACGCGGACCTCGTGGTGGTCGACGAGGCCTCCATGCTGGACCTGCTGCTGGCCAACAAACTCGTCAAGGCGATCGCGCCCGGCGCGCACCTGCTGCTCGTCGGCGATGTCGACCAGCTGCCCTCGGTGGGGGCCGGCGAGGTCCTGCGGGACCTGCTCGCCCCGGACACCCCCATCCCGCACGTGCGGCTCGACCAGATCTTCCGGCAGGCCGCCGAGTCGGGCGTGGTCACCAACGCCCACCGCATCAACTCGGGCGACCACCCCCTGCTCAAGGGCATGGACGACTTCTTCCTCTTCCCCGTCGACGAGGCCGAGGCCGCCGCCGAACTGACGGTGGATGTCGTCGCCCGCCGCATCCCCCGCAGGTTCGGCCTGGACCCCCGCCGGGACATCCAGGTGCTCGCGCCCATGCACCGAGGGCCGGCCGGGGCCGGTGCGTTGAACCTCCTCCTCCAGGAGGCGCTGACACCACCCCGGGACGGCCTGCCCGAACGACGCTTCGGCGGGCGGATCTTCCGCCTGGGGGACAAGGTCACCCAGATCCGGAACAACTACGACAAGGGCGCCAACGGCGTGTTCAACGGGACCCAGGGCGTGGTGACCGCCCTCGACCAGGACGAGCAGACGCTGACCGTCCGCACCGACGAGGACGAGGACATCGAGTACGAGTTCTCCGAGCTGGACGAGCTGGTGCACGCCTACGCGGTCACCATCCACCGGTCCCAGGGCAGCGAGTACCCGTGCGTGGTCATCCCCGTCACCACCAGCGCCTGGATGATGTTGCAGCGCAACCTCCTCTACACGGCGGTGACCAGGGCCAAGAAGCTGGTGGTCCTCGTCGGGTCGAGGCGGGCGCTCGGCCAGGCGGTCCGCACCGTGGGGTCGGGCCGTCGGCACACGGCACTCGACTGGCGGCTGCGCCGTCCCGCGCCCCGCTCCTGAGCCGCCGACCGGCACCCGCGGTAGCGGTGGCCCGAGCACGAAGGACGCACAACGACCCGTTCAGTCCTGTCCCGGGTGGTGCCCCGATGGCTAGCATCGGGCGGAGGTGGACATCACACCTCTGATCGGGCCGTCGGCCCCACGTCGGCACCCCGACCGGGGGGACGGAAGGGGACCCCGCGTGCACAGCCAGGAACCGACGACCTCGCCCTCCGCGCTGGAGGCCTTGGCCCGGCTGCCCGACGACGAGGCCTACGGGGAGCTGACCGGCCTGGCCCGCGCCGCCCTCCAACGGGCCAGGGCGCTGGGGCTCACCGTCGTCGACGAACTGCCCGAGGGCGGCGGGTGGACCGTGCGCCTGCCCGCCGAGAGCTACGACGCGACCCGGGTGGTGGAGTTGGCCGCCGGCCTGGACACCGGTCTGCTCTACGTCAGCATGTGGGCCTTCGACCCGGACGACGTCGAGGAGTTCGGGCCGGCCAGCCCACCGGCGGACGACGGGGTGGCCGCCGTGCAACGGGTGATGCGCCGGTTCGACGGCGTGCTCTACCAGTTCGACGTGGCCTTCGTCCACCGAGGTGTCCTGCACCGGTGGACCTACCAGGAACCCTTCTACGCGCTGTTCCGGCAGGCACTGGCGGCGGTGTCGCCCGCCGCGCCCACCGCCCGGCACGAGGGCACCGGAGACGTGGTGGACTCCGAGGAGGTTCGCCGGCTCGCCGCCGTGCTGCTGGCGTTGCCCGCCTTCCGGGCGGCGGGCACGGATGTGCGGCGGGCGAGGGTGGCCCGCCGCCAGCCCGAGCTGCGGGGGATGTTGAGCCAGTCGGGACTCCCCGGCCGCACCGCCCGGGAGGCCATCCAACAGGCCACCGACACGGCGCTCCAGGTGGCGGAGGACCACCACGAGCGGCTGGCCCGGTCGTTGCCCACCCTGGCGGAGGAACTCGCCGACGACCCCCGCTTCCAGGAGGCGGGTAACGCCACCCTGCGCCGCAAGGTCGCCGACGACTTCCTGGTCGAACGGGCGGACGGCTACCGCTGCCCGGTGTGGCTGCGGGAGAAACTGCTGACCACCGCACCTCTCAACGGCGGGGGTGCGCGTCGCCCCTCCTGACGCCTGTCCTCGCTCAGCGCTGGCTGTCCACCCACTCCCGCACCACCCGGTCCAGGACCTCCAGCGGCAGCGGACCGTCGGACAACACCGTGTCGTGGAAGGCGCGGATGTCGAACCGGTCGCCCAGCGCCTCCTCCGCCGCGGCGCGGATGCGCTGGATCTCCAGGCGCCCGACCATGTAGGACAGCGCCTGGCCCGGGGCGGTGATGTAGCGGTCCACCTCGGACTCGATCTCGGAGGCGGACATGGCGGTGTTGGTCCGCAGGTAGTCGATGGCCTGCTGACGGCTCCAGCCCTTGGCGTGCAGACCGGTGTCGACCACCAGGCGACCGGCCCGCATGGCGTCCTGGGTGAGCATGCCCAGCCGGTCCAGGTCGCCGGAGTACAGGCCCATCTCCTCCGCCAACCGTTCGGTGTAGAGCCCCCAGCCCTCCAGGTAGGCGTTGAACGGGGCGAGGCGGCGGAGCAACGGCAGGTCGGTCAGTTCGAGGGCGAGCGCGATCTGGAAGTGGTGCCCCGGCACCGCCTCGTGGAAGGCGACGGCCTCCGAGGTGGTCCTGGCCCGCTCCTCCGCCCGGTGGGTGTTGACGAAGTAGGTGCCCGGGCGGCTGCCGTCCAGCGCCGGGGACATGTAGTAGGCGATCGGGGCGCCGGGGGCCTCGGACTCCGGCACGGCCTCCACCGCGCAGCTCTCGGCCGGCATCCGGTTGAACCAGGCCGGCGCGACCTTCTCGGCCCGGGCGATCGCGGCACGGGCCTCGGTGACCATCTCCTCGCCGCTCGACCACAGCAGGGCCGGGTCCGTGCGCAGCCGCTCGAAGATCTCGGTCACGTCGTCGGTGCCGAACACGCGGCCACCGATCTCCGCGTACTCCCGTTTCAGGTCCTCGATGAGCCGGAGACCGGTTTCGTGCAGTTCCTCGGGGGTCCGGCTCGTCGTGGTGTGCGCCCGGGCGAGGCCGGCGTAGATGGCGTCACCACCCGGCAGCCAGCTGAGGCCCGGGTGGTCCATGTCCCGGCCGGAGGGGACGACCTCGGTGGCGAGCACGTCGCGGTAGCGGCGGAACGCCGGCCGCACCACCTCGGCCAGCAGCCGGTCCCGCTCGGCGCGGAACCCGGCGAGGTCCACGTCGGCCTCGGCCGGCGGTTCCGGCTGGCGCAGGGGGTCGTCATCCGGGGCGGCGAGGTACCGGTCCAGGAAGTCCACGGTGGCCTCGACGAGGTGGCGCACCGGCAGCAGGCCCGCGCCGATCCCGGACCGGTGACGCTCGGCGATCGCCTCGAGCACGGTGGGCAGCCCGGCGAGCCTGGCGAGGTACCCGTCGGCGTGCGCGCGGTCGGCGATCCCGACCCTCGGCAGCATGATGAGCAGCTCGGCGGTGGAGGAGAAGAAGGAGTCGGCGACCGTGTACTCCACCGCGCGGGCGTCGAGGTGTTCCAGCAGCCCGCTGGCCTGGTGGATCACCACGTCCCGGTTCAACCGGTCACCGTGGTCCAGGGACTCGGCGTCGAGCGCCCGCGCCCGGTCGAGGATGGCCTGGAGACGACCGCGCTGGTCCTCGTCACCGGCGACCCCGTAGTCGGGGAGCCGGTCGTCCCGGTCCCGTAACCCGACCAGGGTGGCATCGATGGGACGCGCGTCGAACATCGCGGCGATCAGGTCGTCCGCGAGCTGGGCTGGGGTGGTCATGTCTCTCCTCGTTCCCGGGAGCCGAAATGGGGAGACAGTATCCAAGCGGCGGCGGAACGGGCGGTTCGTGGACCGGGCGGCTCACATCGTTGTCGTGCTGTGGCCGGACCGCGTTCCCGCGCGACGGACGGGGGCGTGCGGGCGTGGCGGGCGGCGCCGCGGGCCAGGACCCGCTCACCCGGTGCGGCCATTCGGCGGCCTGAGATGCGTTGATCGATCAAGTCCGTTCGTATGCTTGGTGGATGGACGGCGTGCGATGGCTCGACGACGACGAGCAGGAGACCTGGCGGGCTTATCTGTGGGCGAGCCAGCTGCTACGGGAGTCGCTGGACCGCCAGATGCACCGGGACTCGGGCCTGCCGCACACCTACTACCTGATCCTCGCGATGCTGTCGGAGGCGCCCGAGCGGTCCCTGACCATGTCCGAACTGGCCCAGGTGGTCCGGGCCTCGCCCAGCCGGCTGTCCCACGCGGTGACGAAGCTGGAGACGGAGGGCTGGGTTCGTCGCCAGAAGCACCCGCGAGACGCTCGCACGACCATCGCCACCCTCACGGCGGAGGGGTTCGACGTCCTCGTGGCCGCCGCTCCCGGCCACGTCGAGGCCGTGCGGCAGGGGCTGTTCGACCAGCTCAGCCAGGACCAGGTCCGCCAGTTGCGTGAGATCTCCCAGGCGATGCTCGCGCACCTGGACCCGCCGGCCCGCTACCACCGGCGACGCGAGCCCGGCGGGACCGAGACCCCGTCCCCGGACTCCGAGGTGCCGCCGCCCGGCGGCGTGGGCTGATCCGCGACGGCGCGGCGGCCCACTCCCGGGACGCGCCGACGTGACACCGCCGGCTCCACGGTCCGCTCTGCGAGGCTGGGGCGGTGCGAGTGCTGGTGACAGGGTCGAGCGGTTTCCTCGGGCACGCCGTGGTGGCCGAGTTGGCCGACCGGGGCCATGAGGTGGTGGCCCTGGTCCGACCGGGGCGGCCCGTTCCACCCGGTGTCGTGGACGCGGTCGTGGGTGACGTGCGGGACGTCGACTCGCTCCGGTCCCCCGTCTCGGCCGTGGAGGCCGTCTGCCACCTCGCCGCGCTGGTCCGGGTGCGCGAGTCGCTGACGGACCCGGTGCGGCACTGGCGGACGAACACCGGGGGGACGCTGGCGCTGCTCACCGCGCTCGCCGAGGCGGGCGCGGCCGGCGGTCCCCGCCGCCTGGTGCTGGCCTCCACCTGCGCCGTGTACGGCGTTCCGGGTGGCCAACCCATCGACGAGGACACCCCGGAGGTCCCGGTCAACGCCTACGGCGGGAGCAAACTCGCCGCCGACCGGGCCGCCGCCGACCTGGCCGCGACGGGGTCGGTCGGCGCGATCAGCCTGCGGTCCTTCAACCTCGCGGGCGCGGCGCGTGGCCGGCCCGACCCCGACCCGTCCCGACTCGTCCCCGCGGTGCTCGCGGCCAGGACGGGCCGGACGGCCGCCCTGACCATCAACGGCGACGGGTCGGCCGTGCGCGACTTCGTGCACGTGGAGGACATGGCCGACGCCTTCGCCCTGGCGGTGGCGGCCTGCGCGCCCGGCCGGTGGCGCGCCTACACCGTCGGCAGTGGCCGGCGCAGCAGCGTCCGCGACGTGGTGGACACGGCCGCCCGCGTGACGGGGGGAGCCGTGCCCCTCGCCTACCGGAGGGCCGCACCCGAACCTCCCGAACTGGTCGCCGACCACTCGCGGATCACCCGGGAGCTCGGCTGGGAACCGAGGCGGTCGGACCTCCCGCGCATCCTGCGGGACGGCTGGGAGGCACACCAGCGCTGGTATCCCGTGGAGAAGTGAGTCGGGAGCCCCGCGCCCCGCTCGCCCCGCCCAGCTCGCCCCGCGCGCGGCTCCCGGCGCTCACCTGACCCTCGGCTCCCGCCCGGGAGGGGCGGTGGTGCCTGGCAGCCGAACGGGGCGGTGCTCTCCCCTGGAGACCACCGCCCCGCTGCTCGGTGCGTCGTACCGCTCACCGTCAGAGGGAGACGTGCTCCTCGATCCACGGGGTCCAGTAGGCGACGTCCGTGCTGATGCCAGGGCCGATGGCGCAGAGGGGCTCGCTGGACTGGTAGCCCGTCCGCACGATGATGCCGGCCAGTTCCCAGCCGCCGTCGGTGGCCTTCAGGGTGCCGGTGCCGGAGTCGCCGTAGCAGAAGCCCGTGCCCTCGGCCGGCTGGTCGCAGATCTCGGTCTCCGGGTTGAATCCGTACTCGCAGCCCTCGGCGATCACGGTGGTGTCCAGCAGCTGGAGGATCTCGGCGGACCCGCACTCACCGCCGACCGGGCACTCCTGGCCCCACCCGGTGTGCCGGATGGTGTCTCCGGGCAGCGGCTTGCTGGTGGACAGCGTCGCCGGCGTCACCGAGACCGGCTCGGCGAGGCGGATCAGCGCGATGTCCGCGTCGACCCGGGTGACCTCCGAGTCGTCGTAGTCCGGGTGGATGATGATCTCGGCGGAGGGGACCACCTCGCCGCCCTGGGTGCGGTCGACGCTGCCGACGCGGACGTCGATGTCCGCCGGCTCGTAGCTCACCATGCAGTGGGCGGCCGTGAGCACCCACTCGGGGGCGATCACGGTGCCGCCGCAGGCGTGGCGACCGTCGTTGATCAGCGCCGCCGAGAACTCGTACCCCTCGGTGGCGTCCTCGCCGCCGACGATGAACGGCTGGACGACCCCGGCGTCAGGGGTGGTCGTGTCGGGTGACGCGACCGCGGTGGCCGACGCCAGCCCGAGCGTGGCGATGGCCGCGCTGGCGACCGCGGTGGCGGCAAGACGAAAGCGCATGACACTCCGGTTGTCTCGATGGTTCGGCTGAGCCGTGTTCGCCTGGTGGGCGAACGTCACGGGACAATGGTCTAGTCCGAGTTCGCGTGCGCCGTCAAGAAACTGTCACGGCGGTCATAGGAAAACCCTTGCTCGATGTCCGTTGGATTCGGGAGATACGTTTCCGTTCCCCCTCGGCGAAAACCCTCCAATTATCGGTGGCGGTGTTCTCCGTGATCCGCACAAGATCGGAAACCGTTCCTTCCCGTATCAGTAGGACGGTGTAGTTCGCCTGGTCCAGGGCCGGTTCCGGTCAGAGTTGCCCGGGAGCGGCGCTGTCGAGCCCGGGTGGCGAACGCACTGGCCGACCTGGTTCGGTGATTCCTCGGAAAAGGTCCCAGAACGTTTTGGCGCGGTCGCGGGTGCGGTGTTCGGAGTGCGTCGCTCGGAAGTGGGGCCCGGGGGGCGCGTCGAGTCGGAATTCCGGGATCGCGCTGCCCCGGTGAGGTGGAGAACGAGTGGTGGCGCGGTCCGCGAAATCCCCGTGGCCCCGTTCCCGCCGAGTCCTGCCGGTAACCGCACCTCGACCGATGACGACGGGACGGGGACGCGCGTGCCGCGCCCGCCACCGGCGGATCGGAGTGGACGGCACGTCCGGTCGCCCCGCCCACCCGGCCCCGCCGGCCCGCCCCTCGTCGAGTGGCGGTGGCGGAGTGGCGCGCCGACGATGGAGCCGCGTCGGACGTCACCCGACGACGAACCCCGGTCTGAGGAGAAGCACGGTCGTGAGCTGGACACCGCCTCCCACCGTCGCGGTGCTGGGCATCGGCACCATGGGCCTGCCCATGTCCCGGAACCTGCTGGCCCACGGGTTCGGTGTCCGGGCGTGGAACCGGACCAGCGCCCGGGCCGAACCGCTGCGCGCGGACGGCGCCGACATCCTCGACACCCCGGCCGAGGCCGCCGACGGCGCGGACGTCGTCCTCACCATGCTGGCCAACGGGGACGCCGTCGACGCCGTGGTCTCCGGCTCCGACGGGGTGCTCGCGGCGCGGCAGCGTCCCGGCCTGTGGATCCAGACCAGCACGGTCGGGGTCGCCGACGAACGGCGGTTGCGTTCCGCCGCCGCCACGGCGCACCTGCCCTACGTCGACGCGCCGGTCCTCGGCACCCGCGAACCCGCCGAACAGGGGCGGCTGGTCGTGCTGGCCTCCGGCCCCGACGAGACCAGGGGACCCGCGACGCGGGTTCTCGACGCGATCGGCTCCCGCACCCTCTGGGTGGGACCAGCCGGTGCCGGATCGCGGCTGAAGCTCGTCGCGAACGCCTGGGTCCTGACGCTGACCGCCGGCGTCGGCCAGTCGCTGGCGCTGGCCCGCCACCTCGGCCTGGACCCGGCGTTGTTCCTCGCCGCGATCTCCGGCGGCGCGATGGACGTCCCCTACGCCCACACCAAGGGCTACGCGATGCTGCGTTCCGACTACACCCCGTCCTTCCCCCTCCGGCTCGCCGCGAAGGACGCCCGCCTGGTGCTCGCCGCGTCGGCCGGCGACGACGCACCCGACCTCTCCCTGGTGCGGGTGGTGCTCGACCAGCTGACCCGGGCGGAGGACCACGGTTTCGGCCGGGACGACCTGGCCGCCGTGTACGAAGGGGTTCGGGACGGGCAGGACCACGAGCACTGACGGGCGGGCGGCGGGGAGGCCACCTCAGCCGCTCGTGGCGGCCGGTCCGCCGAGCGCCGCCAGCCGCTCGGCCACGCTCGCGGCCTCCGGGACCTCCAGCGGCTGGTAGCAGGCCAACGCCTGGCGCCACGACTCGGCCGCGGCCGCCGCGTCCCCCATCGCCCGGTGGGCGTCACCCACCCGTTCCAGGGCCTGGCCCCGCTGGTAGCCGTTGCCCACCGACTCCGCCACCTCGGCGGCCTTGCGGTACTCGGCCAGCGCGGCCCGGGGATCCGACCTGGCGAGGGTCTCGCCCAGTTCCAGCAACACCTCGTGGACCAGGCCGGGGTCACCCACCTTCTCGGCCAGCTCCAGCGCACGCCGCTGCTCCCGTTCGGCGGCGGCGAGATCCCCGTCCCGGCGCATCCCCGCGGCCAGGTGCGCGGTGGCCATCGCCTCACTGGACCGGTCACCCAGCTGCCGGAACAGGGTGAGCGCCCCGCGGTCGTGCTCCTCGGCCTCGCCCTCCCGACCCAGTTTCCGCAACAGGATCGCCAGGTTCCCCAGCGTCCTGGCCTCCCCGGGACGGTCGTCCAACTCGCGGAAGACGGCCAACGCGTGGCGGTGCCGGGCCAGCGCGCCGTCGAGGTCCCCGAGCAGTTCCTCGACGATGGACAGGTTCCCCAACGCCCTGGCCTCCCCCGGGCGGTCGTCGAGCCGGCGGAACAGGGCCAGCGCCGCCTCGTGCCGCTCCCTGGCCTCGGGGAGCCGACCCAGCCGGCGCAGGACGAGGCCGAGGTTGCCCAGCGACCGCGCGGTGCCCGTCCTGTCGCCGAGCTCCCGCCGCACGGCCAGCGCCCGCTGGTAGTGGTCCAGAGCGCAGGGCAGCTGACCGAGCCGCCAGTAGGCGGTGCCCAGGTTGTGCAGGACCGTCGCCTCCTCCCACCGGTCGCCGTGCCGGCGGGCCGCGTCCAACGCCTGTTCGTGGGTGGCGACCCAGTGGTCGAGGTAGCCGCGCAGGTGGAAGAAGCGCCAGAGCACGTCGGCGAGCCGCCAGGAGTGCTCCGCCAGCTCCGACCCGGCCGCCCGCTCCACCGCGGCGACCAGGTTCGCCAGCTCGGTCTCCAACCAGTCCCCGGCCTCACCGGGACCGGTGAGGGTGGGGACGTGTCGTGGAGGGTGGGCGACGGCCAGGGACTCGGTCGTCCGGTTGGAGTCCATCCGGTCGACGGCGGCCCGCGCGGTGACCAACCAGTAGTCCAACAGCCGGTGCAGCGCGGTCCGCCGCTCGGTCTGGTCGTCGACCGCCTCCGCCAGCGTGGCGGCGTGCGCCCGGATCAGGTCGTGGAAGCGGTAGCGGTCGGGCAGGTGCTGTTCGAGGAGGTGGCTGTCGACCAGGTCCTCCAACGAGCGTTCCACCGCCCACGGTTCCGACCCGGCGACCGCCGCCGCCGCGCCCACGTCGACATCCGGTCCCGGCAACAGGCCCAGCGACCGGAACACCTTCCGCTGCGCGGGCCTGAGCTGCCGGTAGGAGACCTGGAAGGCGGCGGCCACACTGCGACGTTCCTCCTCCAGCTCCCCGAGTCGGCGTCGTTCGTCGCGGAGCCTCCTGGCGAGGTGGCGGGGCGACCAGGTCGGACGCGCCCGCAGCCTGGCCGCGGCGATGCGCACGGCGAGCGGCAGTCGCCCACACAGGTCGACCAGCTCGTCGACCTCCTCGGGCGGGACGGTTCCGAGGCGTTCGGGACCCGCCACCCTGCGGAACAACATCGCGGCCTCGGTGCTGTCCAGGACACCGAGCGAGAAGGGACGCACGCCGGGGAGGGAGGGCAGCCGCCGGCGGCTGGTGACCAGCACCAGGCTCCCCGGGCCAGCGGGTAACAGCGGCGTCACCTGCTCCTCCGACCCCGCGTTGTCCAACAGGACGAGGAGCCGCCGCCGCGCGGCGATCGTCCGGAACAGCGTGGCCCGTTCCGCCGGAGTGGGTGGGACCTCCTCCCCCGGCACGCCCAGATCGCGCAGCACCCGGTCGAGGGCCCGCGCCGGGTCGAGGGGGAGCGTGCCCTCGGTGAAGCCGTGGAGGTCGAGGAACAGCTGGCCGTCGGGGTAGCCGAGGGACAACCGGTGTCCGAGCCGCACGGCCAGGGCGGTCTTGCCCACTCCCGCCATCCCGTCGAGGACGACCACCGTGACCTGCGACTCGGCCTCCCCGGACCGCGCCAGGTGGCAGATCCGGTCGATCAACTCGTCACGACCGGTGAAGTCCGCCGTGTCCACGGGGAGCTGCGCGGGCACGGGGTGGCCCGGCTGGGGACGGCCCTCCGCCACCACCTCCCGGCCGCCGGCGTTCCCGGTCGCCTTCCCGGGACGCCCGTTCCTGATCTCCTCGCGCAGGAGGCGCAGTTCCGGGAGCGGCTCGGTGCCCCCCTCGCGTCGGAGCACCCGTTCGGCGTCCTCGAAGACGGCGAGCGCCTCGTCCCGCCGCCCCGACAGGTGCAGGGCCCGCATCAGCAGCTCCCGCAGGTCCTGGCGCAGCGGGTGTTCGGTGACCAACCGGGACAGCTCGGCCACCGCCTCGGAGTACCGGTGGAGGGCGACGCGCATCTCGTTGCGGTGACGCAACGCCGCCAGCCGCTCCTCCGCGAGCGCGCCCGCCGACCGGGCCACCAGGGGCGCGGCCCCGAGGCCTCCCAGCGGGTCGCCCTCCCACAGGGCGAGGGCCTCACCGAGCCGGGGCAGGGCGCTCTCGGGGTCCCCCTGGCCGGCGGCCACGACCAGCCGCCGGAAGCGGTGCAGGTCGACCGCCTCCGGCGTGGCCTCCAACTGGTATCCGTCCGCGTCCCCGGAGATGCGCACCTCGCGCAGCGTCCGCCGCAGCGTCGACACGTAGACGGTCACCGCCTGTGCGGCCGCTCCCGGCGGCGTCGAGGACCACACCGCCTCGACCAGGTGCCGCGCGGGAACGGGCTCGCCGAGCCGGAGCAACAACGCCGCGAGGACAGTGCGCTGACGAGGCGGACCAAGATCGACCGGAGTGCCGTCGCGAATGGCCGAGACGCGTCCCAACAGGCGGAACGACAGCTCTCCCACCTCCGAAGACACCCGCCCTTCCATTCTCGCCGCGGCGTCCGTCCCCCGGGTCGGCCCGTGGGGGAGCGGTCGGAATCGTCAGCTGTACGGTAGCCCTTCCCGCGCAGCGGACTCGCGGCGCGCGGACCGTCCGCCGGCGGGACCGGAGGGCCTGGGACGACGGGTCCAGCGGTCCACCACCCATTACCTACTGTGCCACCGGCAACACTTTAGGTAGCATCACGAGCGGTGGGTCCTCCGCCGCAGCGAGTAGCGATTGCCAGGGAGTTTCGCCGGACATCTCGCCAGGAGACGGGTGGGTCCCCGTCGGTCCGTTCCCGCCGTGCCACCAGCGCACCGAGGCCGGCGAACTCGGACCGAACCCGTCCCGCCCCGTGGCGAGCGGACGATGAAGAGACGGGCACGGTGGTTGCGATGAACGAACGCGCTTGTTTCGAGCGTTCCGTGGCTCGCGCGTTGGCCAGGTCGGAGCATCCCACCCGGTAGGCGTCCCACCGCCAGCCGGGACCAGCCCCCTGGCCACGCCCGCCGTACACCAGCCCGCCGTCGCCCGGTGAGCCGTGGCGGCCGACGCGCGGCGGGCTCGGCCTTCCCGACGGCGTTCCCCGTTCCGGCGTTCCGATCGCGTTTTCCGCGGGCACGCGTCAACCCGCCCGGGCCGGCCGGCCCCGCGCGGGCCGAACCCGTCGCCGTTCGGCGACGACCTCTCCCCTCGGAGGTACAGATGGAGAAGACGGAGACCGACTTAGCCGGTGTCCCCCCGTCCTCCCGGCCGCAGGAGCACCCCGAGCCCGGCTCGATCCACACCCTCCCCTCGGGCAGGGCGAGTATGGGAGGTGTGTTGACGGTCGGGATCGAGGAGGAGTTCCTCCTGCTCGATGGCGAGTCGGGCCGGCCGGCGGCCTCGGCACCCTCCGTGCTGGCGGCGGCCGACCGGGCCGGGGTGGGCGCCTGCGCGGAGGCCACCCCGTACCAGGTCGAGACGGCGACGCCGGTCTGCGGGACCGCCGGCGAGCTGCTGGGTTCGTTGTCACGGTCCCGGGCCGTGCTGGCGGCGGCCGCGGCCGGGGAGGGCAGTCGGGTCGTGGCCAGCGGTTGCGCCCCGCTCGCCGCCGGTGTCCCCACCCCCCTCACCCCGGCCGACCGGTACCAGCGGATGGGGGAGCGGTACGGGATGCTCGTGGACGACCTGTCCGTGTGCGGCTGCCACGTCCACGTCGGGATGCCCGACCGGGAACGCGCGGTCCTGGTCGCGGACCACCTGCGTCCGTGGCTGCCGGCCCTGCTGGCGCTCTCCGCCAACTCGGCGTTCGCGGGTGGTCGGCCCACCGGGCACGCGAGCTGGCGGGCGGTCACCTGGACCCGGCTGCCCTCGGCCGTGCCACAGCCCTGGTTCGGGTCGCTCGCCGGGTACGAACGGGCGAGTGAGGAACTCCTGATCTCGGGCGCCGCTCTTGACAGCGGGATGTTGTACTTCTCCGTCCGCCCCTCGGAGCGGGTCCCCACCGTCGAGGTCCGGATCTTCGACGTGGCCGCCACGGCCGAGGAGGCTGTGCTGTACGCGCTGCTGGTCCGCGCGCTCGCCGTGGTCGCGCTCGCCGACATCGACGCCGGTCGCGCGGGCCCCCGGTTCCCCGACCACACCCTGCGGCTGGCGCTGTGGCGCGCGGCGCACGACGGACTGGAGGGCATGAGCCTCGACCCGGGGACCGGCACGCTGCTCACCGCCAGGGGACGGGTACGCCAACTCATGCGCCGGGCCGCCCCCGGACTGGAGGCCGGGGGTGACCGGGCCACCGCGCGGGACCTGCTGGGCAGGTTGTTCGCGGCCGGATCGGGCGCGCACCGCCAGCGCGCCGCCTACGGGCGGCGCCGGCGGTTCGACGACCTGCACGACCACCTGAGCAGGTCCTTCACCGGTCCGCTCCGCCCCACCTGAGCCCCGGCCCACGGCACCAGCCCGCCCCGCCGAGGACGGCCGTCGCCACCAGGGGACGGCGTCACGGCCCCACCGGCCGCCCCCTGCCCGGCCGGGGTTGTCCACCACGTCCTCACCGGTACCGCACGGTCCGCTCGCCCACGGGAACCGCCACGTCGAACTGGTGGTTCGCCGGGGGCAGCGGGCAGTTGAAGTGCGCCGAGAACGCGCACGGCGGGAGGTAGGCGCGGTTGAAGTCGAGGAGGACGCGAGCGGTGCCGCCGGCACTCACGTCGGGGCGTGTCACCCGGAGGAAACGGCCAGGTCGGTAGCTGCTGACCCCGGTGGTCGCGTCGGAGAAGACCAGGAGGAGCCGCCCCTCGGAGACCAGGGGAGTGGTGCGGTACTCGCGGCCACCCACGGTGAACCGCAGCTCCCCCGGGACCTCCAGCTCCGTCGGTCCCGACTCCAACATCTTCGCGTAGTTCACCACCTCCCGGCCGGGGAAGGGCGTGTACCGGGCCGGGACGATCCAGTCCGGGTCGAACGGGGAGGTGTCGATGTCCTCGAACCCCGACGCGGCCGGGGCGGCCGGGTCGAAGCGCCGAACCCCGAACTGCCCACCCCGCACCACCACGGTGGCGCTCCCGCCGGGGAAACGCACCATCGGCGCTGCCCCCGCTCCCGCCCCGCTGACCCGGCGTTCGCCCGACAGCGGATCGCCGTCGACGGTCACCTGGTCCGCCTCCTCGGCGGCGAGCCACACCTCGTCGCCGACGACGGTCCACCGCCCCGGCAGTCCGGGCAGCCGCTCCGACTCGTCGGGCCAGCAGGTGTCGACCAGCGCGAGGCTGCCCTCCGGGCCGGTCACCGCGTGCCGTCGCGCCTCCCGCCACCGGTTCCAGGCGTCCTCGCGCCCCGCGTCCGAGGACGTCACCGACGTGTCCGATCCCGTGCCGCCCATCTCGTCTTCCTCCCTGGTCGATGCCCGCGCACCACCTCACCACACCGCTCGACGCGTCCAGGTGCGAGGTGCGGGCTGGCGGAGCGAGGGGCGGGGAGGGGGCCACGACGAGGGCGGTTCCGCCCGGAGGAGCGGTCGTCCGGTGCGCTCGCGAGGCCCGCTCGGGACCCCATGACGTGGCGGCTGCCCTCGGCGGAGGTCGCCGGTCCGGTCCCCGCCGACCGCCGAGCCGTCGGTTCGCCACCCAACCTCGTCGAGCGTCGCCCGGAAGAGTGCGGGGACGACGTCGGACGGCAGGTGGGCGGCCCTCGCCGACGGCACCCGCCCGTCGTTCCGCCGATCGGGCGCTCCCGAGTGCGACGATGGGCCTCCGGCGGGCGGTGTGGTGCCTCCCGAGCTCTCCGGCACCGGTCAGCCACGCGGGCTGGCCGCCGGGGGGCGGGACGACACGCCGCCCTCCTTCGTGATCCGTGTTCACCGGAGGTGCGATGCCATGAGTGACCCCGCGTTCGTGCACGAGGACGTCCTGGACACCACGCCCAGCCGGCTGTGGGCCGCGTTGACCTCCGGGGAGATCACCCGGCGGTACTGGTTCGACCGTCGCGTCGAGTCAGACTGGACGGTGGGATCGGTGGTCCGGTTCTACGACGGCGACAGTGACCGGGTCACCGACAGCGGCGAGGTGCTGGAGGTCGACCCCACCCGCCGGCTCGTCTACAGCTTCCGGCAGGAGGCGTCGGACGGCGGCCCCGCGTCTCCCGCCACCCGGGTGTCCTTCGAACTCCGGCCGTTGCCCGGCGGCAAGGTCCGGTACCGCCTGGTGCACGACGGCCTGGCCGGGGCCGAGGACGTGGAGTCCTGGCGGGAGGGGTGGACCCCGATCCTCGCGAACCTCCGCGAGTACCTGGCCGGCCACGGCGCCACGGCCTAGGGGTGTGACCGCCGGGCCGGTCGCGACCGGCCCGGCTCCGCTCCCAGGTCACGGCCCGACCGGGGGCGCGCGCCCTCCGAGACGGGATGGGGAACACCGTGTCCGATCTGGTGGAACACCTCGCGGGCATCTCCGGGGCCGGCGTGCCCTTCGCGCTGGTCAGCCTCGTGGAGGCGACGGGCGGCAGCCCCCGCCGGCTCGGCCTCGCCCTCGTGGTCGAGTCGGACGGCCAGGTGACCGGGGGAGTGGCGGGTGGCTGCGTCGAGGCCGCCGTGTACGCGTGGGCCGAGCAGGCCCTGGCGACCGGGAGGTGCCTGCGGCGGCGGGTGGCGGCCTCCGGAGGGGACATCCTCGCGCCGACCGCGAGCTGCGGTGGCGAACTGGAGGTCTTCGTCCGCCGCTGCTCCGGGGAGGGACACCCCGAACTGCTCGCCCTGCGCGAGGCCAACCGCCGTGACCAGGAGGCGGTGCTCGTCACCGTCGTCGACGAGGACCACCCCCTCGCCGGCCAGGCGGTCACCGTTCTCGGAGCACCGGCCGGGGCAGCCGGCGGCGACCGCCAGCCGGGGCGGCCACACCCCCACGGGACGTTGGGGGACCGCGCGGCCGACCGGGCGGCGACCGGGCGGGTGCGGGAGTGGCTGACCGCCCGCCGGCCGGGCCGGCACCGGCTTCCCACCGTCGGCGGTGGGGAGGTGGAGGTCCTGGTGGAGACCCACGCGGCTCCGGACCGGTTGGTCCTCATCGGCTCGACGGTCCACGCGGACCCCCTCGCCCGGCTCGGGCGGCTCCTCGGCTACCACGTCACCGTGTGCGATCCCCGCCCGCTGTTCACCACCGCCCGCCGCTTCCCCGCCGCCCACGACGTGGTCGTCGACTGGCCGCACCGGTACCTGGCCGGGCAGCGGCTGACCGCGCGGGACGCCGTCTGCCTCCTCACCCACGACTCCAGGGTGGACGTGCCAGCCCTGGTGGTGGCCCTGCGCGGACCAGCCGGGTACGTGGGAGCGCTCGGGTCCCGCGCCACCCACCGCAGGAGGGTCGGCGAGCTGCGGGGCCGGGGGCTCGGCGACCGCGAGCTGGCCCGGCTGCGCGCTCCGGTCGGCCTGGACCTCGGGGGTGACCGGCCGGAGGAGACGGCCGTCTCGGTGGCCGCCGAGATCATCGCCTGCCGCGCGGGCGGCAGCGGGCGGCCGCTGACGTCCCTCGACGGCCCGGTCCACCCGGCTGCTCCCCGTACCGCGCGGACCAGGCAGGCGCCCCACCAGCCCCCCCGACGAACCGGACCGCAATGCGGCACTGGAGAGGGAACGCGATGACCTCCGACCCCCACGCGCGGCCCCCCGAAGGGTCGACGGGACGTCCGCCCGCCGGGACCGGCCCGAACTCCTCCCCACCGCCGGCCAGCCGGCGGCCACGACGACCGGTGGGCGGCCATCGGTCGGACCGCCCGTTCCTCCTCCACGGTGCCGCCGGCCGGCTCGCCCCGACTTCGGACCCGTTCCGGGACCTCGGGCGGGCGGAGCCGCCCCCGCACCACCCCCTGCCTGCTCCGGGACGAGTGGGCACGGCCGCCCCGGCACGCCCGGGAGCGGACGCGGTCCGACCGGATCGGACCGCCGGACCGGATCCGCGTCCGGGCCGGCCCACGCCGTCCTCCTCCGGAGCGGACCGGTGACCGGGTGGGCCGAGCGGTCGACCCCGACCGTCGCCGGCCTCGTGCTCGCCGCCGGTGCCGGCCGGCGCTTCGGTCGACCCAAGGCCCTCGCCGCCCTGGACGGCGACCTCCTGGTCGAGCGGGCCGTCGCCGCGCTGGCCGCCGGCGGGTGCTCGCCGATCGCGGTGGTGCTCGGCGCCGCGCGCGACGAGGTGCGCCGGCGGGCCCGCTTCCCCGTTCCCGTCCTGCCGGTCGACAACGAGGACTGGGCCACCGGGGTCGGGTCCAGCCTGCGAGCCGGCCTGGACGCCCTGCTCCGGCGCGGCGCGCACGCCGCGCTGGTGGTACCCGTCGACCTCCCGGGGCTCACCCCGGCCGCCGTCGACCGGGTCCGCCGGACCGCGACAGCCGAACCAGGAACACCCGGGCCGATCCGTCCCGGCGCGGCGCTCGCCGTGGCGACCTACCAGGGGCGGCGAGGACACCCCGTCCTGATCGGGCGTGCCCACTGGGCGGGTGTGGCGCGGTCGGCCGCCGGGGACACCGGAGCCCGCCCCTACCTCGCCCGGCGGGAGGTCACGCTGGTGGAGTGCGGTGACGTCGCTGACCCGGTGGACGTCGACCTGCCCGAGGACCTGGAGTCGTGGCGGAACTCGGCGGGCGGAGCGCCTGGCACACCGTGACCAGTCACGACGGCCCCACGACCACACCCCGCTCGGGGTTCCGAGCGGCGGGCTGCCCGCCCGGCGAGCACGCTGTACCCACGAGGTGACGAACGGCCGGGAGGACGCTCGGTGTGGTGAACTGGCGCTTCGCGTTCGCCTCCAGCGAGGCGGCACTGCTGGTGACGACCACGACGCTGCTCGCGGCGGGCGGGCTCGTCTGGATCGCGCACCCGGGCGCCGCCCGGGTGCTCTGGGCGGTCGCGACGGTGGTGGGCCTGGTCCCCGCCACCGTGTGGGTCATCGGGCAGTTCCGAGCCGGGCGGTGGGGCGCGGACCTCCTCGCGGTGCTCGCCCTCGCCAGCACCCTCGTCGTCGGGGAGTTCCTGGCCGGCGCCGTCGTGGCGGTGATGGTCGGCACCGGCCGGCTCCTGGAGACCCTCGCCCAACGCCGGGCCGGCCACGACCTCTCCGCGCTGCTCGACCGGATCCCGCGCACGGCCAAACTGGTCACCGTCGACGGACCGCGCCCGGTCCCGGTGGCCGAGCTCGGTCCCGGCGACCGGATCGTCGTCGCCCCCGGCGAGGTGGTGCCCGTCGACGCGGGGGTCACCGCCGACGCCGCCTTCGACGAGTCGGCCCTCACCGGCGAACCCGACCCGGTGACCAGGAGGGCCGGGGACACTGTGCGCAGCGGCGTCGTCAGCGTGGGGGAGGCCGTGGAACTCGTCGCCACCGCCTCCGCCGAGGACAGCACCTACGCGGGAGTCGTCCGCCTCGCCGAACAGGCCGGGGCGGGCGCCGCACCCGTCGCCCGCCTGGCCGACCGGGTGGCGGCCTGGTTCCTGCCCACCGCCCTCGCCATCGCCGGCCTGTCCTGGCTCACCTCGGGAGACGCGGTCCGCGCGGTCGCCGTGCTGGTGGTGGCCACCCCGTGCCCGCTCCTGCTCGCCGTGCCGATCGCCGTCACCGGCGGGCTGTCCCTCGCCGCCCGGGCCGGCGTCGTGGTCAAGGGCGGCGCGACCCTCGAACTCCTCGGCCGGGCGGCCACCCTGGCCACGGACAAGACCGGAACCGTGACCGTGGGACGCCCCGAGGTGGTTGGCGTCGTCTGCGCCCCCGGGGAGGACGCCGCGAGGGTGCTGGCGTTGGCGGCGGCCGTCGAGAGCTACTCCACCCACGTGCTGGCCGGCGCCGTCGTCCGCGCCGCCGCCGGTGCCGGGCTCCGACCGGCGACCGCCACCGGGGTGCGCGAACGGCACGGGGTGGGGGTGGAGGGCCGGGTCGAGGGCAGCGCGGTCCGCGTCGGAAGGGCCGGCGACGAGGGCGCCCTGCCGGACTGGGCGCGGGGTGCCGCGAGCAGGGGCCGGTTGGACCTCGCGACCCCGGTCTGGGTCACCGTCGACGACCGGCTCCGGGGCGCGCTGTTGATGCGGGACCGCGTCAGGACCGACGCCGGGCGGACGATCCGCCGCCTCCGCGCGGTCGGCCTGCGGGACATCGTGCTGGTGACGGGCGACCGGGTCGCCAACGCCGAGGAGGTCGCCGCCCTCCTCGGGCTCGACGCGGTGCGCGCCGAGGCGTCCCCGGCCGACAAGATCCGGTGCGTGCGCGACCAGCGGCGGCGGGGGATCACCGTCATGGTTGGTGACGGCGTCAACGACGCCCCGGCGCTGGCCGCGGCCGACGTCGGGGTGGCCCTGGGCTCCCGGGGGTCGACGGCGGCGGCCCAGGCGGCGGACGCCGTCATCCTCGACGACCGGATCGACCGGCTGGCCGACGTGGTGGAGATCGCCAGGCGCACCCGGGGGATCGCCGTGCGGAGCGCCGTCGTGGGCACGTCGCTGTCAGTGGTGGCGATGATCGTGGCGGCGGTGGGCTGGCTGCCGCCGGTGGCGGGCGCGGTGGCCCAGGAGGGCATCGACGTGGTGGTCATCCTGTACGCCCTCCGCGCCTTGCGGCGCCCCCGCCGCACGAAGGTCGGGGACCCGACCGACCGGATGCTCCGCCGCTTCGCCGCCGAGCACGACGAGCTCCAGCCCACCAGGGTCGCGGTGCGGCAGGCGGCCGACGCACTCTCCGGTGGGCCCTCCCCGGTGGCCGACGCGGAACTCCGCCGCGCCCACCGCCTGCTCGTCGACCACCTGCTGCCCCACGAACGGGCCGAGGAGAGGGACCTGTACCCGAGGGTCGGAGCGCTCTTCGGCGGGCAGGAGGCGATGAGCACCATGAGCAGGAGCCACGTGGAGATCGAACGTCTCATCCGCCGGTTGGGACGGCACCTGGCGGAGTCGGGGGGCCGGGTGCTCCCCGACCAGGTCGACGACCTGCGGGCCACCCTCTACGGTCTCGACGCCGTGCTGACCCTGCACTTCGCGCAGGAGGAGGAGGCGTTCTTCACCCTTGCCGACCCGGACCCCGAGCCCCGGGACGTGGACCGTCGACGGGGGTTGGGCGGGGCCGAGGAGGCGTGACCGCCGGGGCGGTGTTCACGGATGAGGCGCAGCCGTGTCCCGGGCACCCGCCCTTCCCACCGTGCTCGCGGTGAGCCGACCGGTGGCGGCCGAGCAGCCCGACCACCGCGGGCCCGACACCTTCTCCATGCCCAGCGCCAGGTCGAGGCCCCCACCGAGGGGATCGCGGTCGACCAGCAGCGGATGGCCGCCCCGCCTGGCCGAGGCCCAGGCCACCGAGGCGGCGAACGTGGATGCTCCCGTCCCGCCCCGGCCACCGAGGACACCGATGACGGGGGCGGCGCGGGTGGCGGGGGGCTCGGTGGCGTCGGCCAGCGCGGTGACCAGGAGTTCGTCGTCTCCGGGGAGTGTGACGACCCGGTCCACGCCCAGCAGCACCGCCGCGCGCCAGTTCCCTTCGGGCAGCGGACTGGTCGAAACCGCGAGAACTCCCCGTCTCCGCCCGAGGCCTGCCTCGGGCACTCGGACGGTGGAGCGGACCAGGCCCCAGAACGACAGCGACCCCTGGAACGCTTCCCATGCGGTTCGCATGGGCCCGAGCAGGACGGGCTCGGGGTTCCAGGGGTCGGGTAGCTGTCTGGTATTCGCCGACCGCTCACCCGTCAGTGGACGCGCCACCGAGCGGGGCCGGCGTGGGTGTTGCCGAGGCGGTCCTAGCGGACAGCCACCTCACGAGTCCTAGAGCTCTTCACTGCTGGACCACCTCCTTTCTCGTGTACGGCGAGACTAGGTCGGGGACCGGCAAGGTCGCAACCAGTTTTCTCGTGACCCGGCTGACCCGACCCGGCGGAGGAGGTTCGGCGGGAGGTCCGCCGTGCCGTCCGCCGATGTCTGAGGCCGTGCCGTCGCCGGCCGCGGTGCCGGTCCCACCGTCGCGCGGTTCGAGGTGCTGGCCCGGGGCGGCGCTCGGGCTTGACCGGGCCGGTAGGCCGGTCTCATCCCTCGGTGTGATCGGGCGAGCCGGCCTCGACCCGCTGCGGTAGTCAGGAGCGGCGGGAGTCGGAGGGAGCGGCGGTGTCGGTGGGGGGTGGAGCCCGGTCCGGTCGGGGGCACGTCCCGCCCGGCCGGAACGGCACGGGGAGCGGGGCCGGGCGGGCGGCGGTGAGGCGGCCAGCAGCGTCCCGGGGCGGGTGGACCGAGGCGTTCGGGTTGCGTCAGCCGGGGCGCGGCGGTGCTCGGTCCCGTGCGGGGGGCCCGGCCGGCTCCTCGGGCTGGAGCGACGACCACCGGGACCGGTACGGACTGGTGTTCGGGTTGCTGGTGGGCGGCTACCTGCTCGGCGCGGTGACCGAGGGCGGTTGGGCGACCGCCTCGCGGGTGCCGCTCTTCCTCGTCACGGTGCTGGTCACGCTGCGGACCTCGTGGGCGCGCCGTCGGGTCGTGGCGACGATCGTGGCGTCGTCCTTCCTCGCCGGGGGCGTCGTCACCGTTCTGCTGCTCGCCGACCAGCGGCGGGCCGGGCTCGGCGTCCTCAACCTGTGGATCGCGGCCCTGCTCCTCGTGGTGGTGCTCGTCGTCGTCCGGCGCGTCCTCTCCCACCAGGTCGTCACGGTGACGACGATCTTCGGCGCGTTGAGCGCCTACCTGGTCATCGGCCTGTTCTTCGCCGCCTGCTACCAGGCCTTCGACCAGTTCGGGGACGGTCCGTTCCTCGTCGGGGCCGGATCCGGGGAACCGGGCGCCCTCCAGTACTTCAGCTTCACGACGCTGACGACCCTGGGCTACGGCGACCTCACCGCGGCCGAGCCCTTCGGTCGGGGGCTGGCGGTGATGGAGGCGTTCGCCGGGCAGGTCTTCCTCGCGACCCTGCTCGCCCGGCTGGTCGCCAGCTTCCGGGCAACCCGGCGCCAGGCGGGCCCCCCGGGACGGGGAACCACTGGGGTGGTTCGGGTGACCCGACGACGAGGACGAGGGTGACGGCGTCCTCGGAGGGCTCGTCAGGGAGCGGGTGGACCTGACCGGCCGGGCAACGGCGCCGTGCGGTGGGGACGCGGTGTTCGTGTGCCTGGGCCCGTCCACGGTCTCCTCGACGGCTCGTGGCGTCCCCTCGGGGGAACCGGGGTGGGAGGGCAGGGACGACCAGGAGCGAGCCGGGGCGGGCGAACAGGACCCGAGCACCGGTGGTGCGGACCGGCGGAGCGGCGGGGAGGGATCGGCGGGTCCCCCTCGCGGCGACGCGGGTTGGGCCCCCCGACGCCGTCCGTCGCGGTGCGCGTGGGCAGGCGGCCCGTCGCTCGAGGCCTCTCCACGGAATCCCGCCCCGGCCGCGCCGAGGCGAGTGGCACGTGGGCTTCACGCGGAGGCGGAATCCGAACCGCCGCCGGGCGGGCGCGCGAATACGGGCCGTGACAGGTGGCGCGGGTAGTCGTGGTCGGCAATCCCCGGCTGGCCGATGGTGGGGCCACGCCCGTGCCGCCGGTCTTCTTATCAGCCGCACTCACGGAGCGTGCGGCGAATTCCGGTGAGCATCCCGAGGTAATCCAGAATGAGCGCGCGTTACCTGAGTGTGATATAAACCTCCGTTTTCTTCTGAGCCGTTCGCGTGAGTGGGAGGTTGTCCACGGCCCGGTCGCCCACTCGTTCGCCCGGGTCGGAGCGGGGTTGTCGGGCGCGTGGGCGGCGGGGTGGGGGTGGCGTCGCGCCGGTGCGTCCACCCCGGATCGGGGGTGGGATGCGCAGGTGGCGGTGCTGACGGGGCCGGGGCGACCGAGGCGGGGGCGCCGGCTGTTCGGCCCGTCACTGTCACTGTCCGAAGCGGACCGGTCGGTGGGCTTGCGCCGTTCGGAGGTACGGAGAGCGAAGTTGAAGCTTCAAGTAACTCTGAGGTTAGCGGAATCCTCCTATCGGCTCACTCGCCCCGGCCTATTCATACTGGCATCTTGATCATGCTATGCTCGCCGCCGCAGTGGCACGAATAGCTGGAATATTGAAGACGGCGTTCCGGAATGACGACCGGTACGCGCGCCGGGTTCCGGTCGCGGAGCCTCGACCGCCGGCCCGTGACGACGTCTTCGCGGATCCGATTCTTCGTGATAAGGAGATTTCTCCCTTGGCACAGTCTCCTTCGCCCGCCTCGCGGCGTGATCCGCGGCGTGCTCGACCAGAGGCCGGCGGGCCACTGGCGCGTGCGGTTCCCGCGTGGCGGGAGGCAGCCGAACGCTTCCCGCACTGGCGCATGCGCGCCGTCGACGAGGCTCGACGGTTCTGGCGGCGGGTCGTGGACGGCCCGGCGCCCCAACAGCCGCAACCCCCGACCGAGTCCAGGGAGCTCCTTCCGAGCGTGCTGGCCAGCCTGGCGCTGCGTGATCTGACCCTGGTCGAGTTGCTTCTCCAGCGGGTGGAACAGGCGGAGGAACGGGAGGAGAACCCCGAACAGCTGGAGTTCCTCTACCAGATCGACCACCTCGCCACCCGCATGCGGCGCAACGGCGAGAACCTGCTCGTCCTGGCCGGCAAGGACAGCGACACCCCGCACTACGGTCCGGTCCCCCTCATCGACGTCGTTCGCGCCGCGACCTCGGAGATCGCCAGCTACCACCGGGTCAGGACCGAGACCATGCCGGACGTCCAACTCGTCGGCGCCGCCGCCAACGACGTCAGCCACCTGTTGGCCGAGTTGCTGGACAACGCGGCCGCGAACTCCCCGAGGGAGGCGGCCGTGGTCGTCTCGTCCCCGGCCGGCGCCAACGGCGAGTTGCGGCTCCAGGTGCAGGACCCGGGGATCGGAGTGCCCCCGGAGCGGCTGACCAGGCTCAACGCCCGCCTCGCCGGAACCCCGCTGCTCGACGCCAGCGTGGCGCGGCACATGGGCCTCTACGTGGTCAGCCGGCTGGCCCACCGGCACGGCATCCGGGTGAGCCTGCGGTCCCGCCCCGGCGAGGGCACGACCGCCAGCGTGGTGCTCCCGGACCGCCTCGTCAGGGCCCGGCCCGCGAGCAGCCCCACCAGCAGCCGGATCGTCGCGCCCGCGAGCAGGCGACCCGTCGCCGAGCCGCACCCCCAGCGGCCGCCGCTGCCCGGCCGGACCCCCACGGCCCCCGACCGGGGCTCGGTGCGCACCGCCGGGGCCAGCCCGCTCCCCACCAGGACACCCGCCTCCTCGACCCCTCCCCGGACCTCCGGCGCGAAGCCGACCGCCACCAGCGGAACCGAGGTGAGCGGCACCACCAGTGGTGGTCTGCCCAAGCGCGCCCCCCGCCGCGCGCCCACCACGGAGCAGAGCCCCCGGCCGGCGACCGAGCGGACCTCGTCGGCCCAGTCGGCCAAGGCCCTGCACGACGCCCTGGACGGGTTCGAACTCGGGCAGGACGCCGCCAGGAAGGAGACCGCGGCGGCGGAGCCCACCCCGCCGGCGACGGAGACCGGGGCCGGAGGGGAGAGCGTCACCGCGACGCCCGCCGATCCGGGCCCGGCCCCCACCGCCACGCCGGAGCCGGAGCGGTCGGCCCCGGCGCGCCGCCAGTCACGCCCCCCGCGCGCCGCACGCGCCACCCAGTCCGCCGCCCCGGCCGGGGACGCCGACCTCCGGACCTCGGACTCCCCGTCGGACCTCGCGCAGGACGACACCGCCCTCGCGGGCGAACCAGTGAACCCCACTACGAAGGAGCGGGACGGGCTGACATGAGTCGTCCATCGAGTAATGAGGCGCAGGACCTCGCCTGGCTGGTCAACGACTTCGTCGACCAGGTCCCCGGGGTCACCCACGCGGTGGTCGTCTCCGTCGACGGCCTGTTGCTCACCGCGTCGAAGGACCTGACGGTCGAGAACGCCGAACAGCTCGCGGCGATGTCGAGCGGCCTGCTCAGCCTCGCCCAGGGCAGTTCCCGACTCTTCCAACAGGGGGCCTGCGAGCAGACCATCATCAAGATGGAACGGGGCTACCTGTTCATCATGTCCGTCAGCGACGGGTCGTGCCTGACCGTGCTGGCGTCCGGCGAGTGCGACATGAAGGTGGTCGCCTACCAGATGACCCTGCTGGTGGAGAAGGCCGCGCACGTGCTCACCCCCGAACTGCGTACCGAGCTGAGCGAGGCGAAGACTTCGTGACCGTCACCCGCCGGCCCGGTGCCGGGGTGACGCGTGAGGAACGAGGAGCGTCGTGACCAACAATTCGCGTAAGAGCGCCCGGGTCCGGCCGTACCTGGTGACCGGCGGGCGCACCCGATCCCGTCGGCCGCTCCTGCTGGAGACTCTCATCTCGGTGGTGGAGTTCGACCCGGCGCTGGAGAAGACCCTGATCCCCGAGTCCTGGCGGATCTACGAGCTCTGCCGCAGCCGGCAGTCCGTCGCCGAGATCTCCACCAGGCTCAAGCTTCCGCTCGGCGTCGTCCGGGTGCTGGTCTGCGACCTCAGCGACCAGGGCCGGGTGCGGGTGCACGCGACCAGTATCGACAGCGAGCAAGACCAACGAGACCTGCTCGAAAGGGTGCTTCGTGGGCTACAGACCATCTCCTGAGGGCGACGGCGCCTCGGCGATCTCCGCGAAGATCGTCATCGCCGGGGGATTCGGGGTCGGCAAGACGACCTTCGTCGGATCGGTGTCGGAGGTGCCGACTCTCAGCACCGAAGCGCTGATGACGGAGGTCAGCGCCCCGGTCGACGACCTGGAGGAGACGCCGGACAAGACCACCACGACCGTCGCCATGGACTTCGGGCGGATCACCCTGGACTCGGAGCTGGTGCTGTACCTGTTCGGCACCCCGGGACAGCCCCGGTTCTGGTTCATGTGGGACGACCTCGTCCGGGGCGCGCTCGGCGCGGTGATCCTGGTGGACACCCGGCGGCTCTCCGACTGCTTCCCGGCCGTGAACTACTTCGAGAACGACTGCGACGTCCCCTTCATCATCGCGGTGAACCAGTTCGACGACGCACCGGTCTACCCGCTGGAGGAGGTTCGGGAGGCGCTCGCCGTCGGCCCGAACGTCCCGATCGTGAACTGCGACGCCCGGGAGGGCGTCGACGCGAGGGGTGTGCTGACCGAGGCGATCAAGCACGCGCTGGCAGTGACCGGGTGAAGGGGCTCGTCGTGGTCGGCACCGAGACGGTTCGGGGAAAGTGGAGTCGATGCGCAGAATTCTTATCGTGGGCAGTGGGCAGTCGGGCTTACAACTGGCACTGAGCCTCCAGGAGCAGGACTACGAGGTCACCGTGATCTCCGCCCGCACGCCGGAGGAGATACGGAACGCTAGGGTCACCTCCACCCAGGTCATGTTCGACACCGCCCTCCAACACGAGCGGGACCACGGGTTGAACCTCTGGGAGCCGGAGACGCCCCAGATCAAACGCAAACACCTCTCGGCCACCGCGCCGGACGGGACCCGGTTCGTGAACTGGCACGGCGACTTCAGCGCCTACGCCCAGTCGGTGGACCAGCGGGTGAAGATGGCGACCTGGCTGGAGATGTTCCAGGATCGCGGCGGCAACGTCATCATCCACCCCGCCTCCGTGTCCGACCTGGACGGGCTCGCCCGGCTCTACGACCTGACGATCGTGGCGGCCGGGCGGGGTGAGCTGGTCGACATGTTCGACCGCGACCCGACCCGGTCGCGGTTCACCGGCCCCCAGCGGTCCGTGGCCATCGTCTACACCCACGGGCTGGCGCCCGAGGACCCCGACATCACCATCATCGGGATCAACCTCATCGGTGGGCACGGCGAGCTGTACATCATGCCCGGCCTCACGCACACCGGTCCCTGCGACATCCTCTACGTGTCGGCGATCCCCGGGGGGCCGCTGGACCGCTTCGGGGACTCGCCGGGGCCCCGGGAACAGCTCGACCGCACCGTCGCGCTGTTCGAGGAGTACGCGCCGTGGGAGCGCGACAGGTTCGCGGGAGTGCGGATCACCGACGAGCGGTCGAACCTGACGGGTCGGGTCAACCCGATGGTCCGCAAGCCCGTCGGTCGGCTCCCCTCCGGCGGTGCGGTGCTGGGGATGGCGGACGTCGTCGTGGTCAACGACCCGATCGCCGGCCAGGGAGCGAACAACGCGAGCAAGTGCGCCGCGTCCTACCTGACCAGCATCGTCGAGCACGGCGACCGCCCGTTCGACGAGGAGTTCATGACCGCCACCTTCGAGCGGTACTGGGAGTACGCCCAGTTCTCCACGCGCTGGTCGAACACCCTGCTGGCCCCGCCGGAACCGCACGTGCTCGAGGTCCTCGCCGCCGGTAACACGAATCCCGCCGTCGGCGACCGGATCACGAACGGCTTCAACAACCCCGAGGACTACACGAACTTCCTGTTCGAGGAGGACAAGGCCAGGGCCTACCTGGCCTCGCTCGGGCAACCGGCGGCCTGAGACCGCCGCGACCACTCGTCCGGGCGCGGTCGGGGAGCCGTGCGGGCGTGTCGGGAGGATTTCCCGCCCCACCGGGGGCGGGTGTGCTGGTGTGGGTCCGGCCGGGTGGGCGGTCGGACCCCCGGGACGGAGATCTGGCGAAGGAGGACTCGACGGGCCGCCGCCCGAGCGCGCGGTGGCCCGGTTTCACCTCATCGGGGGGTGGCGGCTCGCGTCCACTCGGGGAGAGTGGTGCGAGGCGTCACGAACGTCGGCGAACAGGTGCCTGTCCGGTTGCAGGGGAGAGACCACCGGGCTTTCTCGGACAAGGAAGGAACCGCTGTGCGCAGGATACTCATCGTCGGAGCAGGGCAGTCCGGGCTGCAACTGGGGTTGGGGTTGGTGGGTCGTGGCTACGACGTCACCCTGATGTCAGCGAGAACGCCGGAGGAGATCCGGAACGGTCGGGTGATGTCCACCCAGATGATGTTCGCCAGCTCCCTGGCGAACGAGAGGGAACTGGGTATCGACTTCTGGGCCGACCAGGCGCCCACCGTGCACGGCCTCGGCGTCTCGGTCGCCGGACCCGACGGCGGACGGGCCATCGACTGGCTCGGCCGGCTGGACGAGCCGGCGCAGTCGGTGGACCAGCGGGTGAAGATGGCGGGCTGGCTGGAGGAGTTCGAGCGCGCGGGCGGCCACCTGGTCATCCACCCGGTGAGCCTGTCCGACCTGGACTCCCTCACCGTGATGTTCGACCTGACGGTCGTCGCGGCCGGCAAGGGCGAACTCGTCGACCTCTTCGACCGGGACGCCGCCCGGTCCTGCCACACCTCCACCCAGCGCGCGCTCTCGGTCGTCTACGTCCACGGACTGGGCCCCCGACCCGAGCACCCGGACATCGACGCGGTGCGCTGCAACCTCATCCCCGGGATCGGGGAGTTGTTCGTCATGCCCTCCCTGACCCTCAGCGGCCGCTGCGACATCCTGTTCTTCGAGGGGATCCCCGGCGGGCCCCTCGACTGCTTCACCGAGGTGCGCAACGACCCGGGCGCCCACCTCGCCAGGACGCTCGAGCTCATGCGGCGGTACGTCCCCTGGGAGTACGAGCGGGCCCGCGGGGTGGAGCTGACCGATCACAAGGGGACCCTGGTCGGCGGTTACCCGCCGGTCGTCCGCCAGCCCGTCGGGCGACTGCCCTCCGGTCGGTTCGCGCTCGGCATGGCCGACGTCGTCGTCGCCAACGATCCCATCACCGGGCAGGGGTCGAACAACGCCAGCAAGTGCGCGGCCGTGTACCTGGATGCCATCACCGCCGCCGGCGACGGGCCGCTGGACGAGGCGTTCATGCGGAACGCCTTCGAGTCCTACTGGGCCGAGGCGGAGACCGTCACCGCCTGGACCAACGCGATGCTCGCGCCCCCGCCGCCCCACGTGCTGGAGGTGCTCGGCGCCGCCGGTGAGCACCCGGAGGTGGCCGATCGCTTCGCCAACGGGTTCGACCGGACCGCCGACTTCCGGAACTGGTTGCTCGATCCCGACAGGACGCGTTCCTACCTCGCCGAGGTGACCACCTCCCACGCGGCGTAGCCGGCCGAGCGGGACGGCACGGTCGTCCTGCTCCGAACGGTGTAGTGGGCGGTCGGCCGTCTGGACCGTTCCCCCGGACGGCCGACCGCTTGGTCGTCGCGTGGGTGCGAAACACCTGTTCAGTTCCCGGATCAAGGTCCACACGGTGTCGGCGCGTGTTCCCGCGTCGGCTACCGTATGGGGTGTTGGTGCAGATCAACCCCACTCCAGGGTTGGGGTGTGTACGAGGGGTAACCGGTCATCGAAAAGGGGCAAGTGATCGCGGGCCACTACCGTCTGCTGGAGCGGGTGGGCAGTGGCGCCATGGGCGTGGTCTGGCAGGCGCATGACGAGCGCCTGGACAGGATGGTCGCGATCAAGCAGCTGTTGCTCCGGCCGGAGCTGACCGCGCAGGAAACCGAGATGGCGCGGCGCCGCGCCATGCGCGAGGCGCGGATCGCCGCCAGACTGCAACATCCCAACGCCATCGCCATCTTCGACGTCGCCGAGCACAACGGCGACCCGTGCCTGGTGATCGAGTTCCTGGAGTCCAGGAGCCTGGCGGCGGTCCTCGACGACCGAGGGTCGCTGCCGCCGGAGGAGGTGGCCCTCATCGGCAGCCAGGTCGCGGCGGCCCTCGCCGCGGCCCACGCCGCGGGCATCGTCCACCGGGACATCAAGCCTGGCAACATCCTGATCGACTACGGCGGCGTCGCCAAGATCACCGACTTCGGGATCTCCCGGGTCGTCGGCGACGTCACCGTCACCCAGACCGGCATGGTGGCGGGAACGCCCGCCTACCTGGCTCCGGAGGTGGCCAGGGGGCAGGACCCGGCGCCCGCCTCCGACGTGTTCGCGCTCGGCATCACCCTCTACCAGGCAGTGGAGGGACGCAGCCCGTACCCGGAGGCGCAGAACCAGAACCCGCTCGCGTTGCTGCACGCCGTCGCCGCCGGCCGGCTCGACCCGCCCAGCGAGGCGGCCGGGCCGCTGACCTCGGTGCTGACCAGCCTCCTGCAGTCCGAGGCGATCGACCGGCCGACGATGCGCAAGGCGAGTGAGGCGCTCGCTGCGGTCGCCAAGGGCGGTGCCGCTCCCTGGATGCCGCAGTCGGTCGCGCCGGCGAAGGCGGCCGCCGCCCCGATCCCGCCCGAGACGAAGGCGGAGAAGACCAGGGAGGCCCCCACCCCGATCCCCGCCGAGACCAGGGCGACGACCCGTCCCGGCGCGGCGGGTGGCTCCGCCGGTGGGGACGGCGGTGGTGTCAACGCGAAGGTGATGGTCATCGCGGCCGTGGTCGTGCTGGTCCTCGGCGGTGGTATCGCCGGGATCATCATGGTGAACAACGCCACGGGCGACTCCGGGGAGAACGCGGCACCCTCCTCCAGCCAGAGCGCGGACGAGCCGGCGCCCGGTGAGGACGAGGAGGACGACGAGGGAGTCGTCCCCGACGCCGAGGAGCTGGAGGAGGACTTCGGCGACCCCATCGAGGAGGGCACCGAGACCTCCGCCACCGTCAACCAGTGGGGCAGCGTCGGCCCCTGGCTCCAGCCCTTCTTCGCCAGCCCGGGCAGCGACACGGCGTGGAACATGCTGACGCCGAGGGCGCAGGAGATGTACGGGGGCCGGGAGGGCTTCGCCCAGTACTGGTCCGAGAACGCCACCGGGGGTTCCTACCAGGGAATCCACGGCGAGGGCGTGACGGGGGACAACGCCGGCCGGTTGTCGGTGACCCTCAACTACGTCGGGGGCGGCTCCGAGCGGGTGGTCGTCCGGGTCGTGCAGGTCGGCGGCCAGTACCGGATCGACTCCATCCCCGTCCCCCTCTGAGGTCGTCGCGCCCGGCGCCCCCGCCGGAGCGCCCTCCGAACCAGACCGGGTGCGCTGACCGCCGCCGCCCACGGGGTGAACGACGGCGGCCACCCGCTCTCAGCGCCGGCGGAAGCCCTCCGCGACCTCGACCAGGCGCGCGTGGTACGCCGACCACCGCTCCGGAGAGCCGGCGGCGACGTCCTCCTTCCCCGGCAGCCGGCCCACGTCACCGTCGAGCAGCTCACGCACGACGTCCGCGTGACCCGCGTGCCGGTGGACCTCCGCCACCACGTGCGCCAGCACCTGGTGCAGGGTGACCGTCGCCTGGTCCGCCGGCCACCACGGCACGTGGCCCGGGGTGTCCAGGTCGCACTCGTGGATGGTGACGTCCGAGTGGGCCCGCACCCGGCCGTACCGGGAGACGACCTCCTCGCGGGACTCCGCCTCGGTCGCCCACATGTCGGCGTTCGGTTCCGCCTCGGGGCCGATCCAGTCCAGCTGTTCGGGGTAGGGGCGGCCGAAGGCGTACCCGAGGTAACCGATCTCCACGGACGTGACGTGTTTGACCAACCCGAGCAGGTTGGTCCCGGTCGGCGTCACCGGCCGGCGGGCGTCGTACTCGGACAGCCCCTCCAACTTCCAGAGCATCGTCTCCCGTGCCTCGTCGAGCAGACGGAGCAGATCGTGCTTCGCGTGGTCCGAGTTCATGTGGTCACCTTCCGGTTCCATTCGTGGTGCTCGGGGAGCGGGCGGGAGACGGGCCGCCTTCCGCCCGGTAGGGGAGGAGGGCCGGGCTCAGCCGCTCGACAGCCCGACGACGTGGCCATCCGGGTCGGAGAACGCGGCGATGCGGCCCTGCCCCGGTACGTCGACCGGTTCCAGGACCGGGGTCCCGCCCAGCCGCTCCGCCCTGGCCAGGGCCGAGTCGACGTCCGCCACCCGGAAGTAGACCGTGATCCCGGTGTACGGGCTGCCAGGGCCGGCCTGACCGATGCCTCCGACGGGGCCGTCGTCCTCACCGACGAGCGCGTAGCCGCCGTCGATCTCCCGGATCGGCCAGTCGAACATCTCCCGGTAGAAGCGCCGTGCGCGAGGAGCGTCGTGACTGGAGATGTCGAACCAGACCGGTGGTTCCGCGTGCTGCCCAGCTGTCATGTCGCTGCCCTCCGATGGCTTGGTGTGGTGGTTCCGGAAGGGAGACCGACGGCGTGCGGCAGAATCATCGGTCGTGACGCGCCCTCCCGGTCCCGGTTCGGTGACAAGCGCGCGGGAACCGGACCTGGTCCTCGCCCGGAACGGCGACCAGGACGCCTTCACCCGCCTCGTGCGGCCCCTGCGGCCCGAGCTCCACGCGCACTGCTACCGCCTGCTCGGCTCCACGCACGACGCCGACGACGCGATCCAGGAGGCCATGCTGCGGGCCTGGCGGGGGCTGTCGCGTTTCGAGGAACGGGCGTCGCTGCGCTCCTGGCTCTACACGGTCACCACCCGCGCCTGCCTGGACCAGCTCGCCGGACGCCGACGCAGGGCGCTGCCGGTGGACCTCGGCCCGGCGAACACGAACGCGACACCGGGGTCGTCCGGTGCCGAGGTGGCCTGGCTGGAGCCCTACCCGCACGGCGTGCCGGAGGGTGTGGCCTCCGGACCCGAAGCCCGGTACGACCAGCGCGAGGCCGTGGAACTCGCCTTCGTCGCCGCGCTGCAGCACCTGCCGGGGAACCAACGGGCCGCGTTGCTGCTCGTGGAGGTGCTCGGCTACTCCGCCGCCGAGGTCGCGTCCATGATGGGCACCTCGACGGCTTCGGTGAACAGCGCCCTCCAGCGAGCGCGTCTCGCGGTGTCGACGAGGGTTCCCCCCGTCTGACAGTCGCGCACCCTGCGCGCCCTGGGTGACGGCGAGGTCCGGGAGATCGTCACCTCCTACGCCGAGGCGCTGGAACGGGGGGACGCTCGGGCGTTGGTGGCGCTGCTCACCGAGGACGTCACCTGGTCGATGCCCCCGCTGGAGGACTGGTACGCGGGCAGGGACGCGGTGATGGGTTTCGCCGTCCGGGTGCCGCTGTCGTCCTGCGGCTCGTGGCGCTACCGGAGGACGACGGCGAACGGGCAGCCGGCGGTGGCGTTCTACCTGCGGGAGGAGGAGGCGGTGGTCCACCGCGCCTGGTCCGTCACCGTGCTGTCCCTGCGTGGCGACCGCATCGCCGGTCTCACCTCGTTCCTGGGTGCCGAGCACTTCCCGCCGTTCGGGCTGCCACCCGTGTGGGAACCGCCGCCGGAGGAGGCGACGACGTGACCCCGAGCCGGCTGGCCCTTCCCGCGCCGTCGGCCGCCACCGGGCCGGGCGGCCCGGGTGTCACGGCAACGGCGTGTCCGCGTCGCGGATGACGTAGGCGATGCCCCCGGGCCCGCTGCCGCCCTCGCGTTGGGTGCGCAGCCAGACGGTGTTGAACTGGTCGCGGTCGTATACGCGGCGCACCGCCTCGTTGTCGGGGGAGGCCGGGTCGTTGACGATCACGTTCCCCTCGTCGTCGAAACCGACGACGACGAACAGGTGGCCGTTCGTGCCGTACCCGGCGCCGTCCAACTCGTCCGCCCGGAACGACACGGAGGTGATGACGGGGATACCCGCCATGATGTGCTCCTCCAACTCCGTGATGGATGCCAGCCGCGTGACGTGGGCGCGCAGGCCGAAGTGGGCCGCGTAGGCGGTGTTGAACGGCCAGTTCCCGGCGCCCGCGTAGTCGTGGTCGTAGGTGTGGCGGGCCGCGTGGGCCACCTGCGGGTCGACGTAGCCGTCCTCGATCCAGGACAGGTCCTCCTCGGTGGGCCCGACTCCCCAGTACTCGAGCAGCATCGTCGTGGAGGTCGGGCTGCACCAGACCTCGCCCCCGCCCCCGTACTCGGGGTACTTCCCCCGGTGCACGTTCTGCGAGTACCGGGGCACCGCGAGTTCCGTCCCCCACGCGCCGGCGCCGGGGCCGGTGGGGACCTCCGACCGCGTGGGGACGTCGGACACCATCGCCCCCGCCATCACCAGCTCGGGGGTGAGGTCGCTCCCCGCCTCCCGGTACAGCGTGACCCTCAGCTGGTAGCCGTCGAAGCGGGTCGCTCCGGCCGCGACGAGGGTGTCCACGTTGACGCGGGCGTGCGAGTCGGACTGCCCGGGCACCGTGGTGCGCAGGATGTGGCTGTCACCGGACGCCCAGTCGCCGAGGGAGTACCAGCCGGTGCGCCCGCCCTGTGCGGTGACGGCCCGCACCTCGACGCGCAGCCAGGTCCCGGCCGGCGTGACCGCGTTCCACGACGGGACCAGCTCGGTCGCCGCCAGGTCGTCCCGCCGTTCGGGGGATGTCCAGGTCGCGTACTCGTAGGTACGGGTGCCGCCGGGGCCGTCCCGGTCGACGGTTCCGACCGGTGTGCCCACGACGAGGGCGCCGCCGTCGGGAGCGGCCGTGGTCCCGTCCAGTTCGCCGCGCGTCAGGTCGGCCGCCGACCTCCACTCGTGGTAGGCGATGACCGGCTCCTGCCGGTTCCGGGACGCCTCCCCGGCCTGGGCCGGTGTGGCGGTGGGGGTGAGCAGGGTGAGTCCCACCAGGGCGGCGAGCCCCCGACGGCTCCGGCGTGAGAACGACGTTCCGGTCACGGGCACTCCTCGGGCGCGGGACGGGCAGGGACTGATGTGACCAGCTTTCAAGTTGTCCCGCTTCCCTGTAAATCCCGCAACCGGTGGGTCCCTGGACCAACGGTCCGCCGTCAGCGGGACGAGCGATCGGCGGACGGCGGTGACCACCACGGATCTCTCCGCCGCTCTTCGTCCTGGTTTCACCCGATAGTTTGTGTCCGATCGGATGAAGGTCCACGCTGGAGGGCCAACCCGACGGCGTATTGAAGCGGCTTCGGGCAGCCGGCACCCTGGATGCGGGGACCACCGGCCCGCGACGAGGGGAACGTCGGGGCCACGCGGGAACGTGGTGGCGCGCACGCCGCGCGGGGGCGAACCGTGGCGTGCCTCCGCCCGACGTTCGGAGAACGGGAAGAGACGGAGAGCTTCGAGTGACGAGCACTGAAGAGATGTTGCTGCACGCGGCAAATGTGGAGCGCCTGGTCGCGGCCGATCCCGACGTGCGGTTGGTCGACGTCCGGACCGCGTCGGAGTTCGAGACGGTGCGGGTTCCCGGAAGCCACAACCTTCCGCTCGACCTGCTCCGGCGGCACCGGGCCCAACTGCGGGACGTCCACGACGACCCCGTGGTGCTGATCTGCGCGACCGGCACCCGCGCGCGGCAGGCGCGCGGGCTGCTGGCGGAGGCGGGCCTGGGCAACGTCACGGTGCTCGACGGGGGGATCGGCGAGTGGACGGCCAACGGTCACGCCGTGACGCGTGGCCGGGCCCGGTGGGACCTGGAACGCCAGGTCCGGCTGACGGCGGGCAGCGTCGTGCTGGCGTCGGTGCTCGCGAGCCTGCGGTGGCCCCGCTGGCGCTGGCTGGCCGCCTTCGTCGGAGGCGGACTGGCCTTCGCCGGTCTCACGAACACCTGCGGTCTCGCCCGGGTGTTGCGGCTCCTGCCCTACAACCGGGCGGGGGAGCCGGCACCGAGCCGGATCGGGGAGGTGCTGGGCGCGGGCCGTTCCGCACGGAGTTGATCCGCGAGCGGTGACCCGGGCGGGCCCGGCTCGCCCGGTGTGGTGCGCGCGGCGGTGGGTGGTCGGGCGGCCCCGGATCGGGTGGTGGGTGGGTTTCCGGGAGGCGGCCCGCTCGACGTGGCGGTGGCCGACCGCCCCTACGAGCCCGGCGCGGGGGGAGGTCCCTCGGGCGGTCCGGAGCCCTCCGGCGGGCCCGCGCGACCCCCGCCCCACGTCCGGCCTCTCGGCGCGGTCCAACCCCGCCACTGGGACACCAGGCACAGCCCGGTGCCGAGCAGGAGCGCCGCCAGGACCCCGATCTCCCGGAGGCCCAGGCCGGCGAGGACGACCAACGCCCCGCTCGCGATCGCGGCGCACGTCGCGTACAGCGGACCGCCGCCGAAGATCCTGGGGATCTGACCGAGCATGATGTCCCGTGTCATCCCGCCGCCGACGGCGGTGATCGTGCCGAGCAGCACCGCCGGCAGCCAGCCCAGCCCCGCGTCGAGCGTCTTCCCGGCGCCGGCCGCCGCCCAACAGCCCACGGCGGCCGCGTCCACGACCGGGAACCCCCTCCGCCACAACACCCGGTGCTCGAACTGGAGGAGGAACGCCACCAGCGCCCCGCCCAGCGCGGTCAGCAGGTAGGCGTAGTCGGTCAGGGCCACCGGGGTGCCCTGCTGGAGCAGGGTGTCCCTGATCAGACCACCACCGAGACCGGACACGATCGCGAGGACCAGGAACCCGACCGCGTCGAAGTTCCGCGAGCGGGCCAACATCCCGCCGAGCACCGCGTTCGCGCCCACACCGATCAGGTCGACCGTCCGGGTGAGCCCTTCGAGGGCGACGATCGAGGTGGTTCCGCTCACGTCTCGTCCGTTCTCCCCGCACCGTCACGATCGCCCCCACGACCTGGACGACGCGGTGCGGTGGCAGGAGGGCTGTTGGCGCCCGCGAGTGTCCCACGGAGCGACCAGCCGGGAGGCGAGCGGTCGACTCGCCCGCGAGGCCGGGGAGGCACCCGCCCGGTCGGCGCGGCGCGCCCCGGGGCAGGAGCGTCCCAGAAGGACGCCGTTCCCCGTTACCTTTTCATTGCTCCTGGCCAGGAGCCGTGGTCCCCAGGTCCGGCATGACTCACGCCCCAGGCGAACCCATGATCCCATGGGCGGTGTCACCAGACCTGGTGGCATCGAGGGACCGCTGACAGGGGACACGGCCACCACCACGGTCGGTCTCGTCGTCACGGGGGTGTCGGCGCTCGATGCCCGACCGGTGACCACCCACAACGAACGGCAGAACCCGCATGACCAGCAACGTCGGCGTGTTCCTCGGTCTCGACGTCGGGAAGGACTCCCGCCACGCCGTGGGCCTGGACTCGGCTGCACGACCGGCCACTACCCAACAACCCCAACTCCGGGCCCTGTTCGACACACTTGCCGCCCACGGGCCGCTGCTGGTCGTGGGCGACCAGCCCGCAACAGACACCGCCCCTCCCGAAGGCTCGAATCCGCGGGCGTCACACATCCTGTGGAGGCTCCGCCCGGGTCCTCCCACAGGGCTGCGGCAGCTTGGTCGGTTTCCCCCCTGTCGGGACCGCCGACGCTGCTACCGTTCTGTTTGACCCGGCGGTGTCGCCGAGGGTCTGACGCGAGGGGGTGTGCGGGCCAGCGAGGCCCGAGCAGCCTCGGGCGCCCGCACAGTGTGCTGTTGGTTGAGGATCTCCTGGGGAGGAACCGCCGTGAGCGGCAGTTACGAAGTGGACCCCGAGGCCCTGCCTCGGGCCATCGCGGAACTCAAGGAAGCACGGGAGGTTGTCGCGGAGTTGGAAGACCGGGGAATTGCCATCTCCGCGAAGCGCTCCACGCGGGGTGACGACGGCGTGAGCATGAACGCGGGAGATCAGCTCGCTCGGCTGGGGGGCGACCCAGGCGAAGGATCACTCGCCGCGACCGCAGCCAAGCTCCGTGCTGAGCTCGACAACACCATCTTTGCTTTCGAGGAAATGCTTCGGGAGTACCTGGAGCTCGAGCAGTCCGCCACGCTACCTGAGTACGACGGCGAGGTCAGCCAGGTCAGTCTGCCTCCGGACTACTGGGAACGACAGGCCCTGAACAACGGTCGTCGATCCGGCGGCGACTACGTCGCCATCTGAGGTAAGGAGAACTTTCGTGCAGAAACACAGCAGTAGTGTCATGGGCGCACTGCTCCTGGCGGCCGCCTTGGTTCTCGCCTCCTGCTCGACCGAGGATGCCTCGGAGCCAGACACCACTGACGCTACCACCGAGAGCACTGCGGCCCCGAGTCTGACCGAGGAGTTTCCACGTGAGACGGAGCTACTCGCGCCACCCGTCTCGACCCCACTCGACGCGACCGATATCGAGCCGTGCGCCCTGATCTCCGACCAGGAAGTCAGCGCTATGGGGTACGACGCAGGTTCAGCCCGGACCGGCTTTGAGAACAGCTGCACCTGGGACTCCACTGAACACGAGGGCAGCAGAGCCACCCTACGCGCGAACACCGAAGACGGCGGGCTGTCATGGATCTACCAGATCCGCGACAGGTACGGCGTCTTCGACGAGATGATGGTCGGAGAATACCCGGCGGTACACGCCCACACCATCGAGGATGAATCGCGATGCGTGCTGTACACCGGAATCGCTGACGACCAGTACTTGAACACAAACTTCGTTCGGAACACGCTTGACGATTTCGACGCGTGCCAGGCCGCGATCGAATTCACCGAGGCAGTGATCGCCGAACTGCCAGCGGCTTCCTAAGGGGACATCATGCACCTCGAGACGACGTGTGAGACCTTCGCTGGCAAGAACGCGAAACAACTCCGGCAGGACATTACCGGGGAAGGCCACGGCGGAAACGCCAGCGACGTCTACGGCGAGTGGAGCGACGTCTCCATCCGCTTCGCAGAACTCGCCGACCACATCAAAACCTCCCTCGCCCGAGCAGCCGACGCCCACCAGGGAGAAGCGGCCGACACCTCACGAGCCGCCACCCTCCCCCTGGTCACCTACGCGGAACAGGCCAAGGACCAAGCACAGGCGATCGGCTCCGGCGTCTCCTCCCAAAGCACCAGCCGCAATGTCGCCGTCCTGAACATCCCCGAGGGGCAGGACGAGCCCAAGAAGGAGGGGTTCGAGGTCATCCTCCCCTCCAGCTGGACCGGGCACGGTGACCGCATGGAGGCCTACGATCACCGTCCAGGTAGGCGACGGCGGCGAGGAACCGGTCACCCCGGTTGCCGTAGCAGTCACCCCACTGGCAGATGTCGCCGCGTGCCGGCTCGAAGTCGACGGTTTCCACCGCCTCACCGGTGAGCCCGTCGAAAACGGTCAGGAACTCCGGGCCGGTGAGGACGTAGCCGGAGGAGTTCCGGTAGTCCGCGTCGGGGTCGCCGATGACCTGGCCGAGGCCGTCCACCGCGCCGTCGGCGGTGCGCAGGACAACCTCGGCGCGGCCGTCACCGTCGAAGTCGTACACCAGGAACTGCGTGTAGTGCGCTCCGGCGCGGATGTTGGGTCCGAGCCCGAGCCGCCAGAGCTGTTCGCCCTCGAGGGTGTAGGCGTCGAGGAACACCTCACCGGTGTAGCCGGACCGGGAGTTGTCCTGCGCGTTGGTGGGCTCCCACTTGACGACGATGTCGTACTGGCCGTCGCCGTTGAGGTCGCCGACGCTGGCGTCGTTGATCCGGTACTCGAACTCGCCCCCGTCCGGGGTCGTGCCGCCTTCGGGCTTGTTCAGCGGGATGTCGAAGTGCGCCTCGGCCAGGGCGGTGGTCGTCTCCGACGCGGCGCGCCCACCCTGGCCGAGTGGCAGCAGCTCGTAGGTGGCCCCGGGGGCACCGTCGGGATCGAGGAAGTTGGTGCTGGAGCGGATGGGCTGGCGGTTGATCTTCCGGCCGTCGCGGAACAGGTGGAAGCCGAGGTCCTGCGTCGCCGGTTCCCCTGGGGCCCACGCGCGGGCGACGCTCGCCAACGCCACGGCCAACCGCTGGCGCCACCTCTCCCGAGGGGGGCCGGGAGACGCCGTGGGAGGACGGGGGCGAACATGGACCAGAACCCGAGCTGGTCCGGCCCGACGAGGTCACGCGCGCGGGCCACGCTGCCGCCCGACAGCGGGCGGTGATCGTGCTCCGCTTCTCCGAGCACCTGACGGAAGAACGGACCGCCACGGCCCTCTGGGCCTCCAGGGGCACGGTCACGAGCCAGACCGCGCGGGCACTCGCCCGGCTGCGCGGTGTCCCGCACCAGGCAGGGGACAACCAAGGCGCGAAGGGCCGCCCTCTCCCTCACTCTCCCTGCCCGCCGGGGAGAACGCCCCCGCGTCCCGGTCGGAGGAGACACCCCATGGACGTTGGGGAACCGCGGCGGGTACTGGCCCCCGCCGGCTCCGACCGCACACTCCCACCCGGCTTCGGGACGGGGCCGGAACGAGGGATCCCCGTCGTGGTGATCTGGCCGGAGAACGCCCGTCGGGCGTGACCCGCCGGCGGGGCGCCGAGCCCGCGCCGATCAACGGCCGTGGGCATCCCGGCCTGGAGGTCCAGGACCGGCACCGTCACCCTGGTCCGTGCTCCTCGGCTCGGACGCCGACCTATCCGGACACCAGCTCGCCGTCGGACGACTGACCTCGGTTCCTCGCGTGTGGAGCTGAGTTCGGGCGGGCGAACTCCGGCCGCGCGGCTTCCTACGGGGGCGGTCAAGGATTGAGCAGTGCTCGCGCGCGCCGTTCGAGTGGCCCTGCGAGGTCGGGGAACTCGCCGCTGTCGGTCCGGCGAGACAGTCGAGCGATGACGTAGAGCTGCGCGAACCGCCCCGCCTCGGTGTCGAGCACGTCGGCGAAGACCTTGTGAACTCGTTGCGCGATCGTGGGCACCAAGAGGCTGTAGCAGAGCAGAGTTGCCGCATCGGTGCCCACGGGTCCACGCCCCCACAGTTCCCAGTCGAGCAGGCCGAACCGCGGGCCGAACAGGTTTGCCCAGTGCACATCACCGTGCACGGTCTCCCACGCGGGCACGGCGGGGTCGACCGCGTCGCCGAATCGGTGCACGATGCGATCGGCGACCTTGTCCTGAGTGCTGTTGACACGCTCGGTCGGAGTCGTCGCGATGACGTCCACGGTATGACGCAGCTCCGTCCACCACTCGTCGGCAAGATCGACCTCGGCACGCAGTGCGTCCGTGGGCGAGCAGGGGGAGCCCGGCAACCGGGTCATGATCTCGGCGCGTTGCTGACGCCATTCCTCCCACTCGAAGACGTCGAGCACGCGTGGTTTGGCAAGGCCGGTCACCACGTTCGCGTCGACATTCCCGGTCCAGAAGTCGCCCCCGATCCACTGTTTGTCCTCGGAGACGACGCGCAGCCAGTAATCGGCGCCACCTTTGCGGACCGGCGCGCTGATCGACCGGTCGAGCCAGCCGAGCAGCGGCTCGCCGATGACGACTACGCCGAAGCGTTCCGCGGCGCGGTCAAGATTGCCGTGCATCCACTGCCTGAATCGTGCGTCGGCTTCGCTGGTGTCGACCACCACCGGCTCCCTCTCACTCGTCGGTGATGTACCGCAGGTAGGCGGTGGGATTGTTCATGTACCGACGCCAGTGGTCGACCAGGTCGAGGTCTTCCCACTCGATGCGCTGGAAACCGTCATCGCCCACTTCGATGATGTCGGCGCCGGGGGTGGCCGCAAGGACCGGCGAGTGCGTCGCACAGATGACCTGAGCGCCGGATTGGCCGAGGTCATACAGGAGGTTGACCAGCCTGAGGCAGGACTTGAAAGACAGCGCCGCCTCAGGCTCGTCCATGAGGTAGAAGCCGGGCTCGCGGAACATGTTCGCCAGCACGGTGAGGAACCCCTCGCCGTGGCTCATTTCGCTGGTGTCCTCCTCCCAGTAGCCACGCATCCCGCTCACGGCCTCCATGAAGCCGAACGCGGTTTCGGCGCGCAGGAAGTACCCTCGGCGCTTGGTTCGCGTTCCGCTCTTGTGTCGCGCGCCCGCACTGGTGGTCTCCCAGCGGATCAGTTCACCGAGGGCGGTTTTCGGCCGGTCGTTGACGTACTTGCGCCCTGCCCGCCCGCCGCGCGCGTCCAGGCCCCACGCCTCGGCGAACGCCTCGACAAGGGTGGACTTCCCCGAACCGTTCTCCCCGACCAGGAACGTGATCGGCTTGTCGAACACCATGCCTTGCTCAGCCAACTGCGCCACGCACGGCACGGTGAGCGGCCAGCTGTCGGCCACCTCGGAAGACAGCAGTTCGTCGGGGATGTACGCACGGCGAGCGAGCATGTGTGTGTCCTTGATCAGTATTCGGACGGGACGCACGCACCGACCGGTGCGCAGTTGTTCGCGGGGACACACGCCGGGCTGCAGCTCGGCCCGCACTGTGGGTCGCACATGTTGGGCACGCACGGGTTCGACGGGCGAGCCGAGAAGTGCGCGGCCAGCACCGTTGTGGTCTTCAGCATCGTCGGCCCGGTCAGGATCTCGGCGAGGGGGGCGACCCGCACGTTACCGACCGGCAGCCAGCGCGAGAACACACACGGCCACACGGTGCCGTCAGCGGCCACCGCCACTTCTTGTCGACGGTCGGGGCCGCACGGCGGACGTCGTGGCCGCCGCCCGCCAACGAGGGATCCCCGTCGTGGTGATCTGGCCGGAGAACGCCCGTCGGGCGTGACCCGCCGGCGGGGCGCCGAGCCCGCGCCGATCAGCGGCCGTGGATGACATCCCCGTCCAGAATGTCCCCCAACCGGCACCGCCACGTCCCAGCCGGGGGCGGCACGGCGGACGGCGTCGACGCCGACCTGGGTTTCCGGTCCCGTCGGCTGCTCGGTGGTGAGTGGATCGAACGGGACCTCCCCTCGGGCACCACCCTGCTCACCGTGTTCCACGGCCAGGGGTCGAACAACGGGTCCTTCGAGGTCTCCGTCGACGGCGGCGCCCCGGTCAGCGTCATCCCCGACCGGTCGGGGCAGGCCGATCGGGCCGACGGCGAGTGGACCAGTCCGCCGTTGCCGCCCGGCACGCGGGCGGTGCGGATCACCGCTCGGGAGGCGGTGACGATCAGCGGGGTCTACGCGCACACCGACAGCGCGGGCACCGGCATCCAGGTGTTCATCGCCGGCAAGGGCGGCACCCAGTCCGGCAACTACCTGCCCTCCCGGATCATGGGCAGGTTCGCCCGCCAGGGAACCACGGTCACCCTCACCCTCGCCACCTACGAGGGCAGGTTGCGGGTCGCCGACCCCGGCGTGTTCCGCCGGACGCTGACCCACGGTGTCGGGTCCGCCAAGGGCTACGGGTGCGGTCTGCTCACCCTGGCCCGGGTCAGGCCGACGTGACGGAAATCCCCGGGGCGAGGCCGGTCCCCATCTCGCACCTGGTGCGAGCCACGGACCGGCTCACCTTCGTCTACCTCGAACACTGCGTCGTCCACCGCGACGCCAACGCCATCACCTCCCGCGACGAGCGTGGGACCTTCCACATCCCGGCGGCGACCCTGAGCGTCCTCATGCTCGGTCCCGGCACCACGATCAGCCACCACGCGGTGAACCTGCTCGCGGAGAGCCGAAGCCCTGGTGGTCGTCGCGTGACCTGGCACCGCGACCCGCTGCCGGCCTGGAGAACGGAGGTGGAACCGAATGGTCGACCTCCTACGCCGGACTCACTTCTCCGATGAACTCAACGTCGGTCGCGGCGTGGGCAAGGCGCCGTCGGGCTCCATCAGTTGACGGTGCACGTCAACCGCCGCCCTCTGGACCGAGGTCGGGCGCATGGAGGCGGTCAGGTCGGGCGGGAGAAGGCAGTCACGCCACAAGGTGATCGAGGGGAACGGAACAGTGCTCGGGCCGGCGGCGGAAGGGGTGTGGTGCGGCCAGGTACGGCGGACAGCCGCGTGGCTGGGCCCACCGATCGCACGCGCGAGTGACGAGGGTCATGATCGACGACATCTTGGCCAGGCTCAGCCGGCGGTGGGAGATCACCCAGTAGAGCTCAGTTCCGGTAGTGCTCAGAACCGATCCTCCCAAAATCCTCCCACGACGCAGAAAACCCCGCCGACGAAGATCGTCGACGGGGCTTCTGACCACCATGTATAACTGGTGGGCGATACTGGGATTGAACCAGTGACCTCTACCGTGTCAAGGTAGCGCCCGGGCACCGTCACCGCCACCGACGAACACCCCTTCTGGGTCGACGACCACGGCCACTGGACCCACGCCACCGACCGCACCCGAGGAAACACCCTCCTCACCCCCACCGGCGACCACACCACCATCACCCACGCCCACACCTACCCCCACCACCACGTCCACAACCTCACCATCAACGCCACCCACACGTACTATGTACTGGCGGGCGACACTCCGGTCCTGGTTCACAATTCCAACTGCCCGCTGACCGGCGGCTTCAAGGTGGGTGTGACTCCTGACGAGATCGCCGATATCAACCGTGGTTTTGGCGGCGAAACCCTGCTGAGTGGGTCGCCCGCGAACACCATGGCTAACGCCAGTCGCTACAACAGCTTCTGGGATAAGTCGGCCGTCGTGATTCGTGATATCGCTGGTGGTCACATGTTCAACAACGGAAACAAGCGCACTGCTCAAGCTGTCGTAGAGCAGCTGATGGAACGTAACAACGTTACATGTGGCCCCACTTCTGCCGGTCTCCGAAGTGTCATCGACAGAGTAGGTAAAGGTCAGCTACACGACGTCAGTGACATCTCGGCGGCTTTGAGGGGCTATTGATGGGAGTGCAAGGAATGGATATCGAGCAGCTCATGGAGAAGTTGGGTCGCTCAGGCGTCACCGTGATCCTTAAGGTGGATGACGAGAGGATGGCGGAAGGTGGCGAGCCCTGGACATTGGTGATGTCGGGTCCGGGGCTGGGGCCCGAAGGATTTATCCGCGCTGAATCTTCCAGCCTGAGCGACTGCCTCGAACAGGGATTCAACCGGTTGCGTTCCCGGCCCGGCGACTGGGAATGGCTGGCGGAAATCTCATAGCCATTGAAGCGAGGCCCTCCCGAATTCTTCGGGAGGGCCTCGTGCCGTTTGACGGCAACGGTGACGGCAACGTCAGCGGACGCCTGCCGCGGCGAGTGGGTCGTCGGGGTCGTCGTTGACAGGGCCGAGGGCGCCGTTCAGGGTGTCGATGGCTTGCCGGTGGTGACGCCGATGTGTGCGTGGCCCAACAGCTCCTTGATGACGACGAGGTCGACGCCCTGTTCCAGGAGCAGGGTCGCGGTCGAATGCCGTAGGTCGTGGAAGCGGATGCGTCGGAGCCCGGCCCGGTTGAGGAAGCTGCGGAAGCGACGGGTGAAGTTGGCAGGGTCGAGAGGCGGCCCGTCGGCGTGGTGAAAACGAGTCCGCTGTCGTTCCAGTCCGATCCTGCTGTCTCTCGCTCCTTGTCCTGCCATTCCCTGTGCTCCTTGAGGGTGTGGAGGCATCGGTCGGGAGGGCGATGCGGCGTTCGGAGGCTCGGGTCTTGGTGGGCAGGTGGGTGAGGCCGCCGGTGCGGGTGCGCTGGAGCGAGCGGCGAATGGCGGCGGTGCCTGCGCTGAGGTCGAGGTCTTCCCAGTGGAGGCCAAGGAGTTCGCCCTTGCGGAGTCCGGTGCGGAGGGCGAGTTCGTACAGCCCGTGGAGCCGGTCGCCGCGGGCCGCGTCGAGGAACCGGCGGGCTTCTGTCGCAGTCAGGGGCCGGAAGCGCCTGGGCCGGGGTGCGGTGGCCTTGACGTTCCCGGCGATGTTGCGGGGCAGTTCGTCTTCGCGGACAGCGTGTTCGAGGGCGGACTTGAGGACCGAGTGCACGTACGTCACCGTCGAAGGGGACACCTGCTTCTGGCAGCACTCGCCGATGGCGCAGCACCGATTTCGTTCGGTGTCCAGGCCCTGGGTGCAGCACTGGCAGGTGGTGCGGAGCCGGTCGAGGAAGGTGCGTACGTCCTTGGCGGTGAGGCGGGCGCTCTTCTTGGTGCCGAGTCCGGGGATGAGGTGAAGGCGGACGCAGGCGGAGTAGCGGGTGTGGGTGTTCTCGCGAAGCCGGTGAACGGCGACGCTGCTGAGCCAGTAGGTGAGGTAGTCACCGACGGTGCTGTCTGCGGTGGCGACAGGGAGACGCGGTTGCTGTCGGCGATCTTCTCGGCGAGTTTGTCGGCGGCTTCTCTCCGGATGGTGCCGTAGACGCGGACGCGTTTGCGGGTGCCGTTGGCGGCGAGGACGTAGCCGGCGGCTTCCCAGCGCCCGTCCTTGCGCTGGTAGAGGGTGCCCTCGCCGTTGGCGCGGGCCTTCTTGCGCTTGGGGGCGGTCATCGGGAGGCCTGTTCCAGGTGGCGCTGGACGTAGTCGTCCAGCGCGTGGGCTGGGATGCGGCGGGCGCGGCTGATGGTCAGCGAGGCCAGGCGGCGGGTGCGCAACAGGTCGTACAGGGCGGAGCGGCCGATCTTGAGACGGGCCATCGCCTCGGGGACGGTGAGGAGTTCGTCACCACGCACTGGTTGTCACGTCCTGCTCGCGCGTCGGGCCGCCGCCGATGAGGGCGGCGAGGCGTTCGAGGTCGGGAGTGAGGCGGATGCCGTCGTAGGCCCAGTGGGCGAGGACGAGGGTGGTCGGTGAGGGCGGAGAGGTGTGGCGGCGGTGCCAGGCGGCACGGGCGGCCCGGAGGGCGCTGAGGGTGGTGGAGTAGGCGCGGGTCTTGGTGGAGAAGTGGCCGCGGAAGCCGAGCATGTGGGCCCACTTGCGCAGGTTCAGGTGCTTGAGGTCGTCGCGGGCGCCGAGGGCCCAGGCGGTGCGGATCATGCGGGCGGCGTGCTCGGGTACGGACTCGAACCAGAGGTCACTGATCCTCTTCAGCCGGTGGTCGAGGGTGCCGGTCGCGTTTTCGGTGCCTTTGGTGGCGTACTTGGCGACGTATCCGGCGACCTTGCCCTCGGTGATCGTGGTCCCGGCTGGAAGGCCGTGGACCGGATGATCCTGGTGTCGATCTGCTCGCCGAAGACGAAGGCGCGGCCCCGGCCGTTGACCTCCGGCCCGTCGATGTGGGCGCGGGTGGCCGAGATCCGAATGGCATCGGCCAGCAGGTCGGGTGTGGCCCAGGCGGGCGGCGGGGTTTAGGGGCCTGCGGGGCCGTCGAGGCGGATGACGGCGTGGAAGTGGATCAGCCCGCGCTGCTGGTACTCGGCGACCTTGGCGTACGAGACCCGGACGACCTGGGAGAGCAGGCGTTGCGGGACACCGGCTGCGGCGGCGATGGTGCGGCGCAGGCGGAGCATGAAGCGGGCCCACAGGGCTGCGGCGTGGGCGTTCCACAGGACGGCGCCGGTGTAGTCGTACCGCTCGGGGTCGAGCGGGTGCCCCTCCGTTGAGTTGACGTGATGTCAGTGGGAGCACACTAGTGCACTACGAACCGTAGCGGGAGTGCTTCGGCCACTCGAATACTGAACTAGAGCACCGATCTGTCAAGAGGTCGGCCATGAGACGTTCGAGAGGTGGCGGAGCCGACCAGGTACTCGACCCCGCCGGTCGAACTCCCCTTGCGCTTGGAGCCGGAGCCGACTCCCGTTGCGGGCTGCGCGGGCTGCGCCGAGCTGCGCGGGCTGCGTGGGCTGCGCCGAGCTGGCCAACGTACGCGACCGGGCCCGGGCGGTCGGAGACATGACCACCGTCAGCGACTGCAACGTCTACATGCGACGCCACCCGGAGGGCCACCAGTGAGCCCCCGCGTCGTCTACCAGCACGTCACCCACACCATCCGCCACACCCCTGAAGGCGGCATCACCTACGAGGCGTTCCGCGTCGCCGCCAACTGCGGAGCCGAATCCGGACCCCACGCCGAGCAGGAGGCCGCACAGGACTGGGCGCTCCGTCACACCGGACGCACCGGCCACGACCTCTTCAGACGCGTCTTCACCGGCCACGCCAAGGTCACCCGAGCCGAGTAGAACCAACACCGCCAGCCGGAACAGGACCCGCATCCCGCAGACCATCGCACCAGGCCAGCAGCCCAACCGGACGCTCGGCCACCGACCACGGCCTACCGCCGAAGCGGGATGCGTCCAAACTTTCTCTACGTCTTCAAGGCGACCCGCTGACGCGGGTCGCGCGCGGCACGGCCGCCCACCCGGCCCGCTCTCGGCTCCGCCACCGCGGGCCGGCCAGCGACCAGGCCGCGCAGAAACAGCACAGCGTTGGGGTCGGTCGGCTCCGTGGGCTTTACCCACCTCCCCGGGCCGGAGCCCGCGTCGGGCAAGGCCAGGGGGCCACTCGTTCAAATTCCGGGCAGGATCACGACCTGCCCGAGTTGCCGGGCCAACATACGGCCCCCCTGACCATGCCCGACCCCAACCCGGGCAGGACACCGGCCAAACCCCACTCCACCGCCCTCACGTACGTAGCCGTCTGACGGCAACGCCGACGGCAACACGGGCGCACAAGAGGGCACTTCCACGGACAGGCCGGAATTCGCTGACCAGCAAAAACGCAGATGACGACCGACCAGCGCGCACACGTACTATGTGCTGGCGGGACAGACACCTGTCCTGGTTCACAACGAAAGCTGCTTCGGGGATAAGTGGAGCGACGCCACCAACCTCGACCAGCACTTTCAAGAACATGGTGAAAGAATGAGCTTTGATACGATGACCGAGTATAACTACGCGGCACAGGACATCATGTGCACATGCGATGGACGCAGACCCAGGGTTTTCATGAAGCAAGATGGCAACGTGCAGCGATTCTTTGACCCCGAATCCGGGGAGTTTGGGGAAACAGGACCGAGGGGTATCACTACTTATTTCAAACCCGACGACGGCCTAGATTATTTCAGGCGCCAGCCGGGGATCGGGAGACCATAAATGAACCTTTACCCGTGCCCTTGCTGCGGATACCTCGTCCACAATTTTCCACCCGGCTCCCACTGCATCTGCCCCATCTGCGACTGGGAGGATGATTTGGTGCAGCTTCGCTGGCCGGACATCAGTGGTGCCAATCAAGTTCCCTTGACCGAGTCTCAACTGATTTATAAAGATATCGGCATCGCGGACAGCAACTCGACGTCCAAGATTCGCCCACTTGCAGACTTTTGGTCGATAGATTTCGGATTTCGCACTATTGACGAAAAAATCCATAACTTCGAGCCGAATGGGGCAATCGAAGCAAACTGGCCGGAGGATCGTACGCGACTATACTGGTGGAGACCGAATTTCTGGAGAAGGTTACATAAAAGCCCTTGATCTAAATCCGCGATTTCCTCATCATCGACGATCAGGGCCGCCACATCTGCCCAGGTCTTCCGCACTTAATATCGCGCCTATATGCCCCGCCAGCTGATCCTGGCGGGGCATCTGCGTGGAACGCCAGCAGCACGCGAGAGGCATCGAGATAAGTATCCTCCTCACTGCCAACTCAGCCCACAGAATTCTCTTGATCAGGATGGGTTGGGCTCGCTGTTCCCCACGGAGTCGTCGAGTGCCGGAGGCCATGGAGCCAGATGCGGCAGAGCGCGGCCCGGCCACAGGAGCGGCGGGTGACGTCAGCAGCATCGAGAGGCCGACCAATCCGACCAATCAGCGTGGCGAGGACAAGCCTCGTTTCCTGCGAAGTGTGGAGATCCACACCACCTACAGTACTACCTCTGACACTTCTTGAAACTCAGATCCCATGCTCGTCGGCATGCCAGTAGTGCACGATCCGAACGAACACGCCAAGCTTGGATTCTACGGAGAACACAGAGTCATTCACTGTTTGATACTAGGCGACAACATAAAGCACGCCTCTCGGATTCAAATCATACTGACCAAAGGGACATGAATCTTACGACGATGAATTTCGTGTCTCCGGGACGATGAGTCACCCTCCCGGAGAACACGAGATTCGAACACTTAACGAATATCACCACCCGACATGGATCGCGCCGTCGACCGCGTCCGGACCTGGCGGCGCGAACGCGACGAGGCCACCGCGCTGCTCCGCAGCGCCGGCTGCCGGGTCAACAGCTTCGTCCCCGGCACCCTCGTCCTCCTCGCCGACGGCACCCACAAACCCATCGAGGACAACCAACTCGGAGACGAAGTCCTCGCCTCCGACCCGGACACCGGGGAAATCGGACCCCAACGTGTCGTGGCCACCATCACCAACGAGGGACCCAAGACCCTCGTCGACGTCAGCCACACCCCCAGCCCCGACCACCTCCCCGACACCGTCACCGACGAACACCCCTTCTGGGTCAACAACCACGGCCACTGGATTCACGCCACCGACCTCACCCGAGGAGACACCCTCCTCACCCCCACCGGGGACCACACCACCATCACCCACGCCCACAGCTACCCCCACCACCACCGCGTCCACAACCTCACCACCAACACCATCCACACGTACTATGTACTGGCCGGGGCAACTCCGGTCCTGGTGCACAATGCCACTCCCGAGGAGAACTGCGACCTAACATTAGGGGCTGGGCCAAACGCCCCGGAGGGAGTTGCCTTCGTTGACGGGAACATAGATGTGAGTGGGGGCCGGGAGCTGATCGAAAAATCCGGACAGGCCCATGGTTGTCATACCTGTTCTTTCAGATCTCCGAACACCCCTAATGGTCGGTGGATACCCGACCACCAGCCACCGAGTAGCCTAGTTCCACCCGGCAGCCCATAAACGGCTTACCCCCACTGCCAGCAGTGCGCCCGCATACAAGGCGGGGTCGTACCACAGCTAAGGAAGGCAAGGAGCAACAAATCATGGTAAAGGAAGCGCCGATAGCTTCATTCATGGCATACATTGAACACGGTTGCCTGATCCTACAAGACGTGGCGAGCGAGGGAGATCTATCAGATTGGAATCCGAACGAAGCGAGTTGGTACCAGGACGAAAGCTCCATAATCTTCAGCGTTATGCCCAGCGTCGTCAATCCCGTCTCCTGCGAAGTGTGGAGATCCACGCCACCCACGACACTCCCTCTAACTCTTTTCGAGACTGAACTTCCTTGCCCACACGGCATGCTAGTAGTGCACGATCCGAACGAACACGTTAAGGTCGCGTTCTACGAAGAGAACAAAGTCACACACTGCTCCGTGCGAGTCGATGACGCACAGAACGCGTCTTACGTTCAGGTAATAATAACCCGAAAGACTTAGAAAACCGCGATTATGGACGCATGGTTTCCGGGGGTGCCATCTCCCCCGGAAACATCACGCCCACCCAGCTTGCGGCGGCACCGTCCGACGGCGTGGCGACGGGCTTCCCCACCCCCCGCCTCGGTTCCTGGCGCAGCCCACCGGCATACGGTGTGGAGCTGGTTCGGCCAGGTGCGGACGTTCTGGGCGGCGAGCTTGGTGAGCTTCCTCCGGCCCAGGCCTCGGATGAGGGACGGGCTGACGCGGGCCCTGGACCGGACGTGGGTGTTCTCGTCGAGCTGGTGAACGGCGACGTTCTCCAGCCAGCACCCGGGTACGCGTACGCGGCCACGACGGGACGCGCCCGGGAGGGACGCCGCCGCCCTCGGCCTGACCTGGGCGTGTTCCGGTTTCCCCTCGCGCAGAGCAGCCGCAGGTCCGAGTACGATTTGCAGCGAACCCCCCGGGTCTGATGTCAAACCTCGGGTTCGCTGCAAAACAACCGCGAAAAGCCGCTCGTGGAGAGCATCCCACCTGCGGCTTTACTCTCGGGTCCTCATCGCCCCTGGGGTCACAACTCCCTGCACAGCGACGAGTGCGATCTGTCCCATCCAGGTCCTCATCGCCCCTAAGAGGGGTCACAACCCTTTTGTGCGCCCAGGACCCGGAGCTCCGCGTTCGGGTCCTCATCGCCCCCTAAAGGAATCACAACGTCTTCGCTGCCTGACATGCGAGGTCGGCACGGTCCTCATCGCCCCTAAAAGGGGTCACAACTGGTAGGAGTCGATCCGCGCCCTGGTGTTCCGGCTGTCCTCATCGCCCCTAAGAGGGGTCACGACGTGCCTCGGCGTGGAGGCGTCACCACGGGGTACCGCCCAGGCTCGCTGGCCCGCTGTCGACGACGATCCTGCCACGGAGACGCCGGGTAGTTGGAGACGGGAGCCACCACCACGTGCAGCCGAATTTCAGCGAACCCCCCGGGTCTGATGTCAAACCTCGGGTTCGCTGCGAATCGGGCGTCGTTGAAGCCGCCCAGGTGTATGCTGACCTGCGACTTTACCCTCGGGTCCTCATCGCTCCTACGAGGAGTTCCAACGTGTCCTCGTAGGCCCCGACGATGACCGGTTCGGGTCCTCATCGCTCCTACGAGGAGTTCCAACGCGGACGTCGCGGCGATGTCCCCGGCGATCGGAAGGGTCCTCATCGCTCCTACGAGGAGTTCCAACTGTGTACGGGCCGGTCAGCGAGGTTGGCCGGGCATAGGGTCCTCATCGCTCCTACGAGGAGTTCCAACTGGTGGCGGGACACGTTGTTCAGGATGACGTGCCGCCCGGTCCTCATCGCTCCTACGAGGAGTTCCAACCCACGTGGGTTGCACGCTGCCTGACTGCGTGCCGCGTCCTCATCGCTCCTACGAGGAGTTCCGACATCCGTTCTTGGCGGCGAGCAGGTCATACAGGCTCGCGTCCTCATCGCTCCTACGAGGAGTTCCAACCACACCGTGCACGCCGGCAGAGGTGTGGCCTGTCGGGTCCTCATCGCTCCTACGAGGTTCCAGCTGAGTGACAGCTTGGGATCGAGCAACGTGTTGCGGCTTCTCGCACCGTAGACACCTCGTGACGTGGCCAATCAGGTGTGGTCACCAGGCGTGGGATCGATCGACGCCATCCACGTGTATCCTGACCTGCGACTTTACTCTCGGGTCCTCATCGCTCCTACGAGGAGTTCCAACCGGCCGCGTACGAGGGGACCTGAAGCAGGCCCGGGAGTCCTCATCGCTCCTACGAGGAGTTCCAACCTCCTGTGCTGGGCGGCCTGTCGCGGTGACGTGCGTGTCCTCATCGCTCCTACGAGGAGTCCCAACCGTGGGTCTTCGGTCCCGTGGGTGGTGTCACGGCCTTGTCCTCATCGCTCCTACGAGGAACTCCAACCGGCGGTAGGTCCATCCCCTCCGCTGGGCGCGGCGTCCTCATCGCTCCTAGGAGGAGTTCCTGCGCCACCCTGTCCGCCTGCTCCGGGGTGTGGTCCGTGGTTCTCTGAGTTCCGGTGCGGGCCTCGCGAACCGGCGCCAGGTCGTCCAGGACCTGGGAAGCGTTGACACCCTGTGACCGCCTGTCAAACCTCGGGTTCGCTGCAGAACAGCCCCCAGAATCCCACTGTAGATACCTTGTGACCAGCGACTTTACTCTCAGGGTCCTCATCGCTCCTACGAGGAGTTCCAACGTGAGCTGACCCGCCTCTTCGTTCCGGCGGAGCTTGTCCTCATCGCTCCTACGAGGAGTTCCAACATTTCGGCGATGCGCTGGTCTGCGGTCACAGCGGCCGGTCCTCATCGCTCCTACGAGGAGTTCCTACTCAACGACCAGGAGTGCCGGGCTGGTCCGGAATGCCCTCGGGGCTCCTGCTGGTTGTGTCATCGCGGTCGTCAGGGCACGGTAGGCTTGCGCACGGAGATTTCAGCGAACCCCCCGGGTCAGATGTCAAACCTCAGGTTCACTGCAAAAGCGCCGCCAAAAGCACCGTGCAAGAAGGCCCTGACCAGCGACTTTACTCTCGGGTCTTCATCGCTCCTACGAGGAGTTCCAACGCATTGAGGCCAGCGAGATGGGGCGCGTGTCGGACGGTCCTCATCGCTCCTACGAGGAGTTCCAACGCGAGCCCGAGTCCGACGAGGACGGCGGGGAGGGGGTCCTCATCGCTCCTACGAGGAGTTCCAACTCTGGTTCGCGCTGCGCCGCGACTTCCGCCAGCCCGGGTCCTCATCGCTCCTACGAGGAGTTCCAACAGCAGGATCGCGGCCAGGTGGATGTGGTCGGCGTTGTGTCCTCATCGCTCCTACGAGGAGTTCCAACGCGTACCTGTACGCGGCGACCTGAAGTGCGGTTTCGTCCTCATCGCTCCTACGAGGAGTTCCAACAGTGTCGGTGCGGCCCTGCACAATCGGGTGGCAGCCCATTCACGCTGCTCCTAAGGAGTTTCAGGTGACGACGAGTGAGGAGATGCAGCGGTGGTCTCCACCTCCCGCACATCACACGATGACCACGAGCAGGTTCACACCGTTCTCCTCGCCCGGGAACGGGCCATCCGGGACAAGGATGTGCTGGCGTCGTCATCGGTATACGTGCCCGACGTGACCGTCTTCGCTCTCGCGCCCCCGCTGAGCCTGCGAGGACAAGCCGCGTTCGATGAGGCGGGAACGCGCGCCTGGTACGACTCCTTCACCGGACCCATCGGTCGGCAGCGGCGTGATCTGGTGGTCGAGGTCAGCGGCGACGTCGCCTGTGCCCACTGCCTGGTCCATTTGACCGGGCGACGCACCGACGGCGTCGAGACCGATCTGTGGTTCCGAGAAACCCTCGTCCTGCGCCGCCACGACGACACCTGGCTGATCAGCCACGAGCACGCCTCGGTGCCCCTGCTGATGGACGGATCGGGAGCGGCCGCCACCCAACTCCATCCGTAACCAGCAGACCGCCACCAGGCCACGCCGCAGCGAACCCTGCGAAGGACCTGCGTCCCCATCTCTTCCGTCCCACCTGCTACCGAAGGTCGGAGTCGTAAGGGGTGCGGTCCAGCCGAGAAACTGGCGGGAACCCCCGCGCGCAAGCAAGGTTGATCACGCACTCTGGATGGTGAGTCGCGGGCAGGCGATCGGGTCGGCCTCGTCTGGGCGTCGAGGACACGCGCTCGTTACCGCTTCCATCTGGATCGCGCTGCTGCCGCCTTCCCTATCGCGGTTACGAGGAGTTCCATGGCCAGCGGAAACGGGCACCTTGTCGCGATTCTGGTGATGAAGGTTCAGAGCGACCAGAAACGACGTTACCTATCCTGTGGTCTGGTAGACATCGCGACATGGCTGATCTTCAGGCGGTGGTGTTCGACTGGCGAGGTACCCTGGTCACGACCTTGAATTCCGAGCAGTGGGTCCGCGAGGCCCTGCGCTTGTTGGGCCGTGATCAAGGGGCTGCGTCGGTAGCCGCGGTGCACGGTGCCATCGAGCGTGCAGCCGGCAACCCGAATCGCCTTGAAGCCGCAGGGGTCGACAGCGATAAGGGGTTGCACCACGACACCTACTACTCAGTCTTCTCCGAAGCCGGACTCGACGCTGAGTTGGCGGATGCGCTGTACACGGTCGAGTCCGACCCCGCGTACAACCACTTCGCTGACGACGTGGCCGAGACACTTCACGCCGTGAGCGCACGCGGATGCGGAGTGGCGATCCTGAGCGACATCCACTTCGATCTCCGCCCGGTGTTCGCTGAGGCAGGCTTGGATCGCTTCGTGAATGCCTTCGTGCTGTCTTTCGAGCGTGGCATGCAGAAGCCTCAACTGGCCATGTTCCGATCCGCACTCGACGAGTTGGGTACGGAGCCGCGTCGAACCTTGATGGTGGGCGACCGCGCATCGTATGACGGCGTCGCGGTCGAGCTCGGTATGCCGACGATGCTCGTCCCTCCACTCACCGATGCTCGGCAGCGGCGCCTACACCATGTCCGGAACCTCGTGGGTTCGGTTCCCACGTCCTCGTGAAGGCGCCGATGCAGGAGTGGCGCGGAGTCCGTCAGCGCTCCTACGGGATCGAGCGCCGCTGAGCGGTTCGGGGCCATCGCACCGGCAGATCTGACCAGGTCTTTCCGTCCCCCACGTGTGCCATCGCTGATCTGGTCTGCCCGAGGACACGCGGACTCGAGCGTGGTCGCTGGCCCGAAGCGGTCCTGGCCCGGCGGTGCGGCCCTAATCACGGCCATCGACCCACGACCAGGGAGTCCCCAGCGGTCAACCGCCGGGTGGGAGGCGGCTTCCGCCCCTCGTCACACGGCTCGACCACGGAAGAACAGCGGCTACCACCAGCAGCGGAGGTCAGCGCCAATCCAACGACGACGGAGGAACCGCGGGGAGCGGAGGAGTGGGCGGCGTCCGGCCCTCCGCCGGCGGGGGCCGGGGTCGGGCGCCGAGGTCTGCTGCCGCGACGCCTCCCCCGGTCCTCCCACACCCTGTGGACTGGCGCTGGTGACCCGACTCTCAGCCGGCTTCCGCGCCCGGCTCCGCCGCGAGTCTCCGGCGCAGTTCGCGTTTGAGGACCTTGTGGGAGGGGCCCAGCGGCAGTTCGTCGACGAAGCGCACGGCCAGTCGCTGCTCGTCTACCTCCCGGACCCGGCGGCGGTGGAGCGGGAGGACCACCCCGCGGCGTAGCGCCAGGGCGAGCCCGGCACCGTTCCTCTCGGGCCTCACCGGACGCCCAGGGGGCGTCGTCCCGGAGTGTGCCGCACGATGGACGGGCGAGTCGCTGGGGTGTTACCGAAGTACGTACCGAAGGCATCGGATTCAATTCCGTTGAGTTCAACCCCGGTTTCCTGGTGAGGGAGGGAGCTGGCTCCGCGCCAACGGCTTCTCCTGGTTTTCGTTGCGGGTCCTCGGGCGGAGTTGGTAATGTTCCGTCGAGCGTTGGGAACGGAATTTTCCTCATTCTCGGTTCGGATCGTGTTCTGTTCCTCCGATGCTGGTCGGAAACGTTCCACGCCGGCGGGTGGCGTTTCCGCGTCGGGTGTTCCTCGTGCGCTCCCACCCCTGTCGGATGACCCTGCCGTGTCGGCGAACTCGTCGAGGGACAGGCCCGGACCCCCGATGCCTCGGCGGTGCGCCCGGAGCGGGCACCAGAACGAACCACGAAGGACGTGTGGCTGTGATCGCTAGGCAGAACACCTCGCACTCGAGCGCGCCCGACACCAGCGAGACCGGGGCCGCCCTGTACCTGGACCTGTTGGAGAGGGTGGTGACGAACCTGATCTACGAGGACGACGGAATCCCGAACCGGTACCTCCCGGACGGCCGGTTCGACCTCGACCGTCGCCAGAACGGGATCGACTGGCCCAGCGTGGCGCACACGATGGTCGGCCTCAAACGTGTGCGGAACGTGCGTTACTGCCTCGAACGCGTCCTCGCCGAGGGCGTACCCGGCGATTTCATCGAGACCGGTGTGTGGCGAGGGGGCGTCTGCGTCTTCGCCCGTGGCGTGCTCAAGGCGTACGGATGCACGGACCGCGCCGTCTGGGTGGCCGACTCCTTCCAGGGCATTCCCGATACCGGCCCGGACGGCCACCACCTGGACCGCGCGTTGGCGTTGCACGAGGCCAACCATGTCCTGGGTGTTCCCCTCGATGTCGTGCGACGCAACTTCCAGCAGTACGGGCTGCTGGACGACCAGGTCCGTTTCCTGCCCGGCTGGTTCAGGGACACGCTGCCCACCGCGCCCATGGAGCGGCTGGCGGTGTTGCGCCTGGACGGTGACCTCTATGAGTCGACGACCGACGCCCTCACCAACCTGTACCCGAAGCTCTCGCCGGGAGGGTTCGTCATCATCGACGACTTCGTGATCGAGGCGTGTGCCCAAGCCGTGCACGACTTCCGGCAGCGGGCGGGCGTCGAGGAGCCGCTGGTCGCGATCGACGACGGCGGCGTCTACTGGCGCCGCGAGAACTGAACCAGCGGCCGCGCCCGGGATGCGCGGGGGTGCGGAGGGGGGCTTCCGCCTCGCCCCCGGCACCCCGTACCCGGCGGTGCCCCTCCCGTTGGCTGGCGGGGCGGCACCACGGACCACCGCGCGCGAATTCCTGGTCCGGTGCGCCGTCCCGCCCAGGGACCGGACGAGACGGAGTCGCGACGTGCGTGCGCTGTTCTCGATCTTCCCCACGGTCGGGCATCTCTACCCGATGATCCCCCGCGTCAGGGTTCCGGGCGGGCGGCCACGAGGTGCTCTTCGCCGTGCCGCGCGACTGCACCGCCCAAGTGGCGAGTGCGGGTTCCACGGCGTTACCGACGAACGCCTCGTTCGACTCGGCGGCGTTGATCGTCGAGCTGGTGAAGGAGCCGTGGACCGTCGACCCCCGCGACCCCGACGACCGCCACCGAACCACCCCGTACCCCCTCACCGAGGACACCCTCGCCGAGTCCGTCCGGACCGTGCGGTCGTGGTCCCCGGACCTCGTGGTGGTGGATCCGGGAGGCCGGCGCCCAGTTGGCCGCCGAACGTGCCGGCGTGGCCTGGGTACTGCTGCCGTGGGGATGCTGGTCCCGCCGGATATCCCGGTCGCCATGACCGTTCCCGTGCTGAGGACGGTGGGGGACCTGGAACGGCGAGCGGGTGTCGAGTCGATCTCGGGACGGTTCGACCCCGGTCGCGGGCCAGGTTCGTGATCGCCTGGCTGACCGACGCCTCGTTCTCCGGGGCGAGGGCGGACGCCACCCCGTCGATGAGCACGATCCGGGCCTTTTGGGCAGCTCCCTGGCGATGGACACCCGCTGGCGTTCCCCTCCGGACAACTGGGCCCGGCCTCACCCACCCGGGTCTGCCAGCCGTGCGGAAGACGGTCCACGATCTCGTCGACCCGTGCCGCGCGGGCCGCCTCCCGCAACTGGTCGGCGGTGGCGTCCGGTCGAGCGAGCCGCGGGTCCTCCTCGGTGGTCGCGTCGAACAGGTACACGTCCTGGAAGACGACGGGTGGAGGGCGAAGACGTCGTCGCCACGGACTGCCCGCTGGTAGTGGTCCGACGGGACGTCGGGAGCGTCCTCGTCACGGCCGCCGCTGGCCACCACGTCCGCCAGGAACTCCGTCAGCATGTCCCGCTCGGGGAACACGTCCACGACGGCGAGCCCCGCTCGGGCACCGACCTGGACCGTCAGGCGCCCGCCAGCGCACCGGGGCCACCGGGAGACGTGGACCACCGGACCCCAAGTGGCCGGGAGTGTGGACCGTCCCGCGCCGGGGCGCTGGTGGGGGGAGCTGACGAAGGCGTGGCCGGGACCGGCGCGACCTCCCGTGTTCGTGAACGCGGGCGCCGCCCGCTCCCCCTCGGTCCACCGGCCGGCGGTGAGGGAGGGGTCCCAGCGCGCCCTCCGGAAGCCCCTCAGCCCGTCCGCAGCGACAGTTCGTTCCCCCGGGTCTCGTCGAAGGGGACCGTCAGGGTCAGGTAGCCGTTGTGCGGGGCCCGGACGTGGTCGCGGTAGTCGGACACCGCCTCGATCGCGTTCTCGGCGACGACCAGCGCGCCGGGGCGCAGGTACGGCTCCACGAGCCTCAGGACGGGGAGGTAGAGGGAGAACGCCCCGTCGAGCAGGAGCAGGTCCACCGGCTCGGCGGGCTCCGCGCGCAGCGTGTCGAGGGCGTCCCCGACCCGGACGTCGACCAGGTCGGCCAGTCCCGCCTCCGCGAGGTTCTCCTGGGCCCGTGCCGCCTTGGCGGGCTCCAGCTCCGTGGTGACCAGGTGACCGGCGCCGTTGTCGCGCAACGCGGCCGCCAGGTACAGGGTCGAGACCCCGAACGACGTCCCGTACTCGATCACGAGTCGTGACCTCGTGGTCCTGGCGCAGACGTAGAGGAACTGGCCGAAGGTCGGGGACACGCTGAAGTAGTTGTCCGCGTACCGGTGGTACAGGCTCCGGTAATCGCGGGCCTCCTCTTCCAGCGTCCGCCGGATCAGGTCCTCGTCCGCCATCGCCCCGCCTGGGCGGTCCTCCAGGACGGGTTGGTCGGCGGCCTCGGCCTCCTGGTGCAGACGTGCGATGACGTCGGCCACCCGGGGGTCCGTGAGTGAGTTCATGGATGCTCCTTCAGTAACAACAGGGCCGGCACCGGACCGGACGTGGGCCCCGCACCAGGTGAGGTGGCACTCCGCGTGCTCCGGTTCGGGTCGACGGGCGTGGATGGGACGTGGGGGCGCCGTGCCGCCCGGTGCGCGGGCGGGATCGGCGGGTGCGGGCGGGTCCGGGGCCTCGGGCGTCGTCGGCCTGCCCCGCTCGCTGGTGTCGCCCTCGCCAGGCCCCGGAGCCACCGGGGGGAGTGGTCGCCGGCTGAGGAGCGGGAGGCGCTCCCGGTGGCAGCCTTCGTCAACGGTCTCCTCCCACCCGGTCAGGGAGCGCGGACGTCTCGGTGGGAAGGACCGAGGGCGGCGTCCCGACCTGCCACCTGCCGCCGCACCCCGCGAGCCGGTCGGCCCTCCTCCCGGGAGAGGCTCCCGCACTGCCCTCGACGATTTCCGAGGATGTCGTGGAGGGGAGCTGGAGTGCGGCTGGGCGGGCGCGGGTTCCCGATCCGCCAGCGAGCGGATCACCCGTGCGGTGGGGGCGGGGTAGCTGGTCGCGCCGCGCGGTGGTAGCGGAGCTGACCGTCCGGAGGGCCTGGTCGCCAAGAGGGCCGCTGACCGGGGCGGGGAGGATCGCCGGACCGCCGGTCATGCCCGAAACCGCCTCGACGAGGTCGTATCCGACACCGGAGGGGAGCGGGGTCACGGTGGAGACAGCGAGCCCGGCCGTCGCGCACAGCCGTGCGTAGTCGTTCCGGATCCGTTCCCGGCCACCGTCATCAGCATCATGTTCAGGTCGCTGAGGTAGCGGCGTCGACCACGGCCGAGGCGGTTCCGGGCGGCACGGGTTGGACGATCAGCACTTTCCCGGACGTGGGCATCGCCCCCGGCGACAGCGCAGGATGGTGGCCGCACGGTCGTCGTCCCAGCCGCGCATGATGCTCTTGAGCGGGTAGAGGTCCCTCCCAGGCGGAACCGCCGTGAAGCAGTCGCCGGCGCTGGTCTCACACCGGTCGCCCAGTCCGGTGGCGCGCGTGGCGGGGTTCGTCACCGAACTGGTCCGTCCGCCAGTTCGAGCTTGATCGCCACGTCGAGCGCGTGCGTCGCGAGAGCGCTGTACCCACAGCGCATCAACGTGGCTCGCGCGGTTCTGAACTCCGTCATCGATGCTCCTCTGGTACTCCGTCATGAGCTGTCCGGACGTCCTCGGGCTGTCCCTCCGCCCGTGCCCGCGCCGCACGCGAGGAGGCGGAGGGAGGAGACGCGCGTCGCGTTCCGGCGGGCCTTGGGTCGAGCCGGTCGCGCGTCGGGGTGGGGAGCGGGCACGACCCCTTGCCGTCGGCCCGGGTCAACGGAGCTGGCGGTTCGCATCGTGGCCGGAGCATCACCCGCCCAGGTCGCCCACCAGCGGCTCCCCCGTGCCCTGGCACCGGGTGACGCACGGTGCTGTCGACATCGTGTTGGCCCCTTCCCGCTGGTCGGAAACCAAGGATGTAGTGCGGATCGGACGAAGTCTCTGTGGTGGCACCGAACGGTTTTCCGAACGCCGTCCGGGCACTACCGAAACCGGCGGCCACGTCGTCGTCCGGGGGACGGGAGACGGAGCGGAAGGCGGAGGAGTCCTGGCCGGACGAGGGGCCGCCGCTTCCGAGCGACGGCCCGCGTGGCGCGGAAGCCCGGCACTCCCGGGTTCGCTCCCGTGCGGTGGTCGTCCACTCCGCTTCGCGGTGGCGGCCGTGCCACGAATCCTGGCGTCAGTCGCGGAGTGGGCGGCGGTGGAACAAGACGAGGTCTGGTTCTAGAACCACCCTGGCCCTCCCATGACGCTGGCCGGTGCTGTGATCAGGGTGGATGGCGGAATCGCGGAATCGTGGGGAGGGAAATCCGCTGTGGTGGGTGAACGGTGGTCCTAGGACCATTGTTGTCCCGACCGTGCGGTGTTAACCTCGTTCCGAATTCGACCCGGGATGACGTTGTTCGCGAAATCTGGTCAGGAAACTCCGCTAACGGTTCGCGGTGGACGGAACGAGGTCGTTGTCCTCCAGTCGTCGAACGTTTTCCTTTCCCTGTCGTCAAACCTGTGCAGACGGAGCCGTGTCAACAGGCGAACTGATCTTTACGGAATTCGACGAGAAGCGCCCGTTCCGCCGTGCTGGTCACGCGCTCGTCGGACGCCGGGAGCACCTGCGAGCGGTCCGCACCGCGCTGGCGGCGGTCGCCGCAGGAGACGAGGCCGTCATCCTGGTCGAGGGCGGCGCTGGAACCGGGAAGTCGGCGCTGTTGCGGGCGGCGGGGAGCAGCGCCCACGGCCTCGGGCTGCCCGTGCTCCCCGTGTCTGCGAGTTCGTACGAGGCAGACGAACCGTTGGGATTGGCACGGCGGATCTGCGAGGCGGCGGGCACCGAACCCCCAGCGCTCGTCGACGACATACCCGAGGCGCGCCGCGTCGTCTTGGAGCGGGTGACGGCGTGGGCGCGTGGCGCGCCGGCGCTCCTGGCCATCGACGACTTCCAGTGGTGTGATGCCGCCTCCCTGCGCTGCCTGTCGTTCCTGCTGCGGCGCGGGGTTCGCGGTCTCGGTGTCCTGGCCAGCCTCACCACCGGGGTCAGCGGTGCGGACCCCGTGCTGGTGGACGAGGCGCAACGCTCCCACCCCCGGCCGGTCCGGGTCCGGCTCGGTCCACTCGGTCGGGCCGAGGCCGACCGCCTCGTGGCCGGCGTTCTCGGACCCGTACCCGCCGACCTCCGGGCCGCGCTGTTCGAGTGGACGGGAGGGAATCCGTTCCTGCTCGACGAGGTCCTCACCGAGCTGCCCGGCCACCCGCGCGGTCAGGTCACCGACATCGTCCCGCGAACGGTGTACCCGTGGTTGTCCGGGTTACTGGCCAACGGCAACCCGGTCTGCCTGCCCGTGGTACGTGCGTTGGCTGCCCTGGGCGACCACGCGAGCCCGACGGTGCTCGGTGAGGTCGCCGGTCTCTCCGCCCTGGAGGTCGACTACGGGATCCGCGCCCTCGCCGAGCTGTCGCTCCTCCGGCCCGGCCCTCGACCGGCGTTCGCCCATCCGGTCGTCGAGGCCGCCGTGGCCAGGCAGATCACGCCGCATGAGCTGGTGAGGCTGCGGCTGGTCGGGGCCCGGTGGCTCGTGACCACCGGCGCGCCCGAGACCTCGGTCATCTCCTACCTGGTGGACAGCGGTGTCGCCGACCACCCGGAGGGCGCGGAGCTCGTCGTCGCGACGGCGCGTGGGATGGTGGACCGGTCACCACCGGAGGAGGCGGTGGCTCGGTTGCGGGACGCGCTCTCACGTCGACTTCCGCTTCCCGTGCGGACGGAGCTGCTCCAGCTGTGCGCGCGGGCGGAGTTGGACCTGGACGTGGGGCTGGCGGAGCGCCGGTTGGGCGAGGCCGTGGTCTTGCTGGGGTGCTCGCGCCGGCCGGCGGTCCTGGTCGACCACGCCCGCGCGTTGCACGCCCTCGGGAGGTTGGACGAGGCGGCACGTCTGCTGTGCTCCGTCGACGCCGAGACGCCCGCCGGGGAGCGAGACCCCGCGTTGCGGGACCGTGTCCGCCTGGAGCTCGCTACCATCGTGGCCGGTGACCCGGCGGTCGCGATGGCCCCGACATCCGATCCCCGGGACGCCGTGGCAGCGGTCGTCCACCTGTTGGTCGATGGCGGTGTTCGTGGCGCACCGCGTCACGGTCTCGCCCTGGGCGACCTGTGGGACCTGCTCACCCCGGCCGCTCCCGACGGGCTGCCGTTGACGTGGTTCACGGCGGTCCGGGCACTTCTGTCGGCAGGCGAGGGCGCGGGTCTGTTGTCCTACGCCCGGCTCTGGGTTTCCGCCGCCCGGCAGGGAACACTGCGCCTGGCGCTGGGGCACGCGCAACTCGCCGAGGCGTTGTTCCGCCTCGACCGTATCCGCTGCGCGGGGGCCGCCGTCAACGACGTGTTGCGGCAGTGGGAGACGCTGGACCACCCGGGCGGGTGCCTTCCGATCATCGCGGCGATGCCCCCCGTCCTCGACACGCTGATCGAACGCGACGAACTGGACTCCGCCGTCGAACTGCTGCGGCAGCTGCCCCTCAACCCCGACCGCCGTCCGCACTGGCACCAGCTGGCCCTGCTGCTCCGCCGTGGCAGACTGCGCAGGCTGCTCGGCGATCCGGCGGGTGGCCTTTCCGACCTGGTGCGGTGTGGCCGGGTCCTCAGGGAACGCGGTTCCCGGGTTCCGCATCCGCTGCGCTGGCGTCGTCACGCGACAGTGGCCCTGCTGGACCTCGGCCGGCTGGACGCCGCGCGCCGACTGATCGACGTGGAGCTCAGCGACGTCCGACGACGCTCCCCAGTGGGGAACGAGCTCGGGGTGACCCTCAGGCTCGCCGGTCGGGTGGCCGGGCCCTCCGTCGGCCTGGGGTTGCTCAGCCAGTCGGTGGAGGTGTTGGAAGCCGGTGGCTCACGTGTCGAACTCGCGCGGTCGCTGGGGGAACTGGGAACGGCCCTCTCCCGGATGGGCCGTTCCCGAGCGGCACGGTCGCGGTTGCGCCGCGCGTGCGGGCTGGCGGAGGAGACCGGGGCGGTCAGGCTGAGGGCATGCCTGGAGGCCCGGCTCCGGGACGCCGGGGGGCGGGTGCGGAAACAGGTGACGGGCGTCGGCGCCCTCACGGCCGGCGAGCGCCGGGTCGCCCGCCTGGCGGCGACCGGCCACACGAACCGCCAGATCGCGGCCGAACTCTTCATCACGCGCCGTGCCGTGGAGATGCACCTGACCCAGGTCTACCGGAAGTTGGGGATCAGCGGACGCGGTCAGCTCGCCCGTGCGCTCGACGACGCCGACGACCCGGTGGTCCGGCATGGCGTTGTTCCAGCGGGTCGGTGACCAGGGGCGGCGGCGGATCGCGGCGGAGGGGAGGGTGCCACCCCCGTCCCACCGGGCTCGTCGGACCTCGCACCAGAAGTGGCGGGTGAGGTGGCGCCCGGGAATCATCTCACCCCGGGTGCCGTCTCACAGGGCGGGCAGCCGCAACGGTCGACCCGCCGCCACACCGCCGTCGACGGGGATCGAGACCCCCGTCAGGTAGGAGAAGTCCTCGGAGGCGATCGGGTCGTTCGGCTGCTCGCCTGGCCCGCTGGCCGAGAGCTGGCTTCGCTCGAGGACGGTGACACATTCACCCTGACTCCCATCGCGCGGACGTCGACGGACTCCGACGGACACTACGAGCTCCGGGTTGATCCCAGCGTTGATCTGGGGAGGTTCGAGTCGGAAGATGGTCTGGTGGAGGTGAGCCTGGACGTCCAGGCTCCCGAGGGGCAGGCGAGCTACCAGGGCACGGTTGCCCCCGAGGAGGCATTGGGCGGGACCTTCTCGTCCCGGGCCGCTGGGGACGAGGTGGTGGAGCCGTCCCTGCCCAGCGAACTGGACCTGACGTTGGAGCCTGCGGGCAGCGTGGCTCGGTCGGACGTTCCCGCCGACGATGACGGTCTGGTGCACGCGCAGTACGTCAACCTTGGCGTGCGGTGGACGAATGTGGGAGCACTGTTCATCAAGGTGACCGGCGTGTGGGGAGAGCTCCAACACCTCAGCGGTGCGAATGCCGAGTTGGGGGTGGGAGTCGCCAGTAACAACGGTTCCTACAGCGCCAGTGGCACGGTGAACCGGGCCTCCGACACGACGATCGGGTTTGGCCGGCACGGCCGGTACACATACCGATTCTTCGACACCCAGCGCCCCTATGCTCGGTACACACGGTGGAACTGTTCGGGCACCCGGAGTACCTCGACGGTGCAACCGCTCGCCTACGGGGGGAACGCGGGAGGGCGATCGCGGTCAGCGAGTGCGCATATTCCTCCGAACCAGCCCCGATCGCGATGCGCTCCGTACGCACCCCGAACCATTCATGATCAGACCGTGACGAAGGCAAGTACCTGGGCTACGGGGGCGAAGACCTCATCTCTTATTGGCATAGATCTGTCCGCACGTACGGGTTACTCGAACACGGCCAAAACTCGATTCGACTTCGTGGAGGCAGGCCGCGCGGTTTGCGGTACCCGGAATCACCCCGCTCAGCGAACCGAACCAGGGCCGGGCACTCTCGTTGTCCAGATGTACCCGTGAGGGCGCGGGGGTGCGCCGCCCTCCTGGCGGTCCTGCTCGCCGTCGCTGGGTGTTCCGGCGGACCTGCCCGCCACGGTCCGTTGCTGGCGGGGGGTGGCGTCGATGCCGAGCCGCATGCACGGGACTGCCTGCCTCCGGACGGGCGGACGCGCACGTCGACGACCAACGCCGGACCGGTCACCAACGAGGGCAGCGGTCCGGTCACCGTCACCGGGGTGTCACCCGCCGACTCGCCGGTTTCGACCGGGTGGACACCATCGAACACGCCGTGCGGGAGTGCCTGAGCTGAGGCCCCCCGTCCGAGACCGTCCCTCGCTGACTGGGCGCGGGTCCCGCGACCAGTCCCCGCGCGCCTCCCGAAGGTGCGCGAGGCAGGGTGGCGTGGCCCGAGTCCGCCGGACGCGGTGAACCAGGCGCCCCCAGCGCCGGGCGGGCCGGGCGAGGCCCGTAGGCCCTCGGGCTTGCTCATGACGCGTCGTTCCCGGGCGGGCCCGCTCGTCCTGACCCGACCGCTGTTCTTGGCCGCCGCTGCGCCCCAGCTCTCACTGGCGGCCTACGCCCACCAGGACCTGCCCTTCGAACGGTTGGTGGAGGTCCTCAACCCGACCAGGTCCCTGTCCCGGCACCCGCTGTTCCAGGTGATGATCGCTTTCCAGACCACCACGGGAACGGTCTTCGACCTGCCTGGACTCGACGCGCGGCTCGAACCCGACGCCTCCCGCATCGCCAAGTTCGACCTCACCTGCGGCCTGCACGAACGCCGAGGGGAGGACGGAGGCCCGGCCGGCATCAGCGGGGCACTCGAGTACGCCACCGACCTCTTCGACGAACCCACCGCCGCCTCCTTCGCCGATCGGTTGGTCCGGTTGCTGACCGATCTCGTCACCGGTCCGGACCAGGCCCTCAGCTCCTGGGACCTGCTCGGCTCCTCGGAGCGGGAGTTGGTGGTGCGGGGGTGGAACGACACCGAGCTGGCGGTGCCCCCGGTGTCGGTGGCCGGGTTCGTCCACCCCGGGGCGCCTAGGTGGTCGTACTCCTCCGCTGGTTGCTGATCAGCATGGCCGGGAACCGGGGTGCGGATCGCCGCGGAGCCCGCACCCGCCACCCGTGAGGACCGGATCCCGGGCGGCACGGCCACCACAGGGCGATGGGTCATGGCCCGGGTGCGGCGGACGATACCGGACGATGAGCTCGCCCCCGCCCGGCCGCCGATGCTCGGGTGCCACCGCGTGCGGCGCGGTACCTGGGCGACTGGGCTCGCTGGAGCTCCCGGCCGTGTTCACGGCACCAGCTGGAGCCGACGACAGGTGAGCCGCGACGCGGCCGCGACACGGACAACGCGCGGCTTCGGCCCCGGCGGTGGCTTCGGCCCCGGTGCCGGCGGCTTCGGCCCCGGCGGTGGCGGCTTCGGCCCCGGCTCCACACCCGGTGGCCCCGGCGGTATGGCCGGCGGCGGTATGGGCGGCGCCGGCGGCGGCATGGGCGGTGGCGCTGGCATGGGCGGTGGCGCGGCCGGCGGCGGAGGCGGCATGGCCGGCGGCGGTGCCCGAGGCCGCGGCGGACAGGGCGAGGACGACGGCGAGCACAAGCGCGCCGACTACCTGCTCGAGACCGACGACGTCTTCGGTGACGGCCGCCTGGTCGCGCCCTCCGTGCTCGGCGACCAACCTCCGACCGGACGGTGACCGTGTCACCACGAGGGCGCATCACGCTACCGGCGATCGCCGTCGACGTGATCCAGACCAGGCTCCGGGCCACGCTCCCCGCGGCATTGAAAACGGTCGGCTTCGGGTCCACCGAGGACGAACGCAGGATGCTGCACCAACGAGCGTGGCAGGAGTTGGAGGCCCGGGGCCTGGTCCGGACCGGTGACCTCGACCCGTTCCTGGAGGACGCGTTCCAGATCCTCGCCCGGCCACCACTCGCGGTCTGGGCACTGCTCCAAACCGATCGGGAGAACGGCATCGACGCGGTGATCGCGGCGAGCGGTGATTTCGCGGTGCTGGCCATGCAGTCCGGCCCCGAGAACGCTCCCCGCGAGGAGAAGGAGCTGGTGCTGGAGGCGGTACGCCCCACCGGTCTGGCGCACGTGGCGGCGAGCCTCCTTCCCGAGCACCGCCCGGGCAAGGGGCAGTCGGTGAGCTGCCCCTCGGATCTGATCGAGAAGGCGACGGCGAACGCGTCCCCCGGGCCTGGCGGGCTTCGCGCCTCCCTGACCTCCCATGGGATGCGTCCCGGGGAGGCGGAGTTCATCGCCGAGGTCCTGACCAGCGAACGCCTCCGGTACGGGGAGTTCAGCACGCGCTCCTTCAACCGGCTGGCGGGCAAGACCACCCGGTCGGCCTACCGGGTCGACGTGTTGGACACCTCCATCGGCCGGTACCTGTTGCAGCACAAGCCCGACGGTCAGGGAAGGCCCTGGTTCGCCATGGCGCCCACCGACCGGACTCGGATGGCCGGGCGGATCCAGGAACTGATCACCTCGGTGACCACCTGAGGGAACCGGCGGAACGGGGGGGCGGGTGTCCAGCGTGGACGCCCGCCCCCTTCGTTTCTCCCCGGCGCGGGAACCGCGAGGACTGGGGGAACGGTGGCGTTCCTCCCTCGGGTCAGGAGCAGCGGTGCGCCCTTCGGCGGTCTTCCCGCGGTCCCCCGGGTCGGAGCTGTATCTTGCGAGGGCGCACCCGCACCCCGTGTGCCGCGAGCCGTGCCGGTGGCCGACGTGACCGGCCCTGGAGGCCGGTGCGTTCACCCGTACTCGAAGATGCGCTTCGCGGGCTGTCCAGGAGGCAGCGATGTACTTCACCGACCGTGGGATCGAGGAACTCGAGGACCGCCGGGGCGACGAGGAGGTGTCCTTCGGCTACCTCGCCGACAGGCTGCGTGCCTTCGTCGACGAGAACCCGCGGTTCGAGGATGCCGTGGAGCGACTGGCGACCTACCTCGCGCGGGACGACGGCGACGAGGACGCGGACTGAGCGACCTGGTACCCGGCGGGATCTCGGGAGCACACGCGGCCGCTCCCCCGCGTTCAGCGGATGCGGTGCCCCTTCCGCCACACGGCCCAGGTGAGGGGAACACCTGGCCGGTAGGCCAGGTGGGTGGCCGAGGGCGCGTCCAGGACGTGCACGTCGGCCCTGGCCCCTGGCCGCAGGACGCCCACCGCCCCTGGCCCGGCCTCCCTGCGCAGTGCCCTGGCACCGCCCCAGGTGGCCGCTCGCACTGCCTCGCTGACCGACATGCCGAGTTGCAGCACGGCGGTGGCCACGCAGAACGCCATGGAGGACGTGTAGGACGACCCCGGGTTGCAGTTGGAGGCCAAGGCAACGGTCGCCCCGGCGTCCAGGAGCTCCCTGGCGGGAGCGGGTGGTTGCCGGGTGGAGAGGTCGCAGGCGGGCAGCAGGGTGGCGACGGTGTCGGAGCCGGCGAGGGCGTCGATGTCGGCACCGCTGAGGTGGGTGCAGTGGTCGACGCTGGCCGCTCCCACCTCGACGGCGAGCTCCACTCCTGGCCCGGGGCCCAGTTGGTTGCCGTGGACCCGCAGGCCGAGGCCGCGTGCCGAGGCGGCGGCGAGCACCCGGCGTGACTGGTCGAGGTCGAAGGCGCCGGTCTCGCAGAAGACGTCGGCCCAGCGGACGTGCGGGGCGACGGCCTCGAGCATCGGTCCGGTGACGAGGTCGAGGTAGGCCGCCGCCCCGGTGCCGGGTGGGACGAGGTGCGCGCCGAGGAAGGTGACGTCGTCGGCCTGTTCGGCGGCGATCCGCGCGGCCCGTTCCTCGTCGGCCACGGTCAGCCCGTAGCCGGTCTTGGTCTCCACGCAGGTGGTGCCCTGGCTGGCGGCTTCGGCGAGGTGGCGGCGCAGCGTGTCCCGCAGGCTGTCGTCGGTGGCTGACCGGGTGGCGGCGACGGTGGTCGCGATTCCCCCCGCCCGGTAGGGCTCCCCGGCCATCCGGGCCTCGAACTCCGCGGTCCGGTCCCCGGCGAAGACGAGGTGGGTGTGGCTGTCCACCCAGCCGGGGAGGACGGCGCGGCCTTCCACGTCCACGCGGAGGTCGGCCGCGGGTGCGGTGTCCTCGGGCCCGACCCAGGCGACGCGGTCCGCGTCGAGTACGACCGCCGACGACGAGGGGCGGCCCAGGTCCGGGTCGTTGGTGGTCAGTTCGCCGATCCCGGTGATCAGCGTCGCGCTCATGGCGGCTCCGTCCCTTCCGCACGGTCACCCGTTCCGTCCTGGCCAGCCAGCCACGGGGTCGCTGCTGCTCGCGTGCCCCCGAGCGCCATGTCCGGCACGGGTCCGGGCGCGGCCAGGCTCACCCCCACAGCTGACCGATCACCTCCCTCATCTCGGCGCTGACGTCGGGTACGCGCAGGTGGATTCCGGCGGAGACCACCTGCTCGCCGTCGATGACGACGTCGACGACGTCGGAGGCCGTGGCGGCGTGGATGGCCGCCGAGGGGTCGACGCCGGCCAGCCGCACGCTGTCGAGGTCCAGGGTGACGATGTCGGCGCGGGCCCCGGTGTCGAGCCAGCCCGCGTCGGGCCAGCCCAGGGCCGTGTGCCCGGCGGATGTCGCGGCGCTCCACAGTTCCTGCGGTGTGAAGTGGCCGCGGGTCTCCGTTCGCAGACGTTCGTGGAGTTCCACGGCCCTGGCCTCGGCGAAGACGTCGATCACGGAGTGCCCGTCGCTGCCGAGGGCGGGGGTGCCGCAGGCGTCGGCGAGTGCCCTGCCCGGACCGATGCCGTCCGCCAGGTCCTGTTCGGTGGTGGGGCACAGGCAGACCGACGCGCCGGAGGCGCCGAGTTCGGTGATGTCGGGCACGCTGAGGTGGGTGGCGTGCACCAGGGTGGTGTCGGGGCCGAGGGCTCCGTGCCGGCTCAGCAGCTCCGTCGGTGTGCAGCCGTGGGCAGCCCGGCACATGTCGTTCTCGGCGCGCTGCTCGGACAGGTGGGCGTGCAGCGGGGCCCCGTGGCTGGTCGCCCAGTCGGCGACCACGCGGAGGCCGGAGGCCGGGACGGCGCGGACGGAGTGGATCGCGGCTCCGATCCGGACTCCGGGTGCGGCGGTCTCGGGTCGACCGGCCAGGTCGGCGGCCCGCACGGCCCACCCGTGGGCGTCGTTGTCGCCGAACCGCAGCTGCACCCCTTCCAACGGTTTGTCGATGCCGCCGGTGAGGTAGCAGGTGTCGAGGAGGGTGATGCGCGGGCCCGCCTCCCGGGCGGCGTCGACCAGGGCGAGCCCCATAGCGTTCTGGTCGTCGTACCGGATGCCGCCGATGTCGTGGTGCAGGTAGTGGAATTCGCCGACCGAGGTGATCCCCGCGAGGGCCATCTCGGCGTAGACGAGGCGGGCGAGGCGGCGGTAGCTGTCGGGGTCCAACCGCTCCGCCAGCGAGTACATCTGGCGTCGCCAGGTCCAGAACGTCCCGCCCTGGAAGTGGGTGCGGCCCCGGAGGGCGCGGTGGAAGGCGTGCGAGTGGGCGTTGGCCAGTCCCGGCACGGCAAGCCCGGTCAGCCGGGTGGCGTCAGGAGGGGCGGCGACGCCGGGGACGACCCTGGTGAGGCGGCCGTCGTCCTCCTCGAACAGGACGCCCCACTCCACTCTGGGCAGTTCGCTGCCGACGAGCGCGTAGGGCGCCCACCAACGCCTCACCACGGGGTTCTCCCGGTGGTGCTCGTCAGGTGGCCGAGGACGGTGGCCAGCGCCCTGGCGCCCGCTTCGCAGTCGGCGGGTTCGGCGTGCTCCGCCGGTGCGTGGCTGACCCCGGTGGGGTTGCGGACGAACAACATGGCGGTGGGCACCTCGGCGGCGAGGATCCCGGCGTCGTGGCCGGCCCCGGTCGGCAACGCGGGAACGTCCCCGAGGGTCGCGGACAGGGTTCGGCGGAGTCCCTCGTCGAAGGTGACGGGGCCGCCGTAGGACTCCTCGACGACCAGCAGCTCGCAGCCCTCGTCGGCGGCGGCGTCCTTGGCGGCGGCGGTGACCTGTTCGACGACAGCGCGGGTGGCGGCGTCGTCGGCGGCTCTGGCGTCCAACCAGAGGTCGGCGCTGGAGGAGATGACGTTGGTCCCGCCGGGGTTCGGGCTGAGCCTTCCGACGGTGGCGCGGGCGCCGGGTACGGATTCGCCGATGCGGCGCGCGGCCAGCACGGTCCGGGCTGCGGGGACCAGCGGGTCGCGGCGGTCGGACATCGGGGTCGCGCCCGCGTGGTTGCCCTCGCCGAAGAAGGTGAGCCGCCACCGGCCGTGGGCCAGGATCGAGGTGGCCAGTCCGACCGGGGCGTCGAGTTCGACGAGCCCTCGGCCCTGTTCGACGTGGAGTTCGACGAAGCAGCCGATGTGGCGCAGTGCCTCGCCGTCGCGACCGATGCGTTGCGGGTCGAGGCCCGCACCGCTCATCGCCTCGGCGAGGGTCATGCCGTTGCCGTCCATCAGCCGGGCGGCGTCCTTGGGGACGATGCCCCCGGTGAGCAGTCGGGAACCGAGGCAGGGCACCCCGAACCGGCCGCCTTCCTCCTCGGCGAACACGACGACCGCCAGTGGGCGGCGGGGTACGTGGTCGCGGGCGCGCAGCAGGTCCACCGCCGCCAGTGCCGAGGCCACGCCGAGCGGACCGTCGAACGCGCCGCCACCGGGAACGGAGTCGAGGTGGCTCCCGGTGACGATGGCGTTGGGCCCTGGTGGTCCCCACCAGGCCCACAGGTTGCCGTTGCGGTCGGGGCGGACATCCAGGCCTCGGCGGTCGGCCTGTTCACTGAACCACTCGCGCAGTTCCATCTCCGCGTAGTCGAAGCCGTGGCGGGAGAAACCACCCCGCCTGCGGTCCATTCCCACTCGTTCGATCCCGGCCAGCAGGCCGGTAGCACCTTCCGCCATGGCTCGCTCCCTCCCATGCCGTCCTCTCGAACGGTACGGTCGCCGACGGGCAAGATCCAGCCGTCGTTCCCGTCCGTCCTCCGTGTCCACCAGTTGGTGCGCCCGGCGGTCGGCCGGGCCGTCAGTCTCGCGGGACGGGGACGCGCAGCGACGCCTGGTCGGCCACCTCGACGGCCCTGGCGTAGCCGGCGTCGGCGTGGCGGAGCACACCGGTGGCGGGGTCGTTGGTCAGCACGCGTTCCAGCTTGCGGCCGGCGAGTTCCGTGCCGTCGGCGACGGTGACCTGGCCCGCGTGCAGGGACCGCCCCATGCCCACCCCGCCTCCGTGGTGGAGGGAGACCCAGGTCGCGCCCGAGGCGGTGTTGACCAGGGCGTTGAGCAGGGGCCAGTCCGCGATGGCGTCGGAGCCGTCGAGCATTCCCTCGGTCTCCCGGTAGGGGGAGGCCACCGAGCCGGTGTCGAGGTGGTCGCGGCCGAGGACGAGGGGCGCGCTGACCTCCCCGGTGGCGACGAGGTCGTTGAACAGGGCGCCGGCCTCGGCGCGTTCCCCCTGTCCCAGCCAGCAGATCCTGGCCGGGAGCCCCTGGAAGGCGACGCGTTCGCCGGCGAGCCGGAGCCAGCGGGCCAGGGGCTCGTTGTCGGGGAACAGGTCCAGGACGGCCCGGTCGGTGCGGGCGATGTCGGCGGGGTCCCCGGAGAGGGCGGCCCAGCGGAACGGCCCTCGGCCCTCGCAGAAGAGGGGGCGGATGTAGGCGGGGACGAATCCCGGGAAGTCGAAGGCTCGTTCGTACCCTCCGAGCCGCGCCTCCCCCCGCAGCGAGTTGCCGTAGTCGAAGACCTCCGCCCCCGCGTCGAGGAAGCCGACCATGGCCGCCACGTGCTCAGCCATGGACGCCCTGGCCCGATCGGTGAACTCGTCGGGCTTGGCCCTGGCGTAGTCGGTCCATTCCTCCAGGGCGACGCCGGCGGGCAGGTAGGAGAGCGGATCGTGGGCGGAGGTCTGGTCGGTGACGATGTCGACGTCCACGCCGCGGCGCAGCAGTTCGGGCAGCACTTCGGCGGCGTTGCCGACCAGGCCGACCGAGAGCGGGCGGCGTTCCCGGCGCGCCGCGAGCACCCGGTGGACGGCGTCGTCGAGGTCGTCGGCGACCTCGTCGAGGTACCGGGTGTCGACCCGGCGGCGGGCCCGGGCCGGGTCGACTTCCACGACGAGGGCGACGCCGCCGTTCATCGTGACCGCCAGTGGCTGGGCTCCGCCCATGCCACCCAGCCCCGCGGTGAGGGTCAGGGTCCCGGCGAGGCTGCCGCCGAAGCGTTTGGCGGCGACGGCGGCGAAGGTCTCGTAGGTGCCCTGAAGGATGCCCTGGGTGCCGATGTAGATCCAGGACCCGGCGGTCATCTGCCCGTACATCGTCAGGCCGAGGTGTTCCAGGCGGCGGAACTCGGGCCAGGTCGCCCAGTCCCCGACGAGGTTGGAGTTGGCGATCAACACCCGCGGAGCCCATTCGTGGGTGCGGAGGACGCCGACGGGTTTCCCGGACTGGACGAGCAGCGTCTCGTCCTGGTCGAGCCGCGTCAGTTCGCGGGTGATCGCGTCGAAGCTGGCCCAGTCCCGCGCGGCCCTGCCGGTCCCGCCGTAGACGACGAGGTCCTCGGGGCGTTCGGCGACCTCGGGGTCGAGGTTGTTGTGCAGCATGCGCAGCGGGGCCTCGGTGCTCCAGCTCCTGGCGGTCAGGTTGGTGCCTCGGGCGGCGCGCACCGCTCGTGGTCCTGGGTTCACGGTGACCTCCACGTTGTCGGGGTGGCGAGGGTGGGCGGTCGTGCGCTGTCGGGTCCGGCGGGGGCGCGAGGCGCGAGGCGTTCGTGCCTCCGAGGTGCTGGGACTGGTGGGGCCGGGGCCTGGCTCGTCCCCGTCCCGGTTGGTCGCCGGTCAGTGGGGTCGGGGCTCCACCGCCGGGGGGTGGTCGTGGTGGGTGGCCAGTCCGTCCGGGAGATGTTCGGCGACGGCGTCGAGCACCTGCCCGCCGCGAACCAGGTCCTCGGCGGCGTGGATCTCCGGTGCGAGGTGCCGGTCGGGTCCTGGCGGGGGGACGGTCACGCGGAGCAGGTCGCGGACGGCTCCCGTGGCCGCCGCCGGCCGGAGCGGGGCCCGGAGGTCGAGGGCCCGCGCGGCGGTGACCAGCTCCACGGCGAGCACCGAGGTCAGTCCGTCGACGGCTCGTCGGAGCTTGCGCGCCGCCGACCAGCCGAGGGAGACGTGGTCCTCCTGCATCGCGGAGCTGGGGATGGAGTCGACCGAGGCGGGGCTGGCGAGTCGTTTCAGCTCGGAGACGACGGCGGCCTGGGTGTACTGGGCGATCATGTGGCCGGAGTCCACGCCGGCGTCGACGGCGAGGAACGGTGGTAGTCCGTGGGAGCGGTGCACGTCGAGCATCCGGTCGGTGCGCCGTTCGGCCATGCTGGCGACGTCGGCGAGCGGGATGGCCAGGAAGTCCAGCACGTAGGCGAGGGGCGCGCCGTGGAAGTTGCCGTTGGACTCGACCCGCCCGCCTGGCAGGACGACGGGGTTGTCGATCACGCTGGCGAGTTCCCGTTCGGCGACGGAAGCGGCGTGGTCGAGCGTGTCCCTCGCGGCGCCGTGGACCTGTGGCGCGCAGCGGAGCGAGTAGGCGTCCTGCACCACCGGGCACTCGGGCCCCCGGTGGCTGGCCATGATCTCGGACCCGGCGAGCAGCGCGGTCATCCTGGCCGCGGCCACCGCCTGCCCGGGGTGGGGGCGGAGCCGCTGGAGGTCGTCGGCGAACACGCGGTCGGTGCCCAGGAGGGCTTCGACGGTCATGGCGGCGGTCACGTCCGCGATGTCGAGCAGTCGACGCAGGTCCGCGACGGCGAGCACCAGCATGCCCAGCATGCCGTCGGTGCCGTTGGTCAGGGCGAGCCCTTCCTTCTCCGCGAGTTCGACGGGCCGGAGCCCCGCGGCGGGGAGGGCTTCGGCGGCGGGGCGTCGGCGCCCTTCCGTGTCGGTGATCTCCCCTTCCCCCATCAACGCCAGCGCGACGGCGGCGAGCGGGGCGAGATCTCCGGAGCACCCCAGCGACCCGTACTCGTGCACGACGGGGGTGAGGCCCGCGTTGAGCATTCCGACCAACGCGTCGACGGTCGCCGGTCGCACCCCGCTCCTGCCGGCCGCCAGCGTCCGGAGGCGCAGCGCCATCATGGCGCGGACCACCTCGGTCTCCACGACGGGGCCGGTGCCGGCGGCGTGGGATCGGACCAGCGACCGCTGCAGGTCGGCGCGTCGGTCCGCCGGGATGTGGCGGGTCGCGAGTGCCCCGAAGCCGGTGGACACGCCGTAGACGGCGCGGGGTTCGGCTGCGAGCCCTCGGACTCGTTCCCTGGACTCGACGACGAGGTCCCTCGCTTCGGGGGTGAGGCGCACGGGGGCGCCGGCGCGGGCCACGGCGAGTACCTCGGCGGCGGTGAGGGGCCCGGGGCCGACCGCGATCGCGTGGGCTGACATGCCTCCATCACAGCGCGATGAGGGCGGGGCGCCAAGCGGACACCAGCCGGGAGGCGTCTGGTATCCCAGACTCGCACCAGGTGGTGTCTGAGGGGGCGGGCCCGCACCGGTCCCGGGGCCGGCTGTCCGAGCCGGGTGGTGCGGTGGTGGTGGGCGGGGCGGTCCCGCCGGGTGGCGGAGCTGGACGGGAGGCTCGGGTGGGGGACAGCAGCGATGTTCCGGCCCTGCGGCGGGGCCTCGCCCTGCTGCGGGCCCTGGGGAGCCGGCCCTCGCCGGTTTCGGCCGCTCACCTCGCCAGGGAGGTCGGCCTGCCCCGCTCGTCGACCTACCACCTGTTGGGCGAGCTCGTCGCCGCCGGGTTCGTGGTGCACTACCCGGAGGAGCACCGGTACGGGCTCGGGTGGGCGGCGGCCGATCTGGGGTCGGCGCACTCCGCGTCGCGCAGCCTGGAACGGCTCGGCCGTCCGTTGTTGACCGGGTTGGCGGCGGCCACCGGGCATCCGGCGCAGCTCGTCGTCCCGCACGGCGCGGAGGTCGTCTACCTGGTGAAGGCCCAGCCGCCGACACCGCAGACCCTGGTGACGCGGGAGGAGGTGCGGTTGCCGGCCACGTTGCCGGCGTCCGGCCGGGCGATCCTGGGTGGGCTGCCCTCGGCTCAGGTCCGGGCCCTGTTCCCCCGGGCCGGCAGCTTCGTGCGCCGTACCGGGAGGGGGCCGCGAACCCTGCCCGAGCTCCGCGCTCTGCTGGCCCGGCAGGTCCGCCGGGGGTGGGCGGTGGAGGACGGCTGCGTCACGGAGTCCTGGGCGTCGGTCGGGGCCCCGGTGCTCGACCACGCCGGCCGGGCGGTGGCGGCGGTGAGCCTGACGTTCCGGCACGTGTGCGAGGGGGTCGAGGAGTGTGGCCAGGAGTGGCCGGACCTCGCGGAACCGGTGACCCGCACCGCCGGGGAGCTGACCGCGCGGATCGGCGGTCTCGGGCGGGGTCGGACTCGTACCCGGTGAGGACGGGTCCCACTGACGAGGAACCGCGCCGGTCGCGTGCTCGCGCTTGCGCGGGAGGGGCGTCCTCCGCCCCTGGCCCGCCGAGGTGTCCAGCGGATCATCATGACCGGCTCCCCGGACGGGTACCCGCGAGCGGACGGTGACGGCTCCCACTCGAACAGGTTGGTCGGTAACCCACGCTTTCGAGCAGGAGTTCGACAATCGGACACGTCGCGTCCGGGAACGCTGCGCCACACCATCCCTCCGAGGCGACACAGCACCCAGAACCTCACCCCATCGAGTGAAAAGCTGGCGGTCGATCTACCAGCGGGAACGCGCGGTATGCCCTGGTGGGGAACCCGGTGGCGCCGGGCCTCCGGTCTTGCCTGATCGTCGGCCGCCCGCGATGCTCCTCGCCGACGCCCCGCTCGTTCGGGACAGCGGCGGAGGGGTCACCACGTCGTCGGTGAGGACAACCGCGCGACACCTCACCCGAGGACCGCGACACCCAGGACGGGCGCCCGCCGATCAGCGGGCCCGCCGGGTACACCGCGCGATCCTCCGACGACGCCGCACCCCCACGAACACCCCGGCACCCCCGACATCCAGCGGCGGTGTGACGGGTCGCCTCGGCACCGCGCCCCTCCGGAGGGACACCGGACCGGTGGCCGGTAGCCACCACGCACCGCGCGTGCCCAGCCCACCTCGGGCACCCCGGCACGACGAGCCGCTCCCGCACGGGCCGCCCCACGCGCCGAGCGCACCGCCGCGCACCTCTCGGTGCGCCGGCCCTCCGTGCGACACCCAGTTCCGACCGGTGGGACCGGTTCCCCGTCCCCTCCGCCTCCACCGCTGCCACCAGCGGGAAAGGAACCCCGAGATGCCGCTGCCCTGGACTTCCGTGCCCAACCGGCTCGTGCCCGCCCCCGGCGGTCCGGCCGTCCCGCACCCCGGTCCTCCCCGGCCCGTCCTCGCCGTCCTGCTCACCTGCCTGGTCGCGGTGCTGGCCGGCTGCGCCGCCTCGGAATCCATGCCCGCCCAGCCCACCCCGGCGCCGGGGGACGTGCGTCCCGTCGCGGTGACGGACACCGAACTGGCCGGGCTGCCGGAGGCCAGCACCTTCGGCGACGTCCCCGACGCCCCCGTCGACCCCGCTCCGCACGACCCCGGCACCGGCACCGTCGTCCGAGCCCACGCCGAGGTGCCGGTGTACGGGGAACCAGGTGGCGCGCCCGTCGCGCGCCTCCCCGAGCGCCAGCTCGGTTCGCCGACCTGGCTGCCCGTCGTCGACCGCGCCGGCGACTGGCTCCAGGTCCTGCTGCCCTCCCGGCCGAACGGCTCCACGGGCTGGCTCCACGCCGACGACGACCTCGAGGAGGCGGGCAACGACTTCCTCGTCACGGTCGACCTCGCGGACTTCGCCCTCACCGTCACCCGGGAAGGGGAGGAGATCGGCCGGTGGACCGTCGGTGTCGGCAGCGCCGAAGCCCCGACTCCGACCGGCCGCACCTTCGTGATGGCCTCCATCCAGGAGACCGTCACCGACTTCAGCCCCTACACCCTGCCGTTGGGCGCCCACTCCGACACCCACCAGACCTACGCGGGCGGACCCGGCACCGTCGCCATCCACGGCTGGCCTGACGGGACACCCTTCGGAACCGAGACCAGCGACGGTTGCGTCCGGGTTCCCGACGACGCCCTCGACCTGCTGATCACCCTGCCACTGGGCACGGTCGTCCTGGTCCGTTGAGCCCGCACTCCCCGCACCGATCCCGTCCCATCCTCCGGCCACGTCGGAGGCCCCAGAAAGGAACGCCAACCGTGCCCAGCAGAACAGCCACCCTCGGGGTCCTCGCCGCGACGGTGAGCGCCGGCCTGGTCCTCACGCCAGCCGCCCAGGCCGACCAGGCCCCGAGTTCGGCCTTCGCCCTGTCCGCTCGCGGCCTGCTCACGGTGGAGCCCCTGCCCCACCTCGACAGCGCGGCCGGCTACCAGGAGAGGTCGGTCGCCGAGGTCGGCGTCCCGTTGGACCTGGTGCGCGTCGGGGCGTTGAACGCGGCCGCCGGCGAGGGGCACGCCAGGGCCAGCGTCACCGACCTGAGGGTGGGGTTGGGTGAGGTGTCCCTGCTCGACCTCGGCCTCGCCGACCTCAACGCCGACGTCATCACCGCCGAATGCGAGAACGGTCAGGGCACCTCCACCGTCGTCGGCGCCTCCCTGGGCGGTGTCGCGCTGGAGGCCGGTGTCGGCCCGAACACTGGGGTCCAGGTGCCCGGGATCGCGGAGGTGCTGCTGAACAAGCAGGTGGAGAACGAGGACGGGACCCTGACCGTCACGGCGCTGTCCATCCGGGTGGTCGGCCTCCAGACCATTGACATCGCCTCCGCCACCTGCGGCGACGCCGGCGACGGCGGCACCGGACCGGAAGGACCGGATGAGGGGGGCCAGGCTCCCGCCCCTCCGGGCGAGGAGGACCCCGATGAGCGGCCCGGCGAGTCCCCCGACCCCGGTGGCCCCGGAAACAAGGACAATCAGCCCGGCGACGCGGAGCCGGGCGACCCCGGTCCCGGCGGCGGCCACGCGCCCCGACCCACTCCGGTACCCGGGCACCACCCGGTGACCGGATGACCTGACAGCCACGTCACCTCGGTGCTCCAGGCGGATCACCCGCGCCGATCCGCCGCCCCGGGACACCGGGGACCGCCTCCTCCCGAGGCCGGTGGGGCGTGACCAGTCCCGGTCACGCCCCACCGGCGTGGGACCGCACCCTGGCGGCGCTCAGCCGAGGACCCGCTCGACGAAGTCCCGTGCCACGTCGACGTAGTTCTCCCGGTCCACCTCGACCCGACGGGCCAACTCGGTCAGGTCGTCGGTGCTGATGCGCGCGCTCACCTCGTTCAGCGCGTCCCGCTGCTCGGCGCTGAGATCCCCGTCCCGCACCAGGGGGACGACGTTCTGCGCCGGGTACATCTGCCGGGTGTCCTCCAGCTCCACGAAACCGTGCTCCTGGATGGCGGGCATGGTGGTGAACAGGTTCGCGACGTCCACCGTCCCGTCGTCCAGGTTGTCGATCGTGATCGGACCGCCCGCATCGGTCGTGCGGATCTCGGCGAACTCGCACCCGTAGAGCTCCTGGATGCGCGACGCCCAGCGGTCCCGCCACTCGCCCGCCGCGCCGAGCACCAGCTCACCGCAGACCTCGCCGAGGTCGTCCAGCGTCTCCAGGCCGTACCGACCCGCCGTGCCCTCCGTGACGGTGAGCACGTCCGAGTTCTGGGCCTCGGCCTGGTCCAGCACCGCGAGCCCCTCGGGCAGCCGCTCGGCGAGCGCCCCGTACACGTCGTCCGGTGTCGTCTCGCCGGCATCGGTGTCCACGTAGTACAACAGGTTCCCCGTGTACTCGGGGACCACCGTCAACGAGCCGTCCTCCAGACCACCGACCAGGAACTCCCGGCTGCCGACGCCGGGCTCGGTGTTGACCTCCGCCCCGGTTCCCCGCAGGACCTCGGCATAGATCTCCATCAGGATCTGGTTCTCGGCGAAGTCCGCCGACCCGACCGTGATGGTCGTCGACCCCCCGCCATCGTTGCCCGGCCCGGTGTCCTCCGAAAGCGGATCACCGCTTCCGCAGGCCGTGGCCAGCGCCGCCGTCGACACGGCCACCACCAGTGTCCGTCGTCTCACCACGAACCTCCCGTCGTGCCGGCCGTCTCGGCCGGCGTCGTCCTACATCCCCCACACCAGCCGTTCTCAACCCGGCTGGCACCACGAGCCACTGCACCCCGGAGAGCACCACGTCCAGCAGGATCGCCAACAGGGCGACCAGCAGCGCGCCGGCGAGCACCTTCGGGTAGTCCACGGCGCGGATCCCGTCGAGCACGTACCGCCCGAGCCCGCCCAGACCCACGTACGCGGCGACGGCGGCGGTCGCCACCACCTGCAACACGGCGTTGCGGATGCCGCCGAGGATCAGCGGCATCGCGTTGGGCACCTCCACCTGCCAGAGCCGTTGCCAGCGGGTCATCCCCACACCGACGGCCGCGTCCACCACCCGTCGGTCCACCTGTTGCACACCCGAGTAGGCGCCGGCGAGGATCGGCGGCACCGCGAGCACCACGAGCCCGATGAGCGTCGCGGTCTGGGTGCCCCCGACGACCAGGTAGAGGAAGGTGACCAGGCCGAGCGTCGGCAGTGCGCGCAACGCGTTGCCCGCGCCGACCAGGAGCGTCCCGCCCCGCCCGGTGTGCCCGATGAAGAGGCCGACGGGCAGGGCGACGAGCGTGGCGAACCCGGCGGCGACCAGGCAGTAGTAGAGGTGCTCCAGGAGTCGTTTCGGAATGCCGTCCGGGCCGCGCCAGTGCGCCGGGTCGGTCAACCACTCGATGAGCTGCGGGATCACCGGGCGCCTCCCGGGGTCGACCTCGTCCAGGGGGTCAGGCGGTTCCGCGCCAGGACCAGCGCCCGGTCGACCACCAGGGCCAGGAGGAGGGTCAGCACGATCCCGACCAGGATCGGCGCGAGGTACCGCGTGCGGAAGCCCTCGGTGAACAGCACACCCAAGCCACCCGTTCCGATGAGCGCGCCAACGCTGACCAGGCTGATGTTGCTGACCGACGCCACCCGGACCCCGGCCGTGAGCACGGGCACGGCCAGGGGCAGCTCGACGGTGAGGAACCGCCGCAACGGGCGGTACCCCATCGCGGTGGCGGCGGCGGTCACCGGGCCGGGCACCGCGTCCAGCGCTCCCACCACGGACCGGACCAGCAGGGCGGCCGTGTACAGGGTGAGCGCCACCACCACGTTGATGCTGTCCAGGGTCCTCGTCCCGATGATGCCGGGGATCACCACGAACAGGGCCAGCGACGGCACGGTGTAGAGGACGCTCGCCCCGCCGAAGACCACCGCGCGGACCGAGGGGAGCCGCTGCGCTCCCCACCCGAGCGGAACGGCCACCAGCAGCCCGAGCAGCAGCGGGACCAGCGACAGGTAGACGTGCTGGCCGAACTGCTCGGCGAGCTGCTCGCGGTTGCTCGGGCTGCCGAGGTAGCGACCCAGCTCGTCCAGGGTCACCGTCCGCCCTCCGGCTCGGAGTCGGCGGCGGCCCGCTCGGTGGACAGCAGTTCGAGCACCTGGTGCGCCGTGACCACACCCACGGCTCGACCGTCGCGGTCCACGACGACTCCCCGCCCCGAGGGCGAGGACAACGCGGCGTCGAGGGCACCGCGCAGCGGCAGGCCGAGGGTGTGCAGTGAGCCGCCCGGCTCCAGCTCCTGTTCGCTGAGCGGACCCGCCACGGTGGCCCTCGGCCGCAACCAGCCCCGGGGACGCCGGTCCTCGTCGAGGGCCAAGAGCCACTCGTCACCGGACACCACGCCCGGCGCTCCGACCGTGACGGTCTCCACCTCGTCGGGCCGCAACGCGGCGCCCGCGACGAACGACAGCCCCCGGTACCCCCGGTCCCGACCGACGAAGTCGGCGACGAAGTCGTTCGCCGGCCGCGCCAACAGCTCCGGTGGTTCGGAGTACTGGGCGAGCACGCCGCCCGTGGCGAACACCGCCACCCGCTCACCCACCCGCACGGCCTCGTCGATGTCGTGGGTGACGAACAGGACGGTCTTGTCCAGTTCGCTCTGCAACCGCAGCAGCTCGTCCTGGAGGCCTTCGCGCACCACGGGGTCCACCGCGCTGAACGGCTCGTCCATCAACAGCACGGGAGGGTCCGCGGCCAACGCCCTGGCGACTCCCACCCGCTGCTGCTGGCCTCCGGAGAGCTGCGCCGGGTAGCGGCGTCCCACCTCCTCGGGAAGACCGACCACCTCCAACAGCTCGGCCGCCCTGGACCGTGCCCGCCTCCGGGTCCACCCGGCCAGCAGGGGCACGGTGGCGACGTTGTCCAGCACCGTGCGGTGCGGGAACAGTCCCGCGTGTTGGATGACGTACCCGATCCCCCTGCGGAGCGACGCCGGGTCCGCCGACCGGACGTCACGACCGTCGACCAGGACTCGCCCCGAGGTGGGCTCCACCATGCGGTTGACCATGCGCAGGGACGTCGTCTTGCCACAACCGGACGGTCCGACGAAGACCGTGATCGTGCCCGCCTCCACCGTCAGGTCCAGGTCGTTCACGGCGACGGTCCCGTCGTCGAACGCCTTGGTGACCGACTGGAACTCGATCAACCGAGCCCCCCCAAGCTCTCGCCACGGCCACTCGCCGGCCGAAGTCATCGCTCGACCCTAGACGGAACGGGGCACCACGGCGACCAAAAGTGCCACCGGGCACGTGGCCTACCGGGGCTCGTCCGTAGAGTGGGAGAACTGTGGCCACATCGCAGGACGGCGCCGACGCCGAACGCCCGGACGACGTGACGGACACGGCGCTGGCCGCCGTGGCCGGGTTGTCGCAGGAGGCCGGCATCCACCGGGACCGGGTCCGCGCCGTCCTCGCGCTGATCGTGGCGGGGCCCGTCTCCCTCGCCGACGCCGTCCGGTTGGCGGCGGTACCCCGGCGCACGGTGGAGGAGCTGTTGACGGCGCTCGGCCCCGACCTGGACCGGATCTCCCGGCGGGGTGAGGAGGAGGAGTTCCGGCTCCGCCCGGACCGCGTCGCCCAGTACCGCCCCCTCCTCGGCCGGGTGTCCCGCCCTCCCTCCGAACCCCGCCAACCGGGCTTCGAGGACCACGCCGACCTGGTGGCCACGACCACCGAGGACATCGCCTCCGGTCCGCCGCCGCTCCCGCACCTCGACCACGTGCCGGCGACGCCGACGAGCGTGGTCAACCGGGCGCTGTGGCTGCGCGACACCTATGACCTCGTGGACGCCAGGGTGATGTTCCTCGGCGACCACGACCTCACCTCGCTCGCCCTCGGGGGGCTGTGCCCCGACCTCCCCATCACCGTCGTCGACCTCGACGAGCGCGTCCTCGAGCACATCGACACCATCGCCACCCGCCGTGGCCTGCGCGTCCGGTGCCTGCACGCGGACCTGCGGTTCGGGCTCCCGCCCACCGCGGTGCGGCAGGCGGACCTCGTCTTCACCGACCCGCCCTACACCGAGGAGGGCATCGGCCTGTTCGCCGCTCGCGGTGTCGAGGCACTCCGCGCCGGGACCGGCCGGCTGCTCGTGGCCTACGGGTACAGCGCGCGCACACCTCGGCTGGGGCTGACCGTGCAGCGCCAGCTCGGGCGGCTCGGTCTGCTGTTCGAGGCGATCCTGCCCGACTTCGACCGCTACGTGGGGGCGCAGGCGATCGGTAGCAGCAGCGACCTGTACGTCTGCCGACCGGTCAGCGGAGCGGGTCGGCGACCGCAGGACGCTCCCAGCAACATCTACACCCACGGGGCGCAGTCGGTGGAGGCCGCTGGTCGGACGGCCGAGCGGACGGCGGACTGGACCTCACGGCTGCGGGACCTGGTGGGCGCGACCGACGACGACAGCGCGCCACGCCGTGTCGACTGGTCCGAGCCGGTGGGGCCCCCGGGTGGCGTGCTCCTCGCCGACGCCACCGGCGACCAGGGCTTCGGCCCGCTCCGGATCCTGCTGGCGGCCTCGGCCGACCGGGTCGCGGTGCTGGTGCCGGACGGCCACCCCGACGTGGTGGACGAGGCAGGGCAGCGACGGCTCGCGGGCCTGCTCGAGGGGCGGTACCAGCTCCGCTTCCACCGAGGGGTCCCCGGCCGGGGGCAGGCGGTGATCGCGGCGACCCCGGCCGGTCCAGCCGAGGACCCGGCACGGCCGGCGGACCGCACCGGTTCGCGGTTGGCCGAGGGTGAGTGGTGCGCCCGCCAACTGCTGCGCAGGGCGCACGGGCGGGTCGACAACGTATGGCGGGAGGCCCTGATCCGCCGGCGGGCAGCCGACGGGGTCAGCCTCAACAAGAAGGAGGCGCGGGAGCTGGTGCGCCGGTTGGCGCCTCGCCGGGAGGACCTCGCCGAGCGGCTCATCGACCTCCCCCGGCACCGGCTGGCCGAGCTGCTGGCGGCGGTGCGCGCCTCCTGACCCGGGCCTCCCTCCTCCGGCACCGACCTCGGGTTACCGGTCAGCCCGCCCTGGGCACGTGGAGGGGGCCGAGTCCCAGGACGGCCCGGAACTCCTTGGGCGGGACGGGACGGGAGAACAACCAGCCCTGGTAGGCGTCGACGCCCACACCCCGGAGGACGTGGAACTGCGTCGCCGTCTCGACGCCCTCGGCGACGCAGCTGCGCCCCATCGCCCTGGCCATGTCCACCACCGCGCGGGCCACCGCGAAGTCGGAGGGGTCGGTGCCCACTCCGGAGACGAACTGGCGGTCCACCTTCACGATCTGGGCCGGGAGTTCCTTGAGCCTGGCGAGGGAGGAGTAGCCGGTCCCGAAGTCGTCCACGGCGAACCGCACGCCCCGGTCCACCAGCTGCCCCATCGCGTTGAGCACTCGTGAGGGCAGGTCCATCAGGCTCGTCTCGACGAGTTCGAGGATCACCCGGTCCCAGGCGATCCCGCTCTCCGACACCGCGTTGATCACCGACTCGACGAAGTCGGGAACACCGGGCACGAGGCCGGCCAGGTTGACCGCCACCCCCACCTGCCGCCCGTCGGGTTCCGGCCAGGACGCGGCCTCCCGCAACGCGGTCCTGAGCACCCAACGGTCGAGCTCGCGGAGCAGGTCGCCCTGCTCGGCGACCGGCAGGAAGATGTCCGGGGACAGCAGACCCCGGTCCGGGTGCGGCCACCGCACGAGGGCCTCCGCGGTCTGCACCGAACCGTCGGCACCCACGACGGGCTGGAAGTGCAGGGTGAGCCCGTCCCGGCTGAGCGCGTCCCGCAGCTGGCCTTCCAGGTGCACCTGGCGGTCCGCCGAGGCGATGAGGGCCGCGCTGGCCAGCGACACCCGCCCGGCGCCCTCCCGCTTCGCCTCGAACATCGCCGCGTCCGCGAACCTCAGCAGGTCGGCGCCCGTGGAGGTGGCGCCGGTGGGCACCGCCGCCCCGATGGACGCCGAGACGCGGACCAGCTGGTTGTGGACCGGTACCGCGGCGCGCAGCAGGCCGGCCACCCGGGTGGCGAGCGCGTCGACACCTCCGACGGCCGCGACGTCGGAGCAGATCACCACGTACTCGTCACCGGAGATCCTCGCGGCCGTGCAGTGCGGGGGGAGTCCCCCTTCCAGCCTGCGGGCCAGGGCCACCAGCAGCTCGTCTCCCGCGTCGTGGCCGAGGGAGTCGTTGACCCGCTTGAAGTTGTCGATGTCGCAGAACAGCACGGCGAGCTGGTCGGGGTCGACGGTGGCCAGCAGTTTCCCCAACAACTCCTTGACCGCTGCCCGGTTGGGCAGCCCCGTCAGGTCGTCGTGGGTCGCCTGGTGGCGGAGCGCCTCCGCGGTCCTGCGGCGTTCGGTGATGTCCTGGAAGACGACGAGCCAGAACCGGCTCCCGTCGTCCTGGACGGAGATGGCGATGTGCAGCTCGCAGTACACCGGCTCCCCGCTGGACCGCACCAGGAGGCGCTGCGCGACCTTGGAGCTCTTCTCCCCCGACTCGGTGATCCAGGCCGCGGAGCGGGACCGCGCCGTGCGGTCCTCGGGATGGGTCATCTCCTCGGCGGTGATGCCCCGCAGCTGGTCGAGGTCGTAGCCGAGCAGCTCGCACAGCGCGTCGTTGGCGTCGACCAACCGTTCGGAGTGGTCGAAGATCCCGATCCCCACCGGGGTGATCGACACGAGGTCGGCGAAGCGCTGGCTGGAGCGTTCCACGATGGCCTCGGCGGCCCGGTGTTCGGTCACGTCCTGGGCGGTGCCCACCAGGGTCACCCGGCCGTCCGGGCCGGTGACGGCCGCGCCGTTGCACCGGAAGATCCGCTCCGCGCCGTCCGCCGTGACCATCTGGTGCTCGCAGGACACCGGTTCGTGCTTGACGGCGAGCTGGCGCCAGAGCCGGTCCACCCACTGCCGGTCGTCGGGGTGGACGAAGCTCAGGTAGCTGCCGTAGGTCAGGTCCAGGTCCGAGGACACGCCCACGAGCGCCGCCATCGTCTCGGACCACCGGCACTCGTCCGTGACCGGGTCCCACTCCCAGATGCCCAACATGGCGACTCGTTCGGCGTCCTCGGAACGTCGGAGCCGCTCCCGGAGCCGTCGCTCGTTCTCCCGGATGGTGGTGACGTCCTGGAGGGTGCCCAGCCAACGGATGACCTCGCCGGACTCGTCGAAGTCGGGTCGGGCGCGGAGCATGAAGAAGTGTTCACCGGTGAGGTCGCGCAACTCCATCTCGATCCGGTTCCGCCCCGCGTCGTTGATGAGGGTGGCGGTGGCGTCCCGGTCGTTGGGGTGCACGTTGGCCAGCGGGTCGTCCAGGTCGTAGCCGTGGCGGGCGAACATCTCCAAGGCGCCCTGGCTGAAGTACATCTCCTCGGTGGCGGGGTCGTAGGTCCAGCTCCCCACCCCGGCGAGCCGCTCCGCCTCCGCGAGGTCCTGGGCGTCGGTCAACCAGCCCACGTCGGGGAACTGCCCGGTGGGCACGCGGGCGGCGCGGGGCGCGGCCGGGGCGGCGGGTACGGCCTCCCCCGGCGGCCGCTCCTCGTCACAGGGGGTGCAGAGCACGAGGCGGAGCGCGGGATCGCGGCCGTTCCCCGTCGGCCACACCGACAGTCGCACCGTGGTCTCGGAGCCGTCGAGCCGGGAGAGCCGGTGCGCGCCCAGCGCGCCCGCCCGGACGAGGAAGCTGCCGAGGTCCTTGCCGATGAGGTCGTCGACGCCGCCTGCCGCCAGCAACCTGGCGAAGGGTTCGTTCGCGTACTCGACGACGTCTCCGTCGCTGCACAGCGCCGCCGGAACGGTGAGCGCGGTCAGCCGGTCGAGCTCGGTCGGCGTGGAGGCCTGGGCCTCCGGGGGGTTGTCCGCTGCGCCGCAGCGTGCGCGCCACGCATCCACGCTGATCTCGGCGCGCTGGGCCGGGTCGGTCACGGTCTCATCCTCCCGCACGGGCCCCAGAGGCAGAGCGTTGTCCCACGGAACATGCCGAGTGGACACATTCGGTTGTACTCCATTGGCAGGTGCGGAGCTCTCCCCTGAACAGGCGAGGGAAAGGACACCGTCCGGAGTCGCGCGGTTGACCGCCACCCGAGTCTCCACATCCATTCAGTGTCAAGCTTGAGTCAAGTGCGCTGGTCGCCGGACCGATCCTCCCAGCCGCACACGGGTCCGCCCGAAGTCGGGTCCCCGCGGGAGCGGGCCTGACCCCGGTCGCTGCAAGGTATCCCCCACGGCGGCGCCGGGCCAGCGGCGAGGATCATTCCGTAACGGGCTTACCCGCGCGGATTGGTCGTCCGAATTGCGGAAGGGCGGGTTTTGGGCGCTCTGCGTGACCAACCAACGCACATCTTCACCCGGAAGAGAGAGTTTCCGCGCGAACTACTCGCACAATTCAGTGATTCCCGGCGAGTTCGCTCCACCAAGACCCACGGGTTCGGAACGGGCCGGTCGGCGGCGGTGAGCGCCCGCCGACCGGCATCCGGGGCGGCCGCCCTCAGCGGGCGGCGCCGGCCACCGCCTCGGCCACGGCCGGAGCGACCGCCGGGTCGAACACGCTCGGCACGACCCGGTCCGCCCTCAGGCCCGGCAGGGCCACCCGGGCGATGGCCTCCGCGGCCGCGAGCTTCATCCGCTCGGTGATACGACGGGCTCCGGCGTCCAGCGCTCCCCGGAACACCCCGGGGAAGGCCAACACGTTGTTGATCTGGTTGGGGAAGTCGCTGCGCCCGGTCGCGACGACCGACGCGTGCCGCGCGGCGATGTCCGGGTGGATCTCCGGGTCGGGGTTGGACAGCGCGAACACCACGGCTCCCGGGGCCATCGACGCGACCAACTCCTCGGGCACGGGGGAGGACGACACCCCGACGAGGACATCCGCCCCCGCCAGCGCCTCGGCCAGCCCACCGGTGAGCCCCCTCGGGTTCGTGCGCCCCAACAGGGTCCGCTTCACCGGGTTCAGGTCGTCACGCCCGACGTGGAGCACCCCCCGTGAGTCCAGCACCGTGACGTCGGCGACGCCGGCCGCCAGCAGGATGCGCGCGCACGCGACACCGGCGGCGCCCGCGCCGGAGATCACGACCCGCAGCGATTCGACCGCGCGGTCCACCACCGTGGCGGCTCCCCGCAGCGCGGCGAGCACCACGATCGCGGTGCCGTGCTGGTCGTCGTGCATGACCGGGCAGTCGAGCGCCTCGACAAGGCGGTCCTCCAGCTCGAAGCAGCGCGGGGCCGCGACGTCCTCCAGGTTGACGGCACCGAAGGAGGGTCGGAGCCGGACGAGGGTCTCGACGAGCTCGTCGACGTCGGTCGTGTCGAGCACGAGGGGGATGGAGTCCAGACCCGCGAACTCCTTGAACAACGCCGCCTTCCCCTCCATCACCGGGAGCGCGGCACGGGGTCCCACGTCACCGAGACCCAGCACGGCGGTGCCGTCGCTGACGACGGCCACCAGCCGACCGGCCCAGGTGTGGGTACCGGCGAGAGCCGGGTCGTCGGCTATGGCACGGCTCATCCTGGCCACGCCGGGCGTGTAGGCGATCGAGAGGGTCCGCGCGTCGACCAGGGGGCGGGTGAGGTTGACGGCGAGCTTCCCCCCTCGGTGTCCCTCGAGGATCTCGGAGTCGGTCAGTGGCGAGGTGGTGTCCAGCGTTGTCATGTCGTCCTAACTGAGCGATGGCACCGCCACCAGGCTCCAGTGAGGGGGACGGCGCGGTGGGCCGACAAGGAACTGGGCGGGGCGGGGCGGTGGGCGCGGGCTCGGGGTCTGGCCACGCGGCGACGACGCGGTGCCGGACAGTGTGACAGCGCCTCGGCGGACTCCCCAAGGCCGGGCCAGCGAAAGGTGAGGGTCCGTGCACGTCCCCACCACGCCCCGCCCGGGATCCGGCACGCACCGACGAGGGCGGTACCGGCGTGGTGGGCGGCTCCGGCCGCACCGGCCCCTCCTCCGGTCGCGGAGACGACCTCATACGCTGCCCGGTGTGCAGGTACGCAAGCTTGAGATCGCCGGAGCCGTCGAGTTCATCCCCTCCGTCTTCCCCGACCACCGCGGGCTGTTCGTGGCACCGTTCCAGGAGGACGCGTTCGTGGAGGCGGTGGGGCGACCATTCCGGCTCGCCCAGACCAACCACAGCGTGTCCCGGCGAGGCACCGTTCGCGGCGTGCACTTCTCGGCCGTGCCACCGGGCCAGGCCAAGTACGTCTACTGCCCCCGGGGGGCGCTGCTCGACATCGTCGTCGACATTCGCGTGGGTTCCCCGACCTTCGGCCGGTGGGAGGCGGTCCGCCTGGACTCGCTCGACTTCCACGCGCTCTACCTCGCCGAGGGTCTCGGTCACGCGCTCGTCGCGCTCGAGGATGACACCCTCCTGACCTACCTCTGCTCGACCGGGTACCGGCCGGCCTCCGAGCACGGCATCAACCCGCTGGACCCCGAGCTCGGACTTCCACTGCCCCAGCACGACGGACTGGTCCTGTCCGACAAGGACCGGAGCGCACCGACGTTGCGGGAGGCCCAGGAGGCTGGCCTGCTGCCCCGGTACGAGGACTGCCTCGCCTGGTACGGGAGGCCGGCCGACCCGGGCGGGGCCTGACGCGCTCGACCCCGCCCCGGGGCACGGCGTCGAGCGGTGGATCGACCCGGCCACGAGTAGGGTCCGGCACGTCGACGCGGTACCCCGGCCACCAGCAGGAGGACCCATGCCCCCGCCTCCACCCGACCCGGTCGGGAAGCCCACGACGGCGCGCCGGTCGAGCCTTCTCCCGCAGGGCGCCGCCGGCCGCGGGGCCACGAGTTCGCCGAACACGGGGCGGGGCCCCTCCCGGGATCTCCCGGTCCGGACGGGTGGCCTCCCGCGTTCGGGGAGGCCGACGTGAGCCCGGCGGGTCCCGGGACCGGCGCACCCGCCGACCAGCCTGGGGATCGGCGTCCCCTGGTGTTCCTCGTCCGCCACGGGCAGACGCCCTGGTCCCTCGCTGGTCGTCACACCGGGCGCACCGACGTCCCCCTGACACCGGTGGGCGAGGAACAGGCGGTGCGGGCCGGCGAGGTGCTGCGCGGGGTGCTCCCGACCGGCCCCCCACCGCTGGTCCTCGTCAGCCCTCGGCAGCGCGCCCGCAGGACGGCGGAACTCGCCGGGCTCGACCACACCGAGGTCAGTGAGGACCTCCGCGAGATCGACTACGGGGACTACGAGGGCAGGACGACCGCCGACATCCGCCGCGAGCTCCCCGGGTGGTCGATCTGGACCCATCCCGCTCCCCACGGGGAAACCGCGGCCCAGGTCACGTCCCGCGCAGACCGCGTCCTGCACCGGGTCCGGGACGCCCTCCCGCACCGGGACGTCGTCCTCGTCGGCCACGGCCATCTCAGCCGGGTGATGATCGCCCGCTGGCTCGGCCTCCCGTTCTCCACCGCCGCGCACTTCTCGATGCTGACCGGGGGCGCGGCGGTGCTGGGGGTGGACAGGGGGACGCCGCAGCTCCAGGCGCTGAACCTGGGATCCTGGGGCCGGTAGGTAGGCCCCGTCGAGGAAGGCGTCCCCACGATCATGCCCGATTCCCGCGTTCGCCGCGTCGAACCCCGTGACGTCACCCGAGTGGTGGAGCTGGCGCACCAGTTGGCCGCGCACGAGGAGGCGGCGCACGAGTGCCACCTGACGGCCGACGCCCTGCGGACCGCGTTGTTCGGTCCCGAACCCGCCCTGTTCGGCCACGTCGCCGAGGTGGGTGGTGAGGTGGTGGGCTTCGCCCTGTGGTTCCTGAACTTCTCCACGTGGCGGGGCACGCACGGCATCTACCTGGAGGACCTGTTCGTCGCCCAGGACCGGCGGGGGGAGGGTCTCGGGCGGGCGTTGCTGGCCGCGCTGGCGGAGCTGTGCGTCGAGCGCGGTTACGCCCGTCTGGAGTGGTCGGTGCTGAACTGGTTGGAGCCGACGATCGCCTTCTACCGTTCACTGGGCGCCGTGCCGATGGACGAGTGGACCGTGTTCCGCCTGACCGGGAGCCCGCTGGCCGCGTTGGGTTCGGCCGATCCGGTGGGAGCCGGGAAGCCGGGAACCGAAGCCCCGCTCCCGACCGGTTCTGGCTGAACGCGTTCGACCCGGGGCCTGGCACCGCCGCGGCCCACCGTGGGGCGGGCGGGGCGACGCGTACGACGTCAGACCCGGTCGTGGCGCCCGCGCCGCACCGGTTCGACGAGCGGACGCGTCGCCCGTCGGAGACGTCGGCGGGTCCCCGACCGCCGTGCGATCCCCCTCGGCCCCGGGTGGTTCAGAGCGCGCGACGCATGATGTGCGCGCCGACGAGGCCGAGACGGGGGTGGCGGAAGGCGTCGGGGACGGTCGCGAGCACCTCGAAGCCGAGCGACTTCCACAGCCGGACCGCGTGGGTGTTGGTCTCGACGACCGCGTTGAACTGCATCGCGAGGTAGCCGGCCTGGGCCGCCTCCGCGAGGACGAACTCGGCGAGACGTCGTCCGAGCCCGCGACCGGCCTGGTCAGGGTCGACCATGAAGGAGGCGTTGGCCACGTGGTCGCCTCCGGCCGGTTGGTTCGGTTTGAGCAGGGCCGTGGCGAGGAGCCCGCCGTCCTCCTCGAGCACGAACACCTTCGCCGGCGGGGGGAGCATCCAGTAGCTCGCCGCCTCGTCCTGGCCGACGTCGGGCAGCATGTAGGTCTCGCCCTCGGCCACGATCCGGTGCCAGATCGGCCAGATGTTGGGCCAGTCGGCGGAGTTCGCCTCTCGGAAACGCATCAGAGGTCCTTCCGGCGTCCGTGATCGGGTTCGACGGTCGGGTCGACGAGGTCAGGAGTTCTCGGGACGATCGTCCCCCGGCCCGGCCCCGGCGGGGAGAGGCTCTCCGGCCCGCCGTGCCAGCTCCTCCTCGGTCAGGTTGACCGACCAGAGGCGGGCCCTGATGGTGCACAGCGCGACGAAGGTCGCCACGCAGACGGCGCCGAGGGCGACGCCGGCGAGCCGCTGTTCGGAGGGGCCGAAGGCGTACCAGGCGACCGCGAACAGCAGGATCTGCACGAACAGCGCCGGTGTCCTGGCCCACGGCTTACCGCGCAGCAGCCCGGCGGCGATGGCGAGCACGCCGACGCTGAGCAGGCTGAAGTAGGCGACGTGGCCGAACCCGCTCCCGCCGGTCTCCTGCCCGACGCCGCCGATCTCCCTGGTGAGGAAGACCGCGACGAAGCCGAGACCCCCGAGCCCCTGGAGGGCGACGAGAAGTCCGGCGAGTCGGACGGACCGCGGCGGCGACTCGGAGCGCACGGGGACACCTCACGGGATGGGGGGCGGGAGTTCCGAACGCCGATGATAACCCCGACCAGCTCGAGGTCGACGTGGCGCGGCCGCCCGTGACGCGCGGGACGCGTGGCGATCACGGGGCGCGCTGGGGATCGCCCGGCCAGGCGACGCGCGATCACGCGACGGGCTGGCCTACCCTGCGATGCGTGCGCGCGCTCCTCGTGGTCAACCCGCAGGCCACCTCCACGACGTCCGGGGTTCGGGACGTGCTCGCGCACGCACTGGCGAGCACCGTCCGGCTGGAGGTCGCCGAGACGGACTACCGGGGGCACGCCGCGGACGCCGCCGCGAGGGCCATGGATGACGGCGTGGATCTAGTCGTGGCCCTCGGCGGTGACGGCACGGTGAACGAGGTGGTCAACGGTCTGTTGCGCCGGGGTGTTCGGGACGACGTCCCCGCGCTGGGCGTGGTTCCCGGTGGCATGGGCAACGTGTTCGCCCGTGCGCTGGGCATGCCCAGGGATCCGGTGGAGGCGACGCACCAGCTGCTCACCGCGATCGAGGAGGGGCGGTCCCGACGGGTGGGCCTCGGCCGGGCCAACGGCAGGTGGTTCACGTTCAACGCGGGGGTGGGCTGGGACGCCGACGTGATCGCCGGCGTCGAGCGCCTGCGCGCGCGGGGCCGCGAGGCGAGTGCCGCCCGTTACGTGCGCATCGCCGTGGCGAACTACTTCCGGCTCGTCGGTCGCCGCCCCCTGTTGACCGCGACGCTCCCCGGTCGGGAACCGGTCACCGGTCTCCACCTGGCGTTCGTGTCGAACACCGACCCCTGGACCTACCTCGGTCGCCGGCCGCTGCACGTGAACCCCGGGGCGTCCTTCGACGGCGGCCTGGGAGTCTTCGGTCTTCGTTCCACCGCGCTGCCGACCGTGCTCCGACACCTCGGGCAGGTGGTCAGTTCGTCGCGGGAACCCAAGGGACGCGCGGTGTTGCGGGTGGACGACGTGCCCTCGGTCGTGGTGCGCTGCGCGAGGCCGACGGGGCTCCAGGTCGACGGCGACTTCCTCGGTCACCACACCACAATCGAGTTCTCCGCAACACGAAACGCCCTACAGGTAGTAGTCTGATTCCCGGGCAATCACAACGGGCGCGAGTGTCATACCGCCATAGGGTGTGGTTCGGCCAGCGAGCTCCCCGACTTGGCCGCACCCGTAGCTACTCAGCGTGATCAAATTTGATCTTACAGGTGAGCTGCCTCACCTGATTGGATCTAACCCCTTGACATTGCGCCAGTTCGTGAAAGCATTCACAAGGCAAGGCACGTGAAAGCCTTCACAAGCACCCGCCACACTTACCCCCGAACAACGACCGGCGCGTTGCATCGCGCCTAGCGAGGAGCACGTAACAATGGACTGGCGCCACCGCGCGGCCTGCCGTGACGAGGACCCTGAGCTGTTCTTCCCCGTGGGCAACAGCGGTCCCGCCCTCCTGCAGATCGCCGAGGCGAAGGCCGTCTGCCGACGGTGCCCGGTGTCCTCCGAGTGCCTGACCTGGGCTTTGGAGAGCGGGCAGGACGCAGGCGTCTGGGGCGGAATGAGCGAGGACGAGCGACGCGCGCTGAAGCGGCGCAATGCCCGGACCCGCGCACGGAGCAACGCCTGAGCCGCGCGAACCCTCTGATCACGCCGAGAGCCCCCGAGCTCTCGGCGTTTTCATGTTCGGGGCATTTCCCTTCCTCCGAACCCGTCATGCGCGACGGGAATCGAGACGATTCCGAGTGCCCGACAAACGTCGGACCGAACATCGGAGCGACGTCCCACCCCGGCGCGCCGCCCGTTCCCCCAGTAGCGGGATGTCACCCCGGACAGCGGAATGATCTCCGCCATCCGGAGGAGCCCCGGCCATCAACGGCGGCGCTTGAGCGGAACACGCAGGACCGCCTGCGTCCCCACCGGCTCACCTCGTCGCAGGCTCAGCGACCCCTGGAGCTCGGAGTCCACCAACGTGCGCACGATCTGGAGTCCGAGCCCGTCGGCGCGTTCGAGGGAGAAGCCGGCCGGTAGTCCCCTGCCGTTGTCGTTGACCAGCACGTCCAACCACTTCGCCGACCGGCTCGCCGACAACGAGACGTCGCCGCGCTGCCCACGGCTGAACGCGTGCTCGATCGCGTTCTGCACCAGCTCGGTCAGCACCATCACCAACGGGGTCGCCAGTTCGGCCGGGACGACGCCGAACCGGCCGTCCCGGCGGACCGCCACCCGGCTCTCCGCGGCCGCGACGTCGCTCATCATCGGGATGACCCGGTCGATCACGTCGTCGAGATCAACCCTCTCGTCCACCGACATCGACAGGGTTTCGTGCACCAACGCGATCGACGTCACACGGCGCATCGACTCCTGGAGCGCCTGCCGCGCCTCCGGCGTGGACATCCTCCTCGACTGGAGGCGCAGCAGGGCGGCGACGGTCTGGAGGTTGTTCTTCACCCGGTGGTGGATCTCACGGATCGTGGCGTCCTTCGACATCAGGGCCCGATCCCGCCGCTTCAGGTCGGTCACGTCACGCACCAGCACCAGCGCTCCCGCCGCCTGCCCTCGGGGCCGCAGCGGCAACGCGCGGAAGAGCACGGTGGCACCTCGGGCCTCCGCCTCCATCCGCATGCTCGGCTGGCCGTCAACGGCCAGCCTGATGCGCTGGGCGACCTCCGTCGCGTCGAAGGGATCGGAGATCAACGCCCGGGTCAGCGGCGCGAGCTGGGTGCCCAGGAGGTCGGCCGCGTGTCCCATCCGGTGGTAGGCCGACAGGGCGTTCGGGCTCGCGAACACCGCCGATCCGGTGGCGTCGAGCCTGATCAGACCGTCGCCGACCCGGGGACTGGTGTGCACGTCGGGGGCCGGCTCGCTCGTGGGGAAACTCCCGTCGGCCACCATCTGGCACAGGTCCGAGGCACTGCCCAGGTAGGAGATCTCCAACGGGCTCGGGACCCTCGGCATCGCCAGGTTCGTGTCCCGGCTCAACACGGCGACCACCCGGTTGCCGTACCGGACCGGGATCGTCTCCCGGCGCACGGGCACCCCGAGGTGCCATTTCGGCTCCTCCTCCCGGCAGATGCGCCCGTCGAGGACGGCTCGCCGGAGCTGGGGGTGCTCGACGGAGGTGACGACGCCGCCCACGAGGTCCTCGGGGTGCGCCGTCGGCGCCGTGGTGGGCCGGGCCTGCGCCACGCACAGGAACCGGCCGTCGTCGACCTCGCCGTCGGCGTTCTCCACCGGGGTCCACAGCAGGAAGTCCGCGAAGGAGAGGTCGGACAGCAGCTGCCACTCCGCCACCACCATCTGCAGGTGGTCCACGACTCCGTCCGACAGGGTCGTGTGTTCGGCGAGCAGGTCACTGAGCGTGGACAAGGCCACCACCCCGTCCGAGGAAGAAGGTTCCGGTCACGGTCGTCCCGTCACTCGACGACGGCGATCAGGTCGCCCTCCTGGACCACGTCTCCCTCGGCGACCGCCAACCGGGAGAGGGTCCCCGCGATCTCCGTGAGCACCGGGATCTCCATCTTCATCGACTCGAGGAGCACGAGGGTGTCCCCGTCGTCGACCGCCTGCCCCTCGGTGGCCAGCACCTGGAGCACGTTTCCCACGATCTCGGCCCGAATCTCCTCGGCCATACCGTCCCGCCTTCGCTCGGAGGTCCCCTCCGACCATCCAACCACGCCCCTGGCCACGCCACGCTCGGCCCGGACCGCCCGCCTCGGGCGTTGGGACCGGGTTACCCACCTCGGCCCTCCCGCACCCCCACCCACCGGTGCGGGGTCGGCTCCCGCTCCGCCAGGTCGGCGCGGCGGCCCGCGTGCCCCCACACCGCCCGGGCCGCGGTTCGGCCGGCCGGGGATCACCGCGGGCCAACCCCCGGCCGGCCCATCCGGGGCCAGGTGTCAGACTGACGGGTAGACCTGCGCCCGGCTCCGCCTGGCGGTACCGGTCGCTCCTCCACCACGGCGAGGCGTGTGGAGGCCCCACGAAGGAGGAACGCATGGGAAAGCGTGCGCGCAAGAAGCGTGACCGGAAGAAGAACAAGGCCAACCACGGCAAGCGGCCCAACTCCTGAGGCCGACGACGGGGGCCCGGAGCGCGTGCTCCGGGCCCCCGTCGCCGTTCGACATGCCGTCCGGGCCGGTCAGGCCTCCTCGTCCACCCGCTGGTTGGTGAGGGTGACCTCCACGGTTCGGGCCCCGCCCGCCGCGGGCTCCACCGTCACCTCCGCCTGTGCGAGCACCGTCTCCCTGATGGAGGCGCGCAGCCGCTCCTTGAAGTCGGCCGAGGCCTGCTCATTACCGCACTTGCGGGCCAACAGCTCCTTCAGGTGTTCCTCGATCCCGAAGTGCTCGAGGCAACGCCCGCACTCGTCCAGGTGCCGTTGCAGCACCTCCCGGCGCTTCTCGTCGCACTCGTGGTCGAGGTACAGCCACAGCTCACCCAGGACCTCGTGACACGGGGTCGTCGCGTCGCCACAACTCACGAGCCAGTCACCTCCCGCTGCCCCGAACGGAGAAATCCACGGTCCCTCGCCACGTCCGTGAGCAGCTCGCGCAGCTGTGCCCGGCCTCGGTGGAGTCGGGACATCACTGTTCCGATCGGTGTTCCCATGATCTCCGCGATCTCCTTGTAGGAGAAGCCCTCGACATCCGCGAGGTAGACGGCCATCCGGAAGTCCTCGGCGAGCTCCTGCAACGCCGCCTTGACCGCGGTGTCCGGCAACCGGTCCAGCGCCTCCACCTCGGCGGAGCGCAGCCCCTGCGAGGTGTGGCTCTCGGCCTGGGCCAGCTGCCAGTCCGCGATCTCGTCGGTCGGCTGTTGCTGGGGCTGCCGCTGCTTCTTGCGGTAGCCGTTGATGTAGGTGTTGGTCAGGATGCGGTACAACCACGCCTTCAGGTTCGTGCCGGAGGCGAACGACTCGAAGGCGGCGTAGGCCTTGAGGAAGGTCTCCTGGACGAGGTCCTCGGCGTCGGCGGCGTTCCTGGTCATCCGCAGGGCCGCGCCGTAGAGCTGGTCGAGCAGCGGCATGGCGTCCCGTTCGAACCGCGCCGCCCGTTCGGCGGCGCTCTCCGCCGGCTGGTCCCCACCCTGCGAGGACGTGCCCTCACCAGCGGGGCGTCCGGCTTCGGACCTTCCGGTCACCGGCCTCCTTCCCCGCCGCGCGGACAGCCCGGCGGTCACCCTCGACGTGGGCCGACCACGCTGGCCGGCGACCGCCGCCAACCCTACGTCGTCGTGCCCGCTTTCGCGCGTTACGACATCTGTGACCACGTCGCGCACAACGCGTCCCACGCCGCTCGCATTCCCGGGGTGCCCGCGGTCACCCGGTCCTCCCTTCGGCCGGCCCGCCTATCCTTCCGGCATGGCGGGACACGGGACACCGGCGACCACGCTGGTGAGCAGGCGGGGCGTGCCGCACACCCTCCACGGCTACGACCACGACCCCAGGCACGAGTCCTACGGCCTGGAAGCGGCCGAGGCCTTGGGGGTCGCGCCCGAGCGGGTGTTCAAGACGTTGGTGGCGGACTCGGCGGGGACCCTGCTGGTGGGGGTCATCCCGGTGACCAGGCAGCTGGACCTCAAGGCGCTCGCGGCCGCCGTGGGGGTGAAGAGGGCACGGCTGGCCGAGGTGGTCGACGCCGAGCGGGCCACCGGGTACGTCGCCGGTGGCATCTCGCCGCTCGGGCAGCGCAAGCGCCTTCCGCTGGTGCTGGACGCCTCCGCCGAACGGTTCGAGACCATCTTCTGCAGCGGTGGCCGCCGCGGCCTGGAGATCGAACTCGCCCCGGCGGACCTGGTGAGGCTGACCAACGGCACCGTCGCCGCGCTCTGCGCCTGACGGGCACCCGTCCCCGTGCCGGGGGCGCGGGCGAGCTCAGGCGGTCGAGTCCGAGAGGTCGAGGGGGCGGAGCACCCGGTCGAGCCACTCGTGGACCGCCCGGTACACCAGGTCCTGCTCCCCCCGCAACGAATGGTTGCCCGCCACCAGGACCACCTGCCGGTGCGGAGCCGGTTCGGGACGGCCGAAGGGGTCACTCGCGCCCTGGACCACCAGCACCGGGACGTCGACCCCGTCCAGTTCCGCCAGCCGGTGCTTCTCCGGCTTCCCGGGGGGATGCACCGGGAAGGCCAGGCACAACACCGCCTCCGCGCCCCCCGCACCCGCCGTGCGGCAGGCCACGCGCGCCCCCGACGAGCGCCCACCGAACAACAGCGGCAGCTCCGGGAAGCGGTCGCTCGCCAGCGCGGAGGCGACGGCCAGCCAGGCGGCGTCCAGCTGCCGGGCCGGAGCGGGCGCCCGACGACCGGCCACCCGGTAGGGCTGTTCGACCGCCGCCACGTGCACCCCCGCGTCCACCGCCGCTCGCGTGGCCGTGACCAGGTCAGGGCTGTCGGTACCGCCCCCCGCACCGTGGCCGAGCAGCAGGACGCCCCGGTCCTGGGCCGCGCCGTGCACCTCGACCCGGGCGGTGCCGACCGGCGTCTCCACCTCCATGGCCGGCACGGAGGTCAGGCCTCGAACAGGGTAGGAGCCGGCGACGGTGGCTCGCGGTCCTCCAGCTCGACCGGATCCACCAGGTGCGGACCGTTGTTGCGCATGCTGTTGACCTCCTTGGACACCGGGTACATCGTCAACTCGTCCAGCGGAACGACGGCCGGGTCGTCGAGCAGGTGACGGACTTCCTCCGCCCCGGGGTCGAGCCATTCCTCCCAGTGCTCCCGACCGAGCACCAGGGGCATCCGGTGGTGCACCCGGGCGAACTCGCCCTGGGCCTCGGTGGTCACCACCGCGCAGCTCACCACCGGTGCGGTGTTCTCCTTGGGCTGGTCCTTGGGCCACCAGGTGGAGAAGACCGCCGCCATCGCCAGTGGGCGCCCGTCCCGCCGAACGCTGAGGAACGGCTGCTTCCCGGACTCGTTGGGCTGCCACTCGTACCACCCGGTGGCGGGGACGAGGCACCGGCGGCGGCGCACCGCCTGCCGGTAGGCGGGTTTCTCGGTGATGGTCTCCGCACGGGCGTTGATCATGGGCGGTCCGCTGGTCAGATCCGGTGCCCACGGGGGGACGAGCCCCCAGCGCACGGCCCGCACCGAACGCACCGGCGCGGGCCTGCGGTCCTCGGAGTCCGCCCCGACGGGGAACCGCTCGACGATGATCGGGATGAGGCGGGTGGGCGTCACGTTGTGATCCGGTCCCACGGCTCCCTCCGCACCGTCCACCGCGTCGAACTCGGCGGCCAGTCGCGCCGGATCCAGGCTGATCGCGTACCTACCGCACATCGGCGATTCGTCTCCCCGCGTCGCTGTCCCGGCGACGGGAGGGGCCGCGCCGCCCCGGTGTCGCCGGTGGGTCCGGGGATCATCCTTGCCGAAGGAGTGCCGAGGTGTCCAAGTCGGGGGTCACGCTGGTCCAGTCGAAGCGCCTGGTGAGCCGGGGGCCGTGGTGTTGGGCTCGGTTGACCTCGCGGGACACCGGCCGCACCTCGATGGCGGTCAGCTCCGCCGCCGGCGGGGGGACCATCAGGTCGGAGACGGTGTCCACGTCAGCGGTCGTGTCCAGCCACCGATCCCAGGCCGAGGGTGGCAGCAGCAGGGGCATCCGCTCGCCGATGGCGGCGAGGGGTCCGACCGCGGGTGTGGTCAGCACCGCGCAGGTGTCCAGTCGGCGGGTGGATCCCGGCTCCGGATCGCTCCACGAGGACCAGATGCCCGCGATCGCCAGCGCCGACCCGTCATAACGCGTGGAGTAGAAGGGGTACTTCCGGCCCGGCCCCCGCACCCACTCGTACCAGCCGTCGGCCGGGAGCAGGCAGCGGCGGGCGGCGGCGGCGTCGCGGAACGCCGGCTTGTCCGCCACCGTCTCGACACGCGCGGCGAACATCCTGGAACCGATGGCCGGGTCCTTCGCCCAGCGTGGCACCAGCCCCCACGTCATCACCCGGACGATGCGTCCCGCCCGGTGGCCCCCCACCGACCGATTCCACTCGTTCGGGTGATCTCCGGTGATGACTAACACCGGGTGGGTCGGTTGGATGTTGTAGTCGGGACCGGGCGCGTCGCCCCCGGTGACGTCCACCGCGTCGAACTCCCGCGCCAACTGGGCCGGCTTCCGCGTCGAGGCATACCTTCCGCACACGCTGTTCCCCTTTCGTCGTTCCCACCACGGGTCGGAACGACGTCGAAGCACCCCCTCCGCGTCCAACGGTACGCAGGGCTCTCGTGCTCGCAGGGCCAATGACCAGGGTCAATGGCGGTTCGTGTCGCAACTTCATGGCACTGCGTGACGGAGGCTTCCCTGAACGAGTGAAGGCGGGTGCCTCCACCTCCAGGTCAGCTCACCCCCTTCCGGTGACGTCCCCTCCCCTGCCCGGGCACCGGTCCGGCGGAACTCCGCCCGGCGAGGCCTCACCGGTGCCGGTCGAGGTCGGGGAAGGGGTGGTGCGGGATTATCGGGTCATGGCAGAACTGTGGCCCGCGCCGAGCGCGGCAGGACCCGTCGGTGCGACCGTCTCGGTTCCCGGCTCGAAGTCGTTGACCAACCGCGCACTGCTGCTGGCCGCCCTCGCGGAGGGGGTCTCGGTGCTGCGGAACCCGCTGCGGAGCCGGGACACCACCCTGATGGCGGACGCGTTGCGGTCGCTGGGCATCGGTGTGCGCGACCTCGACGACGGGGACTGGGAGGTCACCGGGGGTCCGCTGCACGGAGGCGCGCGCATCGACTGCGGCCTCGCGGGGACGGTGATGCGCTTCGTCCCCGCTGCCGCGGTCCTCGCCGACGGTCCCGTCCACTTCGACGGCGACCCGGGGGCCCGGGTCCGCCCGATGACGACCGTGCTGACGGCGCTGCGCGACCTCGGCGCCGAGGTGGCGGGCGACCGGTTGCCCTTCACCCTGAACGCCACCGGTCACCTGCCGGGCGGTGAGGTCACCATCGACGCCTCCGCCTCCTCCCAGTTCGTCTCGGGACTGCTCCTCGCCGGTGCCCGCTACGACCGCGGGGTCACGATCCGCCACGCGGGCCCCCCGGTGCCGTCGATGCCCCACGTCGTGATGACCGTGGCCGCGCTGCGCGAGGCTGGCGTGACCGTGGACGACGGGACGCCGGACGTGTGGCGGGTGGAGCCCGGTCCGATCGGGGCGCGGACGTGGGAGATCGAACCCGACCTCTCCAACGCCACCCCGTTCCTCGCCGCCGGCGCGGTCACCGGTGGCCGCGTGACCGTCGCCCACTGGCCGTCCGCGACCCACCAGCCGGGTGACGTGTTCCGGGGGCTGTTGGCCGAGATGGGCGCCGAGGTCGTCCTGGACGACCGGGGAGTCACGGTGACCGGACCGGACCGCCTCGTCGGCATCGACGCCGACCTGCACGAGGTCGGGGAACTGACCCCGACCGTCGCGGCCGTGGCGGCCCTGGCGGACACCCCTTCCCGGATCCGGGGAGTCGCGCACCTCCGAGGCCACGAGACCGACCGGCTCGCCGCGCTGGTGAGCGAGATCAACGGGCTCGGGGGGCGCGCCAGGGAGACCGAGGACGGGTTGGTGATCGAACCGGCGCCCCTGCACGGCGGGCGGTGGCGCTCCTACGCCGACCACCGCATGGCCACCGCGGGCGCCGTGATCGGCCTCCGGGTGCCCGGGGTCTCCGTGGAGGACATCGGCACGACGAGCAAGACGATCCCCGACTTCCCCGGCATGTGGGCGGCCATGCTCGGCGGGGGAGCCGGCGTCTCCGACGCCGAGCGGACGGAGGGTGTGGTCGGGTGAGCCGCCGCAGCTGGCGGGAGCTCGACGAGTCCGACGTCCGGGTACGTCCGAACCGGCGCGGGTCGCGGCCGCGCAGCAAGCGGCGGCCCGACCACGCCGACGCGGTGGCGGCGCTGGTCGTCGGTGTGGACCGGGGCCGGTGGACCTGCGCGCTGGACGCTGATCCGGACCAGCTCGTCACGGCGATGCGCGCCAGGGAACTGGGACGCACGCCGGTGGTGGTGGGGGACCGCGTCAGCCTGGTCGGCGACACCAGCGGAGCCGCCGACACGCTGGCCAGGATCGTCCGGGTCTCCGACCGGGAAAGCGTGCTGCGGCGGACCGCGGACGACACCGATCCCTACGAACGGGTCGTGGTGGCCAACGCGCACCAGCTCGTCATCGTCACCGCCCTCGCCGACCCACCGCCCCGGCTCGGGTTCATCGACCGTTGCCTCGTCGCCGCCTACGCGGGCGGGCTCGAACCGGTGCTGTGCCTGACCAAGTCGGACCTTGCCTCCCCGGACTCCATCCTGTCCGGCTACGAGGGCCTCGACCTGCCCGTCGTGGTCACCCGCCACGACACCGAGCCGGCGGAGCTGCGGTCGAGGCTGGCCGGCCGGGTCTCCGCCCTGGTGGGGCACTCCGGGGTGGGGAAGTCGACACTGGTGAACCACCTGGTGCCCAGCGCCCGCCGGGCGACGGGCGAGGTCAGCTCGGTGGGGAAGGGGCGGCACACCTCGACCTCGGCGGTGGCGCTGCCGCTCGAAGGCGGCGGCTGGGTCGTCGACACCCCCGGGATCAGGTCCTTCGGTCTCGCCCACATCAGCGCGGACGACGTCGTCTCGGCGTTCCCCGGCCTGGCCGAGGCGGCGGAGGAGTGCCCCCCGCACTGCGGCCACCTCGGCGCCCCCGAGGACCCCGGCTGCCACCTCGACCGGCACGTCGAGGAGGGGGACGGCTCCCAGGGCAGGCTCGACTCACTCCGCCGATTGCTGCTCTCCCGCGCTGGCCAGGACACGGAAGGGTGAGTTGCGGCCGACGCACGTACTCCGCGTGATGAAACATGTTTGGATCTTCACCCAAGTGGGAAAACCACCAACGTAATCGTGTGACGGTGGGAACCCGTTGCCCTCGCGGTACGTCCATCTCGGAAGACTCGGGCGACGAAGAGCACTCGGGTGGAGTGAGAGGAAGAGATTCTCAGTGCGCAAGACGACGATCGCCGCCTTCGCCGTCGCCCTGGCCGGGGTGGCCGCAGGTTGCGGGAACGCGGAGGACACCGCGGAGGACACCACTCCCGGCTCGTCCCAGGAGGCGGAGGGCGGCGACGCCGAGGGCTCCGGTGAGCACGGCGACGCCGGGGAACTCATGACCCGGATGAACGAGGCCATGATGGCCGAGGGAACCGTCACCCTCTCCTACGAGGGCGAGGCCGCCGGCGCGAGCATCAGCGGCGAGGGGGTCATGGAGTACCAGGACGGCGGAGCCGTCGACAGCTCCACGAGCATGGACGTCCCCGACTCCCCCAGCCCCGTGCGGTCCGTGCAGGTGGGCCAGATCATGTACCTCAACCTGGGGCAGGAGTTCGAGCCCGGCAAGAGCTGGTTGAAGATCGACCCGAACGAGGAGGCCGCGGGCGCCGGGGCGATGTTCCAGATGCTCGGCCAGCAGGCGGCGGCCTCGGGCAACCCGATGGCGATGTTGCAGGAGGCCGAGGACGCCCTTTCCATCGTGGACAGCGCGGAGGAGGAGGTCAACGGCCAGCAGGCCACCCGCTACACCGTCAGCCTCGACGTGGCCAGGGCCGGCGAGCTCGTGCAGGACGAGATGCAGGCGCAGGCCATGCAGATGCTCGCGCAGCAGGGTGTCGACACCATCGAGCAGCAGATCTGGCTGAACGACGCCGACCTGCCGGTCCAGGTCGTCCTCGACCAGGAGATCCCCGGCGCCGAGGACCAGGCGACCACCACGATCGTCACCTACTCGGGTTGGGGCGAGCCGGTGGACATCACCGTCCCGGCCGAGGAGGAGACGGTGAGCGCGAACGACCTGGAGGTGCCCTCCGGCGCCCCGACCGGCTGACGCCGGAACCGGGAGACCGCGTCTCGCGCCCCGGGACGGCGGTTCCGCCGCCGCGACCACATGCCGAACGCCCGGCCGGATCATCCGGCCGGGCGTTCGACCGTTCCCACCCGCTCCCGATCCCGCCTCGGGCCTCGGGCGGCCCTCACCCTCGTCGAGCCTCCGCCACCTCGCTCGCCGGCGGTGGCTCGAGGGCCACCCGCTCCTCCCCCCACCGGGAGAAGACCGCCTCGGTCACGTGCTCGGCGCCGTCAGCCGTGACGGCGCGGACCTCGGCTCTGGTCGGCAGGCCCTCGACGTCCACCCAGAGGTCGACGACGACGCGGGGCACCCCGTGATCGGTCAGCGCCCGGTAGTGGGCGCGGTCCGCCTCGTCGCGCGCGGCCGCCACCGCCGAGGCCGGGTCGACCTCCACCGTGTACCGCAGCACGGGGTCGTCGCCGTCCTCCGCCACCACCGCCACGAGGTCACCACCGGGTGGCAGCACACCGACGGGCGAGACCGCGCGCCGCACCAGCTCGGCGGTGGTCGCCAGGCCCTCGTACTGCCCGCCAGGGCCGAGCGCCAGCCAGGGTGGGCGGTGCGGATCCCTGGCGATCTCCGCCGTCTCGACGAACACCCCGTCCCCGACGGCGAGGAACCGGTCCTGGCTGCTTCCTGTCTCGGTACCCCCCAGGACGAAGCAGTCGACCCCGGGTTCCCGATCCGCGTAGACCACCAGGCAGTCGCCGCTCAGCGGCGGCACATCCGCGCTGCGGCCGACCGTGACGCCCACCCGCGCGCTGCCGGCCTCCTCGACGGCGGCCACCGTCGCTTCGACGAGCTCCGACAGCGAGTGGTGTCGACCCGGTTCGGACCGGCCGGCGCACGCGGCGACCGCCAGGACGAGCAGGGCTGGTCCGACCACCCGGGCGATCCGGCTCACGGCGTCCTCCAGGGTCCTCACCAGCGCTGGGGCCGGCCACCAACGATCCCGCTGGCCGTCCCAGGCTAGGTCTCCACCCGGGGGGACGCCCCCTCCCGTCACTCGACGGTGGGGCGGACGGGCTCAGCCCATGTGCGGGTACCGGTGGTCGGTGGGAGGCACGAAGGTCTCCTTGACCGAGCGCGGGCTGGTCCACCTGACCAGGTTGAAGACGGAACCCGCCTTGTCGTTCGTCCCCGAGGACCGGGACCCGCCGAAGGGCTGCTGGCTGACCACCGAACCGGTGGGCTTGTCGTTGACGTAGAAGTTGCCGGCGGTGAACCGCAGTCGCCGGTGCGCCTGCTCCACCGCCGAGCGGTCGGTGGCGAAGACGGCGCCCGTGAGGGCGTAGGGGCTGGCCTCGTCGACGAGGTCCAGCACGCGCGAGTAGTCACCGTCCTCGTAGACGTGGACCGCGAGGATCGGGCCGAAGTACTCGGTGGCGAACACCTCGTGCCCCGGGTCGGTCCCGACCAGGACCGTGGGCTCGACGAAGTAGCCGACCGAGTCGTCGGTCCCACCTCCCACGAGGACGTCGACCGAGGGATCGTCGGCCACCCGGTCGAACAGCGCCCGGTGCTTGGCGAACGCGCGGGCGTCGATCACCGCCCCACCGAAGTTCGAGAAGTCGCTGATGTCGCCGTAGCGGATCGTCCTCGTCACGTCCGCCAGCTCCTCCCGGAGACCCGACTCCCACAACGACCGGGGCAGGTAGGCGCGGGACACCGCGGAACACTTCTGCCCCTGGTACTCGAACGCACCCCGGACGAGGGCCGTCACCAGGGCGGCTGGGTCAGCGGAGGAGTGCGCGACCACGAAGTCCTTGCCGCCGGTCTCGCCGACGATGCGCGGGTACGCGCGGTAGGTGTCCAGGTGCTCGCCGATCGTCCGCCAGAGCATGCGGAACGTACCGGTCGATCCGGTGAAGTGCAGGCCCCCGAGACCCGGGTCGGTGAGCGCGACCTCGCTGACCGCCTCCCCGCGCCCCGTCACCAGGTTGATCACGCCCGGGGGCAGGCCGGCCGCCTCCAACACCCGCATCGTGAAGTGCGCGGCGAGCTGCTGGGTGGGCGTGGGCTTCCAGACCACCGTGTTGCCCATCAGGGCGGGCGCCGTCGGCAGGTTGCCCGCGATCGCGGTGAAGTTGAACGGCGTGATCGCCGTCACGAACCCGTCCAGGGGACGGTACTCGAGCCGGTTCCACACCCCGGGTGTCGACCTCGGTTGTTCGGCCAGGATGCGTCGGCCGTAGTGCGCGTTGAACCGGAGGAAGTCGATCAACTCGCAGGCCGCGTCGATCTCGGCCTGCTGGACCGACTTGGACTGCCCGAGCATCGTCGCGCCGTTGATGGTGTCCCGCCAGGGGCCGGCCAGCAGGTCCGCCGCACGCAGGAACACCGCGGCACGCTCGTCGTAGGAGGTCTCCGCCCAGGCGCCCGACGCGTCCTTGGCCGCGCGGACCGCCTCCGCCACGTCCTCCCGGGTCGCCTCGGCGCTCACCCCCAGGACCTGGGAGTGGTCGTGCGGCCGCACCACGTCGAAGGACTTCCCCCCAGCCAGGCGCTGGACCCCGCCGATGGTCTGCGTGAGCTCGTGGCGGGTGCCGCCCAGCTCAGCCAGTCTCCGCCGCAGGCTCTCCCGCTCCTCGGTGCCGGGAGCGTAGCTGCGGACCGGCTCGTTGTAGGGGGTTGGTGGTGACGTCACGGCGTCCATCGGGTGACTCGCCTCCTCGCCTGGTGGCGCACCGGCTGCTGGGGCGCGGGCGCTGTCCCGGCCGCCGGCCGGTTCTGCTCGATCCCTGCCTCCATGGTGGCACGGAGACCGCCTCGTGACCGTCGGTCCGGCGACGGCACGTCGGGGTGCGGAGGACGTCAGCGGAGCGACCGACGGCTTCGTGAACGACGTGGTGAACCCGGCGCGGCATGCCGGGAGCCGCCCCTCGACGGCGCCAGGAGGCGGGGGGCGGGTGACGGACGGAGGACGCGCGCGGGACGCCGGCGCCCCTGGCGGCGGCGGGTGAACCGCCCTGCCTCAGGGCTCCATCAGCTCCAGCAGGAAGGGCAGCTCCTGCGGGGCGTACCAGGCGAGTTCGTGGTCCTCCGCCTCGCCGATCTGGAACTCCGCGTCGTCGTCACCCAGGTCGGCGGCGTCGACCACCTCGGCGGCGGTGCGCACCGCGTCCTCGGCGGCGGGGTCGTCGAGGTGCACGGCGGCCACCTCGGCGGAGGTCACCGGCCCGGCCAGTCGGACGACCGCGGCGTCCAGGTCCGGCCGCAGCCGGACGTCCTCGACGTCAGCCGCCACCACCCCGCGACGAGCCGGGGTCTTCTGGTCCTCGGCCCACTCCGCCGCGAGCAACCGCAGCGAGGCGCGGGCCGCCTCCAGCATCGCGGCGTACTCGAGTTCGTCCGTGGAACCCGAGGCGTAGGACTCCCGGAGCATCGGGGTCAGAGCGAACGCCGTCCCGCTGATCGCCCGTAGCTCACCGGTGTCGACCAGGCTCCGCAACATCGTCACCGTGACCGGAACGTAGACCCTCACGCAGCACCCACCGTCCCGACCAGTTCCTCGACCGACTCGTTGATCATCCCAGCCAGCACATCCACGTCGAACATGGCGTCCCGGTCGCCGTTGAGACCGTAGTAGACACCGCCATCGTAGGACGTCACTCCCACCGACAGCGCCTGGTTCTTCGCGAGCGGCACCACGGGGAACATCTCCCGCATTCTCGCCCCTCCCGCGTACAGCGGCACCTGGGGCCCCGGGACGTTCGTCACCATGACGTTGAACAGGCGTTGGGAGAAGGAGTTCGCCGCCCGGGCCCCGAGCGCGTGCAGCGTCGGCGGGGCGAACCCCGACAACCGGACCAGCGCGTTCGCCGCGACCGACTGCCCCGACTCCTGGTGGGCCCGCATCTCGTGGCTGACCTGGTGCAGCCGCACCAGCGGGCTGCTCTCACCGACGGGCAGGTTCACCAGGTAGGCGGACACCTGTCCCGCCCCCGGGTCCTGGTGCCACGCCCCCTCGGTCACCCGCCCGGACGCCTCCGCTGCCACCGTCCGAACCGAGAGCGGCACCATCGCCCGCACCGTCGTCGACGCGGAGACCGCCTCCCCCCTCGACAGCAACCAGTTGCGGAGCGCGCCGGCCACCACTGCGAGCACCACGTCGTTGACGGTGCCACCGTGCCGCTGCCGCACGCTGCGGTAGTCGGTCAACGAGGTACGCGCGACGGCGTACCGGCGCTGGCTGGAGATCGCGACGTTGAGCGGGCCCGCCGGCGGGGGACGCACCGCCGTCCGCAACGCGGAGGCGACGCCGGTGACCGCGCCCACCAGCTTCCGCGCGGTGGCGGCGAGGTCGAGCGCGGCCAGGCGGGCGTTCTCCACCGCCTCACCCGGCTGGCGGACCGCCTCCCACGCCGCGTCGAGGACGAGCTGGGAACCCGAGGGTTGCGGCTCCGGCATCCACAGCTCCGGGTCCTGCTGGGGAGGACGACGGCTCGACCGGAGGAGGACCTGGCCGATGTCCACCCCGGCGACCCCGTCGACGACCGCGTTGTGCGTCTTGGTGATGACCGCGACCCGGTTGCGGCTCAGCCCCTCCACCAGGTAGATCTCCCACAGCGGGCGGGAGTGGTCCAGCGGCCGGGACATCAGCCTCGCCACGAGCTCGTTCAGCTGCTCCTCACTGCCGGGTCTGGGCAGGGCGGACCGCCGGACGTGGTACCCGATGTCGAAGTCCGGGTCGTCGACCCACACCGGCCTGGCCAACCTGCCGGGGACCGCCACCACCTTCTGCCGGTACCGGGGCACCAACGCGAGCCGCTGCTCGATCAGGGAGACCAACCAGTCGTACTCGGCCGAGGGCGTCGCCGCCTCCCCCGCCCCGGCGGAGCGGGATGACCGGCGCGGCAGCTGGAGCAGCAGCACCGTGCCCACGTGCATCGGAGTGGTGGCGTCGTCCAGGTACAGGAAGGACGCGTCCAGGGCCGAGAGACGATCGGGCATGCCTCGATCCTGGCACAGCGGCCGGTGGCGCGACGGTCCCTCCGGGTCTCCGGCCCGCCGCCGGACGAGCCGCCCGGGTGGCCCCGTCCGCCCTGGCGATCGGCCGGGACGCGGCTCCCGGTGGGCCTGCTCCTCCCCCGGTGCCGGGGGCTTGCGATGCTGACGCCATGCAGACCCCCATCTCCCCGAAGGACCGCTTCGTCACGGTGTACGGCCGCAAGCCGGTGCTGGAGGCGTTGGCGGACCCCGAGCTCACCGTGGACAAGGTCGTGCTGGCGACCAACGCGAGCGGCGACTCCGCCGGTGAGATCCTGCGGGCGGCCAAGCGTCGTGGGGTGACCGTGCAGCGCGCCACCGCGCAACGGGTGAAGGTGCTCGCCGGGAACGGCCGCCACGACCAGGGGGTTCTCGCGGACGTCGTCGCGCGCCGGATGCGTCCGCTGTCCCTGGCGCTCTCGGAGGGCCCGGCGCCGAGGACGGTGCTGGTGTTGGACGGCATCACCACACCGGCCAACGTCGGCATGATCCTGCGCACCGCGACCGCGGCGGGCGTGGAGGGCATCGTGGTGCCCCGGCGGGGCGTGGCGGCGATCGACCCGATGGTGGTGAAGGCATCGGCTGGCGTCGCGTTCCACGCCCCGGTGCTCCGGTGCGCCACCGCGGCCGGTGCCGTCGAGGAGCTGGCGGCCGAGGGCTACCAGGTCGTGGGCATGCAGGCGAGCGCCCACCGGTCCCTGTTCGACCTGACCCTCCCCGACGAGCGGGTGGCCTTCGTGCTCGGTGGCGAGACGGAGGGGATCTCGGTCGACGTGCACCGCCAGGTGACCAGGTGGACCCGCATCCCGCTCGGCGGCGGCGTCGAGTCGCTCAACGTGGCGAGCGCCGCGGCGGTGCTCTGCTTCGAGCTGGTGCGCCGGGGCCTGACCCACGACGGGTGACGGACGCCGAGGGCGAGGCGAGCGCCGGGGAGTTCGGGACGGCTCACCGTTCCGGGAACAGCGCGTCCAGTTCCTCGAGGGTGGCGGCCACGGTGTCGTGCCGCACCCCGACCATGCCGACGGCGACGGCACCACGCACGTTGCGGGGGAGGTCGTCGACGAAGACGCACCGGGAGGGGGCGAGACCGAGTCGAGCGGCGGTCAGGCGGTACACGCGCGGGTCCGGCTTCCCCATCCCGACCTCGCCGGACACCACCACGGCGTCGAAGTCGGCGCGCCAGCCGGCATCGGGCGGGTACCCCTGGGCGTTGGACAGCACGGCCGTCCGCACGCCTCGGCGGCGCAACAGCCGCACCGCGCCCAGCAGCGGGGGCTCCTCGGACGCCGGAACCCCGCCGAGGTCGGTCAACACCCCGCCGACATCCATGACCAGGCCGACCAACGAATCCGACGACACGCGGCCCAGGGTAGTGCGCCAAGGTGGGACGACCGCCGTCCGTCGTCCGGGTTGGCCGTGCCCGAGGTCAGGTGGGTGGCCAGCGCCCGCGTCCGGCGCTCGGTACGGGGAGAACGCTCCCCACCGTCGCGTCCGCACGTCGCACGGTGGACCGGGACCACTTGATCAGGTGAAAATCCCGGCCGGGTGACCGCAGGCGTGGTGCTCGGGGATCAGCCAGGTGTCCCGTGTCCCGGAACCTGGGAGATCCCGTGGAACGTTCGTTCGCCGCCGGCACGTCACTGCTGGTCCCGCCGAGCCCGGGCCTCGTCCGCGACGAGGCTGAGCGGCTGCTGGCCGATGTCCTGCCCGCCCTGCGCCTCCGCCCGCTGCCGGAGTTCGAACCGCCGCTGCGCCCGCTTCCGCCACCGCCCCAGCAAGGCACCCCGGTCGACGAACCGGCGTGGCACCGGAGCGGCCTGGCGGCACTGGCCGCCCAGGGACCGGTGCTCCTGCCCGGTGGTACCCGCGCCGGGGAACGGCTCGCGTACCGGGTGGCGCGGCCCGCCCTGACCGTCATCGTCGAGGTGTTCGCCCGCCGCAGGCCGGCGAGCCAGCTGCGGGCGGTGCTGGCCCCAGCCCTGGTCCGCGAGCTCCGCCCCGGCGGTCCCGGAGCGCCACCGGCGGCCCCCTACCGGCTGTGCTCGCTGCGCGCCCAGACCGTCCTCGACGCGCGGGGCGAGTGGTCCGGGGTGGAGGCCAGCGGTCTGGTGGCCCTGGGTGATCGCCGGCAGGCACTGGTCGCCCGCTTCGTCAGGGTGGGGCGGACATGGCGGTGCGCCGTGTTCGACCTCGTCGGTCGGACACGGCGCACCGGTCACGTCGTGGACGGGGGCCGGCGGTGACGCCGTTGGCCGGGTCAGCCGCGCCGGTCGCGCTTCGACTGGGCCCGCGCGGCCGCCCGGCGGTCCTTCCGGTTACCGCTCTGGCTCCGGCCGGCCTGGTTCCCGCCGGTGTTCGCGGTGCCACCCGAGCGGCCGCCGCCTCGACCACCCTGGTTGGCGGGGGCGCCGGCCTCGTCCGGTCCCGAGTAGTTCAGCTGCTGACGCCCCGGGCCGTCCAGCCCCTTGCCTCGCAGTGCCGCGGGCACGGGCGCCTGCTCCGCCGCCGGCGGCGGGGGTGCCGCTGGCCGACGGCCGCCGTTGCCGTTGGTCCTCGCCTGGCCGGGGGTGGCGGCCGGGTCCGCGCTGCCGGCACCCGAGCTGACGGTCACCGCGACCTTGTCCTCGCCCTCGCCGGCGGCGCGTTTGCGGTCCTTGTCCTCCGGCGGCTCGACCTGGATGTTGAACAGGAAACCGACCGATTCCTCCTTCAACGCGTCCAACATCGCGTTGAACATGTCGAAGCCCTCGCGCTGGTACTCGATCGCGGGGTCCCGCTGCGCCATCGCCCGCAGGCCGATGCCCTCCTTGAGGTAGTCCATCTCGTAGAGGTGCTCGCGCCACTTGCGGTCCAGGACGGAGAGGAGGACCCGCCGCTCCAGTTCACGCATGGCGTTCTCGTCGCCGACCAGCTCGTTGATCTCCGCCTCACGCCGCTCGTAGGCGCGTTCGGCGTCCGCCAGCACCGCGTCGAGCAGACCCTGCTTCGTCAGCCCCTTGCCGTCCTGCTCCAGCAGTTCCTTCCAGTCGATGCCGACCGGGTAGAGCGTGCGCAGCGCGGTCCACAGCTGCTCGAGATCCCAGTCCTCCGGGTAGCCGTCGTCGGCGGCGCCCTCCACGTAGGCCGTGCAGACGTCCCGCATCATGTGGTGGATCTGCTCGCGCAGGTCCTCACCCTCGAGCACCCGGCGGCGCTCGGCGTAGATGACGGTCCGCTGCTTGTTCATCACCTCGTCGTACTTGAGGACGTTCTTCCGGATCTCGAAGTTCTGCTGCTCGACCTGGGTCTGGGCGCTGCGGATCGCCCTGGTCACCATCTTGTGCTCGATCGGGACGTCGTCGGGCACCCGCAGCCTGGTCATCACCATCTCGACCATGCTGGCGTTGAAGCGCCGCATCAGCTCATCGCCCAGGGAGAGGTAGAACCGCGTCTCACCCGGGTCGCCCTGCCGCCCGGCCCGACCGCGCAGCTGGTTGTCGATGCGCCGCGACTCGTGGCGCTCGGTGCCCAGCACGTAGAGACCGCCGGCCTCCCTGACCAGCTCCGCCTCCGCCTCGGCCTCGGCCTTCGCCTTGTCGAGCTCCGCGTCCCAGGCGGCCTCGTACTCCTCCCGGGTCTCCACCGGGTCCAGGCCCCGGTCGCGGAGTTCCTTGTCCGCGATGAAGTCGGGGTTGCCACCCAGCACGATGTCGGTTCCCCGGCCCGCCATGTTGGTGGCCACCGTGACCGCGCCCCGCACACCGGCGAGGGCGATGATGGCGGCCTCCCGCTCGTGGTGCTTGGCGTTGAGGACCTCGTGCTTGACACCCTTCTTGGTGAGGATCTTGGAGAGGTGTTCGGAGCGCTCGACGCTCGTCGTCCCGACCAGCACCGGCTGCCCCTCGCGGTGCCGCTCCTCGATGTCCTCGGCGACGGCCTCGAACTTCGCCACCTCGGTCTTGTAGACCAGGTCCGGCTGGTCCTTCCGCTGCATCGTGCGGTTCGTCGGGATGGTGACGACACCCAGCTTGTAGATCTGGTGCAGCTCGGCCGCCTCGGTCTGCGCCGTACCGGTCATCCCGGACAGCTTGTCGTAGAGGCGGAAGTAGTTCTGCAGCGTGATGGTGGCCAGCGTCTGGTTCTCGGCCTTGATCGGGACCCGCTCCTTGGCCTCGATGGCCTGGTGCATCCCCTCGTTGTACCGGCGCCCCGCGAGCACCCGGCCGGTGAACTCGTCGACGATCATCACGTCGTCGCCGCGCACGATGTAGTCCTTGTTCTTGTTGAACAGCTCCTTGGCCTTCAACGCGTTGTTCAGGTAGCCCACGAGCGGGGTGTTCGCCGCCTCGTAGAGGTTCTCGATACCGAGCTGGTCCTCGACCAGCTCCACACCGGCCTCGGTCACACCGATGGTGCGCTTGCGCTCGTCGACCTCGTAGTGCTTCTCCCGCTCCATCAGCGGCGCGATCCGCGCGAACTCCTGGTACCAGCGGGAGGACTGGTCGGCCGGGCCGGAGATGATCAGCGGGGTCCTGGCCTCGTCGATGAGGATGGAGTCCACCTCGTCGACCACGGCGAAGTTGTGGCCGCGCTGCACGCAGTCCCGCAGGTTCCACGCCATGTTGTCGCGCAGGTAGTCGAAACCGAACTCGTTGTTGGTGCCGTAGGTGATGTCCGCCCGGTAGGCCTCCCGTCGCTGCTCGGGGGTCATCTGGGCGACGATGACGCTGACCTCCAGGCCCAGGAAGCGGTGGACCCGGCCCATCCACTCCGAGTCACGTTTGGCCAGGTAGTCGTTGGTGGTGACGACGTGAACGCCCTCACCGGAGATCGCGTTCAGGTAGGCGGGCAACGACGAGGTGAGCGTCTTGCCCTCACCGGTGCGCATCTCGGCGACCTGCCCGAGGTGCAGGGCGGCGCCACCCATGAGCTGCACATCGAAGTGACGCTGGCCCAGCGTGCGCTTGGCGGCCTCCCGCACGACGGCGAAGGCCTCTGGCAGCAGCTCGTCGAGACTCTCGCCATCGGCGTGACGGCTGCGGAACTCGTCGGTCTTCGCCCGCAGCTGATCGTCGGTCAGCGGGGCGATCTCCTCCTCGAGCGAGTTCACGTGCGCCGCGATGTTGCGCAGGCGCTTGAGAGTCTTGCCCTCGCCGGCGCGGAGCAGTCGGGACAGGACCATTCGGTCGACCTCACTAGCTGATCGTCACGCGCCCGCCACAGGCGCTTTGCCGCCATACTAGGCGCGGATTGGGAGTGCGATACGTCCGTGCGGGGCAAGCATGACCGGCGGGAGCGCCCCGGAGTCGGTGCCACGCGGACGCGCCCACCGGGAACACCGACCTCACCGCCCCCACTCGCGGGGCGGTCCCCGACCCGATCCTGTCGGGCGGGGACCACTCGCACGGTCGCACTCTCAGTATGGCCCGTGCCGCGAACCGTCACTCACGGCAGTCAGACCAGACTGATCACACCGTAGTCGAAACCCCGACGCCGGTACACGACGCTGGGACGGCCGCTGTCGGCGTCGGAGAAGAGGTAGAAATCGTGGCCGACCAGTTCCATCTGGTAGAGGGCCTGGTCAACGGTCATCGGCTCGGCCGGGTGCTCCTTGGTGCGCACGATCCGGCCGGGTTCGTCGGAACTCCACTGGGAGGGGATCTCGCTCACGTTTTCGGCCTGAGCCACCTGGCGCTCGGTCGTGTCCAGCACGGTCGTCCTCCCTGTCTGCCCGCGATCAGCGTTCCCGGCGCCTCCGCCGGCCGACGGCATCCCGACGAGGCTCGGCCACTCGGCGGAACCGGCGGCGGTCCCGGCCATCGTCTCCGCGATGGACTTCGCCTTGCGCCTGCCGTCCTTCCGCCGGTCGTGGATGCGGCGCAGCCGGTTCTCCAGCTTGTTCACCGCCACGTCCAACGCCGCGTAGAAGTCCTGGGCACAGGCCTCGGCGCGGACCACGGGTCCGCGTCCCTTGCCGGTGATCTCGACGCGCTGGCAGTTCTTCGCCTGCCGCGGATTGGGTTCGTGGAACAACTCGACGTCGAAGCGGATGACTTTGCGGTCATAACGTTCGAGTCGGCCCAGCTTCTCCGCCACGTGCACCCGGTAGTGCTGCGGGATCTCGACGTTACGACCCTTGACCACGATGTCCATAAACGACCTCCCTCGCGCGATCTGCGAGCGATGCGTGAAACGGTGGCGTCGGAGCGCGCCCGGGCTCATCCGGCCTCACGACGCCAATGGCATGAGTTGATCGCCTCCCTCCGGCGGTGTCATCCGGCCGGTTCGTCTGGCCCTCCGCGACTGATAGCCGAGCACGTTAGCCCCATCCGTCGGTATTGCCCAGCCCCGTGGAGAGCGATGCGCGATGACTACCGACGGTCACAGCACCCCTCGGCGGTCCCGAGACGTCGACGACCGAGGGCATGCTCATCCGACCCGGTGTCCCACCGGGCTGACCTCCGCCCTCACTGCCGCCGCCTCGTAATCGCCTCATACCCGGGTAACGGGTGCGCGCAACCCGAAGTTCCCGAATTGGTCGCGAAAAATTCGCGGGAAACCAACCGATCGGGCGAGCGCGGAAACCCCGGGAGTCACGTCAGGTAATCGCCACGCGCCGTTCCACCGGTACCCGCGAGGCGCGCCGAACCCCCGCCCGCCACCGCCAGCACCACCACCGCGCGCACCCGCAGCCCGGCGTCGAGGAGGGAGCGCACCGACTGGGCGGCGGTGGCGCCGGAGGTGACCACGTCGTCCAGCACGACGACCTCCGCTCCCCGGGGTGGCAGGCGGCGGGGGCGCACCACGACCCGGCCGGCGAGGTTCGCCAGCCGTTCGGCGGGCGGCAGACCGACCGAGTCCCTGGCACCGGGTCCCAGCCGCAGGCCGTCCGCGACACCGACGGCCAGGCCACCCGCGCGGAGTCCCGCCGCGGCGACCTCGGCCAGCCGCAGAACGTGGCTCCCGCCCCTCCTCCGCACCGCGGCCGGGCGGGACGGCGCGGGGACGAGCCACCACGGTTCGTCACGCCCCAGCCTCGGTGGAGCTCCTGCGGGACGGTGCGGACCGCCGATCCCCTCGGCGAGGGCCCGGCCCAGGGGCACCGCGAGCCCCCGCCTGGCCCGCTCCTTGAACGCCAGGACGGCGGACCTGGTCGCGCCGGCGTACTCGGCCAGCGCGTACACCGGCGCCGCCACCGCGACCGGCCTCCTCGTCACCGCGCGGGGTCGGCCGAGCCCACGCCGGCAGCCGTCGCAGAGGTCGACCCCGGGGAGGTCGCAGCCCACGCACCAGCGGGGGACGAGCAGGTCCAGCACCGAGTCGCACAGCGCACGCATGGTTCGGAGCCTCCCGAGCGGGACCGACGGAAACCGGGTTCCCGACGCTCGATCGCGGCCGACTCCGACCGATCGGGTGTCACCCGGGGTAGAGCGGTACCGCGCCGCCGTTCTTGACGGCGGTGTGCTGCTGCCAGTAGCTGTTCACGTCCTGCACGGTCCACAGCCCGTTCTGGTCGGCGACCATCACGTCCTTCTTCGGGAACGCGGTCACCGTCGTGACGTCCTGGGTCAGGTTCGACTGCTGGTAGCGCTGGAAGACCATGCCGTCCGGGCTGATCCGCATCACCGGGTACTTCCCGCTGACCGCGACGATCAGGTACTCGCTGCCCTGTTCCCCGGGGGCCGGGTACTGCCAGGCCACCGAACGGGCCTGGATCTCCTCCCCGATGCGGTGCAACACGTGGTGCCCTCCGATCCTGGGCCCCTCGTTGTCGCTGGACACGGAGGCGACCAGCAGGTCGTCACCCCCGACCACGGCCACCCGCATCCCGTCCGGGGACAGCCGGAGATCGGTGACGGGCAACTGGTCGTCCGGCAGCCGGTGGGGCACCGGCCTGGTCACCCAGCCGTTCTGCCCCGTGGCCACCACCTGCAGCACCGTGTCGCCGTCGGCGACGGTCCACAACTCGGAGGTGCCAGCCCGCCACGTCGGCCTGGTGAGCGTCTCGGCGTCGATCTCCACCGGCAGCAGGTCCTCGCCGTAGCCACCGACCCAGAGGGTGGGCCGACCGCCCAGGTCACGGCCCACGACCGCGAGCTGGCTCCCGTCGACCGACTGCGCGGCCGTCTCCGCCCGGTAGTCGCCCGCGCCGGCCGGCCCCGGCACCGGTTCCCCGGTCAACGTCTCCACCCGGCCGTTGCGCACCATCAGCCCCGGCAGGTCCAGGTTGGGGGCGAACGCCTGCATCTCCGCCCGGAAGTCGACCATGCGCCACAGCTTCTTCTCGGGCAGCACGTCGACGTTCTCGTACATCACCCGCACCGGACGCGGGGTGACCGACTGGATGGAGAGCACGATGCCCGCGACCATCCGCCGGTAGGACTCCGGTGTCGGGTCCTTCCCCAGGTTCGACAGGTTGACCTCGATCACCGCGTCCCGCGCGTCGCTGACGTTGGACCGCATCGCCGCGCCCCGGGGCAGCACGGGAGCCACCGCTCCGGCGAGGCTGGCCGAGGGACCGCTCTGGAGCAACTCGACGACCTTCCCGGGATGCGCGGTGCTCGGCTGCGCCGGGATGTACCGCAGGTCCGGCACCAGGCCCGGCCGGTCACTGGCGTGGAAGTACAGCTGCACCTGCTGGTAGTTCAGGTTGAAGTCGTCCACCGTCATGACCACGTCGGTCGGGGGCTGGCTGATCCGCCACCCCCGCTCCTCGCTCTCCTTGGTCATCACCAGCCGCATGTCGTGCGTCCCCCAGTCGGGCACGAAGGACATGTCCGGCTCGATCCGGCCGATGCGGCGCGCGGTGACCCGGACGACCGCCACATCGTCCGGGGCCTCGCTCACGGCGAGTTCCTGGTCGTGGATCACCAGCTGGAGCTCGTCCACCAGGGTGATGCGGGACTCGGTGTCCCACTGGCGCTGCGCGTCGTCGGTCAGGTACGCACGCGCCTCCGCGTGGTCGTCGTCGGGGCGCGCGCTCGCCTGCACGAAGGCACGGGCCAGCTCGGGGGCGTCCAGTTCCGGGTCGGGCTCCTGGACGTCACCGCCGGGAATCCCGTCATCCATCCGTTGCGCCACGGTGGCCGTGGAGGACTCCGGGATCGCCACGCACCCCCCGGCGAGCAGGCTCACTCCCGCGAGCAGCATCACCAGCAGGCTCGCCGCCGGTCCTCCCCCACCAGGTCCGCTCCGCCCCGACGTCACGTCGAGTCCCTCCCCCGGTCGCCGGTCAACGCCTCGGACCAGCTGGGAAGGCCCAGCTTCTCCAACCGCTCCCGCGTCGCCCGCGCCTCGGCCACCGCCACGTCGTCCTCCGCGCCGACCAGCACCGAGTCCTCCTGGTGGTCCGGGTCCTCGACCGGTGCCGGAGCGGGTGGCCCCGCTGGAGCGCCGTCCTCGGGCCCGGCACCGCTCACGAGATCGGCGAGCCCGTCGTCCTGGACCCCGCCCGCCACGAGGCGCTCGGCGTCGTAGTAGGAGCGGGCACCGCCCCACGACGGGTCCGCCACCATCAACGGCAGCGGGCTCCGCGTCAGCTCGATCCCGGGACGCCGGGGCAGCGTCAGCCGGAAGCAGGCGCCCTCCCCGGGTTCACCGACCGCCTCCAACTCGCCGTTGTGCAGGCGGGCGTCCTCCAGGCTGATCGCCAGCCCGAGCCCCGTGCCACCGCTGTGCCGGTTCCGGGAGGGGTCGGCACGCCAGAAGCGGTTGAAGACCAGCTCCTCCTCACCGGGCCTGAGCCCCACGCCGAAGTCGCGGACGGTGACGGCGACCGCGGCGGAACTCTCACCGACCCTGACCTCCACGGGTTTGCCCTCACCGTGGTCGACGGCGTTGGCAAGCAGGTTGCGCAGCACCCGTTCGATGCGGCGGGAGTCGATGGCGACCATCACCGGGTCGGGTGGCAGGTGGAGGTCGATGCGGACCTTCGCCGTCGCGGCGATCGCGCGCACCGACTCCGCGGCGCTGCGCACCACCGGCCGCAGGTCCACGCTCTCCGCGCTGAGCTGGATCACCCCGGCGTCCAGTCGGCTGATCTCCAACAGGTCGCTGAGCAGGGACTCGAAGCGGTCCAGTTCGTTGACCAACAGCTCCGTGGAGCGGGCGAGGCCGGCGGGGAACTGGTCTCGGGAGGCGTGCAGCACGTCCGCCGCCATCCGGACCGTGGTCAACGGCGTCCGCAACTCGTGGGAGACGTCGGAGGTGAATCGGCGCTGGAGCTGGCCGAACTCCTCCAGCTGGCGGATCTGCCCCTGGAGGCTCTCGGCCATGGCGTTGAAGGACTCGGCGAGCCTGGCCACCTCGTCCTCACCGGTCGCCCGCATCCGGTCGTCCAGGTCCCCGTCGGCGAAGCGCTCGGCGACCTCGGCCGCCTCCCGGACCGGTCGGACGACCTGCCTGGTCACGAGGTAGGTGACGCCGCCCAACAGGACGACCAGCGCGAGCCCTCCGACGAGCAGCGTGCTCTGCACGAGGCTGATGGTCCGCTGCTCCGGGGTCAGCGGGTACAGCTGGTAGAGCTGGATCGTCCGGCTCACGGTGGGCACGGGAATGCCGACCGCGAGCATCGTCACGGGTTGCCCGTCGCGGTCGACCGTGGTGATCTGGGAGGCGAGGCTGTTCTCGTCCTCCACCTGCCGCCGCAGGTCCTCCGGGATGTCGTCGAGGGGGCCGGACTGGGCCAGGGGCTCCCCCGTCTCGGTCTGGCGCCCGTAGAAGTCGGCCAGCACCGGGTCGAAGACGCCGGCTGACCCGGACGAGTCCTGGTCGGTCCTGGTGCTGAGCGTGTTCCTCGCCGCGCTGAGCTGGGTGCCGAAACCGTCCGAGTTCGGGTTGGAGCCGCGCAACTCGTTGCTGACGATCTCCCTGCTGGTCTGGGCCTGTTCCAGCGCGGCGTCGCGCTTGCCGTCGATCAGCCGCGAGATGATCTGCGTCTGGAGCACCATCACCAACACGAACACCACGGCGGAGGAAAGCGCCAACGTGCTCACGACCACCCGCACCTGGAGCGACCGCCGCCACAACCCGGCGGCTGCTCCCAGCCGCCGGCGGACGAGGCGATGAGCTCGCCGGACCCGCCGGGCGGCGCGCCGGTGGAACGACTCACCGCCGCGATCAGAACTCCTCACCCGCACCACCCGGTCCCGTCACGGGTCATGGGGGGCCGGCCTTGTATCCCACCCCACGAACGGTCAGTACCACCTCGGGGTGCTCCGGGTCGCGTTCGACCTTGGAACGCAGCCGCTGCACGTGGACGTTCACCAGCCGGGTGTCGGCGGCGTGCCGGTAACCCCACACCTGTTCCAGCAAGACCTCACGAGTGAACACCTGCCGGGGTTTGCGGGCAAGGGCGACCAGCAGGTCGAACTCCAGCGGAGTCAGCGAGATCGGTCGTCCCTCCCTGGTCACCTCGTGTCCGGGCACGTCGATGGTGAGATCTCCGATACTCAGCACCTCCGCCGGCTCGGACTCGGTCCGCCGGAGCCGGGCACGCAGGCGGGCCACCAACTCCTTGGGTTTGAACGGTTTCACCACGTAGTCGTCGGCACCGGATTCGAGGCCGAGCACGACGTCCACCGTATCGTTCTTCGCCGTCAGCATCACGATCGGAACGCCCGACTCGGCGCGGATCGCCTTGCACACGTCGATGCCGTTCATCCCGGGGAGCATGAGGTCCAGCAGCACCAGGTCCGGCTTGAGCTCCCGCACGGCGGGAAGGGCGCGTGTGCCGTCGCCGACGACCGCGGTGTCGAATCCCTCGCCCCGGAGGACGATCGTCAGCATCTCGGCGAGTGCGGGGTCGTCGTCAACTACCAGTACACGCGACTTCATGCTGGATATCGTCGCATTGGCTGCCCTGCGGGAACGCACCACCCAGGGACGTGAGACGTGACCGTTGTTACCGAACCGCTCGCCGTGCACGGTGCTCGCATTTCGCACCAGCTCCCCCTCTTCCACGCCGTGGTGACTCGAATCACGTTGTATCCCCCGGTCTTAGACCGTTTCCGGTGACCGGTTCGTTACGCGTGGGGCAGGCGTGGTCGGGACGGGGTCGGGCTAGTCGGAACGGCTGCCTCCCAAGGCCGTTCCGGCGGCCTCCACGCTCTTCGTGGGGGGACTCTCGAGGCTCTCGCGGGGTGCGACCAGGAAGCCCTCCCCGGGGGGAGCGCCGTCGTCCTCGCTCGTGCCCGTCGGGTGCCCGTCGGGCACGTCGGCCAGGACCCGGCCGGGTTCCGCCGCCCCCGTCCAGGAGGGGAACCGCCGCACCCGGTGGGTCATGCGCCGCCGCCACATCCAGGTCCACGAGGACACCGTCACCCGGTGCTCGCCGCCGGGCCAGCGCACGGCGTAGGGGTGGCTCGCGGACCTGCCCACCAGCTCGTCGAACTCGACCTGCCCCCGCGCGGCGGCGAGCAACAGCGAGTGGAGGCGCTCCGCCTCACCCTCCTCCCGGAGGTCGAACTCGACGGGCTCGGCGATGTCCAGGAAGACCAGCGCGATCTGGCCGAGCAGCCACACCACGACGTCACCGGCGGCGTCGGGCGGGCAGACCTCGACGATCGAGTGGTCGCCGTGCTCCTCCCGGACCCAGTCCGTCACGGGCAGGCCAGTCTCGGACCGCACCTCGTCGAGCAGGGCGAGTACGAGGGTGTGCGGCTGTTCAGCCGAAGAGTTCATCGACCAACCGATTCGTATCCACCGTGGACACCGCGTCCACGACCGTCCAGGGCGCGAGCCAGCCGCGTCGGGCGAGCTGCTCGTAGAGCGCGGCGCACCGAGCCTGGAGGTCGGCGTCCGACTCGTAGATGTCACGTTCGCGCCCCACCTCGGTCGCCTCACGGCGGGTCACTCGGGAGGCGGCGACGGTGGGGGTGACGCTGAGCAGGAGGTGCGCGTCGGGGACGGGCAGCCGGAAGCGGGAGATCTCCAGGTCGTGCACCCAGCGCACGAAGTCGCCGTCGGCGTCCTGGCGCAGCCGGGCGGCACCGTACGCGGCGTTCGACGCCACGTAGCGGTCCAGCAGCACGACGTCGTACCGCTCCAGGTCCGCTCGCAGGCCCTCCGCCGCGTCCCGCCGGTCGAGCGCGTACAGCAGGCCCATCGCGTGCGGCGAGTCCGAGACCGGACCCAGGTCGCCGTGCAGGGCGTCCCGCACCAGGTCCGCGTGCACGTCCACGCCGTAGCGGGGGAAGGCTCGACCGCGCACGCTCAGCCCGCGTTCGGTGAGTGCCGTGCTCAGCTTCCCGAACAAGGTCCGCTTGCCCGCTCCGTCAATGCCCTCGATCCCGATCAAGCGTCCCACGGGCGCACACCGTAGCCACCCCTCGGGAGCCCGCGGACGCCGGCCCACGGATGTCGCTCGTGGCCGGTCACCAGGCGCACGACGTCGCGACGGCGAACCACGGCGGTGGGCGGCCGCCCGAGGCGGTGGGAGCTTCCTGGGCCGCGAACCCCCTCCGCACCCCTCGGATGAGGCGCGCCTGGCGGCGGGCGCGGGCCCGCGCGTCCTCGCGCCGCCGGCGGGACTGGCACGCGTGAGGACGGCACGGCCGAGGGGCGGTCCGCCCCTCGGCGCCGGCCCCGGCGGTGGTGGCACCCAGGTCCGGCACCGGTCGTCGCCCTCCGGGCCCCGCGACGCGCCGCCGGCACCACCAGCCGCCTCGACGCCTCCCGTCGGCACCACGGGTTGGGCGGACCGCTCAGCCGGCACCCCACCAGCGGGGCGCTGCCCGGCGGCAGCGGCGGCCAGCCCCGTGCTCGGACGGGGGCGGCTGGCTCGCGCACCACCTCCTCCGGGCCGGGTGCACGGCCCCGCCCGCGCCCAGCCAGCACGAGGAGATCACCGCCGGGCTCGGGGCTGGGCGGAGCCCGGCCACCGGCGCCTTGGCCAAGGGGAGGGTGGCGGCTTCGCGACGAGGGGCGGGGGGAGGTGCTGCCCCCCGAGGCAGGGCGCGCGCCGAACGGGGGGGGACCGAGGACCGCCACCACCACGACCCGCCCGGAGGGCACCCGGGCGCGTCACGCGGCGGCAGCGGGCGACCCACCACGGCCGGATGGTCCCTCGGCTGCGGGGCGCCCCGACCAACCGGAGTCCGGCACATCGTCGGGAGGGCGCGCGGGACCGCCGCCCTCGGGCGGGACGGGGTGCTCCTCGGGCCGGGCGGAGCCGCTGCCCGCGCCGAGACGCGGACCCGGCACCGCACGGGAGCCCGCCGGCGACAGGTGGGCGACCGGGAGCGGCCCCCGGCGGGGCATCCGCCGGGGACTGGGACGGTCAGTACCGGTAGTGCTCGGACTTGAAGGGGCCGTCGACGGCGACGTCGATGTACTCGGCCTGCTCCTTGGTGAGCTTGGTCAGCTCACCACCCAGCGCCTCCAGGTGGATGCGCGCGACCTTCTCGTCGAGCTTCTTCGGCAGCCGGAAGACCTCCTTGTCGTACTCCTCGTGCTTGGTGAACAGCTCGATCTGGGCGATCACCTGGTTGGAGAAGGAGTTCGACATCACGAAGGACGGGTGCCCGGTGGCGTTGCCCAGGTTCAGCAGGCGCCCCTCGGAGAGCACGATGATCGAGTGGCCGTCGGGGAAGACCCACTCGTCGACCTGCGGCTTGATGTTGACGCGCCGAACGCCCTTCCACCGGGCGAGCCCCGCGATGTCGAGCTCGTTGTCGAAGTGCCCGATGTTGCCCAGGATCGCCTGGTGCTTCATCCGGGACATGTGCTCGGCGCTGACGACGTCCTTGTTGCCCGTGGTGGTGATGACGATGTCGGCCTGGTCGATGACGCTGTCCAGCGTGGACACCTGGTACCCGTCCATCAGGGCCTGGAGACCGCAGATCGGGTCGATCTCGGTGACGATGACCCTGGCGCCCTGACCCCGCAGCGACTCGGCCGCGCCCTTGCCCACGTCACCGTAGCCGCACACCACCGCGACCTTGCCGCCCATGAGGACGTCGGTGCCCCGGTTGATGCCGTCGATCAGCGAGTGCCGGATGCCGTACCGGTTGTCGAACTTCGACTTGGTGACCGAGTCGTTCACGTTGATGGCGGGGAAGAGCAGCTCACCGGCCGCCGCGAGCTGGTACAGGCGCAGGACGCCGGTGGTGGTCTCCTCGGTGACGCCCAGGATGGACTCCCCGACACGCGTCCACCGCGAGTCGTCCTCCTTCAGCGAGCGGCCGAGCAGGTCGAGGATGACCTTCCACTCGTCGGGGTCGTCGTCGGCCGCCGAGGGAACCACGCCGGCCTTCTCGTACTGCGTTCCCTTGTGCACCAACAGGGTGGCGTCGCCACCGTCGTCGAGGAGCATGTTGGGCAGGGCGCCCCCACCCCAGGTGAGCATCTTGTCGGTGCACCACCAGTACTCCTCCAGGGTCTCCCCCTTCCAGGCGAAGACGGGGACGCCCTTGGGCTCCTCCTCGGTGCCGTTCGGACCCACGACGACGGCGGCCGCCGCGTGGTCCTGGGTGGAGAAGATGTTGCAGGACGCCCACCGGACCTCGGCGCCCAGATCCACCAGCGTCTCGATCAGCACCGCGGTCTGCACCGTCATGTGCAGCGATCCGGAGATACGGGCTCCACGCAGCGGAAACGTGCCCGCGTACTCCCGCCGCAGCGCCATCAGCCCGGGCATCTCGTGCTCGGCGAGCCGGATCTCCTTGCGTCCGAAGTCGGCGAGTGACAGGTCTGCGATGGCGAACTCGATACCGGCACGGGTCTGGAGCCTTTCGGCGCTCATCAGGCGTCTCCTCACGACATGGGAACAGCCCCCGCACACTACCGTTCGCCACGCCGGAGCCCCAATACTCGCCAGTGACGATCAAATAGCCCAGGATTGCCACCGATCCACCACCGGAGAACCGATAATCGATCGCACGGAGCACGACGGGGCAGGGAGGGCGGTGGCCGTGGTGATACCCGGGCCCGACACACGCGTCGTGGAGCTGAGGGTCCACGGCGTTCTCGGAACCACCCCGGAGGACCTGACCGGATCGGTGTCCGCCGTCGAGGTGGCCGGGGACGGCCTCGGCCAACTCGTCCGCCCCGCCGACCGGCTCCGCAGACCCGCGCCCGGACCGATGCTCAACGCCGGGGGACGGCCGGTGCCACGTGTCGTCGAGGGTTACGTCTGGGGCGGCATGACCTCCGGCGGGTTCGCGAAGGCGACCTGGGCACTGCTCTTCCCCTTCGCGATGGCCAACGTCGCGCACTGGATGCTGCCTCCCGTGCGGGAGGGCAGCGCCGCCTCCCGGGGGCTCGGCCACCTGCTGCGCGCCCTGCTCCGGTTGGCCGCGCTCCTGCTCTCCTGCCTGCTCGTGTCCCAGCTCACCGTCATCTTCCTCGACCTCGTCGCGACGCAGTGCCTGCGGCCCGGCTCCTCCTGCCTGCCGTTCGCGCCGGACTCCCTGCGCGGGTGGGACCTGGGACGCGCCGTGCTCGGCCTGCTCCCGGTGGTGGCCCTGGTCGCCGTGTTGCACCGGGTGTCGACGGTGAGCTGGAAGGTCAACAGGTCCTCGGACCCGTTGCCCGCCGACCCGGAGCGGCGGCGCAGCCGGCTCGCCGGCCTCCCCGGCGAGACCGTCATCGCCGACCCCGACACCCCCGTTCTCCGGATGACGCACACCGTGGCGACGCTGGCGGTGGTCGCGATCCTCGCGCTGGGCGGGCCCACCGGCGCCACCGACGGTTCCAACGACTGGTTGTGGTGGTCGGCCGCCGCCCTGTTCCTCTTCGGGCTCCTGGCCACCGCCCTGTTGGACGACCCACCGGAGCTGCGGGCCAGGGGCGGCCTGGGGGGAAGGCTCCGGCGGTTCCTGGGGTCCTGGCCGTCCCAGGTCATGGTCGGCGCGTCGGTACTGCTCGTGGCCCTGGTGTCGGTCCGGTTGGGCCCGCTGCCCGCCGAGCTGCCGGCATCGACGCTCACCGTCGAGGTGGTCGCCGCCCTGCTCGCGCTCTGCTGCGTCCTGTTCGGCGCCCTGCTCGTCCCGGCCGCCTGGCTGGCGCGGGTGGAGTGGCGCGGGCAACCGCGCGACCAGCGCCCCTGGGCCGGGGGCTGGTTCTCGGCTCCGGTGCTCACCCTGGCCGCCCTGTTGGGAGCCGGGTTCGGTGCCGGGTTGACGCTCACCGTCCGCCAGTTGTTGGGGCGAGGACATCTCGCCGATCCGGAGGGCTACGAGGCGATCACCCTGTTGTGGGGCGCCGGTGCCGTTCTCGCCGTCGTCGCGGTCGCGGTCGTCGTCCCGGTGGTGCTCTTCCGCCGCTGGCTCGCCGAGCGCCGCGACCGACTGGCCCCGCCCGAGACCACGCTCCTGCACGCGGGCCGACCGGAGGACTCCCGAGTAGGCGCGAGGGCCTGGTGGTGGGCCGCGGCGCAGCGCCGGCACCTGCACCACATCCTGTTGCTGGTCGCCGGGGTGCTCAGTGCCGGTGCGCTGATCGCGTTGGTCGTCCGGCTCGCGGACGTCTCGCTGCCCGACTGGTTCGACCCGCTCGCCGGGATCGGGGTCGTGGTGCTCGCCGCGCTGGCCCTGGCGTTGCTGCGCACCGTCCACCTGGCGAAACGGCGCCCGGAAACCGCCAAGGTGCTGGGCATCCTCGCCGACCTGACGAGTTTCTGGCCCAGGGAGGCCCACCCGACGGTGCCGCCCTGTTACGCGTTGAAGGTCATCCCCGAGTTGGCGGACCGGGTGGTCCACCACCTCAAGGACCCCGGGGTCCGGGTGGTCATCACCGGGCACAGCCAGGGCAGTCTGTTGGCGGCGGTCACGGCGGCGCGGCTCGCGCAGTCCCTGCCCGACGCGGACCGGCACCGGGTCGGTCTGGTGACGCACGGCTCCCAGCTCCAGTGGATCTACGCGCGCGCGTTCCCCTCGGTGGTGCCGCTGTCCTCCCTGGCGGAGCTGTCCGGCGCGCTCCGGGGCCGGTGGCGTTCCCTCTGCCGTGGGACGGACCCGTTGGGCGGGCCGGTCACCACCTGGAACCGGCAGGTCTACGAGGGGACCCTGATCGGCGTCGGGTTCCGCGCCGACGGCTCGGTCGGCCCCCTGCCCGCCGCGACGCGGAGCCCCAACGGCGCCCTGGTGCTCGGCGGCGACCACTGGCTCCCCGACCCGATGCGGGGGCCGTTCACCGGTCGTCGGTGGAGCCCCGGGGTGCTCTCGCACTACGACTACCCCGTCGACCCGGAGTGGGACCGCGCGGTGGCCATCGCGGCCGGCCTGGAACTGCCACCGAGGGACACCCCGACGACGGGCAGCCTGCTCAGCGCGTTGGGGGTGGGCTCGGACGGCGCCGCCGCCGGCCAGTCCCCTCCACCAGGAGCGGCGGACCCGATCGACGGCGGTGGTGGTGGCCCGGCCGACCCGGAGGGCCGAGGACGACCGCCGGGACGACCGTCGAAGACGTCGTTATCCGACCCCGTGCCACCTCCCACCGAGATCCCCCGGGGCCGCAGCACTCCCTGGGAACGTGCCGCCGAGTTGCCGGTGAAGGGCGGCTGAGCGTTCGGGGTCGACGGGCGTCGCCGGCCCGGAGCCGCACGCGAGGAGCGCTCGCGCGCCCTGGGGTGACCCTCGGGCCCGGGCTCTGGGACCACGCCCCCGAGCGGAGAGGACGCCGCTCACCGCCGTCACGAGCCGGGACGCCGAGGAGCTGGCCGCCGGCGCGCGGGGAGATCCGCGTGGTGCCCTGGATGACGTGACGCCGCACTCCCCGGCTCCCTCGGGCGGGTTCCCCGGTCCCCCTGGCGCCCGGAGGGGTCAACCCGAGGCACCGCCCGGGTCCGGCTCGACGGCGGCGCCGCCGGCCGCGTCCGTCCCGGGTTCTCGTGGGGCCGCCCCCGGCCTCGGACTGGTCCGCCGACGCGCGGGTGGTGGACCGGGCTGTCCGGGAGGAACCCCCACCCGACCCGTGCCCGCGAACGGGCCCCGAACCGGGGCGGCTGGGAGCGGGCCGCGGTGCGTCGGGGGGCCGGTGGCGAGCGTGGACCGACCCCCGAGGCACGGCGCTCCTCTCCGCACGAGCCGTGGGCGGTCGACGCCGACCGGTCACCGGCGGCGTCGAATCCCGCCGGCCGACTCGCCCCACGGCCCCGCCACCGACCGGGTCAGGTCAGTCACCCGCAGCGCCGGAGGAGGAGCCGTCCCCGGTGCCGTCGGAGGTGGACCCGCCGCCGGACGCACCGTCCGCACCGTCGTCCTGGGCCGTCGCCGGGCCCCGGGGTCCCGCCCCGCCGCGTCCCCCGGCAGCGTCGCCCGCCTCGGAGGGCACCGGGCCAGCGGCCGCGCCCGCCGGGGCCGTCGCCATCCGCTCCCGCCTGGCCAGGGTGGAGTTCCGGTAGCCGTAGACGAAGTAGATCACCGCGCCCAGCGCCATCCAGATCGAGAACCGCACCCACGTCAGCGCGGTCAGGTTGAACATCAACCAGACGCAGGCGAGGATCGCGAGGATCGGGATCAACGGGACCAGCGGGACCCGGAATCCCCTCTTGAGGTCCGGCCGGGTGCGGCGCAGGACGATGACCCCCGCGGAGACCAGGACGAAGGCGAACAGGGTGCCGACGTTCACCATCTCCTCCAGCGCGTGCGCCGGGAGGAAACCGGCGACCACGGCCACCACCCCACCGACCAGGAGGGTGGCCCGCACCGGCGTGCCGCGCCTGCCCGTCGGTGCCAGCCTCCGGGGCACCAGCCCGTCCCGTGACATCGCGAAGAGGACCCGGATCTGGCCCATCATGAGCACCATCACCACGGTGGTCAGACCGGCGAGAGCCCCCACGGAGATCACCCCGGCGGCCCAGTCGACCCCGTTCGCGGCGAACGCGGTCGCCAGGGTGGCGTCCTGCCCTCCGGGTTGGGTGGCGAGTTCCTGGTAGCTCTGCATCCCGGTCAGCACGAGGGCCACCAGCACGTAGAGGACGGTCACGATGAGCAGGGAACCGAGGATGCCTCGGGGCAGGTCGCGCTGCGGGTTCCTGGTCTCCTCGGCCGTCGTGGCCACCACGTCGAATCCGATGAAGGCGAAGAACACCAGGGACGCCGCCGCGAGCAGGCCGAACACCCCGTACGTGCTGGTCTCCACGCCGAACACCAACGACAACAAGGACTGGTCGAGCCCGGAACCGCCACCCTCGGCGCTGCCCTGGGCCGGGGGGATGAACGGCGAGTAGTTCTCGGCCCGCACGTAGGCGAAGCCCACGATGATCACGAGCAGCACGACGGCGACCTTGATGGCGGTGATGACCTGGCTGACCCGGGAGGAGAGCTTGGTGCCCAGGGCCAGCAGGAGCGTCAGCACGGCGATGAGCAGGACGGCGCCCCAGTCGAACTCGAGCGACCCCAGGGTGACGGTGGTGGGCACGTCCAGACCCAGCAGGGCCAGTCCCTCACGCAGGTAGTCCGACCAGCCCTTGCTGACCACCGCCGAGGCCAGGGCGAACTCGAGGATCAGGTCCCAGCCGATGATCCAGGCGAGGAACTCGCCGAAGGTCGCGTAGGAGAAGGTGTAGGCCGAACCGGCGACCGGCAGGGTCGAGGCGAACTCGGCGTAGCACAACGCGGCCAGGCCACACGCGATCGCGGCGAGGACGAACGACAACGAGACGGAGGGGCCGGCCACGTTCCCGGCGGTTCTGGCCGCCAACGTGAAGATCCCCGCTCCGATGACGACCGCGACACCGAAGACCGTCAGGTCCCAGGCCGTGAGGTCCCTGCGGAGTCGCGTACCGGGCTCGTCCGTCTCGGCGATGGACTGCTCCACGCTCTTGGTTCGCATCAGCCCATGCCGGGCCATGTCGTTCGCCCCTCACTGCCTTCCCCGGGGTTCCCCCCGAGGCCCCACCGTTGGAAAGTCACCGAAACGATAGTCCTCGCGGCGCTGAAGTCCAGACCATTTGACGTTGGCCACACGGGGGTGAGCACTGGTCGCACCCGCCCACCGGACGATTCGGTCGTTTCGCACCGGTTCGCCGTCCGGGCGGCGGGCGAGCCAGGCCCGCGGGGCCACGGTCGTGGTCGGCTCACCGGGTGGGACACCGCCCGCGCCGCAGCGCCTCCCACCCGCCCGTCGACCGTTCACCCCCGGTCGAGATCGGGTTCGAGGTAGACGAGGCGGGCGACGGGAACGGCGGCGCGGAGCCTGCCCTCCGCCTCGTCGATGGCGGCGGCCACCTCGCGGGTGGAGAGCGACGCCGTCACGGCGATCTTGGCGGCGACCAGCAGCTCCTCCGGCCCGAGGTACTCGGTCCGCAGGTGGATGACGCGGGATACCCGGCTCCCGACCAGCGCCTCCCGGATGCGCCGCACCTCCTCGGCGCTCGCCCCCTCGCCCACCAGCAGGCTCTTGGTCTCGATGATCAGGGTGACCGCGATGAACCCGAGCAACGCGCCGATGCCGAGGGTGGCCACTCCGTCCCACACCGGGTCGCCGGTCAGCACGGTGAGGCCGATACCGGCGAGGGCGAGTACCAGCCCGACCAGCGCACCGCTGTCCTCCAACAGCACGATGGGGAGTTCGGGCTCCTTGGCCTGCCGGATGAACCGCCACCAGCTCCGGGTCCCCCGCGCGGCCCGGGAGTTGCGCACCGCCGTCCGCAGGCTGAGGGACTCCAGCCCGATGCCCACGAGCAGGATCACCACGGCGACCAGGGGAGAGGTGAGGGTCTCCGCGCCGAACACCTTGCGCACGCCCTCGTAGAGGGCGAACACGGACCCGAGGGAGAAGAGCAGCAGGGCCACCACGAAGGCGTAGAAGTAGCGGTCCCGTCCGTACCCGAAGGGGTGTTCCGGTGTCGCCCTCCGCCGGGAGGTCCGCTTCCCGACCAACAGCAGCCCCTGGTTCGAGGTGTCGGCAACCGAGTGCACGCTCTCGGCGAGCATGGCCGACGACCCGGTGACGAGGAAACCGACGAACTTCGCGACCGCGAGACCCAGATTCGCGGCCAGCGCGGCCAGTACCGCCCTGGTGCTCTCCTCCCCTGCCACGCCCCGCCCTCCCGTGGTCCGACCCCGGGTCAGCGCGCTGACCGCGGGTGGAAGCGCCGCAGCGGCAGACCCGTGCCCGGGCGCCTCACCCGCCGCCGCGCTGGTCACGGTAGCGAGAGCGTGGGGAGCCGGCTGGGTGGCACGAGTCCCACCGCGCTCTGATCACCCACCCGGGTCGGGGTGGACGGGCCGGGCCCGCGCGATGGCGTGGTCGCCACGAACCGGACGAACCGCGACCAACGGGGGGCGTGCCCGCCGGGCCGGCGCGACGACCGCCGGCCCCTCGGCGGTGGTCAGCCGAGCGGCGCGGTGGCGTGGAAGAGCTGGGTGCGGGCCCCGGTCGCCGGGCGCACCCGCACCGGTGGGTCCTCCGCCGGGAGCCACACCGACTGCCCCCGGCACACCTCCAGTTCACCGTGCTCGGGGCTGGTGAGGGTGACCTGACCGTCCGTGCAGAGGAGCAGTTGGGGGGTGGCGCCGGTCAGGGCGACCGGCGCCACCTCGTCGGCGTCCCAGTCGATGCGCGACAGCTGGAACTCCTCGGCCGGGGTCCGGTAGACGGTCAGGTGCTGGCCCTCCTGGTCACCGGTCAGCACCGGCATCGGGCCGTGGGCGAAGTCCAGCACCCGCATGAGTTCCGGCACGTCCACGTGCTTCGGGGTGAGTCCCCCGCGCAGGACGTTGTCGGAGTTCGCCATGATCTCCACCCCGGTGCCCAGCAGGTAGCTGTGCAGGTTCCCCGCCGGGAGGTAGATGGCCTCCCCTGGCTGGAGGACGACGCGGTTGAGCAACAGGGCGGCCAGGACCCCCGCGTCCCCCGGGTAGGCCTCCCCCAGCTCCAGCACCGTCCGGCACTCCTGACCGAACGCGCCGCGTTCCCGCAGGTGCCGGACGCAGCCCTCCAGCACCGGCGGGAGCAGCACGTCCAGGGCGCGCTGCGGCAGCGTGATGAGGGTGGTGAACAGCGCCCGCAGCCCACCCGGCCCGGGCTCGGCGGCCAGCAGGCCCGTGTAGGGCCGCAGCGTCGGCACGTCGAGCGCGTCGAGGAACCGCAGGGTCACCTGGGCGTCCCGGAAACCGGCGAGGGCGTGGAACTCGGTGAGCGCGCAGATCAACTCGGGTTTGTGACTGCTGTCGCGGTAGTTCCGGGTCGGTGCCAGCAGGGGAACGCCCGCGGCCTCCTCCCGCTCGAACCCCTCCTCCGCCTGCTCGGAGGACGGGTGGGCCTGGAGGCTGAGCGGTTCCTCGGCGGCGAGCACCTTCATCAGGAAGGGGAGCCGAGGCCCCCACCGGTCGGCGCACTTGCTGCCGAGCTGCCCGATCGGATCGGCGTGGAGGAGCTCGGTGAGGGCGGCTTCGGTACCGTCCGGCCGCACCAGGACCGAGGAGTCGGAGGGATGGGCGCCGAGCCACAGTTCTGCCTCGGGGTGGGGCGCCGGGATCGGTCGACCGAGCAGTTCCGAGATCGCGGTGCGGGAACCCCAGGCATAGGGGCGCACCGGATTGCGCAGCAGGTCCACTGTCGTCTCTCGTTCGCTTGTCCGCTGGTCTCAAGCCGGGCCGGCGCTGGCCGCCGCCCGGACGGTCACACGCCGGACGGCCGCAGCTCGGCCGAGCCGCCCATCGCCCCGGTGGTCAGACCGAGGTAGACGGCGGCGGTGTCCAGTCGGCACGCGAGGGACAACGCGCCGGTCACCGGGTCGCCCTGCGACTCCTCACCGGGAACGAGGAGGTCCGCGGCGGGAAGGCGGTCCGTCGCCCTCCGCAGCACGAGGTCCGCCTCGCGCTGGTCGGGGCGGGGCGGGACCGGGGACACGGCCGGTCCGGCGGGCACGCTGACCAGCAGTACCCGCACCCGCTGCTGCCCGGACAGGTCGTCCGGGTCGGCGAAGATGTCCCCGTCGGAGCCCTGGGAGACGGCGGTCCTGAACAGCGCGGGACGGCGTTCGGCCTGCTGGTAGCCGGTGGCGTCGGCGGCGACACCCGCGAACCCGGCCAGCGCGCCCGCGCCGTGGCCGGCCACGGCGACGGCGACCGGGTCGACGCCCCAGAGCAGCGGCAGGCGTTCCCCGAACCGCAGCGCCAGCGACTTGGCCGGGTTGACGAAGGACTCGTGGGAGAGGTGGTCGCGCTCCGACGCGTGGTCCAACCGGTCGGCCAGACCGTCGAGGTCGACGCGGAGCAGCCCGAGCGCGTCGGTCACCGCGAGGGTGAGCGCGACGGCGGCCGCGAGCCCCAACCCCGGTGGGACCGGGACCCGGGTGGGGAGCAGGATCGCCTGCCCGCCGGCCGCCGCGGCGGCCACCGGCCCGTCGCCGGGCCCGGCGACGACCACCCGCGCCCCGCGCCGGCCCGCTCGGTACACGCCCTCCGCCAGGGCGGGTTCGTCGACCATGTCGTCGACGTGGACGACGACGACGTCGAGTGGGCCGACCCAGCGCGGGACGTCGGGCGAGGTCACCACGGGGACCGGGCACTCCGGCCCCAGCAGCGCGGTCACCAACGGTGCCGCGTCGGCGCCGGCGGCGCTCCTGGAGAGCAGGACCAGCGCCCTGGGCCGTTCACTGACGAGGCGGGACAGGCCCGCCTCGACCGCGGCGCCGGCGGTGGCCCGCACCTGGGCTCCCGGGGTCGCGGCCGCCCGGAGCAGACCGGCGGTGTCGGCCTGCTGGAGCCACGCCGGATCGTCGAGCAGGGTGTCGTCGAGCACCGGGATCACCTGCTCGCCGAGTCCCCACCGGTCGGTGCGCCGGTTCCGGTCCCCCGCGCCGCGTCCGGGCCGCCCTCGGCCTCGTCCAGCAGCAGCACCGGGATGCCGTCGCGGACCGGGAACCGTCGGGCGCACAGGGTGCAGGTCAGGTAGTCGGCGTCGGGGTCGGACGGCGTACCGGTCCGCAGGGGGCCGTGCTCGTCACACGGGCACGCGAGCACGTCCAGCAGACGGGGGTTCAGATCAACGGCCACGGTTCCTCCTCTTCACCGGGAGTCGCAAGGCCGGCACGCCGCCCTCTGACTCGTCGTCGACGTCAGCCTCGGACGATCGCGAGCACGTCGTCGCGCAGTCCCGCGACCGTCGCCTCGTCCGGTCCCTCGATGTTCAACCTCAACAGCGGCTCGGTGTTCGACGGGCGCAGATTGAACCACGCTCCCCCGGGCAGCGAGACGGTCAGGCCGTCCAACTCGTCGAGGACCACCTCGGGGCGGTCCGCGTAGGCGGACCGCACCGCCGCGAGCCGCTCGGTCGGCTCGTCCACCGTCGAGTTGATCTCCCCCGACGCCTGGTAGCGCTGGTAGGCGGCGGTGAGCTCGGACAGCGGCCGGTCCTGTTCGCCCAGGGCCGCCAGCACGTGCAGCGCGGCGAGCATGCCGGTGTCCGCCCGCCAGAAGTCGCGGAAGTAGTAGTGGGCCGAGTGCTCCCCGCCGAAGATCGCCCCCGTCTGGGCCATCGTCTGCTTGATGAAGGAGTGGCCGACCCGGGTGCGGACGGGCTTCCCGCCGTGTTCGGTGACGATCTCGGGAACTCCCCGGGAAGTGATCAGGTTGTGGATCACCGTCGCGCCCGGTTCCTTGGCCAGTTCCCGCACGGCCACCAGCGCGGTGATCGCGCTCGGGGACACCGCCTCTCCCCGCTCGTCCACCACGAAGCAGCGGTCGGCGTCCCCGTCGAACGCGAGTCCCGCGTCGGCCCCCTCGGCGCGGACCCGCGCCTGTAGGTCGACCAGGTTCTTCGGGTCGAGCGGGTTGGCCTCGTGGTTCGGGAACTCGCCGTCGAGCTCGAAGTACAGCGGGACGATCTCGATCGGCAGCCCCTCGAAGACGCTGGGGACGGTGTGGCCGCCCATCCCGTTCCCGGCGTCGACCACGACGCGCAGCGGCCGGGAACCGGACAGGTCCACCAGTTCGCGCAGGTAGCGGGCGTAGTCCGCGAGGAGGTCGCGCTGCCGGACCGTTCCCTGCCTCCCCACGAAACCCGGGACGCCGGTGGCGACCATCTCGCGGATCTCGGCGAGGCCGCTGTCCTGGCCCACGGGCGCCGCGCCGGCCCGGCACAACTTGATGCCGTTGTAGGCGGCGGGGTTGTGGCTCGCGGTGAACATCGCGCCGGGCAGGTCGAGCGTGCCGGAGGCGAAGTACAGCATGTCGGTGCTGGCCAGACCGATGCTCACGACATCGATCCCCTGGCCGGTGACCCCCTCGGCGAACGCCGCGGCGAGCCCGGGTGACGACTCCCGCATGTCGTGGCCGACGACGATCTCCGGGCCGCCCACCAGTCGCGCGAACGCGGCGCCGATGTCCCGCACCACGTCCTCGTCGAGTTGTTCACCGACCAGACCGCGGATGTCGTAGGCCTTCACGATGTCGGACAGGTCGCGCACGCCGCCTCCCTCACTGCGGGCCGTCCCCGATCTCGCCGACCCTGGCCTCCGAAGGGTACCGGCGCGGAGCGGTCACCAGAACGGGTCGGTGGGCAAAGCCTCCGGTCAGCCCTCACCCTCCACGACATCCGGATCAAGACCGAGGTAGCTGGCCACCTGCTCGACCAGGACGTCGTGCACGAGGTCGGAGAGGTCCGCGCCGTCCCGCGCCCTCGCCTCCAGGGGCCGGCGGTAGAGCACGACCCTGGCCCTGGTGGGAACGCCGCGCCGGTCGACGCCCGCCGGTACGAGCCGCGCGAGGGGGATCTCGCCGTCGCCCACGACATCACCCTGGTCGCCGTCCGGCCGGTAGCCGGCGCGCAGCTCGGGCACATCGTCCACGGCGACGTCGAGCTGGGTCAGCTCCGCCCGCCACCGCTGCTCGATGGGCTCCAGCGCCTCCAGCACGAGGGCGTCGAACCGCTCCGCCCGACTGCGTGCCGCCGGCATCGACGGCGGGTACAGCGTGCCTCGCAGGCCACGCCCCCGCCGATCACGTCGGCAGCGAGTTCGCCTCTGGTATCCGCGCGCTACCGCCACAGGGCCAAGGGTACGGGACCAGGCAGCCCTTCCGGTCCGCCGTCACCGGACCGGCTGCCCAGGAGCACCCACCGGCGGACCGGCGGAACCGGAGCGTGACCGGCGGGGAATGGATCACGAAAGCGTGTCATCCGCGTGGCTGCTACTCGCCAGGGCGGACAGGCGCTATCGTCCCCGCTGTGCGGAGCGTGAGACGGTGCTCGCGAACCGGGTGTACCAACCCGGCTGTCGCCACGCTCACCTACGCGTACGCGGACTCCACCGCAGTTGTCGGGCCCCTGGCCACCTACGCCGAGCCACACAGCTACGACTTGTGCGAAGCGCACGCGATGAGGTTGACGGCACCCAAGGGATGGGACGTAGTCCGGTACGAGGGCGAGTTCGCCCTGTCCCAACCGTCGGTCGACGATCTGACCGCGCTCGCGGAGGCAGTCCGCGAGGCCGGTCGCGTCGACCGGCAGGCAGAGGTGCCCGAGGAGTCGGTGACCAGCCCTGGTCGGCCACACCTGCGAGTACTCCGGAATCCCCATGACGACTGAGGCGGGGTCCGGTCGCCGGACCGGAACGGGTGGCCGACCCGCCCGGGACAACCGACGTGGCCAAGATCACTTCCGGACCGCGGCGGGGGTGCCCTGACCGAGTTCCGACTACGCAGCGCAGCCACCGGGCGCCCGTGGCGAGAACGCCAGACGGGGCTCCGGGCCGCCCCCTGGGCGCGGGAACGACGGAGCCCCTCGGCGTGCCGAGGGGCTCCGCACACGCGGCGTCAGACCGCGCGTTTCTTGAGCTTGCGTCGCTCACGTTCGGACAGTCCGCCCCAGATGCCGAAACGTTCGTCGTGCGCCAGCGCGTACTCGAGGCACTCGGAGCGCACCTCGCAGCCGGAGCAGATCCGTTTCGCCTCCCGGGTCGACCCACCCTTCTCTGGGAAGAACGCTTCCGGATCGGTCTGCGCGCACAGTGCGCGCTCCTGCCAGTCCTGTTCTTCCTCTCCCGTATCGAACAAACCGGTCAGCACGTCCAACTCCCCAAGCTGGACGGTCCCCCGCTCTGTCTCACGGTCCAGTTCGAATTCCCGCACGTCCGCCTCCTCGCCTTCCGCACTCCCCGGTTGGCGGACGCCACCCGTCGGCCCCCTCGGTCGACGAATGACACCGATGTGATTACACCTGTGTAACCGCTAGGGGTCAAGCGATAGTCAGCCGAACGAGTTACCAGCGCACGGGGTTCCCGAAGGCGGGTGCGGAACGCCGAACTCGCTAGGCCATCAGGAGGTTTCCCGGAAACCCACGGACAGCCGCTTGACAGCGACGCGCCGCGAAAGGCCCACCGATCGGGCGGTGGCGGCGGGCCGGCTGGGAGGGACCTCTCTCCCACCGGTCGCCCCCGGGAGGTGGGGGACACTGGCCTCGTGACGAGTTCTCCCGTTCGCCTCAGCCCGCTCTTCCTCGCCATCCTCGCGGCGACCGTGGCCGGCGGCGCGCTGACCCTCGTCGACGCCTCCGCCGCCGCCACCGCGGGAGTCGTGCTCGTCGTCCTCGGCGGCTGGGCGGTCTCCCTGTGCCTCCACGAGTTCGGTCACGCCGCCGTCGCCTACCGGGGCGGGGACCTGTCGGTCAGGGACAAGGGCTACCTGACGCTCGACCCCCGGCGGTACACCGACCCGGTCCTGAGCCTGCTGCTGCCGATCCTGCTGCTGATGGCGGGCGGGATCCCGCTGCCAGGCGGGGCGGTCTGGATCAACCGGCACGCGCTGCGCTCCCGTGCGGTGGAAAGCGGGGTCTCCCTCGCCGGCCCGCTGACCAACCTCGCCCTGGGCGGGTTGCTCGTCGCCGCGGTGTCGCTGACCCAGCCCCCGCTCACGCTGGCGGCCGCGCTGTCCTACCTGGCCTACGTCCAGATCATCGCCTTCGTGCTGAACATGCTCCCGGTTCCGGGGTTGGACGGGTACGGGGCGCTCGAACCGCACCTCTCCGCCAAGTGGCGGCACTACGGGTCGGTGGCCCGACCCTGGGCCCCGCTCGCGCTCTTCGCCGTCCTGCTGGGGTTGCCCCAGATCGGCTTCCCGTACCTGACCGACGGGCTGTTCACCCTCACCTCCGAGCTGTTCCGCCTGATCGGCGGCGACGCCATGCTGGCCGCCTGGGGCGGGTCGGAGTTCCGGTTCTGGCGGTAGGCCCGAGCCCCGCTGCCCGCCCCGCCCCGCGCCGCCCGTCCGACCCGCTTCCGACGGCTCCCGGCGGTGGCCGTGATCGGGGAATGCGAGGATGACGCCTCGTGAGAATCGTGGTGCTGGTCGGGGGAGTCGGGGGCGCTCGCTTCCTCCTCGGGGTCAAGGCCGCGCTCGGACTGCCCCCGGTCGGGGAACCGACCTCGGGCTCCGGCGGCGACGTGGGGGAACACCAGGTGACGGCGGTGGTCAACACCGGCGACGACACCTGGATGCACGGTCTCCGGATCTGCCCGGACCTCGACACCTGCATGTACACCCTGGGCGGTGGCATCGACGAGGAACGGGGCTGGGGCCGCGCGGGGGAGAGCTGGGCGGTGAAGGGGGAACTCGCCGCCTACGGCGCGCCCCCGGACTGGTTCGGCCTCGGCGACCGGGACATCGCCACGCACCTGGTGCGCAGCCGCATGCTCCGCGCCGGCTACCCCCTGTCCGCCGTCACCGAGGCCCTGTGCGACCGGTGGCGGCCGGGGGTCCGGCTCCTCCCCGCGTCCGACGACCGGGTGGAGACCCACGTCTCGGTGGACGACCCCGACTCCGGGGAGCGGCGCGCGATCCACTTCCAGGAGTGGTGGGTGCGGCACAGGGCTGGCCTACCGGCGCACTGGATAGGCCAGGTCGGCGCCGAGACCGCCACCCCGGCCCCCGGCGTCGCGGCCGCCCTCGACGAAGCGGACATCGTGCTGCTGGCGCCGTCCAACCCCGTCGTCAGCATCGGGTCGATCCTGGCCGTCGAGGGCGTCCGGGACGCTGTGCGCGCCACCTCCGCCCCCGTGGTCGGCGTGTCCCCGATCATCGCGGGGAAACCGCTCCGGGGCATGGCCGACGCCTGTCTCCGGGCCCTCGGGGTCCCCTCGACCGCCGAGGGGGTGGGCCGGCACTACGGCGGGCGGGGGCAGGGGGGCTCCGGCCTGCTCGACGGCTGGCTCGTGCACACCGGGGACACCGCCGTCGTCCCCGGCGCGGCGGTGCGTTCCGTGCCGCTGCTCATGTCCGACGTCGCCGCCACGGCTGCGATGGTGGAGGCGGCCTTCGATCTGGCTGAGGTGACCCGATGAGCACGACGTCCACCCCCCACGAGGAGAGCCCCGCACCCCAGGGCGCCGGCCCGGCGCGGGGCGGTTCCGACACCACCACGCCGCCGGTGCGGGAGGGCGACCACGCGGCGAGCCGCCTCGAACTGTTCCCGGTCCCGGGGCTGCCCGAGGTCCGGCCCGGTACCGACCTGGCCGCGCTGGTCGCCGGATCGGCCCCCTGGCTGCGGGACCACGACGTCGTCGTGGTCACCAGCAAGATCGTCTCGAAGGCCGAGGGCCGGTTGGTGACCGTTCCCCGCGACCCGGAGGCCCGCGAGGCCGCCCGGCGGGAACTGGTCGGCCAGGAGGCGGTCTCGGTGATCGCCCGGTTCCGGAACAGCCTCATCACGGAGAACCGGTTGGGCATCGTGCAGGCCGCCTCCGGGGTCGACGCCTCCAACGTCGCCACCGACCAGATCGCGCTGCTCCCGGAGGACCCGGACGCCAGCGCCGCGCGGCTCAGGGCCGGCGTCCGGGAGCGGCTGGGCGTCGAGGTGGCGGTCGTGGTGACCGACACGATGGGCCGGGCCTGGCGGAACGGGCAGACCGACGCGGCGATCGGCGCCTCCGGGTTGCCGGTGCTCCACGGTTACGCCGGGCGGGTCGACCAGCACGGCAACGAACTCGCGGTGACGTCCGTGGCGCTGGCCGACGAGATCGCCGCCGCGGCCGACCTGGTCAAGGGCAAACTGGGTGGCGTGCCGGTCGCCGTGGTGCGCGGGCTGCGCCTGGTGGACGACGGGTCAACGGCACGCGCGTTGGTGCGGCCGGTGGAGCAGGACCTGTTCCGCATGGGGACCGCCGAGGCGGTGCGACGCGGGCGGTCCGAGGCCGTCCTGTCGCGGCGGTCGGTCCGCGAGTTCGCGGACGAGCCGGTGAGCCCCGACGCGGTGCGCCGTGCCGTGGGTGCCGCGCTGACGGCCCCCGCACCCCACCACAGCCGCCCGGTTCGCTTCGTGTGGCTCCGGGACCCGGTGCGGAGGCGGACGCTGCTGGCGGCCATGCGGCGGGCGTGGTTGGCCGACCTCGCCGGCGACGGCCTGACGGCCGAGCGCGCGGAACGGCGGGTGCGGCGGGGTGACCTGCTCCACCGCGCTCCCGAACTCGTCCTGCCCTTCCTGGTCCGGGACGCGGCGCACGACTACCCCGACGCGCGGCGACAGGAGGCGGAGCGGTCGATGTTCACCGTCGCCGGGGGCGCCGCGGTGCAGGGCCTGCTCGTCGCCCTCGCCGCCGAGGACCTCGGCTCCTGCTGGGTGTCGTCGACCCTGTTCTGCCCGGAGGTGGTGCGGGAGGTGCTCGAGCTACCCGAGCACTGGGAACCGCTGGGCACCGTGGCGGTGGGGCACCCGGCCCAGCCGGCCGAGGGCCCCCGCCCGCCGGCCGCCCTGGACGAGGGCATGGTGGAGCTGTGACCGCGCCAGGGCCGGACCTCCACACCAACGCCGTGCGCTGCCTGTCCTCGTGGCGGACGGCGGACCCCGGGCAGGAGGCGCTGCGCCAGGCCTTCCTGGGTTTCCTCGCCGCCAGGGCGGACGCGTGCCACCGGTCCTGCGAGGCCGGCCACCTCACCGCCTCCGCGTTGGTGCTGGACGCGACGGGGGAACGCACCCTGCTGACGCTCCACCCCCGGGTCGGGCGGTGGCTCCAACTCGGCGGGCACTGCGAACCGGAGGACACCGACCTGGTGTCGGCGGCGTTGCGGGAGGCCACCGAGGAGTCCGGCATCACCGGGCTGCGCATCGACCCGCGTCCCCTGCACCTCGACGTCCACGAGGTGACCTGCTCCCTCGGTGTGCCGACCCGGCACTTCGACGTCCGCTTCCTGGTGCGCGCCCCGGTGGCGGCGCGGGAGGTGCTCAGCGCGGAGTCGCTCGACCTGCGCTGGTTCCCGCTGGCGGCGCTGCCGGCGGACGTGGACTCGGTGCCCACCATGGTCAGCCTGGCGATGACCAGGGCGGCCGGTGCGGCTGAGGCCGGATCAGCAGGCCCGGTAGTCCCGGGGTGACAGCCTCGGCCCCCTCCGGGGGGCGCGGGAACCGACCGCCGTCAGGTACCGGACCGCGCGGTGCCGCTGGCCGGCGTAGGGGGCGAGCAACGCGAGCATGCCCGCGTCGTCCACCCGCCGGCCGAGCAACGCCCACCCGATCGTGTTGGACAGGTGGTAGTCCCCGACGCTCACCGCGTCGGGGTCGCCCCAGGCCCGCTGGGCGACCTCGGCTGCCGTCCACTCCCCCACGCCGGGCACGACGCGGAGCAGCGCCCGTCCCTCCGCACCGCCGAGTTCGACCGCGCGCTCCAGGCGGGACGCGACGCCCGCGACCGCCAGCAGGGTGCGCCTCCTCGCGCCGTCCACACCGCACTGGTGCCACTGCCAGTCGGTGATCGACCGCAGCCGAGCCGGGTCCGGTGGGACCCGCAGGTCCACCCCGTCGGGGCCGGGGGCCCGCCCGCCGAAACGGCGGGCCAGCTCACGCCAGGAGCGCCACGCCTCGGTGCTGGTGACCTTCTGCTCCAGGACGGCGGCCAGCAGCACGTCCCACACCCGGCCCGTGGAGCACAGCCGCAGCCCCGGCAGGGTCCGGCGCGCGAGGGCGACCGCCGGGTGGTGCGCGACGAACCCGCCGTCGTCGTCCTCGGCGCCGCACAGCGCCGGGAGCCCCTCGACCAGCCGCGCCGCCCCGGGCCCCCACGCCGTCGCCAGGACCGCCCCCCGGTGCCGTCGCAGCGCCAGGGTCCCGGGGCCCTCGTCGGTGTTGGTCGCCCACCAGTAGGCGTCGCCGTGGGTGCGGAGGCACGGGTCGCCGCTCCCCCGCCGGAGTGGCCCGAGCAGCTCCCCCAGGTCCACCGGGCGGGCCGGGGTCCAGGACCGGGTGAGGGGTGTCCGGGGGTGTCCGGCGGGCGGGCGGGCCGCCGCGCGCGACCGCGTCCCGGACTCGCGGTTCACACGTCCGCCGAGAACCGGATGCCGTTGGAGGGCAGCTCCACTCCGGGCCACACGCGGGCGCCGCCGACCAGCTCGCAGTTCTCGCCGACGACCGCGTCGTCGCCGATCACGGAATCCTCGATGACCGCCCCGGCCCCGATGACGGCGCGCGCGCCGACGACGCACCGCCGGACCTCGGCGCCCTTGCCGACCACGGCACCGGAGAACAGCACGGACCCCTCGACGGTGGCGCCGGAACCCACCTCGGCCCCCTCGCCCACGGCGGTGCCCCCGTGCACCTTCGCGTCGTCGGCGACCCTCGCGCCGTCGAGCACGATGGCTGGGCCGGCGGGGCGGGGGAGGGCCGGGGAGTGCACGACACCCCGGACGAGGTCGGCGGAGCCTCGGACGAACGCGGCGGGGGTGCCGAGGTCGAGCCAGTAGGACGTGTCGACGTGGCCCTGGAGCCGAGCTCCGGACTCCAGGAGGCCGGGGAAGGTCTCCCGTTCGACCGACACCGGCCGTCCGGCCGGGATGTCGTCGACGACCTCGCGGCGGAAGACGTAGCAGCCGGCGTTGATCTGGTCGGTCGGTGGGTCGTCGGTCTTCTCCAGGAAGGCGAGGACCCGCCCCGTCTCGTCGGTGGGGACGCTGCCGAACCTGCGGGGGTCCTTCACCCGGACCAGGTGCAGGGTGGCGTGCGCTCCCGAGGAGCGGTGCGTGTCGACGACGGCGGCCGGGTCCACCCCGGAGAGGATGTCCCCGTTGAACACCAGCACGTCGCGGGCGGTCAGGCCGGCGGCCGCGTTGCGGATCGCGCCCGCCGTGTCCAGCGGACGGTCCTCCACCACGTACCGCAGGTCGAGCCCGAGGGCCGACCCGTCGCCGAAGTGCCGCTCGAACACCTCCGCCTTGTACGAGGTCCCCAGCACCACTCTCGTCACCCCGGCGGCCCTGATCCGGCAGAGCAGGTGGGTGAGGAACGGCACGCCGGCGGTGGGCAGCATGGGCTTGGGTGCGGAGAGGGTCAGGGGCCGCAACCGGGTACCCTTGCCTCCGACCAGCACAACCGCGTCGACGTCGCGCAGTGCTCGTCGCGATCCGGACTCAGTCGCCGGTGGCTCGGCTGGACTCACCGACATGCGACGCTCCTCCTGATCTATCGAAACCACGTCGGAGGGCCTACTCTGGCATGAGCGACCAAGCGCGCGGGCAGTGGACCCACCGAGGCGCCGCGGTCACACACCGCGAGTAGGTCTCCAGCCGCCCACCGAACACCGCTCGCGTCGGCCCCCGCGGCTCCGCGGCAACGTCAGGAGAGGTCACCGATGGACCCCCGAAACCGTGCTGACGCGGCCCTGGCGCGTGCCAGGGCGCGCGGCTCATTCGTCGTGACCCCCGATGACGCCACCTCACCGATGGACGCCGCCAGCACCGTGCAGATCCCCCGCCGGGTGGTCTCGGCGGCGGACCCGGGCCGGAAACTCGCCGACGCGGAGAGCACCGTGGTCCTCCGGCCGGACCAGCGCCCGGCCCCCACCGCCCCCGGTCATCCCGGGATGGGCCAGCCCGGTCAGCACGGACAGCAGCCGGGTCCGGGTGGCCCCGGCCGGCCGCAGCCGCCCGCGCAGCAGACCGGTGGGCACGGCATGACCGCGCCCCAGCAACGGCCCCCGCACCAGCCCCCGCCGTCGCCGGGTGGTCAGCAGGCCCCGCACCCGGGGCCGGGCGGTGGCGGGCACCAGCAGGCCGAGAGCACCACCCCGCCCTGGCACAACCAGCAGTTCTAGGCCTCCCAGGCGCGTTCCCCAGGCCAGCGCCCGCTCCACCGGGCGCGACTGGCCGTCACGGGTCGGGCGCGGCGCCGGCCGCCGGCCCGCGCGCGTGCCGGCGGCAACCCGCCCTCCTGGCCCTGGCGCCGGACGAACTCGGGCCCGGTGCGTCGAACGGGCTGGGCGGGGCGCCACCTCCGGATGAGGACGCCGGGGTCCCGGTCGGCCGGAGGCGGGGTGCGGCCACTCGTCGGCCCGGGGTGACGGTGCCGTGCCCCGTCACCGCGCTCCACCTCCGGGTCAGCCCCCGGTGCGTCGGGAGCCGCGCAGCTCCCAGCGGTAGCGGGCGTTCAGGCCGGTGCGCAGGGCGAACCGCAGCGGAGCCCAGGCGGGCCCCTGGTGCCGGTCGCTGAGGTACCGGTAGGCGCTGCGGTGGTGGGCCGCGAGCATCCGTTCCGACGCCGTCGAGGTGGACGCTCCCCCGACGTGCATGACCTCGGCGCTGGGCACGTACACGTTGAGCCAGCCGGCCCGTGCCAGCCGATCGCCCAGGTCCACGTCCTCGAAGTACATGAAGTAGCGGGGGTCGAAGCCACCGACCGAGTCGAAGGCCTCCCGGCGGAAGAGCTGGCAGGACCCGGAGAGCCAGCCAGCGGTCCGCTCGACGACGGCGGTGTCGGACTGCCGGTAGGCCCTGGACCACGGGTTGTCGCTCCAGACCTTCCCGAGGACGGCGTGCCCGACGCCGCGCCCCAGGGAGGGCAGGAGGCGCGCGGACGGGTAGACGTCGCCGGCGGGCTCCCGGATCAGCGGGCCGAAGGCCCCGCCGCGCGGCCACCGCTCGGCGGCGGCCAACAGCACGTCGAGGCTTCCCGGCGTCCACTCCAGATCGGGGTTGGCGACGACGACCCAGCCGACCTCGTCCCCGAGGCGCTCGACACCGTGGTTGGCCGCCCGCCCGTACCCGAGGTTGCCCCCGGTGGGGGCGAGTTCGACGTTCGGTCGTTCGGCCGCCCGTTCTGGGGCGCCGTCGGTGGACCCGTTGTCGGCGAGGACGACCTTCGGGGTGCGTTCTGTCGCGGTGACCAGGGTGTCCAGGAAGCGGTCGATCGTCTCCCCTGGTGAGTAGGTGACGGTGACGACGGCGACATCGTCGCCGTAGGTCGCTGGTTTCCGGCTCTGCGCACTCGACGAGGTCACGGCGGACCATTCTGCCGTGGACCGCTCGTGCGCCACCGGCCCCCCGCGTCCTCGGTCCAGCTGGCGCTCCCGCGGCGCGAACGGCGTGTCGCGGCCGGCGAGCGGGGCGTGTCGGAGACGGTCAACGGCCGCGCCGGTGGATCCAGTCAGCCCGCGCGAAGGCCTCCAGGTGCCCGGCGGCGCACCCCGCCCAGGAGAACTCCTTGGACCGGGTGAGCGCGGCGGTGCTCAGCTCGGCGCGCCGCCGTGGCTGGTCCAGGAGCTCGGTGATCGCCTGGGCGATGTCCGCCGCCCCCACCCCGCAGTAGGCGACCGCGTCGCCGCCGACCTCGGGGAGGCTGAGGCGCTGGGTGGTCAGGACGCAGGCCCCGCAGGCCATCGCCTCCAACACCGGCAGGCCGAAGCCTTCCCCGAGGCTCGGGTAGGCGACCAGTTCCGCGCCGCCCAGGAACCCGGCGAGGTTCCGGAACGGGAGGTAGCCGGGCCGGATCACCCGCACGCGGTGGGGAACCGAGTCCAGGGCTCGTTCGACCTGACCGTCCCAGCCCGGTTGACCGGCCAACACCAGCGTGGGCGGGTCCTCCCGTCCCTGGCACGCCTTCGCGAACCCCCGGATCAGCGAGGGCACGTTCTTCCGGGGTTCCAGCGCGCCGAGGAAGGCGACGTAGGGCGCGTCCCGCAGACCCAGCAGCTGGCGAACCTCGGCGACCTCCTCCGGGGTCGGCGGGTGGAACCGGTTGGTGTCGACGCCGTGCGGCACCACCGACATGGCGCTGCGCCTGGCGCCGAGCAACCGGACGAGTTCGCTGGTCGTCGCGTCGCTGGGGGTGACGCACAGCGTGGCGCGGGCCAGGGACGCGCGGATCCACCCCCGGAAGAACCCGGCCTTGACCGACGAGTGCAACGCGGGGTCGGTGAAGAAGGTCGCGTCGTGCAGGGTGACCACGCTGGCCACCGGGTTGGCCAGCGGCATCGTGTAGTGGGGTGAGTGCAGCACCCGGACGCCCAGTCGTCGGACGAGCCGGGGCAGGGTGAGCTGTTCCCAGCTGAGGCGCGCCGTCCTGGTCGCCACCGACTCCGAGGCCGGAACGACCCGGGAGGACGGCGCGGTCCTGGTGTACAGCTCGGCGTCACGAGGTTGGCAGACGACGCTGAGCTGGGCCCCGGCGGCGTCAAGGCCAGCGATCAACGAGTCCACGTACCGGCCCACTCCACCTCGGTCGGTGGGCACAGCGGTGGCGTCGATCAGGACGCTGGGTTCGGCAGACCGCACCACTGAAGCCTACGGCCGCTTCACACGCGATCCGGCGCCTTTGGCCGAATCGGCGGCCGGCAGTGGGCAGCCCCACGTCCACGCGCCTCGGCGACGGGTCCGCGCTCGCCTCCCGTGCCCGGGTTCCCGCGCTCCGTGGCCGTGGCCGTTCCCCTTCCCGTCGACCCGCCTGGGGACGGCCGGGCGGGGCACGGTGGCGGGCCGCCGGACCGTGGTGGTCCGAGGTGTCCGCACGGCCGACCCGAGGACCTTGACCTCAACAATCGTTCAGGTTGAACGATGGTGGCATGACGACGACCGAACAGGACAGCACGACCACCCTCGCCCACGATCCGCTGGTCGGCCCGGAACTCGACACGGCACCGGAGACCGCGCGGGGGTGGGCTTCCGCCGATCTCGACCTGGACGCCTACCTCGCCCGCATCGGCTACGACGGCGACCGCGCCCCCAACGCCGACACGCTGCGCGCGGTGCACCGCGCCCACGCCACCACCGTCCCGTTCGAGAACCTGGGCCTCCTCTCAGGTGGGGGTGTCCGACTGGACACGGCCTCCCTCCAGGACAAACTGGTCCGGCGCCGTCGTGGCGGCTACTGCTTCGAGCAGAACGTCCTGCTCGCCGCCGCCTTGGAGCGCCTCGGCTACCGGGTGTCCGGAGTGAGCACCCGAATCCGGCTCGGTTCCCGGAACGTGCGGCCCGCCGCGCACGCCGCCCTCCTCGTCGAGGCCGAGGAGCGGATGTGGTTGGCGGACGTCAGCGTCGGCGAGCAGGGCGTGCTGGAACCGACACCCCTGGTGTCGGGAGCCGAGGTTCGGCAGGGGGCCGGGTGGCGGCACCGCCTCGCACGGGAGGAGGACGGGACCTGGGCACTCCAGTTGGCGCGCGGCGAGGACTGGCAGGACCTCTACGGCTTCACCCTGGAACCCCACTACCGCGTGGACTACGTGGTGCAGAACCACTTCGCGGCGACCCACCCGACCTCGCCGTTCCGCCGAACCCTGTTCGGCTCGCGCGGCGGGGAGGAGACGGCGCACAGCCTCTCCGGCCTGGACCTGACGCTGTCCCGCCCCGATTCCCCGGACGAGGTGGTCGTCCTGGGGCCCGACGAACTCCCCGGGTACTTCCGCGACGTGTTGGACGTTCCCCTGACATCGGAGGAGGCCGACGAGTTGGTGGTGATCGGCGAGCGCGCCCGCGCGGACCGGGAGACCTCCGGCTGAACCACTCCTGGCCGCGGTCGGCTGGCGTCAGCCGACCGCGTCGAGGTGGATCCGCCAGAGCGCCCGCGCCGCGCGTTCCCAGTCGTAGTGCTCGGCCCGGCGCAGACCCGCGCGGATCATCGCCTGGGCCCGCCCGGAGTCGGAGGCCACGGCGCGCAGCGCCCCGGCCAGGGTGTCCGGGTCCCCCCTTCGCACCACCAGACCCGCCCCGCCCGCGACCTCGACGAGCGCGGGCACGTCGGTGTGCACCACTGGAACGCCGACGGCCATCGCCTCCAGGACCGGTAACCCGAAACCCTCGGCCCGGCTCGGTGCCGCGAGGACCGTCGCCTGCCGGAGGACGGCGGACAGCTCGGTGTCCTCGATCCGCCCCAGCACCCGCAGCCGATCGCGGGCGAGCCCGTGCTCCTCGGCCAGCCGCCGGGGGTCGACCCCGCCCCAGCCGCTGGCTCCGACCAGGACCAGGGGGAGATCCGGGCCCCTGGCACCGGCCATCGCCCGGATGAGGACGTCGATGCCCTTCCGGGGCTCCACGGTGCCCACGGCGAGGACGTACCGGTCTGGCAGTCTCAACTTCCGGCCCACCCGCTGCTGGAACTCGTCGGTCAACGGACGGCGCAACGCGTCCGAGACGCCCTCGCCGACCACGTGGGTCCGGGGGCCGGTGGCGCCGATCGTGCCCGCCCCGGACCGTTGCCGGTCGGCGTCGAGGTGCCTGGCGAGTTCCGCCGCCACGGCCGCGGTCGGGGTCACCAGCGCGGAGGCACGGCGGGCGGCGCGGCCCACCATCCGCCGGTGCCAGGCCGCGCCCCGACGGGTCAGCGTCTCGGGGTGGGTCCACGGCACGGTGTCGTGCACCGTGACCACCAGCCCCCGCCCCCGTGGCACGGACGGCGGGGCGAACGGGGTGGGCGCGTGCACCGAGTCACCTCCGGGCCAGACCGGGATCCCGCGTTCCCACAACGCGGAGAGCACCCGCCTCGGGTAGGGCAACGACTTCGGTCCGATCAGCCCGGGGATCACGGCGGCGTCCGGGTCGGCGTGCTTCGCGACGACCCCGGCGACATCCCACCCCGGGGGCGCCGTCCCGGCGAGCGCGGCGGCGAGTTCCCGGGTGTAGCGGCCCGTCCCACCCGGGACGGGAGCGAGCAGCTGTTCGGTGAGCACAACGAGGAGCGGCACCCGCCAACACTGCCACGAACCCCGCGGCGTTTCGCCGGGACCGGACGATCCGGAGCCGGGACCGCCGGCCGCCACCGGCCCCGGCCCCGTGGGTAGGTTGGTCGGTCATGGACACGGCCGACCCCGGGACCACATCGGCTCGCAGCACCGTCGTCATCGTGACCTGGCGGGCGAGGGACCACCTCGAACACTGCCTGGACGCGCTGGCGGCACAGACCCGGCCGCACCGGCTGCTGGTGGTCGACAACGCTTCGGACGACGGCACGGCCGACCTGCTGAGGGCGCACCCGACCGCCCCGGAGGTGCTGCGGCTACCGGCCAACTCCGGGTACGCCGGGGGGATGGCCGCCGCGCTGCGCCGGGTCCGCACCGAGTTCATGGTGTGGCTGAACGACGACGCCGTCCCCGCACGCGACTGGCTCGCGGCCCTGGAGGACGCCGCCGACGCCGACCCGGGGGCAGGGGCGGTCAGTTCGCTGTTGCGCGCGGAGGACGGCACCGTGCAGTCGGCCGGCGTCGGGTTGACCCCCGACGGCCACGGACGCGATCTCGGTGCGACCACCGGGGTGGACGGCACCGCCGAACCCGTGGAGGTGTTCTCCTTCTGCGGGGGCGCCGCCCTGGTGCGCACCGAGCCGCTGCGCGCGCTCGGCGGCGTGCCCGAGTCCTACTTCTGCTACTACGAGGACACCGACACCGCGTGGCGGCTGCGGCTCGGGGGCTGGCGGGTACTGCTCGCCCCCGCCGCCGGGGTGCGCCACGCGCACGGTGCGAGCAGCGCCCCGGGCTCCCCCCGTTTCCACCGGTGGAACGAACGGAACCGCCTCGTGACGCTGGTGCGCTGCGCGCCGCTGCCGGTCGCGCTCCGGGAGGTGCTGCGGTTCACCGCGATCACCGCGGCGCTCCCCCTCCGACGCCGGCTGGGACGACCAACGCCGGACGCCGCGAACTTCCGGGTGGGGCTCCGCCTCGGCGTGCTCGGCGAGACGCTGGAGCGGACACCCGAGGCGCTGCGGTTCCGGCGGGAACTCGGCCGCCGGGCCGTGCTGGACCGGACGGCGGTGTGGCGTACCTGGGCTGGCCGGGACGAGCGGTGAGCGGCGCCGCCCGCACCGCCCCTGGTCGCCGTGCCAGCGGGTGGACCGCCCCGCTCGTGACGAGGAGCGCGCCGCCCCCGCCGCGCCGGCCCGCCGGCCCGACTCCGCGGTGATGGCCGCACCGACGACCAGGCGAGCGGAGCACCGGCAGCGCGGCCTGGCCTGGTGACGGCACCCGCCCCCGTGACGTCGTAGCCCCCGCCCGACGACGGCGGGGAGGGATGCGACGTGGCCCAACGTGGCCCACCTCCTCGACCAGGGTCGGGACGGGACCGAACCTCCCCGATCACCTCGCCTAGCGGACCGGGTCCTCGGCGTCCGACCTCAGCGGCCGGCCCCGGAGCACCGGCGCGAGCGGCGCCGGCCGGCGGGGAGCAGGAACCCGCTCGGCCCACACCGCGAAGTACTCCCACGACCGGAAGTGCTGCCACGACCGGTCATCCCCCGCCGCCTGGTCACTCGGGTGGACCCCGAGGCCCGACGGGGAACCGCACCCCGCCTGGGCCACCTCACCCGCCACGTGGGCAACCGGGCCGTCTCGCCCCGACCTCCGCGCGGTCGGCGCGCGGGGGCGGGGAACGCCCGGCGGTTGGCCGCCGGGACGGCCCCGGGTCAGGCCGAGCTCTCCCCGGTCGCGAAGGGCTTGTCGTCGACCTGGGTGGAGTACACGGCGAGGTTCTTCGGCACGGCGATGGCGAGGGTCTGGGCCACGTCGGTGAGGACGTCACCGAGCTTCGCGACGTGCTTGCTGAGCCCGGTGATGCTCAGCACGGCCTTCTGGATCCAGTCCTGGACCTTGTTGGCCCACTTCATCACCAGCCGGATCCCGTCGGCCACGAGGACCGGGGTGGCGAGGCCCAGGGTCAGTCCGGCGGCGGCCGCCGCCCGGATGAGCCACTGCACGAGCTCGCTCATCGCCTCGGCGATGAGGTCCCGCACGATGGTGCGCACCACCGACACCACCGTAGCCCCCGCCGTCAACGCGACTCCGACCCCGTTGGCGGCGATCGAGGCGGCCTGGATGGCGGCGGCCTGGCCCATCGCGACGGGGCGGTAGGCCTCCACCGCCGGCCCCTCCCAGCCCTCGGTGTCGGCGCGGACGATGTCGCCCATGTCCTGGGAGGACTGCCCGAGCGAGTCGGCCACGTTGCCCCAGGTGGCCGCGTTGGTGTGCACCACGTCGGGGTTGCCGGCCAGGCAGTTCAGCAAGTCGGGCAGCGGCGGCACGTGTTCGATGAACCAGGCGAAGGCGGAGGTGAGCAGCGTGCCGAAAGGGTCGGCGACCACTGCCAGCGCGTCCAGGCCGGCCGCGCCGATGTTCACCCCGGCCTCGAGCCAGTCGCCGTTCTGGACGGCGGTCACCGCGTCGCCGGCGGCCTCCACCATCACGACCGCGTCGAGCTTGTCACCCCCGCTGTAGTCGGGGGCGATCAGCGGGTTCGTCATGGCGTCGACGGTCCTTCCAGTCGCTCGGCGATCTGGGCGAAGAGGCGGCTCACGCCCTCCTCCAACAGCTCGTAGGTGTCCGCGGAGGCGGTGATGGCGGTGCTGGTCGCGCTGACCGTTCCGCCGGCGGCGGCGATCGCGCCGTGGCCGAGGGCCTCGATGCTGCCCATCAGGGGCAGCATGATGGGACTGCACAGCAGCCCGTACGCGGTGGTGCCGCTGATCGAGGCGTGGGTGGCGGCGTCCTGCGCGACCCCGATCTGCTGGACCACCCCGTCGAGCCGGGCGGCGTGCTGCCGCATCTGCTCGGGGTAGACGTGGAACCCGTCCATCCGTCACCACCCCCTGTCGTTGCGCCAGCTGGCGCCGCCGTCCGGGTCGTCCGGGTCGTCCGGGTCCTGGGGGTCGTCCGAGCTCCGGGCTGCTCCCCCGGTGTCCTCGTCGTCGAGCTGGGGGAACCGCTCCTGGTAGCCGCCCATCACCGCGTTCAGCGACTCGCTGTCCTCGCCGAGGATCGGGGCCAGCGCCTCCCGCATCTGGTCGGCGATCCGGGCCTGCGCCCGGCGGAGGGTGTCGAGGATCTGCGCGGACAGCTCCTCGGGGCGCCGGGTCATCGCGGCCGGCGTCAGGTCGAGGGCGGTCATGCCCCCGTTGCTGTCGACCGTCACCGAGACGGCGCCGTCCCGGCTGCGTTCGCTGACGCGCGCCTCCCTGGCGGCGGCCTGCAACTGGTCGGCCTGGCGCAGCTTGGCCTGCATCTGTTCCTGGAAGCCGCGCAACATGGCGTCGGCGGCGCTGGTGTCGGGCTGCACGTGTCCTCAGTCTCCCTGTCCGGTGGTGCCTCGCTGCTGGTGGGGCGGTAGGTGGCTGGCGGGGGGAGCGGGTGGTCCGCCCTGGCTCCCCGGTCGGCCGCTGCTGCCCCAGTGCGGTCCGAACCTGGGGTTCGGGGGGCTCCCCCCGCCGTTCCGCTCCTGCTCACCCTCCCGCTCCGGACGCGGCAGGAACCTGAGGCGCACCAGGACGCCGACGGTCACGGCGAGGACGAGCAGGTTCGCCAGGGCGTAGGCGGCGATAGAGATCGGCGGCGGGACGGGGGCTCCGGAGCGGTCCGTCCGGAAGACGGCGAGCTTCCATCCGCCACCCGCCACGATCTGGACCTCCTCCACCGGGACCTCGGTGCCCAGGTCCTCCCGGGTCAGCTGCCGGGGGTAGGCCTCACGGTGCTCCACCCGGCCGTCCGACCAGTGGATCTCCGCGGTGCACACGTCGGCCGGCCCGATGCCGCCCTCCAGGCTGATGGGCCCGGTGCTCCGGCAGCTCGTCACCTCGGCGGTTCCCGCGTCCACCACCGGCCTGTCGTCCGCCTTGGTCCCGCCCCAGGTGTGCAGGGTGGTCGTGAACGGGAACAGGAGGGCGAACAGGGTCAGGCCGACCACCCCGAGGACGACCCCGGCCACGATCTTCCGGCCTCTGCTGATCTCCGCCACCGTCCACTCCTCACCTGGACCTGACACCCTGACGGAAGCGTAGACAGCGCGGCCGGCCACCGGGGGCGTTTTCCTCACAGAAGGTTGCCACGGGACTCCGCAGGGCGATCATGGTGGCGGGGGGCGGCGGTTCCCCCGGGTCCGCCCCCCGGCGCGAAGCGGATAGGGCAGGCTTAGACGCGGCTGGTCGCCGACCGGCCCGAGGAGAAGCTGAGGGGGAGCGACGTGCCCGAGCCGAGTTCCGGGGGCCTGCCGACAGTTTCCGTGGTGGTGGTGAACTACCGGGGGGTCAAGGACACGATCACCTGCCTCCGGTCGCTGCGGGACGACCTGGACTACCCGGCCGACCGCCTGGAGATCATCTGCGTCGACAACGCCTCCGGCGACGGCAGCGTGGAACGGCTCCGGGACGAGATGCCCGACGTCACCCTGGTCGAGTCTCCGGAGAACCTCGGTTTCGCCGGCGGCTGCAACCTCGGCGCCCGCCAGGCCAGTGGCCAGGTGCTCGCGTTCCTCAACAACGACGCCCGCCCGGACGCGGAGTGGGTGCGGGCCGCGGTCGCCGTGTTCCGCGCGGAGCCCACGGTCGGCGCGGTCGCCAGCAAGGTGCTCGACTGGGGCGGCGAGCTGATCGACTTCGTCGACGGCGGCCTCACCTGGTTCGGGATGGGGTACAAGCGGCACGCCGGTCAACGTGACGACGGCAGCCACGAGGTCGCCAGGGACGTGCTCTTCGGAACCGGTTCGGCGCTGTTCGTGCGCACCGAGCTGTTCACCGCCCTCGGTGGCTTCGACGAGCGCTACTTCATGTTCTACGAGGACGTGGACCTCGGCTGGCGGCTGAACCTGCGCGGCTGGCGGGTGCGGTACGAACCGACGTCGGTGACCTACCACCGGCACCACGGCTCGATGGGTTCGGTCGACTCGTCCCGTGAGTACTACCTGTTGGAACGCAACGCCCTGGCGACGCTCTACAAGAACCTGGAGGACGAGACGCTGGCGAAGGTGCTGCCGGCGGCGCTCGCCCTCGCGGTGCGCCGGTCGACGGCACGGGGGGACATCGACCCCACCCAGCTGGAGATCACCCGCCGCCCGGCGGACCGGGGTGCCGACGCCGAGCCCGTCCCGGTGTCGCGGGAGGCGCTGGCCGGTTTCCTGGCGATCGACCAGTTCGTCGAACTGCTGCCCCAGTTGGCCGAGTCCAGGAAGGTGGAGCAGGAGTCGCGGGTCCGCTCGGACGGCGACATCGTTCCGCTGATGCGCAAGGCGCTGGAGCCGGCCTACCCGCTCCCCCGCTACCTGGCCGCCCACGAGACCCTGGTGCGGGCCTTCGGACTGGACGAGGCGTTCGGACGCCCCCGGCGGGTGCTGGTCGTCACCGGTGACGCGATCGCCGAACGGATGGCGGGCCCGGCGATCCGCGCCTGGCACATGGCCGAGGCGCTGTCCACCGAGCACGAGGTCAGGTTGGTCAGCGTCAACAACCACCACGAGCCGCCGGAGGCGGGTTTCCCGGTGGTGCACGCCAGGCCGAGGGACCTGGGCACGCACATCGCGTGGTCCGACATCGTGGTGGTGCAGGGCCACATCATGGAGATGGCGCCCGAGCTGAAGGACCCCTCCTCGGGCAAGATCGTGGTCTGCGACGTCTACGACCCGATGCACCTGGAGTACCTGGAGCAGGGCAAGGACGTCGACGACGAACGTCGCGCCCGCGACCTCGACGGGGTGACCCGGGTGTTGAACACCCAGCTGATGCGCGGGGACTTCTTCCTCTGCGCCTCGGAGCGGCAGCGGCACTTCTGGCTCGGGCACCTGGCCTCCCTGGGCCGGCTCAGCCCCGGGATGTACGACTCCGACCCCACCGTGCGGTCCCTGCTGTCCGTCGTCCCCTTCGGACTGCCGGCGGCCCGACCACGGCGCACCGCGCCGGCGATCCGGGACGTGGTGCCCGGCATCGGCCAACGGGACCGGGTCGTGCTGTGGGCCGGCGGCGTGTACAGCTGGTTCGACCCGTTGACCCTCGTCCAGGCCATCGACAAACTGCGCCGGGAGGAGGACGGCGTCCGGTTGTTCTTCCTCGGCATGCAGCACCCCAACCCGGACGTGCCCGAGATGGGCATGGCCGGGCAGACCCGCCAGCTCGCCGACCGGCTGGGCCTGGTCGGTTCGCACGTCTTCTTCAACGAGACCTGGGTGCCCTACCACGAGCGGCACAACTGGCTGCTGGACGCCGACTGCGGGGTCACCACGCACTTCGACCACGTCGAGACGACGTTCGCGTTCCGCACCAGGGTCTTGGACTACCTGTGGGCGGGTCTGCCGATCATCACCACCGACGGGGACTCGTTCGCGGACCTCGTGCGGCGGGAACGGCTCGGGGTGGTCGTGCCGGCCGAGGATGTCGACGCGCTGGCCGCCGCCCTGCGCCGGGTGCTCTACGACGAGGCGTTCGCCGAGTCCTGCCGGACGCGGATCGCGGAGGTGCGCGAGCGGTTCACCTGGGACGCGACCCTGCGCCCGCTGCTGGAGTTCTGCCGCGACCCCCGGCCGGCGGTGGACCGGCTGGGCGGGTCGGCTCCCTTGGTGCGCGAGCAGCCGCGAGGGGCCGGCGGCCAACTGAGGCATGATCTTGGTCTGATCCGGGAGTACCTCGACCTCGGTGGTCCCGGCGAGGTCGCCCGCAGGGCGGCCGGCAGGTTACGCAGGCTGGTGAAGGAGACGGTGCGTGGTCGACGCTGACGGTTCCGGGCGCAAGCTGAGGATTCTGCTGGACGGGACGCCGCTGCTGGGCGCCCGCACCGGGATCGGCCGGTACACGGCCGCATTGGCCGAGGAACTGGCGTCGATGCCGGGCATGGACGTGACCGCTCTCGCGTTCACGCTGCGCGGTTGGCGGACCCTGCGCGGTGTCCTGCCGCACGGGGTCCGGGCCCGTGGTCTTCCCGTGCCGGCGCGTGCCCTGCGGGCGGCCTGGCTCCGCACTTCGGCGCCTCCGGTGGAGCTGCTGGCCGGCCGCGCGGCGGTGCTGCACGCGACGAACTTCGTCCTGGCACCCACGATCTTCGCGCGGGGTGTGCTCACCGTGCACGACCTGGACTTCCTGGACTCCCCCGAGGAACTGCCGGCCGGGGAACGGGACCTGCCCGAACTGGTGCGGCGCTCCGCTGGCCGGGCGGCGGTGGTGTGCACCCCGACCTCGGCGGTGGCCGAGGTGGTCACGGAACGGCTGGGGGTGCCCCAGGAGCGGATCGTGGTGACGCCGTTGGGCGTGGACGCGGCCTGGTTCGCCGCCCGCCACCCGACCTCCGCCCTCCGGTCCGCGTTGGGCATCCCCAAGGAGTACCTCCTGTTCGTGGGCGCGGACGGCCCGAGGAAGGGTCTGAGCACGCTGCTGGCCGCCCACGCGGCGCGCCCGGAGCTGCCGCCGTTGGTGATCGCCGGCCCGGCCGCCGCGGACCCGCCAGGGTCGACCGACCGGGTGATCAGGACCGGCTACCTGCCGGAAGTGGACCTGCGGAGGGTGGTGGCCGGCGCCTCGGCGCTGGTGCTGCCGTCCCGGAACGAGGGCTTCGGTCTTCCGGTGTTGGAGGCGCTGGCCTGTGGGGTGCCGGTGGTCTGCTCCGATGTGCCCGCACTGCGCGAGGTGGCGGGTGGGCAGGCCGTCCTCGCCCCGGTGGGCGACGTGGAGGCGCTCGGGGCGGCCCTGGTCCAGGCGTTGGACAGCCCCAGCGACACGGCGACGTTGACCGCGCGCCGGGACCACGCCGCCGACTTCAGTTGGCGCCGGTGCGCCGAGGCGACGGCGGCGGCCTACCGCAGGGCGGCTGGCTGAGGCGGAGCCGCCGTGGGCGGTCCGGGCTCCCGGGGCGCGGCTCGTCCACCAACACCTCCACCGCCAACCGGGCCACATCCTCCCGAGCCACCCACGCCACCCGACCACCCCCAGCCGGAGCCGAAAGCACCCCGTCCTCCCCCACGCACCCCGGCGCCACATCCGCGTTAGACCGTGTTGCGCGACGACCGTTGGGGGGCGGGGCGGCCGTGCCCCTCATGGGGGACCCGGCGGCGACGGGACGACCGGGTCGCCTGTTCCGCTCATCCTCGGTGTCGGGTGGTGCCCGCACGTCCACCCGGGGGAGCAGCCGTGTCCTGTCGGCGAGGTAGCCGGAGCACACCCCCACCCACCCGGGGGAGCAGCCCCGCGGCAAGCCTATCGGCGGGCCGGTGACGTGCGCCTCCACCCGCACCGACCGCTGTGGACAACTCCCTGATGGGGACAGGGCGGCCAGCCGAGGACGATCAGCACGGCCACCGGGCGGCACCTCTGGCCGGGCCGTGGGGACCACGGCTGCCACTCCCCCGGGGGACGCTCACCCTTCCCGCCGGGATTCCGGGGCACGCCCGCCCCAAGAGGGAAGGACGGGCAGGGCGGGTTCCGGCGGGGGCCTCGGCACGCTCGCCCGGGGAGGCGCGCCCTGGTAGCGGGCCGCGTTCCTCCCCGAGGTCCCGGGCTCAGTTCCGCAGTTCCTCACCCTGCTCGGCGAAGGCCGCCGCCAACGCCTCCCGCCAGGGGCGGAGCGCTCCCAACCCCTCGTCCTCCCACCGCCGTGGGGACAGCACCGAGTAGGCCGGGCGGGGCGCCGGGCGGGGGAAGTCCTCGGTTCCGCAGGGGCGGACCCGCTCCGGGTCGGCGCCGAGTTCGACGAAGACCGCCCTGGCGAACTCGAACCAGCTCGTCACGCCCGTGTTGGTGCAGTGCAGCACCCTGTTCTCCGGCGGTCGGCCGGCGGCCACCACCGACGCCAGCCGCAGCAGTCCGGCGGCCAGATCGGCCGACCAGGTCGGCGAACCCACCTGGTCGGACACGACGCTCAGCGTGTCGCGCTGCCGTTCCAACCTGGCCATCGTCCGGACGAAGTTGCCGCCACCAGCCCCGTACACCCAGGCGGTGCGCACCACCCATGACCGGTCGGTGCCACCCAGCACCGCCCGCTCGCCGGCGAGCTTCGTCCTTCCGTACGCCGAGCGGGGAGCGGGCGGGTCGCTCGGCTCGTACGGCCGGTCGCCATCACCCGCGAAGACGTAGTCCGTGGAGACGTGGACCAGCGGCACGGCCTCCGCCGCGCACGCCGCCGCCAGCGCCGCCGCCCCGGCCGCGTTGATCTCGTGGGCCCGGGCCTCGTCCTCCTCCGCGGCGTCCACCGCCGTGTAGGCGGCCGCGTTCACCACCACCGGCACGACACCGGAGTTCCGAGCCGCCTCGGCCAGCGCCCCGACGGCGTCCCGGACGGTGTCGGCGTCGGTGATGTCCAACTCGGCGGACCCCGGCGCGTGCGCGAACCCCGCGTCGCCGAGGTGGGCGGGCGCCAATCTGGCGAGGTCGCGGCCGAGCTGCCCGTGGCCTCCCGGCACCAGCAGGGCGAGTTCTGGCATGTCCGTCAGCTCCTCACCAGCGCGGCGCGCCGCTTCAGCGGCTCCCACCAGGCGCGGTTGTCCCGGTACCAGGCGATCGTGCCCGCCAGGCCCTCGTCGAAGGGCACCTTCGGGGCGTAGCCGAGTTCCGCCTGGATCTTGCCGATGTCGACGGAGTACCGCCGGTCGTGTCCCTTCCGGTCGGCCACCGGTTCCACCGAGGACCAGTCGGCGCCGAGAGCCGTGAGCAGCCGGCCGGTCAGCTCGCGGTTGGTCAGTTCGGTCCCGCCCCCGATGTTGTAGATCTCCCCGGGACGGCCGCCCTCCGCGACCAGTTGGATGCCCCGGCAGTGGTCGTCCACGTGCAACCAGTCGCGGACGTTCCCGCCGTCCCCGTACAGGGGCACCGTGCCCCCGTCGAGGAGCCGCGTGACGAACAGCGGGATGAGCTTCTCCGGGAACTGGTACGGACCGTAGTTGTTCGAACAGCGGGTGATGGAGACCGGGAGCCCGTGGGTGCGGTGGTAGGCGCGCGCGAGCAGGTCGGAGGCGGCCTTGGACGCCGAGTAGGGCGAGTTGGGTTCGAGGACGTGGCCCTCGTCCCAGGACCCCTCCGCGATCGAGCCGTAGACCTCGTCGGTGGAGACGTGGACGACCCGGCCGACCTCGGCCTCCAGCGCGGCCTGGAGCAGGACCTGCGTTCCCAGGACGTTCGTGACGACGAAGTCGGAGGCGCCGTCGATCGAGCGGTCCACGTGTGATTCGGCGGCGAAGTGCACGAGGAGGTCGGTTCCGCGCATCAGCGGGTTCACCGTCTCCGGGTCACAGATGTCGCCCTCGACCAGGCGGAACCTCGGGTCGGACGCCACGGGGGCCAGGTTGTCGACGCTCGCCGCGTAGGTGAGCTTGTCGAGGACCACGACCTCGGCGTCCGCCAGGGCCGGGTACGCGCCAGCGAGCAGGGACCGGACGTAGTGGGAGCCGATGAAGCCCGCTCCACCGGTCACTAGGACTCGCATCACACTTCCTCCTTCGTGGGGGGCCGACGACGTCACGTCGAGGGTGACCGACACGCCGACACACGGGGGAAGGGCGTGCGCACCGACCGGGCGGCGCCCGGCCCGGACAGTCTGTCACGGGCGGTTCGGGTCGGGAGTGAACCTCGAGGATCTCGAAAACGTCAAACATGTAGCGAGGTGACACCCGTTCAGCCCAACACGGGATTAGCCTTGTTCGGGGCCGGGTACCAACGGTCAGTCGGGGCAGTGCCGGCGCGCACGCGGCAACGTGCGCTCCTGCGGGGAGGAGTTCACGCGTGGAGGATATGCCGCCCGATCCGGGAGGGGCATCCCGCCGCCGCAGAGGCGGTCCGACGCCTCCCCAGCCTGGTCGTACACCCTCTGAGCTGCGGCGGGTCGCCGCGGGCGACCTTGATGACGACCTTTCTTCCGCGCCGACCCAGGTGGGCGTCGGCGGTGGTGCGCTCACCGAGCCGATCGGGGCGGTGGGCGGCGCGGCCAGGGCCTCGGCCGAGCGCGACCGAGCTCGGCGCGGCCGGGGCCGGGTGCGCCCGAGCCGGGCCGGGCGGGCCGCGCTGGCCACCGCGAAGAGCGTGGTGGCCCTCTGCTCGGCGATCGTCATCGGCGGAACCGGCTACGCGTGGGCGACGCTGGGCAGCCTCGGGTCCGGGATGACGACGACGAACGTCTTCGGCGACCGCGACCGCGCGCCGATCACCCCGGACGGGCCGAGCCCGCTCGACGGGGGCATGGACATGCTGCTGGTGGGCATGGACAGCCGCACCGACGCGGAGGGCAACCCCCTGCCGGAGGAGGTCCTCGCGGAGCTGCGGGCGTCCGACAACGACGGTGAGCTGACCGACACCCTCATCCTGGTGCGCGTCCCGGTGGGTGGGGAGAGCGCGACGGCGGTGTCGATTCCGCGGGACAGCCTGGTCAACATCCCCGGCCACGGCTCCTACAAGGTCAATTCCGCGTTCGGCCGGGGGAAACGCGCGGCGGAGGCGACCCTCGCCGCGCAGGGGGTCACCGATCCCCAACAGCTCCACCAGGAGTCCTCCGCCGAGGGGCGCAAGTTGCTCATCGAGACCATCGAGGAGTTCACCGGCGTCGAGATCGACCACTACGCCGAGGTGAACCTGCTCGGCTTCTTCGAGATCACCGACGCCATCGGCGGCGTCACCGTCTGCCTCAACTCCGCGGTGAGCGAACCGAAATCCGGCGCCGACTTCGAGGCGGGTGAGCAGACCATCTCCGGGGGCGACGCGCTGGCCTTCGTGCGCCAGCGCTACGGCCTGCCCCGAGGTGACCTCGACCGGGTGGTGCGGCAGCAGGTGTTCCTCGCCGGGCTGGCGAACAAGCTGTTGTCCACCGACACCCTGACGAACCCGGCGAAGCTGAACAACCTGGTGTCCGCCGTGCAGCGGTCCGTCGTCCTCGACGACGGCCTCGACGTCCCGGGTTTCGCCATGCACATGCAGGACATGGCCGGGGGGAACATGGCGTTCGAGACCATCCCGGTCGGTCACGTCGGGAACTACATCGAGGTTGACCCGGTGGCCGTCCAGGAGTACATGCGGTCGCTGACCGCCGGTTCCTCGGAGGACGGCGGTTCCGAGGAGGCCGCCGACGCGGACAGGGCGGCGGTCACGGTCGGCGTGCACAACGCGGCGCAGGTGACCGGCCTGGCCGGGCAGGTGATGGAGCGGCTGACGACGGCGGGTTTCACCGAGGGCGTGACCGGGAACGCGGAACTGCGCGAGACCACGGTGGTCAGGCACGCGCCGGGCGAGGAGGCCAACGCGGAGCTCGTGGCCGAGGAACTCGGTGGCGTGTCCATCGAGCCGGACGCGAACCTGCCAGCCGGGTCCGTCTCGGTGCTGCTGGGGCTGGACTACTCCGGTGGGGAGTTGGCGGAGGGCGCGGAGCCCGGTCCGGGTGCCGTCGACCCCGGGGCGGTCCAACCGAACGCCACCGCGACGGACGAGGGCGGCGACATCACCGCGAGCACGGTTCCCTGCGTCAACTGACCACCCTCCTCGTCCCGTCGGGTTCCGCACGGTGGCGGCGCGGGCCGGTGATGCGCACTATGAGCGTGGGGGAAACGCTCGGGGCGTGACCACGGCCGGTAACGCCCGGGGGACAGCGAGGGACAGGACCGGTGAGGGCGCGATCCCGCGCCAGCTCGGCGACAGTAGGGGGAACAGGTGGCCGACGAGGGGGAGCCGGGCCGGCGGACATCGGCGACCGACCCGCCGGAGGGAGTGGCGGCGAGCGGGTCCGGGGAGCCCACGCCCCCACCCGCCACCGGGCGGGTCCGGGTGGTGCCAGGTGGTCGAGGACGTGGTCGGGCCCGGCGGGTGCTGGTCGCCGGTGGCCGCTCGCTGACGATCCTCGTCTCGGTCACCGCCCTGGTCGTGACCGGGGTCGCCTGGGTCATGGTCGACCGCATCCAGGAGGACCTGAGCACCACGAGCGTCCTGGCGGACCTGCGGCGGGCGCCCGTGGAGGCCGAGAGGAACGCTCCACCACCGCCCGACGCGGCCGATCTCGCCACCGACATCCTGCTGGTGGGCAACGACAGCAGGACCGACGCGCAGGGCCGCCCCCTGCCGGAGTCGGTGCTCCGGGAGCTGCGCACCGAGGCCAACGCCGGCCTGAACACCGACACCATCATCCTGCTGCGGATCCCCGACGACGGGAGCGCCGCGCACGCCGTGTCCATTCCCCGGGACACCTCGGTTCCGGTGTCGGCGCTCGGCACCGAGGAGAAGATCAACGGCGCCTTCGGGCTGGTGAAGGCGCGGAAGGCGAACGAGTTGGCCGCCCAGGGCGTCACGGACCGGTCCCGGATCGAACGGGAGTCCGACCACGCGGGCCGGTTGGCGCTCGTCCGGGCGGTCCAGGACCTGACGGGCGCGCACATCGACCACTACGCCGAGGTGAACCTGTACGGTTTTTACCTGTTCACGGAGGCGATCGGCGGCGTCGAGGTCTGCCTGAACCAGGCCACCAGCGACACCGACTCCGGCGCCAGCTTCACCAGGGGCGCGCAGGTCATCTCCGGCGGCGACGCGCTCGCGTTCGTCCGGCAACGCAAGAACCTGCCGCGAGGCGACCTGGACCGGATCGTCCGGCAGCAGGTCTTCCTCGCAGCCCTGGCGAACAAGGTGCTGTCCACCGGCACCCTCACCGATCCGGGCAAGCTCCAGGCCCTGTTGGCCGCGACCCGGGACTCGGTGGTCCTCGACGAGGACCTGGACCTCGTGGGCTTCGCCCGACAGCTGGAGGGCATCGCCAGCGGCGCCATCCAGTTCACCACCATCCCCGTCACCGGGGTCGGCGCCCGCAACGACCGGGGTCAGAGCATCATCACGGTGGACCCGACCCAGGTGCGCGACTTCGTCGCCGGCCTCCTCGACGGCGTGGAGGACCCGCCCGCGCCCGCCCGGTCGTCCGGGCCCGGGACACCCGCGCCGGGAGCGCCGTCCGAAGCCCAGGAGACCGGCGCGCCGAGCGCCGGCCCGGCCGCGGCCGGCGGCCCCTCTCGACCTGCGGAGGCGTCCTCGCTGGCCGCTGGTGCGCCGACGGACGAGGACCCGATCACCGCCGAGGGCCTGACCTGCGTGAACTGAGCCGCCCCCGGCGTTCGCCCGGTCGTCACCTCTCGGGCCAGGGGCCGTCCGTCCCGTGCCGGCACCGCCCGGGGTCCGCCGCTCGGAGCAGGGGCCGGGTCGACGGCGGCGGACACTAGGCTTGCCGGTATGAGCGTCACCGATCACCTGTTGCGCCCGCTGCTCGCCCGCAACCCCAGCCGGCCGATGCTCACCTACTACGACGGGCCCGGGGGTTACCGGGTGGAGCTGTCGGTGGCGACGGCGGCGAACTGGGCGGCCAAGACCGCGAACTGGCTGCGTGACGAGTGCGACGTGGAGCCGGGGACACCGGTGGTGGTCGCGTTGCCGGCGCACTGGCAGACGCTGGGTGTGCTGTTGGGCAGCTGGTGGTGCGGTGCGCACGTGGTGGCGGCGACCGGTGGGGACGGGTTGGGGGACGAGGAGGCGGCGGTCGCCTTCGTGCCGGCGACGGCGGTCGAGGCGCACCGGGGAGCAGCGACGACGATCGCGAAGGTCGGTCTCGACGCGCTGGGGATGTCCGGAGGCGGGCAGGACGATGACGCCGTGGACTACACCTCGGAGATCCGCATCCAGCCCGACGACTTCGTCCCGTGGTCACCGGTGCCGGGTTCGACCCCGGCCCTGCTGGGGATGACGGTCGACGAGGTGCTCGCCGCCGCCGAGGAACGGGCTTCGGCCCTCGGGGTGGAGCGGGGCTCACGTGTCCTCTCGGCCCTCGAGTGGACGCTGCCGGCCGGTGTGCTCGACGGCGTCCTCGCGGTGTTCGCACGGGAGGCGGGGCTGGTCCAGTACGGCACCGCGCCCGGGGGCGTCGTCGACCCCGAGCGGCTGGCGTCGTTGCGGGACTCCGAGCTCGCCGCCCTCGTCCTCCCCCGGACCGGCGGCGTCGACGGGGCCTGACGCGCGCTTGTCGTCGTGGTCAGGCGTTGACCTCGGCCGTCGGCTTCGGCTGCCCGCTCGTGCCGGCGGCGGCGACCGGGGGCGTGCCTCGGAACAGCAGGCGGTCCACGGCGTAGGAGCCGCCGTTGAAGCCGAGCGCCAGGGCGGCGGTGCCCAGGACGAGGACGAGTTCGACACCGCCCTCGGAGGCGAAGAACCCGTTGCCGATGTGGACGAAGAAGGCCGCGCCGGCCATCAGGGCGGCGAGGACCACCCCGGCGACTGGGAGGCCGACGCCCAGGACCAGGGCCGCGCCACCGACGAGCTCCCCGACCGCGGTGACCCACGCGGACACCTCGGGCAGGGGCACGCCCATCGCGTCGAACCCGGTCGCGACGTTGCCGATCCCGTTCGAGAACTTGTCCCAGCCGTGCGCGACGAAGGCCAGGCCGATTGCCAGCCTGGCCACCAGCAGGGTGATGTCCTTGATCATGCTCATGCTGATCTCCTGTGCTTGGTGCGGGGGCTCACGAGTGCCGATTATATGAACGCTCAACTAAGCTTGCCGTGAACCTACACCGGGAGTGATGCTCCGAGCGATCGATGTCACGACTCGTTCATGCGAGACCCAGCCAAACACGACAGACAAGACACCACTTCCACATACTGGGAACCGGTGGAGCCATCCGCTCACCCCACCGGGGCAGGCGACCAGGCCGGTCGGCCATCCCCCGGCAACGGCGGAGGACACGCCCCCTCCCACCTCCTACGCCGGCCGAACGACGAACGGATCCCACGGAGAGTGACCGTCGACACTCCTTGGCGACATACCGTGATCGACGGTCGGCGGCGTACCGTGTCGCGGCACCAGGCGGATTCGACCGGCCCACGAGCCGGGATCCAGCACGAGCGCGTCGACCGCCCGCGACCACGACGCCTCGCCACCCCGAGCACACGGATTCCGGACGGCCCGCTACCGCGTGCGGTACGGGCCGGGGATGCCACCGGCCTTCCACCCGTGGCCGCCGCCAGGAGCCCGACCGGTGACGGACGGTGGAACGGTCCCGTCAGCACGAGCGATCGTGCCGGCCTCCGGCCGTGGGGCTGGGCAGCCGCCGCACGCCGCGGAGGCGCTCCGCCAACCGCACGGCGACGGCACGGCGAGCGGCGAAGCGCAGTCGTCGATCACCCACCGGGGCCGGCGTGGCCCGGGGACCACGGACCGGGCCGGTTCGAACGCCCGAGGCTCGGCATCGGCCTCGGCGGGCCACGCCGCGTCGTCCACGCCCGGACTGGGGTGTGGAGGCGGTCCGGGTGCCCGCGCACGGCTCGTTCGCCCACCGCGCCCGGGCACCACGAGCTCGTGCCCTCCTCACCGGCCGCGCGCGGCGGCCGGTGGTCCCGGGTGACCGCCGCCTCCCGTCCCCAGCCCAGGAGGCGGACGGCGCCGGCCCGGGACGCTCGGGGCACGCCGAAGGACGCCCTGGTCGCCTCCGGGTGGCCGGAGGGCCGGGTGCCGGCCCCGGCGGCGCGGTGCCCACGAGCAGCGACGGCGAGGCGGCCGGGGCGGACTCCGCCCTCGTGCGCCCGGTTCAGCCCCGGAGCAGGGACTTCGCCATCACCATGCGCTGGATCTGGTTCGTGCCCTCGTAGATCTGGGTGATCTTGGCGTCACGCATCATCCGCTCGACCGGGAAGTCCGTGGTGTAACCGGCACCGCCGAAGAGCTGCACCGCATCGGTGGTGACCCGCATCGCGACGTCCGACGCGAAGCACTTCGCGGCGGCCGAGACGAACACGAGGTCGTCCTCACCGCGCTCGGCGCGCGCCGCCGCCACGTACACCATGTGCCGCGCCGCCTCGATGCTCATCGCCATGTCGGCGAGCATGAACTGGACGCCCTGGAAATCGCTGACGGGGCGGCCGAACTGGCGGCGCTCCCGCACGTAGGCGACGGCCGCGTCCAGGGCGCCCTGAGCGATGCCGACCGCCTGCGCGCCGATCGTCGGCCTGGTGTGGTCCAGGGCGCGCAGGGCGGTGCGCAGTCCCGTCCCCGGCTCCCCGATGATCCGGTTCTCGGGGATCGCGCAGTCGCTGAAGTGGATCTCACACGTGGGCGACCCCTTGATGCCGAGCTTGCGCTCCTTGGCCCCGACCTCGAAGCCGGGGTCGTCGGCGTGCACCAGGAACGCGGAGATCCCGTCCGCCTTCCTGGCCGCGTCCGGATCGGTCACGGCCATCACCGTGTACCAACTGGACTCGCCCGCGTTCGTGATCCAGCACTTGGTGCCGTTGAGCACCCAGTGGTCGCCGTCCAGGCGAGCCCTGGTGCGCATCGACGCCGTGTCGGAGCCCGCCTCGCGCTCGGACAGCGCGTAGGAGACCATGGCCTCGCCGTTGGCGACGGAGGGCAGCACCGTCCGCTTCAGCTCATCGGAGGCGCCGAGCAGGATCGGCATGGTGCCCAGCTTGTTGACGGCCGGGATGAGCGACGACGAGGCGCACACCCGGGCGACCTCCTCGATGACGATGCAGGTCGCGATGGAGTCGGCGCCCTCCCCGGCGTAGTCCTCGGGGATGTGCGCGGCGTGGAACCCGGCCTTGACCAGGGCCTTCTTCGCCTCGATCGGGAACCGCGACTGCTCGTCGACCTCGGCCGCGTGCGGCGCGATCTCCTTCTCCGAGAGGGACCGCACCGCCGCGCGCAGCGCTTCGTGCTCCTCTGCCAGCTGGTAGGTGTCGAAGCCACGGTTCACCGCACGTCCTCCTGTTACCGACGGGTAGCAACGCTCCTGCGGGCGATCGTAGCGGGGTTACCCGCCAGTAGCGAGGGAGCGTGCCGACACCGGTGCTGGTGACGGGTGCCCAGGTTCCCGGCGGAGCGCGCCTCTCGGGTCGGCCGCCGTGTGGGAGGTCGACCGGATCCAGGGGAGCGCTCCTCCCCGACCGGGCCGGAGGAGCCCGCGCGCCAGCGCGGTCGTGACCAGCCGGACCCCGACACCGCGTGCGGTGGAGGTCAGCCGGTGATCGCCTCGCCCTGGCTGATCCGTTCCCGCAGCGCCGCGTCCTTGTCGAGCACCAGGCGTTCCATCTCCGCCTGGAACGCGGCCATCCGCTGCCGGTACCCGGCCGCGCGCTCGTCGGTTCCCGCACCGAGCACGCGCACGGCGAGCAACCCCGCGTTGCGCGCCCCGCCCACCGACACCGTCGCGACCGGGACCCCGGCCGGCATCTGCACGATCGAGAGCAGCGAGTCCATGCCCTCCAGGTGCCGCAGGGGCACCGGAACGCCGATGACCGGCAGCACGGTCGCCGAGGCGACCATGCCGGGCAGGTGCGCCGCCCCACCGGCTCCGGCGACGATCACGCGGATTCCCCGCTCCGCCGCCGTCCGCGCGTAGTCGAGCATGCGCTGGGGTGTGCGGTGAGCCGACACCACCGACACCTCGTGCGGGACGTCGAACTCGGCCAGGGTCTCGGCGGCGACGCCCATCACGGGCCAGTCCGAGTCACTGCCCATGATCACACCGACGAGAGGCGCCTGTTGTTCTGCCACGTTGGTTCTCTTCTCCCTCCGCGGCCCCACCGGGCGGCCGCACCAGGAGGGTGGGCCGGCGGGACCGACGCTCTGCGCTACGGGACGACGTCGCCTCGGGCGGGCGGACCGACCCCGGCCATCCTGACCCGACCCGGGGTGGTGGCGGGGCCGTGCCACGCCGGCGGCGACCAGTTCTAGGTGCCGTGGATGTCGTGGCCGTCGGGCCAGCGGGCGTCCCGCAGCCACGCCGCGGCCTGCCCCGCGCGCCCGCGAGCGGCGTCCGGATCGGCGCCCAGCGCGGTGACGTGACCGATCTTGCGCCCCGGCCGCTCCTCCTTGCCGTAGAGGTGGATCTTCACGTCGGGGTACCGGGCGAACAGGTGGTGCACCCGTTCGTCCATGGTCATCTCCGGAACGGGGTCCCCGCCCAGCACGTTGGCCATCACGACGGCGGGCGCCGCCAGGTCGGTGGCGCCGAGCGGGTAGTCGAGCACGGCCCGGAGGTGCTGCTCGAACTGGGAGGTCCGCGAGCCCTCGATCGTCCAGTGGCCCGAGTTGTGGGGGCGCATGGCGAGCTCGTTGACCAGCAACCTCCCGTCCCGGGTCTCGAACAGCTCCACCGCCAGCACCCCGACGACGCCCAACGCGGACGCGATCGTGAAGGCCAGCTCCTGGGCCTGGGCGGCCTGGCCCTCGGTCAGGCCCGGCGCGGGCGCCAGCACCTCGACGCAGATGCCGTCCCGCTGCACCGTCTCGACCACGGGCCACGCCCCGCCCTGGCCGAAGGGGGACCGTGCGACCAGGGCGGCCAGCTCGCGGTGGAGGTCGACCCTTTCCTCGACCAGCAGTGGGGTACCGGCGGCGAGCAGTTCCGCCACCAGGGCCGCCCCGTCCTCCCGGGTGTCCACCATCCACACCCCGCGCCCGTCGTAGCCCCCTCTCGCGGCCTTGAGCACGCAGGGCCAGCCGTGTTCCTCCCCGAAGGCGACCAGGTCCGCCGGCGAGGTCACCTCCGCGAAGGCGGGGCCCGCGACGCCCAGCTCGGCGAGCCGGCGTCGCATGACGAGCTTGTCCTGCGCGTGCGCCAGCGCGGCCGACCCCGGGTGGACGGTGACCCCTTCCGCCTCGAGCGCGCGCAGGTGTTCGCCGGGCACGTGCTCGTGGTCGAACGTGAGGACGTCGCTGTCCCGGGCGAAGGACCGCAACGCCTCCAGGTCGGTGTGGTGGCCGAAGGCGACGTCGCTGGCGACGACGGCGGCGGGGTCCGTCTCCGCCACCGCCAGCACCCGGAGGGACTGCCCGAGGGGAATCGCTGCCTGGTGGGTCATCCGCGCGAGCTGACCGCCGCCCACCATGCCGACCGAGGGCATGGTGGAACGGCCGCCGCGGCGGGCACGTCGGTCGTTGCTGGTCTCCACGGTTCCAGGAGCCTAAACGGGGGCCACGCGGAGAGGGTCCGGTGGCCTGGCTCCGAGGGACCGCGCGTTGCCGGTCCCCGCCCCGCTCGTCCGTCACGGTGGCCCTGATGGCGCGACGGGTAACCGGTTGGTCACAATGTGTGCTTCCGTGTGATGAGGAGGCGGCGGGCGTGGCAGACCCGGGGAACACGCACGGCACGAGTGACGAGGACCTGATCGATGCCGTCCGCCAGGGGGTCACCTCGGCGTACGGGGAGCTCTACGTCCGGCACGTCGACGCGGCGCGCAACCTGTCCCGCCAGCTCGCCAGGACCCCGATCGAGGCCGACGACCTGGTGTCGGAGGCGTTCGCCCGGGTGCTCCAGGTGCTGCGGACAGGTGGGGGCCCGGACTCGGCCTTCCGCGCCTACCTGCTGACGTCGTTGCGGCACACCGCCTACGACCGGACCCGGCGGGAACGGCGGGTCGAGCTGTCCGAGGACGTGGGCGCCGTCGCGGGCGCCGCCCTCGCGGTGCCCTTCACCGACACCGCGGTCGCCGGCCTGGAACGCTCCCTCGCCGCCCGGGCGTTCGCTCGACTCCCCGAACGGTGGCAGACGGTGCTGTGGCACACCGAGATCGAGGGACAGCCGCCCTCCGCGGTGGCACCGATCCTCGGGCTCTCCGCCAACGGGGTGGCGGCCCTCGCGTACCGGGCGAGGGAGGGGCTGCGGCAGGCCTTCCTCCAGGAGCACCTCAGCGAGGTCGGGGCGACGTCGCGGTGTCGCGCGGTGGCCGAGCGGCTCGGCGCGTGGACGAGGGATGGCCTCTCCCGACGGGAGACGGCCCAGGTGGAGACCCACCTCGACGGTTGCGAACGTTGTCGGACCCTCGCCTCCGAGCTGGCCGACCTCAACGGCGCGCTGCGCGGCGTCGCGTTCGTCGTCCTCGGGGTGGGGGCGGGCGGCTACCTCGCCACGGCGGCGGCGACCTCCCTGACCGGCGCGGGAGTCGGCGCGGTGACCGGGTCGACGGCGGGTGCGGTCAGCGGGCTCATCAGCGGCGCGCCCCGCCAGTGGTTGGGTGCTGCCTCCTCGGCCGCCGCGCTGGCCGCGGCGATGGTGCTCGGCCTGTTGAGCGGAGGTCCCGCACCCGACCCGGTGGCGCAGCCCTCCGACCCGCCGGCCAGCGAGTCCTTACCGCTGCCCGAGGTCCCGACCGCGCCCCCGACCGTGCGGGATCCGGTCCAGCTCCCACTCCCACCACCGACCCCGTCCCCGTCGCCGCCCCACCCGCCAAGGCCGGCGGACCCACCTCCGCCCCCGGAGGAAACACCGGAGCCGGTGGGCGCGCGGCTGGAGGCGACCGTTCCCGACAGCTCACTCGTCCTGGTCGCCGGCGGCGAACCGGTGGACCTCCCCATCACGGTGCGCAACACCGGGGACCGTGCGTCGGAACCCGTCACCGTGTCGTTGGACCTCCCGAAGGGGGTCACGGCAACGGGACGAACCGTCCCGGACGCCCCTTCCGGATCGCGGCCCGCCGGAGACACCCCGGGAACGGGGGCCGGCGAACCGCCCGCCCCGGACCCGGCCGCGAGACCGCGAACCGGCGCCGAACCTCCCTCACCGAGGGCCGCCGAGGATCCCACCGGAGCCGCGCCGGCCGCCCCCTCCCCGGTCCCGACCACCGTCGGCGAGCCGGACGTCTGCGTCCAACACCCGACCGGCACGAGGGTCACCTGCCGGTCGGTCGAGGGGGTGCCCGCCGGGGGCGACCTGACGCTCCACATCCAGTTGACCGCCTCGGTCGACGCCGAGGCGGGCGCCATCAGCGGCACCCTGCACGCCGGCACCGCCATCCACCTCCGCCTGGCCACCATCACCGTCACCGTGCGCCCCGCCACGGTCGACCACCTGGCCCTGGGCGGGAGCGCGCTCCGCACCCCTGGGGGCGGGTGGCCCGCCCCCGCCGAACTCAGGGCCGAGGTCACGAACACCGGGACGAGCACCGCGCCCGTCTCCGTGGAGCTGCGGCTGCCGTGGTGGGTCCGGGTCGACGGCCTTCCGCCCCGGTGCGACCTGCGGTCCGACGCGTTCCGTCACCCCCACTCCTCCTGGGTCGTCGCCTCGGCGCTGCCCCCGTCGGTGGTTCGCTGCGAGTCACCGGGCGAGGTGGCACCGGGCGACCGGCACGACGTCCGCCTGCGGCTCCGCACCTGGCTGCCCGTGGAGACGCCGATCCGGGTCACCGCGAGGCTGGGCGCGGCGCGGGAGGCGCTGGACCTCCGGCTGACCGCGGCGCGCCCGGCCCTCCGGGTCGAGGCCCTCGGCGTTCCGGAGCCGCTGCCGCCCGGCGGCCCCGCCGGGTCGGTCACCTACCGCCTGCGGAACACGGGGAACGCCCCGACGGGCCCGGTGACCGTGCGAGCCGAGGTCCCGCGCCACTTCGCCCTCGACGGAGGGGAGGACATCTCGTGCGACGGGCGTGGACGGTTGGTCCACTGCCACGTTCCGGGCGGCCTCGAACCCGGTGAGCAGGCCGACCTCCCTCTCGTGGTCCGCGCGCTGGCGGCGGCGGCTTCGGCCGGGGAGGTCACGGGACACGTTCGAGGGGTGGACGGCGCGCTGACCCGGCTCCCAGCGGTACGGCTGGACCTGGCGGAACGGCCGTCCGGGGTGGCGGTCTCCACGGGGACCGGACCCGCGTGGTCGACGCCGTCCCCGAGTGGCGCCGGCCACCGCTCCTACCACGCGGTGCTGCGGGTCCGGGTGAGCAACGTCGGCCAGACGACGGCGCCGGCGAGGCTGGAGGCCACGCTGCCGCCGGGTGTCCGGATGCGCCAGTTGCCCGGTTGGCCCCTCGACCCGCCGAGGGGGCTCGCTGGCTGCCCCTCGGGGTCGACCCGACCCCGGCCCACGCCGCCCCTCAGCCCGGGCTCGTCACGGCACCTCGTCCTGTGGTTCTGCGCGGAGGGCGGTCGGGACGTGCCACCCGCGTCCTCCGTCGCACTGCTGGCGCGGCTCGGCGACTCCGAGCACCCGACGTCGGTGCGGGTGGAGTGGTCCCACCGACCGTTCGGCGGTCCCGCGGTCGGGGAGGCGCCGGACCCGGTGGAGGACGTCGACCGGGACGGACCACCGGCACCGAGGGACGCCGCGGACCCGGAACCGCGGCCACGGGCCCCCGCTCCACCGGAGGGGCCCCCGGGGCCGGCTCCTGAGCACGGCGTCGAATCCCGGGATCCTCCCCGTCCCGACCGGACCCCGGAGGCGCCGCACCGACCGTCGCCCCCGTCCACGCCCCCTCCGGTCAGCGGGAGCGGGCCACCCCAACCGGGGGGTCCGCCGGGCGGTGGTCGGGACGCACGGTCAGTACCACTTCCCTCACCTCCTTCACTCGACAGTGGCGTAATGCGACGGTTGTCCGATACGTTCGGTAGGAGGAACCAGGCGGACCGGCACGACCACCCACCGGGGATCGGGGGGCGCTCGCACGGCTGAACAGGGGGAATTCACCACTTCGCTGCGGGGTCCGGTAGCTACACACGGCCGTGGAGCGTGGTTCCGTAGACTGCGGTGGTGTCCGTCGTCCACAAGGTCCTCGATCGACTACCAGCGCCGCTGCGCACCGTCATGCTCAAGCACCGCGAACTGCTCAAGTTCGCGGTCGTGGGCGGCACGGCCTGGGTGATCGACACGATCGTCTTCTACACCGTCAAGTTGTGGATCCTGGACAAGCCCCTCACCGCGAAGGTCATCGCGGTGCTGGTGGCCACCGCCGCCTCCTACGTGCTGAACCGGGAGTGGTCCTTCCGGACGCGGGGAGGCCGACGCCCGGGGCACGAGGCGAGCCTGTTCTTCGTCATCAGCGGTCTCGCCTTCGTGCTCTACCTGGCCCCGCTGGCGGTGTCGCGTTACGTGCTCGACCTCAAGCAGCCGGCGGTCAGCTTCGTCACGGAGCAGGTCGCCGACTTCGTCAGCAGCCAGGTCATCGGCGTCCTCCTCGGCATGATCTTCCGGTACTGGGCGTTCCGCCGGTTCGTCTTCCCCCAGAGCGGGGTCCGCAACCTGGAGACGAGCTACGACACGGCCGGGTCGGAGACCGACACCCTCGACGGCCCGCCCCCGGCCCGGGCGGTGCCGGCCGCCTCGGCGCCGGAGCACGGGCGGCGAGCCCACCCGGAGTCGGAGGAGCAGCCGGCCGAGGAGGCACGAGACCGGAACCGCATCCGTCGCAGGTGAGCGAACGCGCGCGGGGGAGCTGACGCCGGCGACCCACCGGTCCGCTGCCGTTCCCCTGGGCCCGGACGCGCGGGCCACCGACCTCGCTCCCGTCGTCGACGACGGTGGGCGCCCCCGTCCCGATCAGCCGCCCGCGCCAGTGGGCACCACGTGCCGGGGACTCAGCGCGGGGCCTCCGCCCGCCAGGACACGCCGAGGACGTCGTCGACGCGGGGCACCCGGAGGTAGATGACGAACGCCGCCGTGCGTTCGGGGCTCACCTTCAACCGGCCCCCGTCGGCCTCCACCAGCGCCCGGGCCACCGCGAGCCCCACCCCGGTCGAGCCGGCGGCGGACACGCCGCGTTCGAACACGTGGGGTACCAGCTCCTCCGGCACGCCCTTGCCCTGGTCGGTGACCTCGATGGTCACCATTCCCCCGGTCAGCCGCGCGGTCACCGCCACGGTCCCGGCGCCGTGGACGACGGCGTTCTCCAGCAGCACCCCGATCGCCTCCCGCAACCGAGCGGGTGTCGCCCTGGCCAGCAGGTTGGGTTCGACCCGCACCCGCAGGGCGCGGCCCGCCCCGCGCAGCCGGTCACGCCACTCGGCCACCATCGTGGGCAGTTCGGCGCTCAGTTCGAGGGGCTCGGCGCTGAGCGAACGCACCGCCGTCGCCGTCGCCAGCAGGTCCTCCAGCACCCGGGCCAGCAGCTCGGCCTGTTCCAGGGCCGCCCTCGCCTCCCCCGGCTCGGGTTGGTGCCGGGGGTCGGCGAGTTCCTCCAACCGCAGCTGGAGGGCGGTGAGGTGGCTTCGCAACTGGTGGGAGACGTCCCCGACCAGCTCACGCTCCCGCTCGACGAGCTGTGAGAGCGCGGCTGCCGAGGTGTCCAGGGCCTCGGCGACGCGGTCCAGCTCGGGCACGCCGTGGCGCCGCGAGTCCGGCCGGAAGTCACCCGCCCCCAGCCGGGCCGCCCGGTCCCCCACGTGCCGCAGCGGCTCGGACAACCGGCGCGCGGTCACGTTGGCGACGAGCATCCCGGTCCCGACCGAGAGCACCACCAGCAGCAGCACGACGGCCGCCATCTGGGCCTGGGCCGTGCGCAGCGGCCCGGAGGGAACCGCCAGCGACACGGTGCCCTGCTGCACGATCGCGGCTCGCTCCACCACCGGGTTCGGGCCGGGGTCGGGCCCCTGCTCCACCGGCGGCTCTCCCGGGATGGTCACCCTGATCTGGCCGTCCTCCGGCACCGCGACCCGGATCTGGCCCAGGTCGAGGTCCCGGCCGAAGGCCAGCTGGTCGTCGAGGCTGGCGGCGATCTGCTGGACGCGACCGCTCAGTTCGCCCCGGGTGATGTCCTCGACGAGGCGCAGGGCGCTGAAGCCGAGGGGCAGGCCGAGCGCGACCGCGGTCACCGCCACGGCGAGCAGGATCGACTGGAGGATTCGACGTCGCACCGGACTCAGCCGTCGCCGTTCGACCCTGCGCCGGGTCCGGGGCGGACGCCGACCCCGTCGTCCGCCCCGGTCCGGGCACGATCCCTCTCGGGCAGTCGCCGAGCCACCTGGGTCACCCCGTCAGTCGATGTTGAATCGGAAGCCCACGCCGCGGACGGTGGCGATGCGCTGGTCCGCCGGCTTCGCGTTGGTGTCACACAGTTTGCGGCGCAGCCAGGACACGTGCATGTCCAGGGTCTTGCTCGTCCTGCTCTCCGGCCCGTTCCACACCTCGTCCAGGATCGCGTCCCTGGTCACCACCTCGCCGGCGTGCTGCATCAGCACGCGCAGCAGCTCGAACTCCTTGTTCGCCAGCTGGACCTCGGATCCGTTCACCTGGACCCGCCGCGCCGCCAGGTCCATCCGCACCCCGTTCGCCTCGATGGTCTTCACGGCGCGCCGCCGGAGCAGCGCCCTGATCCTGGCGAGCAGTTCGGCCAGTCGGAAGGGTTTCGCGACGTAGTCGTCGGCACCCGCGTCCAACCCGACCACGAAGTCCACCTCGTCGGTGCGCGCGGTCAACATCAGGACGGGAATGCCGACACCGTCCGAGCGCAGCCGCCGGCACACCTCCAACCCGTCCATCTCGGGCAGCCCCAGGTCGAGCACGAGAAGGTCGGCGCCGCCGGCCCGGGTCGCGCCCAACGCGCTCGGGCCGTCCCCGACCACGCGCACCACGTAGCCCTCGCGTTGCAGCGCCCGGCACAGTGGTTCCGCGATCGCCTTGTCGTCCTCAGCCAGCAGCACCACGCTCACGCCTCCCAGCCTAGAGCGGCCGGTCCGCCCCGGGTGGGGTGACGACCGAGGTGACCACCTCCCAGCGGGCGCCGAAGGTCCCAGCGGGTGGCGGCCGTCCGCCGGCTAGGCTTGCGGGCCGTGGGTGCTGACGGGGAGGACCTGGTCCTGGCGGGCCAGACGGGGGACGCGGTGGCGGCGGACCTCCGGCTGGCGCTGGCGCTGGCGGACGCCGCCGACGAGATCACGACGCGGCGCTTCCGGGCGCTCGACCTCCGGTCGGAGCGGAAGCCGGACCGCACGCCGGTGACCGACGCCGACCGGGCCGTCGAGGAGCTGATCAGGACGTCCCTCGCCGAACATCGGCCGGCGGACGTGTTCGTCGGCGAGGAGAGCGGGGAGTCCGGGGCGGAACGAGCATCCACCGATCGGGTGTGGATCGTCGATCCCATCGACGGCACCAAGAACTTCCTCCGGGGTGTGCCGGCGTGGGCCACCCTGATCGCCCTGGTCGTGGACGGCACGCCCGCGGTGGGCGTGGTCAGCGCGCCCCGGTTGCGCCGTCGGTGGTGGGCGGCCCGGGGGCTCGGCGCCTGGGCGGCGACGGCCGAGGAGCCCCCTGAGCGGCTGCGGGTGTCCACCGTGTCCCAGCTGGAGGACGCGTACCTGTCCACCACCCACCTGGGCACCTGGGTGGAGTACGCGTCCCGGGACGCCTACCTGGCCTTGGCCGACGCCTGCTGGGAGAACCGCGCCTTCGGCGACTTCTGGCAGCACTGCCTCGTCGCCGAGGGGGCGATCGACCTGGCGGCCGAACCGGTCGTGAACGCCTGGGACGTCGCCGCCCTCCAGGTGCTCGTCGAGGAGGCCGGGGGCCGCTTCTCCGACCTGCGGGGAACACGCACGCACGAGGGCGGTGACGCGTTGTCCTCGAACGGTCCGCTGCACGACGCGGCGCTGCGCGTGTTGGGCGGCTGACAGCTCGCCCGACGCGCACCGGCCGCCGCGACCCCGGTCACCGGCCGACCGGAAGCCCCGTGGGCGGGGTGGCGGCCTCATGCGCGGTGACCGGTGGCGGGCTCGGACGGATCTCGTCCACGGTGGACGTGGGTGACGTGGTGCCGAGGGCACCTCGGAGCACCTGGGTCCAGGACAGCCGCCCGAACAGGTAGAAGCAGGCCACCTGTTCGTTGGAGAACCTGGCCCAGTCGTACCGGTTCCCGTGCTCGCGCCAGAAGACCTCCCAGGCGGGCTCGCCGCCGTTCTCCCCCGGGTCGTGCAGCACGCACCAGGCGTCCTCGGCCTCCCGGCCGACGGACACGACCTCGTCCGGCACCCCCACCCGGGCGAGCCAGTCCGCGATCGAGTTCATGTTCACGTGGTGTCTCCTCCGGTCGCCGTGGAGCCGAGCCGATCCAGGTAGCCCATCGCCACCAACTCGGCCACCGCGTACGTGGTGCGGTATCTCAGGGCGCCCCCCGGTTGGGCGAACCAGGCGGCGGCGGGGCCGGCCCACACGGGCAACGGCCGGGCGACCCGGTACCGCGCGTACTCGCGGTCGGCGTGGCCCGGTGGCAGCGACCGCGCCTCGAACGGGGCCCCCGCGCGGCAGAGCAGGCGTCCCTCCTCGTCGCCGAACCGGTCGAGTTCCGCCCCCTCGGACAGCACCACGGGCTCCAGGCCACCAGGGTCGGCGGCGCCCTCGGGGAAGAGCTCCGGTGGCGGCCAGGCGTACTCGGGTGGGCGGCCCGTCGCCAGGTCGATGCCGCGCACCACGAACCGGCGGTCCCACTCGCGGTCGGTGGGCGTCGGTTCGGGGACGGCCACGGCCGCCCCGGGGGGTGAGGTGCCCTCGGGTGCGGGCCCGGAGCCGTCGGGGCCCTCTCCCCCGGGTGTGTCCAGGGTGTTCACCAGGTCCGCGCGCGGATGGTCCTGGGGCGCGTACCTCCCGCCGGGGGCGTAGTCGCTGTCGGGAGCGGGAGCGGGCCGTTGCCGGGCGGGTTCGACCTCGGGGACCGGGATGCGTCCGAGGGGGAACAGGTGCATGACGAACGAGGCGACCTCGGGGAGTTCGCCCTGCGGGGTGGCGGTGCGTCGCGTCGTGCGCGGTTCGGCTGGTGGCGCCGCCGGTCCGTCCGGGGCCCCGGGTCCGAGCACCTGCTTGGCGACCGGAGCCGCGCCGGCAACCGGGGCCAGCGGCTGCTGGCCGGGGGCCGGGGCTGGGGCGGGGGCGACGGCGGCTCCGGGTGGTACGGCCGTTCCACCGCCCACCGGGAACTCGGGTCGGAACGGCATCGGTTTCGGCTGGCCGCCGAGCGGCGGAGCGGCCCCGGCGCCGCGACCGGGGTCGGCCTGGCCGCCTGGCGCGCCGGCGCCCCCAGCACCGCCCGAACCGGGAGGGACCGCCGGCGCGGGCCCACCGTGCGGAAGGCCGGGACCACCCGCTCCCGGTGGCGCGGCGGGCAGGCCGCCAGCTGGGAGGTGCCCGCCAGGCGGCTGTCCCCCTCCTGGAGGGGGCGGCGGCACCGGCTGACCACCCGGCTGCCGTTCGGCCGGTGCGGTCGGCTGCGCGGGAGCGCTTCCGGCCCAGTTCGGGTCCACCCTGGTCGGTCCGGTGACCTCCCCCGGACCTGCCCCGGCCGGGGGTGCCCCAGCGGGGGGCGGCGCCGACGGGGGTGCCGCCGCTGCCGGTGGTTCGGTGATCGGGGGTGTGCCCGCCACGGGCGGGGCTGGCGGGGCGGCGGAGTGGACTGGCGGCCCGGGCACGGCGGCCGGGACACCGGCACCCGTTCCGACGGGTGCGTCCGTTCCGGACGGCGCGGTGCCTCGGGTGGATGCCGGGAGGGGTGGGGCTCCGGTGTTCGATGGTTCGGACGGTGGTGGGGGCGTTTCCTCGCCAGGGACATCCGGGATCGGCTGGCCGTCACGGCCACCCAGGAAGCCCTCGTCCAGCCCCCACTCCTCGCCGCTGCGGACGGCGAACTCCTCGGAGATCTCCCCCTCGGCCACCAGGCTGCTCATCACCTCCTCCAGCAGGAACGCGGAGTCCGAGGCGGACCGTTCGAGGAAGTCCCCGTCGTGCTGGCCGAGCCCGAACGGCGCGCCCTCCCCGATCCCGTCCTCGTCACCGAGCAGTGCCTCCGGCGAGGAGAAGGTGAGCGCTGTTGGGCTGCTCGCACCGGCGACCGGGGTCGCGCCGGGCATCATGACGCCGTTCCCGAGGTCCACGGCCTCGGCCAGGCCGCCCTGGATCTGGGCGAACTCGGTGCGGGCGGCCGAGAAGAGGGAGTCGAGCCCGGCCAGGGCGTCGGTGTGCCCCGCCGCGGCCGCCTGCTCGGCGGCGTCCGCGCGCTGGGCGAGGACGACCAGCCGGCGCACGATCGCCACCTTGGCGGCCCCGACCTGTTCGGCGCCGTGTTCCAGGCGGTCGGCGGCCGCCAGGCAGCCCTGGACGATCAGCGGGTAGTCACCCGCGTCGGCGTCCACGAAGGCGCGCCACTCGCGGCGCGCGCCGTCCGCGGTCGCGCCGGTGAAGCCGTCCAACGCCTGGTCGGCGAGGGAGTCGGCCCGCCGACCCGCGACCTCGACGTCCTCGGCGGCCTCCCGCCAGGCCTCCGCCTGGTCACGCATGGCCTCCTCGTCGGCGGCCGGCCAGCGCACCCCGGCCCGGTTGGCGATGTCCACGAGCTCGCCGGGTAGTTCGATCCCCATCCTCAGATCCCTTCGGCGAGATCAGCGGCTACCGGGTCCGGTGCCCAGCGCGCTGGTGTTGGTCTCCTCGGCGTCGCGGTAGGTGGCGGCCGAGGCGCGGAGGCGGTCGGTGTGGTCGGTGAGCCTTCCCGGCAGGCCGCTCATCAGCTCCAGGGTGGTGTCGGCGGGGTCCACGTGACCGGCGGCGAACCGGCGGCCGATCTCGTCGTCGCCCCAGCACTCCCCGGTCGCGTCCAGCACCTCGCGCAGCCGGCCCAGGATCCGCTCAGCCGTGGTCGCCTCCCCGCCCAGCGCGGCGGCGCGCTCGGCGAGGAGCTCCGGGTCGACCTGGTATCCGTCGTGGCTCACCGTCCGCTCCTCTCTCCCGACGTGGACCACCCGCCGGGGCGGAGCCAGCTCACCGCGTCGAACGAGTCGTCCTCGCTCGTGCCACCGGAAGCGGCGGCGCCCTCGTACCGGTCTCGGCCGCACGCGTCGGGGCCGGGGAGCAGGTCCCGATCGGAGAGGTCACCGGTCCCCGCCAGCACCGAGTCCGAGCCGACCCGTTCGGGCAGCACGGGGGCCAGGGCGAGTTCGGCGGCCCGACTCGCGGCCTGGGAGGCTTCGGAGACGGTGGTGAGCACGAGTCTCGCGAGCTCGTCCGGCCGGTGCCGCCGGTAGGCGTCCGGGCTGATCGTCAGGTCCCGCAACGCGCCCTGGGAGCCGACCGTCGCCGTGACCGTCCGGTCCGGGCTGCTCGCGGTCTCGCGGATCGCCACGAGATCACGGCGCACGGTGCCCAGCTGCTCCCGGCTGCGCCGGTAGTCGGCCAGCAGCGCGTTCACGTCGGCCTGGTGGTCCATGTGGGCCAAGGTCGCCTCCGGGGTGGCCGACGGCACGGGGTACCGGTCTGGCAGGTTCCGGCTTTGACGGCGGCAGGGCTCCCCCGGTTCCGACGGAATAGGGAAACTTTTTCACGTCCACCCCGGCGGTCCGTTGATCAGCAACGCCGACCGGCTCTCAGGGCGCCAGCGCCGCGACCACCCGGGAGACGCTGGGGCGGCCGAGCCGCTCCGCCATCCACCTGCTGGTCTCGACCAGCGCGGGCAGGTCGACGCCGTGGCGCACCCCGAGCCCGTCGAGCATCCACACCAGGTCCTCGGTGGCGAGGTTCCCGGTGGCCGACCCCGCGAAGGGACAGCCCCCGAGCCCACCCGCCGAGGAGTCCACCGTCCGGACGCCGGCGCGCAGCGCCGTCAGGGTGTTCGACAGGGCCTGGCCGTAGGTGTCGTGGAAGTGGACGGCGAGCGTCACCGCCGGAGTTCCGGCGCGCTCGAAGGCGGCTAGCACGGCGAGCACGTGGCCGGGCGTCGCGACCCCGATGGTGTCCCCGAGGGAGAGCTGGTCCACTCCCATCTCCGCCAGGCGCGCGCCCGAGGCCACGACTCGTTCCGGCGGGACCGCCCCTTCCCACGGGTCGCCGAAGCACATCGACAGGTAGCCGCGCACCCGGACCCCCTCGGCGACCGCCCGCGCCACCACCGGTTCGAGCATGGCGAACTGCTCGTCGAAGGACCGGTTCAGGTTCCGCCGCGCGAAGGTCTCGGTCGCGCTGGCGAAGACGGCGATGTCCTCGACCCCGGCCCGCAGGGCGCGGTCCAGCCCGCGTTCGTTGGGCACCAGCACGGGGTACCGGACACCGGGTCGGCGGGGAAGGCGGGCCAGCAGCTCCTCGGCGTCGGCGAGCTGGGGAACCCACTTCGGGTGGACCAGGCTGGTGGCCTCCACGACGGGCAGGCCGGCCGCCGCCAGCCTCTCGAGGAACTCGAGCTTGACGGCGAGGTCCACCGGGCGGGACTCGTTCTGGAGGCCGTCCCTGGGCCCCACCTCCCAGATGGTGACCCGAGGGGGCAGGCCCTCCTCCTCGGGTGCCGGAACGGTCTGGGGCAGGCCGGGGGTGCGGGTGCTCAACGCTGGGCTCCTCACCGTGTCGGCGGCGCCTGCTCCAGGGCCGCTAGTCCGGGTCGCGTTGCGGACGGGACCGGTAGTAGTAGTCGCCGTCGTCATCGTCGTTGATCTGGTGGTAGAGCAGGCCGTGCACCCGCTCGACACTCGGGATGTCGTCGAACTCCAGGGGCTCCTCGGACGCGGACTCGATGATGAGCGTGCCGCACCCGAGGACCCGGTCGATCAGGCTGTGCTGGAAGCGGACGCTGTTGATGCGGGACAGCGGGATGTCGATGCCGGTGCGGTGCAGGACCCCCTCCCGCACCATGACCCGTTCCGAGGTGACGACGAAGTGGGTGCTGCGCCACCGCACGAGGGGGGTGACGAACAACCAGAGGATGAGGACGCCCCCCAGCACCGCGAGCGAGATCCAGGCGATCTGGTTCCAGGAGAGGTCCTGGGCCAGCGCGGCGAGGTAGGAGCCACCCCCCACGATGACCAGGAAGGCGATGGTGGGCCAGACGAGCGTCTTCCAGTGCGGATGCTTGTGGATGACCACCCGTTCGTCGTCGGTGAGCATGTTCTCCGGGTATCCCACGGATCCCTCCCCGCTCTGCCCGTACCGCTGCCGACCTGATCACCGTACCGGCGCGCCAGCCCGCGCGGGACGGCAACCGACCCGATTCCGTCACGTCCCACCCCCGGTGGGGGCACCGCCCGGCCCCTGCTCGGCCCGCAGGTGGTGGACGTCCCCGGCCGGGTAGTGGGCGCGCGCGCCGTCGTCGGTGCGCAGCACCAGCTGGCCCAGGTCGTCGACGTCCTCGGCGACTCCCGTCAGGTGCCCGCCTCCGGGCAGGTCGAGCCGCACCCGGGTGCCGAGGGTCGCGCACCGTTCGCGGTAGGCGGCGAGCTGACCGGACCGGCGGACGTCTCCCGCGTGATCCCGCCACCGCCGTTCCGCCGAGGCCAGCTCGTGGAGGAACACCGAGGCGAGGGTGGTGCGATCGGTCTCGGTGGCCCCCTGGAGCACCAACGACGTCGCCGGGACCGCGCCTGGACGGCTGGGCAGCTCCTCGGCCTCCTGGGTGACGTTGAGCCCGACACCGACCACCACGGCGGGCCGCTGCCCCTCCGATGCGGCCCTCGCTCCCCCCGGGCCGGCCGGAGGCACCGCCACCTCGGCGAGGATGCCGGCGCACTTGGCGCCCTCCGCCCCGACGAGCAGGTCGTTCGGCCACTTGAGGGCCGCCCGGACCCCGCACCGCTCACGCACCGTCCGCACGAGGGCGAGGCCGGTGAGCAGCGGCAACCAGCCCCACGCCGTTCCCGGCACGTCCGCCGGCCGGAACAGCACGCTGAGGGTGAGACCCGCCCGGGGCGGGGACTCCCAGTCCCGCCGGAGCCGGCCGCGCCCGGACCGCTGTTCCTCGGCCAGCAGCGCACTCCGGTCAGGAGCGCCCCGCCGGGCGGCGTCCACGAGGTCGGCGTTGGTCGACCCCGTCACCCCGACCACGTCGACGGAGGTGAACGGGCCGCCGTCCACCAGCTCGTGGTGGAGGCGGACCGCGTCGAGCGGGGGTCTGTCGAGTCGAGCGCGCACCGCACCAGCCTACGAACGACCGGCCGCCCACCGGTCGGGCCGGCCCCCGGGACGGGCGTCCCGCATCCGAGGCCCTGGCGCTGCTCGGCGCGCCGGGCCCGCCTCGTCACGCTGGGGTCGGGGCGGGCCGCCACCCGACGCCGCCTGTCCCGTTCCCGCTCCCGCCTTTTCCTGGTTCCGCCCGGAACGGCACCGGACCCGGAATCGAAAAGCACCGTCCCGGTGTCGTCGTCCCCGGGGGGTGGTGGTCCGCCGGCCGATTTCCGCTCGTACGACACCATTCGCCTTCCGCGACAACCGGACGCGCCAACTTCCCCTTTCCCCCACTTCCGAGTGAAACGCGGGTCCTGAATCCGCTACCGCGGTGCCGCGTGCCGTCGGCCCGGCCACGCCGCCAGGCCCCGAGGCCGCGGCCGCGCGACCCGCCGGCCGCCGCGGGCGCGGCGCCGGCCCTCCCGGCGGCACGGCCCGGGCCCCCACCTCGGCCCGACGAGCGCCGCACCCCCGGTGGGTGGTACGGGCAGGCCCCCGCGGCCCCCGCGCGAACCGCTCAGCACCGACCCGTGCGTGGACGACAAAGCGAGCGGTCCGTTCTTGGTCCAGTTCCACAGAACTACCGCATCGCGGCAGGTGGTATGGGGTGCGGTCCTGGCAGGAGGAGTCCGGGCAAGGGTGCGGAGAAGTGGCTCCGACAACGCTAGGCTGCCTCCTCATGAGCAGCGCGACGGAGCCGATCGGGGAAGTGCCGGATGCCGAGCCGGACATCCACACCACGGCGGGCAAGCTCGCCGACCTCTACCGCCGGAGCCACGAGGCGGTGCACGCCGGCTCGGCCCGAGCGGTGGAGAAGCAACACGCGAAGGGCAAGAAGACCGCCCGTGAGCGGATCGACATGTTGCTCGACCCGGGGTCCTTCGTGGAGATCGACGAGCACGCTCGTCACCGGTCCACCAATTTCGGCATGGAGCGGAACCGCCCACTCGGCGACGGTGTCGTCACCGGATTCGGCACCGTCGACGGCCGAAAGGTGTGCGTCTACTCCCAGGACTTCACGATTTTCGGCGGTTCGCTGGGCGAGGTGCTCGGCGAGAAGATCGTCAAGATCATGGACCTCGCCATGAAGACCGGCTGCCCGATCGTCGGGATCAACGATTCGGGGGGCGCGCGGATCCAGGAGGGCGTGGTCTCCCTGGGGCTCTACGGCGAGATCTTCCGGCGCAACACCCACGCCTCGGGCGTCATCCCCCAGATCTCGCTGATCATGGGGCCCTGCGCGGGCGGTGCGGTGTACTCCCCCGCCATCACCGACTTCACCGTGATGGTCGACAAGACCTCGCACATGTTCGTGACCGGCCCGGACGTCATCCGGACCGTGACCGGTGAGGACGTCGGGTTCGAGGAACTGGGCGGCGCGGAGACGCACAACTCGCGGTCGGGCAACGCCCACTACCTGGCGGAGGACGAGGACGACGCGATCTCCTACGTCAAGGCGCTGCTGAGCTACCTCCCCTCGAACAACCTGTCGGACGCCCCGGTCTTCGAGGGGGAGGACACCGGCGAGGGCCCGGTCGCCGACACGCTCACCGAGAGCGACCTGGAGCTGGACACCCTCGTCCCGGACTCGCCGAACCAGCCCTACGACATCCGGGACGTCGTGACCCGCGTGCTCGACATGGGTGACTTCTGCGAGGTCCAGGAGCTGTTCGCACCCAACATCGTGATCGGCTTCGGCCGCGTCGAGGGGCACAGCGTCGGAGTGGTCGCCAACCAGCCCACCCAGTTCGCCGGCACGCTGGACATCGCCGCCAGCGAGAAGGCCGCCCGTTTCGTGCGGACCTGCGACGCCTTCAACATCCCGGTGCTGACCTTCGTCGACGTCCCCGGCTTCCTGCCAGGCACGGACCAGGAGTGGAACGGCATCATCCGACGCGGGGCGAAGCTGCTCTACGCCTACGCGGAGGCCACGGTCCCCAAGATCACCGTGATCACCCGCAAGGCGTACGGGGGCGCCTACGACGTCATGGGCTCCAAGCACCTGGGCGCGGACATGAACCTGGCGTGGCCCACCGCCCAGATCGCGGTGATGGGGGCGCAGGGCGCGGTCAACATCCTGCACCGCCGGACCCTGGTCGAGGCGGCGAACCGGGGAGAGGACATCGCCGAGGTGCGAGCCCGTCTCCAGCAGGAGTACGAGGACACCCTGTGCAATCCCTACGTGGCCGCGGAACGGGGCTACGTGGACTCGGTGATCCCACCGTCCCACACCCGGGGGTACATCGCCCGGTCCCTGCGGATGCTGCGGGACAAGCGGGAGGCGCTGCCCCCCAAGAAGCACGGGAACATCCCGCTCTGACCCTGGCGGGCCGACGGTCAACGGAGGTGAACGCATGAGCACGAACGACGAGGGCCAGCCGGCGCGTCCGCTGCTGCGGATCGTCCGGGGCACCCCGGACGACGTCGAGCTGGCGGCGCTGACCAGCGTGGTGGCCTCACTGGCCTCGGCCGGTCCGGCCGAGGGCGGCCGGCGGGAGCGGTCGCCCTGGGCGGAGCGCTCCGCCTCCTTCCGCCAACCCCTGAGCCCCGGGCCCGGGGCGTGGCGGCGTTCCACGCTCCCCCGGGGGTGACGGGCCGCTGGGCGCGAGCCGGCCGGAGGCCGTCGAGCGCGGGGAACGGTGGCCGGGCATCGCGATCCGGCGCCGTTCCCGCCCCCGGAGTTGGTGCCGCCCCTGGCCCTGGCGGGTCGCGGCACCCCTCTACGCTCGACCCGTGCAGCTGATTCTCGCCTCGGCCTCACCCGCCCGACGCAGTGTGCTGCGGGCCGCCGGTGTCGATCCGGTGGTCCGGGTCTCCGGCGTCGACGAGGACGCGCTCATCGCGGGGATGTCCCGGCCGGACCCGGCTCGGGTCGTCGTGGAGCTGGCCAGGGCGAAGGCGGACGCGGTCGCCTCCGAGATCGCCTCGGAGCACCCGGATTCCGTCGTCGTCGCCTGTGACTCGATGCTGGCGGTGACGGGTCCGGACGGCGTGACGGCCGTGGGCAAGCCCGGTTCGGTCGAGCGCGCGAGGGAACGGTGGAAGTCCCTGTCCGGGAGCAGCGCCGAGCTGTTGACGGGCCACGCGGTGGTGCGCGTCGAACACGGTCGGCGGGTCCAGTCGCTGGAGGGCATCGCGGGGACCACGGTCCGGTTCGGTGAGCCGACCGAGGCCGAGTTGGAGGCCTACCTGGCCACGGGCGAACCGCTCCAGGTCGCCGGGGCCTTCACCCTCGACGGTCGCGGCGGGTGGTTCGTGGAGGGTGTGGAGGGGGACCCGTCGAACGTCGTCGGGATCAGCCTGCCCCTGACCAGGAAACTCCTCGCCGCCGCCGGGGTCGACGTGGTGGCGCTGTGGAGCTGACCGGCGAACGCCGGGCGAGGGCCAGCGGCCCCACGTCGCGGGTTCTCGGTCTCGACGTGGCGCGCGCCCTCGCGGTGTTGGGGATGTTCGCCGCGCACATCGGCCCGCACCCCAGGGACGGCGCGGAGGGCGCCGTGGTGCTCGAGGTGTTCCACGGCCGGTCCGCGGCGCTGTTCGCCCTGCTCGCGGGCGTCTCGCTCGCCCTGCTCAGCGGCGGCCGCACCCCCGCGGCGGGTGGGGACCGCGGTGCCGTCGTCGTCAGGCTCGCCGTCCGAGCCCTGCTGCTGTTCCTGATCGGCCTGGTGCTGGGCGCGCTGGGCACCCCGGTGCTGGTGATCCTCTGCTACTACGCCGTGTACTTCGCGCTGGCCCTGCCGCTGCTCTGGCTCCGACCGGCCGCGCTCTGGGCGGTCGCGGCCGCCTGGGCCGTCCTCGGACCGTTGGTGTCCTTCTGGCTGCGGTCCCGGTGGGCGCCCAGCGACCAGCCGTACGAGTACCACGTGTTCGAGTCACTGGAGTGGTCGAATCCCGACGGGCTGCCCGCGCTGCTGGTCACCGGGTCCTACCCGGCGCTGACGTGGATGCCGTTCGTGCTCGCCGGCGTCGCGGTGGGGCGGCTGGACCTCTCCTCCACCCGGGTCGCCAGGACGCTGTCGCTGGTCGGGGCGGGCCTGGCGGTGGCCGGGTACGGGCTGTCGGTCTGGATATCGGCCTCGGGGAACGCGGACCGGCTGCGTGGACTCCTCCTCGACCAGTACGGGTTGGGCACGCCGCCGACCGAGGAGTTCGCCGCCCGTCTCGACCAGCTCGTCCAGTGGGGCATGCTCGGCACCGTGCCCAGCGCCGACCCCGCGTGGCTGCTGGTCTCCTCCCCGCATTCGGGAACTCCCTTCGAGGTCGTGGGGGCGACCGGAGTCGGTCTGCTGGTGCTGGGCGGGTGTCTCCTGCTCTGCCGGTGGGGGGTGGTCGCGGCGGCACTCACCCCCCTCCGGGCGATCGGGTCGATGCCGCTGACCGTCTACGGCGCCCACCTGGTCGCGCTGGCCGCCGCGCATCCCCTCGACGAGGGCGACCGGTGGCCGGCGCTGGGGTTGTTCGTGTTGATCACGGCCGTGGTGGCGGTCGGGTGGTCGCTGGTGTTCCGCCGGGGGCCGCTGGAGTGGATGTTGTGGTCGGCGAGCACCCGCGTCTCCGAGGCGGTGACCGGCTCCGCCGGCGCCCGGTGACGACGGTCGTCGGCACCGGTTCGCGGGCCGCCCGACGGCCGGCCCCGCCCCCCGACGCCCGTCTCGGAGGCTGACGGCGGGGGCTGTCACCACCGGCCGTGGTGCCCCGTCGCCGGCCTGCCAGCCCCGTCCCCGCCTCCGACCGGATCCACCCCTCCCCCGCCAGCCGTGAGCACCGGGTGCCCGCGCTCCGCCGCGTGCCCGGATCGAGGGCGGCTCCGCCACGTGCCCGACCGCTGTCCGATGGGGTCGAGGCCCGTTCCGGCCCCCCTGGATGTCGTTCGCGGCCCTGGCCGTCACGCCCGGGCGAGGTGGGGGCGGACGGCGTGAACGCCCGCGCGGCCACGACCGGGTGATGGAGAACTCATGCCCCGCTGGTCCGAGCGGCGGTGTCGGACGGCGGTGACCGCAACCACAATCGGCGCGGAACGGGAAGAGATCTTCACACGATCGGGTTACAGCCCCCGCTATGCGAAGCCGATACAGGACTCCCCTGCTGACCCGCCGTCGCCACGTCGACTACTGCCGGTTGGCGAGTGCCACCTGTCCGGGTCGCTGATCCGACTCAGCACCCGACCGCCCGCACTCGTCCAGGAGTCCTCCCATGTCCGAGGCGACCGTCCGCCGCAGATCCCTCCGTCCCAGCCTCGCCATCCAGGTGCTCGCCGCCCTGTTGCTCGGCCTGTTGCTCGGCCTGGCCGCCAGGTCCCTCGAGTGGGACTGGCTGACCACCACCCTGGCCACCCTCGGTTCCTCCTACGTGAGCGCGTTGCAGGTGACCGTGGTCCCGCTGATCTTCACGGCGATCGTCGTGAGCATCGCGAACCTCCGCGACCTCGGGCGGGGCCCGGGAGCGGTCGCCCGCCTCGGCGGGAAGACCCTGCTGTGGTTCGCCGCCACCTCGCTCATCGCGGTGCTCATCGGACTGGCGACCGGCCTGCTCAGCCGCCCGGGGGAGGGCGTCGCGATCCAGCCCGATCCCGAGACGGTGGAGTCGCTGGCCGAGCGGCAGCCCGGTTCCTGGCTGGACTTCCTGACGGGCCTGGTCCCGAACAACCTCTTCGCCGCGTTCGCCGACGGAGCGGTGCTCCAGGTGGTCGTGATCTCCGTGGTCACCGGCATCGCCGCCTACGCGCTGAAGGACAAGGCCGCTCCCTTCATCGCCTTCAACCGGTCCGCGTTGGAGATCGTGCAGAAGGTGCTGTGGTGGCTGGTGCTGCTCGCGCCGCTCGGCGTCCTCGGGCTCATCGGCCGCGCCGTCGCCACCTACGGCGTCGGGGAGACCCTGGCCCCCCTGCTGCGCCTCGGCGTCTCCGTCTACGTCGCGTGCTTCGTCGTGCTGCTCGCCGTCTACCCGCTGCTGCTCCGACTGGTCGCCGGGGTCAGCCCGCTGTTGTTCTTCCGGAAGGCCTGGCCCGTCCTCCAGTTCGCGTTCGTCTCCCGTTCCTCCGGGGCGACGCTCCCGCTGAGCACCCGGACCGCGGTCAACCTCGGCGTGGACTCGCGGTACGCGAGCTTCGCGGTGCCCCTGGGCGTGACCACCAAGATGGACGGGTGCGCCGCCATCTACCCGGCCATCGCGACCATCTTCATCGCCCAGTTCTACGGTGTGACGCTCACCCCCACGGACTACCTGCTCATCGTCCTCGTCGCGGTGGTCGGCTCGTCGGCGACGGCCGGCGTGACGGGGTGGTTCACGATGCTCACCCTGACCCTGAGCACCGTCGGCCTGCCGTTGGAGGGGGTCGCCCTGGTGTTCGCCATCGACCCGATCCTGGACATGATCAGGACCGCGACCAACGTCGCCGGTCAGATCGTCGTCCCGGTCCTCGTCGCCCGGAGCGAGGGGCTTCTCGACCGGGAGACCCTGCTCTCCCGGGACAGCTCACTGCTCGACCCCACCGCACCGCCGCTGGCCGAGGAGACCGCGCCGGCCGGTGCCCACGACGGGGGGTCGTCCAGCGGGCAATCCCCGGTACCAGCCGGTGAGGGGCGCTCCCCGGCAACGGGCTGAGCACCGAACGGCCACCCGTGAACCGGATCATCCATCGCCAAATGGGTGATCCGGTTCGCGTTCGGCGGACCGTTCGGGCCCGTGCCACCCGGGGAGCTGTCGGGCAGCGACAGAAACGGGCCCCGCCTTTGGTAGGGCTTCGCCATGACCGATCGCCCCTCCGGGCAGCGAGCATCGATCAGGGGTTTTGTGCCCGGACGCGTCCTTCGGTCCGCCACTCGCCGTAACGGCGACGGCCAGGGCCCCAGCAAACTTTGGTCGGGCCGGCCGTCGGCGACGACGTGCCAGGCGAGGAGGTTGAGCGTGCCCGAGTTGGCAGCCGAACACGGCACCGGAACCGGGTCGAGTGTCGAGATCCGTCCCCTACGCAAGGTGCTGATCGCCAATCGCGGCGAGATCGCCGTCAGGGTGATCCGGGCCTGCCGGGACGCCGGTCTGAGCAGCGTGGCGGTGTACGCCGACCCGGATCGGGACGCTCCGTTCGTCCGGTTGGCGGACGAGGCCTTCGCCCTCGGCGGGGACACCGCGGCCGACAGCTACCTGTCCGTCGACAAGCTGCTGGACGCCGCCGAGCGCAGCGGCGCCGACGCGGTCCACCCCGGCTACGGTTTCCTCTCCGAGAACGCCGACTTCGCCGAGGCCGTGACCAAGGCCGGCTTGACCTGGATCGGCCCGACGCCGCAGGCGATCCGGGACCTGGGGGACAAGGTCACCGCCCGGCACCTCGCGACGAAGGCCGGCGCGCCGCTGGTGCCAGGCACCAAGGACCCGGTCTCCGGGCCCGAGGAGGTCGTGGCCTTCGCGACCGAACACGGCCTGCCCGTCGCCATCAAGGCGGCCTTCGGCGGTGGCGGTCGTGGTCTCAAGGTCGCCAGGACCCTCGAGGAGATCCCCGAGCTGTTCGACAGCGCCGTCCGGGAGGCCGAGGCGGCCTTCGGCCGGGGCGAGTGCTTCGTGGAGCGCTACCTCGACCGGCCGCGCCACGTCGAGGCCCAGGTCCTCGCGGACCAGCACGGCCGCGTCGTGGTGGTCGGCACCCGGGACTGCTCGCTCCAGCGCCGCCACCAGAAGCTCGTCGAGGAGGCGCCCGCGCCCTTCCTGACCGAGGAGCAGCACTCCACCATCCACGAGGCCGCCAGGGCGATCTGCCTCGAGGCCGGGTACCACGGTGCGGGAACCGTGGAGTTCCTGGTCGGCACGGACGGCACGATCTCCTTCCTCGAGGTCAACACCCGCCTCCAGGTGGAGCACCCGGTGAGCGAGGAGACCACCGGCATCGACCTCGTCCTGGAGCAGTTCCGGATCGCCGAGGGCCTGCCGCTCGAGCTCGCCGCCGACCCGGTGCCACACGGCCACTCGATCGAGTTCCGGATCAACGGCGAGGACGCTGGGCGGAACTTCCTCCCCGCTCCCGGCACCGTGACCCGGTTCGTGCCCCCGAGCGGACCCGGTGTCCGGGTCGACGCCGGCGTCGAGTCCGGCAGCGTCATCGGCGGGCAGTTCGACTCGCTGCTGGCCAAGCTCGTCGTCACCGGTCGGACCAGGGCGGAGGCACTCGCCAGGGCCCGTCGCGCGCTGGACGAGTTCGAGGTCGAGGGGATGGCGACCGTGCTCCCCTTCCACCGCGCGGTGGTGCGTGACCCGGCCTTCACCGCCGAGGACGGCTTCGCCGTGCACACCCGGTGGATCGAGACGGAGTTCGACAACACGATCGAGCCCTTCACCTCCGGAGGCGCCTCGGCGGGCGAGGACGAGCCGAGGGAGTCGGTGGTCGTCGAGGTCGGTGGTCGCCGGCTCGAGGTGTCCCTCCCGGCTGGTCTCACGGCCGGGCCCGGCCGTGGTTCGGGTGCCGCCGCGACGAAACCGGCGCCGCGTCGCCGTGGTGGTGGTCGGACCGTCGCCGTGTCGGGGGACGCGGTCACCGCCCCCATGCAGGGGACCGTCGTCAAACTCGCGGTCGCCGACGGCGACCAGGTCTCGGCCGGCGACCTGGTCGCGGTCCTCGAGGCCATGAAGATGGAGAACCCGGTCACCGCGCATCGGGCGGGGACGATCACCGGGCTGACGACCAGCGCCGGCGACACCGTCAGCCAGGGCACCGTGCTGTGCGAGATCAAGGACTGACCGGCGGGGTCCTGGTGGTCCTGCCCGACCGCGCCGACGCCGAGCTGCTGGCGGACGGCCTGGCCGAGGAGGGCTGGCGACCAGCGACCGTGCACCGCGAGCTGCTGGCCGGCGAGGACGACGCCGAGGACGCGGACTGGGTCGTCGAGCTGCTCAGCACGCCGGCAGGAGAACCGGCGACGGCCCTGCGGAACCGCCTGGACGAGCTGGCGCATCCCCTCCACGGGTTCACCAGCGACCTCGACTGACCGGTGGCACGTCGTCCCGTCGCCCGGGCCGCCACGGCGACGGGCGCGGGGCGACGTCCGCTCCACCGCGCCGGCGAACGTAACATCGGCGTTCGTGGAGGACTTCCCGTCACCAGACGTCCGGATCGGGGACGCCGAACGAGCCGAGGCGGTGCGGCTGCTCGGTGAACACCTCAGTGCCGGGCGCCTGGGGGCGGAGGACTACGGGGACCGCGCCGCGCGGGCGTCCTCCGCCGTGACGCGCGGGGACCTCGCCAGGCTCTTCGTGGACCTGCCGGAACCCCGTCCCGAGTTCCTACGCCCGCCACCCCGTCCACGGGGCGATGTGGAACCGCGGCGCCACGGCGGGACCCTCGACTTCGGGACCGTGTCCACGATCGGGTTCTGCTGGGTCGCCGGCCTGGCGATCGCCTTCGTCGTGCGCAACCCGGTGGTCCTGCTGCTCCCCCTGGTGGTGACCCTGGTGCTGCGACCCCGTCGCTGAGGCGGGACCCGCTCCCGGCTCGCGTCCGGCCCCCGAAGGGCCTCCGCCCGGTTCCTCGCTCGCCTCCCCGCCCCGGCCCGCGTCCGCGACGGCCGTCACCCGACACCCCCTGATTCCCCCGTTCCGCTTGACGCCGTGCCGAAGCCGTTGGTACCCACCGGTCGGGGGATACGGCGGACGGAGATCGTCGTCCGGCCGGTGACGAGGGGAGCCCGGGATGCCGCAGCTCGTGATCATGGCGCTGGTGGCCGTCGGAAGCGCGATCGCGGCGATCGTCCAGCGACGACGCGACCGCCGACTGGCGGCCGAGCTGAGCGCCTGGGCAGCCCAGCACGGCTGGGTCTACCAGCCCGACGACCAACGCTGGGTCGGGAGGTTCCAGGGGCCGCCGTTCAACAGGGGCTTCGGGCGCGCGGCGAGGCACGTCCTCGTCGGACGCCACCGGGGTTGGCGCGTCGCGGCGTTCCAGTACGTCTACAAGGAGAAGCGGGGCTCGGGGAAGAACCGGCGCACCGTGACCATCACCAACCTGGTGGCCTGCGCCTCGGCGGAACGCCGCATCCCGTGGCCCTCCCTGCAGATCGGCCGGGAACACTTCGGACACCGGCTGCTGAACCTCTTCGGCGGGCACGACCTGCGGTTGGAGAGCGAGGACTTCAACCGCACCTTCCGGATCAACACGGTGGACGACAAGTTCGCCTACGACGTCCTGCACCCGCGCACGATGGAGTGGATGTTGGCCGACGCGCGGGCCGTCCGGTTCCCGCTGCGCTTCGAGAACGTCGACCTGGTGACCTGGGAGAGCGGGACGCTGGACCTGCCGCGCGCCACGTCGATGCTGGACTACCTGGTGGACTTCCTGGAACGGGTTCCCCAGTTCGTGTGGAACGACGGTGGGGACGGCTACCACACACCGCGCACCCCGGGAACCTCGTCGGGGCCGCCGCCCGCCGCGCCGCTTCCGCCGCCGGGCATCGCCGGCGCCCCCAGCTCCCCGGCCGGTCCGCCGCACGGCGCCGCTGGTCCGGCCCCGTCCTTCGACCCGCCAGCCGCCCCGGCCACCCCGCCCGGTTGGCACCCCGGCCACCCGGCGCCTGGCGCGCCGGGTGCCGCCCATCCGGGTTGGAGCGCTCCCCCCGCTGGCTCGCCAGGGCACCCCCCGCACCCGCCCCGGTGGTGAGCTCCGGCGGGGATCCCGGAGAACCGCGCGGCCCGCGCGACCGCCCTCGTGGAGCGGCCCTCGGCCCCCTGCCGTGGTGGCGGGTCCGCGCGGAGCACCGCCCGGCCCTACCCTCCTCCCGTGGACGAGGTGGAGATCAACGCTGGCGTGGCCTACCTGCGGTCGCTGCGCGCGGACGGTGGGCTCGACGACCGCCCGGCGCTGGTCGCGGCTTCGGGCGACCCCGTGGCCCGAGCGGTGATGGGGATCGGTTCCCCCCTCGACGGTGACGGCGCGGGGGCCTACGTGTCCCGCCGCCACGAGCAGGGCCGCCGCGACGAGCTGATCTCGTGGGCGGTGGCCGAGCCGACCAGCGGGGCGTTGCTCGCCGAGGTGATCCTGGTTCCCGCCCGGGCGGATCGCTCCTCGGCGACGGCTTCCGCCGAGCTGCGGTGGTGGACCGGGCCCGGCGCCTCGGACCCGGACGTGTCGCGCGGAGCGCTCACCGCCGTGGTCGGTTTCGCGTTCGCGGGCCTCGAACTCGGTCTGCTGTGGATACGACCCACGGCGGAGGCCGACGCCCTCGCGGAGGCCATCGGGTTCCGACGGGGCCGGCCGACCAGCCCGTCCTGGTGCGACGAGGCGGGTGCCGCGCGCGCACTCCCCTGGTGCATCACCGCCACCGGTTCGGCGGCCGGAACCGGACCGGCTCCCAGCCGGCGGCACCGTGCGTAGCTGACTCCATCCGCTCCGTGGGTTACGGTACGGCCATGCGCGGGTTCACCTCCGGACGACGGCTGGTCGGCTCCGTCGCCGCCGTCCTGCTCACGACTGGCTGTGTGGCGGAGGCCGGTGGCCGTGCCGCCCTCCGGGAGCCACCGTCGCACCTGCTGGCCCCACTGCCCTCCCCGTCGGTCCCCCCACCGCCGCCACGCCCCGCCGAGATGCCGCTCGACGGCGTCGACCCGTGTGCGCTGCTCGGCCGGGAGGACCGGATCCAACTGGGCATCGACCGCCCTCCGGTCCCCGGGGTGGAGAACGGCTTCGGCGAGGCCGCGACGTGCAGCCTGCGGAGCGCGCAGAACCTGGTGGGAGCCCGCCTCGCGCTGGTCACCATCGAGGGTGTCGGGGTGTGGACGGACGACACCGCGCAGGTCGAGGTGGACCACGTCTCGTCAGCCGGTTTCCCGGCGCTCGTGGTGCGGACCCCCGGGCAGGAGGGCGTCTGCAACGTCGAGGTCGACGTCGCGGAGGGGCAGTTCCTCGACGTCCTCTACCGGGACGACGGAGCGAGCCCACCTCCCGGTCTCGACCAGCTCTGCGCCGGGGCCGAGCGGGTGGCGGAAATCGTCACCGCGAATCTGCGCGAACGGTCCGGTGTCGCGGCGGAGGAACACGAAACTGCTCCACCATCGGGTTAGCTTCGCCGGATCACGTCAGTACGAACCCCCTGCACGGAGCAGGCCCGCTACACACCGAACTCATCCTTCACTCGTCAGCGGGAATTGGGTTCCGGGCAGCCGACTGTTTTACTGAATGACGCACTGTCCGCGATCGGGTAACTCCACAACGTCATCACGGCGGGCTAAGCTTCAGCACGGTCGCAGGTAGGGAGGTTGTCGTGCCATCCAGCCACAGTCCCGACGACGGGCCCGGTCCCACTGGCCACTCCGGACCGCCGCCCTCCGGGGAGGACGCGACGGTTCCGGGCGGTGGGGACCACCTGGAAATCGAGCCGCAGGCGATTCCGGAACTCATCAGTTCACTCCAGCACGCGCTCGACCAGCTCGGTCCGCAGATCGAACACGCCTTCAACGACCTCAGGATCATTCCGTGGGCCGGCGACCCGGTCAGCCAGAACGCCGCGGAGCGCTTCAACGAACGTTCCTTCGGCAGCAGTGCGGCGGCGTTCGAGGCGTTGTGCGGGTATCGCGACCAACTCCAGTCCGCCGCCGGTTCCCTCCGGATGGCCAACGAGCAGTACCAGGTCATCGAGGGGGACAACTCCGCTACCTGGGACACGTACTGCTGATCTACCCGTGGGGGTGCTGAACATGAGCGGCGAGCACCGCTGGAACGGTTACACGCACGAGGAGCTGTACGAACAGCTCCACTCCGGCCCCGGCGCGGACGCCTCCCACACCGCCGGCGATCGGTGGGCCGCGATGGCGAACGCGTTGGGCGAGATCGACGAGGACGTCCGCGAGGCGCTGCTCCGCTCCACCACCTCCTGGCAGGGCGCGGCCGCGGAGAGCGCGCGGAACGGCCTCGGACCGCTGCGGGACTGGGCGCGGGAGGCCAGGGACCTGGCCGACCTGATGCGCAAGGCCGCCGAGGCGCAGGCGGAGAACGTCAGCAAGGCCCGCGCGGACATGCCCCCGCCGGTCCAGGTCACCGCCGAGGAACCCGGGCTGCTGGACAACCTCCGCGCCCTGTTCGGCGGCCAGTCCGACTACGAGGAGCAGGAGTCGGCGCGGCGGGACGCGGAGTCCCGGGCGTTCGAGGTGATGACCACCTACGAGGTGAGCACGGCGAGTGCCACGACGATGCTGGCGACGTTCCGCCCGCCACCCGAGGTGGTCGTGCAGGCCCCCGACCTGGTCCGGGGGGACGGGACTGCCCCGGGGCGGCCCCTGCTCTCCCTGCGGACGCCGGGGCCGGGCGCCCGGCCCGCGCGCCCGGCCCCCCAGGGGACACCGTCGTCGTTCCGGGAGCCCGGCGGCGCGACCGCGCGCCGCCCGGCCCACCTCCCCCGGCTCCCCGTGCGGCCCGGTGCCCCGACCCCGAACACGGGACGCGAGCCCGACTCCCACGTCCCCCCGAGCGACCCCAGCGCCACCGAGACCGTCGACCTCTACGGCCGCGACCACCGGGTCGCCGCGCCCGTGATCGGCGGAGGCACCGCCTGATGGCCTTACTCGACGTGTTCGCCCGGCACTCCGACGATCCGTTCGCGCTGAGCGCGCTGGAGTTCGACGTGCTGTGGCAGCACCTGGGGCTCGGTGACCAGCCACTGGTGATCAGGGTGGACTCGCCGGGCCGGACGTTCGAGGAACGGTCCTGGTTGGAGGAGGCGGCGTGGCGGGACCTCGGACAGCGCGGCCTCGGCTGCCCCGGCGCCGTCCACGGGGAGCTGCGCTCGTTGCTGCGCCGCCTGGAACGACCCGACGTGGAGGTCGACGGCCGGCTCTGGCTCGGGGAACGCAGGGTCCGGGTCCTCGCCGCGGCCACCAGGGGCCGAGGGGCGTTGGCGGTCCTCGAGCACAAGCGAGTGACCCTGCGCGCGGTGGAGGGGAGCGGCCTCGCCAGGGCCGCCGTCGGCACCGCACCCGCCCGCCCCGCCGGGCCGGGTCACTCCGTGACCCTGCGGGCCGAGCAACTGGACAGCGCGGCCGCCCGGGCCGGCGGTTCGGCTGACGCCCTGCGCACCGCCCTGTGCGGCGGCGGGGTGCGGGAGGAGGACGCCCGCACCCTCGCCGAGATGGTCCGGGAGGCGGGGGACCGAGGCCAGTTCGGGGTGGCCCGCCGGGACAGCTGGGGCAGCCGGCGACGGCTCGACCGCGTCATCGCCTTCTTCGACACCCCCAAGGGCCGGTACCTCCAGACCCGACGGGGAGCTCCCGACGGCTCCAGTTGGTCGGTGGTGTCGCCGGTGGACTCCCGCCGCCTGGTCCAGCACGTCGAGGACATGCTGTCCGAGGTCCGAGGACAGGCCGCCGCCGGACTGCCCTCGGACGGGCACGTGGTCGGTGCCCCCTGGTCCACGCCGTGACGGGGCCGGGGCGGCGGGACCGTCAGGCGGTGGCCTCCAGTCGTGGCCTGGCCTCGGGAGCGGCCGCCCTCCTGGCGTCCGCCGTCTGGTCGTCCGGCTCGGTCTGCGAGTCCCGCTCGGCCTCGACCCGCGCGACGTAGACGCGGACCTCCTCCCGCGCGGTCTCGTCGTCCCAGCCCAGGACGCGGCCCATCAGCCGGGCCGCCGCCTCCGCGGACTCCACCCCCCGGTGCGGGTACTCGATGGAGATCCGGGTGCGCCTGGTGAGCACGTCCTCCAGGTGCAGCGCGCCCTCGTGGCTGGCGGCGTAGACGATCTCGACCTGGAGGTAGTCGGGCGACCCAGGGACGGGTTTGAGCAGTTCGGGGTCGTCGGCCGCCTCCGCGAGGACCTGGTGCACCAGCGAGCCGTAACGGTCCAGGAGGTGCCGGACGCGGTAGGGGTGCAGCCCGTGCCGTGCGGCGAGCTGGTCCGCCTGGTTGACCAACGCGTGGTACCCGTCGGCGCCCAACAGCGGGACCTTGTCGGTGATGGAGGCCGGGATGCGGTTCGGCAGGTCGGCCGCCGCCGCGTCGACGGCGTCGGCCGCCATCACGCGGTAGGTGGTGTACTTCCCGCCCGCGATCGCGATCAGACCAGGAGCGGGCCTGGCGACGGCGTGTTCCCTGGAGAGTTTCGAGGTGTCCTCGCTCTCCCCCGCGAGGAGCGGGCGCAGACCGGCGTACACGCCCTCGATGTCGTCGTGGGTCAGCGGGGTCGCCAGCACCGAGTTGACGTGTTCCAGGATGTAGTCGATGTCCGCCCGGGTCGCGGCCGGGTGGGCCAGGTCGAGGTTCCACTCGGTGTCGGTCGTGCCGATGATCCAGTGGTTGCGCCACGGGATGACGAAGAGCACCGACTTCTCGGTGCGCAGGATCAGGCCGGACTCGGCGACGATCCGGTCCCGGGGGACGACGATGTGCACGCCCTTGCTGGCCTCCACGCGGAACCGGCCCCGGCTGCCGGAGAGGCGCTGGAGCTCGTCGGTCCACACACCGGCGCAGTTGATCACGACGTTCGCGGTGACCGAGGTCTCGGCTCCCGACTCGACATCGCGGACGTGCACGCCGGCCACCCGGTCGGCCTCCCGGACGAAACCGGTGACCTGGGTGGAGGTCCGCACCACGGCGCCGTACTGCGCGGCGGTCCTGGCCAGGGTCATCGTGTGCCGGGCGTCGTCCGACTGGGCGTCGTAGTAGCGGATCCCGCCGATGAGCGCGTCCCGCCGCAGCGCGGGGAACAGGCGGAGCGCTCCAGCCCTGGTGAGGTGCTTCTGCCCGGGAACCGACCGCGCGCCGCCCATGGTGTCGTACAGGAGCAGGCCGGCCGCCGTGTAGGGCCGTTCCCACACGCGGTGGCTCAGCGGGTAGAGGAAGCTGACCGGTTTGACCAGGTGCGGGGCGAGCCGGGTGAGCATGAGCTCCCGTTCCCGCAGCGCCTCGCGCACCAGGCCGAACTCCAGCTGCTCCAGGTACCGGAGACCGCCGTGGAAGAGCTTGCTCGACCTGCTCGAGGTGCCGGAGGCGAGGTCCCGGGCCTCGACGAGCGCCACCCGCAGCCCCCGGGTCGCCGCGTCGAGCGCGACCCCGGCGCCGGTGACCCCGCCACCGATGACGACGACGTCGAAGTCCTCGTCACCGAGGCGCGACCAGCTGCGGTCACGCTCCGCCGGGCTCAACGCGCCGGGCGGCACCACGGCCTGGGCGTCGGACGGCCGACGGCCGGGCCCCCCGCCCCGCTGGTGCGCACCGTGTTCGTCTGCCACCGGATCCGCCTCCTCCGCTGTCAGGGCGTCCACGTCGGGACTCCGTCAACGCTACTCCGATCGGATGAGCCCACGAGTGGGCTCATCCACCATGCCGTGCACCTACTGTGCCCGTTCGGGCCGCTCACCGCGACCGACAGCACCCATGATCGTTGAGTGTGGACACTTCCGCTACCGCACAGTAACCTCCCGTGCACCCACAGGTTGCGGCACCGTCGCCCGGCCCGGCACGGGTGCGAAGGCCTGACCACCGACCCATACTGTTGCCGACGCGGGGAGGCCACCGATGGATCCGATCAGCAATGGCGAGATCTTCATCTGGGAGCTGCTTGGCACGGCGGTGTTGATCATCCTGGGTGCCGGGGTAGTGGCGAACGTCGTGCTCCGCCGGTCCAAGGGCCGCGAGGGGGGCTGGCTGCTCATCGCGATCGGCTGGGGTTTCGCCGTCTTCGCTGGAGCGAGCATCGCCGACCCATCCGGCGGCCACATCAACCCGGCGGTGACCCTCGGCCAGGCGATCGCGGGCAACACACCGTGGTCGGTCGTGCCGGTCTACGTCGTGGCCCAGCTCATCGGCGCCTTCCTGGGCGCGGTGATCGCCTGGGCCGCCTACAAGCTCCAGTTCGACACCCACGACGACCCGAAGGGGACCCTGGGGATCTTCTCCACCCAGCCGGCGGTGGAGAACCGGCCGTGGAACACCGTCACCGAGGTGATCGGCACCTTCGTGCTGCTGATGTGGATCCTGCTCAGCCCGGGTGCGGAGGTGGGGACCGGCAGCGTCCCGGTCCTGGGCAACTCGGCCCTCGGTTACGCCGGCGTCGCCTTCCTGGTGATCGGGATCGGCGCCTCCCTCGGCGGGCCGACCGGGTACGCCATCAACCCCGCCAGGGACCTCGGACCCCGCATCGCCTACGCGGTGCTGCCGATCAGGGGGAAGGGCAGCCCGGAGTGGGGCTACTCCTGGGTGCCGGTCGTCGGTCCGCTGGTGGGCGCGTCGCTCGCGGCCCTGCTGTACCTGGCGCTGCCGATCTGACCCCAGCGCCCGCCCGAGGTGTGGCCCGACCACCCGAGGGGCATGACCAGGACGACGGTCGCGTCCCGACGTGACGTGGCGACGGTGCCCCGGGCACCACGACTCTCGAACGGCCGGAACCACGAGGAGGCACGCGAGGCATGGCCAACTACGTAGCCGCGATCGACCAGGGCACCACGTCGACCCGGTGCATGGTGTTCGACCACTCCGGAGCGGTGGTCGCCGTCGACCAGCGGGAACACGAACAGATCTTCCCCAGGGCCGGGTGGGTGGAGCACGACCCGGAGGAGATCTGGCGCAACACCCGGCAGGTGTGCGCTGGCGCGCTGGCCAACGGGGACCTCGTCGCCTCGGACATCGCCGCCGTGGGCATCACCAACCAGCGGGAGACCACGGTCGTCTGGGACCGCCGGACCGGTCGTCCCGTCTACAACGCGATCGTCTGGCAGGACACCCGCACCGATCGGATCATCGAGGAGCTGGGGCGGCTCGGCGGCGGCCAGGAGCGGTACCGGGAACGGACCGGACTGCCGTTGGCCACCTACTTCTCGGGGCCGAAGATCCGGTGGATCCTCGACAACGTCGAGGGTGCCAGGGCGCGGGCCGAGGCTGGCGACCTGCTGTTCGGCAACATGGACACCTGGGTGCTGTGGCACCTCACCGGCGGCCCGGACGGCGGCCTCCACGTCACCGACCCGACCAACGCGTCCCGCACGCTCATGATGGACCTGGAGAGCCTGAGCTGGAACGAGGAGATCGCCGGCGAGCTGGGTGTCCCGCTGTCGATGCTCCCGGAGATCCGCTCATCCTCCGAGGAGTACGGGCGCATCAGCCAGCGGGGAGCGCTGAACGGGCTGCCGATCGCGGGCATCCTCGGCGACCAGCAGGCGGCGACCTTCGGTCAGGCGTGCCTCTCCCCCGGCGAGGCGAAGAACACCTACGGGACCGGCAACTTCGTCCTGCTCAACACCGGCACCGACAAGGTGATGAGCCAGAACGGGCTGCTGACCACCGTCTGCTACAAACTGGGTGAGCGGGACACCGTCTACGCCCTGGAGGGCTCGATCGCCGTCACCGGCTCGCTGGTCCAGTGGCTGCGGGACAACCTGGGGCTCATCGGCTCCGCTCCGGAGGTCGAACGGCTCGCCTCGACCGTGCCGGACAGCGGCGGCGCCTACTTCGTGCCCGCCTTCTCCGGCCTCTTCGCGCCCTACTGGCGCTCCGACGCCCGGGGCGCGATCGTGGGGTTGACGCGGTTCGTCAACAAGGGGCACCTGGCCCGAGCCGTGCTGGAGGCCACCGCCTTCCAGACCCGCGAGGTCATCGACGCGATGAACGCCGACTCCGGTGTCGCGCTCAAGTCCCTCAAGGTCGACGGCGGGATGGTCGTCAACGAACTGCTGATGCAGTTCCAGGCCGACATCCTCGGTGTGCCCGTCATCCGACCCAAGGTGAACGAGACGACGGCGCTGGGCGCCGCGTACGCCGCTGGTCTGGCCGTGGGCTTCTGGGACAGCGAGGACGACATCCGGCGCAACTGGATCCAGGACACCCAGTGGGACCCCTCGCTGGCCGAGCAGACCAGGGAGGCCCGCTACCGGGAGTGGAAGAAGGCCGTCACCAGGACCTTCGACTGGGCCGGCGGCGACGAGGAGTGAGACCCAGGCTCAGTTCAGGTCGTCGGCGGGCCGCATCAGCTGCCGGCCCACCTCGGTGATGGAGCCGGAGAGCGACGGGTACACCGAGAAGGTGTAGGCGAGGTCGTCCACGGTGAGCTGGTTCTGCACCGCCATCGCGATCGGCAGGATCAGCTCACTCGCGGACGGGGCGACGACGACCCCGCCGATGACCACCCCGGTCGCCGGCCGGCAGAACAACTTGATGAACCCGCGGCGCAGCCCCTCCATCTTCGCTCGCGGATTCGTCGCCAGCGGGAGCATCACGCTCCTCGCCGGCACCTCACCCGAGTTGATGGCGCCGGTACCGATGCCGACGGTGGCGATCTCGGGGTTGGTGAAGACGTTGGCGGCCACCGTCTTCAGCCGCAGCGGCTGGACGCCCCCGCCCAGGGCGTGCCACATGGCGGTCCTGCCCTGCATCGCGGCGACCGAGGCGAGCAGGAGGACACCGGTGCAGTCACCGGCGGCGTAGACGTTGGACACCGAGGTCCGCGAGACCCGGTCGACGGGGATGAAACCGCCGCGTCCCGGGGTGATGCCCACGCGTTCCAGGCCGATGTCGGTGGTGTTGGGCACCGAACCGACGGTCATCAGGGCGTGGCTGCCCTCGACGACACGCCCGTCCTGGAGGTGCACCCGGACACCGCCGTCGACGCGTTCCACCCGCTCCGCCCTGGCGTGCTTCACGACCTCGGTGCCGCGCTCCGCGAACACGTCCTCCAGGACGGCCGAGGCGTCCGCGTCCTCGTGCGGGAGCACGCGGTCCCTGCTGGACACCATCGTGACCTTGACGCCCATCTCGGTGTAGGCGGAGGCGAACTCGACGCCGGTGACACCGGATCCGATGACGACCAGGTGTTCGGGGAGTTCCGGGAGGTCGTAGATCTGCCGCCAGGTGAGGATGCGCTCCCCGTCGGGTTCGGCTCCCGGGAGGACGCGGGGCGTGGCCCCGGTGGCGATCAGCACGACGTCGGCTTCCAGCACCTCGTCCTGGCCGTCCTCCGTCTCCACCGCGACGCGGTGGGTGGCCAGCCCGGGGTGCTCGTCGGTGAAGCGGGCGTAGCCGCGCACCACCCGCACGTTGTCCCGGCGCAGGCGGGTCTCCAGGTCGGCGGACTGGGCGAGGGCGAGCCCCTTGACCCGGCCGTGCACCACCGGGAGATCGACGTCGGCATGGCCCTCGCCGGTGTTGATGCCGAGTTCGCCCGCGCTCTTCGCCGCGGAACGGGCGGCGGCGGAGACGATGAAGGTCTTCGACGGCACGCAGTCGTACAGCACGCACGCGCCACCGAGGCTGTCCTGGGTGACCACCGTGACCTCTGCGTCATGCTGTGCTGCGACCAAGGCCGCTTCCCAGCTGGCCGGGCCGCCCCCCATGATCACGACGCGGGTCACCAGGTCCTCCTTCGTAGAAAAGCGAACATTCGTCGAACTCCGCAACCGTACGCTGTCCACCGGCGTGGCGAACGATGGCCCTGGTCCGGGCCCTGCCGCTAGCACGATCCTGGCATCGGATCAACGCCCGCGCCCGACAGCGTGCCCACACCGAACGGCTACCCTGTCAGGGTGCCGCTCTACGCCGCGTACGCCTCCAACATGGATCCAGCCCAGATGTTGGAACGGGCTCCGCACTCGCCGCTGGCGGACACCGGCTGGCTCGTGGGCTGGCGGCTCACCTTCGGTGGGGAGGACATCGGCTGGGAGGGCGCGCTGGCCACCATCGTCGAGGACCCTGGCTCCCAGGTCTTCGTGGTGCTCTACGACGTCACGCCCGAGGACGAGCGCAACCTCGACCGGTGGGAGGGTTGCGAACTGGGGCTGCACAAGAAGATCCGGCTGCGCGTGGACACCCTGAACCGTTCGGTCCTGGCCTGGTTCTACGTGCTGGACGCCTACGAGGGGGGACTGCCCTCCGCGCGCTACCTGGGGGTGGTGGCCGACGCCGCCGAGGCGGCCGGGGCTCCCGGGGAGTACGCCAACGAGATCCGCACGAGACCCTGCACCGGTCTCGGCCCCTGATCCCCTCGGTCGCACCGGCCCGGGACCGGCGGGGGGCGGTGTGACCGCCCGTCGGGCGGGCGGCGGAGCACGTCCCCTGCGCGGCGAGGACCGCCGCCCCACCCCGCGCTCGCGCGGGCCGAGCCCCGACGTGACCGGACGCATGCGCCCGGGTGGTCACCCCGGACGCACCGGAGCGGGGCCAGCGCGCACCGGGGACCGCCCGGTGCGCCCGCCCGTGCCCCGCTAGTCCGTCATGGCCGTCAGCGCCGCGTGCACGAGGACGCGGACGCCGACCAGCAGGGCCCGTTCGTCGAGGTCGAACGTCGGCTGGTGCAGATCCCGCTGGGGGCCTACCCCCGGCCACACGCCCAGCCTGGCGAAGGACCCGGGGACGTGCTCCAGGTACCAACCGAAGTCCTCACCGCCGGAGGACTGCTGGGTGGTGGACACCGCGCCCTCACCCAGGGCGGCCCGGACGGCCGCGTCCAGGACCCGGGTGCTGTCCTCGTCGTTGACCACCGGCGGGACGCCGCGCTGGTGGCGGAGTTCGTAGGTCACCCCGGTCGGCGCGAGCAGCGCGCCGACCAGGTCCCGCACCATGGGCTCCAGCGCGGCCCACACGTCGCGGTCACCCGTCCGCAGGGTCCCGCGCAGCACGCCGTCCTGCGGCACCGCGTTCGGTGCCTTGCCGGCGTGCACCGCCCCCCAGACCAGCACGGTGGCCGACCGGGGGTCGATGCGCCGTGACAGGAGGGTGGGCAGCCCGGTGATCACCGTGCCCAGCGCGTGCACCAGGTCGGCCGTCAGGTGGGGACGCGAGGTGTGACCGCCGGGCGAGGTCAACCGCAGTTCGAGCAGGTCGGCCGCGGAGGTGATCGCGCCGACCCGCAGCCCGACCCTGCCCACCTCCAGTCGGGGGTCGCAGTGCAGGCCGAAGATCTCGTCCACGTCGTCCAGCCCGCCCGCCGCCACCACGTCCAGCGCGCCGCCGGGCATGACCTCCTCCGCGGGTTGGAAGATCAGGCGCACCCGCCCGGGCAGGGACGGCGCGTTGGCCAGGGCCAGCGCCGCCCCGAGCAGGGCGGTGGTGTGGGCGTCGTGGCCGCAGGCGTGGGAGATCCCCTCGTTCTCGGAGGCGAACGGCAGGCCGGTCGCCTCGGCCAGCGGTAGCGCGTCGAGGTCGGCTCGGAGTGCCACGCAGTGCCGTCCGCTGCCGATGTCGCAGATCAGACCGGTACCGCCCGGCAGCACCCTGGGGCGCAGGCCGGCGGCGGTGAGGCGTTCGACGAGGAAGGCGGTCGTGTTCGTCTCGTGCCGGGACAGTTCCGGGTTGGCGTGGATCGCCCGCCGCCACGCCACCACGTCCGCACCGTGCCGGCCCAGCCAGGAGTCCAGCCAGTCCGGCCCGCGTCCGGCGCCGATGTCCGCCACAGCCGTCATGGTGCTGCCCGAGTCGGTCCCTGGTCCAATCGGCTCGCCGAGCGGCGCGTGGCCCGGTGCGAAAGCACCGCGCGCCGCCGGCTGGCCCCTGGTGCCGGGGTCCGTCCTCGACGGCCTCGCCTGGGCGGTCCTGGTGTTCGTTCCCGTCATCTCATGACCCGAATCCACCACAGTCATGCCGCACCTCCTGTCGCGGCGACTTTCCTCGAAGCGGCAGCCCGACCCGCCACGTCGGCAAGCAGCCTTGTCCGTTGTTCGCTGTCGGTGGCGGCGGCCACCGCGGTCCACGCCATCGCGACCGCTCCGTCCAGCACCGCCTGGTCCGCGGACGGCGAGACGCAGGCCGCCGCGAACTCCGGCTGGTGGTTCACCGCGTCCCCGCAGTCGAGGGCCAGGGTCGGGTGGATCCCTGGCACGACGTGGGTGACGTTGCCCATGTCGGTGCTCCCCGAGACCCGGGATCGCTCCTCGGCCGGGCTCAGCGGGGCTCGGCCCAGGTCGACGACGGCCTCGCGGTACGCCTCCGCCAGCCAGTCGTCCGGACGCAGCTCCGCGTACACCGGGGAGATCTCGGAGGTCTCGTACCCAGCCCCGGTCGCGACGGCACCGGCCCGGAGGCAGTCCTCGATACGACCGCTCAGACGAGCCAGCGATTCCACCTCTGGTGCCCTCAGGTTGAACACCGCGGAGGTCCTGGCGGGCACGATGTTGGGCGCCGCACCGCCGTGCGTCACGATACCGTGGACCTGCTGGCCGGGTTCCAGATGCTGACGAGCGAGCCCGATGGCGACCTGCGCGACGGTGAGGGCGTCCGCGGCGTTGATCCCGCGCTCGGGAGCCGAGGACGCGTGCGACTCCCGTCCCGTGTAGCGCACCTCCAGGTCCGCGATGGCCCGACTGGGGCGGGTCACCGTCTCCTCGGGTCCCGGGTGCACCATCAACGCCAGGGCGACCGGGTCGAAGACGCCCCGCTCCAGCATCAACACCTTGCCCCCTCCGACCTCCTCAGCGGGGGTACCGATGACGAGGACGGTGATGCCGAGCTCGTCGGCGACGTCCCGGAGGCCGAGCGCCGCCCCGACTGCCGCCGCCGCGATCACGTTGTGCCCGCAGGCGTGCCCGACCTCGGGCAGGGCGTCGTACTCGGCGCACAGCCCGACGACGAGGTCGCCGTGCCCGAAGCTCGCGGTGAACGCCGTGTCCAGCCCCGCGACGGGGCCACGCACCTCGAAACCCTCGTCGGCGAGCACCGTCGTGATCTTGCGGACGCTCTCGTGCTCGGCGAAGGCCAGCTCGGGCTCGGCGTGGATACTGTGCGAGAGACCGACGAGTGCCGGGGCGTGGGCCCGGACGGCCCTCGCGCAGCGTGACCTGAGTGAACTCCTGTGCCCGGTATCCATCGGGCCATATCCTGCCCCATCCGGGGGGTGCGGGGCGTCGGTCCCGGCGGGGAAGCTGCTCTGCGGTACCGGTCGTGCGCTGGGCGGACCCGGGAACTACAGCCTTGGTGTACTGCCGGACCTGTCACCGTGTGCTTCACCCGGACGGCGCAGGCGCGTCCCCGGGTGGGGCAAGCGCCGCCGGTGGTCGGTCCGAAGCGGACCGACCACCGGCGGCCGGCGCCGGCTCAGAACCGGAGATCCCGCAGGTACTCGTAGCCGACCCGCACGGTCGTCAGCGGGTCGGACGGGTTGTCGTGCTCCACGACGAACTCCCGAACGCCCGCGGTCCGCGTCTCCCGGAAGATCCGACCGAAGTCGATGGTGCCGGTGCCCAGGTCCGCCCACTCACCCGAGGCGCTCCGGTCCTTCACGTGGTACTGGCGGACCCGCCCACCGGTGGAGTGGACGAAGTCGACGGGGTCCACCCCGCCGTCCACCACCCAGTACAGGTCGACCTCGAGGTACACGTTCTGGCGCTGGGTGTGCTCGAGGATGATGTCGATGGGACGTTCCCCGTCGACGAGCTGGAACTCGTGGCCGTGGTTGTGGTAGCCGAAGCGCAGGCCGGCCCGTCGCGCCTTCGCGCCGGCCTCGTCGAGTTGGCGGGCGTAGGAACGCCACTCCTCCGCCGTGTCGAACATCGCCCACGGGGCGGCGACGTAGGTCTGCCCCAGGGTCAGCGCGTCGGCCACCACCTGGTCGAAGTCGCCCTCGACGCCGTTGTGGCTCGAGGTCGCGCGGAGCCCGAACCGGTCGAGCAGGGCGCGGAACTCGGCGGCGGTGCGACCGTAGGTCCCGGCCAGTTCCACCTTCTGGTAGCCGATCGCGGACAGCTCGGCGAGGGTGCCCGGGACGTCCTGTTCGAGCAGGGAACGCAGGGTGTACAGCTGGACGCTGATCGCGTTCCGGGGGACGCGGCCGCCGGGGCCGCCGGCCGGGACCGGGGCCGCGGTCGCCTGGCCGGCGGCCAGGCCGAGCGCCGCCACTCCGAGGGCGGCTCCTGCCACGCCCCGGAACAGGCCGCGTCTGGACAGGGCGACGTCGTCGTCGGGTCTCATCTGGTCTCCTCGGGGAATCCGGTCGGATGGGATGGCCGCGTCACTTCTGGTTGCTGAACGCGGCGTCGAACGCCGCCGAGGGCTTGTCGAAGACGAGGTTCCTGATGAAGGTGACCGCCTCTGCCGCGCCCCGCAGCCGGTCCATCCCGGCGTCCTCCCACTCGACCGAGATCGGACCGGAGTACCCGATCGAGTTCAGGGCGCGGAACGCCTCCTCCCAGTCCACGTCGCCGTGCCCGGTGGAGACGAAGTCCCAGCCCCGTCGGGCGTCGGCCCACGCCAGGTGCGATCCCAGCCGGCCGTTGCGCCCGTCGAAGCGCTTCTTCGTGTCCTTGCAGTCGACGTGGTAGATGCGGTCGGCGAAGTCGAGGATGAAGCCGACCGGGTCGAGGTCCTGCCACACGAAGTGCGAGGGGTCCCAGTTCAGCCCGAAGGCCTCCCGGTTCCCGACCGCCGCCAGCGCGCGTTTCGTGGTCCAGTAGTCGTAGGCGATCTCCGAGGGGTGCACCTCGTGGGCGAAGCGGACGCCGACCTCGTCGAACACGTCGAGGATGGGGTTCCAGCGGTCGGCGAAGTCCTGGTAGCCGTCGTCGATGACGTCCTGGGAGACGGGCGGGAACATGGCCACGTACTTCCAGATCTTCGACCCGGTGAATCCGACGACGGTGCCGACACCCAGCTTCGCGGCCGCGCGGGCGGTGTCGGCCATCTCCGCGGCGGCGCGCTGCCGCACCCCCTCCGGCTCGCCGTCGCCCCAGATCCGGGCCGGCAGGATGTTCTGGTGCCGGTGGTCGATCGGGTCATCGCAGACTGCCTGCCCGACGAGGTGGTTGGACAGCGTCCACACCCGGAGACCGTGCCGCTCGAGCTGGGCCAGTTTCGCCGGCACGTACTCGTCGTCGGCGAGGGCCTTGTCCACCTCGAAGTGGTCGCCGGAGCAGGCGATCTCCAGACCGTCGTAGCCCCAGTCCGCGGCCAGCCGGCAGACCTCCTCGAAGGGCAGGTCGGCCCACTGGCCGGTGAACAGGGTGATGGGTCGGGTCATCGTCGGATTCCCTTCGGTGTGCCAGCGCGGGGGTCGCGCTACTACTTCTTCTTCTTGCGGTATCGCCTTCCCAGGAAGACCGCGCCGAACAGCGCGGCTGCTCCCACGATGGCGGCGATCTGCCGGTTGGAGTCGCGCAGCGCCGTCGGATCGGTCTCCCCGTCCGGGGCGTCCGACTCGGCGGGCGTCTCCGCCGAGCCGGTGGTCCCGGTGTCCCCGGCGGCTCCCGCCGCCCACGGGGCGAGGTCGGCGGCGCCCACCGCCGGCGGTGGGGCCGCCAGGGCTGCTGGGGCGGCGCCGAGTGCGATCAGCAGGAACAGGAGCGGAACCGCCAGCAGGCTGCGGAACGTCGCGCGCATCAGTAATCCTCCGTCGTGTGATCAGCGGTCGTGCTCGCTGAGACACCGTGTAGATCCGACGCCGTCGAGTCTGCCGGTCCTGGCCGTCCACATCACCTGCCGATCGGGATCAATCCGTGCCGAGGCCGGGAACCGAGCCGAGCGGCCACCGCGTCTTCGGTCCACCGTCGAGCCCCTGGAGGCGCAGCATCACGTCCCGGACATCGGTGGCGGCGACCCGGCCGCCCCGCTCGGCCGCCTCCGGTGCCGGTCCACCGGAGCAGAGCAGGACGGGTCCGTCGAGCGGGCTGTCCGGGAGTCGCCCGTGCGAACCGCTGACCGGGGACGGGTCGAGGGGCACGACGTTCATCGCGTAGCGCAGACCGACCTTCTTCCTGACCAGGTTGCCCGCCGCCTTCGCCTTCACCAGCGGGTCCTTCGGGTCCAGGAAGAGCTCGGCCGGGTCGTAGCCGGGCTTGCGGTGGATGTCGACGCCCTTGGCGAAGTCCGGTGCCCGGTCGTCGTTCAACCAGTAGTAGTAGGTGAACCAGGAGTCGGGTTCGGCGACCACGACGAGTTCCCCGGCCCTCGGGTGGTCGATCCCGTACCGGGCCTGTTCCTCCCGGTCCAGGACCTCGTCCACGCCGGGCAGTTCGGCCAGCAGGCGACGCACCCTGGGCTGGTCGGCGGGATCGGCGACGTAGACGTGGGCCACCTGGTGGTCGGCGACGGCGAAGGCGCGGGACGCCCACGGGTCGAGGTACTCCATGCCGGCCTGCCGGTAGACCTCCAGCAGGCCCTCACGCCGCAGGGCCCGGTTGACGTCCACCGGCCGGCGGACCGACGTGATGCCGTACTCGCTGAGCACGAGCACGGTCGCGTCGGCCTCGGCCGCGTCGCGCAGCAGCGGGGCCAGCGCGTCGTCCACGGCGCCCGCGGCGATGACGGCCTCGGAGGAGTCGGGGCCGAACCGCTGCAGGTCGTAGTCCAGGTGTGGGACGTAGACGGTCATCAGGTCCGGCGCGTGCCGCGCGAGGACCCGGCGGGCCGCGCCGACGATCCAGCGGCTGGACTCGATGGAGGCCGTGGGCCCCCAGTAGTGGAACAGGGGGAAGTCCCCGAGGTCCGAGGAGAGCTCGTCGTGCAGCGCCGGCGGACGGGTGTAGCAGTCCGGGGACTTCCTGCCGTCGGCATGGTAGATGGGCCTCGGGGTGACCAGCAGGTCCGTGCTGGCCCCCATCGCGTACCACCAGCAGATGTTCGCGGCGCGGTAGCCGGGGCGCAGCCGTCGCGCGGTCTCCCAGACCTTCTCCCCGTGCACCAGGCGGTTGTGCTGCCGCCACAGGTGCACCTCGCCGAGATCGCGGAAGTACCAGCCGTTGCCGACGACGCCGTGCTCGGCGGGCATCAGCCCGGTGAGGAAGGTGCTCTGCGCGCTGCACGTGACGGCGGGCAGCACGGTTCCCAGTTCAGCCCGCCAGCCGCGTTTCGCCAGTCTGGACAGCCCGGGCATGTGCTCCAGCAGCCGGGGGGTCAGTCCCACCACGTTGACGACGATGAGCGGCTTCACCAGGCGGCCTCCTTCGGTTCTCCGGACGGCGGTGTCCGGCGTGGTGCGCGGTCCGGGTCGGGGAGCAGGTTGTCGCGTGCCCACCGCAGCTCGGCGGCGATGCCCTCCACCAGGTCGTGGCCGTTCGACCTCGATCCGGCCGACCCTTCCGGTTGACCGCCGGCGAGCGCGGTGGGAGGCAGCACGCCCCAGGTGTAGGTCTCCACCTCCAGGTGGGGAGGGTGCGGCTGCCGGAGTTCGTCGAGCGCGGCGGTCGCGGCCAGCAGCACGGGGGTGGTCGAGGCGAGCGGTGGTGCCGGGGTGGCGTGCAGCGGCACGTGGAAGTGCACCCGCCACGGCCCCTCGGCGGGCAGCTCGTCGAACGCGGCGGGCAGGTCGTCGACCCGGAGCACCCGCCCGTCCCCGGTGCGCTCCCGGACCTGGTGCAGGTAGCGGGGTTCCGCGAAGGCCGCCAGCGCGCTCCTCGTGGCCGGGGTCGCCGGGTCGGGGACCTCCAACGCGGCCGAGGCCTGGACCTTGACGACGTCGAGCCCGGCGGCCGCGACCGCGCGGACCGTCGCGGCGGGCTCCGCCCAGGACACGGCGAGGTGGCAGGTGTCCAGGCACAGGCCGACGTGCGCGGGGTCCACGCGTCCGGCGAGCCACCGCACCGCGGCCGACACGTCGTCGAGGCGGGACCCGGGTTCCGGCTCGACCGCGATCCTGATCGGGGGCGCGTCGCCGGCCAGTTCCCGCAGCCGGGCGGTGAGTTCGGCGAAGGCGGTGGTGGCCACCGCGTCGTCCCGCTCGGACCACGGCTCCCGCCACCCGAGGGGGAGGGTGGAGATGCTGCCGTGGCCGGCGTCGGCGGGCAGCAGCGCCGCGAGCACCCTGGCGCAGTCCAGGGTGTACCGCGAGCGGCGGGGGTCGGTCCACGGCGGCGCGAAGACCTGGTGCTTGACGACCGCGTCGTGGAAACCCCCGTAGGGGAAGGCGTTGAGGGTGACCACGTCGAGGCCTCGGGCGTCGAGTTCGGCCCGCAGCCGGCGGAGGCCGCCCGGATCGGCGGCGAGGTGGCCGGCGACCTCGGCTGCCAACCACAGCCCGACGCCCAACCGGTCCTCGCCGAGGCGGTCGCGGACCGGCCCGGCGTACCGGTCCAGTTGGGCGAGGATCCCCGGCAGGTCCTCCGCGGGGTGCACGTTGGTGCAGTAGGACAACACCATCCTCAGACAGCGCTCCCCTCGGCCGAGGGGCTCGTCGTGCCTGGTCGCGCCCCGCGCAGGACGGAGTTGCCCGAGAACGTGGCGGCGTCGCCGGTGAAACCGGGGAGCGGGTCGAGCACGAGGCGACCGCTCTGCCCGTAGAAGGCCACCGGGTTGTCCCAGAGCACCGTGGACACCTGGTGCTCGGCGAAGCCGGCGTCCCGCATCGCCTCGCCCGTCCTCGCGGTCTTGAGCGGGTCGGACCGCCCCCAGTCGGCGGCCGAGTTGACGAGCTTCCGGTCGGGGCCGTACCGGCGGAGGATCTCGACCATCCGGTGCTCGTCCATCTTCGTGTCCGGGTAGATGGAGAAACCCATCCAGCACCCCGAGTCGGCGACGAGCTCCACGGTGACCTCGTTGAGGTGGTCGACCACGACCATCTCGGGGTTGAGGCCGGACTCCCGGACCACGTCGAGGGTGCGGCGGGTGCCGGCGAGCTTGTCCCGGTGCGGGGTGTGCACCATCACCGGCAGCCGGTGCTCCCGTGCCAACTCCAGCTGGCGGGCCAGGACCCGGTCCTCCTCGGGCGTCATCGAGTCGTAGCCGACCTCGCCGACGGCGACGACGCCGTCCTTGGCGAGGTAGCGGGGCAGGACGTCGAGCACCTCGACGCACCTCGGGTCGTTGGCCTCCTTGGGGTTGAGCGCGATCGTGCAGTGGTGCCGGATGCCGAACTGGGCCGCCCGGAACCGCTCCCAACCGATCAGCCCGTCGAAGTAGTCGGTGAAGGAGCCCACGTTGGTGCGCGGTTGTCCCAGCCAGAACGCGGGCTCCACCAGGGCTCGGACCCCCGCCGCGTACATCGCCTCGTAGTCGTCGGTGGTGCGGGAGGTCATGTGGATGTGCGGGTCGAAGATGCGCATCGGTCAGGCTCCCTCTCCGGGGTCGGCGGCACTGGTCGGCGGCCGGCCCTCGTCGGTGGCCAGCAACGCCAGGGCATCGGCGGGGACCTCCCGGCCGGCGGCTCGGCGTTCGGCCGCGTAGTCGGCGACCATCCGCAGCAGCTCGGGGTCCGTCCGCCTGGTGAGCTCGGCGACGGCGGCGAGCGGGACCTCCACGAACAGGCACTTCAGCACGCCGTGGCGCCAGGAGTGGTCGTCGAGGTGCGCTGCGGCGAAGGGCCCCATCGCCGCGGCGACCAGGCGGACGTCGTTGGCGCGCAACGCGTCCCGCACGGCGAGCAGGCCGGCCGCGACGACCGGGTCGGCGGGGTCCGGGGCCCGGCCCGCGACGGCCGCGAGCCCCCGCAGCAGACCCCGCTTCTCGGCGTCGTCGCCGTAGCGGTACAGCTCCCGCAGTTCCCTGGCGAGTGCCTCCGGCTCCGCCTCCAGCGCGGCGACCAGCGCGGCGACGATCAGGGTCCTGGCCTGGTCGTCCACCGTGCCGTGCACGAGGCCACCCGGGTCCTCCTCCGGTCTCAGCGCCGCTCGACCGACTTCCCGGCCGACGGCCGGGAAGAGGGAGCGGACGGCGGTGGGACCGCTGGTGACGCGGTGGACGGCCTCGTTCAGCCAGGTTTCCGCCTGGTCCTGCCCGGTCATGTTGACCTCCCGTCGGTGAACTCGCGCCGGTCCTGTTCGGACCGCCCGTCGCTGGTGGGGAGCGCCGCCGTGAGGGCCGTCAGCGCGCGGCGGGCGGTGTCCGGGGCCGCGTGGGAGTGGCGGGGCAGCTCGACGGCGGCGATGCCCGTGTACCCGACCTCGACGAGCGCGGCCAGGGTGGCGGGGAGGTCGAGCTGTCCCTCGCCGAACTCCAGGTGTTCGTGGACGCCGGGCAGCATGTCGTCGAGTTGCACGTTCGCCAGCAGGGTCCCGGCCCGGCGCACGCAGTCGGCCGCGGTGTCCGCCTCGACCGCGACGCAGTGCCCGACGTCGAGGGTGAGCCGCAGCCACTCCGGCTCGCCGAGTGCGGTGCGCAGGTCCAGCGCTTGGCCCAGGTTCCACACCCGGTGCCCGGGTTCCGGCTCCAGGGCGAGGGGGGTGGAGCGGCGTTCGGCCTCGGCGAGGACGGGCCGGAGGTTGTCCCGCAGGCGCCGCCAGGCGGGGTCACCCGGTGCGGCCGCGCCCCGCGACGCGGGCTCCTCCGCGTCCGTCGGTTCCCGTTCGCCGGTGCCGGGTTCGGCGACGCCCGACCAGCAGGACACGCAGTCCGCGCCGAGGCCCTCGGCGACCCGCAGGGCGCGCCTGAGGAAGTCGACCCGGGGTGCGGCGTCGGGGGACACGAGGGTGGGGTGGTGTTTGCGCCACGGGTCGAGCAGGTACCGGGCGCCGGTCTCCACGACGACCCGGAGGCCGAGGTCGGCGAGGGTGGCCGCGACCCGGTCGACCCGGGCGCCGAGGTCCGGTGCGAAGGGGTCCAGGTGCTGGTGGTCGAGGGTGAGCGCCACCGCCTCGTAGCCGAGGTCGGCGATGACCCGGAGCGCGTCGCCGAGCCGGTGGTTGGCGAAGCCGTTGGTGCCGTACCCGAGGGGGAAGGCGGCACCGCCGGCGCTGGGTGGCTCCACGCCGGTCATGTCTGGCTCACCCGCCGGGCCAGCCGTCGTCCCAGGGGCACCAGCCCGGCCAGGGCCGCGGAGACGGCCAACGAGCCCCGCCTGGCCACCAGGGCCGCCTGGAGGGGGATCATGCCTCGGATCCCGACTCCCGTCGCGGCCCTGGCGTTGGCCGCCGAGGTGTCCCGGGCGGCGGTCAGCTGCGCCCCGCCGACGGTGCGGGCGTAGCCGGCGGCGGCGAGGACCGCGCCGGCGCGGTGCCACCCGCCGCGGGCCGGGCCGAGGACGGCGAGCGCGGTGGACGCGGTGGTGGTGGTGAGGGCGACACCCGCGGCGACGCGACTGGTGCCGTGCACCTCGCCCTGGGCGAGGGTGGTGACGCCCGCCGTGTGGGCGGCCATCGCCAGGGCGCCGGGCGCGGCGGCCCGGGCCGAGCGGGCGCCGGCGCCGAGCAGCACGTCCAGCCCACGGCACACCGCCATCCCGAGGGGCGCGGCCGGGGTGTTCTTGAGCAGCGTGTCGTACGTCCACACCGAGGCGGCCAGCGGCACGGCGATCCGGAGGGCGTCGCGGCCGCCGCCCAGGGCGGCGAGGGCGAGGCCCGCGCCGGTGAGGGTCGTGGCGACTCCCAGCGCGGCACCCGGGCTGATCCGACCGGAGGGGATCGGCCGCTCCGGTCGTTCGACGGCGTCGAGGTCGCGGTCGGCCCAGTCGTTCAGCGCCATCCCGGCGAGGTAGAGGGCCGCGGAGGACAGGGGAAGTCCGAGCCGCCGCCCGGTCAACGGGCGGCCGGCGGCCGCGGCGCCGACGGCGGTGTCCCCGAGCACGGAGAGCGCGGCGGGCAGGCGGACGAGTTCGGCGAGGGTCCGCAGTCGCGCCGCCGGGCCGGCCAGCTCGGGACCGGGGTGGGCCGTGCCGGGCCCGGTGTCCCCCGCGTCCCCGGTGGCGGCGGGTTGGCGGTGTGGGTCGGCCTCGGGTGCGGTCGGAGGGCCGGTCCCGGCGCCGGTGGTGCCGGTGGTTCGCCCGTGTCCGCCGCCGGCGTCGCCGCTCGGCGCCGTGCCCGCTCGGGTGGGCTCGTCGACGGTGACGCCGCCGGGCGCGGGAGGCTGCGGGCGGTCGTGGGGTGCGGGGTTCACCGGGTCTCCCCCTCCCCCCGCGTCGGCTCCCCGAGCTCGTCCACCCAGCTCAGCAGTTGCCGGTACTGCTCACCGAGCCCGTGCTCGCGGTTGCCGTCCGGGTCCTTGAAGAAGAAGGCGAGCGCGCCCAGCGGCCCGCTCCGCCCGTCCGCGTGCGCGGCGGCGGTCAGCCTGGCCAGGTCCAACACGAGAGGAGCGGCGAGCGCGGAGTCGTATCCGGTCCAGGTGACCTGCATGGTCATCCGCGCGCCGAGGAACCCCTCGAAGGACACGTGGTCCCAGGCGGTCTTGACGTCCCCGAGGTCGGGCACGTTGTCGATGTGCAGCGGGGCCGTCACGTCCTCGCCGAGCAGGGAGGAGAGCACCCCGGACTTGGACTCCAGCTTGCTGGCGGCGGACCTGGGGTCGGCGAGGGTCGCGCCGTCCCCGCCGCCGAGCAGGTTCGTGCCCGCCCAGGAACGCACCCGCAGCGCCCTGGTGGTGAACATCGGCGCGAGCGCGGTCCGCAGGAGGGTCTCCCCCGTCTTGCCGTCCGATCCGGCGTAGGGCAGCCCGCGTTCCGCCGCCAGCTCGCGCAGCGCGGGGAGCCGCATACCCGTGGACGGGGTGAAGTCGACGTAGGGGCAGCCGGCGAGCAGCGCCGCGTAGGCGGACAGCGAACTCGGTGGCAGGGGAGCCCGCTGGGGGTCGGTCAGCGCGGCGGTCAGCGCGGCGGCGTCCTGGTGTTCGGGGAGGAGCGTGACCGGGGCCTCCGTGGAGGAGACGTTGACCACGACGACCCGGTCGAGCGCGTGGCGCTCGGCGAACTCGGTGAGGTCGTCGGCGAGTCGGCGCGCGGCGTCGGCCTGGGCTCCCCGGTGGGAGACGGGGTCGTGCCCCGCCCGGATTTCGGCGTCGACGGCGGCCAGGCCGGGTTCGATGGAGGGCAGCAATCGGTGGGGCAGCAGCCCGGCGTCGGCGAGCAGTTCCGCCTTCTTGGGCAGGCACGTGTTCACGATGTCGTGCCCCCCGACGACGATCTCGTCCCAGGTGGGCAGGGGGCAGGCGGAGAACTCGGGGAGTTCGGTCACGCACCCGGTGGCCTCGACCAGGCCGTGTCGTAGCGCGACGAGACCGCTGACGGCGGTGGTGGCCACCGAGCCCCTGGCTCCGATCAGCCACAACCCGGTACGCCCCGGTCTTCCAGTGGTGTTCATCGTCGAACCCCTTCCTTGCGGCGCACGCGGCTCGCCGAGCGTTCCGTCGAGTCCGCTGGGGCGGCGCGGCGCTGGTGACCTCGTTCGAGGAGACCGCACCGCGCCACCGACCAACAGCAGGGTGTGCGGTGGCTCACATCCGCTGGCGGATATGAGCCACCACGGTGGGTGACCGCGGGTCGTCAGTCGCGGTCGACCGCGTTGACGGCCATGTCGAGCACGGCCACCCCTTCGATGGAGGCGATGATCGCCTCCGCGTCACGCACCAGCACCGAGCGCACCTCGGCGTCGCGGACCAGTTCGGCGTCCCCGGCCAGCGCGACGAACTCGCGCAGCTCGTTGATCGCGCCGAGCTCGTCCCCGGTCGCCTCGGCGATCCTGGCGGCGGTGAGCTGACCCGCCAGGGCGGCGTGCCCGCTCAGCGACAGCCGGTTGGTGAGCCGGAACCTGTCGACGAGCTGGCCGACGTCGCGCAGCGAGGTGGTGGTGGCGAACACCAACGACTGCTCGGCGGTGTTGCCGGCGTTGTCGGTCGCGCTGACCGACAACGTGTGGGTGCCCAGGGCCAGCTGGTAGAGCGGGAGCACCCGCCCGGACAGCACGGCCTCCCCGTTGAGCGTGCCGCTCACCGAGTCGATCCCGGAGGTCTCGTCCTCGGCGTGCCAGGAGAGCACCAGGTCCGTGGCGTTGCCGTAGACCACGCCGTTGGCCACTCCGGACACCAGCAGCGTCGGCGCGGTCGCGTCGATCATGATCGTCGCGGCCTTGTCCGCCTCGACGTTCCCGGCGACGTCCACGGCCCGGTACCGCAGGGTGTGTTCGCCGTCGCCGCTGACCTGGACGGGTTCGGTGTACTCCGCCCAGTCCTCCCCGTCGAGGGTCCACTCCACCCTGGCCACCCCGGACGTGCCGTCCTCGGCGGCGAGCTCGACCACGACGTCGGCGTCGTGCCAACCGGCCTCGTTCGGGTCGGCGAAGTCGGCCGTGGTCAGCGGGGCCGTGGTGTCGACCCGGAGTTCGGCGGTGCCGGGCTCCTCCACGTTGCCGGCCACGTCGGTCGACCGGTACTCCACGGTGTGGACGCCGTCACCGGGCAGCGCGAACGGCTCGGTGTACTCGGTCCAGTCGCCGTCGCCGATCCGGTACTCGGTGGTGGCGACACCGCTGCCCTCGTCGCTGGCGTCGAGGGTGACCTCGGGGGAGGTCAGGAACCAGCCCTCGGCGCCGTCGGCCTCCGCCGGGTCGGTGCTCAGGGACGTGGTCGGCGCCTCGGAGTCGACGATCTCCTGGATCTGGACGTTCCGGAAGAACACGTCGTCGACGTCACCGTGGTTCTGGAGGCCGATGTGACCGCTGGTGAGGTCGCGGTCCGGGTGGGTGCTGGTGAAGTCGTTGATCAGCACGTCGTTGAGGTAGACCTTGATGGTCTGCCCCTGGACCACGATCTCGTAGCTGTTCCACTCGCCCTCGGGGTTGAGCGCCTCGTCACGGGCCTCCAGGTCAGCGCCCTGGAAACCGTAGATGGCACCGGTGGTGCGGTCCGGCTCGTCGGTCGGGTCGATCTGGATCTCGTACCCGTGGTTGACGGCCAGCCACGGGTCGTCACCCGGGTCCGGGAACCCGACGAAGACACCGGAGTTGTCGTCGCCCGGCATCATCCAGTCGAGCTTGAGGCTGTAGGCCTCGAACTCCTCCTCGAACCAGTACAGGCCCATGCCCCCGGTGGACAGGATGGTGCAGTCCTCCTGGAGCACGAACTCGCCCGGGCCCGCCTGCTTCCAGCCGCCGAGGCTGTCCTCGGTGCCGTCGAAGAGCATGCGGTAGCCCTCCTCCGGCTCGGCGGGCTCGCAGCCCGGTTGCCCGGCACCCGGGTCGGCGACACCGTCGCCGTGGAAGTGGATGATGTCGACGTCGAAGAGCGCCTCGTCACCGTCGCCGGTGAACACGAAGTACAGCGCGTTCGTGCCGCCCGGGTCGGTGATGTCGACCGGGCCGACGGTCTCGAAGTTCTCCCAGCCGCCGGTGTTCGCGACGTCGACGCTGCTGATCAGTTCGCCGTCGGGCGCGCCGACCCGCACCTCGATGGTGCCGCCGATGCCGCCGGAGGCGATCCGGAAACCGATCTGGTCGACCTGGTGCAGGTTCACCGGGTCGACGGAGATCCAGTCGCCGTCGTGGATGTCACCCACGACCCGGCCACCGCCGGCGCCCTCCTTGCTCAGGACCGTGACGCCCTCGCTGTCGGTGAAGAACTCGGCCTGCTTGTTCTTCAGCTGGAGGACGACCTCGTCCGACCCGGTCAGCGGGGGCAGGTCGCCGGCGCCGTTGTCGGTGTAGCTGGCGTTGATGATGCCGAAGACGTTGGCGTCGTCCCCGTGACCGCCCTCGCCGGGGGTCTCGATGAGCCCGCTGCAACCGTTGACCCGGGTCAGCGGGTGGCCGTGGCTGTCGTGCCCGAGGATGTACTCGACGACGACCCTGGAGCAGTCGATCTCGCCGTCCTCGGGGTCGGTCACGGTCACCTCGAAGGGCACCCGCTCACCGAACGCGAAGACACCGCCGTGCACGGGAGCGTTCAGTTCCACCACGGGGGCGGTGTTGCCCACCGAGATGGAGACGGCGGCGGTACCGACCCGCTCGTCGTCGTTGGTGGCACGCAGCCGGGCGGTGTAGACGCCCTCCTCGGTGTAGGTGTGCTCCGCGGTGGCGCCGGTGGCGGTCGCGCCGTCACCGAACTCCCACTCGAAGGCCAGCTCGCCGCCGGCCGGGTCGACCGAACCGGCCGAGTCGAACTCGACGGTCAGCGGCGCGTGCCCGGAGGTGACGCTGGCGCTGATGGTGGCCACCGGGGTCCGCTCGCCGCCGGTGTAGTCGATCCGGTAGAGCGCGGAGTCGTCCGAACCGCCGAACCACTCGCTGCCGTAGTCGAGCACGTACAGCGAACCGTCCGGTCCGAACTCGATGTTCATCGGCTGGACGAGGTCCATCGAGTCGAAGAACGGGTTGATCTTGAGCAGGTTGCCCTCGGCGTCGTGGTGGAGCTCCTTGATCCAGCCGCGTCCCCACTCGTAGGCGAAGTTCTTGCCGTCGTAGTACTCGGGGAACTTGGTGTCGGACTCCAGCTCGGGGTCGTACCGGTAGGTCGGGCCCCCCATCGGGGACTCACTGCCACCACCGAAGGCGGGGATCGAGTCGTCGGTGTACTCGATCCAGGCCGGCACCGACGGCGGCAGCTCGGTCAGACCGGTGTTGTTCGGGCTGTTGTTGACCGGGTTGTCGCAGTCGAACAGCGGGCCGGACTCGCCGGTGGCGAAGTCGTACTCGTTGTACGCCTGGTTGTCGCCGTGGCAGTAGGGCCACCCGTAGTTGCCGGGCTCCTTGATCAGGTTGAACTCGACCAGGCCCTCCGGACCCCGGTTCGGGTCGGGCGAGCCGGCGTCGGGACCGTAGTCGCCCAGGTAGATCCAGTCGGTCTCCCGGTCGATGGCGAACCGGAACGGGTTCCGGAAGCCCATCGCGTAGATCTCCGGACGGGTCTTGTCCGTACCCGGCTCGAAGAGGTTGCCCTCCGGCACCGTGTAGCTGCCGTCCTCCTGGACGGTGATCCGCAGCAGCTTGCCCCGCAGGTCGTTGGTGTTGGCGGAGGAACGCTGCGCGTCGAAGGCCGGGTTGCGGTCCGGGCGGATGTCGATGGGCGTGTAGTTGCTGGAGGCGAAGGGGTTGGTGTCGTCCCCGGTGGACAGGTAGAGGTTGCCCTCGGAGTCGAAGTCGATCTCACCACCGGCGTGGCAGCAGATGCCCCGGTCCGCCTCGACGTGGATGATCTCCTGCTCGCTGTCCAGGTCGAGGGTGTTGTCCTCGGTGAGCTGGAAGCGGGAGAGGGTGTTGTGCCCGATGAAGGGGGCGAAGTCCTCCGCCGTGCCGTTCTCCGGCGCCTCGCCCGGCGGGGTGTCCAGTTCCGGGGAGTAGTAGAGGTAGACCCAGCGGTTGTCCTCGAAGTCCGGGTCCACGGCGATGCCCTGGAGGCCGTCCTCGTCGTGGTCGTACACCGGGATCCGGGCGGCGAGGGTGTTCAGGCCGTCGGCGGTGGTGTGGAACACCCGGCCGTCGCGGGCGGTGTGCAGCACGCTGCGGTCGGGCAGCACGGCCAGGGCGATCGGCTCGCCGGCCTGGTCGGCACCCTTGGCCAGGGTCACCTGGTCGAAGGAGGAGTCGACGGTCGCCTTGCAGTCGGCCTCGGCGACCCCGGCGGCGGTGCGCAGACCGCCGAGCAGGTGTTCCAGGAACGCGGGCTCGGAGAACGACTCGATGGTGTGGCCACCGCCGGTGTACCAGGAGCGGCCACCGTCGAACTCCTGGCACCAGGCGATCGGGTGGTCGTGGCCCATCGCGCCGCTGCCGGCGTCGTAGCTGTCCTCGTCGAGGGCCGCCAGGACGTGCACGTCGCCGCGCGGGTTGTCCTGGAAGTTGTACCACTCGTCCGTCCGCACCCACTCCTCGTCGAGGTGGGCGGTGGAGGGGTGGACGTGGTCGGTGACGACCGTCGTCGCCTCCTGGATCTGCGGGTGGGAGTCGAAGTAGGCACCCACCAGCTCGCCGTACCACGGCCAGTCGTACTCGGTGTCCGACGCGGCGTGCACGCCGGCGTAGCCGCCGCCGTCCTGGATGTAGCCCTCGAAGGCCGCCTGCTGCTCCTCGTTGAGGACGTCACCGGTGGTGGACAGCCAGACGACGACGTCGTAGTGGCCCAGGTTCTGCTCGGTGAAGTCCTCGGCGTCCTCGGTGTGGTCCACGTGGAAGCCGTGCTCCGCACCGAGCTCCTCGATGGCGGCGACACCGGCCTCGATGGAGTCGTGCCGGAACCCGGCGGTCTTGGAGAAGACCAACGCGTGGAAGTGGTCGTCGTGCTCGTGGTCATCGCCGGGGTGGTCGTGCTCGTCCTCGTCGAAGACCGGGAAACCGATGGGAGGTTTGGGCTGGAAGGTGTTCGCGGCCGTGGCCGCCTCGGCCGGCTGGTCGGCCGCCACCGCGACCGGGGCCGCAGCCATCGCGCTGCCACCGAGAGCGGTCAGGAGCGCCAGTGACAGGGTGCCCGCGCGGGCCGCCGTGCCCCTGGATCTGGTTCTGTGCCCGGTGGTCGCGGAACTCCCGCCGCGCCCCCGTAATGATCGTCGCACTGGTATGTTTCTCCTGTTCTCACCAAGGTTCGTCGCCCGAACAACAGCGCGTTCTCGACGAGCCGGGGACTACTCGACGTTGAGTGCCAACCTCCTTGTTGCGCTTCCCCGTCGCGGTGTGAACCCATCCGCCCCGGTGTCGGCCGGGGCAGGTCCTTCGTGGAGCCGCCGGGGCTCCCGGTTCCCGGCCCGGCTCCGTGGAGGAGCCGGGCGGAACCGTCTCGCCGACCCGTTCGGCCGGCTGGTCTCGTGGTCGACTACGGCACCGGGGTCCAACGGGAGTCGGCGGCGGCGCTGTCCTCCACCGCCCGCAGCACCCGCTGCACCCGCAGTCCGTCGGCGAAGCTCGGCTCCGGGTCGGTCCCCGTGCCCACGGCGGTGAGGAAGTCCGCTGCCTCGTGGGTGAAGGTGTGCTCGTAGCCGAGCCCGTGGCCGGGCGGCCACCACGCCCCGAGGTAGGGGTGCGTGGCCTCGGTCACGAGGATGCGTCGGAACCCGCCCTCGGCCGCGTCGATGTCCTCCTCGTGCAGCCACAGTTCGTTCATGGACTCGAAGTCGAACGCGAGGCTGCCCCGCGAGCCGTTGACCTCCAGCCGCATGGCGTTCTTCCGACCGGCGGCGAACCGGGTCGCCTCGAAGGTGGCCACGGCCCCGCCGGTGAACCGCGCGAGGAACAGGGCGGCGTCGTCGACCGTGACGTCCCCGTACTCGGTGCCGGCCGAGGCGGACAACCCCGCCGATGAGGTGGCCACCGGGCGGCGGCGGACGAAGGTCTCGGTGATGGCCGAGACCCCCGTGATCGCCTGCCCCGTGACGAACTGGCTCGCGTCGATGATGTGCGAACCGATGTCGCCGAGCGCGCCAGCGCCGGCCTTGGTGCGGTCGAGCCGCCAGGTCAGTGGCGAGTTCTCGTCGGTGAGCCAGTCCTGGAGGTAGACGGCCCGCACGTGCCGCACGGTGCCGAGGCGACCGTTCGCGACCAGCTCGCGCGCCAACGCGAGGGCCGGGACGCGACGGTAGTTGAAGGCGACCATGGAGCGGACCCCGGAGGCGGCGGCCCGTTCCGCCGCAGCCACCATCGCCTCCGCCTCGGCCACCGTGTTGGCCAGCGGTTTCTCGCAGAGGACGTGCTTGCCGGCGTCCAGCGCGGCGATCGCGATCTCGGCGTGGGTGTCCCCCGGCGTGCAGATGTCGACCAGGCCGACGTCGTCCCGCTCGACCAAACGCCGCCAGTCCGTCTCCGCGGCCGACCACCCCATCCGGGCGGCGGCGGCCTCGGTCCTGGCCCGATCGCGGCCCGCGAGTGCGACGAGTTCCGGTGCTACCGGCACGTCGAAGAACCGGTGGACGGTGCGCCAGGCTTGGGAGTGGACGGCACCCATGAAGGAGTACCCCGCCATCCCGACGCCGATCGTCTCGCTGGCTGCCATGCTGTGATCCCTCACATTCTCGATGTCCTCACGATCTCGGCGTGGCCGAGAGGACTACCGTGCCGGCCTCCGCCGGTGGGGCCGGCTGGTGCCGTCCAGGTCAGGACGCGAAGCCCACGTCCCGGTACTCCGCGACGTTGTCGCTGGTGACCACTGCCGAGTAGGTGGTGATGGACGCCGGGATCTCGTGCTCGGCCATGTCCCCGAGGCCCTTGGCCTGTCCGAGGAGGCGGGCCAGCGAGATCGCCGAGGCGCACATCGACGGGCTGTAGAGGACCGTGGCCTTGACGACGCTCTCGCCCGACTCGATCCGGTCCATCATGTCCAGTGAGCCCGCGCCGCCCACCATGATGAACTCGTCTCGTCCGGCGTTCTCGATGGCGGCGAGCACGCCGATGCCCTGGTCGTCGTCGTGGTTCCACAGCGCGTCGAGGGAGCTGGCGGACTGGAGCAGGTTGGAGGTCTGCCGCTCACCGCTCTCCACCGTGAACTCGGCCGCGACCCGGTGCGAGACCTCGAAGCCATGCCGGGCGAGCGCGTCGGCGAACCCCTGGCTGCGTTCCTGGGTCAGGGGCAGCGAGTCGATTCCCGCCACCTCGGCGATCACCGGGTCGTCCTTGCCCTGTTCCCGCATCTGCTCGGCGATGTAGTCCCCGGCGTTGACGCCCATGCGGTAGTTGTCGCCGCCGATCCAGCAGCGGTAGGCCAGCGGGCTGTCGAAGACGCGGTCCACGTTCACCACCGGGATGCCGGCGTCCATCGCCTGCTGGCCGACCGCGGTCAGCTGCGCGCCGTCGTGCGGCAGGATGACGAGGACGTCGACACCGTCGTTGATGAGGGTCTCGATCTGCGCGATCTGCTGGCTGGAGTCGTTGGTGCCCTCGGTGGCGGTGAAGGTGACGTCCTCGAACGCCTCGGCCTGCGACCGCGCGTAGGCGGTCATGGCCGCCATCCAGCCGTGGTCGGCGGCGGGCGCGGAGAAGCCGATCGTCACCTCCGGCCCGGGTTCGGCGTTGTCGCCGGCACCGACGCTGACGTTCCGCGGGGCCTCCTGGGCGGCGTCGTTGGAGGTGCAGGCGGACAGGACGACCCCCGCGCCGAGGGCGGTGCCGCCGAGCAGGAAGCGGCGGCGGGCGAACAGTGGCTGTCTTGACATCGAGGACTCCCGAGCACGAGACGTGGACCGCCGGACTTGGCGGCGGCGGACCTGGGGTGTGTTGGCCGCCGACGGCTCACGGGCCCACCGGCTCGTGCCGGTGGACCTCGTCGGGGCGGGCGGCGGTGACCGCCCCGACGACGGACTGCGGTGCTAGGTCGTTCGCGGGTGGTTCATGGTGCGGTACTGCAGGAGCACGGCGACCACGATGATCACGCCCTTGGCGATGTTCTGGATGTCGGTCTCCAGGTTGTTCAGCGTGAAGATGTTGCTGAGCACGGTGAAGATCAACACACCGATGAGGGTGCCGAGGAGGCTGCCTCGGCCACCGGTCAACAGGGTGCCGCCGATCACGACGGCCGCGATGGCGTCGAGCTCGTAGTAGAGCCCGTTGGTGGACGCGCCCGAGGTGGTCCTGGCCGCGACCATGATGGCGGCGATCCCGCAGCACAGGCCGGCCAGCCCGTAGACCAGCGCGACATGGCGCTTGACGTTGATGCCAGCGAGGCGGGCCGCCTCCGGGTTGCCCCCGACGGCGAAGGTGCGCCGGCCGAAGGTGGTGCGGTTGAGCAGGACCCAGCCGGCCGCGAAGACCAGCAGGAACATCCACACCAGGACCGGGACGCCGAGGAAGCTGCCCCGGAAGAAGTCCAGGAACGCGGTGTCCCTGATCACCTGCGTCTGCCGCCCGCTGATGCGCTCGGCGAGGCCCCGGGCCGCGACCATCATCGCGAGGGTCGCGATGAAGGGCACGACCCTGCCGTAGGCGATCAGTATGCCGTTGACCAGACCGGCGCCCAGTCCCACCAGCAGGGCGCAGAGCACCATCACCCCCACCCCGTAGGACTGGGTGGCGACCGTCGTCATCCACACGCTGGCGAGCGCGACCATCGAACCCACGGAGAGGTCGATCCCGGCGGTGGTGATGACGAAGGTCATGCCGACGCTGACCACGCCGATGGCGGCGGCGAGCCGGAGGATCGTGGACAGGTTCCCCTCGGTGAGGAACGCGTCCGGCCGGGTCAGGTACCCGACGACGCACAGCAGGACCAGTACCGCGAACAGTCCCGTGAGCCGGACGTCCAGTCGCAGCCCACCGCCCTTCGTGGCGGCGGGGGCGGTGGGCTGCGGTGCGGACCGCCCGTCTCCGCCGGTTCCACCGGCGGAGCTCGGGGAGCCCGCAGTCTCGTTGGGGGATCTGTCCTCGGCGCTGCCGGCGCCGAGCACCGAGCCCGGTTTCTTGTCGGTCACGCCGCACTCCCTTCCATCACCAGATCAAGCACGTCGGCCTCGGTCAGCTCGTCGGCGGGCGCCTCGTGGACGATGTCGCCGTCGCGGAGCACCAGCACCCGGTCAGCCAGGCCGAGCACCTCCGGGACCTCGCTGGAGACCACGACGACCGCGACGCCGGAGGCGGCGAGTTCGCGGATCAGCCGGTACAGCTCGCTGCGAGCTCCCACGTCGACGCCCCTGGTCGGTTCGTCGAGCAGCAGGATGCGGCACCCGTGCACCAACCAGCGGGCCACCACGGCCTTCTGCTGGTTGCCGCCGGAGAGCGTTCGGATGAGGCGTCGGGGGTCCGCCGGCCGCAGGTCCAGTTCCCGCAGCTTCTCCGTGGCGTCGTCGATCTCCCTCGCCCGTTGGGAGAAGCCGAGTCGGCTGTACTCCGGCAGGCTGGCCAGGGTCACGTTGTGGGCGACGGGGAGGTCGAGCAGGAGTGCCTGGCTCTTCCGTTCCTCGGGCGCCAGTCCGATGCCGGCGCGCACGGCCGCCGGGACGCTGCCCGGCCGGAGTGGCTGGCCGTGCACCAGGACCCGCCCGCTGTCGGGTTTCCTGGCGCCGAAGACGGTCTCCAGGATCTCGCTGCGCCCGGCGCCCACGAGCCCGGCGATGCCGAGGACCTCGCCCGCGCGCAGGGTGAAGTCGACGTTCCTGAACTCGCCTCGCCTGGTGAGCCCCTCCACCCGCAGCGCCTCCACCGAGGCGTCGGTGGTGTTCTCCTCCCGCTTCGGGAAGGCCGCGTCGACCCGACGCCCGGTCATCAGGGACACCAGCTCCGAGGTGGGTGTGGTCTTCGCGTCGAGGTTCCTGGCGACGGTGCGACCGTCCTTGATGACCGTGATCCGGTCACCGATGCGCCGGAGTTCCTCCATGCGGTGCGAGATGTAGACGACGGCCACCCCGGACGCCGTGAGGTCCTCCACGACCCGGAAGAGGTTCTCCGTCTCGTCGGCGGCGAGCGCCGCCGTCGGCTCGTCCATCACGATGAGCCCGGCGTCGTGGGCCAGTGCCCTGGCCATCGACACCAGCTGCTGCCCGGCGGCGGACAGGCCGCCGACCTCCCGGTGCGGGCGGATCTCGGGGTGACCGAGGCGCGTGAGCAACCGGGTGGCCTCCGCCGCCGCCGCGCGGGCCCGGGTGAACCCCCAACGGGACCGCCAGTGGCCGAGGAAGATGTTGTCGGCCACCGACAGGTCGGGGACCAGGTCCAGCTCCTGGTACATGGTGGCCACGCCGAGCCGGAGGGCCGCGACCGGTGACGGCAGCCTGGCCTCGGTCCCCCGCCAGGTGATGACGCCCTCGTCGGGTTGGTGGGCGCCGGCGAGGACCTTGATGAGGGTGGACTTCCCCGCCCCGTTCTGCCCGAGCAGGCAGTGCACCTCGCCGGGCCGCACCTCCAGGTCCACTCCGTCCAACGCCCGCACCCCGGGGAACACCTTGACGATCCCCTCCATGCGCAGCAGGACCTCCCCGGCCTCCTCCTGGCCGGCGGCGCGCGGCCCCGTGGGCCCGTCGGTTCGGCTCATGCCGGTGCCTCCGTCGGTTCGCTCGCCACCACCGGGGCGAGGGTGGGGTTGTCCATCACCATCCGCATCGCGTGCTGCGCGCCGCCTCGGATGGCGGCGGTGAACCCGAGGGTGGACGGCAGGATCGCCGCCCGGGCCGCCTCGGGCGAGAGGACGCGGGAGGCGATCTGGATGCGGGCGTGCTCGACCAGCCACTCGTACAGCTCGGCGAAGTAGCCGCCGAGCACGACGGCTGCCGGGTTGAGGACGTTGATCAGCAGGGCGAGACCGACCCCCAGGGCGTCCCCGACCTGCTGGAGCGCGTCGAGCGTGCGGCGGTCGCCGGCCTCGGCCCGGACCCGGATGATGCGCAACCGGTCGGAGACCGCGAGGCTGGGGTCCCGCACCGGGTCGTCCGGGCTGGACATCACCTCGAGGAGCGTGCCCAGATCGATCTGCCGCTCCCAACAGCCCCGGTTCCCGCAGGGGCAGGACGGGCCGAGCGGGTCGAGCGAGAGGTGGCCGACCTCTCCGGCGAAGCCGGACGCCCCGCGCACGGGCACCCCCGCCGCGAGGAGACCAGCTCCCACTCCGCTGCTGCCGACGATGCAGAGCAGGTCGTCGGTGCCGCTGGCGGCACCGCTGGTGTGTTCGGCGAGGGCGGCGAGGTTGGCGTCGTTGTCCACGGCGCACCGTTCGAGCGGGAGGTCGACGCGGGCGGCGAGCCCGTCGACGAGGGCGATCTGCCGCCAGCGCAGGTTCGGGGCGAAGCGCACCACGCCGGCCTGGGTGTCCACGAGGCCGGGAACCGCGACCGTGATGCCGGCCGGCCAGGCGCCGACGGCGGCGACCGTGGCGAGCATCGACCTGGCGAGTTCGGCGAGCTGGTCGAGGCACCGTTGCGGGCCGAGTTCCACGACCCGGAGGGGCACCAGCTGCTCGGTGACGACGGTTCCCGCGAGGTCGAGCACCGTGGCTCGCAGGTACTCGAGGTTGATCTCGAGGCCGATGCCGCACACCGACCCCGGCGACAGCTCCACCAGCTGGCCCGGGCGCCCCTGGCGGCCGGCGGTCAGCCCGGCGGCCCGCACCAGGCGGCGGGACTCGAGTTCGCTCACGAGGTTGGAGACGGTCGCCTTGCTCAGTCCACTGAGGGCCGACAGCTGCGCCCGGGACTGCTGCCCGTGCTCACGCAGGGTTCGCACGACCAACGCGAGGTTCGCTCGGCGCAGGCCGGCCTGATCGGCCGGCGGCACGTGACCGTTCCGCACAGCAACCTCACTTCGTTGGGTGGTTCATCAAAATAAGGTGTTCCACATCACTGGTCAACCCCTTCGGGCTACCAAAATCCCAGGTTTTCACTCGTTCGGCCCAGATTTCGGCCGCAACTTTGGCATTCTCCACACGAAAGTCTGCTCAGTTTAAGCGATTCGACAAGATCCTTCGCAGCTCTCGCGACCCGGGCCGGGGACCGAGCTCCGCTTGAGGTCCCCAGCGGGCCCGACCGCGCGCTGACCTGGGACGACCGTCGTGCCCGGGGACGGGAAGGCGGTCGCGCCACCCACTGGGCGCGCGACGGTGGCGCGAGCCGCCCGGGGCCGGCGCTGGCCGAGCCCACCGCACCGGTGGGGGCGAGGCCGGGGGTTCCGCTCCGGAGCACCCGTCACCGGGGTGGTGGCAGCCCTCCAAGTCCCCCGTCGGTGGGCCCGTGGGGCCGCCGGCATCCGAGCGCCGTCACTCTCCGTCAGAACCTGGGAGGTTCGCCGACCTCGCCGACCCAGCCGCCGGACGCCGGCCGGTGCCGGTTCGGGGACGACACGTGGTGGTCGGGGGAGCCGCGTCCGGCTGCGCTCCTGTGCGCCGCCGCCACGCCAGCGCCGGGGCGCCGTGGCAGGGGACGGGCCGGAACCGGCACGTCGCGGCGGTCCGGCGTTCCGGCGCTGTCCACGGCAGACCGGCCGCCCTGCCCTCACCCGAACCGAGCGACCATCCCGTCGCGGCCGGCCGAGCCCGCACGGCCCGGCTCCGCACCGTCGGCGCGCTCAGCCCCCCGAGTAGGTGCCGAAGCTCCACTCGTTGCCCTCGGGATCACGGACGGTGAACCCTCGCGCCCCGTAGTCCTTGTCCTCCGGAGCCACCACGACCTCCGCACCCCCAGCCACGGCCTGGTCGAACAACTCGTCCGGGGTGCTGGTCACCAGGTACACGGCGCAACCACCCGGCCGGATCGCGTGTCCCTCCCCGACGCTGGCCGAACCGAGCATCACCCCGCCACCCTCTGGCCACAGCAACTCGGCGTGCAGGACCACGTCAGGGGTCTCGCCCGGGTAGACGACGTTCTCCTGGAAGCCGAAGGCGTTCACCAGGAACCGGATACCGGCGGGCGCGTCCTCGTACGCCAGCACCGGCCAGACGAGGGTCTTGTTCTCACCAGGCATGCCACCAGGATGTGGGCTACCGGCGCCGGTTGCCCGGCGCACGGCACCACGTCACCCGAGCCAGGGAGGAGAGCGCCGCCCGCACCGGAGCGGGGGCTCCGTCGAGCGGCCGGGCGGCACGGGCGTCGGGCCCTCGGAACACACCTGGAGCCGCGCCCGCCACCTGGCCGCCGCCGGGAGCGCCTGGTCGACACCCCGCTGGTGGGGACCGGTGAGCGGCGGAGGACTAGTGCGTCAGGGCGAAAGCGCGCTCACTGGCCGACCACGCCGCGCCGATCACGGCGGCCTGGTCCCCGAGTTCGGAGAGGACGATCGGGAGGTTCCCGGTCGCGAGGGGCAACGATCGCCGGTACACGGCACTGCGGACCTCGGCCAACAGCTGGTGCCCCAGGCCGGCCACGCCTCCCCCGATGACGACCATGCCCGGGTTGATGAAGCTGACCAGCGAGGCGATCACCTGCCCCAGCCGCCTGCCACCCTCCCGGATCAGGTTCACGGCGGCGAAGTCGCCCGCGCCGGCGGCGGCGCCCACGTCCTGGGCCGTCAGGCTCCCCCGCTCCTCCAGGAGCTCGGCGAGCCGGGTCGACCGGCCGCTGCGGGCCAGGGTCAGCGCGTCCCTGGCCAGGGCGGCGCCGCCGAAGTAGGCCTCCAGGCAGCCGACCTCCCCGCAGGCGCACGCCGGCCCGTACTCGTCGATCCGGACGTGCCCGATGTCGCCGGCCGTCCCGGCCACGCCCCGGTAGACGCGCCCCCCGAGGACGATCCCGCACCCGATACCCGTTCCGATCTTCACGAAGATCAGTTCGTCGAGGGACTGGGCGACGCCCGCGTGCCGCTCGCCCATCGCCATCGCGTTCACGTCGTTGTCGACCGCGACCGGACGGCGCCACCGGCTCGCGAGCTGGTCCCGAACCGGGAAGCGGTCCCACCCCGGCATGATCGGGGGCGCCACCGGCAGCCCCTCCCGGAAGCTGACGGGGCCGGGAAGCCCCACCCCGGACGCCAGCAGCCGCCCGGGGTTGCTGGCGAGCACGACATCGGCCAGCGCGGCGACCCGTTCGAGCACAGCCACCGGCCCCGTGCGGACGTCGCAGTCCTCCACCACGTGGGCGAGCACGTCGCACCTCGGTCCGGTCACCGCCACCCCCACCGAGGTGGCGCCGATGTCCACCGCGAGCAGGCGCAGGTCGGAGGCCAGTCGGACGAGCGTGGACCGCCGGCCACCCCGGCTCGCGGCGGGTCCCCCCGACTCGACCATGCCCGCGTCCGCCAGCCGGCTGACCTCCGCGGTCAGGCGGGCGCGTGGCAGTTCGAGCCGTTCACCCAGCTCGACCCGGGACATCGGCCCCTCGTCACGCAGCAGCGCCAGCAGTCGGGACTGCTCCACGGTCTCCACTCTCAACGACTGCTCACCGGTTGTCGCGGTCACTTACGGACTGTATCCCCTCATCGGTCGGCCGCCCCCCGCGTGGTGGAGCGAGCCCGACACCGCGGAACGGGAGACGCTCACGGCGAGCACCTGGTGTCGGCGGGCGTCGCCGGCACGCCGTTCCGACGAACGCCGCCCGCTCCCGGTTCCCGGCGAACGTCGGATTCCCGGCCCTCCGGGGCTCCGGTGCCCGGGCTCCCTCGCCGGCGCGGGCGCCCCCTTCGCCGCGGCGCATCCGCGTGGCATCGCGAGGAGCGCGGGTCCACTCCGTCGTGCCGCCCGCGTCGGAGTGGACCCACCCGGTTGCCACCAGTAGCCAGGGGCGCCCCCGCCAGGCGACCCTCACCCCGGCGGCCCGGACGGGGCGTCCAGTCGCGTCCGGAGCGTGGCGGCGAACTCCTCAGCCCGGGACAGCTGCACCCGCGGTCTCGCGACCTGCTCGGCCGCCGCTCGTTCGTAGCTCCGGACGCGTTCCACCAGCTCGGCGGCTCCCCGGGCGCCGACGGCCGGTGGTCCTCCACCGGCACCCGGGGAGGACTGGGTCAGCCGGTGTCGGACTCGCGGACCGGGGCCAGCTCGGCCCGCACCTGGTACCCCCGCCTGGCCAGGAGGGACCGGATGAACTCGATCCCGGAGGGCCGCACCCTGGTGGTGAACCCGCCACGACGCCCGTCCGGTGTGTCGAACACGCTCGGCACCACCCGGAAGTGGTGCGCGTGCTCCTGGTAGGGCTCGTTGCGGCGGTGCTCGGCCGACATCAGCACGTGCTCGGCGCGCAGGAACTCGAAGAGCTTGTTCTGGCCCATCCCGGGGACTCCGAGCATCTTGGCCACGTTGCCCACCAGGTAGGTGCCGTCGGTCTCCAACAGGGCGTCGTAGGCCTCGGCCTTCGGAGCGGCGACCGCCAGCTCCCTGCGGGTGCGCTCGGCCTCCTCGAACTGGTCCGCCAACGCCCGCAACGCCGACGGGTAGTCCTCCGGCATCCTCGGCGAGGGCAGCACGATCTCGGCTTCCCTGGCGCGGACGGCGAAGTAGCGCTGGGCCGCCGCCACCTCCGGCTTCGCCGGGTCGCCGTTCATCGCGACGAGGTAGCAGGCGTACCTGGTGAGGCGGTGGTCGTCCGACGGTTCCCCACCCGTGGCGGCGGCACCGCCCGCCGCCACGAATAACGTGCCCACGTTCACCCGGGTGTTGGCGGCCGACCGCTTGGCCCGCGCCAGGGTCTCGCCGAAGTGCCGCCAGTCCGAGTAGCCGAGCAGTGGCATGAGATCGCGGGCGGACCACCACTCACCGGTGTCGTCCACGCGCCGGACCGAGTCGAAGGGATTGGTGTCGTTGGCTGATTCCAGACCGCTGTTCTCAGGCATGTCCGAACTCCCCTGCCGATTCCCGCCGGAACCCCGCGAAGTGGTTTCCACCGTTTCCCCGGGGCTTTCACCGTCACCACCGAGAATACCGGCAACGACCGACATTTCCGGGCGCTGAACTGGGAGGATGCGAACTGGGAGCAGCGGGGGCGACGGGGTCGTGGCGGGTTCCCCGACTACCGCGCCGCCGGTCGAAAACCCTCGCCAGCTCCGCCGGTAGCGAAAAGGGAGCGCCTCGCGTTCCCCACCTCGAACGGTTCCGCGACTCGGCGGCGGCCCCGGGGCGGGCAATTCCGCACGGCGGGAGAACCGAGGGAACCGGGAGAACGGCGACCGGCCCTCCGCCGGGTGCCCGGGCGTCCTCGGGAGAGGTCCACGCCCCTGACGCGAGGCCGGCTCCGTCCCGATCGGGAGCGGGACGGAGCCGGTTCCGGTTCAGCGCAGCAGTTCCGCGACCTGGTCGCGGAGCTCGGTGAGTCGGGCCTCGGCGCGTTCCCGCGCCGCCGCCACGCGGTCGGACCTGTCGGCGCCGCCGTCCGGGGCCGCGTCCGCGACCGGCTCCACCACCTGGAGGTACGCCTTCAGCTTCGGTTCGGTCCCCGAGGGCCGGATCACGACGCGGAGGGACTGGGCGCGGAGTTCGACGATGTCGGCCGCCCTCGGTTCCGCCAGGGACACCGGCACTCCGGCCAACTCCGCCGGCGGGCGCCCGCGCACCCCCGCCACCAGCCTCGCCCGTTCCGCCTGGTCGGTCACCCGGATCGACACCTGGTCGGTCAGGTGCACGCCGTGCCGCGCGGCGAGCTCGTCCAACGCGGCCAGGAGGTCACTGCCCTCGGCCTTCCTCGTGGCCGCCAGGTCCGCCGCGAGCACCGCGGCGGACAGGCCGTCCTTGTCCCGAACCACCTCGGGATCGACCGACAGCCCCAGGGCCTCCTCGTAGGCGAAGACCAGACCGGTCCCCCTGCCGTCCCCCGCCCGCACCAGCCACTTGAAACCCGTGAGCGTCTCGTCGTACCGGGCGTCGTGGGCGGCGGCGACCGAGGCCAGCATCGACGAGGACACGATCGTCGTCGCCACCAGCGGATCGGGGTGCGCGGCGCGGTCCAGCGCGGCCAGCACGTGCTCGGCGAGCAGGACACCGGTCTCGTCCCCGCGCAGCATCCGCCAACCGCCGCCGGGTTCACGGGTACCCACCGCGCAGCGGTCGGCATCGGGGTCCAGGGCGATCGCCAGGTCGGCCTCGACCCGCTCCGCGAGGGCCAGCAGCAGGTCGGTGGCCCCGGGCTCCTCGGGGTTGGGGAAGGCCACCGTCGAGAAGTCGGGGTCGGGTTCCGCCTGTTCGGGGACGAGGTGGACGTCGTGGAAACCGGCGGCGGCCAGCGCGCGCACCAGCGGTTCGCCGCCCACGCCGTGCATCGGGGTGGCCGCGATCCGCAGGTCCCGGGCGCTTCCCCTCGGCAGCGTCCCGACGTGCGCGAGGTACTCGCCGAGGAGGTCGCGGTCCTCCACCCGCCAGCCCTGCGACAGGGGCACCGTGAAGGCGGGCCCGACCCGTTCGATGGCGGCCTCCACCTCGGAGTCGGCCGGGGGCACGATCTGGGTGCCCTCGCCGTCGTACAGCTTGTACCCGTTGTCGGCGGGCGGGTTGTGCGAGGCCGTGATCTGGATCCCCGCGACCGCGCCCAACCGGCGGACCGCGCCGGCGAGCAACGGGGTGGGCAGCGGGCCGGGCAGCAGCCGGGTGTCGAAACCCGCCGCGGCCAGCACCCCCGCCGCGTCGGTCGCGAACCGCTCGGACCCGTGCCTGGCGTCCCGCCCGACGACGACCACCCCACCGGCATGGCCGTGGGCGGTCAGCCAGGCGGCGACGCCGGCCGTGGCCCGGATGACGACGGACCGGTTCATGCCGTTGGGACCAGCGCGCAGCGGGCCGCGCAGCCCGGCGGTGCCGAAGGTCAGCGGACCGGCCAGCCGGTCGGCCAGCTCCGCCTTCGCCGACTCGTCGCCGGCCATCGCCGAGGCGAGCACGCGTTGCAGCTCGACGCGGTCGTCCTCGTCCACGTCCTCGGCCGCCCACCGCATGGCAGCCGTGCGCAGCGCCGGGTCGAGGCCGCTCACAACCGGCCCACCAGACGGGCGAGCAGACCACCGAGCCTGGTGGCGGCGGCGCGTCCCTCCGCCACGACCTCCTCGTGGTTCAGGGGCTCGCCGGTGGTGCCGGCCGCCAGGTTCGTCACCAGCGACAGGCCCAGCACCTCGGCCCCGGCCGCCCTGGCCGCGATGGCCTCCAGGGCCGTCGACATGCCCACCAGGTCGGCGCCCAGCGTGCGGAGCATCCCGATCTCGGCCGGCGTCTCGTAGTGGGGCCCGGGGAGCTGGGCGTACACGCCCTCCGTGAGCGTCGGGTCGAGCTCGGCGGCCAGCGCGCGCAACCGAGCGGTGTACAGGTCGGTGAGGTCCACGAACTGGGGCCCCACCAGGGGGGAGAGCGCGGTCAGGTTGAGGTGGTCCCGGATCAGCACGGCCTGGCCGACGTCGAGGTCACCGCGCAGGCCACCGGCCGCGTTGGTGAGGACGACCGTGCGGGCGCCCGCCGCCACGGCGGTGCGCACCCCGTGGACGACCGGCGCGACACCCCGACCCTCGTAGAGGTGCGTACGGCCGAGCAGCACGAGCACCCGGGAGTCACCGAGGCGCACCGAACGGATCGAGCCACCGTGGCCGGCGACGGCCGGCGGCACGAAACCGGGCAGCTCCGCCATCGGCACCTCGGCGACCGGGTCGCCCAGTTCCTCGGCCGCCGGGCGCCAGCCGGAGCCGAGGACCACGGCCACCTGGTGTTCCTCCACCCCGGTCCTGGCCGCCAGCTCGGCCGCCGCCCGCCTGGCCGCTGCCTCGGGGCTGGCCTGGTCGGCCGGGGCGGTTCCGCCCGTCGCCGCTGACTCGTCGGTCCGCACCGTCGCGGTGCCTGCGTCACTCGCCGTCACAGGGCGAAGCTTAAGGCCTCCGACCCCGAGTCCGGGGCCACCGGGTTCCCCGGCTCAGGCGAGGGTGGTGAAACTCGGGGCGATCTGGTTGAACAGCTCGGTGCGACCGACCGTCTCCGACCGGGTGTCCACCGAGACCGAGACCAACCACAGGTCGTCGTCCCTGGGCAGCAGCCGCACGTAGACCGTCCGCCGCTGCTCCGCCCCCGCCGACTCCCGCAGCAGGCCGGAGTCGACGAGCCGGTAGGTGAGTTCGCGGGCGGGTTCGGGCCCAGCTTGTTCCCGGTCGGTCTCGGCGGGGACGTCGAGACCCGGGACGAACTGCCCGCCGCTGCCCGCCGTCAGCTCCGGCAGGCGGCTCACGTAGTCGTCAACGCTGTGTTCCTGGAAGTAGTCGGCGAACCACTCCACCGCGACCGTGCTCGAACCGTCCTCGGAGACGTACCGGGTGATGGAGCTGTCGGGCAGCTCCGGGTACTGCCGCTGCTCCTGGAACCGGCCCCACCCCTCGGGGAGCATCAGCTCGAAGCGTCCCTCAGTGGGTTCGGTGTCCGCGCCCACGGCGCGGTCCGAGGCGAGGTCGAGCGTCGGGCTGCCGACCCCCTGCCCCGGCGCGGGCGCCCCGGCGACCTCGGTCGGCAGCACGGACTCGCCCGCGACGGTCCTGACGAGCGCGAAGCCCACGAGCGCCGCGACGAGGAACAGCGGGACCGCGAGCATCATCCCGCCCCTGCCGATGCGGGGAGCGCCCGTCCGGCGTCCCGGTCGGGAGCCCGCCGTGTCGGACGGAGCCGGCGGTCGACCGCCCCGGTCGTCGGAGGTCGCGCCCGGCCCACCGGAGGAGGGGGGCGGCGCGAAGGGCAGCGGACCTGGGTCGGCGGCCAACGGCGCGGGCGGGGACGTCTCCTCGACCGCCGGCTGGGTGCCGGTGTCCCGAACGGGGAAGGGGAGCGGACCTGGATCGGCGGCCAACGGCGCCGAGTCGTCGATCGCCCGGATCGGCGAGGAATCGTCGTCGGCTCCGAGTCCGCCCAGGGCCCCGGTGTGGGCTCCGAGCGTGCCGGTGGACTGCGCGGTGGGACGGCGTCCGCCGGGGCGTCGACCGCCGGGGGACCAGCCGCCCGTCGCCCCCGCGGTCGGGGGGTTCAGGCTGGCCGCGCCCGTCGCCGTCGGTGGGCGCCGCGACGCCTGCGCGCGGGTGCCCGCGCCACCACGCGTGCCGGACCGTGTTCCGCCGGCTCCCCGGGTGCCCGACCGGGTCCCCCCGGCGCCCCGGGTTCCCGTCGACGGCGGCTCGGCCGCGCCGGGATCGGGCATGTGGACGTCCTCGAACACGTTCACCCCGGACTTGGGGAGCAACGGGGCGAGCCGCCGGCGCACCTCGGCCAACGGCATCCTCTTGGCCGGCGCCTTGACCATCAGACCGCTGATGATCTCGGCGATGGTGCCTCCCCGGCTCGCCTGGGGAACCGGGCCGTGCACCACTTCGGTGACCGTGGCCAGCGGGTCGCCGCCGGCGTCGTAGGGTGGTCGCCCCTCCATCGCCGCGTACAGCGTCGCTCCCAGCCCCCACAGGTCGGCGGCCGGGCTGACCCCGCGCCCCGTGGCGACCTCGGGTGCGATGTAGGAAGGCGTTCCCAACAGCAGGCCGGTGGCGGTGAGGGTGCTCTCCGTGACGTTGCGCGCGATGCCGAAGTCGGTGAGCTTGGTCCACCCGTCCTGGTTGACCAGCACGTTCCCGGGTTTGACGTCCCGGTGTGTGATGCCGGCCCGGTGCGCGGCCTCCAAGGCCGCCGCGATGGCGTCTCCCACCACGGCCGCCTGCTGTTCGTTGATCGGCCCGTGGTGCCGCAGCACGGCGGCGAGGCTGTGCGCGAGCACGAGCTCCATGACGACGAAGGGCTCGCCCTCGTGCCGCACCACGTCGTAGAGGGTCACCACGTTCGGGTGCGAGAGCACGGCGTTGGCCCGTGCCTCCCGCATCGTGCGTTCCCGCATGGCGTCGGCTTCGGGAGCTGGCACGCCCTGGGGCAGCAGCACCTCCTTCAGCGCGACCTGTCTGCGCAGGAACTCGTCGTAGGCGACCCAGACGATGCCGGTGGCGCCCTTCCCCGACACCCGGCGGAGCCGGTATCGGCCGGCGATCACACGAGGAGTTGCGGGATCTTCCGAGTCTGTGGTGGCCACGGACACATTCTCCATGCGTTGTACTCGACTGTGCACTGTGCGATACAGACGACGGTACGAGCCTGTTCTTGGATCGATGGTCCGAGCGGGGTGATCCCGGACCAGGGCGCAGGGGTGGACGCGTCGCCCGCCGTCATTGTGCTGGCGGCGTCGCGGTGGAGACAAGATCGGGAGGTGGTCGCGATGACCACCTCGTGCCGCCCGCCAGCTGGGCCCCGTCCGCCCGCCACCGGCCGACGGCCGTCCGACCCCGCCACGCCCACCCAGGAACGCTGGTCACCCCGGTGGTCCTCCGGGCCGGCCCCCGACCGGGCCGCCGGACCGGGAGGCGGCGTTACCCTCGCCGCCTCGGTACCGCCCGTCCCGCCCCGCCAGAGCACACCCACCACGAGGAGGCGTCCGATGTCCGCCGAGAAACGAGCCGAGTCCGGGTTCGAGGTGAAACCGGTCTACGGGCCGGCCGACGTCCGGGACGGACTGGCCGACAGGGTCGGCGAGCCGGGCGGTTACCCCTTCACCCGGGGCGTGTACCCGACCATGTACACGCGGCGGCCGTGGACGATGCGGCAGTACGCGGGATTCGGGACCGCCACCGAGTCGAACGCCCGCTACCACCAGTTGATCAGGGCGGGCACCACCGGTCTCTCGGTGGCGTTCGACCTGCCCACCCAGATGGGTTACGACTCGGACGAGCCGGTCGCCCACGGCGAGGTCGGCAAGGTGGGCGTCGCGATCGACTCCATCGAGGACATGCGGCGTCTCTTCGCGGGCATCCCGCTCGGCGAGGTCTCCACGTCGATGACCATCAACGCGCCGGCCGCCGTGCTGCTGCTGCTCTACCAACTGGTCGCCGAGGAGCAGGGCGTCGACCCCGCCACCCTCACCGGCACCATCCAGAACGACGTGCTCAAGGAGTACATCGCCCGGGGGACCTACATCTACCCGCCGGCCCACTCGCTCCGGCTGATCACCGACATCTTCGCGTACTGCCGTACCGAGCTCCCCCGGTGGAACACCATCTCGATCTCGGGCTACCACATGGCCGAGGCCGGGGCCACTCCCGCGCAGGAGATCGCGTTCACCCTGGCGAACGGCGTGGAGTACGTGCGGGCGGCCATCGACGCCGGGCTGCGGGTGGACGACTTCGCCCCCCGACTGGCCTTCTTCTTCGTCTCCAGGACCAGCCTGTTGGAGGAGGTGGCGAAGTTCCGGGCGGCACGGCGGATCTGGGCCCGCCTGATGCGGGAGGAGTTCGGGGCGACGAACCCCAAGTCCTGGACGCTGCGGTTCCACACGCAGACCGCCGGCGTGCAGCTGACCGCGCAGCAGCCCGAGGTCAACATGGTGCGGGTCACGGTCCAGGCGATCGCCGCCGTGCTCGGCGGCACCCAGTCCCTGCACACCAACTCCTACGACGAGGCCATCGCGCTGCCCACCGAGAAGGCCGCCCGGCTGGCGTTGCGCACCCAGCAGGTACTGGCCAACGAGACGGACCTGACCTCCACCGTCGACCCCTTCGCCGGTTCGTACGCCGTCGAGGCGATGACCGACGAGGTGGAGCGCGCGGTGGTGGAGCTGATGGGCAAGGTCGAGGACCGGGGCGGGGCGGTGGCCGCCATCGAGCAGGGCTTCCAGAAGGGCGAGATCGAGCGGACGGCCTACCAGAACGCGCTGGACATCGACTCCGGCGACCGCGTCGTCGTCGGCCTGAACCGGTACACGGTGGACACCGAGGAGCCCTACGAGCCGCTGCGGGTGGATCCGGACATCGAGCGGACGCAGTCCCGACGGCTCGCGGAGCTGCGTGCGGAGCGTGACGGCGAGGCGGTGCGCGTGGCGTTGGCGGAGCTCCGGGAGGCGGCCAGCGGCCGGGAGAACGTGCTGCCGCCGATGAGGAAGGCCCTCGCCGCCAGGGCGACCGTGGGTGAGGTCTGTCACTGTCTCCGGGAGGTGTGGGGACGGTACACCCCGTCGGACGTCTTCTGATCCCCACGCCATCCGGGGGCCACCCGGCCCGGTCCGGCCGCCGGGCGGCCCCCCGCCCACGACGGTGTGAAATGTCCGCTAAGTACGGGGTAAGCAGGGAGAAGACGCGGCGGCGTACCACTGCCGATCTACCCCCCGGCCCACCGTCCGCCCCTGGTGCCACGCGGTCGACCACGGGCGGCGCGGCGAGGGCGTGCGCCCGGTACGCACCCCCGAGGATCGCGGGAAGCACCCCGGAGAACCGGTACGGTTGTTCCGGCGGCTTGCCACTGGTAGCAACCGGTTTCGCCCGGAACGGGCGATCAGTCGGGGCGGTTGTCCGGCAGGCACCACCGAGAACGTCGACCTAGGGAGCTGAGCACCACACCAGGAAGGACACCCGCTGTACCAATCGCGGACAGCGGGCGCGGGCGCCACGCGGCAGCGGAGGAGTTGTGAGGCGCACGTGAGTCCGTCCGTACGATTTTCCCGTCTTGCGCGTTCGGCGAGCGGCCCGGATGGAGGGCCGCCCGCCGCTGGCGCGGGTCGTGGCAAGGTCAGCCCCGCGTCCCGGAGGAGCTTATGAGCGAACGCAAGCCGGCGGTCGTCCCGAGGTCGGGGAGGTCCCGATGCTGCTCCTGGTGACCGCCCACCTGGTGTTGGCGGCCCTGCTCCCGACCGTCAGCAGGTGGCTTGGGCGCTGGGCGTTCGCGGTGGGCGCCATCCTGCCGGCCGTCTCGCTCGGCTGGGCGCTGACCAGCCTCACCGAGGTGCTGGCCGGCGGGACCGTTGACGAGTCGGTGGCGTGGGCGCCCGTTCTCGGGCTGACGTTCACGCTGCGACTCGACATCCTCTCCCTGTTGATGATCTTCCTGGTCTCCGGGGTCGGAGTCCTGATCCTCTGCTATTGCGTCTACTACTTCAAGCCGGACGCCCAGAGCAACTCCCGGACGTCCGCGCTGCTCGTCGCCTTCGCCGGGGCGATGCTGGGCCTCGTCCTCGCCGACGACCTGTTCACCCTCTACATCTTCTGGGAACTGACCACGGTCTGCTCGTTCCTCCTGGTCGGGCAGGACGGCAACACCAAACAGCAGCGGCGGTCCTCCATCCAGGCCCTGCTCGTCACCGTACTCGGTGGGCTGTCGATGTTGCTGGGCTTCGTCCTGCTCGGCGAGCAGGCCGGGACGTACCGGATCTCCGAGATCGTGGCCAGCCCGCCGGCCGCCGGCGCTCTCACCAGCACCGCGCTGGTGCTCATCCTCCTGGGGGCGTTCACCAAGTCCGCCCAGGTCCCGTTCCACACCTGGCTGCCGGGCGCGATGGTCGCGCCCACCCCGGTCAGCGCGTACCTGCACGCCGCGTCGATGGTCAAGGCCGGCGTCTACCTGGTCGCCAGGCTCTCCCCCGCGTTCTCCGACCACACGCCCTGGTGGCCGTTGATCGCGACGCTCGGGATCTGGACGATGCTCATCGGCGGCTACCGGGCGCTGTTCGAACGTGACCTCAAGACCCTGCTCGCCTACGGCACCGTCAGCCAGCTCGGGTTCCTGATGGTGTTGATGGGCGCCGGCTCGCACACGGTCGCGATGGCCGGGGCGACGATGCTGATCGCGCACGGCCTGTTCAAGTCGACGCTGTTCCTCGTCGTCGGCATCATCGACCACCAGGCGGGCACCAGGAACATCGACGAGCTCTCCGGGATCCGACGGCGCTTCCCGGTGCTCACCGTGATCGGCGCCATCGGCGCGCTGTCCATGGCTGGCATCCCCCCGCTGTTCGGGTTCCTCGGCAAGGAGGCGGCGTTCGAGGGGTTCCTGGAGTCGGGTACCACCGGTGACCTCGTGGTCCTGGTCGGTCTCGTGCTCGGGTCCGCCCTCACCGCCGCCTACAGCTTCCGGTTCCTGTGGGGGGCGTTCGGCACCAAGCCGGGTGTCGAGGACTCCTCGGCCCCCAAGCCCTCGCTCGGCCTGATGGTGCCGGCGGCCGTGCCCGCGGCGCTGACCCTGCTCCTCGGGGTGGTCGCCTCGCTGTTCAACGCGCTCGCCACCACCTACGCCAAGCCCTACCCGGCCGGGGACCACCCCTACTACCTGGCGCTGTGGCACGGGTTCTCGCTCCCGCTGCTGCTCTCCGCGGTGGTCGTGGCCTCCGGTGTCGGGTTGCACCTGGCCAGGGACCGGGTGGTTCGCCTCGGGGGGTGGCTGCCGGACTTCCTCCAGGCACAGCCCGGCTACGAACGCACCGTCGCCGGGCTGGACACGGTGTCGTACGCGGTGACCGGCCGGTTCCAGGCCGGTTCCCTCCCGACCTACCTGGCCATCATCCTGCTGACCTTCGTGCTGGTGCCCGGCAGCGCGGTCCTCACCGGTGGTTCGATGCCGGAGGAGCTCCGGCTGTGGGACTCGGCGGTCCAGGTCCCGGTGGCCATCCTGGTGCTCACCGCCGCGATCGCCGTGACGATGGCGAAACGCCGGATGACGGCCGTGATCCTGACCGGCGTGGTCGGATACGGCATCGGCGCGTTCTTCGTCCTCGACGGTGGCCCCGACCTGGCGCTGGCCCAGTTCCTGGTGGAGACGCTGACCCTCGTGGCGTTCGTGTTCGTGCTGCGCCGCCTGCCCAGCCGGTTCACCCAGGTCGAATCCACCCGTTCCCCGCGCTGGCCCAAGGTGGCGGTCTCGGTCGCGGCCGGTGCCCTGGTGGCGGTGTCCGCCCTCGTGTTCAGCGGGGCGAGGCAGGCGCCACCCGAGGCCAGTGAGGGCTTCGTCGAGGCCGCTCCCGAGGGGGCGCACGCCAACAACGTCGTCAACGCGATCCTCGTCGACTTCCGCGCCTTCGACACCGTCGGCGAGATCTCCGTCCTCGCGGTCGCCGCCACCGGCGTCGCCAGCCTGATCCTCGCCACCAGGAGGGCGCGCCGCCCCTCGGCGGCCGAGGAGACGGAGGGACCGCGCAAGTCCAGGGAGGTGCGCAAGTGAGCGAGGGACCGCCGCGTTCCCAGCCCTCCGGTGAGAAGAAGCGCCGGACCAGCCTGTGGGAGGAGTGGGACACCCCGCAGGAGCACTGGCTGTTGGTCGGAAGCCACCGGGACGGCCGGGAACGGTCGCTCCTGCTGGAGGTCGCCGCCCGCATCATCTTCCCCACGGTGCTGGTGTTGTCGCTGTACCTGCTGTTCGCGGGCCACAACCGGTCCGGGGGCGGGTTCTCCGGTGGCCTGGTCGCCGGGCAGGCCTTCGTCGTCCGCTACCTGGCCGGCGGGCCGATGGAGGTGCGCGCGGCGGTCGGGCTGCGCCCGCCGGTCATCATCGGCGCCGGGCTCAGCCTGGCCGTCCTGACCGGCCTCGCTCCGATCTTCTGGGGTGAGGCGCCGCTGACCAGCGCCTACGTGAGCATGACGCTGCCGGTGCTCGGCGACGTGCACGTCGTGAGCAGCCTCTTCCTCGACATGGGGGTCTACCTGCTGATCGTTGGCGTGGTGTGCGACCTGCTCCGCACGCTCGGCGCGGGCATCGAGGAACAGTCGCCACGACCGAGGAGGAGGCCCTCCGGATGAACACCGTGAACGTCACCGTCAACCTGACGATGGCGCTGACCATCGGCGGGCTCTACGCGGTCGGCTTCTACCTGCTGCTCCAGCGCTCCCTGATGCGCATCATCATCGGCATCGTCATCGTCGGGCACGCCGCCAACATGTTCCTCCAGCTCGCCGGTGGCCCTCCCGGACGCTCCCCGATCGTGGGCGTGTCACCGGCGGAGGAGATGACGGACCCCCTGCCCCAGGCGATGGCGCTGACGGCGATCGTCATCACCTTCGCCCTGACCACCTTCCTGCTCGCGCTCGCCTACCGGTCCTCCGTGCTCCTCGGGCACGACGAGGTGCGTGACGACGTCGAGGACCGGCGCATCCGCCGGCAGCAGCAGCGCATCGACGAGCGGGAGGAACCAGACGAGCCGGGAGCCGACCGGAAGTTCGAGTTCGGCACCGACAACGACAAGGAGGCCACGCGGTGACGATGTTGGTCGCGCTGCCGATCCTTCTGCCGCTGCTGGCCGCCGGGCTCTCGCTGGTGCTCGGCCGGTTCGCGACGCTCCAGCGGCTGCTGGGCGTGGTGGTGTTCACGGCGAACGCCGTGCTGGCGGTGGTCCTGCTCGCCGAGGCGGACAAGTCGGGCCCCGTGGTGCTCCAGCTCGGGGGTTGGGACGCTCCGGTCGGCATCACCCTGGTCGCGGACCGGTTGTCCGCGCTGCTGATGCTCATCTCGATGGTGGTGATGCTCGCGGTCCTCGTCTACTCGATCGGCCAGCGCATCACCGACTACGGCCGCAGCACCTCCAGCACCGCCTTCCACCCGATGTACCTGGTGCTGGGCGCTGGCGTTTCGATGGCCTACCTCACGGGCGACCTGTTCAACCTCTTCGTCGCCTTCGAGATCATGCTGGGCGCGTCCTACGTCCTGATCACCCGCCGGACGACGGCGACCCGGGTGCGGGCCGGGATGACGTACACGATCGTCAGCCTGACGTCCTCGCTGCTGTTCATCACGATGATCGCGCTGGTGTACGCGGCGACGGGCACCGTGAACCTCGCCGACCTCTCCGGCAAGGTCGAGGCGTTGCCGGTGGGCGTGCAGTCCGCGATGGCGCTGATGATGATCGTGGTCTTCGGCATCAAGTCCGCGATGGTGCCGCTGCACTTCTGGCTGCCCGACAGCTACCCGACCGCCCCGGCCCCGGTGACCGCCGTGTTCGCCGGCCTGCTGACCAAGGTCGGCGTCTACGCGCTGATCCGGACCCAGACCCTGGTCTTCGACCACGGGGAGAGCTGGACCCTGCTGCTCTGGTTCTCGGTCATCACCATGATCATCGGTGCCCTGGGAGCCATCGCGCAGAACGACCTGAACCGGCTGTTGTCCTTCCTGCTGGTCAGCCACATCGGGTACATGCTGTTCGGCCTGGCGTTGTACGACGTGACCGGCCTGGCTGGCGCGATCCTCTACGTGGTGCACCACATCACGGTGCAGGCGACGCTGTTCCTGGTGAGCGGTCTGCTGACCCGGCACACCGGGACGGTCGCGCTCCGGGGGATGGGCGGCCTGGCCAAGCTGTACCCGGCGATCGCCCTCCTGTTCGCGATCCCGGCGCTGAACCTGGCCGGGATCCCGCCGTTCTCCGGTTTCGTCGCGAAGTTGGCGCTGCTGGAGGCGGGGGCCGAGGTCGGCACCACGATGGCCTACGTGGCCACCGGCGCGGCGGTGCTGACCAGCTTCCTGACGCTGTACGCGATGGCCAAGGTGTGGGTCTTCGCGTTCTGGGGCAAGTCGAAGCCGCCCCACCCCGATCCGGATCCCACCGACGAGCTGATCATCGGCACCGGTTCGACCTCCCGCACGATGGTCTCGGCCACGTCCGCGCTGGTGGTCTTCGGTGTGCTGATCGCCGTGTTCGCGGGACCGCTGTCGGAGATCAGCACGCGTGCGGCGACCGACCTGCTCGACGGCGGCCCCTATCGCACCGCGGTGCTCGGTGAGGAGGCGGAATGAGCAAGATGACTGCCCTGCTCGCGACCCGTCGGCACGCCTGGCGGCGGGCGCCGCTGGTGGTGTGGCTGACGCTGGTCTGGCTGATGCTGTGGGGCACCCTGGACGTGGCCACGGTGCTCGGGGGCGTGATCGTCGCCTCGGTGGTGGTCCTGGTGTTCCCGATGCCCCCCATCACGCGCCGGGGCCGCCTACGACCGCTGCGGGTGCTCCAGCTGCTGTGGTGGCTGTTGGCTGACCTGTTCACCTCGGCGTTCCAGGTGGCCTGGGAATCGATCAGCTACGGCCCCAGGACGAAGGCCGGGATCGTGGCCGTGCCGGTGCCGGCCGACACCGACCACGTGGTGGCCACCGCCGCCAACCTGGTCTCGCTGGGGCCGGGGAAGTTCGTCCTCCAGATCGACCGCGAGCAGCGGGTCTTCTACGTCTACGCCCTGGGGATGCAGGGCGAGGAGGACGCCGCGAAGATCCGCCGTGAGGTGCTGGAGATGCAGTCCTGGGTCGTCCGGGCCATCGGCTCCGACGAGGACGTCCGGGCGCTGGACCACCTCGGCCCGACCGAGGCCGACCAGCCGGCGCCGCCGTCGGCCCCACCGTCGGCCGGGGCCCGGCCGACGCCGCCAGAGGAGGACCGCTGATGCAGATCGTCTTCGCCATCACCCTGGCGCTGCTGTGCGCCGCGGGCCTGGTCATCGTCATCAGGCTGGTCCGAGGCCCGACGACCCTCGACCGGATCCTCGCCGTCGACGTCCTGGTCGTGCTCATCGTCGGCGGAACCGCCGTGGGCATGGCGATCCAACAGGACGGCTCCAACATCGCCCTGCTGGCCGCCGTGGCACTGCTCGGGTTCATCGGATCGATGGCCGCCGTCCGACTGGTCGAGAAGAAGGGGACGCACCGATGAGCGTGGGTGACGTGATCTCCGCCGTCCTCCTGATCGGCGGTGCGGTCTTCTGCCTGCTGGGCGCGCTCGGTGTCCTCTGGTTCCCCGACGTCACGGCGCGGCTCCAGGCGGCGACGAAGCCGCAGACACTGGGCCTGATCATGCTGCTGGTGGGCACCGCGATCCAGCTGGACTTCCTGTACGGGTCCGGCCTGATCATGGTCGCGATGTTCCAGATGATCACCGCTCCCGTCATCTCGCAGATGGTGGGCCGGGTCGCCTACCGGACGGGAGCGATGAGGAAGGAGAGCCTGGTCGTCGACGAGCTCGGCGAGCGGCTGGCCCGCGAGGAGGGGACCGGGAAGTCCGGCTGAGCCGACGCGGCCCGACCGGGAACAGGTCGGGCCGCGTCCCACAGTGGACGGACGGTCACCTCCGCCGCGCACCGTCGCAGGTAGACGGACCGTGGCGCGCCGACCTCGGGATCCTGTCGTAGCCTGTCGCCGTGCCGCGACCACGGACTCACGACGACGCCTTACGGATCCGGCTGCTCGACCGCGCCGGGGAACTACTCTCGGCGCACGGCCCCGAGGGCCTGAGCCTGCGCCGCCTCGCCAACGACGTCGGAACGTCGACGACGGCGGTGTACTCCCTCTTCGGTGGCAAGCCCGAACTCGTGCAGGCCCTGCTGGGTGAGGCGTTCGACCGCTTCGCCGTCTGGCTCGCCGAGGTGCCGAGCACCGACGACCCGGTGGAGGACCTGATCCAGCTGGGGCTCGCCTACCGCCGCAGCGCACTGGCGGACCCGCACCTCTACGGGGTCATGTTCAGCCAGGGCACGGCCCCCAGCCCGCTGGGCGAGGACTCCCGCGAGCGCGGCCGACGCGCGTTGCGCCCGCTGTTCGAGGCGGTTCGCAGGGGGCTGGAGCGGGGCGTGCTGGCGGAGGCCCCACCGGAGACCATCGTCATGGGCTGCTGGGGGCAGGTCCACGGACTGGTGTCGCTGGAGCTCGGTCACCGGGTCCCGCCCTACCTGGACGTGGAGGCGAGCTACGAGCGGGCGCTTCGCGCGAACGCCCGAGGCTGGCTCCGCTGACCGGGCGCCGGCACCGGGGCGCCCTCCCCCACCGTGGCGGGAGGTGGCGGGCGCCCCGTAGCCCCCTGTGCCCGGCGAGCCGCGGGCCTGGGTGGCCCGGGCCGGCGCCCCGCGACGAGCGGCGCGTCAGGCCGGGCCGTACTGCCGGTCACCCGCGTCGCCGAGACCGGGCACGATGTACCCGGAGTCGTTCAGGCGCTGGTCGATGCTGGCGGTGACGACGCGGAGCGGCAGGCCGCTCCTCCTGAGGTGTTCCACGCCCTCCGGCGCGGCCAAGGCGCAGACCGCCGTGATGTCCGTCGCTCCCCGGTCGGCCAGCAACCGGATGGTGTGTTCCATCGAACCCCCGGTGGCCAGCATGGGGTCCAGGACCAGCACGGCCCGTCCCTCCAGGCTCTCCGGCAGCGACTCCAGGTAGGGCGTGGGCCGCAGGGTTTCCTCGTTGCGGGCCAACCCCACGAATCCCATCTGCGCCTCGGGGATCAGCAGGTGCGCCTGGTCCGCCATGCCCAGGCCGGCGCGGAGCACCGGGACCAGCAGCGGCGGGTTGGCCAGCCGGTAGCCGGTGGCCATCGCCACCGGGGTGTGCACCTTCTCGGTCCTGACCTGTGCTTCCCTGGTTGCCTCGTACACCAGCATGAGGGTGAGCTCGTGCAGGGCTGAGCGGAAGGCGGCACTGTCGGTGCGCGCGTCCCGCATCGTGGTGAGTCGGGCTCTCGCGAGGGGGTGCTCGACGACGAAGACGTCCATAGCGGCCCACGGTAACCGTCGGCTCGTCGGAGCCCATCAGCCCGCCGCCCACCGCCCGACCGCGCGGCGGCGGCCGTCCGCTCCCGCCCTCGTCCGCCGTGGTCGGTCGTTCCTCCCCGTCCGCACGGGTGCGCCTCGGGTGGGCCCCGGCGGGCACCGCGAGCGTCGCGGAACCGTCCAGGGCGACGCCTAGACTTCGGGCATGCCATCCGGGTCGACCACGACAGCCCAGGCCACCGACGCGGTCAGCGGCGGGCCACCCCCCGAACTGACCGAGGCGAGCCGCGACGAGACCTCGCTCCGCCGTTTCCTGCACGCACTGCCCGGCATCGACCAGGTGGGGTTGGAGCAACGAGCCGCGACGCTGGCCACCCGCAGCGTCAAGAAGGACGCCAAGAGGTGGGCCATCGACGCCGCCATCTCGATGGTCGACCTCACGACCCTGGAGGGCGCGGACACGCCGGGCAAGGTGCGCGCGTTGACGGCGAAGGCCCGCCGGCCGGACCCCGAGTACCCGGACGTGCCCCCGGTGGGCGCGGTCTGCGTCTACCCCGACCTGGCCGGGGTGGCGGTCCGCGACCTGGCGGGCACCGGGATCGGGGTGGCCTCGGTCGCGACGGCCTTCCCGTCCGGCCGGTCGAACCGGCAGGTCAAGCTGGCCGACACGGCGATGGCGGTGGAGGCGGGAGCCACCGAGATCGACATGGTCATCGACCGGGGCGCCTTCCTCACCGGCCGGTACGGCCTCGTCCTCGAGGAGATCCAGGCCGTGAAGGCGGCCTGTGGCGACGCCCACCTGAAGGTCATCCTGGAGACCGGTGAGCTGGCCACCTACGACAACGTGCGGCGGGCGAGCTGGCTGGCGCTCCTCGCTGGCGCCGACTTCATCAAGACCTCGACGGGGAAGGTCTCGCCGGCCGCGACCCTGCCGGTCACCCACGTGATGCTCCAGGCCGTTCGTGACTGGCACGCCCTGACCGGCGAACACCGGGGCGTGAAGCCGGCTGGCGGCATCCGGGGCACCAAGGACGCCATCCGCTACCTCGTCGCCGTCCGCGAGGTCGCCGGTCCGGCCTGGCTGACCCCCCGCCTGTTCCGCTTCGGGGCGTCCAGCCTGCTCAACGACCTGCTGATGCAGCGTCGGCGGCAGCTGACCGGCCACTACAGCGGCGCCGACTACGTCTCGGTCGACTGAGGAGTCCCCCGCCGCCCCTCCCAACCACCTACCGCTGGAGCACTGGAATGTCCGAGACTCCCTTCGAGTACGCCCCGGCTCCCGAGTCCGCCGATATCGCCAACCTGCGACCGGCGTACCAGATGTTCGTCGACGGGAAGTTCGTCGACGGCGCCGGGGAGCCCATGAAGACCGTGAACCCCGCCACCGAGGAGGTCCTCGCCGAGGTCACCACGGCGGCCGCCTCCGATGTGGACCGCGCGGTGCGCGCCGCCCGTCGTGCCTACGACCGCGTCTGGGGCCGGATGCCCGGCGCGGAACGGGCCAAGTACCTCTTCCGCATCGCCCGGCTCATCCAGGAACGGTCGCGGGAACTCGCGGTGCTGGAGACCCTGGACAACGGCAAGCCGATCCGGGAGTCGCGGGACGCCGACCTGCCGACCGTCGCCGCGCACTTCTTCCACCACGCGGGGTGGGCCGACAAGCTCGACTACGCGGGGTACGGGCCCGACCCCCAGCCGTTGGGGGTGGCGGCCCAGGTCATCCCGTGGAACTTCCCGCTGCTGATGCTGGCGTGGAAGATCGCGCCGGCCCTGGCGTGCGGCAACACGGTCGTGCTCAAGCCCGCCGAGACCACGCCGCTCACCGCGCTCGTCTTCGCCGAGATCTGCCAGCAGGCCGAGCTGCCGCCCGGCGTGGTCAACATCGTGACCGGCGCGGGCGAGGTCGGGGCCGAGCTGGTCGCGCACGACGGCGTCGACAAGGTCGCGTTCACCGGGTCCACGGACGTGGGCAAGCGGATCCAGCGCGGCCTGGCGGGCACCGGTCGCCGGCTCAGCCTGGAGTTGGGCGGCAAGGCCGCGAACATCGTCTTCGACGACGCCCCGTTGGACCAGGCCGTCGAGGGCGTGGTGAACGGGATCTTCTTCAACCAGGGGCACGTGTGCTGCGCCGGGTCGCGCCTGCTCGTGCAGGAGTCGGTGGCCGAGGAGCTGGTCGCGCGCCTGCGAGACCGGATCGGCACCCTGCGGATCGGTGACCCGCTGGACAAGAACACCGACGTCGGGGCCATCAACTCGCGGGCCCAGCTGGACCGGATCACCGAGTTGGCCGACTCCGGCGACGCCGAGGGCGCGAGCCGGTGGACCAGTCCCTGCCCCGTCCCCGAGCGCGGTTACTTCTTCGCCCCGACGGTCTTCTCCGACGTCCAGCAGTCGATGCGGATCGCCCGGGAGGAGATCTTCGGCCCGGTGCTGTCGGTGCTGACCTTCCGCACGCCGGACGAGGCGATCGCGAAGGCCAACAACACCCCCTACGGCCTGTCGGCGGGGATCTGGACGGAGAAGGGCTCCCGCATCCTGTGGGCCGCCTCCCGGGTGCGCGCCGGAGTCGTCTGGGCCAACACCTTCAACCGCTTCGACCCCACCGCGCCGTTCGGTGGATACCAGGAATCGGGTTTCGGCCGTGAGGGCGGTCGCGCAGGACTGGAGGCCTACCTCAATGTCTGATCGTCTCGCGGTCGCGAAGACCTACAAGCTCTACATCGGCGGGAAGTTCCCCCGCTCCGAGTCGGGTCGCGTCTACCGGGTGAACGACGCCAAGGGGGGTTTCCTCGCGAACGCGCCGCAGGGCTCCCGCAAGGACCTGCGGGAGGCGGTCACCGCCGCGAGGAAGGCCTTCCCCGGCTGGTCCGGCGCGACGGCCTACAACCGGGGCCAGGTGCTGTACCGGATCGCGGAGATGCTGGAGGGCCGCCGGGAGCAGTTCGTCGCCGAGGTCACCGCCGCCGAGGGTGTGCCGGCCAAGCGGGCACAGGCCCTGGTGGACCAGGCCATCGACCGCTGGGTCTGGTACGCGGGGTGGACGGACAAGCTGGCCACGGTCCTCGGCGCGGCCAACCCGGTGGCCGGCCCCTACTTCTCCTTCACCGTCCCGGAACCCACCGGCGTCGTGGGGGTCCTCGCGCCGCAGGACTCGTCGCTGCTCGGGCTGGTCAGCACCGTTGCCCCGGCGATCGCCGCCGGGAACACGACGGTGGTGGTGGCCAGCCGGGAACGGCCGCTGCCGGCGATCTCGCTGTCCGAGGTGCTGGGCACCTCGGACCTCCCCGGTGGGGTCGTCAACCTGGTCACCGGGAACGCCGTGGAGCTGGCGCCGTGGTTGGCGGCGCACGCCGACGTCAACGCCGTGGACCTCGTGGGAGCCCCGGAGATCCTGGGCACCGAGCTCGAACGGGCCGCCGCCGGCACGGTCAAGCGGGTGTTCGGGGCCGGGCGGGCGGGGCAGGAGCCCGACTGGACCCGTCCCCCCGGCATGGAGCGGCTGCGCGCGTTCCTGGAGCACAAGACCGTCTGGCACCCCCAGGGGGTGTGATGGCGTCCGCCGGGTGCTCCCCCAGCACCCGGCGGGTTCGCCCCGCTCCCCGTCCCACCGGCGGACCGTTCGCCGGGTCGGCCACGCCCTGCCGACCGGGTCCGGGAGGAGCGAGCGCGGGCGACGAACGCGTGCCAGGTCAGGTCAGGCAGAGTTCGTTGCCCTCCGGGTCGGCGATCGTCACCCAGCGGTGGTGGGGGCCCTGGCGGCCGTGGTGGAGCAGTCGCGCGCCGGAGTCGAGCAACCGCCGCAGTTCGCCGTCGATCCGGTCCTGTCCGACCCGTATGTCCAGGTGCGCGCGGTTCTTGACCGTCTTCGGTTCGGGGACGAGCTGGAAGAGGATGCGGCGCCGCTCACCGGTGGCCGACTCGGGACCGAGGATGGCCGCCCCCACCCGCCAGACCAGGGTCCCCCGATGGGTGGTGGTCTCCTCCTCGGTCGCGAACCCCTGCCGCACCATGTCGCGGATGAAGTCCTCGTCGCTCGGTTCCACGTCCCAGCCGAACGCCTCCGCCCACCAGTCCGCGAGTTCGTGCGGATTCGTCGAGTCGATGACCACCTGGAAGTCGTAAGCCATGCGCGGAGGGTAGGGTGCCGCCCCGACATCCGCCGGCCGGCGACGAGGGAGTGCCCGCGCCCGCCTCGTCGGCGGTCGTCCCGGTCGCGGCGCTGAGGTGACCCGCGCGCTCCCCGCTCCCGGATCGCCCCCCGTCGGGGTTCCTCCCGGCGCCGGGCCGTTCGGCCGGTGGCGGCATCGGTGACGTGCGCCTGGCTTGCCCCCCATCCTGACTTTGCGATACAAAGAGGAGGTGGAACTTTGTGTCGCAAAGTCAAGGGGTTGCCATGACTGACCGCTCCCAGGACGTGGTGTCCTCGGACCCGCCGTCCCCGGAGCTGCTCCTCGCGCTGGTCGAGGGTCAACAGCGCCGCACCGAGCACCTGACCACCCCCGACCCGAGGGTCATGTACGGCACCTGGGGTGTCGTCTGGTTCGCCGGTCACCTCCTGCTGTTCCTCGGCGGGCTGGCCGACCCGCTCCTCCCCCTGTCGGCCGCGCTGGCCGTCTTCTTCGGGATGCTCGTCGTCGGCAACGCGGTCGTCGGTGTCGAGCTGGTCCGCGCCTTCCACGGCCTGCGGGGCGATTCCCGCCGATTCGGGATCCTGTACGGGTTGACGTGGCCGATCGGCATGACGGCGGTCTCGTTGGTCGTCGTGGCAGCCGGGGCGCACGGCCTCCCGGACCCGCTCGCCGGGATGCTCTTCGCCACCCTGCCCGCCGTCCTCACCGGTGTCCTGCTCATGGCCGGCGCGGCCCTGTGGGACTCCCGGGTCGACTTCGGCCTCGGCTGCTGGTTCGCCGTCCTCGGGACGGCGAGCGCGTTCACCAGCCCACCCACCACCAACCTGCTGCTCTCCCTGCTGGGCGGCGGGGTGTTGCTCGTCGCGGCGCTCGTCGCCGCCCTCCGGCGGTCCGGTCGCGCGCGTGGGGAGGGGTGATCCCCACGCCCCCCGAACTCGACCCGGTCATCCACGCCCAGGCCAGGCTCCGGGTGATGGCCACGTTGTCCACCCTCGGCCCCGGCGACCAGATCACCTTCTCCCGCCTCCAGGAGCTCCTGGACATGACGCCGGGGAACCTGATCACCCATCTCCGCAAGCTCACGGCGGCCGGCTACGTCAACACGGAGAAACGCGGCGGGCGCACGTCCACCACCTTCGTCGAGATCACCCCGCGCGGCAAGAGTGCCTTCGACCACTACCTCGCCGCGCTGCACGACCTGCTCACCCCGAGCGGACACGTCGACCGGGTGTCCTCCCCGGCCCACGACGGGCGCGCTCCACACACGAAGGAACCATGAATGACGGGCTTACTCGCGCGGGCCGTCGGCGTCAGTCGGCGCTTCGGCGACACCCTGGCGCTCGACCGCGCCGACCTCGACATCCCCCAGGGGGGAATCGTCGGTCTCCTCGGCCCCAACGGGGCCGGCAAGAGCACCATGATCAGCCTGCTGACCGGGCTCCGGAGGCCGTCGGCGGGCCGGGTCGAACTGTTCGGGGGCGACCCGAGGAACCCCGCCAGCAGACGCCGCCTCGGAACGACACCCCAGCGCACCGGGCTCCCGGAGAACCTCCGGGTGGGTGAGGTCGTCGACTTCGTCGGCGCGCACTACGCCGATCCGGTGCCGACGGGCGAACTGCTGGACCGCTTCGGGCTGACCGCCCTGCGGCGCCGGCAGACCGGCGCCCTGTCCGGCGGGCAGCAGCGCCTGCTCACGGTCGCGCTCGCCGTGGTCGGCCGGCCCGCCCTGGTCGTCCTGGACGAGCCGACGACCGGGCTGGACGTCGACGCCAGGCTCCAGTTGTGGGACGCGTTGCGGGACTACCACGCCACCGGCGGCACCCTCCTGCTCACCAGCCACTACCTGGAGGAGGTGGAGGCGCTCGCCGAGCGGGTCGTGGTGATCGCCGGCGGCCGCGTGCTGGTCGACGACACCCTCGACGCCGTCCGATCGCGGGTGCCCACCCGCCGCCTCCTGCTGCGCGCCGCGCACCTCCCCGCGCTCGACGGGGTCCTCGACCAGGCCGTCCTACCCGACGGCCGGACCGAGCTGCTCACCAACGACAGCGACGCGCTGGTGCGGGAGCTGGTCCTCTCGGAGGCCGAGTTCACCGACCTGGAGGTGTCGGGCGCCTCCCTGGAGGAGGCTTTCCGGAGCCTGACCGGCCGCCGTGACGACGAGTCGCTCGTGCCCACCTCGACCACGACGGGAGCGGCCTGATGCGCATGCTTCTGCTCCACGCCCGGTACCAGTTGCTGGAGACCGCGCGCATCCCCATCGCGATGGTGGGGAACCTCGTCTTCCCCGCGTTGATCATGCTGTTCTTCGTCGTGCCGCAGAGCCAGGTGGGCGGGGACCCCGTCGCCGCGACGGCGGCGGCGGGGCAGTTGAGCCTGTTCGCCGTCATCAACGTCTGCCTGTACACCTTCGGCGCCGGCATCGCCGAGGACCGGGCGCAACCCTGGGACGCCTACGTGCGGACCCTGCCCGTGGGCGCCGGCCCCCGCTTCGGCGGTCGCCTGCTCACCGGGCTCTTCTTCTGCCTGCTCGGTCTGATCCCGGTGATCGTGGTCGCCGCGCTGTTCACCAGCGCCCAGGCCAGCCCGGCCCAGATCCTGGCCGGAGTGGCGGTCGTGCTCGGCTGCGGCGTGCCCTTCCTCCTGATGGGACTCGCCGTCGGGTACCACTTCAGCGTGAAGGCATCCCTGGTGGTGGTGCAGCTGCTGGTGTTCCCGATGGCGTTCGTCGGTGGTCTGTTCATGCCGCCGGAGATCTTCCCGTCGTGGCTGGACACCGCCTCCCACGCCGTGCCCACCCGCGCCGGGCGCGACCTCGTGGTCAACGCCCTCACCGGTGGCCCGGTGGACGGCACCGCCCTGCTGGTGCTGCTCGGGTGGACGGCGGTGCTGGCGGTGTTGGCCGTGGTCGCGTTCCGCCGGGACGAGGGGCGCCGGTTCCGCTGAGGCGGCAGCCACGCCAGCCGGAGGGCCGCCGCGCGCACCTCCCAGGACCGCGCCGCCTGTTCAGCGCGATGCCTGGCTGTGGGCGGGCGCGAGCACGGGCAGCAGGAGGCGGGCGCCTGGATGGGGCGCCCGCCTCCGCACGCGTCGGCCAGGGCACCGAGGCCCTGGAGCCCCGGGGACCAGCGGTTGCCGGCCGCCCCCGGGTGGGGTCCAGCCTGGGAGCCCGTCCGTCGGCACGGCACCCCGCCGGCCCGCACCGCCGGCCCGATCCCGCCCGGCCTCCGGCCAGGGCCGAGGAGCACCACGTCGGGCGTCCCCTCCGGGTCACACGGCTCACGACGGCGACCGGCCGGGGGACGCCCGCGACCACCCGCCCGACCCGGCGCTCGGGGTGAGTCACCCGGCACTCGCCCCACCCCCGACCGGACCTGATCCCCGCCGCCACTCGCGCGCTCGGTCCGTCACCCCCGGTCGTCGTACGAGTACTGCCCGGTATCGCCGTTCCCGCCCGCACCGGCACCGCGATAGGGCAGGCTGTCAGTGCGCCGGACGCCGTGTCCGGTCGCGGCGGAGGGGTCCGCGCCCCACGCCGAGGTCGAAGGAGGACCGGGTCGATGGCGGAGTCCGGCTTCGGTGTCGAGGAGGAGGCCCTGGCCTCCTACCAGGGCAGGGCGGGAGATCTGGCCGCCCGCCTGGGAGCTGTCGCGTCCGGCACCCTGGCTCCCGCCACGGCGACGGCGGGCGACGCCTTCACCCCGTTGGGCGCGCAGGCCGGGTTGACGAGTGCCTTCGCGCTGCTGGCGGGGGAGACGACGGCGGCCGTGACGGCCGCCGGGGAGGGCCTGGGCGGGCTCGCGGGCGCCGTGGGGGACTCGCTCAGCGGGTACCTGCGGCAGGACGAGGACGAAGCCGCCAACCTCAGGGCGGCGGAGCGCGCCTGACGGGCGACGCCACCACGTGCCGGGGGGCATCGGGGTGGCGGATTCCTCCACCCAGTACGTCCGTCGAGTGGTGAGCTGGCTCCTCGCGGAGGGCGAGGAGCGCCGGGGGGACTGATGAGCGATGTGGCCGGCGTCGTCGCCGGGTTGGTGGCTCCCATGCGGGAGCACCTGGAGCAGATGGACGGCGACCTGGGCGGCGCGACGGCGGCCTCGGAGGCCGCCGGGTCCGCGTTCGCCGAACTGGAGGCCGTCGCCGCCGACCACACGGCGGCGACAGGTGTGGCCTTGGCCGGCTGGTACGGCGAGAAGGCGAACGCCTTCCAGGCGCGGGCGGCCGACGTGGACACCGCGCTGGCCGCCGTCGGCACGAACTGCGCACTGCTGCGGGACGCGGCCGCCGAGGCGGTCACCGCGCTGGAACGCGGCCGGCGGACCGTCGAGGAGCTCGTCGAGGAGTGCGTGGACGCGGTGACCCCGGTCCTGCGGTCGGGTCTCACCGCGCAGAGCTTCGGCAACCCGTTCGCGTTCACCACCGCGATGGGCGCGGCCGCCGATATCGCGGACGGCTACGTGGTGCGCAGCGCGGACGAACTGGCCCGGGTCCGGGACGAGCTGGCGGCGTTGGCCGGCCGCCTCTCCGGTGCGGAGCGGGTCGACCTGGGGGCGCTGCGCGCCCTGGGGGCTCCCATCGGCGCCGAGTCCGCCGGACCGCCGTCGGTCAGCCCGAACTCCGCCGGTGGCGGCGCGGATCCGCACGGATCCCCGCCGGCCACCCCGGGGTCCCGGGGCGCGGAAGGGGCCGGCGGCGGAGGCAGCGGAGGCGGCGGGAGCGCGGGAGGTGGCGGGAGCGCGGGGGGTGGCTCCGGGGGCTCGGGTGGGGGCGCCACGAAGCCACACCTACCGGTGGCGATCCCGCCGCAGCCCGGTGAGGGCGTCGGTGTCAACCTGCCGGACGGTTCCTCAGCCGAGGCCCCGAACGAGGTCGCGGCGGCCGCGGTCCGCAACGCGCTCTCCGCGCTGGGCACGCCCTACGTGTGGGCCGCGTCGAGCCCACCCTCGGGAACGGACTGCAGCGGCCTGACGAAGTGGGCCTACGCGGGGGCGGGTCTCGACATCCCCCGCCACTCCGCCGCCCAGGCCATCGGGGCCGAGGTGCCACCCGGACAGCTGCTCCCCGGCGACCTGATCGTCTGGCAGGGTCATGTGGCGATGTACATCGGCAACGGTCAGCTGGTGGAGGCGGGCGATCCGGTGCAGGTCGGTCCGTTGCGCACCACCAACTCCGGGATGCCGTTCACGGGTTTCTACCGGCCGACGGGATGAGCGCAGCCATGAGCGACCGGATCGAGCACAGCATCAGCAGGGCCGTCGAGCGGATCGCGGCCACCACCGAGCTGGCCGACGCGGCGGTCGCCCGCCTCGGCGGCGCCACCGCCACCGCCGAGTCCGGGGACGGCTCCGTGACCGTCACCGCCGGTCCCGGGGGCAGGCTCGTCGACGTCCGGGTCTCGGACCGGGCGTTGCGGCTGGGCCCGGAGGGCCTCGCCCGCGAGATCCGCCGCCTCACCGACCAGGCCGGCTCCCGCGCCACCCAGCGGATGCGCGGCGCGTTGTCCCCCGGCCTCGACCCGCGAGTCGAGTCCAGACTGGACTGGCTCGGCCTCCGGGCGGACGAGGAGCCGGACGACCAGGTGGACGACGAGGACGGCTGGTCCGTCCTGGACAGGAGGCGCGGATGACCGCCCCGGCGAGCAGGTGGGCGGTCCCGCCCACCGTGGACGAGCTGCGCGGCCGCGCGGAGGAACGCAGGGCGGGCACCAGCGGCCTCCCCGCCGCGCTGGCCGAGGTGCGGGGCACCGGGCAGGACGAACACGGCACCGTGACCGTGACGGTCGACGCCCGAGGCGCGCTGCTCGACCTGCGCATCGACGCGGCGGCGCTCGCGTCGGGTGGGGCGGAGGTCAGCGCCCGCATCGCACGGGCCGCCTCCCAGGCGGCGGCGGAGGCCACCCAACGCTCCTACAACGTGCTCGCGCGGAGCCTCGGTGACGAGCTGACGTCGGCGATCGAGAACCTGGGCTCACCGGCGCCGGCGAGAACGGGCGAGCAGGTCGGAGCCGACCTCGAACCTGGTGCCGTCGACCCGGACCGGTCCGCGTCCCCCCAGGGGGAACCGCTCGGGCCCGGCCTTGACCCCCCGGCCCCGCACCAGCCCCGGTCCAGCCCACCCGCGCGGTGGACCGGTCCCCCCGCCCCGCCCCGGGAAGCCGCCCAACTCCCTCGCACCCCGGCGCCGGCGGAACCGCCCGCGCGGGGGCCGGGCGGCTGGGGGCCGGCGCCGGGCAGGCACCCGGAACGGGATCGAGCCGACCAACCGCCCGGCGGCCCCGGGTGGAGCACCGGTCGGGGACCGGCCAACGGGCTCCCCTCCCCCGTGCGCCCCGCACCGGACCACCGGGTCGCGCCGCCCCCACCACCGGCTCAGCCTCGCCAGCCCCCGCCCGGCTGGCCGGGTCAGCCCTACCAGGCGGGTCCGAGGGTGGGGCCGGGGTACCGCCCCACCTTGCCACCACCCCCGCCACCCGGCAGGCCCGGCGCGGACCCCCGCGCGGTCCCCGGGGCCCCGCACTCCCCCGCCCCCCGCTGGCCACGCCCGGCGGGCGGCGGTGGCGGCGCCCCCGTCCCGCGGCGGCCGGGGTGGCCGGGGTGGCCAGCACCCGGCCCGGGACAGGGTGGGTGGCCACCGCCGGTCCAACCGGCCCAACCACCGCTCCCCCCGTCGGAGCAGGACCGGCGGGGCCCGGACCACACCGGTGGACCTCCCGAGCCCGGCACCCGGACCGGTGAGCGAACTGGCGGGGGAAACCCGTAGGCTGCCGCGAGGCGAGACGTTCCCGGCTGCGCTGTTGGAGCCGCGGCCGGCGCACCGGAAGGTAGCCGATGGCGCAGGACATCGTTCCGATCGAACTCGGACTCACCCAGGGCGACATGGTGACGCTGTGGGCTCCTCGCTGGCGCGAGGACGGCGAGGAGTGGGAGGCGTTCCTCGGGCACGAGGAGGACCTCTACCTCTTCCCAGACAGCGCCCAGCTGGCGGCCTTCATCCGTTCCGACGCCGACCACGACCTGTTGGACCACCCGGCGTGGGACGTCGTTCCCGAGCTGACGGCGCGGGAACTGCTGCCCGACGCCGACCACCAGTTCGACCTGGTCGGCGTGCCGGAGCTGGTCGCGCAGGATCCGGACACCTGGGTGCTGGGCGAACTGGCCGACATCGTCTCCATCCTCCGGTCGCTCGCGGCGGTCTGCGAGCTCGACGTGGTCGACGAGGTCCTCGACGCCTCCCCCGGCTTCTCCGTCCTGGACCAGGGCACGGTGCAGTTCTCCGGTCGGGACGGGGAACGGTTGTGGACGGACCTGGCGCGGGTGGTCGTCAGCCGGTGGGACGAGGTGCTGGACGCCGTCGACGGTGTCGTCGCCACACCCGACGTCGACGCCGAGGCGGTGGCCAGGGCGTCGGCCGAGCTCCCCTCGGAGGACGAGGAGTCGTCGGAGGACGACGCGGAGGTCACGGTCGACGAGTCGGAGCCGGTGACCCCCAAGGACCCGTCGGTCGAGCTGTCCCCCGCCGAGGAGGCCGGCGCCGGCGTCGAACCGGATGCCACCCCGGGGGAACTCGGTTTCTGGCGCGGGGTGGGGATCGACCCGATCCGGATCGTGACGGCGAGCGGTGACTGGTACACGCTGCGCTGCTACCTGGGTGACGAGCCGATCTTCCTCGGCACGGACGGCACGATCGAGGTGTTCCCCTCCACCGAGGCCCTGCTGGCGCACATCCGCTCCTCGGGTCCCGCCGCCGACGAGGACACCGCGGAGACGCCCGCGGTGGGAGGGGACCTCGCCGAGGTGTCGACCTGGCCGGAGGTGCTCGCGAAGTCCTCGGCCGGCGAACTGGCGATCGAGGACGTCGACGGCGACAACACCTACACCCTCGTCGGTCTCGACGAGGAACTCGCCGAGGGCCCGGAGGGTATCGACGCCAACCAACTGGAACTCGCCGTGGAGCTCCTCACCGACGCGGCCGACTGGGCGGCGGACGACTCGGCGGCCGAGGCCCTGGCCCCGTCGACCAGCCTGGGGTGGTTGGTGTCCTTCGCGCTGCGTCCCGACCCGACCCGGCTCGCGCCCAGCCCGCCGTACGAGAAGGAACAGGCGGCCTGGCGCGACCTGGTCGACGGGTTCGAGGAACGCCTGCACCGCAACGAGGGCTGACCGCCCGCGCAGCCACCCGAGGGGGACGTCCGTGGCGGACGTCCCCCTCGGCGTTCCCGCGTCCCTCCGGCCCCGGCGGGGACGGGAAGTGTCAGCTGCCGTCCCCGGCCAGCGCCTGGTAGGCGGGGATGAGGACGTCGTCGATGAGGGCGCGGCGGTCCTCGTAGTCGATGAAGGCGGCCTTGGCGGCGTTCAGCGTGAAGCGCTCCACGTCCTCCCAGCCGTAGCCGAACGCCTCGACGAGGAGTCCGAACTCGCTCGACACCGTGCAGTCGCTCATCAGGCGGTTGTCGGTGTTGACGGTCACCCGGAACCGCTCGGCGGCCAGCAGGGGGAACGGGTGTTCCTCCAGGGACTTCGCCGCGCCGGTCTGGAGGTTGGACGACGGGCACATCTCCAGCGCGATCCGCCGATCGCGCACGTAGGAGGCGACCTCGCCCAGCTTCACCGAACCGTCCTCGCCCACGGTCACGTCGTCGGCGAGGCGGACGCCGTGCCCGAGCCGTTCCGCGCCGCAGCGTTGCACCGCCTCCCACACCGACGGGAGCCCGAACGACTCGCCGGCGTGGATGGTGAAGTGCATGTTCTCCTGGCGGAGGTACTCGAAGGTGTCGATCTGCCGGGTGGGGGGGAAGCCAGCCTCGGGGCCGGCGATGTCGAAACCGACGACGCCGGAGTCGCGGTGGCGGACCGCGAGTTCGGCGATCTCCTGCGAACGGTCCGCCTGGCGCATCCCGCACAGCAGGGTCCCGATCCGGATCGTGCGGCCGTCGGCGGCGGCACGCGAGGCGCCGAGCGCGAACCCCTCCTGGGTGGCCTCCACGATCTCGTCGAGCCCCAGCCCCTTCTGCTGGGACTGCTCCGGCGCGTAACGCACCTCCGCGTAGACCACGCCGTCCGCGGCCAGGTCCTCGGCGGCCTCGGCGGCGATGCGGGTGATGGCGTCCCTGGTCTGCATGACGCCCACGGTGTGCGCGAAGGTTTCCAGGTAGCGCTCCAGCGAACCGGAGTTCGCGCTCTCGCGGAACCAGGTCGCCAGGGTGCCGGCGTCCGTGCTCGGGAGCCGGTCGTACCCGGTCTCCTTCGCGAGGTCGATCAGGGTCTGGGGCCGCAGACCACCGTCGAGGTGGTCGTGCAGCACGACTTTCGGGGCGAGTCGGAGGTTCTCCGACGTCAGCGGCGTCGACATGGCCCCAATGTATCGGCGTGGGCCAGCGGGGTTCAGCCCCTTGGGATCAGCCAGGTGACCCACGGCCCCGGCCAGGTGAGGATCGCCGGATCGGACCGCGCGCGGTGGTCCGAAGGGGTGGTTGATCGTCCGTCACCCTGCCACGACGGCCGACTCCCCCGCTCCCCCCGCTCACCAGGCGGTCCGACACCTCCGCGAACGGAGGTCGCTCGGCGTGGTGGCTGGCCGGGAGCCATCCCGCGTGGTAGACACGGCGCGTAGCTGTTGATCACGGATGCCTGCCACGTCGCCGGCACCGCCATCCGTCGGGGGACGTTCCTTACACTGAGGACACAACCGAAGAAGACAGGTCGTCGCGGTACCGCTCCGTGACGACGCGGTCGTCTACACCCAGTAATCGCGTTATCGCTGGGGGTCCTTTCCGGTCGTGCCACTGACTGGTTAGGCTCGCTGTGTCGCCCCCGCCCCCTGACGAAGGTCACCCACGCCGTGAACGAGAACAACCACTCAGCGTTGTCGTTCGACCGGATGCGCTCGATGTTGACGCGAGCGGCCGAGATCCGCGACAGCGAGCAGCAACAGGTCTTCGACGCGTTGGACGAGATCCACGCTCGACTGTCCCCCCTCGAGTCGCTCGGTTCCGTCCGCAAGCGACTGTCCGAACTGCCCGATCGCACCGAGGTCAGCGTCCTGGCCGAGAGACTGGACGAGGCGCTCTCGAAACTGGAGTCCCAGGACACCGCTATCTCGGGGCTGCTGCACGCGGTCGACGGCCTGGTGGACAAGCTGGCCAAGCCGTTCGCCCAGCTCGACGGCCGCCTCGACGGGGTCTCCGGACGCTTCGACGGCGTCGCGGGGCGGATGGACGGCCTGGAGGACCGCCTCGGCCACATCCACAAGCGCCTGGACGACCTGGGCCTGCACCTGGACAAGCAGGACACCCGGCTGGAGAACATGCCCGCCGCGGTGCACGGCCCGGTGCGGGAGCGGATGGACGGCCTGGAGCTGTCGCTGCGCAGCCGCATCGACGAGGTCGACGAGGGTGTGCACGAGCACCTGGACGGGACCAAGGAAGCCCTCCAGCGGCACGTCACGGAGTCCGCGGAGACCGTGCGCGGCGAGGTCACCTCGTCGTCCGAGGCCGTGCGCGCGAGCGTGGAGACCAGCCGCGAGACACTGGGCGACCAGCTGCGCGAGACGCGGGACGAGGTCCAGCGCAAGCTCGACAGCCTGCTGGAGCGCCCGGCGGTCGACCCGACCGAGAAGCTCGACGCCCTCGCCGAACGCCTGGAACAGCTCTCCCGCCGCGTGCAGGACGTCAACAGCCGGGTGGAGAAGGTCGATGACAGCGTCCTCGGCCGGATCGGTGAACTGAACGACGCCGTGGACACCCGCCTGCGCGAGGTCGACTCCGACGTCCTGTCGAAGATCTCCGAGCTGAACCGCGCCGTCGAGACGCACCTCGACCGGATCGACGGCACCCTCGCCGACCGCCCGGACACCGGCGCGGTGAACAGCATGGTGCGGGAGGCCAACGCGGAGTCAGAACGGCGCAACGCCACCCAGCTCGACGAGGCGATGGCCACCTTCGCCGAGCTGATCCTCGGTGGGGCCCCCACGCCGCCGCCACCGCCCACCCCGCTGCCCCGGCAGCAGCGCCGCGCCACCCGCAAGGGCGGCAAGGGCCGCGAGGGGGAGAAGGGCGACGAGGCCGACGCCATCGAGAGCGCCTGAGCCCGCGTCACGCTGACGGAGGGGGTGGCCGCGACAGCGGCCACCCCCTCCTGCCGTCGGGCGGCCGCCCGGCACGTCGTCCGGCAGGCCCCGGCCGCGCCCCTCAGGCGCGGTGTTCGAGCCTGCCGACACCACCCACCTCCCGCCGCCGGCCGTCGTCAGCCGCCTGGCGGCGACCTCGCCCCCGCCGCTTGCCCGCTGAGTCGCTGCGCCGCGTCCGGCACACGGCCCCCGGCCGCGCTGCCGTCCTGCCGCACGCGCCCGGGCGACCACCGGGGACCACCGCCGAGAACGGCCCAGCCCCGGCCCCTCCCGGCAACCAGCGTCAGGTGATGCGCTCTCCGACAGCGCTTCCCGCCGCAACGGCCCGGGCTGGGGAACGTGCTCCCCTGACGAGCAGCGGCACCCGACGACGGCACCTCTGCCGTGATCAGCACCCACGCGCCTGACGGGTCCGTGTTCCGTCGTGGTGCCTGACGGCAACCACCTACTACACACGGGTGGTAGTGAGTCGAACACTCTCCGAATCTTGATCACCGCTGCTACTTTTCGATCGGCTTGCCCCTGGGCACGAGTCGACCAGTCGCGACTCGTCCGGGGAGATCAGTGCGGGGGTCTTTGGGATGACGACACCACTCGGAGCCGGCGGCGCCCGCCTGGCACCCGTCGGGGCGGCGGTGACCAACCAGGTCGACCAGCTCGGAACGAGCGTGGCTTCGGGTTCGGTCCACGTGGAACAGCGGAGCGCGGAGGCCGCCGCAGCCAGGCTTGACGACATCGCGGACTCAGTGGCTCGAATGCTCCGCGAGCTTCGACGGGTGGAGCAGAAGGTCCCGCTCGGTTCCGGGCCGGCCGCCGAGTGGATGTCGCGTCACGACGAGCTCGTCGCCAGCGGTGGGATGGGCTCCGCGAGAGACATCCTCACGACGTTCCAGGGCCTCATCAGCGACCTGGCTACCGCCGTCCGCGCGGCCGTGCGCCACACCCAGGAGACCGACGAGGCCGTCGAGTCCTCCCTTGACACGATCAGGGGAGGAGGCGATGCGTGATGCGAGCCGCGCCGGCACCACGACCGCCGCACTGTCCTGCCTGGCGGTCTCGGTGCTCCTCGTCTCCTCGTGCGGCGCGGTCGAACTGGGAACCGCCGCACCCGTCGACGCGCCCGCCGCGATCGCTCCCGGGGGCTCGGGCGGCCCGGCCGCCACGAGCGCGGCCGGTGGTGCTCCCGGTGCGGGCCGGCTGGCATCGCTGGATCCCTGTGAGCTGTTCACGGAGGACGAACTGCGTGATGTCGGGCTGGACCCCGCATCCGGGGAGTACTCCAGCGTCCTGAACTCCTGCGACTTCCTGGCCACCGAGCGCGGCGATCCGGGGGTGATCGTCGACGTGGCCGTCGGGGAGGCTGCCGAGAGCCTGAACCTCGACCAGTACACGGTCGTCGACATCTCGGTGGGGGGGCTGCGCGGGTACCGGATCACGGACGACATCTGGTGCCAGGTCATCCTTTCCTCGGACTCCGCGGGCTACGTGTCCCTGGGCGCGGAGAGCGAGACCAGCACCGCCGCCTGCGATGTCATCGACCCACTGGCCGAGAGCGTCGCGGCCACCCTGTCGGCGGGAGCTCCGTGATCCCTGACCACGGGGGACTCACCGAGCGTTCCCCCTCCCGCGCCCCCACCTTCGGCTGTCCCCACAACTACGCGGCCGTGGACCACGCCACCCTGCGCCGCTGGGTGCGCGAGAACAACGATCCAGCCGGTTGTGCGGACATCGCCGAGGGCTGGTACGAGATGCGCTCCGCCATGAAGGAGGTCCACGACGTACTGCGGGCGATGTCGGCCACCCGCGACATCGTGTGGGAGGGCGAGGCCGCCGACTCCGCCCGTGCCGTCCTCGACTCGCTCGGGCAATGGTCGGGGAGGACCAGCGAGACCATGAGCCGCATCGGTGACTCGGTGCGAGCGCAGAGCGAGATCGCGGTGCGGGCTCGGGACGCGATGCCGGATCCCGTGGAGTACGACGAGCCAGGTTTCCTGCGTGAGGTCGTCGCTGCCTTCAGCCCGCTGGAGGCGCTCAGGATGGGCGAGGAGGCCCGCGCCGCCCACGCGGCCTCCACCGAGGCACATGCACGGGCCGTCGATGTCAGTGTCGAGTTGGAGTCGGCCCTGCGCGAGGTCGACGCCTCGATGCCCTCGTTCGTTCCCCCACCCGAGTTCGGCAACGGGGCGACGGAGGCCCGGGAGGCCACGGGAACGGCGGACTCGCACCGAGTACCGGTCCGCCAGGACCGGTACCCACCTCCGCCGGTGCCGTCGGCCCCGGTGAGGAGTCCGCACGGTGCTGGCGACCACCAGCACAGGGGCGCCGACCGGCGTGGCGTGAGCGAAGACGGCCGGACCGCCGGTGGTGGTGGCATCGGCGGCGGAGAAGGGGGTAGCGGCGGTTGGCGAAACGGGAACGGCTTCCCCGTGCCCCCGTCCCCACCGGTTCCGACCGGTGTGCCTGACAACCTCGGATCACCGCCCAGCCCTCCCGTCCTGTCGCCGCCGCTGGTGACGTCGGACTGGGTCCGGGCGGGCGGTTCGCCCGGTGGCGGTGTGCCACCCGGGCCGAACGTCCTGCCCGGCAGCGGACCGGTCGGAGGGTTCGGACCTGCCGGAGGGTTCGGGACCACCGGCGGCTCGGGGCCCGCTGGCGGGTTCGGCCCGCCCGGCGGTGGTGTCGGCCCCGGTGGTGGTTCCGCGGTGGGAGGAGTGACCGGCGGGACGGGCGGTGGCCGCCCCGGGGCGGGAGGACCGGGTGGGGGCACCGGTGGTCCGGTGGGTGGTGGCGGTGCGGGCCGGGGCGGACAGCGCGCCGAGGGCCAGGAGCACTCGCGGCCGTCCTACCTCCAGGAGACCGACGACCTCTTCGGGGACGGCAGGGCTGTCGCACCGCCCGTGCTCGGGGAGGACCACGGGCGTTGAGCGCGCGGCGCTGCCCTCCCCGGTGCCCGTGGGTGCCGGGGTGCCAGTGGGTGCCCGATCCAGGCTCGTTCTCGCTCCGGAGGCGGAACTCCGGAGCGGCGTCGATCAGCGAGGCCCGGTCTCGGAGGCGTGAGGCGGTCGGGTCTCCTCCCCGGACCAGCCGGATGTGATCCCGACGGCCGGCAGGATGGCCTGGTCGACGATGTCGGCCAGCTGCTCGTCGGTGGGAAACCGCCCGGTGTCGCTGGCGAACTTGAACACCAGGGCCTCCCCGATGTCGGTCACGACCGGGGTCAGGCGCTCGGCGTCGATGGCTCCTCGGTCGGCGTAGTGCCGCAGCACGACCCGGGTCACCCGGCCGCCGGCGGGGTCGAACACCCGGTCGAACAGGGCCGCGACGAGGTCGGGGTACCGGTCCCGTTCGATCATGATCGCGGACACCGCCTGGGCCTGGTCGGTGTTCATCCACTCCCGCAGCTGGCGCAGCGCGCGGATGAGGTCGCCTCGGAGGTCGTTCGTGGCCGGTGACACCTCCTCCTGCGGGTAGGTGACCTGGATGGCGTCCAGCAGCAGCTCGTGCGGGGAGTTCCAGCGCCGGTAGAGCGAGGTCTTCGCGGCACCGGCGCGGCGGGCCACTCCCTCCATGCTCATGCGACCGAGCCCGACCTCGGCGAGTTCCGCCAACGCGGCCGCGTGGATCGCGGCGACGAGGGCCGCGCCCCGCCGGCGGGTTCGCGCCGTCCCCTCCCGGTCCACCTGGTCCCCCACGGCACCCCTCCTTGCTTGGATACGCGACCGTACCCTAAGGTGATTTTTAGATACGCTTCCGTATCTTCCCGGGGCCGGCATCCGGCTCCGCCCGACATCCTTCACGACCACCGGGGAGTCCGTCGTGTCCGTTCCCGCCACCTCAGGTCGTTCGTCCGGGTCCCCACCCTCGGCGAACACGCCGCACGCGAGGTCCCTCGCGCCCGACCTCGCCCGAGGCGTGATGCTGGCCGTGATCGCGTTGGTCCACGCTCACATGCTGGTCGGCGGGGACAGCCACTTCGCCGGCGGATACCCGACGCACGGGGACGTCCTCGACCGGATCGCCGCCGCCGTCCTCACCCTGTTCGCCGACAGCCGTGGCTACCCGATGTTCGCGGCGCTCTTCGGCTACGGGCTCGCCCGCGTCGCGGCCAACCGGGCGGTGAGCGGGTGGGACTGGCCGAGGGTCCGCCGGTTCCTCCGGCGCCGGGGGTGGTGGATGGTCCTGTTCGGGCTGTTCCACGCGGTCCTGCTGTTCCCCGGCGACATCCTCGCCACCTACGGCCTGCTCGCCCTCGTCTTCGTCGGCGCCCTGCGGTGGAGTGACCGTGCGCTGATCCGTCTGGCCGGCGTGTGCCTGGTGGTGTGCTCCACGCTCTACTCGGTGGCCTTCGTCGGGGCGATGGCCGCCACCGGTTCCGGTGCGGCCGCCATGGAGACGGTGGACCCGTTGACCGACGCGGCGATCCGGCTCGCGAGCTGGCCCGTCAGCACGCTGCTCTTCGCGGTGACGTCGCTGTCCCCGTTCCTCGTGGGGATCTGGGCGGCCCGCCGACAGCTGCTGGAACACCCGGAGCGCTCCCTCGGCCTGCTGCGGGCCACGGCCATCGGCGGTATCACCATCGCCGTCGTCGGCGGCCTTCCCCTGGCGCTGATCCACTCGCTGCTGTGGACCGACACCTCCACCCTCGTGTCCACCGCCGCCTTCGCGCTGCACTCGACGGCCGGCGTCGCGGGTGGACTGGGTTACGCGGCGCTGATCGCCCTGCTCGCCGTCCGCCTCGGTGACCGAGGCGGACCGCTCGTCACCGCGCTCAGGGCCTCGGGCGAACGGTCCATGACCTGTTACCTGCTCCAGTCCGTCGTCTGGTTCGCCCTGTTCAACCCGACCACGTTCAACCTCGGGCAGCACATCGACGTCGCGACGTCCGTGCTGGTCGGGCTCGGGGTGTGGGTGCTCGGGCTCCTCGTCGCCGACCTGCTGCGCAGGGCCGGACGACGAGGCCCCTTCGAGGTCCTGTTGCGCCGGCTCAGCGCCGAGCGCGACCGGGGCCGGGTCAGCCGAGACCAGGGCTGACCCGGGAGGGCCACCCGGGGGGCGGCGGGGCGAGGCGACCGCTGGAGCGGACTCATCCTCCGCGCACCACATCCAGCACAAGGGGGTGCGCCTCGACCGCCGTCTCCCCGGTGCGCACCGCGCTGGCCAGCTCGGCCACCGCACCGGGGAACGCCTCCGGGGTGTCGGTGCTCAGCTCGAACAGCGGGTCGCCCCGGCGGACGCGATCGCCTGGCCTGGCCAACAGGCGGACACCGGCACCGAACCGCACGGCGTCCTCCTTCCTGGCCCGGCCGGCGCCGAGCCGCCAGGCGGCCATCCCGACCTGGTAGGCGTCCACGGCCGTCAGGACACCGTCCTCCGCGGCCGTGACGGTCCGGGTGTGCGCGGCGGTCGGCAGGGGGGCCTCCGGGTCCCCTCCCTGCGCGCGGATCATCCGGCACCACGTCTCGTAGGCGGCGCCGGAGGAGAGCACGGCGGCGGGATCGGTGGCACCGGTGGGGTCGATGCCGGCCAGCCGCAGCATCTCGGTGGCCAGTGCCACCGTCAGCTCGACGACGTCGGCGGGGCCACCACCGCGCAGCACGTCCACCGCCTCGGCGACCTCCAGGGCGTTGCCCACGGTGGCCCCCAGCGGGGTGGACATGTCGGTCAGCAGGGCGCTCACCGCCATGCCGTGGCTCTCACCGATGGACACCAGGGTGGCGGCGAGCTCCCTCGCCCTGTCCTCGTTCTTCATGAAGGCGCCGGAGCCGACCTTGACATCGAGCACGAGGCCGTCCGCGCCCTCCGCGACCTTCTTCCCCATGATCGACCCGGCGATCAGGGGGATGGACTCGACGGTCCCGGTGACGTCGCGCAGCGCGTACAGCTTGCGGTCGGCTGGCGCCAGCCCCTCGGTGGGCGCGCAGACGACCGCGCCGACGGAGTTCAGCTGCGCGACGATCTCGGCGGTGGTGAGACGCGCCCGCCACCCGGGGATGGACTCCAGCTTGTCCAGGGTGCCTCCGGTGTGGCCGAGGCCGCGGCCGGAGAGCTGGGGGACGGCCGCCCCGCAGGTCGCCACCAGCGGGGCCAGCGGCAGGGTGATCTTGTCGCCCACACCCCCCGTGGAGTGCTTGTCGACGGTCGGCCGGTCGACCTCGGTCAGGTCCAGCCGCTCCCCCGAGCGCACGATCGCCCGCGTCCAGCGACCGGTCTCCCGGTCCGTCATCCCGTTCAGCAGGATCGCCATCGCGAGAGCCGCCATCTGTTCCTCGGCGACGGCACCCGCGTTGTAGGCGTCGACCACCCAGTCGATCTGCTCGTCGGTCAGTTCGCCGCCGTCCCGCTTCACGCGGATCACGTCCACGGCGCTCAACGCTGAGGTCATCTCGTCTCCTCGCTCTGGCTCACCGTTCGTTCCGGCGCGGCGCGTCAGGCGGGCAGGTCCGCCGGCCCGAAGGCCGCCGGCAGCACCCGCGTCATCGGCAGCACCCCGTCCGGGGTGTCCACCAGGCACTCGGGTCCACCGAGTTCGTAGAGCACCTGGCGGCAACGACCGCAGGGCATGAGCAGCTCACCGGCTCCGGAGCGGCAGGCGACGGCGACGAACCGGCCACCGCCGGTGAGCTGGAGCTGACCGGCCATGGTGCACTCGGCGCAGAGACCGACCCCGTAGGAGGCGTTCTCGACGTTGCACCCGGTGACCACCCGCCCGTCCGAGCAGACCGCCGCCGCCCCCACCTGGAGTCCCGAGTAGGGGCAGTAGGCGGTCTGGGCGGCCCGGACCGCGGCCTCGCGCAGGGCGTCCCAGTCGACCTCGGTCCCGGCCGTCGCCGTCGTCATCTCGTTGGCTCCTCTTCCCACGATCAGCGCGTGTCCTCGTCCGCTCCGGTCCTCGCTCCCGCGTCGTGCGGGAGCGACCGGATCAACCGCCCGTTGGCGGCGCGGCCCCACCCCGGCCTGGGGGTTCCGCCTCGTCGGGGCCCGCCCGACCACCGGGGGGTGGTGGCGGCGCCCCGGGCCCGCCGGCGCCCACCAGGGCCCCGGGTTCCTTCCCTCCCCGTTTCCGGCGACCACCGGTCTCCCGGCTGTACTGGAGCCCGTTGGCCGCCGGTCCCCGCAGTTTCTGGGCGGCGACGGCGAGCACCACCAGCGTCACCAGGTGCGGCGCGTAGGCCAACAGCTCCCGGGGGATGCCGTCGGTGAACCAGTACACCGCGTAGAGCGCGACCGCTCCCCCGAGGGCGGTGGCCCCGTTCGTCCAACGGCCCCGCACGAGGTGCACGACGGCGAGGACCAGCACCAGCAGCGCCGCTCCGTACAGCAGGGCGTGCACGGTCGTCTCGCCCTGCCGCAGCCGGAGGCCGTCGGCGTAGCCGAACAGCGCGGAACCACCGAGCAGACCACCCGGCCGCCAGTTGCCGAAGATCATCGCCGCGAGGCCGATGTAGCCCCGGCCGTTCACCTGGTTCTCCGAGTAGCCGGGCTGCCCCGGGTTGAGGACCAGGGCGGCGCCACCGATGCCGGCCAGCGCGCCGGACATGATCACGGCCGAGTACTTGTACAGGTACACGTTGACGCCGAGCGACTCGGCGGCCTTCGGGTTCTCACCGCAGGATCGCAGCCGGAGCCCGAACCGGCTCCGCCACAGCACCAGGTAGCTCACCGGCACCAGCAGGATGCCGATCATGGCCAGCGGGGAGACGCCGATCACGAGGCCGCGCAGGATGCCGGCCACGTCGGAGATCCCGACCCGCTGCATCGCCTCCAACTCGCCCAGCCACCCGGCCAGCGGCTGCGCCGAGTAGGTGTCGAACTTCGGCACCGGCGGCGACTCGCGCGGGTTCCCGGACAGCGGGTAGAAGATCAGGCTCGACAGGTACTTGGTGACGCCGAGGCCCAACAGGTTGATCGCCACACCGGAGACGATGTGGTTCACCCCGAAGGTGACGGTGGCCACGGCGTGCAGCAGGCCGCCGACCGCGCCGAACAGGGCGGCGGCCAACAGGCCGGCCCACGGGCCCCAGTAGTAGCCGGCGAAGGCCGCACCCCAGGTCCCGAAGATCATCATGCCTTCGAGGCCGATGTTGATGATGCCGGCCCGTTCCGCCCACAGCCCGCCCAGGGCGGCCAGCAGGATCGGCAGCGCGAACCGCGCCGCCGACTCGATGGTGCTGGACGAGGTGAGCTGCGGGAGCCCGGTGAGGAAGGACGTGGTCGAGAGCAGGACCATGACCACCGCGACCCAGAGGGCTCCCATGAGCCAACCGGGGATGCGACGCCGGGACCGCGGTGCCTTCTCGGTCACCGGCCCCGCCGAGGTGTTCGGGTCCTGTGACGTAGCGCCGAGGGTCATACGGCACCTCCTGCCGACACGGGCCGCGGCTCACCGGAGCCGGGCGGGTTCTGCCCGCCGACCCGCCGCTGCTCGGCCCGCAGCTCGACGCGGCGGACCAGCTCGTACGCCACGACGACCGACAGGACGATCGAGCCCTGCATGATGGTCACGATCTCGCTGGGCACGCCCACGTTGTCGAGGGCGAGCCTGCTCTTGTCCAGGAAGGCCCACAGCAGCGCGCCGAAGGCGATGCCGACGGGGTTGTTCCGCCCGAGCAGCGCCACCGCCAACCCGGTGAACCCGTAGCCGGCGGGGAAGTTCAGGCTGAAGGTGTGGTCCCGGCCGAGCAGTTCGGGCAGCCCGGCGAGGCCGGCGACCGCACCGGAGATCAGCAGGGTCACCAGGATCATCTTCTTGGCGTTGACGCCGCCCGCGGCCGCCGCCGTCGGCGACTTCCCGGAGGCGCGCAGCTCGAAGCCGAACCTGGTCCGGTTCATCAACACCCAGTACCCGACGCCGAGGGCGGCGGCCACCAGCACCATGCCGAACACGGTCCCCGACGAGCCGAAGGAGAAGCCGGGGACGCGGCTGGATTCGGGCAGGTAGGGCGTGCCGATGTTGTTCCCGCGCAGCTCGCCGAACATGTCCGAGCTGATCAGGTAGGCGATCACGCCGAACGACAGCGCGTTCAGCATGATCGTGGAGATCACCTCGGACACGCCCCGGTACACCTTGAGCAACGCGGCGATGCCCACCCACGCGGCTCCGGTGGCGGCCGCCGCGAGCATGGTGACGACCACGCCCAGCCCGAAGGGCAGCGTGACCGCGCCACCCACGATCGCGGCGACGCAGGCCGCGAGCCGGTACTGGCCCTCGATGCCGATGTTCAGCAGGTTCATCTGGAACCCGAGGGCCGCCGCGAGGGCGACGATGTAGTACGAGGTGGCGGTGTTGACCACGTCCACGGCGGTCGTGCCCCGGCCGAGGCTGCCCACCATGGCGCCCAGCGCCTCCAGCGGGCTGCTCCCGGAGAACAGCAGGGTCACCGCGCACAGCAGCACGGCGAAGGCGATCGCCAGTGCCGGCGGCAGCAGTTTCGCTCGTATCGACCCCATCACCGATCCCCGCCTCGTGTCGACCGGTCGGTCCCGCCGTCGTCGGTGCCCCCGTCGTCGGTGCCGCCGTCGTCGGTGCCGGGGGTCGGCTGGTCCGCCGCCGGGCTCCCGGCGCGGTCCGCCGCATCCTCGGAGCCGACCTCCCCGGCGCCGGTCATGGCCGCGCCCAGGTCCTCCGGGGTGACGGACCGGGGGTCGGCGTCCGCGACCAGCCGCCCGCCGTAGATGACCTTGATCGTGTCCGACAGCCCGATCAGCTCGTCGAGGTCAGCGGAGACGAGCAGCACCGCGAGACCGTTGGCCCTCGCGGTCTTGATGTGTTCCCAGATGCCCGCCTGCGCGCCGACGTCCACCCCTCGGGTGGGGTGAGAGGCGATGAGCAGGACGGGGTCGCCGGACAGTTCCCGTCCGACGATCAGCTTCTGCTGGTTCCCGCCGGAGAGCGCCCCGGCGGCCACGTCGATGCCCGGGGTGCGGACGTCGAACTGTTCGACGATGCGGGTGGTGTCCGTCCTGGCTCCCTCGATGCTGAGCCACGCGCCGCTGGAGACCGGGCGGCGGCTCTGGAAGCCGAGGATGCGGTTGGACCACAGCGGTTCGTCGAGGAGCAGGCCGTGCCGGGTGCGGTCCTCCGGGACGTACCCGATGCCCGCCTCACGCCGGGCCATCGTGCCCTTGCTGGTGAGGTCGACCCCCGACAACCGGACGGTGCCGGCGTGGGCCCGGCGCATCCCCATGACGGCCTCGACGAGTTCGACCTGGCCGTTGCCCTCGACCCCGGCGATGCCCACGATCTCCCCCGCCCGGACGGTGAGGTCGATCGAGTCGAGCAGGGGCCGCTCGCTGCCCTCGCTCCGCAGGGTCAGGCCCTCGACGCGCAGCACCTCGACGTCGGTGACCGAGGACACGCGCGTCTCCGGGCTGGGGAGCTCGCTGCCCACCATCATCTCGGCGAGCTGCCGCGAGGTGACCGTCCTCGGGTCGGCGGTGCCGACCGTGGTGCCCCGCCGGATCACGGTGACGGCGTCGGCGATCGCCCGCACCTCGTCCAGCTTGTGGGAGATGAAGAGGAAGGTGTAACCGTCGGCCCGCATCTCGCGCAGGGTCGCGAACAGCTCGTCGACCTCCTGCGGGACCAGCACGGCCGTCGGCTCGTCGAGGATGACGATGCGGGCACCCCGGTAGAGCACCTTGAGGATCTCGACGCGCTGCCGGTCGGCGACCCCGAGCTCCTCGACGAGCAGGGAGAGGTCGACGGTGAGGCCGGCCCGCCTGGCCAGTTCCGACACCCTCGCCCTGGCCCGCCGGCCGATGCCGTGCAGCTTCTCCGCGCCCAGGAGCACGTTCTCCAGGACCGTGAGGTTGTCGGCCAGCATGAAGTGCTGGTGCACCATGCCCACGCCCGCGTCGATCGCGTCGGCCGGCGAGCGGAAGACCACCTCCCGCCCCTCGACCTCGATCGTGCCCTCGTCCGGTTGCTGCATGCCGTAGAGGATCTTCATCAGGGTCGACTTGCCCGCGCCGTTCTCCCCGCAGAGCGCGTGCACCTCGCCGGCCCGCACCCCCAGGTGCACGTCCGAGTTGGCGACGACGCCGGGGAACCGCTTGGTGATCCCGGACAGCCTCACCGCGGGCACGGCGGCTGTGTCGGAGGGCACCCCGGCGTCGTGACCGGTGCCTTCCTCGGGAACAGGACTGGTCATCCCGCCCTTCCTTGTCGTGTGTGGCTCTCGGCCGCGTCTCGACCGGCCGACGACCGTGGCGGCGGGCGTGGGTGGCCGCGCCGCCCTTCGAGTGTGCGGGACACGCGCCCGCCCGTCGTGGGTGCCCCTTGCCCGGATCCGACACCGGGCACCCCGCGCTGGTCGCGAGGTGCCCGGTGCGTTGCCTGGGAGCGGCGGGTGGTGGACCGGCTCAGCCGGTCGGCGAGGACGGGACCTCGATCTCACCCTCGATGATCTGGGCCTTGTAACCGTCGAGGACGTCGGCGATGTCGTCGACCATCCCCCCCGAGGTGGAGTAGTCCACGCCGTCGACGCTCAGGTCGAAGACCTCGGGGAAGTCCGCGAGGTCCTCCTCCGCGACCGCGGCGAGGTAGTTGAACACCGCCACGTCGACGCGCTTGAGCATCGAGGTGATGATGACGTCCCTCGACTCCGCCACCGTCTCCTGGTTGTACTGGTCGGAGTCGACGCCGATCGCGAGCGCGTCACCCGCCTTGGCGGCCTCGAACACGCCCTTCCCGGAGGCACCGGCGGCGTGGTACACGACGTCGGCACCGGCGTCGAGCTGCGCGCGGGTCGCCTCGTTGCCCTTGGCCGGGTCCTGGAAGCCCGTGATGTCACCGGCCGGGGTCAGGTAGGTGTTCTCGATCTGGATGTCCGGGGCGGCCGCCCGGGCACCCTCGAGGAAGCCGGCCTCGAACTTCTGGATCAGCGGCGTCTCCACGCCCCCGACGAAGCCGATGTGGCAGTTGTCCGTCTTGTAGGCGGCGGCCACACCGGCGAGGAAGGAGCCCTCGTGCTCGGCGAACAGCAGCGGGGTGATGTTGTCCGCACCCTCCACGGCCGCGTCGACCAGCGCGAAGTCGGTGTCGGGGTAGTCGGCGGCGACGGTCTCGAAGGCGTCGGCGTAGGCGAAGCCGACCCCGATGATCGGGCTGAAGCCCTCGTCGGCCAGCTGGCGCAGGCGGGACACCTTGGCGTCCTCGGACTCGTTGGCCTCGGCCGTCAGCTCGCGGACGTCGCCAAGGCCGAACTCCTCCTCGGCCCGGTCGAGACCGGCGGCGGCGGCGTCGTTGAACGAGGCGTCACCCCGGCCACCGATGTCGTAGGCCAGACCGACGCGCAGCTCGCTGCCGTCGACGTCGGCCGTCTCCGGTGTGCTGACCTCGACCTCGTCCGGGACGGGGGGCGGGTCGGCCAGCTGGCAGCCGGCGGCGCCCTCGCCACCGCCGCCCTCACCGGACGTCGACGTGCCGCCGCCGTCCTTGGCACACCCGACCACCGCCAACACCCCGGTCAGGGCGATTGCCAGCGCGGCACCACGCGGTCGACGCATGGTTGCACTCCTTCCAACTCAGTCATGCTGAGCAGCACAGAGGTCTCTGCGGACGCCGAACCGTACCTGTCGGTAGCGCATGGTCGGTAGCCGTTCACGGGCCCTTAACCGAATCGTTGGGTCCGCATCGCGGGAGGCACACGGTTCGCGGTTGACAACCAGGACCCCTCACGCACCGCGACCACCCTCGGGGTCCCGCCACGCCGGTTCGCCGAGGTGAGGCGACCCCCAGATCACCACCACCGGCCGGTTGGCCACCGCCCACCCGCGCACCACGGCATGTTCGGTCAGTCACAACCAGGCACCGTCGGCTGTGCCGGAGTGATTGCCCAGGACTAACATCCGGCGAGTCAAGGCTTCGTGATGCTCGAGGCGAGTTTCCCGCGACGTTACGAGTCCCTTCCCACCAGCGATGTTGGAGGCCGTCGATCATGGCCAGCACCACCGCCCACTCGGCTGGTGCCGCGGACCGGGCGGGGAACGCCCGGCTTGGCGGCACCCTGTACCGGGGCGACCCGGGGATGTGGTCGTGGGTAGCCCACCGGATCACCGGTGTGCTCGTCTTCTTCTTCCTGTTCGTCCACGTGCTGGACACCGCACTGGTGCGGGTCTCGCCGAACGCGTACGACGTCGTGATCGAGACCTACAAGCACCCGGTGATGGTGCTCTTCGAGCTGGGCCTCGTCGGTGCCGTGCTCTACCACGCCCTGAACGGCATCCGGGTGATGCTCGTGGACTTCTGGTCGAAGGGCACCAAGTACCAGAAGCCGATGCTGTGGACGATCCTCGCGATCTGGCTGGTCGTGATGATCCCCGGCTCCTACTACCTGCTCGTCAAGGGCTTCGCTGACCTGTTCGGGGGTAGCTGACCATGTCCGTGACCGACGCCCCCTTCTCGGTGGACAAGCCCCGTTCCCCGCAGCGCCCGGCGGCGCGGCGCAGCAACTTCGAGCTGTACAGCTGGTTGTTCATGCGCCTGTCCGGCCTGCTGCTGGTCTTCCTGGTGCTGGGCCACCTGCTCATCATGCTGTTCCTGGACGACGGCGTGCAGCGCATCAACTTCGCGTTCGTCGCCGGTCGGTGGGCCTCGCCGTTCTGGCAGTTCTGGGACCTGACCATGCTGTGGCTGGCCGGTCTCCACGGCGGCAACGGCCTGCGCACCGTCATCAACGACTACGCGCGCAAGGACCAGACCCGCTTCTGGTTGAAGATGCTGCTCTACGTCTCGATGATCGTCACGATCGCCGTCGGGACCTTCGTGCTGTTCACCTTCGACCCCAACATCGGTAACTGACGCCGGTCCCCCGGGTCCCCCGACGGCGACGCGGTAGGCGCCGTCCGACGCGAGAAGTGCGGGCGACCCCGGGTGGGCGACCACCCGGGGTCGGCGCAGTGAAGACGGAGAGACGCTCATGCAGTTCCACAAGTACGACGTGGTGATCGTCGGCGCCGGCGGCGCCGGGATGCGAGCGGCGATCGAGTCCGGTCAGCAGGCGCGTACCGCGGTGCTCACCAAGCTCTATCCCACTCGGTCCCACACCGGCGCCGCCCAGGGCGGGATGTGCGCCGCGCTGGCCAACGTCGAGGAAGACAACTGGGAATGGCACACCTTCGACACCGTCAAGGGTGGTGACTACCTCGTCGACCAGGACGCCGCCGAGATCATGGCCAAGGAGGCCATCGACGCGGTCCTCGACCTGGAGAAGATGGGGCTGCCGTTCAACCGCACCCCCGAGGGCAAGATCGACCAGCGCCGGTTCGGCGGCCACACCCGCAACCACGGTGAGGCCGCGGTGCGCCGGGCCTGCTACGCGGCCGACCGCACCGGCCACATGATCCTCCAGACGCTCTACCAGAACTGCATCAAGCACGAGGTGGAGTTCTTCAACGAGTTCTACGTGCTGGACATCTGCCTCACCGAGACCGCCGACGGCCCCGTCTGCACTGGCGCCGTCGCGCTGGAGCTGGCCACCGGCGAGATCCACGTGTTCCAGGCGAAGGCCGTCGTCTTCGCCACCGGCGGCTTCGGCAAGGTCTTCAAGACCACCTCGAACGCCCACACCCTCACGGGTGATGGCATGGCCATCGTCTTCCGCAAGGGCCTGCCGCTGGAGGACATGGAGTTCTACCAGTTCCACCCGACCGGCCTGGCCGGCCTGGGCATCCTCCTGACCGAGGGCGCCAGGGGCGAGGGCGGCATCCTGCGGAACGACTCCGGTGAACGCTTCATGGAGCGGTACGCGCCCACCATCAAGGACCTCGCGCCCAGGGACATGGTGGCCAGGGCGATGGCCACCGAGGTCCGCGAGGGCCGGGGCTGCGGGCCGCACAAGGACTACGTGCTGCTGGACCTCACCCACCTCGGGGCGGAGGTGCTGGACGCGAAGCTGCCGGACATCACCGAGTTCTCCCGCACCTACCTGGGCATCGACCCGGTGGAGGAGCCGGTCCCGGTGTACCCGACCGCCCACTACGCCATGGGCGGCATCCCCACCAACATCAAGGGTGAGGTGCTGCGGGACGCCGAGAACGTGGTCCCGGGCCTGTACGCCGCCGGCGAGTGCGCCTGCGTGTCGGTGCACGGCGCCAACCGGCTGGGCACCAACTCGCTGTTGGACATCAACGTCTTCGGCCGGCGGGCCGGGATCGCCGCGGCCGAGTACGCGAAGGCGCACGACTTCGTCGACCTGCCCGAGGCCCCGGAGGTCCCGGTGGTGGCGATGGTGGACAAGCTGAACGCCTCCACCGGCGGCGAGCGGGTGGCGAACATCCGCACCGAGCTCCAGCAGACGATGGACGCCAACGCCTCCGTCTACCGCACCGAGGACACCCTGAAGCAGGCGCTGCACGACGTGCAGGCGCTCAAGGAACGCTTCGACCGGGTGGCCATCCAGGACCACGGCAAGCGGTACAACACCGACCTGCTGGAGGCCGTCGAACTCGGCTTCCTGCTGGAGCTCGCCGAGGTGCTGGTGCTGGGCGCGATCAACCGGAAGGAGTCCAGGGGCGGCCACGCCCGCGAGGACTACACGACCCGGGACGACGTCAACTTCCTGCGGCACACCATGGCGTACAAGCAGATCTCGGACGACGACACCACGAAGAAGACGGGCTTCGGTGGTCTGACCGCCGACATCCGGCTCGACTACAAGCCGGTTGTGATCACCCGCTACCAGCCGATGGAGCGCAAGTACTGATGTCCGCACCCACCACAGAGAAGCCGGGCACCGACGACTCGCGGAACGACCCGGCCGCGCCGCCCCCCGCCCCGGAGGGCTCCGTCGTCGTCACCGTGAAGATCCGCCGGTACAACCCGGAGGGCGACGCGGACGAGCCCTACTGGGAGTCCTTCGACGTACCGGCCCTGCCGACCGACCGCGTGCTGAACCTGCTGCACCACGTCAAGTGGTACCTGGACGGCACGCTGGCGTTCCGCCGTTCCTGCGCCCACGGCATCTGCGGGTCCGACGCGATGCGGATCAACGGCATCAACCGGCTCGCCTGCAAGGTGCTGATCAAGGACCTGCTGGCGGGCGGCGGGAAGCACACCACCATCAGCATCGAGCCGATCAAGGGCCTTCCCGTGGAGAAGGACCTGATCGTCGACATGGAGCCGTTCTTCGAGGCCTACCGGGCGGTGAAGCCCTACCTGGTCACCACCGGCAACGAGCCGACGCGGGAGCGCCTCCAGTCCTCGGCGGACCGCGCCCGGTTCGACGACACCACCAAGTGCATCCTGTGCGCCGCGTGCACGACGTCCTGCCCGGTGTTCTGGACCGAGGGTTCCTACTTCGGCCCGGCGGCGATCGTCAACGCCCACCGGTTCATCTTCGACAGCCGGGACGAGGGCGCCGAGGAGCGGCTGGACATCCTCAACGACAACGAGGGTGTGTGGCGGTGCCGCACGACGTTCAACTGCACGGACGCCTGCCCGCGAGGCATCCAGGTCACGCAGGCGATCCAGGAGGTCAAGCGGGCCCTGCTCTTCCGCAGGGTCTGACCCCCTCCTTACCCTCGTCCGGGCCGGCCTCCGCCGGCCCGGACGGGGTCGCGCCGGCGGCCGTCCTCGGTCCCGGCGCTCCTCCCACCGCCGAGCGCCCTCGGCGATCCCGGTGAGCGCCCCGCCCCCGCCGCCCGGCTCGGGGCGCGGCCCGTTCCCGCCTTCCCGCTCGTCTCCGTCGCTCCCCTCCCCCTTCCCGTGCCGCCGACGTGCCGTCGCGTCGGCCGCCCAACCCGTGGTGGTGGCAGGCCCCGGGCTGCCGTCCCCGAACGCCGAGGACGTTCCCCCATGCCAGCGAAGGCGATTGAAACCTTGACAGCTCCGGTGGCCGGTGCGATCACGCAGAGTGGGGTGGCTAGCCTGAGAAGCGTGTCTATGCCGGCTCGTCGTCGCTTCGCCGCGGCTCTGTCCATCGGCGTGGGTGCCGCTCTGCTGGCCCCACTCGGACTGGTGACAGGCACCGCGGTGGCATCCCCGTCGTGGCAACCCGCGGCTCTCACCCAGGACCAGAACGGGACCGAGTGCCCGGTGCGGGAGAGCCCACCCGCCGCGCCGAGTGACACCGAGGGTCTCGCGCCGGGGGAGGGTCCTCCCCCACCCCTGGCCGTTCCGGACGAACCGGTCGGCGGTGAACGGCTCGGCGAGTGCGGCGAGGTGCTGCCCGAGGGCGCTCCCCCGGCCCCCGCCGACGTGACGGCGGCGTCCTGGGTGGTCGCCGACCTGGGCTCCGGCGAGGTGCTGGCGGCCCGGGACCCGCACGGCCGGCACCGGCCCGCGGCGACGATGAAGATCCTGACCGCGTTGGTCGCGCTTCGGGACCTCGGCATGGAGGACATCGTCGTCGGGACCCCCGAGGACGTGGCTCAGGGTGGCGCGGCGATGGGCATCGCCGCCAACACCGAGTACACCACCCGCCAGGTGGTCAACGGCCTGGTGATGGCCTCCGGGAACGACGCCGCCAACGCGTTGGCCCGCCAGCTCGGGGGGATCCCCGCCACCCTGGACCGGATGAACGCGGTCGCCGAGGAGCTGGGCGCCCTGGACACCAGGGCCACCACCCCCTCCGGCCTGGAGGCCCCCGGTATCAGCACGTCGGCCTACGACGTGACGCTGTTCCTGCGCGAGGCCCTGGGCAACGAGGACTACCTGAGCGCGTTCAGCAGCCCCGAGCTGCCGCTGCCGGGCGGGGCGCTCGGGCCGCTGGTCAACGACAGCGACCTGCTGGCCAACTACCCGGGGGCGCTGGGAGGCCGCGACAGCTTCACCGACGACGCCCGCTACACCTTCGCCGGGGCGGCCGAACGCGACGGACGTCGCCTCGGCGTGGTGCTGCTGCGGGGGGAGCCCGTCACCCCGTTGTGGCAGCAGGCGGCATCGCTGCTCGACTACGGTTTCGCCCTGCCGGCGGAGTCCGGGGTGGGCACCCTGGACACCTCGCCGCCCGAGGCCGATGACGCGGCCGAGGCCGGTGAGAGCGGCGACGCCTCCGCAGCCGGTGGGGACGCCGACGAGCCGGTCACGGCACAGGACCAGCCCAGGCTGGCCGACCGGGCCGGGGACACCTCGATGTTCGGCAGCTTCGGGCTTCCCCTGACGATCCTCGCCGGCGTCGTGGTGCTGTTCTTCACCGTGCTGACGTTGCGGGACCGCGCGGCGCGCCGGAAGGCCGCCGCCCGCCGGGCCGCCAAGCAGCGGGAGGAGGCCGCGAAGGCCACCGAGGACTGGCTGTGGCCGCCCCCGAACCAGAACCCCCCGCAACAGGGCTGACGCCGGGCACCACCGCCGGCGGAGCGACGTCGCGCCGGCCCTGCCGCCGTCCGCGTTCGCCCCGTCTCCGCCGGCAGACGCGACAGGAGCCACCCGAGCGCTGGCAGCACGCCGCACGCCGCCCCCGTCAGGCCGTCACCCCGGTGTGGGGAGCCTCAGCCCCGTCGGTCTCGTCAGCCTCGGCGTCGCCACCACCTGCCGGCCCCGAGACCGGTCAACACCCCGACCCCGAACATCCCGGCCGCCAGCCGGTTCCCTCCCAGGCCGGTCCGGTCGTCGGTGCGGCTCAGGGCCACCGGCAGCTCGGTCGACACCGGCGGCGCCGGCGGCTGGTGGCCGGCGGCGTCGGTGTGCGCCAGGTTCTCCGTGGCCGAGGCTGTCCAGGCCGCGACGAACAGCAGGAACCGCGCCACGAGGTAGATGAGGACGAGGAGACCGAGCACCGAACCGAAGGCGGCGCCGGCCGGGGACCGCGCCACCGACTGGAGGTAGACGCCGCCGAGCTGCTTGAGCAGCTCGATCCCCACCGCCGCCACCAGCCCACCCCACATCGCGGAGCGCAGGGTGACGGGTTTCCGGGGCAGCTTCGCCAGTACCCAGGTGAACACCAACCAGTTCGCGGCGAGGACGAGCAGCAGGCTCACCACCCACAGCGAAGCCCGTGCCGCCGCCGTCCGCTCCACCCCGAACAGGTCGAGGATCTCGCTGGCGAACGCCGAGCCGACGACGGTCAGGCCAATGCTGACGACCAGGGCCAACCCGAGGCCGACCAACGCGAGCAGGTCGCGGACCAGGCGGGTGACGAACGGCGGCTGCTCGAAGCTCTGGTTCCACTGCGCGGTCAACGCGTTGCGGAGGTTCGTCATCCAGCCAAGACCGGAGTAGAGGGCGGTGAGCAGCCCGAGGATGCCGACGACGGTGCGCTGGTCGATGGCCTGGGTGACGACCTCGTTCAACGTGGAGCTGAGGTCCGGGGTTGGGGCGGCCTCGGTGATCGCCGTCCGCGCCTGGTCCAACAGCTGCTGGTTGTTGAAGAGCACGAACCCGGCCACCGCGAACGCGACCATCAGCAGCGGCACCAACGCGAGGACGCTGAAGTAGGTGATGGCCGCCGCGTAGTGGTCGCCGTGGTGTTCGGAGTACCGGGTGCCCGCCCGCATCAACCGGTCGAGCCCGGGGTGCCGGTCGCGGATCCGGCCCAGGGTCGACTGGGCGTTCCGTCCGACGTCGCCGGCCCGCTGGGCCGGGCTCCGGTGCTCCTGGCTCATCCGGACAGTCTCACCCAGGTTCGCCGCTCCCGCTGATCACGCCCGCCGCCCGCCGGACGCCGACGACGTCGGTCAGGAATGACGGCATGGTTGGTCCCCGCGACCTCCGGCAGGATCCGGGGGTCGCGAGGACCGGTCGGAGCCCCGGGGCGCGGGGGCTCGATGGGGGCGCTCGGGAAGGGCCGGCCGGCGCTAGTCGGCGGTGACCACCACGGTCACCTGTCGGTCCAGGACGTCGAGAACGGTCAGCCGAGCGGAGCCGAGGCCGTAGGCCGGCGCCCCCTCCGCGCGCATCCCACCGGACAGCCTGGCGAGGACGGTGCGCACGACGGAGTGCGGATCCTCGGCCCTCGCCCGCACGAACGCATCAACGGCCGGGGACACGACGGCTCCCGCCCCCGCGACGAGCTCGGCGACCGCGTCGCGCGCGGGGGTGTCCGTGTTCATGCTTGCTCCCATCAGGCGCGGTGGAGGACGTTGGTGGCCTTCTGTCGAAGTTCAGCCACTGGACGGTAGTTGCCCCGCGCGGCGGCGCGGATCTCGGCGATTTTGTCCCGCAGGCGCCGGGACGGAATACCTCGCACCTGCCCCAGCACCTGCATCCCAACAGCGGCAGCCTCGTCCTGGTCGCCGTGCCGCAGCAGCAGGGCGACCAGCCTCGATTGGCTGGACAGCGCGGACCGGAAGTATTCGGCTGGGTAGTGATCGACCGCGAACCGCAGTCGCCGGCACGTCTCAGTGAAGTGCACACCCCTGGCCGCGATTCTGGACAGCCCGCCCGCCGTGTCGCCGTGCAGCTGCGCCGCGCTGTAGTAGGTCGCGTATTCACCGAAGTTCGGATCATCCTTGTCGTCAGATTCTCTGTCGTGCTGATTGAAATGGTCCTCGGCTTGCTTGACGGAACGCAGGCACTCCTCGGCGTTCCCGAGCGCCCCGTGTGCGCGCGCCTGCACTGCCGACAGGTTGGCGCGGCGCAGGGGTGAGATCCTGTCCTCGCGAACTCGTGCCGCGCCCAGCAGGGTGAGCGCTTCGTCGGGCTGCCCGATGTAGATGGCTTGCCGGGCCATGTCCGACAGGATCTCGGACCTGAGCCACCAACTCCCCGCGACATCAGCGCAGTGCAGGCCAATGCGGAAGTACCTGTCCGCACTGTGGTGGTGCCCTTGGTCGAAGTAGGCCCAACCGACCACCTCGGCCAGGTTCCCCACCTCGGCGTGCAGGTCGACCCGGTCCTGGTGGGACGCCGAGGCGTCCAGGAGTTCAACGGCCCAGCGCAGCTGACCCGCCATCGCCTGCAAGGAGAGGGGGGTGCCCGCGTGGTCACTGGAGCGGAGGAGCGCGGTGGCGTCCCTGACCTGTGCTACGTGTTCCTTGCCGATGACCTGTGGTGCGGTGGCGGTGGTCCGAGCCGCGTCATCCAGGGTCGCCGCGAGGCTCCCTCCGGTCAGCGCGCTACCGGTGACCGCCGCAAGTCCGCGCAGGAAATCTATTCGACGCACGTCCTCCTCCTTCTCCCTTTCCCCCCTCAGCTTCGCCGTGGTCCGGCGACGCGTGCTGTAGAACCCGATGTCACTGTCGGAACGGACCCGGAACACGCTTCGGAGCGCGGCCCGATAGTCAGGGTGCGGCCACGTGACCTTCCCCCTCAGAAGTCTCCGAATGGACTCCGCGTCGTAGGCACCAGGACTCCCGGTTTTTTCCTCGTATGCTTCGTTGACGCGTTCCGCCGCCACCGCGAGCGTCCATCCGAGGTGCCGCAGCGCGCGATCCAGCGCGAGGTTCGGAGTCGGCGTCCCCTTGGTCATGGTGCCTCCACGACTCCCGGGCCCTCTGATCATAGCCATTCATGGGGGGTGTTCGACGGAATTGAGGGTTTGTTTGCGGCCTTGACCGCACTGTCAGAACGTGCATTAACCCTAAGACCATTGATCACCGACAGCGATCATGCAATCACTGGAGGTAGGGGTGGACGGGCTCGTGCTCGTGGGGATCTGCGCGCTGGTCGGAGGCGCGTTCTGGACGGCGGCGTGCGTCGTCGACCGCCGAACCAGTCCGGGCCCCATACCCGATCCGTCGCCCGCGCCACCGCCCGCGCGCCGCGTGTCGGTCGCGGAACTCCTCGCCCTGCGAGCTCAGGACAGGCCGGACACGTCGCCCGACTCCCCGAGGTGTGCCCGGCCGGGGACGGCGTCCCCCGGCGCCGTCCCCTTCCAGCGGCTGGCCCCACCTCCTCCTGGGGGCCGGCCCGGTGTGGTGGCGGGAGGGCAGCCCGCCGCCACACCACCCCCACCGTCGTCCCCCACCCCGCGCGCTCGAACCGGGGGACGACCGGGGGCGGCGAAGTCCCCCGACACTTCCGCCGCCCCCACCCGGCAGCCGGCCCGCACAACCGATGCGCCCCGGCGCGGGCCGGCGGGGGTGGTGGCGTTCGACGCTTCCGCCACCACCCCCACCCTCCCCGCTTTCGCCGGTGTGCTGCCGCTGTGGACGGAGCCGAGGAGGTGACCGCCCCGGCCCGACGGACCAGCCGCCAGTGGTCGGCCACCGTCCCCGCCGTCGACCCGACCGGCCGGCTCACCACGCTCGCCCTCACCCTCACCGTCGAGCGCTCCGCCGTCGCCCTCGTCGGCAGCGGAACCAGGTTCCTGGTGCTGCCCTCGGGCGTGCGGCAGGTGGCCGCCGCCCTACGAACCCGGCGACGCCTGGCGGTCCCCGCGCACATCGGACCCACGACCCGAACGCTGTCCGTCGCACCCACCGCCATGCCCGGGGCCCTGGCCTCGGGGGCGAGGCTGACGCTGCGATCGGCCTCCCAGGTCGCCGCGTACTGGCCGTTGATGCTGGGCCCCGGCCCGGCCCGGTCCCTGGCCCGCCTGCTGGACCAGGCCGCCGACCAGTGCCAGCCGAGGCGGTGACCGTGATCCCCACCGCCACGATCACCGACTCGGTCACCCAGGCCGTCACCCTGCTGCTCCCCCGGGTGGACGCACGGCCCGCCTCCCGCATCCGCCGCTACGCCCTGCCCCACCGAGCCCGCCGGGTCCGCCCCTTCCTCGGTGGGGGCCTTCGATGAGCGGCCCACCACCCGACGTCGTCATGCCCGGGAACGCGGTGGGCGAGGTGGTGGTGTGGTGGCCGGCCCAGTACCGGCCGGTGCCGCTGCGGGTGGAGGCGAGCCGGCTCGGCGTGGTGTTGCGTCCCGAACACGCCCCCGCCGAACCGGTCGGTCTGCCGTGCGTGCAGGCCCGGCGGGTGGCCGGGGCGCTCCTGGTGCCCGACGCCGACGCGGTGGCCACGGCCATCACCACCGGCCCCGGGATCGTGGCGTCCCTGATGGTGACGAGCTTGTCCCGACTGGGCGGGAAGGTCCTCACCCTGACCTCCGCCGGTGCCCCGCCGCTGACGTGGGTGCTTCCCGTGCTCTGGCGCCCACCCCACGACCGTGGTCTGACGCTCACCCACCCGCAGCGGGCCGGGGAGCTGATCGGCCAGGCCGCCTCCGCCGCCGCCGTCGACACCCTCACCTGAACAGGAGAACCGCCGTGGACATGCAGCAGATCATCGGAGGCTTACAGGCCGCGACCACCCTGCTGGAGCCCTACGGGCTCAGCCAGGAACAGGGCCGGATGGACGAGGTCGCCGGGCACCTGGCGGTGCTCAACGGCACCGCCCGGCACGCCGAGGTCCTGGCGCAGCTGGAGCAGATCCGCCAGTCGATCACGATGGCCGCGAACCAGCAGCAGCAGTTACGCGAGCAGTGGGTGCGGCTGATGGCCACGTTTCAGGGCGGCTTCGGGATCTGACCAGGCCCCTGGCCCAGCCGGCGGGGTGGTGCACGGCACCCACGACCCCGCCCCGGCCGACGAACCACCCCGGGGCCGTCCGCTGCCGCACCCGTCGAACACCCCGTGGGAAGCGGCCCCGGGGACAGGCGCCGCCTGGGTGGCCTGGGCCCGAGACCAGTTGCCGGAACGTCCCGGGGACCGGGGGCAGACAACCGGGATCATCCTGGGTGGTGGCGAAGGCGGGGACGACCGGATGGTGTCCGGGCGTGGGCCGGAATCGGACCTGGCGGGCCTCATCCTCGCCACCAGCGACATATTCCCGAAGCACCGGCTACGCGACCTGGCCATCGTCGACGTGGCGCGCCACGTCGAGACGAAGCTCGCTGTGCGCCAAGCGGAGTCAGGGGTCACCCACACGGTCGTAGTGATCAATCACAGGGTCTGCCGGGGTAATTGGGGTTGTATACAGGCTGTAGCAGCGATCCTGCCTGTCGGATTCTCCATGACATTGTGGGAACCGGGCAGGACGAAGCCAACCGTCATCGAAGGGAAAGCACAGTGAACGTGGTGAGCGCCGTCGTGGACAACGACTGGCAATACGCAACGACTTCTGCGGAGCGTGCCACTCTCGCACGGCTGGTCGTGGACGAACCCCATCCCGACTGGGCCAGCCTCCTCTACGTCTGCGACCACCGAGTCGCTGACGACGTGCGGGGGCCCGACTGGCAGCTCCGGGTGTCCACCGATCCGGCCCGGGGAATAGGTGCCATGAACTGGATCGGACCAGTCCCGAGCGACGAGCTGGGGCCGTGGGACACCTTCAACCCGTTCGCCGACCCGCAGGCGCAGCCAATCCTCTTCGACGGTTCCGTCCCGTCCTACTTCCCGCCGTCGGCGGCGTTGCCGATTGAGGATGTGCGCCGGGCGGTTGCGGAACACTTGTGCACAGGTCTCCGGCCGGAGTGCGTGCGGTGGCAGCCGGGGGATCGGTTCTGAGTCCGACCGAAGTCACTGGGCGCCAGAAACCGACGACCGGCGACGTCCTGGCGGCCCCGAGGGAAGTGGCGAACAAACGGCGTCCGGGTGCGGGCTGGAGTCAGACCTGGCAGGCCTCATCCTCGCCACCCGACCCGCTCCCCGAACATCCGCCGCGCGATCGCGCGACCGCCGACGCCGAGACCCACGTCGAGGTCAAGCTTGCGATACGTCAGGCGGAATCAGGCGTCACTCACTCGGTTGTAGTGATTAACCACAGGTCCGTGACGGTGATTGGGGCTGTATACAGGCTGTCGCAGCGATCTCGCCGGTCGGTTTTTCCATGACCGTGTGGGAACCGGGCAGGACGCGGCCAACTGTCATCGAAGGGAAAGCGAAGTGAACATCGTGAGCGCCGTCGTCGACAATGACTGGCGGTATGCGACAACTCCTGCCGAACGGGACGCGCTCGTACGGCTGGTCGTGGATGAGCCCCATCCCGCCTGGGCCAGCCTTCTCTACGTGTGGAGCCACCGAGTCAGCGACGACGGGCGTGGACCCGACTGGCAGTTGCGGGTGTTTACCGATCCCGCCCGAGGAGTGGGCGCCCTCAATTGGGTCGGCCCGGTGCCGACCAACGATCCAGGCCCGTGGGACAGCCTGAACCCCACGCCGTTCGACGGTGAACCCGTCGACTTCGACCCGTCCGTTCCGCTGTTCTTCCCACCGTCGGCATCACTACCGATCGAGAAGGTGCGCCGGGCCGTCACCGAGTACTTCCAGACGGGCCGCCGGCCGGAGTGCGTCCAGTGGCAACCCGGGATGTGGTACTGAGCGGCCGAACCGACCCAGGCCAGGCGGACGACCAGCACCGTCCCGGTGGCCCCGAGGGCAACGGCCACCGGGTGGCGTCCGAACACACGCCCCGGAACCAGACCGCGCGGGCCTCGGCCTCGCCGCTCCCAGGCAGGTGCCCGCTCGCCCTCCCGCTACCGGCGGTCGGTCCGGCGTCGCCAGTTCAGCGCGACCGCCACCGCCACCCCGACGACTCCGGTGAGCACGGCGGTACCGAGACCATGCGAGACCCGCACCACGGGGCGGATCACCGCTGGCCCTGGGGGTGGCAGCGCAACGGGCTCTGCGTTCTCCCTGGCCGTCGCCGTCCAGGCAGTGATCAACAGCAGGTACCGCGACATCAGGTAGCAGAAGATCAGCAGTCCGAACAGCGAGCCGAACACCGCCGCGTTCGGGGAGTTGGACACGACCTTCAGGTACAGCGCCACGGCGTGGCGGAGCAGCTCCATGCCGACCGACCCGGCCAGGGCTCCGAGCACGGCGGTCCGCAGCGCGACCGTCTTCCGGGGGAGCCGGGAGATCACCCACAGGAAGACGAGGAAGGTGGCGGACATCGACAGGGCCACCGACAGCACCGCCAACGCGACCGGCCACAGCGCACCGAACTCGTGGAGGTTGAAGGCCCGCAACACGGTGACCGCGACGTCGCGCCCGACGAGCACCATCGCGAAGGAGAGCACGACGGCGGCGCCCAGGCTCGCGAGCACCGCCAGGTCCAGCAGCTTGGTACGCCAGAACGACCTCCGGGCACCGCGCAGTGGCCCCCACTGGGCGGTCAACGCGTCGCGCAGGTTGCTCATCCACCCGAGACCCGAGTAGACGGCGGCGAGGAGGCTGAGCACACCCACCGTTGAGCTGCGGTTGGAGGCGGCGTTCACCGCGACCTCCAACGCACCGCCGATCAGGTCGGCTGGCACCGCGTCGAGCAGGATGCGCTCGAACTGGTTGAGCGCGGCGGGGAACGGCGCCAGCACCCAGCCGGCGACGGTGAAGGAGAGGAGCAGGAGAGGAACGATGGCGAGCACGCTGTAGTAGGTGATCGCCGCGGCGTAGTGGTTGCCGTTGCTGTCCCGGTAGCGTTCGGCCGCCACCACGAGGTGATCGAGCCAGTAGTGCCGCCGCCGGAGTCGGTGGAACCTGCCGACGAGCCGGAACACCCGGTCCAGCGGGTCGAACTCCTGGTCACCGCTTCCTCGTCGACCGCTGGCGGCCGGTTCCTCCCGCTCGTCGCGGTCCCCCGGCCCCCGCCGGCCACCTGGTGCGTCGTCGCCCGGTCCGCCCTCTCGACCGGGCCGGTTCGCTCTTCGCCCCACCGTCCGCCGTCCTCCCCGCTGTCCGGGGGGAGGCTATCCGACGTGCGGCGATGGGCGGGCCGAGGTGACGGCCCAGGCCGTCAGGGCTGGTTGCCGGCGACGGCGGACTTGCGCCGGTGGCGGACCAGCCCGAGCACGAAGCCCAGGATTCCGATCCCGATCGCGATGGTCCCGACGGGGCCCCCGAACGCCATCCCGAGGTTCACGTCCGCGTCGACCGGTGCCGCGTCACGCGGTTCCGCCGTGGTCGCCTGGGCGGACAGCGTGATGCCCGCCAGCATCCATAACAGGGCAGCGACCAGGGCGGTCGCCGTCCGCGACACCACACGCGCCGTGCTCACAATTGCGCCTCCCTGCTGGCCCTCTGGTCCATAAGGGTGGACGAGAGGCAGACGAGTGTGCGGAGAACTACCGAACGTTCGCGGAAAGCAGAGCCGTATCGAACATTCGGTGGGCTCAAGACTCCACACAGGCTAGTGGCTGGGTCCCGTCAACCGGAAGGCACCCCTTCCCGTCAACGCGGCCCATCCTGCCACGCGGCGAGCGGATGTCGAGCGCTCTCGCGCCTTTCTCCGAGACGCCGCACCTCGGGAGGGCTCGGGCGGAGGGGCGCCGGGCACCGCGCTCGTCGTGCGCGGCGCCCGGGGTCGGCTACCCCCAGGTGGCGACGAGGGTGTTCAGCCGGGCCGTCACCCACCACCGACCTCCCTCGCGGACGAGGACGTAGGTCGCGACCATGGAGGGTTCCCGGTCGATCAGTTCCCCGCCGGCGGTGGCGGCGCGAGCCGACTTGTGCGCCAGGGCGAGGCCAGGCCCTGGGAAGGTGACGTCGGTGACCTCGTAGCGCACGTACTGGTCGCGCAGGAACCCGGTGAGCGCGGCCCGGGTGTGGTCCAGGATCGCCTGGCGGCCCGTGACACGGGTTCCGGTGGCCGTGGTGATGGTCGCGTTCTCGGCGAAGTGCGCGACCATCAGTTCGGCGTCGTTGGTGTTGTAGGCGGTCTCGCTCTCCTCGATGATGCGGCGGATGGCCGCCGTGTCCCCCTCGGGGTCGGTGGCGTTGTCGGTCGCCGTCACGGTCTCCCTCGTTCCAGGCATGATCGCGACACTAGGACCTCGACCAATGTGGAGGTCAAGGGCGCGGATGTGGCGGGGAGGCGCCGGCGGGATCCGCCACGCTGACCGGGACGCGCGGGGATGCCGCCGCGCATCGGGTGAGGCCGAATCGCTGGCGGCCAAGGCCCGGTCCCTCGCGTCGAGCGCGACCGGCGGGACCCCGACGAGCGGGCTCAGCCGATCCGCACGAAGCTGTCGATCATCCCTCCCCAGGCCTCCCCGTCCCACTGGATGACGAGTCGGTCGCCGTCGGGGTGCATCTCGATCGTGCCGGCGTCACGGTGGCGGTCGGGCGTCTCGCACTCGAGCACGATCCGGAGGCCCTCCTCCGAGTCGTCCAGGGTTCCGGGGCAGGACAGCGGGCCGGTGGTGTTCACGGTGTCACCGTCCACCACCAGGGTCGCCACCACGTTGTCCTCGACGATGGACTCCCACTCGCCGTCGGCGGCCGGGGCGTCGTCCGCGTCCCGCTCCTCGCTGGTCTCCGCGACCTCGGGCTCCCCGGGCCGCTGCTCCGCGCTCACCTGGGGCTCCGGGTTCCCGGTGGCGGACTCGGTGTCCTCCTCCGCTCCGCCGCAGCCCGCCACGACCAGCGCGGCGGCGAGGGAGACACCCACGATTCGGGATGGCTGTCGCACGGTCTTCCTCCAGAAGTGGACCTGTTCCGACGCACAGTGCGATTCGGAGCAGCGACCATACGCCACCCGTTCGGCGGTTGATTTCACCAACCCGAGGGACTAATTCACTCTGTTGAAGGATCCGTGCGAGTATCCGTCACCTGACGCACTTCCCCGGAAGGGACGGCATTCGGCGTGAACGGGTGACCCTCGACGGCAATCTCCGATGACCTTCGGTCACGTCCTCGTCGTCGCGACACCAGGCCCGGCCCGCCGAGCGCTACGCGGGGCGCACTCCGACGGCCGCGTAGATGCCGCTGGCGGAGGGCTCACCCGCGAACGGACCGGCGGGTCCGTCAGGCCGCCACGACGGCGCCCAGCTGATGCCCGGGTCGAGCGGTTCCCAGCCCGCCAGCAACTCCGCCACCTGGTCACGGGACCGGTCGACCAGCCGGGAGGTGGCGCGGGACCGGTACGCCTCGTAGACCTCCGTGACGTGCTCGCCCTGACCGTCCCTGGTGACGTGGGTGAGCGCCAGGGCCGAACCGGGGACCACCGCGTCGCGGTAGCGCTCCACCAGGTCGACCGGGTGGTCATCGTCCGGCACGAAGTGCAGCAGGGCCACCATGAGGACCGCCACGGGCTGGCTCAGGTCGAGGTCCCGCCTGGCGAGGTCGAGCACGGCGTCGACGTCGCGCGCGTCGGCCTGTTCGGCGCTGACGTGGGAGATGTGCTCGCGTTCGATGATGTTGCGGGAGTGCGCCACGGCCACCGGGTCGTTGTCGACGTACAACACCCGGGCGCCCGGGTCCTCCCGTTGCGCGATCTCGTGCACGTTGCCCATCGTCGGGAGCCCCGCCCCCAGGTCGAGGAACTGCCTGATCCCCAACCCCTGGACCGCGCGCACCGCGCGGCGGAGGAACTCGCGGTTGGCCCGGGCCGCCGGGCGGACGATCGGGTCGACCCGCACCATCTCCTCGGCGAACCGCCGGTCGACGGCGAAGCTGTGCGATCCACCGAGCAGGTAGTCGTAGATCCGAGCGGGGTTGGGTCGATCCACGTCGATCTCGGACATGCGCTGAACCTCCCACCGCCGGGTGAGCCCCGAAGCCTAGGCGAGCGGGGCGTCACGCGCACCACCGAGTTGATCACACCTGGTGATCCGCGCCCGGGGCGTGGCGGCGTTCGAGGTGTTCGTGCCCTCCGGCGGCGTGATCGGGCACCAGCGGTTCACCCAGTGCCCGGCACCACAGGACCGTGACCGCCTCGACGACGGCCTCCCTGTCGACGCCGGCGGGTGGGTGGAGGTAGGCGCCGTGCAGCTGCGCCTCGATCCCCTGGACCGCGAGGAGGGCGTTGACCTCGGCGTCGGGGCCACCGCGTCCCATCCGCCGCAGCTCGGCGGCGAGCAGCGCCGCGAGGTGGCGCTCGCCGTCCCGGAGCCGTGCCACCAGCTCGGGAACGCGCGGAGCCTGGTCGAAGAGCAACTGGTGCAGCTCGGGGCGGTCCCGGTGCGCCGAGGCCACCGCGCCGACCAACACGCGAAGGGCGGCCTCCAGGCCCAGGTCCGCCCTCCTGATCTCGTCGAAGACGCTCCCCAACCCGCGTAGCGCGGCGTCGAGGTGTCTCTCGGCCAGGGCGACCAGCAGGGCGTCCTTGTTGGGGAAGTACTGGTAGACGGAGCCGATCGAGACACCCGCCCGGTCCGCGACGTGGTTCGTGCTGGTCGCGTTGAACCCGTTCCGTTGGAAAAGCTGAGCGGCGGCTTCGAGGATCACCTCGACCGTGTGCCGCGACCGCTGCTGGCGAGGCCGTTTCCGGGCTGCGTACACGGCTCCTCCAATGCGAGTACCAAAACCTGAGCATAGCTCATATTCTTGGCTTCCAGCGCCCTGACCGGCGCTTTCACACCATTTCTGAGGAGAACTTCGTCGTGCTGCTCGAATTCCTGGGTTACGGCGCGCGGATCGGTCCCGGCCTGCTGCTGGTGGTCCTGTGCTTCTGGCTGACCCGGGGCGACCGTGACCCGCTGCTGCGGATCGTGCTGCTCATCCTCGGCTTCGTACTCATCCGGGACGCCATGACCCCGGCCGGTTTCTGGACCTTCGGCGTCGTCGGTGGCACCGTCCCCTGGCTCCGGTTCACCGACGACGCCGCGGTCCTGCTGGTGTTCGGCGCGTCGACGCTGCTCATCACCGGGTCCGTCCTGCGCTGGGCACCCGACCTCCGCTCGCTGGTCCGCTGGGGCGACCTCCGCCCCAGCACCGTGGCCCTGGGACTCGGTGGTGGGGTGCTGGCCGCCGCGCCCGTCCTGCTGCTCTCCCTCGCGTGGCCCCTGGAGGAGCGCGGCGGCCAGGTAGCCGCCACGCTCCTCCCCGCGCTGCTCTTCCTGGCCCTCGCCGGCAACCTCGCCGAGGAGGTGCTGTTCCGGGGCTTCCTCCAGGGGCGACTCGAGCGGACCTTCAGCCCCACGCGGTCGGCGGTGCTCTCCGGCGTCCTCTTCGCCACCTGCCACGCCTTCCTCGCCTCGACCGTCACCGACGTCGGGTGGCCGCTGCTGGTCTTCACCCTCCTGGAGGGGCTGATCTGCGCGTACCTGCGGCTCCGCCGGGGGCTCACCCCCGCCGTGCTCGCGCACGGCACGGCGATCTTCCTGCTGGCCAGCGGCCTGCTGTGAGCCCTCGACCTACCCGGGAGGGCGACCGCGGGTGAGCGGCGCCGCGCCCCGACCGGCCCGACGGCGGACGGCCATCCGGCGGTGAGGACGGCCGGCCGACCCGCCCCGGGGTCGGCCCTTCCCCGGGGCCGGTTCAGGCACCGCTCCCCGCACCGACGCCATTCCAACGGAGCAGTTTCCTCGGGTCGCGCACCACCCACACCCGGTGGACGACTCCGGCCGCCACTCCGAGTGCGACGACCGCGAGCACCGTGCCGTCGGCGTCCCGCGTGACCAGACCGGGGCTCCCGTTGACCTCCCCCTCGTCGATCACCAGGTCGGGTTGACGACCGCGAACCGCGAGCAAGGTGCCGGCGACCTCCCACGCCCCGCGCACCGGCTCGGCCGGTGCGCTGACGAGACCGCCACCGTCGACGACCGCCCGCACCTCGGGGGCGAGCTGGCGGACGAGGGCGGTGAGATCACCCGCCTCCCAGGCGCGGCGGAAGGCGGTGCGCGCCTCCACCGGCACCCGCCCGCCGAGGTCGGCGTGCCCCGGGCGGGCCGCCCGTGCCTTGCGACGGGCCTCGAAGGCCAACTGGCGGCAGGCGTGGGGCGTGCGGCCCAACACCGGGGAGATCTCCTCGTACCGGTAGGAGAAGACGTCGTGGAGGACGAAGGCCACCCGCTCGGCCGGGCTCATCGTCTCCATGACCACGAGCACGGCCAGGTCGAGCGACCCCACGAGCGCCGCCTTCTCGGCCGGGTCGTCCGGGACACCGTTCGCGCCGCAGCTGGTCCAGGCCGGGCTCCCCGGCACCGGCTCGGGAAGCCACTCACCGACCGCCCGCTCCCGCCGCACCCTGGCCGACCGCAACGTGTCCAGGCAGATCCGGCTCACGGTGGTCATCAGCCACGCGGCCGGGACCCGGACCTCGCGGCGGCGGTCGTCGTCGAGGGCGTACCAACGCGCGTAGGCCTCCTGGACCGCGTCCTCCGCGTCGGAGACCGACCCGAGCATGCGGTACGCGGCGGCCATCAGCGGCCCTCGTTCGTCGCCCGGCACACCGCTCACCTCCCGTTCCCGCCACAGCGCCTTCCCCACTCTCCCCTGACGAGACGGGGGCCACCAGTGTCAGGCCCTCCAGGCGAACCGTGCCCGGCCCTGACGATCGGCGCCCCCGCCTCGTCATCCCGGGGTGGTGGGTACCGGACCGGCCGGGACCCGGGAAGGGGCAGGGACATGTCCGAGGACACCGTGACGTTCGTCAACGTCCTGGAGGTCGAACCCGAGCGGCAGGAGGAACTGGTGGCGCTGCTCACCGAGGCCGTGGAGCAGGTGATCCGGCATCGTCCCGGGTTCCTCTCGACGGTGCTCTACGCCAGCGTCGACGGCCGACGGGTGATCAACCACACGAGCTGGCGAGCCGCCGAGGACGCCGCCGCGACCCAGAACGACCCGGACGCCGCCGCGTACGCGCGTCAGGTGTCGAGGATCGCCACCGCCACGCCGGGCCTCTACCGGGTCGCGGGGCGGACCGAGGTGGGGAGGTGACGGCGGCGCTGGGCGTGCTGGTCGTCGCGATCACGGTCGCGCTCAACCTGGGGATCGCCGTCGCCGACTTCGCTCGTGCCCGGTTCGTCCTCGCGAACTCGGCGGAGGTCGGGGTCCCGGAGCGGTGGCTGCCGGCCCTGGCGACCCTGAAGGCCGCAGGCGCGCTCGGCCTGGTCCTCGGCCTCCTCGGCCTGGGGTGGCTCGGGGTGGCGGCTGCCACCGGGCTGGTGCTGTTCTACCTGGGCGCGATCGTGGCCCACGTCCGCGCCCGTGTCCTCCACAACATCGCCTTCCCCGCCCTGTTCCTCGGCTTCGCGGTGGCCTCGCTCGTGGTCCTGCTCCTGCGGTGACCGAGGGCTCGTCGAGCCGGCGGGACCGGTGTGGGGGAGGTCGACGGCGGCCCGTCCCGACCAACGGCGGGTACGGCCAGGCCGTACCCGCGCGGGATGCCCGTCAGTCGACCGACCAGTCGTAGGTGATGGTGACGGGGGCGTGGTCGCTCCAGCGTTCGACGTGGCTGGCCGCCCGCTCCACGACGGCGGAGGTGGCCCGCTCCGCGAGGCCCGGGGTGGCCACCTGGTAGTCGATGCGCCACCCGGAGTCGTTGTCGAAGGCCCGCCCCCGGTAGGACCACCAGGTGTACGGGCCGGGCCCCTCCGGGTGCGACCGCCGGTGGACGTCCACGTACCCGGCCTCGTCGAACACCCGGCCGAGCCAGGCCCGCTCCTCGGGGAGGAACCCCGCCGCCTTCCGGTTGGCCTTCCAGTTCTTCAGGTCGATCTCCTGGTGCGCGATGTTCCAGTCACCGCACACCAGCACCTCCTGACCACTGGCCTCACTCTTCTCCCGCCGCTCCACCAGGTAGGCGTAGAAGGACTCCATGAACCGTTCCTTCTCGTCCTGCCGAGGGGTGCCCACCTCACCGCTGGGCAGGTAGAGACTGGCGACGACGAGACCGGGGAACTCGATCTCCACGTAACGGCCCGACCGGTCGAACTCGCTGTCACCGAAGCCGACGCGCACCGCCTCCGGTGCCTGGCGGCTGAGCAGTGACACACCGGCCCGCCCCTTCTGGTCGGACTCGGCGTGCACGGTGTGCCAGCCCTCGGGTGTGCGGATCGCCGCCGGCAGGTCCTCCGGGTTCGCCCGCACCTCCTGGAGGCAGATCACGTCCGCCGAGGTCGTGGCCAGCCACTCCTGGTAGCCCTTCTTGGCGGCGGCGCGGAGACCGTTGACGTTGACCGTGGATACCGTCAGCACTCCGCGAGACTACAAGCCACCCGAGGCGGGCGGAGGGCCCCCAACCAGGGGGTATGTCACACCCGGGCGCGCGGCCGGCACCAGTGGGGTGACCGGCGCGGGGGTCAGCGGCACAGCTCCCCGGAGACGTGCCGCAGGTCTCCGTCGGTGCCCTGCCTCCAGCCGGCTGGTGTTCGGCGCGTCGAGGCCGCTCACGGCGTCGATCTGGGCAAGGTTCCAGTCGTGTTCTCGCATAGTCGTGTTCTCGCATAGTCGCGTTCTCGCGTAGTCGCGTTGTCGCATAACTCGCTCCGGCCTGATGTCTTCCACGGCGATACCGCGTTCCGGCAGTCTGAAGCGGCGATCATTCAGCGACAGGAGGAGCCGAGATGGGCAAACGCGACGCGGACCGAGATGGACAGGGCGAACCGCAGCCGGACAAGTGGGAGAACTGGGGGGAGAAGGATGACGGCAACAAGCACGACGGCGACGACAAGGAGTAGGTGACCGTGACCGAATGGCGCGAACGGTTGCCCGTGCCACGTGAGCGGTTCATCCCGGCCGTGGTGTGGGTCGAGGACCCCACCTCGGACGGCTTCACCTCGGTGACCCGCGAGGACGACGAAACCCGCTGGCGTGCTCTGGTCGAGCAGGACGAACCGGTTGTCACTCAGGTAGATGACGGTCAGACGCGGCCCGGCGAGGTCGGTCTCCAGCCGTCCAGCTCGTGCAGTCAACCGTCGCTGGTCGCCGCCATGCTCGACCATCTCGACGTGCGCGAGGGCCACCGGGTCCTGGAGATCGGGACCGGTACCGGCTGGAACGCCGCTCTGCTGTCCGAGCGCGTCGGGAAGGGCGGGCACGTGGTGTCGGTCGAGGTGGACCCTGTCCTCGCCGACACCGCACGCCGTGCGCTGACTCGTGCTGGCCATCGCCCCGTCGTGGCGACGGCGGACGGCACCGAGGGGTACCCACCCGGTGCCCCGTACGACCGCGTGATCTGCACGGCTTCGGTCCGGAGGATCCCTCGATCGTGGATCGACCAGACACGGCCAGGCGGCGTGATCGTGAGCCCGTGGGGTACCGACTACGGGGATGACGCGCTGACCCGGCTGGAAGTCCACGAGGACGGCTCGGCGGCCGGCCGGTTGGGTGTGAGCCTGGCGTTCATGCGTGTTCGCCACCAGCGACGGGTCTACCTCGACCCCACCGATGACGAGGCACGCGAGGCGGACAGGAGCGTGACCACACTCGGCGGACGTGAACTGTTCGAGGTGACCGCGTTCCCTCGTGCGGCCCTCACGATCGGGCTCCGGGTGCCGAGTTGCTATCTCACCGTGGAAGACCTGGACGACGACCACCGGATGATCGAGTTCCACGACGCGGGTTCTCGGTCGTGGGCACGGGTAGCGATGGTGCGTGGTGCCGACGCGTTCGAGGTCCGGCAGCGTGGCCCCCGCCGACTGTGGGACGAAGTGGACGCGGCGTACTCCTGGTGGCTCGACGCTGGCAAGCCGACCTCGGACCGGTACGGGCTCACGGTTCAACAGGATGGCACGCACGACGTGTGGCTCGACGCGCCGGACAGCCAGCTCCGGTGGTCACTCGGCCTCTGATCGGCCGGAGCCCGAGGTCGCGACGAACCCTCCAGGACGCGGAGGTGGCTCCGTCGCCCGCCGGTGCGCCCGGCCCTCTGTCCGCGTGCTGGGCCCGAGCGATCCGCTCGCTCACCGGCCAGCATCCGCCTCGACCGTGCGTCGAGCCGAACCAGCGCGTCAACCCGTGACCGTCACCCGCGGCTGCCGTCGTCGAGCGGGGACCGGCGGCGCACGCGGCGCGGCCGCGAACTGGTGGCGCTCGTCCGTGCGGTTCGGCGGCCGGGCCGTGCCGTAGCGCTGTGCGCGCGTCCGGTCGCGAGTCGAGGACGTCGCTGAACACCGATCGGACGCCACGGTAGGTCGCCGGGCGGAGGGCCCCCGACCAGGGGGTATGTCACACCCGGGCGCGCGGCCGGCACCAGTGGGGTGACCGGCGCGGGGGTCAGCGGCACAGCTCCCCGGAGACGTGCCGCAGGTCTCCGTCGTCGATCCACCGGCCGTTGCCCAGCTTGCGGAAGCCGTTCTCCACCGTCTCCTGGGTGCCGGTCACCACTCCCCGGTCGAGGCCACCGATGGTGGGCTCGTCGTGCGCCGGCCCCGCTCGGACCGGGGAGTGACCGGCCACCACCTCGTACTCGCAGGGGCTGCCGAACAGGGGCCGCAGCCGGCGTTCCTGGTGGGCCGCCCCGTCCCCGCTCTGGTCCATGACGATGACACCGACCCCGAGGACCGTCGCTCCCACCAGAGCCCACACCCGCTTCGACACCACCTCGACCATCCCCCGATCCACCAGGTCGCCCGTCAGAGAACCGCGGTTCCAGGTTGGGTCACCTCGGCGGCCACTACCGACCCACTCCCGCCGAATCCACTCGTTCGGGGGTCCACGGCTCGGACGCCGGGCGGGTGCGCGGGGGCGGGCGCGGCGTGCGTGGCCGTCCTGGAGGAGCGGGAACGCCGTCGGCCCCCGAACCCGTGGGGGTTCGGGGGCCGACTCGGGTGCCGTGCCGGAGGGGGCGTCGTGCCCTCGGTCAGGCGGCGACCTTCCTGGCCAGGTTCTCGTCCAGGGTCGCCAGGAACTCCTCGGTGGTCTGGAACGGCGTGTCGCCGCCGACCAGGAGGGCGAGGTCCTTGGTCATCTTGCCGCTCTCGACGGTCTCGATGACGACCTTCTCCAGCGTCTGCGCGAAGCCGACGACCTCGGGGGTGTTGTCCAGCTTGCCCCGGTGGGCCAGGCCCCGGGTCCAGGCGAAGATCGAGGCGATCGGGTTCGTGGAGGTGGGCTTGCCCTGCTGGTGCTGCCGGTAGTGCCGGGTCACCGTGCCGTGGGCGGCCTCGGCCTCGACGGTGCGCCCGTCGGGGCTCATCAGCACGGAGGTCATCAGACCGAGGGAGCCGAAGCCCTGCGCCACCGTGTCGGACTGCACGTCACCGTCGTAGTTCTTGCAGGCCCACACGTAGCCGCCCTCCCACTTCATGGCGGCGGCCACCATGTCGTCGATGAGGCGGTGCTCGTAGGTGAGGCCCTTGGCGTCGAACTCGGCCTTGAACTCCTTCTCGAAGATCTCGGCGAACACGTCCTTGAACATGCCGTCGTAGGCCTTGAGGATGGTGTTCTTGGTCGACATGTAGACCGGGTAGCCGCGCTGCAGGCCGTAGGAGAAGGACGCGCGAGCGAAGTCCTCGATCGACTTCCGGTAGTTGTACATGCCGAGGGCGACGCCGCCGCCCTCCGGGAAGTTCGCGACCTCCAGCTCGATCGGCTCGCCCTCACCCTCCGGGGTGTAGGTGATGGTGACGGTGCCCGGGCCGGGGACCTTGAAGTCACTGGCCTTGTACTGGTCGCCGTGGGCGTGCCGGCCGATGATGATCGGCTGCGTCCAGCCCGGCACCAGCCGGGGGATGTTCGAGATGATGATCGGCTCGCGGAAGACGACGCCACCGAGGATGTTGCGGATGGTGCCGTTCGGGCTCCGCCACATCTTCTTCAGGCCGAACTCCTCGACCCGCGCCTCGTCCGGCGTGATGGTGGCGCACTTGACGCCCACCCCGTGCTTGTTGATCGCGTTGGCCGCGTCGACCGTGATCTGGTCGTCGGTGGCGTCCCGGCTCTCGATGCCCAGGTCGTAGTACTCAAGGTCGACGTCCAGGTAGGGGTGGACGAGCTTGTCCTTGATGAACTGCCAGATGATCCTGGTCATCTCGTCGCCGTCGAGCTCGACGACCTTGCCCTCTACCTTGATCTTGCTGCTCATGGCGCCGGAGCGCTCCTCTCCCGTGTCACCGCGTACCGTCCAAGCGGTACAAGCGTACTGGTATACGTGCGGTGCTGGACAGGGCGTCGTCCACGAATCACGGTTCGGTCTGACGGCTCGCCGCCCGCTCCACGTCGACGACACCCGGTGCCGACGACCCGTGCCGGGCGTGTCTCGCGGACCCTCTAACCTCCCAAGATCGGGTGATCTTCGGGAGGGCACATGGCGACGGGGCCGACACACGCCATCAGCGGGCTGGCCACCTGGGCAGCGGTGACGGCCCTGGCCAACACGCACAGCATAGGCCAGCTGTCCCCGAAGACCTGGGTGGTCGGGGCCACCCTGGCCTCGGGAGCCGCGCTCCTCCCCGACATCGACCACCCCAACTCGACGGTGGCCCGCACCTTCGGCTCGGCCAGCAGGGGCGTCTCGGCCGCCGTGAACACCATCAGCGGCTGGGTCTACAAGGTCACCAAGACGAAGAAGGACTCCAACCGGGACGGCGGCCACCGGGGGCTGACCCACACCCTCGTGTTCGCCCTGCTGATGGGGGTCGTGACGACGGCCGTCGTCCAGGCCAGCGACGGCGGGGCCCTCGCCGTCCTGATGTTCGTCTTCGCCGGGTTGGCGATCCGGGGGATCATGCACCAGTGGTGCCCCCGCCGGGACGCCACCCTGATCACGGTGGCCTCGTTGGTGCTGACCGTGCTCTGCTGGGCCTGGGCCGGCACCGAACCGCACAACCCGGCGGTGTTCGGCGTCGCGGTGATCCTGGGCTGCACGGCGCACTACCTGGGGGACGCGATCACCCAGCAGGGCTGTTCGATGTTCTGGCCGGTGCCCATCAAATGGAAGACCTGGTATCCGGTCCGGTTACCCAAGGCCTTCCGAATGAGCACCGGGAGCAAGGTGGAAATGGTCGTCGTACTGCCACTGCTCACGGTCGCCGCGACCATTCTCTCGGCCATCGTCCTCTACCGAACGGGGGCGGCCCCGTGGCTCGCCGAGTTGGGGATCCTGAACCGCTAGCGGCACCGCTCGACCATCGGTGCTGGTGGCGGGCACATTTCCGTCCCACCAGTTCGTCGATCCGTTCGACGAACCCTTCGTTTGAGGCCGCGACGAACAACCGGCCGAGCGCGACCGGAAGTGTTCCGCCACCCTTTTTCCCAATACGGGGAGACACCAGCGACGACCACCCGAACAGCGCAATCTTTCCTCGGATCGGATCTGTTGGTGGGGAATTTTCCTCCGTAGCGTGCGGAATGCCAGCACCTGTCGAAGGGAGTGCTCACCACATGTTCACTCAACGAATCCGGCGTGCGGCCGGAGCGGCACTGCTTGGTCTTCTCCCCCTCCTCGGCGTCACCGCGTTCGCCGGAACCGCGCAGGGCCATGGCTGGACCCAGAACCCCGCCAGCCGCCAGGACCACTGTGCGTCCGGCGCCGTCACCGGCTGCGGCGAGATCCAGTGGGAGCCCCAAAGCGTTGAGGGTCCGAAGGGGTTCCCCGCCTCGGGCCCGGCGGACGGCACCATCTGCGCCGGCGGCAACGGCCGGTTCTCCCAGCTCGACGACCCACGAGGGGCGGGGTGGCCGACGACCCCGCTCACCAGCGGAGCGAACCACGAGTTCCGGTGGCAGATCAGCGTCTCGCACGCCACCAGCTCGTGGCGGTACTTCGTGACGCGCGACGGCTGGAACCCGAACCAGCCGCTGAGCCGGGCCCAGCTGGAGCCGGCGCCGTTCCTCAGCCTCGACTACGGCGGCCAGCGGCCGCCGTCGGTCTTCGCGCACAGCGGAACCCTGCCGAACAAGAGCGGTCACCACGTCATCCTGGCGGTGTGGGACATCGCTGACACCGGGAACGCCTTCTACGCCTGCTCGGACGTCCGGTTCAGCTGACAGCCGAACCCGCTGCCCAGGGCGGTCCTGCCGGCCGGAGCCCACGACAACTTCGCGTCACCCTCGGTAACGTGCGCTACGGGCCGCGAGTCCGGCCCGAACCGAGGGCGGAGGAAACGCACATGAGGTTGAGCGTGAGGTCGTCGGCCGGCAGGGCCCGGCGCGCGGTGGGCGTGGGCGTGAGCGCCCTGGCGCTCGGCGCGCTGCTGGTGGGCTGCGGAGAGGTCCAGGAAGCCCAACAGGAGCTGAGCAACGCCATCGACCAGGGGCGTGAACAACTGGAGCAGGGCCAACAGCAGATCAACAAGGCGACCACCTGCGCCGAGGCGCTGGGCATCGTCGGTTTCTTCGAGTCGGTCGGCAACGCGGTCTCGAATCCGGAGGAGACCGCTCAGCAGGCACGGGAGCGCGCCGAGGAGCTGGCGACCCTGGCGGCCGAGACCACCGACGAGGACGTGGCCAACGCGCTGCGGGAGATGAGCGACTCGGCGGCCAACCTGGCGGAGAACGGCGTGGGGTCGGACACCGTCGAGACCGTCGAGAACCAGGTCCAGGTGCTGCGGGACGCCTGTCTCTGACCCGTGCCCACCGTGGTTCGGTCGGTGGTTCGCGGCCTGGCGAGGGGTGGTCGTCCCGATCCCCTCGCCACCGGCCTGCGTCGCGCCGGTCACTTCCGTAGCCTGGATGGCGGAGGTGACCAGCGATGCGAGCGGATGTAGGCGACCGGCTGCACATGCACAGCAGGACCGTGGGCCAGCAGGACCGCACCGGCGAGATCGTCGAGGTGCGCGGCCCGGAGGGCGAACCGCCCTACCTGGTCCGGTTCCCCGACGGGAGCGAGGCCCTGATGTTCCCGGGGGCGGACTGCCTCGTCGAGCCCCCCATGCCCGAGCACGGCTGACCCGGGCCGCGGTCTTCGCCGGCTGGCGGGCCGTGGCCACGGCGGCACCGAGCACGTCGGCGTCGCCCCCAGGAGGACGACGCCGACCTTCCCCGCTCGGGGCCGATCGAGCGACCCCGAGAGCGTGTTCAGAGGCTCTGGACGTCGGCCTGCTTCGCGCGGACGGCCTCGGCGGCCTCCTTCAGCGCGGCGAGCTCGGTGTCGGTGAGGTCGCGCTCGACCACCTTGCGCACGCCCTCCCTGCCCAGCTCGGCGGTCACGCCCAGGTAGACGCCGGAGATCCCGTACTCACCGTCGACCCACGCGCACACCGGCAGGACCTCACCGGAGTCCTCGTGCACCGCCTTGGCCATCCGGGCGGCGGCGGCCGAGGGAGCGTAGTAGGCGGACCCGGTCTTGAGCAGCGCGACCACCTCCGCGCCACCGTTGCGGGTGCGGGTGACCAGTTCCTCCACCTTCTCGGCCGGCAGCGCCTCGGTCAGGGGCGTCCCGTCGACCGAGGACGCGGAGGGCACCGGCACCATGGTGTCGCCGTGCGAGCCCAGCGTCAGGGTGGTCACGGAACCCACCGGCACGTCCAGCTCCTCGGCCACGAAGTTCGTGAACCGCGCGGTGTCGAGGATGCCGGCCTGGCCGAGCACCCGGTTCTTCGGGAACTCGGTGGCGATCTGGGCGAGGGCGGTCATCTCGTCCAACGGGTTGGAGACGACGATGACGACGGCCTCGGGCGCGTGCTTGGCGACGTTCTCCGAGACCTGCCGGACGATCTTGGCGTTGGTCTCGATGAGGTCCATCCGGTTCATGCCCGGCTTGCGGGGAAGACCGGCCGTGATGATCACGATCTCGGCGCCGGCGATGGCCTCGTAGCCCTCGCCCTTGGGGCCGGTGGTCTGCCCGACGACCCTGGTCTCGAAACCCTCGACGGCCCGGGACTGGTTCATGTCCAGGGCGAGCCCCTCGGGCTTGCCTTCCAGGATGTCGGTGAGCACCACGGTCTCGAAGATGTCGTACTCGGCCAACCGCTGGGCCGTGGTGGAGCCGTAGAAGCCGGCGCCGACGACGGCGACCTTACCGGAACGTGCCACTTGGGGGGTCCTCCCGATCCGCGTCTTGGGTGGGTTCCCCGGGCGCGACGCTGGGCGGGCACGGCGACGTCACGTTCGTCGTGAGCCAACCCGGAATCACCTGTTCGGCGACGGCCACGGCACCGGGACCGCGCGCCGGCAGGGGCCGGCGCGCTGGGAGATTACCAAGCCGGCGGGCGGCGGAACCCCCGGTGGTGAGCAGGGTCTCCACCGGGAGTGGGGGTCCACCGCCGCACGGGGGAACGCCTCGTCCGACCTCCGCGCCGCCGGAGTGCCGCTGGCGCACGAGGGTGCCACCGAGTCCTCAGTGGCCGGCGAGCAGGGCGTCGAGTTCCACCCGCAGCACCTCCTCGGGGTCCACTCCGGTGGCGGTGAACTGCCCGACCAGCGCGAGGCTGATGAGGCCGTGGAGTCGTGCCCAGCACCGGACCGCCCGCAGGGCCACCTCCGGCGGGAGGGGCTCGCCCCCGCGGGCGTCCACCCAGCCGGCGAGCTGGTCCCGGAGCGGTCCGCCGCTGACCGCCCTCGTCTCGGCCGGGCCGGGCGGGAGCTCCGCCAGGACGTCGAACAGCACGGCCATCGGGCGGAACGCCTGCTCGAAGGTGTCCTCGGGGGCCGCGTACCCGGGCACCGGCGTCCCGAACAGGAGCAGGTACCGGTGCGGCATCTCCGCGCTCCACGTCCAGAGCGCGTGGACGAAGGCGCGCAGGCGGAGTTCGGGGTCGGCCTCGCCCGCCCCGGGCACGGCCGCGTCGACGGCCTCGGCCAGCCCCCGGTAGCCCTCGCGCACCAGCTCGGTCAGCAGGGCGTCGCGGTTGGCGAAGTACCGGTACAGGGCGGGGCCTGTCAGGCCCATCCGGCGGGCGATCGAGTTCAGCGAGAGCGCCGCTCCGCCGCCCTCCGCGACCTGCTCCCACGCCAGGTCCTTGATCTCCCGCAGGGTCAGTTCCCGGTAGCGGGCACGGGGCGGGCGTCGGGACGACGGGCTCGCGGCCTCGGGCACGACGGGTCTCCTCACTACTGCCGATGACGGGCGCGGCGACCCGCGCTTGACAGCCCCAGGGTAACTGGCGCATTCTTTGGTTACAGGTTCTAACGAACGTAACAAGCAATAGCTAATGTGAGGCAGCATGGTCAGGCAGATGGAACTGAGCGGGCTCGGCGGCCCGGAACGTCTGGTCGCCCGCGAGCGGGAGGTGCCCGGGCCCGGCACGGGCGAGGTGCGCATCCGGGTGGAGGCGAGCGGAGTCGCCTTCGCCGAAGTGCAGATGCTGCGCGGCCGCTACCCGATGCAACCCCGCTTCCCCTTCGTGCCCGGTTACGACCTGGTCGGCCGGATCACCGCCGTGGGGCCGGAGGTCGCCGGCCTCGCGCCGGGCGACAGGGTCGCGGCCATGCCCCGCACCGGGGCCTGGGCGGACGAGGTGGTGCTCCCGGCCTCCGAGGTCGTCCCGGTTCCCGCCGGGGTGGACTCGGGAGACGCCGTCGCCCTGGTGACCAACGGCGTGACCGCCTGGCAGCTGGCGCATCGGAGCGCACCGGTGGGTCCGGGCCAGACGGTGCTCGTGCACGGGGCGACCGGCGGCGTGGGCGGTCTGCTCGCCCAACTGTGCCGGCAGGCGGGCGCGACGGTCGTGGGCACCGCGTCGGAGGCGAACCAGGAAGCGCTCCGAGCCGAGGGCGTCGTTCCCGTCGACTACCGCTCCCCCGACCTCACCGAACGGCTCCGCCGCCACGCACCGCACGGCTACCACGCCGTGTTCGACCACCTCGGGCCCCGGAGCGTCGCCCGGTCACGCGCCCTGCTCGCGCCGGGCGGACGGGTCGTCAGCTACGGGTCGGCGGCGACGCTGCGCGACGAGGGCGGGCCCCTGCGCCCCTACCTGCGGATGCTCGGCGGGTTGCTGTGGTGGAACACGCTCGGCGAACCACGGCTCACCCGGCGGCGCCGGGTCTCCCTCTACTACGTGCGTCCCGGGCGGAGGTTCCGCGAGGACCTGGGCACCGTGCTCGGTCTGCTCGCGGCGGGCACCCTCACGCCGGTGGTCCACTCCCGGCACCCGATGTCGCGGGCGGCCGACGCGTTGCGGATCCTGAGCCGGGGCGGCGTGCACGGGAAGATCGTGTTGGTGGCCGACCAGGAGCGGGGCACCTGAGGATGGGCTGCGAGGCCGGCCATGCCGGGCTCGGCGTCTCCCGGTGGAAGGGTCCGCGGGGCGCGGCGCGGCGGGGCGGGGCTGGGCGGGGCGCGGCGGGGCGGGGCGGGTCGAGGTCCGCGCTCCCGCGTCAGCCCAGCGGGCCACCCTCGATGGTCAGGGCGACCAGCACCACCATGCCGCCCAACAGGCCGTAGAGCAGCACGTCCACCCCGCGACCCCGGATCTTCAACAGGCCGGCCTGCTCGTCGGCCAACAGGACCCGCAGCCCGGCGGCCAGCAGGAGCGCGCCGCCCAAGAGCACGGACCCCTCCCGCCAGTGCCCCATGAACACCCGGACGAAGCCGAGCACCACCACGGCGATCACCAGCAGGAAGGAGAACTGGGGCGCCGTCGCCCGCCCCTTGGGGCGACCGCTCACGCGCGGTCCGCCGCCCGCTCGGCGGCCTCCACCACGTTCAGCAACAGCATGGCCCTGGTCATCGGACCGACCCCGCCCGGCATCGGCGCCAGGTACCCGGCGGTCTCCCGCGTCTCCGGCGCGACGTCACCCACCAGGCCCTCGGCCGTGCGGGTGATGCCGACGTCGAGGACCGCCGCCCCCGGCTTGATGCTGTCCGGCCGGACCAGCCCGGGAACGCCGGCGGCGGCCACGACCACGTCGGCGCGCCGCAGCTCCGCGTCCAGGTCCCGGGTTCCGGTGTGGCAGAGGGTGACCGTGGCGTTCTCCGAGCGGCGGGTCAACAGCAGCCCCAGCGGGCGCCCGACCGTGACCCCTCGGCCGACCACGGCCACGTTCGCCCCGGCGAGCGGCACGTCGTAGCGGCGCAACAACTCGACGATGCCCCGGGGGGTGCACGGCAGCGGCCCCGGCTCGCCGAGCACCAACCGGCCGAGGTTGACCGGCTGCAGGCCGTCGGCGTCCTTGGCGGGGTCGATGCGCTCCAACACCGTCCCGGCATCCAGCCGCCCCGGCAACGGCAGCTGCACGAGGTACCCCGTGCAGGCCGGGTCGGCGTTCAGCTCGTCGACGGCCGCCTCGACCTCGCCCTGGCTCGCCGTGGCCGGGAGGTCGACGCGGATCGACTCGATCCCCACCTTCGCGCAGTCCCGGTGCTTGCCCCGGACGTACGCGTGCGACCCGGGGTCATCGCCGACGAGGACCGTCGCGAGCCCCGGTGTCACCCCGCGAGCGCGCAGCGCGTCGACCCGCTGCCGCAACTCCGCGAAGATCGTGTTCCTGGTGGCCTTGCCGTCGAGGATCGTGGCGCTCACGGGCCTATCGTTCCAGACCCCGACCCCGCCGGGTTCGGCCGGGCACCACCGCCAGGACCGCGCCGAGCAGTGTCAGCGCGCTGCCAGCCAGGGTCGCCACCGACATCGGCCCGTCCGTGGCCGGCAACACCAGGTCCAGCAGGACGGCCCCGGAAAGCTGGCCGGCGACCGCGCTCATCGCGAACACCAGCACGCCGGTGTGGCGGACCGCCACCGCGCCGATCGCGATGAAGAGCACGCCGAGCGGCCCGCCGACGTAGAGCACGGGCTCGGCCGGCAACGGGGCCGGCCGGTCACCGAGGACGAGCAGAACGGCCAACGCGACCAGCAGACCAGTCAGACCGACCACGAAGTTCACCAGCGTCGGCGGCAGCGGAGACCGGGCCACCACGCCGACCTGGCCGTTCACCGCCTGCTGCCAGGCGATGGCCACGCCGGCCAGCGCGGGCAGCACGGCCAGCCCGAGCCGGGAGGGGTCGCTCAACTCCCCGGACATCGCGATCACGACGGCGCACAGCGCGATCACCGCGCCCACCATCCGCAACCACGTCACCGGGCGTTTCCCGCCCGGCCCGACACCCAGCCGGTCCACGACCATCCCCGAGGTGACCTGTCCGGCGACCACCGCGACCGTGAACACCGCAACTCCCACGCTCCCGACGGTCAGCCCCTGGCTGAGCACCAGGAAGGCCCCGCACAGCCCGCCGAGGCAGTGCCACCACCGCAACCTCGGTTCGCCGGGGGCCGCTGGTGACGGTGCCCGAGCACCGGAACCGGTGGTGTCGCGAGGCCGGGACGACGAGGAACCGGGCGAACCGCCGCCGGAGCGCAGCGCCGCGAGCACACGTCCCAGGCCCCGGCGCGCGGTGGGAGACGCCAGGGCGAAGAGGGCGACGAGCAGGAGACCGGTCCCGAAGGACACCACGGCCGCCGCGACCCCGCTCCCCAGCCGGCCCGCCAGTTCCCCGTTGACCCGCGACTGGGCCGCCATGCCCAGTCCGGCGACCACCGCGCCGGCGATGCCCAGCGCGAGGAGACGAGAGGGCTGGCCGTTCCCGGCGGTGGGGGGTTCAGTCGTCACGTCCGCTCATACTGCGCCATGTCCGGACCGGCCTCCCGCGACGGCCGGGTCAGATGTCGCGCGAGTAACACCGCGACGAGGCACCAGGACGCCGCGACCGCCGCCGTCACCGACGGGTTGGCGGCGTCGAGCAACCACCCGGTGACCACACTGGCCAGGGCTCCGCCCGCCGTGGTCGCGGCCGCGAACCAGCCGAACACCTCGGCCTGCCTCCCGGCAGGGGCGATCCGCCCCACCAGACCGTTCATCGCGGCCAGGGCTGGCGCGATCGCCAGCCCGCTGACCACCAGCACCCCGGCCAGCAGCCACGGGGAGGGATCGGGGTGGACGGGGGGCAGCACCAGGCTGATCGCCGCCAGCCCACCCAGGACCGCGCCGATCCGCAGCCACAGCCGGGGCTCGCCGCGGAGCCCCCCGGCCACGAACCCGCCCACCAGTGAACCCGCCCCCCACGCGGCGGCCAGCAACCCCGCCAGGGCCGGCGTGCCCCGATCCCGGGCCCATGCGACGATGAGCAGGTCGATCGCGATCACGGAGGCGACGAAGGCGAACCCCATCACGAGCGAACCCCGGAGCCTGGGCACCCGGAACACCGAACCACTCGCCCTCGCCGACCGGTGGGTCAACGAGGCGCGCGCCGAGAGGAGCTCCGTCCGGCTCGCGGCGAACGCGAACCCCGCCACCCCGACCAGGGCGAGGGCGGCGCAGAGCAGCACCGCCGCCATCGGGCTGACGACCGCGACGACCATCGCCGCCAGCACCGGGGCGACCACGAAGAGCAGTTCCTGGAGCGTCGCCTCCACGGCGTAGGCGGCCTCCCGCGCGGTCCGCTCGGGGATGCTGGCCCACACCGCCCTGCTCACCTGGGTCACGGGCGGCATGAAGCACCCGGTGACGAACGCCACGAGCGGGGCGGCGTACCACCAGTCCGCCGGCCACCACGAGAGCGCCGCCAGCCCGCCCGCGTACACCAGCCCGGTCACCAGCAGCAGTCGAGGAACCGAACCGTGGTCGGCGGCCCGACCGCGCAGCGGTCCCGCCACCACCTGGCCGGCCGTGAGGGCTCCTGTCACGAGACCGGCGACCAGGTAGGAACCGGCCCAGTCCGCGACGAGGAACGTGAGCGCGATGGGGACTCCCGGTTGGTACAACCGCCCCAGCAGCGACCAGAGCAGCAGACTGAGGACACCTGGCACGTCGGCGAGTCGCCGGTAGGGAGCGAGCACCAGGCCAGCGTGCACCAGACGCCACCGCGGCACATCGGCTTTTCCGGCGGGCGGGCGCGGCCGGGCTACGAGGTGGTCTCCGGCCACCGGTCAGGTCCTCGTCCGCGCGAGCCGAGTCAAGGCGACCGGGGAGCCCGGGGACCACGGGACGGACGCGGCAGGTCTCCGACTTCGGAACACCGCTCCTGCCCCGCGCTCCGCTCCGCGCGCTGCGCTCTGCGCGAACACCTTCGGGCCGTCCCGCCCGCCGGGAGGGTGGGCACCCGGGTCGTCAGTCGCCCGCACAGGTGAGCCCGCCCGCAGGAGCCGACCGGCGAACATCGCTGGCCGCGCGGTGGGGAGGGCGGTCGTCCCCATTCCTCGGCGGCGCCCCGAACCGTCCGAAAGCACCGGTCATGCTCGTTACGGTTCATGTTGTTGCACGACCGCACACCGTTCGGGCGACCCCGATCGAGCGGTGGCCTCGCCCGATCCGACGAGCCTCGTCACCGGCAGCGTTGTATGCGGAACAGCACGCGTGGTTACCAGCGACAGCGGTGTTTTCGGCCCGCCAGGTGGGCGTAGTCTCAGCCGTTGTTTCCGCCCACCCCGGACCACGACTCCGGCTCCGTCAGAGAGGATGTAGCTATGTCCCGTCCGACGGCGAACAGTCCGGAAGATCAGGCAGCGCTCGCGCGAAAGATCGGCGTCGCGGTGTTGGGCGCCGCTCCGCCCGGGTGGCAGCGCATCCGGGTGGAATACCGCGCTGCCGGCCAACGAGCCGAGACGGTCGGAGAGGTCGTCGGACCCGACGGCGAGTCACAGGGCTGGGAACCGCCCGCCGAGTGCGCTCCCCTGTTCGACCAGCTGCGGCACGGCATGTACCGGCCAGGTGTCGGCACCTGGCTCTCCGCCTTCTACGTGGTGGAGCGGCCGTCCAACTACCGGATCGACGTCAACCTGAACCAGGAGCCGGGCTGGGACCCGCCGCTGCCCGACGCGGTGTACCGCGAGGAGCTCCAACGCTTCCCCCGCGCCGAGGAACACATCCCGGACTGGCTGCGGCAGCGCTTGGGCACCTCGTCACGTCCGTCCGGTGAGGACGCTCCCCGGCGTGGCGTCCCCCAGCTCGGCGATCCCACCCAGGCCGCGGAGCTCGTCCGGGAGGACGCGACCGACCTGCTGCCCGGTTCGGTGGTCGAGGAACTGCGTTCGTACACCATGGACGGTGGGCAGGCGGCGCCGAGGGCCGAGGAGCAGCACCAGAACAACGGCTTCGGTGGCCCACCGAACAACGGGTACCAACACGAGAACAACGGCTACCAGCACGGCCGCCGCGCGGAGTCAGCGCAGGAGCCCGACCGGCCCGGCGACGCGGCCGGGGACGGGGGCTTCTCCGTCGCCCGTGTCTTCGACGGCACCAGGGAGGACGGCCGCCCGATGATCAACAGGGCGGCCGTGGACCCGGCGGACCGCGAGGTCCTCCTCGCCTACCTCGACCACGCCCCCGTGGTCCTGGACACCCGGAACCCCACCCCGGATCCCTTCGGGGCGGACGGGCGGGCGACCGTACCGGCGAGCTGGCACACCGACGGTCGGTGGATCTGGTCGGCGGCGGTCGGCTACCACCTCCGCCGCCACGGTGTCCCGCCGGTGCCCGAGTTGGTGGACCACGTGCGCTCCCAGCGGTTCGAGCTCCCCCCGGTCGGTGAGGACGTGCTGGCGGCCGCCGCGGCGCTGCTGCACCAGCGGATGCCGGAGACGCGGGCGGCGGCCCAGCGCGAGCAGCAGCCCGTCCCGGACTTCCCCCTCGGCCACGGCGGGGGGTTCCGCGACGACCTCCAGGACGCGGCCACGGGCATCCTGCCGGCGGCGACGGACCCGTCCGGTCCGGAAGGCCACGACGGACCAGGACAGCGACCCTCCACCCCGGAGGGCGCGCGTCAGCAGCACGAGCGGATCGAGGACCAGCCGGTCGAGGCGCCCGCCGAGTCGGGCGGGTACTACTCGGAATTCGACGAGGAACCCGCGTACCGGGACCCCGGCTACCCGGACGAGCGGTACGGCCAGCGCTACGAGGAGACCCCGGGATTCCCGGAACAGTCCTACCAGGACCAGCAGCCCTTCCCGGAGCAGTCCTACCAGGACCCGGTCCACCACCAGCCGGCCGAGGACCACGACCCCTCGCCGCGCCCCGACGACCAGGCGGGCTACCAGGACGGGAGCGGTGCCGGCGCGTTCCAGGAGCAGCCCGGCTTCGACGGCGGCCAGCCCTACCAGGACCCGGGGGGTTACGAACACCAGCACGACTACGAGCGCGACCACGGTTCTGAGCCGTTCCGGGACGACCGGCACTACGACGCGGACGGTCTGGACGACGAGGCCGAGGCGGCGGCGATCGAGGACGAGGCGAGCATCGAGCAGCTGCGGCAGCGGCTGAGCGACCTCGGGGTCGACCCGGAGGGTTTCCGGGTCGGCGTCGTCGAGGAGGACGTCTGGTGCCTGCTCCGCGAGGACGTCGCCGGCGAGGAGGAGACCTGGTCGGTCTTCTGGTCGGAGCACGGTGAGCGGTACGACGAGGTCCACTTCGGTCAGGTGAACCAGGCCTGCGCGTACCTGCTGGGGGCGCTGCTGATGGCGCACCCGCACGACCACGAGGAGCCTCCCCGACCGGTCGTCCAGGACACCGTCGGCGAACCGGACGACCGGCGGGCGCACCACGGGGACGAGGACTTCCGCCGCGACCAGCACGAGGAGGCCGAGGAACCGCCCCGCAACCTCCCCGACCCGTTCGCGGGCGGTGGCGTCGCGATTCCGCCGGCGAGTGGCGGCGACCCCTTCGAGGAGGGGCCACACCGTTTCGACTACGACCCGCAGGACGGTCCGCCCATGCTGGACCTGGGCATCGGCGGCGGCCCCCGGCAGATCCGGTTGCCGCTGAACCAGTCGCAGCGCGGCGAGGAGGCGCCGTCGCGCGATCTTCCCCCGGACCCGGAACCGGGTCCCGAGCAGCGGGAGGAGGTGCCGGCCGGGCACTGGCAGGACGACCCGGAGGATTCCGACCCCGCCCGGCAGGTCACCAGCGCCCTGTCGGTACCGCCGCCGGCGCCGCAGCGTCCGACGCCGCCCGTGGAACACCCAGACGGGGCGCACGACCCGGGCCAGCGCGAGCCGAGCGCCCCGCAGCACGACACGGTGGGCGGCGGCCACGAGGCGGCCGGTCAGCCACCCCGGCGGCAGGCCGCCGACGCCCAGCCGTCGGCCGCGCGGCAGCAGGCCGTTCGTGGGCAGGGCTCGGAACAGCAGAGCATCATCCGGCCCCTGAAGGGGGAGCCACCGCTCACCCTGTTCCGGGAACGTCGTCTCCTCATGCTCCAGGCGGGCACGGAGATCGACAGGTTCGGCGAACCGGACGGCAACGTCAGCTACAGCGCGGGGACCCCGTACGAGCAGCGCTCGTTGCCGCCGCAGTGGGTCAACCGCTCCTACCGCGCCTACCGGCTGCTGCGTCCGCTCCAGGTGCTGACCGGCGTGGCCGTGCCGTGGTTCGAACAGCCCGGAGGCGGCCTGGTGTACATCCTCCCCCGGTCGATCACCGACCTGGTGGATGACGGCGCGCTGGCGGAGGTGCCCGAGGCGGCTCCGCCGGCGTGACGGACCCGGTGGCGACGGGGCCCGGCCCCTAGTCGACCACCAGGCCGTGGGCTGCCGCGAAGGTGATGGCCTGCGCGGCGTCCACCCTGGCACCTGCCACCGTCGCCTGCCGGAACGCGGCCGGGTCGATCAGCGCGCCACGCAGGTCGGCCTCGGACAGGTTCGCCTCGGTGAGACGTGCTCCTCCGAGGTCCGCCTCCCGGAGGTCGGCGTGGCTCAGGTTCGCCTGGAAGAGGTCCGCCTCCCGGAGGCGGACGCCGGACAGCACGACCCGCCGCAGGTCCGCGCCCGGCAGGGCCGCCAGGGTCAGGTCCGTCTCCCGGAGCCGCAGGGGTCGCAGCCGCGCGCCCTCGAAGCTCGACCCGAGCAGGGAGCAGCCCTCGAAGGTGCCGCCGGTCAGCACGGTGCGCCGGAACACGCAGGACCGGAAGGCACTGGCCGTGTGGTGGGACTCGCCGAGGTCCGCGCCGCCGAAGTCGCACCGGGTGAACGTGCACCCGACCGTCACCAGCTCCCGCAGGTCGGCCTCCGTGAAGTCGCAGTCCTCGAAGGCACGCCGCTCCCACCGCGCCCGGGGCAGCCGGGCGAAGGAGTAGTCGGCCCCCACCTCCGGTGGCTCGACGGCGGCCGGGGGTTCGGCCGGTCTGTCCGAGGAGCGCGCGGGTTCCGGGTGGTCGGCGGGGCGGGCGGGCGGGAGGAAGGGACGGTGGGTCACCCCGTCACCGTAGGGCAGCGGTCGGACGGGTCCCCGGCGGCGCGGGCACCGGCCGTGCCGCGAGCGAGGCGTCCCGTCGTCGACCCGCCGCGCGCGCGGGGACCCGCTCCGGCCACACCACCCCGACCGCCTAGTCCGCTCCCATCCACTCCCCGGGGACGGCCTCGCGCAACGCCGCCAACGCCGCCGGGGTGCGCGCGCGAACCCACAACCAGGACCGGCCGTCGTCCCGCACCACGAGGTCAGGAGCGGTGAACCACCGCACGGCGGAGCCGGGGACCGCCCACACCGGGTACTCCGGCATCGGGAGTCGGCGGCAGTACCGCTCGACGAGCTCGATGTCGTCGGCATCCAGGTACCGGTTGTCCACGACACCCGCCGGGCCGAACAGCGACTCCGAGAGCACCAGCTCCACCGCCGCCAGGGACACCGAGGGCAGGAAGTCCTCGTTCCCGGCGGACAACTCGTGTTGGAGCAGGACGGGCGGGTCGGCCGCCGCCAGCTGGTCGACCGCGACCCCCCACCGGGCGGTGTCCTGGTTCTCCTCGCGGAAGACCAGCAGCCCCCCGTGCTCGTCCACGTGGAGCCTGTCGGGCGGCAGCAGCGTGTCCTGCGCGCTCGTCACGTCCGTCCGGCGGCCGAGCAGCCCGTAGAACTCGCGGAGCGCCGCCGGCAGGGGCAGGCCCAGCCGTCGCTCGGCGGCGTCCAGCTCGTCCGCCGGGCAGCCGTCCTCCGGCGCGATGCTGCTGCCGAGGCCACCGAGGTAGCGGCACAGGTAGCGCCACACGGCGGCGCGATCCGCCGGGTCGGCGGGCCAGTCCCCTGCGGGGTCGAAGGACTCGCTCACCCGCGTGACGCTACCCGGTACCGGCGACGTCGTGGGGTCCTCGCGCCGCGCGCCGGGCCACGACCCCCCGCCCGGCGGAGGGGGAGCCGCCAGGCGGTCGACGCGGGTTCCCTCGGGCGGCCCCGGGGCGGCGCGATCCGGTCAGCGGGGGCCGAGCAGGTGCCCGTTGACCGCGCGAGCCGACTCGGCCAGCTCCGGGACCTCCACCACCGAGACCCCGGCCGCCCGCAACCGCTCGGCACCGTCGCAGTCGACGAAGATCGTCGGTTCGCGCCAGGCGAAGACCACCCGCCGCACCCCGGCGGACAGGATCAGCTGGGTGCACGTCCTGGGTCGGGAGCGCCGGGCGGCGCAGGGCTCCAGGGAGCTGTACACCGTCGCACCCGGCAGTCGCGGGTCGTCGGGCCCGATCTTGGCCAGCGCCGCCTCCTCCGCGTGCACGTGCGGATCGTTCCCCTCCCGGGAGAAGCCCTCGGCGAGTGGTGTGCCGGCGGAGTCGACCACGACGGCGCCGACCGAGAAGGCCGTCGTCGAGGGCGGGCACCTCCCGGCGAGGGCGACGGCGTGCCGGAGCCAGCGGTGATCCTCGTCCGTGGCTCCCACCTGTCGTCTCCTCACGTCGCTGGTCCCTCGGCACGGGCGGGCCTCGTGCGTCCACCACGCGGTCCCTCCTGGCCGGGGGTGATCGGCCGTTGGTGGTCGCCCGGCGGAGGCTCGTCGCCGTGCTGGGCGGACGGCGTGATGGCCCGCCCCGCAGTCTCGCATCCGGGGTTCCCCGTAGCGTCCGCGCCGGGCGGCGAGGCCGTCACGTCACCACGCCGGGGTAGGCGGATCGGCGAGCCCTCCCGGTACGGGCAGGGACCGGCACCACTCCGCGCGTTCCCGGAGCACCAGGGCGAGTTCCTCCGCGCGGCGCACCGGGAGGACGTGACGTGCCCGGTCGGTGACCAACTCCACGCCGGGTCCGGGGACGGGCTCCACCTCCTGTCCCGCGCCGCCGCGCGGCGGCGGGTCGACGGTGACGACCCGGACGTCACGCAGGTCCGCGAGCGGCACCGCCCGGTCGAGGACCGTGCGGGTCGTGTGCCGGCTGGTGATCTGGACCAACCAGCGAATCCGGTCCTCCGACACGGTGATCCGGGCGATGAGCCGTCGCCGGACCCGCAACCGGTAGCCGAGCTCGAAGCCGCTCCTGGCGACGATCCTCGGGGTGCCCGACCAGAGCAGGCGGCACGCGTGGTCGCCGACTCCCCAGGCCAACGCCGCCAACCCGAACAGGGCCACGCCCAGGACCAACGCCACCTCCGCCCTCGGCTGGTACCACCCGAACACCAGCAGGGCGAGCGCGCCGATCGACGCCGGGACGCCGGCGGCCAGGAGCGCGGCCGGTACCCACTCGTGCGGCTGCGTCGCCAGACCACGGCGCCGCAGCCTGGCCAGCACCAGGACCACCGGGAGCAGGCCGAGCCCGGGGAGCACGAGGCCCCCGGGGGAACCGCCCAGCACGAGCAACCCGGCCACCGGGAGCGCGACCGCCGACATCGGCAGCAGGACCAGCGCCCAGCGCAGGGCCGGGCGCAGCCGTGCCCACCGGGCGCGGAGCTCGGCGCGCACGTCGTTCGCGCAGCCGACCGGTAGCGAACGCGGGATCAGTCCGTCCATCGTCACGCCCGTCCCGCCGCGGTTCGGGCAGCGCGGGGCGCCCGACCGCCGGGACGTCACTCCTCTCAGCGGTCCGGGGTGGGCAGTGGTGGTTCGTCGTCCTGGTCCTGGGGGCGGGACCGCCCAGCCTGGCCGATCGCGGTACCGGCGCTGATGCCGAACTGTTCCCGCGCTCCGCTGGTGTACGGGTCCCGCCAGCCCTCGGGGGGCCGGGCGCCGACCGGCCACTGGTGGCCGTTCTCCAGCACCTCGCGGCCGTGGCTCACGTTGTTCCTGGGCGTCGAGTGCTCCGGCTCCTGGTGGGCGACGGTGGATTCCGCGAGCGCGTTGGTGCGGTCGGCCATCCCGCCCTGGGCACCGCTCACGGACCCGGTGACGGTGCCGCTGGTCAGGTTCCGGTAGTCCCAGCCGCCCCCGACCGCGCCGCCCGAGAGCTCGTGCGCACTGCCCTGGAGCGCGAACTCGGTGGCCCCCCGAGCGAGACCGCCGGCCGCGCCGGTGGCCGCGCCCCGGGCGGTGGCCCGTTCCCGGAGCGTCGACATCCGGCCCTCCGGTTCGGCACGGCGCTCGGCTGCGTTCGACATGCGATCACCACCTCGGGGAGGTGCCCAGTCTAGGCTCGTTCCCCCCGCCCTCACCGGGCTTCTCCCGGACTTCGCCCGCCCCTCACCCGATCGGCGGCAGGCCGTGCGGGGACGGGAAGTCCATTGTGGCCGGGCGCTTCCGACTCCCCGTCCCGATGGCACCGCGCGGTCCGCGCTCCCGTCAGCCGGGGGCCACTTCTCGGGGCCAGCGCACGGGTGGCGGAATGGCGCGCGGGCCCCGTTGACCACATCGGAGGGATGGCCGGATGCCACTCGGCGGTGTTGAACGATCGGGTGGCGTGGCTGACTGGTGCGGTGTACGGGCGCCTCAACCGCTTCAGCCAGGGCGGACAGCGTGCCGATGGGCGGGCAGCGGCGTCAGCCGTTCCGGGCTCGCGCCCCGCCCGGCACGCCGGCGTACCGGGCGACGGCCAGCGGCGCCGAGGGCCGGCCCGGGAGCCCGACCACCAGGAGGACGAGGAAGGACGATGGACAGGGAGACCGACCGTCCCAGGACCGTGCCCACCGCACCGGGCGGACTGCCACTCGTCGGGCACCTGCCGGCGCTCGTCCGGGGCCGGGTCTCGTTCCTCCAGGAGTTGCGCGGGCGCGGGGAGATCGTGCGGATCCGCCTCGGCCGGCACCCCACCTACGTGGTGAACTCCCCGGAGCTGCTGCACCGGATGTTCACCGTGCGGGCGGACAGCTTCGGCAAGGGCCGCTTCTTCGAGAACATGCGCCCGTACATGGGGAACGGGGTGGCGACCTCCGAAGGGGACTTCCACCACCGGCAGCGCCGGCTGATGGCCCCCGCGTTCCACCGCGTCCGCCTGGAGTCGTACGTGGCGCTGATGCGCCGCGAGGCCGAGCGGATGACCTCCCGGTGGCGCCCCGACCACCCGATCCGACTGGACCACCAGTTGCACCACCTGACGACCGTGGTCGTCGCCAGGGCGCTGTTCTCGACGAGCCTGACCGACCGGACCGCGACCAGGATCGTCCTCGCCACCGACGCCTTCGTGCGAGGTGTCGCCTGGCGCGTCCTGGCGCCCGACGCCCTCGAACGACTGCCGACGCCGGCGAACCGGCGCTTCCTCGCGGAGCGCGCGCTCCTCCAGGAGATCATTCGCGACCTGGTCGCCGACCGGATGCGGACGCCGGGGGACGATGGCGATCTGATGGCCGCGTTGCTGTCCGCGCGGGAGGAGGGCACCGACCGCGGGATGACGGCCGAGCAGCTGCACGACGAGGTCCTGACGCTGTTGTTGGCCGGCAGTGAGACGGCCGCCGGCACCATGTCGTGGCTCTTCCACGAGCTGGGGCGGCACCCGACGGTGGAGCGCCGCCTCAGGGCGGAGCTGGACGAGGTGCTGGCCGGCCGACCGGTGACGGCGGCGGATCTGCCCCGGCTCGTCTACACCCGCAGGGTGGTGGAGGAAACGCTCCGCCGCCACCACGTGAACTGGATCCTGACCCGGCGCACGCTGCACGGTGTCCGGCTCGGGCGGTACTGGCTGCCGGCGGACGCGGAGGTCCTCTACAGCATCACCGCCCAACACCGCGACCCCACCCTGTTCCCCGACCCGCTGCGTTTCGACCCGGACCGGTGGGAGACCGCCCCGCCGAAGCACGCTTTCACGCCCTTCGCCACCGGGCCCCACAAGTGCCTCGGCGCGCACTTCGTGATGACGGAGATGGTGGTGGTGGTCGCCACCGTCGTCGCGGCGTGGCGACTGCGGCCCACTCCGGACCCGGTGCGCCCGGTGGCCACGATGGTGCTGCGGCCGAACGCGTTGCCGATGGTGCCGGAACGGATCGCGAGCTCCTGACCAGGCGGTCAGGAGCTCGTCCCTGGGCAGGGGCGGCCCGGCCCTGGGTGATCCGGGCGCTCCGCCGGCCACCGCTCCGCCAGCCGGGAGCCGGGCCGGGAAGGCACGGACGACGGTAACGGTGGTGAAACCGCCACCTCGGTGGAATGGGTCCACCGGTCGCTCCCGCGACACGGTGCGGACACCACCGGAAAGGACAACACCATGCGGGTTCCTCGTCAGAACCGGATCGGCCTCGCGGCGGCGCTCTGCGCGGCAGCCGTGGGCGCGGCCGCCCTGATCGCCCCGTTCGCCGGCGCCTCGGACGACGGAGTGCCGGAGCCGACCGGGACGGAGCGGCCGGGGGAGGAGTTCCACATCGAACACGTCGACGACCTGGCGGACTCAGGCTGCTTCAGCGCCACCCAGACCGGCGACGACGCTCCCGAGGTCGTCACCGGCGACGACTGCGAGTTCCCCGAGGCACCCGAGGACGCGGTGATCTGCGGCGACGGGGCGGAGGAGGGGACCGAGGTGGTCGGCTCGGTCACCGTCGAGGCCAGTGCCGACGGCGTGGTCTGCGAGGTGGAGGGCGAGGACATCACGAGCTAGCCACGGCCTCGGCCCTCGCCGGCCGCCGGCAGCCTGAGCCGCACCGTCAGCCCGCCGCCCCTTCGTGGAGAGGCGTCGACCGTTCCCCGGTGGGCGCGGGCGACCGAGCGGACGATGGACAACCCGATCCCCGCGCCCCGGTGGGAGTCGGTGCGTTCGGGCTGGCCCCGGCGGAAGGGTTCGAACAACCGGGGCAGGTCCTCGGCACGCACGACGGGACCGCTGTTGCCGGCCACCAGCTCGACGTCCGCGCCCACGGTGGCGGTGCGGACGTCGAGCCACCCGCCGGAGTGGTTGTGGCGGATGCCGTTGTGGACCAGGTTGGTCACCAGCTGTTCGAGCAGCACCGGGTCCCCGAGCACCGGGGCGGCGGCGGGGGACACCGTGAACCGCACCCCGGCGAGTTCGGCCGTGCCCTCGACCCTGCCGGCCACCCTGGACAGCACCTCGCCGAGATCCACGGGACGCGGGTCCTCCACCGTCCGGTCGCTGCGGGCGAGCATCAGCAGCCCCTCGATCAGCCGTTCCTGGCGGGCGTTCACCTCCAGGAGCTGTCCTCCCAGGTCGCTCATCCGCTCGTCGGCGTCCGCGTCGCTCACGGCGTACTCGATCAGGGCGCGGTTGACCGCGAGCGGGGTCCGCAGCTCGTGGGAGGCGTTCGCGACGAACCGGCGCTGACCGTCGAAGGCGCGGTCGAGCCGCTCCAGCATGTCGTCGAAGGTGTCGGCCAGTTCCCTGATCTCGTCGCGGGGCCCGGTCAGCGCCACGCGCTCGTGCAGGCTCCGCTCGGCCACGCGTCTCGCGTGCGCGGTGACCTTGCTGAGCGGTCGCAGGGCACGTCCGGCCATCAGCCAGCCGATCGCCACCGCGAGGACACCGGCGACGGCCAGCGCGACGAGGGACTGGTCGAGCAGGTCCGCGAGGGCGGCCTCCCGCGCCCGCTGGGTGGCCTCCGCGATCTCCGAGGCCAGCCGGTCGTCCACGGGTTCGACGGAGACACCTCGCGACTCGCTGCGCACCACCCCGTCCACCTCGGTCGACCGCCAGTGCTGGTGGACGACCTGGCTGAACGCGGTGTCCGCCAGGTGCGTGCGCAGGCCGCGTTCGGTCAGGGCGTGGTTGATCGCCACCAGCGACGCGCCGCTGACGAAGAAGACGAGCCCGTACCAGGCGGTCAGCCGGGTGCGGACGCTGACGTCCGGCAGCAGGAGACGCGGCCTGGACCTCACCGGATCCGGTAGCCGACTCCTGGGGTCGTCTCGATCACGTCGGGCTCCCCGAGGGCTCGCCGGAGGCGGAGCACCGTGAGTCGTACGACTCCCGTGAACGGATCGACGTGTTCGTCCCATGCCTTCTCCAGCAGGTGTTCGGCGCTGACGAACGCGCCATCGGCGCGGAGGAGTTCCTCCAGGAGGGTGAACTGCTTGGGCGAGAGTGCCACGAGTTCGCCCGCCCGGCGGACCTCGCGCAGGCCGGGGTCGAGCTCGATGCCGGCGCGCGACAGCACCGGGGGCGCGGCGGGACGGCTGCGCCGTCCCAGGGCTCGCACCCTGGCCACGAGTTCGGCGAGCGCGAAGGGTTTGACGAGGTAGTCGTCGGCGCCGAGCGCCAGACCGGCGACCCGGTCCGGAACCTCGGCCGAGGCGGTGAGCATCAGCACCCGGGTGGTCGCGCCGGAGGCCACGAGGTCCCGGCACACCTCGTCCCCGTGGACCAGCGGCAGATCGCGGTCGAGCACCACGACGTCGTAGTCGTTGACCACCAGGCGCTCCTGCGCGCTCGCCCCGTCGCCGACCACGTCGGCGACGACGTGGTCCCGCCGCAGTGCCGCCGCGACGACCTGGGCGAGCATCGGCTCGTCCTCCACCACCAACACCCGCATCCGCGACGTCCTCCCGACCGGGCGGCCCCACCACCACGGGGGACCGACGACGGTCCGGACGTTATCCCCGCCCGGCGTTTCACCGACGTTACGGCCGTGGTGCGATCCCGGCATCGTCGCCTCGGTCGCCGGGGGAGGCGCCGTGGCCCGCGCGGCGGTGGGAACGGAGGCCCTTCGATCGTGGTCGGGGAGGTGGTCCCCGTCGGGGCGGGGAGGTCGAGGACGGCTGTCCGGGACCCGACCCGCCCCACCCCCGGGCAGGTGCCGCCACGTCGTGGTCACCGGCCGGTCATCGACCACCCGCCGCGCGACGAGTGGGCCCGGCGTGGCCCTCAGTGGAAGTCGCGGGAGGTGGACGGCACCCGCAGGATGAGCGGCTGGAGCCGGTCCGCCTGGAGGGTGACCACTCCGTTGGCGTTCTCCACCACCCCCCGCACCAGCATCGCGGGACTGGTCACCGCGACCTTCCGGTACCGGGACCACAGCCCGGGTGAGCACACCACGTTGACCATCCCGCTCTCGTCCTCCAGGTTCAGGAAGGTCACCCCGCCGGCCGTCGCGGGCCGCTGCCGGTGGGTCACCGCCCCGCCCACCAGCACGCGGGTCCCGGACTCCACGTCCGACAACCCGCCGGTCGGCAGCGCGCCCAGCCCGGTCAGGTGTTCGCGGACGAACTGGACCGGGTAGCTGTCCGGGGACACCCCGGTCGCCCACACGTCGGCGACGGCCAGGTCGACCTCGTCCATCCCCGGCAGCGCTGGCGCGTCCACCCCGCCGGCCAGCCCGGGCAACTGGCCCGGGCGTTCGCCCGCCGCCGCCCCCGCCGACCACAACGCCTGCCGGCGGTCCACCCCGAAGCAGCCCGCCGCCCCCGACGTCGCCAGGGCCTCCAGTTGGGGGGCCGTCAGCCGCACCCGCCTCCCCAGGTCGGACAGGGAACGGTAGGGGCCGCGGGCGTCCCGTTCCGCGTGGATCCGTTCCGCCAGTTCCTGCCCGATGGTCCGCACCGAGGCGAGCCCGAGGCGGACGGCGGGCCCCTGTGCCGGCCCGGTGGTCGGGTCCGGGCCGGCTCCCTCGGTGCTGGGCTCCGCTTCCCGGCGCCCTCCCTCCAGGGAGGCGTGCGGGAGGCTGGCGTTGATGTCCGGCCCCAACACCCGCACCCCGTGCCGGCGGGCGTCGGCCACCAGGGACTGCGGCGAGTAGAAACCCATGGGTTGGGCCCGCAGCAGGGCCGCGCAGAACGCCGCCGGGTAGTACAGCTTGAACCAGGCGCTGGCGAAGACGAGGTGCGCGAAGCTCAACGAGTGGCTCTCGGGGAAACCGAAGTTGGCGAAGGCGAGCAGTCGCTGGTAGATCCGCTCGGCGAGTTCCCCGGTGATCCCGTTGACGGCCATGCCCTCGAAGAGCCGGTCGCGGAGCCTGGCCATCCTGGCTTCGGACCGTTTCGCGCCCAACGCCCGCCGCAGCTCGTCCGCCTCGGCGGCGGAGAACCCCGCCACGTCCACCGCGATCCGCATCAGCTGTTCCTGGAACAGGGGAACCCCCAAGGTCTTGCGCAGGGCTGGTTCCAGCAGCGGATGTTCGTAGTCCCAGTCCTCCTCGCCGTTGCGACGGCGGATGTAGGGGTGCACCGAACCGCCCTGGATCGGTCCCGGCCGGATCAACGCCACCTCGACGACGAGGTCGTAGAACTCCCGGGGTCGCAGGCGGGGCAGCGTCGCCATCTGCGCCCGGCTCTCCACCTGGAAGACCCCGACCGAGTCGGCCCGGCACAGCATGTCGTAGACGGCGGGGTCCGCCAGGTCCAGGGCCCCCAGGTCGACCCGAACCCCGTGGTGGGCCTCGACCAGGTCGATCGCGTAGTGCAACGCGGAGAGCATGCCGAGGCCGAGCAGGTCGAACTTGACCAGCCCGACGGCGGCGCAGTCGTCCTTGTCCCACTGGAGCACCGTCCGGTCCGCCATGCTCGCCCACTCCACCGGGCACACCTCCCCCACCGGCCGGTCGCAGATGACCATGCCGCCGGAGTGGATGCCGAGGTGGCGGGGGAACCCCTCCAGCTGGGTGGCCAGGTCGAGCACCCGTTCGGGCAAGTCGGTCTCCCGAGCCGCGTCGCGGACCGAACCCCACCGGTCGAGCTGTTTGCTCCAGGCGTCCTGCTGCCCGGGGGAGAAACCCAGCGCGCGGGCCGAATCCCGGACGGCGGACCGCACCCGGTAGGTGATGACGTTGGCCACCTGCGCGGCGTGCCGTCGGCCGTACCGGCGGTAGACGTACTGGATGACCTCCTCGCGGCGGTCGGACTCGATGTCCAGGTCGATGTCGGGCGGCCCCTCCCGTTCCGGGGAGAGGAAACGTTCGAACAGCAGCTGGTAGCGGACGGCGTCCACATTGGTGATACCCAGCGCGTAGCAGACCGCCGAGGTCGCGGCGGACCCCCGGCCCTGGCAGAGGATGTCGTTGTCCCGGCAGAACGAGACGATGTCGTGGACCACGAGGAAGTACCCGGGGAACCCGAGCGTGGCGATCACGCCGAGTTCGTGCTCGATCTGGCGGTACGCCTCCGGCGCCTCCTGCCTGGTGCCGAACCTGCGCGCCGCTCCCCTGTGGACCAGTTCCCGGAGCCAGCTGTCCTCGTCGTGGCCGGGCGGCACGTCGAACGGGGGCAACCGGGGGGCGACGAGGCTCAGGTCGAAGGCGGACTCGGCGGCCAGCTCGGCGGCGCCACGCACGACCCAGGGGTACCGGGCGAACCGGGCGGCCATCTCCGCCCCGGACCGCAGGTGCGCGGTGCCGGCGGGGGGCAGCCAGCCGTCCATCTCGTCGAGGGTCCGCCGGGCGCGGATCGCCGCCGTGGCGGCGGCCAACGGCCACCGGGACGGGGTGGCGTAGTGCACCGCGTTGGTGGCCACCGCCCGCAGGCCACGCCGCTCGGCCAGCGAGACCAGGGCGTCGTTGTGGGCGGTGTCGGCCGGGCCACCGTGGTCGAACAGTTCGACGGCGACCCGGTCGGCGCCGAAGAGTTCGGCCAGCCTCCCCAGTTCCCGGTCGGCCGCCGGGACGCCCTCCCCGGTCAGGGCGGACCGGACCGAGCCCTTCCTGCACCCGGTGAGCACGGTCCAGTGGCCGCCGGCGGCCTCGGCCAGCTGGTCGAGGTCGTAGACCGGTCGCCCCTTCCGCCCGCCGGCCAGGTGGGCTTCGGTGATGGCCGAGGACAACCGCCGGTACCCCTCGGGGCCGTTGGCCAGCACCAACAGGTGCTGGCCGTCGGGATCGGGCACACCGCCGCCGGGTTGGGTGAGCCCCAGGCTGAGTTCCGCCCCGAAGACGGTGCGCAACCCGGCGGCGGCCGCCGCCTCGGCGAACCGCACCACCCCGTACAGACCGTCGTGGTCGGTGACGGCCAACGCCTCCAACCCGAGCCTGACGGCTTCCGCCACCAGTTCCTCCGGGTGGCTGGCGCCGTCGAGGAAGCTGAAGTTCGAGTGGCAGTGCAGCTCGGCGTAGGGGTGGGGGACGGCCGACCGGGTGGGCGGGCGCTCCCGTTCCACCCGGGGGTGCCGGCGTGCCCGGGCCGGATCGTCTCGCCCGTCCGGGGCCAGCTCGTCCTCGGTGAACCTGCCGGACAGGCGCCGTTCCAGCTCCGGCCACGGCATCGGTGGGTTGTGCCAGCTCATCCTCGTCCTCCTCCCTCGATCCGTTCCGCACGCCGGGCGTCAGCCCCGGCCACTCGCAGTCCCGGGTGCCCGCTCCCCCTTGACCGGGCACCCGGGCACGTCCGGCCCTAGGCGGGCACGTCCCGCCGTCGGAAACCCGCCATCCCGGCGAGCAGCGACACCAGGGCCAGCCCGGTGAGCCAGACCAGGGGAGCCAGGGCCAGCTCAACGGCCGGCAGTGCCGGGACGTGGCTGAACGGCGAGAGGTCGGCCGCCGCCGCCGGCAGGTTCAGCAACGGTCCGAGCAGCCCGACCAGGAGCGCGTACGCCACCACCAGCCAGGCCAGGCCGAGCGCCTTCGGGGCCAGCCCGAGGAGGAGGGCCGCTACCCCCGCGATGAGCAGGACCGCCGGCAGGAAGGCCAGCGCGGCCCCCAGCAGCGCTGGTACCAGTCCGGCGTCACCGGTGACGACGGCCGAGGACACCCCGGTGCCGAGTCCGGCCAGGGCCAGGAGCACCACGCAGTTCAGCGCGCTCACCGCCAGGCCAGCTCCCAGCCACCGCCACCGGGAGACCGGCGCGGCGAGCAGCGGCTCCAGCCGCCCCGAGGTCTCCTCCGCGCGCAGCCGCAGCACCGAGGACACCGCGTAGGCGCCCACCGCCATCGCCAGGTAGCCGAGCATCGCCGCGAGGAACCCGTCGACGAGGTCGTCGCCGCCCCCGGCCATGACGGTCCTGGCGAGCAGTTCGTTGTCCACCAGCGCCTCTGCCACGGAGTCGGTCAACGCCCCGAAGGCCAGGCCGGCGAGGAGCACCGCGACGCCCCAGGCGGTCAGGCCGGCCCGGTGCAGTCGGAAGGTGAGGGCGAACGGCCCCGCCAGCAGCGGGTGCCCGGCGGCGCGGCCCGGCCGGGGGCGCACCAGTCCCGCCCCCACGTCCCGGCGGCCGAGCAGCAGGAAGGCGAGGGCGGTGGTGAGGACCGCCAGCCCCAGGCACAGCGCCAGCGGCCACCACCGGAGGTCGACGAAGACCCGGGTGGCCTGCGCCCACCCCAGGGGGGAGAGCCAGGTCAGCGGGCTGCCGCTCTCCAGCTCGGTGACATCGCCGACGGCCCGGAGGGCGAAGGAGACACCGAGGAAGGCCATCGCCAGGCCGGTCGAGGCCCTGGCGTGCTCGCTGAGCTGCGCCGTGAGCGCGGCGACACCGGCGAAGACGAGCCCGACGGCGGCGACCCCGGCGCCGAAGGCCAGGGAGTCGACCGCGCCCAGGCCACCCGCGGTCAGCCCCACCGTGAGGAGCAGCCCGACCGCGAGGTTGGCGACCACGGCGCTGATCAGGGCCGAGGTGAGCCCGGCCCGCCGGCCCACGACGTTGGCCCGCACGAGTTCGGCCCGCCCGGTCTCCTCCTCGGTCCTGGTGTGCCGCACCACCAGCAGGATGCTCATGATCGCAGCGGCGACCACGGCGAGCAGGCCGATCTCGTTGGCGACCATCGCTCCGTAGGTGTAGTCGTCCAGCCCGTACCCCGGTCCGCTCATCACCACCGCCGCCGGGCCGCGGATCAGCTCGGCGCGGAGTTGCCGGTCCTCCTGGGTGGGCATCAGGTCCTCCAACGCGGGGAGGAAGGACGCCGGCAGGACGCCGAGCACGAGGGCCCACACGAGGATCCGGACGCGGTCCAACCGCAGGGTGAACCGGGTCAGCGTCGAGGTGCCGACGAACGCGCCGACCTGGGTGCGGGGAGACCGGCCGGCGGCCAGTACCGCTCCGGTGCTCATCGGCGGCCTCCTCCGGCGAGGGCGGCCTCGTCGCCGTAGTGCCGCAGGAACAGCTCCTCCAACGAGGGCGGGCTGCTGACGAGACTGCGGATGCCGAGCCCCGCCAGATGTCGCATCACCCGGTCGAGGTCGTCGTTGTCGACGTCGAACACGAGCGTGCCCGAGCGCTCCCGCAGGTCGTGCACTCCGCTGAGGGCGGCCACCGAGGTGCCGTCGTGTTCGGTGGCCACCGTGATCGAGGTCCTGGTCAGGTGGCGGAGTTCGGTGAGCGTCCCGCTCCGCACGGTCCGACCGGCCCTGATGATCGTCACCGTGTCGCAGAGCTTCTCGACCTCGGCGAGGATGTGGCTGGAGAGGAGCACGGTCCGCCCCTCGGCCTTGGCCTCGGCGACGCACTGCTGGAAGACGACCTCCATCAGCGGGTCCAGACCGGAGGTCGGCTCGTCGAGGACGAGCAGTTCGGCGTCGGAGGCCAACGCGGCCACCAGCGCCACCTTCTGCCGATTGCCCTTGGAGTAGGTCCGCCCCTTCTTGGTCGGGTCCAGTTCGAACCGTTCGACCAGCGCGGCGCGGCGTCGGGGGTCGACGCCGCCCCGCAGCCGGCAGAACAGGTCGATCGCCTCTCCCCCGGTCAGGCCGGGCCAGAGGTTCACGTCACCGGGGACGTAGGCGATGCGGCGGTGCAGTTCGACGGCGTCGGCCCACGGGTCGGCGCCGAGCACCCGGACCCGGCCGGAGTCGGCGCGCAGCAGCCCGAGCAGGACCCGGATGGTGGTGGACTTGCCGGCCCCGTTGGGGCCGAGGAAGCCGGCCACCTCGCCGGGACGGACCGTCATCTCCAGTTCGTCGAGGGCCCGCACGGCCCCGAAGGACTTGCTGAGCCGGTGGATGTCGATGGCGGTGGTCATGGCGTCACCCTGTTCTCCGCTGGTTCTGGTCGTGGGCGCCCGAGGGCCGCGCCGGAGTTCGGGCGCTGACGTGGTCCTGGCGCGGGGGGAGGCGGGAAGCGGTCCGTCCGGCCCGGCCGGGTGTTCTCACCCGGCACCGGCACCGGGTTCGCCCCCGCCGTCGGTGGCCGTTTTGTCCCGTTCGTTGGGGAAGGCGGACAGGTAGGAGTCGAGGAACGTCCGGTTGGCGAACAACCCCTCGGTGTAGACCTCCAGGGACGGCAGCGTGGACCACGCGGCGAAGTCCCGGAACACCTCGCCGATGTCGACGTCCGGTCCTCGAAGGTTGGCCTCCAGCAGGAGCATCCCGACCCCGGAGAGCGTCAGGAACCGCGCTCTGGCGGCGGGGTCCCTGCTGGGCGGGATGATGCCCGCCTCGACGCCGGCGGCCACGTACTCCTCGGCGTCCTGGACCATCTGGTCGAAGAACTGGCTCGCCAGGCCCCCGCCCACCGCCAGGCTGCGGACGATGTAGGCGGCGGTCGGCGCGTAGTCGTCGACCATGGCGAGGTTCGAGAGCAGGTGCGTCCCCGACGCCCCGGTCTCGACCGCGGTGGACTTGGCCTCCCGCACCACTCGGAGGACGTACCGGTCGCACTCCTCCCGCAGGCCGTCCTTGGAACCGAAGTGGTGGACCACCAACGCGGGGCTGACCCCCGCCTCGGTGGCGATCGCCCGGACTCCCACCCCGAAGCCGGAGCGCCCGAACAACCGGATCGCCGTGTCCCGGATCCGTGCCCTGGTGGTGAGGTCCTCCGGTGGCACCTGGCCACGTTTCGAGTGCTCACCCGATGTGCCTGAACGCATGTTCAGTAGACTAACCACATGTTCAGCCCGTGCGCAAACCCCGGTCGCCGTCCCTCCCGACACGAGGGTGGCCAGCCCCGGCTCACTCGTACCGCCCCTCGACGAACCAGGAACCACCCGACCTGACCAGGAGGAACGCCTCCTGGTCCTCCCCGGCCCCCTGGTCGTTCGACGACCCCGCGCCATTCCCCGCCGGCGCGAGGGTGACGAGCTGGAGCCGGGCCTCCCGACCACCGTCGGCGGACCACCACCGCTGCTCCACCGGCCACGGGCCGGCCCATCCCACGACCTCGCGTTCCCGCTCCCCCTCGACCACCAGCACGGCGGGCGCTCCGGTCAGGACGTACCTCCCCGTCACTCCGACCGGCTCGCCGCCCTCGGCGCGGAGCCCGGCCGGCGTCGGAGGCACCGGCACCACCGTCGGCGAGGGCGGCGGAAGCCGCCCGGGCCAGGGGGCACCCGGATCATGACGGGGTTCGAGCGGATCGCCCCACGGAACGAGACGCACCCTCTCGGCCGGTCCGCGTCCGCCACCGAGCACCGCCGCCAGCACACCGTCCGGCCCCACCATCCCCCGCACCCGGACCAGCGCCCGCTCCGCCCGCTCGTCGAGCTGCCGGCTCCCACCCCCGACATCCCACAACTCACGGGGGAACTCCCCGGCGGGGGACGTCTCGTCCGGGGCCAGCCGCAACAGCCGCACGCCGGCGGTGGGGCGCTCCCCGGGTGGAGCGCGCAACCAGCCGTCCAGCTGCCAGCGGACCCGATCAGCGGTACCGGCCACCGTGAGGGGCTCCGCGCAGCGCCACGTCCTGGTCAGTTCCTCGCCGTTCTCGGTGACCGCGGTGATGGCCAGCCGGGTGCAGGCCAGCCCGTGGGCGGTCAAGCCGAGGTGCAACCGCTCCGCCAACGTCCTGGCGACGAAGGCCGCGGTGTCCACCCGGTCCACCGGCGGGTCCAGTTCCTCCTCGATGGCGAGGTCCGCCGGTGGTCGCCTCGGCGAGGGTGGCCGTTCCTCCTGCCCCCTGGCCAGCCGGTGGACACGCGTCGCCTCCGCACCGAACCGCGAGGAGACCCGGTCGGACGGGAGTGCCGCGAAGTCACCGACGGTGCGCAGGCCCAGCCGGCGCAGCAGGTCCACCAACGCGGTCCAGGAACCGTCCGACCCGACCCCGGTCAGCTCGGTGACCCTGGCCAGTTCGGCGATGGGCAGCGGCGCGAGGAAGCTCCCGCTCTCCCCCACCGGCACCACCGTGCCGCGCCGGGCCGCCAGCGCGGCGGCGAACAGCCCGTCGGCCACTCCCACCTGGCACTCCAGGCCGGTGTCGATCGCCACCGCGTCGACGATCCGCTCACCCGCCCGGTCCTCACCCCCGAAGTAGGAGGCCGGGCCGCTGACGGGCAGGGTGAGCAGGCCGGGGCGCACCACCTCCACCCCGACCGCCACCCGCTCGACGGCCACCGCCACCGCCTCGAACTCCCGGGCGTCCCGGCCCTGGTCGTCGGCGACCACGACCAGGTCGGCGCACCGCGCCTGCGCCTCCCGCCGCCGGAGCCCCCGGCGGATCCCGGCGGCCCTGGCGGCCGACGAACAGGCCCGCACCCGGTTCGCGGAGAACACCGCGACCGGGTCCAGCGGGGACAGCCCCAGATCCCGTGCGGCGGCCACCACCGGCCAGTCCGGGCACCACAGCACGAGCAGCCGAGGCGGAGCGTCAGAACGGCGACGGCCGCCTCCCGGCGGAACGCCAGGGCGGTCCCCTGGGGACCCATCGCCAGCCCCGGCGCGAGAACCCACCCCGGCGCCGGCCACACCGGCCGGCGGCGCACCTCCCAGTGACGCCGCCCCGGGCGGGGGACCGGAATCCTCGCTCCCCTGGCCGGAGTCGGCCGCCGAGGGCGCTCCCCCGGGACCAGCACCGTCCGGCACCGCACCGCCCCCCCGCTCGGGGTGCCGCCCACCGGCTCCGGCAGCCACCCCCGGGTCCTCGACTCCACTCGGGGGTGACGTCGGCGAACGCCGGGAGCCTCGCGCCCCCGAGCCGCCGGGGAGGGCGGGTGGGGCCACACCGCCCGCCCGGGACCACTCGGCCGCGGTGGAGGGGGCGGGACCACCCGCCGGGTGGTCCCGTCGTCCGCCCAGCCCACCCAGGGCCTGGTCACACACCGGTCAGCCCCGTTCCCGGGCCGACGACCCGGGCCTGGCCGCCCGCCCACTGGCCGCCCCCGGCCAGGAGGAGCTCCGCGTCCTCGCTCCCGGCGAGGACGCGGCTCACACCCGGGACATCGGCGTTCCGGCCGGCCGCGTCCTCCGGGGTGGACGAACCGGCCGGCAACGTCAGGCGAACCCGTCGGGGTCTCGCCGCGGCACCCCGACCCCTCGCCCGCACGGACACCGTTCGCTCCAGGAGACGACCATCGCCCCGCCCCGGCCCCTGCCAGGTCGCCTCCGCGCAGCTCAGTTCGAGGTCGGCTCCCGGCCAGGGCTCCCGCCCCACCACCGGGAGCAACACGGCCGACCGCTGGCGTGCCCTGGCGCTCAACCGCCGGAGCCGGGTCTCCCCCACACCCGCGAAACCCGCGACCACCACCAGCTCGATGCCGTCCAGCAACGCGCCCACCACACCGGGCAGGTCGGGCCCGGGGTCAGGGACCAGCGGCATCCGGCGCACGGCCACCCCCGCCTCGGCGGCGGCCAGCACTCCGACGGCCGGCATCCCGACCACCGCGGCCCAGGAGCCAGCGGTCGTCGCCTCGGCGAGCAGCGACAGGAGCAGCGCGGTGGACCCGCGCACCGCCACCGTGCTGCCCCTGCGCAGACCACCCCACGGAAGCAGGGCGGCCAGTTCCGTTCGCACCGGCAACACACGCGGAGCCCCCGGACCAGCGCCCACGGCCATCCCCGACGCCGTGGCCACCCCGTCCATCGCGCTCAACGAGGCCACTGATGCGGCGACCACCAGCATCCCCTTCCGTGCCGGGCGACTGTCTCCACCAGACGGACACGACTGGTGGGCGGCCGAGCTGGTGCTCCGGCCGCGAGACCGCCACCGGGGGGAAGCCGGCGGACATGGGTCGGTGCACCCCACGACGGGCACCCCAACCAGTTGTTCGAACGCATGTTCGAACACGCTCCAGTAAACCCATTACCGGGGCAGACGTCAAGGGGCGCCCCCGACATCACTCGAGCGATACCGTGAACACCGGCCGGACCGCAGCGCCCAGGAGAAGGGGATCGTGACGTGAGCCAGCCGCCCCCACCACCGGAGAACCACGACAGGGCCGTCCCGCCACCCCGGGGAGCCATCGCGGTCCCCAGACCTGGCCGTCCTCGCGGCCGCCTCCGAGGAGCGGTCGCGCTGACCGGTGGCCTCGCGGTCCTGCTGGCCGGCGGCGGAGGCGTGGCCTGGTACCTCTCCCGTCCCGCCGAACCCGAAGCGGCCCCGATACCGCCCCCGACCTCCAGGGCGGCGCTGGACCACTGCGCCCTGGTCAGCGAGGAGTCGCTGCGAGCGGCGGGCACCCCCGACTTCCAGCCGTTCTCCCCTCCCGGGTCGAACGGCCCACCACCCGGCCAGTTGGTGGACGGCACGGCCTTCTGCTACTGGGGACCGCCGGTCGGCGCCACGGGAGGAGCCCCGGGGAACAGCCTCGCGGTCACCTTCGAGCGCCACCGGAGCGAGTCCCCCGGTAGGGCCGACGCGGAGGCCGCCGACTGGCTGGCACAACTCCGGCGGGACGGGCCGTCCGGCGAGGACGGGTTCCGGACGCTGCCCGATCTCGGGGACGAGGCCGTCATCCGCACGAGGACCCGGTACGACCAGGACGTCGAGGCCCATGCCGTCGCCCGGGCCGCCGACCTCGTCGTGCAGGTCGTCCACAGCGTCGGTCACCGACCGGACCAGGACGGCGCCGACGCCACCCACGCCAGCCGGATCGCCGAACACGTCGCCAGGGAGGTGCTGACCGCGCTCGCCAGCCGTTCGGGCTGAACACCCGGTCCCACGCGCGCCCTCCCCGGTGGCACCGGCCATCCGGCCCACGGGGTGGAGGCCGGGCAGCGATGAACGTCGCGCTCACCCGTCCCTGGCCACTCGATCAGTGCCGTTCTCGCGGGTTGACGACGCACCGGGCGAGCTGGCCCGCGAGCCACCCAGCTGTCCCTGTGACCGACCTCGTCAGGTCGCGACGTGCCCGTCCACCGGGTACCAACACTCCCGGGTGCCATCACGCCTACCCGAATGGCCGGCGGGGCACGGTCGGCACGCCACCGGGAGCGCTGTCCCCACCGGGGGCACCGGTGACCTCCCGCCGGCGGCCCAGCGGGAGGCGTGCCGACGCGGCTGGTCGGAACCAGCTCACGCCCCGGGCTCAGTGGGCGAAGTGCCGGGTGCCGGTCAGGTAGAGCGTGACGCCGGCCCGCTCCGCGGCCGCGATCACCTGGGGGTCGCGCACGGATCCGCCCGGCTGGACCACCGCCCGGACCCCGGCCTCCAGCAGCACCTCCAGGCCGTCGGGGAACGGGAAGAAGGCGTCGGACGCCGCGACCGAACCCCGGGCCCGGTCCCCCGCCCTCGACACCGCCAGCCGGGCCGCGTCGACCCGGTTCACCTGCCCCATGCCGGCGCCGACGGTGGCGCCCTCGTTGGCGAGCAGGATCGCGTTGGACTTCACCGCCCGGCAGGCCCGCCAGACGAAGGCGAGGTCGGCCAGCGTGGCCCCGTCGGCGGGCGCACCGGTCGCCAGGGTCCAGTTCGCCGGGTCGTCGCCGTCCGCGTCGATCGCGTCCGAGGTCTGCACGAGCAGACCCCCGGAGACGGCCCTGGTCTCCAGGCCGCCCCGCGTCGGAGCGCCCGCCACCAGGATGCGGATGTTCTTCTTCCCCGCGAGGACCTCGACGGCACCCTCCTCGTAACCGGGGGCCACCACGACCTCGGTGAAGATGTCGGCCACCTGCTCGGCCATCTCGACGGTGACCGGCCGGTTCACCGCGATGACCCCGCCGTAGGCGCTCACCGGGTCGCAGGCGTGCGCCTTGCGGTGCGCGTCGGCCACCGCGGCCGCCCCCGCCAGTTCGGACACCGCGATGCCACACGGGTTGGCGTGCTTGATGATCGCGACGCAGGGCGACTCGTGGTCGTGGGCCGCCCGCCAGGCGGCGTCCGCGTCCACGTAGTTGTTGTACGACATCTCCTTGCCGTGCAGCTGCTCCGCCGTGGCCAGCCCCTCGGCGCCCTCGGTGGCGTAGAGCGCCGCCCGCTGGTGCGGGTTCTCGCCGTAGCGCAGCACGGCCGCCCGGTTCCAGGTCTGCCCGGTCCACCCGGGAAAACCACTGCCCTCGTCGTCGGGGGCGAGTTCGCCGCCCATCCACGAGGCGACCGCCGTGTCGTAGGACGCGGTGTGGCGGAACGCGTCGACGGCCAGCGCCCGCCGCTCCGCCAGGGAGGTTCCGCCCGCGCGAACCCGCTCCAACAGCCAGTCGTACCGCGAGGGGTCCACCACCACCGTCACGTTGGCGTGGTTCTTGGCGGAGGCGCGCAGCATCGCCGGTCCCCCGATGTCGATCTGCTCCACGCACTCCTCGGAGTCCGCGCCGGAGGCGACCGTCTCCCGGAACGGGTAGAGGTTGATCACCAACAGGTCGAAGGGCGCGATGCCCAGCCTGTCCAGCTGCTCCCGGTGCGACTCCCGGCGCACGTCGGCGAGCAGACCCGCGTGGACCCTCGGATGCAGGGTCTTGACCCGGCCGTCCAGGCACTCCGGGAAGCCCGTGAGCTTCTCCACCGGGGTCACCGGCACCCCGGCGTCGGCGATGCGGGCCGCCGTACCACCGGTGGAGACGATCTCCACGCCCGCCGCGTGCAGACCGGTGGCCAGTTCGAGCAGGCCGTGCTTGTCGGAGACCGCGACCAGCGCGCGGCGGATCGGCCGCCGGTCTGCGTCCTGGTCGGCGGTCTCGGTGTGGCCAGCGGTCACGGGATGTTCACCTCTCGTCCGGTCACGGTGCAGCCTTCCCGGGCCAGCCGGGCGACCGTGTCGACCAACAGCCGACGCTCCACCGTCTTGATTCGCTCGTGCAGGCTGTCCTCGGTGTCCCCCGGCAGCACCGGCACCGCCTCCTGGCCCACGATGGGGCCCGTGTCCACCCCGCCGTCGACCAGGTGCACGGTGGACCCGGTGACCTTGACCCCGTAGCGCAACGCGTCCGCGACGGCGTGCGCCCCGGGGAACGCCGGCAGCAGGGCGGGGTGGGTGTTGAGCACCCGTCCCTCGAACCGGCCGAGGAACCTGGGCCCGAGGATCTTCATGAAACCAGCCGAGACGACCAGGTCCGGCCGGTGGGCGTCCACCGCCTCCGTGAGCGCCGTGTCCCAGGCTTCCCGGTCCGGGTGGTCCCCCAGCCGGACGGTGAAGGTCGGGAGGCCGGCGCCCTCGGCACGAGCGAGCCCTCGGATGGCTGGGCGGTCAGCGCCCACCGCCGCGAGGGTCACCGGGAAGCCGGGGGTCCCGGTGGCGTCGATCAGGGCCTGCAACAGGCTGCCGGAACCCGACACCAGCACGACGACCCTGGCGGGCACCGGTAGTGCGAGCCGGACGGACGCGGGGTCGACATCCGAGTTGGGGGAGCTCAGCGTGTTCTCCTGATCGCTCGGCCGGAGGCGGGACAGTGAGCCGTCCCGGGCAGGGGTCGCGGCTGATCAGCGACGGTCGCCCACCCAGGAGGAGCGCCCCCAGCGTAGTAGCGGACCGTCCCGCGCCGGGCGTGAGGGGACCCCGGGCACGACGCGGAGAACCACCGGTCACTCCTCGTCCCCCCGGGGCCACACCGGCTCCCGCTCGCCCGGCCGGTTCGTCGCCCCGTCGCCGGCCGGCCCGGGGGGTGGGATCCGTGGGACGTCGTCCTCCGACTCGGCCGGAACCGGGGCAGGGGTTCGCGTCCCGCGCCCCCCGCCCGCCGCCCAGGACCAGGACTCCGCGCTCGTCCGCCAGCCGTCCGAGCCGGGGCGGTCGTCGTGGCCGTCGGCCTCGCGGGGAGCGGGCGGGCCGGGCTCCGCGCCGTGTCCCTCGCCGGGGAGGCTTTCGTCGGCCCGGGTGCCTGGGGTCGTCCTCGGACGACCGGCGCGGGAACGCCGCCCTGGCGCGCCCCGACCGCCGCCCGACGTCTCCCCGCGCCCGCCCCGCCCCCGTCGACCGCGGCCCTCCCGATTTCGGGGGCGGGGGGTGCCATCCCCTGGTTCCGGGACGGCGCCGCCGGGGACCCGGTCGGCCCGCGAGGGGGACCCGGACGACGAGGTGTCGACCACGGGGGCCTCCGGGGCCCGCCCGGCGTCCCCGGACCACCGAGGCCCGGGGACCGCCGAGGAAGCCGGATCCCGGACGTCCTGAGTGGCCTGGGCATCCCCGGGCCACTCGCCGCCAGTCCCGTCCGCCGCCGCGACCGTTCCACCGTGGACGCCTTCGTGCCCCGCCACCTGGTCCTCGACGGTCGCCGCCGGACCCGGCCCGTCGGCCTGGTCCTCGCGTTCCTCCCTCCGCTCATCCGGGGAAGCGCCGTCAGCCTCGTCATCCGACGCGTCGGCCACCTCCACGTCGTCCGGCGGTGTCGGGTCGTCGGCGTCCCGGCCGGGGTGCCCGTCGTGGCCCTCGCCCGGCGTCGGGGCGCCACCCGCCGGGCCGGTGACCGATGCCGAGGGGTCGGTCACCGAGTGGTCGGCGGCACCGGCGGCCGTCGAGGCGGGCCGACGGGGGCCGAGGAACCAGGCGAGGAGCGCGCCGGGCACGGCGACCCAGCAGAAGACCGCGCTGGCGAACTCGCCGGCGGGGACGCGCATCGCGCCGAAGGGCCCGTCGGCGAGTTGGCCACCCGCGAGCAACGCGGCCGCGAACGCTCCGGTCGCGGCGACGGCCGCCGACACCGCGACCGGCCGCAGCCGGGCGACGGGGTTGGCGGCGTCGCCCCGGCATCGCCAGCCGACCAGCAGACCGCCGGCCAGGGGGCCGAGCACCACCGGCGCCCACGCCAGGTGCGGCCCCGTCCCGGGAACCGCCGCCAGCAGTGGGACGTCCGGGACGGACGCGGACTCCAGCCAGAACAACGACAGCTCGAGCTGGCCGAGCGACACCGGTACACCGGTGCAGAAGGCGGCGACGGCCAGGAGCATGTTCGGGAGGTAGGCGAGGGAGAGCAACAGGAGGCCCAGCGCCGCACCCGCGCCTCCCTCGGTGGTGAACAACTCGGCGGCGCGCCCTGCCGCGAACCCGAGGGCGACGACGAGGACGGCGGCGGCACCGGCCGCCACTGCCGAGAGCGCGAGGGCCGCGCCCCGGAAGCCGAGGGTGACGTGGGCCTCCGCTTCGGTGAACAGCCGGCGGTGCCAGCCGTCGACGAGGGCGGTGCCCACCAGCGCACCCGCTCCCGCCAGCAGACCAGGGTGGAGCGTGGCGGTGAGGACCGAGACCACCACCGGCCCCGAGCCGGGTGCGAGGCTGAGGGCGAGAGCCACCGTCGAGTGCGCCAGCGCGGTCGATCCGACGATCCACCACACCGCGCGACCCGCGCCACCAACCCGCCGGCAGGCGGCCCCCGCCGCCGAGGCGACCAACGCGACCAGCAGGGCGGTCGGCAGGAGCGGCAGCATTCCCAGCGGGTGGTCGGCGATGAGGAGCGGCACCTGGAAGGCCGCCAGCCAGCCGGCACCGGCCGCACCCAGCACCGACGGCAGCGACAGCTCCGGCGCGCCGGCCAGCGAGAGCACCAGGGCGATGACGGCGGCGACCCCGAGGTAGCCGAGCACCAGACACCCGCTCGTGGCGGCGAACACGATCCGGACCCGTTCCCACCGCCCGGCGGGCTTCGCCGCCTCCGGGGTGGTGGCCTGATCGTCCTCGGAGCGTCGGGCGCGAGCCGTCTGCATCGTGATCATGTCTGCCAGACTGACAGAGAAGGTGCTCCGATCAGCCCAACGAGACTAGCTCTTTCGGGTGAGAAAAACGGCGGGCCGAGGCCCGCCGTTCCCCTGGTCACGTTGTTCGGTTGTCGTCCGGCCGTCCTGGTGGTCCACCGGTCCCCGCGTCGGTGGGCGTCGTCGGCCAGGTCTGGGGCGTCAGGCCCCGCTGCCGCCGGGGGGAGTCCCGGGCTGGCCGTACTGGCCGGGCTGCTGCGGCTGCTGGCCGTACTGGCCGGGGGCCTGGCCGTACTGGCCCGGCTGGCCGTACTGCCCGGGGGCCTGGCCGTACTGCTGCTCCTGCCCGTACTGACCGGGCTGGGGCTGCCCCTGCTGCGGGAACCCGCCGCTGGCGGGGTTCCAGCCACCCTGCGGGTAGGCGGGCTTCGGCGTCAGCTTGATGATCTTCTGCTCCAGCAGCCACGCCACGACCAGGGTCGCGGCCTGGAGCAGTCCGACGATGAGGGCGATGACCGGGACGGCCTCCATGTCCCCGGAACGGTGCACGATGACCTGGAGGAAGGTGAGGGCACCCAGCACGGAGAGGAGGGCCGCCGGCAGCAGCAGCCGACCCATGTCCGGCAGCAGGGTGAGGCCCGCGAGCACACCGGCGAGCAGCATCGCGGTCAGCGACGCGCCCGTGCCGGTGATGTCCAGGTAGACGCCGCCCAGGTCCTCAGCGAAGGCGAGCAGGTAGACGACCAGGGCCAGACCGGCCCCGGCGAGGGTGAGGACGAGTTGGAGGTTGAGCCCTCCGCTTGTGGGGGCCGGGCCTCCGGCCTGCGGGGGCTGGGCACCGTACGGGGCGGACATGGCGGGGTCTCCTCCACTAGGACGTGAACCGGCTGATCGGCTCCAAACGCTAACCGATACCGGGCTTGGACGGACCGATGCCCGGTCGCGTTCCACACGAAGAGCAGAGTGGGGCCGGTCTCCGCCCCGCGGAGTCCGGCCCCACTCTGCTCCCGGTGACCGCCCGGTCACCGGCGTTCACGCGCTCAGCCGAGGTTCTGGAACACCTCGCGTGCGAGCTGCGCGGTCTCGCTCGGGGTCTTGCCGACCCGCACGCCCACGGCCTCCAGCGCCTCCTGCTTGGCGGCGGCGGTGCCCGCCGAGCCGGAGACGATGGCACCGGCGTGCCCCATCGTCTTGCCCTCGGGGGCGGTGAAGCCCGCGACGTAGCCCACCACCGGCTTGGTGATGTTCTCCTTGATGTAGGCGGCGGCCCGCTCCTCGGCGTCCCCGCCGATCTCACCGATGAGCACGATGAGGTCGGTCTCCGGGTCCTCCTGGAAGGCGGCCAGCGCGTCGATGTGCGTCGTCCCGATGACCGGGTCGCCGCCGATGCCGACGGCCGTGGAGAAGCCGATGTCCCGCAGCTCGTACATCATCTGGTAGGTCAGCGTGCCCGACTTGGACACCAGACCGATCCGGCCGGGGCCGGTGATGTCGGCGGGGATGATGCCGGCGTTCGACTTGCCGGGGGAGATGACGCCGGGGCAGTTCGGGCCGACGATCCGGGTCTTGCCGCCGGTGGCGACGGCGTGCGCCCAGAAGGCGGCGGTGTCGTGCACCGGGATGCCCTCGGTGATGACCACGGCGAGGCCGATTCCGGCGTCGATCGCCTCGAACACCGCGGACTTGGCGAACTTCGGCGGAACGAAGATCACCGTCACGTCAGCGCCGGTGGCCTCCATCGCCTCGGCGACCGTCGCGAAGACCGGCAGCGCCTGACCGTCGAACTCGACCTTCTGCCCAGCCTTGCGGGGGTTCACGCCGCCCACGATCTGAGTACCGGCGGCGAGCATCCGACGGGTGTGCTTGCTGCCCTCGGACCCGGTGATCCCCTGGACGATGACCTTGCTGTTCTCGTTGAGGAAGATAGCCATCTCTGGTCTCACGCCCCCTGCGCGGCGAGTTCGGCGGCCTTGTCCGCCGCCTCATCCATGGTCTTCACCTGGACCAGCCCGGGCAGCGCCGCCTCGGTGAGGATGCGCCGGCCCTCCTCGGCGTTGTTGCCGTCGAGGCGGACGACGATCGGCCGGGTCACGGCCTCCCCCCGGCTCTCCAGCAGCTGGAAGGCGCTGACGATGCCGTTGGCCACCGCGTCGCAGGCGGTGATGCCGCCGAAGACGTTGACGAACACGGACTTCACGTCGGCGTCGGAAAGGATGATCTCCAGGCCGTTCGCCATCACCTCGGCGGAGGCACCACCACCGATGTCGAGGAAGTTGGCCGGCTTGGCGCCCCCGTGCCGCTCGCCCGCGTAGGCGACGACGTCCAGGGTCGACATGACGAGGCCGGCGCCGTTGCCGATGATGCCGACCTGGCCGTCCAACTTGACGTAGTTGAGGTCCTTGGCCTTGGCCGCGGCCTCCAGCGGGTCCTCGGCGCCCTTGTCGACGAGGTCCGCGTGCGCCTCGTGGCGGAAGGCGGCGTTGTCGTCCAACGTCACCTTGCCGTCGAGCGCGATGATCTTGCCCTGCGGGTCGCGGACCAGCGGGTTGACCTCGACCAGCGTCGCGTCCTCACCGACGAAGCCGTCCCACAGCTTCACGATGACGTCGGCGACCTGGTCGGCGACCTCGGCCGGGAAGTTGGCGGCCTTGACGATCTCCTGGGCCTTGGCCAGGTCGACGCCGTTGATGGCGTCGACGGGCACCTTGGCCAGCGCCTCGGGCTTGGTGGCCGCGACCTCCTCGATGTCCATGCCGCCCTCGACGGAGGCCATGGCGAGGAAGGTGCGGTTGGCACGGTCCAGCAGGAAGGAGAAGTAGTACTCCTCCGCGATGTCCGAGGCTGGGGTCACCAGCACCCGGCGGACGACGTGCCCCTTGATGTCGAGGCCGAGGATGCCCTCGGCCTTCTCCTGGGTTTCGTCGGGGTTGTCGGCGAGCTTGACGCCACCGGCCTTGCCACGCCCACCGGTCTTCACCTGGGCTTTGACGACGACGGGGACGCCGAGTTCCTCGGCGGCGGCCCTGGCCTCGTCGGCAGTGGCGGCCACGGCGCCCGGCAACACCGGCACACCATAGTTAGCGAAGATGTCCTTCGCTTGGTATTCGTACAGGTCCACTCGAGTCTCCTGCGACGTCGGTGTCGGACTCAGCAGACCCTAGCGACCTGCGGGGACGCACGGGAAATCGCTGGCGGTGAGGTCAATCACGGCAGTGAGACGCATCGCACCGCCGGCCGGGGAGAGGGCGTCCGCGTCGTCTGACCGCCGGCTCCACGCGGACGCGAACGGACCCCGGCCCGAGGTCACGCACCGGCCCCCTGGGCCACGTTCCCGCGCACCCAGTCGACGATCTCGTGCGTGGGCGCTCCCGGGGTGAAGATCCGGGCGACACCGAGTTCGGCCAGCCTCGGCAGGTCCTCGTCGGGGATGATCCCGCCGCCGAACACGACGACGTCCTCGGCACCCTGTTCCCGCAACAGCTCGATGACCCTGGCGAACAACGTCATGTGGGCACCGGAGAGCACCGAGAGCCCCACCGCGTCCGCGTCCTCCTGCAGGACGGTCGCCACCACCTGCTCCGGGGTCTGGTGCAGGCCGGTGTAGATGACCTCCATCCCCGCGTCCCGCAGTGCCCTGGCCACGACCTTGGCGCCGCGGTCGTGGCCATCAAGACCCGGCTTGGCGACGACGACTCGAATCCGACCGCTCACGGTTTCCTCCTGGGGCGCACACGGGCACAGGCGGTGGCCAGGATCGCTGGCGAACCGCTGTCGCCCACGGGACGACGTTGTCCTCGGGGTCATGTCACACGAACCGCCACCCACCGCGCGAGGTGTTCTCCATCACCATCCGCCACCATCCGCCGAGAGACTAACGGCTGCCCTGGAACGTCGCCGCGCCCCGCCGCGACCGGGCGGCGAGCACCGCGCCGACCACGAGGGACACCAGGCAGCACCCGGCCAGCCACAGCCCGGCCCCGGGAGCGCCGTCCGCCACCCTCGCCACCGTGAGCGGGAGTTCGAGCATCCGCAGCGCGAGGAGGGCGGCCGCTCCCAGCAGGAGCCCCACCGCCTGGCCCGGCCGGGAGAACGGCGCGAGCGCGGCGGCCACGACAACGGCGATCAGGACCACGACCAGGCCAAGCGAGGCCACCCGGAAGTCGTTCCACAGGCCGGCGGCCGCGAAGTCCCGACCGGTGAGCACCGGGAGCCCGAAGGCCCCGACCGACCAGAGCAACGTCATGGCCACCGGTACCGCCAGCACCTGGTTGACGGTGCGCTCGCTGAGGTCGACGTCGTCCCGTTCCCCCGCCCCGGCGACCAGGGCGAGCACGCCGGCGAGCACGGCCAGCGGAACCGAGGCCATCGACGCCCAGGCCCCCGCCCCGAGTTCGACGCCCGGGTAGTCCAGCGTCATGAGGACGGGCTCCAACGCGCTCGTCACGGCCAGCGGAACGGCTGTCCAGCCGACGACGAAGGCGGGGCGGACCGCGACCGACCAGCGGGGCACCAGCATCGCGACCGACAGCCCGACCACCAGGAGCCCAGCGGGAACCAGGAGCCGGGCGGGGTACTCGGGCGGCTGGTCGGCACCCGTCACGACGACCAGCTGCCGCCCGGTGGCGGCGAGGACCGCCGCGACACCGGCCGCCAGCCCCGCCAGTCCCGCCGCCCGCCGCAGCCGCGCGGAGCCGGGCAGCACCACGGTGTCCGCATCGGGGCGCCGCTCGCTGGGCCGGGCCGCGCGCAGACCGGTCACCAGCCCGAGCGCGGCCAGCAGGGCAGCGGCGAGCAACGCCACCACGGGCCCCCAGCCCGCGCGCAGGTCCGCGCCGAGCAGGCCAGCCAGCAACACGGGCACCTCGAACCACGCCAACGCGAGCGCGGCGCCCACCAGGCCGCCGAGCACGGACTCCCCGGAGGAGGAGGTGGCGGCGAAGGTCGCGGCCAGCACGACGGCGACCGCGACGACGACGAGGCCGAGGCGTTCCCAGCCCGCCCCCTCCAGCGCCCCGCTCGGGAGGAGGTAGGGCGTCTCGGACTCGAACGGTCGCGTGAGGACCCCCGCCGCGGCCGCGACCGAGACGCACAGCACCAGCGCCAGCAACCCGGGTGAGCCCGAGGTGGCGCGGTTCTCGCCGCCGAACCCGTCGACGAGCCGGGCCCCGCCGTCGCCGCCGGTCGGTTCGGACAGGGCGAGGAGCCCCGCCAGCAGGACGAGCAGTGAGCCCACGAGCGAGAGCACGAGCCCCACCGATGGCGAGACCGGGTCCAGGGTGTCCAGGAGGAACAGCTCCGGCCGCGCGGCCAGGGCAGGCTCGACGGCGACCTGCACGTCGAGGACCAGGCGGCCGAGGGCGACGAGGGCCGGCCCCAGCAGCACCCACCTGGCGGCCACCGGCCGCCCCCGGGTGATCAGCAGCAGGCCCACCGCCGGGGCGAGGAGGCCGACCAACGCCATCCACGGCCACGAGGCGTAGGCGGGAGCGTGGCCCCCGTCGGTGACCCCGACGACCGGCGCCAGTGCCACGAGCACCCCGCCCGCCGCGGCGACCACCAGTGCGACACGCAGCCTCATCAGTGTGCTGACCTCCCGTGCTGTCCACGTCGGCGGCGAGTCGGCTGCCGGCGGGCTCCGTGGTCCCCTCGGCGCCCAGCCCCCACCGCGCCCGGCCGGTCCGGTTCTCCGGGCCGCCTCGGTCGATGTCGGGTGGCGGCGTCGTTTCCGGGCCCTTCCCGCGCCCGGGAGCGAGCCCTGGGTGAAGCTAACAAGGTCACGGGCTGAATCGCCGGAGCAGGCGGCCGTGTTGGTTGATCTTCCCGGATCGCCTGTCCGTCGCAGCGGGCGGCTACCGAGCGCGACGGGCCCGGCAGCGACGACCCCGGTGCCGGCCCCCGGCACCCGCCCATCCGAGCGCTGTCCACAGTGCCATCACGACCGTCGCTGACCTGCAAGGAAGTGACGAATTCAGTGGCACATCAGGAAAATTCGCCACCACTTCCCCTCGTTCGGGTGACATATATCACGTTTCACCCCGAGGTCCCGCCCGATCGACGCACCAGTACCGGCCATCCGAGCGACGGTTACTCCACTCGCCGTAAGAAAACCGGCGCCGTCGCCCCACCGTTCGACCCAGGGGTTCCATACCGAGAACGGTGATCACGCAAATGTCAACGGCACTGCCGGTGACAACTTGGAAGCCAGTGACCCCGGTCACCGATCCCGTGGTCCATTCGGGGCCCCAGGGATTTGCCCTTAGGGGTCGGCCCCCGTTACTGTCCCCCGGTCCGTTGTCACGGTCTGGTCACGAACAGGACGCGTCGCTGGTTACCCCGACCCGCGAACCGGGATCCCCCGCCCGGTGCCTCGACCAGACTCCCCGAAGACGGAAGGGCAGGCATTGGCTCGACACCGCTCACCTGGCGGCGCAAGCTCCCAGGTCGTTGAGGACGCGCTCGAAGGCGAACCCTCCAATCGGCCGAAGGGAGCGCACCGGCTTCCCCCGCCGCCGTCCGCGCTTCGCGGTCGCATCATGGTGGCCGCCGTGGCCGCCGGCGCATTCGTCGCCGCGGGCCAGACGATGCAGTTGCACCAACCAGACGGCAACAACCACGAGTCCACGGCGGACGGAGTCGTACCGCTGGCGGCGGCCGGCGGAGCGGCCGCCGCGGGACACCACCAGCAGTTCACCGGAGTTGGCGGTACCGCACCGGCCCCCGAGGTGCTCCCCGTCACCCGCACCTCGGACCAGTCGGACGAGGTCAACAACATCGTCAAGAGCCAGCAGATCGAGCAGGAGATCGCGGCGTACGAAGCCGAGCTGGCCCGCCCCAAGTTCTGGCTGCCGGCCGAGGGCCGCTACACCTCCGGGTTCGGCGCCCGCTGGGGCACCACCCACTACGGCATCGACGTCGCCAACGCCATCGGCACCCCGATCCGCGCCGCGCACGACGGCACCGTGATCGAGGCCGGGCCGGCGAGCGGCTTCGGCCTCTGGGTGCGCGTGCAGGCCGACGACGGCACCATCACCGTCTACGGCCACATCAACACCTACTCGGTCTACCCCGGGCAGAAGGTCAAGGCGGGCGAGCAGATCGCCGAGATGGGCAACCGGGGCTTCTCCACCGGCCCGCACCTCCACTTCGAGGTCTGGGACCCGGCGGGACGGAAGATCAACCCCGAGCCGTGGCTGAACGAGCGCGGCCTCTACCTCTGAGCCCCACTTCCGCCGGCGCGCCACCACGGGCGCGCCGGTGCGGACCACGAGCGGCGGGCCGGCCGCCTGGGCGCCCGAGCCACTGAGGGAGCCACGAGAAGCGGGCCGCGACCCGCCACCAGGTCCGCCCGGACTCGCCGTCCCGGCGCCCCCGGCGCCACCACCGCGCGAGCCGGTGCCGAGCGAACGGCCTCGTCCAGGCGAGCCGGACGGGCACCCCCGAACCGCCCGGCGACCCGGAGGCGCGGCGCTCCGCCACTCACACCGGCGGACGCGGGGTACAGGCCCCGCGTGCCGGCCGCGGGACCCCCGACGCCCCACGACCGACACCGGAGCCGTCGCCGACGCGCTGGACGCTTCCCCGATGTCGAGCGCCAGCGGACCCCGATCCGCCGCCACCCACATCCACCACGCCGACGACCGAACACCCGCATCCCGTTCCTGGCCACTCGCTTACCCAACCAACGCACAGTCAACCCGGGGCCCCCGACACAAATCGAACAGAGGTTCGAGGGCGGCACCCAATTCACCCGAAAAGAGCAGCCGCCGGGGCTGCCCCCACGCCCGGGTCCGGTATCCGGGGGTCGCCGGTCAGCTCCCGGTGCCGGCGGCCCCGTGCCGGCGCGAGGCGTCGTCCTGGCCGGACGACGCCTCGCCGGACGGCGGGGTGGGCCTCGCCGTCTCCCCCTGCTCGTCCAGGCCGTCGACCAGTCGTCGGTGCCCCCGCAGGACGGCCCACAGCGCGAGCGCCAGACCGAGTTGAAGCACCCCGCTCCCCAGGTAGAGGGCTCGCACGCCGAACTGGGCCGCCGCCACCCCGCCCAGCAACGCGCCGACCGGGAGCATCCCCCAGACCAGGGTGCGCCAGGCGCCCTGCACCCGGCCGAACATCTCCTGCGGGATGAGTGCCTGCCGCAACACCATCGTCGTCACGTTGAACACCGTCACGGCGGCGGCACCCACGAGCAGCCCCACGGCCAAGGTCGCCGGCACCACCACCAGCCCGGTGATGGCGAAGGCGCACCCGCTCACCAGGATGGTGAGCGGGATGATCCTGCTGCGGGAGATCCCGCGCACCAGGCGCTCCGAGAGCAGGCCCCCCACCAGACCGCCGGCCCCGGCACCCACCAGGAAGAACCCGAGGGCCGCCTCCCCCAGCGCCAGTTCCTCCAGCACGTACAGCACCAGCAGGGCCATGACGGCTTCCTGCGCCATCCCGACCAGGCTGACCAGCACCATGAGGGACCGGAGGAACCGGTGCCGCCACAGCCAGCGCAGGCCCTCGCCGATCTCCCGCCGCAGGTTCGCGCGCGGAGCCGCCCCGGTCGCGGCCACACCCGCCCCCTCCCCGCGCACCCGGTAGACACCGGGCACGAGGAAGAGCAGTACCGCGGCGATGAGGAAGCCCGCCGAGTTCGCCAGGAAGGGGCCCGCCGCGGCCACCACGAAGAGCGCACTGCCCACCGGCGCGCCCAGGAAGCTCTGGCAGGCGATCTCGGACGCCTCCAGCCGCCCGTTGCCCGCCTCCAGCTGATCCCGCCGAACCACCTGCGGCAGGATGGCCCTGGCCGCGCTGTCGTACAGCGTCTCGGCGGTGCCGAGCAGGAAGGCCGCGACGTAGAGCATCCAGATCCGCGCCTCGCCCGCCAGCACCGACGCGGCGAGCGCCCCCACCACGACCGCCCGGAACAGGTTGGCGGAGATCATCACCCGCCTGCGGTCCAGGCGGTCAACCAGAGCGCCGCTGACCAGCGCGAACAACAACCACGGCAGGAACGCGAACGTGGTGAAGCTCGCGATGAGCACCGGGTCCCTGGTCAGGGTCGCGGCCAGCAGCGGGAAACCCACCCGGCCAATGCCGTCCCCGAGGTTGGAGATCGTGCTCGACGCGAACAGGCTCCAGAACCGGCCGCCCAGGCCGCTCCGACGTGTCAGCACGCCGCCGGCCCAGCCCACCCGGCCGAGGAGGACGGCGGTCCGGACCGGTGAACGGGTGCTCGGACCGTGGGCGTCGCGGTGGCGGCAGGAGCAGAACGGAGCATCGCGCCAAACTATCCCCGGCACGGACACCTTGGCGATCCCTAGATCGCCCTAACGGCACTCCTCCGCTCGGCCGAATCCGCCGGCCCGTACCCGCCCGGGCGGGTCGGGGAGGCCGCGGGGTTCCCGCGACCGGGTCCTCCGCGCGAACTCGCGCTCCGGTGCCGTCCGGAACGGCCCCGTGGCGGACGAGGTCCGCACCGCCGCACCGCGCCTCCCGTCTCCCCGGAGACGCGCCCTCCTCGCGACGACCGCCCGGCACGACGTGAGCCGGGCTCGCGCGCCGGCGGGACCCGCCCGCACCCAGCGCCGGGGCGGGGCGGCCACGCCGCCGCTCAGAGCTTCGTCATGGGCACGCCGCCCATCAACATCAGGCGCACCTTCCCGGCGCTGCCGAAGTCGATGGTGGCGGTCGCCCTCGGACCGCTGCCGTCGGTGTCGACGACCGTCCCGAGCCCGTACTTGTCGTGGCTCACCCGGTCACCGACGTCGAGCGCGAGCGGCACCGTGGAACTCGCGCTGCTCCGCCTCCACCCGCCGAACCCGGTGGTCCTGGTGCCACCGGCGGCCAGACCCGCCTGCGCGGAGTCGGAACCTCCCCGGTCGGAGCCACGACTCCACCTGGTGACGGCGCCGGGGGCGGACCGCTCCGGCTCGGTGCGACGCCAGTCCAGCAGCTCCGCGGGCATCTCCGCGAGGAATCTCGACGCGGGGTTGGTCATGGGCTGCCCCCACGCGGAGCGGACCAGTGCCCGCGACACGTAGAGGCGCTGCCGTGCCCGGGTGATGCCCACGTAGGCCAGGCGCCGTTCCTCCGCCAGTTCCGTCGGGTCGCCCAAAGCCCGCAGGTGGGGGAACACCCCGTCCTCCATGCCGGTGCAGAAGACCACCGGGAACTCCAGCCCCTTGGCGGTGTGGAGGGTCATCAGGGTGACGACGCCCTCGCCGTGCTCCGGTACGGAGTCGGTGTCGGCGACCAGCGCGACCCGCTCCAGGAACGCGGCGAGCGATCCGGGCGCCGGCCCGTCGGGCTCGCCCCCGTCCTCGCCCTCGTCCTCGGTGACCGCCGCCCCGGCCTGTTCGACGAACTCCCGCGCCACCGTGACGAACTCGTTCAGGTTGTCCAGCCGGGAGGCGTCCTGGGGGTCGTCGCTCTCCTCCAGCTCCGCCCGGTAACCGGTCGAGCCGAGGATCCGCTCGGTCACCTCGGCGATGTCCGCACCCGCGTCCAGGCTGGCGCGCAGTTCGTCGAGCAGGTCCACGAACTCGGCGATCGGCCGTCGCGAACGCGGTTTGACGTCGGCGACCTCTCCCCGCGCCGCGGCTCGGAGCGCGGCGGAGAAGCCGACGCGTTCGCGGTCGGCGTGCTGGGCCACCAGTTCCTGGGTGCGGTCCCCGATCCCGCGCTTGGGCACGTTCAGCACCCGCCGCAGGCTCACCGCGTCGTCGGGGTTGTCCAGCACGCGCAGGTAGGCCAGGACGTCCCGGACCTCGCGCCGCTCGTAGAACCGCACCCCGCCCACGACCCGGTAGGGCAGCCCCAGCCGGATGAAGATCTCCTCGAAGACCCGGGACTGGTTGTTCGTCCGGTAGAAGACGGCGATGTCCCCGTTGGCGGCGTCCCCCGCGTCCACCAGCCGGTCGATCTCACCCGCGACGAACGCCGCCTCGTCGTGCTCGTTGTCGGCGACGTACCCGACGATGCGCTCGCCCTCGCCGGCGTCGGTCCACAGCCGTTTGTCCCGCCGCTCCGCGTTCCGCGCGATGACGGCGTTGGCCGCCGACAGGATGGTCTGGGTGGACCGGTAGTTCTGCTCCAGCAGGACGGTGTCGGCGTCGGGGTAGTCCCGCTCGAACTCCTCGATGTTGCGGATCGTGGCGCCCCGGAACGCGTAGATGGACTGGTCGGCGTCGCCGACCACGCACAGTTCCGCGGGCGGGACGGTGGGATGTCCGTCCTCCCCCTCCCCCGGCTCTCCCCGCCGGGAGGGGTCGACCCCGGCCGCCGCACCGCCGACCAGCTCCCGGACCAGGACGTACTGGGCGTGGTTGGTGTCCTGGTACTCGTCGACGAGCACGTGCCGGAAGCGCCGGTGGTAGTACTCGGCGATCGCGGGGAACCGCTGGAGCAGCTGGACCGTGCGCAGGATCAGGTCGTCGAAGTCGAGGGCGTTGCCCACCAGCAGCCGCCGCTGGTAGGCCGCGTACACGTCGGCGACCTTCCGTTCCAGGTCGGTGCCGGCCGCCTCCTCGGCCTCCTCCGGCGTCACCAGTTCGTTCTTGAGGTTGGAGATCCCGACCGCCAGGGTCCGCGGTGGGTAGCGCTTGGCGTCCAGGTCCAGGTCCCGGCTGACCTGGGTGATGAGCCGGCGGGAGTCGTCGCCGTCGTAGATCGAGAAGTTCGAGTTGAGCGACACCTCGGCGAGGCCGGCCTCGGCTGCCTCCGCCTCCAGCAGCTCGCGTAGGCCGCGCGCCTCCCGGCGCAGCAGGCGGGCGCACATGGAGTGAAAGGTCGACACCCACATGAGGTTCGCCCGGCGCCCGACCAGCGCGGCCACCCGTTCCTTCATCTCGGCGGCGGCCTTGTTGGTGAAGGTGATGGCCAACACCTGGCCCGGGTGCGCTCCCCTGGCGGCCATCAGGTACGCGATCCTGGTGGTCAGCACCCTGGTCTTGCCCGACCCGGCGCCCGCAACCACGAGCAGGGGCGCGCCGGTGTGGGTCACCGCCACCCGCTGCTGGGCGTTGAGGCCTGCCAGCAGGTCCTCCGGGACGGCGGCGGGGTCGTGGCCGTGGTGGGCGGGAGCATCCGGGGAGAGGTCGAAGAGCGCGCTCATCAGTCAGCCACCGTACTCCCACACCCTCCGCGGCCGGACACCACGGATCCCAGTGCGTTCCGCCCCGGCGCCGACGGGCGGAACTGGTCACGGTCAGCGGCTGACCGGGGGAAACCCGCTCCCGATCAGGCGATGGAGCTCGCCCGTCGGCCCACCGCCGTCCCAGCCTGTGGCAGACTCGTCGACGTGCGGCAGGTCTTCTCCTACTTTAGCTACGGGCACCGGACTCCGGCGCCCGTGGTCGTGTGACCTGCCAGCACCCCCACCACGCAGCCCCCGGAGTCCCAGGACCCGGGGCTTCGCGCGCTCCGGATCCGGGCCCACACCCTTTCCCTGGAGGAGTCCCGTGAACAACTCGGTACCGGCCAGCACGCCAGAACGCCCCGACCGCGTCCCCACCGAGGACGAGGTCGCCGACCTGCGGTTGGAGATCGACCGGCTCGACGCCGAGATCCTCCGACTCGCCCAGCGGCGGGCGGAGGTCTCCAAGACCATCGGACGCGCCAGGATGGCCGCCGGCGGCCCGCGCATCGTCCACAACCGGGAGATGGCGGTGCTCGCCCGTTACCGCGAGCTCGGGCCGGACGGGCGGGAGCTGGCGATGGCGCTGCTGCGCATGGGCCGCGGCCACCTCGGGCGGTCCAGCTGACCGCGCGCGCGTTCTGACCGGGCTCGCGGGCCCGTCACCCCCCGCGCAACACCGGCCAGTGGTCACCCAGGGCGGCGCGGACCGCGTCCAGATCACGTTCCGTCCGCTCCGGGTTGCTCTCGTGGTCGTCCGGCAGGTAGCTCAGCGGGTCGTCCACCAGGGCACCTCGCTCCCCCAGCAGCCCCTCGACCAGGGCATGGAGGCACAGGGCCGCGTAACCGCGCAGGTAACCCCCCTCCTGGGTGAGCACCAGGCGGCCACCGACGAGCTCGGCGGCCAGCCGTCCCACCCGCAGGCCGATCTCCCGGTACCCAGCGGGGGTGAGGTTGTGCCGGCCGTTCGGGTCGAACGCGGACCCGTCGAACCCGGAGGCGCACACCAGGGCGTCCGGCCGGAACTCCCGCAACAACGGCTCCACCAGCTCGTCGAACGCGAGCAGGTAGGCGGCGTCGCCCGCCCCCAACGACAGTTCGATGTTGGCGTTGTGACCGGCGCCCCTCCCGGCGCCGGTCTCGTCGGGGGTTCCCCGCTGGGGGTGGCTGGGCCCCCAGGCACCGTGCCTCATGTGCAGCGAGACGGTGAGGACGTCCGGGCTGCGGTAGAAGATCTCCTGGGTCCCGTTGCCGTGGTGGACGTCCCAGTCCAGCACCGCCACCCGGGTGAGCCCGAGGTCGAGGGCGGCCCGCGCGGCGAGCGCGGGGTTGTTCAGCAGGCAGTAGCCGTCCGCCTGGTCCGGCTGGGCGTGGTGCCCGGGCGGGCGGACCAACGCGTAGGCGGGTCGTCCCCGCAGCACGGCTGACCTGGCGGCCTCGATCGCGCAGCCGGCCGCGGCCAGGGCCGCCGGCCAGGAACCGGGCCCCACGGTGGTGTTGGGTTCCAGCGAGGTGGGCTCCGGGCCGTTGGTGGCCTCCCGCAGCAGCCGCAGGTAGTCCGCCTCGTGCACGGCGAGCAGCTCGGTCACCGTGGCGGGCCGGCCCGGGTACCAGCGGAGCCGGTCGGAGAGCGGGCCGCGGGTCAGGGCCGCCCGGAAGGTCCGCAACCGGGCCGAGGACTCGGGGTGGGGCTCGGGCACGTCGATCCAGGGCGGGACCTCCGCGTGCTCCCACAGCCCGACGCCGGGGTCGTGGTCCAGGCACGCGTCGTCCCAGAAGAGGTCCAGCCCGCCCCGGGCCGTTGCCCACGTCTCGGTCATCCGCCTCCCGTCCGTCCTACCGGCCCGCTCCCGCGATCTCGGGGACATCACTGATGGCCTCCCGGGGCACCGGGCAGGCAGACTGGTCACCATGGTCCTGGATGTGATTGCTGGTGTGGTGGCGCTGGTCGGCCTGTTGGCCGCCATCGCCCATGGTGGCTACCTGGCCCTGCTCGGGTCGGCGGCCAAGAAGCGGGCCGGCGGTGGCCCGGTCGCGGAGTTCGTGCGCAGCCGCATGCCGATGGCCGGTGGCCTGGTCGGGGCCGGCCTCCTCGGACTCCTGTTCAGCACGGGAGGTGGGTTCGTGGACGTGCTGGCCATCATCGTCGGCGCCGGAACCGGCCTCGCCGCGACGAAGCAGCTGACCGCCGTCCGCGAACGCTACCGCACCTGAGCGGCGGCGCCACGACATCCGGGGCGTGGCCGTGAGTAGTCGACCGACCCCTCTCCGGAGTCCCACCGCGCCCGTCGTACCCTTGCTCAGGTGAGCACCGGGACGAGAACAGCGGGGGCGAGGGTCGCCCGGGTGCTCGTCGTCACGGCACACCCGGACGACGTCGACTTCGGGGCCGCCGGCACCGTCGCGGCCTGGCGCGCGGCGGGCGTCGAGGTCTCCTACTGCGTCTGCACCTCGGGGCAGGCCGGCGAGGTGGCCGACCTGCCCCGCGCCCAGGTACCCGCGCTCCGCGAGCGTGAACAACGCGCCGCGGCGGCCGAGGTCGGGGTCACCGACGTGACCTTCCTGGGCTACCACGACGGCACGGTGACCCCGAGCCTCGCGCTCCGCCGGGACATCACCCGCGTGATCCGGACCGTGCGCCCGGACCGGGTCCTGACCCACTCGCCGGAGATCAACTGGGCTCGACTCGCCGTGTCGCACCCGGACCACCGCGCCGTCGGTGAGGCCACCGTCGCCGCCGTCTACCCCGACTCCCGGAACCAGTACGCGCACCCCGAGCTGGCCTCGGCCGGGCTCGCGGCGTGGAAGGTCCGGGAGCTGTGGTTGTCCGAGGCTCCCCCGGAGCGGGTCAACCACGCCGTCGACATCACCGAGACCTTCCCCCACAAGATGGCCGCGTTGCGCGCGCACGCCTCCCAGACCGGCCACCTGGCCGACCTGGAGGAGTGGCTCCGCGCCGAGCTCGCGGCCAACGGCCGGGCCCACGGGCTCGGCGCCGACCAGCTCGCGGAGGTGTTCCAGCTGGTCGACGTCGGCTGAACCGGGCAACGAGAGGGGCGGCGAGGACATGGGCGGTGAGGTTGATCCAGGCGGCGGTCGGCATCGGCTCAGGCCGGGTGTGGCCGGACGTCGCGCGCGGGGGGCGGGTTCGCCGTGCGGGCGTCCCGGCCAGGAACGGCCGTCCCAGGCCCCGCCGGACGAGGACGCCCCCGGGCCACATGGCCTCCAGAAGTTCGACCTGGGCCTGGTACCCGCCTCCGTCACGCCGCCGCGCACCTGGCGGCGAGCCGCCTGGTTCACCGGCATCGCCACGGCGGCCGCGTTGACCGGCCTCGTCGGCATGAGCGTCGCCCTGTTCAGCCCCCGTCCCGAGTTCTCGATCGACTCGCTGCCCGCGGTCCCCACCGGGCAGCCGATGCCTCGGCTGGAACTGGTGCCCGGTCCGGACCGGGAGACCTTCCCCTCCCCGCCGACGGCGGTGGCGGACCAGTCGGAGCACGAGGGCTCCGCGTCCCCCCGCTGGGGGCAGGGCACCCAGGCGGACGGTCCCGACGGCGACGCGGCCGGTGGGCAGGCCGAGGACGCCGAGGAGCCCCCTGGCACCACACCGGGCGAGGGCGGGGGGTCCCCGGGGTCCGAGCCCGAGATCAGCACCCTGGGGCCCACGGCCACGGCGGCCCGCCCCGAACAGGCGAGCGAGGTGCCCACCGACGAGTACAAGCACCAGACGGTGGCCTTCCTCGACTCGGTGGTGCACGACCTCCCGGCCGCCTACGCGTTGTTGGGGGGCCGACTGCGAGCGGCGGGCCTGCCAGCGCTGCGGGACCGGTACGAGGACGTGCGGGACATCTCGATCGAGCACATCCTGATCGATCCGGCCAACGCCACGACGGTGTCGACCCTGGTCGTGACCCGCCCGGACGGCAGCCAGACCAAGGAGTACCGCCAGCTGCGGTTCCGCGACGTGGGCGGCCTGCGCATCGAGGACGACCAGGTGGTGGCGAAACCCGCCGGTTGACCCCCAGGCCGCCGCACCGGCCACGCGGGCACCACGACCGGGTGAGTCTGGGGAGGAACCCTGGCCACGCGTCGGCCCGTCGCGGTAGAGCTGTCCCACCGGTGCGCCCATGTGCGGTGCGGTCGGGAGACAGGTATCCGAGGACGAGGACGGGGTCGTGCGGCGTTCGAGCTCCAGCCTCCACACCGCCACCCCCGGCCAGGGGCCGGCCGTCGAGGCCAACCCCGACGGCGTGCCCTCCCCCGTCGAGGCGGTGCCGGACCGGCCCGGGCGGCGGCACGGACTGGCGACCGTGGCGGGGGCGCTCGTCCTGTTCGGAGCCGTCGTCGCCACCGACGCCACCACCAACCTGCGTCCGCCGAACGAGTCCGACCCGGCCGTACCCCGCAGGCTGGTCGGGCAGGGAGCGCTGGATCCCGGCCAGGTTTCCGCCCTGCTCACCGGGACTCCCCCGGACAGCACCACCCCCACGCCCACCCCCTCCGACCCGGCGGCCCGCGAACGGGGGGAGGAGGACCTCGCGGCACGGTCCGCGTCGTCCTCGGAACCGACCGTCAACCCGCGCGCGTCCACCCAACGCCCCCGGAGCGGGGACGAACTGGTCCGCCTCTTCTACCGGCTCCTCGACGAGGACCCGGACCGGGCGGTGGGCCTGCTGGCCCCCGAACTGTCCAACCCCGACCCCGGTCGGCTGGTCAGCGCGTGGCGGGCCGTATCCTCGGTCGAAGTGCTGAGCGCCGTGCGCCGGGGTGGCCAGCGGGTGCTGGCGACCGTCGCGATCGAGCACCCCGACGGTGGCCGGTTCCGTGCCCAACACCTCGTCTCGTTGAGCGGGTCGGCTCCTTGGCGGATCATTCAGGTCGAACTGGTGTCAGCCCAACAGGGTTAGAGTCGCACCGGGTGTCCTCTCCGGCCAGGTGGTCCGAGCGGCCACCGGTTCGGACGCGGACGCACGGATGGAACACGAACGCTCACCGACCTCGGGATGACGGCGCGACCAGCGGGACGCGAGTCCCCGGTGGCGGAGTGAGCAGGAATGGGAGCTGCCAGTGAGCGACGAGGGTCGCCTGGTCGCTGGACGGTACCGGCTGGAGAAGCGCATCGGCAGCGGCGCGATGGGCGTCGTCTGGAAGGGCGCGGACGAGCGGCTCGGCCGGGTCATCGCGATCAAGCAGTTACTTCCCCAGGGCGGTCTGAGCCCCTCCGAGGCGGAGGAGGCGCGACAGCGCGCCATGCGTGAGGGCCGGATCGCGGCTCGTCTCCAGCACCAGAACGCCATCGCCGTCTACGACGTCGCGGAGGACTCCGAGGGGCAGCCCTGCCTGATCATGGAGTACCTGCCCTCCAGCAGCCTCGCCGCCGTCCTCTCGGAACAGGGGACCCTCCCCCCGAGGGAGGTCGCCCGCGTCGGCGAGCAGGTGGCCGCGGCGCTCGCCGCCGCCCACGCCGCCGGCATCGTGCACCGGGACATCAAACCGGGCAACATCCTGCTCGGCGAGCACGGCGTCGTCAAGATCACCGACTTCGGCATCTCCCGCGCGACCGGCGACGTCACGGTCACGAAGACGGGGATGCTGGCCGGCACGCCCGCCTACCTCGCTCCCGAGGTGGCCAAGGGGTACGACCCCGGGTTCGCGGCCGACGTGTTCTCCCTCGGGGCGACGCTCTACGCGGCGGTGGAGGGCGAGCCGCCCTTCGGGGTGCACGAGAACACCCTCGCCCTGCTCCACATGGTCGCCGCCGGACGCGTGAACCCACCGCGCCACGCGGGGCCGCTGACCGCGCTGATGATGCGGCTGCTCCGCGCGGAACCGATCGAGCGGCCGACGATGGCCCAGGTTCGGGAAGGTCTGCACGCCGTCGCCACCGGCCAGCCGGTGCCGGCGACGGCGATGCCCCCCTCCCCACCCGGCGCGACCACCGGGAACGGGGGCCCCGCCCGGCCGCCGGGACCGATCGCCGCCGCGGCGACCACCCCCGTCCCGCCCGCGAACGGTCAGCAGGGGCCCCGCCCCGAACCGCCGAGGCCGGCCAGTCGTCCCGAGCCGACCAGGGTGGGGCCGAACCCGTTCGCCGACGACCCACCGCCGCCCGCGCAGCACGCCCCGCACGGAGGTCCGCCCCGCGACCGGGCGCACCAGGCGCACCAGGCTCGCTCCGGCCCGCCGCACGCCCCGTCCAACCAGGGCGCCGCCCCGCCCCAGGAGGTCACGTCCCGCCGCAGGGCGATGGCTCTGACCGGGATCGCCGTGGTGGCCGCCGCCCTCATCGGCGTGCTGCTCGCGAGCGTGATCTTCGACAACAGCGGGGACTCGATCGACGCCGGTACCGGCGGCCGGCTCACCGGCGCGGAGACCTCCCTGGAGGTCTCCGACACCTCGGAACGGGCCGAACCAGAGGCACCGCCGGAGACCACGGAGGAGACGACCACCGAGGAGACGACTCCGGAACCCCCGCCGACGACGGAGGCGGAACGCGTCGAGGAGACCGAGGAGCAGGAGGACCCGGAGGACACCGCCGAGCGGTACGAGGACGCCGCCGAGGACTACTACGACATGCTGCCCGACGACGTCGAGGACGCCTGGCTGCTGCTCGCCCCCTCCGCCCAGAACGACCCCGAGAGCTACCGGAACTGGTGGGGCTCGGTGGAGGACGTCGACGTCCGGGGCAACCCCCGGTACAACGGCGACGGCACCGTCGACATCAAGGTGCGGTACGAGATGAAGGAGGACGGTCGGCGGTCGAACGAGACCGTGCGCCTGTACTTCGAGGAGATCGACGGGCGGTTGTTGATCGCCGACTCGCACCCCGTGTGACGCGGCGTGCGCCGGGGGCGCCGGGTGTCCCGGCTCGCGGTGGACGGCACCGGGGGGACCACCGCACGTCACCACGGCTGCCCGGCGGGGACGCGGCCGGCAGCCACTCCCCCGCCCACCGCCCGCGTGGGGCCGTCCCGCCCGGAGGTACCGGCTCCGCCTCCTCGTACCGCACCGGTCCGTCGGGCCCCCCGGGTCCGCCGGGTCAGATCAGCCGGCGGTCACTCGCCCACCGGGACAGCTCGTAGCGGTTGGACAACTGGGTCTTGCGCAGGACGCTGGACACGTGGGTCTCGACGGTCTTGACCGAGATGAACAACTCCGACGCGATCTCCTTGTAGGCGTACCCCCGCGCCAACAGCCTCAGCACCTCACGTTCGCGGGGTGTCAGCAGGTCCAGCTCGGGGTCGCTGATCGGCGGCGCGCCGGGGCGGTCGGCGAACGCGTCCAGCACGAATCCCGCCAGCCGGGGTGAGAAGACGGCGTCACCGTTGCGGACCCGCACCACCGCGTCCACCAGCTCCCTCGCCGAGATCGTCTTCGTGACGTAGCCCCTGGCCCCCGCTCGGATCACGGCGATGACGTCCTCGGCCGCGTCCGAGACCGACAGGGCGAGGAACACGACGGAGGAGCGCGTGGAACGCACCCTGCGCAGGACCTCCGCGCCGCCGCCGTCGGGCATGTGCACGTCCAGCAGCACGACGTCCGGTTGGTAGTGCGCGACACCGGCCACCGCCTCGGCCACCGAGCCCGCCTCCCCCACCACCGTGACGGCGTCGCCGGCCCGCTCCAGTTCGGCCCGCACCCCGGTGCGGAACAGCGCGTGGTCGTCGACCAGGAAGACCCGGACGGGATCACGTCCACCGGTCGGCGTCTGTTCGCTGCTGTTCATGTGGTTCGCCTCCACCTCCCCGGCCCGCCGTCAACGCCGGCGGCACCGCGTTCACTGCCTGTTCGCGTCCCGGGGCACCCGCAGTTGGACCTCCGTGCCCTCCCCGGGCGCGGTTCGGATCCTGGCGCTCCCGCCGTTGCGCTCCATCCTGCCCCGGATCGAGTCGGCGACGCCGTGCCGGTCCGTCGGCACCGCCTCCTGGTCGAAGCCCTTGCCCCGGTCCCGCACGAAGAACTCCACCTGGGTGGGCTCGATCTCCACGTACACGCTGACCTCACCGACCTCGGCGTGCTTCGCCGCGTTGACGACGGCCTCCCTGGTGGCGGAGACGGCGGCCGCGATGCGCTCGTCCACCACGCAGTCGCCGACCACCACCTGCTGCACCTTGATGGCGAAGGTGTCCTCCACCTCGCCGCAGGCCTCCGCGATGACCTCCGACAGCGACCGGCCGACGGGACTGTGGGGAGCCACCGAACCGCTGTCGGTGGGGTCGGCGGCGGGCGGCGGACCGGCCGGCCCCTGCGGCCCCGCCGCCGCGCCGCCGCCCCCGCGTCCGTAGCCCGAGGGCCCGTACAACCAGCCGCGGAGCTGCCGTTCCTGGCTGCGGGCGAGCCGACGCACCTCCTTGGTGTCCTCGGCCTGCTTCTGGATCAACGCCAGGGTCTGGAGCACCGAGTCGTGCAGGTGGGCCGCGATCTCGGCCCGTTCCTGGGACCGGATCCGCGCCCGCCGCTCCTCGTCCAGCGCCCGCACCGTCCGCAACCACCAGGGCACGGTGAGCACGGCCGCCCCGGCGAGGGTGGCGATCACCGCGAGAAGACCGAACTGGAGTTGGCTGAGGTCGAGGCTGCCGACCAGGAACAGCGCGATGCCGGTGACCACCAGCGCCGCCCCGGCCAGGGTCCGGGCCAGGGCGGAGCGGCCCCCCTGCCCGACGAAGACCCCCCGCATCCCCGAACGCGCGCCGGCCGCCCAGCGCCGGCGCTGCGCGTCGTCGGCCTCCCGCCACACCACGGCGGCGCCGACGAGCACGACCAGCAACGGGACCACGAACATGCTGCCGAAGGAGCCGGCGGCCACCAACGCGCCGATGCCCAGCATGACGACGGCGATGGTCTGCTGGCGCTCGCTGGACGACGGGTCCTTCCCGGTGTCCACCGGCCGCTGCGGAACGAAGGCCCACAGCAGGGCGTAGGCGAGCAGGCCGACGCCGTTCCACACCGTGAGCAGCGCGAAGAAGGCCCGCACCCAGAGCACCTTGACCCCGAGGTGGTCGGCGACCCCGCCCGCGACGCCGGCGAGTGCCCGCGCGGACCGTCTCCGACGTAGCGGCACCCTGCTCCCGAGGTTCTCCCTGCTGGAAGGGGCACCCCGGTGCGGCGGGTGGGACGCGGCGCGGTGGGCGCGCGGTTCGTCCGCGGCGTCCGGTCGAACGTCCGGGTTGCTGTTCAGCTGAGCGGCCACGGGACCCATCGTCACACCGAGGCTCCCGCCGGTCATCGGGGGTGCACCCCCGTTCCCACCCCGGGCTCTCCGGGAACCTTTCAGGGGGCACCCTGATGTGTTCGCGGTACCCCCCGGGCGACCATGGACCCAACGGCGGGCAGGCACGACGTCAGCGGGGCCGGGTGCTCCCGTGCGACCCACCCGGCGGCAGCGAACGAGGGGACGGTGCATTCCAGTGAACGACTCCGAGCGGGGGCCGGGGGGACACCCCGGTGGACCCAGCACGGGTGACGGCGCCCGAGGGGCGGCCCAGTTCACCCATGCGTTCGGGGGGTCCTCGGGCGCCCGGCCGCCCAGGCGCGGCGACCAGGGCGTCGAGGAGACCCTGCGGGAGATGTGGCGGACCCGACCGGCTCGACCGGTGGACAACCGCAAGATCGCGGGTGTCGCCTCGGGGATCGCCCGCCGCTACCAGATCGACCCGATCCTGGCCCGGGTCGGGTTCGTCGTGCTCGCCACGATAGGTGGGGCTGGCCTGATCCTCTACCTCCTGGGTTGGCTCATGCTCGCGCAGGAGGGTGACGAGTCCGCCCCCGCGGAGGCGCTGGTCGGCCGTGGCTCCACCAGTACCTCCCCCGGTATGCCGATCGCCCTGGGCGCGCTGATCGTGATCAGCGTGATCATCATGCTCAACAACAGCACGCTGACCCTCTTCACCGGGCTCGTCCTGGGGGGCGGCGCGCTGTTCCTGCTCCACCGCCAGCGCCCGTTGGACGAACGCCAGCCGGCCACCACCCTCGGCGTCGCCGCCACCGACCCGGGCTGGCGTTCCTGGTCCGCGACGAGCGCGAGCCCGGCGGGTGCGGCCACGGCGGACACCTCGACGCCGGCCACCCCCGCCGAGACCACCGCGGTCTACGAACCGGGTGCGCCGTCGACCTCCGGTCCGGACCCGGTCCCCGGCTCGGGCGCCGCCCACGACGGCCCCCCCGAGTGGGACCCGTTGGGCGTCGCTCCGTTCGCCTGGGACCTCCCGGATCCCGGCACTGGTCTCGTCGACCGTGAGGAGGAACCGCCCGCCGAACCAACCAGGCGGTCCAAGGTCACCCCGATCACCCTGGCCGTCGCGCTGGTCGTCCTGGCCATCGCCCTGCTGGACGGCACCCGCGTCGGCCTGGGCTGGTTGGAGATCCCCGCCCTCGTGCTCGGTGTCCTCGGCATCGGCATGATCATCGGTGCCTTCGTCCGGGGCGGGCGGGGGCTGTTCTGGGTGGCCGGGCCCCTCGCCGCGATCACGCTGCTGCTCAGCGCCGTCGCCCCGCCGACCGGCTGGCAGGGCATCGGGAGCCACGTCTGGACGGTCTCCGACGTCAGCCAGCTCCGCGACGAGTACCAGGTGTCGGCCGGTCAGCTCCACCTCGACCTGTCCGAGCTCACGATCCCCGAGGGGGAGACGGCCAGCGCGAGGGTCGAGGTCGGTGTCGTCGGGAAGTCCCTGGTCGTCCTGCCCCCGGACCTGCCCGTCGACGTCACCTGCAGCGTCAACCTCGGCGACAACTCCTGCCTTGGCACCGAGTCCAGCGGCAGTGACCTGGTCGAGCGAGTGGACAGCGTCGGCCAGGCCGACGAACTGGAGTCCGGCGTCCTCGAGCTCGAGGTCCACGTCGGCATGGGAGCCGTGGAGGTCGTGCGATGAGCGGGAACGGGAAGAACGCCCGGCGGCGGGGAGTGGATCTGGGCACGCTGCTCGCCGGCCTGGCGACGCTGGGGGTGGCGGGCTACGTGGCCGACGGCGCCGCCGGGTACCTGGGAGCCAACGACCTGCGCGTGGGCCTGGCGGCGGTGGCGGTGTTCATCGGGGTCCTGATCCTGGCGCTGTCGCTGCGTTCCCGGCGCGGACGGGGCTGACCGGCAGCGCGCCGCAGGACACCCCGTGATGGTGCCGTTACCGTGTGGGCGTGAGCAACACGGATTCGTTCCCCGACCCCGAGTCGCCGGCCAGCACCCCCACTCCCCGGGGGTGCTGGCTCGCCGGGGAGGAGGAACCGGGGCGGGCGGGCGTCGAGGTGGTGTCGCACCCCTACGACGGCAGTGAGGTCGCGACGGTCTCGATCCCGGACGGCGCGCAACTGCGGACGGCGGTCAGCCAGGCCGCCGCGGCCCACGACCGGTCGCACGCCTTCGGCCCGGGTGAGCGGGCCGCGGTGCTGGATCGGGTCGCCCGGCGACTGGTCTCCGAGGCCGAGGACATCGCCGAGACCATCACCGCCGAGAGCGGCAAGCCGTTGACCTGGTCCAGGGCCGAGGTGGAACACGCCGTCGCCGTGCTATGGGCCGGGTCGGCCGCCAGCGCCGCCGCCACCTACGGAACGCCGGGGGCCGGGTCCCGGTGGCACGGCAGCGGCGAGGTGGTGGTCCGCCGACGGCTCGCCGCCGGCCCGGCGCTCGGGCTGGTGTCCTCGGACGATCCGCTGCTGAGTTCGGTCACCTGGGTGACGGCGGCGGTCGTCGTGGGAGCACCGGTCCTGCTCGCTCCCCCTCCGGCGACACCGCTGTCCGCCCTGCTGGTCGGTGAGCTGTTCGCCTCCACCGAACTCCCGAGGGGTGAGCTGTCCGTACTCCCCCTCGAACCGGCCCGGCTCCCCGAACTCGGATGGGACGAGCACGTGCGCGTCCTGGCGCCCCCGGTCCCCGACGGGGGAGGTTCCCCGCGTCTCGGCCCGGCCCGCCCCGACGGCCCGGGGGACACCGCGGTGCTGGTGGCGGCGGACTGGTCGTCCCCGTCCGACCTCGACGTGGTGGCCAGGCTCGTGGTGGACGGCGCGATGGCCCAGGCCGGTAGGTCCGCCGCGTCGGTCCGACGGGTGGTCGTGCCCGCAGCCACCGCCGAGGACCTCGTGAGCCGCATCCTGACCACGACCCGAGCACTCACCACGGGCAGTCCTCATGATCCAGCCGTGGAGGTGGGCCCGCTCGGCGACGAGCTGGCGGCCCGGGCCGCCCTGCGCTGGGTCGAACGCGCCGTGTCGGCGGGAGCCGTGCTGCGGGCCGGCGGTCACCGTGACGGCAGCGTCCTCGAACCCACCGTCCTCACCTCCGTGCCAGCCGATGCCGCCGCGTGGACCGAGCCAGCCCCGCTCGGCCCGGTGTTGCTGGTCACCGAGGCCACCGACGACACGGCCGCCACGCGTGCCGTGGCCAGCTCCGCTGCCGGTCGGCTGGCGGTGTTCACCCGCCGGCTCGGTCCGGCCCTCACCGCGCTCACGCGGGGGCCGGCGGCGGAGGTCGTGGTCGGTGGGCTTCCGTCCGTGTGGCCACTCGCCGCCTTCGACGCCGCGGCGGCGGCGGCGCGGGCCGCGCTGGACGCCGCGGTCGAGGCCCTCACCGTGGAACGCCGCCTGGTCCTCCGGGGCGGGGCCGGTGGGTGGCTCGGCTGACCACCGCACCGGGTCCCCACCCGGTCAGCGACGAACGGTCAGACCGACCTTCTGGAACTCCTTGAGGTCGGAGTAGCCGGTCTTCGCCATCGCGCGGCGGAGCGCACCGAAGAGGTTCACGGTCCCGTAGGGCTCCGAGGACGGCCCGAACAGCAGGGTCTCCAGATCGTGCGGCGGGTTCAGCGACGGGTAGAGGTCGCTCCGGGGCAGCGACGGGTGCGCGCCCGCCGCCGTCCAGTAGTAGCCCTGCGCCGGGGACTCGGAGGCGGTGGCCAAGGACTCACCCAGCACGACGGCGTCCGCACCGCAGGCGATGGCCTTGGCGATGTCACCCGAGGTGCGGATGCCGCCGTCGGCGAGCACGTGCACGTACCGGCCGCCGGTCTCGTCCAGGTAGTCCCGCCGAGCCGACGCGGCGTCCGCGATGGCGGTGGCCATCGGAACCCCGATGCCCAGCGTCTGGGTGGTGGTGGTCGCGGAGGAGTCGCCGAACCCGACGATCACCCCAGCCGCGCCCGTGCGCATCAGGTGCATCGCCGTGCGGTAGTCGCCGACGCCGCCCGCGATCACCGGGACGTCGAGGTCGCCGATGAACCGCTTCAGGTTCAACGGCTCGCCGTCCCGCTCCACGTGCTCGGCGGAGATGATGGTGCCCTGCACCACCAGGATCTCGACGCCGGCGGCGAGCAGGTCCGGGGTCAGCTCCTCGGCGTGCTGCGGGCTCACCCTGGCAGCGACCGTCACGCCCGACTCGCGCATCTGCTTGATCGCGGCGGAGAGCAGGTCGACCCGCACCGGGGCCGCGTGCAGTTCCTGGAGCAGCGACACCGCTGAGCTGGCGTCCTCGGCCTCCTCGGCCGCGGTCACCAGCCGGAAGATCGCGTCCTCCACGTCCGCGTGCCTGGCCCACAGGCCCTCCGCGTTCAGCACCGCGAGACCGCCGAGCTCACCGATCCGCACCGCGGTCGCCGGGGACACCACGGCGTCGGTCGGATGGGTCATGAGCGGGATGTCGAAGCGGTACGCGTCGATCTGCCAGGACAGCGACACGTCCTTCGACGACCTGGTCCGCCGTGAGGGGACGATCTCGACGTCGTCGAGGTCGTAGGCGCGCATGGCGGTGCGCCCCCTGCCTATCTCCACCTGATCCCGCACGTCAACTCCCTACACCATCCTCCGTACCGGACCCTACATTGTGGTTCGGCCGGTTCCGGCGTCCAACAGTGGGTCGTCGGTCGCCGGGCTCGGGCGGTCGCGGGGGGCGGGTGGGGCGCGTCGGAACCGGGCCCGACGCGCCCCAGCGCCGTCAGCGCGTCGTGTAGTTGGGGGCTTCCACCGTCATCGTGATGTCGTGCGGGTGGCTCTCCTTGAGCCCGGCGGCGGTGATGCGCACCAGGGAGGCGTCGTTCAGCTCGGCGATCGTGTTGGACCCCGTGTAGCCCATCGCCGCCCGCAGGCCGCCCACCAGCTGGTGGACCACCTGGGCCAGGGGGCCCCGGAACGGGACGCGACCCTCGATGCCCTCCGGGACGAGCTTGTCGTCCGAGAGGACGTCGTCCTGGAAGTACCGGTCCTTGGAGAAGGACCGGGCCTGTCCCCGGCTCTCCATTGCGGCGAGCGAACCCATGCCCCGGTAGGTCTTGAACTGCTTGCCGTTCACCAGGATGAGGTCACCGGGGGATTCGGCCGTGCCGCTCAGGAGACTTCCGAGCATGACCGTGCTGGCGCCCGCGGCGATGGCCTTCGCGATGTCGCCGGAGTACTGGATGCCCCCGTCGCCGATCACCGGGACGCCCGCGGGGCGACACGCCAGGTTGGCCTCGTAGATGGCCGTGATCTGGGGGACACCGACTCCGGCCACGACCCGGGTGGTGCAGATCGACCCGGGGCCGACCCCCACCTTGACGCCGTCGGCGCCGGCGTCGACCAGGGCCTGGGCCCCCGCCCTCGTGGCCACGTTGCCGCCGACCACGTCGACGGCGTCACCGAGTTCCTTCTTCAGGGCGGTGACCGTCTCCACCACGGCCCTGGCGTGCCCGTGCGCGGTGTCGACCATGATCACGTCCACCCCGGCGTCGACCAGGGCCATCGCCCGTTCCCGGGCGTCCGGTCCGACCCCGACGGCGGCACCGCAGAGCAGGCGCCCGTCCGGGTCCTTGGTCGCGTTGGGGTACTGCTCGGTCTTGACGAAGTCCTTCACCGTGATCAGGCCACGCAGCCGACCCGCGCCGTCCACGATCGGGAGCTTCTCGACCTTGTGGCGGCGCAGCAGCCCGAGGGCGGCCTCGGCGGTCACCCCGACCTCGGCGGTCACCAACGGCGCCTTCGTCATCACCTCGCGCACCTGGCGGGTGTGGTCGACCTCGAACCGCATGTCCCGGTTCGTGATGACGCCCACCAGGGTCCCGTCGGGATCGGTGACCGGGACACCGGAGATCCGGAACCGGGCGCACAGCGCGTCGACCTCGGCCAGCGTGTCGAGCGGCGAGCAGGTCACCGGGTCGGTGACCATGCCGGCCTCTGACCGCTTCACGACCTCGACCTGAGCTGCCTGCTCCTCGACCGCGAGGTTGCGGTGGAGCACCCCGATGCCGCCCTGCCTGGCCATCGCGATGGCCATCCGCGCCTCCGTCACGGTGTCCATCGCCGAGGAGGCGAGGGGAACCCGGAGCCGGACGTTCCTGGAGAGCTGGGCGGCGGTGTCCACGCCGCTGGGGATGACCTCGGATTCCGCCGGCAGGAGCAGCACGTCGTCGAAGGTCAGGCCGAGCATGGCGAATTTCGCCGGGACTCCCTGGTCGTCGCCCGGAAGCCCGACGGAGCCCCGGGTCGCAATCGAGTCACTGGTCATAACTGGTGCGATGCCTTCCTGGAGCACTGGCGCGGTGCGGTGTCGATCGGAGAACCGCAAGCCACGCCCGAGTTCGGTACCGCGACGGCGCCGGGCGGAACACGGGCCTGGTAGAGCGGTGCCGTCCATGGTATCCACGCCGAACACGGCGGTGCGCGCGGTACTGTGCGGCACGTGTCGCATGATGCTTTGCCGCCAGACCCGTTCGCCGGCGACCCGGAGGACCCGGCTCGCGCGCTGAGCGATCCGACCGACGAACCCGCCCGTCCGCTGGACGAGCACGAGAGCGCCGAGATCCTCGCCGATCTCGCTGACCTCGCCGTCTACCAGGACCTCCTCGAACCCCGTGGGGTTCGGGGGATCGTGGTGGACTGCGGCGACTGCGCCGAGCCCCACTTCCACGACTGGGAGCTGCTGCGGTCCAGCCTCGGGCAGCTGCTGTCCGACGGGCGGATGCGGCCGCACGAGCCCGCGTTCGACCCGGACCCCACGAACTACGTGACCTGGGAGTACTGCCGGGGGTACGCGGACGGCATGGCGGCGCGCGAGGAGCACTCGGGTACGCCGCACGTCCCCGGTCACTGAGTCGGCGTCCCGGCCCCGGAGCGCGAGGCTCCTCCCCGTCAGCCCTCCGGCCGGACCCGCGCCCGGCTGGTCCGGTGCCGGTCGGCCGTCGACCCTCGCGGTCCGCGTGAACGGGCCGGTGGATCGCCACCCGCCCCGGGCACACCAGTGGCCAGTGCCATCGGGTGACACTGGCCACTGGGGAGCGGTCTCAGGAGGTGGCGTCCTCCGGAGAGGCACCGGGGACGATCGAGATCCTGTTGCCCACGCTCGGGCTCTCCTCGTCGCTGCGGGAACCGTCCGGGGCGCTGCTGTCCGTCGGGTCTGGGTCGCTGGCGTCCGGCGGCGAGGACGGAGGCGTCGTCGGTGACGGGTCGGACGGTTCCGGGGCGCTGGGAGTGGTGGTCTCCGGCGTCGTCGTGACGACCGACACCGGCGGCTCTTCCTCCGACGCCGACTCCTCGCTGGATTCGGCGATGTGGGGCGGCGGCTCGTTCCCGCTGGTGTCCCCGCTGCCGGTGGGAGGTCCCCCGTCGCCGTCGTCCGGGTCGTTGAGCTCGCCGAGCAGGCGCTCGTGGAGGGCGAGCAGCGTCGCCTTGTCCTCGCCGGCGCCAATCCCGTCGAAGGACAGCCGCGCCTGTTCCAGCGCCTCCTTCGCCTGCGAGAACTCGCCGGCCCGCAGCGCCGCCTGAGCGAGGTCGAGGTGGCTGCGCGCCGTCGTGGCCGCTTCCACCGACGCGGCCTGCTCCGAGTACAGCACCCTGGTCAGACCCCAGAGCGTGTCGCCGGGACGGGCGTCCCTCGCGGCGACGCCCACCCCGGTGAAGGCGATGGCCAACACCGCGGCCGCGGTGGCCAGTGGCACCAGCATGGGTCGTCGGCGGCGCGTCCCGAGTGAGGTCGGCCACTCGGCCACGGCGGTCTCGATGCTCTCCCGAGAGGTCTCGGGGAGCGGATCGGTGTCGAGGTCCTGGCGCCACGCCATCAGGAGCGCACCCAGCTCCCGCTCGGCGATCGGCTGCCCCGCGACTTCGGTCTCCCCGCGGTTCAACGCGTCGATCAGCGCGTCGTCGTCCTGAACCGCGGCCAGGTCGATGTGCTCCGCACCCTCGTTGATGGACTCCTTCGGGGGCTGGGCGTCGTCCGGGGACCGACGTTGGCGCTCGGCCTCGTCATCACCCTGACCGTCCAGTTCACCCACTTCAGACCACCTCCTCAGTGGCGAGTGTCTTCCTCAGCCGAGCCAGCGCGCGGTGCTGGGCGACCCGAACCGCGCCGGGGGTGGAGTCGACCGCTTCGGCCGTCTCCTCCGCCGACAGGCCGACCACCACCCGCAGCAGGAGGATCTCCCGCTGCTTGGCTGGCAGGACCCGGAGCAGCTGCCCCATCCGCTCGGACAGCTCGTCCTGCATGGCGCGCTGCTCGGGACCCGCCTCACGTTCCGGTGCGTCTGGAACTTCGGAGACGGGCTCCGACTTGTTACGCGCGGCGGAACGGTGGGCGTCGGCGACCTTGTGCGCGGCGATCCCGTACACGAAGGCAAGGAACGGCCGCCCCTGGTCCCGGTAGTTGGGCAAGGCCGTCAGCACGGCGAGACACACCTCCTGAGCCACGTCGTCAGCGGAGGCGAAGGAGCGCTCCTGCCTGCCAACCCTGGCGCGGCAGTACCGCACCACCAGGGGACGAATGGTCGCCAACAGGCGATCGATCGCCTGGCGATCGCCGCGGACGGCGTCGCCGACGACGGCTTCCAGCCCGTCCCCCAAGTTAGTCATCGCAGAAAACAGCCCTGGCGTTACGGTAGGCGAACGTGAATGTCGACAGTGAGTAACCCACGACTCAGCGCGCCGATCGTGTCCACCGTACCGGGGACACTCGTTCGGACCGTGTGCTGGTCGTGATCACCACTCGACTCCTCTTCCCACGTGCAGGTGAGCTCGAACGTCGTAGTGGGCGCCCGGCGTGGGCGGGCCACCAAACCAGCAGTATGGCAAAACTCCGTGACGAGCGGATCAACTGGTGCTTCTCCGAGGCCCCTACCAGGCCATCCGTGAAGAACCTCACACCCGGGCGGAGCAGCGGGACACGCCCGGGGAGCGGGCGCCCCGCCACTGGGCGGCGGCACGCGGGGAGGGGTGCGGGGGCGCCCGCGACGCTCGACCGAGCCGCCGGGAGGACGGGCTCCGGGAACACACCAACGGCGGTGCCGCGTCAGGCGCGAACTCTGCTGGACTGCCGGGGATGGGCATCCTCGTGACACGGCGACCGGGCCGCCGAACCTCGTTCCGGTGTCGCGCCGGAACCCGGGATGCCCCTTTCCACGCGGACGGCTCACGCGGTGGCGCCGGGCATGTCGCTGCCCGGCGCGCCGCCGTCCGCTTTCCGGTGGGGTGCCACCGGTCAGGACACCAGGCCGCGCCGGAATCCGTGCGCGACCGCCTGTGCCCTGTCCCGCACACCCAGCTTGCGGAACAACCGCCGGGCGTGCGTCTTCACGGTGTCCTCCGAGAGGTACAGCTCGCGTCCGATCTGCCCGTTGCTCTTGCCCTGGCTCATCCCCCTGAGCACCTGGAGCTCCCGCTCGGTCAGCTGCACTCCGGGGTCGGAGGGCTGACGAGGAGCGGGAACGGCGGTGCTGGCGAGGGTGTGGGCCAGCGCGGCGACCAGTTCGGGTCGGGAGGCGTCCCACCGGAGGTAACCGCGGGCCCCGCCAGCGATGGCGGCCGCGATGCTGCCGGCGTCGTCCGGGGCACCGAAGACGATGACGTTCGCCTGGGGATGGGCGGCCATCAACCTCCTGGTCGCCTCCACCCCTGTCGGGACCGCGCGCTGGGTGCCGACCAGTACCACGTCGACAGCCTGCCGCGAGAACCGAGCGAGCAGCTCGTCCCCGTGAGCAACGCAGTCGATCCGGCTCACACCGGGGACAGCCGACATCACGCGAGTGAGCCCTTCCCGGACGCTGCGCCGGTCATCGCAGATCAAGACCGTCGTCACGGGAACTCCTTCCTGCAGCCGAGTGACGTTCCACATCCCCTATCGGACGCCGAGCGCCAAACCTTGACCCGATCCGGTACTTAATCCGTCAAGAAATTGCTCCTAACAGTCTGCCCATCCGTTCACCGGATTGGACGAACGTCAGGCTACCTAGTCACACTGACGACGCAGAGGGCGTAAAGCAAGCGTCTTTGCGTGAACAAAGGCCGCCACGGATCTCCCAGTCGGGTGGCGACGATGTCGTAACCGGGTTTTTCGAGTGAAGGCCCCGAGCCCGTCCGAGTGCCTCGACGCGGCGGAGGAGCCGGCGCCGCGCACCGCTCCTCCCCCAACCGCGCGCTGCCCTCAGGAGCCGCCCACCACCCGCTCGACGGCGTCCACCGTCTCCTGGACGCCGCTCACCAACCGGACCCGGGGCGGCAGTGAGGACTCCTCCCACCCCGCGCCACCCGCGAACAGCCGCACCGGCTGCCGGGTCCTCGGCACCGCCGTGAAGAGCTCGGGATCCCCGCAACGGGGCATGGTCGCCCAGACCACCGCCACGGCTGGCGCGGTGCGGCGCACCGCCGCGACCAGCCCGTCCAGCGGCAGGTCCGCGCCGAGGAGCTGGGTCCCGATCCGTCGGGAGGAGAGTTCGGCCGTGATGAGGAAGAGGGGCAGGGCGTCCGGCTCACCCGGCGCTCCCGCCAGCAGCACCGCCCTGGGGTTCCGGGGGGGCTGCGCCCGGGCGATGACCGTGCTCACGGTGCTGATGACACAGGTGGAGAGCAACCGCGACGCCTCGATCCCCTCCCCGGTGTGCTCCCGACGCTCCTGGAGCGCCGCGAGGACCGGCGCCGCGACCTCACGCCACGTCGTGAGCACACCGTCCGACTCGATCCCCTCCAGCAGGAGGCGGTTGACCGACCACAGGTCCATCGCCAGGACCGCCCGTCCCAGCCCTCGTGCCCGCCGCGAGGCACCCGGGAGCCGGAGGCCCTTGCCGCCGACCCTGACCCTTTCGGCGAACTCCGGCACCACGACCTGCCCGGACACCAGCATCGCGCCGGGTCCCGCGCGGTGGTCGGTGGGCGGGGCCGGCGCGGACCGCCGGCTCACGGTGGCGGCCCGGGAGCCTCCGCCAGACCCGGCGGGATCCTCCCGCGCGTCGCGACCGGCGTCCGCCGCGGCCTGGATCGGCAGCGCCGAGGCCAGTGCGTACCGGGCCGCCTCCCGGGGGGAGGCCCCACGCAGCAGGGCGTGCTGCATCAGTTCGAGCCGGGCCAGGTCGAGCGGGCCGTAGCGGCGGTGACGGCCGGCGGTGTGACCGCTCGGGCCCAGCCCGTAGCGGCGGTCCCAGGTCCGCAGGGTCGCCGGTGCCACGCCGAGCCGGCGGGCGACGGCGGCGACCGTCAACAACGGTTCCGGGCTCCTGCTGTCGGCCAGGGTGTCGACCTCACCGACCGGGTCGACCTGGCCGTGATCGCAGTCGTCACCGTCACCAGGGGCTGGCTGCGTCGTCACCGGGCCAACGTCCGTTCACGTGATCTCGATTTCGACCGCCCGCGCGGCCGGTCGTCTGGGTGTCGGAACAAGGATAGCGCCCATAAGTGTGAACAACTTATGGAGCGAATGTCTTGAACAACCATTGAAGCGGTTTTAGCGTAGGTCCCTACACACGGGGGTGTGGGACCGCCGTCGCGGGCGGCGGCCACCAACAGCGGGGAGGCGAGGTCACTATGGCCGATACTCGGCGACTTCCGGGGCCGAACGCGGATCTGTGGGACTGGCAGCTCAAGGGGTCCTGCCGCGGGATGGACAGCGCGTTCTTCTTCCACCCCGACGGGGAGCGGGGGCCGGCACGGGCCAGGCGGGAAGCGCGCGCGAAGGAGGTGTGCCAGAGCTGCCCGGTGATGCAACAGTGCCGGGCGCACGCGTTGGCGGTCCAGGAGCCGTACGGGATCTGGGGAGGGCTCTCGGAGGCGGAACGGATCGCCATCATCAAGGCGAGCAAGCGGCAGCTCGCCGCCGTGGGCGGCTGACGGGGAGGCATCGGACGCTCACGGTGGAAGGGGCGGCGCCCGAGTTGGGCGCCGCCCCTTCACGTTCACCCGAAAGGGTGGTTCGGCCGGAGGTCAGTGGCCGTGACCGTGGCCCGCGGCGCCCGCGGGCTCCTCCTCCTTCTTCTCCACGACGGCGCTCTCGGTGGTGAGCACCATCCTGGCGATGGAGGCGGCGTTGGACACGGCGGACCGGGTCACCTTGACCGGGTCCACGACACCGGCGTCCAGCAGGTCGCGGTACTCCAGCGTGCCAGCGTCGAACCCGTTGCCCCACTCCAGCTCGGACACCTTGGCCACGACGACCGGCCCCTCGAGACCGGCGTTGGCCACGATCCAGTGCAGCGGCGCCGACAGCGCGCGACGAACCGCGCGGACGCCGGTCGCCTCGTCACCGGTCAGGCCGAGGTCACCCTCCAGCTGGTTGCCGGCGTGCACCAGGCTGGCGCCGCCACCGGGGATGACGCCCTCCTCGACGGCCGCCCTGGTGGAGGCGACCGCGTCCTCGATGCGGTGCTTGCGCTCCTTCATCTCGGTCTCGGTGGCCGCCCCGACCTTGATGACCGCGACACCGCCGGACAGCTTGGCCAGCCGCTCCTGCAGCTTCTCCCGGTCCCAGTCGGAGTCGGTGGCGTCGATCTCCCGCCGGATCTGCTCCGCGCGGGCGTCGATGTCGGCCTTGCCGCCACCGCCGTCGACAATCGTGGTGTCGTCCTTGGTCACCGTGACCCGGCGGACCTTGCCCAGGACGTCCAGCCCGGACTCGGACAGCTTCAGGCCGAGCTCGGGCGCGATGACCTTCGCGCCGGTGACGACGGCGAGGTCGTCGAGGAACGCCTTGCGCCGGTCCCCGAAGTACGGCGCCTTCACCGCGACGACCTTGACGGTCTTGCGGATGGCGTTGACGGTCAGCGTGGAGAGCGCCTCACCCTCGACGTCCTCGGCGATGACCAGCAGCGGCTTGCCCGCCTGGACGACCTTCTCCAGCAAGGGCAGGAAGTCGTTGAGCGCGGAGATCTTGTCCCGGTGCAGCAGGACGAGCGCGTCCTCCAGCACGGCCTCCTGCCGCTCCGCGTCGGTGACGAAGTGCGGCGAGACGAAGCCCTTGTCGAACTGGACGCCCTCGGTGACCTCCAGCCACGTGGAGAGCGTGGAGGCCTCCTCGACCGTGATCACGCCGTCCTCGCCGACCCGCTCGATGGCCTCGCCGCACAGCGCGCCGATCGTCTCGTCGCGGGAGGACACGGTGCCCACCTGGGCGATGTTGTCGCGGCCCTTGACCGGGGTGGCCTTGGTCCTGAGGACCTCGACCACGGCGTCGGCCGCGGCCTGGATGCCCCGCCCGAGGGCTGACGGGTTGGCACCGGCGGCGAGGTTGCGCAGCCCCTCCTTGACCAGGGCCTGGGCCAGCACGGTCGCGGTGGTGGTTCCGTCACCCGCGACGTCGTTGGTCTTGGTGGCGACGTTCTTGGCCAGCTGGGCGCCGAGGTTCTCGTAGGGATCCTCCAGCTCGATCTCCCTGGCGATCGTCACACCGTCGTTGGTGACGACCGGGGACCCGAACTTCTTGTCGAGGACCACGTGCCGGCCGCGCGGGCCGAGGGTCACCTTGACGGCGTCGGCGAGCTGGTTGACGCCGCGCTCCAGCGCGCCCCTGGCGTGCTGGTCGAACTTGATCTCTTTGGCCATCGTGGCCTCTTCTCCAAGGTTCTTGACGGGAGCGGGGATCCGGCGGGAACCCCCGGAAGACGCGAAACCGCCCCGGCGCCCCCAGTGGTCCTGGGCCGCCGGGGCGGTGAGGTATCGCCGGTGAACCGGTTTGTCAGTTCACCACGGCCAGCACATCGCGCGCGGAGAGGATCAGGTACTCCTCGCCGTTGTACTTGACCTCGGTACCGCCGTACTTGGAGTAGATGACGACGTCGCCGACAGCCACATCCACGGGGATGCGGTTGCCCTTGTCGTCCACCCGGCCCGGGCCGACGGCCAGAACCTTGCCCTCCTGGGGCTTCTCCTTGGCGGTGTCCGGGATAACGATGCCGGACGCCGTCGTCGTCTCGGCTTCGCTTGCCTGGACGAGGATCTTGTCCTCGAGCGGCTTGACGTTCACGCTCGCCACGGTGTGACCTCCACCTTCTGGGGCCTTCGAAGCGTTGGCAGATTCCGACGGCTCCTGCCGTCCCGTCGTCGCGGGTGCCGGGTGAGGCGGGTGCCGTTTACTCTTGGCACTCTAGCGTTGAGAGTGCTAATTCTCAAGTTCGGGGTGCCCCGAGGGCCCGGAAAACCCGTCCGCCAGGAGCGAAACCGTCAGCTGGTGGCCGACCGGGCGGTACGGCCCCCGTCGCGGCGACGACCGTCATTCCACCACGACCGTCCCCACCGGCAGCGCCGGATCCGCCCCGAAACCCGGGGCTGACGGCGGCGCCCCGGCGGCGACCAGGTGCGCTCCGAGCGCCGCGATCATCGCCCCGTTGTCCGTGCACAGCCGAGGTGGGGGCACCCGGAGCCGGATGCCGGCGCGCGCGCACCGCTCGGCGGCCAACTCGCCGAGCCGGGAGTTGGCGGCGACCCCACCCGAGACCACCAAGGTGTCCACGCCCAGCTCCGCCGCGGCGCGAACGGCCTTGGCCGTGAGCACGTCGGCGACGGCCTCCTGGAAGGACGCGGCGACCGACGCCACGTCGACCGGCTCGCCGGCGGCCCGCCGCCCCTCCACCCACCGGGCCACCGCGGTCTTGAGCCCGGAGAAGGAGAAGTCGTGCCGGCTGTCCCTCGGCCCGGTCAACCCGCGGGGGAAGGCGATCGAGTCCCGCGCGGCCGCACCGGCCGCCCTGGCCAACCGGTCGATGGGTGGGCCGCCCGGGTAGGGGAGGTCGAGCAACCTGGCGACCTTGTCGTACGCCTCGCCGGCGGCGTCGTCGATGGTGGAACCGATCTCACGGACCGAACTCGCCACGTCCTCCACGAGCAGGAGCTGGGTGTGCCCACCGGAGACCAGCAGCGCCAGGCACGGCTTGGGCAGCGGGCCGTGCTCCAGGGCGTCCACCGCCACGTGACCGGCCAGGTGGTTCACCCCGTAGAGCGGCTTGTCCGCCGCGGCCGCGTAGGCCTTGGCCGCCGCCACCCCGACCATCAACGCCCCGGCGAGCCCCGGACCCGCGGTGACGGCGATCGCGTCCACGTCGCGGAGCCGGCAGCCCGCGTCGTCCAGCGCGCGCCGCACCGTGGGGGTCAGCGCCTCCAGGTGGGCCCTGCTCGCGATCTCCGGCACCACACCGCCGAACCTCGCGTGCTGTTCGACGCTGGACGCGACCACGTCGGCCACCAACCGGACCCGCCCGTCGCCGAACACCTCGACGAGGCCGGCTCCGGTCTCGTCGCAGGAGGTCTCGATCCCGAGCACGAGGGCGGAGGCCTCCGCACTGGCTCCGGTCACCGTGGTTCCCCTTCGTCTCGCTCTGGTCCGCCGGTCGGCGCCGCCACCTCGGCGGGTCCCCGCCGCATCGTGTAGGCGTCCGCTCCCGACGGCTGGTAGTAGCGCCGGCGCAGACCGACCCGCACGAAGCCGTGCCGTTCGTACAGCCGGATCGCCGAGTCGTTGTCGGTGCGCACCTCCAGGAAGGTGGGCGCGCGCAGGCTGTCGGCGTGGGCCAGCAGGGACCGCAGCAGCGCGGTTCCCACACCCCTCCCCTGCCAGGCGGGGTCGACGGCGATGGTGTGCACCTCCGCCTCGAGGTCGGGGGAGCGCCCCAGCACCGCGAGCCCGCCGTAACCGACCAGCGGCCCCTCGGTGTCCACCGGCCGCCAGGGACCGGCGGTCCGACCCGCCTTCCCCGCGTCGGCCGGTTCCTGCGGCGCAGCGTACGCGCCGACGTACCGGTGGCCGGCGGCCATCTCGGCCAGGAACGCCCGCTCGCTCCAGGGGTCGTCCCCCGGGAACAACTCCCGCTCGAGCTCGGCGCACCGGCCGGCGTCGATCCGGCGAAGCCGCCTGATCGCCACCGTCATGGCGTGCTCACCCGCTTCGGGGACCGTGGTTCGGCCGCGTCCGGTTGCCGGAGGTAGCGAGGGACGAGCGGGGCGGGCGGCCGCCCGGCGCGCAACTCCGCCGAGGCGGCGGCGACCAGACCGTCGGGCGTGGGGAACGCCGTGCCGAGCAGGGGGAGGCCGAGCTGGTCCGCGAGTTCCGCCATGCCCTCGCCCCGGGCGTCCCCCGGAGGTCTGAGGTTCCCGACGAGGTGCGTCGGACGGGTCGCCGAGGGCATGGCCGCGAGCTGTTCTCGCAGCTCGTCGGGCCGGGCGACACCGGGCCCCTCGACGCGGGCGCCGTCCGAGGTGTGCGCGCTCCAGTACACCTCCCGCCGTCGGGCATCGGAGACCACCAGGAACGGACCAGGGCTCACCACGCCGGCCGCGACGCCGTCCAACGTGCCCACCGGGTGGACCGGCCTGCCGAGCGCGTGTCCCAGGGCCGCCGCGGTGACCATGCCGACCCTCAGCCCGGTGAAGGGCCCCGGGCCGACGCCGCAGACGAGGGCGTCCACCTCCCCGAACTCCACGCCCGCCGCCGTGGCGGCCGCGCGGAGTCTCGGGGTCAGCAACTCGGCGTGGGACCGGGCGGCGAAGACCGGCTCGTCGGCGAGCACGCGGGGCGGCCCGGCGTCCTCGAGTTCGACGACGCCGGAGACGATGGCCGGAGTGGCGGTGTCGATGGCCAGTAGCAGCACGTCCCCGAGCCTACGAGCCGCCGAACGGGCGCGGCCGCCCCGCCCCGCCCACCGAACCTGGGCGGCGGTGAGGAGCAGCGGTGCCGGCGGGTTCTGGTACCCGGCACCGAGCGGTAGCGCACGGTTTCCGCGTACCCCGAGGTGTTTCCCACACCCATGAAATCTGCTTGAGTGGGCATAGAACAGATAACCAACCACGACTGGGGAGGCCACATGACAGGTGGCGGCACGACCGGCCGGACCATGCTCGCTGCGTTACCGCCCGTGCTGGGCGCGGTCCCGGGAATCGCTTTACTGCTGAGTTCCTGGAACGAGCTGCCCGAGGAACTGGCCACCCGGTTCGGAACGGATGGCGTCACCAACTCGATGAGCCGTCCCTCCATGTTGCTGATGATGGTCGGAATGGGGCTGCTGATGGCGATCAGCTTCGGCAGCGTGGTCGCGAAGCCCTTCGGCCGCAGGAAGAAGTCGGGGCTCGGAACCAGGCAAGCGAACAGCCCTCGCTTCACCATCGCCCTTTCCTGGGCGCTCGGCGGGTTGTTCGGGATGGTCTACCCGGTAGTGCTGCGAGCCAACCTCGACGCGGCTGGCTCATCGACGGCGTCACTCCCACCGACCGAGCTGGCACTGTGCGTAGGCGTGGGCCTCGTCGGTGGGCTGCTCGGCTGGTTCCTCGGCCGGGGTGCCCGCCGCTGAACCGAGCTGGTGCTGGGGCTCCGGTCGAGCGGCGTCTCGCCACCCCGCGGGATCGGCCTGTTCCGAGGCCAGTGGCGGGGGGCGCCGACTCGACGGACCGTCCACCGGTCCGTCCCACTCGTTCGAGTGAAGTGCTCAGGATCGAGTTTCCCCGACCGCGCCGGACGACCCTCCTCGGTCAGCGGGCCACCGGCGGCGGGAGCAGCACGGCTCCGTGTCGTCCACCCTGGCGGTCCCGCTCCCCCTGGGCGGACCCCGGCTCCCACACCGGGCTCAGCGGGCTGCGGCCGGTGATCTCCGGCCGAGCCAGCACCCCTCGGCCCTACCGGCGCGAACTCCCTCGAACCCGGCTTCGCACGGACCCGGCGGAGCGGGACGCCAGGGTCGGCCCTGTCGTTTCGGCCCCGTCGTGACGCCCCCGGGGTCAGGGCGCGTCGGGCGTGGTCCGCCCTGGCACCCCGACGCCGTGCGCCACGGTGATCTCCGCGAGCCGCCCCAGGGATTCGGTGCCGGGGACGAAGTAGCCGTCGTGGCCGCTGGCGGTCCCCGTCGGGATGAGGCGGGCACCGAAGGACGGCTCGGTGGGGTCGGTGCCGTGACCGAGCCCTCCGAGGGAGAGGCCCGCCACCCAGCCGATCCAGTCGTCGTCCGCGCGCGTGGCCCAGACCTGGTTCGCCCCGGACAGCTCGGCGGCGGTCTCGGCGCGGAGACCGGGCGACCCGACCGCCACCAACGAGCCGACGTCGAGGTCGCCGCGCCGCGCGGCCAGCGAGCACACCACGCTTCCGTAGCTGTGGCAGACGAGGTGCGCGGTCGGCGGGGTGCCCGCGTCACGCCCCAGGGTGGCGAGGCCGGCGAGCAACCGCTCCAGGCGGACCGCGCCCGCCTCGGCGAGCGTGGCGGTGGCCGCGTCGAGCCCCAGTCCGCGCGGGCTGACGTAGCCGCTCCACGCGATGACGGCCGTCCTGACCTCCGGGTGCCGGGCGCGCTGCTCGGTGAACAGCGCCTCGCCCGCGCGGGCGGCGGACCGCGTCGGGGCCGTCGGCTGGTCGAAGCCGTCGAGGTCGCTGTCGTTGCCGGGAACGAGCACCGTGACCGAGTCCGCGTCCTCCACATCACCGAACACCTCGGCGACCAGGCCCCGCCCTCGGGGGTCGAAGACGAGGAACCGCCGGTCGCCGGCCAGCAGGTCGCGGTAGACCTCGGCGCGGTCGGCCGCCTCGCGTCGCCGCTCCCCGATCAGCTCGCCGTCGGAGGCCCGGGCCTCGACCTCGGAGAGGGCCTGCCGCAGCGCCCGTTCGTTGGCGTCCAGGCGCACGTCGACGGGCACGCCGTCGAGGTTGCCGACCACACCGGGGTGCTCACGCGCCAACCGATCGGTCTCGTCGCCGTCGAGGCGCGCGAAGAACTCCGACACCTCGGAGGGGGTGCCCGCACCCGGCGCTGGTGTCCTGTCGCCGGCCTCGGTGCGCTCGGCCGCCCACTCCACGGTCCCCGGCGGGGGAGCCACCAGGTCCCCGGTAGGGGTGGCGTCGAGCGCGGAGCTCGACCCCACCGCGGCGGCGGCCACCACCATCGTGCCGAACAACGAACGCAGCCGCCCCATCACCAGTTCTCCCGCCGCCGAAGCCGTTCTCGATCTGACAGGGGGAGTGTGCGAACGAGGTGGGTTCGCGGTCGTCACTCCGGAGTCGCCACCTCCGCGTCACACCGGGGAGGGGGATCGCGTCCTCGAGTGCCCCCTGGGGACGAGGTCGGGTGGGTCCCGTCCGCGACGGGAGTGCCCTCGGGCCGGGGCCGCGGGCGTGCCCACGTGCCGACTGCTGGTACCCGACCGGGCCGGCGGAGCACGTCCGCCACACCGAGGAACGACCGGGAGTCGAGGCGCACCGCGCACGGGGGACCGCTGGCCCGTGCGGCGGGCCGGGACCGTCGACCCTGGGCTAGTCGTGCCCTCCGGCCGTCACCAGGCCGCTCTCGTAGGCGAAGACCACGGCCTGCGCCCGGTCCCGCAGGTCGAGTTTGGCGAGGACACGGCCGAAGTGGCTCTTCACGGTCTGCTCCGCCACGACCAGGTGCGCCGCGATCTCCTGGTTGGACAGCCCCCGCGCGACCAGTCGCAGCACCTCCGTCTCCCGTTCGGTCAGCGCGGCGAGCCTGCTCGACGCCCGGGAGACGACGGGACGCCGGCGGGCGAACTCGGCGATCAGTCGGCGGGTGACCGTGGGGGCCAACAACGCGTCTCCCCCGGCGACGACCCGGACGGCGGCGATCAGGTCACTGGCCGGAGCGTCCTTGAGGATGAAACCGCTGGCTCCAGCCCGGAGGGCGTCGTACACGTAGTCGTCGACGTCGAAGGTGGTCAGCATCAGCACCCGGGGCTGGTGCCCGGCCCGGGCGACCCGAACCGGGTCCAGCATGGTGCGAGCGGCCGCCAGGCCGTCCATCACGGGCATCCGGACGTCCATCAGCACCAGGTCCGGGCGAAGCCTGCCGACGAGTGCCACCGCCTCCGCGCCGTCGGAGGCCTCCCCCACCACCTCGACGTCGGGTTGGGCCGCCAGCAACGCGGCGAAACCGGCCCGCACCATGGCCTGGTCGTCGACGATCACGAGTCGCGTGGTCATCCGCGTTCGTCTCCTCCGTCCGGGACGCTTCCTCCCACGGGCAGGCGGGCCACCACCCGGAACCCGCCGCCGGGCAGCGGTCCGGCCTCCAGGTCGCCTCCCAGCGCGTCCACCCGTTGCCGCATGCCCGTCATACCGTGCCCGGTACCGACCCGCTCCAGGGGCGGGCGCCCCGAAGTGCGCGGTGCCTCGTTCGTCACCTCCACGGCCACCCGACCGGACGCGTACGCCAGGTCCACCGTCGTCGCCGCTCCTGGCGCGTGCCGCACCACGTTGCTCAGCGCCTCCTGCACGATCCGGTAGCAGGCCAACTGCACCGTCCCGGGCAGCTCTCGGACCACCTCGTCGGGAAGCGGCCGCAGGGTGACCGGGACACCGCTGCCCCTGGTGAGGTCCGCCAGTTCGGGGAGGGAGTCCAGCGCGGGTTGCGGGGCGCGTGCGGACGACCCCGAGTCGGAACGGAGCACTCCGAGGAGCTGGCGCATCTCGGCGAGCGACCGGCGTGCCGAGGCGGCGATGGAGGCGAACTCCTCGGTGGCCGCGTCGGGGAGGTCCGCGATCCGGTAGGGAGCGGTTTCCGCCTGCACCGTCACCACCGACATGTGGTGCGCCACCACGTCGTGCATCTCCCTGGCGATCCGCGCTCGCTCCTCCAGCACGGTGCGGCGGGCCCGTTCCTCCTCGGCCAGCCGCTGGTGCTCCCGCAGTCGTCGGCGGAGGTCACGGCGCAACGACCAGACGACGCCGACCACCAACAGCACCACGAAGATGACCACCAGCGGAACGAGCGCATCGGGTTGGCGTTCGTCGGGAACGAGCCACGAGATCGCCGCGACGGCGAGCGGCTCCGCCAGCGCGGCGAGGAGCAGCGTCCACCACCGGCAACAGCCCACGAGCACCAGCAGGACCCCGAGGTGGGCTATCAGACCGGCCGCCGGCCACGGCCACGGTTCGCCGCCCGGTGTGGAGACCAGGGCGATCGCCGTTCCGGCCGCCAGGGAGATCGCCCAGGCCGCGACCGGCTGGACCAGGCTCAGCACCAGGGGCAGGGTCTGGAAGGTCTGGAGGGCGACGGCGAGACCGCCGCCGACGGCGTAGTTCTCGGCGAGCTGGATGGCCCCGCTGGGCAGGGTGATCAGGAGGAGGACCAGCAGGGCGAGCCCGACCGTCGCCAGCCGCCAGCCGTGCAGCAGGGCGACCGGGCTGTTCCGGTGCACGGGGAAGCGGAGGTGCGGCGGCTGGCGGTCCGGGGCGGGCGGGGGTGGCACCCGGCCACGCTATGCCGGGCGCCGCCCGGGGCGCATCACCTCGGGGTCCGAGTCGCCCCTCACCCCCTGGTACGACCTCCGGCCCGGCGGCGGCTGGTCGCGGGGGCGGTCGCCGGGACGTGCGGGGGCTTCGGCCCACGCCGGCTCGTCGCCCGGCTCGCGTCCGTGCGCCGCGTGGCGCGGGTGACCGGCGGGCGGTCCGCGACCCGGCCGAGGACAGGGCCGCACCCCCGCGTCTCGACGACGGCCGCCTCGCCGGCGCCCGGTCGACTCCGGCCCGCTCCCTCCGCCGAGGTCACCACCGCCCCCGGCCGGGCGGTGTCCCTCCTCGCTCGACGGCGGGTTCCCGCCACCCCAGCCCGGTCGAGCACGGCGCACACGATCACAGGCGGGCGGGCCGGGAGCGGGCTGGCCGTCCCGTCACCCGTGGCTCGCCGCCTCCCACTCCTGGTCACCGATCTCGGCGCGCAGGTGCTCCAGGGACGCCTCGACCTCGCGCCGGGCGCCCGCGACGTCCACGCCCACCAGCTCGCCCCGGTGCTTGACCACCCGGCCGTTGACCACCACGGTGTCCACGTCGGCACGCCCGGCCTGGAAGACGAGGTGCCCGACGGGGTTGCTGAGCGGGCTCATGACGGTGGTGTCGGTCCGCAGCAGCACGAGGTCGGCCAGCTTGCCCGGGGTGATCGAGCCGATCTCGGCCTCCATCCCGAGCGCCCGGGCACCCCCCATCGTCGCCCACTCCAGCACCTCGGCGGAACGCAGGGCGTTCGACTGGAGCACCTCGCCGCGCTCGTGGGCGCGGAGGTGCGCCAGGCCGCGGTCCGCGTTGAGGGTGGCGCGCATGGCGGAGAACATGTCCCCGCTCCACCAGACCACCGTGTCCATCGACAGGGACATCCGGACACCGAACTCCCGGGCGCGGTGGCTCGGCGGGTAGCCCTGCCCCGCGTTCAGCTCGCTCTCGGCCGCGATGCTCAGGAAGGCTCCGGCGTCGGCGAGCCGCCGGTACCCGTCCTCGCCGTAGGCGCCACCGTGCACGAGGGTGATGTCCGGGGAGAGGAAGCCGTTGTCGGCGAGGAAGGTGATGGTCTCGTCGGCCGCGTAACCGACGATCCCGCCGTGCGAGGTCCACTGGAGGCCCCGGTCCCTGGCGAAGCGCAGGGCGGGGAGCAGTTCCTCGTCCGGGGGCACGATGTCGTAGGCGATCTGCGGGGTGACCAACTGGTCCCTGCTGGGGAACCTGCTGTCCAGCAGGCGGTCGACCTCGCCGCCGTGGATCCAGCCCGCCGAGTCGGCGAAGGCGTTGCCGATGCCGAACCTGGCGCGGGCGGGCACGGCGAGCAGTCCGTCCACGGCGGCGTCGGCGTGCTCGGGGGTCCGCAGGTTGTGGGACCAGTCCAGGACGGTCGTCACCCCCGCGTCGAGTGCCTCGACCATGCCCATCCGGTTGCCAGCCGCGAGGTCCTCCGGCCGGTAGGCGAGCCCCCAGCGGCCGAACATCCGCTCCATGTACTCGGCGAGGGTCCACTCCACCCCCACCCCCCGCAACGCCGTCTGCCACACGTGCCGGTGGGTGTCGACGAACCCCGGGGTGAGCAGCCCGCCGCCGGTCTCGACGACGGCGGTGCCCGGTGGCGTGGGCAGCGCGTGGCCCACCGCCTCGATCCTCGTCCCCACGACCAGCACGTCCGCGTCGGCCAGCACACCGAGTTCGTCGTCCATCGTGACCACGGTGGCGCCGCGGAGGACGATCGGGCGGCCCGGGCGGAACCGTTCGGCCGCCGGAGGTTCGACGGCGTGCGCGGTGGCGGCCCCGCCCACCACGGCCGCGCCCGTCGCCACGCCCGCCACGCCCGCCGCGGCGGCCGCGCCTCCGAGCAGCGACCTCCTGCTGACCTGGTTCGAGCGCCGGCCATCCCGCTGGTCCCGCATGCGTCCGCCTCTCCTCGTCCTGGTGCGCGGCCGCGCGCCCACGCGGCCGGCGGTGGCTCGTGGTGGTGATCGTGATCCGAACCTAGGAGCCGCCGAGATGACATGTCAACTGACCTCGACGCCGCTGCCTAGGATGCGGTGATGTCGAACGAGGAGTGGTTGGACGAGCGGGAGCAACGGGCCTGGCGGGGCTTCTACACGATGCAGCGACACCTCCGCCGCCGGCTCAACCAGCGCCTCCAGCGGCATTCCGGCCTCTCCGAGGCCGACTACGCCGTGCTGGTGGCCCTGTCCGAGGCGCCGGGAGGTCGGCTGCGGGCCTTCCAGCTCGCGACGGTCACCCAGTGGGAGAAGAGCCGGTTGCACCACCAGCTCGGGCGGATGGTGGACCGGGGCCTGGTCGTGCGAGAGCCCTGCCCCGAACACCCCAGGGGCTCCGTGGTCGCTCTCAGCGAGGCCGGCAGGGACGCCATCGTGTCGGCGGCGCCGCTGCACGTGGCCGACGTGCGACGGCACTTCGTCGACCTGCTGACTCCCGCGCAGCTCGACGCCGTGGCCGAGATCTCCGAAACCGTCCTCGCCGTGCTGGACGGGGCGCCCGACGAGGGCGCCGACCCCCTGCCCGCCACCGAGCGGGGGTGAGGCCGAGGTCCGGGCCGCCCCGCGAGCGGAACGCCGGACGGCCGACCGGCTCGGCGGTCCCGCCGCCCGCGCCCCCGGGACCCGCGCCCAGTGCTCCGGTCGATCGTGGGCGTGGGTGCTCGACGGCGGCGCACCCGCCCCTGGGTGACTCCTGCGACCGGTCGTCAGCCCGCACCGGAGGCAGATGCGCCCATCGCACCGCCCCTGCGCACGCGGAGGTCGATTCCGGCGGTCAGAACGCCGTCCCCGAGCCCCCGGCACCGCCGCCCGAGTTGGACGTCCTCGGCGCGTGCCACCGGCCAGCCCCCGCCGGCCCGGCGTGTCGCACGCACCCCACCCGGACCTCGACGGCCCGGGGCGCCCCCACGGCCCGGGCTTCACGACGACCCCGAGGACGCCAGGGCAGCCCGAGACGACAACCGCCGGCAGGGCGGAGCCGCGGCGTCAACCGGGGCGCGTCCACCCCGGCCGCCCATCCGACCGCGCCCCCGGGACACGGGGTACCGGGAGTCAGCTCCGCTGGCCGCTGCCGTCGGGCGGATTCAGGTCGGCCAGCCGACGCTGCCAGCTCTCCCCGTGCGGGACCAGCGTGGCCAGTCGGACGTCGTCGTCCCGCCGCCGCAGCCGCACCAGCAGGTGCTCCTCGGCGAGCTGCTCCGCCGTCCCGGCGCCCCACTCCACGACGACGAGGCTGTCGGAGAGGTCGCTGACGAGGTCCAGGTCCTCCAGCTCGGCGAGCCCTCCCAGCCGGTAGGCGTCGACGTGGACCAGCTGCACCCCGCGTCCCTCGGGGGTCGGGCGGTGCACCCTGGCGATGACGAACGTCGGCGAGGTGACCCGGCCCGTCACCCCGAGGGCCGCCGCGACGCCACGGGCGAACACGGTCTTGCCGGCGCCCAGCGGCCCGTCGAGCAGGATCAGGTCGCCGGCCAGCGCCACCTCGCCGACGCGTCGCCCCAGCCGCTCGGTGTCCTCGGGCGTGGGCAGGTCGACCGACCAGTGGCCGGTCCGTGTCCCCGTCGTGTCGCTCATCAGCCTTCCCGTGCCTCGTGCTGGTCGAGAGGTGTGCCCGTCCCGTACCGGTGGTGGGCCCACGCCCGGGCCGGCCGGTCGTGGTCGGCGATCCGGTGGAACCCACCATGCCGCCGTGGTGAACGCCGCGCCAGCGATGTCCCCCGTTCCAACAGCCACCGGGTCCCGGGACCCCACCGCGCCCGGGTCACCGACCGCTCCGCTGCCGGCCGCGGTGCGACTCCCGGTTCTCCACCACCCGGCGGATCAACCCGCGCAACGCCTCGGTGGTCAGGTCGGAGCGCTCCAACATGACCATGTGGCCGGCACCGGCGACGCTGACGAACTCGGCGTCCGGCAGTTCCGCGGCGATGATCTCCGAGTGGGAGAAGGGCGTCACCCGGTCGGCGTCCCCGGCCAGCACGAGGGTCTCGCAGTGCGCCAGGCCGCCGAGGGCCGCCACCCGGTCGTGGGTGGTGAAGGTGTCCACGAAGTCGGCGAACACCCGCATCGGCGTCGCCTGGATCATGTCGTACATCAGGTTCACCAGCGCGGGGTCCACCGACTTGTCGCCGAAGGCCACCGCGCGGGTCGCTCCCCAGGTGAGGTGGTTGCCGGCCCGACGGGCCGCCTCCAACAGCTCGGGCTGCCAGTCGGCGAACCTCCCGAGGCCCCGGGTCACCGGGTTGCGGCGGGAGAGCAAGGTCCTCGGCAGGCCGCTCTTGCCCACGTCCCCGGCCGCGGTGCCCACCAGGGCCACCCCCCTGACCAGTTCCCCGAAGAGTTCCGGTTGCTGTTCGGCCAGGGCCATCACCGTCATGCCGCCCATCGAGTGGCCCACCAGGACCACCGGACCGGTGGGCGCCGCGACCCGCAGCACCGCGGCCAGGTCCCTGCCCAGCTGCTCGATGGTGGCGGAGTCTCGGCGACCCCGGCCGGAGCGGCCGTGGCTGCGCTGGTCGTAGAGCACCAGCCGCACCCTCGGTGACTCCGACTCCGGCAGGTCCCGCCGCTGGAAGTGCCAACACCGGCGGTCGACCACGTACCCGTGCACGAGGACCACGGTGACCTCGGCCCCGCCACCGACCGGGTCGATCTCCTCGACCGCCAGTGGCAGCCCGTCGTCGGCGGCGACGGTGTACTCGCGGTCGGCCGGCGACACCCCGAGCTCGGCGAGCTCACCGCGTTCCCGCAACGCGGCGAACCTGGCGCTCTGGGCGGCGGCGCCCACCACCGCACCGCCGAGGGCGGCACCGATCACGCCGCCGACCATGCCGACCACCTGCCAGGGCCTCACCGGCGACGCTCCTCGCGGACGGCCCGCACCGGGTGCGGGGCGCCGGTGACCTCGAACCGGTGGCCTCGCGGCCGGTACATCCCGGTCACGATCTCGTAGTTGATGGTGCCGATGGCGTCCGCCCACTCACTCGCGGTGGGTTCTCCGTGGTCCCCCGGCCCGAAGAGCACCACCTCGGTTCCCTCGGACACCGCGTCGTCACCGCAGTCGACCACGAACTGGTCCATGCAGACCCGACCCGCGATGGGGCGACGTCTGCCGGCCAGCCACACCGACATCCGCCCGGAGATCGCCCTGGGCACGCCGTCGGCGTACCCGACCGGGACGAGGGCCAGCGTCGTGTCCCGCTCGGCGGTCCACGTGTGCCCGTAGGACACCGACTCCCCGGCCCGGACCCGTTTGACCAGGGCCACCACCGACCGGAAGGTCATCGCCGGCCGCAGCGGAGGTGTCGCGGCCTCGGGCACCGGGTTGAGACCGTAGATCGCGATCCCGGGGCGCACGAGCTCGAAGTGCAGGTCGGGCCGGGTCAACGTCGCTGGGGAGTTCGCCAGGTGCCGGATGGGGTCGAGCCCGGCGGCCCTGGCCGTTCGGTACGCGTCCTGGAACCGTTCCGCCTGGCGGTCGATGGAGGGGTGGTGGGGTTCGTCCGCGCAGGCGAGGTGCGACCAGACGGCCACGACCCGGACCAGGCCCGCGCGTTCGGCGTCCGCCGCCGCGCCCACGAGGGCCGGCCAGTCCTCCTCGGTGGCACCACCCCGGGACAACCCGGTGTCGATCTTGAGGTGGATGCGGGCCGCGCCACCCACCTCCGCGGCGGCGGCGATCACCGACCGCAGGGTGTCGAGGGTGGCCACGGACAGGTCGATGTCGGCCCGGACGGCCTCGGTGAACGTCTCCCCGGGCAGGTGCAGCCAGCACAGCACCGGGGCCGTCAGGCCATGCGCCCGCAGGTGCAGGGCCTCGTCCTGGGACCGCACACCCAGCCAGCCAGCCCCACCGCGCAGGGCCGCCCGCGCCGCCGCGACCGCGCCGTGCCCGTACCCGTCGGCCTTGACCACGGCCATGGTCCCGGCGCCCGACCGGGCCGCGATGGCGACCAGCAACTCGACGTTGTGCTGGATGGCCGTCGTGTCCACCACCACGTCCGCCCGGGACAGTGGCGCGTCCTGTTCTGCGCTCATGACGACTCCATGGTGTCACGACGAGGAGCCGGGTCCCGGCAGGCGGGCCGGGTTCGGGGCGACCGCTGGTGTCACGGCAGCAGTCCGGCGGAACGCCGCAGCACCCGGATCGCCTCGGACACCGAGGGGACCAGCGCGGACGCCCCGATCGGCGCTCCTCGCGCCGCGAGTTCCCCGGCCAGTTCGTGGGCGCTGGCCGCCCAGGCGGCGGCGAGCGCCGGTTCCGCCCCCGAGGCCAGCAGGGCACCGATCATCCCGGTCAGCACGTCCCCCGACCCCGCGGTCGAGACCCAGGACGAGGTCGAGCGGTTCACCAGGACGTGGCCGTCCGGGTCCGCGACGACCGTGGTGTTCCCCTTGAGCAGGACCACGCAGCGGAACCGGCGCGCAGCCCGGCGGACGGCGTCCACCCGGTCCGTGCCGACCTCGCCGACCAGGCGGGTGAACTCGCCCTCGTGCGGGGTCAGGACCCACGTCGTGTCGGGGTCGTGGAGGTCCCACAGTTCCTCGTGCCGCGCCAGGAGCGTGATCGCGTCGGCGTCCAGGCACGTCGGCAGCCCCGCCGCGAGGACCTGTTCCAACACCCTCCGCCCGGTCTCACCGACCCCGATGCCCGGTCCGGCGGCCCAGGCCTGCACCCGCCCCGCGTCCTCCACCGACCCGGTGACCACCACCTCCGGCCAGGTGGAACGCACGGCGTCCGCGGCCGGTCCGGCGTAGCGCACCATGCCCGAGGTCGCCGCGACGGCCGCTCCCGTCGCCAGCACCGCCGCCCCGGGGAACACCGAGGAGCCGGCGGCCACCCCGACGACGCCCTGCGTGTACTTGTCGTCGGCCGGCCCGGGCACCGGCCAGCCCAGCCCCACGTCGTGCCGGTCGAGCGCCCGGAGGTCCGGCTCACCCAGCTCCGGGCCGAGACCGATGTCGACGACCCGCAGCTCCCCGACGTGTTCGCTTCCCGGGCCGAGGAGGTGCAGGGGTTTGCGCGCACCGAAGGTGACGGTGGCGGTGGCCCGCACCGCGGGCCCGGGCACCGCTCCGGTGTCCGGGTCGACGCCGCTGGGGAGGTCGACCGCGAGGACCGGGCAGGACAGCCGCGAGACCACCTCGGCGGCGACCGGTCGCAACGGCCCGGACGCGGAGATCCCGACGATCCCGTCCACCGCCAGATCGGCGGCGGCCAGGCGGGGGGCCACGGCGGTCACCTCGTCGTGGTCCCCGACCTCCACCACTCGGCCGCCGGTCCGGCGCAGGGCGGCCAGCCCTTCCGGGTGGGCCCGGCCGGGAGCCAGCAGCAGCGCCGTGACGTCCACCCCACGGCGGCGGAGGAAGGCGCCGGCCCACAGCGCGTCCCCGCCGTTGTTGCCCGCACCCACGAGGAGCACGACACGTCGACCGCTGGTACCTCCGGTGTGCGCCCGCAACATCACGGCCGCCTCCACCGCGACCCCGTACGCCGCGCGCCGCATCAGCCGGGCGGACGGCACCCGGCGCAGCAACCGGTCCTCGGCGTCCCGAACCCGCGTCGTCGTCCACGCACCCCGCACTTGCCCTCCCGCTGGCCGCAGTTCGGCGGACCGGACGGCCCGGCCGAGGTGGGGGAGCGCCCCCGTGGACCGCCCCGGTCGGGGGCTACCCGCGCACCACCGTCCTCACCCACCGCGTCCAGCCTCGCGCAGGGCGAGGGGATCGGGCCAGCCCCGCCGGGCGCCCCCGCGACCCACCGAGCGCGAGGTCACTCCACGGTGACCGACTTCGCGAGGTTGCGGGGCTTGTCGACGTCGTACCCCTTGGCGCGGGCGATCTCCGCCGCCAGCACCTGGAGCGGGATCGTCGACACCAACGGCTGGAGGAGGGTCGGCACGGCCGGGATCTCGATGAGGTGGTCGGCGAAGGGGCGCACGGTGTCGTCGCCCTCCTCCGCGATGACGATCGTGCGCGCCCCCCGCGCCTGGATCTCGCGGATGTTCGACAGCAGCTTCGAGTGCAGCACCGCCCGCCCCTTGGGGGAGGGCATGACCACGACGACGGGAAGCCCCTCCTCGATCAGGGCGATGGGGCCGTGCTTCAGTTCCCCGGCCGCGAAGCCCTCCGCGTGCATGTAGGCGAGTTCCTTGAGCTTGAGCGCGCCCTCCAGGGCCACCGGGTAGCCGACGTGCCTCCCGAGGAAGAGGACGGCCTTCGCGGTGGCCAGGTCCCGCGCCAGCTCCCGCACCTGGGGAGCGGTGCCCAGCACCGTGGACACCGCCTGGGGCATGGCCTCCAGCTCCGCGAACTCCCGCGCGACCTCGTCCGGGTACTTGGTCCCGCGTGCCGAGGCCAGGGCCAGACCCACGAGGTAGTTGGCGGCGACCTGCGCGAGGAAGGCCTTCGTGGAGGCCACGCCGATCTCCGGGCCCGCGTGCGTGTACAGCACCGCGTCGGACTCCCGGGGGATCTGGGCGCCGTTGGTGTTGCACACCGCGAGCACCCGGGCCTTCTGCTCCCGGGCGTGGCGGATCGCCTCCAGGGTGTCGGCGGTTTCACCCGACTGGGAGACGGCGACGACCAGGGTGTCCCGGTCGAGCACCGGGTCCCGGTAGCGGAACTCGCTGGCCAGCTCGACCTCGACCGGCAAGCGGCACCAGTGCTCGATGGCGTACTTGGCGACCAGCCCGGAGTGGTACGCGGAGCCGCAGGCCACGACGAACACCTTGTCGATGTCGCGGAGGTCCTGGTCGGCGAGCCGCTGCTCGTCCAGCACGACCCTGCCGTCCACGAAGTGGCCGCGCAGGGTGTTGGCGAGCGCCTCGGGCTGCTCCTCGATCTCCTTGAGCATGAAGTACTCGTGGCCGCCCTTCTCGGCGGCGTCCATGTCCCAGTCGACGTGGAAGGGGCGGGTCTCGACGTCCACGCCGTGGAAGTCGGTGACCCGGTACCCCGCGTCGTCGATCTCCACCACCTGGTCCTGGCCCAGCTCGACGGCGTCCCGCGTGTGTTCGATGAAGGCGGCCACGTCGGAGGCCACGAAGGTCTCGCCCTCCCCCACGCCCACCACCAGCGGGGAGGACCGCCGGGCCGCGATGACGCGTCCCGGCACGTCGGCGTGCGTCACGACGAGGGTGAAGGCGCCCTCCAACCGGCGGCAGACGGCGCGGACGCTGGCCGACAGGTCACCCGCCGTGCCGTGGTCGTCGACGCCGTCGTACGCCCTGGCGATGAGGTGCGCGGTCGTCTCGGTGTCGGTGTCACTGGCCAGCTCGACACCGGACCGCTCCAGCTCGGCACGGAGCATGCCGAAGTTCTCGATGATGCCGTTGTGCACCACCGCCACCCGACCGGTGGTGTCGACGTGGGGGTGGGCGTTGCGGTCGGTGGGGGCGCCGTGCGTGGCCCACCGGGTGTGGCCCATGCCGGCGGTCCCGCGCAGGCTGTCCCGCCCGACCTCGTCGAGCCGGGCCTCCAGGTTGCCCAGCTGGCCGGCTCGCCGCTCGACCGCCAGGCCGCCGGCCCCGTCAAGCACCGCGACCCCGGACGAGTCGTAACCGCGGTACTCGAGACGGCGCAAGCCGTCGAGCACCACGTCAAGCGCCTGCTTGTTCCCGACGTATCCCACGATTCCGCACACGCCGAACAGGGTAGCTAGCCAACACTCCGTCACCGGACCGGTCAGCCCCTCGGGTGACGGCGCTCGCGTCGCCGACCCGCCGCCGCGGTGCCTCGGATCGAGTGAGGTGGCGGTCAGGTGGGGCGCGACTGCCCGGAAGCGTCGATCATCGACTACCGTCGCCCCTCATGGCCCGCTTTGCCAAGAAGCTGATCGCCGAACTCAGCCAGCCAGGACCGCACGGCGTGCTGCGCGGGGACCTCGCGCTGGTCGGACTGCCGGGGACGGTCGTCACACCACGGCAGGGGCTGGGCCTTCCGGCGGTCGCCTTCGGGCACGGGTGGATGCAGCCGACCCGCCGCTACCGCGACCTGCTCCGCCACCTGGCCTCCTGGGGCTTCGTGGTCGCCGCCCCCGCCACCCACCAGGGATTGCTGCCCTCGCACCGGCTCTTCGCCGCCGACCTCCACACCGCGCTGGAGGTGTGCGCGAAGGTGCGGCTGGGCACCGGGGACATCAGCGTCGACCCCGACCGGATGGGAGTGGTGGGGCACTCGTTCGGCGCGGGCGCGGCCGTGCTCGCGGCGGCGAACTGGCCGGAGATCAGGGCCGTCGTCACCCTGGCCGTCACCGAGACGCGGCCCTCGGCGATCAACGCGGCGCGGGACTGCGGGGCGCCGGCGCTGCACCTGGCCGCCGAGGAGGACCGGATCGCTCCCCCTGTGGCGATGGCCGAGCCCGTCTCGCACGGCTGGAAGGGCCCGGTGCAGCTACGCACCGTGCGCAAGGCCAACCACCTGACCTTCGCCGAGGGCCGCCACTGGACGGACCTGTTGATGGACGGCCGGCCCCGGCGCCAACACGCGGACCTGGTGAAGGCCCTGACCACCGCCTTCCTGCTCCGCGTGCTCACCGACGACCGGCGCTACGACACGCTGTTGGAGACCGAGGTGAAGGGCGCGACCCTCGACTACAGCCGTGGCCGGCGGCAGGACCGGGGCCGTCTCCCCGCCTGACCCGCCTCCACCGCCGCCCAGCCGGGCGGGCCGGACCGGGAAGGGCTCCACCTCCCAGCCGGGCTCGCGCCATCGCGGGGCGCCTGACGGGCGCGGGGCACGGGTACGTGACTGACGGGTGCCGACCGGCCCGGCGCCGGGGCGGGCGGCTGTGGTCCCTGACGCCGGCACCCGTGGGCGACGGTTCCCGGTGGTGGGCGGGGACCACCGACCTCCGCCCGAGCTCCCAGGGGCAGGGCGGGGCGCCGGGACGGCGGCCGCCGCTCGCCGGGCACTCCCACGGACCGCCCACCACGGCGATGGGCGGGAGACCACCCCGGCCATGTCGGGTGGGGCGCCGAGGGCGCCCCTGCCACAGCTCGCCGGGTTCCCCGGCGGCCACCCGACGTCCCGACACCGCACGACCGGGACCCGGCCCCGGCGGGACGGCCGGGACACCAGCGCGCCCCGGCCTGGCCGATCAGTGCAGCCAGCCGCCCTCCGAGTAGTCCTCGTCCTCGTCGTCGTCACGCCGCCGCCGGGACGTCAGGGGCGGCCCGCCCAGGCCTGGCCGGGGGGCACCGGGTGACGGCGCGGCCGGGCCGGCGACCGGGACGTCCGGCCGCCGGGGCTCCGGAGCCGGGGCCGGCTCGGCGGCCGGACGCGCCGGCGGGTGCCCGACGGGCGCCCCGCCGTACTGGTCCGACGTGGGTTCCTCGTCCTCCGGGCCGAAGGCGAACTCCCCGCCACCGCCCCGCTGGGTCGCGGCGGAGGTGTCCCAGCCGCCGGCCTCCTTCCGCCGCACCGCGCTCTCGTGCAGCCGCTTGGCCACGGCCGCCGCGTGCGCGAAACGCTGCTGGGTCTGCTCCCGCAGCTTCTTCCGGCTCTCCGTCACCCGACGTTCGAGGAGGGCACGCCGGTCACCGTGCTCCTTCGTGATCCCGGCCAGGCGGCCCTTGGCCGCCGCCAACCGCTCCGCCGCGCTCATCCGGCTCCCCCGCTCCCACCGACCGCGACACGGTGGTCCCCGTCGTTCATCGCTTGTCCTCCCCGTCGAACAGCGACCGCATCCGGCTCGCCTTCTCCGCGGCCTCGTTGGCGTCGAAAACGTCCTGGTGCTGGACCCGCCACTGGCTGGGCCCACGTTCCTGGTCCTGGCCGCCCTGGCCCCCCTGACCGCCGCCGCCCATCATGCCGCCGCCCATCATGCCCATCCCGCCGCCCTGGCCGCCGGCTCCGCCACCGCCCTGGCCCGCCGGCCCGAAGGGGCCAGCGGCGTGCGCCTGCTGGCCGTAACCAGGCTGGCCCTGTGGGCCGAACTGGCCCGCGCCCTGCTGGCCGGTCTGCCCGGCCTGGCCCGGTTGACCACCGTCCGGCATGGCCGCGAAACCGGCGCCGGCGGGCCCACTCGCCTGCGGCGTCGAGGTGTTGGGCAGGCCGCCCCGGTACTGGTCGCCCTGCCCGTGCTGCCAGGAGTCCGAACCCGGCCCCTGCCAGGGCTGGTTGCCGGCCTGGTGGGGCTGAGCCCCCCACGAACCGTGACCACCATCCGAACCGGGGCCGAAGGCGAACGGCCCGTCGGGTCCACCAGCGGGGCCACCGCTCATCCCGCCCATCAGTCCCTGCGGGCTGACGGAAGGGGGACCACCGGCAGGAGCACCCGGACCGCCGGGGCCCGAACCGGGGCCGAAGCCCTCCTGCGGGCCGTACCCGCCACCCGGTGGGCCGTACTGGCCTGGTCCCCAGCCGCCGGGAGCGGAACCGCCGCCGGCTCCCGCCGGGGAGACCGCGCCCGGCCCGGAACCGCCGCCCGGCGAGCCCGGCTCCCAACCACCGCCAGCGGGGGCGGGTCCGCCGCCGAAGCGTCCCGGTTCCTGCCCCCAGCCGCCCCCGGGCGGCGCGCCCGGTGTCGGGTGGTTGCCGATCGACGGGTCGTGCCCCGGCACCCCGCCGAAGGAGGGAGGTGGGCCGCCAGGGGTCGGTCCTCCGACGAAACCACCGGCCGGCGGAGCACCCGGAACGGCACCGGTGCCCACCCCGGTGTGCCCCTGGTCGGCCGGCCCCCAGGGAGCCGCGGCGGCCGGAGCCGAGTCGGGGCTGGTCCACTGACCCGCACCGCCGAAGCCCGGGGCGGAGGCGGGCAGGGTTTCGGCGGTCGGTGCCCGAAGTCCCCCTTCGGCCGGCATCGTCCGCATCCCCTCGCCGGGCTCACCCGGAGTCCGGAACTCCGCCTCCGCCGGCATCGTCCGGAAGCCGTCCCCGCCCTCACCGGGTCCCGGTCGCGACGGTGCTCCCGGCAGGGAGGTACCGGCGGCGCCGCCGCCCGCACCGCCATCCGACGAGCTCGGGTCGAAGTGCACCGCGTAGGACTCCCGGGAGCCGTCGGGCCCCACCACCGTGACGTCGAAGCGCCCGTCCTCGCCCTCGACCCGTTCCACCGTGACGGTGCCGCCCCCGTGCTCGATGGTCGCCACCCCGTCCGGCCCTGGGCGCAACGGGATGGGCTGGCCGGGCGGGGTCGTGCCCGGGCCGCCAGGGCCGTACGGCTGGTTCTCGACCTCGGGACGACCCTCATCGCCCAGTTCGGCCGGCAGGGGGGTGAGCTGGGGCGTGCCGTCGTCCCCGAAGTCGACGACGTACTCGGTGGACTGCCCGTCCTCGCCCTCGACCTCCAGGTGCACGGTGCCGTCCTCGCCCGGCTGGAGGGAGAGCCCCTCGTTCGGTTCGGGCAGGGTGACGCGTCCGCCGGGTTCCTCCGGGGTCACCTCCACCGGTTCCGGGTAGATGCCGCCCCCGAAACCCAGCGGGTCCTCGGGATCCGGCGCCCCGTCCTCCAGACCCAGCGGGTCCTCCGGCACCTCGGGGATCTCCGGCATCTCCGGTGGTTCCGGCATCTCGGGCATGTCCGGTGGGCTTCCGCCACCACCGGGCATCTCCGGGATCGGCGGCATGCCGCCGCCCTCCGAGCCGCCCCCGCCGCCCGGCATCCCCCCGGGCGGCATCCCGCCGGGCATCCCTCCCGGGTCGCCGGGCGTCCCGTCCCCGCCGGGGAAGCCGTCCGGGGTGAAGGGCATGGCCTCGACGTCCTGGAACGGGTTCTCGAAGTCGGCCAGGTAGTCGGTCAGGGCCCGCCAGGAGTCATCGACCGAGTCCCGGACCGTGTCGCAGTACTCCAGGAAGCTCGAGTAGAGCGTCTCGTACTCGGCGGTGAAGGACTCCCGGATCCAGCGCCGGCACTCCCGCTGCGTGTAGTCCTTCGCCTCGTACCCCCAGCTGCAACCACCGAAGGTACCGCTGATGTCAGAACCGGTCTGCTGGTCCAGCCAGCCGGCGACGACCTTGGCCTCGTCCTCGGTGATTCGATCGGTGTCCTTCGCCGCGATCGTGATGATGTTCTCGGCCATCCAGTGGGTGGCCTCGCCCATCGTGTCGGTGTGGCTGTCCAGGGCGTACTGCGCCTTGTCGACGACCAGGCCGTGCACCGTGTCCATCGAGGTGGTCAACAGCTCGGCGCCTCCGCCGAGCGCCTCGGACAGCTCGACGCCGTTCGGTTTGATCTTGTCGGCGTGGTGCTGGCGAGCGGTGTCGGCGGCCTCCCCGTCCCAGGTGCCGAACAGGGTCTCCAACTTCCGGTCCACGGTCGACAGGGCGTCGTCCACCGCCGCCTGGGACGCGGAGAGCCGTTCGGCGTCCTCCCGCATCTTGCCGAACTGGATGCCGTTCTGCTCCCGGTAGCGCTCCAGGATCTCCGGGTAGGGGTTCCCGCCCGGCAGGCTGTAGGGGATGGTGTCGGCCGGGCACTGCGCGAGGAGCTGCCCGAAGGTGTCGAAGAAGCGGAGGCCGGCCTCACCGGGGTCGAGCACCTCGTCCGAGGTGTCCACCCCACCAGCCTGCCCCGGAGGCGTGATCCGGTCGAGATCGCGCTGCCCCTCGCTGATGGCTTCCCGCGCCTGTCGCTCCTGGTATCCGCGGTCGTCCTGCTGCCTGCGGGCCTCGTCCATCACCGAGTCGAGCTGGTCGGCCAGGAACCAGGGCGGAAACCCGCTGACGTCGTGCTCGGCGAGGTACCGGTCCAGCTCCTCCGGCTCGTTCGCGTAGCAGACGTCCTCGGCACCGGGGTAGGCCTGTCGATGGGCCACGTAGGACCGGAGCAGCAGCTGCTTGGTCTCGTGGTCGACGTTGGGGTCGTCGAGGATGGCCTTGGTCTCGGCCCAGTCGCGGTTCCCGCTCACAGGTTGCCTCCGGCGTTGGTGACGGTGGAGGTGTTGGCGGCGTCGTCGGCGGCGTACCCCTCGGCGGACGCGGAGATGTTCATGGCGAAGGCGCGCAGCACCCCGACGAAGGCAGCCCCGCTCTCGGCGAGGACGCCCACTCCCTCCGCGTAGGGTTGCGGCGGGTCGACGTGGACCACGCCGAACCCGCTGGCCTGCGCCGGCCCGGTGTCCTCCAGCACCGACTCCGCGTCGTCAGCCGCGCTCTCGATCCCCCGCGCTGCCCGCGACATCGCTTCCGTATCGGTCCCGTAGCCCGCGGCCACTGGCACCAGCCTCCCCTGTCTCCTGCCGGAGCCCCTGCTGCCTCGCTGTCGGTGTCCGGCACCACCGCGTGACGTGCGACGCGCGTGAACATTCCCTGGTTCCCGATCGTGTCAGACCGATCAGCACCACAGGGTGGACTTACCGCTACTCCTTGCAGGTGTGAACACCGCGTGAGCCTCACCGGCGCCGGTGGCCACCACCAGGGAGTTCGCTCGCCTCGACCGCCGCGCCAGGCGGAGCGGCGCCCGGAGGGCCGCGAATGCCCGTGGCAGCTCGGGGTGGCGTCGTGGACGAGGGCCGCCCGGCGGCCGGGCCCGGTCGATCCGGAGCCCGAAGGGCCTGCCGGGCGCTGGCACGCTCCCTCGGACGACCCGCAACGGCGTCCAGGCTCGCGGTAGCGAACGACCGCGCTCGGGACCGTGGGGCGCGGGGGCGGGGCGACCCGGCCGCCGGAGTGGCGCGCCGAGGTTCAGGCCGCCCGTCGCGGGACCGGCTCGTCACGCCGGCGGTGCTCGGGCCGAGCAGGGGCCACCTCGTCCGACCCGGCACGGACTCAGCGGTGCCGGACCCGGCGGACCGGGTCAGTCAGCCGGCGGCGGCGACGACGCCCGCGAGCCGGTGGGCCGCCTCCTCGGCGGTCTCGTGGCTGGGTGCCTCCACCATCACCCGCACCAACTGCTCGGTGCCGGAGGGGCGGAGCAGCACCCGCCCCGTCTCGCCGAGCTCGCGCTGGACCTCGGCGACGGCCTCGGCGACGGAGGAGGAGGCCGCGACCGTCGCCTTGTCCCCCACCGGCACGTTGACCAGCACCTGGGGCAGCCGACGCATCACGCCGGCCAGCTTCGACAGCGGTTGTCCGGTCGCCACCACCCTGGCCATCAGCCGGAGGGCCGTCAGCAGACCGTCGCCCGTGGTCGCGTGGGCCGGGAGCACGACGTGCCCGGACTGCTCGCCTCCCAGGGCGTAGCCGCCCGCCCGCAGCTCGGCCAGTACGTAGCGGTCGCCGACGGCCGTGGTGCGGACGTCGATGCCCTGCTCCCGCATCGCCAGGTGCAGGCCGAGGTTGCTCATGACCGTCGTGACCAGCACGTTGTCGACGAGCTCACCGGACTCGCCCATCGCCACGGCCAGGATGGCCATGATCTGGTCGCCGTCGACGACCTGGCCGTCGGCGTCCACCGCCAGGCAGCGATCGGCGTCACCGTCGTGGGCGATGCCCAGGTCCGCGCCGTACTCGAGCACGGCGTCCCGCACCACCTCGATGTGGGTCGAGCCGCACCCGTCGTTGATGTTCAGGCCGTCGGGGTCCGCGTTCACCGCGATCACCTCGGCGCCGGCCCGTTCGTACACCTCGGGCGCCACCGTGGAGGCGGCACCGTGCGCGCAGTCCACCACGACCCGCAGGCCCTCCAGCCGCTGCGGCGTGGCCAGCAGCAGGTGGTCGAGGTAGCGGTCCAGCGCTCCCGGCACGTCCTGGATCCGACCGATCCGGTCGCCGACGGGACGGTCACCGCCGCCCTCCGCCATCCTGGCCGCGATCCGGTCCTCGACCTCGTCGGGGAGCTTCGCGCCACCGGCGGCGAAGAGCTTGATGCCGTTGTCCGGCATGGGGTTGTGGGAGGCGGAGATCATCACCCCGCAGCTGGCGCCCAGGTCGGAGACCAGGTGCGCGACGGCCGGGGTGGGCAGGACACCGACCCGCAGCACGTCGGCGCCGGCCGAGGCGAGGCCGGCGGCCACGGCCGCCTCCAGCATCTCGCCGCTCGCCCTCGGGTCACGACCCAGCACCGCCGTGGGGCGGGCACCCTCAGCCTGCTCGAACAGGACGTCGGCCGCCGCCACCGCCAAGGACATGGCCAGCTCCGGGGAGAGTTCCGCGTTGGCCAGGCCACGCAGCCCGTCGGTCCCGAACAAACGGCCCATGGTCGATGCACCTTTCTGCTGCTGAGACCGTCCTCGCGCCTCGGCCCGCCACGGGACCGAGCTCCGCCGACCCTGCGTCCGGTCGGCCGGGGGACCTCCGGAAACAGCGACGGGAGCAGCCGGCGTTCTCAGTGTGAGGACGCACAGCCGCTCCCGCGCGTTGAGCTGACCGGGTCGAGGTCAGCGCTTGCTGTACTGCGGAGCCTTGCGGGCCTTCTTCAGGCCGTACTTCTTCCGCTCCTTGGCCCGGGCGTCCCGGGTCAGGAAGCCGGCCTTCTTCAGGGCCGGGCGGTCGTCCGCGTCGGCCTCGACGAGGGCACGCGCGATGGCGAGGCGCAGCGCCCCGGCCTGGCCGGAGGGGCCACCGCCACGCAGGTTGCCGAAGATGTCGAAGGACTCGACCTTGTCGGCCGTCACCAGCGGTTCCTTGATGATCTGCTGGTGGACCTTGTTCGGGAAGTACTGCTCGAGGCTCTTGCCGTTGAGGGTGAAACCGCCGGTGCCGGGCACCAGGCGCACGCGAACCACGGCCTCCTTGCGGCGGCCGACGGTCTGCACCGGGCCAGCCACGAGCGGCGCAGCAGCCACCTCGTCGTAGGCCTCCGGCTCGTCGTCCACGGCCACGTCGAAGTCAGCCAGAGCCTGGTCCTGGTCCTCGACCGGGACCTCGACCTCCGGGGCCAGCTCGTTCTCGGGGTGCTCGTTCGCCGTCGTCACTTCTCCACCTTGCCGATCTGGAAGGGCTGCGGCTGCTGCGCAGCGTGCGGGTGCTGCGGGCCCGCGTACACCTTGAGCTTGCGGGCCATCGCCCGGCCCAACCGGTTCTTCGGGAGCATGCCCTTGATGGACTTCTCCAGGAGACGCTCCGGCTGCTTCTCCAGCATCTCGCCGAAGGAGCGCTTGCGCAGACCACCAGGGTGGCCGCTGTGGCGGTACACGAAGCTCTGGTCGCGCTTGTGGCCGGTCAGCGCCACCTTCTCGGCGTTGACGACGACAACGAAGTCGCCGGTGTCCATGTGCGGGGCGTAGATCGGCTTGTGCTTGCCGCGCAGCAGGGTGGCTGCCTGGGTGGCGAGCCTGCCGAGCACGACATCCTCGGCATCGATCACATGCCAGGCGCGCTCCACCTCGCCGGGCTTCGGGCTGTACGTGCGCACAGGATTACCTCGTCGTCGTTCGCATCGGGTTGGCTGCGGGATGTTACTGCGGCGGTCGCCCTCGACTGGTCAGCCCGTGATTCAGGGTCCTGCACCGAGGGACGCGGGTAGCAGCCCGCACCGGACACCGCACAACAACGGAAGAACATACCCGCCGCTGCCTGGAAGGGTCAAAACGGGTCCTCACCAGGACCCCGGTACTGGCCGCGGACCCGATCCGCAGGTCCACCGCGCAACTCCCGCCAGGACCGCCGAAGGGTTCCGCGACCTGGCTTCCGACATCATCGCATCCCCGGGCGGAGGTGTCTCACCCGGGTGGGTGGCCACGGCGGATTCGGCTCGTTGAGCTGCGGCGAGGCGCTGGTGGGGACGGCACGAACGCCCACCCCCTCCGGAGGGGCATGACGAGGAACACATCGGCGCACCCGCCCACCGGGCGGCGCGCAGGGGGCGCCGCCCGGTCCCCCTCGACGGCGGCGCGGTGCGGCGGGAGGGGCGGAGGCGCCACCGACGGGGTCGCCGGGGGACGGGTCCCTCCCACCGACGGCACCTGGTCGCGGACCCAGCCCGGGCCGGGAGGCGGCACGCGGAGCGGCGGCGAGCACCCGGCCCGCCTCCTCGCCCCGGACACACCCGTGGCCCCGGGGCCGGAGCTCCGGGGCCACACACGGCTGGACGGCCGATCAGGCGAAGCGCGCGGCGTTCGCCTTCTCACCAGCCTGGTAGTTGTCGGCGGCCTGGCTCAGCGCGGTGCCGATCGCGGCGATGGTGGTGCGGATCTCCTCGGCACCCTGGTCCCACTTGGCCTGCGACGCGTGCCACGCGTCCATGGCCTCACCGGACCAGCTCGACTCGATCGGGGCCAGCCGGCTCTTGAGCGCGTTCTGCGTCTCCTCGAGCTGGTTGCCCGCGCTGGTCACCTCCGCGGAGGCGTTCTGGATTTCGGCGAACGTAACCTTGATCCCGCTCATGGCGAGTGCCCTCTCAGTTCTCGGGTCGGGGAAAAGACGTCGGTACGGAAGAACTCAAGCGCCGTGACGGCTCAGAAGTTCAGGCGGCTGTCGATGGAGCTCATCGAGGCGGCCTCTTCCTCTTCCAGGCGCGCGTACTCCTCGCCCGAGCCCTTGAGCTGGTCGCCGATCTCCCGCAGCGCCTCGTTGACCTTCTGGCCGCCCTGGTCCAGCCGCTCCATGAGGTTCTGGAACGCGGTGGCCGCACCACCCGACCAGAAGCCGGCGACGTTGCCGCAGGTGCTCTGGAGGCTGCTGAGCACGCCCTGGATCTCGTCGTTGGTGTTGAAGACGTCGTGAGCGGCCTGCGCCATCTCTTCCGGCGTGACCTCGTAGCTGCTCATCTGGAGGAGTCCCCCTTCAGGATCAATCCGATGGAACGTTCATGCGACGCAAACCCTGCCAGCAGCGGTTCCCCTTTGTCCCGAAGTTCCCCCAAGTAGTTGCTGCCGTTAACGCGACCCCGTGTTCTCGCAGGTCAACACAGGATTCGCTGTTGCGAAAAGTCCTCGTCGTCGCCGTCGTCCACATCGGCCCCCCGTCGCGGGAACGGTTCGTCCCGCGCCTCGGGGCCCGCCGTCCCGGCGGGGCGGGGGTCCTCCTCGGACGGGAACTCGGCCACCGGGAGGCCGGCGGCGGCGCGGAAGGCCGTCGACTCCCGGCTCAGCTCGCCGTCGGTGAGGTCGCCGCGCCCGGTCCGCTGTGGACGTTCGCGGGCCTGCTCGGCGAGCGCCCGGGTCGACTCGCGGAAACCCGCCGTCCGTTCCCTCGCCTCGGCCGCCGCGCGAGCCCCCCTGGTCACCGCTCCGGCCACCTGCTGCCGGAGACGGGTGAGCGCGTCCGCTGCCTGACTCATGGTCCTCCCTCGCTTGTCACCGGATCGTCGGGCCGCTCGCGGGCACCGGCCGAGCGGGCCGCCGGCTAACCGATCCGGAGGCTGTCCACCACGCGCTCGCAGGCCTGGGCCACCCGCTCGGCCCCCTGGGGCGTGTACTGGCAGCCGACCGCGACCTGGAGCCTGCCGTCGAACAGGTGGTACCAGTCCACGGTCCGCCCGTCCGCCCGGTCCTGCCGGTAGTAGACGACGTCCCGGCCGGCGTACTCCGCGCCCACGTCGAAACCGGCGAAGGTGGAACCACCGACCGACCCGTTCCGCTCCTCGTAGCTCTGACGCAGCTCGCTCGCCGCCCGCTCCCGGTCGGCGTCGCTGTCGTAGTCCAGCCGCCATTCCTGCACGACGACCAGGTCCGTGTCCTCGGCCGCGCCCTCCGGTCTGATCTGGACCTTGCGCTGGGCGGCGTCGCCGCCGCTCTGCTCCCAGTCGGCCGGGTAGGCGAAGCGGTAGTCGTAGAGCGCGATCTCCCGGTCGCTCCGGGGGAGGACGAAGACCACCAGCGCCGCCGCGACCGCGAGGGCAGCGACGAGAGCACCGCCGAGGAGCCACCACCGGCGTTGGTCCCGCCGCCCGCGACCCTTCCCCAGCGGCGGCGGACCGTGCGCGGGACGGGGTGGGGGGCCGACCACCGGACCGCCACCACGCGGCGGGAACGGACCGCCGGCGAGCGGGGCGGGGCCGGGCGGGCCGTAGTGCCCCGGGGGCGCCGCGACGGGGGGCCCGGCGGGCGGGAAACCCGGTGGAGGCGTGCCGCTCCCCGAGCGGACCGCCGGAGGCACGGGTGCCGCGACCGGACCCCGGAGCCCCCGGGCCGGGGTTCCCGAGGGTGCCCGGACGGCGGCGACCCCGCTGGTCCGCTCCGGGTCGAGGGCCACCGCCCGCAGGGCGCCCCTCGCCACCACAGTCTCGGGCTGGTCGAGGGTGGTGGGCACCACTCCCACCCGCTCGTGCACCAGTCGCGCCACGAGCGGGATGCGGCTCGAACCGCCGACCAGGAAGACGGCGCCGAGTCGGCCAGGCTCCACTCCGGCGTCCCGGGCCGCCCGGCCCACCAGGTCCGCCGCCTCCGCGATCCTGTCGTGGATGAGCGCCTCCAGGTCGCTCCTGGTGACGAGCGCGTCGGCGAACGGCGGCGGGAGCGGGATGTCGGTGTAGCTGTGGCGGGACAACGTCTCCTTGGCGCCCCGCACGTCCTGGAACAGCACCCGTCGACGGCGGCGGTCGGGGAGGTCACGTCCTCCGGTCAACTCCTGCCACCCGGCCGGGTCGACCGCCGAGGCGGTTCCACCCACGTGGTCGAGCAGCGCCTGGTCGATGTCGGCACCGCCGAATCCGGGGTTGCCGCGCGTCGCCAGCACCTCGAAACCCGTTCCGGCGCGGCGGACCACGCTGACGTCGACCGTCCCCCCACCGAGGTCGAGGACCGCGACCGGTTCGGCGGGTCCGTCCGCCGCCGCCTGCTCCGCCTGGAGGGTGCTGTGGAAGACCGCCGCCGCCACCGGTTCGGGCACCAGGACGAACTCGCGGGCCAGGCCGTGCGCGGCCTGCCGCAGCAGCCGGGTTCGCGTCGCGCCCCATTCGGCGGGGTGGGTGAGCACGAGGAGGTCGACGACGGCGCGGTCCGCGAGGTGCCTGGCCTCGTCCACCGCCCGCCGGAGGACGGCGTGGACCACGTTCGACACCGGCAGCACCGTGGTGCCGAGCAGCAGCTCGCCCTCGTCGACCCGCCGTTTCGGGTAAGGCTCGTAGCGGGCGGGGTCGATCGCGGCCTGCCGCTCCGCCTCGGCGCCCACGAAGAGGGTCCCGTCCTCGGCCGCGAAGACGGCGGAGGGCATCAGGGGCTGTCCGTCGACCACGACGACCTGCGGCTCACGCCCGTCGACCGAGGCGACCACGCAGGTGCTGGACGTCCCGAAGTCGACCGCCACGCGCAAGCTCACGTCAACGCCCCTCAAACCGGACCCCGCCGGCCGCCGGCACCGGCCCACCCGTCGGCCCGGGGCACCCGGCCACGACAGGCGATACCGACCGCCTCCCGACCTTCTTGGCAGTCAGGGTAGCCACCGTTCCGGGGGAGCCCGCGACACCGCTGGTCCCGGTCCGACGCGGTGACCGCACGGCGAGGGGCACGCCCGGACGCGGGGGAGGGGGCCGTCCCACTCGACAGCCCCCTCCCCCGCTCGACGAGGAGCCGTGACGATTCGTCAGAAGTTCGGCTCCAGCCACGCGATCTGCATCAGCTGCTGGCCGACCCGCCGGCTGACGACGGTGCCCCGACCAGGTGGCATCGCGGTCGGCTTGATGTTGCCGAGGATGTTCGCCTCCTCCTTGGGCCCGCTCATGATGATGCCCGGCGTCGACACCTCCTTCATCTTGCCGATCACCGGCTCGAAGGAGGACCGCGAGCCGCCGGCGATGTTCCTGGCGGTGATCACGTGCAGACCGACGTCCTTGGCCTGGGGGATGAACTCGGCGAGCGGCTGGAGGGGGTTCGCCCCCTGCGGGGCCACCAACTCGTAGTCGTCGACGATGACGAACAGGTCGGGTCCCTTCCACCAGGACCGGTTCCGCAGTTCCTCCTGCGTCACGTTCGGGCCGGGCATCCGCTTGGCCAGCGAGTTCTTGATGTCGCCGACGTAGCCCTTCAGCTGGTTCGCCGACACCGCGTACTCCAGCAGGTGCGGTGTCTGGAGGAAACCGAGCATCGTGCGCCGGTAGTCGACCAGCAGGATCAGCGCCTCACGCGGCGTGTAGACCTTCGTGATGCCCTCGATGATCGTGCGCAGCAGGTTGGTCTTGCCCGACTCGCGCTCGCCGAAGGCCATGAAGTGCGGATCGGAGTCGAAGTCCAACGCGACCGGTGCGAGCTCGTTCTCGTCGACGCCGATGGGGACCAGTTTCTTGCCGGCCGGCATCTCCAGGCGGGGCATCTGCTCGATCGGCAGCCGCTCCGGGAGCAACCGCACCTTGGGTGCGTGCGGGCCGCGCCAGGCGCCCGACACCTTCGCCACCGCGTCGCCCACTCCGTTGGCGATGTCCTCCGAGTTCGACGAACCGTCGATCCTGGGGAGGCCGATGAGGAAGTGCAGCTTCTCCGGGGACAGGCCCCGCCCAGGCGCGCCCTGGGGCACGTTCACCGCGACCCGCCGGTCCACCTCGGACTCCGTCGGGTCACCGAGCCGGAGTTCGAACCGCGTCCCGAGCAGGTCCTTGAGCGCGGGTCGGATCTCGGCCCACCGGTTGGCGGTCAGCACCAGGTGCACGCCGTAGCTCAGGCCCTGCCCGGCGAGGTTCTGGACCTGCTTCTCCATCGGCTCGAACTCCGTCTTGAAGTTGAGCCAGCCGTCGATGACCAGGAAGACGTCGCCGAAGGGGTCCTCCTTGGCCTCGCCCCGGCGCTTGCGCACCCGGTAGTCGGCCATCGAGTCGACACCCAGCCTGCCGAACAGGGCCTCCCGCTGCGCGATCAGCCCGCTGATCTCGGCGATGGTCCGTCGAACGGTGTCGGGATCGCGCCTGGCCGCCACCGCGCCGACGTGGGGCAGCCCGGAGAGGCTCTGCAACGTGCCACCACCGAAGTCGAGGCAGTAGAAGTTGGCCTCCTCCGGGGTGTGGGTCAACGCCATCGACATGATCAGCGTCCGCAGCGCCATCGACTTGCCGGTCTGCGGGCCACCCACGACCGCGGCATGCCCCTTCGCGCCGGCGAGGTCCGCCCAGAGGAGGTCCCTGCGCTGTTCGAAGGGCTTGTCGACGAGGCCGATGGGCACCTGGAGCCGACCGTTGGCGAAGAAGCCGGCTGGGGAGAGCCCCCGGTCCTCGGCGGGCGCCAGCGGCGGCATGAGCAGGTCGAGCGGGGAGGACTCCCGCAGCGGCGGCAGCCACACCTCGTGCGCGGGCGGCCCCTGGCCGACGAGCCGGCTGATCAGCACGTCCAGCTCGCTGGGCTCGTTGGCCTCCTCCTCCTTCTTCTTCTGGGCCGGAGCCGGTTGGGCCGGTTTCTCCGGTTCCTTCGGGATCTCGACGTAGTCCGGGACGAACAGCTTCGGCCGCCGGTCGGCGGTGACCGGGGCCGAGGTCGGTCCGACCTGGACACCGGCCGGCCGGTACGGGCCGGAGACGTAGGAGGCCTTGAACCGGACCAGGCTCGTGGTGTCGAACTTCAGGTACCCGGAGCCGGGCACGGGCGGCAGCTCGTAGGCGTCGGGCACGCCGATCGCGGCCCGGGACTCCGAGGCGGAGAACGTCTTCAGACCGATCCGGTAGGACAGGAAGGTGTCCAGTCCGCGCAGTTTGCCCTCCTCCAGCCGCTGCGAGGCCAGCAGCATGTGGATCTGCAACGAACGGCCCACCCGGCCGATCTGGAGGAAGATGTCGATGAAGTCCGGTTTGGCGGTCAGCATCTCGGAGAACTCGTCGATGCAGATGAACAACGCCGGGAGCGGGTCGAGGTCGGCCCCGTTCTCCCGCGCCTTCTGGTAGTCCCAGACGTTCTTGAAGTTCCCCTTGGCCAGGATCTCCTGCCGCCGGGACACCTCGCCGGAGATGGCGTCCTTCATCCGGTCCACCAGCGTGAGGTCACCGGAGAGGTTGGTGATCGTCGCGGCGACGTGGGGGGCCTTGTCCAGGCCGAGGAACGTCGCGCCGCCCTTGAAGTCGACGAGGATCATGTTCAACGCGGTCGACGAGTGCGTGGCCAGCAGGCCGAGCACCAGGGTCCGCAGGAACTCCGACTTGCCGGACCCGGTCGCGCCGATGCACAGCCCGTGCGGGCCCATCCCGCCGACGGCGGCCTCCTTGATGTCCAGCTCGACGAGCTGGCCATGCTCCCCGACACCGAAGGCGACCTTGTAGCGGTCGCGGACGGGACGGGGTCGCCAGGCCTCCTGGACGTCGAAGGTCATCTCGTCGCCGGCGATACCGGCCATCTCCAGCACGCCCGGGTTGGACAGCAGCGGCTCCTCCTCGCTCTGCTCCTGCGAGGCCGCGCCGAGCCGGTAGGGGGACAGCTTGCGGGACAGGGCCTCCGCCTCGGCGAGGCTCAGGTCGTCCGGCGAGCCGAACCACTCCACCCCGCTCGCGCTCCGCGCGCCGACCCGCTTCTCGTCGACGACGAGGCGGAGTCCCCGCCGCGCGGTGAGTTTGCCCAGGGAGTTGGAGAGGTCGAGGAGCGTGACGCCCATCAGCCCCTCCTCCATGAGGATGTACTCCTCACGGGTGACCTCGCCCTCGTCGATGACGATGACGATGTGCGGCTGGTCCGGCTGCGGCGGCGCGTTCCGGCTGAACCGCTGCCGGTCCCGCAGGTGGTCGGCGAGGAACGACTCGACCTGGCCGAGGGAGCCGGCCATCATCCGCAGCGAGCCGATGCCGTCGTTGATCGTGGGGTGCTGGACGTGGGGCAGCCACTTGGCCCACTCCCACTCCTGCTTCGCCCGGCCCGAGGTGACGACGGCGATGAGCACGTCCTCGGGGGTGTGGAAGGTGGCGAGCTGGGAGATCATCGCCCGTGCCAACGCCCGGCCGTGCTTGGCCTCCCCCTCGATCCCCACCGCGGCGAAGCCCCGCAGCGCGATCACGATGGGCAGGTCGGGCACGATCGAGTGCGCCCGGACGAACCGGCGGAGCGCGAGGGTGGTCAACGGCTCCAGCTCGTCGACCGGCCCGGTCTGCGGCGGGACCAACCTGGTGTCGAGCCGCTGCGAACCCCGGCCCACCCGGAGGTGGCAGAAGTCGGAGTCGTTCTGCCGCCGTTCCCACATGCGGCGGCTGGTGGCCATCGACCACAACGCCTGCGGGTCCGGGTGGTGCCACTCGCGGGAGGCCCGCTGCTCGGCGACGGCCTCGCGCGCCCGGTCCCGCATCTGGCCGAGGTACCGCAGGTAGTCCTTGCGGTCCTCGTCCATCTCGGCCTTCTTCTGGGCGTTGCCCTTGCCACCACCGCCGACCATCATCCCGATGGTCGAGATGAGGAACATGCCGCCGAACATGAGCATCATCGGGTTGCGGCGCATGGTGAACATCAGCGCCATCATCCCGATCGACGCCACGATCATGATCACCGGAAGCAGCTTCTGGATGATGTTGCCGGGTATCGGCCTCGGCACCTCGGGCGGTGGTTCGAGATGCACCTCACCACCGGGCGGCCGGGGGGCGGACAGCCGCGGCGACCGCTTGAACTTCAGCGTGCTCACCGAACAGGCACCTCTCGCACTCGACATCACGGGACGGTCGGCGGACGTCGGCGACGCGGTGGCGGTTCACGCTCGGGTCCGGGGGAGTCCGCTGATTTTCCCGTTCCCGAGGCATTCCGGCCGACGTTCTGGTTCGGTTACGCCAAACCCACGGACTCGCCCAACTCGGTGCGGCCATACTAAGGGCGCTCACCGCGACGGCGGGACGGATTCGGTGAACCCGGTCCACGGGGACGCCCGCCCGCCACGGGGGCGGCCCGAGAAGCAACCGACGACATGACATTAGGGGGCGCAGTGGCGACCGGTACGACGGTGTTCAGCCGAGTGACGGTGGTTGCGCCGAAGACACGCATCGACCTCGCTCTGCCCGCCGACGTCGCAGTGGCCGACCTGCTTCCGATGCTGCTGGAGATGTCCAAGGAGGCCACTCCGGACGGCGGCGCCCGGCATGGCGGCTGGTGCCTGGCGAAGATGGGTGAGGGGCCGCTCGACCCGAGCAGGACACTGGCCTCCCTCGGGGTGCTGGACGGCGAGATCGTGCAACTGCGCCGCCGCTCGGAGAACCCGCCACCACCGCTGTACGACGACGTGGTCGACGCGATCTCCGACTCCGACCCGCTCAGTTTCCGGCCGTGGACCAAGGAGACCGCCCACCGCCTGGGCCACATCGCGGGAGTGCTGGCGCTGGTGGTCGCGGCCGTCGCGCTGTTCGTCTCGGGTCGGAGCCTCGGGTCGGCGATCACGGCCACGGTCACCGCGGTGGTCGCCGTCGCGGCCGGCGCGGTGGTCACCCGCGCGTACCGGGCACCGAGGACCGGCCTGCTGATCGCCGCCGCCGGCGGGCTCCCGATGGCTTTCGTCGGCGGGCTGTACCTGGTTCCCGGCGGTGAGCTCGCACCGTCGTTCCTGCTCGGGTCCGCGCTCGTCACCGTCTTCGCGTCGGCGAGCGTGATGTTGTTGGGCCAGGGCGTCGTCGTCTTCGTCGCCGCCGGGGCCGCCGGCGCGCTGGGCGCGCTGACCTTCCTGGTGGGCACCTTCGTCGACCACCCCCCGTCGGGGATCGCGGCCGGGGCGGCCGCCGTCTCGCTCGCCGCGCTGTCCATCCTGCCCCGGCTCACGATCTACCTGGCGAAGCTGCCCCTCCCCCAGGTCCCCGGTAGCGCCGAGGACCTCAAGGAGGACACCGGCTTCCCGGACTACGCGATCATCGAGCAGCGCTCGGGACTGGCGCACGAGTACATGACCGGCATGATCATCGGGTGCGGCGTGGTCGCCGCGATCGGTGCGGTGATCGCGGCCGGGTCGGACAACTTCTGGGGTCCGGTGCTCGGGGTCGTCGTCTCGATCGTCCTGCTGCTGCGTTCCCGCACCTACGCCAACGGGACGCAGGCGATCGCGCTGCTGATGTGCGGCATGCTCACCGCGGCCGGCCTCGTGGTGGGGTGGATGACCGCGACCGACGACCAGCTGGTGATGCTGTTGGGCGTCTTCGGGACGCTCATGGTGTTGGCGGTGGCCGCGTTCGTCCTCGGGGTGGTGTTCCCCGACCAGAAGTTCTCGCCGGTGCTCCGCCGGTCGGTCGACATCTTCGAGGCCGTGATGATCGCGGCGGTCATCCCGGTGGCGCTGGCCGTGATGGAGCTGTACACGACCTTCCGCCAGTTGATCCAGATCGAGTGGTGACGGCCGCGACTCCGACGGGAGGGCATCGCGGGTGCGGCGAAAGGACATGACGATGGCTGCCAGCCGACGTTCGGGTGGCGCGGTCCGGCGGCTCGCCGCGGGGGCGACGGTCGCGGTGGTGACGCTCGTCGGCCCGAGCCTGAGCGCCGCTCCGGCGCTGACGGGCGTGGCGGTGGCGCAGGAGGACCAGCAGGACGAGGGGAGTCCCGAGGACCCCGGTCAGGGCGGCGGGGGCGAGGACCTCGGCGACCAGGGGGACCCCGGCGCGGAGGACGGGGCTGGCGCGGAGGACGGGGCTGACCCGGAGTCCCCCGAGGGCGACGCCCCGGGGGACGAGACCGCCGACGACCCCGACCGCCCGAGGTCCGAGGCCGACCGGCGGCTCAACGGCAACGTCCCGACGTTCCCCGACGTCGATCCCGCCGCGCCACCCGGCGTGCCGCCCACCGGCGGTGACTGGGCGTTGTTCGAGCACCGCACGGCCTGCATCACCCCGGGCGCGAGCACGAGCGGGTCGCTGCCACCGCAGTCCTGGGCGCACGACTACCTGCGGTTCGACGAGCTGGCCCGGATGGGCGCGACCGGGTCAGGGCAGCGGGTCGCCGTCGTCGACACCGGGGTGAACCGGCACCCGTCCTTCGGTGACCGGCTCAGCGGGGCGGGCGACTACATCGACGGTCGGGACGGCCGGGACGGGACCTTCGACTGCGAGGGGCACGGGACGATCGTCGCCGGACTGATCGGGGCGGCTCCCTTCGGCAACGACTCCCGGTTCCGGGGCATCGCCCCGGGGGTGGAGCTCGTCGGCATCCGCAATGTCTCCAACTACTACCAGACCGCCGACGACGAGATCCCCGAGGAGGAGAAGGTCGCCGGCGCCGGCAACACCGACATCATGGCGCGGGCCATCGTGCAGGCGGCGAACCAGGGCGTGGACGTGATCAACCTCTCCCAGTCCTCCTGCCAGCCCATCACCGACGTCGAGTCCCCCTACGTCCAGCGGCTACACGCGGCCGTCAAGTACGCGGTCCACGAGCGGGACGTCGTGGTGGTCGCCGCCTCCGGCAACGGGGCGGACGGCTGCTCCACGAACACCGCCGACAACGTCACCCACATGACGCTGCCCGGCGCGTTCCCCGAGGTGCTGGCCGTGGGTGCCACCGACCGCACTGGCGCGCTGGCCGAGTTCTCGGTGCAGGGCTGGTGGGTCGACATCGCGGCACCGGGCACCGAGGTCACCTCGGTGGATCCCGCGCCGGGTGGCGAGGGCCTGGCCAACATGCTCGACATCCAGGGCAACGGCCTCGAACCCATCCAGGGGACCAGCTTCGCCGCCCCCTACGTCGCCGGCACCGCCGCGCTGGTGCGCGAGCGTTTCCCCAACCTGTCGGCGACGCAGGTCGTGGACCGCATCAAGCGGACCGCGCAACAGACCGGCGGGGTCAACGGCGTCGCCTTCGGGTGGGGGACCGGGGTGGTGGACCCGGTGGCCGCGCTGACGCGCACTCTCCCGGAGGAGGAGCCGAGGGCGGACGCCCTGTTCCACGGCGGTGTCCACCACCTGGAGGAACGGGACTGGACCCCGACCATCGTCGCCGTGGCCGGCGCCGGCGGCGGGATCGGGCTGCTCCTGCTGACCGTCTTCATCACCAGGACGCTGCGCCACACCCGGGAACGGGACCGCCAGCTCGCCGAGGACGGCTGAGGGAGCGGGTCCACCGCGCCGCGGTGGGATCGACGCCGGGCACGGACGCCCACCCGGTCCCGCACCCGGCGACTGGGCGCCCGCCCCCTGGCATGGACGTCGTGCCGCGTCCCGACCTCAGGCTCACGGCTCACGCTCCTGGCCGGGCGGGCACCGGTACGACCGCCTGGTCGGTCACCCGGCGAACGACGGGCGGTGGCCCCTCGGGACGTCAGCCGGTGCGCCGCGAGTGCTACCGCCAGATCGGCGCGAGCTCCTCGACCGCCTGGTCGACGATGCGCAGCATCGCCGACTGCGCGCCGGCGGCGTCACCGCGCTGGACGGCGTCGGCCACGTCGATGTGCAACTGGAGTGCCTCGGCCGCCGGGTAGCGGGGCATCAGCCCGTACTGGGTCCGGCCGGTCAGGACCTCGGCCACGACGTCCGAGAGCTGCGCGAACATCTCGTTTCCGCTGCCGAGGAGGACCATCTGGTGGAAGGCGATGTCGACCACGAGGAAGGCCTCGAGGTCGCCGGACCGCCCGAGCCCGCGCAGCCGCCCGGCCACCGACATGAGCTCGGCGGCGACCTCGATGCTGGCGTTGTGCGCGGCGAGCGCCGCCGCCGCCGGTTCGACCGCCGCCCGGAGCTGTGAGAGGGAGCGGAGCTGGTCGGCCCGCTGGTCGCCGGCCAGGCGCCAGCGGATGACCCTCGGGTCGTAGAGGTTCCACTCGCTCGCCGGGAGGACCACGACCCCGACCCGTCGCCGGGAGGACACGAGTGACAGCGCCTCCAGGACCCGCACGACCTCGCGGATGACCGATCGCGAGACGTCGAACCGGTCGGCGAGCTCGTCGAGCAGCACCCGGTCCCCGGCCGCGAGCGTTCCGCCGGTCACCGCCAGCCCCAGTTCCTCCAACAGCCGGTCGTGCAGGCTCACCCAGGCCACGCCGTCGCCCTTTCCCGGTGCCGCCGGTGACCCGATCAACACCCACGGTTTTCGTCTGACTTATTTCACACAGGGAGTTGTTTACATCAGATTTAATGCCTAGTCTCTGCGCTACTCATCCGATGTAGGTCCACCCAGGCCACTCAGCATAGGAGTAGGCAATGACGGCAACGGCGCCGCGACCAGTGCTGGTCATCGGGGTCTCGGGGTCGGGCAAGTCGACGGTCGGCGCACTGCTGGCCGAGCGGCTGCACCGGCCCTTCGTCGACTCCGACTCGCTGCACCCGGCAGCGAACATCGAGAAGATGGCCACCGGCCAGCCCCTGACCGACGAGGACCGGCTTCCCTGGCTGCGCGTGATCGGCGCTCGCGTCGCCGAGGGCGTCAACGCGGGCGAGCCCCCGGTCGTCGCGTGCTCGGCCCTGCGACGTGACTACCGGGACGTGTTGCGCGACTACGCCCCGGACCTGTTCCTCGTCCACCTGGCCGGCGAGCGGTCCCTGGTGGCCGAGCGGGTCGCCGCCCGCAGCCACGAGTACATGCCGCCGTCCCTCCTCGACTCGCAGTACGCCGCGCTGGAACCGCTCGGCGCGGACGAGGGCGGGGTCGTGCTGGACATCGGCGCGCCCCCGGCGGACCTCGTCGAGCGGGCGACCGAGGCCATCACCGCCGAGGAAGGAGGCCGCCGGTGAACACCGACTTCACCCCCGCCCTGTCCACCGGCTCCCTGCTGCTGGTGTCGCTCGCGGCGGTGGCGCTGCTGCTGTTCCTCATCATGAAGGTCCGGTTGCACGCCTTCCTCGCCCTGGTGCTGGTCAGCCTCGTGACCGCCGTGGCCACCGGTATCCCGGCGGGCGAGGTCGTGCCGACCATGACGGAGGGCTTCGGTTCCACGCTCGGTTCCGTCGCGCTCCTCGTCGGCCTCGGCGCGGTACTCGGCCGGCTCCTGGAGACCAGTGGCGGGGCCAAGGTGCTCGCGGACCGGCTCCTCCGCCTCTTCGGCGAGAACCGCGCGCCCCTCGCGTTGAGCGTCGCCTCGCTGCTCTTCGGCTTCCCGATCTTCTTCGACGCCGGCTTCGTCGTCATGCTGCCGGTGATCTTCACCGTCGCCCGCCGGTTGGGCGGGTCGGTGCTGCTCTACGGGCTCCCGGCCGCCACCGCGTTCTCGGTGATGCACATCTTCGTCCCGCCGCACCCCGGCCCGGTGGCCGCCACCGGCTTCCTGGAGGCCGACATCGGCCTGGTGCTGTTGTTCGGGCTCGCCATCGCGATCCCCACCTGGTACCTGGCGGGATACCTCTACGGCCGCATCATGGGTCAGCGCCTGGTCCTGCCCGTCCCGGACATCCTCGGGACAGCCTCCGAGGAGGACGAGGCCGACCCGCCGGCCCTGTGGACGATCCTGCTCCTGCTGCTGCTCCCACTGGCCCTCATCTTCGCGAACACCGGCCTGGACGCCCTCGGCGTCGCCGGCTTCGTCGATCCCGAGGCGGGCTGGGTCCTGGCCGCGCGGGCCGTCGGGCAGACCCCGGTCGCCCTGCTCATCACCGTGCTCCTGGCCATCTACCTGCTGCGCGTCCGACGCCGCAGGCCCGGCCGGGAGACCGAGGGCATCGTCGACAGCGCCTTCGGCCCCATCTGCTCGATCATCCTCATCACCGGCGCCGGCGGGATGTTCGGCGCCGTGCTCCGGGCGAGTGGAACGGGCGACGCCCTGGCGGAGAGCCTGGAGGGGCTCGGGATGCCGGTGATCCTCGCCGGCTTCGTCATCGCCAGCGCGCTGCGGATCGCGCAGGGTTCGGCGACGGTCGCCCTGACCACCGCGGCCAGCATCGTCCAACCGGTGGTGGCCACGATGACCGACCTCAGCTCCGTGCAACTGGCGGCCCTGGTGCTGGCGTTGGCGGCCGGCTCCGTCATCGCCAGCCACGTCAACGACTCCGGCTTCTGGCTGGTCGGGAAGTTCATGGGCATGGACGTCAAGACGACCCTGAAGACGTGGACCGTGATCCAGACCCTGATGGCCTTCATCGGGTTCGGCTTCGCCTACGCGATCTACCTGATCGCATAACCCACCCGACGGCGGGGACGGTGCTCCGAGGGCCGTCCCCACCGCCCACCACGACCCACGACCCACGACCCACGACCGAGGAGACGTCGATGTCCCACGCCCTGTTCGACCTGACCGGCCGGATCGCGCTGGTCACGGGGTCCAGTCGAGGCATCGGACGAGCCGTGGCGACCGGCCTGGCCGAGGCCGGGGCCACCGTGGTGCTCAACGGGCGGAACAGCGAGCGCCTCTCCTCGACCGCGGCGGAACTGCGGTCGCGCGTCGGGGCGGACCGGGTCAGGACGAGTGCCTTCGACGTCACCGACCCGTCGGCGGTGGACGAGGCGGTGGGGGCGGTGGAATCCGAGATCGGGCCGCTGGACATCCTCGTGAACAACGCGGGTTTCCAGCACAGGCAGCCCATGCTCGAACTCGCCCCCCAGGACTGGGACGCGGTGCTGCGGACCGACCTGACCAGCGCCTTCCTCGTCGGACGGTCCGTCGCCAGCCGCATGGTGGCCCGCCGTCGCGGCAAGATCGTCAACATCTGCTCCGTCCAGACCGCGCTGGCCAGGCCGTCGATCGCCCCCTACGCGGCGGCGAAGGCGGGCCTGGCCGGGCTCACACGGGCCATGTGCGCGGAGTGGGCGGGGTACGACATCCAGGTGAACGGCCTCGCCCCCGGCTACGTGGAGACGGAGCTGACCGCCCCGCTGGTGGCGGACGAGGCGTTCACCGGGTGGATCACCGGGCGCACCCCGGCCGGCCGGTGGGGCCGCATCGAGGACCTGGTGGGCCCTGCCGTGTGGCTGGCCGGTTCCGGGTCCGACTTCGTCAACGGGCAGGTGATCTTCGTCGACGGGGGCATGACCGCCGTCGTCTGATCTCCCGGTGGCGAGCCGTCCCGGCCGGACCAGCGGCCGGAACGCCCCACCAGGTCGCCCGGACCGCCGCCACCCGACCAGGCTCTCCCCTCCGTCCGGAAGGAAGGTACTCACCCGTGTCCCGCGCCCCGTCGCCGTCCGCCCCCGCCCCCCAGGACACGCTCGCCGTGGTCGCCCACGCCGCGGGTGACGTGCGCCTGGACCGGGTACCGCTTCCCGAACCCACGCCGGCCGAGGCGGTCGTCCGCATCGCCTACGGCGGCATCTGCGGCTCGGACCTGCACTACTGGCGGCACGGCGCGGCCGGTGAGTCCGTGCTGCGCTCCCCCATGGTGCTGGGTCACGAGGTCGTCGGCCACGTCGAGCGTGCCGCGGCGGACGGCAGCGGGCCGGCCGCCGGTACCCCGGTGGCCGTTCACCCCGCGAACCCCTGCGGGACCTGCGACCGGTGCGCCGAGGGCAGGGAGAACATCTGCCCCAGGACGACCTACCTCGGCAGCGCCGCCCGCCACCCCCACACCGACGGCGGTTTCGCCGCGCTGCGCGTCCTGCCGGCCACCCGGCTGCTCCCCCTCCCCGCCGGCCTCCCGCCGCGCGCCGCGGCCCTCGCCGAGCCGGCCGCCGTCGCCTGGCACGCGGTGGCCCGCAGCGGGGAGGTCCGGGGGCGGCGCGTGCTCGTCACCGGCGCCGGTCCGATCGGCGCGCTGGTCGTGGCCGTCCTGGCCCGGGCCGGTGCGGCCGAGATCGTCGTCACCGACCTGCACGACCGCCCGCTCCGAGTCGCCGAGGGGCTGGGAGCCACCAGGACGATCGTGGCGACGGACGCCGCCTCGGTGGCCGCGCTTGGCGTCGACGTCGCCGTCGAGTCCTCGGGAAGTCCGGCCGGGTTGGCCGCGGCCGCCGCCGGCCTGCGCAGGGGCGGGCACCTCACGCTGCTCGGGCTGGTGCCCGCCGGCGACATCCCCGCCCCCGTCGCCGGCCTCATCAGCCGGGAGATCACGGTGGCGGGGTCCTTCCGGTTCCACGACGAGATGGCCGCGGTGCTCGCCGCCCTCGCCGACGGCTCGCTGGCGACGGAGGGCGTCGTCTCGCACGTCATCCCGGTCCACGAGCTGGCGGCGGCCCTGACGACGGCGGCCGACGCCGCCGGGTCAGGAAAGGTCCTGCTCGACTTCACCGAGCCGGACGCCGGCTGAGCCCGGCCAGGTCAGGAGCGCTGTCAGCCGTCCTCCCCGATGACCGGCGCCACCGTGGCCTCCGGCTCACCGAACAGCTCCGAGGCGTCGGACATGATGCGGGACTGGTTCTTCCGCTCCTGGTCACCCTGGTTCTGCTGGGCCCCGCCGCCCATCATCCCGCCACCCATCATGGCGCCACCGCCCATCCCCCGGCCGCCCTGGGTGGCCTGCCCGGTCGAGGCGCCCTGCTGACCGGCCACCGCGTCGCCGGGGGCGGCGGCGACACCGCTGGTGCCCCCGGCCCGGACCGGCTGCTCGGACTCGGGCGCCGCCCCCGCCGAGCCGGCGCCGGGGCCACCACCACCCGAGGGGACGCCGCCGGCACCGCCTCCGCCGCCGGGCGCACCCCCGCCGGTGCCCGCACCCGCCACGTCGACCCCGCCGGGGCCGCCGCCGCCCGGGACGGAGGGCACGTCGAAGGACCAGTCGTCCTCGGGGAACACGTGCGCCATGCGCAGGTCGGAGAAGACGGTGTCACCACCCAGCCCCGAGCACAGGCCGACCAGCGCGCGCAGCACCTCCCGGACCGCCTCGAAGAGCTCCAGCAGCGGCTCGCGCATCGTGGCCAGGTGGTCGCGGGCCCGCTCCTCACCCGCCACCGGGAGCGTCAACGCCTCCGACACCGAGTCAGCGCTGCCCGCGAGCACCTCGACCATGTCCCGCACGAGCTGCCGGATGGCGTCCGCCGTGACGTCCAACGCGTCAGCGACGGCGGTCATGGTGTCCGCCATCGCGTTCGCGGCGCGGGTCACCTCCTGGACGTGTTCGACGAACGAGTCGGCGTCGTCCCCGGTCCAGGCCTCGTCCAGGCCACCGAGCGGACCGGCGACCTCCTCCGACAGCTCCTCGACCCGCCTGGCGGCGGCCCGCCAGTGCTCGGCCTGTTCGTGCATGTCGCTCCAGCGCCCCACCACCGGGCCGAAGTACTCGTGCACCGGGTCCGGAACCCCGAGCTGGTCGGAGATCCAGGACAGGAAGCCCAGATGGCCGGCGGCGTCCCCGGCCAGCCGGTCACCGTCCGGGCCGCCGACGGCCCCCTCCTGGGGGAGCCACGGTGGACGGGCAGCCGGCTCGGACGCGGTCACCGCCCCCGCCGGGGCGGCGGGGGCGGCCTCGCTCGCCGTCGACGCGGGCCGGCTGGTGCCCCCGAACCCCGGGGAGCGGTCGAAGGCCACGCCACCTGGTACGACGGTGGGGTCGGCTGGGTAGCGGTCGGGGAACACGGGCGACTCCCTGTGCGGTTCAGGCCGGATCGGCGCCGGAGCGGTTCAGTTCCGCCGCGCTGTCCTCGTCGTGGGCCAGGTGGACACGGGCCACGTTCCGCAGCGCCACCGAGGCGGCCAGCAGCACCTCGCGGCCCCGGGCCAGCTGGGTGTCGAGGTGGTCACGCACCTCGGCGTACGCCGTGTCGGTGCCGACCTCGACGCCCAGCTCGCCGAACGTCTCCGCGCCCACCCCGTCGACGTGGACGGACTGGCCTACCTCGCCGAGGTCCTCGGAGGCGCGTTCCAGCCGACGCGCGTAGTCGGTGACCCACTCCGGGTCGATGCTGATGTCCGCCACGTCGGGCTCCCTGGATGCTCGTCGTCAGCACGACGGCCGTGGGTGGTGTCCGGCCGTGGCGCGGCGCGCACCTCCGGACGAGGCCGTTCGGCCGATGAGACGCCGGCGGCGGCCCGGGGGTTCCCGGGCCGCCGCCATCCGTCATCCCACTCGCCGTCAGCCGTCCTGGGGGAAGCCCTCGAACCACCCGTCCCCGACGCCGTCCGGGTCGGGGACGTACTCGCCGGCGCCCTCCTCGACGTCGAGTCGACGGTCACCGCTCTCGTCGAAGGGGACGTAGTCGAACACCAGGTCGGCATTGTTCTGGTCCAGCCGAGGGCCCGCCGGCAGCAGGCGCAGGATCGGTTCCGGGGCTGGCGGCAGCGTGCTGTTCTCCGGCAACAGCCCCAGCGCCGTGACGTGCCGCATGTCCGGGATGGCGTACCGGACACCCCGGTCGGACACGAAGTGGATCGGGCCGCTCTGGAAGCTGCCCTCGGACGTCGTGCTGCGGACGACGGCGGCGTTCCCCGGCGGCATGAAGAAGTAGTCGGCCGCGTTGTCGGCACCCAGCCGCACCCGCTCCAACAGCGGGTCGTCGTCCGACGCGTCCGCGCCCCGCAACTCGATGTCCTCGCCGACCCGCAGCTCGGTGCGCTCCCGGTCGTCCGAACCGTTCCACGCGAAGCAGGTCACCGGGTTCTCCATGTAGGGGACCGGTCGCAGCGGACGGCTCGGCAGGTCGCGGATCTCGACGAGGTCGGCATCCGCGGCCGCGCCGAGCCGGGTGATGTCCACCCGTTCGACCAGCGGCACCTCCGCCTGGGCCTGTCCCTGCGACCAGCGGATGAGCTCCGCGACGCCCTCGGGGATGTCCTGGTACCCGCTGTTGAGCACGACGTAGTAGTCCCGGCCCTGCCCGGACGCGTCCAACGCGGCCACCACGGTGCCGATCCCCGCCGCGTTGCCGTCGGGCAGCACGAGTTCCCGGTCGGCGGGGAGCCCCTGGTCCGGGATGTCCGGGGCCGCGTAGTCGTCGACGGTGGGGATGCTGTTCAGCAACGCCTCGGTCATCAGGTGCGGCTCACGCAGCCCCGAGGCCAGCGTCGCCTGGTTGACCTGGTGGTTGGGGTCGACCCAGGCGCGGACCACGGCACGCGACCCGGCGCGGGTGTCATCCGGGCGGTAGATCGCCCACATCTCGCCGTCGGCCTCGGAACGGGCGACGACCACCTCGTCCTCGGCGAGCGCGCGGCCCGGCAGGTCGTGGACGCCGGCGAGCACCGAGGTCTCCGCCGACGCCGAGGCCGCCGGGTTCGCCAGGCTGTCGTCGAAGGACGCCCAGTCGCACACCGTCCACACCGGATCGATTCGCCGTTCGGAACTGGGCATCTTCTCCGGCGCCCCGGGGATCCCGGTCAGCTGGCTGCCGATGGTGATGTCGGCCAGCACGTCGTCACTGACGAACGAGGGTTCGGGCAGCCCGGCGGACGCGCCGCCCTGCATCCGCATCTGGAGCAGCTGCGCCGAGGCCATGTTCATCATGGGGATCAGCTGGAGCGCGTTGTTCTGCTCCACGGCGACGTAGATGCCGCCAGAAGGCTGCGCCATCACGATCTCGCCCGCGCTCGGCGGACTCGCCTTGGGCGAGATGACACCGAAGATCAGAAAACCCAACAGCGCCACGGCGGCGAGCGCCATCCCCGCCACCACGGAGCGCTGGTGGGTGCGCATCGGATCGTGCAGCATCACCGCGTCCTTGCGGACCAGCGCCGACTGCATTCGCCTGAGGACGAAGCGGTAAGCCTGAACCTGGGACTTGGTGGTAGGTGTTGAGGGCATTTGCGGCCTATAGCTCCCTAGTCCACGGTACCGTTCGGCAGGATAGCGGGCAGCAGCACGACTGTGGCGCCGTTTCCCGATAAGGGCGCCAGGCGGGTGCGTGCCCCCGCCGACGATCCGCCGTCTTGCATCAGCGAGGGGGAGAGACCGAACGGATGAGCGTGACCACACCCAGCCCTGCCCAGCCCCGGCGGCCCCAACCGTCGCCGCCAGCGGCACCGCCGACGGCACGGGTCGGCAGCGCGCGACGGCGGGCGACGGGCGCCAGCCTCGGCCCGCTGCCGGTGACCAACGTCGTGGTCCTGGAGGTCGGGCTGGCCGTGGGACTGCTGTTGCTGGCCGTCAGCACCAGTCTCTGGCCGGCTTCCGCCGCGGTGCTGCTCGTCGCGTTGGTGGTGGCCTTCACCCGCTGGAAGGGACGCTGGCTGACCCAGTGGACGAAGCTGACCCTCGGCTACGCCGCCCGCTCGCACACCAGGGTGGCCCACCCACCGGCCCGGGCGGACGACGAGGAGGTCCAACTCGACGACAAGCCCGTGACGGGCCCCGAGGACGCCCGGGTGTCGTTGCTCCGCCTCGCCCTGCCCGACCTGGTGGTGGCGCAGGGCACCGACCACGAACGCGGTCAGGTCGGGTTGGCGATGCACGACGGAACGTGGACGGCGGTGCTGCTCGTCGAGCCGCCCCCCGCGCTGGTCACCCACGTCGGCGCGGCACCGAACCTGCCGCTGGGCGCCCTGACCCCCTGCCTGGAGGACCGAGGCGTCATCCTCGACTCCATCAAGGTGATCTGGCACTGCTACCCGGGCAGCGCCGCCCTGCCGCCCAACTCGCCGGCCCTGAACTCGTACCTGGAGGTGCTCGGCCCGTTGCCGGCCGCCGCCCGCCGCACCACCTGGGTCGCCGTCCGGCTCGACCCGAGGCGCTGCCAGCAGGCCATCACCGAGCGAGGAGGAGGTGTGGTCGGCGCGCACCGGGCATTGATCGGCGCGCTCTCCCGCATCCGTTCCGCCCTGGAACGGCACGGGGTGTCCACCCGGCCGCTCGATGTGGACGAGGTGCTGCGTTCCGGGATCTCCGCGGCCAACCTCCAGTCGGTGGCGGGTGCCAACAAGAAGGTCGGGCTGCGCGAACGCTGGACCGGGGTGACGGCCGGCGGGGTGGGGCACGCGAGCTACGCCATCACGCGGTGGCCCGGCAAGGGCGGGATGAGGAACATCAACGCCCTCACCGGTGTCCGGGCCCTGTCCTCCACGGTGACCCTGTCCATCTCGCCCAGCGAGGAGGACGGCAAGGTGGGTCTGCGGGGACTGGTCCGCGTCAGCGCCAGGACACCGTCCGAACTGGAGGCGGCCGACGGGAAGCTGAACACCCTCGGCGAGAAGCTGGACATCACGCTCACCCCGCTGCGAGGCCTCCAGGTGGCCGGGCTCGCCGCGACCCTGCCACTGGGAGGATCGGCATGACTAGCAGCCGCCTGGCCTACGGCCCCTCCGGTCGGGGGGTCGCACCGGAGTTCGTGGTGTCACCCGAACTGCTCGACGCGGTCAGCCCGGCCGGCGACCGGGGCGGCATGGTGCTCGGTTCCGGCATGAAGAACGAGCCGCTGACCATCTCCGTCCTACGGCCGGCACCGACTCGGATCGTGCTGGTCGGAGGGTTGTACCTGGCACGACAGGTCGCGCTCCGCGCGATGGCGACCGGAGCATGGGTGGTGATCGCGACCGGGCGTCCCGCGGCCTGGCAGTCGGTGGCGCGCGCCGCCGGGCAGGGCCCGGACGGTCGTCCCGTACCACTGGTCCAGGTGCGACGGCTGTCGCCGGTCGAGCTGCCCCGCCCCACCGACGACGGCCCGCTCCTGGTGGTCCACGACGGCGGGCACGTCCCCCAGGAGCTCTTCCCACCCAGGTCTCCCTGGCAGACGACCATGTACGTGCTGCCGTACCTGCACCCCCAGGCCGCCGGTACGGCGAACGCGGCGGACCTCGTGCTGATGCAACGGCTGCCGGTGGGCCAGGCGCAGCTGGCCGCCCGGATGTGGCGCCTCCCTCCCCCCATGATCAACCAGCTGGCGAACCTCAAGGACGACGGGGTGATCGCCCTCGGGCGCAACCTGTGGCGCCCCTTCCGCCTGATCACCACCAAGAAGGAGCAGGAGATCCTCGGCCCGGTCCGCCGGGGCGACTGAGGCCCTCCCCGCCGGGGACCCGCCTCCCATCCGGCGACGGGACGCCGTTCCGGTCCGGCGGCGGGCAGCGGGAGCTCATGCCTCGACGCCGCGCCCTCCTGGCTCGTGGCGGGTGGGCGGCCGGCCAGCGGCGGGTGATGCCCCGACCCGCGCGGAGACGAGCGGGTGGCCGGAGGTGGCCCGCCACGCCCTGGACACGCCCCCCACTCGCACGGCCAGCACCTCAGCGCGACGGACCGGCATCCGCCGCGCTGCCTGGGGAGCCCGCTCCCGGAGCCGGTCGTTCCGCGCCTCCCCCGGCGGCCCGGTCAACGGGAGCCACCAGCGGGCGCACGAGCGCCGCCGCCAACCCACGCACCCGTTCGGGGTTCCCACCACCGAGCTGCGGTGTCCGGACGACCGCCTGGAGCAGGCCGACCCCGACCAGCAGCGCGGCGACCAGCTCCGCGCGCAACCTCCCGTCCTCGCCTGGCAGCCGGCGCGCGAGACCGAGGGTGAAGTCGTCGGTGACCAGCTGGCGCAACCGTTCCATCGCCGCCGCGCTCCCCGGCGAGCGCAGCAGCGCCACCAACCCGGGGGCGCCCTGGTCCCCCTCACGCGACAACAGGTCACCCAGACCGGGGCCGATGGCGTCGAGTGGGCCGGCGAGCAGCTCACCGATCGCCGAGGTGTGCGCGGAGACCTCCTCGAACAGGGCATCCTTCGACCCGAAGTAGCGGTAGACGAGCGCCTGGTTCACTCCCACGTCGGCGGCGACCTCCCGGACGCTCGTCCGGTCGTAGCCGTCCCGCGCGAACCGGAGGACCGCCGCCATCAACAAGGCCGACCTGGTGGCGTCGGCGTCCTTCCGGCGAGGCGGGACACCTCGTCCCACCTCGGCACCCGGTTCCTCCTGCGCCACCCGCGAGCCCTCCCGTCACGATGTCGGCATGTGATCCACATCTCCCCCGGCGCGGGTTCAGCGTATTGACCGTCAGCATCCGACTGGATACGTTCAGTGAAGTAATCCGTTGCTGACTTCTGGCTGACCGATCGCTGACCGGTCCTCGACGCCTTGGACACCCAACCGACGCGTTCCCCGCACCGATCCTGCCGAGCCGGGACGGACCGAGCCAGCTCGACGCCACAACAACCGTGCCGCCGGGCCGTGATCTCGGCCCGGGGACCTCCCCTGCCCGCGTACCGACCGCCGCCGACCGCCTCAGGAAAGGACCGTTCCGTGCGAGTGCTGTGCAGCGTCACCGGTTCCCCCTCCCACGCCCGAGCCATGCTCCCGGTGGCCAGCGCGGTGGCCAGAGCCGGCCACCAGGTGCTGGCGGTGGTTCCCGCCGCGCTCACCCACGTGTTCGCGGGCGAGAACTTCCCGGTCAGGGCGGTCCTGGGGCCGATCGAGGACATCCTGCGGGATCAGCTCGCCAGCGGTGAACTGACCCTTGACCAGCTGACGGACGCCACGGTCATGATCCGGGAGTTCGTCGGCGGACCCCAGGTCACCCGCAACGTCGGCACCATCCTGCCGATCGCGCGGGAGTTCCGCCCGGACCTGGTGCTCCGGGACGGCACCGAGTGCGCCGGGATGCTGGTGGCCGAGGCGCTGGGCGTGCCCCAGGTGTCCGTCCCCAGCGGAGGGGGCAACCTGGTCGACCCGGTCGGCCTCGTCGACCACCTCAACCGGCGGCGCCGGGAGATCCACCTGCCCGAGCAGGGCCCGGACGCGCTCTACCGGCACGGCCGGCTGGACTGCGTCCCCCACCGCTACACCTTCAACACCCATGACGTGCCGCCCGCGATCGCCTACCGGCAGCCCGACACCGTCGCCGACCGGGAGGCGCTGCCCAGCTGGGTGTCCGAACTCGACCCCACCCGCCCACTGGTGTTCGGAGCGGTCGGCACGGCGCTCTCGATGGTCCTCGACGCTCCGCCCCAACCCGGCCTCGAGGACACGCCCCCCATGCGCGATCCCGCCGAGGGGCTGCGCGCCATCATCGAGGGGCTGGGACGGCTCGACTGCGCCGCGATCGTGTCCACCGGAGGTGTGCCGCTCCCGGACATCCCCCACCCGTCCAACGTCCACGTCGTCACCGGGATCGCGCAGCCGCTGCTCCTCCAGTGCGCGGACCTCTTCGTGACCCACGGCGGTTACAACAGCATCCGGGAGTCGTTGCGGGCCGGCGTGCCCATGGCCGTCGTCCCGCAGTTCGGCGACCAGCCGGTGAACGCCGACCGCGTCGCGGAACTCGGTCTCGGTCGCCACGTGGTCGAGCAGACCGCCGACGGCGTCGCCTCCGCCTGTTCCGACCTCCTCACCGACCGCACCACCACCGGCACGGTGCGAGCCGCGCAGCGGGAGATGCTGGCGCTACCCCACGTCGACCAGGTCGTCCGCCGCCTCGAGGAGATCGCAGCCGGGGCCGGTCAGGTCCACGCCGCCGACCAGGCCGACACCGCCGTCGGCGCCGGCAGGGGGTGAGGGCGTGACGCGCACCAGCACACCGCCCGACGACCAGGGCCAGCCACCCCGGATCACCGTGATCGGCGCCGGTTACCTCGGCGCCACCCACGCCGCCTGCATGGCGGCACTCGGCTTCCAGGTCCTCGGCGTCGACGTCGACTCCGAGCGGGTCGACCGGCTCGGCCGCGGCGAGGTGCCCTTCCACGAACCGGGGCTGCCCGAGTTGCTCTCCACGCAGGTCGCGGAGGGACGACTCCGGTTCACCACCTCCCTCGCACTGGCGGCCGAGTTCGGTGACACGCACTTCGTGTGCGTGGGCACCCCGGAACTCCCCCGCGGGTACGGGGCGGACCTGTCCCAGGTCGTCACCGTGATCGAGATGCTGGGTCCCCTGCTCACGCGTCCGTGCCTCGTGGTCGGCAAGTCGACGGTCCCCGTCGGGACCGCCGAACCGCTCGCCCGCCGCCTCGCCGAGCTGTCCCCCGTCGGTGAGCACGCCAGGCTCGCCTGGAACCCGGAGTTCCTGCGCGAGGGCCACGGGATCCAGGACACCCTTCGACCCGACCGCCTCGTCTTCGGCGTCACCGACGACGTGGCGGAACGGGCGCTGCGTCGCGTGTACGCGCCGCTGCTGGCCGACACCCCCGAACGCCCGGCGACTCCCGTCGTGGTCTGCGACCTCCCGACCGCGGAGTTGGTGAAGGTCGCGGCCAACGCGTACCTCGCCACCCGGCTGTCCTTCGTCAACCTCGTCGCCGACGTCTGCGAGGCCAGCGGAGCCGACGTCGTCCCCCTCACCCGCGCCCTCGGGCTCGACCCCCGCATCGGCGACCGCTTCCTCGGGGCGGGACTGGGTTACGGGGGCGGGTGCCTGCCGAAGGACCTCCGGGCGTTCACGGCCCGCGCCGAACAGCTCGGAGCGGGCCGGGGGGTGGAACTGCTCCAGGCGGTCGACCAGATCAACGTGGAGCGCCGGAGCCGGACCGTCGCCCTCGTGCGCGAGGAGCTGGGTGGGGAGGTCACCGACGCCAGGGTCGCCGTGCTGGGAGCGGCCTTCAAACCCCACTCGGACGACGTCCGCGACTCGCCCGCGCTCACCGTCGCCGCCGATCTGCACCTGCACGGAGCCCGGGTCGCGGTGCACGACCCGCACGCGTTGACCAACGCGCGACGGGAGCTGCCCACGGTCGACTACGCGGACTCCGCGTACGAGGCGGCGACCGGGGCCGACATCGTCCTGCACCTCACCGAGTGGCCCGAGTACGCGGCGCTCGACCCGGACCGGCTGCGGCGCCTCGTGCGCCGGCCGACGCTGCTCGACGCCAGGAACACCCTCGACCGGGATCACTGGACCAGGGCTGGTTGGTCGGTGCGTTCCCTCGGGCGTCCCCGCCATCCGGGCAGCCCGGCGCCCGGGTCCCTCCAGCACCGCCGCGCCATCGGAACCGGGCACCACGGCGGGGCGGGCAGCCCGACGGTGAGGGGTGCCGCTCGGGAGACGTGACGAGCGCCACCCACTCCGTCAGCCCGAACCGGACCGGAAGGAGGTGTGAGCGCGTGGCCGACACGGCGCGACCCGCCACCAGCCCGCGACCAGGGCACCAGTACGACCACCGCCAGGTGTTGCGGGTGCTCTCCGGCCTGCTGATCGGGATGTTCCTGTCCGCGCTGGACCAGACCGTGGTGGCGACCGCGATGCGCACCATCGCCGACGAGCTGCACGGTCAGACGATCCAGGCGTGGGCGACCACCGCCTACCTCGTCACCGCCACCGTCGCCACCCCGCTGTACGGCAAGCTGTCGGACCTCTACGGACGCCGACCGGTCTACCTCGCGGCCATCGGCATCTTCCTGCTCGGTTCGCTGCTCTGCGGCCTGGCCGCCTCCATGCCCCAGCTGGCCGCCTTCCGCGCCGTGCAGGGGCTCGGCGGAGGCGGGCTGTTCTCCCTGGCGTTCGTCATCGTCTCCGACCTGGTGCCCCCCAGGGAACGGGGCCGGTACCAGGCCTACTTCATGGCGGTCTTCGGGTCGGCCAGCCTGCTCGGCCCCGTGGTCGGCGGCCTCTTCGCGGGTGCCCCGGACTTCCTCGGCCTCGCGGGATGGCGATGGATCTTCCTCATCAACGTGCCCATCGGGATCGTCGCCGTCCTCGTCGTCCACCGGGTGCTCGACCTACCCGTTCCCGGCGGTGGCGGACGGGTGGACTACCTCGGCGCGGTGGCCCTGGTGGTGGCCGTCGTCCCCCTGCTCACCGTCGCCTCCCACGGACGGGAGTGGGGGTGGGGCTCCCCCACGTCCGTCCTGCTGTACCTGGTGGCCGGGTTCGGCCTCCTCGCCTTCGTCCTGGTGGAACGACGCTCCCGCGACGTCGCGCTCCTGCCACCGCACCTCTTCCGCATCCGCACCTTCGTCCTGGGCAACGTGCTCAACGTCCTGGTGGGCATGGCGATGTTCGGGAGCCTCGCCGTGCTTCCCCTCTACCTCCAGATCGTGCGTGGTCACTCGGCGATGGTCGCCGGGCTGCTGCTCCTCCCCCAGACACTCGGGAACGTGGTGGCCACGATCATCGTGGGACACCTGATCACCGCGACGGGCCGGGTACGCCGCTTCGCCGTGTTCGGCTCCGCGACCAGCGCCCTCGCGCTGGCGCTGCTGAGCACGGTGCGCACCGACACCCCCCTCGCCCTGGTCGGCCTCCACGCGCTGCTCCTCGGCGTCGGCGTCGGTGTCGCCATGCAGACGCTCACGCTCATCGTGCAGATCGGCGCGCCACGGGCGGATCTCGGGTCCGCCACCTCCTCCAGCCACTTCTTCCGCCAGATCGGGGGTTCCGCCGGAACGGCCGTCCTGCTCTCGGTCCTCTTCGGGCTGGTCGGCGGAAGGCTGGAGGACTCGTTCGCGGCAGCGCGCGCCGACCCGGACTTCGCCCGGCACCTCACCGAGCCAGCCGTCACCGGGGACCCGGACAACCGCCCGGTGCTCGACGCGGTGACCGAGGACGGCCGGCTGCTGCTCGACCTGGACAACACGGAGTTCCTGGCCACCGTGGACCCGGTGCTGGCCGCCCCCGTGCTGGCGGCCTTCGCCTCGGCCGCCGCCACCGCCTTCCTGGTGGGCGCGGTGGCCGCGGTCCTGGCGTTCCTGGTCGCGTTGCTGGTCCCGGACGCGCGGTTGGCGGGTCGCGAGGACCCGCCAACCACCCCGGTAGCCGGGGTCGACGCCGTGACCGACCCGGTCACGCCGGAGACCGAGGTCGCCGGTCGCCCCGACGATCAGGCCAGCACGAGGGAGAGGCCATAGGCGGACAGGATCGGGTTCACCGGCGCGAAGAAGGTCCGACCGCCGGTCGCGCAGTTGCCAGAACCGCCGGAGGTGACGCCCTGCGCCTGGTCTCCGGTGATGAAGGAGCCACCGGAGTCACCACCCTGCGCACAGGCACTGGTCTGCGTCGTTCCGTAGACCGGCCCCTGCTGGTAGTTCACCGTCACGTTCAACGCCTCCACGGTGCCGCACCGCCAGCCGGTCGTCGATCCCGAGCGGCAGATCGAGGACCCGACGGGCGCCACCGAGGAACCCCGCACGAGGACGTCGTGCACGGTTCCCCAGCCGAGGACCACCGGCTCGGTCCACCAGCCGTGACCGATGCGAACCCAACCGTGGTCGTTGCCGGGGAAGCTCGCGGCCGCGACGTTGCCCATCAGCGACCAGTCCCACCCGTGCACGGTGCTGCCCGCGCCACCGCAGTGCCCGGCCGTCACGAAACCACCGTGCACGGAGAACCCGATCGAACAACGGGTGTTGCTGTTGATGTAGTAGGGGTCTCCGCCCACCGTGCCCGCCGCGAAGGTCTCGGGCCGCTCGCTCACCTCGGTCACCGTGACCGGCCCCAGGGCCCGCGCCTCGGCGAGGAAGGCGGCGGTTGTCGAGTCGTCGGCGCCGGCGAGGACGGTGACGACGACCTCGTTCGCGGCCGGGTCGACGTACCAACTGGTCACGTCCGCCGGCGGAGCCTCCTCCTCCGCGACGGCGTTCAACTCGGCCACCACCCCGTCGAGGACGGCGGCGCTGTGCTCGACGACCTCGACGTCCACCTCGGCCGCCGCTCGGACGGCGTCGGCGGCCCCGGCATCGGTCACGCCCACGACCAGCGCCCCTCGCTCGGCGTCGAACCAGGCCCCCGCGTAGGCGGAGCCGGCGGCCTCCTCCGCCGGGTCCACCGCGTCCATCGCGGCGAACTCCTGACCCAGCCGCGTCTCCGCCTCGAGCGGGGTGATGCCGAACTCGTCGGCCATGCTCGTCAGCAGGCCGGGCGAGTAGTCCTGGCGGTCGGGGCCATCGGCGGGGCGTTCTCCGGCGGAGGCGGCCCCCACTCCGGTGAGGGTCGCGGTCACCACGGCAGCGGTGGCGACCAGGCCGGTCAGGCGAACAGGTCTCATCAGTCATCTCCTTCGTACGTGCGGGACGGTCGACCGGAACGGCCGACCGGCGGGAGAGAGGGACTGAAACGGCGACGGCGCCGCCGGCCAACGGGCCGGGGAGAACCGCCGGTTGGTGGGAGCGCCGGACGACCGGCACGACCACACCCGCCCTGAGCAGGACGAACGGCGGGTCAACCTGGATCTGACACTATTCGGATTCCACCGGCGAAGTACCTCTGAAGGACGCATCACCGCCTGCGCCGAGCACAGCACGGGAGCGGTCAAAGAAATCGGACATCGCCGCGGAGGAGCGAGTGGCGCCTCGGCGAACGGGCGACCGGTACGGGCGACCGGGCCGGACGGCCCGCCGAACCGTTCCGGGAGGACCGCCCCGCACCGGGTGGACGGCGACCAGGACGGACGCGGAGGGCGGCGCTCAGCCCGGGGAGGTGGCCTGTCCCGGCACCCGCAGCCGACGGGTCCGTTCCGCGCGCGCCGCCAGTTCGGCGTCGTCCGGGTAGTCGACCCCGGTCAACGCCAACCCGTGCGCGGGCGCCACCACGACGTCGTCGACACGGCTGGACCGGGACAACAGCGCGCCGGGCCACTCCACCGGCCTGCGACCGTCACCAACCGCCAGCAACGCGCCGACCAGGCTTCGCACCATCGAGTGACAGAAGGCGTCCGCACTCACCCTGACCTCGATCAGGTGGTGCGCGGCGGTCCCCGGTCCTCCCAACCGGTCCCACCGGAGACGTTGCAGGGCGCGGACGGTGGTAGCGCCCTCCCGCCGCCGGCAGTAGGCGGCGAAGTCGTGTTCCCCGAGCAGCCGCGCCGACGCCTCGTTCATCGCGGCCACGTCCAACGGGCGGGTCCAGGCGAGCACGTGCCGGCGGGTCAGGGGGTCACCGCCGACGGGCGAGTCGGTCAGGCGGTACACGTAGTGCCGGCACAGCGCGGAGAACCGCGCGTCGAAGTCGGGCGAGACGGCACGGGCGCCCAGCACGCGCACGTCCGGCGGCAACAGCCGGTTGACCCGCCGCGCCAGCTGGCCGGGATCGACCTCCGCCGGCAGGTCGCAGTGGGCGACCTGGCCGGTGGCGTGAACGCCCGCGTCGGTCCGGCCCGCCACGGTCAATCGCACGTCGAGACGAAGGATCATCGACAGCGAGTCCTCCAGCACCCCGCACACGGTGCGGCGGCCGGGCTGCCGAGCCCAGCCGGAGAACTCCCCGCCGTCGTAGCTGATGTCGAGGCGCACGCGAGCGAGCCCGCCACCCTGTGCGGGAGTGGCGGGCTCGCTCGGTGGTGTCGGGTGGCTCAGGACTCAGTCCTTCTTCTCGTCGGACTTGTCCTCCGCCTCGGAGGCCTTGGCCTCGTCGGCCTCGGCCGCGGTGTCCTCGGCGGGGGCCTCCGCCTTGGTCTCCTCGGCGGGAGCCTCCGTCGTGGTGTCCTCGGCCTTGGTCTCCTCGGCCTCGGACGCCGTGCTGTCGGCGAAGGTGGTCTTCCGGGCGGCCTCGGCCTCCGCGGTGACCGTCTTCTCGTTCACCAGCTCGATGACGGCCATCGGGGCGTTGTCACCCTTGCGGGGCATCGCCTTGATGATCCGGGTGTAACCGCCGTCGCGGTCGCCGAAGAAGGGGCCGATCTCGGCGAACAGCTTGTGCAGCACATCCTTGTCCCGGATGACCCGCAGCACCTCACGGCGGTTGTGCAGGTCACCGCGCTTGGCCTTGCTGATCAGCCGCTCGGCGAACGGCCGGAGCCGTTTCGCCTTCGCCTGGGTGGTCTTGATCCGGCCGTGCGTGAACAGCGACGTGGCCAGGTTGGCCATCATCAGCCGCTCATGGGCCGGGGACCCGCCGAGACGGCGACCCTTGGTTGGGGTGGGCATCGGTTGCTCCTCGGTTGCGTCCTCGCATCCACCGCGCTCGGGAGAGCGGGCGGTGGATCAGAGCTGCTCAGTCTCTGCGTAGTCCTGACCGTCGTCGTGACCGTCACCACCGTCGCCGTTGCTGGACCACCCCTCGCTGGGGTAGTCGGCGGCGGCGGCGGAGGGGTCGAACCCGGGCGGGCTGTCCTTGAGCGCCAGGCCAAGGCCGGCCAGCTTCATCTTGACCTCGTCGATCGACTTCGCCCCGAAGTTGCGAATGTCGAGCAGGTCGGCCTCGCTGCGCGAGACCAGCTCGCCGACGGTGTGAATCCCTTCCCGCTTGAGGCAGTTGTAGGAACGCACCGTGAGGTCGAGGTCCTCGATCGGCATCGCGAAGGCCGCGATGGTGTCCGCCTCGGAAGGAGACGGGCCGATCTCGATGCCCTCGGCGTCCGAGTTCAGCTCCCGGGCCAGCCCGAACAGCTCCACCAGCGTCTTGCCGGCGGACGCCACCGCGTCACGCGGCGTGATCGACGGCTTCGTCTCGATGTCGAGAGTCAGCTTGTCGAAGTCGGTCCGCTGCTCGACACGGGTCGCCTCGACCTTGTAGGTCACCTTCAGCACCGGCGAGTAGATGGAGTCGACCGGGATCCGGCCGATCTCCGCGCCGGCCTGCTTGTTCTGCACGGCGGGGACGTAACCGCGACCGCGCTCCACGACCAGCTCGATCTCGAGCTTGCCCTTGCCGTTGAGAGTGGCGATGTGCAGGTCGGGGGTGTGCACGGTGACACCGGCCGGGGGAACTATGTCCCCGGCGGTGACCGGACCAGGTCCCTGCTTGCGCAGGTACATGGTCACCGGCTCGTCCTCCTCCGAACTCACCACGAGCTCCTTGAGGTTCAGGATGACGTCGGTGACGTCCTCCTTCACCCCGGGAATCGTGGTGAACTCGTGCAGGACACCGTCGATGCGGATACTGGTGACCGCGGCCCCCGGAATCGAGGACAGCAGCGTCCGCCGCAGCGAGTTACCGAGCGTGTAGCCGAAGCCGGGCTCAAGCGGCTCGATGACGAACCGGGAACGGGTCTCGGAGACCGTCTCCTCGGTCAGTGTCGGTCGTTGCGAGATGAGCACTTCGTCTTGTCCTTTCCCAGCGGCGCCCGCTATTTGACGCCGAGTGGATGTGGATCGCCACGGTCTGGTCGATCCACCACGGTGACCGTGCGTCCAGCACGGCCACCGTTCGCCAGTGGAGGCCTCAGTTCTTCGAGTAGAACTCGACGATCAGCTGTTCCTGGACCGGCGTGTTGATCTGTGCCCGCTCCGGCAGCTGGTGCACCAGCACCCGCAGCGTGGACGGCACGACCTGGAGCCAGGCCGGGGTGGGCCGGTCGCCGAGGGTCTCCTTGGCGATGATGAACGGCGTGGTGCCCAGCGACTTCGGCTTCACGTCGATGATGTCGAACCGCGACACCTGGAAGCTGGGGATGTTCACCTTCTCGCCGTTCACCAGGAAGTGACCGTGGCTGACGAGCTGACGCGCCTGACGCCGGGTCCTGGCCAGACCCGAGCGGTAGATCACGTTGTCGAGCCGGGCCTCCAGGAGCTGGAGCAGGTTCTCACCCGTCTTGCCCTGGCGGCGCGAGGCCTCCTCGTAGTAACGGCGGAACTGGCGCTCCAGGACCCCGTAGGTGAAGCGAGCCTTCTGCTTCTCCTGGAGCTGGAGCAGGTACTCGCTCTCCTTGATCCGCGCCCGGCCGTGCTGGCCGGGCGGGTAGGGGCGGCGCTCGAAGGCCTGGTCGCCGCCGACCAGGTCAACCTTGAGACGACGGGACTTGCGAGTCGCGGGTCCGGTGTAGCGTGCCATCTGTTCTTACTCCTCCCCGCGCCTCAGACCCGGCGCCGCTTGGGCGGCCGGCAACCGTTGTGTGGCTGCGGGGTCACGTCCTGGATGTTGCCAACTTCGAGCCCGGCGGCCTGCAGCGACCGGATCGCGGTCTCCCGGCCGGAACCGGGGCCCTTGACGAACACGTCAACCTTGCGCATGCCGTGCTCCGACGCCTTGCGGGCGGCGTTCTCCGCCGCCATCTGCGCGGCGAACGGGGTGGACTTGCGGGAGCCCTTGAAACCGACGTGACCGGCCGAGGCCCAGGCGATCACCGCGCCGGACGGGTCGGTGATCGACACGATCGTGTTGTTGAAGGTGCTCTTGATGTGCGCGTGACCGTGCGCGACATTCTTCTTTTCCTTGCGCCGGACCTTCTTGACCCCGGCGCCACGGGTCTTGGGTGGCATGTCTCTCGTCTTCTCCTCAGTGCGCGCGAGGGGTTACTTGCGCCCGGCCTTCTTCTTGCCGGCCACGGTCTTCTTCGGGCCCTTGCGGGTCCGGGCGTTGGTCTTGGTCCGCTGACCACGCACCGGCAGCCTGCGACGGTGCCGAAGCCCCTCGTAGCAGCCGATCTCGACCTTGCGGCGGATGTCGGCGGCCACCTCGCGGCGGAGGTCACCCTCAACCTTGTAGTTGTTCTCGATCTGGTCCCGCAGACGCACCACGTCGTCGTCGGTCAGGTCGCCGGTCCGCATGTCCGGGCTGATCCCGGTGGCTGCCAGCAACTCCTTCGAGCGGGTACGGCCGATGCCGTAGATGTAGGTCAACGCGATCTCCATCCGCTTGTCGCGGGGAAGATCGACGCCAGCGACACGTGCCATCCGGCGCGTTCTCCTTTGTCTCTTCGCTCCAGGTCTGCTCCTCCGCCGCCCCGCGGCCGCGAGTGCGGCCCGGGCCCCGGCCCGGAGTCCGGGGGTCAGCCGTGCTCCACGCACGACAGGTCGGAGGAGATGTGTTCTTCTCTCGTCGTCTGCTCCGCGACAAGCGTCACAACGCGACGGTCACCACGTCAGGCGGTGCTCAGCCCTGACGCTGCTTGTGACGCTGGTTGTCGCAGATCACCAGGACCCGCCCGTGACGGCGAATCACCTGGCACTTGTCGCAGATCTTCTTGACGCTTGGCTGGACCTTCACGGTCGTGCTCTCCTGCTCGGACGCGTGCCCGGGACCAGCCCGGGCACCGTGGAGGTCACTTGTAGCGGTAGACGATGCGCCCACGGGACAGGTCGTAGGGCGACAGCTCCACGACTACCCTGTCCTCGGGCAGGATGCGGATGTAGTGCTGCCGCATCTTGCCGCTGATGTGGGCCAGGACTTTGTGGCCGTTCTCCAGCTCGACTCGGAACATCGCGTTGGGGAGCGGCTCGACTACGCGACCTTCGACCTCGATGGCCCCGTCTTTCTTGCCCATGTCCTCCGCGTTTCGTGACGGTGTCATTTGGCGGTCACACCGGGATGACCAGGACGAACGCGGTCTCCCGATGCCGGCGGACCACTCGCACTGCTTCCCGCGCCACTCGGACGCGCACCGACGGAACCGTCGATCACACCGAAAGGGGAGTGCCGCCCCAGGCCCGTCGAGAACCGGCCTGCCGCACGACACACGGCACGATGGAGTCAGCGCGAGGAGTGCGCCGTTGAGCCAGTGTAGCCCTTCGCGCAGGTCAGCTCCACCTGGGGCACGGCACGGCCCGGCCACGGGGGTGCCGGCGTCAGTTCGAGTACCGCTTTCCCGCCCCGCTCAGCGCCATGACGAGGATCACCGCTCCCCACGGGCCCGCCACCCACAACCACCACGGGTTCGAGGCGCCCCCGCCGGTCACGAAACCGATGAGCCAGATGGTGAAGGTGATGGCGCTGACGGAGGCCCACGCCTCGGCGGCGCGCCTCAGGTCGGACTTCGGCGGGGTGGCCGGGCACCCGCTGGTCCGCTCGGCGACATCCCCGCCGCGCTGATCCGCCAGGCCCTGACCCGGCTCCTCCGGGGTCGCGGCGCCACCAGTCGGGTCCGGCAGGTCCTTCGTGAGCCGGTCCAGCTCCCCGTACGTCCTGGCCGCCAGCGCGTCCCGCAGGCGGGTGTCGTACTCCGACATGCTCAGCCGGCCGTCCGCCTGCGCCGCGCCCAGGCGCTCCGCGACCCGCTGGCGGTCGCCGTCCGAGGCCCGCATCTCGCTCCAGGAAACCGGCTCGCCCACTCCACCCTCCCCAGGGAACGCGCCCGCCGTGCCACTACCGGGTCACCAACCTCCCGGGGCGACCAGACGCGTGCGCCCATCGTACGTGGGAGGCGACCGCGGTGGCACCGTTCCGGCCGGCCACCCGGGCCGGCACCCGCTGGTGCGCACCTGGTGACGGCCCGCGGCGCGGGCGCCGCACCCCCGGCCAAGCGGCACCTCCGGCCGAGGAGGCCACGGCGGGGTTGGGCGGGGCGCGTCTCGGCCTCAGGAACTGCGGGGGCGGCCGATCCCGCTGGCGTAGAGGGCACCGAGCACCGCGCCGGGAGGCACCGCCACCCACACCCACCACGGGTAGACCGCGGTGCCCGTCATGTAGAGCAGGCCCCAGATGACGATGTTCGCCACCGAGGCGCTCAGCCAGATGGTCGTCAGCACCCGCATCGCGGTGCCACCCGCGCCGGGGGCGAACACCCGGCGCCGGCCCTTGGGGCGGGGCAACGGCAGATCCGCGACGACCCGGTCCAACTCGCCGGTGGTCTTCGCGTCCCACGCGGAGCGCACCCGGCTGTCGAACTCGGACAGATCGAGCAGGCCCTCGGCGTGCGCCCAGTGCAACTGGTCCTGGACCCGCTTGCGGTCAGCGTCGGACGCGCGCATGGCGTCGGCACGAATAGGCTCGCTCACGCTGACATCCTTCCGCATCCGCGAGTCGACCGGGAGCGGTTCGCGGAACTCGGTGCTCGAATCGCAACCGGTCGTCGTGGGCCGATCAGTCCTCGGCCGGCGCCGTCAACACCCACGGCCCGTCGGAGGTCAGCGCGACCGTGTGCTCCCAGTGCGCCGCCCGGGTCCCGTCGGCTGTGACCACCGTCCACCCGTCCGACAGTTCACGGGTGTCGTCCGTGCCGAGGGTCAACATCGGTTCGATGGCCAGCGCCATCCCCTCCCGGAGCTTGGGTCCCCGACCGGGCTTCCCGTAGTTGGGGATGTAGGGCTCCATGTGCATCTCGGTGCCGATGCCGTGCCCACCGAAGTTCGCGACGATCCCGTACTCGACGCCGTGCTCCTCCTGCACCCGCAGGGTCTCCAGCTCGATCGCGTGCGAGATGTCGGTCAACCGCTTCCCCGGGCGGCAGGCGGCGATGCCCGCGAGCATGGACAACCGGGTCGCCTCGGACAACCGGAGGTCGGCCTCGGACACCTGGCCCACCGGCACCGTCACCGCCGAGTCGCCGTGCCAGCCCTCGAGGATCGCCCCGCAGTCGACGGAGATGAGGTCACCCTCCGCCAGCACCCGCGTTGTGGTGGGGATGCCGTGCACGACCTGCTCGTTCACCGAGGCGCAGATCGAGCCGGTGAAGCCGTGGTAGCCCTTGAAGGACGGGACGGCGCCAGCCTCCCGGATGTGGGTCTCGGCGATCTCGTCGAGTTCGGCGGTGCTGGCACCGGGGCGGACCGCCGCCCGCACCGCGGCCAACGCGCCGGCGACCACCAGTCCCGCCGCTCGCATCGCCTCCAGCTCGCCACGCGACTTGAGCTGGATTCCCCGGCTTCGCTTCAGCACGTCTCGGCCCCCGCACTCTTCGCACTCGTGCCGCCCGACCTCGTCGGGCGGCACCACTCGGTCATGGAAGCGGCCGGTCCCGCGGTCGGGACCGGCCCCGCCGTCAGGAGCCCGTCACCCCGAGCGCCCGCAGCGCCCGCCCGGTGATCTCCTCGATGGATCCCAACGCGTCGATCCCCACGACCTTCGGCCGGTAGTAGTCCAGCACCGGGGCCGTGCTCCCCCGGTAGGCCGCGAGGCGGGTCCGGATCACGTCCTCGGTGTCGTCCGCACGGCCCCGGGCCAACATCCTGGTGACGACCTCGTCCTCCGGCACCTGGAACTCCAGGACCGCGTCCAGCTGGTGGCCCTGCCCGCCGAGGAACTCGGTGAGCACCTCGGCCTGGCCCACCGTGCGGGGGAACCCGTCCAGCAGGAAGCCGCCCACCGCGTCCTCCTGGCGCAGCCGGTCCCGGACCATGCCGTTGGTGACCTCGTCCGGGACGAGCTGGCCCTCGTCCAGGTAGCGCTTGGCCTCCTCCCCCAGCGGCGTCCGCTGGCTGATGTTCGCGCGGAACAGGTCCCCCGTGGAGACGTGGGGGACGCCCAGCTTCGCGCTGAGGACGGCTGCCTGCGTGCCCTTGCCCGCTCCGGGCGGGCCTACCAAGACGAGTCGCACTACCGGAGGAACCCTTCGTAGTTTCGCTGCATGAGCTGGCTCTCCACCTGCTTCATGGTGTCAAGACCGACGCTCACCATGATCAGCACCGCGGTACCGCCGAACGGGAAGTTCTGGTTCGCGCCTTCCTCGGTGATGCTCAGGAAGAAGTTCGGCAGCACCGCGACGATACCCAGGTAGATGGAGCCGGGCAGCGTGATCCTGCTCAACACGAAGCTCAGGTACTCCGCCGTCGGGCGGCCCGGGCGGATCCCCGGGACGAAGCCACCGAACTTCTTCATCTCGTCGGCCCGCTCGTCCGGGTTGAACGTGATGGACACGTAGAAGTAGGTGAAGAAGATGATCAGCGCGAAGAACAGGAGGATGTGCACCCAGCTCGACTGGGGAACGATGTAGTCGTCGATGAACCTGTTCAGCCACCCGGTGCCGTCACCGACGAGCTGCGACATCAACTGCGGCAGGTAGAGCAGGGAGGAACCGAAGATCACCGGGATGACGCCGGCCTGGTTCACCTTCAACGGCAGGTAGGTCGAGGTGCCGCCGTACATCCGCCGCCCGACCATCCGCTTCGCGTACTGCACCGGGATCCGGCGCTGGGCCTGCTCGACGAAGCAGACCGCCACGATGATGGCCAGCGCGAAGATGCAGACGACGGTGAAGACCACGCCGCCCTGGGTCTGGAGGATGCTGCTGCCCTCGGCCGGGATCCGGGCCGCGATGGAGCAGAAGATCAGCAGCGACATGCCGTTGCCGACACCGCGCTCGGTGACCATCTCGCCGAACCACATGACCAGGGCGGTGCCGGCCGTCATCACGATGACGATGACGACGAGGTTGAAGACCGACCCGTCCGGGATGACCTGGTGCGGGCAGTTGCCGAACAGCTGGCCCGACCGGGCGAGCGCCACGAACGTGGTGGCCTGCAGGACGGCGAAGGCCATCGCGAGGTACCGCGTGTACTGCGTCAGCTTCGCCTGGCCGGACTGGCCCTCCTTGCGCAGCTGCTCGAACCTGGGGATGACCACCCCGAGCAGGTTCACGATGATGCTCGCGGTGATGTAGGGCATGATGCCCAGCGCGAACAGCGAGAGCTGGAGCAGGGCGCCACCGCTGAACAGGTTCAGCAGCGAGTAGATGTTCGCGCTGCCGCTGTTCTCGATGAGTTCGAGGCACTGCCGGATGTTGGGCGAGGAGACACCAGGCGACGGAACGTTGGCCCCGAGCCGGTACACCGCGACGATCCCGAGGGTGAACAGGATCTTCTTGCGCAGGTCCGGCGTCGTGAGAGCCGCGCGGAAGGCGCTGAGCACGCGTGACCTCCTCGGCGTCGTCGGCCTCTCCGACCGACGATCTTCGTGGCCGGCGGATGCCGGCAGCATTGCGGCCTGCCGCGCAGGCAACCGGCCTCGTGCCTGCTGACACGAAGCGTGCACGACTCTAACAGCCTGCCCGGGGTTGACCACCAGTGCTGCGGGGAAACTTGTCGATCTACGGCCGGTTTCCGCGCACCGGGCGGACGGCGAGCGGCGGGGTGTCGCGTGCTCCTTCGTCCACTCGTACCAGTGGCCCGCCCACCGACTCCCACTTCCGTGTCACAAGCGGCCTCGAACCAGGGTTCGCGTCCCGAGGAGGTCCACACCGGGTGACGGCCCCAGCGAGGCGGTCACCGGATCCGATGATCTCCTGCACCACCCCTCCCACCCACCGCTCGGCCCCGGCGTGGACCCCCCGGAACGGCGAGAACGCGCGCGGCCCGCAGGGGAGGACTCCCCTGCGGGCCGCGCGCGGTGCTCTGACGCGATCAGACCGTGGTGGTCGTCCCACCGACGGCGGTGATCTTCTCGATCGCGCTGCTGGAGAAGGCGTTGGCGGTGACGTCCAGCTTGACTCCGCCGAGGTCGCCGGTGCCCAGCACCTTCACCAACTGGTTCTTCCGGACGGCGCCGGCGGCGACGAGTTCGTCGATGCCCACCGTGCCACCCTCCGGGAAGAGGCGCCCCAGGTCCGAGACGTTGACGACCTGGTACTCCACCCGGAAACGGTTCTTGAAGCCCTTGAGCTTGGGCAGCCGCATGTGCAGCGGCATCTGCCCACCCTCGAAGGCCGCGGGCACGTTCTTCCGTGCCTTGGTGCCCTTGGTCCCACGACCCGCGGTCTTGCCCTTGGAACCCTCACCACGACCGACGCGGGTCTTGGCGGTCTTGGAACCGGGCGCGGGCCGCAGGTGGTGAATCTTGATGGTCATGACCTTCAGTTCACCTCCTCCACCGTCACCAGGTGGCGGACGGTGTTGATCAGACCGCGAACCTCGGGGTTGTCGTCGCGGACCACGGACTGGCGGATCTTCCGCAGCCCGAGCGTCCGCAGCGAGTCCCGCTGGTTCTGCTTGTTACCGATGGTGCTGCGCACCTGGGTCACCTTGAGCTGCGCCATGTCACACTCCCTGCCCGGCCCTGGCCCGCAGCATTCCGGCCGGCGCGACGTCCTCGAGCGGCAGGCCACGGCGAGCCGCGACCTCTTCCGGCCGCTGCAGGCCCTTCAGCGCGGCCACCGTCGCGTGCACGATGTTGATCGCGTTGTCGCTGCCGAGCGACTTGCTCAGCACGTCGTGGACACCGGCGCACTCCAGCACGGCACGCACCGGACCACCGGCGATGACACCGGTACCGGGGGCCGCCGGGCGCAGCAGCACGACACCGGCCGCCGCCTCGCCCTGGATGGGGTGCGTGATGGTGCCGGCGATCCTCGGGACGCGGAAGAAGCTCTTCTTGGCCTCCTCGACGCCCTTGGCGATCGCTGCCGGCACCTCCTTGGCCTTGCCGTAACCGACACCGACCATGCCGTCGCCGTCACCGACGATCACCAACGCGGTGAAGCTGAAACGCCGACCGCCCTTGACGACCTTGGCCACGCGGTTGATCGCGACCACGCGCTCAAGATGCGGGGTCTTCTCCTGGGCCGCCCCGCCGCGGCCACCGTCCCGGCGGTCGCGGCGCTCTCCGCGCTCCGACCCGCCGTCACGACGCGTGCGTCCTGGCATCAGACGACCCTCTCGTTCAACTCGATCCTGTCCATGGTTCTCAGAACTCCAACCCCGCCTCGCGCGCGGCGTCGGCCAGGGCCGCGATCCGGCCGTGGTACTCGTAGCCGCCCCGGTCGAACACGACGGTGCCGATGCCCGCGGTCTTCGCGCGGGCCGCCACCAGCTCGCCGACCTTGGCCGCCCTGGCCTTCTTGTCGCCGTCCAGCGCGCGGACGTCGCCCTCGAGGCTCGACGCGGACGCCAGCGTGTGGCCAGCCAGGTCGTCGATCACCTGGGCCACGATGTGCCGCGAGGAACGGTGCACGACAAGACGCGGCCGCTCCGCCGTACCGCTGATCTTCTTCCGAAGACGGAAGTGCCGGCGGGCCCTGGCCACCCGACGCGTGGTCGACACGTCCTTGCCGACGGGCTTGCGCTTGGCGGCGGTGGTTGCAGTGCTTTCGCTCATGATCACTTACCCGTCTTTCCGACCTTGCGGCGGATGACCTCGCCCGCGTACCGCACGCCCTTGCCCTTGTACGGGTCCGGCCGCCGCAGCTTGCGGATCTTGGCCGCGACCTCGCCCACGCGCTGCTTGTCGATGCCGTGGACGGAGAACTTGGTCGGGCTCTCCACCTGGAACGTCACACCCTCCGGGGGCGCGACCTTCACCGGGTGGCTGAAGCCGAGCGCGAACTCCAGTTCGGAGCCCTTGAGCGTCACGCGGTAACCGACGCCGTGGATCTCCAGCTTCTTTTCGTAGCCCTGGTTCACGCCGACGATCAGGTTGTTGACGAGAGTCCGCGACAACCCGTGCAGCGACCTGCTCTTCCGCTCGTCGTCGGGGCGGCTCACCAGCAGGGAGCCATCCTCGTCACGATCGATCGTGATGGGTTCCACCAGCGTGTGGCTGAGCGAACCCTTCGGGCCCTTCACCGTCACCGTGCGGCCGTCGATGGCGACATCGACACCCGAGGGAACGGTGATCGGCAGCTTCCCAATGCGCGACATGCCGTTACCCCCTTCCTCACCAGACGTAGGCGAGGACTTCCCCGCCCACGCCCTGCTTGGCCGCCTGCCGGTCGGTCATCAGACCGCCGGAGGTCGAGATGATCGCGATACCAAGACCACCGAGCACGCGCGGCAGCGTGGTGGACTTGGCGTACACCCGAAGGCCGGGCTTCGATACACGCCGCAGGCCCGCGATGCTCCGCTCGCGGTTCGGCCCGTACTTGAGCTCGACGACCAGGTTCTGGCTCTTCTCGCCGTCCTCGACACGGTGGCCGGAGACGTAACCCTCACGCTTGAGGATCTCGGCGATGTTCGCCTTCAGCTTGGAGTGCGGCAGCACGACCTCGTCGTGGTATGCCGAGCTGGCGTTACGCAGACGTGTCAGGAAGTCTGCGATCGGGTCGGTCATCGTCATGGTGACCTGGTCAACCTTTCTCGCCCTGGTTCCCCGTCGGGGCCTTGAGCGAACTAGTGGTCAGCGAACTGGCGGTGGGGCGCCGACTCCGGCGCCCGCGACCTCACCAGCTCGACTTGTGCACACCGGGCAGTTCGCCGCGGTGGGCCATCTCACGAAGGCACACCCTGCACAGGCCGAACTTGCGGTACACAGCGTGCGGACGCCCGCAGCGCTGGCAACGGGTGTAGGCCCGCACCGCGAACTTCGGCTTGCGCGACGCCTTCGCGATCAGCGCCTTCTTGGCCATCGGTTCTCCTCAACTTCGATGCTCACGTCGCGATGACGGACGGTCGGTTCAGCGTTCCTTGAACGGGAAGCCCAGCCGGCGCAGCAACGCCCGGCCTTCCTCGTCGTTGATCGCCGAGGTGACGACCGTGATGTCCATGCCCCGCGGACGATCGATCGAGTCGAGATCGATCTCGTGGAACATCGACTGCTCGCTCAGGCCGAACGTGTAGTTGCCCTTGCCGTCGAACTGCCGGTCCGACAGACCGCGGAAGTCGCGGATACGCGGCAGCGCGATCGTCAGCAGTCGGTCAAGGAACTCCCACATCCGGTCGCCGCGCAGGGTGACCCTGGCGCCGATCGGCATGCCCTCACGGAGCTTGAACTGTGCGATGGACTTGCGGGCCCGGCGGACCTCGGGCCGCTGGCCGGTGATGCTGGCGAGGTCGCGAACGGCACCCTCGATCAGCTTGCCGTCCCTGGCCGCCTCGCCGATGCCCATGTTGACGACGACCTTGACCACACCGGGGATCTGGTGCGGGTTGCCGTAGTCGAACTGCTCGCGCAGGCCGGGGACGATCTCCTCGCGGTAGCGGACCTTCAGCCGGGGGACGATCTTCTCTGCGGTCGTCATGCTCAGATGTCCTTACCGTTCCTGCGGGAGATCCGCACCCGCCGACCGTCCTCGTCCTCGCGGTAACCCACGCGCGCCGGCTTGCCGTCGGAGTCGACCACCTGCACGTTGCTCACGTGGATGGCGGCCTCCTGCGTCACGATGCCGCCGGACTGCGCGCCACGCTGGGTACGGGAGATCTTGGTGTGCTTCTTGATCCGGTTCACGCCTTCGACCAGGACGCGCTGGGTGTGCGGGTAGGCCTGGATGACCTTGCCCTTCGCGCCCTTGTCCTTGCCGGCGATGACCACCACGGTGTCGCCCTTGTGCACCTTCATCAGAGCACCTCCGGCGCCAGCGAAATGATCTTCATGAACTTCTTGTCCCGGAGCTCCCGGCCGACCGGGCCGAAGATGCGGGTCCCACGCGGCTCGTTGTCGTTCCGGATGATGACCGCCGCGTTCTCGTCGAACCGGATGTAGGAACCGTCCGGACGGCGCTTCTCCTTGGCGGTGCGCACCACGACGGCCTTCACCACGTCGCCACGCTTGACGTTGGCGCCCGGGATGGCCTCCTTCACCGTGCCCACGATGATGTCGCCGATGCTCGCGTACCGCCGCCCGGACCCGCCGAGAACCCGGATGCACAGGATCTCCCTGGCGCCCGTGTTGTCGGCGACCCGAAGCCGCGACTCCTGCTGGATCACGTCTACTCCTGACCTGCTTCTTGTGCGCCGGATTTCCGACCCGACGCACGCGGTCTCCTCATGCGGAGGGCGGCCCGACCACCGTCGGGCCGCCACCCGTCCAGACCAAGGACACCACAGGTGCCCTCGAGCCTCTTACTTGGCCTTCTCCAGGACCTCGGCCAGCCGCCACCGCTTGGTGGCCGACAGCGGCCGGGTCTCCATCAGCAGCACGCGGTCGCCCACGCCCGCGGAGTTCTGCTCGTCGTGCGCCTTCACCTTGGTGGTGCGCCGCATGACCTTGCCGTAGAGCGCGTGCTTCTTGCGGTCCTCGAGCTGGACCACGATCGTCTTGTCCATCTTGTCGGACACGACGTATCCCTCGCGCACCTTGCGGCTGTTGCGCGCGTCGCCACCAGTGGTGTCAGTCACCGCGCCGTTCACGTCCTTCTCACTCATGCGGCACCCTCATCCGTGGCCTCGTCCTGCTCCGGCGACACCGAGAGGCCCAGCTCACGCTCACGCATCACCGTGTAGATCCTGGCGATGTCGTGCCGCACGACGCGCAGCCGACGGTTGTTCTCGAGCTGGCCGGTGGCCATCTGGAAACGGAGGTTGAACAGCTCCTCCTTGGCCTCCCGCAGACGCTGCACCAGATCGGTGTGGCTGAGCTCACGCAGCTCGGCCGCGCTCGTGGTAGCCGCTGCCATCAGAACTCACCACCCTCACGGGTCACGATCCGGCACTTCATCGGGAGCTTGTGGATCGCGCGGCGCAGGGCCTCACGAGCCACCGGCTCGTTCGGGTAGTTCATCTCGAACAGAACCCGACCGGGCTTCACGTTGGCCACCCAGTACTCCGGGGAACCCTTACCGGAACCCATCCGGGTCTCGGCGGGCTTCTTCGTCAGCGGACGGTCCGGGAAGATGTTGATCCAGACCTTGCCGCCACGGCGGATGTGCCGGGTGATGGCGATACGAGCGGACTCGATCTGCCGGTTGGTCACGTAGGCCGGCTCCAGCGCCTGGATGCCGAACTCACCGAAGGTGACCTGGTTCCCGCCCTTGGACATGCCACGGCGGACCGGGCGATGCTGCTTGCGGTACTTGACCTTGCGCGGGATGAGCATCTCTCAGCCCTCCGTCTTCTCGGCGGGCGCCTCAGCCGCCGCCGGGGTGGACTCGGCCGCGCCGGCACCAGCCGCCACGGCCTCCTTGGCCCGGCCACCCCGCTGCCCACCCTCGCCACGACGGCGGTTCGGGCGGTCGGAGCGGTCACGGCGCGGCGGGCGGGACTCGGTGTTGGCCTCGCGGGCCTTCAGCCCGCCGACCAGCTCACCTCGGTAGATCCACACCTTGACGCCGATGCGGCCGAAGGTCGTCTTCGCCTCGAAGAAGCCGTAGTCGATGTCCGCGCGCAGCGTGTGCAGCGGCACCCGACCCTCGAGGTAGAACTCGGAACGGGACATCTCGGCACCGCCGAGCCGGCCGCTCACCTTGACGCGGATGCCCTTGACCTGCGGCGAGCGCATCGCCGACTGGATCGCCTTGCGCATGGCACGCCGGAAGGCGACACGGTTGGACAGCTGCTCGGCGACCCCCTGGGCCACCAGCTGGGCGTCCGACTCGGGTCCCTTGACCTCGAGGACGTTGAGCTGGATCTGCTTCTTGGTGAGCTTCTCCAGCTCGGTCCTGATGCGGTCCGCCTCCGCGCCACGACGACCAATGACGATGCCCGGCCGCGCGGTGTGGATGTCGACGCGCACCCGGTCCCGGGTCCGCTCGATGTCCACCTTGGCGATACCGGCCCGCTCCATGCCCTTGGAGAGCATCCGGCGGATCTTCACGTCCTCGGCGACGTATTCGGAGTACTGCTTGTCGGCGTACCAGCGGGACTTCCAGTCAGTGGTGATCCCCAGCCGGAAGCCGTGCGGGTTGATCTTCTGACCCACTACCGGGCACTTCCCTTCGCGCTGGACTTGCGAGCACCCGCCGCGGCCTTCGGCCGCGACTCGAGCTCGACGGTGATGTGGCTGGTCCGCTTCCGGACTCGGTACGCCCGCCCCTGGGCGCGCGGCCGAATCCGCTTCAGCGTCGGCCCCTCATCCACGTAGATCGTCGAGATCCACAGCGTGTCCGGGTCAAGATCCAGGTTGTTCTGTGCGTTGGCGACCGCGCTCGCGACCACCTTCGCTACCGGCTCACTCGCCGCCTGCGGCGCGAACTGCAGCACGGCCAGAGCTTCCTGGGCGTTGCGGCCCCTCACGAGATCGACCACGCGGCGCACCTTCATCGGCGTCGCGCGGACGTAGCGGGCCCGCGCCACGGCGCGCGACGGCGTCTCCGCGTCTTCCGGCGCCGCGGCGTCCTTTCGGGCGTTCATCGCTGTTACCCCTTGCTCTTGGTTCATCCGTGTCACGGTTGGCGCCTCAGCGGCGGCGCGAACGGCGGTCTTCCTTGACGTGTCCCTTGAAGGTCCGGGTCGGGGCGAACTCGCCCAACTTGTGCCCGACCATCGACTCGGTGACGAACACCGGGACGTGCTTGCGGCCGTCGTGCACCGCGAAGGTGTGGCCCAACATGTCCGGGATGATCGTCGAGCGGCGGGACCAGGTCTTGATGACGGTCTTCTTGCCGGTCTCGTTCAGCGCGTCCACCTTCTTGAGCAGGTGGTCGTCAACGAACGGGCCCTTCTTCAGGCTGCGTGGCATCCTTCACTCCCTCCCTGCTCAGCGCTTCTTGCCGGTGCGCCGGCGGCGGACGATGAGCTTGTCACTCGGCTTGCGGCGGCGGGTCCGGCCCTCGGGCTTGCCGTTCGGGTTGACCGGGTGGCGACCACCGGAGGTCTTGCCCTCACCACCACCGTGCGGGTGGTCCACCGGGTTCATGACGACACCACGCACGGTGGGGCGCTTGCCCCGCCAGCGGTTGCGGCCCGCCTTGCCCCAGTTGATGTTGCTGTGCTCGGAGTTCCCGACCTCACCCACCGTGGCGCGGCAGCGCACGTCCACGTTGCGGATCTCCCCGGAGGGCATCCGCAGCTGGGCGTAGGGGCCGTCCTTCGCCACGAGCTGCACCCGCGAACCGGCGGAGCGGGCGATCTTCGCGCCACCGCCGGGGCGGAGCTCGATCGCGTGCACCACGGTGCCCGTCGGGATGTTGCGCAGCGGCAGGTTGTTGCCCGGCTTGATGTCGGCGCGAGCGCCGCTCTCGATCGGGTCACCCTGCTTGATCTTGTCCGGGGCGATGATGTAGCGCTTCTCGCCGTCGGCGTAGTGCAGCAGCGCGATCCGCGCGGTCCGGTTGGGGTCGTACTCGATGTGCGCGACCTTGGCCGGCACGCCGTCCTTGTCCGCCCTGCGGAAGTCGATCAGGCGGTAGGCGCGCTTGTGACCGCCACCCTTGTGCCGGGTGGTGATCTTGCCGTGCGCGTTGCGGCCGCCGCGGCCGTGCAGCGGGCGCACCAGCGACTTCTCCGGCTCCGACCGAGTGATCTCGGCGAAGTCGGACACGCTGGCGCCACGACGGCCCGGCGTCGTCGGCTTGTACTTGCGGATGCCCATGTCTCAGCAGTCCTCAGTCACTAGAGTCCGGTTCGACTATCCGGCCGCCTCACGCGGCCGGGCCGCCGAAGATCTCGATCGGCTTGCTGTCCGGGTGCAGGGTCACGATCGCCCGCTTGGTGTCCTTGCGCTTGCCGAACCCGGTGCGGGTGCGCTTGCGCTTGCCGTTGCGGTTGAGCGTGTTCACCGTGGTGACCTTCACACCGAAGACCTTCTCGACCGCGATCTTGATCTCGGTCTTGTTCGCGCTCGGCGACACCACGAAGGTGTACTTCTTCTCCTCGAGGAGCCCGTAGCTCTTCTCGGAGATCACCGGCGCGACCAGAATGTCGCGGGGGTCGGAAATCACTTCCCAGCCTCCTCTTCAGCCTCACCGACGCCGGACTCGGCCACCTCGGAGGACCTGGCGGTCGCCTTGACCGCCTTGCCACTGATGGGGCCGGCGAGGAAGGACGACAGCGCGTCCTTGGTGAACACCACGTCGTCGTTGACCAGCACGTCGTACGTGTTCAGCTGGTCCGGTGCGATCAGGTGCACGTTCGTCAGGTTGCGCAGGCTCTGCCAGCCGAGGACGTCCTCGCGGGTGAGGACGACCAGCACCCGGCGAGCGGAGGTGACGCCCTCCAGCACCTTGCGGGCGCTCTTGGTGGACGGGGCGTCGCCCGCCACCACGGCCGACACGACGTGGACCTGGCCAGCCCGCGCGCGGTCCGACAGCGCGCCGCGCAGGGCGGCGGCCTTCATCTTCTTGGGGGTCCGCTGGGAGTAGTCCCTCGGAACCGGGCCGTGCACCGTGCCACCGCCGACGAACTGCGGAGCCCGCACCGAACCCTGGCGGGCCCGGCCGGTGCCCTTCTGGCGGTAGGGCTTGCGGCCACCGCCGGCGACCTCGCCACGCGTCCTGGTGGAGTGGGTGCCCTGGCGCGCGGCGGCCTGCTGGGCCACCACGACCTGGTGCATCAACGCCACGTTCGCCTGGGCGTCGAACACCTCAGCGGGCAGCTCGACCGAGCCGTCGGTCCCGCCGGCCGGGGTCTTGATCTCAACAGAGCTCGCGCTCATCAGACGGCACCACCCTTCGCGGCGGTCTTGACCAGCACCAGTCCGCCCTTCGGGCCGGGAATGGCGCCCTTGATCAGAATCAGGCCGGCGTCCACGTCGGTGCGGTGCACCTTGAGGTTCTGGGTGGTCACCCGGACGTTGCCCATCCGGCCGGCCATCCGCACACCCTTGAACACGCGGCCCGGGGTGGCACAGCCACCGATCGAGCCGGGCGAGCGGTGCTTGCGCTGGGTACCGTGGCTCGCGCCGAGGCCAGCGAAGCCGTGCCGCTTCATCACACCCGCGGTGCCCTTGCCCTTGCTGGTGCCGACGACGTCCACCAGGACGCCGGAGTCGAACACCTCGGCCGTCACCTCCTGGCCGACCTCGTAGCCACCGGCGTCGGCCGTCCGCAGCTCCACCAGGTGGCGGCGCGGGGTCACCCCGGCCGCGGTGAACTGACCGGCGCGCGGCTTGGTCACCCTGCGCGGGTCCACCGCGCCGAAGCCGAGCTGCACGGCCGAGTAGCCGTCCTTCTCCGGGGTCCGGATCTGCGTGACCACGTTCGGGTCGGCCTTCACGACCGTCACCGGCACGATCCGGTTGTTCTCATCGAAGACCTGGGTCATACCGAGCTTGGTACCCAGGATCCCCTTGATCTGCCTGTCAGACATGGGTCTCGTTCATCTCCGCCGCTTGGAATCCGTCGCGCCCGAAATCACTGAATGTTGACGTCGACGCTGGCCGGCAGGTCGATACGCATGAGCGCATCCACCGTCTTCGGCGACGGGTCGAGGATGTCGATCAGACGCTTGTGCGTACGCATCTCGAAGTGCTCGCGAGAGTCCTTGTACTTGTGCGGCGAGCGAATGACGCAGTACACGTTCTTCTCGGTGGGCAGCGGCACCGGTCCGACGACCCGAGCGCCGGTGCGCGTCACAGTCTCGACGATCTTGCGCGCGGACGCGTCGATCGCCTCGTGGTCGTAGGCCTTGAGCCGGATGCGGATCTTCTGTCCCGCCATGATGGCTTGCCGTTCCTCTAGTCTCGTGCCGCTATGTGACTAACGCTGCGAGTGTGCCGCGTTGCTCCCCGACCTGGTCCCGACTCATGACAGCGCCCCCACCTCGGAGGAAACACGGCCAGTCATCACGGTCACCGGTCCACGCGGTCGGGCGTGTCGCGCCCGATGCTCACAGACCTGCCCGTCGGCTCTGGTCGTTGGGATCCATCGCCACCGCCATCCTCCGCACAGCGAAGAACTCCCGGCGGCGATCCGTAATCGACCCAAGCTCCCATCTGGCTCGGGACGCCGGCTCTCGCCCTCAGGGCGAGCAACCCATACAGGATGCCACACCACGGTGTGGCCACCCAAATCGGGGGGAGGCGCGCTCCTGACGGAGCGCGCCTCCTCAACGACTCACTCGACGATCTTGGTGACCTGGCCGGCACCGACGGTGCGGCCACCCTCACGGATCGCCAGCCGCAGACCCTCGTCCATGGCCACGGGCTGGATCAGCTCGACGGAGATGCTGGTGCTGTCACCGGGCATCACCATCTCGGTGCCCTCGGGGAGGGTCACCACGCCGGTCACGTCCGTGGTCCGGAAGTAGAACTGCGGGCGGTAGTTGTTGAAGAACGGCGTGTGGCGGCCACCCTCGTCCTTGGACAGGATGTAGACCTGCGCCTCGAACTTCTTGTGCGGCGTGGTCGTGCCGGGCTTGACCACGACCTGGCCCCGCTCGACCTCCTCGCGCTTCACACCGCGGAGCAGCAGGGCGGCGTTGTCGCCGGCCTGGCCCTGGTCGAGGAACTTCTTGAACATCTCGATGCTGGTGACGGTGGTCTTGAAGGACTTCTCCTTGATGCCGACCACCTCCACCTCCTCGTTCAGGTTGATCTGGCCGCGCTCAATACGACCGGTGACAACCGTTCCACGACCGGTGATGGTGAAGACGTCCTCGATGGGCATCAGGAACGGCTTCTCGACCTCACGCACCGGGTCCGGCACGTTCTCGTCGACAGCCTCCATCAGCTCCAGGAGCTTGGCGCCCCACTCGGCGTCGCCCTCCAGCGCCTTCAGCGCGGAGACGCGCACGACCGGGACGTCGTCGCCGGGGAACTCCTGCGAGGAGAGCAGCTCGCGGACCTCGAGCTCGACGAGCTCCAGGATCTCCTCGTCGTCCACCATGTCGGACTTGTTCAGCGCGACGAGGATGTAGGGCACACCCACCTGACGGGCCAGCAGCACGTGCTCACGGGTCTGCGGCATCGGGCCGTCGGTCGCCGCGACCACCAGGATCGCGCCGTCCATCTGGGCGGCACCGGTGATCATGTTCTTGATGTAGTCGGCGTGACCGGGGGCGTCGACGTGCGCGTAGTGACGCTTCTCGGTCTGGTACTCGACGTGCGCGATGTTGATCGTGATACCGCGCTGCTTCTCCTCCGGCGCCTTGTCGATCTCGTCGAACGGCGTGAAGGGGTTCAGCTCCGGGTACTTGTCGTGCAGAACCTTGGTGATCGCCGCGGTCAGGGTGGTCTTGCCGTGGTCGACGTGACCAATGGTTCCGATGTTGACGTGCGGCTTGTCCCGCTCGAACTTGGCCTTCGCCACTGGTTTGTCCTCCTGGACTTCTTCTTGCTTCCCGCCGTTCGACCTGTGGTCAGTGCCAGGCGGTTTCGATCGGTCGCCGCCCGGGTTGAGCGGCCCGTGGTGCGATGGCCCGCCACCGCCGTGCGACGGTGGCGAACCTCCGCTCAGGTGGGCTGGATCACTCGCCCGTCGCCTTCGCGATGATCTCCTTCGCGACGTTCTGCGGAACCTCGGCGTAGGAGTCGAACTGCATCGAGTAGTTGGCGCGACCCTGGGTCTTCGACCGCAGGTCACCCACGTACCCGAACATCTCCGACAGCGGGACGAGCGCCTTGACGACGCGAGTGCCACTGCGCTCTTCCATGGACTGGATCTGCCCACGGCGGGAGTTCAGGTCACCGATGACGTCACCCATGTAGTCCTCGGGCGTCGTCACCTCCACCGCCATCATCGGCTCGAGGAGGGCGGGGCTCGCGGAGCGCGCCGCCTCCTTCAACGCCATCGAGCCGGCCACCTTGAACGCCATCTCCGACGAGTCGACCTCGTGGTAGGCGCCGTCGAGCAGCGTGAGCTTCACACCCACCAGCGGGTACCCGGCCAGGACGCCGTACTGCATCGCGTCCTGCGCGCCCTGGTCGACCGAGGGGATGTACTCCTTCGGGACCCGGCCACCGGTCACCTTGTTCTCGAACTCGTAGAGGGCACCCTCGGTGCTCTGCAGCGGCTCGAGCTTGATGATGACCCGCGCGAACTGACCGGAGCCACCGGTCTGCTTCTTGTGGGTGTACTCGTACTTCTCGATGGTCTTCCGGATGGTCTCCCGGTAGGCCACCTGCGGCTTGCCGATGTTGGCCTCGACCTTGAAGTCGCTCTTCATCCGGTTGACCAGCACCTCGAGGTGGAGCTCGCCCATCCCCTTGATGATCGTCTGGCCGGTGTCCTCGTCGAGCTTGACCTGGAAGGTCGGGTCCTCCTCGGCGAGCTTCTGGATCGCCGTGGAGAGCTTCTCCTGGTCGCTCTTGGTCTTCGGCTCGATCGCGACCTCGATGACCGGAGCCGGGAACGTCATCGACTCCAGGACCACCGGGGCCTGCGGGTCGGCCAGCGTGTCACCGGTGGTGGTCTCCTTGAGACCGATCACCGCGTAGATGTGGCCCGCCCTGGCCTCGTCGACCGGGTTCTCCTTGTTGGAGTGCATCTGGAAGAGCTTCCCGATGCGCTCCTTGCGCTCCTTGGTGGCGTTGACCACCTGGGTGCCGCTGGCCAACTTGCCGGAGTAGACCCGGACGTAGGTCAGCTTGCCGAAGAACGGGTGCACGGCGATCTTGAACGCCAGCGCGGAGAAGGGCTCGTCCACGCTCGCCTTGCGCTCGACGTGCGTCTCGCCGTCCTGGAGCGTCCCGTGCACCGCGGGGACGTCCAGCGGCGAGGGCAGGTAGTCGATGACCGCGTCGAGCATGGGCTGGACGCCCTTGTTCTTGAACGCGGACCCGCACAGCACCGGGTACGCCTCACGGGCGCAGGTGATCTTCCGGATACCGGCCTTGATCTGCTCGACCGTCAGCTCCTCGCCACCGAGGTAGGCGTCCATCAGGTCGTCGTCGGTCTCGGCGACCGCGTCGAGCAGCTTCTCCCGGTACTCGGCCACCGTGTCGGCGAGCTCCGCCGGGATCTCCTCGACGGTGTAGCCCTCGCCCTTCTGGACGTCGCCGCGCCAGGTCAGGGCGCGCATCTCCACCAGGTCGATGACACCGGCGAAGTCGCTCTCCGCGCCGATCGGCAGCTGGATCACCAGCGGCTTGGCCCCGAGGCGGTCCTCGATGGTGCGGACGGTGAAGTAGAAGTCCGCGCCGAGCTTGTCCATCTTGTTGACGAAGCAGACGCGCGGAACCTCGTACTTGTCCGCCTGCCGCCAGACCTGCTCGGACTGGGGCTCGACACCTTCCTTGCCGTCGAAGACGGCGACGGCGCCGTCGAGCACCCGCAGGGACCGCTCGACCTCGACGGTGAAGTCCACGTGGCCAGGCGTGTCGATGATGTTGATCTGGTTGTCGTCCCAGAAGCAGGTGGTCGCGGCGGAGGTGATGGTGATGCCGCGCTTCTGCTCCTCCTCCATCCAGTCCATCGTCGCCGCGCCGTCGTGCACCTCGCCGATCTTGTAGTTGATCCCGGTGTAGTACAGGATCCGCTCGGTCGTGGTGGTCTTGCCGGCGTCGATGTGGGCCATGATGCCGATGTTCCGGACCTTGGCCAGGTCAGTCAGCACTTCGCGTGCCACGAGACTCTTCCCCGTTCTTGATCAGCTGGTCCTAGCTGTCTGTGGGGTGGTCGAAGACCCGACGCGGGTACGCGTCGAGCTACTCCAATCACCAGCGGTAATGCGCGAACGCCTTGTTGGACTCCGCCATCTTGTGGGTGTCCTCGCGCCGCTTGACGCTCGCACCCAGGCCGTTGCTGGCGTCCAGCAGCTCGTTCATCAGCCGCTCGACCATCGTCTTCTCCCGGCGCTGCCGGGCGAAGGACACCAGCCAACGCAGCGCCAGCGTGGTGGAACGACCAGCGCGCACCTCCACCGGCACCTGGTAGGTGGCGCCACCGACCCGGCGGCTGCGCACCTCCAGGGTGGGCTTCACGTTGTCCAGGGCACGCTTGAGCGTGACGACCGGGTCGGTGCCGGTCTTCTCCCGAGTGCCCTCCAGGGCCTCGTAGACGATCTTCTCAGCCAGCGAGCGCTTGCCGTCCCTGAGCACCTTGTTGATGAGCTGCGTCACCAGAGGTGAGGCGTAGACGGGATCGGAGATCAGCGGCCGCTTCGGGGCCGGACCCTTGCGGGGCATCTTTAGCTCTTCTCCTTCTTCGCGCCGTACCGGCTGCGGGCCTGCTTGCGGTTCTTGACGCCCTGGGTGTCGAGGGAACCGCGGATGATCTTGTAGCGCACGCCGGGGAGGTCCTTCACACGGCCACCGCGAACGAGCACCATCGAGTGCTCCTGGAGGTTGTGGCCCTCACCGGGGATGTAGGCCGTGACCTCGATGCCGCTCGTGAGCCTCACACGGGCCACCTTGCGCAGCGCCGAGTTCGGCTTCTTGGGGGTGGTGGTGTAGACGCGGGTGCATACGCCGCGCCGCTGCGGGCTCCCCTTGAGCGCCGCGGTCTTGGTCTTCGCGACCTTGTCCTCACGGCCCTTGCGGACCAGCTGCTGGATCGTGGGCATGGACCGGCTACTTCTTCCGTTCGCGGCCCTAGGTGCTCACTGTTGCGTGTTTGAGCACGTCAGGCGGTATGTATGGCTCTGTGTAGTTCGCCCTCCCCCGTAACCCGAGGTCGGGCGTGTCGCCCTCTTCTCGGTCCCGTGGCGTGAAGCTTCCCCTGCGGGATGTCGGGAGGAGTTCCGCTGCGCAGTGACGACCACGGTGTCAAAACCGCCGCTCACAGGCACACGGACCGACCCAATGCGCATTGGGCCCGAGTAGCAAAGATACCTGTTGCCCGAACGCGGGGTCAAAACGGGTACCACATACCACCTGGTTCGCACCGGGTCGGGACTCTGCCGACCAGCGTACCGGCGGGGAGCGGGCCCGTAACCCCCGGATCCTGCCGGAACCCTGTCGTACGCCACGTGAGTTCCACCACCCCCGCGTCCCGACCCGCCGACCACCCCGGAACGGCACGGCCAGGCCGAGACCCGTTCACCGCCCCGGTGGGGACCGTTCAGATCCAGCCGTGGTCCCGGGCCCGCTCGGCGGCCTGCCACCGCGTCCCCACCCCCAGCTTCGCCATCGCCGACGAGAGGTAGTTGCGCACGGTCCCCGGCGAGAGGTGCACGACGCGGGCGATCGCCCGCGCGGTGACCCCGTCCCCCACCTCCGCGAGGACCTGGCGTTCGCGATCCGTGAGCGGGTTCTCCCGCACGGACAACGCGTCAGCGGCCACGTCCGGATCGACGTACCGCCCACCGGCGTGGACCCGGCGGACCACATCGGCCAACAGCGCCGCCGGCGACGTCTTCGGCACGAAGCCGCGCGCTCCGTTGGCCAGCGCCCGGCGCAGCACTCCCGCCCTGGCATGCCGCGTGAGCACCACGCACCGCGTCCCGGGGGCCGACCGGGCCACCTCCAGCGCCAGCCGTGGCCCGTCGAGCCCGGGCATCTCCACGTCCACGAGTGCGACATCGGGGCGGAGACGGCGAACCGCCGCCAGCGCGGACATCCCGTCGGCCGCCTGCCCCACCACGACGAGGTCATCCTCCAGGTCGAGCAGGGCCGCCACCGCTCCCCTGGTCAACGCTTCGTCGTCGGCGAGCAGGACGCGGATCACTCCGTCACCTCCCGGACCGACGCCGAGGACGGGACGCTCGCGGCCAGCTCGAACACGCCGTCCTCCCGTACGCCGGCGGACAGCCGCCCACCGAGCTCACCGAGCCGCCGCCCCAGGCCCTCCAGACCGCCCCCGGACGACGTCTCCCCCGCCGTGGCCCGGACACCGTCGTTGCGGACGACCAGCTCGACCCGTCCGTCCCGCTCCCGCACGGTGATCCCGCACCAGGTCGCGTCGGAGTGCCGGAGCAGGTTCGTCGTCGCCTCCCGCAGCACCCGGCCGAGGATCACCGAGGCCGGGGTCCCGGGCTCGGGAACCGCCGGGAAGCCGACGGTCGTCCCCTGGATCCCGGCCGATTCGACCAGGTGCGTCACGGCCACGATCTCGGCGGCCAACTCCGTCCGGCGGCGCTCCCTGGCCACCTCCCGAACCTCCCGCAGCGCGGCCCTCGCCAGCCGGTGCGTCTCCGCGACCTCGGCGTCGGCCCGCTCCGGATCCACCTCCCGGAGGCGCAACGCCAGCTCGCTCTTGAGCGCGACCACCTCCAGGCTGTGGCCCAGGATGTCGTGCAGGTCCTCCGCCAACCGCATCCGTTCCCGGTGCCCCGCCATCTCGACGGCGGCTCGCTGGGCGTTGTCGAGCTCCGTGGCCGACCGCCACGACTCCAACACGCGGAAGTCGGAGTAGACGACCAGCGGCACCACCAGGAGCCCGAACACCACGGGCACCGCGAGCGACCGCCAGGACGCCGTGGCGTCGACGAACACCAACGTGACCACGACGACGCCGAGGCACACCAGCCCCGTCACCGCGGCGGTGATGACGGTCAGGTGGCGGCGAGAACGTCCCACGCCGATGTCGGCCACGGCGACGCCCGGCACTCCGAGCCAGAGCAGCCCGGCGCTGGCTCCCCAGGCACCCTCCGCGAAGTCCTGCCCGACCGACATGGTGAACGCGCCCCCGACGACGCCGAGCCCCACCGCGACCGCGAGCGACGGACCGGACAACCCGACCGGCACCCGAGCCGTCGGGGAGCGGAGCGCGCGGCGCACGCAGGCCGCGTGGAGGGCCGCGAAGGACGCGGCTCCGAACAGCAGGACCTGTTGGGCGCCAGCCGGTACCGGCTGGAGGACGACCAGGACGACCAGGACGCTGCCCCACCCCATCGCGGAGCTCAACACCGCGTTCCGGGAACGACGGCGCAGCAAGTCGAGCGGCTGGCCTGCGGTCACCCCGGCACCGTAACCGCCGGGGAGCGCCGGCGTGCCGATTCGCCGCCGGGGATGACAGGTGTCACCACCCGGCCCGGAAAGCGCCACGGGGGCGCGCCGTGTGTGGCGCGCCCCCGTGGGTCCCTGCCTTGCCGATTCCGGTGACGAACCGCTCAGCGGTAGTCGCGACCGAAGTCGTAGTCGTCCAGCGGCACCGCGGCACCGGTGCCGGTCCCGAACACGTCCGGCGTGTAGTAGCCGTCGTCGTAGGACGGGATGGCGTACGCCGCCGCCCGTGCCTCCTCCGTCGGCTGCACCTGGATGTTCCGGTAACGGTTGATGCCCGTACCGGCCGGGATCAGCTTTCCGATGATCACGTTCTCCTTCAGGCCGACCAGCTTGTCGCTCTTGCCGTTGATCGCGGCGTCGGTGAGCACCCTGGTCGTCTCCTGGAAGGACGCCGCCGACAGCCACGACTCGGTGGCCAGCGACGCCTTGGTGATCCCCATCAGGACCGGCCGGCCGGAGGCGGGCTCGCCGCCCTCGGCCACGACCCGCCGGTTGGCGGCCTCGAACTCGCTCCGCTCGGCCCAGGACGCCGGCAGGAACTCCGTCGACCCCGAGTCGATGATGGTCACCCGGCGCAGCATCTGGCGGACGATCACCTCGATGTGCTTGTCGTGGATGGCCACGCTCTGCGTCCGGTACACCCGCTGCACCTCGCGCACCAGGTGGAGCTGCGCCTCACGCGGCCCCATGATGCGGAGCACCTCGTGCGGGTCGACGGCCCCCTCCAGCAGCTGCTGGCCGACGGTGACGTGGTCCCCGTCCTGCAACGGCCGCTCGGTGCCGTCCCGCTGGATCGTCGCCAGCCACTGCCGCCGCGACAGCTTGTCGTGGACGATCTCCTCGCTGCCGTCGTCCGGGATGATCGTGATCTTCCGGAACCGCTCGCCCTCCTCGATCTGGACCCGGCCGTCGACCTCGGAGATCGGGGCCTTGCCCTTCGGGATGCGGGCTTCGAACAGCTCGGTCACACGCGGCAGACCGGTGGTGATGTCATCACCGGCCACACCACCCTGGTGGAAGGTACGCATCGTCAGCTGCGTGCCCGGCTCACCGATCGACTGGGCGGCGACGATGCCGACCGCCTCACCGACGTCGACGAGCTTGCCCGTCGCCATCGAACGGCCGTAGCACGTGGCGCAGACCCCGATCGCGGACTCACAGGTGAGCACGCTGCGGACCTTCACCCGGGTCACGCCCGCGCTGGTGAGTGCGTCGATCGCGGTGTCACCGAGATCCGCGCCCCTGGCCAGCAGCAGCCCGCCGTCGGCGTCGGTGACGTCCTCCGCCGAACTGCGCGAGTACACGCTCGTCTCGACGTAGTTGTCCCGTAGCAGGGTCCCGTCCTGGCTCCGGGCCGCGATCGGCATGAAGATGCCGCGCTCCGTGCCGCAGTCGATCTCCCGCACGATCACGTCCTGCGAGACGTCGACGAGACGACGGGTCAGGTACCCGGAGTCGGCGGTCCGCAGCGCGGTGTCCGCCAGACCCTTCCTGGCACCGTGCGTGGAGATGAAGTACTCCAGCACCGACAGGCCCTCACGGAAGTTGGACTTGATCGGCCGAGGGATGTACTCACCCTTGGTGTTGGACACGACCCCACGCATGCCGGCGAGCTGCACGACCTGCGTCATGTTCCCGGCGGCGCCGGACTTCACGATCGTCGGGATCGGGTTGTTCTCGGGGAAGTTCCGCTCCATCTCCTCGGCGACCTCGTCCTTGGCCTGCTGCCAGACCTTCACGAGCTCGCTGTTCCGCTCGGCGTGCGAGAGCGCGCCACGCTGGTAGCGCTTCTCGATCCGGTCGGCCTCGCGCTCGTACTTGTCGAGGATCTCCTGCTTGTTGGCGGGAACGACCACGTCGGAGATCGCCAGCGTCACACCGGAACGGGTGGCCCAGTAGAAGCCGGCGTCCTTCAGCTTGTCCAGCGTCTGCGCCACGGTGACCATCGGGTACCGCTCGGCCAGGTCGTTCACGATCGTGGCCTGCCGCTTCTTGGGCAGCACCTCGTCGATGAACGGGTAGTCGGCCGGGAGCAGGTCGTTGAACAGGACCCGACCCAGGGTGGTGTGGGCCAGCCACGGCTGGCCGGGCTCCCAGCCCTCCGGCTCGGCGCCCCGCGCCGGGACCTGGTCGAGCAACCGGATCCTGACCTTCGCGTGCAGGGACAGCGCCTTGCGGTCGAAGGCCATGATGGCCTCGGCCGGCGAGGAGAAGGCCTGGCCCTCTCCCACGGCGCCCTCCTGCAGCTTCGTCAGGTGGAACAGACCGGTCACCATGTCCAGCCGGGGCATCGCCAGCGGCCGGCCCGAGGCCGGCGACAGGATGTTGTTGCTGGACAGCATGAGGATCCGGGCCTCGGCCTGCGCCTCGGCCGACAGCGGCAGGTGCACCGCCATCTGGTCACCGTCGAAGTCGGCGTTGAACGCCTCACACACGAGCGGGTGCAGCTGGATCGCCTTGCCCTCGACCAGCTGCGGCTCGAAGGCCTGGATGCCCAACCGGTGCAGGGTCGGCGCCCGGTTCAGCAGGACCGGGTGCTCGGTGATGACCTCTTCCAGGACGTCCCACACCTGGCTGCGGGAACGCTCCACCATCCGCTTCGCGGACTTGATGTTCTGCGCGTGGTTGAGGTCCACCAGCCGCTTCATCACGAACGGCTTGAACAGCTCCAGCGCCATCTTCTTGGGGAGCCCGCACTGGTGCAGCTTGAGCTGCGGGCCGACCACGATGACCGACCGGCCGGAGTAGTCGACGCGCTTCCCGAGGAGGTTCTGCCGGAACCGGCCCTGCTTGCCCTTCAGCAGGTCGGACAGCGACTTCAGCGGCCGGTTGCCCGGCCCTGTCACCGGACGCCCGCGACGGCCGTTGTCGAACAGCGCGTCGACGGCCTCCTGCAACATCCGCTTCTCGTTGTTGACGATGATCTCGGGCGCACCGAGGTCGATCAACCTCTTGAGGCGGTTGTTCCGGTTGATGACCCGGCGGTAGAGGTCGTTCAGGTCGGAGGTGGCGAACCGACCACCGTCGAGCTGGACCATCGGGCGCAGGTCCGGCGGGATCACCGGGGTGCAGTCCAGCACCATGCCCTGCGGGCTGTTGCCCGTCGCCTGGAAGGCGGCGACGACCTTCAGCCGCTTGAGGGCACGCAGCTTCTTCTGCCCCTTGCCGCTGCGGATGGTCTCGCGCAGGTTCTCGGCCTCGCCCTTGATGTCGAAGTTGCCGAGCAGGGTCTGGATGGCCTCCGCGCCCATGCCGCCGGTGAAGTAGTCGCCGTACCGGTCGTAGAGCTCCCGGTACAGCAGCTCGTCGGCGATGAGCTGCTTGGGCTCCAGCTTGGTGAAGGTCTCCCAGATCTCGTCCAGGCGGTCCAGCTCACGCTGCGCGCGGTCCCGGAGCTGGCGCATCTCGCGCTCGCCGCCCTCCTTGACCTTGCGCCGGACGTCGCTCTTGGCGCCCTCCGCCTCGAGCTCGGCCAGGTCGGTCTCGAGCTTCTGGGCCCGAGCCTCGATGTCGGAGTCGCGCTTCTCCTCGACCCGCTTGCGCTCCACGCTGAACTCGTTCTCCAGCGTGGACAGGTCGTTGTGGCGCAGCTCGGTGTTCACCGAGGTGATGACGTAGGCGGCGAAGTAGATGATCTTCTCGAGATCCTTCGGCGCCAGGTCGAGCAGGTACCCGAGCCGGCTGGGCACACCCTTGAAGTACCAGATGTGCGTCACCGGGGCCGCGAGCTCGATGTGGCCCATCCGCTCACGCCGGACCTTGGCGCGGGTGACCTCCACGCCACAGCGCTCGCAGATGATGCCCTTGAACCGGACCCGCTTGTACTTGCCGCAGTAGCACTCCCAGTCCCGGGTCGGGCCGAAGATCTTCTCGCAGAAGAGGCCGTCCTTCTCGGGCTTGAGCGTGCGGTAGTTGATGGTCTCCGGCTTCTTGACCTCGCCGAAGGACCACTGGCGGATGTCGTCAGCGGTGGCCAGGCCAATACGAAGCTCGTCGAAGAAGTTGACGTCCAGCACGTCGGTTCTTCTCCCCTGATCGTTGGTTCAGGCCGTGACGGCCTGGTGGGGGCGGCTGTCGGAGGTGAGCAGCGCGGGTCAGTTCACGACGTCGTCGACGGAGGGCGACTCGGACCGTGACAGGTTGATTCCGAGGTTGGCGGCGGCACGTTCGAGGTCCTCGTCGTCACCGTCGCGCATCTCGATCGCAGCGCCGTCACTCGACAGCACCTCCACGTTGAGGCACAGCGACTGCAGCTCCTTGAGCAGCACCTTGAACGACTCCGGAATACCGGGCTCCGGGATGTTCTCGCCCTTGACGACCGCCTCGTAGACCTTGACCCGGCCCAGGACGTCGTCGGACTTGATGGTGAGCAGTTCCTGGAGCGTGTACGCGGCGCCGTAGGCCTGCATGGCCCAGCACTCCATCTCACCGAAGCGCTGACCACCGAACTGCGCCTTACCACCGAGCGGCTGCTGGGTGATCATGGAGTACGGGCCGGTGGACCGGGCGTGGATCTTGTCGTCCACCAGGTGCGACAGCTTCAGGATGTACATGTAGCCGACCGCGACCGGGTACGGGTAGGGCTCGCCACTCCGGCCGTCGAACAGCTGCGCCTTGCCGTCCGCCTTCACCATCCGCTCGCCGTCCCGGTTGGGCAGCGTCGAGCCGAGCAGACCGGTGATCTCGTGCTCCTTGGCGCCGTCGAAGACCGGCGTCGCGGTGTTGGTGCCGGGGTCCGCCTGCCGCAGGTCCTCCGGCAGCTTCGCAGCCCACTCCGGGTCGCCCTCGACGCTCCAGCCCCGTTTGGCGATCCACCCGAGGTGGGTCTCGAGGACCTGGCCGATGTTCATCCGTCGCGGAACACCGTGGGTGTTCAGGATGATGTCCACCGGCGTGCCGTCGGGCAGGAAGGGCATGTCCTCGGCGGGGAGGATCTTGCCGATGACGCCCTTGTTGCCGTGCCGGCCGGCGAGCTTGTCGCCGTCCTGGATCTTCCGCTTCTGGGCCACGTACACGCGGACCAGCTCGTTGACCCCGGGTGGCAGCTCGTCCTCGTCCTCCCGGCTGAACACCCGGATCCCGATGACCTTGCCGTTCTGGCCGTGCGGCACCTTCAGCGAGGTGTCGCGGACCTCCCTGGCCTTCTCACCGAAGATGGCGCGCAGCAGGCGCTCCTCCGGCGTCAGCTCGGTCTCGCCCTTCGGGGTGACCTTGCCGACCAGGATGTCGCCGTCCCGCACCTCGGCGCCGATGCGGATGATGCCCCGCTCGTCCAGGTCGGCCAGCACGTCCTCGGAGACGTTCGGGATGTCCCTGGTGATCTCCTCGGCACCCAGCTTCGTGTCCCGGGCGTCGATCTCGTGCTCCTCGATGTGGATCGAGGTGAGCACGTCGTCCTGCACCAGGCGCTGGGACAGGATGATCGCGTCCTCGTAGTTGTGCCCCTCCCACGGCATGATGGCCACGAGCAGGTTCTTGCCCAGCGCCATCTCGCCGTTCTCGGTGCACGGGCCGTCCGCGATGACCTGACCGACCTCGACGCGGTCGCCCTCGGAGACGATCGGCTTCTGGTTGATGCAGGTGCCCTGGTTGGAGCGGCGGAACTTGTGCAGCTTGTAGGTCTGCCGGGTGCCGTCGTCGGCCATGACGGTGACGTAGTCGGCGCACAGCTCCTCGATGACACCGGCCTTCTCGGCCACCAGCACGTCACCGGCGTCGACCGCGGCCCGCAGCTCCATGCCGGTGCCGACCAGCGGGGACTCGCTGCGCAGCAGCGGCACCGCCTGCCGCTGCATGTTCGCGCCCATCAGCGCGCGGTTGGCGTCGTCGTGCTCCAGGAACGGGATCATCGCCGTGGCGACCGACACCATCTGCCTCGGCGACACGTCGATGTAGTCCACGCCCTCCGGGCTGATGAACTCGACCTCGCCGCCCTTGCGGCGGACCAGGACGCGCTCTTCGAGGAAGTTGCCGTCGTCACCCACCGGCGCGTTGGCCTGCGCGATGACGAAGCGGTCCTCCTCGTCGGCCGTCAGGTAGTCCAGCTGGTCGGTGACCCGACCACCCTCGACCTTGGCGTAGGGGGTCTCGATGAACCCGAACGGGTTGACCCGCGCGTAGGAGGAGAGGGAGCCGATCAGACCGATGTTCGGGCCTTCCGGCGTCTCGATCGGGCACATCCGGCCGTAGTGGCTCGGGTGCACGTCGCGGACCTCCATGCCCGCGCGCTCCCGGGACAGACCGCCGGGTCCCAGCGCGGAGAGCCGGCGCTTGTGCGTCAGCCCCGCGAGCGGGTTGGTCTGGTCCATGAACTGCGAGAGCTGGGAGGTTCCGAAGAACTCCTTGATCGCGGCGACCACCGGCCTGATGTTGATCAGGGTCTGCGGGGTGATGGCCTCGACGTCCTGGGTCGTCATCCGCTCGCGGACGACGCGCTCCATGCGGGAGAGCCCGACCCGGATCTGGTTCTGGATCAGCTCGCCCACGGTGCGGAGCCGCCGGTTGCCGAAGTGGTCGATGTCGTCGACCTCGACGGGGACCTCGGTCGCCTCCTCGCCCTCACCACTGGTCATCCTGGTGTCGCCGGCGTGCAGCCGGACCAGGTACTCGATGGTGGTGACGATGTCGTCCTCGGTCAGCGTGCCGGACTCGACGGGCAGGCTGAGGCCGAGCTTCTTGTTGACCTTGTAGCGGCCCACCTTCGCGAGGTCGTACCGCTTGTCCTTGAAGAACAGGTTCTCCAGCAGCGTCTGCGCGCTCTCCCGGGTCGGCGGCTCGCCGGGCCGCAGCTTCCGGTAGATGTCCAGCAGGGCCTCGTCCTGCCCGGCGGTGTGGTCCTTGTCGAGCGTGGCGACCAGGGTCTCGCTGAAACCGAACCGCTCGCGGATCTGCTCGGTCGTCCAGCCGAGGGCCTTCAGCAGGACGGTGACCGGCTGGCGGCGCTTGCGATCGATGCGGACACCGACGGTGTCGCGCTTGTCCACGTCGAACTCCAGCCAGGCGCCCCGGCTGGGAATGATTTTGACGTTGTAGACGTCCTTGTCGGTCGTCTTGTCGACCGCGTGGTCGAAGTAGACGCCGGGAGAACGAACCAACTGGGATACAACGACCCGCTCGGTGCCATTGATGATGAACGTGCCCTTGTTCGTCATCATCGGGAAGTCACCCATGAACACCGTCTGGCTCTTGATCTCGCCGGTGGTGTTGTTGGTGAACTCCGCGGTGACGAACAGCGGGGCCGCGTACGTCATGTCCTTGTCCTTGCACTCCTCGACGGAGGCCTTGACCTCGTCGAAGCGCGGGTCGGAGAAGGAGAGGGACATCGAACCGGAGAAGTCCTCGATCGGGGAGATCTCGTTGAGGATCTCCTCGAGGCCGCCGACGGGGGCGTCCTCTCCGGCGTCGATGCGGCGCTGGAACCATTCGTCGGCCCCGGTGAGCCATTCGAACGACTGGACCTGGAGGTCCAGCAGGTCGGGCACCTCGAGCGGCTCACGGATCTTCGCGAACGAGACCCGCTTGGGTGCCCCGGGTATCCCCGACGTGGAGTTGGTCGCAGCAGTGGCCTTGGTCGCGCGGGAGACTGCCAAGATGCGTCCTTCCAGGGACTGGTAGCTGGCTAAGCAGCGGCGCTAGCAGCCGGCTAACACAGCTGTCAAGGGTGCAGTGGTGCCCGCATCCTACGCCCGAAACCAGGGCAAGCAGGAACGAGGGCAGCGCAAAGAAGCAGTCTAGCCGCGAAGAGGGCGACTGTCGAGTGGGGGCCGCCAGCCCGCCACTCGCGTTGCTAACAGACTGACCGCGGGAGGGCGCTCAGTCAAGACGCTTCGCCTCGATCACCCCTGTGGTGGAACGTGGTGTTACGACTCGTGACCACGGACGGTCCGCGCGACTGGCCCGCCCATCTGGTGCTTCCGATCTTATTTGGCAGCGCCGACAGGATGCCACCCCTCGCTCCGCCGCGACACCCGGGGCCGCCCGCTCCGGGACCCGCACCCAGCCACCGGGTCCGAGGAGAACCACTGGCCAGCGCCGCCCCCGGTTCGCCCCGGATCGGGACGCGCCCGAGGACGACTGGCCGAGAGTGAGACATTGCTCACGTTGGGTGGGCCGACTCGGGGGGGGCTGTCGCTCCCCGCGCGCGTCCCGCGACGGCGGGTAGGCCCCGCCGACGGGGGCGACGCCGGCCGGGCCGTCACGCCGTCACCCGGACGAAGCACCAGCCCAGACACGCCGAAGGGGTGGCCCCGTCACGTGACGGAACCACCCCTGGGCGGGTGAGCGGCGGCCCTCGGCCGCCGGCATCACTTCACGCTGACGGTCGCGCCAGCGGCCTCCAGCTTCTCCTTGGCCTGGTCGGCCACGTCCTTCTTGACGCTCTCCAGGATCGGCTTCGGCGCGCCCTCGACCAGCTCCTTGGCCTCCTTGAGGCCCAGGCCGGTGACGACCTCGCGGACGACCTTGATGACCTGGATCTTCTTGTCGCCGGGGGCCTCGAGGACCACGTCGAACTCGGTCTTCTCCTCGACGGCCTCGGCGGGGGCGGCCGCGGCACCGGCCGGCGCGGCGGCGGCGACGGCGGCGGTGACCTCGAACTTCTCCTCGAACGCCTTCACGAAGGCGGACAGCTCCAGCAGGGTCATCCCGCCGAAGTGCTCCAACAGCTCCTCGTTGGTCAGCTGCGCCATGGTGACGTCTTCCTTCCTAGCTCGGGGCGACCTGGTCCTCCAGGGCGCTGGGGGTTGGGGTGAGGGCGGTCAGCCCTCGGCCGGGCTGTCGCCGGCCTTCTTCTCCTCGAGGGCGGCCGCGAGGCGGACCATCTTCGAGGCGGGCGCGGCGAACACCGCGGCGGCCTGGGCCAGGTTCGCCTTGAGGGCGCCGGCCAGCTTGGCCAGCACGACCTCGCGGGACTCGAGGTCCGCGATCTGGTTGACCTCGTCCACGGACAGCGCACGGCCGTCCATGTACCCGCCCTTGATGACGAGCGCCTTGTTGTCCTTCGCGAAGTTACGCAGTGCCTTCGCGGCGTCGACGGGCTCGCCCTCGACGAAGGCGATCGCGGTCGGGCCGATGAACAGGTCGCTGAGACCCTCGATCCCCGCGTCCTCGGCGGCGCGCTTCACCAGCGTGTTCTTCGCGACCCGGTACGTGGCGCCCTCGCCAAGAGCGCGACGCAGCTCGGTGAGCCGCTCCATGGACAGACCGCGGTACTCGGTGATCACCGCGGCGGACGAGTTGCGGAACCGGTCGGAGATCTCGGTAACCGCGTCGACCTTGTCGGTCCTTGCCATGTGTCGCCTCCTCTCTCTAGCTGAACGGACAGCTCGGGTCTGCTGGTTGACAGCCAGACCCCGGAGACGACGAACGCCCCGGCGCAGGGCACGGGGCGCGAACGTACGTGTGCGACGCACACGGGAAACTTGCCTCGTCCTCCTGCGCGGGCCGCCCACGTGCTGCGGGGCCTTCGTCCAGCACCTGCGGGCAGGGGCTGAAGACCAGCGGTCTTGGGTGGAACTCGCACGAGTCTACCCAAGCCGGGACCTGCCTCGCGCCCACCCCCGACGAACGGGCCGCCCCCCGGCCGCGCCGCCCACCCCGGCACGCCGACGCGGCCTCCGAGAGCCGTCGGCACGGCCGCGGAGGGGATCCCCAGGGCACTCCACGCGGTCGCTCGGACACGGCATGATGACGGAGTGGCTGATCAGCACCGGCCGGACGAACCGTCCGGCGAGCTCGTCCCCCGCACGCCGCCGCCCTCCCCGGCGCCGAGGGCACCGGGCCAGGGCGCTGAGCCCGGCCCGCCGGAACGCACACGGCCGCTGCCGGAAGCCGCGCCGGCGAACCCCACCCCTGGCGCGGAGCTGAGCCACGACGAGCGCCAGCGGTACGAGCAGTTCCAGCAGTTCCAGGACTTCCAACGGTTCCAGGAACACCAGCGGGCCCAGCGGGACGCCGACCCGGGCGGCCCCTGGCCCCCGTGGCTGAAGCGCTTCCTCCGGCGGCGCTGGGTCCGCAGGATCGCCCTCCTGCTCCTCGTCCTGTTCCTGCTGTCGCTGGCGAGGGACCACTTCTTCGGGACCGGCGGGGACCAGTACGGCGGGGAGAGCCCCGGTCTCGGTGCCCGCCGACCGGTCTTCTCCTCCAACCCCTCGGAGAGCGTGATCGGGGTGTACAGCAGGATCGCCGCGCCCGAGGCGGAACAACAGCGCAGCGCCTGCACCCTGTTCACCGAGGAGGCGGCGGCCCAGTTCGCTCGGAACAACGACGCGGAGGACTGCCAGCACGCCGCCGTCGCCCTCGCCGCAACGGTGACCACCCCGATCGCCTACGCCGACCCCACCCAGGCCAGTCCCGCCGTCGCCGCCGACATCAACGGCGTGGACGGCTCCAGCACGGAGGTGAGTTCGTGCGACGACCTCGACGTGCGCGGTGGGCCCCCGTTGGGGGTGTTCGAACTCGAGCTGCGCGACGACGGCGGCTGGGTCATCGCGGGGCACCGCGATGAGGACTCGTGCTCCCCGCCGGCGGCGCCGCCCTCCGGCTCGCCCGCGCCGTCGGCCGACGGCGCCCCGCCCGCCACGGTCGACGGCCAGGGCCCGGAGGCCACGGTCCGGGAGCTGTACGCGCTGGTCGCGGAGAACCGGTCCAGGGAGGCCTGCCAGTTGCTCGTCGGCCGCGCGAACGACGCCTTCCGCGCCAACCACCGCACCATGTACTGCCACCTCGCCGTTGAGGAGCTCGCGGGCCAGGTGACCGACCCCGACGCCTACTCCGACCCGGGGTTCCCCGACGAGTACCGGGAGCCGCCCGCCGGCGGCGGGACCACCATCAGCTCCTGCCGACTGGAGGTGGTGGGCGGCCCCCGACTCGGCGCCCTCGACCTGGAGCAACGGTCGGACGGTCGGTGGCTCGTCGTCGACCACCACGCGGAGACCTGCTGACCGAGGCCCCTCCGGGCCACCCCGGTGCCTGCCGATCGCCGGGGGTCCGGAGTGCATCATTGATCGGTACCCAGGCGATTCGGGGGAGGCTAGCTACATGAGCGCGTCGGAACAGTGGCCGGTGGAGAACGAGTGGGCGACGAGGGAACTGCACTGGCACGCCTACGTGGAGGAACAGTCGATGGCCGCCGCGCGGTCGCGGCGCGAGCGGCTCGAAGGAGAGCCCGACCAGGTACTCCTCACCCCCAAGGACGTCGCCACCTGGCTGGACACCCAGCTCAAGCGCGCCACCGCGCCGGCGAACAAGGAGACGGGCAAGCGCGCCAAGGACGACCGCGACTTCGGCGACTCGTTCCGGGTCCACGAGTCCCTCGCCTCACGCGGGGAGTCCATCTACACCGGGATCCGGCTGGACACCACGTTCGCCGTGGAGGCCGTGAGCCCGACGGACTGCTCGCTGGGGGACCACGCCAGGCCGGTCACGCCGCTGAAGACCGCGAAGCGCCGGGGGAACGCGGGAAGCGGGAACTGACCCGTCCCACCCAGGCCCACCCGCCGGCACGACGAACGCCGCCCCGGCCGGTGGCTGGAGCGGCGTTCGATGCCGGTGACGCGGGCGCCTGGATCAGGCGGCGGCCTCGTCGGTCAGCAGGTTGCGGGTCCGGTTCGGGTCGACCGGGATACCGGGGCCCATCGTCGTGGAGACGGTGATCTTCTTGAGGTAGCGGCCCTTCGCGGCGGACGGCTTGGCCCGCAGGATCTCGTCGAGGGCGGCGGAGTAGTTCTCCACCAGCTTCTCGGCCTCGAAGGACACCTTGCCGATGATCAAGTGCAGGTTCGCCTGCTTGTCGACGCGGAAGTTGATCTTCCCGCCCTTGATCTCGTTGACGGCCTTGGTGACGTCCGGCGTCACGGTGCCGGTCTTCGGGTTCGGCATCAGGCCGCGCGGGCCCAGGATGCGGGCGATGCGGCCGACCTTCGCCATCTGGTCGGGCGTCGCGATCGCGGCGTCGAACTCCAGCCAACCGCCCTGGATGCGCTCGATCAGGTCCTCGGCCCCCACGACATCCGCGCCGGCGGCCTCGGCCTCGGCGGCCTTGTCGCCCGTCGCGAACACGATCACCCTGGCGGTCTTGCCCGTACCGTGCGGGAGGTTCACCGTGCCACGGACCATCTGGTCGGCCTTGCGAGGGTCGACACCGAGCCGGATCGCGACCTCGACGGTGCCGTCCAGGCGAACCTTGGAGGTCTCCTTGGCCAGCTTGGCGGCCTCCAACGGGCTGTAGAGGCGGTCGCGGTCGATGAGCTCCGCGGCCCGCTGGTAGGCCTTGCTGCGCTTTGCCATGTCTGTTCCTTGTCTGCTGGATCAGTAGTGGTGTCGGGCGAGCGCTCGCCCTCCCACGCGGTCAGAACGACCGAGCGTACTCCCCGTCGTGCGCTCAGATCTTGGCGACCTGGCTGAACGACAGTTCAACCGGCGTCTCGCGCCCGAAGATCGAGACGAGGACCTTGAGCTTCTGGGCGTCGGGGTTGACCTCGCTGATGGTGGCGGGCAGCGTCGCGAACGGCCCGTCCATCACGGTGACGGACTCGCCGACCTCGAAGTCGACCTCGATCGTCGACTTCGACGGCTGGGCACCCGTCGCCGCCCCAGCCTTGCCGGGCTTGGTCTCCTCCACCTGCGGTGCGAGGAACTTGAGCACCTCGTCCAGCGTCAGCGGGGACGGGCGCGAGGTGGCACCGACGAAGCCGGTCACCCCGGGGGTGTTGCGCACCGCGCTCCACGAGGCGTCGTTGAGCTCCATCCGGACCAGGATGTACCCGGGCAGCACCTTGCGCTGCACCTGCTTGCGCTGGCCGTTCTTGATCTCGGTGACCTCTTCGACCGGCACCTCGACCTGGAAGATGAAGTCCTCGACGTCCAGGGTCTGCACCCGGGTCTCCAGGTTCGCCTTCACCTTGTTCTCGTAGCCGGCGTAGGAGTGCACGACGTACCACTCGCCGGGGGCGCTGGCCAGTGCCGCGCGCATCTCGGCGACGGGATCGTACTCAGCCTCCTCGTCGACGGCCTCCGCCTCAGTCGGAAGCTCGGTGCCCTCCGCGGCGGTGTTCTCGACGGCCTCGGCCCCCGACGTCTCCTGTTCGGAGCCCTCGGACGCCGCCGCGGCGGTCACCTGCTCGTCGGACGAGCCGGTCTGGTTCTGGCCGTCCTCATGGGAGGTCACAGTCGGTCTCGCTTCCTCTCGTGCTCGTGCGCCTGACCCGGCGGACCGCACGGCCCACCCACGGGACCGCTGTCAGCCGAACAGCCAGAGCACACCCTGGCTGAAGGCGATGTCCAGTCCCGCCACCAGCGTCACGACGAAGGATACGAAGACCAGCACCACCAGCGTGTAGGTCACCATCTGACGGCGCGTTGGCCAGATGACCTTGCGGAGCTCGGCCACGACCTCACGGAGGAACCTACCGATCCGGCGCGGGAAGGACGGGCGCTTGCCGCTCTCGTCCCTCGCTCGCGTGGGACGGCCCTTCCCGGCGTCCGAGGACCCGGCCGAGCCACCAACACCCTCGGCGCGGTCCTTCCGACCGGACGGGCGTGCGGCTGCCCGGCGCGCACGACGCTCAGCGGCACTGGAGGGGCGCTCGGCGTCGCCACCCTCGCCCCGCTGCTGCTCGCGGTCCTCGCTCACGCCTGGTTCCTCCGCTCGCCGTCGATTCTCGACGCAGGGGTGACAGGACTTGAACCTGCAACCTGCGGTTTTGGAGACCGCTGCTCTGCCAATTGAGCTACACCCCTTTGCGGTGGACCCCACCGGTCACCCGGTATGACCACCACAGTTCCAAGACGCCGGACAGCCTCCCACGCGACTTGCGGGAGGGCAAGCAGGAATCTCAGTGCGCGCAGTCTATTGCACTGAGGGTGGATTTCTCCAACTTCCGAGGTCAGGAGGGGTTTTCGCAGCGCGAAACACGGTTTTCCGCCGCAGAACCACCCTCACCGGCCCCTAGCTGTCCACGACACCCCGCCGGCCGGCTCCGACACCGGGCAGGGGTCCACCCCTCGGGCGGGCGAAACGTCCCTCGACCTGGTCTGACACCATCTGGGGTATGGCCGTACCCGAACCCAGCACCGTACCCGCCCCGTCCTCCCGCCCCCGCGTCTCGGCGAGAGTCGGGGGCATCAGCGAGTCCGCCACGCTGGCGGTGGACGCCAAGGCGAAAGCGCTGCGCGCGGCAGGACGTCCGGTGATCGGGTTCGGCGCGGGCGAGCCCGACTTCCCCACCCCCGAGCATGTGGTCACCGCGGCCCAGGAGGCCTGCGCCGATCCGAGGAACCACCGCTACACGCCCGCCGCGGGACTCCCGGAACTTCGCGAGGCGCTCGCGGCCAAGACGCTGCGGGACTCCGGGCTGGCGGTCGAGCCCTCGCGGATCCTCGTGACGAACGGCGGCAAGCAGGCCGTCTACCAGGCCTTCGCCGCGCTGCTCGACCCGGGTGACGAGGTGTTGCTGCCCGCCCCGTACTGGACCACCTACCCGGAGGCCATCACCCTCGCCGGCGGCGCTCCCGTCGTCGTCCCCACCGACGAGACGACGGGCTACCTGGCCAGCGTCGAGCAGCTCGAGGCGGCCCGCACCCCGAACACGAAGGTGCTGCTCTTCTGCTCGCCGTCGAACCCGACGGGCGCCGTCTACCCGAGGGAGCAGGTGGAGGCGATCGGCCGGTGGGCCGTCGAACACGGCATCTGGGTGGTCGCCGACGAGATCTACGAACACCTGACCTACGACGGGGCCAGCGCGGTGTCGATGCCGGTCGCCGTCCCAGAGCTGGCCGACCAGTGCGTGATCCTCAACGGCGTCGCCAAGACCTACGCGATGACCGGCTGGCGGGTCGGTTGGATGATCGGGCCGCAGGACGTGATCAAGGCCACGTCGAACCTCCAGTCGCACCTGACGTCGAACGTGTCGAACGTCTCGCAGCGCGCCGCCCTCGCGGCGGTGAGCGGACCGCTGGACGCCGTGCACGAGATGCGTGCCGCCTTCGACCGCCGCCGTCGGACGATCGTCTCGATGCTGTCCGCCATCGAGGGCGTGCGCTGCCCCGTTCCCCAGGGAGCGTTCTACGTCTACCCGTCGGTGAAGGAACTGCTCGGTCGCGAACTGCGGGGCAGCACCCCCCGCTCCAGCGTCGAACTGGCGGAACTGGTCCTGGAACACGCCGAGGTCGCGGTGGTGCCGGGTGAGGCCTTCGGGACCCCCGGGTACTTCCGGTTCTCCTACGCGCTCGGTGACGCCGACCTGGAGGAGGGCGTGGGCCGCGTCGCCGCGCTGCTCGGCGAGATGCGCTGAGCCGTCACGGCGCGGCACCACCTACCCGCGCCAGGGGACCCGCTCCCGGGGCCCCTGGCGCGTTCCGCATCAGTCGGCCAGGCGAACCCGGGCGACCGCCTTGCCGAGGACGCTCTGACCCTCGCTGCGGGCCGTGATGGTGACCCTGGCCACGCCGGCCTCGTCGACGCCGGTCACCTTGCCCGTCAACTCCACGAGCGCGCCCTCCTCGGTGTCGGGCACCACCACCGGCCTGGTGAACCGGACGCCGTACTCGATCACGGCTCCGGGGTCGCCCGCCCACTCACCGACGAGTCGCGCGCCCTGCGCCATCGTGAACATGCCGTGGGCGATCACGTTCGGCAGCCCCACGTCGCGGGCGAACCGCTCGTTCCAGTGGATGGGGTTGAAGTCCCCGGAGGCGCCCGCGTAGCGGACCAGCCGCTCCCTCGTCACCCGCACCCGCAGTTCGGGGAGCACGGTCCCGCTGGAGACCTCCGACACACTCGGGCGGTTCACGCCGACACCCCTTCCGCCTCGGCCGCCGTCGCGCGGCCGGCCGTTCCCCGTGCGACGAGCATGGTGCGAGCCGTGACGACGGCCTCACCGCCCTCGGTGGTGACCTCCGACCTGAGGGTCAGGAACTCGTTGCCGGCCCGGCTGGACACGGCGTCGACGTGTGCCGTCACCACGAGCCTGTCCCCCGCCCTGATGGGGCGGTGGTGTTCGAAGCTCTGGTCGCCGTGGACCACGGTGCCGTAGTCGAGCCCCAGCTCCGGATCGGTCACGATGACCTCGTTCGCCCGGACCGAGAGCAGGAACGCGAACGTCGGCGGCGCGATCACGTCAGGGTGGCCGGCGGCCCTGGCCGCGGCCGGGTCCCGGTACACCGGGCTCGGATCCCCCACCGCGTCCGCGAACTCCCGGATCTTCTCCCTGCCGACCTCGTACGGATCGGTCGGCGGGTAAGCACGTCCAACAAACCTCTGGTCAAGCCCCACGGCGGCCACCGTAGCCGAGACCGCAGCACGGCCGGTCCGGCGGTCCTGGTCCTCGACGCCCACCGGGCCGTCCCTGGTACCGGAATGACGAAAGGACCCGACCCCGTGGGGTCAGGTCCTTCGTGAGCCGCGGCTCCTCGGCGAGGCCGAGGCTCAGCGGGTCTCCTTGTGCACGCGGTGCACGTTGCAGTTCCGGCAGTACTTCTTCACCGCGAGCCGGTCGGGATCGTTCCGACGGTTCTTCTTGGTGATGTAGTTGCGGTGCTTGCACTCCTCGCACGCCAACGTGATCTTGGGGCGAACGTCCGTGGCGGCCACGGTGCCTCCCTCTCAAGCTAGGGTCCTGAGTCGGTCTGTGATCCCGGTCGCGCCCGGGTCGACGGGACCGATTGGTAGCGGTGGCGGGACTCGAACCCGCGACGCAACGATTATGAGCCGTTTGCTCTACCAACTGAGCTACACCGCCACGCGGGCAAACCACACACACGATACAACCGCAGTGCCACTGTCGGGCACTGCGGCAGTTCGTGGAGCCCCAATACGGAATCGAACCGTAGACCTTCTCCTTACCATGGAGACGCTCTGCCGACTGAGCTATTGGGGCCTGCTCCGCCTTGAGCGATGATGACTCTACACAACCCCGTCCCGAAGGTGAAACCGGGGGGGTGCCGCCGGCGGATCGGGTCAGCTGAGCAGCGTCAACACCAGCCGGTCCCGGCTCCCCCTCGCCCGCACCGTCCGAGCCCGCAGCCACGCCTCGAAGCGGTCCGGCGGCAGCGGACGCGAGATGAGGTAGCCCTGCGCCGTGTCGCAGCCCATCCCCACCAGCTGGTCCCGCACGGCGTCCTCCTCGACGCCCTCGGCGACGACGGCCAGGCCGAGCGAGTGGCCGAGCTCGATGATCGACCGGACCACCGCCATGTCACTGAGGTCGGATCCCATCCCGAAGACGAAGCTCTTGTCGATCTTGACCTCGTCCACCGGCAGCTGGCGCAGGTACGCCAGCGAGGAGTAGCCGGTCCCGAAATCGTCCACGGCGAGGACGACCCCCAGCGCGTGCAGCCGGCGCAGCACGGGAAGCGCCCGTTCCGGGTCGGCCATGACCCCCGACTCCGTCAGCTCGAAGGTCAGCAGCTCCGGTGGCACCCCGGTCCGCCCCAGTGCCTCGGCCACCACGTCCGGGAAGTCCTCGTCCGCGAGGTTGCGCACGGAGAGGTTCACCGCCGCGGACAGGCGCAGCCCCCGGTCCAACCACCCCCGGACCTGCTCGAGCGCCCGTTCCATCACGAAACACGTCAGCGCGTCGACCAGGCCGGTCGCCTCCACGGCCGGCACGAACTCGTCCGGGTCCAGCCGACCGAACTCGGGGTGGGACCAGCGCACGAGGGCCTCGACCCCGATGACCTCGCGATCGCGCAACGCGATCTTCGGCTGGAAGTGCACCTCGACCTGGCCGGTGTCCAGGGCCTGCCGGAAATGGGTCACGAGCTGGAACCGGCGGAGGAAGATCTGCCCCATGCTCGGGGCGTACCCGCGCACCGCCACGTCCCCGTTCCTCGCCGCGCGCAAGGCCACGTCGGCGTGCTGGAGCATGCTGTCGGCATCGTCCCGCACCTCGGGGTCCACCCCGGCGACCGCGTACCCGACGACGGCACCCGCCTCGACCGTCAACCGGTCGACGGGGTAGGGCGCCGCCACCTCGGCCCGCAGCCGTTCCGCGAGGCCGGCGACCTCCTCGTCGGTGTGACCGGCGAGGAGGACCGCGAAGGAGCCGCCCTCCAACCGGGCGAGCACCGCCACCGGCCCCAACACGTCCCGCATCCGACGTCCGGCCGCCACGACCATCCGGTCCCCCCAGGCGTGCCCGAGGGCCTCGCTCACCGTCGACAGCACCTCCAGGTCGAGTCGGAGCAGCACCAGCCGCCGCTCCGAGCGCAACCGGTCGGCGGTCAGCTCCCGGAAGCCCTGCCGGTTCAGCAACCCGGTGAGCGGATCGTGATAGGCGTCGTGGCGCAGCCTCCCGAGCAGTTGGCGGTTGTCCAGGGCGGTGGCGAGGTGGCTGGCGAGGGTCCGCAGCAACCGCACGTCGGCGAGGCCGAACCCCCGCCACCGGCTGATCCGGTCATGGGCCTCCACGGTTCCGAGGACCTGCTGGGCTCCGTGGAGCGGGACGACGAGCGCCTCCGTCGCGCCACGGGCCCGCAGGGCGTCGCGCACGTCCTCCGGCGCGTCCGCCGCCCTGAAGTACCGCACCTGGGAACCGGGCAACCGCAACAGCGGGTCGACCCTGGTCGCCCACGGCCGCTCCTGGGCCGACGCCTCGCCCTGGTCCTCCCCCGACACCGTGGTCACGACCTCGGACGGACCGTCGCGGAACAGGTGGAGGACGACGCGGTTGGCGTTCAACTGGTCGCGGATCCGGTCGGTGACGCGCCGCCAGTCGACCGGGTCGGTCTGGGAGTGGGAGACCACGGAGGCCGGCCGGCTGATCGCGTCCTGCCCGGAACGGGCCACGGCCAGGCTGACCTCGCTGAGCGCCTCCAGGTCGCGGCGCTCGCGCAGCAGGCCGGAATAGGCGTGGTAGAGCCCGACGACGGTGGCGCAGAGGAACACCACCAGCGCCCAACCCCAGGGCTGAGCGACGGCGACCTCGTAGCCGACCAGGGCGACCGAGGTGTTCAGCAGGCCGATCACCAGGATGTACAGCGCCATCCGCACCGCGCCGGACAGACGGATCTCACCGCCGAGGACACGCATCGCACCGAGCGCGAGCACCGCGCTGACCAGCGGGGAGGACAGCGCGCCCAGCAACACGGGCAGCCACGCCGGCCCCATGCCCTGGAGCGCGCCGCTCAGCAGCGCCACCATGCCGAAGGGGATGGCCACCTCGAGGCACATGACGCCGGCGTTGTAGACGCCGTGGCTGAGGGCCCGGCGGCTGAGCAGCGTGCCCATCAGCATGCCCATCCCCGCGAGGAGGTGGGCCAGGAGCACGACCTCGAAGGGCGCGACCAGCAGACCGACCACCAGGGGGATCTCGGTGAAGGAGACCGTCCAGCCCACCCGGTTCACGTCGACGTGGATGGTGAACCGTTCGGCGAGCAGGAAACCCGCGCCCAGGAGCGGTCCGATCCACCAGATCGACTCCCCGTAGGGGGCGAAGCCGGTCCCGGACAACCCGACCACCAGGGAGGCAAGCACGCCGGCGGCGAACACCAGGAACGCGAAGAACCGGAAGGCGCGCTGGTGCGCGCTCCTCGGGTCCGTCCTCGGGTCCGTGTCCTGACTCCGCGCGACACCCGTCTCGTCGGACATGCGACTTCCCCTTCCCTGCCCCCGCGGTGACACCTCGGGGCCGTGCACCTCGTGTCACCGTGGAGCACGCCGGCCGGCGGGAACCGTGGTCGCGATCGGCGTCCAGGAGGGGCGACCGACGGGCTGATCCAGTTCTACCACGCTCCTCGCCGATCTTTTCGCCATCGAGGCCGAAAAGTGAACAACCCTGCGACGAAGTCAACAGGAAAGCGATTGCCCCCAACTCCCCAAAATGGGCCGGAACCCATTTCCTCCAGCTATTCCTACGCTGGGTGAGACCGACGAAGCCATGCGTAACCACAGCTCAGCGCCCTGTCCGGGCGCAGGCCGTTGAAGCGGGTCCCCGCGAGGTCGACACCGGGTCACGATCATCGATACCCCAGCTCACAAGGGGTAATATCGGAGCCGTTAATCGCCGGCCACGCGCCCGGGTTCCACGCCGTTGCCGCCAGGACCCGCATCGATCGCCTCGTCGTCGAATTCCATTCGCGGATTCTCCTCGCGCGGGCGCCCGTTCCCACCTGGCACGCGACCCGGGCCGCCCGGTCGACCGGTCCACGTGGCCGGTGGTCGCCACCGCGTCCCCCGCCACGCCTAGGATGTGGCCGGTCGATCGACCGGACGGAGCGGGGGGCGGGACGATGAGGGCTGCGATCTACCGGGCTCCCGGCGGACCCGAGGTGCTGCGCGTCGAGACCGTCCCCGACCCCGAACCCGCAGAGGACGAGGTCCTCGTGCGCGTCGAGGCGATCAGCATCGAGGGCGGCGACCTCCAGGCACGGCGTGCCGTCGACCCGGGTTCTCCGCCGCGGGTCGTGGGGTACGCGGCCGCCGGCGAGATCGTGGCCCTGGGGACGGCGGTCACGAGCTTCTCGGTGGGCCAACGGGTCGTGACCTTCGGCTTCGAGGGCTCCCACGCGTCACTCCGCGCCGCGCCCGCCGCGACGACCTGGGCCGTGCCGGACGGAGTGTCGAGCACGACGGCCGCCGCCGCGTTCATCGGACTCGGCACCGCCGCGTTGGCCGTGTCCCAGGCCGCGATCCAGCCCGGCGAGGCCGTCCTGGTGCAGGGCGCCACGGGCGGCGTCGGCGTCGGCCTCGTCCAACTCGCCCACCGGGCCGGAGCCAGGGTGCTCGGCACGGGCAGCGACCCGGCCGCACTCGACGCGCTGCGCCCCCACGGCCTCACCGACGCGGTCGTCCCGCGTCCCCACGCCATCGCCGACCAGGTGAGGGCCGTGCTCGACCACGGCGCGCACGTCCTCATCGACACCGTCGGCGGCGACGCCCTGCTGGCCGGGCTCGGAGCCGTCGAGGACGGTGGTCGTGTCGTGCTCGTCGGCGGCAGGTCCGGCGGATCGGCGGCCATCGACACCCTCCAGATCCTCGCCAGGCGGCTGACGCTGATCGGCTGCTTCCTCGGGGGTGTCATGGCGGAACCGGCGACCCGCGCCCTGCTCGACACGATGCTCCGTGACGTCGCCACCGGTGCGCTGTCCGCTCCGGTGGACCGGGTCTACCCGCTCAGCGAGGCCGCCGCCGCCCACGCCCGCGCCGAGGAACGGGGGCGGCTCGGTCGCGTCATCATGGTCCCCTGAGGGCAGGTGCGAGCACGGGCACGCCCGGGAACACCCCGAGGGCACTGGTCTCGTCGCGGCGCGCCCCGCCACCGTCGACCAGGCCCGCGAGGCCCACGACCAGGCGCCGAGCTCCCCGCACGTCCCGCGAGTGCGCCGCGACCACCAGCAGCCGTTGCGGCGACCGCCCGGACATGGTGACCCCCAGGGAGCCAGGTCGCGCCCTGCCGACCCAGCACGGCGGCGTGGAGCCCGCCTGGATCGCGGCGGCCCGGGGCGCCCAGCGGCCGAGGACTTCGGCACGTATTCGGCACAGCCGCCCTGATTTGGGCACGCACTGGGCACAAGCGGCCGCTGCGAGCCGGACACGGCGGACGACGCACGAACGCCCCGGTCAGCTGTTCTCGCAGCTCACCGGGGCGTTCTGGCTGGTGTGGCGGGTGAAGGATTCGAACCTTCGTAGCTTGCGCGACGGATTTACAGTCCGCTCCCTTTGGCCGCTCGGGCAACCCGCCTTGCCGAACCGTCACCCGATCCGACGCCACAGAGCATACACACACCACCGGTGGTACCCGCACGGGGGTTGTGGTCGGCGTGTCGCCCGCTCGGCCACGGCTCGCGGAAGCCCGCCGCGCACCATTCCTCCCGCGCGGGGAGGAGGCGTCGCGCGGGTGGTATCGGCCCTGGCGGGAGGGGCGGGTGCGACACGGTGGAGCGACCGCGCCTAGTAGGTTTGCGCCACCACAGGCGATGCGGCGCCCTGCCGTGTCGGCACACGACCGCGGAGGTGGGGCCAGGTGGCGGACGCGTCATTCGACGTCGTGAGCAAGGTCGACCGCCAGGAGGTGGACAACGCGCTCAACCAGGCGGCCAAGGAGCTGTCGAGCCGTTTCGACTTCCGGGGGACCGGGACCAGGATCTCCTGGGCCGGCGAGGAGGCGGTGACGATCGAGTCCGAGACCGAGGAGCGCTGCCGGGCCGCGATCGAGGTCTTCAAGGAGAAGCTCATCAAACGGGGCATCTCGATGAAGGCGTTCGAGGTGGGTGACCCCGCCCTGTCCGGGCAGGTCCACAAGGTCACTGGCAAGATCATCCAGGGCATCGCCAGCGACAAGGCCAAGCAGATCGCCAAGAAGATCCGGGACGAGGGCCCGAAGGGCGTGCAGGCGCAGATCCAGGGTGAGCAGCTCCGGGTGTCGGCCAAGAAGAAGGACGACCTCCAGAAGACCATCACCCTGCTCAAGGAAGCCGACTTCGACATCGCGCTCCAGTTCACCAACTACCGGTAGGCCAGCGCCGCCCCCGGTCGTCCTGGTCAGGCGGTCCAGGCGACCAGGGTGCGGTGGCGGTGCTCGTCGCCCGCCCTCGTCGGGTGCGCGCCTGGTCTCCTGCCGCCGATGAGCGTCCGAGGCGGCCCGGGCAGGCGCCACGCGCCGCTCGTCCTCCCGTGGGTGGCGCGGGGAACCCGGTCTCGCCGGAGGACGGCTGTGCGGTGACTTCGGCAATCGGGCGGTGCCGCGACGCGGCGCGAGCGGGTAACGTCCTGGCACCGTGAAGGGGATTGTGCTTGCCGGCGGCAGCGGTACCCGACTGCACCCGATCACCCAGGCGGTGTCCAAGCAGTTGTTGCCGGTCTACGACAAGCCGATGATCTACTACCCGATCTCGGTGTTGATGCTCGCCGGAGTCAGGGAGATCCTGATCATCTCGACTCCCCAGGACCTCCCGCTGTTCCGCCGGCTGCTGGGCGACGGCCAGCAGCTGGGCCTGCGCTTCGAGTACGCGGTGCAGCCGGAGCCCAACGGGCTCGCCGAGGCGTTCCTGATCGGGGCCGACTTCATCGGTGAGGACGACGTCGCCCTGGTGCTGGGCGACAACATCTTCTACGGGCACGGGCTGCCCCGACTGCTGAGCAGGCACTCCGCCTCGGTGGACGGGTGCGTGTTGTTCGGTTACCCGGTGCAGGACCCGGAACGGTACGGCGTCGGCGAGGTCGACGCGCACGGCCGGTTGCTCTCGATCGAGGAGAAACCGCTCACGCCGAAGTCGAACAAGGCGATCACCGGGTTGTACTTCTACGACAACGACGTGATCGAGATCGCCAAGCAGCTCACGCCGTCACCGAGGGGCGAGCTGGAGATCACCGACGTGAACCTCGCCTACCTGCGGGAGGGCCGCGCCCAGCTGGTGGACCTGGGGCGCGGCTTCGCCTGGCTGGACACCGGGACGCACGACGCGATGTTGGCGGCGGGGCAGTTCGTCCAGGTGCTGGAGGCCCGACAGGGCGTCCGGATCGCCTGCCTCGAGGAGATCGCGCTGCGCATGGGGTACATCGACGCCGAGGCGTGCCACGCGCTGGGGGTCACGCTCGCCAAGTCCGGGTACGGCCGCTACGTGATGGACGTCGCGCGGGGCATCCTCGACGGCTGAGGGCTCCCCTCCCCCGAGCTGGCGGCCCGAGGCGCGCCGGCCTCGGAGCCAGCCCGCCTCACCAGGGCAGTTGCCGGCCGGCGAGTTGCTCGAGTCGGCGAACCCGGTCGTCGATGGGGGGGTGGGTGGAGAACATCCTGGCCATCCCCTCCCCCGGGCGGAACGGGTTGGCGATCATCAGGTGCGACTCGGACACGAGCCGGGGTTCCGGAGCGAGTGGCGCCTCCCGGGTACCCCGTTCCAGCTTCCGCAGCGCGGAGGCGAGGGCGAGCGGGTCACCGGTCAGCTCCGCGCCGGAGGCGTCCGCCTGGTACTCGCGCGACCGGCTCACCGCCATCTGGACGACGGCGGCGGCGATCGGGCCGAGCAGCGCGATGAGCAGCAACGCGAAGGGGTTCGAGCGGTTGCCGTTGCCGCCGAAGGCGCCGAAGAACATGGCGAAGTTCGCCAGGAAGGTCACCACGCTGGCGAGCGCGCCGGCGACCGAGGAGATGAGGATGTCCCGGTTGTAGACGTGGGAGAGCTCGTGGCCCAGCACGCCGCGCAGTTCCCGTTCGTCCAGCAGGCGCAGGATGCCGGTGGTGCAGCAGACCGCGGCGTTGCGCGGGTTGCGGCCGGTGGCGAAGGCGTTGGGTGCCTCGGTGGGGCTCACGTAGAGCCGCGGCATCGGCTGCCGGGCGCTGGTGGCCAGCTCCCGGACGATCCGGTACATCGCCGGTTGTTCCGCCTCGGAGACGGGCCTGGCGCGCATGGCGCGCAGGGCGAGCTTGTCGGAGTTGAAGTAGGCGTAGCCGTTCACGGCCAGCGCCAACACCAGACCGATCAGCAGGCCGGTCCGCGCTCCGATCACACCCGCGACGACGATGATGAGCGCGCTGAGGCCGCCGAGGAGCAGCGCGGTCTTCAGCCCGTTCCAATGCTTGTGCACGTCGTATCGCCTCCGCCGGATCACTCGACTGCCGGTGCGGTTACGTCCGTCCGAACAACGTGCTGGGCCGACCGGACGTTCCCCCACTCACTTTCTGTGACCGAGGTCCCGTTCGCTCGGGAGGTGGTTCCGCTCCGTCGTCCAGCGGCGGGGGAGGAGGGACGGCGGCGACCGAGGCCGTCAGGTCGTCCCGCTCCGCCACCAGCTCCGACGTCGCTCCCAGTCCGCCAGCGCCCCCGGTCCCCGGGTAGTCGTGGGTCTCGGCCCAGTGGAGGGCGTCGAAGGGGCAGACCTCGACGCAGATCCCGCAGTACAGGCACTGTCCGTAGTCGATGGCGAACCGGTCGAGCACCGGTTGCCTGCGGTCCCGCGCCCGTCCCGGCTGCGGGAGCGTCTCCGTGTGGGACTCGATGTGGATGCACCAGTCCGGGCACTCGCGGGCGCACAGCATGCAGACGGTGCAGTTCGCCTCCACGAGGGCGATGGCGCCCCGGGATCGCGCCGGGACCCCCGAGCGCCCGCCGTGGGTGCCGGTGGTGTCCCCCGGACCGGTTCCGCTGTCGGTCGTCGGCCGCACGCCGCTCACGGTCCTTCCCTCCTGGGTCCCCACGACGGGTCCGGCACGCCCGGCGGCGTGCCGCGCCGCCGGCCGCCCGTCGCGGCGTCGGCGGTGGACTCCCCCGGCTCCGGAGCTCCGGGCCAGGGGCGGGTGGCCCGGGAGGCCAGCACGAAGTCCTTCCGCAGGGGGTGGCCAACGAAGGAGGGGGCCAGCAACAGCGGTGGTGTCGCCAGCCCGGTCACGTCGAGCCCGAACATCTCCGCGAGCTCCCGTTCGTGCCAGGCGGCGCCGTCCCACACCTGGTGCAGGCTGGGCAGGGTTCCGCCGGACACCACCTGGGTGCGGAGCAGCAGCCCGAGGCGGCGCGCGGGGTCCACGACGTGCAGGGTGACGCGGTGTGCCCGCCCTGGTTCCTCGGTGGGGGCACCGTCGTCCTCCGCGCCGAGCCAGTCGAAGAGGGCGCATCCGAGGAGGTCGCGGGCGGCGAGGGCCGCGCCGGGCCAGCTGGTGAGCGGCACGGACACCGCGTGCTGGCCGAACTCCGAGGAGATCTCGGCGTCCGTCAGGTGTCGCGACAGCTCCTCGGCGAGCTCCGCGGATCCGGCCCTCATGCGGTGTCCCCCTCGGATGTGCCCGGCGCGCTGGCCGTGCCGGGTGTCGCGCCCTCGGTGAGCATCCGGTGGAGGGCGCGCAGTCCGCCCAGCACGGCGTCGGGGCGGGGCGGGCAGCCGGGGACCGCGACGTGGACCGGGAGCAACTGGTCGATGCCCTTGGTGACGCTGTAGGAGTCCCAGTAGGGGCCGCCGGTGTTGCTGCAGGCTCCGACCGAGAGGACGTAGCGGGGCTCCGGTAGTTCGGCGTAGGTGGCCAGCACGGCGGGGAGCATCACGTCGGTGACCGTCCCGGACACCACCAGCACCCACCCGATGGGGAGGTCCGGGGGTTCGGTGGCGTCTGGTTCGGTGGGGGCGCCCTCCTCGTGGAGTGCCGCCATCACCTCGACACCGCAGCAGGCGAGCCCCAGGTCGAGCACGGTGACCCGGAACCGCCCCTCCCACGACAGCGATGTCCGCCGAGGTGCGGGTGGGCCGAGTCGGAGTGGGGTGGTGGTCACGAGGCGACAGCGTAGGCGGGGTGGGCGGCCGGGGACCCGGCGGTGAGCCGCCGGACTCGCTCGGCGGAGGTGACCGGCCGGAGGGGTGGGGGGTGGTCAGCCCGGTGGGGGCAGCGGGGAGCCGAACCGGATCAGGTTGCCGTCGGGGTCGACGTGCGCGCCCTCCAGGAGCCCGTGGTCGGTGGCGACCGGCGGCCGGGTGGTGCCGAGGGAGGAGCTCGCCTCCCAGGCGGCGGCGAGCGCGGCGGCGTCGTCGACGTAGAGGTAGGCGGCGCCGGCGCTGGTCGCCGGGTCGTGCCCCACCACGGGGGTGAGGTGGATCTCGACCTCGTCCCGCTGGGCGAAGGCGTAGCTGGCGTCGTCGTGGGCCGCCACCTCGAAGCCGAGCGTCCGGTAGTGCTCCATCGCGGCGAGCAGGTCGCGGACGGGGAGGATCGGGGCGATGCGGCGGGCGGTGACCATGACGGTCAGCCTCTCACGGCCGGCCGCCGGGGAGCGGAGCACGAAGTCCGGGGTTCGGCGAGCCGAGGGAACTCGCTGCCCGCCCCTCACCTGGACGGGCGAAGAGATCCACTCGATGCGGTCAGGACAGGCCGAGGGGCGAGCGGCCGCCACTACGTTTGACCTCTTGATCATCCAGGGCTTCCCGCCGGATGGCGGCGTGGCCATGTCCCGGACGAAGAGGTCATCACAGTGTTGAAGCAGTTTGGAACGGTCTCCGCCGCGGTTGCCGGTCTGCTCGCCGCCGGCGCCCCGGCCGCCTTCGCCGCCGAGGCGGGGAACCGGCTGGACCCGGCGCTCGACCGGCTGGGGACCGAGGTGGAGAACCACGTCTGCGCGACCACCGTCGTGGTCGGCGCGGTCACCGGCGGCAAGCTGTACGACCCCGTGTACGACACCTGCCTGGCCGACAAGCTGGCCGAGGCGGGCATGCTCTGACGGGTGGGGCCGGCCGGCGCGCGGGCCGGCCGGCCCGTGTCGGCCAGGCGCGCCTCCCGGGGCGCGACGTCGACTCCGGTCCGACGCCGGTCCGCCTCAGTCCCGCAGCTCCATCGTGCAGCACTTGGGCCCCCCGCCAGCCTTGCGGAGTTCGCTGACGTCGACGAGGACGGGGTCGAACCCGCGCAGCGCGACCCGTGCGGCCAGGTTGGTGGCCTCGAGGGGCAGCACGACGTGGCGGCCGTCGGACACCCCGTTGAGCCCGAGGCACCGGGCGTCGGTGTCGTCCGCGATCACCGCGTCCGGGAAGAGGCGTTCGAGGACCTGGCGTGATCCGGGGGAGAAGGCCGGCGGGTAGTAGGCGATCAGGGGGTCGGGCCCCTGGTCGTCGAGCACGAAGAGCGCGGTGTCCAGGTGGTACAGCCGGGGGTCGACCAGGCGCAGGGACACCACCGGGACGCCCAGGGCCTCCTGTGCCTCCGCGTGCGCGGCGAGTTCGGTGCGGAATCCCGTTCCGGCCAGCAGCAGGCGTCCGGTCCAGGTGAGGTCCCCTTCCGCCTCGTTGACGTGCACCGGCATCGTCACGTCGGCGTAGCCGTTGGCCTCGAACCAGCGCCGGTAGTGCGCCGCCTCGTCGGCCCGCTCGGCCGACCGGAACCGCGCGCCCAGCACCCGGCCGCCGACCACCGTCCCGGAGTTCGCGGCGAACACCATGTCCGGCAGCCCCTCGACGGGGTCGATCACCTCGACCCGGTGCCCGAGTCCCTCGTAGACGCGGCGCAGCGCGTGCCACTGGTCGAGGGCCCGCTCCCGGCTGACCGGGGCGGCGGGGTCCATCCACGGGTTGATGGCGTAGCTCACCTCGAAATGCGCGGGAGGGCACATCAGGTACCGGCGGGGGGCCTCCTGGCGATCGGTCGTCGTGCTCCGCCGTTCGGCCGGTTGGGACAGCACCTGGCTGGGCGTGGCGCCACTGGCGACCGGAGCGGCGGCGGAAACGGGAGCACCCGAGGTGATGGACGACATGAACGAAATGTAAATCCCGCCAGATACTACGAACAACGCCGCTGCGTTGCGTTTTTACCGGCAGAATGTTTCGCATGGATGAGATTGACCAACGAATCGTTTCACGCATGGTCGCCGATGCCCGATCGAGTTACGCGGACATCGGCGCGGTGGTGGGGCTCTCGGCGCCCGCGGTGAAGCGGCGGGTGGACAAACTGCTCGACCTGGGCATCCTGCGGGGCTTCACCGCCGTGGTCGACCCGGAGGCCCTCGGCTGGGGCACGGAGGCCTTCGTCGAGGTGCACTGCAACGGCAACGTGACGCCGGGACGGATCAGGAGCAGCCTCGAACCGCTCCCGGAGATCGTGGCCGCCTACACCGTGTCGGGAGCGGCCGACGCCATCGTGCACCTGCGGGCCGCGAGCATCCACCACCTCGAGACGGCGCTGGAACGCCTGCGGGCGGTGGACATCGTCGACCGCACCGTCTCGACCGTGGTGCTGTCGACCCTCCTGGAGCGCCCCCCGCAACCAGACGGGCGAACCGCACCGTCCTCCTGAGGGGGCGCCGGCGTGCCCGCCGGCCCCCTCCACGACGCGACGACCGCGCGACCACTCCCCGGGGTCCGGTGAACGCCGAGGGTCACGACGTCAGTCGAGCAAGTGACCGGATTCACTAACCCGGCTGGCTAGTAAGGTTGTCCTTATCGTGCCAATGGACGAAGCCGGGGGTCCGGCTGGCCACGGCGGCGGGCCGTGGCGTTCCGGACACCGGTGTCCGGATGGTGAACGAACCGTTGCTCGGCCTCCGGTGGCCAACCGATCAGCGGCTACTCTCGACTGGAGGAAACGCGTCGAGAGCGGCGACGGCCGCCACCCCAACAACGCTAAGGACTGCGAAGACATGACCGTGACCGGCCACGGCGGCGACGGTCCCGCCGGGAACGGCGCAGCCGCGCTCCCGGACGGCGTCCAGGGCCTACCGGCCCGCTCGAAAGAGGCTCACAAACTCGACCGGGTGGTGATCCGGTTCGCTGGTGACTCCGGCGACGGGATGCAGCTCACCGGCGACCGTTTCACCTCCGAGGCCGCCGCCTTCGGCAACGACCTCGCCACCCTGCCCAACTTCCCCGCCGAGATCCGCGCCCCCGCCGGCACGCTCCCGGGGGTGTCCAGCTTCCAGCTGCACTTCGCGGACTACGACATCCTCACCCCGGGAGACCGCCCCGACGTCCTGGTCGCGATGAACCCGGCCGCGTTGAAGGCCAACATCCGGGACCTGCCGCAGGGCGGCATCCTGATCCTCAACACCGACGAGTTCACCAAGCGGAACCTGACCAAGGTCGGTTACTCGTCGAACCCGTTGGAGGACGGCTCGCTCGGCGGGTTCCAGGTGCACGAGGTCGCCATGGCGTCCCTGACCAGGGGCGCCCTGGAGGAGACTGGGCTGTCGAAGAAGGATGCCGAGCGGGCGAAGAACATGTTCGCGCTCGGCCTGTTGTCCTGGATGTACAACCGCCCCACGGAGGGCACCGAACGGTTCCTCCGGGAGAAGTTCCGGCGGCGCCCCGAGATCGCCGAAGCCAACATCCTCGCGTTCCGCACCGGCTGGAACTACGGCGAGACCACCGAGGCCTTCGGGGTGACCTACGAGGTCGCGCCGGCGAAGCTACCGCCCGGCACCTACCGCCAGATCACGGGGAACCTGGCGTTGGCCTACGGGATCGTGGCCGCCGGCCAACGGTCCGGGCTGGACGTCTTCCTCGGCACCTACCCGATCACCCCCGCCTCCGACGTGCTGCACGAGCTGAGCAAGCACAAGAACTTCGGGGTGACGACGTTCCAGGCCGAGGACGAGATCGCCGGGATCGGGGCGGCGTTGGGGGCCTCCTACGGGGGTGCCCTCGGTGTGACCACGACCTCCGGGCCCGGCATCGCCCTCAAGTCCGAGACGATCGGGCTGGCCGTGATGACGGAGCTCCCGCTGCTGATCTGCGACATCCAGCGTGGCGGCCCGTCCACGGGACTGCCGACCAAGACCGAGCAGGCCGACCTGCTCCAGGCGATGTACGGGCGCAACGGCGAGGCTCCCGTGCCGGTGCTGGCCCCGTCCTCGCCCGCCGACTGCTTCGACGTCGCGCTGGAGGCCACCCGGATCGCGCTCACCTACCGCACGCCGGTGCTGCTGCTCTCCGACGGGTACATCGCCAACGGCTCCGAGCCGTGGTTGCTGCCGGACCTCACGGCGCTCCCCGACCTCCGCGTGCCGTTCGCGACCGAACCCAACGCCCCGGACGGGTCCGGCGAGTTCTGGCCCTACCTGCGGGACCCGGAGACGCTGGCGCGACCGTGGGCCGTTCCGGGGACGCCGGGCCTCGAACACCGCATCGGCGGTCTGGAGAAGTCCGACGGGCGCGGGGACATCTCCTACGACCCCGACAACCACGACCGGATGGTGCGCCTCCGCCAGGCCAAGATCGACGGCATCACCGTGCCGGACATCGAGGTCGACGACCCCTCCGGGGTGGCTGACGTGCTGGTCCTGGGCTGGGGCTCCACCTACGGGCCCATCGGAGCGGCCTGTCGGCGGGTCCGGGCGACGGGGACCCCGATCGCGCAGGCGCACCTGCGCCACCTCAACCCGATGCCATCCAACCTCGGTGACGTGCTGGGGCGCTACCGGCGGGTGATCGTGCCGGAGATGAACCTCGGGCAGCTGGCGACGTTGCTGCGCGCCAGGTACCTCGTCGACGTGGTCAGCCACACCAAGGTGGCGGGTCTCCCGTTCAAGGCCGAGGAGCTCCAGTTGGTCTTCGACCAGGTGCTCCAGGGGGCCCACGCGTGAACGGGTCCCGCGCACCGCACCACACACCGGACCAGCCCGCCTCGGGCCGCCCGGTCCACCGGACCGGGCGCGCAGGATCACGTCAGGAGGACGCGTGACCACGGTTGATCTCGGCCTGCCCTCGATCGGTGGCACCGCCGGAGTCCCCACCACGGACGAGAAGCAGACCGCGAAGAGCTACACCTCGGACCAGGAGGTCCGCTGGTGCCCGGGTTGCGGGGACTACGCCGTGCTCGCCGCGGTGCGGTCCTTCCTGCCCGAGCTGCGGCTGAAGCGGGAGAACACCGTCTTCGTCTCCGGCATCGGCTGCTCCTCCCGCTTCCCGTACTACCTGAACACCTACGGGGTGCACTCGATCCACGGCCGCGCCCCCGCGATCGCCACCGGGTTGGCCACCTCGCGTCCCGACCTGTCGGTGTGGGTGGTCACCGGTGACGGTGACGCGCTGTCGATCGGCGGGAACCACCTGATCCACACGCTCCGCCGGAACGTCAACCTGAAGATCCTGTTGTTCAACAACAGGATCTACGGGCTCACCAAGGGCCAGTACTCGCCGACCTCGGAGCAGGGGAAGGTCACCAAGTCCACCCCGGCCGGCTCGCTGGACCACCCGTTCAACCCGGTCTCGTTGGCGTTGGGCGCGGAGGCGACCTTCGTCGCCCGGGCGATGGACTCCGACCGCAAGCAACTGACCGAGGTCCTGCGGGCGGCGGCGGAGCACCGGGGCAGCGCCCTCGTCGAGATCTACCAGAACTGCCCGATCTTCAACGATGGCGCGTTCGACGTGCTCAAGGATCCGGGTGAGCGGGAGCGGCGCATCGTCCCGCTGCGGGACGGCGAGCCGATCCGGTTCGGGCCGGATGGCGAGTTCGGTGTCGTCCAGGACGGCTTCGAACTGCGCGTCCGCAAGGTCTCCGAGGTGGGTGAGGACGCCGTGGTCGTGCACGACGCCAGCCGCACCGACCCGGGTTACGCGTTCGCGTTGTCCCGGCTCGGCGGGCAGGACCTGGAGCACACCCCGACCGGGATCTTCCGGTCCGTGAGCCGTCCGACCTACGACGACCTGGCCAGGGAGCAGGTGCGGCTGGCCCAGGAGTCGAAGCCGGGCGACCTGGCCGCGCTGCTGCGTGGGAACGACACCTGGCAGGTGCTCGGCTGAACCACCCGGCCGGGTGCCGGAGAGACCGCGGCCCGGGGACGTCGGGTGCCGGCGCGCCCGTTCCTCCCGGTGCGGGGTCGGCCGCCCGGGGGCAGGTCGAGCCGCCTCCCGTTGGGCGTCGCGGGCGGCGGGGAGCCCGGCTCGGTGGTCGGTACCCGGCCCCGCCGAGCCGCTGGCTCCCACCAGGCCTCAGGCCTGGTTCTTCTCGTCGAACCAGATGAAGTCGCCACCGGCCGAGGGGTTGGGGTTGCCGTCGCCGGCGCGGCGGGGCAGCCCCGAGTCGGCGAACTCCTCAGGGTCGAGCACCGGCTCGAAGAGACTGCGCGCCCGTTCCCCGTCGCGCGTCGCCTCCCTCGGGGCCGGGTCGGCTGCGGGCGCGGTGCTGTGCTGGGTTTCCACGTCGTCCGTTCGGTTCGGCCCGGTGGTCGCCGGGCGGGGTGGCTTGGGCGTGCTCCCGCCGCGCTCCTCGCGCGACGTCGGGTTCCGTCGTGGTGTGTCGGGTGCGACGTCCTGCCGGATCGCCGGGATGACGCTGGTCTCGCCCTGGTCGCCGTCGGTGGGCTGGCTCGGCGCGGGGGCCGGCGGCACCGCCCCGGCTGCCGGCTCCGGCGTCTCCTCCTCCGGGAAGGCGGGCGCGTCGTCGTCCTCGGCCGGCCAGGCCATCTCCTCGACCTCGTCGTTCTGGCTGACCGCCGCCGCCGGCTTCCGACCCCCCGTGCCGTCCTCGGAGAAGTCAGGTCGGCGGAAGAAGTCGGTGCGCCCCTCGGCGGGGTCGACCGCCGGTCGGTCCGGAGTACCGGTCGGCTCGTAGTCGTGCGCGGGCCAGGCGGCGTCCAGGTCATCCCCGTCGGCCGGAGCCGTGGCGGCCGAACCGCCTCCCGGAGCCGGGGCCGGCTCCGTCGTCGGGAACCCCGGTTCCGCCGCGCCCCCGGGGGTCGGGTCCGACAGTTCGATGTCCGCGGGATCGTCCACCGGGCCCCTGCGGGTCGGGCGGGGTCGAGCGTCCAGCCGACCGGTGCGCCCGCTCGCCTCGACCGGTCGGTCCCCTCCTCCGGTGACGGGGAGGAACTTGCCGGTCCGCTCGGCGTCGTCCTGGGCGGCACGACCGGTCCGCTCCGGAGCGCCCACGGGGCGGTCGTCGGCGGGAACGGGCGGGATGACGGCGGTCTGCTCGGCGGCGGCGGCGGGCGGGGACCCACCTCGCGCCGAGGCGGGGGACCACGCCGACGCTCCCTCGTCCGCCCCGCGCTCGGTGGGACCCGCACCGGAGGCCGGGGGCTCCGGCTCGGTCGACACGGGTGGGGACACCAGGGTCCCCGAACCCGGGGACCGCTGGTCCGCCGCGTCACCGGCGGGTGCGGGCTGACGTTCGTTCTCCCAGGGGTCCTCGAACGGTTCGTCCGGCGACGCCGCCTGGGACGGACCCTCCCGCAGTCCCGCGAAGACGTCGTCCGAGCTGATCTCCACCTCCGACGGTGGGTCGGCCGAGGACTGCCCGTCCTCGGTGGCGCCCCCGCCGCTCGTGATCCGGTTGAGCCTCCGCTGCACGGGACGCACGAGCAACAGCCAGGTGGCCAGTGCTCCCAGCAGGAAGGCGAGCAGGCTCCACAGCCAGACCTGCCCGAAAATCGACGTCACAGGAAGTTCCTCCTAGCGCACGGCAACGCTGGCGCCCCCAACCGCGCCGGCACCGCACCGCGCCAACACGGCTCCACGTGTTCGGCCCACGTCGACGGCGGCTCCGCGCGTCCGACGGCCCCTCGAACCGGACACCCGGCGGTCGGACAGCGACGGCCACGTTGGCGGGACCCGAACCCGCAAGGCCCCGCATACGCTACCCAACGCGCAGTTGATCTCACTCGAAGGTGTGAGTTGTGCACCAGTGAGTAGGCAATTCACCGGAAACTCCACCTCAGGCGCACTCACGTCGTCGTGTCTCCCACCGGAACGAGCGCTGCCCCTTCCTCCAGGCGTATGTTGGCGCGGTGTCAGCGAGCATCGTGGAGGGTGGAACGCGGGCCGAGGACAGCGGCGGTCGCGGCGGTGGCGACGGAACGGTCCGCAGCGGCACGCTCTTCGGGGTCGCCGCATACCTGGTCTGGGGGGTCCTCCCCGCCTTCTGGGCACTCCTCGCCGCCGCGGGCTCCCTCGAGGTGCTCGCCCACCGCCTCCTGTGGACCTTCGTGATGCTCGGCGGGGCCGGCCTCGTCTTCGGGTGGTGGCGGCCGCTGCGGACGCTCCCCCCGCGACAGTGGGCGATGGTCCTGGGAGCGAGCGCCCTCATCACCGTGAACTGGGGGCTGTACGTCATCGGTGTCCAGTCCGGGCAGACGGTCGACGTCTCCCTCGGCTACTTCATCAACCCGTTGGTGAGCGTGCTGTTGGGGATGGCCGTGCTCCGGGAACGCCTGCGGCCCGGCCAGTGGGTGGCGTTGGCCATCGGGTTCTGCGCGGTCCTCGTGCTGACCGTCGACTACGGCCAGCCCCCGGTGCTGGCCGTCAGCCTGGCGATCACCTTCGGCCTCTACGGGCTGCTGAAGAAGACCGTCACGCTCGGGGCCGCGACGAGCGTGATGACGGAGAGCGCGCTGATGGCGCCGCTGGCGCTCGGATTCCTGGTGTGGGCCCAACTCGCCGGCGTGGCGACGTTCGTCGGCGAGGGGGTGGGCCACGCCCTGCTGCTGGTGCTCGCGGGCCCGGCCACCGCCGTGCCGCTGTTGCTGTTCAACGGGGCGGCCCGCCGCATCCCGCTCACCCTGCTGGGGATGCTCCAGTACCTGGCGCCGACCCTGATGCTCGTCTACGGTCTCGTCGTCGACGGCGAACCGATGTCCGCGGCGCGCTGGTCGGGCTTCGGCATCGTGTGGCTGGCGCTCCTGGTGTTCACGGTGGACAGCCTGCTGTCCTCGCGTCGGACCAGGAGGAGGAACCGGGCGGCAACGGCTGCGCTCCCACCGGTGTGAGCGGTCGGCCCCGGACTGCGCCCGACCCTCCCGACCCGGTCCCGTGTGTGGGAACGGTCACCTCGACGGGCGCGGGGATCCGAGCCGGCGGCCACGACGACGTGTCGGGAGGCCGGGCGCTGCAGGGGAATCCTCGGACCCGCCGGCGGATGCCCGCTGGTCCGTCGCTCGCGGGCCCCGCCCGGCGGCGTCCGGTGTGCCGGCACCGCGGGGCGACCACGTCGGCCGACGACGTCCTGGGAACGGTGGTCAGGGCCCGGGACCTCGTGCTCGACGGCCGCTCCCCGGTCTGGTGCGTCGGGCGCGTGCGCCCCAGATCGAGCTGAGCCGACCCTCCGTCCCACCGCGCGGGAGACGTCGCGGTGTCGACGGCCCGCCCAGACCACCGGAGGTCGCACGCCGTTCCCGAGTGGCGGACGCCGGCCCGCCAACGGGCAACGCCGAGCGGGCACCCGCGGCGGCCCCGGCAGGGACGTCGATCGGGGCACGCCCCCGCGTGGCTCCCACCCTGGCGCGCTCGTCCCCGCTCGCACGGGCGGCGCGGGGACGTCCCTACCCCGGCGGCGAATCCTCGCCCTACCCGGCCGCGCGGCCCGAGTCGGCGCGCGGCTCCGGACCAACTACCAGCAGCGGGCGCCAGCCCCGAGGAACGGGACGTCGACGGCCCGTCCGGAACTCCCGCCCCGGGGACGGAGGAGGCGGCTCCAACGCCGTCCGGGGCCCGGCCATGTCACGTGCCGCCCTGCCGGGTCAGGTCGTTCGCGCCTGCATGTAGTCGATGAGGTCGCCCAGCGCGTCGTTCGCCGCCCCCTTCGGCAGCGTGTCCAGCTGGGCACGGGCCTGGCGCGCGTAGTCGGCGAGGGTTTCCCGGGCCTTGCGCAGGCCGTCCGAGGCGCGGAGCAGCTCCAACGCCTCGGCCACCTGGCGGTCGTCGGTCAGCGGGCCCCGCAACAGCTCCGTCAACCGACCCTGGCCGTTCTCGTCGCCCAGGGCGTAGAGCATCGGCAGGGTGAGCACGCCCTCCCGCAGGTCCGTTCCGGGCGTCTTCCCCGACTCGGTCGCCGGAGAGTCGATGTCGATCACGTCATCGGAGATCTGGAACATGCTGCCGACGAGCTCGCCCAACCGGCGCAGCGCCCGGACCTCGGCCTCGGCGGCACCGGAGAGCATCCCCCCGTACTGCCCCGAAGTCGCGATCAGCGACCCCGTCTTCTCGGCGATGACCGTGAGGTAGTGCGAGACCCGGTCCGCCCCGGCGGCGGGCCCCGTGCTCTCCCGCATCTGCCCGGTGACCAGCTCCCCGAAAGTCGAGGCGATGATCCTCGCCGCCTCGACCCCGAGGTCGGCGACCAGGTAGGAGGCCCTGGCGAACAGGAAGTCCCCGGTGAGGATCGCGATCGAGTTGTCCCAGCGGGCGTTGGCGCTCGGCGCCCCGCGCCGCATGCTGGCCTCGTCCATCACGTCGTCGTGGTACAGGCTCGCGAGGTGCACGAGTTCCACGGCCGCGGCGGCCTTGACCACGTCCTCGTTGATGCCCCGACCGAACTGGGCCGCCAGCAGGGTGAACAGCGGCCGGAACCGCTTGCCCCCCGCCTCGAAGAGGTGGTGCGAGGTCTCCGAGATCAGGGCGACCTCGCTGCGCAACAACTCCCGGAGGAGCGCTTCCACTTCCCGCAGCCCGGAACCCAGGGCCGAGGAAAGCCCTGGGTCCTCGATGTTCAGGGAGGAGAATCTCTCGCCGCCCGAACCGGTCCGCGCACTACTCGACACGTCAACGCCGCCTTCTCACCAGGGGCCCGCGCGCCTACGACACGAACCCGCCCACACTTGCCCAGTCCAGGGCGAACGCCGGGAGCACGCCCAGCAGGAGCGTGACCACGACCCCGAGGGTAATGGCCGCCGTGGTGAAGGCACCGGGCACACTGACCGTCGGACCGTCCTGGGCCGGCTCGCTGAAGTACATCAGGACGATGACGCGCAGGTAGAAGAAGGCCGCGATGGCGCTCGCCAGCAGGGCGACGACCACCAACGGGGCCATCCCGTCGGCGATCGCGGCGGAGAAGACCGCCAGCTTGCCCATGAAGCCACTCGTCATGGGAATCCCGGCCAGGGCCAGCAGCAGGAACGCGAAGGTCACGGCGACCAGCGGAGACCGCTTCGCGAGCCCGGCCCACTGGGACAGGTGCGTGGCCTCGCCGTTGCCGTCCCGGACCAGCGTGATGATCCCGAACGCCGCCAGCGTGGTGAAGCCGTAGGCCAGCAGGTAGAACATCGTGCCGGACAGGCCGTCCTCGGTCATCGCGATGGCTCCCACGAGCAGGAACCCGGCGTGCGCGATCGAGGAGTAGGCGATCATCCGCTTCATGTCGGTCTGGGTGAGGCCCAGCACCGCGCCGATGAGCATCGAGACGATGGCCACCGCCCACAGCACGCCACGCCACTCCCAGCTGCTCGCCTCGAACGCCAGGGTCAGCACCCGCAGGATGGCGCCGAAGGCGGCGACCTTCGTGCACGCGGCCATGAAGGCGGTCACCGGGGTCGGCGCGCCCTGGTACACGTCCGGCGTCCAGGCGTGGAACGGGCCGATGGAGGCCTTGAAGAGCAGGCCGACCACCAGCAGGCCGAAGCCGGCGTAGAGCAGGGTCTCCGGGCGGTCGGTGCCGGCGGTGGCTGCCGCGATGTCGACCAGGCGGACGGAACCCGCGTAGCCGTAGAGCAGCGCGAGACCGTAGAGGAAGAACGCCGAGGAGAACGCGCCCAGCAGGAAGTACTTGACCGCCGACTCCTGGGAGATGAGCCGCCGGCGCCGGGCCAGACCGCACATCAGGTAGAGCGGGAGGCTGAGCACCTCCAGGGCGACGAACATGGTGAGCAGGTCGTTCGCCGCGAGGAAGACCATCATGCCGCCGAGCGCGAACAGCGCGAGCGGGAACACCTCGGTCTGCCGACCGGGCGCCTGGTACTGGACGGGGTCACCCCCCGGGGCCGGCGGGACGGGGCTGGCGAAGGCCCCGCCGTCCACCGAACGGTCGGCGATCAGCAACAGCGCCCCGAAGGACAGCGCCAGCAGGGTGCCCCACAGGAACAACGCCGGGTAGTCGGCGGAGAACAACGGAACGGCCTGCCCCGCGACCGTGATGCCCCCGGTGCCGACGACGGCGTCCGAGTTCACGTAGAGGCCGAGCGCGAGACCCGCGACCACGACGGTGAGCAGCGACAGCGTGACCTGCACCGACCACCGGCGCTCCCTCGGAAGGAACGCCTCGACCAGCACGCTGAGGCAGGCGGCGACGAACACCACCACGACCGGCGAGATCGCCTGCCAGTCGATCTCCGGGATGTTCACCGCCGACTGCGCGACATCCTGGGAGCCGAGCGTGGCCTGGAACATTGGTGACAGGCTCATCCCCACGTCAGTTGCCTTCCTGCACCGGGTCCGTGACGCCGAGCTCCGTCAGCGTCGCGTCAACAGAAGGTGTGATCACGTCCAGCACCGGCTGGGGGTACACACCGAGGAACAGCACCAGCGCCACCAACGGCGCCAGCACCGCCAGCTCCCGACGACTCAGGTCCGGAACCTTGCTCGCGAGCCTGGCGGCCAGCCCCTCCGAGGACGGGTCCCCGGCCGCGCCCGGGCCGCCGGCCAGCCCCAGGACCGCGTTGCCGCGCAGCGGTCCCTGCATGACCCGCTGGTACACCCACAGCACGTACAACGCCGCCAGGATCATGCCGACCGCCGCGATCACGGTGAACACCGGCTGCGTCGGGAACGCGCCGATGAGCACCAGGAACTCGCTGACGAAGGAGTTCGTGCCCGGCAGGGCCAGCGAGGCGAGACCAGCGACGACGAACATGCCGGCGAGCACCGGCGTCAGCTTCGCCAACCCGCCGTAGTCGCTGATGTTGCGAGAGCCACCCCTGGCGATGACCATGCCGACCACCAGGAACAGCATGCCGGTGGCGATGCCGTGGTTGACCATGTACAGCACGGCGCCCGCCTGGGCCTGGCTGGTGAAGGCGAACACACCGAGGGCGATGAACCCGAAGTGCGCCACCGACGTGTAGGACACGAACCGCTTCATGTCGTCCTGGCCCACCGCGAGCAGGGCGCCGTAGATGACGCCCGCCACCGCGAGCACCAGCACCAGCGGTGCGAGCTCCCGACTGGCGTCGGGGAACATCGGCAGGCAGTACCGCAGGAAACCGTAGGTGCCGATCTTGTCCAGCACACCGACCAACAGCACCCCGACGCCGATCGGCGCCTCGGCACCGGCGTCCGGCAGCCACGTGTGCAACGGCACCAGGGGAGCCTTGATCGCGAAGGCGATGAAGAAGCCGAGGAACAACCAGATCTGGGTGCTCGTGTCCGCCGTGGACACCGTGGCGACCAGCGTCTCCCAGTCGAAGGTGCCGCTGCCGAGCTGGTTGCCGCTCACCACGTACACGCCGATCACGGAGGCCAGCATGATCAGGCCGCCGAGCAGCGAGTACAGGAAGAACTTGACCGCCGCGTACTGCCGCCGAGCCCCACCGAACCGGCCGATGAGGAAGTACATCGGCACCAGCACCGCTTCGAAGAGCACGTAGAAGAGCAGCACGTCCGTGGCGGCGAACACACCCACCATCAGCGCCTGCATCAGCAGGATCAGCGAGTAGAAACCCGCCGCGGTGCGTTCCTCGGGCAGCCGGTCGTTCCACGACCCGCCGATGACGATCGGGACCAGGATTCCGATCAACGCGATCATGACGAGCGCGATGCCGTCCACCCCGACCGCGAAGTGCACACCGAACTGCGGGATCCACTCCGCCGAGCTGCTCAGCTGGATCGGGTCACCGGCCGGGTCGTACGCCGCCCAGGCGGCGATGACCAGGGCGAGCTCGGCGATCGAGAAACCGAGCGCGACACCCTTGGCCACCCGGTCGTCGGAGCGCAGGAACGCCACGACCAGCGCGCCGAGCAGGGGCAGGAAGAGTAGCGCGAGGAGCAATACCGAACCGCTCACTGGTCCTCCCCACCGACGGGGCCGGTCCCGGCCGGCAAGCCGGCCACCGGACGCGTCGTCCTCACTGGATACCGATCGTGGGCCCGTGCGCCGGGCCGGTTGTCACCACGCATGCGTCGCTGGACGCTCCTGACTTGTCCGGTCACGTGAACCTCACCATCAGCAGCGCCGCGGTGAGCAGGACCGCTCCACCCAGGATGCTCAGCGCGTAGGACCGGACGAAACCGGTCTGGGCGCGTCGCAACCGGCCGGAGCTGCCGCCGAGCAGGGCGGCGATCCCGTTCACCAGCCCGTCGACACCCCTGTTGTCCACGTAGACGAGCGCCCTGGTGAGCCAGGTGCCCGGGCGGGCGAACAACGTCTCGTTGAGCGCGTTGCCGTAGAGGTCGGCCCGCGCCGCGCGGACCGGGAACGACACCTGGGCCGGTGCGGTGGCGGGAACCGGGCGGCGTCCCACCAGCAACCAGGCCAGCAGCACGCCGACGGCCGAGAGACCGACCACCAGGAACGGGATCACCGAGTGCGGCAACGCGCCGCCCTCGGCGTGGGCCACGGCGCCGAGCGAGGGTTCCAGCCAGCCGAGCAGGCGGTCACCCGAGTACAGCAGCACCCCGCCGAACACCGAGCCGAAGGCCAGCACGATCATCGGCACGGTCATGCTCGCCGGCGACTCGTGCGGGTGGTACTCGCGGCCGTCCGCCGACTTCTGCCCCTTCCAGCGCTTCTCGCCGAAGAAGGTCATCAGCATCAGGCGGGTCATGTAGAAGGCGGTCAGCGCGGCGCCCAGCGCGGCGGCCCCGCCGAAGACCCAGCCCCGCCAGCCCTCCTGGGCGAAGGCGGCCGCGACGATCTCGTCCTTGGAGAAGTAGCCGGAGAGGAACGGGAACCCGATCAGGGCCAGGTAGCCGAGCCCGAAGGTGACGAAGGTGATCGGCATGTGCTTCGCCAGCCCGCCGAAGCGGCGCATGTTCACCTCGTCGTTCATGCCGTGCATGACCGAACCGGCCCCGAGGAACAGCCCCGCCTTGAAGAAGCCGTGGGTGAGCAGGTGGAAGATACCGAGCGCGTACCCGGCCGGCCCCAGGCCGACGGCGAGGATCATGTAGCCGATCTGGCTCACCGTGGAGTAGGCGAGCACCTTCTTGATGTCGTCGTAGGCGCACCCGATGATCGCGCCGATCAGCAGTGTGAGCGCGCCGATGATGGTGACGACCAGGCGGCCGTCCTCGGTGAGGTTGTAGATCGGGTTGGACCGGGCGATCAGGTAGACACCGGCGGTGACCATCGTCGCCGCGTGGATGAGCGCCGACACCGGGGTCGGGCCCTCCATCGCGTCGGGGAGCCACGCCTGGAGCGGGAACTGACCGGACTTGCCGCAGGCACCCAGGAGGAGCAGCAGGGCGATCGCCAGCAGGACACCGGTCGGCATCTCGCCGGCCCTGGCGAAGACCTCCGTGTACTGGGTGGTCCCCAGCTCGGCGAACATCAGGAAGATCGCCAGCGCCAGGCCGACGTCGCCGACCCGGTTCATCAGGAAGGCCTTCTTCGCGGCGGTCGCCGCTGCTGGCCGGTGCTGCCAGAACGCGATCAGCAGGTAGGAGGCGAGGCCGACACCCTCCCAGCCCAGGTACAGCGTCACGAAGCTGTTGCCGAGCACCAGGATGAGCATGGCGCCGACGAAGAGGTTCAGGTACGCGAAGAAGCGCCGGCGCTCGGTGTTGTCCGCTCCGGTCCGGCCCGCCTGGTCGTGGCTCATGTAGCCGACGGAGTAGATGTGGATGAGCGCACCCACACCGGTGATGAGCAGGACGAACACCATGGACAGCGGGTCGATGCGCAGGCCGAACTCGACGTTCAGCGCGTTCACCGGGATCCAGTCGAACAGGTGCAGTTCCCGCACGCGTTCGTCGGCCGGCATGCCGGTCATCGACAGGAACAACGCCAGCCCGTAGACGAAGGCGGCGATGACGGTGGCGCAACCGAGCAGGTGGCCCCAGGCGTTGGTCCGCCTGCCACCCAGCAGCAGCACCGCCGCCCCGAACAGCGGCAGCGCGATCAGCAGCCAGCCGTACTCGGCCACGCCCGACGCGGCGAGCGGCTCTTGGACAGCCAGGAACGTCTCCAACGTCGACCCCTCAGTACTTCAACAGGTTGGCGTCGTCGACCGAGGCCGACCGGCGCGTCTTGAAGATCGACATGATGATCGCCAGTCCGACCACCACCTCGGCAGCCGCGACGACCATGACGAAGAAGGCCATGATCTGGCCGTCGAGCTCCCCGTTGATCCTCGCGAAGGTCACCAGCGACAGGTTGACCGCGTTGAGCATCAGCTCCACGCACATGAACACCACGATCGCGTTGCGCCGGACCAGCACGCCGACGGCTCCGATGGTGAAGAGCAGAGCCGACAGCAGCAGGTAGTACGTCGGTGTCACGCCCTACCCTCCTCTTCCCCCGTGTCGGAGCCGGTCTTCCGGTCCGTGTCCTCCGCCGCCGGGGCCTCCGGCCCCGCCGCGTCAGCCCCCGTCGGCTCCGCGTCCTCGGCGTCCGCGTCCTCCGGGGAGCCCGTCGTCAACGCGCGGGCGCCGGGTTCGCCGGCACCGCCGGCGACACTCGCCCGGTCCGCGTCGAGCGTGCGCACCGCGGTGGACTCGATGATCTCGGAGAGCGACTCCGGCGCGACCGAACCGTCGGGCAGCAGCGCCGGCACCGCGACCGAGTTGGCGGTGGCGAACACGCCGGGCCCGGGCAGTGGCGAGACCCGGGGCTTGTCACCCCGGAACCGTTCGTCGGCCTGCTCGCGCTGGGACTTGCGCGGCGGCGCCGACCGCTTGTCGGCCAGGACGAACATCAGCGCGCCCACCGTCGCGACCACCAGCAGCGCGCCGGTGAGCTCGAAGGGGAACACGTAGTCGGTGAAGAGCAGGTTGCCCAGCCCGGTCACGTTCCCGTCCTGCACGGCGTTCACCGCGCCCAACCCCGCCGACTCCACGGTGCCGAGGGACCTGGCGACCGCTCCGACCACCAGCACGGCGAAACCCACGCCGAACAGCGTCGCGAGCAGCCGTTGGCCCCGGATCACCTCGACCACGGAGTCCGCGCTGTCCCGGCCGACCAGCATCAGCACGAACAGGAACAGCATCATGATCGCGCCGGTGTACACGATGATCTGCACGATCCCGAGGAACGGGGCCTGCTGCACCATGTACACGACACCGAGCGAGAGCATGGTCAGCACCAGCCAGAGCGCGGAGTGCACCGCGTTCCGCGCGAACACCATGCCCAGCGCGCCAGCCAGGGCCAGCGGGCCGAGGATCCAGAACGCGATGGTCTCGCCGATTCCGATGACCTCGGGTCCGGACACCGGCGTACCGGCCTGGGCCAGCAGCGGGCCCGACGCGGACGCGGCCGCGCCGAGCTGACTCGCGAGTGTTGCCAGGCTCACCGCCGGGCCTCCTCAGAGCCGGTCTCCACAGTGCTTCCCTCCGGGACACCCGCCCGCCTGGCCAGCTCGGGGCCGTGGACGTAGTAGTCCTGCTCGTCCTCGCCGAGCCGCATCGGGTGCGGCGGCTGCTCCATGCCGGGCAGCAGCGGAGCGAGGAGCTGTTCCTTCGTGTAGATCAGGTCCTGGCGGTTGTCGTTGGCCAACTCGAAGTCGGTGATCATCGTCAGCGACCGGGTCGGGCAGGCCTCCACGCACAGGCCGCAGCCGATGCAACGCAGGTAGTTGATCTGGTAGTCGGCTCCGTACCGCTCGCCGGGCGAGAACCGGGCCTCCTCCGTGTTGTCCCCGCCCTCGACGAAGATGGCGTCCGCCGGGCAGGCCCACGCGCACAGCTCGCAGCCCACGCACTTCTCCAGCCCGTCCGGGTGCCGGTTGAGCTGGTGCCTGCCGTGGAAGCGGGCCGCCGGGATCTTCGGGACCTCCGGGTACTCCTCGGTGGCGACCTTCTTGAACATCGTCGAGAAGGTGACCCCGAAACCCTTGAGGGGGTCAAACAGTCCCATTGCCGTCCTCCTTCGCGGAGCTGGCACGGTCCCGCGTGTCAACTCCGGACTGACCGGCGTCGGGCCGGTCGGCTGCTGTGCCCTCGGTGTCGTCGCCGCCCGTGGGCTCGTCGTCGGCGAGCGCGGCGCCGGCCCCGAGTGCTGAGGTGCCCGCGCCGATCGCGGCGCGCTCACGGGTCTGGGTGGCCGCCGGCCGCCGCTTCGGCCGCTCGGGTACCTCCAGGTCCAGCGGCGGAACGGGGAAGTTCCCGCCGGACAACCTCGGCCCGGTCTCCTCCTCGACCCGCCGGTCGGGGATGAGGAAGGTCGCGGCGACCAGCACGACCAGGGTGATCGCGAAGGCGATCATGAACTGGGTGGTGGTGACGCCCTCGCTGCTCAACGCGCGGATCGCGGCGACCAGCACGAACCACAGCAACGCGACCGGCACGAGGACCTTCCAGCCCAGGTGCATGAACTGGTCGTAGCGGAACCGGGGGAGCGCCGCCCGGAGCCAGATGAACAGGAACAGGAAGGCGAAGGTCTTCAGGAGGAACCACAACAACGGCCACCAGCCGGTGTTGAACATGCCGTCGGCGACCGACCCCAACCCGAAGGGCGCGTGCCAGCCACCGAGGAACATCGTGGTCGCGAGCGCGGAGACCGTCGTCATGTTCACGTACTCGGCGAGGAAGAACATGGCGAACTTCAGCGACGAGTACTCGGTGTGGAAGCCACCGACCAGCTCGGACTCGGCCTCGGGGAGGTCGAAGGGCGCCCGGTTCGTCTCACCGACCATCGAGATGACGTAGATGAGGAACGGCACCGGCAGCAGGAAGACGAACCACCCCTGCTCCGCCTGGGCCGCGACGATCTGCGAGGTGTACAGCGAGCCCGAGTAGAGGACCACCGTCACGATCGCCAGTCCCATCGCGATCTCGTAGGAGATCACCTGGGCCGCGGACCGCAGCGCGCCGAGCAGCGGGTACGGCGAGCCCGAGGCCCAGCCGCCGAGCAGGATGCCGTAGACGCCGACGGAGGCGCAGGCCAGGACCACCAGGACCCCGGCTGGCACGTCGGCCAGTTGGAGGGCCGTGGTGTGGCCGAAGATGGAGACCTCGCCGCCGATCGGGATCACGGCGAAGGCGAGGAAGGCGGGGATCGCGGCGACGATCGGGGCGAGGAAGTACACCCACTTGTCCGCCAGGGCGGGCCGGATGTCCTCCTTGAACGCCAGCTTCAGCGCGTCACCGACCGACTGGAGGATGCCGAACGGGCCGGCCCGGTTGGGGCCCGGCCTGTTCTGCATCCGCCCGATGATCCGGCGTTCCGCCCAGATCATGAGGATGGTGATGACCATCAGCATGGCGAAGATCGCGACCATCTTCACGATGGTCAGCCAGATCGGGTCGTTCGCGATGAGCTCGGCCGTGGGGCTCATCGGCCTCCTCCGTTCTCGACGCCCGCGGTGCGGTTCTCGGCGCCGCTGACGGTGACCAGTGAGCCGTGGCCGGCTCCGAGAGTTCCTCGAACCCTGGACGGACCGGAGTTCGCCGGCAGCCACACCACGTCGTCGGGGAGGTCCGCGAGCTCGGCGGGCAGGGTGACCGAGCCCCGGTCCGTGCTGACCGTGACCGGATCCCCGACCGCCAGGCCGAGTCGCTCACCGGTGGCGGGCGAGAGCCGGGCGACGGTGGGACGGGCGGTGTCCGCCAGCTGCGGCTCGCCCTCCTGGAGCGAACCGCGGTCCAGCAGCTGCCGCCAGGTGGCCAGGACCGCCTGCCGCCGCCCCGGCCCCTCGGGCCGGGGGGCCGGCGGAGCGCCGGCGGTCACGGTCGGCGCCGGGAGCGAGCTACCCGTGTGGGTGCCAAGGCGATCCAGGTCACCGGCCGCGGCGCTCGGGGTCTGGGTGAACAGGTCGGCGTCCATCTCGACCGCCAAGGTGTCCAGGACCCGGCAGTCGGGCAGGGCTCCGGTGCCGTCGATGGTGGTCCCGAAGGTGCGTCGGCGTCCCTCCCAGTTCAGGAAGGTCCCCGCCTTCTCCACGGTGGGCGCCACCGGGAGGACCACGTCCGCGACCCTGGTCACCGCGCTCTCGCGCAGTTCGAGGCTGACGACGAAGCCCACCTCGGCCAGCGCCCGTTCGGCGAGGGCGGGATCGGGCAGGTCGTGGGGATCGACACCGCCGACGACCAGGGCGTCGAGCTCCCCGGCCGCCGCCGCCCGCAGGATCCCGTCGGTGTCGCGGCCCGGGGTCGAGGGGAGGGTGCCGGCGTCCAGGCCCCAGGCCTGCTCGACCTCGGCCCTGGCCTCGGCGTCGGTCACCGGGCGGCCGCCTGGGAGCAGCGTGGGGACGGCACCGGCGGCGAGTGCGCCGCGCTCCCCGGCTCGGCGGGGAACCCAGGCGACCCGCGCTCCGGTGCGTTGCGCGGCACGCAGCACCGCGGAGGGCAGGCCCGGCACCTCGGCGGCGCGTTCCCCGACCAGGATCACGGCACCCGGAGCGCTCAGGGCCTCCTCGACGTCGGCCGCGTGGCGGGGCAGCGCCTCCAGGGACGCGGCCTCCCCGCCGGGGGCGCAGGCCAGCAGGCCGCCGCCCGGCAGCGCCCGCGAGGTGGCGAGCTGGGTGGTGGTCTTGGTCACCGCCGGGGAGGTCCACTGCCCCAGGTGGAAGACCTTCGTCCCACCGCGCCTCGCCGCCTTCCGCAACCGCAGGAAGACGATGGGCGCCTCCTCCTCCGGTTCGAAGGCGACGCACAGCACGGTCGGTGCCTTCTCGATGCCGGCGAAGGTCACCCCGCCGGTCTCCGGGGAGGTACCGACCACGGAGGAGGCGAGGAAGTCGAGTTCCTCGGCGGAGTGGGCCCTGGCCCGGAAGTCGATGTCGTTGGTCCCCAGCGCCACCCTGGCGAACTTCGAGTAGGCGTAGGCGTCCTCCACGGTGAGCCGGCCGCCGGTGAGCACGCCCACCCCGCGTTCCCTGGCTCGGAGCAGACCGTCCGCCGCGACCCGCAGCGCCTCGGTCCAGGAGGTGGCGCGGAGCTCACCGGTCTCGGCGTCCCGCACCATCGGCCGCTGGATCCGGTCGGCGGCGGTGGTGTAACGGAAGGCGAAGCGGCCCTTGTCGCAGAGCCACTCCTCGTTGACCTCGGGGTCGTCGCCGGCGAGCTTCCTGGTGACCTTGCCCCGGCGCCAGTCGGTGCGCTCGGCGCAGCCGGAGGAGCAGTGCTCGCAGACACCCGGGGTGGAGACCAGGTCGAACGGCCGGGCGCGGAACCGGTAGGCGGCGCTGGTGAGCGCGCCGACCGGGCAGATCTGGATGGTGTTGCCGGAGAAGTAGCTCTGCTCCCTCGGCGCGGTCCCGTCGATGTCGGCCGTCACGGCCGTCCCGACCTGCTGCTCGGCACCCCGTTCCAGCAGGTCGAGGAAGCGGTCGCCGGCGATCTCCTTGGAGAACCGGGTGCAGCGCTGGCACAGCACGCAGCGCTCCCGGTCCAGCAGGACCTGTTCGGTGACCTTGATCGGCTTGGGGAACGTCCGCTTGCGCTCCTCGAACCGGGAGTCGGTGCGACCGTGCTTGAGCGCCTGGTTCTGAAGGGGGCACTCCCCGCCCTTGTCGCAGATCGGGCAGTCCAGCGGGTGGTTGATGAGCAGGAGCTCCATCACACCCTGCTGCGCCTTGTCGGCCACGGGCGAGGTCCGCTGGGTGTTGACGACCATCCCGTCGGCCACCGTCATGGTGCAGGAGGCCTGGGGTTTGGGCATCTTCCGCCCACCCATCTCCACGTCGACCAGGCACTGGCGGCAGGCGCCAGCCGGTTCGAGGAGCGGGTGGTCGCAGAACCGGGGCACCACGATGCCCAGCCGCTCCGCCGTGCGGATCAGCAGTTCACCCTTGGGGGCGTCGACCTCGATGTCGTCGATCGTCAGCCGGACGTGGCCCTCGGGCACCGGGTTCTCCGAGCTGGGCTTCTTCTCAGGGGCAACCGTCATCAGTGCGCTCCTGCCAACGCGGCGTCGGCGGAGCGGTCCGCCTTGCCTGTCCTGTTCTTCTCGCACAGCTCGAGGAACTCGTGCTTGAAGTACTTGATGCCGCTCGTGATCGGGCTGACCGCACCGTCACCGAGCGCGCAGAACGACCGGCCGAGGATGTTGTCGCAGACGTCGAGCAGCGTGTCGATGTCGGACTCGGTCCCCTCGCCGCGCACCATCCGTTGCAGCGTCTGGGCCAGCCAGTAGGTGCCCTCCCGGCACGGGGTGCACTTGCCGCAGGACTCGTGCTTGTAGAACTCGGTCCACTTCATCACGGCCCAGGGCACGGAGACGGTCTCGTTGAAGACCTGCACCGCCGTGGTGCCCAGCATGGAACCCGCCTCGGACGCGCCCTCGAAGTCGAGCGGGACGTCGAGGTGCTCGCTGGTGAACAGCGGGGTGGAGGAGCCGCCCGGAGTCCAGAACTTGAGCGGTACCCCGTCCTTCATGCCACCGGCGAGCTCCAGCAGCTGGCGCAGCGTGGTGCCCATCGGGGCCTCGTACTGGCCGGGGCGCTCGACGTGGCCGGAGATGGAGTAGATCTTCGGACCCGGTGAGCGGTCACGTCCCATCGTCCGGAACCAGTCCGAACCGCCGTTGACGATGTAGGGAACGCTGGCGATGGTCTCGACGTTGTTCACCACGGTGGGCGAGGCGTACAGGCCGGCGGTCGCCGGGAACGGCGGCTTGAGCCTGGGCTGCCCGCGTCGCCCCTCCAGGGAGTCCAGCAGGGCGGTCTCCTCGCCGCAGATGTAGGCGCCGGCGCCGGCGTGCACGACGACGTCGAGGTCGAATCCGCTGCCCAGGATGTCCTTGCCGAGGTAGCCCGCCTCGCGTGCGTCGCGCACGGCGGCGTTCAGCCGCCGGATGCAGTGCAGCACCTCACCGCGTACGTAGATCGCCGCGAAGTTGGCCCTGATGGCGTAGGCGGTGATGATGACGCCCTCGATGAGCGAGTGCGGGTCGGCCATCATCAGGGGGATGTCCTTGCAGGTCCCCGGCTCGCCCTCGTCCGCGTTGATCACCAGGTAGTGGGGCTTGCCGTCCCCCTGGGGAATGAAGCCCCACTTCATCCCGGTCGGGAAGCCGGCACCACCCCGACCCCGCAGGCCGGAGTCCTTGATCAGCTGGATGAGCTGGTCGGGGTGCGCGCCGAGCGCGCGGCGCAGCGCCGAGTACCCCTCCAGCTGCTCGTAGGTGCGCAGGCTCCAGGACCTGGGGGAGAGCCAGCGCCGCGTCAGGACCGGGGTCAGTGGTGCCACGCCCGTGCCCGGTGTCGGTTCGCTCATCGTCCGTCCACTCCCCTACTTCTTCTCCGGAACCGGGGGCAGCTCCGCCTCGTCCGGCATCGCCGGGGCGGTCCAGCCCTTCTCGGCCGCGATCCGGGCGCCGCGCACCGTCTCGGGGGCGGTGGACGGTGCCTCCACGTCGCTGTCCCGGCCCTCGAAGAAGCCGGCCAGTTGGAGCTCCGCCTGGCGGAAGTCCGTGAGGGGCGCTCCCCGGGTCGGCTCCGGTCGCTCCCCGGCGCGGAGCCTGGACACCAGCTCGCTGGCCGAGTCGGGCGTCTGGTTGTCGAAGTACTCGTAGTTGACCTGGAGGACCGGGCCGAGGTCGCAGGCCGCGAGGCACTCCGCGTGTTCGAGGGTCACCGAACCCGGGGTGCCGGGTTCCCCTGCGGTCTCCTCGTGGCCGACGCCCAGTTCGCCGCGCAGGCGGGCGTAGATGTCGTCGCCGCCAAGGGCCGCGCACAGCGTGTTGGTGCAGACGCTGACGAGGTGCTCGCCGCACGGCTTCCGCTTGTACATCGTGTAGAAGGTGGCGACGGCGCTCACCTCGGCCGCGCTGAGGTCGAGGTGGCGGGCGCAGAACTCGATGCCCGCCTGGCTGACGTGCCCTTCCACCGACTGCACCAGGTGCAGCAGCGGGAGCAGGGCGGACCGGGCGACCGGGTACCGGGCGACGAGCTGGCGGGCCCGCTCGTCGGTCAGCTCGTCGAACGGGGAGCCCGTCGGCTCGGGTCCGGACGGGCCCTGGGGCGTTCCGGGCTTGTCGTGCTGGATCGTCATCGGTCCACACCACCCATGACCGGGTCGATGGAGGCGACCGAGGCGATCACGTCGGCCACCAGGCCGCCCTCGGTCATCGCTGGCATTGACTGGAGGTTCACGAAGCTGGGTTCGCGCACGTGCACCCGCAGCGGTCGGGTACCGCCGTCGGACACGACGTGGTAGCCGAGTTCGCCACGAGGCGATTCGACGGGGACGTAGACCTGGCCGGGAGGCACGTCGAAGCCCTCGGTGACCAGTTTGAAGTGGTGGATGAGGGACTCCATCGACTGGCCCATGATCTTGCGCACGTGTTCGAGGGAGTTCCCGAGCCCGTCGGGGCCGATGCTGAGCTTGGCCGGCCAGGCGATCTTGCCGTCCTCGACCATGACCGGGTCACCCTCGGTCTCGGCGAGCTTGGCCAGGGTCTGCTCGACGATCCCCAACGACTGGTCGATCTCCTCGACCCGCAGCAGGTAGCGGGCGAAGCAGTCGGCGTCGTAGGAGGTGGGGACCTCGAAGTCGTACTCCTCGTAGCCGCAGTACGGCTGGATCTTCCGCAGGTCCCAGGCCAGTCCGGCGGACCGCAGGATCGGGCCGGTCGCACCGAGCGCGATCGCGCCGTCCAGCGGCAGGTGGCCGACCCCCTTGAGGCGGCGCTGCCAGATGGGCTGGCCGGTGAACATGCGGTGGTAGTCCGGGACACGCCCGCGCATGACCTTGAGGAAGTCGCGGATCTTCTCGCCGTAGCCGATGGGCAGGTCCTGCGCGACCCCACCGGGCCGGACGAAGGCGTGGTTCATCCGCAGCCCGGTCAGGAACTCGAGCAGGTGCAGGACCTCCTCACGCTCCCGGAACCCGAAGACCATGCCGGTCGTGGAGCCGAGCTCCATGCCGCCGGTCGCGAGGAAGACCAGGTGGGAGCTGATGCGGTTCAGCTCCATGAGCAGCACCCTGATGATCTGCGCCCGGCGCGGTGCCTCGGTGCCCAGCAGCTTCTCGACCGCCATGCAGTAGGCGGTCTCGTTGTGCAGCGGCGCCAGGTAGTCCATCCGCGTGATGAACGTGACGGCCTGGGTCCAGGTCCGGTACTCGGTGTTCTTCTCGATCCCGGTGTGCAGGTACCCGATCACCAACCGGGACTGGGTGACGGTCTCGCCCTCCAGTTCGAGGACGAGCCGCAGGACACCGTGGGTCGAGGGGTGCTGCGGGCCCATGTTGATGACGATGCGCTCGTCGTGCCCCGGGGCGCTGGGCAGCTCGTCCCAGTCGCCGCCCGTGACCGTGTAGACCGGTCCCTCGGTGGTGCGTCGCTCGGCGGCGTAGGGGTCCCGCCCCTCGCCCACGGCGGTGTCGGTGCCGGTCGTGACGTCGGCAAGCCGTTCGTGACTCATGAGTACGCCCTCCGCTGATCAGGCGGCGGTATCTCGGCGCCCTTGTACTCCACCGGAATCCCGCCGAGCGGGTAGTCCTTGCGCTGCGGGTGACCGTCCCAGTCGTCGGGCATCAGGATCCGCGTCAGGGCCGGGTGTCCGTCGTAGACGATGCCGAACATGTCCCAGGTCTCGCGCTCCTGCCAGTCGGCGGTGGGGTACACCTCCACCACGCTCGGCACGTGCGGGTCGTCGACCTCGAGCGTGACCTCCAGCCGGATGCGGCGCCGGAAGGTCATCGAGGTCAGGTGGTAGACGGAGTGCAGCCGCTGCGGGACCTCGGGCCCGTAGTCCACTCCGGACACCGAGCTGCACAGTTCGAACCGGAGCGAGGCGTCGTCGCGCAGCACCCGGCACAGCGGGAGCAGGTCCTCGCGCCGGACGTAGTAGGTGATCTCACCCCGGTCGACGGTGACCTGTTGGATGGCCTCCGCCGGGATCCCGTTGTCCTCCATCGCCGCGAGGAGGTCGTCGGTGAAGTCGTCGAACCAGTCGCCGTAGGGGCGTTGGGCCGGCTGCGGGACGTGGGCGGGAAGTCGGAGCCCGCCGTACCCGCTGGTGTCACCCGAGCCCCGGACACCGAACATGCCCTGCCGCGACCTGCCGGCCACGACGCCACCCCGGGCCTCGTGCTCGGCCTCCTCCTGGGGTGACAGTTCGGCGGCGCTCGGCGGGGACTCCCCGGCGAGCGGTCCCCTGACCGGGATCTTGCGGTCGGTCTCGTCATCGCTCACGGCAAACCACCGCTCACTTCTTCTTCGCGTAGCGGACGGACGACGGGATCAGCTCGGTGCGGTGCCCGCTCTCGGCGAGCGCGGCGGCGCGCTTCGGACCGAGCGGCTCGTCCATGACCTTGGCGTGCAGCTTCAGGATGGCGTCGAGCAGCGCCTCGGGCCGGGGCGGACAGCCAGGCAGGTACATGTCCACCGGCACGACGTGGTCGACGCCCTGCACGATCGCGTAGTTGTTGAACATGCCGCCCGAGGAGGAGCACACGCCCATCGCCAGCACCCAGCGCGGCTCGGGCATCTGGTCGTAGATCTGGCGCAGCACCGGCGCCATCTTCTGGCTCACCCGCCCCGCGACGATCATCAGGTCGGCCTGCCTCGGTGTGGCGCTGAACCGCTCCATCCCGAACCTGGCGATGTCGTAGCGCGCCCCACCGGAGGTCATCATCTCGATGGCGCAGCAGGCCAGCCCGAAGGTGGCCGGCCACATCGACGTCTTCCGGCTCCAGTTGACCAGCTTCTCGACGGTGGTCAGCAGGACCCCGCTCGGCAGCTTCTCTTCCAGTCCCATGACTCTCGCGTGTCCTCCCCGCTCGCCGACCTAGTCCCAGTCCAAGCCGCCGAGGCGCCATTCGTAGACGAAGGCGATGGTCACGGCGAGCAGGAAGACCCCGACGGCCACCAGCCCGAAGACCCCCAGCCCGCCGGCGGCGACGGCGTAGGGGTACATGAAGACGACCTCGACGTCGAACAGGATGAACAGCATTCCGGTCAGGTAGAACTTGACCGGAATTCGACCGCCGCCGGCGACCGGCACCGGCGAGGGTTCGATCCCGCACTCGTAGGCGTCGAGCTTGGCCCTGTTGTACCGGCGGGGACCAACAAGCGGCGCGACCGAGACCGAGAACACCGCGAACCCGGTTGCCAGTACGAACAGCAACACGAGGGGGAGGTAGGACTCCAACACGTCGCCGTCCTTTCATCCTCGCCACTCCCGGCGGCAGAGCCGCCGCCCGAACGAACCCTAAGGGTGGCTATTTCACAAAAACTTCTTAGGCGAGCCTAAGTAGTCCCTCCCGGCATCACTCTCCCGAGTGAGACCGGCGCCCGCCGGACTTCCGCCAGGACCGTAACCACCCGCGGAAGGCAGTAAAGACGCAATTACTGCCCCTTTCAACCAACAGAGCGTGTTCGGTACCTCCCCCCGCCGGCGGGGGTCACCCCGCGCGGGCGGGCCGGAAACGGCCCGCCCGCCTCGTCGGAGCCACCCGCCACGTGGCGGGCGCCCGACGGGGCGCCCACGACCTGCCAGCTCCGTGATCAGGAGAAACGCCTCGACGGTCCGGGCCCGTCAGCGCGACGGACCAGCACGTCCCGACACCCACGGGGCGGGAGGACCCGGACCGGTTCCGGCCAGCACGATGCGTGACCACCACCAGCGTCGGTCGAGGTCGGAGCCCTGGCGGCAGCCGGGACTGTGTTCTCCGCGACACTCCCCGGCCGACGCCGCGCTCCTCGGGTTCGCACTGGGCCGAACGGAGCAGGCGGGAGGCACGGACCTCCCCCGGCGGTCAGGCGCTCGGGCTCATCCGGACCGCCGCGCTGATCATCCGGTCGAAGGCGTCGCCGTCCTTGGGGTCGTACAGGCCGGCGAGCAGCTTGAGGACCAGGCGCATCAGCGTCTCGATCGGCAGGCCGTACTTGGTGGCCGTGCGCATGATCACGGGGTTGCCGATCAACTTGCTGAAGATGTTGCCGAGGCGGTAGTAGCCGCCCAGCTGCTGCCGCAGGGCGACGGGGTAGCGGGAGAGGGCGTGCTCGCGGGAGGCCGGCGTGGGGCGGGAGAGCGCGTGGACGACGCAGTCGGCGGCGAGCTTCGCGGACTGCATCGCGTAGGCGATGCCCTCACCGTTGAACGGGTTGACCATGCCCCCGGCGTCCCCGACGAGCAGCAGGCCGTCGCGGTAGTGGGGCACCCGGTTGAAGCCCATCGGGAGGGCGGCGCCACCCACCTTGCCGACCGCGTTGTCCTCCCGGAATCCCCACTCCTCCGGGGTCCCGTCGAGCCAGGACCGCATCAGGGCCCGGTAGTCGGTGCGCCCGTAGGCCTTCGACGTGGACAGGATGCCCAGGCCGGCGTTGACCGTGCCGTCACCCATCCCGAACAGCCACCCGTAGCCCGGCAGCAGCCGAGGGTTCGCCGGGTCGCTCCGGTCCCACAGCTCCAGGTGGGACTCCAGGTAGTCGTCGGTGGTGCGGGGGCTGGTGTAGTAGCGCCGCACGGCGACGCCCATCGGGCGGTCGTCGCGCTTCTCCAACCCCACCGAGAGCGCGAGCCGCGCCGACACGCCATCGCAGGCGATGGTCAGGGGTGCGCGGTAGCTGACCTCGGTGCGTTCCCGCCCCACCTTGGCGCGGACACCGACCACTCGGCCGGTGCGGTCGTCGGTGATCGCCGACACCACCGTGGTGGCCTGGTTGAGCCGAGCTCCGGCCGCCTGGGCGTGCCTGGCCAACATGTCGTCGAAGTCCTGCCTCGGGCGCACGACCCCGTAGGGCGGGTAGCTGGCCAGCTCCGGCCAGGCGAGTTCCATCCGCACGCCGCCGCCCACGACCCGGAGGCCCCGGTTGTGCAACCAGCCAGCCTCCTCGCGGGTGTCCACCCCGAGGTCGATGAGCTCCTTGACACCGCGCGGCGTCAGGCCGTCGCCGCACACCTTCTCCCGGGGGAAGGTGCTCTTCTCCAGCATCAGCACGTCGAGGCCCGCCCTGGCCAGGTGGGTCGCGACGGCGGAACCGGCCGGACCGGCCCCGACGACGATGACGTCGGCGTCCTCCTCCGGTCGGCGTCGGAGCGGGACCGCCCCCGCTGCGGCCTCGGCTGTGGGCCCGGTGGTCTCGCGGCTGTGGGGCTGCTGGGTCACGACTCGCTCCTTGTGAATCAATTCACTAACTGGAACCCGAGTCTAGGTCAATGCCTCGCACGGCTACGTACCGAGCCCGCGCCGACCGGTGCCCACCCAGGCGCGCCGGAGCGCCTCCTCGGCGTCAGGAGGGGCGGACCGCCCGGTGCAGGGCCACCGCGCCACCGACGCTGTTGCGCCAGGCCACGTCGTCCCAGCCGGCCTCCGCCACCCGCTCCGCGAGCGCCCGCTGGTCAGGCCAGTCCCGGATGGACTCCGAGAGGTAGACGTAGGCGTCGGGGTTGGAGGACACGAGGCGGGCGATCCTGGGCAACGCCCGGATCAGGTAGTTCTGGTACACCACCCGGAAGGGGCGCCAGGTGGGCGTGGAGAACTCGCAGATCACCAGCCGCCCTCCCGGACGCACGACCCTGGCCAGCTCCCGCAACGCCTGGTCGGTGTCGGCCACGTTGCGCAGGCCGAACGAGATGGTGGCACCGTCGAACGCCGCGTCGGCGAAGGGGAGGCGCAGGGCGTCGGCCGCGACCATCGGGAGCCGGCGGAACTGACCACGGCGCAGCATCCCGATGGAGAAGTCAGCGGCGACCGTGAAAGCACCTGACCTGGCCAGTTGGGCCGTCGAGACGCCGGTGCCGGCGGCGAGGTCCAGGATGCGCTCGCCAGGGCGCGGGTCCAGGGCGCGGACCATCAGGTTCCGCCAGCGCCGGTCCATGCCGAACGCCAGGACCGTGTTGGTCCGGTCGTAGTGCTGAGCGACGCCGTCGAACATCTCGGCGACGTCTCGCGGTTGCTTGTCCAGTCCAGCCCTCGGCACGAGGACAGGGTACGTGCCACCCCGCGCCCACCGGACACGGTCGGTGACAGCCGGCCCGCCCGACCCCGCCGGTTCACACGGCTCGAAGTCGGGCGGGATACGGGAGAACCATTCCTCCGAAGTCCCCCATTTCCCGCCCGCCGTTCTTCGGTGGGCACGGCCGCCGAAGAACGGTCACCTTTCCCCACGACCACCCCCGACAATTCATCTCCTCGTCCACCTTGGCGAAGGAACGGTTTCCGGAACGTCCCACCAATCGGACACGTGCCGAATTCCAGGAACTCCTGAGGAATTCCCAAACACCGCCTCGGAACTCGGGGACCGGTCGCGGAGGAGAAGACTCGGTCATCTCCGCTCCCCCCTTGGCGCGGCATTCGGGACGTCCGGATCGGATGAGGCCGCCGGCAGTGGGAGGACGCCTCCAGACCCGCGAGATGCCCACCCGGGAGGCCTCCCGACCTGCCCCGACTCCCACCACCGCTGGCCCTGGCCCGCGCCGCGAACCGGACGTCGACCACCTCACCAACGGGAGCGAGTGACCCGGTACCGACGAATCCGCGACTCCGGCACCACTGCCGAAAACCGGGCTCCGAACCGAGGCAACCATTCGGCCCCCGAAACGTCCCCGACCGCCGGAGACGGCGACCACGGTGTGGGAGGCACCACAGGGAGCCTTGGCCATCAGCCGTTTTCGAGACCCCGACCACAAAGCTTCACGAAAGCGTCACACGGCGCAGTGTGACTCCAATGACATGACCGATATCACCTTTGATCGGAGGCAACCTACCCCCTTCTCGGATCTCCGACGGGAACGCGGGTCCCACCCCGCGCCGGGCGACCACCCCTCCTCCGCGGCCCTCGCCAACCCCAGAAAAATGTGATATCTCTTTATTCGTCGGCGGACCAGCCGCGACACGACGACAGGGGGAAAGAGCGTGCTTGGATCTTCCGCGGCGCGGCGGACCCGGCCCGAGGGCCGCCAGTGGCGTCCCCACTTCGGGTCATCGAGGAGCGTGGCGAGCCGTCGAGCGCTCGTGCCGCTCCTCGCCACCGCGATCGGCCTGGCACCCGCGGTGACGGCCCACGCCACCGAGAGCACCGCGATCGGCCGGACCGGCACCATCGGTCCCGACCAGTCCGTCACCGTCGACGCCAGGGACGGCACCACCCTGCACGGGAGCCTCCGGCTTCCCGAGAACCCCGACCGGCCGGGACCAGCGGCGCTGTTGATCCCCGGCAGCGGTCCCACCGACCGCGACGGGAACCAGCCGGGCCTGGAGGCCAACACACTGCTGTCCGTCGCGGACACGCTGTCCGGCAGCGGGGTCGCCACCCTCCGGTACGACAAGTTCGGCAGTGGTGAGACAGGTGCCGACCCCGACCTCGACCCGGCCTCGCTCGAGTTCGACCTGTTCGTCGAACACGCCGCCGACGCCCTCGGGTTCCTCGCCGACCAGCCCGGTGTCGATCCCGACCGGCTCATGGTGGTCGGGCACAGCGAGGGGGGCCTGATCGCGCTGGTGCTGGCGAACGGTCAGGAGGAGACCGCGCCCTCGGTCTCCTCGCTCGCGCTGCTCGCCCCCGCCAGCCTGCCCTACCTCACCACCATCCAGCTCCAGTTGCGTGAGCAGATCCCGGAGTGGCCCGGGCGGGGCCTGATCCCCGAGTCCCGGGTGGAGCCGCTGCTCGACGCCCTCGACGACACCGTCGAGGCCATCCGCGAGACGGGCGAGATACCGCCCTGGATGCCCGCCGAGTTCTACTACCTCGGCATCTTCCACCCGAGCAGCCTCCGCTTCCTCGTCACCGCCGACCACCACGACCCCAGGGAGCTGGCCGGGGAGGTCCCCGCCGAGGTGCCCGTGCTGCTGGCCTGCGCCGGTTCCGACATCCAGGTCCCCTGCTCCATGGTCGACGAGGTCCGCTCGGCGCTGGACGACCGTCCCGCCGGGACCCTCCGGTACACCCGGCTCCCCCAGGTCAACCACGTCCTCAAGGAGGTCGGCTCCAACGGCTCGGACGGCAGCGAGTACGGGGATCCGCTCCCCTTCTCCCGCCGGCTGCGCGCCGAGCTCTCGGTGTTCTCCCTCCGGCACCTCTGGCTGGGCTGACGCCGTCGGACTGGCCGGACCACCCTCGCGAGCAGCTCTTTCACCCGCTCGCGGGGGGTGGCCCGCCCTAGACTGGGCGCCGTCCACGGCGGACGACCCGGGGGTGGCCAGATGGACGAGAGCGCCGACCCGGTCCAGATCGGACACCGCGTGCGCGTGACCCGGCGCCGCCGGGGGCTCACCCAGGAAGCCGTCGCCAGGCGGGCCGGGATCAGCAGGCCGTACCTGGCGCTGTTGGAGTCGGGTCAACGCCGGTTCGACAGGAGTGGTCTCCTCACCGCCCTCGCCTCGGCGCTGTCCTGCTCCACCGTCGACCTCACCGGCGAACCCCACCCGTCCGCCGATCCCTCCGGCACGGCGGCGCTGTCGCTCCTACCGGCCATCACCGCGGCCCTCTACGGCTGCGACCTCGACGACGCACCCGACCAGGAGACCCGACCGGTCGCCGAACTGCTCGCCTCGGCGCACCGCGCCAACAGGCACCGGGACGCCGCCCGCTACGGGGCCTCGGCTGCCGGCCTGGCGCCGTTGCTCACCGAACTGCACGTCGTCGCCGCCCACGGGCGGGACGAGGAACGGCGGCAGGCGCTGCGCGGCCTGGCGTTGGCCTGCTACGTCGCCTTCAGCCTGACCAGGAACCTCGGTCACCCCGAACTCGCCGGCGAGGCGGCCCGACGCTGCTACCGGGCCGCGCGGCGGCTGGAGGAGCCGGCCTACCTCGCCTTCGCGGCCTGGCAGTACGGCACCGCGCTCGAACGGCTCGGCGCGCACCGGCGGGTACGGGCGCTGCTGGAGCGGACCGTGGACGAGGTGGCGGCCAGGGCCGACCCGACGGCCGAGGACACCAGCGTCGCCCAGGCGTACGGGATGGTGCACCTGGCGGCCGGCCTGCACGAGGCCAGGACCGGCGGCACCGGGGCCGAGCACCTCGAGGAGGCGGCGGCACTGGCCGCGCGCACGGGCGAGGGCGGCTTCCTCCGCCTGCACTGGGGGCCGACGAACGTCGCCCTCTGGCGGCTGGCCACCGAGGCGGAGGCTGGCGACGGGCCGGCCGCGGCCGAACGGTTCCGGCGGTCGGGGGTCGACCCCGGTGCCCTCGGCTCGCCGGAACGCCTCGGTGCGCACCACCTGGACCAGGCGTTGGCCTGGGGGCAGGCCGGCGGTTGCCGGGACGCCGACGCCATCCGCTGCCTCCGACTCGCCGAACGCGCGGCCCCCACCCGCACCAGGCACGACGCGAGGGCGTGCGAACTGCTCGACGACCTCCTGGCCCGGGCTCCCCGCGCCAGCGCGGAGCTGACCTGCCTCCGGGTGAGGTTCCACCCCTCGCACCGAGAGTGACCGATGTAACACCGGCTGTGACAACGTCCCGTACAGTGCGGCGACCGGCGGCGCCGGTCCTCATCAGCCACGCTCACCAGTCGGGGGACTTGTCATGAGCGAGAACGCCACCACCCGTCCACACCGTCCGCGTCAGGACCACCACGTGGGGCTGCCCTTCGTACTGGAGTCACGTGACGTGCTGCGCGGCTACCCGGTGCGGTGCCGGGTGGCGACCGACGCGGCGCGGAGCCTCGTGATCGTGACCGTGGCGGCGTGGCCGGAGTCCGGGGACCGCCAGGTCGAGCTCGCGTTGGACCACGGGCAGGCCCGGTTCGCCGCCGGGCGGCTGCGCAGTCGGACGGACGGGTGCGCGGTGGCCTCCCACCACGGCGCGGTGACCGCGGCGCTGTCGATCAGCACGAACCGGTGGCGCCACGCCCCGGTGACGGTGCTCGACGTGGTGGTCACCGGGAGTCCGGTGACCGTAGTCCTGGCGGACTCCCGGGTGGACGAGTTGGGGGAGGCGCTGCGGCTGGCAGCCGACCGCCTGCTCCCGCACCGGCCCCAGCCGGTCGAGCGGACCCCGCTCGCGGCGACGGGCTGAGGAACACGGGGTCAGGCAGGGGCGGCCGCCGCCCGCATCGGGCGGCGCAGCCACCAGATCAGCAGGCACAGGACGATCCACAGCCCGGTGACCACTCCCACCACGGGCACCACCCCGAGCCCGAACCCCCGCCCGGCCACCCGGACGAGGTCCGGGTTCTCCTGGTCGTACTCGACCCGGACGAGGTTCCCGCGTTCGAGGCCGTCCGGGTAGAGCACTCCGGTGGCCGGGCTGTGGACCGCGCCGTCGCTGGCGTGGTAGCGCACGAGCGTGCGGAAACCGGACACGGAGAGCACCTCGGCCGTGGTCTCCCCCAGGTTCTGGTCGATGTTCCGGTCGTTGCTCCACGCTCCGAGGACCAGCAGCGAACCCAGCAGGGTGCCGAGCAGCCCGGTCACCGCCAGACCGACCACCGACCACCTGCGGGGTCGGGACAACCCGCCCCACCTCGCTCCGCGGGGTGCGTCACGCTTCTCGGGCACGGCAGCGAAGTCTAGTCGGCGGTGCCGCCGCCCGGCCGGACACGTCGGCCCCCGGACGGACCACGTCTCGGGGCGCGGACCGGCCGGATCCTCACCTCTCGGGGAGCGCTCGGCGCACGGCCGCCCGCAGCCGGTCGTGGAGGTCGCGGAGCCGGCCCCGGTCGACCCGCACCTCCACCACGCGGAGTCCGCGCACCGTCGCCAGGGCGGCCGCGAACTCCTCGCGGTCGCGCGCCCTCGTGTGGGGGACGCCGTACCCGGCGCAGAGTGCGCCGAGGTCAGCGCCGTGCGGTGTTCCGAACACCCGCTCGAAACCGTGCCGGGAGTCGGGCTCGCCCTGTTCGAGCAGTTCGAAGATCCCGCCACCGTCGTCGTTGACGACCACCAGGGTCAGGTCGGGTCGTCGTTCCGCCGGCCCGATCAGCAGACCGTTGACGTCGTGGAGGAAGGTCAGGTCCCCCAGCAACGCGTAGCCGCTCGTCGCGCCGTCGTCCCGGCTGGCCGCTCCGAGCACCGCGCCGGCGGCGGTGGAGACGGCGCCGTCGATACCGGCGAGCCCCCGGTTGGCCAGGGTGCGTGTCCGCTGCCCGCCCCCCGCGACGAGGTCCACGTCGCGGATCGGGTTCGAGGAGCCGAGGAAGACGACCGACTCGGGTCCAGCCGTGTCCATGAGCTCCCTGGCCACGTGCAGGCCGGTCGGCCACTCCTCGGCCGCCAGGAATCCGTCGACGGCGGCGGCGGTCGCCGCGTCCGCCTCCCGCCAGGCGGCGAACCAGTCGGGGTCGGCGTGCGAGACGAGTTCGTGGCCGGCGGGGCTGTCCAGGTCGGTGTCGTCCAGCCCCGGGTGGACCCGCCGCGCCACGTACTGCGGGTCCGGCCAGTTCTCCGGGTCGGCGACCATGTGGACCGTGCCGGCGCCGCGCAGCAACCGTTGGACGCCCCGGCTGAGGGTTGGTCGTCCGACGACGAGCACGGCATCCGGCATGAGCCGCTCCGGGAGCGCTCCGGAGTTCAGCAGCAGCATGCCGTGCCTGACCAGCGTGGGGGCCAGCCCCGCGTTGGCGGACGGTTCCGCCAGCAGGGGCCAGTTCACCCGTTTCGCCAGGGCTGCGACGCCGTCGAGGGCGCCGACCGGCCCCTCCCCCGCGACGACCAGGGTCCGGGGGGAGAGACCTGCCAACGCCGCGCCCCCGTCGGCTCCCTGCGCGCTCTGGGGAGCCAGGGTGACCGTCCAGGCGCCGCAGTCCGGGCGCCCGGCCAGCGAGTCCGGCCAGTCCGGCTGGTCCCGCTCCGGGCGGTGCGGGACCAGAGGTTCCCGGAACGGGATGTTGAGGTGCGCCGGGCGCCCGGCGTGCAGGGGTACGGCGGCGCGGCACAGCAGGCTGCGCCACACCGCGTTCCGCCCGGCGCGCCGTTCGGCCAGGGGGAAGGCCGTGGTGCTGACCAGCGGCCCGAACAGGCCGTGTTGCAGGGTCGTCTGGTTCGCCCCGGTGCCCAACAGCTCCGGTGGCCGGTCCGCGGTGACGACGAGCAGCGGCTCGCCCGCGTGGTACGCCTCCATCATCGCCGGCTGCATGTTCCCGGCGGCGGTTCCGGAGGTGCACACCACGGCCGCGAAGCCCGTGCGGCTGTGGCGGGCGCCCAACCCCTTGCTGATGCCCAGCGCGAGGAAGGCCGCGGAACGTTCGTCCACCCGCACGTGCAACGCGACCCGCCCCGCCTCGGCCGCGTCGTGCAGCGCGTAGGCCAGCGGGGCGTTCCTGGAGCCGGGGCACAGGACGACGTGCCGCATCCCGTTGCGGATCAGCTCGTCGACGATGACCGTGGCTTGCGCCGTCGAGGGATTCATGGACGTTTGGGGAACCGGCCGAAGTCGGGCTTGCGCTTCTCGCGGTAGGCGTCGCGACCCTCCTGGGCCTCCTCCGTCATGTAGAAGAGCAGCGTGGAGTCACCGGCGAGCTGCTGGACGCCGGCCAGTCCGTCGTCGGCCGCGTTGTGGGAGGCCTTGAGCATCCGCAACGCCAGTGGGGAGTGCTGGAGCATCCGCCTGGCCCAGTCGACGGTCTCGCGCTCGAGGTCGACCAGCGGCACCACCGTGTTGACCAGCCCCATGTCGAGGGCCTCCTGGGCTCCGTACTGGCGGCACAGGTACCAGATCTCGCGGGACTTCTTCTGGCCGACGATCCTGGCCAGCAAGCCGGAGCCGTAACCGCCGTCGAAGGAGCCGACCTGGGGTCCCGTCTGGCCGAAACGGGCGTTGTCGGCGGCGATGGTGAGGTCGCAGACGATGTGCAGCACGTGGCCCCCGCCGATGGCGTAACCGGCCACCATCGCGATCACGGGTTTGGGGAGGCGGCGGATCTGGACCTGGAGGTCCAGGACGTTGAGCCGCCCGATCCCCCTGCGGGCCACCTCGTCGTCGCCGAGGTAGCCGTCGTCGCCGCGGATGCGCTGGTCTCCGCCGGAGCAGAACGCCAGATCGCCCTGACCGGTGAGGATGATGACCCCCACCTCGTCGTCGTCCCTGGCCCGGTTGAACGCGTCCGACAGCTCGAAGAGCGTCTGGGGTCGGAACGCGTTGCGGACCCGGGGGCGGTTGATGGTGATCTTCGCTATGCCCTCGGCGATCTCATAACGGATGTCCTGGTAGTCGCCGAGCTGCTGCCACTCGCAGGCCAGCTCGATCGAGGAGTGTGCGGGATCGGTGGACGTCACCCGCTCAGGCTAACTATTCCCGAAGCGGCCCCACACCACGGCGTTGCCGTGAATCGGTCACGGGCAGCGACCGACGTGGAGCCGCCATCGCTCACGGGGGGCCGTTCCCGCCGCGTCCGGGTCGGAGACGGCCGGTCGCGTGAGCGGTGTCTCACCGGTCCGGGGGCACCGGCCCCGCCGCCCGGGGCTACCGTCGCCGCGTCGGGCACCGGATGGGCGAGGATCGGGCAGATGGACACGAACGAGGGGACCGACCGCCGGCGGCTGGTCGTGGTGCGGGGCGCTGACCGCGTCGACGCGGTGCCGGCGCTGCTCGCCGAGCTGGATCGGGCGCTGGCCGGTCGGAGCGCGGTGTTGCCGCTCCCGAGCGGGCCGGCCCCGGAGGTGGCGCGGCTGGCGGCGGCGTTGCTGCCGGCGGAGCCCGTGGAGGACGACACGGCCTTGGTCGTCCCCACCTCGGGGTCGACCGGCCTCCCCAAGGGGGTTCGCCTGACCGCGTCCGCGTTGCGGAGTTCGGCCGAGGCCACGCACGCGCGGCTGGGTGGTGGGGGGACCTGGTTGCTCGCCCTGCCCGCCACGCACATCGCCGGGGTCCAGGTGCTGGTGCGTTCCCTGCTCGCCTCCGCCGAGCCGGTGGTGATGGCCGGCCGGGGCGGCTTCCGCCCGGTGGAGTTCGCCGAGGCCGCCGGACGGGCGCTCGCCAGGGAGGGCCGCCACTACACCGCGCTGGTGCCCACCCAGCTCAGCCGCGTGCTGTCCGAGGGCGGGGACGCGGTCCGCGCCCTCGCCCGGTTCGACGCGGTGCTGCTCGGCGGCGCGGCCTGCCCGCCCGCCTTGTTGGCCCGGGCGAGGGCGGCGGGAGTCCCGGTGGTCACGACCTACGGGATGAGTGAGACGGCCGGGGGCTGCGTCTACGACGGCCGGCCCCTCCCCGGCGTGCGGTTCCGCCTCGCCGACGATCCCCGGACGTCCCCCGCCGACCTGGTGACCGGGGACGGGGTTGGTGTCGTCGAGCTGGCTGGCCCGGTGCTGGCCGCCGGTTACCGCCTGGACCCCGACGCCACCTCGGCCGCGTTCCGGGACGGGTGGTTCCGCACGGGGGATCTCGGTCGCCACGACGGGGAGGGAACGCTGGAGATCATCGGGCGGCACGACGACCTCATCAACAGCGGCGGCCTCAAGATCGCCCCGGTGCTGGTCGAGCGCGCCCTGACGGCCGTCGAGTCGGTTCGGGAGGCGTGCGTCGTCGGGCTCCCGGACGCGGAGTGGGGTCAGGCCGTCGTCGCCGTGGTGGTGGGGGAGCCGACGGCCGCGCCACCCGACCCGGCCGAACTCCGAGCCGCCGTTCGGGACCAGTTGGGAGCCGCGGCGACACCCAAGGTGGTGCGGGTGGTCGCGGAACTCCCGTCGCGGGGCCCCGGCAAGGTGGACCGGGCGGCGGTGGTCGCGCTGTTCGGCGGGCGCTGACCCCCCGGACCTCCACCGCCCTCGGCCGAGCCCCGGCCCGCCACCGCGGGTCGGCCCCCGCCGCTCACCCCGCGCCCGGCGGGGGCGGCGGTCCTGGCTGGTTCCTCGGCGGGTGGGTCCGGCGCGGCGGACGGGGCAGCGGTCCGGGCGCCCGACCCGCGACAGGTCCCGTCCCGCCGTGCCCCCGCTGGCCCGGGGCCGGGGAGAACCGCCTGGGTCGGGTGTCACCCGCCCCCGGGTCCGGTGACGGCGGGGCGGGCCGGGGGCGGACGGGGGGCCCGACGATCCTCGGTAGTTGGTCCGTGGGGGCCTCGACCTCGGCGAACCGTTCGGTGGGCGCGTCGCGCTCCTCGCCCGGCAGCTCCCCCTCGGGCTCCCCCGCTCGTCGCGCGGCCCGTACCCGGGTGACGACGAAGAAGATGACCGCGGCGGCCACGGCCACGATGACGACGCGCTGGAAGATCCCCGCGTAGTCCTCCACCAGGTGCCAGTTCTCGCCCAGCTGGTAGCCGGCGAGCACGAAGATGGTGTTCCAGATCAGGCTGCCCGCCGTGGTGAGGGCGATGAACGACACCATCGGCATGCGTTGGATACCGGCCGGCACGGAGATGAGGCTGCGGAAGATCGGGATCATCCGGCCGAAGAAGACGGCCTTCGCTCCGTGGCGGACGAACCAGGCCTCGGTCCTGTCGAAGTCCGAGACCTTGAACAGGGGGATCCGGGTCACCAGCGCTCTGGTGCGCTCCGGCCCGAGGGCCGCCCCGACGAGGTAGGTGATGACCGCTCCCACGACGGAGCCGAGCGTCGTCCAGAACAACGCGCCAGGCAGGCTCATCGTGCCCTGGCTGGCGGTGAACCCGGCCAGGGGCAGCACCAGCTCGCTGGGGATCGGGGGGAAGAGGTTGTCGAGGCCGACGATCAGCGCCGCCCCGGGGCCGCCCAGGGTCTCCATGAGGTTGACGGCCCAACCGGCGAGCCCGTCGAGTTCGGCGCCGGCCGTGTCCTGCGCGAGGTTCATCCACTACTCCTGGTAGTCACCAGGAAAACGGTACGGAGGCGCCCGTCACGACACCATGAGGTCGACGGTAGCCCCGGCCCCGGCTCCGCGCAGGGGAGCCGGGGCCGGGAACCCGCTCAGCAGTCGGACACGGAGGGTGACGATACGGGCATGGCCAGCAGGCCGACCCCGGCGGCCAGCAGCGAGGCCAGCCTGTCGGCCGACCTCCCGTGGAAACGGACGCGGCGCCGAGCCGTGCCCTCGCCCACGAGGGTGAGGATGACCCCGTTCGTGGCGGGCTCCACCAGCAGGCTCGCCACCACGGCCTCGGGGTGGAGGACGGTCACCACGACGGGCGCGCGCCGCTGGATGGCCGAGGTCGCCCTGCGGGCCTGCCCGACCTCGAACCCGACCGTTCCGCCGGTGGCGTCCCCCAGTCTGAGCAACAGCAGGAGCTGGTTGGGGCCGAGTTCCAGGGTGACGGGGACCGGCCCCCGGTCGTGTTCGTCCCAGCCGACGATTCGGCGGGTCCAGACAGGGGCCTCGGCGGGGTGGTCGGGCAGTTGAGGACTCATCACGGTGCACTCCGTCACGCCAGGGGTGCGGCTCCGGGTCCGCTGCGGAGCAGGGGCCGGGCGCGCGCCGGTCAGGTTCCGTTCTCTCCACGCTGTGGACTGCCGGGGAGGCGTCAGCTGTGCGGCGACGTCCCCCTGCCGAGGACGGTACGTGTCCGCGCCGGCACCACCTGGGACGCGCTGTCCTACTGCCCGTTCGGCGGATCCGGACTAGCCGAAGATCCCCAGCCGCTCCGCCAGTCCCCGCAGCCGACTGGGCCGTTCCCTGGCGAGGAGCTCCGAGACGATGCGGCGGGGCATCGTCTGGTGGCTCATCCAGTCCGGGGCCATCCGCTCGGCGCTGAGCAGGATGTCCAGGGCCTGTTGCTGGTGGCCGAGGCGGGCGTGGGCGAGGGCGCGGTCGGCCAGGTGCCGTGCCCGGGACGCCAATGGCAACGCCGGGGTTCTCGGCATCCTCCTGGCCACCGTGAGCGCCGTCGTGTAGTCCTCGGTCACCACGGCGACGTCGACCCGCTGCATGGCCACCTGGGAGGGACCGAAGTACGTCTCGTAGTCCCGCCGGTCGTGGCCGATCCTGCGGGCGACCGCGTCGGCCTGCCCCACCAGGTGGGCCGCCTCCGCCGACCGCTGGTCCCGGGCGGCGGCGGTGGCCGCGGTGAGGACGAGGCTGCCGAAGGCGGACAGGTGGGTGGGTGGCGCGTCGCCGAGCGGTTCGATGGCCTCCGCGGTGCGCACCGCGAGCCGCCGCGCCTCCTCGTACCGGCCGCGCCCGAGCAGCTGCCAGGCCACCGACCCGCGCAGCGTCGCGGACAGCAGTTCGTCGGAGCCGCCCTGGGCGGCGGCGAGCGCCTGCCGGACGGCGAGGAAGGCCGCGTCGTGCTGGCCGAGGTGCACCAGGGAGCAGCCCGTGACCCACAGCCCCCTGGCCAGCAGCTCGGCGGCGGCGGCCCGCTCGCCCTCGTTCGCCGCCCGTGCCGTGGCCCGCAGCTGGTGCAGGGTCGGCGCCAGCACCGCGCTCAACAACGCGTACCGGCCACTCCAGTACGCGCCCCACGCGTACTCGACGATGCGCCTGGCGTCCACCAGCGTGCTGGCCTCGCCGGGTGTGGGATCGCCGTCGTCGAGCAGGTCGTCCACCGAGGTGAGCACGCGCCGGACAGCGACGATGCCGGCGTCGGGATCGGTGGAGGGGATGCCGGCCGGACGCCCGAGCAGTTCGGAGATGTCGACGTCGAGCGCGCGCGCGATCCGCTGGAGACTGCCGATGGACGCGGTCTGCCTGATGCCCTGTTCGAGCTTGCGCACGAGGTCGACCGAGACTCCAGCCCGGTCGGCGAGCTGCTGCTGGGTGATGACCCTTCCCCGCAGTTCACGAATGCGAACACCGATGCTGGTGTTGCCCATCGAAACGACCTCTTCATCCGAGTGGCCGCCTCCCGGCCGCGACGGCGCGAAGGGAGTCGCCTCACGGCGATGAGGTCGGCGTGGTCAGGGACACCGCGACCCGGTCGGACCGCGGTCGGTGCGGACGCCCGCTAGACGGGTGGCGGACGCAGGTACACCAGGCTGGCGCCCTCCTCCAACAGGTCGGCGAGCTGCCCGACCGTGTCGGTGAAGCGGATGCGCCAGCCCGGGGCGCCCCGGCCGAGGAGGAACAGCACCACTCCCAGCGGGTCGGGCTCGACCACGAGCTGGCAGCCGCTGGCCTCCCGGTGCAGAACGGGGACCACCAGCCGGGTACCGGAGCGCAGGCACCGCGCGGTCTGCTCGGCCCCCCGGCGGTCGAGCCCGAAGCTGCCGACCATCGTCGAGCCGAGCCGGAGGACGACCAACAGCCGCCGGGGGCTGATCTCCACCTGGTTGGTGACGCGGCCATCCCGCTCCAGATCCCAGCCGTACACGCGGTGGAACCAGCGGTAGCGGTCCGGGCCGTCCTCCGGAACCAGCTCGTTCGCCGGAACCGGCAGCCCACCACTCACGACGCTGTCCCCCAACCGAGGGGCCGGCACCATCCCGTCCGGCACTCGGCAGTCCTCGGCACTCCGATCGGCGCAACCCGCTGCGCCGCTTGCGGGAGACGACCGTTCGTCCATGTCAAACCCCCTAGTCCGGCCGGTAGAAGGTGCCAGACAAGAAGACCGGCGCCTCGGGGTGTTCCCGTAGCCTGGGAGCCTCCTCACGGTGAACTCACGCACACTCACGGTTGGTGGAATCCATGCCAGACCAGGCTCAACCCGGAACCGACACCAGGCCGGAACAGGCTGCCTTCATCGCCGAGTTCCGCCGCTGGCGAGACGTCCGGGGCCTGTCACGGGCCGCGCTGGCCAAGGCGATGGACTACAGCAGGTCCTACGTGTCCAAGGTCGAGAGCGGTGGGGAACAGGCCTCCCGCGAGTTCGCCAGGGCGGCCGACAGCGCGCTCAACGCGGGCGGGGCCCTGCGCAGGGCCTGGCGCGAACAGCAGGCGTTACGCGGCGGGGCGACCCGCACCCCGAGCCCCCCGCCCGTCCCCGTCATCGAACCCGCCACCGGGCTGCTGGTCGAGCACGACCACGCCGAACTCCGCTACGAGCAGGGCTTCTACACGGCGACGATGCGCCGGAAGATCGTCAACACCGGTGACGCCCCCATCACGCGGTACCTGATCAGGATCTCGGTCGACCGGTTCCCGGACGACCCGCGCCGGTCCAACGACCTCTACCGGGACAACCCCCTCGACTGGGAGGAACTGGGCCTGCGCGCCTGGCACGGGGAGGGCCGCCACGAGCCCATGCGCTGGAGCGTGCAGCACGACCGGGACGCCTTCAAGGAGGTCTGGCTCCAGTTCGCCAACGAGTCCGGCCGGTTCCCGCTGTACCCGGGGCAGAGCACCTGGATCGAGTACACCTACCGCGTGCCCGACGACAAGTGGGGGCACTGGTTCCGGCGCGCGGTCCGGCTGCCCACCCACCGGTTGTCGATCAGCCTGGACTTCCCCGCCGCGCTCGACCCCTCGGTGTGGGGGCTGCACACCTCGATGACCGCCGAGTCGATGCCGTTCCAGACCGCGATCGACACCCACGAACGCGACGGACGCCGTATCCACTCGTGGTCAACCGACGATCCGCCCCTCCACGCCCGCTACCGGCTCGAATGGCACTTCCGCAACGACGAGCGCCGACAGCCCGTCCCGCCGAAGCCGAGCCAGATCATGGCCTCGCTCGGGGTCGTGCAGGAAGGTGATCCGGTCCTCCGCCGGCCCGCGCGGGAGTTCGACCTGCCCTCGGAGGCGGCCGACGCGCAGCGGGTCATCAGCGAGCTGCGGCTCGCCGGGGACCGGGTGGTCCGGGCCCACACCTTCGGCAAGGGCATGGGGGTCGCCGCCCCGCAACTGGGCATCGAACGCGCGGCCGCGATCATCCGCCCGCCGGGCAGCTCCGAACCCATCACCCTGCTGAACCCGCGCGTGATCGAGGCGAGTGACGACACCGACGAGCAGTACGAGGGCTGCCTCAGCTTCTTCGACGTCCGCTCCCTCGTCCCCCGACCGCTCATGATCCACGTGGCGCACCAGGACCTCAACGGCGAGCGCCGGATCACGGTGTTCGAGCGCGGCGTCGCCCGTCTCGTGGCCCACGAGATCGACCACCTCGACGGTGTCCTCTGCCGGGACTACCTCGGGGAGCGCGCCCAACCCATCCCCGTCGAGCAGTACCGGAGCAGCGGGCAGGCCTGGTCCTACTCGTCCCCGCAGGGCTGACCGCCCTCGGCGACCGGGCACCGCGCCGGGCGCGGCGTCCACGGCCGGGGAACGACCTGGCCGGCGGTTCACCGGGAACGGCGATAGCAGAGGATGGGCACATGGCCACACTCGCGCAGTGGATCGAGGGCGCGCGTCCGCGCACGCTGCCCAACGCGGTCGCCCCGATCATCGTCGGGAGCGGCGCCGCCTACGGTGTCGACGGTTTCGTGCTGTGGCGAGCGCTGGCCGCGCTGGGGATCGCCCTGCTGCTGATCCTGGGCGTCAACTACGCGAACGACTACTCCGACGGGATCCGGGGTACCGACACGGTGCGGACCGGCCCGCTGCGGCTGGTCGGCTCGGGCGCGGCGAAACCCCGGCAGGTCCTCTTCGCCGCCGTCGGCTGCCTCGCGCTGGGCGGGCTGGGGGGCGCGGTGGTCACGCTGCTCACCCAGCAGTGGTGGCTCATCCCCTTCGGCCTGTTCTGCATCGCCGGAGCGTGGTTCTACACGGGCAGCAAGCGACCGTACGGCTACGCCGGCTTCGGCGAACTGGCGGTCTTCGTCTTCTTCGGGCTCATCGCCACGCTCGGGACCGTCTACCTCCAGGCCGAACGCATCAGCGGCATCGACATCGGCTGCGCGGTCGCCGTCGGTTGCTTCTCCAGCGCGGTACTGGTCGCGAACAACCTGCGGGACATCGAGACCGATGCCAACGTCGGGAAACGAACCCTGGCGGTGCTGCTCGGCGCGCGGGACACCCGGTTCCTCTACGCGGCGCTGGTGACAATCCCGTTCTTCATCACGACGCTGATCGGTCTGCGCAACTCGGCGGCGCTGGCCGGGTTCGTCGCGATCCTGCTGGTGATCCTGCCGATCAGGATCGTGCTGCGCGGCGGCACCGGACGAGCCCTGGTCGGGGTGCTCCGGGACACCGGGCTGGCGTTGCTGGTGTGGTCGGTGGCCACCGGAGTGGCGCTCGCGCTGGGCTGACGCCAGCGGGCCTCGGCGAATCCCGCGCTCCGGCGCACGGCGCGGTCAGCTACCGGCGCGTTCGCCGCGCAGCTCGGCCCGGAGGCGTTCCCGCTTGGCCCTGCGCTGGCCGGACCGCGCGGCCAACGCGTCCGCCATCCGGGACCGCAGTCCCCGGAAGGCGATCATCGACACCGCCATCCCGAAGACCAGGGCGATGAGCAACGCCACGAGCAGGGGGACCCCCAGCAGCCCGAGCAGCAGCGCGAAGAGCAGGACGATGCCGACTCGGGCGGCCGTGTAGAGCAGTACGGGTCCCATCCAGGCCACCGGCTCGTCGGTCGCGCTCGGGGCGGCTTCCGCCCCCCGCGGGGTCTCCTCGGACACCGACGGAGTCTCGACGGGTCGACCACCGGTGCTCACGGCATCCTCCTCACCCGGGTCCTGCGGTACGGGCCTGACGGCCGGAGCCGTCACCACCCACCCACGCACCCTACGCGGCCACGTCACGGACGGGACGACCCCGCACGCCGAACCCGGCCTCAGGCCTCCACCGGACCCAGCTCCGAGGGGGTGTTGGGCCGCCCCTCGAAGCGGGTGGAGAGGACGATCGTCGTCCGGGTGCGGGCCACCCCCTCGATGCGCCGAAGCCGCCCCAGGCTCTTCTCCAACTCGTCCATCGCCGCCACCCGCACCTTGACGACGAAGGCCTCCTCGCCCGCGACGGCGTAGCACGACTCCACCTCGGGCAGCTCGGCCAGCGCCTCGGCGATCCGGTCGTCGTCCCCCTCGTTGGTGGGGTGGATCCCGACGAGAGCGGTCACGCCGAGCCCGACGGTGCTCGGGTCGACGACGGCGTGGTACCCGGTGATCACCCCGGCCGCCTCCAGCTTGCCCACCCGCTCGTGCACGGCGGAGGCGGACAGTCCCACCTGACGTCCCAGATCCGCGTAGGTGGCACGCCCGCTGATCCGCAGCGCGGCGATGATCCTCCGGTCGACAGCGTCCATGACCGTCGATTGTCCCGGACAGGCGCTCGGCCCCCAACGAACCGTCGGCGCGGGGCGCTCGCCAGCGGTTTTCCCCGCGTGACCAGGCCCGGGAGGTCGGCGCGAGTCCGAAGCGAGCGATTCGTGCCTTACTGTCCCTTTACCTACTCACAAGCGTTCGAGTACCTGGTGGGTGAGGTGTCACGATGCGACCGGTACGTCGGTTTTCCCGACAGTCGAGGAGGCTGCTTGTGTCCGGGTCCATCCAGCAGGCCGAGGAACGCTCACCGGAACGACTGCTCACCCCCGGCGAGGTGGCGACCATGTTCCGGGTCGACCCCAAGACGGTGACCCGGTGGGCCACCGCGGGCCGGATCGGCTCCATCCGCACGCCGGGAGGCCACCGCCGCTTCCGGGAGTCGGAGGTGAAGAGCCTGCTCGCCACGCTCACCCGGGAGGCGAGCACGCCGGTGACGGCGAGCTGACCACGTCCGCCCCAGGCCAGGGGCCGCCGCCAGCCGTTCGGCCGGCTCCGGTCCCGGCCCCAGGGCACCCGCCACCCCAGCCCTGCTCAACATGAACAGTTCGAAACGGGTTAACCTCGCATAGGGACAAGGAGGTGGCGACTGTGCTGTACCTGCTCGCGGCTATCGGCGTGATCAGTGTCGCGGTGCTGCTGTGGCGCGCGTTCGCTCCGGAGCGGGTAGGGGCCGCCCCACGGCCGGAGACGGCCAAGGCCCCTGACGACGACCCGGAGTTCCTGCGCCGACTGGCCGAGCGGCAGTGGGAGGAACGCCGGCGGCAACAACGCCGGTCGGAGCGTTCCGACCCCGACAACGAGAACCCCTCGGGTTCCTGACACACCGGCCCGGCCACGCCGGAGGGGTCCGCCGCCGACGTCCCGTCGGCGCGGGCGCCCGGCGGCGGCGTCCGGACGCCGGGTGGAGCGACCACACGGGCCGTTCCGCCGGCCAGCGACCCCACCCGTCACCTAGCTGGGCGACCCCGAGCCGGCGTGGCGGAGCCACCCGGCCCCAGCGGGCTCAGCTCGTCCGGCTGACCGCCTGCGGGAAACCGTCCGCCACGGTCGCCGCGAGTTCGAGCAGCCCCAGCCGGGTGTCCGGCCCGAGCCGGTCCAGTTCGATCTCCGCCCCCTCCTCCAGGTGACCGTCGAACGGGATCCGGCAGACGGCCCGGCAGCGGGATTCGAAGTGTTGCGTCAACTTGTCCAGGTCCACCTTGCCCGAGCTCGGCCGGACCGAGTTGATGACGGCGATGGAGCGCGAGACCAGGTTGCGGTAGCCGTGCGCGTCCAGCCAGTCGAGGGTCGCTGACGCGCTCCTGGCCCCGTCGATGGAACCGGACGACACGATGACCAGGGAGTCGGCGACGTCGAGCACGCCCCGCATCGCCGAGTGCATCAGCCCCGTCCCGCAGTCGGTCAGGACCACGTTGTAGAAGAGCTCCAGCAGGTCCACGGTGCGTCGGTAGTCGTCCTCGCTGAACGCCTCCGACACGGCCGGGTCCTGTTCACTCGCCAGCACCTCCAACCGGCTCGGGCCCTGCGAGGTGTACGCGCGGACGTCGCTGTACTTCCGGATCCGTTCGGCGTCCCGGAGGAGGTGGCGCACGGTGGCCGTCGTCTCCAGCGGGATCTTCTGGCTCAGGGTGCCCCGGTCGGGGTTGGCGTCCACCGCGATCACGCGGTCCCCCCGGAGGGAGGAGAAGGTGGACCCGAGCGTCGCGGTCGTGGTCGTCTTCCCGACGCCACCCTTCAGGCTGAGCATGGCGATCTTGTAGCAACCCTGGAGTGGCTGGTTGATCCGGGCGATCAGTTCCCGCCGCCGTCGGTCGTCCGTGCTCTCGCCGAGGTTGATGGTCTGCCCGCTGAGCCGGTAGACGGCTCGCCGCCACCCGGACTGGGGCGGGCGCTTGGCCTGCCGCAGCAGCCGTGAGGAGGCGAGGTCCCGCTGCTGGCCCCCGGCCGGCGGAGCGGCCGGCTGCTGACCGTGCTGGGGGTTGGAGTAACCGTAGGGCGGCTGCCCCGCCGCTCCCCCGTCCTGCGTCTGGTGCGGTCCGGACACCGCGGGGTCGACCTGGTACGGACCCGAACGCGACGGATCGACCTGGTACGGACCCGAACGCGACGGATCGACCTGGTACGGACCCGAACGCGACGGGTCAACCTGGTACGGACCCGAACGCGACGGATCGACCTGGTACGGACCCGAACGCGACGGGTCAACCTGGTACGGACCCGAACGCGACGGATCGACCTGGTACGGACCCGAACGCGACGGGTCAACCTGGTACGGACCCGAACGCGACGGATCGACCTGGTACGGACCCGAACGCGACGGATCGGGGTAACCGGCCGGCTGCGGACCTGACGGGGTCTGTTCCACGTAGTAGGGCCCGCTGGCGGAACCGTCCCCGCCGGGGTGTCCACCGGCCGCCTGCCAGTTCGGCTCCGAGCGCGATTCCGGCTCGTACTGTCCGGTCACCGTTCGTCCTTCCACACGAGCGAACGGATCGAGCCTTCCCCGACCCGCCTCCGACGGTAACGCCAGTCGTTTCCCGTGCTTGTGGGGGGTTCGCGTTCCGTCCGCCAGACCAGCGCCACCGCCGATCAACCGACTCCAGCATAGGAATGCAGGCCCGCCACAACCAGGTTCACGAAGAAGAGGTTGAAGACGACGGTGGCGAAACCGATCACGTTGATCCAGGCGGCGGGCACCCCGCGCCAGCCGGTGGTGGCCCGCGCGTGCAGGTAACCCGCGTAGACCACCCAGGAGATGAAGGCCACCGTCTCCTTGGGGTCCCACCCCCAGAACCGGCCCCAGGCCGCCTCGGCCCAGATGGCCCCGCAGATGATGCCGAAGGTCAGGATCGGGAACGCGAAGACGGCGGTGCGGTACGCGAGCCGGTCCAGCGCCACGAGGTCCGGCAGTTTCGCGCCGAGGTTGCGGAACCGCTCCGGCCGCCGTTCGTGCGCGGACTTGATCAGGTATGCCACGGCACCCATGCCGGAGACCAGCAGGATTCCACTGCCGACGATGGCCGCGGAGACGTGGATGATGATCCAGTAGGAACGCAGCGAGGGCACGAGCGGCGCGGCCTCGGCGTACAGGAAGGTTCCAGCGACGAAGTAGAGGATGACCACCGGGAGCAGCACGAAGACCGCGATCTCCCGGACCGGGTGACGCCGCAGCACCACCAGCCAGGCGACGACCGCGGCCAGGCACAGGGCCGCGATGTACTCGTACATGTTGCCCCACGGGATGCGGCTGGTCGCCAGACCCCGCAGCACCAGGGACGCCAGTTGGAGGACGGCGGCCAGCACGGTCAGGGCCACGCCCATCCGGCCAAGCCGAGCCGCCAGCGGACGTCGGTCGCGGACCCCGGGACCGACCGCCCCGCCCGGCGAGTCCTCCTCCGGCCGGTCCAGCGTGGCCACCCCGCCCGCGGAGACCCCGGCGGCCGGTGTCGCCGCGCGCTGCTTCGGCTTGCGGGTGAAACCGTACTCCGCGGCGTGCAGCAGCAGTCCGAGCATGAACACGGCCAACGCGGCGGCGTAGCAGAGATCGCTGTAGACCGACAGCGTCTCGTTGACAGGCATCAGGTGTCCTTCCCGTGCGCCCGGGCCGAGGCGGGCTCCGGGTCAGCCGGCGGTTCCGAACGGCCGGCGGGCTCCAGCTCGGCGGCGAGCCGGGTGAACTCCTCGCCGTAACCGGCCTGGTCAGTCCGTGCCAGACCACCGATGCGCACCACGGTACGACCACCGGGGTCATCCGGATCGGCAGGGGTGGCGCGCACCCAGACCCGGCGCCGTTTGATCCCCAACGACAGGCTCAGCCCCAGCAGTACCGCGATGCTGGCGACCAGGACCCAGATCTGCGCCGGGTCGTGGGAGACCTGGAGCGAGACCCAGTCGTCGACCCCGTCGAAGCGGATCACGGTGCCGTTGTCCAGCTCCAGTTCCTCACCGACCGACAGGTTCTCCCTGGCGACCCGTTCGAGGAGGCCGGCGTCCACCATCTCCTGGTCGATCTCGAAGATCGACTGCCCTCGGCCGGAGTCGTTGCCCAGGTTCCCGCGCAACACGTCCACGGCGACGGCCGGCTCGTTGAGCGCGGGGAACCGGGAGGTCAGCAGGGTTCCGTCGTAGGCGGGGGTGGGCGCGAGCAGGCCGGTGATGGCCAGCTGGCCGCGGTGGCGTTCCTCCTCGTCCGGTGTCCCCGGCGGATCGAACTTGGTCGCCCCCTCGGAGAGCATGGTCTGGAGTTCCACCGGCCGCCACTGCGTGTTCTTCACCCGTTCCTCCCCGTTGGGGAAGGTGACGGTGAAACGGGGCGCGTAACCGTGCCCCAGCAGGTACACGCGGTCCGTGCCGGTGCGCAGCGGGTGGTTCACCTGGAGCTCGTGCTCACTCCACTCGCCGGTCTCCAGGGCGTCGCCCACCTGGTAGGACAGGTCGGCGTGGTACTGGAGGGCCTGCCCGGTGGGCAGGTGCTCGGCGCGGAACCCGTCGACGCGGACGCAGAACGGGTTCAGGTTGGTGCCGTCGACGCTGATCCCGGCGTTGAAGGAGTCGTAGTTGTAGATGCCCGAGTTGCAGAACTCCTGGCCGTCGGCTCGGACGATGGTCTGGCCCTCGTACCCGAACAGCTCGCCCAGGGCGAAGGCGACCAACAGGCCCAGCATCGCGGTGTGGAAGACCAGGTTCCCCGCCTCGCGGAGGTAACCGCGTTCGGCGCTGAGGGTTCGGACGCCCTGGTCCTCCTCGCGTTCGGCGACCCGCCACCCCCTGAGCACGGTCCGGGCGTGCGCGACCGCCTCCTCGGGCGACACGTCGGTCTCCACGCGGTGGTGGTGCGGCAGCCGGTCGAGGTTCCTCGGCGTCAACACCGGCCTGGCGCGCAGCTGCCGGACGAACTCCGCGCACCTCGGCACCACGCACCCGACGAGGGAGGTGAACAGCAGGACGTAGATCGCGGCGAACCACACGCTGCCGAAGACGTCGAACATCGACAGCCGGTCGAGGAGGGGGGCCAGACGCGGGTTGTCGTTGTAGTAGTCGACGACGAGTTCCGGGGCCACCGACCGCTGGGGGAGCAGCGCGCCGGGCACCGACGCCAGCGCCAGCAGGAACAGCAGCACCAGCGCGGTCCGCATGGTCGTCAGACCACGCCAGTAGTTCCGGAGGGTCGCCAGCACCACCCGGTGTGGCGCGCGTCCCGGCCTGGTCTCCTCCCGGGCCTTCGACTCCTCGGCCATCAGAGCGGCAACTCGAAGCCGCTGATCGGACCACGCAGCACGCCGATGAGCCAGTTCCAGGTACCGGTCACGAGCAGAACCCCCACCACGATCATCATCACGCCACCCGCCAGCTGGATCCTCCTCGTGTTCCGCCGCAGCCAACCGGCGCTGCGCACCGCCCAGCCCGCGCCGACCGCGAGGAGCACGAACGGCAGACCCAGACCGAGGCAGTACGCGGCGACGAGGGTGACCCCCCTGGTCAGGACCCCGCCGTCGCCCTGGGTGGCGATGGCGAAGGACAGCACCCCGGTCAGGGTCGGGCCGAGGCAGGGTGTCCAGCCCAGCGCGAACACCCCACCGAGGAGTGGGGCGCCGAGGAGACCGTCCCGGCGGACCCGGTGGAACCGGAGATCACGTTGCAGGGCGGGCACCAACCCGAGGAAGACCAGTCCCATCGCGATGGTGATCACGCCGCCCACCCGCTGGAGCACGACCTCGTTGGCCGTGATCGTCTCGGAGAGGCCGAGGAGGCTCACCGTCGCGAGCATGAACACGACCGTGAAACCCAGGACGAAGAGCAGCGCCGCGCCGGCGACCCGCCACCGACCCGCACCCGCTTGCTGGCGCGCGTCCCGCGCCGTCGCCGGCCCCTCGACCGGCTCGACCGAGGACGTCGAGGTCTGGGACGCCGAGGGTGACGCGCCGGCGGGAACCGGTTTCCCCGCCCGGTCGGGGACCTCGTCGGGTGCGGACGCGCCGACCAACCCCGCGAGGTAGGCGAGGTAGCCGGGAACCAGCGGGATCACGCACGGCGACGCGAAGCTCACGACGCCGGCCAGCGCCGAGAGGCCCATCGCCAACAGCAGCGGGCCGCTGATCACGAACTCGGTGGGGTCCACGCTCAACGAGAGTAAGTAGTACGAAACGGATACGGCGCCGGGGGTCGTCCACGCGTGGCGCGGCCCACTCCTCCGCTCACCGGCCACCCACCTCCCCGGCGTCCCCGGCGGAGGTGCCGTCGGTCTCCTCGCCCCGGTCGTCGGCCCCCGGGGCCGCCGCGTCGCCACCGCCCTCGGCGAGCAGGTCCTCGACGGCGGGCATCAGCTCCTCCTCGTGGACCTGAGCGAGGAACACGGCCGCCACCCGCTGCTCCCTGTCGATCAACAGGGTGGAGGGCACGGCGTTGCGCGGGTAGCCGCGCAGCCCGAGCAGCGACCGGCCGGAGGGGTCGTAGATGCTCGGGTAGGTCAGCCCGAGGTTCTCCATGAAGTCGATCGGCGCGCTGCGAGGGTTGTCCCGCACGCTGATCCCCAGGAACTGGACGTCCGCGTCCGCGGTCGCCTCGGACATGCGCTGGAGCTCGGGGGCCTCCTCCCGGCACGGCGTGCACCAGGAACCCCAGATGTTGACGACGACGACGTCACCGGCGTAGTCGGCGACGCTGATGCGGCTGTCCTCGTCGAACAGGTCCTCACCCGAGATGTCCGGTACGGGCTGCCGTTCCGCCGCCTCGTAGTGGAGGCGGGTCTGGCCGCCGGGCGCGATGAACTGGAAGTCCCCCTCCACCTGGTCGGTGCCGGCGCAGGCGCCGACCAGCAGGCCGGTGGCCACCACCAGGGCCGCGAGGGGACGGCGTCGCCGTCGACTCCGTGTCCCGCCGACGCCGCGGTCGGCCTCTTCGGTACCGCTCATCACACACCTTCCCGCTGGGGTCCGTCGCCGTCACCGGACATCGCCCGTCCGCCGGGGTGGCGGTGCCCCGGCGCCAGCCTGCCACCGCCGAGGCGGCACCTCGGAACCGGGCCGGCGGCCGCCGCTCAGGCTCCCGTCACCCGTGCGTCGGTGCTGCCGACGGGCTCGAAGTAGGAGATCCGAACCAGCTGCTCGTCGTCGAAGACCAGGCTGGTCAGGGAGGCGAGTGAGCACTGCCGCCGCCGGGGGTCGTGCCACATCCGCCGTCCTTCGAGGAACAGCCTGATGGTCCAGATCGGCAGCTGGTGCGAGACGCACACCGCCTCGTGGCCCTCCGCGGCGGCCCGCGCCCGATGGACGGCTCCGAGCATGCGGTGCGCGATCCGCAGGTAGGGCTCGCCCCAGGAGGGGCGGAACGGGTTCCGCAGCTTGGACCAGTGCTTGGGGGACCGCAGCGCGCCGTCCCCCACCGACACCCGGAGCCCCTCGAAGAGGTTGCCGGCCTCGATGAGGCGCTCGTCGGTGGCCAGTTCCACGCCGTGGGTGGCCACCAGCGGCTGCGCGGTCTGCTGGGCCCGCTCCAGCGGCGAGGCCACCACGTGCACGAGGTCCCGGTCGGCCAGGAACGCCGCGACCTCCTTGGCCTGCTGTTCCCCGGTCGCGGAGAGGTGGAAGTTCGGCAGGCGGCCGTACAGCACGCCGCTCGGGTTGTGCACTTCGCCGTGGCGGAGCAGGTGCACGGTCGTCCGGGTCGTCATCTCGTCCCCTCTCGGCTCGCCGCCGCGGCGGCCTCGGCGGCCGGCGGCAGCGCCGCCGCGATCGCCTCGAACGCGTCGTCGTCCAGCGCGGCCGACACGAACCAGGCCTCGAAGGCGCTGGGCGGCGCGTACACGCCACGCTCCAGCAGCGCGTGGAAGAACGCGGGGAAGCGCCAGGTGTCGGCCCGTTGGGCCGCGGCGTAGTCGTGGACCTCGTCCTCGCTGAAGAAGACGCTGAGCAGGTTACCGGCGTAGGCGACGTGGTGTGGCACGCCGGCCGAGGTCAGGGCGTCACCGAGCAGGCCACCGAGCCGACGGGCGTTCTCGTCGAGCCGGGCGTACACGGTGTCGTCGGCGGCGCGCAACGTCGCCAGACCCGCCGCCACGGCCACGGGGTTCCCGGAGAGCGTGCCGGCCTGGTAGACGGGGCCGGCCGGAGCGAGCCGGGCCATCACCTCGGCCCGGCCGCCGAACGCGGCCGCCGGGAGCCCACCGGACATCACCTTGCCGAAGGTGTAGAGGTCGCCGGCGACCCCGTCGAGGCCGTACCACCCGGACCGGGACACCCGGAACCCGGTCATGACCTCGTCCATCACGAGCAGGGCGCCGTGCCGGTCGCACAGTTCCCGGAGACCGGCGTTGAAGCCGGGCACGGGCGCGACGGCACCCATGTTGCCGGCCGCGGCCTCGGTGATCACGCAGGCGATGTCGGCGCCGTGGCGGTCGAAGGCCTCCCGCACGGCGGCGAGGTCGTTGTAGGGCAGGACGAGGGTGTCCTCGGCCTGGGCGCCGGTGACGCCCGGAGTGGTGGGCAGTCCCAGCGTCGCGACCCCGGAGCCGGCGCTGGCCAGCAGGGCGTCGACGTGCCCGTGGTAGCAGCCGGCGAACTTCACGACCTTGCGCCGCCCGGTGTGGCCCCTGGCGAGCCGCACGGCGCTCATGGTGGCCTCGGTGCCGGAGTTGACCAGTCGCAGCTGGGCGACCGGGGGCACGCGGTCGATGATCTCCTGGGCGAGCTCCACCTCACCGGTGGTGGGCGTGCCGAAGGACAGCCCGTTCGTGGCCGCCGACCGAACCGCCTCCACGACGGCGGGATGGGCGTGCCCGAGGATCATCGGCCCCCACGAGGACACGAGGTCCACGTACCGGTTCCCGTCGACATCCCACAGGTGCGGGCCGGCGCCGCGCACCATCACCCTCGGGGTGCCCCCGACGGAGTGGAACGCCCGCACCGGGCTGTTCACCCCGCCCGGGGTGAGCGCGCTGGCCCGTTCGAACCACTCCCTCGACCGCTCGACGGATCGGCCAGCCGATCCGATGCCGTGTCCTTCCGCACCCGTTGGTTCCCGCTGCTCGCTCACGGGACCAGTCTCGCAAGGACCTCTCGGCGGCCGGGGTCCGAGGTGGGGGTGGAGTCGCGCACCTCACCGCGGCGGCGGCTCTGGGCCGGCCTCGACATCCGGGGCCGGCCCCTTCCCGGCCCGGCTGGCCAGCACCAACTGGCGGGCGGCGTCGAGCAGCAGCAGGGCACCGAGGGTGCCGCAACCGACGGCCCCGGCCAACCAGTTCCCCAGGTGCCGGTGGGAGACGTGTTCGACCTGGCCGTCGGTCGCGACGTAGTCGAGGACGACCACCCCGCGCTGCCACATCCACGCGGTCAGCGCCCCGGCGCCCAGTGCCAGCAGCAGCTCAAGGCCGCCGATGACGGCGCGGAGCGGGCTGTGGAGCCGTGGCACGGCCTCCTCCGGTGTGACGGGGACGCCACCGTCGGCCGAGGCCCCGTCCCGCCGGTCGGGGAGCTCGCCAGTCTCGGTTGCCTTCACGGAACGTGAGTCTTCCACGCGAGAGCCGTCGGGTTCACCGGCACCGACCGCAGCCGGGCCGCCCGTTCGGGGTCCCCGAGGCGGTCAGGACTGCCGGAAGTACCGGTTGGAGTCGGCGAGGTACATCATCACGAGACCTCCGATGACCAGCAGGGGCTGCGCGATCGCGAGGAGGCCCAGCAGGATCCCGGGGCCACCGACCTCGAAGTTCGCGGCGAGGCTGCCGAGGTCGCTCAGGGTGCCCAGGATCGAGAGGGCTCCCAGCACGGTCAGCAGGATCCTGGCCCAGTTGCGCCCGGCCCGCATCTTGAAGACGAAGAGGATCATGAGGCCGGCCAGGATCGCGCTGATCGTCGCCGCCACCATCGCGGCGGACCGCGCGAGGCTGGTGACGCTCTCGCCGAGCTCCGCGCTGACGCCCGAGGCCGCCACCTCACGCGCGACGACGGTGTCCAGCAGCACGATCATGGCGACCGTGGCGAGGATGCCGAGCACCGCGTTGCCCATCCACAGGAAGAACGCGGTGTTCACGGAGGCTGGCCGTTGCCCGGCGCGCTGCTCGGGGTCGGACAGCGGGGGCGGAGCCATGCCGAACCCCGCCGGCGGCATGCCGCCACCGAACTGGCCTGGTGCCTGGCCGTAGCCGGGAGCGGCGGGGAACTGGGGCTGCCCGTACCCGGGCGGCGGAGTACCGCCGCCGGACGCGCCGGGCGGCGGCCCCCAGCCGGGTGGCGGAGTGTTGGCGGGATGCGGTGAGCCCTGCTGGTAGGGGCCCTGAGGGTTGGTCACCCGGCGACGGTAGAAGCCGGCCACCCGGGTGTCCACCGAACTGGAGATATTCGTTGTCGAAGACCCGAGGAACGGCACCTCGGCGGCGCGGGAACCGGCGGGGGACCTGGCCGAGGGCGCACCTGAAGTCGCGCCCTCGGCCTCGGGTCAGTGTCTCCGGTGCGCCTGGAAGTAGGCGTTGGAGTTGGGGAGGAACAGCAACACGGTGGCGACGACGGGCAACATGTTGAACAGGGTGTTCATGCCGTTGCCGCCTCCCGCGGAGGCGAAGAGCAGCAGGTTCAGCACGGCGAGCACCGTGAGCGCGGCCCGGGCCCAGTTCCGGCCGTCGCGCATCTTGAACGCGAACAGGACGTACAGGGCCTGGATGGCCAGCGCGACGACCAGTGTCACGCCGATGGCCGTGTTGAAGACGCTGTCCACCTCGTCCGGGCTCAGACCGTTCGCCTGACCCTCCCGGCGGAACTCCTCCCGCAACTCGTCCAGACCGGTCAGCGCGAGGAGGTTGAAGACGATGTTCAGGACGGCGCTACCGATCCAGATCCAGAACGACACCCTGACCTCGGTGGGCATCGCCGGCTGGCTCCGACCGTCCTCGTCCGGGCTCAACGGCGGAGGCGGGGGCATCCCGCCTCCCGGCTGACGGTCGGGCTCGTCGGGCTCACGGGGATCCTGGGGAGTGGACACGCGTCAACGCTACGAGCCTTCGGCGGGAACGTCCACCGAGGGCCATTCCGCCGTTCCGGGACGAACCAGACACCGTGGCGTGCGGTAATGGCTCCGGTCGATCCCTCGGAGGATGACGACGAGGGGGTCGCGAGCGACCGCCGCTCGTCCCGCCAAGGCCTCCGACGAGCCGGGGACGCCGGCTCCCGCGCGGTCCGCCCCGACGACGGGAGCGGGGAACGCCGACCGGGCGCGCGGCGATCCGATCGGCTCGGCCCGGAACCCGTTCCGCCACCCCCGGGAGCGTCCACCGAGGTCAGCACGGCGTCCCACCAGTCGTGCGGAGTCCCAGGGCTCAGCGGGCCGAGCGCAGCCACCCGGCGGCCTCGGCCGCCCAGTAGGTGAGGACGATGTCGGCCCCGGCCCGGCGGATCGAGGTCAGCGTCTCCAGGACCGTGCGCCGGCGGTCGAGCCACCCGTTCGCCACGGCGGCCTCCACCATCGCGTACTCACCGGACACCTGGTAGGCCGCGACGGGGACCTCGGAGATCTCGGCGACCTGGCGCACCACGTCCAGGTAGGACATCGCCGGTTTCACCATGACGGCGTCGGCGCCCTCGGCCAGATCGAGCCGAACCTCCCGCAGCGCCTCCCGGCCGTTGGCCGGATCCTGCTGGTAGGTGTGGCGGTCACCGGTGAGCTGGGACTCGACGGCGTCGCGGAACGGGCCGTAGAAGGCCGAGGTGTACTTGGCCGAGTAGGCGAGCACGGCGGTCTCGTCATGCCCCGCCTCGTCGAGGGCCTGGCGGATCACCTCCACCTGCCCGTCCATCATGCCGCTGGGGCCCACCACGTGCGCGCCGGCATCGGCCTGCGCGACGGCCATCTCCGCGTACGCCTCCAGGGTGAGGTCGTTGTCCACCACGCCGTCGTCGGTGAGCAGGCCGCAGTGACCGTGGTCGGTGAACTCGTCGAGGCAGGTGTCCGCCATCAGCACGGTGCCGTCACCCACCTCCTCGGACAGCGCGCGGAGCGCCACGTTGAGGATGCCCTTGGGGGCCGCGCCGCCACTGCCCCTCGCGTCCCGGCGTTCCGGGACCCCGAACAGCATGAGACCGCCGACACCGGCGTCGACGGCGGCCACCGCGGCCCGCCGCAGCGAGTCGAGGTCGTGCTGCACGACACCGGGCATCGACGCGATGGGAACCGGTTCCGACGCCCCCTCCCGGACGAACAGGGGCAGCACCAGGTGCCTCGGTTCGAGGCTGGTCTCCGCGACGAGGCGGCGCATCGCCGGGGTGCGCCGCAACCGCCTCGGGCGTTCCAGGGGGAACATCCGTCGTCTCCCTTCGTCGCGCGTCGGGGCGGGGTGGTCGGGTGGCGCCTCGCGCCCACCCGACCACCGGCCAGTCCCCCTGTGCTCAGCGGCGGGCCCGCTTCGCCTTCCTCGGCGGGGGCAGGGCGCCCTCCGCCCGGAGCCGTGAGGCGTGCTCGGCGAGCGCGTCCACGAGCGCCGCGACCTGCGCCGTCTCCGGCTGGACGTCGACCCGGAGCCCGAACTCGGTCGCGGTCTCGGCGGTGGCCGGCCCGATGCAGGACACGATCGTCCTGGTGTGCGGCTTGCCGGCGATGCCGACCAGGTTCCGGACCGTCGACGAGGAGGTGAAGCAGACGGCGTCGAAGCCGCCGGTCTTGATCATCTCCCTGGTGTCGGCGGGCGGCGGAGCGGCCCGCACGGTCCGGTACGCGGTGACGTCGTCGATCTCCCACCCGCGGTCCCGCAGGCCGGCGGCCAGGGTCTCGGTGGCGATGTCGGCCCGGGGCAGCAGGACCCGGTCCACCGGGTCGAGGATGTCGTCGTAGGGCGGGAAGTCGGCGAGCAGCCCCTCGCTGGACTGCTCCCCGGAGGGCAGGAGTTCCGGCACGATGCCGAAGCCGCGCACGCGCTCCGCGGTGGCCTCGCCCACGCAGGCGATCTTCACGCCGGAGAAGGCCCTGGCGTCGAGGCCGAACTCGCGGAACTTCTCCCACACGGCACGGACCGCGTTGGTCGAGGTGAACACCACCCACTGGTAGCGACCGTCGACCAGGCCCTTGACCGCGCGCTCCATCTGCGCGGGGCTGCGCGGGGGCTCGACCGAGATCGTCGGCACCTCCACCGGGATGGCGCCGTGCGCCCGCAGCCGGTCGCTCATCGCCCCGGCCTGGTCCTTGGTCCTGGGGACCAGCACCTTCCAGCCGTACAGCGCCCTCGACTCCCACCAGGACAGTTCCTGGCGGTTGGCGACCGCGTCACCGATGGTGACGACCAGCGGGCCGGGCAGTTCGCCCGCGTCCGCCGCCAGGGAGGCCAGGGTGGTGTCCAGGGTGCGCTGGGTGAACGCCGTGCCCTCCGCCGTCACCGCGACGGGCGTCTGGGCGGACAGCCCGTGCTCCACCAGGGAGGACGCCGCCTCGGCGAGGTGGCTGCCGGCGGCGTGCAGCACCAGGGTGCCGGGGGCGGCGGCCAGCGCCGCCCAGTCCACGTCGCCTCGGACGTCGGCCTCGGTGTGCACCGCGCCGAGGGCGACCCCGGCGTAGGCGGGCACCGCGCTGCCCGCGGCGACGCCGGGCACGACGTCGAAGGGCACGTCGGTGCCGGCGACCGCCCGGGCCTCGGCGACCACCGCGTCCGAGGTCAGCGGGTCGCCGCTGACCAGCCGGACGACGGAGCGGCCGGCCCGGGCCTCGTTCGCCAGGTCGGTCGCCACCTCGCCCGGGTTCCCCACCGCGGGGCGGACCTCCGCCCCGTCGGCGACGAGCGAACTCGCCTCCGAGGCGACGTCGGGATCGGTGACCACCAGCGAGGCCGCGGCCAACAGTTTCTTCGCCCGGACGGTGAGGAGTCCCGCGTCTCCGGGGCCGGTACCCACGAAGGCGATACGTCCGGGGGTCTTACGTGCTCGGGTCATCAGGGCACTCCCCACTCATTGCCGCTCGGGGCCGCTGAGCACCGCTGCCCCGAGGTCGAGCAGCTCGGCGGCGACATCGCGGCCGAGCTGCTCTGCTGCTGTCGTCTCTGCGATGGCGGAGGCACGCGTCACCGCGTCCCGCGCGGTTCCCGCGACACCCCGGAGGAACAGGCGGGTCACCGCTCGTCCCTCGTCGTCGAGGTCCTCCACCATTTCGGCCAGCGCGCCGACGGGAGCGCTGCAACCGGCGTCGAGCGCGGCCAACAAGGCGCGCTCGGCCGTCACCGCGTCGCGGCTGGCCGGGTCGTCCACAATGGACTGCGTCAGGTGCTCGACGTCCGCGTCGTCGACGCGGCACTCCACCGCCAAGGCTCCCTGCGCGGGCGCGGGAAGCATCTGGAGGGGGTCGAGCGTTTCGGTGATCGCGTCCAGCCTGCCCAGTCGGGCGAGGCCGGCACGCGCCACCACCACAGCGTCAAGGTCGCCATCGGCGACCCTGCGCAGCCGGGTCTCCACGTTGCCCCGCAACGCGCGTACCTCCAGTCCGAGTCCGAGTGCTCGGAGCTGGGTGGCGCGCCGGGGCGAGCCGGTGCCGACGGTCGCGCCCGCCGGCAGCTCGGCCAAGAGCAGGTCGTCCCTGGCGACGAGGGCGTCCCTCGGGTCCTCCCTGGTGGGGACGGCGGCCAGGCGGAGCCGGGGGTCGGGTGCCGTCGGCAGGTCCTTGTAGGAGTGGACCGCGAGGTCCACCTCCCCCTCGGCCAGCGCGTCCCGCAGTGCCGAGGTGAAGACGCCGACGCCGATCTCGGCGACGGGGGCGCTGGACCGGTCGCCCTCGGTGCTGATCGTCACCAGCTCCACGGCGACGCCCTCGGCCCTGAGCCGGTCGGCGACCCATCCGGCCTGCGTCATCGCCAGTGCGCTGCCCCGGGTCCCGAGCCGGAGAGTGCGGGTCACCTGGCCTCACCCTCCTGGTCGCGCTCCGGGGGGACGTCCTGCCGGCCGGGACCACCGTGTGCTGGCAGCGCGCTGCCGGCCCCACCGCGTCGGGACCTGACGGCGCCAGGGGCCCTCGGGTCGAGGGCGAAGAGCTCGCGGAGCGCGTCGGCGTAGTCACCGCCGCCCGGGCCGGCGGCCAGTTCCTTCACCCGGACCGTCGGCGTGTGCAGGAGCTTGTCGACCACGCGGCGGACCGTCCTGGCGAGTTCCTCCCGCACGGTCACGTCGAGGTCGGGCAACCGGGAGTCCAGCCGGAGCAGTTCCGCGTCGACTACGTCGGCGGCGCGCTTGCGCAGCGCGGTCACGGTCGGGGTGACCTGGGCGGAGCGCTGGGCAGCGAGGTAGTTGGCGACCTCCTCGGCCAGGACCTCCGAGGCACGCGCGAAGGCGTTGCCGTCCTGGTCGCCGCGCAGCCGCGCGCGCAGCGACTCCAGGTCGACGACCCGCACCTGGGGGAGTTCGGCGACGCCGGGCGCGACGTCCTTGGGCAGGCCGAGGTCGCAGAGCACCAGCGGGTGGTGCGCCCTCCCCGCCTCGGCGCGCAGCTGGTTGGCGCGCACGACGGCTCCGACCTCCACGACGGCGTCGACCGCTCCGGTGCAGGCGACGACGACGTCGGCCACGGCCAGTTCCTCGGCAAGGGAGTCGAGGCCCACGGCGCGGGCCGGGGTGCCGTTCTGCCTGCTCAGCTCGGAGAGCCGACGGGCGTTGTCCAGGCCGCGGTTGGCCACGACGATCTCACCGGCCCCGGCGCGACGCAGGTGGGCGGCGGCGAGCCCGCCCATCGAGCCCGCCCCGACGAGCAGCGCCCGTCGCCCGGCCAGCCCGCCGAGCAGCTCGCTGGCGTCGGAGAGCGCCTCGGAGACCACTGACGCGCCCTCGGCCCCGATCCCGGTCTCCGCGTGGACGCGCTTGCCGACCCGCAGCGCCTGCTGGCTCAGCTCGTGGAGGACGCTGCCCACGGTGCCCAGCCGCTCGGCCTGGGCGTAGGCGGAGCGGAGCTGACCGAGGATCTGGGACTCGCCGACGACCATGGAGTCCATGCCGGCCGCGACGGTGAAGAGGTGCTCGACGGCGGCCTGGGCGTAGTGCACGTAGAGGCTGCCGCCCAGGTCCGGCACCTCGACGCCCGCGCGTCGGGCGAGCACGCCGGCCACATCGTCGAAACCGCTGTGGAACGAGTCGGCGACGGCGTAGATCTCGACCCGGTTGCAGGTGGACAGCAGCACGACCTCGGAGAGCGAGCCGCACTCCAGCAGTTCGAGCAGCAGCTTCTCCGACCGGTCGCCGGAGACGGCCACCCGCTCGAGGAGCTGGATGGGCGCGGTGCGGTGCGAGAGGCCGACGGCGAGGACCGTCACTTCGAGACCACCACCCCGTTGACCTCGTCGCGGTCCGGGTTGGCGCCGTCACCGACGCGTGCCGCCTCCGGGCCGGACGCTGCGTCGTCCCGCCGGGCGACGTGGAAGGACAGGATCTGCATCTCCACCGCCAAGTCGACCTTGCGCACCTCGACGTTGTCCGGGACCTGGAGAACGACGGGTGCGAAGTTCAGGATGCACCGCACACCGCCCTGGACCAAACCGTCGCAGACCGCCTGGGCGCCCTGGGCTGGGGTGGCGATGACGCCGATGGTGATCTCCAGCTCACCGCAGACCCGGACGATCTCGTCGGTGTGGTGCACCGGGACCCCGCCGACCGGGATTCCTTCGAGGTCAGGGTCGACGTCGAAGAGCGCGGCGACCGGGAAGCCTCGACTCGGGAACCCTCCGTAGTTGGCCAGGGCGTGACCAAGGTTACCGATACCGACGACCGCGACCTTGTGCTTGCGGGTGAGGCCGAGGGTCCGCTCGATCTGCCCGACGAGCACGTTGACGTCGTAGCCGACGCCGCGCGTTCCGTAGGAGCCGATGTAGGAGAGGTCCTTGCGGAGCTTCGCCGAGTTGACCCCGGCGGCCACCGACAGCTCCTCGCTGGAGATGGTCACGACGCCGTCGTCGGAGAGGTCCGAGAGCACGCGCAGGTAGACGGCGAGCCTGGCGACGGCGGCCTCCGGGATGGCGCGCGCTCGGGCGCGAACGACGGCGACGTCGGCGTCCGGCGCCGCCGTCCCCGCCGGCCGGGCGTCCGGGGACGCGCCGGGGTCGCCCTCGGCAGCGCCCTCTCCGGCACGGTCCGACGCGGCGGCTGCGGTACCGGTCACGACACTCTCGCCCGCATCCCGCTGTGTTGCCACGCTGACTCTCCTCGCCGTGATGACTTTCGCCATGACCTGCGTCGACGAACCGCCGGCCGACCGCGGTTGGTCCGCACGCGGCCCCGGCGGGGTGACGGCTACACGGTAGCGCTTGTGAAGAGGTGCACAAAGTTGCATACGTGAATCGACCCGTAAGACGAGGTCAGCTCCCCTGCGAGGCAACTCCCTGAAAGGGTGAAAAACGAGGGCGGCCACCACGGGTTCCGCGGTGGCCGCCCTCGAATGCGGGGAAGCGGCGCCTCGTACGGGCCGAGGGGCGCCCGGCCGAGCCGGACCCCCTCGGCGACGAGGCTCAGTTCGTGGGTACCGGCATCTCACCGTCCTCCTCGACCGGCTCGCCCCCGCCCGGCTCCTCCGCGCCAGGAGCCTCGGACTCGGCCGGTGCGCTGCTCTCACCGCTGGGCGCCGCTCCCTCCTCCGGCTGGAGCACCTGGTCGACGACGAACACGGTCGCGTTGGCGGTGGGGAAGTTGCCGCACAGGACCTGCGCCCCGCCCACCGTCATGTCCTCACCACTGCCCTCGACGCTGACGTGGCTGCCCTGCAGGGTCGCCACCGACCCCGCCTCGGACAGCTCCTCGGCGTCGAACCTCTCCCCGACGACGTGGTAGGAGAGGAGGGGTTCGAGCTCGGTCGGATTGGCCAGGAGCTGGTTGAGCTGGTCCTCGCCCAGCTGCTCGAACGCGGAGTCCGCCGGGGCGAACACCGTCAGGGCCTGCGAGTTGTTCAGGGTGTCCGCGAGGTTGGGCACGGCGTTGATCGCGGCGGTCAACTGGGTGAGCAGCGGGTTGCTCTCCACCGCCGTCGCCACCGGCTGCTCGGACATCGCGTTGAGCGATCCGGGCTCGTCGTCCTGCGGCAGGTCCGGACAGCCCGGGCCGAAGGCGTCGTCGACGGTCGTCACGCCGCTGTTCGGATCGCGGGTGGGGGACGGGGACTGCTCCGCGGAGGTCTCCTGCTCGGCGGTGGTGGTGGTAGCGGTGTCGTCGGCGGGCTGCTCGTTGTTCGAGCAGGCGGGCGCCACCAGGGCAACCGCCGCGAGAGTCCCGACCACAGCGTGGCGTTGCGCCTTCCGCACGCAGATCACTCCTTCTCGATCGTCGACCAGGCCCGACCAGCGGCGACCGTGTCGAACCGGCCGGCCGCGCGCTGGTCGCGGGTGAGGTTTCGCGTCAAACCTGGTTCAGCACGATAGGTAGCGGTGGGCGCACCGACGGGCATTTCAGCCGGATACCGGCGCGTCGCGAACGGGGAGCCCCGAGGCGGGGCGAACACCCCGGCGACCACCTCGAGCGGAGGGCGCCGCACGGGCACTGGGCGCGGGCGGGATCGCTCCACCCGGCGAGACGAGCGTGGCCGAGGACGAGGCGGCCCGCCCGGCGGAGCGGAGCGCCACGCGGACGAGCCCGCTGGAAGACCGGAACCGGCCACGGCGGAAGCGGCCCGACTGGCGGGGCTGGCGGGAGGGCCGGCCCCGCCGGCCACCGAGGGGGCCGCCCCGCCAGCTGGCTCCACAGGGCGGACGCAGCGACGTTCCGCGACGGGTGGGAGGGACCACCCGGGTCCTCCCCGCTCCCGGTCGGTTCCCAGGAGGTGAAGCGCTCAGCGCAGAGCGGCGCGAAGCCGCTCCTCCTCGACGCGCCAGTACCCGTGTTCCCGCCCGTCGACCAGGATCACCGGCACCCGGTCCCCGTACTCGGCGCGCAGCTCACGGTCGTCGTCGACGTCCTCCGAGGTCCAGGGGACCCCGAGTTCACCGCAGATCCGGTCGATGTCCCGCTCCGCCTCGACGCAGCCGTGGCAGCCCTGGCGGACCAACAGCGTGACGGTGTGGTGGTCTGGCACGCTCACCGTTGTATCAGGGAGCGGGCGATCACCATGCGCTGGATCTGGTTGGTGCCCTCCACGATCTGCAACACCTTCGCCTCCCGCATGTAGCGCTCGACCGGGTAGTCCTCCACGTACCCGGCGCCCCCGAGGACCTGGACCATGTCGGTCGTCACCCGCATGCAGGTGTCGGTGGCCACCAACTTCGCCATCGCCGCCTGCCGGCCGTACGGCAGACCACCGTCCTTGCGACGGGCGGCGGCGAGGTAGAGCTGCCGCGCGGCCTCGATGCCCGCCGCCGCGTCGGCGATCAGGAACGACACCCCCTGGAACTCCCCGATCGGCCGGCCGAACGCCGTGCGCTGCCCCGCGTACTCCACCGCCACGTCCAGCGCGGCCTGGGCGACGCCCACCGCGCCGGCGGCGATGCCGAGACGTCCGGCGTCGAGCGCCGCCATCGCCACTCGGAAGCCGTCGCCCTCGGCGCCGAGGCGCCGTTCCACGGGCACCTCGACTCCGTCGAGCACGACCTGGGACGTCACGGAGGACCGGAGGCCCATCTTCCGTTCCGGACTGGCCCCGCTCAGGCCCGGGGTGCCGCCGTCCACGAGGAAGGCGCTGATCCCCTTGGGCCCGTCCTCGCCCGTCCTGGCCAGGACCAGGTAGAAGTCGGCGACCCCTCCGTGCGTCACCCACGCCTTCGTGCCCGACAGCCGGTATCCGTCGGCGGTCCGCTCCGCCCTGGTCCGCAACGCGGCCGCGTCGGACCCGGAGTGCGGCTCGGAGAGGCAGTACGCCCCGAGCAGGTCACCGCCGACCAGGTCGGGCAGCCAGCGTTCGCGCTGTTCGTCGCTGCCGAAGGTGGCCAGCCCGTGGCACGAGAGGCAGTGCACGCTGGTGCCGAGGCCCACCGTCAGCCAGGCCCTCGACAGCTCCTCCACCACCTGGAGGTAGACCTCGTAGGGTTGCCCACCCCCGCCGTACTCCTCCGGGTAAGGCAGGCCGAGGAGACCCGCCTGCCCGAGCAGGCCGAAGAGGTCCCGGGGAAACTCACGGCGCTCCTCGGCCGCCGCCGCGCGCGGGGCGAGTTCCCGACTGGCGATGTCACTCGTGAGCGCGAGCAGGTCCCGCGCCTCCTGGCTCGGTAACTGCCGCTCCACCTCTCGCGCGTTCGTCACTCGATGACCTCCGTACTGCTGGCGAGCACATTCCGCTCGAATTCTGGGTCATCCGATACTCGGTCGTCCAATGTTCCCCCGAGTTGGCGGGTGTCTCCGATCACCTGCCAGGAGAAGGACCCTGCTGGAGTGAAAAACCGGGCTGAACTGGAAGTTGGCGCCCGGGGTTCGCCAGAATCCCCCCGACCACCAACCCTGGGTGACCACTCCGTCACGAGTCGGGTTCGGTGCGACAGGGGGTGGGATGTCGACGACACGGGCAGAAGGGTGGTCGCTCGTACGCGCCGCGCAGCGGGGCGACCCGACCGCCTTCGCCGAGCTGTACCGGACCCACGTGGACGTCGTGTTCCGGTACGCGCTGCTGAGGACCGGCGACCGGGAGCTGGCGGAGGACGTCACCAGCGAGACCTTCCTGCGGGCGCTGCGCAGGATCAGTTCACTCCGTGAACGCGGCCGGGACGTGGGCGCCTGGTTCGTGACGATCGCGCGCAACCTGGTCCTCGACCACGTGCGCTCCGGCCAGTACCGCATGGAGGTCCCGGTCGCCCGGCCGGAGGACGGGCCGCTGTCGGCATCGCTGCCGGTGCAGGCCGGCCCCGAGCAGAAGGTCCTCACCGAGGCGGTGCACTCCGAGCTGCTGCGCCACCTCGGCCGACTCGGCACCGACCAACGGGAGTGCGTGGTCCTCCGGTTCCTCGGCGGCCTGTCGGTGGCCGAGACCGCGGCCAGGATGGGCCGCAACGAGGGCGCGGTGAAGGCCCTGCAACAACGGGCCGTGCGCCGCTTGGCGCGGATGCTGCCGGAGGGCCTGCGGTGAGCGGTCCGGCCGCGGCGGCGCCGGGGGTTCCCGTCACCACCCGCGCCCGGCGCGCGCCGCGCCATCCGGGTCCTCGGCGCCGCTCCGGCACCGGCGCGGACCCGCGTTGAGGCTCGGGTCACGGCGAGTGATGATCTCGCGGCCTCGCCCGATCGTTACCCTGGATACCGAATCCCCTCCGGAACCGATCCGCTGGGAGCGACACCCACCGATCCAGGGAGGCGCCGCGGTGCCGTTGTGGCGGAAGCGCGAGACCGGCCAGGCACTGGAAGACCATGCGACCCGGGCGGGGCAGATCTCGGCGGAGGCGGCGGTGACCGCGCCAGCCGAGGTACCCGCCGTGGCGCCCGACCTCACGGCCGCGGCGTTCTTCGACGTCGACAACACCATGATGATGGGGGCGTCGATCTACCACTTCGCCCGCGGACTGGCGGCGCGGAAGTACTTCACCACCTCCGACATGGCGGGCTTCGCCTGGCAGCAGATCAAGTTCCGCATCGGTGGGCGGGAGAACCCCGAGGAGATCCAGTCCAGTCGGGAACAGGCCCTCTCCTTCGTCGCGGGGCGCTCGGTGGAGGAACTGGTCCGCCTGAGCGAGGAGATCTACGACGAGGTGATGGCGGACCGGATCTGGGAGGGCACCCGCGCGCTCGCGCAGAAGCACCTTGACTCCGGCCAGCGGGTGTGGCTGGTGACCGCGACACCACGCGAACTCGCCGACATCATCGCCCGTCGCCTCGGGCTCACCGGTGCGCTGGGGACGGTGGCCGAGAGCGAGGACGGCGTCTACACCGGGCGGCTCGTCGGGGATCTGCTGCACGGCAAGGCCAAGGCCCAGGCGGTGCGCGCGCTCGCGGTTCGCGAGGGCCTGCACCTGCGCCGGTGCACCGCCTACTCCGACTCGGTGAACGACATCCCGATGCTGTCGGCGGTGGGCACCGCCGTCGCGGTGAACCCGGACCCCCCGCTGCGGGAGGCCGCCAGGGCCAGGGGCTGGCAGATCAGGGACTTCCGCACCGGCAGGCGGGCCGCGAAGATCGGGGTGAACTCGATGCTCGGAGCGGGCGCTCTCGTGGGAGCGGTCGCCGCCGGCCTGCGCTACCACCGCCGCCCGAGGATCTGACGACCCGGCGGACGCCGCCGGGGCGCCCGAGCCGCGAGTGGCCCGTCCGCCTCAGCCGAGGAACACGCTCTGCCGCTGGGACAGCATCCGGTAGAGGGTCTGCTGGATCGTCTCGCGCACCTGGTCGGTGAGGTCGAAGACCAGCATCGGGTCCTCCGCCGCGTCGGGACCGTACTCCGCGGTGCTGATCGGCTCGCCGAACTCGATGTACCACTTCGACGGCAGCGGAACGGCGCCCAGCGGTCCCAGCAGGGGGAAGAACGGTGTGATCGGGAAGTAGGGCAACCCGAGCAGCCGAGCGAGCGGTCGGATGTCCCCGATCTTCGGGTAGATCTCCTCGGCACCCACGATGGAACAGGGCACGATCGGCGTCCCCGTGCGCAACGCCGCGGAGACGAAACCACCCCGGCCGAACCGCTGGAGCTTGTAGCGGTCCCGGAAGGGCTTGCCCACCCCCTTGAACCCCTCCGGCCAGACACCGACCACCTCGCCACCCCGGAGCAGCCGCTCCGCGTCGGGACCGCAGGCGAGGGTGTGACCGGCCCTGCGCGCCGTCGCACCGAGCACGGGAAGGCGGAAGACCAGGTCGGCCCCGAGCAACCGCAGGTGCCGCCGCTCGGGGTGGTGGTCGTGGACGGCCACGGCCGTCATCAGCGCGTCCACCGGCAGCGTGCCCGCGTGGTTCGCGACGATGAGCGCCCCGCTGTCGCCCGGCACGTTGTGCAACCCCACCGCCTCGACCCGGAACCACCGCTCGTAGAGCAGGCGCAGCGCGGGCAGGAACACCGCGTCGTTGAGCTCCGCGTCGAACCCGAACTCGTCGACCTCGTACTCACCGGCGAGGCGGCGGCGGACGAACCGCGCCAGCCCCGCCAGCCGGTCCTCGAGGCGCGCGTCCACGGCGGGGTCTGGTTCCGGGGCCTCCCCGTCCCGCCCGCCGCCCGCCTGCGCGGGGCCGTCGCCGCTCCGCGCTGCCCGCACGGTGCCGGGCAGGTCCTCGGAGGCGGTCGTGTCCTCCGCCACGGGTTGGGCGCCGCCCCCGGACACCCGTCCCGGACGCAGCGGTATCACTCGTGCCTCGGCCACTCGTTCCTCCTCCGTGATCGTCCTGACGGCCGCGGCACCGCGACACGGGTCACCCCCCGGGCGCACGTCCTCGTCCTCCCGGGCCACGGGACGTGGACCTCGCCCGCGAGATCAGCGTCGTCCGGGCACGGTCGCGGACCGGATCCGATCCCACCCGCCGCCCAACCGGTCCGCGTCGACCAGCGGGCGCAGTCCCCTGCCCTGGACGAAGTCATCAAACACCTGAGCCGTCGACCACCGCGGCATGAAGCCGGCGTTCTCCCGCAGAGAGGTGGTGTCCATCACCTGTCCGAAGTCAGGCGTACCGGACTCCGGTGGCCACCCGAGCGGGACCACCCGGCGCAGCACGGCGCCGACGGGGCGCAACGCCGGCCTGGGCAGGACCACTGGCAGCCTGCCAGCCCTGCGCACCGCCTGGGTGAGCGTCAGCACGCCCTCACCCGCCACGTTGTACACGCCCGGCAGGTCGGTGAGGGTGGCGAGTCGGGTGACCGCGACGGCGTCCTCGGTGTGCACGAGTTGGAGGCGGGGATCGTGACCGAGGGGAACGGGTACCGCCGGCAGCGCGAAGTACCGGGACAGGACGGTGTCGGCCCGGGGGCCGAGGAAGTTGCTGAAACGGAGTGTGGTGGTGACGACGTCGGGCCGCCGTCGCGCGAAGCCCCGCAGGTAGCCCTCGATCTCGGCGGCGTCCTTGGCGTAGCCGCCGCTGGGCAGTTCGCGCGGTTCCGTCCGCTCGGTGAAGACCGCCGGATCCCGGGGGCTGCTGCCGTAGACGGCGCTCGTCGACTTCAGGACCACCCTGCGGACCAGCGGCGAGGTCTGGCAGGCGGCGAGGAGCTGCATCGTGCCGATGACGTTGAGTTCCTTGTTGAGCGCGCGACCACCACCGACGGGTTCCGGGCTGACCGAGGTGTGCACCACCGTGTCCACCCGGGCGGCGGCGATCACCTTGGCGATCAGCCTGTTCCTGATGTCGGCGCGGATGAACTCCGCCCTGCCCAGCCTCCGCCGGACCTCGGGGGAGGGGGGAACGATGTCCACGCACAGCACGCGCTCGATGTCCGGGTCGGACGCCAGCCGCATCGCGAGCTGGGCTCCCAGGAACCCGTTCACACCGGTCACCAGGACGACGCGAGGTGTCATGGTCTGGCTCCCATCACGTGGTGTCGGGACCACGGCGGCACCCGTCCAGACGGACCGGGTCGCGGCCGACACCTCGCTGGATCGCCGACGAGACCGCTGGTGCCAGGCTACGAGACGTCACGAGGGCCGCGACAACCGACGGGTGACCGTTCCACTCGATCGGCGCAATCCGGCGGGCTGAGCCGGGTCACGGGCGGCCGATCGGTTCACCCGGACGCCCACCGCCCCGCGGGGAACGGACGAGCCGGGTGGACGGCGCCGGCCGGCCGGTCGCCCATGACGCGCGGAGCCGCCACCGCGACGCCGCTGGGCGTCGCGGTGGGCCACCTGCGGGGCGGACCGGCCGGCTCGGACTCACTTGCCGAGCTTGCGCCGCTGCACGCGGGTCCTGCGGAGCAGCTTGCGGTGCTTCTTCTTGGACATCCGCTTGCGACGCTTCTTGATGACCGAGCCCATACGGGTCCCTCGCAGTTCTCATCGTCTCTTGGTGCGTTCCTCGCACCACGCGAACCGCGAGTCGAGGACCGCGGGAACACGTCGGGTGCGAACGGCCTACCAGCGTACCCGGGTCGGTAGCCGGTCCTCGCAGCCCTGTCCGGGCGCCGGCGTCGGCCACCGGGGCGGGGCGGGGGCACGGGACGCGCCGGGCCGGGTTTCCGGCGCCGCGCGGGCGCCGAGACGGATCGTGCCCTCCCGCGCCGGTGGGCCGGGGGAAGAGCACGGTTCCGGGAACGATCGGTGGACGCGTTCGGGAGCGACGCGGGCGGTGGTGGACGCGGCGCCTGGTGGAGTGACCCGGCTGCCGACCGGACGGCCGGCAGCCGGACGCTCGCTCATCCCACGTCGTAGTACGACTTCTGGAGATAGGCGTGCACGGTCTTCTCCGGGACGCGGAACGACCTGCCGACCCGCACCGCGGGCAGTTCACCCGAATGGACCAGTCGGTAGACCGTCATCTTGGACACTCGCATCATCGCCGCCACTTCGGCGACAGTCAGGAATCGAACCTGGCCGAATCCGTTGTCATGCTCCCTTTGCGTCAACATAGCCACCGTTTCCTTCGGCACCTGCCGCGCCGCCGGGCTTCCCCTCCCAGCGGTACCGACACGCACGTGCTGCTGTCGAGGGTAACGGTGCCCCTGGTGTTCCTGCGACGCACGAGCGAGGCGGCCGAGGGGCGCACGACCGGCGGGAGCCGCGCTGACCAGGCCGGACCCGGGTCAGCTCCCGGTTCCCTCGTGGGCTCTGCCCAGTTCCACCGACCGGTCCCTGGCCGCCTCGATCGCGTCGATCATCGCCGCCCGCACGCCGTGCTTCTCCAGTTCCCTGATCCCGGCGATCGTCGTGCCGGCCGGAGACGTGACGGCCTCCCGGAGGATGACGGGATGGCTCTCCGATCCACGGAGCATGGTGGCCGCGCCCACCGCCGACTGGATGATCAGCTCGGCCGCCGCCGCCCTGGGCAGTCCGAGCAGGATGCCCGCGTCGATCATCGCCTCGACGAGGTAGAAGAAGTAGGCCGGGCCGGAACCGGACAGCGCGGTCACGGCGTCCTGCTGTTCCTCGGGGACCCGCAGGACCCGGCCCACGCTCGCCAGCAGTTCCTCCACCAGCGAGAGGTCGTCCTCGGACGCGTGGCTACCGGCCGAGATGACGCTCATCGCCTCACCCACCAGCATCGGCGTGTTCGGCATCGCCCGCACCACCGGCGTGCCCGGCGGCAACCTGCTCTCGTAGAGGGCGGTGGGCAGGCCCGCGCAGAGCGAGACCACCAGCGGGAGGCCCCTGTCCGCCGGGCGTTCGGCCACCGAGCCGCTCAGGTCGTCGAGCAGCGGCTCGATGTCCTGCGGTTTCACCGCCACCACCAGGACGTCGGCATTCACGGCTGCCTCGGCGACCGCCACCGCGTCAACCCCGTGCCGCCCCGCCAGCTCCTTCGCCCGGCCCGGGTGGCGCTCGGTGAAGGAGAGCGTGTCGGGCTGGTGTCCGGCTCGGATCAGGCCGGAGAGCAACGCCTCGCCGATCTTGCCCGCACCGAGTACTGCGATAGAACTCATGGAGGGTGAGCCTGCCAGCTCGCGCTCCGCCGCCGCACGCACTCCAGCGGAGCCCGCCCGATCGGTGGGATTCCCGCCGGTGCGCGAAACCCGGTCGCCCGAACCGGCTCACCCCCGCTCGCGCGGGGCTTTCCCGCACCACACCGCCGGCGCCGCGACCGGGAGACGGAGCCTGGTTCGTCATCGCCGCCGGACTCGCCCACGAGGCGGGCGAGGGCGTTCTCAGTACCAGTCCCCCGGCTGCCGCTGGACGCAGTCCGGCCGGCGGCCCGTCTGGAAGTACTCCGCGACGGCCCGGCGCACCTGCTCGATCGGTAGCGACGCCAACGACGGGAAGAACAGCGGAACGGACTGGTCGAACTCGACGGGTTCACCGTCCGAACGGAACGGGCTCACCGTCACCGACACCGGCCGGCACTCGCTGTGGCTGGACCATGCCGAGCAACACGTGAGCTTCCTCAGGTCGTGACCGCCACCCCCTCCGCCGCCCTGCCGTGACCACAATTCAGCGGGGCGGCCTCGGCTGAGGACATCACCGTCCACGGCCCGGGTGTGGGGCAGCCACGCCCCCCGGGAACGTGCGATCGTTCGACGAACCCATCCACCTCGAGTCATCACGAGCGACACGCCGTCCACATGGGTGGTCTCCGCTACTGGACGTTGGGCTTGACGATGGGGAACAGGATCGTGTCGCGGATGCCCCTGCCCGTGAAGGCCATGAGCAGTCGGTCAACCCCGACCCCAACCCCGCCGGTGGGGGGCATGCCGTACTCCAGAGCTTCGAGGAAGTCCTCGTCGAGCTGCATGGCCTCGGCATCGCCACCGGCGGCGAGCAGGGATTGCTCGGTGAGGCGGCGTCGCTGTTCGAGCGGGTCGGTCAGCTCGGTGAACCCGGTACCAAGCTCCATACCCCAGCCGATGAGATCCCACTTCTCGGTGAGCAGCGGCTCGTCGGGGTGCTGCCGGGTCAACGGGGAGGTCTCGAGCGGGAAGTCCCGCACGAACGTCGGCTGCACGATCGTGGGCTCGACGAGCTCCTCGAACAGGTACTCGGTGAACTTGCCGTTGCCCCAGCGGACGTCCCGCCCCAGGCCGTGAGCATCGGCGAGCGTGGCCAGGGTCTCGACCGAGGTGTGCGGGGTGATCTCCTCACCAAGCGCGTCGGACACCGAGCCGTACAGCGTGATCGAAGGCCAGTCGCCGCCGATGTCGATTTCGGTGCCGTCGCGTTCGATCACGGTGCCCCCGAGGACGGCACGCGCGACCCCCTGAACGAGTTCCCGCGTGACCCGCGCGACCTCGTCGTAGTCGGCGTGCGCCTGGTAGAACTCCAGCATCGTGAACTCGGGGTTGTGGGTCGAGTCCGCGCCCTCGTTCCTGAAGTTGCGGTTGATCTCGAACACCTTGTCCATGCCTCCGACGACCAGGCGCTTGAGGTACAGCTCAGGTGCGATCCGCAGGTACAGGTCGAGGTCGTAGGCGTTGATGTGCGTGGTGAACGGCCGTGCCGTCGCGCCGCCGTGCACCTGCTGCAGCATCGGGGTCTCGACCTCGACGAAGCCCTGCTCGTGCAGGCCGTCACGCAGCGCCCGCACGGCCGCCGAGCGTCGTAGCGCCATCTCACGCGCTTCGGGATTGACGATCAGGTCGACGTAGCGACGACGAACTCGCGCCTCGGGGTCGGTGAGCCCCTTGTGCTTCTCCGGCAATGGGCGGAGCGCTTTCGCTGTCAACACCCACCGATCGGCCATGACCGACAGCTCGCCCCGGCGGGACGTGATGATCTCGCCCTCGATGCCCACGTGGTCGCCGAGGTCGACGTCGGACTTCCAGGCGGCGAGTGCCTCTTCGCCGAGCCGGTCGAGGGACAACATGATCTGGAGGTCACCCGTGGCATCGCGGATCGTGGCGAAGCACAGCTTGCCGCCGGTGCGGTAGAGCATGACGCGACCGGCGACGCCAACCTGCTCTCCGGTGGAATGGTCGGGTTCGAGATGACCGTGTTTCTCCCTAACGTCGCCGATCGAGATCGTCCGGGGCGAGCGCTGCATGAAGGGGTCGGCCCCAGCTGCCCGCAGCCGGTCGAGCTTCTCGCGGCGGACCCGGATCTGCTCAGGGAGAGTCGTCAGGTCCGCGAGGTCGTCGGCGGTGTCGCTCACGGCCGGCAGTGTATCCATCCTGCGAAAACACCTACTCCTCACCCAACGTGATCAAGCGGTGTCGGCCCCAGAACTCGCTTGAGCAGGCCGGAGCTGTACAAGCGGTTCAGGAACTCGGTCACGTCGGCCAATGCGATATCGTGCTCGACACCGGCCCCGGCAACCGCATGTACCAGGTCCTCGACCGTGCGGGTGCCGTCGCACTGCTCGACGATGGTCCGCCCGGTCTCGTTGATCAGCGCGACTTCGGCGTCATCAACGGGCACGATCACCCAGTGAACACCGATCTTGGTCATCGTGGCAGGCACCCGGCACGGCAGGTAGTTGGCACTCATGATGGAGCTCCTCTGTTGATCTCGGTGAGCCAGCGGTGCGTTGAGACGGTTGCCCACAGTGCGGGGCCTAGGCCTGATTCGCCGGCTGCGTAGCGGTCAATTCCGTTACGGAGCCGGGCGCAATCGATGATGCCGAGGTCATTGAGCGGACTTTCGGAGGCCATGGAGTGGAGCTGATCGATGCCCTCAACAAGGCCGGCGCGCAGGAGCGCGAGTGCCTCGGCCTTGTCGCGACGCCGAGCGACCGATATTGGCAGGCGGTCGGCAAGAGCCTCACGGAGTACAACTTTCTCCTCTCCCATGTCACGAAGCAGTACCGGTGGTAGAGACCACACGAGCGCGGCGAGATCAGGGTCGAGAAACGGGTAGGTGATCGTGAGTCCGACGCGGTGGCCCATGTCGGGCCACCATCCACCGCATTGAGCTCGACCGGCAGCTCCCGCCTCAGCGACCAGTGCCCGTGAGTATGAGCTCGCGATGTGCCCAGGTGGGCTAAGGCTCGGGTACGTGGAGGCGAGCTGGTCAACGATCCCTACGCTTTCGACGTAGGCAGTACTCAACCATGGCGGCAGCTCACGCAACGCACGGATGACGCGGGCGCCACGAGTGTCGTAGTCGCCGGCCAACAAGCGGTGGACCACCTTCGCGGTACCGTCGGGATCGGGGAACGTCGCCAACTCCCGGTGTGCCGCATCGGTGTCACCGAGGGCGATACGGTCGGCGACCGCGAAAACCTGTCCGAGTAGCAGCTCGTCGCCCCCCTCACCCGCAAGCACGGTCGTGGGTGCGGGCATACCGGCAGCGATGCGCCGCAGCATCGCCCAGTTCCTCCCGGAGTACGCCCACGCCTCCGGCTCATCACTGTGTGGGTAGTCGGCGACCAGCGGCAGCAGCCGGTTCCCTGGAACCCGAACGGCTTCCAGTCCACACGTGGCAATCACATCGTCGGCGAACCGTCGTTCATCGCAGGAGGTCAGCGGTGCCTCGTAGTCGAGGACATAGGCTCTGCCCGGTGTATCGGAAACGGCGGTAGAGGCACAGGCCAACGCCGAGGAGTCGATGCCACCGGAGAGCAGTATCCCCGTAGACGGGCCGCTGCACCGTCTGACCGCCATGAGGAAACGCTCACGGAACTCGGTGATGAAGTCAGATCTGCTGGCACCACGACTGTCGAGCGGTTCAACCTGAGCGACGGGACGCACGTCAACGGTGCCATCCCCTGTGGTCAGCACGTACCCGGGAGGAAGACGGCGAACCGCCTTCCATGTGGTGCCACGAGGGTCGCAGAGCTGAGGGACGAGGAACGAGGCCAAGCCGTCTGCGTCTATCTCGGTGGGCCGCGCGGCGTTCAGCGCCCGGATCTGGGAGGCGACCAGAATCGAGCCCTCGTCGCAGGTGTAGAACAGCGGTCGGGGCGACATCGGCCCCCGATAGGCAACGCAGCCCAGGTCAGGCACGACGGCAACGCAGTGGCCGTCACCTGCGATTGAGGCGAACAGCCCCACCAACGCGGCCGGTGTCGTCCGGGTTTCGCATTCCCGAAGTCGATGGAGCCGGGACGCGAGGTCCCGTCGCACCCATCCGGGCGCGTCGACCGCGATCCGAACACCGCCGGGGAGGGTGAGCATCTCCGCAGTCGGCGAGCCCTGGTTGACTACACCGACACCCAAGGCCGCGCCAGGGCCCTCGGCGATGTTCCACGTGCTGATGTCCCGGCCAATCGCGGCGAGCATGGCCTGCACGGTGCCTCGCGGCTGGTCAGGCACTACGGCGAGGGCAAGGCCGGTCAAGATGCCGACCTCCGTTTCTGGTCCTCCCGCGCGTCGTGCAGCACTGCGGACAACGCGATCAGACGGAGCCGTTGTGGGTCCAAGGCTCTGGTTAGTTCAGCGACCGCATCAGGATCGTCAGTGATGGCCCGGCACATCGAGCACAGCGAGGGATCCCGCAGTCGGCCCGTGATCCGGTCTCGGGTCGAGGGATCGAGATAGTCGAACAGCCGGCGTGGCCCGTGACTGTGAATCACGTTCAAAATGGGATCAGCCTCGGCCTCTCCCAAAGCGCTGCCCACGTCCGACGTAGTCGTGATCTCGAGACGTAGAGGCGAGTGAGGGTGCGAGCCGCGAGCCGGCCCGCAGCAGGTGAACAGTTCGTTCTCAGGTGTGAGCACCGGGCGGACCACCACTCCACACGGCCCGTTCGGAACCTCGTCAACAGCGGGTACGCCGGCCGGCACAAGTGCGCTGCCGCGCCCGAAGGGCAGGACTTCGGCTCGGTCGAGCTCGACGCCGTATCGACTGGCGAGGGCAACGGCGTTCCGGTATGCCTCGTCACGTCCGTCGCCGCAGTACTGGAGTTTGATGACGATGTCCGTGTCGGTACCAAGGGCGAGCAGGCGGGCGTAGACCTCGGGACCGAGGAACCGTTCATGGTAGGTGTCGTACGAGACAGCCATTTTGTGTAGGCCTGCCGTGACGAGTTCGTCGAGCGTACGTTGTGCGAACGCTTCACGGCGTGCCCAGTACCCGTTCGTCACAAGGGAGCTGATCAGACCGAGCTCCCTTGTCAACCGGATGGTTCTCAGCGTTCGACTACGGCGGATGAGGGCTTCGCCGCCTGTCACGCAGACGCCATCCACATGGGACGCGGCCGCGCGGATCGCGGCCTCGATCTGGGCCCACTCCAAATCCCCGGAGGCCGTCGGCGACGAGTCGGTGATGCAGTGATCACAACTCAGCTGACATGTGTTCGTCATGTGGATACCAAGCGTGTTGTAGCGCATGACTTCACCTCTCTGCCCGAGTTGTGATCACTGCTCACACTCGTGGGTTCGGCGTGTTAGCTGTTCTGAGTCGAGTGGATGTGTGGCGCCAGGTCTTCGGGCAGATCGTTCGCGAGGTCGCGCTTCGGGAACGTCGCGACGACAGTCGGCCGCTCGTAGTCACTGTTCGCAGGACACGACCGGCTGGCCACGGGTTCCGTGCTCTTTGCCTGCATCACATACCTCCTGATCAACTGGCACTTGACTACAAAATGTAATAGCTCGCGAGCCGAAGGCGATTCCCACTTTCGAGCTATTAAGGAAAGGGGGACCCTGGTTCCCTGCCACCGCTCACCCCGCTGTGATGGCATATCTCGGACGAAGGCACATCGCCTGCCTCGGTCACGAGCGTGATCACGGCTGAGGAACCAGTGCGCTTCTCACCTAGCTCGGCCACGTGGCGCTCATCGAGCACCCCAACCCAGGAAGGGCCGCACTCGACGGGCTCGGTGGGGCAGGGCGTAGCGGCGGATGCGGGAGGCGGGCCGTGCGTCCACCCGGGGGATCAGCAGGGTGACGGCCTGGGTGACCGAGTCGGTGATCGTGGCGGTGGGGATCACGGTCACCGCCTCGGCTGGCACTGGTCGGCGGCCTGGTCCAGCAGGCGGGCCAGGGACCGCGCCGGGCCAGGGCCCAGCATCAACGGCCAGTACGCGGCGACCTGGGAGGCCGACCGCAGCGTCAGCCTCGCCCCCGAGGCCAGGGCACCCGGCATGGCCGTGGGCGCGACGGACAGCGTTCGGGTCGTGGGTCCGATGTGCGCGGAAACCGCCAGGCGTCGCCGGGTTCGTAGGGCGGCGGCCACCTGCCGCACGCCCGAGGGCAGCACCAGGAACCTGGTTCCGCTGCCGGCGAGGGCGACGGCGGAGCGCTCGACGGTGAGGGTGAGGGCGAGTGTGGTGAGCCGGCCGGTCGGGTCGACGGCGGGGACGGTGGCCGAACACTGGCGGCTGGTCCGTCGGGCCGGGGCGGTCACCGCCCCGGCTCCGTCCACAGCGGCAGCACACCGGCGAAAGCGGGGAGGGTGGGGGTGGTGGCGGAAGCGTCGAACGCCACCACCCCCGCCGGCCCGCGCCGGGGCGCATCGGTTGTGCGGGCCGGGTGTTCGGGGACGGCGCCGGGGAACACCGTCCCCTGCCGTCGCCTCCCGCACGGGTCGCGCGGGGCGGGGGGCGACGGTGGGGGTGGTGTGGCGGCGGGCTGCCCTCCCGCCGCCACACCGGACCGGCCCTCAAGGGGAGGTGGGGCCGGCCGTTGGGAGGGGACAGCGTCGGGGGCCGCTGTCCCCGGCCGGGCGCGCCGCGTCGGGGCGGGGAGCGCGTCCGGCCTGTCCTGGGCACACGTCGCGAGCAACACCGCCACAGGGATCGAACGAGCGGGAACCCGACGAGCGGACGAGGCGGAGACCACCACCTTCGGGTCAGGGTCGCGGTGCTGCTCAGAACGGTCCACGTGGTATCCGACCAGGACCGCGACGACGACCAGGAGGACAGCCGGTACAACGACGATCACACCGACAAGAAGCGATCCGCTCGTGCGCTAACCTCAATCCGTAAGCGCGACTTTTCATTCCGTCATAACCAGTCGCGACTCAGTCGACTAGTGCGAATCGACAGTCAGCGAATAACCCGTAAGCATGAAAGGAAGGCAGTATGGCGCGCTCACCGGCAGTCCTGGCCTTGGGCCGCGCCCTGGCACAAGCCCGCACCGCAGCGGGCCTGAGCCAGCAGCAGGCAGCCCGACAGCTGGGAGTCAGCCAGTCGCTGATATCCCGATCTGAACGCGGTTCACGGACACCGGACGGCAGCGCCGTCGACCGGATGATCGAGCTCTACGACCCGCCCGGTGCGCTCCGCGCCGAGTTGGGGAAACTGGTCGACACGGTCACCGTCCAGCAGTGGTCGCCGGTCGGATCGGACGAGATCGCCGAATCGTTGACCGATCTGGAGCGCTACGAACGCGACGCCAGCTCCATCACGGAGGTCCACCCGGTCCTCGTCCCCGGCCCGCTCCAGACGCGCGAGTACGCGGCGGCGCTGCTGGCGCACGGGGAGACGCCGGCGATCGACATGGACCAGGCACTCGCGATGAGGGAACGTCGGCGGGCTCACGTCCTCGGCGGCGACGTGGGTTACCTGGCGATCATCGACGAGCTGGCGCTTCGGAGGACCACGCCGCCCGGCGGGGTCGACGTCCGTCGCGGCCAACTGGCGGCCCTGCGCGAGTGGTCACGGCTGCCCGCCGTGTCGGTCCGCGTCATCCCCGCCGAGCGGGGCTTCTACCGGGGCCTGGTCGCCGGGTTCGAGATCATCGAGTTCGATGACGCGCCGGCGGTCGTGCACCTGGAGCACTACCGGTCATCCACCTGGCTGTACAGCGAACGGGACGTCGCGCCCGTGGTCGCGACGAGAGACCACCTGCTCGGCGTGGCCCTGTCGGAGGAGGAGTCGCGGACGCGGCTGCGCGCACTGGAGGGCGAGCTGTGACACGGTGGCGCAAACCTCGACGATCCGTCTCGTCGTCCAACTGCGTCGAGATCGGTACGGGAGCGAGCGAGGTCGTCGGCATCCGCGACACCAAGAACCGGGACGGCGGAACACTCCTCGTGCACCGGGCCGCGTTCGCGGCATTGGTCGACGCCGTCAAGGCCGACCGCCTGCACTGACAACCACCCCAGCCCCCGGCTCCGCGCGGAGCCGGGGGCTGTTCCGTGCCGCCCAGCCAGCGGGAGCCAGGCGGACCACACCACCAGCACCCCGTGCCGGGACCGGAACATCACTCCGGACACGCCCCTGCCCGCCGCCGAGGGGTGACCGGGTACCCGGTCGCGAGGCGCGGCTCACCCACTTGCGCAAGGCTTTCCGGGGGGTGCGGATGCGGCCGGCAGGTGGCGGCCGCTCACCCCCACTTGCGCGGGGCTTTCACGGCGTCACACGTGTGACGGGTGCGGTCGGGCGGCTCACCCCCGCTTGCGCGGGGCTTTCCTCGCGGTGTACTCCTGCCCCTGGTACACGGCCGGCTCACCCCCGCTTGCGCGGGGCTTTCGTGAGCTGCGGCGTCGCCTACGCCGTGTCCGACGGCTCACCCCCGCTTGCGCGGGGCTTTCATAGTGGGCCAGGCGATCTCCGCCATCACGCACGGCTCACCCCCGCTTGCGCGGGGCTTTCAAGGGGAGACGCCGACCGATGTCGAGGGCATCCGGCTCACCCCCGCTTGCGCGGGGCTTTCGGGTCCTCCGCGAAGGGTCTCGTCCGGGGCTGCGGCTCACCCCCGCTTGCGCGGGGCTTTCCCTTCGCGACCTGCACCAATGGAGGACCGTTACCGTTTCTTGACCTTGTGCGGTTCGGCGCCACCGTTGGCGCCGGGCTCCGGCCCGCGATGGCTGCCCCTTCCCGGCGCGGTCGGTCCCCGTTGGACTCGCGACCTCGCCCTCGACCGCCGCGACTCCCACCGCCGACCTCGTCACGCCGCCCACCGTACCGCCGCCACCACCGGCCACGTGCTCCAACGCCCGCCCCAGTGACCGACCGTCAGGGCACACCCACCGACGTCCCCGTCCACCACTCGCACCACCGCGCCGGCCCGCAGGCGGAGCACCACGCTCGAGTTCAGTGCCCAGGCCGAGGCACCACCGGCGGCCCGGCGTCCGCCCCGAACCTCACCACCGCCCGCAGCGCCACCCCCGCTCCGGCCAGCCGGCGGCGGTCCGACGGCGGCATCCAGGGGGGCACCTGGCACTCGAACGAGCGCACATCCCGTCGGTGCCACCTGGCCGCGCCGACCACGGCGCCGAGCAGCCGGGGACGTCGGGCGGCGAACACTGGTCGGCAGGCACCGGCGAGGAGGACGCGGGCGCAGCGCACGTACTGGAGGTCCACCTCGTGGGGGTCGAACACCGCGACCGACGCCGACTCGGGGTGGGACGCCGGGCTCAGCACGACCCGGGAACCGGCGCGCGAGTGCGCCACGCAGTCCTCGACGGTCCGGTGGAGGTTCGCGTGCAGCACCACCCCGAGGCCGCGCCACCGGTCGCGCAGCGAGCCGGCGACGGCCAGGACCTGGTCCACCGAGGAGTGGTCCTCGGTGTCCAGGGTGACGGTGCACCCGACGCGGTGGGCGAGCCCGCAGATCCGGTCGAGGTTCTCCTCCGCCAGGCCGACGTCCAGCGCGAGCCCGCAGCCCGAGGGCCGGAGCCCGACGTCGACGAACGGGGCCAGTCCGGAGAGGTCGATCTCGCCAAGCAGGTCCAGCAACTCCTGGGTGGCCCGGACCGCCGCGCCTCGGTCGGTGGCGCCCTCCACGAGGTGGTCGAGGCGGACTCGACCGAACCTGGCGACGAGGCGACGGGCCGCCAGCACCGCCCCGACCGCGTCCTTCCCCGCGTTCTGCCGGGTGCGCCGGCGGGTCACGACGGACCGGCCGCGCACGGCGTCGTTCCTCGCCGCGGCCAGCGCGGCGCTCGTCAGGAGAACCCGGGCCCTCGACGGCATGCTTCGATGGAAACACCGTCAGCTGCCTCGCGCGAGACTCCGCCCGGGTGGACCTCCCCGCGACCACGGGCGAGGCGAGTGCGAGCACCACCGCCCCGAGGCCGGCTCACTCCGCCCCGGGCCCGGTCACTCCGGACCGAGGTGCTTCCTGGCGAACAGCAGTGCCTCGGTGAGCTCCGCCGCCCGTTCCCCCGGTGCTCGGGCCTTCCGGGTGTTCACCTCGAGCACCACGGACCCGTCGAAGCCGGACGGCCGGAGGCTGCGGAGCAGTTCGGCGCAGGGCTGGTTCCCCCGCCCCGGGAGCAGGTGCTCGTCGCGGGGCGCACCCGTGCCATCCCCGAGGTGCACGTGACGCAGGCCGCTTCCCATCCGGGCTGCCAGCAGCATGGCATCGGCGTGGGCGACGGCCGCGTGGGACAGGTCGAGGGTGTAGCTGCGGTAGCCGGCCTCGGTGGGGTCCGGCGAGGGGTGGAAGGCGGACACCCTCGGGGGCCAGGAGTCCCGCAGCTGACTTCCGATCAGCTGTTCGCCCTTGAGGTAGGCGCCCATGAGCTGCGAGTTCATCAGCCGGGACGACAAGGGGCCAGAGCCAGGTGGCCGGGTGCCGAGCTGCCGGTTGCCCAACGGCCGCACCGGGAACATGTTCTCCACGGCGACGGTGATGCCGGTGTCGTCCTCCAGTTCGGCGACGAGGTCGGCGAACATGTCCGCGTAGCGCCGCTGCCAGCGGAACGGGGGGTGCACCACGACCGTCGCGGCGTCCAGCGTCTGGGCCGCGCGCACCGCTTGGCGGAGTCGCTCGACCGGGTCGGAGGACCACACCCGCTGCGTGATCAACAGGCACGGGGCGTGCACGGCCAGCACGGGAACTCGGTACTGGCCAGCCAGCCGCCGGACGGCCTCCGGGTCCTGGCTGACCGGGTCGGCCCACACCATCACCTCGACCCCGTCGTAACCGAGCTCGGCGGCGAGCCGGAAGGCTCCCTCAGCCGGCTCCGGCCAGACGGAGGCGGTGGACAGGCCCACGGGAATCCTGACGCCATCTCCCACCGGGATCACGTTCCCAACAGGAGCAGGGCGGCCGGCGACACCGTCACGATGAGTCCGACGAGCACGGTGAACAGGGTGGTCTGGAGGTCGTCGCTGCGACGGATCTTCCGCACGAGGAAGACCATGCCGGTGATGACGAGGAGCGCCACCACCAGGGCGACGGCGGGGATGTTCAGCCAGAGCCACTGGAAGACGAGCCACAGCCCGGCTCCTCCCACCACTCCGACCACCAGCTGCCCGATCATGAGCAGCCACTCCTTGACGGGGGACACCGGCTTCTCCGCCGGTTCCTCGACGCCCTCCTCGGCCGAGTCGTCCTCGTCGTAGTCCTCGTCGTAGTCGTCTGCCCCGTAGTCATCGGGCTCGTAGTCGCCGGACCCGTAGTCATCGGCCCCGTAGTCGCCGGGCTCGTAGTCGTGGTCGTCCGCGTCGTCGCGCCGGTCCGCCGGGCGCTCCCCCGCGTCCGGGTCGACGTCCACCCCGGGTGCCACCGGCGCCTGCTGCCGCGTCTCGGCGGGCCCCGCCGAGGGGTCCGGACCGTCCTCCCGGTAGGCGGCGACCTCACCGGTCTCGAACCAGCCGGTCCCCACGACGGTGCGTTCCGCGTCGGAGCCGGCGTCTAAGGTGCCCGCGGGGTCGTCGAGGATGGAGCCGCCGAAGTTGTCGCCGGCGACCCGGGGGAACTGCTCCGTGTGCGGGTCGTCGGGGGGTGCGTCCAGCCGCCCCCCGACGTCGGACGCCACGGCCGGTGCCTCCCCGGTGAGTGGCGGGTACTGGGCGGTCATGTCGGGGTCGACGGGGTAGAGCACGGTCTGGTCGGCTGGGAGCTGACCGGCAGCGGGGAACGCCGGGCGGGCACCGGCCTCGGGTTGCGGACCTGGCCCATCGACCTGGCCACGTTGCCCCCGGTCCACCGGGTAGTCGCCCCGCGGGTAGTCGCTCGCGGTCGGGTAGTCGTCCTCCGGGTAGTCACCCTGCGGGTAGTCGTTTCGCGGGTAGTCCGGCTCGGCCGGGTGGTGCGGTGGCTCGGGGTGCGGTGAGGGCGTCGGTCGGTCCTGGCCGACGGGAGCCGGCCTGGGCGGCGGCTGGTACTGCTGTCCCTCGGGTCCGGGGGCCTCGTCGGCTTCCTCGACCCGGCGGAGGTTCCCGCTCTCGGACAGGACCCGGTCGATGATGGCCTGCGGAGCGGTGTCGGTGGGGTCCTCGGCTCTGCGGCGACGGCGGCGGCCGCCGCCCCCCTTGCCGCCGTAGGCGGCCAGCAGCTCCGCGACGCTGCGCTGGCCCTCGCTCTCCGACCGGTTATCCCGACTCATCGCTTCCACCGTGCCCAGTAAGGCGTCGTTCGTCCAGTGACTGGTTCCGTCACTCGCTCGGTTCGCCGGGGCGCTGGAACAGTCACAGCAGCTCGTTCTCTCCTGTTTGAACCATCTATCCGACAGAGCAGGTGCGATGCCCTCGCTCCATACTGGCAGCAAACAGGCAGGGGCCGGACGAGTGACCGAGCACGGGTCGTGGCCCGCGTCACCCCTCGCCGCTCTCCGGAGAGGGGCCGGCAGCCGAGTCCTCCCGGACCAGCGGTGGTTCTCCGCACTCCCGCCGGGCCCCCGCCCTCGGCGTTCGTGAACGGTGCCCCGGCACCGGCGCCGGCCGTGGCCGCTGGCACCCCGGCGACCGGCTCCCTCGGGAGCCACGACGACGTCGGATCGTGACAGGGCCGCGTCCCCACCTGCCGCGAGCGCTCGACGGTGGTCGAACCCCGCGGGACGTGACACGCTACGTTACCTCGTTCCGGGGCACCACGTCCCGCTGGCCGCGTCGGCGAGGGGTCAGGCCTCGAACTTGTAGCCGAGCCCGCGCACGGTCACCAGGTGCCTCGGGTTCCCCGGGTCGGGCTCGATCTTGGACCGCAGGCGTTTGACGTGCACGTCCAGCGTCTTGGTGTCCCCGACGTAGTCCGCCCCCCAGACCCGGTCGATGAGCTGGGCGCGGGTGAGGACCCGACCGGAGTTCCGCAACAGGTACTCCAGCAGGTCGAACTCCTTCAACGGCAGCGTGACGTCGCCGCCACCCACCGTCACCACGTGACGTTCGACATCCATCCGCACCGGCCCGGCGGCCAACACCTGGGGCGCGGTCTCCTCGGACTCACCGCCTCGGCGGAGGACGGCCCGGATCCGCGCGATCAGCTCCCGGGCGGAATACGGCTTGGTGACGTAGTCGTCGGCCCCGAGTTCGAGTCCCACGACCTTGTCGATCTCACTGTCCCTCGCCGTCACCATGATGACCGGCACCGATGATCTGGCGCGCAGCTGCCGGCAGACGTCCGTCCCGCTCATTCCGGGCAGCATCAGGTCGAGCAGCACGATGTCGGCGCCGTTGCGGTCGAACTCGGCCAGCGCCTGTTGACCGTCGGTGGCCACCGCAGGAGTGAAGCCCTCCCGGCGCAGCATGAACGCCAACGGATCGGCGAAGGACTCCTCGTCCTCGACGATGAGCACCCTCGTCATGGCTTTCCTCCCGGATTCCTGGGTTGCGAGGAGATCGTGGTGCCCGGTCCACCGGCGGACGCGGCGGCGAGTGGCCGCTCCGTTCCCGCACGCGGTTCCTCCGCGTCGAGGGCCGGCAGGCTGAGCGTGAAGGTGGACCCGGTGCCCGGCAGGCTCCAGAGGCGCACCGAGCCGCCGTGGTTGTTGGCGACGTGCTTGACGATGGCCAGCCCGAGGCCCGTCCCGCCGGTGGCCCTCGACCTGGCCGGGTCGACCCGGAAGAACCGTTCGAAGACCCGTTCCTGGTGTTCAGGGGCGATGCCCAGCCCCCGGTCGGTGACCGCGACCTCCACCATCCCGTCCCGGAGGCGGCGGGACACCGACACGGCGCTGCCCTCCGGGGAGTAGGCGATCGCGTTGGTCAGCAGGTTGGACAGCGCGGTGGTGAGCAGCACTCGGTCGCCCGCGCACACCAGCCCGCTCCTCGGGTCGGTGGTCACGGTGATGCCCGCCGCCTCGGCCGTCAGCCGGCACCGACCGAGCGCCTCGTCGACGACCGCGTCGACTGACACCGGGTCGGGGTCGGGAAGCGGCTCCGCGCCCTGGAGACGGGAGAGCACGATGAGTTCGCTGGTCAGCGCCCCGAGCCTGGTGGCCTCGTGGCGGATCTTCTCGCTGAAGCGACGGACCTCGTCCGGCTCGTCGGCTGCGTCCAGCATCGCCTCGGCGAGCAGGGCCAGCGCGCCGACGGGGGTCTTCAGCTCGTGGCTCACGTTGGCGACGAAGTCACGGCGGGTGGCCTCCAGCCGCACGGCCTCGGACTCGTCCGCCGCGTCGACGACCGTGAACCCCTCCCCGAGGGGACGCACCTCGGCGGCGACCGCCTCGGGCCGGCGCTTGCGGACGGCCCCGGTCGGCGGGAGGTCGACCGCGACGACCCGGTTCTCCGCCAGTGCCAGGTCGGCCGCCTGGCCGGCTCTGGGGTCGATGACGTTGGCGGTGACGACCCCCAGCTCCACGGCCCGCTGGTTGTGGAAGAGGACATCGCCGAAGCGGTTCAGGACGGCCACCCCGCTGTGCGAGGAGTTCACCAGCCTGCGGAGGAGCTCCGCGACGGTGACGCCGCCGTGTCCTCGGCGTGGCCGGCGCTCCGAGAGCCGTCCGGCGACAAAACCGAGGAGCCCGCCGACGAGCACGAGGCTGATCGACAGGGCGAGGTAACCCATCCCGGTCACGTTCCGAATCGTAAGCACGAAACCACCCGGTTAGCCCAGCCCTGCCGCCCAGGACGTGACAGTAACTACACCCTGGGCGGCGGGGTTGCGCATCCTGTCACCCGGTGTTCACCCGCTGGTCAACGCCCCTGGTTGGCGACAGCGTCGATCGCCTCGGCCGCCGCGTCGGGGTCGAGGTAGGTCCCGCCGGGGACGACCGGCATGAGCTGCTCGTCCAGGTCGTAGCGCAGGGGGATCCCGGTGGGGATGTTCAGCTTGGCGATGACCTCGTCGGACACGCCGTCGAGGTGTTTGACGAGGGCGCGCAGCGAGTTCCCGTGGGCCGCGACCAGCACCGTCCGGCCGGCGCGCAGGTCGGGGACGATGCTGCTCTCCCAGTAGGGCAGCAGCCTGGCCACGACGTCCTTGAGGCACTCCGTGCGGGGCAGCTCGTCCCCGAGCTCGGCGTACCTCGGGTCGCCGTCCTGCCCGTACTCCGCTCCCGGCTCGATCTCGGGAGGCGGGGTGTCGTAGGAACGGCGCCAGAGCATGAACCGCTCCTCGCCGTAGGCCTCCAACGTCTGCTTCTTGTTCTTCCCCTGGAGGGCGCCGTAGTGGCGCTCGTTGAGCCGCCAGTCGCGGCGCACCGGGATCCAGTGCCGGTCCGCCACGTCGAGCGCGATGTTGGCGGTGGAGATCGCCCTGCGCAGGAGGGAGGTGTGGAGCACGTCGGGGAGCAGGCCAGCCTCGGCCAGCAGTTCGCCGCCGCGCCGGGCCTCCGCCTGCCCCTTCTCCGACAGGGGGACGTCGACCCATCCCGTGAACAGGTTCTCCGCGTTCCACGTGCTCTCTCCGTGGCGGAGGAGCACCAGGGTGCCTACTGCCTTGGTCATGCGCCCAGCCTGCCAGGTCCGGTCGAGGGACGGCGGACGACGTCGTCTCCTGGCCGCGCTCCCACCGCTCCGGTCCGGTCCACCCCGGTGGGGCCGCGCGGGTTGCCGGAGCGGCAAGGCGGTGGCGTTGGGGTGACGGCGCTCGCGGGGCACCGGCCCACACCCACGCCCACCAACACTTACAGTCACCGGAAGGAAGAAACGCTCACTGACCTGGCCCAGCGGTGTGAGATGGGGCGACCCGGGCGGTTACGTTACGAGGCTTTGACTCCGCGACGTTACGATCACGTCGCAGATACACTCGAATGGAGTAGCGCGATGGGCTTGTGCCCAGGTCGTCGATTCTGCCAAGTTGGCAACACTCTCTTCGATCGGCTCCCACGCACTCCCCGATCTTGAGAGGGTGCACCGTGGTCTGCCTCCCCCGTCAGGCCGCGGCCCGTCCGGGTTCCCGGGTGCCCCCCGCCAGGGGAACCCGCAGTGGCGGGACCTCACGGCGGGGCGGCTTGAGTTCGTGACTCCCCCTCTCTCCCAAGCCGCCCCGCCCTGCCACTCCCCCGGCCGGCGCACCTGGCGGTCGCGCCGGTCCGTCGAGGGCGTCAGCGTTGGTCCCGGGCGAGGTGCTCGAAGGCGGCGAGGTTGGCCAGGGATTCACCACGAGACCTCCGCCAGGCCCACTCCCGGCGGATCGCCCCGGCGAAGCCCAGCTCCAGGAGCTTGTTGAAGTCGCCGTCGGCCGCCTCCAGCACCTGGCCCAGCACCCGGTCCAGCTCGTCCTCGGTCACGGCGTGCGCCCCCAACCTCCCCACCAGGTGGATGTCACCGTCCTCGTCGACCGTGTAGTGCACCCCGTACAGCCTGGCGTTGCGCCGGAGCAGGAAGTGGTGGACCCCGGCCTGGTTCTCATCGGGGCGGCGGCACACGAACGCCTCGACGAGCAGCCCGTGGCGCCCGACCACGAGCCAGCAACTCGTCCGTTGCTTCCGTTCCCCCGGCAGCCGCACGAGGAAGCGACCCGGGGAGGCGTGGTCGAAGTCCAGGTCGCGGTCGCGCAGCGTGCGCTCCACCGTCCGCACCGCCTCCTCGGGAGAGCTCCCGTCCGCGTCCGAGCTCACGCCTCGCCCCCTCGCCGTCCGTGCCGGTTCCTGCCCCCACCAGCGTCGCGCACGCCCCGGCCGAAGGCCAGGGCAGCCTGCCGGTAGGCGCGCAGCAGCCCGTCGGTGGTGCGGTCCCAGGAGAAGTCGTTGGCGTGCCGCACCGCGTTCTCCGGCCGAACCCCGGCCGCCCGGGAACGCACCGACTCCGGGACCTCGTCCGGTGAGCCGGTCGCGGGTAGCGCCACGGCGCGCAGGGCCGCCGCCCAGTCCTCCGGTGCGTGGCTGGGCACCAGCAGTCCCGTGGACCCGTCCACCACGGCGACCGACAGGCCGCCCACGTCCGCGGCGACCACCGGCGTCCCGCAGGCCTGGGCCTCCAGCGCCACCAGGCCGAACGACTCGTTGTGGCTGGGGACGGCCACGACGTCGGAGGCGCGGTAGACGTCCGCGAGCTCGGCACCGGACCGGGGCGGCAGGAAGGTCACCACGTCGGTGATCCCCAGCTCCCCCGCGAGCTTCTGGAGGGCCTCCGGTTCCTGGAGCCCGGAGCCGGAGGGACCGCCGACGACGAGCACGGCCAGCCGGCCCCGCAGGCGTGGCTCCTCGGCGAGCAGGCGCGCCGCCGCCCTCAGGAGGACGTCCGGCGCCTTCAGCGGCTGGATCCGCCCGACGAAGGTCAGGACGACCGGGTCCGGCGGGAGCACCACGCCGGCCGCTCTGAGGGTCCGTCGCGCCTCCGACCGCTCCCCGGGGGTGAAGCAGTCGAGGTCGACCCCGGGCTCGACGGTCACCACGGCGGCGGGGTCGGCACCGTAGAGCCGCACCAGCTGCTCGGCCTCCACGCTCGTGTTCGCCACCAGGCGGTCCGCCTCGTCGACGACCTGCTGCTCCCCGATCACCCGGACCCGGGGCTCGGCGGGTTCCCCCTCGGCGAGCGCGGCGTTCTTCACCCGCGCGAGGGTGTGCGCCGTGTGGACCAGCGGCGCCCCCATCCGCTCCCGGGCGAGCCACCCCACCTGGCCCGACAGCCAGTAGTGGGAGTGGACCAGGTCGTAGTAGCCGGGCTCGTGCCTGGCCTCGACCCGCAGCACCCCGGCGGCGAACGCGCACAGCTGGGCGGGGAGGTCGTTCTTGCCCAGGCCCTCGAATGGCCCGGCGATGATGTTGCGGACCAGCAGCCCCGGCTCCACCCGCACCAGCGGTGGGTGCTCGGAGGACGTGGCCCGGGTGAAGACCTCCACCTCGACCCCGCGCCGGGCGAGACGACGGGCCGTCTGGAGCACGTAGACGTTCATCCCGCCCGCGTCCCCGGTGCCCGGTTGTTCCAACGGCGACGTGTGCAGCGACAACAGCGCCACCCGGCGGGGGGAACCACTGCCGGCGGAAGTCGCCGATCTCCCCTCGCCACCAGTTATCACTCGTAACGAGTCACTCACGAGGAGACCCTCCTCGATCGGAGGATCCGCTGCTACCAGCGAGTCGAACCTGCGCGGTTGTCGCGCACACGAACCCACGCTTAGCCACGTGTAGTCAACCTTTCCGGGCCTGCCCGCGCCCCGATGCTCGCTGCCTGTCATGGGAATGCAACACAAACGAGGCGGTAGAGCTTCCAGCCCCTCGCGGGGCCGTGATCAGTCGCTCACCTGGGTGAGGACGACCGGTGTCTACCCTGGCCACGCCGTCGGGGCAACGCCAGCGCACGCCCGGTCGGCGCGCGTTGACGGCGAGGGAGCACCGAGGGGGGTCGCGCCGTGGTCCGACTCCTGCTGATCGTCGTGTGCTGCCTGGGCCTCCTCGTGTCGGCCGAACCCGTGGTGCCCCCGACCCCGCTGTCCCCGGGAACGGCCGAGCCGGTACCCACCACCGGGGTGACCACCTGGGCCGCACCGCAGATGCCGGCCCAACCGAACCAACGGGAGGAACTGGGCTTCGCCAACGTGACCTTGCGCACGATGGTCCGGATCAGCGCCGGTGGTTCCGGGGTCCGGGTCCGCCTGGACAACACCTACGGCGACCGTCCGCTGCGGATCGGGGCGGCCTCGGTCGCCCTGGCCGACGGATTCGACGGGTCCTCGCTCCCGGGGACGGTCCGGCCGCTGCTGCTCGACGGGCGGTCGGACTTCACCGTCCCGCCCGGCCACCACCGCTACACCGACCCCGCCGGCCTGGACGTGCCCGACCGCGCTCGGCTCCACGTCAGCCTCTTCCTGCCCGGTCCGACCGGTCCGCTGGGCAACCACCCGATCAGCGGGGAACCCACCCTGCTCGCCAGGGGAGACCACACCGAGAACCCCACCTCGGACAGGTTCCGCCCGGTGGAGCACCGGGCGGTGGTGGACGCGGTCCTGGTGTTGGGCTCCGAGGCCAGCGGCACGGTGGTGGCCGTCGGCGGTTCGCTGACCGACGGCCTCGGAGTCGACTTCCCCGAATCCGGTCGCTGGCCCGACGTCCTCGCGGACCGCCTGCTCTCCCTACCACCGGGACGTCGGCTGGCGGTCGCGAACTCCGGCCTGTCCGGCAACCGCATCCTCCTCGGATCGGTCGGCGGCGGCCCGCGCCTCCTCGACCGCTACGACACCGACGTGTTGTCGCTGCCCGGCGCGGCGGCCGTCATCCTCGCCGTGGGCACCAACGACATCCAGCAGACACCGCACGAGACGGACGCGCGGACGCTCTTCGCCGCCATCGACGACCTCGCCCGGCGGAGCCGGGACGCGGGCCTGCGGGTCGTCGTGGCCACCATCCCCCCCTTCGGGAGCTGGGAGACCTGGAAGCCCGAACTGGAGACCACGAGGACCCGGGTGAACGCCCTCATCCGGACCCACGCCGACGAGTACGACGCCGTCTTCGACCTCGACACGTTGCTCCGGGACCCGGACGACCCGGAACTCGTCCGGCCGGATCTCGACCTCGGGGACGGCCTGCACCTGAACCAGCGCGGGTACACCCTCGTCGGCGAGTCGGTGCCGGTGGAGGCGCTCCTCCCCCGCTGAACCCCCGGCCAGGACGTGGTCGCCGACCGTTCCGGCACCGTGGCGACCCGTGTTGATCTCGGGGTTGTCTATTCTTCTCCGCAGAAACTCGCCGAGCCGGTCGCGTGGCGCCCGAGGCGAATCCGGAGCCGTTCTGCTGTCCGGTCTCCCAGATCCCCGGCGTCCACGTCGTCCGTGAGTCGGCGAGCAGTCAGCGGCATGAGGACGGAGATGATGGTGCGCCGACGGTGGTTCGCGGCGGTCACGGGCATGAGCCTGTTGGTGGCCGGATGCGCGATGGTCCCGGAGACGACGCTGGAACGGGCACTACCCGCCGGTGCGGAGCTCGCGGAAGAGCGGGAGATCACGACCTTCACCGCCTCACCCAAGGCAGCCCAGGAAAGGGAACGGGAGTTCGAGGGGTTCACCGACAACACCGTCCGCACCCGGATGCGCGTCAGCTCCGGTGGTTCGGCGGTCCGTGTGCGGCTCGACAACACCTTCAGCCCCGACGAGCTGCACGTCGGCCGGGTGACCATCGCGCTGGCCACCGACCGTGAGGGCGGCATCAACCCGTCCAGCCTGACCGAGCTCCGGGTGGAGCGGGAAACCTCCTTCACCCTCGCGCCGGGGGAGAGCGTGTACACCGACCTGGCTCGGATGGAGATCCCCGACGGGGCGGACGTCGCGGTGTCCTTCTACTTCCCGGGGCCCACCGGCCGGGTCACCACCCACTCGTTCGCCGGGGAGCACAGCCGCATCGCGACCGGTGACCACACCGAGAACGTCAACGGCCGCCCCTTCCAGGTCGAGGAGAAGACGATGAGCACCCGTCCGCTCGTCGGCGCCATCACGGTGGTGCCCGAGACGGCCACGGGAACCCTGGTGACCATCGGCGGGTCGATGACCGACGGTGTCGGCGTCGACTTCTCGAAGGGCTCGGACCGCTGGTCCGACGTGCTGTCCCGCCGGATCGTGGACGAGTACGGGCCGCGCCGGCTCTCGGTGGCCAACGCGGGCATGTCGGGCAACAGGATGCTGACCTCCTCGGGTTACGGAGGCCAGCGGGTGCTGGAACGGTACGACCGCGACGTGCTCGACCTCCCCGGGGCCGACGCCGTCCTCTTCGCCGCGGGCATCAACGACATGCAACACCCCCCGCAGACCACCGACCTCGACCTGCTGATGGCGACCTTCGAGGAGTTCGCCGACCGCACGCACGAGCGCGGGATGCTCTTCTACATGGCGACGATCACGCCGTTCGAGGGCTGGTTCAGTTGGGAACCGCACCTGGAGGAGAACCGGCAGGAGATCAACCGGCGCATCCGCGCCTCCGACAAGTTCGACGGGGTCGTCGACTTCGACGCCGCCGTCCGCGACCCCGACCACCCGAGCCGGATCCTCCCGGAGTGGGATGTCCACGACGGCATCCACCCGAACAGCGCCGGCGCCGTCGAACTGGCGAACGCCGTCGACCTCGACATGATCCTCGGCGACCTCAACCTGCTGGACTGAGAACAGCGGCCCCGGCCTCGCGAGGGCCGGGGCTCCCCGCTCGCCCGCCGCTGACAGACCACCGGCGGGTCAGGCACGATCGGCGTCATGACCCACGACCAGCAGCCCCAGCACCACACCCCACCGACCACGTCCCCGGCCGCCGGAAAGCCGGTCGCGGTCGTGACGGGAGCCAGCGCCGGCATCGGCGAGGCCACCGCGCGCGGCCTGGCGGAAGCCGGGTTCCACGTCGTCCTGGGCGCCCGCCGCCTCGACCGGTGCGCCGAGCTGGCCGCCGAGATCGGCGGCTCCGCCCACCGGCTCGACGTCACCGACGCCGAATCCGTCGACGCCTTCCTCGCCGAGGTCCCGACGTGCCGGGTGCTGGTGAACAACGCCGGCGGGGCACGCGGGCTGGAGCGCGTCGCCGAGTCGGACGAGGACAACTGGCGGTGGATGTGGGAGACGAACGTCCTCGGCACCCTCCGGATGACCAGGTCGCTCCTGCCCAGGCTGATCGACTCCGGTGACGGGCACGTGGTGACCGTCACCTCGATCGCGGCCCTGGAGGCCTACGACAACGGCTCCGGCTACACCTCCGCGAAACACGCGCAGGCCGTGCTGCACCGGACGCTGCGCGGGGAACACCTGGGAGATCCGGTGAGGTTCACCGAGATCTGCCCGGGCATGGTGGAGACGGAGTTCTCCCTGGTGAGGTTCGAGGGTGACGCCGCTCGGGCCGACGCCGTCTACCAGGGCCTCACACCGCTCACCGCGCAGGACGTGGCGGAGGCCATCGTCTTCGCCGTCACCAGGCCGTCGCACGTCAACATCGACCAGATCGTGCTGAAACCCCGGGACCAGCACTCCGCCACCCGAGCCCACCGGCGGTCCTGAACCGACCAGGCGGGGCCGCGAACGGCCCCAACCGGCCACCACTGGTAACCAGTTCCGGTGAGCGGTCCGGCGGGGGCCGGGGCCCGTCTCACCCCCACCGCCCGCCGGTCTCAGAGCGCGCAGTTCACCAACACGGGTTCCGGCTCCAGCACGACACCGAACGCCGCTCGGACACCGTCACGAACCTCCGAGGCCAGCGCCAGCAGGTCCGCGGTGCTCCCCGTCCCCCGGTTGGTGAGGGCCAACGTGTGCTTGCTCGACAACGCCACCCGGCCGCCGGGGCCCTGGTGGCCGCGCCGGAAGCCCGCTCGCTCGATGAGCCAGGCCGCGGAGAACTTGGTGCGCCCCGGCCCTCCCGGGTACCTCGGCACCGGTGCCTCCCCGCCGAGCCGCTCGGCGATCCGGGCGAGGACCTCGGGAACGGCCTCGTCGGGCACCAACGGGTTGGTGAAGAACGATCCGGCGCTCCAGGTGTCGTGGTCCGCCGGGTCCAGCACCATGCCCTTGCCGGCACGCAGCGCGAGCACCGCCTCCCGCGCGGCGGCGAGCGGCACCCGGTCGCCCAGTTCGACCCCGAGCGCCCTGGCCAGTTCGGGGTACCGGATGGGCACGGAGGAGCCGCTGTCCGCCAGTGCGAAGCGCGCGCGGAGGACGACCGACGTGGCGCTGCCCTTGAGCCGGCTCGTCCGGTAGGCCAGCCCCAGATCGGCTGCGGGCACGGTGCGGACGCACCCGTCGAGGCGGTCGTAGACGTCCACCGAGTCGAGCAGCTCCGCGACCTCCACGCCGTAGGCGCCCACGTTCTGCACGGGGACCGCGCCCACCCGGCCCGGGATGCCGGACAGGCACTCCACGCCCGAGAGCCCGTCGGCGACGGCGGCGGCCACGACCGCGTCCCAGTCCTCACCCGCCTCGACCGTGAGCTGGACGGTGCCGTCCGCGACGCGGTCCGCTCGTCTCCCCGTCGTCGCCACCCGCACCACGGTCCCGGCGAACCCCTCGTCGCCGACGACCAGGTTGGATCCACCACCGAGGACGAGGACGTCGTCACCGCCGGTGTCGGCGCGCCGCAGCGCTTCGACGAGGTCCTCCGCCGTGGTCGCCTCCACGAGGCGGGCCGCGGGCCCGCCCAGGTGGAGGGTGGTGTGCTCGGCGAGGGGAACGGCGACGCCGACGGCCTCGCCGGACGAACGAGTAGTCACGGACGCCAACGGTAATCTGTGCTGCCATGGCACGCCCCATCCAGTTCACCCTCCACGCCGACTCCCTCTCCCCCGACGAGCTCCACGCGGTGCTGGTCGACGAGACGTACCTGCGGGACAGACTGGCCGAGCTCGGCGGTTCCTCGGCGGAACTGGTCGCGTTGACCAGCGACGACAACGGGTCCCGCGCGGTCTTCCGACACGGCATCTCCTCCGGCGGGCTGCCGGCCGCGATGCGTTCGATCGCCCCGAACGGGATCTCGGTCGAACGCACCGAGACGTGGCGGCGCGAGGGCGCGGGCTACGTGGGAACGATGGCGGCCAGGGTCACCGACACCCCCGCCACCATCGACGCCACCACGTCGATCCGCCCGGTGGGCGGGGGCGCGGAACTCCGGGGTGCCGGCCAGGTCACGGTCCGGCTCCCACTCGTCGGCGGGATGGTGGAGAAGGCGGTGTCCGAGCAGGTGACCGCGCTGCTCGACGCGGAGTCCCGCTTCACGCTGGAGTACGTCGCCCGCCGGCGCAGCGGCTGATCCCGTCACGGAACGAGCGGGCGCGCCCCGGAGATCGACCACCTCCCACCGCGCTGGACGGCGGACCCGGGCGACGGTGGAGAGGTGTGGGAGGACATCGGATGGCCAAGCGAGCGCCCCGACTGGCGGCCGGCCGCGCCCGCGCGCTGGGCATGCCGACCAGGGGCACCACCGGGCCGAACCGGTTGCGGCGGGTGGACCGCTGGGTGCGCGGCACGCCGTGGGTGTCCCAGGTGTTGCGGTCGGCCGCCGATCCGCTCGTGGTCGACCTCGGCTACGGGAGCTCACCGGTGACCACCGTCGAGCTCGCCGCGCGCCTCACCGATGTGCGGAGCGACGTGCGCGTGCTGGGCCTGGAGATCGATGGGGAGCGGGTCGGCAACGCCGTCCGCCTGGCCGACCCACCCCGGCTCCGCTTCACCCGCGGTGGTTTCGAACTCGCCGGTCAGCGCCCGGTGCTGGTGCGGGCGTTCAACGTGCTCCGCCAGTACGCGGAACCCGAGGCACTGGCGGCGTGGACCACCATCACGTCCGGTCTGGCGCCGGGCGGTCTCCTCGTGGAGGGGACCTGTGACGAGATCGGCCGGCGGTGCTGCTGGGTCACCCTCTCCCGGAACGGTCCCCTGAGCTTCACCATGGCCTGCTCGCCCGCGCACATCGACACACCGTCCGACCTGGCCGAACGCCTGCCCAAGGCGCTCATCCACCGCAACGTGCCCGGGGAACGGGTCCACGCGCTGCTGGCGGAACTGGACTCGTGCTGGGCCACCGCGGCGCCCTTGCGCCCGTTCGGGCCCCGCGCGCGGTGGGCGGAGGCCGTGCGCCTCCTCACGGCCAGGGGGTGGCCGGTCCGGGACAACCACCGCCGGTGGCGGGCCGGGGAACTCACCGTGGACTGGTCGGCCGTCGCCCCGGGCTGAGCGGACCACGGGGTTGCCGCACCCCACGCCCCCCCAGAGCCCTCCCCCGGACGCGCGGGGGCGCCACGACGTCGACCCGGCGGCCTCACGTGGATGCTCCACCGGGTCGGCTCCCGCCATGCCCCCGGCGCGGGTCCCTCGTCGGCGTGAACCCACCGTCGCGCCCCGGTCACCGGACGCGGCCGGCGCCGTCCCCGCCGGCCCGCCCACCGCCTGACCTGCGGTCGAGCACCGCGCTGGTGGGCGTCATCGGTACCGGGCAGTGCGGGAGCCGACCAGGCGGAATGACAGACTCAGCAACCATGTCCACGCCAGACCGCCGTTACGTCATCACCCTCGGCTGCCCGGACCGCACCGGGATCGTCGCCGCGATCTCCGGGTTCCTGTACCGCCTGGGGGGCTCGATCGTCGGCGCTGGCTACCACACCGACCCGGAGACCAACTGGTTCTTCACCCGGCAGGAGGTGCGGGCCGACTCCCTCGACCTCGACCTCGAGGAGTTGCGCGCCCGGTTCGCCGAGGTCGCCGCCGAGCTGGGGGATCGCACGGAGTGGCGGGTGAGCGACAGCGGAACCCGTCGCCGCGTGGTCCTGCTGGTCTCCCGGGCCGGGCACTGCCTCTACGACCTGCTCGGCCGGGTCGCCTCCGGGGAACTCGACGTCGACGTCCGCGCGGTGATCGGGAACCACACCGACCTCGCCGGGATCACCGAGGCGCACGGCATCCCCTTCCACCACGTGCCCTTCCCCGCCTCCGGGCGGGAGCCTGAACGCCGCGCGGAGGCCTTCGCCCGGGTGGCCGAGATCGTCGACGAGCACGACCCCGACGCCGTGGTGCTGGCCCGCTTCATGCAGATCCTGCCGACCGAGCTGTGCCAGCGGTGGGCCGGGCGGGTGCTGAACATCCACCACAGCTTCCTGCCGTCCTTCATCGGAGCCCGCCCCTACCACCAGGCGCACACCCGGGGCGTGAAGCTCATCGGCGCGACCTGCCACTACGTGACGGCCGACCTGGACGAGGGGCCGATCATCGAACAGGACGTGATCCGGGTGGACCACGGCGACTCGGTGGCGGACATGGTGCGCAAGGGCCGGGACATCGAGAAGGTCGTCCTCGCCAGGGGCCTGCGGTGGCACCTGGAGGACCGGGTCCTGACCCACGGCAACCGCACCGTCGTGTTCTGACCAGCGCCGCGCGCACCCCAACGGCCCCCGGAGCCGGGTGGGCGGACACGACGGCGTCGGCGCCGATCGGGTCAGGAGACCGGGGGAACTCCCAGCCCCGGGAGGGATTCGGCGCCGGGGAGCGCGAGCAGGGCGGCACCGGGCGCGACGAGCTTGCCGTGCCGAACCCCGCTGCCCAGGACCACGAGCGGAGCCGTGAGGACGGCCTCGTCCACCAGCAGCGGCCACCCCGGGGGCAGCCCGAGCGGGGTGATGCCCCCGTACTCCATCCCGGTCAGCTCCACCGCGTCCCGCTGCGCCGCGAACGACGCCTTCCGCACGTCGAGCCGCCGCCTGGCGGCCCCGTTCACGTCCACCCTGGTCGTGGCGAGCACCAGGCAGCCGGCCGTGCGGGTCTCGCCGGACCGCCGGCCCGAGACGACCACGCAGTTGGCCGAGGCGTCGAGCGGAACCTCGTACCGTTCGGTGAACCTCGCGGTGTCGGAGTCGTCGGGGTCGATCTCGGCGACCCCGAACTGGCGGGCGACATCGGGTGGAAGGGCGGCCAGGGCCGCCGCGACCGGCTCGGCCAGCAAGTCGGTGTGATCCGTCGCGGGCTCGGTACCCAGTGCTCCGATGCTGAAGGTGCCCATCTGGTGGAGGCTAGCCGCCTACCACCTCGGCCCGCGTTGCACGTCGGTGATCCTCGGTCGAACGTCGACGATGTACACCAGAGCCGCCACGAGGCCGGCGATCCAGAACATCGTGCCCAGCCCGATCGGGTGGAACAGCAGCAGCACCAGGGTCGCGCCACCGGTGATGCCCATCCAGGCGTTCTTGCTCAGCTTGTCCGCCGCCACGAAGGCATCCGCCCGCTGGGTCACCGCGTGCAGGAAGGCGAACGCTCCCACTGGAATCCCAGCGAGCTTGATGGCCAACAGGATCCAGGCGATGGGCTCGAGAGCTGGGTGTCCCTGGTACATGCCCCCAGCCTACGGGCCGAGCGGAAGGGGTGTCCCCGAGTGTCGGCCGAGGTCCACGTCCGACAGGGGCCGACGGGTGACCTCGGTCACGAGTGGACGGCGCACCCCGCCCGGCCGCCAGCCATCCGGCGCGGGCTCTGCGGGGCGCACCCCCCGGCCGGCGCCGGCCCCCCGGCCACGGCACGCCCCGGAGACGTGGTCGCCGCGTTCAGTCCTTCTTCTGGCCGCGCCGAGCACCGCCGGTCGGCGCCTTCCTCGGCGTGCGGTTGGCCGCCTTCCTGCTCGTGCTCCGCGTCGCCGAGGCGGCGGACGCGCCGGCCTCGGTGACGGCGTCAGCCGCTTCCTCGGCAGTGTCCCGCACCGCGCGGGCGGTCTCGTCGGCGGCCTTCCTCGTGGCCACCGCCACCTTCTCGCCGGTGGACCGGGTGCTCCGGCTCACCTTGCCGAGCACGTCGTCCGCGAGCTCGCGGACGTCCTCGACGACCGTCTCCACCCGTTCCTGGGCGGTGTCCACGCCGGCTCCGACCTGGTCGAACGCCTGCTGGACCCGAGGCTGGGCGCGCAGCCTGCCCAAGGTCTCCTCGCCGCGTTCGGCGAGGGTGCCGTAGATCCGGACGGCGGCTTCGCTGTAGGCGTCGACCAGTTTGCGGAGCTCGGCCGGGTCGAACTTCTCCCGCCACTGGCCGGTGTCGAGCTGCAGTTCGCCGATGCCGTCCTTGGCGGCCTCGGCGCGCTCGGCGAGCTCCTTCCGGGCGCGTTCCAGCGCGTCACGAACCGTCCTCGCCGCGACGTCGCCGGCTCCCAGCACGGCCAGAAGCGGGGTGCGGGCCTGGGACAGCACCTCGTTCACGACGGCGGACGCCTGCTCGCGCGCCTTGTCGATGTCCTCAGCGGTGGGCAGTGCGGGCATGGTCATCACTCCTTGTCGTGGGGTCGGATCTCGGAGGAGACGGGCGGGGCCTCTCCCGCTCCGGCTCCGCTCAGGTCGACGGACCGGCCGACCGCGGAGTCGTCGGGATCTTCGGCGGCCTGCTCGGCTCCGACGCGGAACGACTCGTAGACGGCCAGCAGGGCCTGCTTCTGCTGCTCTGTGAGGTCCGGGTCGGCGTGGATGGCGTCCACCACCGGCCCCCCTCGCGGCCGGTCGAGGATCCCGGCCTGGACGTAGAGGGTCTCGGCGGAGATGCGCAGCCCCTTGGCGATCTGCGAGAGGATCTCGGCGCTGGGGCGTCGGAGCCCCCGCTCGATCTGGCTGAGGTAGGGGTTGGACACCCCCGCCGCCCTCGCGAGCTGCCGCAGGGAGATCTGGGCGTTGTTCCGCTGGGTGCGGATGTACTCACCGATGTCGGCGACAGCCCGGTTGACCACCCTGTCGACCCGTGGCATCGGCACGTCTCCCTGTCCTCGATCAGCGGCGGACTCGCTCGCGCGGACGTTCTCCGCGCTTTCGACGGTACGCGCGCGTGCTAGCTACCGCAAGCACCCTGCTTGCACGGCCCCATGCCCGCGCGTCCGCTGGCCCCTCGAGGCCGGGATCCGATCAGGGACGAGCGGGTGCGCCGTCGACGCCTCCGACGCCCGAGAGCACCGGGGGACCCCGAGGCCGAGGCCGGGCGGGGGACGGCGCCGGCGGGAAGCCGGGCGAGCGAGGACGGGGAACGGGTGGCGAGCGGTGCCCCTGCTCAGGGGGAGGAACGCCATCGGGCCGCGTAGCGGGCGCTCTCCTCCTGCCGCAGCCGTTCCCGGTCCGCCCGGCGGACCGCCGAGGCGTGGTTGGGCGGGTACCCGTACCTGACGAGACGGGCGTCCGCCTTCTCGATGGCGTAGGACAGGGAGAAGTAGACGCCGACGATGAGGCCGAGGAAGACCGACATCGCCGCGACCAGCGGCTCACCGCTCACGAGCCACAGCGCCCATGCGACCAGCGCGGCCACCGGGGCCAGGCGGACGAACGCCCGTGCCCCGTACCGCCACAGCCAACCCGGGGTGGTGACGTCCGCGAGCACCCACTCCCGGTACCGCCCCGGCAGCCGTCCTCCGAGGGCGTACCAGAGCAGCTGCGGCGGATTCGGGCGAGGAGAGCTCATGCCAGGGACGCTACCGAAGGCCGCCCTCGGGGACTACCGTCGAGCCGTCATGGCCGGGAGGAGTCAGCTCGCGACGGTGGGCGTGGTCGCGCTGGGCGGTGTGGTGGGCTCGCTCGCCCGCCACGGCGTCGGCGTGGCGTTGCCCACGGGCGGCCCGTCCCTCGCGACCTGGTCGGTCAACCTGCTCGGGTCCTTCCTGATCGGCGTGGTGGCCGTGCTCGCCCCGCGCGTCTGGCCGCGCCTCCCCCTGCTCCGGCCGTTCCTCGTCACCGGGGTGATCAGCGGGTTCACCACCTTCTCCGCCCACAGCGTCGAGGTGACGGCACTGCTGGTCGCCGGCAGGCCGGCGGTCGCCGTGCTGGTGCTCGCCGGCACCCTCCTCGGGGCGCTGGTGGCCGTGGCGGGCGGGGACGCGTTCGCGCGGTGGGTGGTGCGGACCCGGGAGGGGCGGTGGTGATGCGGCGCGGCCCGGACGGGCGGAGCCCGGCGAACGCGTTCGCTCCCAGTGCCGCCGGGGGTACGGCGTGCTGACCTCGCTCCTGGTCGCCGTGGGGGCTGGCGTCGGCGCGCCGCTGCGCTACCTCGTCGACCGGGCCGCGCGGAGGTGGTATCCTGGCCCCTTCCCCCTCGGCACACTGCTCGTGAACGTGAGCGGCTCCCTGGTGTTCGGGCTGCTGGCCGCCGGGCTGGGCGCGGGGTGGGCGCCGACCTGGTCGGAGCCGCTCCTGGGAGCCGGCCTGTGCGGGGCGTTCACCACCTACTCGACCTTCGCCCACGACACACTGGCCCTGTTCGACGACCGCCGGCGGTGGCTGGCGCTGGCGAACGTGGGAGCCAACCTGGCGCTCGGGCTGGCGGCCGCCGCGCTGGGCTGGGGACTCGGCTCGCTGTTCCTCGGGTGACCCCCGGTGACCCCGGCCCGGCGCCGTCCCGATCGTGCCCGCTCGCGCACCCCGCGCCGCGAACCGAGCCCCGGCCAGGGGCGACGCGGAGCCTCCGCCGGGCACCCGGGCCTGGACCACCGAGACTCGGCGGAGGGGCGTCCCGACCCGCCCCCTCCCGGCGAGAAGGGGGCGGGGCACCCCGGCGGTCCCGTGTGCCGGCGCGAGGGGTGACCCTGGGGCTGGTGGCTCCCACGGGAGGGGAGCCAGCCCCCGAACGCGCGAGGCTCCGGCCGCGCCACGCGCGCGCAGCGGCGGTACCGACGACCTCACCGGGTACGAACGAGGTCGTTCCTACTCTGACGGCATGGATCTGCTGTGCCCCAAGTGTCACGACGTGATGCGCACGTACGAGCGCAACGGAGTGCACATCGAGCAGTGCCAGGGCTGCCGGGGGATCTTCCTCGACCGGGGGGAACTCGAACAGCTCGCACTCGCCGAGCGGGCGCACTACGGCCGGCCGGCGCCACCACCCGGACCTCGCCCCGGCCCACCCCCCTCGCGGGTCCACGACCGCCGTCACGAGCCCCATCCCCGGAGCGACGACCGGTACCGCGACCGCTACCGGGACGACCACCGCGACCGCGAGTACTGGGACGACGACCACCGCGACCGGGACCACCACGGACGGTACCGGGACTCCAAGAAGAAGCGGCGCAAGGACTTCCTGGACAACGTGTTCGACATCTTCGGGTGATCCGCCGGCCGCCGGGTGGCGCGTCCTCGCCCGCCCGGGCCGGCACCTCGCACGGCCGAACCCGCTGCGGCTACCGGACCCGCTGCGCACGGCGGGCCGCGCCCGCTCGCCTACCGCCGCCGGTGAGGCGCGCTCGCCGTGCCCGGGACCCCGCGCCCATCCCCCGGTGGGAGCGTGCGGACGGGTCGCGGCGAACACGGGCGGAGCACCTCGCGGGCCGACCGATCGGCCTCGCCCCGGGCACCCGTGCGGCGGGTACCGCGCCGGAGCATCGTCCTCCCGGGAAGGGCCTGGGCCGTGGCCACCCCGTTCGACCACGGCCCAGGCTCGCCGGCGGCCGTCACGGTGAACCGACGCGGCTTCGTCGGGTCCACTCCGGTCGCCACCAGGCTGGTGCCGCGCCCCGAACGCCGCACCACCACCGAGGACTCCCCCGGCGCAGCTCGCCCGGCCCTACCTATTCCGAACGGAGCTCCTCCGGGCGGGACGCGCGCCGGAGTGTGGGCAGCGTACACAAAGTCACCACGAGAACGGCTGCCGCCGACACGCCCGCCATCGCCGCGATCCCGGCCCAGTCCGGTTCGAAGTGGTCGAAGAGGAGGACGAGGGCCAACCCGGCGATCAGCAGTCCCACCACCACGGCGATGAACAGTCCCGCGACCATCGGGATCGCCGTCTGCACCAGCACGGACCCGGCCAGCGTGCGCCGACGCGCCCCCACCGCCGCCACCACGGCCAGCGGGCGGCGCCGCTCCTGGATCTGTTCCACGGCCACCACCAGCAGGCTGCTCGCCACCAGCGCGAAGGTGATCAACGCTCCGATCCAGAGCCCCTGGCGAGCGTGGACGAGGGAGCTGGCCTCCTCGTCGAAGCTGAGGATGTCGTCGTACAGGTAGGTCGCGGGCAACTCCTCCCAGACCGCGCTGCGCACCTCCTCGACCAGCCTCGGATCCACCTCGTCGAACCGCAGGTGCAGGTGCTGGTAGTAGGTGGCCTCGGGCAGGTCGACCGCGGCCCCGGGGGTGAGGACCAGGGCGCGACCGTGGTACCAGCCGACGGTCTCGTCCAGGGGCTTGATCACCCTGGCGCCGGCCGGAATCTCGAAGGGCTCGCCCACCCGCACCGGCTCCCCAGGCCTCACCGGCCAGATGTTGGGGTCGAGGGTCAGTGTCTGCCCAGGGACGAGCGGAATGGGCTCGCCGTCCAGGGCCGCGCGGTAGGAACTGCCGTCCACGCAGTCGTTCACCTCGAACATCGTGACCAGGCTGGGGCAGTCGCCGATCACGACCGGGAAGTGGTCCCCGTCCCCGTCCTCGCCCGACGTCTCCAGCCACCCGGTGACGTGCCCCTCGGGGAAGTCGGCGGACAGGGAGTCGAGCAGGCCACGGAGCGCGTCAACGCCCTCCTCCCTCGGGACCGGGATCACCTGGGGTGAGGAGGAAATGGTGAATCCAGAGCTCCCGTCCCCGGTCGCCTCGATCTCCCTGAGCGACGCGGCGGTCGAGGTGAGCACGGCCTGGAGCGCGATGACACCCGCCAGGACGACCGCGACGCTGCTGACGGACCGGGAGGCCGTCGAACTGTCCAGCTGGAGACGTCGCACCGCGAGCTGCCACGCCACCGGCCCCCCGCGTGCCCCACCGACGAGCCGCTCGACGATCCACGGCAGCAGGGCGGGGATGCTGGCCAGCATCAGGACCACCGAGGTGGTCAGGAGCAACGGCGCGAAATCGTTGCTCCCCGAGAGCATGCCCCAGTTGACCAGAGCCATCCCGACCAGGCCGAGCAACAGCGGGACGGCCCGCCACCCCAGTTGCCTCGGTTCCGCCGCGCCCGCCCTGGCCGCCCCCAGTGGTTCGACCGCGACGCGACGCGTCGCGAAGAGGGCACTGCCGACCGCGAGCAGCGGCAGTCCCACGACCACGACGGCCAGGATCCACGGGTTCGGGCGGATGTCGTCCGGGAACAGCCCGCCCTCCACGATCGGGAGGGACGTCAGCCACGCCCTGGCGACCGCGAAGAGCAGCGCTCCGACCAGCAGCCCGAGAGCGGTTCCGAGCAGGGCCTCGCCGACGGCCAGCCGCCGGATCTGGTGGCGGTCGGCGCCCAGCAGCCGCAGCGCGGCCAGTCGACGGATGCGGGAGAACTCCGCCAGCCGGGTCGCGTTGGCTACGAAGACGACGACGGGCACGAGGATCGCCCCGGTCCCCACCGCGTAGCTGACCCAGAGGATCGGGGACAGGGTTCCGATCCGGTCGTACCCGCCGAAACCGACCACCACGTCCGACTGGACCATCGGCCGTTCCGCGCCGGCGTAGAAGTACAGATCGGACGGCCCTGTCAGCCCCTCCGGGCCGATCTCGCCGACGACGCGCTCGGGGAAGCGGGGCCGGAGCAGCTCCCCTTCGGGGGCGGCCAGCAGCTCGCGCAGGGCAGGGGAGATGACGATCTCCCCTGGGCCTGGCAGCGCGTCGACGCCGGGCGGGAGCGGGGACTCGGGGCCGACGTCGGTGACGTAGAAACCCCTGATCCGTTCGTTCTGGAACCTGGTGCTGGCGGAGGTCGCCGCCAGCGCCGCGGCCGGTACGCCCTCCGCGTCGGACAGCTCGTGGACGGCGACGGGGGCCCGCGCCGCGTCCCGCTCCTCGCGGAGGCCGATGATCTCGGGCAACGTGGCGACGGCGAAGAGGGCCGTGACGCCGAGCGCGATCCCGGCCGCGCTCAGGCCCATCCGGCCCCAGGGGGTGCGGCCGGTCAACGCCAACCTGACCCCCAGCGCGAGGTCGCGCAGCCAGCGAACCGGTGTGAAGGACGGCGGACTCACAGGTTCCGCTCCCCGTTCGCCCGCTGGTCGTCGGTCCGCCCGTCCCGAACGATCACCTCGCGGTCGGAGTAGGCGGCGACGCGTGGTTCGTGGGTGACCAGGACGACGGCGGCATCCGTCTCCCTCGCGACGGATGCGAGCAGGGTCATCACCTCGTCCCCCTGCACCGAGTCGAGGGCGCCGGTCGGCTCGTCGGCGAAGACGACCCTCGGACCGGCCACCAAGGCCCGCGCGATGGCCGTGCGTTGTCCCTGCCCGCCGGAGATCTCGCCGGGGCGCTGGTCGGCCACGGAACCCACGCCCAGCCGGTCCAGCCACTCGAGGGCCTGCCGTTCCGCCACCCGACGCCGCTTCCCCGACAACCGCAACGGCATCGCCACGTTCTCGAGGGCCGTCAGCTCGGGGATGAGCTGGCCGAACTGGAAGACGAACCCGAAGGAGGTGCGGCGCAGCTCGCTGCGCCGCACATCGTTCATCGCCGAGACCTCCTGGCCGTCGAAGACCACCGAGCCGGCCGTGGGCACCAGGATTCCGGCGAGGCAGTGCAACAGGGTCGACTTGCCCGAACCAGAGGGGCCGAGGACCGCGACCATCTCACCGGGCTCGATCGTGAAGTTCGCGCCTCTGAGCGCCGGGTTCCGCCCGAAGGTGAGTTCGAGTCCCACCGCGGTGAGCAGCGGCCCGGATCCACCGTCCGCCGCACCCCTCACGCCCGCCGTCATTCCTGTCCCCCGTTGTTCACGAGCTGTCCCATCCTCGCCTCGGCGGTGTCCAACCATCTCAGGTCCGCCTCGAGGTGCGGCAGCGCGTAGTCGCGCACGAGCTGGTCGGCCACGTCGCCATCCCGTTTCCCGCGGGTGAACTCGCGCATCAGCGTCAGGTGCTCTCCCCGTTGCAGGTCGATCACCGGACGGGATCGCGTCCCGTGAGCAGGGCGAGGCTCAGTTCCGTGTACGACACGTTCCGCAGGTGGGCGCTGGGTCTCTCCGGGGTGGAGAGCCACTCGGCGACGTGGCGGCGACCGGCCTCGGTGATCGTGTGGCGCTCGCGCTCCGGTCCCGAGCCGGGTTCCGTCCGCTCCACCTCGACCAACCCGTCCCGCAGCGAGCGGGACAGGGTCGAGTGGACCTGGCCGAGCTTCAGTTCCCGCTCGCGGCCGAAGCGCTCGTCATAGGCACGTTCGAGGTCGTCACCGTGCCGAGCCCCCTGGTCGAGCAGCCCGAGCAGGGCCTGGCTCGTCGACATGGGGCGCACCCTACACCGGGTGTACGCACCGGGTGCGCAACTCCTGGGGTCAGTCCTTGACCGCGCCCGCGGTGACACCGGCGGCCACGTAGCGCTGGGCGACCACCAGCAACACCGCCGCCGGCACCGAGGCGACGACGGCGGTGGCCATGATCGAGTTCCAGTCCTGGTCGTTGTTCCCGATGTACCGGTAGATGCCCAGGGTGATCGGCCGGACGTCCCCGCTCCCGTTCAGCGTGTTGGCGAAGACGAAGTCCGACCACGCCCACAGGAAGGCGAACAGCGAGACGGTGACCACCGCGTTCCGGCTGGCGGGCAGGACGACCGACCGGAAGGTGCGCCAGAGACCGGCGCCGTCGATGCGCGCGGCCTGGATGATCTCGTCGGGGACGGCGGACATGAAGGCGGTGAACACCAGCGCGCCGAAGGGCACCGCCAGGGTGGAGTCGGCGATGACCAGCCCCCACCAGGTGTCCAGACCCCCGACGCTGAGGTAGAGGGAGTAGAACCCCATCGCCATGATGATGCCGGGAATCATCTGGGCGATGACCAGCACGAAGTGCAGTGGTCCACCCCCGAGGGGGGAGAGCTTGGCCAGGGCGAAGCCCGCCGGGGCGGCCACGGCCACGGTCAGGGCCGCGGTGCACACCCCGACCAGCAGGCTGGTGCCCAACGCGGGCAGCTGGTCACGGAGGACGGCCGCGTACCCCTCGAAGGTCGGCGAGGTCGGGAACCAGTCGGGTGGGGTCTGGCGCATCCGCTCGCCGGGTGTCAGCGAGACGTTGATCATCCAGTAGACGGGGAAGAGCATGAGGGCTGTCAGCACGACCCCGAGCGCGGTCTTCCACCACTGCCGCCGTGTGCTCACGCCGCCTCCTGCCGCCGCTGGACCCGGATGTGGATGACGCCGAAGAACAGGGCGATGAGGATGAGCAGGTTCCCGACCGCCGCCCCCGGGCCGAAGCGGGGCAGCAGCGAACCGAAGCCGAGCTCGTAGGACCAGGTGGCGAGGGTCGTCGACGAGTTCCCCGGCCCTCCCTGCGTCATGATCCAGATGATGTCGAACACCTTGAGCGTGTAGACGAGGCCGAGCAGGAGCGTGATCGCCGACACCGGTCGCAGCAGGGGCATCGTGATCCGCCAGAACCGCTGCCAGCCGCCGGCACCGTCGAGGGCGGCGGCCTCGTGGAGTCGCGGTGGGATGTTCCGGAGACCGCTGTACAGCAGCACGAGGTTGAACGGGATCCCGATCCAGATGTTGGCGACGAGGACGGCGAGCAGGGAGTACTGGGGAGAGGTGAGCCAGTTGACGGGGTCGGCGCCGAACGCGGTGAGGACCGAGTTCACCACCCCCGACTCACTGTTGAGCATCCAGGACCAGGTCGAGGCCGACACGATGAGCGGCAGCAACCACGGCACGAGGAACAGCGCCCTGAGGGGCACCGACAACCTGAAGTGCTGGTGGAAGAAGACGGCGAGCGCGAGACCGATCCCGTACTGGAAGACCAGGGACAGCGCGGTGAAGACGAGGGTGTTCCACAACGCGGGGGCGAAGGCCGCGCTCGTGACCACCCGCACGTAGTTGTCCAGCCACACGAAGGGCGCGTCGTTCCGCACGAAGGAACGGACGGTGTGGTCGCGCAGGCTCAGGTCGAGGTTCCGCAGCAGCGGGTAGAGGTAGAACGCCACCAGGTACACGACCAGCGGCGCGAGGAACCCCCAGGCGGTCGTTCTCGGGGACGGCCAACGCCGGCGCGGCCCACTCCTGTTCGGTGCGGTCGTCATCTGGTTCCTCACTGTCGGCCCCCGCCTCCCCGGCTGGCTCCGCCCCTCGCCGCCCACGCGCGTCCGTCCCGCCCTCGGGGGCGCGGGACGGTCCAGTTCAGCGCCCGAAGTCGCTGGTCACCGCCTCCTGGGCGAAGGCGAGGGCGTCCTGGGGCGTCTCGGCGCCGGACAACGCGTTCCCCACGGCGGTCCAGAGGTTCTCGGAGATCAACGGGTACCTCGTCCCCAGGTCGTTGGCGGTGCGCCCCCTGGCCTCCCGCACCGCGCTGATCCAGGGCGACAGTTCGGGGTCCTCGGCCCGCTGGCGGGCGGTGAGCGCCTCGACGGGGGCCACGTAGGAGAGCACCGTGTCCGTGGTCAGCAGGTTGTCGTCGCTGACGAGGCACTCGACGATGGCGCGGCTGCGCTCGTACCTCCTGGGGTCCTCCTGGACGGGGACGGTGACCATCTCCCCGCCCGCGGCGCCAGGAGCCGGACCGCCGTGCCGGGAGGGGATCGGGATGACCCCGAAGTCGATGCCGGACGCGCGGGCGTTGGCCAGTTGCCAGGTCCCGTTGAGGGCGAACCCGTACGTCCCCGTCTCGAACTCCTGCCAGCTCGTGGTCTGGTTGTTGTTGATGACGGAGTTGGGGGCGAGGTCGGCGTCCAGCCACCCCTTCCACAGCCGCAGCGCCGCGACGGCCGCCGGTGAGTCCAGCTCCTCCAGGTCGGCGCCCGAGCCCCAGAACCAGGGCAGGAACTGGTAGGTGCCCTCCTCGTTGCCGATCGCCGCGAAGGTGATGCCCCGGTGGCCCTTCGCCGAGATCTCCGTCAGGGCGGCGCTGAGGTCGGCCCAGTCGTGGATGGCCGCCGGATCGACCTCCGCGTCGGCGAGCACGTCCGCGTTGTAGTACAGGGCGAGGGTGTTCGCTCCGATCGGCACCCCGTACCTGGTCCCGTCGAGCTCCCCCGACTCGAGCAGGTTCTCCTCGAAGTCGCCGAGGTCCACGGGCAGCTCGTCGACCGGCAGGAGCAGTTCGCCCTCCGCGAGGGTCGTGACCACCGGGTTGTCGAGCACGAGGACGTCGGGGGAGCTGCCCTGCTGCCCGGCGAGGATCGCCCTGGTCGTCAGGTCCGAACCGTCGTACCCGGTCCGGTGCAGGGAGACACCGGCCCGGCGTCCGCAGTCGGCGACCAGGGCGGCCCACTCCGAGTCGTCCCCGAACTGCGTGTAGGGGTCCCAGAAGCGGTAGTCGCGCTCTCCGCCCCGGCCGTCGGCGCCAGGGCCGGAACAGGCCGCCGCCAGGCCGAGCACCAGCGCCGTCGCCGTCAGCACCCGCCTGGCCCTGGCTCCTGTCATCGCCGTTCCCCTCGTCCTGGCTGGCCCCGACCACGACACCGTCAGGCGGTGCTGGCCCGGTCGGTGAGCTGTGGTCTGACCAAGGTGACGCCGGCGGGCTCGTCGCCCGACGCGGCGGTCATCCGGCTGACCAGCCGCCGCACCGCCAGCCGGCCCAGCTCGGCCGGTGCGGCGTCGACGGCGGTGTAGGGCGGTGGCGTGCCACCGGCGCCCCAGAAGTGGAGAGCGACGACGGACAGGTCGGCGGGAACGCGCATCGCACGGCGGTGCAGGACCGAGGGGAGCGCGGCGACGGACCGGTCGTCGTGGACGACCAGGGCGGTGGCGTCGGGGTGGGCGCGGAACACGGCGTCGAGGACGGGCCCGGTGTCCACCTGCCGGGCGGCCGCGAAGTGCGGGTAGACCCGCAGCCCCCACTCCCTGGCCCGGGAAAGGCAGGCGCTCCGGAAGCGCCAGGCGTGGCCGACGCCCCGCGCGAAGACCTCCCGTGGCGGGGTGACCAGCGTGACCCGCCGGTGGCCGAGGGCGGCGAGGTGGTCGACCACCACCTCGGCGGCGGCCGGGAAGTCGAGATCGAGGACGTCGAGCCCTCCGACGTCGCGGGGTAGTCCGATGAGGACAGCGGGCCGCTCCGCGGCGCGCAGCACCGGCAGTCGGAGGTCGTCCTGGGTGACGTCGAGGAGCACGAGCCCGTCCACCCGGCCGGACGCGGTGATGCGGCGCAGCGCCGAGGGACCGTCGATGTCGGTCACCAGCAGCAGGTCGTACCCGAGTCGGCGCGCGGCTGAGGAGATCGGTGCCACGTACCGCGTCACCGCCGGCGCCGCCCCGGTGTGGTCGACGTGGAGCACGAGGCCGATGACCTCGGTCCTGGCCAGCGCCAGGGCCTGGGCTCCCGCGTGGGGCGTGTAGCCGAGGTCCCGGACGGCGCGCCGCACCCTGGACAGGGTCTCCGGTGCGACGGCCCGCTTCCCCGACAGGGCGTAGGAGACGGTGCTGCGGGAAACCCCCGCGGCTCTGGCCACATCGGCGATCGTCGCCATCTCTTCCCCGTTCGCCGCCGAACCGGTTCCGCGAAACTAGCACCGCGAATATTCCCGACTCAACGGATTGGAGAAAAAAGGGGGACGACGGATTTTTCGGCGCTGTCGAAACGGTTTCCGCCACCAGGGAGACCGCGAAACGGGAATCGTCGTCACCAGCGCGGCGAACAGCCGAGAGCCGTCTGACCTGGCCGGACCGCAGGCCACCACCGGACGGTCGAATCCAGCTCAGCCGTACGGCGGAGGAATCGGAAACGGCGACCCGGATCAGTTCCGGGGATTCCGCGTCACCGCCCCGATTCAATCCACCTCAGGACCGGCAGAGGCAGAAGGGGTGGCCGGCCGGATCGGCGAAGACCACCCAGTTCCCCTGTCCTTCGGACAACCGCGTCGCCCCGATCCGGATCGCCCGCTCGCTCTCGGCCTCGAGGTCCCCCACCGTGACGTCCAGATGGGCCATCTGGTGCCGTTCCCGGTCGGGCCAGGTGGAGGGGAGCACCTCCGGGTCCCGCTGGAACGACAGCGTCCCCCCGCTCGGGTTGCGCAGCGACACCCAGTCCGGGTCGTCCGCGACCACTTCGGTCCACCCCAGGAGGTCCTGGTAGAAGGAGGCCAACGCCTTCGGGTCCGGACAGTCCAGCACGTAGCCCTCCAGGGCCAACGGCGTCGCGGGCCTGTCGGAGGCGGCCGTCTCACTCATCGGTCATCACCCTTCTCCTCGGTCACGTTCCGGTCGCATCGTCGGTTCCGCACGGTCGGGCGGCCAGTCGGACGGCCGGCGACCGAGGCCGGAAGGCACGTGCGCCCAGCCACCGCGGCCACCCCCACGCGGTCCGGGCCGGTGACAAGGCCACCGAGCCCACCGGGGCGCGTTCGACGGCTCCCGCCACTCGACGTCGGTGCTCGGACATGAGCAGGTCCACCTCGACCGCCGTTCTTCCCACCCTCGCGCCGACACCACCGTTCTCGTCACAGTGGTTAGCAACCACCGTGAGGATTATGGGGGTTATGCCAGAGAGGGCGCAACGGGTGGATCACACGACCGGACGTTCTAGGGTTGACCGATGACGGAGGGACCCTCGGTGACGAGCCCCCACGACGCGGAGATCGAGCTCCTGATCGTCTTCATGAACACGGCGGACGCCGAGCGGGGCACCGACCTGCTCGACTCGGGCAGCGCGTGGGAACGCTGGGTCGCGGAGCGCGGGCTCGGCGAGCCCGGCGACGCCCAGGCGGCCAGGCGGGTGCGGGACGCGCTCCGGGCGGCGGCCGGCGCACCGGGAACGGAGCGGGTGGAACCGCCACGCCCCTGGCCGGTCGCCGTGACGCTCCTCGACGGCGTACCCGCCCTGACCAGTGAGGACGCCATCGGGACCCTGCTCATCACCGCGACCAGGCTCGCCGTCCTCGGCACCTGGGACCGCGTCAAGATCTGCCCAGCCGACACCTGCCTGTGGGCCTTCTATGACCGGTCCCGCAACCGGTCCCGCTCCTGGTGCTCGATGCGGGTGTGCGGCAACCGGGCCAAGTCGAGGAACTGGCGGCACCGCGCCAGGGAGTGAGGGTGGCCGCCCCCGCCCAGCCGCCCGAGGCCGGGCCGGCCGAGGGGGGCGGTCCCGAGCTCAGAGCACCAGGTGGGAGAAGGTGTGGATGGCCAACCCGGCCAGGGCGCCCACCACGGTGCCGTTGATCCGGATGAACTGGAGGTCGCGGCCCACCTGGAGTTCGACCTTCCTCGCCGTCTCCACCCCGTCCCAGCGCCGCACGGTGTCGCTGATGAGGGAGGTGAGCTCGTGGCGGTAGTTCTCCACCACGTGGACCACCGCGGTCTCCAGCCACCGCTCGGCCTTGTCCCGCATCTCGGGGTCCGTGGCCAGCCGCTCGCCCAACGACTCGATCCCGCCGCGAACCCGGGTCCGGAGCTCGCTCGACGGGTCCTCCGCCGCGGACAACAGCATCTCCTTGGCCCTGCTCCAGAGCGAGGCCGCGAGACCCTGCACGGCGGGATGCGCCAGCACCTCGCGCTTGAACCGCTCGGCCCTGGCCATCGCCTCCGGGTCCTCCCGCAGATCCCTGGCGAACTGGGTGAGGAAGTCGTCGAGCATCAGGCGGACCCGGTGGTTCGGGTCGTCCCGGACGGCCCGGGCGAAGGTGAGCACCTCCCCGTAGACCCGGTCGCCGACCATGGAGTCCACGAAACGGGGCGACCAGGACGGCGCCCGCTCCGACACGACCCGCCGGAGGGTGTCCTCGTTGTCCCGCACCCACTCGTACGCGCGGTCGCAGAGCAGGTCCACGAGCCGGTGGTGGCTGCCCTCGGCCACCACCTGGCCGAGGAGGCGCCCCAGCGGCGGCCCCCACGGTTGTTCCTCCAACCGCCGCACCACGGCCTGCTCCAGGACCACCCGCACGTCGTCGTCCCGCAGCACCGCGACCGCCCCGCGCAGGGCAGTGGACAGTTCGGAGGTGAGCCGTTCCGCGTTGTCCGGACGCGCGAGCCACCTACCCACCCGCGCCCCGACCTCGGCCTGGCGGAGCCGGTCCCGGACCACCGTCTCGGCGAGGAAGTTGGCCCCCACGAAGTCACCGAGGCTGTCGCCGATCTCGTTCTTCCTGGTGGGGATGATGGCGGTGTGGGGGATCGGCAGCCCCAGCGGCCGGCGGAACAACGCCGTCACCGCGAACCAGTCGGCCAGGGCACCGACCATGCCCGCCTCGGCCGCCGCCCGCACGTACCCCACCCAGACCGGTGCCCCGGCGTGTTCCTGCCACCTGGCCACCACGTACACCACCGAGGCGAGCAGCAGCAGGCCGGTGGCGACGGCCTTCATCCGGCGCAGGGCGCGCCGCCTGGTCAGTTCATCGGGCAGAGGCTGGGACACGACGCCGATTCTTCCCGACGGAGCGGGCTGACAGGATGCGACGTGTGAGTACTCCAGCTCTCGTCAACAGGCTGCGACCCTTCACGTCCACCATCTTCGCCGAGATGACGGCCCTGGCCACCCGCACCGGCGCGGTGAACCTCGGGCAGGGTTTCCCGGACAGCGACGGCCCGATGGGCATGTTGCAGGTGGCGCGGCGCGCGATCGCCGAGGGAGTCAACCAGTACCCGCCCGGACCGGGCCGCCCGGAGCTGCGGGAGGCCATCGCGGCGCACCGCAGCACCAGGTACGGCACCGAGTACGACCCGGACACCGAGGTGCTGGTCACCGTCGGGGCCACCGAGGCCATCGCGGCCAGCCTGCTGGCCCTGGTCGAACCGGGCGACGAGGTCGTGCTGGTCGAGCCCTACTACGACTCCTACGCCGCGGCGGTCGCGTTGGCCGGCGCCACCCGCAGGGTGGCCCCCCTCGTCCTGGACCCGGCGACCAAGCGCTTCCGCCTCGACATCGACGCGCTGCGGGCGGCCGTCGGCCCCCGCACCAGGGCGCTGCTGCTCAACTCCCCGCACAACCCGACGGGCACGGTGCTCACCGAGGACGAGCTCACCGCCGTCGCGGAGCTCTGCCGGGAGCACGACCTGATCGCCATCACCGACGAGGTGTACGAGCACCTCGTCTACGACGACGCCCCCGAGGGGGCCGTCCACCGGCCGCTGGCGACCCTGCCGGGCATGGTCGACCGCACCCTGGCGATCTCCAGCGGGGGCAAGACCTTCAACACCACCGGGTGGAAGATCGGCTGGGTCTGCGGGCCGGCCGAACTGGTCTCGGCGGTGCGGGCGGCGAAGCAGTTCCTGACCTTCGTCGGCGGCGCGCCGTTCCAACCGGCGATCGCGCACGCCCTGCGCCAGGAGATGGACTGGGTCGAACGCCTCCGGAAGGACCTCCAGGCGAAGCGGGACCGCCTGTCGGAGGGGCTGACCGATGCCGGGTTCGACGTGCTGGGCACGGCGGGGACCTACTTCGTCTGCGCCGACGCGCGTCCGCTCGGCTACGAGGACGGCGCCGAGCTCTGCCGGGCGCTGCCGGAGCGGATCGGCGTGGCGGCCATCCCCGTCCAGGTCTTCTGCGACAACCCGGATCCGATGCGGCACCTGGTGCGCTTCGCCTTCTGCAAGAAGACGGCGGTGCTGGACGAGGCACTGCGCCGGTTGCGGAGGCTCTGAGCACGCCGGCGTCCCACCGCCGGCGGGACGGCGGGGCACCCCGCTTCAGCGCGCCCCGGCTCCGACGCGCCCCCCGACCCGCCACTCCGGGGTCCTCAGCCGACGCCGAGGCACACGAAGCCGCGCTCGCCGGTGGCTGACCCCGCCCCGGCGAGGGCGGCCGCCGGCGACTGGCCCCGCGCGAGGTTCCGGTACAGGGCGCCCATCACGGCCGCCGTCCTGCCGTCGGGGACCGGCAGCACGCTGGCGATCAGGGTGCGGGCCCCACCGGCCAGGACGGCAGCGGGCACCCCGGTGGCCGCTCCGCCCGGCCCCACCGACGCCAGGCCGAGGTCGCAGGCCGCCAGGACCACCAGGTCGGGGCCGCCACGACCGCCGGCGGGCGCGAGGTCGTGGCAACAGACGGTGCCGTCGGCGAGCACCAGCCCGGAGAGCAGCGGGCGATCCCGCCGCAGGGCCCCGTGGCCGGCCACGTGCACCAGCGAGGCGTGCCGGGCGGCGGTCAGCACGGCGGACGCGGTCGCCGCGCCGCCCACCAGCGTGCGGCCACCGAACCTCCTGGCGAGGACGCGGACCTCCCGTTCGGCGGCGGGCAGCCCGGGGCCGGCGACCCACAGCGCGGGGCCGTCCATCCGCACGGCACCGCGAGGCCCAGCGCGCTCGCCTTCCGCCCAGGCGCTCACGGAGGAGGTCACGACCACCGGCCGGTCGGCCAGACCTGGCAGCGCCGCCCACGGCATCGAGTGCAACGGCCCCGTCGGGACCACCACCACGCCTCGGTCGGCCAGGGCGCCTCGCAGCGGCCCGAGCAGGACGCGGTCCAGCGCGGCCGAGGACCGCGCCACGGCGCCGGCGGCGGCCCCTCGGAGCCGGCCCCTCGGGGTGGCGACCAGCTGGACGAGGCCGGCACGCAGGTAACCGACCTCCGCCGCGATCTCGCGCGTCGTCCCGAGGTCACACCAGCGAGGCTCGGAACCGGCGACCACCGTCGCCGCGACCAGACGGCCCCCCACCTGCGAGAAACTCACCAGGCACCGGTCGAGCAACAGGTCGGGGAGCACCTCCGGTGGCACCGGCGCGCGGGGCGCGCACAGCTGACCACTCGCCCGCCGCAGCGCCTGTTCCGCCACCGCCCGCTCCGCTGACGCGGGGAACTCCTCGCCGCGTGTCCGCCGGACCGCCCGCAGCTCGGTGAGGCGACGGCGCAGCAGGAACGCGTCCCGCGACCACCGCCCGGGCTCGGTTCCCGCTGAGGGCGGCGACCCCACCGCCGGCTGCCCCGGCGAGGCCCCGCGCCCGCCGCCCCGGCACGGGGGCTTCCGATCCCCACCCGGCCCGACCGACTCGGTGCGCGCCCGGTGCCGCTCGACGAACCGCAGGGCGGCGGCCGGCTCCCCGGCCCGCACCGCCGACACCAGCCCCACGGTGGCGAGTTCCGAGCTCACCTCGAGTGCCCGCCCCCGAAGCTCCACCGCTGCCCGGAGCGTCGGATCGGTGTCGACGACGGCCATCCCCCTGGTCGCGGCGCGCCCGGCCGCGGCGGCGTCGCCCCGTCCCAGGGCTCGCAGGCCCCTGGCGAGCAGACCGTTCGCGGTCACCAGACGATCGCCCCCGGGGTAGTCCTCCGCGGTGTCGCTGGCCGCGCGCAGCGCCCGGTCGGCCTCGTGCGCCACCCCACGCTCCGCCGCCAACCGCCCGACCGCCAGCAGCAGTCCCACGGCGACCGAGTGCCAGCCGCGCCGACGGCACGCCATCGCCACCCGCTCGGCGGCCGCCAGGTCCGGGGCGGCGGGTCCGCCGAGGGACAGGGACGCCCGGCACACCAGCGCGTCGGCCAGCACCACCCACGCCGCGCCCCGGCGGGCGCGGCTCAGCCTGGCCGCGGACCGCGCGGAGCCGACCGCGAGGTCGGGCCGCCCCCGCGCCAGTTCGCAGGACGCCCGCGTGACGAGCGCCTCGGCCCGTGCCACGTCATCCCGTGACTCCTCGGCCCGCGACACCACCTCGTCCAGCACGTCGCCAGCCTCCCGGAGGAGGCCGGCCGCGATCAGCGCCTCCGCCCGGTCGACCAGCGCCCCCGGGTCCCCTCGGTGGCCGCCCGCCCGTTCGGTGGGTCCGTCGAACGCGCGCAGCGCGGCCGCCACGTCCCCTCGCCGGAGCGCCAGGAACCCGCGGTTGTCCCGGCAGGCGGCGAGACGCGGGGTCTCGCCCAACGCCTCCCAGATGCGCTCCGCCCGCCGGAGTCCTCGCTCACCCTCCCGTTCCCGCCCGAGGTACCCGCAGGCGACCGCCCGGGCGTTGCACCCGACGGCGAGCCACCGCCGGTCCCCCCTGGCCGCCAGCGACCGCAGCGCGCGGTCCAGCCGTCCGACGGCCTCGGCCCACTCACCCAGGGAGCAGGCCACCACCGCCCGCACGCAGTGCGCCCTGGCCCGAACTCCCGGGTCCGGGCGGCGGGCGAGGTGGTCGAGGTGCGCGAGGCAGCCCTCGGTGTCCCCGAGCCGGAGCCGGACCCAGGCCGAGGTGAGCCTCAGCGAGGACCCCGAGGCCGTCCCCGGGCCTCCCCTGGCGCGGACCGCGGCCGCGCGCGCCGAGTCGAGGCTGTGCTGGGCTCGCGCCGGCTCGCCGAGTTCCAGGAAGGCCAGCGCCCTGGCGTGTTCGACGAGCGAACGGTCAGCGGTGCCCCGCGTGCCCGGGGCGAGCACGCGGGCGGACTCGTCGAGGACCCGCCGGGGCTCGGCGGTCGCCCGGCGGAGCAACCACCTCGGATCCGGCCCGCCCCGCCCGTGCCCGGCCGCCGGGTGTTCCCGCGCGAGCGCCGTCATCGCACCAACCACCCGGTGGACAGCGGCCGTTGGTCCTGCCGCACCAGCATCAGCTGGAGCGGGCCGGCGGGGACTTCCGCCGTGAACCGGCCGCCCCCGTCCAGCTCGACGAACACCGAACCGGCGGGGTGCAGGACCCGGACTCCGCCGCCCGGGCGGGGGAACGGGGTGACGAACCCGACCACCCGGAGCTGGTCGCGCTCACCCCAGTCCAGGTCGAGGGTGAGGGTCACTCCCTCCCCGGCGAAGGCCAGCACGCGGGCCCCCACCCCCGATCCGCGCCGCCGGAGGACGGGACCGCCGCCGGCGAGGAGCTGGTCACCGAGTCGACGCAGCTGACCGGCGCTGGTCGCGGCGCGCCGTCGCCCCAGGGAGTAGGCGGCCAGCGCGTCCCGACGCGCCCGCTCCGGCATCGGGTCGGTGGTGCGCAGCGCGGCCGCGAGGACGTCGAGGAGTTCGTCGGGGGCGCCGGGACGCTCAGAGCTCACCTCGGCCTCCGACGTCCTCGCCCCGGGACCGGTGGTCGGCTGGCGTCGCGCCGCCCAACCGTTCGCGCAACCGCCGGAGGCAGCGGCCCCGGGCGGGGCCGATGCTGGCGAGCGGGACGTCCAACGCGAGGCTGATCTGCCGGTAACTCCACTCGGGGGCGAAGGCGAGCGCCGTGAGCAGCCGCTGGCAGCGGTCGGGCAGGGACCGCAGTGCCCGCCAGACCCCGGCGCGCTCGGCGCCGAGCATCGCCTCGACCTCCGCCGAACGGGCCTGGCCGTGCCAGGTGGCGATGTCCGCGCCCGCGCCGGCGAGGATCTCGCCGTGCCGGTCGCGCAACAGCCGACGGGCGGCGTTCCTGGTGGTGGCCACCAACCAGCCAGGCAGGCGGGACGGGTCCCGCACACTGGCGAGGCGTTCGGCCAGGGTCAGCCATGTCGTCTGCGCCACGTCAGCGGCGTCGGCGGGGTCGAGCCGGAACGACCTCGCCACGGCCCAGACGAGTTCGGCGTACTCGTCGACCAGTTCGCGCCAGGCCACCTCGTCACCCGCGAGCGCTCGTTCGACCAGTCCTGGTGCCCCGTCCTGCCTCGGCCGTCCCCGCACCCCGCACCTCCGCCCCGTTCCCGATCACGACGCGGGTTGGAGGCGTCAGCACCCGTCTCGGCTCCGAGCGGGGCCCAGGACCGCCCGAAGGGGTGAGCGGGGACGGCCGTCGGCGGTCCCTCAGCGTGCCGGGAAGTGCCGCAACACCTCGGCCCGGGCGGCCTCCGCCGTCACCCCGTTCCGCCGCAGCAGGGCCAACTCGGCCGCGATCCTCGGCGCGGCGAAGGAAGTGCCGCTCCACCGGGCGAAGCCGTACCTCCGGTGTTCGGTCCCCGGTGCGTGGTACCCGGCCCCCGGCCGCAGCTGCACGAAGCTGGAGGCGACGTCGACGCCAGGAGCGGCGGCGTCCACCCAGGGCCCGTGGTTGGCGAAGCCCGGGCGCCGGCCCGCCGCATCGATCGCGGAGACGGCCAGCACCTCGGGGAGGGCCGCCGGCCAGAACGGCCGGTCGGAGCCGAGGTTCCCGGCGGCGGCCACCACGGTGGCGTCCCGATACGCGAGCACCTCCCGGCGCAGGAGCGGCGGGCAGGCGTTGTCGGCGGTCAGGCATCCGGAGCTGAGCACGACGGCGTGCACGTGCTCCCCGCTGCCGGCGGCACGGCGGCGGACCCGGCGCAGCCCACCCATGACCGTGACGTCGTCGGTGATCCCCAGGGACGACAGCACCCGCTGGTGGCGCAGGGTCACCCCTGGCGCGTGCTGGAGGAGGATGCCGGCGATGAAGGTGCCGTGGCCCGCGTGCCGGTCCTGGCCGGCGTCGTCGTCGGCGTCGAGGACCTCCGGGGAGAGACCCCACTCGGAGAACCAGGTGCGGCCGGCGAACCACGGGTGGGGGTCGAGGCCCGTGTCGAGCACGGCCACCGTGACCGCCGGCTCCCAGACCTCGTCGGCGGGCGCGGGGGGAACCGGTTCCCCTGGTCGGTCCAGCTCGGGGCCGACCGGCGCGGGGGTGTCCTGGAGCAGGGGGGTTCCGTGGAGGACCGGGCTGCCGAAGTGCACGTGGTTGGGTTGCACTGACGACGGTCCGGTCGTGCCGGCCGCCGTCGCGGCCTCCGCCGCGAGCTCGACGCAGTGACCGCGTTCCGCGGGGCGGAGCCGCAGGCGGGTCACGCCGAGTTGGTCGTGCGTCTGTTCCCCGTCCACCCAACGCCGGAGCCCGTCCCGCACCAGCTCGGCCTTGTCGGCGGCGACGAGCAGCTCACCGCCCCGGACCACGCACTCCGCCGGGCCGCCCGGGTCGTGCACGACGAGGTCCGGGTCGTAGGGACGAAGCTGTTCCACCAGGTCGGGCAGCGGCCGCTGGGACTCGGCGGCCGGTCCCACCGGCAGGTTCGAGATCGTCATGGCAGCCAGCTTGCCAAGATCATCTTCGGTCATCGGCCGGACGCGCCCGGCCGGTGATCTCTTCACCCGAGGTGGTGAGTGGGGATGCGTGGGCATCCGGGCGGCGGACCGGCGCACTCAACCGATCAAGCCTGCTTCCGGGCGTGGATAACCCACAGTGACCCCTATGTCGCCTATCCCTCAACCGGTGCGGATCGTCCGCCTGTACGAGTGGTTGGGACAGGGGATGCTCGCGTTGCGGACGGCGGGAGCGGACGATGTCAATGTCCTCCGCGACGTGCCCCACCCCGCCGGCGACACGACACCGCCGGACCTTCCAGGGCACGTGCGGAACGAACTCAGGTGAAGGCAACCAACAGGTGGTAATGGTGAGGGTGGCCAGCACCGCGACCGCGGCCCGTCGCGGGCGGCTGCTGCGGGCCATCGGGCTGCGGGTCCTCGCCGCCGGGGGGCTCGTCGTCGGAGCCTGGCTCGGCACGAGCGTGACCGCGTCGGCCGAGGAGTTCACCCCGCCGGCGCCCGGCGCCGCGCCACTGCCCTCCCATCCCCCGCCGGTGCCCGCGGCGAGCCACACCGTCGAGGACCGGATCGTGGCGGCGACGCGGGCGTTCGAGGAACGCCTCCGGGGTCTTCCCGACCGAATCCAGGGCCTCCAGCCGGACCTCCCCCCGCTCGAACCTGTCCCGGTGGACTTCGTCACCGCACCACCCGCCCGGGAGCCCGGACCGGCGCTGCCCTGGGAGGGGGGTTCCGCCGAGGAGGCCCCGCCCGCCGCTCCGACCGTGCCCGAGGTGTTCCTCACCGCCCGCCCCGGCGTCCCGGACGACCCATCGCCCGACGAGCTGGTGGACCAGGGCGAACACGGCACCCCACCGGCGGCGAGCCAGTGCGGCGCGGCCGAGGACGGCACCGCGAGCCCGAGCGGCGACCCGTCGACGGATCCCGAACAGGAGCGCACCGCCACCGAGGAGGAGGCGGTGTCCGGTCACGCGGACGGCGGTTCGGCCCCGTCACCGGCGCACGCCGGCTTCACGGCCGACCCCGTCCGCCGGGAAGCGCAGCAGGCCGGCAGGGCACGGCACTCCCCGTCGCCGGGTGTCCCGTCCTCAGCGGACGGCTCGACGGCCGGCGAGGACGCCCACCCCGACACCCCAGGGCCGCCGGGGGAACCCGCCAGCCGACCGGCGCACGCCATCAGCCCGGCGAGCTCCGCCGTTGGCCACGACGGTGGCTACCGCACCATCACCGCCATGCTCACCTTCACGCCGGACCTCGACGAGCCCACCCTGGTACGGGTTTCCCGACTGGAGGACATGTCGCCGTCGACGCACCTGGCGAGACGCCCCGCGCCGTCCCCCGACTGAGACCTCGGGTGTTCCGCTCCCGCTCCCCCGCCCGATGCCCAGACCCCCCACTCCGCTGACGAGGCACCGTCGACAGTCGACAGCGGGTACGGTCGGCTGGCGTTCGGCACACCAGAACGCGGCTCGGCGAGCGGGGAGCCACCACTCCACTCGAGACATCCCAACCTCCGAGCCTCCGCCACGGGCGGGTGTCTCGGAGCTGCTCCAGAGCCCGCCCGCGCGCGAGACCCACCCTGGTCGGGACTGGAGCGAACCGGCGAGGGCTGGTTCGCCGACCGGCACGTCGAGGGGCCGTGCCGGCCGGGCCCACGCGGGGTGGGGAGCACGCGCTCCCCACCCCGCCACCAGCCAGGGCACCGAATCCGTCCCGCCACTGGGCGCCGTCGTCGCCCGCACGACACCGCGAGGCACGCGGTGCTGCCGAGCGACCGCGTCCTGAGCGGGCACCCGCGCCAGCCCCGCTCCCCCCACTCCCCCCGCTCCCCGCTCCTACGCGGACCCGGTGCCCGGAGCGACGCCCGCCTGGCCGCCCCGCCCGACCCACCGGGCCGTTGGCCTCGCCCGCCCTCCAGGGAGCTCCACGGGTACCCGTGCCGACCGGGACACCGGCTCCCGTTCCCTGCCTGGTGCGCCGAAGCGCGCGTTCCACCAGCGGACCCTGGCTAGGCTGATCCCATGCCCCACGTCGAGGTGGCCGAGCGGCCGGGCCGGGACCACTCCGAGGACCGGGTGGTGGTGCTGCCGAACTCCGTCGCCCTGCTCGACGGCGCCACCTCACTGGAACCGGGGGCGCGTACCGGGGGCTGGTACGCGGAGCGTCTCGCGGCCGAACTCGCCGAGCTGCTCCCCCGCGAGGAGTTGGGGCTCCGGGACATCCTGCGCGCGGGCATCGCCTCGACCGCCTCCCGGCACGGCCTGGTGCCCGGCGACTCACCATCCAGCACCGCCGCGCTGCTCAGGTGGACGTCGACGGCCGTGGAGGCGCTGGTCCTGGCCGACAGCCCGGTCGTGGTCTTCACCGGGACCGGCTACCACCCCGTGACGGACGACCGACTCGCGCGGCTGCGCTCACCGGGGCGGCGCGGTGGGTTCCGGGACCGGCTCCGTTCCGGTTCGGGCTACGACGAGGAGCACTGGACCCGGCTGCGCGCGGCCATGCGGGGGACCGCGCGGTCGCGCAACGTCGATGGCGGGTTCTGGGTGGCCGAAGCCGACCCGGATGCCGCCGACCGCGCCGTGGTCGCCCGGTGGCCCCGCGACGAGGTGCGAGCGGCCTTGCTGGCCAGCGACGGCGTGTCCTGCGGCGTCGACGACTACGGCCTCTACCGGGACTGGCCGGAGCTCCTCGCCGAGGCGACCACGGACGGGCCCCGAGCGGTGCTCGACCGGGTCCGGGCCGCCGAGGAGGGTGACCCGGACGGACGGCGGTGGCCCCGGGCCAAGCGGCACGACGACCAGAGCCTCGTCGTTCTGCGCTTCGGGTGACCCGGGGTCGCCTGGAAGGCGGCGCCCACGCCGGTCATCGGGAACGCCGGCTCCCGCCGCACCCCCACCCGCGCACCGACCGCCTCAACCCGGTCAGGGCGGAGCGGCGGGTCGTTGTCGCGGGCTGGCGTGGGACCGCAGCGCCGGTGCCACCGGAGGACCGGCCACCAGGCCCTCCGTCGACCCCGCCTCCAGGGCGCGCCGGTACGTGACGAGGGCGGAGTGAACCGCGGAGGCGGTCTGGTCCAGTTGGTCGTCGGTGTGCGCGGCGGAGACCACGAAGGACTGGCCGAGAACCCCACCCCGCAGCAGGCCCGCGAGGAAGAGGGTGCGGAAGGCCTGCGAGGGCACGCCCCTGGCGTCCGAGGTGGTGAAGACCAGGCAGGACGGTCGGCCGACCGCCGCCACGTGGTCGGCCACCCCCAACTCGTGGGCCACCCCGTTGACCAGGTCCGCGAGCCGGGCGCCCCGCCGTTCCATCACGGCGACCGGATCGGTCTCGCGGTACACGCGGGCCACCGCGCGGAACGCGGTGAGCCCGACGGACTCGGCGCCGTGCGTCGTGGACAGCAGGAAGGCCCTCGGCCGGGCCGTGGCCAGTCCACCCAGCTCCATCAGCTCGCGTCTCCCGGCCAGCGCGGCGATCGGGAACCCGTTCCCCATTCCCTTGCCCCAGCAGGACAGGTCGGGGGTCACCCCGTAGAGCGCCTGGCCGCCTCCCGCCGCCCACCGGAACCCGGTGATCATCTCGTCGAACACGAGTACCGCGCCGTGCTGGTCGCACAGGGAGCGCACGCCGGCCAGGAAACCCGGTTCCGGCTCGCGCAGGGCGGTCGCCGGTTCGAGCACGACCGCCGCGACCTTCCCGTGGTGCCGATCGAGCACCTCGGCCAGCGAGGGGAGGTCGTTGTACCCGAAGCCGACGGTGAGCTGGCGGGTCACGGCGGGTACGCCGGCGTTCATGGGCACCGTTCCCACGAACCAGTCGTCGGTGGAGAAGAAGGGTTGGTCCCGGCAGACGGCGACCAGGTCACGCCCGGTGGCCGCCCTGGCGAGTCGGACGGCGGCCGTCGTCGTGTCCGAGCCGTTCTTGGCGAACTTCACCATGTCCGCCCCGGGCACCAGGGCCAGGAAGTCCTCGGCCGCCGCGAGTTCCAGGGCGGTGGGCCTGCTGAAGTTGACGCCGTCGGCCAGGCACGCCCGGACCGCCTCGACCACGGGCGGGTGGGCGTGGCCGAGGGTCACCGACCGCAGCCCGCTCCCGTACTCCACGTAGGAGTTCCCGTCCGCGTCCCAGACCCTGGCACCTCGACCTCGGACCAGGACGGGGGCCATGTCCTCCGGGTACTGGTCGGATCCCCGCGCGTAGGTGTGGGCACCGCCGGGCACCAGCTCGTGCAGCCGGGCCTGTAGCCGCCTCGACCGGGCGAGGTCGGTGACGACGGCCCCTCCTGCCGACCGGACCCACGGCTCGAAGTTCACTCCCTTTTTCATCCGAATCGCCGATCCAGTCGGTTTTTCTTCTCAATTCGGTAGCAGTGAGTTGCTTTTCTCATCGCCTCATCCCCCATTGGGTTCTCCACTCTCACTCGATAGTTGAAGGAGTGGCACGCCTGATTTCGCATGGGAAAGCGGCACGATGTTCGCATGCGCGCGTCCATCCCGACGACCTCCGTTCTCGGTGTTCCCGTCGCGAACCTTTCCGTTCCCGACGCGATCGCCGAGACCAACCGGCTCCTAAACCACCCGGAGCCCGCGGTGCTGTGCTTCGTCAACGCGCACTCCGCCAACCTGGCGCACCGCGACCCCGCCTACCGCCGGACGCTGCTCGCGGCCGACCTGGTGCTCAACGACGGGTCCGGCGTGGAGCTCGCCGCGCGCCTCCAGGGAACGCGGTTCCGAGCGAACCTGAACGGAACCGACCTTATCCCCCTCGTGCTCGACCTGGCCGCGTGCCAGTCGCACCGGGTCTTCCTGCTCGGCGGGCGCCCGGGGGTCGCGCGGAGCGCGGCCAGCGCGCTGGCCGGGCGGCACCTCGGCCTCCGCGTCGTGGGCCACGCCCACGGCTACTTCCCGCCCGGGGCGGCGCGGTCGGTGGCCGACGCGGTGCGAGCGAGCGGGGCGGACCTCCTCGTCCTCGGACTCGGCAGCCCAGCCCAGGAACTGTTCCTCGCCGCCCACCTGCGCAGGACCGGGGTCCGGCTGGGCATCGCGGGGGGAGCCTTCCTCGACTTCGCGGCGGGGCGGGTTCCTCGCGCCCCCCGGTGGATGCGTGAGTCGGGGGTCGAATGGGTCTTCCGGCTCGGCCAGGAACCCGGCCGCCTCTTCCACCGGTACGTCGTCGGAAACCCCCTCTTCCTGGCCCGGGTGGTGCGCGAACGGTGCTTCCCCCGGCGGACCAGCCAGCTCCCCGCACCCGAGATCTCCGAACCGCCAGCCCGTCCGTCGCACAGGAGAGTCGAGCAATGAGCGCGAACCAGATCTGTTTCGTCACGAGCTACCCGCTGGAACGGCAGGACCTGGGCGGTGGCAGCTGGGTGGACCGGCGCCTCGTGCGGACCCTCCAGGCGGCGGGGCACGAGGTCGAGGTGGTGTGCGTCACCGGCCCGCCCGGGCAGTGGACGAGCGAGGGCGTGGTCCAACGCTCCGCCGGCTCCGTCCCCCTGGAGATCCGGCACGACCGGCGGCGGCTGTGGGGAGTCGCCGTCGCCATGATGACCTCGACGCAGCCCTACCTGTGCCACAAGTTCACCTCCTTCGAGGGCTGGCCGCAGGCGGCGGGGCTGCTCGCCGAGCGGTCGCCGGGACGAACGGTGCTGACCAGCGGTTGGCCCGCGCTGCTGCTCGCCGACGCGGCCCGGGTCCCCGTCGCAGGGCACGTCGCGCACAACGTGGAGTCAGCCGTCGCCGCCGAGCACGCCCCCCTCCCGCTCAGGGTGCTCGGGGAGGTCCCGCGCCTCCGCCGCGCGGAACGGTGGCTGCTGGGACGGGCCGGCCGGGTGCTGGCCCTCTCCCGGACGGATGCGGGCATCCTCCGGGAGTGGGGGATTCCCGCCACCGCGCTTCCCGTCCCCCTGACGGCCGCGCCCGCCCCGGCCGAGCCCTCGGTTCCCGCCGCCAGGACCCCCGAACCGCGCTGGGGGCGGGCCCCGGTGCCGCCGCTGCCGGAACAACCGAGAACCCCGGCAGTGGTGGGGTTCATCGGCAAGGCGGGGTGGCCACCGAACACCAGGGCGATCCGCGCGCTGCTCGGCCCCGTCCACCACCGGCTGACCCAGTTGGGCGTTCCCGTGGACTACGTGCTCGCCGGGCGGGGCACCGAAGCCGTCTCGGACCACCCGAGGGTCGTGGCGACGGGCCGGGTGGCCGACATCTCGGACTTCTACCGCCGGGTCGGCCTCGTGGTCGTTCCCCGGTTCGGGGCCAGCACCGGTGTCAGCGTGAAGGTGCTCGAAGCCGCGGAGAACGGCGTGCCCGCCCTCGTGCCGAGCCCGCTGGCGGCCGCGATCGACCCCGCCGGCCCGTGGCTGGTGGCGGACGACACGGACTCGATGGCGGCGGCGATCGCCCGCTGGTGGCGGCTCAGGCAGTCCCCGGACGTCGGCTCCTGGGTGCGCGCGCAGGACGCCGGCCAGACGCTCGCCGCGTTGGACGGTGTCCTCCCGGTCACCAGCGCCTGAGCTCGGGCGGGCCGGCTGGCGGAACCCCGGTCAGTCGGCCCGCGCCTCGTCGACCAACTCCCGCAGGGCGGTGGCCACCCTGGCGTTGCCGGCCGGCGTCACCGTCACCCACTCCGCCCCGGACGGGGTGCGGCGCCGCAGCTGGAGGTACCGACCACCGGGGGTGTCGTGGAACGCCACGAGCCGGCCGGCGCCCCGCCGGCGCCCGGTTCCGCCGTCCGGGACCACCGCGCCGAAGTGCCCGCCACCGAACGCCCCGTCGACCATCGCGGCCAGCGCTCGCGCCTGCCCCGGCGGCTCACCCTCCGCGACCAGGTGGCGGGCCAGCGCCCGGGCGTCGGTGGCCCGCCTGTTCGCCACCTCGAGGACCTCCGAGCGCAGGCTGACCGATTCGCCGGGCCCGGCGGGCCGGTCACCGGCGAGGCCCACGAGCTGGTCCGCGAGTTCCCAGACCGGGGCCGGCCACAGCCGCACCTCGTCCCCGCGCCGCGCGGCCACCACGCCCTGCCGTTCCCTCGCGGCACCGATGGCGCGCACCTGGCGTGTCCCCCGGATCCCCCCGTGCAGGCCCCAGTCAGGGTGGGCGAGCAAGCCGAGTGAGGACTCCAGGTCGGGGTGCGGCGCACCACCCCGAGCCAGCCCCCGGGCGGTGAGACCGGACAGCACCGCCCGGACGATCTGCCGACGTTCCTCCCAGGTCTTCCCGGGACTCGGCACCTCGAGGTGCGTAGGTGTCGCGTTGAGGCCGAGCACCTCCCAGCAGACGTCGAACTCGACCAGGGACAGGGTGAGGTGCGCGGTGCCGGTGGAGATCGGCGCGTTCACCGCAGCCCACCTCGCGGGTGCTTCGCCGAGGACCGCCGGCGGGAACGGGGTTCCCCGCTCGGACGAACCGACGTTCGCGCCGTCCCGGGACGTCGAGGGCGAGACGTGGCACCTCGACCGGGAACAGGGACGTACTCGCCTTCCGCCACCATCGCCGTCCTCCGCGGTTCGGAAACCCCTCAGCACCATACCGACGGGGCGTACCACCGAAAACAGCCGTGATTGTTCCGTTATTCACGGTAAAAACCGGAGTTCGACTCGGTCACCGACGAATTCGACATCGTGGAAATGCGCTCGGAAGTCCACCGGGGCTCGCGGGGCGTCCACGCGGAACGGTTCGAATGAGCGTGCGCCGCCCCGATTCCGCTCGGCGGGGTGGCACGGCACCCGCGTGGAAGTGGGTGCCATCCGCCGGGGCCACGCTGTCGAGCACCCGCGGCGCCACCGGCGGTGGCCCTCGCCGACGACCGCCGACGACCTCGGACCGCCCTCCTAGCGGAGGCCCATCAGGTCGAGGGCGAGATGGGGGTAGAACAGGCCGCTCACCGTCCCCTCCCCCGAGCCGCAGTCACCGTCGGAGGTGCCCGGGTGCTTGATCCAGAGCAGCGCGTCCATCGGCTCGTCGCCGGTGGCGGGACGAGGTGGTTCCCCGAGCCGCCGGTTCGGGGGGTTGCACCAGTCCCCGGTCGCGCCGGCGCCGTTGCGGCTCGTGTCGATCACGTAGTGCGCGTCGATGCCGTGGTCCGAGGACAACAGGGCGCGAACCTCCTCGCCGAAGGCCACCGCCTCCTCGGTGCTGTTGTAGTTCGACACGTTGACGGCGAAGCCCCGCGCGTCCGCCACTCCGGCCGCCGCCAGACGGGGCGCCATCTCGGAGGGGCGGTTGTGCCGCCCGTCCCCACCGTCGAGGTAGACCCACGTCCGGGGAGCCCGCTCCGACATCTCCGCCACCACCTCGCCCAGCAGGTCGAGCCGCTCCTGGCGGCGCTCCTCGGAGAGGCAGGTCAGGTGGATCAACGAGTCGGGTTCGAGGACCAGCACGGCGGGGGTGTCGCCGAAGGACGGGACGAGTTCGTCGCGCAGCCACTGCCGGTACTCCCGCGCGTTGGCCGCTCCGCCGGAGGAATGGCCCCCGCAGTCCCGGTGGGGCACGTTGTACCCGACGACAACCGGCAGTTCACCCCGGGCGCCGGCCTGGGAGACGTACCGGCTCACCTCGTCGCGGATGCCGCCGCCCCCGATCCACTTGGCCACCGGCTGGGAGGCGATGTCCCGGAGGAAGAGGGTCGCCCGTTCGTCGCCGGCGTTGTCGCTGATCCACTTCCACGCCTCGGTCGCCGGATCTCCGTAGATCCCGGTGGTGGCCTCGAAGGGGTTCTCGCTGCCCGGGACGACGTGCTGGTCGTCGTCGGAGGGACCGCCCGAATCGCTCCCCGCCCCGCCGGGTGCCTGGGTCGGCTCGGGTGGCTCGACCTCGCCGGAGGGCACCGGCCCTCGGTCGTCCTGGTACCAGTCGCCCCAGTCCCAGAACCACAGCGGCCACCCCGCCGGGAACCACCCGGACCAGGGGGCGCGGAGTTCGGACCAGTGCACGGCGTCCTCTGGCTGGGACTGCTCGCTGGACGCCGCCGGTTCCGGGGTGCCGACGGCCGCCGTCCCGGAGACCTCCGCCGCCGCCGCGGGCGGCGCCGGGACCGCGAGGGCCACGCCGAGCAGTGCCGTGGACAACGTCGCCGTCCATCCCGCGTACCTGGTCACGTTCGTCCCACCCGCCTCCCGTTCCACACGCCCTGCCCACACGATGGCAGCGCCGGGGCGGAACCGCAGTAGGTGACACCCGTTGGAGCGCGGGCCCACCCCGAACGGCGGACCCGGTCGGGCGTCCGACCGTGGTTGACAACCTGACCGGGTGTCACTCCTCAGCGGGGTCACCGCGCCGGTTCGTCCAGCAGCCCGCGGCAGCGCCGGTACTGCCGCAGGCCCCCGAGGACGACGATCACCCCGACGAGCACCACCCCCACCACGAGCTCGACCACGGCGGTGAGACCGGTGAGGCGCAGGGCGAGCAGCGCGAGCAGCAGCACCAGGCCGAGAACCGAGGCCGGCCACACACCGCGCGCCAGTTCCCGGACCCGGACCCCCGCCCGGTGGGCTCCCCACACCTGCAACGGCAACGCGACGGTCGCGGCGACGAACGCCTGCGCCCACGCGACGCCGGTCAACCCCCACCACCACGCGCCGACGCAGCTGAACGGCACGAGCGCGAGGAGCCAGGCCAGTTGCAGGCCGACGGAGGACGCCAGGGCACCCGCGGCCACCATGAGGTTGAACACCAGCTCCGAGACGACGCGGGCGACGGCGGCGACCGCGAGACCGGACAGCGCCATCGCGGCCGGGGACCAGTCCGGGCCGTAGAGGACCAGGACGAGCGGTTCGGCGAGCACCGCGAGACCGATCCCCCCGGGCAGGACGACGACCCCGACCAACCCGAAGACACCGGAGACCGCGCGGGAGAGGTCCCCACCGCGTTCCCTGACCCGGGAGAACGTCGCGAGCGCCACCCGCTCCACCGTGCCGGTGACGATGGCGGCCGGCCAGTTGGCGACGTTGGAGGCGAGGTAGAGCAGACCGAGGGCGCTCGCCCCGAGCAGCGTCCCCGTGACCAGCTGCGGGGTGGCCTGCGCCAGTACCAGGACCGTCGAGGAACCCAGCATCGCCGCGCCGCACCGGGTGATCGTCGCCGCGTGCGCGCGGTGGAGGCCGAAACGCGGCCGGGTACCGGCGAGCACCACCAACAGCACCACCACCAGCGCCGTCCCCGCGATGTTCCCCCCAGCCAGGGACCAGGCCCCCGCGCCGAGGACGGCGAGCGCCCCGGTCACCGCCAGGTTCAACGCCATCCCGGACACGTCGGCCACCAGCCGGCGGGCCTGGGCCAGTTCCCTGGTCAGCAGGGCTCCCGGCACGGCGGCGAACCCGTCGAGCACCACGTTGACCGACATCAGGCGGATCACCCCGGTGGCCTCCGGACTACCGAGCGCCTCGGCGAGCAGCGGCGCCGAGAGCAGGCACAGCAGGAAACCCACGAGGCCCCACAGGACGGACAGGGTCCAGGCGGTCGGCAGCAGCGGCCTGACGGCGCTCCTGCCGCTGCCCGGTTGCCGCACCAGCGCGGCCGCCGCACCGAGGTCGTTGACCGCGAGCAGCAGGTGCTGGACGACCAGGGCCGCCGCGTACACGCCGAACTCGTCCGGCGCCAACAGCCTGGCCAGCACGATCCCCATCGCGAAGGTGCCCACCCTGGACAGCAGGGTGTTGGCCAGGCTCAGGCCCAGGCCGCGGCGCACTCGCGCCCCCAGGCCAGCACCGCCGTCCTCCTGGCCGAGGTGACGAGCCGCGTCGGACGGGTGGGAGGACGTCGGAGGGTCGGGGGAGCCGTCCCGACCCGACTCGGCGGACACCTCGCCCCGTTCCAGGCCCCTCATCCCGGTTCCCCCGGTAACGGTGGCCGGCGCCCGTCCGCCGGTGCCCCGGGAACCGGGTCACCGGGTGCCGGCGGCGCTCCACCGGTGGGCGATCGGCCACCCTGGCCCGGGCCCGCGAACCACTCCTCCGGCCACCCGCCCTCGGGGACCCCGCACCGCCCGGTCAGCTCGGGTGGTGCCGTCCCCTCCTCGACGCGGACGGGTGGCGCCACCGGCCGACGCATCGGACCGGACGGCGGTGACCAGGGCACCCCTCCCGGGCGGGGTACCACCCTCGGGTCCTCGCGCCCGTCGTCGCCCGGCCCCGTCCTGGCCTCCGGGGACCCGGCGCGCCCGGGTCCCGCCTCGGGCGCTCGCGCCGGCCGAGGCGGGCCCGCCCCCTCCCGTCCCGCCGGCAACGCGAGGGGTGCCGCGGCAGGCGGCCGCGCGCCCGGGCCGGTCCCGTTCCACGCCCCGGCGCCCGACCGCTCACCCCAGTCCGTGAAGTAGCTCCCCCGGTGCACGGCGTAGTCCACCGTCACCACCGGTACGTAAGTGACCCGCATCCGCCGGGAGAGCCGGTGCACCAGCTCCCAGTCCTCCTTCGGGTTGACCGACCGGGGCCGGGCCCACGGGTCGAAGCGCACGAGGGGGCTCCTGGTCACGACGATGGAGTTCGAGTCCGCCCACGAGTCGTCGGTGTGGGCGCGCCGGTCGAACTCGCGGCCGATGATGTCCAGCTGGGAACCGTCCGCACGGAGGCGGCGCACCGCCGTGTAGGCCAGCCCCGGGCCGGGCTCCTCCCGCAGGGCGCGGAGCGCGCGCTCCAGGTGGTCCGGCCGCCACGTGTTGTCGTCGTCCAGGAAGGCCACGAAGGGCGACCGGGACAGCCTGATCCCCACGTTGCGGGCGAGACCACAGCTCCCGTGGTTCCGCCCGAGCCTGATCAGGCGCAGCCGGGGGTCCGGTGGCAGCGTTCCGACCTCACCGCCGCCGTCGTCCACCACGAGGACCGCGACGTCCCGGACCGTCTGGCCGAGGGCGCTCCGCACCGCGGCGAGCAGGCGACCCGGTCGGCGGTACGTGGGGATGACCACCACGACGGTGGCTTCCGGGACGGGGGCCACCACCGTCGACAGCCGCTCCACCTCGGCGTCCTCCTCGGCCCGTGCCGCCCGTCTGGTGGCCGCGTAGCGCAGCCGGTACCAGCGCTCCGCGACGACGTGGCGTCCGACCAGCCGTCGCAGCAGGTCCTTCGCCAGGCGGGGGAACTCCACCGGTGCCCGCCGGTTGGGATCGCTCACCTGGACACCTCCAACGGCCAGGGGGTGGTCCGCCGGTGGGTCCCGAAGTCCGGGCCGGCGGCCGGGTGGGTGGGGTGCCCGGCGAGGAGCCGGCCACGGCCCGCCCAGAGTTCCCGCAACGCCCGGCGGTGGACCCGCCGCCGGAGGGGAATCCGGACCAACTGCCCCACGAGCAGGGCGCTCCAGACCAACCGCGCCGCCCGACGGCCGTCCCACCGCGCCACGTGCACCACCCGGTTCGTGACCAGTTGCGCCCACAGCGCCGGGGTGGAGGACACCTGCCCGCCGAGGTGGACCGCGGTCGCCTCCGGCACCCGCGCGATCCGCCAACCCGCGTCGGTCACCCGCCGGCAGTAGTCCACCTCCTCCGAGTAGAGGAAGAGGTCCGCCCGCCAGGGTCCGATGCGCCGCCGCACGTGGGCCGGTACGAAGAGCACCGCTCCGTTCGCCCAGCCCGGTTCCTCCTGGCCGGTGGGGTCGATGCGTTCCCCGAGGGCGGGGAAGCGGCCCGCCCACCCGCCGAGGAGGGCTTCACCCCAGGCCCGTCCCGGGCTGGGGCGGCGGCGCATCGTCGGTTCTGGCCGTCCGGCACCGTCGCGGACCGCGGGTGCCGCCACCCCGACACCGCCCCGCGCCTCATCGCGGGCTCGGTCACCGCTCCGACCTCGGCCTCCCGGGCCGGACGACGTCGGGATCACGGCGCCGCTGTCGGGCTGGCACGCGGCCGCGAGGGGCAGGACGGAGCCTGGATCGAGACGCACGTCCGCGTTGAGCACCAGCAGGCCCTCCGCCGGGGTGGCGAGCGCGGCGCAGGCGTTCACCCCGCTCGCGTAACCCAGGTTCGCCCCCAACGGCAACAGGTGGGCGTAGGGCGCGAGGCGGCGGGCGACGTCGAGCGTCCCGTCCGTCGAGTGGTTGTCGGCGATCACCAGTCGCCACCGCCCGACACCGCGCATGGCCGCCGGGAGTGACTCCAGCAACCCGGGCAGGTCCTCCGCCGACTGGTGGGTCACGACGGCGACGAGGACGTCTGGACCAACGTGCACGTGCTCATCCCTTCCTGGTGGGGTGGTCGGTCGAGCGCGGAGACCTGGCACGGGCCGACGCGGCCGGGGAGGACACGGCACCGACCAGGCCGATGAGGAGGAACAGGTAACCCTGGAACTGGGGGAAGGCCAGCGCGTCGAAGGTGCCGAGGCAGCAGACGCCGACCAGCAGCGCGACGGCCAGTGCCCAACCGGTGTCCCGATCCCGCGTCGCCTCGCCCGTCGCGTCCCCGTCACCACTCCCCACGGCGCCCCCCGCGACCCGGCGGGCCAGCAGCAGGGGCGTGGCCAGCAGGACGAGCAGCCCGAGCAGCCCGAGCGGCCCGGATTCGACGAGCGTCAGCAGGTACTGGTTGTCGAGGTAGGGCTGTGGAGGCGCCAGGTAGGTCCCGAAGCCCTGCCCCCACCACGGGTGCTCGGCGAGGCGACCGGCGACGTAGGTGTAGTCCTCCAACCGGCCGCGCACGCTGTTGTCCGTTCGGGACCCGAGGACCGTGGCGGCGAGGACCTCCGCCAGCCGGGGCCAGGCGGTGACCACCACCACCAACGCCCCCACCAGGCCGAACCCCAACGACACCCACCGCCGCAGCCCTATCCGGGGGAGCAGGGCGACGAGGACCACGGCCACCCCGAGCAGCCCGGTGCGGGAGATCGTGGTGAGGACTCCGAGGGCCAGCAGGGCGGCGCACCCCCACCACAGCCAGGGCCGCCGGCCGTGACCGGCCAGGTGGATGGCGAGCGGCAGTGCCATCGCGGCGAGCGCGGCCAGCTCGATGGGGTGGTGCGCGAACCCCATCGCCCGGACCAGGCCGCCCCTGGCGAGATCCGCGTCCCACAGCGGGGCGAGCTCCAGGCCCGGTACCTCCAGCAGCGGTCGCGGGTCGACGCCGACCGTGAAGAGGACCACCGCCGCCCCGGCCGACGCGGTGGTGCCGAGCACGAGTGCCCCCAGCACCCACCTCACCTCACGGCGACCGCGAACCCCGTCCGAGGCGAGCAACGCGACCCCGATCGCCGGGACGAGGGCCAACAGCGCCCGGTCGGTCTCCACGATCCGGTCCGCGCCGACCCCGCCACCATCGAGGGTGGCGAGGGCGTGCGCCGTGAGCACCAGCACCAGGAACCCCAGCAGCGCGCGGGTCACCGGGTTCGCGCCCGTGGACCTCCGGAGCCCGCCCACCACCGCGACCAGCCACCACAGCAGGCAGGCGAGGGCGAGCAGCCGAGCCGGGGTGACCCCGCCCGCTCCCCCCACCACGACGAGGTTCTGGGGCAGTGCCAGCAGCAGCGCGAACACCGCGAGGACGGCACCGACCGGTGCGCGCCACCGGCCGGTGCCCGTTTCCCCGCGCGGGAGCGGGTGGCTGACCGGCCGCTCCGCCAGCCCCCAGGTCACCCGCCGGCCACCCGCTCCGGGGTCACGCCGACGCGGTCCGCCACGGCCCCGTCCCCCGGTGCCGAGGCGGCGGTCCGTTCGCCACCGCCCCGCCGGGGGGTCGGCTCGGGCGGGTCCCCCGCCCCGCGCTCCCCGGGTCCGGGCTTCCGGCGGTCCACGAGCAGGACCACGGCGGTGAGCGCCGCCGCCCCCAGCGCACCGAGCAGGCCGAGGGCGCGCAGCTGCGCGCCCCGGGTCGTGACCGCGTTCCCGGGTGCGACCACCTCGCTGAGCACGACCAGCTCACCGGCGGTGACACCGGCCCGTTCCTGGCGTTCCCGGAGCTCGGCGCCGGCGAGATCGATCACCCGGGCCACCGAGGCGTTCGCACGGGGGCCGGTCTCCGCCGTCACCGTGACGGTGAGGAACGCGCTCGCCCCACCCAGTTGGACGTCGTCGTTGCTGACCTCCACGTCACCCACGACCCCGGCGGCCGCGAGGCGTTCGTCGGCACCCGGTGCCGTCAGCACCGTCCTGACCAGCGTCGCGGCCTGCTCCTGGGCTCGGTCCACTCGCGCGAAGGGGTTGCCCCCCTCCGGTCCCGGCTCCGTGATGGCCAGCAGCACGGCGGTGACCCGCTGCTGCGGTGGAACCGCGACCGCCACCGCGGCCAGCACCCCGCCGAGCAGGGCACCCAGCGCCAGGGTGAGCCGCCACCGGCGGGCGAGCACCCGGAGTACCTGCACCGCGTCCATCTCCGCTTCCCGTACCTCTCGTGTCGTCCCGGCGCGAGGTCGGCGGGCTCCCGGCCGGGACCAGGAAGTCGTCCCGTGCCGAGCCCGCTCTCTCAGCCCCGGGGCCTGGATGACCGGTCGGCCGCCCCGGCGAGCCGTCGACCCGCATCCACCGCCGCCCTGGCGACGTTGCGGGCCATGGGCACCGCGTTGTCCCGGAGCCACGGCCGCAACGCGGCCAACGCCGCCAGCCGTTGGCCCGGGGACAGCGGCGATCGGAGGACGGCCCGGAGGAACCAGCCGCCCTCCTCCACGTTGGGGAGCACGAGCGACCGCCGACCGGGACGCTGGCTCCGGTAGAACTCGCGGGGGTCGACCCGTTCGCTGATCCGGTCGGGGTGGATCCGGTGCAGCAGCAGCTCCTCGTCCAGGTGGACGAACGGGCCCCGCAGAGCCAGCTCGGCCACCAGCACGCGGTCCCCCGCCTTGATCGGCGGGTTCAGCATCGTGCTCGCCAGCACGTGCCGGCGGACCAGGCCGTAGCAGTAGTAGTTGTGATGCGGCACCTCCAACAGGTCCCGCACCCGCACGGCCGGGTCGGGGTGGTCGACCCGGCACTCGTTGTGCCAGGAGCCGAGGACCCCGTCGTCCGGGCCGATCTCGGTCGCCGAGGACGACGCCAGCACGACCTCGGGTCGGTCGGCGAGCGCGGCGGCGAGCCGGGCGAGGCGGTCGGGGCGCCACACGTCGTCCGCCGCCGCCCAGGCGAAGAGCCCGCCCCGGGCCTCCCCCACCAGCCGGTTGTGGTTGCCCATCACGCCGATGTCCCGGGCCCGCCGCAGGTAGCGGACGCGGGCGTCGCCTCGGGCGAGGTCCCCGACGATGTCGGCGGTGGCATCGGTCGAGCAGTTGTCGGCCACGATCAGCTCGTAGTCGACGTCCCGCTGGTCGAGCAGCGACCTGAGCGCCGCCTCCAGGTAGGGCTCACCGTTGCGCACGGGCAGGCCGACGCTGATCGGAGGAGCCGCGACCGGGTCGCTCATCCGTTCCTCCCCACCCTGGTCACCTCGGCCGCCGCGGTGTCCGCCCGCTGTCGTGGCAGCCAGGGCGGCAGCCGGTCGACAGCGACCCAACGGCCCCCGGACTCCTCGACCCAGGGCAGGGCGGCCCGGGCCTCGGGCAGCAGTTCGGGCAGGAACACCAGGACGACGTCGGGACGCCGGGAACGCAGCCGGTTCGGTGCGACGATGGGAACCCGGCTGCCGGGGAACCGCCGACCGTCCTTCGACACCGACGCGTCAGCGACGAACGGCAGCAGGTCGGGGCCGACGCCGGCCGCGCACAGCAGCGGCACCGCGCGGGAGCCCGCCCCGTAACCGACCACGCGCCGGCCCAACGCCCTGCCCTCGGCGAGCCAGGACCGGAGGCTCTCGACGTCCCGGGTCACCGCGTGCTGGAGCGCCCGCAGGTGTCGTGGGTCACCGACCCCCAGCGCCGCCTCCTCCGCGAGGAGCGCCCGCACGCTGTCGTCCTGGGTGCCACGTCGGGCGCAGGCGAGCAGGACGGTCCCCCCGTAGAGGTCGAACCGCCAGGCCCTCCGGACGACGACACCGAGCTGGCCGAGCATCGTCACGAGCGCCGCCGTGGAGTAGTAGGCGAAGTGGCCGTGCCGCAGCGCGTTCCACTGGTCGCCGCGCAGGATCGCGGCCAGGCTGTGGAACTGCACGAGGAGCACCCCGTCCTCCGCGAGGGCTCGCACCCGGCGTCGCAGGGCGGCGGCCTGGTCGGGGTGGTGCATCATCCCGAAGCAGTCCAGGACCAGGTCGGAGGCCGCGCCAGGAGCCGTCGGCGTGAGCCCCCGATGGGTGAGCAGGAGCGACCAGGAACCTCCGTGCGGGCTGCCGAACTCCAGGAAACCCCCACGGTCCGGTAGCCAGCCCTCGGCGGCCACCCGGGACACCGCCTCCTCGGCCTGGCGGGCGAGCGCCGCCGGCTCCACCCCCCTGGCCCGCTCGGGAATGCCCGGGTCCTCCAGGAGCTGCGCCAGCCCGCACTCCCGGCACCAGCCCATCCGCAGCGGCCAACGGGGATCAGGGCCGCCGTCGACGACCGAGGGGAAGAGGTCGCAGGGCGGCTGCTCCCCGAGGTCCAGGACGGGCTGGGGCGCGCTGGTGCCGCACCAGCGGCAGTCGAACCGGGTCATCGCGCGAGCCGCCTTCCCTGGCCACGGCGGTTCCGCCCACCCCTGCCGCCGACCCGGGTGGACCACTGTGGACAATGGCGGCCATGCGTGTCCGGCCGGGTCGGCTTCCAGGGGTGCTGCTCTTCGTGCCCACTCCCCACCACGACGACCGGGGCCTGTTCACCCGCACCTTCGACGTGGACGTCGCGGCCGAACACGGTGTCGACGGAACCGCGTTCCGCCAGGACTCCCAGTCGCGGTCCCGCCGAGGTGTGCTGCGCGGACTGCACGGCAGGATCGGCCGGGGCGAGTCCAAACTGGTGCGCTGCGCCCGAGGAGCGGTGTACGACGTGGTGGTCGACGCCCGGCCCGACTCGCCGACCTTCGGGGAGTACGAGGCGTTCCGGCTCGACGACGACTCCTTCTCCCAGCTCTACGTGCCGGCCGGTTTCCTGCACGGCTTCCAGGCGCTCACCGACGTCGCCGACGTCTGCTACCGGATCGACGCCACCCACGACCCCTCGGCCGATGTCGCCGTGCGCTACGACGACCCCGGCCTGGGGGTGGTGTGGCCGCTGCCCGTGAGCGTCGTCAGCGCACGTGACGCGACTGCCGGCGGGTGGGAGGAACTGCGCGACAGGCTGGTGGCGGGAGCCTGACGTCGAGCGGTCGACGGGGGCGCTCACAGCGGGGCCCCCGCCGGAGCCGGCCGCAGGTCCTCGGTGACCACGCCGTCGGCACGCAGCTCGGACAGCCTGGCGAGCCGCGTGAAACGCCGGCGGAACCCATCCTGGGTCAGGCCGTAGGCCGTGTAGCTGGCGGACAGCTCCTCGGCGCCGGCGCTCACGCCCCACCTCGGCTCGAACGCGGGCAGCCGCGACATGATGCGGGAGAAGTCGACCACGTACGACCGGGGGTCGCCGCCGGTCTCCCCGGTGATGACGAGCCGGGAACCCGGCACCGCGTCCACCACCCGGCGGGCGATGTCCGCGACGGTCAGGTTGTTCGCGGAGGTACCGACGTTGAAGGCCTCGCCGTGCACCGCGGCCCTCGGTGCCTCCAACGTCGCAAGGAACGCCGCGGCGATGTCCCGGACGTGCACCAACGGCCGCCACGGGGTGCCGTCGGAGAGGACCCGCACCTCACCGGTCAGCACGGCGTGACCCACCAGGTTGTTCAACACGATGTCGGCGCGCATCCGGGGCGAGGCGCCGAAGGCGGTGGCGTTGCGCAGGAACACCGGGGTGAAGTCGTCGTCGGCGAGGTCGCGAACGTCGTCCTCGACCATCACCTTGCTCGTCGCGTACGGCGTGACCGGGCGCAGCGGGGCGTCCTCGTCGACCAGTGCGTCACCCGCGGCCCCGTACACCGAACACGTGGAGGCGTAGAGGAAGCGGCGGACGCCCGCCTCCCGTGCCAGCCTGGCCAGTCGCACCGAGGCCTTGTGGTTGACCTCGTAGGTCACCTCCGGGGTCAGCGCGCCCAACGGGTCGTTCGACAGCGCCGCCATGTGCACCACCGCGTCGACCCCCGCCAGCTGGCCGGGGGTGACGTCGCGGATGTCGGTGGTGTAGCCCACCGGGTCGGGCACCGCCGGGCCGAGCACGCAGTCGGCGAACAGCCCGGAGTCCAGACCCACCACCTCGTGCCCCGCCCCCGCCAGGATCGGCGCCACGACGCTGCCCAGGTATCCCTGGTGCCCGGTCACCAGCACGCGCATGGGGTGCCTCCGTTCAGCACGAACTTGTCCGCAAAGAAGCCTTCGGCGTATCTGGCCCTGCTCTGTACCCCTCGGACCCTCGCGAGGCCCAGGAACGTCTCGGGGTCGAACCAGTGCCTGTCCGCCTGCGACGGGTAGCACTCGCCCAGGATCCGGCTCTTGGCCTGGGCGCACTCCTCGCTCAGCGGCACGAACACCGCCGGTTGGAGGAGGTCGCCGTCCCACTTGGGGATCTCGTAACCGAGCACGAGGTGGTCCCGGAAGACGGTGGGCACCAGGGCGGCGAGGGTGCGGTGGTCCTGGTGCGCGTCGTGGGCGGCCGGGGCGAACACGAGGTCGGGGTCCAGGGTCGAGGCGAGGCGCTCCAACGCGTCCTTGACCTCGGACCAGTGGGCCGGGAGGCGGCCGTCGGGCAGGTCCAGGACCCGGCACGAGAGGTCGGCCCCACCGCAGAGGGCGGCCAGCGCCTTCCGCTCCTCGGCCTCCCGGTCACCGCCGCCGCCGGTGCAGACCAGGGCGTCCACCGCGAGCCCTGGACGGGACGAGCACAGCGACAGCAACGTCCCGCCCGCCCCGATGCCGATGTCGTCGCAGTGCGCCCCCAGCACCAGGACCCGGTCGACCCGCTCCGGGCGCAGGCCGATCACGGGGCCGCCACCGGACGCCGCGCCTCGGACGCCCCGTCGACGTCCCACAGCATCCAGGGCCGTTCTCCGGCCGCGTAGGCTCGGTCGAGGGCGACCCTTTCCTTGACGGTGTCCGCCGGGGCCCAGAACCCCCGGTGCGGGTAGGCCAGCAACCGTCCCCGCTTCGCCAGCTCACCGCAGGCGTCCTCGACGAGGTCGCCGCCGGGGGGCAGGTGATCGAACACCTCGGGGCGCAACACGAAGTAGCCGCCGTTCTCCCAGATCGGCAGCCGACTGACGGGCGTGATCGCGCCCACCCTGCTGTCCTCGCCGAGCTCGACGCAGTGGAACGAGGACTGCGGGGGGACGACCATCATCCCGGCCGCGACATCGCCGCGGCGGACCCGTTCCACGACCCGGTCGAGCGGGGCGTCGGTCAACACGTCCGCGTAGTTGGCGAGGAACAGCTCCTCGTCCTCCACGAGGTGCCTGACCCGGCGCAACCGCTCCCCGATGGGGGAGTCCAGTCCGGTGTGGACGAACTCAATGGTCCAGTCGCGGATGTCGGACGAGCGCAGCTGCACCCGTCCGCCGCGCAGCACGAAGTCGTTGGACGCGGTCTCGGAATAGGTGAGGAAGAAGTTCTTGATGTGCTCGGCCCCGTACCCCAGGCACAGCACGAACTCGGTGTGCCCGAAGTGGGCGTAGTAGCGCATCACGTGCCACAGCAACGGCCGTGGGCCCACCGGGTGCATGGGTTTGGGCAGCTCGTCGGTGGTCCCGACACGCATCCGCATGCCGTGGCCGCCGCAGAACAACACGACCTTCATCGTTGGCTCCTCACCACGGGCTGGCCCTGCGCGGACCGGGGATCGACGACCTCGAGCCTGGGGATGGGGAACACCAACCGGCCGCCCCAGTCGGCCACGTGGGCGAGCTGGTCCACCAGTTCGTCCCGCAGGTTCCACGGCAGCACCAGCACGTAGTCCGGGCGGTCCAGCGCGAGCCGCTCCGGCGGGTGCACCGGGATGCGGGCGCCCGGCGTGTAACGGCCGTGCTTGTAGGGGTTGCGGTCCACCGTGTACGGCAGCAGGTCGGGTCGGATCCCGCAGTGGTTCAGCAGGGTGTTCCCCTTGCCAGGAGCGCCGTACCCGACGACCGTCCGCCCGGACCGACGCGCTTCCAGGAGGAACGTCAGGAGGTCGGCCCGGATGCGGTGCACGTCCTCGGCGAGCCCCAGGTGACCGTCCGCCGTGTGCAGGCCCGCGTCCGCCTCCGCCGCGAGCACCTCCAGCACCGCCGCCGAGGGCGGTCCGGCGGCGTCGGCCGGGCGTGCCCACAGCCGGATCGACCCACCGTGCGTGGGCAACAGCTCCACGTCGACCACCACGAGCCCGCCGGTCGCCAGCGCCTGTTGCGCCGATCGCACCGTGTAGTACTGGAAGTGCTCGTGGTAGATGGTGTCGAACTGGCAGTGCCTGACGAGGCTCAGCAGGTGTTGGACCTCGATGCTCACCCAGCCGTCGTCCGCGACGAGACCGCGCAGGCCGGCGGTGAAGCCCCGGATGTCGGGGACGTGCGCGTAGACGTTGTTGGCCACGACCAGGTCGGCCGGGCCGTGCTCGTCCCGGATCCGGGCGGCGGTCTCCGGTCCGAGGAACTCGGTGAGGGTCGGCACACCGTTCTCCCTGGCCACGGCGCCGACATTGCGCGCCGGTTCTACCCCGAGGCAGCGGACGCCCCGCTCGACCAGGTGCCTGAGCAGGTAACCGTCATTGCTCGCGGCCTCGACGACGAAGGAGTCGCGCCCCAGGCCCAGCCGCGCCACCGCGTCGGCGACGTACCGCGCGGCGTGCCGCACCCAGGACACCGAGAAGGAGGAGAAGTAGGCGTACTCGGTGAAGGTCTCCTCCGGGGTGACCAAGGCGGGGAGCTGGGCGAGCAGGCAGGAGGAGCAGACCCTGAGATGCAGCGGGTAGGTGGGTTCGGGCAGGTCGAGTTCGCTCGGTCCGAGGAAGCGTTCGCAGGGGGGCGTCGCTCCCAGGTCGAGCACGCCGCGCAGGTCGGGGCGCTCGCACAGTCGGCAGGTGTCCATCAGTACGCCCCCTGGCCGCGCACCACGGCCCAGCCCGTCTTCCAGAGGATCACGAAGTCGAGGGCGAGTGACCAGTTCTCGACGTACCGCAGGTCGAGCCGCACCGACTCCTCCCACGACAGGTCGCTCCGGCCGCTGATCTGCCACAGCCCGGTGAGCCCCGGCTTCACCATCAGGCGCCGGTGCGCCGCCGCGTCGTAGCAGGCCACCTCCTCCGGGAGGGGCGGGCGGGGCCCCACCAGCGACATCGACCCGGTCAGCACGTTGACCAGCTGGGGGAGTTCGTCCAGGGAGTACCGGCGCAGGACCGCTCCGAGGCGCGTCACCCTCGGATCGGAACGCATCTTGAACAGCGGGCCGGCGCCCCGGTTCGCCGCCACCAGCGCGGCCCGCTGGTCATCGGCCCTGACGACCATGCTGCGGAACTTGAGCATGGTGAACATGCGGCCGTGCCGCCCGACCCGTCGCTGCCGGTAGAGCACGGGGCCACCGGAGTCCACGACGACGAGCAGGGCTATCACCAGCAGGAGGGGCAGGGTGAGCACGAGCAGCACCGCGGCGAGCAGGCAGTCCACCAGGTTCTTCACCACCCGGCGGGCGCCGGTCAGGCAGGGAGCGCTGACCCGCAGGAGCGGCAGCCCGAAGACCGGGGCGACGTGCAGCCGGGGGCCCGTCACCTCGAGCAGCATGGGGGCCACCACCATCTCCGCGGTGCTGTCCTCCAACTGCCAGGCGAGCCGTTGCACCCGAGCCGGTGTCCAGTAGGGGTCGGGGGCCAGGGCCACCACCCGGTAACCACCGCGTTCGACGCGGGCGGCCACGTCCTCCACCGTTCCGACGACGGGAACCCCGCCCACCTCACCGACACAGCCGTCGAGTGGGGCGGTCGGTGCGGTGGACAGGCACACCGCCTCCACCCGCCAGCCGTAGTGCGGTTCCCGCCGGGTCCGGTCGATGAGGTCGGCCAACGCCCCCGCCCCACCGGCGGCCAGCACCGGCAACAGGCACTCGCCGCGACGACGCCGACGGTGCAGCGCCTGCCGCAGCAGGTACCGCGCCGGGATGAGCCCGCCGGCGAGAACCGGGACCACACCGAAGATCCAGGGCCGCAGGGCTGGCGTGTCGAGCGCCATCGCGGCCAGTGCGAGGAAGACCATCGTGGTGAGCAGCACCCGACCGAGGCGGCGGTACTCCTCGGCGCCCTGCCCGAGTACGCGCGGTTCCCACACCCGGCAGCCCACCATCGCGAGCGTCACCGTCACCCAGGTGACGCCGGCGAGGGTGAACGCGACCGCCGGGGCCACCTCGGAGGGACCGCCACCGAGGACGAGGGCGGCCCCGAGCGCGACCGCCACGGTGATCAGCTGGTCGGCCAGCACCACACCGGTGCGGTGCCGGCGTTCCCAACCCGTCGTTGGTCGAGCGGAGGGCGAGGGCGGACACGGTGGAGTCGGATGCGGATGCGGATGCCCACCGTCGACCGCTGTCGGGGGTCGCCCCGTCGGGGCGCTCGCCCGGGGTTCCTCCGCTGCGGCGGTGGCGAACGTGGGCCTCGCCAGTGGCAGGGTCGTCGTGTCCTGTGCGGTGTCGAGGGAGATTGGTCCGGACAGTACGCCGGTAGCGGTGGTACCCGTCCCGTCCTGGAAGCTTCGCGAGAACCGAACGGTGCGCTGCGTGTGCACGCTGATGAACCCCCAGCCTTTCCCATTCTTGCCAGGCATCCCGGCGGTGCCCCGGTGTCCGCACGTCCGCGACGGCGAGCGGCGACCCGCGGCACCACCGGGCGCAGTCAACCACCCGGCTCACGGCGCAGCGTTCCGAATCAGACGGCTGACAATCGTTCGTTCGAGGCGAGAAAAAACCTTCGAAGAGATGGATCAAGTCACGCACCGCCGCGAACATGTCCCTCGACAGAGTTGATCTTCGGACTTGCACTCCGCGCGGTCCTGACAGGTGTCGAGCTCTCGGCGGAGGGCCGTCACGCAGCGGAACCAGAAGCCGGTGACCGTCTGTTATCGGATCGAAACGATCAGCGTAGGCGGGCGCGACGAACGGCTCAGCCCGCTCCGCCATCGGCGGTGCCGAACCGGCCGCGCGATCGACCGAGGCGACCCGCGATCAGCGCAGAGTCACACCTGCTACTCCGTCGAGGCTGGCGCTCCACGCCGACACGCGCTCCCGTGGGCGGGTTCGCCGGCCCCGCCGCCACTCGCCCGGCTCGCTCCCTCCCCCTCCTCGCCTCCCCGGAGCCCAGCCGGACACGGGGGCGCGCCACGACCAGCGTTGGTCCAGTGGGCCACCGCGGGTGGCCGGAGCGGGTCACCGCCTCGCACCGGGGGGGCGGGCGAGGGCTCCTCGACCGCCGGGCACGTGGCATCCCACTCGGCGTGCTCGGACGGGCCGGGGAGGCACCGCCACCCCGGACGGGAGACCGGACGAGCGTGTCGGCACGGTCCCGCGCTGGGCCGCACACGCGAGCGGACGGCGGGGGAGCGCGTCCCGCCGGGCAGCGGCCGCCCCTGGGCGGCGCGAGAACCGGCCGGCGGCGCCAGCTGGCCCACCACGGCCGGTGCGCGGGATCGGAGGTGCGGGGAGGTCGGGTGCGGAAGCCGCACCCTTCGCGAGTCGGTTCCCCGGGCCAGCAACGCGCGTCCGCCTGGGACCAGCACGCAGGCGGGGCCGCGTCCGGCACGCACGACGAAGGGCCCCACCCTGCTGGGTGGAGCCCTCTCGTTGCTGCTCGTCCGCTGTGGCCAGGGCCGGGGTCGAACCGGCGACCTTCCGCTTTTCAGGCGGACGCTCGTACCAACTGAGCTACCTGGCCGTTCGCTCCCGGTCATGCTGACCGATAGCTCTGGCGACCCCGACGGGACTCGAACCCGCGACCTCCGCCGTGACAGGGCGGCGCGCTAACCAACTGCGCCACGGGGCCTTGATGGCCTTGTGTTGTGCCGTGCTCCCAACGGGATTCGAACCCGCGCTACCGCCTTGAAAGGGCGGCGTCCTAGGCCGCTAGACGATGGGAGCGTGGCCGGACTAGCCTGACCCGGCCTCGCCCTCAACGATTTTGTTAACTTCTCTCGTTGGGAGCACGCATAGCTTAGGACACGTTCGAGGTGAATGCCAAAACGGGTGGTCAGAGGCCCGCGACCCCTCTGGGCACGCGAACGACAACCCCTTCCCCGTCCCGGCGATCGAGGGCATCTCCGCTGGTCAGAGGGCATTTTGGCCCTTCAAGCCCTCCGCGGCGCCCCGGCGCGCACCCCCCTCCCGAAGTGCCACGGGCGAACAACATCGCGAACGTGGCGCTGGTCACTCGCCAGATTACTCCGTTCGGCGTAGGGAACGAGTGGGGCCGCCCGGATGGCGACCGGTGCCGGCGCGGGCCCCGATCGGCCACCCGGCCCCGTCGCCCGCCCCACCCGGCCGCGCCCCGTTGCCCCACCGGGGAGGGCGGACGGCGTCAGGCACCGACGAGAGCCGGGTCGCTGCCCTGGAACTCGCTCCACCACCCCGCCGTGGCCACACCGGGCAGCACCACGCGCCAGAGGCGGGAGACCCGATCCGCGAGATCGCCGCTCCCGGCGGTGCCGTGCGACACGGCTCTCGCCCCCACGACACCGGCGGCGATCACACCGGCCACGTCCCCCGGGTCGACGCCGGGCCGCAGCAGTCCCCTCCGCCCGGCGTCGGTCAACAACCGGCGCAGCAACCCCTCCCAACTGACGTACCAGGCCCCGAACAGCTCACCGGGTCCGCCGTCCTCCCCCAGGAGGCGGATCCCCGCCCAGGCGAGCTCGTCCTCGGTCAACAGGCGGGCGTAGTCGTCGACCATGAGGACCACGGTGCGCAGCGGGTCGGACGCGGCACGCAGCCGGTGCCGCTCGATTTCCATCCACCCCCTCCTTGAATGGTCAATTAAGTGCTGGGCGAGCGCCTCTTTCGACGGGAAGTGGAAATAGAAGGCGCCCTTGGTAACCCGGCTCCGTTCCAGAATGATGTTCAGCGAGGTGGCCCCGAACCCGAGACGGGCGAACTCCCTGGCGGCGGCCAGCACTATGGCCTCGCGGGTGACCCTGGCCCGATGTTGCTGCGGCATTGCGGCTCCAACATGGGGAAACACGGACAGGTGGACCCCGGCCGAGGCCCACACCGACGACATCGGTCGGTGATCAACAAAGTTACCGTGTCACCCACATTGGTGGCCCGAACGAGTAGGCCGCACGCCGGAACCATTACTGCCGATACGCGACCCGTTGCCGGGAAAGGGACCGGTCGGTATGTTTCCCCCGGGACGGTCGCCGCGTTTCGAGATCACCGATGCCTTCGCGGCCGCCAACCCGAGATCAGTCGCGCTCCGGGGGGTGCGCGCCTGGTTCGGCGCCCCGGCGCCGAACACGCGGCGGGGGTGGGCGCCAACGCGCCCACCCCCGCCGCTACCAACGTCGTGGTCACCGCCGCACGGGCGGCACCCCGTCCTCGCCGGGTGTCAGGCCGAGCATGTCCAGCAGCAACCGGCAGTCCTCCGCTCCGGTCGCGCCGGCCGCCACCGCCACCCGCGCCCGGTGCACCTGTTCCTCGGAGACCCTGGGCAGTTCGCCGTTCCGCGGCGCCGGCACCTGCGGCGTCGACGACAACGGCTCATCGCTCTGCCACAGGAACTTCCGCATGTCCAGTGAGCCGGCCATGACACCTCCCCGATCTGGTTTCGGCGCAGAGTATCTGCCCGCCGACCCCATCAGCAGCCCCCCGCAGGGGTGATTCGATTACTACCGTGTGTAGTGTGCTAACGCACCTCTGTCTTCGCTGTAGAGTGCCGCGCTGACGTCAGTTCAAACCACTCTTCCGGGGACAAATGGCTCCGCTCCCCGGAGTCGCCCACCCCGGTTGGGCGTGGCTTTCCCGGGCTTACCCCGCGCGGGCCCCGGAGACACCCTCCCGACCCCGCCTTCCCGACCCCTGGTCCCCACCACCCGCTTCGAACACGAAGAGTGACGCGTCGTCGGCGACAGGCGCGGTGGGCTCCCGGTACAACGGGGGAACGCGTGCCCCCATCGTCGCCGCATGGCGGGCGGAGGTGACCGACCGCACCAGCCGGGGCCCTGGCTCAGGGCGGTCCGGGACCGAGTGCTCCGCTCGGCCCTCCCCACACGACCGTTGGGTGGTCATCAGCTGCCGCCCAACGGCGGCAGCTGGTCACCTCACGGAAAGATCACGAAGGAAAGTTGACGAATCCGATGCGGTATCACGGCCCGACGTGCGACAATTTCCCCGCTGGCAAACCCCCAGCCAGCACTGTGGAGATTCCCCTCCAGCCCCCGCGTTCCTCCCCCTGGCGCGGGGGCCTCCGCATTCCTGGGCCTCGCGCCACCCTCGGCCCCGGGCACGTCGAGTCCACTGAGGACGATGTGCTTGCCGCCGCCCCCTTGGGCGACCGCAACCAAGTCGTTATCGTTGACGGGTGGCTTTCGGACGAGCGAAACCTTCAGGACGGCGGCGCCCCGCGGTGAAGCAGGGGACGGAGGCGGGTCCGGACAACGAACTCGACTCCTACCTGGCCGCGCTGGCGCCGGAGAGCGAGGAGGAGACGACCGCGACCGGGCTCCGCTTCGGCAAGGCCCAGGTGCTCCAGCTCCGGCTGCGACCGGAGTCCAGCGAGCAGCTGCGCCAGCTCGCCGAGGAGCTGGACACCGCTCCGACGACCCTGGCCCAGGAATGGCTTGAGCAGCGGTTGGCCTGGGAGGTGCGCCAACGCCAACAGCAGTGGACCGAACCGGAGAGCCAGCTGAGCGGCCAGATCTGACCGAGGCTCCACGCGAAGGGCGTCCGGGCGGGGACTCGTCAGCGATCCCGCCCGGACGCCCTCGTCATCAGCCGCCCACCAGTTCCGGCGGCACGGGGCGGTCCTCGGCGAGTGCGCCGAACAGCTGCTGGCTCGCCGCCTGGTCCCACAGCACCACAGCCATGCCCCGCCGGCGCTCCATCGACCCGATGGGCACCGTGGTGCTCACCCCCTCGCCGGAGGAGAAACTCCGCATCGCCAGGGCGAGCCCACCCAGGTGCCAGAGGTGGTCCCCCTCGGACACGGTCAGCATCTCGGCACCGTTGGAGGCGAGGGGGAAGACCCGGAAGGGGTTGGCGAGCACGCCCGCGCTGGTGGCCCGGTCCATCAACGCGGAGAAGAACTCCTGCTGCCGCTCGACCCGGTCGAGGTCCGCCCGCGCACTCGCACGGGTCCGCACGTAGCCCAGGGCCTGGGCGCCGTCCAGTTCCTGGCACCCCGCCTCGATGTCCAGTCCGGCCAACGGGTCCCGCATCGGCTCGTCCGGGCACATCTCGACACCGCCGACCGCGTCGACGATCCCGGCGAACCCGGCGAACCCCACCTCCGCGTAGTGGTCGATGCGCAGGCCCGTGGCGCCTTCGACGGTCCGGACCAGCAGTTGGGGGCCGCCGAAGGCGAAGGCCGCGTTGATCCGGTTGTCGTCGTACCCCTCGATCGGCACATAGGAGTCACGGGGCAGCGAGACCATCGTGGGCGGGGTGTCGTTGTCGGGGACGTGGACCAGCATGATGGTGTCGGTCCGCCGCCCCGCCGCGTCCCCGGCGGCGAGGTCGGAACGCTGGTCGTCGTCCAGGCCCTCCCGGCTGTCCGAGCCCACGATCAGCCAGTTGGTGCCCGCCGTGCCGGCGGGACGGCCGGGGTAGTCGGCGAGGATCTCCTCGCGGTTCAACCGGGTGTCCAACCAGAAGACCAGGGCACCGAGGCCGACCACGAGGACCAGCAGGAGGACCATCAGCCGCCGGCCCCAGCGCGGCCGCCGGCGCGCCCGGCCCCTCGGCGGCGGATGGGCGGTGCTGGTGGCCCGGGGTCGGTCCGCGTCGCCGGGGCGGGGCCGTCCACCCCCCGGGCGCGGCGGAGGACGTCGACCGTGCGGAGGTTGGGGCATCATCGCCGTCCGGTCCGGCGGCGGCTGTCGCGGGGGTCGTCTCGGGGGCTGCCGCGGACCGTCCCACCTACCACTCATACGCCTCGCACCCGCTACATCTCGGAATTCGGGCCGGTCGGCCCCCACGGAGAGTAGACGCGCCTTGACGCGGGAGGTTGCGCCGCCGGCGGCACCAACCAGGCGGTGCTCCCCGTCGAGGTGGCACATCAAGCACCATCGGATGCGCGTTCCGGCCCAGCTCAGGTGCCGTACAGCCGGCCTCGGCCGGTCGAGGCCCGGCCCGTGGGCTCCCGGGGGCAGTGGGCGCGCGCCCCACCCGGCACCGGTGGACGCGGCCGCGCCGCGAACGGCGGGTGAGTCGCGGCGCGGTCCTTCCGCTTTCTCCGTCCAGCGGGTGGAATTGGGCGGGCCCCGCGGCGACCCCGAGGCGGTCCGACACCGACGCCGACACCGACAGGAGGACCCCATGCCGGTCGACGACGAATCCGAACCGAGGCTCGACTTCGGCGGAGCCACCCCGTACGAGGACTACGTGCGCGCATCCGTGCTGACCAGCCTCCAGCAACCCCGCTCCGGCGACCCGGCCGAGATGGCGTTCCTGGTCACCACCCAGGTGATGGAGCTCTGGTTCCGCCTGCTGACGCACGAGTGGGACCACGCGAGACGGGCGCTCCGGGATGACGACGTGGCCACGGGCGTGACCTCGTTGCGGAGGAGCCTTCCGACCCTCGCGGCGCTGGTCGCCTCCTGGCAGCCGATCGCCTGGCTCACCCCGACCCAGTTCAACTCCTACCGGTCGGCGTTGGGCGAGGGGTCGGGTTTCCAGTCCGCGCAGTACCGGCACCTGGAGTTCGTGCTGGGAGACCGCTCGACGAACTTCCTCACCCCGCACCGGGCCGATCCGGTGGCCCACGCCAGCCTGGAACGGGAGCTGGCGACCCCGAGCCTGTACGACGAGGCCCTCCGGCTGCTGCACCGTCGCGGCCACCCCCTCCCCGCGTCGGTGCTCGACCGCGAGCCCTCGCTGCGCCACGAGCACACGGAGGCCGTCGAACGCGCCTGGGCCGACATCTACCGCGCGGAGGGCACGGCCGACGAGGAGCGAGATCTCCTCTCGCTCGGCGAGGTGCTCACCGACGTGGCGGAGGGGGTGTGGCGGTGGCGGCAGGACCACCTGATGGCGACCCGGCGGGCGATGGGTGACAAGACTGGTACCGGTGGCTCCTCGGGGGTCGCCTGGTTGACGAAGCGAGCGGCTCGGCCGGTGTTCCCCGAACTCTGGTCCGCGCGAGGAAGGGTGTGAGGCACGTGGTGCCACAGCGAGTGGCTGACGGCCGGGACACGTCGGTCGCGGGGCTGGCCGCACGGGCGGCCGCCGCGGACACGGCCGACCCGCTGGCCCACCTCCGCGACCAGTTCGACCTGGACGAGGAGCTCGTGTACCTCGACGGCAACTCGCTCGGGGCGCTTCCCACCTCGGTCCCGAGCCGCCTGCGCGAGGTCGTCGAGCAGGAGTGGGGCCGGGGCCTGATCCGGTCGTGGCGCGACGCCGGGTGGTGGGACGCCCCGGAACGGGTGGGGGACCGGATCGCACCGCTCGTCGGCGCGGCTCCCGGCCAGATCGTGGTGGGCGACTCCACGAGCGTCAACGTGTTCCGCCTGACCGTCGCGGGGCTGCGGGCGGCGGTCGGGCGGGACCCGCGTCGAACCGAACTCCTCGTCGACGGGACCACGTTCCCCACGGACGGCTACCTCGCGGAGTCCGCGGCCCGGCTCACCGGGGCAACACTGGTGCCGTGCCACCCCTCGGAGCTCGTGGACCGCCTCGACGACCGCACCGGGCTGGTGCTGCTCAACCACGTCGACTACCGCACCGGCGAGTTGTGGGACCTCCCCGCGCTCACCGCCGCCGCCCGGGGAGCGGGCGCCCTGACCCTCTGGGACCTCTCGCACAGCGCGGGAGCCCTGCCGGTCGGACTGGACCGGGCCGAGGTCGACCTCGCCGTGGGCTGCGGCTACAAGTACCTGAACGGCGGCCCGGGCGCGCCGGCCTTCTGCTATGCCAGCTCCGACCTCCAGGACCGGCTCGACCAACCGCTGGCCGGCTGGTGCTCGCACGCCGACCCCTTCGGCATGGAGCCGGAGTACCGGGCGGCCAAGGGGGCGACCCGCCTCCGCACCGGTACGCCCGAGATCCTCTCCCTGCTCTCGCTCGACGCGGCGCTGGACGTGTGGGCGGACGTGGACCTCGCCGAGGTCCGGCGGAAGAGCCTGGCCCTCACCGACTTTTTCGTGTCCTGCCTCGACGCCCTGGCGCCACCGGGCTCGTTCCGCCTCCTGACGCCCCGTGAGGACGGACGACGCGGGAGCCAGGTGGCGTTGGAGTGCGACGACGCGCGGGCGGTGATGGCGACGCTGGAACGCCAGGGGGTCATCGGGGACCACCGCCCGCCGAACGTCTGCCGGTTCGGCTTCGCGCCGCTGTACACGCGGTTCGTCGACGCGCTCACCGCCGCCGACGCGCTCTCCACCTGTCTGCGGGCACGGGTCGGCATCGGTCGCGCCTGAGGTGAGGAACGGTCGCCGGACGCCCCGCCACGGGTGGCGGGTCCGGCGACCCCCTTCAGCGGCGCGACTTCGCCGGACGCCGAGACCGGGCGCGTGCGTTGCGGTTCTTCTTCGCCGACTGCGCGGCGAGCGACTTCCCGGGTTGTTGCCGCGCGGGCGGGGCGTCGTCGTCCCCCTCCTCGGCGGCCTCGTCCGTCACCGCGCCGGGGGCCTGGTCCCGGCTGGCGGGTCCCGTCGTGGCCCGGGCGGGGAGGTCCGCCGGCGGGGAGGCACCCACCGTTCCCCGCTCGGCCGGGGGTGTTGGGCGAGCATCCGAGGGCTGCCGCGACGGCCGGGCGGCGTCCCGGCGCTCCGGCAGGACGTGGACGCTGTCCGCCGCCTGGTCGAGCAGTCGCCGGGCCACCTCGAACTGGGCGAGCGCGGAACGCTGGGCGTCCCGGACCTCGTCCTCCCTGTCCTGGGCGTGGCGCAGTCGGTTCTCGACGTGGTCGTCGACCTGCCTGGTCCTGGCGTGGAGGCGTCGTTCGACCTCGGCCTCGTGCTCGCGCAGTCTCCGCGCCGCGTCGCTGCGCCGCTTGGCCATCGCGATCTCGAAGTCCTTCTCCACCTGGCGTCGCCTGGCGGCGGAGGAGGACTCGATGTGGGTGCACCTGCGGGTGGCCTCGGCGACCATCCCCTCCGCGGTCGCGGTCGCCTCCGCGACCATCCGCTCCGCGGTGGTGGTGGCCTCGGCCACCGTCTGCTCCGCGGCGGCCGTCGCGTCGGAGACCCGCTGTTCGGCCTTGGCCTTCGCGTCCGCGAGGACCGCCTCCGCCTCGGCCAACATGCCGGCGTACCGGCGTTCGTACTCCCTGGCCATGTCGGCGACACGGCGCTCGTAGTCCCGCTCGACCTGGCGGCGGTGCTCCTCCTGGCCGGCGACGAGCCCTTCGTACTCCCGGCAGAGGTCGTCGCGTTCGCGCTCCGCCTCCGCCCTGCGGTTGACGACGTACTCGTCGGCCTGGGCCCGCAGCGCGTCCGCCTCGGACTCGGCCAGGGCGAGCATCCGCTGGAGGCGTTCACTCAGCGTCGCGGCGCTGACCGGCTCCTGGACCATGCGGTCGGCGGCCTCCCGCGCCTGGTCCAGGTCCCGCCGGGTGAGTTCCAGGCTGTTCCGTAAATCGGCGCACTGCGATAACGCGGCGTCCCGGTCGGCCGCGATTATGCGCAGGTCGCCCTCCAGCGACCGAACGTAATCCAGGACCTGGGTTCTGTGGAAACCGCGATAGACGACGTCGAAGGGCGGGTTGAGAGGGATCAGTTCTCCATCCTCTTCGCGCGCCATCGCACGATTCTAACACCGTCGACGATTCCCGTTGTGCCTCCACCGAGCGGAGCGACCGGAGCGGCCGGGGGCGGTCCGTCCCGGAGGAGTCACGACGCGACGACCAGGCGAGATCACGTCGCGATCACGGCAGAGCGGACATCGGCCACATCGGGTGCGGTCCTGACGAATGATCCATAACCCGGCCGGGGGACCGCTCGGCCGACGACGGCCACCACCCGGGGCTCGAGCGATCGACTCACCCGGTTCCCGGGCGGCCCGCCCCCGGAATGGGGGACACTCCACGGGATGTCGCGGTCGATCAGGTGTTCGAAGGCGACGGGCGCGTCGACGGCGCCCCTCCCCCACGCAGGGTGACGGCGTCCCGGCCCGGCACCGCGCCGAGCACGGGCGCGCCCATCCCGGCCACGGGCGGCACGAGCCGAGGAGCGCGCGCCGCCCATTTCCGGAGAAACGGCGTCCCGTTATCGAGAAAGGGCGGAGCGCGAAACGTGATCCGGTTCCGGCGGCGGCGGAAAACCCGCGACCGCTCGCCCGCCACGAGAACCCGCACGACTCCTCGACGGATTGTTCCCAGCCGGCGCGGGGACCTGCCCGACCCGTTTCCGCATCCCGTCGGCGGAGGTGTTTTCCGAGGAACGGGTCCGACCACGAATGGGGTTGGCATTCCCATTCCCGTCCGCTGGGGTGCGGGCCCCGCGACCGGGCGCCCCCGAGAGGACGGGTCCCCGGGATTCGGGAGCCGGACCGGGCGCCACCGGGTTCCGCCCGGTGGCACTAGGCTTGGGGGGTGTTCGTCAAGATCTGTGGGCTCACGACCGAGGCCGCGGTCGAGGTGGCGGTGTCCTCGGGAGCGGACGCGATCGGTTTCGTGTTGACCGAGAGCCCGCGTCAGCTCGCGCCCGGACGGGTGCGTGAGCTCGCCGAACTGGTTCCCCCCGAGGTGCTCACCGTCGGAGTGGTCCGGGGTGTGTCCGCCGCCGGTGCGCGCGCACTGGCGGTGGAGTCCGGGGTCGGCGCGCTCCAGCTCCACGGCGACTACCCGGCGTCGGCCTTCGACGAGGTGCGCGACCTCCCCGTTCGGCTGGTGCGGGCCGTGCCGATCGACTCGGTTCGCGGTGGTCCCGCCGACGGCGAGGAACCTCGGGCGGACCTGCTGCTGGTCGACTCCCCGGTCGCGGGCTCCGGCGAGAGCTGGGACTGGTCCCCGACCGACGCCGAACTCCTCGCGGGCCGGCGGTGGCTGCTCGCGGGTGGTCTTCGCCCCGGCAACGTCGGAACCGCCGTCCGGGTGCTCCGCCCCTGGGGTGTGGACGTCTCCAGCGGCGTGGAGCGCGAACGGGGTGTGAAGGACCACCTCCTGATCGAGGAGTTCGTCCGCGCGGCGCGCGCCGCCGCCACCGACTGACCTCGGGACCAGCGCGCGGCGGAGCACGCCCTACCGGCCCGGTCGCGGGGAGCGGCCGGAACGGGGCCGTCGCCCGCGCCCCGGCCGCCGGTCTCAGTCGCCGCCGCCCGCTACCACGGCTCCATCCAGGTCCCAGACCCGCAGCCGGCCGCACATCCCGTATCCGAGGGGCCCGGTCCTCGGGAGCACCGAACGCACCCGCGCGTCCCTGAGGTGGGGGCCGCGCCCGCTGGCCAGGTCCGCCAACGCGCGCCCGGTGTGATCCGCCTGGGCGGCCGCGCCCCGCTCCCACCTCGACCGCCACTCGTCGATCCTGGGCGCCACGAGGCGGGCCGCCGCGTCGTGCAGTGGCTCCAGCGCGCCAGGGCCCTCGGCGCGAACCCGCTCCCGCAGCTCCAGGTAACCGCTGACGGCGAGATCGCGGCGGGCGCGGGCGGCCAGCGCGGCGGGGCTGTCGAGGTCCTCGGGTCCCTCGTCGGGTGCCGGGGCGGGGATGCGGTGCGCGTCGGCGTACCGCGCCCCGTCCGCCAGCACCTCGGCGGGGAAGGTGAGGACCGCGTCACCTGCCTCCGGAAGCCCGGCGTTCTGCATGACGACGAGGATCTCCAGGTCACCACTGAGGTTGACCAGCCGGTGCACCGTCCCCGGGGTGAACCACAACAGGGTCCCCCTGGTCAACGGGGTCTCCTGGTATCCATCGGCGCCGAGCGTCTCCAGCCGGCCCTCGCCGGACAGCACGACGTAGCCCTCGCTCGAGGCCGTGTGCAGGTGCGGCGACCCGCCCCGCCGGCCGTCCTCGGCCGGCCAGTCGTACACGCGGAGGTGGGAGACGGCCGTCGCGCCGGGGAAGCCCTCGGCGGACCCGGGCTCGATCCCGCCAGTCACCGCTGGCCCCCCTCGTCCGACGCGAGCGAGGCGAGCGCGCGGACCCCGGCCTCGGCCAGACGAGCGCAGCCGTCCTGTCCCCGGTCCCCGTCCGCGATCACGACGGCGTAGCGCAGGGTGAGCGCCGCCCCCGGGTCGAGGTCGACTTCGGTGGAGAAGAAGGGAGCGGGGCAGACCGCCGCGAAGGGGTCCGACCGGAGGAACCACCGGGTGGGCCCGCCGGCCCCGGTGGCCGCCGCGTTGGACTCGTCGTCGACGAAGGTGAGCGTCGACCACCTGCCGTGGTCGTCGTGTTGGCCGACGAACGCCGCCCACGGCGCCCGTTCGCCCATGAGTTCGTCGGCTCCGGTGGTGCCGGGCAGCTCGATGCGCCCACCCGTGAAGGATCGGGGCCCCCGCCAGAAGAAACCGCCGTAGCCCGCGTTCTCCCTGCCCTTGGTGGTGGGGCTGCCGAAGGCCACGGCCTCGGCTCCGAGGTTGGTCATCGTCGACTCGAAGGCCAGCGCCCAGGCGTCGACCTCCGGAGCGAGCCCGACCGCGAAGCGGCGGTGTTCGGCGATCCTCGGCACGCCCTGTTGGGTGTGCCAGCGCAGCGCCTCCTCGACGACGGCGGTGCCCCGGGTGAGCTCGGCCCGGGCGAAGCCCTCGTGGTCCATCGACCCGTCGTTGTCCAGCTGCTGGTAACCGCTGCCCGTCACGTAGGTGGGGCCGCCCCAGAAGTTGTCCTCGCCGACGTGCGGCAGTGACCAGGCGATGCCCCGGTGCCACACGTGGTCGTGCGGGCGGAACAGGCTGACCAGGTCACCGCCGAGCGTCCGCAGCGGGTGGAAGAACGGTCGGGGGGACTCCAGTTGGACGTCCCAGGGCCGGTAGACGTAGCGGACGATCTCCCGACCGTCCACGGTCACCTGGAGCGAGCGCTCCGCGTCGTGGTGGAGGCCGAGGCCGGCCGGGGCTGGTTCTGTCGAGGTGGGCAGTGGCCGGTGTCCGGAGGCAGGTTGCTCCGGACGGGGGCTGGCGTACTCGGTGCGCACGGACGGCTCGCCTCCGCTGGTCGGGTCGGTGCTCTCGGGGTTCGGGTCCGGGGTCCCGGGGGCGGTCATCACCCGGGGAACGCTCTGGTCCGCTGGTTTGCTGGTGCCGGGTGCCGGGTGGCGGTCCGTACGGACGCGCTCGCCCCGCGCCAGACCCCTCTCGGGACGGATGTCAGGTGGAAAACGCTTTCCTAGGGAGCTGGCCACGGCACCGCGCCACCGCTCATCCGGCCGTGGAAGGGGTGGCCGTCGGTGATCTCGCCCCGGCGGACCGGCGTGCCGGTGAAGGACGAGGCGTAGATCGCCGCCACCAGTTCCAGGGTGGACCGCGAGTCGGCGGCCGACACGGGGAGCGGCAGGCCGCCCTCGTGGGCCGTCAGCAGCGCGTCGAACTGGGCGCGGTGCCCACTGGCCACGTCCTCGTCCCCGGTGTCCCACGCCGCGCGCACCTCCGCCTCCCGCCCCGGCGCCGGGGTGACCCGCCAGTCCTGGTCCTGGTACCCGTACAGGTGCTCCACCTCGACGGTCGCGTGTTCGAGGTCGAACCGCAGATAGCTCGTCTCCCTGGGCGACAGCAGCGAGTTCACCACGGTGGCCACGGCACCGTTCTCGAAGCGCACGAGGGCGCAGGACACGTCCTCGGTGGCCGTGGGGCGCGCCTTCCGGTCGGCGACGGCGGTGACCTCGGCCCACTCGCCCAGCACGGAGAGCAGGAGGTCCATCTGGTGGATGCCGTGGCCCATCGTGGGGCCACCGCCCTCGATCTCCCAGTTCCCGCGCCACGGCACCGCGAAGTACTCGTCAGGCCGATACCAGAGCGTGTGGCAGACCGCCACGAGCGGCCTGCCGAGGTCACCGGCCTCGACCAGGCGGCGCAGCCGCAGCGCGGCGCTGCCGAAGCGGTGTTGGAAGACGGTGGCGAACCGGGCCCCGCCGGCCCGCTCGGCGGCCAGGATGTCGTCGAGTTCGGCCAGCGAGAGGGTCGGGGGTTTCTCGCACAGCACCGGGACACCCGCCGACAGGCAGGCGATGGCCTGCTGGTGGTGCGCCCCAGGGGGCGTGCAGAGGTGGACGAGGTCGGGTGCCGCCTCCCGCAACGCCGTGGCCAGGTCGGTGTACCGGTTCTCGATGCCCCACCGCTCGGCGAACTCGTCGAGCCGCCCCTGGTCCACGTCGACCGCGGCGACCAGTTCCGCACGCTCGGCCAGCCCGCTGAGCCCGTCGGCATGGGCGTGGGCGATGCCCCCCGTGCCGACGATGGCGATACGCGTTCGTCCCATCGTTCCTTTGTTTCACACCGACGTGGGAACGGACCGACCACGGCGGGACACGCGGCCGGTGCCGGCCACGAGCGGCGCGCCGGCGGCCCGGTTCCGCCGCGCCCGCCCGCGCCCGGAGCCGCTGGAACGGACGTCCCGGTGCCGCGGGTGGCCGACACCGCGACGGTCCCGAACCCGCATCGGCCCACCACCAGGGGTGCGCGAGGTCAACCGACCTGGGGCAGCACCTTGTCCCGGGCGGCGGCGTACCGTTCCCGCACCTGGGGAGCGGCGTCCTCCTCGTAACCGAGGGTGTCACCGATGGACCACTCCGGCGGCTCCGTGCCGCCCGAGAGCAGCCACGCGGCCTGCCGCGCCGCGCCGTCGGCCACGTACTCGCCGGGAGCGGGCACCACCACGGGACGTCCGAGCAGCGCCGAGGCGATGCGGCACACGGCCTCCGACCGCGCGCCCCCACCCACCAGGAGGACCCGGTCACAGCGGACCCCCTGGGCGATGAGGGCGTCGAGCCCGTCGGCCAGGCCGCAGAGCATGCCCTCGATCGCGGCCCTGGCCAGGTGCGCGGCCGTGGAGGTGCGCAGGGTCAGGCCGTGCACCGAACCGGTGGCGTCCGGGCGGTCCGGGGTGCGCTCTCCCTCCAGGTAGGGGACGACGACGAGCCCGTCGCTGCCCGCCGGGGCGGACAGCGCGAGGCGCCCCAGTTCGTCCAGGGTGACCCCGAGGGTGCCGGCGACGGCGTCGAGCACCCGGGCGGCGTTGAGGGTGCAGACCAGGGGGAGGTGCCGACCGGTGGCGTCGGCGAACCCGGCGACGATGCCGCTGGGGTCGGCGACGGCGTTGTCGGCGACCGCGAACACGGTGCCGGAGGTGCCGATCGAGATGACGACGTCACCGGGGCGCGCGCCGACACCGAGACCGGCGGCCGCGTTGTCTCCAGCGCCGGCCCCCAGGGCCGCCCCGGTCGGCGTGCTGCCCGCCGTGTCCCTCGGCCCCAGCACCGCCGGCAGCACCGCGTCGTGCCCGAGGCCGAGGGTGAGCAGGTCGCGCCGGTACTCCCCGGTCGTGGCCGACCAGTACCCGGTACCGCTGGCGTCGCTGCGGTCGGTGGCGAGGGTCTCGATCCCGGCGGCGCCGGCCAGTTTCCAGGTGAGCCAGTCGTGGGGGAGCGCGACCGCCGCGGTCCGTTCGGCCGCCGCCGGCTCGTTGCGCGCCAACCAGCGCAGCTTCGTCACGGTGAAGGAGGAGACCGGGACCACCCCGACCGCCTCGGCCCAGGCCCGGTCGCCGGCACCGTCCGCGCCCAGTTCGGCGCGGAGGTCGAGCGCGGCCTGACCGGAACGGGTGTCGTTCCAGAGCAGGGCGGGCCGGACGACCTCCCCCGCCTCGTCGAGGCACACCATGCCGTGCTGCTGGGCCCCCACCGAGAGCGCCTGGACGTCGTCCAGCCCTCCCGCCTGGTCCACCGCCTCGCCTAAGGCCCCCCACCACAGGGCGGGGTCGATCTCCGTCCCGTCCGGGTGGCTCGCCCGCCCCTGCCGGACGAGCTCCCCGGTGTCGGCGTCCCGCACCACCACCTTGCAGGACTGGGTGGACGAGTCGATGCCGGCGACCAGCGTGCGCTGCTCGGTCATGCCTGTTCTCCTGCTCGGTCGGAGGTGGTTGGTGCCGACGCCCGGGAGAGCCCTCCGGGGCTGACCACGGACTTGAGTGCGGTCGGGTCCCGGCGGGCGGAGAGGAGCGCGTCCTCCACGCCGTCGAGGTCGAACCGGCCGGTGACCAGGTCGTCGAGCTCGACGGCTCCCGAGGACGCGAGAGCGATCGCGGCGGGGTACGCGTGGGCGTACCGGAAGGTGCCGGTGATCCACAGTTCCCTGGCCTGGATCAGGTCGAGCGGCAAGGTCACCGTGGCGCCCATCCCGACCAGGACGACGGTGCCGGCCGGTGCGGCGCGCCGCACCGACCACTCGACCGCGCGGGCAGCCCCGCTGCACTCGAGCACCACCTCGGCGGGTGCCACGTCCGCGTCGGGTTCCTCCGCCACGTTCAGCACCTGGTGGGCGCCGAGGCGGGCGGCCACCCGCAGCCGGTGCTCGTTGACGTCGGTGACGGTCACCCGGCCGGCGCCCCTGGCCAGCGCGACCTGGGCGCACAGCAGTCCGACGGGCCCGGCTCCGCTGACCAGGACGCTCTGCCCCGGCTCCACCCGGGCCTTGGCGGTGGCGTGGACGGCCACGGCCAGCGGCTCGATCAGGGCGGCGGCCTCGTCGGACAACCCGTCGGGCACCGGGTGGGCCCGACGGGCGTCGACGACCACGTACTCGGCGAAGGCGCCGTCCACCGGGGGCGTCGCGAAGAAGACCACGTTGGGGCACAGGTTGTAGCGGCCCCGCGCGCACTGCTCGCAACGGTCGCAGGTGCTCTGCGGTTCCAGTGCCACCCGCTGGCCCACCTCCGGTCCGAGGACCTCCGGGCCGAGTCGGACCACGGTTCCGGAGGCCTCGTGGCCGAGGACCAGCGGCGAGTCGACGACGAAGTCCCCGATCCTGCCGTGTTCGTAGTAGTGGACGTCGGAACCGCAGACGCCGACGGCGGCGACCCGGACCAGGACCTGCCCCACTCCCGGTTCCGGTACCTCCCGCTCCTCGGTCCTGACATGACCGACGCGGTCCAGGACGGCCACGCGCTGCCTGGTCATCTTCACCCCCGTGCTCGGTGTGGCGCGCCCAGCCGGCCGCGCCACACCCAGGGCGTCTCGGGTCAGCCGCGAGCGCCGACCAGGTGCTCCAGCGCCAGCTGGGCCAGATCGACGTAACCGTAACCCCGGCGTGCCACGGCCTCCACGTCGAAGTCCTCGAACGCGGTGCGGTCGGCGCGGAAGGCGGCGACGGACTCGCCGGGCGCGAGGGTGGGCTGGGACAGCTCCGGCACCCGGGACGCCTCCAGGGCGGCCTGGACCTCGGGGTCGGCGCGGAAGGCGGCCGCCCGCTCCTTCAGCAGCAGGTAGGTGCGCATGTTCGCCGCGGCACTCGCCCACACGCCGTCGGTGTCCTCGGTGCGCAGCGGCTTGTAGTCGAAGTGCCGGGGTCCGTCGTACCCGCCGTGCTCGAGGAGGTCGACGAGGAAGAACGCCGAGAGCAGGTCACCGTGCCCGAACACGAGGTCCTGGTCGTAGCGCGGTCCCTTCTGGCCGTTCAGGTCGATGTGGAAGAGCTTGCCCTGCCACAGCGCCTGGCCGATGCCGTGGACGAAGTTCAGGCCGGCCATCTGCTCGTGGCCGACCTCGGGGTTCACGCCGACGAGCTCGTGGTGCTCCAGGGTGGACACGAAGGACAGCACGTGCCCGATCGTGGGCAGCAGGATGTCCCCGCGCGGTTCGTTCGGCTTGGGTTCGATGGCGAACCGCAGGCCGTAGCCCTGGTCGATGGAGTACTGGGCGAGGGTGTCGACGCCCTCGCGGTAGCGGTCCAGCGCGGCGGCGACGTCCTTGGCGGCGTCGGTCTCGGAACCCTCACGGCCGCCCCAGAGCACGTAGGTGCTCGCCCCGAGTTCGGCGGCGAGGTCCATGTTGCGCATGACCTTCCGCAGCGCGAACCGGCGCACCGACCGGTCGTTGCTGGTCAGGGCGCCGTCCTTGAAGATCGGGTGCCCGAACAGGTTGGTGGTCACCATCGGGACGACCAGCCCGGTCTCCTCGAGGGCCTGCTTGAAGCGGCCGATGTGCCCGTCGCGGGCGGCGGCGTCGCTCCCGAAGGGGATGAGGTCGTCGTCGTGGAAGGTGATGCCCCAGGCGCCGAGTTCGGAGAGTCGGCGCACGGCCTCCGCCGGGTCGAGCGCGGCGCGGGTGGCGTCCCCGAAGGGGTCGTTCGCCCGCCAGCCAACGGTCCACAGACCGAAGCTGAACCTGTCCTCGCGAGTCGGCTTGTCGGCCACGCTGCCTCCCGGTGCCCCAAATAGTTTGATGACTGAATTTGTACGCGCGTGGTCCGGTCGGGTCAACCCTCCACCTGGCCGGCGCACGACCGGGGTGGTGCGGCCCGGCCCCGCGGGCGTCCTGGCCAGGACGTTCCCCTCAGGGCGCGGCGGCCAGGACCTCACCGCGCTCGTCCGCCTGGCACCGGCCGGAAACTAGGGTGGCCGGGTGAACCAGTCGGGCCCGGCCGGGCAGCACACGGTGCGCAGGCACAACTCGGCGTTGGTGCTCAACACCATCGCGACGGCCGACGGGCTGTCGAGAGCGTCCGTCGCGGCGCGTACCGGCCTCACCAAGGCCACCGTCTCCAGCCTCGTCGACCGGATGATCACGGCCGGCCTCGTGGTCGACGGCGGCCCCGAACACCGGGTCGGCCGGGGGCGGCGGGGGACCGCGCTGTCGCTGTCCCCCACCGGGCCGCACGGGCTCGGCGTCGAAATCGGGGTGGACACCCTCTCCTGCGCGCTGGTCGACCTCACCGGACGCGTCCGCGTCAGCTGGACGCGGGACGTGGAACCTCGGGGACGGACCGTCGAGGAGGGCCTCTCCCAGGTGGCGGACCTCGTCGGGCTCGCCCAGGCGGAGGCGGCCCGGCTCGGGGTGTCGGTGGGCGGCGTGGGCGTGGCGGTCCCCGGCCTGGTGGAGTCCTCGACCGGCCTGCTGCGGAGCGCCCCCAACCTCGGCTGGCGCGACGTCCCGCTCCACACCGAGCTGCGCGCCCGCACGGGTGTGACCGACCGCCCCCTGCTCGTCGGGAACGAGGCGAACCTCGCCGGCCTCGCCGAACTCTGGTTCGGTGGCCGGGAGGACCGTCGCGACTTCGTGCACGTGTCCGGCGAGATCGGCATCGGGGCCGGTCTCGTGGTGTCGGGAGAGCTCTTCCCCGGCGTGCGGGGCTTCGGCGGCGAGATCGGCCACCTGTCGGTGGACCCGGCCGGCCCACCCTGTTCCTGCGGCGGCCGGGGCTGCCTCGAACGGCTCGCCGGCCGGGCGGCCGTGCTCGCCGCGGCCGGGGTTCCGGCCGAGCCCGAAGGCGGTGGAGGGGACGGGATGGCCGACCTGCTCGGGCGGCTGCGCGACCACGACGCCGCCGCGCTGACGGCGGTGACCGACGCGGGACGCTGGCTCGGGATCGCGATGGCCGACGTGATCAACCTCGTGGACATCCCCACCGTCGTGCTCGGGGGTACCTACGCCAGGCTCGAGCCCTGGTTGCGCTCGACGCTGCTGGCCGAGCTGGACCGCAGGGTCGTGTCCTCCGGGTGGGCTCCGATCGCGGTGGAACCCTCGGTGCTGGGCAGCCGGGCCGCCGTCCAGGGGGCCGCCGGTTGGGTGGTGCGGGGAATCCTCGACGACCCGGAGCCCTTCCTCGTCGGACCGCCCACCTGAGCCGGAACCCGGCCCCGGGGACGGAGGGCGTGGCCGGGATCAGCGCCGACGGGTGGCGTCCCGAATCTCCCCCACCAGCTCCTCCACCACGTCCTCGAGCGCCACGATCCCCAGCGTCCGCCCGTCCGCGCCCCGCACGGCCGCGACGTGCGCGCGGTGCCGACGCATCAACCCCAACGCGCTCTCCAGCGTGTCCTCCGGCCGCACGCCGATCAGGGGCCGCACCCGCTCCGAGGGCACCGGCCGCTCCCGCCGCGCCGGGTCCTCCTCGAGGACGTCCTTCAGGTGCAGGTAGCCGACCGGTTCTCCCGCGTCGTCGACCACCGGGAACCGGGAGAAACCGGTGCGGGTCGCCGCCCGCTCGAGGTCGGCCGGTGTCACGGAGGTCGGTACCGCGTCCAGGTCGGCCAAGGGGAGCAGCACCGAGCGCACACTGCTCTCCGGCAGCGCCAGCGCACCCGTGAGCAGCCGGTACTCGTCCGCGTCCAGCAGTCCCTCCCGCCGGGACTCGGCGGCCAGCGCGGACACCTCCTCCCGGGTGAAGGCCGACGCCACCTCCTCCCTCGGTTCGACCCGCAGAAGCCGGAGCAGGCCGTTCGCCACCGCGTTGAGCACCACGATCGCGGGTTTCAGGATGGTGACCAGCAGGTAGAGCGGCGGCCCCAGCACCAGGGCGGCGGGCACGGGGCCCGCGACCGCCAGGTTCTTCGGCACCATCTCCCCCAACACCATGTGCAGGTAGACGACCACCGCCATCGCGACCGCGAAGGCCACCGGGTGGACCAGCCCCGCCGGAACCCCCAACGCCTCGAACGGCCCCTCCAACAGCCGCGCGACCGCCGGCTCGGCCACCGCGCCCAGGCCGAGGGAGCACATCGTGATCCCCAGCTGCGCGCCGGCCATCATCAACGACACCCGTTCCACGGCGCGCAGGGTGAGCCGGGCGACCCGGGAACCCGCCTGGACCCGCGGTTCCAACTGGGTGCGCCGCACCGAGATGAGGGCGAACTCCGCTCCGACGAAGAAGGCGTTGCCGGCAAGCAGCGCGACGGCCACGACCAGGGCGGTGAGCTCACCGGTCACGGTCCTCACCCCCTCGATCCGCGCGGCCGCCCCGGCCGTGCGGGCCGGGGTCGCCCCGGCCCGTCCCACCCGGTGAACCCGACGCCGGGTCACCCGGCTCGGCATCCGGACCGGCGCGCCGGCCGGGCTCTCCCTCCGCCTCGTCCCGCACCAGGAGCTCCACCAGATCGACCCGGAGCGCGTCCCGACGCCGAACGGTGAGGACCACCTCCTGGCCCGGCAGCGCCAGCCTGGCCTCGTCACCGACCTCGGGGATGCGGCCCAGCAGGTGGCTCACCAGCCCGGCCACCGTGTCGTAGTCGGGGTGTTCGGGCAGCGCGGTCCCCGTGATCTCGGCGATCTCGTCCGGCCGGAGCAACCCGGACAGCAGCCAGGCCCCCGAGGCGAGTCGGCGCGCCTGGGACACCGGCCGGTCGTGCTCGTCGCTGATGTCCCCGACGATCTCCTCGACCACGTCCTCCAAGGTGACCACGCCGGCGGTGCCACCGAACTCGTCGACGACCACCCCCAGCTGCAGCCCGTACCCCCGCAGCCGGACCAGCAACGGGTCGAGCGGCAGCGTCTCCGGCACCAGCAGGGCGTCGGAGACGACCGCCCGCACCTCGGTGGCGGCCCGGCGGTCGACGGGGACCGCGACCGCGTGCTTCAGGTGCACCACCCCCACCAGGTCGTCGAGGTCGTCGACGACCACCGGGAACCGGGAGTGGCCGGTGGCCCTGGCTCGGGAGACCACCTCGGACACCGGCGCGTCCGCCCGGACGAAGCGCACCCGCCCGCGCGGGGTCATCACGTCCCCCGCGGTGCGTTCGCCGAACTCGAGGGACCGGGTGACCAGGCGCGCCGTCCCCGAGTCGAGCGTGCCCTCCTCACCGGACCGCTGCACCAGTGACGCGAGTTCCTGCGCGGACCTCGCCGAGGCCAGCTCCTCCCGGGGCTCGACACCGACCGCCCGCAGCAGTGCGTTGGCGCTGCCGTTCAGCACCCGCAGCAGGGGGCGGGCGAGCGCGGTGAAACCACGTTGGGCACCGGCGACCGCCCGCGCGACCACGAGGGGCCTCGCGATCGCCCAGTTCTTGGGCAGCAACTCACCCAGCACCATCTGGAAGGCGGTGACCAGGACGAACGCCAGGGTGAACGCCACGCCGGAGGCGGCGGCCCCCAGACCGACGGCGTCGAGCGGGCCGACCAGCAACGCGCCGAGGGAGGGCTCCGCGACGTACCCGGCGACGAGACTGGTCACGGTGATGCCCAGCTGCGCGCCGGACAGCTGGGTCGAGAGCGTCCGCAGCGCGGAGAGGACCCCGGCGGAACGGGCGTCCCCGCGCTGGGCCCGCTCCTCGACGGTGGCGCGGTCGACCGTGACGAGGCTGAACTCGGCGGCGACGAACAACGCGTTCAGGAACACCAGCAGGACCACGACGCCCAACAGCAACCACTCGGTCACAGACAACCCCCGCGGATGATCGCCGACCGTGGATCGACGGTACCGCCTTGGTGCCCCACCGGCCGGAGGACCAAACCCGCCGCCCCTCCCCCGAGATCAGGAGCGGGCACCACCAGGCCCCCCGACCACCTTCCCGGGGATCAGGAGCGGGGACGGCCGGGGCGGGGCGCCCCGCCCACCGGCCCGCGCGGGCCGCGTGCCGCCAGGTCGGCGGGCAGCTCGACCCGGGTGAGCGGAACGCTGCGCCGCACGTCCGCCCCTGCGGCGTACCGCATCACCTCGTGCCCGGTGTGCGGGCAGGCGGACACCCCGCTCACCTCGCGGTAGGCGTCACCGGTCCGGCGCGCCATCTCGCGCCAGAACGTTTCCGCCGTGTCGTACTGGCTGGTGGTCAACCAGCTGCACCCGGGCGCCAGCTCGCGGGCCGCCAGCACCATCCGCCTCCCCAGCCCGCGCCCACGGAACGCGTCGTCGACGACCACGTTGCCGACGTACCCGAGCCGGCACTCCGCGCACACCTGGAAGAGCATCCAGCCGACGGCGGTCCGCCCCTGCCGCACCTCGATGCGTTGGATCCCGGCCGGGCGGGCCGGCCGGCGGTGCACCAGCCTGAGCTGCTCGGCGCGGAGTCTCCGCAGCCAGTACACGGGGTTGAGCCGGCGCAACCCACGGCGCACCGCGCCGTGCCGGTGCCAGGAGCCCTGGACGTAGGGCTCCGTGGTGCCGAAGGGCGTCCCCGCCCCGGCTGGTCCGCGCTGTCGGCCGTCCACCGGCCCACGGGGCTCGATGGTGTCGAGTGCCTGTCCCACCAGGTCGGCCGCGACCCGGTACACCTGCCGGCGGTCGTCGTCGAGTTCCGTCGCGGTGTGGCCCTCCGAGCGACGACGGCAGACCTGCCGTGTCGCGGCCAGCCGTGACGGATCGCTGTCGACGCTGCGGACCAGGAGTCTCATGTAGAGGGCGAGTCGCTGCGGACCACCGGCCGAGCGGGAGGAACCGCGCCTCGACGGGCCGCGCACCTGCGGGTCGAAGTCCTCCCGCACTCGGATGGCGTAGGCGTAGGTCCGGAGAACGTCTCGTTCCAGCCTCGCCGAATCCTCGGCCGTGCGTGGTCGCGGCACCCCGGCGCCTCGCGTCTCCACGCGATGGCCAGTCATACCAGAAGCCCTACCGATAGCCCGTCACCCGTCGATCTCACCGCAGCGACCATGACCCATTATTGATACGGGACTCGATCGGGTAAAGCGAGGTATCCATCGAGTGTTGATGATTACGTGGGGACAGTGAATCACTTCCAGGTCGACCCGATCTCGTTCGGTGCTCGGCTCTCCCCCGTCCACCGGTGACGTTCCTCGCACGCCGCCACGCACCGCCCGGGACGAGGGACCACTCACTTCGACCCCGGCCGCCGACCGCGTTGGGGGTGGTCGGGGCCGACCGCATGCCGCCGGGAGTCCGGGTGGGGGATCCACCGGCACCTGCCCGGACGTCGCACCTCAGATGTCGGGGACGCCCTGCCCCACGCCCCGGCCCTCAGAGCACCCGGCGGCCCCACCGGGTGCACCGCGCGGCGCGGGAACGGGATCCGCCCGCTTCCGCCGGGGGCGGCGCGGGGCCGGCAGGCGCACGGCGCGGCTCCGGCGGGCGGTCAACCACGGCGGGAACGCGACCGCCGACCTCCGACTGGTAGGACGCGGAACACGGGCACGTGCCGGGCCGCCCGCGCGAAATCCGGTTCGGACAGCCCGGTGGGCAGGGGGCGTCCCGGCCAGCGGCTCCCACGCCACTCCAGGCGCCGACGCAGCACGGGTGCCCTGTCCGCCGGATCGACCTCCACCAGGCGCACCGGCCTCCGCCCCCGGCCGAGCACGGCCCGGCCTCGGGCGGCACGCACGTCGGCGAGCCACTCCGAACCGGAAATCGTCGACACGAGGTATCGGCCGCCCTCGTACCGGGTGACGAGGACGGGCCTGGCGACCACACGGCCGCCGCGCCAACCGCGCACCCGCAGCGTCGTCCGACCGTTCCCCCGGAACTGGAGGACCATCCCGGCAACCGTGCCCATCCCGCCTCGGAGCCGGCGGAGCGACCCGCCAGCGGGAACACGGGCGCGACGCCACCAGCCGGGTACCACCGCGAGTCGTCGCGTCGCGACCAACGCGCCCATCGGCCGCCTCCCTCCCCCGCCAGGGCACGGCCAGCCGGGCCAGGGCCATTCAGCCCTGGCCGAGGACCGCGTCCCCGCTCCGCCACGTACCACCGGCCCGCAAGACCTACCCGCGGTCGTGGCCCCCAAACCGACCCAGTCGGGGTGGTCCCGCCGCTCCGCCGTTCCCCGCTGGTCGGCTGGCCGGTAGCGAGGGGACACGCCACCGCGCTCATCCGGCCGAGCGAGTGTGCCGCCGACAGCGACCTGGAGTGGACGGCGCTGACCCCGGGCGAGTTCATGTCGAACCTGCTGGAGTGGGCGGAGACCCTCCGGGAACGCGGGTACGTCACCGAACCGTTCCCCGACGTCCGGAGCGCGATCGTGCACGAGGCCGACATCGCGGCCGTCGCCGCCACCGCCCTCGTCCAGGGGGGCCACGGTGGACGCGAGTACTGGGTGACCGGGCCGGAGGCCCTCACCGTGCACGACAAGGTCCGGACGATCTCGGACGTGCTGGGGCGGGAGATCCGGTACGTCGAACAGACCCGTGAGGAGGCGGTGGCCGGCTGGCGGGCGGCCGGCTTCACCCAGGAACACATCGAGTTCTTCCTCGAGATGCGGACCAATCCGCCCCGGCAGGGGGCCGTGCCACAACCCACCGTCGAGGAGGTCACCGGTCACCCGCCTCGGGCCTTCGAGCGGTGGGTCCGGGAGAACGCCGCCGCCTTCGGCGGCTGACAGCGGTCAGGGCACCCCGCACCGGGGTGCCCTGCCACCACATTGTTGGCTGTCGGGTCGACAGGGGGCAGGCGAACCGTGCCGGTTCCCGGCGGCCGGGTCAGACGAGCAGGATCGCCCGGTCCCGCACGCGGTCCCAGACCTCCACCGGGAGCTCCGCGGCGATCAGCAACTCCTCGACCGTGAAGAAGGACGTCCCCTGCTGTCCCCTGGTCCGCACGATGGTCGCGGCCTGCTCCGGGGTGAGGCCGCAGGTCTGGGCGATCGCCTCGGCCGGGGCGGCACCGAGGTCGACCAGGCCGCCGTCGTCGTAGGTGCCCGCCAGGTCGGGACGGCCGATCTTGAGTTCCCTGGCGAGCAGCGGGTCATCCGCGACGAGGGTGCGGGCCTCGTCGCGCTTCGCCCGCGCGGCGAGGGCCGCGGCGACGGCGGGATCGGACGCGGACGCGGGCGCGCCCTCCTGGGGAGCCCCCTCGTACACCTGGCGGCGCAACGGCGAGATCAGGACACAACCCAGGATCATGGCGGTCAACGCCAACAGCCCGCCGAACGCACCCACCGAGGGTTCGCCCTCGGGCCCCGTCTCGGGCGTGGCCAACACCAGGACGTAGAGGACCGCGTCGATGGCGCCGAACAGCCAGGCGTACCTCCGCGCCTTGGGGGTGCGCAGCCTGGACGCCGCGTGGGCGAACGGCACCCAGGCGAACAGGCCCAGCGAAACGAGGACCACCGGGTAGTACCAGAAGCCGCGAGGCCCCCTGCCGCCGGTGGCGACCGCACCGGTCTGGTCGCCCCGCGTGCCTTCCTGGCTCGTCATGTCCCTCCCCCTCACCACGACGCCCGTCCGACGTCAGCTGGTATGTCCACCGACGCTCTCCCGCCGAGGGCCACCGTGTCGCCCCGGAGATCGACGGCCAGCGACCCGCCGTTACAGCCTTCGACTCGACACCGGGACGAGCTCGCGACGCTCGACAGCCGGCCTGTCGGGCAGGCGGCGGGCCGACGCTACCACCGCGCCGACAGGCGGCAGGCCACGCGAGGGCGGCGACCGGCGACGGCCGCACCAGGCGATCGGGTCCGGCTGGCACGCCCTCGCTCCGGCCCCGGATCCCGATCGATGCCAGGCCACAGCACCGACGAGGTGGGACGGGAGGTGTTGGTCGTTCCCGCCTCGTTCGGTGCCTCGGGTTCCAGCCACGCGTTCGGGCACTGCTCGCCCGGTTCAGGACATCGCGCCTGGCGACCCCTCGGGAACACCCAAGCTCCCCACCAGGCACCGAACGGCGCGACGGCACGCCCCCACGCCGGCGAGCGGGTACCGCGATCCTCGGCGACGGCCACCGATCCCGCCGCCACGGCCCGCTGGGGGGCGCTCACCCCGGCACCACCTCCCCCGCTCAGCGACGGCCAGCTCCGGGAGCTTGTCACTCGTCCGAGGGGCCGCCACTAGGCTTCCCCGGTGATCACTCCGAGGTGGATCCCGGAGTCGTGGCAACGGTTCGGCGGCACGGCCTGGTACTCCCTGCTGGGACTGGTGCTCCTCGTCGGGTCGCTGGTACCGGCGTCGCACGGTCACGGAACGAGGTTCGGCGGGATGCCGGACCGCCCGTTCGACGTCCTGGCCGTCGTGGCGATCGCCCTCCAGTGCCTCCCGCTGGTGGCGTGCCGGCGGTGGCCGGTGCCCTGCCTCGCGCTGGTGTCCGTGGGCTTCGCCGCCGACCAGCTCCTGGGCTACCACTCGTTCGCGGGCACCGCCCTGCCGCTCGCCCTGCTGAACGCGGGGTCACGGCTCGACCGGCGGCGGCGGGCCACCGCACTCGGGTTCTCCGCGGCGTACGTGCCGTTCGCCGCCGCGTTCCCCCTGCTCGGCGCCGGTGAGCCGCTCGCGGAGGTCCTGACCTTCTACCTGGCGCTGGTCCTCTTCTGGGCCGTCGGGACGTGGTTGCGCTCCACCCGCCTGCTGGAGGCCGAACGTCGCCGCCGGGTCGCCGAGGACACCCGTGCCGCCGAACGCGCCCGGATCGCGCGGGAGCTCCACGACGTGGTCACCCACCACGTGACGGCGATGGTCGTGCAGGCCGAGGCCGCCCGTTACCTCACCTCGGCGCCCGAACGCCTGGACCAGAGCCTGACCTCGGTCACCGCCACCGGCCGGCGTGCCATCTCCGACCTGCGACACCTGCTCGACGTGCTCAGTCCGGACCACGAGGTCCAGTCGTCGTCCTCCGACGAGCTCCGCGCGCTCGTCGAGCGGACACGCCAGGCCGGGCAACCCGTGGAGTTCACGGAGGAGGGCACCCCCTCGACGGTGGCCGGGCGTGCCGGTCCGGTCGCCTACCGCGTGGTGCGGGAGGCACTGACCAACGCCCTCAAGTACGCGCACGGCAGCGGCACCCGGGTGCGGGTGCGGCACGGCGAGGAGGAGATCACCGTGGAGGTCAGCACCGACGGTTCCGGCACCTCGGCCGGCTCACCAGGCGGGAACGGCCGGGGCCTCGCCGGGCTGCGCGACCGGGTCGACGCCCTCGACGGCGAGTTCACCGCCGGCCGGGACGCCGACGGCGGGTTCCTCGTGCGGGCCCGCCTCCGGACCGGGGTCCCGTCATGACCGCTCCGATCCGCGTCCTGGTCTGCGACGACCAGGTGCTGGTCCGCACCGGGCTGGTGACGATCATCGACGCGCAACCCGACCTCGACGTGGTGGGCGAGTGCGGGGACGGGAAGACCGCCGTCACGCTGGCCGGCCGGCTGGAGCCGGACGTGGTCGTGATGGACGTGCGGATGCCGGTGCTCGACGGCATCGAGGCGACCCGCCTCCTGGCCGGTGCCGACGTCGCCCAACCGGTCAAGGTGCTCGTGGTGACCACGTTCAACCTGGACGAGTACGTCTACCAGGCGCTGCGCGCCGGGGCGAGCGGGTTCCTGCTCAAGGACGCTCCGCCGAGCCAGCTCCTGGACGGCATCCGGACCGTGGCGTCGGGCGCGGCGCTGTTGGCGCCGGAGGTGACGCGGCAGCTCGTGGGCAGGTACGCGACGCGGATCCGGCCGGCGGCCAGCGCCCCGAACGACCTGCCGCTGACCCCGCGTGAACTCGAGGTGCTCCGGCTCGTCGCGGACGGCCTCTCCAACAGGGAGATCGCCACGGCACTGGTGCTCAGCCAGGAGACCGTCAAGACCTTCGTGTCCCGCATGCTCGGAAAACTCGGACTGCGCGACCGCGTCCAGGCCGTCGTCTTCGCCTACCGCAACGGCCTGGTCACCTGATCGCTCGGCCGCCAGGCGCGTGGCGCGGGCGGCGACCAGCACCAGCCCGCGCCGGGAAGCGGCGGTTCGGCGCCTACGAGGGGTCCGCCGCTTCGGAGACGACCCGCTGGATCGCCTCGACCACGACCTCGGGTTCGTCGAGGTAGATGTGGTGCCCACTGTCGCTCGCGGTGCTCAGGGTGCTCTGGCTCGACACGGCCAGCCACTTCCGCTGCCCCTCGGACCACGCCCGCTCCAGGTCCGGTCCGTACTCGGGAATGGCCGTGAGGTAGTCCCCGCCGTGCTGGAGGACCTCCACCGGGATGTCCCCGGCGGAGGCGACCTCGCCGTCGGCGACCGCCAGCCGCTCGGGCCACTCCCCCTCGAAGACGGCCAGGGTCTGGTCCCGCAGCTCGGCCGCCGGCCCGGTGGCTGATTCCGGGATGCTCGCCCGGAGGTCCGCGCCCTGCGTCGGGGAGGTGGCGTCGATGAGGACGAGGCCGCGGACCCGGTCCTGGTGGTCGGGGGCGTACCGGGCGGCGATCAGCCCGCCGAGGGAATGCCCGGCCAGGACGACCGGGGCGTCGCCGGCGACCTGGTCGATCACCTCGGTCAGGACCTCCCCGGTGCTGTCGAGGGTCTGCGGGCCGGCTGGCTCGTCGCTGTCACCGGCGCCGAGGCGGTCGTAGGAGCAGACCCGGTCCCGCTCACCCAGGGTCTCCTGGAGGTCCGCCAGCTCCGCGAGCCCGTCGCCTCCCCCGTGCAGGAGGACGACGACCGGCCTGCCCTCCACCGGGTCGCCCGAACAGGACACCCGCACGGAACGGCCGTCGACGTCGATCGACGAGACGCCGGTGAACGCGTCCCGTGGCTCGCCGGCGGTCGAGGTGGCGTTCGCGGAGGGGGCCGGGGAGGGCTGCGGGGCCGCGCCGCAGCCCGCCAACGCGGTTCCGGCGACGGCGGCCACCAACGCGGCCGCGACGGATGCCTTACGGGTCATGAGGAACTCCAGGTGCGGAAGCTGTGGGCGGACCGGCACGCGATGACGCGGGCGTGCCGGAACCGGTGTCGTTGGCACGGAACGGGAAGTCGGGGGCCGGTCGGACCACTGGCCCGGTGCGGGGTCCACCGCCCCGCGCCATCGCTGGGTCAAGAAGCTACGGAGCCACGGGCGCCATGTCGTCACCACTCGGTGGACACTCGCGTGTAGCTCGCTCGGGGGACAACGCCGGAGCGACTTCGGCGGTTCGTGCGCGTCGGTCGCGACGGAGGTGCCGCCCGCTCTGGGCGGCGATCCCGCCTCCCCAAGGACCCCTCCGGCCGTGACCCGCACCGGGCTGGCCGCGATCGCCCACCGGCGGAGAGACGACCCGGGACGGGCGGGGGAGGGAACGGGGCTGGGCGGCCGAACCGGACGCGGTGGACGCGGCGGGCACGAACGTGCCGGGCCCGCTCAACCTCCTGACCGGTGCCGCCGCCGATCGCCGCCCGCGGGGTGGTGCCGCTGGTGATCGGGGCCATCGTCGTGCACGGGGGAAGTGGGAGTTCGAACCCCGTGGCCGGGGTCGTCGCCTGGACCCGGTTCGGCCCGGTGCCCTGCTGATCCTGTGACGGCACCCGGGTCGGCGCCGACCCGCCGACCACCCGGATCGACGCGATGTCGACCGGAGCACCGGCGAGGTGGGATTCGCTTCACCGATGGGACATCGAGCCGCCCCGACGGTGCGCCGGGGCCGGTCCGGTGGACCCGAGGGGTTCGGACAGGAAGGGGTGGGACGCCCGCCCCGGCAACCTCGAGGAGCTGGACTAGGCGCTACCCGCTCTGCCCGCCTTGACCGCCGCGAGGAAGGTGTTCCAGGAGCGTTCGCTCACGATCAGGATGCCGCCGTCCCGGTCCTTCGTGTCGCGGATCGCGGCGCCGCCGCCCACAGGCGCGATTTCGACGCAGGAGCCGTTGCTCCCGGTGTAGCTGCTGGTACGCCATCGGAGCTGGCCGGGGTCCACTGGAACCATCGCAGCCACCTCCTCTCCTTGTCTGGTCATCGGTATCGCTCAACCAGTTTAGCGATCAGCTCGCGGGACGACCCCGGATCCCGTGCGACGTTGCGCAACCGCTGGTACGCGGCGGCATACTCCTGGATGACGGTGATGTCCTCGGGGTAGGTCGCTCCGGCGAAGTCGTCGAGGTAGAGCATCGTGCCTCGTTCGGGCAGCTTCAGCAGGATGAACCGTGCTGCGGCGACGAACGACTCGTCGTGGTTGGACGTGGGTTCGGGCCGAAAGGGCAGTACGCGGATGTCGACGTTCGCGCGCTCGCCGATGTCGAGCAGGTGCGCCAGCTGGGCTGCCATGACCGCGTCGTCACCGATGACCCTGTGCAGTGCCGCCTCGTGCAGGATCGCCTCGACCTTGGCTGGTGGTGGCTCGTCGCGGGTGAGGATGCGTTGCCGCCCGATACGCAGGTCGACCCGTTTGTCGACCTCCTGCCTGCTGGCCAGCGGCGCGCCTGCCTGGAGGGTCGCCCGCGCGTAGTCGGCGGTCTGGAGCAGCCCGGTGATCGCCTCGTTCTCGTAGACCCAGATGTCGCTGGCCTCACCCTCCAGGACGAGGAAGCGGGTGAACCAGTTGGGTGCGGCGTCCCGGTACGAGGCACTGCGTCGACGCCGGGCACGCGGTTTGGGCACCGCCGCGAGCCGCAGTGCTTCCGCCGAATCCGCGTCTCCGGCCTCATACAGCTCCAGCAGTGCCGCGACGACCTCCGGCCTGGCCTCCTGCTTGCCGTTCTCGATGCGGCTCATGCTCGCTGACGACAGGTCGACGGATCGGCGCGCTTCGTCGGCGGTGAGGCCGGCGCGCTCTCGCAGCTCGCGCAGCAGGATGCCGAGCTGGATCTGGGCGACGACCGGGTCGTCTACGAACATCGGTACACCCTCCACGTCCGGGGCGCAGGGGCAACGCACGGCCCCGCGACCACCGACAGTCACGAGCAGATTCACCCGTTTATGCGCATGTACGACGGAACTTTCGTCGTAAGCTACATCTAACACCGCCCAGGAAAATCCGCAGGTTCTGCGGTGGCGACTTTAGCCCAGGGCTACGGGGCGGGGAATCGAGCCGGGGGAGGAGGGCTGGGGTGCGGAACAGCCAGCTGCGAGAAACCATTCGCACCGACGACACGAAGCGAAACCGAGTAGCGAGGTCGGTCGCGGCCGAGACCGAGCACATCGGCATCCAGCCACTTCCTGGGGAGTGTGTGGAGCTGGCGCTCACCCGGTCGCGGGCGCTCGCCGTCGCCCGAACCTCCTGGCACTCCACCACGCGTTCTGGAACAGCACCAGGAGGGGGACGTCATGTACAGCGATCTGATCGTCAGCTCGTGGGTTGGCATCCGTGATGACTGTCAGATGACATACCGGATCAACGGCAGTGACGCGGTGGAGTTCACGGTCAGCGGCCACTCACAGACATTCGAGTTGGTCTACGAGGGCGAAGCACTTCGGAAGTTCGTCGAACTGGCCGGCCGGGCGTTGGTCGAGATGAGTGCGCTGGACGAGCAGGGCCGCGAGCTGGCGGATTCACCGAACACGGTGCTGTTGCTGGAGGAAGCCGTTGACCCGGGGCAGCGGGAGTGAGCGGTCCGACGACGGTGCCGTCCTGACCATCTCAGCCGCCGCTGCCCCTGCTCCGGCCGCTGTACGGGGCAGCCGCCGCGGTACACCGCCGCCCAGACCTGGGTCGAGGTCACCCGCTGGCTGGCATGCCCACCCCTTGCCCGGGTTTCGTAGGAGCGGCCGGGACGTCATTCGTCGGCGAGTGGACGGATGGGCGTGATCGTCGGGATGTACACGAGCGCGTCGAAGCTCCCGGTGAGGGAGGGCAGGTCGAAGTAGTGCTCGTCATCGTCGGCGGGGTCGTACAGCCCGGAGATGAGCCTGGTCGGCCAGGAGCGGCCGAGGTCTCCCGCGACCGTCGCCGGGGGTGGTGTGCGCAGGTCGATGGTGCGCTCACCGTGCGCGCCGGCGAGTCGTGCGTCGATGGAGTCCGCGCGCGGAGCGGGGATCGTCGCTCTGGTGATGTGGCCCTGGCCGAAGGTGATGTGCACGGCGAGATACCGATCGTCCAACGCGGTGCGCAGGTGTGAACCGAGCATCGGGCCGGGGTGCGCGGCGATGTGGGCGCTGCCCTCCCACAGCACGATCCGCTCCCCGGTGCGGCGGTGGTGGTCCAGGAGCCGGTCGGCGGCCAGGTGTTCCTCGCGAGCCATGTCGTGGCCGACACCGATCGCGTTCGCGTGGAAGTCCACCACCGCGTCGAGGAGCTCCAGCGCGGCATCCCTCTCGCCGCTGGGCGCCAGCCTGGCCGTGTGGGCTCGGGCTGTGCGGGCCATCTCCACGAAGGGCGTGCCGGGGTGGGTGCCGCGTGCGCGCAGGACGTGCTCGCCGCTGCCGTGCGCGACGCGGATGACGTCGAGGAGCGCTTCGACCCTCACGGCCGTGCTGGCGTCGATCCCGGCCAGCAGGTCGACGACGCGGTCATAGTCCGAGGACAGGACGCGCGAGCTGGCCACGCCGACGATCCGCACCCGAGCACCGGTCCGGGTCCGGTTGAGCTCACGCAACCGGACCAGCGCGTCTCGCATCTCAACGACCTGCCACGGTCCCCACGCCTGGGCGAGCGCGCGGTCGAGGTCGATGTCCTCACCGGACACGTACCGGTCGTACAGGTCGGCGACGCGCTGGTTGTCGAGCACGGCGATGGTCGTGAACCCGCGCTCGACCAGGAGCCAGGTGGTGTCGGTGACGAAGGCGAACACCTCGTGGGCCTCGCGGGTGCTCACACCCAGGCCCACGATCACCGCCTCGCGGGCGGCCTCGGCGATCAGCTCCGGGCGCGCGCCGACAGGCTGCGTGGTGAGCCATGCGGCAACGGGAGGCGACGGGTCGGGCGGGAGGACTGGTGGCGTGCTCATACCAGCAGCCTCGTCTCTCAACATATGTTGAGGTCAAGGGGTGCGGCCGGATCACCTCAGCCGCGTCCACGGGCTGGCGGAGCTCAGGAGCCCGGTGCCGCGCCCGGCTCACCGAGCTCAGCCGAACCGGGCGAGTTCAGCTGGCCATTGAGGTCGGCCACCCGTTGCTCGGCCTGGCGTGGCGATCCGATCGCCGAGGCTGGTGCTCCGGTAGGGACTCGTCGGGTGCACCGCCGTGCCGGATGGGCACGTCGTCCCTTGTGTCGTTGCTCGTGTTCCCGGCGTGGTGGCCACCGGGCCTGACCGGCCGGTGCTCGGGGCTCGGCAGGGCACCACGATGGCGACGACACGGGAGCGGCCCCGCCCGATGCGGGAGAACGAGCTCGAACCCCGGCCAACGATCCCATCGGCAAGGGTTCGAGCCTCGTGCGCGAGGTGGGGCGCCTGGGGCTCGAACCCAGAACCTACGGATTAAAAGTCCGCAGCTCTACCAATTGAGCTAACGCCCCGCGCTGGCATTCTAGACCACCGCGACGCGCCCGGGGTTCCTGGAGCGCGGTGGCCGGGGCTCGGCCCCGGCTCCCATCTCGCCGAGGCGCTCCTCCGGGGTCAGCCGGGGGCCAGGAGGGCGGTGATGGTGACGATCACCGGCACCGAGACCACCGTGGTGATGAGGATGGCGTCCCGGGCCAGGTCGACGGCCCGGTCGTAGCGGATGGCGTACACGAAGATGTTCTGCGCGGTGGGCAGGGCCGCGGTGATGGTCGCGGCGAGCAGCATGGTCCCCTCCAGTCCGAGCGCGTAGCGGGCGAGGAGGAAGGCCACGACCGGTTGCAGCAGGTTCTTCAGCGCCACGGCGGTCCACAGGTCCCGCTTGTACCGGCCGCTGCCGGGGCGGCCTCCGCCGTGCAGCGAGATCCCGAACGCCAACAGCATCGCCGGAACCGCCATCGCGCCGACCAGCTGGAACGGCTGGAGCACCAGCTCGGGCAGCGGGAGGCCCGCCAGCGCCACCCCCAGCCCGAGGAATGACGCGATGGTCACCGGGTTGCGCAGCGGCTGGGCGAAGACGCGCCACAGGGAACGCCGCCGCCCGGCGGTCGCCGTGTCGAGCACGGCGAACGACAGGGGCGTCATGACGACGAGCTGGAAGATCATGATCGGTGCGGCGTAGGCGGCGTCCCCGAGCACGTAGACCGAGATGGGGATGCCGAGGTTCCCGGCGTTGACGTAGCTCGCGGTGAGCGCGCCGATCGTGGTCTCCGCGACGGAACGCCGCAGTACCAGCCAGCTGACGAGGACGAAGACGAGCGCGGCGACCACGGTGCTGGCGACGGTGACCACGAGCGTGGGGGAGAAGACCGTTCCCACGTCGGCGGTGGCGAGCGTCTCGAAGAGCAACGCGGGAGTCGCGACGAAGAAGGCCAGTGTGGACAGCACGTCCCGACCGGACGGCCCCAGGGTCCCGGTGCGACCGAGGAGGTAGCCGATCCCGATGACCACCGCGATGACGCTGAACCCGGCGATGACGCCCTGCACCGCACTCCTCCCGTTCCTCGGCCCTCCGCTCGCCCCGGCACCCGGAGCGGGTCAGGCCGGTGGCGTGCCGGCCAGCACCGCCCTGCGCCCCACGCGTTCGTGCCACCCCAGCGCGGTGATCGCGGTGATCACGACGACGAACCCGATCCACTGGGTGGCGACTAGGTGCTCGCCGAGCACCGTGACGCCGATGAACGCCGCGGTGGCGGGGAAGGCGAGCTCGGCGAGGGTCGCCCTGGCGGCCGGTGTCCCCCGCAGCCCCAGGTAGTACACGCTGAGCGAGATCAGCCCGGGGATCAGCGCGAGCAGGATGAGACCGACCGCGTTCTCCCAGCCCACCGCGAGGGGATCGCCCTGGACGGTGAGCACCGCCAGTGCGGCGGGCAGCCCGAGCCCGAAGCGGAGGACCGTGACGTCACGGGCTGGGATCGAACGGCTCACCACCCGCCCGAGCACGGTGCCAGCGGCCCACAGCACCGCCGCCCCGATCGCCAGCAGGGCTGGCTGGAGGGCGCTGATCTGGACGGACAGCGGGTCGGGGAAGCTGAGCAGCCAGGCTCCGGCCAACGCGGGGAGCGCGAAGGCCCAGTAGCGGGCCCGCACCCGTTCCCCGAGCAGGAGGTAGGCGGCCAGGACGGCGAACAGGGGTTGCAGCTTCTGGAGCACCAGTGGCGTGATCCCATCGCCCACCGCGAAGGCCGCGGTGAACAACGCCGTGGCCAGCGCCGAGGAGCCGACGCCGATGGTCACCATCGCCACCCGCTCCCGGACCCCGGAGCGGCGGAAGGCCCGCACGGCGCTCGGCAGGAACGGCAGCATCACCAGCACGATGATCAGGTGTTCCCAGAACACCACCGAGGAGGCGGGCAGGGTCTCGGCCAGCGGTTTGCGCAGGAGCCCGTCCGTGCCCCACAGCGCGGCGGCGCAGGCGACCAACCAGGTCCGGTCTCCGGTTCCCGAGGTGCGGGCTCCGCCCGCTGTCTCCCCTGCCGTCGTCACTCGAACACGGTAATCACCGAGGCCAGGGGACATTTCGGGCTCCGGCGCGCGCCCACTCCTCCGCCGGCGGGGCACTGGTCGACGCCCACCGCCGCTGACCAGGTACGACGGAGGCTGGACCACGCGGGACGGCGGCCGTTCCGGCCGATCGGGAGTGATGCGGGGCGCAAAGCGACAACGGTCACTGCCCGGTCCGCGCCCGCGGTGTCCCGTCCGCCGCCCTGGTCGGTCCACGACAGGGCGCGGATCCTCGGGCCCTCGTGCCGCCGGGCGCCGCCCCGCTCGGCGTCGAGGAACGCGGTCGGCCTGGGCTCGACGAACGCGGTCGGCCGGAGGCGGCCCGTCGGCCCGCCCACCGACCAGCCCTCCACCCGTGGGGTGTCCCCCGTCACGGCCACAATGGGGACGTGACTACCGAGGCCCTGACCAAGCCAGCGCTGCGGATCGGCCCGCACGCGGTCGACCCGCCCGTGGTGCTCGCGCCGATGGCCGGCATCACCAACATCGCCTTCCGGCAGCTGTGCCGCGGCTACGGCGCGGGTCTCTACGTGTGCGAGATGATCACCTCGCGCGCCCTGGTCGAGCGCCACCCGGGGACGCTGCACATGATCCGGTTCGACGAGGACGAGCGCCCCCGCTCGATGCAGCTCTACGGCGTCGACCCGGTGACGATGGGGCGCGCGGTCCGCATGATCGTCGACGAGGACCTCGCGGACCACGTGGACATGAACTTCGGTTGCCCCGTCCCCAAGGTGACCAGGCAGGGTGGCGGCGCGGCGCTGCCGTTCAAACGTCGGCTGTTCGCCTCCATCGTCCGGGCCGCCGTCCGCGAGGCCGCCCCCGCCGGGATTCCCGTGACCGTGAAGTTCCGGGTCGGTATCGACGCCGACCACACGACGTTCCTCGACGCTGGTCGGATCGCCGAGGAGGAGGGCGCGGCGGCGGTGGCCCTCCACGCCAGGACCGCCGCGCAGCGGTACTCCGGCACCGCCGACTGGACGCGGATCGCCGAGCTCAAACAGGCCGTGCGCACCATTCCCGTACTCGGCAACGGCGACATCTTCAGCGCCGACGACGCGCTGCGCATGGTCCGGGAAACCGGTTGTGACGGGGTGGTGGTGGGGCGGGGCTGCCTCGGACGCCCCTGGCTGTTCCGCGATCTGGAGGCGGTGTTCGCCGGTCGTCCGGTGCCGCCCGCTCCCAGGCTCGGCGAGGTGGCGGGGGTGCTGCTCCGCCACGCGGAACTGCTGGCGGACCACCTCGGGGAGGACAAGGCCTGCCGCGACCTGCGCAAGCACATGTCCTGGTACCTGCGCGGGTTCCCGGTGGGCAACGACCTGCGCCGGTCCTTCGGGCTCATCACGAGCATCGCCGAGCTCACCGACCTGCTGGGCAGGCTGGACGCGTCCGCCCCGTTCCCCTCGGACGCCGAGGGACCGAGAGGCCGGCAGGGCTCGGCCGGCAAGGTGGCCCTGCCCGCCGGTTGGCTGAACGACGCCGAGGACGACACCGTGCCAGCGGGAGCCGAGATCGACCACTCGGGAGGATGACCGGGCTCGCTCGAACGAGTGGGATTCGGCCGGTAAACCCGGATTACGGCACCGGAGTGTCGCCTGGCAATCCATCCATCGCACAGTGACAGCGCTGGGCGCGGGCAGGAGACTGGGCGGTGGGCCGGGAAGCGACCTCCACTCCGACCCGCCGCCGAACCCCCAGCGTCCGTCGGCCGCGGCTCCCGACGAACGAACCGCGCCCCGAGGAGGCGGCCGCCGCGGTGGCCGCCGCCACGACCTCCACCGGGAGGATGAGGGCACCCACGATCAGCCCAACAGGACCCCGACGGACGTCGCCACGACGGTCAGCCAGATGAGCGAAATCGAAACTTCACTGCGATGGCGCCTCAAGCGACACCGTCGGAGAGTCGACACCTCAGACATGTAGGGAGGTGTGTGCGGTGACCGTACTGCAACCCGATGTCAGCGAGTCCGGACCGGGGCGTGAGCGAGGGCAGACGGGCACGGGCGCTGCCGCCGGCTCTCGGGACGGCGGCCCCAGGCGACGCGGAGAGCGGGCGCACCACCTCGCCGACATGATCGACACCTCGGGTCTCGTCCGCCTGCACGAGTCCATCGCGGCGCTCCACGCCTCGCGGGGGCAGTGGCGGGAGGCGTACCAGCACCTGCGGTCCGCGCTCGACCTGGCGAGCACCGAGGGTTCCGAGCCCATCCGGGTACCGGAACAGCTCCGCAGGGAGGTCGACCGCCTGCGGCGGGAACACGCCGAGGTGCACGAGCAGAGCCTGCGGGACGACCTGACGGCCAGCTACAACCGCCGGTACCTCGACCAGCGCCTCGTCGGCATGCTGGCCGACCTCGGCCGGGCCGGGACCCCCGGTCGGGGGCTCGCGGTGGCCCTGGTCGATCTGGACCTCTTCAAGCAGGTGAACGACACCTACGGACACCTGGTCGGTGACCGGGTGCTCCAGCGCGTCGTCGACCTGTTGCAGGAAGGACTCCCGGGCGAGGCGTTCTGCGCCCGGTACGGAGGCGAGGAGTTCGTGTTGGTGCTGCCCGACATCGACGAGGCCACCGCCGTGGCCGTCTGCGAGACCGCCCGGGCTCGTATCGAGCGGCACCCGTGGCAGCAGTTGACGGCGGGTCTCCGGGTGACGGTGAGCATCGGGCTCGCCCACCAGCCCCGGCCGGCGGAGGGCGCCGCGAGACCTCCGGAGAACCACGAGGAGCAGTTGCTCCAGGCCGACAGCCTGTTGTACACGGCGAAGCAGTCCGGCCGGAACGCCGTCGCCTACCGGGACCAGGGCCGGGCTCGGCTCGCCGGGGCGGCCGGCGGCCGCCGTACCGTGGTGCAACCCCGGGTGGTCGGGTACTACTGATTGTCAGGGGTTGTTCGCCTTTCCGGTCAGCCGATCCGCGCCGTGCGCGGAGGGTGACGGTTCTCCGGGAATGCTTCGCGGCCGAACGGCGTAGCCGTACCATCGCCTGGCGGACGGCTCACCCGTTCGGGCAACCTGCTCGGTAGCTCGGCGTCTATACGCATGGCGAGTCAGACCGCCACGTTCCTGTCACCAGAGGGAAGGAGACCCGGTGGCCGACGATCCTCGTCCCGGTGGTTTCCGCTCTCGGCGCTCCCAGGACTCCGGTTCGTCCGAGGACCGGCCCCGGCGCCGCCGCGCGCGGTACACCGAGCCACCCACCGGCCGCCGCCGTCGCTCGATGGAGGACACCGGCGGCACCTCCGTCTCCGACCTGCTCGCCAGACACCGCACCGGAGCGCCGGACCAGCTCGAGGACGAGGAACCCGCCTTACGAGCGGATCAACCCGGGTCGTCCTTCGAGGACTCCCACGCTGAGCCATCCCCGTACGGCGAGCCGGACCCCTACGCCGAGCCCTATGACGAGGCGCCGACGCACTACTCCGACGCCAGCTCCTACCCCGGTGCCCCCTCGTACACAGAGGACCCCTCGTACACGGAGGACCCCTCGTACGCCGAGGGGCGGGCGTACGAGGAGGAGCGGGCGGAGGAGCCGGCCCGCCGATCCCGGCGCGCGGCACGGGAAACGCCGGCCGTCCCCGAGGAACGACCGGAGAAGCTGGGGCGCCGGGCCCGGCGCGCGGCGAGGGACACCGAGACCGAGCAGCGGCTCTCCTCCCGGCACCAGGCTCCCAGCTCTCAGGAACCCGAGCACCAGGACGAGCGGCCGGCCGGGCCGCTCGCCCCCCCGCCCGGGCGACGAGCGCGGCCTCCGGCCGGCGGACTCGGATCCGCCCGGCGCGCGCAGCAGCGACCGGCACCGAGGCCGGACCCCGCTCCCCCGGCCCGCCCGGCCGACGCCGATCTCGACGACGCACCGACGACCGTCTGGGAGGCCGAGACCCCGCTGGACGCGGCCGAACCTCCCGCGCGTCCACCCGCACCGCCGCGCAGGCCACTGGGCCAGCAGGGCAGGTCAAGGCCGAGCAAGCTGGGTCGCCGCCCGGCGCCTCCCCCGCCCGACACCCCGCCGCCCGTGGTGGAGGACCAGGACACTCCTGATCTGACGCAGGAGATGCCGGCGGTTCAGCGAGCGACTCGACCGGGCCCGCCAGCACCGCCGACCGGGCAGCCGCCGACCGGGCGGGCTCCAGCGGGGCAGGCTGCGGCGGGGCAGGCTTCCTCGAACCCCCGGCTACCCACGGTTCCCGACGACGGCGACCGCGCCGGCCCGCCAGGACGTCAGCGCCCCGCGCCCAGCGGCCGCCCGCCGGCCCCGGGGGGTGGTGGCCCGCGTCCCGGGCCGCGCCCCCCCGGAGCGGGAGCCGGGGCCGCCGGAGTGGGCTCGCCGCAGCCGGGAGACCCCGCCGGGCCGCACCAGGACCCTGGCCCCCGTTCCAACCCCAACGTGCCCAGGCCACCCCGGCCGGCCCCGCCGCCCGAGTACGACGACGGTCCGAAGACCGAGGAGACCGTCCTCACCCACCGCACCCGGTCCATCGACGCGACCCTCGCGCGGTTCTCCGCCGTGCACGACGAACTCGCCGAGGAGGAACAGGAGCGCGAGAAGAAGCGCAGGAAGCGGCTCGGCAAGCTCATCAGCAAGCTGGAGCCCCAGGACCAGTACGCGGACCTGGACAGCGCCGTCGAGAAGTTCGACCCGTCGACGAAGCCCCGGATGTCCGAGGCGGACGCCCAGGGATCGGCCCCCGCCGATCCGGACCGGACCGAGGTGCACCAGGACGGTCTGGTCGACGACGCGGACGAGCGGCCTGGGGAGACGAGCGGGAAGGACGACGACCGGGACGACACCGGCTCGGAGGAACGGAAACCGAAGGCGGCCGCCAAGGCGGTGGTCGGCAAGCTGGTCGCGTTCAGCGGCTTGCGCTCCCCCCATTCCAGCCGCGCCAGGGTGGTCGGCAAGGGCGTCGCGCTCGCGGCGGCGGTCACCACGTTCCTGGCCACCGGGTTCGGCTGGGGCGCGCGGGGCTGGGTCGACAACCAGTTCTCCCATGTGTCCGCACTGGACACCGAGTCCGACGCGATCGCGGACCCCGACAAGCAGTACGGCGACGAGAACTTCCTGATCGTGGGTTCGGACAGCCGGTACGGCGCCACCGAGGAGGACAACGCGGGCACCGTGGAGGACGCCGACGGCGACCGGGCCGACACCACGATGCTCGCCCACATCCCCGCCGACCGGGAGCGGCTGGTGATCGTGTCCTTCCCCCGGGACCTCGAGGTGGACCGCCCGGAGTGCGACCGGTGGAACCCGGAGACCCGCGACTACACCGAGGAGCTCGTCGGCCCGGCCACCCAGGTGAAGCTCAACGCGGTGTACGCCGTCGGCGGGCCCCGGTGCATGGTGAAGACCATCCAGAACATCACGACCCTGAAGATGACGAACTTCGTCGGCCTCGACTTCGGGGGCTTCCGCGAGATGGTGGACGCGGTCGACGGCGTGGACGTCTGCGTCGAGGCGCCGATGATCGACCAGGAGCTGGGCACGATCCTCCCGGAGGCGGGCTGGCAGACGATCACCGGCTCGACGGCGCTGAACTTCGTGCGGGCCAGGAAGGTCCAGGGCGACGTGACCTCGGACTACGGGCGCATGCACCGGCAGCAGCTGTTCCTGTCCTCGCTGCTGCGCAAGGTCACCTCGGGCGACGTGCTGCTGGACCCCTCGCGTCTCACCGACTTCGTCGGCACCTTCGCGAGGAACACCTACGGCGACAACCTGAGCACCGACGGCCTGCTCAGCCTCGCGCAGTCCATGCAGGGCCTGGACACCGGCCGGGTCACCTTCGTCACGCTTCCGACCGTCGGGGAATCCAACGAGCGGGGCAACGAGGTGATGATCCAGGAGGCCGTGGACGCGTTGTTCCGCGCGATCATCGAGGACGTCCCGCTGCCCGGCGAGGACGTCGACGAGGCGGAGGGCGAGGACGCCGCCGAGAACCAGGCCGAGGGCGCGGGTGCTGGCGGTCCCGACCTGGTCGACCCCACCGGCATCAAGATCCAGGTGCTCAACGGCAGCTCGATCTCCGGAGCGGCCACCACGGCGTCCACCGCGCTCGCGGCGGCGGGCTTCGAGATCGTCACAAGCACCAACGCCCCGGAGCAGGTCGAGGGCACCCTGGTGCTGTACTCGGCCGAGTTCCACGCCCAGGCGGCGACGCTGGCCGCGATGGTCCCGGGAGCGGAGTTGCGGGAGGACCCGGCGCTGGGTGGCGCCATCCAGCTGGTCATCGGCCCGAACTTCACCGGGGTCGAGTCGGCGCCGCCGGTCTCGCCGTCCGCGACGGGAGGCGCCGAGGGCACCTCGGGCAGCGAGGAGCCCCAGCTCCCCGGCAACCTGGACACGGTGAACGCCGGCCAGGAGATCTGCGGTATCCGCTGATCAGGGCGCGGCCGATCGGAGGAGGTTCATCGCTCGTTCACCCGCGCATTCCGTGTGCGGCACTCCGATTACGTATGGTGGGTGCATGCGTGAGGCCTACCAGGACCAGCTTGACCAGCTCGCGGACGCGCTCGCCCGCATGTGTGAGATGGATGCCACGGCGATCGAGCTCGCCACCAAAGCACTGCTGGACGCGGACCTCACGCTCGCCGAGCAGGTGATCGGCGACGACGCGAAGATCGACGAGGCGAGGTCGGACTGCGAGGAGCACGCCTTCGCGCTGCTCGCCCTCCAGGCTCCGGTGGCGGGCGACCTGCGCAACGTCATCAGCGCGATCCACGCGGCCGAGAGCCTGGAGCGGATGGGTGACCTCGCACTGCACGTCGCGAAGGCCGCTCGCCGCCGCCACCCGCAGCCCGTGCTGCCGGACGAGGTCCGCCCCTACTTCGTGGAGATGGGGCGCGTCGCCGTCGAACTCGCCAAGCAGGCCGAGCAGGTCATCAGGACCAGGAACATCAGCCTGGCGCGCCAGCTTGAGGAGGCCGACGACGAGATGGACGACCTGCACCGGCACCTCTTCACCGTGCTGATGCAGCAGAGCTGGCCGCACGGCCTGCCCGCGGCAGTGGACATCACCCTGCTGGGCCGCTTCTACGAGCGGTTCGCCGACCACGCCGTCTCGGTCGCCCGTCGGGTGATCTTCGTCGTGACGGGCGAGCCGCCGCACCCCACCAACGACTGAGGCCCAGCGGCCGCGCGCTGTTAGTAGCAGCGGCTGCGAGCACGGGGTACCGCCGTCCCCGGCGTTTTGTTCCGCCGCCCGCGTGAACCGTGTGCGATGCTGACTCGGGTCGCTGGGATCTTGTCGGGTGACTTCGAGGGGGACTCGTGGGCGGTAATCCGACGCTGGACAGACGCCGGCTTGGCACGGAACTCCGCGGCCTCCGCGAGGCCGCCGGCAAGACCCACCGCGAGGTCGCCGCCCACCTCGACTGCTCCCAGGGCAAGATCAGCCAGATCGAGCTGGGCAAGGTCCCCGTCCGCACCTCCGACGTCCGGCTCATGCTCGAGTTCTACGGCGCGGCGGCGGACGAGTTCGAGCGCCTGCGCACCCTGGCGAGCGAGTCGAAGCGGGTTGGCTGGTGGCAGGAGTACGGGAAGATCCTCCAGCCCGGCTTCGACACCTACATCGGGTTGGAGGCCGGGGCGACGGCGCTCCGGTCCTTCCACTCCGACGTGGTGCCCAGCCTGCTCCAGACCGAGGAGTACGCCCGGTGCAGCATGGCGGCGGGCGCCGACCCGGGCTGCGCGACCGGGCGGCTGTTGCGCGTGCAGCAGCGGCGCCAGGAACGGCTGGCCGCGCCGGAGCCCCTCGACCTGCGGGTGGTGATCGACGAGGGCGCGCTGCGCCGCTTCGTCGGCGGCCCCGGGGTCCTGCGGGCTCAGCTCGAACACCTGGTGCTGGTGTCCTACCGCCGGAACGTCACCGTCCGCGTGCTGCCGTTCAGCGCCGGCGAGCACCCCCTGCTCGGTGACAACGTGACCTACGTCGAGTTGCCGGACCCCGCCAACCCCGCCGTGGTCTTCCTCCAGAACTCGGCCGCCTGCACCTTCCTGGACAAGCCGGCGCAGACCCGGCGGTACGCGACGGCCCTCGACCAGCTGGAGAAACTGGCCCTCGACCCCAGGGACTCGATCAGGCTGATCGCCGGGGTCGCCGACGGGATCGGGGGTTGAGGCCCACCGTCCCGCCGGCGGCGGGCGGACCGCCTCGACCGGGTCGGATCAGCCGAAGCGGCCGGAGATGTAGTCCTCGGTGGCCCGCTGGCTGGGGTTGGAGAAGATCCTGCTGGTCTCGTCGATCTCGACCAAACGGCCCGGCTGCCCCACCCCGTGCAGGTTGAAGAAGGCGGTCTGGTCACTGACCCGCGCGGCCTGCTGCATGTTGTGGGTGACGATGACGATCGTGAAGTCCTGCTTGAGCTCGGTGATCAGGTCCTCGATGGCCAGGGTGGAGATTGGGTCGAGAGCCGAGCAGGGCTCGTCCATGAGCAGCACGTCCGGTTGGACGGCGATGGCCCTGGCGATGCAGAGCCGCTGCTGCTGTCCGCCGGACAGCCCACCACCGGGCTTGTTCAGCCGGTCCTTGACCTCCTCCCAGAGGTTCGCGCCGCGCAGCGACCGCTCGCAGACCTCGTCGAGCTGCTGGCGGTTCTTCGTCCCCGCGAGCCGCAGCCCGGCCACGACGTTGTCGCGGATGGACATGGTCGGGAACGGGTTGGGCCGCTGGAAGACCATGCCGATGGTGCGGCGGACCTCGACCGGGTCCACGCCGGCGCCGTAGATGTCGGCGCCGTCGAGCAGGACGCTGCCGTCGACCCGCGCGCCGGGGATCACCTCGTGCATCCGGTTCAGCGAACGGAGCACGGTCGACTTCCCGCACCCCGAGGGGCCGATGAACGCCGTGACGCTGCGCGGCGGCACCGAGAGCGTCACGTTCTCCACGGCGTGGAACTTGCCGTAGTAGATGTTCAGGTCCTTGACGTCAATGCGCTTGGCCATCGTGATTACGTCCCGACTACTTGGTCTTGACCGCGGACAGCCTCGACACGAGGGTGGCGGCGAGATTGAAGAGCATGATGATCAGGATCAGGGTGAGCGCGGCTCCCCAGGTCCGGTTGAAGCCGGCGGCCTCCGGGTTGGTGAACTCCTTGACCATCAACAGCGGCAGGTTGGCCATGCTGCCCTCGAAGATGTCCATGTTGATCCGCGCCGAGTAGGCCATCAGGATCAGCGCGGGAGCGGTCTCACCCATGATCCGCGCGACGCCCAGCATGACGCCGGTGACGATACCGGAGAGGGCCGTCGGGATGACGACCTTGACGATCGTCTTCCACTTGGGGATGCCCAGGGCGTAGGAGGCCTCCCGCAACTCGTTGGGCACCACCCGCAGCATCTCCTCGGTACTGCGCACGACCATCGGGATCATCAGCAGCAGCAACGCCAGGCAGTTCGCGAACGCGCTGCGGGAGAACCCGAAGATGCTGATCCAGACCGAGTACACGAACAGCGCGGCAACGATGGACGGCACGCCGGTGAGGATGTCCACCGTGAAGGTCGTCACCCGGGCGAAGCGGGTTCCGGCCCCGTACTCCACCAGGTAGATGCCGACCAGGATGCCGATGGGCACGGCGATCACGGCGGTGACGAGTCCCTGCGCGATGGTGCCGTAGATGGCGTGGTACGCGCCACCGAGGTCCTCGTTCGCCCGGACTCCCGAGAGGGAGTGGCTCCACCAGTCGGCTCGGAGCAGGCTCTCCATGCCCCGGCTCGCCACGGTCCACAGCACCCAGACCAGGGGGATGACCGCCACGACGAAGCACAGCGACACCATCACCGTGGCCGCGAGGTTCTTCGCCTTGCGTCCGGTGCTGATGCCCTGGAACGACGGGGGCTGGGCGGGGCGTTCCAGTTCGAGTTCGGTGCTCACTTCTCTCACTTCCCCGTCCGGCTGGTGGTGATCCAGCGAGCCAGCGCGTTCACCACGAAGGTGAGCACGAAGAGCACCAACCCGGCGGCGATGTAGGCCCCGGCGGAGATCTCGTTGTTGAACTCGGCGGCGTCGTTGGCGATCTTCGACGCGATGGTGGCGTCCCCGTCGAACAGGGACAGCTCCGGGGCCCTCCCGGAGGCCCCCGAGAGGATCAGGTAGAGGGCGACGGTCTCACCGAGCGCCCGGCCGAGGCCCAGCATCGAACCGCTGACGTACCCGGCGCGCCCGAAGGGCAGCACGGTGGTCCTGATGACCTCCCACCGGGTCGCGCCGAGCGCGAGCGCGCCCTCGATCTGGTCCTTCGGTGTCCGCTCGAAGATCTCGCGCGTGATGGCGGTGATGATCGGCAGGATCATGACCGCGAGGACGATGCCGGCCGTGAAGATCGTGCCGCCGCCACGGATGGAGACGTTGCCGTCGGAGAACAGCGGGAACCAACCGAGGTTGGTGTTCAGCCACTCGGCGGTCGGGACGAGCGCCGGGCCGAGCACCTGGAGCCCCCACAGGCCGAAGATGATCGAGGGCACCGCGGCGAGCAGGTCGATGATGTAGGCGAAGACCCGGGCCAGGGCCCTTGGCGCGTACTGGGTGAGGAACAGCGCGATGCCCAACGCCACCGGCATCGCCAGCACCAGCGCGAAGGCGGCGGTGGCGACCGTCACCCAGAGCAGGTAGAGGATGCCGAACCGCATGTCGTTCGGGTCCCCGGTGGTCCACTCACCGCTGGTGAGGAAGGAGACCTGGTTGGCCTGGAGCGAGGGGAGCGCCTGGAGCAGCAGGAAGATCCCGATCGCGGCGATGAGCGCCACCACGAAGCCGCCGGAGCCGAGCGCGAGGCCCCGGAACACGCGGTCGCCGGGACGCCGGACCGTGCCACCCCGACCGGCGGAACCGGCCGCTGGCGGCTCCGCGCCACTGCCAGTGTTGGTGGTTTCGGTTGCGTTGCTGATGGGACCCTCCGGAAAAGCCGGTGACGCCCCACGCTGGGTGGGGCGTCAAGCCGCTCACTTACTGCTGACCCAGTGTCCCGCGCGGGGGAACACGGCAGGCGCCCTGGTCACGAAATGGTCTCGACGGAGTCCAGCAGCTGCTCCTGGAACTCGTCGGGCAGCGGCACGTACCCGAGGGTGGAGAGGTTCTCCTGGCCGGTGGTGGCCGCGACCCGCAGGAAGGACTTCACGGCCTCCGCCGTCTCGCTCTCGGGGTACTCCGAGCACACGATCTGGTAGGTCGCCATGACCAGCGGGTAGGCGCCCTCGGTCTGGGTCCCGTACACCGAGTCGAGGTCGATGACCATGTCGGCGCCGTCACCGGCGAGCGAGGCGTTGGTGATCGCGGCCCCGGTGCTCTCGTCGTTCAGCTCGACCGCGCCGGAACCGTTGTCGATCTGGGCGATGCTCAGGTCGTTGCTGTGCGCGAAGGACACCTCGACGTAGGTGACGGAGCCCTCGGTGCTGGCGACGCCGCTGGCGACACCGTCGGACTTGGCCCGGCCGTCACCGACGCCGCCGGTGAAGGACTTGCCCCCGCCGGAGGTCCAGGCGTCACCGGCCGCGGCCTCCAGGTACTGCTGGAAGTTCTCGGTGGTGCCGGACTCGTCACTGCGGAAGATCGGGAGGATCTCCTGGTCCGGGAGGTCCACGCCCTCGTTCAGCGCGGCGATGGCGTCGTCGTTCCAGGACGTGATGGTCCCGTTGAAGATCTGGGCGATGGTCTCGCCGTCCAGCACCAGGTCGTCCACACCCGGGAGGTTGTAGGCGATCGCGACCGGGCCGAAGACCATCGGCAGGTGCAGCGGGACCGCGCCCTCGCACCGGTCCGTCGCGGCGGTGATCTCCTCGTCCTTCAGGGGCGAGTCGGAACCGGCGAAGTCGACCTGACCCGCGTTGAACTGCTTGATGCCCGCACCGGAACCGGTGGGGTTGTAGTCGATGGAGAAGCCCGCGCACTCTTCCTGGTAGACGACGCTGAACTCGTCCATCGCGTTGGCCTGGGAGGACGCACCCTCGGCCTGGATGTTCTCCTGGCCAGCGCACTCGCCGCTGGTGCCGCCGTTGCCCCCCTGCGCGTCGTCACCACGGCTGGCACTGTTGTCGTCGGTACCGCAGGCCGAGAGCAGCAGAGCGCTAGCGGCGGCCAGGCCCAACGCGGTGAGGTGCCGCTTGGTCTTCACGTGATCCTCCAGAACCGGAGATTTCCCTCTGGGCAGCGGTTTGCCGCCGATGAGGACGGTAGGCAGTGCTGGTGGCCTACTCCTGGGGGGAAGGTGAACGAAAGGTGAACAAGTCGCTGCGAGTCACGATTCCGCGCGGCAGGAGGCCCCTCCTGGCAGGAACTACCCCGCCTATCAGGCGACTTGGGCATCACGTTCGGTAGTTGCCGCCGCAGCAGCTCACCGGGAGAACTGAACATCGGTCTCGCGGTGGGTGAAGCCCAGCTTCTCGTACACCCGGATGGCTGCCCCGTTGTCGCCCTCGACGTAGAGCAGCACGTCATCGAGCCCCTGGCCCGCGAGGTGGCGCAGCCCCGCCAGGGTCAGCGCCGTGCCAAGACCGGTGCCCTGGGCCTCCGGGTGCACGCCGAGCACGTAGACCTCGCCGTGCGGTTGGTCGCCCTGGTGCACCTTCGTCCAGTGGAAACCCAGCACCCTGCCCTCGCCGTCGACGGCGAGCAGGAACCCCGCCGGGTCGAACCACGCCTCCTCCTGCTGGCGCCGCAGGTCGGCGACGCTCAACGAGCCCTGCTCCGGGTGCCAGGCGAAGGCGAGGCGGTTGACCTCGACCACCTCCTCCTCGTCCCGCCCCGGGACGAAGGAGCGCACCCCGACCCCCTCCGGCCAGCGGGGCTCCGGCAAGGTCGGCGACAGCTTCGCCCACATCCGCCAGAGCTGGCGAGCCTCCCGGAAACCGAAGCGGGCCGCGAGCCGCGCCGCCGCCGGGTGCCCGCTGTGGGACCACACGCGCAGCGTGTCGCCGGGTTCGCCCTCCTGGGTCACGGGCAGGCCCATCCGCTCGAGGAGCGCACGGACCAGCTCCGAGCCGACCCCGGCACCCCGGTGTTCGGGGTGCACGACCAGTTCGGCGACGGCGCGCCCCTCGGAGTCGCCCTCGGTGTCGAGGAACGCGTACCCGGCCAGCTCTCCCCCGGCCAGGCGGGCGACGAAGTGCTCCGAGCCGGCGAGGTCGCCCTGGACCCGCTCCACCTGCTCGGCGGCGGGGCTCCGCTCGCGCAGTCGGCGCAGCACCTGATCGGACACCGGTGCCGCCCCGTCGGCGGCCGTCGCCGCGTCGAGCAGGGCATCCACCTCGGCCACGGTTCCGGCGGACAGGCCGTTGCGCCAGGTCACAGTCAGCACGACTCCACGGTAACCGTCGCCGGCGGGCTAGCGAGCGCCCCGTCCGACTGGCACCGCGCCACGCTCCGGCCGGGCCCCCGACTCCGGCGTGGAGTCGACCTCCGCGCCCCTGGCCGCGCGCGCCGAACCCAGGCGCACGAACTTGTACCCGACGTTGCGGACGGTCCCGATGAGCTGCTCGTGCTCGGGTCCGAGCTTCGCCCGCAGCCGCCGCACGTGCACGTCGACGGTGCGCGCTCCACCGAAGAAGTCGTAACCCCAGACCTCCTGGAGCAGCTGGGCCCTGGTGAAGACGCGGCCCGCGTGCTGCGCGAGGTACTTGAGCAGCTCGAACTCCTTGTAGGTCAGTTCGAGCGCCCGGCCACGCAGCCTGGCCGTGTAGGTGGCCTCCTCGATGACGAGGTCACCGAACGCGACGACGTCGCCGTCACCGTCCCGCTGACGTCCGCCTCGACCTCGGACCAGGCGGAGCCGCGCCTCGACCTCGGCCGGCCCGGCGGTGGGGAGGAGGAAGTCCGCGACGCCCCACTCCTCGGTGAGGGCGACCAGGCCCCCCTCACCGACGATCGCCACGACCGGGGTCTCGGATCCAGCCCCTTCGAGCAGGGCGCAGAGCCGTCGCGCCTCGGCCAGGTCGGTGGTGGCGTCCACCAGGATGAGATCGCTGGACCTGCGGTCGATGAGCGTGGTGGGCTCCGGGGGAGCGACCTGCACCCAGTGCGGCAGCAGGGACAGCGCCGGTAGGACGGCGTGCGGATTCGGGGCGGAGGTGAGGAGCAGAATCTCGAAACCAGCCATGCCGTGGCCTCCCTTCGTGCCGGCCACGGCGAGCAACGTCACGACCGGCGTACCAGGCCTCGTTGCCCTCCGAACATGAGGGAGTATAAGCACTGTGACCCGCCCGAAACGAGAGCTGACCGCGCATGTCACAGCCGTGACGAACGACGGCGTGCGGTTACGTGGCGTACACCTGCCCGGTCCCTCGGCCGGCTGCCCGGCCCCCGGCCGCCCCGACACCGCCATCGTGGTCGCGCACGGATTCACCAACCACAGCGCCACCCCGGCGATGGACCGCCTCCTGCGCCGGCTCGCCAGGCGCGCGGCGGTCTTCGCCTTCGACTTCCGCGGGCACGGCCGGTCCGGCGGCGCCACGAGCGTGGGCGACCGGGAGGTCCTGGACATCGCCGCCGCGGTGGAGTTCGCCCGCAACTGCGGGTTCCGGCACGTCGCGACACTCGGGTTCTCCCTCGGCGCCGCCGTGGTGCTCCGGCACACCGCGCTGAGCGACCCCGCCCACCGCCCCCAGGCCGTCTGCGCGGTGAGCGGTCCCGCTCGCTGGTGGGTCCGGGAGACCGCTCCCATGCGCCGCGTGCACTGGCTGCTGGAGCAGCCGGCCGGGCGGCTGGTGGCCAGGTCGCTGGGGGTCCGACTCGGCGCTCCGTGGCGGGAGGTCCCGCTCTCCCCTGTCGAGGTCGCGGACCGGGTCGCACCGACCCCGCTGCTGCTCCTGCACGGAGAACGGGACCACTACCTGCCCACCGACCACGCCGTGGCGCTGCACGACGCCGCCGGGGAACACGGCGAGTTGTGGCTCGAACGGGACATGGGCCACGGCGAGGGCGGCATGACCCCCGCCGTCGCCGACCGGGTCGCCGAGTGGCTGCTCGACCACGCGGTTCCCCCGACTCGCCACCGCCACCTCATCAAGACGGGAATGTCCGGTTGAAGAAGTTAGTCATCGCGATCGTCATCCTGGCCGGGCTCCTCGTGGTCGCCGACTTCGGCGCGGCGGCCGCCGCCGAGTACCAGGTGTCCAACCGGCTCCGCAACGTCCTCGGCCTCGCGGACGACCCCGAGGTGCGGGTGAACGGCTTCCCGTTCCTCACCCAGGCGGCGGCGGGCGACTTCCGGGACGTCCAGGTCTCGGCGAACGGGGTCCCGGTCGGTGAGCTGCGGGACGTGGGTGTCGAGGCCACCCTCCGCCACGTGCGGCTCTCGCTGTCCGACGTCATCGGCGGCTCCCTCCAGGAGGTGCGCATCGACGAGGTCGAGGGCCGGGTCCGCCTCCGGGCCAGCGACCTCGGCCGGGTGATCGGCATCCCCGACCTGCGGATCGAACCCGCTCCCCCCGAGGAGGTCGAGGAGGCTGCCGAGGGGGGCGACGAGGCCGGCGACGGGGCCGCCACGGCCAGTGACGCCACCACTGCCGCCGTGCAGCTGACCGGGTCCATCGACCTGGCCGGCGAGCAGGTGGAGGTCTCGGTGATCGGGACCATCTCGCTCACCGGCGGCACCCAGGTGGCGATCTCCCCGAGCCGGCTGGCGGTCGATCCCGGCGGCACGGGCCCCGTGGAGCTCGCACCCCAGCTCCAGCAGTCCCTGCTGGGTTCGTTCAGCACGACGGTGGAGGCTGGCAACCTCCCGCTCGACGTCACGCCCACCGCCGTGCGGGTGGAGAGCGGGGCGCTGCTGGTGGCGGGCTCCGCCACCGACGTGGTGATCCGGAACGGGTGAGCGGCGCTGCACTCGGGACTCGTCGGGCTGCTGGCGGCCCTGGTCGGCGCCGGGGGGTTGGGGATGGCCCACCGGGCGTGGCAGGGCCGGCCCCGCGTGCCTCGGAAGGGAGTGGAAACGGTGACAGGCCTGCCGGAACGCGTCCGTGAGCTGGCCGCCCGGCTGCTCGCCGAGCCCGAGGAGGATGGTCGCCCGGCCAACGTGGCCCTCGTCCAGCTCTCCAGCACCTTCTGCGCCCCATGCCGGCACACCAGGGTCGTGCTGGCGCGGCTCGCCCGGTCGACCCCCGGGCTGCGCCACACCGAGCTCGACCTGGGCAGCGCACCCGAGGTCGGAGAACGGCTCCGGGTCAGCCGGACACCGACCACTCTCGTGCTGCGGGCCGACGGCACCGAGGCCTTCCGCTTCGCCGGTGTCCCGAAGGGGGAGGCGCTCGCCGAGGCGTTGGCTCCCCTGCTGGCGCCCCCTCCTCCCGCCGCTGGCCCGACCTGACCCACCCGAGCACCCGGCACGGCTCCTCTTCGGACCCGTCGAACACCGGGCTGGTGGGAGCCCGCCGCTGGCCCGGGGCTCCCGGTGGTTCTGACAACCGGCGCGTGGACGGCCGTTTCGGATGGTGGGAAGCCTTCCCGCGCCCCGGGCGTTCGGGTAACCTCGGACACGTGCATGTACTGCTGCTGACCAAGCGACGGGCGGTTGACCTGTGCCGCGTCGCGAGCAGCCTGTGTCGCACCTGCTGACCGGGCGGTAGCAGCAGCCCAGCCGCGCGATACGAGCGGTGGCCCGACCGGCCACGCCGTGTCCGCCGCGCGCGGGTCGTCCCCCACCGCCCCTGACGGACTTCGCCGAGATGTCTTCTCACCGTCAGGAGGGCCAGCATGTCCGTTGAGCAGACCGTCGACCCGCGCGGTGCGCGGTTCTCCGCCCTGATCACCAGTGTGGTCCTGGGAATCGTCCTGCTCACCGGGAGCTGGCGCCTGCTGGCCGCGCAGGTGGTGCTGTTCGCGATGTGCGCGTTCGTGAGTCTTCGGCTCAACCCGTGGGGGCATCTCTACCGGAGGACCATCCAGCCACGGCTGCGGTCGGAAGCGGACCGGGAGGACAGCGGTCCGGTCCGGTTCGCCCAGGGGGTGGGCTTCGCCTTCTCCCTGCTCGGGTTGGTCGGCTACGCGAGCGGACTCACGCTGCTCGGAGTCGTCGCCACCGCCGTCGCCCTGGCCGCGGCCCTGCTCAACGCCGTGTTCGGTCTCTGCCTCGGGTGCGAGCTGCACGCGCTGGTCCGGCGCGTCGTCGTCACGAGGAGCACGCGCACCGAGCCGACCGGGCACCCCATGACCGACAGCCCCTGACACCCACCGAACAACCGAGGAGCCGCCAGATGAGCCGCGAGAAAGTCCTGGTCTCGACCGAATGGGCCGAACGGAACCTGAACACCGAGGGGGTCGTGTTCGCCGAGGTGGACGAGGACACCACCGCCTACGACGGTGGTCACATCCCCGGCGCCGTCCGGCTGGACTGGCGGGAGGAGCTCCAGGACCACGTCCGACGCGACTTCGTGGACCGGTCCGGGTTCGAGAAGCTCCTGTCCGAGAAGGGCATCGCGAACAGCGACACCGTCGTGCTCTACGGGGGCAACAACAACTGGTTCGCCGCGTACGCCTACTGGTACTTCACGCTCTACGGGCACCGGGACGTGCGGCTGCTCGACGGCGGCCGCAAGAAGTGGGAGCTGGACGGGCGGGAGCTGACCAAGGAGGTCCCGGTCCGGGAGGCGACCACCTACACCGCCTCAGAACAGGACCTCTCGCTGCGGGCGTTCCGCGACGAGGTCGTCGACGCGATCAACGTGAAGAACCTCGTCGACGTCCGCTCCCCCGACGAGTTCGCCGGCAGGTTGCTGGCGCCGGCTCACCTGCCGCAGGAGGCGGCCCAGCGGGCCGGCCACATCCCCAGCGCGATCAACGTGCCCTGGAGCAAGGCGGCCAACGAGGACGGGACCTTCAAGTCCGACGAGGAACTGAGGGCGTTGTACGAGGAGGCCGGGCTGGACGGCTCCCGGCCGACCATCGCCTACTGCCGGATCGGCGAACGCTCCTCCCACAGCTGGTTCGTGCTGCGGGAGTTGCTCGGCCACCAGGACGTGAAGAACTACGACGGCTCCTGGACGGAGTACGGCTCGCTGGTCGGGGTCCCCGTCTCGAACCCCTCGGAGGTGTCCTGACGATGGAGGGTTGCGGAGCTCCCCCGCAGTCGGCCGAGCCGACTCGGGACAGCGGGGACCAGGTCGTCGTCACCGGGCGCGTGTTGGCCGGGTCCGAGCCGGTGGGTGGCGCGTACGTCCGGCTGCTCGACAGCGGAGGCGAGTTCACGGCCGAGGTCGTCTCCGCCGGTAGCGGCGACTTCCGCTTCTACGCCGCCCCGGGTTCCTGGCGGGTGCGGGCCCTGCACCGCTCGGGGACCGGCGAGGCACTGGTCACCGCCGACGGTGTCGGCGTCCACCGCACGGACGTCGTCCTGACCTGATCGCGGCGGCCGGCGCCACGCCGGGGTTCCCGGCGGCGCCGGCCCCGCCACGGGCCTGGTCCACCGCGACCTCGCCCACGGTTCCCGTCGTGGCCGACGACCTCATGGGTATGCTCGGCACGTGGGATGGGAATGGTTCTTCACCGGTCTGCTGGGGCTCGCCACGGTGCTCGTACTGTGGTTCGCCGTGTACGTCATCTACCGGCTGTACTCCGACCAGCGCTGACCCGGGATTGCTGAAGTAGCTATGTCGACGCCAGACGAGCCAGGGACCCGCAGTGGCGACGAGGCGGTGCGCAGGGCCGATGAGCGCGCCGCGAGCACACGGGACCGGAACATCCCCGAGTTCGACGACCTCCCGTCGACTCCGGACACCGCGAACCTCCGGCTCGGGCCCAACCTGAACGACGCCTGCCTGTCCCTGCTGCCGCTGGTCGGCGTGTGGCGCGGCGACGGCGTCGCGGAGCACCCGTCGCTCGACGAGCCCTACCAGTACCGCCAGCAGGTGACCTTCGCCCACGACGGGCGACCGTTCCTCTACTACGAGGCGCGTTCCTGGCTGTTGGACCAGGACGGCGAGCTGATCGGACCGGGTGCCCGGGAGGTCGGCTGGTGGCGTCCGCAGCCGGACGACACCATCGAACTGCTGTTGACCCACTCCGGTGGTGTGGCGGAGATCTTCTACGGGCGGCAGCGCAACCAGACCTCCTGGGAGCTGACGACCGACACCGTGGTGCGGACCGCGTCCGCCGAGGAGGTCAGCTCGGCGCACCGGCTGTACGGCATCGTCGAGGACGGTGACCTCGCCTACGTCGAGGAGCGGTCGTTGGCCGGTCAGCCGCCCCAGCCGCACATCTCGGCGCGCCTGCGCCGCGTCGTCGGCTGACGGGGTCCCCCGACGTCGAGGCGGTCGGGCGCCCACCGGCGCCCGGTGCCCCGCCCGCCCGGCCCGATCACCCCCACGAGGGACACCGGGTGTCCGGGCGCGGTCGGGGAGGGCGCTCTCCCGGTCTCACACCCGGTACTCCGAGGCGAGCAGGTCGGTGAGCTCGGAGTGCAGCGCCGCCCGCGTCCCCGTGTCCGGCAGTTCCCGCCCGTCCAGCGTCCTGACCTGGGTCAACTGCCGGACGCTCGACACGAGCCAGAGACCGTCGGCGCCCGCCAGCTCGTCCACGCCGACCGGCTCGACGCTGGTCGTGAACCCGGCGCGTTCCGCCGCCCGGAACAGGGCCAGCTGGGTCGTGCCGACGAGGATGCCGCTGTCCGGCGGCGGGGTCCGCAGGTGGCGCCCCTCCGCCAGCACGACCGTGGACGTGGGCCCCTCCAACACGCTCCCGTCCGTCGCGACGAAGACGACCTCGTCGGCGTCCCGACGGGCCGCCTCCCGGAGCGCGGCCATGTTGACGGCGTAGGAGAGCGTCTTCGCGCCCAGCAGCAGCCACGGCGCCCGCTCCACCAGGTCGGGGGCGTACCCCCGGTCCAGGGTGATCACGGAGACGCCCTGCTCCCGCCTGCGCAGCACCTCCGGCGAGACGGCGGTGCCCATCGCCCAGGCGGTCGGTGTGCCGTCGCCGCCCTCGACGCCCCGGGTGCACACGAGCCTGAGGGCCATCTCCCCCGGCTCGCGCCACGCGCCCAGCACCGCCTCGACGCCTCGCTCCCAGTCGGCCCTGGGCGGCGGGGAGAGGTCGAGGAGCGCCGCCGACCGGGCCAGCCGCTCCAGGTGGGGACCCAGCTCACGGGGCCGGCCGTCGACGACCAGGATCGTCTCGAAGACGCCGTCCCCGCGCAGCGGACCCAGGTCGTCCGCTCGCAGCAGGGGGGCGGTGTGGTCGACGATCGTTCCGTCCAACAGCGCCAGCACGGTCATGGGCACAGACGATACGACCTCGGTGGCCGCACCCGGTGGGCGGTGGGAACAGCCAGCCGAACTCCCCGGGCCCGTCCCGGAGGTGGTTACCATCGGGCGGGTGGGCCTCGTGGGACCAACCAGCCCACCCGGTGCGGTTCGTCGGGAACGCCGCCGTGCCGACGGCCCGACCGAACCCGCGCCGGGGCTTCCGGTGCCCGACGGGCTCGCGGCCACCGAATCGGAGGACTGAACTCATGGCAGACCCGACCAGCGGGTCCTCGACCACCTACCGCTCCCCCCTGCTGGAGCTGCCGAAGGCGGTGCCGGCCCCGGACGATTCGCCGGACAGCGCGGTGCCCTGGCACTTCGGCGATCCCTTCGTCGAGCAGCGGGCCGCGGAGACCGGTGCCGTCGTGGTGGACCGCTCCCACCGGCAGGTCATCGCCGTTCCCGGCGAGGAGCGGCTCAGCTGGCTGCACCTGCTGATCTCCCAGCACGTCACCGAACTGCCCGACGGGGCGGGGACCGAGGCGCTCATCCTCGACAGCCAGGGGCGGGTCGAGACCCACCTGGTGCTGGCCCACCTCGACGGCTGCGTGTGGATGGACACCGACCCCGGCAGCACCGTGACCGGGGCCCGCCAGCAGGCCAACCAGCCGGTGCTCCAGTACCTGGAGGAGATGCGGTTCTGGTCGAAGGTGGAGCCGAGGGACGCCAGCGACGAGTACGCGGTGCTGTCCGTGGTCGGGCCAGCGGTCCCCACGATCCTGGAGGGCGTCCTCGGTTCCACCCCGGCCCCGCTGTCCGACCCGAACCTGACCCCGGTCGCCGCCCTCCCGGGAGGTGGCCTGGTCCGGGTCGTGGGCTGGCGCACCGGTCCGACGGCCGACCTGCTCGTGCCGCGTGGCGAGCTGCTCGACTGGTGGCGTCGTCTCGTCGAGCTCGGCGCGCGCCCCGCGGGCAGCTGGGCGTACGAGTCGCTGCGGGTCGCGGCGCTCCGCCCCAGGGCCGGGTTGGACACCGACGGCAGGAGCATCCCGCACGAGCTGGGCTGGATCGGGGGGGCAGCGCACGTCGCCAAGGGCTGCTACCGGGGCCAGGAAACCGTGTCGAAGGTGCACAACGTGGGCCGTCCGCCCCGCCGTCTGCTGCTGCTGCACCTCGACGGGACGCCGGAACTGCTGCCCGAGCCGGGCGACCCGGTCAGCTCGGAGGGCAGGTCGGTCGGCCGGGTCGGTACCGTCGTCCGGCACCACGAGTTGGGGACGATCGCGCTGGCCCTGGTCAAGCGGTCGGTTCCGGTCGAACGTGAGCTCACCGCCGGGATCCCCGAACGCGAGGTCGCCGCGGCGGTGGATCCGGACTCGGTGCCGCCGGAGGCCGGCGATCCGCCCGGGCGGATCGCGGCGCAGCGCCTGCGGGGCTGAGCCGTTCGCCGGGCGACGGGCCCCGACCCGGGGGATTTGATCTTGATGGGCGGCTTCTCGATCGCGTTCCGCCGCCTGTGCCAAGATTCCGGAATGGCTTCTCCGACGGCGCGACCGCCCGAGCCCGGCACGATCATCACGGTCGCCCCGACCGGTTCGGTCCACCGCCCCGCCGAGGTGCCGAACCTGCCGGTGTCCCTGGACGAACTGGTGGCGACGGCGCGGGACTGCGAGCGGGTCGGGGCCAGCAGGGCGCACGTGCACGTGCGGGCCCCGGGAGGTGAACCGTCCCTGGACCTGGGTCGGCTGATCGACACCGTCTCCGCGCTCCGCGCGGAGACGGCACTGGTGGTCCAGCTCGCGACCGCCGCCGTCGGCGCGGTCGGCGAGGACGAGCGGCTCCGGGTGCTCGAGGCGATGCCGGACATGGCGTCCTGCCCCCTCGGGTCCGTCAACGTGGGCGACGACGTCCTCGTCAACCGCTGGCCCTTCGTGGTCGAGTGCCACCGCCGGATGCGGGACCGCGAGATCGTCCCCGAGTACGAGGCGTACGACCTGGGGCACCTCGCGGCCCTGCGCCGCCTGCTGGCCGAGCACGGTCCACCGGTGGGACGGGTCCACGTCAACCTGGTGATGGGGCTCCCCGGTGGGATGCCCGGCGACGCGGACACCGTCGTGGCGGCGGCCAGGCTGCTCCCGCCGGGAGCGAGCCTGTCCGTGATGGGGCTCGGGCGGGTGGGGCTGCCGGTGATGCTGGCCGCCCTCGCTGTCGGCGGGCACCTCCGGGTGGGTATGCAGGGAACACTGTCCTATGCCGCCGGGGAGCGGGTGCGGAACAATGCGCAACTGGTGGCCAGGGCGGCCGGCCTGGCCAGGATCGCGCAGCGCCCCCCGCTCTCCCCCACGGCGGCGCGCGAGTTCCTCGGAGTACGCGCCGTGGACGGCGACTGAACCGTGGGCGCACCGGACGGCGAGCGGCCCCACGGGCGAACACCGCATCGGACTTGGGTGGGCACGACGATGAGGCTGAAGGTGTCGACATGATCGAGGTACGACCCGGTGGGCGCAGGAGGATCGACCGCGTACTGGCCCCCGACTACCTGACCGGCGTTCGTGACAGGTCGCTGGCGGAGGTTCGTGACCTGCGGGACGAGGCGGCGCAGGAGGAGACGGACCTGTCGTACCTGCGCCGGTTGCTGCACGCGCGCATCGACATCGTGGTGGCCGAGCAGCGGCGACGCGCCGAGGGCGGTTCCGCGTCCGTGGTGGAACAGCTCGCCCTGATCCTGTCCCGCAACGCGATCGGCCCGGCGACGGGCTCCGGGCGCTACCAGAACCCGGAGCCCTCCAGGGCGGAGTCCCACCGGCGCCACGTCGAGGCGCTGGTGTCCGACGTGGACCTCTCGGACGTCACCTCGCTGCCGGACGAGAAGCTGGCGGAGGCCGCCGAGGGCTACTCGGCGGAGGAGGAGTCGGTGTCCCTGCGCCGGCGCCAGGTGCAGACCGTGGTGGACACCCTGAACGAGGAGATCGCGCGCAGGTACCGGGAGGGCAGGGCCTCGGTCGACGAACTGCTCGCCAGGGAACGGCACACCCCCGGTCAGGAGCCCGGCTGAGCGGCCCCCGAGCACGGGGCGCTGGTCGCGGTCCTGACCGAGTGACGGGCCCGGTGGGGGGCGGTCCGTAGCATCCCCGTGATGAGCGTGCCCCTCGTAGAGGTCGTCAGGTCAGGTTTTCGGGAGAGCGTCCACCACGGCTCGGTGGCGTTGCTGGACGCGGACGGGCGGGATGCCGGTTGCCTCGGGGAGGTCCTGGCCCCGGTCTCGCCCCGGTCGGCCAACAAGCCCTTCCAGGCGCTCGCCCTGCTGCGCGCCGGTTTCGCCCCCCTCTCGGACGCGGACCTCGCGCTGTCGTGCGCCTCGCACAGCGGCGAGCCCGACCACGTGGCCCGGGTCCGGGGGTTGCTGGCCACCTACGGGTTGACCGAGGCCGCGCTGCGGTGCCCACCGGACCTCCCGTTGTTCCCCTCGGCCAGGAACCGGGTGCTGGCGGCGGGCGGCGGGCCGGCGGCGGTGACGATGAACTGCTCCGGCAAGCACGCCGCGATGCTGGCCACCTGCGTGCGCAACGGGTGGCCGACCGAGGACTACCTGTCCGCCGAGCACCCGCTGACGGCGGCGGTGTCCGAGACCATCGCCGAGTTGACCGGTGAGCAGCCGGGGCCGCCCGGGGTCGACGGGTGCGGCGCGCCCCTGTTCACGCTGTCCCTCACCGGACTGGCCCGCGCCTACGCCCGGCTCGTCACCGCGCCGGCGGGCAGCCAGGAGGCGCGGATCGCGCACGCGATGCGCGCTCACCCCCGGTTGGTGGCCGGAACCGGCCGCGAGGACACCCTGCTGATGTCGGCGGTCCCGGGGTTGTTGTGCAAGATCGGCGCGGAGGGGGCGTGGGCGCTGGCGCTGCCGGACGGCCGGGTCGCCGCCCTCAAGATCGACGACGGGGCGTCCCGCGCCCGGCAGCCCGTCGGAGTGGGCGCGCTTCGCGCGTTGGGGGTGACCTGGACCCCGGAACTGGCGGAACTCGCGGAGGTGCCCGTCGAGGGCGGCGGCCGCCGGGTCGGCTCGGTGCGGCTGCTCCCTGGCGTCCTCAGTTGAGCCGTTCGCGGGTGGCCACCTCGGTCCAGAAGTCCCGCAGCTTCTCGTACCGGATGGCGACCTCCTCCGGGTTCTCGCCGCCGAGCGCGGCGAGCGCCTCCTGGACGTCGGCCGCCGAGGTGTCGTCGGTGAGGGTGTCGTCGTCGAGCAGCTGGACCAGCCCGCCGTAGTCGAGTTCCACGGCCGAACCCGGGTCGAAGTGGTCGAGCCAGCGGGAGGTGTCCCGGAGCAGCGCCGCCGGCCCGTCGGTGCCGAGCGTGTCCTCCAGCCGCTGGCGGGCCTCCTCGGCCCGCTCCAACGCGCGCACCATCGGCACCCGCCAACACACCCGCCGGTTCGCGTCGCCCAGCGGCGTCAGCACCACCTGGCGCTCCTCCTGCCGGACCAGGGCGAACCACGGCAGCGGGACGCGCCAGGTCGCCGTGACGACGTGGACGGCGCCGCCCAGCACCCCGGAGACCGCCGCGGTCGCCCGCGCCCGCGCCACCTCGGGTGGCACGTCGACGGCGGCGCGCAGCAGCGGGGGGCTCGCGCTGCCGAGGAACCCGACCAGGCCGGCCGCCGCCCTGGCGCGGACGTCCTGCGGGCAGACGAGCGGGCCGGGGCCGACCTCCACCGAGGGGTAGCCGGCGACGTCCTCCGGATCGAGGACCAGGACTCCGGGGACGTGCTGCCCGGGGCCCGCGCCGTCAGGGCCGTCGAGGGGCAGCAGCCGACGCGGCTGGGAAGTCTGTGAACGCAACCACAGTTCGCGTTCCCAGTCGCCCACGGTTCCCGGATCGAGCGGGCCGTCCCGTAACGCCCGTTCCACGGCCGAACGTGACTCCCCGTGGAAGGCGGACAACGGTTCGTACACCCGGAGGTAGGCGACGAACGGACGAGGCACGAGCAAATCCTGTCATGAGCAGGGACGGTGGGGGTGGGCGGTGGGGACTGCGTCACGTAGAACGGATGCCACGTCGCATCTACCCCGGCAGTCACGGTACGGTAGTGGGCAGGAAAAGCTGTCGAGACGATACGGGGCCGCCGTTCCCCCGGCCGCCCCGTTCCTGTGCGAGGGGGTCGAGCCATGGGGCGCGGCCGAGCGAAGGCCAAGCAGACAAAGGTGGCCCGGGAGCTCAAGTACAACACCCCCGCCACGGACTTCGATGCCCTACAGCGCGAGCTGTCGGGCACCGGGTCCTCTGGCGACCGGTCGGACAACGACCGACCCGATGACTCGTACGACGACTGGTACGACGAATACCGCCGCTGATTCGGTTGACTGCTCAACCGAACGACGGGGTGAGAACCCCGTGGGGGTGTTGTGGCAGCCACTCGAATCGTCGGGTCTCGTCACGGGTCCGGGGTCCTTGTACTACGGGGCCTTGCCGGAGCAGCAAGCACCACACGCGACAGGACCAGGTGAGAAGCCTGGTCCTGTCGCGCGTGTTGCCGAAGTTGGTCCGGTGCCGCCCGCCCACCGGGCTTCGGTGCGGCGGCGATCCAGCCTGTCCTGGTCCGGGGCACCACGCCGCTCCGGCGGCGACGCGCTCCGCCGGATCTCGCAGGCCTCCGGCACGGCCGGGCTCGTCCGGTGCACCGCCGCCTCGCGCGCGGCGACTGGGGGTGCCGGCTCTCGTGCCGACGACGTCGCACCGGCGGTGTCCGCTCTCCCCGTCCACGGTGCGGCCAGGCCGCTGGATCCGCGTCCCTGATCGGTCGGCCTCCGCGTCTGGTCGCCGCCTGACGCGGCCCACCCTCCGAGCGGCGGGCGCGCTCGCGAGTGGTGTGCCCGGCGGCCCGAGGTAGTCCGGCCGCTGCGCGGGCCGAGGTGGCCGAGGGGCATCCCACCAGGCCCGTCAGGCGCGCCGCACCGCCGGTCCTCCCCAACAACCCGGTACGTGGGATCTCACCTCGGCGGGCCCGGTGCGGGCGGACCGGCGTCGCGCTGCTCGACGGGGGCGACACGGAGCCGGGGGCCCACCGGCGCGGGCCCCGGGGTGCCGCTTCCGGGGTGCCCGCGACGGCTGGCGCGGGCACCCGCCCACGAGGGGCCGAGGGCGTCCCCACCTCGTCCCGCGCTCCGCTGGACGGCCTCCGGCCCCTGATCACCAGGTGGGCGCACGGCCAGCCGGGGGTGCGCGACGAGTTCACGAAGGTGTCGGACGAACTCCCAACCCGCGCTCACCCGCACGCGGCGACCCACGGCCCCGCCGCGCACGCGGTGGCACCCGCCGGGTGCGGGGAAGTGGCCGGGCGGGACCGCACCGGCCTCGGCCGGACGTTCCCGCCCACCGGTCAGAACCGGGGGTGCTCCCCCGTCAGCAGGACGGCTGGCCGGTTCTCGTCATCCCCGACCACGTCCGGGGTCCGGCGGACCTCGCCGGCCACCCAGGCGGGCACGTGCCGGGCGGTGAGCACGGCCAGCGCGCGGTCGGCCTCCTCGGCGGCCACGACGGCGACCATGCCGACCCCCATGTTGAAGGTCTGCTCCATCTCGTCCCGGCCGACCCTGCCGCGCTGCTGGATCATCGAGAAGACGGGCGAGGGCGTCCAGGTGCCCCGGTCGACCACGGCGGTGAGCCCCTCGGGCATCACCCGTGAGAGGTTGCCGGCGAGACCGCCCCCGGTCACGTGCGCGAAGGTCCGGACCTCGGTCTCGGCGATCAGCGCCAGGCAGTCCTTGGCGTAGATGCGGGTCGGCTCCAGCAGCTCCTCCCCCAGCGAGCGACCGAACTCCTCGACGTGCCCGGAGAGGGGGACCCGAGCGATGTCCAGCAGCACGTGCCGGGCCAGCGAGTACCCGTTGGAGTGCAGGCCGGAGGAGCCCAGGGCGATCACGGCGTCACCGGGGCGCACCCGGTCCGGCCCGAGCAGGGCGTCCTCCTCCACGACCCCGACGCCGGTCGCCGACAGGTCGTAGTCGGTGGCGGCCATCATGCCCGGGTGCTCGGCGGTCTCACCGCCCAACAGCGCGCACCCCGCCTGGACGCACCCCGTGGAGATGCCCTTGACCAGCTCGGCGATCCGCTCCGGCACGACCTTGCCGACGGCGATGTAGTCCTGGAGGAACATCGGCTCGGCACCGCACACGACCAGGTCGTCGACCACCATCGCGACGAGGTCGATGCCCACCGTGTCGTGGATGTCGAGCGCCTGGGCGATGGCGATCTTGGTGCCGACCCCGTCGGTGGACGAGGCGATCACCGGCTCCCGCCACCGGTCGAGGCGCAGCTTGAACAGGCCCGCGAACCCCCCGAGGCCCCCCATCACCTCTGGCCGGGTGGCCTTGGCCGCCCACGGCTTCAACCGTTCCACGGCTTCGTCCCCCGCGGAGATGCTGACTCCGGCCGCGGCATAGGTGGCGCTGGACATCTCGGGCTGGGCAGTCACAACTGGCTCCATGTCATCTGCTGACAAAATCTCGTCGGCCACGCTACGCGCGGTGATTCCCGGTCATCGCCCTCGCGGGGCGGCCCGTGGCGTCACACGCGCGCGGTCGCCATCCACCTTTCCCAGGTCGACGCCTCATCGGCGGTGAGACGTCCGTTCACGACCGATGCTTACTCATGGCCGACGTAGCGCGTCGGCCGCGCCGTTGCCTTGCGGCTGTGCTGGCTCCGCGGGACCGGCCACTCCGCGTTCCGCGCCACCGTCAAGACCCTCGAGCAGAAACTTGCCGATCATGCGGTCGGCCGGCAGCGGGATCGGGTAGTCGCCGTCGAAGCACGCGGCGCACAACCTGGTCCTGGGCTGCTCGGACGCGGCGATCAGCCCGTCCAGTGAGACGTAACCGAGCGAGTCGGCTCCGATGGACCGGCGAATCCCGTCCTCGTCGATCCCGTTCGCGATCAGCTCGGCCGGGGAGGCGAAGTCGATGCCGTAGAAGCAGGGCCAGCGGACCGGCGGGGAGGCGATCCTGACGTGCACCTCGACGGCACCGGCCTCGCGCAACATGCGCACCAGCGCGCGCTGCGTGTTGCCCCGCACGATCGAGTCGTCGACCACCACGAGGCGCTTGCCCCGGATGACGTCGCGCAGCGGGTTCAGCTTGAGCCGGATGCCCAGCTGCCGGATGGTCTGGGAAGGCTGGATGAACGTCCGGCCGACGTAGGAGTTCTTGACGAGACCCTGGCCGTAGGGGATGCCCGACTCCTGCGCGTAGCCCACCGCCGCGGGGGTGCCGGACTCCGGGACCGGGATGACCAGGTCGGCGTCCACGGGGTGTTCGATCGCCAGCCGCCGCCCGATGGCGACCCGGGCCGCGTGCACGGAACGGCCGGAGATGGTGCTGTCCGGGCGGGCCAGGTACACGTACTCGAAGACGCAGCCCTTGGGTTCCGGCGGGGCGAAGCGGCTGCTGCGCAGTCCCTCCGCGTCGATGGCGACCAGTTCGCCCGGTTCGACCTCGCGCACGAAGGACGCGCCCACGATGTCGAGGGCGGCCGTCTCGCTGGCGACGACCCATCCCCGGTCGAGCCGGCCGAGGCAGAGCGGTCGGACGCCCTGGGCGTCGCGGGCCGCGTAGAGGGTGGTCTCGTCGGAGAAGACGAGCGAGAACGCTCCCCGCAGGGCGGGCAGCAGCTCCAGCGCGGCGTTCTCCAGCCCGGTGTCGGCGGCGGCGGCCGCCAGCAACGCGCAGACGACGTCCGAGTCGGTGGTGGCCTCGGGGTTGCCGTCCCGCCGCCGGGCGGTCCGCCCGTCACCGTCGCCCGTGCCCTCGGTCAGCTCGCGGAGCCGCTCAACCAGTTCCGCGGTGTTGACGAGGTTGCCGTTGTGGCCCAGCGCGAGACCGCTGCCGGTGGCCGTGGTCCGGAACGTGGGCTGGGCGTTCTCCCAGCTGCCGGAGCCGGTGGTCGAGTACCGGTTGTGGCCGACGGCGACGTGACCCCGCAGCGAGGAGAGCACCTGCTCGTCGAAGACGTGGCTGACCAGGCCGAGGTCCTTGTAGACCACCAGCTTGGAGCCGTCCCCTACCGCGATGCCGGCCGCCTCCTGACCCCGGTGTTGCAGGGCGTACAGGCCGTAGTAGGTGAGCTTCGCCACCTCCTCGCCGGGAGCCCAGACACCGAAGACCCCGCACTCCTCGTGCGGAACGTCCCGCTCCACGTCGCCTGGCTGGGCGGCCACGCCCGGCGGGACGGGGGTAGCGGAGGACTCGGAACGGCACGGCGACCCACTTGCGGCCGCGGGCTGGTGGGTGACCACCGGAAACTCCCTCACAACGGAGTTGGATGCCTCGGCGTGCCCGGGGCCGGACGCGGGACGCGCCGCGGAGGACCACCCGGGATCGCCACGTTCGTCTTCGAGTGTAAGCCGACTCGTTCCCGGCACCGCACCGCGAGCCGCGAATTGGGCCAGCCAGGCATGTCGCCGACCTACTCGTCCGGTTTCACCATCGGTAGCCAAGCTCGCAGGTCAGCGCGGTTCCCGGAGGCCGAGACACGCCCCGAGTCCACCGCTTCGTCCCACTCCGCACGGCCGGTGGCGAGGTCCAGCCACGTCCTGGCGTCCGTCTCGACCACGTTGGGCGGCGTTCCACGGCTGTGGGTCGGCCCCTCCCCGCACTGGACGGCGGCGAAGGGGGGTACGCGCACCTCGATGGCCCCGCCCGGCGCGACGGCGGCCAGGGTGCGGAGGCTGAGCCGGACCGCCTGTCCCAGGACGCGGCGGTCGGGTTCGGGAGCCTCGCCGCGCAGCCAGGGCGCGACGGCCGTGACGGCGGCTCGGAGTTCGTGGGGATCGACGGACCGGCGGGCTGGCACCTGGGCAGCCTAGGACCTGGCCGTTCCGCGCGGACAGGCGAGCGGCCGGGGCCGGGCCGCATGTCGTCGCCACCCCGACCGTCGGGTGACCACGACGGTGGAGAGCGCCGCCCGCCCGCACCCGGGCGCGTCCCGGGCGGGCTGGGCAGACTGACCACGAACTCCCCTCGGCCCCAGCGGTCGGGTGGGATGGCCGGGGTGTCGGGGTGGGATGGCCGGGGTGCCGCTGTTCGGCTCCCACCACCTCGGAGTGCCGCGCGGTGGGGCACGCGCGGTGGGCACGGGCGGTGGGCACGGGCGGTGGCCGGTCCTGGGGCCGCCGGCCCGGTCCCTCCCGGGACGCGGCGGCGCTGACCGGGGCGCCGCGGCGCCGTTCCTCAGTGGCCACCCCAACCACGCCCCGTCACCGCCCCACCCGTCCGAGGGACATGCGTCCGGCGCGGCGCGTGGTCTCCGCGCCCGCACGGAGACCAGCGAAGATCCGAGGTCGGTCGGCGCCGGCGAACCTGGATGCGGGAGTGCCCCCGCCGTCCTAGCCTCGGGCCATGGCCGTCGACCGGAGGGCTCCCGGGACGGGGTGGTCCCCCGTCCCGGGAGGCGGTCCGGGTCGGGTGGAGGACTACGCCCTGCTCTCCGATCTCCGCACCGCTGCGCTGGTCGGCCGCGACGGCTCGGTGGACTGGCTCTGCCTGCCCCGGTTCGATGCGGGGTCCTGCTTCGCGCGGCTGCTCGGCGACCACAGCCACGGCTACTGGGCGCTCACCCCGACCTCGGGTGACTGCCGGGTCCGCCGCCGCTACCGAGGTGACTCGCTGGTGCTGGAGACGGAGTTCGAGACCCCGGACGGGCAGGTGCTCGTCGTGGACGCGATGCCGCCCGCGCCGCACGGCGGACCGCACCAGCCGGTGCTGGTCCGCTCGGTCACCGGGCTACGGGGCAGCGTGGAGATGGAGATGCGCTGGGTGGTGCGGTTCTCCTACGGAGCCGCCGTACCGTGGGTCCGGCGCACCCGGAAGGGGGGCGTCGAGGGCATCCTCGCCGTCGCCGGACCGGACACCGTTGTCCTGCGCGGGGACCCCCTGCCCGTGGCGGTGGCGGGGGCCCGCGCCCACCACACCCGGTTCCCGGTGTCCCGAGGGCGGACCTTCCGCTGGTCCATGCAGTGGTCCCCGGACCCGGAGGAGCTGCCCGGACCCCGGGACGTCGCGGCCGACCTGGTGACGACCGAACGGTTCTGGCGGACCTGGGCCGAGCAGATCGACTACGACGGCCCGTACCAGCAGCCCGTTCGCCGTTCCCTGTTGACGCTCAAGGCGCTCACCTACGGTCCGAGCGGCGGTATGGTCGCCGCCCCGACCACCTCCCTGCCCGAACGGTTGGGGGGCGTGCGGAACTGGGACTACCGCTACTGCTGGCTGCGGGACGCCACCCTCACCCTGCTCGCGCTGGACAGCACCGGCTGCCACGGGGAGGCGGCGGCCTGGCGGCGGTGGTTGCGGCGGGCCGTGGCCGGGGACCCTGGCGACCTCCAGATCGCGTACGGCATCCGGGGTGAGCGCCAGCTGGTGGAGTGGACGGCCGACTGGCTGCCCGGCTACGAGGGCTCCCGGCCGGTCCGGATCGGCAACGCGGCGCACAGGCAGCTCCAGCTCGACGTGTACGGCGAGGTCATGGACGCCCTGCACCTGGCCAGGGAGCGCGGCCTTGGCGACACGGCCGAGTCGTGGGAGGTGCAGCGGGCCCTGCTCGCCGATCTGGAGACCCGGTGGCGGCGACCCGACCACGGCCTCTGGGAGGTGCGGGGGCCGGCGAGGCGGTTCACCCACTCCCGGGTCATGACCTGGGTCGCCTTCGACCGGGCGGTGCGGGCGGTCGAGGACCACGGGCTACCGGGCCCCGTCGACCGGTGGCGGTCGGTGCGGGACCGGGTCCGGGAGGAGGTGCTCACCCGGGCGTGGAACCCGGAGGTGGGGGCGTTCACCCAGTACTACGGCAGCGGCGAGGTCGACGCGGCGACCCTGCTGATGCCGGCGGTCGGTTTCCTGCCGGCCACCGACCCGAGGATGGCGAGCACGATCCGCGAGGTGGAGACGCGGCTGCGGACGGACGGCCTGCTCGCCCGGTACGCCACTCCTCGGGACGTGTCGGCGGTGGACGGCCTCCCCGGCGGGGAGGGTGCCTTCCTCGCCTGCTCGTTCTGGCACGTGGACGCGTTGGCGCTCGGCGGCCGGGTGGCCGAGGCGACCGAGGAGTTCGAACGCCTGCTGGGACACGCCAACGACGTCGGGCTGCTCGCCGAGGAGTACGACCCGGCGAGTCAGCGGCTCGTCGGGAACTTCCCGCAGGCGTTCAGCCACCTGGCGCTGGTGAACTCGGCGATCCTGCTCTCCGACCGGGAGCACGGCCGCCACCACCGGGACCGGCGTCGGGTCCGCCGCGCCAGCTGAGGTCCGGCCTGGCGCTGGTCGGGCAGGTCACCACCACCGCCAGGCCGCCCCGCCGGTGGCACGGGGTCCGGTCAGAAGAGCCCTTCCCGCAGGAACCTGCTGATGGTCTCCGGCGGCCCTGGTCGCGCGAAGAACCAGCCCTGCCCCGACTCGCAGCCGATGTCCCGCAACCGCTCGGCCTGGGCCCTCGTCTCGACACCCTCGGCCGTGACGGTCAGGCCGAGCGCGTGCGCCAGCGTCACCAGCGCGCCGACGATCTGCTTGTCCACCGGGTCCGCCGGCTTGTCGGGTGCGCGCAGCCCCTCCACGAAGGAACCGGCGATCTTCAGTTCGTGCACCGGGAGGCGTCGCAGGTAGGCGAGGTTCGAGTACCCGGTGCCGAAGTCGTCGATGGCGATCCGCACACCCATCTCGTAGAGGCGGCGGAGCGCGTCGAGCTGGTCGTCGGCCGTTCCCATGACCGCGCTCTCGGTGAGCTCCAGCTGGAGACCGGTCGGCGGGATACCCGTGTCCCGCAGGATCGACTCCACGTCGTTGACCAGGCCGGGGTCCCGCGACTGCCGGGCGGCCAGGTTGACGCTGACGTAGGGCGCGGCGGGACCGAACTCCCGCTGCCAGCGGCTGGCCTGCTGGCAGGCGTGCTCCAGGACCCAGCGACCGAGCTGGACGATCAGCCCGGTCTCCTCCGCCAGCCCGATGAAGCGGTCGGGTGAGAGCAGGCCGTGCTCCGGGTGCCGCCACCGCACCAGTGCCTCCACGCCCACGACCGCGTTGTCGGCCAGGCGGACGAGCGGCTGGTAGTCGACGAAGAACTCCTCCCGCTCCAGCGCCGCCGGCATGGTCGCGGACAGGCGGAACCGCGCCACCTCCCGAGCGTTGCGCTCGGGGTCGTAGACCGCCCACCGGCTCTTGCCCTCGGACTTGGCCCAGTACAGGGTCACGTCGGCGTCGCGGATGAGGTCGGCGGACTCCCCGCTGACCACCGGGCGCTCCACGATGCCGATGCTGGCCGACACCGACAGCTGGTGGCCGCCGATCCGGATCGGTTGGTTGAGCAACGTCAGCACCCGGTCCGCCAGCTCCACGATCTGCTCGGTGCCCGTGGAGTCCTCGACGAGGACGACGAACTCGTCACCGCCCATCCGGGCCACCAGGCAGTGCTCGCCGTTGACGCACTCGGCCAGTCGGCGTCCCACCGCGACCAGGAGTTCGTCGCCGACGTGGTGGCCGAGGCTGTCGTTGATGACCTTGAAGCCGTCCAGGTCGAGGAAGCAGAGGCCGACCCGTTGTCCGACGGGCGGGTTGCTGAAGACGCGTGCCAGCCGGTCGAGCAGCAACGCCCGGTTGGCCAGGCCGGTGAGCGGGTCGTGGAGCGCCTGGTACTTGAGCCTGTTCTGGAGCTCGTGCCGGTCGGTGACGTCCTCGACCATGGCGACGAGGTACTGGGGCCGGCCGTCGGCGTCGCGGACGAGGGACATCGTGAGGTTGGTCCAGACGGCGGAACCGTCGTTGCCGAAGAACTGCTTGTCCACCTGGAAGTACTCGCGGTCGCCCCTGGCGAGTTGCCGGTACGCCTCCCAGGTCGACTCCGCGTCCCCGGCGTGCATGAACTTGCGCAGGTTCGTGCGCAGCAACTCGTCCCGGGAGTAGCCGAGCATCCGTTGGAGCGAGACGTTGACGTCGAGGAAGGTGCCGTCGAGGTCGGCGAGACCGATGCCGACGGCCGCGTCGCTGAACAGCGCCCGGAACCGCGCCTCACTGGCCCGCAGCGCCGCCTCGGCCTGCTGCCTCGCGTCGAGGACGGCCTCCCGGATCGCCTCCTGTTCCTCCAGGGTCCGTTGTCGGAGCGCGTTGGCGTAGCCCGCGGCGACCGCTCCCTGGATGGCGGAGACCCGGCCCCGGGGCACGTCCGTGCCCGGCAGGGAACCGACGAGTTCCGTTCCGACGAGCACCAGCGTCCGTTCGATGCTGGCGGGAGAGGTGAAGTGGGCCTCGACCAGCTCGGCGCCCACCTCCCAGCCCGGCCGGGCCACGAAGGGTTCGGTCGACAGGGCGGTGAGGAGACGGCGTGCGAGGCGGCTCAGGAACTCGACCATCTCCGATCTGGACATGGAGACGTAGCTGGTACCGGACACCAGGGCCGCCCAGTCACGGCCGAAACGCTCGCAGGCCGCATCCAGGCGCTCCACCTCCTGGCCCGGGGGGAGATCCCGGACCCGGCCCTCCGTGTGCTCGGACATCAGAGCGCGCCCGCCGGTCGTGGCAGCACCAGGAGTCGGGCCGAGGTCCGACACACGTCGTCGCCCTTCACGGGCTCGACCCTAACGCCCGAGCGGGAACGACGCTGCGGCACCGCGCCCCAGGCCATCGGGACGACCCCGGCCACCCGGCGGTGGGGGGTCGCGGCCGTCGCGTCACGGCCGTCCTCGTCAGGCGACCCGCTGGGGCATCGCACAACCGCACCTCTCGTCGTCACCACACGTCTGACAGCATCCGAAGCACCTGACGGTACCGGGTCCGACCGCTTTTTCGGAGGTTACCGGCCAGCAGCCGGTTTCCGGCGCCGGGCCGGCCCACGGGTCCGCCAGGAAACCGTGCCCGCACCGGATCGGAAAGTGATTCATCTCTTGCGGGCCAATCCGGCCACCGCGGGCAACGGGGGGCTGGCCGAGTCGGCCACGTACTCACCGGTGCGCCAGCACCCCAGGGGGGCCAGGCCCGGGTCCACCAGCGAGAAGGGGCCGAACAGCCGGGCCACCTCCGGGAGGGTGCGCCACTCCAGGGCGCCGGAACTGCGGGCGTAGAGGTCGCCGATCCGCTCGCGCGCGCCCGGGGGGCAGCCGTCGTCGCCCTGCCGGGAGAAAACGATGTGGGACAGGGCCAGGTGACTTCCGGGGGCGACCTCCCGGTGGTAGTCGAATATCGCCTTTTCCGGTTCGTCGCTCTCGGAAAGGAAATGCAGAACACCGCCGACCAGAATTCCGAGCGGCTTTTCCCCGTCAATGAGCCGACGGCCCGGGGCGCTACCGAGAACGAGGTCGACATCCCGCAGGTCGGCCTGGACCACGTCCGCGAACGGGTTGTCGGCGAGCAGCGCCCTGGTGCGCGAGACGACGACCGCCTCCCGGTCGACGGCGAGCACGCGGCAGGCCGGGTCCAGGTCCTGGGCGACGGCGTGGAGCGCGCCGACGGTGGGGATACCGGCGCCGAGGTCGAGGAACTGCCGGATGCCCGCCGCGTGCATGCGCCGCAGGGCGTCCCGCAGGAAGAACCTGTTCGTCATGGCCAGCTCGGAGGCTCGGGGAAAGATCCGCAGCACCCCGTCGGCCAATTCCCGGTCGGCGGCGAAGTTGTGCGCACCACCCAGGTAGTAGTCATGCATTCGGGCGACATTCGGCCGCTGAAGGTCAACTTCGGATGGCACTCCCCGCGGACGTGTGGCGTCCAAAGCAGCTCCCCCGCCCCGTTTCTCACCCGACCGGGGATCAGCATACGTCGCGTCACAACTCACCGAATCGCTGCATTCCACGGGTCCGACCACCACCGCCGAAGCGGTCTCCGCGCTGGCAGCGCCTGCCCCGACCCGGGCGGCGTCACCCACGAGACGGATCCACCCGGCCCGGTCCTGGAGTGCCGGCGGCCGTCGCGGATGCGACATTCGACGCCGCGACCCTCGGCGGCCGCGGCCGCACCACCGGGCAAATGCGGCAAACCTGCTATAGGCTCCGTGGGAAAATCACGACAGCCTACGAATTCCTGTCATTCATTGACATCGCTGGTCCGGTTCGCCGGCTGGCGCGACGCAGTTCCCGTTCCGATACCCATGGCGTGGGGGTGCATGTTGAGAACCAGCAGCGGAGCCCGTCGGCTACCGGCACGAATCGGACTGGCGATCGGATCGGCCGCCACGGTGCTGATCGCGTTGTTAACTCCGGCCGCGGCCGGTCAGGAGCAGGACGAACCGACCGGTGCCGCGCAGCAGGCGGGACAGGCCCAGCAGTCGGAACAGGCGGAGCAGGCGGAACACCCCGCCGGTCCGATGGGCCACTGGGCCGGCTCCCAGATCGCCAAGCACGAGGGGCGGGACGGCGGCGTCCCGGACGCCAGGGCCGCGAGCGTCACGCAGACGCACGGCCTCGACGTCAGCGGGTGGCAGAAGAACGTGGACTGGGCCGGCGTCGTCCGCAACGGCGGCAAGTTCGCCTACGTCAAGGCCACCGAGGGAACGGGGTTCAAGAACCCGTACCACACCCAGCAGTACAACGGCTCCTACGACCACGGCCTCATCCGGGGTTCCTACCACTTCGCGTTGCCCGACCGCTCCAGTGGGGCTGCCCAGGCCCAGTACTTCGTGAAGAACGGCGGCGGGTGGTCCAAGGACGGCAAGACGCTGCCTGGCGCGTTGGACATCGAGTACAACCCCTACGGCAACACCTGCTACGGGCTGAGCCAGTCGGCGATGGTCCAGTGGATCAGGGACTTCAGCAACGAGTACCACCGGTTGACCACCCGGTACCCGACCATCTACACCAGCACCAGCTGGTGGAAGACCTGCACGGGCAACAGTTCCGCGTTCGGCGGCACCAACCCGCTGTGGCTGGCCAGGTACTCCAGCTCGGTGGGAGAACTGCCCAGCGGCTGGGGTTTCCACACCATCTGGCAGTACAACGACAGCGGGATCTTCCCCGGCGACCAGAACTGGTTCAACGGCGCGTACGACCGCCTCCAGGCACTGGCCAACGGCTGACAACCCGGCATGGCACCCACCCCCGGTCCCGGTCGAGCCCCACTCGACCGGGACCGGACGTGTGGGGACACCAGGAACGCGGGCGCGGCACCAGCGAAGGGCATCCGCCGCCGACCCCCACCGCACGGGGCCGGGGAGGCGAGCTCCGCCGCGCCCAGCGCGGGTGGCCCCACGAAAGCGGCCGGCCGGCGACCCACCGCGGGGGCCACCGGCCGGCCGGTCCGCACCGACGAGTCGGCTCAGTCGAACAGCGCGGGCAACGTGCCCTCCCAGGCGGTCCGCAGCTCGTCCAGCCCGAACGTCGCCACGCCCTGGATCTCCACGGCGTCCGACTCCGGGTCCACCACGCCGACCTTCGTGACCGGCAGGCCCCTGGCCTGGCACATGTCGGTGAACCGCAGCTCCTCGGACCGGGGAACCGCCACCAGCATCCGACCGGCCGACTCGGAGAAGAGCCACACGAAGGGATCGGCGCCTTCCGGCAACACGACGCGGCACCCGGTCTGACCGGCCAACGCGGACTCCACCACCGCCTGGGCCAACCCGCCCTCGGACAGGTCGTGGGCGGCCGACAACATGCCGTCCCGCGAACCGGCGATGACGACCTCGGCAAGCAGCCGCTCCCGGCCCAGGTCGACCCTCGGCGGAACCCCGCCCAGGTGGCCGTGCGCGACCCGTGCCCACTCCGAGCCGTCGAACTCGTCCCGGGTCTCGCCGAGCAGCAGCAGCGTCTCGCCGGGCTCGGTGCCGAAACCGGTGGGGACGCGCCGGCGGACGTTGTCGATCACGCCGAGCACACCCACGACCGGCGTCGGCAGGATCGCCGTCGACCCGGTCTGGTTGTAGAAGCTCACGTTGCCGCCGGTGACGGGGATGCCCAGCTCACGGCAGCCGTCCGCCAGCCCGCGCACGGCCTGCTCGAACTGCCACATCACCCCGGGGTCCTCCGGGGAGCCGAAGTTCAGGCAGTTCGTCACGGCGGCGGGGGTGGCCCCGCCGGCCGCCACGTTCCGGTACGCCTCGGCCAACGCGAGCTGGGCGCCGGTGTACGGGTCGAGCCGGCAGTAGCGGCCGTTGCAGTCGGTGGCGACCGCGACGCCCCGACCGGTCGTCTCGTCGATGCGGATCATGCCGCTGTCGGCGGGCTGGGCCAGCACCGTGTTGCCCCGGACGTACCGGTCGTACTGGTCGGTCACCCAGGCGCGGCTCGCCAGGTTCGGCGAGGAGATCATGCGGAGCACCGTCTCGCGCAGTTCCTCGGGACCGCTCGGGCGGGCCAGGGCCTCGGTGGTGTCGGCGATGAGCTCGTCCTGGTCGGCCGGCCGCTCCACCGGCCGCTGGTACACCGGGCCCTCGTGGGCGACGGTGCGCGGCGGGCAGTCGACGACCGTCTCGCCGTGCCAGGTGATCTCGAGACGACCACCCCGGGCCGCCTCCTCCTCGCTCACCTCGGTGACCTCACCGATCACGGTGGCGGTCACGTCCCACTTCGCGCAGACCCGGAGGAACGCGTCGACGTCCTCGGGCCGGACGACGGCGCACATCCGCTCCTGCGACTCGCTGGAGAGGATCTCGGCCGGCGTCATCCCGCTCGCGCGCAGCGGCACTCGGTCCAGCTCGACCCGCATCCCGCCGTCACCCGCGGAGGCCAGTTCGGAGGTGGCGCAGGACAGGCCAGCACCGCCCAGGTCCTGGATACCCACGACCAGCCGGTCCCGGAACAGCTCCAGGCAGCACTCGATGAGCACCTTCTCCGTGAACGGGTCGCCGACCTGCACGCTGGGCAGCTTCTTGCGGCCCGACCCGGTCTCGTCCCCGGAGAAGGAGTCCGAGGCGAGCACGGAGACGCCGCCGATGCCGTCCAGGCCGGTCCGCGCACCGAACAGGATCACCTTGTTGCCCACGCCGGACGCGTGGGCCAGGTGCAGGTCCTCGACCCGCATCGACCCGATGCACAGGGCGTTGACCAGCGGGTTGCCCGCGTAGGTCTCGTCGAAGACGACCTCACCGCCGATGTTGGGCAGTCCCAGGCAGTTGCCGTAGCCGCCCACGCCGGCGACGACCCCGGGCAGCACCCGGCGGGTGTCCGGGGCGTCAGCCGGGCCGAAGCGCAGCGGGTCGGCCACCGCGACCGGTCGGGCGCCCATCGCCAGGATGTCCCGGACGATGCCACCGACGCCGGTCGCCGCGCCCTGGTACGGCTCCACGTAGGAGGGGTGGTTGTGCGACTCCACCTTGAAGGTGACCGCCCACCCGTCGCCGATGTCGACCACGCCGGCGTTCTCGCCGATGCCGGCGAGCATCCCGGCCCGCATCTCCTCGGTGGTCGTCTCCCCGAAGTAGCGCAGGTGGACCTTGGACGACTTGTACGAGCAGTGCTCGCTCCACATCACCGAGTACATCGCGAGCTCGGCGTCGGTGGGGCGCCGGCCGAGGATGGCCCGGATCCGCTGGTACTCGTCGTCCTTCAGGCCCAGTTCCCGGTAGGGCTGCGGCAGGCCCGGGGTGGCGGCGGCATGGTCGACGGTGTCGACAGGGGCGGCGGTCTGCTGGCCGGTCAGATCGGTGCTGGTCACGCGGTCACCACTGTGTCGAGGAGGGAAAGGAACATGCCGAGCCCGTCGTCGCTGGGCCCGGTGAGGGCGTCGATGGCGTGCTCGGGGTGCGGCATCAGGCCCAGGACACGGCCGCGCTCGTCGGTGATGCCCGCGATGTCGCGCAGCGCGCCGTTGCGGTTCTCGCCGACGTAGCGGAAGGCCACCCGCCCCTCGCCCTCCAGCCGGTCCAGCGTCGCCTCGTCGGCCACGTACCGGCCCTCACCGGACTTCAACGGCACGAGGATCTCGGCGCCCCGGTCATACCGGGTGGTCCAGGCGCTGGTGGTGTTCTCCACCCGCAGCCACTGGTCGCGGCACACGAAGTGCAACCCCGAGTTGCGCACCAGGGCACCGGGCAGCAGGCCGGCCTCGCAGAGGATCTGGAAGCCGTTGCAGATGCCCAGCACCGGCATGCCGCCCCGGGCGGCGGTGACGACCTCGCCCATCACGGGGGCGAACCTCGCGATCGCTCCGCAGCGCAGGTAGTCGCCGTAGGAGAAGCCGCCCGGCACGATGACGGCGTCGACCCCGCGGAGGTCGGCGTCACCGTGCCACAGCGGGACGGCCTCGGCGCCGGCGGTGGTCACCGCGCGGGCCGCGTCGACGTCGTCGAGGGTGCCGGGGAAGGTGATGACACCGACGCGCATCAGACGGCCCCCGCCACGGAGCCGTCGGCGGACTCCACGGTCACGCGGCGGACGGTCCAGTCCTCGATGACGGGGTTCGCGAGCAGGGTCTCGGCGATCCGCTCGAGGGTCTCGTCGTCGACGTCGTCGTCGACTTCCAGTTCGAAGTGCTTTCCTTGGCGGACGCTCGTCACGCCCTCGAAACCCAGCCGGGGTAGCGCTCCCGCCACCGCCTGTCCCTGGGGGTCGAGGATCTCCTGCTTGGGCATGACGTCGACGACGACTCGGGCCACGGTCGATGCTCCTGGCTAGTTCAGGTCGGCGGTACCGCACGAGCCTAGCCGAGCGACGAACTCACCCGTTGATACGGGTCGTGAGAAGCTTGATCACACACTGTGACGAAAACTCCGTCGGTCGTCGGTCGAGATCGTCCGTTCGGAGCTACTGGGCCTCGCACCGGAGGGCCACCGGGTGCGCGGCCTGCTGTGGCCAGGGACGAGCCAGGCGGGCCTCCCCGGGGGTAGCGTCAGCGGATGGCCCTGCGGCCGGTCCCGCGACGCGGCGAGCCCGCCGGGCCGCCCTCGAGAGCCACCGCGCCTGGGCGCGGTGCACGTCACACGTCCACGCCGGAGGTCCCGTCCGTGTCCGAGCGCCGCCTGCCCCGCTGGTCCGAGTTCGCGCCGCTGCTGCGCCCGCAGGTCCCCAAGCTCAACCCCACCGAGCGCAGGCTGGACCGGGCCCACACCATCGGCGACCTGCGGACGATCGCCAGGAAACGGACCCCCCGGGCCGTGTTCGACTACACCGACGGCGCCGCCGAGGGCGAGGTCAGCCTGCTGCGGGCGCGCCGGCTCTTCCGGGACATCCAGTTCAACCCTCGGGTGCTGCGGGACGTGTCCTCCCCGAACACCGCCGTGGACATCCTCGGCGCCCCCTCCTCGCTGCCCTTCACCTTCGCCCCCACCGGCTTCACCCGGATGATGAACCACGAGGGGGAACGGGCGGTCGTCCGCGTCGCGGAACGCATCGGCATCCCCTACGCCCTCTCCACGATGGGCACCACCTCCATCGAGGACGTGGCCACCGCCGGACCGGACGCCCGCAAGTGGTTCCAGCTCTACGTGTGGAAGGACCGCGAGGCCAGCGAGAACCTCGTCCGCCGTGCCTGGGACGCCGGCTACGAGGCGTTGGTGCTGACGGTGGACGTCCCGGTCGCCGGCGCCCGGCTCCGCGACGTCCGCAACGGCATGTCCATCCCGCCCGCCCTCACCCCCCGCACCGTCCTCGACGGCGCCATGCACCCGGCGTGGTGGATCAACCTGCTCACCACGGAGCCGCTCACCTTCGCCTCGGTGCGGCACTGGGACGGCACGGTGGCCGAGCTGCTGAACAAGATGTTCGACCCGACCGTCACCATCGAGGACCTGCGGTGGCTGCGGGACATCTGGCCGGGGAAGCTCGTCATCAAGGGCATCCAGAGCCTGCCCGACGCACTCGACGTCGTCGAGCACGGCGCGGACGCCGTCGTGCTGTCCAACCACGGCGGCCGCCAGCTGGACCGCGCGCCCACCCCGCTGGAACTGCTGCCCACCGTCGTCGGGGCCGTCGGGGAGCGCACCGAGGTCTACCTGGACACCGGCATCACCAGCGGTGCGGACATCGTCGCCGCCCTGGCCCTCGGCGCCCGCGCCTGCATGGTGGGCCGCGCCTACCTGTACGGGCTGATGGCCGGCGGGGAGCGGGGCGTGGCGAAGTCCGTGGACATCCTCCGCGCGGAGATCACCCGCACCATGCAGCTCCTCGGGGTGAACAGCGTCGCCGAACTGACCCCCGACCACGTCACCATCCGCCGCTGAACCGTTCGGGCCGCCCGAACCACCCGGTCCGGGCGGCCCCGGGAACCCCGGCTCAGCCCGCGGCCCGCAGGCTCTCCACGATCCGGATGAAGCCCTCGTCCCCGTGCCCGGCGTCGATCTGCCGCCGGATCAGCGACTGCACCGCCGAGATCAGCCCGGTGTCCACCCCCTGCTCCCGAGTGGCCTCCACCAGGTAGCCGAGGTCGGAGAAGTTCAGGCTCTGCTGACCCGGCACGGCGTAGTCGCCGCCGTCGACGACCGAGGCGTAACCGGCGAAACCCGTGGTCATCGCGCTCAACCACGGCGCGGCCATCCCCGCGAACTCCGTCGCGGACATCCCCGTCGGGCGCACCATCGCCACGCCCTGCGCGAACCCGGCGAACATCACGTACATGCCCGCGAGCAGGGCGAGGTCGTAGAGGCAGGCGAGCCCGGCGTCCTCCCCGTGGAAGGCGCTCTCCCCCCACAGGTCGAGCACCGGGCGGTACCGGTCGAAGACCTCCCGCGAGCCGCTGTAGAGCACGGTGGACCCCGGCTGCCCGATCATGGGTGGCACCGCCATGATCCCGCCGTCCAGGTAGCCGATCCCGTGCTCGGCCGCCCATCGGGCCGACTCCCTGGCCTGCTCGGGGGTCGTCGTGGTCAGGTTCACCACGGTCCGACCGCCGAGCTGGGCTGCGACCGGGTCCAGCACCTCCCGCACCGAGTCGTGGCCGAGCAGGCAGACCACGACGAGGTCCGAGGCCGTCACCGCCTCCCGCGCGCCGTCCACGACCACCGCTCCCCGCTCGGCGAGGGTCGCGCCCCGGCCCGGGGTGCGGTTCCACACCGTCACATGGTGCCCGGCATCCACCAGCGCGGCCGCCAGCGCACGGCCCATCTCCCCCAGGCCCAGCACGCTGACCCGGACGCCCTCGTCGTTCGACATCTCCTCGTCGCTCCCTCTCGTTCCCGTGTGGTGCCGCCATCCTTTCCCCGGGCGGCTAGGGTCGGGAAGTACCGACTAATTAGTGGGGTACTCACCAGGAAGTAAGTGGTGGAGGAGCCGATGGGGAACCGGAACCGCCGTGGGCCCTACGTCTGCGGGATCGACGCCGCGATGGACGTGGTCAGCGGGAAGTGGAAGGCGTTGATCCTCTGGGAGCTGGACCACCACGGGGTGCGCCGGTTCGCCGAGCTGCGCCGTGGCCTACCGGGGGTGAGCGAGAAGATGCTGGTCCAACACCTGCGGGAGATGGAGGACGACGGCCTGGTGCACCGGGAGGTGTACCGGGAGGTGCCGCCGAGGGTCGAGTACTCCCTCACCGGGCACGGGAGGTCGCTGAACGAGGCCCTGGCGCCCCTCGGCGAGTGGGGACGGGGCCGCATCGGGCGGATCGGCGCGGAGCGGCTGCGGGTGGAAGCGGCGGGGTGACCCTGCCGGGCAGCGTCGTCCGCCCCGCTCGGCGGCCGACCCGCTGACCGCCTCCTTCACTCGATCCAGGGGTGATGCTGGATCTCCGCCGCGTCCGGCCACTCGGTGCCCACCGCCCCTGGAACCAGCGCGGACGCGGCCACGACGGAGAGCTCAGTCCCCGGAGCGGGGCCTCCCTCCTCGCCTCAGGAGCACCTGGGTTCCATGCTGACCTGGAGCGTGGAATCCGAGTAGTACTCCCGCCCCCGGTCGTCCTCGGAGAACAGCCGCACCCCGTCCGTCGACGCGGACTCCGCCGTCCGCTCGGCGATCGTCGTCAAGGTCCACTCCACACCCGGCTCGATCTCCGCGCCCACGACGGGAACCCGCGCCGCCCAGGCCTCCTGCCCGTTCTCAGAGGAGGTGTCGGCGATCATCTCGTCGGACGGGTACCCACCGCCCTGGTAGGGGACGAGGAGGATGTCGCCGCTCTCCTCCGGCTCCGGAACCGGCACGAGGAGCATCTCCACCCATTGACCGCTGGAACCAGGATCACGAGCGAGAGGATGGTGGCCCCGACCAGAAAACCTTGGTCGAGGCCACCAGCTACCAGCTCAGGACACCGTGAGGAAGCGACGCGATCAGTCGAAGGAACACTCCGGCCGCATCTCGGCCCGGAGCGTGGAATCCGAGTAGTACTCCCGCCCCCGGTCGTCCTCGTAGAACAGCCGCACCCCGTCCGTCGACGCGGACTCCGCCGTCCGCTCGGCGATCGTCGTCAAGGTCCACTCCACACCCGGCTCGATCTCCGCGCCCACGACGGGAACCCGCGCCGCCCAGGCCTCCTGCCCGTTCTCAGAGGAGGTGTCGGCGATCATCTCGTCGGACGGGTACCCACCGCCCTGGTAGGGGACGAGGAGGATGTCGCCGTTCTCCTCCGGTTCCGGAACCGGCACGAGGAGCATCTCCACCAGCGTGAAATTCTCCTCGTTCAGCAGCGACGCCCCGGTCACCCGCACCGTGCGGCCACCCTCGTTCTCCAGCCCGCTGCTGAACGTCATGAACGTCTCACCGTTCACGTCGCTCTGGCAGAGCCGAGAACCGACACCCCCGATTCGCACATCACTGATCCGTGGAGAACTGTCGCCACCCACTGACAGGCAGAGCACCAGTGTCATCAGACCCACTCCGGGTGGACGCATACTAGAACCCCCGGCCCCTGGCCGCCGCGCTCCCCGCGCCGGCTCCGGCTCGCCGACCAGAGCCGCCGTGGAACCGTCGATCGGCGACTCGCGCGGCTGGTCCCGCCGACGCGGCGCGCCCGTGGCGACCGGACGGACGGGCACCGGGGAATCTCCCAAGCCCGACCCGAGCCGCCCTCCCAGAAGGCTCGACCTGGTCCTGTTCACACGTCGGCGGCGGCATGCCTCGTAATTTCCCCACCAGCACGGTCCCCCATCGAGAATCCAGCCGCGACCGATGCGCGGCCACGCGGTGAGGTGATGGTATGCGGTACCTGGTTCCCTCGGTACCGCTTTCCGCACGACGCCGCACCGGAAATACGGACTGAAGGGGCCGGAAATGTCCGGCGGAATGTCGGGGACACCGATTTCCTCCCGGCGGGATTCCTTCCACCACCACCGGAGAACACCTCACGACCGGTGGCGGACCCGTTTCAGCGGGGAATTCCGCCGAACAGCGAGGACACCCGTCGTGGCGGTCGTCTCGCGGCACCAGGAACGCCGTCGACGGCCATCCGCCCGTGCGGCTCCGGGCCGTGGCGGGGGCTCTTGCGTCGGCTGCCCGGCGGGACGCGGTGCGCGGCGGTTCCACCCGCGCCGGCACCCCCGCCCCGCCGTCCTCGCAGGTGGGCGGATCGCCTGCTGAACGACGGCGGTCCGCCCGCTAGCGTGGTGGATGCCCTGGGGCCGTCCGGGTGGCAGGCCGGGCGGCCCACCGTCCGCGTCGAGGGGGAGTCGCCGTGCACCTCACACACTTCGGGCACTCGTGCCTGCTGGTCGCCACCGACCAGGCCAGGTTGCTGTTCGACCCGGGGGCCTTCTCCTCGGGCTTCGAGGAGGCCCGCGACCTGGACGCCGTCCTCATCACGCACAAGCACCCCGACCACCTCGACCTCGACCGCCTGCCCGCGCTGCTCCAGGCGAACCCGGGCGCCACGCTGATCGCCGACCCCGGGTCCGCCGAGGCGCTCACCTCGGCCGGGCTCCGGCCCCACCTGGCGACCCCCGACGCCGTGATCACGGTCGCCGGCCTGCCGGTGCGGGCGGTCGGCGGCACGCACGCCGTCATCCACCCGGACCTCCCCGGGCTGCCCAACGTCGGCTACCTGCTGGCCGAGGGAGCGTTCCTGCACCCCGGTGACTCCTTCGTCGTCCCGGAGCAGGCGGTGGACGTGCTGGCACTGCCCACGGCGGCGCCCTGGATGAAGCTCTCCGAGGCGGTGGACTACCTCCGCGCCGTCCAGCCCCGGCTGGCCGTCCCCATCCACGAGGCGGTGCTGGCCATGCCGAGGATGCACTACGACCGGTTCACCGAGCTGGCCCCCGAGGGCACCCGGGTGCGGGTGCTGCCCCGTGGCGAGGCCACGGCGGTCTGACCCCGGCGGGGAGGCCGGCCACTCGCCCGAACCGCGTTCGGCCGGTCTCAGCCGGCGGTCGGCCAGTCGGTGAGGGAGCGACCGGTGATCCGCTCGTAGGCGGTGACGTACCGCTGGCGGGTGGTGGCCACCACCTCGGCGGGCAGCGCGGGGGGCGGCACCTCCGAGGCGCGGTCCCAACCGGACTCCGGGGAGGTCAGCCACTCCCGCACGAACTGCTTGTCGAAGGCGTGCTGCACCCGGCCCGGCTCGTACTCGTCGGCCGGCCAGTAGCGGGAGGAGTCGGGGGTGAGGACCTCGTCCCCGAGCACGAGCCGGCCACCGGCGTCGGTGCCGAACTCGAACTTGGTGTCGGCCAGGACCAGTCCCCGGCTCTCGGCGTGCTCGGCGGCGGCCGAGTACACGGCCAGCGTGGTCGCCCGCAGCTCCTCGGCTCGTTCCCGGCCCACGGTGCCCACCACGGCGTCGAAGGACACGTTCTCGTCGTGTTCGCCGATCTCGGCCTTGGTGGCCGGGGTGAAGATCGGCTCGGGGAGGCGGGACGCCTCGACCAGGCCGGCCGGCAGCTCGATACCGCAGACCGCTCCCGTGCGCCGGTAGTCGGCGGTGCCCGAGCCGGCCAGGTAGCCCCGCGCCACGCACTCCACCGGCAGCATCTCCAGCCGGCGGACCAGCAGCGCCCTTCCCCGGACCTCCGAGGGGATGCGCGGGTCGTCCCAGGCCACCAGGTGGTTGGCCAGGTGGGGCACCCGCTGGGCCAGCAGCTCGAACCAGAACACGCTCATCGCGGTCAGCACCCGCCCCTTGTCGGGGATGGGCGTCTCCAGCACGAAGTCGTACGCGGAGATGCGGTCCGAGGCGACCAGCAGCAGGTGGTCGTCGTCCACGGAGTACAGCTCACGCACCTTGCCCGCGGCGATCAGCGGGTAGTCGGCCAGCTCGATGTCGGACACCGGGAGACCCTAACCCGCCGGTGAGCCGCCCCAGCCGCTACCCGCTCCGGCCACCGGCGGGCGAGCGCGGGGCCGTCGGGGCCGGAGCTCCGCGTCGACGCCGAGCCTCGCGGACGTGGGAGGCCGGCGTCCTCAGCGGTGCTCCTCGTCGACCGACATGCCCAGCACGGGAGGGGCGACCCGGTCGCCATCACCCCAGACGTCGTCGGTGTCCTCCAGGTAGTCGGCGCGCTCCCGGCCGCTCGCGTCCTCAGGGTGCGCCGACGCCCGCCGGACGCCACCCGCGCGAGAAGGGTGTTCGTGGCTGGTGGGCCCGGCCGTCGGCAGGGCACCGGCGCCGGGACCGAAGGCGTGGCCGCCGGCCGGGGCACCGGGGGACGGGGCGGGGGGAGCGGAGGCCGGAGGTGGCGGAGCCGGAGCCCCGGGTGGGACGAAGGGCTGGGGTGCCGGCGCCCGCCCGGCGCCCGGCTGGGGCTGACCGGGGGTCCCGGGGCCGGCCCCCGCTGGTGGACCGCCGGTCCCCGCCCCCGGGGCCGGTCCACCCGTCGCGGGCGCCGACCCGGTCCCCTGGCTGCCGGGGAGGGGACCGCCGGGGGTGCCCGGGGCCGGCGCACCGGTGGCCGCCCCACCGCCGGGGGGAGGAGGCGGGACCGGGTTCCCGGCGCCAGGGCCCCCCGGGTGGGCGGGTGCGGGTGGGGTCGCCGGGGCTGGCTGAACGCCCGGCTGGCCGCCCGCCGCCCCCGGCTGGTACTGCGGCGGCAGCGTCCCGGCCCGCCCGGTGTTCTCCGACGCCGGGACCGGCGGCGTTCCCGGCACGGGAGCCGGCCCCCCGACCAGGGGAGCCGACGCGGTGCCCCCGAACGTGGTGACCAGCCGGTCGGCGATGCCGCCACTCCCAGCGCCGGCGGTCGGCACGGGCGTGAACACCGGCAGCCCGTGGGTCGCCTCGCCCACCGCCCCCTCGTACTCGCGCATCAGGTCCCGGGCCCGTTCGGCGGCGTCCCGCTCCTCCTGCTCGGCCAACTCCTGGTCGACCCGCCCGGTCACCAGCGCGGCGACCGGCGCGTTGACCCAGGCGTCGTGGTCCGGGCGGACCGGGACCGGCGGCATCTCCCGCCGCAGGTGTTCGAAGGAGTCCGCGACCTGGCGGGCCCCCGCCCCCACGCTCCGCGCGGTCTCCCCGGCTTCCACGGCGAACTGGGCGAGCGGCGAGACACCGGCCCGCATCCGGTCCGCCGCCTGCCCGTCCCACACCGCACCGCTCGCGTGGAGCGCCTGGTCGATCAGGTCGGTGACCCGCTGGAACCGGTCGCCGAGGCCCCGCTCCCACTGGTCCACCGAGTCGACGAGCGAGTCGGTCGCGGGCTCCCGCAACCAGTCCACGATCCGCTCGTGGCTGATCCCGTTCCAGTAGACGCCGGATCGCTCGTCCACCTCGCACCCCCGTCGTTCGTCGGCCCACCGCGCCCGTCTCAGGTCACGGCGAGGAGTTCGCGCAGCATCTCCGCCAGCCGGGGCAGGTCGACCGGTGCCACGGTCAGCCAGCCGTCCCGTTCGTGGACGGCGTACCTGCCCCGCGTCGTGTCGATCACGTCGATCGCGTACGGGCCCCGGCGGCGCTGGCCCAGTCCTTCCCAGCGGCTCACCCCGAGCTGGCCGGCGCCCACGCGGTCGGTCCCCAGCATGCCCAGCAGCGCGCGGGCGTCCCCGTAGCGGACACCCGCGTCGAGCAGGGCGTCCTCGAAGTCGGCGTCGGACCGGCCCTTCCCACCGGCCCTGGACACGGCGGCCCCCGGGAGGTTGACCACCTGCCCCGGCCCGGCCCGCACGGCGCCCAGCACGCTCACCGCCGACTCGCACAGCGTGGTCGGCCGCAGCGGGTCGATGGCCAGGACGCCGTCACCCAGCACGCCGATGACGGCGTCCTGGCCGGAGAGCGCGGTCATCGCCCGGAGCCGTCGCCCACCGGGGAGGGACCAGCGCACGTCCACCGCGTGGGTGGGCGCGGCGAACAGGCGCAGCGACCAGTCCAGGTCGGGGTGCGGCTCACCGCTCCCGGTGAACAGGCCCCGATCGACCAGCGCGGACCGGCAACGCCGGTCGACGTCCTCGGCCTCCGCCAGGGTCGTCGCGGTCTCGTCGGCGCACAGCACCAGCGGACGCTGCCCGAGCCCCAGCTCACGCCACGCCAGGTTGAACTCGGCCAGCTCCAGAGTGATCGTCACGGTGCCCTCGGAGGTCGCGGTTGGGCGGATCGGTACCGGTCGCCTGAGCATCGCAGGGCGGCGGTGAGCCGGCGGTCAACCCGGTGCGTCGTACGAGGGAGATCGTCGCCGCCAGGTGGGTCGGACGGTGGAGGGCCAGGTACCCGGCGGTCATCCACGGGGCTCACCGGCGGCGCGGACGGCGTCCGCCACCTCGTCGTCCCGCGACTGGTAGTCGCGCACGCTCGCGTCGAGCTGGTCCACGAGGTCGGTGAGCGCGGCGATCGCCTCGTCGAGGGCGACGGCCAGCGACCCGTGCGGGCCGGCGGCACGGTTCACGAGGCGGTCCACGGCCAGCCTGCTGACCGGGTCGGCGGCCGGCGCCCGCAGCCCGCCCAGCTCGCCGGCGGCGACGCGGGCGGCCCGCAACTCCCCCACGGCGTCGAGCAGGCGCGCCCGCAGGGCCGGCGCCCCATCCAGGTCGACGTGGAAAGCACCGGCTCCGTCGGCGCCCCCGAACGCGGGGGGCAGGGCCAGGGCGACTCGCGCGGGCATGGCGCTCACCTCCACCGTCCAGTGGACCAGCGCCCTGGTCAAACGCTGGTGTGCCGCCGGAGCCGAGCTGGCCGGATACCTGTGCGCGGTGTCCGGCGTTCATCCCGCGTCCGGGTCCGGTCAGGGACGGGGCGCGACGTCCTGGGGCGGGCAGCCGGTGCCGGGCGGCACCCGAGCCGTGTCCGTCAGAGGATCGGCGCGGGTGCGTAGCCGGCGGCCGTGGGGTGGCGTTCGACGAGTTCCTCGACGCGGCGGGCCACCGCGTGGGCCTGCGGGCTGGCGGCCCCGGTGAAGGACAGCCGGTCGGCGAGCAGCGCGTCGAGTTCGGACCTGCCCAACGGGAGCCGGTCGTCGGCGGCGAGCCTGTCGAGCAGGTCGTTGCCCCTGGCCCCCTGCTCCCGCATGGCCAACGCCGCCGCGACGGCGTGCTCCTTGATGACCTCGTGCGCCCGCTCCCGGCCGACCCCGGCCCGCACCGCCGCCATCAGCACCTTGGTGGTGGCGAGGAAGGGCAGGTAGCGGTCGAGTTCGGTGGCGATCACGGCGGGGAACGCGCCGAACTCGTCCAGCACGGTGAGCATCGTCTCCAGCAGGCCGTCGATCGCGAAGAACGCGTCCGGCAGCGCGACCCGTCGGACGACGGAGCAGGAGACGTCGCCCTCGTTCCACTGGTCCCCGGCCAGTTCCGAGGTCATCGACTGGTAGCCGCGCAGCACCACCATCAACCCGTTCACCCGCTCGCAGGAGCGGGTGTTCATCTTGTGCGGCATGGCGCTGGAGCCGACCTGGCCGGGTTTGAAGCCCTCGGTGACGAGTTCGTGGCCGGCCATCAGCCGGATCGTCCTGGCCAGGCTGGACGGGGCGGCGGCCACCTGGACCAGGGCGGAGACCACGTCGTGGTCCAGGGACCGGGGGTAGACCTGGCCGACGCTGGTCAGGACCTGCTCGAAGCCCAGGTGGTCGGCCACCCGGCGTTCCAGTTCGGCCAGCGGCTCCGGGTCGCCGCCCAGGAGGTCGAGCATGTCCTGGGCGGTGCCCACCGGGCCCTTCACCCCGCGCAGCGGGTACCGCTCCAGCAGCTCCTCCAGCCGGCGGAGGGCGACCAGCAGTTCGTCGGCGGCGGTGGCGAACCGTTTGCCCAGGGTGGTGGCCTGCGCGGCGACGTTGTGCGACCGCCCGGCCATGACCTCCTCGCCGTGTTCCAGGGCGAGCCGGGCCAGCCGCGCGAGCAGCGCCACCGTGCTGTCGCGCACCCAGAGCAGGCTCTGCCGGACCTGGAGCTGCTCGACGTTCTCCGTCAGGTCCCGGGAGGTCATCCCCTTGTGGATCTGCTCGTGCCCGGCGAGCGCGTTGAACTCCTCGATGCGCGCCTTGACGTCGTGGCGGGTGATCCGCTCCCGTGCCGCGATCGACGCCAGGTCGACCTGGTCGATGACGCGCTCGTAGTCGGCCACCGCCCCGGCGGGCACCGGGATGCCGAGGTCCGCCTGGGCGGTGAGCACCGCCAGCCACAACCGTCGTTCGAGCACGATCTTGTGTTCGGGGGACCAGATGGTGGCGAGGTCGGCGGAGGCGTAGCGGCCAGCCAGCACGTTGGGGATACGGGGCTTCGACGTCACGTCAGGGGAGCTTACGGAACACGCCGGGAGGGGGGACGGCGGCGGCCCGCATCGGGTCCGGCGGGTGGAGGTGGGCGGCCTCGGCGAGGCGGGGGCCGCGTCGCCCCGGTCAAGCCGGGAGAGCCGCCTCGGCCGCCCACTCGCGCCGCGATTCCCGGGGAGGAGGTGTCCGCCCCGGCGTCCCGGCGCCGCTCACCACCGTGGCCGCAGGTCGACCCCCGGGTCAGTGGCCAGCGCGACCAGGGTGTCGAAGCCGGGAGCGGGCAGGGGGCGTTCGTCAGGCGTCCGGCCGCTGATGTCGTAGGTGTAGCTGGTCATCATGAGGGTGCTGCCGTCCGTGCGGAAGTGGGTGACCGACCACAGCATGGGCGGGGCCTCGCGCTCGTTCAGCACGGTCACCGAGTACTCGAGCAGTGAACCGTCGCCGACCATTCGGTACCCGCAGGTGCTTCGCGGACCGCAGGGGTGGTCCGATGGTCCCGGTGCCGCGCCGGGGAAGGTGTGCTGGAAGATCACCTGCCCGTGGCCGTACTCGTCCTCGAACCCGAGGTCCCCGTTCACGTGCGTCTCGCCGTCGACGAAACCCGGCCCCTCGTTCCCGATGTAGTCCACGGACAGCACGAACAGCTCGGGTGCCAGCTCGGCCAACCGTTGCTCCAGGTAGGGGATGACCTCCGCCGCCCGGGCCGCCATCTCATCCGCCTTGGTCGTCGGTGGCTCGCCCTCTTCGACGTCCTCGGGCACCCAGTCCGCCGGGGGTTCGTCCATCAGGTCGGGCGGCAGCATCGAGCGCCAGTCGTGGTGCCGGAGAATCTCCCGCCGCTCCGCGACCCCCGCCGGCTCCGGGGCGGCCACCGAGCTGGCGGGTGCGGCCGGGACGAGCCGGGAGATCACGTCCGGGCCGTCCAGGAAGGTGGAGGAGGCGAGGAGCAGCGCGGAGACCGACAGCACACCGCCCGCGGAGGCCAGCGCCGCACGCCGGTTCCTGCGCCGCTCCCGGCCCCGCTGGAGCGTCCGCTCCAGGTCGAAGGTCATCGGGGGTTCGTCGGATGCGACGTCCCGGAGCCGCTGGCGTACCTCGTCCTCGTCCATTCCCTCGTCCTTTCGTGGGCCCGATCCCTGTTCCCGGCGGCGGATCGCGGTCCTGTGCGTGCTGCGGGTGGTGCCGTGCCGGGGTCACGCTGGGGGTGGGTGGTCGGCCCGGCAGGTGGACGTCACCGCTGGTGGGGGTGGGCCGGAGCGGTCGGCCCACCCCGTGCGGATCAGCCGTCGATCCGGAAGTCGATCTCCTCGTCGGTGGCCAGTTCGGCCAGTCCGTCGAAGCCGGGGACCGGCAGCGGTCGCTGGACCTGCCCGGTGGGGAAGTCGTAGTTGTAGCCCCACACCGAGAGCACGGAACCGTCCACTCGCAGGTGGTCGACCGCGTAGAGCAGCGCCGGGAGCTCCTCCGGCCCCCACGGCTCCACCGCGTACCTCACGGCGGAACCGTCGTCGAGTACCTCGTGCCCGCAGGCCTGGGCAGTGGAGCAGCTCTCGCCGGACGTCGAGTCGCCCCAGACGCCGGGGAAGTTGTACTGGAAGGCGACCTGGCCGGGGCCCTGGTCGTCCTCGTAGCTCACCACGCCCATGACGTAGTCCTGCCCGTCGTGGAAGCCCGGCCCCTCGCCTCCCAACTCACCGATGGTGACCTCGGTCGCCCCTGGCAGGAGCTCCCTGACCCGTTCCTCGACGTGGGGGGCGATCTCGGCTGCCCTGGCGGCGAGCTCCCCGGCCGAGTGCGTGGGGGGCCCGCTCTCGACCGGTGTCCACCCGGTGGGCGGCCCGGCGGCCAACCCGTCGGGCAGCGACTCGGCCCAGTCCCGGCCGGGCTCCTCGGCCGGCGGCGGGGCGGGAGCCGAGGAGGAGGCGACGACGGGCTGGTCGGCGAAGGCGAGGCGCACGCCGTCACCCGACAGCAGCCCCGGACCGACCAGGACCGCCCCGGAGACAGCGAGCACGCCGAATCCCGCCGCCACCACGGCCACGGCGTTCCCGCGTCGGCGACCCGTGCCCTGGGCGACCTCGCCCGGGGATCCCGGTCCGCCGGCGGAGTCCCGCCCGGCCGTCCTGCCGCTGTTCTCGTTCGTCATCAACATGTCCTTCCCGCGACCAGTTCGCCCGCGCCGTGGCCCAGGCGCACCAAGGCGGCCCGGAGGGCGCTCAGGCCGCGAGCGGTCTGGCTCTTGACTGTTCCCTGTGAGCACCGCAGGACGGTGGCGGTCTCCGCCACCGAGAGGTCCTCGAAGTACCGGAGGACGAGCGCGGCCCGTTGCCGAGGCGGCACCTCGGCCAGAGCGCGGCGGACCAGTTCCCGTTCCCACCGCCGTTGTCCCCGTTCGGCGGGATCGGAGCCTCGGTCGGGGGTGTCGGGGACCGCGTCCACGCGGTTCTCGCTCCGCCGCCAGGGTCGGCGCACCTCGTCCAGCCAGCACCGCGTCAACACGGTGCGGGCGTAGCCGTGCACCGCGTCCCGCCGGTTGACCCTCGTCCAGGCCTGGTAGAGCTTCACGAAGGCGTTCTGCACGAGGTCGTCCGCGAGGTGCCAGTCACCGCACAGCAGGTAGGCGGCGCGCCGCAGTGGCGCGGCCTGCCGCTGGACGAACTCGCGGAACTGTGCCTCGTCCTCGGCCCTCATCCACTCCCCTTCCCGCGATGCCAGTCCTCTCACGCGGGAAGGGGGACCGAGGTTGCACGAACGGGTGAGCCGTGGTGGGGACCGGCCGGCTGGTCCCGGTTGGCGGCCTTCCGACACGCCTCGGCGCGGCGATGGTTCGCCCGCACGGAAGGAGGATTCGCTGGGCGGCGGGGGCGGGGCCGGACCGGCGTCGCGGGCCGCCCGCTGGATCTCGGCGGGACGCCGCGCGGCACCTCTCCTCAGGGAACCGCCCCTGGTGGGTGGGGCCGGCAGGTGTGGGACGGGGACGCCGCACTCGACCAGGACGACGACGGGTGCTGGCCACCGACGCCAGGGCGGAACGTGATGTGTCGCCTTCGGCGGCGATCCCGCCGCGCACGTCTACCCGCCGGCCACTCACGCGGCCGCTCGCCCTCGGGCCGGGGTGGACCCGGGTCGGGGGTGGGTCAGCGGCGGGCGCGCTCCAGGGCGCGTTTCAGCTCCACCGGGCGGGAACAGACGACCAGGTACTCCCAGCCGTCGCTCATCGTGATGCGCACGCCCTCACCACCGCGCATGACCAGGGTCCGCTTGCGACGCCCCGAGACCCGCCACCCGGAGCCGCCGAAGTCGGCAGCGCGTTGGGGGCCGGCGTCCTCGACGGCGGTGATCTCGGCCGTCGGCAGCCTCTTCCGCACGATCGGCCTGGCCACCAGGACCAGCTGCCGCTCACGGACCTCGATGTCGCCGCTGGAGAGCAGGATGAAGAGCCCGGACACCGCCCCGGTCACGACCCCCACGACCAGCCCGGCGACGTTCTCCTCGACGAAGAGGTGCAGGCAGATCACGAGCACCACGGTCCCCACTCCGACGAGGAGCCCCACGATCCTCACCCAGGTGGGGGTGGGAAGCCGCTCCCGGTGGAGCACTCCACCCTGGCTGGCCTCGTCCCTCGATCCCACCGCACCGTCCCCTTCTCCCGATCGTGCCGCCCGTTCACCCTAGTGGTCGAGCGTGGTCGCCGAGGTCGGTCGTTCCGATGGCTTCGTGACCGGCCGCACACTCGGACCACCGGTCGTCCGCCCGGACACCCCGAGTGGGGCCCCTGGACCGGACGGAGTTGGCGGGTCACCCGACGGGACACCGTGGAGCGACCGCCACCGGGCCGTCACCGGGCGCCGGCGTGAGGGATCACACACCGCGCGACTCGTCGAGGGCGAGCAGGAGTTCGTCCGGCCGCGAGCAGACGACCAGGTAACACCGACCGTCCACCAGTTCCACCTCGACACCCTCACCGGCCGCCATCACCAGCGCCCACCGGCGTCGCCCGATGCGGCACCAGCCGAGGACGGGCAGTTCCCCGGAGGTGAGGGGCTCCACCCGCGCCGTGCGGCGTGACCCGGCGATGTCGGCGACGGCGACCGTGCGCCACAGCCGAGGAGGGCAACGCAACACCAGACCGTGCCCCCGCACCGAGACGCTGGCGCCGGCGGTCACCGCGAGCACCGTGAACGCCACGCCGACCCCAGAACCGGCGAGCAGCGCCGTCGAGGACAGCCCCACGAGGATGTGGGATAGCCCGGTCGCCACCACGACCGACGCGCCGGACAACACGCCCGTCCACCGGATCAGCGGGGGCGCGGGCAGTCGTTCGTGGAACAGGACCGTGGACCGGCCTCCGTTCGGCGCGGGGACGTCCTCACTCACCCCGACCCCCTCGCAGCCGTGCCGCCACCCTCCCGCGTGTCGACCACGGTCGGACCGCCGGTAAGGGTAGAGGAGCGAGCCCCTGCCGGGCGTCTCGCGCCGGCGGGTTCACCGTCCGCGTGGCGCGGTGACCTCCCCCTTGACGGCGCGCAGCGCGATGTCGCTCCGGTGGTGCGAACCGGTGAGGTGGACCAGCGCGACCCGCTCGTAGGCGTCCTCGCGGGCGGCGTCGAGGTCGGGGCCCGTGCCCACCACCGACAGGACCCGGCCACCCGAGGACACGACCGCGCCGTCATCCCGACGCCGGGTGCCGGCGTGGAGCACACCGTCCCCCTCGCCGCCGGAGATCACGTCACCGGTCCTCGGCCTCCCCGGGTACCCCTCGGCGGCGACGACCACGGTGACGGCGGCGCCGTCCGACCACTCCAGCGGTGGCAGCTCGGCCAGCCGCCCCGAGGCCACCGCGTTGAGCGGCCGCGACAGCGGGGTGCGCAGCAGGGCCAGCACCACCTGGGTCTCGGGGTCGCCGAAGCGGCAGTTGAACTCGATGACCTGCGGTCCGGTCGAGGTGAGCGCGAGACCCGCGTACAGGAGGCCGGAGAAGGGGGTTCCCCTCCTGTCCAGTTCCTCCGCCGTGGGCCGAACGACCCGCTCGACGATGTCGTCGACCAGCCCCGGTTCCGCCCAGGGCAGCGGCGCGTAGGCGCCCATCCCACCGGTGTTGGGGCCGGAGTCGCCGTCCCCCACCCGCTTGAAGTCCTGCGCGGGAAGCAGCGGTACGACGGTGGTCCCGTCCACCAGGCAGAACAGGGAGGCCTCCGGGCCGTCCAGGAAGGACTCCAGCAGCACCGGGTGACCGTCGTCGAGCAGGGTCATCGCGTGCGCCCGCGCCGTGTCGAGGTCCGAGGTCACGACCACGCCCTTGCCTGCGGCGAGCCCGTCGTCCTTCACCACCCAGGTGGGGCCGAACCGGGCCAGCGCGGCGTCCAGGTGGGCGGGGTTGTCCACGATCTCGCTGTGGGCGGTGGGAACACCCGCCGAGGCCATCACGTCCTTGGCGAAGGCCTTCGACCCCTCGATGGCCGCCGCCGCCCTCGACGGCCCGAAGCAGAGCACGCCCGCGGCGCGAACGGCGTCGGCGACCCCGGCGACCAGCGGGACCTCCGGGCCGACGACGACGAGGTCGGCGTTCCACCGCCGCGCGAGCGCGGCCACCGCATCCGGGTCGCCCGGGTCGACGCCCAGGGTCTCCGCGAGCGTGGCGGTACCGGCGTTGCCCGGGGCACAGGCGAGCCCGGTCACCTCCGGGTCGTGGGACAGCGCGAGCAGGAGCGCGTGTTCGCGGGCGCCTGAGCCGATAACCAGGATTCGCACGAGGCGGGAGCGTAGTCGCCCCGCCCGGGAGAACCGTCAGGAACCCCGGTCGAGCGGCGCGCGGGCGCGAAGGGGCAACCGGGCCGGCTCCACTCGGACCTCACCTCGACGAGTTCACCCTCCCGCCCCGGTTCCGCGCGGCTCACGTACCCGGCGGGCCCGGCCCGCCGGTCCTAGAGTCGGACGGAGCCGGCGCCGCACTGGGTGGCGGACGCCCTCGGACGGGTGGAGGCGGTGGTGCGGATGGGGCCTCTCCTCGTCGTGCTGTTGTGCGCCCTGACCGTCACGGCGTTCGCCCGGCGCCGGAACCTCATCGCGCCGCTGCTGCTCGTCGTCGTGGGACTGGCCGCGTCCGCGCTCCCCGGGACGATCGACGTCGAGATCCCGCCGGAGCTGCTGCTCACCGTCGTGCTGCCACCCCTGCTCTACACCGCGTCCCAGGACAGTTCGTTGATCAGTTTCCGGGAGAACTTCCGCGCGATCGCCCAGCTCGGGGTGCTGCTGGTCGTCGCGGGGACGGTGGCGGTCGGCTTCCTGGCCTACGCGCTCATCCCCGGTCTGCCGCTGGAGGCGGCGCTGGTGCTGGGCGCGGTGGTCTCGCCACCCGACGCGGTGACGGCGGCGGCGGTCGGTCGGCGGCTTCGGCTGCCGCGCCGGGTGATGTCGGTGATCGGCGGCGAGAGCCTGGTCAACGACGCCGCCGCCCTGAGCCTGTACCGGGTGACGGTGGCGGCCGCGGTGGGCGCGACGGGGTCCCTCCTCGAGGGGGTCGCGCTCTTCGTGGAGGCGGCGGTCATCGGCACCGCCGTCGGCTTGCTGCTCGGCGCGGCCGTGCACTTCGTCCGGATGCGCCTCGTCGACCAGGAGGTGAGCACCGCCCTCAGCGTCGTGCTGCCGTTCGGCGCGTACCTGGTGGCCGAGGAACTGCACGGTTCCGGTGTGCTCGCGGTGGTGGCGGCCGGGCTGTACGTGGGGCACCACAGCCCCCGGGTGGGCGTCGCCGGTCGCCTCCAGGAGCAGCAGGTGTGGAAGACGGTGAACCTCCTGCTGGAGAGCCTCGTCTTCGCGTTGATCGGCCTGTACCTGAACCAGATCCTGCGGGAGACGGCGAACTCCACCGCGAGCGCCTGGACCCTGGTGGGTTCCGGGGTCCTGGTGCTCGCCGCGGTCATCGTGTTCCGAGTGGGGTGGCTGTTCGCGGTGACCTACGTGCCGGGCCTGTCCACGCTGTTGGCGCCCACCCGGCCCAGCCAGCGGTTGCCGGTCAGGCAGACGGCCGTGATCGCCTGGACCGGGATGCGGGGCGTGGTGACGATGGCGGCGGCCGGCGCGATACCGCTCACCACCGAGGCCGGCGACCCGTTCCCGGCCCGCGAACTCGTGCAGTTCCTGGCCTTCTCGGTGACGATCGGGACCCTGCTCCTCCAGGGGCTCTCGCTGCCCTGGTTGACCCGCCGCCTCGGCGTCCACGACGGCGGGGAGGCGGAGCAGGACGCCCGGGCCGAGGTGGCCGCGCGGACGCTGGCCACCCGGGCCGCGCTCCGCCGGCTGGACGAACTGCTCCCGGCGGACCCGGTGCCCGGCCGCAACAGCGAGCGGGAACGCATGGCGGCCCGACTGCGCGGGGTGATCGAGTACCAGGGTCGGGCCGCGGTCCGGCAGATCGGCCGAGACCCCACCGAGCGGGGCGAGAGCGGCCACCGCGAGTTCGTGGAGCTGCGGAAGCAGCTGCTCGACACGCAGCGGGCCGCGTTGATCGCCCGCCGGGACACCGGCAAGCTCGCCGACGAGGTGTTGCGCCGCATCCTCCACGAGCTGGACCTGGAGGAGGCGGCGCTCGACAACTCCTGGCGCAACCGCTGACGGCCCGCCCGGGGCGTTCAGCCGGTCAGCGAGTGCCGGACGATGGTCTCCTCACGGCCGGGGCCCACCCCGATCGCCGACACCCTGGCCCCGGACAGCTCCTCCAACCGCAGGACGTAGTTCCGGGCGTTCACGGGCAGGTCCTCGAAGGTCCGGCAGCCGGAGATGTCCTCCCACCAGCCGGGGAGCTCCTCGTACACCGGCTTGGCGTGGTGGACCCCGGTCTGGGTCATGGGCATGTCGTCGACCCGCTCGCCGTCGACCTCGTAGCCCACGCAGACCGGCACCGTCTTCAGACCGGACAGCACGTCCAGCTTGGTGAGGAAGAAGTCGGTGATGCCGTTGACCCTTGCCGCGTAGCGGGCGATCACCGCGTCGAACCAGCCGGTCCGCCGGGAGCGGCCGGTCGTCACGCCGAACTCGCCGCCGGACTTGCGCAGCTGCTCGCCCATCTCGTCGTTCAGCTCGGTGGGGAACGGCCCGGAGCCGACCCGCGTCGTGTACGCCTTGAGGATGCCGATGACGGTGTTGATCCTGGTCGGCCCCACCCCCGAACCGACGGCGGCGCCTCCGGAGGTCGGGCTGGAGGAGGTCACGAAGGGGTAGGTGCCGTGGTCGACGTCGAGGAGGGTCCCCTGGGAGCCCTCCAACAGCACCGTCTCGCCCCGCTCGAGGGCCTGGTTGAGCAGCAGGCGGGTGTCTGCGATCCGGCCGGCGAACTTCGCGCCGCGCTCCAGGACGCTGTCGACGACCTCGTCGACGTCCATCGCCCGCCGGTTGTACACCTTGACGAGGATCTGGTTCTTCAGCTCCAGGGCAGCCTCGACCTTCTGGCGCAGGATCTTCTCGTCGAGGAGGTCCTGCACCCGCACGCCGACCCGAGCGACCTTGTCCTGGTAGGCGGGCCCGATGCCGCGACCGGTGGTGCCGATCTTCGCCTTGCCCAGGTAGCGCTCGGTCACGCGGTCGATGGCCACGTGGTACGGCATGATCAGGTGGGCGTCGGCCGAGATCAGCAGGCCGGAGGTGTCCACCCCCCTGTCCTCCAGGCCGCCCAGCTCGTCGAGCAGCACACCGGGGTCGACGACGACCCCGTTGCCGATGACGTTGGTGACGCCCGGCGTGAGGATGCCGGACGGGATGAGGTGCAGGGCGAAGTTCTGGCCGTTGGGCAGCACCACGGTGTGACCCGCGTTGTTGCCGCCCTGATACCGGACCACCCACTGCACGCTCTCGCCGAGCAGATCGGTGGCCTTACCCTTGCCCTCGTCGCCCCACTGGGCGCCGATCAGCACGATCGCGGGCATGTACACACTCCAAGCAGTACAGACGGCAACGCCGGTCAAAGAGAGTAAACCAGGAGCGCATGGTGACGGTGGTCGCATTGGCCTGCGGAAATCGGGACTTCACCGGTCTCACCGAGCGTGACGACGTCGTGTCGCACTCGGTAGCGGCCACCCCGGGGCGTGAGGAGGTGGACCCGGTGCTGCGGGAACTGGCCGGACGACGGCTGCTGGTCGCGGGCACCGACGCGGATCTCGCCTCGGTGGTGCTGCGCCTCCTGCGCACCGAACGGCTGGCCGAGGTCGTCGTGGGGTACCTGCCCTCCGACCCCGACTCCGAGGTGGCCCGGCTGTGGGGCTTGCCGGCGCGAGACCGGGAGGCGGCGCTGCGGCTGGCCCTGGGCGGGGAGCCCGACCCGGTGCCGCTGCTGCGGGACGACGTCGGTGGCGTACTGGTGGGCCGTGGGGTGATCGGGCCGCTGCGCGGTGTCGTGTACTGCGACGACGAGCTGGTCCTGCGGGGGCAGGCCAGCCAGCTGGAGGTCGGACCGGACCGGGGGCCCGGTCTGGTCGTGCGCACGGTGCGGCGGAACCTGCTGGGCAGGCGGGTTCGGGAGACGAGCGGCCGGGCCGTGCAGATCGGGTGCGTTCCGGCGAGGGTGGTGCGCGACGGGGTCCCGCACGAGCGCCAGCACGGCAAGTGGACCTGGTACCGGCACACCGAGGACCTGCGGTTGGTACGCGGCCTCGTCTGAGCAGCGTCGTCCGAGCGGCGCCGTCGCCTCCTCCGCCGCCGTGGACCGCCTCCCGGACCGCCTCCCGGACCGCGCGAGGCGACGGCGCGTCGCGTCCCGCACGCCTCCCGGAGCCCGGTGGCTGCCCGGGACGGCGCTGCGGCTCAGCCATTGGAAGCCCCGACCCCCGTTCCGGGGGTGAAAATCCGCTCACGCCTTGCTGGATTTTCACTCTCCGACATCGATTCTTCACTGCCGGGTGTTGCTTTCGTTTCCGTGACTGGGTGACGGTGTGGATCTCGCACTCGTGATCCACGATCGGAGGCATCGATGTCACCACGACGAGCAAGCGCGCTACGGCTCACCTTCGCCGCGATCCTCGCCGCCCTCCTCTCCTTCACCCTGGTCTCCCCGGCGAGCGCCGCACCCCCCGGCATCCCGAGCGAGAGCACCGCTCGGTCCATGCTCGACGGGCTGACCGTCCGAGCGGAGGGCTCCATGTCCGGCTACTCGCGGGACAAGTTCCCGCACTGGAACACGGTCGAGGGCACCTGCAACACGCGGGAGATGGTGCTCAGGCGGGACGGCACCGACGTCGAGGTCGGCGCGGACTGCTACCCGACCGCCGGCAGCTGGTACAGCCCCTTCGACGGGGTCACGACCTCGGTGCCCTCCGAGATCAGCATCGACCACGTCGTTCCGCTGGCGGCGGCCTGGCGTTCCGGCGCCTCCTCCTGGTCGGCCGCCAAGCGGGAGGAGTTCGCCAACGACCTCACCAACCCGCAGCTGATCGCGGTGACCGGCCGGGTCAACAGTTCCAAGGGCGACCAGACCCCGGACAAGTGGGTGCCGCCACGCACCGACTACCACTGCACCTACGGGAAGATCTGGATCGCGTCGAAGGACGCGTACGACCTGAGCGTGACCTCCGCCGAGAAGGAGGCCCTGACCGGGCTGCTCGACACCTGCTGACAGCGCCTCCCCAGCCCTGACCAGGAGAGATGACACGGCGGGCGGCGTGCCCTGCCAGCGCCGCCCGCCCCGTCCCCGGTCGCCGCGCCCCCACGGGGCGCGGCGGATCACGTCATCGGAGACGTCCCCTGGTCCGCCAGCAGCGCCCCCGTCATCCCGGTCTGGTCGGTGCTCAGCCACCGCTCGGGCCGCATCCGCAGCACCACGGCCCCCGCGTGCGTGTCCTCGACGTAACGATCGGCCAGCTCCGCCGGCAGGTAACGGCTCGCTATCCGGAGCCTGTCCTCGACACTCGGCGACTCGTCCCACCGCACCGATCCCTCGACCGTGACGTAGGCGTAGGGGAGGGTGTCCCGTTGCGCGCAGAGGCTGAAGGTGCCGCTGTCCCGGATCAGCCGGTCCTTCAGCGAACCGCCCTCGATCGAGATCGTCACCTCGCCGCCGGGTTCGTAGTGGTACCAGATCGGCACCGCCAACGGAGCGCGGCCGGGCCGGGACACCGACAGGACACCGACGCGCGGTTCGGCGAGGAACCGTTCGCGCTGGTCGACCGACATCCTGAACGTCATGCAGATCCGCCTTCCGTCGCCCCGGTCGGCCCGGCGCCCGACCGCCACCGAGATCAACACCGGTGCGGCGCCGGTCATTCCCCGACGCGGTGGAGATCCGTCGTTCGACGGAGCCCGGTACGCCGAGCGCCATGGGCGGCTCGCCCACCCGGTGGAGACCACCGGCGCGCGGGGAGGACCGCTCCCGCCCGTCTTCCCTCGATCCGGTGAGGCCACTTGACATCGCGTGTGGACGGTCGCCGGCGGGGCTCTCGACACGTAGCGTCGCGACTGTCCGTGACGCACGCCCGAACGAGAGCAGGTGGCCCATGCCGAACCCGCCGGAACTACTCTCCCCGTTCAGCGCGCCGCCCGGAGGCGTGATGACCGACGAGGTCGGGGTGATCACCGGGGACCTCGAACTGCGGACCGAGTGCGACGAGCACGGGCGGGTGTTCGTGTGGGTGCGGTACGCCGAGGCCGACGAGTGGTACCGGCTGGGAGCGTGCGAGGTCACCCTCCACGACGTCCGGGACCACGAGGTCCTGCACCGGGCGCTGCTCGGCGCGCTGCACCGCCCCCGGGGCTGAGGCCGGCGTGGCCACCCGCCGCCGGTGGCCACGCTCAGCCGCCCGGCGGCCCCGCTCCTCCACCTCGCTCCCCGGCGCCAGGGGCGTCCTGGTCGTCACGCGGGTGGCGGTCGGCCGGTCCACTCGCCGCCGACCGGGAGGACCTCTCCGCGTCGTCCGCCCGCCGCTCGCCGGTCTCCTCGGGCGCCCGCCGTCCACGGTGGAGCGGTGGCAGCACGGCCACGGCGTCGTCCCGGCTCATCCCGGTCGCCTGGAGGAGGTCCACCGCCACCGACCTGAGCTGGGCCACCACCACCCGCATGGAGAAGCCGCCGGACTCCAGCAGCTCGGCGTTCGCCGCCTTCGCCACCGCGCTGGCCGCGGCCCGCGCCTGCACCGGCTCCCGGCCCGAGGACAACTCGTCCCGCAGCAGCACCACCGCCCCGGCGAGGCGTTCCAGCAGGGCCGGCAACGCCCGGGCCACCTCCTCGCCGTCCCGCAGGGCCGCGTGCGCCCGCCGGGCGAGAACCCTGGTGTTCCGCAGCGCCAGATCCACCCGGCTCGACGCGGTGACGTAACGGTCCAGGTCCCGCCGCCGCCTCCACCGGAGCGGGGCGATCCTGGCGATCTCCCGGCCCGCCTGGAGCGCTTCCTGGAACTGGTCGACCGCGTGCTGGCTCTCCCTGGTCCTCGTCAGCACGGTCGCCGCCCGCCGGGGATCACCCGTGGACACGGCCACCGCGAGCCCCCGCAGCGCGTCGGCGAGTTCACCGAGGACGACGCGGCCCTTCTGGTGCGCGACGCTCAGGGGGTTCGCCGGCAGCAGGGCGGCCACCGCCAGGGCGATCAGCCCACCCACGAGCGCGTCGACGAAGCGGTCCAAGCCCCCCGTGCCACCCGGCGGCAACAACACCGTGACGAGCACCGCGGAGGACGCGGCCTGCCGCGCGATCATCGCGCCGCCGTCGAGGAACACCGCCACCGACATGGCCAGGCCGACCACCAGGGCGAGCTGCCAGGGCCCGGATCCGATCGCCGAGATGAGCAGGTCACCGATCAGGATGCCGACGCTGACCCCGGCGACGAGTTCCACCACCCGCCGCATCCGCTGGTCGAGCGAGGCGCCCAGGCAGATCACCGCCGAGATGGGCGCGAAGAACGGGCTCGCGTGCCCGATCACGCTGGCGGCGACCCACCACGCCAGCGCCGCCGCCACCGCGCACTGCACGATCGGGATCCCGCTGCGCAGAAGTCTCCGCGCACCGCGGCCGAACTCCTCACGCACCCGGTTCACACGGGCAATTGTGCCCCGGTACGCCGAGGAGGCCCGGCTGACGAGCGTGTGGCCGTGCCCACGACCGTCGGCGGCCGCGAACTGACCCCCGTCCCTCAGCCCACGCGGGTGCCGGCCCCACCCGGGCGGCGGGGGTGAGCGCCGGCGGTCAGGTGGGGGTGGGCGGGGAGCCCGGCACGGACGTGGGCGCGCCGGCTGAACAGCCAGGCCACCGGCACGATCGCCACGAGCGCACCGGCCGCCAGCAGCGCGGCCTCCCGGGCTCCGGTGGGCGGCGGCGGGGCCGGGATGGCCGCCAGGGCCGCCACGTCACCGTTGAGGGTCGCCGAACGGCGGGCGATCGCGAGCCGGAGGCTGCGGTCCCCCTGCCGCATCGCCCACTGGTGGTTGGCGGCGAACACCGGTTTGACCAGGGTGGACAGGTTCCGGAGGAGGGGCTTGTCCGCCCGCACCCGCCAGTCGAAGCGGACCTCCGTGGAGGTGGGGGTCAGTTGACGCAGGCGCCACACCCCCCGGCCGACGAGGTCCCCGCTCGCCGTCAGCGAGCAGGTGTCCCGCCCCACCGACTCCACGGTGAGCCGCCAGCGGAGCGTGTAGGGCAGCCAGCCGGTGGTGTGCAGGTCGTAGGCCGAGCCGACGGCCGGGGGCGCGTCGGGCGGGGAACCGTCCACCCGGTCGACCGTCCGGTACACCGACGGCCACCACTCGGGCAGGGTCATCGGGTCGAAGAGGACCTCGGCCACGTCGGCGACGAGACCGGGCACCTCCCACCTGCTGTCGAACGCGTAGTCGTTGTCCGGCAACGCCCCTGTCCCCTCTCGGCCGTTCTCACCCGTGGTCGACGCTACCGCGACTCCCCGGGCCCACCCCGTCGGTTCCCGGTCAGTCCCCCGACAGTCCGGTGGCCACGGCGGCCTCCGGGTCGGAATCCACGAGGAACTGGCGGCAGCGTTCGAACTCGTCCTGCTCACCGATCCGCTCGGCCGCCAACGCGAGAGCGGCCAACGCGGACAGGAATCCCTGGTTGGGCCGGTGCCGCCACGGAACGGGGCCGTGCCCCTTCCACCCGGCCCGACGCAGCTGGTCGAGGCCCCGGTGGTACCCGGTCCTGGCGTAGGCGTAGGCGGCGACCGGGTCACCCTGCTCCAGTGCCCGCTCGGCGAGCGCCGCCCAGGCGGCGCTGAAGGTCGGATGGGCTCGGGCCACGTCCCCGGGGTCGGTGCCGGAGTCCAGCTCAGCCTGGGCTTCGGTGAACTCGGGCAGCAGTGTCGGGTCCGGTCCGAGCAGATTCGTGTGGCTCATGACCGCATTGTGTCGGGCCGGCCGCCATCGGCCCGCTCCGACCCCCGCCCCGGTCTCCGCTCGGACACCACGGGGCGGGGGCTCCGGCGAGCTCAGCCGGCGATCTTGCGACCGGCGGAGTGCAGGTTCTCGCAGGCGTGCGCGACCCGGGCGGCCATGCCCTGCTCGGCGGCCTTGAGGTAGCTGCGGGGGTCGTAGACCTTCTTGTTCCCGACCTCGCCGTCGATCTTCAGCACACCGTCGTAGTTGCTGAACATGTGGGCCGCCACCGGGCGGGTGAACGCGTACTGGGTGTCGGTGTCGATGTTCATCTTCACGACCCCGTAGGACACGGCCTCGTGGATCTCCTCCAGCAGCGAGCCGGAGCCGCCGTGGAAGACGAGGTCGAAGGGCTTCGAGCCCTCGGCGAGCCCGAGCTTCTTCGAGACCACGTCCTGCCCCTGCTTGAGGATCTCCGGGCGGAGCTTGACGTTGCCCGGCTTGTAGACCCCGTGCACGTTGCCGAAGGTCGCGGCGAGCAGGTAGCGGCCGTTCTCGCCGCTGCCCAACGCGTCGACGGTCTTCAGGTAGTCCTCCGGCGAGGTGTACAGCTTGTCGTTGATCTCGTTGTCGACGCCGTCCTCCTCACCGCCCACCACGCCGACCTCGATCTCCAGGACGATCCGGGCCTTCGCCGCCCTGGCGAGCAGGTCCCTGGCGATCTCCAGGTTCTCGTCGATCGGAACGGCCGACCCGTCCCACATGTGCGACTGGAACAGGGGGTTCTCACCCCGGTTCACGCGCTCCTGGCTCACCTCGAGCAGCGGGCGCACGAAACCGTCCAACTTGTCCTTCGGGCAGTGGTCGGTGTGCAGCGCGATGTTCACCGGGTACTTCGCCGCCACCACGTGCGCGAACTCGGCGAGCGCGACGGAACCGGTCACCATGTCCTTCACCTTGGTGCCGGACAGGAACTCCGCGCCACCGGTGGACACCTGGATGATGCCGTCGCTCTCCGCCTCGGCGAAGCCGCGCAGCGCTGCGTTCAGTGTCTCCGACGACGTGACGTTGATTGCCGGGTAGGCGAACTCGTTCGCCTTGGCCCGGTCCAACATCTCCGCGTAGACCTCTGGGGTGGCGATGGGCATCGGTCTCCTCCTCGGGGCGTGCCGCTGCGCGACGTCGACGGGCGACGCGGAACCTGACGTTCCGTGCGCGTGAATCCTAGGGGCTGCGGGTCCGCGAACGTGACGTGAACTCCCCGCCGCCCGGGCGGGCGACACGTTCCGCGCGAGATCAACATAACGGGTGGCCGGAACGATTCAGCCGGGGAGGGGCGGGGGAACCGCCCACCCGACCTCGACCTCGACGCGACCGTTCGCCCGAACGGCGGCCACCACCCGACCGGACGGCGTACGAGCCCGTGCCGTGCCCAACGCCGCGCCACGTCGACGGGCGCGGGTCGCGACCGGCGGCGGGGGCGGGAGCTCAGCCGCCCGACGTTCCGAGCCAGGCCCCGAGCACCGGGGTCCACTCCCGGATCCGGGTCCGCGTGATCACACCGGCCGGGGTGTAGGGGTCCGCGGTCAGCACCTCCCGCAGGGCCGCCTCGTCCGGCACCTCGTAGACGAGCAGGGCGCCGGTGTCGTCCGCCCAGGGACCGGCGGCGAGGAGCACTCCCCGCTCGGCGAGCGCCGCGAGGTAGTCGCGGTGCCGGGGGCGGGCGGCGTGTCGGGTCTCGGTGTCCGCGCTGTACGAGAACTCGACGGCGAAACGGGCCACGGGTACCTCCCTGCGATCGTTCGCTGGACCGTACCGCGCGCGCCCCCCTCCCCCAGCGCCGCCCGCACCAGCCGGTGGGCGCCCGACACGCGCGACATCCGCCGCGACCGAGATCACAGAAGATCGTCCACCCGCGCACGCGGAGTGACCGCGCACCGTGGAACGTGAATGCGCGGAACCGGGCGACGCACTCCGAACACCCGCCCCACATTCCACTCCGGACCACACGGGGAATTCATCGACAAAAAAGGTTTTGGCAGGCCGCGCGGGCGACCTGCCAAAACCTCGGGAAATTCCTCGTCCGCTACCGACTAACTCAGTAGTCGATCGAGACGTACTCGAAGCCACCGTACTCCACGTCGTAGTTGACCTTGACCTTCACGCTGTACCAGTCAGCCGCCTCGAAGCGGAAGCGGGGCCCCCAGCCGTGGCCGTGGCCGTGGCCGTGGCCGTGGCCGTAGCCCTTGTCGTGGCCCTTGCCACTCTCCTGCTCGCCGGCCAGGGCCGAGGGGGCAGAGATCAGCAGGGGCATGGCCACGGCGGCGCCGACAACCAGAGTCCTCGCGACGTTCTTTCCGATACGCACAGTCCCGACCTCCGTCGAATTGCGATGATTTCCCGGCTGGCCCGTTGTTCCCCAGCCAGAAACCATCGTGCGGCAGCCCGGTGGGGCCGGCCACGGGAGACCGGGCAATTCCCTCTACCCAGTGAAGATCGGTTTTCGCCATGATTTTCTCCCGCCGTCGCGGACCTCGAGCGCGCATTCCCCGGGCGGCGGTGGGCCACACGAGCACCTGACCTGGCGAATTCCCTCGACCGAGGGCGTGCGCCGGGCGAGGCCCTCCGAGGGGCCCGGGGGCGCCCCGCCACGGAGGCCCCGGCTCGCCGGTCTGGGTTACGAACACCCGGCGTACCTGGGTAACGTCTAGCCCGTGGGTGTGGAGAGGTTCCGCCGGGGGCCCGGCACGACTGAGCGATCGGTCGAACGCACGTTCGGTCACCTCAGGAAGCTCGACATGTCCGGACCCGCCGCCCCCCAGACGCCGTTGACGCTGGAGGACCTCTACCGCCAGCACCGGATGCGGATGGTTCGGCTGGCGATCCTGCTGGTCGACGACATCTCCACCGCCGAGGACGTCGTCCAGGAGGCGTTCACGGGCCTGCACCGGAACTGGTCGGGCCTCCGGGACGCCGCCGCCGCCGTGGGCTACCTGCGCACCGCCGTGGTCAACGGCAGCCGGTCCGTCCTGCGACGCCGCAAGACCGCTCGGGAGTACGTGCCGCCGCACAGCCCGAACGCCCGGTCGGCGGAGTCGCTGGCCATGTTGACCGCCGAACACCAGACCGTGGTGCGCGCGCTCGCGCAGCTGCCACCCCGCCAGCGCGAGGTCCTGGTGCTGCGGTACTACGGCAACCTGTCGGAGGCGGAGATCGCGGAGGCCACCGGCATCTCGAAGGGCACCGTGAAGTCGACCGCGTCCCGCGCCCTCGACGCGTTGCAGGCGATCCTGCGGCAGGGCCAGGGCTGACCTCCGCGCGCGCCGGCCCACGCCTGGCGCCGCTCGGGTCGTCCCAGTCGCCCGGCACTCGGGCACCAGCGCACCGGCACCGCAGCCACCCCCGCCGGGCCGTCGGGGAGGGCCGTGGACCACGAGGGGCGGGGCGTCGCCACGCTCCCCGTCCGACCCCGGCGGCCTGGCTCCGGGCACGGCACACGCGCTCCCGGGACCGGTGGGGCACCGCCGGCCACCCTCAGGTGCCCGCCGACCACGTCGCTCGGTCCGGATCACCACCCCCGCCCTCGGGCCCACCGCGACCCGCCGGTGCGCATCCGCTCGGTGGAACCTCTCGCCATCGGCACGGCCGGTGGTGTAGACCACTAGGCGGCCGGGCTGGTCGCCTCGCGACAGCCGACGTTCGTCCTGGGGAGCATGCAGTGGGCGGGACGCCTTCCGAGGTCCGTGGTTCGATCAGCCGGGCCAGTGCGGTGTCCACGCTGGTCACCGGGGGCAGGGTGATCACACCTGACGGTGAGGTGACGGGCTGGGTCGCGATCGACGACGGCAGGATCACCGCCGTCGGTGACGGGCCCGCACCCGCCGCGCGGTCCGTGGTGGACGCCGCCGGCGGGTGGGTCGTCCCCGGTTTCGTGGACATCCACTGCCACGGCGGCGGCGGCGCGTCCTTCACCGAGGGGACCGCCGAGGCGGTCTCGACCGCCGTGGACGTCCACCGGCGCCACGGCACCACCACCCTCCAGGCCAGCCTCGTCTCGGCCGCACCCGACGAGCTGGTCCGGCAGATCGGGTCGCTGCGACCGGCGGTGCGCTCCGGCCTGCTGGCCGGCATCCACCTGGAGGGCCCGTTCCTGGCCGAGGGGCGGTGCGGTGCCCACGACCCCGCCGCCCTGTGCGCGCCGGAACCCGCGCTGGTGGACCGGCTGCTGGCCGAGGGAGGGGGAACCGTGCGGATGGTGACCCTGGCACCCGAGCTACCCCACGCCCTGCCCGCCGTGCGCCGTCTCGTCGGGGCCGGGGTGCTCGCGGCCGTGGGGCACACCGACGCGACCGCCGACCAGGCACGGGCGGCCGTGGACGCCGGCGCGAGGGTCGCCACGCACCTGTTCAACGCCATGCGTCCGCTCCACCACCGCGAGCCCGGGCCGATCGCGGCGCTCCTCGACGACGAGCGGGTCGTGGTCGAGCTGATCTGCGACCTGGTCCACCTGCACCCGACGGTCGCCCGGTTGGCCGCCCGGCACGCCGGCCCCCGGCGTACCGCCGCCGTGACCGACGCCATCGGCGCGGCCGGCGCGGGCGACGGCGAGTACGTGCTCGGCGGCCTCCCCGTCACGGTGACCGGCGGAGTGCCGCTGCTCCCGGGCGGGGCGCTCGCCGGCAGCAGCCTGACGATGGACCGCGCCTTCGCCAACCTGGTCCGGGGCTGTGGTCTCACCGTCGAGGAGGCCGTGCGCGCCACCTCGACCACGCCCGCCTCGCTGCTGGGGCTCGACGCCGCCGTCGGGGCGGTGCGCCCCGGCCTCGACGCGGACCTCGTGGTGCTGGATGAGGAGTTCACCATCCGCGCCGTGCTGGCGAAGGGGACCCGGGTTCCGCCAGCGGGCACGTCCGACGAGGCCCCGCCGGTTGGTCACCCGTCGAGGTGACGATCAGTTCGGGGACCGCTCGGTATCCTCCCTCCCGTGGGAGATCCGTCGGATCCGGAGCAGGTGCTGTCCAAAGCGTTGCGCGCGCAGGCGCTCCAGGCCCGGTCCGACCCGCCCTCGGCTCCGGCGGAGGTCACCAACCCACCGCCGGACGAGACGGCGACCCAGCGCGGCCTCCTCCCCAGCGGCCGGGACCAACCCGCGGGCGGCGGGCGGCGGCTGGCCGTCGTCGCGGGGATCTCCCTCGGGCTCGGCCTGCTCTGCGGGGCCGTGGCCGGCGTCATCACCGTGCTCTGAGGCCCTCCCGCCGGGGCCACGCTCCCCTCCGCCGGCGGAGCCGCGTGCCGGAGCCGAGCCCCGCGTCATCCCGCCAGGTCACCCCGATCGGGGCTGGGCTGCCGCGAAGGCCCCGACGCCGCCCCCTCCGACGGGCGGTGGACCGCCGTCGCGGGCCGCTGCCCCTCGGGCGTCGCCAACGGAGCGCACGCCCGCCCCGATCCCGGGCCGCCCGACCTCGTGTGGCGGGGGACGGGGGTGCGGCGCGCCCGGTGGCGGTGTCAGCCCCGGAACATCGAACCCGGGTTGAACAACCCCCCTGGGTCCAGGGCGTTCTTGATGGCCCGGTGCGCGCGCAACCCGACCGGGCCGATCTCCGTCGCGAGCCAGTCCTGCTTGATCTTGCCGACGCCGTGTTCGCCCGTCACCGTTCCGCCCAGCCGCAACCCGAGGGCGAGGATGCGGTCGAAGGCGACTCGCGCGGCCTCCGCCTCATCCGCCCTGGACGCGTCGTAGACGATGGTCGGGTGCATGTTGCCGTCGCCGGCGTGGCCCGTGACGGCGACGGTCAACCCGACCTCCTCCCCGATCTCGGCGCAGCCCGCGATCAGTTCGGCGATCCTGGTCCTGGGGACGCAGACGTCGTCGGTCAGCCAGGACCCCAGGGTCTCCAGGGCGGGCAGCACCGCCCGCCGGGCGGCCAACAGCAGCCGCCCCTCGGCGAGGTCGTCGGTGTGGTGGGTGAACTCGGCGCCGGCGTCCAGGCAGACCTGTTCGAGCCTCGAGACCTCGGCGAGCCCCGCCGCCCCACCAAGGTCCGACTGGCCGATGACCAGGGCAGCGCTCCCCGCGCCGTCCCCCAACTCGGTCGACAGGTGGCGTTCCACGGCCCTGACGCACACCGAGTCCATGATCTCCAGGAGGGAGGGGACCATGCCCTCCCGCACGATCCTGGACACCGCCGCGCCGGCGGCTCCGGTGGAGCCGAAGGAGGCGACCACGGTCGCCGGTGCCTGGGGCAGCGGACGCAGCGCGAGCGTGGCGCGTGTGATCACGCCGAGCGTGCCCTCGCTGCCGACGAACAACCTGGTGAGGTCGTACCCCGCGACCCCCTTGACGGTGCGGCGCCCGGTCCGCAGCACCTCGCCGTCGGCGAGGACCACCTCCAGACCCAACACCGAGTCGGTGGTCACCCCGTACTTCACGCAGCACAGCCCGCCGGCGTTGGTGGAGAGGTTCCCGCCGATGGTGCACCAGTCGTAGCTGGAGGGGTCGGGCGGGTAGAACAGCCCGTGCTTCTCCACCGCCGACCTCAGGTCGAGGTTGACCACCCCAGGCTCGACCACGGCGACCCTGTTGTCCGGGTCGATCTCGACGATCCGGTCCATCCGCGTCAGCGCCAGGACGACGCACCCGTCGACGGCGTTGGCCGCTCCTGACAGGCCGCTGCCCGCCCCCCTCGGCACGATCGGGACACCGGCGGCCCCGCAGGCCCGCACGACGTCCTGGACCTCCTCCGTGGTGGCTGGCAGCACCACCGCGGCTGGTGATCCCGCCGGTGCGAGCGGCATCATGTCGCGACGGTAGGACTCGGTGACGTCCCGGTCCACCAGGACGTGGTCCGGCCCCACGGCGGCACGGAGGGCGGTGAGCAGGTCGACGTCGACGAGTGAGCCCATGTTGCCTGACGGTAGCCGTTCCGCCGGGTGACCGGAAGGACGCGCGACGGCGACCGCGGTGCTCGTGGCGGCGGGTCAACCGGAGGCCGACACCCCCGCCCGCTCGACCGAGGCGGCCGCCTCCAACACCATCCAGGCGCCGAGCTGGACGGACAGGTCCCGTTCCGGGATGACGTCGGGGCTGACGGCGCCCTCGCCGCCCCGTGGGCGTTCGGACAGGGCCGGTGGCCGGGGCGGAACCCGGGCCGGTCGGTTCCAGTCCGCCGGGAACAGCGGGCCGGAGTCGACCACCCGCCGGTTGCGCCAGACCGCCTCCGCCGAGGCCAGGACCAGCTCGGCCGCCAGGGCCCGCGATCCGACGTCCGCCGGCGGGAGCCGGGCGACGGCGAGCGCGAGGTAGCGGGCGAGGATCCCGGAGAACAGTCCCCCGTCGCCGCCCCCGTGGGTCCGCAACGCGCCGCTGGAGGTGACCAGGCGGGTCGCGACGGCGTCCACGGTGCGCCTGGCCCGCAGCCACCACCGCTGCTCGCCGGTCGCCGAGGCCAGTTCCAGGGCGGCGCCGAGGTACACCCCCTGGCAGTAGGTGTAGACGCGGCGGACCACCCGGCGCACGCCGCCCCGGTAGTCGACCCGGGCCCCGTCCCAGACCAGGCCGGTCACCGGGTCCACCAGGGTGGTCTCCAGCCACTCGGCGATCGCGACCGCCCGTTCGAGCCCGTGACCGGGGGCGTCGGTGCCCAACCTCGCGTGCAGGATCGCCGCCGGGCCGTTGGCGGGCGTGTTCTTGAAGTCGTCGTGGTACCGGGCGTGCCGCCGCCACCAGATCCCGCCACCACCGTGCCGGGTCCAGGCGGCCCGCAGTTCGGCCTCCACCGCGCGCAGGGCGTGCTGGTGCCGCTCCCCGGTCACCTCGCCGGCGCGGTGCAGGGCCAAGCCGAGCCAGGCCATGTCGTCGTAGTAGTCGTTGGTCCAGCCGAGGTTGCGCAGCACGACGCCCCGCACCAGGCGGTTGAGCGCGGTCCTGCGCGCCCGGCTCGGGTCCCGGAGCTCGGCGTCGACGAGGCAGTCGATCAGGTGCGCCTGCCACCAGTAGTTCCAGGGTCCGACACCGAGGCGCAGTGTGGCGCTCGGCGGCCAACTGGCGAGGCCGATCAGGGTGCCGGGCAGCCCCCACACCCCACGGAGGTGGCGCTGCCGAACGGCGCGTTCGGCGACCTCGGCTCGCGCGGCCCACACCCGCCGCCGCGTCGGCAACAGTTCCTCGGTCATGCGCACATCGTGCCCTCAGCGGCGGGGACGGCCGCCCGGATGACACGGCCGGCGGCCCTTGTTCACCAGGCCAGGGTCAGGTCGGCGTGGTCGCGGACCCAGGCGTGCATGACGATCCCCGCGGCGACGCCGGCGTTGATCGAGCGGGTGGAGCCGAACTGGGCGATGGAGACGAGCAGGTCGGCGCCCTCCCGCGTCTCCGCGCTCAGACCGCTCCCCTCGTGCCCGAAGACGAGGACGCTCTCGCGGGGCAGCGCGGTCTCCTCCAGCCGCACCGAACCCGGGGTGTTGTCCACCCCGACGACCGCCAGCCCGGAACGGGCGGCGAACCCGAGGAGGCCGGCCACCTCGTCATGGTGTTCCAGGTGCTGGTACCGGTCGGTGACCATCGCACCCCGCCGGTTCCACCGACGCCGACCGACGATGTGGACGGCACGCGCCCCGAACGCGTTGGCCGTGCGGACCACGGTCCCGATGTTGTGGTCGTGCTGGAAGTTCTCGATGGCCACGTGGAACGGGTGCCGACGGGTGTCGAGCTCGGCGACGATCGCCTCCCGCCGCCAGTACCGGTAGGCGTCGACCACGTTGCGCCGGTCGCCGTCGCGGAGGAGTTCGGGGTCGTAGTGCTCGCCGTCCGGCGGCGGTCCCGCCCAGGGGCCGACTCCCACGACCGGGCCCGAGGGGGTCCACTCCGTCGGGCCCACCACCGCCGGCTCCGGCCCCACCACCGGCGAGGGCTCGGCCTCGGGCGAGGGGCGGCGGGCGGTGGTCGGAGCGGAGTCGCGGTAACCAGGGGAGCCGGCGGTCACTGCCAGCCGCCGGGGCCGGCCGGGCCCTGCGGTGGCTGCCCCTGCCCGGGGTGCGGCTGGCCGTACTGCTGCGGCGGCTGGCCGTGGACCTGGGGACCGGGCTGCTGTCCGTACTGCGGGCCCCCGGTGGGCTGCTGGAGCTGCGGCGCCGCCGGCGGCCCGCCGGTGAGGGAACCGAAGGCACCGGACAGCGACGGGGTCGCGCGGGCGTTCGGGTCGTCGACCTCGAAGTAGTCCGCCTTGGTGATCTTGGCCATGCCGGCGACGATGGAGGAGGGGAACGACTCGACCCGGGTGTTCAGGGCCCGCACGTTCCCGTTGTAGAAGCGACGACCGGCGGCGATGCGGTCCTCGGTCTCGGCCAGCTGCTTCTGGAGGTGGAGGAAGTTTTGGTTCGACTTCAGCTCCGGGTAGCTCTCGGCGATGCCGAAGAAGCCGCGCAGCGCTCCGGACAGCTGCTGCTCCGCCTGCCCCTGGTCGTGGACGCTGGCGTGCGTCTGACGGGCCTGCATCGCCTGCGACCTGGCGGCGATCACCTGTTGCAGCGTCGTCTGCTCGAAGTGGGCCGACGCCCGCACGGTCTCCACGAGGTTGGGGATGAGGTCATGACGTCGTTGGAGCTCGACGTCGACCTGCCGCCACGACTCCTCGACGGTGTTCCGCTGGGCGATGAACCGGTTGTAGCTCACGACGTAGCCGATTCCGACCACGACCGCGAGCACGAGCAGGACCACGAGGATCACGAGCAGGGCATCCACGCCCGCAGGTTACCCGTCCACGCGGGTCGGGAAGAGGGCTCCGCGAAAAAATCCCGACGCGAACCTCACACCGTCGGCGCCGGGACCCGTGGCCGGGGCGACGCTCAGAGCCCCAGGTCGTCGAGGTCCAGCAGGTAGCGGTAGGGCAGGCCCGCCGCCTCGATCCGCTCACGCGCCTCGGTCTGCCGGTCCACGACGGTGGCGACGCCCACCACCTCGGCGCCCCCGGCACGCAGGGCCTCGACGGCTGTCAGCACGCTGCCACCGGTGGTGGAGGTGTCCTCCACCGCGAGCACCCGACGACCGGTGACACCGGGTCCCTCGATCTGCCGCTGCATCCCGTACTGCTTGGTGGCCTTCCGCACGACGAAGGCGTCCAGCGCGAGGCCATCGGACGCGGCCGAGTGCAGCATGGCGCCCGCCACCGGATCGGCGCCGAGGGTGAGCCCTCCGACCGCCTGGAAGTCCCAGTCGCTGGTCAGCTGCCTGAGCAGCCGGCCGATCAGCGGTGAGGCCTGGTGGTGCAGCGTGGCCCTGCGCAGGTCGACGTAGTAGTCGGCCTCGGCGCCCGAGGACAGGGTCACGGTGCCGTGGACGACCGCGAGCTCCCGCACCAGGCGGGCCAGCCGAGCCTTGTCCTCGGAATCCACGTTCGGGGTGGGGGAGTTCGATGCCGCCGCTTCTCGCACGGTTCGCTAGCTTCGCACAGCCCCGGACCGGCACCGGCCGCCGGTCCGGGAGGCCACCCCGGTTCCGGCGGGGTCAGTCCCGACCTCGGGCGGTGCGACCGGCGACCCGGCGGACCAGCCAGCGGGGCAGCAGCCGCGAGACCGACGCCAACGCCTTGTACTGGTTGCCCGGTACGGACACCGCGCGACCGCGCCGCAGGTCACGCAGTGACTCGTGCACGACGAAGTCCGCGTCCAGCCGGAACGACCGGGGCAGGCCGGACATGTCGATGTCGGCCCGCTCGTGGAACTCGGTCCTCGTGAACCCCGGGCACAACGCGAGCAGGCGGACCCCGCTGCCCCGGGTCCCCGCGGCCAGGCCCTCGGTGAACGACGTCACCCAGGCCTTGCTGGCGGTGTAGGTGGAGCCCCGCCCCGGCAGGAAGCCGGCGATGCTGGACACGTTGATCACGTCACCACCCCGCCGTGCCAGCATGCCGGGCAGCGCGGCGTGCGTCAGCTGGAGCACCGCGGTGACGTTGACCTCCAGCTGCGAGCGCAGCGCGGAGAACTCGTTGCGCTCGAAGTGGCCGCCGGTGGAGAAACCGGCGTTGTTGACCAGCAGGTCCACCGGTCGCTCCTCGTCCCGGAGGCGGGCCGCCACCCGGTCGCGGTCGGCGGCCTCGGCGAGGTCGGCGGTGATCGTCTCGGCCTCCACCCCGTAGCGGTCACCGAGCTCGGCGGCCAGGGAAATCAGCTTCGACTCGGTGCGGGCGACCAGGACGACGTCGTACCCCTCGGCGGCCAGGCGGCGGGCGAAGGACAACCCGATTCCCGAGGTTGGACCGGTGATCAGCGCGGTGGGCATGTACCGCACGGTAACAACCTGAACGAGTGATGGGGGTGAGTCGCACGGAGTCGGACTCCGCTCGGGGTCAGGTCGGCGAGGCGTTCCGCCGGCGGCGGGATCAGGACTGGCTCGAAGGCCGGAAGATGCGCTCGTCCTCCTGGTCGACGGTGAGCGCGTGGGTGCGCTGCTGCTCCCGCTCCTCCTCGTCCACGGGGTCGATCAGGTCGGCAATCTCCCCGACGTCGCGCAGCAGCCGCTCCAGGCGGGAGGGCGAGGCGTTGGAGGGCGCGGCGGCCAGCACCCACTCCTTCTCCAACCAGACCACGGTGACGTCGTCGCCGACCTCCTCCGCAGCCTCGACCAGGTCCGGTGTGATCAGCTGGCGCGCGGCCGACAACTGGGTGACGAAGGCGTACCGGGAACCGACGGGCCCGAGCAGGTCCAGGCCGGACTCCTGCGGGACGGGGACGCTGGGCAGCCAGAGCTCCACCACGACCTCGTACTGCTGGCGGCAGCGCACCGCGACCAGCACGGCGCCGGCCTTCCCGCCCGACTCGTGGTCGAACACGTACACCTGTCGCCGGCCGTCGGCGGTGAAGGTGGAGCCCGCGACCACGTCCCTGGCGACGCCGCCGCTCTGCGCCGCGAGGAAGCCGTGGCTCCACCGGGTCGGCAGCACCTGGTCGCTCTCGGCGAACTGCCAGCCCCGCAACGCCGCCCATCGACGTCGTTCCCGGTTGCGCGCGCTGCGTTGCGCCGTGTCGGTGGCGAGCAGCGCGACACCCGCCATGGCGAACACTACGGCCGCCGTGAACCACACCCAAGTCGGCATCCCCACACTCCGCAGGGTAGCGAGCCAGGGCACGTTCACGAAGATCGTATGCCCGGTTGTTCGCGAATTGACCGGAAGTAGCGGCGGGCGGCGGTGAACCGGCTGCTCAGGGAGCGGTGCGGGGCCCAACGTCCGACCGGGGCGGACCGCCCCCGGCGGGTCGGGGTCAGGCCCGCCCGGTGACCAGCAGGCGGTTGGCGCCAGGGGCGCTGTCGTCGACCTCCACGACCACCTCGTTGCCGTCCCGGATCTCGCCGGACAGCAGCTTCCGGGCCAGCTGGTCGCCGATCGCGGTCTGCACCAGCCTGCGCAGCGGCCGGGCGCCGAAGACCGGGTCGAAACCGTTGAGGGCGAGCCAGTCCTTGGCCGCCCTCGACACGGTCAGGGTCAGGCGACGCTGCCCCAACCGCCGTCCCAGTGCCTCGATCTGGATGTCGACGATGCTGGTCAGCTCCTCCGTGGACAGCGAGTGGAAGACGACGAGGTCGTCGAGCCGGTTGAGGAACTCGGGCTTGAAGTGCTGGCGGACCACGGCGAGGACGGCATCCCGCCGTTCCCGTTCTCCCAGGGTGGGGTCCGCGATGGCCTGCGACCCGAGGTTGGAGGTGAGCACCAGGATGGTGTTGCGGAAGTCGACGGTGCGCCCCTGCCCGTCGGTGAGCCGGCCGTCGTCGAGCGCCTGGAGGAGGATGTCGAAGACGTCCGGGTGGGCCTTCTCCACCTCGTCGAGCAGCACCACCGAGTAGGGGCGGCGGCGGACGGCCTCCGTCAGCTGCCCGCCCTGGTCGTAGCCGACGTAGCCGGGAGGGGCACCCACCAGCCGGGCCACCGAGTGCTTCTCGGAGTACTCCGACATGTCCACGCGGATCATGGCGCGTTCGTCGTCGAACAGGAAACCGGCGAGCGCCTTGGCGAGTTCGGTCTTGCCCACGCCCGTGGGGCCGAGGAACAGGAACGAGCCGGTGGGCCGGTCGGGGTCGGCCACGCCGGCCCTGGCCCGGCGGACCGCGTCCGAAACCGCGCGCACCGCCTCGGCCTGACCGATCACCCGAGCCCCGACGGCCTCCTCCATCCGCAGCAGCTTCGTCGTCTCCCCCTCCAGCAGGCGGCCGGCGGGGATGCCGGTCCACGCGCTGACGACCTCGGCGACGTCGTCGGATGTCACCTCCTCCTGGAGCATGACCTGCTGTTCCCGACCGTTCTGCGTGGCGGCGTCGAGTTCCTTCTCCAGGCTGGGGATGCGCCCGTAGCGCAGTTCCGCCGCCCGCCCGAGGTCACCATCCCGTTCGGCCCGTTCGGACTCGCCACGCAGCTGTTCCAGCTGCCCCTTGAGCTCCCGAACCCGGTCGATGGAGGTCTTCTCGTTCTGCCAGCGGGCGGTGAGACCGGCCAGGGCCTCCCGGCGCTCGGCGAGCTCCGCCCGCAGGGCGGCCAACCGCTCGCGCGACGCCTCGTCCGCCTCCTTGGCCAGCGCCATCTCCTCGATCTCGAGCCGCCGCACGGCCCGCTCCACCTCGTCGATCTCCACCGGCCGGGAGTCGATCTCCATCCGCAGGCGGGACGCGGCCTCGTCCACCAGGTCGATCGCCTTGTCCGGCAGGAACCGCGCGGTGATGTACCGGTTGGACAGCGCGGCCGCCGCGACGAGGGCGCTGTCGGTGATCCGCACCCCGTGGTGCACCTCGTAGCGTTCCTTGAGGCCCCGCAGGATCCCGACCGTGTCCTCCTCGGAGGGTTCCCCCACCATGACCTGCTGGAAGCGTCGCTCCAGGGCCGGGTCCCTCTCGATGTGCTCCCGGTACTCGTCGAGCGTGGTCGCCCCGACCATGCGCAACTCGCCCCTCGCCAGCATCGGCTTGATCATGTTCCCGGCGTCCATGGCGCTCTCGCCGGTGGCGCCCGCTCCCACGATGGTGTGCAGCTCGTCGATGAAGGTGACCACCTGGCCCGCCGAGTCGGTGATCTCCTTGAGCACCGCCTTGAGCCGTTCCTCGAACTCGCCCCGGTACTTCGCGCCGGCGACCATCGACCCGAGGTCGAGTCCGACCACCCGCTTGCCGCGCAGGGACTCCGGGACGTCACCGGCCACGATGCGCTGGGCCAGGCCCTCGACGATGGCGGTCTTGCCGACCCCGGGCTCCCCGATCAGCACCGGGTTGTTCTTCGTCCGGCGGGACAGCACCTGGACCACCCGGCGGATCTCGGTGTCCCGACCGATCACCGGGTCCAGCTCACCCCGGCGGGCGCGCTCGGTGAGGTCGACGCCGTACTTCTCCAGCGCCTGGTAGGTGGCCTCCGGGTCGGGGTTGGTGACGCGGGCCGAGCCTCGGACCCGGGTGAAGGCCTCGCGGAGGTTGTCCGGGGTGGCGCCGTGGTCGCGCAGGAGGTCGGCCACCCGTCCGCCCTCCTTGGCCAGCCCCACCAGCACGTGCTCGGTGGAGACGTACTCGTCGCCCATCTCGGTCGCCAAGCGCTGGGCGTGGGTGACGGAGCGGACCGCCTCCGGTGACAGCTGGGGCGCGTTCACCGTGGCGCCCGTGGCCGAGGGCAGGCCGGCCGTGAGGCGTTCCAGATCGCCCCGCAGCGCGGCCGGATCGACGCCGACCGCGGAGAGCAGCGGCGACGCCACTCCGTCCCCCTGGGCCAGCAGGGCACCGAGCAGGTGGGCCGATGACACGTCGGGGTTGCCGGCCAGCGTGGCGGCCCGCGCCGCGGCGGAGATCGCCTGCTGGACCTTCGTGGTCGGATTGAACGCGTCCATCCCTCACCTCGTCAGCTCGTACACCTGGTCGGCTCCCGGGGCTCCGAGCCCCGACCGGAGCCGCGCCCTCGCCCGACTCCGCTCATCCACACGTCCAACGTCAGAAAAGTTGAGCCAGTTCCACTCAACCACGTATCCGGGTGTGGTGTGGACCACGAGGGCACGGCGAAACCCCGCCCCGGAGTGGACGCGCCGAGGCGGGAGTAGTCGGCCGAGGCCGACTCAGAGGCTCAACCCGAAGACCCAACCGACGAGGCCGTACATGGTCAGGGTGATCAGCACGACCGCGATGAGGTTCAACCAGAGCCCCGCCCGCACCATCTGCCCGATCCGCACGTACCCGGACCCGAAGGCGATCGCGTTGGGCGGCGTCGCAACCGGCAGCATGAAGGCGCAGGTCGCGGCGAGCGCGACGGGCACCGCGAGGACCATCGGGTCCAGCCCGAAGCCCAGTGCCACCCCACCCATGATCGGCAGGAAGGTCGCCGCGGTCGCCGTGTTGCTGGTCAGCTCGGTCAGGGCCAGCACGAGCAGGGTCACCCCGACCACCAGGAGCACCACCGGCACGGCGCCGACCCCGGCGACCCGTTCGCCGATCCACTCGCTCAGCCCGGTCGCGGAGAACTGGCTCGACAGGCTCAGCCCGCCACCGAAGAGCAACAGCACACCCCACGGGATCTCCTTGGCCGTCTGCCAGTCCAGCAGCGCCACTCCCTTCGCCGGAGCGACGGGGAGCACGAAGAGGGCCACCGCGACCGCCATCGCGATCACCGCGTCGAGGTTGCTGGCGCCCGTGACGAGGGGCAGGAAGATCCAGCAAAGAGCGGCCAGGACGAACACCGCCAGCACCATCCACTCGGCGCGGCTGACCGGTCCCAGCGCGGTGAGTTCGCGGCGAATGAGCTCCCGCCCACCGGGGATGGTGGTGATGCGCGGGGGAAACACGAGGCGGGTCAGCACCAGCCAGGCCAGCAGCATGAAGACCACCGCGAGCGGAACCCCCACGAGCATCCACTGCCCGAAACCGATGTGGATGTCGTGGGCGTCGCGGAGGTAACCGACCATCAGGGTGTTCGGCGGGGTGCCGATGATGGTTCCCAGCGAGCCGATGGAGGCCGCGTAGGCGATTCCCAGCATGAGCGAGGTGCCGAAATTCGTGTCACCCTCACCCTTTCCGAGCTGACGGACCAGGCCGAGCACCGAGAGACCGATGGGCAGCATCATCACCGCCGTGGCGGTGTTCGAAACCCACATGGAGATGAAGCCGGTCGCCAGCATGAAGCCGCCCACCAGTCGGCGGGGGCTGGTCCCGACGGCGAGCACCGTCGCCAGGGCGAGCCGCCGGTGCAGGTTCCACCGCTGCATCGCCAGCGCGAGCATGAAGCCGCCCATGAACAGGAAGATGACGTCGTTGGCATAGGGACTGGCCGCGTCACCGACCTCGGCGATGCCGAGCGCGGGGAAGAGCACCAGCGGCACCAAGGCGGTCGCGGGTAGTGGGATGGCCTCCGTCATCCACCACACGGCCATCAGCACGGCCACCGCCGCGGTACCGCGCCCCTCCGGGGAGAGGGTGTCGGGGAGCGCGAGAAAGGCCGCCAGCGCGAGCACGACGCCGAGCCCGAGGCCTATCCACCGCCTTCGGACCGTGGCCGGGGGTTCGGCGGCTGCGGAGATCCGCTGGTCGGCAGCCCCCGCACCGGTCTCACTCTCGGTCACGGGGACTCGCCCCCGAGACTCCTCCGCGTGGGGTTCGCGCCCGGTCTGGTCCACCCGCCACCTCCCGTGAGTCACTGAGTGCGAAAAATACCCCAGAAGTGTGTGACCCGCACCACTTGCGATTGGGCGGGTTCGAGCTCCGGAGTACACGACCCCACCGGCCCTCACCCCGGTTCGACGATCACCCGCACGCGAACGAGACCGCCGACCCACCCCATGAGCGAGGCGAGCGGGACGCGATGAGCACGCTCGCCGCCAACGGGCGACGTCCGCTGCGGTCGCCGCGATGGCGGAACGCGCCCGGAAGGAGCAATCATGAACCATCCGTGATACGGATCACTACTCGCCGCGACCGCGAACCCGCCCACATCCCCGTGGCTAGGGCATATGTCACCGCAATGAACCGAAACGGGGCAGTAACAAATGTTACGCTCCGCATCAAATTCGGCCCGCCCTCTTGCGGCGAACCGGGGTTTCCCCGTGCACTGTCATGCCATGTCACACATCACAACGGCGGCGTCGCCGCCAAGTCCGCCGACCGGCGACCCGTCGCCCGTCCTCCTCGCGCAGGATGGTGGAGTCCTTTCCGGCATCGAGGACTCCATCAACCGCGTGTTCGAACCGATCGAGGGCTTCTTCTCCTCGGTCATCTTCTTCGAGGTTTCACTCTTCGGGGGCAGCTTCCCCTTCATCGTCATCTGGCTCGGGATCGCCGCGGCCGTATTCAGCGCGTACTTCGGCCTCGTGCAGTTCGGGAAGTTCAAGCTGGCCATCCAGGTGGCGAGGGGCAAGTACACCCGGGCGGACGAACCGGGCGAGATCACCCACTTCCAGGCGCTGTCCTCCGCGCTGTCCGGCACGGTCGGCCTCGGCAACATCGCGGGTGTCGGCGTGGCGATGGTCATCGGAGGCCCCGGAGCCACCTTCTGGATGATCGTCGCCGGCCTCCTCGGCATGTGCACCAAGTTCGTCGAGTGCACCCTGGGCGTGAAGTACCGGGAGATCGACGAGAAGGGCCAGGTCTCCGGCGGCCCGATGTACTACCTGCGGAAGGGGCTCGCCGAGCGCTTCCCGAACGGCGTGGGACGCGGGGTCGGCAAGGTCCTCGCCTTCGGCGCCTCAGTGATGCTCCTGTTCTTCGCCGTGGCCGGCGGGAACATGTTCCAGGCCAACCAGACCTTCGCCCAGCTGCGTTCGGTGACCGGGGGCGATGACGGCTTCCTCGCCAGCGGGGGAGCCGCCTTCCTCTTCGGCCTGCTGCTCGCCGGCATCGTGGCACTGGTCATCGTCGGTGGCATCAAGTCCATCGGCAAGGTCACCGAGAAGCTCGTGCCGGCGATGGGCATCATCTACGTCCTCGCCTGCCTGGTGGTGATCCTGGTCAACATCGAGTCCGTGCCCGCCGCCGTGGGCGCGATCTTCTCCGGTGCCTTCGCGCCGGAGGGCGTTGCCGGTGGTGTCATCGGCGTGATGATCATCGGGTTCCAGCGGGCCGCGTTCTCCAACGAGGCCGGCGTCGGCTCGGCGCCGATCGCCCACGCCGCCGTCCGCACGCGGCACCCGGTCACCGAGGGCCTGGTGGCCCTGCTCGAGCCGTTCATCGACACGGTGATCATCTGCACCATGACGGCGCTGACCGTGGTCATCGCGCGCACCCAGTTCTACGACGACTCACGCGAGGTCTACCAGGCGACCGGGGACACTCCGGAGGGCGTCGTGGTCACCTCGGAGGCGTTCGCCACCGTGCTGCCGTGGTTCCCCTGGGTCCTCGCGCTGGCCGTCGCGCTCTTCGCCATCTCCACCATCATCACCTGGAGCTACTACGGCGAGCGGGCCTGGGTTCACCTGTTCGGCGGGAGCATGGTCAGCCAGTACGTCTACAAGGCGGTCTTCTGCTCGTTCATCGTCGTCGGAACGGTCCTCACCCTGGGGCCGGTGCTGAACTTCGCCGACGCGGTGCTGTTCGGGGTGGCGTTCTTCAACATCGTGGGCCTCTACCTGCTCGCGCCCATCGTCAAGCGCGAGTTGAGGGACTTCCTCGGCAAGCTGAAGTCCGGGGAGATCCGACCGGTGGACCAGGACACCTCCGCGTCGTCGGCCGGCTCGCCGCCGGAGCCCTCCGATCGGGAGAAGGACGGCGTGGGCTGAGGGCGTCCCCACGCGGGGTGACACCGGGAGTTATCCACAGACACGCCCGGCCGGTGCCGAGTTCTCCACCGGATATCCCCAACTGATCCCCAGTTATCCCCAACTATCCACAGCCAGTCCACGCCAAATCCACAGTTCCGCCCCAAGTTATCCACACAGCCTGTGGATAACTTGGGGCGGACGGCCGCCGGCTGTGGAGTTATCCACAGTCCGTGGACAACTCCACAGGGTGACGCCTTCCAGGTGACGGCGGTACCGCACGGGCGAGGCCGTCACCCGCGGTCAGCACCATCCCCGGACCGCCCAGCCGATCCGGCCGGAGTACCCGGGCTCGGTACGGGCGCACCCACGGCGGGAGCCGGCACGGCGTGCTCCACGTCGACGGTGGTCCGCAGCGGCACTTCCCGGATGCCGAGGACCGCGAACAGCGCCACCAGGGCGGCCAGCGCGGCGACGAGGAAGACCGTTCCGGTGGCGTCGCCGAACGCCGTCATCACCTCCGCCCGGACCCCCTCGGGGAGCCCCGCGAGATCCAGGGAAGCGCTCTGGCCGCCTCCCGTCCCCACCCGGGCGGCCACGCTGGCGGACAGCACGGCGCCGAGCGCCGACACGCCGGAGGCGCCTCCGAGGGATCGGAAGAAGGTGACCAGGGCCGTCGCCGATCCGAGGTCACGGGCGGGAACGGTGTTCTGCACGGCCAGGACGAGGTTCTGCGCGCACAACCCCACCCCCGCGCCCACGACGGCGAGGAACACCCCCACCAGCACCAGGTCCGTCCGGTGGTCGATCGTCGCCAACAGACCGAGCCCGACCGGCAACGCCACCGCGCCCACGAGCAGGAACCGCTTCCACCGCCCCGACCTGCTGATCAGCTGACCGGAGAGGGTGGAGGTGAACGCGAGCGACAGCACCAACGGGATCGTCATCAGCCCGGCCACGGTGGGCGAGTACCCCCTGCCCAGCTGGAAGTACTGGCCGACGAACACGGGAACTCCGAACATCGCCACCCCCGTCCCGACGCCGGCGACGACGGAGAGCGCGGTCGTCCGGTCCCGGAAGAAGCGGAGCGGGACGACCGGGTCGACCGCCCTCGCCTCCACGAGGACGGCCAGTCCGAGGAGCACCACCGCACCTCCGACCAGCAACGCCGTGGTCGGCGACGCCCAGGCGAACGACTGACCGGCCAGGGACACCCACACCAGCAGCAGGCTCACGCCTCCCACCAGCAGCGTCGCCCCGAGCCAGTCCACCCGCACCGGGCGGCGGACGGTCGGCAGGCGCAGCGTGCGGCCGATGACCACGAGCGCCGCCACCGCGACCGGGACACCCGCGAGGAAGCACCACCGCCATCCGAGCCAGGGGGTGTCGACGATGAGGCCGCCGATCAGCGGACCGCTGACCGTGCCCACGGCGAAGACCGCCCCCAGGTAACCGCTGTACCGGCCGCGTTCCCTCGGGCTGATCATCGCGGCGATGACGACCTGGACGAGGGCCTGCACGCCGCCAAGGCCGAGTCCCTGCACCGCCCGGAACCCGATCAGCATCGGCATCGACTGGGCGAGGCCGCCCAGCACCGAGCCGATCGTGAAGACGGAGAGCGCGATCTGGAGGAGCAGCTTCTTGCTGAAGAGGTCGGCGAGCTTGCCCCACACCGGGGTGGTCGCGGTCGCGCCGAGCAGGGTGGCCGTGACCACCCACGTGTACTGGGCCTGGGTGCCGCCGAGTTCGGCGGTGATGGTGGGCAGCGCGTTCGCCACGATGGTCGAGCTGAGGATGGCGACCAGCAGCGCGAGCAGCAGTCCGGAGAAGACACGCATGATCTCGCGGTGGGACATCGGGGGCTGGTCGTCCGGCCCCGGGTGCACCGCCGCGCCCGTCGCGACGACCGCCGCGTCCTGCGTCCCGCCTGACACCACCACCTGGTGCTCCCCCGAACTCTCCTCTAGTCATTAGTTGCCTTATGCAACTTTACGCTCGCGGTGGAGTGCCCACCACGCCTCTCCGGGTGAGATGGCTTACCGCGTGGATGTCCGACGCCGCGCCTCCCGCCACCGGGGCCGCGCGGGACACCGAGCACGGGAAGGCCGGAGATCGGCGCCAACCGGGGAAGGGCGCGCTCCAGGGCCGGGTCCAAGGGGCCACGACCGTGGGGCCGACCCGTGGCCGGCCGGGGTCAGGGCGACGGTGGCGCCATCTCAACCCTCGGAGGCTTCTCCCCGCCCATCCACCCCGGTCGCCGAGGAGAGACCGTCCAGCAGGACGGTGAGCCCCGCGACGAAGACCGCGTCGACCCCACGAGCCCACCCCCGCTCCGCTCGTTCCGCCCCGGCCGAGTCCCGCGTCCCGCCGCCCTGGCCCGCCGACGCGTCGCCAGCCAGGCGGACGGAGTGCGGGAACCGCTCGGCGAAGTCGGGGGCGACCTCGCGCAGCAGGGTGGAGCGGCGCGTCCACCACTCCCGGTCGGGCACCCCCGTCTCGGCGGCGGCCCGGCCCGCCTCGGCCGCCGTGCGCGCGGAACCCCGGACGTGGTGGAAGAGGGCGCTGACCGCTCCCCGCAGCACCCGCCCCGGCAGCTCGGTGGACCGGAGGAGCCCAGCAAGGGCCTCGAAGACGACCTGCTCGTGCGGCCCGAGGACCGGGCGGGCGTGCGAGACCTGGAGGACCCACGGATGACGCAGGTAGAGATCACGCAACTCGACCGCCCACTCCAGGACGCCCGACCTCCAGTCCGCCGCCTCCTCGCACGCGCCGGAGAAGTCGGCGTGCGCCTGGTCGTACATCAGGTCCACCAGCTCGGCCTTCCCCGGCACGTAGGTGTAGAGCGCCATCGCGGACCGCCCGAGCCGTTCCCCGACGGCGCGCATCGACAGTCCCGCGAGACCCTCCTCGTCCGCGAGGCCGATCGCCGCCTCGACGATCGCCGACGCGGTGAGGCTTTGCCTGGGACCCGGTGCGGACCGCGACGGCCCGCGCTCGGACCCCGCCCACAACAGCCGCATGGTCAGGTCCGCGTCTCCCCGACCTCCGATGACCGCCACCCACATCTCCTTACAACGTAATGTATTGTCGCCCGCACATCACCGTACGACGTAAAGGGATATCGGGGCCGATCGCCCCGGCGAGGAGCGCGACACGATGGGGTACAGCACCACGCACGACGGCGACCGGCTTGACCTGGAGATCACGGGGAGCGGGCCCACCGTGCTGCTCCCGGTGGACCCCACCCCGATCACCGGGGACCGGGCCGAGGAGATGCGGAGGTGGGGCGCCGACCCCGCCCTGGGGCGCGCGCTGGTCGACGGGCTGAGCGACCGCTTCCGCGTCGTCGCCTTCGACTACGAGGGCCACGTCATGGGCCGGCCCAAACCCACCACCCTGACCCCCGGGAACGTCGCGGCCGACATCCTCGCGGTCGCCGACGCGGTCGAGGCGGAGAGCTTCGCCTACTACGGCTACTCCTGGCTCGCCCTGGCCGGGCTCCAGCTCGCGATCAGGACCGACCGGCTCTCCGCGCTCGTCATGGGCGGATTCCCCGCCCTGAACGGCCCCTACGCCGAGATGCTCGAGGTCACCACGGCCGCACACCGGCGCGCCGAGGCTGGCGGCCACGACGGGCGCCAGGAGACCGACGGCGGGGGCGAACCGGACTGGGACACCGTCGAGATCTCCGCCCCGCCGGAGCGGACCCGGCAGTTCGTCACCCTGTACGAGGCCCTGACGGGCTTCGACGACCGGGCGGCTGCCGCGTCGGTGCGCTGCCCCCGGCTGTGCTTCGCCGGCGCCGCCGACACCATCGTCTACCCGGAGTCCTGGGGTGGGGTCACGGTGGACATCGCGGGCGGGCTCATGCGGGGCCGCGCCGAACTCGCGGAGGCTGGCTGGGACGTGGAGCTGCTCGACGGGCTCGACCACCTGGGCGCGATGCTGCCCCACCACGTGTTGCCCGTGGTGGCGCCCTGGCTGCGGGGGGCGCTCGCGGCCCGAGGAGACGTCCCGGTCAGAAGGCCTCGTTCAGCCGGTTGAGGAGGCGCGCCAGCTCGGTCAGGTCGGAGGTCGGCCACTCGGCGAGCTGCTCGTCCAGGCGCTCCCGCCGCCGCTCCCGAACCTCCCGGAGCCGCCGCGACCCCAGGTCGGTGAGCTGCACGCGCCGCGCGCGGCCGTCGACGGGGTCCGGCACCCGTTCGATGAGCCGCAGCTCCACCAGCTTGCTCAGCTGCCGGCTGATGGTGGACTTGTCGAGGTTGAGCAGGTCGACCACGTCGGTCCCCCTGACGGGGCCGCGCTCGGCGATCATCGACAGCGTGCCGTAGGCGGCCGGCTCCAGCTCCACGTGGATCTGCGAGGCGAGTCTGGCCGTGCTCTGCTTGGCGCGGCGGAAGAGGATGGTCAACTCGCGCTCGACACTGTCGGCCGCGGCCCCACGGGTGCCGTCGGCGCCCGTGCCCAGCCGCTCCGGCCCGTTCACGGCCATCGTCGAACCGTCCATGCGTGTCGGGTTCACCCTGGTCCCCCTCGCTCCCACCCCCTCAAGTCTGACAGACCAGGGACCGGGATGTCCGAATCGACCGGGCGAACCGGGAACGTCCGAGCGCGGGTGTGAGTACCGCCACCCGGCCGAGTCGGGAGGGCCGGTCGGCGGAGGGGGCGGCCTCACCCCGAGGCCGGCTCCGAGTGCCGTTCCGGGGCGGGGCTCCAGGGCCGCTCATCACCCTTGGCCTCGAAGTAGTCGCCACCCTTGCGCCGCGCGTCGTCGGTGCCCCAGGATCGGTCCCGTGGCACCGGCATCATCCGAGGGATGTGCTTGCGGCAGTGGACATAGGCCTCCTCGACCCGGACGACGACCCACCGTTCGGGCGTCCTGCCACGGTTGTCGTCCTCGGGCAGGTCGGAGTGCCTCGCTCGCAGTTCGGCGTCCTCGACCACGCTGGCGCGACCGTTGACATGCAGTCCGATCAGGTCCTGGACCAGGTCCAGCATGAGGATCCCCACGTGGGGGTTCTCCTCGATGTTGCCGAGGCTGGCCATGACGCCGTTGCCCCGGTACTCGGGGTAGGCGAGGTGGTGCGGGTCGAGCACCCGGATGAAACCGGGCGGGCCCGAGCGCAGCGAGGCGTCGCACTCCCCCGACCCGTCGGCGGTGGCCACGAAGGCCATCTCCATCCGGCCCACGAACCGTGCCATCTCGTCGTTCAGGCGGTCGAGCATCTGCTCCTGGTAGAAGCGCCGCGCACGCCGCTCGGTGCCGTGCCGCTCCTGGAGGACGTGTTCTCCCCGGGAACCGGGCAGGGGATGCCCGGACGAGGACACCGGCGGCGCGACCGGCCCCGGAGCGGGCGGTGCCCCCACCGGGACCACGGGGAAGGCGTGCCGCACGGTCTGTTCGGGATCGGGCGGGAGCGGTGCCACGACCGTCGCCCCGGCGCCCGACGACCCGGTTCCCGGTGCGCCTCCCCAGCCGCCCGGCCCTACCCCGGTCGGAGGAGCGTCGACGAGCTCAAGTTCGTGCAGATCGGGGTCCGCGGTACCCGTTGGCACCAGCATCTCGCGAATCACGGGCCCCACAGTGTCACGAAGACCTCTGAAGTTCCACGATCTACCCCCTACCTTCGCCCAACCGTCGCAGGCATTATGTACTCGCAGTTACATGCCGACACTCGAAGGTGGCATCAAGGACTCAGGCAACCAGAGAACGAGTTACTGTCCCCCTTGTTGGGGATCCTGACAAGGAACGGCGCGTCACGCCCGGCGCGCCGAACGACGTGGAGAAGACTGCGCCCGGACTATGACAGCGAACGCCGTGCTTAGCCCCGTGCCTCCCTCGCGACCGGAATCTGCCTCGGGGGTCAGCGCCACCGTGCGCCTGATCCGGGAAAGCTACGCGGCCGTCGAGCCGTACGCCGACGACGTGGCGAGGTTCTTCTACGGGATGCTCTTCAGCCTCGCGCCCAAGACCCGCGAGCTGTTTCCCGCCAACATGGAGGTGCAGCGGAGCAGGCTGCTTCGCGCCCTGGTGCACACGGTGCAGATGATCGACCGGCCGGACGACCTGGTGCCGTTCCTCCGCCAGCTGGGCCGCGACCACCGCAAGTTCGGGGTGATCGCCAGCCACTACGAGGCGACCGGCACCGCGTTGCTGGCGGCGATCAAGCGGTACGCCGGTCCGGTGTGGACCGACGAGGTGGAGCTCGCGTGGGCCGAGGCCTACACGATGATGGCCACCACCATGCACAACGCGGCCGAGGCGGACGAGAACCCGGCCTGGTGGAACGCCAGGGTCGTGGAGCACCAGCGGTTGAGCTGGGACCTCGCCGTGGTCCGGGTGCAGCCGCACCAGCCGGTCCCCTACCGCGCCGGTCAGTACGTCAGCGTCGAGGTCCCCCAACGGCCCCGGCTGTGGAGGTACCTGACCCCGGCCAACGCGCCCAGCGAGGACGGGACCCTCGAGTTCCACATCAGGTCGGTCCACGGCGGTTGGGTCAGCCGTTCCGTCGTCGGGCACACCCAGGTGGGTGACACCTGGCGGGTCGGTCCTCCGATGGGCCGGATGGGCGTCGACCGGGAGAACGGTCGCGACGTCCTGATGATCGCCGGTGGGACGGGACTCGCCCCCATGCGCGCGATGCTGGACGAGCTGGCCCAGTACGGCACGAACCCCCGGGTGCACCTCTTCCTCGGTGGCCGGACCATCGAGGACCTCTACGAGCTGGACAACCTGCGATACCTCGCGATGAGCAACCCCTGGCTCACCGTGGTGCCCGTCGTGGAGTCCGGCCCCGCCCGGCAGGGCACCGAACACGGCACCCTCGCGGAGGTCGTCACCCGCTACGGGGCCTGGTCGGAACGGGACGTCATGGTGTGCGGCTCCCCCGCGATGATCCGGGCCACCGTCTCCAGGATGCTGGTGGCGGGAACGCCCCTGGACCGCATCCGGTACGACCCGTTCACCCTGGACTGACCCCCGGGGTCCGGCTGGCGGGCCCTCCTCCCGCGCGGCGCTCCCCCGCCGCACGCCGGATTCCGGTGTGTTCCCGGCGGGGGCGGGGAGGGCGGGCAGGCACCGGGGAACCGCGCCCCGCCGGCGAGCGGAGCTCCTGGCGCTCACGCCGCCACCCGCGCTCCCCGGCCCGCTGTCCCGACCCGGACCGGCCCCGTGGGAGCCGGTCCGCGTCCCCGGCGGCCTCCCGACGGCAGGGGAGGATCAGCGCCGGTACGGGTAGATCCGGTCGGCGACCCGGCGCTTCGCGGCCCGGTACTCGGCGAGGGACTCGGGGCTGTACCCGCCGTGCACCGGTCGGGTGGGGATCTCGTCGAGGTCCTCGACCAGCGTCCACCCGCTGCCCAGGTCGGTCAGCGAGCGGTGCTTGGTGGCGTAGTAGTCGGGGTTGATGCTCACCGCGACACCGTTGGCGCCCACGGCCGCGCCGACCAGGTGGGGGTGGAACCGGGTCGACAACCAGGTCTGCCCGGCGGCGGCCGGCATCCCGTGGTCGAGCACCTCCGCCAGCGGGTACATCCGCACGCCAGGGAACTCGGACTCGACCAGGGCGAAGACGTCGCGGTCCACCCGCGGGATGCACTCCACGAACCCGAGCCGGTCCGGCGGGACGTCCCAGGCGCGCAGGGTCTCGGTGACGAACGCGGCGAGCGCGGGCACGCTGACCCTGAGGAGGTCGGACTGGACGCAGACCATGAACTCGCGCAGCTCGTCGTCGGTCCGGTAGAGGTGGGGGCCGAGGTCGAAGAACAGGTCGTCGCACGTGTGGCTGACCGCGCACGTCTTCTCGAGCAACCGGGCGGAGGGCGCGTCGCGGACGTCGACCACGTCGAACCGGGTGGCCAGCTCGCGGATCAGCGTCTCCCCGTGTTCGGGTGCCGGCCACAGGCCCACTCCGGTCATCGCGGTGCGGGCACCGGACCGGCGGGCGACCGAGACCATCCCGGCGAGCAGGCCGACGTGGCGTGGCCACACGCCGTTGACGTAGCCGCCGCCGATGATGTGCAGGACGTCCGCCCGGTGCGCCAGCTGGATGCCCGAAGCCCAGCGGGGAGCCATGCCCGGGTCGTTGACGGCGCGCTGGGCGAACTCGTTCACCTGCCACGGCTCCTCGCTGGGCGCCTCCCAGCACAACCGCCACAGGGTGTCGGTGAAGCGGGCCCTGGGGTGCAGGTGGCCGAGGAGCACCTGGGCCGGCCCGGGGCTGGGGCAGTCGAGCCAGACATCGGCGTCCGGCGCGACCTGCCGGAGGTGTCGCAGCCAGGCAGCGGCGATCATCTCGTCGCCGTAGTTCGGGAAGCCGGTAGTCCCGATGAGGTAGTAGAGGGCTCTGTCGCTCTCACTCATTGCGTCGAATCTCCCGTTGGACACCTGAACAGGTGAGTAGAAGTGTGCCCGACTGGGTGCATACCCCGAGGGTTGCCAGCCAGTCGTGATCGACTCGACGCTTGCCCGTGTTACCGACGGGTAATAAGCTGTTGTTACCGACGGGTAGGAGTGCCTGCCCGACCAGCACCGCCTGAGACCGGGAGCAAGGGCATGGGTCACTACAAGAGCAACGTCCGGGATCTGGAGTTCAACCTCTTCGAGGTGTTCGGGGTGCAGCGGCTGCTGGGCACCGGCCCCTTCGCCGAGGCGGACGAGGAGACGAGCCGAGGCGTCCTCGAGGAACTGAACAACCTCGCCGTCGGCCCGCTCGCCGACTCGTTCGCCGTGGGGGACCGGGAAGGCACCACCTTCGACCCGGCCACCCACTCCGTGACCCTCCCCGAGGAGTTCAAACGCTCCTTCCGGGCACTGTGGGACGGCGAGTGGTACCGGCTGAGCCTGCCCAACGAGATGGGCGGCTACGGGATCCCCCCGTCGGTCCAGTGGGCCGCCAGCGAACTCATCCTGGGCGCGAACCCGGCCGTGTACATGTACATGGCCGGCCCCAACTTCGCGTCCGTCCTCTGGGAGAACGGGACCGAGGAACAGCGCCACTGGGCACAACTGATGCTGGACCGGGGCTGGGGCGCCACGATGGTGCTCACCGAGCCGGACGCCGGCTCCGACGTCGGTGCCGGTCGCACCCGCGCCATCCGCCAGGAGGACGGCTCCTGGCACCTGGACGGGGTGAAGCGGTTCATCACCTCCGGTGACCAGGACATGACCGAGAACATCATGCACCTGGTCCTCGCCCGCCCGGAGGGCCCGGGAGTCGAGACGAAGCCGGGCACGAAGGGGCTCAGCCTCTTCCTGGTGCCCAAGTTCCTCTTCGACTCCGGGACGGGTGAGCCCGGCGAGCGCAACGGGGCCTTCGTCAGCGGCGTCGAGCACAAGCTCGGCCTCAACGTCTCGGCGACCTGCGAACTCTCCCTCGGGCAGCACGGCGTGCCGGCGAAGGGCTGGCTGCTCGGCGAGGTCCACGACGGCATCGCCCAGATGTTCCAGGTCATCGAGTACGCCAGGATGATGGTGGGCACGAAGGCCATCGCGACCCTCTCCACCGGTTACCTGAACGCGCTCGAGTACGCCAAGGAGCGGGTCCAGGGCGCCGACCTCACCCAGATGACCGACAAGACCGCCCCCCGGGTACCCATCACGCGGCACCCCGACGTGCGGCGCATCCTCATGCTCCAGAAGGCCTACACCGAGGGCCTGCGGGCGGTGTACCTGTACACGGCCCACTTCCAGGACCAGATCGCCCACGGCCGTGCCACCGGGGAGGACGTGTCGCTGGCGGCCCGCGTCAACGACCTGCTGCTCCCGATCGTCAAGGGTGTCGGGTCGGAGCGGGCGTTCGAGATGCTGACGCTCTCGCTCCAGACGCTGGGCGGGTCCGGGTACCTCAGCGACTACCCCATCGAGCAGTACCTGCGGGACGCCAAGATCGACAGCCTCTACGAGGGCACCACCGCGATCCAGTCGATGGACTTCTTCTTCCGGAAGATCATCCGGGACAAGGGCCAGGCGCTCGCCCACGTCGCCACCGAGGTGCAGAACTTCCTCAACTCCGAGGGAGGCAACGGCCGGCTCAAGGAGGAGCGCGCGCTGCTCGCGCAGGCCATGGAGGACTTCCAGGGCATGCTCGGCTCGATGGTCGGGTTCCTGACCTCCTCGCAGGAGGACCAGCGCAACCTCTACAAGGTCGGGCAGAACAACGTCCGACTCCTGCTGAGCGCCGGCGACCTGCTGATCGGGTGGATGCTGCTGCGCCAGGCCGAGGTCGCGTCGACGGCCCTGGACGGCGAGGTCACCCCCCGGGACCGCGCCTTCTACGAGGGGAAGCTGGCCGTCGCCTCGTTCTTCGCCAGGAACGTCCTCCCCGAGCTGTCCGCGCGGCGCCAGGTCCTGTCGGCCACCGACAACTCGCTGATGGACGTCCCCGAGGAGGCCTTCTGACCCGCTGAGCCGTTGGCGCCCGCCGACGGCACCCCCCCCCAGAGGAGCGGCCCACCGGCTCCGACCTCCGCCGGGTGGGCCGCTCCTCTCCCCGGGCCGGGTCGTCCCCTCCTGGTGGCCCCACCACGCCGGTGGGCTGGGTCCGCACCGGAGACGCCCGTCGCACCGCCCACCGCCGGCGCACCGCCCCGCGCCGGCTCTCCGCTCGTCGCGTCGAGCGGCCGGGCGGCACCCGGCCGGTCACACCGGGCTCGCCCGCCGCGCCTCCCGGGGTAGCGAGCGCCCTCGCGGCCCGAGCGGGCGGCGGCTCCGCCACCCGGTCCCGGCCCCCGGGCTCAGCCCATCTCCTCCAGCTTCTTCCCCTTCGTCTCCCGCACCCACCGGAGCACGAACACGAAGGACAGGGCGGCGAACACCGCGTACATCACGTAGGTGCCGGCGAGGTTCCAGTCCCGCAGGCTGGGGAACGTCACCGTCACCAACCAGTTCGCGATCCACTGCGTGGCCGTGGCCACCGCCATCGCCGCCGCCCTGATCCGCAGCGGGAACATCTCCCCGAGCAGCACCCACACCATCACGCCCCAGGACAGCGAGAAGAAGAGCACGAAGGAACTGGCGGCCACCAGGGCGACCAGGCCCCAGCCGGGAGACAGCTCGGCGGAGTCACCGACCACGGTGGCCCGCGAGAACGCGACGGCCGCCGCCGACAGGGCCACCGTCATCCCCGCCGACCCGACCAGCAGGAGCGGCTTGCGGCCCACCCGGTCCACCAGGGCGATGGCGACGAAGGTCCCGACGATGTTCACGATCGACGTGAACAGGCTGAGCAGCAGCGAGTCGCTCTCCTCGATCCCCACCGACTGCCACAGCGACGCCGAGTAGTAGAAGATCACGTTGATGCCGACCAGCTGCTGGAAGGCGGACAACCCCATCCCGATCCAGACGATGGGCAACAGGCCGAAGCGGCCGCCGGTGAGGTCGCGCGGGGTGGGTCGACGTTCCGAACCGAGAGCGGACCGGATCTCCTCGATCCGGTCGTCCACCGTCGACTCGTCCGCGCCCTCCACCCTGGCCAGGATTCGGCGTGCCCGGCCCACGCGCCCCGTGCGCACCAGGAACCGGGGGCTTTCCGGGATCGTCAGGGTCAGCAGGAGGTAGAGCAACGCCGGAGCCAGTTCCACCCCGAGCATCCACTGCCACGCCTCCAACGGCCCCAGTTCGCCACGGGCCCCACCGGCGGCGGCCGCGATCGCGTAGTTCACCAGCTGCGAGGCGGCGATGCCGAGCACGATCGCCAACTGCTGCATCGAACCCAGGCGGCCCCGGTAGGCGGCCGGCGCGATCTCGGCGATGTAGGTCGGCGCGATCACCGAGGCGATGCCGATCGCGACGCCACCGAGCAGGCGCCACACCGTCAGGTCCCAGACCGTGAAGGGCAGGGCGGAACCCACCGCGCTCACCGCGAACAGGATCGCGGCGAGCTGCATCACCCGGATCCGGCCGTGCCGGTCAGCGAGGCCGCCGGCGACCCAGGCACCCAAGGCCGACCCCAACAGGGCGGAGGACACCGTGAACCCCACGAGCAGCGAACTGACCTCGAACCGGTCCTGGATCGCGTCCACGGCGCCGTTGATCACCGACGTGTCGTAGCCGAACAGGAAACCGCCCATCGCGGCGGCACCGGCGATCAACACCACGTAGGCGAGGTTCTCCTGCGATGTGTGACCGGCGCCCTGGCCGGTACCTCCTGCCACCATCCGGTGTGTCCCCCAGCGTTTCGGTCGGCGGAACGGTCCTGTCTGTAGCCCTCGTTACCCGCCACCGCGCGTTTCCACACCCCGGAAGTCGATCAGACCCCCCGACCAGGGGTCCCGCCACCGGTCCGCGCCACCTCCGGCCAGGACGACCCGCTGGGTGGGGCGGAGACCCGGTCCAGTTCAGGGGCGGGGGATGTTCCGCAGGTTGCTCCTGGCGAGCTGGATCATCCGGCCGACACCGCCGGCCAGCACCGTGCGTCCCATCGACAGGGCGAACCCGGACACCTGCTCCGCGGTGATCCTCGGGGGCATGGACAGCGCGTTCGGGTCGGTCACCACGTCCACCACGGCGGGGCCGGGACGGTCGAAGGCCTCCCGCAACGCCGCCCGCAGGTCGGTCGGTCGCTCGACGCGCACCCCGTGCGCACCGGCCGCCCTGGCGATCGCGGCGTAGTCGGTGTGCTGGGTCGCCGTGCCGTGTTCGGGCAGTCCGGCCACGAGCATCTCGAGTTTGACCATGCCCAGCGACGAGTTGTTGAACAGGACGACCTTCACCGGCAGGTCCGCGGCGACCAGCGTGAGCAGTTCGCCCAACAGCATCGAGAAGCCGCCGTCACCGGCCATCGCCACCACCTGCCGTCCGGGTTGGGCGAGCGCCGCCCCGATCGCCTGGGGCACCGCGTTGGCCATCGACCCGTGGCTGAAGGAGCCCAACAGGCGGCGGCGACCGTTCGGGCTGAGGTAGCGGGCGGCCCACACGTTGCACATCCCGGTGTCCACGGTGAACACCGCGTCATCCGAGGCCTCCTCGTCCAGCACGGACGCCGCGTACTCGGGGTGGATCGGCAGGTGGTGCTCCACGTCCTGCGTGTACGCCCCGACCACCCGCTCCAGGGCGGCGGCGTGCTTGCGCAGCGCGTTGTCCAGGAACGTCCGGTCGTGCTTCTCGGCCACCATCGGGAGCACCTGTTCGATGGTCTCCGACACCGAGCCCCAGACCCCGAGCGCCAGCGGCGCCCGCCGGCCGAGCTGCTCGGCCCGGTGGTCGACCTGCACGATCCGCACCCCGTCCGGCAGGAACGCCGGGTAGGGGAAGTCGGTGCCCAGGAGCACCAGCAGCTCGGCCTCGTGCATGGCCTCGTAGCAGGCGCCGTACCCCAGCAGCCCGCTCATGCCCACGTCGAAGGGGTTGTCGTACTGGATCCACTCCTTGCCGCGCAGGGCGTGGCCGACGGGTGCCTTCACCCGCTCCGCCAACCGCATGACGAGGTCGTGCGCGCCCTGGGTGCCCCGCCCGCAGAAGAGGGTGACCCGGCTGGCGTCGTTCAGCAGCTCGGCGAGCCTGGCCAGCTCGTCCGGCCCCGGGCGGACCTTCGGCCGCTCGGTGACCAGGGCGTGCCCGACGGGCTGCTTCGAGGCGGCCAAGCCCGCGACATCACCGGGAAGGATGATGACGGCGACCCCACCTCGGCCCACCGCGTGCTGGATCGCGATGCGGGTGACCCTGGCCAGCTGCTCGGGATCGGTGACCATCTCGCAGTAGTGGCTGCACTCGACGAACAGCCGGTCGGGGTGGGTCTCCTGGAAGTAGCCGGTGCCGATCTCGCTGGTGGGGATGTGCGAGGCGATGGCCAGGACCGGGGCCATGCTGCGGTGGGCGTCGTAGAGCCCGTTGATGAGGTGCAGGTTGCCCGGCCCGCAGCTGCCCGCGCACACCGCCAGCCGACCGGTGACCTGCGCCTCCGCCGAGGCCGCGAAGGCCCCGGACTCCTCGTGGCGGACCTGCGTCCACTCGATGCCCCGCCGACGGCGGATCCCGTCGACCACCGGGTTCAGGCTGTCGCCCACCACCCCGTAGACGCGTTCCACGCCGACCTCGCGCAGGATCTCCACGAGCTGGTCGGCCACCGTGTTCCTGGCCATCGCGGCACCTCCGTCCTGTCACCGGCGTGGAGGGCTCCCAGCCGTCCTGGCACGGCCCAGGCGCCAGCCCGCGCGGCGGCTCGTGGTTCCGGGTCCCCCCACCTTCGCCGAGGTCACGCGGGCCGGCAACAGCGCGGTCCGGCGGGGGCGGGCACGGCTGCCCCGCTCGTCGCCCGCCCTCCGGTGGTGCGGGGCCGGGCGGGGTCGCCCGCCCTCGGCCGGGGCGTCCGGGCAGGGTCTCGGCGGTCGGGCCGCCCGCCGGCGTCACCCGGTGGCGGTGGAGCGCGGGGGACACCGGTGGAATACCGGGTCCCGGTCCGGGCAGCGGCCAGGTCACGGCCCCGCGCCGCTCGGCGGGCCCCTGGGTCGGCGGGGGCGCGCCGCCCCTCGTGGCTGGGGGGTGGACGACCGCTCCGTGCGGTTCGACAGGACCTGAGCAACCGGCCGCCCCGGGGCCGTGAGGTGCGGGGCGCTCGGACTCCGCCCGGCAGGCCCCCGGGTCCGTCCTCCCCGCGTGCCCAGAGCCGACCGGGCGTGTCGGCCGCCGGCCGGGTCCGTCGGCGACCGACCCGGGCCGCCCCTCGACGCCGGCCCGGTGCCCGGCAGCCACCCGCCCGGGCCGCTGGGCGGGCGATCCCCGTGGATTCCCCGGCCCTGGCCTACTCGGCTACCGTCGAGCGATGTTCGTGCGGGCGCTTCTCCTCGACCTGGACGGGACCCTCGTCGACTCGACCCCGGCCGTCGACCGGTGCTGGAAGCGCTGGTGCCAGGAACACGGCGTGGACCCGACCGGACTGGCCGATCTCCACGGACTGCGTTCGGCCGACGCGGTGGCCGCCGTGTTGCCCCCCGAGCGCGTCGCCCCGGCGCTGGAGCGGCTGGACGAGCTGGAGCTCGCCGACCTCGACGATGTCGTCGCCCTCCCCGGGGCCGCCGAGGTGCTCGCGGCGGGCGGTGGTGACCGGGCGGCGATCGTCACCTCGGCGGGTCGCGCGCTGGCCGGGAAGCGACTGGCGGCGGCGGGGCTGCGGGCCCCGCGCGTCCTGGTGACCGCCGACGACGTGACCAGGGGCAAACCTGACCCGGAGCCCTACCTCACGGCCTCGCGGCTGCTGGGCGTGCCGGCGGAGGACTGCCTCGTGGTGGAGGACGCGGCGGCCGGGGTGGCGGCGGCGCGGGCGGCTGGGATGCGGAGCGTGGGCGTGGGCACCAACCCGGACGTGGGTGCGCTGCCCGCCGACCTGGTGGTGTCCACGCTCACCGAGCTGCGGTGGGCTCGCCGGGACGGCGGGGTGGAGGTCGTCCGCCGCTGACCGTGGGCTGAGCCCGGACCGGGCCGGGTCAGGTGGCGGGAACTCGACCGGTCCGCCGCGCGACGGGACGGTCTCCGGTGTCCGGCCGGCGCATGCCTCCGGCAGGGCGGGAGGCGCACAGGGGGTTCCCGTGGTGCCGTGGCGGACCGGCTGGTCCTCGTCGGGTGGAACACCGCCGGTTCGGGCACCAGCGTCGGCCCGTCGACGCTGGGACGAGGAACCCCACGGCGTGGACCTGCTGCGCTGGCCCCCGGATCGCGGCGTCAGCGTCAGCGGCGTTCCGGCGCGAGAGCCCACCGGGTCCGCGCGGCCTGCCGCTCCGGCCATGTGGCGGCCCCGGCCGGCGCCCGCACGTGCCCCGTGGTGGACGAGGCCCAGCGGGCAGGACGAGAATGTACCGGCTGGGACGTGGAGCGGTCAGCCACGATCGGCGTCACCGCCACGAGCGGGGTGACCGGTTCTCCAGCTCAACCTGGAGCCGAGGTCAGCACGCCACTGGGGAGGCGTACCCGCGCGCGAGGTCCCCACCACGCTCCTGCCTGTTCTGCCTCACCGCCCTGCTGGCCGGGGACGAGGTCCCATCGGATCAGGCGCATCGGGCGCACGTCGCCCTACGGGCGGTTCGCGGCGCGCCTCCACGCTGTCCGCGGGGCCCCCGAGGCCCCCCGTCCGGTCAGGACCCGTGGGTCGGGCGTGAGCCACCGCCACACCAGCGGCGAGCGGCTGACCAGCATCTGACGGGCGCGGTGGAGAACGGGGTGTCGGGCGGGTTCGACCTCCTCCCGCCCTTGATCGTCAGGAAGGCCGGACTCGGGTACAGGCGCGGGACCGGCCGCCAGCCGGTCCGGTGATGGCCAGTCCCAGGCGCGACTCGCCCAGCCGCACCGCCGTGTTCACGACAGTCCGGCTACCAGCGGTTCCATGACCGGCACCAGCTGGTCACATGCCTTCGCGGACCCCGTCACGTCGTCCTCTCCCGGCTCGAGCGGCACGGAGAAGACGGCGCTGAGCATCTCGTGGAGATTGTCGGCTGCCTCGGCGGCGTAGTCGACCTGTCGTCCGACCAGGAACGCGGCACACATCGAAACACCCTGATCAGGAACCGGAGCGATGTACACATCCCGCCCGGCGACACTGATCAGTTCACCGCCATCCGGGAGCGGGACCCACACGAATCCCACCTCCGTCACAAGGACCGCGCCGCCCGGGAGGAAGCTCACGGCCTCGCATACGACGTCCCCGGTCCCGCGTGCCCGCAACGGCACCTCCGCCAACGTGTCGTGCAGAACCGCGACCTCGAGGCCGCCGATGACCTCACACGGATCCAGGGACAACAGGCTCCCCGGTGGAGGTACCACGGAGTGATCCGTGCCGTCTACCAGGCGGTAGGCGGCCGCGACCGCGACTTCGGAAGCCGCCACGCACAACTCCTCGCCGCTACCGACGCTCCCGCCCTCGGCCTCATGCCACATCTCGACGATGATGGCCGGCCCCCCAGAAACCCAGACCAGCGTCGTCTCACACGTACCATCCGCGACGGTGTCCCAGGTAATCACGTCCAAGTCGCGCAGCACGCGAGACGCAGGGGATGGAACGAGGACTTTCTCGTCGTCGATACGCAGCGCTCCTAACACGTCCCAGTCCCCGAAAAGGCATTGCGCGATCGCGTGCGCACTCGTCTCCATGCTCAGGGAGTCGCCGTCCAGGACAGGTTCCAGGACCGACATGTCCACCAGCGCGCGAGCATCCACCAGCCGTGGTTCCGTGATCGGCGTCTCGGCGAAATCATCCTCGTGCCCCTCACCTCCCGCCTCCGAGGTGCGCTCGCTCCCCGTCGCCCCAGGCGTGGCCCCCGACTCCTCCACCGGAACGGCTTGTCCCTCGACCACACGGCTACCGCAGGCGGCCAACGAACACACCAGCAGAGCTCCGGCAACGGCTCCCACCGCTCGGCGGGTGGCTCTCCTCATCACCGCACTCCCCTTGGTCCCTGGTGCGCGACCTTCCCAGGACCGGCAGCACACCCACATCAGCTGCTCCCCGGTCCGCGCCAGTGACTGGTCTAGCGCGTCCCGACGTACCTGAACGGCCGGTCCGCCGAAGCTTTATGGTCCCGTTAGGTACTGATGCGGCTACGCGGCGCCGCCTCGACTGGGGGGCGCGGCACGAAAATCACCAGGGACGTGAAAGGACGGAGCCCAGGTCGGGGCGAGGATCTCGGCTTCACGACCCCTCGCACGCATCCTGGCCACGTTCGCTCTGGGGCCGCTGACCGTACGCGCACTCGCCCATCGTGGTGCTCCAGGGCATGCGGATCAGTCCTCGGCCCGGTCCACGCGACCGCCGCCCACCGAACGGCCCGATCGGCCCGGGCCTCAGCGCCTGGTCTCGAACCGCCGGAAGTTCAGGTGCGCCCGGGACGGCGTGGGCCCCCGCTGGTTCTGGTAGCGGGACCCGGCCGCCGAGGAGCCGTAGGGATTCTCCGCCGCACTGGACAGCCGGAAGAGGCAGAGCTGCCCGATCTTCATGCCCGGCCACAGGGTGATCGGCAGGTTCGCGACGTTCGAGAGCTCCAAGGTGATGTGCCCACTGAAGCCCGGGTCGATGAAGCCCGCCGTGGAGTGGGTGAGCAGCCCCAGCCGGCCGAGCGAGGACTTCCCCTCCAGCCGCCCCGCCAGGTCCGTGGGCAGGCTGACCGTCTCGAAGGTCGAGCCCAGCACGAACTCGCCGGGGTGCAGCACGAACGGGTCGTCGCCCTCGGTCTCCACGAGGGAGGTGAGCTCGTCCTGCTGGAGGGAGGGGTCGATATGGGTGTACTTGCTGTTGTCGAAGACCCGGAAGAACCGGTCCAGCCGGACGTCCACACTGGAGGGCTGCACCAGCTCGGCGTCGTACGGATCGATCGCGAGCCGGCCGGCTCCGATCTCTTCGCGCAGGTCACGGTCACTCAGAAGCACCGCGCCAGCCTAACTGGCGGGGGGTGGTGGAGGCCTCGGCGGGCACCGTGTATGCTTCAACAGCCACTGCGGATGTAGTTCAATGGTAGAACATCAGCTTCCCAAGCTGAGAACGCGGGTTCGATTCCCGTCATCCGCTCGTAGCACGAAGGCCCAGGTCACAGGGTGTCCACCCCAGACCTGGGCCTTCGTCATGCCGAGGGGATCCGCCCCGCGCCGGTCGCCCCTCCCGACGGTGCGTCCCGACTCCGCCGGCTACGTCCCGGACATCTCGATGACCAGCTCGCCCACTCCGCTGCCAGGGTTCGCGGGAGGCACGGCGGGGTTGTCCATCGCCGCTCTCCGACAGGCTTCACCCCAGGCACCGTAGGGGAACGTGGGGAGGAGGCGTTTGCCGTCGAGGTACCGCTCCACCCGCTTCCGGAGCGCCTTGGAGCTGATCGCGCCCGTCTGGTCCTCGCAGTGCCACAACAGCCAGATCTCGAAGCAGGGGTTGCTTACCGCGACCTTCAACCGGGCGCGACTCGCGTCCCTGATCGCATCGGCTAACCCCCGGTGGTCGTCCACGTCGACGACGCACCACACGCTGTCGAAGGCCTCCCCCGCGCGCTTCGCGTTGTCGCGCTGGGTCCTCGCCGTGTCCACGACCCTGGATGGGTCGGAGTGCTTTCCAGGCACGACGCTGACGCTCACTCCCGTCGCGCGGAGGCGCCGCCGCAACTCGGTCAAATAGGTGGGTTCCGTTACCTTTCCTTCGGTGACGACCAGGATTCGCCGACGCTCGTTTCGGTTTCCCCTGGACCGCGAGAGGGAGTCCCTACCCGTACCTCGCCTGGTCACCCAGCCTCACTTGCTCGTGGCTCCCACCAACTCGCCCAGGTCCACGATCGGCGTCGCCCCAAAGCGCCCCTCCAGATACCGCTTCTCGACGTTCCCCGCTTCGGGGGTCCTGAACTCGGCCAACGAGTAGAGCTGGCTGGCCCCGGACGAATCCTTCTCGGTGAACCACACCTCGTCCCGTTCCAGCTGGCCCCTGGTCAGCTTACCGAGCAGCGAGACATCGTGGGACGAGAAGAGGAGTTGCGCACCCGCGGTGTTGGTGGCCGGCTCCTCGAACATGCGAACGAGGGTGGCGGTCAGGACGGGGTGCAGACTGCTGTCGAGCTCGTCGACGACCAGGACGCCGCCAGCCCGCAGGACGTCCAGGGCGGGCAGTGCCATCGTCAACCACGTGATGGTGCCGTGGCTCTCCTCGTCGAGACCGAGCATGACCGAGGTGTCGGGAGCAGCCCCGGCGTGGGAGAACCGGAGGCGCCGACTGACATCCTCGAGGACGTCGTTGAAATCAGCCTCGCCGGCGCCGTGCTCGGCCTGGACGAAATCGTGCACGTGCCGGAGGAGTTCCAGGAACTTCTCGTCGACCTCGGCTCGCTCCACGGTGACGCCGGTTATTCCGACATCCGCGACCCTCAGCAGCACTGACGCTCGATCCTCGGCGTTGTCCCCCTCGAGAATCCTCTTGACCGCCGCCAACCGTCGGTCGGTCGCGCCGTTCCCGCGCCAGAACGAATCGAACTTGCCCAGAATGGAGGCCCGCACTGTGGACAACCATTCGTGGCGGTAGCTGGCCGCAGTGGACAGGAACAACGCGTTGTCCCGCGTCACCTTGGATATCGTGGCGTTCTCACCCTTCAGGGTCCTGCCGAAACGATAGGGCGTCCGACTGGAGGCGTCCCGCTCGAACAGCACCCGCCGTCGCCCTCGCGGGTAGGAGTACAGCCATTCCTCCACCACTCCCCGACCGTTGCTCCGGAACCCGTACGTGTGCCGAATTCCGTCGACAACGACGTCCATCTCGTAGCGGGAGGGACTTCGCGCGGACTCCTGGTCCAGCTTGAAGGGGTGGTAGGGGAAGGTGTCGCGCTCCGCCCAGTGGACGTTCGACTGGCGAATGGCGGTGACGGCGAAGTGAAGCGCGTCGAGGACGGTGGTCTTGCCCGAGGCGTTGGCCCCGTAGATCGCCGCGACCCTCCGGGTGACATCGGCCCAGTCGCCGTCGTAGCCCGCTCCGACGGCGCTGCCCGCCCTGATCATCGACAACTCGAACTCGTCGCGGAAGGACTTGTGGTTGGCGGCTCGGAACCTCAACAACACGACCACCACCCCCAACTGCCGTGTGCGCGCGGTTTCGACGCCCTGTGCGTCACAAACTTGTCGTGAACGGCACCCTGATAGTACCCAGTGCACGGCCGGTCCAGCAGGCACTTGTGGGTGAACATCACGGCGGGACAGCCGGGACCGGGTCCGTGCGGCGGCACACCATCGGGACCGCGACCCGCTTCCCACGCACCGGGCGATCGCCTCGCGGACGGGGAGCGTTGTTCGGACACCGGCGTCCTCCGCGCCAGTGTCCACCCGCACACCCCCGGAGAACCGCCGCTCGATCGCCCGCTCGTGGTTCACCGCTCGGCGGCTGGCCGGGTCTCGGGCATCCACAGGTACTGGATCCGCTCCATGACCTCCTGGCGCTGGGTGTTCTGGAACGCCGCGACCCGCCAGGCACCCCCGTCCCGGAGCAGGGTGTAGGTCTGCACCTTGCTCGGCTCGCCGGGCTCATCGCCCTCATACGTGTCGCCGCGCGCGGTGAGGACCGCGACGTCCTCGGTCAGGACCTGCAACCCGAGGTAGGAGTCCGTCAGGCGGGTGCCGGCGAGGACGCCGTCGAAGAGCGCCTCGTGGCTGCGCACGATGTCCTCCCGTCCGACGTAGTGGGTGGCGGCGAAGGTGGTGTAGGTGGCGTTCTCGGTGAACACGGCGCCGTAGGCCTCCGCGTCATGTTCCGCCCACGCCCGGCCGAGCTCGGCGACCGCCGCACAGGCACCCGCCCTCGCCTCGGCCACGACCTCCGGCCCGAGACCGGTGGTGACGGGGACCTCGGAACACTCGGCCACGCCCGTGTTCGCGACATCACTGGTGGCTTTCAGCGCGAGGTAACCACCGCCCGCGCCGAGCGCCAGCACAGCACCGAGGCCGCCCAGCACCCACCACAACCGGCGGCGCGTCCGGCGGGGCTCAGCATCGCTCGTCTCGACCCGTTCCTGGGACAGCACCTCGACCACCACAGCCTCCTTCACTTCGTGCAATAATTGACTTCGTTCAATTATTGCACACGATCAAGGATGGTGCGATGCCCCCTGACGAGATGACGTCCATCTACCGCCGCTACCTGGCCGCCGTCGTCCGGTTCCACCTGGCGGCAGCGGACATGAGCGGGCTGGGCCACACCGACTACCAGGCCAGCAACCTGCTCGACCTGGACGGCCCGATGACCTCGGGAGAGCTGGCCACCAGACTCCGGATCACCCCGAGCGCCGCGACCCGCGCCGTGGACCGTCTGGTAGAGGCCGGGCTGGCGGAACGCACCACCGATCCCGAGGACCGTCGCCGCACGGTGGTCCGGCACACGGGTCGACTGCCGGCACCCCTGGTCGAGCTGCTCGGCAGGACCAGGGAACCCATCGGACGAGCCGTGGGCGCGCTCACCGAGGAGCAGCGCGCGGGCCTGCTGTCCTACTTCCGCGCCGCGACCGAGGCGTACCAGGGGGCGGTGGGCTCCAGCGGCTCGGCCGGCCAGCAGTCGACGGCGGGCTCCACCCCGGGCGACCCGCCCCCGAACCCGGCGGCCCTCCGGCCCGACCAGGGCGGGGAGGCCTCCCCGCCGCCCACCCCGCCGGCCTGACCCCCTCCCGGTCCCGGGGTGGGTGGGGTGACGCCCCGCCCACCCGGACGCGACGAGAGGGGGCGGCCGCGTCGTGCGGCCGCCCCCTCTCACCAGGGACGTTCCCCGTCCGGTTCCTCCAGGAGGCGCCGGGCGGGGTCAGCGTCGGATCAGGCCGTCTCACCGCCCTCGGCGCCACGGCGACGGAACTTCAGCACGAGCGCGGTACCTCCCGCGAGGGCGACCCCGCCGACGACGAGCATCGGCACCAGGAGACCGAGACCGGTGTCGGCCAGGTCATCCCCGCCGCCACCGCCGCCGTTACCCGCGCCGTCCTCGTCGTCACCGCCGGTGCCACCGCCGGACGGAGGCGGGGTGGTGGTCGGCGGGGTGCTCTCGCCACCGCCTCCGAGCACGCGGAAGGAGACGGTCGCCTCAGCCGACTCCAAGCCGTCGACGATCTGGAGGGCGCGCACCGTGTGGTCGCCCAGGGAGAGATCGGCGTCGAGCTCGACCCGCCAGTTCCCGTCGGCGTCGGCCGTCACCTCGACGGCGTCCCGCTCATCGACGGCCACCCGCACGGTGGCCTCGGCGATCGCGGTCCCACGGATCACCGGTCGCCGCACCTCGGTCTCCGAGCCCTCGGCGGGCTCGGTGATCACGGGCGCGGCGGGTGCGACCACGAAGCTGGAGGTGCCCTCGTCGGACCTGACGGTGGTCCCGCCCACCGCCAGCGACTGCGCCACGGCCACGGTGTACTCGCCGTAGCCGAGGTCGCCCTCGGGCTGGAAGGACCAGGCTCCCCCGGCGTCCGCCGTCACGGTGGTGTCCGATCCGGCCAGGTTCACCGAGACGGTGGCGTGCGGCGCCGCCTCCCCGGTGATGGTCGGGCGGGCCTCGCCCACACTGGCGCCGTCCGCCGGCGAGGTGACCACCGGCGCGTCCAGCTCGGTCAGCACGTTGACGTCGTCGAGCTTGGGCAGCACGTCGTTGACCAGCGAGACGGCCAGCGCCCGTGGTTCGCTGAACTCGGGGCTGGAGCTCTGCGGGTGGCAGGTCTCGTTGCCGTTCTCGTCGTAGTCGTAGTACGCGGCCGAGCTCATGCCGACCGCGAGGGTGCCGGCGACGATCGCGCCGCCGCTGTCGCCGCCCTCGACGCAGGCGTTGAACTCGAAGCCGTCGACGCTGACGATCTCGCCGCCGTCGGGGAACTCCCAGTTGGTGTCGGCCACGGTGACCTCACCGCAGGTGAAGCCGGTGGTGCGACCGGACTTGCAGACCTCCATGCCCTCCAGCGGGGCGACGACGCCGGTGATCGCCCGCGCCGAGCCGTCCCAGGTGTTGACCGAGGTCGAGACCGCGTCGCTCGGCGCGATGGTCGCGTAGTCGTCGGACCCGTTGCCGAACGCCACCTCCTGGAAGGTGCCGATCTTCTCCACCGGGAAGGTGAGGCCCCCGGCGGGCTCGCGGTAGACGGAGTCGAAACCCTCCCGCGCCAGGCAGTGGCCCGCCGTGAGGAAGAGCGGGTTCAGCGCGGAGTCGTAGGCGGCGAATCCGAACGAGCAGAGGTTGTACAGGTCGCTGGGTCGGCTCGCGCCGTCCCGGCCGGCCACGTAGCCGTCGCCGCCCCGGATGTCGACCAGCCTCGGCTGGCCACCCTGCTTCTCGACGTTCACCTCGACGCCCACGTCGGGTCGCCCCGAGGCGACGCCGGCACCCTCCTCACCGGACACGGTGAGGACGAGGCCGCGTTCGCGGTTGCTCACGGCGATCCCGCGCACGAGGTCGCGCTGGGCCTCGGGCAGCCCGCGCACCCAGGAGGCCAGTTGGTCACCGGCGGCTTCCAGCCGCTCCCTGCTCGGTCCGCCGACGTGGGCCTGGGCGCCCGCCGCCCGGACGACCTCGGCGGCGGACTCGTCGGTCACGTTGACGTGCAGGGTCCTGCTGTCCTTGTCGAACCAGGACCCGCCGAAGCTGGCTCCGAGTTCGGCCTCCAGGTCCTCGCTGGCGAGGGACGCGTTCCCCGCCGCCGTGGCTCGCTCCGCGTACACCTCGGCGTTGACGCCGAGGTCGCGTTGGACGGCGATCCGCATCTCGGTGGGCAGCGCCTCGGCCGCGACGTCGAGCAGCGTCTCGCCGGCCGGCTCCTCCTCCACCTGCGCGGCGGCGGTGGTGGCGCCCAGGGCCGACCCCGCGGCCACCAGACCGGCGGCGAGCACCGCCGTCAGCAGTCCCCGTCTGGGACTCGCCTTGGTCATGAAAGTCCTTCCCTTCACACCCCAGCCCCCAGTGCCTCACGCCTTCGAGCGAGAAAGGGACATCACTCTTTTGGGCGACATGGGGACCGTAACCAGGGGGACGAAGCCAGGAAGTGATCTTCGTGAAATAGTGCACAAAGTTGGCCGGTTCGTTACCTACCTGCGGTGATGTCGGTGACACCGCTCGCGCAACCACCGAGGTGGTGCCCTTGATCGGCATCGGGTAATGGATGGGTAAATACCGTTCCCGTCACCTTGATCGCCCGTTCGAGATCTTCCAAAGAGTGAGAAGAAGGGGCACCCGCCCGACCGGATCCCGCCGGGCGCATCGACCCGGATACCTCCGCCGGAGCCGCTCACCCGGGTCGAGCGACCGCGGCCACCAGCCCGCCCCCGGCCACGCGGGCCGCGCGGAACCGACCAGGCGCCAGCGCCAGCGACCCGCCAACGCTCGGGGGCGCCGCGCCACCCGACGCGGCCCACACGGCCACCGCGCCAACTACCGAGCCCCTGACCAGGGAAAACGAAAGAAGGCGCCGGAGCAGGGAACAAGAGCGACGGGTATCACGTTGGGCGTGGCAGAAAGATTGAGCGCGGGACGCTCAAGGCCTGGTTGACTCCGTCGACCGGGTGAGCGCAGACTTGAGCCCGTTCCACTCAACGCATAGCAGAGCAGCAGGAGGTTCTTCGATGTCGCGTGCGGTCGGTATCGACCTGGGGACAACCAACTCGGTGGTCGCCGTACTCGAAGGCGGTGAGCCGACGGTCATCGCGAACTCGGAGGGTGCGCGCACGACGCCGTCCGTGGTGGCCTTCGCCCGCAACGGCGAAGTGCTCGTCGGGCAGTCGGCCAAGAACCAGGCCGTCACCAACGTCGACCGGACGATCCGGTCCGTCAAACGCCACATGGGCACCGACTGGGCCACCGAGATCGACGGCAAGAAGTACACCTCGCAGGAGATCAGCGCCCGGACGCTGCAGAAGCTCAAGCGGGACGCCGAGGCGTACCTCGGCGAGGAGGTCACCGACGCGGTGATCACCGTCCCCGCCTACTTCGAGGACGCGCAGCGGCAGGCCACCAAGGAGGCCGGCCAGATCGCGGGCCTGAACGTCCTGCGGATCGTCAACGAGCCCACCGCGGCCGCGCTGGCCTACGGCCTCGACAAGGGCGAGAAGGAACAGACCATCCTGGTCTTCGACCTCGGTGGCGGCACCTTCGACGTCTCGCTGCTGGAGATCGGCGACGGCGTCGTCGAGGTCCGCGCCACCTCGGGTGACAACCTCCTCGGTGGTGACGACTGGGACCAGCGCATCGTCGACTGGCTGGTCGAGCGCTTCAAGTCCAGCCAGGGCATCGACCTGAGCAAGGACAAGATGGCGATGCAGCGGATCCGGGAGGCCGCGGAGAAGGCGAAGATCGAGCTGTCCTCCTCCTCCACCGCGAGCATCAACCTGCCCTACATCACGGTCGACGCCGAGAAGAACCCGCTGTTCCTCGACGAGACCCTGTCCAGGGCCGAGTTCCAGCGCATCAGCTCCGACCTGCTGGAGCGCACCAAGACCCCGTTCAACAACGTCATCCGTGACGCCGGCATCAGCGTGGCCGACATCGACCATGTCGTGCTGGTCGGCGGTTCCACCCGGATGCCCGCCGTCGCCGAGCTGGTCAAGGAACTGACCGGTGGCCGGGAGCCGAACAAGGGCGTCAACCCGGACGAGGTCGTCGCCGTCGGCGCCTCGCTCCAGGCCGGCGTGCTGCGCGGCGAGGTCAAGGACGTGCTGCTGCTCGACGTCACCCCGCTCTCCCTCGGCATCGAGACCAAGGGCGGCGTGATGACCAAGCTCATCGAGCGCAACACCACGATCCCCACCAAGCGGTCGGAGATCTTCTCCACGGCTGACGACAACCAGCCCTCCGTGCAGATCCAGGTCTTCCAGGGCGAGCGCGAGATCGCGGCCTACAACAAGAAGCTGGGCGTCTTCGAGCTGACGGGCCTGCCGCCGGCGCCGCGCGGCGTGCCGCAGATCGAGGTCAGCTTCGACATCGACGCCAACGGCATCGTGCACGTCAACGCCAAGGACCTCGGCACGGGCAAGGAGCAGTCGATGACGATCAGCGGCGGCTCCGCGCTGCCGAAGGACGAGATCGACCGCATGATGCGCGACGCCGAGCAGCACGCGCAGGAGGACAAGCAGCGGCGGGAGGAAGCCGAGACCCGCAACCAGGCGGAGAGCCTCGTCTACCAGACCGAGAAGGTCCTCAAGGAGAACGACGAGAAGCTGCCGGCCGACGTCAAGGAGAAGGTGCGGGCCGCCATCGACGAGGCCAACACCGCACTCAAGGGCGAGGACCTCGCGGCCATCAAGACGGCGGTGGAGAAGCTGGCCACCGAGTCCCAGGCGCTGGGCCAGGCCCTGTACGCCAACACCGGGGCGACGCCGGGGGACGCGGGCCAGGGTGAGGCCGGGACCGCCGGCGCCGGTGCCTCCGGTGGCGCTGGCAGCGCTGGCGCCAAGGACGACGTCGTCGACGCCGAGATCGTGGACGAGGACGACAAGAAGTGAGCGCGCAGGGGCAGGAACTTCCCGATCGTGAGAACGGGGACGAGCAGCCCAGGGTCGTGATCCGCGACCGCCGCCGCATCGACCCCGAGACCGGCGAGGCGCGCGACCCGGACGCCGAGAGCAACGGCGGCCGGCACCGCGCCGAGCCGTCCCCCGAGGAGCCGTCGGCGCCTCAGGAGGACGAGCCGGTGGTCATCGAGGCGGACGCCGTGGAGACGGCCCCGGAGGACGCGCCCGTCGCGGAGACCGAGGCCGCCGCCCCCAGTGAGCTGGAACAGCAGCTGGCCGAGCGGACCGCCGACCTCCAGCGGCTCAGCGCCGAGTACGCCAACTACCGGCGCCGGGTCGAGCGCGACAGGGAGGCCACGATCAACTCGGCCAAGGCCGCGTTGGCGACCGACCTGCTGGTCGTGCTCGACGACCTGGAGCGGGCCGCGGCCCACGGCGACCTGACCGGCCCCTTCAAGGCGGTGGGCGACAAGGTCGTGGAGACGCTCACCAAGGCCGGGCTGGAGCCGTACGGCGCGGAGGGCGATCCCTTCGACCCGTCCGTGCACGAGGCGGTGCAGCACGACACCTCGCCCGACGTCAGCGAGCCGACGGTGACCACCGTGCTGCGTCGCGGCTACCGGTTCGGGGACCGGGTGCTGCGGGCACCGCTGGTCGGCGTGACCGACCACGACCCGTCCGGTACCCCCACCCCGGTGGCTGACGAGGGCTCGTCCAACGGTGACCAGGCCGAGCGGGACGCGTGAGGAAGGGAGGGACGTTCGGTGAGTTCGAGGGACTGGATCGAGAAGGACTTCTACGCGGAGCTGGGCGTCCCTCCTGACGCGTCCGCCGACGAGATCAAGAAGTCGTACCGGAAGCTGGCCCGGGACCTGCACCCCGACGCCAACCCCGGTGACACCAAGGCCGAGACCCGCTTCAAGGCGGTGTCCGAGGCCTACGGGGTGCTGTCCGACGCCTCCAAGCGGAAGCAGTACGACGAGGCTCGCCGGCTGTTCGGGTCGGGTGGGTTCCGCGGCGGCGGCAACTTCGACGGTTTCGGGTCGGGTGGCTTCGACTTCGGCGACATGTTCGGCAACCGGGGCGGGTCCTCGGGAGCCGAGAGCCTGGGCGACCTCTTCGGCGGTCTCTTCGGCCGCCGTCGCGGTGGCGGCGGTACCCGCGCCCAGCGCGGCGCCGACGTGGAGACCGAGATCAGCATCGACTTCACCGAGGCGGTGCGGGGTGCCACGGTGCCGCTGCGGCTCTCCAGCCCGGCGTCCTGCCAGACCTGCGGCGGCTCGGGTGCGAAGGTGGGCACCAGTCCGCGCACGTGCCCGAACTGCGGCGGTGCCGGCCTGGTCAACCGCAGCCAGGGTGCGTTCGCGTTCAGCGAGCCGTGCCGGGACTGCCGGGGGTCGGGCAAGCTGATCGACCAACCCTGCCCGGACTGCGCCGGCGAGGGCGTCACCACCCAGACGCGGACCCTGACCGTCCGCATCCCGGCCGGGGTGTCCAACGGTCAGCGCATCCGGCTGGCGGGGCGCGGGGAGCCCGGCCGCGACAACGGGCCCACCGGCGACCTCTTCGTGCTGGTGCACGTCACCCCCCACCCGGTGTTCGGGCGGGACGGCGACAACCTCACGGTGACCGTTCCGGTGACGTTCCCCGAGCTGACGCTGGGAACGACCTTGACCGTGCCCACCCTGGACGGAAGGGTGTCACTCAAGGTGGCTCCCGGCACCGCCAGCGGCCGGACCCTCCGGGTCCGGGGCAAGGGGATCGAACGACGCGACGGACGGGTCGGCGACCTGCTGGTCACCCTGCGGGTGAGCGTTCCCAGCAAGCTCGACGACGCGGCCAGGGCAGCGTTGGAGGCCTACGCCGAGGCCACCGCGGACCACGATCCGCGCGCGGAGATCCTGCGGCGCGCGGAGGACGGGAGGTAGGCATGACCCCGGGTTTCCCGTTCCCTGCCGGTGCCGACGAGGACACCCCGATGTTCGTCATCTCGGTGGCGGCCCAGCTCTCCGGCCTGCACGCGCAGACCCTGCGCACCTACGACCGGATGGGCCTGGTCTCACCCGGCCGGGCCAACGGCGGGGGTCGTCGCTACTCGCCGAGGGACATCGGTCTGCTCCGCGAGGTCCAACGGCTGTCCCAGGACGAGGGCGTCAACCTGGCCGGGATCAAGCGGATCATCGAGTTGGAGAACGAGCTGGAGGCGCTGCGGGACCGGGTCGCGGAGCTGTCCGAGCAGGTCGCGGCGGCCCATGTCGCCGCGGAGCAGGCGGCCGCCGCCGTGCACGCCTCCTACCGCAGGGAACTCGTCCCGCTGCCGGGACGACGGGAGACCGCGCTGGTGGTCTGGAAGCCCAAACCTCGCCGCTGAGCGCGCGGTACCGCCAGCGATGAGGAGCGGCGTCCGGTGTGGAACCGGGCGCCGCCCCTCGTCATGCCGCGACCGGCCCCCATGACGACGCTCTCGCGTGACGCCCCGGCCCCGCCTCGGCACCGGGCACGCGGAACACCACCGCTCGTCCGTCCCGTGCCCGGGCTCACCCGGGCTGGCCGTCGGCTCCGGCACGTTCATCGACCGCCGACACCATCGACGGCCCGGACCCCGTGGTCCGGGTGCTCGGGGCCAGGAACGAGGAACGGCCGGGGAGTGCTCCCCGGCCGTTCGTCAGCTCGTCCGAGAGCGCCGCGCTCCCGCCCGGCGCTCAGCCGCCGGTGCTCGCGGCGCTGCTGCCGGCGTCACCACCGCCGCCGCGAGCGACGCACTCGATCTTCGGCTGCGGCCGGTAGTGGACGGTGCGCGGCTCCCGGCGGACCTCCTGGCCGCTCAGGTCCTTGATGACCCGGGTGTCGGTGACCGAGAAGCCGCGGCCGCCCGCGCTCGGGCTGCACTCCGGGTCGCTGACCTCCACCGTCTCGGGGTCCTTGTGGTCGAAGGGCTCCCCGGTGTCCGACTCGACCTGGTACTGCTTGGTGCCCCAGATCCTGACCGTGATGTCGCTGGGCGTCCAGATGGTCTGGATCGCGACGCCGTGGTCGAGGTTGTTGCGGAACGACACGTCGATGACGCTGCTGCCATCGGGGTTCTGGAAGACCGTCGCCTCCCGGCCCATCGGGTACCGGCTGATGTAGTAGCTGTGCTCCTGGTGGCGGACGTCCTCCAGGCCGGCGAAGTAGTAGGCGTTGTACAGGGTGGTGGCGAACTGCGAGATGCCCCCACCGACGGCCCGGCCCGGCTTGCCCTGCTCGATGATGCCGGCGTCGACGTAGCCCTGGGCGGCCTGCCTCGGGCCGGTGTGCCCGTTGAGGCTGAAGGTGTCGCCCGGCTTGACGATCGCGCCGTTCACCTGTTCGGCGGCCCGCTTGATGTTCTGCCCGGAGTCGGGGGCGAACCCACCCGTGGTGAACTCGCCGATGACCTCCTTGACGCCCAGGTTCTCCGCGTCCTCGGTGGTGACCTCGGCGGGTTCGTCCTCGTAGTGGGCGGCCAGTCGCCGGTCGGCGCCTCGGAGGATGGTCTCCTCCAGGGGTTCGAGGGTGGTCTCCCAGTTGATCGCCCTGCCGTCGACCGACGGCTTCACCGAGGGGGACCCACCGCTGAAGACGATCTCCGCGTCCTGGCCCTTCTCCTCGGTGTCCTTCAGCTGCTCGGACAGGTTCTCGGTGAGCGCCTCGCGGTCGATCTCGTGGTCCAACCCCCCGTTCTCCCCGGGGGTGAAGGTGAGGAGTTCACCGATGGTGGCTGGCTCGACGATCGCGTTGGCGCCCTCGCCGGTGACGGTGAGCGGCCCGGACACGGCCGGGCGGGCCACCTCCTCCAGCGCGAGCTGGACGCCCTCCTCGGTGGTCCCGACCTCCTCCACCTCGACGGGCAACGCGACGGAGTGGCCGTTGGCCCAGTCACGCATGAGCACGTCGACGGCGCCGTCCACGTCGAGCCGCTGACCGGCGACGGGGTTCACGGGCACGGCCTCGGATCCCTCGAACCGGATGTCGCCCTCCTTGGCCTCCCTGTCGAACTCGGGGGCGAGGTCGGAGACGGCACTGGCGAGCTGGTCGCGGTCCGCCTGCGGCACGGGGGCGATCTCGGTGGTCGAGAAGAAGGAGGTCAGCCTGGTGATCGGGTTGAGCGGCTGGTCGCCGACCAGTTGCATGGTCTCGGACCAGTTCATGCTCAGCCCGGCGTTGTCCGGTTCGATCGCGGCGGTGACGTCCCCGCCGGTGACCTCGATCGGCTGCCCGAGGCGGGGCCCGATCTCGTCGCGCAGTCGTTCCTCGGCGGCCATCCGGTCCATGCCGCCGATGTCGACGCCGGCGACCTCGACGCCACGCGGCACCTTCCCGGAGCTCATCGCCATGTCCACGCCGTAGAGGACGGCGAGGCCCGCGATGGTGGCCGCGACGGCGATGGCCGCCTTGACCAGCGTCCTCCGCTTTCCGGATCCGCCGGCGGGCTTGTCGGGCCCGGGGGGCTGCTGAGGTGGTGGGCCGCCGGGGCCGCCGGTCGTTGGGGGGCCACCCGGGTGCCCTCCGGTGACCGCCTGGTCGCCCGGGGTCGTCCCCGGTCCGGTTAAGCCGGCCGCCGGGGAGAAGGGTTCGGTGGCCGCGGTGGGCGGGCCACCGGGGTGCTGGGCCGCCGGGATCACCGGGATGACCTCGGTCGGCTGGTCGAGGTCGGTGGTGACCGGTTCCCCGACGTGGGTGCCCCGGGGCGGCGTTCCCGGCAGCGCGGCCGTGGTCGCTTCGGCGGCGTTGGACCGGGTGGCGTCAAGGGGGCGGTGGACCGTGGTGGCGTCCGCCGAGGCGGCCGGAGCCGGCATCGTCTCGGTCCGCGACTCGGAGTCCTGCTCGGGCCGGGGGCGCGGTTCGGTGTCGCCCTCGCCGTCCAGTCGCCCGCCGATGGGAGCGCTGACCGTGGTGGCGTCGCCGTCGAGGCGCGCGGTGACCGGCTCCCGCGCCGGGGTCCGCCCGGAGCCGGGCGCGTCGAGCCTCGCGGTCTGGTCCTGGCTGGGGGCGGGGGCCGTCTCGGAGGAGGTGGGGGCCGCTGGCTCGCCGCCCTGCCAGACCCCGGGGCTGACCGGCCGGACGAACACGGTGGTGCCCTCGGCGGGTTCCGGGTTCGAGGGGGTCGCGGCGAAGAAGAGGTTGGACTGCCCGGTCGGCGCGGTGTCCCGGGGTGCTCCTGCTCCCTGGTGTCCACCAGTCGCCGACTGGCCGTGGTCGCGCCGGCCACCGGTCTCCTCCGGGCGGAGCGCCGACCCGTGGGCCGGCTCCCCGCCTGGCGGTGTGCCGGGGCCGTTCGGCGTGGACGGCTGGTCGCCGGATGACTGGTCGAAGAGCGAGCCACTCATGGACGGCACGATCTTCGTCGTCTCGTCCGGCCGCTGCTGACCGTGGGGCATGTCCCTGTCCCTGTCTGGCACCGTCTCCCCTTCGCCATCGAACGTGTGGGGCCTTGTGGCGGTCTGATCTACCTGCTCGCCATCACGTTCGGGTCACGGGTCACAAGTACAGACCGGTTCCGTGCTCGGTCTGTTCGCTCGCGACAGCATGTAGATCGCGTTCACGCATGACGAGGTACGACTGGCCCTGGACTTCGACCTCGAACTGTTCGTCGGGATTGAAGAGCACCTTGTCCCCAACCTTGACGGTCCGGACGTTGCTCCCCACTCCGAAGACCTCACCCCAGGCCAACCGCTTGGCGACCTGCGCGGTGGCGGGGATCACGATACCGCCGCTGCTGCGCCGTTCACCGTCCTCCGGCGACGCCCGCACCATGACGCGGTCGTGCAGCATCTGGATTTCGAGCTTCGCTACGGACACTGGTAGAGCCTACTCGTGGTCCCGGGCGGCCCATCCAGTGGCCGACAGCCGACAACAACCATATCAGCGTTACTCCTCGGTGTGATTCTCTGTGGACTCGTCCAGGCCACCCATCACCAGGGGTAGCCGAGCGGTTCCGCCGCGCGTCACGCGCACCGGCACCCCCCAGTCCTGTCTGGTCAGCCGGCAGGCCGGGTGTTCGACGAGCTCGGAGTCCTCGCAGCTGGCCGCTTGGGCGACGACGTGCAGCACGCCCTCGTCGACGGTGTCGGAGAACACCAGGTCGCGGGTGAGGGACTGGTCGACGCCCGCGCCGGACACCAACAGCTCCGGCGGGGAGGACGTCACCTCCAGCCGGGTCGCCGGCCCGTACCGCTCGTCGAGCTTCTGGCCGGCGGGCGGCTCGAACACGACGACCAGCCTGACCTGACCGCTGCCGACCTCGGTGGCGGGGCGCCGCACCTGCTGGGCCTCCCCGGCGATGATGCGGGCGGTGACGCCGGGCGGCACGGGGCGTTCGACGCGGTGGGCCGCCGACAGCGCGACCACCAGTTCCCCGTCGAGCACGGTCGCGCCGGCCGGCTCCGCGAGGTCACCGACCAGGGTGGAGACCTCCTGGGAGGCCGGGTCGTACCGGCGCACCGCGCCGTTGTAGGTGTCGGACACGGCGACGCTGCCGTCCGGGAGCACGGCGACGCCCAACGGGTGTTGGAACAACGCCTCGCCGGCGGACCCGTCGCGGTGCCCGAAGTCGAACAGCCCCGTTCCGACGGCGGTGCGCACCACGAAGTGCGGCTCGTCACCCCCGGCCGGGGCTGTCGCGCGTTCGAGCCACCGCAGCGCGGAGGTCTCGGAGTCGACCAGCCACAGGCGGTCGTCGGCGGCGGCCAGGGCGGAGGTCTGCGCGAAGAACGCCTCCCCTGCGGGCCCGTCGGCCAGGCCCTCGACGGTCGTGCCGGCGAAGCGCCGCACGGTGCCGCTCCCCGGGTCGTAGAGTCCCAGGGTGTGGTTCCCGGCCATCGCGACCACCACTCCACCGGCCGGCTCCCACCAGGCCACGTCCCACGGACTGGTGAGCGGGACCTCGGTGCCGGGGCCGGCGTCCGCGCCGTCCCGCCACTGCTCCCCGGTGCCGGCGAGCGTCCTGACCTCGCCCGTGTCCAGATTCACCCCCCGCAGCAGGTGGTTGACGGTGTCGGCGACCACCACGTGGACGCCCAGCGCCTCGGCGAGGTCGGGGGGCAGCAGGGTGCTGCCGCCGGGCTCGGAGAACGTCGCCTCCTCGGCCGGCCCGTCGCTCCGGCCGCGCTGACCACTGCCGATGCGGCGGAGGACGGTCGTCCCGTCGGCGGCGAGCTCGACGAGGCTGTGGTGGGCGGTGTCGCTGACCAGCAGCGTCCCGCCGGGCAGTGCGGTCACCGCGCCGGGGAAGCGCAACTCGGTGGAGGCGGGTGGCGGCGGGGTGTAGGGGCCGGAGCCCCGGTGCAGGGTGCCCTTGTCCGCGTGCTCGCTGACGATCTCCGCGACCAGGTCGCGCAGGGTCTCGACGTGCCCCTCCCCGGCGGCGACGTGCACCACGTACCCCTCGGGGTCGATCAACACCAACGTCGGCCAGGCCTTGACCGCGTAGTTCTGCCAGGTCACCAGCTCGGGGTCGTCGAGCACCGGGTGCTCGACCGAGTAGCGCTCGACGGCGGCGGCGAGGGCGTCCGGGTCAGCCTCGTGGGTGAACTTCGGCGAGTGGACGCCGATCGTCACGAGGACGTCGGAGAACTCCTCCTCCAGGGGACGCAGCTCGTCGAGGACGTGCAGGCAGTTGACGCAGCAAAAGGTCCAGAAGTCCAACAGGACGACCTTGCCCCGCAGGTCCGCGAGGCGGACCGTCTCACCGCCCGTGTTCAACCAGCCGCGCCCGGTGAGCTCCGGGGCGCGGACCCTGGCCCGCCGCTGTACAGAAGTCACGTCGCGAGTAAACGCGACGCGCCGGCGGAATGTTCCGGCACCCACGAGACGATCAGGTGCGCCCGTTCACGGTCGCCCGGACCCGGCCGAGGGTCGGCGGTGGGAGCGGTGGCGGGTGCGGCCGACGAGCGAGGCCGTAGTCCAGGAACACCGAAGGCCCGGAGGAGTCCCCGTGGTCGCTCCGATCACCCTGATCACCGGGAACGCGCACAAGGCGGCGGAGTACACCGAGCTGCTGGGCGTTCCCGTCACCGCCGTGCGGGACGAGCTGGTGGAGATCCAGTCCCTGGACGTCGAGGAGGTGGTCCGTCACAAGGCCGCGCAGGCCTACCGGACCCGGCGGGCGCCGGTGCTCGTCGACGACACGGCTCTCACGTTCGACGCCTGGAACGGGCTGCCCGGCCCCCTCATCGCGTGGTTCCTCAAGGCGCAGGGGGTCGAGGGCCTGGTGCGGATGGCCGCCGGCTACTCCAACCGCGCCGCCACGGCCACCACCGCCCTCGGCTACGCGGACGCCGACGGCGTGCGCGTCTTCACCGGGACGCTGCGGGGGAGCGTGGCCCACGCACCCCGGGGCGGCAACGGGTTCGGCTACGACTCCATCTTCATCCCGGAGGGCGAGGACCGCACGTACGCCGAGATGGACACGGCCGAGAAGCACCGGATCTCCCACCGCCGCCACGCCGTGGACGCCCTGCGACGCGGCCTCGGTCTCGCCGCTCCTACCACTTGACCGGGTGAACCGGTCGCCGCGACACGAACCCCTCCGCCCAAGACGGGCGGCTCAGACGCCGGTCCGCTTCAGGGAGCCGACGAAGGCGGCGAACACCTCGTGGTCAACGACGAGCATTCCCCCTGCACGGTTCTTCGTGTCCCGCACAGCCACCACGGCCGACGTGGAACCCACCTCGACACAGTCGTGAGCGCCGTTGCTGCTCCGACTCGACTTCCGCCAGTTGGTCAGGGTCATGCTCGCGTCCATGTGCCACGTCCTCGGAGAGGGGAACCACGTCGGCCGGGAGGTGTGGTGCGACCCGCTTGGGCTCCCGGTTCGGCAAGTAGGGACAGTTACCCAGCTTGCCGGTTCGTCGGAGGGTGGGCTATCGGTCGACTTGGTATGCCGCCGCCCCTGTTTGGCCTAGCACGGTGACCAAGCTCGTCCGTAGCCGTCGCGAGCAAGGCTCGCGTTGACGGCTGGGCGGGGTGCCCGCCGGCCGGGTGGGGTGGCCGGCGGGCTGGTGCTGTCAGAGGCGGCCGGCCTTGACCGCCGTGAGGAAGCTGCTGAAGGTGTGGCGACTGACGACGAGGGTGCCACCGGCGCGGTTCTTGGTGTCGCGGATGCCGACGAGGCCCGGTGCACCGCCAATCTCCACGCATCCACCATCGTTGCCGCTGCTGCGCGTTGACTTCCGCCAGTTGGCCAGGACTACGTCCATCTGCATGGTCCTTACTCCGAATAGCTGCTCTGTGCGTGTATGAGGTAGTTGCGGGTGTCAACAGTGTCCAGAGCAGAGCCCAGCAGCCTGCCCCAAAGCTGCTTGTAGCTGGAAATCGAATCTGGATCATCAAAATACTCGCCAGCCCGGTATGACTCTGTGTACACGAATTCCAACGGTGATGCCTTACCAGCTGCCGGTATGACGTAGTGGGTGAACTGGTAACGCGCGTTGCCGGCTGCTCTGGAGCGGAACGGCAGTATGTGCATCCTGACGTTCTCTTGCTCGGAGATGTCGAGCAAGTATCGGATCTGCCCCTGCATCACCGCTGGTGATCCCTGTACCCGCTTGATGCACGACTCGGACAGTACGAACGTAACGCAGGGTGCCTGGTGGGAGACGAGTACGGTGCGACGTTCCAGCCTTGCCTGTATCAGGCTTTCCGAAGCGCTCTGGGTGCCCGCTTCGGTGAACAGGGCCCGAACGTACTCCTCGGTCTGGAGTAGCCCCGGAACGATCTCGACCTCGTACCAGTTGATGGTCGAGGCATCAGCTTCGAGGTCGACAGCCATGCGGAAGTACTTCGCGTACGCAGCGCGGTATCCGCTCCAGTGGCCCCGTTGGTCGGCGCCCTTGTTCAGGCTCAGGTACCACTCCACGTCCACCGCGTCGTTGTCGATGACACGCTCCTGGTAGAACTCCACCAACGCTCGCAGATCGCGCTGTCTCAAGCCTGTGACGCCGTGCTCCAGCCGCGACATCACGGCTTGCGAGCGTTCGATCGCCTTCCCGGCTTCCTCCAGCGTCAGACCTGTGCGTTCGCGCAGGTGGCGGAGCTCGTTGCCGAGCTGTAGCCGTCGCACGGTGGGTGTGGGCATGTCGTTAGCTTGCCATCCTTACTTCGTAGCGTGACCGGGCAGCCACCGTCGCCGTCGCCTCTCCTGCCGGCAGGGTCACACCTAATCCGTTGGAGTGAAAACTCCTTCCGAATATGCGATTTTGCTGTCTGTGACGTTCCTCTTGTAGCCACATATGCGCTATGAAAGCTCTACGACATAGCGAAGGGGCCGGGCTGACTGTGCGGGCCGCCCAGCCCCTCCTTGAAGAGAGGAACCGACGCAATGCCCGTCGATCCCATCCCGGTAGCCATGCTACTGGCCGTAGCCGTCCTGCTCGCCGAGGTGTACCGCCGGCACCGAGGACGCCCTGACCAGCCGATCCGTGCCGTGGTCACCGTCAGCGGCGTGGTGTTCCTCAGCGGCCCACTCCCCGCTGATGGCGTCCTCCGGGCCACCTCGGACACCCCGTGGTCGACCCCAGCGCGCACAAGTCCCACTGGCTGCGGACGTCCCGCCCGCCCCTGGCCATCGGTACCCGGAACCGCCTACGCCAGCACCCACCCCGACACCGGAACGAACACCGACAGTGAGGACACCGGCCGCCATCACTGGCGCCCCACCCCCACCACCCTCCCGCCTGCGGTCGAAGGCCCCGACCCGGGGTGGGTCACCGTCCTCAGCGGACACCTCCCCCTCCCGGCCCCATCCCGACACCCCCGGGGGCGGGTCGCGTGATCCTGTCCGCAGCCCTCGGAGCCTGGGCCGCCCTGACCCTGCTGTGGACCGTGGAATGGGCCGACCGCGTCCTGCTTCCCCCGCTCCGCGGAACCATCCGGCTGCGTCGGGTCCGGCGCACCACCCGTCAGGCGTTGATCGCCGCCGGGCATCCCTGGCCCCGTCCCCGTCGCCCCCGCCGCAGGCCACCCTCCGCTCCTCGTCCGAGACCGGTCGGTGCGATCGTCGTCCCGAAGGACCCCGGCCCCACCGACTCCTGATCGCAGCCGCTCACCCCCGGTGCCTCCCCTTCGGGTCGTGTCCTCCCGCCTCCCCGTGTGTGGAATCGCGCGGCCTGTCGGGGGTGGTGGCTGCCCGGTCGCCCGGTGGGTCGAACCGGGACACCCCGGCCCCCCTGTTGTTCCCGGTTCCCACCGGGCGACCACCCCTCCGTTGCTGCCCGCTGTCGGTGCGCCACGGCCCGCGCGGTGCACCCCTGCTGACCGAAGGACCCCTCACTCGTGATCGTTCTCGTCCCCGTCGTTGTCTCGGTCCTCACCGGCTGCTTAGCCCTGAGCGTCGTGGTGGGCCTGGTCGCCTCGTTCCGCTCGGCCGTCGAGGACCACCCGCTGTCCCGGTCGCTGACCACCCTGTTCCCCGGCCCCACCCCGTGACCCCGGCCCCCGAGGACACCGAGACGGTGTCGCCCCTGGTGGTGCGGTCGCGGCGGGTCCGCCCCCACCTGCCGGAGGACGACCATGACCGACACCGCGACCCGGACCGCGCTACGAGCGGTGCCGGAACTGGCCGGGATCTACGCGTTGACCCGCCGAGGCTGGCAGTGGACCTCGTTGTCCCGGGGCGCCGGGGCCCTCGTCGGCTGGTTCGCCTGGTCTGGTGGGCCGTTCGTGGACTGGTGCGTGATCCGGGGCTACGGGGAGGTCGAGGCCGTCCGGGTCCGCGACGGCGACGGGCTGGTCTGGCAGCGCTGCGGATCGGTGGGTGTGGTCGCCGCTGAACTGAAGGACCTTCCCCCACCGCACGCCCCAGGTGCGCCGCGCCTGCTGACAGGACGCCGGTGGCGGCCACCCGGCGCACTGCGCCTGCGGTAACCACCCTCCCCCAATTCCTTTTCCTTCTCCTTCTCCTGCGGACAGGAAGAACTTCGTGTACTACGTCATCAACCGCTGTCTGGAGCCGATCAACGCCCGCTCCTACCTCGGCCCGTTCCCCCGCTACCCCCAGGCCCTGCGGGCCTGGGGGTTCCGGGGCCAGGTCGTCCTGGCCGCCCTGGGCACCGACGCCATGCGTTCGGAGGTCAGCACGGCCGGCCGCCTGTACTACCTGCTGCCCCGCGACCCCGCTCCCGGCCCCGACGGGCTCCCCGAGCCGCCCCGGGGGCCGCTGCGGTGTCGGCACACCGCCGAGGCCCAGGCCGGTGAGGGGTTCCTCCTCACGTCCCAGTTGCTGCCCGACCCCGTGCTCAGCGGGACGTGACCATCGTGAACGACACGTCTGATCCCGGCCGTCCGCTGGCCTCGTCGGGAGCCAGGCCCACCAGCACGGTTCCCGCCCACCCAACCGCAGCGGACAAGGACGCGGCCGCCCGTGATGGGATCACCGGGGCGTGGATCACCCGGTGCGCGGTGCGCACCCCGATCGTGGGCCGCCTCTACGGTCACGTCGACCTCGACACCGGCCACGGTCCCCTCGTCGCCCCCGGCCTGCGGTACCTGGTGGGTACCTTCGACCACCGACGAACCGTGCTCTGCGGTGCGGTGGTGCGGCACTATGCCGAGTTCGACGACCTTTCCACTCACACGATCGCCGAGATGCGGGACCTGGCCCGGCGGTGGCGGGTGCGGGACTTCGTTCCCCCACCGACCACGCTGAAACGCCGCCGCCGACGCGTCCCGGCGTGGGCGCGGGTGCGGTTCTGGTCCTGGGAACCCGAGGTCGAGCTGGGCATCAGCTACGCGGGTCGGGTCAGCTTCAAGCACGGCGACTGGGCCCGCATCGGCCCGCCCCCGAGTGGTGCGTCGTCCGATGCGGGCTCCGCCTCGGCCACGACAAGCAGCCGGTGACCCCGAGGGCCAACGGGTATTGGCCTGGGTCTCATCTCTCCACCAGCTCACATACCAACAGAACAACGAGTGTTAGTTTGTTGATGTGATCGCCTCGGACTGGAACTCATGCGAGCCACCGCGCCTGGACCTCCCCCACGTGGAGCGGATCCGCCTGGCGGCGCCACTGGCCGGTGACGAGCCGTGCGTGCGCGACGGCGCCCGGGTGACGGGTCGGGCCAGGGACCCGGTTCCACACCACCGCCGGCGGCTCGGGAGTGCCGCCCGCCGCGACGGGCGCCTGGTGGCGCACTGGCTCACCGGGAGCGGCCGGCCGCTGGTCACCGCCGTTCCCGATGCCGCATCCCCTGTGGACGCCCTGACCGGCCCCGCGGCGGGGCGGGAGCTCGACGGCGGAGCACCGGAGCGGGCTGAGGCCGGCCGGGGTGGCGACCGTGGCTGACGAGTGCTGCGCCCCCCGGGAGGAACAACCCGGGACCCGAGACCAGCCCGGCCCCCGGGACCACGCCGAACAGCGGGGACCGCGACGGTTGTGGCAGGTCCGCGAGCTCCACGTGGCGGCCGTGGCGGCCCTGCTGTTGGTGGCCGGGTGGCTGATCTCCACCTGGGGTGACGAGCGGGTCGGCGCGGTCGTCGAGCTGGCCGCCGCCGTCGTCGGCGCGGCCACGTTCGCTCCCCGGGCCGTGCGGGCGTTGCTGCGCGGCCGGATCGGCGTGGGAACGTTGATGACCATCGCGGCGGTGGGGGCGGTGGCTCTCGGCCAGTTCGCGGAGGCCGCGATGCTCGGCGTCCTCTTCTCCGTCGCCGAGGGCCTGGAACACCACGCGGTGCGCCGGACCAGGGACGGTCTCCGCGCGCTGTTGGACCTGGTGCCGCCGAACGTGACGGTCCTCCGGGACGGAGTCCAGGTGGCGGTGCCGCCCGAGCAGATCGCCGTGGGCGAGGTGATGCTGGTCCGACCGGGTGAGCGGGCGGCCACCGACGGGATCGTGCGCTCCGGGCGCACCACGCTCGACCTGTCCGCGATCACGGGCGAGTCGATGCCCGTCGAGGCCGGTCCTGGCACCCCGGTGCACGCGGGCGCGATCAACGGGGGCGGCGCGGTCGAGGTCGAGGTCACCGTCCCCGCCTCGGACTCCTCGCTGGCGCGGATCGTGCACATCGTCGAGGAGGCCCAGGACCGCAGGGGGCGGGGGCAGCGGCTGGCCGACCGCATCGCCCGACCGCTGGTCCCGGCGATCATGGTGCTGTCGGCGGTGGTCGGCGTCCTCGGCGCGCTGCTGGGCGACCCGTCGGTGTGGGTCGAACGGGCGCTCGTCGTCCTCGTCGCCGCCTCCCCCTGCGCGCTCGCGATCTCGGTTCCGCTGACCGTCGTCGCGTTCGTGGGTGCCGCGAGCCGGCACGGGGTGCTCGTCAAGGGCGGCTCCGCCCTGGAGGAACTGGGGCGTGTCGACACCGTCGCGCTGGACAAGACTGGCACCCTCACCCGCAACGAGCCGGAGGTGATCGACGTCGTCACCCCGGGGAACGGCCGCCGCGAGGACGTCCTGGCGGTCGCCGCCGCGCTGGAGGCGCGCAGCGAGCACCCGCTGGCCCGGGCGATCCTCGGCGCGACCGACGCGGTCCCCGACGCCGAGGACGTCACCGCCGTGCCCGGCCGGGGACTGCGGGGACGCCAGGCCGGGCGGCGGGTGCGGTTGGGCAAACCGGGCTGGGTCGACCCGGGGTCGTTGCGCGCCGAGGTCACCCGGCTCCAGTCGCTGGGTGCCACCGTGGTGGTCGTCGAGGTCGACGGCGCGGTCCTCGGCGCGATCGCCGTCCGGGACGAGCCGCGCCCGGAAGTCCCCGAGGTGGTGGCCCGGTTGGGGCGGCTCGGCATCGAGACGGTGATGGTGACCGGCGACAACCGGGTGACGGCCGGGGCGCTCGCCGACCGCGCCGGGATCCGCGAGGTGCACGCCGAGCTGCTCCCCGAGGACAAGGCCGCCCTGGTGTCCCGGCGGGGCCGCACGGTGGCGATGGTCGGTGACGGGGTCAACGACGCGCCGGCACTGGCCACCGCCGAGGTGGGCATCGCGATGGGAGCGGTGGGCACCGACGTGGCCATCGAGACCGCCGACGTCGCGTTGATGGGCGAGGACCTGCGGCACCTCCCGCACGTCCTCCGACATGCCAGGCGGGCCCGACGGATCATGCTGGGCAACGTGGCGCTGTCGCTGGGGATCATCGCGGTGCTCGTCCCGCTGGCCGTGTCGGGGGCGCTCGGGTTGGCCAGCGTCGTGTTCGTCCACGAGCTCGCCGAGGTCCTGGTCATCCTCAACGCCGTCCGCGCCGCACGGATCACCCCCCTGCCGGCGGGGCGGGTCGGCGACTGAGCACGGAGGGAGACGGCCATCCCGCTCCGCCGCGCGACGGCGTCCATCGAGGTCAGGGGATCACGGCCGCCCACCGCTACTCCGGTTGGCCGAGAGGGGACGGGACCTATGGGCCGTGTCCCCACCGGCGGCCGAACTGCGACAATCGCGCCGTGCCGACACCGCCAGCTCGCCGACTCCTCCGGGGGACGGCCGCCGCGTCGGTAGCCACCTTCCTCGCCCTGGTCTCGCACGTCGCGGGCGGCGGGACCCCGCCGGCCTGGTCGGGCGTCGCCGTGCCCCTGGCGGTGTCGGTGGTCGTGTGCGTGGCGCTGGCCGGGCGGTCGCTGTCGCTGGCGCGGTTGTCGGTCTCGGTGGCGGCCAGCCAGGTGCTGTTCCACCTGCTCTTCGTGGTCGGGGCCGATCCGCACGCGGCGCACCACCACCACGGGCCGCCGGTGCTCCACGAGCACCACCACCAGCACCACCACGCGCTGGGCACCTCGGCGGCGGTGGTCGAGCCGCACCTGCACGGCGGGCCGTCGATGTGGTTGTGGCACGGGGCGGCGGCGGTGATCACGGTGGCGGCGCTGTACCGGGGCGAAGCCGCCCTGGTGGGGCTCCGCCGGCTCGCGGCGGCGTTCGCCGCGTGGCTGCGGCACCGGCTGCACGTCCTCGACCTCCGCCCACCGCACGCCCCCGACGTGCGGTTACCCCGCGGGTACGGGGACCGGGTGCTCCTCCCTCTCGGGTACTTCCCGTCGGCGTGCCGACGGCGGGGACCGCCCCCTCTCGGCGTGGTCTGACGTCTCCGTCCACCGCCCCGGGTGGTGGTTCCCCTCCCAGCGCCGACAGCGTGCGGCGTCTCCTTCTGCCGTCGCTCGCGGCGTACCGGCCGAAGAAAGGTCCCCGTCGTGCCCGTTGTCCTGTCACGTCCACGCGCGCTGCTCCTGGGCGCGTTCCTCACGCTGTGCGCGTTGCTCCTGCCGGTCACGCCGGCCTTCGCCCACGACCAGCTGTTGTCCAGCACCCCGGAAGCGGGGGAACGGCTCGAGTCGCCCCCTTCCGAGGTGGTGATGGAGTTCTCCGGCAACGTCCTGACGATCGGGGCCGCGGTGATCGTGGTCGACGAGGAGGGCCGGGACTGGGCGGCGGGTGAACCCGAACTGGACGGCACCCGGGTCACGGTGCCGTTGGAGGAGGGCATGACCGACGCCGGCTTCGAGATCCGGTGGCGGGTGGTGTCCTCCGACGGCCACCCGGTGAGCGGGATCATCCCCTTCACCCTGGGCGACGGCGAACCGTTGGCCCAGGGCGACGACGGGGCGACCGTGGGGGCCGAGCAGGGGGACAGCACGGGCGCGGGTGACACCGCGGAGGGTCAGACCGACGAACAGGGCGGTGTGCCCCGCGCCGTCCTGGTCGGGGTGATCGGAGCGGCCGTGGCCACGGCCGCCTTCGCCCTGACGGTCCTCGTTCGCCGCCGCCGGGCCCGGCCCGGCGGAACCGACTCCTCGGCCGACGCCGGGTGAGTCGGCAACATCGAAGGGAACACCCCTGATGAACAGTCGGAAGACCGCGTCACTCGTCTCCCTCACGGCCGCGACGGCCTTCGCGTTGGCCGCCTGCGCCTCCACCGACGAGGAGGAGCCCGCGGAGGCCGCTCCCGCCGCCGACGTCATCCGCATGGACGACGCGTGGGTGAAGGCCGCCGAGGAGGGCATGTCCGCCGCCTTCGGCGAACTGGCCAACAGCGGTGACGAGGACGTCACGGTGGTCAGCGTGACCACGCCGGCGTCCACGGTGCTGGAGCTCCACGAGACGGTGGAGAACGAGGCCGGCGCCATGGTCATGCGTGAGGTCGAGGGCGGTTTCGTCGTCCCGGCCAGCGGCTCGCTGTCCCTGGAGCCGGGCGGCGACCACATCATGTTGATGGACCTCACCGGCCCACTGGATGCCGGTGAGGACGTCACCTTCACCCTCACCTTCTCCGACGACTCCACCTTCGAGTTCTCGGCACCGGTGAAGGAGTACTCGGGCGCCAACGAGTCCTACGAGGGCGGCGACTCCGAGCACGACATGGACATGGACCACTGATGGCCGGCGACCGGAGCGCCGACTCCGGTCGCCGTGGCTCGACCCGGCGGCGGTTCCTCCTCGGAGGAGCCGTCGCCGGGATCGGCGCGGCCACGGCGATCGGCGCGGACCACGTGCTCAACCGGCGGCCGGCGGAGGGCGAGCCGGCCGCACCCCTGAACGGGGAGGAGACGGTTCCCTTCCACGGCGTCCACCAGGCGGGGGTGGCGACGCCCGCGCAGGCGCACGCCGTCCTCGTCGCCCTGGACCTGCGGGACTCCACCGACGCGGACGCGTTGCGGCGGATGATGCGCATCCTCAGCGACGACGCCGCCCGCCTCACCCAGGGTGTGCCCGCCCTGGCCGACTCGGAACCGGAGCTCGCCGTCACCCCGGCGCGGCTGACCGTCACCTTCGGCTTCGGCCCCGGTCTGGTCGACCGCGCCGGCGGAACCCGGCCGGAGTGGTTGCGGGCGTTGCCCGACTTCGGGGTGGACCGGCTCCGCCCCGAGTTCAGCGACGGCGACCTGCTCATCCAGGTCGCGGCGGACGATCCGATGACGGTGGCGCACGCGGTGCGGATGCTGCTCAAGGACACCCGGGGCTTCGCCTCGGTCCGGTGGACCCAGCGGGGGTTCCACCACGCCCACGGGTCGGTGCGGCCGGGCACGACGATGCGGAACCTGTTCGGCCAGATCGACGGGACCACCAACCCCCAGCCCGGGACGGAGGAGTTCGAGCGGCTCGTGTGGAACACCGAGGGCTGGTTGGCCGGGGGCACGGGGATGGTGGTGCGCCGCATCCACATGGACCTGGAGGGGTGGGACCGGCTTGACCGGCCTGGCCGGGAGCAGTCCGTCGGCAGGTACCTGTCGAACGGCGCCCCCCTGACGGGCACCGACGAGTTCGACGAACCGGACTTCGAGGCCACCACGCCCATCGGGTTCCCGGTGATCCCCGAGTTCTCCCACGTCCGCCGGGCCCGCAGCGACGATCCGAACGAGAAGATCTTCCGGCGGGCCTACAACTACGACGACCCGCCCTCGGGTTCGGAGATCTCCAACTCGGGGTTGCTGTTCGTCTCGTTCCAGGCCGACGTCGACCGGCAGTTCGTGCCGCTGCAACGCAGGTTGGACGAACTGGACCTGCTCAACGAGTGGACGGTGCCGATCGGCTCCGCCGTCTTCGCGATCCCACCGGGGTGCGCGGAGGACGGCTACGTCGGCGACACCCTGCTGGGCTGAGGGGGCGGCATGAGCACGTCCCTCAGCTCCCCGCCCACCAGGGGGGAACGGTCGGCGGCGGGGAGCGGGCGGCGCGGGTGGTTGGGGCAGCTGCTGCGGCGGCTGCACTTCTACGCGGGCATCCTCGTCGGGCCGTTCATCCTCGTCGCGGCGATCAGCGGTGCCCTCTACGCGCTGACCCCGCAACTGGAACAGGCGATCTACCAGCGGGAGCTCCAGGCCCCCGTCAGCGAGGTCCAGCTCCCGTTGGCCGAGCAGATCGAGATCGCCCAGGCCCACGTCGAGGGCGAGGGCGCGACGCTCAGCGCGGTGCGCCCCGCCCCGGAACCGGGCGACACGACGCGGGTGATGTTCGCGGAGGAGGGGTTGGGCCCGAGCGAGTCGCGGGCCGTCTTCGTGGACCCCGGCACCGGTGAGGTCCGGGGTGACCTCACCGTGTACGGGACCAGCGGCGCGTTGCCGGTGCGCACCTGGATCAACAACCTGCACCGGGGGTTGCACCTCGGCGACGTCGGCCGCGTCTACAGCGAGCTGGCGGCCTCCTGGTTGGCGGTCGTCGTCCTCGCCGGGCTCGGCCTGTGGATCGCCCGGGTCCGCCGGTCGCGGTCGAAGCGGGACTTCCTCGTCCCGAACGTCCGGCGGACGGGGCAGCGGCGGTTGTTGTCCTGGCACGCCTCGCTCGGCGTGTGGGTGCTGCTCGGCGCGTTGTTCCTCTCGGCCACCGGGATCACCTGGTCCCAGTTCGGGGGGACCAGCGTGTCGTCGATGCGCTCGGCCCTGGGTTGGGAGACGCCGGCGGTCAGCACCAGCCTTGGCGGAGAAGCCGAGGACGCCGGGGAGCACGACCACCATCACCACCACGGGGTGATCACCGCCCCCACCGGGGATGCGAACCCGGCGACCTTCGACGCCGTCCTGGCGATCGCCCAACGGGTGAACGTCAACACCGGGCTGGTGGAGATCCAGCCGCCGGCCGAGCCGGGCACGGCGTGGGTGGTGCAGGAGATCCAGCGCAGCTACCCGACCGAGGTCGACGCGGTGGCCATCGACGGCACGACGATGGAGGTGGTCGACCGGGTCGACTTCGACGACTACCCGCTGGCCGCGAAGCTGTCCCGGTGGGGTGTCGACATCCACATGGGCACCATGTTCGGGCTGCCGAACCAGATCCTGCTCGTCGGTGTGGCCGGCGGGATCGCGGTGATGGTGGTCCTCGGGTACGCCATGTGGTGGAGGCGTCGACCGACCCGTGAGCCGGGCGCGTTCGGCGGGCGGGCCCCCGGCCGGGGCGCCTTCCGCCGGGCGCCGTGGTGGGGGGTGGCCGCCGTCCTCGCCGTCGCCGGCCTGGTCGGCTGGTGGCTGCCGCTGTTGGGGATCAGCCTCGCGGCGTTCCTCGCCCTGGACCTCGTCCTCGGCGCGGTGGCGCGCCGACGGGAGCGGGACAGGGCGGGCGACGCCGCCTGACCCGGGCCGGGGTTCCCGTCGCCGGCTCCGCCTTCCCGGCGGACCACCGGCGGCGGGCGCCCCACCGGCCCTCGACGGTGGTCGACGCCGCGATGGGACGGCGCTCACGGCGGGGGCGGTCCGGCCCTGGGTGGGGCGGCGAAGCGCCTAGGCTGCTGCCGTGACCAGCTCAGAACCGGCCGTGCCCCCGCTGACGATCGACCGTGACGACCTGTCCCGGCCCCAGGTGCGCGAGCTGGTCGCCGAACACCTCGGCGAGATGCGCGCCACCTCGCCCCCGGAGAGCGTGCACGCCCTCGACCACAGCGGGCTGGTCGCGCCGGACGTGTCCTTCTGGACGGTGTGGGAGGGGGACGCCCTGCTGGGCTGCGGGGCGCTGCGGCGGCTGTCCCCGATGGCCGGGGAGATCAAGGCGATGCGGACCCGGGCGGAGGCCAGGGGCCGCGGGGTGGCCGCGCACCTGCTCCGCTTCCTGCTCGAGGAGTGCCGCCGCCGGGGCTACCGGGACGTGAGCCTGGAGACCGGCAGCGAGGACTTCTTCGCGCCCGCCCGCCGGCTCTACGCGCGGCACGGGTTCACGCCCTGCCCGCCGTTCGGGGACTACCGGGAGGACCCGAACAGCGTCTTCATGACGCGGCGGCTGGACGTCGACGGGGCCGGCGGCCGCTGACCCCGTCGACGCCGTGCCGTCATCAGGTGAGGGTCGGCAACCAGCCCCCGATGCGGGCGACCGCCTCCCGCATGTCCTCGGTGGCGCCGGCCACCGACATGCGGATCCATTTCCGCCCCTCGACGGGGTCGAAGTCGACGCCCGGGACCACGGCCGTGCCCGTGTCGGCGAGCAACCGCCGGCTGAACTCCATGCTGTCCCCGGTCAGGTGGGACACGTCGGCGTAGACGTAGAAGGCTCCCTCCGGGGGTGCGATCCCCCGGATGCCCAGGCCGGTCAGACCGGACACCAGCAGGTCGCGGTTCACCCGGTAGCGCTCCACGTGCGCGTCGGCCTCCGCGTAGGACTCGGGGTCGAAGGCGGCCAGCGCGGCGGCCTGCGATATCGCGGGCGGGCAGACCGTGAAGTTCCCGGCGAGGGCGGACACGGCGTCGCGCAACCCCTCCGGCACCAGGGCCCAGCCGAGCCGCCACCCGGTCATGGACCAGTACTTGGAGAAGGAGTGGATGACGACGGGGTCGCGGGAGAACTCCCAGGCCGAGGAGGTGGCGGCGCCGAAGCTGATGCCGTGGTAGATCTCGTCGGACACCAACTGGACGTCGTGCTCGGCGCACCACTCGACGACGGCCCGCAGTTCCTCGCCGGCTAACACCGAACCGGTGGGGTTCGCCGGGCTGGCCAGCACCAGACCCCGCACCGGCCCCTCGACCTCGGACAGCATCTCCACGGTGGGTTGGAACCCGGTGTCGGCGCCGACGGGCAGCTCCACCACCTCGCAGCCCAGCGCGCGCAGGATGTTGCGGTAGGCGGGGTAGCCGGGGCGGGTCAGCACCACCCGGTCCCCGGCCTCGAAGGCGGCCAGGAAGGTCAGCAGGAACGCGCCGGACGCCCCGGAGGTCACGGTCACGGCCTCGGCTGGCACGTCGACCCCGTAGGTGGTGCCGTAGTGCCGGGCGATGGCCGCCCGGAGTTCGGCCGTCCCCAGCTGTTCCGTGTAGCCGAGCGTGCTGCCCTCCAACGCCGAGGCCGCCGCGCGGCGGACCGGGGCCGGGGCGGGCGTGGACGGCTGTCCGGCGGCCAGGGAGATCACGTCACCGCGTTCCCGCTGGCGGCGGGCCGCCGCGTCGAGCACGGTCATCACGTAGAACGGCGGCACCTGGGCCCGGCTGGCCGCGGTGGCCAGACTGCGCTGGGAGGACATGCCCCGAGCCTAGGAGACACCGCCCGGTTCCCGTCCCGTTCGGTGTGGGTGACCGGGGCGCGGGGCGCTCGTGCCGGGCTCGCCCTCGGAGGCGGAGGCGGAGGCGGGGCCTGGCCGACCGGGCGGGGGTGCCCTCCGCCGCCCCCGCGCGCGGTCGCGGGCTCTCCGGGCGCACCCGGAGATTTCCCTGATACCGGGGCGGGACCGTCTCGCGTGCCGGCCGGCCGTGCGAAGCTGGTTTCGACAAGCCGGGGCTTCGCCGACGTCCCGAGAACGCCGTGAGGGAGGCGCACATGTCGACGATTTGGAAGGTCGTCGGAGTTCTGCTGGTGATCTGGCTCGGCCTGGCCGTGTTGGGCGCCGTGTTCAAGGCGCTCTGGTGGCTCCTCATCGTCGGTGCCGTGCTCTTCGTGGGCACCGCCGCGTACGGAGCCATCAAGGGGAGGAACCAGAAGCAGTTGCCCCGATGACCTGACCGGTCACCCGGTCAGGTCGGCTGGCCGGGCCGGTGCCGTGGCCCGGGGTGGCCGGTGGCGGACACCGGTGGCCCTCGCGGCACCGTCGCGGTCCACGACGGCGGCGCGTGGGGCGCTGCCCGTTCGGCGGTGCCCTTTCCGTCCCGGCCGGTGGGCCGGGACCGGGCGTGCGATCCCCGTGGGGAGTGATGAGGTGGGCGGCCGGCTGGCCGCCGGTCCGGCGTCGGGTGGGGTGCGCGCCGACCTCGACGGACCGCGGAGCGGTCCTGCCGGGTCGCGGTGCCGCCCGCCCTCGGCCACCGGGTCAGGACGCGCTGGCGCGGGATGAGCCGAGGGAACGTCCTCCGCTGGGCCGGGTGGCGTCCTTGCCGATCCGCCGCAGCACCTGTTTGATCTGGGCCCTGGTGACGTCGCGGTGCGTCACCATCCGCACCCGGCCGGCCATCGCGCTGGCGTGCACGCCAAGGGCGGTCAGCCTGCTCAGCGTGGTCGGCAGGTCGAGGGTGGTGGCGAGCACGATGTTGGTCTGGGGGGTGTCGACCTGCCAGCCGATCTCCCGCAGGCCGTCGGCCAGCAGCCGGGCGTTCTGGTGGTCCTCGGCGAGCTGGTCGACGCGGTCCAGGGCGACCAGGCCGGCGGCGGCGAGCACACCGCCCTGCCGGACCCCGCCGCCGAGCATCTTCCGGAGTCGGCGCGCCTCCGCCACGAACTCCGCCGAGCCGGCGACGACCGAGCCGACCGGCGCGCCCAACCCCTTGCTCAGGCACACCTGCGCGGTGTCGACGCCCACCGTCAGGGCGGCGGGAGGGACCTCCATCGCCACCGAGGCGTTCCACAGCCGCGCCCCGTCCAGGTGCACCCGCAGTCCGGCCTCCCGCGCCGCCGCGACCAGCACCGCGTGCTCGTCGGGTGCGACGACCGCGCCTCCGGCCGCGTTGTGCGTGTTCTCCAGGCAGAACAGCCTGGTCCGCAGCGCGTAGTAGGGCCCGGCGCTGGCCGAGGCCGCGGTGATGTCGGAGGCGGCGGGCACGCCGGGGGTGACCCACGGCAACGCCTGCGGCATCCCCCCGGCGAGCCATGCCGCCGTGCCCAGCTCGTTGCCGAGGACGTGCGCCAGGTGCGGGGCGAGGAAGCTGTCACCCCGCTGGAGGTGGGCCATCAGCGCGATGGTGTTGCCCATGCAGCCGGACGGCGTCCACAACGCCGCCTCCATGCCGAGCAACTGCGCGCAGCGCTCCTCCAGTTCGCGCATGGTTGGATCACCGTCGAGGACGTCGTCGCCGACGTCGGCGTCGGCCATGGCGGCGCGCATGGTCCTGTCCGGCTTGGTGACGGTGTCGGAACGAAGGTCGATCGGCACTAGTTTGGTCACGAACAGATCACACCACATAGCCTGAGTGGTGCGTCAAAGCATCGCTCGACCCCGCCGGGAAAGCGTCGGAGGGCCGGTGCAACCGTAAGCGGCGGGTGTTACGTCCTGTCATCAGCGGCACGAGGAGCGGAGAGGTCCGCGTGGACCAGCGTGAGGAGGCCGAGTTCGCGGAGTACTTCTCGGCTCGGCGGGAGGCGGTACGACGGATGGCGTACATGCTGTGCGGTGACTGGCACCGCGCCGACGATCTGGCACAGACCGCGTTCGTGGCCCTGCACCGGCGTTGGCGGAAGATCAGGGACCGGAACGCGCTGGACGCGTACGTCCGGCGCACCGTGGTCCGCGCCATGATCGACGAGTCCCGGCGGCCGTGGCGCCGCGAACACACGGTCGAGCGGATGCCCGACGAACCCGTCTCGTCGACGGATCTCGACGATCGGGTCGCGACGCGGGAGGCGCTGCTGCTCGGCCTGCGACAGGTTGCCCCCCGTCAGCGCGCGGTGCTGGTGCTGCGGTTCCTGGAAGGCATGGACGTCGCGGGCGTCGCCGCCGTGATGAAGTGCTCGGAGGGAACCGTGAAGAGCCAGACCGCCCGGGGGCTGGAGGCCCTGCGAGGCGTCCTGGGCGACTCGCTGGACGATCTGAGGTCGGCGTCATGAGACGCGCGACCGTGTGCCCACTCCGGCCGGGTGCCGGTGGGGAGGTGTGCTGTGGTGGATGAACAGCGGATTGCCGGGTTGTTCCGCGAGGCCGCCGGGGCGGAGACCCCGCCCGCCTCGTTCGACGAGGGCGACGTGGCGCGGGAGTCGCACCGGATCACCCGTCGGCGCCGGATGACGGCGGCCGGGGGGTCGGTCTTCGCGGTCGCGCTGCTCGCCGGCGGCATCTCGGTGGTGGGAACCACGCCGTGGCAGAACGACGGTGGAGGTGAGACGGTGGCGGGCCCGCTGGCTAACGGCCAGGCGGACGCCCCCGAGCAGGGGCCGGCGGTGATGGGGCAGCCGCTGGAGGACCAGGAGAGCCGGGCGGAGGCCGAGGACCTGCCCGGGACGATGCGGGACGAGGCCGAGCCCGAGCAGCCGACGGACCTCCCGGTGCCGGAGCTGGAGCCGGGTTCCCCGCCGGCCGTGGAGCCGGTGCCGACCGGTTGCGGGGCGGTCGACCCCCAGCTGGCGGCCGCCCTGGCCGAGGCGCTGCCCGATGACGCGGAGGAGCCCGGGCCCGTCGACGCGGCGTGCGTGCCGGACTCCCGGGGCGCCAGCGCCCAGGTGGAGGACGACGGGAACCTGGGCACGGTGTCGGTGGTGCTGGGCCCGCCGGACGTGCCGGCCCCTGTCGTGGAGACCTCACCCGACGGGGAGAGCCACTCCACCCTCGCCGAGGGGGGTGGGGTGCTCACGGTGGTGAGCGAGCCGGCGACGCGGGACGCGGAACCGCCGTTCGTGAACCGGCTCGCCGTGCTCGGGGAGCGGTTGGCCGACCAGTTCTGACCCGTCGGGGCGGGTGCTCCCTGGCCGCACCGGCTGTCTTCCGCCCGTGGGCCGAGCTGATGCCCCGCCGGTCCTGGGGGCGGTGTTCTCCTGCTCGGCGTGCGGCGAGGTCACGCATCCCTCCTGGCGGAGGCCGAGCACCGCGCGACCAGCCGTCCAGCGGGTACGGCGGCCCTGGGCGCTCCGGGCGTGAGGGGTTCGGCGACGTCCAGGCGCCCCGCGTCCACCCACAGGCTCCCCTCCCCCGCCCCGGTCTCGGCTGACCCTGCCTGGTCCCGCCGGGTCCCGCCGGGTCCCGCCGGGTTCCACCGGGTTCCGCTGGGTTCCGCCGGGTCCCGCACACCGCGACCAGCGGCGGTACCAGCCGCTCCCGGCCCCCCTCGCTCGTCGGGCCGTCGTGCGGGTCAGGCCGTCGGCGGAGCGGACCGGGGTCGGCTCTGGTTCCGGAGCGCTCGTCGGGTGCCGACGCGACCCCGAGGCCCGAGGCGTCCACCCGCGCTCTCGAACGCGGGTCCACCCGCGCCGGGGTGCAGGGTCAGGACCCCCTTCTCCGCCACGAGCCGTCCCGAGTTCGGGACAGCGGGACACCACAACCGCGACAGTGGGACACCGGGCCCGGGACAGCGGGACACCGGGGAGGGGCCTCCCCGACGGGTCGGCCGCTCCCGACGCCTGATCCGGCCCCTCGGCGGTGAGCGCCACACCGCCCGGCTCCTCGGCCGCGCCCCCACCACCTCATCGGCCGCCCCGACGAACGCCGGGAACAGCGCGGGCCCGGTGCGACGGGCGGAGGGCCAGCACCCCGCGATCCACGGATCCCCTCGGTGGTGGTGGGGGACGCCACCACGTGGCGGCACCCTGCTGCACGGAAAAACTGGTACGGTCGTGCCAAATCAGCGAAACCGCTGGTAGGGAAGCCGGGAGAACGGGGAGGGACCATCGTGGCCTGGGTCGTGCTGATCGTGTCCGGGATCTTCGAGTCGGCATGGGCGATCTCGCTCAAACTGTCGAACGGGTTCACCCGGCTGTGGCCCTCGGTGAGCTTCGCCGTCTTCGCGGTCATCAGCTTCGCCGGCCTGGCGTGGGCGATGCGGGAACTGCCGGTCGGACCCGCCTACGCGGTGTGGGTGGGGATCGGCGCGGCACTGACCGCCGTGATCGGCATGGTCTGGCTCGGCGACGGGGTCTCCACCCTCAAGATCATCTCGCTGCTGCTGATCGTCGCCGGGGTCATCGGCCTGAACCTGAGCGGCGGCGGTCACTGACGGCCGCCGGCCGGTTCCCCGCCTGGCAGGATCGGATGCCATGACCGCAGCAGCCAGCACACCGAAGGGCGAACGTCGCCGTCAACTACTGGTGGCCGCCGCCGCGGAACTCCTCGGCGAGGGCGGGTTCGACGCGATCCGGCACCGCGCCGTCGCCGAACGCGCGGATCTCCCGCTCGCCTCCACCACCTACTACTTCGACTCGCTGGACGACCTGATCGCGGCGGCGGTCGAACACCGGGGGCGCCTCGAACTCTCCGAGGGCCGCCGTCGCCTCGACGAACTGGCGGGCGGCGGCCACGACCGGAGCGAACTCGTGGAGCTGCTGCTGGACCTGCTGCTCGGCACCCCGGCCGGCGACCGCGAACTGGAGTCGATCCTGGTCCGGTACGAACGGTTCGTCACCACCCCCCGCCGGCCCTACCTCGCCCCCCTGATGCGGGCCATGAGCGCCGAGCTGGAGGACCTGATCGCCGAGACCCTGCGACTGGCCGGCGCCCCCTCGGACCGGGACCGGGTCCGGCACCTGATCGCCCTGGTGGACGGTCGGGTCGTCAACGCCCTGATCGAGAGCGAGCCGGACCCACGCGCACAGGCGAGGCAGCCGCTCCGCGAGCTGCTGCGGGACGGCTGACGGAGGCGCGAGCGCCAACCGCCACGATTCCTCGCGTCGGCCGCCTCGATCGACGCGCCGGCCGTCGCCCCACGGCTTCGGCGGATCATCTCCGTGCCGCCGGCAGACCATTCCGACGGCCGAGGCGCGAATTCCGCGACGGTGTTTCTCGCCGGGACCGGCCGGTGCTCCGTTCGGGTTGACCCCGATCACGAGCCTGTTTCACCTGGTGGCCGAGCTTTCCTCACTTTCGGGTGGAACGCGGGTGAAATCCTCGTGTTCTCCCCGGCTCCACACTCCAATAGGGCACCGCCGACCCGATCACCCGGTGGAAAGGTACGTGCCCGATGGTTGACTCCTCCCTCGTCACTCAGCTGGCCGCCCGCGCCACCGAGGACGACTCGTTGGGAGACCGCGCGAAGGAACTGGTCCTGGCGGCCTTGGAGAGCCCCGACGAGCTGGCCGACCTGCTCTCCACCATCGGTGGAGAGCGGGGCAGCGCGGGCGAGGACACGGTGCGGCCGGTGACGGCCTACCTCCGGGAAATCCGGGTCGAGGGGTTCCGGGGCATCGGATCGGCCACCACGCTCAGCCTGCACCCCGGGCCAGGGCTGACCATCGTGACCGGGCGCAACGGCTCCGGGAAGTCCAGCTTCGCCGAGGGCCTGGAGACCGCGCTCACCGGCGGCACCTTCCGCTGGGGCGGCGAGCCGGAGCGCTCCAAGCAGTCGCCCTGGGCCACCCAGTGGCGGAACCTGCACCACCGGGGCCGCTGTTCGGTGGCCGTCGAGCTGGCCGTCGACGGCGCGGCGGAGAACGTCCTGGTCGGGATCGACTGGGACCGCGACGCCGACTACACCGACCAGCAGCCCTGGACCCAGCCGCGCACCGGGACAGTGCTGGGGAGACGGGTCCCCGGCCGGGACCCGCTCGGGTGGGCGGAGGCCCTGCGCAACTACCGGCCGATCATGTCCTACCAGGAGATGAACGCCCTGCTCCACGCCACCTCGATGAAGCTCCACGAGGCGATCGCCCGGATCCTCGGCCTCGACCGGCTCACCTCGGCCATCAACCACCTCAAGGAAAGCCGCAAGGCGCCGAAGGACGAGGTGGAGCACGCCGACAAGCTGTCTCGGGAGCTGAGGAAGACGCTGGCGGACGTCCCGGACGACCGCGCCCAGCGCGCACGCACCGCGCTGGGGAGGAAACGTGACCTCGAACTGCTCACCTCGCTCGCCACCGGCACCGACGAACGCCAGCAGGAGACCACCCGGTCGCTGCGCATCCTCTCCACCCTCACCGCCCCCGCCGAGGACGAGGTGCGGGACGCGGCCGACACCCTCCGGGCGGCGCACACGGCCGAACAGGAACTCACGGCCCACCGGGCCCGGACCGAGGCCCGGCGTCTCGACCTGCTGCGACAGGCTCTGGAACTGCACGCCGAGCAGGGGGAACGGGACTGCCCGGTGTGCGGGACGGGCCGCCTCGACGGGGAGTGGCGGCGGAAGGCCGAGGACACCCTCCAGGAACACCACCTCGACGCGGAACGGCAGCGGCGGGTCGCGGAGCGGACCGCCGAGGCCCGCCGGCAGGCGCGGGCGCTGCTGGAATCGGTGCCCACGCCCCCGGCGACCGAGGAGCCCCTCGCCCTCCCGGCCCTGCCCGCCCTCACCGCCGCGACGAACCGCTGGTTCGACGCCCCGACCGAGCTGCCCGCGCTGGCCGACCACCTCCTCGCCCGCCGGCCCGAGCTGGCCGCCGCGATGGCCGAAGTCCGCGAGCAGGCCGCCGCCCACCTCGACGAACGCGAGGAACGCTGGGCACCCGTCGCCCTCGAACTGTCCCGCTGGCTGGACGCCAACAAACGCGCGGAACCCCACAGGGAGGTGGTGCGCGCCGCCGACCAGGCCGTGAAGTGGCTGGAGAGGAACGAGACCACGATCCGGGACGAGCGGGTCGCCGAGCTGTCGGGCCAGATCCAGGAGGTCTGGGCGAGCCTCCGGCAGGAGAGCAACGTCAGCCTGGGCAACCTGACCCTGGAGGGCCGGCACACCCGCCGCACCGTTCGGTTCACCGCAGGCGTGGACGGTGAGGAGGGCTCCGCGCTCGGCCTGACGAGCCAGGGCGAGTCCCACGCCCTCAGCCTCTCGCTGTTCCTCCCCCGCGCCACCGCGCCGTCCAGCCCGTTCCGGTTCGTCGTGCTCGACGACCCGATCCAGGCCTTCGACCTGTCCAAGATCGACGGGTTCGTGCGGGTGCTGGAGCGGATCGCCCAGGACCGCCAGGTGGTGGTCTTCACCCACGACGACCGCCTCCCCCAGGCCGTGCGGACCCTGGGAGTGAAGGCCCGCGTCATCGAGGTCACCCGGGGCATGAACTCGACGGTCAAGGTGCGGCCTTGCCCGAGCCCGGCGTTCCGGCACGTCGAGGACGCCCGGGCGTTGGTGAAGGACCCGGCCCTGCCCGTCGAGGCGCTCCACCTCGCACTACCGGGGATCTGCCGGTTGGCGGTGGAGTCGGCCGCCAAGGACCTCCACGACCGCCACCAGTCCAGGCAGGGCATGTCCCGCGAGGAGCGGGAACGGCGTTGGGAGGAAGCCAGGTTGACCCGGGAGCGGGTGACGCTGGCTCTCGGCGGGCAGGACGAACTCAACGACTGGTGCGGTCGTTCCCCCTCGCGGAACCAGACACTGGCCCTCTGCAACGGACAGGTGCACAAGGGCCTCTCCCTCGGCCCGGAGGCCGCGGTCAAGGGTCTGGAGGAGTTCGTGGCGGCCCTGGGGAAGCTGGCGTGAGCGACACGGAGGACGTGCCCGCCGGGAGGGCACTCGGGCTGGCGCGGGCTCTCGCGGCGGGTCGGTTCGGACTCGGGCCGGGCGTCGCGCTGCGGGGCTCCGCGTTCCTCGGCCGCTACGCGCTGGAACAGGTCCTGAACCAGCTCTGGGTGCGGGCCGACCTGCCCCTGCGCACTGACGGGAGACCCACGACGCGGTCGAGGCTCCTCGTGCTCGGCGAGCTCCACCCCGAGATCGCCACGCCGATGAACCGGGCGTGGCAGGGGCTCTCCCGCGCCTGCCACCTGCACGCCTACGAGCTGACGCCGACCGTCGGGGAGATCCGGTACCTGCTCGGCCTCGTCGAGGAGGTGCTGGTCTCCACGCGGATGCCCTCGGCTCACGACAAGCCCGGTCGCGAGGTGCCCGGAACCGGGGAGGCCGTCCCGCGCGTGGCCGTGGCCGCGCGGCGGGGGGAGCGGACCGCCTGAGGCCGAGCCGCGCCGGCACCGGCGGTCCGGGGACCCGACGTCCGGCCCGCGATCTCGGCACGCTCGCCCACACCTCGACGTCGGTCAGATTCCTTGGTGCGCGTTCCCCCGTCGTCGCCACGCACGCCGCTGACCTGCTGCCGAGCCAGACACGTGCGCCGGGGGCCGCCCAGCCGCCGCGCGGTGCGCGCGCACGGGCGGCGCGAGCGACAGCGCGGATGTGGGCGGGGCAGCACGACCTCAGGGCGCCCGAACGGTCGTGCCAGGCGGACCAGGGAGAACGAGCGCGAACGCGACGAAGCGGCGGGCGGAGTCACCACGAGGAATGGACGCGGGCGGCGCGAACACACCAGCTGCACACCGGGAACACGGCTCCGCTCCCCGCCAAGTTCAACATATAGCGCACCCGGGGTCTTGCGGCAAGACCCCGGTGATGCTCCAGAATCGCCCGGCCGAAGCCAGCAGCCGTGGACACTGGCGGGGAGGCGTGGCCGTGCCGCCGTCGACGGACGGACGCACGGCGACGCCGAACCCGAGTGCCACCCACCGCGAGCGGACGGCACGACGAGGCGGATCCGTGGCCGCGACCAGACGCGTCACCTCGGGAAACGCCTCCTCGTGGCCCCGAGGGTGGGATCGGCGCGGGGCGAACGGGCAGGGGGAACCGGCGGCTCCTCCGGGCACGCGAGGAAACCGCCGAGGCTCACACCATCTCCAGGCACTGTGAGGGGAACGTGTCAGTTCAGGGGTACGAGGACGAACTGCGATCAGAGCGGGCGTACGTGGCGGGGCTGTACGCGCGGCTCGACGAGGAACGGGAACGGGCGACCGCCGAACATCAGGCGGCGTTGGCCGGCGACGGGGGATCGCCGATGGAGCGTGACGTGCGGGTGCGCGCCGCCGGCCGGGAGATCCGGCGGTTGGCGGTGGCCGACGGCGGGCTGTGCTTCGGCCGGTTGGACGCCGTGACCGGCGAGCGCACCTACATCGGGCGCATCGGGATCCTCGACAGGGACGACGACTACACGCCGCTGCTGCTGGACTGGCGGGCACCCGCGTCCCGCGCGTTCTACGTGGCCACCGCCGCGAACCCGGAGAACATGCGCCGGCGCCGGCAGTTCCACTCGCGCGGACGCCACCTGGTCGGCTTCACCGACGAGGTGCTCGGCCGACCGGGTGGGGACGAACGGGGGGACGCGGCACTGCTCGCCGCCGTGAACGCCCCGCGCGGCGAGGGCATGCGCGACATCGTGGCGACCATCCAGGCCGAGCAGGACGAGATCATCCGGCTGGACCACCCCGGGGTCCTGGTGATCGAGGGCGGCCCGGGAACCGGGAAGACCGTGGTGGCCCTGCACCGCGTCGCGTACCTCCTCTACACGCGACGGGACCGGATGGAACGCCACGGCGTGCTCGTCGTGGGCCCCAACCCGGCGTTCCTGAACCACATCAGCCGGGTGCTGCCGTCGCTGGGCGAGTCGAACGTGGTGTTCACGACTCCCGGCGGCCTCGTGCCCGGTCTCCGGGTGGCCGCCGAGGACACTCCTGAGGTCGCGCGGCTGAAGGGTTCACTCCGGATCCTGGACGTGTTGGCGGCCGCGGTCGCCGATCGGCAACGGCTTCCCGAGCGGCCGCTGCCGATCGAGCTGGAGGACGTCACGGTGCGGATCGACGCCGAGACGGCGGAGTGGGCCCGCCAGGAGGCGCGGGCCAGCGGCCTCCCGCACAACGAGGCCCGCGCGGTGTTCGTGGAGATCGTCACCTACGTGCTCACCGAACGGGCGATCGCCCGGATCGGGAAGGGCTGGCTGACCAGGGACGACAAGGAGGCGTGGGAGGACATGCGGGCGGACCTGCTCACCGAACTCGCCGAGCACGCGGGTTTCACCGCCGCCGTCGACGAACTGTGGCCGGTGTTGACCCCGGAGACCCTGCTCACGCCGCTGTACACGTCGCCGGAACGGCTGCGGGCGGCCGGCGCGGACCCGGCGCTGCTGCGCTCCGACGGGGAGGCGTGGACGGTGTCGGACGTGCCGCTCCTCGACGAACTGGTCGACCTGCTGGGCCGGGACCCGGCGGCGGCGCGGGCCGAGCGGGCGGCGGACCGGGAGCAGCGGGCGGAGGCCGAGTACGCGGCCGGCGTGTTGGAGATCCTCCAGACCGAACGCCACGACCTGATGGACGACGAGGACCACCTGCTCGCCCAGGACCTCCTGTACGCGGAGGACCTGGCGGACCGCTTCGTCGAGGGCGACACCCGGGATGTCGCCGAGCGGGCGGCGGCCGACCGGAACTGGACCTACCGGCACGTCGTGGTCGACGAGGCCCAGGAACTGTCCGAGATGGACTGGCGGGTGTTGATGCGGCGCTGCCCCAGCAGGTCGTTCACCGTGGTCGGTGACCTGGCGCAACGCCGGTCGGCGGCCGGGGCGACCTCGTGGGAGGCGGTGTTGGAGCCGTACGTGCCGGGCCGGTGGGCGTACCGGCCGCTGGCGGTGAACTACCGGACCCCGGCCGAGATCATGTCCGTCGCGGCGGCGCTGCTCGCCGAGTTCGCCCCCGGGGTCCAGCCACCGGAGTCGGTGCGCGCCTGCGGTGTCCGCCCCTGGTCCAGGCGGGTCTCCGAGGCCGAGTTGCCGGCAGCGGTCGAGGAGTTCGTCCGGGACGAGGCGGGCCGGGAGGGCACGAGTGTGGTGATCGGGCCGCCGGGCGTTCCCGGCGCGGTGCCGGCGTCGGAGACGAAGGGGCTGGAGTTCGACGCCGTCCTGATCGTGGAGCCGGGGCGGATCCTCGCCGACGGCCCGCGTGGAGCGGCGGAACTGTACGTCGCGCTCACCCGCGCCACCCAGCGCCTCGGCGTGCTGCACCAGGGCCCGCTGCCCACCGTGCTCGGTGACCTCGTGGAGGTCGAGGCCCACACCCCGGCCAGGGGGTGAGCCCACGCGCCACCGGGGTGGGTCGGCGCGTTGGGCTCCTGGGCGCCAGATGCTCCAGACCGGATGCCACTGGGCGTACCAGCTACACGGACCGGCGGAGGAGGAACCAGAGGCAGGGGCGATCCCTCAAAGAACCAGGCAAACTACTGTCACGGTAAGTGTATAATAGGTTACTATGAGTATTGCGTGGGGTTGCGCCACGTCGGGACATGTTCGATCGTGACAGGGGCTGCCGATGACCAACGATGAATCGTCCGATACCGCTGGTCTGGAGCCGTACGAGCCACCAGAGTTGACGGTGGTTGGTGATTTCGGGTGTGTAACAAGGGGTAACTACAGCAGGCCACACTCAGACGACGGTGATGCTGGTGGCTACTGGTCGCCATGACCGCGACGAGGGAACGAGGTAGTGCAGGTCGGGTTCGTTGGTGGTGCGCGTTGCCCGACTTGGATCACTGCGAACCAGTCGCACGATCACTGTTGGCCGAAGCCGGCCCTGCGGCGGCACACGCTTCTGGTCGACCGTGGTTGATGGTGAACCACAGGAATGGAGACGATCTCCGCACGGTTTTCTTCGGCGCGATACGTGTGGCGGTAATCGGCAGCTGCCTGGTTGATTCGGCGTAGCTGCGAAAGAATGTTGAACGTTCGGCCCGACGGGGTGACTTCGATGCGTTGACATCCATGCGTGGCAGCTACCACCTCGTCATCAGCGGTCCCGACGGGATGGTGGTATTTGGTGACGTGACGGGTTTCCGAAGGGTTTACACCTGCCACATCAACAAGGCCACCGTGGTTTCCAACCACGCGGACGTGCTACGCCGCCTGATCGATGCGCCAGTGTCACGGACCTGGCTTGCCGCGCGGTTAACCTCCCCAGATATGCCCAGCCCGATACGAGAGTCAATGACCCCGTTCAACGGAGTTCATGCGCTGGCACCGGGACACAGACTCTCGCTCGGCCGGAACGTCGCCCGCACTGGCCGGTACTGGGTACCGCCCGCGGCGACCAATCCCTGCGCTCAAGGCGCTCCGATCCTGGCAGATGAACTTCGTACCGCGGTCGCCGGCCGCATGCGCGCCTCAGCCAGCCCGACAAGTGTCCAACTGTCTGGGGGCATGGACTCCACCACACTCAGCTGCCTGGCAGGAGAAGCCCTTAGCGATCGATCGAGGCTGCTGCTGGTGACGTCAGCGTCGTCGTCACCAGCGAACGACGACTTGATGTGGGCACTTCGCGTTGGCAAGCACCTCGCCCCAGCCAAGCACGTGGTACTGGATGCCCAGCGAACTCCACTGTTCTTCGACGACCTACCGACAGCGATAGGCGGAATGGACGAACCACCACCGTTCGCAGCCGCATCGGCGCGGGTCCGCCACCTCGCCGAGCTGCTCGCCGATCGAGGCGTGCGCTTACATCTCAACGGGCAGGGCGGTGACGAAGTCCTACTTCCGCCGTTAGCGTACCTCCGACACACACTGCGCAGGCGCCCTCGGCTCGGGTGGCGGCATTTGCGTGGCCATGCGGCGCTCCGGGACTTCTCCCTAACCCAACTGTTGCGGGCAGTAGTGTCCCTCCCCTCCTACCCACGCTGGTTGTGGCGGGCAGCCCGCTCCCTCAGGACCGAGGCTGGTGCGGAATACGACGCGGTCGGATGGGAGGCACAACCTCTGCTACCTCAGTGGGCGAGCGGTGACGCCGAACGACTCGTCCGTTCCGCCATACTCGATATCGCACCAGCTCCGCTCGCAGAGCACAGCACTCATGCCACCCTGGTACGGATACGGTCCACTGCCTACCGCTCCTCCTTGTACCGGGACGCGCTAATGGCGCATGGTGTGCCCGCTGAGTTCCCGTACTTTGACCGATCGGTGGTGGAAGCGGCTCTGTCGGTGGTCCCATGGGATCGCGTCGATCCCTGGCAACCCAAGCCCTTGCTACGAACTGCGGTCGCCGACACCGTGCCAGCGCCACTGCTCGCACGACGCACCAAGGCACACTACAACGACGACATCTACCGTGGTTGGTCCACCAATCAGCATCGTGCGATCGAGCTGTTCGACCAGTCGCTGCTGGCTGAGTTGGGCCTGGTCAACGAGGACGTTCTACGCGGCTGCCTGCGATCCTTCAAACCGTCAGGTCTGGCGCCTGGGTTCCTGTCCGACACCATCGCCTGCGAGGTCTGGCTCCGCAGCCTGGCTCCACCGTTCGCTCGACAGGAGGTCAACCATGAGCACATCTAAAACTAAGGTGCGTTTGGCTCGACGCGTCACGAGCACGCCCGTCGGCGACGGGCTGACATTGTTGGATGAACGACGCGGTGTGGTTTACCACTTGAACGAGACTGGAGCGATAGCCCTGTCAGCGCTCCTGAGGGATGGGCACGAGTCGGCTGTGACCGCGCTCTGCACACGTTATGCCACTACGGCCGCAGTAGTTCAGCATGACGTCACTCGGCTTCTTGACACGCTTCTCGCACGTCGTCTGGTGGTTAATCTGTGAGTGCCCCAGTCGCGTTGTACCCACCGCACCGACTATCGGTGGGTGAACGCTGGTGCGGGCGGGTGGCTGTCGTGGCAGCCGCCCTGCTGCTGACAGCCACGCAGGCCCGCCCACACCGCATCCGTCGTGTTCTCGGCGTGCTCCGCCGCAGCACGCGCGAAGCAGATCTCTCCCATGCCCAACGGGCCTTTGAGATCGTTACGACGGTCAGCCCACGTTGCGCCGGTGGGCACCACTGTCTGCACCGCTCCCTGGCCGTCCTCCTGGCGTGCCGACTACGTGGCCTGCGGGTCACCTGGCGAGTCGGGTTCCGCTCCCCACCACCACAAGCTCACGCATGGGTCGAAGTGAACGGCGAGCCCCTGTGTGAGCCGGTGGACCCACGCAGGATCTACACGCCGTCGATCACCGTCTGAGAGGACACCGTGTCCGTGCCCAAGACACTCCAGACCAGGCTTGTCGAGTTCGCCGCTTCGCTGCGTAACGCCGGTGCCATCCGATCAGCCGACGTCGAGCACGCGTTCTCCACCGTGGCGAGGCATCGCTGCGTCCGCGAGTTCCGCCATGGACCGACGCGAATCCGCGTGTCCCAGCACGAACTCCCCAGCGACGAGGTTCTTGACCTCATCTACTCGCACAGGTCGCTGTTGACCAGTACCGGGCAGGATGGTGACCCGCCGTCGTCGTCCTCGGCACCGACCCTGATGGCTCGGATGCTCGACGCTCTCGACCTCCGTCCGGGCATGCGCGTGCTGGAGATTGGGGCAGGCACCGGCTACAACGCCGCGTTGATCAGCGCCATAACGGGTGGTCCCGTGGTCACTGTCGAGGCAGGGGAGGCGACAGCCCAGAGTGCTGCCGAGTCGATCCGCCGACTCGATCTCGAGCACCGGGTCAGAGTCGTTCACGGTGACGGCTACCTCGGCGCACCATCCGAGCCGCCGTTCGACCGTGTCGTCGTCACCTGCGGGGTGGCTGGGGTCTCTCCGCACTGGCTGGACCAGCTCGTACCTGGTGGCCTGATCCTCGCACCGGTCGCGCACGGCGGCGTGCACCCAGTCCTGGCGGTCAGCAGCGGCGGCGACGTGGTGAGCGCCAAGGTACTCCTGTGGGCAGACTTCATGCCGGCTGCCGGCCCCCTGCGACCGGTCGACTTGGTCAGCCACGACCCAGCCGACTACCTCCCGTCCGCCCCGGCCACCCGGATTGCTGATGCCAGCCCCGCCCGGGGGAACGCCGACTACCACGACCTGTGGGTCTTCCTCGCGGCTCACGATCCGAGGATCACCCGCGCGTACATGGCCGACGACTCCGTCAACACCGCCGCAGGTGCCTGCGCACTGCGCACACCCCGTGGGACCGCCTGGGTACAGGACGACGGCAGCATCACGTTCACGGGTGAGTCGCGGGTTCCGGAGGAACTGCGTTCCCTCGTTCGAGCCTGGGTGAGCTCGGGCCGGCCAGCGCTCACACGGTTCACCGCCACCTTGTCGCTCACCATGAGCAAGCAACCCCTCTGGGTGCCATGCAAGTGGATGGTGTCCTCGTGACGTTCCACGAGCGGGCCTCAAGCTGATCATGTCGAGCCACGGGCGCTGGGGCGGGACAGCCCGTCACTGGCTGGATGGGACGGCGGAGGTGGCGTCCCCGCCGGGCGTGCCGGCCGGGTGGGAGCCGATGCGGGCCCAGTCGGCGTGCTTGAAGCTGACCCGACCCACATAGCTGACGTCCAGCTCGACCTCGGGTTCCCAGGACCACAACCGCACCCGCGCCCACCTCGGGACGCGTCGGCGGCGGCGTTTCAGCGTGGTCGGCGGAGGAACGAGGTCCCGCACCCGCCACCGCCGGGCCAGGTCCCGCATCTCGGCGATCGTGTGAGTGGAGAGGTCGTCGAACTCGGCGTAGTGCCGCACCACCGCGCCGCAGAGCACCGTCCGCCGGTGGTCGAAGGTACCCACCAGGTAGCGCAGGCCGGGGGCGACGAGGGGCCCGTGACCGGTATCGAGGTCGACGTGACCGTAGAGGCGGCCCACGATCGGGGTGCGCACCGCGCACCGGGTGATCCACGCCCCGGTGATCCCATCACGGGCGGCCGCGTCCTTGTCCGCTGCGGTTGGGTGGGCGTGAACCGTGCTGGTGGGCCTGGCCCCCGACGAAGCCAACAGACGGCCGGGATCAGACGTGTCGTTCACCATGGTCACGTCCCGCTCAGCACGGGGTCGGGCAACAACTGGGACGCGAGGAGGAACCCCTCACCGGCCTGGGCCTCGGCGGTGTGCCGACACCGCAGCGGCCCCCGTGCCAGCTCGGGAACACCGGTGGGACCAGGACTGGGGTCACGGGGCAGCAGGTAGTACAGGCGGCCGGCCGTGCTGACCTCCGAACGCATCGCGGCGGTGCCCAGGGCGGCCAGGACGACCTGGCCCCGGAACCCCCAGGCCCGCAGGGCCTGGGGGCCGAACGCGTGCGGCTCCAGATCCTATCGCGAGCAGCAGGTGCTTACACCCCGCTTGGCACGTCCTTCATGCTGCTGGACGTGGGGGAACCTGTGACCACTTTTGCCTACACCGAGACGTTCGTCAGTGGCCAGTGGTACGACGGGCCGCCCTACTTGGAGAAGTTCGCGGCAGCGTTCGAGCGGGTCGTCGCCCAATCGTTGGCCGAGGACGAAAGCCGTGCCCTACTTCAGGCAAGCTACGAAGAGATCTAGGAGATGAGCTCGATGGAACGTTCCTTGCAGGACATCACCAACTGGCGGAAGTCGAGTCGGAGCAGCAACGGCGCCAACGACTGCGTTGAAGTTGGGGCCACGTCTGCCGTGGTGGCTGTGCGGGACACCAAGAACCGCGCCGGGGGCACCCTCGTCGTCAGCCGCGAGGCCTTCAGCAGCTTCCTCATGTCGATCAAAGCAGAGCGCCTCTGACACCCACCGGCCCGCCGGCCAACCACCCACCGGGCCGGCGGGCACCCCGCCCAGCCGTCAACGCGAGCCTTACCCGAGACGGCCACGGACGAGCTTGGTCACCGTGCTAGGCCAAACAGGGGCGCCGGCGTACCACGTCGATTCATAGCCGCCCCTCGGGGAGGGGAGGAGCTGCCATGACTGACGTACTTCTTGTCATCGACATGCAAAACGGGTTCATCAGTCCGAAGTCCGAGCCGGTGATCGACCGCGTAGTACGCCTAGTGCGGCGGTGGGACGCCGCACGTCGGCCCATTGTGTTCACACGTTTCCGCAACGTTCCGGGCAGCCAGTACGAGCGCCTCATCGGCTGGACCCGACTTCAAGGCAGTCCCGAAACCGATATCGTTCCGGAACTGGTCCCCTACGCCGCCCGACACCACGTCATCGACAAGACCTACTACTCGACCTTCACCGAGGAGTTCACGGCGCTCGCCTCCGCGCGGGGCTGGACGCGCTTCACCATTGCCGGTATCGCCACCGAGAGCTGTGTGATGAAGACCGCCGCCGACGCCTGGGAGCTGGGGCACACCCCGGTGGTCGTCCACGACGCCTGCTACTCCCATGCCGGTGAGGAGGCGCACCAGGCAGGGCTGCTGGTGCTCCGGCGCTTCGTCGGCCGCCGGCAGATCAGCAGCATCGACGAGGTCTGCGCGGCACTTCCCACTCCCGCGTGACACTCGCCCACGGTCTCCGCTCGTGACCGGTACGTCCGGACCTTCAGCGGCCACTCCCGGCCCAGCGACGCCGCGAGCGAAGCGGGACCTTCGACTCACTAGAGGATGACCTCACTCGGCGCACTCGGCGCCGCTTGTCGCCGGACAGGGGCGGCACCAGCGTTCGACCGCAGGTGCGGGTCCTTCCTGGCCCCACCCGGCCAACCACCCACCGGGCCGGCGGGCACCCCGCCCAGCCGTCAACGCGAGCCTTACCCGAGACGGCTACGGAGGAGCTTGGTCACCGTGCTAGGCCATACAGGGGCGGCGGCGTACCGAGTCGACTGATAGCCAACCCTCCGACGGACAGGCAAGCTGGGTACCTGTCCCTACTTGCCGAACCGGGAACCCACGCGGGTCGCACCACACCTCCCGGCCGACGTGGTTCCCCTCTCCGAGGACGTGGCGCGTGAACGCTGACATGACCCTGACCAACTGGCGGAAGTCGAGTCGGAGCAGCAACGGTTCCGACGACTGTGTCGAGGTGGGTTCCACGTCGACCGTGGTGGCTGTGCGGGACACGAAGAACCGTGCTGGCGGGACGCTGCTCTTTGACCACGAGGTGTTCGCCGCCTTCGTCGGCTCCCTGAAGCGGGACGGCGTCTGAGCTGGCTGCCCGCTCGGTCCGCCGCCCCGGTCCACGTTGTGCGCGTGGATCCGTTCGACGAGTTCCCTATACCCGGTACGGAACGCACGCCGTGGCTGATGTTGACCGAGAGCACCGGGTGGGGGCGGTGGACACGTTCGCTCCTCGCGGTGCGGGCAGCCCCCGACGGTAACCTTGGGAATTCCATTGATATCCGGGCGAGGAACTACCCCGTTCGCGGAAGTCGAAGTCTCACGAGGAGGACCCCGTGCGTCCTGTCGACCTCGCTCGGGAGCACGGGCTGTCCACCCAGGCGATCCGCAACTACGAGGACGCCGGCGTCCTCCCGCCGGCCGAACGCAGCGGGAGCGACTACCGCCGCTACACCCCGCTGCACGCGCAGGCCCTCCGGGCGTTCCTCGCGTTGCGCGGCGGGCACGGCCACCAGGCCGCCGCGGAGATCATGCGGGCCACCCATCGCGGCGACAGCGACTCCGCCTACCGGCTCCTCGACGCGGCACACGTCGCGCTGTTCACCGAACGCGACACCCGCCTCGAGGTCGCCGCCGCCCTCGAGGCCCTGTCCACCGGTGCCCCGACCCCGATCCGGGGGCGTGCGCTGACCGTGGGGGAACTCGCGCGCCGGCTCGACCTGCACCCGGCGACGCTGCGCACCTGGGAGACGGCCGGCATCCTGCGTCCCACCCGCGACCGGGCCACGGGGCACCGGGAGTACGGGCCGGACGCCGTGCGCGACGCCGAGATCGCACGGCAGCTGCGCCGGGGCGGCTACCTGCTGCACCAGGTCGCCCGGTTCCTCGAATCCCTGCGTGAGGCGGGCGACCCGGACGCGTTGGCCGACTTCCTCGACTCCTGGCAGGGGCCGGCTGACCGCCCGGAGCCGCCACCTCCTCGCCGGGGCAGCCCAACTCGACGCCTACCTCTCCCTGGTCGAGAGGACGAGCTGAGGTTCCCGGAAATCGCCCGTCGATGTTCGGCGAGCGGAGGCGCCTTCTTCAGCGTGTACTGGAACATGAACGGCGTCGGGCTCGTCACGCAGGCGCTGAACGGCAGGATCACCGCTTGGTTCGATCACCGCTACCCTCGTGCGCCTGATCCACACCAGCACGAGATCCGCCCGGAGTGGGCGCTCGGCCCTGACGTGGACCTCGACCTCGCCCGCCCGACCTGCCTCGCGCAGCTCGAGCGCCAGACCGGCGTCCCCGTCGATCCGCGCTGGCTCCAGCGGTGGCTGCCCACGTACTCGATCCCCGATCCGCACCTGCTCTACCGGGATGTGCCGCACGTGGATCGGCCGTGGTGGACGGCGGTCGCGCCGGCCGCACGCTCCGCTGGGGGCCGGATCGGCGGCGGGGTGAACCGCCAGCGGGCACGCGCCCGAACGGCGATCCACCCACCTCTGCGGTGCCTCCCTGTTCGACACTCCGCCCACGCCGTGCTGGCACTCCCGTCGCCAAGGCTCAACCGGTACTCCAACGATACGGTCGCAGGAGTGGATGACGGCGGTACCGACGAGAGCCTGACGGTCGACCTGAGCACGGCGGACCTGCGCGCGGTCGCGGGTTTCGCGGTGGCCTGCGCCCTTCCGGCGTTGGCGATATTCGAACGGCACCGTCCCGACGACCCGCGTCCGCGTGCCGCGATCGACGCCGCGCGGGAGTTCGCCGGCGGGGCCAGGCGGACGAAGGTGATCCGGGACGGCGCCTGGGCGGCGCTCCGCGCGTACCAGGAGGCCCGCGACGCCGGGCAACCGTCGGCGGGGGAGGCAGCGCGTGCCGCGGTCGCCTCGGCCAGCGCGGCGTTCCTGCACCCCCTGGCGAAGGCGACCCAGGTCAAGCACATCCTCGGTTCGGCAGCCCACGCGGCGCGGGCGTTCGAGCTCGACGCCGGTGGCGACCCAGGGGTCGCCGCCGACCACCTCGTCCGGGCCCGGGGACTGGCCGGCCCCCTCGTGGTGGACGTCCTGACCCGCTACCCGGCGGCCCCGGGAGGCGGGGGCCGGGTGGGTGAGCTCCTACGCGCGCTGGACACGTCGTTGCGGGAGCTGGCGGCGGGCAGCGACGCGGTCCGGTCCTGATCGGACTGGCGCAGGGCCCGCCCCTGCCGTCACTCGGGGGCCGGCGACACCGGCCGGGAGGAAGCTCTTGGAGGATCTTCTCGGCGTGGAACGCGCGGAGCTGCCGGGCCCGGTGCCACCGCCAGGGCGCGCTCGCCCCACACCGCTGACCTGCCGCACGACCGGCAGCTGCCACCTGATCGGTCTGGACACGCTGGGCTCCTGGCGCCGTCCTGCCCCCGTCGTGCCCTGTCCGTGGCCTCCGCCCAGCTCGCTCCCTTCCAGCGATGGGCGCCGCGTGGGCAGAGTTGGCGGAGCGGGGACGTCCACCGCGCGGGCACTGGCCGAAATCGGCTCGGACCCTGGCCGTCCCCGGCGATGACCTCCGGCCGGACCTGCCACCGCGTGGCCTCCCGCCCGGGCGGGATCCGGCCAACCGGACCTCAGCCGACCGCCACCGAGCCGGGTCCAGCGTTCGTTCGGGGGAACGCGGGACCCGGCCCTCCGGACGGCGTCAGTCGAGCACGGCGTCGGCCTCGACCTCGACGAGGACGTCCGGTTCGAAGAGGTAGTCGACGCCGATCAGCGAGGCCGGGGGCAGCGGGCTCGGAAGCCCGATCTCGTCCGCGACCTGCTGGATCCCGGCCACGAAGGCATCCATCTTGTCCGGCGCCCAGGCGACGGCGTAGAAGCGCAGCCGCACGACGTCGGCGAAGGTCGCGCCGGCGCCGGCGAGGCCCCGCGCGGTGTTGCGCAGGGCATGGGCGACCTGCCCGGCCAGGTCGCCGGTGGCGAGGGGGTTGCCCTCGGCGTCACGGGCGATCTGACCCGCCACGTGGATCTGCCGGGATCCCGTGCCCACCGAGACGTGGTGGTACGGGACCGGCTGGAACATTCCCTCGGGTGTCAACAGCCGCACGGCCATGGTTCGCCCTTTCGATCGAGGAACACGAGCAGGAACCAGCTGGTATCGAATGTGTACCTGGTATCCGAAGGGCACTTCAACGAGACTAGGTGTCGTGCAGGAAACCACCCCCTCCGCCCCGGAGCACCCGAAGGTCACCACCGAACACCGCGAACTGCTGGACCAGGTGCTCGACAAGTGGTCGCTGCTGGTGCTGGACACGCTGTGCGAGCGCCCGCGCCGCTTCAACGAGCTCCGCCGAGCCATCCCCCTGGTCACACAGAAGTCGCTGACCACCACCCTGCGCCGGCTGGAACGCAACGGCATGGTCGAACGGATCGTCACGGCCACCCGTCCCGTGGCGGTCGAGTACCACATCGCGCCGCTCGGGAAGACACTCCAGGACCTGATCGACGCCCTCCTGGGCTGGAGCTCGACGAACCTGCCGGCCGTCCGCCGGGCTCGGGCCCGGTTCGACGACGAGGCCGACCCAGCGAGCGGGTAGCACCAGCGGCTGGCCGTCCCCGGGTGGCGCAGCACCTCGACGTCGTGCTGGTGGGACTTGCCCCAGCCTCGCCTGCCACCCGGGCCCCCACGCGACCACCGGGGTCCGGGCGACCGGTGGTCCCAGGACGCGCATCGCCCGACCGCTTCGGCGAGAACCGGCGAGGGCGCCGACAGCAGCAGCGCCGGGCCAGGTGTCGGTGTCGGTGTCGGTGTCGGGCGACCGTTGGGCATGCCGGCGTTCGACTCGCGAGCACCAGGACGGGCGTCGGGCTGCCCGTCCGCCTCGGGCCGCCCCTCACCGCCAGCGCGCGCCCGTCCGGCCCTGGTCGCGACGTCCGGGCGGCGAGCTGACACCCGCGGACCGCCGCCGGTGCTGGCACGGATCAGCTCGTCCTCGTGGACATCGGCGCCGCCGGGCGGATCGTGTTTCCCTCGAAGGATGAAGTTCGGAGTCTCCACCTTCGTCACGGACGAGAGCATCCGCCCCGTCGACCTGGCCACCGCCCTGGAGGAGCGCGGCTTCGACGCGTTGTTCCTGGCCGAGCACTCCCACATCCCGGCAAGCCGGGAGAGCCCCTACCCGGAGGGCGGTGAGCTCCCACGCAAGTACTACCGCACCCTCGACCCCTTCGTGGTGCTCAGCGCGGCCGCCGCCGTCACCCGGCGGCTCGTGCTCGCCACCGGGATCGCGCTGATCCCGCAACGGGACCCGATCCACACCGCCAAGGAGGTCAGCAGCCTGGACCTCATCTCCGACGGCAGGGCGATCCTGGGCGTCGGCGGCGGCTGGAACAAGGAGGAGATGCGCAACCACGGCACCGACCCGGCCACCAGGGGCGCCCTCCTCGACGAGCGGGTGCTGGCCATCCGGCGCATCTGGACCGAGGAACTGGCCGAGTTCCACGGCGAGCACGTCGACCTCGACCCGATCTACCAGTGGCCCAAGCCGGTCCAGACGCCGCATCCGCCGATCTACGTGGGCGGCGAGAGCCGGGCGGCGCTCCGCCGGTTGGCCGAGTACGGGGACGGATGGCTGCCCCGGGCCAACACGCCACGACTGGCGGCCCGCGTCACCGAGGTCCGGGCGAAGGCCGGGAGGGACCTGCCGGTGACCGTCTTCGGCACTCCCGACGACCCCGCGACGATCTCCGAGCTGGCCGAGGCCGGCGTGGGCCGGTGCCTGTTCGACCTGGAGACGGCGGGGCGTGACGAGACCCTGCGCAGGCTCGACGCCCTGGCCTCGCTCGCCTCCACCTGAACACCGGCGTCCCGTTCGGAGCCGCCGGGAGGAACGACCAGGTCACGGGGCTGTGCCCGCCCGCTGTCGCCAGTCTCGGCGCTCCGACGCCGCGCCAGGACGCCACCGGCGCTCCCCGGCGGCGTGAGGGAACCCCGCGTCCGGTTCCGTCACGCGCCGATCGCCCGGAGAAAGCAGCGAGCTGAGCCTGTTCCCATTCCACCGAGGCCCGCCCCTTGATCCGGCGAATTCTCCTTCCCTTTCCGCCGTCGGCCGACTCCGCATTCGCCCCACGAGGAATGGTGAGCCCACTCCGGAGCGATGCCACTCCTCGGGCCTTCTCGCTTCCTCGCCGGCACGGGAAGCGGGCGGGACACCCTTCCCGCCCGTGGGCATTCGAAGCCGAGTGGCGGGATGCCGCCCCTCGGCGGCGCGTGGCCTGGCTCCCTCCGACGAGCTAGACGCCATCCTTCCACCGGCTGACCAGGCCCGGTTCGCGCGGTGGCGGCCGGCGCGCCGCCGTGGTAGCGCCCGTGCGGACGACGGCGGAATCGGGTTTCCGACGACCATCCACGCATCGCGCGTGCGCTGGCGTCCGCCGGGTGAGGGAAAACCAACCCGCGCCGCCTCGACGTTCGGGGAAATCGCCTCCCCGCTCCGGTTCACCCCGCTCGCCAGGAATCGGGAACGCCGTCGCGCCCGCGTTCCCCGGCCGAATCCGCACCGCCCCCGCCTCAGCGGCGCAAGTCGACGCCGAAGCCGACGGGACGCGCCGAGGGCGGAGGTGTGCGCCGTACACCACGGGTGTGGGCTGTATACATACTCCGGGTAATCGTCGAGGACCGGTGGACGTGGGATGGCGGCGAAGAGCACGAACCAGGAGACGTTCGCGCACGGCATGGCGCTGTTGTGGGGGACCACCGGCGACTCCGACCGTGGCCGTCGACCTCGGTTGACGCGGGAACGGATCGCGGAGACCGCGATCGGCATGGCCGACGCGGGTGGGCTGGCGGCGGTGTCGATGCGCGCCGTCGCGACCAGGCTCGGTTTCACGGCGATGTCGCTGTACCGCCACGTCCCCAGCAGGGACGACCTGGTGGACGTGATGGTGGACCGCGCGTACGGGGAGCTCTCGCTCTTCTACGACCTGGCCGGTGGCTGGCGGGCGAGGCTGGAGGCCCGTGCCCGCCAGGACTGGGACTTCTACCACCGCCACCCCTGGGTCCTGGAGATCTCCACGCACCGGGCGGTTCCCGGGCCCAACATGCTCGCGGCCCACGAGGCCGCGTTGGACGTCCTGCTGGCGACGGGGCTACCGGAGGACGAGCTGGTCAACCTGGCCCAGGCCGTGGACGGCTACGTCCGGGGTTCCGCCAGGCTGTCGGTCGAGGGTGCGGGCACCTGGGAGAACGGCTGGCGGTCAGCGGGTTCGCCGTTCTGGCGGCGTTTCGACCTGACCAACCACCCGAGCCTGGCCAAGGTGGCGGCGGCCGGAGCGTCCCCCGAGCCCCGGTCGGCGTTCGAACTCGGTCTGGCAAGGCTGCTGGACGGCGTCGAGTCCCTGGTCGCCGCCCAGGAGTCCCAGTCGCGGGAGGCGCTGTCGCGGGAGGCGCTGGAACCTGGCTCCGCGACGGGGACGGTCGTCCCCCGGAACCACTCGCGGTGCCTCAGCTGCGGAGCCGAACTGGTCCTCGCGCCGACCGGCCGGCGCCGCAGCTACTGCTCGCGTGCCTGCCAGCAGCGTGCCTACCGGGCGCGCCGGGCGGGCGGCGGCGACCGCCCCCGGCCCCACGGCCGCACCGGGTCGACCGCGCCCTGACCCCTCGCCCCCGCCCCGGCGGAGGGCCCCCGCCCTGGCCGGCAGCTCCCGGCCGGCCCACCAGGCTCGGGGGAACCGATATCGGCCCGGTCAACCGTCCGACTCGGTCAACGGCGAGGGGGCGGTCAACCGTGGGGCGCGGCCGGTCCGGTGTCGGAGCCGCTGACCCGCACGACGTGCCCGAGCAGCGCGCGCATCTCCGCCTCACTCGGCGGCTCGTCCGACAGCAGGGACTGCAACAGCAGGCCGTCCACGGTCGCCACCAGGGCGCGCCGGGCCGTCTCGTCCGGTACCACCGGTCGGAGCACCTCGGAGAGGGCGTCCAACCACTGTCTGGCGATCGGGCGGAGCGCGGGCCGGCGGGCCGCCTGGAGGTACAGCTCGTACTCGGCGATGGCCCGCCCCCGGTGGACGGTGACGTAGTCGGCCAGGGCACGGACCGGATCGGTCGCGGTCCGCCGCACCTGGTCGAGCAGACCGCCCGCGCTGTCCTCCACCGATGCCCGGAGCGCGCCGACCATGAGGTCGTCCACGGTCGCGAAGTGGTAGGCCGTCGAGGTCGGCGACACGCCGGCCTCCGCGGCCACCGCGCGGTGGGTCAGCCCGGCCACGCCCTCCCGTTCGACCACCCGGACGGCGGCGGCGACGATCAGCGCACGGCGCCGGTCACCCCTGGCCACCCGTCCGTCCCGCGACTCCGCCGTCACCCCTGCGCTCCCGCCCTTCCGTTCCCGCCCGTGTCCAGGTCCGCCTCGGTGGCGACCGAGGACGACGCCCCGGGGTCGCCGTGCCCGCCCCCGAGTTCGAGGAGCACGACACCTCCCACCACGAGGACCAGGCCGGCGATCTTGACCAGCGTCAGCTGTTCACCGAGGAACAGCGCCCCGATCACGGCGACGGCGGCCACCCCGATCCCGGCCCACATCGCGTAGGCGGTGCCGATCGGCATCCCCCGCTTCAGCACCTCGGCCAGCGTACGGAAGGCGATCACATAGCCCACCACCACGATGATCGAGGGGATCAGGCGGGAGAAGCCCTCGGAGAAGCGGAGGGCGACCGTCGCGGTCACCTCGGCGGCGATCGCGACGGCGAGCAGCAGGTAGACCATGCGAACCCCCTAACAATCAGAACATTTGTTCCATATTATGCACGGCCGCACGGTCGGAGGCCGCGAAAACTGGGCACACCGACAGCGCCAGGAGTTATTACCGGCCGGTAACCTGGTCTAGGCTGCGGGGAACAGTCCCGATCAGGAGGCCGGAAGCATGGGCGCTCTCCAGCTCACCCTCGTGGCGATCTGCCTCGCCGCCACGGCGTACGCCGTCACCCTGTTCGTGCGCGCCATCACCCGCATGGTCAAGACGATCCGCCTCGGGCAACCGGACCCGACGAGGAACGGACCGTGGGGGTCCCGGCTGCGCACCATGCTGACCGAGGCACTCGGCCACACCCGGATGCTGAAGTGGGGCGTCGTCGGTGCCGCGCACTGGTTCGTCGCGGCCGGCTTCGTCCTCCTCGTCCCCACCCTCGCCACCGGGTACGGCCAGCTCTTCGACCCCACCTTCGCGTTGCCGCTGATCGGGCACTGGATCGTCTTCGAGGTCGTGATCGAGTTCTTCGCCGCGGCCACCCTGATCGGCATCCTCACGCTGATCGTGATCCGGCAGCTCAACCACCCGCGCCGCCCCGACCGCGTGTCCCGCTTCGCCGGGTCCAACTTCCGGCAGGCCTACTTCGTCGAAGCGGTGATCCTCGTGATCCCGCTGTGCGTGCTGCTGCTCCGGGGCCTCGAAGGCGCGCTGCTCGGCGCCGACTCCTACTCCGCGAGCTTCCTGGCCAGCTACCCCCTGGTCCTGGCCTTCTCCGGCGCCTCGACCGGCGCCCTCGAAACCGGGGTCCTGCTCGTCGCCACGGCGAAGGTCCTCGTCTCGATGCTGTGGTTCGTCGTCGTCGCCAGGAACATCACGATGGGCGTCGCCTGGCACCGGTTCGCGGCCTTCGTCAACATCTACTTCAAGCGGGAACCCGAAGGCGGCCAGGCCCTCGGCGCGCTGCGACCGATGATGAGCGACGGCAAGCCCCTCGACCTGGAGGAGGCCGACCCGGACACCGACACCTTCGGGGCCGGCAAGGTCGAGGACTTCACCTGGAAGGGCTGGCTGGACTTCACCACCTGCACCGAGTGCGGACGCTGCCAGTCCCAGTGCCCCGCCTGGAACACCGGCAAGCCCCTCTCCCCCAAGCTCGTCATCACCGCCCTCCGCGACCACGCCTACGCCAAGGCCCCCTACCTGATGGCCGGCGGCCGGAAGGACATGGCCGGCGACGAGGTCGGCATCACCGGCGACGGCGCCGAGGCCCGCCTCGCCGGCATCGACGCCCTCGCCCTCGCCGAGGCCGACCGGCCCCTCGTCGGGGAACCGGGCGAGAACGGCGAACTCGGCGGAGTCATCGACCCCGAGGTGCTGTGGTCCTGCACCACCTGCGGGGCCTGCGTCGAGCAGTGCCCGGTGGACATCGAGCACGTCGACCACATCGTCGACATGCGCCGCTACCAGGTGCTCATCGAGTCGAACTTCCCCACCGAGCTCGGCGGCATGTTCAAGAACCTGGAGAACAAGGGCAACCCCTGGGGCCAGAACGCCAAGGACCGCCTCGCCTGGACCGAGGACCTCGACTTCGAGGTCCCCGTGTTCGACGGCGAGCTCGCCGACGACGTGGAGTACCTGTACTGGGTCGGCTGCGCCGGGGCCTTCGAGGACCGCGCCAAGAAGACCACCAGGGCGGTCGCGGAACTCCTGCACACCGCCGGCGTGAAGTACGTGGTGCTCGGACCGGAGGAGAGCTGCACCGGCGACCCGGCGCGACGGGCCGGCAACGAGTTCCTGTTCCAGATGCTCGCCCAGCAGAACGTCGAGGTGCTCAACGGCGTCTTCGAGGGCCGCCCGGCCGGCCGGCGCAAGATCGTCGCCACCTGCGCGCACTGCTTCAACAGCCTCGCCAACGAGTACTCAGAACTCGGTGGGAACTACGAGGTCGTCCACCACACCCAGTTGCTGAACCGGCTCGTCCGCGAACGACGGCTCACCCCGGTGGCCCCCATCGCCGAGGACGTCACCTACCACGACCCCTGCTACCTGGGCCGCCACAACCAGGTGTACTCGCCGCCCCGCGAGCTGGTCGGCGCCTCCGGCGCCTCCCTGCGGGAGATGCCCCGGCACGCCGACCGGTCGATGTGCTGCGGGGCCGGCGGCGCCCGGATGTGGATGGAGGAGCGCATCGGCAAGCGGATCAACGTGGACCGGGTCGACGAGGCGCTGGGCACCGCCCCCTCCAAGATCGCCACCGGCTGCCCGTTCTGCCGGGTGATGCTCACCGACGGCGTCACCCAGCGGCAGAACGAGGGCACCGCCGGCGAGAACGTCGAGGTGGTCGACGTGGCGCAGCTGCTGCTCTCCGCCGTCCGCCGGGGGCAGGGGAGCGACGGGGCCGGCACGACGCCGGACGGACGGGCCGATGTGCCCACCGACGAGACGTCGACCGGCACGCCACTGCCCGACCAGGACGCCAGGAGCTGAGACTGGGAGGGGCGTCCCGCGCGGCGCCCCTCCCACCCGCTCCCGTCAGCGCCGTCCCGCGCCCCCGGGGGACGAGCCGCGCACCAGCTTCGCCACGCCCAGCACCCTGGGTCGGCGGGTGGTCGCCTTGAAGTTCAGCCCGTGCCGGTAGATCTCGGGCATCCAGTACTCGTTCTCCACGAGGAACACCACCCCGTTCGACTCCAGCAGGGCGATGTCCTCCAGGCTCAGCCCGACGTCCTCCCGCCGGAACGGCACCTTCCGCCCCTCGTGGTCGAGGGTCCGCATGTGATCGAAGACCTCCTTGATCGTGCGGATCTCCTCCTGGATCGCGAATATCTTCTGGGCGCTGCACGCAGGTAGCGCCCGCCGCATGGACGTCGGGGTCAGCAGCCGGTCGGTCCACTTCGTCGGGGAGGGGTCGTCGGCGGACTCCTCCGCCGCCTCCTTGAGGAAGGAGACGATGTCCCGGGCCTGGATCTGCTGGTTGGAGTCGGACAACGCGGCGAGGAACCAGGCCTGCGACCCCACCTCCCTGCTCCGCGCGGAACCCAGCCGCTCCCCCCACAGCGAGAGGAGGTGCTCGGAGAGGACGTCGTGGCCCGCCGACTGCACGAGGTCCTCGCTCGCCCTCGGCAACGCGCGGGAGTGATGGCAGACCCAGGCCACCAGGCGCAGCACCTCCACGTGGTCCCAGCGCAGCTCGAACTGCTGGTAACGCGCGAGGAACTGCGCCGTGTTCTGGGTGATGGCGTACCGCACGAGATCCCGCCGGACGAAGATGACCAGCCCGAGCGGCCGGCCCCGGAGCTTGCGCATCCACTCCATGCAGGTGGTCAGCAACACCCGGAGCGCCTGCTGTTGGCGGGACTCCCGGCTGATCCCCTGGAAAAGGTCCTCCAGGCCGTCGACCACGAAGATCGCGCTGCGCCTCCGGGCCAGCTCCACCAGGTAGTCCTCGGCGGTGTCGGGCTCCGCCGGGATCCCCACCGAGCCGGCGAGGACGGTGAGCCAGATCCGCCGCCAGTCGCCGTCGGTCCGGTCCTCCTTCAGCTTCTCGTCGATGAACTCCTTGGGGTCACACGCGGGAACCTCGACCTCGGCCCCCTCCACGCTGGCCAGCCGGTTCACGGCCGAGCGGCGGATCTCGTCGATGTCCTGCCCGATGCCATCGGTGAGGTTCTGGGAGGACAGGACCGGAACGATGTCCGCGTCCAGCTCGATGTCCCGGACACCCAGGTCTGCGCCGAAGGCGCCCCAGGTCCGCCGTCGGCACAGGGACAGGAAGGTGAAGGTCTTCCCGGACCCCTTCGCCCCCACGACCACCTCGACCGGGGCCTCGGTGCGATGCGCCGAGGCCAGGTTCACGAGGGAGTTGGTACGGAGGAAACCGGCATCCTCGTCCCGCTTCATCGCGGTTTCGGCGTAGGTCAGCAACTGGGCCCGCTCGGCCAACCAGCGGCGGCGGTCCGGCAGGCTGGGCCGATCCGAGGGCGACACGTCCGCCACCGGCTCCGGGGTGGCCCCGGCACGGAGGTTGTCGGCGAGGCCGGCCACGACGCGCCCCAGGCCAGCCCGGTCGCTGGCGGCGGCGACCCCGTCCCAGGAGGCGGGGAGCGCCAGCAGCCCCGGCGAGAACGGACTCCGGAGCGGTGTCGTGACCAGCAGCTCGGTGGTCGGGTCCTCCTCCCCGGCCACCTCCTCCGCCCCCGCCCCGCCCTTCATGATCCGGGTGACAGCCTCGGCGAGCCGCGCCGCCGCGTCCTCCACGACGCCGTCGTGCACCGAGTTCTGGTACTGGGTGACGATCACGGTCGGGACCGGGTCGTCCTCCGCGGTGCTGGGCGCCCGGCGGCGCACCTCGTCCAGCATTGCCACCGTGCCCCGGACGGACTGGTCGCTGGCCGTGGTGACGAACACGCGGTGCACGCGGGGGTCGAGCAGCGCCGGCGCGCTCAACTCGCTCGCCCCGGCGCGCAGGTCCACCAGGGCGGTGCCCGCACCGAGTGCGTGGGCGAGCCTCGCCAGGGATTCGGTGAGGAAGTAGCGGGAGCGGCTGGGGGTCAGCAGGTCGCCCGGCGCCAGGCGAGGTGGTTCGGTCCGGTTCGGGTCGCGCCGGGCCGGCAGCAGCAGGACCCCGTCGATCTCCTGGTTGGCGAGGTGCCTCCTGGCCACGGCGACGGCGCGGTCCGGTTCGTCGGCCCCGTGCAGCAGGGCGAGGAAGTCCTCGAAGGAGAAGGTGATGCGGTTGCCCTGCGCCTCCAGCATCCAGGTGATCCCCGGTGCCTCCAGGTCGGCGTCCACCAGCAGCACCCGCTGCCCGCTCGCGGCGACGGCCCGCGCGGTCGCCACGCAGTGCGTGGTCCGCCCCACGCCTCCCTTGAAGGAGTGGAAGGCCGCCACGTTGACCCCGTGCGGCAGTTCGGCGTTGTTCGGTCGTGGCAGTGCCTCACCGACCTCCCTGGTCACCCGGTTCTCGTTCCACTTCGGCCGGCGATACCGCCTTCCCGAGTCGTGGTCCGGGGCCGCGCGGGTGAGGACGACATCGAGCCCGTTCCCACCGTCGTCGCCGCCATCCTCGAGCAGCAGCCGCTCCGCCTCCCGGTCGACGGTGAGGCGGCCCAGGGTGTCGCCGAGGTAGTCCCAGACCTGTCCGAAGGTGACCTGCTGGTCGAGCGTCAGCTCCAGGGAATCCCAGTAGGCGTCCACCTCCACCAGCCACTCCGGCCACTCCCCCTCGGCCGCCAGGTCCCGGAACCACTGCTCCACGTCGAACCAGGTGAAGAACGTGGGTGGCTCGGAGTGCCAGTGGTCGAACGTGCTCACGAGCCTCCCTCCTTGACGGCCCACTGGACGAGCCGGTCGAGTGCTGCCACGGCCCTCCGTTCCCCCTCCGCGTCCAGCCGCACCCCGTACCGCCACGCCTCGTGCAGCTCGTGGTGCCGGACGGAACCGGACCCGTGTCGCCGGCAGGCGCGCAGTTCCCGGTAGTCGGCATCGGCCAGCCGGAGCTCCTTGGCGAGGGACCGCAGGTCGTGCCCGCTCTCGCCCCTCCGCTGGTCGAGCGCCAGGTCATCGGTGGTCCGGCCGTTCCGCCGGCGGAGCAGCGCGTGTTTCAGCCCGCACTCCGCCGCGTAGTACCGCAGGAGGTGCGCCGGGGGACTCTCCTTGATGGACTCGGTCGCCTCCGGAGCTGCCGGCAGCTCCGGGACAGATCACCGGCCCGAACAGGAATGGACACGGCGTCACGCTACTAGCCCTGGCGAGTCGGGCGAACACCCAAGGTGACGACCTCACGACCATTCCGCCTGCTGTCCATCGCAGACAGGAGTGCGCTGGCGCGGGAGGAGTCTGGGGCTCCTGCCCCCGTCAGTCCTCCATCAGGCCGGAACGCCAGGCCCAGGCGGCCACCTCGACGCGGTTCCGCGCGCCCAACTTCCCCTGCACCGAGGCCAGGTGCGTCTTCACCGTCGACAGCGACATGAACAGCTTCCCGCCGATCTCAGTGTTGGTCAGCCCGTTCGCCACCGCCCGCACCACGTCCAGCTCCCGGTCGGTGAGGGAGACGTCCGGGCGGCGCTGGCTGGTGCGGCGCCCCGACTGGTAGTGCTGGAGCAGGCGCACCGTGATCTGCGGCGACACCAGGGCGTCGCCGCGCACCGCCGCCCGCACCGCCTCCACCAGCAGGGCCGGCCCCGCGTCCTTGAGCAGGAAGCCCGAGGCCCCGTAGGACAGGGCGCTGGAGACGTACTCGTCGAGGTCGAAGGTGGTCACGACCACGACCTTGACCGGGTCGACGACCTCCGGCCCCGCCAGCTGCCTGGTCGCCTCCAACCCGTCGAGCCGGGGCATCCGGATGTCCATCAGGCACACGTCGGGTCGCAGTGCCCTGGCCTGGTTGACCGCGTCCACACCGTTGGAGACGTCGGCCACCACCTCGATGTCCTGCTGCGCGTCCAGGATCATCCTGAACCCGGCGCGCACCATCTCCTGGTCGTCGGCGATCAGCACCTTGATCGTCACTGGCACCTCGGCTGTCTGTCGGTTCGGAAGACGTCTGCTGCTCGCTGCCGGAACGGGAGCCCCCACTAGCCGTCGGAGTCGTTCTCCGCCCGGATCGGCAGCCACGCCCAGACGCGCCAGCCGCCGTAGTCGCCGGGCCCCGACTCGAACTGCCCCCCGAGCAGTTCCACCCGCTCCCGCATGCCCACCAGACCGTAGCCCCCGGAACCCCCCACCGGTTTCTCGGCCTTGCCCCGGCCGTCGTCGGTGACCCGCACCTCCAGGCCGCCGTCCCGTTCGACCACCCGGACCACCACCGAGGTCAGCGCGGCGGCGTGCTTGCCCGAGTTGGTCATCGCCTCCTGCACCAGCCGCAGCACCGACCGGCCGAGCTCCGGGGGAACCGGCTGGAGCTGGTCCATCTCCAGGATGACCGGGATGCCGTTGCGGGCCGCGTCCACGGTGAGCCGCCGCAGGTCCGCGTCGAGGTCGGTGGTGGCCTGCTCGGTGGCGTTGGAGGAACCCGCCGCCGGTGCCCCCCGCATCGTGCCCACCAGCCGTCGCATCGCCGCCAGCGACTCCACCCCGCTGCGCTCGATCAGCTCCAACGCCCGCAACGCCACCTCGGGGTTGTCGGAGGCCACCACCCGGGCGGCCTGCGCCTGCACGACGATCCCCGTCACGTGGTGGGCCACCACGTCGTGCAGCTCCCGCGCGAGGGCCATCCGCTCCGCCTGCTGCGCCGCCGACACCTCCTGGCTCACCGAGTGGCGTCGTTCGCTGTCCCGGCTCTTGAAGTAGAGGCCGGTCACCACCGACACGACGAGCAGCAGCGCGCCGATCGGGGAGAACTGGAAGAGCGTGGCCAGCCCCCGTTCCAGTCGCGGGCCGCCGGACACCGTGATCAGCACGGACAGGGCGGCGGTGAGCGCTCCGACGCACCACCAGGCGACCCGCCGACCGCTGAACCGCACCACGTAGGCGGTCAACACCATCGCCGCCGCCAGCTTCACCCCCAGGTTGCCGGCCACCGCGGTCTCCAGCCCGTCCCGGAACGCGTCCTGGGCGACCGGGACGACGGCGACGATCGACAGCGCGCCGAGCAGGGCCGCCTGCACCGGGCGGCGCGGCGCCACCACGGCGAACAGGGCCGTCAGGGCGGCGCTGAGCGCGTCCAGCGTCCCGGCCGGCCCCTGCCGGAGGGAGGCGTAGCCGCTGAGCGTGAGCAGGAACCCGAAGAACAGGACCAGCGGCCACTGCTGGCGCAGCAGGCCACGCAGGTTCCGGTTCGGTGGCGCCGGCTCGGTGAGCGGAGGAGGGAAAGCCACAACACGTCAAGGTACGGAAGTCCGCTGCCCGCGACGTCAGCCGACCGGTGCGGGATGTCGGCCGATCGGCCGAGGGGAGAACCGCGCTTCCCGACCGTGAGGAGGAAGTGGGCGGAAGGCGCGGGACGGCAGGATGCTCCCTGCCCGGCGCCATCGGGGGGCGCCGGGCCTTGGTCATGGGAAGGGGACAACGGTGGTGAACGCCGGCGCCCACCTCGGCGGATCCGGTCGGGGCGACACCGTGCTGCGGGGCAGTGGACTGACGAAACGCTACGGGCGCACCGTCGCGCTGCGGGACGTCGACCTCGGGATCCGGGCCGGGGAGGTCGTGGCGGTCGTCGGCCCCTCCGGCTCGGGCAAGACCAGCCTCCTCCACGTCCTGGCGGGAATCCTGCCGCCCGACCAGGGCACCGTCCTCCTGGACGGCCACCGGATCGACTCGCTCAGCGAGCGGAGGCGGAGCGAGCTGCGGCGGCGGGCCTTCGGTTTCGTGTTCCAGGGCGGCATGTTGGTCCCCGAGCTGACGGCGTTGGAGAACGCCGCGTTGCCGCTGCTGCTGGCCGGCGTCTCCCGGGCAAGGGCGACCGAGACCGCCGGCACCTGGCTGAACCGGCTGGGACTCGGCGACCTGACGGGCCACCGGCCCCGCGAGCTGACCGGCGGGCAGGCCCAGCGGGTGGCCGTCGCCCGAGCGCTCGGGCACTCACCCCGGGTGGTCTTCGCCGACGAACCCACCGGCGCCCTGGACAGCGGGACCGGGCGGGACACCGTCGACGCGATGCTGGACGCCGCCCACACGACCGGGGCGGCCGTCGTCCTGGTCACCCACGACTCCTCGGTGGCCGCCCTGGCGAGCCGGCGGCTGGTCCTGCGGGACGGGCGGCTCAGCGCGGAGCGGGCGTGCGCGTGAACGCCGTCCGCCTGGCGCTGCGGGTCCTGGTGGCCGACCGGCGCGCCCTGGTCGCGACCTTGCTCACCGCACTGGGGGTCGCAGCCACGACCGCGCTGATCACCCTCCTGGTCACCCTCCCGTCAGCCGCGTTGGACCGCTCGGCCCGCGCGTCCTGGCAACACCCTGCCGACGACGGCGCCCGGCCGGCTCGCGCGCTCGTGCTCACCACGCCGGACGTCGTCGGCGACCGCGCCATCACCAGGATCGACGTGGCCCCGGCCAGAGGGGACATCTCCCCCGACACGATCCCCGTCCCCCCGGGTGTGCCGCGCTTCCCCGAACCCGGCGAGGTGCTGATGTCCTCGGCGCTGGCGGAGCTCGCGGCCGACCTCCCGTACCAGGACCTGGCCGTGCGGTTCGACGGCGAGGTGGTCGGGACGGTCGAGGAGGCCGCTCTGGCGCACCCCGACCAGCTGCTCGCGCTGGTCGGCCACGAACCGGGGACGCTGCCGGCCTTCTCCGCCGCCGTCCCCGGCCTGGCGGTCCACGGCGGCGAACCCGACCTCCCGCTGCTCGCCGTGGCCGGCCTCGGCGTCGTGGCCCTCGGTGTGCCCTGCCTGGTGCTGATCGCCTCGGCCGCCCGGCTGGCGGCGGCCCGCCGGCCCCGGCGGCTCGCGGCGTTCCGGCTCTCGGGAGCCACTCCCTGGCAGGTCACAGCGATGGCGGCGACCGGAGCCGCGGTGGCGGGCGTCCTCGGCACGGCGGCCGGCCTGGTGGCGGGTGCCCCGCTGCGCGCGCTGGTCGCACTGGTGCCGTGGCGTGACGGCCCTTGGTCGCCGGACGACCTGGCGCCCCCCGGTCCGATGACGCTCCTCGTGGCCGTCCTGGTGCCCCTGGGTGTCGTGACCGCCTCGGTGGTGGGAACGCGCCGGGCGGCGCGGTCGCCGTGGGGCTCGGCCGGCGAGCGGCGGTGGGAACGGCCGTCCCCGTGGCGGTGGGTGGCGCCCGTGCTCGCCCTGGCGGTCCTCCTGTGGGGGGTGAACGCGTCGGGGGAGCACGCGCTCCCGCTGGCGGTGCTGGGGCTGGTGGCCTTCCCCCTGTCGGTGTCCCTCGTCGGCCCCTCACTGGCAGCCGCGCTCGGTGGTGCCTTCGCGCGGCTCTGGCGTGGACCGGCCGCGCTGCTGGCCGGCCGCCGGCTGCTGGCCGACCCCGTGGGCGCGTACCGCGCCGGGGCCGGGCTGGTCCTGACCGTGTTCCTGGCGTCGACCACCCTCACCCTGCTGTCCAACCCACCCGGTCCCACCTCAGGTGAGCGTCCGGTGGCCGACTCCGTCCTCACCGTCGACCTGCCCAGCACCCGGGCCGTGCCCATCGCCGACGCCGTCCGCACCGGTCTCGACGAGCGGGGGATCGAGGCCACCGTCGCCGTCGCGGGACTGGCGACCGTGGCGGGCCACGGGCTCGCGCGGTGGGACGCGCTCGTGCTGCCCTGTGCCGAGGCCGTCCCCTTCGGTCGGGTCAGCTCCGGGGACTGCGCCGGCTCCCCGGCCGTGCTCCTCGCCGGCGGCGGCGCGGCGGACGTCCGCCCCCGGGTGGTGCGGCACTCGGCTGGCGGCGGTCACCTGGCGGGTGACCAGCTGGCCTTGGCGGGCGCTGATCACCTGGTCCGCCGGGTGGAGCGGGACGGAGCACCGCCGGCGGAGGGCTGGGCGCTGGTCGACCCGTCGGCGCTGGCCGACCCCGGCGCGCTCACCGAGGCCGCCGTGCTGGTGACCACGACCTCCGGGACCAGGGAGGCGACCAGGGGGGTCCTGGGAGGGGCCGCGCCCGGCCTCGCCGTCGACAGCGGCGCCCAGCGGAGGGCCGTGGCGGACCAGCTCCACGAGGAGCTGCGCTGGGCCGCGGCGCTCGGTCTGCTGGGGGCCGGGCTGCTCGCGGGGTGCGGGGCCGCGTTGAGCGCCGCCGGGTCGATCACGGACCGGCGGCGGACGATCGGGGCCCTGGTGGCGGCGGGGGCCTCGGTGCGGGCCCTGGGGCGGGCGTCGCGGCTGGAGGCGGCGGTGCCGAGGCTGGTGGCGAGCCTCGTGGCCTCCGGCGCGGGATTCCTCGTGGGAGCGGCGGTGCTGTCGCGGTGGGACCTGGCTCCCTCGCCGAACGGCTGGCTGGTGCTGCCCGTCGCCGTGGGATCGCTGGCCGCGGTGGTCGCCGCCGCCACGGCCGGTCCCGCCCTCCGCTCCGCCAGCCGGGAACCGCTGGCCGGCCGGTGACGGGGGCCGTCCGGTGTGACGGCACCGGGGGCGCTGGCGCACCGGGAATGCCCGACAGGGTCCGGTGGCCCGGCCAGCTCAGGTGGGCGGGGTGAGCCCCGGTACCCGACCGGACTCGCCGCACCACCGGCACGGTCGCAGCTGGGGCAGGGACCGCCCCGAGCCGCCGATCACCGCGCACACCGGCTCCAGCAGGTGCCCCTGACCACCGCAGTTGTGGCACATCGTGCTCTGCCGGGCGGTGGGCTCGCTACCCTCTCGGCGCTTCGACATCCGACAACCTCCCGGCTCCGCTCGGTGTGGTGCGCCCGCACCAGGTGACCCGGGTCCAGCGCCGGCCCGTTCCCGGGTGGGCTGCGACCGGTCGGGCCAGTCAGCGTCCCAGGCTACGGACGGGTGCCGTCGATCGCCCCCGCCCCCCGCTCCCGGGCGGCGAACGCGGACCTCCGGTCGGCCGGTGACACCGACCCGTCCGGCCGCCGTCGGCCGGGGGACGCCAGCCGGCCTCTCGCCGACGCTTCGTCGGGGAGGCGGTCGAACGCCGTTGGCGGCCTCCCACGCGCCCACCCGGCCCGGTGCGGACGGGCCGACCGCCGGCTCCCCGCCGGAAGCCGGTTCCGGGCTGCCTCCGCCCCGCTGCCGTTCGCGGCCACGGCCTCCGCCCCGGGTCCCCCGCCGGCCCGCCCCCGGAACGCCTCGGGGTTCGGGGTCAGGGAAGTCCCCCTCGGCCGATCGGTGCGCGGTCCCGGCTCATCGACCGATTCGCCGAGCCGCCGCGGCGACGACAGTGGGACATGACAACGGAACACACCGAACGACGAGGAGACAACGATGCTCACGATGGCCTTCACCTGGACCGCCGTCCTGTTGGCGCTGGGCGTGCTGCTGCTGATGGCGCTGAGCCCCGTGCTGCCGGACGTCGCCGAGCGGCAGGCGCTGCGCGCCGAGGAGAAGGAGGAGCGGGCGGCCCGGCGCGCCACCGCCGAGCGTGCCCGCCGCGCCAGCCGCCGCCCGGAGGCCCTGGTCCTCAACGGTTCCCTCTCCACCCGGTGACCGGCCGGGTCCCCGCACGGGGCTCCCGCGCCCGACGGTTCACCACCCCTCCTGAGCCGCCCGATCAGCCGGGAGCCGGGGCGACGGACACCGTCCCCGGCCCCGGCAGAGCGAACAGCCGGTCCGGCTCCACGACGAAGCACGCCGGGCCCCGCGAGCCGCGCCAGGCCCGGAGCCGCGAACACCGGCGTTCCGCCGGCCCGACCCGGCCCACCAGGCCCACGCCGGCCGCGGCGAACGAGTGCCCCACCGCCCGTTCCAGCTCCTCCAGTCCCCGCCCGGGTTCGGGGGCCGCATCCACCTCGCGAGCCCACCGGCTCGCCACCTCGGCCTCGGCCCCGAACCCCGCCGCCGCCCCGAGCCTGGCGGCGATCTCCCAGGCCCCGTAAGGGGTGTTGAACGGCGCGGCCGGGTAGACGACGCCTCCGACCCGCAGCGCCAGTCCCGTGACGGCCCGCGTCGCGTGCCAACGGAGCCCGAGTTCCGGGAACCAGTCGCACTCCGGATGTTCGAGCGGCACCTCGTACACCGCGTCCCGGGGGACGTCGAAAAGCATCGGGCTGGCCCCGCCGGACGCGATCGCCAACGGCAGCTGGTCGAACCGCCCCGGCCGCAGCGGACGTCGCCAGCCCAGTCCACCGAGCGACCGGGTGATCCCCACATGCCGGGCGTCCCCGACGACGGCGCCCCCGGACCGCTCGTAACCCGCGTACCCGACCAGCTCCAGGTTGTGCACCCTCGCGGCCGGCTCACCGGGGAGGTCAGGCCCGAACACGGTCACCACCGGCCTGACCTGGCCACCGCTGGGAGGTGGGGCACCGGCCCCGGCCCGGCCCGCCGGGGAAGACGGGGGGACGACCGCCGTCCGCAGGTGGTCCGCGCAGCCCGCGGCGACGCCCGCCGGGTCACGCACCACGCGCAGGTCCCTGACCACCAGGTCCCGCCAGCCCACTCCCGGGGGGCAGTGGCCGCTTTCCCGGAGCGCGAGCCAGGCCCCGAACCTCAACTCCTCGCCGGTGTGGGTGTAGGTGCCGGTGCGGGCCACCTCCCGCCTGACCTGGTCCACCCTGCTCGACAGGGCGCTCGGGTCGGTCTGGCCCGCGTGGTGGAGCCGCAGGAACGCGACCGCCTCCGCGACCACCCGCTCGTCACGGGCGGCCTCACCCCCGCCGTCGAGGAGGCGCCGGGGCCGGCCGGGAAACGCCCCGCCCGACGGGGTCACCTGGCTGGGAGAACCGCGATCGCCGGCCCGGGGGCGGTCCGCCGGGTGGTCCAGGCGGACGACCGCCCCGACCGCCGCCCGCGACGCGGCGACCGACGGGGGGCGGTGGGGCGAGGACACGGAGTTCCGGTGCGAGGCGGACACGGACCGGAACGTAGTTCGGCTCCCCGTTCACGCGTCACTGCCGGACGGGTCATCCTGCTCAGGGCAGCGGGGCCACCCGTTCGAGCGGTGACCTGCGAAGAGTGATCCCTTTCGTCGCCCGGACCCCGACACTTGATGACCGGTTCGAGTGATCCCGACCGGCTCAGACCCGTTCGAAGAACAGGTCCCGCACGACGCGGCCCTCCTCCGTCGCCCGCTGCTCGAACTTCGTCACCGGGCGCCAGTCCGGCCGGGGAGCCCACCCGCCCGGTTCGTCCGCGTACCGGTTCCGCAGCGACGGTTCCGCCGAGCACACCGCCATCATCTGGGCCGCGTAGTGCTCCCAGTCGGTCGCCAGGTGCAGCAACGCGCCCGGCGCGAGGCGAGAGGCCAGCAGCCGCACGAACTCCGGCTGCACGAGCCGCCGCTTGTGGTGCCGCTTCTTCGGCCACGGGTCGGGGAAGAAGATCCGGGCTCCCCCGAGGGAGTCCACCGGGATGTTCGAGGACAGCAGCCGCACCGCGTCACCGCGCACCGCCCGCAGGGTGCCGACCTGGTGTTGTTCGCACCGCAGGAGCAGCTGGGCGAGCCCCGGCTTGTACACCTCGACGGCCAGGTAGTTCAGTTCCGGCTCGGCGGCGGCCAGCTGGGCGGTGGTCTCCCCCATCCCGGAGCCGATCTCCAGCATCAGCGGCGCGGACCGGCCGAACCAGCCCTCGACGTCCAACGGGCCGTCGGGAAGGCCGTCCCCGTCCCTGCCCAGCTCGGCCCAGTACGTGTCCCAGGCACGCTGCTGTCCGGTGGTCATCCGCTCGCCCCGCTGGACGTAGCTGACCACCCTCCTCAGGTGCGGTGCCTGCTCGGTCACCGGCATCGCTGCGACCGCTCCTCTCCCTGCTCGCTTGGTCCTCCGGTCGGGTGCGGGTTCGGCGCCCAACGCCTCCGCTCACCCCACCGGACGCACATTGTCCTCCCAGAAGGTGACCAGCTGTTCGGGAGTGACCGACGTTCCACCGGAGGGCTCCACCGCCCCGCACAGCGGCTCTCCGTCGGCCGTGTAGGTGAGCGCCGCCGACACGGGGGCCCCGGCGGGCAGGCTGCCGAACTGGTAACGACCGGAGTACCCACCACCGGACCAGGTGCCCGCGCCGTGGGACTCCCCGAGCGAGCTCGCGAGCAGCGCGACCTCACAGGCTCCGCTCCCGGAGAGGAAGGTCACCGTCCAACCCACCCCGTCGACGGTGTACTCGCAGGTCACGGCGTCCCCGGACCCCACGACCATGTCGAGTACCGGCATGTCCGCCGGAGCGCACTCCTCGGCACCCGCGGCGGCGGAGCCGGCGAAGTCCCGGAGCGCCTCCTCCCGGAACAGCTCGCCGACCGACGGGTCGACCCGCCCACCGGGGACGGGCTTGGCTGGATCCTCCGCCTCGTGGGTGCGGGTCTCCGCCACCCGGGAGGCGGTGCCGGGTGGGCCCTCGGTCGCCCTGCCGCCGTCCCCGGGGCCGGCCGGGTCCTGGCCGGACACGTCGTCGCCGGACACCGGCCACAGCTGGACCACCGCGATCGCGACGGCGACCACGACGGCCACCAGGGCCACCACCGACCAGACGCGGCGGTGACCGCCTCGCCGGTCGCGCGGGGCGGGTGGGGCTGGTGGGGCGGGCTGCCACGGGGCCTGGTCCACCCGGTAGACGCGACTGGCGTCGACCGGTCGCGTCGCGGGGTAGCCGGTGGGGGCGGCGCCCGGAGCCGGCTGGGCGGGCGCGACGGCGGGGTGCCCACCGACCGGCGTCGCGGTGACCCGACTGGTCGGGCCGTCCTCGGCGCGGATGCTCCGGGTGGGCGCCTCGGCGCCCGGCGGGACGGCCCCACCCGCCGCCGCGCCACGAGGGTCGGCCGACGCCGGCCCGTCCGCCAGCCGACGGGTCGGCTCCTCACCGGTACCGGTAGCCCGGGTCACCGCCGTCACGGCATCGCCGTCCTCGGGCGGACGTTCCTCGCCGAGCGGGGCTCCGGGTTCGGTGAAGTCACTGGCCGCGCGGGTGGTCAACGCGCCGAGCGCGACACTGCTCTCCGGGGACTCCACCGCGACGGGCACCACACCGAGCCGTTCCCCGATCATGGTCGCGACCAGCGGCATCCGGGTCGCCCCACCCACGAGGAAGACCCCGGCCAGGTCAGACCTGGCCGTGCCCACCGTGCCGGCGAGCATCGCGACGGTGCGTTCGAGCCTTGGACGGACGAGGCCCTCCAACTCGGCGCGGGTGACGTGGGCGTCGGGCAGGGGGTCCGGCAGGGGGATGTCGGTCTGCGGATACCGGGACAGGGCTTCCTTGCCGGCGCGGACGTCATCGGCGAGTGCTCGTGCCGCGCGACGGGCGGCGGGACCCGAGGGGCGGACCAACTCGCCCCACTCCGGCCGGTCAGGACCGACCGAGGACCGGATGTGCTCCAGCAGCAGCTGGTCGACGTCCCCGCCGCCCAGATCCGGTGTCCCGGCCTCGGCCAGCACCCGCCACCCGTCATCCCGTCCCCTGTGGACCAGTGCCGTGTCCGTCGTACCCCCGCCCATGTCGAAGACGGCCAGGGCCTGGCCTGGGTGGACGACCCGCTCGTGGCTGGTCACCTCGGCGAAGTGGGCGGCCGCCGCGACCGGTTCCGCGAGGAGGCTGACCGGCCCCGACCAACCGGCGGCCCTCGCCGCCGCCCGCAGGGTGTTCCGGCGGATCCGGTGCCAGTCGGCCGGGTGGGTCAGCACGACCCGGTGCGGTTCGCCGCCGAGCTGGCGCCGAGCCTCACCCGCCACCCTGCGCAGCACCGCCGCGATCAGGTCGACGACGGGCACCACCCGGTCGCCGAGCAGCACCTCGACCTCGTCGACGCGGAGCTTCGGCGTCGGCTCGTAGCGGGTCGGGTCCAGTCGCGCCTGGCGTTGGGCGTCGACCCCCACCACCAGCTCGCCGTCCGGCGCCAGCCACACGGCGGAGGGGAGCACCTGCCAGCCGTCCACCGCCAGCAGCCTGGGCCGCTCGTGGGGAGAAGCGCGTACCGCGGCCACCGTGTTGGACGTGCCGAAGTCGACGGCGAGTTCACGCACCGAATCGAGTCCTCCCTGACGTCGTGCGGTTCACAGGCTACGGGTGGGCATCCGTCGCGCGGGCGCCCACGGCGGGCTGGGCCCGCCGCTCCGCCCCCCGAAAACCCGCGCGCCGTAGCGACGCCGTCCCCGCAGGTCCGCTCCGGGGCTGGAACCGGGTGGACGGGCGGTGCCGTCGGTCTCACGGACCGCCCACCGCGGCCGAACCGGAGGGCACCACCTCGCCGACCACCGGGGCGGCACGGGTTCACCCGGTCCCAGCGCCGGGCCGACCGACCCGGTGCCTGGCGCGGGAATGGTGGTACCACCGGTGGCAGCCCGACGGCGCCACCGCATCCGGCACCGGCCCCGGGAGCCAGGAGTGGGAAGTGGTGGGTCGCCTCGGGATGTCAGCCGCCGCGCGGCGAGGACCAGGGGCGCCCCCGACCGGAGCGCGCGGTCCACCTCGAGGACATGCGGATCAGCACCGGTGCCACGGCCTCGGGACCCGACCCGCACCGGGGCCGGTCGAGGAGTCGCCACGGTACCCCCGGCCCCTCCTCGCTCGGCCTCGGCCGGGCCCGAAGGCCGAGGGGCCCGTCGGGGGAGCGAGGCCCGTCCGCCAGGCGGCCGGGCTTCGCCGTTCCCATCAGGTCGTCCGCCCTCGGGCCAGCCCCACCTCGGCGGTCGGCGAGGGCGCCGGGGGTTGGCCGCTCCCGTCCGCCTGGCGCCGGTCGCTCGACACGCTGTCCTCCTCTACCGGGAGCCACCAGGGCAGGGACGTGCGGCCGCCGGAACCGGCGACGGGTGGTGGCGCACGCGGGCGTTCCCCCGGCGAGCCGTCCGTGCCGGCGCGATCCGCGAAGGGTGCGTGGGATGGCCGAGCGGGGACACGCACCGGCAGCGGGGGGTGGATCCGGCGAGGCGGCCACGTGACCCCGGCCAGCCGCTCACCTTCCGCCCACCACCGGCGCGGGGCGCGGCCCGAGCAGCGCGCGGGCCACCCGGAGCAGGTAGTCCGGTGTGGACGGAGCGCCGCCGTGGTACCGAAGCGGCGTGGGCGCTGGCGACGGGCTCACCGGCTGGCCACACCCACCACTCCACGGCCCCCACCGGCGGGCGGACGGCGTTCGTGGCGCCCGCCTCCGTCAGGAGCGGCCCCGATCGTGCGACACCCCCGCGACCGGGGTGTCTAGTGGCACCTATCGGGTGATCATTTGCGGAAGTTGTAGCGCGGCATACTGTCTTGTGCGATTCATCGCATTGAGGTGAGCGCGCTCGCCCCCCGACGCGCTCGCACTCACATCCCGGATCGGGCAACCCGCCGTGTCGCGCGCGGCCGGAGTCCGAGGTGGGGTGACCGGCAGGCGGGGGCGGCAGGGCACCACCCGTTGCACCCCGCCTGCCAAGGAACAACCGACGCCGGCCCGCCGCACGGGGGCCAACCCGGACGCGGGCCGACGGGTCGGCGCACGGCACTGGGAGTCGGGAAAGGACGGACGCTCCTCGTCCACGCCGACGACGGCGCGGAGGGTGAGGCGAAGGGGTGGTGCCTGCCGGCAGCGGCGCTGCTGCGGCATGACCAGGACACGCGGCGATGGGCAGGCGCGTGGAGCGCGCGGACTCCCGGCGGCGTCAGACCCGCCAGGAGCCGATCTCGGTGAGGCGTTCGACCAGACCCGCGACGCCGCCGAGGGGTCGCACCGGCGTCGGGGTGACGCCGTGGGCGGGCAGCACCAGGACGAAGCCGGGGTGCCGTTCGCCGAAGAGGATCGTGGTGGGCTGGATGGCCCGACCGTCATCGGAGGGGGTGTACTCCCAGTAGGGGCTTCTTCCGTTGCCGGCCCAGGGGACGAAGACCCAGCCCGGGCGTTCGGAGAGGACGTCGTGCACCTCGTCCTCCAGTGCGAAACCGTCGGCCCTGGACGCCAGGGTCCCGATGTGCATGGCGCGGATCCACCACGGCGCCGGTGGATCACCGCCGGCGGTCAGAGCCCCTCGGTACAGGTCGAGCACCTCGGCCTCCGATGCCCAGTGCACCCAGGAGTTCCTGGCGTCGGAGGGTTCGGACGCTCCGTCGGCGGCGCTGCCCTCGAGCGCGAGGAACCATTCCAGTTCCGGCATCGGCTCTGGCCACGGAACCGATCGCTCGATGGGGCCGAGGGTGTCCCCGGCGTCGTCGCTCCACGACCGCGGCGGCGTCCGCTGCTGTCGGGGAACCCATCCTGCCCCGGAGACGAGACGCTCGGGGCCGAACGGGGTGGGGTCCTCGTCACGTTCTTGCGGGTCAGGCTTGCGTCGCAACGTTGTCATCGATCCTCCTGCCCCCCAGGTAGGAGTTCAGCTACTGCTTCGAGCCATGTTCGACCGGATACCGACCTCACGTACTTCCGGTGTATATCACCAGTTGATTTCACCTTCGATACTAGCGGCATTCGGGCCTGGTGACGCGATCGCGGAAGCCCGGGAGGGCCCTTCGTTAAGGTTCCGTTTCCATCGGCCGGACAAGGAGAAACCCGGGCTGCCCCATCCAGAGCAGCCCGGGTATCCCGAACGAGGGCGCCGGTCAGCGCGATCGCGTTAACAAGCACTTCATGAAGGGGTTCCCCGGGTCGGGGCGGTTCCCAAACGAATCCGGGGTCGCCCACCCGGCCGTGGAGGACCGCCGGAACCGGCCCGCTCAGGCGTCGCGGCGGCTCGCGGTGATGACCGCGACGACGAACAGGCCCACCGAGATCGCACCGAAGTAGGCGATGCCCGCCCACGGGCCGTAGGGGACATCCGACATGCCCATCATCATCGCGGCCTCGGCGCTGTCGGGCTGCCCGCCGAACAGGAAGTGGTGGGCGGCCACGAAGGGCATCCACGACTGGATGTCCTGGCCGATCCTCGGGATCAGCGAGACGAGACCCTCCACCAGCAGCGGCCACACGAGGACCACCGTCACGGCGGCGGCTGACTGGCGCAGCAGGATTCCCACCGCGACGGAGAGCACGGCGGCGAGGAAGGCGACCAGACCGGTACCGGCCACGTTGCGCCAGGCGTCCGCTCCGGACAGGCTCAGGTCCGAATTGGTGGCCAGCAGGTCGCTGACCCAGAAGGAGAGGAACGCCGCGGCGAGCGCGACGACCCCGGCGAGCACCGCCACCAGCAGTGCCTTCGCGGTCAGGACCGCGGCCCGGTTGGGGGCCGTCTGGAAGGTGGTGCGGATGGTGCCGAACCGGTACTCGGTGGTCACGGCCAGCACCGCCATCACCATCAGCACCATCAGCCCGAACTGGTAACTGAACTGGGTGAACCCGACGGTCACCGTGCCCTGCTCGTTGGCGAAGCCCGACATCAGGGCGGTGAACCCGACGGTGAGACCGACCGCGACCACCATGCACCACCACGGCGAGCGGGTGGAGAAGAGCTTGATCCGTTCGACGGCGAGCAGGGTCATCGGTCGGTCCCCTCGTTCCCGGTGGTGGCGCCGTCATGCGCGTGGTACTCGACGGCCTCGTTCGTGAGCTGGAGGAACGCCTGTTCCAGGGACCCCCGCTGGACCGAGAGCTCGTGCAGCACCACGCCCTGCGCGGCGGCGATCTCCCCCACCCGCTCGCTGCTGGTACCCGCCACGACGAGGGTGGGCAGTTCGTCGACGACCTCGTCCCTGACCTCGATCCCCTCCTGGTGGAGCGCACCCCTCAGGCGCTCCACCTGCGGGGTCCGAACCCGGATCGTGGCCCCGCTCGCCTCGTCGACGAACTGCGCCGTGCCGCACTGCCTGATCAGCTTCCCCCGGCCGATCACGACGAGTTCCTCCGCCGTCTGAGCCATCTCGGACAGCAGGTGGCTGGAGACGAGCACGGTCCGCCCCTCCGAGGCCAGCCGCTGCATGATCTGCCTGATCCAGAGGATTCCCTCGGGGTCGAGACCGTTGACCGGCTCGTCGAACATCAGGATCTCGGGGTCCCCCAACAACGCCGCCGCGATCCCCAACCGCTGCGACATCCCCAGCGAGAAACCTCCCGCCCGCCGGTCGGCCACCCCCGACAGACCGACGGTCTCCAGCACCTCGTCCACCCGCCGGTTCGGCAGCCGGTTGGTCCTGGCCATCCACCGCAGGTGCGCCCGCGCCGAGCGGTTCGGGTGCACCCACTTCGCGTCCAACAGCGCGCCGACCCTGGTCAGCGGACGGTCCAGCTCCCGGTAGGGCTTCCCGTCGATCCGCACGGTTCCGCTGGTGGGGCGATCCAGGCCCAGGATCATCCGCATCGTCGTGGACTTCCCCGCGCCGTTCGGCCCGAGGAAGCCCGTCACCCGCCCCGGCCGCACGGAGAACGACAGGTCATCCACCGCGACCGTCCGCCCGTACCGCTTCGTGAGGTGCTCTACCTCGATCATCGTCCCTCCTCGTGTGGCCGAACGGGTTACCCCGGTCGACGCACTCGCCGTCACGAATCACTCCTCGTGACTTCTAGCAAGATGATATCACTTTTCTTGCCAGGTGTTTCACCGACGAGGGAACGGGCTCTGACCAGCGCGGACGGTCACTCCCTCAGGGCCGGGCCGCACGGCCCGGCCCGTCGGAGCAGAGGTACCCCGCCGAGGGGGGTCGGACACCCCCCACCGGGAGCCGGCTCAGGCGTCCCGGCGGCGCGCCACCACCAGCGCGACGGCGAGCAGGCCGACCGACACCGCGGCGAAGTAGGCGAGCGCCATGGCCGGGGAGAGCACCGGGTCGGCGATCATGCTGCGCTCTCCCCGCAGGAAGTGGTCGGCCGCGACGAAGGGCATCCACTGCTGGATGTGCTCACCCACGGTCGGGATGACCGAGACGAGCGGTTCCACCAACATCGGCCAGACCAGGAGCAGGGCCAGCGCTCCCGCGCTCTGCCGGACGAGGAGCCCGACCGCCACCGCGATCACCGCCGAGAACACGAACACCGGGGCGACCCCGAGGACCGCCCTCAGCTCGTCGGCGGTCCCCAACCCGAGATCGGAGACCGGGTGCAGGACCGAGGCCACGCCCAACGACCCGAGCGCGGCGACGAGACCGACCAGTCCGGCGACGCCGGCCACCAGCGCGGTCTTCGCCAACAGCGCGGAGGACCGCCCCGGCACGGCCTGGAAGGTCGTGCGCATCGTGCCGAAGCGGTACTCGGTGGTGACCGCGAGAGCCGCCATGACCAGCACCAGCATCATGCCGAACTGGTAACCCATCTGGACCTCGGTGACCGAGATCGGCACGTCGGTCGGCCAGCTCAGCACGGCCGCGGTGGCGAAGCCCACCGGGAGGACCATCGCGAGGAGGTTGCACCACCAGGGCGACCGGGTGGAGAAGAGCTTGATGCTTTCCGCCGAGATCAGGTTCACGGCACTCACCTTCCGGCGGTCACGAGCTCGGGAGCGGGCAGGGCGGTCGTCTGGTACTCGACCGCGTCGTCGGTCAGGCGCATGAACGCCTGTTCGAGGGAGGCGCGTTCGACCGCGAGTTCGTGCAGCACCACGCCACCCGCGGCCGCCACCTCGCCGACGAGCTGGGTCGTCACACCCGAGACCAGCAGGGCACCGGTCTCGACCTCGACCCTGACCTCGGCGTCGGCCCGTGCCAGCGCCGCCCGCAGTTCCTCCGCCTGGGGAGTCCGCACCCGCACGAGGGACTCGCTGGCGTTGTCGATGAACTCGGCCGTGGTGCACTGGCTGATCAGCTTCCCCCGGCCGATCACCACCAGGTCCTCGGCCGTCTGCGCCATCTCGGAGAGCAGGTGGCTGGAGACGAAGACGGTCCGGCCCTGCGCGGCGAGGTCCCGCATGAAGCCACGGATCCAGCGGATCCCCTCGGGGTCGAGGCCGTTGACCGGCTCGTCGAACATCAAGATCTCGGGGTCCCCCAACAACGCGGTCGCGATCCCCAACCGCTGCGACATCCCCAGCGAGAACCCGCCGGCCGGGCGGTTCGCGACGGCCGCGAGGCCCACGGCCTCCAGCACCTCGTCCACCCGCCGGTCGGGCAGCCGGTTCGTCCTGGCCAGCCAGCGCAGGTGGGCCCGCGCCGACCGGTTCGGGTGCACCCACTTCGCGTCCAGCAGCGCGCCGATGCGGCGGAGTGGCTGGTCCAGCTCGTGGTAGGCCTGCCCGTTCACGCGGACCGTTCCGCTGGTCGGGCGGTCCAGGCCCAGGATCATCCGCATCGTCGTGGACTTCCCCGCGCCGTTCGGCCCGAGGAAGCCGGTCACCCGCCCCGGCCGCACCGAGAACGACAGGTCGTCCACCGCGACCTTGTTGCCGTACCTCCTGGTGAGGCCTCGTGCCTCGATCATGGTCACCAACTCCCCGCCCGCCCCTGTCGGGCGTCGCCTCGTCCGCTGTCGCTTCGGGAGTCAGCCTGTCGGAGACGGACCCCCCGGGGTATCCGTGATCACCCCGAGGTCAACCCCCACTTGCCCCGCAAGGTCCTGGGGGCCGACACCCCGGGGGCGTACCGGCAAGTTCATGAACGACGATTCACAAACGTTTGTGAACCGTGGTTCAATAACGGGGTCGCCAGACCGAGGAGCACCACGGACGAACAGCTGATCCGAGCGGCGAGCGCGGCGCTCGCGGAGCTGGGACCGCGACGGCTCGCCCTGGCCGAGATCGCCCGCCGCGCCGGGGTGGTGCCCGCCACCCTGGTCCAACGGTTCGGTTCCAAGCACGGCCTGCACGTCGCGATGAGCCGGGCCAGCGCCGACGAGGTGCGCACCACCATGCGCGACGCCGCGAAGGACGCCGGCGACCCGGTCGAGGCGGTCAGGGCGGCGGCGACCTCGCCCTACCGCGCGCTCGACAACCCCGACACCGCCGCGCACAACCTGGCCGCGCTGGGGACGGACCTCCAGGACCCGGAACTCCGCCAGCTCCTCGGCGAGGTGTACGGCCGGGTCAGCACCGAACTGCGCCGCCTGGTCGGCGCCGCGGTCGACGCAGGGGAACTGCCCGGCGCACCGGCCCCGGAGGTGGCGGGCTCCGTACTGGCGGCCCTGGTCAACGGCTCGGCGTTGCACTGGTCGATGCGCCCCGAGGGGTCCCTGGTCCACCGGCTCCTCGCCGACGTGGACGCGGTGCTCGACGGATGGCGGCGCCCTCCCGGCTGAGCGGCGGCCACGACCAACCCAGCCGGAGATCCATCACGAAGGGAACGAGGACTTGGCGGAGAAGAACGCACCACTGCACGGGCGGGTCGCCGTCGTCACCGGCGGCACCCGGGGATGCGGCCGGGGCATCGCCGTGGAACTCGGCGCCTCGGGGGCCACCGTCTACGTCACCGGCCGCACGAGCGGGCGGACGCGCAGTCCCCTGAACCGCGCGGAGACCATCGAGGAGACCGCCGAGCTGGTGACCTCGGCCGGCGGCACCGGCATCCCGGTCGTCTGCGACCACAACTCCGTCGCCGACGTCACCGCGCTGGCCCAGCGCATCCACTCCGAGCAGGACGGTCGGCTGGACATCCTCGTCGACGACGTCTGGGGCGGTGACCCCCTCGTGGTCCACGGCACCCCGTTCTGGGAGACCAGCCTGGAGGACGCCCTGCGGGTGCTCCGCAACGGCGTCGAGACCCACCTCGTCACCGCGCACACGCTGCTGCCGCTGCTCATCGCCAGGCCGGGCGGCCTGCTCGTCGAGGTCACCGACGGCGACGACGACGAGTACGTGGGGACAGCCGTGCCCTACTTCCTGGTCAAGTCGGCGATGCGCCGGCTCGGCACGGCCTTCCACCACGAGCTGGCGCCCTTCGGGGGAGCGGCGGTCACCGTCAGCCCCGGTTTCCTCCGCTCGGAACGCATGTTGGACCACTTCGGGGTGACCGAGGAGAACTGGCGGGACGGCATCGAGCGGGATCCGCACTTCGCCATTTCGGAGACCCCCCGCTACCTGGGCCGCGCCGTCGCGGCCCTCGCCGCCGACCCGGACGTCTCCCGCTGGGGAGGGCGCGGCGTGTCCAGCGGTGAGCTCGCCGCCGCCTACGGCGTGCGCGACCTGGACGGCTCCCAACCCGACGCGGCCACCTACATCCGCGAGGTCGCCCTCGGCGGTCGTCGGGACCGCACGGCCGACGACTACCGCTGACCCGGGCCGAACGACCGCGTCCGGGGCGGTCCCGAAACGGTCCCGGGGCCACCGGCGGTTCCACCCGCCGGGCCCCGGGCGCCCCGGATCGGGAGCTCCTACTCCCCGCCGTCGGACCTGGCCGGCGAACGGCCGTCCTCCGCTCCCCCCGCGCCGCTCGCCACGGCGGAGGCCTCCTGCTGGGCGCCACCGGTCTCGGCGGGCCCGTCGTCACCGGCGGTCGACGACGACGTCGCGTCCCCGGCCCCCTCCGACCCGGCGGTCCGGTGCATGTCCTCCGCCACCCGGGGCAGCCAGGCCCAGGCCACCACTGCCGCGATGAGGATCAGCACGGTCGCCGCGAGGTGGGCCACCCGCACCCCGTCCATCCAGGACTCCATGACCTCGCGCAGCAGTCCGGTGCCCTCCTCACCCAACGACCGGGCCACACCGAGACCGCCGACCAAGGAGTTGGTCGCGGTCTCCCGGACGTCCTCGGGGAAACCCGTCAGCGAGTCCGACAACCGGCTCCCGTAGGTGCTGCCCAGCACCGAACCGAGGACCGCGATCCCCAGCGAGGCACCGATCTCGCGAGTCACGTCGTTGGTGGCCGACCCCATCCCGGCCCGTTCCCGGGGCACCTTCGACATCAGCATGTCGGTGGCGGGCGGCATCGTGAGCGCGATACCCAGCGAGACGGTGGCCAGGCCGAACAACAGGTGCCAGTAGCCCGAGTCGACGCTCAGGGTGCCCAGGATCCCCATGCCGAGCGCGGCGAGACCCATCCCGCTCACCACGGTCGCCCTCGGGCCGAACCGGCCCACGACCCGGGCGACCTGGGGCGAGACCAGCACCATCATCACCGAGACCGGCAGCATGGCCACCGAGGACATCAGCGGCGAGTAGCCGAACACGAGCTGGAGGGTGAGGCTGAGGGAGAAGAACACCCCGATCAGGGCGAAGAACACCAGCGTGAGCGAGAGCGCCGACGCGGAGAACGCCTTGTCCCGGAACAGCGTCATGTCCAGCATCGGGTCCTTCACCCGGCGCTCCCACAGGACGAAGACCGCGACCAGGACGAGGCCGGCCGCGAGCAGTCCCAGCGTCGTCGCCGACGCCCACCCGTTGTGCTCCGCCTGGATCAGGGCGTAGACGACCGTGCCGATACCCAGCGTCGACAGCACCGCCCCACCCGGGTCGATGCCACCGTGCCCGCCCTCGCCGGCGCCGGCCGCCACCAGCCGGTGGCCGGGGACGAACCGGACGCCCAGGGCCACGCCGACGATGACGACGGGGATGTTGATGACGAAGACCGACTGCCAGGAGTAGAACTCCAGCAGGACTCCGGAGACCACCGGCCCGAGGGCCGTACCGGCGCCGGACACGGCGGCCCACACCGCCACCGCCCTGGTCCGCTGGTGGCGGGGGAAGACACTGGTCAGGATCGACAGCGTCACGGGCATCACCATCGCGGCGCCGACGCCCAACGCGGCACGGGCGGCGATCAGCTCGGTGCTCGAGTCGGTGAACAGCCACACGTAGGCGGAGCCGAGGCCGAACACCACCAGGCCCGCCTGCAACATGGCCTTGCGGCCGTACCGGTCGGCCATCGCGGACGCGGTGAAGAGCAGACCGGCGAACACGAGCGTGAAGGCGTTGTTGAACCACTGCTGCTGGCTGGTGGTGGCACCCAGGTCCACCGAGAGCACGGGGAGCGCGACCCCCAGTGAGGTGTTGGCCAGCATGACCGTCGCCAGCGCCAGGCACAGCACCAGCAGGGTCTTCCACCTGTCGCGGTAGACCGATAACTCGATGCCCTCGGCGACCGCGGCGCGCTCGTCGTCCGTCATCGACGAACGGGGTTGTCCCGGCGGCACCTGGGCCTCGGGCTGGACACGGGACACGTCATCTCCTCGACAAGACGGGGAAGCCGGCCCTCCCTCGACCAGGCCGACCCCTCCACGTTATGTCACACGTGCCAGTTGGCACACGTGACTTATGGCATGGTTGACACTGGCCGGACATCCCGTGAACCCTTGGGAGCCATGACCGAGGCCCCGGACCCCCACCACGCCGCACCGCCGGACCGCCGGCGGCGCAGGGCGCAGCGGACCCGCGCCGGCATCGAGGCGGCCGCGCTCCGCCTGTTCCGGGAACACGGTTTCGAGGCCACCACGATCGCCCAGATCGCCGACGCCGCCGACATCGCGCCACGCACCTTCTTCCGCTACTTCCCGAGCAAGGAGGCGGTCCTCTTCGGCGACCCGGCCTGGCCCGCCCAGATGCTGCGGGAGAGCATCAGCCGGCGGCCCGCCGACGAGCACCCGATGCGCTCCCTGGCCTGGGCGCTGGGCGAGCTCGACGACGTGATGCAGGAGGAGCGGGCGCAGCACCTGCTGCGGTGCGAACTCCTCGCCGAGGTCGACGAGGTGCGGTACGCGCAGCACATCGTCTCCTCGAACTGGATGCGGGAACTGACCGCCCTGATCGCCGAACGGCTCGGCGCCGACCCCCACACCGACCCCCGCCCCCAGGCGTGGGCGATGGCGCTCGCCGGGACCGTCTCGGTCTCCCTCCAGGCCTGGCTGGCGCGTCCCGAGGGGCCGCTGCCCTCCGCCCTGCTCGCCGAGGTGCTGCACACCACCATCGACGGCCTCTCCGAGACGGCACGGGGACTGCCGGCCCCCGCCCCCGCCTGACGGACACGCGGCGCTCCGCGGGCGACCGGACCGGGTTCGACGGCCGAGGCGCTGGGTCCCGGGCCTCCGGACGGAACGCCGGCGGTGGTGGACGTGGCACGATCTGTGTCGAGAATGCCCGCGTCGAGCCCGAGGAGTGACGGTTGGTCCACGGACCACCCCAGCGGCACTGGCCCGGCCCGCTCTCGGCGGCGGTGGCCACCCTGTGCGACCGGCTCCAGCCCCAGGTCGGCCCGGCCACGGCGGCCGGTTTCCGGCAGGTGCTCCACCGGCTCTCCGCCCCGCTCCAGGTCGCCGTCGCGGGACGGATCAAGTCCGGCAAGTCCACGCTGGTGAACGCGTTGATCGGCCGCCGGGTGGCGCCGACGGACGTGGGCGAGTGCACCCGGCTGGTGACCCGCTTCCAGTACGGCACCGTCGACCGGGTCGAGGTGATCTTCCGGGACGGCCGCAAGCAGGTCCTCCCCTTCGACCAGCAGGGCATGATCCCCGCCGACCTGGGCGTCGACATCGCGTCGGTCTCCCACCTCGAGGCCTACCTGACCAACGCCGTCCTGCGTGACCTGACCGTCATCGACACCCCCGGCCTCGGATCGCTCGACTCGGCGTCGGTCCGCCGCACCCGGGAACTGCTGGGCGCGGGCGACGAGCCACCGGGTGAGCTGGACCCGGTGTCCCGCGACGCGGTCGCCGGAGCGGAGGCCGTGCTCTACGTCCTCACCCAGACCGTCAAGGCGGACGACGAGCACGCGCTGACCGCCTTCACCGCGGCCACCGCCCGCCGGGAGGCCGGCCCGGTCAACGCCGTCGCCGTCCTCAACAAGGCGGACACGGTGGAACCGGACTCGGTCCCCGGCTCGGACGGCTCCACCTGGCGGGCGGCCGGCCTGGTCGCCGCCAGCCAGGCGGCCGCGCTCCGCCCCAGGGTCGCCGACGTGCTGCCCGTCATCGGCCTGCTCGCCGAGACCTCGGAGACCGGCGGCTTCACCTCGGCCGACGCGCGGTGCCTGAAGGACCTGGCCGCGCTCGACGAGGAGACCAGGGAGACGATGCTGCTCTCCGCCGACCTGTTCGTCGACTGGGAGTGCGCGGTGCCGCCGGCCGACCGCCGCCGGCTCCTGGAACGACTCGACCTGTACGGCGTCCGCAGCGGCGTCCTGGCCGTCACCGAGGACCCCGAGATCACCGCCGGCGCCCTCCGCCGCCGGCTCCTGGACGCCTCCGGGCTCGCCGCCGTGCGCGCTCGGCTGCGCACCCTCTTCCAGGCGAGGGCGGACGGGATCAAGGCGGCGGCGGCGATGGCCTCCGTCACGGCGCTCGCCCACGCCTCCGGCGACCCCGGCGAACGGCAACGCGTCCACGACGCCATCGAGGTGCTGCTGGCGCGGCCCGAAGCGCACCAGTTGCGCCTGCTGGAGGCGCTGACCCTGGTCGCGGGCGGAACCGTCGCGATGCCCGACGACCTCGCCGAGGAGATCCTCCGGGTCGGGAGCACCTCGGACCCCGGGGAACGGTTGGGCCTCGCCGGACGTCCCAGGACGGAACTCGCCGCCCACGCGCTCGAACGTGCCGGCTGGTGGCGGTCGTTCGCCTCGTTCGGGGCCACTCCGGCGCAGAGCAGGGTGGCCCACGTGGTCCACCGCGCCTACTTCCTACTCTGGCAACAGCTCAGGGAGGCGACATGACCCCCTGGTTCCGGCGGCGGCGACGCGAGGAGCCGCGCCCGACACCACGACCCGGGACCGGCCCGGGGCGGGCCGCCCGAGGCCACGACGAGCACACCGACCCGGTGCTCGTACCACCGGAGCCGCCCCTCACCCCGCCCGTTCCCAGCGCCCCTCCCGAGGCCGTCCCCTCGGTCCACCCCGACGACGCCACCCCGCACGGCGCCGCGCCCGAAGTGCCGGAGGCACCCGACGTGCCGGACGCACCCGTGCCAGCGGAGAACCGACCCCCGGCCTCGACGGCCACACCGGTGCCCCCGTCCGGTGCCGGGACGGCCGGAACCGCCCGCGCCGGCGACACGTCCTACCGCGACGTGGGCCTTCATTCGCTCGACACGGCCGCGCGCGCGGCGACCGCCGAGGACAGCACCGACCACGAACGCGTCCTGCGTGAGCGCCAGGACCTGATCAGGCTCTGCCTGTACGCCCTGGACCGGGCGCGCAGCGCGGGTGTGGCCGAACGCATCGAGGAGGGCCTGGCGGCCGTCGGCGTCACCTCGCTGCGGCCGGACGGGGACCGGTTCGACCCGGCCCGCCACGAGGCCGGTGGCGTGACGGACACCGACGACCCGGCGCTGGCCGGGACGGTCGCCGAGACGGAGGTGGTGGGTTTCGCCGACCGCGGTCGCACGCTGCGGGTACCCGTCGTCACCGTCTACACGCGGAAAGGGCCGGGATGACCGGCGAGCGGGCCCCGTCCGGCTCCGGCGTCGCCCTGCCCAAGCTGGTCAGGCAGACGCGGGAACGACTGGTGGAACTGCTGCGTTCGGCCGACGTCGACGCCGCCGAGTGGGTCGAGCGGGTACGCGGGGCCAAGCAGCCCCGGCCCACCGTGGTGGTCGTCGGCGAGACCAACCGGGGCAAGAGCTCCCTGGTGAACGCGCTGCTCGACCAGCACGACCTGTCCCCGGTCGACGCCGACGTCGCCACGGCCACCTACCTCCGGTTCACCGGCGGCCCCTCGTGGAGCGCCTCGGCCCGCTACGGAGACGACGCGGCGGTGGACATCCCCCTGGGCGAACTGCGGAACTGGGTGTGCGTCGACGGCACGCTCCCGCCCGGCGCGTTGCCGCCCCGCGACATCGCGGTCACCGGGCCGGCACCGCTGCTCACCGACCTCGACCTGGTCGACACGCCGGGTGTGGGCGGTCTGGACGCGATCCACGGTGAGCGCGCGGCGGACGCGGCGGCGAAGGCGACGGCCCTGCTGTTCGTCCTGGACGCCTCCAGCCCGCTGACCCACGGCGAGCTGTCCTTCCTCCGCTCCATCTCCGACCGGGTGGAGACGGTGGTGTTCGCCCTGACCAAGACGGACCAGTACCGGGGGTGGCGGGAGGTGCTCGCCGCCGACAGGGCGCTGCTCGCCGAGCACGCGCCGCGCTTCGCGGACGCCGACATCCACCCGGTGTCCGCGCGGTTGTCGCAGCTCGCCGCCTCCGCCCCGCACGCGGGGCCCGCCGACATGCTGCGGGCGCGGTCGGGGATCGCGGAACTCGCCACCTCGCTCGTCAGCACCGTGGCCGGACGCGGCAACATGCTCGGCGAGGCGAACACGATGCGGGCGCTCGCCAGTTCCCTCGCCGCCCTCACCGCCCGTCTCGAGGCCGAGGAACGGGCCCTGACCACCGGGGAGGACGAGGCCCGCGCCCTCAGGCGACGCCGGGACGAGCTGTCGGCGGAACGCCGCTCCGCCAGCAGGGGATGGCAGCTGCGCCTGCGAGGCGAGCTGAACCGGGCACGGGTCGAGTGCGGTCACGAGGTCGCCCGCCAGGTCCGCGACGTGCAGTACTGGTTCCGCCGGCAGATCGACGGCGCGGACCGCGCCGGGCTCGAGCGGTTGCCCCGGCACGTGGACGCCGCGCTGCGACTCCTCTCGGCCCGCACCAGCGCGATGCTCGAACAACGGCTGGCCAGGGTGACCGAACTGACGCTCGCCGAACTGTTCTCGCCCGCCGAACTCGCCATGATCCGCGACCAGGTGGCCAGGTCCACCCAGCCCTTCGTCGTGATGCGCCCGGCGGACCGGCGCCAGCAGACGGCGGAGGACCGCCTGCTGGTCTTCATGGGCGGGTCGATGGGCATCTCGGCGGGGCTGGGGGCGAGCAAGCTGGCGATGCTGCCCTTCGGGGCCGCGGCCGGGCTGGCAGCCCTGCCGCTCGTCGTTCCCGTGGTGGCGCTGGGCCTCGGCGCCGGCTGGTGGATCGGCCGGGTCCGCCGCCACGGCGCGGACAAGCAGCACCTGCGGCAGTGGCTGTCCGATGCCCTCGCCGACGCCCGGTCCACCCTGGACCAGGTGGTGTCCGAGCAGCTGATCGAGGCGGAGATCCAGCTCTCGACCGCGCTCGACGAGGTGCTCGGCCGGCGCGTCAACGGCATCGAGGAGGAGCTCCGGGAGGTCGACAGGGCGCTGCGGATGGGTTCCGCCGACCGCGCGAGGGAGACGCAACGGGTGCGCCGAACCCTGGCGGAGGTGCGGGCCGGGGCCGAACAGGTCGACCAGCTGCTCGCCAGGATGCGCGAGCTCGGGCCTGGTCGCGGCCACGCCGCCCAGCCCGGCACCTCCCCGGGCCGGCCGGGCCCGGGGCCCCGGTTGGGCGGGAACCAGAACTGCCTACCGTGAGTCCAACGTGACGTCCGACCGGACCGCCCGGGGGCCGAGCAGCACCGTCGGCCGGTCGAGATCCGAAACGACCCGGTGAGGGGGATGCGGTGTACATCGAGGGTGAGGCCGGTGACACCACCGGCGACAGCACGGACCTGCGGGTGGTCGTCGACGGCCAGGAGTACACCGGGGAGACCAACCACGACTTCTCCGGCGACGGGACACCGGACAGCGTGTTGTTGGAGACCGACGACGGGTACCTGGTCTTCACGGACTCGGACGGCGACGGTGAGGCGGACCTGCTGGTCGAGTACGACGAACACGGCAACGTCACCGGGACCGCCGGCTACGACCAGGCGTCCGGTGGTTGGGTGGCGTCCGACCCCGAACGGACCCTCGAGGGGAACCCCCGCCTCGACATCGGGGAGTTGCCCGCCGGCGAACCCTTCGACGACGCCAGCTACTCGGGGGACTCCATCCTCGTGCGCACACCGGGCGGCCCGATGGATGTCGGCGCGCCGACGGAGGACATGAACGGTGACGGAGTCGCCGACACCTCCGTGGTGGTCACCGAGGATGACGTCGTGCTGGTCGTCAGCGACGTCGACGGCGACGGCGACGCCGACCTGATCGCCGAGTTCCACGCCGACGGCACGGTGGTCCTCGCCGAGCACACCGGCGGCGGGGAGTGGGTCGTCGTCGAACAGGGCGGGTTGGACGCCCAGGGGCAGTACGTCCCCGACACCGGCCACCACGGGGCGGTGCCCAGCGGCTCCGACGAGGAGTGGGGCGACGAGGCGACCGACGCACGCGCGCGCTACGACGTCACCGCGTCCGTCGGCGGGTCCGCCGTCCCCGTGGCCGGTGCCTCCGCTCCGAGCGGGGACGCCAGCGGGGAGTCGCCCGAGGTCGCGCAGGCGCACTGGGCTTGATCGACGGGCGAGCCCGTGGAGGGCTCGCCGCGCCGACGGCACTCGGCGTGGTCGTGGCCGTCGTGGTCGGCGGGTCCGCTCCTGGCGCCCGCCGACCGCCCCCACGGGCGGCGGCGCGCTCCGAACCGCGCCCGATCCGGTGAGCGGCGCGGTCGGAACACCGCCGGGCCCGCTACCGGAGGAAAGGGAACGGGGTCGACCGGCGGACTTTCCCCCAATTCCAGCGGAAGTTCGCGGCACTGGCCCTGGCATCCGAATATCCCCCTATTCGACGCCCATTCGGCCGCCAACCGGATAAACCACCACGGCCCGCGACCTCCCCTTCGCCTGGCCGCGCGGAATGGAATCGCCACCGGTATTTCCCGGCGCCTGCGGACCGGACCACGGACCGGAGGCGTCCGGCCCAGCCCACCGAAACTGGTCAACCGGTTGCGCGCATTCTCGCGTTCGCCCGGCTCCCCGGGCGTCGAACGCCGTCGAACGGGCTCCGCCGCGCCGCCGGTACGCCTGACCGGGGACGGCGAGCGCACCCCGCCCACTCACCCGAACCGGACCGAATTCGTTGCGGACAAACGAGAACAGAGCCCAACTTCCAGGTGCTGAATCGATACCCTTATCGGTCCTGTGAGAGAGCCGACAACTTTCCGTTGAGTACCGAGGGCCTACTGCCGCTAACCTTCGGGAACCCCCAATTTCGTGGTCCGCCCGCCGCCACCGGGCGGCGCGAAGCATTTCCGCGTTCGTGGGGGTCTTCGTGTTCCACCGAGCCGTGGACAGCGCACAACCACCGCCGGCAGCACCTGGCAGTCAGGAGACGTGAGGACCATGACCGCACTCGCCGTACCCGGTCTCGACCAGCCGCCCACCACCCACGAAGGTCTCCTCGCCTGGGTCCGCGAGGTCGCGGACCTGACCACCCCGGACACCGTCGTCTGGTGCGACGGCTCCGAGGCGGAGTGGAGGCGGCTGACCGACGCCCTGGTCGCGGCGGGCACCTTCGTACCCCTCCGGGCCAAGCCCAACTCGTTCTGGTGCGCCTCGGACCCCAGCGACGTGGCCAGGGTCGAGGAGCGCACGTTCATCTGCTCCCGGGACGAGGCCGACGCCGGGGCCACCAACAACTGGATGCCGCCGGCGGAGATGAAACGGGTGATGACGGAGCTGTACCGGGGGTGCATGCGCGGCAGGACGATGTACGTCATCCCGTTCTGCATGGGACCGCTGGACGCCGAGCGACCCATGTTCGGCGTCGAGATCACCGACTCCGAGTACGTCGTGGTGTCGATGCACATCATGACCCGAATGGGGGATGATGTGTTGTCCCGCCTCGGGAGCGACGGCGAGTTCGTCCCCTGCCTGCACTCGGTGGGCAGGCCGCTCGCCGACGGCGAGGCGGACGTGCCCTGGCCCTGCAACGACACCAAGTACATCTCGCACTTCCCCGAGGAGCGCACGATCTGGAGTTTCGGCTCCGGCTACGGGGGCAACGCGCTGTTGGGCAAGAAGTGCTACTCGTTGCGGATCGCCTCGGCGATGGCCCGGGACGAGGGGTGGCTCGCCGAGCACATGCTCATCCTCAAACTGATCTCCCCCACCGACGAGGTGCGCTACGTCGCGGCCGCCTTCCCGTCCGCCTGCGGCAAGACCAACCTGGCCATGCTGGAACCCACCATCCCCGGTTGGCGGGTCGAGACCCTCGGCGACGACATCGCGTGGATGCGGTTCGGCGAGGACGGCAGGCTCTACGCGGTCAACCCGGAGGCCGGGTTCTTCGGCGTCGCGCCTGGCACGAACTGGAAGACCAACCCCAACGCGATGCGCACGCTGGAGCGCGGGAACTCCATCTTCACCAACGTCGCGATGACCGAGGACGGCGACATCTGGTGGGAGGGGATGGACGGTGCCCCCGACCACCTCACCTCCTGGCGGCACGAGGACTGGACGCCCGAGGACGGGGAGCGGGGCGAGCTGTCCTCCCACCCGAACTCGCGGTACTGCACGCCGATGGGACAGTGCCCCGTGCTGGCGCCCGAGTGGGACGATCCGCGAGGAGTGCCCATCTCCGCGATCCTCTTCGGCGGACGACGCGCGACGACGATCCCGCTGGTCACCGAGGCCCGGGACTGGCAGCACGGTGTCTTCATGGGCGCCACCCTCTCCAGCGAGAAGACGGCGGCGGCGACCGGACGGGTCGGGCAGGTCCGGCGGGACCCGATGGCCATGCTGCCCTTCATCGGCTACAACGCGGGTGACTACTTCCAGCACTGGATCAACCTCGGCAAGGAGGCCGACGCCTCCCGGCTGCCGAGGATCTTCTACGTCAACTGGTTCCGCCGGGGCGAGGACGGCCGGTTCCTGTGGCCGGGCTTCGGTGAGAACTCGCGCGTGCTGAAATGGATCGTGGACCGCCTGGACGGGGTCGCGGCGGCCGTCGACACCCCGATCGGGCGGGTACCGACCGCCAGCGGGCTCGACCTGTCCGGGTTGGCGGGTACCGAGGCGGACGTCGAGGCCGCGCTGCGCGTGGACCGGGAGGAGTGGCGTGCCGAGCTGCCCCTGATCGAGGAGTGGTTCGACACGATCGGCGATGCCCTGCCCGGCACGCTGCGGGACGAGCTGGCCGCGCTGCGGGAACGCCTGGGCTGACCGCGCTGCGGCGACGGCGGGGGCGTCCGACACTGAGGACGACGGGCCGGGGCCGGCGACCAGCGGGGAGGTGTGATGAGCTTCGTCATCTGGCTGCTCCAGATCGTGCTGGCGGCCACCTTCGTCCCATCGGGGATCTCGAAGCTGCTGCTCACACCGACCCAGCTGGTCGATCGCGGCCTCGGCTACGCCGAGGACTACTCCTACCGGTCACTCAAGACGATCGGCGTCCTGGAGGTCCTCGGCGGAGCGGCGCTCGTGCTCCCCACCCTGTTCGGCGTCCTCCCCACCCTGGTCCCGCTCGCCGCCACCGGGCTGGCGGCGTTGATGGTCGGCGCCGGGATCACCCACCACCGCCGGGGGGAGCATCGCGTCATCGCGGTCAACGCGGTCCTGTTCACGCTGGCCCTCATCGTGGCGGTGACCCGGTTCGGCCCCTACTCCCTGGGGTGAACTGGTTTCACGTGAAACCGGGCCCCGCACCGCGTCCGCACGAACCCCGCACCGCCACCACGACGGCCGGGTAGGACAGACCGGCCGGCGGGGTCCCTCGGCCTCGCCGGGACGGGGACCACCACGGAGGTGGGCGAGGGTCGACACCACGTGTCCACACCACCCGGCCGGTGACCGCCCTCCCCCGGGCCCACCCGCCAGGCACACCTCAGACGGGCAGCGGCCGGTCCCCGATCCCCAGCAGGGTCCCCGTCACCGGCTGCTCGGTCTCCACATAGCAGACAGCCGAGTTGTGACCGGCCTGCCAACCCTGTTCGGTGGGGATGCGCCGCACCGTGCGGACATCCGCCCGCTCGCTGATACCGAGGTAGTTCTCCACGGCCACCGCGCAGTGGGGGCTGGCCACCTCGTCGATGTCCGACGAGTCCGGCAACTGGTCCATCGGCGAACCGAGCGGGACCGTGCCCGGCACGGCCTCACCCCGGTGCGGTTGGTCGCACGGAACGATCCGGATGGACTCCTCGCTGGGCGGTCCCTCGGTGCAGATCTGGAACTCGTAGAAGGGTTCGCCGACGAGCGCTCCCCGCAGCGAACCGGTCCGCTCCACCGGCTCGGCACCGTCCAGTTCGGTGACGCCGCAGACCAGCCACCGCTCTCCCCGGGCCCAACCCGTCTTCGACGGCCAGACCGTCCACGGCGCGAGTCGGGTGGCGTCCATGTCCGTGCTGCCCAGGTACTCGGCGGCCGGCTCACCGCACTGGGTGAGGGACAGGCTCAGCAGCTGCTGGTCGTCGGGACGTTGCCTCGGCAGGTCGTCCGGGAGTTCCAGGACCTGAGCCACCTCCAAGGTGTGGGGTCGCGAGCAGCCGACCGAGTCGAAGCTGCTCTGGTCGACGACCACACAGGCCCCGGGTTCCGGCAGGTCCTCGGCGCCACGCACGTCCGGTGGCAGGACGGCGGGTTCGGTGGCATCGTCGGCGACCCCGGACCCACCGGTCGCCGCCGCCGTCTGGCGGGTCTCCCCCGCCGCGTCGGGGGGCGCGGACTCCGGACCACTGCAGGAGGAGAACGCCACGCCCAGAACCGGGAGCAGCCACAACCGTCGCAGCACCGAGTGCCCAGCCACGCACATCACCCATTCCCTGTCCGTTGACCGAACGGTATCGCCCGCCCCCCGGCACGTCTCCCGACGGGCACCCCGAGGCCGGAGCGCGAGGATCGGAACGGGTCGGCGTGGCTCCGCCGCGAGGTCGACGCGGCTCCGCGCCCCGGTCCCGGGTCGTCACGGGTCGGGGTCTCCGCATACTGGCAGGCCGCACGACCGATGACCACACCCCGGGAGGAGTATTCGCCGGTCGGGCGTGGCGGCCGGCCCCGCGGTCGCGGGCGGGCCTGGGTCGGCGGCCCGCGGTGGTCGGGCGGTCCTGTTCACACGGCCCGTCCCCCAGCGCCCCGAGGTGAGCTCTCCGGCGAGGTACCCGACGACGGTTCAGAAGGACCGCGACGCCAACTCGTGGACGGGGGACCGCAACATCGTGGCTCCCTCCTCCAACAACACCGCCAGTCGGTCCGCCGCCTCCCCACCGAACCGCACCCGCCAGTCGGGGACGCGGTCGCCGTCCAGCCACAGGACCACTCCGGACACGGCGGCCGCCAGGTACAGCCGGGCGACGACCGCGTACGGGTGCAGCACCGTCACGGCGGACCGCACCCGGCCCCGGATCGCCGAGGCGGCCTGCTCGGCCTGACCGCGTTCGAACCCGATGGTGCCGAGCATGGTCGACGCGAGTCGCAACACGACGAGCTGCTTCTTCGGGCCGATCTCGACCATGCTGGTGACCGGACCGGTTTCCTCGTCATACCCCTTGAGGTGGTGGAACCAGCTGAATCTCGAGGAGTCCGCGGTAGGCACCAGGTCGTCGGCCGCGATGGGCATGTGCTGGGTCATGACGCCTCCCGGAGGTGTGGACGGATCGGGATCGCGGGAACCGGTGGCAGCGGTACCGCCGGGCTCGTCCGGAGATCCGCCTCACCGACCACACCGCTCGACGCGAAACTCACATCACGGTCAGTATCGTGCGGTCTCGGGGACGACTTCAGCGATTCCACCCGGCGGTGCGCGATGATCACGCGTTGGCAGGCCGGGGTGGCGGTGGGTAGCCAGCTCCCCGGCCGGGTCCGCACCGGTCGGCTGGCGCGGGACCCTGCTCGGGCGAAGCGCCCGTCCCAGAGCCGCCGCCACCGGGGATCTCATCCCACGGCGGGGCGTTCTCGTCCCACGGCCGCCCGAACCGGGGGTCGCGAGCGGGCGAAGCCCAGCCGAGGAGCCGAACGTCTCCTCCTGGGTGGCGGTGCCTCCGCCACGTCGGGACAGGGCCCGGATAGGCGTCCCCGCCGTAGTGCCTACCCGCACCACACCTCCAGCCGAACGCGCACATGGCCACCGGCTGTCAGCCGATGGCCACGTACCCGCTGGGAGGGCTGGCACGAGCGCCGGTCCCAGCGCACGAACGGGTGGGATCAGAGTCGTCCGTCCGAGCTCATGTCCTTGGGCTTGGACGGCGAACCCGGCAGGCACTCGCAACCGTCGCCCTCACCCGGCTTGCCGGGCTTGCCGGGCTTCCCCGGGTCGCCGGGCTTCCCCGGGTCGCTCGGGTCACCGGGGTCACCGGGGTCACCGGGGTCGCTCGGGTCTCCCGGGTCGCTCGGGTCACCGGGGTCGCCCGGGTCACCGGGGTCGCCCGGGTCGCCCGGGTCACCCGGGTCGCTCGGATCACCGGGGCCACCCGGGTCGCCGGGCAAGCAGGGTGAGCACGGCGCGCAGCCGCACCCTCCGCCGGAGACCGACGATTCCGAGGTCTCCGAGGTCTCCGAGATCACCACGTCGAGCAGTGCGTGGACGACCTTGTCCCCCACGAGGTGGACCAGATCCCCGACGCTCTGCAACGCGGCGACCTCGTCCGCCAGCAGGGTGACCTCGTAGCGTTCCTCGACCGAGCGGCTGATCGAAGCCAGATCCTCGGCTGTCGCGCCGAGGTCCCGACGCAGGTGGAGGGAGTCGTCGATCTCCCGCCTCGGAACGGCGAGACGCGCGGAGATGATGCCGTGCACCTCCTCCCGTACCTCGTCCAACAAGGGTTCTCTCGGGCGCGCGTCGTGTCTCGCCACGGCGGAACCCGCGTCAGACCGTGGCGAGCTCGTCCCCACACCGGACACCGGGGTGCCGGCGACCTCAGCGGCCGGTCCCTCGGCCGCCACCGCCGACGTGAGCGGCGCCAGGAACAGGCTCGACGCGGCCGCCGCGACGGCGACTACCAACTCCTTGCGAAACTGCCACACAGGTTCTCTCCTCTCGGTGGGCAACCCATCCAGATACTCCGCGTAGCGGGAAAAGCGCGCTCCGTGACTCCCTGCTTCCACGCCAAGGGGTGAGCGCCACTAACACTGGTGGTGGCGACCAATGGCCACCACCAGGCACTTCCGGACCACACGGCTCTATCCACCCGTGTGGGAGAAGGCTTTCGTTTCATCGGACAGCGCATTCCCGGCCGCCGTGCGAGGCCGTTCCGTGCCGAGCCACGGTCAAGGTGGTGGGGGACGTCCCGCACGCGTCGTCGCTGTCGCTCCGCGACGGTACGAGCTGGCCGGCACTGGCGGCACGTCGGTGCCCAACGCCGGAACCCGGGCGCGCCAACGTTCCGGTCCGCCCAGCACGGGCAACCCACCCCGGCAACGCTCGGCGCACCCGTGGTTCGGGATCCTCGACCAGGGGGAGCCTCCCGCGCACCCCGGGAGCCACGAACTCGGGCGGGCGTTGTTCCCGTCCGGCGTGCACGACGTCGTCCGATCGACGAGCAGGGCGGGGGATCGCCGGACACGGCCACGGGCAGGAAGTCCGGCGCGGCTCCTCGGCTGACGGGTACCGGCCGCCACCGCGCTGTCCTGTCGCCGTGCTGGGCGACCACGTCCGGTACCGGCGTTCGGAGCCAGGCGTCACACCCGCGACCTGGTGAACCCCGCGGGGACGCCTGACCGCCCGCATCACGGGGTCATCGGAGCCCCGGCCACGCCGGTCCTCCTGGCGACCACGGCTCCCGAACGAACACGGAGGTCCTGGGCTCGTGTGCTCAGGACCTCCGTACGCGTACCGGCCGGCCGGACCGGTGCCGGCACGCACGTCGGGGGAGAACCCGGGTTCACCCCCCGCTCACCACCGTCACCCCGCGGGCCGGGATGCCACCTCACTCGTCGCGCCGCCATCCGTCGACAGCGCGTCACCGTTCAGCACGGACACCAGCTTGTCCCGCACCAGCAGGACGAGGGATCCGACATCGCTGAGTTCCCGCACGTCCAGCTGGAGCAGCTGGACGCCGTAGGTGGCCTCCGCCCCGTCCACGATGCTGGCGGTGTCCTCCTCGGTGGCCCCGAGGTCGTCGACGAGGTGGTGCTCGTCCTCCACCGACACCGAGCTGATTCCCAGCTGGTCCGCGACGAGACCGTGGATCTGGTCGCGGAGCGTTCCGAGTCCGAGTGCCCTCTCCTCCTCGGCCAGCTCCCCGTGGGTCGACGTACCGGTTGGGGACTCGCTGGCCGTCGACCCGTTCACCGCCTCCGCGTACGCGGTCGGGGCGACGAGGACGGATGCGGCCGACAGGCCGATCAGCACTGACAGGTACCCACGACGCTGTCCCACAGTGTTCTCCTTTCCCACGTCCAACTTCCGCATCGATGCTCTGCTCTACTCACTCGTAGCGCCTGAGCACCGGGGCTGCTCCACTCCAAGGAGTGAGCCCGACACGCTTGCGCCGACCGGTGAAGATCGCTATTGCCGGCTCGCCCGTACCGCCGCTGGCGGATCACTCCCCGACGAGGACGCCCATTCCCGGTCCCAGCGGCAGCTCGGCCACGTAGAAGAGCGTCAGGATCCCGAGCCACGCCACCCAGAAGGGGACGACGAAGGGGAGCATCCGCGCGATCACCGTGCCGAGCCCGGCGGTGGGCTGGTACCGGCGGACGAAGGTGAGCAGCACGATCACGTAGGGGTTCATCGGGGTGATCACCTGCGTGACGGAGTCGCCCGCCCGGAACAGCGCCTGCGTGAAGCCGGGCTCGAAGCCCACCAGCAGGAACATCGGCACGAACACCGAGGCCAGCAGCGTCCACAGGCTCGACCCGGAGATGATGAGGAGGTTCAGCACGGAGGCCAGCAGGACGAACCCGACCAGGGCCGGGTACCCCTCCAGCCCGCTGCCGCGCAGGAACTCCGCGCCGCGCACCGCGAGCCAGGTGCCGATGTTCGTCCAGCCGAACAGCGCGACGAACTGGCCGAGGGCGAAGGCCAGCACGATGAAACCGGACAGGTCACGCACGGCCAGCCCCACCAGGCGGGGGACATCGGCCGAGGTCCGGATCGCACCGGTGGTCGCCCCGTACGCGATGGCCGGCACGGCGAACGCCAGGAAGGTCAGCGTGGTGACCGAGGACAACAGCGGTGACGACGGCAGGTAACCGCCGTCCTCGGCGCGCAACGGCGACGAGGGCCACAGGGCGAGGGCCCCCAACATGACCACGAGGGTGAGCAGCGCGAGGCCGGCGGCGGCGAGACCACGCCGCTCGGCGGCGGTGACCGTCGGGGACACCTGGTCCAGGTCGACGGGCGGGTCCGCGGGGCCGGTGGGCGGGTCGTCCTCCACCACCGGTGACCGGGGGAATCCGGACCGCTCCAGACCCGGCTCCACGACCCGGGTGATGACCACCCCGACCAGCAGGCTCAGCACGACCGCCGAGACGACGTTCACGTAGTAGTTGGACAGGGCCGTCACCTCGGTGCCCGGCTGGGCCAGGGAGGACACGACACTGTTGGTGATGCCGGCGAACAGCGCGTCGAGGCTCGTGACCAGCACGGACGTCGAGTAACCCGCACCCGCGGCCGCGAAGCCGCCGAGCAGGCCGGCCACCGGGTGCCGTCCCGCCGCGCGGAACACCATCGCGGCCAGCGGAGGTACGACGATGAACACCGAGTCCGACATGACGCTGCCGGACACGCCCACGAGGCCGACCGCGTAGGGGAGCAGCCCCCGGGGTGCCCGGGCGAACGCGATCCGGACGAGCGCCGTCAACATCCCGGTCCGCTCGGCCAACCCCACGGCGAGCATGATCGTCACCACCGTCTCCATCGGGGGAAAACCGATGAAGTTGGCCGGCATCTCGGTGAACAGGAAGCGGATGCCCTCGGCGGAGAAACCGCCGCGCACCTCGGTGACCCCGTCCTCCCCCGGCACCACCACGGCGGCACCGAAGGCGGCCAGCACCGTCGAGACGACGCCGACCAGCAGGGTGAGCAGGGCGAAGAACACGAAGGGCTCCGGCAGCCGGTTCCCGACCCGTTCGATCCACCCCAACACGCCGCCGACGCCGGCGGAGGTAGCCCCACCGCTCCCGCGTCCCCGCCCACCACGCGCCATCCGCGCCACCTCCCCGTGCCGTACGCCGGTGCACACCCTTCGGGTGGACCTGAGGCGCCACAAGGGAGATCACGAGCAATCAGCCGAACGTGGGTACTCCCGGGACGGCCGGGGCGGACCGGGGGCCGGGACTGGTGGGAAGGCCGGCCCACGACGTCGGCAGGGGTCCAGGCGGAGGGCCGGGGGCCTGGCGCGGCCCCCGACCGAACCTCCGCGCCCACCGGGGGGCCGACCGGGGCGCGGCGGCGAACCACCGGGAGCACGGGGCGGTCGGAGCGGCGGGGGACGCGAGGCCGCCGAGGCCCGTCCCCACGCCGCCCAGGTCCGAGTCCCCGAACCGACGCGGGCACCCGGGGAACCACCACGGCCGGGCCGGGCGCGCACCAGGCCCCGAACGCGGGCGTTCCGCCAGGCGCCCCACGGGACGACGTCAGGACCGGGCCGTTCCGGTGCCCGGGCCGAGGGCGGGTCGGTCCGGCCCGTTCGGACCGCGACCGCCCCGGGCGGCGCGCCCCCAGGGTAGGAGGAGGGCCGCCGGTGTCCCCCAACCGGTCAGTCGAAGAACCGAGGAACGTCCAACGGGCCGCCGGCCGCCGCGAACTCCTCCTGGACCGCCGCGCGCAGCTCGTCGTCGGCGAGGTAGTCGACCGCCGTCATCGCGAGCCCGAAGGCGCCGTCGAGCACCGCCCGGTCCCCCGAAGGGCCAGCGGCGGCCTCCGCGAACTCCACGGTGTGCATCGAGATCGCCGGGTGGCCGATCGCGATCATGGGGTGGATCGCCGGCACCCGGAAGCTGAGGTTGCCCAGGTCGGTCGACCCGGTGAGGGAGGAGGGCACCACGTTCGGGGGCAGCGACCGTCGCCCCCGGCTCTCCTGGTGCGTCGCCCAGCGCCGGGCGAGGGCCTCGTTGAAGCGGATCGGCAGGTAGGGCGGCCGCTCGTCCCAGCGGAGTTCGACACCGCAGCCATGTGCCAGCGCCGCTCCCTGCGCGACCGCCGCCACCCGGCCCGCCAGGTCGCGCAGCGTCTCGGGTCGGGCGGACCGCAGGTAGAAGCGGAGTGCCGCCCGGTCCGGCACGACGTTGGGCCGGGCTCCACCGTCGGTGAAGACGCCGTGCGCGCGGTCGCTGTCGGGCAGGTGCTGCCGCAACGCGGCCACCCCCTGGTAGGCGGCCACGGCGGCGTCCAGCGCGTTCCGCCCCATGAAGGGCTGGGCGGACGCGTGCGCCGCCACTCCGTGGAAGACCATCTCCAGCTGACGACGCCCCAGGAAGGGGTGCATCGCCACGTCGTGGGAGAACGGGTGCAGCATCACCACGGCGTCGACGTCGTCGAGGACGCCGGCCCGTGCCAGGAACTCCTTGCCGCCGCCCCCCTCCTCGGCGGGCGTGCCCAGCAGCGAGACCCGGCCGCCGGTGCGCGCCACCGCCGGGGCGGCGGCGAGGAACGCGCCGACCGCGCTGGAGCAGATGATGTTGTGCCCACAGCCGTGCCCGATCCCGGGGAGGGCGTCGTACTCCGCGAGGACGGCGATGTGCGGGCCGCCGCTGCCCGAGGTCGCCAGCACCGCGGTGTCCAGCCCGCCGACACCGACGGTCACCTCGTGCCCGGCCGCGCGGACCAGCTCGGCGACGACGCCAGCGGACCGGTGCTCCTCGAAGCCCTCCTCGGGGTGGGCGTGGAGGTCGTGGCTGAGCGCCAGCAACGCGTCCTCGTGCCGCCCCAGCTCCGCGCCCACGAGCTGACCGACCTCGGTGTCCGCGCCGGCGAAGGGCGACGTCAGGGGTTCCGCCGCCGCGACGGCCCGCGCGGTCGCCTCGTTCAGCGCGCGCAGGTAGGTGTCGTCGGGGGGAACCGGAGCTGGGGAGGGGGTGGCTGCTGTCACGGCAGGCACCCTAACCCGAGTGCCACGCGTCCCAGCAGCCCGCGAGGCGCCGCCACCGTGGGCGGTCGGCCGCCCGCCGATCAGCCCGGCCTCGGCCCTGGCGCGGCGCTGGCCGGCCCTCCGGTCCAGGCGTAGCGTCGGACGCACCAGGCCCCGTCCGACCCGGATCCGGGAGGCGTGATGCGGTGGTCAGAGCGGACCGGCCCGACCCGGCCGGCGGAGGACCAGGACCGCGCTCGACGTCGGTCGTTGACCCGCCTGGTGGTGGGCCTCCTCCTCGGCGTGCTCGCGGTCGTCTTCATCGTGCAGAACCGCGACGAGGTGGCGATCCGGCTGCTCGTCCCGGTCGTCGACCTCCCGTTGTGGACCGCGCTGGCCGGCGTGCTGGTGCTGGGGATGCTGATCGGAGCGCTCTGGGTGTACCGCCGCTGACCCCGGATCACCACTCGGCACCGGAGCCGGTGGGGGTGTCGGACCGGTGACACCCCCACCGTTCCGGTCACCCGGTCGGGTCGCTCGGCCCGTGGTGGGTGGGGTCGAGCACCCTGCTGAGGAAGGTGCGGGTCCGTTCGTGGCTGGGTGCCCCGATGACGTCGGCCGGATCGCCCTGTTCGATGATCCCGCCGCCGTCCATGAAGACGACCTGGTCGGCGACCTCACGGGCGAACTGCATCTCGTGGGTGACCACGAGCATCGTCATGCCCTCCTCGGCCAGCTGCCGCATCACGCCGAGGACGTCGCCGACCAGCTCGGGGTCCAGCGCCGAGGTGGGCTCGTCGAACAGCATCACCTCGGGGTCCATCGACAGCGCCCTGGCGATCGCCGCCCGCTGCTGCTGCCCACCGGACAGCTGCGCCGGCATCGAGTGTTCCTTGTCGGTCAGCCCCACCCTGGCGAGGTTGCGCCGGGCGACCTCCTCGGCCTGTTCCTTCGACCGGCGGAGCACCTTGCGCTGGGCGACCGTCAGGTTCTCCAGGACCGACAGGTGCGCGAAGAGGTTGAACGACTGGAACACCATGCCGATCCGCACCCGCGCGGCGTCGATGTCGCAGTCCGGGTCGGTCAGCTCGACCCCGTTGACCACCACGCTGCCGCTCGAGGGCTCCTCGAGGAGGTTGACGCAGCGCAGCAGGGTCGACTTCCCGGAGCCGGAGGGTCCGATGACGCAGACGACCTGCCCGCGCCTGACCTGGAGGTCGACCCCCTTGAGGACCTGGAGCGAACCGAAGCTCTTGTGCAGACCGGAGATCTCGACCACCGGTCGTGTGGTGTCGCTCATGCTCATTCCCTCCCTGGTCCCGTCTTCGCGCCCTTGCCGAACCGCCGCTCCAGGCGCCGGGACAGGTAGGACAGCGGAAGGGTGATCATGAGGTAGCAGAAGCCGGCCACCACGATCGGGGTCAGACTGCGGTCGGTGTTCAGGGCGTTGCGGGCGAACTGGGTCAGCTCGTGCTGCGCGAGCGTGCTGCCGAGGATGAAGGCCAGCGACGAGTCCTTGGTCAGCAGGATCAGCTCGTTGGTGAGCGGGGGCAGGATGATCCGGAAGGCCTGCGGGATCACCACGGTGATCATCGTCCTCGCCGGGCTCATCCCCAACGAACGCGCCGCCTCGACCTGCCCCTTGGGCACCGCCTGGATACCGGCGCGGATCGTCTCCGCGATGTAGGCGCCACCGACGAGCCCCAACGCCAGCATGATCGAGATGCTGCGGTCCAGGTTGAGTCCGAAGGCGTAACCGACCCCGACACCCAACGCGAGGAACACCAGCAGCGCCGGGAGCCCACGGAAGAACTCGATGTAGAGGGTGGCGATCCAGCGGTAGGGACCGACCGAGGACAGCCTCATCAGCGCGATCACCAGACCGAACGCGAGGGCGAACGCGAAGCCCATCGCGGTGTAGGTGATCGTGTTGACCAGGGCCACCGTCATGACCTCGGGGAACTGGTTGACGATGACGGCGGGGTCGAAGAAGGCCCGTCCGAGGCTGTCCCAGTCAGCGGCGAGAACGAGCACCAGCAACGCGACCACGAGGATGCCGTACTGGATGCCGCGGAAGAGCCTCGCCCGCTGTCGCTTGCTCATCCGTCGTCGGGGAGGCGCCGTGGGCGCCGGGGTTCGTCGGCCGGGTTCACCGGGCGGTTCCTGGTCCCGGTGCTGGGTGTCGCCCAGCTCGGTGTCACGCGACATGTGGTCAGTTCTCCAGAAGGTGCCGGGTAGGCGGCGGGGCCGGCGTCCACACGCCGGCCCCGGTCACGACGGGTCAGCTCTCGGGGTCCTCGGAGAGGGCGGGCGCGTCGGCGCTCTCGGAGGCGCCCGACGCCTCGGACTCGTCGGCGGCCTCGGACTCGTCGCTGGCCTCCTCGTCCTCGTCCACCGTGGCGTCGGTGCCGACGCCCTCCGGCGCCACGCCGAACCACTTCACGTAGATCTCCTCGTAGCGGCCGTCCTCCCTGGCCGCCTGGAGCACCTCGTTGATCCGCTCCCGCAGCGCGTCGTTGTCCTTGCGGACCCCGATGCCGTACTGCTCGTTCGTCTCGATGTCGGCGACCACGGCGAAGGTGTCGTTCTCGTTCGCCGCGTCGTACAGGACGCCGTTGTCGTTGATCCCCGCGTCGACCTCACCGGTCTCGACGGCCGCCAGCAGCAGCGGCAGGTCGTCGTAGCTGCGGATCTCGGTGCCGTCGGCCAGTTCCGCCTCGGCCCAGTCCTTGCCGGTGGTGTCGTTCTGCACTCCGACCGAGCCACCCGCGAGGTCGTCGACCCCGGTGATGCCCGAGTCGGCGGTCGTGATCAGCGCCTGCCTGGCGTCGAAGTACGGGTCGGAGAAGTCGAAGTTCTCCGACCGCGCGTCGGTGATGGTCATCCCGGCCGCGGCCACGTCGCACTCCCCGGTGTCCAGGGCCGCGCCGGAGGTGATGGTGTCGAAGGAGATGTCGACGATCTGCTGCTCGAGCCCCAGGTCCTCGGCCACCAGATCGACGAGATCCACGTCGAAACCGACGACCTCGCCACCCTCGTTGAACTGGAAGGGCCGGTACGACAGGTGGGTGCAGGTCTTGAGCGCTCCCTCCTCGACGATGGGGACGCCATCCACCTCGACGCCCTGCTCACCGCCGCCGCACCCGGCGAGCACCAGGGCGAGGGCGGGGACCAGGGCTACCGGGGCGAGGGCTCCGCTCCGCTGTCCGCTACGACGACGCAATGTACTTTTCCTCGATTTCATCCGGTTGTGCCGATGGACTGGACGCACCGTAGACGGTGACGGCACGCCTGGGCGAGCGGCGCCGCCCAGGTCACCACTGGTTCGGTGTCACGCCGAACCACTTCCGGTGCAGTTCCTCGTACCGCCCGTCCTGGCGGATGCCCGCCAGGACCTCGTTCGCGACGGTGAGGAGTTCGGTGTTCCCCCTGCGCACGGCGAACCCGTACTGCTCGCCGGTGTCGATCTCGACCTTCACCGAGGTGTTCCGGTGGCTCCTGGCGAAGTGGTAGAGGGGTCCGTTGTCGGCGAGTGCGGCGTCGATCTCGCCGGCGCGCAGGGCCTGGGTCAGCGCGGGCAGGTCGCGGTAGGTGTGGATCGTGGGCGCGGCGTCGTGTTCGGTCGCGTACCGTCCTGCGTAGTCGGCGCCGGTGGTGTTCTCCTGGACTCCGAGTCTCCCCCCGCCGTGCAGGTCGTCGAGGCCGGCGATCGTGGAGTCCCAGTCGGCGAGCAGGGCCTGGTTGGCGTTGAAGTAGGGGACGCCGAAGTCGAGGACCTCCGCGCGTTCCTCGGTGATGGTCATGCCCGCGAAGGCGATGTCGCAGGTCCCGTCCTCGAGGGCCGCTCCGCTGGTGATGCGGTCGAAGGGGACGTCGACGACACGCTGCTCCAGCCCCAACCTGTCGGCCACCAGATCTCCGAGGTCGACGTCGAACCCGACGATGTCCCCGGTGTCGCCGTCCAGGGACTGGAACGGCTCGTAGGGAAGGTGTGTGCAGGTCAGCAGCGTGCCGGCGTCGACGAGGGTGACCGCCGGCGAGCTGGGCGTGGCGGCGTCGAGCGTCTGCCCCGGTTGCCCGCACGCGGCGAGCGCGGCGAGGGAGGATGCCACGAGGGCGATCGCGGACAGGCGACGCGTGTGCTCTGCCAAGGCGTACTCCCGAACACTTCCCGATTAACGGCGCCCTGCATCTTCGCACCGAACGGCGGAAAAATAAATAACCATCGGATGAACAATGGTGACGCGGAGTACGGATATCACGACCGACACCAAGAATGTAACCCCGAAAGGAGTAATCGAGCGTTTTCTTGCCACGAACGCGCGGGCCGGCCGGAAACCCTCGTCCGGCACGGTGTGGTCACATTGGCGCGTCGAGGCCGCGTCCGGGCACCCGGCGCCCGAGGTCCCCCCGGTCAGAGCTGGTTCGGCGTGACGCCCAGCCAGGTCCGGTGCAGTTCGACGTGCCTCCCGTCGGCGCGCATCGCCGCCAGCACCTCGTTCGCCACGTCCAGCAGGGCGGTGTTCCCCCGGCGCACCGCGAACCCGTACTGCTCACCGGTGTCGATCTGCACCTTCACCGAGGTGTCCCGGTAGACCCGCGCGAACCCGTAGAGCGGGCCGTTGTCGGAGAGCACGGCGTCGACCAGGCCCGAGCGCACCGCCGAGGTGAGTTCCGTCTGGTCGGGGAACCGCACCAGCTCCACCAGCGAACCGTTGCGCTCGTTGTGGTCGACGGCGTACGCCTCGCCGGTGGTGCCCTCCTTGACACCGAGCCGACGCCCGTGCAGATCCGCCATACCGGTGATCTCCTCGTGCACGCCCGCGAGCAGGGCCTGGCTCGAGTTGAAGTAGGGCTCGCCGAAGTCGACGTCCCGCGCCCGTTCCTCGGTGATGGTGACCCCGCTGATCGCGATGTCGCAGACGCCGTCGTCGAGGTCGGCCCCACTGGTGATCCGGGCGAAGGAGGTCTCGACGATCTCCTGCTCCACCCCGAGTTCCTCGGCGATGAACCCACCCAGGTCGATGTCAAAGCCGACGATCTCCCCGGAGTCGGGGTCGCGGAACTCGAAGGGTTCGAAGGGCAGCCGGACACACGTGGAGAGCGTGCCCGGCCGCACCAGCTCGACCCGGGGGTCCGCACCACCCACCGCGCTCCCGCCGTCCACCGGCTCCCCGCCGCACCCCGCGACGAGCAGAGCCGGGACGGCCAGCAGGACGAACGCGCGACGGAGCGACGACCGCGACACGGAGACCCCCACACACTTGTCCGGGCGAAAACGTGCGCATCCTCGCACCCGGAAGCGCGATCTGAGAACAGTTGACGCGAAACCGTGTTCTCCGTTTCCCGACCGGTCACCTTCCGTCGCCGGAGGTATCACTCACGCGAGCCACAAGGAATGATCTTGTCGGAATTCCCGAGCTTCTCCGTGAGCGGTTTTCGACCGCCGGACATCACCCCCGGGCGTGTGCCGCGAGGACCATCGCCACCGCCGTCGTCACCCGCGCCGCGTAGGCCAGGTGCAGCGACTCGTCGGGGACGTGCGCGTTGCTGCCGGGGCCCAGCGCTCCGGTCACCACGAACTGCGCGGACGGGTAGGCGTCCTGGAGCAGTCCCATGAACGGGATCGACCCGCCCAGTCCCAGCGTCAGCCACGGGGCCCCGAACACCTCCGCGCCGGCCCGGTCCAGGGCCGAGCGCAGCCAGGGCGCCAGGTCGGGCGCGTTCCAGCCGGGGCCGCACTCCGTCCGGCTCAGCTCGACGGACGCCCCGTAGGGCACGTCCGAGGTGAGGGCGGCGCTCACGGCCGCCAGCGCGGCCTCGGGGTCGGCGGTCGGCGGCAGGCGGAAGCTCAGCGCCAGCGTGGTCTGGGGCCGCAGCACGTTGCCCGCCTCCGCCGGGGTGGGCAGCCCGTCGCCGCCGATCACGGACAGGGTGGGGCGCCACGTGTTGTTGAGCGCCTGCTCCAGCGGGTCGTCCACCACCGGCCGCACCCCCTCGGGCAGGGGGACGTTGTCGAGGACCAGCGTGGGAACGGCGTCCAGGGCGGCCCTGGTCTCGGCGACCCGGTCGGCTGGGACCTCCACCACCAGCTCGGGCAGCAGGACCTCCCCCGTGGCCGAGTCCTCGAGCCTGTCGAGGAGCTGCCGGAGCACGCGGAACGAGCTCGGGGCGACCCCGCTCGCCAGCCCCGAGTGCTGACCGGCGTCGAGCACGCGGACGGTGACGGTGACCTGCGCCATCCCGCGCAGCGAGGTGGTCAGCCACAGCCGCTCGTAGTCACCGGCCCCGGAGTCCAGGCACACCACCAGCTCGACCTCGCCGAGCTCGGGGCGGAGGTGCTCCAGGTAGGCGGGCAGGTCCGGCGAACCGGACTCCTCCCCCGTCTCCAGCAGCACGACCGCCCGGCCGTGGTCGGCGCCCAGCTCACGGACCGCCTCGAGCGCCGCGACCGCGGCGTACCCGGCGTAGCCGTCGTCCGCCGCCCCCCGCCCGTACAGGCGGCCGTCCCTGAGCACCGGGGTCCAGGGCCCCAGGCCCTCCGACCAGCCGCCGACCGGCGGCTGCTTGTCCAGGTGGCCGTAGAGCAGGACCGTCCCCCGGTCCACGGCCGCCTCGGTGGGCGCGACGTCGATGAGGAGCACCGGTGTGCGCCCGGGCAGCCGCACGGTGCGGACGGTGGCTTCCGCCGCGATCGGGCGCTGGGCGAGCCACGCCCTGACGTGGTCGATGGCGGCGTCGAGCTGGCCGTTCGCCTCCCAGTCCTCGTCGAAGACCGGGGAGAGGGCGGGGATGGCGACCAGCTCGGACAGGCTGGGCACGACGTCCTCGGTCCACCGGCGTTCGACGGCCTCGGAGAGGGCCTCGGTGGACGGGGTGGAGGCGGGGCGCGGGGTTGTCTCAGGCACGTGCCAGATCCTCGGCCCCGGTACCGGTACCACGCAAGGGCCACCGCGGCCGGCCGGAGCACCGGGGCCGTTCCCGCAGGTAGGACGAGGTCCGTCTGTCGGAACCCCGCTTAGTCGGAGCACGCGTAGTCGGAACCACTCTTAGTAGGAACCACGATCTCTTAGCCAGGAAAAAGAGCTGTGTTCGGGCTCACGGTCCGGGCTCGCGCCATGCCAATATGGCGGAAGCGATCCGTCAGCGCCGACGATCGGCATCCCGTCCCACCAGGGCGGTGATCTCGTCTGTCGGCGTACCCGCGCTCACGGCCACAAGCCAGGACGCGCGGCCCCACCTTGAGGGAGACACGTATGTCGTCGCCGGAGTACTGGACGAAACCCCAGCCGCCCGACGCGGCTGGGCCGGAGTCACCGTCAGGGAGTCCCCCAGCCGCCACAGCGGCCCGACCCACGGCGGAGCAAGTGATAGCCGGACTACGCGCCACCAGCGAAGGTGGCCCCGACCTCGTGCAGCTGCTGACCCCCGAGGGGGAGCGGGTGGCGCACCCCCACTTCGACATCGACATCACGCCCGACGAGCTGCGCGGGCTGTACCGGGACATGGTCCTGGTCCGTCGAGCCGACCGCGAGTCCAACGCGCTCCAGCGGCAGGGCCAGCTGGGCATCTGGGTCCCGCTGCTGGGCCAGGAAGCCGCGCAGATCGGCGCCGGCCGGGCGATGCGCCCCAGGGACATGGCCTTCCCCAGCTACCGGGAGCACGGAGTGGCCTGGTGCCGGGGCATCGACCCCACCGAGCTGCTCGGCATCTTCCGGGGCACCGACCACGGCAGCTGGGACCCGATGGCCACCCGCTTCCACCCCTACACGATCGTCATCGGCAACCAGTGCCTGAACGCGGTCGGCTACGCCATGGGCCAGCGGTTCGACGGTCGGATCGGTGACGGGCACGACAGCGCCGACGCCGAGGCCACCGTCGTCTTCTTCGGCGACGGCGCGACCAGCCAGGGCGACGTGAACGAGGCCTTCGTCTGGGGCGCCGTCTACGACGCCCCCGTCGTCTTCTTCTGCCAGAACAACCAGTGGGCCATCTCCGAACCGATGGAGCGGCAGAGCCGCATCCCCCTCTACCAGCGGGCCAGCGGCTACGGCTTCCCCGGGATCCGGGTTGACGGCAACGACGTGCTGGCCACGCTCGCCGTCACGCGGTGGGCGTTGGAGGAGTGCCGCAGCGGGAACGGGCCGGTCCTCATCGAGGCCTTCACCTACCGGATGGACGCCCACACGACCTCCGACGACCCCAGCCGCTACCGGCTGGCCGACGAACTGGAGGCGTGGAAGCTCAAGGACCCGATCGAGCGGGTCAAGGCGTACCTGCACCGCCAGCAGTGGGCGGACGGCGACTACTTCGCGGAGGTCGAGCGGGAGTCCGACGCGCTGGCGGCCCGCCTGCGGGAGTACTGCCAACGGATGCCGGTCCCCTCCGCCGACCGCATGTTCTCCGAGGTGTACGCGAACGGCAGCAGCGCGGTCTCCGCCCAGCGCGACGAGTTCCTCACGTACCTGTCCCAGTTCGAGCAGACCGGAGGTGAGCGGTGATGACCGAGGTGGACGCCCGATCCCGTCCGCGCCCCGCCGACGGGTCCGACCCCGGGCAGGCCCCGAGCAAGGTGACGATCGGGAAGGCGCTGAACCTGGGTCTGCGCGCGGCGATGGAGCGCGACCCGAAGGTGATCCTCATGGGGGAGGACATCGGCCGGCTCGGCGGTGTCTTCCGGATCACCGACGGCCTCCAGAAGGACTTCGGTGAGCAGCGGGTGCTGGACACCCCGCTGGCCGAGTCCGGCATCGTCGGCGCCGCGATCGGCCTGGCGATCCGGGGCTACCGCCCGGTGTGCGAGATCCAGTTCGACGGCTTCATCTTCCCCGCCTTCGACCAGATCGTCAGCCAGCTGGCGAAGCTGAACTACCGCAGCCAGGGCCGCATCCGGATGCCGGTCGTCATCCGTGTTCCCTTCGGTGGTGGGATCGGCGCCGTCGAACACCACTCCGAGTCGCCCGAGTCGTACTTCGCCCACACCGCCGGGCTGAAGGTCGTCGCCTGTTCCAACCCGGTCGACGCCTACTGGATGATCCAGCAGGCCATCGAGTCCGACGAACCGGTGCTCTTCTTCGAGCCGAAGCGCCGGTACCACGAGAAGGCGGAGCTGGACCTCACCGCGACGCCCGTCCCGCTGCACTCCTCCCGGGTGCTGCGGCGGGGCGGCACGGCCACCATCGCCTGTTACGGGCCGATGGTGAAGACGTGCCTGGAGGCGGCCGAGTCCGCCGCCGAGCAGGAGGGGCACGACCTGGAGGTCATCGACCTCCGGACGCTCTCCCCCCTCGACCTGGAGCCGGTCCACGAGTCGGTGCGCCGCACCGGCCGGTTGGTGGTCGCCAGCGAGGCTCCCGGCGAGTCGTCCATCGCCTCCGAGATCGCGGCCAGGGTCCAGCAGGAGTGCTTCTACTCCCTGGAGGCACCCGTGGTCCGCGTCACCGGTTTCGACACCCCCTACCCGCCGAGCAAGCTGGAAGAGGAGTACCTGCCCGACCTGGACCGGGTGTTGCACGCCGTCGAGCAGTCGTTGGGCTGGTGAGGGAGAGCATGTCGCGCATCAAGCACTTCCCGCTGCCCGACACGGGCGAGGGCCTGACCGAGGCCGAGATCGTCAAGTGGCACGTCGGTCCCGGTGACACCGTCGAGGTCAACCAGACGATCGTCGAGATCGAGACGGTCAAGGCCGTCGTGGAACTGCCGTGCCCCTACGCGGGCACCGTCTCCGACCTCCTCGCCCCGGTCGGGCAGGTCGTCGAGGTCGGCGTGCCGATCATCGCGATCGACGTCGGTGGGGACGGGCCCCCGTCGGAGGCGGACGGCTCCTCCTCCGACGCGGGGGCCGGCCAGGAGTCGGACAACGGCAGGGTGGCCGCCCTCGTGGGTTACGGTGCCCGGACCGGGCCCGCTCGACGGCGGACCAGGAAGCAGGCCGCGCCTGCCCGACCGGAGCGGCCGGCAGCCTCCGCGTCGCCCGCCCCGGCGACCGCTCCGGCCCCGGACCCGGCGACCGCTCCGGCACCTCCCGAGGCGGAGCGGCGGACGGGCACCGTTCCGCTCGCGAAGCCGCCGGTGCGCAAGCTCGCCAAGGACCTGGGCGTCGACCTGCGCTCGCTGCGGGGCAGCGGGCCCGGCGGCGTGATCACCAGGGACGACGTGGAGAACGCCGTGGTCACCGAGCCCGAGGTGCCCACCTCGGGCGCCCCGTTCCAGCCCGAGGCCCCGGATCGGCGGGTCCCGGTGCGCGGGGTGCGGAAGGCGACCGCCCAGGCCATGGTGCGCAGCGCCTTCACCGCTCCCCATGTCACCGAGTTCCTCACCGTCGACGTGACGCCGATGATGGACCTGCGGGCCAGGCTGAGGAACCACCCGGACTTCCGGGACGTCAGGCTCACCCCGCTGGCCTTCGCCGCGAAGGCCGTGTGCCTCGCCGTGCGGCGCACCCCGGACGTGAACGCGGCCTGGGAGGAGGAGAGCGGCGAGATCGTCTACAAGTCCTCCGTGCACCTCGGTATCGCGGCGGCCACCCCGCGTGGCCTCGTCGTGCCGAAGGTCCGGGACGCGCACCGGCTGACGCTGCGCGAACTCGCGTCGGCGTTGGAGAACCTGGCCACGACGGCACGGGAGGGGAGGACGGCGCCGGCGGACATGTTGGGCGGCACCTTCACCATCACGAACGTGGGCGTGTTCGGGGTCGACACGGGAACGCCCATTATCAACCCCGGTGAGTCGGCGATCCTCGCGCTGGGTGCGATCCGCGACATGCCGTGGGTGGTGGACGGGCAGATCGTGCCCAGGAAGGTCTGCCAGCTGGCGCTGAGCTTCGACCACCGGGTGGTCGACGGGCAGCAGGGTTCCCAGTTCCTCGCCGACGTCGGCGCGCTGCTGGCCGACCCCGGGATGGCACTGACCTTCTGACCCCCCGGCCGGCAGGCAGGTCCGGGGAGCGGCGTGCCGCCGGGCGGCCCCACGAGGCCGCCCGGTGCGCTGTTCGCCGTGCGCCGCTCCCCGACATCCGGTCGGCGACCTCGCCGTTCCGGCTGCCCTCCGGCGAGCGGTGACGGGCCGACCCGGCTCGGGCGTCAGTCCAGCAGGGACCAGGTGGTGACGCAGCGGGCGGTGACCGTCACCTCCTGGGGCTCCAGGTTCAACTCGCGGACGTCCGGCGCCGCCCCGGAGCGGGCCGCCATCGGCGCGCCACCGTAGGCACCCCGTGGTTGCACCCGTTCCGCTTCCGCGTCGCTGATCCGCAGGAGGCTGCCCAGACGACGTCCCAGGGCGACCGCGTAGCCCTCCGCGCGGCGCCGCGCGTCGGCGACGGCGTTGTGCTGCGCCTCCCGCACGGCCTCGGCGTCCGAGGTCAGCTCCCAGTTCGGGCCGCTCAGGCTCTCGGGCTCCCGTGCGAGCAGTGCCGAGCTCAGCTCCTCCAGCGCTGCCGTGTCGGTGACCAGCAGCTGGTAGTGCTGCTCGGCCCGGCACCCGACCCGGCGGTTGCGTTCCCAGTTCGCGCGGACGGACAGCCGCCGGGAACGCACCGCCACTCCCGGACGGCGCAGCATCGCCTCGACATCACCGACCCGGCGTCCCAGCTCGTTGACCGCCGTGCTCCGGTCCTCCCCCGCCGCGGCGAAGGTGGCGACCAGCCACGCCCGATCGGCGATGCGGACGGCTTCTCCCGACCCGTGGGTCACTACCTCAGTCACGACATCCACCCAACCGTGGTCGCCGGCCGGGCGCAACGCTCCTGGCGGATGCCGGCGGCGGGGGTCGGGTGGGGTGACCGCCCGACGTAGGGGCGGCGGGGCCCTGGCTCCGGTGGCGACCGGGGCGGGCTCGCGCGACCCGCACCGCCCACTCGCCGACCGGTTCCCTGGCACGCGCGCGGGACGCGCACCGGGCGGACGCTATTACCTGGGTATCGGTCGTCCGGCCCGGAACGTTAGCCACCGGACAATCTTCGGCATGTGGACCATGTCACCGACGAATCGGGTGAATCTTGGCCCGCGATGGGCCATAATAGGAATCGAACATCAAGTCAACACACAAAGAGGTCACGATCACCATGAACATCGCCGCCACCCTTCGAGCCCGCCGCGCCCGGAACCGTGGCCGCCGCGCGATCCAGCGCGCCATCGACAACGCCGCGAGCAGCCCGGCGCTGCGCGACGAGCTGTTGATGATCCAGCAGCGCCACGAGACGATCCAGCGCTGACCCCCCGAGACCACCCCCAACCAGTTCGGTGACGTGGCTCACAAAGTCCGTGGGTGTAACACGTTCGGGTGGTCTTACGATGAGCATTGTGACCCTGCGGTGCTGGCGGACCCCCGACCTGGCAGCACTGCGGGGTCTTCCAATTTCCAGGTCACCCTCCCGCTGACCAGCGGGACACATCCCCCGCCCCGGTACGCACCGACTCCGAGGCGGGATGTCACCTCCACCGCGTTCGTGGAGGCCGACCGCCCCACGCCCCCTCCAACCCGTACGGGCGGCACGTCACGCCCTCCACCCGGACGACGTCGGGCGCCGAGGACGCGGACGAACGACGCCGAGGGGACGCAAGGGTCACCTCCCCGGGCAGCCCTGGCCCCGCCCCCGGGTTCCCGGGCCAACGTCGGCACCTCGCGGTCCGCGCACGGGCAGGACCGCCATCGCCGCGGCCCACCCCGCGCTCGGCACCCCGCGCTCGCGGCGGGACGACCCCCGCGCGGGACGACACGGCGCCGGAGCCGTCCGGCCCGCTGGCACCGCCCCAACCGGTACGAGCCTCAGCCGGCACCGCGCTCCCGACCACTCACCGCCGCCCGGTGAGGTGGCCCGGCTCCGGGCGGCGCTGGCCGAAGTCCACCCCCTCGGCACGGGCGAGCACGACGTCGACCGAGGCGAACCCGCGCCCGGCCGGGACGCCGTCGCGGAGGCACCCCGAGCGACGACCCGGCCCCAACGGCCGGGGCCGCCGGACCCCCGCCCGGATCAGGCGGGGCGCAGCACGATCTCGGTCGTCAGCCCGTCAGCGGGTGTCGACAGCGCCTGGCCGACCGCCCTGGCCACCGTCTCCGGCCGCAGGTAGTGCTCCGGCACGTAGTCGGTCCCCTCGGCCGCCCGCACCTGGCGCTGCATGTCCGTGGCCACCCGCCCCGGGAAGACGGAGGTGACCCGGACGCCGTGCTCCCGCTCCTCGACCCCCAACGCGTCCGCGAAGGCGCGCAACGCGTGCTTGCTGGCCGCGTAGGAACCCCACCCCGGGTTCGGGGGCCGCAGCCCCGCTCCCGAGTTGACGAGCACCACGTGCCCCCCGGCCGCCCGCAACGCCGGAAGCAACAGCCTCGTCAGCTCCACGACGGCGATCACGTTGACCTCCATCGTCCGCCGCCAGACCTCACCACCCTGGTCGGCGATGGCACCGATCTCGGCGACTCCCGCGCTGTGCACCAGAACGTCGAGCCGGTCGATGCCGCGCACCGCGTCCGCCAGCGAGGCCGCATCGGTCAGCTCCACCGCGAACGGCTCCGCACCCTCCACGGAGGACACGGTCTCGTGGAGCGTCGGCGTGTCCCGGCCACCGAGCAACAGCCGGTGCGTCGGCGCCAACTCCCGGGCGACGGCGGCACCCACCCCTCGGGAGGCGCCGGTGATCAGGGCTAGGGGACGAGAGGAAGTCATGGCCCCGACCGTATTCGTCCCGCAGCCGACCCGTCCGACCGAGTCCGGGGTCCCGGGGTCACTCCCGCGCCTCGTCCGGCCGACCCGACCAGACGGGGGCCGTCCCGCACCCGTCGCGACGGCCAGCCAGACGGGGCCGGGCTGGTGGTGGGGGGGCGCCCCCGCCCCGAACCGGGGGCGCCCCGGCTCGTCACCGGCCGATCCGGCCGACTCCCCGTCCACCCGGGCCGGTGCGCCACACCCCCACCACCGACGGGCGGGGGTTCGCGCCACCACCGTCCGGCCAGTCCGAGCCCGGCCGTTCCGCGCTCGACCCGTCGATCTCCCCCGGGTGCTGCACGCAGACCGTGACGAGGTCCTCGGTGACGATCGGTCCACACGCCTCCGCACCCCGGGGGACGGTGAGGAACAGCTTCAGCTCACCTCGGCGTTCGCCCTCGGTGGGGACCACGTACAGCCCGTCGTTGATGCCGAGCGCCCCGGTGGAGTCGGTGGAGATCCACAGGTTCCCGTGGTCGTCGAAGGCCAGGTTGTCCGGGCTGGTGATCGGACTGACCTGGCTCTTGTCGAAGCCCGCGAAGTAGGTGTCCGGCGACTCCGGGTCACCGCACACCAGCAGCAACCGCCACCGGAACGTGGTCGCGGCCGCGTCCCCGCCGGCCTCCTCCCACTCCAGCACGTGACCGTGCTTGTTCCCCGCTCGCGGGTTGGCCTCGTCCGGGCCGGCGCTGCCGGCGGCACCCCGGTTCGCGTTGTTCGTCAACGCCGCGTACACCCGCCCGGTGACCGGGTTCGCCTCGACGTCCTCGGGCCGGTCCATCTTGGTCGCGCCGACCCGGTCGGCGGCCAGGCGGGTGAAGACGTACACCTCCTCCGCGGTCATCCCCGGCACGAGGGAACGGTCGCCCCTGGCCAGCGGGACCCACTCGCCGGTCCCGCCGAACTCGCCGTCGGCGGGCAACGCCCCGGAACCGTCGATCTCCTCGGCGGGGCTGTCGCCCGTCAGCCTCGCCACGTACAGGGTTCCGTCGTCGAGCAGGCGCATGTTGTGCCGGCGGGCCGCCCGGGTGTTCCCGGGCACCATCCGCCCCCGGGAGACGAACTTGTAGAGGTAGTCGAAGCGCTCGTCGTCCCCCTGGTACGCCACGGCCCGGCCGTCCTCGGTCAGCCGGATGGTGGCGCCCTCGTGCTTGAACCGGCCCAGGGCGGTGTGCTTGACGGGAGTCGAGTCGGGGTCGCTCGGGTCGACCTCGACCACCCAGCCGAACCGGTTGACCTCGTTCGGTTCGACCGCGAGGTCGAACCTGTCGTCGAACCGCTCCCACTTGCGGGTGCTGGCGCCGCCACTGATGCCGTAACGCGCCAGCCGTTCCGCGGCCACCGGGTCTGTCACCTGGTCGGCGTTGCCGAAGTACTGGTTGAAGTTCTCCTCGCCCGAGAGCACCGTGCCCCAGGGCGTGACGCCGCCGGCGCAGTTGTTCAGCGTGCCGAGCACGGTGCGCCCGGTCGGGTCGGCCGACGTCCGCAGCAGCTCGCTGCCCGCCGCCGGACCGGTCAGTTCGAACGGGGTGCGGACGGTGATGCGGCGGCCGTACCGGCTGGGCACGACCCGCAGCCCGCCGGCCACCGGGTCCCGCAGCGCCCGCACCACCGACAGGCCGTGCGCGGCCCAACCGATGCGCACCTGCTCCTCGGTCGGGTCGTCCGGGTCGTAACCCCGGAACATCTCCGGTTCGGTGGTGTACTCGTGGTTGACGACCAGCCAGTTGTCCTGGCCCAGCGCGTCCCGGGGGATCAGACCGGCGAAGTCGCAGTTGTACCCGAACTGCGCCTCCTGCGCGGCGGCCGTCTGGTGGTCGAAGTCGAACCGGGGCGCGTCCCCGACCACGGGGTCACCCCAGCGGATGATCACCTGCTGCCGGTAGCCGGTCGGGATCACCACCGCGTCCTCGGTGTTCGGCGTGACCGACTCGAAGTCCGTGCCGATCGCGGGCCCCGAGCCACCGCCGCGGGCCGTGGCCTGGCGGCCGCCGGGCCCGACGGCCGCCGCCTGGCCGGCCGTCATCGCCAGCGCCCCACCACCGACGGTCACCACGGCGGCGGCACGCAGCACACCGCGCCGGCTCATCGCCGTGCGGACGAGGTCACCGAAGTACGGGTTGTCGGAACGGTTGGGGGCGTCGTGCGCGCAGGCGTCCGCGCAGCGGTACCGGCAGGTGATGCCCGAGCGGCCGCCGACGTGCCCGGCGGCGAGCGGCAGGGGGATGGTGCGGCGTTCTCCGGGTGGCGGGATGGACACGGGGTCCTCCGGGGAGCTCGGCGACGGGAACGAGCCGACCGTAGGAGCGGCGGCCGTCCGCGAGGTGAACGACGGGGGAACACCACGCCGCGCCCACGCGAGCATCGTGCCGCCAGGCTTCCGCCGCCACCGACCGAGCGGTGCCACCACCCAGCCGGGGGCCGGGGATGTCCCGACCGCCACCGGACGACCGCGAGTACGAGATCGGCGCCATCGCCCGCCACCTCCCGCTCGTGGCCCCGGCGGGAGGTGGAGCACGACCGCTCGCACCACCGGCCTCGCCCGCGCGTCGAACCAGGGCTGGCGGACCCGAACCCACCGGGGCCTAGGCGGTCTCCTCGTCCAGCCAGGACAGGTAGGCCGGGTTCCCTCGGGTGATGGGGCTGACGATCACTTCGGGCACGTCGTAGCCGTGGGTGGAACGCGGGTGCTCCACCAACCGGTCGGTGGCGGCGGCCGTGGTCTTGCCGACGACCTGCCACTCCTGGTCCGTCCGCACCTCGCCCTCCCGCCGGTGGACGCTGACGACGGGCCCGACCACCCGCGCGCACGCCGGCAGCCGTGCTTCGACCGCGCCACGTGCCAGCTCCTGGGCCTGGTCAGCGGAATCCCACGGTGGTCACCACGACGTTGTGACTCGTGAGGCCAATGCTCCCAGCGGGGTCGACGCCCGACCCCGCGCGGCCGCCACCGCCCTCGGCGGCCGCCGACCCGAACCCCTGGCCGGTCGCCGTCCCGCTGCCACGCCGCCCGCCCGCCGGTCGAGCCCGCCGCGCGTCGCCGGCGGCACGCGACCTTGGCCAGCCCGCACCCACCCGGGGACCGCGTCGGGTCCACACCCGGTGTCCGGCGACCGCGGGGCAGAGCAGACGGGGGCCACGCGTCCGCGTGGCCCCCGTCATCCGCGACGCGGGTGGATCACTCGTCGATCTCGCCCCGGATGAACGACTCGACCTTGTCGCGGGCCACCGAGTCCGAGTACTGGGTGGGCGGCGACTTCATCAGGTAGGACGACGCCGAGTACACCGGGCCGGCCACCCCTCGGTCCTTGGCGATCTTCGCGGCGCGCACGGCGTCGATGATGATGCCGGCGGAGTTGGGGGAGTCCCAGACCTCCAGCTTGTACTCGAGGTTCAGCGGCACGTCACCGAAGGCCCGGCCCTCCAGCCGCACGTAGGCCCACTTGCGGTCGTCCAACCACTCCACGTAGTCGGAGGGACCGATGTGCACGTTGCGCTTGCCGAGGTCCCGGTCGACCTGGGAGGTGACGGACTGCGTCTTGGAGATCTTCTTGGACTCCAGCCGGTCGCGCTCCAACATGTTCTTGAAGTCCATGTTGCCGCCGACGTTCAGCTGCATGGTCCGGTCGACCTGCACGCCCCGGTCCTCGAAGAGCCTGGTCAGCACCCGGTGGGTGATGGTCGCCCCCACCTGGGACTTGATGTCGTCCCCGACGATCGGCACCCCGGCCGCCCTGAACCGCTCGGCCCACTCCGGGTCGGAGGCGATGAACACCGGCAGCGCGTTCACGAAGGCCACGCCCGCCCTGATGGCGGCGTCGGCGTAGAACAGCGCGGCTTCCTCGGACCCCACGGGCAGGTAGCAGACGAGGACGTCGGCCTCGCTCTGCCGCAGGGCCTCCACCACGTCGACCGGCTTCTCGTCCGACTCCTCGATCGTCTCGCGGTAGTAGCGACCGAGGCCGTCGAGGGTGTGGCCGCGCTGCACGGTGACACCCACCGGGGGGACGTCGCAGATCTTTATGGTGTTGTTCTCGCTGGCGACGATGGCCTCGGCGAGGTCGTGGCCGACCTTCTTGGCGTCCACGTCGAAGGCCGCGACGAACTCGATGTCCCGGACGTGGTAGTCACCGAACTGCACGTGCATCAGCCCGGGCACGTTGGTGTCGGGAGCCGCCTCCCGGTAGTAGTGCACGCCCTGCACCAGCGACGCCGCGCAGTTGCCGACGCCGACGATTGCCACCCGTACGCTGCGGCGTTCTCCGCCCATGGCCGGGTCCTCCTTCACTCTGTCTTCCAAGACCGGTGTGCTGTGCGGCTGGCTCACGCCAGCCCTGGTCGGGCCGGGAACCCTCACGGCTCCCGCTCCCGCGGCGCGGTGTCCCGCTCGGCCTCGTGTCCCGCCTGGCCGTCTCCCGCCTGGCTCTGGGGCTCCGGGGCGACGTTCGGCCTCTCCTCGTCCCGTTCGTGCGCGATCAACTCGTTCAGCCACCGCACCTCGCGGTCGGAGGTCTCCAACCCCATCCGGTGCAACTCCCGCGTGTACCGGTCGATCTGCTGCCCGGCCCTCGCGAGCGCGGCCCGCAGGCCCTCCCGGCGTTCCTCCACGTGCCGCCGACGGCCCTCGAGGATGCGCATCCGCACCTCCGCGGGTGTGCGGGAGAAGAAGGCGAGGTGCACCCCGAAGGACGCGTCCTCCCAGGTCTGCGGTCCCACGTCCGCGACGAGGTCGGCGAAGCGTTCCTTGCCTTCCGTGGTGAGCCGGTACACCTTCCTGGCGCGTCGCCCCCACGCTCGGGGCGGAGCGTCCTCACCGTCCTCGGCGATGAGTTCGGCACGTTGCAGTCGCCGCAGCGTGGGGTACAGGGAGCCGTAGGAGAACGCCCGAAACCCGCCGAGGAGCGTGAAGAGGCGCTTCCGGAGCTCGTACCCGTGCATCGGCGCCTCATGCAACAGGCCGAGGACAGCCAGTTCCAGCACAACACCCCCGATCCACTCACCCAGGTACGGTGCATCGTCGACACTGACTGATGCGTCGCTCCACTATATCGCGTCGATACATCGGGTGCGTACTTGTGAGCGGCCCCGCGCGGTGCGCTCCGTCACGGTCCGTGCGGGCGGCAGCCGAAGGACCCCCGATCAGCGCATGGCCCCCCTTCCCCGGGCACGTACGCTGTTCTCGTGCGGACCCAACGACAGGTGGTGGACTACGCGTTGCAGCGCAGGGCGCTGCTCGCCGACGTGCACTCGGGTCGAGTCGGGGTGATGGAGGTCTGCGACGCCAGCCCGTACCTGCTGCGGGCGGCGAAGTTCCACGGCGAGCCAAGCGACGTGACCTGCCCGATGTGCCGGAAGGAGTTGCTGACCAGGGTTTCCTGGATCTACGGCGACGAACTCAAGCACGCCGCGGGGTCGGCGCGGGCGCCACAGGAACTGGCGCGGATGGCGACCATGTTCGAGGAGTTCTCGGTATACGTGGTCGAGGTCTGCCGGACGTGCGGCTGGAACCACCTGGTGCAGTCATACGTCTTGGGAGGGCGCGGATCGCGCGACGGCGGTTCCCGGCGGTGGACGGCCGCCGAGTGAGCACACCGTGACCACCACCAGCGCCGAGAACACACCGGAACCGCCGAGAACGCCGAACGACGTGCCAGGATGGGGCGTCAGTTTGGGAGGCCCTACTCGTGAACGACGCACATGACAACCGGTCGCAGGGTGACCGGGAACCCCGGTCGCCGCAGGGCGGCCCCGCACCCCGGGGACCGCGTGACGAACGCCACCCCGGTGGTGCACGTCATGATGTGAATGATCCACCGAGTGGCCACGCCCCCCGCGAGGGGGGTCCGGCGAACCACGGCCCCGGCGGAGACCAGCCGCCGTCCTGGCCGGGAGGAGGCGCGCAGCGCCCGCCGCAGCCGCCGCACGGCCCCGGCCCGCATCCACCACGGCCCGGCCCGGGAGGACAACGGCCACCCGCCGGCCCCGGTCAGCCGCCGCCGTCCGGCCGCCCTCCGGGTACGCCCCCTGGCGGCCAGCCCATCAGCGGCCCGCCGCCCGGTGCACCCCACGGGGCGGCCGGCGCGCCACCCTCCCTGAGCGGCCAGTTGGGCGGTTCGCCGCCCCCCGCCGGTCCGCCGGGAGGCCAGCGCCCCTCCGCCCCGAACGCCGGGCCGCAGGGGCAGAACCCGCCCCCGGGCCAGCAGCCCCAGCGCCCTCCGGCCCAGCCCGGGCCGGGTCACCAGAGGCCGGCGGGCGCGCCCGCCGGCCAGCAGCGCCCGGGCGGTCCGCCGCCCCAGCAGCCGCCGGGAGCACCGCAGCCACCCCAGGCCCCCGGCGGCCCGGGTGGTCGACCCCCGCAACCGCCGCCCCCCGGCGCGCACCAGGGCACCCCCGGCAACCCGCAGCACGGCCCCGGCGCGCAGGGCGGTGCCCCGCAGAACCGGCCGGAACCCGGTGACCAGCCCAACCGCGTGGACCGCGCTCTCAACGGCCCCTCGGCCAGCCCTCAGGGCAGGCCCGGTGACCAGCCCGAGGGCGATCGACGCCCGCCACGAGGCCAGCAGGCCGGCGCGGCCGCCGCCGGAGCGCTCGGCGGCGCGGCCGCGGGCGCTGCCGCCGGCCACGCGGCGGCAGGCGGGCCGGGATCGCCGAACCAGGACCCGGCCACCCGGATGAACCAGCAACCGCCCGCCCCCGGGGGACACGGCCCCGGTCCGCAGGGTGGTCCAGGAGCGCCAGGTGGCCCCCCCGGTCCGCAGGGACCGGGTCAGGACGCCGCGACCCGGATGAACCAGGCACCCCCCGCTCCCGGCGGCACCCCGCCGGGTGGTCAGCCACCCCAGGGGCTGGGCACACCGCCCCGGAACGGCGCGGGGATGCCGCCCGGCGACGAGGCACCCACGACCGTCCTGCGCGAACGCCTGATCACCCACGAGGAGCCCCTCACCACCTCGGCGCACTCGCCGGGCTTCGACGACGGGGACGACCCCGAGGACGAGGTCGACGAACTCGCCGCGAAGAAGGCCCGCAAGAAGAAGGTGTGGCGGCGCATCCGCCGCACCGGCTATGTCGCGGCGGCCCTGGCGTTCCTCGCCCCGGCCACCGCCTTCGCGGTCGGCTACTTCATGTGGGACGTGCCCGACCCCCAGGAGATCCTGTCCGGCCGCGACAAGACGGTGATCATCCAGTCCGAGGACGAGCGGGAGTTGATGCGCTACACCCCGCAGGCCGAGGACGGCGGTGACTTCCAGTTCGTGCCGGCCGAGGAGATCCCCGAGGTCCTCAAGCAGGCCATCATCTCGGTCGAGGACCAGTCGTTCGAGCGCAACAGCGGTTTCGACCCGGTCGGTATCGCCCGGGCCGCCATCACCGGCTACGGCGGCGGGTCCGGCCTGACGCAGCAGTACATCAAGCAGGCCACCCAGGAGATGGACTCCACCTACACCAGGAAGTTCAAGGAACTGGTGCTCTCGGTGAAGATCACCCAGGAGTTCAGCAAGGACAAGATCTTCGAGAGCTACATCAACATCATCACCTTCGGTCGGGGCACGACCGGGCCCTCCTCGGCGATGCAGGCCTACTTCGGCAGGGACGCGAAGCTGGAGGACATCACCCCGTCCCAGGCCGCCTTCCTGGCCGGGATGATCCAGCTGCCCTACAGCCACGACCCGGCCCGGTCCAGCCACGAGCACGCCGAGACGCGGTGGCAGCACGCGGTGAACAAGATGGTCGAGACGAACACCATCACCGCCGCCGAGGCCGAGACCATGGAGTACCCGATCGACACCCTGAAGGACCCGGAGGAGACCCGGGCCAGCGGGGTGAGCGCCACCGAGTACCTGCTGCGCGAGCAGATCATGCGGGAGCTGGACGCCAACGGCTACGGGATGGACGTGCTCCAGGAACGCGGCGCGACCGTCCGGACGACCATCGACCCGGCGGCCCAGCAGGCCGCGCGGGAGGCGGTCGAGCAGCGGTTGGCCACCGAACCGGCCCACTTCCGCAGCTCGCTGGTGGCGGTCGACCCGCAGACCGGCGGGGTCATCGCCTACATCGGTGGCGGTCTCAACCCGACCGGTGGCGAGGACACCGGCTGGGGGACCGGCATCGACTACGCGACGAGCCTCCAGCAGCCCGGTTCCTCCTTCAAGCCCTTCGTCACCCTCGCCGGCCTCATGCAGGGCAAGGGCCTGGGCGAGTGGTACGAGTCGCCCGACGTGATCGAACGCGAGGGCACCAGCTTCCGGAACTCCTCCAAGTGCGCCAGCACCACCTGGTGCACCGTGCGGGAGGCCACCGAGGTGTCGGCGAACACCCCGTTCATCGACATGGCGAACCAGTTCGGCACCAAGCGGGTGCGGGAGGCGGCCGTGTTCTCCGGCATCCCCGACGAGATCAACGGTGCCGAGACCATGGTGGAGCCGGGCAGCCAGGCCACCGCCCTCGGTATCGCCCTCGGCCAGTACCAGGTGCGCACCATCGACATGGCCGCCGCCTACGCCACCTTCGCCGCCGATGGCACCAAACGGGACCCGCACTTCGTCTCCAGCGTGATCTGGGAGGACACCGGTGAGGAGGTGCTCCTCAACGAGGAGGCCACCGCGGGCGTACCCGCCTTCGACCAGCAGGACACCGAGCACAACCGCCAGCTGGCCCGGAACCTGACCGAGAGCCTCTTGCCGGTCGCCGCGGCCAGCCAGCAGTCGCTGGCCGACGGGCGCCCGGTGGCGTCCAAGACCGGTACCCACCAGTTCGGCAACACCGACGGCAACGCCAAGGCCTGGATGGTCGGCTACACCCCGCAGATCTCCACCGCGGTGTGGGTCGGCTCGGACCAGGAGCAGGAGATGCGGGACGCCGCCGGGAACCCGTTGTACGGGCGGACCGTGCCCTCCGACATCTGGCGGGCCTTCATGGACGCCTACCTGGCGGACAAGCCGGTGGAGGACTTCCCGCAGGCGGTCGGCATCGGCACCCACCAGGCCGGTCCCTCGCCCGAGGAGATCGAGGCCAGCCGGCAGGCCGAGGAGGAGGCCGAGCGCCGCCGCCAGGAGGAGGAAGAGAACCGGGAGCGGGAGTCCGATGCCCCGGATCCCAGCCACACCGACGAGGAGTCCACCGAGCCCGAGGACACCGACCAACCCGATCCGGACCCGTCCGACGGCAACGACCAGCCTGATCCCGGCGGCCCGCCGCCAGGGGACTGCGAGGAACGCCCGTGGGAGTGCCACGGGCAGGGTGACGGCTGGGGTGACGGTCCGGACCGGGGCAGCAGGGGCCAGGTGCTGAACGGCTTCGGCTGGCGGTCGGACGACCCCCAGCTCACCACCACCCCGCAGCCGATCAGCTGACCACGGGACCAGGACCTCGTTCCCGTGCCCGCGGTCGGGTCGCCACCGCTGGCCGGGATCGGTGACTCCCTCCCCGGTCACCCGGCCAGCGGCCGCCACCACGGCGGGACATCGTGCCGCCAGGGCCGGGTGGCGCCGAACGCCGGCGAGCCAGCCGCCACGCGGGCGTGCCGTCCCCACCAGGCGTCGCGGCCCCGGTCGAGCCTCGTCCCACGGCCGAACGCACGTCGTGAGATCCGGTCGACCGGTCCGATGGCTCCGGGGAGGGGCTCGCCGTGCCGGTCGATCCCGCCACGACGGGTCCGGGTGTCGGAGGGACGGGGGCGGCGGTCCGCTGCCTCCCGCGCCACCCGTCCAGCGCCGCACACCGACGCCGAGGTGGCGGGACGCGCCAGGCCGCCCGGCACGGGCGGGTGCTCGTGGCGGTGTCCCGCCGAGCCCCGCGTGTGGCCCAGCGGACCGGCGGCTACTCGGGGCGCGGGGGCATGACCGCGACGTCGGACTTCCCGTCGCCGCCCACCGACCGCATGGTGTCGGGCCGGTCCGCCCCGCCGCCCCGCCGCCGGCGCCCGAGCACCACCACGTCGGGCGCGTCGGCGAGCACCCCGCCGGTCGGGTCGTCGTCCCCGGCGGACCGGACCCGGTCCCGGGTGGGCCGGTAGATCTCCCACAGCACCAACACGCACAAACCGACGACGGCCAGGTCCCGGAGCACGACCATGCCGAGGAACCAGTCCGGGGGGAGGCCCTTGTCGTCCACCCCGAGGTAGAAGAACATGCGGGGCACCCAGACCAGCGCGTCCACCGTCATCCAGGCCAGCAGCACGCGCCACCTCGGGAGCGCGAGCACGGCCAGTGGCACCAGCCAGAGCGAGTACTGGGGGCTCCAGACCTTGTTGGTGAGCAGGAACGCGGCCACCACCAGGAACGCGAGCTGCGCGAGCCGAGGACGCCTCGACGCGGAGAGCGCCACCCAGGCGACGCCAGCGCAGCACGCCAGGAACAGCAGCAGGCTGACGAGGTTCAACACCAGCGGCGCCTCCCCGGGGGAGAGCGGCCCGTCGAACCCGGCCCAGCCCGTGAAGTAGGAGACGACGTTGTACAGCGAGTCGGGGTCCGCCGGGCGTTCGGTGTTCAGCCGGAAGAACTCGCGCCAGCCCTCGGGGTAGAGCAGCCAGATCGGAGCGTTGATCGCCAGCCAGGCCGCCCCGGCCGCCAGGGTGGCCCGCAGGCCGTCACCCACCCTCCCGGCCCGCAGGCAGAGCACGAGGAGCGGTCCGAGGAGGAACAGGGGGTACAGCTTGGCCGCCCCGCCCAACCCGATCAGGACACCGGCCAGGACCGGTCTGCGCCGGGCCCACGCCAGGAGGCCGGCGGTCGCGAAGGCGGTCGCGAGCGTGTCGAAGTTCGTGAAGGCGTGCACGATGACCAGCGGCGACAGCGCGGCGATCGCGGCGTCCCACGGCCGGCGCCCGCTCAGCAGGAACAGCGCCCACACGGTGACCAACCAGCCGACCGCCAACCACAGCACCGAGAGGTTGAAGAACACCGCGACGGGGAGGGCGGCGGGGAGCAGGCCGCTCTCGGCGACGCTGAGCCAGGCGTCGGTGAGTTTCGCGTTGACCCACTGGAACATCCCGGTCAGCACCGGGTACTCCATGTACCGGACCTGCTCGTCCGGGGTGCCGGCGTTCTCCGTCCAGCTGTCCCGGTAGGGGAAGGCGCCCTGGTCGAGGTGTTCCGCGGTGTAGAGCGGGACGATGTCGGAGTAGCACATCGCGACGTACTGCCGGTTGCCGCGCCAGTCCAGGAAGGCCTCCCCGTCCTGGACGAACTGCTGGATGCAGGCGGCCTTCGTGCCCCAGCCGAGGCAGAGGACGACGATCGCGAGCAGCAGCCCGACCCGCAGCGGCGACCAGAACCAGTGCCTCCCGATCACCGCGTGCCGGCCAAGGGGGCCGCCGAACGGGGCGGCGGCCCGGCGTGCGAGCGGCTCCGTCCAGCTGGGGACGACCCTGGTCGACGGGGTCAGCGTGTCCTGGTCGACTCTCGCCCCGGCGGCCCGCCGCTGGCCGGCCCCGGAGCCGGAGCTCCGCTCCGGTGGAGCCGGTGGGTGCTGCTGACGCCGCTCGGGAGGGTTGGACACGGCCGGATGCTACGGGTTCCCGCCGCCAGGTGTTCCCCGAACGCGCCGCCCCGGTGGTGAACTATCGGCGGGCGGCACCGGGCCAGTCGCGCAGTTCCTCGGGTACCTCCCGGGTGACGAACTCGTCCCGGCGAAGACCCCGGAGGAACCGCCGCCACGCCATCCTGGTCACCAGCAGGACTGGTTCCCGGGGTCGCTTGGAGTCCCGGACGCCGATCACGCCGTCCCCGAACAGCACCTCCACGCACTGCCCGTCGCTGTGGCTGCTGCTGCGCCACCCGGACCCGGCAGCTCCCTCCTGGTTCATCCTCACCACTCCCGTCGGGTCTCGTGCCTCGTGGAGCGCTGCTCCCGACGGAAATCGTGAAACATCTTTGCGATTGATCGCGAGCCGGCGACCCGCGCGGGCCGGAGCACTCACCCGAGCCACACCAGCAACGCCCCTCCACCGAGGCACGCTGGACTCGTGAACACCCAGGACCGTGACGAGAATCTACGCCGTTCGGGCTAAAAACCGCGCCCCTGAGCGGGGCCAGCGCTGCCGGCGGTTCACACCTCAACAACACAACGTAAGCGAGGAAGGCCACCAAGGGCTTACGTAAACGGCGCTCATGGTCGACACTAGGACTCGGTGGCGCCGGCCTGGTACGCCCCCCGACCAGGCCTGCGCCGCCGCTACCTCACATCCCCCGGGGGTACGCCGCGTTCGGCGGTGCCCTCGGCGTCGCCACCCAGGTCGTCCTCCCGTCCCACCGGAGCGTCCGCCGCGCCGGTGCCCGGCTCCGCCGGGTCCCCGCCCCGCGCCACGGCTCCCGCCGACACGGCCGCCTGGGCCGGCGACCGGCTCAGCCCCGGCCGCCGGCGGCGCGGACTGGGCGCGGGTTCACCGTCCACCGTCGACCGGCTGTTCAGGAACACGAAGAACAACGCCAACAACAGGGCGGCCCGCCCCCAGACCCCGATCATGACCGCCTGCGGCGCGAAACCGTCGTAGATGGTCGGCGGCAAGCCCCAGGTGGTGATGTAGTACCACCGGAAGATCCCGATCCCCATGGCCAGGTCCGCGACGAAGTAGGCGGCGATCCACTGCCACCGGATGCGCATGAGCACGAAGAACGGCAACAGCCACAGCGTGTACTGGGGGGAGTGCACCTTGTGCAGCAGCAGGAAGCCGCAGAGCATCGCCGCCGAGACCGCGATCCAGGGGTAGGTGCCCTCCCGCTGGAAACGCCGCCACCCCAGCCAGCAGGCGAGTGCGAACGAGGCCAGCATCAGGGTCGGCGACAGCACGTCCATCGCGGCCTGGAAGGCGCCGTTGTCGGGATTGGACCACGGCCGGAAGCCCCAGTACCAGATCGAGTTCGTCGTCAGGTCGACCTTGCGGTTGCCCTGGAACTCGAAGGAGGCCCGCCAGCCCTCGAACCCGAGCAGCATGAACGGCAGGTTCACCAGCACGACCGTCACGACGGCGGCGAACGCCACCCGCATGGCGCCGGCCGGGTCGAGGCGCCGCCCCGCCCGCCGGACCGAGGCCGGCAACTCCCGGCCACCGATGCCCCCCGTCAGGACGTAGAGCAGCAGCGGCAGGACGAAGACACCCGGGTAGATCTTGAAGGCGAACCCGAGCGCGAGCAGGACCGAGGCGACCAACGCCCGATCCGTCAGCGGCCGGTGCGCGCCCCGCCTCCCCCAGCCCCGGTGCACGACGTACACGGCGGCGACCGCGCAGAGCACCACCGGCAGGTCCCAGTTGTGGAAGGCGTACAGCACGACGGGCGGTCCCAGCGCCCAGATCAGGGCGCGCCACCGGGAGAGCCCACCGAGCATCCACGCCGTCAGCAGGCCGAAGGGGGCCATCACCAGCGCCGACCCGAGCAGGAACTCGGCGTCGTTGTGGGCGAAGATCGCGCCAGCCCAGATGACCACGCCGGTCAGCACCGGGTACTCGACGGTGCCGCCCTCGGGCTGCCCGTACTCGTTCAGGCTGCCGTCGAGGTACGGGAAGACGTGCTTGTCGATGTCCCGGCCCAGCCACAGGTGCTGGATGTCGGAGTAGCAGACGTCGCCGTCGATCCGTTCCTTGTACATCGGGCCGCTGCGCCCGTACTCGTCGAACTCGGGACCGGTGCAGCGGGCCTTGTTGGCGTATCCCGCCAGCAGCGTCAGCCCGCTGAGCAGGACCACCAGCGCCAGCCCGTACCGGGTGAGCCGGTTGGCGGTACTCGGTCCCGCCAACCCGCGCGCCCGACCAGCCGGTCGGTTCTCGGCTCCGTCGGCCGCCGGGCCGGCGCCGACCCCTTCCTCGCCCCGCATCTCATCCACCTGACTGTGCCCGCTCCGTCAGCCTGACCACTGGCCGGTCTCCCCCCGCTCCCTCAGCCACCGCGAGGGCACCAGCCCACCGGTGGCGAGTCGGACGCGGCGGGCCGGTCCAACTCCCGTCATCCGAGGACTCGTCCCGTCGTCCCGTCGCTGGTCGTCGTCGTCCGCGCGGGCCCGGCCGGCGGCACCCGCGCCGTTCAGCCCGCGCCCAGCCTGCCGCGCAGGAAGGCGATGTCCTCCGCCTGCCCCTCGGACGGAGTCTCCACCACCACCGGGGCGTTCGCCGCCGAGCAGACGCTGACCAGCAGCTCGGGGTCGATCGTGCCGTCCCCGATGTTGGCGTGGCGGTCACGGGAGGAACCGAACGGGTCCCGGGAACTGTTCAGGTGCACCAGGTCGATCCGGCCGGTGATGGACCGGACCCGGTCGACCACGTCGCCCAGGTCCTCACCCGCGGCGAAGGCGTGGCAGGTGTCGAGGCAGAAGCCCGGTTCGTACTCGCCGATCGCGTCCCACAGGCGGGCCAGCACGTCGAACCGCCGGGCGAGCGCGCCGTCACCTCCCGCGGTGTTCTCCACCAGGACGGGAACCGGGAAGCCCCCCTCGGCGTGCTGCCGGCCGAAGAGCTTGCGCCAGTTCTCGATCCCCACGTCCTCCGGCTCGCCCTTGCGGACGTGCCCGCCGTGGACGACCAGACCGGCCGCGCCCGAGGCCGCCGCCGCCTCGGCATGGGACAGCAGGAGCTTGCGGGAGGGGATCCGGATCCGGTTGTTGGTGGAGGCGACGTTGATGACGTAGGGCGAGTGGACGAAGAGCTGGACCCCCGCGGCGCGGAGTGGCTCCGCCTGGGGGTGGGGCGTGGCGGCCTTCCAGCTCTTGGGGTCAGCGAGGAAGACCTGCACGACCTCGGCGCCCCTGGCCTCGGCCTCGTTGAGCGGATCGTCGTCACCGACGTGGGCACCGATGAGCATGGCCCCGAGCCTAGCTGCCCGGTTGGCCCCGTGGGCGGATCAGTGGCCGCCGGCCGCCCGTGGTCCGCCCGACGCCGACGACGTCGCCTCGCCGGCGGCCGGCCAGTGGGGTACCGGCACGTCGTCGCTGGTGTGGCCCACCTCATCCCCCGAGGACGAGGGGAGGCCGAGGACCCGGTGCCGGCCGACGCTGCTACGGTGGACGCCGTTGCTGACGCGACGACCCTCCTGCCACGGAGAGCCCGTGGCCACCAAGCCCACAGGAGGTGAAGGTCAGTCATGCGTCATTACGAGGTCATGGTCATCCTGGACCCGAGTCTGGACGAGCGCACCGTGGCTCCCTCGCTCGACACCTTCCTCAACGTCATCCGCACGGGTGGCGGCGAGGTCGAGAACGTCGAGGTGTGGGGTCGCCGTCGCCTCTCCTTCGAGATCAACAAGCACAGCGAGGGCATCTACGCCGTCCTCGACCTGCGTGCCGACTCCGACACGGTGAAGGAGCTGGACCGCCAGCTCTCCCTGACCGAGTCGGTGCTCCGGACCAAGGTGCTCCGCCGCGAGACCGCCAAGTCCTGACCAGCGAGAGGCGTGACCCACGATGGCCGGTGACACGGTAATCACGGTGGTCGGCAACCTCACCGCCGACCCGGACCTGCGGTTCACCAAGACCGGAGCGGCGGTGGCCAGCTTCACGGTCGCCTCCACCCCGCGCACCTTCGACCGCCAGAGCGGCGAGTGGAAGGACGGCGAGGCGCTGTTCCTGCGGTGCAGCATCTGGCGGCAGGCGGCGGAGAACGTCGCCGAGTCGCTCCAGCGAGGCATGCGGGTGGTCGTGCAGGGCCGGCTCAAGCAGCGGAGCTTCGAGTCCAACGGCGAGAAGCGCACCGTCATCGAGATGGACGTCGACGAGATCGGTCCGTCGCTGCGCTACGCCACGGCGAAGGTGAACAAGGTCAGCCGTGGCGGCGGTTCCGGCGGATTCGGTGGCGGCGCGCCCGCCGCCGCGCCCTCGGACGACCCGTGGGGCTCCGCACCGCCGGCCGGTTCCGGCGGCAACAGTGGCGGATACGACGACGAGCCGCCGTTCTGATCCGGTCCCGGATCAACCACGGCACGCGCCGCCCCGTCGAAGATCTGACGAGTTTCGGGAGTAACACCAGATGGCCAAGCCACCCGTTCGCAAGCCCAAGAAGAAGGTTTGCGTCTTCTGCAAGGACGCCCGGAAGGGTGTTCTGACGAACATCGACTACAAGGACACCACGCTGCTGCGGAAGTACATCTCCGACCGCGGCAAGATCCGCGCCCGTCGGGTGACCGGCAACTGCAGCCAGCACCAGCGTGATGTCGCCGTCGCGGTGAAGAACGCCCGCGAGATGGCGTTGTTGCCCTACACCTCCACCGCTCGCTGACCAGGAAGAGGATCGAAGATGAAGCTCATCCTCACCACGGACGTGACGGGACTCGGTGGCCCGGGCGACATCGTCGAGGTCAAGGACGGTTACGGCCGCAACTACCTCGTTCCCCGCGGCTACGCCATCCTGGCGACCAAGGGCGCGGAGAAGCAGGTGGCCACGATCCGCCGCTCCCAGGAGTCCCGGCGGATCCGCGACCTCGACCACGCCAAGGAGGTCAAGGCGACGCTGGACAACCTGGGTCCGGTCCGGTACGAGGTCCGTGCCAGCGCCGACTCCGGCAAGCTGTTCGGCTCGGTCACCACGGCCGACGTCGTCTCGGCCGTCAAGGCCGCCGGTGGCCCCCTGCTCGACAAGCGGGCCGTGCAGCTGCGCGGCCACATCAAGAAGACCGGCAAGTACGGCGTTGACGTCCGCCTTCACCCTGACGTCAAGGTCGACCTGCGGCTCGAGGTCGTCGCCGCGAGCTGAGGCTCCGCGACCGGGCGAACCCCGGCAGCGGTGCCGTAGTGACTGACGGACCCCCACGTGTCCCGCTCCTGATCGGTGCGACACGTGGGGTCCGTGTCGTTCCGGCCCTCCGCGACAGGTCGTGCGTTCCCGGCGGTGCCGGTGAGGAACAGGCGCGACACGCCGAATTCACAACTTGGACCGACACGCCGCACAACCGGCCGTCAGTTTATCCACAAGTTATCCACAGCCCCTGACCTGCACTGATGTCGGGGGTGCCGTGAGTTGTCCCCAAGTTATCCCCAGTTCTCCACCGAAATGTGGTCAACCCGCCCCAGGTTGTCCCCAGGTTGTCCACAGGCTGCCCCCATGCCTGTTTGCCTGGGCACGCCGGGGCGTCCTAGCGTGCCCGCACGGCGGTGCGCTGCGCTGTCGCGCCCAGCTGGGGCCGGGACCAGACCGAGACCGACACCACAGGAGTTCGAGGGGGACAGGTGGCGCTGACCGACGAGCGAGCTGCCACGCCGGAGGGCTTCGAGCGGCAGCCACCCCAGGACCTGACGGCCGAGCAGTCGGTACTGGGCGGCATGTTGCTGAGCAAGGACGCGATCGCGGACGTGGTCGAGGTCATCACGCCCAACGACTTCTACCGCCCGGCACACCAGTCGATCTACGACTGCGTCCTCGACCTCTACGGGCGGGGTGAACCGGCCGACCCGATCACCGTCTCGGCGGAACTGGAACGCCGGGGGGAGCTGACCAGGGTCGGTGGTGCTCCCTACATCCACACCCTGATCGCGACCGTGCCCACCGCGGCCAACGCGGGCTACTACGCGGAGATCGTCGCGGAGAAGGCGGTGTTGCGACGGCTCGTCGAGGCCGGCACCCGCATCGTCCAGCTCGGCTACCACGGCGCGGAGGGCGCCGACATCGACGACGTGGTCGACCGCGCCCAGTCCTCCATCTACGAGGTGACGGAACGGCGCACCTCGGAGGACTACTCGGTGCTGGAGGACCTGCTCCAGCCGACGATGGACGAGATCGACGCCATCGCGTCGCGAGGGGGGATGTCCCTCGGGGTCCCCAGCGGCTTCACGGATCTGGACGCCGTGACCAACGGCCTCCACCCGGGCCAGATGATCATCGTGGCCGCGCGTCCCGGTGTCGGCAAGTCCACCCTGGGGCTGGACTTCGCCAGGTCCTGCTCCATCAAGCACGGCATGACCAGCGTCATCTTCTCCCTGGAGATGAGCAAGACCGAGATCGTGATGCGCATGCTCTCGGCGGAGGCTCGGATCCGGCTCCAGGACATGCGGGGCGGCCGGATGTCCGACGACGACTGGACCCGGTTGGCCAGGCGGATGAGCGAGGTCAGCGAGGCACCGCTCTTCGTCGACGACTCGCCCAACCTGACCATGATGGAGATCCGGGCCAAGGCTCGGCGCCTGAAGCAGCGCAACGACCTCAAACTCGTCGTCGTCGACTACCTCCAGCTGATGACCTCGGGCAAACGGGTGGAGTCCCGCCAGCAGGAGGTCTCGGAGTTCTCCCGGAACCTCAAGCTCCTGGCGAAGGAACTCGAGGTCCCGGTAGTGGCGATCAGCCAGTTGAACCGTGGCCCCGAGCAGCGCACCGACAAACGCCCCATGCTCTCCGACCTGCGGGAGTCCGGCTCGCTGGAGCAGGACGCGGACATGGTCCTCCTGATCAACCGCCCGGACGCCTGGGAACGGGACGACCCCCGGATGGGCGAGGCCGACCTCATCCTGGCCAAGCACCGCGCCGGCCCGACCTCGACGATCACCGTCGCCCACCAGCTGCACTACAGCCGTTTCGTGGACATGGCCCAGACCTGAGCCCGGCACCCGTAGGGCCTGGCCCGTGTGGTGCCTTCCTGGTTCCGCCGGTCACCGGGTGGACGCCACTCCGAGCTCCCGGGCGGCCGCGACCGATGCCCACGCGCGACGGAGGTGGGTCGTCGCCAGGCCCTGATAGCCATCTCGGCCAGGAGGCCGGGCCAGGAACGGGACGGTCACCCCCGCTTCGACTGGCTGGAGGACGAGGCACCCGGGCCCCTGATCGCACGTGTCTCGGAGGTGGCACTCACGCACCGGCACGTGGCGCGCGGGTGCCGGTGGGAGACGGCCCCGGACGCCCCGGATCAACCCGTCACCCGGCGCGGGGCTGGAGTGGTGACCCGGGTCCGACCACCTCTGCTCCTCGACCACGTCGGCCGATCGGCCGTGGCTCGGCCCAGGTCCCACCCGCGATCACCGCCTCCCGTGGATGACGCCGGCCAAGCGGTCGAGTTCACGGAGGGTGTCGTCGGGGTCCTCGTGGTCGGGCAACTCGAACAGGACCCGGTCGAACCCCGCCTCGTGGTACGAGCCCAGCGCCTCCGGGCTGCCGCCGTAGAGGGTGACGTCCACCGCGCGCCCGACGTCAGCCGCCCGGGAACGCAGCTCCGCGATGCGCGCGGCGAACCGCTCCGCGCTGAAGAGCGGGAGCGGTAACCAGCCGTCACCGTGGCTCAACACGCGGTCCAGCACGGTCGGCCCGACGCCCGCGACGAGCACCGGTGGGCGGCGGACCGGTTTGGGCCAGGACCAGATCGGGTCGAAGTCGACGAACTCGCCGTGGAACTCCGGTTCGTCCTCGGTCCAGATCGCCCTCATGGCCGCGACGTGCTCCAGCATCCGCGCGATCGGCCGCGCCGGGTCGACACCGTGGTTGGCCATCTCCTCGTTGTTCCAACCAGGGCCGACGCCCAGTTCGAGCCGTCCTCCGGAGATGCGGTCCACGCTCGCGACCTGTTTGGCCAGCGTGATCGGGTGGTGCTGGTTGACCAGCGACACGGCGGTGCCGAGGCCGACGCGCTCGGTCGTCGCCGCGATCGCGGCCAGTGCGGCCAGCGGGTCGTAGGTGTGCGAGTAGTGGCGGGGCAGGGGTCGCGGGACCGGCGCGCCCACCGGCCACGGGGTGATGCGGCTGGCGGGGATGTGCGTGTGCTCGGTGAGGAACAGGGACCCGAACCCGCGCTCCTCCACCGCATGGCCAAGGCGGACCGGGTCGATGCCGTAGTCGGTCAGGAAGGTGACGATGCCGTGTTCCATGGACGCATCATGACACAACTGTCACTTAACTGACATTTACTGGGAGGGGTGTTAGCGTTGCGCGGTGGCGGAGAGCAGGAACGGGCCCCTACGCGCGGACGCCAGGCGCAACCGGGCCGCCATCGTGGCCCAGGCCCGGGCGGCAGTGGAGGAACTGGGCAGCGAGGTCCCCCTGGAGCGGATCGCCAAGGACGCGCGGGTCACCGCGCGCACGCTGTTCCGGCACTTCCCCACCAAGGAGGACCTCCTCACCGCAGTGCTCGAGGACTACTTCTCCGAGCGGGTGGAACCGGTCCTGCGGCGCGCCGCCGCCGACGACGATCCACGTCGCGCGCTGGCCACCGCCCTGGCGGAGAGCACCGCCGTGTTCGTCGAGCACCCGAGGATCCTCGAACTGGTCGGGGGTGGTCGGGCCGCCGCCATCGCCAGCCGCTACCTGCGGCCCCTTGACGAGGTGTTGACCCGGGCCAGGCAGGCGGGCGTGGTGCGCGCCGACCTGACCCCGGAGGACTTCCCCTGTCTGGTCACCATGCTCGTCGCGAGCGCGGACCACGTCGGACGGGGCTGGTCGCGCTACCTCGCGCTCGTGCTCGACGGCCTGTCCCCGGAAGCTGCCAGCGCACCGCTGCCCCCGGCGCCGGCGTGACCCTCCGAGCCGCGGCGACCATCCGACCGGGAGGAGCCCCGACGCCCCTGGACCGGTCCTCGTGACGCCGACCGCCGTGCCGCCCCCCTGGTGGGGACCCCGCCCGCGCCTCTGGCAGCGGAGGTGGTGGGCACGGCCCGGTGCCCACCGAGCGACGACGACGCCACCCACCTCCCGCCCGGCACCCCCGGGACCAACCGGCCGGACGCACCGCGAACGCGCCGCCCGAACGACCGTCGTCAGGCCCCGGCCAGCCACGCGGCGGCCCGAACCACCCTGTGCTTGATCCATGCGGCGGGTCGCCCCGTCAGCACGGCGCCCACGGGGCGACCGCCTCCCCGGAACAGCTGGACGACGGCGTTCCGACGGCCGAGAGCCACGTCCAGCCCGAGGTCACGGATGCGGGCTGGTCTCCCCGACCGCCGCCCCCGCAGGGTTCGTGCCAGGTCCACCGCGACGTAGCGGCCCATCGGTAGAGCGGCCTGGCAGGACATCCGCGTCTCCCCACCCGTCACCGTCGCCGCACTCGCGCTGTCCCCCACTCCGTACACCTCGGGGTGCGACACCGAACGCAGCCGCCCGTCCACAACGAGGCGCCCACGTTCGTCGGTCCGCAGCGCCGAGCGCGCGGCGGGAGACGGCACCCGGAAACCGCCGGCCCACACGAGGGCGGTGCACGCGAGCCGCGCCCCCTCGGCCGTCACCACCCCGTCCCGCTCGACCGCCGTGACCCGCTGGTGCTCGCGAACCCCGACACCCAGCCGCGCGAAAGTCCGACGCAGGTGACGTCGCGCCCCGGGGGACAACCCGCCCCCCAGCTCCGATCGCGTCACCAGTTCGACCGACAGGTCGGGCCTGGCCTCCGCGAGTTCGGCCGCCACCTCGACACCCGTGGGCCCCGCGCCGACGACCACCACCACCGCCCCACCCGGCAGCTCGTCGAGACGGGCCCGGAGGCGCCCGGCCCCCTCCGCGTCCGCCACGGCGAACCCGTGTTCGCGGAGCCCGGGCACGGCGTCGAGGTCGGCGGCACTGCCGAGCGCGTACACGAGCGAGTCGTAGGTGAGACTGCCTCGGCCATCCACCAGCGTCACCGCGCGGGCCTCGGCGTCGACCTCCGCCACCTCGCCCACGACGAACTCGACCCCGCTCCCGGCGAGCGCACGGAACAACGACTGCCCGGGCGGAATCCCCCGCGCCGCGAGCTGGTGCAGTCGCACCCGCTCAACGAACCGCTCGGACCTGTTGACCAACGTCAGGCGGACGTCGGAGCCCCGCAGCAGCCGGGCGGCGCGTCGAGCGGCCGTCAAACCCGCGTACCCGGCGCCCAGGACGACGATGTGGTGCGTCATGGTCGTACCCCTTTCCCTCACCCGGGATGACCAGGTGGGGGACCACGCCGTGACAGCAGCCGCGGTGACGTGCGTCACGCGAGCTGGGAGGCGACGAACCTCAGCTTCTCCGGGTTGACGACCACCCGCAGCGTGGTGATCCGCTGGCCGTCCGTGTCGGGGGACAGGACGGCGACGAGATCGTCCCCCCGCAGCAGGAGCACGCCGAGCTGGCCGTTCACCTCGGCGAACCGGGTGTGGAGGAGTGCGGCGTCCCGGTGCCCGGCGAGGCCGAGCACGTACCGCAGCACGGACTCCCGTCCCACCACTGGCCGGCGGGCGGCGGTCGTACGTCCCCCACCGTCCGACCAGGACACCACGTCCTCGGCCAGGAGCTCCTCCAGCCCCCGGACATCCCCTTCCGTGGCGGCCGTCAGGAAACGCTCCACGACCCTGCGGTGCTGGTCGGCGTCCGCGCCGAACCGACCCCGCTCCTCGGCGAGCCGAGCACGGGCCCTGCGGTGCAGCTGCCGGGACGCCGCCTCGCTGACACCGATGATCTCCGCGATCTCCCGGTGGGGGTGGCCGAACGCCTCACGCAGGACGAAGGCGGCACGTTCCGGCGGGGTCAGCCGTTCCAACACCACCAGCACGGCCATCGAGACCGACTCCCGCCGTTCCGCCGTCTCCGGTGGCCCCGGGACGTCGTCACCGGTGAGCACGGGCTCCGGGAGCCACGGACCGACGTAGCGCTCCCGCCTCGTCCGGGCGGCCGACAACTGGTTCAGGCACAGGTTGGTGGTGACCCGCGTCAGCCAGGCCGGGGGCGACACGAGGGCTCCCCGATCGGCCCCGAACCAGCGGAGGAACACCTCCTGCGTGATGTCCTCGGCTTCGGTGGCCGAACCCAGCATCCGGTAGGCCAGCCCGAAGATGCGGGGGCGCTGCTCCTCGAACACGGCCAGGTCCTGGTCACCGGTCCGCACGCGGAGATCGTAACCCGGCGTGGTCGGCGCCGGTCGTTCTTTCGGCTCCCAGGTGCGGGAGCGGGCCCGGTCCGCCAACGGCGCCCCTGGCCGGCGACGACGCGTCCCCCGCGCCGCCCGGTCACCGGTTCGCGAACAGCCCGAGAACCACCAGCAGCGCGAGGACGCCGACGGGAACGAGTGCCGAGCGGCCGAGCCAGCGCCAGAACCACCGGCGCAGGGGGTTCCCCTCGGCGGGCAGCGACCGCAGGACCACGGCGGGCGAGGGACCGACCTTGAGGCGGAACCACAGCCGTTGCACCCGGAACCGGGGGAACCGCCACGCCGGCGCACCGGCTCCGGTGCGGAGCCGGCGGGCCAGGTGGTCCAGTTCCCGACGCCAACCGCGGATCCGGGCGGACCGGACGAAGGCGTCCTCGGAGAGCCGGCGGAGGGCGACCGACATCACCAGACCCCAGCCGACCAGCAGCGGTGGGCCAGCCACCAGCAGCCCGAGCGCTCCCCTCGGGGGGAGCGAGACGAGCACGAGCACGAAGACGAGCGCCACCAGGACGAGCCCGACGAGGACCGAATCGGGCTTCGAGGCCCGATGCCGCTGCTCGAAGGACGTGGCCCGCGTGTACCACGCGTCCATCCGGGCGTGGACCGCGTCGATGCGCGCCCAGTCCTGGGAGGCGCTGCCGCGTGGTGGCCGCGCCGCCCAGGTCGTCAGCTCGGCCTCCGCCGCGTTCCGATCCGCCACCGCCCGCCGGTACTCCGCCCCGACCGGACCGTGCCGCGCGGTCAGCGGGCGCAGCGTCGTCCACCACACCAGGGCGAGCAGCGCCACCCAGCCCACCACCACGAGACCCAACGTCGGCATGCCGGCGTCCCGCGCGGAGAACACCGCGACCAGGCCCACCACGACACCCAGCAGCGTTCCCACCAGTCCCGCGGCGAGGGAGCCCGCACCGACCGAGGTCAGGTGCCGCCAGGACACCGCGACCACCCGCTCGTCGAGTTCCCGGAGTCGGGCGAGTGCCGGCTCGTCCTCCACACCATCTCCCCTCACCGGACGTTCCACGGGGCCACCACGATGTGGGACGCCGGCCCGCTCGACGCGGTTCCTCCGAGGACCCGGCCGTCCGGCGAGCGAGCCCGCACGCCGACGCGGTCCGCCCAGGCGACGGCACGGCCGGAACCGGACCGGGCCGCCGGGCGCGGCCCCTCCCCCCGGGGCCGACCGCGAAGGGCTCGGCTTCCTCGGACGGCCACGTGGCTCCTCCGGCGAGGCCCGGCCCGACAAGGCAAGCCTGATTAGCCCTTCAGTTGAAGAGTGCTACCCGATCGACTGATCGTCACCCGCGCGGTCGCGGCTGAACTGGGCAAAACCGGGAGACGCCGCGACTCCCATCCTGCTTCCGAGGACGTCCCCACGACGAACCAGCTACCCGTCGTCAACGGGGCAACAGAATCCCACCCTTCCGAGTGGTAGCGGCGCGCTTGAACTGTTCGTGCTTCCGGGGGAAGCTCAGCCCCAGTGCTCCGTTCGGCGGAAGGTATGGGGCCACATGGGTGCCGTGGGGACGGCGGCACGGCGGGGGACCGGGACGGTCTGGGACGAGCTCGTCGCGGAACTACCGGTGGGAGTGCTGCTGGAGGACGAACGCGGCGACATGATCGCCGCGAACGAGCTCGCCGGAGCCTTGCTCGGGTTGAGCCGCGAAAGGCTGCTCAACGGGAGGAGGCCGGCGGGTTGGGCGCTGCGTGACGATTCGGGAGCCCCGCTCCCGGACACCTCCGCACTGCTGACCCAGCTCCGCAGGAACCCCGGGACCCTGACGCTGCCCCTGGTCGTCCGGCACCGGGCCACCCCCGAGACGCGACTGATCGGCACCTACCACCTGGTGAGCCACCGGGGCCGCCCGGCGCTGCTGGTCCTGCTGCGCCCGGTGGACAGTCCCGGGCTCGGCGAGGACGTCGGCAGGGACCCGCTCACGGGTCTCCCCGGTCGCGCCCTGCTCTTCGACCGGCTGGAACAGGCGCTCGCCCGTGCCGACGTGCACGGGACCCTGGTCACCCTCGTCCTGCTCGACGTGCAGCAACTCGCGCTGTTCAACAGCAGGCACGGTTTCCAGCGGGGTGACGAGCTGCTGCACCTCATCGCGATGAGGCTCCGCACCGGGATGCGTCGCGACCACACCGTCGCCCGATACGGCAGTGACGAGTTCGCCGTGATCGCCGAACACCCCCGGGGCAACGGGGCGCCGATCGCACTCCGGGCCCGGGAGGTCGTCAGCCAGCCCACGCGGCTCGGTGGCGCCCGCCTGCGGCCCCGCCTCCGGAGCTGTTGGGTCACCGGGGACGGCTCGGCATCCGTGTTGGCCATGATGGCGAAGGCGGAGGAACTGCTGCGGGCGGAACCGCACGCCTGGCCCGTGCCACACCTCGCGGGCCGGCTGGAGCTGCCCGAGGTGGAGAGCGGCTGACCGGCTGGCGGCTCCAGGGCACCGCGACGTCGCGTGCCCCGGGCGGACGTCCGCGTCCCCGGCACGATCACCGAGCCGGGCCCGCTCCACCCGCCACCCGCCGAGGGACAGCCGACTCGGCTCGCCGCCGGCGGAGCAGCCGCTCGAAACCGGCCGCGCCGGCGGCGCGGCCCGCCCGGGGAACGGTTCGACCCCCTCGGTCAACACCCGGACCGCCCAGGCCGCCGGCGGCCCTGCCTCCTGTCGAGGCGGCCCCGGGCCGCCTGCACCCCGGGACACCAGCGAGGGCGGGGTACCCACCGACCGGGGGGCCGTCCGCCGCCGCGCACCACCATCCCGTGCCCGCACCGCCTGGTAACAGTGCCTCCCACCAACGGCCGGTACTCGCTGCTCCCGACAACACCGCGTGTTCGGGCAGTCCCTCCTGGATCGTCGCCGCTCCGCCCCTGGACTCCGGCGGCGGAGCCGGGGTGCGCGCCGGTCTGGGAGCCGGGAACGCGGCGCCCGACCGGGGCGCCGCTCCCGCCGGAGCGCCGGGAACCGTCGTCGACGTGGCGCCGACCAGCCGGGGGAGGCACCCATCCCTCCGCGACCTCCACCAACCCCGGCGGACCAGCGCGGATACGGGGGCTAACCGCAGGTGCCGGGAAGAGCCGGCGCTGCGGCTCCGACCGGAGGCGCACCAGGAGACGCGACCAGGTGGTGCGTGGCCACGGGGAGGCCTGGAGGACCTGGTGGCCGGGTGGTTCGCGCGAGGAGCGGCGCCGGGAACCCTCGACCCGGCACCGGGCGTGGGGCGGGACCCGCGAGGACCACCACCACCGCACCGCTCGCCCAACGCGCGGGGAGGCCGCCCAGCTCGCCTCCCCTGCCCCCCGGGAACACCCCCACCGCGCCCCCGGCCGACGTGCAGGGGCATCACCCTCGTCTCCACCAGCGCCGGAGGGTGGGCCGCCTGGCACCACGACGACCGCATCGGACGGAGGGCCGCCGGCGCCGGTGGCGAGTTCGGGGATGGGGGCGGGACGGCCCCCAGGCGAGCCCACCGGCGGTCGCCGGGCCCGTCCACGACGCTCCGACGAGCCCCGTGGGTGGCCGGTGGCAGCGAGGCCCGCCCGGGCGCGGCTGATCCCCGCCTCCCCACCGGACGACGGAGGCGGGCCCCGAGAGCGTCGCTCTCGGGGCCCGCCGGAATCGGAATCACCGTTCGCGTGGATCCGGTGGGAAGGTGCGGTCGGAGACCGGGGGCAACGGCCTCCGACCCGTCCTTCCCGAACCACCGACCGGGGCGACCGTCCGTGCTGGTCGACGCGTGCGCGTGGCGCCGCCCAACACGACCGACCGCGACTTCCCGGTCAGTACGGCTCAGCTCTGGGACAGCCGGCTGCTGCCCTCCTCGTCACCGGTCACGCTCCGCAGCAGGACTGCGGTGTCCAGCGTGCTCAACGCTGGAGCCTGGGAGGTACGCGGGGGAATCCGCACCGCGTCCATGTTGTTGAGGGCGTCGATCTGCACGGCGTCAAGCGCGCCCCGCAGGGGGAGGTCGCTGGTGTTGGCGACGGGCAGCCGCACTCCGGTCTCGTTGTTGCGGCCGGCGGGAGCCGTGGCGAGAGCCGTCCGCCGGGGCTGGTCAGCGCTCCCCAGCGAGGCGGGCAGCAGCTGCTCAGCACCCGAGATCTGGCCGACCTGGAGGTTCGGGCGACCCACGTTCAGGTCGGGGAGCCCGTCCAGGCCGAGCTTGTTGGTGGGCAGGATGTTGCTCCGGCCCGCCACCTCGTCCTCGGAGTGCACCGCGGGCAACGCGACACCAACCGAGGTCAGGTCCGACAGGCTCGGCAGCCCGTTCTCCGAGTTCAGCTGGCCGATCTCCGGGAACTCGGGGAGTTCGGTGGGCAGCAGCAGCCCCCAGGACAGCGAGCGCAGCGGGTCGAGGATCGACAGCTCGGCGTCGAGGTCCTTGGTGAACTGGCCCAGGGCAGGGGCCGGAACGCTGCTCAGTTCACCGCTGCCGACCTCGGGCAGCACCGCCGCGTCGGTGGCCGCGACGCTCGGGAACTCGACCGTGGGCCGGTCGTCGACGAAGGGGTCGGCCTCGGTGCCCTCACCGGCGTCCCGGGCCCGCGGGGCGGCGGGTAGGGCCACTCCGGTGGCGTCGCCCAGCCCGGCGAGCAGTCCCATCCCGGGCAGCACGCTGGCCTTCGACAGGGCGCTGGTGCGCACGAACTCGCTGATCTCGGGGATCCTCGGCAGCTCGCCAGCGTCGGGCAGCTGCTCGCCCCAGACGACCAGCGGGTCCCTGTCCTCGGTCTCCGGGTGGGCCTGCCCGAGCGCCGACCGGATGACCTCGGTGGGCACCCCGTTGAGGGTCAGCAGCGAACCGTCCGGCAGGACGGAGGTGGTGACGTCCTCCGAGTCCCGCTCCGAGTGCTCGACCCCCACTCCGGCTTCCTGGCCACGGGGGTCAGCGGCGAGGGCGGCCCGCACGTCGCGGAGCGACAGCTCCGTGGTCTTGGAGTTGTCCGCCGGCTGTTCGGGGGAGCCCGCGAAGATGTCACCGGCCAGCGCGCGGTAGAGCCCGCTGAACAACCGACCGCCCGGGAGCCCGTCCAGCGCCGCCGCGTCGGCGACGGGCCGCCAGTACTCGGCGGCCTCCTGGTGTTGGCTGTACTGGCTCTCGTCGAAGTGGTTCAGCGCTGCGTCGTCGGCAGCGGGCATGGCCATGTTCGTCCTGCTTTCGTTTCGGGGTGCACGGTCGTGGTCGGGACGGAGGTCGTCGGCGCCGTCGGTGGGAGACGGGGCGGTCGTGAGTGGCTCGATGACGTGCCGGGTGGACTGGCCAACGGCCGCCGCACCGGCCGGGGTAACCCGCCCCAGCGGCATCGTCACCTCGGTGGCGTTCTCACCGTGGGGCAGCGGGATCGTGCCGGTCAGTGGAGAGCTCGGCCGGTCGGGGCAGCACTCGGCCGCCGCCGCGGCACCGCCCTGGCCGACGATCAGCAGGCCGCTGGTGACGAGAGCTGCCTGCACGCCTCGCTTCGCCCAGGACTGCATGGGGGCTCCTTCCGTTTCGCTTACCCGAGGGGGAGTGGGTCAGGTAGTCGGACCAGTGCGCACCGTGAGGGGAAGTGGTCCGGCCACCCAGTTCGACGGGGCAGCGGCGGGAGAAGGCGCTCAGAGCGCGATGCCGCCTGCCCGGGGGGTGGTGGCTCGCGGACTCAACACGAAGGACCTCGCACAGGCTGGAGAACCAGCGCACCGCGGAGGGGTGCTGAATCCGCGCGAGGTGTCAGTCGGGGGTGACGCCGGGCTGCTCCGGCTGCTCCGCGGCGACGCCCTGCGCGATCGGCTGGACGGCGAGGCCGCTGGAGAGGAGCTGAGCGTTCACGGTCGGAACGACGTGGCCCAGCATGAGGGCACCCGGTCCGGACGGCGATGCGCTCGCCGAGGAACCAGCGGGGGCCGGGTGGGTCGCGGGGGCGTGGGACGCACCCCGGGGGAGCTTGGGTGAGGAGGTGTCCTGCTCACCGTGTTCCTGCTCGGCACCGTGGCCGAGGGGGGACGGGACGCCCGTGGCGCCCCAGGGGGCCGTGGGATCCACGCCCACACCGGTCGAGGGACGGCTCGTACGGGAATCCGAGGGGCGGTCCTCCGCCTCCCGGGCCTCGTCGGTGTCGTCGTCCTCGTCCGGGCGGTCCTGCTCCGGGCGGTCGCCGAGCTGCTCCGAACCTTCGGCGCCCGTGCCCTGGCCGGGACCGGTGGCGTCCGTGGCGGGGTTCTCCTGGGCCGAACCGCCGCCAGGCAGCACCGCGCCCACGAGGCCGTCCTTGCCGATGGGCAGCGGGAGCAACCCACCGTCGGACGCCCCGGTGGAGTCGTCGTGCTCGGCGTCGTCCCGCCCGCCGTGCAGCACGGCGTCGGAGAGCCGGTTCACCACGGAACCGACCGGCTTGACGACCCGGCCCAACGCGCTCTCCCGGCCGTCCTCCGCCGGCTCGCCCTCCTCCGGAGCGGCGTGCGCCGGCGAATCCCCCTCGGGCTCACCGGCGACGAGGCGGCGAGGAGCACCGAGAGTGGCTCCCCCCAGTTCGTCGACCGTGCCGAGCACGGAGCGGACCGGCGGCGCCGCCGGGATCTCACGGAGAACTCCGACGAGGCTCCGGGGAGCGGGGTCCTTCTGGTCGGCGGCGGCGGTGCCGCTACCGAGGGTCCAGGCGATCGCCGTGGCGGCCAGCGTGCCCCCGGCGGCCAGCGCGGCACGTGACAGCAGGCGCCGGAAACGGCGGCCTCCTGATCCCGTGTGCTGGTCGGCGGCTGACAACTGGACCCTCCAGGTCTACCGGCGGGAGATGACCTGGGTCACTCTCCGGCGCGGCGAGAATCGGCACGACGTCAGGGAATTTCAGTCGATCCGGAGTGGACCGGCTGCGACACATACGTTACTCACAGCCATCGGCGGAATGGCAGCCCCGTCCGCAAAGATCACCGGACCGGATGACGCCGCGGGGCACCCGAGGCCCTCCACCAGGGGCGATGCCACCCGGGTCCGATCGGGAGGGGCGGTCGCGGGCCCGGCCGGCCCCGCTCGGCGGGCGGACCCACGACGGTCAGCGGGAGGTGGCGCGAGCGGCTTCCGGGGCGAACCCGCACCACCCGGCCCACCATGACGATTACCGTAGCTGGGGTGAGTGAGGCGAAACAGGAAGCGCGCGTCGACCCCGGTCCCCCCGTCCCACGTCCCCTCCAGGTCGCGGCCGCTGTCTGCGGACGTCTCCTGGTGGTCGCCGCCGCCGTCTGGGTGGTGGCCTGGCTGATCGGCGCCTTCTCCGTCGTGGTCGTCCCGGTGGCGATCGCCCTGCTGCTCGCCGCCCTCCTCGCGCCGGCCGTCGACCGGCTCGTGCGCTGGGGGGTGCCGCGCGGGGTATCCACCGCACTGGTCATGGTGAGCGGGCTCGCCGTCCTCGCCGGGGTGCTCACCTTCGTGATCACGGCCTTCAGCACCGGTCTCCCCGACCTGGTGGACAAGGTCGTCGACAGCATCGAGACCATCCGGACCTGGCTGGTCGAGGGCCCGCTCCAACTCCAGCAGGACCAGATCGACGACTTCCTCGGCCAGCTCACCACGATGCTCCAGTCCAACCAGGACCTGATCACCTCCGGTGCCATCTCCACGGCCACCACCGTCGGCGAACTGCTCACGGGACTCCTGCTCGCGCTCTTCACCCTCATCTTCTTCCTGCACGACGGCGCCCGGATCTGGACCTACCTGACCGGGGTGTTCTCCGGGGCCACCCGGGAGCGCGTCCGGCTGGCGGGTGTGCACGGCTTCCAGTCGCTGGTGGGCTACGTGCGCGCCACCGCGCTGGTGGCCATCGTCGACGCCGTCGGCATCGGCATCGGCCTGGTCGTCCTCGAGGTACCGCTGGCGATCCCGCTCGCGGCGCTGGTCTTCCTCGGCGCGTTCGTGCCCATCGTCGGCGCCGTGGTGTCCGGTCTGGTCGCGGTCCTCGTCGCCCTGGTCGCGAACGGCCTGGTCACGGCACTCCTGGTCCTGGGCGTCGTCCTGCTGGTCCAGCAGCTGGAGGGTCACGTCCTGCAACCGCTGCTGCTCGGCCGGGCCGTCCGACTCCACCCGCTCGCCGTCGTCCTCGCGATCACCGTCGGAGTCGTGCAGGCGGGTATCGCCGGCGCTCTGCTCGCGGTCCCGCTGGTGGCCGTCCTCAACGCCGGGATCAAGTCACTGCGCCGCCAGGCCGAGAACCGGCCGGCCGAGGACGAGCCGGCGCCCCGGCTCAGCCTGCCCAAGCTGAGCCGGCTGAACCCGGCGAAGGCACGATCGGTCCTGCCCAACGTGCGGCGCCGGGGCAAGCCGAGTTCCTCCGGTTCCGGGTCGTCCGGTCCTGCTGGTGGGTCCGGCGGATCCGGCTCCTCGGAGGACTCGGGCGGTTCGGATCCGTCCGGCGGCCCGGCGAGCAAGGACAGCTGACCCCGGGCGCCCAGCCTGCCGTGCCGCCGGCCACGTCGGAACCCGTGACCCGCCTCGTCGGCTGGCATCCCGTCGCGGGGTGCGATCCCGGCGCGGGGTGGTCCGCCCGCCGAGGAGGCTGGGTTCCGTTCGAGGCCGGGTCGCGGGGCCGGTCCGGGAGGTGCGCGCGCCGGCCTCGAGCGTGCGCGGTCGGACGGCCCCCGGCGCCCCGCCGAATCCGGCAGCGGTGACCCGTCACCTCCTCGTCCCACGCGCCGGCCCGCCCATGCCACCCCCGCACCAGCGGGGGTCCGCCCGTCCACCCGGTCGGGTCCGGCTCAGGCCATCGTCACCAGGTTCCGGCCGGCGCCCTTGGCGGAGAGGAGCGCGGCGTCGGCGGCCGTCAGCAGGCTGGACAGGTCGTAGCCGAACCGTTCCGAGGTGGCGACGCCGATGCTGATGGTGATGCCGTCCAGGTCGCGCCACTCGCCGTCCGCGCACGGCACCGGGACGCGCAGTTCGGCGACAGCGCCCCGCAGCGCCTCCGCCACCGCCCTGGCCTCCTGGGAGCCGGCGTCCTGGAGGAGCACCACGAACTCCTCACCCCCGAAACGACCGACCGCGTCCCCACGGCGAACGCTGCTGCGCAGGAGCAGCGCGACGGCGGCGAGCGCGGCGTCACCGGCGAGGTGGCCGACCTGGTCGTTGACCCGCTTGAAGTGGTCGATGTCGAGGAGGAGGAGCGCGACCGGGGTCCTCCTCGGGCGAGCGCGGGCCAGTTCGTCCCTGGCCACCCGGTCCCAGTGCACGGCGTTGGCCAGACCGGTCTTGGCGTCGTGCTGCGCGGACCGCCGCCAGTGCGGGAGTCGACCGACCTGGTCCAGCAGGGCCATCGGCGGGCCGACCAGCAGCGCGTAGGCCGCCCCGTGGGACATGGCGACGAGTCCCATCAGGCCGCCCAGGCACACCGCGACCACGCCGAGCACGATGTCGATCGGGTCACCGGCGACCGGGACCACCCCGGCGGAGGGGTCCCGCAGCCAGAACCCCACACCCACCAGCAGCGCCCGGGTGAGCACGAGGACGACACCCGCCAGGACGATGTCGTTGGGGCTGGCGGTGACGTCGTGCCACCCGACGAAGGCACGGGCGAGGAAGGTGGCCACCACGGTGGCGGCGGTGGTGAAGGCCCAGCGGTGCGGGGCTGGACGCGCGCCGAGGACTCCGTGCAGGGCCGGACCGAGCAGGAGGAGGACGACGAGGTTCAGCGGTAGCGTGAGCAGCCCGGCGAGGAGGTAGCAGCAGTGGATGGCCCACGGGCTGCGCTCCCGCTCGCCCCGGATGCGCCCGACCAGCCGGGTGCAGACGATGACCAGGGCGGCGGTCAACGCGATGGCACCGAAGCGGTGCAGCTCCTCGGGTTCCGGCCGTCCGGACGCGGCGACGGCGAGGACGCAGACGGCCAGCGCCACCGCCCAGACCACCAGCCAGTAGGCGAGCGCGCTCCACCGCAGGGACCACAGCTCCCAGTGACGCAAGCAGTCCTCCCGCGTGCTGAGGGTCGCGGGCGTCGCACGGCACGGCCCTCGTCGTCGGCGACCGACGTGGGCGCCCGGTCAGCTGGCGCCCGACGATGTCCGTCGCGGTGGCTGACGCCTCCGTCCCCTGCGGTCCGACACCGCTCGGTTGGAAAAACAGCCTGGCACAGTCGCGCGGCGGGCAGAAGGCCAACCGCCACCCGTCGCACGGTCGTCGCATCGACGTCGCGCACCGTGATCAGTTCGTGACCAGTGGGTGGCATCGGGTGGGCAGCCCGCCCGTTGGTCCGCTCGGCGGGGCGCGGCTGCTCCGCGAGAGGGATCGTGCCACCGCCCCGGATCAGGAGCCGCTTCACTCGGATAGGTTGCGACGGTGACTGTTTCCACTGGTGAACGCCACTCGCGGTTGCTCGGACCGCTGTGGATCGCCGCCGTGATCCTCCGTGTCGTCACCCTGGCCTACGCGGTCGTCGCCTTCGCCGTCCACCGGGAGGGGTACGCGAACCAGGGCCTGGGGGCCGCGATCCTGGTCGTGATGGTGCTGTGGACCGGCGTCATCGGTTACGCGTACGTGCGGGGGCCCCGGTGGCGGGGCGCCGCGGCCTACGTGGACCTGGCGCTGACGAACGTCCTCGTGCTGTTGTCCCTGTTCGTGCTGAGCAGGGACCAACTCGACGTGCCCACCCCCTCGGTGACCACGGTCTGGGCCTCCGGCGCCGTGGTCGCGGTCGCGGTCCAGGGCGGGCCGTTGCGCGGTGTGCTGGCAGGGTCGTTGACCGCGCTGGTGAGCTACCTGATCCGGGGCTATGTGGACACCGACATCGCCAGGGACACGGTCATGCTCGTCGGGGTGGGCTTCGTGTTGGGCAACGCGGCGAGCACGGCCCGCGCGTCGGACGAGCGGTTGCGCCGCGCACTGCGGACCGAGGCCGCGACCGCCGAGCGGGAGCGGCTGGCCCGGATGGTGCACGACAGCGTGCTCCAGGTGCTCGCCCGGGTCAGGCGCCGTGGCGCCGACCTGGGCGGCGAGGCCGCCGAGCTCGCCCGGCTGGCGGGGGAACAGGAGATCGCGCTGCGCGCCCTGGTGACCACGGCTCCTCCCGAGTCCTCGGTGGACGGGGAGACCGACCTCGGCAGGGAGCTGCGGCTGTTGAACACCTCCCGGGTCGCCGTCTCGGTGCCGGCCACGCCCGTGGTGCTGCCCTCGGCGGACACCTCGGAGCTGCTGGCGGTGGTCAGGGAGGCACTGGCGAACGTCAACCGGCACGCGGGGCCCACCGCGCGTGCCTGGGTGTTGCTGGAGGACCTCGGCGACGAGGTGGTGCTCAGCGTGCGCGACGACGGGCCGGGCATTCCACCTGGTCGGCTGGGGGCGGCCGCCGTGGAGGGCCGGATGGGTGTTTCACATTCCATGCGCCGTCGCGTGGAGCTGCTTGGTGGCAGCCTGGCGCTGGAGACGGCTGAGGGGGAGGGGACCGAATGGGAGATGCGGGTGCCAAGACGACAACCGGCGGGGAAGGAGAGGAGCAGGTGACCGACCCACCGATTTCCGTGATGGTGGTCGACGACCACCCCATCTGGCGCGGCGGAGTGGCCCGCGACCTCACCGAACGGGGATTCGAGGTCCTGGCGACCGCGTCGGACGCGGACGCCGCCGCCCGCATCGCCCGCACCGTCCGGCCGGCGGTGGTCCTGATGGACCTGAACCTGGGTTCCTCCTCGGGAGTGGACGCGACGAGGGAGATCACGACCGCGCTGCCGGAGACCCGGGTGCTGGTGCTCTCAGCGAGCGGGGAGCACAGCGACGTGCTGGAGGCGGTGAAGGCCGGGGCGTCCGGCTACCTGGTGAAGTCGGCCTCCGTGGAGGAACTCGTCGCGGCGGTGCGGCAGACGGCGGCGGGGGACGCCGTCTTCACCGCCGGCCTGGCCGGGCTCGTACTGGGGGAGTACCGGCGGATGGCGGCCTCGGGGGACAGCGGCCAGGAGGCCCCTCAGCTCACCGAGCGGGAGACCGAGGTGCTCCGGTTGGTCGCGAAGGGACTGACGGCGCGGCAGATCGCCCGGCGGCTGGTGATCTCGCACCGGACGGTGGAGAACCACGTGCAGTCGACGTTGCGGAAGCTCCAGCTGCACAACCGCGTCGAACTCACCAGGTACGCGATCGAGCACGGTCTGGACCGCGACCCCGACTAGGCACGCGCTCGACTCCGGGACGGGCACGCCTCGGGGAACGAGCGGGGAGAAGGGCTCCGGGGCGGCGAGGTCCCCGGGGCTCGTGGACCACCGCGGCCGGCTGGCGGCGGGACGCGCAGCTGCTCCCCGGGTTCGTGGTCGGTGGGGAGCGCGGGCACGACGAGCGATGCGGCGGGGTTCGAGCGCCCATGTTTCCGCCGGAAGACCAGCACACCGGCCCCGGCGGTGTCCTACCCTGGTGAGGGTGACGGCAACGAATCCAGTCGCACCGAGATACCTCCGGGTCTCCGACGCGGAACGGCAGCACGTCGTCGGTCTGCTGCAGAAAGCGATCGGGCTTGGCCTGATCGACCTCGACGAGTTCACCACCCGCACCGACTCCGCGCTGACGGCGCGCACGCGGGGTGACCTCAACTCCCTCCTGGTCGACCTCCCCGGCCTCTCCCTGCGGGCCGGCGCGGAGGAGCCGGAGTCGATGACGCTCTCCAGCCACGGCTCGAGCCTCGTCCGGGAGGGCCACTGGCGGGTACCGACGGCGCTCCGCGTGGAGAACCAGGGCGGCGTCGTCCGCCTCGACTTCACGCAGGCCGAGTTCGCGGGGGAGACGGTCCTGATCACCGTGGCGATGCGGCACAGCCACCTGGTCCTGACCGTTCCAGAGGGCATCGCCGTGCAGGACGAGGTGACGTCGAAGCACAGCGTCGTCCGGCTGCGGGACCTCGCGCCAGCCTCGGCCTTCGGGCGCCGGATCGTGCTGCGGGGCGAACTGGTCCACAGCAGCCTGCGGGCGGGACGGCCCGGCCGCAGGTGGTCGCTCCTCGGTCGTCGCTGAGGGCGGCCGCACCCGGGGCAGCCGACCGACCACCCGAGGGCGTCGCCGCGGTCTCCCCGATGGCCGCCTCGGACGCCCCGTCCGCCTCGCCAGGGCCGGTTCCCGGGGCGCTCAGCCGGCGGCGGCGTTCTCCCGGTCCACCAACACGTGATCCACCAGGACCCGTTCCGCCGGCTCGTCCTCGGTGAGGACGCGGACGGCGTGCCGGACCCCCGCACGTCCCAGTTCCCCTGGTTGTTCGGTCACCGTCGCGGTCAGCGTCCCCTCGGCGAGGGCGGCCCGGGCCTCGTCACCGCCACCGAAACCCAGGACGAGCACGTCCCGACCGGCGCGGTCCCCGAGCGCGTCGAGGGCGCCGAGCGCCATCTCGTCGGTCTCGGCGAAGATCGCGACCAGGTAGGGATGCGCGTCGAGGAGCTCGGTGGTGCGCTCGGCTGCCCGGTCCCGGTCGTACCCGGCGGCGCGCTCGGCGATCAGGGTGACCTCGTCGCGCTCGGCGAGGGTCTCCTCGAAACCGGTGAAGACCTGCTGACTGGCCGTGGTGTCCGGCACGCCGCGGAGCACGGCGACCTCGCCGATCACGCCGGTCCCCAGGACACCGCGCGCCGCCACCCGCCCCGCCTGCTCGACGTCGGGGAGCACGGCGGCGGTGGTCGTCTCCAGCGATCGGTTGAGGGTGATCACCGGGACGTCCTCCTCGGCGGCCCGGTCGAGCACGGGGGCGAGGACCGACGGGTCCAGCGGGTCGAGCAGGACCGCGTCCACGCCCTCCGCCAGCAGGTCGGCGAACCCCTCGGCCTGCCGCCCCGGGTCGGGTTCGGCTCCCACGTCGGCGGTCACCACCTCGACGCCGGTGTCCGCCGCGGCGGTCCGCACTCCCTCGGTGAGGGCGGTCGCGGTGGCGGTGTCCCCGCCGGTCGCCACGAAGCCGACGCGCAGCCCCTCACCCGGCAGTGGTTCCGGTTCCACGGGTTCGGGGGAACACCCGGTGACCGCCCAGGCCACCGCCACGGTCGCCACCGCCGTACGTCGCACGAGAACTCGACCCCTCTCGTCGGGACACCTGCCGCCTGATGGTGGCACAGGCCGGCTGCCGGCCGGCGGGGGCTGGAGCCCAACGGTCCCCGCGCGGCGCTCCTGGCGGGGTCGGCCCGGGGCACCCGCGCCGGTGGTGATCCCGGGGCCCGGGTCCGGACGTCCACCCGACGACGTCGGAAGGGGGAGCGGCCCGTGGTCCGTGACCCGGTGCGGATTTCCCACGGGTTCCCGGGAGCCGACGGCCGCTCCGGCACGTCAATAGACGGAGACGGGCCGGCCCGGCCGCTGGGGGTGGCCGGGCCGGCCCGTCTCCGTGGCTCGCGGGCGGCCGGGAGCTAGGCGGCACCGCCGCCGTCGGCGCGCCGCTCGGCCGCTCCGCCACGCGAGGGCTCCGGCTCGTCGCCGCCCTCGTGGATCCCGACGCGCTGCTGGAGGCGGCGCAGCGGTCCCGGCGCCCACCACCCCGCGTTGCCCAGCAGCTTCATCAGGGCTGGGACGAGCAGCATCCGCACGATGGTCGCGTCGAGGGCCAGCGCCAGGATCATCCCGACGCCGATGAAGCGCATCATCTGGAGTCCGGAGAAGGCGAAGGCGCCCGTGACGACGATCAGCAGCAGCGCCGCCGCCGTGATGACGCGTCCGGTGCGGGCCAGTCCGGTCCGCACCGCCTCCTCGGTGGTCGCCCCGTAGGAGCGGGCCTCGACCATCCTGCTGAGCAGGAAGACCTCGTAGTCCGTCGACAGCCCGAAGACGACGGCGGCCATCAGCACGATGATGCCCGCCTCCATCGGCATCGGCGTCACGCCGAGCAGGCCGGCACCGTGGCCGTCGACGAACACCCAGGTGAGCACGCCGAAGGTGGCCGAAAGGCTGAGGACGCTGAGCAGCACCGCCTTGATCGGCAGCAGCACCGAGCCGAAGGCCAGGAACATCAGCACGACCGTGGCGCCCACGATGAGCAGCGCCATCAGGGGCAGTTGTTGACCGACGGCGTCGAGGCTGTCGAGGTTCAGGGCGGTCATGCCACCGACCAGGAGGGTGGAGCCGGCCGGCGGTTCGAGGGCGCGGATGTCGCGCACGGCCTGGTTGGCCTCGTCGCCGAAGGTGTCGCCGACGGGCTGGGCGGTGAGGACGACGACGCCGCGGGCCGCTCCGGAGGGCTGTACGCCCTCGATACCGCCGACCTCGTCGACCTGGGCGACGAACTGGCCGATCGCGGCCTCGTCCGGCGGGGTGTCCCCCTCACCCTGGATGACGATCTCGATGCCGTCACCGGAGGTGAAGGGGAAGTCCTCCTTGAGCGTCTCGACGGCCACCCTGGCGGCGTCGCCCTCGGGCAGGATCCGCTCGTCCGGCTGACCGAACTGGGTGGACAGGAACGGGGCACCCAGCAGGACGAGACCCGCGACGATCGGCACCGCGATGAGGGTGGGGCGGCGCATCACGCGGTCGGCGAGCCGTCCCCAACCGTCGCGCTCCGGGCGCTTGGGCCGGCGTTCGGCGCGCTTGCGCCAGGGCATGGGGAGTGCGTCGACCTTCGGCCCGAGCAGGGCGAGCATGGCCGGCAGCAGGGTCAGGGACACGACGGCGGCGAAGCCGACGGCGCTCATCCCGCCGTAGGCGAGGGACTTGAGGAACTCCTGCGGGAAGAGCATCAGGCCGGCCAACGCGATGACCAGCAGGGTGGCGGAGAACGCGACCGTCCGGCCGGCGGTGCCGATGGTGCGGCGCACCGCGTCGGCGGTGGAGCGCCCGGCGGCGATCTCCTCCCGGAACCTGCCGACGACGAAGAGCCCGTAGTCGATCGCCAGCCCCAGGCCGAGCAGGCTGGCGACGTTGACCGCGAAGACGTTGACGTTGGTGAACAGCGAGATCAGGTGGAGGAGGCCGAGTGACCCGAACACGGCGAGGCCGCCGACGAGCACGGGCAGCGCGGCGGCCACAACGCCACCGAAGACCACCAGCAGCAGGATCAGCACGATGGGCAGGGAGACGATCTCGGCGCGGATGAGGTCCTGTTGGGCGCGTTCCTCGATGGAGTGCTCCATCGGGATGCCGCCCGCGATGTCGCCGCGCACTCCCTCGACGTCGAGGAGGTCCCTGATCTCGTCGTAGGAGCCCATCTTGGCGTTGGCGTCCTCGCCGGCCAGGCCGACGATCGCCAGGGCGCGTCGCCCGTCCTCGCCGCGCAGCTGCGGGGCCATGGTCTGCCAGTAGCTGGTGACGCTGGTGACGGCGTCGGGGGGCAGCTCATCCAGGGCGTCGGTGATCCGGGCCCCGAACTCGGGGTCGTCGACGTCCGACCCGGCGGGGGCGGTGTACACGACGATGACGTCGCCGGCCTGCCCGTTCAGGGCCTCCTCGGCGAGGTCGCTGGCCAGCACCGCCTCGCTGTTCGGGTCCTCGTAACCGCCCTGCCCCAGCTTCCCGAAGACCCCGGTTCCCCAGACTCCTCCGGCGACCGTGATCACCAGAACGGTGATCAGGATCGCCCACCGGCCACGGAACGCCGTGACCCCCCACCTCGCGAACACGTGTTCTCCTCCACCAGTCCTTGCACGGTCGGCGCGCCGACATCCACTGGTGTGAACGGTGTAAACTCAGTTAACGCCGTTCACCCATTCGAGCAACGGTACGGCTGAGTAAACGGTGTTTACAACCCAGAAGGGTGAGGTATGTCGGGGGTCACACGTCGAGGGCGCGCACGTTCCGCGACCGAGCGGGAAATCCTCACCCAGGCGAGGGAACTACTTGTGCGGGAAGGTCGAGAAGCCGTCACGCTGCGCGCCATAGCCCGCAACCTCGGCATGACCGCGCCGGCCCTCTACCGGTACTTCCCGTCCCGGGAGGAACTGCTGCACCGACTGGTGGAGGAGATCTGCTCCGACCTGGCGGAGGTCATCACCGCACGCGCGCGCGCCGCGGACACCGGCGAGGAGATGGGAGCCGTGCTCACCGTCTGCCGGACCTTCCGGGGCTGGGCGCTGGCGCACCCCACCGAGTTCGAACTCGTCTTCGCCTCGCAGCAGGCCGTCACCGACGCTCCCACCGACGGCCCGACCTCCCGCGACCAGTTCGGTTCGATCTTCCTGCGGGTGATCGCCGGGCTGCCCGACTTCGAGGACGAGGAGCTGACCCACGCGGACGACGAGGCGTTCCCGGAGCCGATGCGGGACGAGTTGGTCGCCTACCGGCGGGAGATGGTGGCCTCACTGGGCGAGCTGGGCGTGGAGACCACCGAGGAGCAACTCACCCTCAGCGCCGTGTACCTGATCCTGCGCTGGTGGAGCCGGCTCTACGGTCACGTCGCGCTGGAGGTCTTCCAGCGGTTCCCCTTCACCGTCTCCAACGCGGAGCTGCTGTTCGAGTCGCTGCTGGCCGAACTCGTCGCCGAGGCGAGCAGCGGCGGGGCCTGCCAGGCACGGACGCGCTAGACGACCCGGAGCAGCACCCGAACCCCCTCGGATGACCCACCCGGCCGGTGCCGTCCGCGCACCACCCCGTCGCTTCCGCCCCGACGACCCGTCGGTCGAGCTGACGAGGTCGCGCCCGGCCGCCCAGGCGGCGACCGGACCGCCTCGCCAACCACCGGCGGAGCGACCGGACCACCACGCCGCCCTGGCGCGCGCGGGCCGGTCGCCCACCTCGAACGACCGGCCCGCGCCTCGGCTCAGACGACGATGTTCACCAGGCGCCCCGGCACGACGATGACCTTGCGCGGGTCACGCCCCGCGACCACCGCCTGGATGCGCTCCTCGGCCAAGGCCGCCGCCCGCACCGCCTCCCGGTCGGCGTCCGTCGGCACCGTCACCCTGGCCCGCACCTTGCCGTTGACCTGGATGGGGTACTCCACGGTCTCGTCGACCAGGAACCGCTCATCGGCGACCGGGAACGGGCCGTGGGCCAGGGACTCGGCATGCCCCAGCCGCGACCACAACTCCTCCGCCACATGCGGGCAGAGCGGGGCCAACATCAGCACCAGGGCCTCCACCACCTGACGCGGCGTGCCGGTCGAATCGCCGTACCTCTTCGTGAGGTGGTTGTTCAACTCGATCAGCTTCGCCGCCGCCGTGTTGTAGCGCAGCCCCACGTAGTCCTCGCGGACCCCGGCCACCGTCCGGTGCAACAGCCGCGTGGTCTCGTCGTCCGGCGCGTCCTCGGTGACCCTCGGCGCGCCCGTGGTCTCGTCGACGACGTTGCGCCACACCCGCTGGAGGAAGCGGTAGGCACCGACGACGTCCTTGGTCGCCCAGGGGCGGGAGATGTCCATCGGCCCCATCGACATCTCGTACAGCCGCAGCGTGTCCGCGCTGTAGGCGTCGCAGATCTCGTCGGGGGAGACGGAGTTCTTCAGGCTCTTGCCCATCTTCCCGTACTCCTGGGTGACCTCCTGGTCCTTCCAGAAGTACCGGCCGTCCCGCTCCTCCACCTCCTCGGCTGGCACGTACACGCCGCGCGAGTCGGTGTAGGCGTAGGCCTGGATGTAGCCCTGGTTGAACAACCGCCGGTAGGGCTCCTCCGAGGACACCTCACCCAGGTCGTACAGCACCTTCTGCCAGAACCGGCTGTACAGCAGGTGCAGCACGGCGTGCTCCACCCCGCCGATGTACAGGTCCACCCCGCCGGTGTCCCGGTCCCCGTGCTCCCCGGGACGCGGACCGGTCCAGTACCGCTCGTTCACCGGCGAGCAGAAGGTCTCCTGGTTGTTCGGGTCGATGTAGCGCAGCTGGTACCAGCAGGAACCGGCCCAGTTCGGCATCGTGTTGGTGTCCCGCCGGTACTTCCTCGGCCCGTCCCCGAGGTCCAGCTCCACCTCCGCCCACTCCTCGGCACGCCCGAGCGGGGCGAACGGGTCGCTCTCCGCGTCCTCCGGGTCGAAGGTCTTCGGGGAGTAGTCGTCGACGTCGGGCAGCTCGACGGGCAGTTCGCTCTCCGGCAGGGCGATCGGCTCACCGTCCTCGTCGTAGACGATCGGGAACGGCTCACCCCAGTACCGCTGGCGGGAGAACAGCCAGTCCCGCAGCTTGTACTGCACGGTCCGCTCGCCGTGCCCCCGCTCGACGAGCCAAGAGATGACGCGCTCCTTCGCCTCGGCGACCTCCAGGCCGTCCAGGTCCACCGAGGACGGGTGGGAGCTGTTGATCGCCGGCCCCTCACCCGTGTAGGCCTCACCGTCGAAGCCCTCCGGCGGTTGGACCGTCCGCACCACCGGCAGGTCGAACGCCGAGGCGAAGTCCCAGTCCCGCTGGTCCTGCCCGGGGACGGCCATGATCGCGCCGGTGCCGTAACCCATCAGCACGTAGTCGGCGACGAAGATCGGGAGGCGGCCACCGGTCACCGGGTTCACGGCGTACGCGCCGGTGAACACGCCCGTCTTCCGCCGGTTCTCCTGCCGTTCCAGCTCCGACTTGCGGGAGGCCGTGAGCCGGTAGGCCGCCACCGCCTCGGCCGGGTCGGCCGCGCCCCCCGTCCAGGACTCCGGGGTCCCCGCCGGCCACCCCGCCCCGATCAGGGCGTCCACCAGCGGGTTCTCGGGAGCCAACACCAGGTAGGTCGCGCCGAACAGCGTGTCCGGCCGCGTCGTGAACACCTCGATGCGCTCACCGACCCCGTCGACGGAGAAGGAGACCCTGGCCCCTTGGGAACGGCCGATCCAGTTCCGCTGCATCGCCTTGACCTTGTCCGGCCAGTCCAGCCGGTCCAGGTCGTCGACCAGCCGGTCGGCGTAGGCGGTGATCCGCATCATCCACTGCCGCAGGTTGCGGCGGAACACCGGGAAGTTGCCGCGCTCACTGCGGCCCTCCGCCGTCACCTCCTCGTTGGCCAGCACCGTGCCCAGCCCGGGGCACCAGTTGACCGGCGCGTCCGAGACGTAGGCCAGGCGGTACTGGTTCAGGACGCGGCGACGCTCACCAGCCGACAGCTCCGCCCAGGCGCGGCCGTCCGGGGTCTCCCGCGCACCCGACTCGAACTCGGCGACCAGCTCGTCGATGTGCCGCGCCCGTCCCTGACCGTCGTTGCCGTCCGGGTCGTACCAGGAGTTGAAGATCCGCAGGAAGATCCACTGGGTCCACCGGTAGTAGCCGACGTCCGTGGTGGCGATGCGGCGGCGTTCGTCGTGGCCCAGGCCGAGGCGCTGGATCTGGGCCAGGTACCGCTCGATGTTCCGCTCGGTGGTGATCCTCGGGTGCTGCCCCGTCTGCACCGCGTACTGCTCGGCGGGCAGGCCGAACGCGTCGAACCCCATGGTGTGCAGGACGTTGCGCCCCAACATGCGGTGGTAGCGGGCGTAGACGTCGGTGCCGATGAACCCGAGCGGGTGGCCGGTGTGCAGGCCGGCCCCGGAGGGGTAGGGGAACATGTCCTGGACGAAGAGCTTGTCCACCGGGACCGCTCCCTCCCCGTCCGAGGGGGCGAGGTCACCCTCCGGGTTCGGCGCGTGGAACGTGCCGTTGGCCGCCCAGTGCTCCCGCCAGCTGGCTTCCAGCTCGGCGGCCAGCCGAGGGGTGTAGCGGAACGGCGGCGCGTCACCGTCCCCGCCGGCCCCGCGCGCGGCGGTCTCCGAAGTCGCCTCACTCATCGCTCTTCCTTCCCTCCGGTCACCCGTTCGATCGCCGGCCGCGGCACCTGCCAGGGCCGCGCCATCCCCCGAAAACACGAAACCCCCCATCCCGGGAGGGCATGAGGGGTGGCCGCGCTGGCGCGTTCGCGACGCTCAGCGCGGCTGTGTAAGGAGCAGGCGACCCATGCTCACGTCGTCAGGATAGCGGATCGCCCACCGCCACCCGGCCCTCGCCAGCACCGGCGCCGTTCGGACGGGTCCGGCGTGGTGGCCTGGAACACCGGATCCCGGGGTAGCGGGAGGTGGCTGACCTGCGCCGCTTACCCTCAACCAGGTGACGACCGTGCTGGAGTCAGGACAGGTTCTCGCCGCACAGGCGGAGGCGGGGGGGATCACCGTTCCTCGCATCCTCCTGATGCTGGTCATGGTGGCCGCCGGCGTCGCCGTCGGCTTCGTGGGTCTGCGCGGCCTCCGGGAAGCCCTGCCGAAGAACTCGTGGGCGGGTGTGCAGACACCCGCGACGATGCGCAGCGACGAGGCCTTCCGGGTCGGCAACAAGGCCGCCGGTCTCCCCCTGCTGGTCGCCGGAGCGGTGTTGACCGTGCTCGGCGCCCTGGTGCCCTTCGCCACCGGCACCGCGACCGTGGTCACCCTCGGCGTGGTCGGCGGGCTGGGCGGGCTGGCGTTGACCGCCGCCGGCTGCCTGCTCGGCCACCAGGCGGCGTCCCGGGTTCCCGCGCCCAAGCCGCAGGGTCGGCGACTGGGCTGTTCCGGTCAGTGCTGCGGCGACAGCGCGTGCGGCGTGGCCAGCGCGCTCGGTGGCAGGGCCACCCCGGGCGCCGCGGGCTGAGGCGGGACGCCGCCGACCGTCCCCCCGCCGATGCGGTGCTTCCCCAGTCCGAGCCAGGACGTCGGGTGCGCGGCCCGTTCAGTTGCGGCGGGGGTCCGAGGGGTGGGTGGCCAACAGCGCCAGCGGCATCGGTTGCCGCCGGAGCACCCGTCCCCACAGGTCGTCGTTGGGTGGGGCCAGGATGTCGTCCGGGAGCGCGGGGACCACGATCCAGTCACCGCGCTCGATCTCACCGGCCAGCTGGTCGCTCTCCCAGCCGGCGTACCCGGCGAAGACGCGGAGCCCCCGGATCACTCCCGCGAACGTGTCAGGGTCGTGGTCGAGGTCGACCAGTGTCACCGGGCTGCGCACCGAGATCGTGCCGGGGACCTCGGACACCCGGACGCCGGTTCGCAGCGCCGCCAGGCACAGCGCCACCTTCTGCTCCACCGGCCCCCCGAGGAAGACCGCTCTCGGCCGGGTGGCGTACGGCCCCCAACTCGGCAGCACGTCCCGAAGCGCGGTCTCGCTCGGACGGTTCAGCACGACGCCCAGCGTTCCCTCGCCGCGGTGTTCGATGACGTAGACCACGGTTCGGCGGAAGTTCGGGTCGGAGAGACCGGGCGAAGCCACCAGCAGCGTGCCGGGTTCAACCTCGACGTCAGGTCGCACTCCACCATGATTTCACCTGGCCGTCGTCCCGAACAGCCGGTACCACCCGCCCGCTTCCCCGGCGGACCCACTCGTCGGTGTCGGGCGTCGCGACCCACGCGGGACCGAGGGCGTGACTAGGCTCGGCAACCGTGAACGCCGGTGCCGACCAGAGCGACCCCACCCCACCGAGCACCACCGGTGGTGTCGAGCCCCGGCCGCCCGGCGGCACCCGGCTGCTCATGATGTTGGTCCGCACCCGGGCCGGGTTCCGCAGGCTGTTGATCAGCCGCTTCACCGCGCAGTGGGGCGACGGGATCTTCCAGGCCGGTCTCGGGAGCGCCGTCCTGTTCAACCCGGAGCGGGAGGCCGACCCGGCCGTGGTGGCGGCGGGCCTCGCGGTCCTGCTCCTGCCCTACTCGGTGGTCGGCCCGTTCGCCGGAGCGCTGCTGGACCGGTGGGACCGCCGACGGGTGTTGCTGACGGCCAACCTGGTGCGCGGGGCACTGATCGTGCTGACCTCGGCTGCGGTCGCGGCGGGCGTCGCCGGGGCGCCGCTGTACGCGGGTGCCCTCCTCGTGATGGGGGTCAGCCGGTTCGTCGGGGCGGGCCTGTCGGCGTCCCTGCCGCACGTGGTGGCGCCGGGGGAACTGGTCCCGGCGAACGCGGCGGCGACCACGCTCGGCGCGGCCGTCACCGCCATCGGCGCCGGTTCCGCCATCGTCCTTCGGGAGGTGCTGGGCGCGGGCGACGCCGGGTCCGCGCTGGTCACCGTGATCGCCGCCGCCGGCTCGCTGGTCGCGGCCCTCGTGCTGGTCGGTTTCAGCCGCGGGGCTCTGGGCCCCGGCCACGAACCGACCGGGACCTCCGCCGCCGACGGCCGCGTCGACCCGCCCCCCGCCGGGGCCGCCGCCAGGCCAGGCCTGTTGGCGACGCTCGCCGCGGTGGCGGGCGGCCTGCGCGACGGAGGGCGGACCGCGTTGTCGGTGCCCTCCGTCACGGCGGGGTTCCTGGCGTTGATCAGCCATCGGGCCGCGTTCGGCGTGGTAACCCTCACCGGGCTGTTGCTCATGCGGCACGGTTTCACCGACCTCGGGCCGTTCCGGGCGGGACTGCTGGGCGTCGGCCAGGTCGTGGGGGCCGCCGCCGCCGGGATCGTCGTGGGGGCGCTGCTCACCCCCCGGCTCGTCGCGAGGCACGGTGCGCGAGGAGCCGTGCGCGGCGCCCTGCTCGGTGGAGCGGCGACCATGCTGCTGCTGGGCATCGTGACGACGCTCCCGACCCTGCTGCTCGCGTCGTTCCTGGTGGGGCTCGCTGGCCAGGTCGTCAAGCTGTGCGCCGACGCGGCCGTCCAGCGGGACATCGTCGACGAGCACCGGGGTCGGGTCTTCGCGTTGTACGACACCCTGTTCAACGTCATGTACGTGGCCGCGATCGCTGCGGCCGCCACGGTCGCCCCGCTGGACGGGCGCTCGCCCGCCCTGCTCTTCGCCGCCGCGGGGCTGTACCTGCTGGGGCTGGTGGGACACGGGATGGCCAGTCGTCGGGCACCGGAGGACGGCCCGGGAGGGGGCGGTTCGGCCGGCGGAGCGGTCGAGGCGGGCGACCCCGCGCCCGACGAACGGGACGGCGACCGGGGGCCGGAGTCCTCCGCCCCGCGCCCCACGAGCTGACCCGAGCCCCCGCCCCGCACCAGCGCCCGTGCGCGCGCCCTACGCGGCCCCGTGCCCACGTCAGGCCGCCGGTCTCAGAGGTCGAACCCCTCCTCGCCGCGTCCGATCACCCGGTCCATCTCCCCGTCCCCGTCGGTGTCCACCAGCCTGACGTCCATCACGCCGTCCCCGTCGGTGTCCAGGTACACGGTGTCCAGGACGCCGTCCCCGTCGCTGTCGACGTACACCTCGTCAGCCCGGCCGTCGCCGTCCACGTCCACCACGGCCTCGTTCGCCCGGCCGTCCCCGTCGTAGTCCACCCAGGCCGCGTCGGGCACCCCGTCCTGGTCGACGTCGACCCGGGCCACGGCCACCTGTTCCCGCCCCGCCGAGTCAACCCACCGCAGTGGGGTGCCCGCCCCGCCACCGTCCGGCGCGACGGCGCCGAAGATGTCGTCCAGCCACGGATCGTCGGGCCTGGTGCCCTCCCCGACGTCGCCGGCACCGTCCCGGACGTCGTCGGCCCACTCGGAGTCGGGAACCGGGGCCTCCTCGACACCGGGCCCCTCCTCGCGTGGCGGACGCTCCTCGGTCTCGCCGGTCTCGCCGGTCTCGCCGGTCTCGCCGGTCTCGCCGGTCTCGCCGGTCTCCTCGGTCTCGCGGGTCTCGTCGGCGGGAGGCGCCGGTACCCGCTCGGTGCCCTCCCCTGGCGGGGCGTCGGTTCCCCCCGGCTCGGCCCCGCCGACCCGGTCCTCCGCTCCACCGGTCGCCTCGTCTCCGGCCGGGTCCTCACCGGGGAGGGTCGGAACCGCCGGGGGGAACCCGGGCTCCTGTTCACCGGACCGCTGGTCGGGCACCCGGTCGGGGTGCGGCACCACGGAGCCCTCTCCCCAGGGCGGGAGTTCCGCGCGGGCGTTCCAGGTCCCCAACCCGGTCGGGTCGGTGAACGCGGCGTCCACGACCCCATCGCCGTCGAGGTCGAGCAGGACCGTGTCGGCGATCCCGTCCCCGTCCGAGTCCCACAGCAGGTCGACCCGGCGGCCGTCGCCGGTGAAGTCGAGCGGCACCGCGTCCGCGACTCCCGCCCCGGTCACGTCCACCGACGCCGGACTGGTCCACACCGTCGGCGCGCCCTGCCCGGTTCCGAACGAGTACTGGATCGACGCCTCAGGTACCGCCGTCCGCTGCCGGTCCGACATTCCAGCACCCCCGGTCCCTTCGGTCACCGCTCGGGCACTTCGACGTCCCCTGCCACACTCGGGTTCCGTGGTCCCATCATGTGCCGGGGCTCCGGCCCGCGCCGGCCCCCGCCGGGTGGTCGCGCGGGGAGGGCGCCCGAACGGAGGGGAGGACCACCCGGGTGAGGGTGCGGTACGACCCGCTGGGGCCGCCGAGGGGCACCGGGTCCCGGGGTGGGCTCAGGGGGCCGGCGGCGGCTCGAGGCCCTCGGAACGCGCCCACTCCCGCAGTTCCGCCTCGGCCTCGTCCCTGCTCAGCGGGCCCCGTTCCAGTCGGAGTTCCTTGAGGTGGCTCCACGCCCGCCCGACCAGGGGGCCTGGCGGTAGCCCGAGCAGCCGCATGATCTCGTTCCCGTCCAGGTCCGGGCGAACCCGCTGGAGGTCCTCCTCCGCGGCGATCCGGACGATCCGCTCCTCCAGTTCGTCGTAGGACCGTTGGAGCGCGGCGGCCTTGCGCCGGTTCCGCGTCGTGCAGTCCGCGCGGACCAGCTTGTGCAGCCGGGGCAGCAGGTCCCCGGCGTCGGTCACATAACGGCGGACGGCGGAGTCGGTCCACTGGCCGGTGCCGTAGCCGTGGAAACGCAGGTGCAGGTAGACGAGCTGCGAGACCTGGGTGACGAACTCCTTGGAGTAGCGCAGCTCACGCAGTCGGCGTCGCGTCATCTTGGCGCCCACCACCTCGTGGTGGTGGAAGCTGACGCCACCGCCGGCCTCGAACTTCCTGGTCGCCGGCTTCCCGATGTCGTGGAGCAGCGCCGCCATCCGCAGCACCAGGTCGGGCCCGTCCTGGTCCGGGTCGTTGGCCTCCAGCTCGATCGCCTGGTCCAACACAACCAGCGAGTGCTGGTAGACGTCCTTGTGCTGATGGTGTTCGTCGATTTCCAGGCGCATCGCCGGCACCTCGGGGAGCACCCGGTCGGCCAGGCCGGTGTCAACCATGAGCTCCACCCCCTGCCGGGCATGTGGACCGCGCAGCAGCTTCGACAGCTCGGCCTGCACCCGTTCGGCGGTGATGCGGTCGATCTGGTCCGCCATCTCCCGCATGGCCGCGACCACGCGCGGCGCCGGGCGGAAGCCGAGCTGGGCCACGAACCGCGCGGCCCGCAGCATCCGCAGCGGGTCGTCGGCGAACGACTCCTCCGGGGTGGCGGGGGTGTCGAGCCGCCGCTCGAGCAACGCGGTCATCCCGTCGTGCGGGTCGACGAACCTGCGCTCCGGCAGGCGGACGGCCATCGCGTTGACCGTGAAGTCCCGCCGCAGCAGGTCGTCGTCGATGTGGTCGCCGAAGACCACCTCCGGGTTCCGGGTGACCCTGTCGTAGCTGTCGGCCCGGAAGGTCGTGATCTCCAGGGTGCTGCCCCGCCTGGTCGCGCCGACGGTGCCGAACTCGATGCCGGTGTCCCAGATCGCGTCGGCCCAGCCGGTGAGCAGCTCCACGACCTGCTCCGGCCTCGCGTCCGTGGTGAAGTCGAGATCCGTCCCGAGCCGACCGAGCAGTGCGTCGCGGACGCTTCCCCCGACGAGGTAGAGCTCGTGGCCGGCGTCCTCGAACCTCCTGGCCACCTCGTCGGCGACCGGCGCCACCCTGAGCAGTTCGACCACGGCGTTGCGCTGGGTCCGCAGCTCCGCGGCGGACCTGCTGGCAATCGGCTTCTGTTCCGGAGACACGGCAAGCCAGGGTATCTGCCCCCTCCGGTCGACGACGACGGTCTCCGCCGCACCACCAGCCGGGGCCACGCGGACCGCCGAGGGCCCAGCACGACCGGCCGGTACCCCCGTTTCCGCACTACCATCCGGGTATGCCCTCGTCATCCGGTCGTTCCGGCTCCCGGAAGCCGACCGGCAGGAGCCGCCGGCGCCGCCGGCTGCGGACCGTGCGGGAGACATCGGCCGGAGGACTGGTGCTCGACGCGGCCGGGACGCACGCTGCGATCATTGGGCGGCTCGACCGCCGGGGCAGACTGCTCTGGTCGCTCCCCAAGGGTCACCTGGAAGATGGAGAGACAGCCGAGCAGGCAGCCGAACGCGAGGTCCGGGAGGAGACCGGGATCGAGGGCGTGGTGGTGGCCCCGCTCGGCACCATCGACTACTGGTTCATCGCGGGGGACAGGCGCGTGCACAAGACGGTGCACCACTACCTGCTCCGCGCGGTGGGTGGCGAGCTGTCCGACGCTGACGTCGAGGTCACCGAGGTGGCCTGGGTGCCGCTCGAGGACCTCGACGGGCGGCTGGCCTACGCGGACGAGCGTCGGCTGGTGCGGCGGACGGAGGAGGTCCTCACGAGGTCCCCCTCGACGAGCCGTTCCCCGGACCCCAACGAGCAGGCAGGCACGGAGCTGGCGTGAAACGAGAACGGGGCCGGAGGGCCCACCGGGCGGACGTGCGCGCGTCCCTACTGCGATGTGTGGCGGCCCTCGGGTTGGTCGGTCTGATCGCCGTCGGTGCCGCCGGTGCGGCGGGGGCGGTGGAGAACCGGCCGGCGGCCACCGGGGGCCATCCCCGCCAGACGACCCCGGCGGCAGCCCTGGCCGAGCTGTCCGTCTCGGAGACGACCCCTCGGGTGGTGACTCCCGACGGGCCCCCGGAGCTCGTCGTCACGGGCCGGATCCACAACGTCTCCGACCGCAACCTCTCCAACGTCGTGGTGCGGCTCCAACGCGGTGAGCCGGTCACCAGCGCGGACGCCGCCAGAGCGGCCCTCGACGGAACCGCGCCGACGGACACCGCGGCCTCCCCGTTCGTCCCGGTGGTCGAGTCCCTGGCCCCCGGCGACAGCGCCGACTTCAGCGTGCGGGCACCGCTGGCCGGGGGTGACGGCACACTCGGGATCAGCCAGCCCGGGAGCTACCCGCTGCTGGTCAACGCGAACGGCCAGCCCGACTACGGCGGCGACGCCCGGCTGGCGGCGACGTCCATGCTGCTGCCCGTGGTGGGCGCGCCTGGCGGCGCCACCGCCTCCTCCTCGGTCTCCCCGTCGACCACCGTGCTGTGGCCGCTGGTCTCCACTCCCAAGATGGTCGGCCGGGACACCCGGGGGCGGGCGATCCTCGCCGACGACGAACTCGCCAGGTCGGTCGGACCGGGGGGGCGGCTGTTCGGGCTCCTCCAGGCGATCGAGGACGGTGTCGCTCCCGGCTCCAACCTGAGCAGGTCGCTCTGCTTCGCGATCGACCCGGCGCTGCTGGAGGCCGTCGAGGCGATGTCAGCCGGGTACCTGGTGCGGTCCTCCAGCGGGGAGGGACCCGTCGAGGGCGCCGGTGGCAGCACCGCCGATGTCTGGCTGAACAAGCTGCGGGACGTGGTCAGCGGACGCTGTGTGATCGCGCTGCCCTACGCGGACGCCGACCTGGTGGCCCTGACGAGGTCAGGCATGGACGACCTCCGCGACCTGGCGTTCACCCGGGGCGCCGAGATCGTGGAACGGGTGTTGGGCGGTTCGAAACCGCTGTCGTCGGTGGTGTGGCCCGCCGAGGGCGTCCTGGACGACGCGACGTTGTCCGCGCTGGCCGAGTCCGGCACCAGCACCCTGCTGCTGTCCCCCTCCGGCATGGAGGAGGCCACCCCGGGTCTGCTGCCCACCCGCGTGTCCGGGGCGACCGTCGAACCCACGGCGCTCCCGATCGACCCGCTGGTCAGCCGCGCGTTGCGCGACACCGCCGCCACACCTGGCCCCCAGCTGGGCGGCGGCGGGGCGGCGGCCGCCGCGCTCGAACCCGCGACGCCGGCCCGGGACGCGGTCACCGACTCGCTCGGCGTGCTGCTGTTCCGGACCACGGCGGACGCCAACGTCACCGAGGCGTCCCGCCTGGTGGTAGCGCCGCCCCGGCTCTGGGAACAGCGCCCCGCCGACCACGCCGCGTTCCTCGGGGGGCTCGAACGCCTCTTCCAGCTGAACCTGGCCACCCCGGGATGGCTGGTCGACCAGACCGACTCCCCCCTCCCCGAACGGGCCACCGCGCTGACCTACCCCGCCGACGTGGGTTCCCGCGAGATCCCGGCCCAGGTCGGAGGGTCCGTCCGGCGAGGGACCCAGCGGGTCACCGACTTCGGGTCCGCGCTCACGCCCGACAACTCCGTCGACCCGAACAGCCGGGTCCAGCCGGAGGACCTGACCGACCCGGTTCGGCTGGCCTACCTCGGCGCGACGTCGAGCAGTTGGCGGGGCAACCCCACGGCCGCCAACCACCGCCTGTCGGCGGCCAACCTCAGCCTGGACCGGCTCCTGGCCCGGGTGCAGGTCAACCGCCCCGCCACTCCGCTGTCCCTCGCGGCCTCCGACTCACCGCTCCCCCTGGCCGTCAGCAACCGCCTCCCGGTGGGCGTCCGGGTCCAGGTCCTGCTGCGCGACTCGCCGGGGCTGGACATCCCCCACGCCCAGGAGTTCGACGTCCCGGCCAACAGCACCCGGCAGCGCCTGATCCCCGCCGAGGTCAGCAGGTCGGGGCAGTTCACGGTGTCGGCCGTCCTGACCACGCCGGGGGGGACGGAACTCGGACCGCCGGTGCGGTTGTTGGTCAGTTCGACCGCGTACGGGACGATTACGGTGATCATCACCGTGGTGGCCGGAGCGGCACTGGTGCTGTTGTCCGCACGTCGGCTCGTCCGCAGGTTCCGGGGTGCGGGCGGCACGCCACCGCCGGGGGAGGCTGGCGGGGAGCGCCCCTCGCCAACCCCCGACGCCGGGGACCGTGAAGGACCCCGCCCCGGTGCGCCGGACCAGGACGACCCACCGGGTCCGGACGACGACCGGAGCGGGCCCTCCACGACGGGTCGACCACCGGCCGGCGGCCCCGGCACGACAGCGACGGAAAGTGACAGGTGACACAGTCCGAAGAGCCGCGCCGCCGGCGCGGCCCTCTCCACGCCGTCCGCGCTGATGGCAGCCTCGGCTGCTGGCAGCTGGTAACACGTGCGGGGTGCGGTCAGATATCGCAGCGGGGTGAGGAGGCCAGGTGAGCAACCCCAACGAGGAAACCATCCGGATCGGTCGGCCGATCCGGGCCGGAACCGACCCCTCGGAGGCGGAGACGGTCCAGTTCGCCACGGTGGGTTCCTCACCCGAGGCCGAGTCGAACCCGGACGCGGAGACGACGGTCATGGCCACGGCCACCGCCGCGGCGACCGCCGAGTCCGGTGCGGGTGGGGGGCGGAAGAAGTCCCTGCTCAGGGCGGCCGGCTCGATGGCGATCGCGACGCTGATCAGCCGGATCACGGGCTTCCTCTGGAAGGCCGTCCTCGTCTGGATCGTGGGTTGGGGCGCGATCAACGACTCCTTCACGGCCGCCAACAACCTGCCGAACATCATCACCGAACTCCTGCTCGGCGGTGTCCTCGCCAGCGTCGTCGTCCCGGTGCTCGTCCGCGCGCAGAAGGAGGACGCCGACGGTGGGCAGGCGTTCACCGAACGGCTCCTCACGCTGGCGACGGTGATCCTCGGCGTCGGCATGATCCTGTCGGTGGTGGCAGCACCGCTGCTGACCGCGATGTACGTCAGCGACGGGGACACCGAGGCCAACCCCGCGCTGGCCACCGCCTTCGCCTACCTGTTGCTGCCGCAGATCCTCTTCTACGGCATGTCCGCGCTGTTCATGGCGATCCTGCAGGCCAAGCAGGTCTTCGGCCCGCCGGCCTGGGCCCCGGTCCTGAACAACGTCGTCATCCTGGGCACCCTCGGCGCCTACGCGCTGCTGCCCGGTGAGCTGACGGTCAACCCGGTGCGCATGACGGACACGCACCTGCTGGTCCTCGGTCTCGGGGTCACCGCTGGTGTGGTCGTGCAGGCCGCCGTGCTGCTGCCCGCCCTCCGGCGCGCCAAGGTGTCGCTGCGCTGGCGGTGGGGTTTCGACTCCCGTCTCGCGGAGTTCGGCGGGCTCGCCGCGTGGGTGCTCGGCTACGTCGCCGTCTCCCAGGTCGGGCTCATCGCGCTCAGCCGGGTCGCCACCGCCTACGGCGGCCTCGCGATCTACAGCAACGCCTGGCTGCTGCTCCAGCTCCCGTACGGGGTGATCGGTTTCTCGATCATGACCGCGATCCTGCCCCGCATGAGCTCCGCCGCGGCCAGCCACGACTACGAGAAGCTCAAGGACGACCTCTCCCTGGGCAGCCGGCTGTGCACGACGGCCCTGCTGCCGCTGAGCGCGTTGATGACGGTGCTCGGCGCGCAGATCGGCGTGGTGCTGTTCTCCTACGGTGCCAGCGGCGTGGAGGGCGGCAACCGGCTGGGGATCGCGTTGGCCGTGTCGGCCTTCGGCGTCCTCCCCTACGCCGTCACCATGCTCCAGCTCAGGGCGTTCTACGCGATGAAGGACTCGCGGACGCCCACCCTGCTGATGGGCGTGATGACGCTGGCCAAGGTGCCACTCATCTACCTGTGCCCGCTGGTGCTCGAACCGGAGAACGTGGTATTCGGCATCACCTTCGTGAACTCGCTGACCTTCGTCGTCGGGTGGATCGCCGGGGAGATCTGGCTTCGGCACCGCATCGGCCGGCTCGGCAGCCGGGCGCTGGCGGTGACGATCGGGAAGACCCTCGTCGGCTCGGTGGCCGGCGCGGGCGCGGCGGCGCTGGTCGTCGTGATCACCGGCTCCGGAGGAATGACACCCGACTCAGCGATTCAGGCCTGGATCCAGCTGATCTTCGCCGGAATCGTCGGGGTGATCGTCACCTTCGGGGTGATGTTGCTGCTGAAGACGCGTGAACTTGACCCCGTCGCAGGCAAACTGCGCAGACTCGTGAGGCGGTGAAGCGTTCGGTGACCGGAGGCAACCGCGCGACCGTGCCGCCCCGTCCTACTGACGGCCCCCAGTGTGGGCCTCCTTATCGGCCAGTCGATGACAGCCAACTTCCCGTACCCTCAGCTCGGAGACTCCGCGGCGGTGGTTGGGGGCCTTCGCTTTCCGGGGAGCGGGTGGATCAGGAGAAGACACCGTGAGCGGCAAGCCTACGCAGTACACGGCAGCGCACCGGAACCACACGGGCAACGGTGCCGACCTCACCGTGCCCGCGTCCGCTCCGCCGCCACCGGACTGGTCGGACCTCGCCGAGCTGAGCCCGGGCACCCTGCTCGCCGACAACCGGTACCGGCTGATCGAGCAGGTCGGGTACGACGCGTCCTGCCAGGCCCAGCTCTGGCGGGCCAAGGACACCGCGCTCGGACGCGACGTGGCGCTGACCGTCCTGGTCGGGTACCGGACCGACGGGCAGATGGTCACCAAGGCGCGTCGGGTCCTGGAGCGCTGCATGCACGCGGCGAGCTTCCACTGCGTCGGGGTCGCCAGGGTGCTGGACGTCCTGAGCAGCAGCCACGGCGTCGACCACCCGGAACACGTCCTCGGGGTGGTGGTCGCCGAGTGGACGCACGGGAGCAGGCTCGGTGAGCTGCTCCGGGATGGCCCGCTGCCGGCGGACAACGCCGCCCGCCTGCTCCAGACCCTGGCGGCGGCGGTGGAGACCGCCCACCACGTCGGACTGGTGCTCGGAGTGGACCACCCGGAGCGGATCCGGGTCACCGCGCAGGGCGAACTGCGCTTCGCCTTCCCCGGGTCCCGGGCCGAGGCGACGACGACCGAGGACGTCCGGGGGCTCGGCGCGGTCCTCTACTTCCTGCTGACCGGCCGCTGGCCGTTGCGGCAGGGCCAGGAGACGCTGCCGGCGGCGCCGCTGGCCGCCGACGGTTCGGTGCTGCCGCCGCGAGCTCTGCGCCCGACGGTGCCGCACGAGCTGTCCAACGTGGCGGTCAAGGCGCTCGCCGGCCCGGAGAGCGTCATCAACACCGGCAACATCCGCACCGCCGCCGCGCTGCTGCCCGTGCTGGAGCGGGCGGCCGACGCGGGCAGTCCCACCCAGAACCTGATGCGGGAGACCCCGGCGCGCGGGAACACCGACTCCCTGTGGCGTACCCAGGACATCCCGAAGGACAAGGCCAGCAAGCGGAAACTGCGGATCGGCGTGGCGGTGCTGGCCGCGGCGACGCTGATCGTGGTCGCCTGGATCGGCTTCCAGCTCGTCTCCTTCTTCAGCGGTGACGGCGGTTCGGGGGCCCGCCCCCAGTTCGACGTGGGGGCGCCGAGCTCGAACAGCGCGGGACAGCAGGAGACCGAGTCCGAACCGGAGCTCGGGTCCGGGCCTGTCGAGGTGACCGGTGCCACCGAGTGGCAGCCCGCCGGCCAGCAGCTGGACTCGCCGGACCGGGCCGCGCACGTCCTCGACGGCGACCCGGCCACGGAGTGGCGGACCGCCGAGTACAACGCGCCATTCGACGCCGACAACGCGCTCAAGCCGGGCGTGGGCCTGATCCTGTCCCTTGACCAGGTCACGCAGCTCACCTCCGTGACCATCGACTCCCCGTCGGCCGGCGGGCGGGTCGAGGTGCGCGCGCTACCCTCCGCCAGTCCCGGGAGCCCGGAGGACGGCGAGCTGATCGGGGTCGCCGAGCTGACCGACGGTGCGACCGAGGTCGCGTTCGACGAGGCCAGCCAACCCACCCAGCACGTCCTGCTCTGGGTCACCGGCATCGTGCCCCTGGACAACGGACGTCACCAGACGACGATCCGCGAGGTCGCCGTGGAGGGGCTGCTGCCGCAGTGACCGCCGACCGGTCGGGTGCGCCATCTGACGGATGTCCGCTGTGGATATCACCCGTCGCATGCGTCAGATGGTTGAAATTCACTCGAACAGCGGGTTCAGGTTTCGTTCAGACGGCGGCGGGAAACAGACTGTGGTCTCGGTTTCCGACACGTGGTACCGCTATTCTCGGCGTGTGACAGCCCCAGCCAGTTCGGATGCCGACCTCATCGCGGCTCACGCTCATGGGGATCCTCACGCCTTCAGCGAGTTGGTCCGTCGCCACCGGGACCGGCTCTGGGCGGTCGCGCTGCGGACGATGCGCGACCCAGAGGAAGCCGCGGACGCACTCCAGGACGCCCTGATCTCCGCCTTTCGGGCGGCGTCGTCCTTCCGCGCCGAGTCCCGGGTGACAACCTGGTTACATCGGATCGTGGTGAACGCGTGCCTGGACCGGATCAGACGAAAACAAAGTCGTCCCACCGTCCCGCTCCCCGACGCCGGACCGGGGGAGCCCGCGAGCCCTCGCGACGCCATCGCGGAGCAGGACACCCGCCTGGCGGTGCGGGACGCGCTCGCCGCCCTGCCGGAGGAGCAACGCGCCGCGATCGTGCTGGTGGACGTGGAGGGGTACTCGGTGGCGGACACCGCCAGACTGCTCGGGGTCGCCGAGGGAACGGTGAAGAGCCGTTGCGCCAGGGGCCGGGCCCGGCTGGCGAAACTTCTGGGGCACCTCAGGAACCACGGTGCAGTTGCGAACGTCCCATCTGACGCTGTTGGTGACCGCCAACGTCGTGACCGGGAGGGACGATGACCCGCAATGAGTGGGAAGGGCATGGGCTCGACCCGGCGAGCAGGTCCCGACCCGACGCCCCGGGCGACCCAAGCCTGTCCCTCGACGTGCTGGCGGACCTGCACGGTGACGTGCTGGACGCGGAGACGGCCAGGGAACTCACCGCCAGGATAGGGGACGACCCCGACGCGAAGGCCGTGCTGGACGCGCTGGACGCGGTGCACGCCGACCTGGCGGCCTTCGGCTCGGAACTGTCCGCCCCCACCACCACGATGCCCCCCGAGGTCGCCGCCCGGCTCGAACGCGCCCTGGCCGACGAGGCCGCCGCCATGACCCGCGCGTCCGCGCCACCCCCGCGCCCGGTCACCCAGCTGCCGACCACCCCCGCTCCGCCCCACACCCCCGAGGACCACGCACGCCCGCCGGCACCGGTCGCCGACCTCTCGGCGGCCCGCCGCCGGCGGAACAGGATGCTCGGCTGGGGGTCGGGGGTCCTCGCCGCCGCGGCGGTCGCCGCGGTCGTCGCGTTCGGACTCCCCGGCCGCTCCCTGGAGGACGGCACCCCGATGGCCCAGCCACCGGCCACCACCACGACCCCGCTCCCGACGGAGACCGGCGCCTCACCCGGAGCGGGTCCTCTCGCGCTGACCGGTCCCGACGACGTCCAGGCCAACTACGGGGCCGCGATGAACGCCGAGGACTACGGCCCCTTCGGCGACGAGGCCGCGCTCACGGCCTGCCTCCGGGCCAGCGGGGTGCCCGACACCGCCGTCCTGGGATCGCTCTCGGTGAACTACCAGGACGAGCCCGCGTTGATGGTCGTGATGAGCGGTGGTGACTTCGGTAGTTTCCGGGTCGCCATCGTCTCCTTCGACTGTGGTCCCGACTCGCCCGGTCTGCTCACCCAGACCGAGATCAACTGAGTCCGCCACCGCCGGGAGCGCGGCACGGTGTGGGCTGGGGCGCCCGCACCGGCCCCAGTGCGGCCGTCACCCTCGCCACACGCCGAACCGCGGCGGGAACACCCACGCCTAGGATCGCGTTACAGCTCGATGTCGGTATGGCGATGCCAGGTCGGCCGACAGCACAGCGTGATCCCGCAAGCGAGTCGGTGGAGGCGTCAACTTGTCCGAAGTCCGCAACCTCATCATCGTCGGTTCCGGCCCCGCCGGGTACACCGCGGCCGTGTACGCCGCCCGCGCCCAACTGAACCCACTGGTCTTCGAAGGCACCCAGTTCGGTGGTGCCCTCATGACGACCACCGAGGTGGAGAACTACCCGGGCTTCCGCGAGGGGATCATGGGCCCGGACCTGATGGAGGAGATGCGCCAACAGGCCACCCGTTTCGGGGCGGAGCTGCGCGCCGAGGACGTGGAGGCCATCGACCTCTCGGGGCCGGTGAAGACGGTCGAGGTCAACGGGACCACCTACCGGTCACGCGCGGTGATCCTGGCGATGGGCGCGGCACCCCGCTACCTGGACGTCCCTGGCGAGGAGCGGCTGTTGGGACGTGGCGTGTCCTCCTGCGCCACGTGCGACGGGTTCTTCTTCCGCGACCAGGACATCGCCGTCGTCGGCGGCGGGGACTCGGCCATGGAGGAGGCGACCTTCCTCACCCGGTTCGCCCGCAGCGTCACGATCATCCACCGCCGCGAGGAGTTCCGCGCCTCGCGCATCATGCTCCGCCGCGCCGAGGAGAACGAGAAGATCCGGTTCCTGACCAACGCCGTGGTGAGCGAGGTGCTGGGGGAGGACACGGTCAGCGGGCTCCGCGTCACCGACACCAGGACGGGCGAGGACTCGACGCTCGACGTGACCGCGATGTTCGTGGCGATCGGTCACGACCCGCGCAGCGAGCTGGTCCGGGGACAGGTCGACCTGGACGACGAGGGCTACGTGGGGGTGGAGCACCCGAGCACCCGCACCGGGCTCGACGGCGTCTTCGCCGCCGGTGACCTCGTCGACAACACCTACCGGCAGGCCATCACCGCCGCCGGGTCGGGGTGTTCCGCCGCGATCGACGCGGAACGCTGGTTGGCGGCCTACGAGCCCACCGCCGAGCACGTCGGAGGCGGGTACGGCCCCGGTGAGGACGCGGTCCCCGTCAGCTGACCCACCGGCCCCAGGAACTTCGAGGCCGGTGGGGACGGACTCCACCGGTGGACACGTAGCGACAAGGAGAGACGACTATGGCCGGCAACACCATCGAGGTCACCGACAAGACGTTCGCCGACACGGTCCTGACCAGCGAGAAGCCCGTTCTCGTCGACTTCTGGGCCTCCTGGTGCGGGCCGTGCAAGATGGTCGCCCCGGTGCTGGAGGAGATCGCGGCGGAGTACTCGGAGAAGATCACGATCGCGAAGATCGACTTCGACTCGAACCCCCAGACGGGCCGCGACTACAAGGTCATGTCCCTGCCGACCCTGATGCTGTTCAAGAACGGCGAGAAGGTCAAGGAGATCATCGGGGCCAAGCCGAAGGCCGCCCTGGTCAAGGAGCTGTCGGACTACCTGTCCTGACCGTCTCGTCCAACGCGTTCGAGAAGGGGGGTCGGTGCCTGGCGCCGATCCCCCTCCGTGTTCGGGTAGCCTGCGACACGCGTCCGACCAGGGCCCGCCCCGCGCGGACGTGAACGCGCTTCGGCACGCGACCCCGGTCGACTCCGGGTCCGTCCCCGACGTGACGCCACCGGATCGCGATCCGGCACGCCAGCACAACAGCCCACGTCGGGCCAACCCCTCCCCGGTCGAACAGCAGCACCGCACAGCACCGCCCCGGAAGATCAACACCGCGAGCAGGGGCACCCGGAAGGGTGACGGCCCGATATGTCGACCCGTGGCCGACAGGGCACAATAAGTTGTCCGCCTCCGCGCCGAACGACTTCGGCGCCTCTAGTCGAGCGAGGAGTACATGCAACTGCTCCACCGCGGTGACTTCGGTCCGGCCGTCGCCGAGATCAAGGCCAATCTCGCAGCCCAGGGGCTACTACCCGAGGGCGATGGCGCCCCTGCCGGCAGCGGCCAGCACGCCGACGGGCGGCGGGAGGAGCACGTCTACGACGCGGTCGTGGAACATGCCGTCCGAGTGTTCCAGCAGCAACGAGGGCTGATCACCGACGGCATCGTCGGACCGGCGACCTACCGCGCGCTCCGGGACGCCCGCTGGCGGCTGGGGGACCGGCCGCTGGCCTACCTGGTGACGCAGCCCACGACCGGCGACGACGTGGTGGCGCTCCAGGAGCGGCTGTTGGAACTCGGCTACGACGCCGGAAGGGCGAACGGGATCTTCGGCGGGCAGACCGAGCAGGCCCTGCGCGGCTTCCAGCGGGACTACGGCCTGGTCGCCGACGGCGTGTGCGGCCCGGAGACCCTGCGCGCGCTCCGGCAGCTCACCCCCAAGGTCCGGGGTGGCCGGCCCGTCTTCCTCCGGGAGCAGGAGCGGGTGCGCACCGCCGGTCCGCTGCTGCGGGGGAAGCGCATCGTCCTCGACCCCGGTCACGGCGGGGCGGACCGGGGCATCTGCGTCGACGGCGCCTCCGAGGCGGACCTGGTGTGGGATCTGGCCCGCCGGCTCGAGGGGCGCATGGTCGCCACCGGCATGGAGGCACTGCTCACCCGGGGCCCCGACTCCTGCCCGCAGGAGTCCGACCGCGCGGCCTTCGCCAACGACGCCGGGGCCGAACTCTTCCTCTCGCTGCACGTCGACGCGAACTCCTCACCCCGCGCCCAGGGCATCGCCTCCTTCCACTTCGGCACCGGGACCGGTAACGGCACCACCTCCACGGTCGGGGAGGCCCTGGCCGGCTACATCCAGCGGGAGGTGTCCGCGAAGACGGGGATGGTCGACTGCGGGGCGCACCGGAAGACCTGGGAGGTCCTCCGCCTGACCCGGATGCCCGCCGTTCGCGTCGAGGTGGGCTACCTCACCAACCCCGAGGACAGGGCGCGGCTCCTCGACCCCAACTTCCGCGACATCGTCGCCGAACGCATCCTGGTCGCGGTGAAGCGCCACTACCTGTTGGGCAAGAACGACCAGCCCACGGGCACCTTCACCTTCGACGACCTGCTCCGCCACGAACTCGCCAAGATCGACTGAACGTGTCCCGCCGCCGCGGTGGCGGGAGGGACGACGAGGACCGGTCCGCGCGATCCCGCCGGGCCGGTCCTCCCCGTTTGCCCGTTCCTCGGGCCTGGGCGACCGTGCCCGGGCGTCGGGGCCGGACCCACACGCGGCACGAGGACGTTCCCCGTTCGCGTCGCCGCCAGGGCGGAGCAGTGAGCCGTCCACGGGACCAGGTCGTCGACGTCAGGGTCCGACCGGCGCGGACGTGGTCGCCCCTCCGCCGCTCAGCGGCCGGTGGGGGCTGCCTCGACGCCGGCGGGGCCCACGCCCGCCGTGGTGACCGTGACGGAGTCCAGCAGCCGTTCCAGGGCGGCCTCGACGTCGGCCTGCCAGGAGAACGCGGACCTCAGCTCCAGCCGCAACCTCGGCCAGCGGGGATGTGGGCGGACCGTCTTGAAGCCGACCGAACGCAGGAAGTCGGCCGGCACGACGCAGCCGGCCTGGTTGTCGGGCAGGCCGTTGCCGAAGGCCTCCACGGCCTTCACGCCACGTCGCGTGAGGTCCCGGACCACGGCCTGGGCCAACATGCGCCCGACACCGTTGCCCGCGAACTCGGGGAGCACCTTCACCGTGGTGAGCAGTACCGCGTCCGGGCTGACCGGGCCGCTGGGGAACATGGCCGTCCTGGGCACCGCCGAGGGCGGGGCGTAGAGGACGAAGCCGGCCGGGACGCCCTCGACGTGCGCGATGCGCCCGCAGGAGCCCCACTCCAACAACACGCTGGAGACCCAGGCCTCCTTCTCGAACTCGGTCTGGCCGAGTTCCTCCGCCTCCTCACGCAGGTGCGGCGCCAGTTCCCAGAACACGCACCGCCGGCACTTCGCCGGGAGCTCGTGCAGATTGTCCAGCGTGATACCAACCACACTTCGAGACATGTGACCTCCCCGCACGACACGCCCCGCCTGCCGCGGCGCTCCCGCGGCGGCACCTCGACCGGCGGCCGGCGGTGACCCACCGGGCGGTCGACCGGACCACGGAGGTGCGCTGGCCCTCCACCGAGGATAGGTGGCCGCCGGTGCCCGGCCGCCGGCGGCCCCTGGGCCTGTCGGCGGCGTGATCGCACTGCCGTTCGGCGGCGGGTCGTTACACTCGGGCCAGGTAACGGACACCGCTGCCGTACCGCTAATCAGGAGGGGACCCCTCATGCGGGTCCCCCGCGCCCGGCCGAGCCGACCGGTGGGGCGCGCAGCTCGGGTGACAACCCGAACCTCAGCACTGAGGCCGACCATCGGAGGCGGCATGGAGAGCCCGGAACTGCCACCCGTGCTACGCGGGGGCCAGCCGCAGGGGCCGCGCGGGCAGCGCAGCCTCGACCCGCACCTGGACCGCTACGCGGAGCGGACCGCCGGCATGACCGCATCCGAGATCCGCGCGCTGTTCTCCGTCGCGAGCCGGCCCGAGGTGGTGTCGTTGGCCGGCGGGATGCCGAACCTGGCGGCGCTCCCGTTGGAGTCGCTGGCGGCCGAGGTGGCGCGGCTGGTCGCGACCGAGGGGCAGACCGCCCTCCAGTACGGTTCCGCCCACGGCGTTCCGGAGCTCCGGGAACAGATCGTCGAGGTGATGGCGCTGGAGGGCATCTCGGCGCACCCCGACGACGTGGTCGTGACGGTCGGCTCCCAGATGGCGTTGGACACCGTCGCCCGGATCTTCTGCGACCCCGGTGACGTGATCATCGCGGAGGCCCCCTCCTACGTCGGAGCGTTGGGCAGCTTCGCCGCCTACCAGGCCGAGGTGGTCCACGTCTCGATGGACGACGAGGGGCTGGTCCCGGATGACCTGCGCCAGGCGTTGGAGGCGGCGGAGCGGGCTGGCAAGCGGGTCAAGTTCCTGTACACGATCCCCAACTTCCACAACCCGGCCGGCGTGACCCTCGCGGTGCGACGACGCGCCGAGGTGTTGGAGATCTGCGCCCGCCACGGTGTGCTCGTCATCGAGGACAACCCCTACGGCCTGTTGGGCTTCGACAACCAGATCTACCCGGCGCTGCGCGCCGACGACCCCGACAACGTCATCTACCTCGGATCGTTCTCCAAGATCTTCGCCTCCGGCCTGCGCGTCGGCTGGGCGCTCGCCCCCCACGCCGTCCGCGAGAAGCTGGTGCTCGCCTCCGAGTCAGCCACGCTCTGCCCGCCCACCTTCAACCAGCTCCTGGTGTCCCGCTACCTCTCCACGCACGACTGGAAGGGCCAGATCAAGTCCTACCGGGAGGTGTACCGCGAACGGCGGGACGCGATGCTGGGCGCCCTGGAGCAGCACATGCCCGCCGGCTGCCAGTGGACCCGGCCGGACGGCGGCTTCTACGTGTGGCTGACCGCCCCGGAGGGGGTGGACACCAAGGCGATGCTGCCCAGGGCGATCACCAAGCGGGTGGCCTACGTCTCGGGCACCGCCTTCCACGCCAACGGCTTCGGCAGCCGCCAGATGCGGTTGTCCTTCTGCTACCCCACCCCGGACCGGATCCGGGAAGGGGTGCGACGGCTCGGCGGCGTGCTCCAGGACGAACTCGAACTGCTGAACACCTTCGGGACCGTCCGCCCGCCCGCGCTCGGAGGGCCCCAGGCGCCCTCCCCGGACACCGCCTGACGGACGGTCACCCGCCCCCGAGGCCGGGCTCAGGGACCGTTCGGCGGCGGGTCCCCGGAGGCGGCCGACGGGTGGCTGGCCGAACCTGGCCCGGGCCGTGCTCGGCACGCGCCGCTCAGGCGCCTGACGCGGGTACCGGCCCAGCACCCGTACCCGCCCCTCCCCCGGACACGACCAGGAGGGCACCGGGCGTGTCCCCGGCCGGTACCGCCCGCGCGGGGACACCGGAGGCGTCGAACTAAGGTGTGCGGTCAGTCGACGTTCCGCCTGAGACGAGGAGTTGCTGGCGTGTCAGATCGCTGGGTCGCCGTGCTGTCCGGAGGCCTGTCCCACGAGCGGGACGTCTCGCTTCGTTCCGGACGTCGGCTGTCCGCCGCGCTGCGGACGGTGGGGTTGACCGTGGAGGAGTGGGACGCCGACGGCGAACTCCTCGGTCGTCTCCGCCGGCACCGCCCCGACGCGGTGGTGTTGGCCCTCCACGGTGGGGAGGGTGAGAACGGGGCCTTCCAGTCCGTGCTGGAACTGGCCGGCGTGCCCTTCGTGGGCACCGACTCCCGCTGGTGCCGCCGCGCCTGGGACAAGCCCACGGCCAAGACGGAGATGCTCCGGGCGGGGCACTCCACCCCGGACTGGGTGTCGTTGCCCCACAGCACCTTCCGCACGCTGGGTGCGCGGGCGGTGCTGGACGCGGTCGTCACCCGCTTCGGCCTCCCGCTGGTGCTGAAGCCCGACCAGGGCGGATCCGCGCTCGGGGCCAGGCTGGTCACCGAGGCCGAGGAACTGCCCGCGGCCATGGTCGGGGTGCTGTCGTACTCCGACAGCGTGCTGATCGAACGCTACGTCGAGGGCGTCGAGGTCGCCGTCAGCGTCATCGAGGGCTCGGAGGGACCAACCGCGCTGCCCGCCGTGGAGATCGAACCGGCGAGCGGTTTCTACGACTACGCGTCCCGGTACACGGCGGGGCTGACCGAGTTCCACACCCCGGCCCGACTCGAGCCAGGTCAGGCGCGGAAGGTGGCGGACCTGGCGGTGGCCGCCCACCAGCTGCTCGGGCTCCGGGACGTCTCGCGGACCGACGCGGTGGTGACGGCGGACGGGGACGTGCACTTCCTCGAGGTCAACGTCTCACCAGGACTGACCGAGACCTCCCTGCTCCCGATGTCGGCCGACGCGGCGGGCCGCTCGCTCGGTGAGGTGTTCGCCGGCCTCGTGGAGCGCGCCGTGGCCAGAGGCGGCCGCGTGCTCTGAACCCCGAGCCCGACCGACCGCAGGAGCCGTCGAGGCCGGAACGACGCTGACCTCATCCTGGTCGCGAGACGGCGCCCTCCGCCAGCCGGCCCGGCCTCCTGGCCGCCGTGTCCTCGGTGGCCGTGCCCCGCCGCCCCGCCGTCGTGGTTCGCCCGCGATCGTCGTCCCCGGCTTCGGGGCCTGACCGGCGTGCCTCCGGGCGAACGGCCGGGCACCACCCACGGCCGTTCGGGTGAGTCGGGACGGAAGCGGAGGCCGCCACTCGGCTGGGGGAGTGGCGGCCGTGTTCGTTCCCGTCCGGCCGCACCGAGACCGGGCATCGGCTGGCCGAGATCCTTCGAGCCCCCGAGCCACCGGGCTGGGTCGCCGGTCCTCTCCTCGGGAGGCGGCACACCGGTGGGACGAGGACGGCGGAGGCCGTTCACCGACCTCCGCCTTTTCGTCACCGTGACGGAACACGGTGGCATGGTTCCCCTCGCAGGTCGATCAGGTCCCATTCGTCCCGTTTGCCGTGATCATCCGCACGATGCGCTCCAGATCGTCCACCGAGCCGAACTCCACGACGATGCGCCCCTTGCGACGTCCCATGTCCACCTTCACGCGGGTGTCGAACACGTCGGCCAACCGGTCCGCCACGGCCTCCAGGCCGAGCGAGGGTTCGGGGCGTGGAGCGGCTGGCTTCGGCTTCGGGGGAGTGGCACGACGCGCGAGCGTCGCCGCCTCCTCCGTCGCCCGAACGGACAACCCCTCGGCGACGATCCGACTCGCGAGCTCCTCCTGACCTCCCGGGTCCTCCAGCGAGAGGAGCGCCCGCGCGTGCCCGGCGGACAGCACGTTCGCCGCCACCCGGCGCTGCACCGGAAGCGGCAGCCGGAGCAGCCGGATCGTGTTGGTGATCACCGGCCGACTGCGCCCGAGCCGGGAGGCCAGCTCCTCGTGCGTGACGCCGAACTCCTCCAGCAGCTGCTGGTACGCGGCCGCCTCCTCCAGCGGGTTGAGCTGCACCCGGTGGATGTTCTCCAGCAGCGCGTCCCGCAGCATGGCGTCATCCGCCGTCCGCCGCACGATCGCCGGGATGGTCTCCAGCCCGGCGCGCTGCGAGGCCCGCCAGCGACGCTCACCCATCACGAGCTCGTACTCGCCGCGGCCCAGCTCACGCAACACGATGGGCTGCATCAGCCCGAACTCGCGGATCGAGTGCTCCAGCTCGGACAACGCCTCCTCGTCGAAGACCTGCCTCGGCTGCTTCGGGTTCGGCCGGATGTCGCCGATGGGGACCTCACGGTAGATCGCCCCGGCCACCTCGGGCTCCGCATCGCCCGGATCCTCGCCGGCGGACCACCGGGGTGGTGCGGCGGGCACCGTTCCGACCGCCCCGGCTCGGGGCGCGGCCGGCGCCGCGACCGACGCGGTCTGCTCCACCACCGCCGGGCCACTCGGGATCAACGCGGCGAGGCCCCGTCCGAGCCCGCCCTTCCGGTCCTTCATCCTGTCTCCCCGTTCGCACCCCGGACCGCCATCTCCCGCGCGGCGTCCAGGTAACTCATCGCTCCCCGTGAACCCGGGTCGTAGGCCAGCACCGTCTGCCCGTAGCCAGGTGCCTCCGACACCTTCACGCTTCGCGGGATGACGGTACGCAACACCAGGTCACCGAAGTGGCCACGGACCTCGCTCGTCACCTGATCGGCGAGCTTGGTGCGACCGTCGTACATCGTGAGCAGGATCGTGGAGACGCGAAGCGACGGGTTCAGGTGCGCCTTCACCAGCTCGATGTTGTTCAGGAGCTGCCCAAGCCCTTCCAGCGCGTAGTACTCGCACTGGATCGGGATCAGCACCTCCTGCGCCGCGACGAGCGCGTTCACCGTGAGCAGCCCCAGCGACGGTGGGCAGTCGATGAAGACGTAGTCGGCCTGGAGGTGGTCGAGCGCCTCGGTGGACAACGCCTCCTTGAGCCGCGTCTCCCTGGCCGCCATCGACACCAGTTCGATCTCGGAGCCGGCCAGGTCGATGGTCGCGGGGATGCACACCAGGTTGTCCGACTGGGTGCTGACGGCGGCGGCGTCGGCGATGCTGATCTCACCGAGCAGCACCTCGTAGACCGAGGGGGTGTTCGAGTGGTGGTCCACTCCCAACGCGGTGCTCGCGTTCCCCTGGGGGTCGAGATCGATCACCAGGACCTTCAGACCCCGCAGCGCGAGCGCCGCGGCGATGTTCACGGTACTGGTGGTCTTGCCCACCCCGCCCTTCTGGTTGGCCACCGCGACGACCCGACGCTGCGCCGGAACCGGCAGCGTCTCGGTGGGGTGCAGCACCTTCGTGGCCCGCGCGGCCTCCTGCTCGATCGGCGTCCACTCCACGTCCAACTGCCCTTTCTCGTAACTCACAGACCTGCCCACCTCCACGGTTTCACGTGAAACATCGCTTGTTCCCGATCCGCGCGCGTCACCTGCCGGTCCGGCGACCGCGTGCCGGAGCACGCCGCGACGGAGGCGCGGCCTGCCCGCGTTCCACGACCACGACGGTCGTCGGTTCCGCCAGCGACTCCGCTCCGCACCGCACCACGTGGGCCCGGGAGCCCCCAGCCCTGGACAGTGCGGCGGCGTCGCGTTCGACCTCCTCCTCCGCCGACGCGCCCTTGAGAGCGAGCAGCTGCCCACCGGGGCGCAACAGCGGCAGGCACCAGGTGCCGAGTTTGGCGAGCGGAGCGACCGCACGGGCGGTGACCACATCGGCTCCTCCGAGCTCGGAGCGCACCTGGCGTTCCTCCGCTCGTCCTCGCACCACCGCGACGTCCAACCCCAGGACCTCCACCGCCTCCTCCAGCCAGGCCACCCGTCGAGCCATCGGCTCGAGCAGCGTCATCCTGATGTCGGGGCGAGCGATCGCGAGTGGGAGGCCGGGGAGCCCAGCACCGGAACCGACGTCGATCAGGCGACTCCCCACGGGCACGAGCTCCTGGACGGCGGCCGAGTTCAGCACGTGACGGCTCCAGAGCCGTCCCAACTCCCTCGGGCCGACCAGGCCACGTCGTTCTCCGTGTTCGACGAGGAGGTCGACCAACCGGCGGGCGCGGGGGAGGTGGTCGCCGAAGAGGTCAGCGGCGGCGGGCGGCTCCTCCTCCGAAGCGGGGGGCAACACCACGTCATCCGCGCCACGTCCGACTTCGCCCGCCGGGGGTGGCTGCCGTTCTGTCATCACACACTTTCCGGTTTCACGTGAAACATCGACTGCTTGCTCAATCTACGGCGCCGTCCGCCATGTTTCACGTGAAACATGGCCCCGGCCGGGTACCGATCAGGACGTCCTCATCGGAGGTGGCCTCGCCACCACCGCGCCACCGGGAACCACGAGTGGCGGTGGGAACGCCCGCCCCGCCACCTCCCATCGACGTCTCCCGACCTCGTCCGCACCACCGTTCGGCGGCACACCTCGCACCTCCCGGGCCAACCGTCGTCCCCGGTTTCGTCACCGTGACGTCACGACCGCGACGGAGGACACCTCAACGACCCGGAAGCACTCGAGGACGACGGGCGTCCCGTCGGAGGGCGTGAAGCTCGGGTCCCCGATGGCGGCGCGGAAGTCCGCTCCGCACCAGAACTCCTCGTGCCCGGCACGCCAGGCCACCACCGAGTCATAACCCTCGCCCTCGGCGCGGGCGTGGGCGAGATCGACCTCGTCCAATCGGGACACCCGGACGTCGGTGGTCTCGATGACCGCAACGGGGCGTTCGGCCGAGTCGACCACGACGGACCGGGCACCCACCTCGGGAAGCGGCACACCCTCGCTCCCGTACTCCACGAGCAGCGCGGACGTGGCCGTCTTGGTGCCCGAGAGCACCGCGACGACCAGCCGATCGCGCAGCGGTCCGGGAAAGGCGAACTCGGCGATCGGAAGACCCGAAGGCGGCATGGTCAGCACGCTACCGGCAACTCGATCTCCCGGGAACGACCAACGGGTCACATACCTGACCCACACCTCGAAGGAAGGACGGGACGAGCACCGGTGGGCACGCTCCCGGCTGCGGGGAGCGGTGCGCGACGAGGACCGGGCTCCCAGCCATCCCCTCCGGATGCCTCCCTCCTCCACGCCCGGAACCACACTCGCCACCGTCGACAGCGGCCGCCCGTCCCGCGTTCTCCCGGGTCCGTCCGGTCGATCGCCCCGGCGGGTCCGATCCACCGATCGGCGGGCGCCCGGAGCACCGCCGGTCCCGGGGCACCACGGCGAGGGCTAGGCCAGGACGACGGGCTCAGCCCCCGCCGGAAGGAAGCACAGCCGACGATGACCGCCTCCCCAGTCCACTCGGCCCCTGGAAGCCGGCCGGCACCGCATCCGCTGCCCGTGCCGAGAGCCGACCTCCCGCACGACCCGAACCCACCGCCCACTCGGCGACGCGGCCGGGCGCCCACCCGCTTCCACCGTTCCGTCCGCCCGCCCCGCCCCGCCCCGGTCCGCCCCGCCTGGACCTGTCCCGATCCGGCGTCGCGCGGCGACAGCGCCCGGACCCCGCAACCTCGACCTCGACCTGCCGCGTCACTCGCCGGACCACTCCACTCGGACGGCGTGCCGGCCGGGGGCGGGACGACGGGCGCTCCTCGCCGGAGTTCCTCCCCCCGCGCCCGCCCGCTGCCCCAGGGGCACCTGCCCGGCACGACCGACGACGACCGCGCGAGGTGACATCCGGATGGCGGCGTGGATCCACCTCGGCCCGTGCGTCCGGGCACCGAACTCCCCCTCTGGTCGCCGCGAGAGCCGAGGACCACCGAACCCTCCACATCCACCGATGTTTCACGTGAAACGTCGCCCCACGGCAGGCCAGGAGGGCGGCCGCCACCGCGCTCGGCCACCGCCCGCTCTCCCCGACGCACAGCCGAGCCGGGACTACCGGGCAGACGAGGGGAGACCGCCCCCGCATCGCCACCATCCGGAAGGCGTGCCCGCCCGTCCGTCCCCACGCCGGGCGGACCGCCGATGGTCGGCGACGAGTTCGTCGTCCACCCAGCAGCCTGGCCGACAACCCACGCGGCTGACCCCTCCCGGTCGAGGCTTCCGCCGGGCGACCCCACCTTGCCCTGGAGGCCGGCCGGACCGACCTCGGCGGTGACTCGACGCCTCCCGGTCACGGCGGGGCGGCGAGCCACCGGAGGGAGACAGCCTGCCAACCGTCGGCGTCCACCAGGAGCGGGCAACGGCTGCTGGGCCCCTCGTCAGGCCGGCGAGACCCGCGCCCCCGGCCGCACGACCCCGACCAGCCGACGCCTTGCCGCCGGGGGTCGCGGGACGGCTCCCGACGACGGGTCGCGAGCCGTGGCCCAGACGCGTGTCCTCCCACCGACCGCCTCCGCGCCAGCACGCGGCATCGACGACGACACGGAGGGCGTGACCGGCCCGCCGGGGAGGCGGGCGCGTCGTCGTGTTCCACGTGAAACATCGACCGCTCGTTCGGAGCGGACGTCCGCCGTCCGACATGGTCGCGCTCCACGGCTCTCCACCCCACTCCGTGCCGGCCACGGCCCGCGGCGGCCTACCGCGGAGCAACGCTCGACGCAGGACCAGTCCGGATCACCGTCGCCCCACCAGGTGGAGGGCCGCCGGCATCCACACCGTCCGAGTTCCCCCGGCGGGACGGCTCCCGCTCCGCGCGAGGCAGGGTCGGTCGCCCTCGTCCTGGACATGCCGGGCGTGTTCCGCACCGCCCGCACCCTGGCCCCGGCGCTGGCACGTCGCGACGGGTCGCGCGGCGCTGGCGGACGGCGGGCCACGCGCGACGGGGACGCCGCGGGACGGGATCATGACCGGGGCGGTGGGGCAGCGGGAACGGGCGGTGGCTCCCACGACCGGCGGACGGGTCCCTGGGGCTGACGCGGCACCGCCACCCAACGCACCCCGAGGTCCGCGAACCATCGCTCGCGCCCGTCGCGAGCACGCGCCACCGACAACGCCGATGTCGCGCCTCGGGTCCAGGACGACCGCCGCCGCGCCGGTTCGCGTGCCGACCGGGCCAGCTCGACCGCCGACACCGTGCCCGACGACTCACCGAGACGCCCGCCCGGCTGGTGCGGAGGCCGGCCGCCACCTCCCGAGCCTCCGACGTTCCCGCCGCCCCTGTCTCCCGGCCGCGACCGTCCGAGGCGCCGGTCGCACCCGGCGCGGACGCCGTCGCTCGTGACTGGGCGGCGATCACGGTGAACACCCCGACGGCCGCACTCCACGCACTCCGGCGGCGGTGCGCACCCCCGTCGAGCCAGTCACCGCCAGCGTGGTGACCGGTCCGTCCCGCACCACGGCCCGCCTGGAGCGCCCGGACACCAAGCCGCACGGCCGGGCACCCGCCAACCGGAGCGCCAGTGGGGACGGTGTTCCAGATCTCACCCCACCAGCGCTCCGCACCCCGCGCGGCACCTCCCGTGCCGGCGAGGCCGAACCCGCGACGCGTGACCGGAGGACAGCACCGCCCCGGCGGGAACGATGCCACCAGGAACCGCGCCGGCGGCTCCCGAGCAGGCCCCGAGCCGAGGGCACGCACCGTCCGAGGCGGAGGAGACCCCTCGGGGGAGTGCTCCGGTGGAGCCGGGAACGAGGCCGCCCGGCTGACCACCCCATCGCTCGTCGCGGACCCCGTGCCGCCCGTCAACCCCGTCACCGCCCGCGTGGCACGGCGAGGACCGGCCGGCGCGCTGGCGAACCACACCCACGGCACCCGTTCACACCGATCCGGCGCGCGGACTCCCACGGCACCAAGCGGCGAGGCCGGCCCGCCACCTCCCGGCTGCCGTCGGACAGCGGTCCCACCGAGGGCCCCGAACGGAAGTGGGCCCCGGGAACGTCGTTCCCGGGGCCCACTCACGAACTCAGCCCTACTCGGCGGGCAGCACCACGACCCGCCGGTTCGGCTCCTCGCCCTCGCTCTCGCTCCGGACACCCTCGACACCGGCCACGGCGTCGTGCACCACCTTGCGCTCGAAGGGGGTCATGGGGTTCAACCGCACCGGATCGCCGGTCTGGCTGACCTGCTCGGCCGTGGTCCGACCGAGGTCGGACAGCTCGGCACGCCGGTCCGCCCGCCACCCCGCGACGTCCAACATGAGCCGACTCCGCGCGCCGGTGCTCTGCTGCACCGCCAGCCTCGTCAACTCCTGCAGCGCCTCCAGGGTCGCCCCACGGGTACCCACCAACTTGCTCAGGTCATCCCCGCCGTCGATGCTCACCACGGCGCGGCCACCGTCCACGTCAAGGTCGATGTCCCCGTCGAAGTCGAGCAGGTCGAGCAGCCGCTCCAGGTAGTCGCCGGCGATGTCGCCCTCACGGACGAGCAGGTCCTCGCCGCCCTCGGGCGTGGCGGACGCTCCGTTCGGCGTGCCGTCGGCACCCTCGGTGTCCACGTCACCGCCGGTGGTCACCTGCACCGCTTCCGACACTGGTGCCTCCTCTCACTTGGTTCACGACATGCGAGACGCGTGACCGCGCTCGGTCATCGACGCTTCTTGTTCTTCTTCTTGGCGCCGCCGGTCGCCGGTCGGCTCCGCGCCGCGTCCCCCGCACCACCGGACGGGGCCGAGGGGGGAGTGGTCCCGGCCGGGCCGTGCTGGCCGGGCTGCGGACCCTTCTTCTTGGCCGGACGCTGCCCGGGCTTGGGGGAGAGGTCCTTGCGGGACTGCTCCGCCTTGGCGGCGGCGGCCGCCTTCTTCGCGGCTTCCTCGCGGTCGATGCGGTGGTAGATGAAGTACTGCTGACCCAGCGTCCAGGTGTTGTTGCTCAGCCAGTACAGCAGGATCGCGATCGGGAAGAACGGGCCACCGAAGAGCACGAACAGCGGGAACACCCAGAGCATCAGCTTCTGCATGATCTGGGCCTGCTGCTGGTTGGCCCCGACGCTCGGGTTCATCGCCTGCCGCTGCACGGAGTGGCGGGCGGTGAGGTGGGTGGCGATGCTGGCGATGATCGTCAGCGGCACCGCGACGAAACCGATGGTCCACGGGTCGACGCCGAACATCGGGTCGGCGATGGAGCCGGACAGCGGGGCGCCGAAGAGGCGGGCGTTGATGAAGGACTCGACCTCGGCCTGGCCGAAGACGTACACCTCGGTCTTGCCCGGGGTGAACTGGCGGAGCACGTGGAAGAGCCCGATGAACACCGGGATCTGCACCAGCATCGGAAGGCAGCCGCCGAGCGGGTTGACCCCCTGCTCGGACTGGATCTTCTGCATCTCCATCGCCAGCTTCTGGCGATCGTTGCCGTACTTCTCCCGCAACTTCTGCATCTGCGGGGCGAACTCCTGCATCTTGCGCATCGACCGCACGGAGCTGATGGCCGGCTTCAGCAGGATGATCCGCAGGGTGAAGACCAGGAACACCACCGAGAGCGCCCACGCGATACCGCTGTCCGGGCTGATGATGAACCCAAAGACCTTGTGCCAGAACCACATGATGGCTGACACGGGGTAGTAGATGAAGTTGAGCACGAAGCTACTCCTCGGCGCGGGTGTCGGGGAGCCCGGAATCGCCGTCGCGGGACCGCGGGGACGCGGCGTCGCGCGGGGGAACGGGGTCCAAGCCTCCAGGGTGCCAGGGTCCACAGCGCAGCAGCCGGCGCACGGTCAGCCATGCCCCCCGGATCGCACCGTGAACGGTCAGCGCCTCCACTGCGTAGGCGCTGCAGGTCGGGTAGAAGCGGCAGGTGGCCGGCAGGTACGGGGAGATCCAGCGTCGGTAACCGTGCACCGGGAGCAGCAGGACCCGACTGACGACTCCGCCTCGTCGGCGGTCCGCGCCCGCTGGTTCACTCATGCCTCGTCCTCACCGGAGGTGCGCCCGCCGTCCTCGGCGACGTGGCGCGTCGCGGGTGGCTCCTGGCCGGCGGTCGGGGACCCACCGGTTCGCCGACGGGAGGCGCTCGGGTCGTCGACGAGCCCCAGCCGAGCCAGGAGCCGGTCGACGTCCGCCGCGAGTTCGCGACTGGAGGCCGTGGCCGACGGGGGGAGCGCCCGCACCACGAGGGAGGTCCCCCTCGGGATGGCGGCCAGCCGTTCCCGCACCACGTGGCGGAGACGGCGCGCGACCTGGTGGCGGACCACCGCGTTGCCGACAGCCTTGCTCACGACAAAACCCACCCGTGTCGAGGCCGAGCCGGGGACGCTGCTCGAACGCTGCGAGCGGCGAGGGGGCTCGACGCGGGTGGGATGGGAAGTCGGGGTCGTCGACCCCGCGTTGTCGGTGTCCCGTGCTCCAACGCCGAGCTCGGGCACGCACAGTGCGTGCAGCACGACGCGACGTCGCCCCGCCCGCCGCCCCCGGCGGACGACCAGGTCGAAGTCCTGGCTCTTGGTCAGCCGGGCGGCTGGCGGTAGCACGGCCTACCGTCAGGCCGACAGCGTGTCGCGGCCCTTGCGGCGACGGGCGGCGAGGATGGCACGGCCGGCACGGGTGCGCATGCGCAGCCGGAAGCCGTGGGTCTTGGCCCGGCGACGGTTGTTCGGCTGGTACGTCCGCTTGCTCACGGTCAGGTCTCCCGGTAGTCACTACAGCTTGGGTCGGTGATCTCCGCGTGCTATGCGTGGCTGGCCACCCGGCGCACGTTCCATCCCGACCCTCGGCGTCCTGGCGTCCCCGGTCCCGGCGCGAGGCGCAGGGCACGGCGACAGTAGCCCAGGGTACGTGACAGGGAACGACCGACCGCATGAGACTACGCGGTGCCCGTTGCCGGGTCCACACCGCCTCCTCACGCGAGGCGCGGGACCCGCCCGGTGAGGAGAGGGATTGGCCAACGTATCGGCCGTGGTCCAGGGACCTGCGCCCGACACGCCGAGCCCCCACCGAGCCGTCATCCCCGGTTCACCCTGCTGAGCTGTCCGCCTTGTTCCGGGAGGCGCCCGCTTGTTAGCGTGCCTCACCTCCGACGGCCACGGCGGCCGATGCCCGCTGAACTGGCCTTTCCGGGCAGGTTCACGGAACCTCGGGACCCAAGCACAGGGGCTCCGGTGTTCCGTCGTACCTTCATGCACAGTTGTGGACAACTATGTGGATATCTTGGGGATCGGCAGCCCGCACCGCTGACCGCTGACGTCGCAAGTCAAACGAACACGGGGTCGACAGGAGCTCGACATGGGGTGGCGGCGTCGCTGGACGGTGACGGAGCAGGGACAGCGTGGGGAGGGGAACTCGCAGGTGTCGGACCACCAGGCCAATCTCGGTCTCGTGTGGGAACAGGTGCTCGAGGAGCTCTCCTCCGGCACCCTCTCACGGGCCCAACTCGCCTGGATGCGGGTGGTCCGCCCCATCGGGTTGCTGGACGGCACCGCGCTGTTGGCCGCTCCGAGCGACTTCGCGAAGGACGCCATCGAACGGGCGTTGCGCGACCCCATCGTCGAGGCGTTGTCCCGACACCTCGGGCGGCCCATCTCGCTGGCGGTCAAGGTCGACGTGATCGCGCCGGCGCCCGATCCCGGTCAGCAGGGCCACCAGCCCCACCACGAGAGCACTCCCACCCCTCCGTTCGGCACCGTGCTGCCGATGGGCGGCTACGCGGGGGATTCCCGTCCCCGCCACCCCGGTCCGCGCGCGGAGCCCACTGGCCGACCTGGCTCGATCTACGACCCGGTGGGGCCGCTCCCGGAGGAGTCGGGGGAGCGGCCCGGCCCGGCCCACCCGCCGTCCCCCGGGTATCCCGGCTCGGTGGGCGGTGTCGACCGCGACCACCACGGCCTCGTCGAGGACCAGGACGAGCGGGAGGCGGAGGACGACGTGCTCGGCCAGGTCGCCGCCCCGGCGAACGAGGTCTGGCACAACGTCAGGGCGCAGACGCCCCCGGTCGGGGCCGCGCTTCCCTCGGACCAGCTCGGCCACCCCCAGGTCGGGGGCCTGCCGCAGGGGGGCGCCGAGGCCTACACCGCGCCACGGCACGGACCGCCGAGTTCGCAGACCCGGCTGAACGCCAAGTACAACTTCGACACCTTCGTCATCGGAGCCTCCAACCGGTTCGCGCACGCCGCCGCCGTGGCGGTGGCCGAAGCCCCGGCCCGCGCCTACAACCCCCTGTTCATCTGGGGGGAGTCCGGGCTGGGGAAGACGCACCTGCTCCACGCCGTCGGGCACTACGCCCAGCGCCTCTTCCCGGGGATGCGGGTCCGCTACGTCTCGACGGAGGAGTTCACCAACGACTTCATCAACTCCCTGCGGGACGACCGCAAGGTCGCCTTCCAGCGCCGCTACCGCGACGTCGACGTGCTGCTGGTCGACGACGTGCAGTTCCTGGAGGGCAAGGAGGGCACCCAGGAGGAGTTCTTCCACACCTTCAACACGCTGCACAACTCGAACAAGCAGATCGTGGTCTCCTCCGACCGGCCGCCCAAGAGGCTGGAGACCCTGGAGGACCGGCTGCGAACGCGTTTCGAGTGGGGTCTGATCACCGACATCCAGCCACCGGAGCTGGAGACGAGGATCGCCATCCTGCGGAAGAAGGCCGCCCAGGACCGGCTGGCCGCGCCGGCCGAGGTGCTCGAGTTCATCGCCGCCAGGATCGAGCGGAACATCCGGGAGCTGGAGGGGGCGCTGATCCGGGTCACCGCCTTCGCCTCGCTGAACCGGCAACCGGTCGACGTGCACCTCGCCGAGATCGTCATGCGGGACCTCATCCCGGACTCCCAGGCGCCGGAGATCACCGCGCCGACGATCATGGCGGTGACGGCGGACTTCTTCAAGGTGAGCATGGACGACCTGTGCGGACCGGGGAAGATGAAGGTGCTCGCCCAGGCCCGCCAGATCTCGATGTACCTGTGCCGGGAGCTGACCGACCTCTCCCTGCCGAAGATCGGGCAGATCTTCGGTGGCCGCGACCACACGACGGTGATGTACGCGGACAAGAAGATCCGCAAGGAGATGGCGGAACGGCGCAGGATCTACGACCAGGTCCAGGAGCTGACCTCCCGGATCAAGCAGCGCGCGCGGGCCCAGGGCTGACGGCCCACCGCTCGGCTCCTCCGCTGGACGGTCGTCAGCCGCTCCGCCCACGCCGGCGACGAGGGCTGCCGCCGCCCTCCCGACGCTCCGGTCGGCTCGTGGGGTCGCGCTCCGACTGACGCGCGGTTCGGCGCGGAGGGCGGACGGTCGCGCCGGGGAGGTTTTCTGCGACTGGGGAGACCGCGCTGCGGCGGGTCTCGCATTCGTCAGGGCCCGGGGTGCCCCGATCGGGGATGGCCGTCGACGACGCGGGGCGCGCTCGCGACACCTCACGGGGTTCCGGCGGTTCGGCGGCGTCGCGCCCGGGGCGAGGAGGGGACGAACCCGGGGTCGGGCCGGCTCGGGCCGGGCCGCCGCTCCCGGGCCCACCGGATTCGTCCGAGGTGCCCGGCTGGTACGCGGAGGGCGGCCGACGCGGGCCCGGAGGAGCATCGCTCTAGGCTGGTCCACGAGGCGACGCGGGTGCGGCGAACCGTGCCGAGGTCGACCCGCCCGGGGAAGCCCCCGGCACGGGGGCGTACCGGTCGTAGCCCGCGGTTTTTCTGCGACTGGGGAGGCCGCGCCTGGGGGCCCCCGAGATTCGTCGCCGGCGGTTCGGCGCTGGTGCTCCGGGGGCACGTTCCCGGGGGTGCGGGGGCGGTGCCCCGGCTGCGCCCGGTCCCCACCCCGGCTCTACGGTGATCACGAACGCCGTGGCACGCCCCGGCCGGCTCCTGGTCGTCGCGTCCGGCCCCGCACCGCTCCCGCCCGGCCACACACGCGGGGCAGTGGTCGAGTCCCGCCGGGTCGGGTGCCACCCGGCGTCGCATCCAGGCGGTTTTCTGTGGCTGGGGAGGCCGCGCCTGGGGGTCCCCGAGATTCATCATGCGCCGTGCGGGCGGGAAGTGTTCCCCCTTCGCCGAGGACGTCCTCGCCTCGGGCCGTCGGAGGAGGCGCCGGCCTCGGAGCGCCTCCTCCCCGCCGCCCCTCGCCGCTGGACCCGCGCACGTCGCCAGCCTCCGCCCGCTCAGGGCTCACCCGCCGTCAGGGGCGTCCCCTCGGCCGTTCCGGGCGGCCAGGTCGCGCCCTGCTGGTTCGTCGGGCGGCCAGGTGGGCCGAGCCGCCGGCGGGGCGCGGTACGAGCCAGGAGGCGGGTACCGGGCTCCTCGGAGTGGCCAGCCCCGGCCCCGGGGTGGGGCGGTCGCAGGGGCTCCCCGTCGCGCCAACCGTTTCTGTCGGTGCGTTGCCCGAGACTGCGTGCCGTGGGAGAAATCCGGCGGGCGCGCACCTGTACACAGCCCCGATCGGGGGAGATCCAGACCACTTCCACCCTGTGCATGACCTGGGTACAACTACCCCCAAATCTGTGGATGGATCTGTGGACAACTCGCGCCACCTGTGGACAGAGTGTGGATGAAGAAGATTCATCCACAGTGAAGGAAATTCATCCACCGATCCACCCCCAGGCTGTCCACACCCCCTCATGCCGTGTCAGCAGGGACAACGAGGGTTATCCACACAATCCACAGCCCCTACTACGAGCACTACATTTCTCTCTTGAAGAGAAGAAAAAAGAAAAACAGGGGGTGGGGACAAGTCGCTCCGCCGCGCCCTCAGAAAGCCCGGGAAGGGCAGCCCCGCCGTCGAGGGCTCGGAGCCAGGCTCTACGGTGGTGTCCCGCGCCTCGCCTGCCAGCGGCTCGAGCTCAGAGCGTCGGTCTGGCTCCGAGCGCCAGCAGCATCCGGCCCGACTGTCGACTCCCGTGGTGGACCGCGATCTCCGGCGCACCGGTCATGATCGCAACGGCCCGAAAGGACGCCAGATGAAGATCCGTGTCGAGCGAGACGGTCTCGCAGACGCCGTTGCCTGGGTCGCACGGAGCCTCCCATCCCGCCCACCGGTCCCGGTGCTCGGCGGCGTGCTCCTCGACACCGGCTCCGAGTCCACCTCCGAGCACGACGACGGAGACCAGACCCTGACGGTCTCCGGCTTCGACTACGAGGTGTCCGCGCAGGTCGGCGTGCCGGCGACGGTCGTCACTCCCGGCCGGGCACTGGTCTCGGGCCGGCTCCTCGCCGACATCACGAAGTCGTTGCCCAACCAGCCGGTCGACATCACCATCGACGGTGCACGCGCCACCATCACCTGCGGGAACTCCCGGTTCAGCCTCCCCACCATGCCCGCCGAGGACTACCCCCAGCTGCCCTCGATGCCGGAACTCGCCGGGGCGGTCGCGGGTGACGTGTTCTCGGAGGCCGTCGCCCAGGTCGCGGTGGCCGCCGGCAAGGACGACACCCTGCCGATGCTGACCGGGACGCGCGTCGAGATCGAGGGAGACCGCATCACGCTGGTCGCCACCGACCGCTTCCGGCTCGCCGTCCGCGAGTTCGCCTGGGAGCCCACCAGCGAGGCCTCCAGCGGGACCGCCGTCCTCGTGCCCGCCAGGACCCTGGCCGAGGCCGCCAAGACACTCGGCGGTTCCGGGAGCCGGGTGGAGCTCTCGCTCGCCTCCGGAGACGGTCTGCTCGGTCTGGCCGGCAACGGCCGCCGCACCACCAGCAGGCTGCTCGACGCCGAGTTCCCCAAGTACCGCCAGCTGCTGCCCAGCGAGCACACCGCCAGCGCCGTGCTCGGCGTGGCCCCCCTCGTCGACGCGATCAAGCGCGTCTCGCTGGTCGCCGAGCGTGGTGCCCAGGTTCGGCTCGAGTTCACCGAGTCCAGCCTGCGCCTCTCCGCCGGAGGTGACGACGAGGGCAGCGCCGAGGAGGAGTTGCCGCTCGACTTCCAGGGCGAGCCCCTCACGATCGCCTTCAACCCCGGCTACCTGTTGGACGGCCTGAGCGCCGTGCGCACCGAACGAGCGCACCTCTCCTTCACCGCGTCCAGCCGGCCCGCCCTGATCAAGCCCGTCGGCGAGGAGGGCCAGGTCCTCCCCGGCTACCTGTACCTGCTGATGCCGGTCCGCCTGCCCGGCTGACGCGGTCCCACCGGGCGAGGTCGTCGAGCCGCACGCGGTGACCAGCACCGACGGGGCGACGTAGGACACGTGCCCGCCGGGTGTGCCGTGCCTTTCGTTCGGATTGACCCGAACCGGTCGTGGCGGCGACGATGTCGCCCCAACCGCAGCATCAGGAAACGGGGGAGTACTCGTGCAGCTCGGACTGGTCGGTCTCGGCAAGATGGGCTTCAACATGCGGGAGCGGCTCAGGCGAGCCGGCCACGACGTGGTGGGCTACGACCGCGCCGCCGAGGTCCGCGACGTGGCGAGCCTGGAGGAGCTGGTCGACCAGCTCGAGGCGCCCCGCCTGGTCTGGGTGATGGTCCCCGCCGGCGACCCGACGCGGGAGACCGTCGAGCGGCTCGGTGAGTTGCTCGACGAGGGGGACCTCGTGATCGAGGGCGGCAACTCCCGTTTCAGCGATGACCAGCGGAACGCCGAGATCCTGGCCGAACGCGGCGTCCGGTACGTCGACTGCGGTGTCTCCGGTGGCGTGTGGGGCCTGGAGGAGGGCTACGGCCTGATGGCCGGCGGCGCCGCCGAGGACGTCGAGCGCGCCATGCCCGTGTTCGACGCGCTGCGGCCTGAGGGTCCTCGGGAGGAGGGCTTCGCCCACGCCGGGGGCGTCGGGGCGGGTCACTACGCGAAGATGGTGCACAACGGCATCGAGTACGGCCTGATGCAGGCCTACGCGGAGGGCTTCGAGCTGTTGGCGGCCGCACCCCAGGTGGAGAACGTGCCCGAGGTGCTCCGGGCCTGGACCCGAGGCACCGTCGTGCGGTCGTGGTTGCTCGACCTCATGGTGCAGGCCCTCGAGCGGGACCCCCAGCTGGAGAACCTCCGCGGCTACGTCGAGGACTCCGGTGAGGGCCGCTGGACCATCGAGGAGGCCATCAACAACTCGGTGCCGGCACCGGTGATGTCGGCGGCGCTGTTCGCCCGGTTCGCCTCCCGGCAGGACGACTCCCCGGCGATGCGGGCCGTGGCCGCGCTCAGGCAGCAGTTCGGCGGTCACGCCGTGCACCACGCCGGCCCCACGTCCGGCGCGGGCGACGTGCACGGCCACTGACCCCCGGCCGGCGAACGCCCGGCCACGACACCGAGGAAGCCAGCGCACGGTGCACGTCCGTCACCTCCAGGTCACCGACTTCCGGTCGTGGCCGACCGCGGAACTCACGTTCGGGCGAGGGCCCAACGTGCTCGTCGGGGCCAACGGCCAGGGCAAGACGAACCTGGTCGAGGCGGTCGGCTACCTGGCGACCCTCGGATCGCACCGTGTCTCCGGCGACGCTCCCCTGGTGCGGCACGGCGCGAGCAGCGCGATCGTGCGCGCGACCGTCGTGAACGAGGGACGGCAGCTGACGCTCGACGTCGAGATCACGCCGGGACGGACCAACCGGGCCCGGGTCAACCGGGCGCCGGTGAAGCGCCCCAGGGACATCCTCGGCATCCTGCGCACGGTCTTCTTCGGCCCGGAGGACCTGTCCCTGGTCCGGGGTGACCCGGGGGAACGCCGCCGGTTCCTCGACGAGCTGCTGGCGAGCAGGTCGCCGCGGTTCGCCGGGGTCCGGGCGGACTACGACCGGGTGCTCCGGCAGCGCAGCGCCCTGCTGAAGACGGCGGGCGGACTCCGCCGCGGGCAGCGTGGTCGGTCCGACGACGCCGCGCTGGGGACACTGGAGGTCTGGGACAACCACCTGGCCCGTTTCGGGGGCCAGCTGTTGGCCGGGCGCCTCGATCTCGTCGCCGAGCTCTCCCCGTTGGTGACGGCCGCCTACCACGAACTCGCGCCGGGGGGCGTGGCGACCGTGCGCTACCGGGACACGGCCGGGCCGGACGGCGGGGCGAGGGCCGGGCAGGGGCCCTCGGACCCCGAGTCGCTGGCCGAGGCGCTGCTGGCGGAACTCCGAAGGGTGCGTGATCAGGAACTCGACCGGGGCGTGTGCCTCGTCGGCCCGCACCGGGACGAACTCGAACTCACCATCGGCGACCTCCCCGCGCGCGGGTACGCGAGCCACGGCGAGTCCTGGTCCTTCGCGCTCGCCCTCCGCCTGGCCGCCTACGATCTGCTGCGGGCCGAGGGGAGCGAGCCGGTGCTGGTCCTCGACGACGTCTTCGCCGAACTCGACCAACGGCGGAGGAGCCGGCTGGCCGCCGTGGCGGGGCGGGCCGAGCAGGTGCTGGTCACGGCCGCGGTGGAGGAGGACGTCCCCGCCGAACTGACCGGGGGCCGGTTCGTGGTGCGGGACGGGACGGTACGACGCGGTGACTGAGCGCCGACCGTCGACGAAGGGTGACTCACGACGCGCGCCTGGGGATAAACCTGTGGATTCTGTGGATAACTCGGTGACTCCGGGCGTGGGCCCGGTCACGGGACGGGCGGCAGCGCCGGACGGGGCGAGCGGCGACTCGGCCGCCCTGTCCGGCCCCGACCTGGCCCGCGCCGCGCTCGAAGCCGCTCGTGCGCAGGTCAGAGCGGGTGGTGGCCGCCCAGGAGCGGGGCGGTCCTCCTCGGGGCGTCCTGGACGGCGCAGAGCCCGGCGCCGCGGTTGGTCGGGCGCCCGCCCCGACGAGCGGGACCCGCAGCCCCTGGGGCGGCTGGCGGTCCGGATGGTCGCCGAGCGGGGCTGGGGGGACCAGCTCGCCGGTGGCGCCCTCTTCGGCCGGTGGGACCGGTTGGTCGGCCCGGACATCGCCGAACACGTGCGCCCGGTCACACTGCGAGATGGTGAACTGACCGTCCTGGCCGACTCGACGGCGTGGGCGACCCAGCTCAGACTGCTGCAACGGCAACTGCTCGAACGCATCGCCGGAGCGGTCGGGCAGAACCTCGTCAGGCGGTTGCGGATCCAGGGCCCCTCGGCGCCGAGCTGGCGGTACGGCCCCAAGCACGTCCCCGGCAGGGGGCCCCGGGACACCTACGGCTGACGCCGCCCGCCCCACCAGCCAGTCCTCGCCCGGGCCGCCACGCCGGTCAGCGACCTGCTGGGAGCCGCTCCACCGCGCGGTGGCCCTGGCATCGGCGGGCACCCGACGGCGGGAGAGCCCCAGCCGAAGACTGAGCGGCTGCCAGCGCCATCGAAGAGGATTTTCGGCGGTTCGGACCTGGCCCTGTTCCTCTCGGCCCGCCAGCGGGGCAGCCAGGGGTGTCCTTTGCCCGCTTCTGTGGGGGTTGGGCAGTAGACTCGAAGGGGACCGCGTTCACGGCCTGCCCTCCACGACCGTGTCTTCACGTGGGTCCGGTCCTTTCCAGCCCGCGCCACAGGGACGGCGCGGGGGCCCCGACACGGGGCCAGCATCGTCGGCATGAGGAGAACCCGAGGCTCGTGGCAGCGAACGAGAACGAGTACAACGCGTCATCCATCAGCATCCTTGAGGGCCTCGACGCGGTGCGGAAGCGTCCCGGCATGTACATCGGCTCGACGGGAGAGCGTGGTCTCCACCACCTCATCCAGGAGCTGGTGGACAACTCGGTCGACGAGGCGATGGCCGGCTACGCCAGCAGGGTCGAGGTGACCCTGCTGGCCGACGGTGGAGTCCGCGTCGTCGACGACGGCCGGGGCATCCCGGTCGACATGCACCCCGTCGAGAAGCGCCCGGCGGTCGAGGTCATCCTCACCGTCCTGCACGCCGGCGGGAAGTTCGACAGCAAGTCGTACGCGGTGTCCGGTGGCCTGCACGGTGTCGGCGCCTCCGTCGTCAACGCGCTCTCCCACACCTTCGAGGTGGAGATCCACCGCGACGGCCACGTGTGGCGGCAGCGCTACTCGAAGTCCAAGCCGGTCCACCCCCTGGAGAAGGGGGAGACCACGGACCGCACGGGGACCTCGCAGACCTTCTGGGCTGATCCGGAGATCTTCGAGACCACCACGTACAACGCCGAGACGGTGGCACGGCGCCTCCAGGAGATGGCGTTCCTGAACAAGGGGCTCACCATCGTCCTGCGCGACGAGCGGGTCGACGAACAGGAGCTGGCCGAGGACGCGGAGGGGGAGGCCCCGCAGGCCACCGAGCGCGTCTTCCACTACCCCGGGGGCCTGGAGGACTTCGTCGGGCACATCAACGCCACCCGGGAGGCCGTGCACCGCAAGATCATCTCGTTCGAGGCCCAGGGGGACGGTCTCCAGGTCGAGGTGGCCATGCAGTGGAACAGCGGCTACACCCCCTCCGTGTACACCTTCGCCAACACCATCAACACCCACGAGGGCGGCACGCACGAGGAGGGGTTCCGCGCGGCGCTCACCCGCGTCGTCAACGAGTACGCGCGGGAGAAGCGGCTCCTCAAGGAGAAGGACTCCAACCTGACGGGCGACGACGTCCGCGAGGGCCTGGCGGCCATCGTGTCGATCAAGCTCGCCGAGCCGCAGTTCGAGGGGCAGACCAAGACCAAGCTGGGCAACAGCGAGGCGAAGGGCTTCGTGCAGCGGACCTGCAACGAGCACCTCGCCGACTGGTTCGAGCGTCACCCCACCGAGGCCAAGTCGATCGTGTCGAAGGCGGTGTCCTCCGCCCAGGCGAGGATGGCGGCCCGCAAGGCCCGGGAACTGGTGCGGCGCAAGGGGGCCCTCGACATCGGTGGGCTGCCCGGCAAGCTGAAGGACTGCCGTTCGCGCAACCCCGAGGAGTGCGAGCTCTACATCGTCGAGGGCGACTCGGCGGGGGGCTCCGCCAAGGAGGGGCGGGACTCGCAGTTCCAGGCGATCCTGCCGATCCGCGGCAAGATCATCAACGTGGAGAAGTCCCGACTGGACCGGGTGCTCAAGAACAACGAGGTGCAGAGCCTCATCACCGCGCTCGGCACCGGGATCCACGACGAGTTCGACCTTGGCAAGCTGCGCTACCACAAGATCGTGCTCATGGCGGACGCCGACGTCGACGGCCAGCACATCAGGACCCTGCTGCTCACCCTGCTGTTCCGCTTCATGCGCCCGCTGGTGGAGCACGGCCACGTCTACCTCGCCTCGCCCCCGTTGTACAAGGTGAAGTGGTCCCGCGCCGAGCCCGAGTACGCCTACTCCGACCGGGAGCGGGACGGCCTGATCGAGGCCGGGGTGGCGGCCGGCAAGCGGTACCCCAGGGAGGACGGGGTCCAGCGCTACAAGGGCCTCGGGGAGATGAACGCCGAGGAGCTGTGGGAGACCACGATGGACCCGGCCAACCGCCTGCTCCGCCAGGTCACCCTCGACGACGCGGCCACCGCCGACGAGCTGTTCAGCGTCCTGATGGGCGAGGACGTCGAGGCCCGCCGCTCGTTCATCACGCGCAACGCGAGGGATGTGCGCTTCCTGGACATCTGACCGGTCACCTCCAGGACGGCGGCCCGTCCACCGAACGGCCGCCGCGCACCCCTGAACCCCGCACACGAGAAGGACTGCAATGACCGAGACGACCCTGCCACCGGACGGCGATCGCATCGAGCCGGTCGACATCCAGCAGGAGATGCAGCGCTCCTACATCGACTACGCGATGAGCGTGATCGTCAGCAGGGCGCTGCCCGACGTGCGTGACGGGCTCAAGCCCGTGCACCGGCGGGTGCTCTACGCGATGTACGACGCCGGCTACCGGCCGGACCGGAGCCACGTCAAGTGCTCCCGCATCGTCGGCGACGTGATGGGCAACTACCACCCGCACGGCGACTCCAGCATCTACGACACCCTGGTGCGGCTGGCGCAACGGTGGTCGATGCGGCACCCGTTGGTCGACGGGCAGGGCAACTTCGGTTCCCCGGGCAACGACCCGGCGGCCGCCATGCGCTACACCGAGGCGAAGCTCACGCCGCTGGCGATGCAGATGCTGGCGGACATCGACGAGGACACCGTCGACTTCCGGGACAACTACGACGGCAAGACGCAGGAGCCGGACGTCCTGCCGTCCCGCATCCCCAACCTCCTCGTCAACGGAGGCGGTGGGATCGCGGTCGGCATGGCGACCAACATCCCGCCCCACAACCTGCGTGAGGTCGCCGAGGGCGTCTTCTGGGCGCTGGACAACCCGGACGCCCCCGAGGACGAGACCCTCGCCGCGATGATGAAGCGGATCAAGGGCCCGGACTTCCCGACCAGCGGGTTGATCCTGGGCACCTCCGGCATCGAGGAGGCCTACCGCACCGGTCGGGGTTCCATCCGGACCCGGGCGGTCATCGAGGTCGAGGAGGACGGCAAGGGCCGGACCATCCTCGTCGTGACCGAGCTGCCGTACCAGGTGAACCCGGACAACCTCGTCGAGGGGATCGCCGCCCTCGTCCGGGACGGCAAGCTCACCGGGATCGCCGACATCGCGGACGAGACCAACAGCCGCCGGGGCATGCGCATCGTGATCACGCTCAAGCGGGACGCGGTGGCGAAGGTCGTGCTGAACAACCTCTACAAGCACACCCAGCTCCAGAACTCCTTCGGCGTCAACATGCTCGCCCTGGTCGACGGGGTTCCCCGGACGCTGCGGCTGGACCAGGTCATCCGGCACTACGTCAAGCACCAGATCGAGGTCATCGTCCGGCGGACGCGGTACCGGCTGCGCAAGGCCGAGGAACGCGCCCACATCCTGCGGGGTCTGGTCAAGGCGCTGGACGCGCTCGACGAGGTCATCGCCCTCATCCGGGGCTCCCGGACGGTCGACATCGCGCGTTCCGGCCTGATCGACCTCCTCGACATCGACGAGAGCCAGGCGAACGCGATCCTGGAGATGCAGCTCCGCCGCCTCGCCGCCCTGGAACGCCAGAAGATCACCACCGAACTCGGCGAGATCGAGCGCGAGATCGCCGATCTCGAGGACATCCTCGCCAGGCCGGAGCGCCAGCGCTTCATCATCAAGGACGAGCTCAAGGCGATCGTCGACAAGCACGGCGAGGACCGCAGGACCCGGATCATCCCCTACGAGGGGGAGGTCTCGATCGAGGACCTGATCGCGATCGAGGACGTGGTCGTCACCATCACCCGCACCGGCTACGCGAAGCGGACCCGCACCGACCTCTACCGCGCGCAGAAGCGCGGCGGGAAGGGCGTGCAGGGGGCGGCCCTCAAGCAGGACGACATCGTCGCCCACTTCTTCGTGTGCTCCACCCACGACTGGATCCTGTTCTTCACCAACCAGGGGCGGGTGTACCGCGCCAGGGCCTTCGAACTGCCCGAGGCCAACAGGAACGCGCGCGGTCAGCACGTGGCGAACCTGCTCGCCTTCCAGCCGGACGAGCACATCGCCCAGGTGATGCAGATCAAGGACTACCAGGCGGCCCCCTACCTGGTGCTGGCGACGAAGAAGGGCCTGGTGAAGAAGTCCCGCCTGTCGGACTTCGACTCCAACCGCTCCGGCGGGCTGATCGGCGTCAACCTCCGCGACGACGACGAGCTGGTTGGCGCGGTGCTGTGCGGGCCGGAGGACGACCTCCTCCTCGTCTCGGCGGAGGGGCAGTCCATCCGCTTCCACGCCACCGACGAGGTCCTGCGCCCGATGGGGCGCGCCACCTCGGGCGTGTTGGGCATGCGATTCAACCAGGGGGATGAACTCCTGGCGATGGCCGTCTGCCGCGAGGACAGGTTCCTGCTGGTCGCCACCACCGGTGGTTACGCCAAGCGCACCCCGATCGATGACTACCCCGTGCAGGGACGCGGCGGGAAGGGCGTGCTGACCATCCAGCACGACAAGCGTCGTGGGAGGCTTGTCGGAGCGCTCATCGTCGATCTCGACGACGAGCTCTACGCGATCACGTCGACCGGGGGCGTGATCAGGACCGCCGCCAAGGAGGTCCGCAAGGCAGGCCGTCAGACCAAGGGTGTGCGTCTCATGAACCTGGGTGAGGGCACCACGCTGCTGGCCGTGGCGCGGAACGCCGACGAGGCCGCCGACCCGGACGCCGCGGCGGGTGAGGTCGTCGACGCCGCCATCGAGAACGGGACAGCGGGGAAGGACGAGGGATGAGTTCGCCAGGCAGCCCGGACCAGCGGCAGCCCGCGGAGGGCAGCGGTTCCGAGTCGGAGTCCGCCGGGGACACCACCCCGCAGGCGGTCGGTGGGGAGAAGACGACCTTCATGACCCCGGTGGCGCCGGCGGCGGCCAAGCCGGCCACCGAGGGCGGGTCCGATCTCGCCGAGGGGGCCGACCAGCCGGCCGTCGCTGCCGAGGAACACGTGTCCACACCCCCCTGGCAGCGGTCGACCGCCCAGGCGTCCGCCGGGCAGCAGTCGCCGGGGGCCGGCGCGGGAAACCCTGAACGGCACGCTGGTCAGGGGTACGCTTCCAGCGCGGCGGCGGGGGCGTCGCCCGGGGGAAGCGAGGCGACGACCACCATGACGAAACCTGTGGGAGCCGAACAAAGCGGAGCCGTGGGACGGGCGCCGGTGAACTTCCCGGGGCCAGGAGGTCGGCCGCCGTCCTCCGGTGGTTCCGGTCTGACCGGTCGTCGGCCCGGCCGGGGGCCCCGCCGGGCGAGCCTGCAGGTGAAGCGGGTGGACCCCTGGTCCGTGCTGAAGTTGGCCCTGGTGTTGAGCGTCGCGGCGTTCTTCATCTGGCTGGTCGCGGTTGGCGTGCTCTACGGCGTCCTGGACGGCATGCGCGTCTGGGACTCCCTGAACGGGACCTACAACGACCTGACCGGTGATGCCACCGAGGGTGACCTGATCAGCGCCGGCCGGGTGTTCGGGGTGGCCGCGATCGTGGGCGCCATCAACATCGTGCTGTTCACCGCCTTGGCGACCGTGGGCGCGTTCGTCTACAACGTGTCGGCGGACCTCGCCGGCGGCATCGAGCTGACGCTGTCGGAACGCGACTGACGAGGACACCACGCGACGCCCGGCCGGGTCCCCGGCCGGGCGTCGCGTCGTCTGGTGGGCGTCCGGCGGCGCTCGCGCCCGGGACCCCCTCGGTTCGGCCGCCGCCGTGCCGGGTCTCCGGGGTCGGAACGCGCCGTTCCCCGGCCCACTGGTGTCCGATCCGTGCCTCGCCGGTGTCCGAGGGGCGGGTGGCCGGCCGTCGTCGCCCGGAGCTCGCCGTGCTGGTGCGGCACCGCTGTCGTGGCCGTCGTCGTGCGGCCGAGCCACGCCAGCCGCTGGTCCGCCTCGGTGTGACCGGCGGCTGTTATCGGCCAGTGCCGGCAGTGGAGCGTTCGAGCGGCCGGCCGGGATGGTGCCCTCGGGCGGCTCGGGGGCGTGAACCCGCTGGTCGTGGCCGGTTCGAGGGGGTGGGGGAACACCGTCGATCGTCACCGGGTAGCATGGTCCACACAGCGGATGACGCACGCGACGTCAGACTGGAACTGAAGATCAGACCCGGTTTGGGGAACTGAGACGCGTGCGGTAGTCTTCACTCCGCGTCCGAGGGCCTATAGCTCAGACGGTTAGAGCGCTTCGCTGATAACGAAGAGGTCGCTGGTTCAAGTCCAGCTAGGCCCACTGCCCGATGTTCGTACTTTTCTGATCCCGGTCATCGGTACACAGGACCGGGATCGTGTGCGCCAGACGCTAGGAGGCGACCGAAAGTGAAGAAGTTGCTTGCCCTGGGTGCTGTGGCTGGCGTCGTCCTGCTGCTCGTCCGCAGGAACCGCTCCGCCAAGGCTGAGGCTGACCTCTGGCGTGAGGCTACGGCCCCTGCCGAGAGCTGATCCGAGTGCCGGGGGCTCATCGAGCTCCCGGCTTCTCGTGTGTCCGCCCGCCGCCGGTTCGGATTGGCGGGCTGGACGGCAGGCCAGGCCTCGGAAGGCCTGAGCGGGGTGGTCACCACTGGTGCACCCGGGGGACGTAGCTCAATTGGCAGAGCACCGCCTTTGCAAGGCGGGGGTTAGGGGTTCGATTCCCCTCGTCTCCACCCAGATCAACGATGGCACGCTCCACGTCGTGCCTGGGCCGTTGGGAGAGGGCGGTGGAACCCGAGACGGGTTCCACCGAACCCCTGGTCATCCCCACCGCCCCACCGCCCACCTCATCCGGTGTTCCCGCTGCCTGGCCGGCACCGCGGTCCGACCGGGATGCGCCCCGCCGCGTAGGCACCTGGCGGCACTCCCATCACCCTCCGGAAGTCCGTCGTCAGGTGCGCCTGGTCGTGGTACCCGGTCTCGGCGGCGAGGGTGGCCAGCTGACCCCGCTCGGCGCGCGCCAGGACGGACCGGATGCGGTTGAGCCGGGCGAAGCGTTTCGGTGCGATCCCCACCGCGCTGGTGAAGGCGTCCCGGAGCTGCCGTTCGCTGACGTACAGCTGCCTGGACACCTCGCGCACGCCACCCCGGGGTACCAGGTCGGACAGGGCGGAGGCCGCGGCTTCCGCCAGCTCCGCTCTCGCCAGCACCGAGGAGGTCGGTGGGGCGGACGACAGGCGGCGGGTCGCCGCTTCGGCGAGCCAGCTGAGAGCCGCGTGCCGGAAACCGGCGGGGTCCCGATGTTCCCGTTCCCACCACGTGGCCGGCAGCGAGTCGTCCGGCTCACCCCACAGCTCCCGCAGCGGCACGGCCCGGTCGCCAAGTCCGCGAACCCCGCGTCCCAGCAGTTGCTCCGCCCGTCCGGCCCTGACCCGCATCCGGACGCAGCCGCCCCCGGCCTCGCGCCGGCGGTAGGTGGCCCTCGTCCTCGGCCCCAACACCACGGCACCGCCACCCCCGGACCAGAACAGCAGCGTGACCGAGGTGTCGGGTTCCTCCACCACGGTCGTGCCCCCGGCGTCGGCGACCGCCGCCCGGACGTCCGACAACCACGGGCGCAACACGGCGGGCAACGAGGACGAGAGGTTCCCATCAGGCACGTCCAGGACGGTACGCACGTTGTCCCCGTCCCGGAAGCGGTCCACGGGAGGACCGCCGAAATCTGCAAGTCACCGCTCCGGCCCTCCCAGCATGCTGGCAGGCGTGATTCTGGTTACCGGCGCCACGGGCGCCATCGGCGGCAATGTCCTGCGTCTGCTCGCGGGAGGAGAACACCCCGTCCGCGCACTCTCGAGAACCCCGTCCTCGGTTCCGACCCTGTCCGGGGTGGAGGCGGTCCAAGGGGACTTCACCGATCCGGACTCGTTGCGCCGCGCCCTCGACGGGGTGAGCGCGGTCCTGTTGGTGACCGTGCCCAACCCGCCGACCGTGGCGCACGACGTCGCCCTGCTGGACGCGGCGGTCTCCGCCGGTGTTCGGCGCGTCGTGAAGCTGTCGGCGATCGGGACGGGGGAGTGGTGGAACGGTCAGCTGGTGGGGAGCTGGCACCAGGAGACCGAGGACGCGGTCCGCGGCAGCGGGCTGGACTGGACGGTGCTCCGGCCCTCGACCTTCGCCTCGAACACCCTGGGGTGGGCGCGGTCGATCGCCGTGGACGGTGTCGTGCCCGACCCGGTCGGCGGCGCCAGGCAGGGTGTCATCGACCCGAGGGACGTGGCCGGCGTCGCGGTCGCCGAGCTGGTGGGTGACCACTCCCTCGGGCGGACCCTCACCCTGACCGGTCCCGAGCTGATCAGCGCGGCCGACCAGGCGGAGGTGTTGGGCCGGCTCCTGGGGAGGACGTTGCGCGTGGAGGACCTGCCGTTGCCGGCCATGCGCGGGCGCATGGAGGAGGACGGCTGGGACAGCACGGCGATGGAGCTCGCCGTCGCCGGGACGGGGTGGGCGAGGTCCGGCGGGAACGCCGTGCTCACCCGGACCGTCGAGGAGGTGTTGGGCCGCCCGGCCGCGACCTTCGAGAAGTGGGCGGTGGACCACCTGTCGAGGTTCGGCGGGTGATGTCCGCTCCCGAGGTGTGCTGGTGAGCCCGGGGGCCAGCGCCCGTCGATCCGGGGAGGGCGACGGGCGGGGAGGGTCGGGTTCGACGCCTGGGCGGTGGCGGTCGCCGCCATGCGGGGGCCCGGCCACCGCTCGCCGGACCGGTGCCCGCCCGATCTCCGGCTGGCGGCCCGTTCCATCCAGGAGAAATGCCTTTCACACCTTCGGGGGGTGGTGTTGTCGAACGTCCGGGTGCCTGTGCCGGACGGTGATGTCCGGTTGGAGCAACTTGCCCCGGGAGCCGCGTACGTCTTCTCGACAGGGTGGGGTCATGGTTACGCTCGGCACATGAATGTCCACCCGTGGCGTTCGTCCGGCGGTGCCGGGCCTGGCTTCCTCGAACTCGCCGACGACCCCGTCGGGACGCCACGGCGGCCACCCGAGCACCAGGACCTCCCACGACCGCACCCGGAACGGGGCGGCCTGCGGCTGACTGCGACCGGCGACCGCCTGGTCCGCACCGGGGCGTGGACCGTCCCGGGACGGCTCCAGGTGGCCGCCACCCGCTGCGCGGTGCTGCTGGACATGGCGACCGCCAGGTTCACGGCTCCCGTCGTGCACCTCACGCTGGACCTGCGTGAGGTGCACTGCGTCCTCCTGGTCCCGCCGCACACGGCGGTCCGCACCGACCAGATCCACGCCGTCCGGTTCCGGGTGAGCGACCGGGTCAGCCGGTGCCGGGATCCCGGCCGAACCCTGGTCGTGGGTGGCGTGGCCCGCCACGGCCGGCTCAGGGCGCGGACCGTCGCCGACGGTGCGGGCCGGCTGAGCTGGCGGCACCGTGCGAGATGACCCGGCGGAACCGCGTGGCCCCGGGCGGACCACGCCGGGGACCCGCCCGTGGCGACTGTGAGGTGACGATGTCCGAGGATGGCCCCGCCCCGCCGCACGACCGGCTCGCTCCCCTGCTGTTCGGATTCGCCCTGTCCCGCATCACGGCCGTCGGGCTGCGGTTGGACCTGCCCGGCCTGCTGGGAGACGACGCGAGGAGCACACCGGAGCTCGCGGCGGAGTGCGGTGCCAGCGTCGAGGGGCTCAGCCGACTGCTCAGGGCCCTGGCGGGCATCGGCGTGCTGGAACGGGAGGGGGAGGAGCTCTTCCGCCTCACCTCGCTGGGGCGGTCGCTGCGCGACGACGTCCCCGGGGCCGTGGGCGCCGTGCTGTCGACGTACGCCGAACCGGGCCGGTGGGCGGCCTGGGGTGGGCTGGAGGCGGCGGTGCGGACGGGAACACCGGTGGCACGGCCCGCACCGAACGGGGAGCCTCCCCACGACGCCGGGGCAGCCCCCGAGCGGTTCGCGTTCCGGCCCGGGGCACGAGCGGTGGCGGAGGCCCAGGCCAGGGCACTGGTGGACGGGTACGACTTCTCCCGCTACCGCCACCTGGTGGACCTCGGCGGGGGAGACGGCACCCTGCTCGCCCAGGTGCTGCGCCAGCACCCCGACTGCCGGGCGACCGTCCTCGCCGCCGAACCGGGCCTGTCGGCGGCCCTGGGGGTGCTGGATGAGGCCGGGGTCGGCGAGCGGTGCGTCGCCGAGGAGGGCGACTGCTTCGCGGTCGTGCCCAGGGGCGGGGACGGCTACCTGCTGAGCAACCTGCTGCGCGGCTGGTCGGACGAGGAGGCGCTGGTGGTCCTGCGGCGCTGCCGGGCGGCGGTGAAGCCGGGCGGGGCGTCCCTCCTCGTCGTGACGGGCCTCGTACCGGAGTGGGACGACGACCACAGCCCCGAGGCCGCCCTGCTGAGCGCGCTCGACGACATGGAGATGATGGTGACCGGCGGGGGCCGTGAACGGCGGTCGCGCGAGTACCAGGACCTCTTCGGCGCCGCCGGACTGCGCCTGGACCGTGTCGTCACCGTGCCGGGTCAGGTGAACCTGCACGTGCTGGAGGCCAGCGCGGTGTGAGGGGAGGGGCGCGGGCCCGGGTGATCAGCACGTGGTTGACTGAACCCGCTATGAGACGTCCCGCCACCGCAGCCGCTCTCGCCGCCGTCGCCCTGCTGGCGGCGTGCTCCACGGAGCAGCCGGAGGACATGGCCACCACGCCACCCGCCGTGACCTCCTACGTCAGCCCGAGTGAGGTTCCACCGCCGCCGGTCGAGCCGGTCGTGGACGGTGACTGCCCCTACCTGGCCACCGCGAGCGTCGAGGACGTCAACGGTCAGCGCGTCGCGTCCGTCCGGCTGGGCGATGACGAGCCGCACCCGTCCTGCTTCTTCTACCGGGCGGACGGGCGGGAGCAGTTCCGGATCCGGGTCTTCGTCGGCGAGCCGTGGACCGCGAAGGCACTGGTCGACCAGGAGGCGCCGGTGGCGGACTCCCAGAGCGCCGACCTGCCGGGCGGCTGGACCGGCGGGCTGGCCAGCGGCACCGACGGCGGCGTCTTCGCCGTCTACCACCCGGAGAAGGGGGCGGCCGTGGTGGCGAGGACCAACCAGCAGCAGAGCTTCCCCGCCAGGGCGATGGTCGAGGAGGCCATCGGCGGCCTCGGCCTCTGACACCGGCCGGGACGCCGACGGCCTCCCCGCAGCACCTGGCGGGCGGCCTCAGCGCTTCCGGCTGTGCTCGCCCGTGTCGGAGTTCGCGCTCTCACCGCTCCCGTTGCGGGAGGCGTCGGTCACCCCGTTGGCCAAGGGGTCACCCTGCCGCTTCCGGTCGGACTCGGCCTCGGAGTGTTCGGGGCTGAGGTCCGCCTCGGCGAGGAACAGCTCCTCCTCCTGGCGCTTCGACGCCGCCACCGCCGCGGCACCCGCCGCCACGAGCGCCGCCAACACCCAGGGCCACCGGCGTCGGCGCGGGCGGTTCTGCTTCGCCAGCTCGGCCCGCGCCTCCTTGGCCGCCTTCCTCAGCTGCTTCTGTGCCTTCGCCCGCTGCTTCACCAGCTTCTTCTTCCTCCTGTCCAGGCCCTTCCGAGCGTTCTTGGCGTTCTCGTCGATCAGTTCGGCGAGTTGGCCGGGAGCCAGCCCCCGCCGGGCGAGCCCGTCCTCGGCCCGCCGGGCGGCGTCCCGGGAGGCTCGCGCCCCCGAGCGACCCGCTCGCTGAGCGCCCTCCCGCACCGTCCTGATCCCGGTACCGACCGCCCGGCCCATTGACTCGCCGGCCGTCGCCATCGCCTTCACCTCGTCCAACGTTCCCTCCCCAACGTCCGTGACCGATGCCGTGGAATCCGGCTGGCCCCCGTCTGTGGAGATCAGCGCGGTACGGACAGCACTGTCGTCCAGGGGTTGCCCCGATCCTGCCGCTTCTATGCCTGGTTCGCTCGGATGGCACGATGGACCAGTGGTAGACAGCAAGGAATCACTCGTCGGGAAGGTGGTGACGGCCGTCCTGCACACCTCGCAGGGCGACATCCGTCTCGCCCTTTACCCGGACAAGGCCCCGAAAACCGTGCGGAACTTCGTGGGGCTCGCCACGGGTACGGCCGAGTACTCGGAGCCGAACGCGCGGGGAGAGCGGTCCGGCCCGTTCTACGACGGCGTCATCTTCCACCGGGTCATCAACGGATTCATGATCCAGACGGGTGACCCGACCGGGACCGGCCGCGGCGGCCCCGGATACCGGTTCCAGGACGAGTTCCACCCGGAGCTCCAGTTCAACCGGCCCTACCTGCTCGCGATGGCGAACTCCGGCCCCGGCACCAACGGCTCGCAGTTCTTCATCACTGTGGTGCCCACCACGCACCTGAACTTCAAGCACACCATCTTCGGCCAGGTCGCCGACCAGGAGTCGCGCAACGTCGTCGACGCCATCGCGGGTACCGCGACGGCGGCACACGACCGCCCGGTCACCGACGTGGTCATCGACCAGGTGACGGTCGAGGTCTCCGACCCCGAGTAGGGCGCCCTTCGCCGGGCGGCCCAGCGCCGCCGGTCGTGTCCGATCAGCCGAGCCGTCAGAAGCGGGGGCCACGCCATGACCGTGCCATCGGAACCGTCGCACGAGACCGGGGACACCACCCCACGCCCACCGGGCTGCTTCCGGCACCCGGACCGGGAGACGTGGCTGCGCTGCACCCGCTGCGAGCGCCCGGCCTGCCCGGACTGCCTGCGGGAGGCGGCCGTCGGCTCGCAGTGCGTGGAGTGCGTGAGCGCGGGGCAACGCGACGTGCGGCGCCCGGTGACGGTGGCCGGAGCCAGGGTGGCCACCAAACCAGTGGTCGTCCCGGTCCTGCTGGCCATCAACGTGCTCGTCTTCGTGGCGACCGCGATCCTGGCGCGGGACCCGATGAACAACGCCAACTCGGAGCTCTTCGCCCAGTGGTCGCTCTGGCCGCCCCAGGTGGCCGCCGGCGAGTGGTGGCGCCTGCTCACCGCGGGGTTCCTGCACATCGGTCCGTTCCACCTGCTCGTCAACATGTACGCGCTGTGGATCCTGGGGCGTGACCTGGAGTCGCTGCTCGGCCGTCTCCGGTTCGTCGCCGTCTACCTGGTCTCGCTGTTCGGCGGCAGCATCGCCGTGTTCCTGCTCGGCAGCATGCAGACCAGCGTCGCCGGCGCCTCCGGCGCGGTCTTCGGACTGATGGGCGGCGTCGCCGTCGCGGCGCTGCGGCTCAAGGTCAACCCCAGGCAGGCCCTGCTGCTCATCGGCATCAACCTCGTGATCAGCGTGCTGATCCCGGGTATCTCCCTGCTCGGGCACCTCGGCGGACTGCTCGTCGGCTCGCTGGCCACGGCGGGCATGGTCTTCGCTCCCCGGGAGAGGCGAACGGCCGTCCAGGTCGGCACCATCGTCGGGATCCTCGTGCTGCTCGCGGTGGCGTTCCTGTTGCGGGACGCCCAGCTCGGCCCCTGGGGATGCGCGGCCGACGGCACCTGGTGCGTGCCGTTGACGCTCTGAGCGGACCGTCCCTCCCGGCCGGTCGATGACCCGTCGTGACGTCGACCCGCTCCACCGGGGTGGCGCGGCCGATCGGATCGGGGAGCGACCGGTCGGGGCTGTGGACAACTGACCCGCTCCGACCGGCCGCTTGTGCCTCGGGGCGCAAAGTTATCCACAGGAGTTGTCCCCAGTGGGGATTACTTACATCCGTGTACTTCGGTGACCCGGGGTGAGTGATTCGGGGCCGAACAGCGAACGACCCGAACGCGATGACACGTCCGGGTCGGGGGAAGGAACTCGTTCAGGGGCGGTCAACGCCACCGCATCGTCATCAGCAGGCCGGTGATCATCAACGCGAAGCCGACGAGGAAGTTCCAGGAACCCAACTCCGCCATCAGCGGAATCCGGTCACCGGCGATGTAGTTCACGATCAGCCACAGCAGCCCGAGCACCATCACCCCGAGCATCACCGCGACGTACAGCGGGTGCGAGGGGCCGATCGCCTTCGCCTTCACTGGAGTACGTTTGTCCGGCGGCGGGGTGTAGACATCCTTCTTGCGGACCTTGGACTTCGGCATGGTGTCCTCGCCTGCGTTGGCCGGTGTTCGACGACGTCTGATCGTTGACGACGGGACGACCGCGTTTCGCGGGGTGGCCGACCCGACACAACGACCACGTTAACGTAGTGGAAGACCGCCGCGAAGGACAGGTGTGAGCCCCACAGCACGTCGCCCACGGCCGAAGGGAGCCAGGTGATCCCGCCCGCTCCCCGGCCGCCCTGGGCGCGGCGCGCCGGGCTCGTGCGGTCGTCCCGTGCCTCCTCACGGATCCGGGTGGCACGCCCGCGCACCGGGTCGATCCCCACCCGGGTGCGCACCGGGGGCCGGGAAGTCACCGCGCCCGGTGAGGTGACCACTACCCTGTCAGAGCGCGCACGCCGCGGCCGCCCGTCCCCACCGACGTACCGACGCCGTGGCGCGCGCCGTCGGGGACGCACGAGCTGCGAGGTTCGTCCCGGAACGAGCCAGCCGCCCTCGGCGCCGTTCCGGCGTCAGAGGCATGCCCGCCGACCCCCGGGTCGGCGGACCCGAGCCAGGAGGTTGCGTGGTGAATGAGTTCCCGCCGACGGGGGACCAGTTCGGTGCTCGTCCCGGATCTCGTCATCAACCGCCGCCCCATCCCCGTCGGCACGCACGGTCGGAGGAACCCCGAGCGGAGGGGTTCCCCGAGGACGAGGAGCACTGGCCCGTCGCGGACCGGCAACCGGCCGAACCCCCCCACCCACCACGGCAGGCCCCGCACGAGGGACCGTCCCGTCCCGAGCGGCACCGCTACCGCGAACCGGACGAAGGGGCGGGCGGCCGAGCCGCCCCGCGCACCGGCCCCCTGACCCGCCGGCCTCCGGCAGGGCAGGAGGGCGCCCCGCAACGCACCCGCGCCCAACGGCGTCGGGACGGCGACCTCGATCCGCCCAGCTGGCCCGGCGCGGGCCAGAACCACCCGGTCGAGAACCCCCCACCGGGCTACTCCCCTCCGGGGCACACCGGCGAGGGCAGGCGCAGGCGACGGGCACCCGAACCCCCCGCCCCGACCGCGCACGAGACCCCACCGCCCGGTGAGGGCCGTCCCCCGCGTCGCCGCGCCGCCCCACCACCACCCCACCCCGCCGGAGCGGTGCCCGGTGGGACCCCGCGGCCGAGGGAACAGGACCCGCACCTCGCCTCCGAGACCTCGTGGCCCGGCGGCGAGACCCCGCCGACCGTGCGCGGTCGACTGCCAGGTGCCGAACCCACGACGGCCACCCCGTTCCCCGAAGGGGAGCCCCACCCGGCCCGTCCCCAGGCGGGGAGCCTGAACGCCCGACTCGACCCGGGACCCCACACCCCACCGCCCCCTGGCGCCCCGGCCGAACCCGGCGCCACCCAGCAGCTGCCCCCCGTCGGCGGTCGTCGTCGGCGGGTCGGCCCCCCCGTCCCCCCCGGCGGGGCGAGGCCCGCCCACGCCCCGGCAGCGGTGCCACCCGAGGAGCTCGACCAACCCACCGAGCTCATCCCCCCGGTCCCCGACCGCCCGGGCCGCCACGACACCGACGCCGAGCAGCGCGGGACGACGGTCGACGAGCACCCGGACCACGACGAGGAGCCGGACGACGAGCCGAACGCCGGGCGCGCCGAGGGGGCGGCGGACGTCGGGAAGCCACCGCGCCGGCGGGAGGGCGCCGGGCGGGTGGTCGCCCGGTCCGTCGGTGAGCTGATGCTCACCGCCGGCATGGTCGTCCTGCTGTTCGTCGTCTACGAGGTCTTCGTCACCGACTGGTTCGCCGCGCGGAACCGCGCGCAGGCGGAGGTGGAGTTGCAGGAGCGTTGGGCCGCGGGGGAGAACGAACGCGGGGAGGCGGTGTCCGTCCTCGAGGGCGACACCTTCGCGCAACTGTTCATCCCGTCGTTCGGCCCCGACTACCACATGCCGATCGTCGAGGGCACCTCCGACAGCCACCTCCAGATCGGGGTCGGGCACTACGTCAACACCGCCATGCCCGGCGAGGTCGGGAACTTCTCGATCGCCGGTCACCGCGACGGCTGGGGTTCCCCCTTCAACAACCTCGACCGGCTGCGCAGCTGCGACTCCCTCGTCATCGAGGACCGGGACAACTGGTACGTCTACCGGGTGCTCCCGATGGAGGACGAACTCGCCGACTGGGAAGCCACCCGCGCCGAGCGCCCGGAGTGCGTCGACGTGCCCTCCCTCCTCCAACCGGACGTGGAGGGCGGTGGCATCTACGGCGGCGTGGTGGGGCGGCACATCGTCGACCCCAGCCAGGGGGAGGTCATCCTCCCGGTGCCCAGCAACCGGGAAGCGGACATCACCGTCCCCGAGGCACGGCCGCTCATCACCCTGACCACCTGTCACCCGAGGTACTCCGACCGCCAGCGGATGATCATCCACGGGCTGTTGACCGCGCAGTACCCCAAGGAAGGCGAGGGCGCCGGCCCTCCGCCCGAGCTGTCCCAGTCCTAGGAGGCATCGGTGTACGGCTGGATCTGGCGGCACCTGCCCGGGCCCTTCGCGGTCCGGTTGGTGTTGGCGCTCGTCCTCGTGGCTGGCGTCTCCGCGCTGCTGCTCTTCGTCGTGTTCCCGTGGGTGGAGCCCCAGCTCCCGTGGAACAACGTCGACGTCCCCTCGGACGGCAACACGGTGGGTTGAGCCGCGTGGGTGGACGACTGGGCTAGCCTGTCCACGTGCGCGTTCTCGTCGTCGACAACTACGACAGCTTCGTCTACAACCTGGTCCAGTACCTGGCGCAGCTCGACGTCGACTGCGTCGTGCGCCGGAACGACGAGGTCGAGTGGTCGGACCTCACCCGCGTGGACGGCGTGCTGCTCAGCCCGGGCCCCGGGACCCCGGAGCGGGCCGGGGTCAGCATGGAGGTCGTCCGCCGCGCGGCGGACGCCCGGCTCCCCCTGCTCGGCGTGTGCCTCGGCCACCAGGCGATCGGCGCGGTGTGGGGTGCCGTCATCGAACGCGCTCCGGAACTGCTGCACGGGAAGACGAGCGAGGTCCACCACGAGGGCCTCGGTGTGCTCGCCGGCCTCCCCCGGCCCTTCACCGCCACCCGCTACCACTCCCTGACGGTCCGTCCGAGCACGGTGCCAGCCGAGTTCGAGGTCACCGGACGCACCGGGAGCGGGGTCGTCATGGCCATGCGCCACCGCGAGCTGCCCGTGGAAGGTGTCCAGTTCCACCCCGAGTCGGTGCTCACCGACGGTGGCCACCGGATGCTCGCGAACTGGCTCCGCCACTGCGGCCACCAGGTGCCGGAGGGCACCGTGCTCGAACTCGAACGGGGCATGCGCGCGGTCGCTCTCGCGGCCAGGACGTGAGGCGCGCCGCGCACCCCTCCGCTTCCGGTGTGGCCGGTCCGCCTCGTCGAGTGGGAGCGACCAGCGTGGCACCGGTGCCACGCTGACGGCCGGGGCGGGCCTCGAACCGCGTACCAGTCGATCCCCGGCACGGGTCCCGCACGACGCCCGCTCAACCCGGAGGGGTGTCCGGGGCGGGAGCGCCCTCCGGGCGCGGCCGGGGGAACGCCGCCGCCCTGCGCTGCCGGATGGTGGTGGCGATGGAGAACCTGATCGCGTCGGCCAGCTCGCGGGCCGCGTTCGGGGTCAGACCCACCCGGCTCCCCGCGGGCGAGGTGAGCCGCACCTGCACCGCGTCCGCCTCCACGGTGAACAACTCCTCCGCGCCCCAGGCATCCCAGCAGGTCACGTCGGCGTGAAAGCGACCGTCGTACTTGACCATCCCAGACACCTCCACCTCCTCGGCACCCACGGCACCTCGTGCCGGGGATCCAGCGTCACCGCCTACGCCGATGAACGCAACGTGGAGTCAGTCAGCCGAGGGGGACCCGCCCGGCCGGGGGAGGGAGCGGGCCGGGCAGCGACGCGATCGGGGCACCGATATCGCGGACGGTGACGAATCGTCAACGGACCGTCGAGCACGTCGGGGGGCCACCCCACCCGGCCCGGACCACCACCTCCGGAACCCCGGCCAGTGGCGACGCCACCGGGAGCACCCCGGCCCCGAGGCGGGGCCGAGCGGTCAGCGGCCGCCCACACCACCCGGTGACGTGCCGGCCGGCGCCCGAAGGGCAGTCGCCTCAGCGCGTCCCGCGCAGGCTCGCCCGCCAGGCGGCGCGCAGCGGGTGGGTGTCGTAGACGATCCGCAGCTCGGCGATCGACCAGTCCTCGGTGAACGTCAACACATCCACGCAGTCGAAGGAGGTCGGCTGGCCGTCCGGGAGCCGCCAGTCGTACCGGAACCGCACCGCCGCCCGCCGCGTGTCGGCGACCGAGACGAACACGTCCAAGGGAGTCACCGCCGACCGCTGCGTCGCGGCCGCGAGTTCGGGGTAGAACTCCCGGGCGGGGATGCGGCCGGTCATCGGGGAGCTGACCACGCCGTCGTCCGAGAACAGCGCAAGCACGCCGGTCACGTCTCCGGCCGCCAACCGGCTCAGGTAACGGTCCGTCGTGCCCCGCACGTGGTCCTGGGCGGAGCTGTCCATGACCATCAGCGTACGGGACCGACCGGCCCAGCACGGAGCCGCGAGGCCCGCCCAGCGACCTCAGCCGGAGGGGAGGACGCTGAACGAACCCACCTGGACCTGGACGCTCTGGTTGCGACCGAGCGTCGCCCCCGGCGAGGGGGACTGGCTGAGGATCTGCCCGTCCTGCTCCAGGTTGTCCACCGGGACCTCGGTCTCCTCGAGGGAACCCGTCCAGCCGTCCTGTCCCAGCGCGTCCCGGGCCTCATCCACCGTCATGCCCGCCAGGTCCGTCATCGTGAGCTGGTCACCCTCGGACACGTCGAGCGTGATCGTCGCTCCCGGGTCGACCTTGGACCCCGACTCGGGCGACTGGGCCACCACCTCACCGGCCGGTTGGCTACCGCTGACGTTCCGCCGCGACACCTCGAAGCCGAGACTGCTCAACAGGCTCTCCGCCGAGTCGAACTGCTGGCCCACGACCGAGGGCACGGTGGACTGCTCCCGCTCGCGGCCCAGCGTGATGGACACCGACGTCCCCACCGGGACGGGGCCGGAACCCGCGGCGGGCGTCTGCGCGACCACCCGGTCCACCAGGCTCGAGTCCGAGGTCTGCTCGTAGCTGTAGGCCGGGTCGAGGTCCAGACCGAGCTCCTCCAACCGCCGCTTCGCGTCGTCCGAGGTCATCCTGCTGAGGTCGGGTACCTCGACGCTGTCCGGGCCGGTGCTCACCCAGTAGGCGACCGTGTCCCCCTCCTGGACCTCCGAGCCGAGACCCGGTTCGGAGCGGATCACCATCCCCTCCTCGACCTCGTCGGACGCCTCCTCGTTCTCCTCGCCGACGAGCCCGAGCTCCTCCAGCTCCGCAGCGGCCTCCTCGGCGGGAAGACCCACCAGGTCGGGGACGTTCACGAGCACCGGTTCGTCGACACCGGGTCCTGGGTCGGGTTCCTGCTGGTTGCCGAGCAGACCACTGGCCCACCACGCGCCGAGGCCCAGCACCACCACGCACAGCACCGTGACGAGCGCGGCCGTCCAACCCTTGCGACGCCGGCGGCGGCGCTCCTCCTCCTCGGCGAGCTCGTCGTAGTCGTCGTCCTCGTCCGACCGGTGGCGCCCACCGTCCGCGCCCTCGTCGGCCCCCATCATCGAGGTCCGTTCCTCGTCCGTCATCACCATCGGAGCGGAGGGACGCTGGCCCGAGAGCACCCGGACCAGGTCGGTGCGCATCTCGGCTGCGGACTGGTAGCGGTTCGCCGGGTTCTTGCTCATCGCCTTGAGGACGATCGCGTCCAGGGCGGCGGACACCCGTGAGTTGACCTCGGAGGGACGCCTCGGGTCCTCCCGCACGTGCTGGTAGGCGACCGCGACCGGCGAGTCGCCGGTGAACGGGGGCTCCCCGGTGAGCAGCTCGAAGAGGACGCAGCCCGCCGCGTACACGTCACTGCGGGCGTCCACCGCCTCGCCCCGCGCCTGCTCCGGCGACAGGTACTGCGCGGTGCCGATCACCGCGGCCGTCTGCGTGACCGCGGCCTGACCGTCGTGCAGGGCCCTGGCGATCCCGAAGTCCATCACCTTGACCGCGCCGGACTTCGTGATCATGATGTTCGCCGGCTTGACGTCCCGGTGGATGATGCCGTGCCGGTGGCTGAAGTCGAGCGCGGCGCAGGCGTCGGCCATGACCTCCATGGCCCGGCGGTTGGACAGCGGCCCGTCGCCCTTGACCATGTCCCGCAGGGTTCGGCCGTCGACGTACTCCATGACGATGTAGGGGAGGGGACCGTACTCGGTCTCGGTCTCCCCGGTGTCGTACACGGCGACGATCGCCGGATGGTTGAGCGCGGCCGCGTTCTGCGCCTCCCGGCGGAAACGGAGCTGGAACGTCGGGTCCCTCGCCAGGTCGGCACGCAGCACCTTCACGGCCACGTCCCTGCTGAGGCGGACGTCCCGGCCCTGGTGGACCTCGGACATGCCTCCGTAACCGAGCGTTCCGCCCAGTTCGTAGCGGTTGGAGAGCAGGCGCTGCGTGCTCATTACTACGTCGTCCCGATCCTCGTCAACGGTCGTCTCATGATGCCTGCCCGACGGCCGGCACCAAACCCCCGCCACTCCTCGGGAGTGGCGGACCGGCTGGTGCGGCCGCGGCCGCGCCGGGCGTGCCCCGCCCCTACTCCTGCGTGCACCACACCTCGACCTCGGTTCCGACCGGCACCTCGCCCTGGGCCGGGACAACCAGGTCGACCCAACAGTGTGCCGGGTCCTTCGGCGTACCCTCGTCCTCCTCCGTGCGCAGGCGAGGTTCGAGCCCCTGCTCGCGGAGCGCGTCGGCCACCACGTCGGCTGACCTCCCGAGCAACTCGCGGGGGTCGACCATCACCCCCGGCGTCCGGTCCGGCGGACCACCGCCGGCGGGATCGTCGGTGGGGCGGGTGTCCCCCGGGTACCGCTGCTGACCGGGAACCTCACTGAACTCCTCTCCCGTGTCCGTCCTCTCCACCGGCGTGTCGTGGGATGTCGGTTCCTGATTGTGCCCGAGGATGCGGGTGACGCCCCACACCGATACGGCCACCGCCGCGACGAGCAGGAGCACCACCGTCACCCACAGCGCGGTTCGCCCCCCGTTCGGAGGGGGAGGGCCGTGACCCGGCCCCGGGTAGGGGGCCTGATGACCGGCGCCGACCGGGTGAGGCGGGCCCCCACCCACGACACCGGCTGGTTGCGGCGGCATCCCGGCCGGGACGCTCGGCACCGGGCCGGTCGTGGCCGCGAGCGGAACCCCGAGCTGAGGAGCCAGTCCGGACGGCGGCGGCAGCGGTCGGCCAGCCCGCACTGCGGCCACGGCCGCGGCGAACTCGCCTCCGCTACGGTAGCGACGACGCGGGTCCTTGACCAGGGTCGCGTCGATCAGCGCCCGCACCGCGGGTGGTACATCCACCGGAAGTGGCGGCGGCAACTCACGGATGTGCATCATCGCGACCGTGACCGCGTTGTCCGACACGAACGGGCGGTGCCCCATCAGGCACTCGTAACCCACCACCGCCAGCGAGTACACGTCACTCGTCGGTTCGGCCTCCCCGCCCAGCGCCTGTTCGGGGGCGATGTAGTGCGCCGTTCCCATCACCATTCCGGACCTGGTCACCGGGGCGGCGTCCGCCGCCTTGGCGATGCCGAAGTCCGTCAGCTTCACCCGACCGTCCGGGGACACCAGGATGTTGCCGGGTTTCACGTCCCGGTGCACCAGTCCGCGTTCGTGGGCGGCCTGCAACGCGTGGCCGGCCTGCTCCAGGACGTCCAGCGTCCGTTCCGCGGTCAGCCGGCCCTGCGTGGCGATGATCGCGGCGAGCGGGTCACCGACCACTCGCTCCATCACCAGGTAGGCGGTGTCCTCGGGGCCACCCGCGACCGCCGCCGTCTCGCCGTAGTCGTGCACCGAGGCGATGTTCTGGTGGTTCAGCGAGGCCGTCATCCTCGCCTCGGTCCGGAAGCGGTGCAGGAACTCGGCGTTGCCGCACAGCTCCGGTTTCAGCACCTTCACGGCGACCGTCCGGTCCAGGCGGGTGTCCGAGGCCTCCCACACCTCGCCCATGCCACCGACCGCGATCCGGTTACCCAGGCGGTAGCGGTCCGCGAGCAGCTGGCCGGAGGTCAGCACTGGTCAGCCACCTCCGAGGGCGGCCCGCATCACCTCACGCCCGAGGGGCGCGGCGACCTTGCCACCGGTGGCACCCAGACTGCGGTCCCCGCCGCTCTCCACCAGCACGGCCACCGCGACCTGCGGGTCCTCGGCGGGCGCGAAGGCCACGTACCAGGCGTGCGGCGGGTTCGCCCCCGGGTCGGTCCCCCACTGCGCGGTCCCCGTCTTCGACGCCACCGTGACGTTCGGCAGGACGTCACCTCCGCCACCGGTGTACTCCTCGGAGGCGATCATCATGTCGGTGAGCGTGGCCGCCGTCTCCGGGGAGATGGCCTGGTTCAGCTCGTCGGGCGATGTGCTGTCCAGCGTCGACAGGTCCGGGCCCAGGATGCTGTCCACCAGGTAGGGGGACATCCGCGTTCCACCGTTGGCGATGGTCGCCGCCATCATCGCGTTCTGCATCGGGGTCACCCGGACGTCCCGCTGCCCGATCCCCGCCTGGTACAGCTGCGCCACGTCGCCCAGCTCACCCATGCCCGAGGCCGCCACCCGGATCGGGATGAAGATCTCCTCGTCGAACCCGAACGACCGCGCCGTCTCCCGCATGGTGTCCGCGCCCAGCTCCCCGGAGATCTCCGCGAACGGCACGTTGCAGGACTCGGCCACGGCATCCTTCAGCGTCGCCGACTGCCCGTCGCCGCAGGGGTTGCGGTTGAAGTTCGGCAGGTCGGTGCTGGTGTTCGGCAGGGTGACCACCGGATCCGGGCTGACGCCGGTGTCCGACCGCCAGCCGTTCTCCAAGGCGGCGGCGGCGGTGATCAGCTTGAACGTCGACCCCGGGGGCTGGATCTCCTGGATGGCCCGGTTCCGCATCGGGCCGTCCTCCCGTTCCGTGTACTCCGCCCACGCCTCGGCCTGCACGTTGTTGTCGTGGTCGGCCAGCGGGCTCGGGTCGTAGGACGGCGTGTTCGCCATGGCGAGGATCGCCCCGGTCTTCGGGTCCAGCGCCACGATCGACCCGGTGAACCCCCGGTCCGCCAGCTGGTCGTAGGCGACCTGCTGCACGTGCGGGTCGACCGTCAGCCGGATCTTCCCGCCCTCCGGGTCCCGCCCGGTGATCAGGTCGGACAACCGCCGCACGAACAGCCGGTCGTCCGAACCGTTGAGGACGTCGTTCTCCACCGCCTCGATGCCCCGGCTGCCGTACCGGTCCGAGAAGAACCCGGTGATCGGCGCGTACACCGGACCGGCCGAGTACGTGCGCTGGAACCGAAGCCGCCCCCCGGTCTCCACGGCGCTCGCGATCACCTGGTCGCCGGCGAGGATGTCCCCCCGCTTCCGGGAGTACTCCTCCAGGGACTTCCGGACGCTGTTCCGGGGATCGGTGCGGTACTCGTCCGCCTTGATCACCTGGATGTAGGTGAGGTTGGCCATCAGCGCGACGACCAACAGCATCACGAACAGTGAGACTCGCCTCAGCGGTGTGTTCATGTCGGGCGCGCCACCATCTCCGTGTGTGCCTCCGCGATCGGCGCCTGCTTCGGCTTCGGCTTCGGCGGCGCCGCCGGGCGCCGCGCCGCGTCCGAGATCCGCAGCAGCAGCGCGATCAGGATGTAGTTGGCCAGCAGCGAGGACCCGCCGTAGGAGAGGAACGGCGCGGTGATGCCGGTGGAGGGGATGAGCTTGGTCACGCCGCCGACGACGATGAACACCTGGAGGCCGAGGGTGAACGCGAGACCGCCCGCCAGCAGCTTGCCGAAGCTGTCCCGCACCGCCAGCGCCGACCGCAGGCCGCGCATGACCAGCAGCAGGTAGAGGATGAGCACGGCGCTCAGGCCGACGAAGCCCATCTCCTCACCCATCCCGACGGTGATGAAGTCCGTGTGCGGCTCCGGCACGATGTCCGGCCGCCCCGACCCCAGGCCGCTGCCGAAGATCCCCCCGGAACCGAGGCTGAACAGCGACTGCACGATCTGGTAGCCGCCGCCGGCCTCGTCGTAGGTGGCGAAGGGGTCCATCCAGTTCGCGATCCGCTGCCGGACGTGCCCGAAGAGCTGGTACGCGACGAGGCACCCACCGACGAACAGCGTCAACCCCAGCACGACCCAGGCCGCGCGTTCGGTGGCGATGTAGAGCATCACCAGGACCATGCCGAAGAACAGCAGCGAGGTGCCGAGGTCCCGTTCGAAGACCAGGACCCCCACCGAGGCGCCCCAGGCGACGAAGAGCGGCGCCATGTCCCGGGCCCGGGGCCAGTTCATCCTCAGGAACGTGCGACCGGCGGCGGTGAACAGCTCCCGCTTCGAGACCAGGAAGGACGCGAAGAAGATCATCAACAGGATCTTCGCGAACTCACCCGGCTGGATGGAGAAGCCGCCAGGGAATCGCAACCAGATCTTCGCGCCGTTGACCGTCGGCGCGATCGAGGAGAACGGGATGATCCCGGGCAGAGCCAGCGCGACCAACCCGACCAGGCCGCAGGTGTAGCCGTACTTCGCCAGCGGGCGGTGGTCCTTGATCCGCCACAGCGTGAGGATGAAGAAGGCGACCCCGATGACCATCCACATGATCTGCCGGCCGACCAGCGGGCCGCCGTAGAACGCGGCCTGCGCGTCCTCGGGGTTGATCTCCAGCCGGGAGGCCATCGCGAGGTCGATCCGGTGGATCATCACCAGGCCCAGCCCGTTCAGCAGGGCCGCGAAGGGCAGGATCAGCGGGTCGGCGTAGGGCGCCCACTTGCGCACCGCGAAGTGCGCGGCGGCGAACAACGCGAGGAACGCGGCCCCGTTGTACAGGATCTGCGAGGTCAGCGCGGCTTCCTGGTTGGCGTCCACCAGGATGTTGGCGATGCTCAGCAGCGCGGCCGAGAAGGCGAGCAGCCACAGCTCAGTGGTCCGCCGCGTCGGCGGCGGCGGAGGCCCGGCCGGCGCCGTGGCGACGGTCGGTGACTCGTCGCCCGGCGGTGAGGGCTGGTTCATCGGCTGCGACATCACCCGACCACCCGGCAGTCCACCCCGGGCTGCTCGCTGGGCTCGGGCTGCTCCTCGACCGCCGTCTCGGCGGGCCGGGAGAGGGCGGACTTGTCCGCCGCCTCGTCGGTGTCCGCTTCCCCGACGTCGGAGATCGCGTTCGGCGAGACCGAGCCGGGGGCGTCGCCGCCGGCGTCCTCGTCCTGGGGCCTGGTCCCCTCGCCGTCACCCCTGGTGCCCTGGCCGACCTCGTCGTCCTCGGAGGAGCACGGCGGGAGCAGCTGCTCGGTGCGCAGCCGGGCGATGGTGTTCCTGGCTTCCTGGAGGCTCTCGTTGATGATCCCGCCGCGCACGGTGTCCTGCGCGGCCGGCTTCAGGTCGGTGACGCTGATCTCGGCGCAGTCGGTCGCGTCCGGTTCGCAGGAGCCCTCGACCTCCCGCTGGAAGGGAACGCCGAGTAACGAGCCCTGGACACCCTGGAAGATGGCGACCCGGTCGTCGGCGGCGGTGCCGACGAAGTACTGGCCCATCACCCAGCTGTAGCCGAAGAACCCGCCGACGCCGAGGAGCACGAGCACCAGGAGCATGACGAGCGCCAGTCGGAGCCGCCCCTTCCTGGGCTGCTCGGGTTCGGCGGCGCGGGTCGGTTCCGGTCGTGCCGGTCTTGGCAACGTCGTGGCCGAGGCGCGGGCGGCGGCCGAGTCGGGTGGCGGGGGATCCTCGCTGCCGTCACCAGCGGCACCACCGACGATGGGGGCGTTCTCCCCGAACTCCACGTCGACGACGTCCGCGACGATCACGGTGACGTTGTCCGGGCCGCCGCTCTTGAGCGCCAGCTCGATGAGGCGGTCGGCACAGGCCTGCGGATCGGTGATGCGCAGGGCCTCGTCCAGCGTCTCGTGGGTGACGACGCCGGAGAGCCCGTCCGAGCAGAGCAGGTAGCGGTCGCCCGCTCTCGCCTCCCGGACGGTGAGGGTCAGTTCGACGTCGTTGCCGGTCAACGCGCGCAACAACAGCGAACGCTGGGGATGGTTGGCGGCATCCTGTTCGGTGATGCGGCCCTCGTCGATCAGCGACTGCACGAAGGTGTCGTCGTGGGTGATCTGGCCGAGGGTGCTGTCCCGCAGCAGGTAGGCCCGGGAGTCGCCGACGTGGACCAGCCCGAGCCGGCTCCCGGCGAAGAGCACCGCGGTCAGCGTGGTGCCCATCCCCTCCAGTTCGGGATCACCGGCGACCAGCTCGTTGAGCATGCCGTTGCCGTTGCTGACGGCGTCCTCGAGCTGGCCGAGGAGGTCGTCGCCCGGCTCGTCGTCGTCGAGGGGCGCGAGGGCCGCGATGACGACCTTGCTCGCGACCTCGCCCGCGGCGTGGCCGCCCATGCCGTCGGCGAGGGCCAGGAGTCGGGGGCCGGCGTAGACGGAGTCCTGGTTGTTGGAACGAACCAGTCCACGGTCACTGCGGGCCGCGTAGCGGAGGACGAGGGTCATGAGTGCAGCTCGATCACCGTCTTGCCAATACGGATCGGGGCCCTGAGCGGGACTCGGGTCGGACCCGTGACCTTCGCCCGGTCGAGGTAGGTGCCGTTGGTGGAGCCGAGGTCCTCCACGTACCAGTCACTGCCGCGCAGCACCAGCCGCGCGTGCCGTGTCGAGGCGTAGTCGTCGTCGAGCACCAGCGTGGAATCGTCCGCCCTGCCGATCGAGATGGGCCGGCCGTCCAGGGCGATTCGCGTCCCCGCCAGCGCGCCCTGGGTGACCAGGAGCTGCCGGGGAGACTTCGCGCCCTTGGGCTGCCGAGGCTGCGCCCGCCGGGTGTTCGGCACCGACGCCCGCAACCCGGAGGCAGCGTAGAGATCGGAGCGAACCACCCGGAGCGCGGCCAGCACGAACAACCAGAGCAGAGCGAGGAATCCCGCTCTGGTCAGCTGAATCACCAGCTCTGGCACGTTTCACCCCCACCCGCGTGGGGATACCCGTCTTCCACTGTCTCCGACCGCTCCCGCCTGGAGGACACCCAAAAGGTACGGCCGGCTCAGCCCTGGCTCCGGAACACCAGGGACGAGTGGCCGATGCGGACGACGTCACCGTCGGCAAGCTGCCAAGTCTGCACCGAGTTGCCGTTGACCGTGGTCCCGTTGGTGGAACCGAGGTCGGCCAGCGTCGCACTCTGCCCATCCCAGGTGATCTCCAGGTGGCGCCGGGAGACACCGGTGTCGGGCAGCCGGAAGTGCGCGTCCTGGCCTCGCCCGACGACATTGCTGCCCTGGGTCAGCGTGTAGGTGCGGTTCGAGCCGTCGTCCAGCTGAAGGATAGCCGTCACCTGTCGGGGCCCGGTGCGCACGGCAGGCGGGGCGTATCCGGGCGCGCCCTGCTGGTCGTAGCCGGGCTGGCCGCCGTAGCCCTGTTGCGGCTGCTGGCCGTAGCCCTGGTCGTAGCCCTGGGGGGCGCCGCCGTAGCCCTGGTCGTACCCCTGCGGGGCGCCGCCGTAGCCCTGCTGCTGCTGCTGGCCGTAGCCGGGCTGGCCCTGGCCGTAGCCCTGGTCGTACCCCTGGGGGGCGCCGCCGTAGCCCTGGTCGTAGCCGGGCTGGCCCTGGCCGTAGCCCTGTTGCTGCTGGCCGTAGCCCTGGTCGTAGCCCTGGGGGGCGCCGCCGTAGCCCTGTTGCTGCTGCTGGCCGTAGCCCTGGTCGTAGCCGGGCTGGCCCTGGCCGTAGCCCTGGTCGTAACCGTACTGGCCCTGGCCGTAGCCCTGGTCATACCCGTACTGACCGGGCTGGCCGTACGGGTCGCTCTCGGGGTACTGCTGGCCGGGTGGCTGGCTCATGGGTCGTTCTCCTGTGTTGCGAGGTGGTGCCGGCCGCTGACCCGCATCCGGGTCGACGGACGAGCTGGTTCGGAACTGTCCCGTGTGCAGCGTTTCAGAGCGCTCCAGGGAGACTACGACGTCACCATATGTATCCCACCCTTGTTCGGCGAGGTGCTCCTTGACGCAGTCAGCGAGCAGCTGGGTGACCTGTTGCTCGTTGCCTGATAGTCGATCGTGGTCACCGGGACCCAGCGTTACCACGAAGTGGTTGGGGGCCAGGAGACGGCCGCCAGCCAGTTCCCGGACGTTGCCGTCAGCGTCGCGTTGCAGGCTCTGGGCGAGTTCCTGCGGGACGACGCTGCCGCCGAACACCCGGGCGAAGGTGTTACCAATGACGCCTTCGAGACGGCGCTCGAAGCGCTGCACGAGGCCCACCACATACCTCCACCTGATGCGACTACCTCCCCGATCGTATCCGTGCCGGAGGGGTGGGACATGCCCCCGTTCCAACTAGGTTCTGGGGCGTGCTAGGCTTTCGTCGTCGGTCAGCGAGACCAACTCCACTCGGGCGAGTGGCGGAATGGCAGACGCGCACGGTTCAGGTCCGTGTGTCCGTAAGGACGTGAGGGTTCAACTCCCTCCTCGCCCACCACCCTACGGGCGGCTCCGGTTCACGCACAGCGTGGCGGAGCCGCCCGTAGTCGTTCGTGGGGTGCTCCCCCTCCGCCCAGCCCGGCGCACCGTCACCCCCGGCGTCCCCTGCCCGCCGCGGTGCGGTGTTCCGGGACCGGGGCCGCTCGGAGGGTGCCGTGGGGCGTTGTCGGGGTCGCGGGCCCGGTGATCACGCGAACGGTTGACCAGCCACCGGCCTGGCCTCCCGCCCTCCCCGGTTGGCGAATCGCGCTGACCCCGTTTCGGTCGTGGTGGAACCCGGATGTCCATTCGTCGGGTGTGGATGCGCATTCGGCGATCCGCGTGGTGGTTCTCGGATCGTGCGGATGGTGATGTTCGGTTCAGTGCTGACAAAAGTCACCCCAAAAGTGGCGGGCGGGTGACAGGAAGTGTCGAGGTGCTACGTGAAACGCCCTTGAACCACCACCTCGGGATGCCACTCGCCCACACTTCCCATGTCGGCCGGAAGAACTCCTCGAATAGCCCGTTCGGCCGCATGCTGTGGTGTGGCGGTTCCGGGGCCGATCGTCCCCTCCGCCACCGCTAAGGGTCTCAGGGGAGATCATTATTCGCAAGGGATAGTACTACTCGCTGGTTCTTTCGTCCGCTGGTTTTCGCTGGTCACTCGAACGGCGGCATCGCTCGGCCGAAACCCGGGAACCGGTCGTCGACCGGTCATCGACCGCTCAACGCCGTCGGTCGCAGTGGTCGCATCGCTCTGGAGGAGTTTCTCAACGGAGCTGGTAACTCTGCTTAACGAACATTCGTCGCGACGGAATAGCGTCGCTGTTCACCCCGAGGAGGCGATGCCGGTGAGCCGCACACCTGGGCACGCGACCGGACCCCATTCCGACGTGTTGCCCACCCGGCCGAGGCCGGAGGTCGACCTGGCGGATCCACCCGAGAGCCTGAGCGAGGCAGTGGTCTCCGTTCTCGGGTGGCGCGGCGTGGCGTTGCCCGCCATGACGTTGCTCGGGCGACGGGTCGTTCCCGTCGCCGAACTGGTTCCCGAGGCCCACGCCGAGAGGTTGTGCCTCGGGTTCGGACCCAACACCGACCGCACCTCGGTCGCCACCTGGACGTGGCCCGAGATGGCCGGTCGCGTGCCGCCACCCGCGGTGCGCCTGTCCGGGGTCATCTCCTTCGCCCGCCACTGGCGGACCGCGCTGGGGTCGGCCGCTCCCTTCGCCCGGCACTGCGGCGCGGCGATGGTGCTGCCCGCCGCCGTCCACGGCATCGACGACTACCTCGACAACGCGCCGGGCCGTGCCCGCCGGCACGGTGTCTCCGTCCTCACCGCCGACGAGCACACGCTGCGCATCGACCAGACGGCGTGGGCCGACACGGTGAGCCCCGGGGGGTCGGTGACCGGGAGGTGGTTGCGGGAGTTGGTCTACGAGCGGTTGATCGCGCACATGGTCCGGGACGTGGCCGACCGGAGGGGCTGCCTCGCCGACTGACCCGGCCGGCGGGTACGTCGTGGACGGCGTCGCGGGCGCCGAGCGGTTAACGTTCTCGGATGCATGTAGTCATCGCCGGAGGACACGGGAAGATCGCACTCATCCTGCAGCGGTCGCTGGCCGCGCGGGGCGACAGCGTCACCGGGCTGATCCGCGATCCCGGTCACCTCGACGACGTCGCGAGCACGGGAGCGAGCGGAGTCGTGCTCGACCTGGAGTCAGCGGACCGGGGTGAGGTCGTGCGGCAGCTGGAGGGAGCGGACGCCGTGGTCTTCGCCGCCGGTGCGGGGCCGGGCAGTGGCGTGGCGAGGAAGGACACCGTGGACCGTGCCGCGGCCGTGCTCCTCGCGGATGCGGCCGAGGCGGCGCGGGTGCCCCGGTTCGTCCAGATCAGCGCGATGGGTCTCGACCGGGCCGAGGACGAGGGGATGGACGAGGTCTTCGCGGCCTATCTCCGGGCGAAAGCGGCGGCCGAACGGGATTTGCGTTCGAGGAATCTGGACTGGACCATTCTGCGACCTGGGCGCCTGACCGACGACCCGGGCGCCGGCCGGGTCCACCTGGCCGAACGGGTGGAACCGGGTGAGGTTTCCCGAACGGACGTGGCCTCGGTACTTCTGGAGCTGTTGGGCAGCGGTGCCGGTACGAGGAAAACACTGGAACTCGTCGGTGGTGGCACTCCGGTCGACGAGGCGGTCGCCGGTATTTGACCCGGACTTCACCTTCGGTGGCCCGCTGCCGGTGGTATCGCGACGCCCAGGACGCGCGGAAGGGCCGCTCCCCGGAAACGGGGGCGGCCCTTCGTCGTGGGTGATGAACCCTGGCTATCACGCTCAGTAATATTTACCTTCCGCTAACTTGCTCCATTTCTTGTCTTTCGCCGCGCATTGGGTGATTCTCCGCTTACCCAGGTGATTCGACGGCGGCCGCTCGCCTTGCCACAATGCATAGTCGTGTGATCTGGAGTCCGCAGGTGGGGGATGTCGGTCTCCGACTTTCCGACCGGGCAATTCGGTGACAGCCAGCCGGGATGACGCGCGCCCGTCGGGTCGGGTCGACGACAGCGGGCGCCGTGCCCTGGCTGTGGTGAGGTGAGGGAGGCGCTGGCACAGTTGATGACTCAGGGCGGAACGCGGGTGGTGACGCCGGAACCCGCGACGCGGGCCCCCGAGACCGGGACCCCACCGACACCCGCCGACCCCGACCTCGCCTTCATCGAGGGGCTGCTGCGGGAGGGCGGGTACGGGCTCGCCGTCGAACGCAGGAACGGGAACGTGGTGCTCACCGGCGTCGGTACGGGGACCGGTGTCCGGCTGCCCGATCCGGCGGACCGGGCAGCCGTCCTCCGCCAGCTGACCAGGCTCCGCCGGACCCGCCGGCGGCGAACCAGGAACTGGGTCGAACGGGCGACGGTCGAGCTGGAGACGGGAGGACGCCCCGAGCTGTGGCACGTTCCCGACCTCCCCGGAGGTGGCGGGGGCGACGGCGCGCGCACCCTGCGCCTCGACGGCACCGGGTGGAGCCGGCTGGACCGGTTACCGGTCGACCACGACCTGCCCAGGAACCTCGCGGACCTCGCCGCCGAGAAGATCGACTTCTTCCGGGGGGACGACGGAGGTCTCGTCCTCCCCCCGCGCGGCCTCGTCGTTCCGCTGCCCACCCGACCCGGCACCGTCGTCGTCGCCCGACCTCCCGCCCCCGGTGCCCGCCGCGACGGGGACCGGGGCCCGAACTGGGAGGTCGAGCTCGAGGCCGACCCGGGTGCGCTCGTCTCCGACGGCGGCCCGGTCATCGCCCCACCTCGTACGCGACCGGACTCGGGCGCGGACGTCCCCGCTCCCCGCGCCGCCGGCTCCACGTCGGGTTTCGGGGGGCGGGCGGCGCTCGGCCGCCTCAACGGCTGGCGATCACTGAACGCCGTGGTGGAGTCGGACCCCTTCCTTCGGCTGCACTGCGCCACCCAGCCGGCGCTCGCCGCGCTGGCCGAGGGGGACACCGGTCGCGCGCTGCTGATCCGCTCCCCGGAACCCGTTCCCGCGCATCCCAGGTACCCCGTGGGCACCGTCGCGGTCACCCTCGACGCGCTCACGCGTCCGTCCCCGCCCTCGGGCCGCCCGCTCCTGCGCACGGTGATCGAGGCGAGGGAGGAACACTGGGAGGGGGAGCTGGACAACTTCACCGAGTACCTCGTCCGGCCGCTGACCTCGATCGTCACCGTCCTCCTCGACCACCACCGCCTCCTGGTGGCCGGCCCCCACGAACGCACCGTCGCCGCCGAGTTGTCCCCCGAACTGAGGCTGACCGGTCGGGTGGTGCTCCGCGACCCCGTCACCCCCCTCCCTGCCGGCGAGGGCCCGGTCCGGGTGGCGAGCGCCATGCGGGCCCTGCACCGGACACTCGGGCAGTTGGCCACCGCATTCCTGCGGGTCGGGGGCTGGCCGGAACGCGGGGTCGACGAGGTCAGGGAGGCGGTCGCCGAGACGGTGGCGGAGGAGTTCCGCCGGCTCGACCCGACCACCGCGGACCTGCTGAACTGCGAGCACCCGTTGCTCCGCTTCGTGCGGGTGGACCGTCGTACCGACGTCGACGGGCGGCGCGCCGCCCCCCGAACGGGGGGGCACGCGCCTCGGCCGGCGGTCCCGGTGCTGTCGCACGCCCGGTCACTGGCCGGGCTGGACATCGGGTCGATGCGCGGAGGTCGGCTGCTCACCGACCACGCCGTCTCCCTGGACGAGGAGCAGAGCCGGGTCCTGGTCGACCAGCTCGTCGCGCACGCCGACTGGGCGGCCAAACGCGCGGTGGACAACGCCCACCAGCACCTCGGTCACCGGCTGCGCGGGGTCGGGGAGGAGGAGCGGACGGTGGCGTTGGTCCACCACCTCCTCACGAGGAAGCAGTTCCTGAAGGGCTCCCGCTCGCACTACCCGCTGGACACCGCCCGCCAGGACCTGGTGCCCTTCGTTCGGGCCGGCGCACCCGTGCGCCTCGTCCTCACCGGCTTCCCCGTGAAGCACAACCAGAACGGCCTGAAAGCGACCGGCCCGCTGCCCGACCTCGCCGAACTCGGTGCGCTGGTCCGCCTCCGGGAGGTCGCGCAGACGGTCGGGGCGGTGCACCAGCCCGGCGTCCGGATCACGGTGCTGACCGACCAGCACCACTTCCGGCGCCGACCGGCGCCGCTGGCGGCGGCCTACCAGGCGAAGATGGGTGACTACCTGCGGATGGTCGCCGGGACCGCCGACATCGAGCTCCGCGATGTCGACGACGTCGCCGAGGAGAAGCTCGGTCCCGGGCTGCGCGCGGACCGGGAACGGCGGATCGGGTGGTACGAGCGGGCGCTGCACGACCACTTCGCCGACTTCGACCCGGTGGAGGGGCCAGCCGCCCTCGACGAGCGGATCGCCACGACCCCCGCCGGACCACTGGCCGATCTGGTGGCCAAGCTGCCGGACTTCTTCGGCTCGCTGCTGTTCTCCACGCCGTTGCCGACCCCGCCGGGAGTGCACCGGTTGCGGTGGGCCCGCCGGGTGTTCGCCGACATCCGGTCCGCGGGGCCGGCCGCCCCACCGGTGATCGCGGCGGCGCGCCGACGGGTGCTCCGCTCGGCGTGGGAGAGCGCCGTCCGCTATGTCGCCGTGCTCCGCGTCGACCGGGACCTCGGCTACGACCGGCTCTACCCGACCCGGGTGAGGTTGACCAACGTGCCCAAACCGGGGCACTGCGGGTTCTCCTGCCTCGGGGGGTCCGGTCTGCTGCCGTGGCACGGGACCGGGGCGGTCGACACGAGGGGGCACGTGTCCGCCGACTTCGCGGTATCACTCCAGAACCACTCGTTCGTGCCCGTCTACTCGCCGCTGTTGGGGCCCGGCCAGCCGTGGATGATGGTCCCGCCGACCGTGACGAGGGTGCTCTCCGGGAGAGCGGAACCGGTGATCGACGGCGAGTTCCTCGCGGGGATCCGGTTGCGTCGCAGGTGAGGGAGGGGCGGCCGTCGGGGGCCGGCCGGCTCCGGTCAGCCCCCAGCCGGGCTGGGGGCCGCGTCCCTGGCGTCGACCACGCCGAAGAAGGCTCCCTGCGGATCGCGGAGGGTGGCGATTCGACCGTAGGGGGTGTCGTTCGGACCGTCGGCGGTCGTCGCGCCGAGCCGCCGCGCGTGCGCGATGGTGTCCTCGGTGGACTCCACGCCGAAGTAGACGGCCCAGTGCGGGCCGAGCGCCGCCACCGGCTCCTCAACGGCGCTCATCGGCAGGACCCCGCCCACGGGCCGCTCGTCCAGTTCGAGCACCGAGTAGTCGGAGTCGGGAGAGGTCCGCGCTCCGTGGCCGAAGACGCGGTGGTAGAAGTCGAGGGCGCGGTCGGCATCCGTCACCACCAGTTCGTTCCACACGAGGGAGCCGGGCTCGTCGACCAGCTGGGCTCCCGGGAAGTCGCCGGCCTGCCACACCCCGAACACCGCGCCGGCGGAGTCCGAGGCGGTCAACAGGGTGGCGTGGCCGGCCAACTCCAACGGCTCGGTCGCCACCCCGCCCGCCGCCCTGATCCGGGTGGCGGCGCCGGCGGCGTCGTCGACGGCGAGGTAGGTCGTCCAGACCGCCTCGGTCGCCCCGTCCGCCGCCCGGCGTGCGATGCCGGCGACCGACTGCCCGTCGACCTGGCAGAACGTGTAGAGCCCCGCCGCCGGGTCACCCACGGCGAAGTCCCACCCGAAGAGCGTCCCGTAGAACTCCGCCGCCGCGTCCCGGTCGTCGGTCAGCAGGTCGACCCAGCACGGCATGCCCTCGCGGTACCGCGGGCCCTGGCTCATGGGTGCGCTCCTCTGGCCGGTGGACGGTCGTCCGCCCCGACCATAGGGCCGGTCCGGCGGGCCGGCCACGTGGAGCCGCCGGGATCAGGTGTCCAGCCGCGTCGCCAGGTAACCGCGCACCATCGCCCTGGCCTCGGCGAGGATCTCCGGTTCACCGTCGGGATCCTCGCGGAACGCGAGGTTCAGCACGGCGTCGGCCGCCTCGATCGCCACGGCCAACGGGAGTTTCAGCCGGTCCGGGGGCAGGTCGAACCGGTTGGCGAAGAGCACCGTCAGGCGTTCGGCCAGGACCATGTTGTTGTCCTTGCGGCCGTCGAGCAGCCGCAGGTCGACGACATCGCCGAAGTGCAGCGACGAGAACCCCGGGACCGTGCGGTGCATCGAGATGTAGAGGTCGAACACCGCGTCCGCCGCCTGCGACCAGTGTTCCATCGCGGGATCGGCGAAGCGTTTCGAGAGTTCCGCGAGGAAGCTGTCGAGGTTCCGCAACGTCAGTTCCTGGACCACGGCGCGCTTGTCGGGGAAGAACTGGTAGAGCGATCCGACCGCGACTCCGGCGCGCTCGGCGATGAGCGTCGTGGTGACCCCGTCGTATCCCAGCTCCGACACGAGTTCGGCGCACGCGGTGAGCATCCGCTCCACCCGCTGTGCGCTGCGCTGCTGGACTGGCCGTCTGCGCAGCGAGGTGATGCCGGTCGTCAATTCCGCTCTCCCTCTCGGTACCCGCGGCCTGCGGGGGGAACGGCTCCTCCGTCCGGAGGACGAATCGTGTCCGGACGGGGAACGCTTCCTATTATGTGAATAGGATTCGTGTTTGTTGCCTGTCGGGGACTCGCCAAGAGCCTCCAACACTCGATCAACGAGCGGAACGGCCCGAGGCCACGCGAACTGACCAGATTGAGCGAAGGCGCGGCCGACTCCACGGCGCCGGGACGCCCGGTCCCGGCGCCGACAGCACGCCTTCGGCTTGACGAGGAGGTCGAGATGACTGGCGGTGCCTCACCCACTCCCTCCCCATCCGCGCGGCGGTGGGGCGAGCACGATCTCGGGCGCACCGAGATCCGGGACACCTACCGAGCGGACCTGCGACCCACCACCCGTGACGTCTTCGCCGCGTCCCGCCCCGTCGACTTCGCCACCCTCGACTGGCGGGACATCGGGCGCCCCCACCGCGTCGAGAACTGGGCGGCCGCCCGGCTGAGCTGGGAAGCCGGTAACGGTCGGACCCTGCCCGTGCCAGACGCGTGGAAGATGTTCAACCGCTCGTTCCAGCACCTCTTCGACACCGACCCGGTAGCGGCCAGGGCCGAGGCGTTCCGCGCGGCCGGGATCCGGCTGCGCCGCGCGGAGCTCGACGCCGCCCGCCGCGCGATCGGCGAGGTCGCCCGCTGGACGGTGTGGAACCAGGCCCACCGGGTAGGGGACACCGTGTGGGACCCCCGGGCCAAACGGTCCCTCTTCGACGGGCTCGACCTGCGGCGACCGCGTGTCCTCTTCCTCGGAGCGGCCGACGGCTACGAGGCGATGCTGCTCTCCGCCATGTACCCGGGAGGCGAATCGGTACTCGTCGACTACGACGACTACTGCCGCGACCACCGCTTCGGCTCGTTCCCCACGGACTACCCCTTCCTCGGCGTCGACCCCGCCACCGGTTCCCCCCGCGTCTGGCACCGCGACCAGATGGACCTCAGCTACCTCGTCTCCGACATCCGCGACCTCGACTTCGGACCGGAGTTCGACGTGGTCGTCTCCATCGGGCTCGTCGAACACTTCCCGGACGAGCACAAACCCGAGGCCTTCGACTGGCACCGCCGTTTCCTGCGCCCCGGGGGGTACGCGATCCTCACCACGCCCAGGGTGGCGCTGCGCACCCGCATGTTCTACCGGCTCTTCGGGGACCTGATGAACTTCTCCTACCGCGAGCTCCAGACCGTCGAACAGCTCGGCCTCTACGCGCACGAGAACGGGTTCGAGGTGCTCCGCCACGGTGAGATCAAGACGCACAACGGGGTCGTCTGCCGGCCTCGGTGACCCAGCGGTGGCACGCCCCGCCGCCGCCGTCGCCGCGAGCCGCGAGCGGTGCCGACAGGGGAAACGGGCCCGGGTCCGCGTCGGTGTGGGCGGCGACGGAACCCGGGCCCGTTCCTGGTGGCCCTCCGGGGCCCGCGTCCGACGGGTGCGGGTCGGGCGGCCCAGGCGGGAGGGCGGGCGCTCCGCCGGGCGCGTCCAGCGGGACGGCGGGGGCGGAGCTGGTTGGAATCCGCGGACCGGTGCCGTTCGGGGGAGGGGAGTGCCAGCACCGGCCCGCGGAGGTCTTCGTCGATCTTTTCTCGGGGAGTGACCGGTGGCCCGCGATGCGGTGTCGGGGGGCCTGCCGTGTGCGCGGGCCACCGGTCACGAGGCGGCTGTTCGCACTCGTTCCAGTCGGGGGGTGGTACGAGGGCGAGGCCGCCGGTTCGGGTCCGTCAGGAGACACCAGCCGGCACGGCCGGCCTCCTCCGGACGGAGGTGTGCGCCGGGCCGCGGCGGGCGGCCTCGACCGGGGCCGGCTGGAGGTGGCGCGAGGGGTGCGGCGCGAGGCCACCGGCGACCAGGTGCTCGTAGGCCGCCCGCCACACCTCGCACGGAGCCTTCCGCTGCCGCCACCTCGTCGAGCACTCCGGGCAGTTGCCCTTCTGGTCCGGCTGGTGGGCGTTGAGGAGGGAACGCCAGCCCTCCGTGAGACGAGGCAGCTCCGACCGAGCCACCGAGAGCAGGGAGGGCGTGTCGGCCCGGTTGGCCAACTCGGTCAGCATGTCCAGCCGCTCCCACACGGCGTTGCGCAGTACCCGACCCAGGATCTCGTCCACCGAAACGTCACCGTTGCCTTCCCGCCACCAGGGCGGTGTCGTGTCGCGCGGCGGCCGAGGCCGCCTCACGCAACGCGTTGCGGAGCGTCTCCACTTCCGAGGAGGAGAACACTGCTGTCTCTCCGGGTGGTCCCACGATCACCACTCGGTCTCCATCGACGAGCACCGTCACCACGCAGGGGCGGTTCGCGATGTCCCGGCACTCGACCAGCCACATCGGTCGGTCGTCCGCCAGACGGACGGACCCGTCACCGACCACCGGGAAATCCCCGGTCGGGGTGTCCTCACGCGTCGTCCAGTCCACGGTGTCCGGTCGCTCCCTGCTCGCTGCCCGTCGTTCCCTTGCCGTCACCAACAGTGCTGCACGTGGTTGGCTGGGGGGAGACGGGATGCGCCGATCGGCCGGGGTTCCACGACGAGCGGTACCACCCCTTCACAGGGGCCGATCACCTCCGCCGATCGGCGCTTCACCGCCGGGCCGGCATGGCCTTACTCTGCGGTTGGCGCCCGTTGCGGCGGGAGGGGGTTCAAATGAACACAATCGGTTCCCAGAGCTCGCCCGTTACACCAGAGGTCTGGGAGAAGCAGGAGATGCGCGACGCGCTCCTGCGACGTGACATCAGCACCGTGTACCGGATCCTCCGGCGGTTCGGCGTGTCCCAGCGACAGATCGCCGCGTCGACGGGCCAGTCCCAGTCCGAGGTGTCGGAGATCCTCAAGGGACGTCAGGTCATGGCCTACGACGTGCTGGCCAGGATCGCCACCGGACTCGGCGTACCCCGGGGCTACATGGGACTCGCCTACGACGAGGCCACGGCGGCACGTGTCGTCGGGGTCATCGACGACGCGCAGGCTGAAGAGGAGGAATCGGTGAAGCGTCGCAAGTTCCTGGCGCACGCCGCCGCCGTGACGGTCGGCGCGGCCGTGTTCGGCTCCGAGCCCGGCTGGGCCGCGACCGCCGCCCGTACCCCCGTGCCCAACCGCATCGGCCTCACCGACGTCCGCCAGATCGAGGCGGCCACCGGAGCGCTGCGGTCCCTGGACTCCCGGCATGGCGGCGGCTTCTGCCGCGACGCCGTGATCGCCCAGCTCAACTGGGCGCAGCAGCTCCTGGGCGCCCAGCGGACCGAGGAGGTGGAGCAGCGGCTGTTCGTCGCGATCGGCGACCTCTACGGCCTCGCGGGCTGGACCTCGTTCGACATCGGGTTGATCGACTCCGCGCGTAGCCACTTCGGGCGGGCCCTCGAATTCGCCAAGCGCGGCGGGAACGACACGCTGGTCGCGAACATCCTCTACCGCACCGGCCGCCTCTACCTGCACCACAAGGAGCCCAACGAGGCGCTGAAGATGTTCCAGCTCGGCCAGGTCGCCGCCCAGAACACCGGCTCCGCCCTCACCGTCGCGGTCCTCTGCGCCAACGAGGCCTGGGCCTACGCGGAGGCCGGGCTCGCCCGCCAGGCGATCCTGCAACTCGGCATGTCCAAGGACGCCTTCGCGCGGTCCAACCCCGACGAGGTGCCCCCCTGGGTCCGGTTCTTCGACGAGACCGACCTGCACTCCATGATCGGCGCCGTCTACACCACGCTCGCGGCGGCCGAGGGAGCCGACCCGAACCACTCCCGGATCGCCGTCAACGCCCTGGAACAGGCGAGCGCCAACCTCCGCGAGGACATGAACCGCAACCGGGGCTTCCAGCAGATCATGATGGCGTCCAACCACCTCCGCACCGGGGACATCGACCACGGCGTCCGCTGCGGCCACCTGGCCATCGAGGCCAGCGAGGACGTGCGGTCCAGCCGGATGCGCGACCGTCTGCGACCGCTGCTCGCCGAGACCCGCAAACGGTCCGCGAACCCGGCGGCCAAGGAGCTCAACGAACGACTCACGCTCCACCTGTCCGCGTGAACACGCTGGTCGCCGCCGCACCAGACGGCCGGTTCACCCAGGACAAGCTCATCGCGGTGTTGCGGGAGGTGTGCCGCACGCAGGGGCTCGACGCCACCGGTGCCACCCTGCTCCGCTGCACCAACAACGCCGTCTTCCGGCTGGCGGCGGACCGGGCGGTGGTGCGCATCGTCGTCTCCACCAAACTGCTGCACCGCGTGGAGAAGGTGGTGCGCACCGCCCGCTGGCTCGCCGAACACGACGTGCCCGCGGTCCGGCTGCTGCCCGGGGTCCGCCAGCCCGTCCGGGTCGGTGGCCACGTGGCCACCCTCTGGGAGGACGTGCCCGAGGCCGGGCCGCCGGCTTCGGTCAACGACCTCGCGGACGTCCTCCGGGCCTTGCACGCGCTCCCGATGCCCGACCACCCGCTGCCCTACTGGGCGCCCCTGGACGACGTGCGTCGGCGGCTGACCGACGCCGAGGAACTCGCCGACGACGACCGGGCCTTCCTGGAGGAACGCTGCTCCGAGCTGGAACGGCGGCTGCACGACCTGACGTTCCCGCTCCAGGAGGGCTTCGTGCACGGGGACGCGCACCTGGGAAACCTGATCTCCGGTCCCGCCGGTCCCGTCGTCTGCGACTTCGACTCGTCCTGCGTCGGCCCCCGCGAGTGGGATCTCACCCCGATGGCGGTGGGCGTCCTGCGGTTCGGGGCGTCCCGTCGGCGCTACCGGCAGCTCGCCGCGCGGTACGGGTTCGACCTCCTGCGCTGGAGCGGTTTCCCGGTGCTGCGCGACGTGCGGGAGCTCAAACTGACGACCAGCGTGCTGCCCATCCTGCGCAGCAAACCCGAGTTCCGGCCCCAGCTCGAGCTGCGGCTCCGGTCGCTGCGTGAGGGAGACGCGAGCGCGAGGTGGACCCGCTACCGGTGACCACCACGCGGAGACCGTCGCCCTCGGTACCCGAACGGTAACGTCTCGCGACCGCCCGTCGATGTCACGGGCGTCACAGTCGACCAGAGGACCCCTCCGCGTTCCGACGGCGCGCACCGCGGCGCCTCGGCGTTCCGGCGGACGAACTCTCGGCAGCGCGCGAGGTGATCAGCCCTGGTGATCGTGCCCGAAGCCGTCGTCAACGGACAGTCGCGGCTGCCCTGGAGCGCCTGGAACGTGTGGAGCGCCTGGCGGGCCAGGCGGACCGCCAGGGCACTGGACCGGATCGTCCGAGGTCAACTACCCCTGGTGCGGAGGCTGGACCAGCCCGGTGCCCGCCGGACGGCCGACTACCTCGCGGAGATCGTGTTGCTCGCCCAGGCGTACCGGAACTTCGCCGACGGGTGGATCGACCGGACCGAACTCGACCGGCGAGGACGACGCTGCCTGGCCAGGATCGAGGCACTCCGGGAGGAGGTGGGGCCGCCCCCGCTCACCAGCTGGACACGTCTCGGCCCCCTGGTCTGACCCGCCCGCTCCCACACCACGGGATGCCCGGGGCCCCCGGTCGCCGCCTGGCGCCGCCCAGCGACCGTTCGACGCCCCTGCCCGCCCGGGCCGAGGCCGGGCCGTGTCCCGACGCTCAGCGTCGCCGGGACCGGTTCGTCGAGGGGCCGGCGACGCGGAACGCCACCAGCAGGCCGACCACCAACAGCGCTCCCGCCCCCGCCAACCACCACCACACGGCTGCGACGCCGGACGCGGCCGGTTCCTCCCCGTCCTCCGAGGCCCCCCCGGTCCCGGTCCGCCGGTCCGCCCGGCGGTTGGGGCGGGACCGTCCCGGGGCCGTCGTCGGCCAGGATGAAGGTGAGGGTGTCCGACACCGGGTGCCCGTCGGCGGACAGGACCCGGTACGCGATGGTGTACTCGCCGGCCGGTCCCAGCGGGTGCAGGCGCTGGCGCACGGCGGTCCCCTCCACGGCGACCTCCTCGTCCAGTTCCCACCGGTTCCCGTCGGGGCCGGTGACGGTCACGGTGTTGACACCACCGAGGACCCGCTGGTCGAAGACCAGCTCCACCGCGTCGGGACCGGTGGGGAGCGTGGCCCCGTCCACGGGGTCGCTCCTTACCAACACGTTGTGCGCCGACGCGGGCCAGGCGAGGACGACGAGCAGCGAGACCACCGCACCGAACACGGCCGCCACGGTCACCCCACGGGGCATGACCGACGCCGCCGGCACCGACCGGCTCCCGTTCCCCCGCGACACCAGCACCGCCATCACCCCCGCCGCGTCCTGACCAGCACGCCCAACGCGAGCCCCAGGTCCAGTGCCCCGACCACGAGGCCCATCCCACCGAGGGCACGCGCGGTCCCGCCCTCGGCGCCGCCCACCGGTGAGGCGGCGTCCTCCGAGGGCTCCGCGTGGTCGTGGTGGCCGGCACCGCCCTCGTCGAGCCTGAGCGTGGGAGCGGGCAGGTCGGCCCCGTCCCGCGGCGGGGGATCGGCCCACGACACCACCTCACCCGGGTCGTGGGTCCGCTCCGCCGGCATCACGACGACGTCGGCACCCTCCGGGAACCCGCCCAGGTCGACCTCGAACTCCTGGAACTCCCCCGGCTCGACGCGCACCCCGTCCTCGGCGGTCCAGGTGACCGAGCTGACGGCTTCCGTGATCCCGACGCCGTGCGCCTCCACCGGTTCGTCCAACTCGACCGTCGCGACCTCCGAGGCCCGGCCCGGCGGGGGGCGGGCCGACACCGACGTCAACGGGTGCTCCTCGGGGAAAAGCACCGTGAGGGCCACCGTGCCCGCATGGGGCCGCTCGTCGGGGACGCGGAACGTGACCCTGCCCGACCCGCCGGCCGGCACCTCCTCGGGCCACGCCGGCACGTGCGCCGAGGCGGTACCCGCCCAGACCAGGCCGAGGACCACCACGACGGCCGTGCCCACCGCGACCTGGCTGGCCCGCCGGGCCGCCACGCCGTGTTCGAACGACACCATCCCCCCCTGACCCCGCGGAGGACCGCGACCGGGACCCGCGCCGCGCCCGACCCCCTACCCGGGCGCCGGGCCGCCGACCGACACCCACCACGGTAACCAGCCGACCCGCCGCCCAGCGACGACGACGGCGGCGCAGCCGTCCAGGGCCGGCGCCGGCGGGGCCTCGTCCCGCGCGGACCGCCGGGTGGCGGGTGGACGCACCCGGCCCGCGGCCGCTCTCCCCCGGAGTGGCGCCTTGCCAAACGTCCCGACAGCGCAGATAACGAGGTTGTGGTTCCCGGGGCGAGGACCACCCGCCGGTCCCTCACCCCGCCGGGGAACCACGGCGGGAGCAAGCACCACCAGCGACGACGCCGGTCAGGAGGGGTGTGAGGTGAAGCACGCGCCGATGTGGTGCCGCTCCGGGAGGACGGCCCGGTCCGTGGCGGCCAGATCAACCGGGGATGTCGTTTCCACTACGTCCGCACCGCTCGATGTTGTCTTGGGAGGCGGACTGGGTAACGGTATGAGGGCTTCCGACGATGTAGCCCCATTTGGCCGTGTCGTCGGCGAGCCAGGTGGACCGCCCGTCCACCCGCATCCGGCGCAACGAGGGGAGGAGTCGCCCACGAGGGCGTACTCGACTGTGATGAGCGACAGGACCAGGACCAGTTCGCGCACGACCCAACGGGTTCCGGCCTCCAGGGACGATCCTCCGGTCCTCGCGGTGGGCCGTCGACCTCGCCCACCGGAGGTCCACTCGTGAACTGGCTCTCCGATTTCGGCTCCTTCGTCGCCGGGAGGTGGGAGCAGCTCCTCTTCGACTCCTACCTCCACGTCAGCGCCGTGGTCCAGTGCGTGGTCATCGCGACCGTGGTCGGCATGCTCCTCGGGGTCGCCGTCTACCGCAGCCCGTTCGGCTCGGCGGTGGCGACCGCCGTGACCAGCGCCATCCTCACCATCCCGTCGTTCGCGCTGTTCGGGTTGCTGATCCCCGTGCTCGGCCTCGGCGTACCCCCCACGGTGACCGTGCTGGTGCTCTACGCCCTGCTGCCCATCGTCCGCAACACCATCGTCGGTCTCGCCTCCGTCGACAGCTCGGTCACCGACGCGGCACGCGGCATCGGCATGAGCAGGTTCGGTGTCCTCACCAGGGTGGAACTCCGGCTCGCCTGGCCCGCGGTGCTCACCGGCATCAGGGTCAGCACGCAGATGCTGATGGGCATCCTGGCCATCGCCGCCTACGCGAAGGGGCCCGGCCTGGGGAACCAGATCATCACCGGGCTGTCCCGGGTCGGCAGCGCCAACGCGACCAACGCCGCCGTGGCGGGGACCGTCGCCATCGTCATCCTCGCCCTGGTCCTGGACGCCGTGTACGTCCTGATCGGCCGGCTCACTACGTCAAGGGGAATCCGTGTCTGAGACGAACACCGCGCCGAAGCCCGGCGGCGAGTCGGACCGCGCCACCAGCGGCGTGGAGATCCGGCTGGAGAACGTCACCAAGCAGTACGGAGGCCAGCGGCACCCGGCCGTCGACTCGGTCACGATGACGATCCCCGCCGGTGAGACCGTGGTCTTCGTCGGACCCTCCGGGTGCGGCAAGACGACCACCATGAAGATGATCAACCGGTTGATCGAGCCGACGTCCGGTCGGATCACCGTCGGCGGACAGGACGTGCTGCGGCTCAACCCCGACGAACTCCGCCGGGGGATCGGCTACGCGATCCAGCAGGTGGGGTTGCTCCCGCACCTCACCGTCAGCCAGAACGTCGGTCTGGTGCCCGGGCTCATCGGCTGGGACAAGAGCCGCATCGCCGAGCGCACCGAGGAGATGCTCGACCTGGTCGGCCTCGACCCGGCCGAGTACCGCGACCGCTTCCCCAAACAGCTCTCCGGAGGACAACAGCAGCGGGTCGGGGTCGCCAGGGCCCTCGCAGCCGACCCGCCCGTGCTGCTCATGGACGAGCCGTTCGGCGCGGTGGACCCGATCACCCGGGGCAACCTCCAGGACGAGCTGATGCGCCTCCAGGAGGAGATGGGCAAGACGATCGTCTTCGTCACCCACGACTTCGACGAGGCCGTCAAGCTCGGGGACCGCATCGCCGTTCTCGGGTACCAGTCCAAGATCCTCCAGTACGACACCCCGGAGGCGATCCTGGCGAACCCGGCGGACGAGACCGTCGCCGGGTTCGTCGGAGCCGGGGCGGCGCTGAAACAGCTCACCCTCCGTCGGGTCCGCGACATCGAACTGGAGCAACTCCCCACGGCCACCGCGGGCGAGGAACCAGCCGCCTTCGCCGCCCGCCTTGGCGGTCGGAGGGGAGCCGTCGGGCTCGTCCTCGACGAGCGAGGCCGGCCACTGCGCTGGGTCACCCGCCGGGACCTCGACCGGAGCGGCTCCCTGGCCACCGCGGGCCGGCCGGTGGAGGACTCCGTCGACCGGGCCTCCACCCTCCAGGACGCGCTCGAAGCCCTGCTCACCGCGGACGCCGGCTACGCCGTCGTCACCCGCTCCCGAGGCCAGTACGCCGGCGTCGTGGGCCTGGACAGCCTGATGGGGACGATCCGCGCGCTGCGGGAGCAGTACGAGGACGAGGACGGCACACCGGACGGGCGACCGGGCGACGGGCCCGGCGGGAGCGACGGTGGTTCGGGGGCGGCCCATGCCTGACACCACCACGGCGGAACGCGCCGGGTTCTCCGCGGACTCGGGGTCCCGGCGTTCCGAACGACTCCGGCTGTTCACCGAACCCGTCGTCGTCCTCGCCATCCTCGGTGCGGTCCTGGTGTGGGCGTTCACCGGGGACCTGGACGACATCGAGGCGCGGGAGATCAACGCCGCGAACATCCTCACCCTCACCTGGCAGCACGTCCAGATCACCCTGGCGGTCACCGCCATCGTGCTCCTGGTCGCCATCCCGCTCGGGATCCTGGTCACCAGGCCCTGGGCCAAGGGCGTGGCCCCGATCGTGCTGGGCATCGCCAACATGGGGCAGGCGGCCCCCGCACTGGGCCTGCTGGTGTTGTTCTTCCTGCTCACCCAGCAGACCGGGTTCTGGGTCGCGGTGATCCCCATCGCCTTCTACGCGCTGCTGCCCGTGCTGCGCAACACGATGGTCGGCCTCCAACAGGTCGACCAGTCGCTGTTGGAGGCCGGCCGGGGGATCGGGATGTCCCGGTTCACCGTGCTGCGCCGCATCGAGTTCCCGTTGGCGGTCCCGCTGATGCTCGCCGGGCTGCGCACCTCCCTGGTGCTGGCCGTCGGCTCCGCCACCCTCGCCTTCTTCATCGGCGGCGGCGGGCTCGGCGAACTGATCGACGTGGGGTACAAGCTGCGACGCACCTCGGTGCTGGTCGTCGGCGCGGTGCTCTCCGCCGCGCTCGCGCTGCTCGTCGACTGGCTGGGCGGCCTGGCCGAGCAGTTGCTGGGACCGAAGGGACTGCGATGAGTGGGAAACGAACCAGATGCGCCGTGCTGGCGGCGGTGGCCGCGACCGCGTTGTCGGGCTGCGGCCTCAGCTCCGGGTCGGCCCTGCCGCTCGACGTGGGACCCGGGACGATCCAACCCCTGCCTGGGCTGGAGGACGTCACCCTCACCGTGGGGTCCAAGGACTTCACCGAGAACTGGATCCTGGGCTACATCGCGGAGTTCGCCCTGGCCGCGGCCGGGGCGGAGATCCGGGACCTCACCAACATCCAGGGATCCAACAGCGCCAGGGAGGCGCTGGAGGCCGGTCAGATCGACCTCCAGTGGGAGTACACCGGGACGTCCTGGATCAGCTACAACGGGTTCACCGACCCGATCCCCGACGCGATGGAGCAGTTCGAGGCGGTGCGCGAGGTCGACAGGGAACGGCACGGCATCGAGTGGATCGCCATGTCGCCCGTGGACAACACCTACGCCTTCGCCCTCAACCAGGCGAACCACGCCCGGCTCGGGGTGGACACCCTCTCCGAGATGGCCGAGCTGGTCAACGCCGATCCCGCCGAGGGGACCTTCTGCGTGGAGACGGAGTTCGCCAGCCGCAACGACGGCATGCCCGGCGTGGAGGCCACCTACGGCTTCACCGCTGTGCCCGGCAACATCCACACGCTGGGCACCGGGCCCATCTACCAGGCGACGGCCGACGGCACGACCTGCAACTTCGGTGAGATCTTCTCCACGGACGGCCGGGTGAAGGGCCTCGACCTCGTCGTCCTCGAGGACGACCTGTCGTTCTTCCCCCGGTACAACGCGGCCGTGACGGTGCGCACGGACACGCTCGCCGATCACCCGGAGATCGAGGAGGTCCTCACCCCGGTGGCGGAGGCCCTCAACAACGAGATCATGGCGGACCTGAACGCCCGGGTGGACGTGGACGGAGCCGACCCCGACCAGGTGGCGTTGGACTGGCTGGTGTCCGAGGGTTTCGTCAGCCCTGGCTGACCCCGCCCGGGGCGGCGGCGGGTCAGACCGACCGCCGCCCCGGCGGGCCCGGACCTCAGGGGTGGACGTCGAGGCGGTGCAGCAACTCGGTCTCCACGACCGCCAACTCGCGGTCGATCGCCCGGTGCGCCGCCCGCCGGCGGGGCGCGGGCATCCGTTCCGCCGCCCGCACCGCCGCCAGGAGCTGACCGCAGCGGGTCCGGGCCTCCGCGACGAACCGGTCACCGTCGCTCGCCCCGGACCTCCTGCCCAACTCGTCCACCGAGTCGAGGGCGTTCGCCACCCGCGCGTGCAGCGCAGCGCCGTGCCCGGTGAACTCGGGGAGCCGGTCCACCGGCACCCCCATCCGGCGGGCCCTGGCCTGGTCGTACAACTCCCGCACCCTCGCGGCGGCTCCCGCCGCGATCGGCAGCACCACGGGAGCGGCCGCCGGTACCAGGACCTTCGCCACCCCCACCAGCCGCCTCGCCCTGCCCCCGGAACCGACGTCCCGTCTCCTGCCGGCCATCTCCGCCACCTCCACGTGCTCGGTCCGCCCGATCCGCGGCCGCGATCCGCCAACGGCTGCCACCATGCTGCCCCGACCGGTCACCACGGCGCAGCCCGGTCGATCTCGGGACCGCGAGCACCCGGTCCGCGACCCCGACCGGCTCCCCGTGACCCCGGGCACGTCACCGGCCCCGCCCGCGTACCGCCGCCGTCGCCCACCGGTGTGCGCCGATCCTGTCAGACCACCCACCCAGGCCGCGCGACGTGGCCGTGACCAGCGGCGACGTGGGGTGCCACCGACCAGGCACGACCGAGACATAGGCTGGGTGCCGTGACGGACACCGTGCTGCTGGACGCCGGGGTCGTGACGCGGTGCCGCCGCCGGGTGCATCTCGAACACGACCCGGGGATGACCGGCGTCGAACTCGCCCCACTGGACAGCGGCGCGGAGCAGCGGATCGCCGACGCGGCCACGCACCGACGACAGGTCGCGGACAGCCTTGCCGCACGTCTCGGCACCGGGTGGGTGGAGATCCCGCGCGGCAGGTCAACGGCGTACCGGGAACTCGAGACACTGCGGGCCATGCGGGCCGGGACCCCCTACATCTGGGCGGCCCAGCTCCCCACCGACGAACACGGCGGCCGGCGGGGCGGGATCGACCTGCTGGTCCGCTGCGGCGAAGGCTACGTGCCGGTGCTCGTCGTCCGCCACAAGGTCACCGACCCTGGCACCGGGGCCAGGACCAGCCCCCTCGACACCCCCCTGCCCGACTCGGCCCACCTCGACCCGCACCGCAAGGCCCGACCGCAGGCCCGCGACCAGCTGCGACTCGCGCACGCGTTCCGGCTCCTCCAGGCCGCGGGCCGGCAACGGCCGGGGCGGGCCACCGGCGGGGCCATCGGGATGGACGCCGACGTCGTCGTCTGGCACGACTTGGACGCGCCCACCTGGCCGGGCAACCGCACCGCCCTGGACGAGTACGACCACCGGTTCGCCGACCGTCTGGCGGTGGCGACCGCCGCCGCGTCCGGCGCCGACCCCCTGGCCACCCCGTCCCGGATCATGGAATGCCGCTCGTGCCCCTGGTGGCCGATCTGCGAGGACCGGCTGCGCTCGGCGAGGGACGTCAGCCTCGTGGTGCGGGGTGAGGACGCGGTGGCGCTGCGGGAGGCCGGCATCACCACCGTCGACGCGCTCGCCGCGCTCGACCCGGAGCAGGAGGACACCCACCCCCTCCCGGTGACCTCGCTGTCCGACGCGGTCGCGCTCGCCAGGGCGTGGCGGCGTGACCTGAGCCTGGTGCGCCGGTCAGCCGACGTGAGCGTTCCCCGGGCCGACGTCGAACTCGACGTCGACATGGAGAGCTTCGGCGACGCCGGCGCCTACCTGTGGGGCTGCTGGCTCTCCGGAGCCGACATCGGCCTGGAACCCGGCTACCGGGCCTTCGCCACCTGGGAGCCCGTCCCGACCGAGGACGAGGCCCGCTCCTTCGGCGAGTTCTGGACGTGGCTGCGGCTCGTCCGTTCCCGGGCCAGGGAACGCGGCCTGACCTTCCGCGCCTACTGCTACAACGAGCTCGCCGAGAACCGGTGGATGCTCTCCAGCGCGGAGCGGTTCCCCGGCCGGCCCGGCGTGCCCACCAGCAGGGAGGTCCGAGGCTTCATCAGGTCCGACCAGTGGGTGGACATCTTCGCCAGCGTCCGCCACCACTTCCTCTGCGCCAAGGGGAAGGGCCTGAAGACCATCGCACCCGAGGCCGGTTTCGGCTGGCGCGACCCCGAGGCCAGCGGGGAGAACTCGATGCGCTGGTACCGGGACGCCGTCGGGTACGAGGGCCAGGTGCCCGACCTCGACCAACGCGACCGGCTGCTCACCTACAACGAGGACGACGTCCGGGCGACCCTCGCCGTCCGCGACTGGATGTGCTCACCCGAGGTGAAAGGCGTCCCCTTCCTCGGGGACCTCTGACAGGCGCACGGCGTCCCCCGACCCCGACCCCGACGTGTCGGCGAACCGGCGCCCGTTCAGCCCTCGGAGTTCGGCCCGACCAGGGAGAACCGCCCACCCTGGGGGTCCTGGCAGGTCGCGAGCCGGCCGTACGGGCTGTCCTCCGCCGCCCGCACCACCACGCCACCCCGCCCGGTGACGACGTCCAGCGCGTCGTCGGTACCGGGGACCGCGAACACCGTCCCCCAGCCCAGCGCGGCGTCGGGTTCGTCCGATCCGGCACCCCACACGCCGGCCACGTCCCGCCCGTCCACGCGGATCGTCGTGTAGTCGAAGTCCGCCGCCATCGGAGGGCTGATGCCCACCCCGAACACCCGCGCGTAGAAGGCACGGGCCGTCTCGGCGTCCCGGGTGGCCAACTCGGTCCACGCGACCGCCCCCGGCTGGTCCACCAGCTGGAAACCCCGGTGCCGGCCAGCCTGCCACGCCCCGAACACCGCCCCGGTCGGGTCGGTCGCCAACAGCATCCGCCCCTCCTCCATGACGTCGGTGGGCCCCATCACGACGTGGCCACCGGCCTCGGTGACGGCCCGAGCCGTGGCGTCCACGTCGTCACTCGCCAGGTACACGCCCCAGGTGACGGGGGAGTCCGGCTCCGGCGGTTGGAACAGACCAGCCGCGACCTTCCCACCCACCGACGCGGTGGTGTAGTAACCGGTCTCCGGTGGGCCCTCGTCGAAGACCCACCCCAGAACGGCGCCGTAGAAGTCCATCGCCGCACGCCTGTCACGCGCCCAGTAGTCGGCCCAGCACGGCGTCCCCTGGCCGTAGCCTCGCGCGTCACCCATGATCCCGCTCCTCCATCGAAGCGGCGGGACGGCGTCTCGCCCCGCGCGGTCGCACCACTACCGGGTAGCCGTGCTCGACCGGCGCAAACCAGCCCGGTCGGCGCGGATGGCACCCCGGTCGGTCGTGGCCGCGCCCGCTGACCACCACCTGACGCGGAACTCGCCGTCCTGGCTGAGCCGTACCCCCGGCTCGGATCAACCGGTGGGGCGGTCACCCGGCGCCGTCACCCTCGCCCACCACCAGGCAAAGCGTCCGCGATCGTGACCACCAATGATGGCGAGCCGGAACACATCCAAGCGATTCGACTGCCAGGACACCCCTCACCCGAGTGGGACGGCGACCGGGCATCGGCGGGTCTGGGGTCAGCCCGCAGTGGGTCGCGGCGGCAGCCCGCAGTCGGCGATCACCCGCGTCATCGCCCGGTCGAACGCCGTCGAGGAGAAGTGCTCCCGGCAGATCTCCACCAGCTCCGCCTGCACGTCGGCCCACAGGACGTCGTCGGCGAGCAGCCGGTCGCAGGCCTCGACCAGCTCAACCGGCGACGAACCCACGAGGTGGCGGGCCAACACGCCGAGATGGAGCCCCTCCGCCCCCACCGGCGTCGTCACGAAGGGAAGCCCAGCGGCCATCGAGTCCACGAACTTGATCTTCACACCCGCGCCGTAGCGCATGGGGACGACGTGCACCCGGGAGCTCGCCAACCAGGGACGGGGATCGGGGACCTTGCCGGTGACCTCGATGTCGTCCCCCCGCAACGCCAGGACCGCCGGTGAGGGATCGGCGCCGATCACCCGGAGCCGCAGGCCGGGGTGGCGATCCCGCAGAGCGGGCAGCACGTCGCCGACCAGCTCGAGCACCGCCCGCTCGTTGGGGGTGCCGGGGGTCCCGTCGAACCCGCCGAAGAAGGCCAGCCCGTCCCGCCCCTCCAGGCCGGGGACCTCGACCACCGGTGGCGTCGGATAACAGGCCACCCTGATCGGCCGGTCGGGAGCGACCGACGCCGCCCACTCGGCTTCCTCCTCGCTCACGCAGACCCCGACATCGGCCCACGTGAACGCGGCCGTCTCCTGGTCCCGCAGCCGGGTCGCCTCCACCGCGAACCGGCGCCGCTCGTCCGAGTCCGTGGCCGTCTCGAAGTGCTGCTGCGGTCGGCGGTGGAACAGCGCCTCCGCGTCGTACACGCGCACGGCCTGCGGCTGGCTGCGGGAGATCGGCTCGCCGTGGCTGACGAAGTTGTGCGGCCGGAACGCCACGACCACGTCGTAGAGCCCCGCGCGTTCCCGACCCCACTCCTCGGGGTCGTCGACGCCCCACACCACCTCGACCCCGCGTGCCCGCAGCGCCGGGGCGCACTCCAGCGCCCGGTCGGGGAACACCGCCAGGTACGTCACCCGGCCCGCGGGGTGCGCGTCGATCCAGGCGTCGAGCACGGCCTGCGTTCGCGGGTCGCCGCGCCCCCGGTCGGCCTGCGGGACCCGGTCGTCGATGAGCAGCACCCGGTGCGGGGCCGGCCGGTCGCGCAACTGGATCTGCCGGTGCGGCGCCTCCTCCATGCCGATGCGCGCGGGCCGGTCGCGCAGCACGGAGGCCTGGCGCCGGCGGAACACACCGTGGTTGTGGCGCATGAGCTCGGCGGCCCGCTCGGACCCCGAACTGCCGTGCCGGACGTGCGTGACACGGGACGCGGGCTCCACCCAGGTCAGCCAACCGCGACGGCGGAGTTCCAGCGCCAGGTCGACGTCCTCGAAGTACGCGATCTCGTAGTCGGGGGAGAACCCGCCGGCGGCGAAGAAGGCCCGGCGGCGCATGAGCAGGCACGCGGCCGAGGCGTAGTCCACGACCCGGGGGAACAGGTCGTCGAGCTGGGCCCGCTCCGCGTCCCACGCCTGGCACCAACCGTCGCCGCCGACGACGCTGCCCGCCTCCTGGAGCTCCCCGTCCTGGCCGAGCAGCACCGGGGCGACCGCCGCCACGTCCGGGCGGCGGTCCAACACCGCGAGCAGCGGTTCCAACCAGCCTTCGGAGAGTTCGACGTCGGCGTTGAGGAAGCACACGAGCTCGGTGTCGGCCTGCCGCACCCCGAGGTTGCACCCGGCGCCGAACCCGAGGTTCTCCCGGAGCCGCAGGAGGGTGACCTCCGCCCGGTCGGTGAGACGTTCCTCCAACCAGTCCGCCGTCCCGTCCGGCGAGGCGCTGTCGACCACGACGACCCGGTAGGGGACGGTGGTGTGCTTGCGCAGGCTGTCCAGGCAGTTCATGACGAGGTCGCCACCACCGTGGCTGACCATGACGAAGGTGACGGCCCTCGTCGCCGGCACGTCGACGGCGGGGCCGGTCACGAGTCCCGAACCTTCCCGTAGGCGTCCCGCAGCGGCCGGGTCCACCGCACGAGCTTGGTGTGCTGCCAGGCCTCCAGCTCACGCCGGAGCTCCGCTTCCCTGGCCGCGGCCGCGGCGTGCGCGGCGCGTTCCGCCGCCAGCTCGTCCCGGACCTGGTCGGTCTCGCCCCGGGCTTCGCGGGTCCGCCGCCAGGCGGCGGTGAGGGCCTCCACCAGTTCGCCGCGCTCCGCGAGCAACCGTTGCCGCAGCCGGGAGTTGGCCTCGCGCAGCGCGGTGTTCTCGGCGGCGAGCTCCACCGCCCGGCGGTCCAGGTGGCCGCCCCGTCGCGCCAGGGTCTCCTCGGCGATGAGGGCGACCGCGTCGAAGTGCTCGTCCAACCGTCGGCGGGCCACGGCGGCGGGGCTGGGCCCGTCGCCGGGAGCGAGAGCGGCGCGCACGGCCGAGGGAAGACCGCCCAGGGTCGGGGCGACCTGTTCGGGCCGCCCGAACTCGCGGATCACCGGGCTGTCCTCGCCCTCGGGATCGAACAACACCCAGGGCGTGTCCAGGCCCGCCGCGGCGGCCGCGGTGTGTTCGTCACCCGCGACGACCAGGGACGCCCCCGCGAGGACGGCGAGGCGGTCCTCGACGACCAGACCGGCGGGAAGCCGGTACGCCTCACCCGAGGGCGTGTCCACCAACCAGCCCGCCCCGTCGGCCACCTCGGGTCCGGTGGGGAGGACGACGACCGGGGGCACCGCTCCCGGCCGACCGGCCGAGGCCAACGCCCGCCGGAGCCGCCCGGTGAGCCGCTCGACCAGCTCCGGCCCAGCCGAGCCGGGGACCGCGCCCGGCAGCACCACGTAGCCGTCGTCCGCCGGCAGCCGCCCGAGCTGGCGGAGCTGGCGGCGCAGCGAGGTCATGGCCTCGTCGTCCAGCCACCGGCCGGCGAGGACCCCGGGGTGGGGGAGGACGACGGGGTCGAGTTCCACGGCCGGGTCGAGGCGCCTCGCCGCGGTGAGGAGGCGCGTCCTGGACCGCCGGTCGCGGACGGCGCAACGAGGTTGCCGGGCGGCCGCCCGCACGACCTCCTCGGACGGGAACGAGGAGACGCGCACCCCGGACCACACCACGGGATGGTCGGTCTCGAGGTCGGCGCCAAGGCCTCGGTCCAGCAAGGCGGCGGCGCCCTCGGCGCGGTCGTCCCCGTACCGCGCCGCGAGGGTGCCCGGCCGACCGGCCAACGGGAACGACGGCGCGACGAGCGTGAGCGTGGTCGCCTCGGCCAGTCGGCGGCGACGGCCGTCGTCCGACGGCCCGAGCGGTTCCGCGGTTTCGGTGACGGCGGTGCTGGGGGAGGCGTTCCAGCCCAGTGGCGCGAGCGTGGTGATACGCCAGCCCGACAGGCGGGCTCCGATCTCCGCACGCACCAGCCAGGGCAGCAGCTGGTCACCGAGACCGGCCGTGTCCGAACTGGACCAGAGGGCGGCCGCTCCTACCACTGGTGGACTCGAAGGATCTGGCACGCCCGCACTGTATCCAAGCCGCCGCGACCGGCGTCCCCGAACCGGGTAATGCCCGTCCAGGAGTGACCAGCCCGCGATCGCGGCATCCCGCCGACGGCGGCGTGACCGGAAATCCATCGGGTACGCACCATTCCTGATCGTTCCGGGGGGCCGGACCAGCCGGCGACACCGGAGGCGCGAGGGAGGACGAGGTCCGCGGGTACGCATCCCCCACCCGCCCAGGGGGACGGCCCCGAGGCCAGTCTATCGGGGGAGGGCGGCCCGCCGGGCGGTTCGGAGCGGAACCTGTGGATGGCGGGCCTCCCGCGCACGAACCCGAACCGGGTCCGTCCGGACGCCACCGGACCGTGCCCGGGACGGGTCCCGGCGCACGCGGACCCGGAGAGCGCGGCCCGTACCTCGGGTGTCGTCCCCGCGCATCCCGCTGGCCGTGTCCGTCGGCCGGTGGCCGCCGCGCGCCGGAGCGGAGTGGCGAACCGCCCCACACCGCCCGTCGGCCGCTGGCATACCGACATTCGGGTGGTGCCCGACGGACAGGGGTTGGCAACGAGTTGTCCCGGGGGCAATCTGTAGTACCTCCCGATGCACATCCTCCCGATGTTGTGAGGTCCTGCGATGCGGGTCAGCTCCACGCTGAAGGAAACACCCCCTCCCCGGTCCGCGCACGACACCCGGGGTCGCCCCGGTCCCGAGGGGCCCGTCCCGCCGCGCCGGGTGGACGAGCGACGTCGACGACCCTGGCCCGACGCCGGCACCGACGAACAACCGGCCTCGCGCCCCAGTCCACGCGTCATCCCAGCAAGGTGCCGCGTGCTCTGACCTTCTGTTGCGAAGCGGGCGGCCTCTGACGGGCGGCGTCGGGGGCCGCTCGCGCCTGTGCTGGCCCGGCTGCCCCGGGCGGCTCGAACCCGGCCCCGCCCCGGGCGTCACCACCCACCCAGATCCCACCGGCCTCAAGGGGACCCCGCGCAGTTACCGTCCACGGGGTCCAGCCTGCCCTCGGCGTCCGGCCTGTCCACCTGCGGCGGTGGCGCCGGGAACGCCGAGTGGTCGGGCGCGGCGGGCGGCGTCGCCTCGCCCGGGGAGGCAGCGAGACCCTGTTCGGGACCGATCCCGGGAATCGGGCAGGGGGGAGCCGTTCCGTGGTGATCGGAGGACGGCGGCTCGGTGGGTGGTGGCGGGGCCACCCCGGAGGGGGTGAACCCTCCTCCCGGTACGCCCCCTGGAACAGGACCCAGTTCCGTGACCAGAGTGAAGGCACCGACGAGGACGAGGGCGCTACCGGCCGCGCTCCCCGCGATCCTCCACGCCCTCCGACGCCGCAACACCCGGTGGCCACGGAGGACGACATCCTTCGCCTCCGTTCGCAGCGGGGGTCCCTCGTCATCGGTCCAGTCGGAGAACAGCGACCGGGCGTGATGGGCCGCGGCGTCCTCACCTCTCATGGTCGCCTCCGTTCGCTGATCGCGGCGAGTTCGGGGAAGTGGTCTGAAAGCTGCGAGCGAAGTCTCGCCAGCGCGCGACCGACATGGCTCTTCACCGCTCCCTGGGAGCAGCCGAGGACCCTCGCTGTCTCGGCGACGCTCAGGTCGTTCCAGTACCGGAGAACCAGCACGGCGCGTTGTCGCGCCGGGAGGGTGGCCAGCACCGACCTCAGGATCATTCGATGCTCCGCCTCATCGCCGGGGTGGACGGTGTTGTCAGGGACCTCGGTGGTGGATCGTTCCCGCCGGCGCCACAGCCGTCGGTTCTCGTCCAGGAACGTGCGTACCAGCACTCGTCGCGTGTAGCCGTCGAGCAGGTCGCGGTTCGCCAGCCTTGGCCAGGCGAGGTACACCTTCAGCATCGCCGTCTGGAGCAGGTCCTCCGCGCGCTGCCAGTCGCCGCAGAGCAGGTAGGCGGTTGCCCGCACTCCCCGCGACGCCTCCGTGAAGTAGCGGCTGAACTCGCTGTCCCGGGTCACGCGGTTGTTCTCTCCTACCATCGCTACTCCGGTCGGGAGCAGGGCCGGGACCAGCCCGCCCCGGAGCGGAGCGGGCCGGTCGTCGGCCTGGGCGGTGCCTCCGGTCATCAGGAGGCGGGACGCCCGTGGTCTGGAGCCTGCGAGGGCGACACCGCCGCCTCGCTGACCGAGGACGAGTGCCTGGGTGCGGGGGGTGCGGGTTCGGGAGTGGGTGCGGGAGTGGGTGCGGGGGGTGCGGGGAATGCGGGTTCGGGAGTGGGTGCGGGGGGTGCGGGGAATGCGGGTTCGGGAGTGGGTGCGGGGGGTGCGGGGAATGCGGGTTCGGGAGTGGGTGCGGGGGGTGCGGGGAATGCGGGTTCGGGAGTGGGTGCGGGGGGTGCGGGTTGGGCCACCGGCGGCGTCGAGCTGGTCGCCTGAGGTGAGTCGGCCAGGGCGAGACCCCCGCCCCCACCGAGAACCAGCACGGCGATCCCGGTTCCCAGAAGCAGGCGAACACGGCCCGCGCTCGTCAACCGAGCACGCATGGCATCTCCTTCGGGTTGCGCTCCACCCACTGGCGGAGTCTTCGCCGAGTGGCAGGGGTCAGCCGCCGCGAACGGTTTACCCCTCGAAGGAAATGTGACTTGTATAACTAATTGCTGAGTGCTCATCCGGCCGCCCAGGAGACGTCCTCAGTGCACCAACCGGACCGCCGCTGACTGCTCGGACGGCGTGACCGTGACCAGGTAGCGGTCGGGACCGGGCCTGCCGAGAGCCACCCACTCCCTGTAGGCCGCCTCGACCTCGTTCCACAGGTCACGCGGTCCGTCCTGCCTGACCTCACTCGTGCCCGGTCGGCCGTCGTAACGAACCCGGGCCCAGGACCGCGTGACCGCGTCCACCAGCAGGAGGGTGTGGGGAGCACCCCGGTCACGCGGAGGGGCGTGCCGCCAGCCGCAACCAGGCACCCGAACCCCGACCGCCCACCGCGCTTCCCAGGTCCCCGCGACCCGCCACGGTTCCAGCCCGGTACGGCTGAACCGCCCACCGGTCAGGCCGGTGAGCACCGACGGGGACACCACCGCGGGCCGGTGCTGGCGGAGCGGGAGCGCGTCCACCACGCCGAGCACCCGTCCGACCGCTCGGTCGTCCCCTGTCACGTCGAACCTCACCAGGGCGGCCGCCCCGGCGAACTCGCTCCGCACCGGGGCCACCACGGTTCCCCCGGTCCGGGTCTGCGCCACCCACGTCCACGGGAAGCCCCCGAGTCGCACGGCGGCCGTGGACACCACCCGGTCGAAGGGTGCGCCGCCCGGGTCGCCGGCCGCTCCGTCCCCGCACACGACCCGGACCGAGAAGCCGTGCTCGGCCAGTGAGACCCTGGCGACCCCCGCCAGCACCCTGTCGACCTCCACCGACACCACGTTCTCCGAACCGAGCCGGGCTGCCAGCAGCGCCGTGCCGTACCCGGTGCCGGTGCCGATCTCCAGCACCCGGTTGCCCTCCTGGACGTCGAGGGCTTCCAGGACGCGGAGCAACAGGTCGGGGCGGGATGTCGAACTCGTGCAGTGCCGGCCGGTGCTGTCGGGCCACACGGTGTTCCCGTCGTCGAACTGCGTCAGCACGGGCGAGTTCGTGTAGACGGCGTCGTACCAGGCCGCCGGGTCGGCCTCCCGGTCAACCGGGCGTCTGCGCCCCGCCCCGTCGTCAATCCAGATCCGAGGGGGGACGAACCACTCCCGGCGGACCGAGGTGAACGCCGACCGCCAGGCCGAGCAGAGAAGACCGTGTTCCGCCAGTTCCGCGGCAAGCCGCTCTGTCCTCGTCATCGCCCGCCGATGTCCCGTCGTTCGCTGGAAGCGCCGTGGACGTCCGTCGTTCGCCGCCGCCCGGGACGTGAGGCTCCAGGGGCGCCCGCTGTGCGGGAGGTGACGAACCACCCTGCGAGTATCGGTCCGGTCGCTGGAGATCCGCTGAACCGCGACTGGATGCCGCTTCCAGCGGGTCGCCGCCGCGCCCAACCGGGAAGGTGATCCAGGCGTGGCAGGCAACTGGGCGCGTGCGGTGCGCGTCTTGTGGTTGTCGACGGTTCTCCAGTGCGAGGCGGGTGACTGCCTCGTGGAAGGACGGGAATGGCAAACCGACTGCTCTACCTGGTACGGCATGGCGAGTCACGTGACGACGAACTCACCCCGGTTGGCTGGCAACAGGCCGAGTTGCTCGGCGCCCGGTTGCGGGACGTGCCCTTCCACGCGATCCACCACAGCACCGCGACCCGGGCGGTCCAGACCCTGGACGCGCTCACCAAGTACCTGCCGGACGCGCCCGTCTACCCCTCCGACCTCCTGCGCGAGTTCATCCCGTCGATCCCGGATCCGGAGGAGCTGACACCGGCCCAGGCGGAGTTCTTCGAAAGCTTCCCCCAGGAGGTCCTGGACCGGGAGGGGCCGGCGCAGGCGACGGCCGCCCTGGCCCGCTACGGCGGCATCCCCCGAAGGGCGAAGGACGACATCCGGGAGTTGGTCGTCAGCCACGGCAACGTGATCAGGTGGTTCACGAGTGAGGCCCTGGGCGCGTCCGAGTCGACCTGGCTGAACATGATCGACTACAACTGCTCGCTCACCGTGCTGCTCTACCGGTCGGGGCGGGCCCCGGCCGTGGTCACCTACAACGACGTCGGACACCTGCCTCCCCAGTTGCGCGGCACCGAGTACCCGCAGGAGTGGCGGATCTGACGGCCGCACGAGGGGCGCCCGTCCTCCCGTGGACTCGCCGACGCCGACCCCGACCCCGTCGGTCGGGCTGGGTCGGCCACCCGGGCCCTCACCCCAGCTGGTCGGTGACCAGAGGGGTGGGAGGCGCCGTCCGCAGGTCTGTTTCACGTGAAACCGGCGATCCCCCGGCGGCCCGGGTCCCGTTCGATCGCCCGATTGGTCGGCGGGGCCCTTCGGCCCCTGCGTGCGGCGGCCCGCTCCGCGAGCGCGCTCGGGGGCGAGTGGCGACCAGGTACGGCCGGGTCGGGGGAACGGGTGCTCGCCGTCGGATTGGCGCGACCGCCCCATGCCGGGCAGGCGGACCCGCCCCGGACCGGTACCTCCGGAGTTCCGGTTTTCCCCGACGTCCTGCGCCATCACCGCGTGACGGTACGGCTACCGAGCCCTCCTGGTGTCGGGGAGCGGGGTTGGGCGTGTGGGGTGGTGCCCGGGCCGGGAAGCATGGGGTGCTCCCGCGTCGACCATCCGGTGTGGAGATCGTTCCTCTCCAGCGGGACGCGATTTCGACTCGGCTCGCGCCGAACCGATCCAGAATTCTGGACGCCCCTCGAAGTGTCACTCTCCGTCGACCAATTCCACCTGTATGGGTGGACTCTCTGGAGTGACGGGGGTAGAGGTGACACAGAACCACGGCGAGCATTTAAGGTCTGTGCCCGTGGAACAGCGACGGCTTGGTGAGTCCGGTTTGACCGTGAGTGCCGTCGGCCTCGGCTGCAACAACCTCGGACGGCCCGGAACCGTGACGGAGAGCCTGGCCGGCGCCCGGTCCGTGGTGGACACGGCATTGGAGATGGGCATCACCTTCTTCGACGTCGCGGACGTCTACGGAGCCCCGAGGGGGCGGAGCGAGGAACTGCTCGGGCAGGCCCTGTCCGGACGTCGCGAGTACGCCGTGGTCGCGACGAAGTTCGGGATGGACATGCAGGGGTTGAACGGCCCCGACTTCGGGTCCCGGGGCTCTCGCCGCTATGTGCGCCGGGCCGTGGAGTCGTCCCTGCGCAGGCTGAACACTGAGTGGATTGATCTCTACCAGTTACACAGACCGGATCCGGCTACCCCTGTCGAGGAAACCCTTTCGGTGCTGGACGACCTCGTCCGCGAGGGGAAGATCCGGTACGTCGGTCACTGCAACCTCGCCGGCTGGCAACTCGCCGACGCCGCGTGGATCGCCAACACCGCCAAGTTGACCGCGCCCGTCGCCGCGCAGAACCACTACTCCCTGCTGGAGCGCGAGGCCGAGCGTGAGGTCGTGCCGGTGTGCGAACGGTTCGGGGTCGGCCTGGTTCCGTACTTCCCGCTGGCCAACGGACTGCTCACGGGCAAGTACGACCGCGACACCCCACCGCCACCCGGGAGCAGGCTCGCGGGGCGGCGGAGGTTGTTGGCGGAGGCCCCCTGGGATCGCATCGACCGCCTGCGGGACTTCGCCGCCCAGCGCAACCTCAGCCTGACCGATGTCGCGATCGGTTGGCTGGCCGCCCAGCCGACCGTCTCCACCGTGATCGCGGGGGCCACCAGTCCCGAGCAGGTCAAGGCGAACGCCGTCGCCGGCACGTGGCAACCCACGCTGGAGGACCTCGTCGAGATCGACGCGATCTGCCCGCCGGGATCACGGTGACGCCAAGTCCCGCCCGACGGTGCCCTCCAGGGGCTACTCGGTAGTAAGTTCCTGCTGGGACTGTTCGGACGGGTCAACGGAGACCCGATGACGGCGAGGGAGTACGGATGCAGATCACGGGCAGTGCGGCCATCGTGACCGGGGGAGCCTCCGGCCTGGGCGGGGCTACCGCGCGGGCACTGGCCGAGGCGGGCGCCAAGGTCTTCGTGCTGGACCTGCCGGCCGCCCTGGAACGTGCCGAGGACGTCGACGGGGTCGAGCGGATCGCGGCCGACGTCACCAGCGCCGAGCAGGTGTCGGCGGCGATCGGCAGGGCGGTCGACTCGGGAGCGCCCCTGCGGTTCGCCGTCAACTGCGCCGGCATCGGCAACGCGGGGCGCATCCTGAGCAGGAAGGGCGTGCACGACCTGGAGCTCTTCCGGCGCGTCGTCGAGGTCAACCTGATCGGAACGTTCAACGTCACCAGGCTCGCCGCCGAGCAGATCGCCAGGACGGAGCCGGTGGACGAGGCCGGACAGCGTGGCGTCGTGATCAACACGGCGTCCGTCGCCGCCTTCGACGGTCAGGTCGGGCAGGCGGCGTACTCGGCGTCGAAGGGTGGAGTGGCCGGCCTGACGCTGCCGGCGGCCAGGGACCTCGCGTCCTCGGGCATCCGGGTCATGACGATCGCCCCCGGAATCCTGGACACCCCGATGATGGCCGGCGTGACCGAGGAGTTCCGGAAGAACCTGGCGGCGAACGTACCCTTCCCGCAACGCTTCGGCCGGCCCGAGGAGTACGCCAGGTTGGCACTGTCCATCATCGACCAGGACTACCTCAACGGCGAGGTGATCCGCCTCGACGGTTCGCTGCGGATGCCGCCGCGCTGAGCAGCGGGCACGCCGGGCGCCTCGTTCGCCGGGCGCCCGGTGCCCGCCCCGGCCCCACCACCGCCGCCGCTCCACACAGGGGAGGGGCCAGCGCCGCCGCCCGCGCCGGCCACGGCGCCACGCCGGCCCGGCCCTCGAGCCGGCACGAGGGTGTGGCCCACCCGCTCGAGATCCAGGGATGCGCACGACGCCTTCCCCAGCCATCGCCCCGCCTCGTGCGTGCTCCCGCCGGGGCCGGCCAGCCGTGGCTCCTCGTCCCCAGCGGACTCCGGACCGGGCGGAACGTCGACCGCGCCGCACCACACGCGGCGAACCGGTGCCCCTCGCCACGGGACCCAGGCCCGCCGGAGCGAGGAGCGGCAGCTCACCTCGCTCGCCAGCACGACACCCCGATGCGGCCATTCGGGTGGTGTCGGCGAATTCGGGTTTCGCCGCTCCCGCACGGGGAATTCCGCTACCAACGGAGACAGACCACCGTGGACGGCAGGATCGGCGAGGCCGTCATCAGGGACACGCGGGGGTGGTACGGCGTGTGGGGAACGGGCGCCACGCATACCCCCACCCTCCCTGGGGGGCAGCCCCGTGGCCAGTCTAGGAGAGCGGGGGCGCGCGGTACCACCACCGCAAGGTCCCCTGTGGACAGGAGTGCCGCTGTGGATGACTCGCCGGCCTCGGGAGCCGTCGACTCGACGCCCCCGTCCCGCGCTGGTACTCCGGAAGCGGACCACGGACCCAACCCGCGTTCCCGAGTTCACCGCCGGCCACCACGAACCAGCCTCGCGACCGAGGAGCACTCCGAGGTCGGCTGAGGCACGGGCCGGCCGCCGTACCCCCCCTGTCCACGGCGGCCGGGTCGCCCGTCCCGCTCCGCCAGCCTCCCCCCGGCGGAGCGGGACGTTCCACGTCGGTCCCCGGTTCACCCGTCGCGCGTCAGCGCGGGACGAACCGCCGGCTGGCACCGAGCGGGGGGCGCCGGGTCCCCGCGCTGCGCGGACCGGTGCCAGCCGGCGGAGACGCTCAGTCCAACGGTTCCGGAGGGCGAGGGGCCGCCCGCCGTGCCGATCGCGTCACCGCCCGCCGGCGCAGGGCGGAACCGAGCAGCAACCGGTCCACCCCGGCCACCTGACCCGGCTGCTTCCTGCTCCGCTGCAACAAGGACAGCACGCCACCCGCGCCCCGGTCGGCACCCGCCAACCGCACCAGTTGGGCGCGTGTCCGTTCGTCCAGCTCGTTGCGGAACCTGACCAGGAGCGTGCCGGCGAACTGGGCCAGCGCCGGGAGGTGGTTGGCGGCGCCCACGTCGAGCAGTTCGCGTTGGGCGTCGGTGAGCCGCCCGAAGACGCCCAACGAGGACAGCACCAGCCTGAGGTCGCTGGCGGGCAGCACGGCGTCGAGGTCCTCCTCCCGCCGGCCGGACACGTTCGCGTCGTGCTGCCGGTACGACTGCAGCGGCCGGTCCACGAAGGCGATCCGCCCGGTGGCCAGCGCGCACAACGCGGTCCAGTGATCGTGGAACGCGACGGTGTGGCGGGGCGGGAACGGCAGCACACCGTCCCGGACCAGCTCCGCCCTGACCAGTGATGCGCCACCGGTCACCGTGTTCAACAGCAGCAGCGAGGCCAGGTCCTCCCACTGGTTGCGGCGCCTGTTCCAGAAGGAGTCCGCGAAGACCGTCCCAGCCTGGTCCACCAGGCGCATGTCCGCGTAGGCCAGGGCCACGCCCGGGTCCTCCAGCTCCGCGAGCAGCACCTGGAGCTTGTCGCTGTCCCACACGTCGTCCTGGTCGCACATGGCGACGGCGTCGGCGTCGGCGGGGACCAGGCTCAGGGCCCGCTCGAAGTTCCGGTAGAAGCCGACGTTCTCGTCGTGTTCCACCAGCACGAACCGCTCGTCCCCTCCGATCAGCTCCCGGATGGACGCCCGGGCCGCCGGGGAGGAGGCGTCGTCGGCGATCACGCACACCCAGTTCTGGTGGGTCTGGGCGCGGAGGGAGTCGAACTGTTCGGCGAGGAAACCGGGTTCGGGTTCGTAGGTGGCCATCGCCACGACCACTCGCGACCCGGCGGGGACCGGCCACTCGACCCGCACCGGTCGGATCCCGGTGCCGGGGGCCACCCGCAGCTCCGGCAGGTCCCGGTACAGCCGACTACCGTCGGCCAGTTCGACCCGCAGGCACAACTGGTAGGACGCCGGCGCGGTGATCGGGGCCAGCGGGACGGACACCAGCAGCCCGGTGTTCTCGGAGACGGGGACACCGGCCGCGCCCAGCGCGCTGTGCACGTCGGGGCGGGAGTAACCGTAGTTGACCGGGTGTTCCCGGCCGTCCACCAGCAGTGAGACCCGGCGGATCGGGAGGTCGGCGTGGGCCACCCAGCCCGACAACTCCACCACCTGACCCCGGCCCACCCGCACCGGTTCGTCCGGTACCCGGACGTCCCAGTGCAGGGCGGCGTCCCGTGCCGCCCTCGTCTGCTTGCGGATGCGGGTCGCGGCGAGCTGCGCCGCCGGCGGTAAGTAGCCGTGCAACCGGCGTAACACGCCGTCCGGCTCCTCCCCGCCACGACCGAGGACCAGGTCGCGCGTCCCTCGCACCGCCCGCAGCGCCGGCCACACGTAGCGGTGACCGAGGCTGACCAGACCGGCCGACTCCAGCTTGTCCAGCCGGGACCTGGTGCGCGCCAGCCGCTGCCTCGCCTCGGTCTCGGCCGCCAACAGCCGCTCGTTCTCCGCGTAGGCCGCACTCGCCTCGCGAACCGTGTCGGACAGTTCGGCCAGCGCGGTGGCGAACCGCTGGTCGAGCTGCGCGGCCCGCTCCTGGACCTGGTCGAGCTGCTGGGTGGCCTCGGCCAGCCGGTGCAGCAGGGCCTCCCGGTCCTCCTCGACGCGTTCGAGGTGGTTCTCCAGCTCGCCGAGCTCACGGCGGAACTCGTCCCGCAACTGCGCCAGCTCGGTACGCGTGCGGTCCAGGTCACCGTCGCTGGCGGCCAGCCGCCGGTGCGCCTCCTCGAAGTCGGCCAGCAGCTTGCGGTGGGCGTCGAGCGTCGCGCGCACACCCGGCAGCCCACCCGCGACGGACCAGACCGGAACCGGTGCCGTCGCCGAGGTCTCCTGTTCGAGCGGGGCGGAAGCCGGGGGCCGCGGCCCGCTCACGACCTCCTGGAAGCCCTCCTCCGCGGCGAGCAGCTCGAACCACCGCTCGTCGAGCACGGACGTCAGGTCGACCAGGCCGCACAGCTCCGCCAGCACGTCCCGGATGCTCGCGCCATGCCCCCAGGGGTGGGCGGAGCCGGTGGCGGTGATCTCCCTGGCGAACTCCAACAAGGCGCGCAACAACGCCAGTTCGGCATCGACACCGGTGCCCGCCACCCACTCGCGGTCGATGCGGTGCGCGCCCCCGTCGTCGGCGATGATGAAGTTGCCCGGGTGGACGTCGAGGAAGTCGGCGGGGAGCACCGGCTTCCCCGGGTGGCCGGGCAGGTACGGGTGGCGGGGGTCGGAGTCGGCCAGTTCCCGGGCGTTGTGCAGGATGGCGTCGCGCCACCCCCGCAACAGGATCGTCGTCTGCTTCAGGTTCCCCGAGTTCAGGCTGTCCAGGATGTGCCGGTCCAGCGGTGCGCCCGTCAGCCACGGTTCCTCGCCGCTCTCCCGCTGCCGCAGCCACCGGGGTGCCTGGCCGCCGTCCGCGGTCCGGTCCGCGTGCGGGCGCAGGCCGGCGGCGTCCGGCACCGGGCGGAGCACCAGGTCGGTGTCCAGGCGGCGCACCCGCCGCCACTCCGGCAGGCGGCCCATCGTCACGATCCAGCCGAGGGCCGGGTCGACCAGCCTGGCCAGCGCCTCCTCCGACCTGGCGGCCAACACCAGGAAACTGGGGGCCGTGGCCGCGCCGAAACCCTCGGCGGCCGCCATGCGGTGCAGCGAGCGGGCCGGGGCGGCCACCTCGCCACCCCCGAAGGCACCCAACAGCGGGTGGCGCACGAGCTTGTCCGCCAGGTCCGAGGCTCCCCGCCCCGCGTAGGCGCGTTCGTCCAGGATCACCCGGGGGAGTTTGTAGTCCGGGAACGGCAGCAGCCAGCGCTGGGCGGACAGCCCGGCCGAGCGCAACATGTCGCCGAGGACCCTGCGCGTCCAGGTTCGCGGTCCTCGCCCCTCCCCGGGGAAACCCGCGGCCGGGTAGTCGGCGAGGCCCAGGTAGGAACGGTCGTGGTGCGGTTCTGGTTGACCCAGGAGGTAGCCGAGACCGAGCTGGTTCTCGATCGCGAGGGCCAGCACGCCGTCCTCGGCGAGCGCGGCCGCCGTCGCCCGGAGCAGGTCGGGCGGCGGGGTGCCCTGGTGGACCGCGTGTTCCACCAGGCCGCACAGGACGGCGAGGTCGGCGGTGCCCTCCTGGCCCTCGGCCGCGAGAGCGGACACCACGTCGCCCTGGACCACCCGCGCGCCGTCGAGGTCGCGGCAGCGTTCCTCGGCCGCCTCGGCCCGGGGGGCCTCGCCCTCGATCCCGAGCACGTCCAACCCGGCCTCGGCCAGTGCCCTGGTCAGCACACCCGATCCGCACCCGAGGTCGAGGGCGCGCATCCCCGGGCGGAGACGCAGCGGTGCCAGCAGCCCGACCCGTTGCGGGTGCAGGTGGTACGCCGTCTCCCAGCTCGTGACACCGGCCGCCAGTTCCGGTGAGCCGGCGCTCACGTCCCGGGCGTTCCGGAGGATCGTCAGCACCTCGTCCTCGGCGCCGTCCGCGTACTCGATGCCGTCTCGCACGTGTCCCTCAGCCTCTGCTCGCCGTTCCGTCGGTCACGCGGTGCGTCCCGCCACGTGTGGCGCCTCGCCCCACTCGCCGGGCGACCACCCGGCGAGTCGATCTTGACTGTGCTGGGTGGTCGGCCGACGGGCAGGGGTGGTCACTCCGGAGCGTGTTCGGTCGTCTGCTCCCGCAACAGGGCGAGGAACGCCTCCCGGGCCGCCTCCTCGTCGGGACCGAACGCCTCGACGCGGATCACGGCGCCGCCGGCGACGTAATGGGCCCGGAAGGTGTGGATCGGGTTCTCCGCGTCCTCGGGGGGCGACAGGTAGCGGCCACGCACGCCGTTGGGCAGGTCGCCGAACTCGTTGTGCCCGGCCTGGCCGTAGAACTGGTCGACGGCGTCGAGGAGTTCCCCGGCGTTGCCGTCGGCCTGGAAGGCCCAGATGCCCCGGATCAACTCGGTCTCGTTGTGCTTGCGGACCAGCCCGAGCACCGAGGTGCCGCCGTTGTCGGCGAGCAGCTGAGCCTCGGCACCGTCCGGGAGGTTGCGGTCGATCGCCTCCTGGATGGGCAGCTCGGCCTTGGCGATGACCTCCTCACCGGGGAGTTCCACGTAGTCGGCCAGCGGACCCTCCGGGGCGACCCTCGGTGGGGGCGGAGGGGAGGACGGGGTGGGGGGCGGCTCGCTGCTGGCGACCACCGGCGGGTTCGGCTGCTCGTTCTCGCTCGGTCCCGCCTGTTGCTGGGAGCCGAAGCCGAGGAAGTAGATCAGCGCGCCCACCGCGGCGGCGAGGACGACGACCGCCGCGACGATGCCGATGATCCGTCCCTTGCCGGACTCCTTCGGTTCGGCGGAGAAGTCGGGCTCGACACCGCCCTGGGTCCACACCGAGGGGGAGCCGAACTCGGGTGGCAGGTCGCCGCTGGCCCACGGTGGCGTCGCCTGCTGTCCCGCCCACTGGGGTGGCGGCATTCCCGGCGGGCCCTGGTGGCCCCGGACGATCTGGGTCTGGTCCGGGTTGTGGGCACCCGCCGGGTTGCGCACCACCTGGGTGCTGTCCGGTGAACCGCCGGGCTTGGCTCCGCCGGGCACGACCTGGGTGCTGTCCGGGTCCGAGGGCGGCGCCAGCTGCCCCGGCCGGAACACCTGGGTGCTCTCGCTGCCGTTGTCGCCGCCAGCCGCGCCACCGTTCTGGCCGCCCGGCACTGGCTGTTGCCCGGACCGCACCACCTGGGTGTGCTCGCCGCCGGTGTTGTTGTCCCCCCACCGGAACGGCGGTGGGAACGGGTTGCCGTCGCCGCCCTGGGCCGCCGCCGGCTGGCCCTGACCCGGGGTGTTCGGCGCGGACCCACCGTGCTGCGCCTGGCCGCCGGCGCCCTTCAACAGGTTGTCGCGGCGGGCCCGGTACTCGTCAGCGGAGATGTGGCCAGCGGCGAGTGCCGTGTCCAGTTGTTGCAGATCCTCTTGCAAGGACATCCGCCGTGCCTCCCCTGTGCCTGCTTTCCGTCCGCCTGACCGCCGGGACCGGAGGCACCTCGGGGCGCGTCCGGGTATCCCGCGAATCAGGTACAGCACGCGGTGGGCGGGGACCGGCCCGTGCCCGCCAACAGCGTGAACGTCGTCGTGATCGAACCCAGATCGAGAACCATTGCAGAGTAGTGCACGGGGAACCCGCGCCGACCACTCTTCACCAGCTTGGCATGTGTCCGCGCTCCCCTAGCCCCCGGGCGTCCCGCCGGCCCCGTCGACGTCCGCCTCGTCGTCGGTGCCCGCCACCACCTCGTACAGGGAGCCGCCGCGGGCGACGAGCACCCTCCCCTCCAGCAGGCCGGCGGCGGCCACCGCCTGGAACCCGGCGCCGGGCTCCGAGGTGGGCAGGTTGTCCACCAGGTCCGGGCGGTTGAGACCCGTCATGCCGCCGCCGATGACGGTGCCCGAGGTGTCCACGACGAGGACGCAGTCGGCGCGGACGCCGTCCACCAGCGCCCACCCGGAGATCTCCGCGTCCCCCTCGACGGGGCCGGTCTCCAGGTAGCCGGCGGTCTCGGTGTCGTCGTCGGGGTGGGCCAGTTCCCGGACCGAAGCCAGGTCGACGCGGTCCCCCAGCTCCGGGCCCCCGCAGCCCAGGGTGAACCCGTCGTGGAACGGGTAGGCCCCGGTCGCCGCGAACGCGGGAACGTCGTCGGGGTTCATCTTGAGCCCGACCAGCGTCTCGTGCGCGCCCACCTGCGCCGCCACGGCGAGCAGCGGAACCGCGCGCAGCTCGTTGCGGACCTTCTGGCCCTGGGTGCTGCCCGCGACGAAGGCGACGACCCCGAGCGCGGTGGCGAGCGCGACGGCCCTGGCGACGGGGACGCGCGGGCGGAGGAGGACGAACAGGGTGACGAGGGCGATCCAGGTCAGGGCCGGGATGATCGCGTAGCGGGCCGACTGGCCGATGTCGACACCCAGGCTGACCCGGCTGCTGCCGACCATCGCGGCGACCAGCGCGGCGTGCAGGGCCAGGCCCACCCAACCGGCGGACTCGGCCGCCCGCCGACCCGGCGTCCCGGTGGTGACCTCACCGCTGGCCGTGGGGGGCGCGGCGGCCAACCGGGCCCGGACCACCACGGTGACCGAGACGGCGACCCCGACCAGCCCGGCGAGGCCGGCGAGCGTGGCCAGGTCCACGGACTGGATCGCGAAGATCTGCCCCATCGTCGCGCTGATCAACATCAGGTACACGTCGATGGCGGGGGCGTCGGCCGGGGGCACCGAGGATCCACCGGGCATGGTGAGGAACGCCACGACCACCGCGCCCAGCGCCACCAGCGGGGTCCAGATCCGCCAGGCCGCGTCCCGCCGCAGCCACGCCACCAGTGCGATGGCCAGCCACACGGGGAACGCCGCGCCGTGCCCGAGGGAGCCGAGCAACGCCAACAGGACCGCGGCGACGGTACGGCCCCGGTGCGCCGCGGCCAGCGCCAGGACGGCCGGCGCGAAACCCGACAGCCAGTGGGCCCCGCTCATGGACATCGCGTAGAACTCGAGGATCGCGGGGGAGAAGAGCAGCAGCGAGAACGTCGCCAACAACCCGGCGCGCAGCGTCGCGGGGAGGCGCCGGGGCAACATCGTCCACAGGGCACCCAACATCGCCACCGACGCGACGACGTTCAGCACGCCCACCAGCTGGTTGGAACCACCGAACAGGACGGCGTCCACGTAGAACAGCAGGCCGGTCACCACGATCGGGTGCTGGTTGTACAGCTCGAACAGGCCGGCTGGGGCCAGGGCCCCCGTGCCGTCGATGACCTTCGACAGGATCGTCCAGTAGTCCCCGTAGTGCATGGGCGGGGCGCGGAACACCTCGACGAGGATGAACAGGACGGGCAGGGCGGCCAGGACAAGCAACGCGATCACGGCGGCGCGTGGTCCTCCGCCCGGTTGCCGCGCCACCGGTCGCGTCCGGTCCTCGGACGCGGTCCCGTGCGTGGCGGTGTCGCTGGTGGGGCTGGCGGAACGTGCGGGCATCGTCGCCTTTCCGGGGGGCGGCTCGCGGCCTCAGCGCGGGCAGCCGGGAAGCGGAGCGGGCGGGCCGGCGGTCGACGACGCGACCGCCGGCCCGTGCCGTCAGTCGACGGGCAGTGCGTCCAGCACCGAGTTCAGGGTGTTCTGGAACTCGGTCACCAGGACCAGTTCGTCCTCCTCGCCCTGCCGGGCGCCTCCGACGCGGATGGTCAGGTCACCGGAGGTGTAGACAGCGCGGTACACGTCGAGGCCGTCGGTGTTGGAACGCATGATCGTGACCGACTCGGGGATGCCGTCGAGGGTGACGACCTCCATCTCCTGGATGGCCTGGACGTCGACGAGGGCGTCGGCGACCGCGGTGGCCCCGTCCGGCCCGGCGGTCTCGAAGGCCAGCACGGTGTGGGAGGTGCCCGCGTCGTTGCTGCCCGAGTACACCAGCTGCTCGGTGCCGTTCTCGGTGAGCGAACCCAGCGTCGTCTCCCCGTACAGGCCCAGGTCCACGCCCTGCTGCGGGGTGAGCAGTCCGCTGTTCCCGTCGGGACCGCCCGGGAGGGTGGGCAGGATGTCGGGGCCGAACTCGGGGGGCGTCGCCGGCGGCGCGTCCTGCTGGTCACCGCCCGGGTTCTCCGACTCGCTGGCGGTCGCGCCGGTGTCGCGGAGGACGAACCACCACACGCCGGCCCCGACGGCGGCCAGTCCGATGACGGCGGCGGCGATGATCGCGACCAGCTTGCCCTTCCCGCCGCCCGAGGACGACTTGGCCCCGTCGAAGGACTCCGGGCCCGAGTACCAGCCCTGACCGGGAGGCGGTGGGAAGTTCTGGTCGCCGCCCCACGGGGGAGCGCCGTTCGCCCCCTGCGGGGGAGGTCCGCCGGCGGTGACCGCCGGCACCACCTGGGTGCGTTCGGTGTCGTTGGCCAGGGCCTGCGCGGAGTTCTGCTGGGGGAAGTTCCGCCCCGAGGGGAAGGCCTGTTCGATCGGCGAGTGGGGGCTGTTGGCGGAGAACGCCCCGGGGGTCCACCCGCCGGCCTGCGGGCTGGACGCCGACGCCAGGATCTCGTCCCGTTGCCTGCGGTGCTCCTCGGCGCTGATCTGCCCGCCGGCCAACGCCGCGTCGAGCTGCTGTAACTGTTCTTGCCAGGTCATCCCAGCGTCTCCTCGCTCCGGGGCCGGAGGTCACCGGCTGCCGCGGTTTCGGTTGTGCGCCCTGGGCGCCGCGCTGCCCCGCCAGCGTCGCAAAGGGTACCCGCCCGGGCCAGGCGTCTCGTGTTGTCAGGTTCCGGTTCGCTCCGGCACCGCGGCTCGCGCCCGTCCGAAGCGTTCGCGCCGCCGGTACCAGCGGTACACGGGAACCTCGACCAGGCGGTAGACCAGTTCGGACACGACGACGACCGCCGCCACGGTCACCGCCAGGGCCACGAACAGGCTGGTTCTCGGTGTGAGCAGGCCGAGGAGCGTGTAGGCCACCGGAATGTGGGTCAAGAATACTGAATAGGTTCGCTTGGCGGCAGTGGCTATCCAGGACGACCGGACGAGTCGTCCCCTGGCCCCCATCATCAGCACTGTGATGACCACCACGAGCACCAGGGTTCGGGCGTGGGCCTCACCTGCGGGAATTCCCTCGTTGGTCAAACCGGCGCGAACAAACAGCAGGAATTGCAGAATCCCGAAAACCGTGCCGAGCACAACGGGGAGCAGGCCGCTTCTGACGAGTGACACCAACTGGCCGAGGAAAACGACCGGCAGAAACGTGATGACCGTGCGCAGCTGGGCGGTGGCCAGGTTGTCCGTCGTGTTCACCAGGGACAGCAGCACCGACACCGCGGTGACCGCGAGGGCCGGCGGTAACCACGGGTGCCGTCGGCCGAGGGGGATGGTGGCGGCGACGAAGAGGTAGAAGGTGAACTGGACGAGGAGGGTCCAGGCCACGGCGACCAGGGTGAACCACTGGCCGTCGAAGAAGTTGACGAGGAACAGGTTCGCCCACAGGTCGCCCAGGGACAGTTCGGGCCGGTGCAGGACCCAGCTGGTCTGGTACAGCAGCCAGGCGAGGGTGACGGTCAGCCACAGGGCGGGCAGGAGCCGGAAGGCCCGGCGCAGCAGGAACTGCCCCGGGGTTTCCTTCGTCGCCACGTAGGTGATGACGAACCCGCTGATCACCAGGAACGTGCCGACGCCGGTGAAACCCATCAGGTTGTTCAGCCGGAGCGGTTCGACGACGGTGGTGTCGAGGAAACCCCGCACGTTCCAGTCGTGGTCGTAGGCGGCGAGCCAACCGGCGATGTGCCCGTACGCGACCAGGACGGCGGCCACCACCCGCATCAGGTCGAAACCGTGCAGGTAGTCCAGCCTGCCCGGAACCCTGATCGGCAGGGTGGGGGCGTCGAGCGCGTTCACCCTGCGCGCCGGGCTCTGGTCACCAGGTGGCACAGCTCGGCGGCTCCGCACAGCAGGGCCACGGCCAGCGGCAACGCCACGGCCGGGGGCAGGGCCGCGGTGAGGAGGTCGGTGGCGGCGAACCCGACGACGCCGAGCAACACCAACAACCACTCGCTGCGGGAGGACAGCCAGCGGGCGGGGGCGGATCTCGCCACGGCCTGGGAGACCGGGCCGGCGCACTGCACGGCGACCAGGAAGAACAGCACGGCGAACACCGTGGTCAGCGGGTACCACCAGTTGTCGAGTTCCGGGTAGGCCGGTTCGGCCAGGGCCACCACCGCCCAGCAACCCGTGCCGAGCAGGACCCCCACCCAGGTCGGCATGCCGTTGTCGCGGCAGCTCCAGACGATCTGGCCGAGGATGACCAGGGGGAGGAAGCTGGCCACCACGCCGAGCCTCGCCAGCTCGGGCACCGCGAGACCCAGCCAGACCAGCAGACCGGTGGCGGCGAGCTGACAGCCCAGCGGCACCCAGTGCGCCCCGGCCCGCAGCGGCGCCGACGCGGCGGCCATGGCGAGGGCCAGGATGGCCAGCAGCGGCACCCAGGCGAGCGGGACCAGCCGGATCGCGTCCCCGACCAGGTGGGGGGCCCACACCAGGTTGCCGAGGTAGTCGGCGACGCTGACCTCCCCGGCATCCGGTGCCACCCACACCGTCGCGCCGACCAGCAGCGCCGCGGCCGCCAACACCACCGCGACCGCCACCGGCAGGTAGAGGCGGAGCGCGGCCAGCCCGAGCCGCCCCGGGGACCGCTCCGCGGCGGACATCCCGGCCGCCTGGTAGCCGAAGGCGAGCAGGAGCAGCATGACGCCGAGGACCCCGAAGTCCTCCCCGATGCCCAGCGGCCGGTTCAGCCACTCGCGGACGGTGTCGACCAGCCAGAGGGACTCACCGCTGCGGGACGTCCACAACCCCACGAGGAACCCGTACACGACGAGGACCGTGGCGGCCGCGCGCACCACCACGATCGGCGAGGTGACGCCGGCACCGGCTGGCGGTGGTGCCACCGGGGTGGGCGGCGTCGGGGTGTTGGTCTGGTTCATCGCCATCAGCCAGCCTGGGGGTCGTCGGCGGGGAAGTCCTGGCACTGTCGGTCCAACAACGTCGTGAACCGGTCCGCGACGGCGGTCCGGTCCGTGCCGTAGGCCTCGACCCGGACGACGCGGTGGCCGACCAGGTAGTGGGCCCGGTAGGTGACCTGCTCGGTGATCGCCGGATCGTCGAGCACCTGGAGTCGCACATTGTCGTGCTCGGCGGGGGTCGACCGGTAGCCGGCTCCCCGGTAGAGGCCGGTGATCTCCGCGAGCAGGTCCGCCGGGTCGTGCTCGGTGCTCACGGTGAACAGGGACAACCCGGTGGTGGTGTCGGTCTCCGGGTCCCGCGTGATGTGGAAGTCCGCCTGGACCAGGCCACCCTCCACGAGGAGGTCGAACTCCTCGGGCGGCAGCACGGTGTTGTCGTCCAGCTCGGCCTCCGTCAGCCGCTGCTCCACGAGGACCTCACCCTCGGGCTCGGTCATCGGGGTGGGTTCCAGGAGAGCTTCGGGACGGCGCGGGTCGAGGTCGACGGGCTGGGGGATGCGTTCCTTCGCCTCCTCCACCGCGGGGTCGGCTCCCCACCCCCACACCAGGATCGCGGCGGCGGCCACCACGGCCAGTGCCGTGAGGGTGACGGCCTGCCCGATCCACCCCGGCCGGCGGCGCGGCGGGTCCGGCGGCGTCGGCGCGGGCAGCCGAGGTGGCCGGCCCCGCGGCGGCTCGACGGGACTGCCGGGTGGCGGCGGCGGTGTTCGGGGACCGGCGCCTGGCGCTGGTGGCATCATCACCCCTGATACTGCAAGATGGCCGGTCCTCCGCGCAGCCGGTCCCTGGTTCCGGTGCGACGCCGTCCGTACAGTGGGCGCTATGACGTGGTTCGGTCAGCGTGTGAGCACCCCGGTCGACGCCGCGTCCGCCCTGCCCGGGCGGGCGGAGGCGATGGCGGTGCACGAGTGGCACGCGGTGTGGCCGGAACGGCGCATCACCCCGCCGTTCCCGGCGGGGATGGCGACGGCCGTGTTCGGCATGGGCTGCTTCTGGGGAGCGGAGCGCACCTTCTGGCGCACCCCCGGGGTGTGGTCGACGGCGGTCGGCTACGCGGGCGGCAGCACCCCCAACCCCACCTACGAGGAGGTGTGCTCCGGGCTCACCGGGCACACCGAGGCGGTGCTGGTGGTGTTCGACCCGGCCGAGGTGTCCTACGCCGAGCTGCTGCGGGTCTTCTGGGAGGGGCACGACCCGACGCAGGGAATGCGGCAGGGCAACGACGTGGGCACCCAGTACCGGTCGGCCGTGTACACCACCGGCGACGCGCAGCGGGCCGAGGCGCTGGCCAGCAGGGACGAGTACCAGCGCGCGCTCTCCCAGGCGGGCCACGGCACCATCACCACGGAGATCGAACCGCTGCGGGACTTCTACTACGCGGAGACCTACCACCAGCAGTACCTGTCCGAGGGGAAGAACCCGAACGGCTACTGCGGTATCGGCGGCACCGGGGTGAGCTGCCCGGTCGGCCTGGCCGCCGGCGACGCCTGAGACGAGCGCCCTACCAGGCGACGGCTCTCCCGACGCGGTGGAGCCGGTCGCGCCGGTCAGGCCGTGACCGACCTCCGAGGAGCGGGGGCGGGATGGTGGACCACCCGGGGCGCTGACGGGCGGTCGGTCGGTGGGCTGGCCGCGGGTTCGGGTGGAGGCAGCGCGGCCGGCGGGACGCCGACGTCCTGATCCGCCGCCCGCCGCAGCCCTCCACGGGGGTGAGTGCCAAGCCCCACCCCCGTGCTCACCGCCCCGGGGCCTGGCCGCCGCCCGGGGCGAAGCCCTCATCTCGCGGCGTCACCACGCCTGCTCGGACGGAGCACCGGCTCCTCCGTCACGCAGGCGTCGGGTCGGTGAGCGCCGACGAGAGGTACCGGAGGAGGGCGGCGGCGAGTTCGCTCGGGTCGACCTGGTGGGTCTGGCCGGGCAGCAGCTCCACCGTGGCGTTGGGGAGCCGTTCCGCCAACTCCTCCGCGGCCTTCGCCATCCAGGTGTCGCTGGCTCCGCCGCGGAGGACGAGGGTGGGGGTTTCGACGTCGCGGAAGACGTCGAGCGCCTCCGGCCGTCCCCGCATGGTGTCGCCCATGATGCGGCCGTCGTAGGCGACCGTGTGACCGATTCCTTCCAGTGCTGGCCAGAACGGCTGCTCGACCATGCTGTCCACGACCGACGCCGGTGTCAGGGCCGCCTCGGTCATGAGCAGCCGGACCGCGTCACCCGGGCGGCCGTCGGCCACCGCGCGGTCCAGGCGTTCGACGTAGTCGGGTGCGACCGGCTCGCGGTCGGAGGAGACGACGAAGGGTGGCTCGTAGCAGGCGAGGGCGTCGACCGGGAGACCCGCCTTGACGGCTCGGAGGGCCAGCACCGCGCCGGAGGAGACCCCGAACAGGGAAGCGCGTCCTCCGAGGTGGTCGATCAGGGCGGCGATGTCCTCGATCTCCCGCTCGACCGCGTAGGGAGGGGTGTCCCCGCTCTCGCCTCGTCCCCGCCTGTCGTAGGTGACGAAGCGGAAGGCGCGGCCCAGCTGCCGGCCGACCTCGCCGCCGCTGAAGTCCATCGCCCGGAACATCGTCGCCCCGTCCACGCTGATGACGACGGGCGCGTCGGCGGGTCCGGTCGCGCTGAAGGCGATGCGGGTTCCATCGGCGCTCGTCACGGTGTGAGTGGTCACTATGCTCCTCATCGACGTGAGTACCGATCGGTACTCTGGCGTCAGTACAGTACTGTTCAGTACTCTGGAGGTCAACATGGCTGAGTCGGTGTCCGCCGAGGGGTCGAGGAGCGAGGCCAAGCGCGAACTCATGCTCGAGCGCGCGCTCGAGGCCTTCGTCGCCAACGGCTACGTGGGAACCTCGACGGACCAGCTCGCCGCCGCCGCGTCGGTCTCGAAACAGACGCTGTACAAGGCCTTCGGGGACAAGGAGGGTGTGTTCACCGCGCTGATCCGCGCCGAGTGCGACCGGGTCCACAACCCGTTCCTGCCGCTCGTGGAGCGCATGGCCGAGGTGGGCACCGCCGAGGAGGCGGTGCGGGCGCTGGCTGAGCGGTTCGCCCGTTCGATCATGAACCCCCGTGTCCAACAGCTCCGGCGCCTGGTCATCGCCGAGGCGACCCGGTTCCCCCAGCTCGGGCTCCTCTACTGGGAACGGGGTTTCCTCCCGATGCTCGACGCCGTGGGTCGTTGCCTCTCCGTGCTCGACGTCCGTGGTCTGCTGGATGTGCCGGAGCCGGTGCTGGCGGCGAACCACTTCGCGGGGATGCTGCTCTGGATCCCCAGCAACCAGACGATGTTCGCCGCCGCGACCAGGCCGGTCTCCGAAGCGGAGCTGGCGCCGGCCCTCGACGCCGGTGTCGAGGCCTTCCTCCGCGCCTACCGACGTGACGCGGTGGTCGGCTGAGCCGTCGCCGAGGAGGTTGGGGAGGCTCCGGGGAGGGGGCGGCCCACTCCGCGCCGGCGGGACCGGTTCGTGGAGGAGCGCCCGCCCGCTGGGCCCGGCTCGGCCGGTCTCGGCCGAGCCGGTGTCCGCGCTGGTCGGGGCTCCCCTCCCCAGTCGTCGTGCGTGGTGGAGTCCCCCTGGCCGCGGTGTCCGAGTGGTGGCGGAGTGGGCGCGACGCTCAGGAGGGTCGGGTCTCCCTGCCGTCCAGCCAGAGGATCTCCGACTCGTCCCGGTGCGACCCCGTGGTTCCGACGTGCTTCGCGTCGATCCGGGGTCCCTTCCTGATGACGTGCACCAGCGCCATGCCGTGGCCGCGTCCCAGGCCGTAGTCGGTGCGGAGCCAGTCGAGGATCACGCCCGCCTTCACCGAGGGGTCGTCGTAGCCCTTGGATCGCGCGATGTCGAGTAGTTGCCGTGGCGTGAGCCCCGTCTTGCGCTCGATGGTGTCGAGGTAGGCCTGAAAGGACATGTGTTCCTCCTGGTCCGGGTGTCGTCGACCGGACCGGTGCTCGTGGTCGCGGTAACGAAAGTACGGTACTGTTCGGTACCGACAATGTCGAGTGCGCGACCTGGCGGTCGTGTCCGCTGGCGATCGCCGCGCCGTGACCGAGCGAGTTGGGACCGCGCCATCACCCCTGAGGGGCTCCGCCGCCCCGGGCTCAGAGCAGTGGGGTCAGAGCCGCGTACCAGGTGTCGGCCATCCGCCGGTCCCCGTCCGCGTTGGGGTGCACACCGTCGTAGGTGTGGAGGTCCGTGTCGAAACCGGTCCAGTGGTCGGCGACCAGCACCGGCGAGTCCGCTGTGCTCCGGTCGGCAGCCCACGCCGGGACGGAGGCGTTCAGGTCCACCACCCGCTGGGCGCACTCGGGGCAGTTCGGCGCGTCCATCGGCAGGATCTGGGCGACGACCAGCCGGATCTCCGGGTTCGCCGTCCGCATCTGGCCGAGGAGGACGTCGTAGGCGCCGAGGATCTCCTCGGTGGAGCGGGAGCTCCACACGTCGTTGGTGCCGAAGTGCATGAGGACGACATCGGGGCCGGTGGCGGCCAGCCAACCGGGGAGCGCGTTCTGCCTGGCGACCTCGGTGACGAGAGCGCCACCGTGACCCTCGTGCTCGCCGTCGTACGGGAACCCGCAGCCCTGCGGGGCTCGCGTGCCCACGAAGTCCACGTCCTGGTGACCGGATTCCTGGAGGTCACGCCACAACAGGGCCCGCCAGCAGCCCGGGGAGCCCGTGATCGAGTCGCCGAGCGCCATGACCCGGGTCGGCTCGGCGTGGAGGACCGGTGGGGCGGCACCGGCCGCCGGCGAGCCGACCAGCACCGTGAGCACCAGGGCCAGCACGGCGGTGAGGGGGGAACGTGTCCTCGTCGACATGGTCACCACTTCCGCTGCTCCGAGGCCGGGGACGACGTCGACGGGTGGCGGCGGAGCCGCGCGGCCCGTCACCCGGCGGGTGGGCCAGCGGTGGGGAGGACAACGTCGTCATGTCCGCATCCGAGTCAAACAACGCGCCGCTGTCGAAGGCAAGGGCGTCCTCGCTCGACACGGCGTTCGACCCGGGGTTCGAGGGCGGCACCGGCCACCGACCGCGCCCGGACGCTTCGTCGGAGCCGGAGCGCCGCGCCGTTCACCTGGCCACCGTTCGCGGGCGGAACGTGGGTGCCAGCGCTTCGGCGAGGCGGCGCAGCCACAGGTCGGCGTCTCCGACGATGGTGGGGTACTCGGCCACGAACTCCGCCCAGTCCACCTCCAACGCCAGGATCGCGGAGGCGTCGAAGTCGTCGGCGCCCCGCTCCAGCTCCGGGCGGAGGACCCGGCGGAGCAGGTCCAGCCGCAGCGGGTACGTCTCGGCGAGCAGGACGGCGTCGTAGAGGTCCTTGCCCTGCGGGTAGGAGTCGCTCGCGAGCCAGAGGATCTTCCAGGCGAGCGAGAGCCCGGGGCTGGCCGTGGCCAGTGGGATGGGTGCGTCACCGTCGAAGGGGGCGAGGCGCGTGATCACCGGGCGGTCGCGGAGCTCCTCGTTGAACACGAAGTCGAGCTGCACGCTGCCCGAGGGCAGCCCCGGCGCACGCCACGGGATGACGAGCCGGCGGCCCTCAGCGCGTTCGTAGGTCCAGATGGGATCCACGGCGACGTCGTCGGTGTCGAGGCGGATCGTCCGGTCCAGGATGGGTGCCGCGGCGACGGCGGTGACGAACTGGTCGAAGAAGCTCTCGGCCCACGGGCTGGTCGGGTTGATCTTGTGGGGGAACACGACGAAGTCGAGGTCGCCGGGTTCCCTCGCCTCCGGCAGCCAGGCCTTGAGCAGCCTGCTCCCCCGGAGCAGGAGGTGTTCGGCCCAGCTGGACCGGCTGACGACCCGCAACAGGTGGTCCATGACCAGTCGCCGGGTGTGGAACCAGCGTTGTCCCGTCAGCGCGTCGGTGAAGGCGGGCTCACCGGCGCGGAAGGCCCGGTCGTACTGCTTGAGCGCGGGGTCGAAGATGGGGGCCTGGGTGGCGCCGGTTCCGTGGGTCACGGGCAGGTAGGTGGCGGGGAACCGGGCGGTGCCCCTGGCCGGGGTCGGGGGCACGCCGTCGGTGAACTCGTCCCTGGCGAGCGGGACGCCCTGGAAGAGCCGCCAGGAGGACGCCATCTGGTGGTAGCTCCGCTCGAACCACCCGTCGTCGACGGCGGGGTTGTCGTCGACGACGACGAACTCCTCCTCGACGTCGAGCACCGGGCAGCCGGTGGCGCCGAGGCCGTCCAGGAGCATGTCCAGGCGCGCCCTGGCGGTCTGGCGGCCGACCTTGTAGCAGCGTTGGGTGACGAACCGTTCGTGGCCGCCCCCGGTGGCTGGGCGGCGGGCGTTCCTGGACACCCGGGCCCGGTGCTCGGCGGCCACCTTCGTGACCAGTCGGACGGTCTCCTCGTCCGGCAGGAGCAGCTTCACGTGGTGTTCGAAGTGGCAGTGGGTGGGCAGGGTGGCGGCGTCCTCCTCGGTGAGGGGTACGTCGGCGTTCCACGGGGCGGCCTCGATCTTGACCCGCACCACCTCGTACCCGTCCCGGGCCAGCCGGTCCGTCCAGGTCCGCGCCGAGGCGCGTTGTTCGGTGAGTGATCCGCAGCCGGGGTAGGTGAGCATCGGCTGGGACGCCGTCCTCCCCTGGGACAGCAGGATGTGGGTGAACTTCAGGTCGTGCGCCCGTGCCCAGGCCGCCAGCCGCCCGGGGTCCGAGTCCGCCCGCAGGGTCAGGTGAGTCTCGAAGTCACCGCGGAAGTCCGGCACCAACGCTCCCCGCATCCGTGGAGGCCGGGTTGGCCTCCGCTCGCGCCCTGAATCATGCCCGCCCGGTGCGACCCTCCCGGCGGGTGCCGGCCGGTTGTGAGTTCGTCTCGCGTTCGGTGGAGCGGGAGACGCCGAACGGAGTAGGAGGTGGCCTGCCTCGGCCGTCCGACTGGCCGTGTGGCCCGCCGTACCTACCCTGGGGTCGTGGCGGACACCGGACGCCTCGCGCGGGCGTGGGAGGAACAGGCGCGGAACTGGATCGCCTGGGCCCGCAGACCTGGCTTCGATTCCTGGTGGCACCTGCGGGAGCGCTTCATGGCGCTGGTTCCCGCGCCAGGAGTGGCCACGCTGGACCTGGGCTGCGGTGAGGGGCGGATCAGCCGTGACCTGCGGGCACGCGGCCATCGGGTGCACGGCGTCGACACGTCACCCACGCTGGTGGGCGCCGCGCGGGAGGCCGATCCCGGCGGTGCGTACGTGGTGGCCGAGGGCGCCGCGTTGCCCTTCGCCGACCGGACCTTCGACGTGGTCGTCGCCCACAACGTGCTGATGGACGTCGAGGACTTGGCGGGCACCGTGGTGGAGGTCGCGCGAGTGCTCCGCCCGGCGGGGCGTCTCTGCGTGTCCATCACGCACCCGGTCGTCAACGTGACCCGGCCAGCCTCCGGTGACCCGCGCGCACCCCGGGTCATGGCCCGCTCGTACTTCACGCGGGAGCGGTTCGAGGTGGAGCAGGTGCTCGACGGCAGCCGCATGGTCTGGAACGGCTGGTACCGGCCGTTGGAGGACTACACGCGGGCGCTGGAGGACGCGGGCCTGCTCCTCGAGGCGCTGCGCGAGCCCGATCCGGACTGGGTGACCAACGACCGGGACCGCCAGGTCCCCTGGCACCTGTGGCTCCGCGCGCGCTCGGTGTGAGGGACGCCGCGGCCGGCGCGGACGGCTGGCGGGTGCCGGCCGGGCCTGGCCGGGCACGAGGTGGACGGGCGCGGGGGCCGCCCGCTCACCTGCCTTCGGTGAGCAGGTCGAACAGCTCGTCCTCGGCGTCCGGGTCGGTGGGATCGCCGGCCCCGGGTCGCACCCGCAGCTCGGCGTGGGGGAGCAGCGCCCAACTCGCGGTCGCCGAGGGGAAGGGCACCTCGTCGTCCTCCCGCCAGTGCCAGAGGCACACCGGGTGGCGCACCTGGTCGGCGGAGAAGCCCCAGTTCCCGCCGACGAGCCGGCGGTCCTGGTCCACGCCGAGCGGTTCCCCGGAGGGCGGGCTGACGCCGTCCGAGGTCGTGGGCTGGTGGGAGGGGTCGGCCGCCTCGTCCGGACCGCGCTGGCCACCGTCCCCGGGGGTGGGAGGGAACGGGATTCCGGCCAGCACGGCGAGCCGGCGGGTCCTCCTCGCCAGGCCCACCGAGGTCGCGTAGGCGTACGGGGCGCCGACCGCGACGCCGACCACGTCGAAGCGCCCGAGGTCCAGGCGTTCGGCGAGGACGTCGAGCGGCGCGCACACGTCCAGCGGCGAGCGCCACCGTGCCGGCGAGGACAGTCCGTGGCCCGGGCGGTCCGGTACGACGAGGTCGAGGCCGTGCCGTTCCGCGCGGGCGAGCCAGGACTCCACGGTCCGGTCATGACGTGGCAGGCCGTGGTGCACCACGACGGCCGGTCCGCCGGGAACGCCGCCCCGTCGGTAGCCGAGCGTGGTCCCGTCGCCCAGGTCGATGCTCTGGCGCACCGCGTCCGCTCCCTCCCAGCGCCGTCGGGCGCACGCCGCCGGGCTCCGATCCTGATCAGTGCCGTGGTGGTTCCGGACAACCTGGGGACCGGGTTGACGAGAGGCAGCGCACGCCGCGGCCACGGCGGGTCACCGACGAGGACCGTCGGGACCCAGTGCGACTGTAGGTGCGCTACGCGTGCGAACGGCGGGACAGTGGTTGGTGACACAGGCGGTGGGACGGCGTCGTCCCCGGCCAGCTGGGGAGCCGGGCGGCTCGCCCGCTACCTCGGGGGACGCGCCTCGCGGTGGGCGGCGGGTCGGAGGCGGGTGGGTCCGGGTGGAGGTCTCAACGGGGGAAACACCGGGAGCACAACGCGTATCCGGCTGGCTGACCTCCCACCGACGGGAGGGCGAGCGCCCCGCAGGCGGACAGGACGAGGTAGGCGTCGCCCATGCGCACCCGGTTCTGCGGTCCGTCGACCCGGTGCAGCTGCCGGCGGAAGACGCCGGGCCACACCGACTCCCCCTCAGTCAGGCGGCCGGCCCGCTCGTACTCCAGGTCGGCGGCGCGACGGGGGACGGGAGCTGGACCGTCCGGTGCGGCCGCCGGGGGCGGACCGGTGAGGCGACGTGGCACCAGGACGTGTTCCGGCGCCTGGTAGTGGATCATTCGCGGACCCCGCTTCCCCGAAGTAGCGGCTGGGAGTGGACCTTCCGCGGGGGGCCCCGACGGGAGGTTGTCGGTCATTGGACGGCCGGCGTGCGCCGGGGCCGACCACTCTTGGAAGCAGCCAACGCGTCCGAGGTTCCGTGCTCTTCACCATCCGATGCCGACCGGGTGGTCGGGGATGCTGAAATTTTCATGCGAAAAATTCTGGCGCTCTCGGAGCCCGTGTTGGCCTCACTTGTGGCTACTTCACCTCAAAGTGTTAAACTTGAGAGAGTTTCAACTATCGATTCCCATGTCTGGGAAGGTCCAGCAAAGCGCCACCACGCGCTCCGGGCAACGACAGAATTGCCTAAACCGGCCCCCTCTTTTTCAAAGTATTTCCGAGTTTCTACCCCATTTGAGTGATCGAGGTGTCACTGGGGTGGACGTCCCCCGCTCGCTCAGTCCGCGACCGGGTCGTCCCGCCGGGTATCGGCCCGTACGTCAGTCCTCCCACCCGGCGCCGGGCCCTCGGTGACGACGTCCCGAACCACTCGAGCGTCCTCGGCGGACGGCCGCTCCCCGTGGTCCGAGCCCGGAGCCACCGACGGGGTGGGGGCACGTCGTGCTCGTTCGCGGCGCCGGTACCAACGGTGCACCGGCATCTCGACGAACCGGTACAGCGCCTCGGCCGCCACCGCCGTGGCCAACACGGCGCACAGGACTCCCAGCAGGGCGTTCGTCTCGGCCGTCACCCAGCGCAGGATGGGAAAACCCGCCGGGATGTGGGCGAGGTAGACGGCGTAGGTGCGTTTCGCGAGCACCGAGACCGGGCGGGCCCTGGCCAGGCCCCCGCGAGCCCGGAGCAGGAGGACCGTGACCAGAACCATGATCAACAAGGTCCGCTCGCTGGACGGCCCGTCCGGCAGCGTGTCATGCCCCAGACCGGCACCCACGAACAGCAGGTAGTGCGCCGTCCCGAGCGCGGTGCCGACGACAGGACCGAGGCGGCCGGAACGCACCAGTGAGATGAGTTGCCCGATGAACAGCACGGGCAGGTAGGTGAGCACCGTCCGAACCTGGCTGAGGGTGTCCGTCTCCACCACGGGGGTGAGGAGCAGCCCCACCCCCACGAGAACGGCCGCGACCGCCGGCGGCAACCAGGGCCTCGTCCGTGCGAGCGGGATGGTCGCGGCGATGAACAGGTAGAAACCGAACTGGATCGTCAACGTCCACGTGACGCTGAGCACGATTTTCTGCTCGGTCAGGAAGAAGTTGGCCAGCGTCAGCGAACCGAGCAGTGAATTGAGGTCCGCCGGGGTGTCCGCCCGCGCTCCCTGCGACACCCCCAACCCCACGAGGCACCACATCACGAGCACGGCGACCCAGAACGCGGGCAACAACCGGAAGGACCGGCGCAGCAGGAACTGCCCGGGACGTTCCGAGCCGGTCACGTAGGTGATGACCAGCCCGCTGATGAGGAAGAGGGACAACAGCCCGACCATGCCCAGATGCGGGTTCAGCCGGAGCGGCGCCACGACCAGGTCGTTCACCGCGTCGCGGAAACCCAGCGGGTGCCCCTCGAAACCGGTCCACTGCACGAAGTGGCGGTAGACGATGAAGAGCGCCGCGATGACCCGGAGAACGTCGAGCCCGTAGAGGTACTGCCTCGCGGGCGCGCCACCAGGCGACGACGGCCGTCCTGCGTCCGGGGCGCCCACTCCGCTGCCTCCTGTCTCCGCCACCGTCAGGGACTCCTCGACGAACGCCACGTCCGGAAGGAGGCGTGCGCCCGTCGCCGTGCCACCGTATCCGTCACCGTGCGGTCACCGCCCCTCTCCGGAGGCGTTCGGAGCCCCCGACGGCGGGGACGTCGCGTCGAGGGGATCCAGGGCACCGGCGACCGCCGCGCCGGCGGGTGGGGGCTGGTGTTCGGCCGGGGCCGGGTCGTCGCTCCCGCTCCCCCCGGAACCGCTCTCGGGGGCGGGACGGCTGGCATCGCCGTCCTCACCAGCGGGGACGTCGGTCCCATCGCACGGGGGCACCGCCGCGTCAGCGCGTCCACCCCCGTCGTCCGGGGAGCCGGCCGTGCCGGCCTCCCGGTCGGCCTCCCGGTCGGACGCCCGGTCCTCGGTCTCGGTCGAGCCGGGCGCCGGGCTGGTGACGTCCACGGTCCGGTCCGGGGTGGTGTCGGTCGGCTCGCCGGGGTCACCGCCGGCCGCGCCCCCGTCCCGGGGGTGCTGGTCGTCCTCGCCGGGGCCGGCGGCCGCCCCCGGTTCATCCTGGCGCGGGGCCCCGGCGGGTGGGATGTCGTTCGCGGTGCCCACGACGGCACTCGGCGCGTCGACCGTGCCACCGGGCGGCGGGGGGACGCCACCCGCGCCGCGACGTCGTTCCCACGCCCGGTACCAGCGGTGGCAGGGCATCTCCACGCACCGGTGCAGCAGCTCCGCCGCCGCGCCCATCGCGACCAGGGCGGCCGGCAGCGCCACCGCCAGGTGCGCCCGCGGGGCGAGGAGACCGAGGACGGCGAAGCCGACGGGTACGTGGATCAGGTAGAGGGCGTAGGTGCGTCGGGCCACGGCACCGACCAACCGGGAGCGGACCAGTCTGCCGTCGGCGGACAGCAGGAGCACCACGACCAGGGTGGTGATGACCAGGGTGCGGACGTGCCCCTCGCCCTCCGGGATGAGTTCGCTGGTGAGGCCCGCGCGCACGAAGAGCAGGAAGTGCGCCGCGCCCAGGGCCACACCCACCCCTGCCCCGAGCCGCCCCGACCGCACCAGCGACACCAGCTGCCCGACGAACAGCACCGGCAGGTAGGTGAGGATGGTCCGCAGGTGGTAGGCGGGGATGCCGTCGATGGTGTTGACCACGGAGAGGGCCACCGACAGCGCCATCGCGGCCACCGCGGGAGGCAGCCACGGCCATCGCCGCCCCCACGGCAGGGTCAGACCCACGTAGACGAAGAAGGTGAGCTGCACCGTCAGCGTCCACGTCACCCCCAGCACGATCCGCTGCTCGGACAGGAAGAAGTTGGCCAGCGTCAGGGAACCGAGCAGCGAGTTCAGGTCCGCTTCGGCGTCGCCCAACGCCGCGACCAGCCCGAACGCCACGAGGACCCAGGCGACGCAGACCGCCACCCAGAACGCCGGCAGCAGTCTCGCCGCCCGCCGCAGCAGGAACTGGACCGGTCGCTCCCTGTCCGTCACGTACGTGACGACCAGCCCGCTGATCAGGAACAACGTGCTCAGGCCCACGAACCCGAAGAACGTGTTCAGCCGGAGCGGCTCCCGGAAGGCGTCCCCCAGCCACGCGTCCACCGGCCATCGGAGGTCGTTGGCCCAGAGCCACTCGCCGACGTGCCGGTAGATGATGAACAGGGCCGCGAGGATGCGGAGCGCGTCCAGGCCGTACAGGTAGCGGCGCTCGGGCCGGGGCGAGGTCGTCTCGGGGACCGCGACGGCGGGAGCGGCCATGTTGTCCCCTTCCTGCCCCGTGCGGGCGAGCCACCGGTGCGCCCCGGGTGGATGGCCGGCGGGCCGTCGTCCGTGATGGACCGACGATCGACCGGGGCGCCGGACGGGACTTCCCGTCGTGCGTCGCGGCGCGATGTTACCGAAGTGGTGCGGAGCGGACGATAACGTTGGCGGTACCCGCGACGATGTACTTCGAACACCGCGACCGCCCCTCCCGGGTGGCGGTCGCGCCGCGTCGGTGAGCGCCGCGCCCCGTGATCTCGCCGGGGGTCGTCCGGGCTCCGGCGGTGGGCCCGGGGCGTCTCCAGGGCGGGTCGTAGGGTGCCGTCATGTCCTCCCGCTCCTCCCACCGGCTGGGTACCGCCAGCACGCACCGCGCGGCCGGGTTCTGGGTGCTCGCCGTGGGCGGCGGGACGGCGTTGGCCGCGTTGGTGGCCGCCGCTCCCTTCCTCTTCCTGCTCGGCGCGCCGGGCGGCGTGGGGCCGCTGCTCGCCGAGCGCGCGGTCCAGTTCGGGAGCGCGGTGTTGATGGCGCTGCTCGTCGGTCAGGTCGTGGTGGCCTGCCTGTGGCTGTTCCCGGGGACGCCCCGGCCGGGCCGGTACGGGGGACTGGCGGCCGCCACCGGGCTCGTCGTGGCCGCCGGGTGGCTCGTCCTCGACGGGGGCTGATCCCTCGGGCCGAGCCGGGAACGCGGACGAGCCCCCGGCCGTGGACCGGGGGCTCGTGCGGGGAGCGGACGACGGGACTCGAACCCGCGACCCTCACCTTGGCAAGGTGATGCGCTACCAACTGCGCTACGTCCGCATCGCGGGTCCCGGGGGAACCCGCGAGGTTCGCCGGCCGACCGGATCGGCCCGCGCGTCGCCAACTGTAGACCATGCCGAGGACGGACCGGACGGCGGCCCGGGGAACACGGGGGCAGGCCGCCCGGCCCTGTCCCGGGCGGTCAGCCGCTGCGGTCGGGGCCGGCCTGGTCCGGGGTGACCCGCAGGATGACCCGCTGTTCCTTCTCCATCGCCCGGCGGTACTCGTCCCAGTCCGGGTGCTCCCCGGCGACGGACCGGTAGTACGACTCCAACAGGTCCATCGCCGCGGGCAGGGTGATGACCTCGCAGCGGCCGCGCAGCTGGAGCCAGTCCCCGAAGAACTCGTCTGGCAGCACGCACAACCAGACCGTCGGATCCCGCTCGATGTTGCGCACCTTGAACGCGGTCGCCCTGGTGCTGACGAGGACGCGCCCCCGGTCGTCGACCGAGGTCATCACGGGTGACATCTGGGGTGAGCCGTCCGAACGGCGGGTGGCCAGCACTGCCCGGTGCTGCCGGCGGACGGTCTCCATCGCGGTGGCGAGCTCCATGGTCGGTGATCCTGGCAGCCGCACCCGGCGCACGCGCGGCATGCCACACCGGGGAGAGGGAATCCGCCCGCCCGAAGCCCCCGAACGGTGGGCGCGGCGCGGTACCGTGGACGCACGCTCGGTAGTCGAGCCCGGGACGGCCGGGGCGTGGGAGACCTGGAGGTCGGATGGAGCGCGAGGTACGTGGTGCCGACGGTCGGAAGTGGAAGGTCTCCGGCCAGATGGAGTGGCGTCATCCACTCCAGCTCGACGAGTTCGAGCACGACGTCAGCGGGGGGAACACCCCGGGTGTCGTCATCTCCTCGTTCCTCGTGCTCTTCGTGGTGATGCTCTTCCTGTGGCGCCCCGAGGCCGTGGTGACCCCGGCGTGGCTGTTGCTGGGCCTGGTGCTCGTGCTGGTGTTCTTCCCCGCCCGGTGGCTGCTGCGCCGGCCCTGGACGTTGATGGCGGAGACCGACGGCGACGACGAGGAGCACCCGCCGGAGCGTTGGGTGGGCGTCGTCCGGGGTGTCGTCCAGGTCCGCCAGGACGCGGCGACGACCGCGCGCAACATCGAGGTCTACTCGCAGCCAAGCGGGGACGGACCCCTCCAACCGGTCGACTAGGACGGCGACGGGGGCGGCCGCCCGTCGCCCCCGTCGGTCGGACGTTCGACAGGACGCCCTCGGCGGAACGCCGCACACTGGGGTGCGTGCCCGAGCTACCCGAGGTCGAGGCGATCGCCCACCACCTCCGCCAGCACGCGGTCGGCCGCACCGTGCGGCGGGTCGACGTCGCCTCCCCCACGGTCCTCAAGACCGTCGAACCGACCTGGTCCGCGCTCGTCGGACGTGAGGTCAGCGGGGTGGACCGGCACGGGAAGTTCCTCGACGTGCGCTGCTCGGGGCTGAGCCTGGTCGCGCACCTGGCCAGGGCGGGCTGGCTGCGGTGGCAGGACGTGCTGCCGGCGGCGCCGCCCCGGCCCGGTCGCGGTCCGCTGGCCCTCCGGGCGCACCTCGGGAACCCGGGGGAGGGGCCGGGTTTCGACCTCACCGAGGCGGGCACCAGGAAGGGCCTCGCGGTGTGGATCGTGACCGATCCGCTCGAGGTGCCGGGGATCGCCACGCTGGGACCGGATGCCCTGGACCTCGGAGAGGAGGAGCTCACCGAACTCCTGGCCGGTCGCACCGAACGCGTCAAGACCGTGCTGACCAGGCAGTCGCTGCTGGCCGGGATCGGCAACGCCTACTCGGACGAGATCCTGCACCGCGCGCGGCTGTCCCCGTTCGCCGTGGCGGGCCGGCTGTCCGGCGACGAGGTGGCCCGGCTGAGCCGGTCGATGCGGGAGGTGCTGGCCGACGCGGTGCGGCGCACCGAGGGGCAGGAGGTGGCCCGGCTCAAGGGCGAGAAGCGCGCCGGCATGCGGGTGCACGGACGGACGGGCCTGCCCTGCCCGGTGTGCGGCGACCAGATCCGCGAGGTCTCCTACAGCGACCGTTCGTTGCAGTACTGCCCGACCTGCCAGACCGGGGGCCGGCCGCTGGCGGACCGCCGGCTGTCCCGCCTGCTGCGTTGAGTGACGCCCGACCCCCGGGGTGCCCGGGTGGTGGGGTTCCCGTTCAGCGGGCGCTGTCGGCGGGACGGGCCCGCCTCGCCGGTCCGGTCCCGGCGGCGCCCCGGACGAAGACCATCCGGGTCCCGACGGCGCCGTCCGCCGGGCTCAGCTGCGCCGAGAGCGTGCGGATCACGAGGATCGTCATGACGGCCACGACGCACGCCGAGAGGTTGAGCACGGCGTGCAGCACCACGCCGTCCGCCGCGGCCTGGAGCCCCTCCCGGAAGCCCCACAGCACGGCGAGCAGGGCCAGCAGCAGGTTCACCACCCAGGCCGACCACCAGGCGCGCACGAGCCCCGAGGGGCGCGGCCGACGGTCCGGGGGGCGCTCGGCCGCCGTGTGTTCCAGCTCCGCGAGCAACATGCCGGGGAGCACGAGGTTCACCCCGGGCACGAGCACACCCGCGAACACGTGCCAGGCGGGGCGGGACGACCGGACCCCGGCGTTCTCCTCCGCCGCCGCCCTGGCCCGCGACAGCCAGAGCAGGCAGCTGGTGGCGGAGAGCGCGGCCGCGACCAGCAGCAGCGCCGAGGCCGTGTACACGAGGGCGTCGGAGAGGCGGACCGAGTCCGCGGCCACGCCCGCGTCCCGGCTGCTCACCAGGAGCGCGTACCGCCAGCCCTCGGCGCCGGCGGCCAGCAGGGCCAGCAGGGCGGTCAGGGAGAGGCAGCGCATCGAGAATCCGGCGAGCCAGTGCTGCCGGCTCGCCGGATCCACCGGTGGGGGAGGGGTGAAGGGCAGGGCGCTGGGCGTGCGCCACGCCACGAGGGGGAAACCCCACCGTGGAGTCGCCGGGTAGGAAGGGGGCCCGGTGTACCGGGGCGCGGCCCGGCCCGGTCGCGCCACGTGCGGGAGGGTGGGCGAGTCGAGCCCGTCGAACCGCGTGTCACCAGCCATCGCTCGATCCTCCCGCTCGTGGTGTTCCGCGCCCTGGTGCGTTCAGAGCACGGACGGTTCGGTGCCGGCCCGCTCGGACACCATCGGGTTGCCGGTGGCGGCCCAGCCCTTCATGCCGGTGTCCACGTTGAACGCGTCCCATCCGTTGCCGTTCAGGAACGAGGTGGCCCTGGCGGAACGGCCACCGCTGCGGCAGACCACGAGGATCTCGTCGTTCTCGGGGAGTTCGTCGAGGCGGCCGGCGAGCTCCCCGAGCGGGATGTGGAGGGCGTCGGGCGCGTGACCCGCCTCCCACTCGTCCCGTTCGCGGACGTCGAGGAGGGTCACGCCGTCGGTCAGCCGTTCCCGGACCTCGGTCACGGCGATGCTGGGTACCTGGTGTGGGTGCACCCCTCGATGCTGCCACGCCGGTGCTGCCCCCGGTGTGTGGGCGGGTGCGGCACCGGCGCGGCCCGGGGGTCATCACCCGTTCTCGGCCAGGTACGTGTCCAACCGGGCGATCTCGCGGGTGGTCACCGGGAGCTCCCGGTGGGCTGGGTGCCCACCAGGCCGCGCGCGTGGAGCTGGTGCGGCGTCCACTCGGTCGGCCCCGCGCCCTGGGTGGGCCCGGTCAGCGGTTGATCAGCGCGCGGACGGTGGTGACGAGGTCCGGGTCCGCCGTCTCCGGTGAGCCGGCGTCCCCTGGCGTCTCGGGCGCGTACTCGATGGCCAGCTGGATGGTGTCGGCCATCCGACCGCCCCACAGCTCCCTCGCGAGCAGGAGCCCCATGTCGATGCCGGCCGAGACCCCGGCGGCCGTGATGGTGTTCCCGTCGACGACGACCCGGTCGGTGACGACCTCGGCGCCCAGCTCGGCCAGGGTGCCGCGGACCGCCCAGTGGGTGGTGGCGGGACGGCCGGTGAGCAGCCCGGCGGCGGCGAGGAGGGTGGAGCCGGTGCACACCGAGGTCGTCCACCGCGCCGTGGGGTGCGCGGCGGCGAGCCAGGCGATGAGGGCGTCGTTCTCCAGGGCGGGTCGCCAGTGGCCGCTGCCGGGCACGACGATCACGTCCGGATCGGGCAGCTCGGCCAGGGTGGTGTCCGCGTGCAGGACCGCCCCCGAGTCGCAGGCGACGGGGCCGGTCCGCTCGGCGACGAAGTGCGTGGTCAGTTCGGGGTGGCCGGCCAGCACCTCGTACGGGCCGATCAGGTCCAGTGCGGTCATGTTCTCGTACAGCACGAAGGCCGCGCGCATGGTGTCTCCTCTCGTTGTCGCCCCCGGACGGAGGCGGGCGGGGTCGTGGTGTCCGGCCGGTCCGAGCGCGCCGGGACGTTCCTGGCGGGTATTGGTGGTCGCGTGTGCGGGCCGGTTGTGCGGGGCGAGGTGACGCGGCATCGCCGGGACGCCACCGGATCGGGGTCAGCCCCGGGCCGAGGGCAACCCCGGTCGGAGCCGGGAGCGAGGTCGGCCCGCCGGCCCGGCCCACGTGTGGTCAGCGCTGGTCCTGGTCAGACCCCTCGGGTGCTGTGGAACCTGGCCCGGTAGGCCCCGGGGGGCACCCCGAGTTCACGGAGGAAGGCGCGCCGCATGGTCTCGGTGGTGGCGAAACCGGTCTGGTTGGCGATGCGGTCCAGCCCGTCCGAGCCGGCCTCCAACAGGGCCCGGGCGGCGGCGACTCGACTCGCCTCCACGTACCGGCCCGGGCTGGACCCGGTTTCGCGGAGGAACAGCCGGCTGAGGTGGCGCGGGCTGACGGACACCAGGGCGGCGAGCGCCGGCACGGACAGGTCGGCCGCCGGCTGGGTGGTGATGTGGTCCGTCACCCGCCGCAGCCCGGGGTCGGCGACCGGCCGGGACCGCGACCAGGCGCTGAACTGGGACTGGCCGCCGGGTCGTTGGAGGAAGACCACCATCCACCGGGCGATCATGCGGGCGACCTGGGGACCCTGGTCGTCCTCCACGAGCGCGAGTGCCAGGTCGATGCCGGCGGTGACGCCGGCCGAGGTGGTCAGGTTCCCGTCCTTGACGAAGATGGCGTCCGGTACGACGCGCACCGTCGGGTGGCTCTCGGCGAGTTCCTCGCAGTGCGCCCAGTGGGTGCCGGCGCGACGGCCGTCCAGCAGCCCGGCGGCGGCGAGGACGAAGGCGCCGGTGCACACGGAGGCCACCCGACGCGCCCCGGCCGCGAGCCGGCCGATCTCCGCGACCAGAGCGGTGTCCCGGGCCGCCTCCCGGTACCTCGGGCTGCCCACCACCAGCAGGGTGTCCGGTGGAGTGCGGATGTCCGCGAGTGCGGCGTCGGTGGCCAGCCGCACCCCCGACGACGTCCGCACCATGCCGCCGGCCGGGGAGGCGGTGCTGACCCGGTACGAGTTCGGCCGGACCTGGCTCGCCGCGTCGAAGACCTCCAGCGGGCCCGCCGTGTCGAGCAGCACGCTGCCCTCGTACAGCACGAGGAGGATGGTCCGCTGCCGGGTGTCGCTGTCCACGCCGTCCACGATGCGGGCCCCCGGCGTGGTCCGCAATGACCAGTACCCCTCGGATCAGGACATGCCGGCTGGTGCCGCCTCGGGGTGACGCGGGGGACCCCGCCAGGTCGGACCCCGAGGCGAGCGCACGGGCCGGTTCACCCCCGTGGGGTCAGTGCTCGGTGGCCTTCTCCGCTCCGGCACCGGACAGGGCCCGGACCTCCATCTCCCGGAACTTGGCCTCGTCGGGGCGGTCCTTGCTGAGCACGGTGCCCAGGTAGCCGAGCAGGAAGGACAGCGGGATGGAGACGATGCCCGGGTTGGACAACGGGAACCAGGCGAAGTCCGCGCCGGGGAACATCGCGGTCTCCGACCCCGACACGGCTGGGGAGAAGATGATCAGGGTCACGGTGATGCCCAGCCCGCCGTACATGCTCCACAGCGCGCCGGTCGTGCTGAACCGCTTCCAGAACAGCGAGTACAGGATGGTCGGCAGGTTCGCCGAGGCGGCCACCGCGAAGGCGAGCGCGACCAGGAAGGCGACGTTCTGCCCGTTGGCCGCGATCCCGCCGAGGATGGAGACCAGGCCGACGACGACCGCCGTGATCCGGGCGACCCGGACCTCCTGCTGCTTGTCGTCGAGCTTCCCCCGCTTGATGACGTTGGCGTAGATGTCGTGCGCGAAGGAGGCGGAGGCCGTGATCGTGAGCCCCGCGACCACCGCGAGGATGGTGGCGAACGCGACGGCGGCGATGAACCCGAGCAGCAGCGGCCCGCCCAGCTCCGCCGCCAGCAGCGGTGCCGCCGAATTGACCCCGCCCGGGGCGTCGAGGATGGTGTCCCGCCCGACGATGGCGGCAGCCCCGTAGCCCAGCACCAGGGTGAACAGGTAGAACAGCCCGATCAGCCAGATGGCCCACTGCACGGACCGCCTGGCCTCCTTCGAGTTGGGCACCGTGTAGAACCGCATCAGGATGTGGGGCAGCCCGGCCGTCCCCAGGACCAGCGCGATCGCGAGGGACAGGAAGTCCAGCCTGGTCAGTTCGGAGATGCCGTACTGGAGGCCGGGGTTCAGGATCTCCTCGGTGCCGCTGGCGTCGACGGCGGCGCCCAGCAGCGACGACAGGTTCATGCCGTACATGGCCAGCACCCACAGGGTCATGACCCCGGCTCCGGCGATGAGCAGCACCGCCTTGATGATCTGCACCCAGGTGGTGCCGCGCATCCCGCCGATGAGGACGTAGAGGATCATCAGCGCGCCGACCACGGCGATGACGATCGACTGGCCGACCCGGTCCTGGATGCCGAGCAGCAGCGCGATCAGCCCGCCGGCGCCCGCCATCTGGGCGAGCAGGTAGAAGAAGGAGACGGAGAGGGTGGAGATGGACGCGGCGACCCGCACGGGACGCTGCCGCATCCGGAAGGACAGCACGTCGGCCATGGTGTAGCGGCCGGTGTTGCGCAGCAGCTCCGCCACCAGCAGCAGCGCGACCAGCCACGCGACGAGGAACCCGATGGAGTAGAGGAACCCGTCGTACCCGTGGACGGCGATCGCCCCGGCGATGCCGAGGAAGGACGCCGCGGAGAGGTAGTCACCGGAGATGGCGACGCCGTTCTGGGACCCGCTGAACGCGCGGCCGGCCGCGTAGTAGTCGGCAGCTGTCCGGGTGTTCCGGCTCGCGCGGAAGACCGCGATCATCGTGATCAGCACGAAGATCCCGAAGATCCCCATGTTCAGGTAGGGCGATCCGCCCGCCGTCTGCGCGAGCAGCGGCCCGGTGGTGGTGGTGGGGTGCGTCATCCGCGTCCTCCCTCGACGCGTTCCCGGACCGCCTCGGCCAGCGGGTCGAGGCGGCGGTTGGCGAACCGGATGTACAGCACGGTGATCAGGAAGGTCGTCACGAACTGGAGGAGGCCGAGCAGCAACCCGAGGTTGACGTTCCCCAGGACCCTGATGCTCATCAGCCCGTGCGCGTAGTCCGCGAGGATCACGTACAACAGGTACCAGGTGAGGAAGAGGCCGGTGGTGGGGAAGACGAAGGTCCGCAACCGGCGCCGCAGTTCGACGAAGTCCGGGCTCTCGTGGGCCTCGTGCCACGTCGTCGGCGACGGGCCGCCGTCGTCCGGTGGTGTCGTGCTCACCGCTACCTCCCAGCGTCGCGAGTGCCCCCATGCTGGTATTGGCTACGTCACATTCGTAAGCCTCCAAACGGGGGCTTAGGGCAGTCGGGTAGCCGAACGATCGCTGTCCTTTTTGGCCGGTTCTCCTCGACGGAGAGTGAGGGGCTGACGCGGGGATGACCCACCTGGCCGCTTGCCTGGCTACCCCGGCGTGCGGTACCGCGATGGCGTCTCCCGGGTGACCGAGCGCAGTGGTCACCGGGGGAGGTCGCTGCCCCGCCCTCCCCCGGACGGGACGTCGTCGGCTACCCGGTGTTCGACGGCCGCGTGCGCGGGCCCCCGGGGTCGGCGTGTCGCCGTCCCTCCCTGGCGGCACCGGCCACGGCCCCGGTGCCTAGTCGGGTTCGGGGGCGCGGTGCCGCCCCGGCCGCCGCTGGCCCCCCTGCCCCCCGAAGCGTTCGACATCCCGGTCCCGGATGAAGCCGAGCCGGTCCGGGGCGTGCATCCGGAGCATGATCCGAGCGACGTCGAGCGGCACCCGGTCCTTGGTCAGCCGGCTGACGGTGATCATCGTCGCGAAGGCCAACGGCACCGTCACCAGTGCCGGTTGGACGAGCAGCACGCCCAGCCAGCCGTCCATGGGCGGCCCCCACTCCGTGAGCACCGCCGCGAGCACCGACAGCCCGCCGCCCAGGACGATGCCGCAACCCGCTCCCCACGCGGTCAGACCGCGCCACCAGATACCCAGCAGCAGCAGCGGGCAGAACGTCGACGCCGCGACGGCGAAGACCAGGCCGACCGTCTGGGAGAGGCTCAACGAGGAGAACCCCATCGCCACCGCCAGGGGGATCGCGGTCGCCACCAGCGTCCACAGCCGGAAGTCCCGCACCTGGCCGCCGGAGGGCAGGTCCGTCGACAACACCCCGGCGACGCACACGACCAGACCGGCCGAGGTGGACAGGAACGCCGCGAACGCCCCGGCGGCGGTGATCGCCCCGAGCAGCTTGCCCAACCAGTTGTCCAGCATCGCCGTGGGCAGCAACAGCACCGCCGCGTCGGTGTCGCCGGTGACCAGCAGCTCGGGCACGTAGAGCCGGGACAGGGCTCCGAAGACGGTCGGGAACAGGTAGAAGAGGCCCAGCATCGCCAGGACGAACAGTGTCGTCCTGCGGGCCGCGTGGCCCGTCGGGTTGGTGTAGAAGCGCATCAGCACGTGCGGGAGCCCCATCGTGCCCAGGAACGTGGCGAAGATCAGCGAGTAGGTGTGGAACAGGCCCTGCGGCCCCCTGTCCTGGGGCTGCGCCCAGGACGAGTTGTCGGCCACCGCTCCCTCGACGACGGGGACGTCGGAACCGGCCGTGAACCGGAGTTCGGTCCCCGCTGCGACGGTGTGCCGGTCCCCCGCCCAGTAGACCGCACCGGAGACGGGGGCCCCGTTCACCGTGCCCTCCGCGCGGAGCAGCACCGGCCGGGCGACCGTGAGCACCACGTCGGTCTCCACCGTCACGGTGGTGTCGCGTTCGAAGCGGGGCGGCATGTCCGCCACCAGTTCGCCCCGATCCGCCGATGGGGTGCTGAGGAACGCGGTGAACAGCAGGAACGCCGGAAGCGAGATCGCGAACAGTTTCACCCAGTACTGCATCGCCTGCACCAGGGTGACGGCCCGCAGGCCGCCACCGAAGACGTTGACCAGCACCACGAGCGCGACCAGCGCCACGCCGACCTCGTTCGGCAGGCCGGTGACGGTGGACAGGGTCAGCCCCGCTCCCTGGAACTGCGGCACCACGTACAGGGAACCGATGACCAGCACGACCAGTGCCGTCAACTTCCGCAGGCCGACCGAGCCGAGTCGTGCCTCGGAGAAGTCGGGCAGCGTGTACGCCCCGGACCGCCGCAGTGGGGCGGCGACGAACATCAACAGCAGCAGGTAGCCGCCGGCGAACCCGATCGGGTACCAGAGGCCGTCCACCCCGTCCCGCAGGACCAGGCCGGCGACCCCGAGGAACGACGCGGCCGACAGGTACTCCCCGGAGATCGCGGCCGCGTTGCGCTCCGCGTTCACCAGCCGCCTCGCGACCAGGAAGTCCGAGGTGGTGTGCGCGGACCGCGATCCGTACACGCCGACCGCGAAGGTGACGACGGCCATCACGACGATCCCCGACAGCGCCCAGGGGTTCAGCTGCATGCGATGCCTACTCGATGTCGTCGAACCGAACGCGGCAACGCTAACCAATCACTCCGGACACGGACCGTCGCGGTGGGGGGAGCGGGTCCCCCGGCTCGGTGGAAGGCACAGGGGACCCCCTTCTAGTTCTCCACCATGTCGATGAAGTCGCGTTCGTGGCGCTCGGCCCGCCACTGGTAGACCAGGCCGACCACGAGCATCGCCGGGAACGGGGCCGCCCCGAGCAGGATCCAGGAGATCTTGACGTCCCCGACGGTCCACGCGCCCAGCTCGGGAAGCCAGAAGAACAGCAGGGGCAGGATCCCGATGGTGCCGAGGGTGGTCAGCGTCAGCAGCAGGGCGGTCCGCAGCTGGGCGCGGACGAGACTGCGCACCAGCGCCTCACCGACGCTGGTCTGTTCCTCCAGTTCGACGATGGTCCGCACCGCGCGCCGTTTGCCTCGGCGGTCGGCCAGGACCACCCGGACCCGGCGGGGTGGCGTCGTCCGGTCCCGACGGGTTCGCCGGGAGGCGCGGGAAGGCCCACCCGCCGGAACCCGGCCCGCCGGGCCGGCGCTCGGGAGGTCCTCCCCGGTCGCGCTCACCGAGTCGGCCCCCAGCCGTTCTTCGGGGCCCGCACCAGCCTGTCCTTCAACGCGCGGGTGTGACGGCGGCTGACCGGGAGTTCGATGGCCTGGTCCCCGGCCCCGAGCCTGACCGAGTACCCGGACGAGGACATCCGCAGTTCGCTGACCAGCGGCAGCGACACCAGGTAGGAGCGGTGGATGCGGGCGAAACCCACCTCGCTCCACCGCTCCTCCAGCTGCGACAGGGGGATCCGGACGAGGTGACTGCCGTCGGTGGTGTGCAGGCGCGCGTAGTCGCCCTGCGCCTCCACGTACCGGATGGTGGAGCGTGGGACGAGCTTGGTGGTGCCACCGAGCTCGACCGGGATGACCTCGTCCTCGGCCGGTGTCGCGGCTGCCTGGTCCTCCTTGGACCGCCGCATCCGGTCGATGGTGCGCAGTGCCCGGTCGACCCGCTCGGACTTGATCGGCTTCACCAGGTAGTCGATGGCCCCGACCTCGAAGGCGTCCAGCGCCCGGTTCTCGTCCCCCGTGACGTACACGACGGCCGGGGGCTCCCGGAACGCCGCGAGCACCTTGCCCAGCTCGACGCCGTCGAGGCCAGGCATGAAGATGTCGGCGAACACCACGTCCACCGGGCAGAGCCCCGCCTGCGCCCGTGCCCGCAGCTCCGGATCGTCGCTGCGGATGATGCGCAGCGCCTCGGCGGCGTCGAACGCGGTCAGCACCCGCGCCACCCTCGAACTCCGGTTGAGCTGGTAGGTGATTTCCTCCAGCCCGCGGTCCTCGTCGTCGACCGCGAGCGCGATCAGACCCGAGTTGTTGGCTTGAGCAGTCACCGTAGATTCATATCCTGCCGATCAAGGTTCTCGGGAGCCAAGGTGCTTCGTCCACCCGAGTGTGTGAACATTTCATCGCTGGTTGTGATGGTGCCTGCTCCATCAGAGACCAAGGCGGCTCCAGACGGCCCTGTTGTTCAGGCCCTCCACTGCGGCAAGTAGTGAGTCGCCGGCGCGGCTGCCGCTGCCCGAGGCACCACCGAGCCCGAGCCGGGCGAGGAGGGGGCGCTTCGGCTCCGAGACGGCGATCTCGGCGTCGGGGAACCGGGTGGAGACGATCTTCCGCAACGTGCCGAGACCGTCCACGAGCCCCAGTTCCCGCGCCCTCGCCCCGGTCCACACCTCGCCGCTGAACAGCGTCTCGTCCTCGCCGGCCAGCCGGTCGCCCCGGCGGGCGCGCACCCAGTCGACGAACTGACCGTGCAGGTCCCGTTGCACCTCCAACAGCCAGGCCACGTCGTCCTCCCGTTCCGGGAGGAAGGGGTCCAGCCGCGTCTTGTGCTCGCTGGTCGCGTGCAGCCTGCGTTCCACACCCAACCGCTCCAGCAGGCCGGTGAACCCGAAGCCGCTGCTGACCACCCCGATCGAACCCACCAGCGAACTCGGGTGCGCGTAGATCTCGTCCGCCGCGCAGGCGAGCCAGTAGCCGCCAGAGGCCGCCGCGTCCTCGCAGAACGCGAGCACCGGAACGGGGCCACGGGTGCGGGCCCGCCGGTCGGCCAGTTCGCGGACCCGGTCGGCGACCAGCGCCGACTGGGTGGGAGAGCCACCGGGCGAGTTCACCAGCAGCACCACCGCGGCCAGCCGCTCGTGGCCGAAGGCACGCGTGAGCGGCGCCTCCACGGAGGCCAGGTTGATGGTCCCCCGGTTCACCGGGGACGGGTTCGAGCTGATCACGCCGTGCAGGCGGACCACGGCGACGATCGGCGACCGGTCGACCCGCTCCCCGAGCCGGCCCGGGAGCTTCGACGTCAGCTTGTCGGTCATGCTCATGCCTGCACAGCCTACGGGGACTCGGCGTCGGGAGGTGGTGCGTGATCAGCGGATGTCGTCGCCCCGCGGAACCGCGACGCGGCCGCCCGTTCCCGTGCCCGCTCACCTCGGACGGCGGGACCCCCGGAAACCTGGTCCTCCGCGGGTTGCCGCCGTCGCGGCAGGTCGTGCCCCGCCCCCTCCCGCCTCGGTGGCAACGACACCTCGACCCGCTCGGCGAGCCCGCCGGTCCACTCCGGACGCGGCGCCGACACCGGGGCCCGTCCCTCCGCCTCACCGCCCAGCTCGGGATCGGGATCGGGGCCGAGATCGTCCAGCGGTTCGGGCTCGCTCAGCGGCGGGGTTTCCGGTCGCACTCCCGGGGCGAACTTCGGCACCCGCAACATGACCCGCATGCCCGCCCCGACGTTGGTCTCCACCACCAGGCCGTACTGGTCGCCGAAGACGGACTGCATGCGGTCGTGGATGTTGCCGAGCCCGACGTGGGCACCGGTGAGGTGGGCGGTCGCCAGCTCGCGGTTCAGCCGTGCGGGGTCCATTCCGATGCCGTCGTCCTCGACGCTGATCAGGGCTTCGGAACCCACGTCGGTGGCCGCCACCGTGACCGTCCCGCCGCCCTTCTTCCCGGCGAGGCCGTGTCGGACGGCGTTCTCCACGAGTGGTTGCAGCACGAGGAAGGGCACCACCACGGGCAGCACCTCCGGAGCGATCCGCAACTGCACCCGCAGCCGGTCCTCCCCGTACCGCGCCCGTTCCAGCGTCAGGTAGCGGTCGACGTTGCGCAGTTCCTCCGCCAGGGTGGTGAACATGCCCGTCGCCCGGAACGCGTACCGGGTGAACTCCGCGAAGTCCTGGAGCAGGTCCCTCGCCTCGTCCGGATCGGTGCGGACCAGTGAGGAGATGGTGTTGAGCGCGTTGTAGACGAAGTGCGGCGAGATCTGGGCGCGCAGGGCCTGCACCTCGGCCCTGGCCAGCCGTTCCCGGGACTCCTGGAGCTCGGCCAGCTCCAGCTGACCGGACACGTAGTGCGCCAGCTCGGTGGAAGCCCTGATCAACCGCTTGCCGCCGTTGGCGGCGATGACGACCAGGGCGCCCAGCACCTCGCCCTCCACGGTCAACGGCACGACGAGGGCGTGCCGCATCGGGCACGACCGGCGGTCGCAGTCGAGGTCTCCGTGGTTGACGTGTTCCCGTTTGCCGGTGCTGACGACGACGTCGATCGCGGTCGAGAGGTCCTGGTAGTGGTGGTTGGCCTCCCCGTCCCAGCTCAACAGCCCGCTCTCGTCCGCCAGGCCGATCGCCACGCAGTTGAGCAGCTGCCTGAGGTGCGGCGTCGCCCGGTCGGTGGCCTCGAGGGTGAGCCCGGAACGCAGGGCCGGACCGGCCGCGGACACGCGGTGCAGTGCGGCCAAGGTGGCGTCCTCGACGGAGGTGCTGACCCGGCGGGCTCGGCAGAGCATCACGAACATGCCGAGCACTCCGATGACGGCCAAAGTGGTGAGGACCGTGCGTTCGGTCATCAGCTCACTCACCCGTACATGCTCTGACGAATGTTGCCCGCTAGGCAATGCGCGGGCCAGTTGTCGCCCGAATGGACCATCGGAAACGGTGTTCGCATCGCCGTGGGTGAGACACGGCTCAGGCCGTAGGGCAGCACACCCGCCCCACCGGGGGACGCGTTGGCGACCGACCGCTCGCGATGCGGCCGCCCTCCGGCCACGCCCGACTCAGTCCGCCGTCACCCGCAGGGTGCGAAACCCCCGGATCACGAACTCCGGTCGCCGCTCCGCCGTGCCCGCGAGGCGGAGGGCGGGCAGCCGGCGGAGCAGCGACTCCAGGACGGACACCACCTCGATGCGCGCCAGCGGAGCGCCGAGGCAGTAGTGGATACCCGCACCGAACCCCAGGTGTGGATTGGTGGACCGGCCCACGTCGAGGCGGTCGGGCTCCGCGAAGACCAGGGGGTCCCGGGCCGCTGCTCCCAGCAGCGCCGCGATCTTCTCCCCGGGCCGGACGACGTGGCCGCCGATCTCCACCTCCTCCAGCGCCGTGCGTTCGAACAGCTGGAGCGGTGAGTCGTAGCGGATCAACTCCTCCACGGCGACCGGGAGCAGCTGCGGGTCGGCGCGCAGCCGCTCCCATTCCGAGCGGTGGGTCAACAGCGCCACCATCCCGTTGCCCACCACGTTCACCGAGGCTTCGTGCCCGGCCATCAGCAGCAGTACGGCGGTGGCCACCAGCTCGTCCTCCGACAGCCGCCCCCCGTCCTCGTCCGTCACCGCGACGAGGTCGCTGACCAGGTCGTCCCCCGGCCGGCGCCGGCGCAGCTCCGCCAGGTCCCGCAGGTAGGCCACGAACTCGCCGGAAGCCCGCTCCGCGTCGCGCCGGAGGTGGTCGTCCAGGCCGTACTCGTACATCTTCACGATCGCGTTCGACCAGGGCTGGAGGAGATCCCGGTCGGATTCCGGCACCCCGAGCAGCTCGGCGATCACCCACACCGGCAGTGGCCCGGCGACCCGGTCCAGGAGGTCGGCCGAGCCCTCGTCCGCGATCCGCTCCGCCAGCTCCGCCACCAGCCGGTCCGCCAGGTCCCGGACCCAGGGCCGCAGCCGTTCGACGTGACCGCGCCCGAACGCCTTCGCCACCAGCCTCCGCAGCCGGGTGTGCGTCGGAGGCTCGTTCTCCAGCAGGGAGTTGCGGTGCAGGAGGTTGAAGTCGACGAAAGCCTCCAGGGGCCGGGCGTCGGTCCACACCCGGCCGAGCGAACGGTGCCGCAGCAGCGCGGAGCAGGCCGTGTGCGAGACGGCTACCGCCAGCCCGAGGCCCTCGTGCCAGTGCACCTCGCCGGCCTCCCGGAGCCGGGCGAAGGTGGGGTACGGATCGGCGAGGAAGCCGGGGTCCGCCGGATCGAAGAGGGCGGAGGAACCAGAACGGGAGACAGCGCGCACCCGCGCACCGTAGTGCTCCGCCCGGCCTGGCGTCCACATGCGGTCTCGGAGGGAGGGGCGGTCGTTACCGCTGGTCACCGGGCTTGTTCCCCGTGTGCGGTCGTCCGGGTGCGCCGCCGTCCGCCGTGCCCGCCCCCGGACACCCGCCACCCGTCGCGAGCCCCGTCACAGCTGGCCAGCTCACCCGGCCGAGGTGTCGACGGGCCATCGGCCCGGCGCCCCTCGCCGGTCACCTCCCGTTAACCCCGTGTGGGCATGCTGTCGGGCATGCCACCAGCAGTGGTCGCGCACCGGGGAGCGTCCGCCTACCTCCCCGAACACACCCGGGCGGCCTACGCCCTCGCGATCGAGCAGGGCGCCGACGGGCTCGAATGCGATGTCCGGCTGTCCAGGGACGGTCACCTCGTCTGCCTGCACGACCGGCGCATCGACCGCACGTCCACCGGACGGGGAGTGGTCAGCGCCCTCCCCCTCGACCGGCTCGCCGCCCACCGCTACGACCGGGACGGCAAGGCCGGGCGGGGACCGGACCACCAGTCGGTCCGAGGGTTCTCCGCCCTCCCCGAGGGGGGTTCCCCGCCGCCACTCGCCGCGCCCGACCTGCCCGACCTCGGTCTGCTGCGGTTCACCGACCTGCTCGGCATGGTCCGCGACACCGAACGACCGATCCGGCTCTTCGTCGAGACCAAACATCCAGTCCGCTACCGCCACCTCGTGGAACGCAGGCTGGTCGCCGACCTGTCCGACCACGGCCTCCTCGCACCGGGGGCGGACGGCACCGCGCCGGTCACCGTCATGTCCTTCTCCCCGAGCGCCGTCCGCCGTGTCCGTCAGTACGCGCCGACGCTGCCCACGGTGCTCCTGATGCGGTCCCTGGCCGGCCGCCGGCGGGACGGCTCCCTGCCGCCGTGGGCCGACCACGCCGGACCCGGTATCGACCTGGTGCGCTCCGATCCCGACTACGTGCGCCGCGCCGCCTCCCACGGCAACGACGTCTACTGCTGGACGGTGAACGAGCCGTCGGACATCCGGCTCTGCGCGGACCTCGGCGTCCACCACATCGCCACGGACGCGCCAGCCGCGACCCTGCGGACCCTCGCGAACCACTCGTCGGCTACCGTCGCTGACGCGGTGTGACCCCGAGCGGGGGACACCGTCACGGCGTCTCGTCGCCGTACCGGCATATCGACATGTGGCGCCCGTTCGGCGTTGGCCAGCGACACCCGGCCGGGAACGGTGCGGCCGGATCGGTGGGCCGCCGGCCGGCGCCGGGACTCACCAGGAGGTCCGGGTGGCCAAGCGCACCGCTACCAGGGGGAAGAAGCGCGCCGAGTCGGGCGTCAACCCACGCCAGCCTTGCCCGTGCGGATCCGGCAAGCGGTACAAGGCCTGTCACGGCGCCGAGGGCGGCGCGACGAACGTCATCGTGACCAGGCCCTTCGACGGGCTGTCCGTGGAACCCGAGCTGATCGCCCTCCGCGAGTTCGTTCCCTCGGCCACCGTCGAACTGACGCTCGTGGACCCGCCGACAGACCGGACGGTGGTGCTCGCGAGCGTGTTGCCGATGGCGGCCGCCGCCCTGGTGCGGGCAGACGGGAAGGCGTTCGTCGGGCTGCAGGTGCAGACCAGGTCCGGTGACGTGAGCCGGGACATCGCCCGGGCGGTCGAGTGGGCCAGGACCGCCAAAGCGGGTGACAGCCTGCCCACCGTCGGCCCGGACACCGCCGAGGGAGGCCCCCGCCTCCAGGACCTGCTCGTCGCCGACGCGCCGTTCGACGTCCGGATCCACCCGGACTTCTCCTGGTGGATCCCCGAGGACACCGAGCCCTCCGCCGAGGTGAAGCTGTCCCTGGAACGCGCCAACACGGCCATCATGCCGACGGAACGGCTGGCCGCCGAGGGCGTGACCGCCGCCTACTGGGTGGACGCCGGTGAGAAGGCGCACCTGCGGTGGGTGCGGCGGGAACCGGAGGAGCGGTTGTTGGACGCGCTGGCCCGCCTGTCGGCTCGGGGCGAGTTGGCGTTGGGTGAGGGCAGCCGGTACGCCGGGTCGTTCCGGGCGCACGGGCTGCTGGTGCCGGTGTGGGACCTCGACCCCGAGTCGCACGCCAAGGAGTGGGAGCAGCCCGCCGCCGAACTCGGCCGCCGGCTGGAGGAGGCGCTGGCCTCACTGGACGAGCAGCCGCTGGACGCCTCGGAGCGCCGGGCCCGCAACGGGCTCACCGGCCGCCAGATCACCATCCGCTGACGCCGGTCCCCGAGGTCGCCGCGCGGAGGGCCCGCCGGGACAGCTGGTCGGCCAGCCGGGTGGTCTCGGGGAGCCGGAAGCGGGGCGAGCACCGCAGCACCCATTCCGCCGCCGGGGCCAGACCGATCGCGTGTCCCACCGAGACGTGGACCGGCCGGATCCCGTCCTGGGTGCGCAGCACGCGTCCCAGCGTCGTGCCGTCCGCGTCGAGCAGGTCAGCGTGGTCTCCCCGGCGCGGACCGGGTGCCTCGTGGTCCCCGACCAGCCGGTTCTTGGCGACGCCCACGGATGGCAGCCCGGTGCGCGCGCCCAGGTGGCAGGCCAGGCCGAACCGCCTGGGGTGGGCGATGCCGTGCCCGTCGCACAGCAGCAGGTCGGGCGTGGTCGTCAGGCGCTCGAGGGCGTCGAGCAGTGGCGGTAGCTCCCGGAACGCGAACAGCCCGGGTACGTAGGGGAAGGCGGCGGTCCCCACCACCGCCGCCTCGTCCACCGGGCGCAGCGTGGTGGCGTCGAGGACGACCACCGCGCCGGCCACGCGCTCGGAGCCGGTGGCGTATGCGACGTCCAGCCCGGCCACCGTCCGCACCCGGGCGGGACTCCTGCCGCTCAGGTCCACCAGGGGGCGCAGCGCCCTTTCCGCCGCCTCGGCCTGGTCGACCGTCGTCGGCCAGGCCTCCCGGTCCCCGCGCATGTCGTCCTCCCCGTCCTTTCGTGTGACAGCCAACCACGAACGCTCAGGTTCCCCCGTCAGCCCCTCGGGCCGTCCGGGAGTGGCAGCCCCTGGTCCGCGGCGAGGGTGCGCAGCGCCGAGGTGGCCATGAGCGCGGCGGCCTCGCAGGGCGGTACGAGCAGCGAGTCCTCGTCGAGGTACACCTCGTGTTCGACGACGAGCGCCTGCCCGTCGTCGACCTCCACGGCGAGCACGCACCCCTGGGTGGTGTCGCCGGCGACCCACACCGCCGGGTAACCGCTCAGGCTCAGCCGTTGGACGTCCTCCGGGTCGGCGTGCTCCGCCAGGGCAGCGGCGTTCCGCCGGACGGCGAGCAGTGTGTAGTGGACCTCCAGGTTCGACCAGGAGCCCGGCTGGTCGCACCGGCTGCCCGCGCGCACCACCGCGTGGTGGGCGTTGGTGATGCGCAGCGACTCCCGCGTCCCCTCGTCGACGAGGGCGCAGCTGTCCACGTCGGTGAGGTCGAGGTCGGCCGGGCGGTCTCCGAGGGAGACGGTCAGATCACCGGGTCGCTCGCCGCGCAGCTCGTCCTGGCGCGCGGGGTCCAGCAGGGCGTGGACGGCCCGTTCCGCCGCTCCGTGCGCCTCATCGCAGGTCCGTTCCGCCGTCAGCAGCGGACCGGTCGCGAATCGTGCCACCGCGATCGCCTGGTTGCGCCCCACACTCACCCCGATGGCGCACACCTCGGGCGAGTCCTCCCCCGCGTGGTAACCCGTGGCCGGGTAGCCGGCGACCACCAGGCCGTACCGTTGCTCCGGCCCCAGCTCGTCGCCGAAGGAGGCGCCGTTGCGGGACGGCCACACGGCGATGGAGTAGAAGCCGAGGGAGTCCCCGTCAGCCGAGACGAACCGGCATTCCATCCCGGCGGGGTCCCCCACGAGCGGCTTGGGTCGCGGCTGGTCCGCCAACCCCAGGTAGCGCCGCTCGGTCTCGGTCAGCAGGGCGCACGCGTTCACGTCCGCGACGTCGAGGTGTTCCCGGTCGACGTCGACCCCACCCGTGGGCGGGGACGGGACCGCCGTCCGCGTGGGGGCGGACGGCGATCCAGAGGGGTGGGCCGCGGCGTCCTCGCCTCCCGCGCAGCCGGTGAGCAGGGCGGCCGCGACGAGGAGCACGACGCTGGGCCGAACAGTGGGCACGAAATACTCCGCAGGGTGAGTGGAAGGGGGAAAGCGCGAACGGAACCGGTTTCTCCACGCGGTCCGGTTCGGTTCGGTTCGGTGAGGATGAACGACGGGCACGCGATCGTGCCGCACGGCGCGGGAACGCGTGTCGCGATCCGGCGCTCACGTCAGTGGTGGATTCCCGCCAGGAAGAACCCGTTGGGTAATTCCTCACCGACCCTCGTCCGAATTCGTCGTGGAATTCCCGGTGGAACGGCGGTGGCCCGCCCTCCTGGGCGGGACCGAGGATGGCGGACGGGGTGGCGCCAGCCCGAGGGGCGGGCGGATCGGCCCGGTCGTGACGGGCACGGGAGCGGCGCGGCATGCCGTCCGACTGTCCCGGATCCGCCCGTCCATCCGTCCGTCAGAGGTCGAGCAGGGCCTCGACGGCGTACTCGGCCGCCGTGCTGGCTTCCTCGCAGGTCCGCGCGGCCGTCGTCTCCACGCCGTCCACCATCCGGGCGGCCAGGAGCAACTGGTCCGGTGCCAGGTCGACCGCGAACGCGCACACCTCGGGACTGCCCTCGGCGGCCGGGTAGGTCGTGGCGGGGAGACCACCGATCTCGGTACCGTCGCCCGAGTCCAGGCCCAGTGCGTCGACCAGGGCGTCAGCGTCCTCGGCCGGGACCAGGGCTAGGGAGTAGAGGCCGAAGGAGTCCTCGTGGAGCGTGGGGAGGCGGCACTCCCGCACGGAGGGGTGGTCGGGATCGGCCGGCGGGGACATCGGCTCGTCGTTCACTCCCAACTCCGCCAGCTGTTCCTCGGTCAGCAACGCGCACAGGTCAACCTCGGCCAGGCCGAGGTCCTCCCCGCCCGCGCCTGGCTCGGCGGGGGCGGACGACGACGGCGGCGCGGACGGGGTGGCGGAGGGCTGAGCCGCCGGCTCCTCGCCTCCCGCGCAGCCGGTGAGCAGGGCGGCCGCGACGAGGAACACGACGCTGGGCCGAACAGAGGACACGAATTACTCCCACAGGGTGAGTGAAACAGCGGAATGCGCGGGCGGGACCTTTTCTTTGTCCGGTTGCGCCCGCGCCGCGCGGAAAGAGCGGCGAGCACGGTACCGCGTTCCTTCTTTGCCTGTCATCTCCATTGCGACCTGGCGCACACGAATTCGCGTCGCGGGTTGGAATGGGATCCTGTTGGCGATTCTCCCACCGGAGTGGCAGGCGGAGACCGTCGTGCGCCTCCACGCGGAAACGCCATCCGCCAACCTCGGTGGGGACGCGGGTTCGGAGTCCAGTGCCGACGGGGACGCCGGCAGGCGAGCGACCGGATGCGGGCGTGCCCGGAGTTCCTCCTGACACGCCGGCGGTTGTCTCCTCGGGCTGCCGGTGCCGCGCGACTCGCTGGTGCGCTCCTGGATGGGGCGAGGTCATCCCGTACGCGACGGGGGTGCGGCCAGGGCGGGGTCGTCCTGTCCGGACTCGTCGGCGGAGCCGCGCTCACCGCCGCGCGTATTCGTGTGGACGAGCTCCCGGTGCGCGACCGGAAGCGCGCGAGCCGATCACACATTTTCCCCGGAAGGGGGTTGTGTATCGCCGTTATGGTCTGGACAATATTCCACGGCGAGATTGGGTGTGTCTCGTGAGACGGTAGCCGTGGTGTGACCGCACCGGTGAGAGCATGTTGTCGACGCATGGTCCGGGGGTGTGCGCTGGCGGCGGCCGGCGGCTATTCCTGGTGGTGAGGGGGCTGGCGCCCCTGGTGATGTGGGTCCGGTTCACGCGAAAGGAATTTCGAATACGGCCGGACCGCACTTGTCCCGGGTGTCGGTCGCGGAATCGCGCGGCGTTGGTCGGGTGGTCAGTCGGGGGGTAACGTGAGTCAGGATTCATACTATCTCGATCCGGAATCGCTTCCGCAAGTGATCGCGAATTTGAACCATGTTCACGCTGATCTGCTGCGGGATATCCGGCGGATGGCGGAGCGGTTCGAGCTGCTGTCCTTCCGGGGCGACGACAGGGTGAGCACCAACGCCACCAGGGAGTTCAGGAGGCTGGCGCTCGACCCGGACGACCAGTCGCTGACCGCGGCGATCGACGTTCTCGCGTTCGCCATCAAGCACCAGGTGGGAGCGCTGTCGGCGGCGCTCCACCAGTACGAGTCCATGGAGGAGACGAACGCCGTTCAACCGGTCGAGTTCCAGTGGCCGAACGGGCGGGTCGACCACGCGGGAGACGGGCATGGCAGGTAGTGGGAAGTGGTGGGCCGGGGGCGCCGTGGTGCTGGTCGCCGGGGTGGTGGTGGCCTACCTGGCGGTGGCGCTGCCCTCCGGTGAGGCCGGACAGGCGCATCCCGGTGGCGCGGGTGCGGGCGCGCCCTCGGAGTCGAAGCAGCCGCCGGCCGACCCCCGGTACCCGCCGGTGGAGAACCCGATCGACATGCGGGCGCTCGAGCCCTGCGACCTGCTCCCGCCGGACGCCGCCGAGGAACTCGGGCTGGCCCCGGAGGGGGAACTGGAACGGCCGACCGGGCCGTTCGAACCGTGCCTGTGGCGCAACCGGGTCACCGCCACCGACGCGGCGGTGTACCGGGACATCGGGCGCACCGGGTTGGGCGAGGTGTACGACCGGAAGGACGCCTACGCCGTGTTCACCCCGATCACGATCGAGGGCTACCCGGCCGTCGCCGCGCAGCACGTCGAGCAGATGGGCAACTGCCAGGTCTTCGTGGGGACCGCCCACGACCAGCAGTTCGTCGTGCAGTCCGACAACGCGCTCTACCTGGAGGACGGCGTGACCGAGGCTGAGGAGTCGGACCCGTGCGCCCGGGCCGCCGACGTCGCCCGCGCCGTCCTGGTGCGGCTGCCCACGGGGGACTGACGGAGGAACCCAGAACGACGGGGGAGTGATGGGGATCAACCTGAACCGCGCCAACTACTCCTGGGAGCACACCAACGCCCAGGCGATCTCGGCCGCGCTGCGCACGGACCGGGAGGGGGCCGACCCGCAGGAGATGGTGGTCACCTGGATGGAGATCGCCCAGTCGTTCCGGGCGCTCGCCGAGTACCTCGCGGCGACGGTGCGCGCCTCGGTCGACTCCCACGAGGGGGAGGCCGCGGAGGCCTTCCGATCCTCCACGCTGCCCCTGGCGGGCTTCGCCGAGGAGTGCGGGGCCCAGGCCGTGGAGGCGGCCCACGCGGTCCACCTCCAGGCCGAGTACCTGGAGAGCGCCCGGTCACTGGTGCCCATCGGCCAACCCAGGCCGGAGAAGGGTTTCCTGGACGCGATCCTGCCAGGCCTGACCGGTTACGCCGACGCGATGGATTCCTGGGACCAGGACAACCAGCGCGCCCGGGACGTGATGGTGGAGTACCAGGGCAACTCCAACGGCGTGCTGGGCTCCACCCTCGGTTTCGACCCCCAGGCCCGGGTCGGTGAGCTCCGGGTCGCCGCGCCTCCTCCGGTCACGCCCGTGTCCGAGGTGCACCCGCCTGACTCCGTGGTGGAGCCGTCCTCGGCCCCGGTGATGTCGCCGCGCGACGAGCGCACTGGGTGGCAGGGGGGAGCCGACCCGGTGGACGGTGGTGGGCCCCGCGTTCCGAGGAGCGGAGGCGGACCATCCCCGGACCTGGACCCGGACGTCGAGGCGGCCCCACCCGGCGGGCAGCCGGCCGGCGCCATCCCGCAACCCTCCGCCGCCGGTCAGGCGCCGGCGGTGGAAACGCGGTGGGCGACGCGGGAAACGGGCGGACCGTCCTGGACGACGACCTCACCCGGGGTGTCCTCCGGTGCGGGCCCGACGGCCGGTGGTCCGGGACCGGGACCTTTCGGGATGGCGGCGCGCCACCCCGGTTCCGGAGCGGGAGCACCGCCTGGACGCGGTCCCGGCCCAGGTGGATCCGGTACCGCCCCGCTGGGTCCGGGCCCTGGCGTGGCGGGGGGCGGTACCACCTCCCCGAGCAGGCCCGGCCCGGCGGCCGGCGGCCCCGGAACCGGCCTCGGTGGCGTACCCGGCGGGTCAACCGCCGGGAGGTCGTCGGAGACGGACGACACCCCCTCCCACCGGCGCGCCGACTACCTCGTCGAGATGGAGTCCCTTTTCGATGACGACCGTCGGGTGGCTCCACCGGTGCTGGACGGGATGAACCGTCCCCACGAGGAGCGGTGAGGCGCCATGCCGGCCCAGGACCAGGTGCGCCTCTCCGTGGCGCAGGTGGACTCCATCCGCGTTCGGCTCGGCCTGGCGCTGCCGCCGACGCTGCTGGCGGGCGGTCGCGGAACCACTCAGGACGAGCGCCGGGTCCTGCTGCGGCGGGCCTGGCGGGAGCTGGAGGCGGAGCGGTGGGTGGACGGAGGGGAACCGCACCCGTTCCTGCACCGCGCGTTCCAGACGCTCGCCCGACCAGCGGTCGCGGTGTCCGTGGCGGTCGAGGAGGTGGGGGGCCAGGGCTGGAACGCCGTCGCGGCCCGCGAGGGGACCTTCGGGGTGGTGGCGATCCTTCGGGACCAGCCGGACGAGGACGAGTGGGCACGGACGGTCGTCCTCGAACCGATCCCGCCCACCTCGGTGGCCTACCGCGCCGCCGCGGTGCTGCCTCCCGTGCCCGGCGGTGGCGGGCCCTCGATCAGCCATCCCTCCGACCCGATCACCGTGGCGGCGGACCAGGCGGGACGGGACGTGGGGCGGCTCAGGAGCGCCCTGCGCCGCGCGGGACTCCGAACTGGTGAGGCCGGCCACCTCGCGGAGGCGTTGACGGCGAACCGGCTGCGGGCCGGGGAGTTCAGCGTGCGCGGCTTCGACCCGCTCGCCGGCCGCCGACGGGCCGACCACACCGTGGAGTTCGTCGACACCGCGCGTGGCAGGCACCTGGCCCAGCACCGGCCCGGACCGGACGGGCGCCGCTGGTTCACCTTCGTCTCGGGCGATGCCCGTCGCCTGGTGGGCCGGCTCGAGGAGCTGGTGGTCCAGGTGGGCGCTCCCTGACTCAAGCCGACCGCGCCGGTGCCGGCGCCCACGCCGGACGGTCCCGGGGTCCCGCCGGGGCGAGCGGGGAGTTCGACGCCGCCGGTCCTGGGAAGGGCCAGTTCGACGCCCGGCTGGTCCGTGGCCGGGCCTGACGTGGTCCACCCGCCGGCGACGGCACCTTCGACGGCTGGTCCGCGAGTGCGCGGGGCCGCCGAGGCGGGCCTGGGCCGGCGGACGTCGCCGGGGGGCCGCGCGATGTCGACGGTCGTGCCAGTCTCTCGATCAGGGGGTCCTCGGGTGGCGCGGCGGGCGGCACCGGGCAGGATCGCCGGGGGCTCGCGGGTGGGAGGAGGCGTGGCGGATGGGCACCGTCGTCGTCGCGAAGGAGTTCAGGGTCGGGCTGCGGGCGGTGAGGGAGCGGCTCGACCGGGTGCCTCCCGTCGAGGCCCGTCGTCGTGGCGCCTGGCGGGGGCCGCAACGGTTGCGACGTGCCGTCCGCGACCTCGTCCACCGGCTTGGGACAGGTGAGGACACCCCCGAGGGGGAGGCGGTGGTCGTGCGCGCGGGTTCGGTGTCCTGGGTCGCGGCCCTGCCGGAGGAGCACCGGGCGGTCGTGGTCTCCCTCGGGGACACGGAGCGCCGACTCCACGTGTTGGTCGCGCTCCGGTCGAGGGAGGCGGCCCTGCGGTGCGCCACCGGTGTTCGGGCCCGCCCCAACCCCGTCAACGGAGTGTTCGAGGTGCTGCGGGACGCCTTCGTGGGGGAGGGCGACAACGGCCGGCCGGACTCGTCCGGGGGCGACGGGGAGGGTGCCGGGGGGCCGCTGTCGCGTCGGCCGCTCAGCGAGCTCACGGACCTGGGGCTGCCGCGGTGGTTGGCGGCCAGCGCGGTGCGCGCGGGTGGTCCAGGTCAGCTCGTCGAGCTGCTGACCGACGCCCCGGAGTGGCAGCGGTACGTCGTCCTGGACCTGGCGGCCGGCGACAGCGCGGCGACCGTGCGTCGGACCTACGGGCTCGACCCGGTGTCCGAGGGAGCCGAGCGGGTCGACCTGGTCGCCGCCGTCGAACACCCGGCGGCCGCGATGGAGTTCGCCGTCGTCGACTCGCCGACGACGGTGGACGGGCTGCTGGAGGCCACGTCGACCGACTGGTGGTTCTACCCGCACCCGGTGCAGCGCTGGATCGCGTTCCGGGAGTGGGGCCCGGGCCCGGTACGGGTCCTGGGTGGGCCGGGAACGGGGAAGACGACGGTCGCCTCGCACCGCGCGATCGTCCTGGCTCGCCGGCGACCGGATGCCAGGGTGCTGTTGGTCGTGCCCGACGAGCGACGGTCCGAGGCGATGCGTGCCAGGCTGGCGGGTCTGGTCGAGGCGTCCGTGTCGCGTCGCGTCGAGGTGCGCGACGTCGGGGAGCTGGCGAGACGGGTGCGGGCCGAAGCCTCGGACGGCGGTCCGTCCGGGGTGGGACGGGCGGAGGCGGAGGAGTGGCGAGCCGTCCTCCAACGGTCGGCGGAGCTGTCCGCGCGGGAGCGGGCCGTGCTCACCCCCGCCTTCCTCACGGCCGAGTACCGGGAGGTGCTCGGCGGGCGTGGGCTGGCCGGTCTCGACGGCTACCTCGCGGCGGACCGGGGCGACCGGGCCGTCGAGTTGGATCCGGCCGAGCGGGCGACGGTCTGGCGGCTCGCCCGTCGCTTCGAGGACCACCTCCGGGACCGGGGAGCGATGACCAGCTCGGTCCTCGCCCGTACGGCCGCCGACCTGGCCGAGCGGGCGGCGCGGGAGACCGGAGCACCGAGGGTCACCCGCTACCACCACTTGGTGGTGGATGACGCCCAGGACCTCGACCCGACCCACTGGCGGTTGTTGCGCGCCCTCGTTCCCGTCGGGCCGGACGACGTCCTGCTCTGCGTGGACACCTCGCAGCGGACGACCACCACCGAGCAGGAACTCGGTGGTCCCGAGGTGGGGGAGTCGGTTGAGCTGGTCCACGAGCGACGAGCCACCCTCGAACTGGTCCGGACCCGCTCCGATCTCTTCGGCGACCTCGTCGACGTGGGCGGTGGGAGCGGGCTCCGATCGGGGCGCGCTGGTCCGGCCGCGTCCTTCCTCGCCTTCGACACGGCCGAGAAGGAGCGGCGGGGAGTCGTGGAGCTCGTCCGGGCCTGGCGGGTCCGGCACGGTGCGGACGGGGGCACCGCCGTGCTAGCCACCACCGCCCACGAGGCGGATGTGCTCGCCCGGCGGTTGGCCTCGGCGGGCCTCGGTGGCGTACGGCTCGGCGGGGTCGTCGCGGAGGGGGCGGTGTCGGTGTGGGTGGGCACGCTGGTCGATGCGGTCGGCTGCGCGTTCCGACGGGTCGTCGTGGTGGGAGCGGACGCGGAACGGCTACCGGCACGGAACCTCTCGGAGGCGGGGGCGGCCGGGTTCGCCAGGCTGCTGGAGCGGCGCGAACGACGTCTCCTCCACCTCGCCTGCGCCCGCGCGTCGGACCAGCTCGTGATCACCTGGACGGGCGAGCCGTCCCGGTTCCTGGCCCGGCCGCAGGTGGCGGGCTGAGGAACGCCCGCGCGGTGCGGACCCCGAGCCCGGTCAGAGCGCGCCGCCGGCGGCCTCGGGCGCGGTCGGGTCGGAACCACCGTCCCCGACGGTCTCCCTGGCGAGGAAGTTCTCCACCTCGAACAGGTTGCCCTGAGCGCGGCGCACCACGTTGAGCAACGTGGACATCTGCGCCACCTCCTCGACCTGCTCCTTGAGGAACCACTGCATGAACTGCTCGCCGAGGTAGTCGTCCTCCGCCCTGGCGGCCTTCGCCAGCGCGATGATCTCCTCGGTCACCTCCCGTTCCTGTTCGAGGGCCAGGGCGATGAGTTCCTCCACCTCACCGAATTCGTTGCGCACCTCGTCGACACCGGGAATGGCGGGGTCGAGGTCGTTGTCGAGGAGGTAGCGGACGATCATCATCGCGTGATTCCGCTCTTCCAGGGCCTGCTGGTAGAAGTGCTTGGCCAGCTGGGGAAGGTCGTGGGAGTCGAACCAGACCGCCACTGCCACGTACTGCTGCGAGGCGGTGAACTCGTTGCGAACCTGGGCTCGCAACAGGGAGTGGAAGGTCGACTCGACATGCTGGATCTTCTTCGCGGAGACGGACATGAATTCATCGTAGTGGGTCGTTGAGAGTGTGACGACTTGTGGCGACGTGTCTCACGAATTCTTTCGCGCCCACAGGTGAGGCTTCCTTTCCTTTGTGTTGCCTCATATTTCTGAGGTTCGCTTAACCAAACCACGTATTCCTGACCTGTCCCGGCGCGGCCCGCTCGTCTGGGTGAGAAGTTGGTGACCTCCGGTAATCCTCGCAGTTCAGGGGTGGTTCTCCCCTGTGGATGAGCGTTCGTGCCCGAGGCGGTGCCGCTGCCATGATCGCGGCGTCGTCAGGCCGGCCTCGGTCGCGGTCGAGCCCGAGCGCCGCATCCACCCAACACCGGGACAAGGAGTCGGAAGATGGAACGAACTCGCCCATTGGCGGTGGTATCCCTCGGGATGCTGCTCGTGTCCGCGCTGTTCGCGGTCTCCGCGAACGCGTCCTCGGCGCCCGGTTTCGGGGACTGGGTCGCGGCCGAGCCCGGGGTGAACGGTCCTGTCGCGTTCACCGGGGTGGCGGGTATCGGTCACGGGCGGACGGTCGCGGTCGGGGTCGACGACCAGGGGCCGGTCGCGCTGCACGAACGGGACGGCGTGTGGACCGCGCTGCGCCTGCCCGGGCTCGCCGAACCAGCCGCGGTCGCCGGCCCGGCACCCGACCAGGTCTGGGCGGTGGGCGGCGGGCTGGTGTGGCGGTTCGACGGCGTTCGGTGGACCACCGAGGCCGTTCCGGCGTCGGGTGACGCCGGGCGGGCGGAGCTGGTCGACGTCGCCGTGGCGTCCTCGGGTGAGGTGTGGGTGGTGGGGACGACCCGGCCGCCGGGTGGGGGCGAACGGCCCCTGCTGCTACACCGGACGGCCACGGAGGGCCGGTGGCACGTCCAGGAGCCCCCCGTGGCCGGGCGGGCCCGGCTCACCGCCGCGCACGCGAGGAACGCATCGGACGTGTGGGTGGTCGGGGAACGCCCCGACCTGGACGCTCCGTTGATCCTGCGGTGGGACGGCCGCTCCTGGGCGGAACACGCGGGGCCGGCGGGTGAGGACGGATCGGTCGTGCTCCTCGACGTCGTCGGGGTCAGCGACCGCGAGGCGTGGGCGGTGGGCCGTGCCCTGGCGCACGACGGCGACGCCGAACCCCGCCCGTTCCTGGCCGAATGGGACGGGCGGCACTGGTCGATCCCGGACACGCCCATCGCCGACGCCGATCTGCGAGCCGTGACCGTCTACCGGAGCGAGCCGGTGGCGGTGGGCCGCACCGCGGAGGGTGGTCCCTACCTGCTCCGGCGCAGCGACCGCCACTGGCAGCCGTGGCGGGTGACGGGTCTGGACGGCCTGGCCCTGGTCGACGTCGACGCCGCGCACGGATCGGTCCTGTGGACGGTGGGGACACCCACGGGCCAGGGCCTCGGGTCCGGGCTGGGCGGCTACCTCGGTTCCACGAGCCGGTAGGCCGGGCGCGGCAGGTGGTCGGGACGGCACCGGCCTCCCGCCCGGGCGGGGTAGCGGGCGGGAAGGGGCGTCCGTGGGCGCGGTCGCGCCGCCTCCCGTCCCGCTCACCCGGTCGCGGGGCGAACGGCCCACCGCGGACCCCCACCCGGCACCGGGGCATGCCTTTTCGGCCGGTGCCGGTGCGGTCGATGTCTCAGACCTGGTCGCGGACGAGCGGGCAGGACATGCAGCGCGGGCCGCCTCGGCCAGACCCGAGTTCGGAGCCGGAGATCCGCAGCACCTCGATGCCCTGGGCCTCCAGCCTGGCGTTGGTCTCCACGTTGCGCTCGTAGGCCACCACCACGCCCGGTGCCAGCGCGAGCGTGTTGTTCCCGTCGTCCCACTGCTCCCGCTCCGCCGTCACCGGGTCGAGGCCGGTCTCGATGACGCGGAGGCGTTCGATCCCCATCGACTCGGCGGCGGCGGTCAGGAAGGGGGTCGGCCCGCCGATCCGGAGCGTCCCGTCCGGGCGCGCGGTGATGGGGAAGGCGGTGAGGCTGTCCTGGACCGCCGGGTAGAGCACGACGGCGTCGGTGTCGACCATCGTGCACAGCGTGTCCAGGTGCATCCAGGCTCGACGTTGCTCGATCGGTACCGCGAGGACGGTGTGCGCGAGGCCGTCCGCCAGCACCGACCGAGCCAGGGACTCCGCGCCGGCCGGAGTGGTGCGTTCGCCGACGCCGATGGCCAACACCCCGGGGGCGAGCAGCAGCACGTCCCCGCCCTCCACCGGCGCCGAGTGCGCCCCGTAGGCGCGCCTGGCGCGGGTGAAGCGGGGGTGGAACGCGTAGATGAGGTCGGTCAGGGACGTCTCCCGGCGGCGGGCCGGCATGGTGAGCGAGGTGATGCCGACCCGGTCCCCGATCCACACCGAGGAGTCCCTGGTGAACAGCAGGTTCGGCAGCGGGTCCACCGCGAAGTCGTGGGGGTGGCGCATCTTCCTGACCAGGGAGCCGCCCTCCGCCGCCGGCAGTTCCTCGAAGGTCATCCCCGCCGTGAGCACGGAGGCCAACGTCGTGACGTCCGCCTCGCTGAGGTACGAGCGCAGCACGTCGGCCAGGTCCAGGCCCAGGCGGTGCTCGTCGACGGCGGCCACCACACCGGCCGCCCGAGCCCTGGGGTCGGCCAGGGCCTGGGACAGCAGGTCGGTGAGCAGGAGCACCTCGGCGCCCCGAGCCCGCAGGGTCTCGGCGAAGGCGTCGTGTTCCTCCTGCGCCCGGTCGACCCAGGGGATGCCGTCGAAGAGCAGCCGGTCGTTGTTGCGGGGGGTGAGGCGTTTCAGTTCTTCACCCGGCCGGTGGAGGAGGACCGAACGTAGCCTTCCCACCTCGGTGTGCACCGATCCGGCCGGCTCTGGTGCCTGTTGGTCGAGGGTCGCGGTCGCCGTCGCTTCCGATTCCACGCGTTCCAGCCTAGTGAAGGAGCGGAAGGAAAGCCGGCTCTGACGGGGATCTGTGGGTAATTACGATCGTAATCAGCGGTTCCTCTGGTTGTTCGTTAAACCTGACGCCTAACCAAGGGTGTCATCGTTGCGCGTATGGGTTACCCCACTACTGGTCGCACCGGGCAGCGGAGGGTAGCGGGGGGCCACCGTCCCCCGGGTGCCCAGCGGAGTGAGGACTACGCCGAACCACCCCGCGAGGTCCGTCCGGTAAGTCCTACGCTCTCCGATGTGAAAATCCATGAGCGGACCATCCTGAACGGCAGGGTGGTGATCGTGACCGGTGCTGGCAGGGGCATCGGCCGCGCCGAAGCACTGGAGTGCGGGAGACAGGGCGCCGCCGTCGTCGTCTCCGACCTGGACGAGGCGGTGGCCACCGAGGTCGTCGACCAGATCAGGTCCGAGGGCGGGCGCGCGGTCGCCAGCGTCGGGGACGTCTCGGACACGATGGTCGCCGACGCCCTCGTCACTCGCGCCGTCGCCGAGTTCGGCCAGCTGGACGCGCTGGTCAACAACGCCGGTTTCGTCTCGGACCGCACCGTCGCGAAGATGTCGGACGACGAGTGGGACTCGGTGCTGCGCGTGCACCTGCGCGGCCACTTCACCTGCACGCGGGCCGCCTGCCGCTACTGGAAGGAGTCCGAGCGGACGGGGCGCCTGGTGCACACCACCTCCGCCTCCGGCATCCTCGGGAACTTCGGCCAGAGCAACTACGGCACCGCGAAGGCGGGCATCGCGGCGTTCTCCACCATCGTCGCGATGGAGATGGCCCGCTACCAGGTGACGTCCAACGCCATCGCCCCCTCCGCGATCACCCGGCTCACCGAGGACCTGCTGCCCGACGAGGAGATGCGGGAACACGAGCGCGCGGCGGAGGAGCACGGCTTCGACTTCTTCGCGCCGGAGAACATCGCGCCCCTGGTCGCGTACCTGTGCTCGGCGGACTCCGGTCACATCAGCGGCAAGGTGTTCGGGGTGCAGGGTGACAGCATCGAGCTGTACCAGCCGTTCACCTCCGTCGCGGAGATCACTGCCGGCAACAGGCGGTGGCGCCCGTCGGAGCTGGACGGACGCATCGACGACCTCTTCAGCGACGCTTGCGTGCAGGCCGGTCCGGAGAACATGATGGCCAGGATGCGGTACGGCATCCTCAGCACCTGACGCCGGCGGCTTCCCCGGAGGATGGCTCGGCCCCGAACGAGCCGTCCGTCCGGTCTGGCGGGGACCGGCGCCCCGCACCTCCTCGTCCCGCCCCCCACGACCCGCTGGTCGAACGGCGGACGCCCGCCCCGCGACCCTCGCGCGGGTGGGGAGTGCTCCGACCGCCCGGCCCGGGTTCGAGGAACGGGGACGCTGGCCCCGGACCCGATCGCCCATCGATGGCCCCGACCCCGAGCCGCGTGGCGGTGGTCCTCCCGGTGTGCCATGCCGGGGCCGCCGTGTTCCGCGCGGAGCTGTCCCCGCCCGTTCTCGGCGGTCTGCCGCCGCTGGTGGGGCTCGCCGAGGTCATCCGGGCGTGGACGGCGCGGCACCGCCCGGACCCCCGGACCGTCCCGGCCGAGGTGGTCGAACGGGTGCCGCCAGCGCGCGCCGATCCCCTCCCCCGGGTCAGTCGCGGGGATGGTCCTCCCCGCGTTGGCGGAGGCGGCCGGTCCGGCCTGGTTCGGGCCCCTCCGGTCCGGGCGGACCCCGACGACGTGCGAGATGGGCGGCTGGGGGCGCGCCGACGGAGCGTGAACGCGCCCACCTGGCGGCCGCGCGGGCCGGACAAGGAGGTGAGAGGTCGCGCTGGCCTGGTCCGCCGGTACGTCGACGTGGCAGGACGCCGCTGGTGTCGCTCGTGGCGGTCGACGAGGGGCAGGTCGACGGGCGGCAGGAAGCCGCTGCTCTGGGCTACCACCGGACGTCGCACACGGCTTTGGTCAGAAGTGAGCGCCCCGGCCGAGCCCACGCCTCACAGCGGAGGCATCGCCGGGCATCCGAGCAGTCGTCCCTCGACGAGGTGGCATCGGGGCGGTGGGGCCACCTCCGGAGCGCGGGGGCGCCCGGGGGACCTCCGCGTCGCCCGGGTCCCGACGACGCGCGGCGCGGGTCAGGGCAGCCAGGACAGGTGTGGTCCGAGCAGCGCGTACCCCACGAAGGCGACGACGTCGATGAGCGCGTGCCCCACCACCAGGGCCCACAACCGGTTGGTGCGCTGCCAGTACCTGGCGTAGACGAGCCCCATCACGATGTTGCCGAGGAAACCGCCGAACCCCTGGTACAGGTGGTAGGTGCCTCGGAGGACGGCGGAGAACCAGAGTGACGCGTTCTCCGACCAGCCGAGCTGCCGCAGCCTGGTGATCAGGTACCCGACGACCAGGATCTCCTCGGCCCAGGAGTTGCCGACGGCGGAGAGCACCAGGGTCACCGAGCGCCACCACGCCTCGTCCAGCGTGCTGGGCAGCACGGTCAGGTTGATGCCGATCGCCCTGGTGACGAGGTAGAAGGCGAGACCGGGAACGCCGATGATGGCGGCGAGCCCGGCTCCCCTGGCGAAGTCACGCCCGACCTGGGCCCGGTCCAGGCCGATCCGGCGCAGCGCGACACCCGCGCGCCACAGCAGGTAGACGCCGAGCGCGCCCCAGGACAGCAGTTGAAGCACGCTCGTGAGCTGCCGGGCCAGGTCGAGCAACCCGATGGTGGCCTGCGGGACGTTGATGGCGACGGACTGCTCCGAGAGCGGTGCGGGCCGCAGCAGGGAGTCCAGCAGGGACAGCAGGCTGCGCAGCCCGGACAGTCCGAGTGTCGCGGTGAAGACGATGAGGAGTTCGATGACGACCGCTCGTCGCTGACCCGGATCGGAGATCACCTCGGGGTCTGCTGGGCGGGCCGGGCGGAACCAAGACCGCGGCGTGGAGGGCACGTCCGCACCGTACAGCGGCCGAGGCGCGGCGGAAGGCGCCTCCGGGCACTCGGGACCCGGGCCGCGACCGGCCGACGGGCCGAGTGCGCGCACCTCCTCGTCGCGGAGGGCGCCGACCGGGTGGTGGCGGGCACGGACGTGCCGAACCGGCCGATGGCGGCGGCTTTCGACCGGGCTGGTTACCCGGTCGGGCAGCACCGCCTCGACCTGGCCCGAGGTGGGGTCGTGGCTGTCCGCGTGGGCGGGCGGACAGGACGGGTGCCCACCGGAACCGATGCCGGCGTGGCCGCTGGCTCACGGCCCGGTGGTCACCGCTCGCACGAACGGGCAGCCCACGAGCCGGCGCAGCTCCAGCGAGAGCTCGCGCACCTCGGTGACCGGGCGGGAGAAGGCCAACCGGACGTCGTGGTCCCCGGTCACGGACTCCACCCTCAGCCGCAGACCGAACCGGTCGATGCCCAACGGCCGCACCCGACCGCCCCGCAGGTGGTCGGGAACGTGGCGGCCCAGCATGCCGACCACGTCCCGGTGCGCGTTCTCCAGGTGACGCAGCCAGTGCGGCTCCTGCCGGCAGAACGGGTCCGGAGTGGCGCCCGCGAACTCCTCCGGGCCCACGGGGCAGGTGCCCTCCGCGTCGGCGAGGACCATCGACGCGGGTGTGAGCCGGAGGAGGGACATGCCATGGCCGATGTCCAACAGCCGGGCGTCCGGGCGGCGCTCGGCGATCCACAGACCCGTGTCACGGGCCTCGCCCGGATCCAGCGCCGTGAGCAGGCCGGTGAACCACAACAGCCCCCGCACCGGCTCCCTGAGCGGTACCGGAGCCGGGTCGGCCAGTTCCAGCACCGCGGCCGAGACCCCCTCGTCCCCGCCGCGCAGCCCGGTCACCACCGGGTGCTCGTCCGGCAGCATGAGGGTGACCACCCCGTCCGGTGCGGTGTGGTGCAGGATCGGCTCGACCCGGGCCGCGCTGGTCTCGTCCGGCATCAGGGCCGCCCGGCCTCCGCGCTCGGCGATGCTCCTCGCGCGTTCGGCCGAGCCGGGGCCGGTCACGCGATGGTCGGGCGTCGTCACCACCAACTCACCTCCAAGAGTTAGGTGAGCCTAACCTGTTTTCCGCGTTCGGGGTAGTCGTGCCCGGCGGCCGACGGGTCGGCGTTCCGCTCACCCCGTCGCGCGGGACTCCGGGCCCCGGCGGGCCCAGGACCAGGCGTAGCGGTCGTCCTCGCAGGCGAGGGCCGCCTCCCCCAGCTCCAGCGGTCGGAAGGTGTCCACCATGACGGCGGTCTCGTCGAACCGTTCGGCGCCCAGGGAGGCCTCCACGGCGCCGGGCTGAGGGCCGTGCGTGCACCCGGCCGGGTGCAGGGACAGCGAACCCAGCCCGATCCCCGAGCCCTTCCTGGCCTCGTAGTCGCCCCCCACGTAGAACATCAGCTCGTCCGAGTCGACATTGGCGTGGTTGTAGGGCACGGGCACCGCGAGCGGGTGGTAGTCGACCTTGCGGGGCACGAACGAGCACACCACGAAGTTCGGGCCCTCGAAGGTCTGGTGCACCGGCGGCGGCTGGTGGACACGGCCGGTGATCGGCTCGAAGTCGGCGATGTTCAGCGCCCACGGGTACAGGCAGCCGTCCCACCCCACCACGTCGAACGGGTGGTGGGCGTAGGTGAGGACGGAGAGGCCGGCGCGGTGCCGGACCAGGACGTCGACGTCCTCGCCCTCGACCAGCAACGGCGCGGTGGGGGCGCGCAGGTCCCGTTCGCAGTAGGGGGAGTGTTCGAGGAACTGGCCCCGCGCCGACAGGTACCGGCGCGGCGGTCCGATGTGGCCGGTCGCCTCCAGGACGAGGAGCCGCAACACACCCCTGGGGAGGACGCGGTAGGTGCAGGAGGTCGGCAGCACGACGTAGTCGCCCGGGCCGACCTCCAGCGCCCCGTACACGGTCTCTACCGTCGCGGAGCCCGACCGCACGTACAGCAGCTCGTCGCCGACGGCGTTGCGGTACAGCCCGCTGTCGGCGTCCGCCTCCACGTACGAGATGGACACGTCGGGGTTCGCGAACAGCTGCCGCCGGCCCGTGACGGCGTCCACGGGGCCCGCCGGCCAGCTCAGCGCCGGGGTGCGGAAATGCCGGGGTTTCAGGGGGAGGTTGGGCGTGGTGGACCGGTCGTGGGCCTCGGCGGAGGAGGCGCGGCCGGCCCAGTCCGGCTCCCGCGAGTCGATGATCGCCGTGGGGAGTTCCCGGTGGTAGAGCAGGGCGGAGTCCGAGGAGAACCCCTCCACCCCCATCAGCTCCTCCGCGTACAGGCTCCCGTCCGGTGAGCGGAACTGGGTGTGCCGTTTGGGGGGTAACTCACCAACACTGCGGTAGTGGGGCATGCTGGCTCCCGGTGTTCGTTATGCGGACACCTTTGTTCATTGTTCGTTCCGGCACTAGCGTGTCAGCCGTGTCAAGCGCCGTTGAACTTCATGCTCCCGGTCCGCGGGGGATCCCTCCCCTGCTCGCGCGGTTGGTCGACGACGCCGCGCTCTTCCCGCCCGCCAACACCGGAATGGCCGAGGCGGTTCGCGGCCATCTGGAGGGACGGGCTGGTAACGCGGCCGGCGTCATGGGGCTGTTCCTCTGCCCCTCGTCGCGGCTGCCGGAACTCATCACCGAACTGATCAAGGCGAAGCCGCTGCGCCCGGTGGCGTTGTCGCTGGTCATCGACACCGGATTGGGGGGAGTGCCCAAGGCCGTATCCATCGTGGAGTCCCGCACCGAACTGCTGTCGCTGAACATGGTGGAGATGCCCGCGCCGTCCGAGGTGGACGACGTGTGGCTCGAACGCGTGTCCGAGTTCGTGCCGGAGGACGTCATCCGCGTCATCGAACCGCGCCGCGGCGGCGCCGGCTGGCTGGACAGCGTGCGGCGGGTCGCCGAGCACGGCTCGTGGGCCAAGCTGCGGTGCGGCGGCCTCACCCCCGAGGCGTTCCCCTCCGTCGACCAGGTGGCCGACTTCCTGTCGGTGGCCAGCAGCACCGGCATCCCCTTCAAGGCGACGGCGGGGATGCACCACGCGGTGCGCTACATGGACGAGGAGACCAACTTCCCCCACCACGGGTTCCTGAACCTGCTGGTCGCCTGCGCCAGGGCGCTGTCAGGTCGGGATGTCCGGGAGGCGTTGGCGAGCGACGACGCCACCGCGCTCGCCGAGGAGGCCAAGGAGCTCTCCGACGAGGCGGCCCGCGCCGTGCGGGGCGTGTTCGCCTCCTACGGCTCCTGCTCGTTGAGCGAGCCGCTCGACGATCTCCGTGAACTCGGCCTGCTGTGACCAGGTGACGCCGCACCGACGCGCGGGGGTCGCGTCGGTGTGCCCGCCATACCGGACGCCGGCCGCGCCCGGTCAATTCGGTGGTGTACGACCACCTCCCTGCGGAAGGGTGATCGTGTGAGCTGGATCGACGACCCCGCGTTCAGCGCGGCCGACCCGTTCGGACCGCAGACCCTGCCCTACGGGGTGGGGCGGGTGCGCGCGGAGACCGCGACGGGTGCGCTCGTGCGGGTGGGCGACCACGCGCTGCCGTTGCGCCCACTGGCGACCCACCTCGGACCACGGCTGTCCGGACCACTGGCCGCCGACTCGCTGGACCCGCTGTTGGCGGCCGGGCGCCCGGCGTGGGCGGAACTGCGGGAGAGGCTGCGCGAGGTCGTCGACCGCGGTTCAGCGCCGCCCGGCGCCGACCTCGTGCCGTTGGCGGAGGTCCGGCCGGTGCTGCCGTTCGCGGTCGCCGACTACGTCGACTTCTACTCCTCGCGGCACCACGCGGAGAACGTCGGTCGGATCTTCCGCCCGGACTCCGACCCGCTGCTCCCGAACTGGACGCACCTGCCGGTCGGGTACCACGGGCGGGCCGGCACGGTCGTCGCCAGCGGAACCCCCGTGCGCCGGCCGAGAGGGCAACGGAGACCGCAGGGCTCCACGGGCCCGGTGTTCGGACCGAGCGAGCGGCTGGACATCGAGGCCGAGGTGGGTTTCGTCTGCGGCGGACCGGTCCGGGGCGAGGTGGGCACCGCCGAGCTGGCCGACCACGTCCTGGGGGTCGCACTGGTCAACGACTGGTCGGCCCGGGACATCCAGGCGTGGGAGTACCAGCCGTTGGGCCCCTTCCTGGGCAAGTCGTTCGCCACCTCCCTCGCCCACTGGATCACCCCGCTGGCCGCGTTGGAGGCGGCGCGGGTGCCCACACCCCCGGCGCCGAACCCCCTGCTGGACTACCTGTCGGAGGACGAGCCCTGGGGCTTGGACCTGAGGCTCGAGGTCCGCTGGAACGGCACCGTGGTGAGCCGACCACCGTTCGCCGAGATGGCCTGGTCGCCGGCGCAGCAGCTGGCGCACCTCACGGTGAACGGGGCGACGGTCCGTCCCGGCGACCTCTTCGCCTCCGGGACGGTGTCCGGCCCGGACCGGGCGGAACGCGGTTCCTTCCTCGAACTGAGCTGGGGAGGCCGGGAACCGGTGACCCTCGACGACGGCACCACCCGTGCCTTCCTGCTCGACGGGGACACCGTCGAGATCACGGCCACCGCACCGGGACCGGACGGCTCGGTCGTCGGGCTGGCCGAGGTCACGGGCCGGGTACTGCCCGCCGACGTCGAGCCGACCGCCGTACGCGGTCCCGGACGCTGACATGTCCGTCCCCACCACCCGACAACCGGCGACCGCCCCGAGCCCGGTGACGACGCGCGGCCCGGTAGCCGAGGAACCGGTCGCCGAGGTCGAGCTCCCCGGGCTCCCGCGCGAACGCTCCCTCACCCTCGAACGGGGGTTGGCGTTGTTGCAGGCGGTCGCCGAGGCGCAGTCCGACGCCCCGACCATCAGCGAACTCGCGGCCGCCATCCGGGTCAGTCGAGCCGCCGTGTACCGGCTGCTGGGGCCGCTCCAGGCGCGGGGCCTGGTCCGTCGGGAGGGGTCAAGGGTTCGGCTCGGTCTCGGCCTGCTCACCCTGGCGGGCAACGTGCTGCCCCAGGTGCGGCTGGCCGCGCTGCCCGCGCTGCGGGAACTGGCCGAACGGACCGGAGCGACCGCGCACATCACGGTGGCCGACGGCGAGGAGGCCCAGGTCGTGGCGGTCGTCGAACCCACCTGGACCGTCTTCCACGTCTCCTACCGGGTGGGCTACCGGCACCCGGCACGGCAGGGCGCGGCCGGGCGGGCCATCGACCTGTCCGCCGACCGGCACTGGGTGTTCTCCAGCGGGGAGATCCAGGAGGGCGCCTACGGCGTCGCCGCCCCGGTGCGCGGGGTGACCGGACTCCGGGCGAGCGTCGGGGTGGTGGCGATGCGCCCGGTGGACGAGGCCACGGTGGGCCCGCTCACCGTCACCGCCGCCGAGGCGGTCTCGGCCGCGTTGACCTGAGCGAGGCGGTACCCGGCCGGCGGAACGGGAACCGGTGGCCGTGCGCGCTGCCCGAACCGGCACGGGTAACGGATGCCCGAGCGTCGGGATCAGGGCCCGGCCTGGCCGCAGCAGGGGCCCAGCCGACCGACCCGGGCGTTCGGCACGCCCGCCTGGCGCCGGCCAGGGCAACGGAAATGTCTCTGTGTGATCGTACTGTCACTCCAGGTGTTCAAGCTCGTGCTCGCAGCTGCCTGGGAGGCCGAACAGTGTCCGATCCCTTCGTCCACCTCCACGTGCACACCGAATACTCCATGTTGGACGGCGCGGCCAAGGTGGGGCCGCTGTTCGCCGAGGCGAGCCGACTCGGCATGCCCGCCGTCGCCATGACCGACCACGGGAACATGTTCGGCGCCGCCGAGTTCTGGGAACAGGCCAGCGGATACCCCGACGTGAAGCCGATCCTCGGGATCGAGGCCTATGTCGCTCCGGGGAGCCGGTTCCACCGGAAGCCGGTGTTCTGGGGCGGAGCTGGCAGCGGGGACGAGGGCGGTGACGTGTCGGGCCGCGGCGCCTTCACCCACATGACGTTGCTCGCCGCCGACGCGACCGGGCTCCGCAATCTCTTCCGGTTGTCGTCCCTCGCCTCGATCGAAGGGCAGTACAAGAAGCCGAGGATGGACCGGGAGCTCCTCTCCAGGTTCGCGAGCGGACTCATCGCCACCACCGGGTGCCCCGGGGGCGAGGTGCCGACCCGGCTGCGCCTCGGTCAGTACCGGGAGGCGTTGCGGGCTGCCAGCGAGTACCGCGACATCCTCGGCAAGGAGAACTACCTCGTCGAGCTGATGGACCACGGCGTGCGGGTGGAACGCGACGTGCGGGAGGGTCTGCTCACGATCTCCCGGGATCTCGGTCTCGCGGTCGTGGCCACGAACGACAGCCACTACGTCACCCCGGACCAGGCCCAGGCCCATTCCGCCCTGCTCTGCGTGCAGACCGGCAGTACCTTGTCGGACCCCAGGAGGTTCCGGTTCGAGGGGGCCGGTTACCACCTGAAGTCGGCGGCCGAGATGCGGGAGTACTGGGACCGGGAGGTTCCCGGAGCCGCCGACACGACCTTGGACGTCGCGGAACGCGTCGGTTCCTACGCCGAGGTGTTCGGATTCGTGGACCGCTCACCACTGTTCCCCATCCCCGTCTCCGAGTTCTCCGGCCGGGCCGGGCAGGTCCTGGGCGCGCGGCGGGTTCGGGTCCACGAGGTGGCCGGCGCGTGTCCCCTGGTGCTCCGGATCGACGGGTTCGACTCGCTCGCCGCCGTGGGGGAGGCGCTGGACGGGCACGAGGGAATGACACCGGTCGTGCTCGTGGGAGGAGACGGCGGTACCGCCGACACCCTGGTGTTGCCAGAGGGGGTGCGGGTGTCGACGGACCTGTTGCGGGTGTTGGACCAGGTGACGGGGGTGACGGTCGCCTGACCGCCGGTGCCCCTGCCGCCGGGTCGCGCCGGCTCCTCGTCACGCCGGAGCCGTGAACCGCCAGTGATGCCCGTCGGGGTCCGCGACGTGCGCGACGTGGCCATCCCCGTCGACCTGGGTCGCCGGGGTGACGATCCGCGCTCCGGCGGTTCGCGCCACCCCGAGGAGGGCGTCGAGCTCGACACGGGACGCGGCGGTGTGGGTGAGGACGGTGGCGGAGAACCCGTCGCCCCGCCCGTCCACGCCGACATCCCCCGCGAGCGCCCCGCGCGGGAGCAGGCCGAGCCGGAATGCGCCGGCGGTCACGGTGAAGTCGACGAACTTGTCACCGTAGTCCCGGTCCACCCGCATCCCCAGCGCCGCGTAGAACGTCGCGGACGCCTTCGGGCTGCCAACGCCGAGGTAGACGGCGGTCTCCACGAGGCTGGCCGGGGCGACGGCGGGAGCGGTGTTCCTCTTGTTGACCGCCGCCAGTTTCCAGACCGCGCCATCGGGCGCCCGGTAGGCGGCGGCGAACTCGCCGAACAGCCGCTTCCTCGGTGGCCTGACCACGGTCGCACCTCGGGAGGTGGCGTTGTCGAGGAGGGCCTCGACCTCACTGGGCTGGTTGACGATGGCCGAGAGGACGAGACCCCGGAAACCCGAGCTCGCCGGATTCGCGTCGACCTCCGCGGCGAGCTCCTCGACCCCCCGGAGGTCGATCCGCCCGGAGCCGGCCAGGTGGAGCGACGTGGAGGGCTCCCCGCCGGTGGTCGCGAGCGGGTACGCCGAGGCGTAGAAGTCGGTCGCCTCGGCGACCCGGGGGACGCCGAGGGTGATGCGGTCAAGGGTGAGCTGCACGGGGGTGGTCCTTCGTCCGGGTGCGGTGGTCGGGACGGGGCGGGCGGCGCTCAGGCCGTCTGGTTGACGCGGACGAGGTTCCCAGCCGGGTCACGGAAGGCGCAGTCGCGGACCCCGTAGTCCTGGTCCGCCGGTTCCTGCACGATGTCCGCGCCCGCGGCTTCGAGGCGTTCGAAGAGACCGTCCAGGTCGTCGGTGGCCAGCGTGATGGCCGCGAAACTTCCCTTCGCCATCAGTTCGGCGATGGTGCGGCGCTCGTCCTCGGAGATGCCCGGGTCGGCGGTCGGCGGGTGCAACACGATCGACGTCCCGGGCCGCCCGCGCGGGCCGACGGTGATCCAGCGCATCTCCTCGTACCCGACGTCGTCGAGGACCTCGAAGCCCAGCGCGTCCCGGTAGAACCGCAGCGCGGCCTCGGGGTCGGTGTGCGGGAGGAAGGCGTGGTGGACGGTGACGTTCATGCCCGGAACGCTAGGAGTGCCTACCGGGGTCGTGCTTCTTGATTCCTGACCGGTCTGGTCACCTGTTTCGCGAGGCAGGGTGGAATCCCGGCCGCGGCCTGGGAATGATCCCGCCGATAGGTGCTCGGTGGTACTCCGACCAGTTCCGCGAACCTCGTGCTGAACGTTCCCAGCGACGAGAAACCGACCTCGAAACACACCTCGGTGACACTGAGGTCCCCTCGGCGCAACAGGGTCATCGCCCGCTCGATGCGCCTCGTCATCAGGTACGAATAGGGCGACTCCCCGTACACGCGTCGGAACTCCCTGCTCAGGTGCCCGGCGGAGACATGAACTCCCCTGGCCAGTTCCTCGACGTTCAACGGCTTGGCGTACTCGCGGTCCATCCGGTCGCGGACCCGGCGGAGCGCCACGAGGTCCCGCAACCGTTGAGCCTCCGTGCGCCCAGCAGTCATGGGGGCATCGTGCCACGTCACGGCGCTGGCGTTCCCAACAGCCGCCCCACGTCGTGGCGCGAGCGGGTGTCCTGGCGGTCACCATCCCCGGCCCCACCGGGGAGCGCCGCCTCCCTTGGTGCCGGGTCGTGCGCCCGGCGGCCGCCGATCCGGTCAGGATTCGAGAAGCCGGCGGAATCGGGGGCGGCTACCGTCGCGTCCAGCTCTGATGAACCCCCGCCAGGAAAGGACCAGCGATGAGTTCCACGTCGCACGGGGAGGCCGGGTCGAACTCCGGCGGTTTCTCCGAACAGGAACGCGCCGCCATGAGGGAACGCGCCCAGGAACTGCGGAACGAGGCGGGGCGCGGCCGAGGAGGAAAGGCGGCCGCGGACGAGGCCGACGTGCTGGCGAAGATCGGGGAGATGCCCGAACCGGACCGTTCGTCGGCGGAGCGCGTGCACGCGATCGTCACCAGCCACGCCCCCGATCTGGCCCCGAAACTGTGGTACGGGCAGCCCGCCTACGCGAGGAAGGGGAAGGTGGTCTGCTTCTTCCGCAGCGGCGCCGCCGACAAGGAGCGCTACTCGACGTTCGGGTTCACCCCCGAGGCACGCCTCGACGACGACGGCGGCCTGTGGCCGACCTCGTACGCGGTGTCCGAGCTGGGTGACCGGGCGGCGGAGACCATCGCCGCGCTGGTCGCGAGGGCCGTGGGCTGATCGAGGACGGTGGAGGGCTCGGCCCGCGACGGCTGCCGACGGCGATGTCTCCGGCGGCCCGGCCGCCTCCCGCCAGCCGAGAGGAACCGCCCCGGCGGGGCAGGGGACCGGGCTGGTAACCCCGAGCGCCCCGCCGACGACCCACGGTCGTGGGAACGAGAGCGGGAGCGGTCCTCGCCGTCGCCCTGGCCGCCGTGGGGTGCGGCGGGGTGGTCGAGCGGGAACCGGACCGGACGACAGGTTTCCGGCAGGTCTCGCGGGAGGCGTTCGACGCCGACGGGCTGACGTGGCCGCTGACGGTCGACACCGCCGAGGTGGGCTGCGAGGGCGGCGGCGCGGTCGTGGTGGTCGAGGGAACCGCCTACGGCATCACCGGAGCCGCCCAGGCCGCCGGAGTCCCCGCCCTGCCCGAGGACCTGTGGGCGGACGACTCGGGGATCGGCCACGGGGTGAAGGTCACGGTGTCGGACCTGATCTCCGTCGCGGGCTGCTGACCCCGGGCCTCGCGACCGGGTCCTCCGGTCAGGTCCCGGCGGCACGACGGGGGCGGAGGGGGCGATGTTCCGTCCGCTGCCACGGGGTGCCGGTGGTGTGGTCCGCCCGGCTCCCGCTGGCCGGGCGGATTGGGAACAGCCCCGGCTCCGCCTGGGGTCGGGTGGCTGGTGGGGCTCTCGCGCGGGCGGTCGGCCTTGACGGCGTCGGCCAGGGCCACGAAGGCGGCCGGTGAGGTTCGACGATCTCGCGTGTCTGTGCCCGAGTCGACGTCCCTCGTCGGCTCGGGCTGGCGGGCGCGCATCCCGCGTCCCGGTGGCCGTCGGCACGCCCCGCCGCGTCGGCTCGCCGCACCGACCAGGGCCCGGCTGGCCACCGCGACGAGCCCGGCGGGCGTGGCTGGTGGTTGCTCCCCCACGCGGCAGCGCCGGGTGGGGTGGCGGTTCTGGGCCCTGCTGCCGGCAGGTGGAGTGACGGGGGTCATGACCGCAGGTCAGCGGGCCCGAATTCAGGACCAACGTCCCGGGAGAACGGGACCCTGACCGTCCGCTTCCCGGCCTCCGCCGCCCCTAGCGTCCTCGCTTGAGGGCGAGAGGAGCGGGTCGTGGAGATCCTCGACGTGGCGCGGTGGCAGTTCGGCATCACCACCGTCTACCACTTCCTGATGGTGCCGCTGACCATCGGTTTGTCGGTCCTGGTCGCGGTGATGCAGACCGCCTGGCACCGCACGGGCAAGCCCGAGTACCTGGCGATGACCAAGTTCTGGGGCAAGTTGATGCTCATCAACTTCGCGATGGGCGTGGTGACCGGCATCGTGCAGGAATTCCAGTTCGGCATGAACTGGAGCGAGTACTCCCGGTTCGTCGGGGACGTGTTCGGCGCGCCGCTGGCGATGGAGGGCCTGGTCGCCTTCTTCGTCGAGTCGACCTTCCTCGGGTTGTGGATCTTCGGGTGGGGCCGGCTGCCGAAGCGGGTGCACCTGGCCTGCATCTGGGCCGCGTCCCTGGCGACCGTGCTCTCCGCCTACTTCATCCTCTCGGCGAACTCGTGGATGCAGCACCCCGTCGGTGTCGCCCTCGACGAGGACGGTCGGCCTCGTCTCACCTCGGTGTGGGAGCTGCTGACCAACTCCACCGTGTTGGCCGCCTTCCCGCACACCATCGCCGGGTCGTTCGCCGTCGCCGGGTCCTTCCTGGTCGGTATCGCCGCCTGGCACCTGGCCCGGCGGCACCGCGACACCCCCAAGGACGACCCCGACCGCCGGGTCTGGCACCGCTCGCTCCGGTTGGGCGGCTGGGTCGGGGTGGTGTCCTTCGCCGCCGTCGCGATCACCGGTGACCTCCAGGCGAAGCTGATGTTCGAGCAGCAGCCCATGAAGATGGCGGCGGCGGAGGCGCTCTGCCACACCGAGGCCCCGGCCGGTTTCTCGGTGTTCGCGGTCGGGGACGTGAGCCGGCCGGACTGCGAGAGCGTCAAGAGCATCACCGTCCCCGGGCTGCTCTCGATGTTGGCGCACAGCGACTTCTCCACCGAGGTCCGGGGCGTCGAGCAACTCGTCGACGAGTACACCGAGCGGTACGGGACGAACTACCCCGACGACCCGAGGCTGGGCGAGATGGCCGGCCAACCCATCGACTACGTGCCCTCCCTGCCCATCACCTACTGGGGTTTCCGGCTCATGATCGGCTTCGGGGTGGTCGCCGCCGGGGCCTGCGCGTTCGCGTTGTGGGTGACGAGGAAGGGCCGGGTGCCCCGGTCGCGGTGGTTCGCCCCGTTGGCGCTCGCCGGCATCGCGGCCCCGTTCCTGGCCAACACCTTCGGCTGGATCTTCACCGAGATGGGCCGCCAACCCTTCGTGGTGGTGCCCAACCCGACCGGCGTGGACGGGGTGTGGATGTACACGGCGCAGGCGGTGTCCCCAGGGGTGTCGCTGGGCTCGGCCGTGTTCTCGCTGGTTGCGCTCACCGCCGTCTACGCGGTGCTCGCCGTGGTCGAGGTGTTCCTCCTCGCCCGTTACGCCCGCGCGGGCGTGTCCGGGGTGATGCGACCGCCCTGGGAGGAGCCCGACGAGGAGGGGAAGTCGGGTGACGGCCCGGGTGGGAGTGACGGACGCGGGGGAGGCGGCGGTGACGTGCTCGCCTTCGCCTACTGAGCCCCGGGCGGGCCGTCCGCCCGCTGACCCGCCCGGCGCCCGGACCGGCCGCCCCCAGCCTGCCACCGGTTGAGAAGGAGACCGTCGTGGACCTGCCCACCTTCTGGTTCTGCGTGATCGCCGTGCTGTGGCTCGGCTACTTCTTCCTGGAGGGCTTCGACTTCGGCGTCGGCATGCTGCTCGGCCCCATGACCAGGGACGACACCGAGCGCCGGGTGATGGTGAACACCATCGGCCCGGTGTGGGACGGCAACGAGGTCTGGGTGATCGTCGCGGTCGGCGCGACCTTCGCGGCCTTCCCCGAGTGGTACGCGGCGCTGCTGTCCGGGGCCTACCTGCCGATCCTGTTCATCCTGCTGGCGTTGATCGGGCGGGGGGTGGCCTTCGAGTACCGGGGCAAGGTCGACAGCCACCGCTGGCGGCGGAACTGGGACCGGGTCATCCAGATCGGGTCGTGGATCCCGCCGCTGGGGTGGGGCCTGGTGATCACCGGCACCGCGACCGGGCTGCCGATCGACCCCAACGGTGACCTGCGCGGTGGGGTGATGGACCTGCTGCGGTTGGACACCATCCTCGGCGCGGTGGCGTTGACCGCGTTCAGCCTGCTGCACGGCGCGGTGTTCGTCGCGCTCAAGACCGACGGGACCGTCCGGCACCGGGCGCACGGGGTGGTGCGGCGGTTCGGTCCGCTGCTGCTCGCCCCGGTCCTCGCGCTGCTCGTGCTCGTCCAACTCCGCCAGGGCACCCTGTGGACCGCGGTCGTGGCGGGCCTGGCGGCGGCGGCCGGGGTTCTCGCCCTGGTGTGGATGCGGCTCAACCGGGAGGGGCGGGCCTTCGCCTCGCTGGCGGTGCTGATCACCGGGGTCGTGGTGGTGCTCTTCGGTTCGCTCTACCCCAACGTGCTGCCCTCCACGGTGGACGAGGCGTTCTCCCTGACGGTGGCCGGCGCGGCATCCAGCCCCTACACGCTGACCGTCATCACCTGGGTCGCCGCTTTCGGCACCCCAGCGGTGCTGGTCTACCAGGGCTGGACGTACTGGGTGTTCCGGCGGCGGATCAGCACGGCGAACATCCCACCGGTGCGGGTCCCGTGAGGCTCCACGACCCGGTGCGGGGAGGGCGACGGTGCGGGGCGGGCCGGTGGCTCGGCGGTACGTCCGCATGGCGGACGCGGAGGAGGTGACGGACGGGATGGCTCTGGACACCGACCGGACCCGCCCGGAGAGTGCAGGGGTGGGAATCTCCGCTCGACGGTTCCGAGGCCCGCTCGGACCGCTGCCGGCCCTGTCGACCTCGGCCCGCCGATCGCTGGTCGTCATCGGCCTGCTCGCGGTCGCCGACGCCGTGCTGCTCGTCGCGCAGGCGGTCGGTCTTGCCACCGCGCTCACCGGGGTCGTGGTGGACCGGGTACCCGCCGGGGACGTCCTCGCGCCCCTGGGGTGGGCGGCGGCGGCGGTCCTGGGCCGGTCAGTGGTCGCGTGGGCGCTGGAGTCGACCTCGGCCCGCGCGGCCGGAGGGGTCAAACGGGAGCTGCGGTCCGCGCTGCTCGACTCGGCCCTCGGCCGTGGCCCGGAGTGGATCCACCGGGGCGGTGGGGACGACGCCGTCGCGGGCGGGGTGGGCCGGCTCAGCAGTCTGGCGACGACCGGGCTGGACGCTCTCGACCCGTACTTCCGCGCCTACCTGCCCGCACTGGTGACGGCGGCGGCGGTGCCGCCGCTCGTCGGCGGGTGGATCCTGCTCACCGACCCGCCGTCGGCCGCGCTGGTGTTGGTGACCGTGCCGCTGATCCCGCTGTTCGCGGCGCTCATCGGGCGCTACACCGAGCACCGCTCCCGCCGGGCGGCCGACGCCACCGCCCGGTTGTCCGGGCACCTGCTCGAACTCGTCCGGTCCCTCGGGGTGCTCACCGCGTTCCGGCGGGCCGGTCAACAGGCCGAGGCGGTGCGACGGGTCAACGAGAGCCATCGGAAGGCGAGCATGGGCACGCTGCGGGTGGCGTTCCTGTCGGCGCTGGCCCTGGAGCTGCTGGCCAGCCTGTCGGTGGCGCTGGTCGCGGTCAACATCGGCCTCCGGCTGGTCTCCGGGTCGGTGGAGCTGGTCACGGCGCTGGTCGTGCTCCTGCTCGTGCCCGAGTGCTACCGGCCGCTGCGGGCGGCGGGAGCCGCCTACCACGCCAGCGAGGACGGGGTGGAGGCCGTGCGGCGGGTGCACGAGGTGCTCGTCGGCGGTACGGCCGCGGCGGTATCGGACGGTTCCTCCGAGGCGCCGCCACCTCGGGTGGCGGAACTGCGGGTGTCCGGGCTGCGGGTCGCCCGCCGGGACCGGTTCGCGCCGGACGGCCTGTCCTTCACCGTCTCCGCCGGTCAGATCCTCCGGCTCGACGCGCCACCAGGACCGAGCTCGGACCGGGGGCGGGTGGTCGGGGTCCGGGGCGCGGTGGCGGCGAACGACCCCCACCAGCGGCTCACCCCCGGACGGGTCCTGGCGCCGGACCGCGCCGGCGACCGGGGAATCGGTCCCAGCGGCAGCGGGAAGAGCACCACCTTCTCGGTCCTGATGGGTTTCGTCCGGCCGGACGAGGGCCAGGTCCTCGCCGACGGTCGGGACGTCACGCGGTGGGAGCCGGACCGGTGGCGGTCGGCGCTGGCCTGGGTCCCCCAGCACCCCCGGTTCACCGCGGAGACGGTCAGCGAGGAGTTGCGGTTGGCGCTGAGCGACCGGCCCGGGGCGACGGCCACCGACGCCGAGCTGGGGGAGGTAGCGGCCTCCGTCGGCGCCGCCCGGCTGCTCGGCCGGTCGGTCCGCACCCTGTCGGTCGGCGAGCGCCAACGGGTCGCGGTCGCCCGGGCACTGCTGCGGGTGCGGCACGGGGCCAGCGTGCTGCTGCTCGACGAACCGACCGCGAACCTGGACCGCGTCACCGCCGCGCGGGTGATGGCCGCCGTGGAGGACGCGGCCGATCGGGGGGTGGTCGTGGTGCTGGCGACGCACCGCCCCACCGCCGCCGAGGCGTCGCCCCCGCCCTCGTCCGGCGAGGCGACGACCGCGCCAGGAGGGGGCGGGGAGCCGGTGGCTGGTCCCGCCGCCAGCCGGCTTCGCGACCTGGTGGACCGGCGGACGGCCCTCGGCGTCGTCCTCGGGGCGTTCGCCCTGGCCGCGGGGGTGGCGCTCACCGGCACCGCGGCCTGGCTGATCGCCACCGCCGCCGGGCAACCACCGGTGCTCACCCTCACCGTCGCGGCGGTGTCGGTGCGCACCTTCGCGCTGTCCAAGGCGTTGCTGCGCTACCTGGAGCGGCTCGTCTCCCACGACGCGGCGTTCCGGCTGTCCGGCCGGCTGCGGGTCCGGCTGTGGAACGCCCTGGTCCGGCTCGGTCCGGCCCGGGTCCCGCGCCGTCGCGACTCCGACACGGCGGCCCGGTTGGTCGGTGACGTCGACCAGGTCCGGGACCTGGTCCCCAGGGTCCTGCTGCCGCCGGCGGCGGCACTGCTGGTCGGGGCGATGGTGGTGCTGGCCCACTCCCTGATCCTGCCGTCCGCCGGCGCGGTGACGGCGGTGGCGCTGGTGCTCGCGCTCGGCGGGGGGTCCCTGGCCGCCCTGGCCGTGCAGCGCCGGGCCGAGCGGCGGGTCGCGGCTGGTCGGCGTCGCGTCGCGGTCGGCGTCCTCGACCTGCTGGACTCCGCCGCGGACCTGGTCGCCGTTGGCGCGGCCGGGCGACGTCGCGCCGCGTTGGCCGAGGATGACCGCGAGCTCGGCCGGCAGGCCGCTCGGGCCGCGCTCGGCGCCGGTGCCGGGTCCGCCGTCCTCACCGCCGTCGTCGGCGCCGCCGCGCTGGCGAACCTGTGGCTGGGTGCGTCGGCCGTGGCCGCCGGGGCGTTGAACCCGGTGCTGGTCGCCGTGTTGGTGCTGTCCACCCTGGCGGTCGCCGAGGTCGTGGCCACCGTCCCACCCGCGGTGACCCAGGCGGGCGCGCTGCGCGACGCCCAGCGTCGCCTCGACGAGGTGTGGGGTGAGGCCGAGGACGACGGTGCCGTCGAACCCGGGGGAGCGACGACCCTGCCGTCCCCGGACGGCGAGGTGGTGCTGCGTGACGTGGACGCGGGGTGGCCCGGACACCGCCAGCCGGTGCTGCGGGAGGTGACGTTGCGGCTGCCCGCCGGAGCGCACGTGGCCGTGCTCGGACCGTCCGGGGCGGGGAAGTCCACCCTGCTGGCGCTCCTGCTGGGATTCGTGCCGCCGCGCACCGGCGTCGCCAGGCTGCCCGACCGGGTGGCGTGGTGCCCGCAGGACCCCGCCCTGGTTTCCACCTCCGTGCGGGAGAACCTCCGCGTCGCGCGGCCCGGGGCCGGGGACGCCGAGCTGCGGCGCGCGCTGGCGGTCGCCGGTCTCCCCGACTGGGGTGACCGGTTGGACGCGGTGCTCGGCAGCGGCGGACTCAGCGTGTCCGGGGGTGAGGCCGCCCGGTTGGGGATCGCCAGGGCGGTCCTCGCCGCCCCCGACTCGGGGCTGGTGCTGTTGGACGAGCCGACCGCCCACCTCGACGCCACCACCTCCCGCGAGGTGCTGGCCAGGCTGCGCGCCGAGTTCGCCGGGCGGACCGTGGTGCACGTCACGCACCGACCGGAGGAGGTGTTGGACGCCGACCTCGTCGTGGAGGTGCGCTCAGGCGCGGTTCGCGAGTACCAGGACCTCGACCTCCTGGTGCTGGCCGGTTCGGATCGGGCGCGCACCGAGGGGGCGGCCAGCGGTGACCGCGTCAGCATTCCCCGGCAGAACACGGGGGGCGAGTAGCGTGGCCGCTGCCATGATGGACTCCACTCTCGCCAGGGACACCCTGGCCGCGGCGACCGAGATCACCACGGCCGCCATGTCCCACGACGAGCCCGAAGCGGTGTTGCCGCTGGTCGCGCGGAGGGCCGCCGCCCTCACCGAGGCCGACCTGTGCCTGGTGATGGTGCGCGCCGAGGACGGGAGCCTGACGGTCGAGGCCGCGCACGCCGACCGGAACTCCGCCGGGCGGGTGCGGGACCCGATGGGCGCGGTGCTCTCCCCCCGCTCGGTGGCCTCCCGGGTCGCCCGTCGAGGGGTGCCGATGGTCGTCGACGACGTGACCGCCGATCCGAGCACCTCCCCGTTCGTGCCGCCGCAGCTGCGCGGGTACGGCCCGTTCGCCGTCGCGCCCTTCGGGACCCGGGAGCGCCGGTTGGGGGCGTTGGCGGTCTACCGGTGGCGGGGGGCGAGGTCGTTCGCGCCGACGACGGTCGAGGTGCTGGCGGCCTTCGCGGCCCAGGCGGGGTTGGCCATCGTGCTCGCCGAGGGTTCCACCGCCCGGCAACGGGTGGCGGTCTACCAGGAGCGGGAGCGGATCGCCCGCGACCTGCACGACGTCGTCGTGCAACGGCTGTACGCCGCCGGGGTGCGGCTCGACCTGCTCGGCCGTCGGCTCGCCGGCCGGCTGGAACCGGCGGACGAGGCCCGGTTGGCCGACATTGTCGAGCAGTTGGACGGCACGATCGGCGAGATCAGGGACACCGTCCGCGAGCTGCGGTCCACCGACCCGGCCGACCAGGGGGCCGCCGTCGACCTGCCCGATTCGGTGCGGGCCGAGGTGGCCACGGCGGCCGGCCTGCTCGACCTCACCCCGACCCTGGACCTGGTCGGTGGGTGTGACGACGTGCCCGTGGTGGTCGCCGACCACGCGCGGGCGGCGCTGCGGGAGGCGCTGTCCAACGTGGTGCGCCACTCGGGAGCCCGGTCGTTGGCCGTCGAGCTGCACCGCTACCCGGGGGGCCTGCGGCTGCGGGTCGCCGACGACGGCTGCGGTATCCCCCGGGGTGTCACCCGGCGGGGGCTCCTCCACCTGGAGGAGCGGGCGGCGGCGGCCGGTGGCCAGTGCCGGGTGGAGTCCTCCCCGGACACCGGGACGACGGTGACCTGGGAGGTACCGCTGTACTGAACCGGGGTGAGGTCGACTCGCGGTGGGGGCCGGCTGCCACGACGATCGCCTCATGACCCATGTCGTCCCGAAGCAGGGCAGGACCACCATCCCCGGGAACACGCTCATCGTCCCGACACCCGAGCACGGCCGTGAGCTGGCGCTCCAACTGGCCAGGCACTCCGTCCAGCACATCCAACCCGACCACGAGATCCTCCGCGGCGGCCGGCCTCACTACGCCACCGACCCCGACAGCCTCATCGAGGCGGCGCAGGTGGTGGCGACGGAGTTCGCGACCATCGCCGCCGCCAACGACTACTGGCGTTGATCCTCCCCGGTGCCGGGCCCGTCCGGGTGCTCGCCCGGCGGTCCCGGCCCGTGGTGTGAGGCGACGGGAACCGGGCCTCAGGCCAGGACGCCCCCGTCGATGGGCAGCACCGCCCCGTTGACGAAGGAGGCGCGGGGGCTGGCGAGGAAGACGACGCCGGCGGCGATCTCCTCCGGCCTGCCGTACCGCCCCATCGGGTTCATCGCCAGTTGGGCGGGTGCGGACGGTCCGCCGGCCGGGTTCATGTCGGTGTCGACCGAGCCGGGCTCGACCACGTTGACCGTGATCCCGCGCGGGGCGAGGTCGCGGGCGGCGCCCCTGCTGTAGCCGACGACGGCCGCCTTGGTCGCCGAGTAGTCGGCCCCTCCGGAGAGGGAGGCGCGGCTCCCGAGCGTGGATCCGATGGTGATGATCCGGCCACCTTCGCCGAGGATCGGGGCCGCCGCGCGGATGGCCGCGACCACACCGCCGACGTTGATCCCGAACTGGCGGTCGAAGGCGGCGGCGGATCCCGTGTCGTCCAGGGGACCCCGCACCGACACTCCGGCGTTGTTGACGAGCACGTCCAGCCGTCCGAAGTCCCGGGCCACCGCGCGGACCAGTTCGCCGACCTGATCCGGGTCGGCCTGGTCGGCCCGGTACGCGGCGGCCCGTACTCCCCGGTTCCGCAGCTCGCGCACGATCTCGTCCGCCAGCGCTTCCGACGTGCCGTAGCTGATGGCCACGTCCGCGCCCTCGGCGGCCAGCGCCGCCGCGACGGCGGCCCCGATCCCCCGCGAACCGCCCGTCACCAGCGCGACCCGTCCAGCCAGTTCTTCCGACATGTGCCCTCCGTCCCCAGGGGTGTGGGCGGGCGCCCACACTTCTGTACTGATAGGTACAGAACGGGGACTGTACCCTAACGATCGGTACAGAAGTAGGGGGTGCGCATGGCGGTGGGGCGACCGCGCGGGTTCGACGTCGACGAACGCCTGGACCGCGCGCTGGAGGTCTTCTGGCGGCAGGGTTATGAGGGCACCGCGCTGTCCGACCTCACCGAGGCGATGGGGATCAACCGGCCCAGCCTCTACTCGGCCTACGGGAACAAGGAGGAGCTGTTCCGGGCCGTGGTGCTCCGCTACGCCGAGGGGCCTGGTGGTCACCTGCGGGCGGCACTGCTGGCACCCACGGCGCGAGCCGTGGTCGAACGACTGCTCAGGGGCACCGTCGAGGTCGTGACAGCCAGGGACCACGGCGGATGCCTGTTCGTCCAGGCGGCACTCGCCACGGGAGAACAGGGAGGGCGTCCGCGCGACGAACTCGCCTCCTGGCGCCGCTCCGGAGAACTGGAGTTGCGGCGACGGCTCCAGCGGGCGCGGGACGAGGGGGACCTCCCCGGGGACCTGGACGCGGCCGACCTCGCCCGGCACGTCATGACCACGTCCCACGGGCTCGCCGTGCAGGCCACGCACGGAGCCACCCGCGCGGAGCTCGACCGGGTCGTCGAGCTGTTCCTGTCCGGCCCGCCCTGGGCGGAGTCGCCCGCCTGAGCGGGGCGGGCCGCCGCCCCTCCGGGCGACCCGCCCGAGGATGACCGCGCCGCCAAGGGCGGGCGAGTGTCCGCTGACGGCGTTCCGCCCCGGCGGCACCAGGCCCAACCCGGGGAGTCCAGCCCGACCGGAGGCGCTCCCCTCAGGGGCGCCGGCCGCGACGGGCGATCCAGGCGGCGGCCTGCGTCCTCCGCTGCATCCCCAACTTCGCCAACACCGAGGTCACGTAGTTCTTCACCGTCTTCTCGGCCAGGAAGAGGCGCTGGGCGATCTGCCGGTTGGTCAGGCCCTCCCCGATCAGGTCGAGCACTCGGCGTTCCTGTTCGGTCAGCGCGGCCAGTTCCTCCGGGGTCTGCTCGCGGCGGATGCGTTCCAGCACCCGCTCGGTGGTGACGGAGTCCAGCAGGGACCGGCCCGACGCCACCTCCCGCACGGCGGTGACCAGATCCTGGCCTCGTACCTGTTTCAGCAGGTAGCCGGAGGCGCCGGCGATGATCGCGCCCACCATCGCCTGTTCGTCGTCGAAGGCGGTGAGCACCAGGCAGCGAGGTGGGCGGTCGAGCTGACGGAGTTCGCGGCACAGTGACACGCCGTCGCCGTCGGGGAGGCGCACGTCGACGACGGCGACCTGGGGGGCCACCAGGCGGGCCCTGGCCAGGGCCTCGCCCGCGCTGCCGGCCTCGGCCACGACCTCGATGTCGTCCTCGGAGTCCAACAGGTCCCGCAGGCCTCGGCGGACGACCTCGTGGTCGTCGACGAGGAGCACACGAATGGGCACGGCACCACGCTACGACCCGAGCGGCCAGCCCTGTCGAGGGCTGCCCCCCGAGGTGACGGCGGCTACGTCCGGGCGGGTGCCTGCTGGCACTCGCCTATGTCGAGTGCCAGTTTTTTGGCGAGTTCGGGAACAACGCCAGCGCCGGCACCGTTGGCACTCATGACAGGTGAGTGCCAAATCGGGTCGGTGGGAGTGGGGCGGGGAACCCCGTCAGCCGAGCCGGTGGGCACGCACGGGACCGAGTGCCGATTCGGAGCGGAGAGGGAGTTCGAGATGACCACGAGTGCTCGTCGACCGGTGTGGGATCCGTTCAGCGCGCTGGTGCGCGGTGTCGACAGGGATATCGACCGCAGGTTCGACGCGATGGTCGACCGGGCCTTCGGGGCCCGGCGCGCGGCCGGGTTCGTCCCGGCGGCGGACGTGGTGCGCAGCGGTGAGGACGTGCTGATCACGCTGGAGCTGCCCGGGGTGGACATCACCAACGACGTCGCCGTCGAGGTGTCCCAGGGCCGGCTGGTGATCAGCGGCCAGCGGCGTGAGGAGGAACGGGCCGACAGCGACGCGGTCCTCGCCAGGGAGATCAGGGGCGGCGGCTTCCGCCGCGAGTTCGCCCTGCCCCGGCACGTGACCGCCGAGCAGGTGAGCGCCGACTACGACCAGGGGCTGCTGCGGGTCCTCGTGCGGCAGGTCACGCCCCGCGAGGCGGTGGCCACCCGGGTGCCCGTCCGGCAGGCGGCGGTGGGGACGACCGTCGAGCCCGCCGAGCCCGAGGGCGAGCGGCCCACCTCGGAGTGAGCGATCAGGTGACCCCGGCCCTGCGCGCGGGCCGGGGTCACTGGTCGGGGTCAACGGATGTCGGCCAACACCTCGTCCCATGCCGCCGCGATCTGCCGAGCGCAGGTCTCGGGAGCGACGCCACCCACCCCCGTGCCCAGACCGGGCATCGCGACGCTGCGCACGGCGTGCCGGACCGGCATGCCGCTCTCCAGCAGTCCCTCCGCCCAGAGCCGGAGCACGGCTCGCGCGGCGAGGTAGGGGTGCACGGTGTCCTGGGGAAGGAGCTCCCCGGGTTCCCGCATGGTCGGCGCGCTGATCAGCCAGCCGGGCCGGGCCGCCCCGGTGGGCACCGCGAGCGATTCACCCACCGGCAGCTCCCCACCGTGGTAGGCGAGTACGGCACTGCGGACGTGCTCCTCGACCTGGGGGAAAGCCCGGGCGTAGAGCGCGTCGATGCCGCCGCGCATCCAGCCGTACGAGTTGGCCGGGCTGACCACCGCGTCGACGGGAAGTTCCAGGATGGAGCCCTGGTGCACGCTCATTCCCGGTCTTGCCTCGGAGATCTCGTGCCACGCCTTCGCCATGCGGTCGTCCAGCGCGCAGAGCACCAGCTGGAGCTGTTGGCCTCCTCGGAGTGTGGAACGCACCGAAACGTCGGTCACGCCCCAAGCATTTCAGGAGCCCGACCGCCGACGTAACCAGGGCGTCCGTTGCCAACCAGTGATCTTCATCCACCAGGGTGGAAGGGCTGTCCTCCAGGCGGGAGATCGTCGCCGTCCGTTCGTCCCCACCCCTCGACGGCCACCCCCGGCAGGCCCGTAGGGTGGCGAACATGCCGCGTGTCGTCTATCTCGGTCCCGAGGGAACGTTCAGCGAGCAGGCGGCACGGGCGCTGGGGCGCGCCGAGGTGCTTCCCGGGGGCAGCGCGCTCGCGCCCTCGGCCACCATCGACGAGGCGGTGCGGGCGGTCTCCGGGACCTCGGACGCCGAGCCCACCGCCGAGCTGGCCGTCGTGCCCGTCGAGAACAGCGTCGAGGGCTCCGTCGTCGCGACCCTGGACGCGCTCAGTTCCGGTGCGCCCACCGTGGCCGTGGCCGAGACCGTGCTCCCGGTCCGCTTCAGCGTGCTGACCCGCCCCGGAACCACCCTGGACCGGGTGCGCACCGTCGCGACGCACCCCCACGCCGCCGCCCAGGTGCGGAACTGGTTGGCCGAGAACGTCCCCCGGGCGGCCGTGCTGCCCAGCACCTCGACCGCTGCCGCCGCCAGGTCGGTCCGGGACGGGGAGGTGGACGCGTCGGTCAGCACACCGGTGGCCGCCGAGCACTACGGCCTCGCGGCCGTGGCCGAGGACGTCGCCGACGTCCGGCACGCGGAGACGCGCTTCCTGCTGCTCAGCCGGCCCGTCGCGCCGCCGCCGCCCACCGGGTGGGACCGCACCTCCATCGCGGTCGTCCTGCCCAACCACCCCGGGTCCCTCGCGGGTGCCCTCCACGAGCTGGCCCTCCGCGACATCAGCCTGAGTCGGATCGAGTCGCGGCCGACCAGGAACCGCCTCGGCGAGTACCGCTTCTTCCTGGACCTCGACGGTCACGTCGGCGAGTCGAGGATGGCGGACGGTCTCGCCGCCCTCCGGCGCCGCTGCGTCACCGTCCGGTTCCTCGGTTCGTTCGCGAAGGCGGACGCGATACCGAGGGTCCACGGCCCCGACGAGGGCCGGCACACGTCCGACGAAGTGTTCGCAGAGGCCAGCGCGTGGGTGCGCGCGGTCAGGGAGGGGAGAGAGGTATGAGCGCGTTCCGGCTGGTCCTGGCGAGGCACGGCGAGACCGAGTCCAACGTGGGCGGCGTGCTCGACAGCCGACCGCCGGGCCCGCCCCTCACCGACCTGGGCCGCCTCCAGGCGGAGGCGCTGGCCGAGGAGCTGGCCGAGGAACCGGTCGTCGCCGTCTACGCCAGCGTGGCGACCCGGGCGCGGCAGACGGCGGCGCCCCTGGCCGCCCGGCACGGCCACACCGTCGAGGTCCTGGAGGGCGTCCACGAGGTGCAGTGCGGCGAGTTGGAGGGCCGCTCCGACGTCGACGCGCTCAGGACGTTCCACGAGATCTTCGGCTCCTGGCACACGGGACTGGTGAGCAGTCGCCTCCCCGGCGGGGAGTCCGGCCAGGACGTGCTCGACCGCTTCCTCCCGGTGCTCGAGGAGCTGCGCGACCGGCACCCCGAGGGCACGGTGGTCCTCGTCAGCCACGGAGCCGCGCTGCGCCTGGTGGGGGGCTGGATCGCCGAGAACGTGACGGGCCGGGCGGCCGACGAGGTCCTGCTGCCCAACACCGGCCGCGTCGTGCTGGAGGCGGACACCTCGCTCGCCTCCGGGTGGCGCTGCGTGTTCTGGACCGGGCACGACGACATCGGCGACGACCAACCGGCCGGCGCGGGCGCGGCCGGCGACTGACCAGCGGGCCCGGGGCTCCGGCTCAGGCCCAGCCGAGCTCGTGCAGGGTCTCGTCGTCGATGCCGAAGTGGTGGGCGATCTCGTGGACGACCGTGATGGCCACCTCGTCCACCACCTCCTCCTCGCTCCCGCACATCTCCAACAGTGGGCTCCGGTAGACGAAGATGCGGTCCGGCAGCATCCCCGTGTAGGTGGAGTCGCGTTCGGTGAGCGCGACCCCCTCGTACAGCCCGAGCAGCCCGGGGTCCTCCTCGTTGTGGTCCTCCACCAGGACGACCACGTTGTTCATGGCGGCGGCGAACCGCTCGGGCACGAGGTCGAGCGCCTCGGAGACCAGCTCGTCGAAGCGGGCCCGGGACATCTCTACCGGCATCAGTTTCCTTCGCTGTCCGGTTCACCCGACCGATCGGGGGCGTCGGACGGGGGAACCGCGTCCGACGGCTCGCCCGAGGGCTCGGCCGGCGTGGACGGTTCCTCGGTCGGCACCGGCACGCCCGGCCGCACCGTCTCCGACGGAGGCGGTGCCGGCTGGTCGCCCACGGTGATGTCGCCGGTCACGCTACCCGTGATCGGGGCGTAGCCGCTGCCGTCCGGGAGCAGCTGCGCGACGAAGCATTTGACCTTCCTGGTGCCCGCTTCCCAGCTCTCGGGCGCCAGCGTGCTCCACGAGGGGACCACCCCCTTGTCGACGACCGGCATCCCCGCGTACTCCGTCGAGGCCTCCCGGCATGCCGGCGCGAGGTACTCGTCCTGCGCGTCGGTCCCCGGGTAGGCGTCCGGGAACTGGTCGGAGAGGTCGATGACGGAGACGATCTCCTGGGCGTGGGGCTCCGCGCAGTCGACCGGATCGGCCAGGTTCGCGCCGTTGATCCCCAGGCAGACGCCGGGCTCGTGGACGTCGGCCTGCTCCAGCTCGGCCACCCGTCCCGTGATCGGGTAGAGCCCGCCGGAGATCGTGGTCAGCTGGAGCGCGCAGTGCATGGTCCGGTCCCCGTCGTCCCAGGTGTCCCGGTCCGGGGTGAAGGCGTTGACGCTGAACCGGCCGTACGGGTCGAGCTGGCCGCTGAGGTAGTCCCTGGACAGCGGGACGCACTGCTGGTCCTTGAGCTCCAGCCACTGCTCGGGCGTGGGGAAGGGGGCGTCCTCGTCGGCATAGGGGAAGTTCGGCTCCGGCGGTCCCGGCGGCTCGACGCCGTCGGAGGGTTCGGTGCCCGCACCCGGTGCCGCCGCCGGACCAGCGGGGGGAGCGTCCTCCCCGCCCTCCGGGACGACCTCGCCGTTGTCGTCGACCTGGATCTGCGCGAGGTCGACCTTCCCCGTGACCTCGAAGAGGTGGGGTTCGCCGCAGGTCACGGTCCGGATGTCCGAGGCGTCGTCCTCGGTCCAGAACAGGCACTCACCCGGGTTGGCCTCGAAGACCAGCTGGTACGGCTGTGGTTCCTGCTCGGTCTCCTCGCCACCGCGTTCGGCGCCGGGACTGGGGCGGTCACCACCGGGCCCACCGACGGGCAGGATCGCCAGCGCGGTCGCGATGAGCACCGCGGTCGCGCCGAGCACCGCGCCGATCATGATCACGCGCGTGTTGCGGCGGCGGGGGTTCTGCCGTTGCTCGCTCTGCTCGCTCATCTCGGGCATCTCATCCATCATGCCTGCTCAGGAGGTGCACACTGATCGTGCTCCACCTCAACCTACCTGGCCAAATTCGTCCATTCGGGTGAAAATAAGGTCCAACGGTGGGAATTTTGCGTCCCAGTTACCAAGGAAGCACGGTGCCGTGGGGGTAGCCAATGACGAATCACGACCGAGACCACGACCCGAAGCAGCCTCCCGAGAGTAATGAGGGCGGGTCCGACCGGCATGTCGAAGGCGGCGGAACCACTCCACCGCCTGGCCAGCGGGGCAGCGGGCCGATGTCGTCCCGTCCCACGCCACCACGGCGGGGCCAGATCCGGCAGCAGGAGTTCGGGGTGACCAGGCCCCGCGAACCCACCCTCGCCGAGAAGCGGGCCCGGATGGCAGCGGAGCGGCGTCGCCGCGAGGAGGAGGAGCGCGCCGCGGCCGCCGCCGAGGCCAGGGCGAGGACCCGCAAGCGCGTCCTCATCGGCGGCGGCGTCACCGTCGGCGTCGTGGCGCTGGTCGCCGTGATGTACGCGGCCGCCCAGCCCAACGAGGAGGTCACCGCCTACTGCGTCGACTCCGAGGACAACGTCGTCGAGGACGAGAGCTACTGCGACCCGCAGCAGGCGACCTCCAACGGTGGCTACGTCGGGACGGGCGGTCTGATCTGGATCGCGGGGAACAGCTACCACTACAACTACGGAGGGACCCCCAACCCGGGGGGCACGGTGTCCGGGGGGACTACTGTGCGTCCCAACAACGCGGAGATCAGGACCCAGTCCGGGACGACCATCCAACGGGGCGGTTTCGGCACCGGACGGGGCAGCGGGGGGAGCTGACCAGGTGCACCGGGAGATGTCGGAGCCAAGGCCGGACTGGCGGCAGCGGGTCGAGTCGCAGGGGCTGGTCTTCGGAACCCCCTCGCGCGGCCGGGACGGGGAACCACGTCCCTACTGGGACGAGTCGGTGCACTACGTGTTCCAGCTCGACGAGGTGCTGTCGGTGGAGGCTGACGTCGAGCTGCTCCACTCGATGTGCCTCGAAGCGGTCGAGAACGCCGTCGCGGCCGACCGCTTCCGGGACTTCGGCATCTCCGAGCAGGTCTGGCCCTACGTGGTCGAGTCGTGGAAACGGCACGATCCGTACCTCTACGGGCGCTTCGACCTGCGTTACGACGGGACCGGGCCGGCCAAGCTGCTCGAGTACAACGCGGACACCCCGACCTCGCTGCTGGAGGCCGCGCTCGTGCAGTGGCACTGGCTCACCGACACCCACGAGGGGTCGGACCAGTGGAACTCGATCCACGAGAAGCTGGTGGCCCGGTGGGAGCACATCGCCGGTTCGCTGCCCTCCGACGAGATCCACTTCACCTGGTCCGGGGGCGACAGCACCGGTGAGGACCACATCACCGCCGCCTACCTCCAGGAGACCGCCGCCGAGGCCGGCCTGAACACCGTCGGCCTCCCCATCGAGGAGATCGGCTGGGACCCCCTGCTGGAGCGGTTCGTCGACCTGGAGGAAGCCCCCATGTCGACGGTCTGCAAGCTGTACCCGTGGGAATGGGTGGTCGACGACGTCTTCGGCGAGCACGTCCTGCCGTCGCAGCCCCAGACCCTCTGGGTCGAACCGCTGTGGAAGATGCTGCTGTCGAACAAGGCGCTGCTCGCCGTCCTCTGGGAGATGTACCCCGGCCACCCCAACCTGCTGCCGGCCTACCTGGACGACCCGGGCATGCTCACGGAGTACGTCCGCAAGCCCCGCCTGGGACGGGAGGGCGCCAACATCAAGATCGTCGCTCCCGGGATGGAGCAGGAGACGGGCGGCGTGTACGGGGACGAGGGCTTCGTCTACCAGATGCTCGACCCGCTTCCCGAGTTCGACGGCATGCGCCCGGTGCTGGGCGCCTGGGTGGTCGGTGACGAGTCGGCGGGGCTGGGGATCCGGGAGTCCGCCGGGCTGGTCACCGACGACGGAGCCGCCTTCGTGCCACACCGGATTCCCGGCTGAGACGCGAACGAGTTCCCAAAGCGTTGCATAACGGTCAAAGATCTGGACCCGCCGGTCGCCTGGTGGTCCATCTCGGGTAAGACTTGGTCCGCCGACAGGCCGCAGTGGCCAGTCAGACCGGAGGAGGTTCCACGCCGTGGCCAGCCCACTCGCCACCCAGACCCAGCTCGCCCTGAACGCGGACTACTTCTCGATGCTCGGCCAGGGTGTGGGCGCGATCGCCCTCTACGCGGTCGTGGGGCTGTTGCTGATGCTGGTCGCCTTCTTCGCGATCGACCTCACCACACCCGGCCGGCTGAACGAGTTGGTGCGGGCCGGCAAGCCCAACGCCGTGGTCATCACGTCGTCCGGGTTGTTCAGCATGGCCCTGATCGTGGTCGTCGCGATCTACAACGCCTCCGGTGTCCTGGTGGAGGGCCTGATTGCCGCCGTGGTCTTCGGTCTCGTCGGCATCATCGCCCAGGTCGTCGCCGTGCGGGTGCTCGAGTGGGTGGCGCGGGTCCAGATCGGTCAGCTCATCCACGACGACGAGCTGACCGCCGGGAGCTTCGTGGTGGCCGCCGCGCACCTCGCGCTCGGCCTCGTCGTCGCCGTCTCCATCATCTGACGTCTCCGCCGCCGACCAGCGAGGGAAACCGTCCGATCGGCTGTCGGCGCCCACCGGCCGGCCGCCGGTCCCGCACCCCGGCCGGCCGTTCCCCGCTGTCACGCCGTCACGTCCTCCGCGACCTCGCGGTCGAGGGTGACCCGAACCAGGGCGGCGGCCAGCCGGGCGTAGTCCTCGGGGTCGTCCACCTGTGACGCGAGCCGCTCGGGGTCGGTGGGCAGGCCCACGCGCCTGGCACCGTCGAGTGCCTTCCGGTCGAAGTAGGGGCGCAGCCCCGGCCACACCAGCTGCGCTTCCCGGCAGAAGATGTCCGCCCCGGTCGGCCCGATCCTGCGGAACTCGGTGAGCAGCTCCCGCAGCCGGTCGCGGTCCAGGACCCTCGTGCCGTTCTCGGTGCGGGTCGCCTCGTCCCGCATCCGGCGCAGATCGCCGCCGTACCGGTCGCGCACCAGCTCCGCGCCCTCCCGCAGCGAGGTCGCGGTGCTCTCGTCGTACCGGCGGTAGTGGGCCCTCCCCAGCGCGTCCACCAGCTCCTGCCAGTCCGCCGCCGCCACCTTCGCCGGAGTTCCGTAACCGCTCCTGACGAGTTCGCGGGACGTCGCCATCGCCAGGTGCGACTGGACCGGCGCCGAGGCCAGCATGGACAGCACCAGCAGCCGGTACAGCGGCGCCGGCTTGTCCGCGAGCGAGACACCTCCCTCGTCCGAGTAAGTCCGCCCCGCGCGGTCCAGCAGGACACGAACCTTCCCCTTGGCCATCTCCGACCGCCCTCCCCTCCGGCTCCCCGCCCAGTCGGCCCGGGCGCCACGGCCGCGCCGGCGGCCACCACGAGCACAGCGGAACGCTGCCCATCGGGGTACCCGCGCCTCCCGGGCCCGACACCGCGCGCTGACCTGGCCCCCGTCGGCACCCCGACCTCCGGTCGCGCCCGGTTTCGGCCGGCGGGCCGCGTCGGGTCCGCTGACGTAACCTGCGGGGTATGGCGGTTGATGTCTCGGACCAGGCGCTCGCCGGGCTCGGCCGGCGGGTGCGGAGGCTCCGCACCCGCCGAGGACTGAGCCAGCAGCAGCTGGCGACGGTCAGCGGCCTGAGCGAGCCGCACCTGTCCCGGTTGGAGAGCGGGGACCGGCTGCCCTCCCTGAACGTGCTGGTGCGGCTGGCGGCGGGGCTGGACGTGTCGGTGGCGGAGTTGTTCACCGACCAGCCGCCGGGGCCCGCCGCGGTGGTGTTGCGCGGTGAGGACGTGCCCAGCGTCAACAGCGGGGGCCTGTCCGCCCAGGTGTTGACCCCTCGGGCGGTGGTGCCCGGTCTGTACGCGGCCCGGTACCGGCTCGAACCCGTGCGGCGTGACACCGACCTGGCCACCCATGATGGCCACGACTGGGTGTACGTGCTGGAGGGTCGGTTGCGGATCGAGTTCGGTACCGAGACGGTGCTGCTGGGTTCGGGTGACAGTGCGAGTTTCAGTTCGCGGGTTCCGCACCGGTTGGGGGCGGAGGGTGGGGTGCCGGTCGACTTCCTGGCGATCGGCTGCACCCGGTGACGCTGGTTCCCGGGATCCGGGCGCTGGTGCGCGGTCTCGGTGTGGTCAGGGGGGTCCGAGGACGTCGGTGACGGCGCAGGCCGTGTTGTCGGGTGCGCCGGCCTGCCGGACCAGTTCACCGAGGCGGTTCACGGTCTGGGTTGGGGTGCCGGCGGCCAGGAGCGCTCCGCGGAGCCGGGGTTCCGGGATGACGGCGTGCAGGCCGTCGGTGCACAGCAGGTACCGGTCGCCGGGTCGTGCCTCCCTGAGGTGGAAGTCCGGGTCGCCCGTTCCTGGGAGGGTCAGGGCCCGGAGCAGCGCCGCCCGGCGCGGGTGGGCGGCCGCCTCCTCAGCGGTCAGCCGACCCTCGTCCACCAGGGACTGGACGAAGGTGTGGTCGTGGGTCAGCTGCGAGAACTCACCATCCCGAAGCAGGTAGGCGCGGGAGTCGCCGATGTGGGCCAGGGCGAACCTGGAACCGGACCACAGCATGGCGGTCACCGTGGTACCCGCCTCCGCCAGCTCGGGCGCGGAGGAACCGAACTCCCGAACCGCCTCGGCGGCGTTGGACACCGCGTCCCCCAACACGACGGCGACGTCCCCGTGCCCCTCGGCCCGGTCCAACACCCGCAGCGCCTCGACGGCCGCCGCGCTCGCGGTCCGATCCGACCCCGGCGCGCCGAACCCGTCCGCGACCACCTGGAGCCGACGCCCCGCGAACACCACGTCCTGGTTGTTGGGCCGCACCGGTCCGCCGTCCACATGAGTGGCCGAGTCGAGCAGCCAACCCCGTGCCTCCGTGGGCATTCCGTTGTCCTTCCTCGTCAGACGACGGACGAGGTGGGTGGCCAGCTGACGCCGGGCCGCGGTGTCCGCCTCCACCTGGCGCCAGTAGGAGGCCACCTCCGTGGCGGCGGCGGCGGGCGGCAGGTCCGCCACGACCCGGATCCGGGCCAGTGGCATGCCCAACCCCCGCAGCGACGCGACGAGCCTGGCGCGGTCCAATTGGTCCCGGTCGTAGGACCGGTACCCCGACCACGAGGCGACCCGGGCGGGCCGCAGCAGACCCAGCTCGTCGTACAACCGCAGCGCCTTCGGCGTCAGACCGGAGGCTCGCGCGAACTCCCCGATGCTCAGGCCGGCCATGTCCCCTCCTCGTCCCGGGCTCCTCGCCCGTGTCCACGACACTGGGCTCTGACCCAGGGGGAGGGTCAAGCGGCGCGGGTGCGCCCGGCCGGGGCCAACCCACCGCACCGCCACCAGCCGACCGGTTCGCACGAGTTCGACCTGTCGTGCGGTCCGTCGTCTGGCGGTGCCGTCGCCGGTCCGTCCGGAGGTGGAGCGCCCTGGCGTCCCGATCGGCCGCCGAAGGGGTTCCCTCCCGTGGGTCGCCGGGGGGGCGCGGTACCGGTCGCCACCCGTGGGGCCGGGCGCCCGGCCGGCGGGTGATCTTAGGGGCGCAGGGCGGGCAACACCTCGGCGGCGACCGCCTCCAACACGCTCTCGTGCCCCGCGTACGGCCCGTCGGACCTCGGCCAGTGCACGACCACGTCGGTGAATCCCAGCTCCCGGGCCCTACCCAGGGCATCCCGGAAGTACTCCACGCTCGTCAGCCCGTACTCGCCGCCGGAGTCCAGGCTCAGGTACCGGTCCACGCTCGCGCTGCCCCTGTTCTCCGAGGCGAGCACCTCGTCCATGACCGAGGACAGCTCCACCACCGAGCTCCACCACTCCCGTTCGTCCTCGGTCTGCCGACCGGTGGTCACCCAGCCGTCGCCGTGGCGAGCGACCAGCCGCATGGACCGCCTGCCGTTCGCGGCCAGGACGAAGGGAGCCCGGGGGCGCTGCACGCAGCCGGGGGCGCTCCTGGCGTCGACGGCCTCGTAGTAGTCGCCCCGCCAGGTGGTGCGGTCGTTGGTCAGGACGGTGTCGAGGAGCTCGACGAACTCGCCGTACCGGTCCACCCGTGCCCGAGGTGGTAGTTCCCGCCCCCCGAGCACCTCCACGTCGTAGCCGGCACCTCCGGCGCCGATCCCGACCAGCAGCCGGCCGTCGGAGACGTCGTCCAGCGCGGCGACGTCCCTCGCGAACGGGATCGGGTGCCGGAAGTTGGGGGAGGCGACGTAGGTGCCCAACCGGATTCGGCTCGTCACGAGAGCGGCGGCGGTCAGGGTGGGCACGGCGGAGAACCAGGGCCCGTCGACCAGGGACCGCCAGCCGAGGTGGTCGTAGGTCCAGGCGTGGTCGAAGCCGTACTCCTCGGCCGCTCGCCACTTGGGTTCGGCGGCCCACCAACGGTGTTCGGGGAGGATCACGATGCCAACTCGCACGCGGGTTGACCTTACGTGTCCGGGTCCCGGACGGGAAACCACCTCACGATTCTCGTGGAGCCCCGCCACGGGTGGTTTCGGCCGGTTCGGGCGCTTTCAACTGTCGATGTTCGGGCATCTGGGGCAGGTTCGCAGCAGGGAGCCAACAGGAAGGGGTGACCGCATGAACCGTCGTCTCCGAGGCCCGCTCGCCGCCGCCCTGCTCGGCTCGGTGCTCGCCGTCGTCGTCGACGCCGGGCTCCCGACGAGCCCGCGGAGCGCCGCGGCGGCGGTGACCGTGGCGGCCGACCAGGCGGAACCGCCGGCGGACCGACACGACTGGAGGTCGAGGTCGGGTCTCGGGGGTTCCTCCCCGGCGGCCGGTGGGGACGATGGCGGGAACCGACCCCACGAGGGAACCGGGGACCTGGCGGACGCGCGGGGGGTGCGGTTCGACCCCGACCTCGCCGGCCCCGGCGCGGAACCGGAGGCGGACACCACCCCCTACTCAGTGATCGGCGAGGACGACCGGCGGCGGGTGACCAGGACCACCGCGTACCCGGCGCGCGCGGTCGTCTACCTCACCCACAGCACCAGCTGGTGCACCGGCTACCTCTACGCCGCGGACATGGTCGCTACCGCCGGGCACTGCGTGCACGGTGGGCCGGGCGCCGACTGGAAGACGAACTTCCGCGTCTACCCGGGGCGGAACGGGACGCACGCCCCCTACGGCTACTGCGAGGTCCTCGACGCGTTCGCGACGGTGGGCTGGACCAGGGACGGCAGCATCGACCACGACTACGCGGCCCTCCAGCTGGACTGCACCGTCGGTGCCACCACCGGGTGGTTCGGTCACCAGGCGCCCGGCCCCGTCGCGGTGGGCGCCACCACGGTCACCCAGGGGTACCCACAGGACCGGGAGCCCTCGGCCTCCCAGTGGCAGAGCGTCGACGAGGTGCGCCGGGTGACCGACCACCGCGTCTACCACCACAACGACACCTTCGGCGGTCAGAGCGGTGCCCCGATCTACCTGCCAGCGAGTTCCTGCCACCCGTGCGTGGTGGCCGTGCACGCCTATGGCTGGGGCGTGGAGAACAGCGGCACCAGGATCACCGACGAGGTGTTGGGCAACCTGACCCGGTGGCGGCGGACGTGACGCCGGCCACCGCCACCGCCGTGCGTGACAGGACGAGGTGCCGGGTAGGCCATCCGGATGGTCAGCTCCGCTCGCCGCTTACCAGCGGTGATGGTGGCGCCGGAATAATTCCACGGACTGCTCTGTTCCAGTGGTGAACGGTTGCACCGGCTAACAAACAGGATGGGGAGAACGATCAGACCAACGGAGATGCGACCGACGACCACCGAGGAAGGGACAGGCGTATGGCCCGACGACTGACCACGACGCTCGCTGCTTTCGGTTTGGCCATCATGGCCGCGTTCGGATTCCTGGCGATCAACCACTCGAACCCGGCCCCGACCATAGATATTCACCTCGTCGTCGCGGCCGACTAATGTTACCGCCACCTGAGGCGAGCCGACCGCGGGGGTGGACCGACGGTACGCGAGTCATTCCCGTCCACGCCGACCAGCGTGAACAGGGGACACCCGCCCCCGGCCGATCCCCGCGTCGGCATACCGGGCACGGGCCGGGCGCTCGTGCCCCCGAGTGAGGACGGCCACGTGGAGAAGCCCGGCCTGGTCGCTTCCGACGTGGACGGCACCCTGCTGGACCCGCTCGAACAACTCCGCCCACGCACCGCCTCGGCGGTCTCCAGGGTGCTCGACGCCGCCATCCCGATGGTCCTCGCCACCGGCCGCTCACCTCGCTGGGTGTACCCGGTGGCGCGGGCGCTGCGCGTCGGCGGGCTCGCCGTCTGCGTGAACGGCGCGGTGATCCTGGACGTCGAGCGTCGGGCCGTGCTGAGCACCCACGCGATCGACCCAGTGCTGCTGCGCGACGTCGCCGACGTCGTGCTCGACGCCCTGCCCGGTTGCGCCCTGGCCGTCGAGCAGTGCGTGGACGCCGACCCGCCCACCCAGCCGCCCGAGGACGACACCCGCGGCGCCCCGGTGGCGTTGGTCGGGCCCGGCTACCTGAGTCCCTGGGGCGTCCACCAACGAAGCCCGGTCCCCCTCGCCGAACTGCTCGGGCGCCCCGCCGTCCGGCTGATCGTCCGCCACCGGGGGGTGTCCAGCCGCGAGATGGCGAGAACGGTCGGGCCGCTCGTCTCGGACGCCGTCGAGATCACCTACTCCACGGACGACGGCCTCATCGACGTGATGCGCGCGGGGGTGAACAAGGCGTCGGGGCTGTCCGAGGTGGCCGACCTGCACGGCGTCGACCGGGCTGACGTGGTCGCCTTCGGCGACATGCCGAACGACATCCCGATGCTGCGCTGGGCTGGGCACGGTGTCGCGATGGAGAACGCGCACCCGGAGGTGCTGGCCGTCGCGGACGAGACCACGACCTCCAACGCCGAGGACGGCGTGGCGCGAATCCTGGAGCGCTGGTTCTGACCGAACTCCGTCCCGCCCCTCGGGCACCGCGCTGACGGGTGGGCGCCGCCAGCCGTCCCGAACACCCGCGGCGGCCGTTCCTCCCGGTGTGCCGCCGCCACCCGGTCCGGAGCCGCACGGGCGCGCACCAGTCCTCCACTGGTGCGCCCAACGGGTCATCCGGCCGGTGGGAGGAGCCCGGGGCGGGAGGCGCCGGCGCGGACGGCCGCGACACCGGTTCCCGTGCCGCCGACCTCGCCACCGCTCGTCGGCCCGTAGCCCACACGCGGCATTCCCCGTCGCGCCCGGCCAGCCAGGGGTGCGTCTGACCTGCGACGACGTCGACGACCTGTGATGTCCTCCCGCAGGCGCTCCGCGGTCAGCCGGGCAATCATGTGGTTCGACCGACGCAGGGAGGACCCGTGTGCCGACGACACCGACCACGCCGGGACGTCCGGTGAGCCCGCCGTCATGGACGTGACGGAGGCCGCCGCCCGGCGGGACCGCACGCCGGAGGAACCAGCCCCCGCCGCCCAGGCGGGTCCGACGGTGCCGAGGTGGCCGAGCGAACGGGTGCTGGCCCCGGCGGTGATGCTGGTGCTGACCGGGATCGCCGCGGGACTGCCCCTGGTCGGGAACCGCATCTTCTACTACTGGGACGACACCGCCGCGGCGGCCGTGGGGATCTGGCACCGGGTGGCCGAGGCGGTCCTCGCCGGCAGGTTACCGCTACTGGAGCTCGACATGTGGCGTGGCGGGAACCTGGTGGGCGAGGCGGCCACCGGCATGTGGAACCCCCTGGTGCTGGCCGCGAACCTCGCCACCCACCAACTCACCAACCTGGCGTTGGCGATCTCGCTGGTCAAGGCCGGGTTCATGGTGCTCATGGCCTTCGGGACGTACCTGGTGGCCCGGGACCACGGGGCCAGGCCGTGGGCCGCCGCGCTGGTGGGCCTCGCCTTCCCCCTCGCCGGCTACAACCTGTTCATGGACGGCACCGCGTGGATCAACGCGCAGATGACCACCGCGCTCGTCCCCTACGTGTGGTGGACGGCGCGGCGGGCCGTCCACCGGGGCGGTTCCCTGTTCTGGGTCGTGCTCGCCGGCTACCTGTGCTCCTCCATCGGTAGCCCGTACGGCCTGCTGGCCACCGCCCTGGTGGTCCTCGCCGTGATGGTCGAGGGGTGGTGCTCCGGGCAGCGGTGGCGGGTGGCCGGTGTGGCGGCGGCGGGCGTGGCGACGGCGCTGGTGACGGCCTTCGTGTTCATCCCGCTGGTGGGCACCTCGGTGGTCGGGTACCGCCAGGACAGCCCCACCTTCAACGACGGCTTCCTGGTGCCCACGCTCACCGACCTGTTCGGCCTGAGCAACCCCGCGTTCCAACCCTTCGTGACGACCTTCGGCCTGCCGGTGATGGAGTTCCCCGGCCTCTACCTCGGGTGGTTCCTGCTGCCCACCCTGCCGTGGCTGCGGTGGGGGGTGCTCCGGGACCGCTGGCGGCCCCTGGTGGGACTGGCCGTCTTCGGGGGCGCGTCGCTGGTGCTGATGCTCGGTCCGTCCAACCTCTGGATGTTCCGCTGGCCGGCCAGGCTGATCCCCTTCTTCCTGCTCGCGGTCGCGCTGACCTGGGCCGTCGTCGCCAGTGGCGGTTTCCACCGCACCCGACCGGTGGCACGGTCCGCCCTCTCGGTCTCGCTGGTCGCGTTCGCCGGCTACCTCGGCTGGGCGTCGGTCCCGGACACGCTGCCCCGGCAGCTCCTCGGCGCGGCGGCGGTCCTCCTCCTGCTGGTCCCCCTGCTGGCCGGGTGGGCCAGCAGGGCCGGCGGGTTCGTCCTCCTGGCGACCGGCACCGTGGGCGTGCTCGCCCTCCAGTTGACCTGGTTCCCGTCCAACGCCAACACCGCCGGTTACCAGTTCCCCCTGCACGCCGACGAGCTGCGCGACCGGTTCGCGGACCGCTACCAGGGCATGACCGTCCAGTTCGCCGACCTCGCCAGGGCGGACCCGGCCACGGTCGAACCGCACGGCATCTACCGGGACGTCCTCTTCGGGTCGCTGTACACCATCCCGGAGGTGGAGACGCTCACCGCCTACAGCGGGATCGGGTTCTCCGCGCTGGACGGGGCGCAGTGCCTGAACTTCTACGGCAGCGTCACCTGCCCGGAGGCGTGGGAACGTTTCTGGCGGCGGCCCCTGGGAGGACCGGCTCCGCTGGTGGACCTGCTCCGCGCGGAGACGGTCGTCGCCCAACACGCCCTCGTCGACGTGCGGGAGGAGCCGGCCCCGCCAGGCTGGGAACGCCAGGAGGTCACCGACTTCGTCACCGTGTGGCGGCGGACGGAGCCGCTGCCCCACCCTGACGGGCGGGTGTCGCACGTGCCGGCCGGTGTCGAGGTGACACGGGACGAGGTGGTCGGCCGGAGCGGGGAACTCGTCGACTTCACCCGCGACGACCCCAGCGCCCCCACCCGCCTCACCTTCGCCAGGCTGGCGTGGCCCGGGTACTCGGCCAGCGTCGACGGCGCCCCCGTTCCCACGAGGACCGGGCCGGACGGCCTCCTCCAGGTCGAGCTGCCGGCCGGGATGGACGGCGGATCCCTGGAGCTGCGCTGGAACGCCCCCGGGCTCGGGCTCGGCATGGGCCTGCTGGCCGCCGGCCTGGTGTTGACCGCCGGCCTCGTGCTGGTGACGACGACGCACCGCCGACGGCGGCGCCGGTCGGGCGACTCCGAGGTGTCCCCCGTGGAGCCGACGAGGACGACCGAGCCGACCTCAGCGGCCCCGGAACACGAACGGAAGGAGGACCACCACGACAGCGGACACCCGTGACCGAGCGGAGGGACGGTGGATCCGATGCGAGAACGGTTCCCCACGGGGGAGACGGCGCGCGTGACCGGCCGGCGACTGGTCTCGCTGGTGGTGCCGGCCTGCGACGAGGCGGCCAACGCGCCAGGGCTCGTCGCGTTCTACCGCCAGGTCAGGAACTCCTTCCCCGACCTGGACTTCGAACTGGTGGTCGTCGACGACGGCTCAGAGGACGGCACCGCCCAGGCGGTGGTCGACCAGCTCGGGCCGGGTGACATCGCCAGGGTCGCGGTCCTGTCCCGCAACTTCGGTTCCCACGCCGCCGTGACCGCTGGCTTCCAGCTGTGCCGGGGCGACGCGGCGATCACGCTCAGCGCGGACCTCCAGGAACCTCTCAGCGCCGTCGCCGACTTCCTGGCGGGGTGGAGGTCGGGCCACGACATCGTGTGGGGCGTGCGGCGGGTCCGTTCGGTCCGGCGTGGACCGTCGAACCTGTCCGCCCTGGTGTTCTCCTGGCTGCTCCGCCGACTGGGGCAGATCCCCAACATCCCCGAGGAGGGGCCTTCCCAGGTCCTGGTGTCCCGCGCCGTGTTGGACGTGCTGGCGCGCATGCCCGAGCGCAACCGCAACATCATGGGCCTGGTCGCCTGGGTGGGTTTCGCGCAGGCCACCATCACCTTCGACCAGCGTCCTCGGCCCGCGGGCACCAGCAAGTGGACCACCAGCCGGAAGATCAAACTCGCCCTGGACTCCTTCGTCGCCTTCTCCTACGCGCCCATGCGGGCGGCGATGGTGGTGGGAGCGGTGCTGGGAGCGGTGGGCGTACTGCTCGGGGCGTCCGTCGTCCTCACCGCGCCACTCACCGAGCTCCCCGTGGGGTGGCCACTGGTGATCGCGGTGATGTGCGTGATCGGTGGCGGGCAGCTCGCGTTCCTCGGTCTGCTCGGCGAGTACCTGTGGCGTGCCGGCGACGACGGTCGCGGTCGTCCGGTGTTCGTGGTCGACGAGGTGCGGGACGTGGGAGAGCCACCGGGCCAACCGCCCACCGCGTCCCTGAAGGACTCCCACCCGCTCCCGGGCGAACCGGCAGCCGGGCCCGGTGCCGACGTGGAGGAGGACCCGGCGGGACGGCCTCGACGGAACTCGCGCCGTGCCCGCCCGCGTCCCGACCCCGATCCTCCGGAGCCAGCGGGTAGCTGGTGAACGCTCCTCCACGCCCACGAGGCCCTGGAGAGCGACCGGGCGCGGCGACGAGCTCGGAGCGGCACCTCGGGACGGGGGACCGGAGCCGACCCGGGGACCGGGGTGATCGATCGCGCCGCGCCGCGCGCCGCTCGGCGGCACCGGCCCCGACTGAGGACGCCGCCCTCCCCGACCCGCATGCCATCCCCAACCCGCACGCCATCCCCGAACCGCGCTCCCCGACCCGGCGGGTCACCCCGCCGTCCACTCGTGCACGCCCGCCGCGCGGGAGCATCTCCCCCGCGCGTCCCACCAGGAGCCGGCGGCCACCGGAGGCAGGCCGGCGCGGGGAGTTCCAGGAGCCGAGCCGATGTGGTGGACGCCGGCCGCGCGGCAGGGGAGCGCGGGCGCGGGCCCGGCACCGTGGCGACCTGGTCCGCCACGATCCGGCCAGCCCACCACGAGGGCAGCCGAACCGGGGTCAGCCGTCCCCGGCGCGCCGCAGCGCGAGGCGCGCGGTCAGCGCCGCGCCGCCAGCCGTGAGCACGTCCGCGAGGACGAACATCAGCCGTGACGCGAGGGTGAACGCGATGGCCTGGGCTTCGGTCAGACCCGCGGCCAACAACGCGGCGAGCAGGATCGCGTCCCTGACGACCGCGCCGGAGGGCAGGAAGAAGACCAGGATGCCCGCGTTCATGCCGATGGCCATCGCACCGACGCAGACCAGGACATCCCAGCCAGTGACGGCTCCGCTCGCCGATGCCAACAGCCAGAGGTGCACCCCGAACAACCCGTACGCCGTCAGGGACAGCCCGAGGACGCGGCCCACCGTGCCCCACCGCAACCGCTCCGCCGGTGGGGGACGGCGGAGGACCCGGAACACCAGGGCCGCCGCCCTCGTCAGCACCGCCGGGTGCAACGCCACCAGGCCAACGGGCAGGAGCAGGTAGAGCCAGGCCGCGCTGGGGGTGTCCGCGAGCAGTACCGGGGCGGCCAGCACGCCCAACAGCAACGACGCGACCATCGAGACACCGAGGTGGATGAGGGAGCCGCTGAAGATCCGTGCCCGGGGCAGGCCGGCCCTCCTGCCGAGTTCCATCTGGAGCAGGTACGCCCAGACCGTCCCGGGCACGTACTTGCCGAGCTGGCCGACGAGGTTGATCTGCGCCCCGCGCACCAGACCCACCGGCGGACCGAGGTCGTCCACCACCGCCTGCCACGCCAGGGTGCCGACCAGGATGCCGACCACCGTCGCCGCCGAACTCAGCGCCGTCACGTACCAGGGGATCTCGACCAACGCCGCCGACACCTCGGACCACCGGCCCACCACCGCCCAGGCCGTCGCGGCGAGCACCAGGACGAGCAGGCCCCGCTGCGCCCAGGCGAGCAGCCGGGCCCGCCGCGACCGACCGGGCACGTCACGGCTCTCCGCGCCCCCGCCCGCGGGGCTCTCACTCGGGTCTCGCTGGCCCGTGACCTCGACCGGCCGTCGGGCGCCGGCCGGTTCGGCGCCCGCCACGACCCCGGGTTCGGCCGGCCCGCCGGCTCCCCCCGCACCACCGACCGGCCCGGCGGGCCTGTCCCTCGCGCGGAACCACATCGGCGGCGCCTACCCGGTCACCGTCGTCAGCCGGGTGAACTCGCGGAGCAGGTCGTGGCCGTCCCACACCGGGGCGAAGCTCAACGCCGACCCGACCGGGACGATCCGGTCGATCCCCCGCCCGCCGAGGCGTTCGGCCAGGGCGAGGAGTTCGCCCCGGTCGAACCCGAAGTGGGTCAGGGTCTGGTCCTCGCGCCGCACCAGCCCTGCCAGCTCCTGGAGGGAACCCACGGCGCGGTGGGGGAAGGTCGCGACGCCAAGCCAGTCGCGGGGGATCTCCGCCTCGGGGGCGAGCTCCAGCGTCGCGACGGCGTCCCCCTCGAAGCTGACGGACCTCGCCGCCCCGGTCGCGGCGAGACCGTAGGCGCCGACCCGTTGCCGCACCGCCATCGCCGGCTCGGGGCGGAACCCCTTCTCCCCGACGACGTCGAGCAGCAACCGGGTGAAGTCGCGGGCCGCCTCGCGCCCCTCCGCCTCCGAGCCCACCCAGAACACGGCCCTCGGCGAGGAACAAGCCGCCTGGTCGAACCAGAAGGCGTCGTTGTAGAAGCCGCCGAGCACGGAGCGCCGGGTGGTCTCGTCGGTGCGCCGCCACGACGCCGAGGAGATCACGGCGAAGGACGACCGGTTGGGGAAGGTGAGGTCCCGGGCAGCCGGGGCCAGCGGGAAGGCGCGCAGGGCCGTGACGGACGCGTCGCCGCCCCAGACCACCCTGAGGTCGCACTCCGAGGAGAGGGTCGCCGTGACCGAGTCGTCCCGTCCGTAGCCGATGAGGCGTTGGGTCGCGGCCACCGCCGTGGCCACCTCGGGTGGAGCGTCGCGCAGGGCCTCGTGCATGGCGGTGAGGACGGCGGAGGCGGCCGCGCCCGAACGTTCCGACAACCTGACCACGTTGGTGTTGCCCGCCAGGGCGGACAGCGCCCAGGAGTAGACGAAGATGGTGTCGACGTTGGCCGGTGGTACGTGCAGGACCAGGCCCCGGGGGAACCGGAGCGCGCTCTCGGCGCCGCCGGGCCCGGCGGGTGCGGTGCCGGTCGAGGGCGAGTCGCCGAGCGCGTCCAGGGTCCTGGTGAGCTCCCCCCGGCGGAGGAAGAACCCGAGCGCGGCGAGTTCCGGGTGGCGGCGGGCCTGGGCCGGTGCGAGGAGCCTGGCGGCGAGGTCGGTCAGGAACCGCACCATCCGCTCGTCCCCGACCCGGAGATCACAGCGGACGGCACCGACCGCCAGCTCGCGGAGCAGGTCGGGGGCCGGGAGGGACGGCCCGGCGGGGAACCGCGAGGTGACCTTCATGGGCGGCCTCCCGAGGGCCCGGTGTTCCTCGGCCCGGAGAACGTGTCACCGCAGCCCCTCGCCTCCGCCCTGGGCAGGCGGCCCGTCACGGAGAAGCGCTTGCCGGGCCAGTCGCCGTCGTCGACTCCGTGGACGACGCCGACGTCCTCGGTGAGCAGGACGTGGCCGGGGTAGGACCGGGGGAGCGTGCTGACGACCTCGATGACCCCGGGTTCCCCTACCGGCTGTTCCCGCCAGGTCCCGGGTTCCCTGACGATCACGTCGGCGAAGTCGGGGCAGTACAGCGACCCCCCGGACGGTCCCTCGAGGAAGACCGTGCCGATCTGCTCGACCATGCCGTAGTAGTTGTGGATGCGCCGCAGCCCGGTGTCGGCGGCGAAGCGTCGGCGGAACTCGGCGTTGTCGACCGCCCGGTCCGCCAACCTCTTCCAGCCGCCCGAGTGCACCAGCACGCCGTTGGACAGGTCGAACCGGTGGTCCCTGGCGATCTCGTAGAGGTAGCGCCAGACCATGAACGTGAAGCCGAACACCAGGAACGGGGAGTCGCCGTGCCGGCGGAGGAACTCGGCGACCGCGCCGGGGTCGGGCCGGTCGTCCTCGTCCAACACGTACACGTGGTCCCGCCCGAAGTTCGCCATGCCCAGGACCCCGGCTCCCCGGGCGGAGAAGGAGGTTCCGCCGCGCGCCGTCGACGCGCTGTCCACCATCAGCATCGGCAACCGGCGGGGGCCGAGCACCGCGCGCAGGGTCCGCGACAGCTGCCTGGTCTGCGCCGCCGCGCTCTCCCGGTCGAGGTGGATGCGGGACACCGAGGCACCGGTGGTCCCCGAGGAGGTCAGCACCCGGAAGACCGCCTCTGCCGGCACGCTGCGCAGATCGTGTTCCTTGAACAGCCGGACCGGGAGCCACGGCAGGTCGGAGGTGGTCGAGGCGGCGGCGGGACGGGGAACGCCGAGCGCGGTGAGGATCCGGTCGTACTCCGGGCAGCCGTCGCGGTGCCGTTCGGTGAGGTCGACCAGTTCGGGCAGGAGAGCGGCCTCCCGCCCCGGCTGGTCGAGCCCGAAGACGTCGGCGTCCTCCCCGCGGGACGAGGGGGTGGGGGCGGAGCCGTTCCCCGGGTGCCCCGACCCGGGCCCGGCGTCCGGTCGCTCAGCGGCGGTGGTCACGTGCCGGCCTCCAGGGTGCGGTAGTCGGTCTTGCCGCTCGGCAGCAGGGGGAGACGGTCCACTGGTCGAACGTCGAACCCGGACGCGTGCAGGCGCAGTTCCGCCGCCAGCGTCCTGGCCACGGCTCGGCAGGCCTCGACGGTCCCCCCTTCGAGGAAGACGACGACCCGATCACCGTCCGCGACGGCGGCTCCCGGGCCGACGTGCCCCGTCCTGCCCCGGAGGAGCCGCTCGACGTCGTCCAGGTTGACCCGGTTGCCGAAGACCTTGCCGATCCGGGAGAGGCGTCCGGTGAGGAACAGGAAGCCCTCCTCGTCGAGGTAGCCGAGATCACCGGTCGCGAGGACCCCGCCGAGTTCGTCGCCCGACGACAGTTCGGCGGCCGACTCCGCGTAGCCCATCATCACGTTGGGACCCTGGTAGACGACCTCGCCCTCAGCCCCCGGGCTGGTACTGGTCGCGCTCCTGCCCCGGCGTGGCGCCGGTGCGCCTCCGGCGGTGTCCTGGTCGGAGAGGGAGCGGATGGTGAAGGTCCCACCAGGAACCGGCCGGCCCACCGACCCGACCCGCCCTGGCAGTTCCTCGGCGGGCAGGCAGGCCATCCTCGGCGCGGCCTCCGTCTGGCCGTACATGACGAACATGCGCCCTCCCACCGCGGCCATCGTGCGGTGGAAGTAGGTGACGAGTTCGTCGCGCAGCCGCCCCCCGGCCTGGGTCACGGTGCGCAGGCTGGGGTGCGCCGCGGGGTCGAACCGCAGTCGTCGCAGCATCTCGTAGTGGTAGGGGACACCAGCGAGCGAGGTGATCCCGTACCGGTCGACGGCGGTCCAGAACGGCCGTTCGAGGACGCCGTGCCCGGTGACGACCACCGTCGCGCCGGCGGCGAGGTGGCTGTGGAGCACGGACAGCCCGTAGCTGTAGTGCAGCGGGAGGCAGGTGGGGGCGATCTCGGCGGTGGTGATGCCCAACGAGGCGATCACGGACCGGGCGTTGGCGAGGACGGCCCGACCGGAGAGCCGGACGAACTTGGGGCTGCCGGTGGAGCCGCTGGTGCCCAGCAGCAGCGTGAGGTCGGGGTGCGGCGGTGGGGCCTCCCCGCTGGCGAGCCGCCGCCACCCGTCGGCCGTCGGGAGGTACCCCTCCGGTGCCCGTTCCCCGTCGGGGGTGCCGAGCACGGCCGCCGGTTGGAACCTGCCGATGAGGTCGGCGAGGACGGCGTGCGGGGTGGCCGGATCGAGCAGTGCCACCGGCCGGCGCGCGGCGAGGCCACCCAGGTAGCGCTCGACCGTGCCGGTGTCCACGCCGGCGAGCAGGAAGAGGGGGCCGGGCCCCAGGTTGACGAGTCCCTCGGCGAAGCGTTCCGCCCTGGCCAGCAGGTCCGAACCCGACCACGTGGTGCCCGTCGCGGCGTCGACGAGCGCGCTGCCAGGGTGGACCAGGTCGGCGAGCACGGTGTCGGTCCGGAGCGCGGTCACAGCACCAGACCCCCGTCGACCCCGATGACCTGTCCGGTGACGAAGCTGGCGTCGTCGCAGGCCAGGAAGCGGATCACGGTGGCGACCTCCTCCGGGCGGCCCAGCCGACCGAACGGGCTCGATTCCCGGGCGTGGCGCAGCGTCTCCTCGGACTGGGAGCGGACGAGGTCGGTGTCCACGACCCCGGGGGCGACCGCGTTGACCCGGATGCCGTGGCGCCCGAGTTCCTTGGCGGCCGAACGGGTGAGGCCTCCGATCGCGGCCTTCGACGCCGCGTAGGCGCTCTGCCCCACGCTGCCCCGCTCGCCCACGATCGAACCGAGCAGCACGATCGACCCGCCGTGGGCCCGGGTCATCACCCGGGCGGCGGCCTGCACGGTGTTCAGCGCGCCGACCACGTTGGTGTCGAGCAGCGAGCGGACGTGGTCCTCGCTGATCATGCCCAGCACGGCGTCGGCCAGGACACCCGCGTTCGCGACCACGATGTCGAGCCGGCCGAGTTCCCGTGCCGCGCCCCGGATCGCGGTGGCCGTCGCGCGCCCGTCCGTGACGTCCAGCCCCATGCCGATGACCCGGGAGTCGGTGGCGGCGGCCACCTCCGCCGCCCTCTCCTTGGCCGTGGTCTCCGAACGTCCGGTGAGCACCACAGCCGCCCCCGCCTCGGCCAGCGCGGTCGCGGTGGCCAGGCCGATGCCGCGGGTGCCGCCGGTGATGACGGCGACCCTGTCCCTGAGTTCGGTCACGGCTAAGTACCGCCCCTCTGCCCCGGAACGCCGGTCCTACCGGCGTTCTCCGATTCCGTCAGGACCGCACTGCTCTGACGTCAGACTACGAGCGTCGCGGGATTCCGCCCGTCGAATTCGCGCCGCCGTCGATTCCACCGCCGGCGCGACGACGTGCGGTACCGGTTCCGCGTCGGAAGGCACGATCCGGAAAAGCCGATCTCCCTCCGTCGGAGGGTTCCCGATTCGCTGTTCGGTGATTCGTCGGTGCGCGATCAGCCTTCGGGGACGCCCAGGTTCTTGAGCATGTCGGCGGCGACCTTGAAACTGCTCATGTCGATCACCTGGTCGGTGTCCAGTTGGACGTCGAACTCGTCCTCGACCGCCGCGACGAGCGTCATGTGACCCACGGAGTCCCACGCGTCGACCCCCCGGTACTCCAACTTCTCGACCTCGACGTCCTGGCCCAGGTCCAGTGCCTGGACGAACACCCCGCGAAGCCGTTCGACAAGCGTCATGTCCTGCGCCCCCTCGTCGGTTGCCGCGTCGCGCTACTCCCGGTCCACCCAGCTCCTGAGCAGGTCGGCGAGCCGGGTGGGCAGTCCGTCGGCAGGGAGTGGTCCGGTTCCCCTGAGGAGGGGGGCCAGTGCCTCGACGGCGGTGTCGCCGCAGCCCTGCCTGCGCAGTCCGATCTCGTTGATCCCGGTCGTCCTGGCCGGATCGCCCACTGCGATGGTGAAGGCCCCGACCGTCCGCCGCACGACGGCGCCCATCCCCACCATCGCCCCCGGCCCGACCTCGGACCGCTGGTGCAGCAGCGCGCCCATGCCCAGGTTGGCCTCGTCCCAGACCACGCAGTGCCCGGCGACCTGGACCGTGGAGGCGAGGGTCACCCGGTTCCCGACGGTGCTGTCGTGCCCGAGGTGGACGCCGCTCATGAGATAGCACTCGTCGCCCACCCGGGTTGGTGTGGCGGTGCCCTGGTTGATCGTGGTGAACTCCCGCACGACGTTCCGGTCGCCGATCACCAGCCCGCCACCAGCCATCTCGCCTTCCCAGCCGATCGGGTGTGGCCCGGACCGGTATTCGGCGGGAGTTCCGATGACGGAGTGTGGTCCGATCCAGTTCCCATCGCCTATACGAGTGGGTCCGGTTATCACGCAAAAGGGGCCTATGACGTTGTCCTCGCCGAGCTCGACCTCGGGGGACACGGCGGAGCTCGGATGAATCCTGTTTGCCACGAACACCCTTTCCGTCGCGGTGTTACCGGGTAGTCGTCCCGCTGTTTGGCGGGCGACCGGGACACGGTGGCGAGTACGGTGATCCTGCGCACCGGGAATTGGTCGGAAGATCACCCTACCGCAATGCGGGAAATGATCTGTGGAACCGAAAGGCGGCCGCATGATCCCCATTACCGCCATCGACGTCCAGGACGCCGAGCCTCTGGTCAGCTCCGTTCTCCGCTCCGGGCTGATCGCGCAGGGGCCGATGGTCGAGCGTTTCGAGGAGTCCTTCGCCCACGCCGCCGGCGTGCCGCACGCGATCGCGGTCAACAGCGGGACGACCGCGTTGGTCGCCTCGCTGGAGGTGCTCGGTCTGCGGCCCGGCGACGAGGTCGTCACCTCCCCCTTCACCTTCGTCGCGACCCTCAACGCGATCCTGGAGGCGGGCGCGACCGCCCGGTTCGCCGACATCGGCGACGCCGACTACTGCCTCTGCCCCGAGGCGGCGGCCGCCGCCGTCGGCCCCCGCACCACCGCGCTGATGCCCGTGCACCTCTACGGCCAACCGGCTGACGTCCACCGGCTCGGCGCGCTCGCCACGTCGAGGGGGCTGGCCCTGGTCGAGGACGCGGCACAGGCCCTCGGGGCCACGGTCGACGGCCGACCGGTGGGTTCCTTCGGGCTCGGCTGCTTCTCGCTGTACGCGACGAAGAACGTGACGACCGCCGAGGGCGGTGTCATCACCACCGAGGACGACCAGCTCGCCGAACGGCTCCGGGTGTTGCGCAACCAGGGGATGCGGCAGCGCTACCAGTACGAGGTCGCCGGGCACAACTACCGGATGACCGACGTGCACGCGGCCGTGGGCCTGCCCCAGCTCGGCCGGCTCGCCCAGCTCATCGACAGCCGGCAACGCAACGCGGAGACCCTCTCCAAGGGCCTCACCGGGATTCCCGGGCTGCGCCTGCCCGCCGTCGTGGACGGTCGCACCCACGTCTGGCACCAGTACACCGTCCTGCTCGACGACGACGCCGCGGTCGACCGCGACGAACTCGCCGCCAGGCTCGGGGAGGCCGGCGTCGGCACCGGCATCTACTACCCCCGGCTGGTGTTCGACTACGACTGCTACCGCGACCACCCCGGGGTGCCTCGGGTCAGCCCCGAGGACTTCCCCGTCGCCCGCTCGGTGGCGAGGCGGGCGCTGTCCCTCCCGGTCCACCCCAAACTCACCGCCGACGACCTCGACGAGATCGTCGCGGCGGTCCGGGGGGTGCTCGGAGGATGACGCCGGAGCCGAGAGCACGGATCGCCCTGGTCGGCGCCGGTGCGATGGGAACCCTGCACGCCCGCGTGCTCAGCCAGTCCGAACGCTGTGACCTGGTGGTGGTCGTCGACCCGAGGGAGGCGGTCGGCACTCCCCTCGCGGAACAGTGCGGCGCCAGGTGGCTGCCCGAGCTCGGTGAGCTGGGCGACGTCGACGGGGTCGTCATCGCCTCCGCGACCGAGACCCACCACAAGCTCGCCAGGCAGGTCCTGGAACAGGATGTCCCGCTGCTGGTCGAGAAGCCCGTGTGCGACAACCTCGCAGGCAGCGAGGAGGTCGTCGCACTCGCCGCCCAACGCGACGTCCCCCTGATGTGCGGGCTGCTGGAGCGGTACAACCCGACAGCCATGACCGCGCTCTCGCTGGTCGACGACCCGGTCCACGTCAGCGCCACCCGGCACTCGCCCTACGCGCCGAGGATCAGGACCGGGGTCGGCTGGGACCTCCTGGTCCACGACGTGGACCTGGTCATCCGAGCCTTCGGCGGCACGGCCCCCCACACGGTGCTCGGCCGTGCGGGACGCTTCCACGACAGCTCCGAACCGGGAGCGGAGGACGTCGTCGAGGCGTTGCTCGGGTTCGCCGACGGCGCGCTGTCCGCCGTCTCCGCCAGCAGGATCGGCCAGCGCAAGGTGCGCACGCTGGTGATCCGCGAGCTGAACCGGTTGATCGAGGCCGACCTGCTCCGGCGGGACGTCACCATCTACCGGCACGTGTCGCTGGACGCCGCGACCCCCGACGGGCGCGGTTACCGGCAGCAGAGCGTGATCGAGGTGCCCGAGCTGGTCAGCGGGCGCGAACCCCTCGCCGCGCAGCTCGACCGGTTCCTCGACCTCATGGCGGGGCGGGTGGACGCCGCCGACGAACGCGCCGCCATCCTGCCGGCGCACCGCGTGGTCGCCGAGGTGCTGCGGGGAGCCTCCGTGCGCTGACCCGGAGCCCGGCCGCGCGGCCCGCGTTCGGCCGGCGCCGCCGGGGACGGCCGGGTCATCGGCGACGCCACAGCTCGGGACGCCACGCGGAGGCGGCGTCGACCTCCGAGGTCATCGCCGGCACCTCCGGGTCCCACCCACCCGCCGTCCCAGCCGGGAGGAAGCCCGCGACCCGGAGTTCCTGGTCCAGCACCTCCGGGTCCAACGGCCAGGTCGGGAACGTCTCCGTCTCCTCCCGGAGCGTCCCGCGCTCCCCGAGCACCTGGTACCGGAACGTCCAGCGGTCCGGCCCCGCCCGGTCGCCCGGCGCGCACCGCACGGTTCCCGTGTAGACGTCCGGACCCAGCCGTGTCGAGGGCAGGGGCCACTCCTCGGCGGCTGGAGAACCACGCCGAGGGCTGTCCACCACCAGCAGCCCGCCCGGGACGAGGGCCCGTGCCACCGCCGGCCAGAGCGCGTCCTCCCGCTCCGCGGGCGGCAGCCCCGCGGCCAGGTTCACGCACACCGCCAGGTCGGCGACGCCGGCCAGGCCGGCCGCCCCCAGCGGGTGGGGGTGCACCCGAACGCGGCTCCGCACCCGGTCCGAGGCGGTGGCGAGGCGCCCCATCAGCACGGCCCTCATCGCCCGTGACGGCTCCACCGCGTGCACGGGGACCTCCGACTCCTCGGCCAGCACCCAGGTCATCGCCCCGGTCCCCGAGCCCACCTCCAGCACGCCGAGCCGCGCGCGCCGCGCGGACGTGGCGAGCCACGTCCGCGCCCACTCCCGGTAGCCGTCGAGGTGGAGCAGGTCGTAGAACTCGGCCGTCACCGAGTACGGGTCCCCCGGCGGTTCCGCCGGTTCTCGGTCTCTCGACATATCTCGGCTGGATAGCAGGCGAGGCCAACTCCGGCCACCTCACGGCCACCCGCCCGGGCCCGCCCCGGCGATACCCGCAGGTGTGGGCTCGGAGAACTCACCCGATCCGGTGAGGACGGTCTTGCGCCCGGCCGGTGAGGTGAGGCACGTTGCCTCCCGGTCACCCTCGCGGTCGGGTACCCATAGCCCCGACGGCACCACACGAAGACCGGAGGCCGAACAGCCCATGAGCAAGGTTCCCAACCTCACCCTGAACAACGGCGTGGAGATCCCCCAGCTCGGCTTCGGGGTGTTCCAGGTTCCGCCGGAGGAGGCCAGGCAGACGGTCGCGACGGCGCTCCGCACCGGGTACCGGAGCATCGACACCGCCAAGGCCTACAGCAACGAGAGCGGAGTCGGGCAGGCGGTCGCCGAGTCCGGGCTGCCCAGGGAGGACGTCTTCGTCACCACGAAGCTCCTCAACGCCGAACAGGGCTACGACTCGACCCTGCGCGCCTTCGACGCCAGCATGACCGAGCTCGGCCTCGACTACCTGGACCTGTACCTCATCCACTGGCCGTTGCCCGGCCGGGACCTGTACGTCGAGACCTGGAAGGCGTTCGAACGCCTCTACGGGGAGGGCCGCGTCCGCGCGATCGGCGTCTCCAACTTCACCATCGACCACCTGAAGCGCCTGTTCGACGAGACGGAACTCGTCCCCTCGATCAACCAGGTCGAGCTGCACCCCAAGCTGCAACAACCGGAACTGCGGGCTTTCCACGCGGAACACGGCATCCTCACCGAGGCCTGGAGCCCGCTGGCCCAGGGCGAGGTCCTCGCCGACCCGGTGGTCACCCGACTCGCCGAGAAGCACGGGCGGACCCCGGCGCAGGTCATCCTGCGCTGGCACCTCGACATCGGCAACGTCGTCATCCCCAAGTCGGTCACCCCGTCCCGGATCGAGGAGAACTTCGACCTGTTCGACTTCCACCTCGACCCGGAGGACGTCGAGTCCCTCGCGCCGCTGGACTCGGGGACCAGGGTCCTGGGCCTCGACCCGGCGACCTTCAACGGCTGAGCCAGCCACCGAACCGGTGACAAGGCCGCCCGGTCCGGAGCCGCCCATGACGAGGACTCCGGACCGGTGCCCCCACTAGGGTGGCTCGGTGGAGCTTCCCTGGTTCGTCTTGGTGGCCGGAGTGGCCTTCCTCGGCTCGCTGGCTCCGATCTTCAGCGTGGAGCTCTACCTGGTCGGGATGGCGGTCACCCGCCCCGAGCTCCCCTGGTGGGGGCTGGCCCTCTCGATCGCGTCCGGACAGCTCGCCGGCAAGCTGGTGCACTACGCGGCGGCGCGCGGCGCCGTCGCGCTGCCCTGGCTCCGCGATCCCCGCTCCGCCCTGGGTACCAGGCTCACCGGCCTGGTCCGGAGGCTGGAGATCCTCTCCGCCCAGCGGCCGTGGACCTGCGCCGCCGTCGTCCTCGGCAGTTCCACGGTCGGCCTGCCGCCCTTCACCTTGCTGGTCCCGGCGGCCGGCGCCATCCGGCTCCCGTTGCGGGTGCTCCTCCCGCCCGCAGTGCTGGGCCGGGTACTCCGCTTCGGCGTCATCGCCGCGACCCCCGGGGTCTTCCACGACCTCTACCTGGGAGTCGTCCCGTGAGCCGCTGGCATCGGCTGCTAGTGAGCCGGCCTCGACCCGCGCGCGTCGGCCAGCGCCGTCCTCACGGCTCCCGCCGGTCCGCCCCGCCCCCACCTCGGACCCGTTCGGCCTCGGCCCGGACGTGCTCCTCGTCGTAGCGCTGGAACACCCTGGCGGGGTTCCCGGCGGCGAGACTCCGGTCCGGCAGGTCCCTGGCCACCACGGACAGCGGCTGCACCGTCACGAAGTCCCCGATCACCACGCCGGGCATCACGAAGCAGAGCCCCCCGATGAAGCAACCCCGGCCGATCCGCACCGGCTTGCGTTCGATGAGGTCGGAACCGCTGTGGTTCTCCAGCATCATGTTCGCCAACCAGCTGGAGTGGGTGAAGATCAACGTGTTCAGCCCGATGCTGGTGTGCTCGCCGATCTCCAGCCCACCGCTCGCGTCCAGGACGGCACCCTCACCGATCCAGCAGTGGTCGCCCAGGACGAGCCGCTCGGGGCTGACGACCTTGGCCCGCTCCCTGATCCGCGTGCTGGGGGGGAGTCCGAGCAGCCGGGCCCGTTCGCTGTCGTTCATGTACTGGCCCACGAGGTCCGTGAGGATCCCGGGCCGCAGGCGCCTGCTGCGCTCGTCGTCGAGGAACATCAGCGGCCCAACCTGGCGTCGACCAGCGCGGTCATCCCCTCCCGCACGGAGACGGCCGGCTCCCAGCCCAGGACCTCCCTGGCCCGCCGGATGTCGGCCGCCCGGCGCGACACCAGGACGTCCCGGGGGTTGAACCTCGGCTCGACCTCAGCGCCGACCGCGTCGATCAGGATCTTCGCCAGCTGCGCGATCGTGGTGTCGATGCCCGTCCCGATGTTGATCGGCAGGCCGGCGCGTTCGCTCTCCAGCGCGGCGACCACCGCGCGGGCCAGGTCCGTGACGTGGACGAAGTCCATCGACTGCTCGCCCCGCCCGTCGATGACGGGCGGCAGCCCGTTCGTCAGCCGGTCCAGGAAGTGGTTGATCACCGAGGTGTAGTAGGCCTCGATGCGCTGGCCAGGGCCGTACACGTTGAAGAAGCGCAGCGCGTTCCAGGACAGGCCCTGCCGGCGTTCGTAGAAGCGGAGCAGGTCCTCCCCGGCGCGTTTGCTGATGCAGTAGGGCGTCAGCGGGTCCAGGGGGTCGTCCTCGTGCATCGGGAGGCGGCTCGGGTCCCCGTACACCGAGGCGGTGGAGGCGAACACGAGCCGGCGCACCCCCTCGTCGGCGGCCGCCGCGAAGACGTTGTTGTTGCCGACCATGTTGATGTCGATGCTCTCGTGCGGGTCGGCCGTCGACTTGTTGATCGACACCGTCGCGAAGTGGATGACGTGCGAACACCCCCGGACGGCCTCGCGAACCGCCCCGCCGTACCGGACGTCCTTCTCGACCAGTTCCACCTGTCCGGTGGCGGTCAGCTCCTCCACCCGGGCGCGGTCCCCTCGGCTCATGTTGTCGAAGAGCCGAACCCGGTAGCCCCGGTCGAGCAGGAGGGGCAGCACGTGCATGCCGATGAAGCCCGCGCCACCCGTGAAGAACACCGTGCCAGCCGTCATCCTCGCCTCCCTGTCCTCCCACGGGCCTGGTCGACCCGCGGCCCCGCCGTTGACCCGCCACCTCTCACCCGAGCCCGGCGATCCCCTCCCGCACCGCCGAGGCGACCCGGTCCACCTGCTCGTCGGTCAGGTTCGCGTGCATCGGGAGCGCGAGCTGGCGCCGGAAGAGGTCCGCGGACACCGGGCACTCCCGGTCAGACCCGTAGACGGGCTGGAGATGGCAGGCGTAGGTGCCGATCGTCGTCTGGACGCCCGCCGACCGCAGGGCGAACGCCAGCCGGTCGCGGGAGACCGACGGATCCACGGTGACCAGGTACGCCTGCCACGGGTGTTCCCGGTCGGCACCGGTCACCGGCAACGTGATCTCGTCGAGGTCCTTGAGCAGCTCCTGGTAGCGCTCGGCGACGCGCCGGCGCGCGTCCAGCAGGGCGGGGAGCCGGTCCAGCTGGACCCCCATGATCGCCGCCTGGACGTCGGACAGCCGGTAGTTGTGCCCCAGTTCGGTGAAGGAGGGGATGGGCAGGTCCACAGCCCCCTCCCGGGTCAGGGCCGGCGCCACCCCGTAGGTGTGCAGCGTCCTCGCCCGGTCGACGAGGTCGCCTCGATCACTGGTCAGCGCGCCCCCCTCGCCCGAGGTGATGCCCTTGCGGCCGTGGAAGCTGAAGGTGGCCAGATCAGCCAGTGAGCCGGCCGGCCGACCCCGGTAGCGGGCGCCGGCCGCGCACGCCGCGTCCTCGACGAGGAAGAGACCGTGCCGGTCCGCGACCGCCCGGAGCGCGTCGTAGTCGGCGGGCTGCCCGGCGACGTCCACCGCGACGATGCCTACCGTCCTCGGGCCGACGGCGGCCAGGGCGGCGGCCGCGTCGAGGGTGAGGGTGTCGGGCCGGACATCGGCGAACACCGGGGTGGCCCCGGCCTGGGCGACCGCGTGCGCGGTGGCCGGGAACGTGTAGTCCGCCACCACCACCTCGTCGCCGGGCCGCACGTCGAGCACCAGCATCGCCAGGTTGAGGGCGGCACCGCAGTTCGAGGTGGCCAGTGCGTGCGTGGTCCCGGCCACCGCCGCGAAGCGTTCCTCGAAACGCGCGCACGCCGGTCCCGCCCCGGCCAACCAGCCGGACCGGAAGACCTCGGCGATGGCCGCGAGCTCCGGTTCGCCCACGGTCGGCTGACCGAGGGCGATGTCGTCGATGTTGTCGGGCATGGCACCCCGCTTTCCTCGACCGAAGCGAGTATAAGTCGGGTGCGGCCGGTCGGCCCGGGGAGCGGAAGCCCGTGACCAGCACGGTTGTCGCGGGGTGACGTGACGGGGACCCGTGGCCGGCCGGGGTGCGCAGCCGGGTGGAGGGGATGAGCGATGGCCCACGTGACCGTGATCGGCGGCGGGGTGGTCGGCCTCGCGGTGGCCAGGGAACTCCGGGTAGTCCGGGGCCACCACGTGACCGTCCTGGAGAAGGAGAACGGCTGGGCCCGCCACCAGACCGGCCACAACAGCGGGGTGCTGCACGCCGGCCTCTACTACCGACCGGGCAGCGAGAAGGCCAGGATGTGCGTGGCCGGTAACGCCTCGATGGCCGCCTACGCCCGGGAGCACGGCGTCCCGGTGTCGGTGTGCGGGAAGCTCGTCGTCGCCACCGACGAGGCGGAGACCGGCCGATTGCGGGACCTGGCGGCCCGGGCCGAGGCCAACGGGGTGCCGGCGCGGGCGATCGGACCGGACGAGGCGAGGGAGCACGAGCCGGCCGTGCGGTGCGTCGCCGCCCTCCGGGTGGAGTCGACCGGCGTCGTCGACTTCACGGGCGTCTGCGCGGCGATGGTCGAGGAACTCACCCGGCACGAGGCCGACCTGCGGCTGGGGACGGAGGCGTTGGCCGTGCGCCGCGCGCCGGGACGGGTGGAGGTGGCCACCGGGACCGGCGTGGTGCGGGCCGACGCGCTCGTGAACTGCGCCGGCCTGCACAGCGACCGGATCGCCGATCTCGCCGGGGTGCGGCCCAGGGCCCGCATCCTGCCCTTCCGGGGGGAGTACTACGAGTTGCGGCCCGACCGGCGCCACCTCGTCACGGGGCTGGTGTACCCGGTCCCGAACCCGGAGCTGCCCTTCCTCGGTGTGCACCTGACCCGGATGCTGGACGGTTCCGTCCACGCCGGCCCGAACGCGGTGCTGGCCCTGCGCAGGGAGGGTTACCGGTGGCGTGACGCCTCCGCCCGCGACCTGGTCGAGGTGATCCGGTTCCCGGGGACCTGGGGCCTGGCCCGCCGGCACGTCCGGACCGGGATCACCGAGACCCTGCGGTCGCTCTCCCGGGCGCGGTTCGCGGCGGACCTGGCCCGCCTGGTCCCCGACATCGGCCCGGCGGACATCGTCCGCGCTCCGGCCGGGGTGCGGGCCCAGGCCGTGCTGGCGGACGGACGGCTGGTCGACGACTTCCTCATCGAGCTCGTGCCCCGGCAGGTGCACGTGCTGAACGCCCCCTCGCCGGCGGCCACGAGCGCCCTCGAGATCGCCACCCGCGTCGCCGACCGTGTGAGCTCCGTGTTGAATTGACCGCGAACCTCCACCCGCCGCATTGTTGCGCCTCGTGACAGGTACCCTCGTTTTCCGTGGACTTCGAGGGTTATGACCTGATCGTTGTTGGCTCCGGTTTCTTCGGGCTCACGGTGGCCGAGCGGACCGCCAGCCAGCTGGGCCGCCGAGTGCTGGTGCTGGACCGGCGCCCGCATATCGGCGGAAACGCCTATTCGGAGGCCGAACCGGAAACCGGTATCGAGGTGCACCGCTACGGAGCGCATCTGTTCCACACCTCCAACAAGCGGGTCTGGGAGTACGTCAACCAGTTCACCGACTTCACCGACTACCAGCACCGGGTCTTCACGATCTACCAGGACCGCGTTTACCCGATGCCGGTCAACCTGGCGACGATCTGTGAGTACTTCGGCAAGTACATGACGCCGGACGAGGCCAGGGCGCTGGTGGCCGAGCAGGCCGGTGAGATCGACTCCGCGGCCGCCCGGAACTTCGAGGAGAAGGCGATCTCCCTCGTCGGCCGGCCCCTGTACGAAGCGTTCTTCCGCGGTTACACAGCGAAACAGTGGCAGACCGACCCCAAGGAGCTCCCGGGGGCAACCGTCACCCGGCTGCCCGTCCGTTACAACTTCAACAACCGCTACTTCAACGACACCTACGAGGGGCTGCCGGTCGACGGCTACACCGCGTGGTTGGAGAAGATGGCGGAGCACGAGAACATCGACGTCAGGCTGAACGTCGACTTCTTCGACGTTCGCGACCAGCTTCCGGAAGGCGTTCCGGTCGTCTACACGGGAGCCCTGGACCGGTACTTCGGTTACGCGGAGGGGCACCTCAGCTGGCGGACCCTCGACTTCACCCAGGAAGTACTCCCGGTCGGTGACTTCCAGGGCACCTCGGTGATGAACTACGCCGAGGAGGAGGTGCCCTACACCAGGATCCACGAATTCCGGCACTTCCACCCGGAGCGGGACTACCCAACCGACAAAACGGTCGTGGTGAAGGAGTACTCCCGATTCGCCGAGGACGACGACGAGCCGTACTACCCGATTAACACCGCCGAGGACCGCGCCAAGCTGGAGAAGTACCGGGAATTGGCCAAGCGGGAGGCCAAGGAGCGCAAGGTGCTGTTCGGCGGCCGGCTCGGCACCTACAAATACCTCGACATGCACATGGCGATCGGTTCCGCGCTGAGCATGTACGACAACAAGATCGCCCCGTTCTTCGCCGACGGTCGTTCTCTGGACGGCTCGATGGAGGACTGACGGGAAACGTCCGGGCCGCCCTGGAATGGGTGCGACCCGAGTCGCCGCCGGGTACCGTCGCGACACGCTGCCACCCAGTCGGGTGTGCCCACAGCGAGCGCGGTACCCGGCGGTAGCTATATTGAGAGCCATGAATTGACGGTGCCGGACAGTGGAAACCCGGTTTCGGGTGAGATTTCTGTCAAGCGCCAGGTGTCAGTCGGGCCGAGGGACTGTGTCGGGTGAGGAGTCCGTCGCCCGGAGTGACCGGCGGGGGTGGCAGCCCGTCGGAGCGTTCGGGTGGGCGCGTTGCCGACCGGGCAGCGCGACCGGAGTGTGACGACGAACACCGCCGCCGGTCGATCAGCCGGAGGCGGGCCACGGCCCGGGTGGTCACGGCAGTCCCTCCCCACCGCCGGACGCGAACCTGAAGACACGACCAACGGCCACTCGACGGAGGACCGACTCTCCAATGCCCCCCAAGACAGCAGCCAAGAAAGCCGTGGAACCCACCCAACAGGCGGCGGTGGGCACCCTGGAGCAGCCAGCGCCCCAGAGCGGCGCCCTGCTCCAGCGCATCCTGTTCCCGCGCCTCGGTGATCCGCTGGACGTGCGGACCCTCTACATGGACGAGGACGAGACGAACCAGCACCGCACCCGGTCGCTGTCCAGGACGTCGGGCACCATCCCGGCCCAGTCCGAGGTCTCCTTCGCCACGTACTTCAACGCCTTCCCGGCCAGCTACTGGCGGCGGTGGACCACGCTGGAGACCGTCGAGCTCCGGCTGCGCGTCGAAGGCGGTTGCCGCATCGACGTCTACCGCTCCCGCGCCAACGGCACCCGCATCCACGTGTGGGGTGACGTCGTCCGGGACGGCGGCGAGGTCAACCAGTCCTTCGACCTCGGCCCGTTCGAGGACGGCGGCTGGTACTGGTTCGACATCACCACCGACCAGAACGAGGTCGTGCTGAGCCAGGGCGGCTGGTTCTCGCCCACGCCGGCACCCAGCCGCGCCTCGGTGTCGATCGGGATCACCACGATGCGCCGCGACGACTGCGTCGCCACGCTGCGCACGATCGCCGAGGACCCGCTGCTGATGGACGCGGTGACCGCCATCGTCGTCGCCGACCAGGGCAAGGACAAGGTCCGCGAGGCGGAGGCCTTCCCCGAGGCGGAGCGCGCGCTCGGCGACAAGCTGCGCCTGTACGAGCAGGGCAACCTCGGCGGTAGCGGCGGTTTCGCGCGGGGCATGTACGAGGCCCTGACCGCCACCGACTGCGAGCAGATCCTGTTCATGGACGACGACATCGTGCTGGAGACCGACTCGGTGCTCCGGGCGATCGCGTTCTCCCGCTTCACCGAGCACCCGACGCTGGTCGGCGGGCAGATGCTCAACCTCCAGGCGCGGTCCCGGCTGCACTCGATGGGCGAGGTCATGGACCGCGCCAAGTTCATGTGGCGGCCCGCGCCGGGCTCCGTCGAGGACCACGACTTCGCCGAGGAGTCCCTCCGGGAGAGCCCGGTCTTCCACCGCCGGACCGACGTCGACTACAACGCGTGGTGGATGTGCATGATCCCCCGTTCGGTCGCGGAGGAGATCGGCCTGCCCCTGCCCATCTTCATCAAGTGGGACGACACCGAGTACGGGCTGCGCGCCAGCCACGCCGGGTACCCGACGGCGACGGTGCCCGGGATCGCCGTCTGGCACATGTCCTGGGGCGAGAAGGACGACCTCACCGACTGGCAGGCCTACTTCCACACCCGCAACCGCCTGATCACCGCCGCCCTGTACCACCCGGAACGGCGGGCGACGACCATGATCAAGGACATGCAGAAGCGCTCCCTGCGCTACCTGCTGCGGATGGAGTACTCGGCCGTCGCCCTCCAGCAGATGGCCATCGAGGACTTCCTGCGCGGACCCGACGAGCTGTTCGACACCCTGCCCACCGCGCTGGGCAAGGTGCGGGAGCGTCGGGCGCAGTTCGACGACGGCCGGGTGCTGCCCACCGCGCGGACCCTGCCGCTGCCGTCGATGTCCCAGGTCCGCGCGGAACGCTTCATGCGGCCCCCGACCAACCCGCTGAGCATCGGCAAGGCGCTGGTCGAGGTGCTGTTGCGGAACCTGTTGCCGGTCAAGCCGCAGCACCGGGACCGCCCGGAACTCAACCTGGCCGGTCGGGACGCCCAGTGGTTCCTGCTCGCGAGGCTGGACAGCGCGACGGTGGCGACCGCGGACGGCCGAGGCGTGACGTTCCGCCGCCGGGACCGCGAGTACTTCTGGCGGACGCTGCGGACCTCGGTGCGGAACAACATCACCCTGCTGCGGCAGTTCCCGAAGCTCCGCAAGCAGTACCGGAAGGCGATGCCGACCCTGACCAGCAAGGACGCCTGGAAGAAGGTCTTCTACGGCGGCTGAATCCCCCCGGAGGATCCCCGCCAACGGTGACCGAACGCCCCCGCCGGACCAACGCGATCCGGCGGGGGCGTTCGTCGTGTGCTCACCTCCAGGATGACCGCCGGGCTCCCGCACCGGGTCTCCCGCCGGCCGGACCACCGCGGCGCGCACCGGTAGTCCTGCGCCGGAACGCGGGCGGAGGTCCGCTCAGCGCCTGGCTCGTTGCCCGTAGGCGGCCACGCTGTGGCGCAGTTCGCTCAGGTGCGCGGTGGCCACCGTCGAGAAGTCGACGACCATCCTCCCGCCGTCGGCGAGGTCGATGCTCGTGGTGTCACCGTCCCGGACCAGGCTCTCCAGGTCACCGGACAGGCTCTCCGAGGTCGAGTGGTCGACGGCGAGGACGATCGGGCTGCCACCCGCGACCAGGTGCAGGGTGAGGGCGTGTTGTTCGGTGCTCATGGGCACCATCCAAGCCCGTCGCCACACCGCTCGCGAGACGGTTCACCGACGGCGTACCGGTGTTCACCCACCGCCGAACCGGGGCCCTACCCGGCCCCGGCGCGCCCAGCCCACGGTGAGGTTGAGCCCGTCCTCGGGGAACCCGGGGCGGACCCACCCGACACGGTCGTCCGCGCGGCCCTCAGGCGCGGAAGAAGCGCTCCTGCTGACCCTGGCGCACCAGCCTCAGCCACTTCACGAAGGCCTTCGGGTCCCGCCGGACACCGAGGAAGTACAGGCCGAACCGGAACACCTCCAGGAGGCCGAGTTTGCGCATCCCCGGCTTGGAGAGCAGGTAACCGCGGTTCCGGTAGGTGTAGTATCGCTTGATCGGGTCCTCGGGATCCTGGGCGTGCAGCCGCCCACCCAACATCGGCTTGAACTCGGCCGATCCGTCCGGGTGGACGAAGGTGGTGCGGAGCGACGTTCCGAAACGCAGCCCCGACCGTGCCACCCGGCGGTGGATCTCCACCTCGTCGCCCCGGAAGAACATCCGGTAGTCCGGTACCCCGACGACGTCCAGGGTGCTGGCGCGGAACAAGGCGCCGTTGAAGAACGAGGCGATCCCCGGGAGGAAGTCCTCACCCAGTTCGTCGCGCTCCCGCTTCCAGGTCAGCCCCCGCCGCATCGGGAAGGCGAGCAGCTCGGGGCGGTCGATGTTCACCACCACCGGCGAGACCACGGCCAGACGTCGCCGCTCCGCCTCGTCGAGGAGGATCTCCAGGGCGTTCTCGTCGGCCGGGCGGCCGTCGTCGTCACCCAGCCAGATCCACTCCGCCCCGAGGGACAACGCGTGCAACATGCCCAGGGCGAAACCGCCGGCCCCGCCGAGATTGCGCTGGGACAGCAGGTACGTCGTGGGGATCGGACAACCCGCGACCACGTCGGCCGCCGACTGGTCCGGCCCGTTGTCCACCACGATGAGGTGGTCGACCTGCCTCGTCTGCGCGGCGATGACCTTCAGCGAGTCGGTCAGGAGTTCCCGGCGGTGTCGGGTGACGATCACGGCCACCACGGCGCCCTCGGGCAGGGTCACGTCCTCGCCTCCCCGGCGTCCGGATGCGGTGCTCACGCGCCCTCACCCGCGGGAGCGGAGGCGGGCGAGCCGTGGCCGAGCCTCTCCATGGCTTCCTGGCTCATGTGCTCGTACGGGTCCCGCCCCTTGTACGCGGTGAGGACATCCCTGATCGGGCCCTGCATCCGGACCTGGCCCTTGTCCATCCAGATCGCCTTCGTGCACAGCTCCATCAGCATCTCGTCCGCGTGCGAGGCGAACACCAGCAGGCCGGAGCGTTTGACCAGGTCGTTGAGCCGGTCTCTCGCCTTCGCCAGGAAGGACGCGTCGACGGCGCCGATGCCCTCGTCCAGGAGCAGGATCTCCGGGTCGATCGAGGTGACCACACCCAACGCCAGCCGAACCCGCATACCCGTCGAGTAGGTCCGCAACGGCATCGACAGGTAGTCGCCCAGTTCGGTGAACTCGGCGATCTCGTCGACCCGTGACTCCATCTGCTTCCTGGTCATCCCCAGGAACAGACCCCGGATCATGATGTTCTCGATGCCGTTCATCTCCGGGTCGAGACCGACACCGAGGTCGAAGACCGGGGCCACCTTGCCGACGATCCTGGAGTGGCCCCTGGTCGGCTCGTAGATCCCGGAGAGCAACCGCAGCAGCGTCGACTTGCCGGCGCCGTTGTGGCCGACCAACCCGACCCGGTCGCCGTGCGCGACCGAGATGTTGATGTCCCGCAACGCCTCGATGACCGGCACCTTGCTGTCGGTGCCGATCTTGCCGCCCGCCTTGTTGAGCACGGCCTTCTTCAGCGATCGGGACTTCGCGTCGAAGATCGGGAAGTCGACCGATGCGTTCCAAACGTCAATGCTGACCACGTGTCAAGGCCTCACTCGGGGCGGGGGTGGAATCGTTGGCGGTGTCCGGGGCACGGGGAGCTGGCTCCAGTGTGCGCCTAGACCCAGTAGGACACCCTGGCTCGGTAGTTGCGGAGCATGAGCAGCGCGACGGCCCAGCCCACGACCGTGATGGCGCCCACCACGAGCCAGTTGGTCAGGTTCGTCTCCAGACCGAGCATCGGGCGCCGGACCATCTCGATGAAGTGCATGAACGGGTTGAGCTGGGCCAGCACCGCGCGCTCGCGGACCACGGCGCTCTCGCTGTTGATGAGCGTCTCGTAGCTCCAGACGATCGGCGTCAGGTAGAAGAGCAGCTGGACGATGTTGCCCGTGATCGGTGGGATGTCCCGGAACCGCGTGCTGATGATGCCCACCAGCAGTGAGGCCCACCCCGCGTTGACGACGAGCAGCGCCAGCGCCGGGACCACCAGCAGCAGCGACAGGTCCACCGGCTGCGGGAAGATCGCGAAGATGATGACGTAGATCAGCAGGTTGTGGGCGAAGAACAGGGTCTGCCGCCACACCAGCCGGAACACGTGCGTCGTCACCGGCGCGGGGAGGTGCTTGATGAGGCCCTCGTTCGCGATGAAGACCTGCGCGCCCTCGTTGATGCAGTTCGAGATGAAGGTCCAGCAGATCAGTCCGACGGCCACGTAGGGCAGGAACTCGTGGAGCGGGTTGCCGAACAGACCACCGAACAGGATGCCCAGCGCGAGCGTCATCACGCCCGTGCTGATCGTGATCCACAGCGGGCCGATCACCGAACGGCGATAGCCCTGCTTGATGTCCTGCCAACCCAGGTAACCCCACAGGTTGCGCTGCCTGGCTGCCTGGGCGATGTCCTGGAACGCGCGGCTCCACGTACGGGAGGAGTTCGCGGTTGTGGGATTCGCCTCATCGAGGGTGCTGCTTACCTGCACGAAGTGCAGCGTACCGGCGGCACCTGAACGGCTTACTCGCTGGTTCGCGGTCTGGCCCTCACCGTAAGCGGTGAAGCCTTCCGCCCCAGGTGGGGGAGGGTGTCACGTGGCGTGACCGCCCCCACGACGTGGTGTTCCTCGCGGTGCCGCCCGGTGCGGCACCGCGAGGCGGACACGACGCTCAGAGGTACTGGCCGGTCCCCCGCAGCGGACTCTGTTCACCCGGATCGGTGACCTTGGTCCCCGGGGGCAACGCGCCGCGACGCATCTGCTGGAGCTGTGCCTGCACGGCCATGTGCTGGGCGAACAACGCCGTCTGGATGCCGTGGAAGAGCCCTTCCAACCATCCGACCAACTGGGCCTGCGCGATCCGCAGCTCCGCGTCCGTCGGTGTCCTCCCCTCGGTGAAGGGCAGGGACAGCCGCTCCAGCTCCTCCACCAGTTCCGGCGCGAGGCCCTGCTCCAACTCCTTGATCGAGGAGGTGTGGATCTCCCGAAGCCTGTTCCGGCTGGCCTCGTCGAGCGGAGCGGCCCGGACCTCCTCCAACAGCTGCTTGATCATCGTGCCGATGCGCATCACCTTGGCGGGCTGTTCGACCAGGTCGTTGACGTCCTCGCCGCCCCCGGCGTCCTCGGCTCCCTCCGGCACCTGCGCGGTGCCGATGGGGACACCGTCCTCGCCGAAGATCACCACCTGCCGACCAGGGGCCGCCCGCTGGTCGCGGGACTCGTCCTGGTACTCGCCGGAGTTCTCGTCGGTCTCGTGACTCATGGATCCATCCTCGCGCTGTCGACTGGCCCGGGACGAGCCGGGCCCACCCGCCATCCTCCGGGTCGGGTACCCGGACCGGGACCGGACGACGACCCCGGGACCCCGGGCCCTCCACCGTACGTACGGCGTTGGCGCGGCCTCCGACGTCGCTCGGCTCCGCGAACCGTCTCCCGCTCGCGCTGGCTGGTACTCGTGACGCCCCAGCGGGCGGATGAGTTCCCGCGCGGATACCTCCGCCGTCCCCGCCCCGCGCTCCGGTGGCCCGCCCCGTCGCGGACCTGGTCAGAGCCGGAACGACCCGGTCCTCGCGAGGGTGCTCGAGGTTCCAACAGCTCGTGTGGGACGTCGCGGAGCCCAGGACAACCTCGCCGCCGCCCACCGGATGGGTCAGGGGCCCGTGTTCCGCTGACTGCGTGTCGTCCTCCGCCTCCGACCGGTCAGCCGGGTGATGAGACCGGGGCCCCGCCGGAACCACTTCGCTACCCTGTGCTCACGGATGGTGATGGGGTCGCGGGCGGGTGCGACGGCGGTGGCGACCCCACCAGCGCGCGGGAGGGCCGGGCGAGGTGGAGGAGAGCGAACGGTCCCACGCCGAGCTCGGCGCCTGGCTGCGGCTCACGCCGCTGCTGACCGAGTACCTGCCCTTCCCCGCCGGTTCGTTGCGTGCCGCCGCGCTCGTCCGGGTGCTGGACGAGGTGGTGCTGGGCGACCGCAGCGTCCTCCTGGAGTGCGGCTGCGGGTGGGCGTCGGTGGTGATCGCCCGCTTCCTCGCCCGGAGGGGCTTCGGACGGTTGCTCTCCCTGGAGGACGACGGCGAACGCGCCGCCTTCGTCACCACCCAGCTGCGGCGCGAGGGGCTCACCGAGGTGGCGAGGGTGGTGCACGCCCCGCTGGCCGCGCATCCCGGCTCGGTCGACGATCTGCCCTGGTACGAACCGGGGCAGGTCTTCGAGATGGTGACGCGGTACGTGGACCGCAACGGCCTGATCGACCTGGTGCTGGTCGACGGTCCCCACGGCGGGGGACCGGACTCCGGGCTGATCCGGTACCCGGTGCTGCCCGTCGTGCGAAACGCGCTGGCCCCGGGAGCGGTGGTGCTCCTGGACGACGCCGACCGCGCCGGGGAACAGGCGGTGATCCGGCACTGGACGACCGAGTTCGGGTTGCGGTTCACCCGCGACGGGATGAGCGGGCTCGCCGCCGCGACACTCACCGTGTGAGCCGCGGCGGCGGGCCCTGACGGTCTGAACCGGGCGCGGCGCCGGTTCAGACCGTCAGCAGGACCTTCCCGACCACGGTCCCGCCGTCGAGCAGTTCGTGGGCGCGTCCGGCCTCGGCCATCGGGATCCGGTCGTGCACCACGGGGCGGATCGTGCCATCCGCCAGGAGCGGCCAGACCCTGGCGACGACGTCGGCGACGATGCCGGCCTTGCCTCCCGGGCCGGTCACCGGGCGCCCCCGCAACGCCGTCGCCGACACGCTCGCACGCTTCGCCAGCAGCGCGGACAGGTCCACCTCGGCTCGGCGCCCGCCCTGCATGCCGATCACCACCAGGCGGCCGCCCACCGCCAGGACCTCGATGTTGCGCCCCAGGTACTTGGCCCCGATGTTGTCCAGCACGACATCCGCGCCCCGGCCGCCCGTCGCCCGGGCCACCTCCTCGACGAAGTCCTGTTCGCGGTGGTTGACCAGGATCTCGGCCCCGAGCTCACGGCAGCGGGCCAACCGTTCCTCCGAGCCCGCCGTCGTCGCGACCGTCGCGCCGAGCGCCCGGCCGAGCTGGATCGCGAAGGTCCCGACCCCGCCCGCCCCGCCGTGCACCAGCAGCACCTCGCCCTTGGCGAGCCGGGCCACGTCCACGAGGTTGGACCACACGGTGCACGCCACCTCCGGCAGCCCCGCCGCCGTCACCAGGTCGACTCCCCCCGGCACCGGCATCAGCTGCTCGGCCGGCACCGCCACCTTCTCGGCGTAACCGCCACCTGCCAGCAGCGCGCACACCTCGTCCCCGACCCGCCAGCCGGTCACGCCCCTGCCAAGCGCCGCGACGGTGCCCGAGCACTCCAGACCCAGGATGTTGGACGCGCCTCGGGGCGGGCGGTACCTCCCCTGCCGTTGCAGGAGGTCCGCCCGGTTCACCGCGCTCGCCGTCACGTTGACGACGACTTCGCCCTCCGCCGGCCTGGGATCGGGCAGCGGTGCCCACCGCAGCACCTCCGGGCCGCCGGGCTCGCGCACTGTGATCGCTCGCATGACAGAACCGTACGGCCACCGAGGGTCCGCGTCAGCGCTGACGGCGGCGCGTCGTCCAGCATCACGAGCTGAGCGGCGAAGGAGTTCCGGGCGGTCGCGGGCTCGGGAAGGATGGTGCGATGTCGACAGAGAACCCCTGGCCCTTGGGCGACCTCGCCCTCACCTCTCCCCGGCTCGAACTCCGGCCGGACGACGACGAGGGACTGCGGGAACTGGTGGAACTCGCGCGGCAGGGCATCCACCCACCCGAGCGAATGCCCTTCACCACGCCCTGGACCGATGTGCCCGCGCACGAACTGGGCGTCAACACGGTCCGGTTCCACTGGCGGCAACGCGCCGAGGTCACCCCCACCACCTGGGCCATCAACTTCCTCGTCCGCCTGAACGGAACGGTGGTCGGAGTGCAGCAGCTGGCGGCGGCGAACTTCCCCGTGGTGCGGACCGTGGTCAGCGGGTCCTGGCTGGGGATCCGCCACCAGGGCCGTGGACTGGGCACCGAGGCACGGGCCGCCGTGCTGTCCTTCGCCTTCGACCACCTCGGCGCCCGGTTGGCCAGGACCGGGGCCTTCGAGGACAACCCCGTCTCGGCGGCGGTCAGCCGTCGCCTCGGGTACCGGGAGGACGGGACCCAGGAGGTCGAGCGACGGGGTGAGCTCGCCACGATCCGCCGGTTCGTCGTGAGCGCGGAGGGCTTCGACGCGCACCGCCCCGAGTGGCGCGTCCAGGTCGCCGGCCTGGACCGCTGCCGCGACTTCTTCACCGGCTGGGAGCACTCAGGGTGACGATTCGAATCCCCTGGGTGCGCGAGGGGAGGTACCTTCGTCGGCACGGGTTCCCCGCACATGTGGCCAGCGGCCGGGCGGCGGCACACCCGCCACCAGCCCTCGGCGGGGCCGGCCGACCGGAGCCGCCCGTGCCCGTTCCCTGGGAGGCACCATGACCACGTCCTCGTCCCGGCGGCGGATCACCACGACTGGCGTCGGGCTCGCCGCGGCCGCGAGCCTGGCCGTCGTGGGCCTGCCCGCGGTGGCCGACACCGAGCCGGTCACCGGCGGGGCGACCGGCGCACCGAGGGCTGATCTCCCCGAGCGGGTCGCCTCGGCGATCGAGCTCACCGGGCTCAACCGGCACCTCGTCGCCTTCCAGCGCATCTCCGACCGGCACGGCGGGACCCGCGCCGCCGGTGAGCCCGGCTACGACGCGAGCGTCGACTACGTCGTCGCCCGGTTGGAGGAGGCTGGGTTCGACGTCACCACTCCGGAGTTCGAGTACGAACGGTTCACGATCGACGCCGAACGCCTGCTCGTCTCCGGGGCCGAGCTGGACGTCCAGATGTTCACCTACTCGCCGTCGACGCCGGCGGGCGGGCTCGACGGCCCCCTCGTACCGCTACCACCCGAGGGTGAACTCGGATGCGATCCGGCCGACTTCGTCGGGGTGGACGTCACCGGAGCGATCGCCGTGGCCCGACGCGGCGAGTGCGCCTTCGCCGAGAAGGGACGGCTGGCCGCCGATGCCGGCGCGGCCGCGTTGCTCGTGGTCAACAACACCGAGGGCCCGGTGCACGGCACCCTGGGAGACGCCGACGCAGGCGTCATCCCGGTGGCCGGCCTCGACCCTGCCGACGGGGACGCCCTGTTCGACGCCGCCGGGACGCCGGCCACGCTGGAACTCGTCGGGGAGGCGACCGTCGACACCAGCCGGAACGTCCTCGCCCAGACCAGCACCGGGCGCACCGACAACGTGGTCGTCGTCGGTGCCCACCTCGACGCCGTGTACGCCGGCATCAGCGACAACGGCACCGGAAGCGCGGCGCTGCTGGAGACGGCGCTGCGGCTGGGCGCCGCCCCCGAAGTGAACAACGCGATCCGGTTCGCCTGGTGGGGAGCGGAGGAGCTGGGGCTGCACGGTTCCACCCAGTACGTCCGGTCGCTGGACGCCGAGCAGCAGCTCGACATCGCCCTCTACCTGAACCTCGACATGATCGGCTCACCCAACCCCGGCTACTTCGTGTACGACGGGGACGGTTCCGACGGCTCCTCCGAGCCAGGACCCCACGGATCAGCCCAGATCGAGCGGGCACTCGTCGACCACCTCGCCGCACAGGGGATCGAGGCCGAGGGCACCGCGTTCGACGGCCGGTCCGACTACCGGGAGTTCGTGGCGGTGGGCATCCCGGCCGGTGGGCTGTTCACCGGGGCCGAGGGTGAGATGACGGAGGAGCAGGCCGCGAAGTGGGGCGGAACGGCGGGGGACGCCTACGACCCCCACTACCACCAGCCCGAGGACGACCTCGACAACGTCGACCGCCGAGCCCTGCTGGTCAACGCCCGCACGGCGGCCCACGTCGCCACCGCCTACGGGCTCAGCACCCGGGAGGTGAACGGGGAGCCCGGCTCGCGGCGTCAGGCCGCCGAGCCGGGTCAGCTGGCGGACGGCGCTCCGATGCTGCCGAGGACGGGACGGCTGGCGTCGCGGTGACCTCCCCCTCCGGAGGAGGAGACGGCTCACCATCCGGTGGGGTGACACTGACACAACACTGTTACGACCACCGGGTGTATTCGGCGCGAGCCTGAACGGAACCGGCGGTTCGCCCTGTCGAAGCCAATAACCTAGGTGGGTGGACGCAGGAACGCGGGTCGAGCCCAGGTGGTTGAGCAGCGAGCAGGAACGGGCGTGGCGGGCCTACTTCGTCGGCAGCTCCCTGTTGGCCTACCAGCTGAACCGGGAACTCCAGGAAGCGCGGGACATCACGCTTCCCGACTACGAGATCCTGGTCAGGCTCTCGCAGAGCCCGGACCGCCGCATGCGGATGAGTCAGCTCGCCGGGGAGGTCGCCTCATCGAAGAGTCGGGTGTCGCACCAGATCAACCGGATGGAGAACGCCGGGCTCGTCCGCCGCATGGAGTGCCCAAGCGACGGTCGGGGCGTCTTCGCGGTGCTCACCGACCAGGGCATGGACCTGCTGCGCAGTGCCGCGCCGACACACGTCGCGGGCGTGCGGGCCCACCTGATCGACCTCCTCGACGAGGAGGAGCAGGCCGTCCTGGGCAAGGTGTTCACCCGGATCACCGACCATTTCGGTGGGGAGCTCTGATCTGGCGCGAGGCGCCGTCTAGGCTGGGGCACGAGGAAGCGTGGCAGAGCGGCCGAATGCACCCGCCTTGAAAGCGGGAGACCTGTCACAGGGTCCGGGGGTTCAAATCCCTCCGCTTCCGCCGCGGTGGTGGGGTGGTCTTCCCCGAGCCGGGAGGACCACCACCCGGATGAGTCGGCCCCTGGCCGCCTCCCACGTCGCCGCGTGAGCCACCGCTCCCTCCCCAGTGGGCCCGGGAAAACCATTCCCGCCCAGCCGGGGCGTGCGCCTAAGGTCCTCCCGTGGCCCTTCTCCGCGACATCGTGTTCGACTGCCGCCACCCCGCCTCCCTCGCCCGGTTCTGGGCCGCGGCGCTGACCGGGTACGAGGTCGCTCCCTACGACGAGGCCGAGCTGACCCGGTTGCGGGCGGAGGGGATCGAGGACCCGGAGGACGACCCGCTGGTCCTCGTGGAACCGGCGGAACCGGGCGCCCCCCGCGTCTTCTGCCAACGAGTACCCGAACCCAAGGCCGTCAAGAACCGCGTCCACCTCGACCTCTGGGCGGAGGACCTCGCTTCCGAACGCGACCGCCTGCTGGGACTCGGCGCGGTCCTCGTCCGGGAGGCCGACGACCTCCTGGTGTTCGCGGACCCGGAGGGCAACGAGTTCTGCCTGCTCGCGGACTGAGGACGTCGGGTGGGCCAGCCGCCGCGGGGCCACGACGGACTCGCCGGTACCCCGTTGGTGCGGTGCCGGCGGCCGGTCCGCCCCGGCGGTCAGTGCTCCAGGTAGCTCGTCGCCGCGACCAGGAAGAGGTCGTTCTCCTCCCGGTCGCCGATGGTCACCCTGACTCCCTCGCCCGGGAACCCCCGAACGATGATCTTGTGGTCCAGGCAGTGCTCGGTGAAGGCCGCGGTGTCCTCGCCGAGCGGGAGCCAGACGAAGTTGGCCTGGCTGGGCGGGATCTCGTAGCCCAGGTCCAGCAGCCCGTCGCGGACCCGTTCGCGCTCCCTGGAGATCTCGGCGCACCGCACGAGCAGCTCGTCCCGTGCCTCCAGGGAGGCGACCGCGGCGGCCTGGGCGACGGCGTTCACGCTGAACGGGAGGTAGACCTTCCGTAAGGCCTGCGCCACCGACGGGGTCGCGTAGCAGTAGCCGACCCGGAGACCTGCGAGCCCGTAGGCCTTGGAGAAGGTCCGGAGCACGGCCACGTTGTCGCGCCCGGCCTCGAAGCGTCGCCTCGCCACCTCGATGCCGTCCGGTATTCCGGGATCGGTGACGAACTCCCGGTAGGCCTCGTCGAGCACGACGAGGACGTGTTCGGGGACCCGGTCCAGGAAGTCCTCGATCTCCTCACGGCCGAGGGCGGTGCCGGTCGGGTTGTTGGGGTTGCAGAGGAACACCAACCGGGTGGCTGGCGTGATCGCCTGGGCGAGGGCGGCGAGATCGAGTCGGTGACTCTCCGTAAGTGGCACTCGTACCTGTCTCGCGCCCACGACCTGGACGATGATCGGGTAGGCCTCGAAGGACCGCCAGGGGAAGACGACCTCGTCGCCGTCCTGGCAGGTCGCCTGGACCAGCTGCTGGCACAGCGACACGGACCCGCAGCCGATCGCGAGGTGGTCCGCCTCGACGTCCAGGTGGCGGGACAACGTGTCGACCAGCAGCGAAGCTCCGCTGTCCGGGTACCTGTTGACCTGTGTCGACGCGGAGGCGATCGCCTCGATCACGCTGGGGAGGGGCCCGCCGGGGACCTCGTTGCTCGCCAACTTGACGGCCCCCGGCACCGAGCGCCCCGGAACGTAGTTCGGGAGGTCGGCCAGGTCAGCCCTCGTCCGTACGGTCATCCGCGAATCCTCCGCAGCTAGCCCAACCGTGTCACGCTATTACTCGAACGGGTGCCCTGGCCAGTGCCCGGTTCCCGTACCCGTCGATGTCGTCCCTGGATCATGCCCAGGAGACGAGACGGTTGTCACTGCACCAGCCGCGTAAACCTGTTCTGTCGCTCTCCGCACCCTGGTGTTGACGAGGGTTCACTCCGCCGTGGTTGGCTGGAAGCCATGACGCAGACCCGCACCGAGACAGTTCCGCTCACGGACGGCAGGGAGTTGACGGTGACCGTCGCGGAACCCGAGAACACCGTGCGCGGGGGCCTGGTGCTCCTGCACGGCAGACGCGGGGTCGTCGACCAGCTCCGCGAGCTCGCCGTCGGTCTGGCCGCGGAGGGGTGGCTGGTGGCGGCTCCGCACCTGGGGGAAGACCGGAGCGGTCACGACGGCGGCACGGGTGACCGGCTGCTCGCCGACACCGACGCCGCCTGCGTCTGGCTGGTCGACCGGGGGGTGCGCGACGACCAACTCGGGTTGCTGGGTTTCGGCGCCGGGGGTACGGCCGCACTGCGGGTGGCGACGCAGCGGAGCCTGGGAGCGGTCGTGAGCGTCGCGCCGGACGCCGTCACCCTTCCCGACGAGGACGACGGCCGCTCCCTCGTCGAGCTCGTCTCAGAGCTGAGCTGCCCCTGGCTCGCGCTCTACGGGAGTGACGACGAGTCGGACCAGGGCCTGGTGCGGCTCCGCGACGCGGTGGACAGCGCCTCCGCCGTGGCGAACGTGGTCACCTACCCGGAGTCCGAACACCGGTTCGACCAGGACGGGGTCGCGGCGTCCGAGGCGTGGCAGCGCACCTTGACCTGGTTCGACGCGCACCTGCGCTGACCTCCCCCTCCAAGCCCCGGCGCGGTACCCATCCCGTCACTCCCCGGTGCCCCTACCCCCGAGCGGCCCCTTGGCGAACGCCTCGGATTGGGCTAGGAAGCGAGGTATGGCAGGCAACGAGGCGGCCACTCCCGAGGTGCTGTGGACACCCGCTCTGGCGGGGAGCAGCGCGCTGGAGCGGTTCGAGACCTGGGTGCGCGAACGCCGTCCCGAGGCGTTGGGCGGCTCCGCTCCGCCCAGTGGGCCGTCCGGCTACGAGGCGCTCTGGCGGTGGTCGGTGGCGGACCTCGACGGTTTCTGGTCGGCGGTGGTCGACTTCCTCGGAGTCCGGTTCCACCGGCGTCCCGCGTCCGCCTTCGCCGGTGGGGGCATGTCGGAACCGAGGTGGTTTCCCGGGGCGACGCTGAACTACGCCGAGCAGGCGCTGGCGGGGCGGCCGGGCTCGGACCTCGCCGTCGTGTTCCGACGGGAGGACGGGGCCGGGGAGGAGTGGTCCTTCGACGAGCTCCGCGCCCGGGTGGCGGCCCTGCGGGCGTTCCTCGTGGCGGCGGGGGTCGGCCGGGGTGACCGGGTGGTCGCCCTGCTGCCGAACGCGCCGCACGCCCTCGTGGCCCTGCTGGCCACCGCGAGCATCGGCGCCGTGTGGTCCTCCTGCTCCCCGGACTTCGGCACGACGGCGGCGGTGGACCGGTTCCGGCAGATCGAGCCGGTCGTCCTCCTCGCGGTCGACGGCTACCGGTACGGCGGTCGTTCGTTCGACATCCGGGGGAAGGTCGAGGAGCTCGCGAGCCAGCTCCCCACCCTGCGGACCGTCGTCCTGGTCGACTACCTCGGTGAGGCCACCGCCAGCCCCGGGGGCATCGGTTCGGCCGACACGATCGGCGGCGTGCGGGCGGTGCCCTGGGACCAGGCGCTCCGAGCGCACCCGAACGCGCGGCTGGCCTTCGAGCCGGTCCCCTTCGACCACCCGCTGTGGGTCCTGTACTCCTCGGGGACGACCGGGCTGCCCAAGGGGATCGTGCACGGGCACGGCGGCATCGTCGTGGAGCACCTGAAGGTGTTGGCGCTGCACGCCGACCTCGGGCCGGGTGACCGGTTCCTGTGGTTCACCACCACCGGCTGGATGATGTGGAACTACCTGGTGTCCGGCCTGCTGGTGGGGGCCACGGTGGTGCTCTACGACGGTAGCCCGGCACATCCGGAGCCCGACGCGTTGTGGCGGTTGGCCGCCTCGACCCGCGTCACCTACCTGGGGATCTCCGCGCCGTTCGTCCACTCCTGCCAGAAGGGGGGAGTCACCCTCTCCGGGCTCGACCTGTCGCGGGTGCGGGCGGTCGGTTCGACCGGTGCTCCGCTCAGCGAGGAGGGTTTCCGTTGGCTGGCGGAGCAGCTCGGGGCCGACGTCCAGATCGCAAGCGTGTCCGGTGGCACCGACGTCTGCACCGCCTTCCTGACGAGCGCTCCCACCGTCCCGGTCTGGGTGGGGGAGTTGTCCTGCCGGGCGCTGGGAGCCGCGGTGGAGGCCTACGACGAGAGCGGCCGCCCGGTGGTCGGCGAGGTGGGCGAGTTGGTGGTCACGCGGCCCATGCCCTCGATGCCGGTCTTCTTCTGGGGTGACTCCGACGGCGCTCGGATGCGGGAGGCCTACTACGAGGCCTTCCCCGGTGTGTGGCGGCACGGCGACTGGGTCCGCCTCAGCCCACGGGGGTCCGCCGTGATCCACGGCCGCAGCGACTCGACGCTCAACCGGGGCGGGGTCCGGATGGGGACCTCGGAGTTCTACCGCGTCGTGGAGAGCCTTCCCGAGGTGCTGGACTCACTGGTCATCGACAACGCCGGTCCGGCGAGGCCGGACGGGGAGCTGGTGTGCTTCCTGGTGCTGGCGGCGGGGGCGGAGGAGGAGGCCGTGGTGGCCCGTGCGCGGGCACTGCTCCGGTCGACGCTGTCGCCCCGCCACGTCCCGGACAGGTTCCTCCGGGTGGGGGAGGTGCCGAGGACGTTGAACGGCAAGAAGTGCGAGGTTCCCGTCAAGCGCGTCCTGGCCGGGGTGCCGGTGGGCGAGGCGGTCAGCCGGGAGGCGCTGGCGAACCCGGGCGCCCTCGACGGCGTGGTGCGTGCTTTCTTCGTCGACGAGGGTCCTGAGCTGGGGAAACAGGTTTAGGGGGACCCGGTTTTGCCCCCGGTCCACCCGGTTGTGTAATGTATGCCGCGAGCGACCGAACGAGGTCCCGGGAGGCTTCGCCTAGTCTGGTCTATGGCGCCGCACTGCTAATGCGGTTGGGGGTTTAAGCCCCCTCCCGGGTTCAAATCCCGGAGCCTCCGCAGCACCGGCCGGAAACGGCTGGTCACAACTGAACAAGCGCCCGTAGCTCAACGGATAGAGCATCTGACTACGGATCAGAAGGTTAGGGGTTCGAATCCCTTCGGGCGCGCATCGGACGACCCCCCTGGCGACAGGGGGGTCGTTTCGTCTGTCGGCCGGCCCCTGTCCGCTGGCCGCGCTCCCCGGTCGCGGTGGCCGGTGTGATGATCCCCACGTCCGGCCAGCCCGGGTGTGCCCCCGCGGCTCCCGGGCGACGGGCTGTGGCGGGTTCCTCGGGTCGGCGCGGGGGTGAGGGCCGCGGGTGGGGCCGGCGCTCCCCGGCCGTCCGGTCGCGGCTCTTCTGGCGGTGGGCCGCGTGGCCCACGGTGGCGCTCCTGGCCCAGGGGCTGGCGGGGGCGTGACCGGTCTTCCGGAATGGCGGCTCTTCGTGCCCGACCGCTGTTGTTCACCAAAAAGTGATCAACAGTCTGCGTAACGGTTACGGCTTGTGCGTAACGCTCGCCGGTTCGGCCAATTCTGTCCGCTTGCTGGTCCGCATTCGCCCTCCGACCGGACTAGCAGCTATTGGGCGAGTTATCCGGTGTCGAGGAAGCGCCGGGTAATTTCGCTCACCCCGAAAGGTGACTTCAGTCCCAGGTGCGCGGGGTATGTGTCGGCAGGTTCTTCACTTTCCGTTGCCGCGCTGCTGGGAAAACCACATTTCATGGTCCGGATGCTTCCAGTTCGGTATCGGCACGCAACCTTCGGTCGGCTCGCGCATCCTAGGGCGGCGACGCGCTCCGAGCCGGTACGACACGGGTGACGTCCAGTGTGTCCGCTGACGAGGCAACCCGCTCAGAGAACGGGCAGGTTGGGCGAGCGAGTTCCCGACATCCCGGCGTGTCCCGTGGCAGGCCGAGCTCAGCGGGGAGGAAGCTCGGCGGGGTCGAAGCCGGCGCTTCCCGCAATGCCTCACCCAGGGGGACGAATAACCGGGCGGTTCCGGAAACCGGGCGGGGTCTTGCCGCACGGGAATTGACGCGTCGGCTAAAGTCGTGCCGTCCGCCGAACCGGAAAAACGGGTCGGCCCGTCAACGGGCCGCCGGAACCGGAGCGCCCCAACACTCACGCCGATGGGGGCACCGGGGTCGCGGCGGCGGGAAATCGTGGTCTACCCCTGATCCAGTCCGCCGGTCGGCGGTTTCCCGGACCTCTGGTCCGGAAGAGAGGAGAGACATGAGACTCGGGTTGCGCCTGGCGCGAGCCGGCGCGGCACTGCTCGGCGCGGCTGCCCTGCTCGTCGGCACCGCACTGCCGGCCGCCGCGTCCACCAAGGGCCACTACGACAACACGAACGAGGTCAAGGGCGAGAGGATCCACCTGACGGACCGCTCCTCGGTCCCGACGGTGCTGCTGCCCCTCGTCCTCGAGGACGGCACCGAGCTGCTCACCTACTGCGTCGAGCTGACGGTCACCGCCGCCAACAAGGCTCCTTACCACGAGGTGCCGTGGGACCAGTACCCCACGGACCAGAACGCCTCGTTCCCCACCGCGCCCGGCAAGGTGCTGTGGATCCTGCAGAACTCCTACCCCCAGGTGTCGGTTGACGAGCTGAACGCGCAGCTCGGCACGAACCTGAACGTGGAGCGCGCCGTCGCCGGCACGCAGGCCGCCATCTGGCACTTCAGCAACGGCTCGAAGCTGGCGGGCAACAACGGCCGCGACATCCAGGCCCTGTACCGGCACCTGACCGGTGAGGCCAACGTCGGTGTCGACCAGCAGCCGACCCCCACGCTGGCGCTGAGCCCGGAGAGCCACTCCGGTGCCGCCGGTGAGCTGATCGGCCCGTTCACGGTCGAGTCGAGCGCCGGGACCGTCGGCCTGGCCCTCCAGGGGCCGGAGGGCGTCACCCTGGTCAACAAGAACGGCGAGGAGGTCAACCCGATCTCCGGTGACGTGCCGACCGACAGCATCTCCGAGCTGTACGTGAGCGTCCCCGAGGGCGCCGAGGCCGGCGAGGCCACCATCACCGCGAACGCCTCCGCCACCGTCAACACCGGCCGCCTCTTCGTGGGTGACCCGTCGGGTGACTGGAGCGGGGCCAGCCGCAACGCCCGGGACAGCAAGCGCACCCAGTCGCTGATCGTCGCGGAGGGCAAGCCCACCAACCTGGACACCTCGGTCCGCGTCGACTGGGTAGGCGGGCCGGTCGCTCCGCCCACCTCCGAGACCCCGGAGCCGAGCGTGCCGGAGACCCCGCAGCCGAGCGAGCCGGCCCCGAGCACCACCCCGAGCGTGCCCGAGGCCCCGGAGACCACCACTCCGGCCCCGCCGGCTCCCGAGCGCCCGGACAACGAGGACGACCTGGCCAACACCGGTGCGTCCATCTGGCTGCCGCTCGGCCTTGGCGCGGTGCTCCTCGGTGGCGGTGCCACCGCACTGTTCCTGATGCGGCGCAAGAAGCAGGCCGAGGTCTGATCCTGACCGCGTCCTGAGCAGGGCGGGCCGCCGGTCCCCGACAGGGGCCGCCTCTTCCCGCTCCCACACCACGGGGCCACCTCCCAGCCGGGAGGTGGCCCCGTCGGCGTTCCCGGCCCTGGTGCGTCGGACCCTCCCCGGAACCTTTTCCCGGGGCACGGCGTCGGAAGAGGTGAGTGGCGACCCGCTCGTCGACCAAGGGGTCACGCACGCGACGGTCCACCAGCCGGCCGCCACCACGGGAGGGACGGGCCACACTTCACGTGAGCACCGGAGACCAGGGGGTGGCCGTGTTGACGGGTTCGGTGGTGGCCGCGCTGGTGGGCGGCCTGGTGGCGGTGTCCCCGTTCCCCGCGCTCGGTCCGGCGGAGGTGGAGGAACCGGAGACCGGGCCGATCGCCGTCGGTGCCGCCAACCCCGTCGACGCCCCGTTGCTGGGGCCGGGCGACGGCGAACACGCGGACACCATCCGCCCCGGCGAGTCCCGCTTCTACGCGCTGCCCGCCGCGCCGGGCTCCTGGCCAGCCGTCACCGTCGCGTTGCGTCCGACGGCGGACGGCGCCGGTCCGCCGCCGGGCGCCTGCTCGTCCCGGCTCCGGGTCGCGCTGCTGACCCCGACCGGCACCGAGCCCGACTACGGACCCGAGCCCCGGAACGCCGCCTTCGGCAACTCCTCGGAGGCGAGGGTCGAGGTGACCAGCGCGTCGCCTGTCGAGGCTGGCGACCCGTTCGGAGAAGCGGCCAACGGGTCCGGCTACTGGTACGCCGTCGTGAACCTCGAGGCCGACGACTGCTGGAACCGGTACCCGGCCGTCTCCTTCCCCCTGGGCCTCGGCGTCGACGCCGAGCAGGACGCGCCGTTACCGCCCTACCCCGAGATCGGCGTGCCAGGGGCACCGACACCGTCGGGTGCCACGACGTTGCCCGCCGACGGCACGGCCACGGTCGCCACGCTCCACCCCGGGGAGAGCCGGTGGTTCGCCGTTCCCGTGGAGCCGGGGAGCAGGATCGGTGCCACCGCGCTGTTCAGCGGTGACCCGCAGGCCACGTCCCCGGAGTGCCCGGCGCGGGTCAGCCTTGCCCTGCACTCCCCGGGGAACACCGTCCTCGGCCGCGACGTCGACTCCTTCACCGGGACCAGCGTGGTCGGCGCGTCCATCTCCGTCGCCGAGGGTGCGCCGGGTGCGGCCGGCCGACAGGTCGGGTTGGCCGGGCTCCACCTGTTGCGGATCGAACTCGCCACCGGCCTGTGCGGCGCGACGGCGTCCATCTCCGATCTCGGGTACCGGGTGCGCCTGACCGCGGTGGCCGGGCCGGTGGACGAGGTCGGCTGGCCCGTTCCCGGGTCCGAGGAGGGGGAGACGGCCGGTGACGGTGGTCAGCGGGACGGCGGTGCCACCCCGGGTGCCGGCACGGGCCGGCCCGCTGACGGCCACGCCGCCGAGAGGGCGCTGGTGGACCTCACCGGGTGGCCGAGCTGGCTGTTCCTCGGGGCCACCGCCGTCATCGTGGTCGCCGTCGTGCTGGCGGCCAGGGGCGGCCACCGGCCCCCGGGCCGTGGTGTCCCGCAGGGGAGGGAGCCGGTGGTTCCCGTGAATCCCGACGCCGTCGCCGCCCGGTACGACGAGGGCGGCTGGCGGCGGTACTCGGCGCTGTCGGCTCCGGAGGACGCGGTCGTGACCAGGCCGTTCCGATCGCCCGAGCCACCCGGTCCCGAGCGGTCCGACCGGGACGGCTGACCGGCCGCGGTCGACCCCGCCGACCCGCCGACCCGCCGGTCGCGGGTCCGGGAGTTCTGGTCCGGCCCGGTGTCAGACCCGCACGGCGAGCGCCAGGCCCTGGCCGACGCCCACACAGGCGGCGGCGACGCCGATGCCCCCACCACGTGCGCCGAGGTGCCGGCACAGGTCGGTGACCACGCGTGCCATCGACGCACCGAGCGGGTGCCCGTAGGCGAGCGCGCCCCCGTGCACGTTGACCCGCTGGGTGTCGATGGTCGGCAGTTCGTGGAGCACGGACAGCACGACGGCGGAGAAGGCCTCGTTGATCTCCCACAACGACACGTCGGACGCGCGGACGTCCAACCGGTTCAGGAGGCGCTGGATCGCGGGTACGGGGCCGAGCGGGAACCGAGCCGGGTCGACCGCGGCGACCTCACTGCCCACCACCTCACCCAGCGGAGTGACACCCAGCTCGCCGGCCGCCACCTCGGTGCCGATCAGCATCGCCACCGCCCCGTCGTTCAGGGGAGAGGAGTTGCCGGCCGTGACGGTCCCGTCCGGGGAGAAGGCGGGTGGCAGGGCGGCGAGCTTCTCCGCGCTGGTCTCCGGGCGCACCGACTCGTCCCGTCGGACAGTCTGCCCACCCGGCGTCCGCACGGCGAAGGCGAAACCCTCGTGAACTCCCGCGTCCCAGGCCGCCGCCGCCCTGCGGTGGGACCGGAGGGCGAACTCGTCCAACCGCGTCCGGTCGATGCCGAGTTCCCACGCCACCCGCTCGGCGGCCGCGCCCAGCGCCAACGTCCACTGCTCCGGCATCCTCGGGTTCACCAGCCGCCATCCCAACGCGGTCGAGACGACCTCCATGCGGTCGGGTAGTTCGCGGTCGGGCCGGGCCATCACGAACGGCGCGCGGCTCATCCCCTCGACCCCGCCGGCGATGACGAGGTCCGCGTCACCCGCGCGGACGGAGCGGGCGGCCTGGACCACGGCCTCACCGCCCGAGGCGCAGAGCCGGTTGACCGTGACACCCGGAACCGTCACCGGCAGGCCGGCCAGGAGGGCGGCCATCCTGGCCACGTCCCGGTTCTCCTCCCCGGCCCCGTTGGTGTTGCCGTAGACGACGTCGTCGATCGTCGCGGGGTCCAGGGCCGCCGACCCGTCCGGTCCGTGCCTGCGCAGGAGCTCCAGGATGGGCAGGGCTGCGAGGTCGTCCACCCTGACCTGGGACAGTCCGCCCCGGTAGCGGCCGAAGGGAGTGCGGGCGGCGTCCAGGATGAGTGCGCGGCGCATGCGCCTATCGTGCCGTACGACCGGCGGTGGGGATGCGGACCGATCGCAGGCGCTCGGTACCCCCGAACGCGCGGGGTCCGGCGCACGGCCTCAACCAGCCGGGTCCGGGCGCCGGCCGCTGACGAGGCCGCCGGCCAGGCCGGTGACGCGTGCTCCACCCCTGCCGAGCTCCGCGAGTTCGTCGAGCGCACCGGGCCGATGCAGGGGGAGCTCGAACGCGATGGTCGGGGTTTCCCCGGCCCGCTGCCGTCGGACGTGGGCTCGGTGGCCGTCCTCGACCGCCGCCCGGAGGGAACCCGTGGTCGCCAGCGCGCCCCGCGCGACACCGAGCCGGCCGAGCGCGTCGTCCAGCGCCGTCAGCAACGCGTCCCGGTTCCCCTCGCACATCGCGCGGACCAGGCCGGGCCTGGTCCCGGCCACCCGGGTGCCGTCGGCGAAGGAACTGGCGGCCAGCGTCGCCGCCAGCGGACCACCGTCCTCAGCCACTGCCGAGAGCACCTCGGCCAGCAGGTGGGGCAGGTGGGAGACCCGAGCCACCGCCGCGTCGTGTTCCCGGGCCGGCGCGGGAACGACCTCGGCGCCGCAGTCGAGCGCCAGGCTCGCCACCTCCGCCCAGACGGCCGGGTCCGCCTCGTCGGTGGTGACCACCCAGGCCGCCTGGGTGAACAGGCCGGCGTCCCCCGCATGCCAGCCCGAGGAGGCGGTGCCCGCCATCGGGTGCCCGCCGACGTACCTCACCCCCGGCGCGTGCGACTCGACAGCCCGCAGCACCGGCTCCTTGACGCTGACCACGTCGGTGAGTCGGCAGCCGCCAGCGTGCTGGTCGACGAGCCGGAGGACCTCGGGGACCGAGGTGAGCGGGACGGCGACGACCACGAGGGCGTCCTCCTCGGCTGCCCGGCGCAGCGCGGTCGCGGGTGGGAGGACGTCGACTCCCTCGGCGGTCGCCGCCTCGGCGTCCACCGGGGACGCGGTGGCCGCCCAGCAGCTTCGTCCGGCGGCGGTGGCGGCGCGCAGCACCGAGCCGCCGATCAGTCCCAGGCCGAGTACGCAGATCGGAGTCACCCGATCATTGTCGGTCACCTGCCCGGCGTCGTGTTCAGGTGAACGGTGCGACGGCGACGGGCCGAAGGGAATACCGTGGGGACATGGAGGTCGAGGAGCCGCTCTCGGGTGTGGCGTTGGCCGTGCTCAGGGAGGACGGCCAGTGGCGGTGTCGGCGGATGTCCGACGGGGCGCTGTCGGATCTGGACAGGGCCATCACCGAGCTGCGTGCCACGCGGTCGACGGGGGCGGTCTTCGGGCTGCTCAACGTCGACGACGAATTCTTCCTGATCGTTCGACCCGGCCCGGGCGGAGTGGACCTCCTGCTCTCCGACTCGGCCGCCGCTCTCTACTACGACGTCGCGGCGGACGTGCTGGACCTGTTGCGCATCGACCCGCCCGACGAGGACGACGACGAGATGTGGCCCGAGGGCGACCTCGGCCTCCTCGCCGATCTCGGGATGCCCTCCGGTGAGATGGTGGTGGTGGTCGAGGAGGACCGCTACCCCGAGGAGCAGTTGCGGATCATCGCCCAACGGTGCGGTTTCGCCGACCAGTACGACGCGGTGATGGCCGACCTCGACCGTGTTCCCTAGACCCTTCACCCGCCCTGCCGACGAGGAGCTGGTCAGGGCGGCGATGGCCGAGGCCCTCCGCGCGGAGGCCGCCGGCGACGTGCCCATCGGCGCCGTCGTCCTCGATCCCACTGGGCGGGTGCTGGCCACCGCGCACAACGCGAGGGAGGAACTCGGCGATCCCACCGCGCACGCCGAGGTCCTCGCGTTGCGGCGGGCGGCGGCCGTGCACGGCGACGGGTGGCGGCTGACGGGGTGCACGCTCGGGGTCACCGTCGAACCGTGCGCGATGTGCGCCGGGGCCGCGGTGCTGGCCAGGGTCTCGCGGGTGGTGTTCGGGGCGTGGGAACCGAAGACCGGCGCGGTGGGGTCGCTGTGGGACGTGGTGCGGGACCCGCGGGTGCCGCACCGGACGGAGGTCGTCGGCGGGGTGCTGGCGGCGGAGTGCGCGCGGTTGTTGGACGACTTCTTCCGCGAGCACCGTGGCGATGATGTGTGACCTGGGCCACAGCTAGGTGTGGCGGGTGGGGCGGTGGGCATCCTCAGGTCAGAGAGCGACGCCACGAACGGGGAAGCCAACGGTGTGCCCCGTGGTAAGGGGGAGCCGCCTCACTTCGACGCGACGACGTGCGGGAGGGGCCGCGACTCCAGGAGGGAGAGTTCCATGAGCGTCTTCGACAAGGCCAAGCACGGAGCCCAGGAGCTGGCGGGCAAGGCGAAGGAGGCCCTCGGTCGGGCGACCGACAACGAGGAAGTGGAAAACTCCGGCAAGAAGGACAAACTGTCCGGTCAGGTGAAGAAGACCGGGGAGGACGCCAAGGACCGCGCCGCTGGTGCGGTGGACGACGCCAAGAAGAAGTTCGGCGGGAACGACTGAGGTTCGCCTCGACGGATGAACGGGAACGGGTCGACGACCGACCGTTTGTCGTGCGGCCCCGGCCGATGGCAGACGGAGCCGCCCGCCCGCCCCGCTCGAACGGCGAACCAGTGCGAACGCTGCCACGATGGGCCCGTCCCCCAGGGGCGGGCCCATCGCTCGTGTGTGGGCCCGGCGGGGTGGGCGGCGAACGAGCAGGGCCCGGCTGGGCGCCATCGTCTGCGGGGGTGTGGATGACCGAGGCGTGGAACGACTGTGCCGACGAGGTCGAGGACGCCGCCCTGGCGCTCCGCATCGCGGGTCGGGACGCCGACGCCTTCGAGATCCTGGTGCGACGCTACTCGGGCCGCGTGTCGAGGATGGCCCTCCGGATGTTGGGTGATCGCGGCGAGGCGGAGGACGTCACGCAGGACGTCTTCGCGACGGTCTGGTGCCGGGTCGGTGAGCTGGCCGACCCGGGTGCGGTGCGCACGTGGCTGTTCCGCATCGCTCACCGGCAGTGCCTGGCGATCCTGCGCAAGCGGCGTGACCGGCGCACCGACCCGCTGGCCACGATCCCGGAGTCCGGGACCACGGCCATCGCCACCGCCCAGGTGGATGGTCGGTTCCACCCGGAGCGGGCCGCGACCGCTTCGGCGGGGGTCGACGCCCTCTACCGGGCGGTGGAGACGCTGCCCTCGCCGCAACGGGCGGTCTGGCTGATGGCCGAGGTGGGCGGGGTGTCGCACGCCGAGATCGCCGCCGTGGTCGGCGCGTCCGAGCAGGCCGTCCGGGGACGCCTCGCCCGGGCCAGGACGCGCCTGGCCGTCGTGATGCGAGCCTGGCGCTGATCCCTCCCGGCCCGAGTGGTCCCGTGGACCACTCGCGAGGCGTGGTGGGACCGCCCCACCGCCGCCAGGGGAGGGGGGCGTTCGGGTGGGAACGGCAATCGGATATCCTTCGTCACGGTAGCGTGTCCGAGCGGCCTAAGGAGCACGCCTCGAAAGCGTGTGTGGGTGCAAGCCCACCGTGGGTTCGAATCCCACCGCTACCGCCAGCAACCAGCGAGAACGCCGGTCCACCACGTTCGAAGTGGACCGGCGTTTCGCGTGTCCGGAGGTGCTGCCCCTCCGTTCCCCGTCCTCGGCCCCGGCCCAGCCAACGGCCTGATGGCGCCACGACCGCGAGGTCCCTGCGAGGTGGGAGGGGGCTGAACGGTCCGGCCACGCCCTCCGAACCCGCGTCCCGAGCCGGCGCCCGGCAGGACGACCGGAGGATCACCTGGTGGAGGGCCGGCGGCCACCTGTTGGGCGGTATGCCCCCGCCGCGGCGACGTGGGAGTCTGCACGGGAGAGCGATCGACACGGGCCCCGCACGGAAGGACACGGCGGCGGCCCGGCACCAGGGAGGCCGTTCCTCCACGGGTCACCTGGGAGTTCCGAAGGCGAACGGCCGCGTGGACGCGGACCGGTACCGGTGCCGGCGGCGAACCCCGGCCGGTCCACACCGGACACCCAACACCGCGTGCGCGCCGGCGGTGTCCGCACCGAAGTGAGGTGGGCGTTGATGTCCGTCACCCGCGGTCTGTCCGTGCTCGTCCTGTCCGCCCTGCTGATCGTCTCCTGTGGGACGGAGGAGGACGTCGTCCCGTCCGAGGGCCCGGCGCCCACGGCGGGAACGACGACGCCGGACGAGGTCGAACCCACCCCGCACCCCACCATGACGACCGAGCCGCCGGGGACATCCGCCCCGACGGGGAACGGCTCGGTGGACCCCGTGCCACCCGGTGCCGGAGCACCCACCGCCGGCTGCGACACCCACCCGGTGCCCCGGGTGGAGGTACCGCGCACCCACGAGTTCCAGGTCGTCAGCGAGAACGGCTGCGACCAGGTGGTGCTCGCGTTCCGGACGGCGGTGCCCGAGGTCATCGGACACCAGCTCGACGCGGAACCGCCGCTCTGGGGCGGCTCAGCGGAGCCGGTCCCGGGCATGGCGGCCGACGGGCGGACCCAGTTCCTGCACGTCTACGTCGCCGCTCCGGTGACCGGCACCCTCGGCCCGAGGGGGTACGAGTTGCCGTGGGTGCGGGGTGTCGTGGTCAACGACGCGTCCCACGGGACGGTGGAGCTCACGATCGCCCTGCCGGCGGGGCCGGGAACCGACCCGGTCGACTACGAGGTCCTCGTCGAGGACAACCAGGTCGTGGCCCGCTTCTGACGCCCTGACCCGCGCCGACCCCGGCCGCCCGCCGCTCGGCCCCGCCGGCCACCGCGGCTTCGCGGAACGGGCGGGGGAGCGCGCCCGCTACCCGCGCCGTCCGTCCCCTCAGGAGCGCCCGGAACGGCCGTCGGCTCCGTCCAGGACGGTCGTCCCCCGGACCCGAGGGCCTCGACCCGCCAACGACCTTTCCATGCCGTCTTCCCGCAGTTAACTCGTCCGGGTGAGGATGCACGAACGCATCCGATGTTGGAGGACGAGTGACTTTCCCATCCTTACCGGCGCCGAGACGCGCGGTCGCCGCGCTCACGGCGCTCGTCGCCGGGGCGGGGCTGGCCACGTTGCCGACCGAACCCCTCGCGCGCGCGGCCGAGGAACCGGCCCCCACCGGCGCGCTGATCTCCGAGGTGTACGGCGGTGGCGGCAACTCCGGCGCGACACTCACCACCGACTTCGTCGAACTCGGCAACCCGGGGGACCACCCGGTCACGGTGGACGGCTGGTCCGTCCAGTACCTCCCCGGCACTCCGCGTCCCACCAGCCAGTGGCAGCACACCCCGCTCGTCGGGGAGATCCCCGCCGGCGGCCACTTCCTCGTGAGCCAGGCCAGGGGCAACTCCGGCTCCGTCGAGCTGCCCACCCCCGACGCGCGCGGCGACATCGCGATGTCCGCCACCGCCGGCACCATCGCCCTCGTGAACGGCACGGAGAGACTGGACTGCCTCACCCCGGCGGACTGCGCGGCCGACGCCCGCATCGTGGATCTCGTCGGTTACGGCGACGCGGTCGTCCGCAACGGCGAGCCGGCGCGCGGGGCGAGCAACACGAGGTCGGTGGCCAGGGACGGTGACCTCACCGACACCCGGGACAACGCGGCCGACTTCACCGCCGGCGAGCCGAACCCGGTCAACGCCTCAGGGGAGACCCCCGGGCCGCCAGGGGAACCGGGGAACCCGCCGGGTGAGCCCGGTGAGCCCGGTGAGCTCCGCATCCACGACATCCAGGGCACCACGCGGGTCTCCCCGCACACCGGCAGTCAGGTCAGCGGTGTTCCCGGCATCGTCACGGCGGTGAACGCCTTCGGCTCCGCCCGGGGGTTCTGGTTCCAGGACCCCGAGCCCGACGGCGACCCCAGGACGAGCGAGGCGCTCTTCGTCTTCACCTCCGACCGCACCCCGGATCTGGCGGTCGGGGACGAGGTCCTGGTGAGCGGAACCGTCGTGCAGTACCGGCAGGGCGGCGCGTCCAGCGCCAACCAGTCGCTCACCCAACTGGAACGTGCCTCCTGGGAGGTCGTCTCCAGCGGCAACGGTCTGCCGGAGGCCGAGCTGGTCACGCCGAGCACCGTGCCGACCACGCTCGCCCCCGACGCCTCCGGGGGCAGCATCGAGGACCTGGAGCTGGACCCCGAGCGCTACGCCCTCGACTACTACGCCTCCCGTGAGGGCATGCTGCTGCGCGTCGACGACGCGCCGGTGGTCGGCCCAACCGACGCCTACAACGCGCTGTGGGTGACGACCAAGCCGGCCCAGAACCGCAGTGCCAGGGGCGGGACCGTGTACCAGGGGTACGGCGACTCCAACACCGGTCGGCTCAAGATCGAGTCGCTCATCCCCTTCTCGGAACGGCCGTTCCCCATCGCCAACGTCGGGGACGAACTGCGTGGGACGACCCAGGGGCCGCTCTGGTACTCCCAGTACGGCGGCTACCTGATCAGGGCCACCACCCTGGGCGAGCACGTCGACAACGGGCTCACCCGGGACGCGGTGCGCCCGGCTCGGGACTGGGAGCTCACGGTCGCGACCTACAACGTGGAGAACCTGTCCCCCTCGGACGACCAGACGAAGTTCGACCGACTCGCCACGGGAGTCGCCGAGTACCTGGACGGGCCTGACATCGTCGCCTTGGAGGAGATCCAGGACAACACCGGACCGACGGACGACGGCGTGGTGGACGCCGACCGGACCCTCGACCAGTTCGTCGAGGCCATCCGCGCCGCCGGCGGCCCGGGATACGAGTGGCGGCAGATCAACCCCGAGGACAAGGAGGACGGCGGCCAACCCGGTGGGAACATCCGCAACGCCTTCCTGTTCAACCCGGAGCGCGTGTCCTTCGTGGACACCCCCGGCGGGGACGCCACGACGGCTGTCCGAATAGAGTCCGACGCCGACGGCGCCGCACGGCTCTCCGTCTCACCGGGCCGGATCGCTCCGGACAGCCCGGCCTGGGACAGCAGCCGCAAGCCCCTGGTCGGTCAGTTCCGTTTCGAGGACCGGGACGTGTTCGTGGTCGCCAACCACTTCAACTCCAAGGGCGGGGACCAGTCGCTGCACGGCCGTTACCAGCCCCCGAACCGGACCTCCGAGATCCAGCGGTTGGAACAGGCGGCGTTGGTGCGCCAGTTCGGCGACGCGCTCCACGCGAAGGACCCCTCCGCGAACCTGTTGGTGGTGGGGGATCTCAACGACTTCCAGTTCTCCCCCGTCCTGACCACCCTCACGCAGGGCGGGCGCCTGCACAACCCCCTGGTGGACCTCCCGCCCACCGAACGCTACGGGTACGTGTTCGATGGGAACTCGCAGTCCCTGGACCACATCCTGGTGGCCGGGGCGTTGGCGCACCGTGCCGACTACCAGCCCGTCCGGGTCAACGCCGAGTTCGCCGACCAGGCCAGCGACCACGATCCCCAGGTCGTGGCGTTCCGACCGCTGTCCGGCGACCCGGCGGTGGACGAGGCCGAGGACGCGCGGTACTACGGCGGCGGACGGCCGCCGGGCGAGGGCGGTGACACCAGGTCGCCGGAGCGGCCCGACCAACCCGGTGGCGGGGCCGGCGACCACCGGGACGGGCCTCCCCCCGCCGCGGGTGGCGACGACCTCGCGCGCACGGGCCTCAGCGGGGTGCTCCCCCTGATCACCGGCGCGGTCATCCTGCTCGCCGTGGGCGGGGCCGCCGCGTACTTCGCCCGACGCCAGCGCGGCGAGGCGAACTCCCCGGACTCCGAAGGGACCGGGACGACGAGCTGACCACGACCAGGCCCGGAACCGGCGGATCGCCCGGTTCCGGGCCGGACGGGCGACGCCGACGCCTCGTCCCGGTAGCGGTGTGGATCGTGCGACGACCAGGGCCGGGTGCGCGCGGGGCACCCACGCGGACGCGACCGGGCGACCCGTCGCCGTTCGCCGGGCACGCGTGGGGGCGACGGATGCGCCCGCCGGCGAACGGCGGGGCTCCGCGCGGGCGGACGTGACGGGAGCGGCCCCACCGTCCCGGAGGCCGGGCGGTGAGCCACCCGAGCCGGCCCCGTGACGGCGAGCCGGCCGGGCGAGCGGGCTGCGGTGGGAGGCGGTGCACCGCGAAGCGGGCCACGAGGCCCCCCGAACACGAAGAAACCCCCGGGTGACCGGGGGTTTCTTCCTGGAGCGGAGGATACGGGATTTGAACCCGTGAGGGGTTTGAGCCCCAACACGATTTCCAATCGTGCGCCCTAGGCCGCTAGGCGAATCCTCCGCCGCAGAGCTTACACGAAGGGGTTCCCGTCCTCGGGACAGGGCGGTGCGCGGAGCCCGGGCGGGGATGGGGAGCGGCTCGCGCGCGGCGGGGAGCGGGCACACCGTCCCGTCCGCCGGGCGCCGCGCGGGTCCGGCTCCGCCTGCCGGCGGCCCCTCCCCGTGCGAGGAGACGCCGACGCTCGGTGACCTCGGTGGTCCCGGTCCACCGGCCCCGCACGCCGGGCCGGGGCGGGGTGGACCCGGTGCCACGGAACGAGTGCCCCGAAGGGAGGACATCGGTGGCGGTGGGTCGCTCACGACCTGGCCCCCCTTTCGTGTTCGTGCGTAACCTCGTCCTACGGGGGTCACCCCGGCTTCGCCCCCTCCCATCCGCATCTCGGGTGCGTCATGTCGGCTCCGCGCTCCGCCGGGACCCCGGCCCGCCGGTCGGCACCGGATCCGAATCGCGGTTCCGGCGCCTCGGAGGAGACCGTGGACATACCGTTCGCCGAATCGGACTTCCCGGCCCGCCCGTACCCGGGTGCTCGTCCCCCCTGCTCCTTCGTCTCCGCCGACGGGGTCTGCTACCCGTTGTCCAGCGACCCGGGCGCCGCGGCGGGATGGCGGGTGCGCCCGGCGTGGACCGACCTCGACGACTGGCTGGCCTCCCGGGGCGTGGAGCCAACGTCCGCCCGGTTCCCGGTGCTCACCTACGGCTCCAACGCGTGCCCCGGCAAGATCGGCTGGCTGCGGACCTCCCTCGGCCTGGCCGGGCCGGTGGTGGCCCTGCGCGCGAGGTGCAGCGGGCTGGCGGCGGTGTGGGCCTCCGGGTTCCGGGTGGTCGACGAACAGCGACCAGCCACCCTCGCGGCGGCCCCCGGAACCAGTGAGCGGCACTTCGTCTGGCTCGCCACCAGGGAGCAGATCCGCGTGCTCGACCGCTGCGAGGGCCGGGGTGAGCGGTACCGGCTCGTGTGGTTGCGCACCGGCCTGGTGACCGTGGACGGCGAGGGGGAGGGGCTGTCCGTCCTGGCGTACACGGCGGCGACCCCTGTCCGGATGCCGCTGCTCCGGGATGGGCGACCGGTGCGGTGCTGCGAGGTACCGCAGGGGGAGGCGGCCCGGATGCGAGGGGAGACCGCGACCTCCGACGGACTGGTGGTCCTGGAGGTCCACGGCGAGCCCTCCTGGCAGGACGCCCCCGGTCGCGGGGCGGGGCGGGCCCCGGTTCGCGCCTCACGGCCCCCCGCCGGAGACGTGGCCGGCCGTCCACTACACTGACCGTGGACCCCGTGCGGCGTCCATCCTGTGAACTCCCCCAGGGCCGGAAGGCAGCAAGGGTAAGCGGGCTCTGGCGGGTGCACGGGGTCCCCTTGTGCCCGGGGCTGCCCCGACCCGGCCCCTGAGCTGGCCGTCAGTGCGGTTGCGTAGCCTCTTGGTGTGGCACTGGCTCTCTACCGCAGGTACCGCCCGGCGACCTTCGCCGAGGTGGTCGGCCAGGAACACGTCACCGACCCGCTCCGCACCGCGCTCAACGCCGGGCGGATCAGCCACGCCTACCTCTTCTCGGGGCCGAGGGGCTGCGGCAAGACCTCCAGCGCCCGCATCCTGGCGCGGTCGCTGAACTGCGTTCGGGGACCGACCGCCGACCCGTGCGGAACCTGCTCCTCCTGCGTGGCCCTGGCTCCGGAGGGGCCGGGGAACGTGGACGTGGTCGAGCTGGACGCCGCCAGCCACGGTGGTGTGGACGACGCGAGGGAACTGCGCGACCGTGCGTTCTACGCACCGGCCGAGTCCCGCTACCGCGTCTTCATCATCGACGAGGCGCACATGGTCACCACCCAGGGCTTCAACGCCCTGTTGAAGATCGTGGAGGAGCCTCCGGACCACCTGGTCTTCGTGTTCGCGACCACCGAACCGGACAAGGTCCTGCCGACCATCCGCTCCCGGACCCACCACTACCCGTTCCGGCTGATGCCGCCGGCGGTGGTCCGCGACCTGCTGGAGTCGATCTGCTCGGCCGAGGGCGTGGCGGTCGAACCGCCGGTGTTCCCGCTGGTCGTCCGGGCCGGCGGTGGTTCGGGTCGGGACACGCTCAGCGTGATGGACCAGTTGCTGGCCGGCGCGGGGGCGGAGGGTGTGACCTACGAGCGGGCGATCGCCCTGCTGGGCGTCACCGACGTCGCGCTGATCGACTCGATGGTGGAGGCGCTGGCCGCCGAGGACGCCCCCGGTGTCTACGCCGCCGTCGACCAGGTCATCGAGGCGGGGCACGATCCCCGGCGGTTCGCCACCGACCTGCTCGAGAGGTTCCGGGACCTCCTGTTGCTCCGGGCCGTCCCCGACGCCACCGACCGGGGCCTGGTGTCCGCGCCCGAGGACGGGCTGGCCACCATGACCGGGCAGGCCGAACGGTTGGGACCGGCCGCCCTGACGCGGTTCGCCGAGATCGTGCACTCGGGGCTGGGGGAGATGCGCGGGTCCACCTCGCCCCGGCTCCTCCTGGAACTCCTGTGCGCCCGGATGCTGCTGCCGGCGGCGGAGTCCTCGGGGCGGGCACTGCTCCAGCGGGTCGAGGCCGTCGAGCAACGCCTGGCGGCGGGCGGCGGAGCCGTGGCGGCCCCGGTTCCCGGGAGCGCGCCGACCCCGTCCCTCCCCGCCGCCCACGAGGAGGGGGCGCCGCCCCGGAGAGCGTTCCAACGGCCCAGCCAGGCGCCCGCGCAGCCGCCGTCGACGGCGGAGCGCCACGAGGAGGCCCAGCGGCCGGAGCCCCCGCGCACCCCGGAGGCGGCCGCCCCGGCCCCACCGGAGGAGACCCGCCCCGCCGCCCCGCCGCCCGCCCCGGTGGCTCCGGCCCCGGCACGGGACACCGTCGACGTCGCCACGGTCCGGAAGATGTGGCCCACCCTGCTCTCCAAGGTCCGGGACCACAGCCGCAGCCTCGGCGCCATGCTGACCGACGCGGTGGCGCACTCGGTCGCCGACGGCGAGGTGGTGTTCACCCACCCGGCGTCGGCGCTGGTCCGCCGACTCTCCGACACCAGGAACAGCGAGATCATCGCCACCGCCCTGCGAGAGGTGCTCGGGGGGGACTGGCGGGTCCGCTGCGTGTCGGCGGAGGAGGCGGCCCGGCTCGGCCAGGGTGGTGGAGCTTCGCCCGCCACCGGTCACCAGCCGGCCCCGGCGCCCGCCCGGCGCCCCGAACCGCCGCGTCGGGCTCCCGAGCCGACTCCACCGAGGCGGACCGAGACCGCGCGTCCGGCGCCCCGGGCGGTGACCGCCGAGGACGACATCCCCCTGCCACCGGAACCCGACGAACCGGAACCGCCGGACCCGGACCCGCCCGCCGGGGCGGCGAGCCCAGCTCGAGGGGCTGCGCCGAGGTCCAACGGCCACACGCCAGCCACCGACGTCGCGGTGCCCCCGGGGGGCACGGCCGTCCCGGGCGGCCCCGGCGCGGAGGGCCCGGAGGGACCGGACGACCCCCGGGACGTGCGACCGCCTCGGGACCCGCAGGAGACGGCGATCCAGCTGCTGTCCGAACAGCTGGGCGGGCGCCTGGTGACCTGAGTTCCTCGGCGAGCCCCCGGGGCGGCGCGGCTCGTCCGAGCACCCGGCGGGACGGCTAGGCTTGCGGCGACGCGAGACCGACGACCTCCGTCGAGAGGAGCCATGGTGCAGCCCGGTGGCCAGCCGAACATGCAACAGATCATCCAGCAGGCGCAGAAACTTCAGCAGCAGGTGATGGAGGCCCAGCAGGAGCTGGCCGAAGCCGAGGTGACCGGCACCGCCGGTGGTGGCCTGGTGCGGGCCACGGTGAACGGTTCCGGAGAGCTCCAGAACCTGGTCATCGACCCCAAGGCCGTCGATCCGGAGGACACCGAGACCCTCGCCGACCTGGTGGTCGCGGCCGTCCGCGACGCCAACCGGGAGGCGCAGGAGCTGGCGCAGCGCAAGCTGGGCCCGGTGGCCGGCGGCCTCGGGGACATGGGAGGGCTCGGGCTGGGCGGCCCCGGCGGTCCCGCGCTGCCCGGTTTCCCCGGGCTGTGACGACGGCCGGAGCGGCGAGGCAAGGAACGGTGGAGTGTACGAGGGCCCAGTCCAGGACCTGATCGACGAACTCGGGCGGTTGCCCGGAATCGGTCCCAAGAGCGCGCAGCGCATCGCCTTCCACCTGCTCGGCGCCGAGCCCGCCGACGTCACCCGGCTCCAGGAGGTCCTCCAAAGGGTGAAGGAGGGCGTCACCTTCTGCGACATCTGCGGCAACGTGTCGGAGCAGGCGACGTGCCGGATCTGCCGGGACGCCCGCCGGGACGCGGCGCTGGTGTGCGTGGTCGAGGAGCCCAAGGACGTGCTCGCGGTGGAGCGCACCCGGGAGTACCGGGGGCGCTACCACGTCCTGGGTGGGGCGTTGGACCCGTTGTCCGGGGTGGGGCCCGACCAGCTGCGCATCCGGGAGCTGCTGGGCCGGATCGGTGGGCAGTACGGCGGTGCGGAGGTGACCGAGGTCATCATCGCCACGGACCCGAACACCGAGGGGGAGGCGACCGCCACCTACCTGGTGCGGATGTTGCGGGACTTCCCCGGGCTGACGGTCACCCGGCTGGCCTCCGGGCTGCCGATGGGTGGGGACCTGGAGTTCGCCGACGAACTGACTCTCGGCCGCGCGCTGTCCGGGCGCCGGTCGGTGTGATCCTGGCCGTCGGCGGCGCGGAGGACCGGGTGCGAGCCGCACCGGACGGTGCCTCGGTGCGCCGGCGCTCCCGTCCGCCGGCTGGCGGCTCCTGCCGCCCTGCCTGGAGCGAAGTCCTGCCGATCCCCTCCGGAGTGCCCGGTCGACGGGTCGCGGCCACGTCGGTTCCGCGCGTCGTTCACCGGGGGCGGGGGGCGCGGTGACGGGGTCGGCGAACGCTCGTGCGGTGCTGGACAGGGTGCTGTCCCGTCCTCCACGACTCGGCCGCACCAGGTTGGTGTCCGTGGACGGTCCCTCGGGGAGCGGCAAGACGACGCTGGCCGAGGACCTGGTCCGGCTCGGCCGGGAGCGGGGGGTGCGGATCGACGTCGTGCCCACGGACCACTTCGCCACCTGGTCGGAACCGGTGGGCTGGTGGCCTCGGCTGGAGCGGGCGGTGCTCGCCCCGCTGGAGCGGGGCGAGGTCGCCCGCTACCAGCGGGTGGAGTGGCGCGGCGGTGAGCCCGTTCCCGGGGCGTGGCTGGAGGTGCCGCCACCGGACGTGCTGGTGCTGGAGGGTGTCTCCTCGGCTCGGGTCGAGGTGGCGGATCGGGCGAGCCTCCTGGTCTGGGTGGAGCATCCCGACCCCGCCGTTCGGTTGGAGCGGGCGGTCGCCCGGGACGGTGCGGGAACACGCCCTCACCTGGTGGAATGGCAGCGGGTGGAAACCGAGTGGTTCCGCCGGGATTCGACCCGTGAACGGGCTCACGTCCAGATGACGAACCCGTGACGTCGTTTTGCGATTTCGTGACCCCCCGTGCTGGTTGCGCGATCGTGATCCGTGACACGTCCGATTCTTGTCCATAACCCGTTAGGGTCTGCCATCAATCCGTCAGTAACCGTCAACGACTGAGGTGCACGATGGCCGTATCCAAAAGGGCCCTGAACCCCAGGCTCCGGCGACTCACGACCGTGGGTGTCGCGGGCGCTGTGGCCTTGTCCCTGTCCGCCTGCGCCGAGTCCCAGCGGGGCGACGGTGGCGGCGACGACGGAGGTTCGGGCTCCGGGGGTGGCACCTTCACCTTCGGTGCGGCCGGCGCCCCGGCGCTGTTCGACCCTTTCTACGCCTCGGACGGTGAGACGTTCCGCGTCGCGCGCCAGATCTTCCAGGGCCTGGTCACCTTCGCGCCGGGCGATGTCGACGTCGTTCCCGAGCTGGCCACGGGTTGGGAGTCCAGTGACGACGGCCTGGAGTGGACCTTCACCCTCCAGGAGGGGGTGTCCTTCCACGACGGAACCCCCTTCGACGCGGACGCGGTCTGCTACAACTTCGAGCGCTGGTACACCCAGGAGGGCGCCGGCCAGAGCGAGGCCCTGTCCTACTACTGGAAGCAGAACTTCGGCGGCTTCTCCGACGGCGCCACGCCCTCGCTGTACGAGTCGTGCGAGGTCGACGACGAGCACACGGCGACAGTCACCCTGACCAGGGCCACGGGCAAGTTCCCGTCGCTGCTCGGGCTGCCCGCCTTCTCCATGCAGTCGCCCACGGCGTTGGAGGAGCACTCGGCCAACGACGTGCGGGCCGAGGGTGACAGCTTCGTGTTCTCCGAGTACGCCAGGGAGCACCCGACCGGGACCGGCCCCTTCGTCTTCTCCTCCTACGACGAGGGCAACGGCACGATCGAGCTGACCCGGAACGAGGAGTACTGGGACGAGGACGGCAAGGCGAACATCGAACGGCTGATCTTCCGGATCATCCCGGACGAGACCGCCCGCAAGCAGGAGCTCCAGTCCGGCGGCATCGACGGGTACGACCTGCCCAACCCCGCTGACTACCAGCAGCTGCGGGACGAGGGCTTCCAGGTCGAGGTCCGGGACCCGTTCAACATCCTGTACCTGGGCATCTCGCAGAAGGACAACCCGGCGCTGCGCGACCTGCGGGTCCGGCAGGCCCTCGCCCACGCCATCAACCGGGAGGGCCTGGTCAGCTCGACCCTTCCCGACGGCGCCGAGGTGGCGACCCAGCTCTACCCGGACAGCGTCGAGGGCTGGTCCGCCGACGTGCGGACCTACGACTACGACCCGGAGCTCGCCGAGGAGCTGCTGGCCGAGGCCGGTCACGAGGACCTGACGGTCGACTTCTGGTGGCCCACCGAGGTCACCCGCCCCTACCTGCCGGACCCCCAGGGCATCTTCAACGCCATCTCCCAGGACCTGGAGGCCGTCGGCATCACGGTGAACGCCGTCAGCCGACCGTGGGCCGGCGGGTACATCGAGGAGTCCAACCAGGGCAACGCCCCGCTGTTCCTGCTCGGCTGGACCGGTGACTACAACACCGCCGACAACTTCCTCGGCTCCTTCTTCAGCTCGACCGAGGGGCAGTTCTACACCGGGGAGTCCGACTGGGGGCAGCAGCTGGCGGACGACCTCGCGGCGGCCGACTCCGAGCCGGACGAGGAGATCCGCACCGGGCTGTACGAGGAGATCAACGAGAACCTGATGAGCGAGTGGCTGCCCGCGATCCCGATCTCCCACTCCCCGCCGGCGATCGTGGTGGCCGAGCACGTCGAGGGCCTGGTGACGAGTCCGCTGACCGCGGAGGAGTTCAACACGATCACCGTGGAGTGAGCCACCGACACCGGATCTGATCGCTCCCACCACAAGGAACCCTCGTGCTGCGCTACACCGTACGGCGGCTCGGACAGCTGATGCTGGTCGTTCTCGCCCTGTCGGTGCTGCTGTTCGCCTGGCTCAGGGCGCTCCCGGGAGGGCCGGTCTCGGCCCTCCTGGGAGACCGGGCCACGCCGGAGTCCGAGGCGGCGCTGCGCGCCGACCTCGGGCTCGACCAGCCCATCGTCCTCCAGTACTGGAGGTTCGTGGCCCGGGCGCTGAGCGGCGACTTCGGCACCTCGACCGGCGTCCAGCGGGGGACACCCGCGCTGGACGTCTTCCTGCAACGTTTCCCGGCCACGCTGGAACTCGCGGTGTTGGCCATCCTGATCGCCATCGCGGTGGGGATCCCGCTCGGCTACCTGGCCGCCCGGCGACGCGGCCGGATCCTGGACAACCTGAGCATCACCTGGTCCCTGGTCGGGATCGCGGTGCCGGTCTTCTTCCTCGCCTTCCTGCTGAAGTGGATCTTCGCCGTCCAGCTCGGTTGGCTCCCGGCGTCCGGGCGCCAGACCGGGGGTATCGACGCCACCAGGGTCACCGGCTTCTACGTCCTCGACGGCATCCTGACGCAGGAGTGGGACGCGGCCCTCGACGCGTTCGTCCACCTCCTGTTGCCGGCGATCGCCCTCTCCACCATCCCGTTCGCGGTGATCTTCCGGATCACCAGGGCCGCCGTGCTGGACGTCCTCGACGAGGACTACGTGCGCACCGCCAGGTCGAAGGGGCTCGCCGGGGCGGTGATCCGACGCCGGCACGTGCTGCGCAACGCCATGCTGCCGGTGGTCACGACGATCGGCCTCCAGACCGGGGCGTTGCTCTCCGGTGCGGTGCTCACCGAACGGGTCTTCAACATCCCCGGGCTCGGCCAAGCGCTGGCACTGGGCTTCGAACGCAAGGACTTCCCGGTGCTCCAAGTGGTGATCCTGGCGTCCGCGATGACGTACGTGCTGGTGAACCTGCTCGTGGACCTGTCCTACGCCGCTATCGACCCACGGATCAGGACACGCTGATGGCCATCGGTACCAGTCGCAAGGAGCGGATCGACTCGCTCGCGGAGTCCAGCGCCACCGAGACCGGGGTGAGCCTCGCGGCCTCCGCCTGGCGTCGGCTGCGCCGCAACCCCGTCTTCCTGGTGGGCGCGTCCATCATCGGGCTGTTCGTGCTGCTCGCCCTGATCGCCCCGCTGATCGCCCCGCACGACCCGGGTGTGCGGATGCTCGCCGACCAGGTGTCGCGCGCCACGAACAGCATCCCGCCGGCGCAGGAGGGGCATCCCTTCGGCGGTGACCAGCACGGCAGGGACCTCTTCTCCCGAGTCCTGCTGGGTTCCCAGCAGACCCTGCTGGTGGCGGTGCTGGCGACCGTGATCGGCCTGGGCGGGGGCCTGACCCTGGGTACCCTCGCCGGGGCCTTCGGCGGGTGGGTGGACTCCCTCGTCATGCGGATCGTGGACGTGATGCTCTCGGTCCCGTCGCTGCTGCTGGCGGTGTCCATCGGGGCGTTGTTCTCCGCGCAGACCCAGTTCACCGTGATCCTGGCGGTCGCGATCGTGCAGATCCCGGTCTTCGCCCGGCTGTTGCGGGGCACGATGCTCGCGCAGCGGGAGAGCGACCACGTGCTCGCGGCCCGGTCGCTGGGCGTCAGGCAGCGGTCGATCGTGTTCCGCCACATGTTGCCCAACGCCCTGGGCCCGGTGATCGTGCAGTCGACGTTGGTGCTGGCGGTGGCCATCATCGACGCGGCGGCGCTGTCCTTCCTGGGGCTCGGGGCGGCCGACGACTCGGTCCCCGAGTGGGGGCAGATGCTCGGCAACGCCCAGAACGTGATCGATTCCCATCCGCACCTGGCTTTCTGGCCAGCGGCCTGCATCATCGTGGTGGCCCTCGGCTTCACGCTGGTCGGCGAGTCGCTGCGGGACGCTCTCGACCCGAAGAGGCGGCGGTAGACATGGCGCTGCTCGAAGTGCGCGATCTCTCGGTCGTGTTCCAGCGCAAGGGTGAGGATCCCTTCGCCGCGGTGGACGGCATCAGCTTCGACGTGAGCCCTGGGCAGATGGTGGGGTTGGTCGGCGAGTCCGGCTGTGGGAAGTCCGTGACCTCGTTGGCGATCATGGGCTTGCTCCCCCAGCGCGGGGTGCGCGTCGGCGGCACGGTCGAGTTCGAGGGGAAGGACCTGCTCCGGCTCTCCGACCGCGAGCTCGCCGACCGCCGCGGTCGCGATCTGGGCATGGTCTTCCAGGACCCGCTGTCCTCGGTGAACCCCGTCATCCCGATCGGGGTCCAGGTCAGCGAGGTGCTGGAGCGGCACGAGGGCCTGCGGCGCCGGGAGGCCGCGCTCCGCTCGGCCGAGTTGCTGGAACGCGTCGGCATCCCCGACCCCGGCCGCAGGTTGAAGGAGTACCCGCACCAGCTGTCCGGTGGGATGCGCCAACGGGCGCTGATCGCGATGGCGCTGGCCTGCAAACCCCGGTTGCTGATCGCCGACGAACCCACGACCGCTCTCGACGTGACCATCCAGGCGCAGATCCTCAGCCTGCTCTCCGAGCTGGTCCGGGACACGGGAACGGCCCTCATCATGATCACCCACGACCTCGGTGTCGTGGCCGGCATGTGCGACGAGGTCAACGTGCTCTACGGCGGGCGGATCGTCGAACGGGCCGGGCGACACGAGCTGTTCGCCGAGCCCCGCCACCCCTACACGGCGGGTCTGCTGGCCTCGATCCCCCGGCTCGACGCGCCCAGGGGGGAGCGGCTGACCCCGATCCGGGGTTCGGTCGCGGACAACATCCCGTGGGCGGGTGGGTGCGCGTTCGCCCCCCGGTGCCCGAACGCGGTCCACGCCTGCGTCGAGCGCGGTCCGGAGATGACCCGGGAGGGCGAACGGCTGTTGCGATGCCACAACCCGGTCGGGCGACCGGCACCCAGTGAGGAGGTGCCGGCCCGGTGAGCGCGGCACACGACGAGTCGGCGAACGCCAGCACGGTGGCCTCGGAGGAGGACCGGGTGCTGGTGGAGGTCGAGGACCTCAAGGTCCACTTCCCGATCAAGCGCGGCGTCTTCCTCGACCGCACCGTCGGCCACGTCTACGCGGTGGACGGCGTCGACCTCCGCATCCGGCGGGGCGAGACCTACGGGCTCGTCGGCGAGTCGGGGTGTGGGAAGTCGACCCTGGGCAGGGCGTTGCTGCGCCTGGTCGACCAGACCGGGGGGCGTGTCGTCTTCGACGGAGTGGACCTCTCCACCCTCAAGGGGGAGCCGCTGCGGCGGATGCGCCGTCGGATGCAGATGGTGTTCCAGGACCCGATGTCCTCGCTGGACCCGCGCCAGTCGGTGGCGTCGATCCTCGTGGAGGGGCTGCGGGCCCACGGCCTGGACACCGACCGGGTCGCCACCGACCGGCGGCTGCGGGAGCTCCTGACAGCGGTCGGCCTCCCCGAGACGGCGTTGCGCAAGTACCCGCACGAGTTCTCCGGTGGTCAACGGCAGCGGATCGGGATCGCCAGGGCGCTGACGGTCAACCCCGACCTGGTCGTGGCGGACGAGCCGGTGTCGGCACTGGACGTGTCCGTCCAGGCGCAGGTCATCAACCTCCTCGGGGACCTCCAGGAGGAGTTCGGCCTGACCTACCTGGTCATCGCGCACGACCTCGCCGTGGTGCGGCACATCTCGGACCGGATCGGTGTGATGTACCTGGGTGGGCTGGTGGAGGAGGCATCCTCCGACGCCCTGTACCAGGAACCGCTCCACCCCTACACCCGAGCACTGCTGTCGGCGGTCCCGGTGCCGGACCCGGAGCTGGAGGACCGCCGCGAGCACATCCTCCTGTCCGGTGATCTCCCGTCGCCCGCCGCGCCGCCGCCCGGCTGCCGGTTCCACACCCGATGCCCCTGGCGGCAGGCCGACCGGTGCGACACCGAGCGCCCCGCGCTGCGCGAGGTCGCACCAGGGCACCGGGTGGCCTGCCATTTCGCCGAGGACATCCGGGACGGGCGAATCGCCCGGCACGCGGTGGCCGCGGAGGCGGTGGACGCCACGACCGGCCTGCCGGGGGTGACGTCGTCCTCCGCGGCGGGACCGGCCTCCGTCACGGAGGTGTTGGGACCCTGATCGGGGACCGAGGGCCGGGCGCGCGGCCCTCGGGTCCGCCCCGGCCGACACCCGTCGCCGGGGCTCCGGCGGACGTGGCGACGTGCCGGTGGATCCACGACGCGATCCGCCCGGCGTTCCGGCTCACGACGTTCAGGTGCGTTCCCGGTAGTCGCGAGCTGGTCGCGTTCGGGAGGCGGGCCGCGAGCGCGACGGCGACGGCGCGCATCCAGGTCGGGCTCGAGGTGGAGAAGGGCAGGTGCACCGGCATCGTCAGCCGGTCGAGCTCCGGTTCCAGCGGGTCCCGGCGCCATGAGGTCCAGCCGACCCGCGCCTCCGTCACCAGACGTCCGAGCTCGGGGGGCGGGGCCGCCGGCGCGGATGCGGGCCGGGGGCCGGGTGGGGAGAACGCGGCCGCGAAGGCCGGGCCCACCCGGGCCGGGGGGAGAGCGGCGATCCGGTCCATCTCGGCGGTGAACTCCGCCTGACCCGGCCACCGGGGACGGTTGCCCAGCCACGCGATGTCCACCAACGTCAGACTGGTCACCCGATGTGGGCGGGCGAGGGCGAAGAGGATCGCCGCGAGGCAGCCGCAGGAGTGGCCCACGACCGACACGGGCCCGTCAAAGTGGTCCAGGTGGTCCTCCACGAGACGGGCCTCGTCCGCCACCCCGTACGCCGCGAGGGTGTCGGCCGAGCGCCACGCCGGGCCCCACGGGATGGCCGTGGGTTCCAGGTGGCGCTCGGCCAACTCGGCGGCCAGGGTGGCGTAGGTCCGATCAGGGCGGGTCAAGGCGCCGGAGACCAGCACCACGCGCGCGGTCATCGGTCCCGGTCCCGACGCCGTCGGGACGGTGGTGACCAGGGTCGTCGGTGGGTGGCAGGTCCACAGTGCACACGGCCGTGATACCCGTGGTCGAGCACCGAGTCGAGGACTATCACCTGACCGAGTGAGAGGATGTCCTCGCCGGGCAGGTCGCCTCAGGACCGCGCGGCGGCCGCCCGGTACCAGACGTCGAGCGCGGCGTGGTCGGTGCTGGCGGTTCCCCCGTCGAGGTGCGCGCGGAGGCCGTCGAGGATGCCGTGCCAGCCGACGGCGAAGTCGGCGGCCGGCCCCTGGTCCACCGCCCGGTGGCGGAGTACGAGCTCCGTTCCCCCGTCGGCGGCGGTCGCGAGTTCCCATCGCACCGTCGAGGGCGGTTCGTCGGACCAGCACCAGCTGTGTTCGAGCAGCGTTGGAGCCTCGACCACTGCGACGGTGCCCTCCGCGCTGCCCTCGTCACCGAAGTCGAAGAGCACGGACCCGCCCGGCCGGACCTCGATCCGCACGCCGGGAAGCCACTCCCGCTGGTGCTCGGGTTGGCTCAGGGCGGCCCACACCCGGTCGATCGGGTGGGCGAGGTGCCGCCGGAACAGGATCTGCCAGGCCCCGTCATCCCCCAGGCCGAGCGTTCCCGCTTCCGGGGGAGGCGCGAGGTCCCGGGGGTCCGTCGTCCGTCGTTGGTGCTCCACGTCCTACTCCTCAGTCCGCTGTCGGCGTGCTGCCGTGGGTCGACTCGGCCGCGAGCCGGTCGAGATGGTGTTCCAACTGGTCCAGTCGGCGCGACCACCGGTCGCGCACCCGGTCGACCCAGTCCCCGGCCTCGGCCAACGAGGCCGGGACGAGGTGGTACACGCGTTGTTGGGCCTCGGACCGCCAGCCCACCAGGCCCGCCTCCCGCAGTACCCGCAGGTGGCGGGAGACGGTGGGCCGTGCCGTGCTGAACTCGCCCGCGAGTTCCCCCGCGGTGCGGTCACCGTCGGCCAGCAGCTCCAGCAGCCGACGGCGGGTGGGATCGGCGAGAGCCTCGAACACGGCGTGCGTCATGACCGATTAGTAGCACGACAGCTACGTAGCTGTCCAGCTACGCAAGCGTCGCGGGCTGAGCCTGGGCGCGCGAGGTGGGTCGCGGAGGCGGCGCGGTGGCCGGCCCCGGGTCAGCCGCCCTCGGTCGGCCCCGGGCGAGGGGTGGGCAGCGACCCGGTCGCGTTCCGCTCACCGCTCGCCGCCTTGTCGAGGGCCAACGCCAGCTGGGCCGCGTCGGATGCGCTCAACACCGCCGTCTCCCCGGGAGGGGTGACGACGGCCACCCGGTCTCCCATGACGAGGACGCTGATCCGACGCGTGCGTCCGGAGAAGTCCACGCAGTTGACCCACCAGCGCAGCTCGTCGTCCGATCCGGTGTCCATCATCGTCTCCTCGTTGGAGCGGCGGGCCGGGTGCGCCAACCGTACGTCCGGGGAGGGTGGGCGGCGACCGAAGGCTCGTTCGGCTGGGTGGCGATGGTACGCCAGGAGCGGTAGCGGTCCGATCACCACGAGTCGCCGGAGCGCACCACCCCGGCTCGGAAGAACGGCGGGAACCGGTCACGCACCGCGTTCCCTCCTTCACCCGCTGGGCGACGCGGGTTCTCTTGCCAACAAATTCATCCATTCGGGGGGTGTGTGAGGGGTGTGAACGGCATACTCACTCGTGCCCTGGGGTCCACTTTCGCATCGTCGTACCGACCGGGGAGTCCTCGCGACTCCCCGGTGCGGTGCGCGCGGTTCACACAGGAGACACCCTTGCGAATCCGTTCATGGTCCCCCCTCGTCGCGGTCGCCGCCTCCGCGGTGGTGCTGGCCGGTTGTTCCTCCACGGAGGAGGGCAACGCCGAGGCGGGTTCCTCGACCCCGACTGAGGCCACCTCCGAGATCGCCCCCGAGAGCGAGGTGGCGGAGGACGAGGAGGTCGACGCCTCGGACGTCCCGGTCGAGCCGGCCGGTGAGTTCTCCGGGGAGTTCACCCCGCAGGGCACCGAGCTCGCGCTGGGTGAGCCCGCCTACATCCCCTTCAAGTACGCCGACTCGACCGGCGTCATCAGCATCACGCTGGACGCGATCGAGCAGGGCTCGCCCTCCGACCTCGACCCCCTCGACATGGGTGACCAGGTCGCCGGCCTGGTGCCCTACTACCTCAAGTACACCGTCACCAACGAGAGCGGCGACGACCTCGCCTACGCCTCGGTCGGCGGGACCAGGGGAATCCTGCCCGACGGTTCCCGCGCCCAGGACCTGACCATCATCTTCGGCGGTCTCGACCAGTGCGACAGCGGGTCCGCGGGTGGCGACTTCACCGAGGTCGGCGCCAGCTACCAGGCCTGTGACATCTCGCTGGCCCCGGAGGCCACCGAGGTCGCGGGCTTCGAGATCTGGCGCAACGACCGGTCGGACGAGGTGCCCGGCACCGACTACTCCGCCGAGCCGGTCCGTTGGTGGAAGTGATCCGCAGGCCGTAGGCGCGGGGGTGGTCGGCCGGTTCGCGGCCGACCACCCCGCGTCGTCAGCGGTTGGCCCTGTTGACGGCGGAGACGACCGCTCGCAGCGCCGACGCCACGGTGGAGGTGTCCACCCCGACGCCCCAGAGGACCCGGTCGTTCACCGCGCACTCCACGTAGGAGGCGGCCTTCGCGTCGTCGCCGGCGGACAACGAGTGTTCGACGTACTCCAGGACCCTGACGTCGTACCCGACCGTGGCCAGCGCGTCCACGAAGGCGGAGATCGGCCCGTTGCCGGCACCGGTGATCTGCTGTTCCTCGCCCTCGACCACCACGTCCGCGACGATCTTGCTCGTCCCGCCGCCCTGGACCTGGTACCCCCCGAGCCGGAGCGGCGTCACCGCGTCCAGGTACTCGGTCGCGAAGACGTCCCACATGGCCTTCGGGTCGACCTCGCCGCCCTCGGAGTCGGTGACCCGCTGGACGAGCTTGGAGAACTCCATCTGCAACCGCCGGGGCAGGTCGAGCTGGTGCTCGGTCTTCATCACGTAGGCGACCCCGCCCTTGCCGGACTGGGAGTTGACCCGGATGACCGCCTCGTAGCTCCTGCCGACGTCCTTGGGGTCGATGGGCAGGTAGGGGACCGCCCACCGGTACTGGTCCACCTCGGAACCGGCCGCGGCGGCCTCCGCGCGCAGTGCGTCGAAGCCCTTGTTGATGGCGTCCTGGTGGCTGCCGGAGAACGCCGTGTACACCAGGTCACCGCCGTAGGGGTGGCGCTCGGGCACCGCGAGCTGGTTGCAGTACTCCACCGTCCGCCGGACCTCGTCGATGTCCGAGAGGTCGAGCTGGGGGTCGACACCCTGGCTGAACAGGTTCATGGCCAGCGTGACCAGGCAGACGTTCCCGGTGCGCTCACCGTTGCCGAACAGGCAACCCTCGATCCGGTCCGCGCCCGCCTGGTAACCCAGTTCGGCGGCCGCGACCCCGGTTCCCCGGTCGTTGTGCGGGTGCAGCGAGAGCACGATGGAGTCCCGGCGGGCCAGGTTCCGGTGCATCCACTCGATCGAGTCCGCGTAGACGTTCGGGGTGGCCATCTCCACCGTGGCCGGCAGGTTGATGATCACCGGGTTCTCCGGGGTGGCGTTCCAGATCTCGGTGACCGCGTCGCAGACCTCCACGGCGTAGGAGAGCTCCGTGCCGGTGTAGGACTCCGGTGAGTACTGGAAGCGGAACCGGGTGTCCGGGTACTTCCTGGAGACGGCCAGCACGGTCTCCGCCCCGTCCGTCGCGATCTTCTTGATCCCGGCGCGGTCCTTCCGGAACACCACCTCGCGTTGCAGGATGGACGTCGAGTTGTAGAGGTGCACGATCGCCCTCGGCGCACCGGCCACGGCCTCGAAGGTGCGTTCGATGAGCTCGGGACGGGCCTGGGTCAGCACCTGGATGCTGACGTCCTCGGGAACGGCCTCGTCCTCGATGATCTCCCGGACGAAGTCGAAGTCCGTCTGGCTGGCGGCCGGGAACCCGACCTCGATCTCCTTGAACCCCATGCGCACCAGGAGGTCGAACATCCGCCGCTTCCTGGCGGGGGACATCGGGTCGACCAGCGCCTGGTTGCCGTCCCTCAGGTCGACGGCGCACCACAGCGGTGCCTCGGTGATCGTCCGGTCCGGCCAGGTCCTGTCGGGCAGCGAGATCGGCTCGACCTGCTCGGCGAAGGGCCGGTACCGGTGGAAGGGCATGGCGCTTCCGAGCTGGCGGTTCCAGTGCGGCTGTCCGACGGGGGCCGGGCGGGACGGGGTCCGGAGCCTGCTGGCGGCGGCCGTCAACGCGTCGGAACTGGGGATGCTCACGTGGTCTCCTCTGTCTGCCTGTGCTGTGTGCGACGACCGGCGTCGGCAAACCTCCGCGCCGGGGAGCCGGTCTGGTCAGACCCCGTCGCGGCGGAGAAGCAGCAGGCCACGAGCCACGGCCCGAGCCTAACCCCGACCGGGACCCGATCGGAAGCCGGCTGTCCACGATCTGGGCGTTCACCTCGTTGACCTGGGGGGGACGGTCGTCCAGGCTGTCCGCCACGTCGTCCACCAGCCTTCAGGGTGCCGGCGGAACCCCTCGCCCGGGCGGGAGGGTGGCGGAGAGCACACCAGCCGATGTCCCCACCGGTGCGGTGCGGGACCTCCCGTCCTCGGCGTCCGACACGGGAGCTCGCGCCTCCCCTCGAAGTGGGTGGCGGGTCGGTCCGGCGAGCCCATCGCCACCCGGTGACGTCCTCGGCCCTGGCGCCACCCGGCCAGCCCCTCCTCGGTCCGTCCCGGCCACCCCGACGGGTCGGACCCGTCGGCCCGCTCGCCGGGGGACGGCCCCCTCGCTCGTCCGGCACCGGACAGGGCGCTGCCGGCGGGAGGCGGATCTTCCCTCGCAGCCCGTCACCCGGCACACTCGTGGGCATGGCGGCACGGAGACAGCGCGGTCCCTCGACCGTGGCGACACTGATCAACCTCGTCGGCTTCGCGCTGGCCGCCATCCTGGTAGGGCACATCGTCTTCACCCTGTTCGGCTGGGGGGAGAACCAGGAGTTGGTCTCGACGGTCGCCGACGCGGCCGACTTCCTCTCGTTGTTCTTCCCCGGCCTCCTCGACGCGGGGAACCCCACTCTCCAACTGCTGGCCGACTACGGGCTCGCCGCCGCGTTCTGGGTGCTGGTGATGGGCGTCGCCGCGAAGATCTTCGGCTGAGCCACCCGGTCCCGAGGCGGTCGCGGGACTGGCGATCAGTCGGCGCCCGGGTACGCCGGGTGCGCCCAGTCGCCGTGGAAGACGAGTTCGGACAGGTCGCGGCGGACCCGGGGACGCGCGTCCCGCTCCCTCGTCACCGGGTCACCGGTTCCCGGGGCCGCCAGGTGGCCCACGGCGATGACCACCCGGGCCTCGTGACTGTCGGGGACGTCGAACAGCTCGGCGACGGCGTCGCTGTCGAAACCCGCCATCTGGTGGGCGACCAAGCCCTCGGCGACCGCCTGGAGGACCAGGTTCTGGGTAGCCAACCCGAGGCCGTACTCGGCGTAGGGCAGGGGTTGACCGGTGCCGTCCAACACGGTCGCGACGCCGACGACGAGCGCTCCGGCCGACTGGGCCCATCCCCGGTTCCCCCGGTTCAGGGTCTGGAGGATCCGGTCGAACGTGTCGTCCCCCCGCCGGCCGAGCAGGTAGCGAGCTGGTTGGGTGTTCCCCCACGACGGCGCCCACCTGGCGGCCTCGAAGAGGGCGCGAAGCGCCTCCTCGCTCACGGTCGCCGTCGGGTCCAGCGACCGCGGGCTCCAGCGGCCCGCGATCAGCGGGTGCACGGGAGCACTGGTCTCGGCCCACCCGCCCCGCCGCTCGTCCGGTGCTTCGGTCTCCGTCACACGGCACCTCCCGGCCCTCCGGCTTCGGCGCCACCCTACCGAGGGGGCGGGTACCGGGGCAGTCCCCGTGCCGGGTACTTCCGCCCCCGCTCCGGATCAGATCGCGTAGGGCCAGGCGGTCAGCGCGTACGCCCCGAACCACGATCCCGTGACGACGACACCGCCCAGCACGGCGGCCACCGTGCCGGGACGACGGCGGGACAGCGCGACGGCGGCGGGCAGCAGGAGGGTGAACGCGGGCAACAGCAGACGTGCCTTGGAGTTCATCAGCCCGTTGGACCCGACGTCCATCATCAGCACACCGGCCGCGTACACCATGAGCGGCCAGGAGACGCCCATGCGGATCCCCACGAGCAGCAACACCACCGCTCCCACCAGGATCGCCACGGTGGCGACCTCCAGCACCGAGGGAGCCGAGGCCAGCACGTCGAGGGTGAAGCGGAGCGTCGCCGCCCCGCCGTCGAAGCGGGAGTCCCACCCCCGCTCCTGGAGGTCGAACCAGCCCGTCAAGGAACCCGTGCTCGTGGCGACCCAACCCAGGTAGGCGAGCAGCCCCAGCGGGGCGAGCAGACCAGCCACCCAGGGCCGCCACCCGTCGCGGCGGGAGAGGACCGCGACCAGCGCCGCCAGCCCGACGGCCATCACCAGAGCCCCGGCGGTGGGGCGCACCAGACCGGCCGCGGCGGCGCACAGGCCGGCGACCAGCCACCGCCGTTCGACGACGCCGACCAGCGCCCAGGCGGCCAACGCGCAGAACAGGGCCTCGGAGTAGGCCATGGACAGCACCACCGCCATCGGCGAGGCGGCGAACAGCGCCACCGTCAGCAGTCCCGCCCGGCGGGAACCCCCGACGTGCTCCCCCAGCCGCGCCAGGGCGTAGGCGCACGCGACCCCGGAAACGGTGCTCACCGCGAAGGCGGCACCGACCAGGCCCGCCCCCGGCAGCTCCGACACCCACCGCACGAGCAACGGGTAGCCGGGGAAGAAGGCCAGCGGGGTCTCGGCGGAGCGGTTCCCGAAGGCGTCGACCAGGGTCGGCGGTACCCCCGCGTAGCCGTACTCGGCGATGCCGAGGAACCACTGGCCGTCCCACACCGTGCGCGCGTCCGTGGTCGACACGTCGTTGGCATCGGCCATCCACCCCAGCACGAGGAGCCCGATTCGCACGAGTGCGAGGTAGACCACACCGGGAGCCAACAGGTGGACGGCGGGGTGTCGGGTCCAGCCCGCCGGGAGCCGCCACCGACGGTCCGTCGAACCGGCATCCCCACCCAGGTCAGGGTCGTCTTTCCGGGGTGTGTTCGCGTGGGCCGACTGGGCCTCCGCATCTACGCGCAACGCGCTCCTCCGCACCACTCGTCAACTCGGTCGCCCAGGCTACTTCGGGCCATTGGTACTCGGGTCCGGCGTTAGTTCTCTGTACGCTGACTTGGCGGCGGGGCTGTCCAACTGCTGCCGAGCTGCTTCGGGTCGGGCCGTCCCGCACTGCCAGACGGACTGACCTGAGGAGGTTTGGACACGTGGCGCTCGTCGTCCAGAAGTACGGCGGTTCCTCCGTGCAGAGCGCGGACCGCATCAAACGGGTCGCCGAGCGCATCGTCGAGACCCGCAAAGCGGGGAACGACGTGGTCGTCGTCTGCTCCGCGATGGGTGACACGACCGACGAGCTGCTCGAGCTCGCCAAGCAGGTCTCGCCCTCGCCGCCCGAACGCGAACTCGACATGCTGTTGACCGCCGGCGAGCGGATGTCCAACGCCCTGGTCGCGATGGCGATCCACTCGCTGGGCGCCGAGGCGCTCTCGTTCTCCGGATCCCAGGCCGGCGTGATCACCACCGGCGCCCACCAGAAGGCGCGGATCATCGACGTCACCCCCGGCCGGGTGCGCCAGGCGCTCGACGAGGGCTACATCGTCCTGGTCGCCGGTTTCCAGGGGGTGGCCCAGGACACCAGGGACATCACGACCCTCGGCCGTGGCGGTTCGGACACCACCGCGGTGGCCCTCGCCGCGGCGCTGAAGGCCGACGTCTGCGAGATCTACACCGACGTGGACGGCGTGTACAGCGCGGATCCCCGGATCGTCCCCGACGCCCGTCACCTGAGCATGGTCCCGTACGAGGAGATGCTCGAGCTGGCCGCGTCCGGGGCGAAGGTGCTCATGCTGCGGTGCGTCGAGTACGCCCGCCGGTACGGGGTGCCGGTCCACGTCCGCTCGTCGTACAGCAAGAAGCCGGGAACCATCGTCACCGGGTCAGTGGAGGACCTTTCCGTGGAACAAGCCATGATCACCGGAGTCGCGCACGACCGTTCCGAGGCGAAGGTGACGGTGACCGGCGTGCCGGACAACCCCGGCGTCGCCGGGCGGATCTTCCGGGTCGTCGCCGACGCCGAGATCGACATCGACATGGTGCTGCAGAACGTGTCCGGCACGGTGTCCGGCCGTACCGACATCACCTTCACCCTGTCCAAGACCAACGGCCCGACCGCGGTGGCGGAACTGGAGCGGATCAAGGACGAGGTGGGCTTCGACCAGGTCCTCTACGACGACCACGTCGGCAAGGTCTCGCTGGTGGGAGCGGGGATGCGCTCACACCCCGGTGTCACGGCCTCCTTCTGCGAGGCGTTGGCCACGGCCGGGGTGAACATCGAGATCATCAACACCTCCGAGATCCGGATCTCGGTGCTGATCCGGGACGACGACCTCGACGTGGCGGTCCGCGCGATCCACGACGCCTTCGGGCTCGGCGGCGACGAGGAAGCCGTGGTGTACGCGGGGACCGGGCGCTGACGGCGGCCGACCAGTAGTCGAGAGGAAGAACCAGAACATGAACGACACCACCGGCCGGACCCGCCCGACGATCGCCGTCGTCGGTGCCACCGGGGCCGTGGGCACCGTGATGATCGACATCCTCAACTCCAGGGAGACCGTGCCCTGGGGTGAGATCCGCCTGATCGCCTCCGCCCGGTCGGCCGGGAAGCGGATGACCGTGCGCGGCACCGAGCTGACGGTGGTCGAACTGACCCCGGAGGCGTTCGACGGCGTCGACGTGGCCTGCTTCGACGTCCCCGACGAGGTCTCCGCCGAGTGGGCCCCGGTCGCGGCCGCCAGGGGCGCCGTCGTGGTGGACAACTCCGGTGCCTTCCGGCTCGACCCGGAGGTCCCCCTGGTGGTGCCGGAGGTCAACGCGGAGCAGGTGCACCGCCGGCCCAAGGGGATCATCGCCAACCCCAACTGCACGACGCTGTCGATGATGGCGGCCCTCGGGGCGTTGCACCACGAGTTCGGCCTGACCGAGCTCGTCGTGGCGTCCTACCAGGCGGCGTCCGGCGCCGGCCAGGCCGGCGTCGACCGGCTCCACGCCGAGGTGGCTGCGGTCGCGGGCAAGGACGTCGGCAGTCGGGCTGGTGACGTCGCCGAGGCGCTCGCGGCGGCCGGGTTGCCCGCCGAGTCCCCGTTCCCAGCCCCGCTGGCGCTGAACGTCGTGCCGTGGGCCGGCTCCCTCAAGGAGGACGGGTGGGCCTCCGAGGAGTTGAAGGTGCGCAACGAGTCCCGCAAGATCCTCGGGATCCCGGGGCTGAAGGTGTCCGCGACCTGCGTGCGCGTCCCGGTCGTCACCACGCACTCGCTCGCCGTGCACGCCACGTTCGGCCGGCAGGTGACGGTGGCGGCCGCTCGTGAGGTCTTCGCCCGCCAGGAGTCCGTCGTACTCCGGGACGACCCGGAGCGGGGCGTCTTCCCGACGCCGGCCGAGGTCGTGGGTGGTGACCCGACCTACGTGGGCCGCATCCGCCAGGCGTTGGACTTCCCGAACACGCTGGACTTCTTCGTGTGCGGGGACAACCTGCGCAAGGGAGCGGCCCTGAACACCTACGAGATCGCGGAGAAGGTCGCCACGTCCTGATCCCGCGCCTCACCCGATCGAACGAGCGGCTCGTCGACACCGGCGGGCCGCTCGTCGCTTGTCACCGTTCACTCGACGCATATCACCCGGTCGCGCGGAGAATCGCCGAAAAGTTGGGTTGACGAAGCGCCGTTGTGGTTAGCACATCGCGCGGGGCGAGAGACGGGAGAGCACTGTGGTCGGGGAGACCAACTTCGGACGGGAAGGACGCGGGGACGGCGGAGCGGCGGTCCCGGGTGGCGGCGGGAACCCGACGGGCACCGGCCCGCTGGCGGGCGTCCGGGTCGTGGAGCTGGCGGGGATCGGGCCCGCGCCGTTCTGCGGGATGCTGCTCGCCGACCTGGGCGCGGAGGTCGTCCGGGTGGACCGGCCCGATGGCGCGCACCTCATCGACGACGGCCGGCACGACCTGTTGGGGCGCGGCAAGCGTTCGGTGGCGATCGACCTGAAGGACCCCAGGGGCGCCGCGGCGGTCCGTGACCTCGCGGCCACCGCCGACGTGCTGATCGAGGGGTTCCGGCCCGGGGTCGCCGAGCGGCTGGGTGTCGGCCCCGCCGACTGCGCGGCCAGGAACCCGGCCCTGGTGTACGGGCGGATGACCGGCTGGGGCCAGGACGGGCCACTCGCGCACACCGCGGGGCACGACATCGGCTACATCGCCGTCACCGGGGTGTTGCACTCCATCGGCCGGGCGGGGTCCCCACCGAGCATCCCGCTGAACCTGCTCGGCGACTTCGGGGGCGGCGGGATGTACCTGGCCGTCGGCGTGCTCGCCGCGTTGCTGCGGGTCGCCCGAGGGGGCGCGGGGCAGGTGGTCGACGCCGCCATCGTCGACGGGACCACGCATCTCGCCACCTTCGTCCACGCGATGCTCGCGGCCGGGCGGTGGCGCGACGAGCGGGGTGCCAACCTGCTCGACTCCGGCGCGCCCTACTACGAGGTCTACGAGGCGTCGGACGGCGGCTACCTGGCGGTGGGTGCGTTGGAGCCGAAGTTCTACGCGGAGTTCCTCCGGCTGCTGGGGGTGCCCCCCGAGGTGGGTGCGCGTGAGCCGGACCGGTGGCCCGAGCTGCGGGAGACGTTGGCGGCCGCCTTCAGGACCAGGACGAGGGACGCGTGGGCGACCGTCTTCGCGGACAGCGATGCCTGCGTGGCCCCGGTGCTGTCGTTGCGGGAAGCGGCCGCTCACCAGCAGCTGGCCGCGCGGCGCACCTTCGTCACGGTGGACGGGGTGCAGCAGCCCGCCCCGGCGCCCCGCTTCGCGGGGACCCCCGCCGCCATGCCCGGGCGTCCCGCGCTGCGCGGTGAGCACACCGAGGAGGTGCTCCTGGAGTGGGGAGTGGCGAACACCGCAAACCTGCTCGCCTCCCGCGTCGTCGTGCAACGGCAGGAGCACGTCGGCGAGCAGGTGGCGGTGGACACCGCATCGCGCTGAGGCCGCCGTCCCCTCCGAGGAGCGCGAACGTGGTCGGGCGGTGCGGCTCCCACCCTCCCCCCGCTCGCCGTCCGGACCAGCGAGCGGGGGAGAGCACCGCTCGCGGGCCCACGCGCGCCTCCTCGGTCACCGGACCCGGCTCTGGACCGGGTTGGGGCGCGCCGGCGGGACGAGTAGCCGTGGCGTCGGGCACCGAGCGCTACCGGGGCGGTGCTGGTCGGGGGACAGTGGGCGTTCCGTCTCCTCGACGGGCGGTCAATGTTGACCACATCGGTTACTTGACTGATTCCAGATTAAGTGCTGAACTGGGGACACCATGAACGACGCCAACGCCCTGTCACCGGCCCCGCCGGCCGTCCCGGACACCCGGGCCGCCCTGCGGGCCGCTGGGCTGCGAGTGACCGCCCCACGTCTGGCGGCGCTCGAATGGCTCGCCGAGAACCCGCACCAGACGGCGGACCAGGTGGCGGTCGCGGTGCGCGCGCGCTTGGGGACGGTCTCCACGCAGGCCGTCTACGACGTGCTGCACGCCTGCACCTCCGCCGGGTTGCTTCGCCGGATCGAGCCGGCCGGGCATCCGGCGCGGTTCGAGACACGGACCGGGGACAACCACCACCATCTGGTCTGTCGGCGGTGCGGACGTACCACCGATGTCGACTGCGTTCGCGGCGCGGCGCCCTGCCTGCACCCGTCGGACGTCGCCGGTTTCACGGTGGACGAGGCGGAGGTCGTGTTCTGGGGCCTGTGCGCCGAGTGCGCGGGTTGAGAACGGGCAGTTCCCACCACGGATGGAACGACGAGGAGGACGCGTGGCCGAGGCGCGCTACACCACGAACAACGTCGGGATCCCGGTCGCGAGTGACGACCACTCGCTGACCGCGGGCCCGAACGGGCCGATCCTGTTGCAGGATCACTACCTGATCGAGAAGAACGCTCAGTTCAACCGCGAGCGGGTGCCCGAGCGCGTGGTGCACGCCAAGGGCGGGGGCGCCTTCGGGTTCTTCGAGGTCACCGAGGACGTCAGCCAGTACACGAAGGCCGCCGTCTTCCAGCCGGGGACTCGGACCGAGAGCCTGGTCCGGTTCTCCACGGTCGCCGGTGAGCTCGGCTCGCCGGACACCTGGCGCGACCCGCGCGGGTTCGCGATCAAGTTCTACACGTCCGAGGGCAACTACGACATCGTCGGGAACAACACGCCCATCTTCTTCATCAGGGACCCCATCAAGTTCCCCGACTTCATCCGCTCGCAGAAGCGCCGTGCGGACAACCACCTGCGCGACCACGACATGCAGTGGGACTTCTGGACCCTCCAGCCCGAGTCGGCCCACCAGGTCACCTGGCTGATGGGCGACCGGGGTCTGCCCCGGACGTGGCGGCACCAGAACGGCTACGGCTCGCACACCTTCCTGTGGGAGAACGCTGGCGGCGAGAAGTTCTGGGTCAAGTACCACTTCAAGACCGACCAGGGCATCGAGTACCTGACGCAGAGCGAGGCCGACCAGCTCGCGGGGCAGGACGCGGACTACCACATCCGCGATCTGTTCAACAGCATCAAGGCGGGCGAGCACCCGTCCTGGACGCTGTACGTGCAGGTCATGCCCTACGAGGACGCGGCGGACTACCGGTTCAACCCGTTCGACCTGACCAAGGTGTGGCCGCACGGCGACTACCCCCTGATCAAGGTCGGCCGGATGGTCCTCGACCGGAACCCGGACAACTACTTCGCGCAGATCGAGCAGTCGGCCTTCGAGCCGACGAACCTGGTGCCCGGCATCGGGCCGTCCCCGGACAAGATGCTGCTCGGCCGCATGTTCTCCTACCCGGACGCCCACCGGTACCGGATCGGCGCGAACTACGCGCAGCTGCCGGTGAACCAGCCGAAGGCCCCCGTCAACAGCTACTCCAAGGACGGGGCCATGCGCTACTCGAACCCGGGTGACCCGGTGTACGCGCCCAACTCCTTCGGTGGCGCGCACGCCAGCGCCGCGGTGGCGGGTGAGACGGCGGCAGGTTTCGGGGTGCGGGACGAGATCGTTCGGTCCGCCTACCAGCTGCACTCCGAGGACGACGACTTCGGCCAGCCCGGCACCCTCGTTCGGGAGGTCCTCAACGACGACCAGCGCGCTCGGCTGGTCGGCAACATCGTGGGGCACCTGAGCAACGGGGTGTCGAAGCCAATCCTGGAGCGCGCGCTCCAGTACTGGCGCAACGTCGACAAGGGACTGGGCGACAAGGTGGCCGAGTCCTTCGAGAGCTGACGCGTCCACGGGGGCGGGCCCACCCTCCACCCTCCCCGTGGCGTTCGCGCTGCCCGGCCAGCACGTGGAGCTGGCCGGGCCGCGCCGTGTCCCGGGCGCCGAAGTCTCCTCCTCCGTGACCAACCTGCCCCGCCCGATCACTCGCTCGCGTCACTTCGTCCCCCTTCTTGGCGGTACCCGTGTGGGCCAATTGGCGGGACGATCTTCTGGTGTGAAATTCACCACCAAGGGAATTGGTGGGTTGTTCGGTGACATGAAGGGGGCGAGCAACGATGGCGCACGCGACCTGGCTGGCCGACGTCCTGCGGGAACGAGGGCTGCGGGTCCACGAGGAGGCCGGTTGGAAGGAACGCGGGCACGGCGGCCTCGGCGAGATCCGCGGCGTGATGCTGCACCACACGGCCGGGCCGGCGGAAGGCAACTACCCCTCGCTCGCCGTGGTCCGGGACGGCACCTCGGCTCTCACCGGACCGTTGGCCCAGCTCGGCCTGGCGCGCGACGGCACGTGGATCGTGATCGCCGCCGGGCTCGCCTACCACGCGGGGCGGGGAGGGCCCTGGCGCGATGTCCCCGTCGACACCGGGAACGAGCACCTGCTCGGAGTCGAGGCCGAGTCGGTGGGCACCAGGCGTGACTGGACCGAGGCCCAGCTGGACTCCTACCCGCGCGGTGTGGCGGCCCTGCTCACCCACGTCGGCCTCGGGGTGGAACGCACCATCGCGCACAAGGAGTGGGCCCCGGGGCGGAAGAACGACCCCGCGCACTGGCCAGGCGACATGCGTGCCTTCCGGGACACCGTGGCCGGCCACCTGGGAGCGTGACCGATGACCGCCGTACCCCCACCCACCGCCGAGGAGATCGCCAGCGCGGTGTGGAACGCCTTCATCAACTTCCACGGCACCGGTCGCGGCGCACCGGCCTGGCAGATGCTCTCCGAGGCGAGCAAGTACGCGGGTCTCGCGGCCGCCAACACGGCCGCGGTCCCGGTCGGGGCCACCACGGCCGAGGAGGCGCCCGCCGTCCTGCCGGTGAACATGATGACGGCGAGCCTGTACGCGCTGTTCCGCCAGTCCAGCCACGTCGACGAGCCCCCGCCACCCCCGGCCCACGCGGGCGCCCCGGGGCCCGGGATCACGGCGAGCCCGCGGCGGTCCTTCCTCGACCTGCTCCGGGAGGACGTCCTCGCCGTCCTCGGGCCGGACCGCGCGTCCGAGGCCGAACGGATCGTCCGCCGGGTTTCCGCTCGGATGACCAGCTGACCAGCGCCAGATCGCCTCCTCCTGGCTCACCCCACCCAGGCGGGCGCGGTGACTTGACCTCGAGTTGGCTTGAGGTCCTAGGCTCGGCCACCCGCCGGGTCGCACGGTGTGGGAACAGCCGTTTCGGCGGGTCACAGGAGCCGATGCGAATGGCAGGATGGGGAATCATGACGATCACGGTGGTGGGCCTGGGCGGTTCGATACGCGACGATTCCCAGTCCGAGCGGGTGCTGAGGACGGTGCTGGCCGGCGTGGCCGAACGCGGCGCGAAGACCTCCATCCTGACCGGCTCGGATCTCCTCCTCCCCTTCTACGACCCGGCGATCAGCGAGCGCACCGCCCGCGCGGAGCGCCTGGTGGCCGAGCTGCGGGACGCCGACGGAGTGGTGCTGGTGTCCCCGGGCTACCACGGCACGGTCTCCGGTCTGGTGAAGAACGCGCTCGACTACGTCGAGGACCTGCGCACGGACGACCGGCCCTACCTGCACGGCCGGGCCGTCGGCTGTGTCGCGACCGCCAGCGGGTGGCAGGCCGGGGTCAGCACCCTGAACGCCCTCCGGTCCATCGTGCACGCCCTCCGGGGCTGGCCGACCCCGCTCGGAGCCTCGTTGCACTCAGGACAGGTCCGGTTCGACGACATCGGTGGCTGTTCCGACGACGGTGTCGCCGACACCCTGCGCACGATCGGGGAGCAGGTCGTGGACTTCGCCGAGCAGTACCGGCGCTGACGCGCGTCGACGACCTCCGCCCAGGCCCGGCCAACTCCGTTCGAACCGGCGGTGCCCGGTCCGAGCCGGGCCGGGGCACCGGTCCCGAGGACGAGCGCGGGCCGCCTGAGCTCCAAGGCCACCGAGCATAATCACCGCACTCCCGGGTACCCGGCAAGAGTGGCGGACAGCCGCCACGTCGGTCGGCCGGCCGGCCCCGGCCGGGGCCGGACCAGCACCACACGGGAGGCGGAGGGTATGAGCGCGCGGTACACGGCGGCGGCGGTGTCCGTCGGCGACGGACGGGACGGAGAGGTCCGCAGCGACGACGGGGTGATCGACGAGAAACTCGCCGTCCCCGCCGAACTCGGCGGCCGGGGCGGCCCCGCCACCAACCCCGAACAGCTGTTCGCGGCGGGTTACTCGGCGTGCTTCCACAGCGCGGTGCTCCAGGCCGCGAGGCTCTCCGGCATCAAGGTCGCCGACAGCCAGGTCGCGACCCAGGTCGCCATCGAGGTCGACGAGGCCGACACCGGCTACCGCCTCGCCGTCAGCCTCCGCGCCCACCTGCCCGGCCTGAACCAACCGCAGGCCGACGAGCTCGTGGAGGCGGCGCACCATATGTGCCCCTACTCCAAGGCGACCCGGGGGAACGTCCCCGTGAGGGTCAGCGCGACCGTCTGAGCGCCAGCCGCCCACCGAGGGTGGGCGCGGCCCACCGACCGGACTCGTCATCCACGGAAGAGGTGTGACAGCCATGAGCAGCAACAGCCCCATCACCAGCACCCTCGGCGACTCCGAACGGGACGTCACCGGGCGGGCGCTGCGAGCCACGCTTCTGGAGCTGGTGGACCTGTCCCTGATCGGCAAGCAGGCGCACTGGAACGTCGTGGGCCCGTTCTTCCGCAGCGTGCACCTGCAGCTCGACGACCTCGTGTCGATGGCGCGGAAGTACTCCGACAAGGTCGCGGAGCGGGCCGCAGCACTCGGTGTCTCGCCGGACGGCAGGGCCAAGTCCGTGGCCGAGGGCTCGGGCCTGCCGAACTACCCGGACGGTTGGCGCCAGGACGGCGACGTCGTGCGGGACGTGGTCGGCATCCTGGACGACCTGGTGCACCGTGTGCGCGCGAGGATCGACGAGACGGACAAGACCGACCAGGTGACGCAGGACCTGCTGATCGCGTTGACCGACAAGCTGGAGGAGGCCCGCTGGATGTGGCAGGCCCAGCTGGCCGGTCGGTGACGGTCGCCCTCCGGGGCTCCCACCGCGGTGGGAGCCCCGGAGCGCGGTCAGCGGCACGGACCGTCGGACGCGGCGGGCGCGGCGAGCCTCAGCCGGCCGCGAGAGCGCGCCGGGCGAAGTGCACCTCGGCGGCCCGCTGGCGCAGCGACTCGGCGACCACCAGCGACCCGTGCCCCGCGTCGTAGCGGTACACCTCGTAGGTCGCGCCCAGCGCCGCCAACCGGTCGAGGTAGTTGTCGATCTGCCGGATCGGGCAACGCGGGTCGTTCTCCCCCGCCAGCACCAGGACCGGCGCCCGCACCTTGTCCACGTAGGTCAGCGGGGAACAGTCCCGGTACCGCTCGGGGACCTCGTCCGGTGACCCACCGAACAACGCGCGGTCGAAGGCCCGGAGCGGTTCCATCTCGTCCTCGTAGGCGGCCAGGTAGTCCGCGACCGGGACACCCGCGATGCCGGCCGCCCACCTGTCCGGCTGGGTGCCCAGCGCCATGAGCGTCAGGTAACCGCCCCAGGACGCCCCCTCCACGACGCTGCGGTCCGGGTCGGTGAGGCCGCTGGCCACCGCCCAGTCGTGAACGGCGGCGACATCCTCCAACTCGGTGAGCCCCGGCCGCCCCTCGATGGCGTCCCGCCACCGCGAGCCGTACCCGGTGGAGCCCCGGTAGTTCACGTGCACCACGGCGAACCCGGCGTCGAGCCACAACGCGCGGTAGGCGGAGAACCGGTCCTCGTCGGCCGCGTGCGGTCCGCCGTGGAGGCTGAACACGGTGGGCAGCGGTCCGTCCGGTGCGTGCTCCGGACGGGCGTACAGCGCGTGCACCCGCCCGCCGGGGCCCTCCACGAACGCGTCCCGCAGCGGTTGGGACGGCGGCGCTGGCGTGCCGCCCGGCTGGAGGATCACCGCGTCGGATCCGTCGGTGTAGAGGGCCCGGACGGCGGCGGGGCGCTCGGCGGAGGACAACGAGTACTCCACCGTGCCGTCCGGCCGGACGTCCGCTCCCGTGACCGTCCCGGTCGCGGTGGGCAACCTGGTCAGGGCGCCGGAGGCGAGATCGTAGTGGTACAGGACGCAGCGGGCCTCGTGCTCGTGGGTGACCAGCAGGGCCGTGCCGTTCGGGTACCAGCTCGCCGACAACTCCCCGGGCAGGTCGATCAGGAGTTCGGTCTCCGTGTCGTTCTCCACGTCCCAGATCAGCAGCTCGGACCGGCCTCGGCGTTCGTGGCTGACCAACAGCCTCGGGTCACCCGCGATGAGCGGGAACCCGAGCGCGGACAGCGACTTGCCCGTCCCGTCCCACTTCTCCGCTACCGGCGCGTCGTCGACCTCGTCACCGCGCACCCGCAGCACGCGGAGCGCCGGGTGGCGGGAGTCACCGTGTTCGGAGTGGGCCAGCACCAGCAGCGACTCGTCGTGGGAAAGGGCCGCGACATCCGCGTCCTGTTCGTGCTGGTAGATCACCCGAGCGGGGTGGTAGCCGCCGTCCTCGGCGGCCCTGCTCGCCCAGATCGTGGTGCCCTCGTCGGTGGAGGCCCCGCAGACGACGACCTCCGCGCCCAGGGCGAGACCAGCCGGGTACCCCTCGTGCACCCCGGGTGGTGCCGCCGCGACGCTGGCGTCCACCGGCAGGCCGGCGAACGGCTCGGTCACCCAACGCCCGAACTCGTTGCCGTCCGTGTCCGAGAACCACCAGATCGTCTCGCCGTCGGGGCTGATGGTGGCGTAGGTGGTCCCGTTCGGCCGGTCCGTGACCTGACGGTGCGTCTCGGTCGCCCGGTCCCAGGCGTAGACCTCCCAGACACCGCTGGAGTTGGACACGTACAGGTTGCGGTCGGGGGCGTCCAGCGCCCAGTCGGGGAGTGAGTTCCGAGGCGCGCTGAACCGGGCGCGCCACCGCTCCTCCTCGGCCGGGTCGTCGAACAGGGTCTCCGGGATTTCGGCGCTGGGATGCTTGCTCACCCCCTCGATCCTGCCCGATACCCGCAGCGGGCGAAACGTTCGCACGCGACCACCACGGACGGTCCGACCCGGCAGGGTGCCGGCGGGGGAGTGCCGCGTCCTGCCTCGGCTGGCTCCACGGGCGCGCCGCGACCCCCGTGGGTAGCCCAACCGGCCGGGCAGGTGTCCCGCCGGAGGCAGGTCAGGGGAGGGCGATGGGGTGGCGGTCGTACCCGCCGCCCGCGCACTCGGGGCCGTGGGGGTGGAACGTCAGCGTTCCCCCAGCCTCGACGCAGCCGCGTACCGGTACCGAGGGGAGCAGGTTGGGCTGGGAGTCGGTCGGAGGCCACGGCGGCGCACCGCCCATGAGGGCGAGCGCGAACACGACGGCACCGAGGGCAGGACGGGAGTCCATGAGGCTGGAGGCACCTTCCCGGAGACGAGCTGGCGACCCCACTCTCGCAGCATGGATCGGACAGGTGAACGGCGACCGCACCATGATCACCCGATCGAGGAGGTCCCGCCGGCCGCGCTCGGCTGGGCCGGGCCGCCTCCACACATGACGAAGGCCCAGGTCGGGGAACACACGACGTTTCCCTGACCTGGGCCTCCGGTCTGTCGGGGTGGCGGGATTTGAACCCACGACCTCTTCGACCCGAACGAAGCGCGCTCCCAAGCTGCGCCACACCCCGATCGTCTTGCGACCAGCCCCGCAGGGGCCTCACCGCCTGACGGAACAGAGTCTAGCCCATGCCCCCACCCGCCCGGAAACCGGCCGTCGGTTTCGCCGGCACCGGCCCGGAACCAGCCTCGCGAGGTCGTGGCACCAGGGTCAACAGGCTGGCCTCCGGCGGGCAGGCGAAGCGGACCGGCGCGTAGGGCGACGTCCCGAGGCCCGCGGAGACGTGGAGCCAGGTGTGCGCTCCCCACCGCGAGGTCCCGCGTGCCCGCGAACGGTCCAGTTCGCAGTTGGTCACCAGGGCACCGTAGAAGGGGACCCGCAACTGGCCACCGTGGGTGTGGCCGGCGAGCACCAGGTCGTAACCGTCGTCGGCGAAGCGGTCCAGGACCCGCGGTTCCGGGGAGTGCGTCACACCCAGGGACAACCTGGCCCGGGGGTCCGGGCGGCCCTCGATGTCGTCGTAGCGGTCCCGGCGGAGGTGGGGGTCGTCGACGCCGGCGGCCACGACCAGCTGGCCCCCCACCCGGAAGCTCCGCCGCTGGTGGGTCAGGTCGAGCCAACCTCGCTCGGTCAACGCCGCCCGCAGATCCCGCCAGGGCAGCGGCACGCCGTGGATACGCTTGGTCCGGCGGACCGGCAGCAGGTACCGCGCCGGGTTCTTGGGTTTGGGCGCGTAGTAGTCGTTGCTGCCGAAGACGAAGACCCCGGGTCGATCGAGCAGGGGGCCCAGTGCCCGCAGTGCGGCGGGAACAGCCTGGTGGTGCGCGAGGTTGTCCCCGGTGTTCACCACCAGGTCCGGTTCGAGCGCGTCCAACGCGGCCACCCATTCCTGCTTGGAGCGCTGGTTCGGCGTCATGTGCAGGTCGGAGACGTGGAGGACACGGATCGGCCGGCTTCCGGGCGCGAGCACGGGCAGCGTGACGTTCCGAAGCGTCCAGTGCCGTCGTTCGATCCCGGCGGCATAGCCGACGGCCGCGACCCCGAGGGCGGCGGTTCCGATCAAGGTGCGCCCGAGAGTGTTCACCCGATTCAGCTTACGGCCTCGGGTCTGATCCGCCCGCCCGGCGATGGGTGCGGGACGGACCGGGCCGCTCCGACCACCGCGATCACCCGAGCCAGCCGGCCACGGCGTACGTTCCGAGCGTGAGCGATCTCGAGGAACGGCTGCGCGCCGATCTGGTGGCGGCGATGAAGAGCAGGGACACCCGCGTGGTCGGAACCCTCCGCACGGTGCTGGGTGCCATCGGCAACGCCGAAGGGCGGACGGGCCGCCCGCTGACCGAGGCGGAGGTGACCCAGACCGTAGCCAAGGAGGCCAGGAAGCGGGACGAGGCGGCCGAGGCCTTCGGGTCGGCCGGTCGGGCGGACACGGCCGAGGCGGAGCGGGCCGAGGCGGACATCCTCCGCGCCTACCTCCCCCGTCAGTTGGGGGAGGACGAGCTCACCGAGCTCGTCGGCGCCGCCATCGAGGAGGTCGGAGCGCGGTTGGGCCGGCGACCGGGCCCGGCCGACCTGGGACAGGTGATGAAGGCGGCCACCGCCAGGGTGGCCGGCCGCGCCGACGGGAGCCGGGTGGTGGAACTCGTGCGGGCCGGCCTCCAGGCTTGAGCAGGAGGCCGGCCCGCGGGTAACGGAGTCAGTTGCCCTCGCCCACCGGTGGATCGGTGGGCGGTTGGTCACCGCCGTCGTCCGGGGGTTCCGGTAGCTCGGGCTGGGTTGGCTCGGGTGCGGGCGGAGGGACCGGCGGCACGCTGGGCCCACCCTCCTCGGGCGGGGGAGCCGGGGTGCCGCCCTCGCCGGGCGGCTGATCCGTCGGACCGGGTTGCTCGGTCTCCGCCGGCGGCACGTACCCGGTGCTGACCGAGATCGTGATCGTGTCCCCGGGGAGGGCGAAGCCCCGGGGGGACTGGGTCACCACGGTGCCGCGCGGCTCGCTGCTGTTGGTCTGCGCCTCGGACACCTGGTAACCGGCCTCCTGGAGGACCGTGCGGGCCTGGGCGGCGCCCATCCCGACCACGTTGGGAACCTGGTGGTCCTCACCGCCGAACTCGAACTTGGGGTCCAGCGCGGGCAGCGGAGCCACCGGCAGGCCCTCGTGCACCCCGGTCATCGTCGCGAACCACGTTCGGGCGGGGATGCGCCCTCCGTAGATGTTGCCGTTGTCCCCGCACAGCATCGGCGGGTCGCCGTCGCAGATCCCCTGCACCGAGGTCCCGTCGCTGAAGGTGAGCACCGCGCCGGCCATCTGCGGGGTCGCGCCGATGAACCCGGCGGACATGTGGTTCTGGGTGGTGCCGGTCTTGCCGAGCATCGGCCTGTCCCAGCTCACCTGCTGGGCTGCGGCCCGCGCGGTGCCCTCCGTGTCGTCCTTGCTCATCCCCACGAAGAGCGCGTCCGCGACCTCCTTCTCGACCGCCTGCTCGCAGTCGGCCTCGGTGATCGCCACCGGGTTGCCGTGCCGGTCGAGGACCTCCTCGATCGGGGAGGGCGGGCACCACACCCCGTTGCTGGCGATCGTCGCGGCGACGTTGGACAGCTCCAGCACGCTCGTCGGGGTGAAGCCGAGGGTGAAGGCGCCGATGCCCCGTTCCTTGAGGAACTCCGCCTGCGGGAGTCGCTGCTCCTCGCGCTCGGCGGTGGGGTCGATCTGGCCGCCCTGGTGGTTGATGCCGGTCATGCCCTGCCGGAGGCCGAGGCGCTCCGCCATGTCCACCACCGCGTCGAGCCCAACCCGCTCCTGCAACGCCACGAAGGAGGTGTTGGGGGACTTCGCCAGGGCGTCCTGGAGGGTCATCCGGGCCGGGTACCCGTCGTTGTCGTTGCTGACCTGGTAGGGCGCCCCGTTGTTGAAGTACACCGAGGACACGTGGGTGGTGGGCACGTCGACCTCGTTCTGGATGCCCATGCCCGCCTCGAGGGCGGCCGCCGCCGTGAAGGTCTTGTAGATCGACCCCGCACCGAACATCGTCATGCCGCTGGGCAGCGGGTACATCGTCTGACCGGCCTCGGGGTCCAGCCCGTAGTCCCGGTTGGCCACCAGCGCACGGACCTTGTGGCCGTCGTGCCCAGGCTCCACGACCGCCATCGCGTTCGCGATGCCCTCGGTCGTCTTGGGCACCTGGTCCTCGGCCGCGCGCTTCGCCATCTCGGTGATCGAGTGGTCCAGCGTGGTCCGGATCGTGTAGCCGCCGCGCTTGAGCTGGTCCTTGGAGAAGCCGGCGCTCGCGAGGTAGTCGATGACGTACTCGCAGAAGAAGCCGTCGCTCGGCCCGGCGCCCACGCAGTCGTTCGGGGGGCGCCCCAACGGCTGCGCGAGCCCGAGGGGTTCCCGTTTCGCCTCCTCGGCGGCCTCCTCGGAGATGTGCCCCTGCTCCGCCATCAACCCGATGACGATGTTGCGCCGCCGCTTCGCCTCCTCCGGGTTGCGTTCGGGGTTCAACGAGCCGGGGCTGTTGACGATCCCCGCGAGCAGGGCGGCCTGCGGAACGGTCAACTGGTCCGCCGTCGTGTTGAAGTAGGTGCGCGCGGCGGCGCCGACGCCGTAGGTCTGGTTGCCGAAGGGCACGATGTTCAGGTAGCCGGCGAGGATCTCCTCCTTGTCGAGGTTCTGCTCCAGTTGGAGGGCGATCCGGATCTCGCGCAGCTTCCTGGCGGGGGTCTGCTCGATCGCCTTGGCCTGTTCCGCGGGGCTGTCGGCGGCGACCACGTGCACCAGGTAGTTCTTGACGTACTGCTGGGTGAGGGTGGAACCGCCCTGCGCGATGCTGCCGGACATCTGGTTCGTCACCGCCGCGCGGAACGTGCCCCGCCAGTCGACGCCCTCGTGCTGGTAGAAGCGCTGGTCCTCCACCGCGATGATGGCCGCCTTCATGCTGTCGGCGATCTCGTGCGGCTCCACCAGCACCCGGTACTGGTCGAACAGGTAGGCGATGGGGTCGCCCTCGGAGTCGGTGATCGTGCTGACCAGGGGAGGGTCCGTGGTCACGAGGTCGGCCGAGAGGCTGTCCACAGTGTCACTCGCCTGGTTGGACGCCACGCCGAGACCGCCGACGGCGGGGAACAACACCCCGGCGGCCAGTACCCCCGCGAGCACGCAGAGTCCGAAGAGCTTGAGTACGCCAGCCCGAAACCGCACCCGCTCAGCGTACGTCCGGGGTGGCGCCCGTATAACGACGAAGTGAGGTAGCACCACTCGAAATGATGACTAAGGGTTGCGAAACGGGTGACAGACCGTAATGTTTGTCATACCCGGTGAAATTGATGGAACCAATCTGCTCTACAGTCCGTCAAGGTCTCACGACAAGGTAAGACAGGGCGTTCCATCGGAACGGAATGTCACTGACCGCGGGTGCCGGGGGGGCACCTGGTGAGTCGGAAGACACAAGGAGCTGGGGGACATGATGTTCATCCAGGGGGATTGGCGGGTTCGAGCGGCCTGCCGTGACGAGGACCCTGAGCAGTTGTTCGTCCGAGGAGCGGAACAGCGCAAGGCCAAGGTGGTCTGCATTGGCTGTCCGGTTCGTACCGAGTGTCTGGCCGAGGCGCTGGACAACCGCATCGAGTTCGGTGTCTGGGGCGGGATGACCGAGCGGGAGCGGCGCGCGCTGCTCCGTCGCAGGCCGGACGTCGAGTCCTGGCGCGAGCTGTTGGAGGCCGCGCGCCGCCGCCACACCGACATCGAGTACCAGGTGTCCTGACGGGACACGGTGACGCCGGGCCGGCGCGACGAGGGCGTCGGCCCGGCGGCCCCGCCGAATTGCGTGATCAACCAGTTGTCCGCCCATTGGCCGGCCGTCCGGCCAAATTCCAGGCGATTCCCGATCGCTTTCGCCATTAGCGCGGGAGCGCGTGGGGCTAACCGGCGTCGGGCCTACTCGCGAGTCGTTCGCCGATCTCACGGAGACCCCGCATATCGTGAACATCTTTCGCGAGTGCTGGGACACCGATGATCGGCACTCCCGGATGAGCCCTGGTGAAGCGTGACAGCAACCGGAGTTCGCGGTCCGCGACCGACACCCGGTCGGCGTGCAGGCGGAGCACGGCGGCGGCGAGCGGGGCACCTCCACCGAGCTGGTCCGCCGCCGCGAGGGCGCTGGCGGCCGGCAGGTCGGTGAGCACCGGGTGGGTGCGGTTGGCGACGAGACCCGCCAACGGCATCCGCTCGGTGGCGAGCCGGTCGACGAAGTAGGAGGCCTCCCGCAGGGCATCCGGTTCCGGGGCGGCCACCACCAGGAACGCCGTGCCCGGGGAGCGCAGCATCCGGTAGGTGTGCTCCGCCCGCTCGCGGAAACCCCCGAACATGCTGTCGAAGGCCTGCACGAACGCGGAGGCGTCCGCGAGCAACTGGCCACCGACGATCGTCGAGACCGCCTTGCTGAACAGGCCGAACCCCGCGCCGACGACCCGCCGGATGCCCCGCCCGCCAGCCCTGGCCGGGCCGGCCAGCAACCGGATCAACGTGCCGTCGAGGACCGTCGACAACCGCTGCGGCGCATCGAGGAAGTCCAGTGCGGACCTGCTCGGCGGAGTGTCCACCACGATCAGGTCCCAGTCCCCCTCCGCGGCCAGCTGCCCGAGCTTCTCCATCGCCATGTACTCCTGCGTGCCGGAGAAGGACGAGGAGATGGTCTGGTAGAAGGGGTTGGCCAGGATCTGCTCGGCGCGTTCGTCCCCCGCGTGGGCCAACACCATGTCGTCGAAGGTCCGGCGCATGTCGAGCATCATCGCGTGCAGCTCGCCGGCCGGTTCCTCCTCGGCGAACTCGACCCGACGAGGCTGGTTGCCCAGCTCCCGGAGCCCCAGCGCCTGTGCCAGGCGTCGGGCCGGGTCGATCGTCAGCACGACCGTCCTCCTGCCGAGGCGCGCGGCACGCAACCCGAGCGCGGCCGCGGTCGTCGTCTTGCCGACGCCACCCGAACCGCAGCACACCACGATCTCGGTCCTCGGGCTGGCCAACAACCCGTCGACGTCGAGCGCGGCCGGCCGACGACGGCTCCCGGCCGCTGGTCCCGGTGCCGTCATCGCAGGCCCTGGTCGCGCATGGTCTCGGCGAGCTCGTACAGCGAGGCGAGGTCGACGCCCTCGGTCAGCTCCGGCAGTTCCAGCAACGGCAGGTCGAGCTGGCGGAGGTGCCGCCACGCCTCCTGTTCGGACCGCACCCGCAGGGCGTGCTCCACCGTCTCACCGACGAGCCCGTCCAACTGGTCGTCGGTGAGGGCGAGACCGGCCGACTCCAGCCCGGCCCGAACGCGGGCCTCGTCGAGACGGCCGTCCGCCGCCGCGGCCACCGACCGGGCCGGCAGCCGGTTCGGGCTGATCCGGTTCACCACGACGGCGCCGGGGCGCAGGTCGGCGGCATCCAGTTCCTCCACGGCCTCGACCGCCTCCTGCGCCGGCAGCTCCTCCAAGGTGGTCACCAGGTGCACCGCGGTGTCGCCCGAGTGCAGGAGCCGCACCACCCCCTCGCTCTGGGCCCGGATCGGACCGACCTTCGCGAGGTCGACCATCGCCCGCGTGACGTCGAGGAACCGCACGATGCGGCCGGTGGGTGGCGCGTCCACCACGACCGCGTCGTAGACGTGCCGTCCCCGCTGGTCGGTGCGGCCGACGCACTCCTTGATCTTGCCTGTCAGCAGCACGTCCCGCAGACCGGGAGCGAGGGTGGTGGCGAACTCGATCGCTCCCATCCGGCGCAGCGTCCGCCCGGCGAAGCCGAGGTTGTAGAACATGTCGAGGTACTCCAGCAGCGCGGCCTCGGCGTCCACGGCCAACGCGCGGACCTCACCACCGCCCGGTGCGAGCGCGAGCCGCTCCTCGGAGTAGGGGAGCGGCGCGGTGTCGAAGAGCTGGGCGATCCCCTGCCGCCCCTCGACCTCCACGAGCAGTACCCGACGGCCCCCGTTGGCCAGCGCGAGCGCCACCGCGGCGGCGACCGTCGACTTCCCGGTGCCACCCTTACCCGTGACCACGTGCAGCCGGACCCGCGCGAGCTGCTCGGTCCATCCGGAGCTTGAGGCCCTCACACGGTCAGCCTAAACGCCACGACACGGTCCGGCTCCCGTGCAGTGCCACCACTCCTCCCACCCGGGTACCGGGCGAGCCGGGACACGGGTCAGTCCACCATCGTCAGCACGGCCACGGCGATGCCCGCGGCCGCCACCAGCCCCCAGGCCACGGTCGAGGGAAGCCACAACGCCACGCAGAGGATCGCCACCACCAGCACCGCCGAGGCGATGGCGCCGTTGCGGACCACGTCCCCGCGCGACCGTCCCTTGCGGTCCCTGGCCTGCGCCATCACCACGAGCACCAGGATGCCGCCGAACAGCACCAGCAGGGCGGTGGCCGCCATCCGCCAGATCTCCACCCAGCCACATTACCGACTCGATCCCATCACTCGGTCCCGCCGAACGGTGGTCGGGGAGTCCCCATCCGTGGGACGCGGACGGTGGCCCTTCCGTTACGACTACCCTCCGACACATGACCAAGTGGGAGTACGCCACGGTGCCGTTGTTGATCCATGCCACCAAGCAGATCCTCGACCAGTGGGGCGAGGACGGTTGGGAGTTGGTCACGGTGCTGCCGGGGCCGACCGGTGAGCAGCTGGTCGCCTACCTCAAGCGTCCCAAGGGCTGAGCGCGGAGAGATGAGTGAGGACATGAGGCCTTCCTGGACCCAGCGAATCCAAGAGATCGGGGTGTCGCTGCCCGCGGTCGCCGCGCCGGTGGCCGCCTACGTGCCAGCGATCCGCACCGGCTCCCTCGTCTACACCTCCGGTCAGGTACCGATCGTCGACGGGGCGCTCGCCGCCACCGGGAAGGTCGGGGGCGACGTCAGCCCGGAGGAAGCCAAGCAGCACGCCAGAACCTGCGCCCTCAACGCCCTCGCGGCGGTCGACGCCCTCGTCGGGCTGGACTCGGTGGTCCGGATCGTCAAGGTCGTCGGCTTCGTCGCCTCCGCTGACGGGTTCACCGGCCAGCCCGCCGTGATCAACGGTGCCTCCGAGCTGTTCGGCGAGATCTTCGGCGAGGCCGGCCAGCACGCCAGGTCGGCCGTCGGGGTGTCCGAGCTGCCGCTGGGCGCCCCGGTCGAGGTCGAGATCATCGTCGAGGTCGACTGAACGGGGTTGCACGATGGGGCGCGACATGCGGGATCTCCGCCACGAACTGCTGCTCAGGTTGGCCGGGCGACTGCCCGACCGACAGCTCTGGCGGTTCCGCGACTGGCTGGCCGGTGACGCCGACGCGGTACTCGCCAGGACGCTGCCCCGCGCGCTGGCGCACGGCAGGCTGGGACTGACCGACCACGAGCACGAGCTCCTCGCCGAGGGTTTCCTGCCCGCCGGTGCCGACCCCGTGCTCGTGGCCGCCATCCCGGCCCTCGCCGAGGAGCCAGAACCCGCGCACGTCTTCGGGGTCTCCCCGGCGGCCGTCAGCGACGTGCCGGTGGAGGTCCCCCACGGAGCGGACTCGACGCCGGTGGTTCTCGGAGCCATGCTCCGCGGCCGCCCCGGCGTCCGCGAGGTCCGGTTCGCCTGGCGGGCACCCGTCACGGGCGGCCCACCCCGGCGAGTGCTCCTCGTGAGCGCCGAGACCGGACGGATCGGCCTGACCGCCGAGTTGCAGCGCGTGTTGCGGGCACTCGGCGAACGCGAACCGCGTGTCGAGGTCGTCCCTCCGTCGATGACCCTGACCGCCTACCACCGGGCCGCCTGGGTCGGGTCAGAACCGGTGGTCACCGGCCTGAACCACGGGCAGTTAGCCCACGTCTGAGCTTGCTTGACGCCCGTCCGCCGGCGGCGGGTCGGAAGGAGAGAACGGCATGGCGGAGGCCACGCGGAACGGCGACGACCAGGACCGTCGCGTCCCGACTCGACTGCACGACCTGCTGCTGGGGCTCGCGGGGAGGATCGACGACGAGTCGCTGACGGACGCCAGGGAGTTCCTGGCGCTCGCCGAACCGGACCAGGCCGCGGAACTGGTCGTCGGCGCCCTGGTCGCCGGTGACGTCGCACTGCCAGCCGCGACCAGGGCCGAGCTGGCGGACCTGCTGGTCGAGGTGCGGTCGGACGCCGCGCTGGCCGACAGGGTGCGGGAGCTGGGCGACGAAGGGGTCGGTGCCCACCGGTTCGTCCAGGACAACGCCCCGGAACGCGGGGTCGGGCAGGCCGTCGCCGGCCTCGGCCGTCGGTTGTCGGCGGTGAGTTCCCTGCGATGCGCCTGGCGGGTCACACCGGCCGGGGCCGCGCCGATGGGTACTCCGCAACGGGTCGTGGTCGTCGAGTCCACCGACGCGGCGGTCGCCCCCGCCACCGCGTTCCAGGTCGCGCGGGCACTCGACGCGGCGGACCTGCCCGCGACCGTCGAGGTCCTGTTACCAGGAAGGCCGGTCCCCGAGTACCAGCGGGCCGCCTCGGACGCCGGGGTCCTCGTCGACCTGAACGGTCACGCGCGTCCCGGCCCCGACGGTGGGCGCGAACCCGAGCGGGGCGCTCCGCCGGGCCCCGACCGCGAGCGGCCCCCGGCGGAGCGCGAGGCCGGCGGCACCCGCACCACCACCGACGAGGAGCCGGCCCCCGCCGAGGCGCACGCCGGTCGTCGACGGCGACCGGACTCCGAGGAGGCGGCCCCTGCTGGCCGGAAGGACGACCAGGGCGTCGCGGGTGAGCCACCACAACCGGAGGCGGCCCCTTCCGCGCCCCGGTCTCCGCGACGCGGCCCGGACACCGCGCCGTCCGGCGCGGACCAGCAGGTCACCGAGCCCGTGGGCGAGGTGGTCGCGGAGGACCGTCGCCCGCCCCGCCCACCCCGAGGGCGTCGCTACCCGGCCACCACGGCCCCCGAGGCGACACCGGAACTGTCCGACGAGGACGTTCCGGGAGAGGCGGACACCCCGGAACGGGCCGCCCCGAGGCTCGCCGAGAACGTCCGGGTGCTCCGACCGGCCAGGGACGGCTCCGGGCGAACGCCGTCCAGGGGCCGGGGAGGTCGCCCCGGGGACGAGGCCACCGACCAGGAGGGCTCCACGGCCGCGAACGAGAGGACGCCGGCCCCGGAGCAGCCCGCTCGCCGCCCCGAGCGGGCGAGCCGGCCCGCGCCCCGGCCGGAGGACGTCGGCCCGGTCCGCCCCGATACCGACCCAGCCCCCGACCACGGGCAGGCGCAGGCCGCGACTCCCGTGTCCAGCGGCCAGCCCCGCGCCGCCGCCGGTGCGCCGACCGCCGACCGGGCGGTGCCGGGCCCGGAACGGCCTCCGGGGGACGAGGGCAAGCTGAACGGCAGGGAACGGGACCTCCTCCGGCAGCTGCACGAGGAACTGGCCGAACGGGACCACGAGGGCACGGCGACGGGCCAGCCGAGTTCGGAGGCCGCGCGAACCCCCGCGCCCAGGCGCGCGGTGTCCGCGCCGAGCAACGTCGAACAGACCGGGCCCATCAGCCGCCTTTCCGCCAGTGCTGGTGGCCACCCCACCTCTGGGCCACAACGGCCCTACACCAACGGGCATCCGCCGTTCCCGCCGACCGCCTGAGCAGCCGGCGGAGCGGCCGTCAGGCCGGGGTGCCGAGCCGTACCCCGGACGGTGAGCCGGCCAGCGAGGTGGCGGCGGCGAGCACGCGTTGCAGGTGCAGTCCTCGGGCCACGTCGCAGGGGTGCTCCCGGGCTCCGCTGTGCACCATGGCCACGAAGTCGTCGAGCATCGAGGCGTAGCAGTCCGCCCGGGAGGTCTCCGGCGCTCCCAGCGCCCGGAGGCCACCACCGCCGAAGACCGACACGTCGGTGACGGTCGGCCTCGCGGGGAAGCGCAGCGACAGCGACAGCGTGCTCGTCACGCCGCCCTCGTGGCCGAGCACGAGCTGCCAGAGGTCGTCGGGGGAGCGGTGGGCGGCGAGGACCTCCACCACCGGGCCGAGCGCCGCGTCCACGAGGTCCACGGCGTGCGGCCCCACATCGAGCAGCCCGCCGTCCTCGTGACGCCACGAGGATCCCGTGTTGCCGTCGTCCAGGAGCGCGCCGGACAGCCAGGTGACCGAGCCACCGGCCCACCCGCCACCGTCCTGGAGGCCGGCGAGCCACTCGCGGGTCTCCGGGGCGAACCGGCGGGTCAGCATCACCAGGGAGCACACCTCGCGACGGCGGACCTCCTCCGCGAGACGCGAGGCGGACGCCAGATCGGCGGCGAGCGGTTTCTCCAGGATGACGTGCCTGCCGGCCGACGCGGCACTGGTCGCGAGCCCGGCCTGGACGGACGGGGGTACCGCGAAGGCGACCACGTCGACGCTGGCCACGAGTTCCTCTGGGCTGGACATCACCTCGGCGGAGTACGGCGCGGCCAGCTCGGCGGCGGCGTCGGGCCGTCGGGACCACACCGCGACGAGACGGGTCCCCGGGTGGTCGTCGATCCCCGGGGCGTGCGTCGTCCTGGCCCACCGGCCGGCCCCGACCAGACCGACCCGCAGTTGATCCTCCACCACTGGTGCCGGGGCCTCGGCGTCCAGTGGTCCGTCGTCGTGGGCTGGAGAAGTAGGCACGACACCATCTTTCCCGCTCCACCCCGGACGCCAACCATGATCCGACTGATCCGAGGCCCGGTTCAGTCGGAAGGATCATCACTCCAAGATCAGGGGAACCCGGATCTCCACACCGTCGGCGAGGCCGACGAGCACCGAGCCCTCGTTCCACGCCACCCGCCACGGACCCGCCGCCACCGAGCTCGAGGGCACCGGCACGGCGCGCAGGACGGTGTCCTCCCCGTCGTGCCGGTCCACGAGCACCACCTCCGCTTCCTCGGACGAGAACAGGGTCGCCGGTCGCTCCCGCAGCTCGACCACGAGTGATGACCGCCCGGTGGCCGCGGCGACCTCGGGCGGGGCGGTGTCGGAGGCGGGTGTGCGCCCGCCGTGGGGTACCGCCAGCAGCAGGAGGAGCACCCCGGTGCCGACCGTCCCGGCGATGACCCCGAGCACCAGGGTCAACAGCGGCACCAGGCACCCCCGGACCCGCCGTCCGTCCACAGCTGGCTCCACCCGTTCCTCCTCGTGACGCACCAGCTCATTCTCGCGTGGTTCCCCCACGAGGGCCTGGCGCCTAGGGTGGCACCGTGCCCCCGCTGCCAGAACCGTTCGACCTGCCGCCGGAGCTGGTCGACTCGCTCTCCGCCGTCCCGGGGCGCCCACCCGCCACGCCGAGGGACTCGGCGAGCGTCGTGCTCGTGCGCGACCACCCAGCGGGCGGTGTCGAGGTGTTCCTGATGCGCAGGGCAGCCACCATGGCCTTCGCCCCGGGCATGACCGTCTTCCCCGGCGGATCCGTCGACGGCAGGGACCGGGTCGGGGGCGCGGTCCGGGCACATTGGGCGGGCCCCGCGCCGGAGTGGTGGGCCGAGCGCTTCGGCTGCGCGCCCGACCTCGCCGCCGCACTGGTCAGCGCGGCGGTCCGCGAGACCTTCGAGGAAACCGGTGTGCTGCTCGCGGGAGCCGACGACCGCGATGTCGTCAGGGACGCGGGCCGGTACTCGTCGGCGAGGCCGCTCCTCGAGAGCGGCGCCCTCTCCCTCGGGGAGTTCCTCGCGGCCAACGAGCTCGTGCTGCGCGCCGACCTCCTCACTCCCTGGGCGAACTGGGTGACGCCCGAGGTGGAGGCGCGTCGCCACGACACCCGGTTCTTCCTCGCCGAACTACCACCCGGACAACGAGCTGACGGCAGGACCTCGGAGGCCGTCCAGGCGAGGTGGCTGACCCCGGCGGCCGCGTTGGAGGAGTGGCGTCAGGGCGACCGCGCCCTGCTCCCCCCTACCTGGGTGACCCTGTCCGAACTCGCCGACCAGGACAGCGTGTCCTCGGCACGTCGGACCCCCCGCGTGATCGGCCGCACCGTTCCCCGCATCATCCGTGAGGGCGGCCGGCTGCGAGTGGTGGTGCCGGAACCGTCCGAAGGGGGGCCGGGCCGTCACGAGGCGGGGCGGGCCCCCACGGTCCGGGACGAGCGAGCGGATGGGGGGCCGTCGTGACCGAACCGCGTGGTGGTGACCTCCCGAGCGTCGCGCACCCGGCGTACGGGAGACGGCGGGACGTGGCGGACGTGGCCTCGGTGTGGCTCGCGAACAACCCCTCGGCCATGACCCTGGAGGGCACCAACACCTGGGTCCTCCGGGCCCCTGGCGCGACGGGTCGGGTCGTCGTCGACCCGGGACCGGACGACGAGGAGCACCTCCGCCGGGTCGGTGAGGAAGGCCCCGTCGAACTCGTCCTGCTCACCCACGGGCACCACGACCACAGCGCGGGGCTGGCCCGGTTCGCCGACCTGGTCGGCGCGCCCTCGGCCGCGATCGACCCGCGCTGGTCGTCCGGAGAACCACTCGTCGACGGCGCGGTGCTCGACGTGGCCGGCCTGCGGCTGGAGGTGCTCCACACCCCGGGCCACACCGACGACTCGGCGTGCTTCCTCGTCCAAGGCGGAGCGGGTCCGGTGGTGCTCACCGGGGACACGGTGCTGGGGCGGGGGACGACGGTGCTGACGGGGAGCCTCCGTGACTACCTCACCACCCTCCGAGGGCTGGCCCGGGTCCCCGCCGGAACCCGTCTGCTGCCAGGGCACGGTGCGGAGTTGCCCGATGCGGCCGCGACGGCCCGCGACTACCTCGCGCACCGCGAACGTCGGCTGGACCAGGTGCGCGCCGCCCGCGCTCGGCTGGGCGCGACGGCCACCCCCGTGGAGGTGGTGGCCGCCGTCTACCCCGACCTCGACCCGGCGCTGTCGTTCGCCGCGGAGCAGTCCGTCCGGGCGCAGCTCGCGTACCTGGACGAGGAGGGCTGACCACCCCGGCGCGGTCGCCGTCCTCAGCCCCGGGGGGATGGTGGTCGGGTGGGGGCGACGAGGTGGGTCACCGCCACACCGTCATCGCCAGGGGCCGCCGTGAGCACGGATCCCCGCCGTTCGTGGGCGGGGACGCGCAGTTCGACGACGCGGCCCGTGAAGCCGCGCAGCGCGTCCACCAGGTGCCGGGCCTGGTAGGTGCGGGAGATCCGGTTGCCGGCCACGTCGGCCTTCACGGTCTCCTCCGACTCGCCGATGGTCGGATCGCTGCCCAGGACTCGGACACCGCCGTCCTCGGCGACGAGGGTGAGGAGCCCGCGCCCTCCACCGAAGGTGGCCGCGCGCCGCACCGCCGCGGTCAACTCGTCCGCGTCCGCCCGCAGCACGCAGTCGACATCGGACGGGAACAGCCGGTCCGAGTTGGGGAACGGTGTGGCGAGCAGCGCCGTGGTGACGAGGGTGCCCTCCCACGACAGCGCGAAGCGGTCGGTGTCGGCTCGCAGATCGACCTCGCCCGACCGGGGGAGCTGCCTGGACAACTCCGCCAGGAGGGCGGCGGGGACCAGGACGTCCAGGTCGGCAGCGTCCTCCGCCGGGCCGGGGAGGGGGATCTCCGCCTTCGCGAGTCGGAACCGGTCGCTGGCGAGCAGCGCGAGGACGCCGTCCTCGACCGAGAGCCGCACGCCGGTGAAGACGGGCAGCGCGTCGTCACGCGACGCCGCCGCCGCGACGACCGCCAGCGGCCCGCGCAGCGCGGCCGAGGGCACGGACAGCCGGTGCGGAGGTGAGGGCGCCAGCCCCGGGTGCGCCGCGAGATCCATCATGGGAAGGGCGAACCGCGCCCGACCAGCGCGGACCGCGAGGCGGGACCCCTCGACGACCAGGCGGACCTCCGGTTCGGCCAGGGACCGCAACGTCTCGGCCAGGGGACGGGCGGGTACCAGGACCGAACCCTCGGAACCCACCAGGCCGTCCAGGTCCGCCTGGAACCCGCGCTCGTGGTCGGAGGAGGCGACCCGTACCCCGGTCGCGGAGGCCACGACCACCACGCCACCGAGCACGGGATCGGTCAGGCGCCCGGGCAGGAGCCGGACCAGCTCGGCCAGGCGAGTCGCCAGCGGTGTGGTTGGCACTGTGGCGTCGAGACCCAGGTGGGCGGTCATGCCGGCAACCTAGTGGTCTCCTCCGACAGTTCCGGCGCACGTAGCCGTGTGGGTTCAGGTGGCCGAGCTGGCCGCGTGGGAGTCGGCGGTGGGGCGGGGCGTCCTCCCGTCGTCGTCCGGCTCCCTCTCCTCGGCGGCGACGGTGCCGCGGAACAGGAACACCAGGCCCGCGATCACGACTCCGCAACCGGCCGCCGCGAGGAAGGCCTGGGGCACGCCCACGTTCTCGACCAGCTGGCCGCTGATCGACTGCCCGAGCCCGATGCCGACGGTCACCGAGGTGATCACCCATCCGAACGCCTCGGCGGCCTTGTCCGACGGCGCGACCGCCTCGACCGCGAGCGAGTGGGCCATCGACTGCGGAGTGACCAGCGCACCGACGACGAACATCACGGCGGCCAGCCCCGCCAACGTCACCGGAACGGCCAGCATGGTCGTCAGCACGGCGAACCCGCCGAGGAGCACCGGCAGGCGGAAGTGGAGGGGGCGTGGCCACGGGCGGAGCCCGTACAGGAGGCCGAACACCACGGAGCTGACGGACCAGAGGCTCAACAGGAGCCCGCCGATGGCGGGGTGACCGGCCTCGGTGGCGGCGGCGGGGACGGCGACCTCGACGAACCCGATGACCACACCGAAGCCGAGGACGGCGAGCGCCACCGTCCGCATGCCCGGGACGGCGAAGGCTCCCAGCAGGTGGGCGAGCCGGGACCCGCCGTCAGTCCGGGCCGAGGTGCGCTTCGCCCGGGGCTCCGGGCGCCAGGAGCGGACGGTGGTGGTGAGGGCGAACCCGGTGCTGCCCCCGACCATCGCCACCGTTCCCACGACGAGACCGGTCCCCGGCCAGGGTGATGCCGCGAGCAGCCCCGCCAGGCCCGGGCCGAGGATGAAGAACACCTCCACGCTGATGGCCTCGTAGGAGAGCGCCGCCGTGCGGGCGGGGCCCGGCGGCAGGAGCCTGCGCCAGAGGGCGCGGGACGCCGTTCCGAGCTGGGGTTCGGACAGTCCGATGCACAGGGCCAGCGCCACCAGGGCCGGCACCGGCGCCGAGGACTCGACCAGGGCGATCTGCCCGCAGACGAGGACGACGAACACCGAGCTGATCGTCAACAGGGGCCGGGTCGGCCCCAACCGGTCGACGACCCGGCCCTGGACCACCGAGCCGAACGCGACGCCGAACAGGGTGGCCGCGGACACGAGCCCGGCGATGGCGAAGGAACCGGTCCGGTCGCGGACGTAGAACAGGATGGACATGCCGATCATGGCGATCGGCAGCCGTCCGACGAGCGAGGTGATGACCGGCCATCTGGCCGCGGGGGTGCTGAGGGCCGCGCGGTAGTCCGCGAGGGAGGCCGAGTGCGACACGGGCCCAGTCTGCGCTCTTTGGTACGGGAGTACCAATCCGTTTTTCGGGTGTGTTGTGTCACCAGGACGGCCTAGACTGAGTGTGGTCGAGCCGTCACCGCCCACTCGTCGGACGCGGGTGGTCCCGGTTCACCAGGCGGATCATCACTCTTGGTATCGAAGTGCTTGCTCTCTTCGTGGCCGGTAATCGGCGCGGGCGAGTTCAGCGTTACTCTTGGCTACGGGAGTGTGAGTTAGGTTTCAGCTTGGTAACACTGCCGAGCGAATCGTGGAGGGGTAGGCAACGCGGGGAACCCCGTATCCGTCTACCTCGTAGATGTTCCGTTCTCCACGGACGCCATCCGTGGAGGGCAGCGACACTGAGTACAGTGTTGGTGACGGTGGGATGTTGACGGAAGCGGTCGGGGCCGTGACCGTGCCGAGTGAGGCGAAATCCCCCCGTCACGTGAACTGACTCCTCCGGAGATGCGGATCGGGGCCGTGGCCGGAGGGTGGGAAGGTGTGGCCCGTCGGGGGACGTGCTACGCCAACGACGGAAGGGTCGGAGCGCCGCGTCGGGGGCGGCGCCCGACCCTTCCGTCGTCTCTCACGTACTGGGCACCCACGGTCATGGCGAAACCCTTCGATGCGTGTTTCGAAGGAACCGGATCTGGTGCCGGCGTCAGACCGGCGGCGCCGAGCCTCCGATGGGCGTGCCGGGGCACGCCACCACTGGGAGTCCCGGGCCTGGAACGTGCGGAGCCACACGTCCCACGGGTGACGGTCGCGTCCTGGGTCAGCGGGCCCGTCGAGCCAGCCGCTCCGGGTCCAGGATCAGCACGCTCTTGCCCTCCAACCGCAGCCAGCCGCGGTGGGCGAAGTCGGCCAGGGCCTTGTTCACCGTCTCGCGGGAAGCTCCGACCAGTTGGGCGATCTCCTCCTGGGTGAGGTCGTGCGTCACCCGGAGCAGGCCCGCCTCCTGGCTGCCGAAGCGCTGCGCCAGCTGGAGCAGCGCCTTGGCGACCCGGCCGGGTACGTCGGTGAAGATCAGGTCGGCCAGCATGTTGTTCGTGCGCCGCAGTCGCCTCGCCAGCACCCGCAGGAGCTGCTCGGCGATCTCCGGACGCTTGCTGATCCACTCCCGGAGCGCGGGGCGGTCCATGCTGAGCGCTCTGACCTCGGTGACCGTGGTCGCCGTCGACGTCCTCGGCCCCGGGTCGAAGATCGACAACTCACCGAACATGTCGGACGGCCCCATGATGGCCAGCAGGTTCTCCCTGCCGTCCGGGGACTTGCGCCCGACCTTGACCTTGCCGGACTGGATTATGTAGAGCCGGTCGCCGGGCTCACCTTCTGTGAAGATCACATGGCCGCGTGGGAAGTCCACGGGCTCCAGTGTCTGAGTCAGCGCCTCGATGGCCGCCGGCTCGACACCCTGGAAGATCCCAGCGCGTGCCAGGGTCTCGTCCACCTCATCCCTCCTGTTGAGAGGCGGCGGCAGCCCGTGACTGGGTACCCCTCGTTACGAATACCTGATGGGTGCCGCCGATCGCTCCTTGCAGTCTAAGACGGGCGGCGTGATCTGCGTGGACGCAGCCTTCCCGCGCGCCCCGAGCGGCGCAGCCGGAAGAGTTCGAGCGCCCGCCCGATGCCCTGCTTGAACAGCGCCCGCACCTCGTCCGGGCGAGCGTTCTCCAGCAACTCCTCGACGTCGTTCTCCTGAACGACCCCGTGGCGGATTCCCTTCTCGACGCGCTCCATGAAGAGCGCGAAGAGCATGATCACAACGGGGACGGCGATGACGAACCAGGCAGTCATGATGTGTCCGATGGTGGCGCATCACGGTGGGTGGCGGCGCCCGGGGTCATGGGTGACCCCGGTAGCCCTTTCGGAATACCCTGGACCTCTCCCCGTCCAGGCTAGGGGTGAGGAGGTGGGCAGGCGAACCGATCAGCGGAGCGGGCCGCCGCCGCTGGTACCGACGCGACCGACCACCGACCCGCCTCTCTGCGGGGAACCGCCGTCCCCGGCGGCCGCCGCCCGTACCCTGTGGGAGTGCCGTCCCCCGCGAAGTCCTCCGCGCCCCCCGGCCGTGCCGGTGAGACCCGGCTCGCCCTGGTCCGCCGGGCGAGGCGCATGGACCGCACCCTGCGGACGGCCTATCCGGACGCGCACTGCGAACTGGACTTCACCACCCCGCTCGAACTCGCGGTCGCCACGATCCTGTCGGCCCAGTGCACCGACCGGCGGGTCAACGAGGTGACGCCGGCGCTCTTCCGCCGCTACCGGTCGGCTGCTGACTACGCGGCGGCGGACCGGACCGAGCTGGAGGAGTTGATCCGTCCGACCGGCTTCTTCCGGAACAAGGCGTCGGCGTTGATGGGGCTGGGCGCCTCCGTGGTCGAGCGGCACGGGGGCGAGGTGCCGCGCACCCTGCCGGACCTCGTCGCACTGCCCGGCATCGGCCGGAAGACCGCCAACGTCATCCTCGGGGACGCCTTCGGGATCCCGGGGATCACGGTCGACACCCACTTCGGCCGGCTCACCCGCCGGTGGGGCTGGACGAACCAGAACGACCCGGTCAAGGTCGAACACGAGGTCGGAGAGCTCATCCCCAGGCGGGACTGGACCATGCTGTCCCACCGGGTGATCTTCCACGGTCGCCGCGTGTGCCACTCCAGGACGCCCGCCTGCGGAGCCTGCCTCCTGGCCAGGGACTGCCCCTCGTTCGGGGCCGGACCGACGGACCCCCTGCTGGCTGAGCGGCTGGTCCGGGGCCCCGAAGCCCCCCGACTGCTCCGGCTGGCCGGCGTCCCGGGACACGAGGGCACTCCCGACGAGCCGGAGGGAACCAGCGGCGAGTCGGGTCCCGGTGCCGCTGGACCCACGCCGCCGGCCCAGGGGGGACGGACGTGAGGTCCAGCGTCAGGTGGACCGTCGTCGTGGTGGTCCTCGCGGTCGCGGGCATCGTCGCGCTCTGGCCGAGGGAGGGGGACACCCTCCCCCCGACGGCCTCCGACGACGCCACCGACCCCGCCGTGGCGACCACGCTCAACGCGCTCGACGTGGTTCCGGTGACCCCGCACGACGGGGGTGAGCGGGGTGACCTCGCCGCCGTGGTGGGGGAGGGACCCGCGCTGGTCAACCTCTGGGCCACCTGGTGCGGGCCCTGCGTGGACGAGCTACCGGTCCTCGACGAGTACGCGGCGGGCCAGGACGCCGTCCCCGTGTTCGGGGTGCAGGTGCAGAGCGACCGGGACGCGGGTAGGCGGATGCTCGACGAACTCGGGGTGGGCTTCCCGACGGTGCACGAGGACGGGGACCAGCTCCGACGCCTGGTCCGGGCCCCCGTCATGCCGACCAGCTTCGTGGTGGATGCTGCCGGCGACATCCACCGGGTCGAGCCACCCCGCGCGTTCGCCAGCGTCGACGAGGTGGAGCAGGCGGTGCGGAGCTATCTGGGGGGAGGCCGATGACCGAGCGAGCGAGCGCTCACGGCGATCTGGGGCGGGGCGGAGCGTTGGTCGATCCGCGCAGCACGCCACCCTGGCTCGGCCCACTGGTCGCGGCCAGCGACCACATGGAGTCACCGTCGCCGACGGCGGGTGGTGGCGTCGCGGAGAGCGTCCGACCCGCCGCGGTGCTGGTGCTGTTCGGGGAGGACGGCAGCCCGCTGGGCCCGGGTCCGGACCTGCTGTTGTTGCGCAGGGCTGACGGACTGACCCATCACCCCGGCCAGGTCGGTTTCCCCGGTGGAGTCGCCGAGGACGGCGACGACGGACCCGTGGCGGTGGCCATTCGGGAGGCGGAGGAGGAGGTCGGTCTCCACCGCGCCGGGGTGCGTCCGGTGGCGTTGTTGCCGGAGCTCTACATCCAACGGTCGAAGTTCAGGGTGACACCGGTGATCGCGCACTGGCGGCAGCCCTCGCCGGTGCGGCCGGTCGACCTCGCGGAGACCTCCGCCGTCGCCCGGGTCCCCGTCCGCTACCTGGCCGACCCGGGCAACCGCTTCCAGGTCCGGCACCCCTCGGGGTACGTGGGCCCCGCCTTCGCCGTGCCGGGGATGTTGGTCTGGGGGTTCACCGCTGGGCTGATCTCCAGCCTGCTCTCCGTCGGTGAGTGGGCGGAGCCGTGGGACGCCACTGACATCCGGGATCTGGCGGATGCCTGGCAGGCGGTGGAGGCCCCGGCCGGGGCTGGCGGGACGGTCGGCGAGTGAACTGGGTCGACGCGGCCGTCCTGGTCGCCGTCGTGCTCGGCGCCATCTCGGGGGTCCGGCACGGCATGGCGGTGGCGATCTGCGCTGGCCTCGGTGTCGCCGGAGGCGCCGTCGGGGGCCTCATGCTGGCGCCCTGGGTCGCCGACCAGTTGGAGGGGCCGTCCGTCCAGCTCGCGGTGGCCCTGAGCATCCTGTTCAGCCTGGTCGTCATCGGGCAGCTCGCCGGCGTGTACGTGGGCAGGAGCATCAAGCGGAGGTTGGGGCACTCCCGGCTGAGCCGCGTCGACAACTTCCTCGGTGGCGTCGTCCAGGGCCTGATGGTCGTCCTGGTGGCCTGGCTCGTCGCCCTCCCGATCACCTCGGCGGCGTCCGTGCCCTGGCTGGCGGCCGCGGTCAAGGAGTCCCGGGTGCTCGGGACCGTCGACGACGTGATGCCACCCGAGGCGAAGGGGCTCCCCAACGAACTCGGACGGCTCTTCGCCTTCTCCGGGTTCCCGCACGTCCTCGACCCGTTCTCCCGAACCCCGGCGGCGGAGGTCGACCCACCCGACCCGGAACTCCAGGCGAGCGCCACGGTGCGACGGGTCAGGGAGAGCGTGGTTCGCGTGCACGGCCAGGCGAGGAGCTGCCAGCGCCTGCTCAACGGCAGCGGGTTCGTGGTCGCACCGCACCGCGTGATGACCAACGCGCACGTGGTCGCCGGCGCGGACCAGGTGACGGTGGAGGTGGAGCGGGCGAGCCTGCGGGCCACCGTCGTCCTGTACGACCCGAGCCGGGACGTGGCGGTGCTCGATGTCCCCGACCTGTACGCCGAACCACTCGACTTCGCCCCGGACCCCGCGGCGACCGGCGACGGGGGGATCGTGCTCGGCTACCCGTTGGGCGGCCCCTACACGGCGAGCGCAGCCCGGATCCGGCAGCGGATGACCCTGACCGGCCCGGACATCTACGACCAGAACACGGTCGAACGGGAGATCTACACGGTCAGGTCAGCCGTGCGCAGCGGGAACTCGGGAGGACCGCTCGTCGACCCGGACGGACGGGTCCTGGGCGTCGTGTTCGGAGCCGCGGCCGACCAGAGCGAGACCGGGTACGTGCTCACCAACGCCGAGATCGACGAGGACGTCCGGACGGCCACCGGTCTGACCGACGAGGTCCCGACAGGTGAGTGCTCCGCCTAGGTGATCCGCCCCGGCCACCCTCGGCGAGGTCAGGACCGAACCCGCCCGTGACGGATCAGGCCGTCACCCGCGTGAGGAAGCGGACGAGCAGGTCGTTGACCCGGTCCGGGGACTCGTGGTGGGGGAAGTGGCCGACGCCGGGCAGTTCCACGCGCTGCGATCTCGGCCCCGTCCAGGGGCTGGACCTGGCGGCCGTCGCGGGGAGGAAACACGGGTCGAGCCGCCCGTGCACCTGGAGGACCGGAACCGTGGCCCGCCGGTCGACGGCCTCGGCGAAGTGCCGCCCGTCGGATCGGAACTGGGAACGCACGCTCCAGCGGTAGTACTCCATCGCCGAGTGCGCCACCCCGGGGATGAGCATCGCGGTCCGGTGCGTGCGCGCCACCTCCGCGAAGTCCGACGTCTGCCGCCAGTCCGGCCCCGACCACCCCCGCAGCAGTGCCTCGACCTGGCTCGCGGCGTTCCTGGTCAGCCGCGTCTCGGGGAGGCGGGGCAGTTGCGCGGCGAAGAGGTGCCGCGCACTCCGGGCCTGGGCGCGGGCGGTTCGCCGCAACGGTCGGGTCAGCCCGAGCCAGATCGCCCGCCGCAACGCCAGGGGATGCGCGCCACCGAGGACCGTGATCGAGTTGACCAGCCTCGGGTGCAGGGCCGAGAGCGTCCACGCCAACATGCCGCCCCAGGCGTGCCCCACCAGGTGCGCTCGCTGCTCACCCAGCGCCTTGACCAACCCGGCGACGTCACCGGCCAGCGTCCAGCCGTCATACCCCCTGGGGGGCTTGTCGGAGTCGCCGTAGCCGCGCAGGTCGACGGCGACCGCCCGGTAACCGGCCTCGGCGAGCGCGGTGAGTTGCCCTCGCCAGGCCCACCAGAACTCGGGGAAACCGTGCAGCAGGAGGACCAGGGGCCCCTCACCGAGCTCGGCGACGTGCAGGCGGATCCCGTTGGCCGAGACGTCGTGGTGCGCCCACGGGCCGGCGAGCCGGGCGGTGGACGGGTCGGGTGGCAGGCTCACCGTGGCGGTTGCTCAGCCGGTCCGGTCCGGGTCGCCGCCGTCGAGGCGGTCCCGGTGGCCGCTGAAACCAGCGGCTGTCTCCCGCACCGTGCTGATGGTTCGTTCGGGCTTGCGGATGCTGCGGACCCGGCGGTATCCCTTGTAGGCGAGGAAGCCGGCGACCAACAGCATCAGCAGGAAGACGATTCCGAAACCCGCCCACCGGGGCAGCCACACCGCCAGCAGCTCGGCGAACGTGAAGAACAGGAAGAAGGAGCTGAAGGCGAGGACGGTGAGGGCCAGCACGAAGTAGACGCTGCCCCGCAGGCCCTTCTTGACCTCGGCCGTGATCTCCTGTTTCGCCAGCTCGACTTCGGCCCTGATCAGGGTGGACATGTGAACGGTGGCCTGGCGGACCAGGTTGCCGATCGACTTCTCCCCGGCGGCTCCGTCGGTGCGGTCGTCCTCGGACAGCGGGATCGAGGGGATGGGTGGTGTCCCCTCTCCGTCCCAGCGTCCGTTGCTGTGGTGTCCGGCGCTGCTCACCGCGTCATGGTGCCATGTCGCCGGACACCCGCACGCGCGACACGGGTGATCTCCACCTGGGCCCGGTGGCGCTCCGCCGGACGGCCGAAGCGGAACCGCCGAGGTGAGCTAGGTAATCGTTGCCCCCGGAGAGCGGGGCGGCCGGCGTATGTTGCTCGGGTGTCTGAGAACGCCGCTGACGAGAGAACGCTGGACGGGGTGCCCTGGGCGAAGCTGGTGATCATCGGACTGGTCGCGGGCGCGCTGTCGGGGCTGTTCGGACTCGGCGGTGGCGTGGCGATCGTTCCGCTGCTGGTCACCCTGGTCGGATTCGACCAGCGGCAGGCCGTGGCCACCTCGTTGCTCGCGCTGGCCCCGCTGTCGGTCGCCGGGGCCGCGTCCTACGCGTGGCACGGCCAGGTCAACCTGTGGATGGCCGTGCCGCTGGCGGTCGGGTGCATGACCGGCGCCTGGTTGGGCGCCTCGCTGTTGAACCGGGCGCCGCTCGCCCTGCTGAGGTGGGCCTACGCGGTCGTGTCCATCTGCACCGCCGTCTACCTGTTGGTCGGGCCGGCGCCCCAGGTGTCCTCGGACGTCGGGCCCGGGTGGCCGCTGCTGTGGCTGCTGCCGATCGGGCTGGCCATCGGCGTGCTCTCGGCACTGACCGGTATCGGGGGCGGGGCCATCATGGTTCCGGTGATGCAGCTGGGGTTCGCCGCGCCCGCGGCGATGGCCAAGGGGACCTCGCTGCTCGTGATCACCCCGACCTCGATCCTGGGCGGGGCGCGCGCCCTGCGCAAGGGGAACGGATCGCTGCGCGCGTCGTTGTGGATCGGCTGCTCCGGGGTGTTGGCCACCGTCGCCGCCAGCCAGTGGTCGGTGGTGATGGACCAACGGCTGTCCGACCGGCTCTTCGCCGCGCTGTTGGTCTTCGTGGCCCTCAAGACCGTCTGGGGGGACCTGCGGGCGCTCCTGCGGCGGCGCCCCCCGCGCTCGGACCGCTGACCCGGGTCAGCCCGCGAGCGCGTCCGCGATCGCGTTCGCCTCGGTGGCCCCGGTGGTGAGCGCCGCACAGCAGTGCTGGATCCACCGGCCGACCGCCTCCGGGTCGCCGCTGGCGAACCCCTCGGCCGCCGAACGGTAGTCGTCGCGCCGGCGGAGGAACGCCACCTCGGGCACGACCAGGCCCTTCGGGTCCAGGCCGGTCGCGATGGCGGTGAGCCGAGCCGCCGCCCTGGCCACCAGGCCGTCCGCCGAACCGAACGGTCGCAGCGCCAGCAGCTCGCCGTGCACGACCGCGACCAGGACCGGAGCTGGCGCCCGCGTGCCACCGGCCACCAGCTCGGCGAGCAGCGTCAGCCGGTCCGTGGCACCAGCGTCGGCGCGCGGCCGGCCAAGTCCCGCGCGGCCAGCGTCGTCGACGAGGTCGGCGGCCGCGAGCACGTGCATCCGCGCCAGCACCTGGCCTGGCGCCCGCTGCCACGTGGGGAGGAGGCCTCCCAGCGCCTCGGCCAGCCGGAGGGAGCCCGCCAGCACCGGATCGCTGACCGCACCGGAGTCGGGAAGCGTGACGGCGGCTCCCTCGATCCCCGCCGAGGCGCGGGCAGCCCGCACGGAGGCCTCCGCGCCCGTGGTGGCCCAGCCGCGCCGGTTCGCGGGGTGGCGGTGCACCGCGTCGACGTCGGCGCGAGCACGCCGCACGGCCTCCTCCACGCCGGGAAGGCCGAGCAGCGGGGCGAGGGGGTCGGTCATGAGGCGGACAGTACCCAACCGGTGGGCACCGCGACACCAGCCGGCGCCGCCCCCGGTTGGCGACCACCACCGTCCGGGCGGACATCCGGGTCGCCACCCGGACGGGGGAGGTGGGGGCGTCCTGGCGCCGCCGCGGAGCTCGCGCGGACTCCCCGGCTCGGACCTCGGGCTGCTACCCAGAAGGCCGCCCGACGTCTACGGTCACCCTCACATGATGATGTAGACCACGCAGGGGAGGTCCTTCGCGATGACCAACGACACCGGTCACTCCGAGGCCGAGCACGACGCCGTCACCCTGGACAACCTGCTTCGCGAGAGCAGGGAGTTCCCACCGAGCGAGCGGTTCGCGTCCCAGGCCAACGCCACGCCGGACCTCTACCGGGTGGCCGACCGGGACCGCCTGGCGTTCTGGGCCGACCAGGCCGACCGCCTGCGCTGGGAGACCCGGTGGGACGAGGTGTTGGACTGGTCGGACGCGCCCTTCGCCCGCTGGTTCGTCGGGGGCCGGCTGAACGTCGCGGTGAACTGCGTGGACCGGCACGTGGAGGCCGGCCACGGCGACCGCGTGGCCATCCACTGGGAGGGCGAACCCGGTGACACGAGGACCATCACCTACGCGGACCTCCGCGCCGAGGTGTCGCGCGCGGCGAACGCGCTGACGGAACTGGGTCTGCGGTCCGGTGACCGCGTCGCCGTGTACCTGCCGATGATCCCGGAGGCGGTGGTCGCCCTCCTGGCCTGTGCGCGACTCGGGCTCACCCACAGCGTCGTGTTCGGCGGGTTCTCGGCGGAGGCGTTGCGCGCCCGCATCCAGGACGCCGAGGCGAAGCTGGTCATCACCAGCGACGGGCAGTACCGGCGCGGCAAGGCGCTACCCCTGAAGTCCAACGTCGACCTGGCGCTGCGGGACGCGCCCAGCGTCCGCCACGTCCTCGTGGTCAACCGGACCGGCGCCGACGTGGAGTGGACGGCGGACCGGGACCTCTGGTGGCACGAGACCGTCGACCGGCAGTCCCCCGAGCACACCCCGGAGGACTTCGACTCGGAACACCCGCTCTTCATCCTCTACACCTCCGGCACGACGGGGAAGCCGAAGGGGATCCTGCACACCTCGGGTGGCTACCTGACCCAGGCCGCCTACACCCACCACGCCGTCTTCGACCTCAAACCCGAGACCGACGTGTACTGGTGCGCCGCCGACATCGGCTGGGTCACCGGGCACTCGTACATCGTCTACGGTCCGCTCGCCAACGGCGCCACCTCCGTCATGTACGAGGGCACGCCCAACACCCCGCACGAGGGCCGCTGGTGGGAGATCGTGCAGCGCTACCGGGTGTCGATCCTGTACACCGCTCCCACGACGATCCGGATGTTCATGAAGTGGGGCAGCGACATCCCGGCCAACTACGACCTGTCCTCGTTGCGCCTGCTGGGCAGCGTCGGTGAGCCGATCAACCCGGAGGCGTGGATCTGGTACCGCCAACACATCGGCGGCGGGGCGACCCCGGTCGTGGACACCTGGTGGCAGACCGAGACGGGCGCCATCATGATCTCCCCGCTGCCCGGGGTGACGGCGACGAAGCCCGGTTCCGCCATGCGGACGTTGCCCGGGATCTCGGCGGAGATCGTCGACGAGACGGGTGAGCCGGTCGGCCCCGGCGGGGGTGGGTACCTGGTGTTGACCGAGCCGTGGCCGGCGATGCTCCGCGGCATCTGGGGTGACGACGAGCGCTTCCGGGACACCTACTGGTCGCGGTTCGCCGATCGCGGCTACTACTTCGCGGGCGACGGGGCGAAGTACGACGAGGACGGCGCGTTGTGGCTGCTCGGCAGGGTGGACGACGTCATGAACGTCTCCGGCCACCGCATCTCCACCACCGAGGTCGAGTCGGCGCTGGTCTCCCACGCCGCCGTGGCCGAGGCGGCGGTCGTCGGCGCCAGCGACCCGGCGACCGGCCAGGGGATCGTCGCGTTCGTGATCCTCCGCGGGGACGCCACCGAACACGCGGGCGGCGACGAGCTCGTGGCCGAGCTGCGCCAGCACGTGGCGACGGTCATCGGTCCCATCGCCAAACCCCGGCAGATCATGGTCGTCCCCGAGCTTCCCAAGACCAGGTCGGGCAAGATCATGCGCCGCCTGCTGCGGGACGTCGCCGAGAAGCGCGAACTCGGTGACGTCACGACGTTGCAGGACTCCTCGGTCATGGAGTTGATCTCCTCGGGTCTGGGCAAACCCGCCGACGACTGACGCCCGCGTCGTTCGGACCGGTGCCCGGCGGTCTCCTCCGACTGCCGGGCACCGCCGGGCCCGTGGCGCCTCAGGCGTGCGTCAGCTCGGTCAGGGCGGCCCGGACGTGCCCGTCCGCCTCGTCGAGTGCCTGTCGCGCCCGGTCGGCGTCGACGCCGGCGAGCAGGGTCACCAGCGCGGTCTTGACCTCGCCCTCGGCTTCGGTCAACGCCCGTTCGCAGGTGACGTCGTCGGCACCCGTGGCCTCGCGAAGGATCGTCACCGTCCGTCCGCGCAGCTTCGCGTTGCTCGCCTGCATGCTGACCATCAGGTTGGAGTAGGTGCGGCCGAGCCGGACCATCACCGCGGTGGAAAAGGCGTTCAGCACCAGCTTCTGGGCGCTTCCCGCCTTCATCCTGGTCGAACCGGCGATGACCTCGGGGCCGGTGTCCACGGCCAGTGCCACGTCGGCCTGCTGCCGGCAGGTCTCCAGGTTGGAGGGGTTCGCGCTCACCAGCGCCGTCGTGGCTCCCAACCGCCGGGCGGCGGTCAGCGCCCCGATCACGTAGGGGGTCCGCCCGGACGCGGTGAGCCCGAGCACGAAGTCGCGGGCACCCGCCGCCCGTTCGATCGCGGAGGCACCGGCGTCGGCGTCGTCCTCCGCGCCCTCCAGGGCGTGGGCGAAGGCGGCCTCACCACCGGCCTGGTGGACCACGAACAGGTCCGGTGGAACGTTGTAGGTGGGCATCAGTTCGGCCGCGTCGAGGACCGCGAGCCGGCCGGAGGTGCCCGCTCCCACGTAGTGCACCCGGCCGCCGGAACGCAGCGCGTGGACCGCCAGGTCCACCGCGATCGCGAGCTGCGGGAGCACCTCGCGGACGGCGTCGGGCACCAGCCGGTCCTCGGAGTTGATCATCCTGAGGATGTCGGCGCTGGGGAGCAGGTCGATGTCCGTCGTTCTCGGGTTGCGCGTCTCCGTGGGGGAGTTGACGCGTACCACCGTCTGGCCCGTCCGCATGTTCATCAGATGCCGTCCCTCGCCTTGCGCCTGCCATCCGGGCGACTTCCCAGGCGCTGTCCCACGACCGCGGCGTAGGTGACCTCCAGCGCCTCCTGAGCCGTTTCGTAGTGCTGCTGGGCGACCCCGATGAACAGGCAGTCGATCAACGTGAGCTGTGCGATTCGGCTCGCCATCGCGCCGCTGCGGAAGGTGGTCTCCCGGGCGGCGGTGGTGAGCACATGGTCCGCCACCTCGGTGATGGGCGCGCGGGGGAAGTTGGTGATGGCCACCGTGGTGGCTCCCCTCGCCCTGGCCACCCGCAGCGCCTCGATGACGTCGGCCGTCGAGCCGGTGTGCGAGATGCCCACCGCGACATCGTCCTCGGAGAGCACCGCGGCCGAGGTCAGCGCGATGTGCTTGTCGTTCCAGGCGAACGAGACTCGCCCGATCCGGTGCAGTTTCTGCTGGAGGTCCATCGCGACGAAGGCGCTGGCCCCCACGCCGTACACGTCCACCCGGCGAGCGGCGGAGACGCGGTCCACGACCTTGCGGAGGGCGATGGGGTCGAGCTGTTCGGCGGTTTCCTCGACCGCCCGGGCGTCGGCGTAGGCGACCTTGCCGATCACGTCGTGCAGGTCGTCGCCGGGGCCGATCTCGCCGCCGAGCTTCTGCTCGTCGCGGACGGCGTTCCGGGCGGTGTCCGCGGCGAGGGCGAGCCGCAGTTCCGGGTAGCCGCGGATGCCGATCGCCTTGCAGAACCGGGTCACCGTCGTCTCGCTCGTCCCGGCGGCCTCCGCCACCTCGGTGATGCTGCGGTGCGTGACCGCCGCCGGGTCCTCCAGTACGACGTTGGCTACTCGCTGCTCCGCTCGGGCCAGGCCAGGTAGCAGTGAGCGGATCCGAACAAGAGGGCTGCCCTCGGTCTGCGCCGCGCTCTGCCCGATACGCTTCGTCACGTCGGAAACTTACTAACAATCATTTTGATTGGTCAATCCTCGTATCCATCTCGTCATCACTCGGTTATCTCGATCGCCTCGAAGGCCGTTCCACCACCAGGAACGTCGCGAAAACCCGAGAAACGCCGTTGCGGAACGGCCTATCGCCGAACGGGCCACCCGCGTTATCACCGTTGCCCGCTTGTTTACGAAACGTGTCAAAGCCACCCGTTAGTGGTTGCGCGCTCACCGCAACGGATGGTGGTGGGAAAAGGGCCGGGATGGGACGGGCCGCGTCGGGGGCGGCCGAACGCGATCGGCCCGTGACCACGAAGCGTGATCACGGGCCGAGGTCCGGCGGGGGCGACAGGGCTACGGAGAGTTCCCGTCGCCGCGGCCGACCACGGAGGCCAGCGCATCGGACACCGCCGCCCGTGCTGGGTTGATCGAGCCCCAGTCCCGAGAGGGGTGCACCCGGTTCGTGAGCAACACGACGACCGAGTTCGAGAGCGGGTCGAGAACCAACGAGGTACCCGTGTAGCCGGTGTGCCCGGCGGTGAGGGGACCACTCAGCCCTCCCATGTAGAAGGGCTGGTCCAACTCGAAGCCCAGCCCCCGGGGGTTGCTCGGGAAGGCGTCGTTGTGGTTGGTGAGCATCTGGCGAACCGTGCTCGGCCGGAGGATCCTGGCCCCGCCGTAGCACCCGCCGTTGAGCATCGTCTGACCGAACACCGCGAGGTCGTCGATGGTGGAGAACATCCCGGCGTGGCCGGAGACCCCGCCGAGCGACCAGGCGTTCTCGTCGTGCACCTCGCCGTGCACCATCCCCCTGGCCGGCACGACCTGGTACTCGGTGGCCGCGACGTCACCCACCGGGTCGTCCGCGTTCCGGAACCCGGTGCCAGCCAGCCCGAGCGGTTCGGTGACGTCCCGCCGCAACAGTTCGTCCAGTGGCAGGCCCGTCACCCGCTCCAGCACGACCATCAACGCGATCATGTTCAGATCGGAGTAGACGTAGGCGCTTCCCGGGGGCACCTGCGGGCGTACCGCGAGGACGGCCCGGAGCCGGGACTCCCGATCCGGCCAGTCCCGCCACAGCGGCAGGAACGGCTCGAGCCCGGAGGTGTGCGTCAACAGCTGGCGAAGGGTCACCCGCTCCTTGCCGTTGTCACCGAACTCGGGGACGTACCGGGACACCGGGGCGTCCAACAGCAGGGCGCCCTCCTCCACCTGCCGCATGACGAGCACCGACGTGAAGAGCTTCGACAGCGAGGCGATGTCGAACACCGTGCCCGTCCCGGCAGGGCGCTGCTCCTCGCCTGGCAGCTCACGGCCCTCGCCGTCCGCGTACCGGAGCGCGTACCCCGCGGAGTCCCGCCGCAGCACCACGTTCTGGTGGGCGTACAACACCGCGGCCCCGGCGAAGAGGGGACGGCCCGTGGCGGGTTCCGCCCAGCGCCGCAGCCGGTCCGCCGTCTCGACGAGCGGCGTGGAGTCCAGGCCGAGCTCCTCCGGGGACCCCTCGCGCAACGTCGGACACGACTCCGCCGACCACGAGGAACTCGCCGACGTCTCCCCGACCCCCCAGCCAAGACCACTCGCCAGGAACACCGCCGTCACGCACAGGGTGGACAGGGTGGCGCGCACGGTCACCTCCCCGGGTAAGTGAGGTGGGGAGCCCGCCGCTCCTCGAACTCGGCCAGCTCGGCGGCCCAGGACCCGGTGATCTCCTCGACCGGGGCACCCGCGTCCACCATCGTGCGCAGCGTGGCCGACCCGGCCAGCTTGTCGATGAAGTGGTCGGGACGCCAGCCCCACTCGTCCGGGTAGAGCTGGCGCGCCGACACCAGCATGCTCACCCCGACCTCGATCGGGTCCACGGCCGCCGGATCCGTCACGTGCGCGGTCACGCCGCCGCACTGGACCCCCTCGTGCTTGCCGAAGGTGGGCACGAAGTAGGTCTCCCGGAACCGGACGCCCGGCAAGCCCCGATCGTTGAGCCACCCCGCCCACCGCCAGTCCAGGCCCGGCGCGCCCACCGTCTCGAACGGACGTGTCGTGCCCCGGCCCTCCGAGAGCACCGTCCCCTCGAACAGGCAGGTGCCCGGGTACAGGGTCGCGGTGTCGGGAGTGGGCATGTTCGGGCTCGGTGGGACCCACGGAAGTCCGGTGTCGACGAACACCTGCCCCCTGTCCCAGCCCTCCAGGCGCACCACCTCAAGGGAGGGCACTCCGGAGCCCGCGTCCTCGGGAAGGAACTCGGCGTCGAACAGGCCGGCCAGCTCCCCGGCCGTCATGCCGTGCCGCAACACCACTGGCTTCCGGCCGACCCCCGAGGCGAACGCCGGGTCGAGCTGGGGTCCGTCCGCCCGGCCACCGATCGGGTTCGGACGGTCGAGTACCACGAACGAGACCCCGGCCAGCGCGGCGGCGTGCATCGCGGTGTACATCGACCAGATGTAGGTGTAGAAGCGGGCACCCACGTCGGCGATGTCGAACACCACCGTGTCCACCCCGGCCTTCCGGTACATCGCCGCCAGAGCCCCCGCGTCGACCCCGTAGGCGTCGTACACGGGGATGCCGGTCCTCGGGTCGACGTAGTCGCCCTCCGAACCGCCCGCCTGCGAGGTGCCCCGGAACCCGTGCTCCGGGCCGAACGCGGCGACAACGTCCACTCCCTCGGCCGCGTGCATCGAGTCCACGACATGCTCCAGGTCGGCGAGCACCGCCGTGGGGTTGCTCAACACCCCCAACCGACGTCCCGCCAGCGGTGCCCAGGCCCGCGCCGCCAGCTGGTCGGCTCCGGTGCGCACCGGTCCGCCCTGGCGTGCGAGGGCGGCGCCGGAGCCCTCCTCAACCGTCGAGCCAAGCGCGGTACCCGCACCCGCCGCCAGGACCGGTGTCACGGCCGTGGCCGTCAGGAAGCCGCGCCTGCTCAGCCCCCGGGAGGACCGGCCAGCCGTCCCGCTCTCGCCCGTTCGTCCCGCCATCGCCGGTCACCAGCTCAAACCGTGGCCGAAGGGGAACCGGTCGCCGGAACCGGCCGGCTCGGGCACCGAGACGGGCAGGGAACCCCGAGGACTCGTCTCCCCCAGCAGCACCCGGGCCAGCGATCCCATGGTCACCCGGTTGAAGGAGTGGGTCGCCACCCAGGTCCCGGCCTCCTCCACGTACGCGGCGTCGTAGGGGTCCCGCACGGCCACCGCCACCACCGGTTGCCCCGTGGCAACGAGCTCGCGCACCAGGTCCCGCTGCCCCGAGCGCGCGTCCTGCCACGCGCCGTTGGTGAGCACCACGGTGAGGTCGTGCTCCCCGGCGGCCGCCGTCGCCCGGCCGATCTGCTCCCGGCTGGGTTGGAAGTCGTTGGGCAGCGTCGTCGTGGTCGCGCCGCGCTCGCCGAAGCCCTCCGCCAACGCGGCGGTCGTCGCCTCGTCCCACCCGGCCACCAGCACGCTGCCCGGTGCCGAGTCGAGCGGCAGCAGGTCGGCGTCGTTCCGGAGCACCGTCACGGTGCGGTCGGTGATCTCCCGCGCCGTGGCGAGGTGTTCCTCGGAACCCACGAACGCCTCGGCGTGGTCCGGGTCCACGTGCGGCTCGGCGACGATGCCCCGGTCCCACTTGGCGCGCAGCACCCGCCGCACGCTCTCCTCGATCCGTTCCTCGGTGAGTTCGCCGGACCCGACGGCGTCCAGCACGCCCTGGACCGCCACGTCCAGGTGCTGCGGCATCAGCAGCTGGTCGGCGCCCGCGAGCAACGCGAGCACCGGGATGCGGTCATCCGGGTACTGCGAGCGGACCCCCTCCATCTGCAGCGAGTCGGTGTAGATCAGGCCGTCGAAGCCCAGCTCCTCCCGGAGCATGCCGGTGAGGATCGTCGGTGAGAGCGTCGCCGGCATCCCCGAGTCGTCGAGACCGGGCACCATGAGGTGGCCGCTCATCACCGAGTCCGCGCCCGCCTCGATCGCGGCTCGGAACGGAGGAGCGTCCAACTCCTCCCACTCCTCCCGGGTGTGTTCGATGACCGGGAGGTCGTGGTGGCTGTCCACGTTGGTGTCGCCGTGCCCGGGGAAGTGCTTGATCGAGCTCGACACGGTTCGTTCCGGCGCATCGGAGTCCTGGTAACCCTCGACCTGGGCGGTGACGAAGTCGGCCGCGAGCTCCGGGTCGGAGGAGAAGGAACGCACCCCGATCACGGGGTTCGCCGGATTGACGTTCACGTCCGCGACGGGCGCGAAGTTCTGGGTGATGCCGACCGCCCGCAGCTCCTGTCCGGTGATGGCGGCCGCCGCACGGGCGTCCTCCACGCTGCGGCCCGCTCCCAACGCCATGCTGCCGGGGAACTCCGTGGCCGGGGCGCCGAACCGGAGGACGGCGCCCTGCTCCTGGTCGATGGAGATGGTGAGCGGGACACCGGCTCCCGAGGAGAGCGCGGCGTCCTGCACTCCGTTCGACAGCTCGGCCACCTGCCGAGGGCTCTCCAGCGAGTCGGTCCAGGAGAAGTGGATGATGCCGCCCAGGTGGTACCGCTGGATGATCTCCGCGGGGGTGGCCAGGCCGAACTCCTCCAGGTTGCTGTCGTGGGCCGTGTCGGCGCTGGTGCCGTAGACGTAGGTGACGAAGAGCTGGCCGACCTTCTCCTCCAGGCTCATGCCGGCGATGGTCTCGTCGATCCACTCGGTCATCGCGTCGGCGGCCTCCCCGCCGCCCGGCGCCGCCGACTCGGAACCGTCAGATGTGCCGCCTCCGGCGCACCCGGCCAGCAGGGCCGCTCCCACCCCCAGTGCGAGGAGCTGCCGGGACCTGCGTGTCGTGCCCATCAAACCTCCTGGAAGCAGCGGTGGGCCGGAGCTCACGGTGGTGGCGGCCCAGTCGTCACGTCAACGCCTGACCGACTGGGGTCCCGCTCTGGAAGCTACCCACCTGGTGATGGAGGGTCAACGTCACACCACGCAGCGTGTTGCCAGGGCGTGGCGCTTTGGTGCTCCCGGGCCCGAACGGATGGATCTTGAGCCAGGTTATTACTCGATGGAGTGGTGCCGGAGCGAGGAGGGGGCGGGGGTGCCGCCGTCAGGCAGGGGCCCCGCCGGCGGCGCTCGGGAAGGCCAGGAGAGCGACCCTACGAGCGGTGGCGAGCTGACCCGTTCAGGTGGTGGCCGCACCCGGCGCGGGGGCAGGAGGAGGGCCGAGCGGGAGCCGGTCCGAGCCCGCCGCGCGCTCGACGAGAGGGAGGCACGGGTGGGCGAGGGTCCCGTGCGACCGTTCCACGGCGGCGGTGGGGGCGCGGCGGTGGAGACGGACGATGGCGCGCTCCCCTCGGGTGGAGGGGAGCGCGCCATCCGACAGGAACTGAGCGCGGCCCCAGGCGTTCAACTGTGTCGTACTTTCAGGACTCGGCGTCCGGCGTCCCGTACGCAGTCCCTTGCCGACGAAAGCCTCCCGCGGCGTGCTGAGCGTGGGTGCCCGCCGTTCGAGCCAGGCGCCCTTCCGGGGTGGATGACGCTTCTCCTCCGCGTCATCCCTGGCCGTACGGGCTCCTCAACTCCTTTGTAGCTCGACTCACCGCCCCCGGCAAGGTGCCCGTTCGAGTGGAAAGGCCGGCTAGGGGTGGCCTCGTCTCAGCCGCGGTTCCGACGACGGCGAACCCCGAACCAGGCGACACCGGCCGCCGCGACCGCCCCGAGGCCCACGGCCGCCGCCGCCACGGCCGTCCCGGACGGGGTGGGGATCTTGTTGCGGAGCGAGACCGGGTGGTCGAAGGTCAACGACGGCCACCCCCGCTGCGCGGCTTCCTTGCGCAGCGCGCGGTCGGGGTTGACCACGGTGGGATGGCCGACCGCGCCCAACAGGGGGAGATCGGTCACCGAGTCCGAGTAGGCGTGGCTCGAGCCGAGGTCGTACCCGCGCGTCTCCGCGAGCTCCGCCACGGCGACGGCCTTGTTCTCCCCGTAGCAGTAGAAGTCGATCTCCCCGGTGTAGCGGCCCTCCGTGACCACCATTCGCGTGCCGATGCTGTGGTCGGCGCCGATCATCCGCGCGATCGGGGCCACCACCTCCTCCCCGGACGCCGACACCACGACCACGTCGTGCCCCTGCTCGCGGTGGTCGGCGATGAGCTGGGTCGCCTCCTTGTAGACCAGGGGATCGACGATGTCGTGCAGGGTCTCCTCCACGATGGACCGGACCTGTTCCACATCCCACCCGGCGCAGAGCGAGGTGATGTGCGCGCGCATCCGGTCGGTCTGGTCCGCGTCGGCCCCGGCGAGCATGAAGACGAACTGCGCGTACGCGCTCTTGAGCACCGCGCGGCGGTTGATGAGCCCTTCCTGGAAGAAGGGCCTGCTGAACGCGAGGGTGCTCGACTTCGCGATGACTGTCTTGTCGAGGTCGAAGAACGCGGCCACCCTGGGGGGCCGCGTCGTCTGCTCGGCGCTCTTCGTGGCCGTCACGTCGACAGCATAGGTGCCGGTAGGTCATAGTGGGTGAGCGCTCGCGCGGACTCGGCGCATCGGAGCCTCCGAGCGGGATACAGTAGAGACGTCCGGCAGCGCCGGACGGGTTCAGCTCGACCCCCCGGGGCTGAACCCCTGACGACCCCCGTCCCTCCCCCCTGGCGGGGGTCGTCCCATCTCCGGGGTCGGTCACCCGCCAGCACGCGACCCGCCCAGGCCCCTCCACGCGCGCCGTGGGTTCCGCGCTCCTGACCCGCGCCGGCCGAGGCCATCCCGTTCCTCCCGCCTCCTCGGTGGGCCGTCCGGACGCCCGCCTCGGGGAACGGTGCCGATCAGCGACCTGGACGCCGGCAAGCTCGCGGTGTTCCCGCTTCCCGGTGCGGCGAGCGGCTTCGGGGCGCGCCCGGAGCCGAGCCGAGGGACCCCGCCCGACGCGAGCGGGGCCTGGAGCGCCGAGGTCGCCGCGCGGACGTGCCCCGCGCCGCCCACCGGAAGCGGCGACCCCCGCTCCGTCCGACGCGGGGGCTCGTCGCATCGCCGTTCGCGCGGCGGGAGGGACCCCGCTGGCCCGGGGACTCCCCGTCACCCCACCCCTGCGCGGAAGGGGTCCCTCGCCCCCCGGGGGGCGCGGACACCAGCCGGCTCGGAGCCGTGCGGTCGGCAGCGTGACACCGGCGTGACACCTGGCAGTGGCCGGTGGGGAGACGTACTCCTCGGTCGGCCCGGGACGCGGCTCGGCGGCCGAGTTGTCCACAACCGACGGTTGTCCACAGGGCGGTGTCCAGCCCCTCGTCGGAATCCGGAGACCGGGCCACTGTGGAGACGCGAGTTCGGGACGTCGTCCCGGCAGCCGTCCGGACAGGAGGTGCGCGGTGGAGACGCGAACGCTGGTGCTCGTCGAGGACGACGAGCTCGCTGACGAGGTGCTGCGGGTCGCGGCCGCGGCCGGGTGCGAAGTCGATCGGGTGTGGGACATCGCCGAGGCGCGACGGCGGTGGGCGGCCGCACCCCTGGTGCTGGTCGGCGCGGACACCCTGCCCCGGTTGCCCGAGGCCGGCCTCGGGCGGAGACGGGGAGTTCTCGCGGTTTCGACCAGTCCGCTGCCCGAAGGGAACTGGCGCGCGGCGGTGCTGCTGGGCGTGGACCGGGTCGTCACACTCCCCGGAGACGACGAACTCCTGGTCACCGCGCTGGCCGACGCCACCGAGCCCCCCGCCACCCGCGCCGCCCCCGTCGTCGGTGTCCTCGGTGGCCGGGGCGGGGCGGGAGCATCCACGTTCGCCGCCTCGGTGGCCTGGGCCTCGGCCAGGCGGGGCGGCCATCCGCTGCTGGTCGACTGCGATCCCCTCGGAGGGGGCTTCGACCTGGCGCTGGGCATGGAGAAGGTGTCGGGCCTGCGGTGGTCGGGCTGCTCGACCGCCACCGGGCGGCTTACCGCGAGCACGTTGCGCTCGGCTCTCCCCGCGGTGGACGAGGGGGCGGGACGGCTCACGGTGCTGTCCTGCGACCGTCCGAGCGCCGGAGGAGCGCCGACCGAGCCGCCCAGCCCGGAAGCACTGCTCGCCGTCCTCGACGCCGGGCACCGAGCCGGAGAACCCGTGGTCCTCGACCTGCCCCGGGAGCTGCCTCCCGCCGTCGTGGCGTGCCTGTGGCGGCTCACGCTCTGCGTGCTCGTCGTTCCCGCGGAGGTCCGGGCCTGCGCCGCGGCCGGTGCGCTCGTCCGTCGGCTCACCCACCACGGTTGCGAACCCCGACTGGTCGTCCGTGGCCCGGCTCCGGGAGGACTCACCGCACGGGACGTCTCGACAGCCGTCGGAGTCCCGGTGCTGACGACGATGAGACCGGAGCCAGGTCTGGCGGGGCGCCTGGACCGGGGAGCCTTCCGAGGCCGTCCACGCGGCCCTCTCGCCACGGCGGCGGAACGGGTGCTCGGCGCGGCGGGTCCGTCGGCGGCGCAGGGGAGCGCGGCGTGAATCCCTCGACGAGCACGACCGCCGGTGAGCGGGTGCGCTCCGGAGCGCTCGTCGCCCGCACTCGCCGCAGACTGGCCGAATCGGCGTCGCCCACGACCCCCACCGCCATCGCTCGCGCGGTTCGCGCCGAGGCCGGTGTGGTGGGACATGCCGACGTCCTGCACGCCCTCCGCGTCCTGCACCAGGAGTTCGCGGGCCTGGGCCCGCTGGCCGAACTCGTTCGGGACACCACTGTGACCGATGTGCTGGTCACCAGCCCGGACGAGGTGTGGGTCGACCGGGGCGGCGGCCTCGTGAGAGCCGACGTTTCCTTCGATACCGAGGACGCGGTCCGCCGGCTCGCCCAACGGCTCGCGGCGGCGGTCGGGAGGCGTCTCGACGAGGCGTCTCCCTTCGTCGACGCCTGGCTTCCCGAGACCACGTCGCACGGCGAGGTCCGCCTGCACGCGGTGCTGCCACCCATCGTGCGGTCCACCAGCCTGTCGCTCCGGGTTCTCCGGCCCGCCGCGCACACCTTGGCCGGACTCCGGGCCAGCGGCACGTTCGACGAGAGCATCGCGGTGCTGCTGCGCCAGGTGGTGCTCGCCCGCCTCTCCTTCCTCGTGGTGGGCGGGACCGGTTCGGGGAAGACCACCCTGCTCGCGGCGATGCTCGGTGCGGTCCCGCCAGGGGAACGCGTCGTCTGCGTCGAGGACGCGCACGAACTGCGCCCGGACCACCCGCACTTCGTACGACTCGTCGTCCGTCCCCCCAACGTCGAGGGAGCCGGTCGCATCAGCACCCGCGACCTCGTCCGCCAGGCGCTGCGCATGCGACCTGACCGGTTGGTCGTCGGCGAGGTGCGCGGTGAGGAGGTGTGCGAGTTGTTGGCCGCCCTGAACACCGGCCACGAGGGCGGAGCCGGGACCCTGCACGCCAACTCGCCCGCCGAGGTGCCAGCCCGGGTGGAGGCGCTGGCCGCCCTGGGAGGGCTGGGGCGGGCCGCTCTGCACAGCCAGCTGGGAGCGGCTGTCCGGCTCGTGCTGCACATGGTCCGCCTACCCGGCGGCGACCGGGTCCTCGACTCGATCAGCGTCCTGGCGAAGGAGACCGACCGGGTCGTGGTCACGCCAGCATGGCGGCGGGGAGCTGGGCGGGGGCCGGCGTGGGAGGACCTGGCGGAGCTGGTGCGCCACCGAGGGGGGTGGGCTTCGTGTTCGGCCTGATCACGCTGGCCATCGGCACGGCCCTGCTTCCGCTGCCCGGGGGCGGCGCTGTTCGTCGGCTGAGGCGCGGCGCCGCGGGGCCCGAGCGCGGGCTGGGAGGACGGGCAACGCGCCACGCGACCGGAGCCATCGTCCTCCTCGGTCCCGCCATCGCGGGTCTGGTCGGCGGCTGGGCGCTCGGGGTCTCCAGCTTCGTGGTGCTGCTGGGGTGGTGGGCGCGCCGAGGCGCGTCTCGTCGCATCGCCCGAACGCTCGACGTGACCAGGGATTGGTGCGCCAGCCTGGGCCGGCTGGTCGCCGACCTCAGATCCGGCGCCCACCCGGAAGCGGCGGTGCGGCGTGCCGCCGCCGACAGCGGGTCGGAGGTGTCGGCTCTGCTGGATCGGGTGGCGGCCACGGTTCACCTGGGAGGCGACGTCGAACGCCAACTGGCGCGGCCAGTCGCCACCGGGCTCTCCTCCGACGTCCCCGCCCGGCTCGGTCGCGCCTGGTCGTTGGCGACCACCCACGGGCTGCCGCTGGCACTCGTCCTGGACGCCGTGCGCTCCGACGTGGCGCACCGGCTTCGGTTCGCCGACAACGTGCGGGCGAGGATGGCCGGCCCCCGGGCCACGGGAACACTGCTGGCCGGACTCCCCCTCCTCGCGCTCGGGCTGGGGGAGGCGGTCGGGGCGGGGCCGGTCGCGGTCCTGCTGGGTACGAGCGCCGGCGGAGCCCTGCTCGTCGCCGGGTCGTTGCTCGTCACCACCGGTTCCTGGTGGATCCACCACCTGACGACCAGGACGATCCGATGACGGCCGTCACCATCATGGTCTGGGCGGTGGCGGTCGTGGTCGCGCCACTCGGTTGGCGGGTGGCACGGCGTCGCCTTCGGACCACCAGCCCAGTCCACGAGCGCCGGGTGAAGATCCTGACCAACGGGCCGGCGGTCCGAGCGGGGGCGGCGGCGGTTGTCGGGTTCCTCCTCGCGGAGGGGCCAGCCGCCCTGCCGGTCGGAGTGGCCGCTGCGGTGCTCACCGTCCTCGTGGACCGTTGGCACGCCGGCCGGCGGCGGAGCCGGCCGCCGGACCCCGCGACCCTCGCCGCCACCTGGGACCTGCTCGCGGCCTGCCTGCGTTCGGGGATGTCACCACCCGCCGCCGTTCGGCTGGCGTCCGACGAGCTCGACCACTCGGACTGCCGCGTCGTGGCCCGCCCCCTGCGGTTGGTCGCCGACCTCCTCGTGCGGGGGGAGGACGCCGCGACCGCCTGGAGACCCGCCCGCGCCCAACCGGAGCTGCGGGAGCTGGCCACCGCCGTGCGGCGCAGCGCGAGCGCTGGGTCGGCGCTGGCGGAGACAGCGGAACGGCTGGCGCGCGAATCGCGAGCGGCCGCCCTCGACACCGCCGAGGCCGACGCGCAACGGGCGGGCGTGCTGGTGGCCGCGCCACTCGCCCTGTGCTTCCTTCCCGCATTCCTCCTGCTCGGAGTCGTGCCCGTGCTCGTCGGACTGGCCGCCGACGTCCTCTCGACCTGGTGACTCGACCACCCTCCACCGTCCACACCGCCTCCACCCACCCCCTTCCCTGAGGAGCAGCCGATGTCCCGCCCGTCGTTCCAGGGGCCATCGCCCCTGGCCCGTCTCTACCGCCGTCTTCGGCGACCCGACCAGCCGCGACCGTCCTGGCCGTCGTGGCACGCCGCCAGGTGGGTGGCCCGGTCCCGGACACGAGCGGCGCCCGGGCGTCATCGTTCGGTGTCCCCCTCACGAGGACCGGCCCAGGTGCTCCCCGCGTCCGCCACGACCGGCGAGGAGGGGATGAGCACCGCCGAGTACGCGATCGGGACAGTGGCTGCCGCCGCGCTCGCGGCGGTGCTGTACACGCTGGTCACCGGTGACTCCGTGGCCTCCGCACTCGCCTCGTTGGTCCAACGCGCCCTCTCCGTGGGCTTCTGATGGCAGCGGCCCGTGAACGACCTGTCGCGCGCACCCCGCGCGAGGAGGTCGCCGTCAGCGCTGAGCGGGGCGCCGTCACGGTGGAGGCAGCACTGGCCACCTGCTCCCTGGCCGTGGTTCTCGCACTCGCCATCGGCGCTCTCGCCGTGATGGTCGCCCAACTGCGCTGCCAGGACGCCGCCGGGATCGCCGCCAGGCTCGCCGCACGGGGAGAGCAGGGCCGGGCGGAGGTCGCGATCCGGCGGGTCGCGCCGGTCGGGGCGAGCCTGACGCTACGAGTCCAGGGTGACGAGATCGAAGCCCTGGTCGAAGCGGCCCCCCTCGGGGGGCTGGTCCCACCGGTGAAGGTCACCGCTCGCGCCTATGCGGTGGCGGAACCCGACGTGCCGACCGGCCGACCGGCCGGCCCGCCCCCGGCACCCCGCCCCGAACAGGCGTCGGCGCCCGACACGGCTGCCCCACCCTCGTCAACACCACCCGTCACCCCACGTGCGGCCGGGAGCGGCAGGGACTTCCCGGCGTCGTCGCGGGCTGGCTCGGAACCGCACGAGCTCCACCCCGCCTGGGTGCGGAACTCACCGGGAGCGGGCCGCCGTGGCCGGCGGGGGGCGGATCGGTGGGGATCTCCCTCCCCGCACCTGGGCACGCGACCACGCGGTGTTGGATCGGTGCCGCCGGACGTGCGGCGTGCGGGGGCAGTCGGGGGTGTCGCCACACATGCCCTCCGAGCGGGACCGAAGGCGGCCGGGGAACGCTCCCCGCCCGGGACCTCACGTCGAGCGGCATCCCGGACGGGCGACCACGGATCGGTTCGCGGGGAGGTGAGCCAGCGTTGTCCGGTCTGAGCCCTGGATCGGGCGCTCCCAGCTTGGAGGGAGGTTTCGCCACGATCCTGTCCACGGTGTTGTTGGCGGTACTGGTGATCGCCCTGGCACTCGGTGTCGCCCTGGGTGTCGTCTCACTCACCCGCCAGCGAGCCGTCACCGCCGCCGAGCTGGCGGCCCTCGCGGCGGCCACCCGGGCGCTGGAGGGCGACCCGAACGCCTGTGGGGGCGCGGAGCTGATCGCGACGAGGATGGACACGGTCCTGGTCTCCTGCGAGCCGGGAATCGCGGACTACCGCGTGGAGGTGCGCGCCGAAGCCCCCGGGTTCGAGTTCCTGGGTGCGGTCCACGCCCGCGCCAGGTCCGGTGTCCTCGTCGCCCGGTGAACCGGGTACCACCAGCGGCCCGCGGCGGGTCGTGGCCGCACCGGGTAGCGGTGGCCGGTCGGCCCTCCTCGGCCGACCACCGGCATCTCCCGCCCGGGCCGAGCCGCCCTGGGAACGGCCGCCAGGGCGGGGAGACCTGCCGGGGCAGCGGTGGACGAAGGCGCCAGCATCCTCGGCGGGCTGGGTTGTCCCGCACGCGTCGAATGGTTGTTGACCGGCGGTGAGCGGCGGGTTCGGCGCGATTCGGTGTTCCGGGGAGGAACGCGGGGCGAAGTGGAACCTTCGGTCGCCCGGTCAGGTGGGTGCACTCGGCGTGCCGTACCTACCGGCTGTCGACGAGTGGTTATCGAGTGGCTCCCGGCTGCCGTTGACTGGTTGTGGGCGGTGATCGAGATCTCACCCACGAAGAACCGCAGTGGTGACATCAGGAGAGGCGGACAACCATGGACTGGTCCGGAGGATGGCGTGATGCCTTCCGCATCGAACTCCGCGCCGAGGCGATCGGCCTCGCCTGGCGGAAGTGGCCGGTCTTCCCTGGCAGCTACCTCGATGGTGGCCAGTGGGTGGGCGGCGACGCCGCGGCCGAGCACTCCGGCCCGGTCCCCGTCGAACCCGACTGGGCCGACCACCTCCTGGTGGACGCGAACAGGGCCGCTTCCTGGTGGTCCGTGCGTCCCTACAGCCTCCTGCTGGCCACCGGCTACGTCGTCGACGCCGTGGAGGTGGACGCACCCTTCGGTCGCCGCATCGCCAGCACGCTGCGCCGCCGGCACGCCCAGCCCGTCCCGATCGTGGCCACCCCGGACAACACCTGGCTCTTCCTGGTCGCCGCCGGCTCGACGACCCCCTCTCGAATCCTCGCCCAGCCTGGCGTCGTGCTGCACGGCAGGGGAAGTTGGATCACCCTTCCGCCGACCCCCGCCGAGCACGGTGTCGTGCACTGGCGGGTCAAGCCTTCGGTGTGCGGGTGGAAGCTGCCCTCGGTGACCCTCGTGGAGGAGGCCGTCGCCGCCGCCGTCCGCGCGGAGGCCCAGGAACTGCGTGCCCGGGGAGAGCGCCTGCTCACCGTGCGCCGTTGACGGTGCGCCGCGCTCACGACCAGCGCTCAACCGCCCTCGTCCGCCGACCCCAGTGGTGCCACGAGAGGGGTACCCGACCGCCGAAGGCACGACAGCACCAGGTCCAGCACCACCACCGCCCCCGCCTTGTCCAGCGGTTCGTTGCCGTTCCCGCACTTGGGTGACTGAACGCAGGACGGGCATCCCGCCGAACACTCGCAGGAGGTGATGGCCTCCCGCGTCGCCGCCAGCCAGGGCATCAGCGCGGAGAAACCGCGCTCGGCGAATCCGGCTCCCCCCGGATGTCCATCGTGGACGAACACCGTTGCCTCCCCGGTGTGCTCGTGGACCACGGTGGAGACGCCGCCGATGTCCCAGCGGTCACAGGTGGCGAACAGCGGTAGCAGGCCGATCGCCGCGTGTTCGGCCGCATGGAGTGCGCCGGGGACGCGCGCCGGGTCGAGACCGGCGCCCCCCGGCGCCACTCCGCGCACCAGCTCGTCGGAGAGGCTGTACCAGACCGCGCGCGTCCGCAGGGTCCGGCTCGGCAGGTCCAGCGGTACCTGGTCGAGCACCGCCCCGCTCGGGGCCCGCCGCAGGTATCCGACGACCTGGGAGATCACCTCCACCTCGCCGAAACCGACCGTGAGACCACCCGGGTACTCCAGCCGTCTTTCCTCCCCCACCACCACGACGTCGGTGACCGTGCGGGGGAAGGTGCTCCAGTCGGGTGTTTCCCGGTGCACCAGGGCGAGGTGTTCGGCGAGGTCCAGTTCGTCGACGACGAACGACTCACCCTGGTGCAGGTACACCGCACCGGGGTGCACGGACGAGCACGCCGCCTCGGGAGCCACCGTCCCGAGCAGGCGACCGGTGTCCCCCTCCACGACGACGACCTGCTCACCGCCCGACCCCCGGATGTCCACCTGGCCGTGGGGTCGGTCCCGGTGGGTCCAGTACCAACCGGTCGGGCGGCGCCGCACGACTCCAGCCTCCACCAGTCCAGCCAGCACCGCCTCGGCCTGCCCACCGGCCAGGGCGGGTAAGCAGCCCGGGGTGAGCGGCAGTTCCGCGGCCGCGCAGGCCAGTTGGGGCGCCAGGACGTGGGGGTTGGCCGGGTCGAGCACGGTGGACTCCACCGGTGCCCCCAGTAGTGCCTCGGGGTGGTGCACCAGGTACGTGTCCATCGGGTCGTCCCGCGCCACGAAGACCACCAGCGAGCTCTGCCCAGCCCGCCCCGCCCGCCCCGCCTGTTGCCAGAAGGACGCCCGGGTCCCCGGGTAGCCGGCGACGACCACCGCGTCCAGGCCGGCGATGTCGATGCCGAGTTCCAGTGCGCTGGTCGTGGCGAGCCCCAGCAGCTCGCCGGACGTCAGTGCCCGCTCCAGCTCCCTGCGCTCCTCCGGTAGGTAGCCGGCGCGGTACGAGGCCACCCGCGCTGGCAGACCCGCGTCCACCTGCCCCAGCGCGTCCCGGGCGTGCAGCGAGGCCAGTTCGGCGCCCACCCTCGACCGGACGAACACGAGCGTCCTGGCACCGGCGACGACGAGGTCGGTGAGGATCCGCGCGGCCTCGGCCCCGGCCGACCTCCTGCTGGGCGCCGCTCCCTCCACTTCCCCGTCGGAGGAGAGCGGAGGCTCCCACAACGCGACGACGCGTTCGCCGCGCGGCGCGGTGTCCCGGGCGACGGCGACGCACTCCCGACCGGTGAGCAGGGTGGCGCTCCCCTGGGGATCGGCGGTCGTCGCGGAGGCCAGGACGAAGACGGGGGAGGCCCCGTATCGAGCCGCGATCCTGGACAGGCGCCGCAGGATCACCGCCACGTGCGAGCCGAACAGGCCGCGGTAGGTGTGGCACTCGTCGAGGACGACGAACGACAACCGGCGGAAGAACCGCGCCCACCGCTGGTGCCGAGGCAGGACACCGAGGTGGAGCATGTCGGGGTTGGTGAACACCCACCGGGAATGCGAACGCACCCACTCCCGGTCCTCCTGGGGGGTGTCGCCGTCGTAGGCGGCTGGCCGCACGTCCCGCTCCGACAACTCGAGGGCGGCCCTGAGCTGGTCCGCGCCAAGGGCTTTCGTCGGTGACAGGTAGAGCGCCGTCGCCCTGGGGTCGTCGGAGAGACCAGCCAGGACCGGGAGCTGGTAGGCCAGTGACTTCCCGGAGGCGGTCCCGGTGGCGATGACCACGTCCTGGCCCGCCCGCGCGAGGTCGGCCGCCGCCACCTGGTGCGCCCACGGCCTGTCGATACCGAACCCCCGCAGACGTTCCACCAGGGCACCGGGCACCCAGGCCGGCCAGTCGGCATGCTCCCCGTCCCGTGCCGGCAGCGTGGCGACGTGCGTCAGCGGGTCCTCGCCCGCCGTGACGCCACCCAGTACCTGGTCAAGCAGGGTCCTCGCGTGTCCCCGGTCCATGCCGCGAGCCTCGCACAACCGGACCACCAGATCTTGGCCGGTCCACCTCCGCTAGCAGGCGATCAACGATTTCGGCGAGCTTTGGCCGAAGAAAAGATGAGTTGATCGACACACCGTGAGGTACGCCACCAATATGGCCAATACAATCCGCGCCCATGACGCGGGTCGCCACTCTCGTGACAGGCCCGGACACAGAAAGCGACCAATCAGGAGGACGGAATGTCCCGGCTCCACCTCGCCCAGAGCACCTGGGCGCAGGGCCTAGAGCTGTCCGGGGGTGATTACGGCGTCGTCGCCGTCGTCGCCGTCGTCGCTCTGGCCGCTCTCGCCGTCGGATACTTCCTGCTTCGGGAGGTACTCGCCGCCGGGCAGGGCAGCAGCAAGATGCAGGAGATCGCCGTCGCCGTCCAGGAAGGGGCGACGGCCTACCTGAGCAGGCAGTTCCGCACACTCGGCGTGTTCGTCGCTCTGGTGTTCCTCCTCCTGTTCGCGCTCCCCGCCGAGGATGCGAACGAGAGGATCGGCCGGTCCCTGTTCTTCGTGATCGGTGCCGCGTTCTCCGCGGCCATCGGCTACCTCGGGATGTGGTTGTCCACCAGGGCCAACCTCCGGGTCGCGGCTGCCGCCGGTGAGCCCGGCGGTCGGGAGAAGGCGACCAGGATCGCGTTCCGCACGGGTGGGGTGGTCGGGATGACCACGATCGGCCTTGGGCTGCTCGGCGCGGCGGTCGTGGTCATGGTCTACGCCGGACAGGCACCGAAGGTCCTCGAAGGCTTCGGTTTCGGGGCCGCCCTGCTCGCGATGTTCATGAGGGTCGGCGGCGGCATCTTCACCAAGGCGGCCGACGTCGGCGCGGACCTGGTCGGCAAGGTCGAGCAGAACATCCCGGAGGACGACCCGCGCAACGCGGCGACCATCGCCGACAACGTGGGCGACAACGTCGGTGACTGCGCGGGCATGGCCGCCGACCTGTTCGAGTCCTACGCCGTCACCCTCGTCGCGGCGCTGATCCTGGGTACCGCGGCATTCGGCACGCACGGCCTGCTGTTCCCGCTCATCGTGCCCGCGATCGGCGTGTTGACCGCGGTCGTCGGCGTGTACACGACGAAGGCGCGCCAGGGTGAGAACGGCCTCCGAGCGATCAACCGGGCGTTCTACCTCTCGGCGGCGATCTCGGCGGTGCTCTCCGTCATCGCGGCCTTCGTCTACCTCCCCAGCACCTTCGCGGAGCTGACCGGCGGCGAGAACACGACCGAGGGCAACCCCGCGCTCATCGCCGCCGCGGCGGTGTTGATCGGCATCGTCCTCGCTGGGGTCATCCTCTGGCTCACGGGGCGGTTCACCGGCACCGAGCACCGGCCGGTGCGGGACGTCGGCCGCAGCTCGCGGACGGGGGCGGCCACCGTCATCCTCTCGGGGATCTCCGTCGGCTTCGAGTCTGCCGTGTACACGGCGCTGGTGATCGGCGCGGCCGTCTACGGGGCGTTCCTGCTCTCCGGCTCGATCACCGTCGCGCTGTTCGCGGTGGCCCTCGCCGGATGTGGGCTGCTCACCACCGTGGGCGTCATCGTCGCGATGGACACCTTCGGCCCGGTCAGCGACAACGCCCAGGGCATCGCCGAGATGGCGGGGGACAGCGATCCGGAGGCCGCGCGCATCCTCACCGACCTGGACGCGGTCGGAAACACCACGAAGGCGATCACCAAGGGCATCGCGATCGCCACCGCGGTGTTGGCGGCGACCGCGCTCTTCGGTTCCTACACGGACGCGATCCAGACGGCCTTGGCCGGTATCGCCGGAGTCGTGACCTTCGACCTCTCCGGCTTCCTCGTCTTCAACCCCGGGCTGCTGGTCGGCCTGGTGATCGGGGCAGCCGTCGTCTTCATGTTCTCCGGGCTCGCGGTCAACGCGGTCTCCAGGGCGGCCGGTGCCGTGGTCATGGAGGTCCGTTCCCAGTTCCGGAACAACCCGGGGATCATGGACGGGACGGTGCGTCCCCAGTACGGCCGAGTCGTGGACATCTGCACCAAGGACTCGCTGCGGGAGCTGGCCACTCCTGGCCTGCTCGCCGTGTTCGCGCCGATCGCGGTGGGATTCGGCCTCGGGGTGGGCCCCCTCGCCGGCTACCTGGCCGGTGCCATCGGGGCCGGGACGTTGATGGCGGTCTTCCTCGCCAACTCGGGCGGCGCATGGGACAACGCGAAGAAGCTGGTCGAGGACGGGCACCACGGGGGCAAGGGCTCGGACGCGCACGCGGCGACCGTGATCGGGGACACCGTCGGAGACCCGTTCAAGGACACCGCCGGACCCGCCATCAACCCGCTGCTGAAGGTCATGAACCTCGTCGCGGTGCTCATCGCCCCGGCGGTGGTCACCCTCTCGGTCGGGGACGGCGCGTCGCCGGTGGCCCGGGCGCTGATCGCCCTGGCCTCGGTGACCATCATCGTCGTCGCCGTCGTGATCTCCAAGCGGCGCTCCACCGCCATCGGTGAGGAGGCTCCCGAGGAGACACGGGACCCCGCCAACACGACCGCCTGACCCACCGGGCGGTCGGGGGTGCCGGCATCGTCGCCGGCACCCCCACCGGCGATCGGTCGGTCTGACCCACCGCCACGACTCCGCCCGGCCCGGCACGGCACCCGCTCGTGATCTACTTGTGCCCCTTCGGAGTAGAACGTGTGTTCTAGGATCGGGGACGAGCGGGGAAGGCACGGGCGGGTGCCCTCGCGGCGGAGGTTTCGTGTGTGCTCACGTCCTCCCCGTCACCCGCGCGACGGCCCAGCGTGAGCTCGCGGCCGCCGTGGCGCCGCCGTCCCCGTGCGCCGCCGTGGTCGCGGGTCCCGTGCTTCTCGCCTCCGCCGGCCGGCGTCCTCCTGAGGTGGACCAGCCTCTGGCCAACGTCGCCCGATGTGGGGTCGAGGCGGCGCGGCCAGCGGAACGGCATGACTCTGAGTAGCCATGAGGGGCGCCGGCCGGCCCCGGCGGTCGGGGGCGCGGAACACAACGGCCCAGGCTGGACGTTCCACTCCTGGAACGGGTGGGGCGGGGGCGCGCCCAGGTGGCTCCTGAGTCACCCTGGGCAGCGCGGAGTGTCGCTGTCGGTGCACACTGGCGAGTCCGGGAACCGAGTGAGAGCAGGAGAGCGTGGCAGGGTCGACACGGGCGAAGAAGGGCGGCGGGAGCCGTTCGGGGGGCTCCGGCGGTCGTCGGCTGGTGATCGTCGAGTCGCCCGCCAAGGCACGCAAGATCTCCTCGTACCTGGGGCGTGGATTCGTCGTCGAGTCCTCCCGGGGGCACATCAGGGACCTCCCCCGGGGAGCGGCCGACGTACCGGCCAGGTACAAGAGCGAGCCGTGGGCCCGCCTCGGCGTGAACGTCGAACACGATTTCGAACCGCTCTACGTCGTCACCCCCGACAAGAAGTCGACCGTCAGCGAGTTGAAGGACGCCCTCAAGGACGTCGACGAGCTGTACCTGGCGACGGACGGCGACCGCGAGGGCGAGGCCATCGCCTGGCACCTGCTGGAGACGCTGAAACCGAAGGTGCCGGTGCGCCGCATGGTGTTCCACGAGATCACCGAGCCCGCCATCAGGGCGGCGGCGGCGAACCCGAGGGATCTGGACCACTCCCTGGTGGACGCCCAGGAGACCCGGCGCATCCTGGACCGGCTCTACGGCTACGAGGTCAGCCCCGTGCTGTGGAAGAAGGTCATGCCCAAGCTGTCCGCCGGCCGCGTCCAATCGGTGGCGACCCGCATCGTGGTGGAACGCGAGCGGGAGCGGATGGCCTTCGTCTCGGCCGACTACTGGAACATCGCCGCCGTCCTCGACGGCGGGCCCGAGGCACAGCCCCGCACCTTCCAGGCGCGGCTGGTCAACGTCGACGGGGACAGGCTCGCCACCGGCCGGGACTTCGGGCCGGACGGCCGCATCCGCTCCGGCGAGGTGCGGGTGCTGGCCGAGGACGAGGCACGCCAGCTCGCCCGTGGTCTCGACGGCGCCGAACTGACGGTGTCCAGCGTCGAGGAGAAGCCCTACACCCGCAGGCCCTACGCGCCCTTCATGACGTCCACCCTGCAACAGGAGGCCGGGCGGAAACTCCGCTTCTCGGCGGAGCGCACCATGCGGACCGCGCAGCGCCTGTACGAGAACGGCTACATCACCTACATGCGGACCGACTCGACGACCCTGTCGGACACCGCCATCACGGCGGCGCGTTCCCAGGCGGCGGAGCTGTACGGCGACCGGTACCTGTCACCCCAGCCCCGCCAGTACACGCGGAAGGTCAAGAACGCGCAGGAGGCCCACGAGGCGATCCGCCCCGCCGGTGAGGTGTTCCGCACTCCGGGCGAGGTCGCGGGGGAGTTGGAGACCGACGAGTTCCGGCTCTACGAGCTGATCTGGCAGCGGACCATCGCCTCGCAGATGGCCGACGCCAGGGGCACGACGCTGAGCGTGCGGATCAGCGGGACCGCGCGTGACGGCGAGCGGTGCGTGTTCGCGGCGTCCGGGCGGACGATCACCTTCGCCGGTTTCCTCAAGGCCTACGTGGAGTCGGTGGATTCGGAGGCCGGTGGCGAGGCGGACGACGCCGAGCGCCGACTGCCGGTGCTCACCGAGGACCAGCGGGTCACCGCCTCCTCCCTCGACCCGGAGGGTCACTCCACCAACCCGCCGCCCCGGTTCACCGAGGCAAGCCTGGTCAAGGCGCTGGAGGAGCTCGGGATCGGCCGCCCCTCCACCTACGCCTCCATCATCAGCACCATCCAGGACCGGGGGTACGTCTGGCGCCGGGGCTCGGCCCTGGTGCCGTCCTGGGTGGCCTTCGCCGTCGTGGGACTGCTCGAACGGCACTTCGGTCGCCTCGTCGACTACGACTTCACCGCCGGCCTCGAGGACGAGCTCGACGGGATCGCCGCGGGCCGCCAGGAACGCACGGCGTGGTTGTCGGACTTCTACTTCGGGGGTGACATCGGCCCGAGCGGATCGGTGGGCCGAGCGGGCGGGCTGAAGAAGTTGGTCGGCTCCGGCGTCGAGCACATCGACGCCAGGGAGATCAACTCCATCCCCATGTTCACCGACGCCGACGGGAGGACCGTCACCGTACGGGTCGGCCGTTACGGCCCCTACCTCGAGCGGGAGGCGGCGCCCGACGCGGCCGGGGGGGAGGGCGCCCAGCGCGCCAACCTGCCCGAGGACCTGCCGCCGGACGAGTTGAACCCCGAGATCGCCGAGAAGCTGTTCGCCACTCCGATGGAAGGGCGTTCGCTGGGCACCGATCCGGACACCGGGCGCGAGATCATCGCCAAGGAGGGCCGCTACGGGCCCTACGTCACCGAGGTCCTCGGTGAGGACGAGAAGGGCAAGCCCAGGACGGGATCGTTGTTCAAGTCGATGTCGCTGGACACGATCACGCTCGCCGACGCCCTGCGGCTGCTGTCCCTGCCCCGCGTCGTCGGACGGGATCCGGAGACCGACACCGACATCACCGCGCAGAACGGCAGGTACGGCCCGTACCTCAAGAGGGGAACGGACTCCCGTTCGCTCGACTCCGAGGCGCAGCTCTTCGACATCACCCTCGAGGAGGCCCTGCGCATCTACGCGGAGCCCAAGAAGCGGGGGAGGCGCACGGCCGCCGCCGCCCCGCCGCTGCGTGAGCTGGGCTCCGACCCCGCCTCCGGCAAGCCGATGGTCGTCAAGGACGGCAGGTTCGGCCCCTACGTGACCGACGGTGAGACCAACGCCTCGCTGCGCAAGGCCGACGCGGTCGAGACCCTGACCGACGAACGAGCCGCCGAACTGCTGGCGGAGCGGAGGGCGAAGGGCACCACCCCGAAGCGGGGCCGGAAGCGCGCGACGTCCAGCAAGTCCTGACCGGGCCGCCGAGGCGGGAGCACCGGAGCAAGGCCCCGGGCGGCGGTTGGGCGCCCGCCGTCGGGGCACCCCTACCCTGAGGAGGGTGCTCAGGAGGTGGCGCCTATGTTCGGGGACGCGTTGACCGGGCCTGACGGGACCCAGGCCCCACCCGCCCCACCGCCGCGGACCGACGCCGCCGGTGGTCCGGTGACGGCGTGGACGGCGGTTCGGCCTGGCGAACCCGGTGCGGTGGCAGCGCCGGTCGCCGCGGTGCGCCCACCCGAGCCGAGTGAGCGGATGCGGCGCGCGGCCGAGCGGGAGGGCGGGCTCTGGGGGGCGGCCCCGCGCCCGAGCCAGTCCCGAGCTCCTCACCGGGAATCCGTCTCCCCCGAGGTGTGGGCCGAGAGCGCGGCTGGCTCCTACCCCATGCCCGAGGTGATCGCGGAGCGGCCCGGCCCCACTCCCCATCGACTGCTTCCGCTGGTCATGGCGCTGCTGATGCTCGCGGTCATCATCGGTGCCCACTGGGTCTCATGACCTTCGGGGGAGGCGGGATGTCCGTTCCGTCGTCCTGCCGTGCTCCCCGACCCCTGACCGAGGGACCGGTGTCCTCAGCGAATCCTCAACGTCGGGGACGTAGCGTGCGAAGCCGGGGTCGGAGGGGACGTGCTGTGATCGCTGTCATCACCCGGACAGCCGGTTCGGCCGTCTTGATCACATTTTCCGACTACTCTGAGCGCAGGTCCTTGCAGCGACGGCCAACAGGGGGTGGTCAGCATTAGCGCGGCGCAGCCGGCCATTCCGACTGGCCAGCAAACCGGGGGAACGGGCACCACGACCGCCCACCGGATACGGAGCGTTCTGGCCATCCCGGCGTTCCGCCGGTTGTGGATGGTCAGCGCGATCTGCAGCATGGGTGACTGGCTGTCATTCCTGGCGCTGACGGGACTGGTCGCCAAGTTCACCGACAGTTACCTGGCCCAGAGCTTCGCCCTGAGCGCGGTCGTCCTGACCCAACTCCTGCCGGGCTTGTTATTCGCCCCGGTGGGGGGGATCCTCGCCGACCGGTTCGACCGCCGCAAGGTGATGGTGGTCTGCGACAGCCTGCGATGCCTGTTCTTCCTCTCCATCCCGCTGGTCGGTTCGCTGTCGGACAGCGTGACGGGCCCACTGCTGTGGCTGTTCGTCGCCAACTTCCTCATCGGCTGCTGCGCGCTGCTGTGGATACCCGCGAAGGACTCGGCGATCCCCAACCTGCTGCGCCGGCGGGACCAGGTGGAGACCGCCAACCAGCTCAGCCTGGTGATGACCTACGGCATCTCCGTGATCAGCGGTGCCGGGTTGTACGCGCTGATCACGGCGATCGGACCGATCCTCCAGCTCGAGAGCGAACTGGGTATCGCCTACATCGCGGTGGTCGTCAACGGTCTGCTCTTCCTCACGTCCGCCATCCTCGTGGCGACCAGGATCCCGGAGCTGTCCCTGCGGCGCAGGGTCGGTGATGAGGCCTCGGGGGAAGCACGGGAGACACCCCAGCCCGCCTCCGAGGGGAGCGACGGCGGCGAGGCCGTGGCCGCGAAGCGGCCAGGAGCGCTGTCGATGCTCCGGGACGGGTTCCGCTTCATCGGCACCACCCCGTTGATCCGCGGTCTGGTCATCGGTGTCATCGGTGCGGTGGCCGCGGGGGGCGCCGTGGTCGCCACCGCCCAGCTCTACTCCAACAGCCTCTCCGCCGGTGACACCGGGTACGGCCTGTTGTTCGCCGCCATCTTCCTCGGGCTGGCCGGTGGCATGGCGGGTGCGCCCAAGTTCGCGCAACGCATCCCGCACAACCGGCTCTTCGGCTCGGCCATCGTCGGGGCCGGCCTGGCCCTGTTCCCGGTGGCGCTGGCCCCGCACCTGTGGATCGCGCTCCTGGTGGTCCCACTGGTGGGGGGATTCGCCGGTGTGGCCTTCCTGACCGGTCTCACCATCATCGGCACCCAGGTGGACGACGCGGTCCGGGGACGGACCGTCGCGATGGTCCAGTCGCTGCTGCGGGTGGTGCTCGTGGGCGCCCTGGCGCTCGTGCCGACCCTGCTGGCGATCCTGCGGCCACGGACGCTGTCCTTCTTCGGGGCCCAGGTCGAGGTCGACGCCACCCGGCCCATCCTGCTCGGGGCCGGAGTCGTGGCCGCCGTGCTCGGGGTGGTCGCCTACCGCCAGATGGACGACCGGCGCAGCCGGCCCATCCTCGCCGACCTGCGAGCCGTCTTCCGGTCCAGGCGGGAGGGCAACGGCCTCCTGATCGCCGTCGAGGGGGACACGGCGGTGGACACCGCCGAGCAGGCGCGGCGGCTCACGGACTGGTTGACCGCCGGCGGCAACCGGGTGGTGCTCGCCGCTGACCCGGCGTTGGACGAGCAGCGCCTGCGCAACGTGCTCAAGTCAGTCGAGGTCTCGGGTGCTCGGGCCAACGCGCTGGTCGCGGCGGCCGTGCGCAGCGACGTGGTGGAGCAGGTGGTCCGCCCCGCGCTCGACGGGGGCGCCGTCGTGGTGATGGAACGCTACGTGGACAGCCCGCTGGCCCACTTCGGCGCGGCGGCGGGACTGGCCCAAGGCGAACTCGAGGGGCTGGGGGACTGGGCGACCGGGCGCCTCCACGCGGACATCACGGTGCTGCTCGACCGGGAGCCCCGTTCGGACGGGGGGGCCGGCACCGAGGACCTCAAGCACAACTGGCAGGTGAAGCGGCTGCTGGGAGAGATGGCGGCCGCCAATCCCGACCGCTACCTGGTGGTTGACGCGGACGGCAGTGAGGACGAGATCGAGCGGCGTGTCCGGGAGTCGGTGGGGCGCGTGCTGCGGGACCGCCGCTTCCGGATGATCAGCGACTCCCAGGGGTACGAGGGGCGGACGGTCTCGCTGCCGGAGGCCTGAGCCGCCGGGTCCGTTCGCGAGGGGCTCGCCCGCTCCGGGGGCCCCTCGCGGGGGACTGCACAATGTGGGGATGACTGGGAGCGTGGAAGCCGTCCTCGGCCAGCCGGCGGTTCCCACCACCGGTGTCTGGGCGGAGGTCGTGGGCCAGCGGTCGGTGCTGGCCGAGCTGTACGCCGCCGCGGTCGCCGCGGCCGGGGCGGTCTCCGGCGGAGGGACTGGCGGGGGCGCCATGACCCACGCCTGGCTGTTGACCGGCCCCCCCGGCTCCGGGCAGACGACGGTGGCGCGGGTGTTCGCCGCCGCGCTCCAGTGCGTCGTCCCCGGTCCGGTACCCGGGTGCGGAGCCTGCCAGGGGTGCCGTACCGCGCTCGCCGGGACCCACGCGGACCTGCGGATCGTCGCGCCGGACGGGTTGTCGATCTCGGTCGCCGAGATGCGCGCTCTCGTGCAGACGGCGGCCAGGCGACCCACCGCCGGCCGCTGGCAGGTGGTGTTGGTGGAGGACGCGGACAGGTTGACGGAGGGGGCGGCGAACGCGCTGCTCAAGGCGGTGGAGGAACCAGCGGAGCGGACGGTGTTCCTGCTGTGCGCCCCCTCGGACCACCCCGACGACGTCCCGGTGACCATCCGGTCCCGATGCCGGCCGCTGGCGCTGGGTACCCCCCGCCCAGCGGAGATCGCCAGGGCACTGCGTGACCACGACGGAGTGGACCCCGAACTCGCCGACTGGGCTGCTTCGGTGTGCGGGGGCCACGTGGAGCGGGCACGTCGCCTGGCGGCGGACGAGGCCGCCAGGCAGCGTCGTGCGGCGGTGCTGGCGATACCCACCGCGCTCCACCGGTCCGCCGACGTGTTCCGGTGCGCGGACGAGCTGGTCAAGGCCGCTGAGACCGACGCGGTCGAAGCCAACGAGATCCGGAACGAGGAGGAGAAGGAGGCGCTGCGCACGGCGATGGGCGCCGGCGGAACGGGGAAGGGCACCGCCGCGGCGACCAGAGGAGCGAACGCCGCCGTCCGGGAGCTGGAGAAGCGGCAGAAGTCCCGGACCACCCGCACCCAGCGTGACTCGCTGGACCAGGCGTTGATCGACCTCACGGCCTTCTACCGGGACGTACTCGTCCTCTCGGCCGGGGCGGCGGTGCCGCTGAACCACCCGGACCGGGAGGCGGACAGCCGGTCGGCGGCGGCGCGGTGGACGCCGGAGTCGACGCTGCGCCGGCTGGAGTCGGTACTGGAGTGCCGGGACGCGCTCGCCGCGAACGTCAAACCGCGCATCGCCGTGGAGGCCATGCTCATGGTGCTGTGGCGCGGCTGACCTGACCGAGCTCCCGGTGTGCGGGGCACTGGCCCCGCTGCCTCGGACGGGGCGCGGGCGGACCCGCCTGCCTCCTCCCGTGGGCAGGCACGAGGTCGCCGGAATACCGACCCCGCTCGTCCCGGTCGCTCCCCGTTCGCTAGACTGTTCGTGCTGTGCCCGCAGCGCGCCGCCTTAGCTCAGTCGGCCAGAGCGACGCACTCGTAATGCGTAGGTCGAGGGTTCGATTCCCTCAGGCGGCTCAGCCCGAAGCCCAGGTCTCACGAGGCCTGGGCTTCGTCGCGTTCGGGGGCTCTCGTCGGGTAGGAGATCGATGGGACGGGTCCGGCTGCGACGGGCTTGGCCGCTGATCGCGGCGACGCCTTCCCGACGGCGCTCGCGGCGAGCCCTACGCCGCCCGACCGGCACGCATCGGTACCACCGCCACCTCGGTCCTCACGCGTGACCGCTCAGAACCGCAGCACGATCCAGTGCGCGAGTACGGGCGAGACATCCCCAACGACATCCAGCTGAGGACCGTAGTTGTACCCAAGTGCGATGAGTGCGATGGCAAGAAATGCGCGGAACGAACGAAAGCTGGGATTGGGGTATATCCAGGAGTGGGTGTGGAACATCACTAGGACCAGGCCCGCGGTGACAACCGGTAGCAGTGCCCACTCCCACCACGTGAGCCGCATGTCGTTGACCAGATGGGAGTAGGCGGCCGCTGTGACGAACAGGGTGAGGAACAGAGTGGCTCCCGCGTACCGGAATATGCGGTAGTGGAACACTCCGTGATCGCGCTCGTAGTAATTGACATCCCCGTGGATGTCACGCGCCCGCACGACGTTGGTCACGTCGCCCGAGTAATGGTTGATGTGGGCGAATTCCTCGTCGTCATCCTCGTCCGCGCAGTCGTCCTCGTCCTCGTACTCGTACTCTCGCATCGCCTGACCCGTACTCGTCGCTGGTCTCGAGCCGCCGTGCGCGAACGGCCGGGGCCTGGGAGCAATCGTGCCAGCGACGCCCCTGACGTGGGGCTTGGTCGCCCAGCTTCACCAGATCGGGGCACTCGTCCTCGGCGGCACGTGGCCGACAGCCGGGGCAGCGGGAGCGAGGGGGTCTCCTGTTCCCTGTCCGCAGGGGAAATGTCGGGGTGGTGTGGCTCGGTGAATTCCGTCCCGGGCGGTATGGGTGTGTGATGAGCCGTAGGCGGGCCGGGGACGTGCGGCCTGGTCCAGTAGGTGTGCTGTTCGCTGGGCGGATCACGATTGCGGAGAATCGCGTTGCCCCGGAGCCGGTTCATCCTCGGGTACGTCGTTTCCTGACGAGGTGGTTCCTCCTTGTCGTGAGGGATTTCCGCGCTTCCTCCCGCTGATACGGCGTCAGCTGGCCACCACCGACGCCGCGTGACACGGAATGCGCTGCCGGGTCCGGGTCCGGGTCTCAGGTCACGGGTTCAGGCGGAGGGTCTCCACCAGCTGCTCGGGGTCCTCGTGGCGGACGAGCAGGGAGGAGCCGTCCACGAAGGTGAACCCCAGGAACCACTCGGGAAGCGCGGCGCGGCCGAGCGGCGCCGCCGAGACCGACCGGAGCTCCGGACGGTCCACCTCGTGCAGGGCGACGACGCCACGTTCACCGGCCCCACCCCGCACCTGGCGCAGCAGGCCGCCGAGACGGCCCGCGAAACCGGCTTCGTGCCCCCTGGGTGAGGCCTGGGCCGGCTCGCCGCTCGCCACCTCGCCCGCCTCCACCAGCACCGCGAGCCGGCGGTTGGACAGGGCGAGGCGACAGCGTGCGCCGGCGTGGGTCAGCGCGTCGCCCAACCGGACCGCGTGGTCCCCGGGGTCCACCCCGGTGATCCACCCCCACATCGCCGGGTCGTGGGCCCACTCGTCGTCCGACCACCCGCCGGCCGCCAGTGGGGCGGTGAGCGCGGGTCGCGCGATGTCGGTGTTGGTGGCGAGCGCGCTTGGCGCGGTGGGGCGGTGGGGCAGGTGGGTTCGGCCGCCGAGGCTCGACCCCAGGTGCCCGGCGCCGGGGCCACCGAGCACGGCGAGCAGCAGTTCGCCCCGTTCGGCCCGGGTCCAGGTTCGGGACAGCGCTCGTGCGGTGAGTTCGCGGGACACCAGGAGGTTCCGTTCTGGTTCGGGGTCGGGTGCGGGTCAGGAGGACGCGAGGGCGAGCATTCGGCGGGCAGCCGCCTCGGTCCGGCCGGGGGCGGCGAGTTCGAACGCGGACCCGTCGTCGAGGACGACACGCAGGTAGTGCGGGGGGACGCCGCTGCTGCCGCCGCCCTGCTTCCTCGCCACCACCCCCACCGACCGGACCCGACTGGCCGGCAGTTCCACCCGTGCGGTGGCGAGAGGCAGACTGCCCCGGAGGGGTGGCGCTGCCGGGTCCCCGTTGCCGAGGATGCCGGTGCCGAAGCGTCGGGCCCGGTCGAGCAGGCCGGTGCCCGCCTCCGCGGGTGTTCCGCTCGTGGAACCGGTCGCCTCGGTGCCGGAGGGCAGGAAGGAGAGCAGGGCCAGCCGGGTGGAGGTGAGGAACCAGTGGTCACCCGGAGCGAGTGTGTCCACCCCACTGAGGGTGGACACCGCGAGGCACTCCGGACCCGGGCCGGTGACCAGGGTGGTGGGCACCTGGCCAGGGTCGGAGCTGAGGTTGTCGTTGCCGGAGAGGGCGTCCACCAGCCCGAGGAGCGCGCCTCCCGCCGCGCCGCCGACGGCGCCGGACGTCCTGGCGAGCCAACCCCGCCGAGGCGCGCCGTGTTCGTCCATGCCCGCGACGTCGAACCGCAGCCGGGCCCCGAGGGGCGTCGCGAGCCGGATCCGTTCGCTCGGCGCGCACCAGGTGTGCCGTGCCGCGAGCACCTCTACCACTGGAATCCCCGTTCCTGGGCGGCTCGTCGTTCCTCAGCGGAGGGTTCGGGTGTCGCCGCGTCATGGGCGAGTTCCGCGCCCTGCTCGATCGCGGCCGAGGTGAGCTGGTCACCCGCCGCGGCCATCGCCGCTCCGCTGGTCCTGCTCTGACCGCCGAGCGCGTTCCGCAACACGGCCTCGCTGATGTTGGTGGCCAGCGCCTGGGTGCCCTCGACGCCGGCGGAGAACCGGTTGCCCGTGGTGGACGCGAGCGTGCTCCCATCGGCCCTCGTGAAGATGTTGACCAACGGGTTCCCGTCGACGCGCCGCATCGCGAACCGCTGCGCGGCGTTGCCGCTTCGCAGCGACCCCGCCTGGTTGACGAGGTCCCGGAAGGGGCCCCGCAGTCGAGTGAGCAGCGCCTCCAGCCTGCGCACCAGCTGCCCGATCCGCTGTTGCAGCCTGGTGACCCTCATGGTGAGCCGGATCCCGGTGCTCCCGACCTGGATGGTGGTGGTCACGTTCGCGGCGGCGACCGAGGCTCCGGCGGTGATCCAGGCCGCCGCGAGCGCGGCCAACCAGGAGACGATCAGCCCGATGACCAGTTCGGTGATGAGCTGGATGGTGAACTCGACGAAGGCGTCGAACAGGTCGGCGACCAGGTCCAGGACCTGCCGCAGGTCGCGGATGTCGGCGGCGAGGGCGGCGACGCCCTCCGCGAATTCCGCGAACCGCGAGCGGAAGGCGTCTCCGGCCTCACCCCGCCACGAGTCCTCCGTGGCCTCGGCTCGTCGACCCTCGGCCTCCGAGACCTCGTCCAGCCAGCGGGCGACCTGTTCCCAGCCCTCCCCAGTGGCCCGCATCTGCTCCGGGTCGCCGATGGCCCACTCGGCGATCTCCACCAGGGGGCTGAGCACGATGGACACCAGGAAGCCGAGCCCGTTGCCGACCAGGGCCTGTCCCGGTGACCGGATTGCCTCCAACAGTTCCAGGCGTCCCGTGATGGTCGCGGCGGTGATCTCGGGCGGTGTGGTCGCGTCCTGGAGGTCCTGGTAGGCCCCGGACCAGGAGCTGCCCCGGGCCGCGGCCTGGTCGAACCAGCCGCGCTGGTCCGCGTCCTCGTTCAGTTCCTCGAAGCTGGGTGGGCCGGTCACCGCCCACCTCCGCGCAGGGTGTCCCCGATCGACTCCAGCGCGCGGGCCAGGCCGTCGTCGACGCCGAGGTAGGTGGCGGCGCTCTCCCTGGTCATCTCGGCCCCGGTCCGCAGGAAACCGGCGGCCTGGGTGGCGAGCGCCTCGCACTCCTCCAGCGCGGAGTGGTATCCGCCGCTGAGGTGCAGCGCGTCCCCGATCGGGCCGAAGCACTGGTCGTCCACCCTGGCGCGGTCGAGTAGCGCACCCAGCTCCTCGAACTTGTCCGCGAGTCGCTCACTGCCGGCCCCGTGGGCCAGCAGCGCCTCCGGATCGACGTCGAACCCGGTCACGTCGCCTCCTACCGCAGGAAGGTCTCGGGCGGTTCGTCGGACGGACCACCGCCGGGGTCACCCCGGGGTGCGGACGGGGGGTCCTCGTCCGGACGGGGGACCGGGAAGTCACCGGCGGAGGACACCGCGTCCCGGATGCGCTGGGCGTCCTCGCCGAGCACGGGACCGACCATCTCCTCCAGGCGCTCGGCGGCATCGCGTGTCGCCGCCCGCACCGTCTCCAGGATCTCCTGCCGCAGCGCCACGTGGCTCCGGTCGGTGGCGGCCGGGGAGAGCCGGAGGTCGACGAGTGCTCCGGAGGGCGTGACGGTCGCCGTCACCACCCCACTGGAACTGGTGGCGACTCCTCGAACCCCGCTCAACCGTTGGCCGAGTTCCGTGACCTGCCGTGCGCGTTCCTCGAACGAACGCAGGAGGTGCCCTACCCGGTCGGACGCGCCTGAGGTCATGCCGACTCCTCCGTGGAGTGTTGGCGTGCTCGGTGATCGGCCCGCGCCTCCAGTCAACCAGGAGGTGTGCTCCGGGTAGATCCCCTGACCGGGTGCATCGCCCGCGGCCGTTCGGGGCGGTCAGCGGTCGGCGTCCCGTCGGCCCACCACCGGGGTGCGGCCCGGCGTCCCGGCACGCGCCGTGCCTGGTGACGTGACCCCGGTGGGAGCGGAGGCTCGGAACGACCGTGTTGATCCGTTCGAGTGAAGATCACGGCTGGGACGTCATCCCTCCGGGGGCACGTGCTCTCGGCCAACGGAGGAGGTGCTGATCATGTCCATGATGAGTGGCACTGTGATCGGGATCATGGTGAGTTGGTGGGTGCTGACGCTGGTCTGTCCGCTGGCGCGGTACGTGCGCCGGTCACGACGACGTCGTCGCGTCGTGGACCGGGTGCGCTGGGAGTTACGCGCCTTCCGGCGGGGTGCGGTGTCCCCGCGAGGAGGGGCGTCGGACGTCGAGGTGGAGGGGGAGCGGGAGTTCGGACGGAGGTCGGCCGCCTGATCCCTCGGGTGAGGAGGCGCGCCGGCCCTCGAGGCCCGGCCGAGGACGGTGCCGACCGAGGTCGGGAGCCGGGGCGAGCGGTGGACCGGTAGTCACTCTTCAGGGGGTACACGGGCCGCGTGAGCGCGCCGATGGAGGGCGTGTCGGGCGACGATCGTCCCCGTTGCCCCTCGCCGAAGGACGTGGCCCGTGCGCGCACTCTTCCTGGCGGCCGTCGTGGCCGCGCTGTCCACCACCGCCGTCTCGCCCGCCGAGCCGAGGAGGGAGGTCGCCGCCGCCGAGGAGGCCACCTCGGCGGAGCCCGCCGCGCGCATCGTGGGAGGGGTCGGGGGCGACGAGGACTACCACTTCGTGGTCTCGATCCAGCGTCCGACCGAGGGCAAGGACCACTGGTGCGCCGGAGCGCTCGTGGACCCGGAGTGGGTGCTGACCACGGCGCACTGCGTCCAGGGCGAGCTCACCGCCTACACGGCCAGGGTCGGGACGAACCACCGGTCCGAGGGCGGCAGCTACGAGCGGGTCGTCGAGATGGTGACCCATCCGCACTGGAACGGGCACACCGGGGACATCGCGCTGTTCCGGTTGGCCCGGCCGGTGCCGGCGCCGACGCTGCCGCTCGCCGCGCGGCGACCTCCCGAGGGAGCGACGGTTCGGATACTGGGCTGGGGCAAGACCTGCGGCACCTTCGAGTGTTCCTGGGAGTACCCGGAGCTGCTGCGGCAGCTCGATGTTCCCGTGGCGGCGGCCGCCGGCTGTCGTGCCGCCGGAGTGGACGCCGCCACCGAGCTCTGCCTGCGGGTGAGCAGGGATGCCACTTCCTGCTACGGGGACTCCGGCGGCCCGGCGGTGGTCAGGGAGGGTGGGGCCTGGCGGCTGGCCGGTCTCGACTCCCGGGGCGGCGACCCGGTCTGCGGAGTTGGCGGGCTCGTGTTCACCGAGGTGACGGTGTACCGGGACTGGGTTCGCTCGGTCATCTCCTGATCCCGATCCCCCTCGGCCCGGACCTGCCGCCAGTCAGGGCCAGGAGGGCGGAGCGGCGGTCGACGGTCGTGATGGCGGCTCGGCCACCGCTCGCCGCGGGTCACCCCGCTGAGCCATCGTCCGCCCCCGGCCCCCGGCCCCCGGCCCCCGATACCCGGGCGCCTGGTCGGCCCGGACGTGCCCTGGGCTGATGCCGCGCCCTTGGGACGGGAAACGCGCCAGGGCCAGCCGACGCGCCTGCCCACGACGCGCCTGCCCACGACGCGCGATCCGCGCCGTCGAAGCGGTGGGGCCGCGAGCACCGCGATGGCGCGGGGTGCCCGGTCGGTCACCTGGAGCAGCTGAGAGTCGGCTCATAGCCAAATCGGTTGCCGGCCGTCCCTGATCGGCGGAAGCTTGCTTCGTGCAACTAGTTGTGTGATGCGGGCAAACAGGGGTTGGCGATGCGGGAACCGGACGAGGAGACCGACGCGGTCGCGGCGGGGCCAGCGGGCCTCACCCCGTTTTCCCACTTCCACGCCCGCCCCCGCCGTTCCGGTGAGCTCGCCGCCGCGCTCCGGACGGAGCCGTCCACGGTGAGCCGACGGGTCGCCGCGCACGTGCGGGAGGGGCCGCCGCGCGGTGCACCGGGGCCGGCCGATCGCCGAGCGCGCCCGCTCGCCGTCCGGGGGAACGGCGACGGTCCGCTCCAGGAGCGGTGCCGATCCCGACGCCGACTCCACGGCCGTGTCCTCGACGGCGGGGGCGTGGCGGACGGCGAGGCGCTGACCCCCCAGCCCGCCAGGCCGAACACGGCCTGTGCCGAACGATTACCAACTCGTACCACCGAGCTCGCCGACGAGCGGGCCGGTCCACTCAGGGGAAGTGAATGAGCAACAGCATGGCGGCACGGGACACCGGTCCCCGCGCCGACGGGGGACTGACCCATCGGCAGGTACTCACCATCATCAGCGGCCTGCTCGCCGGCATGTTCCTCTCCGCGCTCGACCAGACGATCGTCTCCTCGGCGATGCGGGTCATCGCCGACGAACTGCACGGGCAGACCGCGCAGGCCTGGGCGACCACCGCCTACCTGATCACCGCGACGATCTCGACGCCGCTCTACGGCAAGCTGTCCGACATCTACGGCCGGAAGCCGATGTACCTGACGGCCATCACGGTCTTCGTCGTCGGCTCGGCCCTGTGCGGCGTCGCGGCCTCCATCTACCAGCTCGCGGCCTTCCGCGCGGTCCAGGGCCTCGGCGCCGGCGGGCTGATGTCGCTGGCGCTCACCATCGTCGCGGACATCGTCAGCCCCCGGCAGCGGGGCCGGTACCAGGGCTACTTCATGGCCGTCTTCGGCGTGTCGAGCGTGCTGGGGCCGGTGCTCGGGGGATTCTTCGCCGATCTGGACGACCTGGCCGGGGTGGCCGGCTGGCGCTGGGTCTTCCTCGTGAACGTGCCCGTGGGCGTGGTCGCCTTCCTCATCGTCGCCAAGGTGCTCAACATCCCGCACCACCCGGTGCGGCACCGCGTGGACTACTGGGGAGCGGCCGCGCTCGTCGTGGGCCTCGTCCCCCTGCTGACGGTGGCGGAACAGGGCAGGGAGTGGGGCTGGAGCTCACCGCTGTCGCTGCTGATGTTCGCGGTCGGCACCGTCGGGCTGGTGGCCTTCGTGCTGGTGGAGCGGCGGATGGGGGACGAGGCGCTGCTGCCCCCTCGGCTCTTCCGATCCGGGACGTTCCGGCTCGCCAACGTGCTCAACTTCGTGGTCGGCCTCGGGATGTTCGGCGGGATGATGTCGGTCCCGCTCTACCTCCAGATCGTGAAGGGGCTCAGCCCGACCGAGGCCGGGCTCATGATGTTGCCCACCACCTTCGGGATCATGGTCGCGACCGGGGTCGTCGGCCAACTCATCGCCAGGACCGGACGGCTGAAGGTCTTCCCGATCCTCGGTACCGGGCTGCTCACCCTGTCGTACCTGTTGTTCTCGCAGGTGACGGTGGACACGCCGCTCTGGCAGATCGGTCTGGTCATGGTCGTCCTCGGCGGCGGGCTCGGCCAGTGCATGCAGACGCTGACCCTCTACGTGCAGAACGACGCCCCGCCGAGAGACTCCGGGGCGGCGACGGCCTCGGCGAACTTCTTCCGCCAGAACGGGGGGACCGTCGGAGTCGCGGTGTTCCTCTCCGTCCTGTTCTCCGTCGTGGGGGACCGGATCACGTCCGCTTTCGAGTCGGCCGCGCGGACACCCGAGTTCCAGCGCGCCCTGACCGACCCCGCCGTACAGGCGGACCCCGCGAACGAGCGGTTCCTGGCGTCGCTGGAAGGAGCTGGCGGCGGGTCCGCTGGCCTCGACCTGAACGACACCTCGTTCCTGAACGGGCTGGACCCGAGGTTGGCGCGGCCGGTGTTGGAGGGATTCGCGAGCGCGGTCGGCACGGTCTTCCTGATCGGACTCGGCGTGGTGGCCTTGGCCTTCGCCCTGTCCTGGTTCCTCCGGGACGTGCACCTGTCCGACCGTTCGAACCTCGAGCAGCTCGCGGCGGAGCGCGCGGCGGCCCAGGCCGAGGGTGCGCCGGAACCGAGCGCTCGGTCGGAGGAGGGAACCGCTCGGGGGGCGGAACCTTCGACGACCAGCCAGGTCTGATCGTGTTCGGAGGCAGGGTGGCGCGGGCCCGGCGGGCCGGTGACCACCCTGCCTCAACCCCACCTGGCGGTGGGCGCGGACCCGCTCAGTGGTCCGAGGTCCTCAGCCGCTCGTAGGACCGCTTGATCTCGGCCTCGGCCTCGGCCCGGCCGACCCACATGGCGCCCTCGACGCTCTTCCCCGGCTCCAACTCCTTGTAGACGGTGAAGAAGTGCTGGATCTCCAGCTTGTAGAACTCGGCGAGGTGGTGGATGTCCCGCAGGTGCTCGGAACGGGGGTCGTCGGCGGGGACGCACAGGACCTTGTCGTCGCCGCCCTTCTCGTCCCGCATCCGGAACATCCCGATGGCACGGGACCGGATCAGGCAGCCGGGGAAGGTCGGTTCCTGCACCAGCACCATCGCGTCGAGCGGGTCGCCGTCCTCACCCAGCGTGTTGTCCACGAAGCCGTAGTCGGCCGGGTACTGGGTCGCGGTGAACAAGGTCCGGTCGAGACGGATCCGACCCGTCTCGTGGTCCATCTCGTACTTGTTCCGCTCCCCCTTGGGAATCTCGATCGTGACGTCGAACTCCACTCGGATCCTCGCTTGTTCTGTGTGGGTGCGGCGCGCCGACCGCACCGTGCGTCCTGCTGGTGCCCGCGTCCTAGTCTGGAGCGCGAACTTCGTCGAAGCCGCGTCCGAGCCGCCGTCGCGGATGTCACTCCAGTCCCGTGTTGCCCGAATGACTGCCAAGGAGCTCCGAGTGTCCGGAACCGGACAACCACCGGTGGGTGCGCCCAGGCCACCGGACGACCGGCCGACAGGCCGGACCGACGGTGCGCAGGACCGCTCACGGGACCGCTTTCCGGACGGCACCGTACCCCGTGGCCCAGCGGAACAGCAGCCTGTGTCGGCCTCACCACGGTTGGAGGGCCAGGTTCCGTGGCCATCCTCACAGTCCGGTCCCCCCGGGCAACCGCCTCCCCCCGGCGCTCCACCGCGTACTCCACCCGGCGGGCAGCCCCAGCCGGGGCAACCGCCCATGCGCGGTGTGCTGCCCGTGAACGAGCGCGACGCGGCGGGGGAGCAGCACCCCGGGCCTGGCGGGCGCCCAGGGGGGCCACCCGCGCGTCCGGCGGGTGCCGCCGGCGCGGGGCCGGCCGCGACCTCGCTCTCCGGCTCGCTGCCGTTGGACGGTCCGCCTGCCGGTGACCGGCCGACGGCCGCGCTCCCCACGCCGCCGCCCCCCGCGCGCCCGCCCTCCGATCGCGGGCCGAACCCGGCCCCACGCCCGCTGGGCGGCCGGCCCGCCCGCGGCCTCGGGCGCGCGGGTCGGGGGCGCGCCCGGCCGGACCGCCGCCAGGCCGCCGGCGGCGCCCGAGGCACCCGGGGACCCCGCCCGCCGGGATGCCGTCGCACCGGCCGGGCCCGCCACCCACGTCCACGGCTCCGCCCACCCCGGCCAACCCGGACGCGCTGCCGACGGTGCGCACCCGGGTGCCCACGCCAGCCCACGGCCTCCCCACCCCCGGGGGACCAGACCCCCTCGGCCGGCCCACCGCCGCGCCCGACGGCGACGCCGCCACCGGCCGGGGCGGCACCACGTTCATGCGGCCCGACCCCGGCCCGTCGGCGGCCTCGTCCTCGAGCGAGGAGACCGGGGATACCCCCCAGGCCCCGGTCGCCACGGCCCCCGAGGGCGTGGAGCGGGCGGAGGAGTCCGGGGGGAGCCCCCCTCCGGGAGGTCCGCCGACGGAGCCCCCGGAGGACGAGGAGGAGAGGCCGGCGCCGAAGGGGCGAGGCCGCCTGCTGGCCATCGGAGCCCTGGCCCTCGTGGTCGCGGTCGGCACGGTGACGGCGTTCACGGTCGAGCCGGTCGGACGGTTCCTCGGTCTGCGTGGGCCCGAGGTGGCCCCCGGCCCACCCGCCCCCCCGGCGGTGGAGCCGGATCCGGTGCTGCGCGCGCTCGACCTGGGCGCGAGCGGCCCTTCCGCGGAGGGGCTGACGGCGCGGCTCGACCAGGTCGGCGCATCCCCGGCGTTGGGCAACCTGAGCGGGGTCGTCCTCGACCCCGCCAGCGGTGAGACCCTGTGGGCTCTCGACGAGGCCGTCCCACGCACACCGGCGTCCACCACGAAGCTGCTCACCGCGGCGGCGATCCTGCTCACCGTCGAGCACGACACCACTCTGGAGACGCGGGTCGTCCAGGGGGAGGAGCCGGGGACCCTGGTGCTGGTCGGCGGCGGCGATCCGACGCTGTCGGTCCTCCCCCGTGACACACCGACCTACAACTACCCCGACGCCGCCCGGCTGGACGACCTCGTGGAGCAGGTCCAGGCGGCCACGTCGGAGCCGGTCGAACGCATCGTGGTGGACGCGAGCCGGTACACCGGTGAGCGGCTCGCCCCGGGCGTGGGCGAGTCGGACGTCCCGGGCGGGCACATCGCGCCCGTCGAGCCGGTGATGCTCGACGTCGACCGGCAGGACCCCCTCCTCGCGACCACCCCGCGTTCCTCGGAGCCGGCGCTCGCCGTCGGGCGGGCGCTCGGTGAGCGGCTGGGCGTGCCTCCCGACGCGGTGGCGGTCAGTCGGGAGCCGGTGGCGGGAGAGGGAGCGACCGTTCTCGGCGAGGTCTCCTCACCCAGCATCGAGCGGATGGTCGAGTCGATGGTGTTGACCTCCGACAACACCCTCGCCGAAACCCTCGCCAGGGAACTCGCCATCGCCACCGGGCACGAACCGAGCTTCGCCGGAGCCACCACCGCCATCCTGGAGGTCCTCGCCGAGCACGGGCTCGACGTCTCCACGGTCGCCCTCTCCGACGCGAGCGGGATGTCCACCGAGAACGACATCTCCCCGGCCGTGCTGGCCGAGCTGCTCGCCGAGGCCGTCGGGCCGGACCGCCCGGACGAGGTCGCCATGATGCTGCGCCCGATGTTGCCCGGCCTGCCCGTCGCGGGTGCCAGCGGAACCCTGGGTGGCAGGTACATCGACAACGCGCGGGAGGGCCGCGGCTGGGTGCAGGCCAAGACGGGCACCCTGACCGGGGTGAGCACGTTGGCGGGCATCGTCACCGACGTCGAGGGCAAGCTCCTCGTCTTCGCGCTGATGTCAGACGGGGCGAACACCCTGGAGGCGAGGGCCGCCCTCGACGAGATGGCCGCGGCCATCCGCACCTGCGGCTGTCGCTGAACGGGGCGGGCGGGGCCGGGAAAGGGCGCACGGTCGGTGAGGGCCCCGGCACCGCTCGCGGTCACCTGCCCGGGGTGCCCTCCGGTAGCGTCTGGGGTGTGGACGCCAAGTCAGTGGCAACCGTGCCCGCGCGGGTCGACCGGACGGGCCCCATCGCCTGGGACGTCGCCAGGTCCACCGCGGTACGCCTCGTCGGCCGAGGGCCGCAGGTGCCGATGGAGGACGCACTCCGCGCCGTTTCGGGGCTCCGCGAACTGAGCGGGGAGGCGGAGGGCCACGTCAGGGAGCTCACCGGGCTCGGGCACGACCTCCCCCTGCGGGAGGGGCTGGTGCTCGACCGCCCGGGGTGGGCGTCCTCCGCGGTGGAGGGCATGGCGGCCCTGGTCGACCGGGCCATGCCCGCTCGGCGGAACGCGGGATTGATCGCCGCGCTGGCCTCGAAGGCGGCCGGCGTCCAGGCCGGAGCGGTGCTCGCCTACCTCGGTGGGCGGGTGTTGGGCCAGTACGACCCGTTCGGCGGCGACGACGGGCAGGGGCGGCTCCTGCTCATCGCGCCCAACATCGTCGGGGTCCAACGTGCGCTGCGGGTGCCGCCGGCCGACTTCCAGATGTGGGTGTGCCTGCACGAGGCGACGCACCGGCTGCAGTTCACCGCCGTCCCGTGGCTGCGCGACCACTTCGCCACCGAGGTGGGAACCCTGCTCGGGTCGATGGACGAGACCGTCGTCGGAGCGCTTGACCGGCTACCCGAGCTGGTGCGGGCCCTCCGCAACCGGCGGTCGTCCGACGGCGGCGAGCCGCCCGCCCTCGTCGAGCTGCTCCAGTCACCGGCCCAGCGCGCCCACCTGGACCGGCTGCTGGCCCTGGGCACCCTCCTCGAAGGGCACGCCGACCACGTCATGGACGCCGTCGGACCCAGGGTGGTGCCCTCCGTGCGGCGCATCCGGGCGCGGTTCACGGTGCGCCGGCGAGGCGGCGGACTGCTCGACCGTGCCCTGCGGGTCCTGCTGGGAGTGGATGCCAAGGTGCGCCAGTACGCCGAGGGAGCCGCCTTCACCAGGCACGTCGTCCGGCGGGCCGGCATGGACGGGTTCAACGCGGTCTGGACCTCACCGGAGACCCTGCCGACCCGCGCCGAGATCTCCGAGCCGGCGGCCTGGCTCCGTCGCGTGCACGGCTGAACGGCCACGCGGCGACGGCGTCGTGACGTGAACGATGAGTGACCGAACCCCCGCCGTGTCCCGCACGCGGGTCGCGGTCCGGGCCCTGCTGGACACCGCGACGAGTGGGGGGCACCTCGAACCAGGCTGCCTCGACGTGGCCTGCTCGGGTGGCGCCGACTCCCTGGCCCTGGCGGCCGCGGCCGTGTACGAGGGGCATCGTCGCGGCCTGCTGGTGCGGGGCGTCGTCGTGGACCACGGCCTCCAGCCAGGTTCGCGCGAGGTGGCCGAACGGGCGGCCGAACAGCTGGTCGGCCTCGGCGTGGACGAGACCCTCGTCCTCCGACCGGAGGTGGCCGGGGGAGGAGGGGTCGAGGCCGCTGCCCGCCGTGCCCGGTACCAGGCCCTGCGGGGGGCGCTGCGTGATCCACGCCAGCTCGTCCTCCTCGGCCACACCCTCGACGATCAGGCGGAAACCGTCCTCCTCGGGCTGGGGCGCGGCTCCGGTCCCCGGTCGATCTCGGGTATGCGCGCCCTCGACCCGCCCTGGGGGCGCCCGTTGCTGGGCTGCTCCCGCGCCGTGACCGCGCGGGCGTGCCGCGAGCTCGGACTGGAACCCTGGACCGACCCGCACAACAGCGACCCGAGGTTCACCAGGGTGCGGCTCCGCCGTGAGGTGCTCCCCCTCTTGGAGGAGGTGCTCCAGGGGGGTGTCGCCGAGGCACTGTGCAGGACGTCCGCGCAGCTCAGGGAGGACGGGGCCGCGCTTGACCAGTGGGCCGACGAAGTGCTCTCCCGAGCCGGGAGTGACCAAGGACACGGTGCGCTGGAGGTCCGGGCCGTCGAGGGCGCGCCGGTCGCGGTGCGGCGCAGGGTGCTGCGCGGGTGGCTGATCTCCCACGGGGCTCGTGAGCTCACTGACCTGCACCTGCGCGCTGTAGATGATCTTGTCGGGCGCTGGCGCGGGCAGGGCGGGGTGTGGCTACCGGGAGGGTTGGTCGTCGAGCGCGCGCATGGCAGGCTTCAGGTCGGTCGCCCGGCGGGGTGAGCCTCGGCGACGCGGCCTGGCGACCACCCACGACTGGACCTGATTCCCAAGGGGATGCCCTCCGTGTACGACGGCGACATCGCATCGGTACTCGTCTCTGAAGAGCAGATCAAGGACAAGGTCACCGAGCTGGCCGGTCGGCTGGCCGAGGACTACCCGGCCGGGTCGAGATCGACCGACCTGCTCCTCGTCGGCGTGCTCAAGGGCGCCGTCATGTTCATGACCGACCTGGCCAGGGCCCTGCCGGTGCCCACCCAGCTGGAGTTCATGGCGGTCAGCTCCTACGGCTCCTCCACCTCCTCCTCGGGAGTGGTGCGCATCCTCAAGGACCTCGACCGGGACATCGCCGGCCGGGACGTGGTCATCGTCGAGGACATCATCGACTCGGGGCTCACCCTGTCCTGGCTGCTCAAGAACCTGAGCACGCGGGGCCCGGCGTCCATCGAGGTCTGCACCCTGCTCCGCAAGCCCGACGCCGTGCAGGTGGACCTGCCGGTGCGCTACGTGGGCTTCGACATCCCCAACGAGTTCGTGGTCGGCTACGGCCTCGACTACGCGGAGCGTTACCGCGACCTGCCCTACATCGGTTCGTTGGAGCCGAGGGTGTACTCCAGCTGACCGGCAGGACGGCCCGTTCGGCGGTAGGCGACCACCCCGAGTGAGGTGACCCGCCTCACCGCGAGATGCGGGGTGGTTCCCCTCCAGGGGGGAACTTTCCCGAGGGGCGTTCCGTTGGACCCCACGTCAGGCGCCGTGCGAGGACAGCACGGCGGTGCCGGCCAGCCGGTGCCTGTACGTACGGACCGCCGCTCGGGCCGGGTGGTACCACTCCGGGGGTGGAGGCCGCCGTGGGCGGTACGCTGGTCCGAACGGGGAGCCATTGCCCGGGCGGCGCCCAAGTTCCGCCCGACACGCACGCCAGGGAGGGTCGAGGCCGGAAGACGGCCGTAGCCGAATGGACCGTAAGCGCCTGCTCCGCAACCCATTCATCTGGATCCTGCTGATCCTGCTGTTGATCGTGGGGTACAACGTCCTGTCGGACGACACCCGTGGCTACCACGAGGTGCCGACGTCGCAGGCGCTTGAGCAGATCGCCAACGGCAACGTCCGGACCGCCCAGGTGGAGGACAAGGAGCAGCGGCTCCGACTCACCCTGAACTCCCCGGTCGAGGGCAACGAGCAGATCATCACGCAGTACCCGGCGGGTGGCACCGAGCAGATCGTCGACGCGCTGCGGGGCGCCTCGGGCATCGACGAGTGGGACACCACCGTCAACCAGGACAGCCTGTTCACCCAGCTGCTGATCTACATGGTCCCGCTGGTCCTGCTGCTCCTCCTGCTGCTGTGGATGATGAACAACGCCCAGGGTGGCGGCAACCGCGTCCTGAACTTCGGCAAGTCCAAGGCCAAGCAGCTGAACAAGGACATGCCCAAGACGACCTTCTCCGACGTCGCCGGTGCGCAGGAGGCCGTGGAGGAGCTCTACGAGATCAAGGACTTCCTCCAGTCGCCCGGCCGCTACCAGGCGCTGGGAGCGAAGATCCCGAAGGGCGTCCTGCTCTACGGACCGCCGGGAACCGGGAAGACGCTGCTGGCCAGGGCGGTCGCCGGTGAGGCCGGTGTTCCCTTCTACTCGATCTCCGGATCCGACTTCGTCGAGATGTTCGTCGGCGTCGGGGCGTCCCGGGTGCGTGACCTGTTCGAGCAGGCCAAGCAGAACGCACCCTGCATCATCTTCGTCGACGAGATCGACGCGGTCGGCCGCCAGCGCGGCGCCGGGCTCGGTGGCGGGCACGACGAGCGGGAGCAGACGCTGAACCAGCTGCTCGTCGAGATGGACGGCTTCGACTCCCGGGGCGGCATCATCCTGATCGCCGCCACCAACCGTCCCGACATCCTGGACCCCGCGCTGCTGCGCCCCGGTCGTTTCGACCGGCAGATCCCGGTGGCCGCCCCCGACCTGGCGGGGCGGAAGGCGATCCTCCGGGTGCATTCCAAGGGGAAGCCGCTGGCGCAGGACGCCGACCTCGAATCCCTGGCCAAGCGGACCGTCGGCATGTCCGGCGCGGACCTGGCCAACGTCATCAACGAGGCCGCCCTGCTCACCGCCCGGCAGCAGGGGCAGTTGATCACCTCCGCCGCGTTGGAGGAGTCCGTCGACCGCGTCATCGGCGGGCCCGCCCGCCGCAGCCGCGTCGTCTCCGACAAGGAACGCAAGATCGTCGCCTACCACGAGGGCGGGCACGCGCTCGCCGCGTGGGCGATGCCCGACCTGGAACCCGTCTACAAGCTGACCATCCTGCCGCGAGGCCGAACCGGAGGGCACGCGTTGGTCGTGCCCGAGGACGACAAGGACCTCATGACGCGGTCGGAGATGATCGGGCGGCTGGTGTTCGCCCTGGGCGGGCGGTCGGCCGAGGAGTTGGTCTTCCACGAGCCCACGACGGGTGCGTCCTCCGACATCGACCAGGCGACGAAGATCGCCAGGGCGATGGTGACCGAGTACGGCATGAGCCACCGGTTGGGCGCGGTGAAGTACGGCAAGGACGAGGGCGACCCCTTCGTCGGCCGCACGATGGGAACGCAGCCCAACTACTCCCTCGAGGTCGCGCACGAGATCGACGAGGAGGTGCGCAAGCTCATCGAGGCCGCGCACACCGAGGCCTGGGAGATTCTCAACACCTACCGCGACGTGCTCGACGACCTCGTGCTGGAGCTGTTGGAGAAGGAAACGCTGCAACGGCGTGACCTGGAACGCATCTTCTCCCGGGTGGAGAAGCGGCCGAGGATCACCGCCTTCAACGACTTCGGTCACCGCACCCCCTCCGACAAGCCGCCCATCAAGAGCCCGGCCGAGTTGGCGAAGGAGCGCGGCGAGCCGTGGCCCCCGGTGCCGGCCGTGGAAGCGGCTCCGGAGCGACCGGCCGCTCCCGAGCAGGGCGCGGGCGCCGTCGAGGAGCCGAGCCAGCAGCAGCCGGACCAGCCGGCCGAGGGGCAGCCGGACCAGGGGCCAACGCAGCAGGCGCCACCCCAGCAGGCGCCGTGGCCGGGAGGCCAGGCCGCGCCGCAACCGGCGGTGCACCCAAACCACCAGGCGACACGCCCCATCCCCAAACCCGCCGGTGGTAGCCGCTCCGGCCCGCCGAACTACGGCGCGCCCCCCGGGTGGACGCCGGCGACCTCGCCGTGGACGCCGCAGTCCTCCGGGTGGACCCCCTCCTGGGAGCGCGGGACGAACCCGAACTGGGAGCAGCAGCCGTCCACCTCTCCGGAGGGCGAGAGCGGTGGGGTGGCGCGGGAACCCGCCGCCGGCGAACCCTCCGGGGCCGAGAAGCCCGACGAGGGCGGCACGGCACCGGACACCGGCGACGAGGGCACGCGGCGGTTCAGCCGTGACGAGTTGCCGGGGCAGCAGGGGCCCAGCGCGGGATCGGGTCAGCAGGAGCAGCCCGACGACCCTCGGCGCGGGACGAGGAACGACCAGGAGGACGGTGATGGTCGCTGACCTCCGGAGAGGGCAGCGGTGACCGGCACCTTCGAGGACCTGGACGGTGACCTGGTCGCCCCCACGACCGGTCCCGGCCGGTTCGACCAGGCACGTGCCCAGGCGGCGATCCGCGAGCTGCTGATCGCCTGTGGCGAGGACCCGGACCGCGAGGGCCTGGTGGAGACACCGGCCCGGGTGGCCCGGGCCTACCGGGAGATGTTCGCCGGGTTGCACACCGACCCGGACACGGTGTTGTCCAAGACGTTCGACGAGAGCCACGAGGAACTGGTGCTCGTCCGGGACATCCCGATGTTCAGCAACTGCGAGCACCACCTGCTCCCCTTCCACGGGGTGGCCCACGTCGGGTACATCCCCAACGAGCGGGGGCAGGTGACCGGTCTGTCGAAGCTGGCCAGGCTCGTCGACCTCTACTCGCGGCGCCCCCAGGTCCAGGAACGGTTGACCTCACAGGTCGCCGACGCCCTCGTCCGACGGCTCGCCCCGCGTGGCGTGATCGTGGTGATCGAGGCGGAGCACCTGTGCATGACCGTTCGCGGGGTGCGCAAGCCCGGGGCCAGGACGACGACCTCGGCCGTTCGGGGCCTGCTCAGGACCTCGGCCTCGTCCCGCGCCGAGGCGCTGAACCTGATGCGCTCGGGCTGAGGGGAGGGCAACGCTCCGCACCGGTGCGCGCACCGTGCGGGCACGGCCAGAATGGCGGCAGGTCGGACATCGAGCTGAGGAGCGATCCGCCGTGTTAGTACAGGAGACGCACCACGTTCCACGGGTGCTGCCGATGCCGGGCCGCTGTGCCGTGATGGGCGTGCTGAACGTGACGCCTGACTCCTTCTCCGACGGTGGCCGCTACCTCGACCAGGCGCAGGCGATCCACCACGGGGTGGAGATGCACCGCCAGGGAGCCGACATCATCGACATCGGCGGCGAGTCCACCAGGCCAGGGTCGTCCCGCGTCGACGCGGACGTGGAGATCGCCAGGGTCGTACCGGTGATCAGGGAACTGGCGGCTCTGGGCGTCACCCTGAGCATCGACACGTCCAGGGCGACGGTCGCCGAGGCCGCGCTCGCCGCCGGCGCGGCCGTCGTCAACGACGTCTCCGGTGGGTTGGCCGACCCCGGGATGGCCAGGGTGGTCGCCGAGGCGGGAGCCCCCTGGATCCTCATGCACTGGCGGGGCCACAGCAAGGGCATGAACAGCCTGGCCCGCTACGAGGACGTGGTCTCCGACGTGCGTGCCGAGCTCCTCACCCGGGTCGACGAGGCCGTGGCGGCCGGCGTGGCCCCCGAGTCCCTGGTGCTCGACCCGGGCCTGGGGTTCGCCAAGAACGCCGAGCACAACTGGGCACTGCTCAACCGGCTCGACGCCCTGCTGGAACTCGGGTTCCCGGTGCTGGTGGGCGCCTCGCGGAAGCGGTTCCTGGGAGCCGCGCTCGCCGACCCGGACGGGACCCCCCGCCCCCCCGCCGGCCGCGAGGTGGCCACCGCGACGGTGTCTGCCCTGTCGGCCGCGGCCGGGGCGTGGGGCGTGCGGGTGCACGACGTCGTCGGTTCGCTCGACGCCATCACCGTGGAGCGGGCCTGGCGTGCCGGGGGTGCGCGGTGACCGATCGCATCAGGGTGACGGGGGTCCGGGCGCGGGGACACCACGGGGTCTTCGAGCACGAGCGGCGCGACGGGCAGGACTTCGTCGTCGACCTGACCGTGTGGGTGGACCTCTCCGGCGCGGCGGCCACCGATGATCTCCGCGACACGCTCGACTACGGCGCGCTGGCGGAGCGGATCGTCGCCGTCGTCGGCGGCCCCCCGAGGAACCTGATCGAGGGGGTGGCCGCCCAGATCGCCGACGAGGTGATGGCCGACCGGCGGGTCCACGCCGTCGAAGCCACCGTCCACAAGCCCTCGGCGCCGATCGCGGTGCCGTTCGACGACGTCGCCGTGACCGTCCGCAGGTCGAGGCGCGGCGGCCGGGGAGCCTAGTGACCAGGGCGGTGCTCTCGCTGGGCTCGAACCTCGGCGACCGCTTCGCGCACCTCCGGTCCGCGGTGACCGGGCTCGGCGCGGCCGTGGTCGCCGTGTCCCCCGTCTACGAGACGGCCCCGTGGGGAGTGACCGACCAGCCGGACTTCCTCAACGCCGTGGTCGTGGTCGACGACGCCGGGGTGGACGCGTGGGGCTGGTTGTACCGGGCTCGGGAGCTGGAGGAGGCCGCTGGGCGGGAGCGCACCGTCCGGTGGGGCCCGCGCACCTTGGACGTGGACGTGGTGACCGTCGACGGTGTCCGGTCGGAGGACCCGGAGCTGGTGTTGCCCCACCCCGGCACCCCGGGTCGGGCGTCGGTGCTGGTGCCGTGGTTCGACGTCCAACCGGAGGCGGTCCTGCCCGGGCACGGACCCGTGCGGGAACTGCTGCGGAGCGTGTCCAGGGCGGGGGTCGCGGTCCGCTCGGACCTGGATCTGCGCGGAGCGGCCGGGCGTTGAGAGACTGGGGCCGTGCGACGACCAGGATGAAGGAGGCGGGCGGATGAGATTCACCAGGGCCCGCGACCTGCTGGCCGTGGGACTGGGCAGCCTGCTCGTTGTCTACCTGCTGCTCACCCTCTTCTACTCGTCGCTGCCCCGCCTGCCGACCTTCGCCGGTGCCACCCTGGTGCTCATCGGTGCGGTGGAGGCCGTCCTGGGCTTCTCGATCCGCGTCCGGGTGCGTGAGCGGGACCGGCGAGGCGCCGTTCCCCGGGAACTCGCCCTGTTCGCGGCGCGTGCGGTGGCCCTGGCGAAGGCGTCCTCGCTGCTGGGTGTGATCATGCTCGGGGCGTGGTTGGCCGTGTTGCTGTACGTCTCACCGCACCGGGGCGACTTCGACGCCGCGGCTGGGGACCAGGTGACGTCGCTGATCGGCATCGCCTGCGCGGTACTGCTCGCGGCGGCCGCCCTCTGGCTGGAGCACTGCTGCCGAGCGCCGGAAGACCCCGACTCCGACGAGGACCGGAACAACCATGACGACTAGGCGCGTACCGCCGTGCGGCCGGAGGCAGGACGCTGCCCCCGTTCCCGCCGGCACGAACCCCCCGTCGGCGGGTCCTCCCGCTCGTCCGAGGTCGTGGGAGCGGCCCCCTGCCACAGGTCTCGGTTCGATTACCGACCGGTACCGTGTGGCGTTATGAGCGGCCTCTCTGGCTCGGATGACGAGCGGAACCGTGTCGGCCGTGGTCCCGTTCTCTGGATCGGCGGTTGTGCGCTGGCCCTCGGTGCCACGGTGCTGCTGCTGCTCAGCGACGACGCCCGCCTCCTGCGGTTGGGCATCGTCGCGGGACTGTGGGCCGCGCTGTTCGGTGCCTTCGCCGCCGCCCGGTACCGGCGGGAGGCTGCCGAGCGGGCGGACCAGTCCGAGGAACTGCGGCGGGTCTACGAGCTGGAGCTGGAACGTGAGGTAGCCGCGCGTCGTGAGTACGAACTCGACCTGGAAGCGGAGACCCGCCGGCAGGTCGAGGACGAGCTGCGAGCGGAGTCCCAGGAACAGCTGGCCGGTCTCCAGCGGGAGCTGGAGACGCTGCGCCGCGGCCTGGAGTCCCTGCTGGGCGGGGACGTCCTCGTCGAACGGGTGGCGCTCCGCGCCGAGTCCACCAGGGTGCGTTCCCTGTCCGACCAGGGCGGGCGGGTGATCTCCTCGGGTGAGCAGGAGAACCCTCCCGTGCGCGCGCTGGCCGTCGGTGCGCGGACGGTCGATGACGCCGCCGAGGTCGAGCCCGATCCCGAGGCCCGCCAGGGGAACCCGCCTCCCGCTCCCGCCGACCGGACCCAGGTGATCGGGGGTGCTCCGACGGGTCGTCCTCCCGCGCCGGGCAGGCCGGCGCGTGGCGGCCCGGCACCCGCCGGACACCCGAACGACCAGGGCCCGCCGCCCCCGAACCCGGACCACCCCCGGGGCGGAGCGCCCGGGCCGCGTCGGCCCCAGCCGGCACCCAGCTCCCCCCGAGGGGAACCCCCCGTCCCCGCCGAACAGCGTCAGCCACCCGCCGGCCCGGATCCGGCTACCACCCGCGTCCCCCATCCCGCCCGGCCACTCGAGCCCGGGGAGGACCCCCGGTCCGCCGCCGGTGGCCCGCCGCGCCCACCCGGCCGACCAGGAGGGCGGGGACCAGCGCCGCGCCCGCCGGCGGAGCCGGAGACGGTGGCCCGCCCCGCCCCTCGGCGTGCCCCGCAGGGCAAACAGCGGCAACAGCGGCAACAGCGGGAGGAGGCCACCCGGCAGCTCCCCCGCCCGCAGCGGCCGCGCCGGGCGCAGCCGCCGGCGCCCCCGAAGGCGCAGCCGGTCGCCGCCGCGGCGGAGGCGGAGGCAGTCGAGGACACCCCGGCCTGGGAGGCGGTGGACGCCTGGCAGCCCGACGTCGCCGAGGAGACGACCCCGGGACCGAGGGAGAGTGCGAGCGAACCGCCCGCCGAGCCGGAGGACGCGGGAGCGCACGCCTCGGGCCGGTCGGTCAGCGAGCTGCTGGCCGCCTACGGGGAGGACAAACCGCGCCGCCGCCGTCGGCGCGGGAACTGACCACGGCGGCTCAGCGGTCGATGTCCCCGACGACCACCGCGAAGGAGGCGAGCACGGTCGGCAGGTCGGCCACCCGGCAGCCGACCAGCAGCGGGGAGAGCGCCTGGACGTTGTTGAAGGACGGCGTCCGCAACTTCAGCCGCCAGGGGGTCCGGTCGCCCCGGGACACCAGGTGGACGCCGGTGACCCCCAGCGGTGCCTCCGTCCACACGTAGACCGACCCCTCGGGTGGTTTGACCGCCTTGGGCAGCCGCAGGTTCACCGGCCCGGGTGGCAGCCGGTCGAGGCAGGAGCGGACCAGCCGCAGTGCCTGGTCCGCGTCGTCGAGCATGCACTCCACCCGGTCCAGGGCATCGCCCCGCGTCCCCAGCCGGGGGGTGACGCCCAGCTCGGCGTGGGCCGGTCCCGGATCGTCCCGCCGCAGGTCGAGGTCGACGCCGGCCGCCCGACCCGCCGGGCCGGTCACACCCAGCCGCAGGGCCGCACCCGTCGTCAGGACGCCGAGCCCGCGGTGCCGGTGTCGGAAGTCCCCGTCGGACACCGTCACCGACCTGGCGGCGTCGAGCCCCCTCGCCACCACGTCCAATGCGGCGCGGACTCCGTCCCGCCACCCAGCCGGCACGTCCTCGCGGAGCCCGCCGACGCGGTTGGCCATGAAGTGGATGCGTCCGCCCGCCGCCTCCTCCAGGACCCGCTGGACGGACTCCCGCGCCCTGACCAGTCCATCCCGGGCGGCTACGTGCCGAGGTCCCCGGCCACCCGCCTCGGCCACCGGGGCGAGGAACACGACCAGGGCGAGGGCGTGGTTCAACTCGCAGAAGGCGGTGCGCAACCAGCTCGCCCGGTCGGGCACCGTCATGCCCAGCATCCGCTCCACCGCCATCGCCACCGCCATCTCGTTGCAGAAGGCGGCGAGCCAGTCGTGCCGGTTCGCCAGGGCGAGGATCTGCCGGTAGTCGCGGACCTCGAAGAGCTTCTCGGCACCCCGGTGCAGGTGCCCCACGAGCGGGGTGGCGGAGGTGATCACCGGGTCGTCGGCGGGTCCCGACACCGCGAGCCGGAGCCGGTAGGCACCGTGCGCCGCCGGGTGGAGGGGACCCAGGTCCACCACGCGGTCCACCCCGAGGTGGGCGGCTCCCGCGCCGACGCCGACTGTCATCTGGTCAGACACGCGCCCATGCTCGCACCGCCACCCCCGCCCGCCCTCCCGGTGGTCGGGAGGGGGACCCGGGACGCGAGGTGGCTCGGGGCATCGGACGAGGGCTCCCCGGCCCTCCTCGACGCACCGGTCGGCCCGGTGCCCCTCGCGGCGGTCCGGAGCCTCGCCCGGGCGCGCGCCTCAGTGGACCGGGCTCCGGTCCCCGGACGCCAGCACCCGCACGGGGAGGGCCACCTCGTGCACCAACCAGCCGAAGCCCCCGAGCCCCTCGGGAGACGTCAGTTCCGCGACGCCTCCGCTCCGCGCGGCGGCGTCCAACCAGCCGAACGGGTCGGTGGCCGCCAGCGACGGCGACGGGGCCGCGCGGACCACACCGAGGTCGGCGAGCACCCGCCGCTGGGTGGTCAACGTGGTGCGCAGCGGCCCCCCGACCCCGGCGTGGACGGCCGCCGCGCACGCGTCCAGCGCCACGTGGGCCGTCAGATCGCGGGAACCGTCGGGGATCGGGGCCACCCGTCGTCCGCGCAGGTAGCCGGCGAGGGTTCCGGCATCCACCCGACCGGCGAGCCGGTCGGCCAGCCGGTGGTGGTAGTCGACGGCCACCGCGACCCCGGCCCGGACCCCGCGCACCACCGAGGTCCACGCGCGGTCCCGAGGTGTCCCCGCCTCCGCCCGGAGCTCCGCGCCGCCCCGCGCGCGCCGACCTATCGGCCACCAGCGCCCCAGCCACGCCCGGACGGCGGCGTCCACGGGGTCGAGCACCGCCTCCCGACCCGCCGAATCCACCCCGACCCGGCGCCACCGACCGCCGCGTCGCACGAGCACCGGGCAGGGAACGGCGTCCAGCCACTCGTTGGCCACGACCAGGCCGACCACCCGACGCGGCGGCGTGGAGCGCCAGACCACGCCCGGAACCCGGCATGCGGGCGACGGGGCCACGTCGACGGCGGTGACGACCACCCTGTCCGCGAGCCTGGACGGGGCCCGTTCCCGAACCTCCTCGGCGAGCTCGCCGCCACCCGCCCCCACGTCGACGAAGTCCACCCGGGCTGGCCGGCCCAGCGCGTGGTCCACTCGGTCGAGCAGGGTCACCACGGCCTCGGCGAAGGCCGGCCCCACCAGGGGGGAGGTGCGGAAGTGCCCATCGGGCCGTTCGCCCCGCGCGAAGAAGCCGTTCGGGCCGTAGAGCGCACGGGACCAGGCCAGCTCCCAGTCCAGCATCAGCACAGTCTCCGACAGCGGTGCCCTCGGCTGGGCGGAACCCGGCGGCGCGAGCGGCCCAACGCCAATAAGGTTCGGAAGGGAACGGCCAGGACCGGAGGCCGTGTCCTTCGACTACCGGCCGGGCGCTCGCCGCCGGCCCTGGCGCGAGGTGGGCGGCGTGGCGATCGACGAGCGGACGCCGGTTCGGCACCTGACCAGCGCGCGCCTGGAGCGACGTCGGGTCCTGCTGTGGCCGGTCGTCGTGCTCGTGCTGCTGGGCGTGTCCGGCCTCGCCCTGCTCGGCGTCGCCACCGCCAGGGTCGGGTTCGTCCCGGTGATCGTCGGTGCCCTGCTGGCCCTGCTCCCGGTCGGCCCCGTGCTGGCGGCCTTCCTGTGGATCGACCGGTGGGAGCCGGAACCGCCGAAACTGCTGCTCGCCGCGTTCGTGTGGGGTGCGTGCGGGGCCACCGGGTGCGCCCTGCTGATCAACAACACCGCCGAGGTCGTCGGGGAGTCCCTGCTCGGAACGGGAGGTGGTGACGTCGTCGCGGCCGTGATCTCGGCGCCCCTGGTCGAGGAGGCCGCCAAGGCGCTGTTCGTCGTCGGGGTCTTCCTCCGCCGCCGGGTGGAGTTCGACGGGATCGTGGACGGCATCGTCTACTCCGGTGTCACCGCCATCGGGTTCGCCTTCACCGAGAACATCAACTACTTCGGCCTGGCCTTCCGCGAGGGCGGTTTCGGTGACCTCACCGGCGGTATCGTCGCCGTCTTCGTGCTGCGGGGCATCCTCACCCCCTTCGCGCACCCGCTGTTCAGCGCCATGGTGGGCATCGGGGTCGGTATCGCGGCCGGGTCGAGGAAGAAGTGGGTGCGAACGACGGCGCTGCTCGTGGGATACGTCCTGGCCGTCCTGCTGCACGCGGTGTGGAACGGAGCGGCCACGCTGGGCGGCGGCGCCACCTTCGTCGACACCTACTTCGTCGTCATGGTGCCGATCTTCGTGGCGACGCTGGTGCTCGTGCTGTGGCAACGACGCCGGGAACAACGGACCGTCGTCGCCCAACTGCCCGGCTTCGCCGAGGAGGGCTGGATCGCCCCCGGCGAGGTGACCCTGCTCTCCAGCCTGCCCAGCCGGAAGGCGTGGCGGAAGGCGGTGCGGGAACGGGCGGGCGCGGAGGCCGCCCGCGCGGTCCGCGAGTACCAGCACGCGGTCACCGAGCTCGCGTTCCTCCGGCACCGGGTCGCCCAGGGGCTCCCGGTGCCCAACGCCGCGCGACGGCAGGCGCAGGCGGTCGGGGTGCTGCTCGGCGCCCGCGCCGAGGCCGTCCGAGACGGCCTCGTCCGCAGCGCCGCGACCAGGGCCGCCCACGCCGAGAGGCGGAGGGGGACCCGCCCCCGGCGTTGAGCGTTGATCGGGGAGCGGGGAGCGGCGCCGCACGGGGCCGGCGTGAAGCTGCTCACCCGACCGAGGACCGGGCTCCTCCCAGCGGCTACCCTCGCGGCTGTCCGGTACCCGACGGGAGTCGGGACTGGAACACAACGAAGGAGTCGCGCACGATGAGCGCTGTGGTCCCGGGGGCCGCTGGCGAGGATGCCAGCCTCGGAGGTCGGCCAGCCAGGCTGGCGACCGGAGTCATCTCGGCGGGACGCGTCGGCGCCGTGCTCGGCGCCGCCCTCGCCAAGGCCGGGCACGTCGTCGTCGGTGCCTCGGCCGTCTCCTCGGCCTCGCGCCGCCGGGCCGAGGAACTGCTCCCCGATGTTCCCCTGCTACCACCCGACCAGGTGGCTCGGCGTTCCGACCTCGTGGTGCTCGCCGTTCCCGACGACGTCCTCCCCGGGCTGGTGCGCGGTCTCGTGGCGACCGGGTCGCTGCGTCCGGGGCAGATCGTGGCCCACACGTCCGGCGCGCTGGGGGTGTCGGTCCTGCGTCCCGCCGCCGAGGTCGGGGTGCTCCCGGTGGCGCTGCACCCCGCCATGACGTTCACCGGACGTCCCGAGGACCTGCAACGGCTCGCCACCTGTTCGGTGGCGGTGACGGCCGCCGCCGGCGAACCCGACGAGCCGAGCACCAGCACGGCCGGCGGAATGGGCTGGCACGTGGGCGAGGCGCTCGTCGTGGAGCTCGGAGCCGAACCCGTTCGCGTGCCAGAGGAGGCTCGTCCCCTCTACCACGCGGCGCTCACCCACGGGGCCAACCACCTGATGACGCTGGTGGGTGACTGCCTGGAGCTCCTCGAGTCCAGCGGGGTGCGGGAGTCCGGCCGTCTCCTCGGGCCGCTGCTCGGAGCGGCTCTCGACAACGCCCTCCGGCACGGGGACCGCGCGTTGACCGGCCCGGTGTCGCGGGGTGACGTCGGCACCGTCCGCCGGCACCTGGAGGTCCTCTCCGAGGCAGCGCCCCAGGTCGAACCCGCCTACCGGCTGTTGGCAGCGCGGACCGCCGATCGCGCCGAGCGGGCCGGTCTCCTGCCGCCCCACGTGGCGGACGACGTGCGGACGTCACTCGACGAGGAGGACCGATGACGACCGATCCCGCCGCCCGCCCGTTCCGCCCCGGTGAGCTGACCACCCACACCGACGTGGAGGCGTTGTCGAAGGTCACCAGGACGCTGCGTGCCGCCGGCCGGCGGGTGACGCTGGTCCCCACGATGGGTGCCCTGCACGCCGGTCACCGCGAGCTGATCCGCCACGCCCGTCGAGTGCCCAACTCCGTCACCGTGGTGTCGGTCTTCGTCAACCCGTTGCAGTTCGGTGACGGCGAGGACTTCGACCGCTACCCGAGGGACCTCGCGTCGGACCTGGAGGTGTGCCGGTCCGAGGGCGTCGAGCTGGTGTTCGCCCCGACCGCCGAGCGGATGTACCCGCACGGCCGTTCGGTGAGCGTGCGTCCCGGCCCGCTGGGTGACGAGCTGGAGGGCGCGGCCCGGGCCGGCCACTTCGAGGGCGTCCTCACCGTCGTCGCGAAACTGTTCAACATCGTGCGGCCCGACGTGGCGTTCTTCGGGGAGAAGGACTACCAGCAGCTGGTGTTGGTGCGGCGGATGGCGCGCGAACTCAACCTGGACACGGCCGTGGTGGGCGTTCCGACCGTACGGGAACCGAGGGGACTGGCGCTGTCGTCCCGCAACGCCCGCCTGCGGGAGGACCAACGCGCGGCGGCCGTCGCCCTCTCCGCCGCGCTGACCGCCGCCGTGCACACCGCCGGCGCCGGTGCGGCGACCGCGCTGGCCACCGCCCGTGAGGTGCTGGCGGCCGAACCCGCGCTGGACGTGGACTACCTGGAGCTTCGCGGGCCGGACCTGGAACCGGCGCCCGAGGAGGGCAGTGCCCGCCTGCTGGTCGCCGCGCGGATCGGTGACGTCCGACTGATCGACAACGCACCACTCGTGCTGTCTCGGCCCGACGACACCGCCTCGGGCACGACGTTCGCCAGCTGAACCGAGCCGACCGCAGGAAAGAGAGGGCACCTCCATGTTCCGCACGATGCTCAAGTCCAAGATCCACCGCGCGACGGTCACCCAGGCCGACCTGCACTACGTGGGTTCGGTGACCATCGACGAGGATCTGATGGAGGCGGCGGACCTGCTTCCGGGTGAACTGGTGACCATCGTGGACGTCACTAACGGCGCACGGCTGGAGACCTACGCCATCCCGGGTGAGCGCGGCACGGGTGTACTGGGGATCAACGGCGCCGCGGCGCACCTGGTGCACGTCGGCGACATCGTCATCCTGATCGCCTACGGCGTGATGGACGAGGAGGAGGCGAGGACCCGGCCGCCGAGGGTCCTCTTCGTCGACGGCGACAACCGGGTGCTGCGACAGGACGGCGACCCCGCCGGAGTGCCCGAGGGGTACGGGTTGCGGTCTGGGGCGGTCGTGGCGGGAGGCTCCGAGGACCAGCCCGGGGAGACCGCGGACGCGGCGCGGTCGGACGCGCCGCTCCAGACCGAGGGCTGAGCGAGACCGCTCGTAGCCGTGGATGAGGGAGAAGGGGCAACCGGTGCTGCTTGCCATCGACATCGGTAACACCAACATCGTGCTCGGCCTGTACACCGGCCGAGGGGCGGACGCCACGCTGCTGCGCGACTGGCGGATGCGTACCGACGCCAGGATGACCGCCGACGAGCTGGCGCTGACGATGCGGGGGCTGTTGGGCGAGCACGCGGATCGCATCACCGGCGTCTCCGCGTTGTCCACGGTGCCCGCGGTGCTCCGGGAACTCCGGGTGATGTTGGGCCGGTACTACTCGTCGGTGCCCCGGATGCTGGTGCAGCCGGGGGCGCGGACCGGTGTCCCGCTGCTCGTGGACAACCCCAAGGAGGTCGGCGGTGACCGGGTGGTGAACACCCTGGCCGCGCACCACCTGTACGGGACCGCCTGCGTGGTCGTCGATTTCGGAACCTCGACCAACATCGACGTCATCTCCGAGAAGGGGGAGTTCCTGGGCGGCGTGTTCGCGCCCGGGATGGAGATCTCGGTGGACGCGCTGGCCTCGCGCGCGGCGCAGCTCCGCAAGGTGGAGCTCGTCCGGCCGAGGGCGGTGATCGGCAAGAACACCGTCGAGTGCCTTCAGTCCGGCATCCTCTACGGCTTCGCGGCCCAGGTCGACGGCCTGGTGCGCCGCATCGTGGGTGAACTCAGGTCGGGTGGGGACACACCGGTCACCGTTATCGCGACGGGGGGACTGGCGCCGCTCATCGTGGGGGAGACGGAGACGATCGACCACCACGTCCCCGACCTCACCCTGGTCGGTCTCAGGCTGTTCTACGAACGCAACGTGCACTGAGCCGGTGCCCACTCGTCAGCCGGGCGGCCGCCCGTCAGCGGCGGACCGCCCGGTTCACGACGGCGATCTGCGGGAGGTCGAACTCACCCTCGCGGGTCTCCGGCCTCCCGGCGAGGTAGGACCGGAGTTCGGCCCGCATCCGTTCTCGCTCGTCCGGGTCCTGGACCAGTACCCACGAGTGGGTGGAGATCATCTGGACCAGTGACTCGGCCGTGCGGCGGTGGGCGTGCTCGAAGCGGGCGGTCTCCACGGGCGCGAACCTCGGGTGCGCCGGGACGTAGTCCGGGTCCTCCTCGCTGATTCCCGGGCTGGGGATCCCGGTGCGCTGGAGACCCGCCACCCACTCCCGCCGGTCGTCGTTGTAGTTGGTGAGCGCCGCCACCACCCCGCCGGGCCGCAGGACGCGGGCGATCTCGTCCAGCGCCCTCGGCGCGTCGAACCAGTGGAAGGCCTGGCCGACCGTGACCGCGTCGACGGAGGCGTCAGGCAGGGGTAGGGCCTCGGCGTTGCCGTCGAGGACGCGCACGCCCGGCACCCGCCGGGTGAACTCGGCGCGGAGCCGGGGGTCCGGCTCGACCGCGACGGTCTCGGCGGCGAGCCCGCGCACGGACCGGGTCACCTTCCCCGTGCCCGCCGCGAGGTCCAGCACGGCGACGTGGGGTCTGGACAGGACCGGCTCGAGGGCCCAGCGCACCGCCAGGTCCGGGTAGCCGGGTCGGTGCTCGGCGTAGTCCTGGGCCACCTGCCCGAAGGAACCGGCCTGCGCGGCGTCCGAGCGTCGATCGTCGGCTGAGCCGACCGCAACGTGATCCACTCCGAGGATGGTATCCGGTTGGGGGTATTGGGGGGAAGGAACGTAGTCTGTTCCCCCGTGAACGGGCAGCCGGACAATGACACTGTGACCAGCGAGGACACCCTTCCCGAGCAGATGCGCGTGCGCCGCGAGAAGCGGGAGCGGATGCTTGCGAGCGGTATTGAGCCGTATCCGGTCTCGCTCCCCGTCACGCACGGCCTCGGGCAGGTGCGCGCGGAGAATCCCGATCTCGCCCCGGATACCTCGACTGGGCGGATTGTCGGGGTCGCCGGCCGGGTCATGTTCCTCCGAAACACCGGAAAGCTGTGTTTCGCCACGCTCCGTGCTGGTGACGGCGCGGAACTGCAGGCAATGGTCAGCCTCAAGCAGGTGGGGGAGGAGGCTTTGTCGGCCTGGAAGGCCGACGTCGACCTGGGCGACCACGTTTTCGTCTCCGGCGAGGTCATCACGTCCCGCCGGGGCGAGTTGTCCGTCCTGGTGGACGAATGGCGAATGGCCTCCAAGGCTTTGCGGCCGCTGCCGGTGGCCCACAAGGACCTGGCCGAGGAAACCCGGGTGCGGCAGCGCTACGTGGATCTCATCGTCCGCCGGCAGGCGGCGGAGACCGTGCGCACCCGGTCCGCCGTCGTGCGCTCCCTGCGCGAGTCCTTTCACGAGCGCGGCTACCTCGAAGTCGAGACGCCCATGCTCCAGACCCTCCACGGCGGGGCCGCGGCCCGGCCGTTCCTCACCCACTCGAACGCCTTCGACATCGACCTTTTCCTGCGGATCGCCCCCGAGTTGTATCTGAAGCGGTGCGTGGTCGGCGGAATCGAGCGGGTTTTCGAGATCAACCGCAACTTCCGGAACGAGGGCAGCGACTCCTCGCATTCGCCCGAGTTCGCCATGCTGGAGTTCTACGAGGCCTACGGCACCTACGACACGATGGCCGTCCTGACCCGCGAGCTCGTGCAGGAGGCGGCGACCAGGGTCTTCGGCACCCAGGTCGTCACGCTCGCCGACGGTTCCGAGTACGACCTGTCCGGTGAGTGGGCCTCGCTGACGATGTACGAGTCCCTCGCCGAGGCGGTGGGGGAGGAGGTCACCCCGGAGACCCCCGCCGAGCGACTGCGGACGTTGGCGGCCTCCCACGGACTCGACCTCGCCGGCGGCGGGGCGAAGCTCGGCCACGGCAAGCTCGTCGAGGAACTGTGGGAGCACCTGGTGGGCTCGGCGCTGCACGAGCCGACCTTTGTCCGGGATTTCCCGCTGGAAACCTCCCCGCTGACCAGGCAGCACCGGGACAAGCCCGGGGTCGCCGAGAAGTGGGACCTGTATGTGCGGGGTTTCGAGCTGGCGACCGGCTACTCGGAACTGGTCGACCCGGTCGTGGAACGGGAAAGGCTGCGGGAACAGTCCAGGCTGGCGGCGGCCGGGGACGAGGAGGCCATGCAGTTGGACGAAGACTTCCTGCGGTCACTGGAGTACGGAATGCCCCCCAGCGGCGGCACGGGAATGGGGATAGACCGCCTGTTGATGGCTTTGACCGGACTGGGCATCAGAGAGACCATCCTCTTCCCGCTCGTGCGCCCTGAATGAACCAGCGGAACTCGCTAGGCGGAGTGCGTCCTGCCGAAAACGCGTTAGTATTGTGGGAACAGCGACCGGTATTTTGATCGTCGCTACCGGTCGGGAACTGGTCCCGGAACCGGCATGGGCTGGCCCAGGGCGGGCCTGAGCCTTGAGCGAGCTTTTGGGGAAGGACGAGGACTATGGCGCAGAAGGTAACCGTCACTTTGGTCGACGATCTCGACGGCAGCGAGGCCGAGGAGACCGTTGACTTCGCACTCGACGGTGTCGCTTACCAGATCGACCTCTCGTCGAACAATGCCTCGCAGCTCCGCGACGCGCTGGCGAGCTACGTCCAGGGCGCCCGGCGTTCCGGTGGTCGTCGTCGCTCCGCTGGTCGGGCGCCCGCCGGCAGGAGCAACGGAAGCACCACCACCGCGGACCGCGAGCAGAACCAGGCGATCCGGGAGTGGGCCCGGAAGCGGGGGATGGAGGTCTCGGACCGGGGCCGGATCCCCGCCGAGGTGCTCGAGGCCTACAACAAGGCCAACTGATCGCCACCGGAGGTCGACCGCCCCAGCGGCCCTGCTCCACGGGCCCGCTGGGGCGAAGCGCGCTCCACCTGGCCGTGGTGTTCGGTTAGGCTCGCCTCACCAACGACGTCGGCTGGGTTGGGGGCTGCATGAGGTGGGGCGGGAGGGGGACGCCGGCGGTCGCGTCCACTCGCGAACGGGCGCACGCCACGTCCACCTCGGACACCCGCGGCGGTAGCCCGCCGCCGGCTGTCGCCGTCGTGGACGCCGTCCGACCGAGGCTGGTCCTGGTCGGAACGGGGCCCCACGCGCCAGACGGCGTGCGGGCACCGGGGCATCGGGGCACGTCGACCCCGGCCGAGGGGCCAGTCGGTCCCCCAACTCCCCGGAGTGGGCGGGTCGGGGGCCGGCGGCGCCGCCTCCCCACCGCCCGCGCCGCCTCCGGACTCCTGGTCGGTGCCGAGTCCCGCGTGAACACGGAGGAGCTCGCGGGTCCTGGCGCGGGTGGGACCACCGCCGTGGGCGCCCTGCCGGTCGACCGATCCCGGTGTGGAGCGGGCCGGAGCACCCGGCTCGCGGCTTCGCCGGTGCGGGGGGCACCCGGCCACGAGCTACCTCGGCCGGCTCGGTGTGACGCCGGGGACGCGCGAGGTGCGTCCACCCCTCGGGGACGGCTGGTCGCTGTCGCCGGAGGAGGCGGTGGCGGGGTCCGGGAGGGGGGAGCATGACCAGGCCGGTCCCGGCGCGGCCCCGTTCCCATGACCGACCTGGTCCACCGGACGCCCGGTTGGGCGCGCGGTCGTTGCGGCTGTCCTACGGCGAGCGGGTCGTGGTCCACGACCTGGACCTGGACGTGCTCGACAACACGGTGACGGCCGTCATCGGCCCGAACGGGTGTGGGAAGTCCACCCTCCTCCGGGCGCTGGGCCGGCTCCTGACCCCGGCCGAGGGCACGGTCCTCCTCGACGGGAAGCGGATCGACCGGCTACCGACTCGCGAGGTGGCCCGGGTCCTCGGCATCCTCCCGCAGTCACCGACCGCTCCGGACGGCCTGACCGTGGCGGACCTCGTGGCCAGGGGGAGGCACCCGCACCAGTCCTGGTACCGCCAGTGGTCCTCCGCCGACGAGGAGGCGGTCGCCGATGCGCTGCGCATGACGGGGATGGAGCGGCTGGCTGATCGGGCCCTCGACGAACTCTCGGGTGGGCAGCGGCAGCGGGCGTGGATCTCGATGGCGCTCGCCCAGGGCACCGAGCTGCTCCTGCTCGACGAACCCACCACCTACCTGGACCTCGCGCACCAGATCGACGTGCTCGACCTGGTGGAGCGGTTGCACACGACCAGGGGACGAACGGTCGTGATGGTGCTGCACGACCTGAACCTGGCCGCCCGGTACGCGCGCCGACTGGTCGCGATGCGCGGTGGTGAGGTGGTCGCCGAGGGGGAACCGGCCGAGGTGCTCACCGAGGACCTGCTGTTCCACGTCTTCGGGCTCGACGCCAGGGTCATCGAGGACCCGGTGTCCGGGACGCCGCTGGTGGTGCCCGTCGGGGCACGCCATCGCACGACCGTCTAGCGCCACCGGCCGGGCCCGAGCGCATCCCGAGCTTCAGGGGGTGGGGAACGGTCACGACCGCCGGTTCGGAACGGCCACCGCTCCCCAGCCGGGTACCTCCTCAGTCGCCACCCCGGCGGACCCGGTCCGCCCGTTCCGCGTCGGAGACCCGGGGGCAGGTCACGCAGGCCCGCTCGACCCCGGGGAGCGCGTAGTGGAAGCAGCAGCTCTGCCGGCGTCGGGTCCAGTGCTGGCCGTTGTCCTCGCCCGTCACCGAGTAGAGGGTCGACCCCGAGGTGAGGGGGTCGGTGTCCGAGCACCCGAGCACCAGCGAGGCGTCGCCGACGCCGGCCCCCTCGTCGCCACCCAGCCGCCCCGCGTTCCAGAGGGCGGTGTCGAGCACGTCCGTCGCGGCGGCCCACAGGGTGCGGCGACCGAGCCGGGTGTGGGGGGCGAAGGCCGTGACGAACCGGGCCGCGTGGTCGACGAAGCGCGCGCGGAGCAGCGCGGCCAGCGCCCGCTCGTCGGCCACCACCGTGGCCCGCGCCGTACCGGCCGCCGGGTCGTCGGGCAGGCAGGCGAACCCCTCGCTGAGCAGGGCCACGCCGTCGACGTGCGGGCGGGAGTCCGCGAGCCGGAACGCCAGGTCCGCCGGCCGGAGGTGCGGAACCCGCCGGGCGGTGTGGAAGAGCATGCCGGCCAGGAACCCCGGTGCGTGCAGGTACCAGCTCATCAGGTACCCGGAGGTCGTGCGGTCCGGGGACTCACCGAAACGTTCCCGTAGCCAGTCGCCGAGCCGCGCCTGCCAGGACGGGAAGAACCCGGGGTCGGCGAGCGCCCGCGCGCAGCCGACCCACGTCTCCCCCTCCTCCGGTGGGGCGCCGAAGCGCAGGGCCATCCAGCTGGGAGCCCGCGTCGCCTCGATGGAGTGGGCGATCGTCGTGCCGGGCTCGGGGGCGGGCGGAGCGCTCCGGTGACCCGCCCGGACGCGGGTGAGCATGCTCACGACGTCACCTCCGGCTCGTTCCGCCACCTGGTGTTGGTTCACCCGATGGGTTCCTCGTCTCCTCTGGCCCTGTCCTCCCGGGTACCCGGCGGCCGGCTGTTCCTCCTCGGTTCCGCCCGGCGGCCGGGGCAGGGTTGCCTAACCTTATCCCCGAGGGGTGGCGTGGTGCGCGACCCGGTACCGCCAGCGCGTTCGCCGGGGTCCAGCGGCACGGGGCTCCCCGCCGGGAGTCGGGCCGGGACGGCGGGTCCGCCAGGGCACCGAGCGGCGGCTCGGGCCACCCGAGGTCGGACGCGCGCGCCGGTGGCGACCGCGTGTTCGCTCTGGGCGGACAGCCGGCACAACCCAGCGTGACCAGGAATTCAGGGCGGCCCCGGCCCGTTGAACCCGCTGTCGGACGTGTGACGGCCGCTTTCCGGAGCTAACGGAAGCACGCCGCAGCGAGAATGCCTACTACAGTGGTCGTAGGGTGCCGACCTCGTCGCAGAGCGCCAGTGGGGCTGCGTGTCACTGCCTGGGGCGAGTTGGAAGCCGCTGTCGCCGCTGTCAGGGAGTGCGAATGTTCGAAAGATTCACCGACCGCGCGAGGCGGGTTGTCGTCCTGGCCCAAGAAGAGGCCAGGATGCTGAACCACAACTACATCGGCACTGAACACATCCTCCTGGGCCTGATCCACGAGGGTGAGGGTGTCGCCGCCAAGGCGCTGGAGTCGCTGGGGATCGCCCTGGAGGGCGTGCGCCAGCAGGTCGAGGAGATCATCGGCCAGGGTCAGCAGGCTCCCAGCGGGCACATCCCGTTCACGCCGCGCGCCAAGAAGGTGCTGGAGCTGTCGCTGCGGGAGGCGTTGCAGCTCGGCCACAACTACATCGGTACCGAACACATCCTGCTCGGCCTCATCCGCGAGGGTGAGGGCGTGGCGGCGCAGGTGCTGGTGAAGCTCGGCGCGGACCTCAACCGCGTCCGCCAGCAGGTGCTGCAGCTGCTGTCCGGCTACCAGGGCAAGGAGCCGGCCGAGACCGCCGGTCGTGGTGAGGGCACCCCGTCCTCGTCGCTGGTGCTCGACCAGTTCGGTCGCAACCTGACCTCCAGCGCCCGCGAGGGCAAGCTGGACCCGGTGATCGGCCGGGACAAGGAGATCGAGCGGGTCATGCAGGTGCTGTCCCGCCGGACGAAGAACAACCCCGTCCTCATCGGTGAGCCGGGCGTCGGCAAGACCGCCGTCGTCGAGGGGCTGGCCCAGCAGATCGTGCGGGGCGAGGTTCCCGAGACGCTGAAGGACAAGCAGCTCTACACCCTCGACCTGGGCTCGTTGGTCGCCGGTTCCCGTTACCGGGGTGACTTCGAGGAGCGCCTGAAGAAGGTGCTCAAGGAGATCCGCACCCGGGGCGACATCATCCTGTTCATCGACGAGCTGCACACGCTCGTCGGAGCGGGCGCCGCCGAGGGCGCGATCGACGCCGCCAGCATCCTCAAGCCCATGCTGGCCAGGGGTGAGTTGCAGACGATCGGCGCCACCACCCTCGACGAGTACCGCAAGCACGTCGAGAAGGACCCGGCGCTGGAGCGCCGCTTCCAGCCCATCCAGGTGGGCGAGCCCTCGCTGGACCACACCATCGAGATCCTCAAGGGCCTGCGGGACCGCTACGAGGCCCACCACCGCGTGTCCATCACCGACTCCGCGCTGGTCGCGGCGGCCACCCTGGCCGACAGGTACATCAACGACCGCTACCTGCCGGACAAGGCGATCGACCTGATCGACGAGGCGGGCGCCCGGATGCGGATCCGCCGGATGACGGCGCCGCCGGACCTGCGCGAGTTCGACGAGAAGATCGCCGACGTCCGCAGGGACAAGGAGTCCGCGATCGACGCGCAGGACTTCGAGCGGGCCGCCAGGCTGCGCGACGAGGAGAAGCAGCTTCTCGCGCAGAAGGGCGAGCGCGAGAAGCAGTGGAAGTCCGGTGACCTGGACGTCGTGGCGGAGGTCGACGACGAGCAGATCGCCGAGGTCCTCGGCAACTGGACCGGCATCCCGGTCTTCAAACTGACGGAGGAGGAGACCACCCGCCTGCTCCGGATGGAGGACGAGCTGCACAAGCGGATCATCGGCCAGGAGGACGCCGTGAAGGCGGTCTCCCAGGCGATCCGCCGCACGCGGGCCGGGCTGAAGGACCCCAAGCGCCCCTCCGGCTCGTTCATCTTCGCCGGGCCGTCCGGTGTGGGGAAGACCGAGCTGTCCAAGGCGCTGGCGAACTTCCTGTTCGGTGAGGACGACGCGCTCGTCCAGATCGACATGGGCGAGTTCCACGACCGCTACACCGCCTCGCGGCTGTTCGGTGCTCCTCCCGGCTACGTCGGCTACGAGGAGGGCGGGCAGCTCACCGAGAAGGTGCGCCGCAAGCCGTTCTCCGTCGTGCTGTTCGACGAGATCGAGAAGGCGCACCAGGAGGTGTACAACACGCTGCTCCAGGTGCTGGAGGACGGCCGCCTGACCGACGGTCAGGGCCGGACGGTGGACTTCAAGAACACCGTCATCATCTTCACCTCCAACCTGGGCACGCAGGACATCTCCAAGGCGGTGGGCCTCGGGTTCTCCGGCAGCGGGGAGCAGGGCTCGAACTACGAGCGGATGAAGCAGAAGGTCAACGACGAGCTGAAGAAGCACTTCCGCCCGGAGTTCCTGAACCGGATCGACGACATCATCGTCTTCCACCAGCTGACCGAGTCCGAGATCGTTCGGATGGTGGACCTGATGGTGACCCGCGTCGAGACGCAGCTCAAGAACAAGGACATGGCGCTGGAGCTGACCGAGAAGGCCAAGAAGCTCCTGGCCAAGCGGGGCTTCGACCCGGTGTTGGGTGCCAGGCCGCTGCGGCGGACGATCCAGCGGGAGATCGAGGACCAGCTGTCGGAGAAGATCCTGTTCGGCGAGCTGCAGCCGGGTCAGATCATCATCGCCGACGTCGAGGGCTGGGACGGCGAGGACAAGCGCGACGACGAGGCCCGCTTCGTCTTCCGCGGCGAGACCAAGCCGGTCGAGGTCCCGGACTCGCCGCCGGTGGAGCTGTCCGGCTCGGGTGGGTCCAGCACCGAGAACCAGAACGACACCGAGAACGACTGATCCCGGCACGAGGCCGGAGGAGGCCCCGCCGACACCCGTCGGCGGGGCCTCCCGCATGCGGTGGGTCGGGCCTCCTCGTTGCCTCGCGAACGTCGCCGCCCCCGAGCGGCGGGGGTCGGGTGGTGGGCGGCGCATGACAGGCTGGCCCCATGCGCGTGGCGATGCTCGGAACGCTGGAGGTGCGCACCGGCGACGGCGGCGTCGCGGAGATCGGCGGTCGCTTGCTCAGGGTGCTGCTCGTCCGGCTGGCGCTCGACGTCGGGCGCTCGGTACCCGTGGATACCCTGCTGACCGACCTGTGGGCTGGTGATCCTCCGGCGGGAGGCGCGAACGCCGTCCAGACCCTGGTCGCACGACTACGCCGCTCGCTGCGACCGCACGGGGCGGCGGAGGCGATCCGGTCGGGAGGCGGCGGCTACTGGCTCGACCTGGACCCGAGCGACGTGGACATCCCGCGCGCCGAACGGCTCGCCGCTCGCGGCCGGGCGGCGGCCAGGGCCGGGGAGACGGCCGGCGCGGCGCGGAGCCTCACCGAGGCGCTGTCGTGCTGGCGCGGACGGCCGCTGGCGGACCTCCCGCCGTTGCCCTTCGTCGAGGAGGCCCGCCACCAGCTGGTCGAGAGCCGCCTCACCCTCACCGAGGACTGGGCCGAGGCCCGGTCCGCTCTGGGGGACTTCGCCGAGGTGGTCCGCGGGCTGGAGCCGTTGGTGCGTGAGTGGCCACTGCGCGAGCGACTGGCGGGCGCGCTGATCGAGGCCCTCGCGACGGTCGGACGGCTGGCGGACGCCCTCGCCACCTACGACCGTCTCCGCCGCGCCCTCGCCGAGGAGCTCGGTGTCGATCCCTCACCTGCCCTGCGGGGCCTGCACCTCCGCCTGCTGCGGTCGGACCGGCCCAGCTCGGAGACCGAACGCGAGGTGTCGAGCGCTGCCGGGACGCGCCGCGAGCTCCCACCCGCGCGGCGGTCGCGTGGTGGACCTCGGGTGCCGGTCACGAGTTTCGTCGGGCGGGAGGCCGAGTTCGAGGTCGCCCTGGAACTCCTCGACCGGTCCAGGCTCGTCACCCTGGTGGGGCCGGGCGGTGCGGGGAAGACCCGGATGGCGACGGAGCTCGTCGGAGCGATCGGCACCCCGGCCCCCTCCTCGGGGCCGGACGACCAGGGAGACCCGGGCGAGGCCGTCTTCGTGGAACTCGCTCCCGTCGGCGACCCGGCCGAGTTGGTGGACGCCTTGGTCAACGCCCTCGATGTCCGCAAGACCGCGTTGATGCCCGCGCAGGCGGGGTGGCGGCAGCCCATCGTCGAACTGGTCGACGTGCTCGCCAGCCGGCCGTCGTTGCTCGTGCTGGACAACTGCGAGCACCTGGTCGACGCGGTCGCCCCCCTCGTCGCGGACCTGCTCGCCAGGTGTCCCCGGCTCCGGGTGCTCGCCACCAGCAGGGAAGCCCTGGTCGTGCCAGGGGAGGCCCTGTGCCAGATCGGGTCCCTGGGTGTTCCCGACGACAGGGCGGACGACGCCGAGATCCGCCAGTCGCCGGCGGTCCGGCTCTTCGCCGACCGGGCAGCCGCCGTGTCGCACGGGTTCCGGTTGACCGACGAGAACGTCGAGGCGGTCGCTGACGTGTGCCGCCGACTCGACGGGCTCCCGCTGCCGATCGAACTCGCCGCCGCCCGACTGCGGTCGATGACCCTCCGCCAACTCGTCGACCGGTTGGACGACCGGTTCCGCCTGCTCGCCGCCGGCGCCCGCTCCGCGTTGCCCCGGCACCGCACCCTGCGCGCCGTGGTGGAGTGGAGCTGGGATCTGCTGCTGCCGCAGGAGCGGGTGTTGGCCCGGCGGCTCGCGGTGTTCGCCAACTCCGCCACCGTGGAGTCGGCCACCGAGATCTGCGCCGGCGAGGACCTGCCCGCCGACGACATCTTCTACCTGCTCACCTCGCTGGTGGACAAGTCGCTGGTCGACATCGTCGACGACCACGCCGGCCGCGGCCGGTACCGGATGTTGGAGACGGTCCGCGCCTACGCGGCGGAGCGGTTGCGGGACGCGGGGGAGGACGGCCGGCTCCGGGCCACGCACGCCCGGTACCACCTCCGGCTCGCCCAGTGGGCCGACCGCCTGCTGCGGGGCCAGGACCAGCTCACGGCGATCGCGGCGGTCCACGCCGAGCACGACAACCTGCACGCCGCGCTCCGCTGGGCGGTGGAGACGTGTGAGGCGGACCTCGCGCTCGAGTTCGGCATCGCCCTGGGCTGGTACTGGTGGCTCTTCGCCAACGAGCCGGAGGCCGCCGCCCGGATCGCGGAGATCCTCCGGGTCGCCGACGAAGCGGATGTCGAGGGGACAGCGACCGACCCCGCGGCCCGCGCGGCGCTCCGCGCGATGCACGCGGTCCTCCGGGCGACCTTCGCCGAAGCGGTGGGACCTGACTGGGGCGAGCTGCACCGGGCCTGCCGGGAAACGGAGGCGATGTTGCGATACCCGGTGCTGATCATGATCGAGCCGGTGCTCGCCCTCTACGCCGGGCGGCCGGAGGCCGCCCATGCCAGCCTGGCGAGGGCGTCCGCCTCACCGGACGCCTGGGCGCGGGCCATCACCCAGTTGAACCGGCTGTTGCTGCTGGAGATCGAGGGGCGGTTCGAGGACATCCGGGCGGCGGGGGACGAGGTGGTCCGGGCCCTCACCGCCGTCGGCGATCGCTGGGGGACCAGCCGGGCGTTGTTCACCCAGCTCGTCCAGCAGTCCCTCGAAGGGGACCACGAAGCGGTGCTGCGCACCGGCGAGCGCATCCTGGCGCTGGTCACGGAACTCGGTGCCGAGCCCGACATCGTCCACGTGCGGGTGTGCATGGCCCAGGAGAAGATCCGCGCCGGCCGGCTCGACGAGGGGGAACGGGAGATCCGCGAGCAGTTGGCCGCCTCGCTCCGCGCCGGGCGTTCCAGCCTGGAGGCGGGGGCGCGGTGCCTGCTCGCGCAGGTGCACCGCCATCGGGGGCACCACGTCCAGGCGAGGGAGGAGCTGGCGAGGGCCAGGTCACGGTTGCGGGTCCAGCGGCACGAGCTCTCCCAGCAGTTCGTCGGCCTCGTGATGCTCGAGGAGGCGTTGCTGGCGCTGGGGGAAGGCAGCCCGGGTGCCGCCAGGGCGTCCGCCGACGAGGTGCTGGCCCGCTTCACCCGCCCCTACGAACGTCCGATGATCTCGGTGGCCGCCGAGATCCACGCCGAGGTGGCGCTGCGAACGGGCGATCCGGCGGGAGCCGCCCGGCTGTTGGGCGTGTCGCACGCGCTGCGGGGGACCCTGGACGAGGGGAACCCCGACCTGCGCCGGGTGCGGGAGGGGGTGCGGGCCGCGTTGGGGGACGACGAGTGGCACCACCACTTCTGGTCGACGGCCAGCCTCGGCCAGGCGAAGGCCGAGGAGGTGCTGCGGGCCGGGAGGCCGGGGTCGTTGCCCGACGCTCCCGGCCTCGGCTGAGGTACGGCGGGTGTTCAGCCGCGGCTGAGCCGCCGCCGGTAGGCCCAGGACGCCGCGGGGAACAGCACCAGCAGCAGGCCGGCCATCCACAGCAACGACGCCACCATCGGTCCGGCGACCTCCCCGCCGATCATCAGCCCACGGGCGGTGTCCGAGAGCTGGGTGATGGGGCTGATGTTCACCCAGGCCTGGAGCCACCCTGGCATGGTCTCGGTGGGCGCGAAGATGTTGCTGCCGAACATCAGCGGCCAGATCACGACCATCGACATGCCCATCACGGCCTGCGGGCTGCGGACCAGCATCGCGAGCAGCACCGACAGCCAACAGATCGACAGGCCGAACGCGATCACCAGCAGTACCGCGACCAGCACCGACACCGGGTCGGTCGTCGCCCGGAAACCGAGCAGCATCCCGAATCCCAGCAGCACCGCCAGGGAGACCGCGTACCGGACGATGTCTCCGAGAACCGCGCCCACCAGGGGAGCGGACCGGGCGATCGGCAGGCTGCGGAACCGGTCGAACACCCCCTTGGAGATGTCCTGGCTCAACGCGAACCCGGTGCCGAGGCTGGCGGTCAGGGCGATCATCACCATCAGCCCGGGCAGGACCAGCTGGAGATAGGCGTCCGTGCTCCCCGCGATCGCCCCACCGAAGAGGTAGACGAACATCAGCAGCATCAGGATCGGCTGGAGGGTGACGTCGAGCAGGGTCTCCGGGGACTTCCGGATCTTGGCGACGCTGCGGCCGGCGAGGATCAGGCCGTGCCTGACCATGCTCCCGGGCCGGGAACCGGAACGGGCGGGTGGGGACACGACGGCGGTGCTCATGCCAGGTTTCCTTCCTTGACCGGTGCCTCGGTGATCTCCTCGGGCCCGGTCGTCCTCCCGGTCAGCGCCAGGAACACGTCGTCGAGGCTCGGCAGGCGCAGGGCCAGCTCGTCGGCGACCACCCCGGCGGCGTCGAGCCTGCGGACCAGCGTCGACAGCACGACGGGGTCCTCCACCGGCACCGTGAGGAGGTTGCTCTCCTCGTCACGGTGCGGCGCCCGACCGACGAGGTCGGTCAGGATGCCAGCGACGGTGTCCATGTCGGCTGGCAGGCTCGTGCGCACCTGGAGGGACTGGCCCCCCGTCCTCCGCTTGAGCTCGTCCGCCCGCCCCTCCGCGACCACCCGGCCCTGGTCGATGACGGTGATCCGGTCGGCGAGCCGGTCAGCCTCCTCCAGGTACTGCGTGGTCAGCAGCACGGTCACCCCCTCGTCCGCCAGCGAACGGACCATCGACCAGACCTGGTTGCGGCTGTGGGGGTCGAGGCCGGTGGTCGGCTCGTCCAGGAAGAGCACCTGGGGGCGGCCGACCAGGCTCGCCGCGAGGTCGAGCCGCCGGCGCATCCCACCCGAGTAGCCCTTGGCTGGCCGTCCGCCGGCGTCGGACAGCTCGAACTGTTCCAGCAGTTCCTCCGCCCTGGCCCTCGCGGACCGCCGGTTCATGTCCAACAGGCGCCCGATGAGGGCGAGGTTCTCCAGGCCGGTCATCTCCTCGTCGAGCGCCGCGTACTGCCCGGTGAGGCCGATGATCTCCCGGACGCGGAGCGGTTGACGGCTGACGTCGAAGCCGCCGACCGACGCCTGCCCCCCGTCCAGGCGGAGCAGGGTCGCGAGAATCCGGACGGCGGTCGTCTTCCCCGCGCCGTTCGGCCCCAGCAGGCCCGCGATGCTGCCGGCGGGCACCGACAGGTCGACCCCTGCGAGAGCGGTGTGCTCCCGGTACCGCTTCACCAGGCCTTCGGCCTGGATCGCATACGACATGCTTTCCTCCCCTTGGGTGTTCGTCCGCCACCCTGCCCCCCGGAGCTGGCGGACCGCGCACAGCCCGCTGTCACCGTTCGTCCCCCTGCTGTGCGCAGCTACCCGGATGACTGGTGGATCTGACCCGGCAGTCGTACACCGACGGCGACATGACTGGCTGGCCGTCACCCCGTGGGGGACGGCGTCAGGGTCGGGCGAGCGGGCGCGGCAGGACGAGCGGAGCGGTGCGTGAGGGCGGCGGTCGCCGCCCTCACGGGTGGCGGTGGGCGCAGGCTACCCGCGTACCGGCCCTGATCGCCGTTCCACGCCGGGAACGCGGCCGAGTGGGAGGTCCGACGGGACGCGGGTGGCGGTCGCGGACCGGACCGGGCAGGGGGCGGCGACTCGGCAGGGGAGACGTCGGGAGGCGTTCACCTCACCGCAGGAGGTCGTCGAGCGCCCGGAGGGTGTCGAGGGCCGGCCCGGGCAGCGACACGCCCCGGCCGTGCCGCACCTCCGCCTCCCGAGGGTTGACGCGCACCAGGGCACCCGTGGCCGCGCTCGCGAGTTCGGCCTGACGTCGAACGGTCGGAACGGCGGTGCCCGCTCCCACCTCCACGACGACGAGCCTGGCCCTCCGGAGCTCGCGCCGCCACCGCACGTACTCGGACATCACCGCCTCGGTCCGGGTGCCGAGCCAGGCGCCGTCCCCGAACATCAGGATGTTCGGGCGGGCCACCGCGCCGCAACGCGGGCAGGTCGGGAGCGGCGACGACGCGCGCATCGTCTCCGCGTCCACCGTGAGCCGGACATCGTCCGCCGGCCACACGTCCGGCCCGCAGGGAACACCGCACTGGAGGTGGTGGATCGAGCCGTGGCACTCGACGACCTCGTCCTCCGGAAACCCCGCCCGTTGGAACTGCCCGTCGACGTTGGAGGTGAAGACACGGACGCCCCCGAGCAGGTCCGCGCCCCAGGACCGCAGCACCCCGAAGCCCGCGTGCGGCAGGGTCGACCGGTACAGCTCGAGGCGGTGGCCGTAGAAGCCCCACGCCAGTTCCGGGTCGGCGTCGAAGTGGACCGGGTCGGCCAGCTCGACGAAGTTCACCCCGAGGCGGCGGTAGGGCGGGTAGGCACGCCAGAACCCCTCGTCCCCCCGGAAGTCCGGGAGGCCGGAGTCGACGCCCATGCCCGCCCCGGCGCAGACCAGCAGCGCCTCGGCGCCGCGCAGGAGTTCGGCGGCGCGGTGCAGGTCGTCCTTCGTCATCCCTGCCCGGCGGAGGGTTCCACGTGCTGGACCACCTCGAACTCCAGGAGGTCCGCCCCGCTGGCGACCGGCTTCGCCCGTTCCCCGGAGTGCGCCTCCTTCGCCGGCCCCCCGGCCCAGGCCTGGAAGTCCTCCTCCGTCTCCCACCGGGTGTAGACGAAGTACCTGGTGTCCCCGCTGACCGGGCGGAGCAGTTCGAAGCCGAGGAAACCGGGAGCCTTCTCGACCGCGCCGGCCCTGGCGGCGAACCGCTTCTCCAGCTCCGGGCCGGCGCCCTCGGGAACCTCGATCGCGTTGATCTTCACGACTGCCATGCCACGACCGTACCGGGGAACCGGGCAGGTGACGGCGGATGTTCGGGGTCGGGCGCCCACCCGGCCGACGTCCCGGTGCCCGTCGGTCATCTCGCGAGGAGCGTCGAGACCTTCCCGGTGACCGTGTCGACGATCCCCACGCCGCTGACCCTGGCGTGGATCGCGGGCACCGGGCGCAGGGCGGCGAACCCGGCCACCAGCTGCTCGCCGGTGATCCCCATGGCCAGCGTGCAGTGCGGGACCCACGAACCGGGCAGGTAGTACGCGGAGGGTTGCCGCACGCCACCGGCGAGCACGTCATGCACGGCGGAATGCACCGCGAGCAGTTCGACGTCCACCATCGCCCCGAGCATGAGCACGTCCTCGCTGGTCGTGAAGGTGCCCACGGTGTGCAGCCAGAGGTCGGGCAGGTGGATCCGGTCCAGTTCCCCGGCGAGCTCCCGGCGGATGGGCACTGGGAACGCGGCCCCCATCGCCAGGGTCAGGTGCGGCCGGTGCTGCCCGTGGCCCAGCCGAGCGAGACTGGGCACCCCGGCCCGCTCCAAGCGTTCCCACAGCACCCGAACGGCCCGTTCGGCCTCGTCGTCGAAGTAGAACACCAGTGCCTCAGCCACGAGGCGCAGTGTGCCCCGGCGAGGCGGCCCCCGGTGGCCGGATCGGTGAATCCACCCGAACGGCGCGCGGGCACCCGGGGCGGCGGCGGGCGGCCGCTCACCCGCGTTCCCCGGTGGGACCAGGGCGACCGCGGAGGTCCTCAGCGCTCGCCTGGCAGCGCGAACAGGCCCTCGTCGGTCTGTTCCATCAACCCGTCGACGAGCAGGCTGTCCAGGCAGCGGTCCCGCTGGCCCGCGTCCGCCCACACCAGGTCGAGTCGGTGCCGCTCGACGGGCCGGTCCGACCCGCGCACCACGTCGAGCAGCAGCCCCCGCACCTGGCGGTCGGTCCCGGCGAAGCGCTGCACGGGTTTCGCCGGTCCGCTGTAGGCGGGGCGGCCGGCCCGCTGCCAGGCGCAGTCGGACAGGACGGGGCAGTCGGCGCACCTCGGCGACCGCGCGGTGCACACGATCGCGCCCAACTCCATCAACGCCGCCGAGTACCTGGCCGCCCTCGACTCGGTGGTGGGGAGCAACACCGCGACGTCCGCCAGGTCCCGTGTCGTCGACGGAGGACCGGCGTCCGCCGCGCCGTGCACCGCCCTGGCGACCACCCGCCGGACGTTGGTGTCGACGACGGGGGTGCGTTGACCGTAGGCGAAAGCGGCGACCGCCCGTGCGGTGTACGCGCCGATCCCGGGCAGCGCCAGCAGGACGTCCACGTCCGAGGGGACGACGTCGTCATGCCGTTCCGCGATCTCGGTGGCGGCCGCATGCAGGCGCAACGCCCGCCTGGGGTAGCCGAGCTTGCCCCAGGCGCGGACGACCTCGCCCTGGGTCTCGGCCGCCAGGTCCGACGGGCGCGGCCAGCGCGCCATCCAGTTCAGCCAGACGGGTTCCACCCGGGACACCGGCGTCTGCTGGAGCATGATCTCGCTCACCAGGACGCCCCACGCGCTCGTGTCCGGATCACGCCAGGGCAGGTCCCTGGCGTGGACGTCGAACCAGGCGAGGACGGTGTCCGGCGGCAGTTCTCGGCTTCTCATGACGGTCTGATCCTGGCAGTGCGTCCGCGCGGGGACGACGCGGGGTGGTGGCCGGCGGCCCCACACCCCACGGGTCCCGGGGGGTCGGCGCCCCACGGAGGGCCCTCGCCGGAACGGGGTTGAGTTCGACCACCCCGAAAACGGGTCATGCGACACGCGTGGCTGAACGAAAGGCCATTGCTCCACCTGGAGTAGTGATCGGGTTACCGTCGGACGCGTGATCCAACCGACCGGCCCGCTGCCCCCCACCGTGTACTGGCGACGTCGCCTGGTCGCACTCGGTGGTGCGATCCTGGTCGTGGTCCTGGCGCTCTGGGCGGTGGCCGCCGCCTCCGGCGGCGAGGACACCGACCGGGCCGCGTCACACGAGGAGGCCCCGGTGAACCCGCCCGGCCACCCGCCGCCCTCCCCGGATGCCGGTCCCGGCCCGGCCACCAGCACCCCGTCAAGCCGTCCCGCCGGGTCCGAGGACCCGGCGGAGGACGGCGCCCCCGGTTCCGCCCGTCCCGGGACCAGCGGGGCCCCGGCGTCTTCCTCGGCCCCACCGGGACCCCCACCGGTGTGCCCAGACGAGGCGATCTCCGTGCGGGCGTCGAGCTCCGGACCCGAGCACCGGGTCGGGCAACGACCGGTCCTGAGCCTCCTCGTCACCAACGAGGGGACCGAGCCGTGCGCGAGGGACGTCAACCGGGAGCTGCGCGAACTGACCGTCACCACGGCGGACCAGCGGACCGTCCTGTGGTCCAGCAACCACTGCTACTCGGCGGACCAGCCAGAGGTGCCCGTGCTCGACCCCGGCGAGGAGCTGAACTTCGAGATCACCTGGGCGGGCAGGACCTCGGAACCAGGGTGTCCCACCGACCGGCAGCAGGTGCCGGCGGGGGATTACCTCCTGGTCCCCAGGCTGGGCGAGCTCGTCGGCGAACCGGTCCAGTTCCGGCTCCTGCCCTGACCGGGCGGCCGGTGTCCCGCCAGCCCTCCGACCGTCGGCCCAGCTCGCCAGGCCGCCCGTCGACCGCGCATAACTCCGCAGGTCACGGCGTTGTGTGCTTTTCGCATGCGGAAGCTAACGAGCCGAACACCGTTCAGCGTCTTTTCGCTCCCCACGCCGGTCGCGCACCGTCACGCGCGCTAGCTTCGCGACTATGTCGCCCAGCCGGGGAAGCGCCCCTGAACCGGGCCGGACACGGTGAGAGCGAGAAGACGCTTCACCGCCCGGCTGCTCGTCCTCCTGACCGCCGCGTCCCTCGGGACGGCGACCACGGTCGACGGGCCGACCGCGCGCGCACGGCCGAGCGAACCGCCTGCCCTCGTCGCCGCCGAGGACACGACGGCACCGATGAGCCCGGGCGAGCAGGCGGCCACCTACCCGGACGGGCTGTCCGAGGCGATCCGTCGAGACCTGGAGACCGACCCCCGCACCTACGCGGTGCGCGCCGTGCGGGCGGCCGCCGCCGCGGAGACCGCCGAGGAGCTGCGGGAGTCGCTGGGTGACCGATTCGGCGGAGCCTGGTTCGACCCGGACGACGGTGGCCTGAACGTGGCGGTCACCAGCCAGGCCGCCGCCGAGACCGCGCGAGCCGCCGGAGCGCGGACGCACCTCCGAGGGCTGGACGCCCGCAGGCTGTCCGAGGCCGCCGACCGCGTCCGGGACTGGGTGAGCGGGCTACCCGTGGACCAGGAGGCCCTGGTCCACGCCGTCGGCGTCAGCTCCAGGACCAGCACCGTCGAACTCACCGTCGTGAACAGCCCGACCGGGCGGGAACTCGCGGCCCGAGCACCCGAGGACGACGTCCGGGTCAGCGTCAGGGTCGCCGATCACCGGCCCCACCCCCAGCTCGACCTGTTCGGATGGGACGGGATCACCTCCCGCCGCGAGGACGGCGGCGCCGGGCGTCCCTGCTCGCTCGGGTTCAACGCACTCGACGCGGTGGGGCGGGCCACCTCCCTGACCGCCGGCCACTGCGGGCACGGGGGCGCCAGCCAGGTCAAGAGCCGACGGGACGGCAGCCTGATCGGCATCTTCGAGGCCGTGTTCTGGGACAGCCTCACCGGGGGCGGGCGCGGCCACGACCACGCGGTGGTCCGCATCACCGACCCGCGGTATCCCATGCGACCCGGGGTCACCGACCAGCGCGGTGACACCCTGCCCGTCGAGACCGTCGCCGCGCCGATCGAGGGCATGCCGGTCTGCGTGGTCGGTCAGGCGTCCGGCTGGGAATGCGGCACGATCGACGCGGTGGAGGTGGACGTCCGGGTCGACGACCTCGCCGGGGGGTTCCACCGCCAGCTGACCTTCCAACACGACGCCTGCACCGCCTCCGGCGACAGCGGCGCTCCGGTCCTGTCCGGGACGGCGGCGATCGGTCTGCACTCCGCCGGAACGACCACACCGGGCGGTCACCGCTGCCCGGCCGGGGTGGCCCGCACCGCCGGCTACGCCCAGCCCCTGGCGACCAGCGTCCTGCCGGCGCACGACGACGAGCTGCGCATCCTGACCACCTCCGACGACAGCGACGGCGACGGTGTCCCGGACCACATCGAGCTCGCCGACGACCCCACCGCCGTGCGCGACGAGAACGGCGACGGCGTCCCGGCCTACCTCGACCCGGACGAACCGCAGCTCAGGACGCCGGTCGTCACGTTCCCCGAGGACGGTTCCCGGCACACCGACCGGCTGCTGCCGCTGATCGGCACCGCGAAGCCGAGCGCCGAGGTGACCGTCGAGTACCGGGGGACCAGGACGACCACGGTCGCGCGAACGGACGGGTCGTGGCGCATCGACCCGGAGGAGGAACTGCCACTCGGCCGGTACGAACTCGCCGTCTCCCAGTTCTGGACCGCCCCGAACGGGAGCGAGTGGCAGTCCGGCCTCGTCATGACCTCCTTCGTCGTCTCCCCGCCAGAGCCCGAGATCAGCGCGCCGGTCACCGGCTGGCAGACCACGAACAGCCGTCCGGTGATCGCCGGGACGGGCACCCCAGGAGCCGACGTGTCCGTGTCGGTGGACGGGCACGTCGTGGGCGTCGCCACGGTCGGCGGGGACGGGCACTGGTCGGTGACACCCGCCGAACCCCTGCCGGACGGCGCCAGGACGGTGACGGTCGAACAGGAGGTGGACAGCGTGCTGTCCCAGCCCACGACCGGCACGCTCACCGTGGTGGGCTCGGGGAACGTGCCACCACCGGAGGTCCACGCGGGCCCCGAGGGGTCCGCGGTGGCCAAGCACGCCGAGCCCCGGGTCGTGGAGGGGACGCAGGGCGGCGGCAGCCAACCCAGCCGCTTCGTCGACCAGGCCGCCGAGGGTGAGGACGACGGACTGCTGCGGTTCCTCCCGCTGCTCACGGTCGCCGCCCTGGCCCTCGCGGTGGGCTCCGGCCTGACCTTCGGGCGCCGGCGGCGGGAGGGCGAGGACAACGTCGAGGTCTGAGCGGCTGTCGGGGCTGGCCGGCGGTCAGCTCTGCGCCAGGTCCCGGAGTGCCGCCAGCGCCGCGCCGAGGTGGGGCACCTCGGTGACCACGACGTCCTCCGGAACCCGACCCGAGTCCGGCGGCACCAGTGCCCGCCGGAAACCGAGGCGGCCCGCCTCGGCCAGCCGACGTCCCAGCCCGGTGACCCGGCGGACCTCGCCGGCGAGCCCGACCTCCCCCAGGACCACGAGGTCGGAGGGCAGGGCGACATCGGCCTTGGCTGAGGCCACGGCCAGCGCGAGCGCGAGGTCAGCCGCTGGTTCGGTCACCTTCATCCCACCCACGGTGGCGGTGAAGACGTCGGCGTCACCGAGCCGGACCCGACCGCGTCGCTCCAGGACGGCGAGGATCATCGACACCCGAGCGGAGTCCAGCCCGCTGACGGCACGTCTGGGCGTGGCCAGCGTGGAGGCGGCGACCAGGGCCTGGACCTCGGCGAGCAACGGCCGCTTGCCCTCCACGACGACGGTGACCGCCGTGCCGGGCACGGTCACCTCGCGGTCGCTGAGGAACAGCCCGGACGGGTCGGGGAGACCCACGATGCCGTCGTCCCGGAGTTCGAAGCAGCCGACCTCGTCCGCCGCCCCGAAGCGGTTCTTCACGCCCCGGATCATCCGCAGCGTCGAGTGGCGGTCGCCCTCGAAGTGCAGCACGACGTCGACCAGGTGTTCCAGCACCCGGGGGCCGGCCACGGAACCGTCCTTGGTCACGTGACCGACGAGGACCACCGGGACCCCGCGTTCCTTGGCCATCGCGGTCAGCGCCACGGTGACGGCCCGGACCTGGGTCATCCCGCCGGGGCCGCCATCGGCCTCCGGGGACTGCATCGTCTGGACCGAGTCCACGATGAGCAGACCGGGACGTACCGCGTCCACGTGCCCGAGAACGGCGGACAGGTCGCTCTCGGCACCGAGGTAGAGCCGTTGGTGCAGGCTGCCGGTGCGTTCCGCGCGGAGGCGCACCTGGCCGGCCGACTCCTCACCGGTGACGTACAGCGCCGGCTCGTCCGAGCTCGCCGCCCACTGGTGGGCGACCTCGAGCAGCAGGGTGGACTTCCCGACTCCCGGCTCACCGGCGAGCAGCACCACCGCCCCGGGAACGAGCCCGCCGCCCAGGACGCGGTCGAGTTCCGGCACGCCGCTCGGGCGGGCCCTGCTCGACTCGATGTCCACCTCGACGATTGGTCGCGCCGGGGTCGAGGGAGCCCCGGCGGCGAGGCGGCCCGCCCCGCTCACCCCGCTCGTCCGAGCGGCGGGCATCTCGCCGATGCTTCCCCACGCCTGGCACTCGGGGCACCGTCCCAGCCACTTGGCCACCTCGTGGCCGCATTCCGCGCACCGGTGCCGGGGTCGGGGGGCCCTGGTGTTCTTGGTCGCCACGACCCGCAAGGTAGGGCAACCGCCCGACGGGTCCGGTCAGGGGAGGGTGCCGCGCCCGGGGAGGTGGGCGCACGCTGACCGCCGGGACTGGGCGGGATGGCCGTCCCAGCTGCCGCGGGGGAGCGGGACGGCCGAGACGTCAGTCGCCGCGGGTCGCCGGCTCCGGGTCCTCGCCCACGGGCACCTGAACGCTCAGCGACCCGGCGTTCTCGAACTCGAACACCAGTTCCACGTTCACGCCAGGGTGGACCTCGTCGTGCAGGCCGACGAGGGTGAGGGAGAGCACACCGATGTCCGCGACGTCCTGGCCCGACTGGGCGGCGTCCGTCTCCGGCGCCGACTGGCTCATCTCGGCGGAGGGCTCCCCCGCCTCGGGAGTGGAGGTCTCCAGCTCGGAGGTCGCCTCACCCAGGCCCGTCGCCACCAGCTTGGTGCCGGCCGGCAGCGCGGTGTCGCCCTCGACCGTCACGGACTCGGCCGACGGGGACGTGACCGACAGCAGCGTGTCGGCGCCGGTGCCGCGGTTGACGATCGTGACCGAGACCGGGGCATCCGATCCCGCCGGGTAGGCGGGCGGGTCCTGCTCGGTGGGGAAGGTCAGCTTCGCGTCGCGGACCGCGATCGTTCCCGCGTCCGCGTCGGCGCCCGCGATCACGGGCACCTGCGAGCTGGTCTGCGTGATCTGCCCGGCGCTGCACCCCGTGAGCAGCAGGGCGGCACCCAGTCCGAGCGCGGCGGGGAGCATGCCTACGCGACGCGTGCGGGACGGGAGCGTCCTGCTGGCGCCTCCGACTCCTGGTGCCTCCGGTGCGCCTGTCACGTGCGGTCCTCCCTCTGACCGGGACTGCGGTGGCATGTCCGTGGCGGTAGCTGACGTGTCGGCAGCCTATCCAAGGCTCACCAGCCGCTCACAACCAGATCCCATCAGGGGCGCACGTCCACCCGTTCGGTGCGCCAGCCTGGATCAACGGGTGGGGAAAGGGGCGTCACATGCATGGCGGTCCGGGGTTTGTCAACCCCGCGCACGGCCCCTGACCTGCAACAAGGGTTCGCCGGCTGCTCGGGGTCAGCTTGTGTCCCGTGTTAAGATGGGCGAAGCGAAAGGGGCAGAGGACACATGGTTTTCAAGGTCGGAGAGACCGTCGTCTACCCGCACCACGGTGCCGCTCTCATCGAAGCAATCGAAACCCGAGTAATTCAGGGCGAGGAGAAGCAGTACCTCGTTCTCAAGGTAGCCCAGGGCGACCTCACGGTGCGCGTCCCCGCCGACAACGCCGAAATCGTCGGTGTGCGGGATGTCGTGGGGCAGGAAGGGCTGAACCGGGTCTTCGAGGTGCTGCGTGCTCCGCACACCGAGGAGCCGACCAACTGGTCCCGGCGGTACAAGGCCAACCTGGAGAAACTCGCGTCCGGCGACGTGAACAAGGTTGCCGAAGTGGTGCGTGATCTGTGGCGGCGCGAGAAGGACCGGGGCCTGTCGGCTGGCGAGAAGCGCATGCTGGCCAAGGCGCGGCAGATACTGGTCAGTGAGCTGGCTCTCGCCGAGGGCACCGACGAAGGCAAAGCGGAGACGCTGCTCGACGAGGTCCTCGCGACCGCTTCCTGACCCCCACGGACTTCCGCGCCGTGGGGCTTCCGTTCCGCGGCTCACGGGGGACCGGCCGGAGTGGCCGGCTCCCGCTCGCGGAGGGGCTCGACGTGCCGGCCGTCCGCCGCCGGCCGGTGGGGGAGCCGCAGGCGGCGGGTTTTCGGTGGAGTCGTTGCGAGTGGAAGAACGTGTCATGGAACGGCGGTCGTGGTGACCGTCGTCGCACTGGTGCCCGCGGCCGGGCACGGGGTTCGGCTCGGCGCGGGCCGACCCAAGGCCCTCGTGACGGTCGCAGGTGAATCGTTGCTGGTCAGGGCAGTTCGTGGCCTGACCGAGTCAGGTTCTGTCGATCGGGTCGTCGTCGCCGCGCCGACGGACGAGGTGACCGAGGTGACCGGGCTGCTCGCGTCATTCGGGCGGGCCGTGGACGTCGTCGCGGGAGGCGAGACCCGCACCGACTCGGTCGGGCTGGCCCTGCGGGCGGCGCTCGCCGCCCTGCCGAACACGAGCGTGGTCCTGGTCCACGATGCCGCGCGGGCGTTCATGCCCACCTCGGTGATCAGGTCGGTGGTGGACACGGTCCGGGCCGGGGCGGGAGCCGTCACACCGGTGCTCCCGCTCGCGGACACCGTGAAGGAGGTCGACGCCACCGGCTTCGTCCGCCACACGCCCGACCGCGCCGTGCTGAGGCTGACCCAGACCCCGCAGGCCTTCGCCGTCGACGTGCTGCTGCGGGCTCACGGGCTGTCCGCTCGGACCAGCCCCGACGACCCGTCCCGATCCGGGCGATCCGGCGCGGGGCCCGGCGCCACGGATGACGCCGGGCTGGTCGAGCGCCGTGGCGAGAAGGTCCTCACGGTTCCCGGCCACCCCCACGGGTTCAAGATCACCACTCCCTTCGACCTGGTGGTCGCCGAGGCACTGGCCGCTGCGACCGCGGGCGACCCCACACCGGAACGGAGCGCGACCAGCGGTGAGTGACCTGATGCCCAGGGTGGGGCTCGGCACCGACGTCCACCCGGTGCTCGCCGGCCGGGCCTGCTGGATGGCCGGTCTCCGCTGGGAGGGCGTCGACGGCTGCGCCGGTCACTCGGACGGCGACGTGGCCGCGCACGCGCTCTGCGACGCGGTCCTCTCCGCCGCGGGGCTGGGAGACCTCGGGGCAGTCTTCGGCACCGACTCCGACCGGTGGGCCGGCGCCCACGGCGTCGAGTTCCTGGCGGAGGCGAGGTCCCTGGCGGCCGAGGCGGGTTTCCGGCTCGGCAACGCGGCCGTGCAGGTGATCGGCAACGCCCCCCGCATCGGCCCCCGCCGCGCGGAGGCCCAGCGGGTGCTCTCCGAGGCCCTGGGCGGCCCGGTGAGCGTCACCGGGACCACCACCGACGGCCTCGGGCTGACCGGGCGGGGCGAGGGCGTCGCGGCGATCGCCACCGCACTGCTGCTCCCCGTGCGGTGAGCCGCCCGAGTCCGGCACGACGAAGGCGCGGGACGGCCACCTTCGGCCGTGGGACGGCGGCAACAGGAGCGTGACCACCGCCCGCCGCCCGCCTAGGGTGGACGGCATGGCGATCGACGGGGTGCTCTTCGACTTCTCGGGAACCTTGTTCCGGTTGGAGCCGGACGGCTCCTGGTTCGACGGTTCCATCGGGGACCCCGGGATGATCATGGACTCGGCCGGGCAGGACCGGCTCCTGCGCGCGCTGATCGCCCCGACCGGTCCCGGGGCGGGGCTGCCAGCAGGGCTCCAACGGGCCTGGGAGCGGCGGGACCTCGAACCGGAGCTGCACCGGCTGGTCTACGTGGAGATCATGCGCGGCGCGGGGGTGTCCACCTCCCACGCGGAACACGTGTACGAGCTGATGCTGGACCCGGCCCACTGGCGCCCCTACCCGGACACCGAGGTCGTCCTGCGCGGCCTCCGCGACCGGGGGGTCAAGGTCGCGGTGGTCAGCAACATCGCCTGGGACATCCGGGCCTCCTTCGACCGGCTCGGGGTGGCGGACCTGGTGGACGCCTACGTGCTGTCCTACGTCGAGAACGCGGCGAAACCGGACCTGCGCCTGTTCCGCACCGCGTGCGACCGGCTGGGCCTGCCGGCCGGCCGGACGCTTATGATCGGGGACAGCGAGGAGGCCGACGGCGCCGCGGCGGCCCTGGGGTGCGACTTCCAGCTCGTGGAGCCGGCTCCGGTCGCCGACCGGCCGGACGCCCTGCTGCGGGCGCTGCGTGAGCGGGGTCTCCTTGACGAGACGGTCGTCGGGTAGGCGATCATGGTGGTGGCGGGCCGTCCCCTCGACTCGCCCGGGAGCCGCGACCACCGCCCCCGGGTCGCCCGCCCAGCGGGTGGCCATCGCGCCCCGTGACCGGCTTCCGCGCGCTGCTTCCGTACCATCTCGGCTGTGAGCCTGCGCCTACACGACACCGGCACCCGCACGACCAGGGAGTTCCGTCCCCTCACCGAGGGGGCCGTGTCGATGTACGTCTGTGGGGCCACCGTCCAGGGCGCACCCCACATCGGCCACCTCCGCAGCGGGCTGAACTTCGACGTGCTGCGCCGCTGGCTGGAGGCGGACGGCTACCGCGTGACGATGGTGCGCAACGTCACCGACATCGACGACAAGGTGCTGCGCAAGGCTGAGGCGGCGGGTGTCCCGTGGTGGGAGTGGGCCGCCAGCAACGAACGTGCCTTCCAGGACGCCTACGACACGCTGAACTGCCTCCGGCCCGCCATCGAGCCAAGGGCGACCGGCCACGTCACGCAGATGGTCGAGCTGATGGAACGGCTGATCGATCGCGGCCACGCCTACGCCGCCGCCGGCGACGTCTACTTCTCGGTCACCAGCTGCCCCGACTACGGCACCCTGTCCGGTCAACGGCTGGACGAGATGCAGCAGGGCGAGACCGCGGCCGAGGGCAAGCGCGACCCCCGGGACTTCACCCTGTGGAAGGCGGCCAAGCCCGGTGAACCCTCGTGGCCGACCCCCTGGGGACCCGGGCGGCCCGGATGGCACCTGGAGTGCTCCGCCATGGCCACCTACTACCTCGGGGACCGGTTCGACATCCACGGCGGTGGCACCGACCTGGTCTTCCCGCACCACGAGAACGAGCTGGCCCAGTCGACCGCGGCGGGAGACCCCTTCGCGCGGTACTGGCTGCACAACAACTGGGTGACCATGGGCGGCGAGAAGATGTCCAAGTCCCTGGGCAACACCCTCGCCGTCCCGGCCCTCCTCGAGCAGGTCCGGGCACCGGAACTGCGCTACTACCTGCTGACCGCCCACTACCGCTCGACCCTGGAGTTCCAGCACGAGGCCCTCCGGGAGGCGGCCACCGCCTACCAGCGGATCGAGGCCTTCGTCCGCCGTGCGGTGCGCGTCGCCGGGCAGCTCGACCCAGCCCTCGCGGTCGAGGCCCTGCCAGCGCGGCGCGGCGAGTTCGCCGAGGCGATGGACGACGACCTCAACGTGCCGAAGGCGCTGGCGATCATCCACAACCAGGTCCGGCACGGCAACCAGCTGCGCGCCGAGGGCGAATCCGAACGGCAGGCCCTCGCTGAACAGGCCGGCACAGTACGCTGGATGTTGCAGGTGCTCGGGCTTGATCCTCTCGACCCCCGGTGGGGCAACGCCGAGGCCTCGGAACTCCCGGCGACGGCCGCGCTGGACGCGCTGGTCGGACAGCTGCTCGCCGAGCGGCAGCGCAGCCGGGAGGAGCGTGACTTCGCCACCGCCGACGCGATCAGGGACCGACTGCTGGCCGTCGGCGTGGCTGTCGAGGACGGACCGGACGGACCGGTCTGGACGTTGAAGGGCACCAACTGATGGCAGGCAACTCCCAGCGCCGTGGCGCGATGCGCAAGCCGGGCACCAAGAAGGGCGCGGTCGTCGGCTCCGGCGGGCAGCGGCGCAAGGGGCTGGAGGGCAAGGGGCCGACTCCACCCGCCTCGATGCGTCCCAACCACCCCGCCAAGAAGCGGGCGGACGCCGCGAGGCGGCAGGAAGCCGCCCGGCAGCAGCGGGCGAGGGCGGCGGGCAACCAACCGGAGACGATCGCGGGTCGCAACCCGGTGGCCGAGTGCCTGCGCGCGGGTGTCCCGGCAACGGCGCTCTACGTCGCGTTGGGGATCGACGCCGACGACCGGGTCAGGGACGCGGTCGGCCTGGCCGCAGAGCGGGGCATCTCCGTGCTGGAGGTCGCCCGCACCGAACTCGACAAGATCACCCAGGGAGCCCTGCACCAGGGCCTGGCGCTCCAGGTGCCACCGTTCGACTACGCCCACCCCGACGACCTGCTCACCGCCGCCGAGGAGACCGGGCGCCCGCCGCTGCTGGTCGCGTTGGACGGCGTCACCGACCCGAGGAACCTCGGAGCGGTCATCCGCTCCGCCGCGGCCTTCGGGGCGCACGGTGTCGTCATCCCGCAGCGCCGCAGCGCGGGGATGACGGCCGTGGCCTGGCGCACCAGCGCCGGCACCGCCGCCCGCATCCCCGTCGCGATGGCGACCAACCTGACCAGGACCCTGAAGGACTGGGCGAAGCAGGGACTCATGGTCGTGGGACTGGACGCGGACGGGTCGGTCGAGCTCGACGACCTGTCCCTGGCCACCGACCCCTTGGTGATCGTGGTCGGGTCCGAGGGCCGGGGGCTGTCCCGGCTGGTCCGGGAGAACTGCGACGCCACCGTGTCGATCCCGATGGCCGCCGGAGTGGAGTCGCTGAACGCCTCCGTCGCGGCCGGTGTGCTCCTCGCGGAGGTCGCCCGGCGTCGCCGGCTGCGCTGACCCCACTCCTCCCGGCCGCGGCACAGACCTGGGGGAGTCATGTCGTTCGCCAGCCCGCTCTTTCTCTGGTACTTCATGCCCGCCGTCCTCGCGGTGCTGCTGATAGCGCCGCGAGGGTGGCGCAACGGCGTCGTCGCCGTCGCCAGCCTGCTGTTCTACGCGAGCGGGGCCGGCGGTACGACGCTGCTGCTGCTGGTCTGCATCGCGGTGAACTACCTGGTCGCACCGGCCCTCGAACCGGACGAGTGGGATCTGGGGCGGGCCAGGAAGCGGTGGATGCTGATCGGCGTCATCACGCTGAACGTGTCCATCCTGTTCGTGTGGAAGTACGCCGGCTTCCTCACCGAGCAGGCCGCGGTGCTCGCCGGGTGGTTCGGCCTGGAAACCCCGGTGGTCGAGCTGGCCCTGCCCATCGGCATCTCCTTCTACACCTTCCACCACATCTCCTACGTGGTCGACATCTACCGGGGCGAACGGCGGGCACTGCGGGACCCCGTGTCGTTCGTGACCTACATCTCGATGTTCCCGCAGCTGGTGGCGGGACCCATCGTGCGTTACCACGAGATCGCCGACCAGCTCCCGCAGCGGCGCACCCACCGGCTCGACGACATCGCCGCGGGCTTACCCCGGTTCGCGCTCGGCCTCACCAAGAAGGTCGTGGTCGCGGACTCCCTCGCCCCCGTCGCCGCCGCCTGCTTCGCCACGCCAGCCGACGAGATGACCTTCGCCGTCGCGTGGCTCGGAGCGATCACCTACACGCTCCAGCTGTACTTCGACTTCTCCGGCTACTCGGACATGGCCATCGGCCTGGGCCGGATGCTCGGGTTCCGGCTGCCGGAGAACTTCGCCCGGCCCTACTCCTCGGTGACCGTCACGGAGTTCTGGCGCCGCTGGCACATGTCCCTCTCCCGCTGGTTCCGCGACTACGTCTACATCCCCCTCGGCGGGAACAGGGGGGGCAAGCGGAAGACCTACCGCAACCTGTGGATCATCTTCCTGCTCACCGGGATCTGGCACGGCGCGAACTGGACCTTCGTCGTGTGGGGCCTGTTCCACGGCGCGTTGTTGGTCGCCGAGCGGGCCATGGGCTGGGACCGGGCTCCTGGCGGGGCAGCCGCCGCCATCGGCCGCCGGGTACTGACGATGCTGCTCGTGACCGCCGGCTGGGTCGTGTTCCGGGCACCCGACCTGTCGTCAGCGCTCAGCGTGCTGGCCAACATGCTCCTGCCGGACCTGGCCGGGCTCACCTACGACGTGGAGTCGGCGCTGAGCAACCAACGGCTGTTGATCCTCGTGCTGGCCGCCACCGTGTTCCTGCTGCCCGGGCGGAGCGTGACGGGCCCCTACCTGGAGTCGGCCCGCAGCCGGCCAGCGGCGGTGTTGCGCGTCGCCGTCGTCACCGCCGGTCTCTGCTACGCGGCCATCCTCGTCGCCACCGGCACCTTCAGCCCCTTCCTCTACTACCAGTTCTGATCCTGGGCGGTTCCTTTCCCGGTGGGGAGACGGTTGCCCGGGTGTCCGTACGCAGCGTCTCGCGTCTCGCTCGACTTGGGGGTCACGCGGCGCCGAGGCGGTCCAGGCGCCCGCCATGCGGTGGGACGGGTTGGGCCGACCGTGGGTAGCGTGGATCGAACGGCCGGAATGTTGGTACCGGTGTTGGTAGTTTCTGCCGTGGCGGTGCTTGTGGAGGGAGATCTGATGTACATCGAGGATGGCGGTGGGGGCACGCAGCCGGCGGCTATGCCCGAGGCCGGCAAGATGATGGGCAGCATCGGACGGTTCAGCGCGGCCGCTGCCGCCGGTAAGGTGTCGATCGATCCCGAGAGCGCCGAATCAATGGCGAGGAAGATCGACGCGATAGCCGAGAGAGCAGGGAACTGATTGCAGCGGGTCGACGAACTCGACCAGAGAGTTCCCCTGGGGTCGAGCCCGGTGGCCCTCCAGATGTCAGAACAGACCAAGCTCAGCGCTGCCGGGACATCGCAGTCCGCAAAGGAAAACCTCGTGCTGTACATCGAGGCATTGACGGAGTTGGCGGCGGCCGTTCGAGCCAGTGCTCGGCGCACTCAGGCCGCGGATGAACAGACCGCAGCCGAGTTCAACCGGCTGGGAGGGGATGAGGCGTGAGGCGCAGGGGTGTGGGTGTGTGGGGAACAGCCCTGGGACTGGTGGGACTGCTGTCTGCCTGCGCGAGCGCGGAGCAGGGGACCGCAGTGGCCGTGGAGCCGACGGTGGGTTCCTCCCTTCCGGGGAGCGCCGATCCGTCGGTGGGTGGGAGTCCCGGTGAGCAGCCGGGGGTGGATGTGGCGGCGGAGCTGTCGGAGATGTTGCCCTGTGAGATCCTCAGCGACGAGGAAGTGGACGATCTCGGTTTTGATCCGGAGAGTGCCTCGTTCGATGACGTAGGCTTGTCCTATGCCTGTGACTACCGTCCTCCTGGGGGCGGACGTCCACCTATGTCCATTCAGCTGAATTGGCAACGCAGCGTTGACCAACTGGACCTGACTAACTACTCCGTCGAGGAAAAGAGCGTGGGGCCGTTGCGTGCTCTCAGGATTGTCAGCGGAGCCGACTCGCAACACTGTCAGGTGTCCGTCGCTCTCAGCTCGGAGGCCCATGTGTCAATCTTCGTCCATTACGGGGGGACGACCGAGCAGGCGTGTGCCACGGCGGAGTCAGTCGCGGCTGCTGTGGAGCCTAAGCTGCCTCGGTCCTCGGGATAACCGGGAAAACGGTACTACTCCACGAGTGAGAGTGACTCCCCTCGGCCTTGGTGGTTCGTTGGAAGAGTTTCGTTCCTCATCTTGCGTGGGTTCGGAGGCTGGGGTCGTTGGGCTTCTCGCGCCCTCCCCATGGACTGGGGTCCGGTGAGGGGGAAGCCTGACCGTTGGCGATTTCAGCAGGGCTGCCATGCTATTCAGGCGTTGACGGAGTTGTCGGCGGCCATCCAAGCCAGGGCCCTGCGTACTTAGGCTGCGGATGAACAGACCGCAGCCGAGTTCAACCGGCTGGGAGGGGATGAGGCGTGAGGCGCAGGGGTGTGGGTGTGTGGGGAACAGCCCTGGGACTGGTGGGACTGCTGTCTGCCTGCGCGAGCGCGGAGCAGGGGACCGCGGTGGCCGTGGAGCCGACGGTGGGTTCCTCCCTTCCGGGGAGCGCCGATCCGTCGGTGGGTGGGAGTCCCGGTGAGCAGCCGGGGGTGGATGTGGCGGCGGAGCTGTCGGAAATGCTGCCCTGTGAGATCCTCAGCGACGAGGAAGTGGACGATCTCGGTTTCGATCCGGAGAGCGCTTCGTTCAACGACGTCGGAGTGTCCTACTCCTGTAATTACCGTCCACCGGCTGGGGGAACTCCGCTCATGTACATTGGTCTGGACTGGAAACTGAGTATTGATCAGCTGAACTTGAGCAACTTCATCGCTGAGGAAATGAGTGTGGGGCCGCTGCGTGCGCTGAGGATCACCGACAAGATTGATCCAGAGTCGTGTCAGATGTCTCTGGCGCTGAGCGAGCAGGCCCACGTGTCGATTTTCGTGAAGTTCGGAGGGACGACCGAGCAGGCGTGCGCCATAGCGGAGGAGACTGCTGCGGCAGTGGAGCCGTCGTTGCCTCGGTCCCCGGGCTGACCGCAGCGAGGTGGTGCTCCCCGGTTGTGGCTGATTCAGGACGGCGCTTGTCCGTATTATCGTTTTTTGAGGGAAGTGTTCTTGTGGGGGCAGCGTCGTGTGGTATTCATATTGCGAGGGGTGGTGAGTGCTTTATCCCTTCACGATCTCCCCGTGGGCTGGTATTTCTACGATTGCGCACCTGCCGCATGTTTATTTCGGCCTGTTGTATGTCAGGGTGACAGAGGTGACGGTGTTGTAGGTCGGTCCAGTACTTGACGTGTTCGTGAGGTGGATGAGCAGAACGCAGCCGAGTTCAACAGGCTGGGAGGGGATGGGGCGTGAGGCGCAGGGGTGTGGGTGTGTGGGGAACAGCCCTGGGACTGGTGGGACTGCTGTCTGCCTGCACGAGCGCGGAACGAGGGACCGCGGTGGCCGTGGAGCCGACGGTGGGTTCCTCCCTTCCGGGGAGCGCCGACCCGTCGGTGGGTGGGAGCCCCGGCGAGCAGCCGGGGGTGGATGTGGTGGCGGAGCTGTCGGAGATGCTGCCCTGCGAAATCCTCAGCGACGAGGAAATGACCGCTCTGGGCTTCGACCCGGAGACCGCCACGTTCGATGACGTCGGCCTGTCCCACGACTGCCGCTACCGTTTTCCGGGCGGCGAGCGTCCGGTCATGACGATTCACCTGAACTGGATGCGCGGAGTTGATCAGCTGAACCTGACGAACTACACGGTTGAGGAGATTGGTGTGGGTCCGTTGCGCGCGCTCCGCATCATTGACGAAATACCGTCAGAACATTGTCAAATTTCGGTGGACTTGAGCGAGCAGGCCCATGTGTCATTTTTTGTGCATTACGCGGGAACAGTCGAGCGGGCGTGCGCCCTAGCGGAGGACACCGCAGCGGCGGTGGAGCCGTTGTTGCCTCGGTCTTCGGGCTGACCAGGCTGACGGTGGTGTTCCTCGGGTGCGGGTGATCCAAAACGGGACACTCCCGAATCCTTGGTGCGCCGAGGGCACTGCTCTCATTCAGTCCTCGTCGTGGGCGGTGGGCAACGGCCTGCGGGATGTCCGTGGTGAGGTGGCGGGCGGTAGTTCGCCTCCACGCTGTCCCGTAAGAGACTGCCCACATCGAGGCGTTGACGGAGTTGGCGGCGGCTATCCGAGCCAGTGCCCGGCGCACTCAGGCCGCGGATGAACAGACTGCAGCCGAGTTCAACCGGCTGGGAGGGGATGAGGCGTGAGGCGCAGGGGTGTGGGTGTGTGGGGAACAGCCCTGGGGCTGGTGGGGCTGCTGTCTGCCTGCGCGAGCGCGGAGCAGGGGACTGCGGTCGCGGTGGGTCCCACGGTGGAGTCCTCCGTAGCGGGGAGTGCTGATCCGTCGGTGGGTGGGGGTCCCGGTGAGCAGCCGGGGGTGGATGTGGCGGCGGAGCTGTCGGAAATGTTGCCCTGTGAGATCCTCAGTGACGAGAAAATAACCGCCCTGGGTTTTGATCCGGAGAGCGCTTCGTTTGATGACGTCGGCCTGTCCTATGCCTGTAGTTACCGTTGGCCAAGTGGGGGACTCACGCTCATGGCCATCGACCTCAATTGGAAGCGAAGCGTTGATCAACTGGACTTGACTAGTTATACATCCGAGGAGACAAGTGTAGGGTCGTTGCGGGCGCTCAGGATCGTTGACAAACCCGAATCGGAGCACTGTCAGATGTCGTTGGCGCTTAGCTCGCAGGCCCATGTAACAATCTCCGTGCATTATGCGGGGACGGCCGAACAGGCTTGTGACCTAGCGGAACAGGTGGCGGCGGCGGTGGAGCCTGAGCTGCCTCGGTCCTCGGGGTAACCGGGAAAACGGTACTACTCCACGAGTGAGAGTGACTCCCCTCGACCGAGGTGGTTCGATGGGAGGGGTTTTTCGGCATGCCTGGCTCGGAGGTTGGGGTCGTTTGGCTTTCGCGCTCCCCTCATGGACTGGGGTCGGCAACGGGGAGCCTGGCGGGTGGCGATTCCAGTAGGGCTGAACTGCTGTTCGGGCGTTGACGGAGTTGTCGGCGGCGTTCGAGCCAGTGCTCGGCGTATTCAGGCTGTGGATGAGCAGAACGTGTCTGCTTTCGGCTGGCTGGGAGGGAATGAGGCGTGAGGCGCAGGGGTGTGGGTGTGTGGGGAACAGCGCTGGGGCTGGTGGGACTGCTGTCTGCCTGCGCGAGCGCGGAGCAGGGGACCGCGGTGGCCGTGGGGCCGACAGTGGGTTCCTCCCTTCCGGGGAGCGCTGATCCGTCGGTGGGTGGGGGTCCCGGTGAGCCGCCGGGGGTGGATGTGGCGGCGGAGCTGTCGGAGATGTTGCCCTGTGAGATTCTCAGCGACGAGGAAATAACCGCTCTGGGCTTCGACCCGGAGACTGCCACGTTCGATGACGTCGGCCTGTCCTACGACTGTGTCTATCGTTTAGCACACGAAGCCAGTCCGCTCATGGCAATTCATTTGAACTGGAGACGCAGTGTTGATCAGCTGAATCTGACGAACTACACGGTTGAAGAGATCGATGTGGGTCCATTGCGCGCGCTCCGCATCATTAACAAAACCCTGTCAGAACATTGTCAGATTTCGGTGGACCTGAGTGAGCAGGCCCATGTGTCAATTTATGTGCATTACGCGGGAACAGTCGAGCAGGCGTGCGCCCTAGCGGAGGACACCGCGGCGGCGGTGGAGCCTGTGCTGCCTCGTTCCCTCAGCTGACCGCAGCCGATGGCCGTGTTCGCCGGCCGTGTGCGTTGTCCGTCGAACCGCCCTGCGTGTTCGCTGGCGGAACGGGTGAGCTGGGAGGCGGAACGCGTGCCCTCCCGCCGACTGGTGGTCGTGGGTGCGGACCCGCCACTCGTCGACGAACCGGGTCAGGGCCGCGGTAGCGACCCGCTCCGCCGAAGAGGAACGGGCGGGGGGGGAGGAACGGAACCGGCGGCCACCCGCTGCCCGGCGACGGGGTGGGTGGGACTGTCAGCGAGGGCCTTCGCGAGGGCCGCCGAGTGCGGCCAGTTCGGTGGCGAAGGCGGGATGCGGCTGGGCGAACCGCACCCACTGCCCGTCCGGCGTGACTTCGGCGGAGAGCACCGCGTTCCAGCCGGAGCGGCCGAAGACGAAACCGGAGCAGATCACGGCGGCCACCCCGAGGACGATGGGGAGGCCGAGCAGCGGCTGCGGTTCTCCGAGAGCCAGGAAGGTCACGACCGCCGCGAGGGCGACGGCGAGGCCCCCGAACAGCAGGGCCCGTGCCGTGCCGCGCAGCCGGGATCGGTGGGCGAGGCACGACTCGCAGAGCGGCCAGCCGGTGAGGGAGACCCCGCGCTGGTTCTGCGCGTTCTCCGCGACGCGGGCGGCGATGCTGACCGCTCCCGCCTGGGCGGGAGTCCCCTTGGTGGTGGGGCGTGTCACCAGCGCGACGTCCTGCCAGGAGCTGGCGGGCGCGCCGTGCCTCGCGCAGCGCCCGGGACGTCGGCGTTCGGCGGCGAGCCAGGCCGCCGGAACGACGAGGGGCTCGTCACCCCGGTGTGGCGCCATCGGTCCTCCCGTCTCGGTACCGACGCCGGTGGGCGCGGCGTTCGGCGGAGATCCTCTCATTGTTTTGGCCCAGGGTTCACTCCTTTCGGAGTACGGTCAGGCCCGGCAGCACTGGGTGAGATGGGGCAGACCACATGGAATTCGAAGCCAGGACGGACAGCATCCGGGCCTTCGCCGACCGGGTGGACGGTCTGGGGCAGGACGTGCCGAACGCCACGAGTTACATCAGCACGCACCTGGACATCGGTTACGCGGACGCCCGGCTCTTCGCGACGATCGCCGCCGCGTGTGACAGCGCCAGGGAGGCGCTGCTCACCAGCTACGAGCACCTGCGGAGCATCTCCGAGGAGTCCGCGGCCGAGCTGCGTGGCGCGGCGACGATGTACGACAACACCGACGAGGACGAGGCTCGGCGACTGGACGCCACCTACGCCGGCTGAACATCGGAACCGGTCGCGGCCGTCCGCCGCCAGTGAGAAGGGAACGAGGAACACATCGTGGCCGACACGCCGTCGAGCAATCTGACCGAGCCGGTGCCCGAGACGCTGGTGCCGGGCGGTATCGCGAACGTGCTGGGTGCCAGCCAGTACCTGAGCCCGACCTACTGGATCAGTGAGCTGACGAACCTGATCTGCGGTACCAACCCCACGGAGTGGATCGCCCAGCAGTACGTGGGCGACTGGGAGCAGGCATCCAAGGCGGGGGGCGCGCTCGCGAACCTGGCCGAGTTCAACACCGACTTCGCGGCGGACGTGAGGGGCGCCACCGAGGACGTCGCCCACGACTGGACCGGGAACGCCGCCGACCAGGCCACCGGTTACCACCACCAGCTGGTCGACGCGCTGAACGCGCAGGTCGACGACCTCAAGGACGTGGCGCACCAGTTCCAGACGATGGCGCAGGGCGTGTCCTCCACGACGAACGCCATCAAGAGCACCTTCGAGGGGCTCTGCGACACGATCATCGCGGCCGCGATCAGTGCGGCCGCCGCAGCCGCGACCAGCTGGACCGTGGTCGGCGGCATCATCGGTGGCTCCGCCACCGCCGCGGCGATCGCCAACGGCGTCCGGCTCTGGGCGAAGATCATCGAGCTGATGGGGACCGCCTGGGACATCGCGCAGGCCTTCTCCGGCACGGTCGCCGGTTACCTGGGCGGTCTGCGCGGAGTAGCCGACCACGAGCTGCCCGCCGGCGGCTACGACCACCCGGGGGTGAACCGGTGAGCAGTCCGGAGCAGGAGCCGATGATGGACGTGGCGGGCGGGGATCCGGCCCTGTCCCGACACCTGCGTGACTCGTTGAAGGTGCTGCGCGACGCCAGCGACAACCCGGAGTTCCAGCGGTTGGCCGACGACATCATCGCCGGTCGGCAGGGCCTGCGGGCGGCCGCCACCTCCGACCTGTTCGCGCAGGCGATGGCGCCGCACGTCGGGCAGTTCGTCGAGCGCTACGAGCAGCTCTCCGAGGAGGAACGGGAGGAGCTGGCCCGGCAGGGGGAACGGCAACTCGCCGAGCAGCGGGAGGTCATCGCCGAGGAACGCCGCGAGGCCGAGCGGCGGGCCAGGCGGCGGGACGACGACGATGACGACGACGAGGGCGGCGGCGGCTTCCTCCAGCGCGGTTGGTGATCTCCGTGGCCCGTGCGAAAGTGTGGCGGCCAGCCCTCACGGTCGGCGGCGGACCTCGTCACCCACCTCTCGGCGGGTGGCGAGCCCAGTCCCGGGCAGGTGCGGACGGACGGCCGTCGCGCACCGCTGGTGGCCGGGCGAGATCCGGGTTTCCGACCTGGGGAGAACCCCGGCTCGTTACCGTGTAGTGGTGGTAGCGCAGGGGAGCCGGGAGTCCACGGGCTGGCAGCCGAGCACTCCGGGGCCGGAGGAGCCGCCGGGCGGCCAGGGCCTGCCCGAGGTGCACGAGTCCTGGCTGCCGAGGGAGCACTCGCTGTACCGCCCGAGGCACGGTGGCAGGCAGCTGGTCGCCCTCGTGTCCGCCGCGGTGTTCTTCGGTGCCCCGTTGGCCGCGTACGCGGTGGGAGCGCGGGCGGCGGAGATCGAGAACCGCCCGCTGGTCGAGTTCCCGTCACTCTCGGAAGGCTGGGGTTTCGTCACCGGCCTGTCCCAGTGGGCCACGGACAACCTCGTCTTCCGCGAGGCGGCGGTCCACGCGGCGGACGGCATCAGTCGGGGGGTCTTCGACGACGGTTCGCCGTTCGGTGGCCAGCGTGGCGGCTCCCCGCTCGACCAGGGGCCGATCGCTCCGCCCGTCCCGCAGGAGGACACGCCTCCCTCGGAGGACGGCCCGTTGATCCTCGCAGAGTCCAGCGAGGTCATCGAGGGCAAGGAGGGGTGGCTCTACTACGGCTACGACATCGAGGGGAAGTGCTCCCAGAACCGTCCGATCGACGACACCATCGACGGCATGCGTGAGCTGCGCCGGGTGGTGGAGGAGTCCGGCCGACGGCTGGTGGTGCTGGTCGTGCCGGACAAGAGCACCGTGGTCCCGGAGTACATGCCGGACCAGTACCCCGGGATGGACTGCGCCGAGGAGGTGCGGGACGAGCTGTGGCAGCGGTTACCGGACGAGACCGGCGCGATCGATCCCCGGGTGAACCTGATGCAGGGCGGAACCGCCGCCTCCACCTACCACCGGCTGGACACGCACTGGAACGACGAGGGCGCCATCATCGGGCTGCGGCGGATCGCCGAGGCGGTCCAGCCGGGGGTGACGCGGTCCTGGCGCACCGTTCCCGACGGCCGGTGGGACCACAGTCCTGACCTCCCGCCGCTCCTCGGGCGCGCGGAGACCGAGGAGACGACCCGGTTCCAGCTGCGACCGGACGGCCGGACCGACCGCACCCGGGCGCGCACCACCCGGATCACCGAGCCGGTGCGTTTCGAGTCGGAACCGATCGAGGGAACCGTCCCCGAGAAGGTGGCGATGCTCGGTGACTCCTTCATGATCTCCACCAGCCGCTACGTCCCCGCCGCCTTCAACGATCTGACGTTGATCAGTTACACCGTCGCGCACACCGACCGCCAGCTCATGTTGGACGTGCTCGCCGACAGCGAGGTGATCGTCGTGCAGGCGGTGGAGCGGGTGTTGGCCAGCGGGGTGGCTCCCTTCGCCGATCCCGAGGTGGTGGCCGACATCGAGCGGACCCTGTCGGCCAACCCGCGCTGAGGCCTGGCGGGCGGGACCTGGCGGAGGTGGCCGGCCCGGCTTCCTCGACGGCCTGGCGCCTCCCGTGCCGCTCCGGACCCCGCCTCCTCGCCCCCCGGGGCTGGGCGGCGCGAGGACGGGCCTCCCGATCAGCCGGACGCGACCAGCCGGCGGTGTCTCGCGCCGCCCACGAACCGGCAGACGAGGTAGATCAGGAACGAGATGGCGGTGACGAAGCTGCTGATCGGCACGCCAGGGGCCAACGAGAGCACGATGCCACCCAGGACGGCGATCTCGGCGAAGACGACGGCGAGGAGCGCGGCGAGGGCGGGGTTGGCGGTCACACGGGACGCGGCGGCGCCGGGCGTGACCATCAGGGAGAGCACCAGCAGCGCGCCGACGATCTGCACGGCCAGGGCGGTGGCGATGCCCACGAGCACCGCGAACACGGGTGTGAGCACCCGCACCGGGACCCCCCGCGCCACGGCGACACCAGGGTCGACGCTGGCGAACAGCAACGGGCGGTAGAGCAGCGCGAACACCAGGATCACCGCGAGCGCGGAGACCGAGAGCAGCACGATCCCCGTGGAGCTGACGCCCACGATCTGCCCGACCAGCAGGCTGAACTTGCTCGACGCCCGCCCCGGGTACAGGGAGAGCAGGAGCACGCCCAGCCCGAGGCCGAACGCCAGCACCGCGCCGATCACCGAGTCGCGTTCGCTGCCCCGCTGCCCGAGGAGCCCGAGGATGAGCGCGGCGACCACCGCGCCGAGCAGGGCGCCGGTGCCCACGCTCCAGCCGAGGAGCAGGGCGGCGGCGGCGCCGGTGAAGGCCAGCTCCGCCGTGCCGTGGACCGCGAAGGACATGTTCCTGGCGACCACGAGGGGGCCGAGCACGCCGGACACCAGGCCGAGGACCGCCCCAGCGAGGAGGGCGTTGCGCACGAATCCGAGCTCGAGGAGGTTCAGCGTCGTGTCGATGTCGAAGAGGGCGTCGAGGTTCACGGCTGTCGTCCCTCGGTCTCGTCGGAGACGTGGTGCGGTTGTTCGGTCTCCAGACCGCCGCCGAGGTCGACGCGGTGCCCGCTCTCGGCCATCACCATGATCCGGTCGCCGAGCCGCAGGACGCGCACCGGCGTCCGGTACAGCTCCGACAGCACCTCGGAGGTCATCACCTCGTCGGGCGGGCCGATCCGGAACCGTCCGTCCACCAGGTAGAGCACCCGGTCCACCACCGGCAGGACGGGATTGATCTCGTGGGTGACGAAGACGACCGCGGCGTCCCTGTCCCGTGCGGACTCGGCGATGAGCTCGCTCACCATCCGCTGGCTCGCGAGGTCCAGGGAGAGGAGGGGTTCGTCGCAGAGCAGGACGTCGGGGGCGCCCACCAGCGCCTGCGCGACCCGCAGCCGTTGTTGTTCCCCACCGGAGAGCAGACCGAGGGGTCTCGACGCGTACCCGGTGGCGTTCACGGCCTCGACGGCCTCGCGGACCCGCCGCCGTCGGTCGGCCCGGCCTCGCAGTCCCAGCCCCCACCGGTGGCCGTCCAGGCCGAGGCCCACCAGGTCCGTCCCCCGCACGGTGACGGTGCTGTCCACCGCCCGCTGCTGCGGGATGTACCCGATGCGGCGGGAACCGCGGCGCACCGCGGTGCCGCCGATCTCGACCTCGCCGCCGCTGAGGGGCTGGAGGCCGAGGAGCACCCGGAGGAGGCTGGTCTTGCCCGAGCCGTTGGGACCGAGCACGGCGACGAACTCGCCTGGCATCACGTCGAGGTCGAGCCCGTCCCACAGCACGCGGTCGCCGTAGGCGAGGCGGGCCGAGCGCAGCCGCACGGCTGGCGGGCGGTCATCGTGGATCATGGTTTCCGTCCGGTGGGCAGGGGCCGGTGGACGTCCCGGTCGAGCGCGGTCAGCGGCCCAGCGCGGCCGCCAGGGCGTCGACCTGGTCGGTCATCCAGGCCAGGAAGTCGTCCTGGCCCTCCGGCAGTGTCTCGGTGAATTCCACCACCGGCATCCCCGCCTGCTCCGCGCGGCTCAGCATCTCGTTCGTCACACCGGTCTCGGTCTGCGGGTTGTTGATCATCACGTCGGCCTCGCCGCCGTCGATGATCTCGTTGATCTCGGCGATGACGGCGGCGGGCGGGTCGGTCTCGTTGTGCATCGCGAGGTGCATGCCGGCCGGGGTCAGATCGTGGATGTGCGCGTCGGCGAGCAGGTAGGTGGCCACGGACTCGGTGGAGAGCACGTGCGGGTGGCCGCCGTCCTCGCTTTCGCCGAGTTCGGCCACCGAGGTGGCGAGTCCGTCGATCCCGTCCTGGAACTCCGCCAGGTTCGACCGGTAGCCGTCGGCGTTGTCGGCGTCGAGTTCGCTCAGCTCGTCCGCGATCCGCTCGGCGACCTCGGACACCACGGCCAGGTCGTACCAGACGTGCTCGTTGTCCTCCGCGCCGTGCTCGTGGGAGTGCTCGTCGTGGTCGTGGTCGTGGTCGTGGTCCGCTGGTTCCTCGTCGTGGCCGTCATCGCTGTGCTCGTGGCCGTCCTCGTCGTGGTCGTGCCCGTGGTCGTGGGAGTGGCCCTCGACCCCGGCCACGGCGGCGGCCTCGACCGCCGGGGTGTCCAGGCCCTCCGAGGCGATGATCTGACTGACGAACTCGTCGTACCCGGCGCCGTTGTGCACGATCAGGTCGGCGCCCACCAGCTCGGCCGCGTCCGAGGGCTGGCTCTCGTAGGAGTGGGGGTCGGCGCCAGCCTCGTCGATGATGGACACGACCTCGACGTTCGAGCCACCGACCGCGGCGGCCACGCTGCCCCACACGTTGGTCGAGGCGACCACGGTCAGCCCGGAGGAGCCCTCACCGGCGTCGGCGGCGTCACCCTCGCCACCGTTCCCGCCGCAGGCGGTGATCAGGGCCGCGGTCGCGGTGAGGCAGCCCACCGTCAGCCAGTGCCGTCGATTACGGAGGGTCATAGCATTGCCTCTTTCTGCCCCCGGCGCAGGGAATGGAAACCGTTACCGTTTGCAGTGTAGACGCAGTTCGGTGTGGTTCCGCAATCCCCGGCCGGAGTCGCCGCGCGGAGCTCCCAGGGCTGGAGTGCGCAGCACAGCGGCCCCGGAGTGACTCCGGGGCCGCTGTGGTTGGTGGGTGCGAGGTGCGTCGTCACCCTGCGCCGCGTGGCGTTGGCACTTCGCTCCCGACGCCACCCGCCGCGTACGTTCCGTGATCGTCATTCCCTCCCTGGGGGGAGGTCCGTGTTCCGTGAGGTGAAGAGGTGCGGGTCAGGCCGTGGGAGCCTTCGTGGTCTCCAACCTCGCCCCGGACTCGGGGTGGAAGAGGTGCACCTCGTTGTCGTCGCGCAGGGTCACGTTCACCGTGGAACCGATCGAGGGCGGGGTGCGACCGTCGGTCCGGACGATGAAGCGCTCCGCCGTGCCGCCGATGTCCACCGAGCCGTAGACGTAGGCGTCCGCGCCCAGCTCCTCGACGAGGTCGACGGTGAGCTTCATGCCCACCTCGTCGCCCCCGGTGAGGCGCAGCGATTCGGGGCGGACCCCGAAGGTGATGGTCTTGGCGTCGTGACCGGCCACCACCGACCGGGGCAGCGGGACCGTGAGGCCGTCGAGGACCGCGCCCTCGGACGTGAGGGCGACCGTCTTCAGGTTCATCGCCGGCGAACCGATGAAGCCAGCGACGAAGGAGTTCGCCGGCCGCTCGTAGAGGTTGCGCGGGGTGTCGCACTGCTGCAGGAGGCCGTCCTTGAGCACCGCGACGCGGTGCCCCATGGTCTGGGCCTCGACCTGGTCGTGGGTGACGTAGATCGTGGTCGTGCCCAGCCGGGCCTGGAGCGCGGCGATGTTCGCACGGGTCTCCACCCGCAGCTTCGCGTCGAGGTTCGACAGCGGCTCGTCCATGAGGAAGACGGCCGGCTCCCGGACGATCGCGCGGCCCATCGCGACCCGCTGCCGCTGACCACCGGACAGCGCCTTCGGCTTGCGGTCGAGGTAGGGGGTCAGGTCGAGCATCTTCGCGGCCTCGGCGACCTTGGCCTTGATGGTCTCCTTCGGCACGCGGCGCAGCTTCAGCGCGAAGCCCATGTTCTCGCCCACCGTCATGTGCGGGTACAACGCGTAGGACTGGAAGACCATCGCGATGTCCCGGCCCTTCGGCGGCGTGTGCGTGACGTCGTTACCGCCGATGTGGATGGCGCCCTCGTCGACGTCCTCCAGGCCGGCGAGCATCCGCAGGGCGGTGGACTTGCCCGAACCGGACGGGCCCACGAGCACGAGGAACTCACCGTCGTTGACCTCGAGGTCGAGCTGGTCGACCGCTCGGACGGGCGGGTTGCCCGGGTAGACCCGGGACGCTTTGACGTAACTGACTCCGGCCATGCGGGCCCTCCGGTTTCCGTGTCCGCGCTTGCTCTCGCGGGAACACATCTTGACGCCGAGTGGAAGCAAGACGACGTACTCGTTGACAGGGACGGAACTGACCAGGACCGCCACCCGCGAGGGCCAGGACTCCGCCCTCGAAGCGGTCAACCCTTGACACTGCCTGCGGCGAGCCCTGAGACCAGGAACCGTTGCACGAGGTAGAAAACCACGGCCGCGGGGATCGCCACAAGGATGGAAGCAGCCGCAAGATGGCCCCATTCGGTCCGGTTCTGCTGAACGAACACCTGGAGGCCCACCGCCAGGGTCTTGGACTGGTCGGCGGCGGAGAGGAAGGCCGAGGCGAAGGCCACCTCACCCCACGCGGTGATGAACGCGTAGAAGCCGGTGACCGCCAGGCCAGGCCTGGCCAGCGGCAACATTAACCGCCAGAAGACCCCGAACGGCGAGAGCCCGTCCATCCGGCCGGCCTCGTCGATCTCGCGGGGGATGCCGTCGAAGTAGCCCTTGAGCATGTAGGTGCAGAACGGCACCGCGGTGGTGCAGTACACGAGCACCAGCCCACCGGCCGACCCCTGAAGGCCCAGGCTGAGCAGCAGGTTGTAGAGCGGCACGATGAGCACCGCGAAGGGGAACATCTGCACGACGAGGAAGAAGAACAACAGCCCTCGGCCGCCGGGGAAGTTGAACCGGCTCACGGCGTACCCGGTGCTCGCCGCCAACATGACCGCGAGGACCGTCGTCAGCCCCGCGATCAGCAGCGAGTTCCCGAACCAGGCCAGGAAGTCGCCCTTCTCGCCGGCGAGGATGCGCGCGTAGTTGTCCAGGCTCGACTCGTTGATCAGGCTCGGACTCGCCTCGATGGCGCGGGAGTCCGGCTTGAAGGAGGTCACCAGGACCCAGAAGACGGGGAAGACGGCGATCAGCGAGGCGACCACCAGCGCGGCGTGCAGCCCGAAGCTCGCCGCCGGGGAACGCCGGCCGCGGTGACCGGACCGGGGCGGGGCGGGACGGCGCCCGCCGGACGGGCCAGCCCGGCCGCTCGTCTGGAGCGAGGTCACGTCCATCTCAGTCGGCCTCCTGTGATCGCAGGGCGCGCAGGTAGACCCCGGCGAAGACCAGCAGGACGGAGAGGATGAGGACCCCGTAGGTCGAGGCGATCGCGTAGTCCCTGGTGGCGCCGGAGAAGAAGCGTTCGAACGCGTAGGTGATCAGGATGCGCGTGTGCGGGTTCTGGCCGGTGATCAGGTAGATGACCGGGAACATGTTGAACGTCCAGATCACGCCGAGCAGGATCACGGTGCCCGACACCGGGCGCAGCCCGGGCAGGGTGATCTGCGTGAAGCGTTGCCAGGGGGTGGCGCCGTCGATCTCGGCGGCCTCGTAGAGGTCACCGGGAATGGACTGGAGGCCGCCCAGGAGCGCGACCATCATGAACGGCACCCCGAGCCAGACGTTGACGATGATCACGGCGACCATCGCCACCGGTGACTGGCCGAGCCACACCGGGGTGGGCAGGCCGACCGAGCCCAGCAGCCAGTTGATGAGCCCGTAGTCGGCGTTGAACAGGTACCGCCAGGCGAAGGCGCTGACGAAGGCGGGGACCGCCCAGGGGAGGATCAGCAGGATCCGGTAGAGCGTCCGGAACCGCATGGGACGGTTCAGCAGCAGTGCCAGCCCCAGGCCGATGCCGTAGTGGAACGCGACGCAGATCCCCGACCACACCAGGGTTCGGAGCAGCACCCCCCAGAACGACCCGTAGGCCGGATCCCCGGAGAGCACGTTCAGGTAGTTCGCGAGCCCCACGACGTCGTAGTCGGCCTCCCGGCCGAGCACGGGGTTCGCGATGTTGCCCTCGTTGATGTTCGTGAACGTGAAGAAGACACCCTGGGCCAGCGGGAGGATCACCAGCCCGCCGACCACGACCACCACCGGCAGCACCAGGGCGTAGGCGTACCAGTACCGGTCGAGGAACCGCCGGACGCGCCCGCGCCGCTCGGTGCCGCCCCGGGGGCCGGGCCGGCGGTGCTCCGCCGCCGGCCCCGTCGTCGTCGCGACCACGGCTCAGCCGATCGTGTAGTCGGGAACGACGGTGTCCTGGTACGCGGTGGCGACCTGTTCTGCCGCCTCCGCCGGGCTGAGGTTGCCAGCCAGCACGTCGGCGTAGCCGATCTTGAGCGGGTCGAACAGCTCGTTGCCCTCGGCGATCCAGGGGCGCGGGTGAGCCCGCTCGACGGCCGCGCTGAACGCGGAGACGACGGGGTGCTCGGCCACCTCCGGGTCCTCGTACACCGACTCCCGGGTGGGCAGCAGGCCGAGCTCCACGGCCACCGTCGTCTGCGCCTCCACCCCGCTCATGCACTCGATGAGGGAGACCGCGTCGTCGGTGCGCTCACTGCCCTGCCGGATGACGTAGTCGTGGCCGCCGACCGGTCCGTTGCCGTCCCCGTCGGCGGGGCCGGGCAGCGGCGCCACTCCGAGGTTCTCCGGGTCCTGGAAGGCCGCCCCGTCGAGCAGGTCGGCCACCGCCCACGGCCCGTCGACGATCATCGCCACCTCGCCGGAGGCGAAGGCGGCCTTCATGTTCCCGTAGGAGTTGCCCGGGTCCTGGGCGGTCCTGGCCGCGCCCTCGTCCAACAGCGCGCGCGCCGTCCCCAGGCCGGCCACGGCCTCGTCGGAGTTGACGACGATGGTCTGGTTCTCGACGTCGAGGAGGTCGCCGCCGGCCGAGTAGATGAAGGGCAGGGCGTAGTAGCCGTCGTTGTTCACGAAGAACGCGGAGTCCCCGCCGAGGTCGGGGGCGATGTCGAGCAGTTCCTCCCAGGAGGTCGGCGGTTCGACGCCGGCCTCGTCCAGGAGCTCCCGGTTGTAGAGCAGGGCGAGCGTGTCGGTGACCTGCGGGACGGCGTAGGTCGCGCCGTCGAACTGGGTGGAGCTCCAGGGGGTGGCCAGGAAGTCGCCCTGGTCGTCGAGGCCGGTTCCGGCGAGGTCCTGGATCAGGCCGTTGTGGGCGAGCTGGGCGACCCAGGCCACCTCGGCCCTGAGCACGTCGGGGCCCTGCCCGCCCTGCGCGGCGTTCTTGAAGTTGTTCAGGGCCTGGTCGAAGGCGACCTGTTCGACGGCGACCTCGAAACCGCCGCTCGCCGCGCAGCCCTCGGCGAGGTCGCGGAAGACCGCTGACTCACCGGGGCCGCTGGTGTCCCAGAAGACGACCGGCCCGTCCTGGTCGTCTGATCCGCCGGAACCGCCACAGGCGGTCATCGCCAGCACGCAGCCGAGTCCCAGCACGCCGGTTCGGCCGAGGGTGTTGAGGGTGTCACGCCGCATCGTCGCTGTCGTCCCCTCTGTGGACGCGCCGACCGCCCGGACTGGCGGCCGAACTGAAATTTTTTGCAAGCTGTGTGACGCGAATTGCATACCCGTGAGCCAGCTCACGTCAAGGTCCTTTGGGTAACCAAGCCGTAACAGCAGGTTCTTGGGGCCACCTGCCGGGTGAAGAGGTTTGAAAAAACGTGCCGTCACCGGCACGCTACGGCCATCGGCGTGCGCAGGACGCGCAGGAGAAAGGGGCGACCCGCTGTGGCCGGACTATCCGAGATCGCGAGCGCGGCCGGGGTCAGCGTCTCCACCGTCAGCCGGGTGCTGAACCGGCGGGCCGGGGTGAACCACGAGACCAGGCAACGGGTGCTGGCCGCGCTGGCCGAGCTGCCGCACACCTCCCGGGGCGTGGCGGCGCTGGGGAGGACGGGGGTGGTCGGCCTCCTCGTTCCCGAGCTGTCCAACCCCGTGTTCCCCGCCTTCGCCGAGGCGTTGGAGACCAGGGCGGCCCGGGCGGGTTTCTCGTGCGTGCTGTGCAACACGCGGTCCTCGGAACCCGACAGCCTCGGCGAGGAGCAGTACGTCGGGATGCTGCTCGCCAGGGGGGTCACGGGGATGATCTTCGTGTCGCCCGGGATCGCCAACGTCAGCCCCGCGCGACGGACCGCCAGGAGCGCCTACTACCACCAGCTCGTCAACGACGGGGTCCGCGTGGTGTTCGTCAACGGCGGGGTGCCCTCCGCGGACATCCCGGACGTCGCCGTCGACGAGCAGCTCGCCGGCTACCTGGCGACCCGCCACCTCCTCGACCTGGGGCATCGCCACATCGGTTTCGTCAGCGGGCCGGCCCGTTCGCTGCCGTCCCGGCTGAAGCACGCCGGCTGGGCCACCGCCCTGGAGGAGGAGGGGCTGGCGGCGAGGCCCGCCCTCGTGTCCCACGCGCCTTACGGGGCGGGCGGCGGTGCCAGGGCGCTGGGGGAGCTGCTGGACAGGGAGCCGGTGACGGCGGTCATCTGCTCGTCCGACCACATGGCGCTCGGCGCGATCCGGGAGTGCCATCGGCGGGGGGTGTCCGTGCCGGACCAGCTGTCGGTGATCGGCTTCGACGACAGCCCGCTGGCCGACTACTGCACCCCGCCGTTGACGACGCTGGCGCAGCCCATCGCGGAGATGGCGCGGGCGGCGGTCGAGGAGTTGGCCGCCCGGCTCGACCCCGACGCCGGGGCGCAGCCGGTCGGGGCGCACACCCGGATCTTCCGGCCGAGGCTGGTGGTCAGGGAGTCGACGGCGCCCCCTCGCTGAACTCCCGGAACCCGGTGCGGGCCCCCGCGGGTGCGGGGCGGCCGGCGACGGGGCACGCGCGGAAAATACCCGCGTCGTGGCGTGGGTCGCCCTGGCTTCACCAATTGGTTCTGAACCGTTACGGTCACTTCATGGTGCGGTCCATCAGTTCTCGCCGGCCGGCAACCCTGGCCTCGCTGGCGGCGGAGCTCGGCGTGTCCAGGACAACGGTGTCCAATGCCTACAACCGTCCTGACCAGCTCTCACCCGAACTCCGGCAACGCGTGCTCGAAGCCGCTCGTCGGGTCGGCTACCCCGGTCCGGACCCGGTCGCGCGGTCCCTGCGCACCCGCAAGGCGGGCGCGCTGGGTCTCCTGCTGACCGAGAACCTCTCCTACGCCTTCCGTGACCCCGCGGCCGTCAGCTTCCTGGAGGGCCTGGCGCTCTCCTGCGAAGCCGCGGGGCAGGGGCTGTTGCTGGTCCCGGCCAATCCCGAGCGGGAGGACCTCGCCGCGGTGCACCGGGCGGGGGTTGACGGGTTCGTCGTCTACTCGGTGCCCGACGACGATCCCCACCTGGCCGCCGTGCTGGAGCGCCCGGTGCCCACCGTCGTCTGCGACCAGCCCAGCCTCCCCGGGGTCGACACGGTCGGCATCGACGACGGTTCCGCGATGACCGGCATGGCCGACCACCTCATCGGCCTGGGGCATCGACGGGTCGGGGTGGTGTGCATGCGGCTCGGACGCGACCGCAACGACGCCATCGCCTCGCTGGACCGGCAGCGGTCAGCGCACTTCCACGTGCAGCGCGCCCGGCTGGTCGCCCTCGCCGCGGCCTTCGAGGCGGTTGGGGTCCCGTGGGCGCAGGTACCCGTCGTCGAACGGTTCGACCACAGCGTCGAGTCTGGCGCCTCGGCCACCGCCCGGATCCTGGATCTCGACCCTGAGATCACGGCCGTGGTCTGCACCTCCGACATCCTGGCGCTCGGCGCGCTCGAGGAGGCCAGGCGTCGCGGCCTGCGCGTGCCCCAGGATCTGACCGTGACCGGCTTCGACGGCATCGCCGAGGCGGAACGGGTGGGGTTGACCACCGTGGTGCAGCCGGTGCGGGACAAGGGCGCGGAGGCGGGCCGGCTGCTACGGGAGCAACCGGACCACGGCCGTCCGAGGAAGATCGTCCTGCCGACGAGCCTGCGGACCGGTAGCACGGCCGCGCCACCACGGAACAGCCAGGAGCGCTGGTTCGGGCCGTGACCGGCCGGCGTTCTCCGCGCCGGCCGGTGGTCGGCCGCCCCGGGGACGCCCTCCGCATCCGGGCGGGGTCGGATGTCCGCTGGGGTTCGCTCGCGGGAGCGTGAGTTCAACGGCCCCGTTGGGACCGTGCTGCCGTCTCCCCCAGGTCGTCCAGGGTGAGCCGGTGCCGGGGCGGCGAGTCCAGCACGGTCCGCCGCCTCGTCCGCAGCCGGTCGTCGACGTGCAGCAGCTCGCCTGGTGCCAGTGATCGCCAGTCCGGGCTCTCGTCCATCGGTTCGCTCGCGACCACGACCGAGGAGCAGCCCGCCAGGGCGTCCGAGCGGACCCGGACGGTTCCCGCCGCGCTCGCGTGGTCCAGGTGCCGCCGGCGCCCGTTCGGCGGAACCACGCGTTCGAGGACGACGAGATCGTGCGTCTCCGGGTACCGCAGGGCCCACAGCTCCGTCGGTGTCGTCAGGACCACGTTGAGCGCGTAGACGGGCAGGTTCTCGGCCACCCACCGCGCCGCCTCGGTCAGTCCAGCACCGACGTCACCGCCGTTCCGCTCGGTGTAACGGGTGACCAGGGCGAGGAACCGCTCCGAGTCGGTGTCCCCCTCGACGAGGGACAGGTGCCGGCCCAGTTCGCGCTCCAGGACGGGCAGGTCCCCGATCACGCCGTTGTGGGCCAGCATCCGCCCCCGTTGGAGGAACGGGTGCGTGTTCTCGGGCCTGGCCGGCCCGGAGGAGGCGTAGCGGATGTGCGCGAGGAACGTGGTCGACTCGCGGTGCCGCGCCTCCTCCGCGAAGGCCCGGTCCTCGTAGGCGGCGATCGGCTGCTTCTCCACGAGGGGGAGGCCGTCCTCGGTGAAGGTCCCCAACCCGGTGCCGTCCGGTTCGCGCCGGCTCTGCTCCGCCAGGCTGTCCGAGACGTCGAGCAGCCAGAAGGTGGCCGACACCCGCCGGGGCGCACCGGACAGGCCGAACAGTCGACACATGAGCACTCCCCGCTCTTCGACCGGCAACGGTCCTCCCAGCGTGACCGCCGGCCGGCCCGCCGGCGCGCCGATCAGCCAGCGCGGGGGCGCGACCCGCCCAACGGCGGCGACCGGCCCCGGGACAACGGCCACTTCCGGCCAACATGCTCGTCCGAACGGGTGAAGTCCGCGAGCCGTGACGGCGGGCGCCCCACCCGGACGCCGAGCCCGGTGACCGCACCGATCGAGGTGAGGGCCGCCAGGCACCGCCCCATCCGCGAGCCGCCAGATGCCCAGTTCCCGCTGATGTCGGCCGCCCCCGGCGAACCTGGACGGGTTCGAGGCGCAACCGACCAGGCGGCGGCCGTGGTGACCTCCGTGGAGCGGCGGGTGTCGCTGTTCTTCGGCGTGGGGAAGGGGACCCGGTCCCCGCGCGCGGGAGGTCAGGAGAGGTCGACGGGTGGAGGCGCCGGGGGAACGCGCCAGAGCCCGCGTTGGTGGAGCAACGGGTTCACCGGGTCGGCGGGAGGGCACGCGGCCCCCGGCCACGGGGGCATGCCCCGAGCAGGCCGGCCGTCCACACCCGGAAAAGCCGACGGGGCCCGCCGTTCTCGGCGGGCCCCGCGACGGAACTCATCCCCGGGAGGGGAGGAGCGTCAGACGGCCTCGGACAGCAGCCTGGCGCACCGGATCAGACCCACGTGCGAGTAGGCCTGTGGGTGGTTGCCCAGCGACCGCTCCGCGATGGGGTCGTACTCCTCCGGAAGCAGCCCGGTGGGGCCGGCGGCGTCGACCAGCTGTTGGAACAGGTCCTCCGCCTCCGTCCGCCGACCGGTCAGCAGGTAGGCCTCCACCATCCAGGCCGCGCAGAAGTGGAAACCGCCCTCGTCCCCGGGCAGCCCGTCGTCCCGGCGGTAGCGGTACACCGTCGAGCCGCTGCGCAGCTCGGACTCGATCGCCGTCACCGTCGACTGGAACCGGTCGTCGGTCGGGTCGATCAGGCCGGAGAGCCCGACGAAGAGGGAGGCCGCGTCCAGGTCGACCCCGTCGTAGGCGGTGGTGAAGGACTGGACCTCGTCGTTCCACCCGTTCTTCAGCACGTCCCTGGCGATCTCGTCCCGCAGGGGCTCCCAGGTCGGGTCGACCTCGCGGCCGTAGCTCTCCGCCAGCCGCACCGCGCGGTCCAGGGTCACCCAGCACATGACCTTCGAGTAGACGTGGTGCCTGGGCGCGTGGCGCTCCTCCCAGATCCCGTGGTCAGCCTCGTGCCAGCGGCGGGACACCGCCTCGGCCATGGCCGTCACCAGCCGCCAGTCGTCGTCGGTGAGCTTGCCCCTCGACTCGGTCAGCATGGCGATCAGATCCACCACCGGGCCGAAGACGTCGAGCTGCACCTGCTGGTTCGCCAGGTTGCCCACCCGGACGGGGCGCGAACCCGCGTAACCCGGCAGGGTGTCGATCACGGCCTCCGGTGGGAGGTTGGTGCCGTAGATCGTGTAGAGGGGGTGGAGCCGTTCCGGCCCCGGGAGGGTCTCCAGAACCCGGTGCAGCCAGTTCAGGAAACCCTCGGCCTCCTCGTGCGACCCGAGCGAGACCAGGGCCTGGGCGGTGAGAGCCGCGTCCCGCAGCCAGCAGTACCGGTAGTCCCAGTTGCGGACACCACCGATCTCCTCCGGCAGCGAGGTGGTCGCCGCGGCCATGATGGCACCGGTCTCCGAGTGGCACAGCCCCCGGAGGGTGAGCGCCGAACGGGCCACCAGGTCGGTCTCCACCGGCGGCAGCGACAGCCCCTGGACCCAACTGGACCAGTACTCGCCCGCCCGCTGCCGACGCTCCTGCTCCGCGATCTCGCCCGGCCCGAGGTCGTCGGTCCCGCAGCGCAGCTCGAGCACCACGTCGTGACCAGGGGAGGGCTCCACCACGGCACGCGCCGACTCGTGCATGCCGTCGGAGGTGATCTCCCAGACGACGCCGGGAGCGCGCAGGACCATCGGCTCTGAGGTGCCCACGACCCGGAGGCCGTCGGCCTCCGCGATGAGGCGGACCGGCACCTGGCCGAACTCGGGGCGGGGAGCGAACTCGACGCTGGCGGTCGTGTTGCCCGAGACGACCCGGACCACGTCCGTCCGGTGGGAACTGGAGTAGTGGTCGAGGTAGTCGGTGACCAGCAACCGGGACCAGCGGGTTTCCACCACCATCGTCCCGGGCAGGTACCGCTGGCCCAGTGGGAGGCCGTTGCGGTTGGGCTTGATGGAGAAGTGGCCAGCGGTGGGACCGCCGAGCAGGTCGGCGAAGACCGCCGCCGAGTCCGGCTCCGGGTGGCAGAGCCAGGTCAGCCGGGCGTCCGGGGTGACCAGGGCGACGGTTCGCTCGTTCGCCAACATGCTCAACCGCTCGATGGGCGGAGCCTGCTCACCGAACAACCAGGTGCGCCGTTCCTCCAGGAGGAAGGCGAGGACCGTCGCGACCGCCTGGGCGTCGTCCACCCGGTAGGCGGCGGCGGTGTCGCCGGGGCCGACCTTGATGCCCATGTCGGGGCCTTGGAGGCTCCGGAAGGCCTTCTCGTCGGTGACGTCGTCACCGAAGAACAGCGCGGCGGTCGCGCCCACCTGGTGGCGCAGGGTGTCCAACGCGTTGCCCTTGTTGGTCTGCACCACGGCGAGTTCGATCACCGCCTTGCCCTCGGTGACCTGGACTCCGTCCCAGGTCGCCGGGCCGGTGCGCACCGTCTCCAGCACGCGTTCGGCGACGGCTGGTTCCGCTCGCCGCACGTGGACGGCGACACTGGCGGGTTTCACCTCCAGGTGGATTCCCTGTCCCTCGTCGGCGAGGGGATCGAGTTCGGACTGGATGCGGCGGAGCAGCGTGGTGGCCTCGGCTCCGAGTTCGTGGACGAATCCCACGTCGAACTCGGAGCCGTGGCTGCCCACGAGGTGCACCTCCGCGGGCAGCCGGGACAACGCGGCCAGATCACGGAGTGCCCGGCCGGAGATGACCGCGGTGACGGTGGCGGGCAGCGCCGCCAACGACCGCAGCGCGTGCACCGACTCCGGTAGCGGCTGGGCATGGTCCGGGTCGACGACAATGGGAGCGAGTGTCCCGTCGTAGTCACAGGCGACCAACAGGCGCGGCGTCCTCGCAAGCTGGACGATCGCGCGCCGAAGTTCGGCTGGGAGGGCCTCGGCGGTCAACGCCTCCTCCTCACGGCGTCAGGGATGGGTAAACGAATGAACCTTAGCGGTTCGGCTGCGCCCCCAAAGCCTCGAGAAAAGATCGCGCCCAGCGATCGACGTCATGATTGAGAACTTGACGCCGCAGCGCGCGCATCCTACGGCGTCCCTCCGCCGGGTCAATGTTCAGGGCAGCCTCAAGCGCGTCCTTCACGCCCTCCAGATCGTGGGGATTGACCAGGAAGGCACTCGTGAGTTCGGCGGCGGCTCCCGCGAACTCGCTGAGCACCAGCGCGCCGCCGAGGTCGTTCCTGCAGGCCACGTACTCCTTGCAGACCAGGTTCATCCCGTCGCGGACCGGGGTGACTACCATGACGTCGGCAGCGCAGTAGAAAGCGACGAGGTCCTTGCGGTCGATGGACGAATGCAGGTAATGGACCGCCGGTCGGCCGAGGCGGCTGAACTCGCCGTTGATGCGCCCGACTTCCCGCTCGATCTCCTCCCGCATCTTTTTGTAGTGCTCCAGACGTTCTCGACTTGGAGTCGCCAACTGCACCATGACCGTGTCCGAGGCGTCGACCCGTTCCTCGGCCAGCAGTTCGCGGAAGGCGTGTAGCCGCAGGTCGATGCCCTTGGTGTAGTCGAGCCGGTCCACGCCCAGCAGAATTCGCCGGGGGTTGCCGAGGTCCGCGCGCAGCTGCGCCGCCCGCCGCGCGCTCTCCTCGCTCGCGGCCAGCTGGTCCAGCGACGAGGAGTCGATCGAGATCGGGAAGGCGCCAACGCGGACGGGGCGGTCCCCGACCTGGACGACTCCGGGGCGGTTGCGCACCCCCACGCTGCCCTTGGTGGGTTGGAACCCCGCCAGCCTCCTGGCGAGCCAGAGGAAGTTCTGCGCGCCACCCGGACGGTGGAAGCCGACGAGGTCGGCCCCGAGCAGTCCTCGCACGATCTGGGTGCGCCAGGGGAGCTGCATGAACAACTCGACCGGGGGGAACGGGATGTGGAGGAAGAAGCCGATGCGCAGGTCCGGGCGGAGGTCCCTGAGCATGGCCGGGACCAGTTGGAGCTGGTAGTCCTGCACCCAGATGGTGGCGCCCTCGGCGGCCACCGACGCGGTGGCCTCCGCGAACCGCTGGTTGACCCGCACGTAGACGTCCCACCACGTCCGGTCGAAGACCGGGGTGGCGACGACGTCGTGGTAGAGGGGCCACAGGGTCGCGTTGGAGAAGCCCTCGTAGTAGTCCCGGAACTCGTCCGAGGACAGGCTGACCGGGTGCAACCGCAGGTCGCCGTCCTCGAAGGGAGCGACGTCGGCGTCGGCGATGCCCGGCCACCCCACCCACGCCCCCTTGCGGGCTCGCAGGAACGGCTCGAGCGCCGTCACCAGCCCGCCAGGGCTGTGACGCCAGCGCTCCGTCCCGTCGGGCAGTCGTTCGAGATCGACCGGAAGGCGGTTGGCGACCACGACGAAGTCGGCACCCGTTGAAGCTGGTGTCGTGCTGCCCACTGGCCAGGCCTCCTCAGCAGCGACGAGAGTCGAACGGTGTGGCCACCTGCCCCGACCTCCGTTGGCCCTGGTGGCAGCCGGTGACTCTCCGTGTCATCCTCCATTGTTGAGGCTAGCCACAATTCGTGCTGATTGGTGGACGCAGTAAGCGCGATCACATGACCGTGAGTAGTTGAATCGGCTGCCCGTCGCAGCCCGCGATCCGCCACCTCGCGCAGGTCGGACGAGTTCGGGCTCGACGGGGGCCGAGCCCGCCGTGCTCACTCGAGGCGACGGCGCGACGGACGCAGCGGTCCCGACATCCTCGGGCCGGAGAAGCGCCGTTCGAGCCGACCGATGCTGGTCCGGACCGGCTGCGCGAGGAACTCACCGAGGACGACCCCGGCTCCGAGGCCGAGGCTCACCCCGGCGGCGAGGACGGCGTCGGACAGCCCGGCGGTCAGGTTCCCCTCGGCGGCGAGCTGGTAGACGGCCCGGTAGGTCGCCAGTCCCGGCAGCAGCGGCGTGATGCCCGAGACGACCACGATCAGCGTGGGCAGTTTCAGGCGCCTCGCGAGCAGGCCCCCCGCGAAACCGATCACCACGGCGGCTCCGGCCGAGGCCGGGATCGGTCCCACGAGCGCCGTCAGCGACAACGTGCTGTAGGTGAGCTGGCCGAGCGCGCCCGCTCCACCGGCGACCAGCAGCGTCCGCAGCGGCGCGTAGCTGGCCAGCGCGAAGCACACCGCCGCCATACCGCCGGCGACCACCAGCAGCGGGAGCTGGCTGGCTGCGGGGGGAAGCCTGGCCGCGACGTCGGTCGTGGGCGCGCCGAGCGCGACCCCGATGCGCAGCGCGACGATCACCCCGGTGACCAGGCCCGCCGTCATGATCAGGATCTCGCCGGCTCTGCCGGCGGCGGTGACGTTGTACCCGCCGACCGCGTCCTGGGCGACACCGACGACGGAGAGCCCGGAGAGGAGCACGACCAGGTTCGCGGCGACCGCGAGCGAGGCGCTCCCCCCGCCGAGGACCCCGGACTGGAAGAGCAGCAGGGCCGCCCCGGTCGCGACCGCGCCTCCGACCGCCTGCTGGAAGAAGAACGGCAGGGCACGGCGGTTGAGGAACCGCCCGATCTGGTCGATCAGCGCGCTGACGAGCGCGGCGAGTCCGGTCAGGAGGGGGCCGGCGCCGATGAGCACGGCGATCGACGCCGCGAGACCGGCCCAGGCGAGGGAGGACACCCATCGCGGGTAGGGGTGGGCGGCGTTGGTGATGCGTTCGAGCTCGGCGTAGGCGTCCTCGGCGCTGATCTCGAAGCCGGTGATCCGTTGGACGAGGTCCTCGGTCGCGGTCAGCCTGCTGTAGTCGTGGGAGCGGCTCCGCACCACTCGCAGCGTGGTGATCGGGGCCTTGCCGGAACCGAGGTGACAGCACACGGTGATGGACGTGTAGATGACGTCCACCTCGCAGTGGGGGAGACCGTAGGCGTTGGTGATCGCGATGACCGTCGCGGTGGCGTCGGCGGCACCCGCGCCACTCGCCAGTTGGACCTCGCCCACCCGCAGGGCGAGGTCCAACACCAGGTGGATGGTCGACGCCTCGGGGAGCTGCGGTCCATAGACGGCGGTGTTCGCCACCGTGGCGGGCGTCGCCTCCTTCCGGCGCAACGCTTCACGGGCCCGCTGGGCGATACCCACGGACCGGCCTCCTTCACCTCGTGCCTGCTCGGTCTCTGCTGGCGTGGCCGACCGGGGTCGACCCGGGACAGGGGTCTGAGATCACCACGCCGCTCACGACATCGGCGGCGGGCTCCCCTCCGTTGCGGGTCCGCGTAGTGGCGTGCGCCACCCTAGGTCGACGTGGTCCCCGGCCGCCTCACCTGCGACAACCGGGGGATGGCCTCGGCGCGGGTGGTTCGGCCCCGCGCGCCCGTCGGTGCCCAACGCGCGGACCGCCGAACTTTGTTCCTGCTCCTGATCGTCCCGCCGCCGGGGACGGGCGGCAACCGGCGTGGCGGGGCTCCCAGGGCGGTGAGCCGACCGCGACCGGCGGTGGTGGCGCGGGGAGCGCCGGCGGGCGGCCGAACCCGTCGCCGGCCCACTCCTCCCGGACGCTCGGCCCCGCGGCCCCACCCGAGAACCGGTCTCCGGTGGATCGAAGGGACGGTTCCGGGGGCGTGCGCGGTGTCGATACGATGTGCTCGGCGACCGCGACGCCCCAGGGCGGGTCGCGGTCACCCGCCGACGTAGCTCAACTGGCAGAGCACTCGCCTTGTAAGCGAGTGGTTAGGGGTTCGAGTCCCCTCGTCGGCTCCACCGCTGGTCAGAGGGCATTCGGGGCGCGACGGCCGCACCGGGTGCGTCCGGGGACCACTCGCCACGCGGCTGTCCCCGGCCCGTTCGGGTCGTCCGCCGGTCCCGGGCGCTCCCCGAGGTCGCCCCCGTTTCCGTTCCCGCTCCGGCCCACCGCCGGCCCGAGCGCGGTCGCGGCCCGCACCCTGGTCGCGCTCCTCGGCAGCTCACCACCTCACCGCGAGGCGAGGCGCGCCCGCGACCGGGGCGCCGCCACGCCGGTGCCAACGCCCACGCCGGTGCCCGCACGGGTCGACATCCCGCCGGTGCGGGCCGGGCGGTCCGCCGAGTCACCGTGGAGGTGTTCCGCAGCCGGGGCGCGGACCTGTCGCCCACCCCGGCGCGGCCGTGCCCGTGGCGGCTCCCGGGCGCCGGCGGTGCCGGGATCAGGACCGTCGGGGCGACCGGTCGCTCGCGGGTGGCCGGCCCGCGCTGGCCCATACCGGGGTACCGACTCGCCCATTCAGGAGATGCGGTGCGGGAAGATCCGTCCTACGGTGAGTTGATCAGTGAAACATCACGCTCCGTGGGCGCGATGTGCGGTATGAGAACACAAACGTCACCCGTTCATGGGGAGAGCAGTCACCCGGCCGATGAACGCCGGCGCAGCCTAGCACAATTGGCCGTGTTAAATCAAGGTTAATGTGCTTCTTGTCACGCCGTTTTCTGTGAATCCACTGGTAGATGCCGGGTCGCGCATTCGCAGATCTGCCGGGAAACGGGACCTCTGTTAGGTTGACAAATTATGACCACGGCACACCCGAATTCTGAAAGCAGCGGAAGTGGGTCAGTGGCGCAGGTGGCGATCGAATCGCCGAATGTGTCGGACGGATCCGCCATGTGGCGCCTCGCGCGCGATTCCGGGGTGCTGGACCTGAACTCGTCCTACGCCTACGTGCTGTGGTGTCGTGACTTCTCCCGGACATCCGTCGTCGCTCGCGTGGACGGCGCGGTCGGCGGATTCGTCAGCGGCTACGTGCGCCCGGACGCGCCGGACACGATCATGGTGTGGCAGGTCGCCGTCGACGAGCGCCACCGAGGTCGCGGACTGGCCGGCGGCATGCTCCGCGAGCTCGTGGACCGGGTCACCCACACCGGGGTCCGCTACCTCGAGACGACGATCACCCCGGACAACACGGCGTCCATCCGGTTGTTCACCGCGCTGGCCAGGAACCGCGGCACCGAACTCGAGCGACGGGAGCTCTTCCCGGCCGACTCCTTCCCGGACTCGCACGAGGGCGAGGACCTGTACCGCATCGGTCCCTTCCGCCCCGCCTCCTCCGGAACCTGACCCGCCGGTCACCCAAGACAGCGACCAAGATCGATGAAGCGATTACCGGTCACGGGAGCGACGTTGTCGCACGGCCTCCCGCCGGGTGAGTCCGTCGCCGCCGGTGCAGATATCGCAATCCTAGAACGGACGGAGAATCGTGAACGTCTTCGAGAGTCTGGAATCCGAGGTTCGCAGCTATAGCCGTACCTGGCCGACGGTATTCGACCGTGCGCTCGGTAGCGAACTCTTCGACGAGAACGGCAAGCCGTATCTGGACTTCTTCGCCGGTGCCGGCGCCCTGAACTACGGGCACAACAATCCCGTGTTCAAGGAGGCACTGATCGACTACATCCGGCGGGACGGGGTGACGCACGGTCTCGACATGCAGACCGTCGCCAAACGGGACTTCCTCGAAACCTTCAAACGGGTCGTCCTCGAGCCGAGGAACCTCGACTACAAGGTGCAGTTCCCCGGCCCGACCGGTGCCAACTCGGTGGAGTCCGCGCTGAAGCTCGCGCGCAAGGTGACCGGGCGTGAGTCCATCATCAACTTCACCAACGCCTTCCACGGGATGACGCTCGGCGCGCTCTCGGTCACGGGGAACTCCATGAAGCGGGGCGGCGCGGGGATCCCGCTGGTGCACGCCACCCCCATGCCCTACGACCACTACCTGGACGGCCAGACACCGGACTTCATCTGGTTCGAGCGGTTGCTGGAGGACAGCGGGAGCGGGCTCAACGAGCCGGCGGCGGTCATCGTGGAGACGGTGCAGGGCGAGGGCGGCATCAACGTCGCCAGGGCGGAGTGGCTGCGAGCCCTCGCCGACCTGTGCAAGCGGCACGGGATCCTGCTCATCGTCGACGACGTGCAGATGGGCTGCGGCCGTACCGGCCCCTTCTTCAGCTTCGAAATCGCCGGTATCCAGCCGGACATCGTCTGCCTCTCGAAGTCGATCGGCGGCTACGGCCTCCCGATGGCGCTGACCCTGCTCCGCCCCGAGCTGGACGTCTGGGAGCCGGGTGAGCACAACGGGACCTTCCGGGGCAACAACCCGGCCTTCGTGACCTCCGCCAAGGCGCTCCAGGAGTACTGGACCAGCGACAAACTGGAGAAGAGCACCCTGGCCAAGGGTGAGCAGATCGGGCGTTGCCTCGAGGAGCTGGCCCAGGAGCTGAAGCCGGCGGGCCTGGAATCGCGTGGGCGGGGACTGGCACGCGGGCTGGCGTTCGACGAGCCGGCACTGGCGGGTCGGGCCAGCGCGGCGGCCTTCGAACGGGGGCTGCTGATGGAGACCTCGGGGCCCAACGGCGAGGTGCTCAAGCTGATGCCCCCGCTCACCGTGACGGACGAGGAACTGGAACGCGGCCTCGGGATCGTCGTGGACTCGGTGCGGGCCGTCAGCGCCAGCTGACCGGACAGGCGACGACGTTCGCTGGCCCGCCGTACCACCCCGCCGGACGTCCCCGAAGAGACAGTCGAAGGAGTCAAACGTGATCGTACGGTCATTGAGCGAGATCGAGGACACCGAGCGCGACATCAAGACGCCGAACTGGCGCAGCAAGCGCATCGTGCTGGCCAAGGAGGGTGTCGGGTTCTCGGTGCACGAGACCACGCTCTACGCCGGCACGGTGAACGACTTCTGGTACGCGAACCACATCGAAGCGGTGTTTGTGGTCGAGGGTGAAGGGGAAATCACCAACAAGGAGACCGGCGAGACCTTCCCGCTGGCTCCGGGCAGCCTGTACCTGCTCGACGGGCACGAGCACCACCAGGTGCGGCCGAGGACGGACATCCGGACGGTATGCGTCTTCAACCCGCCGGTCACCGGGCGTGAGGTGCACGACGAGAACGGCGTGTACCCGCTGATCGTGGAGAAGGCGGAGCAGGACGAGCAGGCACCAGCGAAAGCGGCCAACGTCGAGTGAACCGGGACGGGGTTCTCCGGTAGTGACGAGAGGGGTTGACGCCACCACCACCTGACCCGTATGCCGGGACGTGGGGATTTCGACCGCGAGGTCGGCGCGGGGCGGGTGCCGCCCTGGCGCCGACCGGCGGTACGCCAGTCCCGGGACCCGAACAGCGACGAGCCCGGACCACCACCACATCGCGGATCGACCCGTGTTTCCCTCGGGTCGCCGATCGGGAATTCGCCTAGGAGGCAATCACATGACTGTGGCCGACGTGAAGACCGATGACCTCTACCCGACCCGGGTCGGGACGGAGCCGGCGCTGATCAAGCGAGAGGACCCGGTGGCCTGGCCGGGGGTGGACTCCGGGCCGATCGACGCCGACACCTTGCGGTCCTACGACGACAAGGGCTTCCTGACGGTCGAGGGGCTCCTGACGCCGGCCGAGGTGCAGAAGTTCTGGCAGGAGCTCACGCGGCTCTCGTCCGACCCCGAGGTGAAGGCGGACGAGCGCACGGTGGTGGAGAAGTCCTCCAACGAGGTCCGCTCGATCTTCGAGGTGCACAAGATCAGCGAGGAGATCGGTCGGCTCGCCACGGACCCGAGAGTGCTCGACCGCGCGCGGCAGATCCTCGGCTCGGACGTCTACGTGCACCAGAGCCGCGTGAACTACATGCCGGGTTTCAAGGGACGAGGCTTCTACTGGCACTCGGACTTCGAGACGTGGCACGCCGAGGACGGGATGCCGAGGATGCGAGCGGTGAGCATCTCCATCGCGTTGACCGACAACTACCCGTTCAACGGTGGTCTGATGCTGATGCCCGGCGCCCACCGGACGTTCGTCTCCTGCGTCGGGGCCACCCCGGACGACCACTACAAGGAGTCCCTCAAGGAGCAGGAGATCGGCGTCCCCGACCAGGACAGCATCAGCAAGCTCGCGGCGGAGCACGGGATCGAGCAGTTCACCGGCCCGGCCGGCTCCGCGCTGATGTTCGACTCCAACTCGATGCACGGCTCGGGCAGCAACATCACGCCGTTCCCCCGCTCGAACATCTTCATCGTGTTCAACAGCGTGGACAACACCCCGGTGGAGCCGTTCGCCGCTCCGCAGCCGCGTCCGCCCTTCGTGGCGAACCGGTCCGACTTCACCCCGTTGTCCCGGTGACGTCGGCACCACGTTGACCCGGGGCCGTGGGCTCCCGCGCGTTCCTGGCGTCCGGCCGGGATGGCGGGGGCCCACGGCCCTCGGTCGTCAGGTCGGTCAGACCCGGCGTGGTGGGTGGCGTGCCCACCGCCCCGGGGCCGCTCGTCGGACCGCCCGGTGTGGTGTGGCGGCCCGTGGCCTCCGTGTCAGGCGACCAGGTAGCGCTGCTCCTCGAAGGTGTCACCGGCGCAGGTGGCCCCGAGGTCGTGGCCCACGCGTTCGATGACGTCCGCGAGTTCCAGCCGCGCCAACCAGGGGCGGGGCAGCACGGCGGTGCCGTGCAGGGCCCCGAGGATGTTGCCGGTCAGACTCGCTGTCGAGTCGCTGTCGCCGGAGTGGTTGACCGCCAGCCGCAACGCGTCCGGGAACTGCGCCGCCCTGCGGTGGGTGAGCGCCGAGTACACGGCGATGGCCAGCGCCTGCGATCCCACCCAGCCGGGACCGAGACCCATCACCGACTCCGCGCCGGGGCCGCCCTCGGTGGGTGCCCGGCCGAACGCCCGCGCCTCCAGGGACGCGCGGGCGGCCCCGAGATCCCGTTCGGCGAGGCGGACGGCCGAGGCCAGGCTCTCCGCGGTGTCGGGGTGGTCCCGCAGCACTCGTCCCGTCACCTGGTCCACAGCGTCGGGCAGCGACCGCCGGCGTACCGCCACCAGGTGCACGAGGAGCGCGAGCGCACCGGCGGGGGCCCAGGCCGCCGGGTGGCCGTGGGTGAGGGCGGCGAACTCGCACCCCATCTCGTAGGCGAGTTCTCCCGTTGGCGCGAACCCGGCCGGAGCGGCGCGCACCACGCCGCTGCACCCGTTCGCCCGCTGGTACTGCTCGCCCTGGGTGGGGGGTTCGGCGCTGGAGAGGGCGCGGAGGCAGGCCAGTCCGGGAGCGCGCCTGGCGTAGAGCCGGGGATCGGCGAGCAGCCCCACCGCGTCGCGTTCCGGGCGCTTGCGCTGTTGGGTTCGAAGCCAACGCCGATAGCCGCTCCACACCTCACGGGCCGGGTCCCAGATCTGGAGGTGCTTCCCCCGCACCCACGCGCTCAGGTAGCCCTCGGCGGTGAAGAGGGTGAGTTGGGTGTCGTCACTGATCAGGGCTGGCTTGGGCGGTTCGGTGACGCCGTCCTGCCCGTGACGCCGGCGGATCTCCGCGAGCTGGTGGAACTCGACCGGGGCGCCGAGCGCGTCGCCCAGCGCTCCGCCCAACAGGCAGCCCGCAGCCCGGTCGACCACGGTGGTCGCTGTAGCCACGTGCCCTCCACGCCAGGATGTCAACGAGTCGACAGTAGCCGGTTTGGATCACCCATAAGGGTGGTAGCGGCCCCCACCTGGGGACACGCCGTGCGTCAGGGAGGCGTGAGAGGTCGACATCGGACCGCCTTGGGCGATGAACGCCCTTCTTCCGGGTGAGGTTCACCTTGGGAGGTGGGCACCAGCGGTCGGAGACCGCGCGTCGTCCACGCGGCACCGGCCGGCGTCGAACCGGGACCACCGGCCGACCCCTCGGAGCGCACCCCTGCCATCGCCCCAGCGCCGGTCAGTACGGTGAAGCGATCACGGGGAGTTCGGCGAACGCCTACGTTGTCGAATCGAGGCGGGGGAGCGGGTCCGTCCGCCCGAAGGCGGCGATGGAGGCGACGAGGCGGTGCTGAACGGCGACGACACCCCCGGCGGGCAACCAGGAGCGCGTTTCCTCCTGCTCGGTCCGGTCGAGGTCACCGTGGACGGGCGGCCGGTGCCGCTCGGGAGCCGGGCGGTGCGGAGTGTCCTCGCGCTGCTGTTGCTGAACCGGGGCACCGTGGTCCCCACCGAGCGCATCGCGGAGATGCTGTGGGGACACTCCCCACCCGCGAGCGCGCGCACCATCCTGCACGGCTACGTCTCGCGGCTGCGCAGGCAACTGGCGGCCCTCCCCGGGGATTCCCCGGCCGACATCCGCACCAAGCCCCCCGGCTACCGGCTCGAGGTGGACGGCGCCCTGATCGACCTGGTGCGCGCTCGTGACCTGGCGGCGTCGGCCGGTGCCGACGCCGACGACGCCCCGGGGCCGGACCGGCGGGCCAGGCTGCTCCGCCAGGCGCTCAAGCTGTGGCGGGGACCGAGCCTGGGCGACCTCTCCGACGAGGGCGTGCTCGGCTCGATGGCCCACTCCATCGAGGAGTTCCGCCTCGACCTCGTCGAGCAGCGGGTCGCAGCCGACCTGGAACTCGGCCGGGAGGGACTGGTCACCGCGGAACTCGTCCGCCTGTTGGACGAGCATCCGCTCCGGGAACGGATGGCCGCGCACCTCCTGGTCGCCCTGTACCGGCTCGGTCGCCGGGCGGACGCGGTGGCCCGCTACCAGGACATCCGACGGCGGTTGCGCGAGGAGTTCGGCGTCGACCCCTCGCCCCACCTCCAGCGGACCTACGAACGGGTACTGCGGGACGACCCGCTGCTGCTCGGGTCGGGGAACCGGCCGGCGATCGCCGCTGGCCGCGACGCGGCCGCCCCCCGCCAGCTGCCCCCGGAGGTCGGTGGCTTCACGGGACGGGCACGGGAGCTGGCGAGGCTGCGCGAACTGTGGGAACGCCGACGTCCGACCGAGGCGGAGCGCGCGGGCTCCGGCCCCCGGATCGTGGTGCTCGCGGGGCCGCCGGGAGCGGGGAAGAGCGCCCTGGCGGTGACCTGGGCGCACCGCGTGCGCCACCACTACCCCGACGGGCAGCTCTTCGTGCACCTCGGTGGGGCCGACGGGCGGAACGGCCCGGTGCCACCCGACTCCGCCCTCCGGCAGCTGTTGGTGGGACTGGGCGTCCGCGACCGGGACGTGCCCGCCGGGGTGGCGGAGCGCGCCGCGGCATTCCGGTCCTCGGCCGCCGACCGCCGGCTGCTGCTGGTGTTCGACGACGCCGCGAGCACCGAACAGGTCCTCCCCCTCCTGCCGGCGGGCCGGGACTGCCTCGTGCTGGTCACGAGCAGGCGACGCCTGGAGGGGTTGGTGGTGCGCAGCGGAGCCGCGCTCCTGCCGCTCGGCATGCTGGCCGAGGACGACGCGGTCGAACTGCTGGCGGGTGCCCTTCGGGACGTCGGCGGCGAGATCGACGGGACGAACACCGACACCGTGGTCGAGCTGGTGCGGCTCTGCGGTGGGCTGCCGCTGGCGCTCCGGATCGTGGCCGCGCGGATCATCGCGGGCGGCGGGTCGGGGCTCGCCACCCTGCTCTCCGAGCTCGGTGACGAGCGGGACCGGCTCGTCCGACTGGCGGTGGAGGACGACGAGATCAGTGTCCGGGGGGCCTTCGACGTGTCCTACCGGGACCTGCCACCCGACCACGCTGACGTCTTCCGCCTGGTGGGGGCCCATCCCGGGTCGGAGATGACCGACCACGTCCTCGCGGCGATGGCGGGGCGCCCCGTACGGGAGGTCAGCGTGGTGGTCGACGAACTGGCCTCCCGGCACCTGGTCGACCGGGTCACCCCCGACCGGGTCGGCGCCCACGACCTGCTGCGGCTCTACGCCCGCCAGCTCGACGTGCCCGACACCGGTCCCGGCTCCTCGCCTCGGCACCGCATGGTCGCCTACTACCTGGCCGCCAGTGAGCGGGCGCGGGAGGCACTCCAGCTGTCCAGCCAGCCGGTCAGGCTCGAACCGCTGGCACCGGAGGTCGAACTGCCGGAGCTGGGCGACGCCGTCAGCTGGTACGACCGGGAGTGGGCCAACCTGGGGCAAGCCGTGGCGACGGCGGAAGCCCTCGGTGAGCACCGCCGCGTCTGGCGGCTCATCTGGTCCCTCATGCCCTACGTCCGTTTCCGGCACCTGCTCGACGAGGCGGGCGGGCTCTTCGAACGGGGACTCGCGGCGGCCAGGCAGGACGGCGACAGGCTGGGGGAGTGCCTGATGCTGCGGGGACAGGTGAGCGTGGCGCTCTACGGTTCCACCGGACTGCCGGCCGCGCTGGACCGCGCGGTGGCGGCGTCCGAGATCGCCGAGGAGCTGGCCGGGCCGGAGCTGGTGGCGGCGACCGTCGCCGACCTCTTCACGGTCCGGGTCCAGCTCGGGCTGTTCGAGGAGGCGAGATCGGTCGGCGAGCGGACGCTCACCCTCTACCGCGAGTTGGGGGACGTGGCCGGGCAGGCGATGGCGTTGAACAACCTCGCCCTCCTCGACCAGAACGAGGGGCGTCTCGACTCCGCCTTCGCCCGGTGCCTGGCCGTTCGGGAGCTGTACCGGATCACCGGGCGGCCCTTCCACGAGGCGGTCGCGTTGAACAACCTCGCCGAGCTGGCTGGTGAACTCCGGCGGTGGGACGCCGCGCGCGACTACGCCGAGGCGGCGCTGCGCGTCGCCGGTGGGTGCGGGGCGACGGTGCAGGAAGGCAAGGCCCTCATCAGCCTGGGCGACGTCCACCGGGCCTCCGGCGACGAGGAGCTGGCCCTGGCGACCTGGCGGCGGGCGGAGGAGCTGCTGCGGCCCACCAGTTCGCCGATCCTCCGCGAGGCCGAGCAGCGGATCGCCGAGGCCAGCTGACGGCGCGAGTCGACGACGTGCCGGCGCGTCCCCGAGGGGAGGGCGGGACCCGGACGTGACGGACCAGGCGTGGTCCCGCCGGACCGGATCGGGCAGGCTGGAGGCGTGACCGAGCAGCCGAGGGAGGACGTGGCCGAGGTCAGGGCCGCGCCCGCGCAGCAGGAGTCGCTGGCCGCCGTGCTCGGTGGTCGCCGAGGGGCACTGGACGCCACCGCGCCCGCGGTCGCGTTCGCCGGGGGGTGGTTCCTCGGGGACTCGTCGGTGGGTGCCGGCGCGGCCGCCGCCCTCGTCGTCGGACTCGCCGTGGCGCTGTGGCGGTTACGGCGCGGCGACCGTCCCCGCGCCGTCGTGCTGGGGCTGCTCGGTGTCGGGCTCGCCACGGTGATCGCCCTGTACACCGGCCGCCCGGAGGACTTCTTCCTCGCGCAGCTGATGTCGAACGTGGGCAGCGTGGTCGTGTGGGCGGCCAGCATCCTGATCCGCTGGCCGTTGCTGGGCGTGGTGGTCGGGGGCGTGCTCGGGCAGCGGACCCGGTGGCGCCGGGACCCGGCGCTGTTGCGCGCCTACAGCCTCGCGAGCTGGATCTGGGTCTGCCAGTACCTCGTGCGGGTCGCCGTGTTCCTCCCCCTCTGGTTGGCCGGGCTGGTCGGCCCCCTGCTCACCGCGCGGGTGGTGCTCAGCTGGCCGTTGGTGGCGCTCTGCCTCGCCGTGAGCTGGTGGGTGCTGCGGCGCGCGCTTCCCACCGAACACCCGGGGATCCGGCACCCCCGGGAAGCGGGAGGAGGTACCGGCGCCCCGCCACCCCGGGACGGCGGCCGAGCCGGGAACGGGTCGTTGGCCGACCAGCAGCCATCCACTCCGGATTCCCCCGACGTCGGCCGCGAGGCGACCTCACCGGCGGTGGCCGGCCCCGGTGGCCAGGAGGAGAGCGCCACCGAGCGCTGAGCGGTGGCGCCGGGACGTCGCCTGGTCAGGGGGAGAGCACCGGGTCCTGGTCGTGGCCGAGCAGCCGGCGGTGGGTGATCCGCGCCTGACGGCGTCCGGCCAGCCGGTTCAGCGCGAGCCAGGCCGCGCCGGCCGCGGCGTCGCCCGCCGCCAGGGGAGTGCCGCCCCAGCGGCGCGCCAGTTCCGCCCGGACGACCGCCCCGACCGAGGTCCCCTCGCCGAGGACGCTGCCGCCCATGACGAGGGGCGTCGTGTCCGAGGGGGGCCGGATGAGCGCCAGACCGGTGGCCAGCGCGAGGGCTCCCGCCCGCGCGATCTCCGCCGCCGGCGCGTGCCCCTCCCCGACCGAGGTGTCGACGAGCGGCGCCAGGGCGGCCAGGTCGATCGGTGGCCGACCGTTGACCGCCGTCAGCAGCCGCTGCTTCAGCATGATGCGATCGCGCCTGTCCGGGGGGAGACCGCCCGGCACCTCCACCACCAGCGCCGCGAGGACGGCGTGGGACAGCGCCCCGCCGGGGCTGTCCGCGTCCAGTTCGCGCAGGGTGAGCCGCACGGCCTCCCGCCCGAGCCAGAACGCCGACCCCTCGTCGCCGAGCAACCAGCCGTGGCCACCCGCCGTCCGCACGAGACGACCCTGGTCGACCGCTCCCAGCACCGATCCGGTGCCGGCGATCACGACACTGCCCGTCGGCTCCGCCGTGGCCGAGGCGAAGGCGACCTCGCAGTCGTCGATGACGTCGACGGGGCAGCGGAGTCCCAGCGACCGCCAGGACTCGTCGAACAGCTCCCGAACCCTGGGGTCGGTCATCTTGCTCGCCCCCGCCAGGCCCAGGACCACGTACCGGACCAGACCCGGGTCGAGCGAACCGAGGGCCGAGCGCATCGCGGCACCGACCTCCCGGACGGCGATCTCCGGGGGGTGCGCGTTCGGGTTGCCGCCACCTCGGCGGCTCACCCGCACCCGCGTGCCGTCCAGGCCGGCGAGCAGGGCGCGGGTGGACGTACCCCCGACGTCGAGGCCGAGCACGAACTCCGCGGCAGTGTTCATCGGCACCTCCTGGCTGCGAGTATCCGGCACGGACCGCCCCGGGTCACCCGTTGGCGCGAGGGTGACCTCGGGTACGCGCCAGGTGGGTCACCGCGGGGTCGGCGCGGCTACTCCGTTCAGAGGTACCGTGAGGATGCCCGTCTCACCCAACCCCCTCGGTGAGGCGGGCTCCCCCGGCCGCCAACCGAGCCGGGGCCGGTGTGTCCCCGCCCTGGTCCCGAGGGTCGGCGTCCGGTCTACTTCGGATCGGTCGAGGTCTGCCCGTAGTTGTTGGTGACGATGACGATGACCCCGGGGGCGGCGTCCCGGATGCCGTCGAACCTCGGCTCCACGGGGATGCCGAACGCGGCGCCGATCTCGCCGGCCAGCTGCTCCTCCGGGGTGCCGGGCCGGTAGTAGATGGTGGTGGAGGGGATCACGCCGGACGAGTAGTTCCCCACCTCCGACACGTCCCATCCCGAGTCGCGGAAGTCGCCGGCGGCCCGGTTCGCGAGGCCCCGCACCGTGCTGTTGTTGTACACCCGCAGTTCCGGCAGCTCCCCGCCGTCGTCGCCGGAGGCGGTCGATCCCGGTCCGGCGTCCTCGGAGTCGGACCCCGATCCCCCCTCGGAGCCCTCGGTCCCCTCCGGCGCGCCGGGCTCGTCCCCCGGTGCGCCGCCCTCCGCCGTCCCCTCGGGCCCCTCGGTCTCGTCGGCGTCCTCCGAGGACTCCGGAGACGAGGACCCGGACTCCGGGGCCGGGCCGGTCGGGGACGGCGAGCCACTCGACGTTCCAGCCCCGGAGGTCAGCGTGCTCTCCGCAGCGGTCGGTTCACCGTCGTCCTGGGTCAGGCTGACGACTCCGACGACGAGGGCCAGGATCGCGACCGCGAACATGCCGATGGCGGCGATTCGTAGCGGACGTGCCGAACCAGCGGGATCGACATTGCTCACGGGACGGGCCTCCAGGGCGATCGTGGTCTGGACTCGCTGGGGATTCCTGGTCTACTGGGGATCGAAACCCAGCCCCCGCGCGGTGCCGGCGCGGCGCCGGCTCCCTCGCAGGCGGGACAACCGTCGGGCGAGCATGGGATCGGCACGACGCGCCGCCGGCAGGTTGATCAGGACGTCCAGTCGCTCGTAGTAGCCTTCCGGGGACATTCCGAACAACTCCTGGACCGCCTGCTCCTTGGTGCCCGCGTACTTCCACCACTGGCTCTCGAATGCGAGGATGGCGCGGTCGAGAGCGCTGACTCCAGAGTCCGGCTCCGGCGTGGGTGGCAGAGCCTCCCCTGCGGCGTCCATCTGGGCTCCTCGCCTGACGGTCCGAGATCCTGGCGTCCAGCGAATGACACTCGTGTCATTCCGTGTCATTACATCATGTCAGCCCGTCACGAGCAGCCGATATCGACACGCGGGCGGTCAGCGGCGGCACTCCTTCGGTGAATGGCCCTGCCCTGGGACAACGCTCTCCCAACGGGCGCGCCCCTGGTCCGAGGATCGTGCGCGCGCCGGCGGCGGCGGAGCGGGCCGACCGGTGTGTCCCCCGTTCGGACCGAACGCATAGGGTCACCAGCATGGCCGTTCACCCCATCCGGATCGCGGGCGACCCCGTGCTGCACCAGCCGACTCGTCCGGTGGAGACCTTCGACGACGAACTCGCCCGGCTCGTCGAGGACATGTTCGAGACGATGGCGGCGGCGGAGGGTGTCGGACTCGCCGCCAACCAGATCGGGATCGACCTCCGGATCTTCGTCTACCACTGCCATGACGACGAGGGCGACTGGCACCGCGGCGTGGTCGCCAACCCCGTGCTGGAGACCTCCGAGATCCCCGAGGGGATGCCGGATCCCGACGACGACTACGAGGGCTGCCTCTCCGTGCCCGGTGAGGCGTTCCCGACGGGACGGGCGCGCTGGGCGAAGGTGACCGGGCAGGACCAGCACGGCGAGCCCGTGGTGGTCGAGGGAACCGGGTTCTTCGCGCGCTGCCTCCAGCACGAGACCGACCACCTCGACGGCTACCTCTACGTGGACCGGCTCATCGGCCGGTACAAGCGGGAGGCCCGACGGGCGCTCAAGGCCAACCAGTGGGGACGGCCCGGGCTGTCGTGGGACCCCGCCACCGAGTCGGCGCGGGAGCAGAGCTGATCGGTCCCGTTCCGTTCCAGCGGGCTGGGGCCGGTCCCGGTCCCGATGGCGGGTGCCCCGCGCGGGCCGGGTGGCGGCGGGACACCGGGCAGCGCCTCGGCCCGCCGGCCGGGGCCGGGTCCCTCCGCGCGCCGATGCGCCCGGCAGCCGCCGCGCGTCCCGGCAGCCACCGTTCCTCCACGGCGGACGGACGGGCGGTCGCGCCGGGGGCGGGTGCGCCGCCGTGCCGCCCGCCGGCCCCGAGGGCGGGTCGGCCGTGACCGTGCGGCGCACCGGCTGGGCTCGTGGTCGGGCCCGGCCGCGCACGATCGCGGTCTTTACGGGTGCCGCGCCTGGCCGTTAGCCTCGGCCGAAGACAACCGAACACACGCGGGAGCTCGCGCCAGAGCGGGCTGAGAGGGCGACTCGTGCCGGAGCACGGGTGTCGCCGACCGCATGAACCTGTCCGGGTAATGCCGGCGTAGGGAGGTGCCGCGATGGCGGCCGAGTCCGTTCCGTTCGACCTCGGGGAGTCCGGGAACCCGAGGGTCACCACCGGTCCGATCAGCGGATCGCGCAAGGTGCACGTCAGCACGCCGTCCGGGCTGCGAGTCCCCCAACGCCGGGTCACCCTCACCAACGGCGAACACCTCGACCTCTACGACACCTCGGGCCCCTACACGGACTCCGAGGCGACCGTGGACGTCCGCCGCGGGCTCGAACCGCTCAGGACGACGTGGATCACCGACCGGGAGGCCACCGGCGGTGGCACCCAGCTGTCCCTCGCGCGCTCCGGTGTGGTCACCCCGGAGATGGAGTTCGCGGCGGTGCGGGAGGGAGTCCCGCCGGAGCTGGTGCGCGACGAGGTCGCGGCCGGCAGGGCCGTCATCCCGGCCAACCGTCGCCATCCCGAGTCGGAGCCGATGGTGATCGGCAGGCGGTTCCTGGTCAAGGTCAACGCGAACATCGGCAACTCGGCGGTCACCTCCTCCATCGAGGAGGAGGTGGAGAAGATGGTGTGGGCCACCAGATGGGGCGCGGACACCATCATGGACCTGTCGACCGGTCGCCGAATCCACGAGACGAGGGAGTGGATCCTGCGGAACTCCCCGGTCCCGGTCGGCACCGTGCCCATCTACCAGGCGTTGGAGAAGGTCGGCGGGGACCCAGCCCGGCTCTCCTGGCCCGTCTACCGCGACACCGTCCTCGAACAGGCCGAGCAGGGCGTGGACTACATGACGGTCCACGCCGGTGTCCTGCTCCGGTACGTCCCGTTGGCCGCCCACCGCGTCACCGGCATCGTCTCCAGGGGCGGTTCGATCATGGCGGCCTGGTGCCTCGCGCACCACGAGGAGAGCTTCCTCTACACGCACTTCGAGGAACTCTGCGAGATCTTCCGCGAGTACGACATCACCTTCTCCCTGGGGGACGGCCTGCGTCCCGGCTCGATCGCCGACGCCAACGACGAGGCGCAGTTCGCGGAACTCCGCACCCTCGGGGAACTGACTCACGTCGCGCGCCGACACGACGTCCAGGTGATGGTCGAGGGCCCGGGGCACGTCCCGATGCACCTGATCGAGGAGAACGTGCGGTTGGAGGAGGAGCTCTGCGGAAAGGCGCCCTTCTACACCCTCGGCCCGCTCGCCACGGACATCGCCCCGGCCTACGACCACATCACCTCGGCCATCGGAGCCGCGATGATCGCGCGGGCGGGTACCGCGATGTTGTGCTACGTCACCCCCAAGGAACACCTCGGGCTCCCGGACCGGGACGACGTCAAGACCGGTGTGGTCGCCTACCGGATCGCGGCGCACGCCGCCGACCTCGCCAAGGGCCACCCCCGGGCCCGGGAGCGGGACGACGCCCTGTCCAGGGCACGCTTCGAGTTCCGCTGGGTGGACCAGTTCCACCTGGCCCTCGACCCGGACACGGCCCGGGCCTTCCACGACCAGACCCTGCCGGCGGAACCGGCGAAGACCGCCCACTTCTGCTCCATGTGCGGACCGAAGTTCTGCTCCATGCGCATCAGCCAGGACGTGCGGCGGTTCGCGGAGGAACGCGGCCTGACCACGGAGCGGGCGGTCGAGGAGGGCATGAGGGCCAAGGCGGCCGAGTTCACCGCCAGTGGCGGCTCGGTCTACCTGCCGGTGGTGGAGCGATGAGCCCCCGGTCGACCCCCGGCCCGGGGGTGACGCCCCGGACCGCCCTGACCATCGCGGGTTCGGACTCCGGCGGCGGCGCTGGTGTCCAGGCCGACCTCAAGACCTTCCTCGCCTGCGGGGTCCACGGCATGTCCGCGATCACCGCCGTGACCGTCCAGAACTCGCTCGGCGTCAGCGGGTTCCACGAGATCCCGGCGGAGACGGTGCGGGACCAGGTCCGGGTGGTCACCACCGACATCGGCGCGAACGCGGTGAAGACGGGGATGTTGGCGAGCGCGGGGATCATCGAGGCGGTGGCGGGGACGTGCGACGAGCTCGGGATCGGCCGGGCGGCCGAGATCCCGCTCGTGGTGGATCCGGTGGCCGCCTCGATGCACGGCGACTCCCTGCTGGCGGACAGCGCGCTGGGCGCGGTCAGGGAGGTGTTGCTGCCTCGGGCGACGCTGACCACCCCGAACCTCGACGAGGTGCGGCTGCTGACCGGTGTCGAGGTCACCAGGCGCGCGGACCTGCGCAAGGCGGCCGAGGCCGTGCTGGCCCTCGGACCGCGGTGGGTGCTGATCAAGGCGGGGCACCTGGCCGCCGACTCGGACTGCGTCGACCTCCTCGTGGGCGCGGGTGGTGAGGTCATCGAGCTGCCGGGCCCGCGTCATCCGACGGAACACACGCACGGCGGCGGCGACACGCTCGCCGCGGCCGTGACCGCCGCCCTGGCCCAGGGGCGGGACCTCGTCGACGCGGTGCGGGTCGGCAAGCGGTACATCATGCGGGCGGTGGCCGCCGCCTATCCGCTCGGCGGCGGCGTCGGGCCCGTCTCGGCGTTCTGGCGGGTCTCCGACGTCCCGTGGTGAGTCCGTCCCCCGTCACCGGAAGACCCGCCGGGACTCCCACCGGGTAGGCACCGCTGGGGGCGGCCGGGCCGCCCCGGTGCCGGGGCCCCCGGTCGTGGCGGGGCGGGTGCCCGAGGCCCTACCGCCAGCCAGGTGATCAACCAAAGGCTGATCGATGATCACTCCCGGTGATCGTTCTGGTGGTGTTCGGCGCGGGGCCCGCCTCGGTCAGCCGGTGGCCCGGCCCGACGTCACCGGTCACCCCGGCCGCTCCCCGTGGCGCCGACCCCGCCGCCCGGTGGGGCGCGAGGGCGCGCCGCGGGGCCGGGCGGTGAACGGAGGGGCCCCGCCCGGTCGGGCGGTGGCGCCGCCTACCACCACCCCCGCCCCACCCGCCTCGGCCGGTCTCCCCGGCCAGGGCTCGAGAGCCGCTCCGGGGGTCCGGGCGTTCGGCCGGCGGGTGCGCGGGGCCGCACAACCGCACACCGGTCGCGCCGTACCGTCCGCCGGTCGGGCGATCGGGTAGCCCGATCGCGGCGTGAAGTCCCGGCAACGCGGTCATGATCCTGTCGCGTGTCCTCCCCACGGGGAGGGACCGTCGCTGAGTGGGGCGAAAGCGCGGTGTGGTCGAGCGCCTCATCCCCGTCCCCGCCGCGAAGGGCCCTGGACGGGGTGGCTCGGCCCCGCCGCCGCCCCCGTCGGTCACCCCTTCCCCGCTGGGCCTCCGCGCGGCACCGGGACACCGGCGCCTCCCGTGGACGTCGCCGTAACGCTCCGCGTTCCGGGGGCAATAACAGAGCAGGTGCCCCGTGCGCCCGAGGGCCGCTCCCGGGGAGCGGCAGGGGATGGCGCGGTGGGGCCCGGCACGAGATCGGGGGGTTGCCGTGGCGGCAGGACGGTCGGCCAGACCTTTTCCTACTCTCGGGTGGTCCTTGCCCGCTGAGCGTGTGGTGCGGTCACTTCGTGTAGTTGATCAGGGAACATTCTCGTCGTGGTTGGTTGGGTGCTGACAGGCATACGGTCGCGACCGTCAACTCGCCTGAGCGTGGAGCTGCCGGTTCGGCAGCTCGTGATGACGGCCGTGGCGGTCGGACTCGCCACCGGCGTCGCGGTGCCGCTCGGCCTGGACCGGGTGGCCGTCCTCGGTGGGCTCGTGGCGGTGCTCACGCTCGTCGGAGCGAGCGTCGGGCCGCTGCGCGCCGACCTGAGAGCGATGGTGTGGTTGGGGCCGCTCCTCACCGCCGTCGTCGCGGTGGGGCCGTCCCTGGAGGGGCCACCGGCCATCGTCGTGGCCTCGCTGGTCGTCCTGGGGGCGGGCATGCTGCCCGCCCTGGGCAGCGGCTACCTGCGGGTCGGGCAGGTCATGGCCACCACCACCCTGCTCGCCCTGACCACCGGCCTGGGCGCGGGCCAGGACCCGGTGTTCCTGGCGGCGGGCGGGGCCTGCGGTGTGCTGCTGGCCGTCGTGGTCCGGATCGCCGCGGGCAAGGACGACCCGTCCGGACCCACCCGAGCCGCCGTGGCGGCGGCCCTCACCGACCAGACCCCCGGCGGGCTGCACGACGCCGCCCGGGTGTGGCGAGCCGACGGCACCAGGGCCTGGCTGGGTGAGGTGCTCGCGGGGGCCGCCGAGTACCGGGCCGGCCGGGCCATGCTGCTGGCCGGCGCGGCGAGGTCGACCGGGGTCGAGGCGCGGAGGCTCCGCACCATCGCCAGCGACGCCGAGCTGGTGGCTGGGGAGCTGGCGGCGGCCGTCACCGCCCCCGCCTGCACCGGGCTACCGGCGATGGCGAAGCTGGACCCGGCGGCGAAGGTGCTCGCGGAACGCGGGGCGGAGCTGCCCCCCGCTGTGGGGATGGTGCGGTCCGGCCTGGACAGGGTCCGCCGCGCCGTGGTCGACCGGAAGCCGGACCGGTTGGCGAGGCCGTCGTGGCGGGGCGTGCTGCTGCGCGCCCTCGGCGTGCTGACCGCGCACCTCTCCTTCCGGTCCTCCCTGTTCCGGCACTCGCTCCGCTGCGCGCTCGCGGTCGCCGGAGGCATGTTCATCACCCTGTGGCTGGACACGCCGTCCGCGGCCCCGATGCTGCTGGTGCTCTACCTCGTCCTCCAGCCGATCACCCGCGACACGATGGAGGGGGGCCTGCAGCGGACCGGGGCCTCGGTCGTCGGTGTCGCGCTCGCGGCCGGGCTGGTCGCGCTGCTGCCCTGGCCGTGGGTGCTCATCCCGGTGGCGCTCTTCGCCATGATCGCCGGCGTGTCGGTGCTGCGGACCAGCTTCCCGCTGCTCATGTCCGGTGTGGTGGCCGTCGTGCTGCTCGTCCAGGTCCCGGCCACCGAACGGCCCGTGGCGGCCGTCCTGGTCAGCTTCGGCGCGATCACCGCCGTCGGGGCCACCCTGGCACTGATCCTCGGCTACGCCAGCTACCTCGTGCTGCCCAGCAGTTCGTTGCCGAACGTCGGCCGGACCACGCGGATGGCGGCGCTGGCGGTCGGCGAACTCACGCGAGGCGCCTACGGGGCACGGGACACCTCGGAAGGTCGCAGGGCCTTGCGCGGTGCCTACGTGCGGTCCCTGCGACGCACCCAGGACCTGCTCGGGCTGCCAGCGCGGCTGGAGGAGGCCGGTCCGTCCGCGGAGGAGGCCGCCCGCCGAGCGGGGGCGGCGCTGGACGCCCTGCGGGCCGCCGTCGGCGGCGTCGCGTTCCGCCCGCAGGAGGTCCGGGAACGCCTCACGCCCGTGCTGCGGCTGGCCGACGAGGAACTGAGCGAGGTGGGCCGCCGCGCTCCCCGCGAGGAACGACCGGACCTCGCCGGGATCGAGCTGCTGGCCGGGCCGGTCGTCGAGGGCGCCTACCTGTCCCGGTTGGCGGTGGACGAGCTGGTCGAGCTGGGGAGGGAGCTCTCCGAGGACGCCGAGCAGGAGGCGACACCGGACGCCGCCTTCGAGCACGCGTTCCGGTACCGGTCCTGGTGAGGGCGGGCGCGGCGCCCGCGCTGGCGGGGCGGTCTCACCCCACGCCCTCCACGGCTGGGCTGGAAGCCCGCGCCCAGAACCGCCGGGGGATGCGACCGGCCAGACGTGCCTCCCGACCGGCCCGGACGGCGTCCCGCATCGCCCGTGCCATCCGCTCCGGTTCGTCGGCTCGGGTGACCGAGGTGGCGAGCAGCACCGCGGCGCAGCCCAGTTCCATGGCCAGCGCGGCGTCGGAGGCGGTTCCGATGCCGGCGTCCAACACGACGGGCACCGACGCGCGGTTCACGATGAGTTCGATGTTGTGCGGGTTGCGGATGCCCAGACCCGAACCGATCGGTGAGCCCAGCGGCATCACCGCCGCACAGCCCGCGTCCTCCAGCCGGCGCGCGAGTACCGGGTCGTCGTTGGTGTAGGCGAGGACGGTGAAACCGTCGGCCACCAGGCGTTCAGCCGCGTCCAGCGTCTCGAACGGGTCCGGGAGCAGTGTGTCCTCGTCGGCGACGACCTCCAGCTTGACCCAGTTCGTGTCGAGCGCCTCCCTGCCGAGCTGGGCCGTCAGCACCGCCTCCGCCGCGCTGCGGCACCCGGCCGTGTTGGGCAGCGCCCCGACCCCGCACCGGCGGAGCAGGTCGAGGACTCCGGGGCCTCCCGAGGTGTCGGCCCTGCGGAGCGACACGGTGGTCAGCTCGGTTCCCGAGGCCACCAGCGCGCGTTCCAACACCGACAGGTTCGCGGCCCCGCCCGTCCCCAGCACCAGCCGGGACGAGAAGCGGCGACCGGCGATCTCCAGCACGTCGTCCATCGACCTCACCCTCCCTGTACCGCTGTCAGCACCTCGAGCCGCGCGCCGGGCGTCAGCTCGGTCCGCGTCCACTCGGCGCGGGGGACCAGCTGGCCGTCGAGCGCGACCGCGGTCCCCCGCGCCGGTACGCCGGCGGCGGCCACCGCCCCCGCGACCGTGCACGACTCGGCGAGCTCGTGCGCGCGGCCGTTGATCAGCACCCGCATCACCGCACCTCCTCCACGTGGTCGGCCCCGCCCACCGTCGCGAAACGCGCCGGGTCGGTCGCCGACAGCAGTTCCTCGGCGTCGGTCGACGCCGAGGTGAACGCCGCCCTGGCCAGCCCGAGCAGCCGGCCGACCAGCTCGACCGTCACCGGCGTCAGCAGGAGGCCGTTGCGGTGGTGGCCACTGGCGACCAGCAGACCGGGTTCGAGCGCGCCCACCAGCGGGACGTTGTCCGGGCTGCCGGGTCGCAGGCCCGCGATGGTCTCGGTGACCTCGTACTCGTCGAGGGCGGGGACGAGCGCGCCCGCGTCGGTCAGCAGCTCGCGCACCGCCCGCGCCGTCACCGAGGTGTCGAAGCCGTTCTCCCGTTGGGAGGCGCCCACCACGAGGCGGCCGCCGTCCCGGGGCACCAGGTAGGCGGTGCGGCCGTGCACCGAACCTCGGATCACGCGCCGGGGAGGTGGCAGGCTGCCCGGGGTCGCGGCGAGTCGGATCACCTCGCCCTTCACCGGGCGGATCAACCGCTCCAGCCCGGGGTGCAGCTGGCTCGACCACGCGCCGGCGGCCAGCACGACCACGTCGCACTCCCGGGTCCCACGCTCCCCGTCCTCTCCACCGCCCACGTCGAGCCGGGGCGGCCCGCCGGTACCCACGCGCGTGGCGCGGCGCAGCAGCACCCGGCCACCGCGTGCCTCCTCCGCGAGCCAATCGGTGTCGAACACGGCACCGGCGGCCCGCGCGGCTGCGCGCACCGTCCACAGCAGACGTCGGTTGTCCACGGCGAGGTCGCCGGGCACGTGGAGCCCGTGGCGGACCGCCGGCCCCAGCGCCGGCTCCAGCGAGCGTGCCTCCCGCCCGGACAGCGCGGTCACCTCCCGGCCGCGCGCGGCGAGGTAGCGGGCCAGCCGTTCCAGGTCGGCCCGGTCCGCACCGTCCACTCCGACCAGGAGGCCGCCCTCGGCGGAGAGCAGCGGGCCACCCGGCGCGCGGTCCGCCGCGCCTCCCGCCGCCACCGAGACGGCCGAGGCGAACGCGGGCCAGGACTCCAGCGACGCGGAGCCGAGTCGCAGGGAGATCTCCTCCCCCGGCCAGGCCTCGGAGACGGGGGCCAGCATCCCACCGGCCACCCAGGAGGAACTGGTGCCGGCCGGTTCCGGACCCACCACGACCACCGACCAGCCGGCGGTGGCCGCGTGCCAGGCGACCGCGCTGCCGATCACCCCGGCGCCGACGACGACCAGCTGGTTCGTTCGATTCACCGATGACACACCACTCACCACGCTCCCTGCGCCGGCATGATCCGGATCAGGTTCCACGGTCGGGGCCGGCAGGCCCCCTCTCAGCCTGGTGCCCCAGACTCCCGTGCGGACTGCCCTCACCGTAACCCGGCGGCGGGGCCGGGAACCACCCGCCCGCCCGGGGAGGTCGGCCGGGTGGGGTCCCACGGACGTCGTCACCCGCGCGACGCGTCTCCTAGGCTCACGGGTATGCCAGGACTGACGGGAGAGCGGGTACGGGCTCGGCTCGCGGCCGCCCGGCTCTATCTGTGCGTCGACGCCCGCCGGGACAGGGGCGACCTCGCCGAGGTGGTGGCGGCCGCGTTGGCCGGCGGGGTGGACGTCGTGCAGCTGCGGGACAAGGGTGGCCGGTCCGGGCCGCTGGAGGCTCGGGAGGAACTGGCGGCGCTGCGGACGATCGGGGAGCTGTGCGCCGGGCACGGCGCGCTGCTCGCGGTCAACGACCGGGCGGACATCGCGTTGGCGGCCGGGGCCGACGTGCTGCACCTCGGGCAGGACGACCTGCCGGTGTCGTGGGCGCGTCGGGTGGTCGGGGAGGACGTCGTGATCGGCCGGTCGACCCACGACCGGGGCCAGGCGGACGCGGCCGCGGTGGAGCCCGGGGTCGACTACTTCTGCGTGGGTCCCTGCTGGACCACCCCGACGAAACCGGGCCGACCGGCCGCCGGGCTCGACCTGGTGCGCCACACGGCGCGGCGTTGGGGGACCGGCGGGCGGCCCTGGTTCGCCATCGGCGGGATCGGCCCGGAGCGGTTGTCCGAGGTCCTCGACGCCGGAGCGGAACGGATCGTCGTCGTCCGGGCCATCACCGAGGCGGCCGATCCCCGGGAGGCCGCCTCGGCCCTGCGGAAGCGGTTGCCCCCGGCCTGAGGGGGCGGGCTTGGTCAGGCGGTGCGCAGCGTGAGGCCCCAGGCGGCCAGCAGGGGGTTGACCGGCAGGACGTGGTCGCTTCCCCCGCCGCCGGGGCACGGTCCACTCGCGAGCAGGAGCATGCCCTGGGCCTGGTTGCCGCTGACGACCGGCGTCCCCTCGTCGCGGTCGCGGTCGGAGCACAGCGTCGTCCTCGTGAGGCCGGAGACGGTGCCCTCCGGGAACGCCACCGACTGGTCGTGGGCCAGCACGTTCCCGCACCGCCAGCCCGAGGTCGAGGTGGTGGCGCAGACGGCGCCACCCACCGGGACCAGGGTCGAACCGAGGACCGGTGTGCCGCCGCCGGCGCGACCGACGCTCGGGCTCAGGGTCCACGCGTCGGTGGTCTCCACCCAGGCACCACCGGGGACGGGGTACGTGCTGCCCCGGACGACGCCGACGAGTTCGCCTCCGGTGGTGCGCACCTCACCTCCCACCGGGCCGCACCGGCTCGTCGCGACGAAGCCCTCGGTCACGGTGAAGCCCACGACGCAGCGGCCGGTGTCGACCAGGAAGGCGTCCCCGCCGCGGATCTCACCGCCGGTGCCGGCGGAGGGGGACGGCGCCGCCGTCACGCCGCCGCTGGCGGCGAGCAGCGCCGCCACGACGGCCGCTCCGGTGACCAGTGCGCGGAAAGTTCCTCTCATGGCTGCTCCCTGGGGGTGGTCCTGCTCGGTGGCGTGGGGGAGTGCGTTCCCCCGGTCCGCGTTCGGGCGGTGCTGGGCAGCCACGCACCCGGGGTCGATCAGTGGCGCGCGCCGCGCCGGGGCGGCGGGTGTTCCGACGGGACGGGCCGCCCATCCGGTCGGGATGGGCGGCCCGTGTTCACGAGTGCGGAGGAGTGCCCGGATCAGCCCCTGGTCAGGGACAGGCCCCAGCGGGAGAGGATCGGGTTGAGCGGCTGGAAGTAGGTGGTGCCGCCCCAGGTGCAGTTGCCGGAGCCACCGGAGGTGACGCCCTGGGCCTGGCTGCCGCTCAGCCAGGAACCACCGGAGTCACCGCCCTCGGCGCAGGCGTTGGTCCTGGTCAGGCCGCTGACCGCGCCCTGGGCGTAGAAGACGGTCTGGTTCTTGGCCTGGACGGTGCCGCAGCGCCAGCCGGTGGTGGAGCCGGACCGGCAGATGGAGGCGCCGACGGCGGCCTCGGTGGAGCCGCTGACGGTGACGGTGGTGTTGCCGCTGTAGCGGTTCACCAGGGGACGCGGGGTCCAGTTGGCGTTGGTCCGGACGTAACCCATGTCGCTGCCCGGGAAGACCGAGCCGGCGACCTGGCCGGAGGAGACGCGGTTGTAGCCCTGGGTCGCGGTACCGACCCCACCGCAGTGGCCCGCGGTCACGTAGCCGACCGACACGGAGAAGCCGACCGAGCAACGGGAGCCACCGAAGTAGTAGGCGTCGCCGCCGATGATGTCGTAGAGGGTCCGGGGCTGCTCGGTGCTCTCCACCACGGTCACCGCGTCGGCGTTGACCCCGGAGTCGGCGACGAAGTCCGCCGCCGCCTCGCCGCTGCCCAGGGCGGTGGTCACCACGACGGTGTTGTCGGCGGTGTCCACGTACCAGCCGGTGACGCCGTCGGGCACCTCGGTGGTCTCGTTCAGGGTCGACACCACGCCGTCCAGGCTGTCGGCGCTGTAGGCCACGACCTCCGGGGTCGCCCCTGCGGCGCGAACCTCGTCGGCCTTCTCGGCGGTGGTCACGCCGACGACGAGGGTGTTGGTGTCCCCGTCGAAGTGGGCCCCGCCGAACGACGAACCCAGGCTCGCGCGCAGCTCCTCCTCGGTCTCGACGGCGGTGGCCTCCACCGCGACCCTCGTGAGTGCCTCCTGCTCGGTCAGGCCGAGGTCCCGCTGCATCGCCGAGAGCATCTCCGGCGAGGCCACGGTGGCGTCGGGTCCTTCCGGGGTGTCCGCGCCGGCTGGCAGGGCCAGCGCGGTGGCCGTGCCGGCGGCCGCGACCAGGGCACCGGCGATGCGGGCCAAGGATCTGTTCCTCATGTTTCGCGTCTCCCTTGTAGGGGTGCAGGGATATCCGGGGAGGGGAGTGGGTCTGGCGAGAGGCCCCGCCCCGGAGGTGCCTCGTCCGAGGTGGACTGGGCCGTGCCGGTCGGCGCGACTGGGCTGGGCACCAACAGCCCTGGCTCATGGGTTTCCGCGGTTCGGCTGTGGCGGTGAGAGGTGAGCTCGGTTGTGGACCTGGACGGCGTCGTCAGTGGGTGTCCGACGTGAACAACTGGGTCCTCTCCGTTCACACCGGCGTCGCCGCCGGTTCATCCAGGCCCCCGTTGGAGTGAAAGTCTTGGCCCAGGATCGTGTTACGGATATCCGCCAATCGGGGAAAAACCGTCACAGTCGTCGGACCGGCGCTCACGTCCCGTAATGGCGTTCCGCTGTCGTACCGCTGTTTCGGTCGTTGTCCGGTGAACGAGTCATGGTCCGAACGGGGGTTGGTTCTGGACCGGATGCCGAGCACCCGTTCCGCCCGGTCCCGCGTGCGGCACGCACGTCAACGGGCGGCCTCCCCCGATCGGAGGAGGCCGCCCGTTGACGAACCGAACAGTTTTTGTCAGAAACCCGCGACTGGGCCGCTCGGGATCAGGAGGTGGTCAGGCTCAGCCCGAACTCGGAGAGGATCGGGTTCAGCGGCTGGAAGAAGGTGGTGCCCCCCAGGGTGCAGTTGCCGGAGCCGCCGGAGGTGACGCCCTGGGCCTGGCTACCGCTCAGCCAGGAACCACCGGAGTCGCCGGGTTCGGCGCAGGCGCTGGTCTGGGTCATCTCGTGGACGGCGCCCTCCTGGTAGTTGACGGTGACGCCCTTGGCCTCGATGGTGCCGCAGTGCCAGCCGGTGGTGGAGCCGGAACGGCAGACCGAGGCGCCGATCGCGGCCTCGGAGGAACCGCTGACGGCGACGGTGCCGCCGTCGTAGTCGTTGACCGCCGCGGTCGGCGTCCAGCTGGAGTTGGTCTCCACCCAGCCCATGTCACTGCCCGGGAAGATCGAGCCGGCGACGGTGCCCTGCGACTGCTGGTTCACCCCGGAGGTGCTGGTGCCGACGGTGCCGCAGTGGCCGGCGGTGACGAACCCGCCGTCCACTGAGAACCCGACGGAACAGCGCGAGGCACCCGGGTAGTAGGCGTCACCGCCGACGATGTCGGCGAAGGGGACCGGCGTGGAGTTGGCCTCCTCGACGACCCGGACGGTGCCGTCGCTGGCCGCCCGGTCGAGGAAGGCGTCCACCTCGGCGTCCCGCAGCTCCGGGTCCACGGTGACGACGACGGAGTTGGTCTCGACGTCGACCGCCCAGCTGCTCACCCCGGCGGGGGCGCCCTGGCTGGTCGCGGTCTGGTCGATGGCCGACTTCACCGACTCCAGCTCGACGAGGGTGTGCTCCACCACGCGAGGCACCGCACCGGCGGCCCGCACCGCGCTCGCCTCCGCCTCGTCGGTGACGGCCACGACGAGCGCGCCCCGCTCGGCGTCGAAGACGGCGCCGGCGAAGACGCCGTCCAACGTGCGGGTCAGGGTCTCCTCCGCGGTCGCCGCGGCCGCTTCCTGGGCCAGGCGGAGTTCGGCTTCGGCGGCGTCGAGGCCGAGGTCCCGCTGCATGGCGAGCAGGACCTCCTGGTCGGCGCTGACCGGGGCCGGGGCCTCCTGGTCGGCGGTGGCGGGGAGGGTGAGGCCAACGGTCGTTCCGGCGGCCAGCACGACCGCTCCGGTAACGCGCGCCGCGATTCTCCGATTCACTAGATGTCTCCTTGTTCACGAGTGCAGGGACACCCCGCGGGCGGTTTCTTGGCAGGGGCCCGCCCGCGGGTCTCAACTCGTAGCGGACCGGGGTCGTGGGAACCCCGGTCGAGGGGATCAGCGGTCTCATCGACTCGCGCCTGGCGGAGGACGACTGTCCGGACGCCGCGCCGCTGTGTGCTCGGTCGCCCTTCCCTGTCGATTCCACTTCAGACCATTACGGATGATTACCATCCGGTAGCTAGACGTTATTAAGCCGTTACTGCTGTCCGGAAGCCATCATTCGGAGTCAAAGAAACGGCTGGACGGCGGATAGACGCGCCGTTTTCGTGACCCATCGTGTTGATCTAGTGCACACAGTGGTGAACGTGTGTGTGGTCAAGTTGGTGAGTTACCGGCATCGCTTACCGCGCGGACGGGAAGTGACCTACCAATCACGCGCATGTTCCCGCGCCTTCTCCGTGGCGATATCGGGCGAATCCCCGGAAGGCCCCACGGGGGCGCTACTGGTGGTGGATGACCGAGAACGTGGCGGAGGGATGACGGCGGCCGTCCTGAGCGGGACGCGTACCGGGCGGCCGAACCGTGCCATGTGGACCTGGCCTGGCGGACGAGGACGGCGAGAACGCGTGGTGCGCCGCCGGCTGGGGCCCGATGCGATCGTGGCCGCGCTGCTCGACGCCGGGTGGGGCTCCGGACGGGGGAGCAAGGGGAGTGGACCCTCGGCCGATCTTCTCGGCGGCATCCCAGGGGCGGGTGGAGGCGGCCCGACTGCCGCCCGCCGTCGACGCGGACCCCGATGTGGACGGGAACGGGAACGGCGCGCTGCTCGCCGCCGTGGAGCGCGGCTCCCCGGCCGTGGTGCGGCTGTCGCTCCAACGCGGTGCTCGGGCCGATGAGCGGCCCGGGCGGAACAGGACTCCGGCGGAGGCCGCCGCGGCCTGGCTGACCCGGGCGGTGGCGCGCGCCGCGCGACCAGGCGCGTGCCACGGGTGCCGCACTGGAGGCGCTGGTCAGGGAGGAGGAACCGGTGGACGCCGGCACCGCCGGCACCACCCCGCACCGGCTGCGGGTACCCGGGGCCGGGCCGTCCTGGAACGGCAGGACGGCCACCGGCGGTTCGCCGACGAGCTGGCGGGTCGCTGGACTCGCCACCGGGGCCCGTGGGGGAAGGAACGGTCCACCCGGGAAATCGGCTCGTGCGGGACTCAGGTGGCCGGGACCCGGTCCGGGATCTCCAGCCGCGCTCCCGGCGCCGGCTCCTGGTCGTCCTCCTGTTCCCCCGCCCCTTCCGGCTCGTCCTCGGCCGGTGCCTCCGTGGTCGTGGGCGGCGGCTCGGTCTCGGACGGCTCGTTCCCGGCCGGTTCCCGCCCGGGTTCCTCGCCGGACGTGGTGGGAACCTCGGGTGCACCAGTGGTCCCGGTCCCGGCGGGAGGGGCCGGGTTCGGCGGGTCGACGACGTCCGCCCCGCCCGCTGGCGGGTCCTGCTCGGCCGGCGGGGGCACGTCGTCCCGGCGGAAGAGGGGTTCACCGCCGAGGATGCCGCTGATCGACGTTCCGGTCGAACCGCCGGAGAGGGATTCGCCCCGTACGAGCTCGACGCCGACGATGGCCGCCATCGCGAGGAGGAAGGACAGCACCCCGCCAGCCACGATCATCCGGGTGGGACGTCGCCGACGAGGGGGCTTCTCCCCTGGTCCGTCGGTCGGCAGGCGGTTCGTCCCGGCCGATGTCGGCAGGAGGGCCGTGCTGTCCGCGTCCCGGTGCCCGCCGACGCCCTGCCCGAGGAGCTCCGTGTCGGGCGGCCGAGCGCTCGCCTCGCCTCGGATCGGCGTGTCGGGCGGGCCGGCGTCGCGCGGCGGAGGGCCCGCCAGGCGGGCGGTCGGTGCCCCGGGGCTCGGGTGCGGCACGGTCAGCCGCGTGGTCGGTTCGGTCGCCGAGCGGGGACCGACCGGGTGGGACGGGCTGGCGACCGGGCCTGTCCGCCCGTCGCCGACGGCTCGGCCGGCGGTGCGTTGCCGGCGTCGACCGAGCGGGGCCCTGGCGGCGGTCGCCCGAACGGTCTCGGCGGTCCGTTCGAGGTAGCGCTGGTAGACCGCGCCACCGACCGTCGACACCACGCTGGCGACGGCTGCTCCGGCCACGGTGCCAGCCACCCCGAGCTGGGAGCCCAGCACCGCCGAGGTCACCGCGGCCAGCGCGCCGGCCGTGATCTGGGCACCGGACAGCCCGAACGCGCCCCGCCGCTCCGCCGGTTCCCCGTCCTCAGCCGGGGAGCCGCCCTGGCGCGCCAGTCGGGTCGTGAGCTCCTGGTCGTGCTGCTCGCGCATGGGTCCCCTCGTGGTCGCGCTCCGTTTCCGGCCCCACCCGGGCCTCGGGATGACAACGAGGAAGACGTGCCGATTTATCCCCCGGTTGGCGGATGGTGATATCGCCCACTTGGGCTAACTGGGGTGTCGTCCCGGTTCCCGGGCGCGAGTCCGCCAGCCCCGTCGGGCGGGTTGATGGTCGTGACGAACTTGTACCTGTCCCCCCGGTAGAGGGAGCGCACCCACTCGACGGGGTGGCCTTCGGCGTCGAAGGAGTGCCGGCAGAGCAACAGCATCGGGAGGCCCACGTCCGCCCCGAGTAACTCGGCCTCCTCGGGCGCCGCGAGGGCGGTCTCGATCGTCTCCGTGGCGTGGCCGAAGCGGACGTCGAACCGGTTCCGCAGCACCTGGTAGAGCGAGTCGCCCTCGCTCAGGCAGCGGCGCAGGCCCCGGAAACGGCCCAGGGGGAGATGGGTGGTCTCGATGGCCATCGGTTCGCCGTCGGCGAGCCGCAGGCGTTTCAGCCGGAGCAGCTTGGCGCCCGGCCGGACGTCCAACAGCCTGGCCAGCTCCGTCTCCGCCGGGTGTTCCTCGGCCGCGAGCAGCCGGGACTGCGGTCGCATGCCCTGGGCGAGCATGTCCTCGGTGTAGGAGGAGAGCTGCAAGCGCTGGGCCACCTTCGGCTCCGCCGCGAAGGTCCCCTTGCCCTGGATCCGGAGGAGACGCCCCTCGACCGTGAGATCGGCGAGCGCCTGGCGGACCGTCGTCCTGGACAGGCCGAACTCGGTCGCGAGCGATCTCTCGGTGGGGATGGGCGTTCCGGCGGGCATCGACCGGAGCAGCTCGAGCAGGTGCCGTTTGAGCCCCCAGTACTTGGGCTCCCGGGTGTGCCCGGTCCGGCTCCCGCTTTCCCCGCACGGCGGTGTGGCGTCGAGCATGGCCTCCTCCTCGGTGACGTCCGGCCTGCCTGTGCTCTCCAGGATGCCGAGCCGTTCCCTCGGTTCCCACGTTGTCACAGGGTGACTCCGATCTTCCTCCGTCCGCGCGATCCCCGGCACGGGGCCGTCGAAGGCGGCCCGACCAGGCCGAGGAGGGGTCCCGCCGCCTCCCGCTCCGGTGGCCGGTGCCGGGCACTCGCCCGGTCGGCGGCGGTGGACGGCGGGCCCCGGTGGGTAGTGTTGGTCTGGACCACTGCGGGCGTCGGACCGGTGTGCCCGAACCCGGTTGGCGACGGCCGCCCTGAGTGGCCGGGGCGGCTGACCCGGCGGAACGAGGCGGTATGAAGGCGGAAGCGGCGTCGGCCACCACGGCCGGTTCCCTGATGGCGGACGAGATCGCGGCGCAGCCGGCGGTCTTCCGAACGCTCCTGGCGGCCGGACCGGAGATCCGGGCCCTCGCCGGGGACATCACCCGGCGACGTCCCCGGTTCGTGCTGTTCGCCGCGAGGGGGTCCAGCGACCACGCGGCCCTCTACGGCAAGTACCTCGTGGAGACGCTGCTCGGTCTGCCCGCCGGCCTCGTCTCGCCCTCGGCCACCACCCTCTACGGAGCTCGGCAGGACCTGCGCGACGTCCTGCTGGTCACCGTCAGCCAGAGCGGTGGTTCCCCGGACCTCGTCGAGGTCGCCGCGACCGCGCGCGACCAGGGCGCGTTGACCGTCGCGGTGACCAACACGGAAGGGTCGGACCTGGTGTCGGTCACCGACGCGGCCCTGTCCGTCCGGGCGGGCGCGGAACGGGCGGTTGCCGCCACCAAGACCTACACCGCGACCCTGCTGGCCCTGTACCTGCTCGTCGACGCCCTGCGAGGCGGTCACGGCGAACGGGCGGAGCCGCTGGGGGACCTGGCGGACGAGGCGTTGGCTGGGGCCGCCGCGCCGGTCGTGGACCTCGCCTCGCGACTGCGCTTCGCGGACCGGCTGCTCACCGTCGGTCGCGGCTACTCCTCGGCGACGGCGGGTGAGGCGGCGCTCAAACTCGCCGAGACCAGTTACCTGCTGACCCGCGCCTACAGCGCCGCCGACCTGTTACACGGACCGGTCGCCGCCGTCGACGCCGACACCGCGCTCCTCGCCGTCACCAGCGTCGGCCCGGGCGGCACGTCGACCCTGGAGACCCTGGAGGCGGTGCGGGAACGAGGCCCCTTCGTCGCCGCGATCGGATCCGCCTCGGCGTCCGCCGCACCCGACGTGGGGGTGGCCCTGCCGGCTACTCCCGAGGAGGTCGCCCCGGTGCTGGAGGTGCTCCCGGCGCAGCTGCTCGCCCTGGAACTCGCCAGGGCCCGGGGAGTCGACCCGGACCGGCCCCGGGGGCTGAACAAGGTGACCAGGACGCGCTGACCACTCCGGCGCGGACGGCTGGGGCACGTCGAGCTGGCGACGCCGCCGGGGGGTCGTCGTGCGCGGGTGCGGCCTCCTCGGGGAATCGCGCGGCCCGGGGAACTCAGGCGGGGACCGCTCCCACATCGTCACCGTCGGGGGTGCGCTGGCGCAGCTGCCACGCGAGTGGCACCGGTAGCGCGCTGACCAGCCCGGCCAGCACCACCAACGCCACCGACAGGCCGTGGTCGAGAACGGCGACCCCGTTGCCGAAGACGAGGGTCACCGTTCCGAGCAGGCCGAAGACGATCCCCACCGGGGCGGCCGACCGGACCCAGTGGAACAACGCGATGGTCACCAGCACGGCGACCGTCGTCACCCCGAGCACCGACCTGTCCAGCGCGAGCTGGAGCCACACCGAGCCCACGGCGACGGCGCCCGAGGTCACCGCCAACGCGAAGGCCAGGATCTGGCGCTGGGCTCGGTTGCTGCCGGGGTTGGCCGGGGTGCCTGGCATCGCCACTCCTCGTCGGAACCGGAAACCGTCCAGGTGATCCTATTCACCCCATCCCGGGCGGGCGGCCCCTCGGGTGCGGGGGCGGTGGATCGCCCTCGCCGACGCGCCGCCGCCCACCTCGCCACCGAGGATCATCCGGGGGACGAACCGTCCCGCCGCCGGTCGTCCCGGTCGGGGGAGGTGCTCGGAGCGTCCAGCCCCACCGCCTCCGCGACCGTCCGCAGCCCGGCCTGGCGCACCCGCCGGGCCAGGTCACGGTGCACGGCCCTGGGCCAGAACGGCCCACCGTAGATGAATCCGGTGTACGCCTGGACCAGGGTGGCGCCGGCGCGGATCCGGGTCCAGACGTCCTCCGCGGACTCGACACCGCCCACCGAGACCAGCAGGACCCGGTCGCCGACCCTGGCCCGCAACCGGCGCAGGACGGCCAGCGACCGCTCCCGCAACGGGGCTCCGGACAGCCCGCCGGCGCCGACGGCGGCCACCTCGGCGTCCCCGCTGCGCAGGCCAGCGCGCCCAGTGGTGGTGTTGGTGGCGATCACCCCGTCCAGGCCGAGCTCCAACGCCAGGTCGGCCACCGCGTCGACATCCTCGTCGGCCAGGTCGGGGGCGATCTTCACGAGGAGCGGCACGCGGTGGGCGACCGCCTCGTCGAGGGCGGCCCGCACCTCGGTGAGCAGCGGCCGCAGCAGCTCCACCGCCTGGAGGTTCCGCAGGCCGGGAGTGTTCGGGGAGCTGACGTTGACCACCACGTAGTCGGCGTGCCGGGCGAGCAGCTCGGCGCCGCGTCGGTAGTCGGCGACCGCCTCGGCCTCCGGCACCACCTTCGTCTTGCCGATGTTCACCCCGAGGCCCACCCGCCCCGACCGGGGCCGGGTGGTCAGCGCCCTCGCGGTGGCGGCGGCTCCGTGGTTGTTGAAGCCCATCCGGTTGACGATGGCCCGGTCCTCGACCAGTCGGAACAACCGCGGCTGCTGGTTTCCGGGCTGCGGCTGCCCGGTGATGGTGCCGATCTCGACGAACCCGAAGCCGAGCGCCCCCAACGCGTCGGCTCCGGTGCCCTCCTTGTCGAAGCCGGCGGCGAGGCCCAGCGGGCTGGGGAGGTCCATCCCCAGCGCCCGGACGCGCAGCTCCGGATCGCGCGGCACGAGCCATCCGCGGAGCAGACCGCGCACGCCGGGAACGGCGCAGATGGCCCGGAGCAGCCCGAAGCTCACCCGGTGGGCGGTCTCGGCCGGGAGGCGGCGCAGGACCAGCGAGAACAGCAGTCGGTACATGGTCTCCCCGAGAGTGGTCGATCCCGCGCGCGCCGCCGCTTCCGCCGGCCCGCCGGGCACGCCAACGGCCGACGCGCCGGCGTCTGCCGACAACCTACGCGGTGGTCGCGCACCCCTGGGACCGGGTTCGTCACCGCTGGGAGGCGGCGTAGGCCTCCAGTTCCGCGAGCTGCGCGGGGTCCAGTGAGGGGCGCACCGACTCCCGGGCGGCGGCCAGGTGGTCGGCGGTGACCTCGGTGGCCTCCAGGTTCTCCCGCATCGCGGTCAACGCGGCCTCCCGCACCAGGGCGGCGCAGTCGGCGGCCGAGTACCCGTCGAGGTCGGCGGCGAGCGCGTCGAGGTCGACCTGGTCGGCCAAGGGCGTGTTCCGGCTGGCCGACCGCAGGATCGCGGCGCGGGCCTCACCGTCCGGCGGCGGGACGTAGACCAGACGCTCGAGGCGACCCGGCCGCAGCAGGGCGGGGTCGATCAGCTCGGGCCGGTTCGTCGCCGCGAGGATGACCACGTCCCGCATCGGCTCGACACCGTCCAACTCCGTGAGCAGGGCGGCGACCACCCGGTCGGCCACCCCGCTGTCGCTCGACCCGCCCCGGCGGGGGGCGAGGGCGTCGACCTCGTCGAGGAAGACGAGGGTGGGCGCGGCCTCCGCCGCCCTGGCGAAGAGTTCGCGCACCGCCCGCTCCGACTCGCCCACCCACTTGTCCAGCAGCTCGGCGCCCTTGACGGACATCACGTTGAGCTGCCCGGTGCCGGCGAGCGCGCGGACGAGGAAGGTCTTCCCGCAGCCGGGTGGGCCGTAGAGCAGGACGCCGCGCGGCGGGCGGACCCCGAGCCGGGCGAAGGAGTCCGGGTAGCGCAGCGGCCACAGCACCGCCTCGGTGAGGGCCTGCTTCGTCTCGGCCATGTCCCCCACGTCGTCCAGCGTGAGCCCGCCGGTCTGGAGCGTGTCGGAGGAGGACATGGAGATCGGCCGGACCGAGGAGAGCGCGTCCAGCAGGTCCCCCTGCCGGATGCTGGGCCAGCCGGGCCCGGCCTCCTCCGAGGTGGCGGTCTCGGGGCTCGCGGGTGCCGGCTCCTCGGTGGTCGCCTGGTCGGCAGGTGCGGCCGGAACCTCGACGGTGTCATCCCGGCTGGGTGGTACCGCGAAGCGGGTCGTCTCGCCGCCATCCTGGTCGGGGGGCACGGGAAGGCGCGTGGTCCCGCCGCCACCGCCCGGCGCCGGCAGGGCCAGGGTCTCCCCGTGGGGTGACACGTCCACGACCTCCGCGTCGGTGATCGCGTCGGCCACCTCGCTCGCCAGGTCACCGCCTTCGGCGGTCCGAGCGGCACGGGTCTCGCCAACCGGGTCGGCGAGCAGCTCGCCGTCCACGACCTCCTCCACCGGCGCCTCCGCCTGGGGGGCCACCGGTGCCGTCGCGGTGTCCGTGGCCGCCCCCTCCCGCTCCGGCGGCTGCCGCAGCGCCGCGCGGACCGCCGCCTCCCGGCGCAACGCGAGCAGGTCGGCGGTGACGAACCCGGGAGTGCGCTCGGCGATCACCCCGAGGTCGACGTCGTCGGACAGCGGAACGCTGCGCAGCAGCATCCGCAGCACCTCGGTGCGGGTTCGGGTGTCCGGCGGGACCAGGACGAGTTCACGGTCCAGCAGCTCCGGATCACGCAGCCGGGGGTCCACCCCCTCCGGCTGGGCCGTGGTGCCCACGATGGCGAGCCTGCCGTGGTGGCTGCTGGAGCGCAGCGCGTCCAGGACCACGGTGGTCAGCGGAGGAGGGTTCGCGCCGGGGACCAGGGCCTCGATGTCGGTGACGAGCAGGACGCAGTTCCGGCCGGCTGCGGCGTGCGCGGAGGCGGCCGCGACGGCGTCGTGCACCCGCTGCGACGCGGTGCCCGCCTCCAGGGCCGCCACGCTGGGCGCGGACACCTCGACCAGCTCCGCGTCGACCGCACGGGTCACCGCGCGCACCAGGGTCGCCTTGCCCACTCCCGCCGGCCCGGCCACCAGCACGCCGAGCCGGGAGTTCGCTCCCAGGCGTTCGAGCAGCTCGGGACGTTCGAAGGTGAGCCGGAGCCACTCGGTGAGCCGCGCGGCGGCGTCCTCGGAGCCGACCAGGTCGCTGACGCTCGGTGCCTCGGGGCGGACCGGAGCGGTGGTCGCCCCGGTCGTGCCGGTGGCCGTTCGGGCGGCGTCCGAGGCCCGGGGAACCGTGCCCCCGGGGGAGGAGGCACCGGTGGTCGGGGTGCCACCCGCCGGGGTCGCCGCCGGGGTGGGACCGGGGGACTGCGCGAACCCGCCCGAGGGGCGGGAGCAGGCGGAGTAGTCCCTCCCGGTCGAGTCCCGCAGCGGGGCCGCGTCCCGCCAGGAGAGCTGGGTGGACGGTTGGACGGCCACCGGACCGTCCGGCTCGGTGGCCGTGACGGTGAGCAGTTCGTTGGTCCAGGTGATGCCGATCGCGTTGGACAGCTTCCGACGGGCGGTGCTGAGGTCCACCCCGGAGGGCGGGGCGACGTCCTGCGGGAGGAGGGAGACCGTGTCGCCCACGCTGAGCACCTTGCCCGTCAACGCCAGCCGGAGCGTCTCCGGTGGGAGGGAGGCGGCGGCCATGCGGGACCCGGCGACCGTGACGGATCGGGCCGCGCTGACCTCGACGGGCGCGACGACGACCTCCGCTCCCTCGGCCAGGCCCAGGTTCGACAGGGTCAGGTCGTCCACGAGGATGACGCCGGGCGCCGCTCCCCGCCCGGTCGCGACCGCGGCCAGGGCCGAGGTCACGCGACTCCCGGTGAGTCGGACGGCGTCCCACGCCGTGAGGCCGAGCGCGTCGAAGACCTCGGGATGGAGCCGGACGACACCCCTCCGGGTGTCCAGCGCGGACGGGGAGAGCCGAGCGGTCAGCGCGATCACCCGACCAGATTACGTGCCGGCGCGGCGCCGGACCGTACCCACCACGGAACCCGGGGGATCCGAGGGGCCCGGGGGTCGGGTGTTCAGGAACGTCGGCGGAGCCCGAGTCGACGCCAGGACCGGCGGGCGCCCACCGGTCCGGACCCGCCGCTCTCCGCCCGGACGGCGTCACCGGCCACCCTGGGGCGCAGTCGAGGACGCCGCAACCGCAGCCTGCTGGTGCTCCGCCGGATGGCGCGCCGTTCCCCGGCCGGTACGTCCCACGCTTCCGGGTGCCTGCTGAGCCAGCGGTACCGGCGAACGGCGAAGGGCACGTGCGCGAGGTAGAGCACGATGAAGGTCGCCAGGACCAGCAGGGGGTAGGTGATCACGGCCGCTGCGAGCAGCCCCACCAACATCAACAGCGGTGCGATCGCCTTGGCCGGCACCTTCAGCGTCTTGAACGACAGGGTCGGGACCCGGCTGATCAGCAGTCCGCCGATCGCGATCACCCACAGCGCCACCACCAGCTGAGACGACCACCAGCCCTCGCCGGACTTGAGGGAGATGACCAGGGGGAAGAGCGCCGTCAGCGCGCCGGCGGGCGCGGGAACCCCGACGAAGAACTCCTTGCCGAACGGCGGGCTCTTCGTGTCCTCCATCAGCACGTTGAACCGGGCGAGCCGGAGCACCGCGCACACCGCGAAGAGGAGGCAGACGACCCATCCCCATTGGCTGCCGTGCAGCGACCAGATGAAGACCACCAGGGCGGGAGCGACGCCGAAGGAGACGGCGTCGGCCAACGAGTCGAGCTCGGCCCCCATCCTGCTGGTGGCGTCCAACAGGCGGGCGAGGCGGCCGTCCAGTCCGTCCAGCAGCGCGGCGGTCGCGACGGCGGCGACGGCCGCGGCGAAGCGCCCGTCGAGCGCGAACATCACCGATGAGAGCCCGGCGCACAGCGCCAGCACGGTCACCGCGTTGGGCACCAGTCCGATGCCGGGCGCTACCCGTGCCATGCGCTCAGCCCCCCGCTGCGGCCGAGGAGGGCTCCGGGAGTTCCGCGATGACGGTTTCGGCGCCGACGGTGCGCTGTCCCGGCTCCACGAGCACGCGGCTTCCCGCCGGCAGGTAGAGGTCCACCCGCGAACCGAACCGGATCAGGCCGTAGGTGTCGCCCGCCGCGACCCGCTGGTCGGCGGCCACCTCGCACACGATGCGCCTGGCCACCATGCCCGCGATCTGGACCGCGACGACGCGGTGGCCGTCCTCGGTCTCCAGCACCAGGGAGTTCCGCTCGTTGTCGTCGCTGGCCTTGTCGAGGTCGGCGGAGAGGAACTTGCCGGGGCGGTACGCGACCTGGCGCACCACTCCCGACACCGGGGTCCGCTGCACGTGCACGTCGAAGACGGAGAGGAACACGCTGACCCTCGTCAGCGGGGTGGCTGGCAGGCCGAGTTCGACGGGCGGGACCGCCGTGTCCACCTGGGAGACGGTGCCGTCCGCGGCGGACACCACGAGCCCGGGCCGGCTGGGGGTGACCCTGCGGGGTTCCCGGAAGAACCAGGCGCACCAGGCGGTGAGGACGAGACCGAGGCCCCCCAGCGGGCGGGAGAACCGCCTGAGCACCAGGGCGAGCCCGGCGGCGGCGGCGACGAAGGGGCGTCCGGCCGGGTGCATCGGCGGGACCACGGACCGGGCGAGGTGGAGGAAGTGCGCCAGCGTGCCGGGACGCTCCTCGGCCGACGGCTCGGGCCGCTCCGTCGCTGGGGGCACCACCGGGAGGCGGGTGGTGTCCTCGCTGTGGTTCTCACGGCCCCGCGGGGGTCGCGGTGTGTCGGTGCTCATGTCGGCAGTCCGTAAGCGTCGAAGGGTGTCCCCGTGCATCGCACCCGATCGGGTGGCACGGAGGCGCGGCACACGGTACGCGCCCACCGCGAGCGTAACCAGGGGGTGGCGGAGCGAGAGGAGTGGATCAGCGCCGCACCCGACGGGCTGGTCACCGGGGCCCTCCCCGAGCTGGCGCGTCCCGGGCCGCCGAGCTGGCGAGCCCCGGGCCGGCCCCGGGCGCGAACACCAGAGGGCGAACCGTGCGCCCCCCGACGGCACACGGTCCACCCTGTCCTGGGGACCACGACGAGACAACGACTCAACTCGAGCGGTCGGGGTGGGACTGTCGGAATCCCACCGGCAGGCCCTGGCTCCCGGGTGGAGACGGGCCGGGACGTCGTCCAGTGGCCCGGACGGTCCGACCCGGCCGCCACCGCCGCGGCGGGGCGACGCGGGTTCCTGGCGACACCACCACCGTGTCCTGGCCGCCGAACGGCGTGACCTGCGTGCGCGACCAGCGTACTCAGCCAGGACACGGGGGATCAATAGCGTCCGGTAATGAGTTGATCACGAATCGTGAGTCATCGTCGTTACCTCGTGCGGCGTCGGAGGAAGCCGTCCTTGTCGACCACTTGGGCGTCGACGAGTTGACGCCGACGACCGGGACCGGTGCCTCGTCCGGGGCCGTCAGCGCCGGGAGCGGGTCCCCAGCAGCCGGAGGACCACCAGCAGCAGGACGGCTCCCACCGCCGCGACACCCATGCTGGGGAGGTCGAAGGCGAAGGCCCGGTCCTCCCCGGTGACCAACCGCCAGACGAGGCCGCCCAGGGCCGCGCCGACGACGCCGACCAGGATGCTCACCAGGCAACCCTGGCGTTCCCGTTCCCGGCCCCCGACCACCAGGTTGGCGGCCCAGCCGACGATGGCTCCGAACACGATCCATGACAACAGGCCCATCCGACCAACCCTAGCCCCGGCGGAGGGGGGGCGACCTCGCCTCGCCGCGGGTACCCCGTCAGTTCCCGCCGGGTCCACCACCGGTGCGGCTCGGCCCCCCGAGCAGGAGCACCTCCACTGGGGTGTCCGGCTCCACCACCGTCACCTCCGGCGCGATCTCCACGAGGCAGTTGGACTCGGCCAGGGCGGACAGCAGGTGCGATCCGGCGGCTCCCACCACCCGGACGGCTCCGGTCTCCAGGTGGTAGCTGCCGCGGCGGTACTGCCGCTTGCCCGAGGGGGAGGACAGGGCGGCCCCCTCGAGCACCGCTCGGGACCGGGGCCGGTCGGTCACGTCGAACCCGGCCGCCCGTCGGAGGGCCGGCCGCACGAAGACCTCGAACGACACCAGCGCGGAGACCGGGTTCCCCGGCAACGCCACCACGGGGACGCCCCGGTAGCGACCACTGCCCTGCGGCATGCCCGGTTGCATCGCGACCTTGGTGAAGGTGACCCCCTCACCGGCGAGCGCGTCCTTGACGACCTCGTAGGCTCCCGCGCTGACCCCGCCGGTGGTGAGCAGGAGGTCGGCATCGGCCAGGTGCGGCCGCACCGCCTCATGGAGGGCGCCCACGTCGTCGGGTACGAACCGGACCGCCGTGGCGTGGCCACCGGCCTCCCGGACGGCGGTGACGAGCATGACGGCGTTCGACTCGTAGATCTGCCCGAGGCCGAGCGGCTCGCCGGGCTCGACGAGTTCGGAGCCGGTCGAGAGGACCACGACGCGGGGACGACGGCGCACCGGGAGCTCCGCGAAGCCCAGCGCGGAGGCCAGGCCGAGCTGGGCCGGCCCCAGCTCGCTCCCCCGGCGCAGCACCGTGGTGCCGGCCGGGACGTCCTCCCCCGCCCGCCGGACGTGGCGGCCTTCCTCGGGCGCGAGACCGATCGCGACCTCGCGGGTCCCGCCGTCGGTGTGTTCGACCGGGACGACGCAGTCCGCGCCCAGCGGTAGCGGGGCCCCGGTCATGATCCGTTGGGCGCTGCCCACTGCCAACGGCAGCACCTCCGGCGCGCCGGCCGGCAGGTCGGCGGTCACCGGCAGTCGCACGGGGCGGTCCGGTGAGGCTCCCGCGACGTCGACGGACCGGACGGCGTAGCCGTCCATGGCGGAGTTCCGGAAGGGGGGCAGCGGGATGGAGGCGACCAGGTCCCGCGCCATCGCGAGTCCCGCGCACTCCTCCAGCGGGGACCTGGTGACCTCGGTGGGTCTCAGCAGGCTCGCGACGTGCTCCTGGTGTTCCTCGACTGGTACCAGCGGAGGTGTCCTGTTGTCCTGGGCCACCCGATCATGGTGCCCTGCGTGGCGGTGGGACCGGCCCCGCGACTCGCCCGGGCTCACGCGGGCCACAGAATCGTCCGCGCCCGGGGCGCGCGGCCACCCGAGGCCGGTTCCGACGCGGTGGGTACGAGGGACGGAGGACTACCAGTGCAGGTCGTGACACGTCACACCCCGGGGTACGGGGTGGCGCGGCTGGTGCTCGGCGGTGGTGAGCAGGCCCTGGCGGAGGTGGGAACCATGATGGCGACCAGCTTCGGCGTGGCCGTGGAGTCGCGCCGGGTCGCCACCGGTCGGGGCCCGGGACGGGGGTTGCGCGGTGGCGGCACCCAGGCCACCGGTTTCACCGCTCCGCCCCCCGGTGGGTGGGTGGACGTGGCGCCCAACCAGGCCGGGGACCTCTACATCGTGGAACTGGACGGGCGTTCCGGGTGGTGCGTTCGGGCCCGGTCCTGGCTCGCCGTCGCCGGCACGGTGGTCTTCGACCGGGACTGGCCTGGCCTGCGCTCCCTGCTCGGCTCGGACGAGGGGTTCCTCACGCACGCCGGCGGGCACGGCCCGCTCGTCCTGTCCTGCCACGGCAGCCTGGACGTGGTGAACCTCAAGGCGGGGGAGGTGATCACGCTCAACGCGGGACACGTGCTCGGGTACCGGGACGACACCAGGGTGCGGCTCCGCGCGCTCGACCAACTGGGGGAGCAGTCGGTGCGGACCGGCGCGGGGCTGCTCCTCGACGTCGTGGGGCCGGCCCGCGTGCTCACCCAGACGCGGGTTGCCCGTACCGTGAGGACCTGAGGAGCAGGTGGTTCCCGTCGTCTCTTTCCGCGCCCGGTGGCCGCGGGATCGGTGAAGCGCCTGTGAACGGGTATCACCGAGCGTTAGGCTGCGAGTCGTGTCGGAGGACCTCACCGGAAGCCGATTGGGGCACTACCGGATCAACGGTGTGCTCGGCCGAGGTGGCATGAGCGTCATGTACCGCGCCACGGACGAGCGCCTCGGCCGCAAGGTGGCGCTCAAGGTGATCGCGGAGCACCTGTCCGGGGACGCGGAGTTCCGCGAACGCTTCGTCGACGAGGCGCGGAACACCTCGGCGATCGACCACCCCAACGTCGTGCCGCTGTACGACTTCGGTGAGGTGGACGGCCTCCTCTTCATCGCGATGCGGCTGGTCGACGGGGCCGACATGGCGACGCTCATCAAGGACGGTCCGCTGGCACCGCAGCGAGCGCTCGCCCTGCTCGGGCAGGTCGCCGAGGCGCTGGACATGCTGCACGACCGGGGTCTGGTGCACCTGGACATCAAGCCGGCGAACGTGCTCGTCACCAGCAAGGAGTCCAGTGAGGAGCACGTCTACCTCGCCGACTTCGGGCTCACCCGGCGCGGCGCGACCGGCCACCGCACCCAGGGCGGGGACTTCCTCGGATCGCCGACCTACGCCGCCCCCGAGCACCTGCGCGGGGAACCGGTCGACCCGAGGACGGACGCCTACTCGTTGGCGTGCGTGCTCTTCGCCTGCCTGACCGGGCGCCCGCCGTACCGGGGGCAGGTCCCGCAGGTGATCGAGGGTCACCTGGGTCGCGAGGTTCCCGCCGTCAGCTCGGTCGTCGCCCTCCCGCCGGCCATCGACGAGGTCCTGCGCCGGGGGATGGCCAAGGTCCCCGGACAGCGGTACGCGAACTGCCGGGAACTCGTGGCCGCCGCGAGGACGGCGCTGGCGGGCGTCGCCCAGCCCGACCACCCCGCTCCGCCGGTGGGCCGCGAGACCGTGCCAGGACCGGGCACGCCGGCCGCTGGCTGGGCGCGCCCTGGGGTGCCGACGGGGCCGCCGTCCAGCCCCACCGGTCTGCCCCGTCAGAGCCCCGCTGGTCTCGCCGAGCCCATGCGCTTGCGGCCGCCCTCGCCGGCGCAGTCCGCGTCGTCGTTCGCCTCCAGCGGTGGGGGTGGCAACCGTTGGGTGTTGCCGCTGATGGCCTTGGCGGCGTTGGTCGCGGTCGTCGTGCTGGTCGTCGTCATCGTCAACTCCTGACACCCTCCAGCCCCCGAGGGCGCCGGCACGAGAAATCCCGAGGGTTCCCGCCGGCCTCGTTCCGGGTCGTGCCTGGTCACGGCGGGGGTGTCCTCGCGGGCGTGTGGCGCGCCCTCTCGTTGTCGCTTGCACTCATCGCCGCAGAGTGCTAAACACGGAACTGGCACTCGCTACTGGTGAGTGCCAAGGCCGGGACGGTGAGGCTGGCAAGGGGCCCCGCATGGAGGGGCAGACCGGTCAGTCGTCCGTCGCGGGCACCGAGCCTGGCCCATTACGTGTCCTGCTGTGGGTACCCACGTTCCCGCAGCGCCCAATCGCCGGAGGACAACACCGCAATGGCCAAGTTGATTGCGTTCGACGAGGACGCGCGCCGCGGTCTCGAGCGTGGTATGAACACCCTCGCCGATGCTGTCAAGGTGACGCTCGGCCCGAAGGGTCGCAACGTCGTCCTGGAGAAGAAGTGGGGCGCCCCCACGATCACGAACGACGGTGTCTCGATCGCCAAGGAGATCGAGCTCGAGGACCCGTGGGAGAAGATCGGCGCCGAGCTCGTCAAAGAGGTAGCCAAGAAGACGGACGACGTCGCGGGTGACGGCACCACGACCGCGACCGTGCTGGCTCAGGCCCTGGTGCGCGAGGGTCTGCGCAACGTTGCCGCCGGCGCGAGCCCGCTGAGCCTGAAGCGCGGCATCGAGAAGGCCGTCGACGCCGTGGCCGAGCAGCTCCTGAAGGCCGCCAAGGAGGTCGAGACCAAGGAGCAGATCGCCGCCACCGCCGGCATCTCCGCCGCCGACTCCAGCATCGGTGAGCTGATCGCCGAGGCCCTCGACAAGGTGGGCAAGGAAGGCGTCATCACCGTCGAGGAGAGCAACGCCTTCGGCCTCGAGCTGGAGCTCACCGAGGGCATGCGCTTCGACAAGGGCTACATCTCGGGTTACTTCGTGACCGACACCGACCGCCAGGAGGCGGTCCTGGAGGACCCGTACATCCTCCTGTTCGGTTCGAAGATCTCCAACGTCAAGGACCTGCTCCCGCTGCTGGAGAAGGTCATGCAGGCCGGCAAGCCGCTGCTGATCATCTGTGAGGACGTCGAGGGCGAGGCGCTGGCCACCCTGGTCGTCAACAAGATCCGCGGCACCTTCAAGTCGGTCGCGGTCAAGGCCCCCGGCTTCGGCGACCGCCGCAAGGCGATCCTCCAGGACATCGCCATCCTCACCGGTGGCCAGGTCATCAGCGAGGACGTGGGCCTCAAGCTGGAGAACGCCGACCTGTCCCTGCTCGGCCAGGCCCGCAAGGTCGTCGTCACCAAGGACGAGACGACCATCGTCGAGGGCTCCGGTGACACCGAGCAGATCGCCGGTCGCGTCAGCCAGATCCGCAGCGAGATCGACCGCAGCGACTCCGACTACGACCGGGAGAAGCTGCAGGAGCGGCTGGCCAAGCTCGCCGGCGGCGTCGCGGTCATCAAGGTCGGCGCGGCCACCGAGGTCGAGCTGAAGGAGCGCAAGCACCGCATCGAGGACGCGGTGCGCAACGCCAAGGCCGCCGTGGAGGAGGGCATCGTCGCCGGTGGTGGCGTGGCCCTGCTGCAGGCCGCCGAGGCCGCCTTCGCGGACCTGGTGCTGGACGCCGACGAGGCCACCGGCGCCAACATCGTCAAGGTCGCCGTCGAGGCCCCCCTCAAGCAGATCGCGGTGAACGCCGGTCTCGAGGGCGGCGTCGTGGTCGAGAAGGTCAAGGGCCTGAAGGCCGGCGAGGGTCTGGACGCCGCCAGCGGCTCCTACAAGGACCTCGTCGAGGCCGGTATCACCGACCCGGTGAAGGTGACCCGTTCCGCGCTGCAGAACGCCGCCTCCATCGCCGGTCTGTTCCTGACCACGGAGGCCGTCGTGGCCGACAAGCCGGAGAAGGAGAAGGCCCCGGCCGCTCCCGACGCCGGCGGGATGGACTTCTGAGCCGTTCCACGGCCGCTGGTCGACAAGGGGCCGGTCCGCGTCTCGCGGGCCGGCCCCTTCGCCGTGTTCCGGGACCGGGGGAGGCGGTGACCGGGTGGGGCGCCGACCGGGCCGCGCACGGGAGTGCTCGCTGACCGCTCGCGGCGGGAGGACCCGAGCTGGTGTGGTGCCGGTGTCCTCCCAGTGCCGGTGGCGGCGGTCGTCAGTCGGTGCCCCGCTCCGGCACGAGGAGGCAACAGCCCAGGTAGAGCACGACGGCGATACCGAAGCTCGCCAGCGTGAGCACCAGGAAACCCACCCGTACCAGGGGGGTGTCGACGCCGGTCAGGTCGGAGATCCCGCCGCAGACCCCGCCGAGCATCCGGTCAGTGGTGCTCCTGCGGAACCGGCGTCGGATCCTGCTGGTGAAGTTCCCGTCAGCCATGCCACCACTCTGGCCGGGGCGCATCGCCGATCCATCGGGGATGGCCCCGATCCCGCCCCTTGACCCCGTCCGAGGCGGATCCGGGGAACCGCCTGGTGGGGGGCCGTCCGTCATGGCGTGAGGTCGGCACCGGGCGAGGTCGAGCGGGGTGCCCCGCCCTGTCGGGGAGCGAGGCGTCCGTTCCCCGGTGGAACATGGCGGGCGAACTGGAATTCCTCGGCCGGGTCCGACGACCAGGTCAAGGTCCGCGCACGACCACGCCGAGCACCCGCCGGCCACCGCACCCCACGCCGACAACCCGCGCGACAACCACAACCCCTCCGGTGCCCTGGGTGGCGCGTCGATCTCCGGCCACGGGTTCTCCGCCCAGTTCGCGGAGCTGCTGGCCAACGCCCACTTGTCAGCCGGGGCAGGGCGGTGCTGGGCGTCGAACCCCGATCCGGGTGCTCCTCGACGCCTGAGGGGGTCCTCAGAGCAGACGGCCCGGTCTCGTCGCCTCGATGTGCCGAAGGCCCGTTCGCAGGTGACTGATCAGCTCGGTGGTCTGGCGGGGGGTGAAGGCGACGGTGATGGGGCTGCCCTCGATGCGCAGCGACAGCGTCATGTCGTTCCCGTCGGGTTCGACGACGAGGGTGACCGGCCCCTCGGTCTCGTGCCGGCACGCCACTCCGAAGCGCATCTCCGTGCTGAGCGCCTCGATCAGGTGGAAGAGGCCGCGCCACTCCAGGGTGACCGCGAACTTCGCCGTGGAGGCGAGCCGGAGATGCAGGCGGTTCCTGTCCTCGCTCAACTCGATCTGGTTCGTGCACGCCCCGTAGACAGCGTCGGTGCCGGCCACCCGTCGGTAGAAGTAGAAGCTGCGCGTCGCCGGCATCGGGTTCACCTCGCTGGTCACCCTCGGTTGCGGGCGACGGGTTGGCGCCAGTCGGTTAGGCCGTATGGGTGGTTTCAGCGTACAAAAAAATCGATCACCGGGAGATGAGGCTACCTAGAGTATTTGTAAGCGCTGTCCGAGGGACACCCGTACGGTTGGTGATGCCGGTTCTCGCCTTCAGGGCGTGACCGCTGGTGGCCCGACTGGGGCCACCTGCCGTGTGGGTGTCGGCTGGAGGACCGAGATGCGCTACCGGGTGCCGACGCTGGCACTTGCCCTGTCCCTGCTCGCGGCCGGTTGCACCGGGGGTTCACCGGTGGTGGCCCGGCCTCCCGAGCTGGACGCCGCCGGGGCCGGAGCGGCCCAGGCACCCGACGACACGTTCGTGTTGGTGGCCACCGGCGACGTCCTCGTCCACCCGGCGTTGACCGAGCAGGCGGAGCTGGACGCCGCGGAGACGGGCGAGGGGGAGCGGGACTTCCGGCCCCTGTTCGCCGGGGTCGCTCCCCTAGTGGAGGACGCCGACGTGGCACTGTGCCACCTGGAGGTGCCGATCGCGCCCGCCGAGGGCCCGTTCCTCGGCTGGCCCAGGTTCAGCGCGCCACCGGAGGTCGTCACGGGACTCGCCGCCACCGGCTACGACGTCTGCACCACCGCCTCCAACCACACGGTCGACCAGGGCGAGGAGGGGGTCATCCGCACCCTGGAAGCCCTGGATGACGCCGGGCTCGGCCAGGCGGGAGCCGCCAGGACCGAGGAGGAGGCCCTCACCCCGCTCGTCCGCGAGGTGAACGGCGCGCGAGTCGCGCACATCTCCCACACCTTCAGCTTCAACGGAGTGCCCCTCCCCGAGGGCAAGCCCTGGATGTCCAACACGCTCGACCCGGAGGAGATCCTCGCCGGGGCCCGCCGAGCCAGGGAGGCCGGCGCCGAGGTCGTGGTCGCCAGCCTGCACTGGGGTGTGGAGTACGTGCACGAGCCGACCCAGGAACAACAGGACCTCGCCGAGCTGTTGCTGGCCGACGACGCGATCGACCTGATCATCGGTCACCACGCCCACTCCGTGCAGCCGTTCGAGCGGATCAACGGCAAGTGGGTCACCTACGGGCTCGGCAACCACGTGGCCAGGCACGCGGAGCCGCGCGGCATCACCGAGGAGGGCGTGGCCGCGCGCTTCACCTTCGAGCGGGACGAGGCGGGCGACTGGGCGGTCACCGTCGCGGAGTACGTGCCGACGCTGGTCGAACTCGGCCCACCGATCCGCCTGGTGGATCTCACCACCGCCGACATCGAGGCCCCCGGTCGGGCCGAGGCGCTGGCGCGGACCGAGGAGGTCGTCCTCAGCCGGGGAGGGGCCGAGCACGGCCTCACCCGCTACGCCGGCTGAGCCCCCGGCCCCCGGCGGCACCGCCCCCGAACCTGGTGCCGGGGTCGCCCCAGGCCGGAGAGCGGCGGCTCCCCCGGTGCCACCGCCCCGCGCGTGGCCGACATCGGCCACGCGCGCAACCCCCACACCGCACGGCCTGTGTTGATGAGGACACCAGAAGTCAACCAGGAAGTGAGCTCATGGGCTTACCAAGATCGAGGATCGCCACCCTGGCCGCCCTGTGCCTGCTCGGCGCCGCGTTGGGACCGGCCACGGCGGCGGCGTCACCGGACCGAGCGGCGGCGGCCGCCGACCCGCCTCCGACCGGGAGCCCGAGGGACGACGTCCCCGCTCGGGTGACCCTGGTCACCGGCGACCAGGTCTTCGTGCGCCGTGACGACGACGGCCCGCTCGCGGTCACCGGGGTCCGGATGGCCGAGGGCCGGTCGGACGTCGGGTACACCCGGGTGCGGCTCGACGGTCAGGAGTACGTCTACCCGCTCGACGCGCTCCCCCTCGTCGCGGCGGACCGGATCGACGAACGGCTGTTCAACGTCTCCCTCCTCGTCGACCAGGGCTTCGACGACCTCAGGTCTCCCGACCTCTCCCTGCTCGCCACGGGCGCGGACGTGGTCGGCACCTTCGCGGAGCCGGGGGAGGGCGCCGGGGTCGCCGTGACGAGGACGGTGCCCGGCCTGGACGTCAGCGCGCTCACGGCCCCCAAGGAGGACGCGGCCGCGTTCTGGGAGGAGATCCGCGACCCGGACCCCGGCGCCACCGAGTTCGCCCACGCCTCCGGTGGGCAGAAGCTCTGGCTGAACCAGCGGCTCCGGCCCACCCTCGTCGACAGCGTCGCGCACGTGGGCGCTGCGACCGCCTGGGAGGCCGGGCACACCGGGGAAGGCGTCACCGTGGCCGTCCTCGACACCGGGTACGACCCGGAGCACCCCGACCTGGTGGGCAACGTGGCGGGGGCGGAGAACTTCGTCGACCCGGATGCCCCTCCCGGTGACGGTGTGGGGCACGGAACCCACGTCGCCGCCACCATCGCCGGGTCGGGAGCGGCCTCGGACGGCGCCTACCGGGGCGTCGCGCCCGACGCGGACCTGCTGCACGGGACGGTCTGCGACGACTACGGCTGCCCCGAGGACGCGATCCTCGCCGGGATGCGCTGGGCAGTCGACTCGGGCGCCCGGGTCGTCAACCTCAGCCTCGGAGGTGGGCCGTCCGACGGCACCGATCCGCTCGCCCAGGCCATCAACCAGCTCACCGAGGAGACCGGTGCCCTCTTCGTGGTGGCCGCGGGCAACTTCGGGCAGGACCGGGCCGTCGCCTCTCCCGGCAGCGCGGACGCCGCGTTGACCGTGGGCGCGAGCACGAAGAGCGACGAGCTCGCCGACTTCTCCAGCAGGGGCCCGCGCGTCGGGGACGCCGCCGTCAAGCCTGAGATCAGCGCGCCAGGTGAGTCGATCGGCGCGGCCAGAGCCGCCGGTACCGGTGGGTTGGACGGCCTCGACGAGCACCACGTGGCCATGTCGGGCACGTCGATGGCCGCCCCGCACGTCGCGGGGGCGGCGGCGGTGCTGGCCCAGGCGCACCCGGAGTGGGACGCGGCTGAGCTGAAGGCCGCCCTGGTCAGCACGGCTCGGGAGATCGGGGGGACCACCGTCTACGGGCAGGGGGCCGGACGGCTCGACCTGGCCAGGGCCAGCGGACAGCGGGTCCACGCCGAACCGGGTGCGGTGTCCTTCGGCTCGGTCGAGTGGCCGGTCGACGAGGAGCGGACCCCGGCGGCGGAGACCGTCGTCCTGCGCAACGGTGGTGCTGGGCCGGTCGACCTGGAGCTGGACATCGTCGGCGTGGGTGGCGAGCCGCCAGCCGGGATGTTCGGGCTCTCCTCCGACTCGGTGACCGTGCCGGCCGGCGGCGAGGTGCCCGTCGAGGTGACCGTGGACCACGCGGCCGCGGGTCCGGGCGGGACCCTGGCCAGTGCTGCCCTGGTCGCCGAGGGCGACGGGGACGTGCTGGTCCGGGTCGCGCTGGGCGCGGAGGTCACGCCGGAGACCAGCTCGCTCCGCGTCGAGGCGACCGCGTACTCGGGCCAGCCGGCCGCCCTCAGCCTGAACCTCGTCCAGAGCCGCACCACCGGGGAGGCGTGGGCGACGTATCAGGATGAGGCGGTGGCCCTCCCACCCGGTGACTACCGGGTGCTGACCCTTGCCCTCGACCTCTACACCCCGCCGGGCGGTGGGGCGGGGGCCTACTGGGACCGGGTGTTCGGCATGCGGGAGGTGAGCGTCGGCACGCGGGACGAGGTCATCCGGTTCGACGGCACCGCCGCCTCGGACGTCCGGGTCCGGGTCGAGGACCCCGCCGCTCGTCCCCTCGGCGGGATGTTCGCCGAGACCGGGATCATCTCGGAGGCCGTGGCCGATGGCGACTCCGTGCTGATGAGCTGGTCGACCAACGGCCGCGAGCACGTCCTGCCCAGCGGGCCGGCCGACGGCCTCGCGCTGTTCCACACCGCCCACTTCGGCAGCCCTGAGCTGTTGTTCTCCGTGGGAGACGAGGACGCCCTCGAACTCCAGCCGCAGATCTTCGGCCTCGGCGAGCTCCAGGAGCCGCTGAGCGCCCCGCTCGTGGACGTGGGGGACGGCGCCGAGCTCCCGGACGTCGACGGGGCGGTCGCGGTGCTGGACCTGCCGGACGCCGGGTACGACGCGCTCGCGGAACGCATCGGGGAACTCGTCGCCGCCGGGGCGAGCGCGGTGTGGACCACCGGCTACCCCGAACCCGGGTCGACCTGGGACATCCCGGTGCTGGGCGGGTACGGCGTGGAACTGTTCCAGATCCGGGAGCGCATCGCCGCCGGAGCGGACGAGGCGACCCTCACCCCGCGTGACGCGTCGGCCGCCGCCTACCTGCTGCACGACGAGGTGCGGGGCGGGCTGCCCGACGGCCACGAGTGGTCCTACACCCCGGACGATCTCGTCGAACTGGCGCTGCGGGCGCACTCCGTGCGGGACGCGGAGCACCGCACGAGCGTGGTGGCCATCCACGAGCGGGGCGACCTCGTGTTCGGCGCGGAGGCCACCGTGCCGGCGGGCACGGAACAGCGCGCCTTCGTCACCCCGGGGCCGTGGTCCTTCGAGTACTCGGTCAGCACCGACATCATGGATCCGGTCGGGGTCCACATCACCGGCACCGAGGACTACCAGCCGGGCGGCTCGTACGCGCTCGACCTGCTGCGCGGCCCGTTCGGTCCTCGCCTGACCGGAGTCGGTACCGACCCGTTCACCGGACGGGAGGTGCCCTTCGTGGCGAGGACCGGGGACAGCCTCCGGGTGAACCTCCCGATGCTCCAGGGCCAGGACACCGGCGCCCGGGGGATGGTCTTCCCGAACGACTACACGGGGGAGACCGTCCTGAGTTCGGCCGGCACCCAGGTGGGCCGCAACGACTTCCCCGGGATGGGCACCTTCCTGCTCGACCCGGAGGAACGGGAGTACCGGCTGGCGGTCAGCGCCACGCGGGACCTCCCCGGGATCGCGGTGGGCACCGAGGTGCGGAGCGAGTGGACCTTCCCCAGCGCGCGCACCGGGGACACCACGCCGCTCCCGCTCCTCGGGTTCGCCTACCGGATCCCGCTCGACCTGGAGAACGCCGCACCGGCCGGCGCCGAGTTCACCTTCGGCCTCGGCGTCCACCGGCAGGAGGGGTCGGACGGGGAGGGCACGGTCGGAACGCCGTCCGTCGAGTACTCGGCGGACGGCGGGGAGACCTGGTCGGCGGCCCTGGTCGAGGCAGACGGCCCCGAATGGCTGGTCAGCCTCCGGAATCCCGGATCGGGCGTGGTCGCCCTGCGCACCACGGCCAGCGACGGGGGCGTGACGTACACGGAGACCCTGCCTGACGCGTACCGGCTGCGCTGAGCCGGTGCCCCCGCCCGCCGCGCCCTCGGCGGGCGGGGGTGCGTCGGCTGCCCGCCGCGATCAGCGTCGCCGGGACTCCTCGGCCAGCGCGGCGACGCGGCCGAGCCGGTCGACCCACCACCGCGCCGTGGACGCGTCGGCCCAGGGGAACCCGGCGTCCGCTGGTCCCACCTCCGGGGAAGCGCGGGGCACCGGCAGCCACCCGCCGGCCGGGACGGGGCCGTTCGAGGTGACGTCCGAGGTCAGCAGGGAGCCGGTGCCGAGCCCGCAGGCGAAGTCCAGCTCGGGGAGCGCGCCAGCCAGCGCGACCCCGGCGGACAGGCCAACGCCGCTCTCCAGGGCGGAGGACACCACGCAGGGCAGTCCGCAGGCCTCCGCCACCGCGAGCGCCGCCCGCACGCCGCCCAGCGGGGCGACCTTGAGCACCGCCACGTCGGCGGCACCGGCCACCGCCACCGCGAGCGGGTCGGCCGCCCGGCGGATCGACTCGTCCGCCGCGATCCGCACCCCCCGCTCCACGACCCGACCGCGCACCTCGGCGAGCTCCGAGACGGTGCGGCACGGCTGTTCCACGTACTCCAGGCCGCCGGCCGCGCGGTCGAGGACGGCGATGGCCCCGACGGCCGCGTCGACCTCCCAGGCGGCGTTGGCGTCCACCCTGATCGCTCCCGCCGGCCCCAGGGCGTCGCGCACCGCCGCCAGCCGGTCCGCGTCCTCGGCGAGGGACGACCGGGGGTCGGCGACCTTGACCTTCGCCGTCCGGCACCCGGAGGCCCGGACCAGCCGGTGCGCCTCCGCCGGGGGCACCACCGGAACCGTGCAGTTGACGGGCACCCGCTCGCGCAGCGGCCCCGGCCACCCCGAGGTGGCCGCCTCGACCGCGCTGAGCAGCCACGGGACGCACTCCTCGTCCCCGTATTCCCGGAAGGGGGAGAACTCGCCCCAACCGGCGGGGCCGCGCAGCAGGACGCCCTCGCGGACCGTGATGTCCCGGAACCGGGTCCGCATCGGGATGGCGTAGACCCTGGCCAGCAGGTCGTCGACGGCACCAGGAACGCGGACGGCCGTGCCGCCGGTCGTCACCCCACCTCCGGCAGCGCCGGGCCGAGCAGGTCGTCGGCGTCCACGATCCGGTAGGCGTAGCCCTGTTCGGCGAGGAACCGCTGCCGGTGCGCCGCGTAGTCGGTGTCCAGGGTGTCCCGGCTGACCACGGAGTAGAAGTGCGCCTGCCGCCCGTCACCCTTCGGTCGCATCACCCGGCCGAGGCGTTGCGCCTCCTCCTGCCTCGACCCGAAGGTCCCCGACACCTGCACCGCGATGCTCGCCTCGGGCAGGTCGATGGAGAAGTTGGCGACCTTGGACACCACCAGCGTGCGCAACTCGCCACGACGGAAGGCGTCGAACAACGCCTCCCGCTCCTTGTTCTTGGTCGCGCCCTGGATGACGGGGGCGTCCAGGGCGGCTCCCAGTTCCTCCAGCTGGTCGAGGTAGGCGCCGATCACCAGGGCGGGCTCGGTGCCGTGCCGGTCGAGGATCGCCCTGACCACCGGGATCTTGGTGGCGGCGGTGGAGCACACCCGGTACCGCTCCTCGGCCTCCGCCGTCGCGTAGGTCAACCGTTCCGACTCGGTCAACGTCACCCGCACCTCGGTGCAGTCCGCCGGCGCGATCCAGCCCTGCGACTCGATGTCCTTCCACGGCGCGTCGTAGCGCTTCGGTCCGATCAGGGAGAACACGTCGCCCTCCCGCCCGTCCTCGCGGACCAGGGTGGCGGTCAGTCCGAGGCGACGGCGGGACTGGAGGTCGGCGGTCATCCGGAACACCGGAGCCGGCAGCAGGTGCACCTCGTCGTAGACGATCAGGCCCCAGTCCCGGGAGTCGAACAGCTCCAGGTGCCGGTACTCGCCCTTGCTCCTCCGGGTGATCACCTGGTACGTGGCGATGGTGACCGGTCGGATCTCCTTGCGTTCCCCCGAGTACTCGCCGATCTCCTCCTCGGTCAGGGAGGTGCGGGCGATCAGTTCACGCTTCCACTGCCTCCCGGCGACCGTGTTGGTGACGAGGATGAGGGTGGTCGACTTCGCCCGGTCCATCGCGGCCGCTCCGACCAGGGTCTTGCCAGCCCCGCACGGCAACACCACCACGCCCGAGCCGCCCGCCCAGAAGGCGTCCGCGGCCTGCCGCTGGTAGTCGCGCAGCTCCCAGCCGTCCTCCTCCAGGGTGATGGGATGCGCCTCCCCGTCGACGTAGCCGGCGAGGTCCTCCGCCGGCCACCCGACACCGAGCAGCACCTGCTTGAGCCGGCCGCGCTCACTCGGGTGCACCACGACGGTGTCATCGTCGATGCGGGCCCCGAGCATCGGCGCGATCTTCTTGTTCCGCCGCACCTCCTCCAGCACGGCGCGGTCGAAGGAGACCAGCACCAGCCCGTGCACCGGGCTGTTCGTGAGCTGGAGCCGGCCGAACCGGCCCATCGTGTCGACGACGTCGACCAGCAGCGGCTGCGGGACCGGGTACCGCGAGAAGCGGACCAGGACGTCGACCACCTGCTCGGCGTCGTGTCCCGCCGCCCTGGCGTTCCACAGCGCGAGCGGGGTGATCCGGTAGGTGTGCACGTGCTCGGGGGCACGTTCGAGTTCGGCGAACGGCGCGATCGCCAGTCTGGCCTCCTGCGCCTGCTCGTGGTCGACCTCGAGCAGCAGCGTCTTGTCGGACTGGACGATCAGTGGACCATCGGTCACGGATTCAGCGCTCCTTCCGCTGGCTGGGCCGTCCACCAGTGTCCCACCGGCGGAGGGGTGCTCGGGCCGGGTGAGGGCGCGGGCCGGTGGGCGGGACGTGGCGAGGGGTGACCGGGTCGCGCGCTCGGGGAGGACGCGGAACGGGGCGCCCCGGCGGTGCCGGGACGCCCCGTTCGGGCCGACGACGGGTTCAGCGCGGTCGCTGGACGGTGACGCCGCGCTTCTTCTTGGTCTTCATGTGCTTCTTGCGGCCCTTGCCGCCGGCGCCGTTGCGGCGGTTCTTCGGGGCCGTCACGGTCCGCTGGCCCTTCGGGGTCCCACCATCGGCGACGTGGACGCCCTGGTCGCCCGTCCCGGCTGCCTCCGAGGTCACCTGGGGCGCGGAGCGCGTGGCCGGCTCCTTGCCGTGCAGCAGCCGGGCCACCTCGCTCCGGAGGGAGACGAACGCGTCGGACTCGCGGGTGGTGATCTGGTCCCGCACCGGGGGCAGGTCGACGGGCAGCTCGGCCACCACCGTCGCGGGGGGCTTGGACAGCACCAGCACCCGGTCTCCCAGGTACACGCTCTCGTCGATGTCGTGGGTGACCAGGAGCACCGTGGCGTTCAGCTCACGCCGGACCCGCAGCAGCAGGTCCTCCAGCTCGAAGCGGGTCTGGGCGTCCACGGAGGCGAACGGTTCGTCCATCAGCAGCAGGGAGGGCCGGCAGGCCAGCGCCCGCGCGATCGACACCCGCTGCTGCATCCCACCCGACAGCTGCCAGGGGTACTTCTTGCCGGCCTTGCCGAGGCCCACCCACTCCAGGGCCTCGGCGGCCCGGCTGGCCCGGTCGTCGGCGGACACCCCGCGTGAGCGCAGGGGGAACTCGACGTTGTCCCGCACGGTGAGCCAGGGGAAGAGCGAGCGGCTGTAGTCCTGGAACACCACGGCCAGGTCCTCCGGCACCCCGGCGACGGTCTCGCCCTTGAGCCGGACGGTCCCGCCGGTGGGGGTGTGCAGGCCGGCGATGGCCCGCAGGAGGGTGGACTTCCCGCAGCCGGACGGGCCGACGATGCAGGTCAGCTCCCCGGTCTCCACGGTGAAGGACAGGTCGGAGATCGCCGTGTAGGCCGTGTCACCCGATCCGTAGGTGTGGCCGAGGTCGGAGACCTCCAGCATGGTCGTCATCGTCATCCTCCTGCCTTGGCCGTCGCGGGGGCGGCCTCACGCTTGGGTTGCCAGCCGAGCATCCGCCGCTCCAGCGCGAGCAGCGCGTTGTTGAGCAGGTAGCCGAGCGCCCCGAGCAGCACCAACCAGGCCCACATCGTGTCGAAGGAGAAGGTGTTCTGCGACAGCTGGATGCGGTAGCCGATGCCGTGGTTGGACGAGACGAGCTCGGACATCACCATGAGGATCAGCGAGATGGCCAGGCTGGTCCGCAGCCCGGCGAAGATCTTGGGCAGGGCCGCCGGGAAGACGACCATCCTGATCCACTCGGTCCGGGAGATCCGGAAGGACCGCGCGGTGTCGGTCTTGACCCGGTCGACGGACCGGGCGCCGTCCACGCTGTTGAGCAGGACCGGCCACAGCGCGCCGAAGACGATGGTGGCGATCTGCATCTGGGCGCCGATGCCGAAGGCGACCATGAACACGGGGATCAGCGCCGGGGGCGGTACGGACCGCAGGAACGTCACCAGCGGGTTCAGGTACTCGTAGGCGATCCTGGACCGGCCGAGCGCGAGCCCGAGCGAGATGCCCACCACCGCGGTGATCAACCAGCCGCCCAGCGCCCTGGCGAGGCTGGGCAGGATGTCCTCGTAGACGGTGTCGGCGAGGAAGAGCTGGGTGGGCTCGGCCACGAACCACAGCTCGGCGCAGAACTGGACGATCTTCGACGGGGGTGGGAAGAAGACGCTGTCGGAGATGCGGGTGACGATCTCCCACACGACCACCGCGCCGGCGAACACGAGCCAGCGTTCGAGGAAGCCGAGGGCCCGGCGTCGCGGTTGCTCGCTCATCGGGCCTCCTGGGCGATCTCGTTCCAGCCGAAGAGCCGCCGTTGCAGCCATTCGAGCCCGTAGTTGCTGAGCAGACCGATGACCCCGGCGACCAGCGTGCCGGCGAGCACCAGGTCCATCTGCCGGATGCCCTGGCTGACGCCGAGCATCCAGTACCCGATGCCGGCGGTGCCGCCGCCTCGGAGTTCGACGCTGATCACCAGGATCAGGGCGATGGACGCGGAGATGCGGACTCCGGTGAAGATGAAGGGCAGGGCGTTGGGCAGTGCCACCCTGGTCATGATCGCCGCTCGGCCGAGGCCGAAGGAGCGGGCGGTCTCGACGTACATCGGTTCGAGTTCGTCGAGCGCGTAGATGGTGTTGAACAGGATCGGCCAGAGCGCGCCGAAGACGGCCAGGCTGATCTTGGTTTCGGGGCCGTTGCCGATGAGCACGATCAGCAGCGGGATCAGGGCCACCGGTGGCACCGGCCGGATGAACTCGACCAGCACCTTGGTGGCCCGCCGGACGGCGGGGTAGCTGCCGAGCAGCAGGCCGAGGGGGACGGCGATCCCGGTGGCGACGGCGAGGGCGATCAGCCAGGCGAGGACGGTCGCGATGATCTCGCGGAGGAACTCCTCGGTCGCCAGGAGTTCTCCCAACCGCGCGAAGACCATCGAGACCGGGGGGAAGAGGTTCTGCGGCGCGAACCCGGCGTGCCCGGCGGCCTCCCAGAGGAGGAGGAAGCCGGCCACGCCGATCGCGCCCCTGAGCGCTGAACGCATGAGGTGTCAGTCCGTCGTGGTGTGATCAGTGAACGGCGATCAGTCCTCGGGGAGCGGGACGATCATGTCCTCCACGTCGATCGGCTCCTCGATGAAGGAGAACTGCGACATGAGGGTGGCCACCCGCTGGATGCGCTCGGCCTCCAGGGTGGTCGGGAAGGCGCCGAAGTTCAGGACGGAGACGATGTCCTCCTCGATGCCGGCGACCTCGGGCAGGATCTGCTCCAGCTCGCCCTGGTCCACCAGCGCTTCGGAGGCCCGCACCAGCGCGCGCTGGAACGCGGCCACGGTCCTCGGGTTCTCCTCCGCGAAGTCCGCGCTGACCACGTACCCGCCCAGTGGCCACTCGGCGGTCGGTCCTTCCGCGGCGTCCAGGACCTTGAACGCCCCGTACTCCATCGCGGCCTGGGTCAGGAACGGTTCCGGGAGGAGGGCGGCCTTGATGTCGCCGTTGGCCAGGGCCGTGGGCAGGTCGGGCATGGCCATCTGCTGCCAGTTGACGTCGTCGTAGGCGACGTCGACGCCGTTGGAGGTCATGGCGGAGATGGAGAGCAGGTCGGCGAGGCTGCGTTCGGCGTTGATGCCGATGCTGACGTCGGCGAGGTCCTCGGGCGTCTCGACCCCGGAGTCGGGCACCGTCATGATCGCCACGTTGTCCTCGAGGGCGGTGTATGCGTCCCCGACGATCTTGAGGTCGGCGATGCCGGAGGCCTGCGCGGCCATGAAGGCGACGTGGCTGCCGTAGGTGAAGTCGAGCGATCCCCCCGCGAGCGAGGCGATCGCCTCGGCGCCGCTGGTGGTGCGCTCCGTGGTGACGTTCAGGCCCTCGTCGGCGAAGTAGCCGTTCTCGTCGGCGTAGAAGATGGGCGCCACGTCGATGATCGGGTTGTAACCGATCGTGATGTCCGACTTCTCAACCTGGCCCCCGCCCTCGGCGGCGCTCTCGTCCGCTCCGCTGGACCCGTCGAGCAGGCCGCAGCCGCTCAGCAGGGCAGTCAACGAGAGAGCGGTGCCCACCGCGGCCACCCGTACGGGCCGCGACGTGGGCGCCGTCCACCGGTTCGGTCGAACCATGTGATGCTCCTTGATGATGTGAGAGGACTTCGGCGAAAGTGGCGATTCGCCTGGCCGGCCGGGCGACAAGCGTCAGAGGCGTCACTATCCGTGCTCGGTTGATCGCCATTAGATCACTCGATTACTTCGCTTAGGTGAGCGAACGATCCCGTTTTGCGCTACTTCAAGTAACTTTCTGATCAACTTGCCAAATCGATAGTCCGACTGGTGGTACCCGCACTGCTCGAATGTCGGAGTGGTGCTTGCTCGGTCGCGGGGCGTGGTCGACGTCCGGGGGTGGATCTCCGGAGCGCGCTGACGTCGTGCCGTGGCCGAGGGGTGAGCGGATCGCGATCTTCCCGCATGTCGGAGTGGCCGACGCCACTGCCGCCCCGGTGTCCGAAGTAGAGTGCGGGGACCGAGGGTCGCCGTCGCTCCGGTCGGGAGGTGACACCGCTCGCCCGGGCGGCGAGGGCCGGTGGTCCGGCGTGCCGGCGGGCCGTTCGCCGCCGGGTCGGCGTCGCGATGCGGACATGGCCTCATCTCTGGGAGTGTGCTCGCCTTGGCAAGACACGAGACACCCTAAACGGGGGCATTACTGGAAACAACCGGTAGTTTTTGAGACGATGCCAACCCAATTGGGTGGTCTATCGGGGGATGTCCGGCGTGGCGACTTGCGCTGCGTGAGTATAGTGGCGCGGCGACGCTCGTTGCCTTCACGAACATGACGGGGCCGAGGCGTCGCGAGTCGATCAGGGAGTGGGATGGCAGGGGTCCGGCCGCTTCGGCTGCGCGCAGCGGGAGGGCCAGGGGCTCCGGCGCAGCCGCGGGGCCGACCGGTCGCGGTGCGGGGGCCGTGGCACTCCTGCCAGCGGCACCGAGGCTGCTCCCGGATCCCGGAACTCGTCGACGCTCGACTCCGCTCCCTCTGTCACCCCGAGTTGGAGGATTAACTAGCCGTGCCAGGTCAGAAGGCGTCCTCCGGGATTGATGCCGCCGCTGACGCCGACGAGGCGCGCGGTGCGGAAAGCGACGGCCGCCCCAGTGCGGTCGGTCAGCAGGGCGCAGCGCGCGACTCCGGCGTCGAGCCAGCCGAGGACAACGCGAACGAGGTCGCGTTGTCCCCGAAGCGCAGTGGCCGCTGGCGGCTCCAGAACTGGAAGGTCCGCAACAAGCTGATCGTCATCCTGCTGGTACCCACCCTCGCGGCGGTGGTGCTCGGCGGGTTCCGAGTCCTCGACCAGCTGCGCGCCGCAGACACCTACGCGTTGGTCGTGCGCAGCGTCGAACTGTCCCAGCGGATCACCGGTCTCGCCCACGAACTCCAGCGTGAACGCGACCTGGCCGCCGTCTACATCGCCAGCGGCCGGGAGCGCAACGACGAGTCGCTCACCGAGGTCATGGGGCAGGTCGACTCCGCCGTCGCGAGCTTCGACAGCGCCGCCGGCGTGCTGGCCACCGACACCGCCTCGGTGCAGTCCGCCCTCGACCGGGCCCAGTACCGCCTGGGCACGCTGGGCGTCCTGCGGGAACGGGCGGTGCTGGGCTCCCAGTACCCGCACGTGGCCGTCATCACCACCTACACCAGCATGATCGACACGCTGTTGCAGCTCAACCGGGAGCTCGCGGCGAGCGCGGCCGACACCGAGGTCAGCTCCACCTTCCGTGGGACCGAGGCGGTCGCCAGGGCCAAGGAACAGATCGCCATCCAGCGGTCGGTGCTGCTCACCGCCGCGCAGGAGGGTTCCTTCGTCACCGGGCAGACCGACGTGGTCTCCCGGGCCAGCGCCCAGTACGCGGCGGCGCTCACCGAGTTCCAGAACACCGCCTCGGTGTCGGAGGCGAACTTCTACGCCGACACCGTCACCGGTCCGGAGGTCGACCTGAGGAGCCGCCTGCTCCAGCAGGCACTGGCCAGGTCGGGCGGTGAGGGGGGCCTCGGCATCCCCGTCGCCGAGTGGAACCAGGCCGCCGCCACCACGCTCGACCTGATGCGCCAGGTGGAGGACGGCCTCCAGGGGCAGCTGCACGGCGAGGCCGAGCGGTTGGCCGGCGACGTCCGCACCGCCGCCTACCGCGACGCCGGTCTGGTGCTCGGCACCCTGGTGCTCGCGCTGGTCCTGATGACCGTCGTCCTCCGGTCGATGCTGAGCCCGCTGCGGACGCTGCGGACGACCGCGCTGGACGTGGCCCACGAGCGCCTGCCGGCGGTCATCGCCCAGATGCGGGACACCGACAACGAGATCCCGAAGGTCTCCGTGCCCGCCGTGGACGTGCACACCCGCGAGGAGATCGGTCAGCTGGCCCGCGCGTTCGACGCGGTGCACAACCAGGCGGTCCGGCTGGCCGGTGAGCAGGCCCTGCTCCGGGCGAACGTCAACGCGATGTTCGTCAACCTCTCCCGCCGCAGCCAGACCCTCGTGGAGCGGCAGCTGGGCCTGATCGACCGGCTGGAGCGCGACGAGCAGGACCCGGACCAGCTGGCGAACCTCTTCGAGCTGGACCACCTCGCGACCCGTATGCGCCGCAACAGCGAGAACCTGCTGGTCCTCGCCGGCACCGACACCACCCGGCGGATGGCCAAGCCGGTCCCGGTCGGCGACATCCTGGGCGCGGCGGTCTCCGAGGTCGAGCAGTACGCCAGGGTCACCGTCTCCAGCACGCCCGAACTGCTCGTGCAGGGCCGTGCCGTCAACGACCTCGTCCACCTCATCGCCGAGCTGCTGGACAACGCGACCGCGCTGTCCGACCCGAGCACGAAGGTGACGGTGCGCACGGCGCACAGCCGCAAGAACGAGCTGATCATCGAGATCACCGACCGCGGTGTCGGTATGCCGGACGAGGAGCTCTCGGCGGTCAACGAGCGGCTGGCCAACCCGCCGCGCGTCGACGTCGGGGTCTCCCGGCGGATGGGTCTGTACGTGGTCGCCCAGCTCGCCAAGCGGCACGAGATCCGCGTCCGGCTGCGCAGCGAGTACCTGGAGGGCGGCATCATCGCCCTCGTCGTCGTGCCAGCCGCGCTGGTCGTCCGGCCGTCCTCGGTGCGGGGAACCGCCGCCGGTGCGCTCGCCCCGCCGCCCGGTCCGGCCCAGCCGCCCGCCGCGGTGGTCAGCCAGGGTGGTGCCGCCGACCCGGCTTCGGTGCCAGCGCTCCCGCCCGGCGGCGACGCCGAGGACGAGTACGAGTACTACGACGAGATGGAGGAGCCGGCGTCGCCGGCGCTGAACAACCTCGACAGCGGGGTGTTCGACGCCAGCGCGGTGCAGGACGCCGGCACCACGGCCACCGCCAGCACCAGCTCCTTCTTCTCCCCGGCTCCGGAGAACCAGGCGGCCGAGCAGCCGGCGCCGGCTCGCCGCCCCGACCGCGGCGCCGACTTCGCCAACCGGCTGTCGGGCGCCCGCCCGGTCGGGCCGGAGGACACCGCCCACTTTAGCCCGACGGACGTCGACGACGCCCAGGGCAGGGCCGAGGAGCCCGAGGGCGCGGACGACGACTGGGCCGACGCCCAGGAGGCGCTGGGGGCATCCCAGGAGGCGCCGGCCGCCCCGCCGGCCAGGCCGGTCGACCGCCCCGCGCGGCAGGCGGCCCAGGCCGGGAAGCGGCAGGCGCCCGAGGAGGAGAGGGACCCGAACGCGGACCTCGACGCCCCCACCGAGCGGCTGCCCATCTACGAGGAGGTGCTGTCGCAGTGGTTCCAGCCGGAGGACCCGGACGCCGCTGACGACCAGCCCGCCGAGGAACCCGCCCCCGCCCCGCAGGCGCAGGCGCGGCAGCCCGCTCCCCGGCCGGCCGCCGGCAGGGACCAGGCCGCACCGTCCGGCAACGACCACCGTGGTCCTCGGCCGCTGCCCAAGCGGCCGGACCGGTCCGCGCCGACGGAGATCGTGCGACGGCCACGCCCCGCCGACCGGCCCGCCACCAGGGAGCCGGAGCGCCCCCAGGAGACGCCCCCGCCCGCACCACCGGTCGCCGAGAGCGCTCAACCGGAGTCGACCGGTCAGCACAGCTGGCGTTCGGCCGGCGACGAGGGGTGGGAGGCCGCCAAGACCGTGCTCAACCAGAGCCCGGAGGACACGACGACGGCGGGGCTGCCCAAGCGGGTGCCCAAGGCCCAGCTGATGCCGGGCTCGATCGCTCCGAAGAAGGACAAGTCCAAGACCCCACCGAGGGTCAAGCCGTCCGAGCAGTCCCCGAGGAGCACCGCTTCTGGAACGGCACCCGCCCCCGCGTCGACCGGGCAAGAGCGCTTCGGCCCCGTTCGCTCGGCCGACTCGATCAGAGGCAGGATGTCCAACTTCCAGCAGGGACTGCGGCGTGGCAGGCACCATAGGGTCGAGACCCTGGTGAACACCGGCCCGTCCGCAGCACAATCACACCAGTCCACCGGCCGTCACGACGAGGAGCAGGAGTGACCGCTTCCGCCCAGCAACCAGGCAGCTTCGGTTGGTTGATCACTGATTTCGTACGGCGTGTCCCCGGCGTCGCCCACGCGGTGGTCGTCTCCGCGGACGGCCTCCTACTCGCGGGTTCACACGGCCTGCCCCGGGACCGGGCCGAGCAGCTCTCCGCGGTTGCCTCCGGCCTGATCAGCCTCACCCAGGGCGCCGCCCGGGTCTTCGACGCCGGTGAGGTGGCGCAGACCGTGGTGGAGATGGAACAGGGCTTCCTGTTCCTGATGTCCATCAGTGACGGCTCCTGTTTGGCTGTCCTGGCGGCACCGAACTGTGATATCGGTTTGGTGGCCTACGAGATGACATTGCTCGTCGAGCGGGTCGGGGCCCAGCTCACGCCAGAGCTACGAGCCCAGTTGCAAGGTGCTACCCGCAGGTGACCTCGCAGGTGAACTTACGGAGTGATCGGTGATGACCACTGACCCTGGTTCCGGTGACGGACGTGCTGGCGACTGGGCCAGCCGCCTCGACCTCGATGGCTTCTACGGACGATCCCATCACCGGGACCGGGCCGAGCGGCACCACCGGGACGAAGACGTCGACTACCTCGTCGGAGACCCGGACCGCGCGCTCTTCGGTGGACCTGGCGCCGATCTGCTCGGCACGAGCATGTCCGACAACTATTCCGACGGTTACGCCGGGGAGTACGCCGACCGCGGCTACTCCGACGGCTACCAGGCCCCGCCACCGGTCGACGAGACCGAGCAGAGCTGGCCGGAGTACGAGCACGACGACGAGGAGAGCCGGGATCCGCTGGTGGAGACCGGTTCCCTCGTCCGCCCCTACGCCAGGACGGGCGGGCGGACCCGCCCCGATTATGATCTTCCCATCGAGGCGTTGGTCTCCACCAGCGATCGTGGCCGCGAGCAGCGGACCGCGGCGCTGGCCGAGCACCGGTCGATCTGCGGTCTGTGCACCGAGACCCGGTCGGTGGCGGAGATCGCCGCGCACCTCCGGTTGCCACTGGGCGTGGTCCGGGTGCTGATCGGCGACATGGCGAGTCTGGGGCTGGTCCTCGTGCACAACAGCGGCCTGGTGACGGGTGACGGGCCGTCTCTCGCGTTCCTGGAAAGGGTGTTAAGTGGGCTTCGCAGGCTTTGATCCCCAGCGGAATGCGGAACAGAAGCAGGCGACCACATCCACGAAGATCGTCGTGGCCGGAGGGTTCGGCGTCGGCAAGACGACCTTCGTGGGCTCGGTCTCCGAAATCGTGCCGCTGACCACTGAAGCTGTCATGACGGAAGCCAGCGTGGGGGTCGACGACCTGACCGCGACGCCGGGGAAGGTGACCACCACGGTCGCCATGGACTTCGGCCGGGTCTCGCTGGACAGCGACCTGATCCTGTACCTGTTCGGCACGCCCGGCCAGCACAGGTTCTGGTTCATGTGGGACGACCTCGTGAAGGGCGCCATCGGCGCGATCGTGTTGGTCGACACCCGCCGGCTCGCCGACGCGTTCGCCTCAATCGACTTCTTCGACGACCGGGAGCTGCCCTACGTGGTGGCGGTGAACTGCTTCGACGGCATGTTGCACCACCGGATCGAGGATGTGCGCGAGGCGCTCACGATCGACGAGAACGTGCCGATCGTGACGTGTGACGCGCGCAACCGCGACTCGACGAAGCAGGCGCTGATCACGCTGGTCGAGCACGCGATGCGGCAGCGGCTGGCCGTGCACAGCGGCAGCTGAGGCACACCGGTGGCCGTGGCGGGTGCCGCCGGCGGCCATCGTTCCGGCAGTCCGGGTGGGGCCGCTGCCGGCTGAGAAGAGAGGTGGACCCGGGCCAGGAGGGAGTCGTCGGGGGCTCCCGGTCCGGGCCGATGGGCGGAAGCGGCACGAGTCCGACCGCGGACGCGGTGCCACCGCCGCGCCAGCAGCCACCACCGGGGCGGACCCTCCGGGCCCCGGATCGGAACACCGCCGGGCGCGACCGGTCGAACTCGACCGAGGATCAGGACGGCAGCCGGTACCGGAGCAGCACCACGTCGCCGACCGGGCGAGCCTCCACCAGGGTCATGCGTCGGTTCGACGTCCAGGGGAACTCGCCGTCGCCGACGAGGCGCGGAGCCCGGCGGTCCCCCACGAAGAACGGCGCGACGACCAGGTGGAGTTCGTCGACCAGCCCGGTCGTGAGGAACCAGGTGTGGATCGCCGTGCCCCCCTCGACCAGCAGACGGCGCACCCCCCGCCCCGCGAGGTCGGCGAGGACCCAGGCCAGGTCGACCCGGGGCCCCGCGTCGACCACGACGGCCCGACCACCGACGTCCCGACCCAACACGCCGGCGGCCTGGTGGGGCGCGTAGACGAGCTTCTCCACCGTCCCCTCGGTGAAGAAGGCCGCTCCGGGGTCGAGATCTCCGCTGGTGGTCAGCGTGACCTTGGTCGGCGAGGGCGGAACTCCCCTCGCCACGCGCGCCCGCCGCCGGTCCTCGGACCGCACGAGGAGTCGCGGGTCGTCCCGGCGGATGGTGTTGGCGCCCACGAGGATGGCGTCACAGCCCGCGCGCACCTCGTCCACCCGGTCGAAGTCGGCCTCCCCGGAGAGCAGCAGCCGGTCGGGCGAGGCGTCGTCGATGTGACCGTCCACGGACATCGCGCAGCTCACCAGGACATACGGCCGGTCCTCACCCATCGCGTTCCTCCTCGTTCGCCGCCCACCGTGGGCACGGCGTCACGATCCTCCCGCACCCGGATGGCCGGGACCGCCCCGCCAGCGGGGCCAGCCGCCCGCCGGGGACGCGGCCAGGGGCTGGGCCGGCACGCCCACCTCGGGCGCTGGCAGGGTGGGGGCATGTCTGCCACCACGGACACCGGCGGGCGCGCCGAGCGCGGCGACACCTCCTGGCACCCGGGCTCCGCCGGCGGGCCGTCGCGGTTGCCAGCCGGGCAGGGCCGGGCGACCTCGGCGGTGCGCACCGGGTCGTCGTACCGGGAGCACCCCGCCACCTCGCTGTGGCCGGGGCTGGCCGTGCGGTGGACCCAACGGGTCCCGGACGGCACACGCCACCACCAGCTCGTCCTGCCGGACGGGGCCGCCGACGTCGTGGTGTGGGACAGCGGCGTGGTCGAGCTGGTCGGCCCCACCATGGCACCGGTCGTGGTGGGCCTGGCGGGCGGGTCCCGGTGTCGTGCGATCCGCGTCCGGCCCGGGGCGCTGTCAGCGGTGTTCGGTGTCCCGGCGTCCCTGCTGCGTGACGAGGTCCTCCCCCTGGACGCGGTGCTCTCCCCCGCCGCCGCGCGGGAACTCACCGGGCTGGCCCTCGGGGAGCCGGGGGCGGCCGGTGCGACCCGCACGAGGTGGGCCTGTTCCGCTCCCGATCCGAGGGTGCGCCGAACGGTGGACCGGCTGGCGCGGGACCCGGCGGCCCGGGTCGAACGGATGGCCGCCGACCTGGGGGTGTCCGGTCGGCAGCTCCGCCGCCTGGTGCTCGCGCACGCGGGCCTCGGGCCGAAGGAGCTGCACCGCACGTTCCGCCTGCACCGGTTCCTCCGCCTCGCGGAGTCGCCGCACCGCCAACGGAGGTCCCTGGCCGGGCTGGCCGGGGAGGCGGGGTACGCGGACCAGGCGCACCTCTCCCGGGAGGTGCGGGCGCTGTCCGCCCTCAGCCCCGGCGACCTGCTCCGCCACCGGGCGGGCGAGGACGGTGTGACCGGTGCGGGGTGACGTCGGCGGAACGGTTCGGACCGGGGGAGGCCGTCGTGGCGGACCGGCCTCACGGATCCCGGTCCGCCGCCGAGGCCGCCGGTCCCACCAGGAGCGCGAGGCCACCAGCCCAGCCCATCGCCGTCGCCGTCCGGTACTGCCGCCGATCCTCCGGGGACACCTCCAACGCCGTCAGTCCGCTCTCCACCACCCGGACCAGCGTCGAGGTGGGTGACCGGGCCTCCAGTCGCACGGTGACGGTGGCCAGCCCGCCCGGCTGGGGTGGGCGTTCGGGAAGCGTCGAGCACCGGTAGCGGAGGAGCGTCGGCGGGTCGAACTCCTCCACGACCCCGAGGTACCCGCCGTGCTCACGCCGGCGGTACTCGACCAGGCCGCCCGCCCTGCCGTCCAGGGCCGCGCCGTCGAAGGCGTACCAGACCCGAGGGTGGTCCGGCCGCGTCACCAGTCGCCAGGCTCGTGGCGGCGGCACGTCGAGCACGACCTCCTGCCGCACGCTGCCCTCGTCCACCCTCGCCCCGCTCGTCCCTCGGTGTTCCCGCTCCATGACCGCATCCGGAGCACGAGGCCCGGAGCGGGAACGACGTCGCGTCGGCGCGGGTCAGGCCGACGGGACGGCTGCCGCCGCCCGGTCGCCGCACCCGGGGCGCCACCACCACACCGCGTGCCCACGTCCCCGCGGGCAGACTCGACGGCGACAGCGGGACGTTCGGCGACCGCCGCCGTTCCCACCCCGGCCCCACTCGGGGCGGTCCGCGCGGTCCGCCCGGGAGCGACATGCGAGCCGTCCAGGACGCGGTCCGAGCGTTGACCGCGAGGAACTTCACCCACGTTCGGCTGCCCGCGCGTGGCCGGACCGCGCGCGCCGAGCTCTTCGCCCGCGACCACGGGCTCCACATCGACCTGCTCAGGGTCACGGGATTGGCGGATGCCCACGCGGCGAGGATGGTGGCCGGCCCCAGCGGCCCCGGGAACGCCACCCTGCTGTGGGCGGCGGAGGGAGGGTTCGTCGAGGTGGTCGTCGAGTTGCTCTCCCTGCCCGAACCGGGTGAGCCGGGGGCGCCGACGTCGCCAAGCTACCGGGTGGTGCGTCCCCGGTACCTGTGGACCCGCCCGCCGTCGGGCCGCACCGGTGCGACGCCGCTCTGGTCGCCCAACTGATCAGGGCGGCGGGCCGCCCGAACCAGGCGACGCGGCTCCCCTCAGTCCTCCACCAGGGCCGCGCTGGTGATGCGGTGCAGCGGGTACCGGCAGGCGGCCTGGTCCTGGTCGAAGCCCTCCACGTACCCGCCGCCGATGCGGACGGGGCGCACCACCCGCTGGGTGGCGGTGCCGTGCGAGTCGACGAAGCCGATCCAGATGCTGCGCCCGGCGCGGACGGCCTGGTGCAACAGGCTGAGCGCCGCCGACGAGCTGGTCCCGTTCCCGACGCCCGAGGAGGCCGTGCGACCCCGTTGGGCCGCTCCGGCGCGGTCGCCCGCCCGGAGGTGCGCGACCAGCTCGAGCACCCGCTCCTCACCGAGGGCGCCGGTCGGCACGGTCCGCCGGCCCGGAGCGGCGCGCCGGGCCGTGCGGCGTCCGGGGGGTCGCAGATCGAGCAGCTGCCCGCCGGTGTCCTCGGCGGCCGGGGCGAACCCCGCCGCCCGCAACTCGGCGAGGACGTCACCGAGGGGTAGCGGGCTGATCGCCACCGTGGGGGCGATCCGGCGCAACCCGAGGTCGGTCGTCCTGGGACTGCTCAGCACCTCGGCGAGCAGGACGGGGTCCTCGCAGCGGACGAAGCACTCCGCCGTGCCGACCCTGAGCAGCCCGTGCCGCCGCGCCACGTCGTCGAGGAGGTAGGACAGCGACTGGGGGACGGGCGTCCTGGACCGGGTGCGGAAGAAGTCGTGCAGCTCGGCCGCGGTGTGACCGGCGTCGAGAGCTCGGCGCACCGTGCTCTCGGTGACCCGGTAGACGGTGGCCCCTCCCGCGGACTCCACGTCCGCGACCAGCCCCATCATGTCGCTGAGCCCGGGTTCGAGTGGGCCGGGGGCGACGACGGTCAGGTCGGCCTGGACCAGCACGTGGTCCACCGGCGGGGGCATCGCTGCCCCCATCAGGCGGGTCGGCTCGTCCTCCGGAGGCGCACCGCTCGCCTCGGCGAGCAGCGCCCTGCCCGCCGTGGAGAGCCCGCCCAACGCCAGCACGCCGAGCGAGGTCGCCTCCTCGACGGTCCACCGGGCCAGCTGGTCCCGGAGCCGTCCGCCGCGGCGGGGGGCCCGCCAGGCGAGGACCGCGACGGCCCGTTCCTGGTCGCGGACCACCGTGCCCGGGGCCAGCCCGGCGAAGAGATCCAGCACGCGGACCCGTTCCAGGGGGGCCTGCGGGAAGCGCAGGTCGTCGGAGAGCGGGCCGAGCGCGCGGTCGCGCTCGTCGCGCGCACCCGTCCGCCCGGGGAGGCGGGGGAGGTGGAGCCACGCCCTGGCCAACGCCCCCCAGCGCAGCTCGGGGGGCGCGCTCAGCCACTGGTCCGCCGTTGTGCTGAGCAGCCAGTCGCCCGACTCCTCCCCGCTGGCCGCGACCAGCCCCGCGCCCACCGCCAGCTCCACCAGCAGGGCGGCGTGCCCCTCGGCGCAGTCCACGGCCTTCGCGACCCGTTTGAGCTCCCGGACCGCCAACCCGCCGGACTTCAGGATGGGCGGGGGGTCGGCCGACCACAGGCGCAGCACCGCCTCCACCTGCCGGCCCAGTTCCATCGCCGCGCCGGCGGCGGTGGCGTCGACGAGTGCGGCGTCACGGGGGGCGGTGTCCAGGACCGGTGGGGTGCCGCGGAAGCCCGGGAGCGGGTCGGAACCGCGCAGGGCCAGCCCGACCTCCCTGGGCAGTTCGACGGTCTCGCTGTCCCGCCGCACCAGCAGCCCCGCCGCCAGCAGGCGTTGCACGGGCGTCCGGGGTGGTGTCGGCACCGGGCTGCCCGCCTCCCGGGTGGCCCCGACCGGCGGGCCCGCGGCGAGGGTGTCGAGCAGCCGGCGTTCCGGTTCGCCCAGTTCCGCCACCCTGGCGAGCGGGTCGACCCCGGCCAGGTCGGGGACCGACCTGCCCAGCCCGGCCGGGTAGGGGCCCAGAACCTCGCGGAGGCTGGGGACGACGGCGAGCTCAGCCCCGTCGCCCACGGTCCACACCAGCGCGCGGTGCGTGAGCGTGGTGAGCGAGTCGCGCAGCGGTTCGGCGGGTACCGCGTCGCCCAGCAGCCGGTCGAGCTCCGACCGGGAGGCGGGCCGACGGTCGGCGTCGAGGACCAGCAGGGCGGTGAGGATGTCCAGGCAACGGGCGTCGAGGTCATCGCAGGCCCGGGCGACGGACACCCGGACTCCGACGCGGGTGGCCAGGACCGAGCTGTCCGCGGGGGGCGGGGTGGCCACGTCAGGGCGCGCCCGCAGCAGGGCCGCGAGCGTGCCGTCGTCCTGGTCACGCAGCCAGTCCGCGAGTGAGGTGCCGGGCATCGGCGTCCACGTTAGCCCGTATCGGGCACACTGATGAGCAGCACCCGCCGCCCGTGGGGCCGTCAGGCGGCCGTCCGCCGGGTGCGAGACGACCCGTTGCGATCAGGAGGAGCCGTGGCCAAGCCTGTGCCGAGTGACCGGATGGAACCGACGTGGCCGGACGTCCACGAGGGCAAGTACGCGGTGAGCGAGCTGGCCGCCCCCGTGGCCGGGGCGCTGTCCCCCTTCGGTGAGGTGGAGTTCCCGCTGCCCCAGGACAAGCTGCCCTACCGGCACCCCGTCACCAGGATCAACAGGTGATGAACGTCAGACTGTGACGCCTCCGGGCGGCGCGCTCGCCCCGCGCCGCCTCCGGGGGCGCGCACGCCGCCCCAACTGCGGCTTCCTCCTCCGCCGGGCTGCTCCACCCCTGATCGCCACGCGAGCGCTGTGAACTACGCTGTCCCAACGCTATCGCGCCTGAACAGGTGAAACAGGGAGGACACGATGCCGGTTCCCGGCCCCGGCTACGCGATCACCGTCCGCGTGGAGGCTCCGCCGTCCGCGAGCGCCGCGGGTGATCTCACCAGCGCGGTCGGCAGGGTCGGCGGTGTGATCACCGCCTTCGACATCGTCGAGTCCCACACCGACCGGATCGTCGTCGACATCACCTGCAACACGACCTCGACCGAGCACGTCAACGACATCACCCAGGAGCTCGGTTCGCTGCCCGGCGTGACGGTCAGGAAGGTCTCCGACCGGACGTTCCTGGTGCACCTCGGCGGGAAGCTGGAGGTGCACTCCAAGGTCGCGCTGCGGAACCGGGACGACCTCTCCCGCGCCTACACGCCGGGCGTGGCCCGGATCTGCCAGGCGATCGCGGCCAACCCCGACGACGCCCGCCGGTTGACCATCAAGCGGAACACCGTCGCCGTGGTGACCGACGGTTCCGCGGTCCTGGGCCTGGGCAACATCGGTCCCGCCGCCGCGCTGCCGGTGATGGAGGGCAAGGCGGCGCTGTTCAAGAAGTTCGCCGACGTCGACGCCTGGCCCATCTGCCTGGACACCCAGGACACCGAGGAGATCATCCGCACGGTGGAGCTCCTCGCGCCGGTCTACGGCGGCATCAACCTGGAGGACATCGCCGCGCCGCGCTGCTTCGAGATCGAGCACCGGCTGCGCGAGAAGTTGGACATCCCGGTCTTCCACGACGACCAGCACGGCACCGCGATCGTGGTGATCGCCGCTCTCCGCAACGCCCTGCGGGTCGTCGGCAAGGAACTCGAGAACTGCCGGGTGGCCGTGTGCGGCGTCGGGGCCGCCGGGTCGGCCATCATCCGACTGCTGCTGCGCACCGCCCCCGCGGACGTCCTCGCCGTGGACGTGGACGGCATCGTCCACACCGGTAGGTCGGACATGGACCCCAACATGAAGTGGATCGCCGAGCACACCAACAAGGAGGGCGTGACCGGGTCCCTGCACGACGCGCTCGTGGGAGCCGACGTCTTCATCGGGGTGTCCGCGCCCAACCTCTTCGGCGCCGAGCAGGTCCGGACGATGGCCGACGACGCGATCGTCTTCGCCCTCGCCAACCCGGACCCCGAGATCGACCCGCTCGAGGCGCAGCAGCACGCCGCCGTGGTCGCGACGGGCCGCAGCGACTACCCGAACCAGATCAACAACGTGCTGGCCTTCCCCGGGGTCTTCCGGGGCCTGCTCGACGCGCAGGCCCACGAGATCACCGACGACATGCTGGTCGCCGCGGCGAGCGCCGTGGCCGACGTGGTGGACGGCGAGCGGCTGAACGCCTCGTTCATCGTGCCGAGCGTGTTCGACACGGCCGTCGCGCCGGCGGTGGCGGAGGCGGTCCGCGCCGCGGCCGAGCGGTCCCGGGAGGGCTGAGGGTCCCGGGGCGAAAACGGGATGACATCCGCCGCCCCGGTGGCGCAGGCTACGGCCGCGCCCCGGCGAAGGGGGCGTGGACTCCGACGGCGGAAGGTGCCCTCCACCATGTCATCCGGTTCCACCTCCGGGAACACCCCGGTGTCCGTACGCCTCGCGGTGGCCGAGGACGTCCCGGCGATCGGCCGCGTGCTCGCCTCGGCCTTCTCCGACTACCCGTTCCTCCGGCACACCGTCGCCGCCGACGACCACGCCGAGCGGGTGCGCCGGGGCCAGGAGCTGATGGTGGGGCGCATCGCGCTGCCCCACGGCCGCGTCTGGCTGGCCGAGTCCGGTGGGAGTGTCGTCGGTGCCGCGGCGTGGACGACGCCGGACACCGACGTCGAGGCGGCCTTCGGCCCGGTGGCGGCCGAGGTGGGCGAACTGGCGGGTGACCGGGCCGCGATCGCCGCCTCCGTGGAGGAGGCACTCACCCCGCACCGCCCCACCGAGCCCGTCTGGTTCCTGGCGACCATCGGGATCGACCCGAGCTGGCAGGGGCGGGGCGTGGGTGGCGCGCTCCTCCGGCCGGGACTGGCGGCCGCCGAGGAGGCGGGCTCAGACGCGTTCCTGGAGACCTCCGACGAGCGCAACGTCCGCTTCTACCAGCGGCACGGCTTCCGGGTGGTCGCCGAGGTGGACCTGCCCTCCGGTGGCCCGCGCACCTGGGCGATGCGGCGGGTGCCCGCCGGCTGACCTGGGGCGCGCCGGCGCACCTCCCACCGCCTAGGATCATGCGTCATGGACCAGCGTGCCCGGCTCTCCCACGTCGACGACACCGGTGCGGCCCGGATGGTGGACGTGTCGGAGAAGGCGGTGACGGCCCGCGTCGCGGTCGCCAGCGGTGTCCTGCGCACCACCCGGGAGGTGGTGGACCTGATCGCGGAGGGCGGTTTGCCCAAGGGTGACGCGCTGGCGACGGCGCGACTGGCCGGGATCATGGGCGCGAAGCGGACGCCCGACCTGGTGCCGCTGTGCCACCCCCTCGCGCTGTCCGGTGTCGAGGTCGACCTCCGTCCGGACGAGGACAGCGTGGCCATCACCGCCACCGTCCGGACCACGGACCGGACCGGGGTGGAGATGGAGGCGTTGACCGCGGTCACGGTCGCGGGACTCACGCTGCACGACATGGTGAAGGCCGTCGACCCGGCCGCGGTCCTCGACGGTGTCCGGGTGGAGAGCAAGGACGGGGGCAGGACGGGCTCATGGACACGGCCGACCGACCGGAACTGACGTCCGACCCGGGCGAGGCCAGGGTCATCACCGCGTCGAACCGCGCCGCCGCCGGCGTCTACCCGGATCGCACCGGGCCCCTGGTCGTCGACTGGCTCCGGCAGCGGGGGTTCCGGGTCCCCGACGCGGTCGTCGTCCCCGACGGGGCACCGGTGGCGGAGGAACTCCGACGGGCGCTCGAGGACCGCGTCTCGGTCGTGCTGACCACCGGGGGCACGGGGATCAGCCCGACCGACCGCACGCCCGACGTGACCCGGCCGTTGTTGGACCGGGAACTCCCCGGGCTCGCCGACGCGATCCGGCGGTCCGGGCTGCCCGCCGTTCCCACGGCCGTTCTCTCCCGCGCCCTCGCTGGCACCGCCGGTGCCACCCTCGTGGTGAACCTGCCCGGGTCGACAGGCGGGGTGCGCGACGGTCTCGCCGTCCTGGACGGGGTGTTCGCCCACGCCCTCGACCAGATCGCCGGTGGCGACCACCCCCCGGCCGTGCCCTCGGAGCCCTCGGGTGGCGCGGCGGACGAACAGCCGGCCGGGCCGGCAGCGTCGGGAACCGCGTCGCCGGCGACGGGGACGCCCGCGCGCCCCACCTCGGCACCGGGGCCGGAGATCCCCCTCGTGTCCGTCACGACGGGTCCGCTGAGCCTGGCGGACCACGCCTCGGCCGTGTCGCGCCGGCAGGCCGGTGCGGTGGTCACCTTCTCCGGGGAGGTCCGTGACCACGACCACGGGCGGGCTGTTCGGGACCTGGAGTACGTCGCGCACCCGAGCGCGGAACAGGTGCTGCGGGAGGTGGCCGAGGACGTGGCGGGCCGTATGCCCGGCCTGCGGGCCCTCGCCGTCAGCCACCGGGCGGGGTGGCTCGCCATCGGGGAGTGCGCCCTGGCCTGCGCCGTGGCCGCCGACCACCGGGCCGAGGCGTTCGCGGCCTGCGCCGAACTCGTCGACGAGGTCAAGCGGCGGCTCCCGGTGTGGAAGCGGCAGCGGTTCGCGGACGGTAGCGAGGAATGGGTGAACTGCCCGTGAGCGGTGGCCGCCCACCCGCGCATCCGGTGCGACATCCGTTGGGCGGCTGAGGGCGCGACCGAGGGCGATCCACCGTATCGCCCCCCTCCTGACGTGCGAATATCCACCATCGGATACGGAACTGGGCCGAGGGGCGGGGCGTCGGAGACGGTGACGGCCCCGTCGCCGGCAGCGCGGTGTCGACACCCGGTCCGAGGCCGGGGTGCCGGTGCGGGGCTTCCCCCGTCCCGCGACACCAGGAGGCCGCCATGGCCGGTTCGGGCTACGAGCTCGACGATCCGGACACCCTGATCACCCAGGGCCCCACCCTGCTGAACTCCCTCGCCGAGGACGCGAACACGGCATCCGAGTACGCCATGGAGCACATCATGGTCAAGTCGGAGGAGTTGGGCCTGGTCTACGGCTCCCTCGTCGAGTTCTGCACCCAGGTCGCCACGGCGATCTCCGGGAACGCGCTGGTGCTGCGCTCCCGGATGGAGGAGTCGGCGACGGCGATGAAGGCGGCGGGCGAGGACTACGCCGGGTTGGAGGAGTCCGAGGCCGCCAGGATCGACGCGACCTACTCGCCCGAGCACTCGTTCGACCAGGACTGACGGCTTCCGGCCCGGAAGGAGTTCGACGCATGGCAGCCAGCAGTCCCGCCGAGGTGCTCACCGCGCCGGAGGCGGAGGAGGTGATGCCGACGTGGGCCGAGAAGGTCCTCGGGTTCACCGACTGGTTCAGCATCACCCACTACATCAGGATGGGGTGCAAGGAGCTACTCGGAGTCGACCCCGTCACGGAGCTCGGCGAGAAGATCGTCGGGAACTGGGAGGAGGTCGGGAAGGCCGAGGCGGCGCTGAACAACCTCGCCGAGTTCCACGGCGCCTACGCCGACCAGCTGGCGGACCTGGTGCCCGGTCTCGCCTGGGAGGGCAACGCCGCGTCGGCGGCCGACGACTACTTCGGCAGGGTGGCCGAGGCCCTGCGGGAGCAGCGGACGGTGATAGCGGAGGCCGCGGAGGGCTTCGGAGAGCTCAAGCGCGCCATCTACTTCCAGTTGAAGGCGCTGGAGAACATCATCTCGGCGCTGGTCGACCTGGTCATCGAGCTGATCTTCGAGGCGTTGGGCGGAGCCACCGGACTGTTCACGGCGGGCACGACCACGGCGGTCGCGATCGCCGCCGCCGTCTACACCATCGGCAAGGCCCTGGCGAAGTGGGCGCAGGCCATCGAGGCCATCGGCCTGATGATCACGGCGGTGTACGCGCTGACCGGGATCGTCCAGGGGCTGACCGCCTCCCTGAACCTCGAGGAGACCGTCCCGCTGCCCGGGGCGGGCTACACGCACCCAGGAGGGAGCTGACGTGTCGACCACCGGTGGGAATCCCGAGTCCCGGGAACCGATGCTGGACATCGCGGGAGGAGACGAGGCCCGTTCGCGGCGCATCCTGCGTTCGGTGCGAGCGGCGCGGGACCGCGCGCGGGACCCCGAGCTGCGGGCGTTGCTCGACGATGTCGCCAACGGGCGGCGGGGGGCTCGGGACCTGTTGCGCGAACCCGCGTTCGCCAGGGCCGCCGCCCCGGCGCTGGTCAACCTCGCCGACGCCTACCGAGGGCTGAGTGAGGAGGAGCGGGCCGAGGCGGCCGAGGAGGGCCGGCGTCAGGAGGAGGAGGTCCAGGCGGAGGTGGACGCCGAGCGGCGGGCCGCGATGTTCGGGCCCCCGCCGAGCTCTCGGGGCCGCCGCCGCGACGACGAGGACGACGACGAGGACTTCGAGACGCGCGGCTATCTGCGTTGAGCGGCTGGCCGCGTCGAGCGGCCGCTGGCTGGGCGACGGGCCGGGGGAGCCGGTCCGGGGCACCGGCCGGTCCCGCGTCGTCACGTCCCGACACGCGAACGCCGAGGTCCCACCGCCCGGGGGAAAGCGGTGGGACCTCGGCGTGGGTTCGCGGTCGTCAGGAACCGTTCACCAGGATGACCTGACCGGTGTAGATCAGGTCGGCGTCGTTGATGACGTCCTCGTTGTCCTCGTGGATGCGCTGCCACGTGGTGCCGTGCTCAGCCGCGATCTTGGACAGCGTGTCGCCGGCCTCGACGGTGTAGTTGCCCTCGGGGTGGTTCTGGATGTCCGCGGGCTGGGCCGGGGCCGGGGCGGGGGCGGGGGCCTCCGCCGCGACGGGCTCGGGGGCGGGCTCCGGCGCGGGAGCCGGCTCCTCGGCGGCGACGGGCTCGGGGGCGGGCTCAGGAGCGGCGACGGGCGCGCCCTCCTGCAGGTGCCAGCCGGTCTTGGCGCTGCAGGCCGGCCAGGCGTTGGGGCCCTGGACCGCGAGCACCCGCTCGGCGACCGCGATCTGCTGCTCACGGGTCGCCTGGTGAGCCATCGGCGCGTACTCGGTGCCGCCGAACTCGACCCAGGTGGTCGGGGAGAACTGCACACCGCCGTAGTAGCCGTTGCCGGTGTTGATGCTCCAGTCTCCGCTGCTCTCGCACTGCGCGAGCGTGTCCCAGTCAGCGGCCTGCGCGGTTCCGGCCATGGCCAGCGGGGCACCGACGATGGCGCCGGCGACGGCGATCCGGGCGAAGGTGCGGCTGGAAGCGGAAGCCTTGCGGTGCTTGCCTTGGTAGCGAGACATGTCCCTCTCTCCTACCCGCGCCTGCTGGAATCCGGTCCCGCTCGTGGCGGGGCGGCTCCCTGTCCGGCCTGGCGCTGGATGCGCCCTGGCTTTCTGAGTCCCTGTCCGGCTCTGTGGTTCGGGGGTGGGGAGCCCGCTGGACAGGGTTCGGCGCGGCGGACTCCTCGGTTGTCATGGCCGTTCGGGGCGACCGAGAGGCGACGCTACGTAAGCGCCGGACAAATCCCAAACCCTATCAATGGTGACGCTCGTCACAGTAACACGGAGGGGTGTTCATCGATGCGGCCATCGTGCCTGGTCAGCGGGCCGTTATCCCCCCGTGTCCATCCTGATATCGATCACGGCGCGTGAGTCCTGGCTCACGTTCCTTGCTCACGGTAGGCGATTGGGCGATCGACGGATGGTGATTACCCCCAAAGGGGTGAGGATGTGAAGTTCTTGTAGGGGAACGCTGGATGCGGAGGGTCAACGACTCGTTCAACCACCGGCGAACGGCGGGAGGACGTCCAGCTCGCTCCCGGCCGTGATCGGCGTGTTCCGGTCACGCACCGCTACACCGTCGAGGAGGAAGCTGCACCCGCGCAGCACCCGGCCCAGGCGCTCCCCGTGCCGGTCGCTCACCATCGCCAGCACCGCCGCCACCGTGGGCTCGCCGTCCGGGAGCGGCAGGGACTCCTGGCCCGTGCCGGCGGCCGCCCCGGCGCCCGCGAAGTACCGCACGACGATGCGGTTCCCGGCCTCGGGCGGCGACGTTTCGTGGCTCATCCTCCGCATCCTTCCTGGTGCTCCCTCCTCCGCCGCCTCGAGGTCCGCCGAGGGGGGCGCGCGGCGGGGGCGCGCTCCTCATCCGTCGAGCAGGTGGCCGATCCGGCGCACGTGCTCCTCCACCCGGGTCTCGGGGATCCGGCCCGCGAGCAGCAGGGAGACGAGGCCGTGGCAACAGGCCCAGAAGAACTCGGTCACTCCGTCCGCGTCCTCCGACTGGTGTCCCCGTGCGACGAGCTCCCGCAGGGTGAGGAACGTCCGCCGGAGTTCCTCCGGGGTGTCGGCGGTCGCGAAGACCAGGCTCGTGGGCGCACCGAACATCACCTCGTACAGGCGGGGGCGGCGGCGGCCGAACTCGACGTAACGGCGGCACAGCCCCTCGAAGGGGCGGGCGCCCCCGGTGCGCGCGACGCTCTCGATCTCGCCGGTGAGGGTGTCGAAGCCCCGCCGGGCGATCGCCGCGACGAGGTCGTCCCGGCTGGCGAAGTGTTGGTAGATGACGGGTTGGCTGTAGTCGATCGACCGGGCGACCCGACGGGTCGTCACCGCCTCCCAACCCTCGCCTTCGGCGATCGCCAGGGCGACGTCCATGATCTCGTGACGGCGAGCGAGCCGGCGGCGCTCCCTCGGGTCCGTCGGGGGCGGGTGCTCCTGGCCCGTCATGCGGCGCTCACCAGGAAGCCAGCGGCGATGAGCATCAACACGGCCGTCGCCCCATGGATCCCGTAGGCGGCGCTCCGGCGCCCGTCGGCGCGGAGCACCGTCACCGCGTCACCGATGGGAACGATGGTGAAGGCGGCGACGGTCCACCCCAGGGTGGCGGCCGGGGCGGTGAACAGCACCGTGAAGGCGACGACCCCGGTGGCGAGGTCGCGTACGCCCTTGAGGCGCAGCCAGGCCACGTCCCTGCCCTCCGGGACGGAGGGCAGGCCGAAGCTGGCCGCCATCGGGCGGGGCGCCAGGAGGTAGAGGACGCCGATCGTGAGGATGGCGAGTCCCGCGAGGGTGGCGATGGTGACACCAGCGGTGGCCACGCGGCTCCGATCTTTCGCTGAAAGGGAATCTGTCGATGACAGTACCACGTGCCGCCGCCCGGCCGAGGATTTCCAGGCGCCCCCAGTGCCCCCAGCGCCCCCAGCGCCCTCGCGCCTTCAGCGCCCTCGCGCCCTCAGCGCCCTCGGCGGGCGACTGGCGGCGGGTCCCGACGCCGGACGTCGTCCCCTGGCGGCCCGGACGTGCCGTCGGTGACGCGCTGCCGGTCGACTGGTCAGGGGAGCGCCGGTGGGGACTCGGCCCGCTCCCCGTGCCCGGCCACCTCGCAGGGAGCCGGGCGCTGGTCGCGAACGCGTTCCAGGACGAAGTCGGCCCGCTCGGCGGGCGTCCCCCTCGGGACGAGCACCGTCTCGTAGCCGAGTTCGCGGTACACCGCCAGCATCACCTCGCAGGTCCGTTCCGCCTCCGCGTGGTCCTGCCTCCGCTCCGCGTCGTGGTGGAAGATCTCCGGCCAGTACGGGGTCACGAACACCAGGCGGTGGTAGGGGACCTCCCGCGCCGCCCGCTGGACGTGCGGCGGCACCCTCGCACCGGACAGCCGCAGGTAGCCGAGGACGTCCGGCGTGCCCCGGTCGAAGAAGACCGGTCCCGCCTCCTCGGCGGCGGCGCGGTACGAGCGGAGCTCCCAGCAGAGCATCAGCTCGGCGAACAGCGCGGGGTCCGCCCAGGGCAGTGCCGGTCCGCCCACCAGCACCTGGTCCTGGATGATCCCGCGCCCGGCCTCTCGTGTCACCGCCATCCCTCGGGCCGCCAGCTCGTCGAGGATCGTCGTCTTGCCCGACCCCGGCCCCCCGGTCAGGACGAAGAACCGTTCGTCGGGCGCTCCCCGCCCCGGGACACCTGTCGTGCTCCGCACTTCCTGTCCTCTCCTCCTCGGGGGCGAACGTCCTCGCCCGTCCCCCGCTCTTCCCGTCCGAGCGGCACGCTGGTGCCAGACGCGGCCGCGGGCGCCCTCCGCCCGCGCGTGCGTCCCGCCCGCGCGTCGCCGGCACTGCCGCTCAGGAGCGGAGGTGACAAGCACGGGAAACGGGAGACGGGAACACGGTGGAGCCCGCGCCGGGCCGTCATCCCCGACGGGCGTGGAGACGGCTCAGCCGCCGATGGCGCTCATCGGGCGCTGGGGCTGGACGAAGTCCTCGTCGTCGATCCCGTGGCCGGCGGGCTTCCCCCACATCGCCTCGCGCCAGGCCGCGGCGATGCCGTCGTCGTCGGCCCCCGCCCGGACCAGTGCCCGCAGATCAGTCTCCTCCTGGGAGAACAGGCACGACCGGAGCTGCCCGTCGGCCGTGAGCCTGGTGCGGTCGCACGCCCCGCAGAACGGTCGGGTGACGGACGCGATGACGCCCACGGTGCCGGGACCGCCGTCCACGAGCCACCGCTCGGCGGGCGTGGAACCCCGGTCGTCGGTGGCCGGCGTGAGCCGGACCGACTCGGAGAGCAGCTCCAGGATGCGGTCGGCCGTCACCATCGCCGACCGGTCCCACCCGTGCTGCGCGTCGAGCGGCATCTGTTCGATGAAGCGGGGCTCGTACCCGTGGGCGAGGCAGAACCGGACCAACTCGACCGCCTCGTGCTCGTTGACCCCGGGGAGCAGGACCGCGTTGACCTTGACCGGACGCAGTCCGGCCTCCGCCGCCGAGGCGAGGCCGTCCAGGACGTCGGCGAGCCGGTCCCGCCGGGTGATGCGCCGGAACGTCTCCGGCCGCACCGAGTCGAGCGACACGTTCACCCGGTCCAGGCCGGCGGCGGCCAGCGCGGCCGCCCGGGACCGCAGCGAGATGCCGTTCGTCGTCAACGAGATCCCCGGCCTCGGACTCAGCGCGGCGGCGGCCGCCACGATCTCCTCCAGGTCCGGGCGCAGGAGGGGCTCCCCTCCGGTGAACCTCAGCTCCGTGACCCCGAGGCGCTCCACCGCGATCCGGACCAGCCGGACCACCTCCCGCGTGGTGAGCAGCTCCCGGGCGGGCAGCCAGTCCAGCCCCTCCGCCGGCATGCAGTAGTGGCAGCGCAGGTTGCACTTGTCGATCAGTGAGACCCGCAGGTCGGTGGCGACCCGTTGGTAACGGTCCACGAGTTCTGGTGTCCCGGGCCGGGGTGGCAGGTCCCGGGACCGGGGGACCCTCGGCATGCCCAGATCAACCGCCGTCATCTGTCCCAGCCTAGAGTGCGGCGGCGAAGCCGCCCGGGGAGCGGGCACCCGGAGCTGGGGCGGAGGGGTCGATCCGACGGGCGGTGGCCCGCCGGTTTACCATCCGCGGGTCAGCCGCCCGGTCGAGGACCGCCCACCGGGGACGGCCAGGAACACGCAGGCGAGGTGCCCATGTCCGAGCGCGCCGGGCGAGCGGCCAGGCTCGCGGAGCTGAGCCGCGAACTCGGAGCGGCGACCGCCCTGCTCCACGGTCGGCTCGCCGAACGACTCGGCCTGTCGCCGACCGCCTACAAGTGCCTCGACCTCGTCAGCCGCGCACCGGTACCCCTCAGCGCCGGGGAGATCGCCGAGGGAGTCGGGTTGTCCACGGGCGCGGTCACCGGTCTGCTCGACCGCCTCGAGGAAGCGGGGTACGTCGTCCGCGTCCCCGACCCGGACGACAGGAGGCGGGTCCGGGTCCGGCTCGCGCCCTCGCCGGTGCCCTCCGGGACCGTCGAGGCACTCGTCCCGTTCACCGAGGAGCTGGTCGCCGAGTACGGGGACGAGGAACTGGCGGTGATCGAGGACTACTGCCTGCGGATGATCGGCGCCGTCCGGGAGGCCATCGACGCCGGCGACGAGCGGGGCCTCGGCGCGCCGCGCGGCGGTGTGCCACGGCGGCCGGTCGGCCGCCGAGTAGTGTCGCGCCGTGCCGCTCTACCGCATCTCCGAGGCAGCCGGGCTCCTGGGGGTCAGTGACGACACCGTCCGCCGCTGGCTCGACTCCGGGCAGCTCGCCGGTGAGGTCGACGCCGCGGGTCGCAAGGTGGTGGACGGCGCGGTGCTCGCCGCCTTCGCGGGTTCCACGGCCCGCGCGGTGCCCGATCCCTCCGCCGTGGGTCGCTCGGCCCGCAACCGGTTCGTCGGCCTGGTCACCGACGTCGTCGCCGACACCGTGATGGCCAAGGTGGAGCTGGTGTGCGGGCCGCACCGGGTGGTGTCGCTGATGAGCACGGAGGCGGTCCGCGAGCTGGGGCTGGAACCCGGGGTGCTCGCCGTCGCCGTCGTCAAGTCGACCCACGTGGTGGTGGAGACGCCGCGGCCCCCGACGTGACCTCCGGCCGGAGAGCGCCGATCCCGGCGGACCGGCGGACCGGACGAGTCGGACACACCGGTAGCGCTGACGGTGCCTCCCGTTGCAGCATGTTTCGGTGAGCGAGGCAGCGAGCGTCCCCGAGTCCGTCCCGTCCGAGGAGCCGGCCTGGTCGTACCTGTTCGACATGGACGGCGTGCTGGTGCACGAGGAGCACCCGGTCCCGGGAGCCGGTGAGCTGCTCGCCGAGCTCACCGAGCGCGGGATCAGGTTCATGGTGCTCACCAACAACTCGATCCACACCCCCCGCGACCTCCGGGCCCGGCTGCTCGGCAACGGTCTCGACGTCCCCGAGGACGCGATCTGGACCTCCGCCCTGGCCACCGCGCAGTTCCTGGACGCCCAGCGGCCGGGCGGGTCCGCCTACGTGATCGGCGAGGCCGGGTTGACCACGGCCCTGCACAAGGTCGGGTACGTGCTCACCGACCGCGATCCCGACTACGTGGTGCTCGGGGAGACCAGGACCTACAGCTTCACCGCGATCACCAGGGCGGTGCGCCTGTTGGAGGCGGGTGCGAAGTTCATCGCGACCAACCCCGACTCGACCGGCCCGAGCCGGGAGGGGTCGCTGCCCGCGACCGGTGCCGTCGCGGCGCTGATGGAGCGGGCCAGCGGGCGGGCCCCCTACTACGTGGGCAAGCCCAACCCGCTGATGATGCGGTCCGCCCTGCGCGCACTGGGCACCCACTCGCAGAACACGTTGATGATCGGTGACCGGATGGACACCGACGTCCGGTCGGGCCTGGAGGCGGGCATGCCCACCATCCTCGTCCTCTCCGGGATCTCGGGCCGGGACACCGCCGAGGCCTACCCCTACCGACCGACCCGCATCATCGACACGGTGGCGGACCTGGTCGGCAGGTCGGCGGACCCGTTCCCCGGGTGACGGTCGCGGTCCTGGGGCCCGTGGGCGCTGGCCCGGCCCGGCCGGCGGTCAGGCGTACAGCGAGCCGCGGAGCACGGTGACCGCGCGGCCGCCGAGCCGGACCCGCTCACCCTCGAGCTCCAGGCGCACCCGCCCGCCCCGGGCGGAGACCTGCTCACCGAGCAGGGACGAGCGTCCCAGCCGCTCCGACCACCACCCGGCGAGGACGCAGTGCGCCGAGCCGGTCACCGGGTCCTCGGGGATCCCCTGTTTGGGGTAGAAGCACCGGCTCACGAAGTCGGCTTCGCCGGCCGTCTCCTCGGCAGTGAAGATCACCCCACGCCCCGGCAGGGACGCCAGCGCGGCGAGGTCCGGGCGCAGGGCGCGGACCTCGGCCGGCGACGCGACCTCCACCAGCAGGTCCTCCCGGCCCATGCCGATCCCGGTCACGGTGACCTCGGGGAGGCCGGTGGGCGGAACTCCGTCCACCCTGCTCGGCGGGTCGGCGGGGAAGTCCATCTCCACCCAGCCCCCACCCGTGGAGACGCAGCGCAGCTCGCCGCTGCGGGTGGTGAAGCGCTGGCTGCCACCGAGCACGTGAGCGGCGGCCAGTGTGGCGTGCCCGCACAGGTCCACCTCCGTCTCGGGGGTGAACCACCGCAGCGGGAGGGCTTCGTCCTGGTCCTCGGCCCCGATCTGCACGAAGGCCGTCTCCGAGTGCTTCAGTTCGGCGGCCACCGCCTGCATCCACTCCGGGTCCCGGAACCCGGGGAGGAGGACCACTCCGGCGGGATTACCGCTGAACGCTCGGTCACTGAAGGCGTCCACGAGGTATACGTCAACCGACATGGCGAGACCCTAGCGGGCCGACGCGCACCGGGTGGTCCTTTCGCGCGCAACTGGTTGGCAGTTCACGGCAGGTGGTTCCCGGTACGCCCAGTTCGCGAGGGGAGCACCCGCCGCGAGCGGGTCAGTTGCTCGCTCCACCCAGGTGGGAGGCCCGGGGGCCGCCCGGTTTGGCGATGCCCCTGGCCGGCCGGCGGCGCTGCGCGTGGGCGGACAGGTGCGGGGCGAGCAGGGTCGCCGCGATGGCCGTGACGGAGTCCGCGGCCTCGGCTGGACTGGAGCTGGGCAGCAACAGGTGGCTCAGCGTCAACCGGACGATGCTCTCGGCGTAGAAGACGGTGGCGGAGGGAGGCATCCTCGGCAGCTGCTGGCGGAGGTGCTTGCTGATCAGCTCCACGGCGGCCCGCAGCGTGACGCGGTCCGGCGCGTGGAGGAACGGGAAGAGGGCGGTGGCGTTGATCCCGGTGAGGATGGACGTCAACAGCGGGTCCTCGACCGTGCGGTCCAGCGTGTGCCGGACGGCGGCCTTCACCCCCGCCACGGGGTCGTCCGAGGCGGCGAGTACGGCGCCGACACCGTCGAGGTAGGCGTGCGCCCTGCTCAGGGCCACCGCGTGGGCGAGGGTTTCCTTGCCGCCGAACTCGTTGTAGACGGTCTGCCTGCTCACCCCCGCCGTCGCGGCGACGTCGCTCATCCGCAACTTGTGGAACCCGCGTTCGGTGAGGAGCTCGACCGCCCCCGCCAACAGGGTGTCCCGGAGCGACATCTTGACCCGAACGGGCAACCGGGTGGCCGAGTCCACGGAGATCATTCTTCCGGACAGCGCTTCGATGTCAATCGACCGGCGGAGTCGACGCCGACCACCCAGCCCGGGGCCGGAGGGAGCCGAGCTCCCCGGAGGGCAGGGCCCGGCCGGGACCGGCTCCGGTCATCGGGCGGACCGGCGGGTCCGCCGGGCCTGGAACAGCACCGCCACGACGCCGACCGCGAGGCCGACCGGGGTGAGCAGCGTCCCGACGTTCAGCCACACCGGCTGGTCCTGGTAGCCGAGGCCGTACCCGGCGAAGGTGCCCAGCACCGCCAGCAGGCCCACCGCGAACAGCACGAACGCTATCGGCAGGGCGATGCTCCGGGAGGACTTCGACGACATGAGGCTCACCTTACGCCGCGCCACGGGGCGGCCGGTAGCGAGGCGACCGCCGTCACCGGGGGAGGGGCGGGGGCAGTCGGGACCCAGGACGGCGGAACGGGCTCGACGTACCCCTTACGCTGGAGGGAGACGCGTCCTGGCTTGGGACCATGACGGCGGCGTACCGGTCGGTGCGATCCGCCATGATGCCTGGGTCCGGGCGCGTTCGTCGTGCCGGGGGAGACGAACCCAGTGCACCGGAACGACATCCATCGACGACAGGGAACGGTGAGGACAGTGCCGAGCGGCAGGGTCAAGTGGTACGACGCGGAGAAGGGCTTCGGCTTCGTGACCCAGGACGGGGGCGAGGACGTCTACGTTCGCGCGTCCGCCCTCCCGCCGGGGGTGGAGGCGCTCAAGACCGGCCAGCGGGTGGAGTTCGGCATGGCCGAGGGCCGCCGAGGTCCGCAGGCGCTGTCGGTCAAGCTGCTCGACGCGCCCCCTTCGGTGGCCGAGGCGCGGCGGCGTCCCGCCGAGGAGCTGCACGGCCTCATCGAGGACATGATCAAGCTGCTGGAGGCGAAGGTCCAGCCGGAGCTGCGCCGGGGCCGCTACCCGGACCGGCGGAACACCAAGCGGATCGCCGAGGTGGTGCGGGCGGTCGCCCGCGAACTGGAGCCCTGACGCCGTCCCGGCGGAGCCCGGTGCCGGTCGCGTGGCCGAGGGGGCGCCACCCGCCGGAACGGGTACCGCTGGTTCGGGGCGCGGCCTCGCCGCCGGCGGGACACGGGTGAGCCGGTGGACGTCCCCCGGTGCGAGGGCAGGCGGTGTCCTCGTCAGCCGGTCGGCCTCGTCGCCGGCCACCCCCCCGTCAGCGGTCGTCCACCGAGAGCACCCAGGTGCCGCGCGTGATGAATCCGACGCCCCCCTCGGGGTCCTCGACCAGCACCGCGCTGAACTCCTGGATCTCCACGGTCTCCAGTTGGGCCGCGTCATCGGGGAGCCGCAGCGTGTACGCCTGGCGTTCCCCTGGCGGGAAAACGGGGCTGCGGGCCTCCACCTCCTCGCCGTCCTCCCGGTAGCGGAAGGTCACCTGCCACGGGGCGTCCCCCACCTCGCCGGGCACCGACACCTGGAGCGGGTACCCCGGCGGTACCCGCAGCTCCGCCACCGCCTCCGGGTCGACCGAGCACTCCTCGATCAGCACGTCGCAGTGCTGGGCGGGTCCGGTCCGGGCCGTCTCGCCCGCCGCGTAGAAGGAGACGGCCGGCACCGTCGGACTCGCGCAGCCCGCGACGGCGAGCCCTGCCAGTCCTGCGGCCCCCACGGCGCGGAGCCGCCGTCCCGTTCGTCCGCCGCCTCGCCCGGCCCGTGTCCTCAGCTCCCTGATGCGCACGGCTGGAGCTTACGGTGCGGTTCCGGGCGGACCGCCCACCCGGCGGGGGCGGGGGCCACCGGGAACCCGTCGATCAGCCGTCGCCTCCGGGGCCGGCTCGACCCGGCGGCGTCCCCGCCTCGTTCGCCGGAGGGGGGTGGTCCGGCCCGGCGCCGGACCCGGGGCCCACCGGTGGACCGGCGGCCAGGAACGGCAGCGGGCTCCGCCCCCGTCCGATCAGGATGGTCTGGGTGAGCCCGACCGCCACGAGGACCGACAGCACCGCGAACCCGACCCAGTAGGTGGGCGGCAACAGCAGCCCCAGCGCGCCACCGGACACCCAGCTCAGCTGGAGCACGGTCTCCGACCGCCCGAACGCCGACGCCCGGGCCTCCTCCGGTAGCTCCCGTTGCAGCAGCGAGTCCAGGCTGACCTTCGCCAGCGCGCTGGCTGTCGCTCCGACGAGGGCGACCAGCAGGGCGGTGGGGTAGCCGGCGGCGATCGCCGCGAGCGCGGTGCTGGCCAGCGCGGCGCCCACCACACCGATGACCACCTGGTCGGGTCGGCTCATCCGGATCCGGCTGCCCACGGCGTTGCCCAGCAGGTTGCCCAGGCCGGCCGCTCCCGCGAGGAGCGCCAGCATGAGCACGTGCATCCCCGCGGTGTCGTCCGTCGCCTGGATGGCGAAGGCGGCGAAGAACGTCAGGAAGCCGGTCAACAGGCGCGCGGTCCCGGCGCCCCAGAGACCCAGCACCACCAGGCGGCCCAGGGGCTGTCGCGCACCGCCCGGCCGGGCGCCGAGGGTGGCCCGCACCTCCCCGTCGGTGTTCTCCACCCAGGCGGGGACGCGGAGGCACAGCGCCGTCCCCCCGACCGCGAGCAGCGCGGCCCACCAGAGCGCCCCGCCGGAGCCGAACAGCGCGACCAGTCCGGTGGCCAGCGCACCGGCGACCGCTCCGGCCGCCAACCCGAAGATCGTCAGGCGGGAGTTGGTGCGCACCAGGGAGACCTCGGCGGGGAGGACCCGGGGCGTCACCGCTCCCCGGAGCACGCCGAACGACTTGGACATGATCACGCAGCCCAACGCGGCCGGGTACAGCACCCAGCCGTCGGGGTTCAGGGCGATCACCACGACGAGCAGGGCCCGGGCCGCGAAGGACGCCCCCAGCGCGTACCGCCTGCCCTGCTGGATCCGGTCCAGTGCCGGCCCGACCACCGGAGCGACCACCGCGAACGGGGCCACCGTGATCAGCAGGTAGAGGGCCACCATGCCCCTGCTCTCGCCGGGGGCCGCCGAGAAGAACAAGGTGTTGGCCAGCGCGACCGCGATGGCGGCGTCCACGGCGACGTTCGCCATCACCGCGTAGGTGAGGCGGTCCAGCCCCGTCCGCGCCGCCCCGTCGGCGTGCGCGGCCCGCCAGAAGAGGTCCACCGCGTGCAGGGAGAGCTGACGGGCCCGGTACAGGGCGACCCGGGTCACGGTGAGCTTCCTCGGCGGCGGTCCGCCGTCGCGGAGCGGGCGGGTGTCACCACCCCGCCGGCCATCCCGCTCGGGTCCGGAGCCGGGTGGCGGTGGTGGGGTGAGGCGCCGCGTGGGGTCCTCGTCCCTGGTTCCGGCCCCCTCCGCCGCCGGATCACCCGGTGCGGGCGGGTTCGGCTGAGCCCGTGGGTGCTCCTCCGCTGGCCGGGGGCCGCCCCACCCCGGGTGCCGCACCGGCGCGGTGTGCCGTTCGGTCGGCCCGCCGTGGAGTCCCTGGTCCGGCGCGCGTGCGGGGCGGTCGACCGGTGGGGGGATGGAGGGCTGGTCGGTCCACCCCCGCCGTGGCCGACGTCCCCACCGGGTGCGGGCCCCGTGCGGGGAGTCCTGTTCCGGGGGCGGTGGTGGTGGCGGAACGTGCTGTTCACCAACCCAACGACGCTTGCGCCCCAACCCTCCCGACCTCCTCGCGTGTCGGAGTTCCGGTGGCGGGAACGACTCCCACCGAAACCCATCCTGCACCAGGACGACGCACGACGGGGGCGGTACCGCCGTCGCGGTCGGCCGGGGTCGTCCCCGTCGCCGCGAGGGAGGGGAGATCCGTGCCTGGAGTCCACCCGCGCGGTCCGCACGGCTCGGTGTGGAGCGGCCGGTGTGGCCTCTGCGAGGTGCCGCCGTGGACGTCCGAGCTCAGAGCAGCGTGCCGATCAGCCGGCCCAGCGCCACGGGGTCCTCGGCGTGGGCGAGGTGCCCGTGTCCGGGGAGGAGGGTGGTGCGCGACAGCGGCAGCAGGTCGGCGACCCGCTCGAAGGCGTCGCCGTAGGGCGGGCGCCCCCTGCTGTGCTCACCGAGGACGAGGTCGGCGGCGAGGCCGGACCAGGCGGCGTCGGGGCGGAACCGGTTCAGCGCGGCGTGTTCCTCGGGAAGGGGAGCGGCGAGTTCCCGGAGCCGTGCCCAGGCCGGCGTGCCGCGCAGGGCCGCCACCCGCTCGCGCGGTAGGCGCGCGATGTCCACGTTGACGATCTCCACCCTGGTGTCGAGGTCGGCGCCGCGCAGCGCGGGCAGGACGTGCTCGGCGAAGGGCGCGAGCACCGGTTCGTAGGCCACGACGCCGAGGACCCGGTCGTCGAGCGCCGCCGCCTCCAGGGCGATGGTGGCTCCGTAGCTCCACCCCACGAGCCGAACCGGGCTCGCCAGCTCGTCGACCCAGGCGAGGAGGTCGGCCACCTCGGTGCGCGTGGAGTAGTCCTCCCCGAGCGGTCCGCTGCGGCCACGCCCACGCCGGTCGAGGACGAGCGTGGGCTCGGGACGGCCGAACGCCCCGGCCACGGGGAGGAAGTCGCGGGCCTCGGCCAGCACCCCCGGGACGACGACGAGGGGCGGCCCTTGCCCGGCCCGCCACCGGCCGTGGAGCCGCGCTCCGGCGCGGTGGACGAGACGGGACTCCCAGCGCATCGGCCCTCCAATTCTGGAGTGGTCATTCCAGAATTGGAGGGTAGTCGGCGCCCTCGCTCCGCTCAAGCAGAATCCCGGGCATGGGCACACCGGGACGCGGGCGACGACGCGGCTTCGACCGGGACGAGGCGCTGCTGACCGCCACCCGGTTGTTCTGGGAACGCGGCTACGACGGCACCTCCCTCGCCGACCTGACGGGCGCGATGGGGATCTCCCCGTCCAGCTTCTACGCGGCCTTCGGCGACAAACGCACGGTGTTCGCCGAGGCCGTCCTCGGGTACATGCGGCGTTACACGGCCATCTACGTCGACGCGGCCGGTGAGCCCACCGCGCGCGCGGCGGTGGAACGGCTGCTCCGGGACTCCGTGGACGAGTTCACCGACGAGGACCGGCCGATGGGCTGCCTCACCGTCAGCGCCGCCATGACCGGCGGCGCCGACACCATCGACGTGCGCAGGACCCTGGAGGAACAGCAGGTCGCCCTGACCGCCGTCGTCCGGGAACGCATCGAGCGGGACCTGGCCTCCGGCGCGCTGGGCGCCGAGGTGGACCCCGAGGCCTGGACGGAGTGGGTGCGGGTGGTCTGGGAGGGCCTGTCCAACCAGGCGAACGCGGGCACCCCACGGGAACGGCTGCACGAGGTCGTCACGCTCGCCCTGCGTGCCTGGCCGAGCTGACGGAGCGGGAGGGGCGGGGAGGGGGGAACCACCGGTGGCGGGGGCACTCGCCTGCCTCAGCCGTCGACGAACCGCACCCGGAACATCGACGGCCACAGCTTCCCCGTGATCAGGAACTCGTCGGTCCCCGGCAGCGCCGCGATCCCGTTCAACACGTCCACGCCCGCCTGCTCCTCCGGAGGTAGGAGGCCGGAGGCGTCCACGACGTCGGTGACAGCGCCCGTCCCCGGGTCGATGCGGAGGATGTCCTCGCTGAACCAGACGTTCGCCCAGACCCCGCCGTCGACGCACTCCAACTCGTTGAGGTTCCGCTGCGGTGCCCCCGCGTTCGTGACCGCCACCGAGCCGAGTTCGGCGAAGGTCTCCGGGTCGCGGAAGGTCAGGACGTCGGTGCCGTCGCTCATCACGAGCCGATCACCGTCGTGGCAGATCCCCCAGCCCTCCCCGGCGTACTCGACGCGGTCCAGCTCCCGCAGGGTGTGCCGGTCCCGGAGCAACGCGGTGCCGTCCTGCCACGTGAGCTGCCACAACCGGTCGTCCACCACCGTGATGCCCTCGCCGAACAGCGGTGGCGGCAGGTCCTCGTGGGCCAGTCGTTCGCCGGTGCCCAGATCGGTGGCGCGGACCCAGGACGACCCGACCCGCCCGGTCGCCTCGTAGAGCACGCCGTCGGCGACCTCCAGCCCCTGGGTGAACGCGGTGACGTCGTGGGGCAGGACTTCGATGACGTCGACGGCCAGCCGCTGTGGGACGCTGCCACCGTGCGTGACGTCCTGCTCGGCCTGGTTGACAAAGTCCTCGGAGGAACCCGCGTCCTGCTCTTCGGCAGGCGGGAAGCAGGCGGCGAGGACGAGCACGGGGGCGACGAGCAGGCCGAGGACGGCTCGGCGCGGGCGGGCGCCACGACCGACCCGTCCGGGGCCGAGGGGCCGCGCACGGGGGATCGGGCGAAAGCGCACCATGACACCCTGGCACGGGAGCGGGGAGATCAAAAGGCGTCGGGCACAATTGACGCCGTGATGTCAACTCCCACGCCCTACGACGCCGATGTTGACACCGCCTCTGACCAGGAGGAACCGGTCGAGGCGCGTGAACCAGCCCCCGAGCTCGCGGCGGCGGTCGACCTGGCTTGGGAGGCCGCCCAGCAGGAGGCGGGCAGCGAGGTCGTCGGTCAGCACGTCGACGTCCTCGCGGAGGACGACTCCGCCGCCACCCACCTGTTCGCGGCCACACACCCCGGCTACGTCGGCTGGCGCTGGGCCGTGACCCTCGCCCACGCGGGCCCGGGCAGCCCGGTGACGGTGAGCGAGGTCGTGCTGCTGCCCGGCCCCGACGCGCTGGTCGCCCCCGAGTGGCTGCCCTGGGACCAGCGGGTCCGCGCCGGCGACCTCGGCGTCGGTGACCTGTTGCCGACCCCTGCGGACGATCCCCGGCTGGTACCCGGCTACCTCGCCAGCGACGACCCCGCCATCGAGGACGTCGCCAGGGAACTCGGCCTCGGTCGGCACCGCGTGCTGGGCAGGCACGGCCGGGTCGAGATCGCCGAACGGTGGGTCTCCGGTGAGTTCGGCCCCGACAGCGACATGGCCAAGAGCGCCCCGGGGAACTGCGGGACCTGCGGTTTCTACCTCCCCCTCGACGGCTCCCTCGGAGCGGCCTTCGGTGCGTGCGGCAACGAGCTCGCCCCGGCCGACAGCCGGGTCGTGCACGTCGAGTACGGCTGCGGAGCGCACTCCGAGGCGGAGGGTGGCGGTACCTCCCCGGTGCCCATCGCCGAGGTCGTCTACGACGACGCCGGCGTCGACCTCATCCCGGTGGGGACGGTGAACCGCATCGCCGAGGGCGAGCGCCGTCCCACGAAGACCTCCGCCGGACCCGCCGCCGCCGGGGAGCCGAGCGACCCGGCGCCGGAGCAGGCCGGCCCCACCGCCCCGGCCAGCCAGGACGAGGGCACCCCCGACACCACGACGGCCGGGAGCCCGGTCGCCGACGGCGCGGGCGAGGCTCACGGGGAGGGTGCGGCGGCGGGGAACGCCCCGGCCGACGCGGAGGCCCCCGCCCCGGTGGACGAGCGGGACCAGGAGGAGACCGCGCCCGCTCCCCGCGCCCGCCGCCGCCGACGGTCCTCCCCGGGGTCCGGTCAGCAGCGGTGACCGGACGGCCGGCCGACCAGGCGTCCGACCCGGACGACCCCTTCGGCACGGGACGCATCCGGGCCGCCGTCCTCGGGGCCTGGCGCTCGTCCCGCACCCGGTTCCGGGAGGACGCCAACAGCGAGGAGGACCTCCGGTACGGCGGGTACCGGGACCGCGTCGCGGTCGAGCTGGCCCAGAACGCGGCGGATGCCGCCCTGGAGGCGGGAGTTCCCGGGGAACTCCTGGTGACCATCGCCGAGGGCGGCGCCGGCCCGGAACTGCGGGTGGCGAACACCGGTCGCCCGCTGGACGCGCGGGGAGTCGAGGCCCTCTCCTCGCTGCGGGCCTCGACGAAGGCCATCAGCCCCGAGGCGACGTCCGGCAGGTTCGGCGTGGGGTTCGCGGCGGTCCTCGCCGTGACCGAGGAACCACGGATCGTCTCCAGGGACGGCGGGGTGCGGTTCAGCGCCGCGGCGACGCGCTCCGAGATCACCGCCATCCCCGACCTCGCCGACCTCGTCGCGGCCAGGGACGGCGCGGTCCCCGTCCTCCGGTTGCCCTGGCCGGCGCCGCCCGGCGAACCGGGCCCACCCGCCGGGTTCACCACCGAGGTGCGGCTCCCGCTGGCCCCGGGAGTGGACGGGGAGGCGCTGCTCGCGGTATTCCGGGACCAGGCCGAGGACCTGCTGCTCGCCCTGCCCGGCCTGCGGCGCGTCCGGGTCGGTGCCGACGACTGGTCGTGCGAGGAGACACCACTGGCCCCGCCGTCGCCCGGCCCCCACCCAGGCGACGCCGCGGCACCCCACCCGCCCCCCGCGCTCTCCAGGATCGTGGTGCGGACCCCGGACGGGGCCCGGCGGTGGTTGGTGGCCAGCGCGAGCGGGGAACTGCGCGTGGAGCCGACCGCACTGGGCGTCGAGTCCCGCCGCACCGACTGGTCCGTGCGCTGGGCGGTCCCCACGACCGCCCAGGGCACCCCGGACCCGCTGTCCGAGGACGTGCTGCACGCCCCGACCGGGACCGACGAGGCCACCTCCCTGCCGGCCCGCCTGCTCGCCGACGTCCCGCTCGAACCGTCCCGCCGCCGGGTGCTCCCCGGACCGGTCACGGATGCCGTGCTGGCCGAGGCCGCTCGCACCTACCCCGCCCTGCTCCTCGCGGCCGAGGGGTCGGACCGGACCGAACTGGTGCCACGACCAGGGTTCCCCCGGTCCGACGTGGACTCCGCGCTCCGGGAGGGCGTCCTCACCGCGCTCCGCGCCGAGCAGTGGTTGCCCTCGGCTGACGGGCGGCGGGTGGCGCCGGCCGGAGCACGCGTGTTCCCTGACCTCGATGCGGAGCTGGGGGTCGCGCTCGCCCCGCTGCTCCCAGGACTGGTGGCCCCCTCGGTGTCGCACCGGAGGGCGGCCAGCGCGCTGGCCGCCCTCGGAGTCGAGCGGGTCAGCCCCGCCGACGTGGTCGAGGAGCTGGCCGGGATCGCCCGACCGCCGTCCTGGTGGCGTTCCCTCTACACGGCGCTCTCGGCGCGGCTCGCCGAGGATCCGGACCGGCGGGAAGCGCTGGGCGGACTGCCCGTCCCCCTCGTCGACGGCCGCACCGCCACCGGCCCCCGCGACGTCCTCCTCCCGGCCCCCGGGCTGGTGGACGCCGAGGAACTCGCCGAAGCGGAGATCACCGGCCTGCGGCTGGCGCACCCCGAGGTCGACCACCCGCTGCTGCGCGAGTTGGGTGCGAGGGAGGCCGGCCCCGCCGAGCTGCTGGACTCCGAGCCACTCAGGGCCGCGGTGGACCGCAGCCTGGATGACGCGGACGCCGGGATCGACGTGGCTTCCCGCGCCGACCTGGTCCTCCGCCTTGTCGCCGAATCGGGCGGGAGCGGGACCAGACCGTGGTTGGCCGCGCTCGCCCTGCCCACCGAGGACGGCGACTGGGCCCGAGCCGACGAGGTGGTGCTGCCGGGTTCGCCGCTGCGCGCGGTGCTGGCCGAGGACTCCCCCCTGGCCACGCTCGACGCGGCGTTCGCCGACCGGTGGCCGGCCCCCGTGCTGGTCGAGATCGGGGTACTGGAGACCTTCGCCGTCCTCCACGACGAGCACCCCACCGGACCCGACCACGACCTCGCGGACGAGGAGGAGTGGTGGGACGCCGCCGGCGCCGAGGACGACGGTCCCCGCGAGCTGATCGCCGTCCGGGACCTCGACCTCGTCGACGACCACGAGTGGCCCTCGGCGTTGCGGTTGCTGCGAGCCCGCCCCGACACCTGGCGAGCCGTCACCGCGACCGGCTACACGAGTTGGTGGCTGGCCAGGCACGCCCTGCTGGCGGGCCGCCCGCCCCGCGAGTGGCGGCTGGACTCGGCCACCGCGCTCGCCGGCCTCCACGACCCCGTGCCCGACCTCGGTCTGGCCGGGGAGCACGGCGGGGTCACCCTCGACCCCGTGGCGGTGACAGAACTGCTGGTCGCCGCCGGCGTGCGCGCGGGACTGCGGGTCGAGGACGCCGAGGACGCCGAGGACCTGCTCGGGCGGCTCGGGGACCGGGGGCGGGACGTGTCCGAGGGGGTGGCCCTGCGGGCGCACGCCGAGCTGGCCGTCGCCGTGCGCTCCGGGCGGGTGAGCCCGGAGGACGTCGATCCGCCCGACCACGTCCGCTCGCTGACCGGCGGCTGCGTTCCGGCGGACGAGGCGGTCGTCCTGGACGGTCCGTGGTTCCTGGCGGTCGCCGACGCGGCGCGGCTGGTCGCGGCCGGTGGCGACGGCCGGCCGGAGAACGGCTCCTCATGGCCCGGTGGCGCGGGGGCCGGCACCGGCGTGGCCACCGGGTGGGCGAGTGGCGAGGACCTGGCCAGGCTGTTGGACCTGCCGCTGGCCTCGGAGCTGTGGGGCGCCGAACCGGTCGGTGCCGGCCGGCCGGCCGAGCTGGCCCGGCTGGCCGGGGGCGCGGCGGTGGCCGACCTGCTCGCGTTGCCCGGCGAGGGGGAGGGAGCCCCGGTCGTGCTGGTGCACGACGGCCTGGAGGTGGTGTGCGAGGGCCGCCGGCACCAGGTGCCGTGGTGGGTCGACGGCACGGGGCGGGCGCACGCCACGGACACTCCCCGGGCACTGGCGGCGGCGCTGGCCTGGAACACCGGGCAGTGGTCCCACCGCCACCTGCTCGCCGCGCTGCTGGTCGCACCCACCACCGCCACGCTGCTCGGCTGACCGGGCGGACCGGGAGTGCCACCCGGGCGAGCCGGCGCAGCGGGCCGCTCACCGGCCTCGTCGGGCCGCCCCCCGACGACCGCTCGGAGGGGCGCGGACCAGATCCGGTCTCAGGACCCGGTCTCAGGCACCGACCTGGGCGGTGCGGGAGCCCCGTTGCCGGGCCCGCCGCTGCCACCACATCACCCCGTAGCCCATCAGCCCCAGCACCGATCCGGACAGCGCGGTCCAGACCAGGGTGGACAGCTCGGCGGAGGTCGTCAGGTTGAGCACGAGGAGGACCAGGAAGGCCAGGGCCCACAGGGCCGTGCCCACCAGGACGACCGGATCGGACCGAGCCAGCCGCTCGCTGAGTGGGGGCAGGTCCTTCCACCGCGAGGGCGGACCCCCCTGGTGCTCATCGTTCCCGTGCGACTCGGCCACGACCGCCAGATTACGCCCGAACCGCCGGCCGAGGTGACGCCCGGGTGGCCGGGTCAGCCGCCGAAGGCCGCCTGCAACGGGCCGACGGCGAAGTAGGCGACGAACGCCGCCGCCACCACCCACAACAACGGGTGGATCGACCGGGCCTTGCCGGTGGCGGCCCGGATCAGCACGTAGCTGACGAAGCCCACGCCGATCCCGTTGGCGATCGAGTAGGTGAAGGGCATCACCACGATGGTGAGGAACGCCGGCAGCGCGACACCGAAGTCGGTGAAGTCGATGTGCCGCACCTGGCCGATCATCATGGCCCCGACCACCACCAGCGCGGGGGCGGCCGCCTCGATCGGCACCACCTGGTACAGCGGGGTCAGGAACATCGCGGCCAGGAAGAGCAGGCCGGTCACGATGTTCGCCAACCCGGTCCTGGCGCCCTCCGCGATGCCCGCCGCCGACTCCACGAAGACGGTGTTGGACGACGCGGAGCCGGCGCCGCCGGCCACCGCGCCCACACCCTCGACGAACAGGGCTCGACCGACGCCGGGCAGCTGGCCCTTGTCGTCCATCAGGTCGCCTTCCTTGCCCAGGCCGGTCATGGTGCCCATCGCGTCGAAGAAGTTCGCGAGGACCAGCGTGAAGACCAGCAGGCTGACGGTGATGGCGGGCAGCCTGGTCCAGGCGCCGAAGGAGACGTCGCCGACGAGTGACAGGTCCGGCAGGGACAGCCACTGCTCGGGCAGGCCCGGGTAGCTCAGGTTCCAACCCGTCGGGTTGTCCGGACCGCCGCGGCCGGCTCCGGTGAGCCACTCGGTGACGACCGACAGCACGGTGCCGCCGAGGACGCCCAGCAGGATCGCGCCCTTGACGCGCCGGGCCACCAGCACGCCGGTGAGGATCAGGCCGACGACGAACACCGCCGTCGGCCAGGAGGCGATGGAGCCGTCGATCCCGAGCCCGACCGGCACCGTGGTGCCCGCCTCGTCGGGTATCCGGCGCACGAAGCCGGAGTCGACGAGGCCGATGAAGCAGATGAAGGCGCCGATGCCGGCGGCGATCGCCGCCTTGAGCGGAGCGGGGACCGCGTTGAACACGGCGGTGCGGAAGCCGGTCGCCACCAGCACCAGGATGATCAGGCCGTCGATCACCACCAACCCCATCGCCTCCGGCCACGTCATCTGCGGAGCGATGGTGACCGCGACGAGGGTGTTGATCCCCAGGCCGGCCGCCAGGCCGAACGGGTAGTTGGCGACGAGCCCGAAGAGGATCGTCATCACCCCCGCGACCAGGGCGGTGGCCGCCGCGACCTGGGGGACCGTGAGGATGTCGCCGTTGACGTCCACCTTGGCGCCGGGGTCGTCGGCCGAGAAGCTGCCGAGGATCAGCGGGTTGAGGACGATGATGTAGGCCATCGTGACGAAGGTGACCAGGCCACCCCGCATCTCCCGGGACACGGAGGAACCGCGTTCGGAGATCTTGAAGAACCGGTCGAGCCGGGACCTGCCCGGGGGCTCGGACGAGTTCTGGACGGTGGTGCCGTCACCGTTGCTGGACATGGTGCTCCCGTACTGGACTGGATCGGTAGGCGCGACGGCGCGCGCGACCGCGTCGTCGGGCGCCTCGTCGGGGACGCGGGGGTGGCGGGTCGGGACGTGGCCTCGCCCACCCGGGCGCCCGGCTCCGTCGACCTCCCCGCAGCGACCACCCCGCGTCGCCCGCGTGCGGGACCATACCCCTCGTCGAGGCAGGCCACCGCCACGCTCCGCCCCCTCGGCCCCCACGGGGCGTCCTGCTCGGTCGGACGGGGGAGCGGCACGGGGTGGGACCGACGCGCCGTCGGCGACCACGTGTCCGATGTGCCGCTTCCCAGACGGCTCGGTGGCGGGGTGAGCCCCCGCCACGGCCCCTCGTGCCGGGGTCGTCGAGCGGTCGAACCGGCTTCGGGTCCTCCCGGCCACGGGGACGGGGTTGGGCTCGGGGAGGTGGCGCGCGCCCGCGGTCGACGCCGGGGACCGCTTCCCCGTCGGTGCTCCGCCCGGGCGGTCGGAGGAGTCGTCGTCGCCCGGTCGCCCTTCCCGTGAACCCCGCCAGCGCTCGTCCTTCTCACACCGTCGAGTGAAAGAACTGAACGGTTGTTGGCCATATCGAGGCGCGGGTTTGGCCCTTATTGCTCCGAACGGATGATATCCGCGCATTCATCCTGGGCGTGGGGTGCGTCGCGCTACGGTGCTCCCGTGTTCGCCCCTGCCTGCATTCGTCTCCGGTCCGGATTCGTGGCCCGGTGCCTCACCGCTCGTGTCGAGCGGGCCCGGTCGGGGCCGTGGGCGCGTCGGACAGCCCTGACCGGCGCGTTCACGGGTGGTGGTCGGTGTTCCGCGCCCTTCCGGTGACGGCTGGAGGTGGATGGCGCGTCGGTCGTATTCCCCGAGAAACGGGCGCGGGGATGTCCCGATCGCCGCCCCGGGTAATTGTTCGGGGAAAGGATCGGCCTTTGTCGGGCGCCCGCGAATTCGCGCATCCGCCGCCCGCTCGTCGCGTTCACCCGTCGAACTCGGCGCGGTTCACCTCGGCGGGGCCGGTGCGTGGGGCCCGGTTCGGAAATGACTTCCCACCGGAGCGTTCCCCGGCGTCGACCGGACACCGTTCCCGTGGCGAACCCCGTCGGCGTCCCGTTCCGCCCCGCCCCGTGCCCCGGGCGCCCACGACGAGGGGGCCACGGCACCCGAGGACCCCGCCGCCCTCGTCCCCACGCGCCTCGACTCCCGTTGGAGACACGCATGACCACCTTCGACCTGATCGACGAACCCTGGCTGCCGCTCGTCTGCGGTAGCGCGGTGGGGGAGGTGTCGCTCGCGGACGCCCTGCTGGACGCCCACGAGTTCGGAGACCTCGCCGGTGGTCAGCCCACGATGGCACCGACGCTGCTGCGACAGGTCCTGCTGCCCGTCGTGCTCGACGCGCTCGGCCCGATGACCAGGGACGTCTGGCTCCGGACGTTCCGTGCTCGACGGTTCGACGCCGGTCAGCGCGACCGGATCGGCGGGTACCTGGCGGAGTGGCGACACCGCTTCGACCTCTTCCACCCGACCGCGCCCTTCGCGCAGGCCGCCGGGCTGCGGACCCCGAGCAGCAGGACCAGGCACGTGCTCGCCACCTCGCCCCGCCGACGGGACGGCACGGGGCCACCCGCCCCCAGCCCGGCCCCCGGGCTGCGTCCCGCCGAGGCCGCCTGGTGGCTGTTGCACGTCCACTGCTGGGACTCGGCCGGCATCAAGACCGGCGCGCTGGGCGATCCCCACCTTGTCGCGGGGAAGACCACGGGCAACCCGGCCGGGTCCCTCGGGGGGCTGGGGCCGGTGCTGCCGCTGGGTACCACGTTGTTCGACACCCTGCTGTTCAACCTCCCGATCGGGCCGGCCACCCCCGGCGACAGCCCCCAGTGGCGTCGGCCGCCGACGGGCGCGAGGTGGGTGTCCCGTCCAGCCGTCGGTCCGCTGGACCTGTTGACCTGGCTCTCCCGGCGCGTGCTCCTGCTCCCGGTGGGTGGTCAGGGGCAGCCGGTGCGGGTGCGGCACGCCGTCGTGACCGCCGGGGACCGGCTCAGCGGGGGTGTGGGGGAGTTCGAGCCGCACAGCGTGTGGACGGGGGGCCGGGTGGCGGAGGGGGACGAACCGTCGTGGCGACCCCGCCGGCACGTTCCCGGACGGCTCGGGTGGCGCGGTCTGTCCTCCATGTTGGCGCTCAACCCCACCTCGGGCGGGGAGCCCTCCTGCCCGCCCCGCGTGCTCGACGTGCTCGGCGGCCTCGTCGGCGACGAGGGGGTGCCCGACGACTACCCGCTCCGGCTCGCTGGTTCCGGAGTCGTCTACGGCTCGAAGTCGGGCACCGTGGACGACGTCCTCGCCGACACCGTCTCCGTGCCGGTCCGGGTCCTCCGCTCGGAGGAGGCGCGGCTGCGCGCGGCCGTCGCCGAGGTGTGCCAGCAGGCCGAGGAGCTGGCCAGGGCCGCCAACAGGCTTTCCGAGCGCCTGCTGTCCGGTACCGGGACGGACTCCCCGACCTGGAACGGTGGTGAGGCGGTCGGGGACAGCGTGTTGGCGGCCCTGGACACCCAGGTCCGCCGGTTCCTGGTGAAGTTGAGCGCGGACGCCGCCGTGGCGGGGCAGGGGGACGTCGAGCGGTTGCGGACCGCGTGGGAGGCGGCGGCGGTGGGGGCCTTGACGAGGGTCGTCGGGCCGCTGCTCGCCACGCCGGCCGGGACCGCCCGCACCACCGGGAGGCAGCGGGTGTCGGCGCAACTCGCGTTGGGCACCTTCCGGCGGCGAGTGCGGGAGATCCTGCCGAGGGCGCGGTGGTCACCGGAGGGCCTCGCGTCCGGTCAGGCCGAGGGTTGAGGACGTGCCGGGCCGGGGTGGGGAGCCGCGCCACCCGTGCCGGTGCTCACCACATCGCCCGAACCCGGACCGGCCGACTGGCCCGAATCGGCCAGGAGGGGTTCGTCGAGCGGGAGCCGCTCGTCCTGACGGGTGAGCGGTGTCGACCGGTTCGGTGTGGACGGCCTCGCTGCCGTGCCCGTTCCCTGGCCAGGAGGCTCCCATGCGCCCCACTCGGCACACCGGCGCTTCCCCGGTTCCTCGGGCCGTGACCGGGGGATTCGCGGTGCCGCCCGAACCGTGTCCGACGCGCGACGGTGCCCAGGCCCCGGTCCTTGTCGAGGTGGGGCCGGGCGGTCGGCTCGTCGTGGTGCGGTCGGGAGCCCAGGAGAGCGTCGCCTTCGGTCTGGACCCCGGAACGGCGACGCGGGTCGCCGACGCGCTGCGCCGGCCGGCCGGATCGGTCTTCACCGCGTTGCACCCCGAGGTGGTGGTCGCCTCCCTCCTGATCGAACCGGCCTCGACCGGTGCGGTCGCCACGCTGACCGGTGACGGTCGCGTGCTGTGGAGCGCCCGAATGCCGACGGAACGGGTGGAGCTGCTGGCCTCCCTGCTCAGGCGAGGGGCGGCGGCCGCGTTGGGCGGAGATCCCGAAGTTGGTGGGCCCGGGAGCGGCAGCTCGCCGGCGAGCCGGGCGGTGGGGCAGGCCTGACCGGCGCACGGCCGTCCCCCTCGGAACACGAGGGCACGCAGAGTTAGTGAGGTAGGCTAACGACGTGTCCGATTACCTGGACCCCGGGTTGGCGAGCAGGCTTCGCGTCGCGGTGGTGCGCCTCAACCGACGGCTGCGCGCCCAGCGTGCCGACGCGTCGGCGACGTTGACCCAGCTGTCCGCGCTGTCCTGCCTCTACAAGTGCGGTCCGCTCACGCCTGGTGAGCTGGCGGCGAAGGAGGGGGTGCAGCCGCCGTCCATGACGCGGGTGATCGCCGCCCTGGAGGACGCCGGCTACGCGACGAGGCGGCCCCACCCGACCGACGGGCGGCAGGCCATCGTCGAACTGTCCGAGACCGGGCGGGCCTACATCGTCGCCGAGGTCACCGCGCGTGAGCGCTGGCTGGAGCGCCGGCTCGCCGAACTCGACGACTCGGAGCGGGACGTGCTCCGCCGGGCCGCCGAGATCATCGACCGGGTCGCCGGTTCGTGAGACGAGGCGGGTTGGTGACCAGCGGGTCGTGGAGAGGGGACGTGGCGTAACCGATGCCGGGGTACGCGTCGGGCGGAGGAGGCGGTGGCCGGAACACGGGTGACGAGCAGCCCACCCGAGACTCGCCCCAGCGGGAACCGAGTGGCTCGGACGAGGCTGGTCCCGTGCCGGACTTCGCCGCGACCCAGGAGTTCCAGGAGCCACGCGACCACGCGCCCGCGCGCGGGGGGATGTTCGCCTCGTTGCGGGTGCGGAACTACCGGCTGTACGCCTCCGGGCAGATCATCTCGCTGGTCGGTACCTGGATGCAGCGGATCGCCCAGGACTGGCTGGTGCTCAAGCTCTCCGGGGACAGCCCCGTCGCGCTCGGCATCGCCATCGCACTGCAGTTCATCCCCACGCTCGGCCTCACCCTGTGGGCCGGTGTCCTCGCGGACCGGCTCGACAAGCGGAAGATGCTGATCGTCCTCCAGAGCGGGATCGGCGCCTGCGCGCTGGTGCTCGGGCTGTTGGTGCTGGGCGGGGTGGTCGAACTCTGGCACGTCTACGTGCTCTGCCTGGTCCTGGGCTGCTTCACCGCGTTCGAGACGCCAGCCCGCCAGTCCTTCGTGATGGAGATGGTCGGCCGTGACCAGGTCGCCAACGCGGTGGCGCTGAACTCGATGACCTTCAACACGGCCCGCATCGTCGGCCCGGGCATCGCCGGGTACGCCATCGCCTGGATCGGCACCGGGTGGTTGTTCGTCGTCAACTCCGTGAGCGTCGTGGCGGTGGTCCTCGGGCTCGTCCTGATGGACCCGGACAAGCTGTTCCGCTCCGACCCGGTGCCGCGCGCGCGGGGGCAACTGCGCGAAGGCCTGCGTTACGTGCGGGGACGACCCGACCTCACCGTCCTGATGGGGCTCGTCTTCCTGGTCAGCACGTTCGGCATGAACATCAACACCACCCTGCCGGTGATGGCCAACAACTTCTTCGAGGCCGGCCCTCAGGGGCTGGGCCTGCTCTCCACGGTGCTCGCCGTCGGGACCCTGACCGGGGCGGCGATGGCGGCCCGCCGGAGCAGGGACGGCACCCCCAGCCTCCGCCTGCTGCTCGTCGCGGGCATGGTGTTCGGCTGCCTGGTCGTGATGCTCGGCCTCATGCCCACGATGGGGCTTTTCGGAGCCGTGCTGGTGCCCACGGGCATCGCCTTCATGACGTTCAGCCTGACCGCCAACGCGACGGTGCAGCTCACGGTGGAACCGCACATGCGGGGGCGCGTGATGGGCCTCTACATGCTGGTGCTGCTGGGGGGAATGCCCCTGGGGAGCAGCCTCTCCGGCTGGATGGCCGAACACATCAGCGTGCCCTCCCCGCTGATCGCCGGCGGGGCGATCGCGTTCCTGGCCTCGCTCACCGCCGCCGGTCTGATGGCGCGGGTGCGCAGGCGTGAGGCGGCGGGGGCGCTGGCGGCCGCGACCGCCAGCGGGCGGCCCGGGAGCTGAGGATTCCCGTGACGCGCGCGGGCTTGGCAACCAGCGAAGGATAGGTTAGCCTAACCAACATCCGCTTCGTGGTGGGAGCGGTAGTCAGTTCGGGAACGGGTCGGCCCCGCTCGCCATCGGTGAGCGGGGCCGACGCCCGCTGGTGGCGGCGACGGCACCGGGTGCGCCGGCGTCCCCGCCCCTCCCGTCAGTGGTTCCGCACCGGCCAGGCGTGGACCGGCTTGCCCTCCCGCATGTGCTCCAGGTACTCCTCCAGCATCCGCGACAGCGCCTCCTGGCGTCCGTGACCGGCGTCCTCCCAGGCCGCGACGGTCTGCCGCTGCCAGTTCGCGCCCGTCTGCCGGGTGAGGCAGCGCTGCTCGATGATCCCCAGGTACCGGTCGCTGACCGCCGCCGACACCCCCAGCCGCGACAGGCCCTCGTGGGCCATCGGCAACAGCCTGCGCAGCACGAGTTCGTGCGGCGGGGTCCAGCCCACGCCGGGCCAGTACAACTGGGCGTCCATGCCGTTCCTCGCGCCCGCGTACAGGTTCTCCTCCGCCGCGTGGAACGACATCTGGCTCCACAGCGGACGCTCCTGGTCGACCAGCGCCCGCTGCGCCCCGTAGAAGAACGCCGCGTTGGCCATGATGTCCGCCACGGTCGGCCCGGCCGGCAGCACCCGGTTCTCCACCCGCAGGTGTGGTCGCCCCTCGACGACGTCGTAGACCGGGCGGTTCCACCGCCACACCGTGCCGTTGTGCAACCTGAGTTCCGCGAGCTTGGGCGTCCTGCCGATGTTCAGTGCCTCCAGCGGGTCCTCCTCGTCGGTCTCGGGCAGCAGACCAGGGAAGTAGCGGGCGTTCTCCTCGAACAGGTCGAAGATCGAGTTGATCCACCGCTCGCCGAACCACACCCGTGGGCGGACCCCCTGGTTCTTGAGCTCGTCGGGGCGGGTGTCGGTCGCCTGTTGGAACAGCGGGATCCTCGTCTCGTGCCAGAGGGCCTTCCCCAGGAGGAACGGGGAGTTCGCCGCGATCGCGACCTGCACGCCCGACAGGCACTGGGCGGCGTTCCAGTGGTCGGCGAAGTCCTCCGGCCGGACCTGGAGGTGCAGTTGGACGGAGGTGCAGGCCGACTCGGGCAGGATCGAGTCCGCGTAGCTCCGCAGCGTCTCGGAGTCCCGCCCCGGCAGCGGAGACCCCTTGAGGTTCAACAGGATCTCCTCGCCGCGTGACGAGAAGATCTCCTTGTTCAACAGGTCGAACCGCGAGCCCACGGACAGCCAGTGCGGGTCGAAGTGCTCGGTGCGCAGCGTCGGGAGGATGCCGATCGCGGCGAGCCTCGCCCCGGTGTCCACCGCCTTGGCCTCGGCGTTGCTCAGCGCCTGCCGGAGCTCCTCCTCCAGCTCCACCGCCTCGTCGCCGGCGAGTGGGCGCGGGCGCACGTTGATCTCGATGTTGTACTGCCCCAGTTCGGTCTGGAAGGCCGGGTCGGCGATCTTCTCCAACACCTGCGCGTTCGCCATCGCCGGTCGGAACTCCTGGTCGACCAGGTTTAACTCGATCTCCAGGCCCATGCGCTGCCTGTCCTGCGCGAACCTGTCCTGTGCGAGCATCCTGGCAAGCGCTTCCAGGCACCGTTGCACCTTGTCGCGAAAGCGCTGCCGGTCCTCCCGGCTGAACGACCGCGCCCCCAAGTCCTGTCCCATGTCGCCTCCCATGGTGGCTCTCGAGCGGACGCTCACCGTGACACAGCCGTAACCCGCTCGCTAGCGGCCAAAACGGTGCTCCCCGTCACGACACGATCACTCAGCGCGCACGCCGGGGCGGGGACCACGCGACAGGGGGGTTACCCGCCCGGCCGGTCCGGAATCCCCGTGGTGCGAAACTCGGGCCGTGGCACGAGTGACTGAGGTGACCGACCCGGGCAGCCCCCTGCTGGACGACTTCCGCGATCTCACGACCGCGGACCGGCGGCCCGACCGGCCGGGGGGACGCGGCCTGGTGATCGCCGAGGGCGTGGTGGTGGTGCGCAGGCTCCTGGCCTCCGCCTACCCGCCCCGCGCGCTGCTCGGAGTGGCCCGCCGGGTGGAGGAGCTCGGCCCGGAACTCGCCGGGGTCGACGTGCCCGCGTACGTCGCCCCGGCCGAGGTGATGGCGGAGGTCGTCGGGTTCCACCTGAACCGGGGGGTGTTGGCCGTCGCGGACCGGGCACCCATGCCCGACGCCGTGGAGCTGGCATCCCGGGCGCGCACCCTCGCCGTTCTCGAAGGCGTCGGCGACCACGAGAACCTCGGCGCGATCTTCCGCAACGCGGCCGCGCTCGGGGTCGACGGGGTGCTGCTGGGGGCCGGCTGCTCCGACCCGCTGTACCGCCGCGGCGTCCGCGTCTCGATGGGACATGTGCTCCGGGTGCCCTTCGCGACCCTGCGCCCCTGGCCCGACGGCCTCGACGCGCTTCGGCGGGCCGGTTACCAGGTCGTGGCGTTGACGCCCGACGCGAGGGCCGCACCCCTGGCCGGAGCCGGTCTGGCTGGTCGTCGCGTCGCCGTGCTGCTCGGTTCCGAGGGGCCCGGGCTGACCGAGGAGGCGATGAGCGCGGCCGACCTGAGGGCGCGCATCCCGATGGCCGGTGACGTGGACTCGCTGAACGTGGCGACGGCGGCCGCCATCGCCTTCCACGCCCTCGCCCCGGCCAGCTGACGCGGGCGACGCCAACGGGTCAACGCGGTCCCAACAGGCTGAGCGCCAGGACGAACCAGCTGACCAACACGCCGCCGGCCACGCCGTGGGCGACCCAGCGCCACACCGCGCGCCGCGCGAGCAGCAGGACGGCCGGGGCGAGCCCGCCCACCACGACGAGGTTCGCGACCAGAAGGGCGAGCGGGCCGTCGGTGAGCAGGTCGAGGAAGAGCGCGGACAGGCCGACCGCGACCGGCCCCCCGGTGAGGGCGCTGGCGGTCAGGCCGGTCGCCCAGGGGACGGGTTCCGCCGCGGTCGAGGTGCGGGAGGCGCGGGCGCCCGGTGGCGCCGAGACCAGGACGACGCGGTCGACCAGCGGATCGACGTACCGCACCCGCGACCGGGTGGCCCTGGCGAGCCGGTGGGCCAGCCTGCGGCCGCGCTCCGAGACTAGTGCGCGGTTCCCGGCCTCCTCGTGGGCGCACACCGCCTCGACGACCTCGGCCCACTCCCGGAGTGACGCGGCCAGGTCGGGGGGCAGCCGGGTCCGCTCCCCCTCGATCTCCACCAGGGTCCCGTCACTGACCCGCGTCACCACCGGCCGCCCGCCCTGCGCCCGAAGCTCCACCCGCCCCACCCCCGGCCCGCACCACGCCGTTCGTCGTGCCCCAACGAATCCGACGTCCAGTATGTTGGATCGTCACGGATTCGTCGTGGGGTGGTCCCCGCCGAGTGCGCTCGTGGTCGATCAGACCAGGGAGTCGCGCCAGGCCTCGTGGAGGGCGTGGAACCGGCCGCCCGCCGAGCCGATCAGCTCGGCGGGCGGCCCGTCCTCGACGATGCGACCACCGTCCATGACCAGGACCCGGTCGGCGATCAACACCGTGGACAGCCGGTGCGCGATGATCACCGCGGTCCGGCCCCGCAGGACGGTCTCCAGCGCCCTCTGAACCGCCTGTTCCGCCGGCAGGTCGAGGCTGGAGGTCGCCTCGTCGAGGACCAGTACCGCGGGCGCGGCCAGGAACGCCCTGGCGAAGGCGATCAGTTGCCGTTGCCCGGCGGAGAGCCGCCCGCCCCTCTTGTGGACCTCGGTCCGGTACCCGTCCGGCAGCGAGGTGACGAACGGGTGGGCCCCGACGGCCCTCGCCGCCGCGACCACCTCCTCGTCGGTGGCCTCCGGCCGCCCCAACCGGATGTTGTCCGCGATCGAACCGGAGAACAGGAACGACTCCTGGGTCACCATCGACACCGCCGTGCGGAGGTCCTCGTCGGCGAGATCCCGCAGATCCACACCGTCCAGGGTCACCCGGCCGGCGCTCGGGTCGTAGAAGCGCGCGAGCAGCTTCGCCAGGGTGGACTTGCCCGCCCCGGTCGCGCCCACCAACGCCACCGTCTGACCAGCGGGAACCTCGAGGTCGAACCGGGGGAGCACCGGCGGGCGGTCCTCGCCGTACCCGAACTCCACCCCCTCGAACCGCACGTCACCTCGGGAGGACACCAGCCGTACCGGCTCGGACGGCTCGGCGACGTGGGGCGCCTCCGCCAGCACGCCCGAGATCTTCTCCAACGCGGCCGCCGCTCCGGTGTACGAGTCGAGCACCATCGCCAGCCGGTCCAACGGCTCGTAGAAGCGCCGCAGGTACAGCAGGAAGGCGGTGAGCACCCCCAGTTCGAGGCGGCCGTCGGCCACCCACCAGCCGCCCACGGCCAGCACGACGACCAGGTTCAGGTTCCCCAGGCTCCGCGTCGCCCCGACGAAGACCGCCAGCACGTCGAGCGCACGCTTGTTGGCCCGGCGGAACTCGCCGCTCGCCTCGCCCATGATCTCGTCGTTGCGGTGCTCACGCCGGTAGGCCTGCACGGCCCGGACCCCGTTCATCGTCTCCACGAGGTGGTTGATGACGTTGGCCATCGAGGAGCGGGTCCGGCGGTAGGCGCTGCGGGACCGCGACCGGAACCAGCCGGCGACCAGCACGAGCGGGACGAGTGCGGCCAGCATGATCAACGCCAGTGGCGCGTCCATCCACAGCAGCAGGGCCGCGATGCCGATCATGCTCAGCAACGAGGTGAACAACCCGTCGAGGCCCTCGGCGAGCAACCGGTCCAGCGATTCCATGTCGGAGGTCATCCGGGAGATCAGGCGCCCCGACGTGTACCCCTCGTGGAACGACACCGACAGGCGTTGCGCGTGCCGGAACAACCGCTGCCGCAGCTCCAACAGCACGTCCTGGCCGAGCCGGCCGGAGAGGGTGATGAAGGCGAACTGGAGCACGGCCGAGACGATCGCCGCCCCCGCGTAGCCCAGGACGAACCAGAGCAGCGGTTCCGGCCTGCCGTCCAGCGCGGCCGGCAACCCCACGTCGATGGCGCCGGCCACCAACAACGGCCCGGCCAGGTAGGACGCGTTCTGGAGCACGGTCAGCAGCAGCGCGAGCGCCACCGGGCCCCGACGGGGGCGGATGAGTTCGCCGAGCAACCGACGGGACCGGCGTTCCAACCGGAGGCTCGCCTGGCCCTCCGGGTCCTCGACGTCCTCGGCCGCGACGCCGCGCCAGTCGTCACCCGGGGTGCTCGTGTCGGTTGGAGACGGGGTGGTGGTCGGAGCGGGCGAGCGCCCCGCGTCCGGGGTACCCGCGTCAGCCGGGTCGCTCATCGGGATGACACCTCGTTCCCCGCCGGCTCCGCGACCCCGTCGCGGCCGTCCTCGTCATCGGGCGTGGCCAGCAGTGCCCGGTAGCCGGGCTCGCTGGCCAGCAGTTCGTGGTGGGTGCCGACCGCCGTGACTCGACCGCCCTCCAGCAGCGCGACCCGGTCGGCCAACCGCACGGTGCTCGGGCGGTGCGCCACCAACAGCGACGTGACCCCGCTGAGCACCCGCCGCAACGCGGCCTCCACCTCGGCCTCGGTGTGCACGTCGAGGGCGGACAACGGGTCGTCGAGGACCAGCACCGCGGGACGCGCGACCACCGCCCTGGCCAGGGCCAACCGTTGCCGCTGCCCGCCGGACAGTGAAAGCCCCTGCTCGCCGATCCTGGTGTCCAGCCCCCAGGGCAGCGCCGAGACGAAGTCGAGCGCGTGCGCCACGCGGAGCGCGGCCACGACCTCCTCCTCGGTCGCGTCCGGCGCACCGAGCCGCACGTTCTCCCGCACGCTCGCCGAGAACAGCACGGGATCCTCGAACGCGGTGGTCACGGCGGTCCGCAGGTCCGCCAACCGCAGGTCCCGGAGGTCGACGCCGTCGAGGGTGATCCGTCCGCCCGTCGGGTCCGCCAACCGGGAGGCCAGCGCGGTCAGCGTCGTCTTCCCGCACCCGGTGGCGCCCACCAGCGCCATCGTCTCCCCCGGCACCAGGGTGAGGTCCACGCCCCGCAGCACCTCGTCGTCGCCGGCCCGCTCCTCAGCGCCGCCAGAACCCGAGTAGCGGAAGCGCACGTCCTCGAAGCGGAGTTCACCCCGGACCGGGCGTGGCAGGTCGGCCGGCTCGGCCGGGTCCTCGATCTCGCGGAGGCTGTCCCGCACCTCCCAGTAGCGGTCACTGGCCGTGGCGGTCTCGTTGGCCTCGCTGAACAGCCAGCCCATCGAGTCGATCGGGAACCGCAGGTACGCGAGGATGGTGATCGCGGCCACCAGCGAGCCGACCGTCATCGTCCCGGTGGCGACCCCGTAGCCCCCGTAGGCGATCATCGCAGCCACACCGATCTCCGGCAGCACCATGATCCACATCCACACCCAGCCCAGCAGGTGGATCTTCCGCAGCTCCGTTCCCCGCAGCTGCCGGGCCTGGGCCGCGAAGTGGCGCGCGAGGTGCCGCCCCCGGCCCAGCGACTTGAGCACCCGCACCCCGAGCACGGACTCCTCGAAGGTCGTGGCCAGGTCGCCCTGCTGGTCCTGGGCGAGCCGGGACTCCGAGTTGTACCGGAACTCGACCCGCAGGGTGATCAGCGCGGTGGGGATCCCGATCACGACCATGATCATCGCGAGCACGGGGGAGATGGAGAACAGGATCGCCAGCCCCACCAGGATCGTGATCGTGTTCACGACGAGGAAGACGCTGGTGAAGGCGAAGAACCGGCGGATCGTCGAGAGGTCGTTGACGGCACGGGAGAGCAGCTGGCCGGAGGGCCACCGGTCGTGGAATGCGACCGGGAGCCGTTGGAGGTGGTGGAAGAGGTCCTGCCGCATCCGGGCTTCCACCGCCGTGGTCGGCCCGGACATGATCCGGCGACGAGCGAGGTGCAACCCGGACTCCACGAGACCCAGCAGGAGCACCAGCCCCGCCATCCACCCCAGGCCGGCCAGGTCGCGCTCCGCGACGGGCCCGTCGATCGCGGCGCCGATGGCCAGCGGCATAGCCAGGCCGGCGAGCACCGCCAGCAGGGCGAGCAGCGTGGCGGTGACGAGCGGTGTCCGGACGGTGCCCGCGTACGGGGAGAGCCGCAGCAGCGCTCTCGTCGCGGATCGGCGGGCCGCCGTCTCCCCTCGGGGTGGAGGTGAGGAGAGTTCCGACGGGTGGCCACCGGGGAGGTCTGGGCGAGTGGGGTCCGCCGTGTTCGCTGGGGCCGCGGTGTCGGTGTCGGTGTCCATGGCGAACTCGACGGTACGACGAGCCTCCCTCGGCGGCGACTGGTTTTTCGTGGGGCGCACGGTGCGACTGTCGTTGGTCAAGCGCGGTTGAGGTCAAGCCCGATCCGTGCGTCACTACCAGCATGGCGCTCCCACGAGAGGTCACCTACCTGCGCACCTCGGCGACGATGGCGTTCCCCGCCGGTCGGTTGCTCGGCGTGGTGGGCGGTCAGGGGTACGTGCTGGCCCCGGACGGCTGGGCGAGGTTGGGCTCGACGCTGCCGTCCACGGTGGCGGAGATCGGTCGGGAGGAGGCGGAGGAGTGGTGTGAGGACCAGGGGTGGCCGCTGACGCTGCTCGACGACTCCTGGCCCACCACGCCCTGACCGCCGGTCGGGGTGCGCGGTCGCCCGGCGCGTCCGCCGTTCGGGTACCCGCTGGCCGTCCCCGAACACGACGAAGCCGGTCGGCTCCCGCGTGCCGACCGGCTCCCTCATCGGGTCAACCCCGCTGGGACCTGACCCCGAGTAAGACGTCCTCCCAGGACGGGACGATGGGATGGCTCTTCTTCACCCGCCGAGTGCCCGGTCGGGCGGCGCCCACCTCCGCCGGAACCGAGTCGTCGGTCTCGTGCCCCGTCCCGTCCTCGAGCTCGGGTGCCTCGACGCCCTCGGTGACCACCGGCAGCGCGGCTTCCGCGTCGACCGGCTGGTCGGGCGTCCGCACCTCGACGTTCACCTCGGCGAGGGTGGTGTCCACCCCGTCCGGGGCCTCCAACGCCTGCCTTGCCAGCCGCGTCACCGGCCGGACCGTGCGCAGCTGCCGGCTCGGCGACGGGTCGAGGAGGTCGGCGGCGTGCTCGTCCAGGGCGGTCACCGTCCCGCCGTGCGCACCCGGGTGGAAGATCCAGTGCGCCCGGTTGTCGGACCGGCCGGCCCGCCAGTGCAGCTGGACGATCCACTTGCCGTCCTCGCCCCGCCAGGAGTCCCAGTTCGCGTCCGTGTAGTCCTGGCCACGCAGCCCGAACGAGTGGGACACCACCTCGCCGAGGGTCTGGACGTCCGGCCCGTCCTCCCGCATGGGGTGGGCGCGCTGGGCGCGTTCGGCGGTCTGCGACCGTTCGAGCAGCACCGGGTACGCGAACCGTTCCACCCGGTGGCACGGGATCCCCGCCGCCTCGGACACCTGCTCGACCGTCGCCCCGGCCCGGATGCGCGCCTGGATCTCACGCGGCCGCATCTGGTTGTCCATCTCGGCCTGGACCTGGCCCAGCCTGGTCACGTCGCCCCGGGCGGCGGCGAGCAGCCGCGCGTCCACCGGCAACGCGAAGCGCTCGCCACGAGCCGGGTCTTCACAGATGACGGTCTTGCCGTCGTCATCAAGCCCGACGACTCGCAGCGCTCGCATCACTACCTCCCCGCTGACTCCACCTCATCAGACCGACGGTAGGTTGACTCAGTGATCTACCCGGGCAGGCGCGCCGGTCCCTAGCACGAACCGAGCCCCGGCGGTGTAGCCCTACTGTGCCAATTTTTCACCCACACGGCAGCTTGCTATGCCTTAGATCTTGCACTCTTCGGGGAGAGGGCGCTAGCGGAAAACTACTCAACGCCCCATTCAGCCCAGTCTTTCGACGACCCAGTCGATGGCGTGGGTGAGGGTGGTCACGTCCTCCGGTTCCACCGACGGGAACATGCCAACGCGCAGCTGGTTGCGGCCGAGCTTGCGGTAGGGCTCGGTGTCCAGGATCCCGTTGGCGCGCAACGCCTTCGCGACGGCCGCCGCGTCGACGGACTCGGCGAAGTCGATCGTTCCCACGACCTGGGAGCGGTGGGCGGGGTCGGTGACGAACGGCGTCGCGTGGGGCGAGGCCTCGGCCCACCCGTACAGCCTCGCGGCCGAGTCCGCAGTGCGCGCGGTCGCCCAGTCGAGGCCGCCGTTGTCGAGGATCCACTCGATCTGGTCAGCGAGGAGGAAGAGCGTCGCGACGGCCGGCGTGTTGTAGGTCTGGTCCTTGCGCGAGTTGTCCAGCGCGGTGGGCAGGGACAGGAACTCGGGGACCCAGCGGTCGCCGGCGCCGATCTCCTCGATCCTGGCCACCGCCGCCGGGCTGGCCAGCGCGATCCACAGGCCGCCGTCGGAGGCGAAGCACTTCTGCGGGGCGAAGTAGTAGACGTCGAAGTCCTCGGCGCGGACCGGCAGGCCGCCGGCGCCGCTCGTCGCGTCCACGGCGACCAGCGCGTGGTCGGAGCCCTCCGGGCGACTCACCGGGACGGCGACCCCGGTGGAGGTCTCGTTGTGCGCCCAGGCCACCACGTCCACGCCAGGGGTGGCGGTCGGCGCGGGGGCGGTACCGGGCTCCGCGTGGACCACGACGGACTCACCCAGGAACGGAGCACCGTTGGTCACCTTGGCGAACTTGCTGGAGAACTCGCCGAAGGCGAGGTGCAACGCCCGCTCACGCACCAGCCCGAAGGCCGCCGCGTCCCAGAAGGCCGTCGTGCCACCGTTGCCCAGCACGACCTCGTAGCCGTCGGGCAGCGAGAACAGGGTGCGCAGGCCCGTGCGGACCCTGCCGACCAGGGACTTGACGGGCTTCTGCCGGTGGGAGGTGCCCATGAGGGCGGAACCCTCGCTCGCCAGCCTGCTCAGCTGCTCCGGGCGCACCTTCGACGGTCCGCAGCCGAAACGGCCGTCGGAGGGTCGGAGGTCGTCGGGCAGGACCAGGGTGGTGGGGTCGACCGTCTGCGTCATGGGGGCTCCTCCGGTCGGAGCGTGAGTTCTTCCGTTCCGGCGCCTGGCCGGATCACCTGGCGGGAGCAGTCTCGCAGGTGCGGAGGACGGCCCGTGTCCCAGGGTCAGGGCTGTGGGCCGCCGTCCTGGTGGACTTCTGGCCGTTCGTCCGGTTTTTCACCCCCGGTCGGTCACACCGCGCGCGGCACCCGGGAGCGAATTCGGCCGATCGAGTGGACTGGATCGTTCCCGTGATCGATTGCGCTGGTCAGGGCGGGCGCTCTTGATCGACTCATCACGCACGGTGTGGTTATCCTCACTGGAAAGGGTGCTTTCAGTGCGGGGTTTCCGGGAAATACCGTCCTCGTCCACGGGTGTCGCCGGCCACCGATTCGGGAGCGTGATTGATGTCCGAGGTTGATGTTGTGCTGCCTGCCATGCGGGTGTCCTACGAGGCGGGACCCCTCGACGAGGGGTCGCTCGCGGAGAGCTGGCACGAACAGCTGGGACTGTGGCTGGCGGAGGCGGAGTCGGCCGGGGTGCCGGAACCGAACGCGATGGTGTTGGCCACCGCCGACCCGAGTGGGCGCCCCTCGTCCCGCACGGTGCTCGCCAAGGGGCTCGACGAGCGGGGGCTGACCTTCTACACGAACTACACCTCCACCAAGAGCCATGACCTCCAGGCGACGAGGTACGCGTCGGCGACCTTCCCCTGGATCGCCCTCCAACGACAGGCCACGGTCCGGGGAACCGTCGAACGGGTGAGCCCCGCCGAGTCCGCCGAGTACTGGGCGCAACGGCCGAGGGGATCGCAGCTGGGCGCGTGGGCCTCGCCGCAGTCCAGGGTCGTGTCCAAGGGGAGCCTGGACGCCGCCCTCGTCGCGATCGAACGACGGTTCGCCGACGTCGAGCGCATCCCGGTGCCACCGCACTGGGGAGGATGGCGGATCCGACCCGAGACGGTCGAGTTCTGGCAGGGACGGCCGGACCGGCTGCACGACCGGCTGCGCTACGTGCACGACTCCGACGGCTGGAGAGTCGAACGGGTGGCCCCCTGACGTCGCGCGGCGGTGGTCAGCGGGACGCCTCGATGACGTACGCCGGCTGCCACCAGTAGTCGAACAGGCGGTGGGAGGAGACGGTGCCGAATCCGGCGCTCCGGAGCTCCGCCTCCCAGCTCGGCACGGACTGCTCGTAGTTGGCCCTGGCGCTCCCGGCGTCGAAGAACCCGAGGACCACCGGCACCAGGAAGCCCAACCCGACGAGGTCGCGGTGTTCGGTGTACTCCCGGACGCCCTGCTCGGCCTTCGCCAGCACCGGGAGGAACCACTCGGGGGAGAACGGGCGCGTGGTGTCCGGAACGTCGAAGACGACCAGCAGGAAGGACTCGCACCGGTCGCGGATCCACTCCAACACCCCGGATCGGCGGTCGGGCGGTAGGGCGTCGAAGGCGAAGGTGGACTGGACGACGGTCCACCTCTCGCCGTCCCACTCCCGCTGGACGTCCTCGATCCGGGCGTGCCGCACGCGGTGGGGCACGCCCGACTCCGCCAGCCCGGCCCTCGTGCGAGCGAGCAGCTCAGCCGACGGCTCGACCACGTCGACCCGGGAGAGCCCGGCATCCAGGACCGGCAGCAGGGCCATCCCGTCCCCGACGCCCACGTCGAGCACGGTGGGCGCGTCGAACCGGTGGTAGTGCCGCCGGAGCGCCTCCTGGGTGGCCGAGTAGAGGCCCACGTTGCCGCCACCCCGGATGAACGCCTGGAACGCGGCGGGCGTGTCGTAGACGCGGTCACCCCGCGTGTGGCCGGAACCCAGGTACAGCGCCAGCAGGCGCGCGAACTCACCGTCGGGATCGAGTTCGACGGCCAGCCGCGCCGCGGCCAGGGCGGTGTCGGGGGCGCGGTCGTGATGCGCCCAGATCGCGAGGAACAACGCGCTCTCGGGGGCGCTGGTCCCGGCGAGCAGGTCCCCCGGCGCCTCGCCCGCCAGCCGCGCCGCCGCCATCCGTGACACCGACATGCCGAACCCCGATCCCTCGCTGGAAGTCCCGTCGCCTCGCCCGCCCGCGTCCGTCGAGGGCGGTCCGCCCGGGCCGGGGTGACGACCGGCGGGAACCGGCCCCCCGGCGTGGCGGGTGCCCGCGACCATGATCGCCCCGAGCCGCGTGGACGGACACTAGTGAGGGACGGGCGGGCCAGCAAGAGGCCGAGCGGCCACCACCGCGCCCCCCGCACCTACCCTCCGGGGCGGGTCGCCCGGGGCTACCGGCGGCCGCCCCGCCACCGCCAGCCGAGGGCGGGATCGACCACGACCACCGGGCCGGCCGTCCGGCCCCCGGCCGAGGACTCCCACGACCGCGCGCCGCTGGCCTCGGCGACCCCGCGGCCCCTGCCTCCCCGACTGGCCGCGTGGGGGCGGACACCCGGCCGCGCCCGCCAGGACGGCCTCGCCTCGTCCCCCGGGTGACCTGGCCGACCGGGGCCACGCCAGCGCACCGCGACCTCCTGGCACCGCCACTGGACGGGCCTCACCGGCCGGTGAGGCGTCTAGTCTGCCGTGGTGTCCGAGCAGAGCCTCTCCGATCCGGAGGACCCACCGGAGCGGGAACCACGACGTTCGCTGTGGTCACGGGTGGTGCTCGACACCACGCCCCTGCGGGTCGCGCCCTTCCGCCGGCTCTGGCTGTCGACGGTCGTCACCTCCCTCGGCGCCCAGTTCGCCGCCGTCGCGGTGCCCAAACAGCTGTTCGACATCACCGGGTCCTCGGCCTACGTGGGACTCGCCGGGCTCTTCGGGTTGGTGCCGCTGCTCGTCTTCGGCCTGTGGGGTGGCGCGGTCGCCGACTGGATGGACCGGCGCGACCTCATGTTGGTCACCAACAGCGGGATCGCGCTCACCGCCCTGCTGCTGTGGTCGCAGGCGCTCGCGGGAACCACGTCGGTGTGGCTCGTCCTCGGCCTCTTCGCCCTCCAGCAGGCCTTCTTCGCGGTGAACATGCCCGCGCGGGTCGCGGCGGTCGCCCGGCTCATCCCACCCGCCCAGCTGCCGGCCGCCCAGGCCCTCACCGCGACGGTCGCCCAACTCGGCGCGGTGGTGGGCCCCCTGCTCGCCGGGGTGCTGCTCCCGTTCGTCGGGTTGGCCACCCTCTACCTGGTGGACGCGGTGGCGCTCGGCGCCGCCCTCTGGGCCGTGTGGCGACTGCCCGCGATGCCCCCGCTGGCCGGGGCGCCCCGCCGCCCGGGGCTGCGTTCGGTGGTCGAGGGGTTCCGCTACCTCTCCGGGCACCGCGTCCTGCTGGCGGGGCTGCTGGTGGACGTCATCGCGATGGTCGCCGGGATGCCCAGGGCGCTCTTCCCCGAGATGGCGGAACGGACCTTCGGGGACCCGCCGGGTGGCGGAGCCGCGCTCGGCCTGCTCTTCGCCGCCATCCCCGCGGGGGCGTTCGCCTGCGGGCTGCTCTCCGGTTGGGTCACCCGCGTCGCCAGGCAGGGGGTCGGGCTCACCGTGGCCGTCATCGTGTGGGGGCTCGCGGTGATCGGGTTCGGCCTGGCCGGCTCCCTGTGGCTCGCCGTCGCCTTCCTCGCACTCGGGGGCGCCGCCGACCTGGTCAGCTCGGTCTACCGGGGCGCGATGCTCCAGGTCGCGGCGACCGACGAGATGCGGGGCCGGATGCAGGGCGTCTTCACCGTCGTGGTCGCCGGCGGCCCCCGGCTGGCCGACGTGCTGCACGGGACAGCGGCCGCCGCCATCGGCACGGCGACCGCCGTGGTGGGCGGCGGCGTGCTCGTCGTGCTGCTCACCGTGGTGGCGGTGTGCGCCCTGCCGGCACTGTGGCGGTACCGGGCGCCGTCCTGACCGGCCGAGACCGAGCCGGTCGAGTCCGGACCGGACTCGGAGTCGGAGCGCGCCGGGGTGGGCCTGCCCTGGATCAGCCCCGCAGCTCGGGGAAGTCGGTGTCCCGGTACTCGTCGGCACGCCGGGTGCCCCGGTGCTCGGCCCGCTCGGCCCCCCGCAGCTCCACGCGCCGGATCTTGCCCGACACGGTCTTGGGCAGCTCACCGAACTCCAACCGGCGCACCCGCTTGTACGGAGCCAGCCTGGTCCTGGCATGCGCCAGGATGGACCGGGCCGTCGCCTCCGACGGCTCGTGCCCCTCGGCGAGCGCCACGTACGCCTTCGGGACGGCGAGCCGCACCGGGTCCGGCGCGGGCACCACGGCGGCCTCCAACACCGCCGGGTGCTCCAGCAGCACGCTCTCCAACTCGAACGGGGAGATCCGGTAGTCGCTGGCCTTGAAGACGTCGTCCACCCTCCCCACGTAGGTCAGGTGGCCGTTCGGTTCCCACCTGGCCACGTCGCCGGTGTGGTACCGCCCGTCCCGAGTCGCGCTGGCCTGCTGTTCCGGAGCGTCCTGGTAGCCCACCATGAGCGCCGCCGGCGGTCCCCCCGCGAGCGGGATCGTGATCTCCCCCTCGCGGGCCGGTGCCCCCTCGGGGTCGACCAGTTCGACGTCGTACCCGGGCAGCGGCCGCCCCATCGAGCCCGGCGTCACCGGTTGACCTGGTGTGTTGCCGACCTGCGCGGTCGTCTCCGTCTGCCCGTAACCGTCGCGGACCGTGAGGTCCCACGCGCGGCGGACCCGGTCGATGACCTCGGGGTTCAACGGTTCGCCGGCCGCCACCACCTCGCGGAGCCGGGGCGACCACCGCTCCAGCTCCTCCTGCACCAGCATCCGCCACACCGTCGGCGGCGCGCACAGCGTCGTCGCGCCGCACCGTTCGACCTCGTCGAGCAGCCGGGAGGCGACGAACGGGCGTTGGTCGACCACCAACACGGTCGCCTCGGCGTTCCAGGGGGCGAACAGGCTGCTCCACGCGTGCTTGGCCCAGCCGGGGGAGGAGACGTTGACGTGCACGTCGCCGGGGCGGAGCCCGAGCCAGTACATGGTGGAGAGGTGGCCCACCGGGTAACTGGAGTGGGTGTGCCGGACCAGTTTGGGCAGGGCGGTCGTACCGGAGGTGAAGTACAGCAGGAGCGGGTCGTCGGCCCTCGTCGGGCCGTCCGCCACGAACCGCGGGCTCGCCGCCCCCGCCTCGGCCAGGTCGTGCCAGCCCTCCACCGGCCGGCCGACGGAGATCCGCGTCCAGTCGCCCTCGACACCGTCGAAGCCCGCGGTCCGCTCCGCCGCGCTGACCACGTGCCGCACCCGGCCCCGGGTCACCCGGTCGGCGAGGTCGTCCGGACCCAGCATCGTGGTGGCCGGAATGATCACGGCGCCCAGCTTGACGCAGGCCAGCACCGTCTCCCACAGTTCGACCTGGTTGCCCAGGACCACGAGCACGTGGTCGCCTCGACGCACGCCCGCCGCCCGCAACCAGTTCGCGACCCGCGAGGAGCGTTCGGCGAGTTCGGCGAAGCTGAGCCGCAGCTCGGTCCCGTCGTCGTGGACCAGCCAGAGCGCGGTCCTGGAGCCGCCGTTCGGCGCGGCGGCGAGCACGTCGAACCAGTCCAGCGCCCAGTTGAACTCGTCGAGAGCGGGCCACCGGAAAGCCTCGACGGCCGCGTCGAGGTCGTGGCGGTGCTGGAACAGGAGGTCGCGCGCGGCGCGGAAGGCGGTGGTGGCCGGGGACTCGGGGATCGCGTCCCCGGCACGGCCTGGGACGTCGGCGTTCGAGATCTCGTCTGCCACGGCATCCTCCTTGATGTCCTCCCCGAACCGTAGTCACGTCGGGCCGCGTGACGCGAGCGCCGGCCTCCACGGGGGAGATTCGGGGCGGCGGCCTTCACGCTGGGCTCCCGGAGGGGCACACTCTGTGGTCATGGCGGCGTCCGAGATGTCCGAGCGCGGTTCCGACGAGCCATCCTCGCGCGACGGCCAACCCGCGCTGCGCCGGGTGATGGGCACCCGGCTGCTGCTGCTGTTCGTGATCGGCAACATCCTGGGCACCGGCATCTACGCGCTCACCGGCCGGGTGGCTGGAGCGGTCGGCGGGGCCCTGTGGGTGCCGTTCCTGGTCGCCTTCCTCGTCGCGTTCCTCACGGCGTTCAGCTACGCGGAGCTGGTGGGCCGGTACCCGAGGGCCGCCGGCGCGGCCCTCTACGCCCACCGCGCCTTCCGGCGCCCCTTCCTCACCTTCATGGTGGCCTTCGCGGTCATGTGCTCCGGCATCACCTCGGCCGCCTCGGCGGCGCGGGCGGTCAGCGGCGACTACCTCCAGCAGTTCGTCAGCGTGCCCTGGCTGGCGGTGGCGGTCGGCTTCCTGGTGGTGCTCGCCCTGGTGAACTTCCGGGGTGTCGTGGAGTCGTTGGCCACCAACGTCGTCCTGACCGTGGTCGAGCTCGCCGGCCTGCTGATCGTGGTCGGGATCGGAGTGGGCGCGGTGGCCAGCGGGGCCGGGGAACCGGCGAGGCTGCTGGAGTTCAACGCGGAGCAGGGGCCGCTGCTCGCGGTCACCTCCGCGACCGCGCTCGCGTTCTTCGCGCTGGTGGGATTCGAGGATTCGGTGAATCTCGCGGAGGAGGCGAGGGACCCGGCCAGGGTGTTCCCCCGGGGGCTGTTCTGGGGGCTGGGGATCACGGGACTGGTGTACCTGGCCGTCGCCCTCACCACGTCCCTGCTGGTCCCGACGGACGTGCTCGCCGGGTCCACGGGACCGCTGCTGGAGGTGGTGCGGGCGGGGGCCCCGGCGTTCCCGTTGATCGTCTTCTCGGCCATCGCGATCTGCGCGGTGACGAACTCGGCGTTGATGAACATGCTGATGGCGAGTCGACTGCTCTACGGGATGGCTCGGGAGCGGATCATCCCCGGTCGGTTCGGCCTGGTGCACCCACGGCGGCGCACCCCGTGGGTCGCGATCGTCGTCACGACGGCGGTGGCCGTGGTGCTGGTGAGCACCGTGGACATCGCCCTGCTCGGTGGCACCACCTCGCTGATGTTGCTGGTGGTGTTCACCGTGGTCAACGTCGCGGTCCTGGTGCTGCGCCGGGAACCGGTGGCGCACCCCCACTTCCGGGCCCCGACGGCGCTGCCGGTGCTCGGCGCGGCCACCTGCCTGTACCTCGCCAGCCCGCTCACCGGGCGACCGGTGGAGGAGTACGTGGTGGCCGCCGTGCTGCTGGCGGTCGGCGTCGGGCTGTGGGCGCTGAACCGGTTCGTCCTCGGCCGTGCCGCCCGGGGTGGCCGGTCGGCGGCGCGTCCCCCGGAGCCCTCCCCTTCGGAGGGAGGACCGGAGTGAGACCGGCTGATCCGTCGTGACGGGCGGTCCGGTGCGCCGGCCGGGGAGGGGTCCGGCAACTCGGCGGGTGCCGGCCAGGACGGTTGACAGCGGGACGGCGGGCGGTGGTTGACTCCCGCCATGAGCATTCGTCCGGTCACCGGAACCCAGTTCGAGATCGCGCACGGTTCCAGTCGCTGCGTCCTCACCGAGGTCGGCGCCGCGATCCGGGTGTTCGAAGTGGACGGCAGGCCGCTGGTCGAGACCTACCCCGAGGATGTCCTGCCTCCCTACGGATCGGGGACGCAGCTGGTGCCGTGGGCGAACCGGGTGGCGGACGGCCGGTGGGTCCTGGACGGGGAACCGCAGCAGCTCGCGCTCACCGAACCCAGGAGGAACAACGCCATCCACGGCCTGACCAGGACCGTGTCCTGGGAGGTCCGGGAGCGGACCGCCTCGTCGATCCTCTTCGCGACCACGGTCAACCCGCAGCCGGGCTGGCCCGTCGCCCTGGCCGCGACCCTCGCCTACGCGCTCTCCGACGACGGCTTGACCGTCACCTACGGCGTCGAGAACCTCGGGGACCGCCCGACGCCCTTCGGCGTCGGAGCCCACCCGTTCCCCCGCGCCGGGCACGCCCGGACCGAGGACTGCGTGATCCGACTCGCCGCCGAGACGCGGCTGCCGGTGGACGATCGCCTGTTGCCCACCGGGTCGCCGGTCCCGGTGGCCGGCACCGACCACGACTTCCGGGTCCCGCGCCCGCTGGGGGCGACGCGTCTCGACACCGCCTTCGGCGGTTGCCGGCCCGGAGCGGACGGACTGGTGCATCACCAGGTGCTGGCGCAGGACGGTACCGGCGTGGACATCTGGGCGGAGCCGGTGTTCGGGTGGGTGCAGGTCTTCACCCCTGATGACTACCCCGGGCGGGGCCTCGCGGTGGCGATCGAGCCGGTGACCAGTCCGCCCGACGCGCTCAACTCCGGTACGGACCTGCTCACGGTCGCCCCGGGAGAGCGCTGGACCGGGTCCTGGGGGATGCGGCCGGTGTAGGCCGGGGCCTGACGGCGGCCGGGACCGGTTCCGTTAGCGTTGCTAACCATGAATGTGGCGATTCGTGGCGGATACGTGGTGCCGGTTGACGGGGAACCGATCAGCGGCGGCACCGTTCTCATCCAGGACGGCAGGATCACGGCCGTCGGTCCGGACTCGTCGGTCGAGGTGCCCGCCGGCGTGTCCATCGTGGACGCCTCGGGCCAGTGGGTGCTCCCCGGTTTCGTGGAGTCGCACGCTCACCTCGGCGTGCACGAGGAGGGCGAGGGCTGGGCCGGCAACGACACCAACGAGATGACCGATCCCAACGGTGGCCGGCTGCGGGCGATCGACGGGATCAACCCCGCGGAGCAGGGGTTCCGGGACGCGCTGGCCGGGGGCGTGACCACCTCGGTCATCAAGCCGGGCTCGGGCAACCCGATCGGCGGGCAGACCGTCGCCGTGAAGAACTGGGGCCGCACCGTCGACGAGATGCTGGTGCGGAATCCCGTCAGCGTGAAGAGCGCGCTCGGGGAGAACCCCAAGCGGGTCTACGGGGAGCAGAAGCGCCTCCCCTCCACCCGTCTCGGCGTGGCCGCCGTCATCCGGGACGCCTTCCTGAAGGCGCAGGACTACCGCGAGAAGCGGGCGGCGGCCCTGGAGAAGGGGGACCCCTTCGAGCGGGACGCGACGTCGGAGATCCTGGTGCGGGTGCTCGACCGGGAGATCCCGTGGTGCCAGCACACGCACCGCGCCGACGACATCGCCACCGCGATCCGGTTGGCCGACGAGTTCGGGTACCGGCTGGTGGTCAACCACGGCACCGAGGGGCACCTCATCGCCGACCTGCTGGCGGAGCGGGACATCCCGGTGATCATCGGCCCGCTGTTCACCAGCCGGTCGAAGGTCGAGGTGCGCAACCGGGGCCTGCGCAACCCCGGCATCCTCGCCAGGGCGGGCGTGCGGATCGCGATCATGACCGACCACCCGGTGGTGCCGATCGAGTTCCTCGTCTACCAGGCCGCGCTGTCGGTGAAGGAGGGGCTCGACCCGGCCGAGGCGCTCCGTTCCCTGACGGTGAACCCGGCCAGCATCATGGGACTGGACGACAGGGTCGGCTCGCTGCGCCCCGGTCTCGACGGGGACGTGGTGCTGTGGTCCGGTGATCCGCTGGACATCATGAACCGGGCGCTGCGGACGTTCGTCAACGGGCGGGAGGTCGCCCGTTTCGACGAGACCCGAGGCGAGCACGTGGTCGTCGACCCCTACTACCGCGAGGCGTGACGTGATCGTCGTCGGAGGTGAGGCACTGGTCGACCTGGTGCCGGCCGCGCGTCCCGAGCCGTCCGGGACCACGGAGTTGGCGGACCTGTCCCCTCGGTTGGGCGGCGGTCCGTACAACGTGGCCATCGCGCTGGCGTTGCTGGACACCAGGGTCGCGTTCCTGTCGAGGGTGTCCGAGGACGCCTTCGGGCGCGCGTTGGTCGACCGGCTCGACTCGTCGGGAGTGGACCTGTCGCTGCTCCAGCGGGGGCAGGAACCCACGACGCTGGCGGTGGTGGGGTTGGGTGCGGACGGTTCGGCCCGGTACACGTTCTACGTGGAGGGCACGGCCGACCGGGTGGTCGCCGACCCGGGTCCGCTCCCGGCCGAGGTTCGGGCGGTGTGCCTCGGCACGCTGGGCATGGTCCTCGAACCCGGTGCGAGCCGGTACGAGGACCTGTTGCGCCGGGAGTCGGCCAGGGGAACGCTCGTCGCCCTCGACCCGAACATCAGGGCCGAGATGATCGAGGACGCGGCCGCGTACCGGCGCCGCTTCCTCGGGTGGCTGCCGGACGTCGGACTGCTGAAGCTGTCGGTGGAGGACGCCGCCTGGCTCGCCGGGGTGGAGCTCGGCGAGGACCCCGAGGAGGGGTTGCCCGCGGTGGTGGCCGCCGCCCGGGAGTGGCGGGGCGCGGGGCCCGCCGCCGTGGTCCTCACCCTGGGCGGGGACGGGCTGCTCGCCCTCACGGGGGATGACGAGGTCGTCCGCGTGCCGGGGGTCCCCGTCGAGGTGGTCGACACCATCGGAGCGGGCGACACGGTCTGCGCCGCGTTGTTGGCCTGGCTGGAGGACCGGGAGCTGCTCTCGCCCGACCGGCTCCGCGCGGCGGGGCGGGAGGCCTGGGAGGGCGCGCTGGGTTTCGCCGCCCAGGCGGCGGCGATCACCTGCTCCCGTCCGGGAGCGCAGCCACCCCGGTCCGGGGACCTCGCCGGGTGGAGGTTGAACTCCTGACACCCGCCTGACCTGGTGGTCCGGCGGTGTCCGGGCACAAGGAGTTCCGGGACAGGTCGACGAGGTCCCCGCGAGCGCCGGGAGATCGTCACGGCCGAATTCCTCGGGCTGAGGAAACGGTTCGCGATCTCCCGGCCTCGTTCACCGCTGGATCAGAGAATGTCGATTCCGAGGTTGACCAGCAGGTTGATCAGAGAGTCAATGATGATCACAGCGTTTCACCTAACCTGGAGTGATTCCGATTCCGATTCTTTTTCACGTTGCGGCCGCAGAAGGAAAGCTATCTCGTTGATCCGTTGTTGTCGTCACCCGAAACGGCAGCATGATCGTCACGTTTCGTGACTGCCCTGCACGAAGGGTGATCCGGCGTGGGAAGGATTGCGCGGCCCGTCGTGTCGAACGAATGACGCCACGACTGTCCGTAGTCGACTCGGGCTGCATGCGGAGCGTTTTATGGTCCTCACTCGTCCGTGGCGCCGTCATCAGATAGGCGGAGAAGTGGGGGAACGTCTCGGGCTGCTCTGCTTGAGCGACACCGTCACCCACACGAGTGGGCTGGACGCCGTGGGTGCGCGTTCGGGTGCGGAGTGTGATGCCCCTCTCGTTCTCGGGGAGCGCCATCCCTGAGGGTGCCCGTCGGGGTGCGGCCGCCCCTCCGGAGCGCCCGGGGGAGCGCGTTCCCCGCCCTGGTGCGCGGCAGATCACACCCCGCTCGGCCACGGCATGTGACGGTGGTCCCACCTGGGCCTTCTGGTGAACACCACGGGTAGGCGAGGGGGAATTCGGCGACTAGCGTGAGCAACGACAGGACCCCGACGAGGCGGTGCTGACGTGCGACCGGTGGCCAGCCCGGCCGGGCCCCTGCGGCCGGAGGTGGCGATCCCACTCGCCTGCGCGTCGTCTCGTCCGAGTGTGAGAGGGACTCGCATGCCCGCCGACGCGAATGCCCATCGTTCCGTTGCGCTGCGCCACCAGGGCAGCGACCACGAGATGGCGTTGATCTCCCCGGCCGAAGGCGCACCGGGTGTTGATGTGAAGAAGCTGCTCGCGGACACGGGGCTGGTGACGCTGGATCCGGGCTTCGTGAATACCGCGGCCTGCTCCTCCGCCATCACCTACATCGACGGTGACGCCGGAATTCTCCGGTACCGTGGTTACTCGATCGAGCAGCTCGCCGAGCGGTCGAACTTCCTCGAGGTCAGCTACCTCCTCATCTACGGTGAGCTGCCCACGAAGACCGAACTCGACGAATTCACCGAGAAGGTCCAGCGGCACACCCTGCTGCACGAGGACCTGAAACGGTTCTTCGACGGCTTCCCCCGGGACGCGCACCCGATGCCGGTGCTGTCCTCGGCGGTGTCCGCGCTGTCGACCTTCTACCAGGACAGCCTGAACCCGCTCGACCCCGAGCAGGTCGAGATCTCCACGATCCGCCTCCTGGCCAAGCTGCCGACCATCGCCGCGTACGCGTACAAGAAGTCGGTCGGCCAGCCGTTCCTCTACCCGGACAACTCCCACGGCCTGGTGGAGAACTTCCTCCGCATGACCTTCGGCCTGCCGGCGGAGCCCTACGACGTCGACCCGGCGCTGGTGAAGGCGCTGGACCTGCTCTTCGTGCTGCACGCCGACCACGAGCAGAACTGCTCCACCTCGACGGTCCGCCTGGTCGGCTCCTCCGAGGCCAACCTGTTCGCCAGCATCTCGGCCGGCATCAACGCGCTCTTCGGTCCGCTGCACGGCGGCGCCAACCAGGCCGTGCTGGAGATGCTGGAGGGCATCCACAAGGACGGCGGCGACGTCGACACCTTCGTGAACCGGGTCAAGAACAAGGAGGCCGGGGTCAAGCTGATGGGCTTCGGCCACCGGGTCTACAAGAACTACGACCCCAGGGCGGCCATCGTCAAGCGCACCGCCGACGAGGTCCTGGGCAAGCTGGGCGTGAACGACCCGCTCCTGGACATCGCGATGAAGCTTGAGGAGCGCGCCCTCTCCGACGACTACTTCGTGCAGCGGAAGCTGTACCCGAACGTCGACTTCTACACGGGCCTGATCTACAAGGCGATGGGCTTCCCGACGCGGATGTTCACCGTGCTGTTCGCGCTCGGCCGGCTTCCCGGCTGGATCGCCCAGTGGCGCGAGATGATCAACGACCCGGTGCGCAAGATCGGCCGGCCGCGCCAGCTGTACACCGGCTACACCGAACGCGAGTTCGTGGCCATCGACGAGCGCTGAGCCGCTCGCACCAGCGCCGGCGGGCGCGCCGTGGGCCCCTCAGGGTGTCGGGAGTCCTGAGGGGCCCACGCGCGTCCCGACCCGGTGAGCCGAGGCCCCGCCCCGACCTCGGGCGGAGGGCCGCCGTCGTCCTCGGATGCCGGGGGCGGACCTCGCCGGCGGCACCACGCCGGACCCGAGGGCGCGACCCCTCGACCGGAGCCGTCCGGGCGCGGACGTGCCCCCGCACCGGCTGGTCGACCTCCCCCGCGACCTCGCGGTCGCCGGTCCGCTCCGGCCAGCACCCGCCCCACTCGTGGTCCGGTCCCGGGTTGGCCCGCCCGGTGGGAGCGAGCGCGGTCCCCCCGTCGTCCCCGAGGCCGACGACCCGGAACGACGACGGCCCGGCCGGAGTGATCCGGCCGGGCCGCCCTGGTGTTCCTCCCGGGTTCAGCCGCGCAGCGCGTCGCGGAGCTTGACCCGGCTGCCCGTGCGGAGCACGGCGTTGCTGTACAACCGGCCACCGACCCAGACGAAGACACCGGTCGCGGCGATCGACAGCGCGACAGCCAGTGCGATCTCCCACGGCTCGGCCACACCCAGCGCGGTCCTGGTCGACATCAGGGTCGGCGAGAACAGCGGGACGTAGGACAACACCGCCGACACCGTGTCGTTGGCGTCGTTCATCAGGCGGGGGAAACCGATGACGAACGGCAGCACCGCCAGCAGGGTGATCGGCGTGGTGACGCTGCTGGCGTCCTCCTGCCGCGACACCAGCGAACCCGCGGTGGCGAAGAGCGCGGCGAAGGAGAGGAACCCGAGCAGGTACCACATCACCGTCGAGAGGATGGTCAGCGCCGCCGCGCCGGGGAGGGTGAACGCGTCCAGCGCGACGCCCGCGACCACCCCGACGATCCCGATCGCGGCGACCTGGATCAGCCCGACCGTACCGATGCCCAGGACCTTGCCCAGCATGAGCTGCCAGGGCCGCAGGGTCGACAGCAGCAGCTCGACGACCCGGCTCGCCTTCTCCTCGATGACGCCCATCGTGACCATCGACCCGTACAGGATCACCGCCATGTACAGGAGGAAGGCGGAGGCGACGGCGAGCATCAGCCGCTGGCCCAGGTCCTCGTCGACCTGGCCGAGCGCCCGCACCTCGACGGTGGTGCCTGCGACCTCCTGCTGGACGGCGACGGGGTCCAGTCCGGCCTCGCTGATCCGCTCGTTCAGCGCCTGCTGCTGCACCACGGCGGTCAGGACCCCGTTGAGCTGGGTGTCCAGCTCCTCATCGACCACCGCCACCGGCTCGCTCGGCGATCCCGTGAGCAGGACGTCGAGGTCGCCGTCCCGGACCCGCTGCTCGGCCGCGGCGGCGTCGGTGACGTCCTCCACCTCGATGGTCTGCCCGAGGGCGTCCCCGGCGACGGTGAGCTGTTCACCGATCACCGCGGTGTCCGAGGTGACCCCGACCCGGCTGGTGCTCTCGCCGTTGCCCAGGAAGGAGATGAGCGCGATGTAACCGCCGATGGCGAGGATGATCGCGAGCGTCCCGAAGATGAAGGCCTTCGACCGCACGCGGGTGGTGATCTCGCGGCGGGCCACCAACCAGGTGCCCTGGGCCGCGCCCACCTGCCGCTGCTGGGTGGGGGCGCTCATGCTGCGACCTCCTGGGTGACGACGTTGCGGAACAGGTCGGTGAGGGTCTGCTGCTGGGTGGCGAACTCGTGGACCGGGCCGGTGGCCAGCGCGGCGTGGAGCAGCGCCTGGTCGTCGGCGGAGTCGTCGAGCTCGACGAGGAACCGGCCGCCGTCCGCCTCCAGGGTGGTGACCCCCGGAACGCCCTCGGCCCAGGTCGCACCCGCCCGGGGCGCCACCACCAGCACCCGGCGGTTGCCCTGGCTGCGCAGCGCCTCCACGGTGTCGCAGGCGACCATCTCGCCGCCCCGGATGATGCCCACCCGGTCGCACAGCCGTTCGACGAGGTCGAGCTGGTGGCTGGAGAAGACCACCGGGCAGCCCTCGGCCGCCTTCTCGCGCAGGACCCCGCTCATGACCTCGACCGCCACCGGGTCGAGACCGGAGAACGGTTCGTCCAGGATCAGGACCTCGGGGTCGTGCACCAGGGCGGCGGCCAGCTGGACCCGCTGCTGGTTGCCCAGGCTCAGCTTCTGCACCTCGTCACCACGGCGCTCGGCCACGCCGAGCCGTTCGGTCCAGGCCTCCATCGCGGACTGCGCCGCGCGGCCGCCCATGCCGTGGATCTGCGCCAGGTAGACCAGCTGCTCGCCCACCTTCATCTTCGGGTAGAGGCCGCGCTCCTCCGGCATGTAGCCGATGCGGGCGCGCACGGCGAGGTCGACCGCCCCGCCCTTCCACCGCACCTCGCCCGAGTCGCTGGCCAGCACACCCAGCGCGATGCGCATCGTGGTGGTCTTGCCGGCGCCGTTGCTGCCGACGAAGCCGAAGAGCTCGCCCGCGGCGACGGAGAAGCTCAGTTCCCGCAGCGCGGTGCGCTCCCCGTACCTCTTGGTCAGCCGGTCGAACTCCAACATCGATGGGGTCACACCAATTCCTCTCCCCAGCTAGGCCGGTCGTGTTCACCGGCGGGTCCGTGTGCCGGCTCCACCCGCGTGGGCGGGGCCGGGGTGGCGGTCGCGGCCGGATGCGGAGCGCCTCGACGGCCGCCCGCCCTCAGTTGCCCATTCCCACGGGCTGTCCCTCGCGCGTGCTGGTGGTGGCGCCCTGGCAGCCGTCCGCCTCCCCCGGCGACGTGGGCTCAGCGGGGCGGGACGGGTCAGCGTCGGCCGGCGGCACCGGAGGGACGTCGACGATGTCGGCGTCCTCGTCGGGCAGCATCCAGGCGAGCAGGACCGTGGGCAGGCAGGCCAACAGGAACGTCACGGCCGCGAGCACCGCGGCCCCGCTCACCGCCGAGCGCGGCGAGTCCGCGGTGACGACCAGGTACGCCGCGACGCAGAGGTTCGCGGGGATCACCAACTGGAAGGAGACGTGGGTCAGGCGGTCCCGGAGCGTCCGCTCCCACTCGTCCAGGGTGGTCGTCATCGACTCCGCGATGGTGTTGGTGAGCACTCGCAGCAGGAACCAGCTGAGCACGCACAGCAGGTAGACGGGCAGGTAGACGAGGAGGAACGCGTCGCCGAGCGAGTCGACCGACGCCGTGGTCACCACCAGGGACGCGGCCAGCAGGGCGTGGCACAGCACCGCGGCGCGGCGGCGCCGCCGCTGGCGCAACGAGGGGAACCAGGACGACTGGCGTTCCCGCCACCGGTGTTGCGCCTCGGCGCTGTACTCGCTCCACTCCCGTGCCCTGCCGGCGATGCCCCTCACCGCTCACTCCTCACCGGGCGGTAGACCGCCTGAGACAGCGGAGCGAACGGCTGGCGGCTGAAGACCGCCTCCACGGGGAGGTCGAAGACCTCGCAGATCCGCATCGCGAGGTCCAGGCTCGGGTAGTGGTCGCCGCGTTCCAGCGCGCCTACCGTCTGCGGGTTCACCTCCACCGCCTTCGCCAGTTCCGTCCTGCTCATCCTGCGTTCCGCCCGGAGCACGGCCAGTCGGTTGTGGATGGGCCGACTGGCTCCTCGCCGCACTGGGCTCATGGGGTGGGAGTGTTGCAAAAACCCAACAGGATGACAACTTGATCGGCAGAGTCGCTACTCGGAGTAGTAATCCGGTGGAGAGGTGACCCGGGTTTCGTTCCTTCGTTTCACTCGTCTGGCGGTGGTGGTGTCCGGGGGCGCGGGCTGGTCGTGATCGCTCGTCCTCGACGTCATGTCGCGTCCGGGCTGGCGATCTCGGGCGGTGCGGTGCTCGTCCCCGCGTCCGCCGCGGCGAGGCGTTCGGGTGCGGCTGCCATGCCCGCCGGCCCCGTTCCCGTGGGCTGACCCATCACCGAGGCGGCCAGGGTCGCGACCCCGGCTCGTACCCGCTCGGCCGGCCAGTCGTCGAGGTGGGCGACGAGGTCGCTGCGCACCGCCGCGAGGAGGGCGTGGGCGAGGAAGTCGGCGGCCTCGGGGCCACGCGCCTCGGCGATCAGCTCCGCGAGTTGACGGTGCCAGTGGTCGTAGCCGGCGTTGGTGTACGGGCTCCCGCCTCCCTGGTTCTCGAGGGCCCGCGCCAGGGCGCGGTTCTCGGACTTGAAACGGAGGGTGGCGGTCATGAGGAGTGTGACGTTCTCCAGCGGGCTCCGCGCGGGATCTGGCGCCAGGGATGTGCGCAGCCGCTCCGTGCGCTCCTCGTAGAGCGCCCGGATCAGGCCCGCCCGGTCGCCGAACCGGCGGAAGAGCGTGCCCTTGCCCACCCGGGCCTCGGCCGCGATGTCGTCCATCGACACCCGCTCCGGGTCGTCGGTCGCGTCGAAGAGCCGCCCGGCGGCCCGGAGGACGGCTTCTCGGTTCCGTTCGGCATCGGCACGCACCGGGTGCCCCCTTACAACCGGACCGTCGGTCCGATAACGTAGTGGACTGTCAGTCCGGATCGTACTGGTCCGGAACGCGACCACGAAGGGGCCACCCGTGCCAGACGATCCCGCCGACCTCCTCCACCGGGGCGTCGCTTCCCTGCTCGCCGGCGACATGGCCGGCTTCGTCGACCTCTACGCCGACGACGCCGTCCTCGAGCTGCCCTTCGCGCCACCCGGAGCGCCACGCCGGCTCGAAGGGCGGGCCGCGATCCACGAGTACCTGCGCGATTACCCCAACCGGCTCGACGTCCGGGAGATCACCGACACCATCACGCACCGGACGGACGACCCGGGCACCATCATCGTGGAGTTCACCGCCAACGGCCTCGTCGTGCCCACCGGCCGGCCGTACCAGGCGCGGTACGTCACCGTTCTCTCCACCCGGAACGGGCGCATCCAGCACCACCGCGACTACTGGAACCCCCTCGCCTTCCAGCTCGAAGGCGGGGAGGGGGGCGAGCGGTGACCGTCCTCGTCATCGGTGGCACCGGCACCACGGGCCGCCTGGTCGCCAGGGAACTGCGGGAACGCGGGTGTCCGAACCGCGTGGCCAGCAGGAACGGGACCGGGGATCGGGTCCGCTTCGACTGGTACGACGCCTCCACCCACCGGAACGCCCTCAGCGGAGCCGACGCGGTGTACCTCGTCGCGCCCGTCGGCGACCCCGACCCGATGGCGGTCATGGGGCCGTTCCTCGAACTCGCGGCCAGGGGCGGCGTCCGACGGGTGGTGCTGCTCAGCTCGTCCGCCATCCCGGCGGGCGGGCCGGGCCTGGGCGCGGCGCACGCCCGCCTGGGGGAGCTGTTCGCCGAGTGGGCGGTGCTCCGGCCGTCCTGGTTCATGGAGAACTTCACCGGCCACCACCCCCACGCGCGTTCGGCCAGGGACCACGGGGAGATTGTCAGCGCCACCGGCGACGGTCGGGTCGCCTTCGTCGCCGCCGAGGACATCGCCGAGGTGGCGGTCAGCGCCCTACTGGACCCCACGCCCCACAACACCGACCACGTCATCACCGGGCCGGAGTGCCTCAGCTACGACGACGTGGCCGCGACCCTCAGCGAGGTCACCTCGCGTCCGGTGCGCCACCGCCGCGTCAGCGTCATCGAACTGGCCGGGAGGCTCGCGGACGCCGGCGTCCCGTCGGAGTTCGCCACCGTCCTCGCCGCGATGGACGCGGCGATCGCGGACGGCGCGGAGGACCGGACGACCACCGTCGTCCGGGACCTCACCGGGCGCCCACCCCGGCCGTTCCGGGAGGTGGTGTCCGCCGCTTCGGGGCCCAACGGCCCCTGACCCTGACGCCCGCGCGGCCGGGACGCCTGGGCGTCCCGGCCGCCTGCCTCCGGCGCCCGCCCCGGTCGGCGGCGGGGAGGCGGGGCCGAACTCAGAGCTCCACGAGCATCTTCCCGATGTTCTCGCCGCGCAGCATCGCCAGGAACGCCTCCGGCGCCCGCTCCAGCCCGGACATGGTCGTCTCCCGGTGCCGCAGCCGGCCGGTCCGCACCCACTCACCGACCTCCCCCAGGAACCGTTCCCGCACGTCGATGTGATCACCGACGATGAAGCCCCGCGCGGTGATCCGCCGTCCGACCATGAGACCCAGGTTGCGGGGGCCGGGCGGGGGCTCCGTCTCGTTGTAGGCGGAGATGGCCCCGCACATCGCGATGCGCCCCCCGGTGCGCATCGCCCCGATCGCCGCCTCCAGGTGGTCGCCGCCCACGTTGTCGAAGTACACGTCGATGCCGTCCGGCGCGGCCTCCGCGAGCTGCTCGGACACCGGGCCGTCCTTGTAGTCGAAGGCCGCGTCGAAACCCAGCTCCTCGGTCAGGTAGCGGACCTTCTCGGGGGAACCCGCGCTGCCCACCACCCTCGCCGCCCCCCGCAGCGCCGCGATCTGGCCCGCCACCGAGCCCACCGCCCCGGCCGCGCCCGAGACGAAGACCACGTCACCGGCCCGCTGCTGGGCGATCTCCGCGAGGCCGACGTACGCGGTCAGCCCGGTCATGCCCAACACGCCCAGGAACGTCCCCGGCGCCGGGTCCTCCGGACCGCCCGGAACGGGCAGTGCCCGGTCGGCCGGCACCACCGCCCACTCCCGCCAGCCCAGCTGGTGTGACACCAGGTCGCCGGGGGACACCCCCTCCGCCTGGGACTCCACCACCCGGCCCACCGCCCCGCCCTCCAGTGGCTTCCCCAGCTCGAAGGGGGAGACGTAGGACCTGCCGGCGTTCATCCGCCCCCGCATGTAGGGGTCGACGCTCATGACCACGTTGCGGACCAGCAGCTCGCCGGGCCCAGGCCGGGGGACCGGGGCCTCAGCGAGGTCGAAGTTCTCCGGCGTGGGCCAGCCCGACGGGCGGGACGCCAACCGGACCTCCCGGGCCGACTCGGGGACGGTGTGCTGTTCGGCGGACACGGAACCACTCCTTCATGACGAACCCGTTGACGATGACGTCCCCGTTCGCCCGGCCGGGCCGGCCGGCACGGGGGCTGGCTCGATGCTGGCCAGGCGGCGGTAGCGGAAGCCGAGCCTCTCGTATACCCGGATCGCGGTGGTGTTAGTCGAGTCGACCATCAGCGCGGCCGTCCCCTCCCGCAGCAGGGCGTCCCGCAGGAAACCGGTGACCGCGCCGCCCAAGCCCCGGCCCCTGGCCGTCGGGCAGGTCGCCACCCCGGCGATCAGGGACACGCCCGGCGCGGGCCAGGAGTCCGCGCCCACGGCCACGAGCCGGCCCCCGGCGTCCCACCGGCCCGCCCACCGGGTCGCGGCCGGATCGCCCGGCCACAACCAGGAATCCGGGTTGGCCCGGCGGAGCAGTTCCGCCGCCTCGGGCAGCTCCCCGGCCGACAGCCACCGCACCGAACCCGCGCCCGGTGCCCCCGGCTGGGGAGCCGCGACGTCCATCCACCCCCAGGACACCAACCGGCCCCGGTGGTCGTCGGCGGCCAACAGGAGTTCGGCGAGGCCCTCGGACGCCGTCAGCCGGAACGCCGGACCCGCCCGTTGCCCGAGCTGGCGGAACAGGGTCCGAGCCGAGGCGGTGTCGAGGTCGGTCCCACCGAGCACGAGCCGGTCGCGGCGGAACAGGCCAGGGGCGACCACGGCGACGACCCCACCGAGCCGCCACGCGGACCCGCCGGAACGGGGGTAGGAGGGGGTCAGCACCTGGGACGCCCAGCGGAGCAGCGGGTCGTCGGTCGCCTCGGCCACCTCGCCGGGCGTGAGCAGTGGACGCACGACCGGCATCATCCCGCCGGGGCGGCGGTGGTGGCCAGGCACCGCGACGCACCTCACCGCCAGCGGCCCCACCCGGCGGAGGCGCACGCCACGGCTCCTCAGGGCTGCTGGCGCCGGCGGAACAGGCCGCGCCGCTGCAGCGTCGACCTCAGTTCCTCGAAGGCGGCGTCGACCTCGTGACCGCAGGCCTCCAGGTCGGTGTACGGGGTCGACCGGTCCGGGCGGGGCAGCGGGGTCATCCGGAGCCACCGCTGGTCCCAAAGCACCTCCACCGCTGCTTCCCACCGCAACCGGGCCGTCCACCGGGTCACGTGCTCCCGTTCGGCGGCCTCCTCGCGCCGCCGCTCGGCGGCCACCAGCTCGCCGCGCAGCTCCTGGGCCCGCTGCTCGTCCCGCTCGCGCAGCCGCTCCACCGAGTCGGTGACCAGGCCGCAGATCTCCCGGTAGGCGTCGGCGGCCGAACTCGGCTCGGTCACGGGACCAGCCCTCCCATCCCGGCGTTCTCCTTCGGTGCCCCGACGGGCCCGGCCGCGTCGCCCCCGGCCGGGTCGAGGTCCACTTCGCAGGGGATCAGCACCTGGGGACCGGTCGCGGCGGCCCGGTCGAAGAACAGGCCCCGCTGCGGGCGGGGAGACCAGGAGATCACCTGGTTGGCGGCGAGACTGCTCAGCTCCTGGCCGTGCACGTCGAGCGCGACGAAGGCGCCGATGTCGTCCAACCCGCCCCCCATGAGCAGCGCGTTCCGCAGCCGGGACGTGGCGCGCCACCAGCTGAGCACGTGGGTCCCCCTTTCGGGGCCGTGCCGGAGCACCGCCTTCAGGTCGTCCAGGCCCGTCCGCATCCCGGTGCCCCGCTCCTCCAGCTTCGGCAGCGCCGCGTCCGCCCCGAAGAGCAGCAGGTAGTGGGGGCCGGGCGTCTTGTCGTTCCCGGTGACCCCGGCCGCCACCTCGGCCAACACCTCGGGGAGCCGGGACGGGTCGGTGATCGGCTCCCCACCGCCCGGAACCGCCGGTCCGTGACGGTCGGTCAGGAACCGCGCCAGCTCCGACGCCTGCCGCTCCGCGTCATCCACGAAGCACAGCACGGTGAACCGGGCCTGCTCCGCCCACTGCTCGGACAGCGACCGGGCGGCGGCGGACAGCACCCGGCAGGCGTCCTCGCGCGCCGAACCGAGCACCGCCAGGTTCCGGCCCGGCGTCCGCTCCAACGGGAGCCGCGCCGCACTGCCCGCCACGTCGATCACCTGCCCGAGCAACGCGACCGGGCCACGTCCGGAAGCGGACGCGTCCGGGCCCAACGACTGGAAGTCGGGCAGGTCCCGGAGCCTGGGCACCCGGCTGCCGTCGAAGAGGGTCGGTTCCCGCGAGTCGGTCCGGGACCGCCACATCTCGACCTGGAGGCGGTCGAAGGTGCCCCGGCTCGTGGAGTCGGGAACCCGTGCCACCTCGTTGCCGTACGGGACACCCGAGTCGTGGTTGATGACCGCGTGCCAGCGCGGGATCTCCATCGCCGCCAGGTTCGTCTCCGTGAGCACGCGCCTCGCCTTGGGCAGGGCGATCCGCATGATGAACTGCTCGAAGATCGCCGGTTTCCCCCAGAACGCCTCGATGCCCGACACGTCCTGACTGGACAGCACGAGGTGGATGCCCTGCGAACGGCCCCGCCGCGCCACGTCCTCCAGCAGGGCCGCCGCCTCGTGGGTCACCTCGTCCCGGTCGGCGAACAGGTACTGGAACTCGTCGATCACGGCGACGATCCTGGGCCACCTGCCCTCCGGGTCCTCCGCCCGCAGTTCCTCCAACTTGGTGACCTCGTGCAGCTTCGCCCGGTTCGCCCGCCGGCGCATCTCCTCGGCGAGGAAGCGCAGCAGCGCCAGCCCGAACTCGCGGTCCTGGTTGACGTTCACCCCGACCAGTCGCGCGTGCGGCAACCAGCTCGGGTCCTTGCGCCCCGGCGCGAACTGGGCGAACGACACCCCCTCCTTGAAGTCGAGCAGGTACAGCTCCAGCTCGTCCGGGGAGTAGCGGGCGGTCAGCCCGCCCAACAGGGCGTACAGGAAGTTGGTCTTGCCGGAGCCGCTGGGCCCGCCGATGAGGGCGTGCGGAGCGGTGTCACCGAGCGAGACGTAGACCGGCTCACCGTCGTGGTGACCAACCGGGGCCTGCACCCCGGAGCTGGACCGGTAGCTCCACCGCTCCCCGGGCAGGAGGTCCGCGAAGGTGGAGACCCGGCTGCGGCGGTCGACCATCTCGTCCGCGATCGCGCCACAGGCCCGGGGAACCAGTTCCCTGGGCAGCGGCGGGTCCGGGGTGACGGTGACGTGGGCGCCGGTCATCGTGCACCGCGCCGTCTGGTCATCGCCGAGCCGCAGCGACTCCACCGCGCTGTTCACCGTGACGGGCAGGTCGACCAGGATCAGCACCACCCCGCACGACAACCCGTTCCTCGCGATGCGCTGGAGCTTCTGCTGCTGCTCCTCCCGCAACGCCGAACGGTTCCCGAACAGCACCGCGACCCGCCACGGTTCCTTCCGCCGCCCGGTCTCCTCGCTCAACGCGCCGAGCGAGGGACGCCCGTCCACGAGCACGCTGGTGTGGATCCGGCGGATGTGCTCGGCCAGCTCGTCGAGCAGGTCGTGCGGCCGGGCCGGGTCGTGCACCGTGAGCAGCCCCGCCCTGGCCAGCGGGTACAGCCCTGGCAGCGAACCGGTGAGCTGACCGACATCCCACACGTGCAGGTGCACCAGTCCGGGCTGGAAGTGGCTGAAGACCCGCAACAGCAGGCTCTCCACCATCGTCTCGGCCGTGATCCTCGACTTCGGCGTCGAACTGATGTGCAGGTGCGCCCCGTCCAGCAGCGGCACGGCGACCGGGAACGGCGCCGAGTCGGGGACCGCGTCCACCCTCGCCGTCCCCACCCGCCACAACTGGGGGGTGCCGCCCCCCTCCAGGGTGCCGTCGCTGGTGCCGGGACGCCCCAACCAGTCGCGGGGAGCGTCGCCGGCCGCCCCGGGCGCGGTCCGCCGCACCAGGTCGGCCAACCGTTCCGGACCCCGGGTCGTCCACGGTCGGAACACCTCGTCGCGTTCGGCGACGGCGCGGTCGAGGACCGGGCGCAACGAACGGTTCGGCAGGCAGCGGGCGAGCGTCTCGTCGGTCGGGAGCCGGTCCACCCCGGTCTCCCGGAGCCACAACTCGAACATCAGCCGCGCGTGGTCGAGCGACGCCGCCGACTGGCGGTTGGCCGCCACCCCGAGGAAGTTCGCCACCGCCCGCCGGAACCTGTCGAAGGATTCCTCGATCCGCCGGCGGCGGTCACCTCGCCTGGTCACCTGGCGACCCCGTCCCGGCAGGACGACGGCCGACGGGGACGGCCGGCGGCCGGCGGTCCGGCCACCGCCCGCTGTGGAACCGCGCACGGGCGGGGGGACCTCGGGTGGGCGTCGGTGAGCATCACAGTCTGGCCAACACGCTCTGCACGGAGGTCTCGACCTGGACGACCAGGAGGGACAGCTGTTCCAGCGCCTCGGCGGCCCGTTGGGCCTCCGGCGGCACCAGGGACTCGTGGTGGTCGGAACTGAGCTCGCCGAGCAGGGCCAGCGCCCGGTCCGTGCGCTGGCGGACGTCGAGCAGCCCGGCCGACGCGCCCCGCACGTCGTCGACGACGGTCAGCAGCGCGGCGCGCAGCTCCTCGATGGCGGACACCTCGGATCACACCTCTCCTGGCTCGGGAGGATCACAGCCTCGCCGCGTACCCGTCCGTCGTGGTCACACACGCGGAGAGCTGGCCGTAGGCCTGGTTCACCAGCTCGACACCCTGGGACAACATCACCTGCGACTGCTGCACCTCCGGCTGCATGCTTCCCTGCATCGCGTTCGTCAGCGTGGCCTGCGCCCGGTCCACCCGCTCCTGGATCTGCCGCAGCATCGTCAGCGCCTCGTTGATCTCCTGGTTGGCCTGCGCGATACCCGCGCGGACCTCCTCCACACCTGCCATCCGACCGATGCCTCCCAGCCGCCGGGTCCCACCATCCAGTGTGCCGGCTCGAATTCGTCGCCGCGTCACACAGAGGTTAGTAGGTGATCAAAATTCGGGGCCAGACAGCGGCGGCCCGACGACCACCTCCCGGAGTCCCGTCCGGTCACCCGGCCAACGACCTCACCCGAACGGCCGGGTCGGCGGGACGCGGCCCGTTCGGACGGTGACCGCCTGAGGGAAAGTCCCCGCGGCGCCACGCGGGAACCGGGCTGCTCCGGTCCGGCGCACGGCCCTCGCCCGAACGGGCCCCGATCCGGCAGATGCCCGGATCGGCGGCTTGTCGCCCCCGAACCGATGTGTCGACAATGCGAGGTCCTGGTCACCGGACTCCGCCGGAATCCGATGGGGAACACCGGCGTGATCCGGTCACGACCGCCCACTCGCGGTGGTGCCCGGACCCGGCGGGCCGAAGGTGTCGGAGCGGACCGGGCGGGCGCGGGCACGCCACCACAGGTCCTGGAGGACGGTGCACATGGCACGACATCCGCGTCCCTTCCACCTCGCTCTCGCCGTGGCGGTCGCCTCGGCCCTCATGTCGGCCGGCCTGGTGCCGGCCACCGCCGAGCCGAACCCGGCCGAGCCCGACCCGGTGGAGTTGGTGCGTGTCAGCGCCGTGGGTGAGGACCGGCAGGCGCTCGCCGAGCGGTTGTCCGGAGCCGGGTACGACCTCGTCGGCCGCGAGGGTGACCACCTGGTGGTCCTGGGGGACCAGGCGACGGTGGACGAGCTCGCCGCCGACGGCGCCCGGGTGGTGGGCCGGGAGCCGGCGGTGTCCTCGGTGGTCCCGATGGCCGAGACGGCGACCCCGCTGCCGGCCCGCCTGGCCGGCGAGGAGTACCCCACGTTCTACGGCGGATACCGGACGGTGGAGGGGCACTACCAGTTCGCGGAGGACGTCGCCGAGGCGTACCCGGAGCTGGTGCGGCACCTGACCTACGGGGAGTCGTGGGAGCGGGAGCGGGACGCCGGCGCCGGCCACGAGTTGCCGGTGCTGTGCGTGACGGCCGACGCCGAATCGGGATGCGTGCCTGAGCCCGATTCGGAGAAACCCCGGTTCCTCCTGATGGCCCAGATCCACGCGCGGGAGGTCACCACGAGCGAGATCGCGTGGCGGTTCGTGACGTCACTGGTGGACGGGTACGGGCGGGACCCCGAGATCACCTCCGTGCTGGAGGGCACCGAGATCTGGGTGGTGCCCAACGCCAACCCGGACGGCACCGCCCTGGTGGAACGGGGCATCGAGGAACAGGGACTCGGAAGCACCAGCCCCGCCTGGCAACGCAAGAACACCAACGACACCGACAGCACCGTCCCCTGCGGCACCGGCGGTTCGTGGTCGGGCAACCACGCCGGGATCGACCTGAACCGCAACTGGGACACCCGGTGGGCGGAAAGCGGCTCCAGCTCCAACCCCTGCGGGCAGACCTACCACGGCTCCGGCCCCAACTCCGAACCCGAGACCCACCAGCTGGCCGACCTCTTCGACCGGTTGTTCCCGGCCCAGCGCACCGAACCCGACGGCTCCGCGCCCCCGGACGCGCGGGGTGTGCTCATCACCCTGCACACCTACGGCGACTACGTGTTGTTCCCGTGGGGCAACGCCGTCGACGGCCCGGCGCCCAACGACCAGGGCCTGCGGTCCCTGGGCTTCCGGATGAGCCACTACAACGGTTACGAGACCGGCCGGCCGCCCGAGGTGCTCTACGGGGTCTCCGGAGCCACCGACGACTACTCCTACGACCGGCTCGGCGTCGCGTCCTTCACCTACGAGCTCGGGTCGGCCAGGACCTGCAACGGCTTCCACCCCGCCTACGCCTGCCAGGACCAGCTGTGGGGCGAGAACGCGGACGCCCTCCTGTACGCCGCGAAGAGCGCCAGGGCACCGTACGCGCTCGCGCTCGGCCCGACGGTCTCCGACCTGAGTGTCGTCCGGGCCAACGGGCCCTGGGCCTCGGTGTTCGGCACCGCCGACGACGACGCCTACGGCACCAACGGAGTCGGCCGGCCCGCCGCGCAGGACGTGGTGGCCGCCGAGGCCTACGTCGGCGGCCTCCCCTGGGAGGGCGGCACACCGCTGCCCCTCCGCGTGGTGGGTTCGGGCCCGACGGTGGAGCTGGCGGGCACCTTCGCCACGACCGGGCTGGGTGCCGACCGCCAGTTGGTCCATGTCAGGGCTCGGGACGCGGAGGGCAACTGGGGACCGTTCACCGCGGCCTGGTTGGACCCCGCCTGATCCGCGCTCCGAGACGCGGGCACCGGGCGGGCGGCTGACGGCCGCCCGCCCGGCTCACCCCCACCAGGACCAGTGCTGTTCCTCCCGGGGCAGCGCGGAGCGGTGCGCCGTGCGCAGCTCCTCGGCGCGGGACGGCGCGGGGTCGGTGACCGTGGCCGACTCCGGCTCCTGGACCCAGCCGGTGAGCGCCGTCTCGGTGCCGGGGGCCGGCGCGCGCCAGCCGACGTCCTCCTGCCCCTCGACCCGCCCCGGTTCCTGCTGCCGGGCGGACACCTCCAACCCGACGATCCCGTTGCGCGGCGTGCTGGTGGTGCTCCAGCTCATCACCGCCACCGAACCGGTGCGAGCCACCTCGGACCAACCCGACTTCCCGAGCCTGCGCACGGCGTCGAGGACGGCTTCCTCGACACCACCCTCGGCCGGCCCGAGATCCAACCGGACCCGGTACCGGGTCGTGGTCAGCGAGGCGGTGTCGGTGATGCGGGGGTTGCTCGTCAGCCGTCCGGCGATGGCCCTGGCCTGCCACTGGGCACCGGCGGACCGTTCCGCCAGCACGTCGACCTGGAGGGCGAGCAGCGGGCCGCCGGACACCGGAGCGGGAGCGTCCTCGGACGTCTGGGCGGGAGCGGGTGGTTCCACCGGGTCGGAGGTCTCCGGCTCCCGCAGGTCGAGCGCCGGCAACATGCTCTCCCCGAGCCAGGCCTCGACGAGGATGCGCTCGCCACCCGGGACGAGGGAACCGATCAGCTCGGGGTCGTCCACCACCGTCCACGCCGTCGGGGGCTCACAGCTCAGCCTGGAGGCGGCGAAACCCGGGCCGAGGGCCCGGAGCAGGCGGCGCACCGCCCTGCCGAGGGTGGCGCCGGCCTCCTCCCCGTCGTGGACGGGGATCTTGCGGCTGATCGTCAGGGCCCAACACCCCGGCTCCTCGTGCGAGCAGTCCCACGAGCCGACCACGTCGCCCTCGGAGAGGGCGATCAGGTCGTCGCAGGCGTCTCTCGCGTGCCGGTCGCTCCCAGCGGCGACCACCACGGTGACGAGTAACTCAAGCTGCTCCTCCACCATCGCAGTCAGGATTCTCCACTAGTACGCGCGGCAACGGGACCCGGACCGACCGGAGCGGACCGGGGGGCAGCCCCTCACCCTGGTGGCGGAGCGCGGCTACCCTCGGTACCTGGCCGGTGTGGACACCCAACCACGTCGACCGAGGTGTTGTCACCTGCCGACTCCGGGTCCCGCCCGCCGCCGGGCCGGCCCCTGGGGGAACCGCCGCCGCCGGTCCGGCGGCAGGCGGCGGAAGGGGCGCCCGACGGCACCGCCACACGCCCCTGGGATGGTCACCGCGCCGTCGACGCGCGGTCCGGTTCACATCGAGAAGTAGGCGCTGCCCTCGATGCGGCCACCGTCACAGACCGGCCCCAGCGTCCAGGACGCGGTGAGCGGATCGGTCTCGTCCGGTGGGATGACGTTGATGCTCACCGGCTCGGGACCGCACGGTTCCTCCTCGGGCTCGCCCTCGCCCGGGACGACGGTCCAGTGCAGCTTCTTCGCGGCGCTCGCGTTCGGCCCGAGCTGGACCAGCTGGGGGCCGGGGTCGTTGGTGCGGCGCAGGTCCGTGGCGATGGCCCGGCCGTTCTCGTCCACCAACTCCAGGCCGCCGTAGCCGTAGACGCTGCACGTGCGACCACTCGTGTTGGTCAGCACGAGGTCGGCGTAGCGGTTGCCCGCCGCGGCGTTGAGCGGTCGCACCTCGCCCTTGAGCTCGCTGGTGTGGCACCGCTCCTCGGCCACCGAGGACTCCGTCGCGTCCGAGCGTTCCGGGCTGGGCGGTGGCCCCCCGGGCAGGTCCGACTCGGACGGCGCCGCCTCGCTCTGGGTGGAACTGGGCCCCGGGGACTCGGACCGGGTCGGATCCGACGTGGTCGTCGTCGTGGGTGGAGGTTGGGCCTGGTCGTTCTCGCCGTCGGTGGGCGCCCCTCCGCAGGCGGCGGCGAAGCCGAGCACCGCGGCCAGTGGGAGTGCCACCCTGACGAGCGAGCTCCTGAACGGTCTCATGGAGATCACCTCCCGGCCGCGGTCGTCTGCTGGGCCGCGACGCGACGAGTGTTCCGTGCCTGTACGAGAAGGACGGCGCAGACGCCCACATGGTTGCCCTTCCACGGCTCGCTCGCAGAGTTGGTGGACGGTCACCGGGGACCCGGCCGCGCGCGGTGATCACGGTCCGGGGCGAGCGAGCCCACGGCGGTGACCGTCCCGGCCACTGCCGGGGCACGGTCGGACACACGTGGTGTCGAGCCGGGGGCCAGCGGCCGCGCTCGCGGGGCCATCGGCGCGGTCCCTCCCCACGGACCGGTGAACATCGACTCAACACGGCACCCGTGGCCCGACGGCCCCGCCCTGGCCGACTCGCACGCGTGCGGTCCGGGCAGCGGGTCGCCGCGTGGCACGAGGCTCCTCCGGGCAGCACCGTCCATCGTGGAACGGCGTGGGTGCACCAGCGGGTCGCCGCTCCCCGGCACGCCCGGGACGCCGCCGGGAGGCCACCACGGACCGCGCGGCAGCGGTCCCCCCGTCGCCGCGACGCCTTCGGCGGGGTCCGGGCCGGCGCGACCTCCGCCGGCTGGTGGGGATCGGTGACCAGCCGGGCAGCGGCCGCCGGGCCGGTCTCCTCCGGCGGGCACGCCGCCAGCGCCACCGGGTAACCAGGTCCGACGGGAGCGGGCCCGCCGAGGGCCGGCTCCGCCCCCGGACCACCGTCAGCGGACCCACCGCGCTCCCCGACCGACCGGACCCACCCCACGGCGTCCTCGGGACCCGCGCGCGGTCACCGATCCCGAGGGGCCGCGGTGGGGCCGCCGCGAGGGGCCGCGCTCGTCCCCGCTGCCACCGCCGCCGGGCCAGGGGGCGCGACCAGCGGGCCGGGGCCGGCACGGGTCAGGGAACGGGCGCCACCGGCACTCCCCGGACCGCGAGGTCCTCGATGTCCTCGGGCGGTCCGGGGGCGCCGAACAACGGCCCGTACGCCAGGTCGCAGCCCAGGTCGTGCAGCCGGCGCACCTCCTCCTCCGACCTCACCGCGTCCGCGATCAGGGTCACGTCGAGCTTCCGCAGCATCGGCAACACCGTGCGCAGCACCTCGTTGTCGACGCTGTCCTCCCCGTGGTCGGTGGTACGGGTGCCCCACGCGGACACGACCAACGCCTCCACCGGCATCGACTCCAGCTGGGAGAAGCAGGTGTAGCCGCTCATCCGGCGGAGCACGAGGTGCACCCCGAGCTCCGTCAACGCCACCAGCGAGTCCCGGAGGTCACCGTCCTCGTCCAGGATCGCCCGTTCCCAGCACTCCACCTGGAGGTCGGAGGGCGTGAGGCCGTTCGCCTCCAGCGCGTCCCGCACGTCCGCCACCAGGTCCGGGTCGGCCGTGTGGCGGTCGCTGAGGGGCACGCTGATCACCGCCCGCAAACCGCAGCGGTCCCGCCACCTCCTGAGCTGTTCACAGGCCTGCCGCAGCATCCACCGGCCGATCGGGATGATCTGCCCGCACTCGGTGGCGACGTCGACGAAGTCCCGGGCGCCGAGCATCCCGTGTTCCGGGTGGTCCCACCGCGCGACGGCCCGCACCGCCGCCAACGACGCGTCCGCCAACCGCACCACGGGTTCGTAGTCGAGGTAGAACTCGTAGCGGCGCAACGCGGTGGGCATGGTCGCCGCGAGGGCGGCCCGCTGGCGGTCCCGTGCGGCCAGCGACTGGTCGTACAGCGTCCACTGGGCGCGACCGTCCCGTTTCGCCCGGCGCAGGGTCTGCCCCGCCGCCCCGAGCAGCTGGAGCGGCTGGAGGTCGCCCACGACCCTTTCCACCAGGCCGGCGCTGGCGGACACGGCGATCTCCTCGCCGAGGACGGTGATCGGCTCGCTCACCACGCCCAACGCCCGCTCGACCACCGCGGCCGTCTCGGCGGCACCGGGGGAGTTCGCGATGAGCACCGCGAACTCGTCACCGTCGAGCCGTGCCACCATGCCGCCGTGCTCCCGGAAGTGGTCGCGCAGCCGCCGCGCCACCGTCCGCAGCACCTCGTCACCGGCCTCGTGCCCGAGCCCCTCGTTGAGCAGCCCGAACCCGTCGATGCCGAACTGGCAGAGCGCGACCCGGCCGGCCGGGCGCAGCTCGGCGAGGACGCGCTCCAGGGTGGACAGCAGCACCGACCGGTTGCGCAGACCCGTCAACTGGTCGTGCGACACCTGGTACCGCAGGTGCTCCTGGAGCAGGTAGACGTCGCTGAGATCCTCCACCAGCACGACGTGGTAGTCGGGGGAGCCGTCGTGGTCGCGCACCAGGGAGACCGCGACCCGCGTCCAGATCGGCTCGTCCTGGTTGAGCAGGAAGCGCACGACCAGCCGGAAGCGGTCATCGATCCGACCCACCGCCTGCTCCAACATGTTGGAGCGGATCTTGTCGACGTCCTCGGCGTGGACCAGGTCGAAGAGATCGCTGGCCAGCAGCTCGTCCTCGCTCATCCGCAGCAGCTGGAGCATGGCGGGGTTGGTGCTCTTGAACCGCCCGTCGAGGTTGATGGTGGCCACGCCGCTGGCAGCCGAGTTGAAGACGGTCCGGAACCGTTGCTCGCTGTCCCGCAACGCCTCCTCCGCCTGCTCGCGGGCGTTGACCATCGCGGCCTTGAGCGCCTCCTGCCTGTCGAAGACGTGTTTGCGCAGCGCCTCCGTGAAACCCGCCGCCAACGCCCCCTGGACCGCGGCGATTCTCGCGCGGTTCTCCGGTGAATCCGGCAGTTCCAGGATTCTCGGCAGTTCGCGGCCGATCAGGGTAAGACTGCGTGACAGTGTCGCGGAACTGGTGAAATTCCTGCCGATCAGCGCGCGGCCGGCGTCCTCCACCGCGCGCGTGGACAATTCTCCGTTCAGGAGCGCGTTTCGCAGGTCGTCCGCCAGGTCGGCGAGGAACTCTATTGTCTCGTCCCGGGACAGCGGCGCGTAACTGGTCAGGTAGATCCCGTCCGCCCACTGTTCCGCGAAAGGCGCATCACGCGCGGTGTCCGGTCCGTCTGGTTCGGGGTCCATGTCGCTCACGTTCTCGGTCACGGTGTCACACGGCTCCAGCGTTCGGTCCTCCCGGTGCCTGTCGGTAGGTGGCTCGCCGGGGGGAACCGCGTGGTTCCCGCCCGGGGCGGCAGCCGGCGACCGGCTACGGTAGCCGCCCCGCCGAGCGGGCCGTTCGACGGTCCCCGGGTGTCGGGACGCCCTTCCCCTGCCGCCGACCCAGAGGTCGCCGCACGAGGAACCATCCGGCGAACACGGGTCCGACCAGCCATGACGTCATCCTTCGCTCCACGCGTGCGGAGCGCGTGGGCAGCAGCGCCGATGTGCGCCGCCCCGAGTAACGGTCCGGTGTGGACCTCGGCTCGGCTCCGCTCCACCCACCGGGGCGTGCCCGGTGGCACGGCGGGCGAGGTGTGGTCGCGGCGCGGCCCGGAGGCGGCGCCCCGCACGACGCGCGGGGACGGGAGGCGGGTGGCGGTCCTGGCCGAGTCCGCTGGTCCGATGTCGACAACCGTCGAAGGCCAATCACCGTGATTGGTCACGACGTACCTCCCGGAGAACGCACGCGGACGAGTCTACTGACCGGGATGACACCCGTTGCCGAAGATACAGCACCAGCGCTCGACGCCGGCTGAGCCGAGCGTCGGATCACTTCCGACCCGATTCGGCGACAATAGGAGCTCCGGGTGGCGGGGCGCGCGGAAGAACCCGTGGTGACGGAGCGGGGCCGCCCTCCCAGTGGAGAATGTCCCACGTGAAGGGCGGCCCCGGTGCCGCTGCGCCTTTCGTTCGAATGCGCGGGCCTACTTGGCGTAAAGCGCCTCGATCTCGGCGGCGAAATCCTTGCTGATCGCGGCACGCCGCAGTTTCAACGATGGCGTGACGTGACCGCCGGCGATCGTGAAGTCCGTGGGCAGGACCCGGAACTTGCGCACCGACTCGGCCCGGGACACCGCCCGGTTCCCCCGGTCCACGGCCTCCTGGACGGTCGCCAACAGCTCCGCGTCCTCCACCAGGTCAGCGATCTCCGTGTCGGCCGGGCGTTTGCGGTCGGTCTTCCACTGGGCGAAGCCCTCGGGGTCCAAGGTGATCAGCGCGGCGATGAAGGGGCGACCATCGCCGACCACCAGGCAGTTGCTGATCAGCGGGTGGGCCCTGACCCGGTCCTCGATGTTCGCGGGAGCCACGTTCTTGCCCCCCATCGTCACCAGCATCTCCTTCTTGCGCCCGGTGATACGCAGGTAACCGTCGGAGTCCAGCTCACCGAGGTCACCGGTGTTGAACCAGCCGTCCCGCAACGCCTCCGACGTGGCCTCCTTCGCGTTCCAGTACTCTCCGAACACGATGGGACCGCGCACCTGGATCTCGCCGTCGTCGGCGATCCGCACCGAGTGCCCCGGCAGTGGCTGACCAACGGTTCCGAGCTTCACCCGCTCCGGGGAGTTCACCGTCGCCGCCGCCGTCGTCTCGGTCAGCCCGTACCCCTCGAAGATCTGGACGCCGATCCCCCGGTAGAAGTGGCTCAACCGTTCTCCCAGCGCCGAACCACCGGAGATGACGTGGCGAAGCCGTCCGCCGAGCGCGGCCCGCAGCTTCGCGTAGACCAGCTTGTCGAACACCGCGTGCTTGACCCGCAACGGCAGCGGGGTGCGGCCCGCGTCGAGGGACTTGCTGTACTGCGCCGCGGTCTTCGCGGCGATCGCGAAGACGCGGCCCTTGCCCTCGGAGGCCGCCTTCTGCTGGGCCCGGTTGTACACCTTCTCCAGCACGTGCGGCACGGAGAGGATGAAGGTGGGGCGGAACGTCTGGAGGTCCCCGCTCACCTCCGCGATGTCCGGCGTGAACGCCGTCCTCGCCGCGGCCCTCGCCACGGCGAAGTGCACCATCCGGCCGAACACGTGGGCGGTGGGCAGGAACAGCAGCGTCGAGGGCTCCACGCCCTTCTCCCCCCGGAAGAGCTGGGGGAGCACGCCGATGCCGTTGTCGATCTCGGCGTAGAAGTTGGAGTGCGTCAGGACGCACCCCTTGGGGTTCCCCGTCGTCCCGGAGGTGTAGATGATGGTGGCGGTCGCGCTGGTGGGCGTCGCGGAACGGCGGGCGGTGACCTCGTCGTCGGAGCTGTCCGCTCCCAGCGCCCCGATCGCGTCCACGGCGCCGTCGTCGATGGTCCAGACACGCTTCAACGTGGGCAGGTCGGAACGCACCGACTCGACGGTCGCCGCCAGCTCCGCCGTCTCGACGATCAGCGTGGTCGCCCCCGAGTCGGAGAGGATCCACCTGATCTGCTCGACCGACGACGTGGCGTAGATGGGCACGGTCACGGCGCCGACGGCGAGGATCGCGAAGTCGAGCAGCGCCCATTCGTAGCGGCTCCTCGACAACAGGGCGACCCGGTCGCCCTGTTGCACCCCGTCGGCGATCAGGCCCTTGGCCACCGAGGTGACCTCGTCGCGGAACTGGCGGGCGGTGACATCCCGCCACGCCGTGCCGACCTTCCTGGCGTACACCGGGCGGTCGCCCTCGCGTTCGGCGTTCTGGTAGACGATCTCGGCCAGGCCACCCGACACCCCGTCGTCGGCCAGGGACGGAAGGCTGAACTCTCTCACTGCGGACTCCTCGCGACGTCAGCGGCTGGGCTGGGCCTGCCCGCCCCACGGTCTCAAGGTGAGTCCACCGCCCTCCCGTCGATGGCAGGCCAGGAACGTATCGTGTCCGGAACTCGTCGATTGGGCAAGACTTTGCCCTGATGGCTCGATGGATCCGCCGTCCGGTCCTCGGGTCCCGTCACGGCGCGCAGGGCCCCACGCAGGCATTACGCCGAACGAGTGGGCGGTCGAGGCCGCTGTGACCCGCGCTCCCGCTGGTCACGTCCTGGTCACGCTCGCGGCCCCCAGCTCGGTGAAACATCGTTGTTCGGGTCAACCCACCGTCAGATCCGTTGATAATGATCCACGCGCGCCGGGGACATCTCGTTCGGATCGACCGAAAACCGGTGCGCGGAGGTGATGCGACGTGGCCGTTCTCGAGACCGGAACCGACCTGCTCTACGGAAGCCTGCCAGCGGGGCTGCCCTGCTGGATCGACCTGCGAACCCCGGACCTCCCGGCTGCGGAGGACTTCTACCACCGGCTGTTCGGGTGGGAGTACCACCAGGAGGACGGCTACACGCTCGCCCTGCTCGACGGTTACCCGGTGGCCGGTCTCTGCCCCAGCCAGGACAGCGCCCCAGCCTGGACCCTCTACCTGGCGGCCGACGACGTCGAACGCACCTCGGAACGGGTGCGTGAGACCGGCGGGAGGCTGCTTCGCCCCAGCGCGGAGGTGCCGGGTGTCGGGCTGCGCGCCGTCGCCCGTGACCCCCACCTCGCGGAGTTCGGATTCCTGCGGGCCAGTCGGAGCTGGCAGTTCCACGTCGGGGTGCCCGGTTCCCTGATGTGGGGCGAGCTCATCACGACGGGCCCGAGGACGGCTGACGAGTTCTACGGGGACCTCTTCGACTTCCGCGTCGACCAGCACGGCCGAGGGGCCACCGCCGACTTCGCCGTCTGGTACTCGGGCGGCGAGTCGGTGCTGGCCAGGGTGCGGATGGTCCCCGACGTGGTCCGCACCAAACCCCACTGGCTGATCTACCTGGGAGTCCGGCCCGAGGACGGCGTCGACGAGGTGCTGCGCCGCGCCGTCACGGCGGGAGCCGAGGTCAGGGTCGACCCCTTCGATGGTTCGTACGGTCGGGTCGCGGTCATCCGGGACACGGCCGGCGCGCGGGTCGCCCTGCTCGACCAGACGCGGGCGGTGGGCTGGGGGCATGACCACGACCCCTACGACGACTGAGACCGCCAGACCGGCGCCCGGGCCCTCGGGGGCCGGCGGGTGGGGGCGGTCAGGACAACAACTGGCTCCAGTGGGTCCAGAACACCGCCACGACGAGGCCGACGACGGAGAGCGCCCACGCCGCCAGCACCGGGCCCCGGTAGGCCACCAGCGCCCGGCCGAACCCGCCGAGCCGCAGGTGGCCCCGCTCGATGTTGTGGGTGGTCGTGTACCAGAAGATTGGCACGGTCACCGCCCACACCACCATGCAGTAGGGGCAGAGGGCCGAGATGTTGAAGAAGCTCTGGAACATCAGCCAGTGCACGAACACCGTGCCCAGCGTGGCTCCCAGTTGGAGACCCAGCCAGAACCACCGGGGCAGCCGGGCCCCGGCGAGCACCGCCGCGCCCACGGTCACCACGGCCGGGAAGGCGGCCACGCCGATCAGGGGGTTCGGGAAACCGAAGAGCGCCGCCTGGGGGGTGGTCATCACCGAACCGCAGCTCAGCACGGCGTCGAGGCTGCACGAGGGGATGTACAGCGGGTCCTTGAGCAGCTCGATCCGCTCGACCATGAGCACGAACGAGGCGAGGAAGCCGAGGAAACCACCGACGGTCAGCAACCAGCCGAGACCCCGCGTGGGGGAGGGGGCACCGAGGAGGTCCTCACTCCCCGTCTGGCCCGGCTCCCGCGAGTCGGGCGAGGCCTTCCCCGAGGGGCCCTCGGAGTCGACGGTGTGGGTGGCCAGCTGTTCGGACATTAGCGGCAATTCTAGACCCGCGACGGGGCCTACCAGCCCTGTCGAGCGGTACCGATCGGGTGGATTGCTCCGGTTCACGTCGCGCCCGGGGCCACCCGGTGGCACGGCTCACGTCCGTCCGGGCTCCCGCGGCTCCAGCTCCGTCCGGGGGGACGCGGCCGAGGGCGGCGGCGCGCAACGTTCACCGACCGCCCGGCGATAGGGTGGTGAGGGGGAACCAGTGCGGTGACAGTGGCGATCAGGGAGTAGATCGGTGGGAGGCTTCATCGAGGCCCATCTCGTCCCGGTTCTTTTCATCGGGGCGTTTGTGGTCGTTTTCAGCGGCGCGGTCGGCGCCATGCTCACCAGGGTCGGAATGAGGACGATGATCCTGGCGCTCGCGATTCTCGGCATTTCCTTCGTGCTGGTCGTTCCGATCATCCCGCTGCTGGTCTGCGCGGCGGTCGGCGTGCCCGTCGGGTACGTCGTCCACCGGCGGGTGCGGCAGCGCTACTCGGAGGCGGCCGAGCCTCCGCTCGGCGCGGGGCGCTGATCAGGCACGATGCCGACCCTCACGTCGGAGCGGTGCCGGTCCCGGTTCGCGGGCAGCCCGGTCGCGAGGTTGGCCACCGTGAGCGGCGGTGGCCAACCCCACCTCGTTCCCCTCACCTTCGCCGTACTCCCGGACGATCCGGACGTGCTCGTCAGCGCGGTCGACCGGAAACCGAAGAGCGGCCGCCGGTTGCGACGACTGGACAACATCAGGGACGACCCGCGGTTCAGCGCGTTGGTCGATTCCTATGACGCGGACTGGTCGGCGCTCTGGTGGGTTCGCGCCGACGGGATCGCCGAGGTCCGGGAGGAACCGGACGAGAGCGCGGCGCGGGCGTTGCGGACCAAGTACCCGCAGTACCGGGACGCCGACCCCTTCGACGCGCTGGTCCTGCTCCGGGTGCGGCGCTGGAGCGGCTGGACCGCCACCTGACCAGCCGCCGGGGGGAAGCCGGCTCCCCCGGCACCCTCAGATCCGGACGACCACCTTGCCGTGGATGTGGCGGCTGGCGAAGTCGGTGACGGCCTGCTTGGCCTCGTCCAACGGGTACACGGCCCCGACCTCGACCCGGAGGCGCCCGGAGGCCGCCCGGGCGGCGAGTTCGGCGAGATCGCCGGGGCGGGGGGTCATCTGGCCGATGTAGTGGGCCGTCACACCCCTCCCCAACTCCGTTGGTCCTCCGAGAGGTGACACCACCCGCCCGCCGGGGCGCACCGCCTCGGCGCTGGCCACGATGTCCGGCCCGGCGTTCACCAGGTCCAGCACCACGTCGACCCCGTCCGGTCGGAGGGCGAGGGCGTCCCGAACCACCTGCCCCCGCGTGTAGTCGACCATCTCCACGGCGCCCAGCGAACGCACGTAGTCGCGGTCGGTGGGCTTCCCGGTGGCGAGCACCTCGACGCCGGCCGCCGTGGCCAGTTGCACGGTGTAGAGGCCGATGCCACCGGTCGCACCGATCACCAGCATGGACGAGCCGGGTCTCAGGCCGGCCGCGCGCAGCAGGTGGGTCGCGGTCAACCCCGACTCGGGAACGCCGGCGGCCCGCACCGGGTCCAGGCCGGCCGGGCGGCTGGCCAGGTAGGGGCCGGACTCGATCAGGGTGTACTCCGCGACCGTGCCGGACACGAAGGCCGAGTACCCGAGGACCTCGTCGCCGGGAGCGTGGTCGCGAACCCCGTCACCGACCGCGACTACGACCCCCGCCGCGTCCATCCCGACGGTGAAGGGGTGGGCGATCGGCATCTGCTCCCGCATCGAACCGAGGATGAGGGCGAGGTCAAGCGGGTTGAGCGCGGCGGCCCGCACCCGGACGAGGACCTGGCCGGGAGCCGGTACCGGCTCGGGGACGGACGCGAGGACGAGCGCCTGGTCGAGGGCGCCGTAGTCGGTGGCGACGAGAGCTCTCACGGTTGCCTCCTTCACCGGCCTTCACCAGGCATGGTCGCTCCACCGTGCGGCGTCCGCGACCGCAGCGCCCGGGTGGGGGTGAAGGGCCGGGCCAGGCGCTAGCCGCCGAGCGCGAGACTCCCGAAGCGGGCGGGCCCCACCGGCTGGTAGCGGGCACGGATCGCCCCGGCATCGGTGCTCGCGGTGTCGACCAGCCGGACGGTGCGGGACGGCAGTCCCTCCGCGAAGAGCCGCCGGCCCGCGCCCACGACCACGGGGAAGGTCCAGAGGCGGTACTCGTCGACCAGGTCGGCCTCCAGCAACGCCCGGACCAGGGTGATGCTGCCGTGCACCTGGAGTTCACCGTCGGTGGTGTCCCGGAGGCGGGTCACCTCGGTCACCAGGTCGCCTCGGACCACCTCGGTGCCGGCCCAACCCGGCGTGCCGAGGGTGCCGGACACCACGTGCTTGGGCAGGGTGTTCAGCGCGGTGGCGATGGGGTCCTGCCGGTCGGTGACCAGGGGCCAGTGGGCCGCGAAGATCTCGTAGGTGCGGCGACCGAGCAGGAACGCGCCGGCCCGGCCGAAGTCCTCGGCGATGATCCGCAGCATGTCGTCGTCCACGTGGGGTGCGACCCAGCCGCCTCGGTCGAAGCCGCCCGAGGGGTCCTCCTCCGGCGCTCCAGGGGACTGGACGACACCGTCGAGCGACAGCTGGGTCGTCACCGTGATCTGTCCCATCTGGACCTCCTCATCCCGGCGGGCTCCCTGCCCCCGGGAGGGAAACGGTACCGGTGTCGAGGCCTCCGCACGCCCGTCCCAGGACCAGTCCCGCTACTCCGGCCGCGCTGGGCTGGGACCGCGGTCGCGCGGGCGCGGGCGGTCGCGGGTCCGCGTTCCCGGCCAGACCGACTGGTAGCCTGTACGCCGTACCGTACGGCGTACGAAAGGATGGCGATGGCGGACGATCCCATCGAGGAACCAGCATTCGAGCCCAGCCCCGAGGACGTCGCCAGCGTGCTCGCGTGGTTCGACGACTACGACGAGCTCGCGGCGACAGCCCAGGTCGAGCGGATGGCGGACCTGGCGATGTTCCCGTTGAACTCGGTCACCGACGACGCGGAGGGCAACGGGAGCGCTTCCTGGAGCGACCGGGAGCAGTACGTCCGGGAAATGACCGAGATCGTCGGCGACGGCGCGCGGATGGAGTCGGTGCGGACCCCGCACTTCCTGAGCCGTTCGCTGGTGTTCGTCGTCACGGACGCCACCTACACCCACGACGGGGTGCGGCACCGGATGCGGTACGGCGACCTGCTGATCCGGAGGGAGGGACGCTGGTACTTCCAGACGATGGTCCAGGGCGGCTGGGGCTGACCCCGCCGTCCACGGCACGGGGTTCTCCGGTCTTGAGGTGCCCCGGGGGGACGTCAGGGCGGATCGTGGCGCTGGTCGGCGAAGCCGCGGCACGCGGCGGCCCACGACCTGTGTGGCCCCGGCTGGATTCGAACCAGCGACACCCGCTTTAGGAGAGCGGTGCTCTATCCCCTGAGCTACGAGGCCCTACCCGTCATTCCGAACATCACGTCAGATGCTCGGAATGACGGGCACAGCCTATCGTGCCGGGACTCCGGGAGAACGGCCGACCCCCGACGCGTCGGGCGGGCCCACCCGCCCGACGGCCCTTCCCGCCCGCCCGCACGTCGGCTCGGAGGCCGCCCACTGCCCGGCGATCACAGCTGGGGGCACGCTCAGCTGCCACTCAGGCTCTGCCGTGGCGTGAAGCCCTTGTCCTCCGGGGGAGGCTGCACCTCGACCCGGTTGCGGCCCTGCTGTTTGGCCCGGTACAGGGCGACGTCCGCCGCCGTGAACAGCTGGTCGAGCTGTGAGGGGCCGGCGGCGACCCCGATGCTCACCGTCGGGGGCCGGGTCGTCTTGCCCAAGACCGTGCGCCAGTCGTGGGTGTCGACCGCCGCCCGGATCCGTTCCGCCACCACCGGGCCCGCGTCGAGCCTGTTCTCCGTGGCGTCCACGAGGAGGATGACGAACTCGTCGCCAGCCCACCGGGCGACCAGGTCGTCCGCCCGGCACTCCCGCCGCAGCAGCTGCGCGATCTCCCGCAGCGCCGCGTCCCCCGCGGCGTGACCGGCATCGTCGTTGACGTCCTTGAACCAGTCGACATCCACCAGCACCAGCCACGGAACGCGTCCCTTGGACGCCGTGCGCTTGATGAGCCGGGGCGCGCTGCGCTCCAGGCCGAGGCGGTTCACCAACCCGGTCAGCGGATCGCGGGCCGCGGCCTCCCGGGCGGCCACCGCCGCCCGGTGCGCCTGCACCGCCAGCCGGCGCTGTTCCAGCGCCTGCCCCATCGCTTCCTTGAGCGTCTCCGTCACCTTCCGGCTCGCCGCCAGGCCCCGTCGGAGCGCGTTGGCCTCCCCCCGGTGGTCGCCCAGCCCGGCGCAGATGTCGGCGAGGTCCTCGGCGAACCGGTTGATCAGGGTGGTGTCCCCGGTGCGTTCCACGCCGTCAAGCGCCTCGGCGGCGAGCGCCCGCGCCGGGACAAGGTCGTCGCGGTCCCGCGCCGAGCAGGCCAGTACCCACCGCGCCGTGGCCGCCGCCCACCCGTCGTCCGCCGCCTCGGCGAGCAGCAGCGCCCGGGAGCACTCCTCCTCGGCCTCGGCGAGACGGCCAACGCCCACCAGGGACCGCGCATGCGCCACCAGCAGGCTCCGGTGCACCCGACCGCCCTCGACCAGGGACAGCCCCTCGGCGAGGAGGCTCCGGGACTCGGCGAACACCGCCCCCGCGTTCTCGCTGGCCTCCTGCGACGCCAACATGTTCAACGTCCCGCCCAGCCGCTGGAGGCAGGCGGCCAACGTCGCGTCGTCCTCGGTCCCCCGGGCGACCTCGACCGAGAGCCGCAGCATGTCCAACGCGGCCCTGCGATGCCCCATCGAGTCGATGAGGTGGCCGAGCAGGCCGAGGGTGTGCGCGGCGGTGCGCCCCTCCGGGCGTTCCGCGTCCAGCTCCGTCCAGCCCTCGGCGGCCAGCTCCAGGGCCAGCGTGAGCCGGTCCAACCGCCAGGCCGCGATGGCCCGGTTGACCAACATCGCCACCCGGTGCCAGCCCGTGCGCGGGTCAGGCCGTTCGAGCACCGCGTCGAGCAGGGTGTTGGCTTCGTCGGTCTGCCCAGACTCGACGAGAAACCGCACCCTCTGGTCCTGCGACGGAATATGCTCCGTCAACGGCGAATAGTCGTGCTCACTCACCGACAGACATCTCCTGACCGACTTTCCACCTCGGCTTCGCTCGTACCCACAGGTGTTGTCGACAGGCTACTCGCGTAGCCCAAGAACAGGTGCCAGCATGTTGTGGTCCGGCGCCCACAAGTTCACCCATACCAGTGTCCGCGCAGCATACGGCCTCGCTGCTCCGTCACTGAAGGGTGGTGTTGCCTCCAGTGGGCAACTGAATGGCGCGCCTTATTGCCTGAGCGACGCTGCGTAGTGGTGGCCCTTGGTCGGAACGCTGCGTAACTGTTTGTCCCGCTCCGGAACTGCCGCCGTCGACCGCTGTTTCCGGCCCGCCGATTATCGACGCACCGCCCACGACCCCACTTTTCCCGAGCGCCATTTCCCGCTCGGGCGTGCCCGGCGGCGGCCGGACCCCGCCTGGGTACCCGAATCGTGCTGTTACGGTCCGTGCGCCCCGCCGGGACCGGGAGTAGGGGCCTGCCGTACCCCCGGCTCGACGTCGTCGTCGCCGCGGGATGGCGCGGCCGGGCGGTGGTCCGGTCGCCACGACCGACGATTCTCAGCTCGCTCTCAGGGCGAAAGGTAACACTGCCTTCATGCGCATCCTCGTAGTCGACGACGACCGGGCCGTACGAGAGTCGTTGCGGAGGTCGTTGCGGTTCAACGGCTACCAGGTGGAACTGGCCGCCGACGGGCAGCAGGCGCTGGCCGCGGTCATGGGGCTGGCCCCGGACGCGCGCCCGGATGCGATGGTCCTCGACGTGATGATGCCGAGGTTGGACGGGCTGGAGGTGTGCCGGCGCCTCCGCGGGGTGGGTGACGACCTGCCCATCCTGGTGCTGACGGCGCGGGACGCCGTCTCCGACCGGGTCGCGGGGTTGGACGCCGGCGCGGACGACTACCTCCCCAAGCCCTTCGCCCTGGAGGAGCTCCTCGCGCGGCTGCGCGCCCTCCTGCGGAGAAGAGGTCCGGCGAACCCGGCTGAGGACGAGGTCGACGTGCTGAGCTTCGCGGACCTCGAACTCGACACCGGTACGCGCGAGGTCCGGCGAGGCGAACGGCGCATCAGCCTGACCCGCACCGAGTTCGCGTTGCTGGAACTGTTCATCGCCCACCCCCGGCGCGTGCTGACCAGGACGCGCATCCTCGAGGAGGTGTGGGGCTATGACTTCCCGACCTCCGGGAACGCGTTGGAGGTGTACGTGGGCTACCTGCGGCGCAAGACCGAGGCGGGTGGTGAACCCCGTCTCATCCACACCGTTCGGGGGGTCGGCTACGTGCTGCGGGAGACACCTCCGTGACCGACGCCCACCGACCACCCCAGCGCACCGTGGGGATCGAACGCTGGAACGACTGGCACCAGCGGATGGCCCTCCGGACGCGGGTCAGCATGCTCGCGGCCATCTGCGTCGGGGCGGCCGTCGCGCTGGTCTCCCTCGGCGCCTACCTGGCCGTGCACAAGAGCCTCTACGACGAACTCGACCGGAGCCTGACCCAGCGGGCGACGCAGGCCGTGGGCGAGTCGATGGCGGCGTCCCAGCTGCGGTCCGCCCCGGCCGTCGTGCTGGTGGCCTCCGACGTGCAACTGGGGCTGGTGTACGCCAGCGGCGAGGTGCTCTCCGCCGGTACGCGGGCCCCGGCGACGGGTCGGGCCGAGCTGGCGGTGGCCCGGGGAGAGCTCCCCCGTTCGCTGCGCACCGACACCGCCACCGACACCAGGGTCATCGCCCTGCCCATCGGCACCGGGGCGGCCCTGGTCGTCGCCCAGCCGCTCGACTCGATCCGAGGAACCCTGGGGCTGCTCTCGGTGGTGCTGGCCGTCGTCGGCGGCGCGGGCATCGTCGTCGCGGCGATCGCGGGAACGGCGGTGGCCAGGGCGGCGCTGAAACCGGTGGAACGGCTGACCGCCGCCACGGAACGGGTCGCGACGACAGGTGACCTCAGACCCATCGTGGTGTCCGGCGACGACGAGTTGGCCCGGATGACGATGAGCTTCAACACGATGCTCGGGGCGGTCGCGGAGTCCCAGGAGCGGCAACGCCGCCTGGTGGCCGACGCCGGGCACGAGCTGCGCACGCCGCTGACCTCGCTGCGCACCAACCTCGAACTGCTGGTCGCCTCCAGCAAGCCCGACGCCCCCCAGCTGTCCCCGCAGGACAGGATGGAGATCTACGAGGACGTCCGGGCGCAGATCAACGAACTGTCCAACCTGGTGGGGGACCTCGTGGAACTCGCGAGGGAGGACGCGCCGCAGGTGGTGCACGAGCCGGTTGAGCTGGTCGACGTCGTCGAACGCGCCCTCGACCGGGCGCGACGGCGGGCACCCGGCATCGCCTTCGAGGTACGCCCGCACCCGTGGACCCTGCTCGGTGATGCCAACGCCCTGGAACGCGCGGTGCTCAACCTGCTGGACAACGCCGCGAAGTGGAGTCCCCCGGAGGGCACCGTGCTGCTGACCATGACCCCGGAGAACGACACCACCATCAGGGTGGAGGTCGCCGACTCCGGACCGGGCATCGCTCCCGCCGACCTGCCCCACGTCTTCGAACGGTTCTACCGGTCCCCGGAGGCCAGGACCCTTCCCGGGTCCGGGCTCGGACTGGCGATCGTGAGCCAGGCCGCCGAGCGCCACGGGGGGACGGTCCGCGCCGGGCGCGCCGACACGGGCGGCGCCCTGCTGACGCTGCGGCTGCCCGGCCGGGCGGGTGTGTGACGTCGACCCGGGTGCCGCCCCGACCCGCGCTGCTCCAGCCGGGTGCCGCCCGCGCCGGGTGCCGTCCGCGTCGCTCCGGTCGCCCGCGCTGTTCCAGCCGGGTGCCGCCCGCGCCGCTCACAGGCTCGGGTTATCAACAGCGCGACCGTGACCAGTGGAAACAGCGCGGAACAGCTGAGTAGGCTGGCACAGGGGCCGCTCCCCCGGAGAGGGTGGGGGCTGCGTGGGGGACGTCCTGGTCGTCTCCCCCTCCTCCTCGGGAGCGGCTCGGAAGCGCTCCGCGACGTCTCGGTGGGGCGGCGGTGGGGGCAGTGGGACCGGCGGGACTGGCCACTATCGGACCCGAGTTCCGGCTGGTTCGGCATGGGCCGGCCATAGGATCGGGGCCGCTCATGGTCGTGTGCGAACGGGGGAGGAACCGGAGTGCGGCGAACAGTCGCCCAGCTGGCCGACGGCCGGGAGATCATCTACTTCGACGCCGATCCGGCGGCGCCAACGCGTGGCGCGTCCGACACCCGTGACCTGCCCCCCTACCAGCCGGCCTCCGAGATGCGCCGCGATCCGCTCAGCGGCGAGTGGGTGGCGATCGCCGCCCACCGCCAGTCGCGCACCTACAAGCCGCCGGCGGATCTCTGCCCGCTGTGCCCCTCCACCGCCGACCGCCCCACGGAGATCCCGGAGGCGGACTACGACGTCGTCGTCTTCCAGAACCGGTTCCCGTCCTTCGGGACTCCCCCCGGCGTTCCCGTGCCCGTGGGAGACGAGCGGGCCGCGACCGTGCTCGCCGGCGTCGACGGCGGCACCCTGGTGCCGAGCCGACCAGCCGTTGGCCGCTGCGAGGTCGTCTGCTTCACCTCCGACCACGACACGTCCTTCGCCCAGCTGACCCCGGCCCGTGCCCGCACCGTCGTGGACGCCTGGGCCGATCGGACGGCGGCGCTGGCCGCGACGCCCGGGGTCGAGGAGGTGTTCTGCTTCGAGAACCGGGGCGAGCAGATCGGGGTGACCCTCCACCACCCGCACGGTCAGATCTACGGGTACCCCTTCGTCACCCCCAGGACCGCCCGCCTCCAGGCCCAAGCGGAACGGCACCACGCGTCCCACGGCCGTCCGCTGCTGGGCGACGTGCTCGACGCGGAACGGGCCGCCGGAACGCGGGTCGTCGCCGAGAACGAGCACTGGACGGCGTTCGTCCCCGCGGCGGCACGGTGGCCGGTCGAGGTCCAGCTGGTGCCCCGCCGGCAGGTGGCCGACCTGCCGGCGCTCACCTCGGACGAGCGGGACGCCTTCGTTCCGCTCTACCTCGACCTGCTCGGACGCCTCGACCGGTTGCACGACCAGCCGTTGCCGTACGTGGCGGGCTGGCACCAGGCCCCCGTGCGGGCCGACCGGGAACGGTCCTGGTTGAGGTTGGAGGTCTTCTCCGTGCTGCGCGGCCCGGACCGGCTCAAGTACCTGGCGGGGTCGGAGTCCGGGATGGCGGTGTGGATCGGTGACGTGCTGCCGGAGCGGGTGGCCCAGCGGCTGCGTGAGCTCGGCTGAGGTTCTCCGACGCGGGCGCCCGGCCCTCCCCGGCCCGGGCTGGGACCGCCGGTCACGCCTCGACGCGGGTGGGTGCCGCCACGGTCCCGACACGCTCTGTGCGGAAACCAAGGAGGATCTCAGGCCCCTCTCAGCCGGACGGTGCACAGTTGTCCCATGAGCGATGAGACCTCGAAGCCGGAGAACGATCCCGACCGTTCCCCGGACCCCGCGTCGGGTGCGGGATCTGGGGGAGAGGCAGATCGCACGTCGCGGCCCAGCCCGAGCGAGGACGCCGCGGGGCACCAGCCCTCGGGTCGAGGCCCGGACGACCGTCCGGACGAGCAGGCGTCAGCGCCAGGAACCGCTGGCCTGGGCGGTCCGCCGGCCGCCGAGAGCGGGACGAACGGGGGATCTCGACAGCACGGTTGGGAGCCCGCCCCACCGCGTCACGGGGAGGACACCTCCGGACACGGCCACCAACGGCCGGGCGGCCAGCAGGAGTCACCGACCCCCCAGCGCTACACGCCCTACGGGCTGCCCTACTCGTCCTCGGCCCAGCACCACGGCGGCCAGTACCAGTACCCGGGCAGCCAGTACGGGGCGGGCTCCGGTGCGCACGGCGGCAGCGGCCAGCCCGGTCCGTTCCAGCCCGTGCCGGAGCACGGCTTCGGGAACAACCCGGAACACCACCGCCCGGCGGCCGCCGGGCGCGGGAAGGGAACCGGGCGGCTGGTGGCGGGGGTCGCCGCGCTGGCCCTGCTGGCCGGCGCCGTCGGTGGCGGCGTGACCGGGTGGATCGTCAGCGAACGGGCCGGCGGGGGCTCCTCGGTGAGCGCGCTCGACCAGCAGCCGCCCGCCCGCAACGCCAGCAACGCCCCGGAGGGGTCCGTGCAGCAGGTGGCGGAGAAGGTGCTGCCCAGCGTCACCCAACTCCAGGTGCGGGGACAGAGCGGAGCGGGTGAGGGATCCGGCGTGGTCCTGAGTTCCGACGGCCTGATCCTCACCAACAACCACGTGGTCGAACCGGCGGTCCAGGGCGGGCAGATCGTCGTGGCGTTCGCGGACGGCACCACGGCGCCAGCCGAGATCATCGGCCGCGACCCCTCGTCCGACCTGGCCGTCGTCAAGGCCAGCGGCGTCTCTGACCTGACCCCCGCCGAACTCGGCCGTTCCGACGACCTCTCCGTCGGGCAGGACGCCGTCGCGATCGGTTCCCCGTTCGGGCTCACCGGCACGGTGACCAGCGGCATCATCAGTTCCCTCGACCGCCCGGTGCGGGCGGGCGGCGAGCAGGGCACGGAGGCCACCGTCCTCGACGCCATCCAGACCGACGCGGCCATCAACCCGGGGAACTCGGGTGGGCCCCTGGTCGACATGGAGGGACGGGTCATCGGCATCAACTCCGCCATCTACAGCCCCGGCGCGGGCACCGGTCAGGCGGGATCGGTGGGACTGGGCTTCGCGATCCCGATCGACCAGGCCCGGCGGATCGCCGACGAGCTCCGGGAGAACGGCGTGGCGACCCGGGCAGTCCTCGGGGTGCAACTGGCGGTCGATTCCCGGCAGAACGGGGCCGACGTGGCGCAGGTCATCCCCGGCGGCGCCGCCGCCGAGGCCGGCGTCGAGGAGGGTGACGTGGTCACCAAGCTGAACGACCGGGTGATCCAGAGCAGCGACGCGTTGATCGCGGCCGTCCGCTCGGAGGAGCCGGGTGCGACGGTGACCCTGACCGTTCGGAACCAGGGCGGCGGCGACGAGCGGGAGATCCAGGTCACCCTGGGCAGTGAGACCGTGGGGTGAGAGCGGTGCCCGTGGCCGGGCCACGGGGAAGATCTGTTCACTCTCGGGGGAGGGTTGACGGAGATTCGGGCGACTTGCCCACGTTGGGTTACGGAGAGTGGTAGTTGATGGTGAACGACCAGATCTGGGCGACCGACATCGTGGACACCAGGGTCTTCGATCCGGTCACGCCCACTACGGTGACTCGCATGGAACGTAGCCCGCAGCGCTTGGGACGAGCCCTCGTCGTGATCGTCGACGACCGGGTGGCACAGGGGGAGCACGGGGACTCCATCGGCCCGTTGGTCACCGAACTCCTGGAGGAGGCCGGTTTCATCGTGGACGGCACGGTGGCCGTGGCCGGTGAGGTCGTGGACATCCGCAACGCGCTGAACACGGCGGTGATCGGTGGGGTGGACGTCGTCGTGACGGTGGGAGGGACCGGGGTGTCCCCCCGTGACGTCACCCCGGACGCCACCCTCGGGGTCCTCGACCGGCCGATCCCGGGCATCGCGGAGGCCCTGCGCGCCTCCGGGCTGGCCGCCGGCGCGGTGGACGCCGGCATCTCCCGGGGCCTGGTCGGTGTCTCGGGGAGCACGCTGGTGGTGAACCTGGCCGGTTCGCGGGCCGCCGTGCGGGACGGGATGGCCACGTTGACGCCACTGGTCACCCACGTGATCGAGGAGCTGTCCAGCCTCGACACCCCATGATCACGACGGGGACGTCCCAGCCCTGACGCGGTTCGACGGGAACGAGGACGAGGGACCGAGGGGACCGGAACGAGGAGGGAGGGGCCGGCCGCTGACGGGGCCGGCCCCTCCCCGCTTCCCGCGCCCGTCCACACCTGACCGGGCGGTGGGCGCGGTGTCGAATCGGTCAGACGTCGGGACCATCCCGCTCCCGGCCTCGCGCGCCGATCAGCGGTGGAACGATCACCGTCCCCGCCCGGCCGGGCACGGGCCGCCATCACCGCGGAGGCCCGTTGCGGGCCCGCGCGCGTCGTGGCGCTGAGGTCGGGTCAGGCTCGCCCGTCCTTGTTCTGGCCCTCGTCGCCGGCGTTGGGGTCGAGCGCGTTCTCGACCTTGTTGCTCACGTTCTCGATGTGCTCCGTGTACTTCCCCCCGGTCATCTCGTCGACCTTGGACGCGGCGGCGTCCACTCCCTGGGCGGCCTTCTCCCTGGCCTGCTGAGCCAGTTCCTTGGCCTTGTCCAGGAAACCGTTCATCGATGACTCCCTCTCACACTCAGATGACGGGACGCGCGCGGCGGCGCGGCCCACCCACTCATCATCCCGCAACCGAGCGCTGATCCGCGTGAGCCGCTCGAGCGGGTGAGGGCGCCCGGACGGGAACGCCGGACGCGGTGCGAGGGCCGCCCGGCGCGGCAACCGGGGGATGGCCGAGCGTGCCGCCGGTCGGCGGCTACGGAGCGGACCGCCGTGGGCATGTGCTCCCGGGGTCGTTTCCCCACCGGGGCGGCCCCGACGGATACTGCGTGCATGGCAGAGCGGGACAGGCCCGAACGTGGTCGGCGGCGGGTGACCAGGCCGGCGGACGTCGTCGGAGAACTCCTCCCCGACACGACGTCCGACGAACGGGACGACCAGGAGCGCTACTGGCAGGAGCGGTCGGCGGAGGACTGGTACCGGGAGAACCGGCCACCCCACCACGACGGCGGGTGACACGCGACCCCCGCACCGGCGGGGACACCCGCCGTGCCGCTCCGAGCTGGCGTGCCGTCCACGGACTCCCGCCGTGCGCACCGGCCCCGGTCGCGTCGGTGTCAGCCCCGGTCCCGTTCGAGGACCGCGCCCTCCTCGGCGGTGCGCCGCTGCTCGCGCAGCAGGTCCCGGATCTCGGTCAGCAGTTCCAGCTCGGTCGGGGTCGCCGCGGCCGGCTCCTCGCCGCGTTGCCGGCGTTCCTGGAGCTTGTTCATCGGCAGCACGAAGATGAAGTAGACGACGGCCGCGACCATGAGGAAGTTGATGCCGGCCGTGATCACCCCGCCGAAGTCGACGGTGATGGGCGTGCCGTCCGGCGAGGTGCCGATCCTGATCCCGAGATTCCCCACGTCCGCCGGGCCGACCGCGTCGAGGATCGGCTGGATCAGGTTTTCGGTGACGGCCGTCACGATCGCCGTGAAGGCGGAGCCGATGACCACGGCGACCGCGAGTTCCACGACGTTGCCGCGCATCAGGAAGTCCTTGAAGCCCTTGAGCACGGGCCCTCCTTCGTTCTGGTGGTGTCGTCGTGTCCGGTGGCTCACGACGGGAGGCCGATCCCGCGCCCAACTGGCGCGCGGCGGGAACATCGCCCGCGCACCGAACGGGGTCAACCCTTGACCACGCAGGGGAGCGGATGATCAGCGCAGCGTGATCGTAATCTGCGTCCTGAGCGTCGCCGCCGCGACCTGGTGGCCGAGCGTCTCGGGAAGGGCCACCACGACGAACGAGCCCTGGGTGGCCGCGCCGTCGGCGTCGACGACCGAGACGACCGTGACATCCGTGGCCAGGACATGTCCAGCCCCACCCGGATCCAGTGAGACCAGATCCACCCGGGCTCCGGGGCGGACGAGGTCCACCACCGCCGGGTCGTGCGGGCGGACGGGTACCGCGATGTGGCCGGGACGCCCGGCCACCGCGAACCGCGCCTCGGTGAGGACCTCTCCCGCCTGGACGGGGACGAGGGGAAACCGGCCGGCCGCCTGGTCCGGCGCGGTCAACGCGGCGGCCGGGACCGCCTCGGGCGGCAACTGGGCGCCGCGCACGGCGCTCACGTCGACGGGCGTGCCAGGAGCGAGGTCCGTCGCCGCCACGAGCGTGGTCACGGTGTCGGCTCGCCCCTCGCGATGCGGCACGTCGTGCCCGGGGAGGAGCACGAGGCCGACCACGGCCAGCGCGGCGGCCACGGCGAGCCGGAGCAGGGTGACGGCGCGTGGCGGGCCGGACCACGGCGGGAGCGCGGCCCGGCAGCGTCGCCAGACCGAGGAGGAGAGAGAGCTGGCCCCACGTCCCGTCCCGCCGCGCATGTCACTGTTCCCCTCGCTCGTACCCGCTGGTCGCGGCCGAGATTACGAGGAAGGCGTCGATGGGGGCGGAGACAGCGGAGCCAGCTGTGGACAACCTGCGGGGTGGGGACAACCGCCGGTGAGCGTCCCCGAGCCCGGTGCCCGTCAGGACGTGCTGGCGGCCTTGCTGGACCCGCTCGACGCCGTGCTCTTGCCGGAGTCCGACGAGGACGAGTTCGAGGAGGACGAGGAGTTCGAGGAGGAACCGGAGTCGCCCGACTTCGTCGCACCCTCACTCGACGAGGAGGAACTCTTCGCGGCGGTCCCGCCGCCGGAGCTCCTGCTGTCGGTGCGGTAGAAACCGCTCCCCTTGAACACGACCCCCACCGAGGAGAAGAGCTTGCGCAGCTTGCCCTGGCACTCCGGGCACGCCGTCAGTGCTTGGTCGGTGAAGCTCTGCACCTGCTCGAACCGGTGGTCACACGCGGTGCAGGCGTACTGGTAGGTGGGCACGGTTCGTATCCTCCGTGAGCATCAATTTGGCACTCGCCTGGGGACAGTGCCAATACAGATAATGCGCCAAGGTCGTGCCTCCGCGCAAACACCCCCCGGCCCTCGGCTGGTCACCGGGGGAGGTGGAGCAACCCGCGTCCGGGAGTGATGACGCTGGTCAGCAGGGCGTCGTGCGGGCCGTGGGGCAGCTGGTCCACGAGTTCGGCGTCCCGGACCACGGCCGCCGTCAACGTCGACGGAGCGGCCAACGGGAGTGAGCGGTCGTAACAACCGCCGCCGCGCCCCAGCCGCACCCCGGCCCGGTCCACGGCCAGTGCCGGCACCAGGATCGCCGTGGCCTCGGACAGCGCCTCCGGGGCCAGGAGCGGCCCCGAGGGTTCCAGCACGCCGAGGTTGCCCGGGCGCAGCATCGCCTCCCCACCGTACTCGGCCCACCGCATCGGACCGTCCGGTTCGACCACCACCGGCAGCAGCACCCGGCAGCCGCCCTCGCGCAGGGCGTCCACCAGGTGGAGCGACCCCGGCTCGGTGCCGAAGGGCACGTGGGCCGCGACCGTGGTCCCCGCCCTGTCGCGGGCCACCTCACTGATGACGGCCGTGATCCTCTCCGCCTCCGCCCGTCGTTGCTCCGGCGGGACCGCCCGCCGGGCGGCCAGTAGCCGTCGTCGCCAGGTCCGCTTGGCCGAACTGGTTCCTTCAGGTGGCACATCATCCGCCCGGGTCACAGTGCGTCACGTTACGTGCGCAGTCGAGGCGCACCTCGGATGGCTAGGCTCTCCGGGTATGAGCCCGACGAGCGCGTTCCAGACTGCCATCGTCCCTGCCGCCGGACTGGGTACCCGTTTCCTGCCGACGACCAAGTCCGTGCCGAAAGAGCTGTTGCCGGTGGTGGACACCCCCGCCATCGAACTCGTCGCGGGCGAGGCCGCGGAGGCGGGCGCGGAACGGCTCGTGATCGTGACCTCGCCCGAGAAGTCGTCGGTGGCGCGCCACTTCGAGCCACGCCCCGAGCTGGAGCGGACGCTGGAGGAACGGGGCAAGACCGCCCTGGTGGAGAAGGTGCGCCGGGCGCCCCAGCTGATCAGGGCGGAGGTCGCCATCCAGGAGCAGGCCCTCGGGCTCGGGCACGCCGTCGCCTGCGCCAGGCCCAACCTGAACGACTCGGACGAGGCCGTGGCGGTGCTGCTGCCCGACGACCTCGTCCTGCCGACCGGGGTCCTGTCCCGGATGGCCGAGGTGCGCGAGCGCTTCGGCGGGAGCGTGCTCTGCGCCTTCGACATCCCCCGGGAGCAGATCTCCGCCTACGGGGTGTTCGAGGTCGAGGACACCGGTGTGGAGGACGTGCTGCGGGTGCACGGGATGGTCGAGAAGCCCGCCCCCGAGGACGCGCCGTCGACCTACGCGGCAGCCGGGCGCTACCTGCTCGACCGGGCCATCTTCGACGCGCTCGACCGCATCACCCCCGGTGCCGGTGGCGAGCTGCAGCTGACCGACGCGGTAGCGTTGTTGATCTCGGAGGGCCATCCGGTCCATGTCGTCGTGCACCGTGGCGGACGCCATGACCTGGGAAATCCTGGCGGGTTCCTGCGTGCCGCGGTGGACTTCGCGCTCTCCAACCCGGAGTATGGCCCCGAGCTGCGGGAATGGCTCCGTCACGTGGTGGCCGATCCCGCGGGCACGATCGAAGGGGGAACGCGGTCCAACTGACCGCGTCACGTTTGAACGACGGTGGCGGTGAGTTCGTGGCGATGAGGTCGGTAGACGAGCAGCTTGCGAAGGTACTCGCCGCCGCGGTCCGACCCTCCCCGGTGCGGGTGGCGATCTCCGAGGCCCAGGGGCTGCTGTGCGCGGAGGACGTCGTGGCCGAGCGGGCGTTGCCCGGCTTCGACCAGGCGGCGGTGGACGGCTACGCGGTGCGCAGCGTCGACGTGCAGGCCGCCGCGGAGGAGTCCCTGTTGATGCCGGTGATCGGCGAGATCGACGCCGGGTCGCGGCAGCCGCGCCGCCTGCAACCGGGGCAGACGGTCCGCGTCGGCACCGGAGCTCCCCTGCCCACCCTGGCCGACGCGGTGGTGCCCGTGGGCTACACCGACGAGAACCCGGCGAAGGTGACCGTGCGGCAACCGGTGCCCTCGGGTGCCTTCGTCCGCCGGGCCGGGGAGGACGTCCAGGCCGGTGACGTCGCGGTCCGTCGCGGGGCGGTCATCGGGGCCGCCCAGGTGGGCCTGCTGGCGGCGGTGGGACGCGGCAAGGTGCTGGTGCACCCCCGTCCCCGGGTGTCGATCATCTCCGTCGGTGAGGAACTGGTCGACATCGACCGGAACCCCGGCGGCGGCCAGGTCTACGACGTCAACTCCTACGCCCTCGCCGCCGCGGCCAGGGACGCCGGTGCCGAGGTGACGAGGGTGGGCATCGTCAGCACCGACCCCAGACGGTTGCACGAGGTCGTCGAGGGACGGCTGCTGCTCTCCGAGCTGGTCGTCATCGCCGGGGGCGTCGGCGGGAACACCGGGCACCAGGTGCGGGCCGCCCTCGCCGACCTCGGGGAGATCGACGAGTCCAGGGTCACCATGCACCCCGGCTCCACCCAGGGGTTCGGGCGGCTCGGTCCCGACAAGGTCCCGACCTTCCTCCTGCCGGGGAACCCGGTCAGCGCGCTCGTCGTCTTCGAGATCTTCGTCCGCCCGTTGATCCGGACGGCCCTGGGCAAGAACAACCCGCACCGCCGGGTGGTGACGGCCCGGCTGCTCGCGCCGATCGCCTCCACCAAGGGCCGGCGCGGCTTCCTCCGAGGGCAGCTGCTCCGGGACGGCACCAGCCAGGAGTACCTGGTGCAACCCCTGGGGGCCGGTGGATCACACCTGTTGGCCTCGCTGGCCGAGGCCAACTGCCTCATCCTCGTCGACGAGGACGTGACCGAACTGGGCGTGGACCAGGACGTGCACGTCAGCTTCCTGGCCCAGCGCGGCTGAGGGAGGACCCGGTGGTGACTGGCGTGGTGGCACGGAGGCCAGGAGGGCTCCGCTGAGCGCGACCCAGTTCAGCAGGCACCCGGGCTGGCCGGAGAGGCTCGGCCCGGTGATCGTGCCCGCCGGGGCGGTGGAACTGCGCCCGCCCCGGCTCCGGGACGGCGGGGCGTGGAGCTCGATCCGGCTTCGTGACCGAGGCCACCTGGAACGGTGGGAACCCAGTTCCCCCGAACGCTGGGAGGAGCGCAACGGGGTCCTCGCCTGGCCCAGCCAGTACGGGGCGCTGCGGCGGATGGGGCGGCAGGGCACCGCGCTGCCCTTCGTGATCGCGGTGAACGGCGAGTTCGTCGGCCAGTTGACCATCGGCAACGTGATCCGAGGGGCGCTGTGCTCGGCGTGGGTGGGCTACTGGGTGGCGAGCACCCGGGTGGGTGGTGGAGTGGCGAGTGCCGCGGTGGCCCTGGCCGTCGACCACGCCTTCCACGCCGCCGGGCTGCACCGGCTGGAGGCGACCGTTCGCCCGGACAACGGGCCCAGCCTCCGGGTGCTGGAGAAGGTCGGCTTCCGCAGGGAGGGCCTGTACCGCCGGTACCTCAACGTCGAGGGCGGTTGGCACGACCACCTGTGCCTGGCGGTGACGGTCGAGGACCTGCCCCGGGGCGCGGTGCACGCGCTGGTCACCCAGGGACGCGCCAGGCTGGCGTGATCTTGGCTACGTTCCGGGTGCGCCGCCCGCAGACCCGAAAGACGTTCACCGTTGACGGAGACGCCACCCATCGATGATCATTACGTGGCTGAGTGGTCGCGCTCGGTAGTCGTCGAACGCGACGCGGCAGAAGTCCGGGATGCGAGCGGCGCGGTGCGAGGGGTTCGGTGACCAGCCACAACAGAGTCAGGCCCCGCCGGGAGGCGGCAGGAACCCACTCGATGGGTCACTGAGCGACAAGGCGCACCGACGATTGCTGTCGATCCTGGTGGATGATCTCCAGGGCGATCAACCCCACACTTGCGGAACGTGGAGATTCCGGCGCGCCTCCGACGTAGGTGTGACTGGTGTGGCTAGCGTGACGAACGCAGGAGCGTGCTGTTCGTGGCTAGGGGGAGGTGGCGAGGCACGTTGAGTTCTCTGATATTCGTTGGGCTGGCGGTTGCGTGGCTCGTCGTGCTCGTGCCCATGATCGCGCGACGTCGTCGGGAGGTCTCGCGTACCGCTGATTCGGAGCTGGCGGCCAGGGTGGTGCGGCGAGGCCGGAGCGCCGATGCCGTGCCCGCCGCCAGGAATGAGTTCGAGGAGGAACTCAGCGTGCCGGAGAAGGAGCGGGACGAGGACACCGATCTCGACGACGAGGGCGGCGGGGAGCCCGGGAACGACGAGGATCAGTGGCGGTCGCTCAACGGCGACGACGTCCGCGCCGGCCGGCGGTACCGACCGGGCCGGGGGGGTTTCGACCCGGAGGCGGCGGCCAGGGTCGCCAAGGCGAAGTACGCGTTCCGCCAGCGAGTGGTGCTGGCGCTGATCACCCTGGCGGTCGTGCTCGCCCTGGTGGCCGGTTTCGCGGCGATGCCCATGCTCTGGTGGGCGCACGGCGCGGTCGACCTCGGGCTGCTCGGCTACCTCGTCTACCTGCGCAGGCAGGTGCGGATCGAGGAGGCCGTGCGCCAGCGGCGGGCGGCCCGCATCGCCGAGGCCGAGCGGCGTGCCGCCGAGGGCCACAGCCACGTGCGGCCGGTCGGCGGCGTGAGCCAGGGCGCGGGCGGACAGCGGACGGGTGGTTCCGTCGCCGGCTACGTCCCCGGCGCCACGCAGCGTCCCAACCACCACGGCGCCTTCGCCGTCGAGTTGGACGACGACGACCCCGCCTTCGACGAGTTAGACGTACCGCACCACCCCTACTACCGCCGAGCGGTCGGGGAGTGAGCGCGGCGCCCGGCTGGGTGGGGGTGGGTGCACCCCCCTCGTCCGGGCGCTGCTATGCTTTCGACGCACAACGGAACATGGGGCTGTAGCGCAGTTGGTAGCGCGTCTCGTTCGCATCGAGAAGGTCAGGGGTTCGATTCCCCTCAGCTCCACAGAATCGCTTTTTGTCAGATCTGCTTTCTTCGAGGCCGTTTCCGCCAGTGAGGCGGGAACGGCCTTTTCCGTGTCCCCTGGGATGAGTCGGGTTCGGCCCACTGCTCCTGGCCTCGGGGCCGGGGCTCGGGCTTGGCATCGAGCGCGTGTCACGCGCTGAGCGGGTCTCGCCGTCGATTCGAGGACGCCGAGCCGGACGCGACCGGCATGGTGACCACCAGGGGCATCTCAGCGAGCCTCGTGGCTCAGCGAACGCTGTCGTCAGCCAGCTCCGGGGTGACCGCCGGTGTCGACCAGCCGCGTCGTGCCGGCCCAGGCCGTCGCTTGACGGCGCGTGAGGGAGGGTGTTCACGCCGTTGGTGGTCGAGGTGATCACCTTGCCCACGCCGCGTAGCTCGATGTCGCGCCGCTGTGGGCCAACACGTGTCGCGTCACCCGCTTGTTCTCCTGTGGCGGGTGCGAACGAGCAGCATCAGCGTCGGCAAGGCCGTCGTTCCGAGTATCGCTGCCATGCTGACCGGCATGACGTGGAGTCGGATGCACTCGACACCTCGGGTGAGCGGCGGCAGGGGTGCGGTCCGCGTCGGATGTGGGGTGGAGCAGGACGAAGCGGCGACGGCACGGGAGACACGCACTGGTGACGACACCAGTAGGAAGGCTGCCCGCCGATAATGCGCTGAAAGCGCTGTTACCAGGAGATGTGCCAGCGGACTTGGCTTTCTGATGTTTACGGGTATGGTTGCCGTGTTGTTGATCGCTGTCGACAGGACGCCCGTGATGCCCGACCTGACAACGCAAGTGACCGCCGCCGAGATCTCCCGGTTGGCGGGGGTTACGCGCGCTACGGTGAGCAACTGGCGACGCCGTCACCCGGACTTCCCCAGCCCGGTGGGTGGCACGGACACGAGCCCGACCTACGCTCTTGAGTCCGTTCGCGAGTGGCTGTCCGGGCGCGGGCAACTGCCGGAGGCGACACCGGAGGCGGAGCTGCGCATCGCGTTGCGGGGGGCTCTCGACGGGCGGGCGTTGGCCCTGCGGTTGCTGTCGCTCGTGCCGCCGCTGGTGAACCTACCTCCGAAGGGGCTGGCGCAGCTCGCTGGCCTGTCCGATGAGACGTTCGGCGCGGAGCTGGCCGCGGCGCTGCCCGACCCCGACGGTGCGTTGTCGACGGTGCCCGGTCCGGCGATCCGCGTACTGCTGCGCTGTCTCGACGCGCGTGGCGCGGAGACGGCGTTGCGGGTGATCGCCGAACACCTGACCGACGCCGTGGCGACCGGGACGGAACCCACCCCGGCGGGACTGGCCGATCTCCTGGTCGCGCTGCCGGAGCGGGTCGACCGGGTCCTGGACCCGGCGTGCGGTGGCGGCGCGCTGTTGGCGGCGGCGGCACGAGCGGGGGCCTCGTGCGTGCTGGGTCAGGAGATCGCCGCGGATCAGGCCGAGTTGGCACGGGTCCGCGCTGAGATCTCCACCCCCCACGCTGAGGTGTGTCCTGGCGACAGCCTCCGGGTGGACGCCTTCCCCGACGAGCGGGTCGACGCTGTGGTGTGCGTCCCGCCCTTCGGTACTCGCGACTGGGGCCACGACGAACTCGCCTACGACCCGCGATGGGTCCACGGCCTGCCGCCGCGCTCGGAATCCGAACTGGCGTGGGTGCAGCACTGCCTCGCGCACCTGCGTGCCGATGGCACTGCGGTGGTCGTGATGCCGCCGGGCGCGGCCGAACGGTCCAGCGGCCGCCGGATCCGTGCCGAACTCGTACGCTCGGGTGCACTGAGGGCGGTGATCGCGCTGCCGCAGGGAGCGGCGCCTCCGCTCCATGTCAGCCTGCAGCTGTGGTTGCTGGCTCCGCCGCCGAGCGCAGACCCTCGGCCGGTCCTGTTCGTCGACGCCTCGACCGAACCGGGGCGAGGTCGGGAGATCGACTGGAAATCCGTGTCGGAACGGGTCCTGACAGCATGGCGGGCGTTCCGCGAAGACCCCGACGGTGTCGAGCCGGAACACGGCCGCACCCGCACCCGGCCGGTGGTCGACCTCCTCGACGGGACGGTCGACCTCACTCCGCAACGCCATGTCCGGGCCGCGACCGTCCTCGACCCGGGCCGCCATGAAGCGCGCACCAGCGAACTGCGGGAGCGGTTGCGCGACGCCGGTCACGCCCTGGTGGGACTCAGCGACGAGCAGCTGTGGCGGACGGCGGGATCGGAGCCCGCGGCGTGGCGAACGGCTACGGTCGCTGACCTCCTGCGCGGCGGCGCGCTCACCCTGCACCGAGCGACGCTGGCACGGGGGGTGGCGCCGCCCGCACCCGACCAACCACCAACCGTGCTCACCCACCACGACGTCCGCGCCGGCGCGCCACCATCCGGCTCCCTACGGGATGTGCCGGTGGAGGAGCTGGTTCCGATTGAGCCGGGAGATGTGCTCCTGCCGGAGGCGCTGCACCACGCGGGGCCGGTCGTCGCCCATGTCGCCCGCGACGGCGAAGCGGGCAGCGTCCTCGGGCCGCATCTGTTCCTGCTCCGCCCGGACTCGGAACGACTGGACTCCGACTTCCTGGCCGGGTTCCTGTCCGCCGAGCAGAACATTCACGGCGCGGCGGCGGGCACCTCGATCCAGCGCATCGACGTCAAACGACTGCGGGTGCCGCTCATCCCGATGGAACGCCAGAAGCTTTACGGGCAGGCGTTCCGCCGCGTCCGAGCCACGCACTCGGCCGCGAGCCTCGCCGCGAACACCGCGCGGGAACTGGCTGATCAGTGGGCGCTCGGCCTGACCAGCGGAGCACTGCTGCCACCCGGGGGTAGGCCGTGACTCACCATCACTCACCTGGCACCACCGTCCACCATTGACGCACACCGAGGGGAATGGTCTTGGACACCAAGACACACAATGAGTTGGCCAATCATGCCTGGTCTGTCGCGGACCTGCTGCGCGGTGACTACAAGCAGTCCGACTACGGCAAGGTCATCCTGCCGTTCACAGTGTTGCGCCGACTCGAGTGCGTGCTCGCGCCTACCCGTGACAAGGTGCTCGACACGGTCGAGAAGTATCGCAACCGGGACATCGACGTCGACACGTTCCTTCGCAAGGCCTCCGGCCGCCGCTTCTACAACATCACCCCGCTAACGCTGAAGTCGATCGCGGCCGACTCCTCGCACGTCGCGAGCCATCTCACCCAGTACATCGGAGGGTTTTCCCGAAACGCCTACGAGGTGCTGGAGCGTTATGACTTCGCCCAGCAGATCAAGAAGCTTGACAGCGCCAACCTGCTGTACAAGGTGATCAGCACGTTCGCGGATCTGGACCTGCGGCCCGAGATCGTGGACAACCACCAGATGGGCTACATCTTCGAGGAGCTGATCCGGCGATTCGCCGAACAGTCCAACGAGACGGCGGGCGAGCACTTCACCCCGCGCGAGGTCATCGAACTCATGGTCAACCTGCTCATCGCTCCCGACGACGAGGCGTTGAGCAAGCGAGGCGTCGTGCGCCGTGTTTTGGACCCGGCGTGCGGCACGGGTGGGATGCTCAGCGCCGCCTACGAGCACATCACCGGGATGAACCCGGACGCCACCGTCGAGGTCCACGGTCAGGAGCTCAACCCCGAATCGTGGGCGATCTGCCGGTCCGACCTGATGATCAAGGATCAGAACCCGGACAACATCAAGTTCGGCAACTCCTTCAGCGACGACGGCCACCGCAACGCCACCTTCGACTACCTGCTCGCGAACCCGCCGTTCGGCGTCGAGTGGAAGAAGGTCAAGGAGGACGTTGAGGACGACCTGGAACGGCTCGGCGAGAACAGTCGGTTCTGGCCCGCGCTGCCCAGAATCAACGACGGATCACTGCTGTTCCTGCAACACATGCTCTCGAAGATGAAGCCCGCCGAGGACGGGGGCGGCCGCGTCGCGATCGTCTTCAACGGTTCGCCCCTGTTCACCGGAGCAGCGGGATCGGGCGAGTCGCGGATCCGTCAGCACATCCTGGAAAACGACTGGCTCGAAGGCATCGTCGCGCTTCCGGACCAGCTGTTCTACAACACCGGAATCTCCACCTACTTTTGGATCCTCACCAACCGCAAGGGCCCCGATCACCGGGGCAAGGTCGTGTTGCTCGACGCCCGCGACCAGTGGCGGAAGATGCGCAAATCCCTCGGCGACAAGCGCAAGTACATCGACGCCGACCAGATCAGCGAGATCACGCGCCTGTACGCCGACGCGCTGCACGCAGCCAAGGACGAGAACCACCCGCAGCACGCCAAGGTCAGGGTCTTCGCCAATGAGGACTTCGGCTACCGCCGCATCACCGTCGAACGCCCGCTGAAGCTGCGGTTCGAGATCAGCGACGACACCCTTGCCGCGCTGCGCGAGGCCAAGCCGATCCAGAAACTCGACGCGGCTGACGAGTTCGTCGAGGCGGTGCGGCCGCTGCTGGGCACCACGTGGTGGAAGAAGGCCGAGGCTGTCCAGGAGATTCGCCAAACAGTGACCCGTGCTGGGCTCACCTGGCCCACCAGTGCCCCGTTCGCCAAGGCACTGCGCGCCGCCATCGGCGTTCGCGACCCCGAAGGCGAGGTCCAGACCGTCAAGGGCGATCCCGAACCCGACCCCGAACTTCGTGACTACGAGAACGTGCCCCTCCACGAGGACATCGAGGAGTACCTGAGGCGGGAGGTCCTCCCGCATGTCCCGGACGCCTGGATCGACCACACCAAGACGAGGATCGGGTACGAGATCCCGGTCACTCGGCACTTCTACGTGTATGAGCCGCCGCGACCCCTCGCGGAGATCGACGCCGAACTGAAGGCGCTCGAAGCCGAGATCCAGGCACTGCTGGGAGAGGTGGCGGAGTGAACCGGGTGCGGATCAAGTCTTTCGTCCGCAATGTTGTGGAAAAGTCTGACGGTGCGCCTCGACCGTTCATCGGGCTTGAGGACGTCGAGAGTGGTACGGGTAGGATCTTGGTTGACGACCTTCCCTTGAAATCGGCGGATGACAGTCTTTTTCATCGACCGGGCGACGTTCTGGTTAACAAATTGCGGCCGTATCTGGCTAAATCATACTGTCCCAGTGAACCGGGTACCGCAACTGGTGAGCTCCTGGTGCTCCGGCCGGGGCCAGAAGTCGATAGTCGCTTCTTGCTCTATGTGACGCTATCCAGTTCCTGGGTCGAGTGGGCGAACGCGACCGCGTACGGCACGAAAATGCCTCGGACATCATGGGAACTGGTCTCCGAGTACCAGGCGGTGTTGCCTCCGTTGGAGGAGCAGCGCCGCATCGCCGACTTCCTCGACGCCGAGACCGTCCGCATTGACAAGCTGCTGTCCGCGTTGACCAGGAAGCTGGAGCTACTTTTGGAGCGTCGCCGCACAGGCGTCGCGTCTCATATCGCGAACGGGGATGAGCCCGAGCGCCGTGCGGCTACACTGCCGTGGCTTACAACCGTGCCGGCGCATTGGGAGGAGGTTCGACTCGGGATTGTTGCGCAAATGGGTAGTGGACATACTCCCAGTCGTAGTAAAACGGAGTGGTGGGAAAATTGCACGATTCCGTGGATCACGACTGGGGAGGTCAGTCAGCTCCGTAACGACCGGCTGGAAGAGCTGATTGAGACGCGCGAAAAAATTAGTGAGGTAGGACTAGCGAATTCTGCGGCTGAGCTTCATCCCAAGGGCACCGTCTTCCTGTGCCGTACCGCGTCTGCTGGGTATTCGGGTGTGATGGGAACGGACATGGCCACGAGTCAGGACTTTGTCACCTGGACCTGTGGTCCTCGTCTAGACCCGTACTATCTCCTGTGGTGTCTGCGGGCGATGCGGCCGGATCTGTTGGGTCGTCTCGCGACCGGTTCGACCCATCTAACAATCTATGTCCCAGATTTGCAGATGATGCGTATACCGTTGCCGTCAGTGCAGGAGCAAAACGAGGTGGTTGGCCGAATCCGTCGACAGAACCGACGGATTGATTTAATGATTGATAGAGTCCGCCGGCAGGCGGAGCTTCTTTCCGAACGTCGTCAAGCTCTTATCACTGCTGCTGTTACCGGTCAGTTCGACGTGTCCGCCGCGAGTGGGCGGGGAATCGAGGAGTAGCCGATGAGCCCGATTCATCACGAGGCCGTGTTTGGGACCGCCATCGTCGATGCGATGACCGAGCGCGGCTGGGAGCTGGGCGCCGCTTCTGACTACGACCCCAAGCTCGGTCTGGACACTGGGCAGCTGTTCACCTTCATCGAGGCTACCCAGCAGGCCGAGTGGAACGAGCTCCTCCCCTACTACGGCGGTGACGCCGACGCGGCGCGGCACGGGTTCGCGCGGCGTCTCGCGAAGGCCATCGACACCGACGGTGTGCTGGACGTGCTGCGCAAGGGCGTGAAGGACCGGGGCGTGCGCATCCGGCTCGCCTACTTCAAGCCCTCGCTGGTTGCCTCGGACTCCGCGCTCGACGATTACCGCGCCAACCGGCTCACGGTCGTCCGCGAACTGGCCTACGCCGCGAAGCACGCGGACCGGGGCAACCGCCTGGACCTGACGTTGTTCGTCAACGGTATCCCGGTTGCCACCGCCGAGTTGAAGAACCCGCTGACCGGCCAGGGCGTCGAGCACGCGAAGAAGCAGTACCGGGACGAGCGCGATCCCAGCGAGCTCATCTTCGCCAAGCGGGTGGTCGCGAACTTCGCCGTCGACCCCGACAAGGTGTTCGTGGCGACCGAGCTGCGCGGCGAACGCACCCGTTTCCTCCCGTTCAACACGGGCTCGAACGGGCCGGGCAAGCCCGGCGGTGCTGGCAACCCGATGGCCGTCGAGTTCGGCAAGTACGCGACCTCGTACCTGTGGGAACAGGTGTGGGAGCGGGACAACTGGCTCGACATGCTCGAACGGTTCGTGCACGAGCACCGCCACAAGGGCGTCAACGGGCGGCTGAGGAAGTCCGTGATCTTCCCGCGCTACCACCAGTGGGATGCCGTTAAGAAGATCACCGCGCACGCCGCCCGCCACGGCACCGGCCACGACTACCTCGTCATGGCCTCTGCCGGATCCGGCAAATCGAACACGATCGCGTGGCTGGCCTACCGCCTGTCCTCACTGCACACGCTCCCGAACGCGGCCGAGCTCGACCCGGCCGCGCGGGAGCGGGGGCTGCGGCCGGGCGTACCGGTGTTTGACAAGGTCCTCATCATCACCGACCGCCGCAACCTCGACGCGCAGTTGCGGGCCACCGTTGGCAACTTCGAGCAAACCGCCGGCACGGTGGTGGCGATCGACGAGAAGCAGGGCTCGAAGTCCGAGCAGCTGGCGAAACGCTTGTCCAGCCAGCAAGGAAAGATCATTACGGTCACGCTGCAGACTTTCCCGGCGCTGCTGGACTACCTGCGACGCAACCCCACTGAAATCCAGGGCGCCAGGTTCGCGATCGTCGTCGACGAGGCGCACTCCTCGCAGTCCGGTGACGCCGCCGGTGACGTGCGCAAGGTGCTGCGGGGGCTAGCGCTCGACGCCGACGACGACAGTGGCGAGGCCGGCGCATCCGAGGCGAGGATCGACAAGGACGACATCGAGGCCAAGCTCAGACAGCGCATCGCCGAACGCGCGAAGAACCCGCACCTGTCGTACTTCGCGTTCACCGCCACCCCGAAGGCGAAGACCCTGGAGTACTTCGGAGTCCTCGGAGAGCACGAGGGCAAGCCTGCCTTCGTGCCGTTCCACACCTACTCGATGCGGCAGGCCATCGAAGAGGGCTTCATCCTCGACCCGCTGCGCAACTACGTCACCTACGACACCTACTGGAAGCTGATCAGCAACAACCCCGACGACCGGGAGGTGGATCCGAACCGGGCCAACTCGCAGCTCGCCCGCGCTGCGGTGATGCACCCCTCGACCGTGTCGCAGCACGCTCGGGTGATCGTCGACCACTTCCAGGCGCACACGCTCGGGCGGCTCGGCGGACGCGCGAAGGCGATGGTCGTGACCGGCTCCCGTCAGAGTGCGGTGCAGATGTCCCGGGCACTTAAGAAGTACATTGCCAACCTGCGGGAACAGGGCAAACTCCGTGGTGACATCGGAGTGCTCGTCGCGTTCTCCGGCTCGCTCACCTACGAGGGCAAGGAGGTCACCGAGTCCCAGGAGAACGGTGGCCTGCCCGAAGGCGCGTTACCGAAAGCGTTCGCCTACACCCGCGCCGACGACCTCACCACCCGCAGCGGCGGGGGTGGGCAGCCCGAGTACCGAATCCTCGTGGTGGCGGAGAAGTACCAGACCGGGTTCGACCAGCCGCTGCTCACGACGATGTACGTCAACAAGAAGCTCGGCGGGATCTCGGCGGTGCAGACGCTCTCCCGGCTTAACCGGACCACCGACCGCAAAACCCAGGCGGACCTGGCGGTGTTGGATTTCGTCAACGACGCCGACGCGATCCAGGAGTCGTTCCGGCCGTACTTCGAGGACGCGGCGACATTGCCCTCCGATCCGAACCTGCTCTACAACGCGCAGAGCCGTGTGATGTCCGCGCAGATCCTCGCGGACAAGGAGATGTGCGATTTCGCCCGAGCGTTCCTCGCGGCCGAGCGGGTCGCCGGCGGCAGCGAGGCGAAGTGGGCGAAGCTGCACGCCGAGCTCTACCAGCACACCGCACCGGCCGTGGAGCGCTACGAGAAGGTTTTGAATGACGAGACCCTGTCGGAGATCGCGGACCAGTTCCGCTTTGACCTCGGCGACTTTATCCGCAAGTACGGGTTCCTGTCGCAGATCGTTCCCTATCGGGACGCTGAGCTGGAGCGGCTGTACCTATTCGGGCGGCACCTGCTCAACCGGCTGCCGCGCGGCAAGGACGGTGATGTCGACATCGGTGAGGTCGACCTTAGCCACCTGCGCGTCCAGAAGACCGGTGAGCATGACCTCGGGCTGGCACCGGAGGGCACCGCTGAGCTGCCCGGTCTCGGCGACGGAACTGGCGCCGGCAAGGACCAGGACAAGTCGCTGCTGTCGGAGCTGATCGAGCGGTTCAATGACCGGCACGGCACGACGTTCACCGAGGAGGACGTGGCGCGGCCTTTCCGCGAGGCCGTTGGGGACGAGAAGGTCCGGCAGGCCGCGATCGTCAACACCGAGGAGAACTTCGGTGCCGTTTTCGACCATGTTTTCGAGGACAAGATGGCCGACCACATCGACACCGTCACCGACCTCGGAGACCAGTACTTCAGTTCGAGTGATCGGACGTTCAAGGAGTCGTTGAACCGCAGCGCTCGTAGCGCGGCGTGGCGCCTGATCCGCGAGCAGGAGGGCATTGACGACGTGGCGTGAGCGAGCTGGCATGCCGCCGGGGTTTTCGTCGAATCGGTGGACTCGTGATCAGGCATGGGAGATCATCAGCCGCGGAGCGTCAGTCGGTGGAGTACGACCTTCGGAGGGGGAAGTCGCGTGGCGGGCACGGTCGGCGGTCGGTATGAGCTGCGCGACGAGATCGGCTCCGGCGGGATGGGCACGGTCTGGCGAGCATTCGATGTCGTGCTTGACCGCGAAGTGGCGGTCAAGCGAATCAACCCGCGGGTCATCGGCAGTGGGGAAGGGGTGCGGGAAGTCGCGAAACGCTTCCAGAGAGAAGCTCGCGTTACCGCCCGCATCCTGCATCACGGAGTCCCGCAGGTCTACGACGCCGGGCTCGACAGCGGGGTCACCGAGCTGTACCTGGTCATGGAACTCGTGCACGGTGTGCCGCTACGCGCCTTCATCGACCCTCGGGAGCCGCTGCCGGTCAACTGGGCTGCCGCGTTCGGGGCGCAACTCGCGACGGTCTTGTCCCACGCGCACGCCGTGCCGGTCGTGCACCGGGACCTTAAACCCGAGAATGTTCTGGTCACCTACGACGGGGCGGTGAAGGTCCTCGATTTCGGGATCGCCGCCGTCCTCCGCCCCGACACGACCCGACTGACTGCGACCGGGAGGCCCATCGGCACGAGCCTGTACATGTCCCCGGAACAGATCCGGGGCAGGCAGGTCACCCCGCAGAGCGACCTCTACGCGCTCGGCTGCGTGCTGTACGAGCTGGTGTCGGGCCATCCGGTGTTCGGTGGGGACAGCGACTTCGACCGGTGGAGGGGACACCTCGACTCGGTTCCGGTGTCGTTGCGGGAGGTGTGTGCGAACGTCCCCGCCGATCTCGACTGTCTGGTGCTGGATCTGCTCGCGAAGTCGCCGACCGAACGGCCCGCCGACGCCGCCGAGGTCTACAAGCGGTTGCTGCCCTTGCTGCCCGCCCTCGGTTCCAGTCCCGACGTGAGCGGGGCGGTTCCAGGTGGGATGCCAGACCCCACCCTGATGTTCCGCCTGCCCAACGCGCCGGGCAGCAGACCCGACTCCGGCCCGGTCCTGGAACGGGCCAGCGCGGCTGGATCGGCGGTGGCTGCTCTCCGGGTGCCCCGTACCGTCCTGCGGAAGTCCATGCGGGACGCCGTCCAGCGGGCGGACGCGCTGTTGGGGGAAGAGCGGTTCGTCCAGGCCGCCGAAGTCCTCGATGCCGTGATCCAACCCGCTGGCGACATCCTCGGTGCGGAGAACCCTGATGTGCTGCGGCTGCGGATGCGGCGGGCCGCGGTCCTGGTCATCGCGGGCGAATACCGCCTCGCCCGGCCCGAATTCGATGCGCTGGCGGACGCGTTCGCCCGAACCAATGGGCCGCACAGCGGCGACGCGGTGGAATGTCTCCGGCAGTCCGCGTACTGCCGGGCCGAGCTGGGTCAGGTCGACGAGGCGCTTCTGCGGTTCAGCGATGTCCTGGACAGGATCAGCAGTGAGCGTGGCGATGGCACAGACACGGCGTTCGAAGTGCGCCGCAACATCGGCGAACTGCACGCGGCGCGGAATGACGTCGACGAAGCCGAGCGGACGTTCCGGGCGTTGCGCGATGACCTCGTGCTCGTCAAAGGCAGTGATCACGAGGAGACCCGGTATGTCGCCGAGCTCCTCCAGCGGCTTCGGGCAGTGAGCCCGAGGAACGTCGCGAGGCGGGGGTGAAAGGCGGCCGCACATCCCTCGGCGGTGTGGATCACCGCGACGAGATCGGCGAGGAGCTGCGGAGGCTTCGCCAGGCGTCCGGGTGACGGGCGGTCCGAACACCGCTGGGCCGGGGCCGCGAGCGCTGGTGAGCCCCGACACCCCTGGTGTGCGGAGTCGAGGTGGCGGAGTACCGGAGCGTGCCTCGGCAGTTGGCGTTGGGACACGCCAGCATGTCTCGTTTCCCGGCGGGTCGGAGGAGGGGCCTGAACCGCAGCGGGCGTCACGGCCGGTGTGATGTTTGGGCCAGGTCGGTGCGGCTGGTTCGTCCCCGCCGTGTGGCGGTACCCGCACGGCGACATGCGACTGGGTCGGCGGCTGGCTTTCCACGGTCTGTCCCGGCGGGGGCGCGTGGGTGCCAGCGCTCGGCTGGAGTTCGTGGCCGGATCGCTCAGCGGCCCGACCCGCACGAGCGTCTCACCCGAGCGGGCGCGCTCCTCGAAGGAAGCGGTCCACGGAGGCTTCCACGAGGTCGTCGAGCAGTTCCAGTTCGACGATGTGCCCGTTGGCGAACGTCGCGAGGCCCTGGAGGGTGGCGAGCAGGACGATCCCGACGCGTTCGGGATCCCCTGCCTCGAGTGTGCCCTGGTCCTGCCCCTGGGTGATCAGGCCGTTGAGCAGCGCGAACGGTGCGGCCGCCGCGTCGACGACCCGTCGCGCGCCCGGTCGGTGCTTGCTGGTGTACATGAGTTCGAGCAGTGCGGCGTTCTCGGTGGCGAAGCGCGTGTAGGCCGTCGCCGCGGCGCGCAGACGTGCCGGGAAGCCGTCGCCGGCTGCCGCGAGGGCGGTGCGAAGGACGGCGTCGAGGCGGGCGAACCCCGCTTCGGCGAGCGCGTCCAGCAGCGCCTGGCGGTCGGGGAAGTGCCGGCGGGGTGCGGCGTGGCTGACGCCGACCTCCCTGGCCAGGTCACGGAGGGACAGCTGGTCGGAGCCGTGCTCGGCCAGGGAGCGCTCGGCCGCGTCGAGCAGGGCGGCGCGGAGGTTCCCGTGGTGGTAGGGGCGTTCGGGGGTCGTGGCTGGCACGCCCCGAGGGTAGCGAACCGTGTTTCCGTTGACGACATTGTTTCCAGTGGCTACTTTGTAGCTCATGACAACATTCAGTGCGTCGGACGTTCCTCCCATGGCCGGCCGGACCGTGGTCGTCACGGGGCGAACAGCGGGATCGGCCGGGCGGCGGCCCAGGTGTTCGCCGCCAGCGGCGCCCGGGTCGTGCTCGCCGTCCGCGACGAGGGCAGGGGCCGGGAGGCCGCCGCCGCGATGAGCGGCACCGTCGAGGTCCGCCGGCTCGACCTCGCCGATCTCGCCTCGGTCCGCGCGTTCGCGGACGGGGTCACCGAGCCCGTCGACATCCTCGTCAACAACGCCGGCATCATGATGCCGCCAATGACCCGCACGGCCGACGGCTTCGAGTCCCAGATCGGGGTCAACCACCTCGGGCACTTCGCCCTCACGAACCTGCTGTTGCCGCGAGTCAGAGGACGCGTCGTCACGATCTCCTCCAACGCGCACCGGGTGGGGTCGATCGACTTCGGCGACCTGAACTGGGAGCGGAGGCCCTACCGGGCGATGGCCGCGTACGCGCGGTCGAAACTCGCCAACCTGCTGTTCACCTCGGAGCTCCAGCGGCGACTCACCGAGGTCGGATCGCCGGTGCTCGCCACCGCCGCGCACCCCGGTCTCGCCGCGACCAGCCTGCTCCGGAACAACGGCCAGCGGCGGGTCCTCGACCGAGCGCTGCGCGCGGTGACGGACCTGGTCACGCAGAGCGTCGAGGACGGCGCGCTGCCCACGTTGTACGCGGCCGTGGCGGACGTCCCTGGCGGCGCCTACGCCGGCCCGAGCGGTTTCCTGGAGGGACGCGGTGCTCCCAAGCTGGTCGGTCGTTCGGCGCGGGCGCGGGACACCGAGCTGGCCCGCCGCCTGTGGGCGGTGTCCGAGGAGCTGACCGGGGTCACCTTTCCCCGGCGGCGGCTCGAAGGCGTGCCCCGGACGGAGGCGGAGGCCTGAGCCGGGGTCGAGCGTGGCCTCCCGGCAGGTCTCGGGCTCGCTGGCAGGCCCGTGCTCAGGGCCCGGCGGTGGAGCTGGGATGGAGTTCCCGCCGGGTGCGCGCCGGTCGCGCCTCGCCCCGGCGGGGGAGAGGCCGGTCGCGGGTGCTCCGTTCCCGCCGGGAACGGGGACCGGCGAGCGAGCGCCTCCGATCATCGCCCGCGCTGTCGACGGAACACGGGGACCGGCGGCACCCGGTGCGCGAATGGTGACCCGCACAGGCGCACTCCCGTGGTGGATCGCCCGGGACCAGGCCGACGACTCCGCGCGGGTCCCGGTCCCGTCGCCGGACGTCCCGGCTTCCAAGACGCGGGGGGGGGGGGCGGTCCGGACCACCAGCCGAGGCCGCCCGGCGAGCCAGTAACCCCAGTCAGGAGTCCCCACCTGAGTGGCGAGGAACGAGCCAGGGCGCGCCCTGGCCCTCCGTGGCCTGGTGGCCGCCCGGTCAGGGAGGAGGCGACAGGTAGCCGCGGGAGAAGGCCACGGCCACCGCCGCGGCCCGGTCGTGCACACCGAGCTTCGCGTACACCTGGACGAGGTACGTCTTCACCGTCGACTCGCTGATGAACAGGTGCTTCGCCGCCTCCCGGTTGCTCGAGCCCCGGGCGATCAGCTCCAGCACCTCCAGCTCGCGCGGGGACAACGGTTCGGGGACGGGTTGGCGTACCTCCCGCAGGAGCCGGGTCGCGACGCTGGGCGCCAGCACCGCCTCGCCCCGCGCCGCCGCCTCCACGGCGCGGAACAACTCCTCCCTCGGCGCGTCCTTGAGCAGGTAGCCCGAGGCGCCGGCGTGGATCGCGGGCAGCACGTCGCTGTCCCTGTCGTAGGTGGTGAGCACGAGAACTCGGGAGGGAACCTCCCGCCGGGCGAGTTCGGTGATGGCCGTGACGCCGTCCGTCCTCGGCATCCGCAGGTCCATGAGGATGACGTCGGGGCGCAGCCGTTCGCCCAGGACGATCGCCTCCGCTCCGTCGCCGGCCTCCCCGAGGACCTCGAAGCGGGGGTCGGGGGTGAACATGCCGCGCAGGCCGTCCCGCACCACGGGATGATCATCGACGATCAGCAGGGAGATCACCGGGTTCCCCCGGTCGCCGGGATCGCGGGAACGGATGCGGAGATGGCGGTGCCACCCCCGGGCTCCGCCTCGATGTCGAGGCGTCCCGCCAACCTCCGCACCCGCTGCCGCATGCCGGCGAGGCCGAACCCGCCACCTGGGGAACCGTTGGCGCGCGGGGAGGTCACGTCGAATCCCACCCCGTCGTCCCGCACGTCCAACAGCACCCGGTCCGGGAGGTACGACAGGGTCAGTCCGACCCGACTCGCCCCCGCGTGCTTGGCCACGTTCGCCAACGCCTCCTGCGCGGTCCGCACCAGCGCGACCTCGACGTCGGTGTGCATGGGGCGGGCGTCGCCGGTGGTGGTCAGCACCGCGTCGACGTCGTGCGTCTCGCACCACCGGTGCACCACGGCCGCGATCGCCTCCGGTAACCGGGCGTCGGCGAGCAGTTCCGGTTCCATCGCGTGCACCGTCCGGCGGGCCTCGGTGAGGCTCTCGCGGGCCAGGCTCATCGCCTTCGTCAGGTGCCGTCCGGCCGTCGAGGGCTGGTCGAGGGTCTGCTCCGCGGCCTGGAGCTGGGTGACGATACCGGCCAGACCCTGCGCCAGGGTGTCGTGGATTTCCCGGGCCATCCGCTGCCGCTCGTCCAGCACGCCCGCCTCGCGGGCCCGCGCCAGCAGTTGGGCGTGCAGGTCCGCGTTCTCCTCCAGGGCCGCCTCCAGGCGCGCGTTGGCCTCGTGCGATTCGACCAGCGCCCGTGTCCGCTCGCGTCCGCGTCTTTCGGCCGTGTCCAACAGGGAGTAGCAGGACCCGGCCAGGACCACCGAGACCAGGGAGGTGACCGCCCACTCCCACCAGTCGCCGGTCAGGACGTTGTGCGCACCTCCCTGGTACGAGACGGACATGATCATCGACGTGGTGGCGGCGCCGAGGTACCGCCAGTGGCGGTCCAACCGTTCGAACGCGTGGACGTAGCCGATGAAGGCGAAGATGCCGTACCAGGGCGCGAGCACCACCAGGACCGCCGCCAACACGGTCAGCCCCGCGTAGTGCACCCTGGCCGGGGTGGGGTTCTCCCACCAGCGCGGGTTGGCGTCGAAGCAGGCCAGCCAGAGCGCGGTGGCGAGCGTGACACCGAGCACGCCCGGGATCTGGACGGGGGTGTCCCGTTGCGCCAGCGCGGCCGAGGTGCTCACGGCCAGCAGGACGTAGGGGAGGACGGCGAACGCGGTGCCGACCCGGTGGTCCCAGTCCCCGTGCGGCTCGGTCCCGATGCTCACGACTCACTCCCAGCGGAAGTACCGCGCGGCCAGACCACCGGCCACGAGCGTCCACCCCAGCAGCACCGCCACGTGCGTGGCCTGGGGCCAGTGGCCGGCGGTGGCGTCCTGCAATGATTGCACGGCCGCCCCCAGCGGGGTGAGGTCGCTGATGGTCCGCAGGACGTCGTTCATCGAGTCGCGGGGAATCCACAGGCCGGCGAAGAACATGTTCGGGAACAGCAGCACCGTGCCGATCGCCCCCGCACTCCTGCCGCTCGGCGCCAGCGACGCGACGAGCAGCCCGACGGCGAACATCGCGGAGATGGTCAGCAGGTACGCGGCGAGGTGGGCGGCGAGGTGGCGGGGCAGCCCGACGTCGAACACGAGGCGGGCGGTGGCCAGCACGACGAGGACGGTGGCGACGGACAGGGCGGCGGACATCAGCAGTTGCGCGCCGAGCATGGTGAGGGGGCGCACGGGCGTGGTCCGCATCCGTCGGAGGACGCCCTTCTCCCGGTAGGAGGCGAACTGTTGGGGCAGGCCGGTCAACGCGAAGAGGGCGACGCCCAGCGCGACGATGATGGGCACGTACAGGTCGATGATCCGCAGGCCCCCGAGGTCCGGGACGGGTTCGCGGAACGAGGGGACCGCGCCGAGGATGACCAGCAGGGCCGGGGGAACCGCGAGGGCGAACAACACGCTCATCGGTTCCCGGAAGAACAGCCGGGTCTCGGTGGCGGTGAGCCGGTACAGGGCGGACAAGGGATCTCCTCAGGAGCTGGTGGGGCGGCCGGTGAGCGCGACGTAGGCGTCGTCGAGCGAGGTCTGCTCCACTCGGAGGTCCTCCGCGACGATCTGGTGTCGGGCGAGCGTGCTGGTCAGGGCGAGTAGCAGGTTCCCCGTGCCGGTCACGACGAGCTGGCCGCCGGCCCGCTCCACGGCCGTGACGCCGGGGATGGCGGCGAGGACGGCCCGGTCCACCGGCGCGGACGGCCGGAACCGGACCCGTTTGCGGTCGTCCACCCTGGCGACGAGTCCGGCCGGGGTGTCGATCGCGACGACCCGGCCACCGTCGATGATGGCCAGCCGGTCGCAGAGCCGTTCGGCCTCCTCCATGAAGTGGGTGACCATCAGGATGGTCACGCCCTGGTCGCGGATGGTCTCGACGAGGTCCCAGGTGTCGCGGCGGGCCACGGGGTCCAGGCCGGTGGTGAGCTCGTCGAGGACCGCGACCCTGGGGTTGCCGACCAGCGCCAGCGCGACGGACAGCCGCTGCTTCTGCCCGCCGGACAACCGCCGGAACTGGGTGTCGATCTTGTCCGTGAGGTTCAGGGTGTCGATCAACGTCCGCCAGTCGGCGGGATGGCGGTAGAAGGAGGCGTACAGCTCCATCGCCTCGCCGACCCTGAGCTTGTCGGGCAGTTCACTGGTCTGGAGCTGCGCGCCCAGCAGGTGCGGCAGTTCGCCGGTGCCCCCGTGCGGATCGATGCCGTGGACGCGCACGGACCCGCCGTCCGGGGTGCGCAGGCCCTCGACGCACTCGACGGTCGTGGTCTTGCCGGCGCCGTTGGGGCCGAGGATGCCGAAGATCTCGCCCTGGTCGACGGTGAAGCTCACTCCGTTCACCGCCACGTGGTCGCCGTAGCGTTTGACGAGGTTGTCCACCTCGATGATGGTCATGGTCGAAGCCTGACGCGTGCCCTGGTGCGACGGGACCGGTCACGCGGGCAGGGCTCGGTGTCCGTCCGGTGGGGGTGGCCCTCCACCAGTCGGTGGAGGGCGGGTGGTCCGGGGTGGGCGGTGCTCAGCCCGCGGTGGTGGCGGCCTCGGGTGCCGGCGTGTCCTGGTGAGCGGGCACCGAGGGCGGTGCACCCGGGCGACGAAGCCGACCGGGACGACCACAGGGCGCACAGTGCCGGACCGCCCCAGCCTCGGGAGCCGTCCTTCGCCAGCCCCAGCGTGACCCAGCCGGTGACGACGCCAGCCCGTCCGGATCGCCGGCGGCAGGCGGGCCGGTTCGATCGTCATGCGGTCGCCCCTCCACGCACCGGCTCCGTGCGGCGCGACCGGCGCCGGTTGGCACCCGTCCCCTCGTCCCGAGCGTGCGGCGCATCCGCCGTCGTCCGCTGAGGACGACGCGTGGGACACCAGTCCCGGTGGGACGGGGCGGCGGAGGAGCGTTGTCCCGGCACCTCCGGCCCCGTGCCACCGACCGGTCCGCGTTACACCGTCCTCTCCGGTCTCCTGGCGAGGACCTCCAGGTAGTGCGGGTTCGTCATGATCCCGAGGATGTTGCCGAACGGGTCGACCACCGAGGCGGTGACGAACCCCGCCTCACGCGGGGTCGGTGCCTCGTGGGAGGTGGCGCCCATGGCGAGCAGGGTGTCGTGCACGGCGGGCAGGTCGTCGACCGCCCAGTAGACGACCGCCCCCGCCGGCCGCTCGGTCGCGGCGTGTGGAGCCCAGTGGCGGGCGAGCAGGCCGAATTCGTGCTGGTAGTCGCCGATGCGGAACTCGATGTACGCGGGCGGCCCCTCTTCCGGCCGCACGAAGTAGGGATCGATGCCGAACAGCTTGGCGTACCAGGCCGCGGCGGCGCCGACGTCGTCGGCGAAGAAGGTGGTGGTGGTCAGTCCTCGCAGCATGGGTTCGCCTTCCGTTTCCGATGATCGCGGGGACGACCGTAGGAGGAGAAGTGCTCACCTCCTGGCCACTTTTCCCGGCAGACTCGGCGGATGCGTGCCGACCGCCTCGTCGCGATCCTCATGCTGATGCGGACCAGGGCCCGGGTGACCGCGGCCGAACTCGCCGCCGAACTCGAGGTCTCGGTGTCCACCGCCCGCCGTGACCTGGAGGCGTTGTCCTCGGCCGGCGTCCCGGTGTACCCCAGTCCCGGCCGGCACGGGGGCTGGTCGCTGGTGGGCGGGGCGCGCACCGATCTGAGCGGGTTGACGGCGGGTGAGGCGACCGCGTTGTTCCTGCTCGCCGGGCCGGGGGTTCCGATGACCAGCGAGCTCCGCTCCGCCATGCGGAAGCTGTTGGCCGCGCTGCCCCGGACGTTCCGGGGCGACGCGGAGGCCGCCTCGGGTGCCCTGCTGGTCGATCCCGTGGCGTGGGGCGGGGCCGGACGGGTGCGGCCCCCGCTGCTCGGGGCGCTGCGGGACGCGGTGGTGCGCGGGCGACGGGTTCGGCTGACCTACTCGGGCCGGACGGAGTCGACGAGGCTGGTCGATCCGTGGGGGCTCGTCGACAAGGACGGCACCTGGTACCTGGTTGGCGGGACGGAGCGGGGGCGACGCTCCTTCCGGGTGGACCGGGTGGTCGACGTGCTCCTCACCGACGAGGCGGCGCACCGGCCGCCGGGGTTCGACCTGTCGGAGGTGTGGGGGGAGGTGGTTCGTGACGTGGAAGGGCGGCGGTCCGGTGTCGTGGCGACGGTGCTCGTCGTGGCGCGGTACCTGTCCGCGTTCCGAGCGCAGTGGGGCCGGCACTGCGAGGTGGCGGGCGAGGGTGGGGACGGCCGGGTGCGGGTGCGGGTCTCGGCGCACCGGGCGGTGTCGGTGGCCGAACAGCTCGCGGGGTGGGGTGCCGTCGTGGAGGTGGTCGAGCCGGCGTCGGTCCGGGACGAGTTGGCCAGGATCGGCGCGGAACTCGTCGGGCGTTACGGACCGGCAGCGGAGCCGCCCGGGGGAGGAGGCCCGGGAGCGTGAACGTCCTTGGGCGGTGCCATGACTGGCCCGTTCGCAGCGGTGGTGGCTACCGGGTGGCTCCTCGGGTATCGAGGAGCCACCCGGCGAGTTGCTAGTGCCTCGTCCGGGCCGGTGTCACATGCGGTCCGGGGCACTGATGCCGAGCAGGTTGAGCCCGTGTCGCAGGGTGCGTGCCGTGAGCTGGCAGAGGGCGAGTCGGTTGCCGCGAACAGGTTCTTCCGCGTTGAGGACGTGGCAGGCTTCGTAGAAGCTGGTGAAGGCGCGGGCGAGGTCGTAGAGGTAGCCGCAGAGCTTGTGCGGCTCCAAGGTCTCGCCGACCTCGGTGAGGGCCGTGTCGTAGGCGTCGAGCTGGAGAGCCAGCGCGCGTTCAGCGGGCTGGAGTTCGACGGTCGGGTCGATCACGACGTGAGGATCTCCAGCTTTGCGCAGGATCGAACGGATGCGGGTGTGCGCGTACTGGAGGTAGACGCCGGTGTTGCCGTTGAACGAGACCATGCGGTCAACGTCGAAGGTGTAGTCCCTGATCCGCGAATTGGACAGATCGGCGTACTTGACCGCTCCGATGCCCGCCTGTTCGGCGATCTGGTCCAGTTCCCCAGCGGGGAGGTCAGGGTCCTTCTCGTGGACCACGGCGCGCGCACGCGACACGGCGTCGTCGAGCAGATCCATCAGACGGACCGTGCCGCCGGCGCGGGTCTTGAACGGGCGGCCATCGGGGCCGAGGACGGTGCCGTAGGGCACGTGTGCCGCCTCGACGTTGTCGGTGAGCCACCCCGCGCGGCGAGCCGCCTCGAAGATCAGCTGGAAGTGCAGGGCCTGCCGGGAGTCCGTGACGTAGAGCAGCCGGTTGGATTTCAGGTCGTGGATGCGGTAGCGGATCGTGGCGAGGTCCGTGGTGTCGTAGCCGTAGCCACCATCGCGTTTGCGCACCATCAGGGGGATGGGGTTGCCGTCCGGGCCAGTGACCTCCTCGGAGAAGATCACGAGAGCGCCTTCGCTCCCCACGGCGATTCCCGCCTCGGTCAGTTCGGTCACCACATCGGCGAGCAGGTGGTTGTAGAACGATTCCCCAACCGAGTCGTCGGGCGTGAGCAACACGCCGAGCCGGTCATAGATGTCGCGGAAGGCCCTCTCTGACTCGGCGACGATCTCCCTCCAGCGTGTGACGGTGTCGTGGTCGCCGGACTGTAGCGCGACCACACGGCGGCGAGACCGGTCGGCGAATTCCGGGTCGGCGTCGAACAGCGCGCGGGCGGTGCCGTACAGATCGTCGAGCGTGGAGGCGGCGGAGGTGCCCGGCTCCAGCTCGTCGTGGTGCCAGGTGGCTTCCGGGTGCTCGTCGAGGTACTGGATGAGCATCCCGAACTGGGTGCCCCAGTCGCCGAGATGGTTTTGGCGGATGACTTCCGCTCCGAGGAAGCCGAGGACACGCGCGAGGCTGTCGCCGATGATCGTGGTGCGCAGGTGCCCGACGTGCATTTCCTTGGCGATGTTGGGTGCCGAGTAGTCGATCACGGTCCGCTGGCCCTCATTGGGGGTGCCGACGCCGAGACGAAGGCTGGCCAGGCGAGCGGCGAGCTGGTTCCAGATGAGCTGGTCGGGCACCGTGATGTTGAGGAACCCCGGGCCGGACATGTCGACACGTGTGATCGGCCCTCGGTCGCCAGCCACAGCCGCGATGAGCGCGTCGGCGAGTTCGGTGGGCCTGGTGCGGGCGCGCTTGGCCAGGGCGAGGGCTGCGTTCGACTGGAAGTCGGCGTGCTCGGATCGCCGGACGAGTGGATCGGCTCCGGCCAGCTCTGGGCGGGCATGGGCGATCGCCTGGGACACGCTGTCGGCGACCTGGCCGAGCAGCGGCAGCACCTCGTGGTTCGTCACTGAGTAACCCTCCTTCTCAGCGTTCATCGTCCCAAGGCAAGACGCCTAGCCTGTATGCGGTCCGGAGTTGACCCAGCGCGGAATGTAGCGATCGGTGATCGGCCTCGAAACCGACCGCCTCGACCTGGTGGCGGAGGCCGCCACCCGCGAGAACTGAACCAGCAGCAACGGAAAGGCGCCGCACATGCGTGATCTGTCCACGGCCGCCTGGCGCAAGTCGAGCTTCAGCGACGCGGGAGGCAACTGCGTCGAGGTCGCTCCACTGCGCGATGGCCGGATCGCCGTACGGAACAGCAAGCAACCGGAAGCGGGGGCGGTGTTGTTCACCCCAGCCGAGATGGACGCCTGGATCAAGGGCTGCAAGGCGGGCGAGTTCGACGACCTGGCGGGCACGGGCCGCTGACTCCGCGCGGTCTGCTGGAGGCTCGGGGACGGCCGGCTTGAGGGGGACTCCCACCGCGCGGTGATCTCGGTGGGAGTCCCGGCACCGCTGCGCACTCGGCCCATCGGCGCGGTGGGTGATGTCGTGTTCGGGCACGCGCGCGTGCCCGGCGGCGGGCCACGGTGAGGCACGAACCTGCCGTGGCCCTGCCCCGCCCCCGGGGCTCGACCTGCTGGCTGGGCGGCTCCCCGTGACTCGGGGCGGTGTCCGGTGCGCTACCGCCGGATGGCGTGGTCGACGAAGTCGAGCAGCGCGGGGATCTGGTCCACCAGGCGGGTGGAGTCGTCGACCGCCCACGAACCGAGCACGCCGTCGGCGCACCGCAGGATGATGGTCGCGACGCCGCGCGCGTCGAAGTCGCGGAACTCGCCGTCCCGTTGTCCTCGTTGGAGGATCTCGGTGAGCGCGTCGACCTCCTCGGTGAGCTCGCCGGCGAAGGCGGGCGAACCCTCGGGGGTGCGGTGGTTGGCCATGATCTGGCTCATGGCCAGGAACTCGGCGCGGTGTTCGGCGTAGAACTCCAGCTGTGAGCCGATCCAGGCCCTGACCTGGCCCGACGCGGTGCTCTCCGCCTCGACGTGGCCGCTCATGCGCTCCCAGCCCCGTTCGAAGAACTGGGACACCACCAGCCGGAGGATCTCGTCCTTGTTCTCGAAGTGGTAGGTGATGACGCTCTTGCTGATCTCGGCCTTCTCCGCGATCCGGGCGAGGGAGGTGCCGGCGTAGCCGAGTTCGGCGACGACCTGGGTGGCCGCCTCGACGATCTGGGCGCGGCGAGCTCGTTCGATGAAGGAACGGCGTGGCGGGTGGTCGTTCGGATCGGGGCGTTCTGCCATGCGCGGATCGTAGGCCGCGCCGGGAGCCCGTTTCCGGCTCCGCGCGTCCCCGGCGCTCATGTCGCGGCGTGGACGAACAGCAGGGCCAGCCAGGACCAGCCCAGGGTGATCACCAGCTTCTGGATGAGTCCCAGGCGGGCGGAGTCGTTCTCCCAGGCCTGGCCGAAGGCGTGGAAACCACCGAACAACGCGACCGTGACGGCCCCCGAGAACCAGGTCCAGAGTGGACCGGGCAGTGCGAAGGTGGCGACGAGGGAGGCGACGGGCAGCGCGGTGAACACGGCGGCGCCGGCGTGGTCGTGCAGCTGGTGGCGGCGGCTGACCTCGGTGGGCGTTCCCTCCGGGGTGCCAGGGGGATAACCGCGCATCGGATCCATCGGGAACACGCCGGAGGCCACCAGGGCGAGACCGAAGAAGCCGACCACGACGGCGAGGGGGACGCTGCCCACCTGCGCGGGCAGGGCGGGCGCGGCGGCGGTGATCAGCAGGCCGCAGACGATGAAGTTGGTGGTCTGGAGCCAGCCCCGGTCGCCGAGCGCGAGGGCGCTGACGGGGTGTCGGACAGGGCGGTAGCCCGGTCTGGTCAGGCCGTCCAGCAGGAACACCACGACGAAGGCCACCGCCGCTCCCGCGCCGGCCCAGAGCAGGGCTGTCACGAGCCGCTCCTGGCCTCGTGCGGTCCGGGTGTGGTCCGTGGCGTCGGCGGGGCGGGTGGGACGGGCCTGGCGGGCGGGGCGGGACGTTTTTCCGTACGCATGGACCGAATGTAGTCCAGTCGGACTGTTTCCGGGTCGCGTGGTCGGAAGCTGGCGTTGCGGGGTCGTGGGGTGGCTGGTCCGAGGGGGCGCGGGGTCGGACCGCCCGGAGTGGACAGCGCCCGGGGTGGACAGCGGCCGAAGTAATTGTACGATGGTTCTAGTTGTCTTTATGTCCAAATACTTGGGGGACGCATGACTGGGATCTCGGACCGACTCGCCCCGCCCCGGGCCGGCGCTCGGGAGTGGTGGGGCCTCGCCCTGTTGGCGTTGCCCACCCTGCTGCTCGGGCTCGACGTGACCGTCCTGTACCTGGTGCTGCCCGGGCTGGCCGTGGAACTCGAGCCGAGCGCCACCCAGACCCTGTGGATCATGGACGCCTACGGTTTCCTCATCGCCGGCTTCCTGATCACGATGGGGACGCTGGGCGACCGGATCGGGCGGCGCCGACTGCTGATGATCGGCATCGCGGCGTTCGGGGTGGTCTCGGTGTTCGCCGCGTTCGCGCCGACCGCCGAGGCGCTGATCGTGGCGCGTGCCCTGCTCGGGGTGGCGGGCGCGACCCTCATGCCCTCGACCCTGTCCCTGATCAGCAACCTCTTCGTCGACCCGAGGCAGCGCGCGGTGGCGATCGGGGTGTGGGCCACCATGTTCGCCCTCGGGATGGCCGCCGGGCCGGTGCTCGGCGGAGCCCTGGTGGCCACCTTCTGGTGGGGGGCCGCCTTCCTGGTCGCCGTTCCGATCGCCGTGGTCGTCCTGGTCGCGGCTCCGCCGCTGCTGCCCGAGTACCGGGCCCCCCGCGAAGGCGCGTTCGACCTGCCCAGCGTCGCGCTGTCCCTGCTCGCGATGCTGCCGATCGTCTACGCGATCAAGCACGGGGCCGCCTACGGGGTCGACGCCGCGACCCTCGTCGCGGTGCTGGTCGGTGGCGTCTCCGCCGTCGTGTTCGTCCGCCGGCAGCTGCGGCTGCCCTCCCCGCTGCTCGACGTGTCGCTGTTCTCCAACCGGGCCTTCTCCGCCGCGCTGACCGTCCTGCTGGTGGGGCTCGTCGGCGTCGGCGGCGTCATGTTCCTCGTCACCCAGTACCTCCAGCTCGTCGAGGGCCTCTCCCCCGCCGCCGCCGGGCTCTGGATGGGGCCGCCGGCCCTGGCGATGCTCGTCGCGGCGATCGGTGCCCCGCTGCTGGCCAGGCGCTTCCGGCCGGGCCTGATCATGGCCGCCACGCTGGCGATGTCCCTGGTCGGCTACCTGTGCCTCGCCCTGGCCGGGACCGGGGAGCGGCTGGTCGTCGTGGTCGGGTTCGCCCTCGTCTACCTCGGACTGGGTGCCATGGCGGCCCTGGGGACCGACATCGTCGTCGGCGCGGTGCCCCCCACCAGGTCTGGGTCGGCGGCGGCCATGTCCGAGACCGTCCAGGAACTCGGGGTCGGACTGGGTGTCGCCGTCCTCGGGAGTCTCGCCACCGCCGTCTACCGGGCTCGGATCAACCCGCCCGCCGAGCTGGACCGGCCGGTCGCGGACGCGGTGGGTGACAGCCTGGCCGGAGCGCTGGCCGTGGCGGACGGGACGACGACGCGGGTGGTCGAGCAGGCGAGGATCGCCTTCACCGACGGGCTCAACCTGGCGGCTATCGTTGCGGGTGTGGCCATCGCGGCGGTCACCGTCCTGTGCGTCACCGCCCTCCGGCACATCGGCCCCTCGGGCGGTTCGGAGCACTGACGACCCGCCCACGGGAATGTCGGGAGTAGGGCGTGGGTGACGAGGGCACGACCACGGACGGGCGGCGGGTCCGAGGGCAGCGCCGGCGAGCCCAGATCATCGAGGCGACCCTGACCGTCGTCCGCCGGGACGGCGCGGCCGGTGTGACCCACCGAGCCGTGGCGAAGGAGGCCGGCATCACGACGAGCCTCACCACCTACTACTTCGCCACTCTCGACGACCTGCTGGTGGCGGCGCTCACGGAGGTCGCCGACACCTACACCGATCACATCCGCCGGATCATGGACACCAGCGACGACCCGGTGCGGGACTTCGCCGCGCTGGTCGCCGCATCGGCCGGGGAGGGGCGTGAGCGGGCCCTCGCGGAACGCGAACTGTCCACGCTGGCGGCGCGCCGACCCGCTCTCCGGCCGGTGGCGCGCCGCTGGCGCGAGCGTGTCGCCGACCTGGCGCGGCTCCGGACCTCCGACCCCCGCGCGGTGGAGGTGTTCGTGGCGATCGCCGAAGGTCTGTGCGCCGCGATCCTCCTCGACGAGGGCCGGGCGGACCCGGAGCACGTGCGCGCGGTCCTCGAACGCGCCCTGGTCGAGCGCTGACATCGAGCGCCGACCGGTCGACGGCTGACGCGGACGTCACTTCCGAGCCCCTTGTTCCCTTAGGTAAGCCTTGTCTAAGCTGCGCGGGTGATGATGGCGCAGCGGGATGCGATGACCGGTCGGTCCCTCGTGATCGGCTACGGCGGCTCGCCGGTGGTGTCGGGCGCGTCGATCGAGCTCGCCGCCGGACGGGTCACCGCGCTCGTCGGTCCCAACGGGTCCGGCAAGTCGACCGTCCTGCGTGGTCTCGCCCGGCTCCAGGCCCTGAGCGCGGGGGACGTGCGGCTCGGGGACGGCAGTGACGCCGCCGCCCTGTCCGCGCGGGACTTCGCCCGCCGGGTCACCCTGCTGGCGCAGAGCCGGCCGACCCCTGCGGCGGTGACGGTGCGGGAGGCCGTCGAGTACGGGCGGCACCCGCACCGCCGGGGCTGGCGGGGCAACGACGTCGGGGGGCCGGCCGCTGTCGCGCGGGCCCTGGAACTCACCGGCATCGCCGACCTCGCCGACACCGACGTCGACGTGCTCTCGGGCGGCCAGGTCCAGCGGGTGTGGTTCGCCAGCGCCCTCGCCCAGGACACCGGGGTGCTGTTGTTGGACGAACCCACCAACCACCTCGACCTGCGGTACCAGATCGAGGTCCTCGAACTGGTGCGCGAACTCGCCGACGAGCACGGGGTGGCCGTCGGGGTGGTCCTGCACGACCTGAACCAGGCCGCGGCCGTCGCCGACCGCGTCGTCGTCATGTCCCGGGGCTCCGTCGTCGCGGACGGACCACCCCACGAGGCGCTGACCGGCGACCAGCTCAGCGAGGTCTACGAGATCGAGATCACCACGTCGGTCAACCCCGTGACCGACGAGCTGGACATCCGCTCCCCTCGGCAACGGGTCCGCCGGACCGTCGCGTCCTGACCCGATCCCACACCACCTCCGTACCGTGCTGACGGGGCGAGACCCCGCCGCGCGCGAAGGGAACCATGAGAACCTCACGAGCAGTACCCAGCCTGTTCGCCCTGACCGCGGTCGCGGTGCTGACCGCGGCGTGCGGCACCACCCACGAGGCGGCCACGACGACGACCGACCCGTCCGAGGGAGCGTCCGACCAGGCCGTCAGCATCGTCGACGCCCTCGGTGAGACCGTGGAGCTCCCGGCGCCGGCGACCCGGGTCGTCACCCTGGAGTGGATGCACACCGAGGTCGTCACCAGCCTCGGCGTCGACCCGGTCGGGGTCAGCGACGTCGCCGGGTACGAGAGCTGGGTGGGTGCCAGCGTCCCCCTGACCGGTGACCCCGTCGATGTGGGCGTCCGACGGGAACCGAGCGTCGAGGCCATCGCCGAGCTGGAGCCGGACCTGATCCTCGCGCCGGAGGGCGGGATCCCCGACGGGGCGATGGAGCAGATGGAACGCATCGCTCCCATCGCCTTCCTCGGCGGGTCGAACGCCTCCGATCCCATCGGCTCCATCCTCGAGGACTTCCAGAGCGTGGCCACCCTCCTCGGGAAGGAGGACGTCGCCGAGCAGGTCATCGCGGAGATGGACGAGACGATCGAGGCGAACGCGGCCGCGATCGAGGAGGCCGGTCTCGCCGGTACCCCGGTCGTCCTGGCCTCCCCGTACGCGGAGGGCGCGAACCTCACGATCCGCATGCACGGCCCGCGCACCGCCGTCCAGGCGGTGGCCGAGCGCATGGGGCTGGCCTCGGCCTGGGAGGACGAGGGTGACGACGCCTTCGGCCTGTCGAACATCGACATGGAGGGCCTGACGGCGCTCCCGGACGACACCAGGCTGCTGTACTGGGGCAACGACGACGAGGACGACGTGGTCGAGACGGCGATGGCGGGCAACCCGGTGTGGGAGAACCTGCCCTTCGTCCAGGACGGGAACGTCCACCGCGCGGCCGTGGGGGTCTGGGCGTACGGCGGCCCCGAGTCGCTGTCCGCCTGGAGCGACGACCTCGTCGCCCAGCTCGTCACCCAGTAGGAGTTCACGTCGTGACGACCGCTCCACCGGAGACGGCCCGGCGAGCCGATCCGACCAGCGCCGAACCCGCGGAGGGCACTCGCCGTCGCCACTGGCTCCCGCTGCTGGTCACCCTCGTGCTCCTGGTATGGCTGTCCGTGGCGGCCGCCGTGCACCTCACCCAGGGCACGGCGGCGCTGAGCGTGGCGGACCTGTGGGCCGTGCTCACCGGAGGCGAGTCGCTGGACACGGCCGCGGCGGTCGTCACGGCTTCCCGCGTCCCGCGCCTGCTGGCCGCCGTGCTGGTCGGCTGCGCGCTGGGCATCGCCGGCGCGAGCATGCAGGCGGTGGCGCGCAACCCGCTGGCCGCGCCCGATACCACGGGCGTCAACGCCGGCGCCCACCTGGCCGTCACCCTCGCCGCGGTGCTCGGCGCCCAGCTGGGGGCCGTCCCCAGCATCGCCGTCGCCTTCTGCGGGGGGCTCGCGGCCGCCGCCGTGGTGATGGGGCTGTCCGGTGGTGGGGCGGCGTCCCCGGTGCGGCTGGTGCTCGCGGGCTCGGCGATCACGCTGGGCCTGTCCTCGATCACCTCCGCCGTGCTGCTGTTGTTCCCCTGGGAGACCCAGGGGCTGTTCGCCTGGGGGGCTGGTTCCCTCGGGCAGAACGGGGTGGGCGCGGTTCGGGGTGTCCTGCTGTTCGCGCTCCCGGTGGCCGTCGCGCTCATCCTCATGGCCCGGCGCCTCGACCTGCTCCAGCTGGGGGACGACGCGGCCAGGTCCCTGGGTGTGCACGTGGGCCGCACCCGTGCCGTGATCGTGGTCCTCGCCGTGTTGCTGGCGACGAGCGTGGTCACGGTGACCGGTCCGATCGGTTTCGTCGGTCTCTGCGCGCCGCTGCTGGTGCGCCTGGTCGCGTCCCGGGTTCCGGGCCTGCGCCGGCACCGCACGTTGTTGCCGCTGGCGGCCCTCGCCGGCACCGCGCTGGTCCTCACCGCGGACATCGCGCTGCGCGCCACCTTCGGTTCGGTCAGCGGCGTGACCGTGCCCACCGGGGTGGTCACCAGCGTGATCGGCGCCGTCGCGCTCATCCTCCTCGCGACGAGGACCAGGTCCACCCTGGAACCCGACACGCTGATCACCATGCGTGGCGGCACCGGGTTCGGGCGCCGGCACCCCGGAGCGGTGCTGGCCGTCGCGGGTGCGGTGCTGGTCGGGTCCGTCGTGGCTGGCGTCCTGCTGGGCGACAGCACCGTCCTGCTCGGCGACCTGTGGAACTGGGCCACCGGGCGCGCCGCGCTGATCCTGGAGATCGTCCTGGACAGCCGGGTGCCGCGAGTGCTGGCCGCGCTCCTCGCCGGTGCCTGCCTCGGGCTCGCCGGTGCCCTCGTGCAGACGGTCACCCGCAACCCGCTCGCCGACCCGGGGATCCTGGGTGTGTCCAGCGCCGGCAGCCTGGGCGCCGTCATCGTGATCGTCGCGGCGGGCGCGCCCGCCTTCGTCCTCGTCCTCGGCGGCTCCCTCGCCGGGTGCGCGCTCGCCGGTCTGCTGATCTTCGCGTTGTCCTCCCGGGGAGGGATCAACCAGGGGCGGATGGTGCTGGTCGGCATCGCCATCTGGGCGGGCACGTCGGCGGTGACGACCCTGCTGCTCGTCCGCACCGACCCGTGGAACCAGAACAAGGCCCTGACCTGGCTGGGTGGCTCGACGTTCGGCGCGAGACCGGTCGAGCTGCTGCCGATGGTCGTGGCGCTGCTGGTGGCGGCCGTGGTGGTCGCGCGTTCGCACCGGGATCTCGACATCGTCCAGATCGACGACACCACCCCGAGGGTGCTGGGCGTCCGGCTCGACGCGAGCCGCGTCACGCACGTGGGTCTCGCCGTGCTCCTGACCGGGGCGGCCACCTCGACGATCGGCCCGATCGCCTTCGTGGGCCTGGTGGCCCCGCACGCGGCCCGGATCCTCGTGGGCAAGCGCCACCTGCACCAGCTCCCCCTCACCGTCCTGCTCGGCGCGGCCCTGGTGGTGATCGCGGACGTCGTCGGCCGGACCGCGCTCGCACCCGCGCAGTTGCCGGCCGGCCTGACGACCGCGGTCGTCGGCACCCCGTACTTCCTGTGGTTGCTGTGGCGGATGCGGGCCGGCCGGGGGCGGGGCTGACGGCGGGCGCGGGGGCCGGGGAGCCGGGGCACGGGCGACGAGGGAGAACGGCCGGTGAGGAGCGGATGGGTCTCCGGTGAGGAGGTCGACGACGTGCCGCCACGACCCCCGGTCGACGGCGGTCCCCTCGACTGGGGCGCCCTCGCGGCGAGCCTCACCGACGAGCTGGACGACTTCGCCAGGGCCACGCTGGACGGGGCGGGCGGCGAGCGGGTGTACGCCGTCGCGGTGCACCTCTTCCACGCCGAGCCGGGCGGGGCGATCTCCCTGCCCGTCTTCGCCGCGGCCGGCGAGGAATGGCTGGACCGGCAGGCCCCCGAGGCCCGGGAGGAGCTGCGCTGGAGCGCGGCCGACTGGCCGTGGCAACGCTTCGACGACTGGCGGGAGCCGGGGTCCTGGCTGCGGTGGGGCGAGCGGGTGACGGCGGAGGCGGTCCAGGGCGGCCTGGACCGGTGGCACGCGGCGCACCGGAGGTTCCTCGACACGGTCGTCCGCGCGTGCGAGCGGGTGGCCGCCGGCCTCGCCCGGGACTTCCCGCGCGCCCCGGTGGTCGTCCCGCTCGACCCGGAGGTCGAACCGCGGGGCCGGGCGATGCGTGCCTGGTCGTGGTCGGGACGAGCGGGTGGCACCTCAGACGTCGCTGAGCGGGGAGGCGGCCGCTGCTGACCGGGCGGCCGCCGAGGGCACCCCTCCTAGTCGAGGACGGTCCGCGTGCCCGTGATCTCCCGCAGGGCCGCCCGCAGCCGGACGTCGTCGGCGAGGCCGCCGCCTGGCCCGGGCACCCGCGCGTCGGACTCGAGGACCGGTGCGAGGGCGGCTGCGACCCGGGCCCGCAACGCGGGCCGGGGGGCGGACGCCTCCCGCACCGGCTCGGAGATCTCCTCCGCCACCCGCACGCCGTGGCCGGAGGAGATCGAGGCGGTCAGGGCCGAGAGGCCCCAGTCCACGGTGTCCTCCGGGGAGATCGCTCCCAGCGCCCACAGCGCCCGCACCGCGACGGCGGTGGCGTGGTGGTCAGGGCCGGACCACGAGGGGCGGCCGTTCCCGGCGACGTCCCGGAGCAGGTCCACCCAGCCGGTCCGCAACCGGGTGTGCCCTCCCACCAGCTCGTTGCCGAGCGCGACGGCCTCCGCGAACGGGCGCCCCGCCGCGTCCGCCACCGCCAGCAGGGTGGGCCACATCCGCTCCACGTCCTCGTGTTCCGCCACCGCGCGAGCCGCGACGAGCTGGCATTCCCGGGCCTGGTGGGAGGTGCGCGCGGAACCGTCGAGCAGCCGGAGGCAGGCCGCCCGGACGGCCGGCGAGTACCGCGTGACCCAGACGGCGAGCAGTTCGGCGTCGGCCCTGCCGTCACCCCCGACGAGTTCCCACGCCTCCTCGAAGGTCAACTCGTGTTCGTGCGGGTCGAGTACCGCCCAGGTGGTGAGGAGCCACGCCTCGGCCGCGTCGGAGTCCGGCCGGACCGACCGCAGCGCCCTGGCCGTGCGGCGGCGGAGGCCGATCGTGAACAGCGCGGAGTGGTGCGCGGCCGCCTTGGCCAGCACGCGGCAGGCCCCCGAGGGCGCCAGCGCCACCGACGCGAGCGCGATGCGCACCGTGTCGTCGGACTGGGGAAGACCGGCCACCAGGTCCAGCCAGCGGGGCGCGGCCCCCGGCCAGGCGGTGATGGCGCGGCCGGCGAGCGACACGAGTTCCCGGTGGGCCCAGGCCGGGTCGCGGCGGCCGGAGGCGCCACCGAACACGAGGGAGAAGGGGACCCGGGTCGTGCCGTCCTCGACGTGGGGTTCGTCGGGAGCTCGGAGCACGGCCTCGGCGAAGGTGGTCCACCTCGGGTCCCGTGCCCCGAACAGGACGGCGGCCCCGGTGGCCAACACCCTCGCCCGGTCCGGGTCGGGCACCGCGCCCGGGGCGGGGACCGCGCCGACGAGCCTGGCGACGCCGTCGCAGACCTCCGGCGTTCGTCCCCGCGCCCCGTGGCGGAGCTCGGCCAGGGCACCGGCGAGGACGATCGCCGCTCCGGTGGGCGGGGCCTCGTCGACGAGCCCCAGCAGCGCGTCCAGCGCCGTTCCGGCGGTCGACCGGGAGGACTCGGCCACCCCGACCCAGGCCGTCGCGAGGTCGGCGACCGGGACCGAACCCGTGTCCCGGAGCGACCGCAGCGCGGGTACGGCCGACGGGCCGGCGGCCCGCACCAGGGCGTCGAGCGACCGTCCCGCACCGCCTCCCGGGTACCGGTCGGCCTCACCCGGCCACAGCCGCACCAGGTGCTCGACGGCGCCGGGGAGATCGGTGCCGGTGGCCACCGCGCACCACGCGGCGGCGAAGATGACGCCGTCCGCGCCGGCCGCCACCACCACCCGGAAGTCCTCGGCGTCGAACGCGCCCAGCCGGATCAGGGGCTCCACCAGCGCGCTGGCCGCGCCGACGTCCCGTTCGTGGCCGAGCCGGCTCCGCAGCGGCCCGACGATCTCGGCGACCAGTTCGCGGTCGTCGACGTGGACCACGCACCCGTAGGCCGCCTCCCGGATCCGGGCGTCGGGGTCGTCCAGGAGCGGGACCAGCGCGCGGACCGCGTCCCGCGCCGCGGACCGGGCGCGCTGGTCGAACAGCTCGAGGTCCGTGCCCGCCGGGAGATGGGTCGAGTCACGGCCGGCCCCGGTGGCGACGGCCTCGGTGTAGGCGCGCAGCAGCCGCAGCGAGCCGACCCGGCCGGGGGCGTCGGGGGAGAGGGCCACGTGGACGAGCAGGGGGAGCGCGGCGATCGTGGCCGGGTAGACGCCGCCCTGGTGCAGGATCGAGCCGAACAGCTCGGTCGCGGCCTCCTCCCAGTCGTCGTCCCGGAGCCGTTCGATCAGTCCGGGGGTGTCCTCAGCCGGCCCGTAGGCGTGGACCAGGGTGGACCAGTCGATCGGCTGGGGTGGGGCGACGTCACGTGCGTGCACTCTCGAAGGCTAGCGACCGGGGGCCACGACGGACCTGGTCACGCGGTGGTCGGAGTACAACGGTGACCTGATCCCCGCGCACCCCGGGGTTCAGCCCGGAATGCGGACGGCGTGACCGCTGACCCGGATCCGAGGGTCGTCCGGTCCGACGCCGACGAGGAGTTCCCCTCGGCGTCCCATGTCCTCCCCCTGGATGATCCGGATCCCGCGCGGTCGCGGCACTCGTCCGACGGCGCGCAGATAACCGCCGAAGGCGGCCGCCGCGGCGCCGGTGGCCGGGTCCTCGACCACCCCGCCAAGGGGGAAGGGGTTGCGGGAGTGGACGGTGCCCTCGTCCTGGGACCAGAACAACTGGGTCGTCTGCCACCCGCGTTCGCGGCTCACCTCGGCCAGCGCGTCGAAGTCGTAGTCGAGCCGGGCCAGCCGTTCCCGGGTGCGCGCCCCGAGTATGAGGTGGTCGTTGCCGGCGAAGGACACGTGCGGCGGCCAGGCCGGGTCGAGGTCCTCGCGGGACCACCGGAGGGCGGCCAGCGCGTCGGTGACCTCCTCCTCGGAGGCGGGACGCGAGCGGCTGGGCACGCTCGTCAGGGTGGCGGCGGCGGGACGGCCGCCGTCGGTGGTGACGGGAACCGCGCCGGCGGGGGTGTCGAAGACCAGGCGCCCGGAGCGGCCGTGGTGCTCGGCGAGCGCCACCGCCGCGGCGACCGTGGCGTGACCGCAGAACGCCACCTCGGCCAGCGGGCTGAAGAACCGCAGGCCGTAGCGCTGGCCGTCGGTGTCGGTCGGGTTGAGGAAGGCGGTCTCGGAGTAGCCGACGTCGGCGGCGATACCGAGCAGGGTGTCGTCGTCGAGGCCCCGGGCGTCCAACACGACCCCGGCCGGGTTGCCGCCGGCGGGGTCGCTGGTGAAGGACGCGTAGCGCAGCACGGTGGTCATGTCCCCACGGTGCCCGCTGGCGGTCATCGAGTCCAACGATGAAGTCCGATGGCGTTCATCGAGGAAGCCGATACCGTGGCCAGGTGGACACGAACCTCCTCCGGACGTTCCTGGCCGTGGCCAGGACGGGGAACTTCACCAGGGCCGGTCTCGAACTGCACGTGGTGCAGTCGACCGTGACCAGCCACGTCAGGGCGCTGGAGTCCGAGCTGGGGGTCCGGCTCCTCGACCGGCTCCCCTCCGGAGCGCGCCTGACCCAGGTGGGTCGGCGGGTGGCGGAGCTGGCGAGGGGGGTGCTCGACGCCGAACACCAGCTGCTGCTCGGGGCGCGGGGCGGGGACGTGGTGGAGGGGGAGGTGGTCATCGGTGCCACCGAGTCGGTGTGTGCCTACCGGCTGCCGCCTGTCGTCGCGGGCCTGATGACGAGCTTCCCGGACCTGCGGGTCCGGCTGCACCCGCTCGGCACGGCCGCCGCGCTGCGGGAACTGTCCAGGGCCGACGGCGGGGTCGACATCGCGTTGGTGCTGGAGGAGGAGGTCGCCGGGGACCACGCCGTCACGAGGATAGGGAGGGAGCCGGTGGCCCTGGTGGCCGGTGCGGAACACCCGGCGGCCAGCGGGCCCCAGTCCTGGCACGACCTGGCCGGGTACACCTACTTCCTCATGGAGGAGGGCTGCCACTACACCGACCGGTTCCTGCGTGATCTGCGGGCTGCCACGGGCGGGCGGCCCCGGGTGACCCACTTCGGCAGCGTCGAGGCGGCCAGGTCCTGCGTGGAGGCGGGGCTGGGCCTGTCGGTGTTGCCGGTGGTGGCGGTGGGTGGGCCGCTGGCCGAGCGGACGCTCCTGCGGGTGGATGGCCCGGTGGTGGCGGAGGTGCCGCTCCTGCTGGTGACGAGTGCCCGCCGGTGGGCGTCCCCCGCGGTCACCGCGGTGGCCGAGGCGATCGCTCGGTCGGTCGGCCCGCCACCGCGCGGTCGGCTCTGAGGAGGCGAGTGCCCCGGCCCGGTCCGCGCCGTCGGGGAGGTCCCACCTGGCGGGGTTCGTGGTCGTGGGCGAGGACCGGGGTCCGCGCCCACCCACGGCGTTCCGCCCCCCGGGCGCCCGGGGGCGGTGTCCGGCGCGAGCGGCCACACCCCCAGAGCGGGTCCGCTTCCGCCGGGCCCGGCCGGGTTGGGCCGGGTGTCGGAGGCGTCCTGCCGTCAGTGGCCGCTCGCGCCGAACTCGCGCGGCGAGTCACACAACACTGTTACTCGCGGGTCGAGAAGTCATCTGTGACGAACGACGCGGCGCGGGCTCGCCCGCCGCCGTCCTGTCCGGCCTGGTGGTCGGTCAGCCGACCGCTCGTCGCCGGTAGAGCACGGCCGCCAGCGGTACGGCCACCGCGGTGATCGCGGTCCACCAGATGACGGCGGCCACGCCGGCCCCGTCGGCGGGCACTCCCAACAGCAGTCCCCGGACGGCGTCGATGACGAGGCTGATCGGCTGGTTCTCCACGAAGACCCGCAGGGCGGTCGGCATGGTCTCCGGGGGGACGAAGGCGCTGCTGGCCTGGGGCAGGAAGAGCAGGATCGTCCCGTAGCCGCTGGCCGCGTCCACGCTGCTGGCCAGCAGCCCCAGCAGGGCCGCCAACCAGGCGAAGCCGAGCGCGAAGAGGACCAGCAGGCCGATCGCGAGCAGCCATTCCAGCACGCCGGCGGACGGGCGGAACCCGACCAGGAGCCCGACCAGGATGAGGGTGGTCAACGAGATCAGCGCACGGGCCACCGTGGCCACGACGTGGCCGACGAGGACCGCCGAGGCGGGCATCGGCAGCGACCGGAACCGGTCCACGATCCCGTTCGTCATGTCCTGGCTGACCGAGCTGGTGGTGGACATCGCGCTGATGCCGACGCCGATGGCGATGACCCCGGAGATCAGGTAGTCGACGTAGGCGCCTCCGGTGTCGATCGCACCGCCGAAGAGGTACCGGAAGATCAGCAGGATGCTGGTGGGCACGGCGACCGCGAGGACCACCTGTTCCGGACTGCGCCTCAGGTGCCGCAACCCCCGCCCGACGAGGACGGCGCTCGCCGAGGTGGCTCGGCGGACCGGGGAGGGCAGCGGCGGGGCCGGGGTGAGCCACGGCATCGTCTGAACGCTCATCGCCGTGCCTCCACGGGGGCCGGGCCGGTGGACGCGCGGTCCTCGGTCAGGGAGAGGAACACGTCGTCGAGGGTGGGTTTGCTGACCTCGAAGTCGGCCACTCGCACGCCGGCGTGTCCCAGCCGGCCGATCAGGTGGCCGAGTTCGTCGACCCCGTCGACCGGGACGCTCAGCCTGGTTTCCCCGGTGTCCCGTGCTGCCTCGGATGGGAGCAGGAGCCGCGCCGCGTGGTGCCGTTCGGCCTCGGTGGCGAAGGACAGGTCGAGACGCGCGGTGCCGATCCGCCTCTTGAGCTGGTCGGACGTGCCCTCGGCTGCGATCCGCCCGCCGTTGATGAGGGCGACCCGGTCCGCCAGTTGGTCGGCCTCCTCCAGGTACTGGGTGGTGAGCAGGATCGTGACCCCGGAAGCCAGCAGTTCGCGGACGGTGTCCCAGAGGCTCACCCTGCTCCTCGGGTCGAGCCCGGTCGTCGGTTCGTCGAGGAAGAGCACCGGCGGACCGCCCAGCAGGCTGGCGGCCAGGTCGAGGCGTCGCCGCATCCCACCGGAGTAGGTGCGGACGGGTCGGTCGGCTGCCTCGGTCAGGTCGAAGCGTTCGAGCAGGTTCTGGGCGTCCCGGCGGGCGGCGCGACGGTCGAGGTGCCGCAGGCGACCCATCATCACCAGGTTCTCCCGCCCGGTCAGCAGGTCGTCGAGGGTCGCGTACTGACCGGTCAGGCCGATGGATCTGCGGACGGCGGCCCCCTCCGTCACGACGTCGTGGCCGTTGACGGTGGCGGTGCCCGAGTCGGGCTGGAGCAGGGTGCTGAGGATGCGGACGGTGGTGGTCTTCCCGGCGCCGTTGGGGCCGAGCAGGGCCAGCAGCGTTCCGCGTGGCACGCGGAGGTCGACGCCGTCGAGCACCTGGGTCGACCCGAGGGAGCGGCGCAGGCCGCTCGCCTGGATCGGAAAGGCGGTGGTGGTCATGTGGTGTCCCCGTGAGGTGTAGGGAGGCGGGCGACCCGCCGGAGAGAAACTGTGTACGTCGCACACTGTTGTGTGTATTTCATACACAGTTTTAGGATCGTCGTCAACCGACGTGATGGGTGGGCGATGACAGCGGACGGCGAGGACGCGCGGCCAAGCAGCCTGGAACTGCTCTGGCGGGACCAGATGGCACGACCGTCCCGGGGGCCGAAACCGAGGCTGAGCCTGACGAAGATCGTCGCCGCCGCCATCGCGGTGGCGGACGCCGAAGGGCTCGACGAGCTGTCGATGCAGCGGGTCGCGGCCGAACTCGGCTACAGCACGATGTCGCTGTACCGGTACCTCTCCGGCAAGGAGCAGCTGATCGACCTCATGGTCGACGCCGCGACTGCCGGCCCTCCCAGTGGGGCGGGCGCGCCCGGCGGCTGGCGGGAGGAGGTGGAGATCGTCTCCCGGGGCCTGGTCGACCTCTACGGCCGGCACCCGTGGCTGGTCCGGGCCCAGCTGAACACGCCGCCGATGGGTCCCAACCAGCTCGCGTGGATGGAGGAGCTGTTGCGCGCACTGGGCGGCAGCGGCCTGAGCGAGGAGGAGGCCCTGCTCACCGCGCTGTTCCTGACTGGCGCGTTGCGCGACCTCTCCCGGATCAGCCTCGACCTGGGCAGTGCCCGTGCGGGCGACCCCTCCGGTGAGTCCGCCGCCCACATCCAGAACTACGCCGCCACGCTGGGCGCTGTCGTCGACCCCCAGCGGTACCCCAACCTGGTGCGCCTCATGTCGGCCGGGGTCTTCGAGGGCGGTGATGAGGGGCGCCCCGAGGACACCGGGAGCGCCATCGACTACGGGTTGGCCCGGATCCTCGATGGTGTCGAGGCGCGCGTCCGCGCGACACGCCGCGGCTCCGACCAGGAGGTCTGACCCGCCTCGTCGACCTCGGTGACCCGGTCGCGCCCGCCGGGGGGTCCCGCGTGTCCGCGTGACCGGGGTCGGGCTCCGGCGCGGCTCCGCCCGGCACGTGGTGCGTTCCTCCGGCTGGGCTGGCGGGGGGCGCCCGTTCCCGACGGGGCCCTCGACCGCGGGTTCCCGGGACGGCGTCGGCCCGCCCCCTGTCCCCGTGGGGCGGTTCTCGCCTGGGTCCCCCGTGGCGGTGGGGGGTTCGTCGGTCGTGGCGGGAACCTCTCGCCCACCCGGAGGGTCCGGGCTCCTGTCGGCATGGTGGCCCCGGGGGTTCTCGCGGTCAGTGCGCGCGCTTCCGTCGCAGGTCAGCGGCCTTCTCCTGGTGGTGGAGCCCCTTTCGTCGGTCGCACGCCGGGAATCGTCCTTGTCGTGTCTACTCCTCATGTGGTTCACTACATGAGTAACGAACCCAAGGACGCCGGAGGACGTACGTGTTCGATGACCGGAGTCCGATCTACCAACAGATCGCGGACAAGATCAAAAACGACGTGCTCTCCGGAGAGCTCTCGGCGGACACGCAGGTCATGTCGACCAACCAGTACGCGGCCTTCTACCGGATCAACCCGGCGACGGCGGCCAAGGCCTTCCGCCAGCTGATCGACGAGGGCGTGCTCTACAAGAGGCGGGGAATAGGGATGTTCGTCAGCGGGGAGGCCAGGCCGGTGCTGTTGGCCCAGCGCCGGGAGCGCTTCTTCCGGGAGGTCGTCGACGTGATGCTGGCCGAGGCGCGGGTCCTCGGCATCTCGCTCGACGACGTGGTGCGGCACATCGAGACCGGAAGGGGGACCCAGAAGTGACCTACTCGATCGAAGCCCGGGACCTGCGGCTGGACTACCGGGGATCCCCCGCGCTGCGCGGGATCGACTTCCGCCTCGCCGGAGGTGGGATCTACGGCCTCATCGGACGCAACGGCTCCGGGAAGACCTCGCTCTTATCGCTGGTCGCCTCCCTCGCGAAGCCCACGGCCGGCACCCTGCTCGTGGACGGGGAGGACCCGTTCGAGAACCCGAGGATCATGCCGGACGTCTGCCTGGTCCAGGACCGGATCAAGGACTCCGGTGACGAGATATGGAAGGTCGGGAGCTTCCTCCGGACCGCCTCCGCGCTGCGCCCCCGCTGGGACCAGGAGTACGCGGACCGCCTCGTCGACCTCTTCGAACTCCCGCAGCGGAAGCGGATCTCCTCGCTCTCGCTGGGGAAGAGGTCGGCGCTCAACATCATCGTCGGGCTGGCGTCCCGGGCGCCGGTCACGATCTTCGACGAGGCCTACGTCGGGCTGGACGCGCCCTCCCGCTACGCCTTCTACGACGAGGTGCTCGCCGACTACATGGCCCATCCCCGCACGGTGATCATGTCCTCCCACCTCGTGGAGGAGGTGGACTCGTTGTTCGAGGAGGTCCTCATCCTCGACGAGGGGCGACTGCTCGTGCACGAGGACACCGACGACCTCCGGAGCCGGGGAGTCAGCCTGACCGGGCCGGCCCAGGCCGTCGACGACCTGCGCCACGGCCTCACCGTCCTCAACGAGCAGGTCCTCGGCGGTACCAAGTCGATCACCGTCTACGGGGACCTCGACGAGGACGCCCTCTCCCGTGCCAGGGCGGCCGGCGTCGAGGCCGGACCGGTGCGCCTCCAGGACCTGTTCGTCCACCTCACCCGGAAGGACCGGCGATGACCACCACGACCCGACGTAGCCCCGCGCTCACGGTCACCCGCCTGGTCGCTCCCACGATGCTGTGGATCAGCGCCCTCTACCTCGCGATCGCCATCGCCGTCTTCACGGTCATCGCCTACGTGGAGCTGGGCCTCGGCGAGCGGACCGACGAATCCACCAGCCACGCGGAGCTCCTGGCCAACAGCTCCCCCCGCTTCTTCCTCGGCTCGCTCGCGCTCATCGTCACCAGCACCCTGCTCGCGCACTACCTGCCGATGGGAGTGACCCGCCGCCAGCTCTTCTGGGCGGGAACCACCCTGGCCCTCGGTGGCGCTGCCGTCGCCGCGGCGGTGATCGCCGGCCTGTTCCTCGTCGAGTGGTTCGTCCTCGACGGGACGGGCATCCCGATCACCTACCGCACCCCGCACCTGTTCGACGGCTCGACCCAGGTGGGCACGGTCTTCCTGGAGCACTTCATCGCCCTGGCCGCCTTCATGGTCCTGGGTTGGTTGATCGGCTCCGTCTTCGGCAGGTACGGCGGTTGGGGCGGGCTGGGACTCCTGCTGCCCTGCCTGCTGCTCGGGCTGCTGCCCGAGGCGTTGCTCGGCGTCGGCTGGGTCGGCCAGGCCTACGACGCGCTGGGCATCGAACCACTCCCCACGGCGGCCAGCGTTCCGCTGGGGATCGCCGCGGTCGCCGTGATGCTCCTGCTCAACCACCGGCTGATGCGGGACATGCCGCTGCGCCGGCCGACCTCCTGACACCAACCGGAACCACAGAGACGAGAGGGTGAACCATGACGGTGATCGACATCAGGGGTCTCCGCAAGAGCTACGGCGGGCGGGCGGTCGTCCACGACGTCGAGTTCAGCGTGGAGGAGGGGGAGATCTTCGGCATCCTCGGCCCGAACGGGGCGGGGAAGAGCACGAGCGTGGAGTGCCTGACCGGGCTGCGCGAGCGGGACGGTGGCGCGGTGAAGGTCCTCGGTCTCGACCCGGCTCGGGACCGGCAGGCCGTGCGGGAGCGGGTTGGCGTGCAGCTCCAGGAGAGCCGGTTGCCGGACAAGATCACCGTCGCCGAGGCGATGCGCCTCTACAGCTCCTTCTACCCGAATCCCGTCGACTGGCGGGACCTGGTGGACCGGCTCGGCCTCGGGGACAAGGTGAACTCCCGCTTCGGGAAGCTCTCCGGTGGCCAGAAGCAGCGCCTCTCGGTGGCGCTGGCCCTCGTCGGTCGGCCCAAGGTCGCGGTTCTCGACGAGTTGACCACCGGACTCGACCCGCAGGCCCGCCGGGACACGTGGGGGCTGATCGAGAGCATCCGGGACTCCGGGGTGACCCTGCTGATCGTCACGCACTTCATGGACGAGGCCGAGCGGCTCTGCGACCGGCTCGCCGTGATCGACGCCGGCCAGACGGTGGCCATCGACACCGCCGCGGGGTTGGTCCGCCGGTCCGGGCTCCCGCACCGCATCCGGTTCCGGGCGGTGGGGGAGCAGGTGGAGGACCTCGTCGCCCAGCTGCCGACGGTCAGCGGGGTGGAGCGGCGCGGTGAGCACCTGGTCGTCGTCGGCGGCGAGGACAGCCTGACCGAGATCTACGAGGCCCTGCACCTCAGGGGAGTCCGGGTGACCGACCTGCGGGTCAACCAACCCGGTCTCGACGACGCCTTCGTGGAACTGACCGGCGCCGACCGCGCCGCCGCCTGACGAACCACCCGCTCCGCACCTCCCGCCACCAACGCTCCGGCCCGCTCCCGGCCCGTGGTCGTCAGCACCGACCCCCGGGAACTCCTCCCGCCCCGCTGTCGGAAACCCGACCGGTAGGCGCACCGGCCCCCGGCCCCCGCGAACGGCGGGTCGCCCGCTCCCGCCTCGACATCCTGGTCGTCCGCCGAACGGCCGCTCAGCCGCCCGCCGCCCTCGGTCGGGCCGCCGGCTCGTCCCAACGTCCGTCCGGCGCGATCACCGCGCCACCACCGCTCACGTTCTCCTGGGGGACCACCATGTCCGCTGTCCGGACCACCGTCACCACCGAAGTCCGCCTCTTCCTCCGCGATCCCGTCGCGGCCGGGTTCGCCCCGATCTTCCCCGCGCTGCTGATGGTCCTGATCGGTCTGATCCCGTTGGGGGACGAGGACTTCGGGGGACGCGCGCTCATCGACATCTACGCGCCGATCGCGATCAGCATGGGCGTCGCGATGACCGCGCTGGTCAGCCTGCCCACCTTCATGGCCACCTACCGGGAGCAGGGGGTGCTCCGCCGGCTGTCGGCGACGCCGGCCCGGCCGTCGGTCGTGCTGGCGGCGCAGGCCGCCGTCAACTGCGGGGCGGCGGCCGTGTCGATCATCCTCGTCCACCTCGTCGGCGGCCTCGCGTTCGGGCTGAGCGCCCCAGGGACCCTCGTCGGTTACCTCCTCGTCCTCGTCCTGGGAATCGGCTGCCTGATGTCGCTGGGCCTGGTGTCGGCCGCGCTGTGCTCGAACGGCCGCGTCGCCTCGGGCGTGGGCAACGCCCTGTTCTTCCCGATGGCGTTCTTCGCCGGGACCTGGACCCCCGGGCCGGCGATGCCAGACCTGGTGCGGGCCATCAGCGACTTCGTCCCGCTCGGCGCCCTGGTCCAGGCCCTCGACGCCACGGTGGTGGGCGAGTGGCCGAGCCCGCTGCACGTGGGGGTGCTCATCGGGTGGACGGTCCTCGGGAGCGTGGTGGCCGCCCGGTTCTTCCGCTGGGCCTGATCCGGTGGGCGGGCGGCTGGTTCCGGGGTGGTCGGGGGCCGGAACCAGCCGTGGCGTCGCCGTGGGCGCGCCGGGTCCGGCCCGCCTCCCCCGGCCCCGATCCCGATCCCGCGCCCGACCGCGGGGTCAGCGTGGCCGGGGGAGGAGCAGGCGTGCCAGGGCGTTCCTCGGCGTCGCCAGCCGGTCCGCCTGGGCGACCCGGGACAGCAGGTGCGCGCCGGCGGCCACCCGTTGCGCGGGCCGGCGGCGCGCCCGGTCGTAGGCGCGGAGCCCGGCCGGGACATCCGATCCGTCGCCCACGCTGTCGGCCAGCGTGACGGCGTCCACCAGGGCCTGGCAGGCGCCCTGCCCCAGGTTGGGGGGCATCGCGTGCGCGGCGTCCCCCACCAGCGCCACCCGGCCGGCGACGAAGGACCGCAGCGGTGGGCGCAGCTCGTAGAGCCGGTTGCGCAGGATGGTCTCGCCGTCCATCGCCGCCAGCAGTTGGGGGACCGGGTCCGGCCAGTCCCCGAAGAACTGGCGGACGTGGGCCAGGTCGTCGGGCGGGGGCGGCGCGTCCTCGGGGCCGCGAATGGTGGCGTACCAGTTCGTCCTGCCCGGGGAGATGCCCGTCAGGCCGAACAGCGACCGCCGCCCCCAGATCTCACCGTGCCCCTCGACCTCGATGGGTGCCACGCCCCGCCACGCGACCCCCCCGGCGTACCGCACCTCGGTGCGGTCGCCGAAGAAGGCCGGCCGGACGACGCCGCGGATGCCGTCCGCGCCGACGAGCAGGTCGCAGTCGGCGAGCAGCGCGCTCGGGTCGTCGATCTCGGCCCCGAACCGGACGATGCCCTCGGGGACCGCCGCGTTGAGGGTGGCCAGCAACGTCGGCCTGGCGACCAGCACGGTCGGCAGGCCCGCGCGTCGTTCCATGCGTTCGGCGTCGGTGCCTCCCAGGACCCTGCCGGTCGAGGAACGGAGGACGAACGAACCCTGCCGGACCGCGACCCGCCGCAGCTCGTCCACCACCCCCAGCCGTTCCAGGGCCCGCTGCGCGGCGGGCCACATGCCCAGTGCGGTGCCCTCGGGGCGGTGGGCGTGGTCGCGTTCCCACACCGACACGTCCCACCCGCGATGTCCCAGCGCGGCGGCGCAGGCAAGGCCCGCGATGCCGCCTCCCACGACGACAGCTCGTCTTCCCATGCCCGTAAACTACACCTGTAGTGAGCAGTGGTGCGCGGGGATCCGGGAAGCGGCGGTCATCGTCCGGTGGCCACCGACACCGCAGCGGCTCGCGGGCGTGGACGTCCCGCTTCCCGAGCGGGGTGGCGGCCACCCGGAGCGGTGGCGGCCCGCTCCGCCTGCGACGCTGGCTCGTCACGAGAGGCCACGGGAGGAGTGAGGAGCGAGGTGGCGGAGGCCAGGGCGGTCCGACCAGGGAACCCCGACGGCGGGGCACGGGGGGCGCCTCCCCCGCCGCACCGACGGGCGGATCCCTCGTCCACCCGGCGGGACCAGGTGTTGGCAGGGGCGGTCCGGCTGCTGGCCGGGGGCGGTCCCCGGGCGCTGACCCACCGCGCGGTGGACGAGGCGGCCGGTCTGCCCGCCGGTTCGACCTCGAACCTGTTCCGCACCCGCGACGCTCTCGTCGCCGGGGTGCTCGACCACATCCTCGCCGAGGAGGAGGCACTCGTGGCGGGGGCCGCCGGAGCCCAGGCCCCGGCCACCCCCGACCAGCTCGTCGCCTACCTGGTCGGGTTCCTCGACCAGATGCTCGGCGTCGGACGTGACCTCACCCTCGCCCGTCGGGCGCTGTTCGCCGAGGCCGGGGTCCGCCCCGAGGTGAGACGGGAGATCACCGAACGCACCCGGTTCTTCTGGGAGCTGGGCGGCCGGTGGCTGCGCGGGCTCGGCGCGCCGGACCCGGAGCGCCGCGCCCGGTTGTTGCTGGCCATGATCGACGGGATCATCACCGAGCGGCTGGTCCGCCCCGAACCCCCGCTGGACGTCGAGGAAGCGGTGGAGCTGGTGCTGCGCGGGATCCTGTCCACCCCGTGACCGGGCACGGCCACCCGGGGAGCCGGGCGGCCCGGCCGAACCCGACCCCGGGCCGTCCCGCGCACCCACCGCCACCAGCACCCTGGCCCGGCGGGCCGGCTACCGCCACGAGGGCAGCCACAGCTCCGCGTTCCACCGCCACGGCGTGATCGGCTCACCCACCAGCACCGGCCACAACCACACGAAGTTGGCCACCACCAGTCCGACGTAGAGCGCCACCACCAGCAGGCCCGTGCCACGCCGTTCCGTTCCCCGGCGCGCCGGGCCGAGGATCTGGCCGAGCACCAGGGTCAGACCGAGCACCAGGAACGGCGCGACCGGGGTGATGTAGAAGAAGTACATCTGGCGGTCCAGGTTCGAGAACCACGGGAGCCAGCCCGCCAGGTAACCGACCAACACCGCCGTGTACCGCCAGTCGTAGCGGGTGACCGCCCGCCACAACGCCCAGGCCAGCATCGGGAACACCAGCCAGTACATCGCCGGCGTGCCGATCAGCATCAGCGCGCCCACGCACTCGTCCTGCCCGCAGCCGGTCACCGAACCGTCGTAGTAGTAGAGCATCGCCCGCAGCCCCATCGGCCACGTCCACGGCTTCGACTCCCAGGCGTGCGGGTCGTCCGGGTCGGTGACCAGGCCGTTGTGGAAGTCCAGCACGCTGCCGCTGTTGAACCACAACGCCCGCAACGCGTCGGGGACGAACCAGAAGGCGGACGAGGTGCCGACCCCGTCGCCGACCGCGTGCCGGTCGAAGGCCGTCTCCGACCCGAACCAGGCCCACCAGGTGGCCAGGTAGGTGGCGATCGGCACCGCCACGAACGCCCACAGCCCGGGTCCGAGATCCCGACGCGCCGCCCCGAGGAAGGGCCGGTCCACCCCGGCGGCCCGTCGGGCCGTGTAGTCCCAGAACACGCAGAGCACCGCGAACGCGGCCAGGAAGTACCCGCCGGACCACTTGACCCCGCAGGCCAGGCCGAGCAGCACACCCGCGCCGAGCCGCCACCACCGCACACCGAGCCGGGGGCCCCAGACGCTGTCCCCGGTCCGCCCCTCCCGCACGACGACCGCCAGGCGATCACGGACCTGGTCGCGGTCCACGAGCAGGCAACCGAACGCGGCGAGGACGAGGACCGCGAGGAAGATGTCCAGCATCCCCACCCGCGACTGCACGTGGCTGACCCCGTCGGCGATCAGCAGCACCCCCGCGATCCCACCGAGGAACGTCGAGCGGGTGAGCCGGCGACCGATCCGGACGATCAGCAGGATCGACACGGTCCCGGCGACGGCGGCGCTGAACCGCCAACCCCAGGCCGTGTACCCGAACAGCCACTCCCCGACCGCGATGAGGTGCTTGCCCAACGGGGGGTGCACGATGAGCCGGTAGCCGGGGTTGTCCTCCACCCCGCCGTTGCGCAGCACCTGCCAGGCGTGCGGCACGTAGTGCTTCTCGTCGAAGATCGGCGTGCCCTGGTCCGTCGGGTGGCCGAGGTTCCAGAAGCGGATCACCCCGCCGACCAGGGTGAGGGTGAGCGCCACGACCCAACCGCGCAGGCGGTCGGCGGGCATCGGCCGGTTGAGCCTGGCGAGCGCCGTCTCACGACCACCGTCGGGCGGTTCCACCGGCGGGATCTCACCCACGCCCACCACCCCCTCACCGGCGGGCGACGGGGTGGCCGTGGTGTGCGGTGCGGGGACGCTCACGGCGCCGATCGTAGGCTTGACCAAGTGGGCAACATATCCGGAACCGGTCGACTCGTTCTCGCCGCTACCCCGCTGGGCGACGCCGGCGACGCCTCCCCGCGACTCGTCGCCGCGCTGCGAACCTCGGACGTGGTGGCGGCCGAGGACACGCGGCGGCTGCGCGCCCTCGCCAGCACCCTCGACGTCGTCCCGACGGGGCGGATCGTCAGCTACTACGACTCCGTCGAGGCCGCCCGCACGCCGGGCCTGGTCGAGACCGTCCGGGACGGCGGCACCGTTCTCGTGGTCACCGACGCCGGCATGCCCAGCGTCTCCGATCCGGGGTTCCGCCTGGCCAGTGCCTGCGCCGAGGCCGGGTTGCCGGTGACCTGCCTGCCGGGGCCCTCCGCGGTGACCACCGCCCTCGCGGTGTCCGCCCTGCCCTGCGACCGGTTCTGCTTCGAGGGGTTCCCACCGAGGAAGACCGGGGAACGCGGCCGGTGGCTGTCCGCCCTGCGCGAGGAACCCCGCACCACCGTGTTCTTCGAGTCCCCGCACCGCCTGGCCGACACCCTGGCGCAGGCGGCGGAGCTCCTCGGGGCGCAACGTCCGGCCGTCGTCTGCCGCGAGCTGACGAAGACGCACGAGGAGGTGTGGCGGGGCGGTCTCGGGGAACTCGCGGCGTGGGCGGAGGCGGGAGTGCGGGGCGAGATCACCGTCGTCCTCGGCGGCGCCGAGGCCACCGGCGTTCCCGATCCGGCCAGCCTCGTGGGCGCGGTCGAGGAACGGGTGGCGGACGGCGAGCGGCTGAAGGACGCGGCCGCCACCGTCGCGTCCGCCACCGGGGTGGGGAAGAAGGAACTCTACGACGCCGTGCTGCGCTCCCGACGCGGCTGATCCCGCCGGCGCCGGGCGATATCGCGGCCCCACCCGAGCCCCCGGCCCCGAGGGTGGACGCGATGACGAGGGCCGGTGTCGGTCCACCGCACCCCTCGTGGATCCGTCGTCCTCGACGCCGGCGACTCCCGGCCCGCTCGCCCGGCCCGGGCCCTAGCCGGTCGGCCCACTCGGCCCGGTCGGCCCACTCGGCTCGTCCGGCCTGGTCGGCGGTGTGGACACGACGACCGAGCCCGCATGCCGTGGGCGGCCGGCCGATCTCCGCACGGACCGCGCCGGCTCCGGGTGGTCCTCCCCGACCCTCCCGAACCGCGGTCGACCCGACGTCCGGCCCGCGCCGGCCGCGGCGCGAGCCGGTCGGGAGACCGGAGCCGGAGCGGGGCCGGGCCAGGGCCAGCCGGCGCGAGGACGACCGACCCGGTGCCGGCACCTCGGCGGGGAACGCCGTGGTGCGCCCGCGAGGCCAGGCCGAGGGCAGCGGGGCGGGTACCCGTCCGGCGGCCCGACGGCGGCCAGGCGCGCGGCCACCCCGAGGCGGGGCGGCGATCAGGAACCGCCGTTCCGACCGGCCGGGTCGGAGCGGGGCCAGGAGGGGAGCACCGCCCGGAGCCCTGGGGCCGAGGCGATCTCGGCCGGGAGCGCGCCCGGAGGGGCCGAGCGGGAGGACGCGGGGCCGGCCCTTCCTCAGGAGAGGTCGCGGAGGACAGCCCGGCCGTCCTCGGTGAAGGCCATGCCCGGGTTGTGCACGACGTCCCACCGGAAACCCTCCGGGTCGGCGACGTAGGCCTGGTAGCCACCCCAGAAGGCGTGCTCGGCGGGGCGGACCAGCGAGCCGCCGGCGGCGACGAACCGCTCGACGACCGCGTCCACCTCCGCCTCGCTCCCCACGTTGCACCCGAGGGTGAACCGACCGGGGCCCTCCTGCTCCAGGGGCGCGCCGCCCAGGTCCTCGGCGAGTTCGGCGACGCCCCACAGGCTGAGCAGCAGGCTGTGCCCGACCTGGACGAACACCGTGTCCTGGATGTCGGCGACCACTTCCCAACCCAGGCCGTCCCGGTAGAAGCGGCGCGCCCTGTCCAGGTCGCTGACGCCGAGCGTGACCACGGTGAGGTGCTGCTGTGCCATGACGTTCCGTTCCTTCCGCGCTGTCGCCCTCCGTGCGGGGCGACAGCGAGGCTAGGCGTGCCCGGGTGGCGTGTCGTGAACGAAACGGACACCCCGGCCGGATTCCCGTGAGCGGGTGACGGCGACCCCGGCGCACGCGGCCGGATCCGCCGACCCTCGGGAGGGCGGGCGGGCCGGCGGCGCGCGAACCACCGCCGGGGGCGGCGAGGGGCGGGTCGCGCTCCGGCCTGACCTCACCCCCGGACCTCGGACCGCTCCTGGTCCGCCAACAGCGCCAGCAGCGGTGCGGCCTTGGTGCGGCACTCCGCCCACTCCACCGCCGGGACGGAGTCGGCGGTGATCCCGCCGCCCACCCCCAGCGCCAGCTCGGCGCCACCCGGGGTGGGCGCGTACTCCAGGGTGCGGATCGCGACGTTCAGCTCCATCCCGGCCACCGGCGACACCAGGCCGACCGCCCCGCAGTAGACCTCACGCGGCGTCGCCTCCAGTTCGGCGATCAGCTCCAGCGCCCGGACCTTGGGCGCTCCGGTGACCGAGGCCGGCGGGAAGGTGGCGGCCAACAGCTCGGCGTCGGACACGCCCCGGCGGAGCTCGCCCACCACGGTGGACACCAGGTGCCACACCCCCGGGTGGGGTTCGACGCCCAACAGGGAGGGAACGGTGACACTGCCCGGCTGGCACACCCGGCCCAGGTCGTTGCGGGCCATGTCGACGATCATCACGTTCTCCGCGACGTCCTTGGCCGAGGCCCGCAGCCGGCCCGCGTTCCCGTCGTCGGCGGGGCCCCGGCGGGGCAGCGTGCCCTTGATCGGACTGGTGCGCACCGTGCGGCCCCGGCGGGCCAGGAACAGCTCGGGGGACAACGACACCACCGCGCCCCAACCACCGGACAGGTAGGCGGCCCGCGCCGGCGCCAGGGTCGACACCCCCCGGACGAACAGCTCCAACGGGTCGCCCTGGAAACCAGCCCTGATCTCGGTGCACACGTTGGCCTGGAAGACCTCACCCGCGCCGATGGCGGCCAAGGCGCCGAGGACCGCCCCCTCGTGCCGTTCCGCTCCCGGTAACCGGACCGGGCTCCTCGCCGGTGGACCGGCCATCCCCGGATCGTCGCCGTCGCCCCGCACCGGGCACCCGTCGGCCCGGACCACCTCGGCCAGCTCGGCGGCCAGCGCCACCGGCTCCTCCCCGCCCGCCGGGACCAGTGCCTCGAACCACCAGTTCCCGTCCTGGTCGAGGCGCAGCACGTGGTCCGCGTACCCCCACACCGCCGCCGGCATCCGGCGGGCCCGGTCCCAGACCCCCGGGTCGGTGAGGCCGTAGCCCAGGTAGCCGAACCAGCCACCGCCCACCACCCCGGCGGGCAGCCCCGGGTCCTCGGTCACCGGCCAGGTGACCGGCCGGTGGAACGCCTCGGCCGGCGGCACCGGCTCCAGCCGCACCGACGGGGCGATCACCGCCGCCGACCCGAACCAGTCGCCGCTCAGGGCGGCGGGCCCCGGCGTCCCGCTCCTCGCGGCCCGCGCGCCGAGCGCGTCGAGCACCTCACCGGGCGTCGTTCCGCCCGGCACGTCCCAGCGCCACGCCACCGTTCGCACGACGGCCCATCCAACCCGGCGCGCCCACCGAAACCAAGCGGGGGTGACCGGCGCGACGGCCCGGGGAGGGGTGAGCCCCGGCCGTTCCGGTTCCGCCGGGCCGATCCGCCGACCCGGGCGGCGCGTCCGGCCCGCGCCGCCGGCGGGGCGGTGTCGTCACGACGTCCGCCCCGGCACCCGTGGGGGCCGGGGCGTCACGCGTCCGTAGGCTGAACGCATGAGTGCCCCCGTTCTGACCGCGGTGGCCTGGCCCTACGCCAACGGCCCCCGCCACATCGGTCACGTCTCCGGCTTCGGTGTCCCCTCCGACGTCTTCTCCCGCTACCAGCGAATGGCCGGGAACCGGGTGCTCATGGTCTCCGGCACGGACGAACACGGCACGCCGATCCTGGTCCAGGCGGACAAGGAGGGTCTGACGCCCAGGCAGACCGCTGACAAGTACAGCCGGATGATCGCCGAGGACCTGCGCGGTCTGGGCATGTCCTACGACCTGTTCACCCGCACGACCACCGGCAACCACTACCAGGTGGTGCAGGAGATCTTCCTGGCGCTGCACCGCAACGGTTACGTGACCGCGCGCACCACCACCGGCGCGGTCAGCCCCTCCACGGGACGGACGCTGCCCGACCGCTACATCGAGGGCACCTGCCCGATCTGCGGGTACGACGGTGCGCGCGGCGACCAGTGCGACAACTGCGGCAACCAGCTGGACGCGGCCGAACTGATCAACCCCCGGTCCAGGATCAACGGGGAGAAGCCCGAGTTCGTCGAGACCGAACACCTCTTCCTCGACCTGCCCGCCTTCACCGAGACCCTCGGGAAGTGGTTGACCACCAGGACCGACTGGCGGCCCAACGTCCTGAACTTCACCAGGAACCTGGTCGACGACATGCGACCCCGGCCGATCACCCGCGACCTCGACTGGGGAGTGCCGGTGCCGCTGGACGGCTGGCGGGACCAGCCCCTGAAGCGGTTCTACGTGTGGTTCGACGCGGTCATCGGCTACTTCTCGGCGAGCGTCGAGTGGGCCCGTCGATCCGGGGACCCGGACGCGTGGAAGGCCTGGTGGACCGACCCGAAGGCCCAGGGCCACTACTTCATGGGCAAGGACAACATCACCTTCCACGCCCAGATCTGGCCGGCCTTGCTGCTGGGGCACAACGGGACGGGGGACAAGGGGGGCAACCCCGGTGCCTTCGGTGAGCTGAACCTGCCGGACGACATCGTCTCCAGCGAGTTCCTCACCATGAGCGGCTCGAAGTTCTCCACCTCGCGCGGCACCGTCATCTACGTCAACGACTTCCTGCGGGAGTTCGGCCCGGACACCCTCCGCTACTTCATCTCCGTCGCCGGCCCTGAGACCCAGGACACCGACTTCACCTGGGAGGAGTTCGTCCGGCGGACCAACTTCGAGCTGGCCAACGAGTGGGGGAACCTGGTCAACCGTTCCGTGGCGATGGCGGCGAAGAACGTGGGCGCCGTCCCCGCACCGGTGGCCCCCACCGCCGAGGACGAACAGCTCAAGTCCCTGGCCAGGGGGGCGTTCGACGTCGTCGGCGGCCACCTCGCCCGGTCCCGCTTCCGGGCGGCGGCCACCGAGGCGATGCGGGTGGTCAGCGCGGCCAACAAGTACCTCTCCGACCAGGAGCCGTGGAAGCGCAAGGACGACCCGGAGCGCAGGGACACCATCCTGCACACCGCGCTCCAGGTGGTCTCGGACGCCAACACCATGCTGACGCCGTTCCTGCCGCACTCCGCGCAGCGGGTGCACGAGCTCCTCGGCGGGAGCGGTGTGTGGGCGGCGCAGCCCGAACTGCGGGATGTCGAGGACCTCGACGTGCCCGGCAGGGAGTACCCGATCCTGACCGGCGACTACGCGGCGGAGCAGGCCAGTTGGGAGTCCCGGGAGATCCAGCCGGGAACCCCGTTGAGCAAGCCGAGCCCGCTGTTCTCCAAGCTCGACCCGGAGCTGGGCGAGACCGGCCCGGAGTGGGCTCCGATCTCCTAGAGCGACCAGGCGCGACGCACGACGAGGCGGGACGGCGGCCACGGCACCGTCCCGCCTCCGCCGTGCCCACCGTCGGCCCGCCGCCGCATCCGTCCCGTGGAAAGGACCACGCCGTGAGTGACCGTCGCCAGCCACCGCCTGTCCCGGAACGCCTCGCGGCGGACACCGTCGACGCGCACACGCACCTGGACGCCTGTGGGGCGCGGACCGCCTCCGAGGTGGCCGCGATGGTCGACCGGGCCGCCTCCGCCGGCGTCACCCGGGTGATCACGGTCGCCGACGACCTCGACTCGGCCCGGTGGGCGGTGCGGGCCGCGCACTGGGACCCCCGGGTGTTCGCGGCCGTGGCCCTGCACCCCACCCGCACCGCCGAGTTCCCGGAGCCGGTCCGCGAGGAACTGGCCGCGCTGGCGGCCGACCCGAGGGTCGTCGCGGTGGGGGAGACCGGGTTGGACTACTACTGGGACTACTCGCCACCCGCCGCGCAGCTGGCGGCGTTCCGCTGGCACGTGGCGCTGGCCAAGAGCGTCGGCAAGCCGCTGATGATCCACGACCGGGAGGCCCACGAGGACATCCTGCGGGTCCTGGAGGAGGAGGGGCCGCCGGCGCACGTCGTCTTCCACTGCTTCTCGGGGGACGAGGACTTCGCGCGGCGGTGCGTCGACGCCGGCTACGTGTTGTCCTTCGCCGGCACCGTCTCCTTCCGCAACGCGCGCGACCTGCACGCCGCCGCGGCGCTGGTGCCCGAGGACCAGCTGTTGGTGGAGACCGACGCGCCGTTCCTCACGCCTCACCCGTTCCGGGGACGGCCGAACGAGCCCTACTGTGCCGCCTACACCGTGCGGGAGCTGGCACGACTACGTGGTGTGACCGAACTGGCGGTCGCGGCGGCCGCGAACCGGACGGCGGACCGGATCTTCGGGTTGAAATCGGTCACGGAACCGACGTCCACTAGTGCGAACGAGTGAATTTCTGGGTGATCGCGAGCACAGCCCAGGTTGATCTCTTGGCCCCCACGCCGAATGCCGTTACGGTCCCGAGATCGTAAGCCGGGATGGGGACACCGAGGTGGCTCCGCCGACGTGCGCGGTGCACGCCTACCAGGCGTCACCGACCGCCCCGCCTCGCGCGACACCCGTGGCGGGCGGGCGGACGGCGCTCCGCCGCGTCGCGGGACAACCGGTCCAGTCGTGGTTCTGGCGTGGCCGACGGCCACGCGTCGGGGTTGAGGGACGAACCGCAACGACCCCAGAAACACCTTGAGCCGCCCCTGCCCGGAGGCACGAAGGCTGGACGACAGGTGAACAAACGCACGTTTCTGCGCGCGGTGATCGTCGCTGTCCTGACCGTCCTGATCGGTGGTTCCGGTACCGCGATCGCGATGGACAAGTCCATCACGCTCACGGTGGACGACGAACAGCGGATCGTCCGCACCTTCGCATCGACCGTGGCCGGCGTCCTGGCCACCGCGGGCTTCGAGGCCGGCGAACAGGACGCACTCGCCCCCGCGGCGCAGGCGACCGTCGTCGACGGAAGCCAGGTGGTCCTCAAGCGCGGCCGACTGCTCACCCTCCGAGTGGACGGCGAGGAGCGCGAGGTCTGGACCCACGCGCTGACCCTGGACGACGCCCTCAACGAACTCGGCATGCCCACCAACGACGCCGAACTCTCCGTCGACCGGCACCAGCGCATCCCCCTCGACGGGATGACGGTCGACCTGAAGACCTCCAAGCTCGTCACGCTCCTCGACGGCGCGGAGGACCCCCGCCAGGTGGCCACCACCTCGGCCACCGTCGGGGAACTGCTGGCGGACCAGGGGGTCGCGCTGGAGGGCGACGACGAGGTCACGCCCCCCGCCGACACGAAACTCGTCAACGACCTCACCATCGAGGTCACCCGGATCCGCTCCGAGGAACGCACCGAGGAGGTCGAGATCACTCCCGACGAGGAGCGGATCGACGACCCGGAGATGGAGAAGGGTGAGGAGGAGGTCGAGGAGGAGGGCCGCCCCGGGCTGCGCGAACTGACCTACCTGGTGACCCTCGTCAACGGCGAGGAGACGGAACGGGAGCAGATCCGCGACGAGGTGATCCGCGAGGCCGAGAACAGGGTCGTGCGGGTCGGCACCAAGCAGCCGCCGGCAGCGGATGCGCCCCCGGTGCAGGACGGAGGGGTCTGGGACCGCCTCGCCCACTGCGAGTCCACCGGCAACTGGCAGATCGTCAGCGCCAATGGGCTCTACTACGGCGGCCTCCAGTTCAGCAAGCCCACCTGGGACGCCTACGGCGGCCAGCAGTACGCCAACTACCCCAACGAGGCGTCCCGAGAACAGCAGATCGCTGTCGCCACCCGGCTCCGCGACGCGAACGGCGGCAGCTACGGCTCGTGGCCGGGCTGCGCCGCCAAGCTGGGGCTGCCCACGTGATGACGTAGTGTCTCGCGGAGTGAACGACGATCCGCGCGGCGGAACCCCGGCCGGGTCGAGCGCGCTGCTCGGCCCGGCCGACGTCCGTCGGATGGCAGAGCAGCTGGGCGTCCGGCCCACCAAGAAGCTGGGCCAGAACTTCGTGCACGACGCCAACACGGTGCGCCGCATCGTCGGCGCCGCCGACCTGCGTCCCGACGACGTCGTGGTCGAGGTCGGCCCGGGGCTCGGCTCGCTCACGCTCGCCCTGCTGCCCGCCTGCCAGCGGGTGCTGGCCGTCGAGATCGACCCGGTGCTCGCCGACCGGCTGCCGCGCACCGTGGCCGACCGCGCCCCCGAGCTGCGGGACCGGCTCACCGTGCTCCACGAGGACGCCCTGCGCGTCACCGGCGACCAGCTCGCCGGGGCCACCGCGTTGGTCGCCAACCTCCCCTACAACGTGGCCGTCCCGGTGGTCCTGCACCTGCTCGCGGAGGTCCCCACCCTGCGCACCGCCCTGGTCATGGTGCAGGCCGAGGTCGCCGAACGCCTCGCCGCCGGCCCCGGCAGCCGCGTCTACGGGGTGCCCAGCGTCAAGGCCGCCTGGTACGCCGACGTCCGGCGGGCCGGCACGATCCCCCGGGGTGTCTTCTGGCCGGTGCCCAACGTGGACTCCGGGTTGGTCGCCCTCCACCGCCGGGACTCCCCGACCGGCGTCGACCGCGACGCGGTGTTCCGCGTGGTCGACGCCGCCTTCGCGCAACGCCGCAAGACCCTCCGCGCCGCCCTGGCGGGCTGGGCCGGCTCCGCCGCCCGCGCCGAACGCATCCTGCTCGCCGCCGACGTGCCGCCGGCCACCCGGGGCGAGCAGCTGCCGGTGGACGGCTTCGTCCGCATCGCCCGCGCCGAACGCATCCTGCTCGCCGCGGAGGTCGGCTGAGCGCCACGCCCACCGGACCGGGCGCCCGCTGCTCGGCCGGTCCACTCGCCCGTGGTCCCGGGTGGCGGGCCCGGGTGGCACGTGCCACCCCGGCCCCGGTTCGACCGGCGGTCCCGGTGCCCGCCGTGGCCGCCGGGAGCGGCTCGGCGCTCGAGGCTCCCCGAACCCCGGTCAGTCGCGGCGCAGGCTCGCCTGGATGCCGTCCAGCAGGCAGCGCAACGTCCACTCGACGTGGTCGTCCAGGTCGTTGTCGGTGGTCGCGCCGACCCACCGGGAGAAGGCCGGGTAGCGGCCACCGGCCGTGACGGACGACAGGTAGGGCCGCACCGAGTCCCGGAGTTCGGCCTCGTCGGCCAGCCCGCTGGACCGGCGCATCCGGGTCTCCTCGGCGAGCTGGAGCGCCGAGCCGATCAGGTGGCCGTCGAGGGCCGCGGTGATGCGGGTGAGTTCCCGTGCCGGGAGGCCGAGGGGTTCCAGCGCCGCCAGCCGGAAGTCCAGGTAGCGCAGGGCGTTCGGGCCGAAGGGTGGCCGCAGGTGCACGAGTTCGCCGAACCAGAGGTGCCGCCGGATCACCGACCAGGCCCGGTGGCAGAGCGGTTCCAGCTCCGACCGCCAGTCGCCGACCGGTTCGTCCGGCACGGGGATCTCCCCGTAGACGGCGTCGATCATCAGGTCGACGAGGCCGTCCTTGCTGCCCACGTACCGGTAGAGCGACATGGGGGTGGACGAGCCCAGCTCGGAGCTGACCCGGCGCATGGTGACGGCGGCGGCGCCCTCGGCGTCCGCGACCGCGACCGCGGCCCGCACGATCGCGGCCCTGCTCAGCGTGGTCGTCGTCCGGCCCGGCGGCTCCGGCAGGGTCCATACGAGCGCTCCGGGCTGTCCGGGTACCGCGTTGCTCAAGGGACACCTCCTTCGCGCGCATCTAACCATTGGTGTACTAAGTACATGTGATGTACGACGTACACGAAACTGAGGTCCTGATCGTGGGCGGCGGTCTGGTCGGGCTGTCCGCCGCCCTCTTCCTCGAGTGGCACGGTGTCCCCGCCGTGCTGGTGGAGAAGCGGGACACCACGTCGCCGCAACCCAAGGCCCGCCGGATCAACCTCCGGACGATGGAACTGTTCCGCCAGGTCAACGCCGAGGCCGACGTGATGGCCGCCGCGGCGGCACTCGCGGACTTCGAGGGGATGGCGGCCGGCCGGACGCTCGTGGAGGCGGAACCGCTCTCCTGGGGGCACGGCGAGGACGACCCGGCACCGGAGATCTCACCGTCCGACTCCTGCCTCTGCGCCCAGGACACCCTGGAACCCGTGCTGCGCGCCCTGGCGACCGAACGCGGGGCCGACCTGCGGTTCGGACACCGCGTGCTGGAGGTGGTGGACGACGGCACCTCCGTCACCTCCACCGTCCGCGACCCCGACGGCCGCGTCGGTGCCATCCGGGCGCGGTACCTCATCGCGGCGGACGGCGCGCACAGCCCGATCAGGGAACGGTTGGGCATCGCCAGGAGCGGGCGAGGGACCCTGGGGAGGTCCACCAACGTCTACTTCGAGGCCGACCTCTCCGCGCAGGTGCGCGGCCGGGAGTTCAACCTGTGCCAGATCGAGCACCCCGAGGTGCCGAGCATGCTGCTCACCGTCGACGGGGTCCGGCGCTGGCTGCTCATGGCCGACCCGGCCCCCGGCCGGGACCACGCGGGTTGGGCGCGGGCGGTGCGCACCGCGACCGGAGTGCCCGACCTGGACGTGCGCATCCTCAGCGCCCTCGACTGGGAACCCGGGATGTTCGTCGCGGACCGCTTCTCGGCCGGGCGGATCTTCCTCGCCGGCGACGCCGCCCACGTCATGCCCCCCTACCTCGCCGCCGGTGCCAACACCGGCATCCAGGACGTCCACAACCTCGCCTGGAAGCTCGCCCGGGTGGTCTCCGGTACGGCTCCCCGATCCCTGTTGGACAGCTACCAGGTCGAGCGCCACTGGTTGGGGTGGCTCACCGCCGACCAGGCCAGCGCGCAGACGGCGAACCTGCGCCAACTGGGCGTGGAGTCAGGGGACGGCACCCCGTCGCACGACCCCGTGGCCCTCCTCATGGGCTACCAGTACCCGGCCGGCGCCTTCGTCCCCGACGGCTCCCTCGCGCCGCTCGACCGGTTGGGGCTCACCGGGCAGCCGGGATCGCGACTCCCGCACCACAGGCTCGGCCCGGACCGGTCGGCCCTGGACCTCGTCGGCAGGGGACTGACCCTGCTCGGCGCCAGCGACACGTGGGAGCGGGCCGCGTCCGCCACGCCCGGGGTCGAGCACCGCCGGGTGGACGACCCGGCCTGGGCCGCGAGCGTGGGCATCACCGGCACCGGAGCGCTGCTGGTGCGCCCCGACCACGTGATCGCCTGGCGCTGCCCGACGGCACCCCGGGACCCCGCCGACACCCTCCCCGACGTGGTGGCCGCGGTTCTCAGCGGTCGGGGCTGACCCCAGCCGGTCGCGACCCGGGTGACCGGCGCGCGGTCGGTCCGCGAGGACCGGCCGCCCGGCGCCCGGCTCCGACCACCGGCCGCCTTCCGCCGAACCCCCGAACCGACCGGCCTCGGCGGGTGGGGGCGGTCGCCCGGTCCCGGCGGGGCGGGACGACTCCGGCCGGCGGAGCACCGGCCGACCAGGAGGCCCACCGCCCCGTCCGTCCCCCTTCGCGGGTGGGGGCACCCCGCCGGAGGGCGGTGATCACCCTCGGTGCTCGTTAGGCCGGTCGGGCAGTGTGGCACAGATCTACCCCCAACTACTTGCGGGCGGACGTTTCCGTTCGGTTTACTCATCGCGACAGCCCATCCGGAGCGGCCGAGAGACCTGGCTCGTTGACGCCGCAGCAACCACCCGTTCGCGGGCAGGTGCTAACGCCAGGATCGATGGAGCGAGCATGTTGATCGCCACCGCCCTGACCCGACGACGCGTGGTCGACCACGGCCGCCGGACCACGTCCGGCTGTCCACTCATGGGCAGCTGAAGGACGTCACCGGTCCCGCGGAACACCCCTGGTCCTCGTCTTCTTCCTGACCATCCCACCCGTACCGCCGCGCCCTCGCGCGCGGTCGCGTGTGGCTGGCTGCCGTCGTGTGGAGCGAACAATGATCACTGTCGAGAACCTCACCAAGAGCTTCCCCGGTAAGGGCGAGCACGTGCTCGCCCTGGACGGTGTCTCCCTCAGCGTCCCGGCCGGAACGGTCTGCGGCGTCGTCGGCCCGAGCGGCGCCGGCAAGTCCACCCTCGCCCGTTGCGTCGCCCTGCTGGAACGCCCCGACCGGGGATCGATCCGCGTCGAGGGCGTCGACCTGGTGGCCCTGCGCGGCCGTGAGCTGCGGGACGCGCGTCGCCGGATCGGCGTCGTCCCCCAGGGCGACTCCCTGCTGCGGCAGCGCACCGCCGCCGGCAACGTCGCCCTCCCCCTGGAGAGCGCCGGGGTGGCCGCGCCGGCCCGGCGCGCCAGGGTCGCCGAACTGCTCGACCTGGTCGGCCTCACCAACAAGGCCGGCAGCTACCCCGACCAGCTCTCCGGTGGCCAGCGGCAGCGCGTCGCGGTCGCCAGGGCGCTGGCGGCCAGCCCCTCGGTGCTGCTCGCCGACGAACCCACCTCGGCCCTCGACCCGGAGACGACCGGCTCGGTGCTCGCGGTGCTCGACCGGGTGCGCTCCGAGCTCGGGGTGACGGTGCTCGTGGTGACCCACGACATGGCCGTCGTCCGCCGCATCTGCGACGATGTCGCGGTCCTGGAGGGAGGGCGGGTCGTCGAGCACGGCAAGGTGCTGGACCTGCTCACCCAGCCAGGCAGCCGGATCACGGCCTCCCTGCTCCCCGAGGTCGACCAGGCCGGCACCACGCCTCGCGAGATCGGCCAGTACGACGTGGTCGCCGAGGTGGTCCTCGTCGGGTTCGCCGCCGTGGGAGCCCTGCTCCCCGAGGCGGCGCACCGCCACGACGTGGAGCTGGCCATCCTGGGCGGTGGGCTCACCAGGCTCGGTGAGACACCCGTCGCCCGCTTCAAGATCGGAATCAACGGCGAGCGCTCGGAACGGGCGCTGAGCTGGCTCGCGGAACGGGACGCCGTCATCCGCCGCGCGCCACGCGATATCGGAGGACTTGCCGCGTGAGGGAACCCACCCCGTGGGACCGGGTCTTCGACCTGGTGATCAGTGCCACCGGGGACACCGTCTACATGGTCGGCATCGCCACCCTGCTCGCCGCCCTCGGCGGGATCCCCCTCGGCATCGTGCTGCACATGACCTCGCCGACAGGGCTGTCCCCTCGGCGGATCACGCACCGCGTGCTGGGAGTGGTGGTCGACGTCGGCCGCTCGCTCCCGTTCGTGGTGCTCCTGGTGGTGCTCAGCGCGTTCACCAGGGCGCTCGTGCAGACGACCATCGGCCCCACCGCGGTCATCGTGCCGCTCACGGTGGGGGCGGTGCCCTTCGTGGCCCGGCTCGTGGAGTCGGCGTTGCGGGAGGTCAACGTGGCCGTCGTGGAGGCGGCCATCACCACCGGGGCCAGCAGGCTCCGCCTCGTCCGGAGCGTGCTGCTCCGCGAGGCGGGGCCCGCCCTGGTCGCGGCGATCGGAGTCACGGCGGTCACCCTGATCGGCTACTCGGCGATGGCCGGGGTGATCGGCGGTGGCGGGCTCGGTGACCTCGCGATCCGGCACGGCTACCAGCGCAACGACGAGCGGATCCTGCTGGCGTCCGTGCTGGTGCTCGGCGGGCTCGCCTGGCTCACCCAGCTGACCTCGGACTTCATCGCACGCACCATCGACCGTCGACGGTCGGCGTTGCGGGTGTGACACCCGCGCCGCCCCCGCCACCGGGGAGCGGCACACCAGCAAGTACACCCGTGCCGGGGACGACCATGCCCGGGCGCGGCAGACGCGCCTGCCCACGGGCCGGCGCCAGGAGAGAGGAAACCGGGAGTGCGACACCGTTCCCTGACCGCCGTCGCCATCGCGGCCGCCGCCGTCACCACGCTCGCCGCCTGCGGGAACAGCGAGACCGCGTCCGACGGGGGCGGTGACACCGACACCCAGGCCCCGGTCACCGCCGACGGTCCGCTGCGCGTCGGCGCGTCCGTCACCCCGCACGCGGAGATCCTGAACTTCGTCCAGGAGGAGTTGGCCGCCGACGCCGGCCTGGAGATCGAGGTCGTCGAGTTCACCGACTACGTGCAGCCGAACACGGCGCTGCGGGACGGGTCGCTGGAGGCCAACTACTTCCAGACGGTCCCCTACCTGGAGCAGTTCACGCTGGACCACGGTGGCGACTACGAGTGGGTCGAGGGCGTGCACATCGAGCCGCTCGGGCTCTACTCGGAGTCGGTCGACGACGTCGACGACCTGCCGGACGAGGCGGTCATCGGGCTGGCCAACGACCCGGCCAACCTGACCCGCGGCCTGCGGCTGCTCGCCGACAGCGGTCTGATCACGCTCGCCGAGGGCACCGAGGACAACGCCACCGAGCTGGACGTCGAGGACAACCCGAAGAACCTGCGCTTCCAGCCGCTGGAGGCGGCCCAGCTGCCGAGGAGCCTCGCGGACACCGACGCGTCGGTGATCAACGGCAACTACGCCATCGACGCCGGCCTCAATCCGACCGAGGACGCCATCCTCCTGGAGGACGGCGAGGAAAGCCCGTACGCGAACGGCCTGGTCACGCTGCCCGAGCTGGTGGACGACGAGCGCATCCAGCAGCTCACCGAGCTGCTGCGTTCCGAGGAGGTCCGCGAGTTCATCGAGGGGACCTACCAGGACGGCAGCGTCGTCCCGGCCTTCTGAGGCCAGCCCTCCCGTCGGGAGCGGTCATGACGTCCGTGCGGCCGTGACCGGAGCCCCCTCGGGAGCCGAGGCGCGATGCCGGCCCGCGTCCGCCGGATACCCTTTCCTGGTCGTGGCCCTGCTGGTTCACGTCCAGGGCTGGTGACGAGTCGTCCATCCCTCTCGGGGGAGGGGATGGACGACGAGCCCCCGAAGGGCGGGGGAGCCAGCCGCCGGACGCGGTCGAGGCCGCTCGTCGGGCCGCGCGTGCCTGGGAATGTCCCACCGTCGCTGTGATTCGACTCACCGCCCCCGGGTCGGCCGGGCGGCTCCTGCCCCGGTTCCGCGTCGGCCGCTGTTCGGGTGGATCTCGACGCCGTCGGTTCGGTGGACACCTCGTCAGGGCGGCCGGCCGCCGCCCGGACGGCCCAGCGCAGGGGACGAGCACGAGGAACACCGTTCGGAGGACGCCCGGACGCCCGGCGCGATCGTTAGCCGATCGTGGCCACCTGCCCGTTCGGGCTACCCGAACCGAGCGGTCGGCGCGGCGAGGCAGCGCGGTTCCGCTCTACGGAGAGTGATCCTCACCGGTTCGGGGGCGGAAGATCGGCCAAACGCCCGTAGGCTGCAAGGGTGCTGGCAGTAGTACCGCCCCCGGTGACCGTTCGAGCCCCGGCCAAGGTGAACCTCCACCTCGCCGTCGGTGACGCGCGGGACGACGGCTACCACGAGTTGGCGACGATCTTCCAGGCCCTGTCGCTGACCGACGAGGTCACCGTCTCCGTCGCCGACGAACCCGGGCTCGACGTGACGGGCGAGGGAGCGGACACCGTCCCCCTCGACTCCTCGAACCTGGCGTGGCGGGCCGCCCGGGCGCTCGCCGAGCACGTCGGCCGCGACCCGGACCACCTGAAGGTCAGGATCGACATCCGCAAGTCCATCCCGGTGGCGGGCGGCATGGCCGGCGGCAGTGCCGACGCGGCGGCCACCCTCGTCGGGTTGGTCAACCTGTGGCGGTTGGAGATGGGGCGGGACGAGCTGTCCGGTGTCGCCGCGACCCTGGGCAGCGACATCCCCTTCTCCCTGCACGGCGGCTACGCCCTGGGCACGGGGCGGGGTGAACGGCTGGTGCCGGTGTTGTCCCGGCACACCTTCCACTGGGTCATCGCCCTCGCCAGTCGGGGTCTGTCCACCCCCGACGTCTTCGCAGAGCTGGACAGGCTGCGCCGGGAGGGCTCGCCGCCCCGGGTTGGTGGCGTGGAACCGGTGCTGGAGGCCCTGTCCTCCGGTGATCCGCTCCAACTCGCGCTGCTCCTGGGCAACGATCTCCAGGCGGCGGCGGTCTCCCTCCGTCCCGCCCTGCGCCGCACGTTGCGGGCCGGGGTCAACGCGGGAGCCGTGGCCGGCATGATCTCCGGCTCCGGTCCCAGTTGCGCCTTCCTGTGCACCGACGGCGACTCCGCCGTCCGGGTCGCCGCCGAGCTCTCCGGGGTCGGGGTCTGCCGCACCGTGCGGGTCGCGCACGGTCCTGTCCCGGGCGCCAGGGTGGTCAGCAGCGAGGACAGCCCGCGCCCCACCCCACCCCAGGTGCACGCCTGATCCCGACCGGTCAGCGGTGGCGAGATCCCGCTCCCGGGATCGGGCACGCCAGGGCGGCGTGCCGGAGTGGTCCTCCGCCCATCCCCGCAGGCGGTCGTGGGAGCGTCGGCCACCGTCACCTCACGTCGATATCACCTGAACGTCGCAATTGATCGAAGTTCACTGCGCGGCGGGCACCCGATCTGTTTGGCTGCTGTGAACAGGGGGGCGGGTCGCCGACGCCGGCGGGCACCGGACCCGCAGGGGGAGGAGCCCCGCCGGGTGGTGTTCGGCGTGGACAAGGGGATCCGTGCGAAGGGGACCGGCCACGCGCTGCCCGCTCCCGGCCCGGTGGGCCCTCCTCCAGGTCTCGGCCCGCCCACCGAGCCACCGCGACCAGACCAACCGAAACGGCTGACCATGTCCTTCTCGTTCCGACTCACCGCGCAGCAGTACGACATCCTCTGGGAGGACGGTGGCCTCGGCCGCCACCCCTACCCCTTACGGGTCAGGTCCCACGGCGAGACCATGGACGAGCGCGCGGAGATCCGCCGCCGTGTCTACAACCAGCTCGCCGCCTCCGGCCTCGGGGACGGGATTCGCGCCAACACGGAGGTCGAGGACGCCCTGCTGATGATGGCCCGGCCACCGTTGGCCGTCGACATGATCTGGATGACCGACCTGAAGGAACAGGGCGGGCACCAGGCCCTGCTGGTCGCCGGGAACGGTGAGGTCGGGTATCGGGTCCGGGGGGAACTCGGGGGTGGCATCCGCGTCGAGGAGATCAGGGCCAGCAGCCTCGTCTACTCGGCGTTGGCCCTGTTGCCCGAGGCGCCGGCGGCGTCGATCCCCTCGGTCACCCTGCCGATGCCCGCCGCCGAGCCGCGCCCGGCGCCGACGGGCCGGCACCGCCGGGACGACGAGATCGACGAGGACCACAGCTTCCTGGAGCAGGACCGCCCCCGGGCGGCGGGAGCGCAGAGCTCGGCCGTGCGGACCCTGGAACGGGTCTTCGAGAAGCCCCGGCTCCGTACCGGCCAGATCGGGATCACCGTCCGGGACCGGCTGGGGCGCACGACCAAGGCACCCCTGATCCAGTGGTCGGACACCGAGGACGGGCGGATCGTCAACCAGGTCTCGGAGTCCCCGAACGGGCGGGTGGCGAACTTCTTCGGCGCCGACCACCGGAGGTTCGCCCAGAAGCTCGGGGAGGCGATCACGGCGCTCCGCGAGGGGCGGTGACCGGCCGGCGCCCGAGCGGACCGGGGGAGGGGCGGTGGGCCCCTCCCCGCCCGGGGTCGCCGACCGCCCCGGCCGAGGGGCCCGGCCGCCAGCCCTCGAAGGTCCGGGGCCGGACGCGACCCTCCCTTGCGTAGTCTCGGAGGGAGTGACGGCACGGAACGTGGCCGCCGTCGGCGTCCTCCCCCGCACGGGGAGGTGGGCCGGGCGGCCGGAAGCACGGAGCGGCTCAACGCATGGTGAACCTCGTCAACCTGGAGGACGTGTCCAAGTCGCACGGGGTGCGGACCCTGCTGGACCACGTCTCGCTCGGTGTCTCCCGCGGCGAACGCGTCGGCGTGGTCGGCCTCAACGGTGGTGGCAAGACCACGTTGCTCGAGGTGTTGGCCGGCAGTGAGCCCCCCGACTCGGGCCGGGTGAGCCACGTGTCCGACCTGCGGATGGCCGTGGTGACGCAGCGCACCGAACTGGCCGAGGCGTCGACCATCCGGCAGGCCGTGCTGGAACCCCTGGGATTCGCCGCCGAGCACGAGTGGGCGGCCGACCCCAGGGTGCGCTCCGTGCTCGGCGGGCTGGGCATCACCGACCGGGGGTTGGACACGCGCATCGGCACGCTCTCCGGTGGTGAACGACGCCGAGTGGCGCTGGCCGCCGCGCTCGTCCAGGAGCTCGACCTGGTGGTGCTGGACGAGCCCACCAACCACCTCGACGTCGAGGGTGTCCGTTGGCTGGCCGAACACCTCACCGCGCGCCGGTGCGCGCTCATCGTCGTCACCCACGACCGCTGGTTCCTCGACACCGTCTGCACCCGGACCTGGGAGGTCGTCGACGGCCGCGTCGAACAGTACGAGGGCGGCTACGCGGACTGGATCTTCGCCAGGGCGGAGCGCGGGCGGCAGGCCCAGGCCGCCGAGGACCGGCGGCGCAACCTCGCCCGCAAGGAACTCGCCTGGCTGCGGCGTGGCGCGCCCGCCCGGACCTCGAAGCCCCGGTTCCGCATCGAGGCCGCCGAGGCGCTGATCTCCGACGTGCCGGAACCCAGGAACTCGGTGCAACTGCTGAGCTTCGCGAAGCGGCGGCTCGGGCGGACCGTCCTGGAGATCGAGGACGCCGACCTGCGTGTCGGGGAGCGGTCCCTGCTGTCGCGGGTCACCTGGCGGATCGGTCCTGGGGACCGCATCGGCCTGGTCGGGGTGAACGGGTCCGGCAAGACGACCCTGCTGCGGCTGCTGGCGGGGGAGCGGGAACCCGACGGTGGCCGCCGCCTGCGGGGGCAGACGGTCCGGCTGGCCCACCTGCGGCAGGAACTGGACGACCTGCCCGGTGACCTGCGGGTCCTCGAAGCCATCGAGGAGATCGCCCAGCGGATCGTGCTGGGCAAGCTGGAGCTCGCGGCGTCCCAGCTCGCCGAACGGCTCGGGTTCCCCAAGGGGCGGCAGTGGACCCCGGTCTCGGACCTCTCCGGCGGTGAACGCCGTCGGCTGCAACTGGCCCGGCTGCTGATGGCGGAACCGAACGTCCTGCTGCTCGACGAGCCGACCAACGACCTCGACATCGACACGCTCCAGCAGCTGGAGGACCTGCTCGACTCGTGGCCGGGAACCCTCGTGGTCGTCTCCCACGACCGCTACCTCGTGGAACGGGTCTGCGACCAGGTGGTGGCCCTCTTCGGCGACGGAGTGATCACCGACCTGCCCGGGGGCATCGAGGAGTACCTGCGTCGACGCCAGGAGGACCTGGACTCGGGCCGGGGCGGTGGCGGGACGACCTCCTCGGTCTCCCCGGCCGGCGGTGGGAAGAGCGCCGCCGCGAAGGCGACGGCCGCCGAACAGCGCGCCGCCCGCAAGCAGCTCGCCAAGCTGGAGCGTCGGCTCGACACGCTGACGGCGAAGGAGGAGCGGATCAACGACTCCATCGCCGAGGCCGGCAGCGACCCGCACCGCCTGACCGAGCTCGACACCGAACTCCGCAAGGTCGTCGCGGAGAAGGAGGAGGTCGAGCTGGAGTGGTTGGCCGCCGCCGAACTGGCGGAGGGCTGAGCCGGGCGCCGGGAGCATGAGGGGCGCGTGGTGCGCGCCCGCCCACGTGGTCCGGAGTCCCCTCCTCGGGGCTCCGTGCTCGGTTGCGTCCCTGGCCAGGGGCGGAGCCGTGCCGCCGGTCCGGGCTCCGACGGAGTGCCGGCGCGATCCAGCTGGCATGGCATGCCGTGGTGGGGCGCCCATTCCGCGGCAGCGGTCCCCGGGGCGAGGGCGGCCGGTCCGCTCGACGTCCCCACGGCGTCGACCGTTGGCCGGCCGGCCCGCGTCCGCCCACGCCATCCCCGGGCACCTCTCGGCGCCCGGGTGAGCAGCCGCCGGTGGCGTCCGGCGCGGCCAGGCCCGCCGATCGAGATGCCTCCCAGCGAGTGCGCCGTCGAAGACCGCCCAGCACGTCGGGGACGCTGACCCCTCACGGCGAACTCGCCCCCGCGCTGGCTCCGTTCAGTCGTGCCGAGACGCCGGGGACGCCCCGGTGGAGTACTGGTCGATCGTGTTCTCCACGCTGTCGAGCAGGCGACCGAGGACGCGGTCGAAGTCGACGCCGTCGTCGAACGCGCCAGCCTGGTAGACCCGCGTCATCGTCGGGTAGCGCTCGACGTCGAAGTAGGTCACCCAGAAACCGCTCCACTCCTGCCAGTACTCGCCGTACCCCTGGCCGGTCTCACTGCTCTCCGCGGCCTCGCGCGCGGCGGTGGAGGCGAGGCCCCAGACGAGCCCGTTGACGAGTTCGACCACCTCGACCACCCGATGTTCCGGCAGTCCGGTGTCGATCAACGTGCGGAGCCCGGCCTCGTCGGCGTCGAGCACGTGCGGTGCGAGCGGAAGCCGGGTCCGGTTGAGCGTGAGCATCCACGGATGTCGTCCGAGCAGCGCGTGCAGCTGCCTCGCGTACTGCTCCAGGGCGGGACGCCAGTCGGCCTCCGGGTCGGGGAGCTCGAAAGCCTCGTACGCGCGGTCGATCATGAGGTCGACGAGTTCGGTGCGGCCGGGCACGTAGGTGTACAGGGACATGGCGCCCACGCCGAGCCGCGCGGCCACCCCGCGCATCGAGAGCGCCTCGAGTCCGGACTCCTGGACGAGGCCGATGGCCGCGTCCACGACCGCGGTGAGGCTCAGCCGCGCCCGGCGCCCGAGCGGGGACGGCGTGGGGGGGTCCCACAGCAGGGCGAGTCGGCGGGCGACCTCCGCCGTGGACCTCGGCACCGCCTCGGGCGGCGGGCAGGCGCTCGCGGGCTCCGATGTTCCCTGCCCCGTCGGAGCGGACGTCGGTCTCCTGTCAGTCACGCGACCAGCCTCCCAGACGTCGTGCCCGGATCGCACAATCCTCGTGGCAATTCCCGTACATCGTATGTTAATGACGCTCGTCATTTTCGGTACACCGTACGCGAATGAAGGTTCCCATGATCCACACTGAGGGTCTGACCAAGACCTTCCAGCGGGGGAAGCAGCTCGTCCACGCGGTGAAGGGGGTCGACCTCGACGTCGCGCCGGGCGAGCTCGTCGCCTTCCTGGGGCCGAACGGAGCGGGCAAGTCGACCACCCTGCGGATGCTCACCACCCTGCTGAGCCCGAGTTCCGGTAGTGCGAGGGTGGCCGGGGCGGACGTGCGCACCCAACCAGCCCTCGTCCGCCGCCGCATCGGCTACATCGGCCAGGGCAACGGCGCCGGGCACAACTACCGGGTCATCGACGAGCTGCGCGCCCAGGGCTCGTTCCACCGGCTCGCGCCGGCCGTGTCCCGCGAGCGCGCGGCGGAGCTCCTGCGCGCGCTACAGCTGAACGGGCTCGAGAAGCGCCCCGTCATGAGCCTCTCCGGCGGGCAACGTCGTCGCCTCGACGTCGCGATGGGTCTGATGAACCACCCGCCGCTGCTGTTCCTCGACGAGCCCTCCACCGGCATGGACCCGCAGGGGAGGGCGAACCTGTGGGAACACATCATCCGGATGCGCGATGACCTCGGCATGACGCTCGTGCTCACCACGCACTACCTGGAGGAGGCCGACGACATGGCCGAGCGCGTCATCGTGATCGACCACGGCACGGTCATCGCCGACGACTCGCCGGGCAGGCTCAAGCTCGACCACGCCGACGACGTGATCACCCTGACCTTCGGCGCCGTGGACGAGGCCGACGTGGCGAAGCGGGCGCTGCGGGCGGACCAGCGCTACGCCGACCGCTTCGAGGAGCGGGCCGGGGAGGCGGTCGTCCTCGCGACCGACCACGGCGCACGGCAGCTGCCGGGCATCCTCCACCTGCTGGAGGCGGCGGGAGCCCGCCCGGAGGCGGCGGCGATCCGAGAGGCCACGCTCGACGACGTCTTCCTCAACCTCACCGGCCGCAGCCTGCGCGAGGACGACACCCCCGACGCGGCGGAGGACGGCTCGGCGGCGGCCAGGACCGCGAACACCACGGACGGAGCGGATGCCGCATGAACGCCCAGACGATCGAACACGTGCACGCCGCCGACGAGGACGGCACGGGCGGCCGCATCGGTCGCTTCCTGAGCGACACGCGAGCTGTCTTCACCCGCGAGATCGTGGTCGTGCTGCGTGACCCGTTCTCGTTGGTCTTCTCCCTGCTCCAGCCGTTGGTGTTCCTGGCCCTGTTCGCGCCACTGCTGGGAGGCATGGTCGGCGGTGACGGGATCGGCGACGCGAGCGCCCTGGAGTGGTTCCTGCCCGGAGTGATCGTGATGATCTGCGTCTTCGGCACGGGCATGACCGGGTCGAACCTCCAGTACGAGATGCAGACCGGGTCCTACGAGCGCATCCTCGCCTCTCCGCTGTCCCGCGCGTCCATCCTCACCGGGCGCGCGCTCAAGGAGTTCGCGCCCCTGGTCGTCCAGGCACTGGTGATCACGCTGGTAGCCGTACCGCTCGGCGTCACGCCGCATCTCGCGCACGTGCTCGTCGGGATCCTCCTCCTGGGAGTGTTCGGCATCGGCCTCGGCGCGCTGTCCTACGCCCTCGCGATCGCCACGCGCGGGAAGGAATGGATGTTCTGGACGGTGCAGCAGTCACTGACCTTCCCCCTGCTCCTGCTGTCCGGGATGATGCTCCCGTTGGAGACCGGCCCGGACTGGATGCGGACCGTGGCACGGTTCAACCCGCTCACCTACATCGTCGACGCCGAACGAGAGCTGTTCATGGGCACCTTCGCCTCGTCCACCGTCCTGTGGGGCGCGGTGGCGGCGGCACTGACCTGCGCGGGTGGGCTGGCGGTCGGGATCCGGACGATCCGCCGCTCCGCCCGGTAGCCCGCGAAGCGCGGTCCCGGCCCGGGGGGGTTGCCCCGTTCCGCACCCGTCACCGGTAGTCCGGCGGAAGCTGACCGGGACCGGACCCCGGCTCGGGGTGTCACCGCGTGTCGACCCCCGGGCTCGGGTGCGGCGCGGGCCGGCGGGCGCCGGGACGACGGCTGAGGCGTGGAACGCTTCCGGCGACGTCGGGACCTAGAGCGCGTGGAAGGTGTTCTGCGCGGCCTCCAGGCCGGTGGTGACCACCGCCTCCGCCGCGTCGGCCGCCCGGTCGACGAAGAACTCCAACTCCTTGCGTTCGGCCCCGGAGAAGTCCTTGAGGACGTAGGCGGCCGGGTCCATCCGACCGGGCGGTCGACCCACCCCGAACCGGACCCGGAGGTAGTCGCGGGTACCGGTCGAGGACGTGATGGACCGCAGCCCGTTGTGGCCGCCCTCGCCGCCGCCCGACTTCAACCGGATCGCCCCGTAGGGCAGGTCCAGTTCGTCGTGCACCACGACCGTCCTGGCCGGCGGGATCTTGTAGAAGCGGGCGGCGCCGACGACGGGGCCACCTGAGACGTTCATGTAGGAACGGGGTTTCGCCAGGACCACCCGAACGCCGCCCAGCCGTCCCTCGGCGACGTCGCAACCGCTGCGGTGGCCCTTGTAGCGGGCGCCGAGCCGGCCGGCCAGCAGGTCCAGCACCATGAAGCCGACGTTGTGCCGGTTCCCGGCGTAGCGGGGCCCGGGATTGCCCAGTCCCACCAGCAGAAACGGGGTGTCCTCGGTTGTCACGGCCAACCCTTTCCAGTCGAGGCCCGCGAGCGGACCGACCCTACCGGTGCCGTGCCCCGGGACGGCGGGGTCGCACCCCTGGCCCGTCGATCCCGGAACCGGACAGCACGGCCGGCCGGTGGCCTGACCCGGTCGGGGGCAGGGAACCGGTCAGCGGCCGCGTTCCCGCAGGGCCATCTCCACCAGGTCGAGCAGGCCGTCGACGTCGTCCCGGTGGTAGCCCCGCCGGCCGGTCGGCGGGCCGCGGAACGCGACCCGACGCACGTCCCGCGCCGTCAACCGGGAGTGCCCGTCCAGCGCCTCCACCACGAGGCGGAGGAACGAGTCGACCTCGTCCACGTCGTAGCCCCGGGAACGGAGCAACCTGGGCGACTTCCGGATGACCACGTTGCTCACGTCGGCGGCGGTCAAACCCATGGTGCGGGTGTCACATCCTGTCTGACGGCGAGCGGCGCACCCCGAATCCGGGGTGCGCCGCGCGTGCTCGGTGTCTCGTCGCTGGTCCGAACGCGGCCCGACCAGGAGGTCGGGCGCTCGGATCAGCTCTCCTCGGACTCGCCCTCGGCCGGAGCGGTCTCCTCGCCGGTGTCCATCTGGGCGGCCGTCGGAGAGGCCTCCACCTTGACCAGCAGGGTGGTGGGCTCACTGACCAGGGTGACGCCGGAGGGCAGCGGCACGTCGGCGGCCGTCACCTGGAAGCCCTCACGGGCGCCGGCGACGGAGACCTCGAAGGACTCCGGGATGTTCAGCGCGTCGGCCTCGACCTGGATCTCGGTGAGCTCCTGGTCCACCAGGGTGCCGGGGCCGGGCTCACCGGCGACGGTGACGGGCACGTCGACGGTGACCTTCTCGCCGCGCTTGACCAGCAGCAGGTCCACGTGCTCGATGTAGTTCTTCAGCGGGTGGGTGGTGACCGTCTTGGTCAGGGCCAGCTCCGACCCACCGTTGGCGATGTCGAGGGACAGGACGGCGTTGAAGCCCTGCTCCCGGACGACCCTGGCGAACTCCAGCGCCGGCAGCGACAGGTGCTTCGGGTCGGAGTCGTGGCCGTAGAGGACGGCGGGGATCTTCCCGGCGCGGCGGGTGCGGCGGGCGGCACCCTTGCCGAACTCGGTGCGCGGCTCAGCGGCAAGACGTACCTGGGACACGGCGATGCACTCCTTGCTGGGGATGGCGGCGGACGGTCGATCAGCGTCGTGGTCGCGGCGGCGCGGCGCGCTCGTCGTGACAGAGCGCGGCCAGAGCAGCCGCCGCGTCGATCACACCAGAGCGTGTACTGGCCTCGCCGAGGCAACCCGACAAGTGTAGGCCGGGGCGCGGAGCAGCGGGAACCGGGGGTAACTCCTGGTCCGCACGGCCCACGCCCACGGCCCGGTGGGCGGCCGGGGGTCGCCGCCCGGTCACGGCCCGTCGCCGCCCACCTGTTGGGGGAGGCCCAGCCGAACGGGACGGGCCGGCACCAGCCGGGCGTGCCGGCATCGAGCGGGTTCCAGGTAGTCCGCCGGCCTCGCCGGCCCAGCACGCGGTGCGCTAGCCCCGCACCGACCAGCGGGATCCGAGGTAGGCGGCGAGGGTGGCCACGCACCAGCAGCTGAGCGCGGCCCCGAGCAGCCCCCACCACGGGAGCACTGACCAGCCGCCCTCCAGGGCGAGCACGACGGCCGGAGCGAGCGCGACGACCACGAGGAGACCGAGCCCGACGCTGGTGGCGGTCACCGCCGAGGCGTGCGCGGCGACGGCCGCCCCCCGGAACCGGCGGCTCGCCCCGACCGCCGCCAGGGTCGCCAGCTCCCGCCGGGTCTCGCTGACCGACAGCGCGGTGGCGACCAGCGCCAACGTGCCGCCGAGCACCGCGAGGGCCAGCGCCGCGACCACCGTGCTCGTGGCGAGGACCCGCTGCGCTTCCGGGCCCCGCTCCACGCCGAGGCCGTAGTGCTGCCCGACGTCGGCGGTGAGCAGTGCCCGCACCCGGTCCTCCGTGTCGCGGGTGATGTCCTCTGCCGGCACGTAGACCAGGTAGGGGTCGGCATCCCAGATGAGGCCACGATCGGCGGCGGCGGAGGCGGAGAGCAGGGCCATCGGTGTCTGCGCGTACGCGACGTCGACGGGGGCGTGGACCGCCTCGAAGTCGAGGGTGTCCGGGGCGGATCCGTCCGACTCGGAACCTTCCACCCGAGCCGTGGCGGTGCCCGAGTCGTGGAGCCGGTCGTCGAGCACCAGGACGGCGCCCCGGCGGAACGCCGACAGCTCCGCCTCCGTGGCGGGGCGGTCGAGCAGTGCGGGCAGGTGCCGCTCCGGCGTGACGACGACCTCGGTGCGCCACTGTGGGTATCCGGTGTGGGCCAGGCAGTCATCCACGTGGACCAGGTCGCCGGCCCCCCGGTCCACGCAGTCCTCCACCGGGGTCGACAGGAGCAGCGCGCCGGCGCCTTCCGGGTGGTCCCGCCGCGTGTCTGGGGGTGTTCGCGCGGGGCGGAGGGGGATCACCTCGTCCGTGCCCGCCGCCTCGGCCAGCGCGGCCAGCGTCGCGTCGCCGACCGGAGCGCTGAACGTCACCCACATCGACCCGTGCGGCACCTGGGGGACGTAGGCGTCCTCGGCCTTCCTGGTCAGGGCGCCCATACCGACCAGCACGACACCCGCGAGCACGGTGGTGCTGACCAGGACCACCGCGACCGCCGTGGTCCTCGACGGCGTGCGCGCCGCCGATCGCGCGCCCAACCGCGCCACTAGCGGGAGCCGGTCCGCGAAACGCGCCACGCGGGAGGTCAGGGCGCCCATTCCGGTGCCGGCGGCGACGACGAGGAGCAGGGCGGCACCGGCCACCAGCGGCGGCGCCGCGAGCAGGGCGCCCCCCGACGCCAGGGCCAACGCCGAGCCCACCAGGCCGGCGGTGAGCGCCGGGCGGAAGCCCTTGCCCCCCGAGCTGCCCGGCAGGTCACCCCCGTGCAGGGCGGCGGCCACGTCCAGCCGCGCGGCGGGCTCGGCCGCTGTGCGCGCCGCCACCACCGGAGCCGACAATCCGAGCAGGAGGAGGAGGCCGATCTGGACCGGGTCCAGCCGGATCGGCCCCCAATCTGGCCCTGACTGGCCGCGAAGGGATCGGACAGCAGCCGGGCGGCGAGCACACCGACGAGAACGGCGGCGACGGTGGCGGCGAGTCCCAGGAGGACCCCCTGGTAGGTGACCACCCGCCGTCGTGCGGCGGGATCGGCGCCGGCGGCCGCCAGCAGGGCCGATTCCCGGGCCGTGCTGCGGACGACCACGGTGAACACCGCGAAGATGACGAGGGTGGTCTCCGCCACGACTGCGGCCGCGATGACCAGGAGGAGGCTTCCCGCCCCCTCGGAGCCGGGGTGGCCGTGGTCCAGCAGGGCGTCACCCCGGGACCGGACCTGCCACCCGGCAGCCGCCAGTTCTGGGGTCTGGACGATCTCCTCCCGCGCGTACCAGGCGACGGTTCCGGCGTACGTCGAGCCCGTGGCGTTCTCCTCGCCCCGCGTGGCCTCGGGGGAGTGGTTGGCGGCGGTGGCGACGTCGACGACGACGAAGCTCCGGGTCGTGGACCCCGCGTCCGACACGATCCCGGTGACGATGGCCTCCTCTCGGCGGCCGCCGAGCTGGACCGTGGACCCGACGGCCAGATCGAGCCGGTCCGCCACTTCGACGGAGACGGCGACCTCCCCGCCGCGTCGCGCGTGGCGCCCCTCGACGAGGAGGTAGCGCCCCTGGTGGATCTCCTCGTCGAGGTCCAGGCCGTGCCCATAGGAGGCGACCTCCCGGTCCCCGAGGCGTGCCGGCAGCGGGGTGGTGACCTCGGGCACGAGCGGCACCTCGCGTCCGAGGCTCTCGGCCAGCGCCGACTCCGCCGAGCGTAGCGCCGCGTCCACCCCGTCCGAGCCGACCAGTTCCTGGTTCACCAGCAGGGCGCCGGCCTGCCCGAGCCGCTGCTCGGTCGCGGCCTCGGCCGTCGGCTGCGACGTCGTCGCCAGCACCGAGGCCGTCACCGCCATCGTCAATGGAAGGAAGATCGCCGCCACGAGGAGGGCGGTACGCGCCTTCCGTCGCGCCAGGGACCGCAGCGCGAGGCGGAACAGGAGACGTGTCGCGGTCACGAGGAGGAACCCTCCCGCCCGTCGTCGATCACCAGGCCGTCCCTCATGCGCACGACGCGGTCGGCTCGGGCCGCGACCGCCTCGTCGTGCGTGACGACCAGGCACGCCGCTCCGTCGCGCACCAGGCCGACGAGGGTGTCGAGGACCTGCCCGGCGGCGGCGGAGTCCAGGGCGCCCGTGGGTTCGTCCGCGAGGATCAGCCCGCGTTCACCGCAGATCGCGCGCGCGAGCGCGACCCGTTGCCGTTGGCCTCCGGAGAGGGCGTCGGGGTGGCGTGCCGCGAGGTCGTCGATCCCCACGGCGGCCAGCGCCCGTTCCGCCTCCGTCCGCGCGTGTGAGCGCTTCCGGCCGTCGAGCTCGAGGGGCAGCATGACGTTCTCGATGGTGTTCAGGGTGGGGACGATGTTGTAGTCCTGGAACACGAAGCCGATGTGGCGCCGGCGGTGGCGGTGTGATGCGGAGTCCGAGAGGGACGCGAGGTCCACTCCCGCGACGACCACCGTCCCGGAGTCGGCGGCCCGCAACCCGCCGGCGACGGTGAGGAGGGTGGATTTCCCGCAGCCGCTCGGTCCCATGACGGCCGTGAGGGAGCCGGCCGCCACGTCCAGGCTGACTCCCCGCAGCGCGGGCACCGGTACGGTCCCGGATCGGTACGACTTCCGAATGTCCACTGCTCGCAGCAAGAAGGTTCTCCCAATGGGCCTCGGAGGACATCCCGCTGCTGGATACCGGATGATCGCTCCGCTGGGTCGGACCGACAAGGCTACTCATGGCGCCGACCCGGTCAGAAATTCCTGATCGTGGAAGGGCGGGTAGTGGGATTTCGGAAATCTCGCTCCGCCGCGGGCTACTCGAACCGGAGTGCGTCCCGCGATGGCCGGCCCTGTTCCCGGGCGCATCGCGGTGCGCCGGAATCCACGCTGGCGTGTCAGGCTCCGGATGGCGGCGCGGGCCAGGGCATCACAGGTCAGGAGGGTCGGCGACCACCGTACGGTCGTGGTGGGAGGACTCCCCCTGCTCTCCGGTGGGCGGAGGTCGCCGCGTTCCCCTGCTGCGCTCGTCGAGCCCGTGGGATTTCCGGAGCGGATGCTGGTCCCGTGCGCGCGGAGGCGCGTGCGAAGAGCTCTCCGGTAGGCGCACAACGTTCTCCGCGTGCCGACGATCGGGGTAGTGGAATGCTCCGCGAAGGCGAGTTGGTGAGTTTCCGACTCGATATTCCCTGAATTCCGCCCGCTGGGCCGGGGTGGCCGGGATCGCGTCCCGGCTGGATCACGGTGAGCCCCGCGAACACGTCGTGCCCCGGTGTCCCGGCGTCGGGATTCTTCCGTTCGGGCAGACGGGGTACTACGTTCGGTGCCATGTCTGACACGGTCGGTGCGGGATCGGGGCGGGTGGCGGACGACGGGCCACCCGTGCGGGCCAGGCTGCGCCAACTCGGCCCCGGGATCATGGCTGCGGCCACCGGGGTGGGCGCGGGGGATCTCGTCGCCACCCTGGTGGCCGGTTCGCGGTACGGGTACACGCTGCTGTGGGCGGTGCTGCTCGGCACCGTGCTCAAGATCGCGTTGGCGGAGGCGGTCGGCCGCTGGCACCTCACGTCCGGGCAGACCATGCTCAGCGGGTGGCGCCAGTTGGGTAGCTGGACGCTGATCTACTTCGGCGCCTACGCCGTCGTCTGGGGTTTCGTCTACGGGGCGACGGCGATGTCGGCGTCCGCGTTGCCGCTCAACGCGCTCTTCCCCGTGCTCTCCGTGCGGGAGTGGGGGATTCTGTGCGGCCTCGCCGGGCTCGGCATCGTCTGGTTCGGCCGTTACGCGCTCATCGAGAAGCTCATGACGGCACTGGTCGGGGTCATGTTCGTGACCGTGGTGGGCACCGCGGTCCTGGTCGTCCCGAACCTCACCGCGATGGCCGGTGGTCTGGTGCCCGACCTGCCGCCCGGGTCGCTCGTGTTCGTCCTCGGCCTGGCCGGCGGCGTCGGGGGCACGATCACGATGGCGGCCTACGGCTACTGGACCCACGCCAAGGGCTGGCGTTCCCCCCGCTGGCTGGCGATGATGCGGCTGGACAACACGGTCGGGTACGTCACCACCGGGGTGTTCGTCGTCGCCATGCTCATCGTCGGCTCGGAGATGCTGCTGGGGCAGGACGTGCTCTCCGGCGACCGTGGGCTGCTGACCCTGGCCGACACCCTGGACGCCAACTACGGCGAGTGGGCCCGGATCCCGTTCCTGGTGGGCTTCTTCGCCGTGTCCTTCAGCTCCCTCATCGGGGTGTGGAACGGGGTCAGCCTGCTGTTCGCCGACTGGTGGCGGGTGTTCCGCCACCGCGAGGCGCCGCCGGCGGCACCGGCGGACGCCGGTGCCGAGGCCGCTCCCGCCGACCGGCCGGAGCCGACGCGGCGGGTGGAGGAGGCGGCCGCCGCCGGGGAGGTGGCCTTGCCGGCCCCGCCCAGCGGCCAGGCGGACCAGCACGACTACGACCGGAGGGCCGGGGAGCGCAGCACCGCCTACCGGGGTTACCTGCTGTGGTTGACCTTCCCCCCGATGGCGCTGCTCTTCCTCGACCGGCCGTTCCAACTGATCGTCGCCTACGGCGTGCTCGGCGCCCTGTTCATGCCGTTCCTGGCGCTGACCCTGGTGCTGTTGCTCAACTCGCGGCGCACCCCGCGCCCGTACCGGTCGCGTTGGGTGTCCAACGGTCTGCTGGGGGTGTGCGTGGCGCTGTTCGCCGTCCTCGCCGCGATCGAGGTCGTCAACCTGTTCTGAGGAGGGGCTGGCTGGTGGCGGGGTCCGGCCGGTCGTCGGGAGGAGCGCCCACCGGCCACGCGGCCCTCGGCTGGCGGGACGCGCGGGCGCGGTGGCATGCGTGCCGCCAGCTCGCCAGCGGAGGGTGTCGACGGACGACGGGCCCGACCGGAGGACCGGTCGGGCCCGTCACCTCGTGCCGGTCAGGCGTCGCCGTCGAAGAGGCTGGTGACCGAGCCGTCCTCGAAGACCTGCTGGATCGCCCTGGCCAGCAGCGGTGCGATCGAGAGCACCGTCAGACCGGGGAAGTGCTTCTCCTCGGGGATCGGCAGCGTGTTCGTGAAGATGACCTCGCTGGCCCCGCAGTTGGCCAACCGTTCGGTGGCCGGGTCGGAGAGGACGCCGTGGGTGGCGGCGATGACCACCTCGGCCGCACCCGCCTCCTTCAACGCCTCGGCGGCCTTCACGATGGTGCCGCCGGTGTCGATGATGTCGTCGATCAGCACGCACACCCGGTCGCGGACGTCACCCACGACGCGGTTCACCATGGCCTCGTTCGGCTTGAACGGGTCCCTGGTCTTGTGGATGAACGCCAGTGGACGTTGCCCGAGGGTGTCGGCCCACTTCTCGGCGAGGCGCACCCGGCCGGAGTCCGGGGAGACGACGGTGATCTCGCGGTTCTGGTAGGTCTTCGCCACGTGGCCGGCCAGCAGCGTCTGGGCGAGCAGGTGGTCGACCGGGCCGTCGAAGAAGCCCTGCACCTGGGCGGTGTGCAGGTCAACGGACATGATCCGGTCGGCGCCGGCCGTCTTGAACATGTCGGCGACGAGCCGTGCCGAGATGGGCTCGCGGCCCCGGTGCTTCTTGTCCTGTCGGGCGTAGGGGTAGAAGGGCATGATCACGGTGATGCGCTTCGCGCTGGCTCTCTTCAGCGCGTCCACCATGATCAACTGCTCCATCAGCCAGGTGTTGATGGGAGCGCAGTGGCTCTGGAGTACGAAGGCGTCGCAGCCCCGGACCGATTCCTCGAACCGGACGAACAGCTCGCCGTTGGCGAACTCGTAGGCGGACTGCGCGGTGATGCCGACGTTGAGGTACTTGGCGACCTCTTCGGCCAGTTCCGGGTGGGCCCGGCCGGAGAACAACATCAGGTTCTTCTTGGGAGTGCCAGCCATCGGGCTCACGCGCCGGTCCCTCCGAAGCAGTCGTACCTGAGCAAGATCAACACCGCTGTTTACCTCTCAAGACGTTACGGCTCGGTGCCGCGACCTTCACGGCCCCACGAACGGTACCTGTCCGGGCGTTGGCGCTGCGACCACATGACGGGCCGACCACGTCACACATCGGCCAACGGGCTGCTCCCATCGGCCGCGCCGGTGAACCCCCGGATGGCGGTGCCGTCCCGGCCCGGCCCGGCGCCGGTCGACGGCGGGGACACCGGTCGCGCGCCCTGGTCAGCCGGGCCCGCCGGACGGACGGCGTCTCGGAGGTGGGCGGCTCCGTCCCATCCGGAGCGGGGACCGCGCCCGGCCACCGGCGAGCGGACGACCCGCCACCGCCCGGCGCGGGACCGGGACGACACCACCGGCCCAGCCGAGCGCCAGTCGGCCGCGAACCGGGCGCCGCCCGCCGACCGAGCCCGGCGGGTTCCGGGGCGGACGACCTCGGCGGGCCGTGCCCGGAACGGCGTGTCTCAGGCCTCCGGGTGCTCCCCCTCGGCGGCGCGGCGGGCGCGGGCCGCGGCCTCGGCGGCCGCGGTGCCCGGACGACGGCGTTCCACCCAGCCCTCCAGGTTCCGCTGCGGGCCGCCGGAGACGGCCAGCGCGCCCGGGGGGACGTCGCGGCGCAGGACCGTCCCGGCCCCGCTGTAGGCGCCGTCCCCGACCGTGACCGGAGCGACGAACATGTTGTCCGAGCCGGTGCGGACGTGGGACCCGACGACCGTGCGGTGCTTCTCGACCCCGTCGTAGTTGACGAACACGCTCGCCGCGCCGATGTTGCTGCACTCGCCGATCGTGGCGTCACCGACGTAGCTGAGGTGCGGGACCTTGCTGCCCGCGCCGATCTGGGAGTTCTTCACCTCGACGAAGGTGCCGATCTTGCCCTTCTCCCCGAGCTCCGCGCCGGGGCGCAGGTACGCGAAGGGGCCGACGGTCGCACCCGCTCCGACCACCGCCCCCGTGCCGTGGGTGCGGACCACCACCGCGTCCGGACCGATCTCGCAGTCCACCAGGGTGCTGTCCGGGCCGACCGTGGCCCCCGCGCCCACCGTGGTCGTCCCGCGCAGCTGCACGCCGGGTTCGACCAGCACGTCCCGCTCCAGCTGGACGTCGACGTCCACCCACACCGAGTTGGGGTCGACCACGGTGACCCCGGCGCGCATCCACCGCTCCACCAGCCGCCGGTTGAGCTCCGCGCCGAGCCGGGCCAGCTGGACCCGGTCGTTGACACCCTCGACCAGCCACGGATCGGCGCACACCAGCGCTCCGGCGCGGCGTCCGTCGCCCACGGCGATCCCGAGGACGTCGGTCAGGTAGCGCTCGCCCTGCGCGTTCGCCGTCCCGAGCCGCCCCAGCGCGTCGGAGAGGACCGCCGCGTCGAAGGCGTAGACACCGGAGTTGATCTCGGTGATCGCGAGCTGCTCGGGGGTGGCGTCCTTGTGCTCCACGATGGCGGTCACCGCGCCGTCGTCGTCGCGGGTCACCCGCCCGTACCCGGTGGGGTCGGCCACGACCGAGGTCAGGACGGTGACCGCGTTGCCGGCGGACCGGTGCTCGGCGAGCAGGGCGGACAGGGTGGCCCCGTCCAGCAGCGGGACGTCGCCGTAGCTGACGAGGACGGTGCCCGCGTCGGCCGCGCCGTCCAGGGCGGCGAGCCCGCAGGCCACCGCGTGCCCGGTGCCCAGCTGCTCCTCCTGCACGGCGAGCCGGATCTCGCGGCCCATCCGGTCGCCCACGGCGTCGAGGTGCGCGCCGACCCGGTCGCGGCCGTGGCCGATGACCACGGCCAGCTCGTCCGGCCCCAGCTCGGCGGCGGCCCGCACGGCGTGCTCCACCAGGGACCGCCCGGCGATCGCGTGCAGCACCTTGGGGGTGGACGACCGCATCCTGGTGCCTTCGCCGGCCGCGAGGATGATCGTGCTGACGGAGCCCGTTCCGGCCTCGTCGGCAACGGGACCGGCGCTAGCACCGTGACGCATCGAGGATCTCCCTCCGCGGTTCTCCGTGAGGTCGGGCGGCGGCTCCGGGGTGGCCGGGACGCGGCGGACCCACGGTCGTTCGCCCTTCAGGGTGCCTGATCCTAAGGGGTGGTCGCCGGCCGGGCCGCGCGACGGCCCACGGAGTTGATCTCCGCTGTTGGTGGGTCCGGACGCGGGGCGACCAGCCGCCGCGCGCGGGGACGACCTCGTCTCATCCGCTCGGGGGTTCCCACAGTTCGGTGGTCAGCTCGCTCACGGACTCACCGGTGGGCCCGGCGGTGAACACCTGGCTGCCACCACCGCGCTTGGCCTGGTACATGGCCGAGTCGGCCCTGGCCAGGACCTGCCCGCCGCTCTCCTGGTCCCCGGTGGCGACGACGCCGATGGACAGCGTCACCCCCCGCGAGAGGTCGTGGGGCAGCGCGGCGACGGCGCGCACGGCGCGGTTGAGCGCGATCTCCGCCTCCTCCAGGGTGGAACCGGGCAGCAGGACCACGAACTCGTCGCCGCCGTAGCGGGCGACGGTGTCGTCGGCCCGCAACGCGTCGCGCAGCGTGCTGGCCACCACGCGCAGCACGTCGTCCCCCTCGGCGTGCGAACACCGGTCGTTGACCCCCTTGAAGCCGTCGAGGTCGCACAGCGCCACCGCCAGCGGGTAGGCCTGGGGAGTGCGGATGAGGGAGTCCAGTTCCTCGTCCAGCGCCCTCCTGTTCGCCAGCCCGGTCAGGGGGTCCTGGAGCGCCTGCCGCGCCATCGCGCCGTGCTTGCGGGTCAGCCTCTCGTGTTCCCGGCGGGTCTGGAGGGTGCCGAGCCGGGTCTCCCGCAGCGTCCACAGCTCGTCCTCCAACGCCGCGTTGTACTGCTCGAGCGCGAGGGTGGCCGCCTCCCCGTCCTCCGGGCCGCACAGGCGCGCGAACTCGCGGGCCAGCGAGAGCCACAGTGGTGGTTCGTTCGGGTCGCTGCTGACCTCCTCCCGGGCCTGGGCCAGCACCTCCAACGCCTCCGCCTCCCGGCCGTCGGCCTCAAGGCAGCGGCAGAGGGCGAGGGAGACGATGATCAGTTCGCGGGGGTAGCGGCAGCGTTCGTGCAGGAGGCGGAGGGGTTCGACGTGGTCGGGGGAGGGGCGGGCGAGGGCGTGCGCGGCACCGACCACCGGTACCTGTTCCGCGGCCGGTCGCTCCCGGGCGCGCGGGTGCAACGAGTCCCGCCACGGCCCCTCGACGGACACCGCGATCGCCGAGGCCAGGGCGTAGCGGTCGGTGGCCTCCTCGTACCGGTTGGCCCGTTCCAGCCGCAGGCCCCAGCCCAGCAGCATCCTGGTCCGGTTGATCAGGTGCACGGAGATGTGGTGCGGCCCGCCGCTGCTGCGGATGTGCTCGTGGGCCCTGGCCATCACCTCGTCGGCGAGCTCGTACACGCCGAGTTGGGTGAGCACGAGGGCGACGTCGGACAGCGCGGTCGACAGCAGCCGCTGCCACGTGCGGCGGTCCATCAGCGGATCGGGGCTCAGCTTCTCGTCGAGCATCGCCATGGCGACGGCCGCCTCGGTCAACGCGGCGTCCTCCTCACCGAAGGCGAGTGAGGCGCGGCCCCGCAGCGCGTGGGCGTCGGCCTCCAGGGCGAGCAGCCCGTGGCGGCGGGTGTGGGCGACGAGTTCGTCCAGCAGGGGGACGGCGCGGTCCTCGTGGCCCTTCGTCACGAGCCGCACGACGGAGGCCGCGCGCAGCATCTGCGCGATCAGGCTGGGCTCGCCCCGGCGCTGTGCCTCGGCGAGGAGGTCCTCGACCTCGTCGGCGACGTCCAGCCGGACGTTGCGTTCGCTGATCTGGGAGGTGGCGATCAGTTCGTGCGCCCTGGCGACCAGCCACGCGTCAGAGAGCTCCCCGAGTACGGGTGCCTCCTGCTGACCGGCGGTCTCCTCGTGCAGCTGTGCACACCCCCCACGGCCCCTGCGGCCGCTCGTCCGAACGTCGACCCCGAACCCGCTCGGCAGGGCACTGGCCTCACCGCTCCGCCGCCAGGATTCGAACCTGGACCATCGGAACCAAAATCCGAGGTGCTGCCTTTACACCACGGCGGATCGCCCGACAGCCGTGACCGTCGTGCCAGGACATGGTGACACGTCCCGACATCACGGGTGATGGTGGCCACCACCACCATCGTTGTCGAGGGTGCGACCCTACCCGTGCGGGCGGGGTCGCGTGGGGGTCACCGGCCCGTTCCCCCGCCGTGCGCGGGATTTCCCCCGCGTCCACCCCGCCGGGAGGATGTCGTCCCACCGCCGGGTGTCACCGCCCGGTCGTCCTGGTCAGGAACTCCCGCACGACCTCCTCGTACCTGTCCCGGTCCTGGTTCCACGACGCGACGTGCTCGGCGCCGGGGAACTCGTGGTACTCCACGGGCCAGTCGAGGGAGTCGGCCGCGGCCGCGAGCGCACGCGAGTCGCCCACTGGCACGGTCAGGTCCTCGTCGCCGTGCAGCAGCAGCGTGGCCGGCCGCCGCTCCGGCGGGTTGGTGAGGAGGTCCAGGTCCGCGAACGACAGGCCCGTCCGCCACCCGGCCACGAGTTCGGCGACGCGGCCGAAGACCTTCGGCATGCCCCGGTTGTCCGCCTCCAGGTCCAGGGTGGTGGACCAGTTCAGGACCGGGGCGTCCAGCACGACCGCGTCCACCCGCTCGGCCAGCTCCGAGTTCCCCAGGGTCTGACCCACCAGGGCCCCGCCCATGGAGAAACCGACCAGCACGATCCGTTCCGCACCCTCGTCCACGGCGAACTCCATCGCCGAGACGACGTCCCGCCACTCGGAATGGCCCAGGTGGTAGAGCCCGTCCTCCGAGGCCGGGGCGATCTCGTCGTTGCGGTAGCTGATGAGCAGCCCGGGGATGCCCAGCTCCTGGAGCGTGGGCAGCACGCGGAGCCCCTCCGCCCGGTCCGCTCCCCGGCCGTGCACCAGGACGGCCCAGGTGCTGGCCGCGTCCTCGGCGGGCACCAGCCAGGCCGGGGCCTCCCCGACCTCGGTGGTCACGGCGACCTCCCGGTAGTCCAGGCCGAGTCCGCCCGGGTCCCGCCAGCCCTCCCGGTCGAGACGTGCCGGGGTCCCGGCCGCCGGTGGCGTGCCGGCGACGAGTTCCCGTGCGACCAGGCCGTCACCGGCGGGGGTGGGGTCGCCGAGCAGGGCGGTGCCCTCCGACCAGAACAGTCCCGTGGTTCCCGGCGACCTGGCCGCCGGCGAGTCCGCCAACAGCACGCTGCCCTCGTCCGCGCCGCGCACCACCTCGGGGTAGGTCTCGGAGTAGCGGACGGGGGTGAGTAACTCCTCCGTGTAGTACCACCCCACCCCGAGCAGGCCGGTCACGCCGAGCACCACCACGGCGCCCAGCGACACGAACAGCACCCGGCGCCGCCGCCCGCTCCGCGCGCGGCGCGCACCCCGGCTCCGGGTCCCGGTGGGATGCGCGTGCTCCCCGTCGGGAGGACGTGGGGAGGTGGTCGCCGGGGCGGCGGGAGCTTCGGACGTTCCGGCGCCGAGTCGTTCGGCGGGGGGCCGGGCGGGGATGTCGTTCCCGTCCGAAGCGCGCTGTGCGCGCGACGCATCCTCTGGCATCGCAGCATCATGCACCCCCTGGCCCCGATCGCCTACCGGTTCCGGGCAGCCGCACCCCCACTGGCCTCACGTCCCCCCGTAACCTACGCTGGCGTAGGTTACGGTTCCGTAGCCGTAGGTCCGTCCGCCCGAGCTCCGCTCGCGACCACAGGGGTGTGCCGCCGATGACAGCGACCCTCGAACCCGCCTCTCCGCCCGGTGAGAACCGTGGACCGAAGCCCCTGCTCCAGGGGGAGCGCTCCGCCGCGGCCCAGTTCTCGGTGTACCTGTTCGTCCTCGTCCCGTTCGCCGCGCTGATCGCGGCGGTCCCCCTCGCGTGGGGGTGGGGGCTGAGCTGGGTCGACATCGGCCTGGCCGCCGTCTTCTACGTGATCACCGGACTCGGCATCACGGTCGGGTACCACCGGCACTTCACCCACGGCTCCTTCAAGGCGAACGGCCCGCTGCGGGTCGGTCTCGCCATCGCCGGCAGCATGGCCGTCCAGGGCCCGGTCATCACCTGGGTCGCGGACCACCGCCGGCACCACGCGTACTCCGACAAGGAGGGCGACCCGCACTCGCCCTGGCTGTTCGGCTCCTCCCCGGCCGCCCTCGCCAAGGGCTTCTGGCACGCCCACATGGGGTGGCTGTTCGAGTCGGGGGTCACCAACGCCGACCGCTTCGCCCCGGACCTGGTCGCCGAACGGCGCATCGTGCGGGTGCAGAAGCTCTTCTGGCTCTGGACCATCATCAGCTTCCTGCTGCCCGCAGTGCTGGGCGCGCTGATCACCTGGTCCTGGTGGGGCGGGGTGACCGCCTTCTTCTGGGCCGGTCTGGTCCGGGTGGCCTTCCTGCACCACGTCACGTGGTCGGTGAACTCGATCTGCCACATGATCGGCGAGCGCCCGTTCAAGGCCCGCGACAAGTCCGCGAACTTCTGGCCGCTGGCGATCCTGTCCTTCGGGGAGTCGTGGCACAACCTGCACCACGCCGATCCCACGTGCGCCCGCCACGGCGTCAAGCGGGGTCAGATCGACATCTCCGCCCGGGTCATCTGGTTCTTCGAGAAGGTGGGCTGGGCGACGAAGGTGCGCTGGCCCACGCCGGGGCGGCTCGCCAGGATCAGCGCGAACGAGGAGTGACATCCGGGTCCTCGGCGGACACGAGGCAGGGGAACACGGCGAATCGGTCAAAGGCTCCGCGTCGAAGCTCGGCGCGGAGCCCCCGCTTCTCGGGGCGGGTGATCGGCCCTAGGCTCCGGGGGTGGCGGTGCGACGGCGAGAGCGGGGGCAGGCCGTGACGGACGCCAGAACTCGGAAGGTCTCCAAACGGGTTCGGATGACGGGCAAGGAACGGCGGCGGCAACTGCTCGACATCGGCCGCGCGTTGTTCGCCGAACGCGGCTTCGACGCGGCCTCGATCGAGGAGATCGCGCACCGCGCCGGGGTGAGCAAGCCGGTGGTGTACGAGCACTTCGGCGGCAAGGAAGGCATCTACGCGGTCGTCGTCGACCGCGAGATGGAGGTCCTGCTCGACCGGATCATCTCCGCGTTGTCCGCCGGTCATCCCCGGGAACTCCTCGAACAGGCCGCGCGGGCGCTCCTGGACTACATCGAGGACTCGACGGACGGGTTCCGCATCCTGGTCCGGGACTCCCCGGTCGCGAGCGCCACCGGCACCTTCTCCAGCCTGCTCAACGACATCGCCAGCCAGGTCGAGAACATCTTCGGCCAGCAGTTCGCCGCGCGCGGGTACGACCCGGCGCTGGCCGCCCTGTACAGCCAGGCCCTGGTCGGCATGGTCGCGTTGACCGGTCAGTGGTGGTTGGAGGTGCAGCGGCCTCCCAAGGAGGAGGTGGCCGCGCACCTGGTCAACCTGGCGTGGAACGGGCTGTCCCACCTGGAACTGCACCCCTCGATGCGCACCGCCGACGAGCGGGCCCCGGCCGAGCGCTGAGCCCGACGGGTTCGGCGGGCGGGTCCCCGTCTCGGCCGACCGGACGCGTCGTCCAGGATCTCCCGCGGTGCCGGGCGGCTCGCGGTGCCGAGAGGCTCGCGCTGGCCGGGCGGACCGGGAACCCGGCGCGGGGCGGCCGTGCCAGCGCCCCGCGTCGGCCTCGGGGTCGGCCGGGCGGGTGGGACGCCGGTCTCCTGGCACCCGCCCGACCCCCGCCCCTCACCCCCGCCCCTCACTCCCGCTCCGCGTGGCCGCCGTCGTGCCGCTCCCGTCTGCCCCCTTCTCCGCCGCTCCTGGGGGTGGCGCCGGGCGGGGACGTCGCCGACGCGCCGATGACGGACACCTGCCCGTGTCCGGCGGCTCCGCCCCCGGGCTCAGGCCGGGCTGACCCGCAACACGTGGTCGTCCTCCCCGTTGGAGGTGGTCAGGTAGAGCGCTCCGTCCGGGCCGAGGTCGGCCGCGCGCAGCCGGCCGTGGGTGCCGTCCAGCTCCGGGGGAACGGTCATCCCGGTCACGGCCCCGGCCTCGTCCAGCTCGAACAGCAGCAGCTTGCTGCCCCGCAGGGCGGTCACCGCGACCATGCCGTCGAAGGGACCCCACTGCTCCCCGTGGAGGAACACCGCGTCGCACAGCGCCTCCGTCGTCGGCCCGCTGCTCCACGCGGCGGGTACCGCGTCCGGGAAGCGTTCCCGGTCGGTCATGGGGACGCTCTCGTCGTAGTCCTCCGTCGCTCCGCCCCGCGAGGGGTCCCACCCGTAGTTCGCACCCGGTTCGAGGAGGTTCACCTCGTCGTCGACGTCCGGACCGTGCTCGGCGACGAGGACCTGGTCCCCGCCCGGCCTCGGAGCCACCCCCTGCACGTTGCGGTGCCCGTAGGTGAGGACGAGGCGTCGCGCGGCGTCGTCGGCGTCGGCGAAGGGGTTGCCCTCGGCGGGCCCCCCGGTCGCCAGGTCGAGGCGGAGCACCTTGCCCCCGAGGCTGGTCAGGTCCTGGGAGGTGTCGGGACGTGCGGCGTCGCCCGTCCCGACCAGCAGCGCGCCGGTGCCGTCCAGCGCGAGCCGGCACCCCGAGTGCCGGCCGCTGTCGCTGATCGGCAGGCCGTGGAGCAGCGGGTCGGCCACCCGGTCGGCGCTGCCACCGTCGTCGTCGAGCCGCCAGGTCACCAGGCGCACGTCCACCGGCGTGCCGTCGGCGTCCTGGTGGGTCTGGCAGGTGGTGAAGCGCCGCGTCTCGGCGAAGTCCTCGTGCACCACCAGGTCCATCAGCCCGCCCTCGCCCTCGACGAACACGTCGGAGAGGTCGGCGTCCACCTCGGTGGTCGTCGCGCCCGGTTCGGTACCGGACACCAGGGTCAACCGGCCGGGGCGTTCGGTGACGAGCAGGCCGCCCTCGGGGAGGAAACCCACTCCCCACCCGTGTTCCAGCCCGCCCGCGACCTCCCGCACCTCCAGGCCGGCCGGCGGCGGCCCGCTCGGCGGCGGTGAACCGTCGGGCCGGTGGCCCGTGGCGTCCTCACCGCCGCAGGCGGTGACCACCAGGAGCGTCCCGGCTCCCAACACCCCGACGCCGACCCGGACGTTCCTCGCGAAGATCCCCATCGCCCCAGACTGCGCACACCGCGCCCCCCGGTAAACCCCGACCGGGCGGTTCTTCACCCGGAAGATCGAACGAACGCGACCGCCACCGGCGCGGGTCCGTGGGGTGAGGAGGACCGCACGGTGACGGACGCCCCGCCCGTCGCCGGCCACGCGCACCGGTCGTACGCTGTCCAGGAGACCCCTCCCGGGCGTGACTCGTCCCGGGCAGGGGTGTGTCCTGCGTTGCCGAGGGGATGTGCGCCGTGCCCGGTCCACTCGCTGGTCTGCTCACCACCATCCTGGCCGACGCCGGGTTCCGGGACGTCGTCCAGTCCGCCGGCACACCGGCGTTGCGCCTCCAGGGGCCGGCTGCCCTGCGACCGCTGGTCGCGGGAGCGCTGGCCGCCGACGACGGCGCCAAGCGGCCGGTCCTGCTGGTCACCACCACGGGCCGGGAGGCCGAGGAGAGCACCGCGGTGCTCTCCGACCTGCTCGGGGCCGAGTCCGTGGCGCACCTGCCGTCCTGGGAGACCCTGCCGCACGAACGGCTGTCCCCCCGGGCCGACACCGTCGGGGCCCGGTTGGCGATCCTCCGCAGGCTCGCCCACCCCGAGGAGTCCACGGCCGGCGCGCCGAGGGTGGTGGTGGCGACCATCCGCAGCCTCATCCAGCCGTTGGCGCCCAACCTCGGTGAACTGCGCCCAGTCCGCCTCCGGGTCGGGGAGGACCACGACTTCGAGGAACAGCTGGTCTCCCTGGCGGGCCTCGCCTACAGCCGGGTCGACATGGTCGAGAAGCGCGGCGAGTTCGCCGTGCGGGGCGGCATCCTCGACGTGTTCCCACCCACCGAGGAACACCCGCTGCGCGTCGAGTTCTGGGGCGACGAGGTCAGCGAGATCCGCCCGTTCTCCGTCGCGGACCAGCGCTCGCTGCCAGAACAGCGCCCCGAGCTCACCGCCCCGCCCTGCCGGGAGCTGCTGATCACCGAGTCGGTGCGCCAGCGGGCCGCCGCGCTGGCCGAGGAACACCGGGGTGACGCCGACCTCGCCGAGATGTTGGAGAAGATCTCCGGCGGGGTGCCCTGCGAGGGCATGGAAGCCCTCATCCCCGCGCTGTGCGAGGGCGAGCTCCAGCTGCTGCCGGACCTGTTCCCCCCGGACACCCACGTCGTGCTGGCCGACCCGGAGAAGATCCGGTCCCGTGCCGCCGACCTGGTGCGCACCGGGCAGGAGTTCCTGGAGGCCTCCTGGAACGCGGCCGGCGCGGGCGGTAGCGCCCCCATCGACCTTGGCGCCTCCGCCTACCGGGACCTCAACGAGATCGCCGAGCACACCCGCGAGTCCGGCCGCCCCTGGTGGACGCTGTCCCAGCTCCGGGTCGACGAGGAACTGGAGAGCGACTACCGGGGCGCCGACCCGGTCGAGGAGGGCCGTCCCCTCCGCCTCGACGTCCGCCCCGTCGACTCCTACCGGGGTGAGCTGGACCGCGCGTTCGCCGACCTGCGGGCGCACGCCAGCGCGGGCGGCGCCGCCGTCCTGACCTTCCCCGGCACCGGCACCGCGCAGCGGGCGGCCGCCCAGCTGCGGGAGGCGGAGGTCCCCGTGCGGTTGGCCGTGGACGGGCTGCCCGAACCGCCCGCCCCCGGCGTCGTGACCGTGACCAGGGCGTCGTTCGAGGACGGGTTCGTCACCGGCGAGAACGGCCTGGTGCTGCTCACCGAAGCCGACCTCACCGGGGGCCGAGGCGGTACCTCCACCCGCGACATGCGCCGGATGCCCTCCCGGCGCCGCAACGCCGTCGACCCGCTGGCGCTCAAACCCGGCGACCACGTGGTCCACGAGAAGCACGGCATCGGTCGCTACGTCCAGATGTCCCAGCGCACCGTGGCCGGCGCGACCCGCGAGTACCTGGTGCTGGAGTACGCGTCCAGCAAACGCGGTCAACCCGGCGACCGGCTCTTCGTGCCCACCGACCAGCTCGACGAGGTCTCCCGGTACGTCGGTGGCGAGTTGCCGACCCTGAACAAGCTGGGCGGCTCCGACTGGGCCAAGACCAAGAGCCGGGCCCGCAAGGCCGTCCGGGAGATCGCCGCCGAGCTCGTCCAGCTCTACGCCGCCAGGCAGTCCGCCCCCGGGCACGCCTTCAACGAGGACACCCCGTGGCAACGGGAGCTGGAGGACGCCTTCCCCTACACCGAGACGCCCGACCAGCTCGCCGCCATCGACGAGGTGAAGCAGGACATGCGTCGCGCGGTGCCGATGGACCGGGTGATCTGCGGGGACGTCGGCTACGGCAAGACCGAGATCGCCGTGCGCGCCGCCTTCAAGGCCGTGCAGGACGGCAAACAGGTCGTGGTGCTGGTGCCCACGACACTGCTCGCCCAGCAGCACCTGAACACCTTCGTGGAACGGATGCGGTCCTTCCCGGTGACCATCAAGGGGCTGTCCCGGTTCACGGACGCGCTGGACTCCGAGCAGGTCATCGCCGGTCTCGCCGACGGTTCGGTGGACATCGTCATCGGTACCCACCGGCTCCTCCAGACCGGTATCCGCTACCGGGACCTCGGTCTGGTCATCGTCGACGAGGAGCAGCGGTTCGGCGTCGAGCACAAGGAGCACATCAAGGCGCTGCGGACCCACGTCGACGTCCTCACCATGTCCGCCACGCCCATCCCGAGGACCCTGGAGATGAGCCTGGCCGGTATCCGGGAGATGTCGACCATCCTGACCCCGCCGGAGGAGCGGCACCCGGTGCTCACCTACGTGGGCCACTACGACGACAAGCAGGTCGGGGCGGCGATCCGCCGGGAGCTGCTGCGGGAGGGGCAGGTCTTCTACGTCCACAACCGGGTGTCCACCATCGAGAAGGCCGCCCGGCGCATCAGGGAACTGGTGCCCGAGGCACGGGTGGTGACCGCGCACGGGCAGATGGGCGAGGACCGCCTCGAGAAGATCATCAACGGTTTCTGGGAACGCGAGTACGACGTCCTGGTCTGCACCACGATCGTCGAGACCGGGCTCGACATCTCGAACGCCAACACCCTGCTGGTAGAGCGGGGGGACCTGCTCGGCCTGTCCCAACTGCACCAGTTGCGCGGCCGGGTCGGTCGGGGCCGGGAACGCGGCTACGCCTACTTCCTCTACCCGCCCGAGCAGGCGCTCACCGAGACCGCCCACGACCGGCTCGCGACCATCGCCCAGAACTCGGAGCTGGGGTCCGGGATGGCGGTGGCGACCAAGGACCTGGAGATCCGGGGCGCGGGGAACATCCTGGGCGCGGAGCAGTCCGGGCACATCGCCGGCGTCGGCTTCGACCTGTACGTACGGCTGGTGGGCGAGGCGGTGGCCGCGTTCCGGCGCGGCTCGGGCATCGACGGCGCCGGGGAGGAGGAGCCGGAACTGCCCGAGGTGCGGATCGACCTGCCGGTGACCGCGCACCTGCCGCACGACTACGTGCCCGGTGAACGGTTGCGCCTGGAGGCCTACCGCAAGATCGCCGAGGCGGCCGACGCCGAGGCCCTGGACGCGGTGCGCGCCGAACTGGTCGACCGGTACGGGCGACCACCGGTCGAGGTGGAGCACCTGATGGCGGTGGCGGCGTTCCGCCAGCTGTGCCGCGACCGAGGGGTCTCCGAGGTGACGCTCCAGGGCAGCTCCGTCCGGTTCGCGCCAATGGAGCTGCGGGACTCGCAGCTCGTCCGGCTGCGGCGGCTGCACCCGAAGGCGACCCACAAGGCGGCGGTGCGCACCGTGTCGGTGCCCCGACCCACCGAGGGGCCGGCCGGGGGCAGGCTGGGCGCGCCGCCGCTTCGCGACCTCCCGCTGCTGGCCTGGTGCGAGCAGTTCCTGATCTCGATGACGGAACCGCGCCCCGCCGCCTCCACCGCCGGCACGTCCTGACCCCGTCTCCGGGGTGCGGGGCCGGTCGGTGGTGGTCGGTCCTCTCACCCCGGGAAGCGGCGTGGTGACGGAACGAGACGAGGAACTACGATCAGCTGGCTAACCGGATGCCGACCGTTCGTGAGAAGGTGTCGCCCGTGAGGACTACGCGCCGTTCCCTTCGTCCGACCGTCGCCGTGCTGGCCTCCGCCGGGGTGCTCCTCGCGGGCTGCGGTTCGGACCCCAGCCAGGTCCGGGCCGCCGCGATCGTCGGCGACACGGTCATCTCACTCGAGCACGTGCAGGACCGGCTGGACTCGATCTTCGAGCGGGACCCCGAGGTCCGCCGCCAGTTGGCCTCCACCGGCCAGATCGGCGAGGTCGGCAGGAACATCGTCACCCTCTCCGTGCAGCACGAGCTGATCAACGAGGTCGCCAGGCGGGAGGGGCTGACCGTCGACCAGGCCGAGGTCGACGAGCTCATCGACCAGCGGGGCGGCGCCGAGGCGGCCTCCGAGGGCACCGTCTACGACGCGTCGAACTTCCGGGAGCGGGTCGCCGACCAACTGCTCATGCTGGAGCTCGGGCGCAAGTACTTCGACGGCATCGAGGTGGTCTTCGACTACACGCAGGCCGTCACCCGGGAGGACGCCCTGGAAAAGGCGGAGCGGTTGGCCGCCGACCCCGCCAGCATCGAGGAGATGGTCGCCGAGGACGCGGCGAGCGGGCTCCCAGGACAGCTCGACCAGCGCACGACCGCGGCCGAGCAGCCGCAGCTGGCCGGTCAACCGCTGTTCGGGGCGGCCCCGGGCACCGTGGTGGCGTTCCCCTTCGACAACCAGGGCGGGCAGTGGATGGTCGCCGTGGTCAAGGAACGCAACCTCGACGCCGCGACCGGTGAGCCCGGCCTGGCCGACTCGGTCGACCCGCAGACGTTGCAGTACTTCGGCTCCCGGCTGATGGCCCCGGTCGCCGACGAACTCGACATCAGGGTGAACCCGCGGTACGGCGTGTGGGACCCGGTGAGCCTGGGGGTGGCCCCGAACGCCGACGAGGTCGCCGGCATCCAGATCCCCCCACGTCAGGGGACCGCGACCGCCAACCAGTGAGTCAGCGGCGGCCGGGGGCAGCGGGGGTCCCCCGCGCCACCGGGCCGGTCGACGGCGTGACCGCACGGCCGGGAGGCCGGAAGACCACCACCCGGAGGGGGCGACGAGGTGTCCGAGGAGAACAGGGACAGGCGGGCTGCTCCGACGCTGGTCGAGGGCAGTGCCGTGCTGGTGGTGGAGGACCGGCCCGAACCGGGTGTCCCGGTCGCGGCCCTGCCCCTGGTGCGGGCCGCCCGGCACGTCCTCCTCGACCCGGACGTCCCGGCCTGGTTGGTCAGGGCGCTGGGCGGCGAGCCCACCCCCAAGCCGGCGGAGCTGTTGGCCCTGGCCACCCGAGAACCCGTCCTGCTCGTGGTGGTCGACGCGACCAGCCCGGGCGCCTCGGCGTTGCTGGAGGCCGGTGCCGCCGAGGTGCGGGGACCGGGGGAGGACGTCTCGCCGGATGCCTCCCCGGCCTGGAGCGGCGGCGCCGCCGGGCCGGGAGCGGCCCTGCTGGAGGCGGTCGCGGTGATGGACCGGCTGCGCTCGCCCGGGGGGTGCCCGTGGGACGCGGAGCAGACCCACGAGACGCTGCGCCAGTACCTCGTCGAGGAGACCTACGAGCTGCTGGAGGCCATCGAGGACCGTGACCGGGGCGCGCTGCGCGAGGAGCTCGGCGACGTCCTGTTGCAGGTGCTGTTCCACGCCAGGATCGCCGCCGAGCACCCGGAGGCCCCCTTCGACATCGACGCGGTGGCCGCCGCCCTGGTCACCAAGCTCGTCGGGCGCCATCCGCACGTCTTCGGCGCCGAGTCCGCTGACCCTTCCGCGTCCCCGTCGGACGCCCTCGCGCAGCAGGCGCGGTGGGAGGAGCTGAAACAGGTCGAGAAGCAGCGGGAGTCCGCCGTCGACGGGGTGGCCTTCGGGCAGCCCGCCGTGGCGCTGGCGGCGAAGATCGCCGCGCGCGCGACCAAGGCCGGGGTGCCGGCGGAGTTCTTCCCCTCGGGTCCCGGCGCGGGGGAGCGGCTGTTCGCCGTGGCCGCCGAGGAACGGCGCGCGGGGGGTGAGCCCGAGGGCGAACTCCGGGCCGTGGCCCGAGCCTTCGCCGGGCGGATCCGCGCCGCCGAGCGGGCCGCGCGCTCCGTCGGACTCGACCCGCACCGGCTGGGGCCCGCCGACTGGGCGAGGTTCTGGCCGTCGGAGTGAGGGAGCGCACCGCCCCCGCACGCGGCTGACGCCGCCTCCCCTTCCGTGCCCGGGCCGGCCCGTGGTCCCCGTGAACGGGCGCCCGCCTGGCCGACCACCGGACAGGCCGTCGTGCCCGGTCGGATTCGGCTTCGCCCACCCGGGAACGTTCGTCCCCGGCCGGCCGCCCGTGCCGCCCCGACTCTCCCGAGCGGGTGGCCGTCGCGGTGGCGGACGACGACCGGTCGCGCCCCCTGGGGCCGTCGGGCCGGGCCGCCAGTGGGGCGCCCGCCGGAGCCGACCTGGACCGCCAAGGGCCGGGAGGACCGGCGCCACGTGAGCCGCCTCGACCTCCGGCCAGCCGGCGCCAACACCGGACACCGCTCCTGACCAGCGGTCCACACCGCCGTGATCGTCATGGCGGCGGGACGCCCGAACGGGAAACCGGCCTCGCTCTACTCTGCTCTCGGTCGCGCTCAACGGCGAGGCGGCGGAACACCACTCGTTGCGTTACCAGAGCGGAGTACCCGAATGTCGCACGTTCCCGTGGCTGGCTGGCGCAAGTCGCGCCGCAGCACCTCGCAGACGAACTGCGTCGAGATCGGCTCCGGCCCCGCCGTGGTGGGCATCCGGGACACCAAGAACCGGGGGGCCGGGACCCTCTACGTGGAACCCGCCGTGTTCGGCGCGTTCCTCACCGCCCTCAAGGAGGGCCGCATCGGCACCGGACGCTGAGGCGGGCGTCCCGCCCCCACCGCACCTCCCCACCACGAGCGCCGAGCGCCCCTCCGGTGACCCCTTGGCGACGGTCGGCCAGGTGCCGAGCGCACCGCGCCGGGGTGGCCACGGACCGCCACCGAGTCGCCCGACGGCGTTTCCCGGGTGGGGAAGGGCAATCATCCTGTTGGTGGGGGTGCCTCGTCGTTAGGGTGGCGGAGGTGAACATCGCCGGATACCTCCGCTTCCCTCATCTCCACGCGGATCTCCTCACCTTCGTCGCCGAAGACGATGTCTGGCTCGCACCGCTCGACGGCGGGCGCGCATGGCGGCTCACCGCCGACCGTGTGCCGGTGACCAACCCCCGGTTCTCCCCCGACGGCGGCCAGGTCGCCTGGACCAGCACGCTCGACGGTGGCCGAGCCGAGGTCCAGGTCATCGGCCTGGAAGGCGGGACCTCCCGTCGGCTCACCCACTGGGGAGCCGGGCGCAGCCGGGTGCTCGGCTGGCGGTCGGACGACTCCGGCGCGCTCTCCGTCGTCGCGGCCTCCACCGTGGAGTCCCACGGCGCCCGTTCGTGGGCCTACTCGGTTCCCCTCGACGGCGGGCCGGCCACCAAGCTGCCGTACGGGCCGCTCAACGACGTGTCCTTCGGACCCGACGGCCAGGTGGTGCTCGGCAGTTACACCATGCGGGACCCGGGGCACTGGAAGCGCTACCGAGGAGGCACCACCGGCAAGATCTGGCGGGACCTCGACGGGGCCGGGGAGTTCGAGCGCGTCCACTCGGAACTCGACGGCAACCTCGCCAGCCCGCTGTGGGTGAACGGTCGGATCGTCTTCCTCTCCGACCACGAGGGCGTCGCCAACCTGTACTCCTCGGAACCCGACGGTTCCGACCTGCGCCGGCACAGCGACCACGACCGGTTCTACGCGCGGTTCGCCAGCACCGACGGTCAGCGGGTCGTTTACCAGCACGCCGGTGAGGTGTGGTTGCTGGAGGACCTCGACGGCACTCCTCGGCGGATCGACGTCGCCCTGACCGGGGCTGGCGCGAACCGGCGCCCGACCACCGCCACCGCCAGCGACCACCTCGCCGCGGCGGTGCCGGACCACACCGGCCGGGCGAGCGCGGTCCTCGCGAGGGGCACCGTGCACTGGGTGAGCCACCGGGACGGCCCGGTGCGCGCGCTGTCGGCCACCCCCGGGGTGCGGGCCAGGATGCCCCGGTTCGTGTCCGAGCGGCAGGCCGCCGAGAACGCCCCGGCCTCGGTCGTCTTCGTCACCGACGCCGAGGGTGAGGACGCGCTGGAGATCGTGCCGGTCACCGGCGTGGAGCCGGGTGCCGAGCCCCGCAGGATCGGCGCCGGCCAGCTGGGTCGGGTGCTCGCGCTGGAGGTCTCCCCCGACGGCCTGACGGCGGCGGTCACCAACCACGACAACAAGCTCCTCGCCGTCGACCTGGTCAGCGGCCGCATCCGGGTCGTCACCCGCGCCGAGTCGAGCGACCCGGGGGACCTGGCCTTCTCCCCGGACTCCAAGTGGCTCGCCTGGTCCCACCCCGGCCCGGACCCGTTGCGGCACATCCGCGCGGTCAACCTGGCCGCGGCGGTCGGTGACGCCGACGAGCTGCCCGCCTCCTCCATCGTCGACGTCACCGAGCTGAGGTTCGTCGACACCGAGCCGGTCTTCACCCAGGACGGCAAGTACCTCGCCTTCCTGTCCGAACGGACCTTCGACCCCGTGTACGACGCGCACGTGTTCGACATGTCCTTCCCGAACGCCTGCCGCCCGCACCTCGTGCCGCTGGCGGCCCTCACCCCCTCGCCCTTCGGGCCGACCACGCAGGGCCGCCCCGCGCCTGGGGAGACGGGGGAGGACGGCGAGTCCACCGACAGCGGCGAGAGCAGGCAGGAGGCCACCGTCCTCAGCGTGGAGGGCATCGCCCAACGCGCCGTGCCCTTCCCCGTCGCGGCCGGGAACTACCACTCGCTGCTCCCCGTCAAGGGCGGTGTCGTGTGGCTGCGTGAGCAGGCCAGCGGTGTCCTCGGCGACGCCAGGCCCAGCCAGGACGCCAAGGCCGAGCAGGCCACGCTGGAGCGCTACGACCTGAAGGAGAACCGGCTGGAGGTCCTCGTCGAGGACGTCGACCGGGTCGCGGTCAGCGGCGACGGCACGAGGCTGCTGTTGACCGACGGGGGCGCGCTGCGCCTCGTCCCCGCCGACCGCAAGGCCGAGTCGAACGGGCCAGGCGGTCCGGTGGAGATCGACCTGTCCAGGGTCCGGTTCACCCTCGACCGGGGTCGGGAGTGGCGGCAGGCCTTCGACGAGGCGGGCCGCCTGATGCGGGACCGGTTCTGGCGGTCCGACATGGACGGCGTGGACTGGGCCGGTGTCCTCGACCGGTACCGGCCGCTGACCGACCGCCTCGGCAGCCACGACGACCTGATCGACCTGCTGTGGGAGACCCAGGCCGAGCTCGGCACCTCCCACGCCTACGCGGTCGCGCCCGGCGGCGGCGACCAGCAGCGGCGGCAGGGCAAGCTCGGCGCCGACCTGGTCAGGGACGAGGAGGGGAACTGGCGGATCGGCCGTGTGCTCCCCGGCGAGACCTCGGACCCGGCGGCCAGGTCCCCGCTGCTGGCCCCCGGCGTCGCGGTGCAGCCCGGCGACGTGCTCGTCGCGGTCGACGGCCAGCCGGTCGACCCGGTGACCGGCCCGGCGCCCCAGCTCGTCGGGAGCGCCGGGAAGGAGGTCGAGCTCACCATCCGCCCCGGTGCGGGCGGCGCGGTCCGCCGGGCCGTGGTCGTCCCGTTGGCGGGGGAGGAGGCCCTGCGCTACCAGGAGTGGGTGGCCGACCGCCGCTCCTACGTCCGGGAGCGGTCCGATGGCCGCCTCGGCTACCTGCACGTGCCCGACATGATGGCCGTGGGCTGGGCCCAGCTGCACCGGGACCTGCGGTTGGAGACCCAGTACGACGCCCTCGTCGTCGATCTCCGGGAGAACGGCGGCGGACACCTCTCGCAGCTCGTCGTGGAGAAGCTCGCCCGCCAGATCATCGGTTACCAGTTCGACCGGGACGGCCGCGGCCACGCCAGCTATCCCAGTGACGCACCGCGCGGACCGGTGGTGGCGTTGGCCGACGAGCTGTCCGGCTCCGACGGCGACATCGTCACCGGGGCCATCAAGGCGTTGGGCGTGGGCACGGTGATCGGGGTCCGCACCTGGGGCGGGACCATCGGCATCGACTCCCGGTTCCGGCTGGTCGACGGCACCCTGGTCACCCAGCCCGGCTACGCGACCTGGATGCGGGGTCGGGAGTGGGGCATGGAGAACCACGGTGTCGAACCCGACATCGAGGTGGTGTGCCGGCCCCAGGACTGGGCGGCCGGCCGCGATCCGCAGTTGGACACCGCGATCCGGGTCGCCCTGGAGCGGCTCGCCGAACGGCCGGCGACCGCGCCGCCGCCGTGGCCCAGCCCCCGTCAGGGCGGCTGACGCGAGGAGCCCCGGGGTGGACGCGGCGCGCCCGTGCTCGTGCCACCGGTGTCGTCGTGGCGCGGTGTCCTCCGCCCGCGACGACACCCGGACGGCGCGGTGGCCCGGCGGACACCCGTCCGGCGGCTGCTCGGAGCCGGGAATCCCCTTCGGACGGTGGTGTCCGGGACCCCGGTTCCCCGGCTCCGCCCCGGATCCGACGCGCACGGGGCGAGGGGTGCCGGTCGCGGTCATGCATGCGCTACCGTCCCGGAGGCCATCACTGCGTGGCTCATCCGGACGCGACCGCGCGGGCTCCACGGGGCCCGGGTCGGCGCGAGTGAGGAGGACGGAGCGGTGTCGAACATGTCACCCGCCCCCGGGCGACGACGATGGGCCCGGTTGGTCATCGGGGGCGCCACCCTGGCGCTGGCGTCCTCGGCCCTGGTGGCCTTCGTGGCCAGGGACGACCCCGCCGACGGCAACTACCTCCAGGCCCTCGCGGAGGAGATGCCGGCCGTGGCGCCACCTGACCGGGGAGCCAGCCTCCCCCCGGTGTCCGTGGTCAGCGTCGATGGACCGACCCGGCTGGGTTCGCGTCCCCAGGACCAGCTCACCGGGTGGTCGGAGGCCCTCGCCGACCCCTTGAACATCCCCAGGGCCGCTCTCCAGGCCTACGGGTACGCCGCCGCGACCGTGCAGGCGGAGAACCCGTCCTGCGGGCTGACGTGGACGACGTTGGCGGCGATCGGGTCCTCCGAGTCCAACCACGGCCGGCACGGTGGCGCGACCCTGGATCGGACGGGACGTCCCAGCGAGCCCATCATCGGCATCCCGCTCGACGGGCGACCGGGGGTCAAGGAGATCCGCGACACCGACGGCGGTGAACTCGACGGGGACGACGTCTATGACCGCGCCGTCGGTCCCATGCAGTTCCTCCCCCAGACCTGGGCGGAGTGGGGGGTCGACGCCGACGGCGACGGGGTGGCCGACCCGCAGGACATCGACGACGCGGCGTTGGCGGCGGGCAACTACCTCTGCGACTCCGGTGGCGACCTGACCGAGTCGGAGGGGTGGTGGCGGGCGGTGCTCACCTACAACGAGAGCCGCGCCTACGCCACCGACATCCTCGAACGAGCCGAACGGTACGGACAACTCAGCCGCGACGTCCTGAGGTGAGGCCGCGCTCCCCGGGGCGCCCCCGCTCCACACCACCCTCGGGCGCGGCTTCGACCGCCCCGGTCCAAGCCCCGGCTGGCGCTCCGGTCCCCGAGGAACGGGATGTTTCGGGCTACTCGTTCGTTATCGACCAGTAATCTGACGGCGTGGCCACCACTTTGCCGCTGCCCTCGCCCTCGACGCGTCCCCGGCGCCGTCGGCGGGGGCCAGCGTCCTTCCTCCGTTGGCTCCTCGTCCTGGCGTTGCTCGCCGGTTCGGCGTGGGTCGCGTTCCGGGTCCTCGACTTCGTGGACTCCTTCACACCGTCCCGGGGCGCGCCGGTGTCCACCCGCATCCCCATCGACCCGGCCGACGTGGAACCCCGCAGCGCCGTCCCCGCCGGCCCGGTCGCCGTTCCACCGGGCCCCGGGGAGGAGGCCGCGCCGCCGGCCGCGCCACCCGAGGTCGCGGAGCGGTCCGATCCGTCGGAGAGCGCCGCGCCACCACCACCTCCGGTGACGGTCGAGGAGTGGGCGGACCGGATGTCGACCGTGCTGGACGTCCCGGCCAGGGCGCTGCGCGCCTACGCGGCCGCGGAGGTCCGCATGCGCGCCGACATGCCGGCGTGCGGAGTGCGGTGGAGCACCGTCGCGGCGATCGGGCGCATCGAGTCCGACCACGGGCAGATCGGCGGGCGGACGCTGGAGGAGGACGGCCTGTCCTCGGAACCGATCTACGGGGTCCCGCTGGACGGCCGGCCCGGCATCCGGGAGATGATCGACGAGGACGCCAGCGCCGAGGCCGGGGAAACGGTCTACGTGCGTGCCGAGGGCCCGATGCAGTTCCTACCGTCCACCTGGGACATCTGGGGTGCGGACGGGAACGGCGACGGGGTCGCCGACCCACAGCACATCGACGACGCGGCCCTGGGCACCGCCCGCTACCTCTGCTCGGCCGGGGCCAACCTGGACGACGCCACCGACTGGTGGGACGCGGTGTTCGCCTACAACAACTCGGTGGACTACGGTCAACGCATCTTCGGCCTCGCCGAGCGGTACGCCACCATCGAGGTGCCCGCCCCCTGACGGCGGTCCCGCACCACCTCGCGCCACCGCCGGGCCGGACACCGCGTCGAACGGCCGGAACCGGCCGGACGTCACCTCTCGAACAACGAGATCCGCGCCCGCACCTCGCCGAGCGCTTCCTGGTACTCGGGAGTGGGGTTCATCGACGCCGCCAGCCGGAGCTGGGTCCGTGCCTCCTCCAGCCGCCCCTGGCGTTGCAGGGTCCTGCCCAGGGCCAACCGCGCGTAGTGGTCGGTCGGGTCCATCTCCACCGCCGCGGCGAAGGCCGCCTCCGCGCGGCGGAGCTGCGCCGTGTAGTAGTAGGCCCGGCCGGCCAGCACCTGCACGCTGGGTTTGTCCGGGTTCTCGGCGAGCACGCGGTCCAGCACCCGCAACGCCTCGGCGGGCCGCCGCTGCTCCAGCAGCGCCTCCGCTCGGCGGAATGCCTCGTAGCTGTTCTCAGCCGTCATACTGTTCCCACGCTACGCCCGGAACCAGGCGTGTTCGACCGCCGTCCGGCTGGCTCCACCCGAGGCGGTGAGGTCACCGAGGGTGCCCGGCGACCGGCGGGGCGCGCGATCCAGGGGCCCGTGACGCGGGGTACCGCCGATCGGACGCTCCCCGTTGGAGTGATCGGTGGGGGGGCGAGCGGGCCATCCGGCGGTTCCTCCCCCGCTCGGTAGTGGACGACCCGGTACCCCGTCACCTGGATGTGCGTGCCTCCACAGAGCGAAACTGGCGGCGGACTAGGCTCGACCGGAGTCCGTACCGAGGATGGTGAGGAGCACAGGTGGCAGTCATCGAGCAGGTCGGCGCCCGCGAGATCTTGGATTCCCGGGGCAACCCCACCGTCGAGGTGGAGGTGGCGCTGGACGACGGGACCCTGGCGCGCGCGGCGGTGCCCTCCGGCGCGTCGACCGGCGAACACGAAGCCGTCGAGCTGCGCGACGGCGACGCCGCCCGCTACGGCGGCAAGGGCGTCGAGCGCGCGGTGACGGGCGTGCTGGACGAGATCGGCCCCGAGCTGGTCGGGGTGGAGGCCATCGAGCAGCGGGTGGTCGACCAGAAGCTGCTGGACCTGGACGGGACGCCGGACAAGTCCCGGCTGGGCGCCAACGCGATCCTCGGCACCTCGCTGGCCGTGGCGAAGGCCGCGGCCGACTCCAGCGGTCTGGAGCTGTTCCGCTACGTCGGCGGCCCCAACGCCCACGTGTTGCCCGTCCCGCTGTTCAACATCCTCAACGGCGGCGCCCACGCGGACAACGACGTGGACGTGCAGGAGTTCATGATCGCCCCGATCGGCGCCGGCTCCTTCCGGGAGGCCCTGCGCTGGGGCGCGGAGGTCTACCACACGCTCAAGTCGGTGCTCAAGGGCCGTGGCCTGAGCACCGGCCTCGGCGACGAGGGCGGCTTCGCGCCGAACCTGGCCAGCAACCGGGAGGCCCTCGACCTCATCGCGCTCGCCGTGGAGAAGGCCGGCTACCGCCTGGGTCGGGACATCGTCCTGGGCCTGGACGTCGCCGCCACCGAGCTGTACGAGAACGGCACCTACACCTTCGAGGGCTCCCCGAAGACGGCCGAGCAGCTGGCGGAGTACTACGCGGAGCTGGTGGCCGCCTACCCGCTGGTCTCGATCGAGGACCCGCTGGCGGAGAACGACTGGGACGGCTGGGTGCACCTCACCGAGAAGTTGGGTGCCAACGTGCAGCTCCTCGGTGACGACCTGTTCGTCACGAACCCGGAGCGGTTGGAGGAGGGCATCAGCCGGCGGGCGGCGAACGCCCTGCTGGTCAAGGTCAACCAGATCGGCACGCTGTCCGAGACCCTCGACGCGGTGTCCCTGGCCCACTCGCACGGCTTCAAGACGATGATGAGCCACCGCTCAGGTGAGACGGAGGACACCACCATCGCCGACCTGGTCGTGGCGACCGCCAGCGGTCAGATCAAGGCGGGCGCGCCGGCGCGGAGCGAGCGCGTCGCGAAGTACAACCAGCTGCTGCGCATCGAGGAGACCCTCGGCGACGCGGCGCGCTACGCCGGCGAGCTGGCCTTCCCCCGGTACACCCCGGAGGCGTAGGCGGTGGCCCGACGTGAGCGGGAGCGGCCGGGTCGGCGGGGCACGTCCTCGCCGGCCCGGCCCAGCGAGCGCTCGCGGCGGACCCAGCGGAGCAGCGGGAAGATCACCCTGGTCAGCTCGCTGCGCCGGGTCGGGGTCCGCGCGCGCCGCACCCGGGGCGGACCGCGGACGGGCGGGGCGTTCGGGCTGTCCTCCACCCGGCGGGCGGCGGTGTTGGCGATGGTGGTGTGCGCCCTGGCGTTGAGCGTCGCGGTGCCGCTGCGCACCTACCTGTCCCAGCGCTCCGACGTCGCCGAGGCGGAGCGGCGCCTGGAGGAGCTGCGGACCGAGCGGGACGAGCTGGCTGCCAGACTGGACGAGTTGGCGGACGACCAGCAGGTGGAGGCCGAGGCCCGCCGCCGGTTGGGTTACGTCCGCCCCGGCGAGACGCCGTACATCGTCCAGCTGCCGCCCGGCCAGGAGCCGAGTGAGCAGGAGGACGAGGAGGACGACCAGGACCAGGCCTGGTACAGCAGGCTCTGGAACTCGATCACGGGAGATGGCTGAGATGAGCAGGGCCGAGCAGCCCAGGGTGACCGAGCCGGTGCCGGCCACCGACGAGGACCGGGCGGCGGTGGCCGAACAGCTCGGTCGGACACCACGAGGGCTGCGGGCGGTGGTCGCGCGGTGCCCGAGCGGCCACCCCGCCGTGGTGCGGACGAGCCCCCGGCTGGAGGACGGCACTCCCTTCCCCACGTTGTACTACCTGACCTGCCCCCGGTTGTCCTCCTCGATCGGCCGGCTGGAGGCGTCCGGCCTGATGCGGGAGATGACGGAACGGCTCTCCCACGACGAGGAGCTGGCCGCGCACTACCTGCGGGCGCACGAGTCCTACCTGGCGGAACGGGACGCGATCGAGTCCCTCGGCATCCAGGTCACGGCCGGCGGGATGCCGGGGCGGGTGAAGTGCCTGCACGTGCACGTCGCCCACGCGTTGGCGAAGGGCCCCGGGGTGAACCCCTTCGGGGACGAGGCCCTGGGCCTGCTCGCGGCCGAGTGGCCGACCGGCGAGTGCGCCGCCTGACCGGCGCCACCCGCGACGCGTCCTGAGTTCCCCGGGCCGCTCCCGGCCGGCCGGGTGCCGCGAAGCCGTCCGCGGGACCGCCATCCGCGTCGTCGGCTGACGACGTGACGGGCCACCTCCGCCGGGGCCGGCCGCACCCAGGTCCGGCTGGCGCGGCACTCCGGTCCCTCGGCCGTCCGCTGGTCGCCGCCGTCCCCGGGCCACCGCCCGCCCCCGGTGCTCGTCCGCGCCGCCCACCTGCCCGTCCAACGGGGCGGCTGACCTCCAGGTGGCTTCCCGCGACCGGCGGTGTGGCCGGTGGCCCTCCTGGGCCGGGTGCCCGTGCGTCCGCAGGGCACGGTCCTGGCGACGGTCCGGTTGCGGACAGGTGAAGGCTGGCTGACTGGTTCGCGCCGGCCCCGGCTCCGGGATGGCCGGGTCCACCGCCGCCCGGGCGGCGATCACCGGTTCGGGGGACCACGCGGAGCCCGTGCCCGCCGCTGGTCAGGGGCGGTGCCGGGCCTCGGGCCACCGGGGTGGCCGACGTGCGGGGACCACCCTTGTGGGGCCGGCCCACACGAGTGGTCCTGGCTCCCGTCTCACACGAGGACCACGAGGAAGCCGGTTCACTACTGCTGTGAGCTGAGGCAGACTGGCTCCGGCAGGTGGAGTTGGCGGAGGAGGGGCACCGGTGACCGACCTGAGTGGACGGGCTCCTGAGGGGGCGACTGGTTCGCGGCCGAGGTGGCTGTTCGGTCCGAACGGACGCCCGAAGCTCCCCGTCGTCGTCACCGCCTTCGCGGCGCTGTTGATGCCCTCCGCGGCGCTGGGCACGGCGACGCTCAACGTCGCGCCAGCCCTGGCGCAGGAGTCGGCGGACATCGCCCTGCCGGGCCCGGGCGGCGTGCTGGACCTGCTGCGCGACCCCCAGGACGGCGAGTTGTACGGGGCCGGCGGCCGACTGCCCGCCGGTGACCAGGTCAGCCCGGAGCTGCTCGAGGAGCTGCGGAACCGGGGCGGCGTCCCCGGTTCGCCGGGAGACCCCTTCAACGACCTGCCCGACGGCCCGCTCGGCATCCCGGCGATCGTGCTCGACGCGTACCGGAGGGCGGAGCGCGGCCTCGGCGAGACCCAACCCGGCTGCGGACTGCACTGGTCGCTGCTGGCGGGCGTCGGGCGGATCGAGTCAGGCCACGCCCGGGGCGGCAACGTCGACTCGGGGGGCACCACCCTCAGCCCGATCCTCGGCCCGCAGCTCAACGGCGGACCGGGGATCGCCGCGATCCCGGACACCGATGGTGGCCTGCTCGACGGGGACACCGTCTGGGACCGCGCCGTCGGGCCGATGCAGTTCATCCCGACCACCTGGGCCGCCTACGCGGCCGACGGCAACGGGGACGGGGTGGCCAGCCCGCACAACGTCTACGACGCGGCCCTCGCCGCCGGCCGGTACCTCTGCTCGGGCGGCCTGGACCTCCGGGTGCCGGACCAGCTCGCGGCGGCGGTGTTCCGCTACAACCGCTCCGACGCCTACGTCCGGGATGTCCTCCACTGGGCCAACGCCTACCGGAACGGGGTCACCCCGCTGCCGGGCGAGGACGTGCCGGCGGACCCGGACCGCAACCGCGACCCGGTGGCACCGCCGGCCAGTCCCCCCGGCGGTCCGGGCACGCCCGGCGAACCGGGAGGCGGCCAGCGGCCGGGCACCCCGCCCGGTGACGGAGGCGGACGGCCCACGAACCCGCCTCCGACCGATCCCGCGCCGCCGTCCAGCGAGCCGAGCAGGCCGCCGACGACGGCTCCGCCGACCACCACTCCGCCTCCGACGACGACACCCCCGACCACTCCGCCTCCGACCACTTCGCCTCCGACGACGCCGCCGGAGTCCTCGGAACCACCGGAGTCCTCCGTACCACCCGAGTCCTCGGAACCGCCGGAGTCCTCGGAACCGCCGGAGCAGTGCCCGCCGGGCAGCACGCGCCCGCCGGAGGACGACGCGGACGAGAGCACCAGCCCCACCCCGGCCCCCAGCACCACGGCGACCCCTGCGCCGACCGGCACCCCCTCCGTACCGGGCGGGAGCCAACCGCCCGAGGGCAGCGAGCCCCCCGGGGACGACGACGGTTGCGTCCCGATCGAGGATCCGGAGGACGGGGACCGCGACGAGGACGCCGTCGAGGGCGCGACCGCCGAGGACGAGCGTCGGCCCGGGGCCGACGGGGAGGACGGCGGGACCCCGGCGCAGGGGGGACTCGCCGCCCCGGCCGCCGTGCTCAGCCGCCCCGCCGTCGTGTCCCTCCCGCGCCGTCGGACCGGGAACGGCGAGTGGCCGAGTCCGTGACCACGCCGGTGCCGCGACCCCTGACACCGATGGACCACCGCCGTTGCAGACTGGACCTCCGTCCCCGCTGCTGAGGAGCCAGGTATGCCCAGAACGGCCGCGATCGACTGCGGTACCAACTCCATCCGCCTGCTGATCGCCGACGTGAGCGCGCGGGAGAGCGGGGGAACGACCCTGACCGACGTGCGCCGGGAGATGCGGATCGTCCGCCTGGGGCAGGGGGTGGACGCCACCGGCCAACTCGCGCCGGAGGCGGTCGAGCGGACCCGGGTCGCGCTCGCCGAGTACGTCGACATCATCGAGAGGTCCTCCGTCGACCGCGTGCGGATGGTCGCCACCTCGGCGACCAGGGACGCGCGCAACCGGGAGGACTTCTTCTCGATGGTTCGCGGCACGCTGGGAACCGAGGCCGAGGTCATCAGCGGTGACGAGGAGGCCCGGTTGTCCTTCGCCGGAGCGGTCGCCGACCTCGACCCCTCGGACGGCCCCTTCCTCGTGGTGGACGTGGGCGGGGGGTCCACGGAGTTCGTGCTGGGCGACTGGGATGGCGTCCGGGCGCGGGTCCGAGCCGCCCGCTCGGTCGACGTCGGGTGCGTCCGGCTCACCGAGCGCTGCCTGCGGGACGACCCGCCCACCGCCGAGCAGGTCGCAGCCGCGCGCGCCGTGGTCCGCGACATCACCGCCACGGCCTTCTCCGAGGTGCCGGTGGCCGAGGCCACCACCTGGGTGGGGGTCGCCGGAACGGTGACCACACTGTCCGGGCTGGCCCAGGGGCTGGCGGCGTACGACCCGGCCGCCATCCACCTGTCCCGGCTGAGCCACGAGCGCATCGCCTCGGTCACCGACTGGCTGGTCACCTCGCCCCACGCGCGACGGGCGGAGGAGAAGGTGATCCACCCCGGCAGGGTGGACGTCATCACCGGGGGAGCGGTCGTCGTCGCCGAACTCGCCGACCGGGTCCGGGCCACCGCCGGTATCGACGAGCTGGTGGTCAGCGAGCACGACATTCTCGACGGCATCGCCCTGTCCGTGGCCGGCTGACGGGTACCCACCGTCAGGTTGCCCCTATCGGGGGCTTAACCTGTCCGCTGTCCGGCGGGTATGCGCTCAGCCTTCTGTAACGCTTCGTGCCTACGGTTGCTCTGGGTGTTTCAATGCGATCTGATTTTCGGGTGATCCTGTGGCGACTTCGTAATCCGTGACCTCTTGCTTGGCTGCGGATAGTGACTACGGTCGCTACATCGAAACCCGTCAAACGGGTCGGCCGCACCTGGCCGACCCCACCTGCCACGGCGACCGCCGTGGCACGAGCTGGAGGACGTTCCATGCGAGCAGGGCGAAGGACCGCCTTCGTCGCACTCCCAACGGCGGCCGCGCTGCTGTTGACGGCGTGTGGTGGAGGCGACAACGGTGGTGACAGTGCCGCCGACCCGAACTCCGAGGTGACCGTGTTCACCACGGAGCCGGAGAACCCGCTGATCCCGGGCGGCACCAACGAGACTGGCGGCGGCCGTGTGGTCGACACCATCTTCAGCATGCTCGTGCGGTACGACAACGAGGACGCCTCGTCGGTCAACGAGGTCGCCGAGTCCATCGAGGCGGACGAGGACGGTCGGGTCTTCACGATCACGATCAAGGACGACTGGAAGTTCCACGACGGCACCGACGTCACCGCCCAGAGCTTCGTCGACGCCTGGAACTGGGTGGCCTACGCCCCCAACGGCGCGCTGAACGCCAGCTTCTTCGAGAAGATCGAGGGCTACGAGGACGTCCACCCCGAGGACGAGGGCGCGGAGCCCGCCTCCGAGACCATGTCCGGGCTCGAGGTCATCGACGAGACCACCTTCCAGGTGACGCTCTCGGCCCCCTTCGCGATCTTCCCCGAGACCCTCGGCTACAGCGCCTACGCGCCGCTGCCCGAGGCGTTCTTCGAGGACCAGGAGGCCTGGGAGGCCGAGCCGATCGGCAACGGCCCGTTCCAGTTCGTCTCCCGCATCCCCGACCAGGAGATCAAGCTGGCCCGGTTCGAGGACTACGCGGGTGAGCAGCAGCCGCAGATCGAGAACCTGACCTACAAGGTCTACCAGAGCCTCGACGCCGCCTACACCGCCGTCGTCTCCAACGACCTCGACGTGCTCGACCAGATCCCGGTGTCGGCGCTGGCCGGCGACGCCTGGCAGACCGACCTCGAAGGCCGCACGCTGGAGGTCGACCTGCTCCTGAGCTACACCCTGAGCTTCCCGCTCTACGACGAGGTCTACGAGGACGTCAACCTCCGCCGCGCGCTCTCCCTGGCGATCAACCGCGAGGAGATGGCGGAGCAGATCTTCTTCGGCAACCGCCTGCCCGCGCAGAGCCGCGTGCCCGCCGTCCTGCTCGACGACCCCGAGGGCCAGTGCGAGTACTGCGACTACGACCCCGAGCGGGCCAAGCAGCTGCTCGCCGAGTCCGGCTACACCGGCGACGTGGGCATCACCTACAACTCCGACGGTGACCACCAGCAGTGGGTCGAGGCCGCCTGCAACAGCATCGCGAACACGCTGGAGATCGGCTGCAACCCGGAGCCGGTGCAGACCTTCAACGTGCAGCGCGAGATCGCCAACGCGCGCGAGTTCACCACCATGTACCGGACCGGCTGGAAGGCCGACTACCCGTCGATCGAGAACTTCCTGACCCCGCTGCTGCGCACGGGTGCCTCCTCGAACGACGGTGACTACAGCAACCCGGAGGTCGACGCCAAGCTCGACGAGGCCGACCAGGCCTCGTCGGTCGAGGAGGCCACCGAGCTGTACATGGAGGCCGAGCGGATGATCAACGAGGACATGCCCTCCATCCCGGTCTTCGACGACAAGGGCCAGGCCGGCCACTCGACCCGTGTCGAGAACGTGCACCTGAACCCGCTCCGTACGCTGGACGTGCTCTCGCTGTCCCTCGCCTGAGCCGACTGACCGGCACCGACGGGTCGGATCGCACGTGCGGTTCGGCCCGTCGGCGTGAGGGATCGAACACACCCCCCGCACCGACCTCGCCCGCCACCGTCACCGGACGGACGGGCTCGGACAGGTGAACAGGCCGGGTACCGTGGCCCAGATGGCACGGTCCCGGCCCTTCCGCCGTCCGGGCCCCACCCACCACGAACGGAACGGGGTTCAGGAGGACCCATGGGCCGCTATGTGGCCAGACGACTGCTACAGCTGATACCGGTCTTCATCGGCACGACGTTCCTGATCTACCTGCTGGTCTGGGCGCTGCCCGGAGACCCCTTCGCCGGCAAGTGCGGCGAACGCCCCTGCCCCGAGTCGTTCGTGGCAGTCATGCGTGAGAAGTTCAACATGGATGACCCGCTGTTCATCCAGTACGGCAAGTACCTGCTCAACCTGCTCCAGGGGGACTTCGGGGAGACCTTCTCCGGCACCTCGGTGGGCACGCTGATCAGCAACGCCTACCCGGTCACCATCCGGCTCGCGCTGATCGCCCTCCTCTTCGAGGCGCTGATCGGTGTCATCGCCGGCATCCTCACCGGCCTGCGCGGTCGGGGCTTCATGGACAACCTCGTCCTCGTCTCCACCCTGTTCCTGATCGCCATCCCCACCTTCGTCACCGGTTACCTGGTGCAGACCGTGTTCGGGCTCCAGCTCGGCTGGATCGCGCCGACGGTGTCGGGGAACGCGAGTTGGGGGGAGCTCCTGGCACCTGGATTCGTGCTGGCCAGCGTGTCGATGGCCTACGTGGCGCGGCTCACCAGGACCAGCATCGCCGAGAACAAGCGCGCCGACTTCGTGCGCACCGCCGTCGCCAAGGGGCAGCCGCAGCACCGGGTGGTGGGAGTGCACCTGCTCCGCAACTCGGCCATCCCGGTGGTCACCTTCCTCGGCACCGACCTCGGCGCCCTCATGGGCGGCGCCATCGTCACCGAGGGCATCTTCAACATCAACGGCATCGGAGGCCTGGTCTTCCGCTCGATCGCCCGGCAGGAGGGCACCACGGTCACCGGGGTCGTCGTGCTGCTGGTGATCGTCTACCTGGTGATGAACCTGCTCGTGGACCTGCTCTACGCGGTACTTGACCCGAGGATTCGCTATGACTGACCCGACGGCCGCGGCCAGCGCGGGCAAGATGGAGACCCGCGCACAGGAGGAGATCACCGCCGAGGGGCACGGCGCCCGGCCAGGCGGCGGAGCCGACGACGGCAAGCAGCGGAGCCTGTGGGGCGACGCGTGGGTGAGCCTGCGCCGCAGGCCGATCTTCATCATCTCGGCGGTCATCATCCTGTTCCTCACGGTGATGGCGCTCTTCCCCGGTCTGTTCACCTCGGTGGACCCGACCAAGGCCGATCTCTCCCTCGCCAGGCAGACGCCCTCCGCCGACGCGTGGTTCGGTTACGACCAGCAGGGCAGGGACATCTACGCCCGGGTGATCCACGGGGTTCGGGCCTCGCTGGTGGTCGGGGTGCTCGCCACCCTGGGCACCGTGCTGCTCGGCAGCCTCGTCGGCCTGTTCGCCGGCTTCTACGGCGGCTGGCTTGACGCGATCCTGTCCCGGTTCGCGGACGTCTTCTTCGGGCTGCCCTTCGTGCTCGGCGCGATCGTCATCCTGTCGACGTTCAACCCTCCCGGCACGCCCTACGGGCCGGTCCGGATCATCTTCCAGGTCATCTTCTCGATCGTCGTGCTGTCCTGGCCGGTGACGATGCGGATCATGCGGTCCGCCGCGCTCACCGCGAAGCAGCAGGACTACGTGAAGGCGGCTCGGGCACTGGGGGCGAGCCCGACCAGGATCATCTTCCGGCACCTGCTGCCGAACACCCTGGCCCCGGTGCTGGTCTACGGCAGCATCGCCCTGGGCACCTACATCGCCCTGGAGGCGACGCTGTCCTTCCTGGGCGTCGGCCTGCGGACGCCGGTGGTGTCCTGGGGCGTGATGATCAGTGACGCGAAGGAACTGCTCAGGATCGCCCCCCACATGCTGCTGTTCCCGGCGGGCGCGCTGGCCGTCACCGTGCTGGCCTTCGTCATGCTCGGCGACGCGGTGCGCGACGCCCTCGACCCGAAGATGCGATAAGGAGGTGCCGAACGTGTCAACGGAGGGACATCCGGCGGAACCGCCGAACGAGTCTCCGCTTCAGGACCCGGCGGCGCCGGCCGTCGTCCAGCAGGGTGCGGAACCGCTGCTGGCGGTCTCCGGCCTGCACGTGGAGTTCCGCACGCGGGAAGGCGTGGCCAGGGTCCTCAACGGGGTCCGCTACCACGTCGACGCCGGTGAGACGCTGGCGGTGCTGGGCGAGTCCGGCTCCGGCAAGAGCGTCACCGCCAACACCGTGATGGGCATCCTGGAGATGCCGCCAGCCGCGATCACGGCTGGAGAGATCCGGTTCCGGGGCGAGGACCTGCTCACCGCCACCGCCAGCCGGCGGCGGGAGGTCCGAGGCGAGGGCATCGCCATGATCTTCCAGGACGCGCTCTCCGCGCTGAACCCGGTGTTCACCGTCGGGTTCCAGATCGAGGAGCAGCTCCGGCAGCGCCGCGGCATGAGCAGGAGGGACGCCAGGAAGCGGGCGATCGAACTGCTCGACCTGGTGCGCATCCCCAACGCCAAGGGCCGGGTGCGGCAGTTCCCGCACGAGTTCTCCGGCGGGATGCGGCAACGGGCGATGATCGCGATGTCGCTCGCCCTGGATCCCGAGGTGCTGATCGCGGACGAGCCGACCACCGCGCTGGACGTCACCGTGCAGGCGCAGATCATGGACCTGCTCGCGGAGATCCAGCGCGAGCGGAACATGGGGATGGTCCTCATCACCCACGACCTCGGCGTGGTCGCCGAGGTCGCGGACCGGATCGCCGTCATGTACGCGGGGCGGATCGTCGAGGAGGCGGACGTCCACTCGATCTACCGCCAACCCGGCCACCCGTACACCCGCGCGCTGATGGACTCCATGCCGAGGCTGGACCAGCGCGGTCAGGAACTGAACACGATCAAGGGCCTCCCGCCGAGCCTGACCGCCATCCCGAAGGGCTGCCCGTTCCACCCCCGGTGCCCGATGGCGATCGACCTCTGCCGGGAGAAGGACCCCGAGCTGCTGCCGATCGCCGAGGGGCGCGTCAGCGCCTGCCACCGTAGTGATGAGTTGATGCGCGATGAGTGAGCCGATCCTCCAGGTGCGCGACCTGGTCAAGCACTTCCCCGTCAAGCGCGGGGTGCTGTTCCGGCGCACCATCGGACAGGTCAAGGCCGTCGACGGCGTCTCGTTCGACCTCAACAAGGGCGAGACGCTGGGCGTGGTCGGTGAGTCGGGGTGCGGCAAGTCCACCCTGGCCCAGGTGCTGATGCGCCTGGAACCGGCGACCTCGGGTACGGCGCTGTTCGAGGGCCAGGACATCTTCTCGCTGAACGGGTCGGCGCTGCGACGGCTGCGCCGGGACATCCAGATCGTCCTCCAGGACCCGTACACCTCGCTGAACCCGAGGATGACGGTCGGGGACATCATCGGCGAGCCCTTCGAGATCCACCCCGAGGTGGCCCCGAAGGGTGACCGCAAGGCGAAGGTGCGGGAACTGCTCGACGTGGTCGGGCTCAGCCCCGAGCACGTCAACCGCTACCCGCACCAGTTCTCGGGCGGTCAGCGGCAGCGGATCGGCATCGCGAGGGCGCTGGCGCTGCGGCCGAAGGTGATCATCTGCGACGAACCGGTGTCGGCGCTGGACGTGTCGATCCAGGCGCAGGTGATGAACCTGCTCGCGGAGCTGCGCCGCGAGTTCTCCCTGTCGTACGTGTTCATCGCGCACGACCTGTCCGTGGTGCGGCACCTCTCCGACCGGGTGGGCGTCATGTACCTGGGCCGCATGGTGGAGATGGGGACCGAGGAGCAGATCTACGAGCACCCCACCCACCCGTACACCCAGGCGTTGCTGTCCTCGGTGCCGGTGCCGGACCCGTCGCTGCGCGGCCAGCGGGAGATCATCCGGTTGACCGGGGACGTGCCCAGCCCGGTGTCCCCGCCCTCCGGGTGCCGGTTCCGCACCCGGTGTTGGAAGGCGCGGGACCTGTGCGCCACCGAGACGCCGCCGCTGGTGGACCCGGGGACGTCCCCGGTGGAGGGCGCCACCTGGCCGGGTGGTGACGAGGGCGCGTCGCACCCGAGTGCGTGCCACTTCCCGGAGGAGAAGCCGAAGGTCGTGGCCTGAGGCGGGAGAGGGTTGGTGGCCCGTGCGGGCCACCAACCCGGCGGCCGGATGAGCCGGTGACGGGGCGGCGTTCCGCGCGGGACGCCGCCCCGCGTCATGCCGGTGGCCGGGGGCGCTGGCCGAGTCGGGTTCGGCGTGGTGCGAGGTGCTCGCGGGTGGTCAGGGGAGCTCGGCGATCGGTCGCTCCGGGCGGTCCAGCCACAGCACGTGCTGCCCGTCCGGCCGCACCGTCAGCCCGAGCCTCGTCGGAGGGGGACGACCGTGGTCGTCCCAGAACTCCGCGAGTCGCACGTATTCGGCCCAGAGGTTCCGAGGGCCGGAGTGGACGACGGTGGCGTGCCCCGGGCTGGTGCGCCGTGCGCGCGCCCAGGAACGGCTCGCCGGGTCCCCCAGCACGTGCACGACACCGTGGTCGTGGTGTCGCACCACCTTGACGACATCCGGGTCCGTGAGCACCCGAAGGCATTCCAACGGGCGTTCGTCCAGGAAGTCCGGGAAGGGGTGTGTGGCCGAGGTTCCCCGCCCACTGGCCATCTCGATGATGTCCCGCCCGGTCGCACTGGTGTGGTGCGGGTCCGATCGCATGCGCATGAACGCGGCGTGGTCGGTGAACGGGCCGCTGGCACCGCCGTCCTCAGTGATGGTGAGGCGGGCGAGCGCGTACCCGAGGTTCGCGATGATGACCCCGCCGGCGCGGACCTGCCCCAACCACGTGGCAGGGAGCCGCGCGAGCCCGCACGTCGCGATCAGCCTGTCGTAGGGGCCTGTTCGGGAACCCCGTTCCCGCCGTCGCCCACGACCAGCCGGGGGTGGTAGCCCAGCCGGTCGAGGGCGGACCGGGCCGTGGTGACGAGATCCGCCTCCAGATCGATCGTGGTGACGGCATCGTCCCCCAGGACGTGGGTGAGGAGCGCGCAGTTGTAGCCGGTTCCGGTGCCGATCTCCAGCACGCGATGTCCAGGGTGGGCGTCGAGGCGTTCGAGCATGAGCGCCATCAGCGACGGGGACGTGGAGGAACTGGTGGGTGTGCCACCGGCATCGTGGCGGGTGATCAACGAGGCGTTCGTGTAGATGGCCTCCAGAGCGGCGCCGTCCGTGGCCAGGTCGTGTTCAGCCCGCTCGCCGGACGGGTCGTGCAGGACGAACCGGCTGACGAAGGCCTCGCGTGGCACGGCCAGGAATGCTTCTTCCCACCGGGAGCCGCGCAGGAATCCGTCGGCGCTGAGCTTGTCGGTCAGCTGTCGACGCAGCGGGGCGCTGTGGTGCGTGGTCGGGGTCATGGGTTCACTCCGAGGAGTTCGTCGGCGAGCGCCCGCGACAGGGGGAACGCGGCTTTCCTCTCCTCGGAGGTGGTGAGCTGCCGGGTCGGAGCGCCGGTTGACCTGGTCACGCGCGGCTCGCGGAAGCACCGGACGGAGGCTCGCTCGACCGCGCGGCACGAGGGGCTGTCCACTGGGCCGGGGTTCGCCGGGCGTCGGGTGCGCGCCCGCGGGGAACGACCGGGCGGCCAGGGGGCCGCCACGAGGGTGGGCATCACGTCCATCTCGGATTCTTACCACGCGTGATCACGACATTTCGGACGGTGTTCGCCGTGGTCCGGGTGGCCGTCCACGGCTCAAGCACCAGCCCCGCCTGCTGGGGAAGCGGCCACCCTCGGTGTGCGGCCAGGGCGGATGGTCGCCGGCGCCGCCACGAGGAGGGCTCCCGCCGCTCAACCGGGGAGGGCCTCGATCGACGGGAGGTCAGGGGGCGCACCCGGTCCCGAACCGCGCCCACCTCGCTCTCGCTCGGGTGCTGGCGTCTCGCGCGCCTCCCACCCGGGTGCCCGACGAGGACGCGCCCGCCCCTCCCGGGAGGGCGAGCGGGGCGGGCGCGCGGTGTGCTGTCCGTCGGGGACGTCCTAGCCGTTCAGGGTGTTCTCGATGAACTCGGCGAGGTCGGCGGACTGCTGGACCCGGGACTCCTCGTGGACGTACATCATGTGCCCCGCCTCGTAGTAGCGGAACTCGACGTTGTCCTGGAGCGCGGCGGGGATCGGCAGGTGCGCGAACACGTGCTCGGCGGCGAAGTGCGGCGTCGCGCCGTCGTGGTAGCCGCAGGCGACGTGCACCCGCAGGTGCGGGTTGGCGCGCATCGCCGTCGCCAGGTCGTCCGTGGACTGGACGTGCGAGCCCTCGAACTCGGCGTAGGACCACGGCTGCACCCGACGGGACAGGACCTCGTAGGGCAGGTCGTTGTGGTAACCCAGCTCGGAGCGCAGGTAGTGGTTGAGCGCGGCGCTGTAGGGGCCGGTGATCGCGTTCATGCTCGGGTCGGCGGTGAAGCGCTCGAACGCGCCGTCGGCCTCCCAGCCCCGGAACCGCCCGTCCAGCCGCCCCACGACCTCGCCGCGCTCGCGCAGCAGCTCGGTGAAGAAGCGGATGTGCTCGATCCGCAGGTCCACCTGGTCGACGTACTTCTCCGACAGCCCGGTGAGCCGCGCGAGGGTGGCCACCGCGTCGGCGCGTTCCTCGCTGGTGAGCCGGGCTCCCCTGGCCAGCGCCCACGGGTAGTCCCTGGCCGCGTAGGCCTCGGCCTCGTCCAGCACCTCGCGCAGCGGCCGGTCGCCGTGCAGGCCGTGGTAGTGCGCGATCGCCGCGTAGGTGGGCAGGAACAGCGAGTAGGGCAGGTCGTTGCCCTTGGTGAAGCGGATGGTTCCCATGTCCAGCACGCTGGAGATCAGCAGCAGGCCGTTCAGGTACATCCCGTAGCGGGACTGGAGGTGGTTGGCCAGACCGGCGGCCCGGAGGGTTCCGTAGGACTCGCCAGCGAGGAACTTCGGTGACATCCACCGACCGTTGCGGCTGGTCCACAGCCGGATGACCTCGCCGATGGAGTCCAGGTCGCCCCGGAAACCGTGGAACTGATCGGGTTTCTCGCCTTCGGCCGCCCGTGAGTAGCCCGTGGAGACCGGGTCGATGAACACCAGGTCGCTGTGCGCGAGGAGGGTCTCGTGGTTGTCGGCCAGTCCGTAGGGCGGGGGGAGCAGGTCGCCGGCGTCGCCCATCACCACGCGGCGGGGGCCGAGCACCCCGAGGTGCAACCAGACGCTGGACGAGCCGGGGCCACCGTTGAAGGCGAAGGTCACCGGCCTCGTGCCCGGGTCGGCGCCGTCCAGCGTGTAGCTGGTCACGAAGATCTCCGCCTTCGGGCGGTGCCCGTCGAACACCCCGTCGGTGTGCACCTCCTCCCGTAAGACGACGCGACCGGTCGTCGCTGTGTAGGGGAGGGTCCGTTCACCCACGGTCAGGCTGTGCTGGGTGGTGACCAGGTCGTCGGTCGGGGTCTCCGCCGTGCGGGTGGCCGTCGCGTCGGCGGCGTGGTCCTCCCGCTCGCTCGGCGCGCTCGCGCCCTCGGTGTTCGCCATGCGCCGCAGCCTACGGAGCGGACGCTCACGAGCGCGAGAACCTTCCGGTCACGTGCTGCCGCCGGGACGCGGTGCCCGGACATCGGGGGTGCTCACCCTGGTGGCTCCGGACATGACGAACGGCTCCGGTGGGCAGGGTGGAGGTATGGAGGAGACACCCTGGCCCGCCGCCGTCGCGCCCACGCTGACGGGGATCGACGAGCTGGACGAGGTCCTGCCCACCTGTCGGGCCTGCCCCCGGCTGGTGGCGTGGCGGGAGGAGGTCGCGCGGGTGAAGCGGGCAGCCTTCCGCGACGAGGAGTACTGGGGGCGGCCGGTGCCCGGGTTCGGGCCGAGGGACGCGGCGCTGGCCGTCGTCGGCCTGGCGCCGGCCGCGCACGGCGGGAACCGCACGGGCCGCATGTTCACGGGGGACCGGTCCGGCGAGGTGCTGTACGCGGCGATGTACCGCGCTGGGTTGGCGTCCCGGCCGGACTCGGTCCGGCCCGGGGACGGCCTGACATTGAGGTCCACGCGAGTGACCTCACCCGTGCACTGCGCGCCCCCGGACAACAGGCCGACACCCGGTGAGCGGGACACCTGCCGCCCCTGGCTGGCCCGGGAGTTCGAACTGCTGGCACCCACCCTGCGGGCGGTGCTGGTGCTGGGCGGGTTCGGCTGGCAGGTGGTGCTGCCGGTGCTCGCCGCCGCGGGCTGGCGCGTCCCCCGGCCCCGCCCCGCCTTCGCGCACGACGCCCACGTGGTGCTGCCCTCCGCGTCGGAGGGCGGTCCACTGCACCTGCTGGGCTGCTACCACGTGAGCCAACGCAACACCTCGACCGGCCGCCTCAGCCCCGGGATGGTGGAGGACCGGCTCCGCGCGGCGGCGCGGGTGGCCGACATCGCGGAATGAACTGCCTCACGCTGAGCCAGGGGGACGAGGGCCGGTTAGCCCGTTCGTGGTAGCCCTTCCAGGGCGGCGATTTGTCCGGTTCCCCGATACGGATGGTGTTTGCGCAGGGAGTGGAGAGCGAGCCGGGTCACAATGAGCCACCACTGAACGGTTCGGGTGACGTCGCCGGTGCAACCATGGAGGCATGGCTGGTGTGAAGTCCGGACCGACGCGCATTGTGATCGTCGGCGGTGGATACGTCGGAATGTATACGGCCCTGCGCCTACAGTCAAAGTTGCGCGGGCGGGAGGCCTCTGTCACGGTCATCGACCCGCAGCCCCACATGACCTACCAGCCGTTTCTCCCCGAAGCGGCGGCCGGGTCGATCGAGCCCCGGCATGTGGTGGTCCCGCTCCGGCGCACGCTGCGCCGGTGCCACGTGGTGACCGGGCGGGTCACGCGGATCGAGCACGCCCGCAACGCGGTGACCGTCGAGAACCAGGACGGTGTGGTCGAGGAGATCGAGTACGACCAGCTGGTCGTCTCGCCCGGTTCGGTGGCCAGGACGCTCCCGATCCCCGGGCTCCCGGAACAGGGGATCGCCTTCCGGACGGTCGGTGAGGCCATCTACCTCCGCAACCACGTGCTGTCCCGGCTGGACCAGGCCGCCTCGACGCAGGACCCGGAGGTGCGCAGGAAGCTGCTGACCTTCGTGGTGATCGGCGGCGGCTTCGCGGGGATCGAGGCGCTCGCCGAGCTGGAGGACATGGCGCGCTACGCCGTCCGCTACTACCCCTCGATCAAGCAGTCCGAGGTCCAGTGGGTCCTCGTCGAGGCCGCGAACAGGGTCATGCCCGAGGTCAGCCCGAAGATGGGTGTGTACACGGTTCGCCGGCTGGAGGAGCGCGGGATCCGCTGCTACCTCGAGACCCGGGTGGAGAGCATGGTCGACGGTCGCGTCGTCCTCTCCGACGGCACCGAGTTCGACGCGGACACCATCGTCTGGACGGCGGGGGTGAAGGCCAACCCGATGCTCCGGGACACCGACCTGCCCCTCGACGAGCGGGGCCGGGTGCGCTGCACCGCCGCCCTCCAGGTCGAGGGGACCTCCGACGTGTGGTCGGCGGGGGACTGCTCGGCCGTTCCCGACCTGTCCAAGGCCGAGACGGACCCCAACGCGACGTGCAGCCCGTCCGCCCAGCACGCGGTCCGGCAGGCCCGTCAGCTCGCGGACAACCTGATCGCCTCGCTGCGGGGCAGGCCGACCCGCCAGTACAAGCACGCCCACGTGGGTTCGGTCGCCGGCCTGGGTCTCTACAAGGGTGTCGCCGACGTGTACGGGATCAAGCTGAAGGGCTTCCCCGCGTGGTTCATGCACCGCACGTACCACATGAGCCGGATGCCCACCTTCAACCGCAAGGTCCGCATCGTCATCGACTGGACGCTCGCCCTGCTGCTGCGCCGCGAGGTCATCTCGATGGGGCAGATCCAGGACCCCAAGGCCGAGTTCGCCAGGGCCACCGCCAAGTGAGTTGTGCCACCGAGGCGGAAACAGCGTGGTTCCCGCCCGGGTGCGCCGTTCGGTTGAGCGCGCTGCTCCGTTCGCCCGGACCCCTTCGCCACTTCATGTAGTAGTTTTCCATTCAACTCTCGCTCAGATGGTCCAGTCGAGCGATAATGTTTCCGGCTCAACTTGACAGTGAGTAAGCCGAACCCGAAACTACTGCCCGGTGATCCACTCCAAGGTGTGGTTTCGCGCGTCGGAAAGAGGTGATCCTCCATGTCGCTGAAAGAGCTGGCAGCGCTGCTCCGTTCGGGTCAAGCGGAGGACGGGGCGCTCGCCGAGTACGCGGCGGAGTACGCCAGGGAGCAGAAGATCTTCCGGAAGAAGGACGACTGACGTGATCTCCGCCGGCGGGGACGCGGTAGCGCCTCCGCCCGGTCAGGCCGATCCCGTTCCCCCACCCCCCTCGAGCGCCCTGGGCGAGGTGCTGACGGCTCCGCTGTTGCTCCAGGGCCAGGACTACTTCTTCCGCGCCCCGAGCACCTGCCTCGACTTCCAGGAGCGCATGTACGCGGCCGAGCTCGTCGACGAGGGCTCCGGCGACTCCACCGTCGACCCGCAACCCTGCGTCCTCGTGCTCGCCCGCGCCGCCGACATGGAGATGAACGAGCTCTCCCTGGCCCTGGCGGAGCGGGACATCCGGCTCGTCCGCATCGACGCCGACCGCTGCCTCGACCTACCGCTCACCGTCTACCCGGACGCGCCGCTCGTCGAACTCGGCAACCGGCTCCTGCGCCCCCTGCTGGTCTGGCGCCGCCACTTCGACATCGCCGCCGTCCCCGCCGACGGGCGCTCGCTGCGCGGTGCCTACGCCATCGAACAGTGGACCGCCGTGAGCGACTGGCTGTCCGTCCGGCGCGACTGGTGCCACGTCAACAGCCCCCGGCACACCCGCAACCTCGACCGGCTCAGCCAGCTGGACGACGCCGCCTCCTTCGGGCTCCGGGTCCCGCGCACCGCCGTGACCACCCGCCCAGCCCGCAACCGCCCCGGCGGCGGCCGCTGCCTGGTCAAGACCGCCGGTCGCCACCTGCTCGAACCCAGGCCCGGGGCGCTCCACGGGTTGTTCCCGCGTCCGCTCGACCCCAGCCGGTCCCGTGACGTCGTGGAACCGGCTCCTGTCATCGTGCAACAGCACCTCGACGCGGAGGAGGAACTGCGGGTCTTCGTCGTCGGAGGCGAGCTGATCGCCTACCGCGTGCGCAAGTTGGACCCCGCCCAGCTGTGGCAGGACCCGGACGCCGTCACCGTCGAGGCCGTCGAGACCCCCCGGCCGCTCGCCGCGACCCTGCTCGCGCTGGTCCGGCACTGGCGGCTCGACATCGCGGCGTTCGACCTGCTCGTGGTGGAAGGCGAACCGGTGTTCCTGGAGGTCAACGTCAACTGCGACTGGCGGTGGTTCGAGTACCGGGCCGAGGACACCAGGGTGTCGAGGGCCACCCACGAGTGGGTCGCGTCGAGGTTCCAGGAGCTGCGCGGTGCGTCTGAAGGTCGCTGAGCACACGAGCGCGCACCTCGCGGAGGGCCGGGTCGTGCTCGACGACTACCTGCGCCACCGGCAGTTCGAGCTGACCGCCCCCCTCGCTCGGCTCTGCTGGGAGTTCCGGTCCTTCGCCGACACCGACGAGGTGCTCGCCGAACTGGACACCGAGGAACGGGCTGCCGTGTGGCCGGTGCTCACAGCCCTCCTCGACGCGGGGCTCCTGGTCGCCGAGGGCACTCCGGAGCACCGCGCGGAGCAGCGGTTGCTCGCCGCCTGGCGCGACGGAGGACCCTCGGCGCGCCAGTTCCACTACGCGACCCGCACCCTCCGGGACACGCCCTACGCCGACGCCGACGAACAGGACCGCGCACTCGCGGAGAGGGCGGTCACCGACCCCCCGCCGTCCCCGCTCCTCCGCCGGCGGGACGGGAGGGCGGCCGGGGTCCCCCTCCCGCCGATCAGCGCCCAGTGGACCGGCGATCGGCCCGCCGCCACGCTGGCGGACGCGTCCGGCGCGCGCTGGGGTGAGCGGCCCCTGCGGGACGTGCTGCTGGCACGGCGCACGACCCGGCGGTTCCGCCCCCGGCCGGTCGACGCCGCGCGGTTGGGCGACCTGCTCGCCGTGCTCGCCGGTCCGGCCCCGGGCCGGCCGGGTCCGGACCAGGACGGCAACCTCTTCAAGTCCTCGCCCTCCGCCGGGGCTCGTCATCCGATCGAGGTGTACCCGCACGTCCGGAGCGTGGCCGGGCTCGAACCGGGGTGGTACCACTACGACGCCGCGGATCACGTGCTCGAACCCCTCGGGCCACCGTGGTCGGCGGGGGAGGTGGCCGAGGCCAGTGGCGGCCAGGAATGGGTGGGGGAGGCGGCGGTCCAGCTCTGCCATGTCGCGACGCTCGAGCGGACCTGGTGGAAGTACGACACCGCGCGGGCATATCGGATGGTGCAGATGGACATGGGCCATCTCTCGCAGACCGCCTACCTGGTGGCGACGGCGATGAGCCTGGGCGTCGCGTTCACCGCCGCGCTGCGCGACGAGTCCTTCGAGTCCGTGCTCGGCCTCGACCGGGACCGGGAGATCGTGCTGGGGCTCACCGCCCTGGGCTGGCCGGGCGACGACGCCGCCGCCGATTTGAGATCATGAGCACAGGTGAGAATGAGAGGTGTTGTCCCACTCCCCGTGGAGCGGCCCGGATGGCAAGATCCGGTGGAGTTCCGTACGACGCGCAGAACCAGACCGGGTGGTTGGTCCGGGCGGGCGACTTCCGTCGAAGTGGCCCCCACGCGAGCCGTCCAGGTTCTAGGCTGCGCGCTGCCCCCGTAGCCCAATAGGCAGAGGCAGGCCCCTTAAAAGGGTCCCAGTGTCGGTTCGAGTCCGACCGGGGGCACAACCCTGATCCAGACCGCGAGTCGGCGACCGACGGCGGCCCCGGTGGTCCGCGTCGCGATGTCGGTCGTGACGTCGGTGGCGGCGTTATCGAGCGTCGGTGTCCGTCCCTCCCCGGCGCGGTTCCTCCTGTCAGTCTTTCGGCAGGAAGTGACCCGTGGTTGATCCCAGTCCGCGAATTTCTCACCCGTAAGGGTGTTATCCGGCGAGGAGTGGCGCGGCGGCGACGGGCCTCTCCCACCCCGGCGTCGGCGTGGGGGACGCGCGCTCGGTCCTCCCACGGGCGTTGCCCGCTCCCGTCCGGTACCTGGCCGGGCCGGGGCGGGCAGTCGCCGAGCCGGCCCCCGCGAGCCCGACCGGTCCAGCGTGGCGGCATCCCCGGTTCGCCCCCTCCCAGGGGCCGGCGGCCGGCGAGCACGAGGACCGTCCGAGCGCGCGCTCGGCGGGAGGCGCACTCGCCGTTCCGCCCCGGGCGGCGGGTCGGAGAGCGGCAGGCGCCTCGTCGGCGCCTCGGCGTGGCCGGGGAGCGGGTCGTCCCGCCTCCGGAATCCCCAGGCCCCACGACCGGCGTGCCCCGAACCACCACCCGCGGTCGCGGCGCCCTCGGTCCCCTGCGCCACCACGGGACCGGTGCCCGAGCGCGTCCGCGCGCCCGCCCGCCGCCGTTCGCCCCCGGTACGGCCCGACGCCGTCACAGGTCGATGCGGTCACCGTCCGAGGGCACCTCCACCCCGCTCGCCACCACCGCCGCGAACTCCGCCGACGCCGGGTCCACCAGCGGGTTGGTGTTGTTCAGGTGGGTGTACATCCGCCGTGTCCCCGGGTGGCAGCGCAACCGGTCGAGGGTCCCGTCCTCCCCACCCACCGGGAGATGGCCCATGCCGGACTGCCCACCGCCCCCGGGCAGTCCGGTGGCATGCCCCAACTCGTCCCCGGAGTAGAAGGTGCCGTCCAGCACCGCGCAGTCGGCCGCCGCCACCGCCTCGTCCAGCCGGTCCGGCCAACGCGACAGGCACGGCGCGTACAGCAGTTCCCGCCCCGCCGACCGGTCCCGCAGCCGGTAGGCGACCACCGACGGCCCGGCATCCCGTACCCCGGTCCGGTACCGGGGGCGTTTCTCGCTGATCGCCACCGGCGTCGCCGTCAGGCCCTGGCCCAGCTCCGACGCCACGCCCTCGGCCGCCTCGTTCCACCGCCAGTCCCCGTAGGCGTCGAGCACCGGTCGCAGGCCGAGGGCTCCGGCGGACGGCGTGGGTCGGTCCAGCGACGCCAGCACCGCGGCCGGAGCGTGCACCGGCAGCCCCCCGCACTCGCGCAACGAGAACAGCCCGAGCGTGTGGTCCAGTTCGGCGTCCGTCAGCAGGACACCGCGCAGCGGGATCTGCCGCCGCCCCGGCCCCGGCCACAGCTCCGGCGTCGCCACGAGCTGGGTGGGGAGGTCGGGGCTCGCGTTGAGCAGCCACCAGTTCTCGCCGTCCACCGACACCGCCGCGCCGTCCTGGCCACGGCGCATCGCCTCGGTCCCCGCCCTGGAACGGGAGCACCGGCCGCAGGCGCAGTTCCACTGCGGGAAACCGCCGCCAGCCGCCGTGCCCAGCAGGATCAGCCGCACGGGTCCACCACCGCCGGTCCACCGCCCGCACTCGGAACCCGGGGGACCCGGCCGGTCGGGATCCCACGCCACAGCGGTCGCCCGGCCGCCGGGTCGGCCACGCCGGAGTCCTCCGGGGCGTCGGCGAGCAGGGCGGCGGCCACCAGGTGCCGATCCGGGGAGAACCGGCAGACGGGGTCGGTGGCCCGCGCGTCGCCGGTGAGCTGGAAGGCCTGGCAGCGGCAGCCGCCGAAGTCGATCTCCCGTCGGTCGCAACTCCGGCACGGGTCCCGCATCCAGTCGGTGCCCCGGAAGGCGTTGAACACCGCCGACTCGTACCAGATCTCGGCCAGCGGACGGTCCTGGACGAACTCCGCCGGGAGCCCGGTGATCACGTCCGCCGTCGGGCAGGGCAGGACCCGCCCGGCCGGGGACACGGTGAACTGCCTGCTGCCCCAACCGTGCATGCAGGGTTTGGGGTACTCGCCGTAGTAGTCGGAGAGGACGTAGACGACTTCCATGCCGCCCGCCAACCGACGGGTCTCCGCCGCCACGACTCGGCGGGCGTTGGCGAGCTGGCGCCGGGTGGGCATCAGCAGCCGGCGGTTGCGCAGACCCCAGCCGTAGTACTGCGTGTTCGCCAACTCCAGCCGGTCCGCCCCCAGATCCTCGGCGAGCAGGATGATCTCGGCGATCCGGTCCAGGTTGCCCCGGTGCAGCACCACGTTGACCGTGAGCGGGAGGTCCAGCCGGCGGACCACGGCCGCCGCCGCGATCTTGTGGTGGTGCGCCCGCGTGCCGGCCACCCGGTCCCCGGTGGTGGCGTCGGAGTCCTGCAAGCTCAGCTGCACGTGGTCGAGGCCGCGCGCTGCCAGCTCCTCGGCGCGGGCCGGGGTCAGCCCGAGCCCGCTGGTGACCAGGCTGACGTAGCACCCGAGCCCGGAGGCGTGGCCCACCAGCTCCGCGAGGTCCCGGCGAGCCAACGGTTCGCCACCGGAGAGGTGCGTCTGGAGCACGCCGAGCCGTCGCGCCTGGTCGAGCACGGCGATCCACTGGTCGGTGGTCAGCTCGGACTCGCGGCGCACCAGCTCCAGCGGGTTGGAGCAGTAGGGGCAGTGCAGGGGGCACCGGTGGGTCAGCTCGGCCAGCATCCCCCACGGGGCGGCGACCCCGGCTCCGGTCCCGTCGGGGGCGGCGGCCCCATCAGGCGCCGTCATGGTCGATCCTGATCAGCCCCATGCCGCGCAGGGTGTCGAGCAGTTCGAGGATCTGCTCCGGCAGCACGCCGTCGAACTGCCCCTCCAGCGCACGCACGATCTCCCCGACCGGGCTGTGCCCGTCGCACCGCAGCAGCACCGCCTCGCCCGTCTCGTTGGGCAGCAGCACCCCCTCCGGGTAGAGCAGGACGTGGCTGTCCCTGCTCTCGTCCCGCATGAGCTTGACGCCCCGCCCCAGCCGGGGACGGGCCGCCGGGTCGATGCCCGCCGTCACGAGGTCACCGCCGGCCGCCGCGCGGCGTGGTCGATCGCGTCCAGCATCGCGTTCAGCACCTCGCACTTGAAGGCCAACGCGGCCACCGCCGCGTCCTGGGACCCCCGGTCGCGGCAGTGGGTCAACACGAGGTCCAGCGTCGCGGCTCCCTCCGGCCCGGTGACCTCGATCCTGGTCAGGAAGTAGTCGAGCGCCCCGCCGTCCAGCCAGGGGTAGTGCTCCCGCATGGCGAGCACCCGCCGCCGCATCAGGCCGGGGGCGAACATCTCCGTCAGCCCGGAGGCCACCGCCTCCTGCCAGGGACGGCAGCGGGCGAACTCGACGTAGGCGTCCACCGCGAAGCGGACCCCCGGCAACAGCAGGCGCTCCGAGCGCACGGTCTCCTCGTCGAGCCCGGTCGCCTCGGCCAGGCGCAGCCACCGGTCCATGCCGCCCTCCTGGCCCGGCTGGCCGTCGTGGTGGGTCACCCGGCTGATCCACTGCCGTCGGACCTCGCGGTCCGGGCAGTTCGACAGGATCGCGGCGTCCTTCCGCGGCAACATCCGCTGGTAGTACCAGCGGTTCGCCGCCCACAGCTGGAGGTCCTCCTTCCGCAGGGCTCCCTCGTGCAGGGCGCGGTGGAAGGGGTGGTCGTCCCAGTACCGGGCCGAGAGGGATTCCAACCGCGATCGGAACTCCTCCCGGCCCAGCACCTCCGTCGGCGCGCCCGTCATCCGCGGGCCACGTAGCTGGTGACCTCCATCGGCGTGGCGACCGCCCGGAAGTCCGGACGGACCCAGGAACGTCGCGGGGCCGGAGGTCGGCCGGCGGACACCGGTCGGAGGTCGGTCGCGCGGTCGTGTCGTGTCACAACGGTCGGAAGGCGCATGATCCACGCTCCTCGTCTGGAGGTGACTGCCCGCCGGTCGGCGGCTGCTTCATGGTGCGTGACGACGGGTGCCCCCGCTATTCACGGCGGCCGCGCCGTCGGTTCGGTGCGAAAGGTCCGGTTCCTCCTTTCCTCGGCGGCCGTGCGGGGACCTCGTTCGGGCACAGGGGGAAACGGGAGTTCGGGAAGTGACGACTCGCGTGGCGGGAAGTCCGGCGCCGTCCTAGCTTCCGATTCGGGTGGCGGGGCACGTCCGGTCCACGTCGAACAGGGCGGGTGAGGACGAGTGGCCGCCACCCGTGAACCTCTGACAAGGAGGCGTGAATGCGGTTTCGACGAGGAACTCTGGGCGGTGTCGCCACCACGCTGCTGATGGTCGTCGCGGCCACCGGAACGGTGTCAGCACAGCAGGACCCGCCGGATTCCGGCGAGCGGCAAGCACAACCGGAGCAGGTGACGACGGGACTGACCGTGCCGTGGGACATCGCCTTCCTCCCGGACGGCTCACCACTGGTCACCGAACGCAACAACGCGCGTGTCATGCGCGTGGTCGACGGTTCCGTGGTCGAGGAACAACGCATCCTCGACGCGGCGACCGACGGCATCCAGGACGGGGTCCAGGGCATCGCCGTCTCACCCGACTACGAGACGGACGGATTCGTCTACGTCTACTACGCCACGGCCCAGGACAGCAGGATCGCGCGGTTCCGGCTCGGGGAGCAGCCGGAGCCGATCCTCACGGGCCTGCCCCGGGCCGTCTACGTCAACGGAGGGGCGCTCGCCTTCGGCCCGGACGGATACCTCTACGCGGGTGTCCCGGCCCGGTACCCGCACGACCCGAACGGCGGGTACGACGAGGCGCAGGACCTGAACTCGCTGCGGGGCAAGATCGTCCGGCTTCGTCCCGACGGGCGGCCCGCGCCGGGGAACCCGTTCGGGACCCACGTCTACTCCTACGGTCACCGCAACGTGCTGGGGCTGGCCTGGGACGACGGGGGCCGGATGTTCGCCGTGGAGACCGGTGACCACGGCGCCGACGAGCTCAACAGGGTTCGGGCCGGCGCGAACTACGGGTGGCCGGTCTGCGAGGGCCCCTGCTCCGACGGCCGGTACACCGATCCCGTGGTGCACTGGACTCCCGAGGAGGGCACGCCCGCCGGGCTCGCCCACGTCCGGGGAACCCTCTACGTGACGACGCTGCGGGGCCAACGGTTGTGGGAACTGCCGCTGTCCGACGGCGGTGAGGTCACCGACCGGCGTGCCCTGCACGCCCACGAGTTCGGACGACTGCGGGCGGCGGCCGCCGCCCCGGACGGATCGTTGTGGTTCGGCACGAGCAACACCGACCAGCTCGGTGGCGCCGCGCCAGGCTCCGACCGCATCCTGCGGCTGGGCTGACGGCGCGGACTCCTGGCCCCCTTCCCCGCGGCAGACCACCTGCTGCGGGGAAGGGTGTCCCCAGCCCTGGCGCTGCCCCCAGCCCGGACGTGGCCGAGGGTTCCGCCCCATCCGGGGGCCGGCGCCCGAACGGTCAGGCGGGCAGCGCGACGACGATGCGGTTGTCCTCGTAACCCAGGTCCCCGCCGTGCCACCGCCCACCGCAGGTGACGAGCACCACCCGGTGCGCGCCCTCCTGGCCGAAGAGCGCCTCCGCGTTGGCGGGCAGCTCGTTCTTGTGCAACGTGTGGATCGCGCTCACCCGGTAACGCCACTCCTCCCCCCGCTGGTCGACCACCGTGAACACGTCACCGAGCGTGGTGTCCCAGAGTTCGGCGAACGGGCCCCGCTGACCCCGGAAGTTCACGTGGCCCGCGAAGACGGAGGCCCCGGATGGCGCGCCGAGACCCATGCCCCACCAGGTCGCCTCCTCCAGGTTCTCCGGAACGGGCAGCACTCGGTCCGGTCCGACCTCGCGTCGGACCAGGGCGGCCGTGCCGCCCTCGGGGAGCCGGATGGTCCCCGGTCGCTGGGCGGCGACCGGTCGGTCCCCCGACGGGGGGCGGGGACCTGGCCCGGACTCCCGCGCCGGGGGAGGGACGGCGGGTCCGGTGGACGTGCCCGGGTCGCGGTCCTCGGCCTCCTCCCGCCCGGTCCCGGCCGGCCCCTCGTCCTGCTCCGGTGCCCCCGTCGGGGAGCCGTCGGGCACGCCGAGCGGTTTGGGCTGGTCACCGACGGCGGCCATGCTGTTGCCGAGCACGTCGTCCCCGGCCCGCACGACGGCGTCGACCGGGACGGCGCTGCCGGTGACCTGCACCGTGGGTGGCCAGTACAGGCCCCCGAGGATGCCGAGGCTCAGCACTCCGATCCCGACGACGGCCGAGGTCCGCTGGCGGGCCGACCTCGACCGTTCGGGGTCCGCGACCTCCCACTCACCCACGTCGAGGGCGTAGGTGCGGCGGTCGTTCTCGGCGGGCGGGTCGACGTCGCCGTCGGCCCGCTCCGCCCCTCGCGTCTCATCCACCTGGTTGGCCCTCTCTGCCGACCTCCCGGCCGAGGGGGCGGCGATGTGGTCCGACGACCGGCTAGCGCTGGTCCCCGGAGGTCATCCGACGTCGCCACACCAGTCCGGTCGCTCCGGCCGCGAGCAGCACCAGGAGACCCAGGCTGGTCAGGGTGACCGGGCTGATCCGGTTGACCGTCTCCGAGGAGGCGGTGACCAGGTCGGCCTCACCCGCCGGGATCGTGCTCGGCACGGTCGGCGGGTTGGGCTTGTTGGCGATGGTGAGGGTCAGGGTGTCCCCCGCCTCCACCAGCCCGCAGGCCGTCGGTGGGTTGGCCGGGTCGAACTCCTCCTCGTACCCGGCGGGAACCCCGACTTCGACCACGCAGATCTCCTGCGGGGTTCTGAGGTCCTCCAGCCGCGCGTAGCCCTCCTCGTCCGTGGTCACCACGAGCGGTTCGCCGTCGGGACCCACGAGTTCGGAGTCGTCCTGCCGCAGGGCGGGGCTGCTCTTGTCGGCGGAGGTGATCCGCAGCTGGACGTCGGCCACCGGGAGACCGGTCGAGGCGTCCACCTTGGCGATCTCGACGGCACCGGGGGCGGTGCGGGCGGTCACCGCGGCCTCGGCCGTCACCGTGTCCTCGCCACCGGTGGTGACGATGCGCTGCACGTCGGAACCGTCCTGCGGGACCTTGATCCTCGGCTGGTCGGCCGGGGTCTGCACGCTGACGTGGACCGAGGGGTTCTCACCGGTCGGCACGACGTCGAACAGCAGCGGGCCGCCGTCCTCCGGGGTCCGCAGGTAGCGCACCTGGGGCTCGGGCTCGCCGCTGTCGTCCTCCTCGGCTCCGTCCTCGCCCTCGGGGGTCTCGACGGGAGCGGTGGGCTGGGGGGTCGTGGTGCTCAGGGGCTGGGTCTGCTGGTCGGCGGCACCGTCGGCCGGAACGCCCTCCGCCGCCGCCTCGGTGGCTTCCTCCGCGGCCAGGTCGGCGGCCAGTTCGTCGTTGACGCTCAGGTCCTGCATGAGGATCTGCCGCGCCGGTTCGGCCACCTCGGGGTCGGCCAGTTCCGCGTCGGTCAGGGTGACCTCGACGGGGATGTCGGGCACGCCGTTGCCCGCGGTGTTGAGCAGGTCCACCCGCCAGGAGTCCGGCTGACCGATGACCTGCTCCCCTTCGGGAGCCGTCAACGACACCTCCCAGGGGCCCCGGTTGACCTCGGCGTCGGCCTTCATCGCCTCCACCGCCTCCTGGGTCTCCGGCGGCAGCTCGTCGAAGTGGAACTCGACGTCGTAGGCGATCTCCCGGAACCCGTTGGACGGGTCCAGGTCGGCGGGCGTGCGGGGGGCGGCGGTCCAGCTGTGCAGCAGGTGCGCCAGCGCGGACGCCTCGTGGTCGGACTCCGTCCCGCTGTAGCGGAGCAGCAGGTAGGAGATGTTGGAGGAGATCTCCGGGGACAGCGGGTCGCCCCACTTCGTCAGCAGCTGGTCGCCGTCGACGTACTCCTCCTCGGTGTCCGGCGCGCGGTAGGAGTACTGCACGCACCAGACCTGCTCGCCCTGCCAGACGTAGGAGCCGACCCAGTCGTAGTCGTTGGGTTTCCCCTGGTAGGGCTGCGGCGCGGTCCGGTGCCCCAGTCCCTCCTGCACGGCCGCGGCCGCCGTGCCCGGCAACGCGACCAGCGCCGCGCCGGCCAGCAGGGACGCACTGGCCAGTCCCGCGGCCACTCTTCTGAGCATGAATGCTCCTCGGTGTCCAGAGTTGGTGTCCAAGGGCGCGGTCCGACATCACGGAGCGAGTGCCCCCGACGGAGCGCCGGCCAGGAGCCGTGACCTGCCGCCGGGTCGCGCGTAACGTGTGGCCACGCGTCGAGGTTTCGCTCCCGTGATGCTGGTCTGGTCGCGCGTCATGCCACAAGCCGCCACTCGGAGGATGTGACGACAGGGAGAAGTTAGCTGCCTGTCAGAGATCCTGTCCAGTGCGTCACGATCATGGGCGTCACCGACACCGTTGATCGACTACCCCGGGCAGCGGCGGTCACGCTGCGCCAGATCGGGGTCACGTACAACAACTGAATCACGACCTTGGTCACAACCCGGTGAAGTCCGCGCGGTCGGAGGGAGGATCGGGGCCAGGGGCATCGGAAGAACGCTCGGGTGTCGGTAAAGTCGCCTTTACTCGAGTTGGGGAACCCTACGACACGCGTCACCGTTGACTCGGTAACGGCGTGAGCACGTTCCAGGAGGGCACAGGTGCGCACAAGCAGTAATCCCGCGTTCCGCAACCTGCCGGCAAGCGGCGGTTACGCGAACTTCGACAGCGCCGGCTTCGGCCAGCCGGGCTATGCGGGTCAGCAGACCACGCAGAGCGCCGACGACCGTCCGATCACCGTCGACGACGTGGTGATCAAGACCGGTATCACCCTGGGCGTGCTCGCGGTGGCCGCCGTGTTCTCCGCGATGAGCGGCATCCCCGCGCTGACCTTCGTCGGTCTCATCGGTGGTCTGATCCTCGGCCTCGTCAACGCCTTCAAGCGGGAGCCCAGCAAGGTGCTGGTCCTCGCCTACGCCGGCTTCGAGGGCCTGTTCCTCGGTGGCCTCAGCGCGGTGGTGGCCAACTTCGCTCCGGCTGGTTACGGCATCGTCACCCAGGCGGTCATCGGCACCATCGGTGTGTTCGCCGGCATGCTGGTCGTCTACAAGACCGGTGCGATCCGCGTCACCCCGAAGCTCACCCGCTGGGTGACGGGCGCGCTGATCGGCGTCGGCGTCCTGATGCTGGCCAACCTCGTCGGCAACCTCTTCGGCGCCGACATGGGGCTCCGCTCCGGTGGCACGCTGGCGATCATCTTCAGCCTGGTCTGCATCGGCATCGCCGCCTTCGTCTTCCTGCTGGACTTCAAGGCCGCCGACGACCTGATCCAGGCCGGTGCGCCCGCCAAGTACGGCTGGCAGATCGCCTTCGGCCTGACCATGACGCTGGTCTGGCTGTACATCGAGATCCTGCGCCTGCTCACCTACCTCCAGGGCGAGTGACGCGCGCCGCGTCCAGCGGACCCGAGCACACGGGAGAGGCCCCGGCGACATCGCCGGGGCCTCTCCTCGTTCCTGGGGTTCCCTCACCGGTGGCGGGAAGGCGTGCGCCAGCCCCGAGGTGCGGGATCAGGAGAGGCGTTCGACGATCATCGCCATGCCCTGGCCCCCGCCGACGCACATCGTCTCCAGGCCGATCCGCCGGTCGTGGGTGCGCAAGGAGTTCAGCAGGGTGCAGGTGATCCGGGCCCCGGTCATGCCGAACGGGTGGCCGAGGGCGATCGCGCCCCCGTTGACGTTCAGCTTCTCCAGGGGGATGCCGAGTTCCTGGTACGACGGGATCACCTGCGCCGCGAAGGCCTCGTTGATCTCGAAGAGGTCGACGTCGTCGACGGTCATCCCAGCCCGGGCCAGCGCCTGCCGGGACGCCTCGACCGGGCCGAGTCCCATGATCTCGGGGGACAGCGCGGACACCCCGGTGGACACGATCCTGGCGAGCGGGGTGATCCCCAGCTCCGCCGCCCGCCGGTCGCTCATCACCACCAGCGCCGCCGCGCCGTCGTTCAGCGGGCAGCAGTTGCCCGCGGTGACCCTGCCGTTCGGCCGGAACACCGGCTTCAGCTGGGCGACCCCCTCGTAGGTGGTGCCCGCGCGCGGACCGTCGTCCGCCTCGACGACCCGCCCGTCGGGCAGGGTGACCGGGCTGATCTCCCGGGCGAAGAAGCCACTGGCGATGGCGGCCTCGGCGAGGTTCTGCGACCGCACGCCGAACTCGTCCATCTCCTGGCGGCTCACCGCGTTGGCCAGTGCCAGGTTCTCGGCGGTCTGCCCCATCGCCAGGTAGACGTCGGGCAGCTCCCCGTCGAGACGGGGGTCCCGCCACTCCTCGGCACCGTTCTCGGCTGCGACCTGGCCGCGTTCCGCCGCCGCGTCGAACAGCGGGTTCCTGGTGTCGGGCAGGCTGTCCGAGTTGCCCTTCGCGTAGCGGGACACGGTCTCCACCCCGGCGCTGAGGAAGACGTCGCCCTCCCCGGCCCGGATCGCGTGCATCGCCATCCTCGTGGTCTGGAGACTGGAGGCGCAGTACCGGTTGACGGTCGTGCCGGGCAGGTCGTCGCGGCCGAGGAGCACCGAGACCACCCTGGCCATGTTGAACCCCTGCTCCCCGCCGGGGAGCCCGCAACCGAGCATGAGGTCGTCGATGGTGGCGGGATCGAGCTCCGGCACCTGGTCAAGGGCGGCGCGGACCACCTGCGCGGTCAGGTCGTCCGGGCGCAGCCCGACCAACGAGCCCTTGTTCGCTCGCCCGATCGGGGACCGGGCGGCGGCGACTATGACGGCTTCCGGCATCGAAGCCCTCCTTGGCTTGGTTCGGGAAACAGTCTCCTCACCGTGAAGTTACTGGAGAGTAGGTGGTGGCGGAAGGTGGACCCGGCGGAGCTGGCGCCCGCTCTGGCGGAGCCTCACCGTTCCAGCCGGACACCAGCGCGGCACCAGCACCCCGCGACCCCCGGTGCCCGGTCGCTCCGGGCGGACCGCGCCGGGGCGAGCCGCTCCGGTGGTCGAACCGGCTCCGTCACCCCGCGTTCCCGCCTCCTCGGGGTCCACCCGGAGGCCCGGGGCGGCGGCCGTCTGGCGGGAGGCCGCCGGTCCACCCCGCGTCACCGGGCCCGCCGCAGCCGTTGGTTGAGCTTCGCGATGATCCGGTGCGTCGGCCGGCGGGCCTCCGCCAGCCGGGACCTCGTCGGGTGCTGGGGTAGCGGACCGCCCTCCCACACCCCGGCCACGCTGCACAGCGGGGGGAGCAGGATCGAGACGGCCGTCGCGTAGCCGGCCGCGCTCGGGTGGAACCGGTCCGCGCTGAACAGCTCACCGGGCCGGACCAGGAACTCCGGTGAGAGCAGGTCCGCCAGCGGGACCGGGTAGGCGCCCTCCCGCTCCGCCACCCGCCGCTGCGCCCGCCCCAGCGCCAGGCTCCAGCTGCGCGCGATCGACCGGAGGGGCTGCGGGATGGGGCGGATCGCCCCGAGGTCGGGGCAGGTCCCCACCACCACGCCCACCTCGGCCTCCCGGAGCCGCCGGACCCCGGCGCCCAACAGCGCGGCCGAGGTGCGCAGCGGCAGCTTGGTCGTGACGTCGTTCGCACCGATGATCACCAGCGCGACGTCCGGACGCAGGGCCACCGCCCGGTCGACCTGTTCGGCCAGGTCCTCCGTCGTCGAACCGCTCACCGCCAGGGTCGTCAGCCACACCGGACGTTCCGCCTCCTCGGCGAGCCCACCGGCGAGCAGCACGGCGGGCAGCTGGCTGGCGTCATCCACCCCCAGGCCAGCCGCGGAGGAGTCACCCAGGACCGCGAAGGTCAGCGGTGCCGGCGAGTCCGGCAGCTCCTCGGCCCGATGCGGCCCCGTCCCGTCCGGCAGGTAGACGCCGTCGGCCCGGACCGGTTCCCGATCCGGGATGCCGATCACCTTCCTGGCCGCCCGGGACTGTCCTGACAGGAGCCCGTAGGCCGCCCCGGTGAGCCCGGTGACCGCTCCCGCCGCGAACGCGGCCACCCGGATCGCGCGCGAACCCAGCACTGCAGATCCTCCTTCCGCCGGACCGGACCCTGGACACCACCCGGTCCCGACGCTCGTTCTCCCTGAATCATCTACCCAATTCCGGGGCGAGGCGTGCCGCTCCGGCGGAAGGGGGCGGCAGTATGCGGCTGGGGCGGTGGGAAACCTCCCGTCAGCTCCGGGGATAAGCTCCGAATCCGACACCAACCGAGCCGGCAGACGAGTGGGAGTGGCACGCGGTGGACTACGCCGAGCATGTGATGGACCTGGTGGGCAACACACCGCTGGTGCGCCTGAACGCGGTCGCCGAGGGGCTCAGCCCGCTCGTGCTGGCCAAGGTCGAGTACTTCAACCCGGGCGGCAGCGTCAAGGACCGCATCGCGCTGCGCATGGTGGAGGCGGCCGAGAGGTCGGGGGAGCTGCGCCCTGGCGGGACCATCGTCGAGCCGACCTCGGGGAACACCGGGATCGGGCTGGCGATGGTGGCCCAGCGCAAGGGGTACCAGTGCGTGTTCGTCTGCCCGGACAAGGTCAGTGAGGACAAGCGCAACGTCCTCAAGGCCTACGGGGCGGAGGTCGTCGTCTGCCCGACGGCGGTGGCCCCCGAACACCCGGACTCCTACTACAACGTCTCCGACCGCCTCGTCTCGGAGATCCCGGGCGCCTGGAAGCCCAACCAGTACGCCAACGAGAACAACCCCGCATCGCACTACGCGGCCACCGGACCCGAGGTGTGGCGGCAGACCGACGGCCGCATCACCCACTTCGTCGCCGGTATCGGCACCGGCGGGACGATCTCGGGAACCGGCAGGTACCTCAGGGAGGTGTCCGGGGGCGCCGTGAAGATCGTGGGCGCCGACCCGCACGGCTCCGTGTACTCGGGCGGCACCGGACGGCCCTACCTGGTAGAGGGGGTCGGCGAGGACTTCTGGCCCACCACCTACGACCAGGACATCTGCGACGAGATCATCGAGGTGTCCGACGGCGACTCCTTCGCCATCACCCGCCGGCTGGCCCGGGAGGAGGGCCTGCTCGTCGGCGGATCCTGCGGGATGGCCGTCGCCGCCGCCCTCCGGCTCGCCGAGCGCTGCGGCCCCGAGGACGTCATCGTCGTCCTGCTCCCCGACGGCGGCCGCGGCTACCTCGGCAAGGTCTTCGACGACGACTGGATGGCCTCCTACGGGTTCCTGTCCCCCGACCACAGTGGAGCGAGCGTCGGCGAGGTGCTCCGCCGCAAGGACGGCACCCTGCCCGACCTGGTGCACGCCCACCCGAACGAGACGGTGGCCGAGGCGGTGGCTGTGCTCCGCGAGTTCGGCGTGTCCCAGATGCCCGTGGTCAACGCGGAACCACCGATCATGGCGGCCGAGGTGGCGGGCGCCGTCAACGAGCGGCGGCTGCTCGACGACCTGTTCGCCGGCCGCGCCAAGCTCTCCGACCGGGTGGAGGAGCACATGTCGGAGCCGTTGCCCACCATCGGGGCCGGGGAGTCGGTCAGCGCCGCGATGCGGGCGCTGGCGAACGCGGACGGCGCGTTGGTGCTGATGGACGGCCGCCCGGCCGGCGTGGTCACCCGACAGGATGTCCTCGGCTTCCTCGCCGGGCGCTGAGCGCCGGGCGTGGGGTGCTCGCCGGGTGGACGACGGGCGTCGTCGTCGGTCGAACCTGTCCCGTACTGGCATAACGCGGGCACGGCATCCGATACGGTGACCCGAACGTAATGCGGAACTGATCCACCTCTAGGGGGTTACCACCCGATGAGCGCCCCACAGCCGCCGCAGGGCGAGCAACCAGCACAGTCCGAGAACGCGGAGGGCGGCACCGCCAAGCTCCCGGAGCCGTCGGCGGTGACTCCGCCCGCCGTGCCCGAGGGAACGACGCCGCCGGCTGGCGGGGGCGAGTCGGCCGACCAACAGCCCCCCTCGGCGGAAGCGGCGGCGCCCGCCGCCGAGCCGGCCCTGGCCTCGCCGCCGCCGGCCGCTGGCGGTGCGCCGAGCGGGACCGACTCCACGCAGGTCGTGTCCGGGGCCGGTGCCGACCGGCCCTTGGAGCAGCGGACCAGCGTGGTGAGCGCCCCCGCCGCCCAGGACGCCAACCCGGACGCGACCCAGGTGGTGCGCCCCGGACAGCAGGCACCGGCCGCGGCCGCCGCGCCGTCCAACCCGGACGCCACCCAGGTCGTCGCCCCGGGCCAGGCACCGGCGCAGCCCGCGTACGGCCAGCCGCAGCCGGGGCAGCAGCCCGGGTACGGGCAGCCGGGGCAGCCGCCGCAGTTCGGCCAGCCGCCGGGTGGGTTCCCCCAGCAGCCTGGGTACGGGCAGCCGCCGCAGTTCGGCCAGCAGCCCGGCTACCCCCAGCAGCCCGGTGGGTATCCGCAGCAGCCCGGGTACGGCGCTCCCGGCGCCTACCCGCAGCAGCCGGGGTACGGCCAGCCGCAGCCGGGGCAGCAGCCCGGGTACGGGCAGCCGGGGCAGCCGCCGCAGTTCGGCCAGCCGCCGGGTGGGTTCCCCCAGCAGCCTGGGTACGGGCAGCCGCCGCAGTTCGGCCAGCAGCCCGGCTACCCCCAGCAGCAGGGGTACGGGGCGCCGGCCGGTGGCGCCGACGAGAAGTTCCTCAAGCTCGCCATGTTCCTCACCATGGGGCTGATGGGCCTGAGCGCTGTCATGCAGGTCATCAACATGGTCACCTTCGGGCAGTTCGCGATGACCAGCTCCCTCGTCGGGATCGTCCTGGCGGCCGGTGTGGGCGCCTGCGCGTTCTTCGCCGGGCAGCAGGGCCAGGAGTGGGGCCGGATCGTCATCACGGTCCTCGCGGCGCTGGGTGTCCTCGGCGGGATCATGGCCCTGACGACCGCTTCCATGCTCGGCGGGATCTTCCTCATCATCGCGGTCGTCACCCTCCTCATCTGGGGTGGCATCCTCGCGGTCTGGTGGCTGCCGGGCACCACGCGCGCGATGAAGGCCAAGCGCGGTGCGGGATTCGCCCAGCAGCCGCAGCAGATGCCACCCCCGCCCGGGTACTGATCAGCGAACGGCGAACGGGGGAGCCCGGCGGCCACGGACCCGCTCAGCGCGGGACCTCGTCGCCGGGCCTCCGCCCGTTCGGGCCGGCCGTCGGCCGCCCTCGGGCTGCTCCGAGCGGAGTGGCCCCTGCTCTACCCTGGGCCGCATGAGTCAGACCTCCTCCGGCGAGCGGTTCGGATTCGCGACCAACGCCATCCACGCCGGGCAGGAACCCGACCCCACCACGGGTTCGGTGATCGTGCCCATCCACGCCACCTCGACCTACGCGCAGGACGGCGTGGGCGGCCTCCGCGGCGGCTACGAGTACTCCAGGACCGGGAACCCCACGCGGACGGCGCTGGAGGAGTGCCTGGCCGCCCTGGAATCCGGTCGCTTCGCCCGCGCCTTCGGGTCCGGGATGGCCGCGACCGACGCCGTGCTCCGCGCGGTGTGCCGGCCGGGGGACCACATCCTCATCCCCAACGACGCCTACGGCGGCACCTTCCGGCTCGTCGACAAGATCCTCACGCAGTGGGGCATCGAGTACACGCCCGTCCCACTGTCCGACCTGGACGCGGTGCGCGCCGCCGTCCGGCCCACCACCCGCCTGCTCTGGTGCGAGACGCCCACCAACCCGCTGCTCACCGTCGCGGACATCGCCGGCCTGGCTGGGATCGCGGCCGACGCTGACGCACGGCTGGTCGTGGACAACACCTTCGCCTCGCCCTACCTCCAGACCCCGCTCGCGCTGGGCGCCGACGTGGTCGTGCACTCCACCACCAAGTACCTCGGCGGCCACTCCGACGTCGTGGGCGGCGCCGCGGTCACCTCGGACCCCGAACTCGACGAGAAGCTGGCCTTCCTCCAGAACGGCGCCGGCGCCGTCCCCGGCCCCTTCGACGCCTGGCTGACCCTGCGCGGGCTGAAGACCCTCGCCGTGCGGATGGATCGGCACTGCGACAACGCCGAGCGCATCGCGGTGGCGCTCGGCGAGCACCCCCGCGTCCGCGCCGTCTACTACCCCGGTCTGCCCACCCATCCCGGGCACGAGGTCGCGGTGAAGCAGATGCGTCGCGGCGGCGGCATGATCTCCTTCCTCGTCGACAGCGAGGAGGCGGCGCTGGAGGTGTGCTCCCGGACGAGGCTGTTCACCCTGGCCGAGTCGCTGGGCGGCGTGGAGTCGCTGATCGAGCACCCCGGTCGGATGACGCACGCGAGCACCGCCGGTTCGCAGCTCCAGGTCCCGGCGGAGCTGGTGCGGCTCTCGGTGGGGATCGAGGACGTCGACGACCTGCTGGACGACCTGCTCACCGCGCTCGGCTGATCCGCGCCGAGCCGTGGCGCCCACGCGTCACACGACGGACGGCCCGCCCCGGGCCGAGCCCCCTCGGGAGCTCGACGGGACGGGCCGTCATCGGGACCGTCGTCAGACCAGGCTCGGCGTCGCGGGCCTGGTCATGGCTGCCAACGCAGGACCGCGTCGGAGCCGGGATGGTTGGTGTCGGGCAGCTGGCCGGCGTCGAGACAACTGTGGACGAGTTCCACGGCGCCGTCGCGCTGCTCGTAGTACGGAGTCTCCGCGCAGTCGGCCCGTGTGACGGTGATCACCGCCACGGCGGCCAACGCAGTGGCCGCGGCAACGCTCGACACCAGCGACAGCAACCCCGGATTTCGGGTCACCTGCACGGCCTTACCTCCCTGCGCAATTCGGGGCTGGTCGGACAGACTCGCTGTCTGCCAAGGGTACTAGCCTTTTTCGTTACCAGTTCGAGAAATATCCACCCCTGAGCTGTTCGGTCGACCGTCGCCGGCCGTTCGCCGAACCGGTGGCGCTCCCCCGCCGCCGGCGCCGACCACCGTCCCCCACTCGGCGCAACCGCTGGCAGGATATGCCTCATGCGACTGGTCAGCGTTGATCGGATCATGGCCGCCCGTGAACTGTTGGCCGGAGTGATCCGTCAGACGCCAATCATGCACTCCCGGGTTCTCAGCGAGCGCTGCGGGGGGCAGGTTCACCTCAAGTGCGAGAACCTCCAGCGCACCGGTTCCTTCAAGATCCGGGGCGCCTACACGAGGCTGCACGGCCTGACCCCCGAGCAGCGGGCCAGGGGGGTGGTGGCCGCGTCGGCGGGCAACCACGCCCAGGGAGTGGCCTACGCCGCCTCCCTGCTCGACACCCGCGCGACCGTCTTCATGCCGGAGGGCGCGCCGCTGCCCAAGCTCGCCGCCACCCGCTCCTACGGCGCGGAGGTGCACCTGCGGGGCGCCGGGCTCCAGGAGAGCCTGGTCGCCGCCCGCGAGTACGCGGCCGAGACGGGAGCCGAGTTCATCCACCCCTTCGACCACCCGGACATCCTGGCCGGTCAGGGCACCATCGGGTTGGAGCTGCTCGACCAGCTCCCCGAGTTGGCCACCGTGGTGGTGGCCACCGGGGGTGGTGGGCTGCTGGGGGGCGTCGCGGCGGCGGTGAAGGCGCGCCGCCCGGACGTCAGGGTGATCGGAGCCCAGGCCGAGAGCGCCGCCGCCTGGCCGGCATCCCTGGCCGCCGGCGCGCCGGTGCCGGCACCTGAGTTGCGCACGATGGCTGACGGCATCGCGGTGAAGGAGCCGGGGCCGGTCACCTTCCACCACGTCTCCACCCTCGTCGACGAGATCCTCACCGTCAGCGAGGAGGCCCTGTCCCGAGCGTTGCTGCTCTGCCTCGAACGGGCGAAGCTGCTGGTGGAGCCGGCCGCGGCCGCGGCGGTCGCCGCCGTGCTCGACCACCCCGGCCGCTTCCCCGGCCCCATCGCCGTCATCCTCTCCGGCGGCAACATCGACCCGCTCCTGCTGTCGCACGTCATCCAGCACGGCATGACCGCCGGGGGCCGCTACCTCGCCGTGCGGGTGCGGATCTCCGACCGGCCGGGTTCCCTCGCCGCCCTGCTCGCCGAGGTCGGCGAGCTGGGAGCGAACGTGATCGACGTCGAGCACTCCCGGATCTCCGGGGCGCTCGCGCTCGGCGACGTCGACGTCGCCCTGAGCCTGGAGACCAGGGGGCCGAGCCACCGCCACGAGGTGGTGGCCGGGCTCACCCAGGCGGGGCACGTCGTCACCCCCCAGTTCTGAGGTGACCGACCCCGCGACACAGGGCGGGGCCGACCCCGTGGCCGGCCCCGCCAGGCGTTCGCGCGCCGCGCTCAGAGGTTGCCGCGCCGCTCCTGCTCCCGTTCGATCGCCTCGAACAGCGCCTTGAAGTTCCCCTTCCCGAAGCCCAGCGACCCGTGGCGTTCGATCAGCTCGTAGAAGACGGTCGGCCGGTCCCCGACGGGTTTGGTGAAGATCTGGAGCAGGTAGCCGTCCTCGTCGCGGTCGACCAGGATGCCGCGTCGCTGCAACTCGTCGATGGGCACCCGGACCTTCCCGATGCGCGCGCGCAGTTCCGGGTCCTCGTAGTACGAGTCCGGGGTGACGAGGAACTCCACGCCCCTCGCCGTCATCTCGTCCACGCTCGCGAGGATGTCGTTGGTCGCGAGGGCGATGTGCTGGCACCCGGCCCCCGTGTAGTACTCCAGGTACTCGTCGATCTGCGATTTCTTCTTGCCGAGCGCGGGCTCGTTCAGCGGGAACTTCACCCGGTGGTTGCCGTTGGCGACCACCTTGCTCATCAGCGCCGAGTACTCGGTGGCGATGTCGTCCCCGACGAACTCCGCCATGTTCACGAAGCCGAGCACCCGGTTGTAGAAGGACACCCACTCGTCCATCCGCCCCAGCTCCACGTTGCCGACGCAGTGGTCCACGGCCTGGAACAACCGCTTCGGCGATCCCTCGGGCCGCTGGATCGTGCCGGCCCTGGCGACGTACCCGGGCAGGTAGGGGCCCTGGTAACGGGAGCGGTCCACCAGCGTGTGCCGCGTCTCCCCGTAGGTCGCGATCGCCGCTCTGCGGACCGTGCCGTGCTCGTCGGACACGTCGTGCGGTTCCTCCAGGACCTGGGCGCCCTGTTCCCTGGCGTGGGCCACGCACCGGTCGACGTCCGTCGTCTCCAGGGCGAGGTCCACCACCCCGTCGCCGTGGCGGCGGTGGTGGTCCAGCAGCGGGCTCTCCGGCCGCACCCCGCCGGTGAGCACGAACCGCGCGGAACCGGCCTTCAGGACGAAGGCCCGGTGGTCGGCGTTGCCGGTCTCCGGCCCCGAGTAGGCGACGAGTTCCATGCCGAAGGCGTGCTGGTAGTAGAGCGCGCTCTGGGTCGCGTTCCCGCAGACGAACACGACGGCGTCCATCCCCTTCACGGGGAACGGGTCGCGCGACTCGTCGTAGTCGACCAGCCCGACGAGCTGCCTCATCTGGTCGAAGCTGACATCGTCGATACCTGGTGCCGGCACGGTCTCGGTCATGGGTTCCTCCACTGCCCTCGAACGCTGGGATGGCGCTGGTTCGGTGGCGCCAGCATGAGCAGCCGCCGGCACGCTGCGCAACGCGATCACTTCGTGTTGCGCAGATTGCGTAGTCACGGGTCCTGACACCGGGGCAGGATGGGCAGGGTGCACAGGGAGATGACGTGACGTCGCGGGAACGGCCCATGCTCGACCGGCTCGACGCGCGCCTGCTGTTGTTGTTGACCGACCACCCGAGGCTCGGGGTCCTGGAGTGCTCGCGGAGGCTGAAGGTGGCCCGGGGCACGGTGCAGGCCCGGTTGGACCGCCTGGTGCGGCTCGGGGCGCTGACCGGCTTCCCACCGCAGATCAGCCTGCCGGCGCTCGGCTACGGGCTGACGGCGTTCGTGGTCCTGGAGATCGCCCAGGGCCGTCGGGACGAGGTGGTGTGCCACCTGCGGCGCATCGAGGAGGTCTGCGAGGTGCACGCGACCACCGGTGAGGGCGACCTCCTGGTGCGGCTGGTGGCCCGCTCGAACGACGACCTGCAACGCGTCATCGACGAGGTGGTCTGCGCGGAGGGAGTGCAACGCACCTCGACCTCGATCGCGCTGTCCACCCCGGTGGCGCCCCGGGTCCGCCCGCTGCTGGAACTGGTGGCCGAGCCAACCGCCTCCCACGACGACCCACCACCAGGACGCGAACCGGGGCCCGACCCAGCGTGGGTCGGGCCCCGGTCGGGCAGTGGGGGTCAGGCGGAGTAGGGCACCGCCTTGACCAGGGTGACCTTCATCCGGCCGCCGCTGGGCAGCTCGTACTCGCGGTCCTCGCCCTCCTTGGCGTCCAGCAGTGCCTCGCCGAGCGGGGAGTTGGGGGAGTACACCTCCAGGTCACCCTGGAAGCCCTCCTCCCGGGTGGCGAGCAGGAAGGTCTCGGTCTCGTCGTCACCGTCGTAGCGGACCGTGAGCACCATGCCGGGCTGCGCGATGCCGGACTCGGTCGGGGCCTCGCCGACCTTCGCCACCCGCAGCAGCTCCTGGAGCTGCCGGATCCTGGCTTCCAGCTGACCCTGCTCCTCGCGCGCCGCGTGGTACCCGCCGTTCTCCTTGAGGTCGCCCTCCTCGCGGGCGGCGTTGATCTTCTCGGAAATGACGGGGCGGCTCGCGATCAACTCGTCCAACTCGTGCTTGAGCCGGTCGAAGGAATCCTGGGTCAGCCAGGTCACCTGGGTCTCGCTCACGGTCACCACTCCTCGTCTGTCCCGGGCACGGGTACGCGCCCGCAGCTATCCGGGCTTCCCGCCGGATACGGAAAAACACGGCCCACTGGGGACCGTGCCGTGAGGGCAGGTTAGCACGACGACACCCGGCCCGTCGCCGATTTCGGAGCGCCGGACCGGTGCGTGAGCTGCGGTTCACCCGCTTGGCGGCACCTCCGAATCCGGCTCGACGGACGAGCCTCTGGTGAGGTATTCGGGCACGTCGTGGGAGCACCCGAAGACCTCACCCATGATGGGAGGTTTCGAGGTCAACACGGTGCTGGTGTGCCTCGCCGGGGACTCGCCCGGCGGGATCAGCACCTCCCGCCGGCCCGACTCGTCGCCGTCCGCCGACCGCGCCCGCAGGACGCACACCGCGCTGCGGCTCGGGTCGTCCCGCATCACGTCGAAGGAGATGCGCAACGAGTGGTCGTCCGGTGCGTCGAACGAGGTGTGGTCCGCCGAGACCGGCGGGCTGCCCCAGTTCTGGTAGGCCGTGACGGAGGCCCACAGGCCCACCATCAGCACCGCGACCCCGGTCAGGGCGCCCACCCAGCGGGGGAACCGGCGCGCGGGGGCGCGACGGTAACGTCCGGCGGGCCGGCCTGGTGCTCCGTTGCTGGTCACGGTCTACCTCGACCTCCGCGCGAGGTTGTCATGGCTGCCGGGAACAATGGTCCTCGGGACGACGTTAGCTGTAGTCGTCTGAGCAGTATCCCCGGACGGTCCTCCGCGACGTCCCGGCGGGTGCGGTTACGTGTAGCAGGAGGGACGTCGGTTCCGAGATGGCCGAAAAGCTGCGTCTGATGACGGTGCACGCTCACCCAGACGACGAGTCGAGCAAGGGAGCGGCGACGCTCGCCAAGTATGTTGCGGACGGTCACGAGGTGATGGTGGTCACCTGTACCGGTGGTGAGGCGGGCAGCATCCTGAACCCGGCCATGGACCGACCGGACGTGCTGGAGAACATCACCGAGATCCGCCGGGAGGAGATGGCGAAGGCCGCGGCGATCCTCGGCGTCCACCACCGCTGGCTGGGCTTCGTCGACTCGGGTCTCCCCGAGGGTGACCCGCTCCCGCCGCTGCCGGAGGGCTGCTTCGCCCTCACCGACCTGGAGGTGTCCACCGAGGCGCTGGTCCGGGTCATCCGGGAGTTCCGCCCGCACGTCGTCATCACCTACGACGAGAACGGCGGGTACCCCCACCCCGACCACATCCGCTGCCACGAGGTGTCCGTCGCGGCGTTCGACGCGGCGCCGGACCCCGACCGGTTCCCGGGCGCGGGGGACCCCTGGCAGCCGTTGAAGCTGTACTACTGCCACGGTTTCTCCAGGGCGAGGATGCAGACCTTCCACGACACGCTCACGAGCCGTGGTGTGGAATCACCCTATGCCGAATGGCTGGAGAGCTGGGATCCGACCCGCCCGGACGTCATGGAACGGGTGACGACGCGGGTCGAGTGCGCGGACCACTTCGAGACGAGGGACGCGGCGCTGTTGGCCCACGCCACCCAGATCGACCCGAACAGCCGCTGGTTCGCCGTGCCGGTCGACATCCAGCGGGAGGTCTGGCCGACCGAGGAATACGAGCTGGTCCGTTCGCTGGTGGACACCACGTTGCCGGAGGACGATCTGTTCGCGGGAGTGCGTGAGAGGGTGTCCGTGTGATGTGGTCCGCTGGAGCGATCGCCGGGACGATGGTGGCTTTCGGAGTCGACAACCCGGGAGGGCAGGGTGAGGACTTCGGCAAGTCCTCACCGGTCGCTCTGGTGGTACTGATCCTGTTCTTCGTCGCCGTGGGTTTCCTCGTCCGGTCGATGACCAAGCACCTGCGGCGGCTGCCCACCAGCTTCGACGAGCCGGGCTCGGCCCAGGGGGAGGAGCGGGGCGGGCCCGCCGGCGACGTGCGCGGCGCCGACTCCTCCGACCCGGACGCCCCGTCGGCGACCGCAGGCGAACCTTCGGCGACCAGCGGCCACACCGGGCGCTGAGCCCCGGCGGCACCGGGGCGGGAGGCCGCCGCGCACCGTCCCCGCCCCGCCCCTCGGGGTGCTCAGAAGAACCCCGAGGGTGGCGCCGGGGACGGTTTGGCCGAACCATCCCGGACGGGTGCGGAGGTGCCGGCGAAGGCATCCAGGTCGCTCCCCTCGACCAGCCGGGCCGGTGCCGGATCGCCTGAGACCAGGCGGGTGAGCGCCGCCACCGGCAGCGGCGCGTGCGACGCCACGAGCACCAGGTTGCCGAAACGACGACCCCGCAGCACCCCGGGCTCGGCGATCAGCAGCACCTCGGGGAACACCGCGCGGAGGGTCGCCACCTGCCCCCTGGCGAAGGCCAGCGGTGGTCCGTCGCCGACGTTCGCCCCGTAGACGCCGCCGGAGCGCAGCACCCGGCTCGCCTGCTCCGCGAACTCCACCGTGGTGAGGTGCGCGGGCGTCCTCGCACCCGAGAAGACGTCGACCAGCAGCAGGTCGGTGCTGTCCTGGCGGTGCCCGGTGAGCCACTCCCTGGCATCGGCGGCGCTGACCCGGACCCGCGTGCGGGCATCCAGCGGGAGGCGTTCCCGGACGAACTCGGTCAGCCTGCCGTCCGGTTCCACGGCCCGCTGCCGGGACCGGGGACGGCGGGCCCCCACGTAGCGGGCCAAGGACAACGCGCCGCCTCCCAGGTGGACGACGTCCACCGGAGCGCCCGGCGGGGCCGCCAGGTCGACCACGTGGGCCAACCGCCGCATGTACTCGAACTCCAGGTACTCCGGGTCGGCCAGGTCGACGTGCGACTGGGGGGTGCCGTTCACCAGCAGCGTCCATCCCGAGGAGCGGTCGCGGTCCGGTCGCAGCTCGGCCACTCCCTGGTCGACCTCCCGGCTCTCCGAGGCCCCGCCCCAGCGTTGCCTGCCCCGTTCCGTCGCCGACCCACGTGCTCTCACCGCCCCAGTGTGCCGGGACGCCCCGGCCGACGCCGAGGCCGCCCAAGACCACTCGCGGCCACGAGCGGAGCTGGTCCCGCTTCCCGGCCCGGCTCCCGGTCCCGCTTCCCGGCCCGGCTCCCGGCCCTGGCCCGCCGGGCGACGGCGAGGCGGTCGACGCAGTAGCGTCGGCGGGGAGTGGGCCCGGGCGGGGCATTCGGAGGGGACGGGCCGCGAGGTCCCGGTCCGCCGCCTCCAGCCACCGGGTGATCGCGGACACCACGGAACCTGAGAGGGTGGCGGTATGGCTGACCGGCTGGCGAACGCGACGAGCCCCTACCTGCGGCAGCACGCCGACAACCCGGTCGACTGGTGGCAGTGGGGGCCCGAGGCGTTCGAGGAGGCACGACGCCGGGACGTCCCGGTGCTGCTGTCGGTCGGCTACGCCGCCTGCCACTGGTGCCACGTGATGGCCCACGAGTCCTTCGCCGACCCCGAGGTCGCGGAGCTGATGAACCGGCTCTTCGTCAACATCAAGGTGGACCGCGAGGAACGCCCCGACGTGGACGCGGTGTACATGGAGGCCACCCAGGCGATGACGGGTCACGGTGGTTGGCCGATGACCTGTTTCCTCACCCCCGAGGGTGAGCCCTTCCACTGCGGTACCTACTACCCGCCGACACCCCGGCCGGGACTGCCCTCCTTCCCGCAGCTGCTCCGCGCCGTGGGGGAGGCGTGGGCGGAGGACTCGGCGCGAGTCAGGACGGCCGCTGCCGACATCGTGGCCAAGCTCGCCGAGTACGGCGGGCCGCTGCCCGAGGCCCCGGTGAACGAGGAGGTGTTGGCCCGGGCCCGCACCGCCGTGATCGCCGACGTCGACACCCGCCACGGCGGGTTCGGCGGCGCCCCGAAGTTCCCGCCGTCCATGGTCCTGGAGTTCCTGCTGCGCCACGCCGAACGGACCGGCGACGAGGGAGCCCTGGCCGTCGCGCTCTCCACCGCCGAGGCGATGGCAAGGGGCGGTATCTACGACCAGCTCGCCGGCGGCTTCGCCCGGTACAGCGTCGACGCGCGGTGGGAGGTGCCCCACTTCGAGAAGATGCTCTACGACAACGCGCTGCTGCTCCGGGCCTACGCCCACCTGCACCGGTTGACCGACTCCCCGCTCGCGAGGCGCGTGACCGAGGAGACAGCGTCCTTCCTGCTCCGCGAGCTGCGCACCCCCGAGGGAGGGTTCGCCTCCTCGCTGGACGCCGACACCGACGGCGTCGAGGGGCTGACCTACGTCTGGACCCCCGAACAGCTGCGGGCCGAGCTGGGGGAGGACGCGGAATACGCGGCCTCCGTCCTCGCGGTCACCGAGGAGGGCAACGTCGAGGGTGGCGCGTCCACGCTCCGGCTACCCCGTGACCCGGAGGACCGCGACCGCTTCGAGCGGGTGCGAGCCCGGCTGTGGGCGGCCCGGAACGGCCGCCCGCAACCGGACCGGGACGACAAGGTGATCACCGGGTGGAACGGGATGGCGATCGCCGCGCTGGCCGAGGCGGGCGCGGCGCTGGACGAACCGTCCTGGGTGGCAGCCGCCGAGGAGGCCGCAGGGCTCCTGCTGGACCTGCACCTCGCCGACGGGCGGCTGCTGCGCGGCTCCCGGGACGGTGTCGCCGGGGCGGCCCTGGGTGTGCTGGAGGACCACGGCTGCCTGGCCGACGGACTGCTCGCCCTCCACCAGGCCACCGGTACCCGGCGATGGCTGACCGAGGCGCTGGGACTGCTGGACGCCGCGCTCGCGCTGTTCCAGGACGAGGAGGCGCCCGGCCGGTTCCACGACACCGGCGACGACGCCGAGGCCCTCGTGCGCCGTCCCTCCGACCCCGGTGACAACGCCACCCCGTCAGGCGCGTCCTCGCTGACCGGCGCCCTGCTCACCGCCTCAGCCCTGGCCGGCCCCGAGGCCGCCGGGCGTTACCGGGAGGTGGTCGACCAGGCCCTGACCCGCCACGGGATGCTGGCCGAACGCGCCCCCCGGTTCGCCGGGCACTGGCTGTCGGTGGCCGAGGCGGTCGCGGCCGGACCGGTGCAGATCGGCCTGGTACTCGCGCCGGATGACCCGCGCGGCCGCGAGCTCCTCGCGGTGGCCCGCCGCCACGCACCGGGTGGGGCGCCCGTGGTGGCGGCGATGGCCGGTCACGACGGGACCAGCCCGCTGCTCGCGGGCCGTGGGCTCGTCGGCGGCCAGTCCGCCGCCTACGTCTGCCGGGGCTACGTCTGCGACCGGCCGGTGACGGGGGCCAGCGAACTGCGGGACCTGCTGCTCTCCGCCCGGGAACACTGAGACGGGTCGTGCGCCGGAGTGGCAGCGCCAATCGGTTGGCGTGACGTCGGAACAGCCGGGAGCGGCCACTGGGTGGCGCGCGCCGCCCCGGGCCCAGGACCGTGTCCCCGCCGGTAGCGGACCATGCCTCGCTGGGTGGCGGGCACGTTCACGGCCGCGTCGCGCGTACCCGCCGGGACAGACCACCGAGCACGGTGACCACGGAGGGCCGGGTCCCGTCCAGCGTGGGGATGGCGGCGGACGGTCGGAGCTGTTCATTGATCTTCACAGGAGGGGGCTTCCCTTGCTAGCGTGAGGCGGTCGCGTGTGGTGTCCGCGACGCGCTGGGTGTCGAGTGGAGGAACCTCCCGTTGCCGGGAGGAGCCACGACGTACGACCCGCGCGCAGCCGCTTTCCGGGGGCGGTGACTCGTGCCCCTGGAGGTCGTGGTTGAGGCGAAAGCGACTGGTTTCCCGTCCCGCGATGGAGGATGCCCACCCCCGCAAGAACGATGTCGTCCCGGACCGCCGTTCCGATGACCCCGCACTCGATGCGGCGACCTCGGGGTGGGGTACCACCCTGAGGTACGCGCTCCTGCTCCTCGTGCGACGGGGGAGCGTCGGTCTCGGCGCGCTGTTGTTGCTCGACTTCGCGCACCGCAGCGGTGTGTTGTGACCGCTCGGGGCGGTGGGGGTGCGGTGGGGCCGCGGGGGCTCGTCGCGCCCCCGCGCGGCCCCTCAGGCGTAGAGGACGAGCCAGATCGCGACGTAGTGGGAGAGCGCCGCGAGGGCCGTGGCGGCGTGGAAGAACTCGTGGTACCCGAAGGTCTCCGGCCAGGGGTTGGGCCACCGCGTGCCGTAGAACACCGCGCCGAACGTGTAGAGCAGGCCGCCGACCAGTAGCAGGGCCACGGCGGCGACGCCCCCGACCTCGGCGAGGTCGGGGATGACGAAGACGGCCACCCAACCGAGTGCGACGTAGATCGGTACCCCGAGCCACCGAGGCGCGCGCGGCCAGGCGAGTTTGAGCACGACGCCCCCGACCGCCCCGCCCCACACCACGGCGAGCACCAGGCGCCCGGTGTCCGGAGGCAGGGCGAGGAGGGTGAACGGGGTGTAGGTGCCGGCGATGAACAGGAAGATCATCGAGTGGTCCAGCCGCTTCATCCACAGCCGGGCGCTCGCGCTGACCCAGTTCCGGCGGTGGTACAGGGCGCTGACGCCGAACAGGCCGAGCACGGTGATCGTGTAGACGGTGGTGGAGAGGGCCGCCCGGGCGCTGACCGTGGTCGCCGCCAGCACGATCAGCGTCACGCCGGCGCCGATCGAGACCAGGAACGACCAGAAGTGGATCCAGCCGCGAGCACGCGGCTTCGGCGGTACCGGTGGCGGGGCGATGCCGTTCGTAGCGGTCACGCTCCCGAGGTTACGGCACCGTAGGTTACGCGTCAGTAGCGAGTTCCCCGTGGCGGGGACGTCGGGGCCACCGGGTCCTCGGCTGGCGAGCGGTGCAGCACGTCCGGCACGTGTTCACCGGCCGGGGCCGGTCGGTAGGCTCGTCCCGTGGGTGTGCTGACTCGGACACGGGACGTGGTCTACGGGGTCTACGAGTGGCGGCTGAGGAAACACCTCGCCGGTCTGCCCGCTCCCCGCCACGTCGGGGTGATCCTGGACGGCAACCGGCGGTGGGCGCTGGAGGCGGGCTTCGCCGATATCAGCGACGGCTACCGGGCCGGGGGCCGGAAGATCGCCGAGCTCCTCGACTGGTGCGCGGAGGCGCGGGTCGAGCTGGTCACGCTCTTCATGCTCTCCAGTGACAACGCGAACCGCCCCAGGGAGCAGCTCCAGCCGTTGCTCGACGTGATCGCCGACGTCGTGGACCAACTCGCCGAGCCGACGAACCCGTGGCGGATCAGGATCGTCGGCGCGCTGGACCTGCTGCCCGCCGACACCGCGGCGCGCTTCTCGGCGGCGGAGACCAGGACGAGGGACCGCGACGGGGTCGCGGTCAACATCGCCGTCGGCTACGGGGGGCGGCAGGAGATCGCCGACGCGGTGCGCAAACTGCTGCACGACCGCGCGGACCAGGGGGGCTCACTGGAGGAACTGGCGGACGAGCTCAGCGCCGACCACATCACCCGGCACCTCTACACCTCGGGGCAACCCGACCCGGACCTGGTGATCCGGACGTCGGGCGAGCAACGGCTCTCCGGGTTCCTGCTCTGGCAGTCGGTCTACTCGGAGTTCTGGTTCAGTGAGGTGCACTGGCCGGAGTTCCGGAGGGTGGACTTCCTGCGCGCGCTGCGCGACTACGCCAACCGCCACCGCCGCTTCGGTTCCTGAACCCGCGCGGGGCGCGGCCGGTGCGGCTGGGGGGAGCCGGCCCGCCCGGGGTGCCGGTGACCCGTTCGCCCGAGTTCGGCGCGGGATCGGTGACGCCCAACCCCCGGACAGGCGAAGGGCGCCCGGATCGCTCCGGACGCCCTCCGGGGGCAACGCCGAGGCGTTACCTCACTTGCCCGCTTCGATCTCGACCTTGTTGTGGTCCAGGATCGGGGCGTTGGTGCAGTCGTTGATCTGCGGCGAGGCAACCGGAATGATCACGCCGAGGACCGCGACGTTGTTGCCGCAGAGCTGGATCGGCAGCACGCTCAGGTTGTTGTCGTTCAGAATGTTGATGCCGTCGTTGTCGTAGCTGTCGGCGCTCGCGACGGGGGCCAGCATCATCAGACCGGCTGCGGCGCCAGCCACAGCACCTGCCTTCTTCATCACGATGTTCTCCTCAGGGTCGTGTGTTTCGGGAGTCCCGGTGCGCTGTTGCTCGCGGCCCACAGCTGAGCGCTGCGCGAGCAGTCATCCCTTGCGGGACGACGGTCCCCGTGCTGGACGCGCCCGGCGTCGTGCCTGGGGTTCCCGCCTCGTCGGAACTGACCTGCAGGTTGTTCCGACAGCTCCTCCGCGGGCGTTTACGGTCTCCGAGCCACTCCCGGCGACCAGCTTCGACAAGGACATCCCGACTCCTTCTCCTCCGCCTTCCGGAACACGCCGTGGTGCACTGTGGCCCGAACCGGAATTCGGGTCTGGTGGGGCGTCGGACGCCTTTCGGAGGGAAAACTAACAGGGGGTCCCGCGAATCGAAAACCGGATCACACCATTGAGTGAGAAACAGTTTCATGTTATTCGGGTTCACCTCGTCGATGGTCATCCTGAAGGGTGAAAATAGGGGGAATATCGAGGTTCACTCGGATAAGCAAAATTCCAGCTCACGGCCTCGTGCGGTGATCACTCCGTGTGGTCGCCACAGGTAGGACGTGGGGGGACGGGTCCTGATGGGAGGGTCTCCATCTGCTAAGAGACCCGCCGACGGCACCCTCGGTCGTGACCCGCGCCCGCTCGGCGGCGGCGCACCGCCTCCGGCGCATGTGACGAGTCGCTACCGTGGTTCGGCCTCGGGGCAGGGCGTGCCGCTGAGGACTCGCGCTCCACTCCGGAGCGGTCCTCGGGCGGTCCGCCCGAGACCCCGGATCGCCTCACCGAGTGGTTCCGGCGGCGGTGGTTGATCCGCCCGAGGCGAGTCGACCGCCGACAAGCGCACCCGCTGCCGCGGGTGTTTCACCTGTTCGGCCCTGGACAACGGGCGAGGGGCGCGTGGTGGGACCGCACGTAGCGTGCGGGTTTCCGTTCACTGAATCACCTGCCTGGCTGCCTGTCACAAAGCTGTGCGCTTAGGTAGCGTCCGGAAGCGGTGGGTCGTGTCGGAGGCGGCCTGCCCCGGGAGGCCCTAGTCGTGGCAGTGATCGGTACGGCGGTGGAACCGTTCGTCACGAGCGCGGGGCCGGCAGCCGGCCCGGTCGGCTCGCGGCGGCGTTCGCCCGACGGCGTCACCGACGGCCACCTCTGGGCGGGCCCGGCCCAGCGACGTGCGGCCGCGTCCGCGTGGCCGTGAGGGAGTTGCCGTGACCGCACCCCGTACTTCGAGGCGATCCTCCAGCCGTTCCACCACCCCCGGCGCCGACGCGCCGGAGGCGGGTCCAGCCAGCACCCGGTCCACCCGGTCCCAGCCGAGCCGCGCCACCGGCCGCCGAAGGACCAGCACGACCAGGACCGGGACGGGAACGGCCTTCGTGCTCGACACCTCCGTCCTGTTGTCCGACCCGTGGGCCGCCACCCGCTTCGCCGAGCACGCGGTGGTGCTGCCCCTCGTGGTCATCAGCGAGCTGGAGGCGAAACGGCACCACCCCGACCTCGGGTGGTTCGCGAGAGAGGCCCTGCGGCTCCTGGACGACCTCCGGTCACGGCACGGTCGTCTCGACCAGCCCGTCCCCGTGGGGGACGACGGCGGGACGCTGCACGTGGAGCTGAACCACTCCGACCCCCAGGTGCTCCCGCCGGGTTTCCGCACCGACTCGAACGACACCAGGATCCTGGCCTGCGCCCTGAACCTCGCGGCGGAGGGACGCCGCGTCACCCTCGTCACCAAGGACATGCCGCTCCGGGTGAAGGCCGCCGCCGTCGGACTGCCCGCCGACGAGTACCGGGCGCAGAACGTCACCCCGTCAGGGTGGACCGGCACGGTCGACCTCGAGGTGAGCGCCGAGGAGGTCGACGAACTGTTCCGGGCCGGGAGCGCCGACCTGGAACAGGCACGCGAGCTGCCCTGCAACACCGGGCTCCGGCTGCTCGCCGGCACGGCGAGCGCGCTGGGCCGGGTCACCCCGGACAAGCAGGTGAGACTGGTCAGAGGTGACCGGGAGGCGTTCGGACTGCACGGGCGTTCCTCCGAGCAGCGCATCGCCCTCGACCTGCTGCTCGACCCCGACATCGGGATCGTCTCCCTCGGGGGCCGGGCCGGAACCGGCAAGTCCGCGCTCGCGCTCTGCGCGGGGCTGGAGTCGGTGATGGAGCGCCGACGGCACCGCAAGGTCGTGGTGTTCCGGCCGGTGTACGCCGTGGGCGGTCAGGACCTCGGCTACCTGCCCGGCACCGAGAACGAGAAGATGTCCCCCTGGGGGCAGGCGGTGTACGACACCCTCGGCGCCCTGGTGAGCCGCGACGTGATCGACGAGGTCACCGACCGGGGGATGCTGGAGGTCCTGCCGCTCACCCACATCCGAGGGCGCTCACTCCACGACTGCTTCGTGATCGTGGACGAGGCGCAGTCGCTGGAGCGGAACGTCCTGCTCACGGTCCTGTCCCGGTTGGGCAGCGGTTCCCGTGTCGTGCTGACCCACGACGTCGCCCAACGGGACAACCTCCGGGTGGGCCGCCACGACGGGGTCGCCGCCGTCATCGAGAAGCTGAAGGGGCACCCGCTCTTCGCGCACATCACCCTCACCCGTTCCGAGCGGTCGCCCATCGCGGCGCTGGTGACCGAGATGCTGGAGGTCGACGTCGCCTGACGGGACGGCGGCGGGCGCTCAGTCCAGCGCCCGCCGCCGGAACCCGGCGACGCCCAACGCCCCGAAGAGCAGGCAGGACAGCACGAGCACCGGAAGGCAGACGGCGAGCGGCATGTGCGGGACCTCCGGGGCCAGCTCCGCCCGCATCCCCTCGCTCGCGTAGGTCAGGGGGTTCAGCACGCAGATCCACTGGAACCACGGCAGCCGCTCCAGGGAGGGCCACGGGAACTGCGTCGCACCGGTGAAGATCAGCGGGGTCAACACCACCGCGAACAGCACGTTGATCCGCCTCGGCGGCACCGCGGTGCCCATGACGAGACCGAGGGAGGCACCGGCGAGCGCGCCGAGCACCAGCACGACGACCGCCACCGGCAGCCCGCTCGTCCGCCACGAGATCCCGCCCAGCACCAGCGCCCCGACCGGGATCATCAGCAGGGCCGCCACCAGACCGCGCAGCGCCCCGAACACGATCTTCTCCACGGCGACGAGCGCGACGGGCATCGGCGCGAGCAACCTGTCCTCGATCTCCTTGGAGAAGCTGAAGTCGAGCACCAGTGGCAGCGCCGTGTTCTGGAACGCGCCGAGGAAACCGTTGAGCGCGACGATGCCGGGCAACAGGACCTGGACGTAGTCACCCTGCACGTAACCGAGGTCGGCGAGCACCTTGCCGAAGATGAACAGCAGGAAGAAGGGCTGGATGAGCACCTGGGCGAGGAAGGAGGGCAGCTCACGTCCCGTGACGAAGACGTCCCGCCAGAGCACTGCCAGGAAGGTCCGCGCCGCGACCCGGTGCCGACCCGCTGGCCCAGGCGCCGCCACCGCCCCGCCCGCCGAGCCGGTCACCGCAGCTCCCGACCGGTGAGCTGGATGAACACGTCCTCCAACGTGCCCCGACCGATCGACACGTCCGACACCGTGCCCCCGGTCGCGGCCACCGCGCCCAGCACGGTGGGGAGCACGCCCGTCGGGTTGGCGTCGAGGTAGACGCGCAGCGCGCACGTCCGGTCCCCCGCCCGACCGGGGGCCGCCGGCGCGATGCCCTCGCCCGGCCCAGACTCGGGCGCCTCCCGCCCGGGCGACTCGGGGGCGTCCCCCAGCCCCGCCGCATCCCCCGCCTCGTCCCGCGCCCGGTCGACGTGCTCGACCCGCAGCACCGACGGCACCCTGGACACCGCGTCCACCAGGCCACGGGGGTCGGCTCGCCCCGGTTCCACCACCAAGGTCAGGGTGTTGCTGCCGGGCAGCGAGGAGGTCAGGCCGGCCGGTGTGTCCAGGGCCAGCAGGCGGCCGTGGTCCACGATCCCCACCCGGTCGCACAGCTTGGCGGCCTCGGCCATGTCGTGGGTGGTGAGCACGACCGTCACGCCCTGCCCCCGCAGGCTCAGCACCCTGTCGTGCACGAACAGGCGCGCCTGGGGGTCCAGCCCGGTGGACGGTTCGTCGAGGAACATCACCCGTGGCTCGTGCATCAGGGCGCGGGCGATCATCAGCCGCTGGGACTGCCCGCCGGAGAGCTTGTCGACCAGACCTCGGCGGTGGTCGGCCAGGCCCATCCGTTCCAGCAGCTCGTCGGCCAGTCGGTTCCTCCTGGCGCGGGGGACCCCGTGGTAGGTGGCGTGGAACAGCAGGTTCTGCCGGACGTTGAGGGAACGGTCGAGGTTGATCCGCTGGGGGACCACCGCGAACAGTTGTCTCGCTCGTTCGGGGGAGCGGACCACGTCCACCCCCTCGACCTCGGCGCGGCCGGAGGTCGGTAGCACCCGGGTGGTCAGGACGCCGACGGTGGTGGTCTTGCCCGCTCCGTTGGGGCCGAGCAGGCCGAACACCTCACCGTGTTCGACGGTGAACCCCAGTCCGTCGACGGCCCTGGTGGGCCGTCGACGGTACTGTTTGACCAGGTCAACGACCTCGACAGCGTTGCCCATCCCGCCAGGGTAGGACGGTGCCCGGTGCTCGGCGACCGCTGCGGCCGGCCCTGTTCACCAGCCGGCGGGCAGCGGGCGACCCTCCGCGAAACCGGCTGGGGGAGTTCGAGGACGGGACGGACGTTGACCTACGGAGATCCGTTACGAACGCGGTTGCGGTGGCCCGCCACGCGCCCGGTTGGCGGCCCCGCCGGGTGCTTTGGCAGGGGAGGCGGGTCGCGCGGACTTCAACACCTGGGTAAGGCGCGAGCGCGACTCGGCGGCACCGGTGACGTCCGCGCGCCTGCCCAACGCCCTGCGGATTTCGGCCAGGTCGTCCTTCGCCCGCCGCGATTTCAGGGGTGCCTCCGCGCTCAGCGCTCGCTCACCGTGGATGAGTCCTTGACTCGCGTCGCCAACGTTGAGTTCGAGGATGGCGAGCTTCCCCAGGGAGAACGCGCGTGCGCGGGCCTGGGTTGGCGAACAGCGGGCGATGGACCGGCGCACGCGGTCACGCGCGTCGTCGATGTGGGCAGGAGCAACGAGAACCAGGGCAACCGATAGCAGGAGGAGGGAGCTACGTGAGCTGGCATCACCTACCGGAGCACGTGCGGGACGTGGTGCGAACGCACCTCGGGCCCGTGGTGGCCGCACACCCGGTTCGTGCGGGGCAGTCCGCCGACGTCGCCAGCGTACTTGGCACGGCGGCCGGGCCCGACGTGTTCCTCAAGGCCGTGCGCGGGGTGTCGAAGCGGATGCGGTGGCTTCGCAACGAGATCACGGCCGCGCCTCTGACGGGCGGTCTGGCCCCCGCCGTGCTGGTGGCCGAGGACGTTGGGGAGTGGTTGGTGGTGGTGTTCGAGCATGTGCCCGGACGCGCCGCGAATCTCTCCCCGGGGTCCCCGGACCTGCCTTTGGTGGCTGAGGTGGTCAACCGCATCGGGCAGCGGCCGGGTTCGGGGCTGAAGCCGCTGCGCGTTCGGTGGGGTGTCACGGACTGGTGGTACCGGCTGGCAGCGGAAGCACCCGATGCGGTGGTCGGGTGGGACACGGACGAGGCTGTGCGATGGGCCTCCCGGTTCCCCGGGGGAGCGGAGGGGGATCGCCTCGCGCACACCGACCTACACGGTGAACAGTTCCTGATCGAGGCGAGTGTCGTGCGAGTGGTGGACTGGGGTTATCCGGGGTGCGGCGCGGCCTGGGTGGATCCCGCGTTCCTGGTGCTCCGGCTCGTCGAGGCCGGGCACACCCCGCACGAGGCCGAGACGTGGGCACGCACCCATCTGTCGCATTTCGTCGACGACGAGCGCCTGACCGCGTTCGCCACGCACATCGCCGGGCTGTGGGGCTACTGGGCGGTGACCGGGGACATCTCGGGAGCACACGGTCGAGCGCGCCTCGCACGCGACTATGCCAGCTGGCGGCTCGCTCTCACGCGCGGTGAGTAACACGCCTCCGCCAGCTGAGGCCGACGGCGAAGTCGTTCCGCCGCGCCCGGGACTGGGTTGTCGCCGAGTCTCGAGTACCGCATTCCCCGGTCAAGCGCCTTCGACCCCGCTGCCCATCCCGCCAGGGCACGGCGCCCTCCCCTCCTCGGTGATCGCCGTATCGAGGAGGGGAGGAGCGCACCGGGCGGCCGCGTCCGCTCACCAGCCGGCGGGCAGCGGGCGTCCCTCCGCGAAACCGGCGGCCGACTGCACCCCCAGCAGGGCTCGTTCGTGGAACTCGGGCAGCGTGCGCGCGCCCGCGTAGGTGCAGGCGGAGCGGACCCCGGAACTGATGGCGTCGAGCAGGTCCTCGACGCTCTCCCGGCGGGGTTGCAGCAGCATCCGAGAGCTGGAGATGCCCTCCTCGAACAGACCCTTCCTGGCACGTTCGAAGGCGTCGTCGCTCCGGGTGCGAGCGGTGACGGCCCGCTTGGAGGCCATGCCGAACGACTCCTTGTAGGCACGTCCTGTCTCGTCGTAGCGCAGGTCACCCGGCGACTCGTAGGTCCCGGCGAACCAGGAGCCCACCATCACCGAGGACGCCCCGGCGGCCAAGGCGAGGGCGACGTCCCGGGGGTGGCGCACGCCCCCGTCGGCCCAGACGTGTCGGCCGAGTTCGGTCGCCGCCGCCACGCACTCCGCCACGGCGGAGAACTGCGGCCGGCCGACGCCGGTCATCATCCGGGTCGTGCACATCGCCCCAGGGCCGACCCCGACCTTGATGATGTCCGCGCCAGCCTCGGCGAGATCACGGACGCCAGCGGCCGTCACCACGTTCCCGCCGACCACGGGCACCGGCGGGTCCAGCGAGCGAACCGCGCGCAGGGCGTTGATCATCTTCTCCTGGTGACCGTGGGCGGTGTCCACGACGAGCGCGTCCACCCCCGACTCCACCAGCGCGGAGGCCTTCGCGGCGACGTCCCCGTTCACACCCACGGCCGCCGCGACCCGCAACCGGCCCTGGCCGTCCAGCGCCGGCCGGTAGATCTCCGAGCGCAGCGCGGCCTTCGCCGTCAGGACCCCGGCGAGCCTCCCGTCGGCGTCCACGGCCAACGCGGCCTCGGCGGTCCTGCCGTGCAGTCGGTGGAAGACCTCCCGAGGAGGGGTGTCGATCGGGACGACCACGATCTCGTCGTCGGCCACCTGGCCCACCCGGGTGAACCGGTCGACCTCGGCGCAGGCCGCCTCGTCCACCGTCCCGATGGGGCGGTTCTCCTCGTCCACGACGACCACCAGGCCGTGGGCCCGCTTGGGGAGCAGGTTGATCGCGTCCGCGACGGCGTCCCCGGCCCGGAGCACCAGCGGGGTGTCCCACACCGGGTCCCGCCGCTTGACCCAGCTGACGATCTCGCTGACCGCCTCCGGGGCCACGTCCTGGGGCAGGACCACGAGGCCGCCGCGGCGGGCGACGGTCTCCGCCATCCGCCGACCGGCCACGGCCGTCATGTTGGCCACGACGAGGGGCAGTGTGGTGCCGGTGCCGTCGCCGGTGGACAGGTCCACGTCGAACCGGGACTCCACGTCGGACCGGTTGGGCACCAGGAAGACGTCGTCGTAGGTCAGGTCGTGACTGGGGTGTTGTCCGTCGAGAAACCGCACTGTCGAAGCGTACGGGGACGACGCGGGAAAAAGCAGGTGCGCGCGGGCCGAACCCGTTCGCCCGGGCCGAGGTCGAGCGGGCGGCCACCACGCCGCCCCGGGGGTGGGCCTGCCCCGAGCGCGCCGGGGTCGCGGTCAGGGAGGAGACCCGGGAGGGTCCGGATGCGGTGGGGCGAGTGGGGCGGGAGGGTCTCCGCGTGACACGACATCCGCACCACGAACGGCGTGACGGCGCACCGTCCCGAGGCCTGCGCCGACACGCGACTCCGCCGGCACTGGCCCTCGCCGCACTCTTCACGGCGCTCCTGCCCGCCGCGGCGGCCGCCGACCCGACCACCGGTCCCGAGCCCGGACCCGTCGCGTGGTCCTCCTGCGCGACCGAGCACACCCCGCCGGACCTGGAGTGCGCGACCCTCTCCGTCCCCCTCGACTGGGCGGCCCCGGACGCCGGGACCATCGACCTCGCGCTCAACCGACTGCCCGCGAGGGAGGAGGACGAGCGGGTCGGGGCGCTCCTGGTGAACCCCGGCGGTCCCGGTGGCTCCGGCGTGCAGACCGTCCAGTACGGCGGCATGGGGCTGGGAATGCCGGAGTTCCTGCCGCTGCGCGAGCACTTCGACCTCGTCGGGTTCGACCCGAGGGGGGTCGGCGAGAGCACACCCGCCACCTGCGCCCGCTCGCCGCACGACCACACCGTCAGCCACCAGCCCGCCAGTCTCCCCGAGTACGTCCAGCTGCTCCGGCACAACAGGGAGGTCGGCCTGGGCTGCCGGGCCGAGTCAGGGCGTCTCGTCGACCACATGGACACCGGCAGCGTCGCCAGGGACGTCGACGCGATCCGGGCGGCACTGGGTGAGGAGCAGATCTCCTGGCTCGGTCTCTCCTACGGAACGGAGATCGGGCTGCTGTACGCGGAGCTGTACCCCGAGCGGGTGCGCGCGATGGTGCTGGACGGGGCCGTCGACCACAGCCTCGACCCGTTCACCGCCGCCAGGGACGAGGCGGTGGCCACCGAGGCCGCGCTGGGCCGCTTCGCGGACTGGTGCGCGGGCTCCTCGGACTGCGTGCTCCGGCACCGCGAGGTCGTGGAGGAGGTCCGGCGACTCCTCGACACCGCGGAGGAGTCCGGGGTGTGGAACTCCGACGCCGGCCGGTCCGCCACCGCGACGGAGGTGACAGCGGGTATCTACGGCTACCTGAACCTGCGCGACATGTGGCCGGCGCTCGCCGAGGCGGTGGCCGAGGCCCTGGACCCCGGAGGACCCGACGCCGCGTCCCTGGTCTCGGCCACCATGTTCGTCAGCCCCGGATACCCCGCCTACCGCATCGTCGGCTGTCACGACTTCACCGCCGGCACCCCCACCTACGCCGCGATGCGGGAACAGCGGCGGGCGCTCCGCGAGCTCGCCCCCGTCATGTGGCGGTACACCGAGTTCTCGGACTTCGCCAGTGGGTGCGCGGGCTGGCCGGTGGAGCCGGCGAACCCGCCGAGGGAGCACCAGGTGAGCGGAACGCCCACCGTGCTGGTCGCGACCAGTGCCCACGACCCGGCCACGCCGGCCCACTGGGCCGAGGCCCTCGCGGCCCAGTTCGAGGACGCCCGGCTGCTCACCTTCGACGGCGATGGCCACACCGCCGCGCTGAACTCCGGTTGCGCCAGGGAGCACGAGGCCCGCTACCTGATCGACCTGGAGCCGCCGCCCGAGGGGCTGGTCTGCCGGGACTGACCCCGAACACCCGTCAGGCGGGGGTGGGCGGCGGTCCGGCCCTCCCGGTCACCGCCCGCCCCCGCCCACTCCTCAGCGTTCGCCGCCGCGCGCCATCCGCAGCACGTCCAGCGCGTCGTCCAGCTGCTCGGCGGTCAGCTTGCCCGAGGCCACGTGCCCGCGTTCCAGCACCACGTCCTTGATCGTCTTGCGCTCCTTCAGCGACTGCTTCGCGATCGAGGCGGCCTCCTCGTAGCCGATGTAGCGGTTCAACGGGGTCACCACCGAGGGCGAGGACTCCGCGTACTCCCGCGCCCGCTCGCCGTCGGCCACCGCGCCGGCGACGACCTTGTCGGCGAGCAGCCGGGCGACGGCCGCCAGCAGCCGCGAGGACTCCAGCACGTTGCGCGCGATCACCGGCAGCATCACGTTGAGCTGGAAGTTGCCCTGCGAGCCGGCGAAGGCCACCGCCGCGTCGTTGCCGATCACCTGGGCCACCACCATCATCGTGGCCTCGGAGATCACCGGGTTGACCTTGCCCGGCATGATCGAGGAGCCCGGCTGGAGGTCGGGCAACTGGAGTTCGGCCAACCCGGTACGGGGTCCGGAACCGAGCCACCGCAGGTCGTTGGCGATCTTGAACAGCGACACCGCGACGGTCCGCAGCTGCCCGGAGGTCTCCACCACGCCGTCCTGCGTCGCCTGCGCCTCGAAGTGGTCCCGCGCCTCCACCAGCGGCAGGCCGGTCACCTTCGCCAGCTCCGAGGAGACCGCCGCGCCGAACCCGGTGGGAGCGTTCAGCCCGCTGCCCACGGCGGTGCCGCCGATGGGGAGCTCGCCCAGCCGGGGCAGGCTGGCGCGCAGCCGCTCCACGCCGTAGTTGACCTGGCTGGCCCAGGCCGCGGCCTCCTGCCCCAGGGTCACCGGTACGGCGTCCATCAGGTGCGTGCGGCCGGACTTGACGACCTCGGCCCACTCCTCGGCGCGCTTGCCGAGCACGGCGGCGAGGTGTTCCAGCGCCGGGATGACGTCGGTCACCACGGCCTCGGTGGCGGCCACCCGGATGGTGGTCGGGAAGGTGTCGTTGGAGGACTGGGAGGCGTTGACGTGGTCGTTGGGGTGCACGTCCCGCCCGAGGGAACGGGTGGCCAGGGTCGCGATCACCTCGTTGGCGTTCATGTTCGACGAGGTGCCGGAGCCGGTCTGGAAGACGTCGATGGGGAAGTGGTCGTCGTGACGTCCCTCCGCGACCTCGTCAGCGGCCGAGGCGATCGCCGCGGCGAGGTCGGCGTCCAGCACACCGAGCCGGGCGTTCACCCGGGCGGTGGCGGCCTTGAGCAGCCCGAGAGCCCGGATCTGCGACCGCTCCAGCCCACGCCCGGAGATGGGGAAGTTCTCCACGGCGCGCTGGGTCTGCGCGCGCCACAGCGCGTTCGCCGGCACCCGGACCTCGCCCATGGTGTCGTGTTCGATGCGGTATTCGCCGTCCGCTGCCGGAGCGCCACTCTGCTGCTCTGTCATGGCTCCTGTTTGTACCGGTTCGCCAGGGGCGGGGGCACCGCGACCTCGAACACATCACCGGTGCCCTTCGCCACATGCCCTCGCCGCCGGGGGCGACGCCGCCGCGCGCGATCACGGACGGCGAGGATCACCTGACGGGGGGTAAGATCGGGTGGAGAACCCCGTGCCCGGACCCAACCCGTGACGGAGGCGAACCGCGTGGACTCACGAGCCGGCGCCCGACATGGCGCCTGACACCACTGAGGACGTCGATCTGGTGGTGGTGGGCGCGGGGCCGGTCGGCCTGTACGCCGCCTACTACGCCGGTTTCCGGGAGCTGACGGTCGCGGTGGTCGACTCCCTCCCGGAGCCAGGCGGGCAGGTCACCGCCATGTACCCCGAGAAGCTCATCTACGACGTGGCCGGCTTCCCCGAGGTCCGGGGGCGCGACCTGGTGGAGGCACTGGTCGCGCAGGCCAACCGGTGGAACCCGACCTACCTGCTGGGTCGGCAGGCCAGGACGGTGACCGACCGGGAGGACGGCCGGGTCGACGTCGGCCTCGGCGACGGCGCCGTGGTCCGGGCGTCGGCGGTGCTCGTCACGGCCGGGATGGGGGAGTTCCGTCCCCGCCCGTTGCCGGCGGGTGAGGGCTGGCTCGGACGCGGGGTGGTGCACTTCGTCCCGCGCCTCGCGGCGCACACCGGTGAACGGGTGCTGGTGGTGGGCGGCGGCGACTCGGCCTTCGACTGGGCCGCCGCCCTGCACCCCTTCGCCGCCGCGGTCACCCTGGCCCACCGGCGATCGCGGTTCCGGGCGCACCCGGCGAGCGTGACCCGGGTGCGTGACCTGGGAATCCCGGTGCTCACCGAGGTGGAGGTGGCCGGGCTCGTCGAGGGTGACGGCGGGGAGCTCCGCGCCGCCGAGCTCCGCTCCTCCGACGGCTCCACGCGGGAGCTGCCCGTCGACACGGTGGTCGCCGCGTTGGGTTTCCTCGCCGACCTCGGGCCCGTCGCCGAGTGGGGGCTGCGGCTGGACAAGCGGATGATCGGGGTGGACAGCACCATGCGGACCAGTCGGGACCGGGTGTACGCGGCCGGGGACATCGCCGGCTACCGGGGGAAGGTCAAGTTGATCGCCACCGGCTTCGGTGAGGCGGCCACGGCGGTGAACAACATCGCGGTGCTGCTGGACCCCGAGGCGCACCTCTTCCCCGGGCACTCCAGCGACGGTGGCTGACGTCGCCAGCCGCCGCCGGAGGGGGACGCCGGCGCGCGGAGCGCCGGTCGTCGTCGGTCAGCCGACGTGGCCGTCGATCCACCCGGCGAGGGCGGTCACGTTCCCGTAGATGGACGGCCCGGTCGCGCACACCGGGCTGTCGTTACCGGAGCGGCTGGTGGCGCCGACCAGCTCCCAGCCGGAGCCGGTGGACCTGAGCTGCGGCCCGCCCGAGTCGCCGTAGCAGGCGCCGGCGTTCCCACCTGGGTTGTCGGTGCACAGTTCGGTGGCCGCGTTGATGCCCCAGCAGGAGGTCGCCGGCACGATCCGGGTGTCCAGCTGTTGCAGGGTGACCGGTGGCCCGCACTGCCCGGCCGGGCACGCGTCGCCCCAGCCGAGCAGCCTGGTCGGGGTCCCGGGGCCGCCGTCGCTCGTCGCGATCGGGATCGGTTCCTGGGCCACCGGGCTGGCGAGCCGTACGAGCGCGATGTCGTAGCCGAGCCGCTGGCCGTAACTCGGGTGGATGACGATCTGGCTCGTGCCGACCAGGGTGCCCCCGGAGGTCCGGTCGACGCTGCCGACCCGGGCGCGCACACCCGAGGGCGCGCTGCCCGTCACGCAGTGGGCGGCGGTCACCACCCAGTCCTCGCGGATCAGCGAGCCACCGCAGAAGTGGCTTCCGTTCGCGCGCTGGAGGGAGACCATGAACGGGTAGGTCTCGGTGGCGTCCTCACCGCCGACGATCAGCGGGCGCACGGTCGAGTCCTCGGGCTCGGTGCTCGCCGTGGCGACGGCGGTCGACCCGAGGAAGGCCGCGGCGGCGGTGATCACCGCGGCGAGCGCTCCGCGCAGCGTCATGCGTTGTCCTTATCTTCTAAGTCCTTTCCGGCAGGGAAGGAGGGAACAACCTGACGCTAGGCAGGGCGCCGGCACGCGGTAAGGGGCCGAACCCCGCAACCGGACTGCGCCGTTCCGACGTCGGTACGGCCGGCGCCGTCCGGCTGCGTCACCGGGGTGACGGGGATGCTCAGGGCAACGGGGGCGGGGGGAGCAGTTCGGCGACGCCGCTGTCGAAGTCGACCGAGGAGAACGCGCGCAGCTTCGCGAGCCGGTGGTAACCCTCGATCATCCGCACCGTGCCCGACTTGGAACGCATCACGATCGACTGGGTGGTGCACCCGCCCGCCCGGTACCGGACGCCGCGCAGCAGGTCGCCGTCGGTGACGCCGGTGGCGCAGAAGAAGGCGTTGTCGCCCGCCACCAGGTCCTCGGTCTCCAGGACACGGGAGAGGTCGTGCCCGGCGCCGGTGGCCCGTTCCCGTTCGGCGTCGTCCCTGGGCCACAACCTGCCCTGGATCGCCCCGCCCAGGCACTTGAGCGCGCAGGCGGCGATGATGCCCTCCGGGGTTCCCCCGATGCCGAGCAGCATGTCGATGCCGGTGTCGGGACGGGCGGCGGCGATGGCGCCGGCCACGTCACCGTCGGAGATGAAGTAGACCCGGGCGCCCGCCGCGCGGACCTCCTCCACGATCTTCTGGTGCCGTGGGCGGTCGAGCACGCAGACCGTCACATCCGAGACATGGATCTGCTTCGCGCGGGCCACCCGGCGGATGTTCTCCGCCACGGGGGCGGTGATGTCCACCACGGCGGCGGCCTCGGGGCCGACCGCGAGCTTCTCCATGTAGAAGACGGCGGACGGGTCGAACATCGCGCCGCGCTCGGCGACCGCGAGAACGGCCAGGGCGTTGGGCATTCCCTTGCTCATCAGGGTGGTGCCGTCGATCGGGTCGACGGCCACGTCGCAGTGCGGGCCGTCCCCGTTCCCGACGTGCTCCCCGTTGTAGAGCATCGGGGCCTCGTCCTTCTCACCCTCCCCGATCACGACGACGCCCCGCATCGAGACGGTGCCGATCAGGGTGCGCATGGCGTCCACGGCCGCCTGGTCGCCGCCGTTCTTGTCGCCTCGGCCGACCCAGCGGCCGCTGGCCATCGCCGCCGCCTCCGTCACACGAACGAGTTCCATCGCGAGGTTGCGATCGGGTGTTTCTCCGGACCGGTTCTGGTCCTTGGCACTCTCCGTGCCCGGTGTGGCGGCTGGCGGTGTGCTCATGGCGTCTCCTGACGATCGGCGCCGGTAGGCGCGCATACCCAGCGTGGTCGATGGTGGCAGAACCAGCCGGGCCCGGCATCGACGAGTCGGCGGTTGATCGAACAAGGTGGCGGCGACCACAACCAGGATGGTCCGGTGGTCGCCGCCGGGCACGCCGACCGCCGGATCAGCCCCGCGCGGGCTCGGGTTCCTGGCGTTTCCTGATCGGCTGCCGAGGACGGGCGACCAGCAGCTTGCTCAGCGGGCTCCGCAGCAGGACCTCGACCACCACGAGGGTGATGGCGAAGGTGGCCAGCACCAGCAGGGAACTCCGGACCAGCGTGGAGTTCGGGAACGTCTCGAACAGCCAGCTGCCGAACCCGACGCGGTGCAGCACGTCGATGAGGATCGGGTGCGCGGCGTACACGCCGAACGCCCGGATCGCCCCCAGGTCGACGGCCCGTCCGACCAGCCCGCGCCCGTCTCCCCTGCGCTCGTTCCAGGCGGAGGCCACCAGGTAGAGCGCGATGATGGAGACGACCGCCCAGGCCAGCATGGAGGGGTGCTGCGCGGACGCGGCGAGGTGCGGGGCGACGCCCTGCCCGCTCCGGTAGAGGTACACGCCGGTGCTGATCCCGAACCCGAGCAGGATCACCGGCAGCATCAGCACCCAGTTCCGCGTCACCCAGGAGTGCGCCCGGTCGAAGTGCACGGCGGCCAGCGCCCCCATCGCCGCGAACAGCACGTACATCGGGAACAGCTTCCACACGTGCTGGTGCAGCAGCACCAGCGCCGGGTGCTGCGGGCCGGGGAGCACCGTGACCCACAACATCGCGGCGAGCTGGATGGCGATCGCCCCGCACAGCAGCTTGCCGTGGTGACCGGTGGTCTTCCTCACCAGCCAGCGGAGCGCGGGGAACAGCAGGTAGATCTGCATGGAGATCAACAGGAAGTACAGGTGGTACTTCGCGTCGCCCTTGACGATCTGCAGGACCGTGTCGTAGGCGACCGCCTGCCAGCCCGGCCAGGGGTCCGCGCTGCGGACGAGGGGTTCCCAGACGGAGTAGATGATCGACCACAGCAGGTAGGGCAGCACCACGAGTCCGAAGCGGCGCCGCCAGAAGGTGGTGGCCTTCGTGTCCCGGTGGTAGTAGCCGAGGAACAGGACGAAGACGGTGATGAACACGAACCCGTAGCGGGTGTAGTGCATCAGCATCGAGAGCCCGGCCATCTGCCGGTCGATGTCTGGGCCGTAGTTGATGGTGCCCACCGCGTGCACCATGACGACGCAGGAGAACAGAACGACCCGCATGAAGTCGATGCTGTAGTTCCGCCGACGCCCGTCCTTGCCGGTCGGAGCCGCCGGCTTGGCTAAGGGGGCTGCCTCCGAGGGCGTGGTTGCACTCAACGAAGAGTCCTTCCCGATCTCAGGCTGATGACGGCGAAGAGCGCGTTCGGTACGTCCCACGCGCCTGCCACGAATAGTGAGGAACCCTGTCTCGCTATTCGACTCTATTGAGTGAAAGTAGCTGCTTGACGAGTGGACCGCGAAAGCGGGCTTCCACGCAGAGGCCCGAAACCTCACTCTGATGATGGAACTCCACAGGGTGTGGGTGGTCGCGCGGTGGACGGCCCTCCGCCAGGTCGTGCCGTGGTGGGGCCGTGTCCGGTCCCGGTCACCTGCGGTGACCAGGGCCCACCGCCGCCGCTCGGCCCCCGGGCTGTCCGCCACTTCGGCACGGCTTGCGAGGATGGCCGGGTGGCCGAGAACTCCACCGACCCCAGAACGGGCCCGCCGGCCCCCAAGAGCAGGGCACAGCAGTCCACCCGTGACCTGCTGCTCTCGATGCTGCCCCTGCTGCTGGTCCTGTTGGCCCTGACGGGCCTGGTCGGCATGTGCAGCTTCAGCCCCGGTGGGCCGAGCGTCGACCCCGACGTCGGTGCCCGGTCGGACCCGGACGGCGACCTCCGGCGGGCGGTCGGCTCGGTCGACCTCGCCGTGCGCGAACCCGACCTGAGCGAGGACTGGCGGGTGAACAACGTGCGGGTCAGCCAGCTGGGCGACCGGGGAACGGTGGCCACCGCCCTCCGCGTCGGCTACCTGACCCCGGACGGCCGCTACCTCCGGCTGTCACAGTCCGACGCCGAGGAGGCGGAGCTCGTCGCCTTCGAGACCGGGGTGGACCCGGCGGGGCTCGGCACCGTGGAGGCCGCGGGACTCACCTGGGTCCGCTACGCCGCCCAGCGCGACGAGGAGGCCTGGACCACCGAACTCGACGGCCAGCGCGTGCTGCTCACCGGCAGTGCCGACGAACCGGAGTTCCGGGAACTCGCCGAGGCGACCGTGGCGGGTGACCTGGTGGAACCGGGCGCCGGAACCGCCACCGACGGCGGCTGAGCGGCACCACCACCGGCGGCCGACCGTTCCCGCCACGGCCGTACCTCGCCGCGCGCCGGAACCACCGCGACTCCCCGCCGATCGGGGCCAGGACGGCCCGCCGGATCGCGGGAACCGCCCGTGGGCACACGGGGAGGGAGACCGGCGGGTCAGGCCTCCCACCGGGTGGGCCGGGCACGCGGCCACCAGAACGCGACCCGTGCCCCAGGTGGACCTCCGGCCAGCCGACGGGTGGTCGCGGAGCGGGCGCCCCTCGGGCAGCGGGGACGACGGTCGCCCGCGCGGCGCTCCGAGAACGGCGCGGGCGGCCGGTGCCACCACCGACCGGCACCGGCCGATCTCCTCCTCGGCCCCACCCCCGGAAGGAGCACCGGCCTGGGTCACCAGCCGGAGAACCGCACCGACGACCCAGGTGCGAGGCGCGCGGACATCCCAGGCCCGCTCCCGCCGCGACACCCCCACCTCGGGAGATCGTCACGTCAGCGGCTCGGGGCCCGAGCCACGGTTCCACCGGTCGCCCCAGCCGTCCCCAGCCCGGCGACCCGGGGTCCTGGTCGGGAGCCACGGCGAGCCACGGGGCCACGGCTGGCGGACCCCCGCGCGGCGGGGGACTCGCAACGACCAGCCGAACCAGGCCGGGACGCGCCTGCCCCGACCCGCCGCACCGGTCAGCGTGGCGGGTCGGTGTCCTCGACCGAGGCGAGCGCCCGGTCGACCCGCTCCCGCGCGCCCTCCAGATGACGTTCGCAGACCCTGGCCAGCGCCTCCCCGCGCTCCCACAACTCCAGCGACCGCTCCAGCGACAGCCCACCGGCCTCCAGGGCGCGGACCACCGTCGTGAGCTCGTCCCGCGCCTCCTCGTAGCCGAGAACGGCCAGGTCCTCGCCCGGTTCCAGGCTCGGGTCGCCCTCCGGGGGGCTCCCCGGCTCTCCGGACGGTCGGTGCAGCGGTTCGCGTGCCGCGCTCAGTTCGTCACTCACCCGGTCGGACTTCCCAGTCGTGTCTGGACGGCGACGACGACCGTCGCCACCGCCTGGTCGTAGCCGACGAACGCCTCGGCGAACTCCGCTCCGTCTCCCTCGCGGACGGCGTCGACGATGCGGAGCTCGGCGTCGGTCACCCGCCGGCGGTGGACCGAGCCCGTGGACATCCACCACTGGCGACCCGCGTAGGTCGAGGTGGCCTCGGACAACGCCAGCAACCTCGGCGCCAGACCGCGCCGCGCCGGCGAGTGGCATCCCGCGAGCAGGCTCGCCCAGCAGTCCGCCGCGGCCAGGTTCGCCTCCTCGGCCCGCCGCCACACCACCCTGGCGCTCGACCTGGTCGGAGGTTCGTTCAGACTGTCCGCAGCCGTTCTCGCCGCGGCTACGGTGAGCGGGAGAAAGGTGGGTTCGCGCGCCGGGAAGGGCACCACTACCTCCGGTCACCACGAGGGGTCTGGTCGGATACGACAGCGCGCACCGCACCGTCGGCCACCCGGACGCGGAGTCGCGTGCCCGGCTGGGCGTCGGTGACGGAGGTGAGCACCCGTGGGGTCCCGTCCTCGTCGACGTGCTGCACAACCGCGTACCCACGGGCCAGCGTCGCGGCGGGTCCGAGAGTCGTCAACCGGGACCGTACCGATCGCAGACCGGTTTCCTCCGTGTTCAACTCCGTGACAACCGCACGCAGGCCACGCTCGCGTAATGTTGCCACTTCCTGGCCTCGATATGCCAGCCACTGGTGCGGGTCAGCCAGCGCCGGACGGGTCCGGACCGAGTCCAACAGGCGCCGTTCCCGGTCGACCCAGCCGTGCAGGGCACGCCGCGCCCGGTCCCGCAATACGAGGACCTTCCGCGTCTCCTCCGTGACATCCGGCACCAGGTGCCGCCCGGCGGCCGTGGGCGTGGAGCACCGGACGTCCGCCACGTGGTCGACCAGCGGTGTGTCGGGCTCGTGACCGATCGCGCTCACCACCGGCGTGCCGCAGGCGGCCACCGCCCGGCACAGCGCCTCGTCGGAGAACGGCAGCAGGTCCTCGACGCTGCCGCCACCCCGCGCCAGCACGATCACGTCCACCTCCGGGTCGGCGTCCAGGGCGCGCAGGGCGCCGAGGATGCCCGGCACCGCCTGCGCTCCCTGCACCGCGACGTTCTCCACCCGGAAGCGCACCGCCGGCCAGCGGGCCGAGGCATTGGTCAGCACGTCGTGCTCGGCGGCCGAACCGCGGCCGGTGATCAGCCCGACCCGGTTCGGCAGGAACGGCGGCCTCCGCTTGCGCGCGGAGGAGAACAACCCCTCCGCGGCCAGCAGGCGGCGTAGCCGCTCGATCCTCGCCAGCAGCTCCCCGATCCCCACCGCCCGGATCTCGTCCACCCGCAGGCTCAACGACCCACGAGCCAGGTAGACGGACGGTTTGCCGTGCACCACCACCCGGGCACCGTCGGTCAGCGGCGGGTCGACGGACCGGAGGACACCCATCGGGCAGGTCAGGCTCAGCGACACCTCGGCCGAGGGATCCCGGAGGGTGATGAACGCGGTCCCGGTGCCGGGCCGGGCCGACAGCTGGGTCACCTGGCCCTCCACCCACACCGAACCGAGGCGGTTGATCCACTCGGCGATCTTCCGGGCGACGGTGCGCACCGGCCACGGCTCCTCCGGAGTGGTGGCGCCGCTCACGTCGCGCCCCCAGTCCGGGAACCGCCCCGATCGTCGACGGGGCACGAGGTGGGGGCGAGTGGTCGGGGGCCAGTGCGGTGGCTGGGGCCGGGCCGGGAGGTCGGCCGTCGGCCGACCGGGCGGGCTGTGGAACTCACTCGCCGGTCACCGTCCTGAGGCGGTTGGCCAGCATCCGGACGTACTCCGGTCGGGCGGACTGGCCCTGCTCGTACTCCAGCAGCGCGCTCAGATCGGCGGCGGAGAGGCCGCGCAGGTGGCCGCGCAGCTGCGGCAGGCTGAGGTCCGGGTACTCGGGCAACGCCTTCGGGGCCTCGGCGTGGGTGCCGGACCCGCCGCCAGCGGAGCCGGCCGATCCTCGACCGCCTGTCGCGGAACGGCCGGTGCCGGCCTCCTGGCGTCGCGAACGTGGCGGGCGGTGCGCGGTCGGACCGTCGTCGGCCGGGCGGGACGAGCGGGTGTGACGCTCCTCGTCCCCCGCACCACCGGACCGCGACGGCCGCCGCCGTCCGGTCCCGGTTCGCGCCCCCTCGCCCCCGGTCCGCGCCTCACTCGTCCGGTCGGCCATCGTTCCCCCGGCCCCGGCGGCCCCGGCGGCCCCGGCGGCCCCGGCGGCCCCGGCTCGGCCGGTCGAGGGGACGGCCGCGTCGCCCCGTTCGCCGGTCCCGCGTTCGTCACCCGCGCCGTCCGCGCTATCGACCTCGTCCTCGTCGAACGTGGCCCACTCGGCCTGCGCCGGACTGTCGCGCAGCCCGGCCAGGGCCTGGTCGCCCCTGACCGCCAGCTCGGTGATGCCCTGCTGGACCCGCATCGAGAGCTGGAGCGCCTGGCTCGCGACGGTGATGGGCAGACCGACGAGGTGCTCGGGGAGTTTGCGGGCCTGTTCGGCGGCGGTGACGGCCACTCCGGCGGCGATCCGCAGGGGCAACGGCAGCGGTTTCATACCCCTAGCCTGCCGGAGGGCACCGCCGGCCCGCACTTCTCCTCGCGGGGACCAGCCGTTTCGGGACCGGTCGCGCCCCGGATCCGGGGAGCGCCCACCCCTCTCCGCCAGTGCCGGTCCCCGCCCAGGAACACGGCGGCGGGCCCCCGGCGTCGGTCGGCCGAACGTGGGTGGTTCCACGGCAGGTGCCGGGTCGGTGGGGAGCCGAGCGCGGCGGCACGACCCCCGTGGCGGCCGGCCGGGAGTGGGGTGGTGCCCCCAGGGCGGAACACCCGCCGCCCGACGGCCGTAGGGTGGGAGGCATGAGTGCCCAGCTCCCGGCCGACGAGAACGCCGCCCCCCAGGACGAGGCGACCCCGGCCAGCGACGCCCCCCGCAAGCGTGTGCTGCTCGCCAACCCGCGCGGATACTGCGCGGGAGTGGACCGGGCGGTGGTGACGGTGGAGAAGGCGCTGGAAACCTATGGCGCCCCCGTCTACGTCCGCAAGGAGATCGTGCACAACAAGTACGTGGTGCGGACGCTGGAGAAGCGGGGAGCCATCTTCGTCGACGAGACCGACGAGGTGCCCGAGGGTGCCCTCGTGGTGTTCTCCGCGCACGGTGTGTCGCCCGCCGTGCACGAGAGCGCCCGGGAACGCCAGCTCCGCACCATCGACGCCACCTGCCCACTGGTGACCAAGGTCCACCAGGAGGCCCGCCGGTTCGCCCGGGACGACTACGACATCCTGCTGATCGGGCACGAGGGGCACGAGGAGGTCGAGGGCACGGCGGGTGAGGCGCCCGAGCACGTGCAGCTGGTCGACCGGGCCGAGGACGTCGACAAGGTCGAGGTACGGGACCCGAACAAGGTGATCTGGCTCTCGCAGACGACGCTCAGCGTCGACGAGACGATGGAACGCGTCGAGCAGCTCAAGGACCGGTTCCCGCAGCTCCAGGACCCGCCTTCCGACGACATCTGCTACGCCACCCAGAACCGGCAGGTCGCGGTCAAGGCGATGGCTCCCGAGTGCGACCTGGTGCTCGTCGTCGGATCCCAGAACTCCTCGAACTCCAAGCGGTTGGTCGAGGTCGCCCTCGGAGCCGGGGCGAAGGACTCCCACCTGATCGACTTCGCCGACGAGATCGACCCGTCCTGGTTGGAGGGAGTCGAGACCGTCGGCGTCACCAGTGGCGCCTCCGTGCCGGACATCCTCGTCATGGAGGTCCTGCGGTACCTGGCGGACCGGGGCTGGGAGCAGGTCGACGAGGTCACCACCGCGAACGAGAAGGTCGCGTTCGCGCTGCCCCGGGAGCTGCGCAAGGCGATGTCCGACGTCCGCTGACCACACCCTCAGCACCGTGGTGAACTCCGTTCCAGCTCGACTGGGGCGGCGGACAGGGGGTCGCGGCTCGCGGGGAGCTGAGCGGCTCCCGGTGCCGCCTCGCCGGGAGGGCGCGGACCGCGCCGCCTGGGGCTCGCCGCGCGCCAGAAGCAGGCCGCGCGCCAGGGGCAGGCCGCGCGCCAGGGGCAGGCCGGAGGACGGTGGGCCGAGGTGGTCCGGGACCGTCACCCGGGGGCGCGGCTCGAGCCCGGTGCCGGACCGCGCCGGCCCGGCCGGATGCGGCCGCGCGCGTGCCGCTCACCTCGGGGGCGGCAGCACGGGCGTGCCGCCGGCGCCGGACGTGGACGCCCCGACCCGGTCCGCGAGCCCCCCGCGCGACTCCTGAGCGCCGGCACCGGACCCGTTCGCCGCGTGGGGACGCCCGCTCCACGCCCGCCAGCCGGAACCGGGCGAGCCACACCCGAGACCTCGTCGTACACGCGCGACGCTCGTCGCCGCCACTTGGCCGGCACGGACGCCTCACCCCCGAGGACGGCCTCACACCCGAGAGGACGCCTCGACCTCGGACGCGTCGCGACGGGTGCGTGGTACCGGACTCGCCCGATACCCACGACGAACACCCGGATCACACCGGAAGCGGACCCACCCCGCCGCCCGGCCCCGCCGCCCGGCCCCGTCGCCCGGCCCCGTCGAACCGGCAGTCCCGGGGGCCGGCCCAGGCCCAGGAGGGCAGCGACGCCGGGAAGGGAGCACCAGCTCGGGACGCCACCTCCTGGAACGCGGAGGCGCACCCTCCGGATCCTGCCAGGAGGAGCGATGGGGACGGTCCTGAACCGGACTGGGTGGCGGTGACGATCCGACGAAGCGGCGTCCTCGGTCACGTCCGGACTCCCCAGCCCGTGGCGTTGGCGCGGCCGCTCTCCCCGAACGGAGTCCCCGCCGCCGTTGCCGAATCCACTGCCATCGGAGCGCCCTCCGCGGGCCGCGGTTGTCCGGGGCCGTGCCTGTCGTCCGAGCCCGTCGTGGTCCGCCCTGGACAGGGTTCTCCTCCGCGTTGGGTCACCGGCCGCATCGCCGCCGCTGGCGCCGCCTCGTGGGGTGGCGGCGGCTCCACGGCTCCCACGCACGCGGCGCGGAGCCGGGTCACCGACCCCGACGGGGGAAGGCGTGGAGCCGCGCAGCCCTGCTCGCGGGAGGGGCACTTCCGGCCCCACCGACCGTTCGCGACGGTGGGGCGCTCGTGCTCAGCCTCGGCGGCCGCGCACGCTCAGTCCAGGTCCTCGTCCCGAGGCCGGGGCGGCCGGCGTCGTCCCTCCGAGCTCCGCCCCTCCGCCCCCTTCCTCGGCCGGGGGCGGGGTCGATCGGCCGAGTCGGCGTCGCGTCCGGACCGGCGGGACGAGCCGGCGGTCTTCCCCGCCGCCCCGGACCGTCCTCCTCCGCTCCTGGGCGTTCCGCCCTTCTCGCGGCCCCGGCCGGCGGACGTGCCCTCCCGGCCCGCGGGCCTGCCCGCCTTGCCCCGAGCGGCGCGTGCTGATCGTTCGGAGCTCGTGGTCTCGTCCTTCGTGGACTTGCGGGCCGTGGAATCGGGCCGTGCCTTCTTCGTGGTCCCCGGCGCCTCCGCGTCCGGGTCCGTCTTCGGCGGCCGCCGCTGGAGCAGGAAGTACCGGGCGAATCCCGCTCCCACCGTCAGGGCCGAGGTCACCGCCATCAGTGGGAAGCCGTTGATGAGGGGCCACCCCAGCGAGAAGGCCATCGCGGCGAGGCCGGCGCCGCCCGTCCCACCCGTGAGCCAAATCACCAGGGGCATGACCACCGCCAGGATGAGCGGCGGCTGCACGGTGGGACCGAACAGGTTTCTGCGTCGCACCAGAGCGACCGCCAGTAGGCAGCCGAGGATGTATCCGGCCCACAGCAGGACACCGGGACCTCCCGACATCACTTCGATGTCGAGGAAGAGTCCGATACCGGTCAGGCCCGCTGCGAGCAGCAGGGCCGCCCACCACGGAAGCCCGCGAGTGGTTCCGAAGGCGGCGCGTTCATCCCATGGCACGGCAGCGACTTCGGGCTCTGAGTCGCGCGCGCGTTCGCGGTCACGGGCGGCTGTCACCCGTCCACCGTAATCGGTCACCGGCTGCTTGTTAGTGAGCCATCGTGAACTCACATCCCGCTCACCTGGCCTCGCTGCCCGCAATGGTCGATGAGTCCGGGTTGACCACCGTCGAATAGCGGTCCGTCCGCGCGTCGTGCGCCTCGGCCAGGGCAGGTTGGTCCGTCGAACCCGGCATCGCGACGCCGTTCTCGTCCCTCCTGACCTCCGCGATCGAACTCGGGCTGGCCGCCGTCTCCCGCAGTGGTTCCACGGCGTTCCGGAATCCCTCCAACGCGTCGAGTTCACGCCGCCGCGCCGACAGGAAGCGCTGGAGGTGCGTGCTGGAGAGGTTGACGGCGTCGACGGCACCGCTGGCCGCCCGGTACGCGGCGGCCGACTGGCGGCGGACCTGTTCCATGTCGGCCGCCAGCGTGCGTTGGGTGGAGGCGAACAGGGCCGCCGAGGCCACCACCCCGAACCCGGTCGGCCCGCACAGGAAGACCCGCCGTTCCAGCAACCACCTGAGCAGGTGGGGGTCGGTGTCGAGTGCCGCGACCACCGCCGCGTCGGAGGGGACGAACATCACCACGCCGTAGATGGCGTCCGCCCACCGCTGGTACTCCTTCCCCGCGAGCTCCAGTGCCCTCGCGCGGATGTTGCGCGCGTGCACCCGCAGGGCGTCCGCCCGCCGGGTGGGGTCGTCCGCCTCGACGGCCTCGATCCAGCTCGCGAGGCTGGCCTTGGAGTCGACCGGGACGCGGCGGTCGTCACCCACCGCCAGCACCATGTCGGGGCGTGCCGCCCCACCCCCCGCGAGGTCGGTCTGCAGTGAGAAGTGCGGACCCTCCCGGAGGCCGAGCGATCTCGCCGTCTCGATGAGGACGCTCTCGCCCAGTTCGCCTCGCCCGCTGGTGGAGGCGAAGGTCACCTCATAGCGGCGCAGCGCGGCCTGGTGTTCGGCTGCCCGGTCGCGCTCGGCCTCCACCATGGCCAGCGCGGCGTCCGTCCTGCGCACGGCGTCCGCGTAGAGCCGCCAGCCGAGGATGAGCGCGCCGACCAGGAGGGCGGCGACCACGACCGCGGCGGTGGTGATGACGACCGATATCACGGGTGCTCCCGTCCTGAGTGCGTGTACCGGGGGTCGCGGGTGTTCGTGCTCGGTGGGGCCGTGCGTCCATCTCGGACGGGTGGGCGTCCGCTCGCCGTGTCCCCCGTGGACGGCCGTGCCCCGACTCCGATCATGGCGCAACTCCTGCCCGGAGTCCTCCCATTCCGCACTCGAACACACGTTCGAGTGCTTTCGGGTGGTCGCGTGACACCGATGGCCCCCGAGGTCCTAGCGTGGTGCCATGCGCCTCCTGCACACCTCGGACTGGCACATCGGCCGTACCTTCCACGGCCGGGACAGGCTGCCCGAGCAGGAGCGCGTGCTCACGGGTCTCGCCGAGCTGGTGGCCGACGAGGGCGTCGACGTGGTGGTCGTCGCCGGCGACCTCTACGACCGCGCCGTTCCCTCCGGGGAGGCAGTCGAGGTGTGCCACCGGGTCCTCGCCGCCCTGCGGGCCGCCGGCGCGACCCTCGTGGTGATCCCCGGCAACCACGACTCCGCGTCACGGCTCGGCGCATTCGCCGACTTCGCGGCGGTCGGCGGGCTGCACGTCCTCGCGAGGATCTCGCGGCTCCACGAGCCCGTGGTGCTCACCGACGCCCACGGTCCCGTCGCCTGCTTCGGCATCCCCTACCTCGACCCGGACCCGGCCCGGCACCACCTCGGCCTGGCCGGCACCGGCCACCGAGGACACACCGCCGTGCTGAGCGAGGCGATGGACCGCGTCCGGGGCGCTGTCGCGCGGCTGCCACCGAGCACCCGGACGGTGGTCCTCGCCCACGCCTTCGTCACGGGCGGGCAGGCCAGCGAGTCCGAGCGGCCGATCAGCGTCGGCGGCGTCGAACAGGTCCCCGGCTCCGTCTTCGACGGCGTCGACTACGTCGCACTGGGCCACCTCCACGGGCCTCAGGTCCTCGCCGACCACCTGCGCTACTCGGGCAGCCCGCTCGCCTACTCCTTCTCCGAGACCGCGCACCGCAAGTCCGTCTGGATCGTCGACCTCGACGCCGACGGGCTGGCCGGGGTGCGGTCGTACGCGCTGCCGGTGCCCCGAGCCTTGGCCACGATCTCCGGGGGGATCGAGGACCTGCTCGCCGACCCGGGGCTCCACGACCTGGAGGAGCACTACCTCTCCGTCACGCTCACCGACCGGGTCCGGCCGCTCGACGCGATGCGCCGCCTCCAGCGCCGCTTCCCCCACGCCGTGCACCTCGAGTGGCGGCCGGAGGGCGGCCTGGCACGGAGCCGGCTGAACTACTCCTCGGCCGTCCGGGGCCGTGACGACCGCGAGATCACCGCGTCGTTCGTCGAGCACTGCCGGGGCTCCGCGCCATCCGCCTCCGAGGCGGCGCTGATCGACGAGGCCCTGACCGAGACGGCGGGAGCACGGGAGTCCGCATGAGGCTGCACCGACTGGCCGTCACCGCCTTCGGCCCCTATCCGGGTCGGGTCGACGTCGACTTCGACGCCGTCGGGGCCGATGGTCTGTTCCTGCTCTACGGCGACACCGGCGCGGGCAAGACCACGTTGCTCGACGCGGTGGCCTTCGCGCTCTTCGGCACGGTGCCCGGGGCGCGGGGCGAGGCGAAACGCCTCCGCTGCGACACCAGCCCGGCCACCACCACGACCGAGGTCCGCCTGGAACTCACGGTGCAGGGCCACCGCCTCCGGCTCGTGCGCACCCCGGAGTACACCCGCCGCAAACGACGCGGCGCGGGCACGACGCTCCAGCGGGGATCGGTGTCCCTGACCTGGCTCGACCACCCCGGAGGCCAGGGGGTTCCCGAGGGGTTGACCCGGGCGGACGAGGTCGGGCGGACCGTCCAGCGGCTGCTCGGCATGACCCACCAGCAGTTCTTCCAGGTCGTCCTCCTGCCGCAGGGCGAGTTCGCCCGGTTCCTCAGAGCCGACACCGCCGACCGGGAGAAGCTGCTGGAAAGGCTGTTCGGCACCGAGCGGTTCGCGGACGTCGAGCGCTGGTTCCGGGAACGCCGCAGGGTCGCCCGCCAGCACCTGGACGAGGCCGCCGGCCAGGTGCACGAGGTGGTCACCCGGATCCGCCAGACCGCGGCCGCCGACCCACCCGGGGAGCAGCCGGTGTCCGAGTGGCTCGCCGCGCTCCGGAGGGATGCGCGCGCCCGCGAGAGCGAGGCGCGGGAGGCCGAGCGGCGGGCGGTCGTCCTGCGGGACGAGGCGACCGAGGCCCTCGCGCGGGCACGTGCCCTCGCGGAGGCCTGCCAGCGGCGGGACGAGCTCCAGGCGAGCTGGCGGTCCCTGGAGGAGGGTCGGGGCGACCGCGACGACTGGCACCGCCGCCGTGCCGCCGCCCGCGCGGCGGCCCCCGTGTCCTCCGCCGAACAACACCGGGTTCGGCTCGAAGCGGCCCTGGACCTGGCGAGGCGGGACGAGGCGGCCGCACTGGCCGAGGCGGTGCCCCACGGGTGGTCGCCCGAGGGTGGCGACGATCCGCGCACCGCCGCCGACCGGGCCAGGGAGGAGGCCGGCACGCTCGCCCCCCTCGTGTCCGAGGAGGCGAGGCAGCTCTCCGACACCCGGCGCCTGGCCGAGCTCGCGGGAAAGGTCAGGGTCGAGGAGGACCAGCTGGCCGAGCTCGCCGACCGGTCCGCGCTCCTCCCGGCGGAACTCGCCGAGGCCCGCGTCGGCGTCGAGGAAGCACGATCGGCCTCGGCCCGGCTCGACGGCCTCCGCCTGCGCCGACGGGAACTCGCCGGGCTCCTCGCCGACGCCCGGGGGCTCCCCGGGGCGGACGACGCGCTCCGTGCCGCCGAGGACCTCCTCCGGCAGCGGGTCGACGCCCACCAGGCGGCCCGTCAGGACCTGCTGGACGTCCGCCACCGCCGGCTCGCGGGGATGGCGGCGGAACTCGCCACCGGCCTCGTCGGAGGTGAGCCGTGCGCCGTCTGCGGCAGCACCGACCACCCCGCCCCCGCCGAGGCGCGGGCCGATCCGGTCACCGAGGACGAGGAGCTACGGGCCACCAGCCAGGAGGAGCGCACCGGCGCCGCGCGGCAGGTCGCCATCGCCGCCGTCCGGGACGCCGACGCCGAGGTGCGGCGGTTGCGGGAGCGCCTCGGGGAGTGGACGGAGCCCGCCCTCGCCGAGGAGCTGGCGGGGGTGGAGTCCGAGGAGAACAAGGCGGAGTCCGTCGTCTCGGAACAGGCGGACCGGGAACGCCTGGCGGACCGGTTGGAGGCGGAACAGGCCGCGCTGCACGGCCGCCGCACCCTCCTGGAGGCGGCGCTGGCCGCCACGAGAGCCGAGCACGACGCCCTGCGCGAGGTGGTGCGTGACCGCGACGAGCGCCTGCTCGCCGCCCGGGCCGGGTTCGCCGGCGTTGACGAACGCCGGGCTCACCTGCTCGGGCTCGCGGGCTCCCTCTCCACGCTCGCCGACGCCGCCGCCGAACGGGCCAGCGCGACGGACCGGGCATCCGAGGCCACCTCCGCGGTGGAGCTGGCCGCCGCCGGGGCTGGTTTCCCCTCGGTGCCGGCCGCGCTGGGCGCGGCCCTCGACGACGCGGAGTTCGCCGCCCTCGAGTCGGCGATCGAGGACTTCGACCGGCGGGAGGCGGGTGTCCGGGCTGGGTTGGCGGACGTCCAGGCCGCCGAGCTCCCCGACGAGGCTCCCGACCTCACCGCCGCCCGCGAGGAGGCGGAACACCACCAGCGCGCCGCCGACGACGCGGTCGCCGGCACCAGGGACGCCGCCCGTATCGGTCGGGAACTGGCCGAGCTGGGCGCGGAGTGGGCGAGGGCGGACGCCGCTCTCGCCCCCGTCCGGGCGGCCTTCGACGAACTCGACGCCCTGACCGACGTGGTGAACGGGCAGGGGCAGAACAGCCGCCGCATGTCCCTGCGGTCCTACGTGCTCGCCGCTCGCCTGGAGGAGGTGGCGATCGCGGCCACCAGTCGGCTCTCCCGGATGAGCCAGGGCCGGTTCTCCTTCGTCCACTCCGACGCGGGTGGCAGCAGGGGGACCCGAGGCGGGCTGTGGCTCGACGTGCTGGACGACTACTCGGGGCAGGTGCGCTCGGCGAAGACGCTGTCCGGCGGCGAGTCCTTCCTGGCCTCGCTGGCCCTGGCGCTCGGGCTCGCTGACGTGGTGGCCGCCGAGACGGGCGGAGCGCTGCTCGACACGCTGTTCATCGACGAGGGCTTCGGCACCCTCGACGCCGAGACGCTGGACCTCGTGATGAACACCCTCGACGACCTCCGCGCCGACGGCCGGGTCGTCGGCCTCGTCTCCCACGTCGAGGAACTCCGGCAGCGCATCCCCAGCCGGATCCGGGTGCGCCGGGGCAGGGAGGGTTCGTCGCTCGAACCGGAGGGCTGCTGACCCGCGACCCGACGTCCGGTCGCGGTGCGGCCCGCGTCGAACGCGCCGCTCGCCCCGGTGCCCACGACATCGCCGGTCCAACCGGGGTCAGGAGGCCAGCCGGGACCAGGCCGGCGTGGGCGCTCACCGGGGGGAACGGCCCCTCCCGCCGCCCCGCGCGGCCACGCCACCCGTGGTCCGTACACTGGCCCGTCGTGAGTCTCACCCTTGGCATCGTCGGCCTGCCGAACGTCGGTAAATCCACCCTGTTCAACGCGCTGACCCGCAACGAGGTGCTCGCGGCGAACTACCCGTTCGCCACCATCGAGCCGAACGTGGGTGTGGTGCCGTTGCCCGACACCAGGTTGGACAAGCTCGCGGAGATCTTCTCCTCGCAGCGCACCGTGCCGGCCACGGTGTCGTTCGTCGACATCGCCGGCATCGTCAAGGGCGCCTCCGAAGGGGCGGGCCTGGGAAACCAGTTCCTCGCCAACATCCGGGAGGCCAACGCGATCTGCCAGGTCATCCGCGTGTTCGACGACCCGGACGTGGTGCACGTCGACGACCGCGTCGACCCGGGCAGCGACATCGAGACGATCAACACGGAACTGATCCTCGCGGACCTCCAGACGATGGAGCGCGCGCTGCCCCGGCTGGAGAAGGAGGCGCGGACCCACAAGGACCGTCGCCCGGCCCTGGCCGCCGCCGAGGCGGCCAAGGAGATCCTCGACTCCGGGCGGACGTTGTTCTCCGCGCGGGCCGAGCTGGACACCGACGAGCTGCGTGAGCTGAACCTGCTCACGTTGAAGCCGTTCCTCTACGTCTTCAACGCCGACGAGGGCGTGCTGACCAGCGAGGACCGGATGGCCGAGCTGCGGGAGCTGGTCGCGCCCGCCGACGCGGTGTTCCTCGACGCCAAGGTCGAGTCCGAACTGATCGAGCTGGACGAGGAGTCGGCGCGGGAGCTGCTGGAGACCATCGGCCAGCACGAGCCGGGCCTGCACGCCCTGGCCCGTGCCGGGTTCCACACGCTCGGACTCCAGACCTACCTGACCGCCGGCCCGAAGGAGGCCAGGGCCTGGACCATCCGACGGGGAGCGACCGCTCCCCAGGCGGCCGGCGTCATCCACACCGACTTCGAGCGCAGCTTCATCAAGGCCGAGGTCGTCTCCTTCGACGACCTCGTCGAGGCCGGCTCGATGGCCACCGCCCGTTCCGCCGGCAAGGTCCGGATGGAGGGCAAGGACTACGTGATGGCCGACGGCGACGTCGTCGAGTTCCGTCACGGGAACACCTCCGGCGGCGGCAAGAAGTGAGGGTCCAGCCGAACATCGTACGCAAGGGGCAGGGACTCCCCCTCGTTGCCGTTCACGGCAACGGCGTCGACCACCGGCTGCTGCTCCCGCTCGACGACGACCTGGCCGCCTCGGGCTCCTGGGAGCGCATCTACCTCGATCTTCCGGGGTTCGGCCTGACACCGCCGCTGGATGCGGCGGGCGGTCTCCCAGAACTCGCGGACTGGCTGGTGGAGACGGTCCACGAACTCGTCGGCGACGAGCCGTTCGCCCTGCTGGGCAGTTCGCTGGGCGGCCTTCTCGCTCGTTATGTCGTCACCCGGTTCCCCGACCAGGTCCTGGGTCTCGCGCTCATCGCTCCAGTGGTCGACCCAGCCCCATCGCGGCGCGTTCGACCGGAGCGGTCCCTCGTCGTCCGCGATCAGGACCTTCTGCGGTCGTTGCCGCCCGCCGACGCCGAGGAGTTCACGAGCGTCGCGGCCCGGCAGACGCAGGAGTCCTGGGACGCGTTCCGCGTCCACGCACTCCCCGGCATCCGCGCCGCTGACCCTGATGCGATGGGCAGGCTCTCGCAGCGCTACTTCCTCAGGGCGTCGCCGGACACCGCGGGCACGTTCCAGGGACCGACCTTGATCCTCACAGGTCGCCAGGACCACGTAGTCGGGTATGAGGACCAGTTCGCGCTTCTCACCCACTACCCGCGTGCGACGTACCTCGCGCTCGATGGCGCCGGCCACAACGTTCATCTCGAACAGCCACGGATGGTGGGGACCGCGCTGCGTGACTGGGGGAGATGTGTCCAGGCAGCCTCGGGCGGCGTCGTCGAGGTGTGACACCTGGGGCGGCGATCCCAGGGAGGACGCGAGCCGGGGCGGGCTCTCCTGGCCCGTGATCCGGGCACCGCGCCGCACGCCATGGTCCTCTGGCGCGGTTCCCCCTGAGGAACTGGTACACCGCCGCGTCGGTCAGCTCGTCCGGGCGATCGGTGTCCGGCAGCCCGGTGGCGACCGGGGGTGGCGCGCCCGTTGACGTGGCGTGGGGGGTGATCCCGTTCTCCACTCCGGGGGTTTGTCCGGAGCACGCGCCTGTTCTGGCCCTCGTGAATCAGATCAACCAAGGGGTTCGAAGGCTTTCCCAGCCGAGTGCGTGACCTTGGGTTCTCCGGCTGGTGCTTCCTCGTATTCGTCAGGTCCAGGAGCGTGGGGTTCTCCGTCGCGAGCTTCGCGAACTCCGACTCGCGTGCCTCACCGGTCGCTGCCGCGCACGGCCCCCGCCGCCCGTGGGTTCCGGCGGTGTCCGGAACGCTGCTCGCCGGGGAAGATCAGTACAGGTCGAGTGCCTGGCGGATCATCCGGTGCCCCTGCCGTTCGAACTGCTCGTCCCCCACCTGGTAGGCCCAGACGGCCGTACCGACCGCCTCCCGCAACAGGGTCGCCCGCCACGGCGCGGGCTCGCGCGGGTCCTCGCCGTACCCGGCCAGGAAGGCGCGTTCGAGGTGCTCGGCGCCCTGCCACTCCTGGCGGGCCAGCCGGGCGAGGTCGGTCCACGCGGGTCGCGGCGCGGCGCGACCGAGGTCGATGACGCGGACCACTCCTTCGTGCAGCAGCCAGTTGCGGGGGTGCCAGTCGCCGTGCGTCGGGACCAGTTCGACCGGCTGGTGCTCGTGGGTGGCGATGGCGGCGCGGAGTGCCACGACGGTCGCCGGGTCGACGCGGTGTTCGCGGTCCAGCCAGGCCAGCGCCTTGGCGTCCGCTTCCGCCTCGTGGGTCTCGGAGACGACGCGGTGTTGGTGGTGGAACGCGGCGAGCAGCGCGCCAGCCTGCCGGTAGGTGTCGGGGTCGGCGACGGCATGGGGGTCGTCGAGGACGAGCCCACCCGGCAGGTGGCTCAGGGCCAGCACGTTCAGCTCCGCGTCCGCGTGCAGGAGGCGGTTGACGCTGGCGGTGGCCAGCCACGGGCCGGTCCAGCGCCGGTGCGCGACGATCTCCCTGGCGATGTGGTGGTTGGCCGGGCCGGCGGCCTTGACCACGACGTCGCCGGAGTCGGCGCGCAGGTGGAGGACGGTGGTGTCGACGAGTCCCCAGCTGTGGTCGGTGACCACCTCGAAGCCGGGGAACCAGGTGGACACCAGGGTGAGTTGCTCGTCGCTCAGTCCGATCCGCACCCGTGGATCGTAGGAGGGGCCGACGCCTGGGGCGGGTTCTCGTGGGGACACCACGGACGGCGTCCTGGCGGGTGTCTCGCGCGGCGCTGGACCGGATGGTCCTCGCGGTGACCGGGTGGGGGCCGGAGCCGGGCCGGCGCGCTCCGTCTCGGACGTCCTCGTGCGGGCGGGGCGACGTGGTGGGGCGCCCCGGGTTGCTTCCCTGTGCAGTGGCTGACAACGGGTGCCCGTGGTGGCAACGGGCCTTGCTCCCGGCTCTTACACTGTGTCGCGCGGCGACGACAGGTTGAGCCGGTGACGTGACCGCGCGCAGCGGTCGTGGTGGAGAGGGAACGGTGGATCTTCGCGCGGTTGAGTCCAGGTTGCTGCGGTACGCGCCCCTGTTCCTCCTGGTCTCCCTGGTCCTGCACGTCGCCGCCAGCCTGCTGCTCGACCAGACCCAGTTGCCGAGCCTGCAGAGCCTGCGGGGCAACGCTCCGCAGTTGATCAGTGGGGATCTCTACGAGTTCACCTCGTGGAACCCGGACATCGCCGCGTTCACCACCCCGTTCACGGCGCCCCCGTTCGCCGCCGTGCTCCTGTTGCCGCTCGCGGTCGTCCCGTGGGGGGTGCTCCGGCTCGTCTGGCAGGGCGTGTCCCTCGTCTGCCTGTGGTGGATCGTGTCGCGGGCCATGCGTGTCTTCGCGATGTCCCGCGCTCCCGGTGGCGTGATCGGGGCGTCGGCGTGGCTGACGTGGCGGCGGCGGGCCCTGGTCGCCACCGCGCTCGTGCTGTGGTTGGAACCGGTGCGGACGAGCCTGGTGGAGGGACACCTCAGCCTGCCGTTGGCCGCGGTGCTCGTCACGGCGGTCACCACGGGGCGCCGGGTGCTCGGGGGGGTCGGCGTCGGGTTGGCCGCCGGTATCAAGCTCGGGGCCGCCGTCGCGGGGATGTACTTCCTCGCGACGCGGCGGTTCACGGCGGCGGCGTGGGCGTTCGGCGCCTTCCTCGCCACCATCGGCATCGGGTTCTTCGTGTCGGCGCAGCAGTCCAGCCAGTTCTGGACGACGATCGCCGGCCGGGGGGAGCGGATCGACCCGGTCGCTTCGGTCGACAACCAGTCGCTGCGGGGTGCCTTGTCGCGGACGCTCGGCTACGACGTCGGGACTTCCTGGCCCTGGCTGCTCGCGGCCGTGGTGACCGCGGTCCTGGCCGGTCGGGCGTTGTACGCGACGATCCGCAAGGGTGACGTGCTGGGCGCGGTGGTGACGGTCCAGCTCCTCGGGCTGTTGATCGCCCCGGCGGCGTGGAGCCACGAATGGGTGTGGGTGGTGCCGGCGCTGGTGTGGTTGGTGTGCCACCCGATGCGCGCCCGCCCGCTCCTGGCCTCGACGACGGTGTTGTGGACCTTGCTGATGACGTCCTACCTCGTCCACCAGTTGCAGGCCCTGGAACCCGGGAAGGTCGACTTCTCGCGGCCGTGGCCGCTGGCCGCTCTCGGCTGGGCGTACCCGGTGGCGGCGCTGCTCACCCTGCTGGCGGTGGCGGCCGGGGCCCGGGCGGCCCCCAAGGTGCCACCCGTCCCGCCCCTCCCGCCCGGGTCCGGGCAGGCCAACGACATCTGGTTGCGGACCCGGGTGCTGCGGGGCCGGGTGAGTTCGGTGCTGAAGCCGCAGAACCGGCTGGGCCGGCGGAGTGGGCGGGCCGAGTCCCCGAGCGTGGAGAACGCGGAGGGCTGACGGGCCGCGCCCGGCGCCCGGTGTCGTGCTCGGGCGGTCAGCCGGCCATCACCCTCAGCACCTCGTCGATCTCCTCGGCGAGGGTGACGTCCGAGGCGGTGATCCCGCCGGCCACGTGGGTGGACAACCGGAAGGTGAGCGTGGCGTACCGGATGTCGATGTCCGGGTGGTGGTTGTCGTTCTCCGCGATCTCCGCGACCCGGTTCACGACGGCGATCGCCGAGGGGAAGCCGGCCAGTTCGACGGTGCGGACCAGTGCGCTGCCCTCCCGGCGCCAGTCGGGGAGCGTGCCAAGGGCGGTGGCGATCTGGTCCGAGGTCAGCAGATCGGTCATGCGTCCATGGTGGGGGTTCTCGGCGTCGGGCGCACCCGGCCGTTCCCCCCGCGCTGCCCGCTCGGAGGCGGGAGGCGTCCGAGCGGGGAGGCCGTCCCGGGGCGCGGGGTCGGGTCGTGCCCGGTCGCCGTGCGCCGGGCCGTGCGGGCGCCGCTGCTCAGCACGCCCCGTCGCTCGGCCGGGGGTTGGCCAGGCCGAACAGGGGCCGCAGTCGCAGCCCCACCCAGGTGCCCACGAGCGCGGCGACCGCCCACAGCCAGCCGGAGACGCTCCCGGTGGAGATCCCACCGAGGTAGGCGCCGATGTTGCAGCCACTCGCGAGGCGGGCCCCGACACCCATGATCACACCGCCCAGCACCGCCGCCAGCGCCGTGCGCCACGGGATGTGGCGGTGGAGGCGCCACGCCCCGGCGGCGCCGGCGGCGATGGCCGCGCCGACCATGATGCCGATGTTGGTCAGGCTGTTCTTGTGGGCCAGGACGGGGGAGGCCAGCATCTCCGCGTTGCCGGGCTCCTGCCAGAACGCCCACTGCTCGGGCTGCGCGCCCAGCACCTGGAGCAGCTTCGCGCCCCACAACCCGAAGGCGTTGGTCACGCCCCAGGTGCCGCCGGAGACGAGCAGGACCGCCGCCGCGAGGACAGCGAGGACGACGGCTCCGACGAGCATCGGCCAGGAGCCGCGCAGGACGCGGGCGGCGCCGCGCGCGGTGGGAACGGCACCGACCGGGGGCGGGTCGCGGCGGCGTTGCACCGCGACGCTGACGAGGACGACCAGCCCGAGCGCGGTCAGGGTGACCAGCCAGGAACCGAACCAGCCGACGTGGTCGGACAGCAGCACGCCGGGCACGGTGGGCAGCGAGTCGAACCAGCCGTACTGCCAGGTGTAGAGGACCGAGCCGGCCACGAACCCGCCCAGGGTGAGGACGATGGTCGACTGCCCGGAGCCGACGGCGAAGAGGGTGCCGGAGGCGCAGGCGCCACCCAGCTGCATGCCCAGCCCGAACAGGAACGCCCCGAGGAACAGGGGCAGACCGATGTCCCCGGCGGCGGCGGAGGGGGTGGTGCCGAACAGGCCGGTCCCGGTGCCGATGAGCAGGGTCACCAGGGTCGCGGTGGTGCCGATGAGCAGGGCGTGCGCCCGGAGGCCGGAACCGTTGCCGACCGAGACGAGCTGCCGCCACGCGGAGGTGAAACCGAACCGGGAGTGGAACAGGGTGACGCCGAGCCCCAGGCCGATGACGAGGAGCGTGGCCTGCTGGGCGCCGTGCGCGAGCCAGACGTGCCAGCTCAGGGCGAGCGCGAGGAGGCCGGCGACCACCAGGGGAGCGGTGCGGACCGGGGGAGCTTCGGGGGGCGCCGGTCGGATGTGCGAGGTCGGGGCGATGAGCGGACCCCCGAGGCGGTGGGCTGGCGGATGCCCGGCGCCGGTCTCGGGTTCCCCGGTGTCGGCTGGTGTCGCGCTCATGTCGGTGTCTCCATCGCGGAGGTGCGGGTTCGTCGGGCCACGGCGACGGGTGTTGGTGTGGGCGTCGTGCCGGGACGCCCGCCTCGTCGTCGGCCGGGGCGGGCCGGTGCCCACCCCGGTGGGGCGCGGGGTCTCGGGCCGGACGACGACGTCCTCCCGGTTCGGGGCCCGATCCGGCGGTCAGGCTAGTTCGTCGGTGGCGTCGCGGGCAGGGGCGCGGGTGCCCGTCCAACATGGTGGGATCGGGCGGGGTGCGCCGGCGGACTCGGTGCGGCCGGACCCGGATCGGGCATCGCCCTCGGCGTGGCACGCGTCGGTGTGCGGCGGCGTGTGCTGACCCGGGGACCAGGTCGGGGCGACCGGCATCGGCGGTCGATCGGAACGGGGCCCGGAGGGCTGGCTCGGCCGGGTGCACCGCCGTGCGACTGGGAGCCGGACACCGGGGACCGTGAACGAGGTGGGGCATCTCCTGGTGGGACGGCGCGGCCACGCCCCCGGCCGCGCCGAACGGACGCGGCGGCCGGCCGCCCACCGGACGAAGGGCCGTTACCCGGACCGGGTGCCCGGGTCCCCTCCGGCGTCGGCGTAGGGTGAATGCCGCCACGGGAGTCCGGTGCGCCGGGCTGAGAGGAGGGCGTGGTCCGCCAGCGGACCACGACGAAGCCCTCGACCGTCCAGCGGGAGGACCCGGTCCCCCGCCACCTGATCCGGATCATGCCGGCGCAGGGAGGCCCCGCGTGACGGGTGGACGGCGGCCCACGCCCGGCCCACGTCACGGGAGGGTCGAATGTCCGGAGTCACCAGTCCAGCGGGTGCGTTCTCCACGCGCGCCGATCGGTTCCGCCAGCGCGGCCTGGCGGTCGGTCTGGTGACCGCCGTGGGCCTCACCGCCGGGTGCAGCGTCGTGGGGGGCGGCTCCGACGACGGGTCCGACGACTCCCGGTCGGTCGTGCTGGTGACCCACGACTCCTTCTCCTACGACGAGGAGGTCGTCGCCGCCTTCGAACGCGAGTCCGGCATCGACCTCGACATCCGGCAGAGCGGCGACGCCGGTGAACTGACGAACTCGCTGGTGCTGAGCAGGGACAACCCGATCGGCGACGTCGCCTTCGGCGTGGACTCCACCTTCGCCGGGCGGGCACTGGCGGAGGGCGTGTTCGAGGACTACCGGAGCCCGCGCGCCGAGCGGGGCGCCGACGACTACCGGGTGGCCGACTCGGACGCGTTGACCGCGATCGACGTCGGCGACGTGTGCCTGAACATCGACCGGGAGTGGTTCGCCGAGTCCGACGTACCGGCTCCCACCGGTCTCGACGACCTGCTGGACCCCGCCTACCGCGACCTCCTGGTCGTGCAGGACCCGGCGACGTCCTCGCCGGGGCTGGCGTTCCTGCTGGCCACCATCGCCCACGCCGGGGAGGACGGCTGGCGGGACTACTGGACCGGCCTCCGGGACAACGGGGTGCGGGTCACCGGGGGGTGGACCGAGGCCTACACCCAGGACTTCTCCGGATCGTCCGGGAACGGCCCCAGGCCGATCGTGGTGTCCTACGCGTCCTCGCCGGCCGCCGAGATCGGTGCGGACGGGACGCCGAGGACGGAGGCGCTGCTGGACACCTGCTACCAGCAGGTCGAGTACGCGGGCGTGCTCGCGGGGACCGACAGGCCGGAGGACGCCCGCGCGGTCGTGGACTTCCTGCTGTCCGAGCCGTTCCAGGCGCAGCTGGCCGAGTACATGTACGTCTACCCGGTGCGCGCGGACGTCGAGCTGCCCGAGGCCTGGCGGGAGGCCGCGCCGCTGCCCGAGGAGTCGGTGACCCTCCCGGCGGACGAGGTCGAGGGCAACCGGGACGAGTGGGTCTCGGAGTGGCGGGACCTGGTCCTGGGATGAGCCGCGTCTCCCGGGAGCGCCGCCCGACGGGCACGAGCGTGTCGGCGTCGACCCGGCGGCGGGTCGGGTTGGTGGTGCTGGCGGTCGTGCCGCTGGCGTTCCTGGTCCTCTTCTTCGCGTGGCCGGTGCTCGCGATCATCGCCCGGGGGTTCGGCGAGGGCGGTGTGTCCGACATGCTCGCCAGGGCGCAGACCTGGCAGCTCGTCGGGTTCACCCTGGGGCAGGCCGCCGCGGCCACCGCGTTGGCGGTCCTCGCCGGCCTGCCCCTGGCCTACGTCACGGCTCGACTGGCGGTGCCGGGCAGGGGCCTGCTGCGTGTCCTGGTGACGGTGCCCTTCGTCCTCCCCACCGTGGTGGTGGGGTTGGCGTTCCGCGCGTTGTTCGGGGACGGCAGCCTGGCCGCGATCGTGTTGGCGAACGCGTTCTTCAACGTGGCCGTGGTGGTCCGCACGGTGGGTGGGCTGTGGTCACACCTGGACCGCCGGGCCGAGGACGCGGCCAGGGCGTTGGGCGCCTCCCGGTGGCGCGCGTTCACCTCGGTGACCCTGCCGGCGTTGCGCCCGGCCCTGGGTTCGGCCGCCGCCGTCGTGTTCCTGTTCTGCGCCACCAGCTTCGGAGTGGTCCTCGTCATCGGTGGGGCCAGGTACCGCACCCTGGAGACCGAGATCTACCTGCGCACCGTGAACCTGCTGGACCTCCCCGGGGCCGCCGCGCTGTCCCTGCTCCAGCTGGCGGCCGTCGTCGCGGCCCTCGCGGTGGGGGCGGCGGCGCGTCGCCGTCGGGAGGGCGCGTTGGCGTTGCGGTCGAGCGCGGAGACGACCCGGCCCCCCACCGGCGGGGACTGGGTGGTGTTGGCCGCCGCCGGTGCCGTGCTGGTGGGGCTGCTCGTCCCGCTGGTCGCCGTGGTCCTGCGGTCGCTGACCACCTCGTCCGGCTTCGGGTTGGACGGCTACCGCGCGCTCACGGGAGGCGGCGAGGGCGGGGTGCTCCGGATCTCCGTCGTCGAGGCCGCCCTGAACTCGGTGCGCGCGGCGGCCGACGCGACGGTGCTGGCGATGGTCCTGGGCGGCTTGGCGGCGGTGGTGCTGGCCAGGACGAGGCGGGCCGGGGCCACCCAGTTGCTGGACACGCTGATGATGCTGCCCCTGGGCGTGTCGGCCGTCACCGTCGGCTTCGGGTACCTGGTGACCCTGTCGGCCCTGCCCAGCGGGTTGCGGGACTCGCCGGTCCTGGTCCCGTTCGTCCAGGCGCTGGTGATCACCCCGTTGGTGATCAGGATCGTGCTGCCGGTGTTGCGGTCGGTGGACGACCGGCTCCGGCAGGCGGCGGCGACGCTCGGGGCCGGTCCGGTGCGGGTCTGGATGGCGGTGGACCTGCCCATGTCGGCTCGTTCGCTGGTCACGGCGGCGGGCTTCGGTTTCGTCATCGCCCTTGGCGAGTTCGGGGCGACGAGTTTCCTGGTGCGGCCGGAGACCATGACGCTTCCGGTGGCGATCAGCCGCCTGATCTCGCGGCCCGGCGAGCTGAACGCGGTCGCCGCCTACGCGGCCTGCACGATGCTGCTGGTGGTGACCGCGCTGGTGGTGGCGGTGGTGGAACGCATCAGGGTCCGCTCCGACACGGTCGGGGAGTTCTGATGGGACCCCTGGTGGTGGGCGGGGCTGGTGGGGCCGCGTCGTCGCCGCTGGCGGGGGCTGGGTCCCGTGGACGGGAGGAAGGTGGGGTGTCGTGACGCTCACGGTTCGCGGTCTCACGGTCCGCTACGGCGAGGTGCTGGCGGTCCGGTCGGTCGACCTGTCGGTGCCGGACGGCGGGGTCCTGGCGTTGCTGGGGCCGTCCGGCTGCGGCAAGTCGACCCTGCTCCGCGCGGTGGCCGGGTTGGAGGCGGTGGCGCGGGGGCGGGTGTGCTGGGACGGCGTGGACCTGGCCGGGACGCCGGTGCACCGCCGTGCCTTCGGGTTGGTGTTCCAGGACGGCCAGCTCTTCCCCCACCGGACCGTCGCCGGCAACGTCGCGTTCGGTCTCCGGATGGCCGGCGCCGACCGGGCGGTCCGGGACGCGCGGGTCGCCGAGCTGCTGGAGCTGGTGGGCCTGGCCGGCTACGAGCGGCGGCGGGTGACCCAGTTGTCCGGGGGTGAGCAGCAGCGGGTGGCCCTGGCCAGGGCGCTCGCGCCCCGCCCCCGCTTGTTGCTGCTGGACGAACCGCTGTCCGCGCTGGACCGCGAGCTGCGGGACCAGCTGGCGGTCGACCTGGCCAGGGTGCTCACCGAGACCGGGACCACCGCGCTGGTCGTGACGCACGACCACGACGAGGCGTTCACCCTCGCCGACCAGGTGGCGGTGATGTCCGAGGGCCAGATCCGCCAGGTCGACGGTCCGGAGCGGGTGTGGCGGCGCCCGGCGGACGAGCGGGTGGCCCGGTTCCTCGGCTGTTCCCGACTGGTGTCGGCCACGGTGCGCGACGGCTGGGCCGAGTCGGTCCTCGGTCGGGTCAGGGTGCCCGGTGACGTGCCCGACGGCGCGGTCCGGCTGGGACTGCGGGCCTCGGCGGTGCGGGTCACCCGAGCCGACCGGGGCGGCGGGACCGACGTGGAGGCCAGCGGCGAGGTCCTGCGGCGGGTGCACCAGCGTGACCACGTCCGCCTCCTGGTGCGGGTTGCCGACGGGGGAGAGGTGCAGGCCAGCACGCCCTTCGCCGGGGTGCCGGAGGTGGGGGAGCGGGTCCGGCTCACCCTCGACCCGGACGCGGTGGCCGTGCTGGCCGGTTGAGGCGCCGTCGCGCGCGGAACCGGTGCCGAGGGGCGGGCCGGGGCGCCCTCCCCGCCCGCGCGGCTGGACCGATCGCGTCCTCCCCCCGCCCCGGCGTGCCAGGGCGGCCCCTGGTCCGGTCCGGTGGTCACGAGTCCTTCGTGACCACCCGCAGCGTGGTCAGCGAGAGGCCGATCAGCAGGTAGCACAGGGCCCGCGCCGACGACTCGGCCATCACGTCCAGTGCCATCGGGTCCCGCAGCGGTTCGATGAGCGCCTCCTGCCACCCGGTGGTGAGCAGGTAGGGGGTGAGGAAGTCCAGCGCGGGGATCAGGCCGACGATCTGGAAGGTGATCAGCGCCCCCATCGCGCCCACCAGGGACAGCAACGGGTGTTCCGTGCACGCCGACAGCGCCAGCGCCAGGGAGGCGAACGCGGCCAGCTGGAGCACCACGTACCCGGCGATGAGCGCCACCCTGCCCAGGCCGACGCCGAACGGCAGCGTCGTACCGGACACCGTCAGGAAACCGCTCCCGCCGAGCAGCAGCAGCCCGGCGACGATCGCCACCAGCGTCGTCACCACGATCGTGGCGGTGATCGCGGACAGGACGCCGAGGGACTTCACCAGGATCAGCCGGGGCCGGCTGATCGGGGCGAGCAGCAGCGCCCGCAGGGTGCCGTGCGCGGACTCCCCGGCGAAGGCGTCCGCAGCGGTGAAGGAGGCGGCGACGGGTAGCGCCATCATCAGCAGCATCCCCATCGACGCCACCGGGAGGAGGAGGCCGTTGCCGGACAGCAGGGCGGTGATGCCGCCGCTCATGCCATCGCCCGACAACGCGATGCCCACCCCGACCAGCACCGGGATGAGGGCGATCAACCCGATCATGACCAGAGTGCGGGGGCGGCGCAGCACCCAGGTGATCTCCGACAACAGCACCCGGAGCAGGGGGGCGGCGGTCCGCCCGGACGATGCGCCTCCCAGAGCCGGGTCGGGGGCGAAGCCGGTGGTGGTGCGTTCCGGGTCGGTGTCCAGCGCGGTCACGGGCCCTCTCCCTCGGTTGTCGCGCTCACGCCCTCGGTGAGCTGGGTGAAGAAGTCCTCCAGGCCGGCACGTTCGCGGCGGACCTCGTGCACCTCGACGTCGGACCTGACGAGCGCGGCGACCACGCGCGGCGCGGAGGTGCCGGTGAGTTCGACGCGGACCCCTTCGGACGAGCGCCGTGCCGACACGCCCTCGGTGAGCAGGGCCGTCACGGCGGCGTCGCGGTCCGGGGTGGTGACGAGCAGGGCCGGCCCGCCCGCCTCCAGCAAGGTGGCCAGGTCACCCTGGGCCAGCAGGCTCCCCCGGCTGAGCACCGCCACGTGGGTGCACACCGCCTCGATCTCGGCGAGCAGGTGGGAGGAGACGATGACCGTGGTCCCCGACCCCCGCAGCTCACCGATCATCCGGCGGATCTCCCGGGTCCCGGCCGGGTCCAGGCCGTTGGTGGGCTCGTCCAGCACCACCAGCCTGCGGGGCACGAGGAGCGCGGCGGCCAGCCCCAACCGTTGCTTCATGCCCAGCGAGTAGCCGCGGTACCGCCGCCGGGCGGCGTCGGCCAGCCCCACCCGCTCCAGGGCGTCGGCGACGGCGACCCGCACGGAGCCGCTCGGGAGCAGCGGTTCCATCGCGGCGAAGCGCAGCAGGTTGTCCCGACCGGACAGGAACGGGTAGAAGCCCGGGCCCTCGACCATCGCCCCCACGGCGGGCAGCACGTCACCGGCCCGTTCGGGCAGCGGCCGGCCGAGGAGCTCGACGGAACCCGAGGTGGGTGTCGTCAACCCGAGCAGCATGCGGATGGTGGTGGTCTTGCCCGAACCGTTCGGGCCCAACATGCCGAGCACCGATCCGGCGGGCACGTCGAGGTCGACGCCGTCCACCGCCACCGTTCCGCCGTAGACCTTGCGCAGGCCCCGGGTGCGGGCCGCGTACTCGACCGGCGCACCGGGCGCGTCCTGGGAGGGGGTGGTGGCGGATCCCTCCGCCACCACCGCGTCACGCGTCCTCACCGCTGGGCCGCCAACGCCTCGGTCAGGACCTGGGCGGGCACCGCGCCGGCGGCGACCCGTCCGTCCTCGACGAGCAGCACGGTCAGCAGTCTGGTCTCGACGAGGTAGCCCTCGCCCCACTCGCCGGTCACCCGCTCACCGACCTGGTCCAGCAGGTCGGCGGGGTCCATCCCCGCCAGCTCGTCCTCGTCCCACTCGTCGGTGTCAATCCCGTCGAGGGTGTCCCGAAGGCCATCGGGGGACAGCCCGACCGGGGACTGGGCGATGACGACGCTCTCCCAGCCGGCGCCGTGCAGGGTGGGCGTCACCTCCGCCGGGTCCACACCCTCCGGCAGCGCGTGCGGGGCGTCCTCCGCCGGCGCCTCCGCGTCCCGCTCCTCGACGAGCGAGCCGGCCGGCGGGTCGAACTCGAACAGGGACTCGTCCTGCTCACCCAGGTCGAGTTCGGTGAACCCCACCTGGAACGCGGGGGTCTCCGTGCCGTTGGCCAGCACCGACACCCGCAGTGGCATGCGGGTGTCGCCGTCGACGGCGATCCGCACCTCCCGCACCAGGCTGCGCTGTTCCGGGGACGGGGCGAGGACCAGTTCGTACGCGGCGCGACCGGCGACCTCGGCGGTACCGTCCACCGCGACGCCGCTGTCCTCCCGCAGCAGGGCGGTGAGTTCGGCCGCCACCGACGCCGGGTCGGTATCCGCCAGCTCCGGGTGGCCCTCGGTGGCGCGGTCGGCGCCGCCGACGTCGTCTCGGGTGGCGGTGCGTTCCTCCGAGTTCCAGGACCAGATGTTCCGCCCGTCGCCGACGAGGACGTCCTCACCACCCCTGTGGCGCACCGCCAGCCGGAAGCGTTCCCCGCCGTCCGACCACACCTGCGCGCTGCTCGTCCCCGCGCCGACCCCGGCCGGGAGTTCGAGCCCGGGGATGGACGGGAGCCCCAGGTCGTTCTCGACCTGGACCGTTCCCCCGAGCGCCTGCGGCTGGACCGTCAGGACGGACTCGATCAGGTCCTCCGCGCTCACCTCCGGCAGCGCCGGCGACTGGCTCGCGCCCGCCGGGACGCCCAGCCACACCAGCCCGCCGGCGCCCAGGACGGTGCCGGCGACCGCGCCGGCCACCGTCAGCTTCCGCTTCTCCATGTCGTTCAGTCTCCTCCCAGGGAACCAGCCTCGGGTTCCGCTGCTCCCACGATGGGCGACGCTGGCTGAGACCCCGCTGAGAACCGCGGCCGGTGGCGGCGGGCACCGGCGCCTGAGCCCGCCGTCGGCGCTGGTCACCGGCCTTGCTGAGAGCCCGCTGAGAGCAGGGGCGGTGCCGCTGGGGGGAACCGGCATGCTGGACGCGTGAAACCCAGGGTGTTGGTGGCCGATGACGAGGCCGGAGTGCGGCGGGCCCTGAACCGGGGCCTCAGCGCGGAGGGCATGGACGTGGTGCTCGCCCAGGCGGGACCGGACGCGTTGCGCCTGGCGCTGACGGGGGCGTTCGACGCGATCCTGCTCGACATCATGATGCCCGGCCTCTCCGGTTACCGGGTGCTCGCCGAGCTGCGGCGCAGGGGGATCACCACCCCGGTGCTGCTGGTGTCCGCGAAGGACGGGGAGGTGGACCAGGCGGACGGGCTCGACCTGGGGGCCGACGGATACCTGGTCAAGCCGTTCTCGTTCGTGGTGTTGCTGGCCCAGCTGCGTGCCGTGCTGCGGCGGGCCGAGTCGCTGGGCGCGCGGGAGGGCGTGGTGTACCGGCTCGACGAACTTGTGTTGGACACCGCCGTGCGCGGCGTCACGTGGCGGGGCGCCGAGGTGGGGCTCAGCCCACGGGAGTACGCGGTGCTGCGGGTCCTGATGGGCCGGGCCGGGGCGGTCGTCGGGAAGGACGAGCTGCTGGCCGAGGTGTGGGGCGACGAGGCCGCCGCCACCCGCAACGTCGTCGAGGTGTACCTGGGCTACGTGCGCCGGAAGTTGCGGGCGGTCGGCGCCGGGCACCTGCTGCGCACGGTGCGCGGGCACGGTTACCTGATCAGCGGCCCCGAGCTGGCCGACACCTCGCTGGCCCCGGCGGCGCCGGGCGGGGAGCCGGGCCGCCGGTGAGGGGGCCGGTCGGTGGCTGGTGGTCGCGCCGGTCCCTGTGGGCGAGGATCTCCCTGGTCACCGCGGCCGCCACCCTGGTGTTGATGGCGGCGTTGTCCACCGTGGTCATCGCCCTGGCCGACCGGATGGTGACGGGTTCCGCCGACGACGAGTTGCGCCGCTCCCTGGTGAGCGCGGTCAGCGCCGTCTCCGAGGGGCAACCGCCCCCTTCGGTGCCGCCGGCCCTGAACCGACCCGCCGTGCGCGTGCTCGACACGGCGGGCGCCCCCCGGGACGGTCAACCCGTGCTGGGGTTGTCCGAGCCGGAACTGGAGGCGCTGCGCACCGGGCGGTTCGTCACCCGGGGCGGGTACGGCACGGTGTCCCGGGCCGTCGGCATGGTCACCAGCCAGCCGGACGGGTCCCAACGGCTGGTGGTGGCGGAGGTCGAACTCGCCGGCTACGGCGAGATGCGCCGGGTCGGCCTGCTCGTGCTGCTGCTGTGCTCCGGGGTCGGGGTGCTGGTGGTGGGGCTGGTGACCTGGGGCGCCGTGCGCGGCTCCCTCCGCTCGGTCGACCGGGTCCGCCGTGCCGCGCTCGGGTTGGCACCGGGCGGTCGCCTCCCGGTGCCCGAGGCCAGGGACGAACTGCGGACCCTCGCCGAGGAGTTCAACGGGCTGCTGGCCCGCCGCGACGAGGCGGTGGCGCGGTTGCGCCGGTTCACCGGCGACGCCGCCCACGAGCTGCGGTCCCCGGTGACCTCGATCCGCGCGCAGGCGGAGGTCGCGCTCGCCTACCCCGACCCCGACGACGCTCAGGAGGTGTTGGCCGAGGTCGTCACGGAGTCCAACCGGCTCACCGCCCTGTTGGAGGACATGCTGTCGTTGGCGAGGTCCGACGCTGGCGAGTACCGGGAGCCGGTGCCCGTCGACGTCGCCGAACTCGCCCGGCAGGTGGCGCGGCGGCACCGGCTCGACCAGCAGGGGCCGGCGGCCAGGCCCGAGCCCGGTGCGGGCGGGCCCGCCGACGCCTCCGCGTCCCGGCCCGGCGGCGAACCGCATGTCCCCGCCCCCGGATCGCCGGCTCCCCCTCGGACCGACTCGGGCGCCGCGTCCCACCACGCCGGCGACGGCCCGGCGGCCGGTGCCGTCGAGCTCGCGGGGGGACCTCCACCCGCTCCGGACGAGGCCGAGGAGTCGTTCCGGCTCCTCGCCGAACTCGACGAGTGGCCCGCTGCTGGAGTGGACGAGCGATCCACCGCCGGCGGGGTCGACGACGGTACCGGCGAGGCGGTCGTCGCGGGACAGCCGGACCGGGGCGGGCACCGGGGGGCGGCACGTCCCCGCCCGCCCCGGGTGGTGCTCTGCTACGCGCCGGTGCCAGCGCTGGCGGCCGCCGACCCGGTCGAGGTGGACCGGGTGCTCACGAACCTGGTGTCGAACGCCGTGCGGCACACCCGCGTCCTGGTCCGGGTCACGGTGCTGCCAGCCGGGCGGCACGTCAGGTTGGTCGTCGACGACGACGGCCCCGGCATCCCCGAGGAGCACCGGGCCCGGGTGTTCGACCGCTTCTACCGGGTCGACACCGGCCGGGCCAGGCAGGAGGGCGGCACCGGGCTCGGTCTCGCCCTGGTCGCGGAGCTGGTGGCCAGACGGGGCGGCTGGGTGCGGGCCGGGGTGTCCCCGGAGGGCGGTGCGCGGTTCGAGGTGGTGTGGCCGGCGCACCCGCCCGAGAAGTGACCGACCTGGGGTGCCGGTGGGGGAGCGCCGGTGGGAGGAGGACCGCCGCATCCGCGTCGTCCGCACCTGCGGAGGCGCGGGGCCCACGAGCATGAAGGCCGTTCCGGCTCCTACCGCTTCGACTCGGAACCGGTAGCCCGGCCGGCCAGGCCGGAGCGGGCGCCGTGAGGCCGCGTCCCAGCGTCCGCGACCACCCGGAGAGCCCGACCCGCCGTCCGCGTCCTCCCAGGCACCGGCACCATCGACGGATGCCCGTGTTGAGAACCACCGCGTTGGTGGACGCCGAACCCGAGACCGTGGCCGCCGCCCTCCGCGACCGTCGGCAGTTCGTGGACGACCCGGCCGCCGGGGTGCGGATGCGGGCCGTCGACGGCCCCGGGCTGCTGGGAGCGGACGAGTCGATCTCCTTCCACGTCCGGGTGCTGCCCGGGGTGTGGATCCCGCTGCGCACGGTCCTCACCGAGGTGGGTGCGAGCGGCTTCCGCTCCCGCTCGCGGCCCGGGCCGTTCTTCGAGCGGCTCGAGCACCAGGTCACCCTCGCTCCCACCGGGGCCGGGGTCCTCGTCACCGACGAGGTGTCGTGGACGACGCGGTTCGGGCCGCTGGGCCGGCTCGTCGACGTCCTGATCGGCCGGCGGGTGGCGCTGCGGGTGTTGGGGGCTCGGGAACGGGCGCTCCGGGACCGGGCGCGGGAACTCGGGGCGGCCCGGCGGGTGGTGGGTGCCGCGATCGTGCGGGACGGTCGGTTGCTCACCCAGCGGCGTTCGTTCCCCGTCGAGGTCGCGGGACGTTGGGAGCTCCCGGGCGGGCGGGTGGAGAGCGGCGAGACCGACTGGGACGCCCTGCGCCGGGAGTGCGCGGAGGAGCTGGGCGCGGAGGTGACCGTGCTCGACCGGGTCGGACCGGATCTCCCGCTGCCCGGCGGGTCCGTCCTCCGGCTGTACGAGGCGGTGCTGGCCGAGGGCTCGGCGGAGCCCACCGCCGTGGAGCACCAGGGGCTGCGCTGGGTGTCCGGGGAGGAACTGGACGGACTGGACTGGCTGGACGCGGACCGGATCGTGCTGCCCGAGCTGCACGCCCTCCTCCGTCCCCTGGACAGCGAGGTGGGCTGACCCCTCATCGCCCGTGAGCGGCCCGCCGCCCCCGCCGCCTGGGAGGGTGGCGGCCGCTGGTCGCCGAAGGCGAAGGACGTCGCCGGGGCCGGTGACGTACTGCTGTTCGTCCCGTTGGGCGCCCTGCTGCCCCTTCGGTTCGCGAACCTGCGCGCCATCGCCCGCGATCACCCTGGTGGTGGGAACGTCTCCGTCCTCCTCGGATGTGTGCCCGGTGGCATTCCCGACGGTCCGGGTGGTGTCGCTGTACGACGTCCTCGTCAACGTCGCGGTCCCGGCGTTGGTGGTCCCTTCGGGTCGCCTCCTCCCGCGTTCGAGACCGATGGGACGTGGGGTTGAAGGCGGTCCGACTGGCCGTCCGTTTCCTGTCTCCACGACGCGACGGGAATGTGGTGCGGGTACCGCTGGCGTAGTGGGACGCGGTGAGTCCCAGTGCTGCCTCGGGGAGGTCCCGCTAGGGGGTGCGTCGTCACATCGTCACGTCGTCTCGTGGTCGCCGTGGGATGCGGATACCTGGGGTGGGTGGATGGTTCGCCAGTCCAGGCCGTCCAGGGTTGAGCAACCTTCGAGCAGGCCGTGAGCCAGCTCGTTCGCGTCGGTCCGCGCGAGGGGGAGCGCGACCGGGTGCTCGGTGTCGAGGGTGTCCAGCGCGACGAGGTCACCGTCCCCTCCTGCCCCCGGCCGGACCAGCTTGCCCCCCCGGCACGCAGTTCAGGTGGGTGACCAGACACTTTTCCGCTGTCAGTCCGACGACCGTGCCCGACCGGGCGTCGGTGATGAGATCCGCGAGTGTCCGGGCCTGGGACGGCGCGAGGGCGATGGTGGTCGTGTGCAGGGTGAGGGCCAGCAGCCGGAGCGGGTCGATCTCCAACCGGCACGTGATGGCCGTCATGGAGCCGGCATGGACGAGGTCGGCGGCCACGGTGATCCGCCAGTCCGTGTCATGGGACCTGGGCGGTGGGGGAGTGGTGTGGTGCATCGGAATCTCCAGAGCTGTCGGGAGGGAGGGGCGGGGCGGCGGAGAAGCCCACTTCGGGGCGGCCCGAGAGAAGGCGAGGAGGCGAGATCGCAGGGCTCGTGGCGACCGTGGCCCTGTGATGCCGCGACCCTCAGGGGCGCGGCCGGTCGAGATCGGGTGGTGCGGTACTCACGGCCGAATGGGCGTGGGGGGTGCTGAGGCGCAACAGAGCGACTCCCTCCGTGAGGAGGGTCGCGATCCGCTGAGCAGCGTCGATGTCGAACCGGGTCGTCCAGTCCGCGACTCCGGCGGAGGCGGGGAGCAGGCGCCACATCGTCCCCGAAGTGCCCTCCTCCGGTGTCACGACGAGGGAGCAGCGGGGGCTCATCTCGTGTGCGACGGGGAGGCGCGTCGCGGTACCCGTGCGCAGCGCCGTCGCCAGTCGACGGGCCTCGTCACGTGCGAGCCCGATGCTTCCCGCCCTGGTGGAGCCCAGGCGCAGGACGACCCTGGTGCGGCTGTGATCCAGCTCGACCTGGCAGGTGGAGGTCGACCGCCGTTCCACGTCTGGCTCGAGCGAGGCCACGACAGGCCCAAGCAACTCGACACGCTCGTCGAGTTCGAGCGAGAGGCAGCTCGTCAGAGCGGTCGCATCACTGACGTGTCCATGATGCTCGTGCCTGGGCTGCTCCAGATCCCGGCCTACACCCGCGAGATCATGCGGCTCGGTGGGGTGGCGCCTACCGAGGTCGAGAAGTGGGTGCGCGTCAGGCAGGCGAGGCAACTGGTGCTCGGCCAACTGGACTTCATCGCCGTCCTGGACGAGGGTGTCCTGGCGCGCCCTGTTGGCGGCAGCGACGTCATGGCAAACCAGCTGCGGGCGATCCTCGAAGTAGCGGGCCGGGAGAGAACTACCGTGCGAGTGCTGCCGAAGGGCAACCCGAGCATCGCACTGAACGGTTCCTGGGTGCTGATGTCCACCGGCCCACGCCCGGTGGTCCACCTTGAGCACCTGCGGTCCGGGCTGTTCGTCTTCGCCGAAGCGGATGTCTCGGCTTACGAGATCGCCACGGCTACTGTCATGTCCGCGAGCCTCGGCCCGGCGGAATCGTCGAACCTCATCCGGGACTACCTGACCACATTCGCGGCGGCAGCGAAGGAGTGACCATGTTCGAGACGTGGCGGAAGAGCACGCACAGTGGCGTGCAGTCCAACTGTGTCGAGGTGGGGTCGTCGGTGGAGTTGGGGGTGGTGGGGATTCGGGACACGAAGAACCGTGGTGGGGGCGCGATCGTGGTGGGACGGGGTGCTTTCGACACCTTCGTCGACGCGGTGCGCTCCGGCCAGCTGGGCTGAGCGCGTTCGGAACCCCGCCCGAGGGGCCCTTCGGGGCAGGGCGGAGCCGAGGGTGGCCGGGTGGTGGTGACCAGCGTCTCCGGTAGGCGGCGGCCCTTGCCGCGCGGAGTTCACGACTGATCGGTCGGGCGCCGGGCAGCCGCCGGCGGGGCTCCCGGGCGCCTGTCCTCGACCGGGCACGCCGGTCGTCCCGCGACTGGAGCCGCGTCACACTCCGCCGGAACGGCGACGACGGTGAGTAGCGCCCCGACAGCCTCCCGGAATGGCTTTCCTGCGTGGCGCGCTCCTCGTGCTGGCCGGCGTGGCGGGACTCGCGTCGCTGATCATGGTTTTCGTGCGGATGGAGGAGTCCTTCCGCCTGTCCCCTCTCCAGTGCCGTGGCAGTCAGATGAGCCGGGTGGGTCAACCGAACGCCGTCGATCTGAGCTTCTCGTGCGATTCCGACCAGTCCATGCTGCTCGGGGCCCTGGGCATCGGGTTGTTCGGCCTGCTCATGGCGGTCATCGCCATCGCCCTCCGGCCCGCGTCGGCGGGCGTGCCCCGGCCACCCGCCCAGTCCTCGTACTACGCTGGTGGGGTTCCACCCACCGCCCAGCCCGGCGGCGCCGCCGGGCCCCCGAGCGGGGGTGCGCCCGCCGCGCCCGCCGGCTACCAGTACCACCAGCCGGGCCAGCAGCCGCCCCCGCAGTGACCGAGCGGACAGCGTTCGGCCACTTCACGTGCACTAGACTGGATCAGGCCGCGCGTGCGGGTCCGCCGGCGGTCCTCTTCCTCCACCAACATCGTCAGGAGTCTTCGCGTGCCTGCTCCCAGTGCCGTCGCCGGTGAGCTCACCAGGACAGACCTGCGCAACATCGCGATCGTCGCGCACGTCGACCACGGCAAGACCACCCTGGTGGACGCCATGCTGCGCCAGTCGGGGGCCTTCTCCGCCCGCTCCGAACCGGTCGACCGGGTCATGGACTCCGGTGAGCTGGAACGGGAGAAGGGCATCACCATCCTGGCCAAGAACACGGCCATCCGCCGGGAGACCCCGGACGGCGCGGTCACCATCAACGTCGTCGACACCCCGGGCCACGCCGACTTCGGTGGCGAGGTCGAGCGCGGCCTGTCGATGGTCGACGGGGTCGTGCTGCTGGTCGACGCCAGTGAGGGGCCGTTGCCGCAGACCCGGTTCGTGCTCCGCAAGACCCTCGCCGCCGGCCTGCCGGTCGTGCTCGTCGTCAACAAGGTCGACCGGCCGGACAGCCGGATCGCCGAGGTCGTCGAGGAGACCCACGACCTGCTGCTGGACCTGGCCGCCGAGGTCGGTGCCGACGACTCGGTCCTCGACCTGCCGGTCATCTACGCCTCCGCCCGGGCCGGCCGCGCCAGCCTGGAGCAGCCGGCCGATGGCGCGCTGCCCGACAGCGAGAACCTCGACCCGCTGTTCGAGATCCTGCTCAACCACGTGCCCGCGCCCACCGGTGACCCGGAGGCCCCGCTGCGGGCCCTCGTGACGAACCTCGACGCCTCGGCCTTCCTCGGGCGGCTGGCGCTGTGCCGGGTGCACGCCGGCCGCATCTCCAAGGGGGAGACGGTGGCGTGGTGCCGGGAGGACGGCTCGACCCAGAAGGTGCGGGTCGCCGAGCTCTTCCTCGCGGAGGCGCTGGACCGGGTCCCCGCCGAGCAGGCCGCCGCTGGCGACCTCGTCGCCATCGCCGGCATCCCCGACATCACCATCGGCGACACCCTCGCCGACGCCGAGAACCCCGAGCCGCTGCCGAGGATCACCGTCGACGAGCCGGCGATCTCCATGACGATCGGGGTGAACAGTTCCCCGATGGCCGGGCGCAACGGCGGTGGCAAGCTCACCGCGAGGCTGGTCAAGGGCCGGCTGGACGCGGAGCTGATCGGCAACGTCAGCGTGCGGGTGCTGCCCACCGAGCGTCCCGACGTGTGGGAGGTGCAGGGCCGTGGCGAGCTGGCCCTGGCCATCCTCGTCGAGCAGATGCGGCGGGAGGGCTTCGAGCTGACCGTCGGCAAGCCGCAGGTGGTCACCAAGACCGTCGACGGCAAGCTGTGCGAGCCGTTCGAGCGGCTCACCGTCGACATCCCCGAGGAGCACCTCGGGGCGTTGACGCAGCTCATGGCCAACCGCAAGGGCACCATGGAGCAGATGGGCGACCACGACGGTTCCGGCCGCATCAAGATCGACTACATCGTCCCGGCCCGAGGGCTCATCGGCTTCCGCACCGAGTTCCTCACCGAGACCCGGGGCACCGGCATCGCCAACCACGTCTTCGTCGGTTACGAGCCCTGGGCCGGCGAGCTCCGCACCCGGCACAGCGGTTCGCTGGTCGCCGACCGCACGGGAGCGGTCACCAGCTACGCGATGATCCAGCTGGCCGACCGGGGCACCTTCTTCGTCGAGCCAGGCGCGGCCGTGTACGAGGGCATGGTCGTGGGGGAGAACCCGCGCGCCGAGGACCTCGACGTCAACGTGTGCCGGGAGAAGAAGCTGACCAACATGCGGTCCTCCACGGGTGACGAGCTGGAGCGGCTGGCCCGACCCCGCAAGCTCGGTCTGGAGGAGGCCCTGGAGTTCTGCTCCGCCGACGAGTGCGTCGAGGTCGCCCCGGACGTGGTCCGGGTCCGCAAGACCGTGCTGGACTCCACGCAGCGGGCCAGGGAGCGGGCCCGCGCCAAGACCCGAGGCTGAGCGCACCACCCGGCGGTCGGCGGTCCCCCACGGGGCCGCCGACCCCGTGCGTCCGGCCCCGGAAGGGCGGACCGGCGCGGCGTGGCCGTGGACGCAACCGGGAGAACACACCACGCCGGATACGGTCACCGCTACGCTCGGGCTGCCGTCGTGCGCCCGACCCCTGACCCGCGTCCACCGCTGGCGGTCAGCGGACAGGTACCGGTCACCCGTCGGTGCCACTGTCGACCAGCGCAGAACCAGAGGAGAGCTCGATGGCCGGGTCAGCGCCGCACCGGTCGCGGTGCCGGGTCAGCGCGCTCCTCTCGGCGCTGGTGACAGTCGTCCTCGTCGCGGCGTGCACCAACACCCCACCGCCCCCGCTCGTCGATCCCACGCACACCGACCAGGTGCCCAGCGACCCGGTGCCCAACGAGGTCGTGGTGGGCGTCGACGAGCTGTCCGGTGGTTTCAACCCGCACCTGCTCTCCGATCTCTCCGCCACCACCACCGTGCTCGCCAGCCTGCTGCTGCCCTCGGTGTTCCGGCCGGGACCCGGCGGGGATCCCCGGCTCGACCGGTCGGTGGCCACCTCGGCGCGGGTGGTGGACGCCGAACCGTTCACCGTCCGCTACGTCCTCCGGCAGGACGCGTCCTGGTCGGACGGGGCTCCGATCGCCGCCGAGGACTTCGACTACCTGTGGCAGCGGATGCGCGCCGAACCGGGAGTGGTGGACTCGGCCGGTTACCGGTTGATCGACGAAATCACTTCGCGGAATGGTGGAAAGGTCGTCGAGGTCACCTTCTCCGAACCGTACCCGGCGTGGCGTTCGCTTTTCTCCGATCTGTTGCCGGCACACCTGCTCAAGGATGCTCCCGGCGGGTGGACCGGGGCGTTCTCGAACACGTTTCCGGTTTCGGGAAACGCGTTCACGGTCAACGTGATGGACCTGGAACGCGGTGAACTCATTCTGGAGCGCAACGACAAGTACTGGTACAACCCGGCGTCGCTGGACCGCATCGTGTTCCGGGAGGCCTCGCACAGCGGTCTGGCGTCCGCGCTGGACAGTGACGACAACCAGGCGGCCATGCTGCGGGCCGACGCCATCGCCACCGGCCTGCTCGCCGGCATCGGGACACCGCTGGACCGGTGGACGGTGCCCCGGTCCCACCGGGTGGAGGTGCTGTTCCGGCCGGCGAGCCCACAGCTGAGCGACCAACGGGTGCGGCGGGCGGTGGCCGCCTCGCTCGACCGCGACTTCCTCATCGCCGCCGGAGCCCGCAGCGGTCCCTCCGCCGACCTGCGCGCCGACGCGCAGCTGCGGTCCCCGGTCGACCCGGCGTTCGCGTCGACCCTCCCCGAGGACTCGGTGCTGGGCAGCGGCGATCCCGACCTGCTCGTCGAGCAACTGTCCGAGGCCGGGTACGCCCTGGTCGACGGGCAGTGGCTGCGCAACGGCGTTCCCTTCGAGCTGGTGGTCGCGGCGCCGAGGGAGCAGGAGCCGTACACCTCCTTGGCCGGGCACGTGGCACGCCAGCTGCGGGACCTCGGGGTGGAGACCAGCCTGGTCACCCCGCCCGCCGACGAGCTGTACCAGATGTTGATGAGCGGGCAGCAGGGCGGCGGCGCGAGCGCCGGCACGGCCGGTGGCGAGGGCGAGAACCGGCCGATCGTGGACGTCGCGGTGGTGCCCCGCCCGACCGGCGGCGACGTCGCCACGGAACTGGCCTCCTGGTTCGGCTGCGTGCCGGCCGCGGTGGACGGCGCCCCGGTGCTCCCCGGCAACCCGGCGGGCTTCTGCGATCCCCAGCTCCAACCCGTCATCGACTCGGTCCTGACCGGGGGTACCCCGCTGTCCGAGGTCGAGGCCGAGCTCGAGGGCGCGCTCTGGCAGCGGGCGGTGACGCTCCCGCTCTTCCAACTGGCCGAGACGGTGGTCGCCACCGAGGAGCTCGACGGGGTGGCGCACACCAGACCGTTCCTCGGGCCCTTCTCCAGCGCCCTCCACTGGAGACGGGTCGGGGCCTGACGGAGTTCGCCTCCGCCTCGGGAACCCGTTCGCCGCGCGCCCCGGGAGGGTCGGGGGGAACCGGGCGCGGAATTGGGATCGGGCGGTGAGAAGAACACGCCCGTAACACCAGGGCAATAGTGTTCAAAAAACGGACGTGTCCGTTCGGTTAGTGGACGATAACCCTCCGCGTGCGAGGAGTCACCTTTTGGTCACGATCCAGTGTTCCCAGGTGACCGCCACCTGTCGCAGTTCTTACCGTTCCGCCAATGGCGAACCGGCTTCCGGGTTGGGCCGCTGATGGGTGGTTCGGGTCATGACCGTTGGTTGCGGTCCGCTGACCCAGTGCTAGGAGGGCACACCAATGAGGAGAACGAGGTCTGTCGCCGCGGTCGCGGTGACGATGAGCGCCGCGCTCGTGCTGAGCGCCTGCGGCGGCGGAGGCGGCGACAGCGACAACAACGGCGGTGGCGGGGGCGGCCTCAACGACTCCAGCGCGACCGGTGGGAAGGGCAACAACGGCGACGGCACCTACAACGTGCCGGAGGTCGAGCAGGGCGGCGACGTCACCGTCACCCACGACGCGGCCTACACGGCGTACAACAACGGCGCGCGCAGTGCCAACAACTTCAACAACACCCTCGTGTTGAACACGATGATCTCCGAGCCGTTCGTCGTCACCGACACGATGGAGATCCTGCTCAACGCCGACGTGATGGAATCGGCGGAGGTCACCAGCGAGGACCCGCAGGTCGTCGAGTGGAAGATCCGCGAGGGCGTCACCTGGTCCGACGGTGAGCCCTGGGACTGCAGCGACTTCTACCTGTCCTGGTTCTCCAAGAGCAGGCTGGCCACCACCGAGGACGGCGGTGAGCTGTTCGCCCCGGCCTCCACCACCGGTTACGACATCATGACCGGCAGCTGCGAGGACGACCGTACCTTCGTCGGCGAGTTCTCCGAGACCTACGCCGACTGGACCGGGCTGTTCGGCAGCAAGGCGATCCTGCCGTCGCACATCCTCGAGCAGGAGACCGGCATCGAGGACGTCCTGGAGCTCAGCGCCGACAGCCCCCAGGAGGAGCTGGACGCGGCCGCCGAGTTCTGGAACGAGGGCTGGAACGGGTTCAACCCGGACCTGATGCCCTCCTCCGGCCCGTACATGTTCGACAGCTGGCAGCAGGGCACCTCGGTCACCGTGGTGCGCAACCCGGAGTGGATCGGCAACCCCGGCGGGCCCGACAGCATCACCCTGCAGAACATCGCCGACGCCAACGCCCAGGTGACCGCGCTCCAGGACCAGCAGGTGCACGTCATCGCGCCGCAGGCCAACAGCGAGACCGCCGAGCAGCTCCAGGCGCTGACCTCGCAGGGCGTCACCTACGAGGCGAAGGCCGGTCTGACCTTCGAGCACCTCGACATCAACCTCGCCAGGGAGAAGTTCCAGGACCTCGCCCTGCGCCAGGCCTTCGCGGCCTGCGTCGACCGCGAGGAACTGGTCGACAAGCTGCTGAAGAGCGTCGACCCGGAGGCCGCCCCGCTGGGCAGCCTGCTGTTCCTGCCCGAGGAGCCCGGCTACGAGGACCTCTACAGCGACATCACCGGCCAGGGCGCCGACGCCGCCAAGGAGATCCTCGAGGAGGGCGGCTGGACCCAGGGTTCGGACGGCGTCTACGAGAAGGACGGCGAGCGCGCCTCGCTGACCATCAGCCACACCGCGCTGGACCGCCGCACCGACTCGGTCGCCCTCATCCAGGGCACCTGCGCCGAGGCCGGCATCGAGGTCATCAACGACACCGACGACAACTTCCTGGACACCCGCGTCAGCGAGGGTGACTACGACGTGGCCCTGTTCGCCTGGGTCGGCACCCCGTACAAGGCCTCCAAGGCCTCGCTGTACAGCATCGGCGGCGGCCAGAACTGGAGCGGCTGGGAGAACCAGGAGGCCACCGACCAGTTCGAGACCGTGAAGAACAGCCTGGACGAGGACGAGCGGAACGCCGCGCTGTCCGCGGCCGACAAGGCCTACGCGGAGGACGTCCTGTCCATCCCGCTCTTCCAGGTGCCCGACGCCTGGGCCTACGCCGAGAACGTGGACCACGTCACCTACCAGGGCTCCGACGGTGTGACCTGGAACGCTGCGGAGTGGGAGGTCACTTCCTGACATCGGTCGCGTGACACGGGGCCGGGCCGACAGGGTCCGGCCCCGTGTGCCACCCGAGGGTGGCACCGACCGGTGGCCCCTGCCGGTGCAGCCCGCGGCCGGTCCGCCTGGGACTGACGTTGGCTTCGTATCGAGGACGACATCGTGCTCCGCTACATCATCCGCAGAATCCTCATATCGATCCCCATCCTCGGGATCGGTTCCTTCCTGGCCTACCTGCTGGTGTCCGCGGCCGGTAACCCCATCGGCGAGTACCGGGCCACCCCCGGTGTCACCGAGGAGGACGTCCAGAACCTGATGATCGAGCTGGGGCTCGACCGTCCGATCTGGGCCCGGTACTGGGACTGGCTCACTGGTTTCCTCACCGGGGACTGGGGCGAGAGCCTCGCCCTCGGCTCGGCCAAGGCCGACGTCTACGAGGAGGTCATGCGCGCGTTCAGCGTGACCTTCCGACTCGTCATCGGCGCCGAGATCCTCGCGATCGTCCTGGGTGTCGCCATCGGCGTGCTCGCCGCGGTGCGCCAGTACACGATCTTCGACTACGTGGCGACCACCACCGCCTTCGTCATGTTCTCCATGCCGCTGTTCTGCGTGGCGATCGTGCTGAAGATGTACGGCATACGCTTCAACGACCTGTTGGTGTCGATGGGCGGTGAGCGGTGGATCCGCACGATCCCACCGGCCCAGGGGTTCCAGGGGTCCTTCTTCGAGCAGTTCAGCCAGTACGTGGGCGTCTACCTCCTCCCCACCCTGAGCCTGATGCTCATCAGCTTCGCCGCCTACAGCCGTTTCCAGCGCGCCTCCATGCTGGAGACGCTGAGCTCCGACTACGTCCGCACCGCGCGGGCGAAGGGGCTCCGCCCGTCCCGGGTCATCTTCCGGCACGCCTTCCGCAACGCGCTCATCCCGGTGACCACGATGGTCTCCCTGAACTTCAGCGCGGTGCTCGGCGGCGCGATCATGACCGAGATGGTCTTCGGCTGGCGGGGCATGGGCAGTCTGCTGGTCGACGCGGTCGGCCAGAAGGACCCGCCGATGCTCATGGGCTGGCTGATGGTCACCGCCGTGCTGACAGTCGCATTCAACCTGGTCGCCGACATCGTGTACGGCTTCCTGGACCCGAGGATTCGCCTTGGCTGACACAGTGACGAAGACGACGCCGGACGACCCGGACACGACGCCACGGGCGGGTCACGAGTTCGACACCGAGGCGCGCAAGCAGTGGAAGATCGTGCTGCGGCGCTTCCTCCGGCACCGGATGGCGATGATCAGCCTCAGCGTGCTGGTGCTGATCGTGCTCGCGGCCATCGTGCTGCCCTGGTTCCTCCAGTACGACCACACCTACACCGGCGGCGGGCGCTACGAGGACCCCGGGCCCGATCACCCGCTCGGCACCGACAACCTCGGCCGGGACATGCTGGCGATGCTCGTGCGGGGAACCCAGTTCTCGCTGCTCATCGCCGTGGTCGTCGCCGCGATGGCCACCGTGATCGGGGTGACCCTCGGCGCGGTCGCCGGACTGCTCGGCGGTTGGGTGGACACGCTGTTCATGCGGCTGGTCGACCTCTGGCTGATCATCCCGCAGCTGGCCCTGGTGGCCCTGGCCGCGAGCGCCTTCGGCAGCAGTTGGTACCTGGTGGCGATCGCGCTGGGCCTGTTCAGCTGGATGTCGGTGGCCAGGATCAACCGGGGGCTCACCCTGTCGTTGGCGAACCAGGAGTTCGTCGAGGCGGCCAGGGCGATGGGCGCGAGCAACACCCGGATCGTGGTCAAGCACATCCTCCCCAACCTGACCGGGGTCATCACGGTCAACGCGACCCTCGCGGTGGCGACGGCCGTGCTCGCCGAGGCGGCGCTGTCGTTCATCGGCCTCGGGGTCAACATCCCCGACACCTCGCTGGGCCTGATCATCAACAACAACTACGCCCAGCTGGAGCTGCGGCCGTGGCTGTTCTGGGCGCCGTTCCTGGTGATCGTGCTGATCTCGCTGACCGTGAACTTCATCGGCGACGGCATCCGGGATGCCTTCGACCCGAAGCAGACGAAGGTGCGTGCCTGATGACGACGACAGCAGGTGACCTGCTCACCGTCGACAACCTGACGGTCGAGTTCCCGACCGACGACGGGGTGGTCCGCGCGGTCCGAGGTGTGTCCTTCACCCTGCGCCAGGGCGAGGTGCTGGGTGTCGTCGGCGAGTCCGGCTCGGGCAAGTCGGTGTCCTCGATGGCCGTGATGGGCCTGCTGCCCCGGAGCGCCCGCATCGGCGGGTCCATCCGGTTCCGCGACACCGAGATCGTCGGTCTCGGCCAGCGGCAGCTGGAGAAGCTGCGCGGCAACGACATCGCGATGATCTTCCAGGACCCGATGACCTCGCTGAACCCGGTGTACACCGTGGGCTGGCAGTTGTCGGAGGCCTACCGGGCCCACCACAAGGTGTCCAAGAAGGTCGCCTGGGCCAAGGCGGTGGAGGCCCTCGAACTGGTCGGCATCCCGCAGCCGGACCGGCGGGCGGCCCAGTTCCCCCACGAGTTCTCCGGCGGGATGCGGCAGCGGGTGGTGATCGCGATGGCGATCATCAACGATCCGACGCTGATCATCGCGGACGAGCCGACCACGGCGCTGGACGTGACCGTGCAGGCCCAGGTGCTGGAGACGCTGCTGCGCATCCGGGACGAGACCTCGGCCGCCATCATGATCATCACGCACGACCTCGGCGTGGTGGCCGGGATGGCCGACCGGGTCCAGGTGATGTACGGCGGGACCGTGGTCGAGTCGGGCCAGGTGGACGCCGTGTTCGAGCGGCCGAGGATGCCCTACACGGTGGGCCTGCTGGGCTCCATCCCGCACCCCGACCTGCTCGGCAAGCGGCTGACCCCGATCAAGGGCGCGCCGCCGTCGCTGATGAACCTGCCGCCGGGGTGCGCCTTCGCGCCCCGCTGCCCGCTGGCCGGCCCGGAGTGCGACGAGGCCGAGCCGGAGCTGGTGACGGTCGGCGTGTCCGGGCACACCAGCCGGTGCCTGAAGTGGGACGAGCTCGGGGGCGGGGACGACAGCCGGGACCTGTTCGAGCACGAGGAGATCGGGTCCGTGGAGAACCCGGCCTCGCTCACCCAGGCGGATCCGGAACTCGCCGTCGTCGAGGACGCGGCCGAGGTCGAGCAGCGCATGGCCCGCGAGGAGGGCAGCACCCCATGACCACCGCGAAGACGTCCCCCTCGGACACCGCACCAGCCGGGGCCGACACCGGCCAGCCACTGCTCGAGGTCAACGACCTGGTGAAGAGCTTCCCCGTGCGGGGGAAGGGGATCATCCCGCGCACCGTCGGCCAGGTGCAGGCGGTCGCCGGCATCTCCTTCGACCTGCGCGCCGGGGAGACCCTCGGACTGGTCGGGGAGTCCGGCTGCGGCAAGTCCACCACCGGCCGGGCCATCCTCCAGCTGCACCGGCCGACCTCCGGGTCGGTGCGGTTCGAGGGCAGGGAGCTGGTCGGTCAGACGGCCCGGCAGCTGCGGGCGGTCCGCCGGGACATGCAGATCGTGTTCCAGGACCCCTACGCCTCGCTGAACCCGCGCTGGACCGTGAACTCCGTGGTCCGGGAACCGCTGGAGATCCACCACTCCTCCTGGGGCGACAAGAGGATCCAGAGCAAGGTGAACAACCTGCTGGAGCTGGTGGGGCTCAACCCGGAGCACCGCAACCGGTTCCCGCACGAGTTCTCCGGGGGGCAGCGGCAGCGCATCGGCATCGCGCGGGCACTGGCCCTGGAACCCAAACTGCTGGTGCTCGACGAACCGGTCTCCGCGCTGGACGTGTCCGTGCAGGCCGGCGTGGTCAACCTGTTGGAGGAACTCCAGCAGCGGCTGAACCTCGCCTACCTGTTCGTCGCGCACGACCTGTCCATCGTGCGGCACATCTCACACCGCATCGCCGTGATGTACCTGGGCAAGATCGTGGAGATCGGCACCCGGGACGAGGTGTACGGGCGCGCCACCCACCCGTACACGCAGGCGTTGCTCTCCGCCGCGCCGCTGCCCGACCCGAAGGCGGAACGGGAACGCCAGCGGATCGTCCTGACCGGTGACGTCCCCAGCCCGGTCAACCCGCCCTCGGGCTGCCGGTTCCGCACCCGCTGCTGGAAGGCCCAGGACATCTGCGCCAGCGAGGAGCCGAAGCTGGAGGCACGGGGCGAGGACGGGCACCTGTCCGCCTGCCACTTCCCCGAGGTCCGGCCCCGGGAGAGCTGAACCGGGCCCCGGCCCGACGTCCCCGCTGGCTCCGGGCACGTCGGGCGGGGGTGCGGCGGCGGTGTCGGGCCGGCCCACCACGGGTCCCGAGGTGCCCCGTCGCCGCACGGCGGTCGACACGTTCCTTAGGCTGGCTCGGTGACGACTGCCCCAGCGCCCCGCCCGACCGCCACACCGCGGTTACTCCTGGTACACGCCCACCCCGATGACGAGAGCATCTGGACCGGGGGAACGATCGCCCGGTACGCGGCGCAGGGGGTCGCGGTCACCGTCGTGACGTGCACCCTCGGCGAGCAGGGCGAGGTCATCCCGGAGGCGCTGCGCGGCCTCGGCCCCGACCACGCCGACCAGCTCGGCGGGTACCGGGTCGGTGAGCTCCGGGCGGCCTGCGCGGTGCTCGGCGTGGACGACCACCGGTTCCTCGGCGGCATCGGCCGGTGGCGGGACTCGGGGATGCTCTGGGACGCACCCGGCTTCGCCACCGCCGCGCCCGACGCGCACCCCCGCGCCTTCGCGCTCGGCGACCTCGCCGAACAGACCGCCGCCCTCGTGGAGGTACTGCGCGAGGTACGCCCCCAGGTGGTCGTCACCTACGGCCCCGACGGGGGGTACGGCCACCCCGACCACGTCCGGGCGCACGACGTCACCATGTCGGCCACGGCACAGGTGCCCGAGGTCCTCCGCGTCTTCCACGTCGTCAACGCGGCGAGCGCCGTCAAGGAGGGGCTCGCCGAGATCGCCGCCCTCGGCGACGCCCACCCCTACCAGGTGCCCGCCGTCGGCGAGGTGCCCTCGACCCCCGACGACGAGGTGGACTCGGTGGTCGACGTGGCCGAGCACGTCCCGGCGAAGCTCGACGCGATGCGCGCGCACGCCACCCAGGTCCAGGTGTGGCACGGCGGCGGGGGCGAGGCCGTCTACGCCCTGTCCAACGACATCGCCCAACCGGTGCCGCGGGCCGAGTCCTATGTGCTGGCCAGCGGTAACCCGGCCGGCGCCGCGACGGACCTCTTCGGGGGCCTGCCGGGCGGTCGGGGGGAGGTCAGCCGATGAAGACGGTGCCTGACTGGCTCCTGCTCGCCATGCTGGTGCTCGACGCCGTGGTCCTCGCGCTGCTCGCCCTGTTCTTCCTGCCGTTCCGGATCGGTGTCGTCCCGGTGCCCTTCACCGCGGTCCTGGCTGGCGTCACCAACGTGCTGCTGGTGCTCGGCGCGGGGCGGATCTCGGGGCGGATGCGGGTGGCCGGAGCCCCGCTGTTCGCCTGGGTGCTGGTGGTCATCGTGTTCGGGGTCAGTGGGCCAGGCGGCGACGTCGTGCTCATGGGCGACTGGCGGGGTATCCTCCTGCTGGCGCTGGGCGCGCTGCCGCCCGCGATGGTGCTGGGCACGCTCAGCGGGCGGTACCGGGCGTCGACCAGGGCGTCGCGCGGCGGGGCCGCCGGCGCGCCCGCCCGCCGCTGATCCGACCGGGCGGAGGAGCCTCAGCCCGGGGACCAGTACCGGTAGCGGTGGTGTTCGGCGCAGCCCAACCCCTCGTACAGGCGGCGGGCCGCGCGGTTGCCCTCGGTGACCTGGAGCACGCAGTGCTCCGCGCCTCGGTCGGCCGCCCAGCCGGCGAGCGCCCCGACCAGCGCTCGGGCCAGACCCGTCCGGCGGTGCTCCGGCCGGACCGCGAGGCGGGCGACGTGCAGCCAGCGGTTTCCCCGGGCCCCGACCACCTGGCCCCGCACCGCGGCGACGGGCACGCCGTCCACCGTGGACGCGCCGAACCCGACGACGTGGTCCCCCCGACGGGCGGGCGCGAGCACCGCTCGTTCCGCCGCCCCCGGGGCGCCGGTGCCCGCGGTCAGCTCCCACCAGGCCGGGCCGGGTGGGGCGAGGTGCACGCGGTGGGCCGGACCGGCCGCCGGCGGACCGGTCACCCCGACGGCGTGGCTCCGGCCGCCACCGACCGAGACCAACCGAGACGGGACGCCCTCGGGCCGGGGTGGCGCGCCGCTCGTCCGCGCTCCACCCGCCAGCGCGGCGAGTGGTCCGCTGAGCACCAGCGTCTCCGAGTCGTGGTCGGGACGCCATCCGAACGCCCGCAGTCCGGCCTCGACGGGATCGCCCAGCACCACCTGGGCGCGGGGCACGATCCCGTGGGTCCCGGCGAATGCCAGCAGCAGGGGGGCCACCCGGGACACCTCCGCCGCCTCCGCGCCGGGCATCCCCGAGTTCGCCCGCAGGGTGAACCCGGCGGCGGCGCGGAACCGCCACCCCAGGACGCGCTCCTCGGTCACCGCCGGCCAGGCGTCGGCGCAGAGCTCCTCGACGACACGTTCACGCACCGACGCATCCTGTCGCGGCGCCTCCACGCGCGGAAGGCGATATGGGACGGCTCACGCCGAACAGCGGCCGCGGGCACCCCCGGTGGGGCCGAGCCGGAAACGGGAGGAGTGGACTCCGAGGGGGGTAGGGCACCAGGGTGGACGGCGAGAGATACTGGAGCGGCCGTGCGTCGAAGGTCCGCACGGGCGACTGGACGATGAGCAGGAGAGCCGCCGTGACCTACGTCATCGCTGAGCCGTGCGTGGATGTCCTCGACAAGGCATGCATCGAGGAGTGCCCAGTGGACTGCATCTACGAGGGCGACCGGATGCTGTACATCCACCCGGACGAGTGCGTGGACTGCGGGGCGTGCGAGCCGGTCTGCCCCGTCGAGGCGATCTACTACGAGGACGACGTCCCCGACCAGTGGTCGGCCTACACCAAGGCGAACGTCGACTTCTTCGACAAGCTCGGCTCGCCTGGCGGCGCGGCCAAGGTCGGCAAGGTCAGCGACGACCCCGCATGGATCGCGCAGCTGCCCCCGCAGGGGGAATGAGCAGGTGAGCACCAGTCGGACCGGTGGTCGTCGGCTGCCCGACTTCCCGTGGGACTCGCTGCGCGCGTCGCGGGAGCGCGCCGCCGCGCACCAGGACGGCCTCGTGGACCTGTCGGTGGGCACCCCGGTCGACCCGGTCGCGCCGGAACTGCGGGCCGCGTTGGCCTCGGTGTCCGACCAGGGCGGGTACCCGACCACCCACGGCACCCGCGAACTCCGGGAGGCCGTCGTGGCGGGCCTGGCCCGTCGACACGGCGTGGTGGCCGTGCCCACCGACGCGGTGCTGCCGACGATCGGTTCCAAGGAGCTCGTCGCCTGGTTGCCGACGCTGCTGGGCCTCGGGCCCGGCGATGTCGTCGCGATCCCCGAACTCGCCTACCCCACCTACGAGGTGGGCGCGCGACTGGCGGGAGCGGACGTCGTCCGCCTCGCCGACGGGGAAAGCCCACCACCCGGGACGCGTCTGGTCTGGCTGAACTCCCCGTCCAACCCGACGGGGCGCGTCCTGGGGGCGGCGGCGCTGGCCGATGCGGTCGCCACCGCGAGGGAGCTCGGGGCCGTCGTCGCCTCCGACGAGTGCTACCTGGCGTTGGGTTGGGACACCGAGCCCGTCTCCGTGCTGCACCCGGACGTGCTCGCCGCCTCCGGGGTGGGCGACTCCCTGTCCGGCCTGCTCGCGGTGCACTCCCTGTCGAAGTCCTCCAACTTCGCCGGCTACCGGGCCGGTTTCCTCGCCGGGGACCCGACGCTGGTCGCCGAGGTCCTGGAGGTGCGCAAGCACGCGGGGATGATCGTGCCCCGGCCGGTGCAGGCGGCGATCACGGCGGCGATGTCGGACGACCGGCACCTCGACGAGCAGCGGGCCAGGTACGCGGCACGGCGGGACGTCCTGCTACCGGCGCTGCGCGCGGCGGGGTTCGCCGTCGAGCACTCCGAGGCCGGCCTGTACCTGTGGGCCTCGCGGGGTGAGGACGCGTGGAGGACCGTGGCCTGGTTCGCCGACCGGGGGATCCTGGTCGCTCCGGGCGACTTCTACGGGCCGGCGGGCCGGAACCACGTCAGGGTCGCGCTGACCGCCTCCGACGAACGGATCCGTGCCGGCGCGGCCCGCCTCTGACGAGGGCGGCCCGCGCGCACCCGGCGGCCGGAGGCGCGCCTCGGCGACGACCGGTGGGCGCCGGTCGGCTCCGCCGCGCGGGACCGGACCCGGCCTCGCCGTGCTCCCGCGGCCGACGAGGCATGTCGGCGAACCGGTTCGCCGAGCGGCTGGACACGGGGCACCCGGGCCGACGGGCGGTGGGAGCGGCCGGCGCGGCCCCCGAGGGTGAGCGCCGGGACCGGGGTGAGCGGCGGCTTGGGTGAGCGGCCGGGTCGCGCTCGGACGCCGGGGCGCGGCCGTCCGGCCACCGCCCCGGCGTCGACGGCGGGGAGCCGTCAGTCGTTCGCGTGCAGGATGCTGTTCAGCTCCACCGCGGCACCCTCCCGGGGGCGGACCTCGACGGCACCGGTGGTCGAGTTCCGGCGGAACAGCAGCCCGGACCGACCGGAGAGGTCACTGGCCCGCACGAGCACCCCGTCGGGCAGGGTGACCTTGGTGCCGGCGGTGACGTACAGCCCGGCCTCGACCACGCAGTCGTCGCCGAGCGAGATCCCGATGCCGGCGTTCGCCCCCACCAGGCAGCGCTCCCCGATGCTGATGACCTCCCGGCCCCCGCCGGAGAGCGTCCCCATCACCGAGGCGCCGCCGCCCAGGTCGGAACCGTCACCCACCACGACACCCGCGGACACCCTGCCCTCGATCATGGAGGAGCCCAGCGTGCCGGCGTTGAAGTTGACGAAGCCCTCGTGCATGACGGTCGTGCCCGGAGACAGGTGCGCGCCGAGGCGCACCCGGTCCGCGTCCCCGATCCGCACGCCCGACGGGACGACGTAGTCGACCATACGCGGGAACTTGTCCTGGCTGTACACCGTGACCGGCCCCCGGGACCGCAGCCGCAGCCGGGTCGCCTCGAAGCCCTCGACCCGGGCCGGCCCGTGGTTGGTCCACACCACGTTGGCCAGCAGGCCGAACACGCCGTCGAGGTTCAGGCCGTGGGGACGCACGAGGGTCGTCGACAGCAGGTGCAGCCGCAGGTACACGTCGTGCGTGTCGACGGGCGCCTCGCCGAGGGAACCGATGGTGGTCCGGACCGCCTCGACCCGGACGCCGCGCGCCTCGTCGGGGCCGAGCAGGTCGACGGCGGCGGAGCCCAGTTCCTCCCCGCATTCCTGGGCGGTGAGGACCCGCGAACCGACCTCGTCGGTCTCGGCGAGTCTGACGAAGGGGAACCAGGTGTCCAGCACGGTCCCGTCGTCGGCGATGGTGGCCAGTCCGACGCCGTGGGCGCCGCTCTCCTGGGAAGTGACGTCACTGCTCACGCCGGCAACGGTAACCCACCGTTGGCACCCCACCCCGGGCGCCGAGGAGGCCGGGCGCGGGTTCGGCGATCCCGGTGCCGGCCTCCCCGTGCCCGTCCCGCGTGCGCCCGGGTGGGTACTGTCCGGTGGCGTGACCGCAGACCTGGACCTCACCGCCGATCCCGTCGAGCTCACCGCGGCCCTCGTCGACGTACCGAGCGTGTCGGGGGAGGAGGCGGCCATCGCGGACGCGGTGGAGACCGCCCTGCGCCGCCAGGCGCCCCACCTGGAGGTCGTGCGCGACGGCGACGCCGTGCTGGCGAGGACGAACCTCGGCCGTCCAGGCCGGGTCGTGCTCGCCGGGCACCTCGACACCGTTCCCGTCAACGACAACCTCCCGCTGCGCCGCACGGGCAGCGGTTCCGACCAGGTGCTCCACGGCTGCGGGACGGTGGACATGAAGGGCGGTGACGCGGTCCTGCTCGGGCTGGCCGCCGGGTGCGTGTCGCCCCGGCTGGACCTCACCTTCGTCTTCTACGACTGCGAGGAGGTCGACGCCAGCCGGAACGGGTTGACCAGGATCGAACGGGAGCTCCCCGACTGGCTGGACGGTGACCTCGCCATCGTCGCCGAGCCCTCGAACGCGGTGATCGAGGCGGGCTGCCAGGGCACCATCCGGGTCGAGGTCAGCACCACGGGTCGACGCGCCCACACGGCCCGCGCGTGGATGGGGGAGAACGCCATCCACGGTGCGGGCGAGATCCTGCGCAGGCTGGCCGAGTACGAGCCCAGGAGGGTGGACATCGACGGCTGCGAGTACCGCGAGGGTCTCCAGGCGGTGTCGGTGAGCGGCGGTGTCGCCGGCAACGTCGTGCCGGACAGCTGCGTCGTCGCCGTCAACCACCGGTTCGCCCCCGACCGTTCGGTCGCCGAGGCCGAGGAGCACCTGCGGACGGTCTTCGACGGCTTCGGTGTCCGGGTGGTGGACCGCGCCGGCGGCGCGCTGCCCGGCCTGGGGGCACCGGCGGCCCGGGAACTGGTCGAGGCGGCCGGAGGTACCCCGGTGGCGAAGCTGGGGTGGACCGACGTCGCCAGGTTCGCCGCCAGGGGAATGCCCGCCGTCAACTTCGGTCCCGGCGACCCGACGCTGGCGCACACCAGGGAGGAACACGTGCGGGCCGCCGACATCACCCGGTGCGCGGACGTGCTCGGGCGTTTCCTGGCCTGACTCGCGTCCCACCGCGCACCGGGGTCCGTCGGGGATGTCGACGTGCTGGTCGTCCGCGTTCGTCCGGCCCGGCCCCACCATCGGCGTTCCGCCGATGGTGGGGCATCCGCTCCCCGACAGGTCGAACCGCCCGGTTCCCGACCGGGTTTCCGTAGGGTGACCAGCATGAGCACGGAGAACGCGTCCGCCCCTGGCAACGGCACACAACCGGCTGAGCTCGCCCAGACGCAGCAGGGTCCCGTCGTCGTGCGACGGACGCGCGGCAGGGAGACGACGACGACCGACCAGCGGTTGTTGGACTCCCGGGGTCCGTCGGACTGGGTGCACACCGACCCGTGGCGGGTGCTGCGCATCCAGGCGGAGTTCGTGGAGGGTTTCGGGGCACTCGCGGAGCTGCCCAAGGCGGTCACCGTGTTCGGTTCGGCGCGGACCGCGCGGGACGACCCGGAGTACGCGGTGGGCCGGTCCGTGGGAGCGGCGCTGGCGGACGCGGGGTTCGCCGTCATCACCGGTGGCGGTCCCGGCGCGATGGAGGCGGTGAACCGGGGTTGTTCCGAGGCGGGCGGCTACTCGGTCGGGTTGGGGATCGAACTCCCCTTCGAACAGGGCCTGAACCCGTGGGTGGACCTCGGGGTCAACTTCCGTTACTTCTTCGCCCGCAAGACGATGTTCGTCAAGTACTCGCAGGCCTTCATCGGGCTCCCCGGGGGTTTCGGCACCCTCGACGAGCTGTTCGAGGCGCTGACGTTGGTCCAGACGAAGAAGGTCACCAAGTTCCCGGTGGTCCTGTTCGGACGCCGCTACTGGCAGGGCCTCTACGACTGGCTCCGCGACTCGGTGCAGGGCGGCGGCAAGATCGGGGTCCCCGATCTCGCGCTGCTCCACCTGACCGACGACATCGACGACGCCGTCCGGGTGGTCGAGGAGGCGTACCAGGCATGGGAGGAGACCCACTGACCGGCGCGGTCACTCCCGACGACGACGACGACGGGGACGGGCGGCGGGGCGGCGTCCCGCCCCCGTGGCACGATCATGCCGTGCGGTTACGGCTCGGCTCTCGGGAGATGCACGGCGACCGGCCCCTGGTCATGGCGATCGTCAACCGGACCAGGGACTCCTTCTACGACCGAGGGGCGACGTTCGCGGAGCCGGCGGCGATGGCCGCCGTCGACCGCGCGGTCGACGAGGGCGCCGACATCGTCGACATCGGAGGTGTCCGCGCCGGTGCCCAGGGGGAGCGGGTCGACGTGGCGGAGGAGACCGCCAGGGTCGTGCCGTTCGTGCGAGCGGTGCGGGAGCGGTACCCGGACCTGGCGATCAGCGTGGACACCTGGCGCCACGAGGTGGCCGAGGAGGTGTGCCGGGCCGGGGCCGACCTGCTCAACGACACGTGGGCGGGTGCGGACCCCCGGCTGGCCGAGGTCGCGGCGGAGTTCGGCGTCGGGGTGGTCTGCTCGCACACCGGCGGTCTGGCTCCGAGGACGGATCCCCACCGGGTGCGCTACGCGGACGTGGTGGGGGAGGTCGCGGCGGAACTGGCCGCTCGGGCCGAGTCGTTGGCCCGGGCCGGGGTCCCGAGGGAGGGGATCCTCATCGACCCCACCCACGACTTCGGGAAGAACACCTGGCACGGCCTCGCGCTGCTGCGTGGGCTGGACCGGCTGGTGGGAACCGGCTGGCCGGTGTTGATGGCGCTGTCGAACAAGGACTTCATCGGCGAGACCCTGGACGCGGCGACCGAGGACAGGGTGGACGGCACCCTGGCCGCCACGGCGGTGGCCGCCTGGCAGGGCGCCGCCGTCTTCCGCGCGCACGAGGTGGCCCGCACCAGGAAAGTACTGGAGATGACGGCGTCGATCAGGGGGACCCGTCCTCCCGCGAGCGTGCTGCGGGCCCTGCGCTGAGCGGGGCCGGCACCGGCGAGGGGCCGAGGAGGCCCCTGCCCTCCGGTGCTCGCGCCAGTCAGGCGCGGTGCCGGTGACGCTGTGTTCCCGTGTCTCGCGGACCCCCTGACGTGCTTCACTCGAAGTAGTTACAGAACGTCCGAGAAATTCCTTCTTTCGGGGGAAAGTCCGGGGTGGGTGCCGGTGGCGGTGGACTGCGGCCACCTGGTCGGTGGGCGTCGCGGGCCGGGGGAGTCACGCCCCCGCTGGCCCGGTCGTGGCCACCGTCGCCCGGACGGACCCGCGGGTACCGCTGTATGGGTAGCGTAGCTACCGGCCACGCAGCGCTACGCATTAGACTTCTCACTGTGAAGTCGGACGCACTCCGTGGACATCTGGACGCGTTGCTGCTCGCCACCCTCGATGGTCGGCAGCTCCACGGTTACGCGATCATCGAGGCGTTGCAGCTGCGCAGCGGGGGTGCCCTCGACCTGCCCACCGGCACCGTGTACCCGGCGCTGCGACGGTTGGAGAGGGCCGGGTGCGTACGCAGCGCCTGGAGCACGGTGGCGGGGCGCAAGCGCCGCACCTACCGGCTGACCTCGACGGGAGAGCGCGCGTTGACCGCCGAGCGGGCCGCCTGGCGCGAGTTCACCGCCGCGATCGAGGGGGTCCTCAGTTCCGAGTCGAAGGCCGCCCGCGCCTGACCCGGCAGCCCGTCACCCGAGGGCCGAGCGCGCCGCCACCCGGCGAGACCGCCCCGGCTCGTGCCACGATGTGGTGCCGTGACCACTCTGTTTGTCTACTTCCTGATCGTGGCGATGGTGGCCGCCGTGGTCTTCCTGCTGGCTTCCCTGGTCTTCGGCCGAGGTGAGGAACTCGCCCCGCTGCCGCCCGGTGTCACGCCGACCACGCTGCCGGAGCGGGCTCCGACCGGCTCCGACGTCCGGGCGCTGCGGTTCCAACAGGCGGTCCGCGGGTACCGCATGACCGAGGTGGACTGGGCGCTGGCGGAGGTGGCGGACGAGCTGGACCGCCTGCGCGCGCGGGTCGCCGGACTGGAGGCGCGCCTCGCGCGGTGCGAGGACCTCCGGCGGGAACCGGAACCCGTGGAGGGGCAGCGCGCCGATCGGGGCGGCCAGCAGCGGGAACCGGGAACGGAACAGGGAGGCGACGCCAGATGAACACGGCCACGGTACGGGAGAGCGTGGACATCGAGGCCGCCGCCGAGGTCGTGTGGTCGGTGGTCACCGACTGGCCCCGGCAGCGGGAGTGGATGCTCGGCACCGAGGTGCACCTGGTATCGGGTGACGGGCGCGGGGTCGGCTCCCGCATGGTCGCCTTCACCGGGGTCGCGGGCCTGGGCGCGCTGGACTCGATGGAGATCACCGAGTGGTCCCCGCCCCACCGCTGCGTCGTCCGGCACACCGGGCGGCTCGTGCGCGGCGACGGCATCTTCGAGGTCGTGGCGCGGGGACCGGCGGCGTCGACCTTCCTCTGGAGCGAACGGCTGGTCCTGCCCTTCGGTCAGGTCGGCCGGTTCGGGTGGCCGGTCGTGCGACCCGGGTTCGCCTGGGGCCTGCGTCGTTCGGGCCAGCGGTTGGCCGAGTTGTGCCGGCGGGAGGCTGGCTGAACGGCGGCATGGCCGGTGGGCTCCGGTCCGAGCCGGTCCGCCCGGCCGGAGCCCCGCCGACGGTCAGTTCCCGGTGAACCGGGGCGGGCGCTTGCCCACGAACGCCTCCACGGCTTCCCGGTGGTCGGCGCTGCCCCCCGCCTCGTGCTGGAGGCGGGCCTCGTTCGCCAGCGCGTCCGGGAGGGAGCTGGCCGCCCCCAGCCGCAGCGCCTCCTTGAGCGCCGCGAAGGACGCGGTCGGGCCGGTCGCCATCCTGGCCGCCAGCTCCTGGGCGGCCCCCAGGGCCGTGCCGTCCGGCACCAGCCGGTTGACCAGCCCGACAGCCAGGGCCTCCTCGGCGCCGACCGGCTGGGCCAGCAGCATCATCTCCATCGCCCTGCCGTACCCGATGAGCCTTGGCAACGTCCACGACGCCCCGGAGTCGGCGGAGAGCCCCACGTTCGCGAAGGCCATCAGGAACCTGGCCGACCGGTCGGCGATGCGGAGGTCCGCGGCGCAGGCCAGCGATGCCCCCGCGCCCGCCGCGGCCCCGTTCACCGCCGCGATCACGGGTTTCGGCATACCGGTGATCGTCTCGATCAGCGGGTTGTAGTGGCGCTCCACCGTGGTTGAGGACGAGCCGTCCCCCCGCTGGAGGGCCTCGACGTGTTCCTTGAGGTCCTGACCGGCGCAGAACGCGTCCCCCGAGCCGCTGATGACGACCGCGCGGATGGAGCTGTCCTGGGACGCCGCCCGTAACGAACCGAGCAGGGACTCCTTCAACTCCAGGGTCAGCGAGTTGAACGCCGCCGGCCGGTTGAGCAGCAGGGTGCGCACTCCGGCGGCGTCGTCGACCAGCAGGACCGGTTCTGAGCTCTCAGCGGACATGCGGTGCCTTCCTGTTCGTGTCCCTGTTCGTGTCGCTGTCGCGGGAGGGGGAGCGAGGACGCCGTCACGGGGTGGGGAGCGCCGGCGGCGGAGCGGCCAGGCACCTCTCGACGTAGCGGTCGGCCGCCGGGGCGAACCGGGCCGTCTCGCCGTCGAACAACTCGGCCGCCCGGTGGCCGGTCCAGTCGGCCGGGAGCAGGGCCGGCGGCAGCCCCGGGTCCCGGAAGAGGAACTTGCGCCAGTCGTGCAACAGCCGCTGGGAGGCGGCGAAGGCCGCCGGTTCCCGTGACTCGTCGACCGCCGCCGCCAGGGGCCGCCACCGCGCCACGAACGCCGCGTAGTCGCGGGAGAGCCCCACCAGGTCCCAGGCCCTGCCGGCCAGGTCACGGTCGGAGCCCTGGTGGGCGGCGAGGAACGCGTGGGCTGTGAGGTCCTCACTGGTGAGCAGGTCCGGGAGTTCCGGTGACGGGCGGGGCGCGACCCACACCAGTGGTTCCACCTCGCCGTAGCCGAGCAACCCGAGCGAGGCGGCGATCCGCTCCCGCCGGTGGCGGTCCGACACGCCGGTGAGCACCAGGAGATGCCAGTTCCCGTCCCACGACCAGTCGCGGGTGCGGTAGATCCTCCCGGCGGCCTCGTCCAGCCGCCGTTCCGCCTTCGGCGTCAGCGCGTAACCCGGACCGGACGGCAAGCGTGTTGGCCGCAGCCACCCCTGCCTGACGGTGCGGGACACCGCCGTTCGCACGGCGGGACCGGCGAAACCGAGGGGTTCCATCAACCTGACCAGCGCGGCGATCGTGACAGCTCCGCCCCGGCGGCGGAGGTGTCCGCCGAAGAGGTCGAAGATCGCCGAGCGTGCCCGCACGACGCCTGAGTCTGGCACCTTCGGGCCCGCCCTACCAGCACCTGTGGATCAGCGCACGCGACACGAAGAGACCGGTTCGGTTTCACCGGTCGCCGCCGATAGGGGAGAATGACCCGGTCACCGGCGGACGGTGCGGTACGTCAGGTGGAAGATGTTGATGGAGGGAGCACGCTATGGCGGCCATGAAGCCCCGGACCGGCGACGGTCCCCTCGAGGTGACGAAGGAGGGACGCGGGATCGTCATGCGCGTTCCGCTCGAGGGTGGTGGGCGCCTCGTCGTCGAGATGTCGGCGGAGGAGGCCAGTGACCTGGGCGACGCGCTGAAGGCCGCTACGGGCTGACGTCGCGGCTGAGGCTCGGTGGGTCCACCCACCCGCCGCGACGCCCGAGTACGCGAGTCGGGCCCCGGTAAAGCTCCACGACCGGGGCCCTCGGCATCTCCCGGCCCGGGAGGCTGGCACCAGCCAGGTCCACCCGCGCCCCACCGCCGACCAGCTCGCCACCGCAGGAGTAGACGACACCCGCGTCACGAGGAGATCTCCCGTTGTCCGTTTCCCCTCCGTCCACCCCGGACCTCACCGGCCGGTTCCCCACTCCCTCGCCCACCGTCGTCCTCGAGGGCGATGACCGCGACCGGTCGACCGCGATCGCCGCGTTCGTCGTCGGCGCCGACGACGCGGAGTCGGTACGCCTGCCGGACCTGCCCGGAACGTACCAGGGCGTCCGGCACTGGCTCACCACCGCCGGTTTCACCGGGAAGGCGGGCTCCATCCAGCTGGTTCCCGCCGACCCCGAACCGGCGTGGGTCGTGGGCGTGGGTGCGGGAACGGCCTCGGACTGGCGGCGGGCCGGCGCCGTCCTCGCCCGTGCGGTCCGCGACCGCCGGGCGGCGGAACCCGAGCAACCGGTCGCCGACCAGGTGACCGCCCTGCTCCCGGAGGAGACCGACGGCGACGCGGTCGTCGCCCTGGCCACCGGGCTGCTGCTCGGCGGCTACCGGTTCAGGGTGAGCGCGGACGAGCCCCGCCTGACCCCGCCGACCTTCCTCGTTCGCCCCCCGGCCGCCCTCGACCCGGTGGCCACCGGGGAGGCACTCGCCGAGGCGAGCGTCCTGGCGGAGGCCACCTCGGTGGCCAGGGATCTCGCGAACACACCCTCCAACGTGAAGGACCCGGCCTGGTTGGCCGACTCGGCCGCGCTGCTCGCCGAGGACGTCCCCGGTCTTGACGTGACCGTTCGGGACGAGACCTGGTTGCGCGACCGGGGCTTCGGCGGCGTGCTCGCCGTCGGCGGGGGGTCCCGACGCCCACCCAGGCTCGTCGAACTCTCCTGGCGGCCCTCGGACAGCGGCACCGGTCCGCACCTCGTGCTGGTGGGGAAGGGAATCACCTTCGACACCGGTGGGCTGTCCCTGAAACCGGCCGAGGGCATGCACCTCATGCGGACGGACATGGCCGGCGGTGGTGCCGTGATCGCGGCGGTGCGTGCCGTGGCCCGGCTCGGCCTCCCCATCCGGGTGACCGGGCTGGTGCCCTGCGCCGAGAACCACGTCTCGGGATCGTCGTACCGGCCGGGGGACGTGGTGCGCCACTACGGCGGCACCACCACCGAGATCACCAACACCGACGCCGAGGGCCGCCTGGTCCTGGCCGACGCCCTCGCCTACGCGGTTCGCGACCTCGGCGCCGACGTGCTGGTGGATGTCGCCACCCTGACCGGCGCGATGAAGGTCTCGCTCGGTCTGCGCACCGGCGGGGTCCTCACCGACGACGACGAACTCGCCCGCGAGCTGGTCTCCGCCGGCGAGGCCGTCGGCGAGGCGTGGTGGCGGATGCCGCTCCTCGACGAGTACGCCTCCGAGGTCACGGGGGAGATCGGGGACGTGCGCCAGTGCCCGCCGGGGCCCGGTGGCATCACCGCGGCCCTCTTCCTGCGGGAGTTCACCGGCGCGACGCGGTGGGCGCACCTCGACGTGGCCGGTCCCGCCCGGTCAGACCGCGACTACGCGGAGGTGACCACGGGAGCGAGCGGCTTCGCGGCGCGGACGCTGGTCGGCCTCGCCCGGGACCGCGCCCGGCGCTGATCGTCGACCTGACCGCTCCACCGATCACCCGGTGTCCGACGACCGGTTCCCCGTCATCCTGTTGTGGCGCTGGTCACTTAGCTCGGGTATCACCCGTGGTCGCCGTCCCGGGTGCCTAGAGTCACCCGGGACGTGAAAAGGGTTGCCCGGGTGCCACTGGTCCACTCAGGACGGCGTGGCCCCCGTTCGCCGGGGTCTCGGCGGCGGGCCGGGACGTGTGAGTGAGAGCGGTCAGGTGACGACGACGACCCCGCGCGCGAAGTACGCGATCTGGTTCACCCTGGCGATGGTCGCCGTCTCCGTCGGGGTGCTCGTGTACCAGCTGTTCCTCGTCTACGTCCCGACGGTGTTCGGGCGGGACACGCTGCGGGCCGTCCGCTCCCAGGAGAGCGTCGCCTACCAGGACACCGGCGAGGAACAGCGCTTCGGCATGGAGTTCCTGGACTGGGACGGCGGCGAACTGCTGCTCACCGCCGACAGGTCCGAGGCGGGGACCCTCACCCAGTGTTCCGTTCGGGGCGCCGACGGCGCCTGGGAGACGGTGCGCCTCACCTACGCCAGGGAGTACGGCGACCTCGCCTGGCGGGGGACGCCCCAGGTGGCCGCCCCGGGCGAACTGCACTGCTCGGACAACGAGCGGGCCCAGGTGCGGGTGTACTCGGAGGACGTCGAGCGGGCCGGTGAGGTGCTGTCCCGGGGCTGGACCTGGCGGGTCGGTCTCCTGGTGGTCCTCCCCCTGCTCGCGGCGGTGCTCGCGCACGTGGTGGCCGGGGCGCTGTCCCGGCGGCGCGGGGCGAACTGAGCCGACCCCCACCGCCGGGTCCGCGGCGGCACCGGGCGGAACGCGGCGCGGGTACCCGTGCCGCTCCGTCCGCTCCGGGGCACGGACCGGGTTCCGGGGTCCCCGCGCGATCTCCCGTGGAGGGCACCGCGGGGCGGCGCGGCGCGTCCGACCCAGACCGCCGAATTCGAGGAGGAATTGGATGAGCGAGCAGTTCCAGGTCGATGTCGACTCGCTGGAGGGCTACGCGCGGAGCCTGGACGACCTCCAGGGCGCCTTCGACGCGCTCCGCGAGTACGCCGTGCGGTACGGCTGCGACAAGTCCGGCTTCACCGGTCTGCTCGCGCTGCTGCACCCGGGCGTCGACCTGGTCGGCACCCTGTTCGGCGAGACGTTGAACTTCGGGCAGGACCGGCTCGGCGGCACCGCGGACGGAATCCGGAGGAACGCGGAGGTCTACGCCGCCGCTGACCAGGCCGTCCAGGACCGCATGGTCAAGATCATGGAACAGGCGAACCGGGTCATCTGACCGCCACTCGGAGCAGCTTTCGCACTACTGGGGGAATCGCACCATGAGCTACCAGGACGCCAGCGCGCTGGCCGCACTCTCGTCACCACCCGAGCCCGTCGACCCCGGCGAGTCGATCGAGCAGATGGTCCGGGACGCCGGCTGGCGCGTCTACGGCGTGGACTGGGCCTTCCAACAGGTGACCGGTCAGAGCATCGTCGAGGGCGTGATCATGCCGATCACGGGCGACTTCGGCAAGATCGCCACCAACGGCGAGGCGTGGAACAAGGTCGCCGACGGCGTCAGCGAGCTCCGCCAGGCGTTGAACGACAACGTGGAGGTCGTCCGGCAGGAGTGGGACGGCGAGGCCGCGGTCTCCCACGAGACGTTCATCAAGGTCGTCTGGGGCGGGGGACTGCTCGTCGAACAGGGCGTCGCCAAGCTGATCGGCATGGCGTTCACCCAGACCGCCGAGGGGTCGAAGGCGCTCGCCAAACAGGCCCTGCGCCTGCTGGACTGGTTGGTCCAGAAGCTGATCGACGCGATCGCCAAGATCTGGATCCCCGCCTACGGCTGGGTGAAGGCCGCCCAGCTGATCTGGGACGCCTACCAGCTCTACCAGAAGATCATCGCGATCGTCGACTCGATCCAGGCGATCATCGAGAGCGCGCAGGCGATCTTCGAGTCGGTCCAGACGATCGGCTCGAAGCTGGCCGAGATCAAGGACGTCCGGAGCGTGTCCGACGCCGTGGACCTGCTGACCGACATCAGCGACGAGGTGCGGGACATCTCCGGCGAGGTCGGCAACATCCGGGACAACGCCGCGTCGATCCGGGACAACGCCTCCTCGGCGACCAGGGACCTCCGGGACATGAGCCGGGACGCCCGCGACTTCCGGTCCGACTACGACGAGTACCGCGACCGCCGCATCGACGAGCGGGACGGGCGCAGCGGCCTCCAACACGCAGCCGACGACCTGCGCGCCGACCTGCGGCAGGACTACCAGAACGCCAGGGACACGGTCCGGGACGGCTACGAGTCGGGGCGTGACGCGGCCAGGAACGCCTGGGAGAACCCGGGGCAGACGGTGCGCGACGGTGCGTCCTCGGCCTACGGCGCCGCCCGGGACGGTGTCACGGGCTGGGCGCGGGACCAGTACCAGGAGCGGATCGGTCAGCACGTCGACGCCGCCCGCGACGTGGGCAACGCGGCCCGCGAGGGCTGGGACGGGGCGCGCGGCGCCTACGACGCGGTGCGGGACGGCTCGGCGTGGAACGCGGCGAGGGACGGCGCCTCCACGGCGTGGAACGCCACGCAGTCGGCGATCAGCGACCCGGGCGGCGCTGTGCGGTCGGCGGGCGAGCAGGCGTGGAACGCTGTGCCGGAGGGGGAACGCGCCAACCTCAGCGAGGCCGGGCAGAACTTCCGCGATCTCGGTCGCGACGAGTGGCAGCGGTTCCGGGGGCGCGACGAGCCCACTGGCTCCTGAACCTGGCCGGCCCGTGAGGTCGGGCCGGTGCCGAACCCATGACGAAGGACGGTGTGATGACGTCTCCTGGATTCGACCAGGACAGCTGGAAGACCCCGCAGGTTCGTGCCGCCGAGGCGCAGCTGGGCGAGGCGATGGCCAGGAGCCGGGAGCTGATCAGGGAGTTGGAGCGGCTCCAGCCACCGGCTCCGCCTCAGGTCACCGAGGCCGATGTCCGCCAGATGGAGGAGGCGGCGAAGCGGGTCGACGCCGATCCCGCGATGCGGGCGCTCCAGACCAGGGTGGAGGCCGGAACGCTGAGTTGGCGGGACGTCCTGGAGGGCCGGGCTTACGACGATCCGGACGTGCGCCTGGCGTTGGAGAGCCAGATGACCGAGATGCGGGACATCTTCCAGCAGTTCGAGGAGGGCCACACCCTCGACGACGTGATCGAGGCCCGCCGGCAGGCGGAGAGCGGTGGCGAGGACGGCGACGGGGGCTTCCTGCGCTGACCGGTGGACCGGCGGCCTCGTCTCGGCGGCACGAGCGGGGGGACCGTCCCCACCGGGACCCCCGTCACCGCGTCCCCCGGCTCAGGGCGAAGTCCCGGAACTCGCGGACGGCGGGGGACAGCGGGCGGCCCGCCGCCCAGACCAGCCCGACGGTACGTCGTGCCGCGGGGCTGAGCGGGACCTCGACGACCCCGGCGGGAGGCCCGCCGTCGGCCTGCGGGACCAGCGCGATCCCCAGTTCGGCCGCCACCAGGCCGAGCAGGGTCACCGTCTCCTGTCCCTCGAAGGCCAGCCGGGGGCGGAAGCCCGCGGCCGCGCACAACTCGTCGGTGATGGCCCGCAGCCCGAAACCGGGTTCCAGGCCGACGAAGTCCTCCCCGGCCAGCTCACCGATCCGCACCCGACGCCGCCCGGCCAGCGGGTGGCGCTCGGGGACGGCGGCGACCAACGGTTGGTGGAACAGCACGGACGACGTCAGGCCTGGGTCCCCGGTCGGCGTCGGCGAGGTCAGGCCGAGGTCCACGGCTCCCTCCCGCAGGCGGTCGAGGATGGTTTCGTGGGGCGCCTGGGCCAGGCTGAACCGCACTGAGGGGCGGCGAGCCCGGAACCCCCGCAACAGCTCGGGTACCGGGCGTCCACCGAACGTGTGCAGGAAGGCGAGCGCGACCAGCCCCCGCTCCTCGTCGGTGTCGGCCAGCGCGCGGCGGCAACCGGCCTCCAGGGCCGCCAGGGCGTGGCCCGCCGACTCGGCCAGCGCCTGCCCCGCCCTGCTGAGCCGGATCCCGCGCCCCGCCCGAACCACCACCGGGGTGCCCAGTTCCTCCCCGAGGCGGGCGAGCCACCGGCTCACCGTGGGTTGGGGGACACGCAACCGTTCAGCCACCCGGGTGATGTGTTGTTCCTCTGCCAGGGCGCGGAGCAGCGCCAGCCGGGGAGCCAGGCCGCTGGCCAGCCGTGCTGGCCCATCATCCACCATCGCATCAATGTAGGCCGTTCCAGTCATTGGACGAATGAGTGTTGGCTTCCTAGCGTCTCCGGGGTGGGCAGGACGCAGAACTCGTCGTCGGCAGCGGAGCCTCCGACCACGCGGTCCGACGAAGGAGAGCGACGACGGGTCGCGGTGGCGATGCTGGCGGCCGGCCTGGCGGTGTTCGCGTTGCTCTACAGCGCGCAACCGGTCCTTCCCCAGCTCGCCGAGGAGTACGGCCTGGGGCCGGGCGGGGCGTCGCTGGCGGTGTCCGCGGCGACCGCGGGCCTGGCCGTCGCCGTCCTCCCGCTGGCGCTGGCGTCGGAGCGGTTCGGTCGCCGACCGGTGATGGTCGCGGCGGTCGTCGCCGCCGTCGTGATCGGTTTCCTCGTGCCGCTGGCCCCCACCTTCGAGCTGCTGGTGGCGGCCAGGGCGGCGCAGGGGATGGCGATCGCCGGTCTCCCGGCCGCCGCCACCGCCTACCTCGCCGAGCGCGGCCGGGGACGGGGGCTCGGCGCGATGATCGGCCTCTACATCGCCGGCAACACCCTCGGGGGAATGGCCGGGCGGGTGGTGGCCGGCGTCCTGGCGGGGCTCAGCGACTGGCGGACCGGTGTCGCCGTGGTGACGCTGCTGGCCGCCGCCTGCGCGACCGTCTTCGTCCTGCTGCTTCCCCGCCAAGGTGTTCCCACCCGGCCGGCCAGGACCGGTGGGCGCGTGCTGGCGGCGGGGGTGGTCGCGGCGCTGGGAAGGCGGGAGCTGTACGGGCCCTACCTGGTGGCCGCCCTCGGGATGGGCGGCTTCGTCGCGCTGTACAACGTCGTCGGTTTCCGGCTGTCGGCGCCTCCGTTCCTGGTCGCCCCGGCGGTCGCCTCGCTGGTGTTCCTGGCCTACGCGGCCGGCAGCGTGAGTTCGCCCGTCGCCGGGCGCCTGGCCGACAGGTTCGGGCCGAGGAGGGTGCTCGGGGGCACGCTCGGGGTGACCGTGGCCGGAACCCTGCTCACCCTGTCCGGGCACCTGCTGGTGGTCGTCGTGGGCCTGGTGGTGCTGACCGCCGGGTTCTTCGCCTCCCACGCGACCGCGAACGGGTGGTTGGGTCGCCGGTCGGCGCACTGGGCGCGCGGCCAGGCCGCGGCCGTCTACTGGCTGTCGTACTACCTGGGCAGCAGCGTCGGCGGGACCCTCGGCGGTCTGGCCTACGGGGCCTGGGGCTGGCCCGGGACGGTGGCGGTGGTGTGCCCGTGGTTCCTCGTCGCGGCGCTGGGCGTGGCGGTCCTCGGCCGGGCGGGGGAGCCGCCGCCGGGGCCACCCCCGGCGGCACCGGGCAGCGGCGAGGACGCTACTGGACGTCCCGCTTCGCCGCGATGAGCAGGCCCTCGCCGAACGGCAGCAGGAACGGGACCAGACGGGGGTCAACCCGGATCACCTCGGTCAACTGCCGCAACCCGGCGTGTTCCTCCTGGGTGCCCCCCGCGGCGGCGATCCGCAGCAGGTTCCCGAAGGCGAGCACTCCCCCGTCACGCAGCAGCCGCAGCCCCTCCTCCAGGTAGCTCGCGTAGTCCACCCAGCCCGACTCGACGAAGACCAGGTCGTAGCCCCCGTCCGTCAGCCGGGGCAGCACGTCCAGGCCCCGCCCGGTGATCAGGCGGGCGCGCCCGGCGGCCACACCCGCCTCGGCCAGCGCCTTCCGCGCCGCCCGCTGGTTCTCCGGGTCGAAGTCGATCGAGGTGAGCACTCCCTCACCCAACATGCCCCGCAACAGCCACAGCCCGCTGACACCGGCCCCGGACCCCACCTCGACGACCGCCCTGGCACGCAGGGACGAGGCCAGGAACCGCAGCGCCGCCCCGCTCCCGGGGCTGATCGGCTCGCACCCGAGCGCCACCCCGCGAGCCCGCGCGGCCGCCAGCACCTCGTCCTCCGCGAGGTAGTCCGCGACGAAGTCCTGCACCACGCTGAGGTCGGCCGCCGGAGTTTCGGGTGTCACAAGCAAGGAGGTTAGCGCCGCACCGCCCTGGCGGAACCCGAAGCGCCCCCTTATTCTCAGTGCCTGACCCGATCGCCGAGCCGCGCTTTCCGCCCGACGGTCACGGACCGCCCGCGCGGAGTACACGCCGTCTCCGCCAGTCGCCGGGGCGCGCTCCGACCCGCGGTTCCCCCGGGACGGTTGTCCCACCCGCCGACGCGGGTACCCCATTCTCAGGGTCCTCTCAGCCTGTTCTCACCACCGCCTCATCCCGGTTCGAGAGGGTGAAGCCGCCAGCGAAGACGGTGGTGTCCCGCGAGGCGCGGGAACAACACGGGACGCGTGAGCGTTCCCCTATGGCAGTTAGCCCGTAGGAGGTGTCCTGCACACGATGCCTACCCAGCCGATGACCGCAGTTCCCCATGACACGGCGAGCGCATCCTCCGACGGGGTGGAGTCCGCCGGTTGGACGCCGCCGAGCTGGGACGAAGTAGTGCGGCAACACGCCGATCGGGTGTATCGCCTGGCGTTCAGGCTCAGCGGTAACCCGCACGACGCGGAGGACCTGACCCAGGAGACCTTCATCCGGGTGTTCAGGTCGCTCGCCTCGTACAAGCCGGGCACCTTCGAGGGGTGGCTGCACCGCATCACCACGAACCTGTTCCTCGACATGGTCCGCCGTCGTGCCCGACTGCGGATGGAGGGCCTGCCCGAGGACACCGACCGGCTCCCGGGCAGCGGCCCCAGCCCCGAGGAGGTGTTCGCGAACACCCACCTCGATCCCGACCTCCAGGCGGCGCTCGACGAACTCCCCCCGGAGTTCAGGGCCGCCGTGGTGCTGTGTGACGTGGAAGGTCTTTCGTACGAGGAGATCGGCGCCACGCTCGGGGTGAAGCTGGGTACGGTTCGGAGCAGGATTCACCGTGGCCGGCAGGCGCTCAAGGCGGCACTCGAGCGTCGCCGAGCCGGCGCCCTGGAGGACTCCGCATGACTGAACGGCACGGTCTGCTGCCCGAACACTGCCTCGCCGTGGACGCGGTGGTCGCGCTGGTGGACGGCGAACTGACCCCCGGCGCGCACGACCGTGCCATGAGCCACCTCGCCGGGTGCGTGCGCTGCGCCCGCCAGGCGAGCGCGCAACGCCAGGCGAGGGCCGCGCTGCGTTCCGCCGCCGCTCCCACCATGCCGGCGGGCCTGCTGGAGAGCCTGCGCGCCATCCCGCAGAGCGCCCAGCTCCCGACCGGGCCCGACGAACTCGCGGTCACCGCCGACGGCCAGATGGTCGTCGCTCAGCCAGGCGGGCAGGGCGGCAGGTTCGGTGGTGTCCCTCCACTCGGCTCCGGTGCCCCGTTCGGGTCGGGTACCCCGCTCGGGCAGGGCGACACCGTCCTCGGCGCGGGAACCTTCAACGCCGCACCGCCCGGGGCCCAGGCGCCCCGGCGCGCCCGCTCGCCCCGCGGCGGCCGCCGGCTGCGCAACGGGGCCGGCGTCGTCGTCTCGGGTCTCATGCTCGGGGCGGTCATGCTGGCGACGCCGTCCGGAGCCCCCGGTGGTCAGGTGCCGGAGCAGGCCGGAGCCAGGGACGGGCGCGAACCGGTCAGCCAGCCCGCCGGTGCCGCCGGCGGCCGGCCACCCGCTCCCCTGGCGACCACCGTCACCGCCACCGGAGACGCGCCCGTGGTCGGGAGGTCGAGCCCGCCCAGCGCCGGGTCCCGGGCGCCGGGCGCGCACCTGACGCCTTCCGCGCACGACCGCCCCACCCCCTCCAACGTCGACGGGAGCACCACCCCCGCACCGGTCGGTCCCTGACCGCCCCGGGTGGCGCTGGTCACGTCGCCCGCTCCTCGACGCAGGCCAGGCAGCCCCGGACCGTTAATGGCTGGTGGCCGGCCGACGCGGTGTGCCTATCCTTGCCCCGGTATGGGAACGCCTCCAGTGACTTCGACGGCCGAGATCGCCGCCCGCCTCCCCGAGCTGACGCTCCGGGACGAGCAGCGGCTCGCGCGCCGGTTGGAAGGCTCGCGCAAGGCGCGTGGCGGACCCGCGCGGGAGCGCGCCCTGAGCCGGATCACGGCGGACCTGGCGGCCGCGGAGACGCGGGTCGCGCGCCGCAGGGCCGCCGCTCCCGTGATCCGCTACCCGGACGCGCTGCCGGTCAGCCGGAAGAAGGACGACATCCTCGCCGCCGTCCGCGACCACCAGGTGGTCATCGTCGCGGGGGAGACCGGCTCCGGGAAGACGACGCAGCTCCCCAAGATCTGCCTGGAACTCGGACGTGGGGTTCGGGGCGCCATCGGGCACACCCAACCTCGTCGGCTCGCGGCCCGCACCGTCGCCGAGCGGGTGGCGGAGGAACTGGCCACGCCGCTGGGGGAGACGGTCGGCTTCAAGGTCCGCTTCACCGACCGCTCCACCGACGACACCCTGCTCAAGATCATGACCGACGGCATCCTGCTGGCGGAGATCCAGCAGGACCGCATGCTGTGGCAGTACGACACCATCATCATCGACGAGGCGCACGAACGCAGCCTGAACATCGACTTCCTGCTCGGCTACCTCAAGCAGCTGCTGCCCCGCCGACCCGATCTCAAGCTGATCATCACCTCGGCGACGATCGACCCCGAACGCTTCTCCCGCCACTTCGACGGCGCACCGATCATCGAGGTCTCCGGCCGCACCTACCCGGTGGAGGTGCGCTACCGCCCCCTCCTCGACGAGGACGACCCGGACCCCGACCGGGACCAGACCCAGGCGATCCGCGACGCCGTCGACGAGCTCAGCCAGGAGGGACCGGGTGACATCCTGGTCTTCCTCAGCGGTGAGCGGGAGATCCGGGACGCCGCCGACGCGCTCGAGAAGGCGAACCTCCGGAACACCGAGATCCTGCCGCTCTACGCCCGGCTGTCCGCGGCGGAGCAGCACCGGGTGTTCAGCCCGCACCCCGGCCGGCGGGTCGTCCTCGCCACCAACGTCGCCGAGACCTCGCTCACCGTGCCGGGCATCCGCTACGTGGTGGACACCGGGAACGCCCGCATCTCCCGGTACAGCCACCGGCTGAAGGTCCAACGCCTGCCGATCGAGCCGGTCTCCCAGGCCTCGGCCAACCAGCGCAAGGGCCGCTGCGGTCGGGTCGCCGAGGGGATCTGCGTCCGGCTGTACTCGGAGGAGGACTTCGACAACCGCCCCGAATTCACCGACCCCGAGATCCTCCGGACGAACCTGGCCTCGGTCATCCTCCAGATGACCGCGTTGGAGCTGGGGGACATCGCGGCCTTCCCCTTCGTCGAACCACCCGACGCCCGCAACATCCGGGACGGCGTCCAACTCCTGCACGAACTGGGAGCGCTGGAGGTGGACGAGGACGGTGGCCGCCGCCTCACCAGGCTGGGGCGGAAACTCGCCCAGCTCCCCGTCGACCCCCGGCTCGGCAGGATGGTGCTGGAGGCCGAGCGGAACGGTTGCGTGCAGGAGGTCCTGGTGATCGCCGCCGCGCTCTCCATCCAGGACCCGAGGGAACGCCCGGCCGAACGGCAACAGGCCGCCGCGGAGAAGCACGCCCGGTTCGCAGACCAGGAGTCCGACTTCCTCAGCTACCTGAACCTCTGGGACTACCTGCGGGAGCAGCAGCGGGAACTGACCTCGAACAGGTTCAGGAGGCTGTGCCGCAACGAGTTCCTGAACTACCTGCGGGTGCGCGAGTGGCAGGACGTGCACTCCCAGCTCCGGCAGATCGCCAAACAGCTCGACCTGCCGATGAGCACCGCGAGGGAGGAGCCGCAGCGCGTCCACCTCGCGCTGCTGGCCGGCCTGCTCTCGCACGTCGGGCTCAAGGAGGGGCCGAAGCAGGACTACCAGGGTGCCCGCAACGCCCGGTTCGCCGTCTTCCCCGGCTCGGCGTTGTTCAAGAAGCAGCCGAGGTGGGTGATGGCCGCCGAGCTCGTCGAGACCACCAGGCTGTGGGCGCGCGTCGTCGCCCGCATCGAACCCGAGTGGGTGGAACGCCTCGCGGGCCACCTCGTGAAACGCTTCCACAGCGAGCCGCACTGGGAGAAGCGGCGAGGAGCCGTGATGGCCCTCGAGCGGGTCACGCTCTACGGCATCCCGCTCGTCACCGGCCGCAAGGTCAACTACGGGCGGATCGATCCGGAGGTGAGCCGGGAACTGTTCATCCGCCACGCCCTGGTGGAGGGGGACTGGGAGACCCGGCACCGCTTCTTCCACGAGAACCGCCGGCTGCTGGCGGAGGTCGAGGAACTCGAGCACCGGGCGCGCCGCCGGGACATCGTCGTGGACGACGAGACGCTGTTCGAGTTCTACGACGCGAGGGTCGGGGCGGAGGTCGTCTCCGCACGGCACTTCGACACCTGGTGGAAGAAGACCAGGACCACCCAGCCCGACCTGCTGACCTTCGACCGGTCGATGCTGGTGAACGAGAACTCGGGGGGCGTCAGCCAGTCCGACTACCCGGACACGTGGCGGCAGCCGGGTCTGGAGATGCCGCTGTCCTACCACTTCGAGCCGGGTACCACCAGCGACGGCATCACCGTCGACGTCCCGCTGGCCGCCCTCAACCAGGTCACGCCGGAGCAGTTCACCTGGCAGGTGCCCGGCCTGCGGTCCGAGCTGGTCACCGCGCTGATCCGCACCCTGCCCAAGAACGTCCGGCGGAACTTCGTGCCCGTTCCGGACGTGGCCAGGACGGTGCTCTCCCGGATCAGCCCCGACTCGGAGCTGGCACTGCTGCCGGCGCTCGAACGGGAGCTCCACCGGCTGACCGGGGTCAGCGTTCCCCGCGACGCCTGGCGAACCGACCAGCTCCCCGACCACCTCAGGGTCACGTTCCGGGTGGTGGACGGCGACGGTGGGACCGTCGCGGAGGGCCGGGACCTCGGGGCGATCAAGGCGAGGTTGCGCGGCCGGGTGCGCGCCACCCTCTCCCACGCGGCCCGGTCACTGGAACGCACCGGGCTGACCAGCTGGAACGATCTGGGTGAACTGCCCACCGAGTACCGCCAGGACCAGGACGGGTTGACCGTCACCGCCTACCCCGCCCTCGTCGACGAGGGCGACACCGTCTCCGTCCGCATGTTCGAGACCCCAGGGGAGGCCCGGCGGGCCATGTGGCGCGGTTTCCGGCGCCTGGTCCTGCTCAACGTGCCCTCTCCCCTGCGGTCTCTCAAGAACAGCCTCAGCAACGCGCGGAAGCTCGCGCTGACCCGCAACCCGCACGGCGGCCTGCCGGCCCTGCTGGACGACTGCGTCGACTGCGCGGCCGACTCGATCCTGGTGGGAGCGGGGGCCCCGGGCAGGGACCCGGCCGCCTTCGACCGGCTGCGGGAGAAGCTCCGGAGCGAACTGCCCGCCCGGGTGCACACCGTCGTACGCCACGTGAGCGACACCCTCGCCGCGGCGACCTCCGTGGAGCGCGCGTTGGCCGCCTCCACCGCGCCCGCCCTCGCCGCTGGCCGGGAGGACGTCCGGCGGCAGCTGGCGGAACTCGTGTACCCGGGGTTCGTGACCGCGACGGGGGCGGCCCGGATCGCCCAACTCCCCCGGTACCTCCAGGCGATGGAACGCCGCCTGGAGAAGCTCCCGGAGAACCCCGCGAGGGACGCCCAGCTGACCGACCAGGTGGCGGCGGTACGCGAGGCCTACGACGACGCGCGTCAACGCCTGGCCGGGAGCGCGACCTCGGCCAGGGAACTGCGGAAGATCCGGTGGATGATCGAGGAACTTCGGGTCAGCTACTTCGCCCAGTCGCTCGGAACCGCCCACAGCGTGTCCGACGTGCGCGTCCTGCGGGCGATCGCGGATGTCGAGGACGCGCGGCGCTGACCGCCGCCGTCCGGACCCCCCGCGTCGTCGCTCCCCGTCCCCGGCCGACGGCCGGCCCGACCACGGGACGCCCTCCGGGGATACGCCCACTTCACCAGTGGTACCGCACCCTGGGAGCGCACGTGACGGACCTGGCTCGTGTTCGCCCTGGGACCGGGCGAACCCGGCCATCGCGGCCGTCACCGCACGGACCACCCGACCCCGGCCGGAGACGGTCGACGACGCCAACCGACGAAGAACGACAGTCCTCCCCGGCCCCGACGGCCTAAGCTGAGACCACCGTCGGCGCGTCGGACGTCGCCGGCTTCGGACCGACACGACCCCTACCGCTCGGGAAGCGATGAGTCAGCAGCTGCCGCCTTCCTCTCCTGGCCGAGACTCCGAGGGCACCGACCACGGTCGGAACGACGACCAGGCCGTCCGGCGGGACACCCCCGCGGGATCGGCCGCTCCGGTCAGCGCGCCGAGGGCGCCCCGGTCCGCCGAGGAGGCGGTGTTCGGCCGGCCCGACCATGTGACCGGCGCGTTCGACCGTCCCACCGGCTCGGCGGCCCCGCCGCCCATCCGGCTCCGGCCCCCCGAACACGCGGAGCTCGCGGCGGCGTTCGGACGTCCCACAGGTGGGGGAGAAGGTCCGCGGCGGCAGCCGGGTCCCTCCCGGCCGGTGACGCCCCCCGAGCCGACCATGTGGGCCGACGAACGGGACGCCTGGCGGGATCCGAGCGCGCCGGCCGTGCTGGGGCCGCCCGCTCTGGAGGCCGGGACCAGCGACGGTGACCCCGACGCCGAACCCCCGCGCGCGGCCGCGCGCTTGAGCGCCCGCGAGGTGCTCTTCGGGCAGCGGGTGAAGCCGACCGCGCTGGGCGCGTTGTTCGCGGCCGCCCTCCTCGTCGGGTTGGCCGGCGGTTTCCTCGGCCGGATCACCGCCGAGGGTGGCAGCGTGTTGAACCGTCCCGACGTGACGCTCGCCGAGGCCGACACCGCCGTGGAACGGGAGCCGGGTTCCCTCGCGGAGGTGGTCAGCCGGGTGCGGCCAGCCGTGGTCTCCGTCGACACCGGCGACGGTGCGGGTTCCGGCGTGGTCATCCACGAGGAGGGCTACGTGGTGACCAACGAACACGTGGTCGCCTCGGCCGCCGACGCCGACTCCCCCGACATCGACGTCGTCTTCTCCGACGGCAGCAGGGCGGAGGCCTCGCTGGTCGGCCGGGACCAGCGCACCGACCTCGCCGTGCTGAAGGTCGAGGTCGAGAACCTGACGGTGATCGAGCTGGGTGACAGCGACCAGCTCGCCGTGGGGGACACGGTCCTGGCCATCGGGAACCCGCTGAACCTCCCCAACACCGTGACCTCCGGCATCGTCAGCGCCCTGGACCGGCCGTCCCGGTTGCCAGCCGCGGAGACCTCGGTGATCAACGCCATCCAGACGGACGCGGCGATCAACCGGGGCAATTCGGGTGGGGCACTGGTCAACTCGTCCGGTGCCCTCGTCGGCATCAACACCGCGATCCGGGAGGCCACGCCGGGCGGCGGCTCCATCGGGATCGGGCTGGCCAACCCGGTCAACCAGGTGCGTCGGATCGCCGAGGACCTCATCCAGCACGGCCGGGTGGAACACCCGGACCTCGGGGTGAACCCGGTCACCAGGGTGTCGGGCAACCAGTACGGCGCCGAGGTGGCCAACGTGCGCGAGGGCGGGGCGGCGGAGCGGGCCGGTGTCCAGGAGGGCGACGTCATCACCAAGGTCGACGACCAGCCCGTGGGCGGCGCGGACGAACTGCTCCTCGCGGTCGGCCAGCGCCAGATCGGTGACGAGATCGAGCTGGAGATCGTGCGGGGCGACGGGGTCCTGGTGATCCCGGTCATCCTCGACTCGGACCAGAACCGCTGACCGGCCGGAACCGTCCCACCCGAGACCCTTTCGCATGACCGGGCAACCGTTAGGCTGTTCGCGGGTGCGGAGGAGGTGCCAGGGTGTTCGAGAACATTGGGTGGCCGGAGCTGTTCGTGCTGCTGCTCGTCGGTCTGTTCATCTTCGGCCCGGAACGGCTGCCCGCCGCTGCCGCCTGGTTGGGCAACACCATCCGCAAGGTCCGCGACTACGCGTCGGGAGCGCGTGAGCAGATCCGCTCGGAGATGGGCCCCGAGTTCGACGAACTGCGCAAACCGCTGGAGGACCTGCGTGGTCTCCGGAACCTGAACCCGAAGACGGCCATCACCGACCAGGCCAGGAAGCTGTTCGACGACGACCGGCCGCTGGCGGACGGCGCCCCGGAGAAGCCGAACGGCCATCCCACCGCCGGCTCGGGGCCCGCCCGCCCACCTGAGCCGTCCCTGCGGCCGGGGGAGCGCCCCCCCATCGACCCCGACGCCACCTGAGCCCACGCCGGGGGAGGCCCGGAGGCGCGGGAGACCGGCCACGAACGCGATCGGGGCCGCCCGAGGGCGGCCCCGACCCAACTTCCCCCGATCGGCTCAGCCTGTGCTCCGCTCGGCTGGATTCGAACGGCGGACCGGCGTCACCGACAGCATCTGACCGGCGAGCCCGCGTGCGCGCACGGAGAGCCGCTTGGCGACGTCGAGCAGCACCTGGGCGGCGGGGGCGGTGGGCTCGGCGAGCACCAGCGGGGTGCCGGCGTCGCCGTTCTCCCGCAGGCGCTGGTCCAGCGGCACCTGACCCAGCAGCGGGACCTCGGCCCCCGCCGACCGGGAGAGCGAGTCCGCCACCAGCTGGCCCCCGCCACTGCCGAACAGCTCCATCCGCTGACCGTCCGGCAGTTCGAGCCACGACATGTTCTCGACCACACCCGCGATGCGCTGCCGCGTCTGCATGGCGATCGCCCCGGCCCGTTCGGCCACCTCGGCGGCGGCCTGCTGCGGCGTCGTCACGACCAGGATCTCGGCGTTGGGGATGAGCTGGGCGACCGAGATGGCGATGTCACCGGTGCCGGGGGGCAGGTCGAGCAGCAGGATGTCCAGGTCGCCCCAGAAGACGTCGGCCAGGAACTGCTGGAGGGCGCGGTGGAGCATGGGGCCACGCCACACCACGGGGGAGTTCCCGGGGGTGAACATGCCGATGGAGATGACCTTCACGCCGTGCGCCTGCGGCGGCATGATCATCGACTCGACCTTGGTGGGCTTGCCGGAGGCCCCCAGCATCCTCGGGACCGAGTGCCCGTAGATGTCGGCGTCGACGACGCCGACCGAGAGACCCCGCGCGGCCAACGCGGCGGCGAGGTTGACCGTCACGCTGGACTTCCCGACGCCTCCCTTGCCGGAGGCCACGCAGTACACCCTGGTGAGGGAGCCCGGTTCGGCGAAGGGGATCCTCGGTTCCGCCGAGTCACCGCGCAGCGTCCTGCGCAGTTCGGAACGCTGCTCGTCGCTCATCACGTCCAGTTCGACGCGCACGTCGGAGACGCCGGGCAGCGCCTCGACGGCTGCCTTGACGTCCCGGGTGATGCGGTCGCGCATGGGACATCCGGCGACCGTCAGGTAGATCCCGACATCCACCACTCCGCCCTCACCGACGGTGATGTCCTTGACCATCCCGATCTCGGTGATGGGCCGGTGGATCTCCGGGTCCTCGACCCGCGACAGCGCCTCGCGCACCGTCTCCGGCGAGAGTGCGGTGTCAGCCGGTTGGGCAGGAGTCACTTGCGAACACCGGGCCTTTCGTCGTTGATGAGGCTGCTGGACCTTGGTGCGGCCTCCATGCTACGGCGCGGGCACCCGCTGGTACCGGTCCCGCCCGCCGTTCCCCGGGTGGTCGTACCCGGGCGAACGCGGAGAGTCATCATTCCCGGGGGGCGCTGTGCGCACGGTCGCGCGCGTTCCGTAACATCGATCTCGTGTCGGATACCGTTCTCGGCCGATTACCCAACGGAGACGAGATCGCGGCTTGGCGCAGCTTCCTCCGGGCACACGCCCGCGTCACGCGGTGCCTGGAGGCCGACCTCATCGCCAAGCAGCGGCTCTCCCTGGCGGCCTACGACGTGCTCGTCCATCTCGCTGAGGCTCCCGAACAACGGCTCAGAATGACCGAACTGGCGGACGCGGTACTGCTGTCCAGGTCGGGTGTCACCCGACTCGTCGACAGGCTGGAGCGTGTCGGGCTGGTGCGCAGGGTCAGAGTCGACACGGACGGTCGCGGCGTGATGGCGGTACTCACGAAACAGGGCAAGGACCGCCTGCGCATGGCGGTCTCCACTCACCTGGCTGGTGTCAGCCAGTACTTCACCTCGGTGTTGCCAGGGGAGGAACTCGGGTCCCTGGCGGACACCTGCGCCAAGTTGGCCGACGGCCAGGTACCCAGGGCGGCCGGTCAGCGGGCTCAGGCCTGATTCGGGCGGCCCCGCCCGTCGAGGGCGGGGGGCGCCCTCATCCGGGGGCCTCCTCCGCCTCGCCCGGCTCCGGGACGAGGCGGTAGACCTCCGTCCAGGAGGGCGGCCGGTTGCGGCGGGCCGCCGTGAGCGCGGCGAGGGTGTCCTCGTCGGGTGTGACCAGCCGGGCACGCGTTCGCAACTCCAGCAGGTGCGAACGGGTGCTCGGCGACCGCACGGTCACCTGGCAGAGGGAGTCGTCGGCGAGGCCGGGCACCTGCTGTTCCCCCGGTCCGACCGCCACCCACAGCGCACCACCGCGCCACACGGTCCACACCAGCCTGGCCGGCCGGTTCCCGGGAGCCACCCACACCGCCCCGGCCTTGCGGAGGGCGAGGTCCAGCGTGCGGGTGGTGTCGGCGGTGCCAGCCATCCCCCCAGCATCCCAGGAGGGGGTGGACCGCGTGCGGGCGTGCCGGGCCCGCTGCCGTGCCGGCCCCGGATCCGAGGGGGAGCGAGAAGCCACCCGGGTCGGGTCAGGTCGGCCACGGCACGCGGGCGGCCGCTCCGCCTCGGTCGCCCGCAGGCGGTCCGGTCGTTCGTCGGCGCCCGCCACCCCTTCCACGACGTCCCGGTGAGCCCACTCGCCCGGCGCGGCACCGTGGAGTGGCCGCCCGGGTCCGCCCTGGCTCCCACCAGCAGCGTTCGAGGAACTCGACGGCGCGGGACCCGGCACCGCGACCGCGGCTGGCGGGCCTCGGCCTCCCCTCGGGCCGCGTCGATCCGAGCCGGACCGAGCGGTCCAGGGCCCCCGCCGGCCGGAGGTGGTCGCGGCCTCCGCTCCACGGTTCGAGCCGCTGGTCCTCGGGCCAGCGGACCTCACCGCGTCGGTGGGCACGCGTGCGCCGACGTCGGGGCGAGGGCTGGCGACCACGAGGACGTCGGTGTCTCCCGCCCGGTGCCGGCGCGGCTGCTGGTGGTGACGGTTCGGCGGGTACGGGCGGTCGGCGGTCCCCGCCTCCGCCTTCGCGAACAGGACGGACTCCGGCGGTCGCGCCCTTCGGGCCGGGTTCGACCTCGACGGCGGGTGGGACCCGCGCCCGGACCAGCGCGACGAGATCACTCCTTGTCCTTGCCAGGGGCAGCGGACGAGCACCACCGGCCTGGCCTCCGCGTGGCACACCGTCTCGGGGGTGGCGGCTCGGGCGCGCCATCGCCTGGCGCGGAGACGATCGACGAGGTGGCCCCGGGGCGGGCGTTGGTCGCGGCGGCCAGGGGGCCGCTGGTCACCCGGCGCGGGCGGCGCGGGACGCCACCCACCCACCCACCCACCGACCGACGTGCCCGGTCCGAGCTCCCCGGTTGGCTGTTCCCGGCCGCCTCGACTCGCCGTCGCCGGAACTTCGGGATGAGATGCGGAATGAGATCAGGGACCGGGAACGTTCGCACGGAGGACGGAAGGAGACGATCATGAGCCCACGACTCGGCCGTATCGGCATCTGGCGGCCCGCCCCGTTCCTGACCGGTGCGGTGGGGGCGGAGACCGCCGCGGAACTGGAGGAGCTCGGATACGGGACGCTCTGGGTGGGTGGTTCGCCCTCCGCCGACCTCGACGTCGTCGAGCACCTGCTCGCGGCGACGACGCGCTTGGTGGTGGCCACCGGCATCGTCAACATCTGGGACTCCCCGGCCGACACCGTCGCGGAGTCCTTCCACCGGATCGAGGCGCGGTACCCGAACCGGTTCCTGCTGGGGATCGGGGCCGGGCACCGCGAGGCGGTCGGCGCCGGGTACGTCCGCCCGTACACCCGGCTGGTGGAGTACCTCGACGAGCTGGACAGCGCCGCCCGCCCCGTTCCGCTGGACCGCCGCGTGCTGGCGGCGCTCGGTCCCCGCGCCCTGCGGCTGGCGGGTGAACGCACCGCCGGGGCACACCCCTACCTGACCACTCCCGAGCACACCAGGCGGGCGCGGGAGGTCCTGGGCGCCGGCGTCCTGCTGGCCCCGGAGCACAAGGTGGTGCTGGAGAGCGATCCGGCGACCGCCCGGGCCGTCGGTCGTCCCCCGGTCGCGAACCCCTACCTCAGGCTCGTGAACTACACGAACAACCTGTTGCGACTGGGGTACACCGAGCAGGACATCGCCGACGACGGCAGCGACGCCCTGATCGACGACCTGGTGGCCTGGGGGACCGACGAGTCGGTCGCGGCGAAGGTGACGGCCCACCTCGACGCCGGTGCCGACCACGTGTCGGTGCAGGTGCTGACGGCGGACGGAGCGGATCCGAGGCCGGCCTACCGGCGCCTCGCGACCGTGCTCCCGCTGTGAGGGTACGAGCGCGGTGACGGGGCGGGGTGGGTCGAGACCGGGACGGCCGCGCCTCCGTGGAACGAGACAGGGATCATGGTCGCCACGAACGATTCGCAGGAACTGCCAGTCGCCCTGATCGTTGGCAGGATGGAAGTTCCCGTTCACGGAGGTGAGAACCGGTGACCAGTCCCTTCGGCAGCTCGGGCAGAGACGCGCGCAGCGCGCCGAGACTGCCCACTCCGCCCACCGGGTGGCCGATCGGCTCGTACGGCACGTACGAGGAGGCGCAGCGCGCGGTCGACTACCTGGCCGAGAGCGACTTCCCGGTGCAGGAGGTGACGATCGTCGGTGTCGACCTGATGCTCGTGGAGCGGGTGACCGGCAAGCTCTCCTGGGGCAAGGTACTCGCGGGCGGGGCCGCCTCGGGCGCGTGGTTCGGCCTGTTCGTCGGAATCCTGCTCAGCCTGTTCAGCGGAACGGAGGGCGTCTTCATCGGGCCGGTGCTCGTCGGTCTCGGGACCGGCGTGCTCTTCGGGCTCCTCTTCGCGGCGGTCACCTACGGCTCGGCGCGGGGGCGGCGGGACTTCGTCTCCGCGAGCCAACTGGTCGCCGGGCGGTACGACGTCCTGTGCCATCCGCGCAACGCCGAACAGGGTAGGGATCTGCTCGCGAAGTTGGCGATGCGGCCACCGTCCGCGTCCTGAGGCTTCCACGAACGGGAATGACCCTAGTGGGGGTTGATTCCGGATTTGTCCGGTTAGGAGTCACCGACTGTGAGAACCTGGCCGAGTAACGGGCTGCTTGGAGACCCATTTTTATAACAGATCTCGCATCTTGCGCAGTACCTGTTGCGGAAGGTGATCAACGGCCTTAGGTTCGATGCGCCGTTCCCGGGGTGTGACGAGACGCACCCCGAGGCGGCCGGTCACCGCCAGGGCGGCGACCGGCGATCAGTGCGGGCACGACGTGGTGCCGGCTGTGGTCACCCGGGCGGTGTCGACGCGGTGCCGGGGTGTCGCCTCAGCCGTCGCCGGGAGGAGGCAGCGATGGGGCGCCCCGCGATGCGTGCGCGGCCGGGGCGGGCCGCGGCGGCTATGGGGGTCGCGTTGCTCGCGATACCGCTGGCGGCCTGCGGCGCCGACCAGCAGGGGATCACCGTCAACCTCTACTACGCGCCCGAGGATGGCCTGGAGACGGTTGTGGAGAACTGCAACCAGCGGGCCGCCGGGCGGTACCAGATCGTCTACAACAAACTGCCCCGAGGCGCCGACGACCAGCGGCTCCAGATGGTCCGGCGGCTGGCGGCCGAGGACCGTGACATGGACGTCCTCGGACTCGACCTCATGTGGACCCAGGAGTTCGCCGGTGCCGAGTGGATCCAGGAGTGGACCGGCGAGCACCGGGCCGAGGCGGAGGAAGGCACGCTGGAGGGGCCGCTCGAGTCCGCCAGGTACGAGGACCGGCTCTACGCGGCTCCGAAGAACACCAACGTCCAACTGCTCTGGTACCGGACCGACCTGGTCGACGAGCCGCCGGAGACCTGGGACGACATGATGGAGGCGGCCCAGGAGCTCAAGGACGCCGGGGACCCGCACACCATCCTCATCACGGGAGCGCAGTACGAGGGCCTGGTCGTCCACTACAACTCCATCACCGCGTCGGCCGGCGGGCACATGCTCTCCGAGGACGGCCTGCGCGCGGAGTTCGACGAGGGTGCCGTCCGCGCCCTCCAGGTGCTGCGCGACTTCGCCACCTCCGGCCTCGCGCACCCGGGCCTGACCAACGCGATGGAGGACGACGCCCGCCTGGCCTTCCAGACCGGCAACGCCGCCTTCCAGATCAACTGGCCCTTCGTCTACGCCGCCATGCAGGCGGAGACACCGGAGCTCGCCCAGAACGTCGGGTGGGCCCCCTACCCGGGGGTGGAGCCTGGCAGCCCCAGCCGGTCCACCATCGGCGGGTACAACCTGGCCGTCAGCACCTACTCCGAACACCCTGACGAGGCGTTCGACGCCGCGCTCTGCCTGCGCAACGCGGAGAACCAGAAGTTCTCGGCGATCAACAGCGGCGTGCCCCCCACGATCGAGAGCGTCTACGACGAGCCCGAGATGCTCGAGGCCTACCCGATGAAGGACGCGATCCTCGAGAGCGTCCAGAACGCGGCGAACCGGCCCTCGACCCCGGCCTACCAGAACGTCTCGACGGTGCTGTCGCACACGTTGTCCCCGCCCTCGGCGATCGATCCGGAACGAACCGCGGAGGAGCTGCGGGTGTCCGTGCAGAAGGCGCTGGAGTCGAAGGGGGTGCTGCCATGAGCGGGGAACGCCTCTCCGAGGACCAGGCGGCCCCCGGCTCCCCGGCGGACGGGACCGCCGAGCCGGGCCCGAGCCCGGCGGGCGGGTCGGGACGCGGTGGGCGGACCGGTGGCACCCGGTCGGGGCGCCGGACGCTCACCGAGGGACAGCGGTCGGAGCGCCGCCTGGCCCTGCTGCTGTGCGCTCCCGCCGCGCTCGTCATGATCGCGGTCACCGGCTGGCCGATCATCTACTCCGTCTGGCTGTCGCTCCAGCGCTACGACCTCCGGTTCCCGGCTGACCAGGAGTTCGTGGGCCTCGCCAACTACGTCGAGGTGCTCACCAGCAGCTACTGGTGGACTTCGTTCGGGGTGACCCTGCTGATCACCGTCGTCTCGGTCGCGATCGAGCTGGTGCTGGGCATGGCGCTCGCGCTGATCATGCACCGGACGATCGTGGGTCGAGGACTGGTGCGGACCTCGGCGCTGGTGCCCTACGGGATCGTCACCGTCGTCGCCGCCTTCTCCTGGCGGTACGCCTGGACCCCCGACACCGGGTACCTCGCCAACCTGTTCGCCCCCGGCTCCGCTCCGCTCACCGACCAGGCCAGCGCCCTGGCGATCATCACGCTGGCCGAGGTCTGGAAGACGACGCCCTTCATGGCCCTGCTGCTGATGGCCGGCCTGGCGCTCGTACCGGACGACCTGCTCAAGGCCGCGTCCATGGACGGGGCCGGCCCGTGGCAGCGGTTCATCAAGGTCATGGTCCCGGTGATGAAGCCGGCGATCCTGGTGGCCCTGCTGTTCCGGACGCTCGACGCGTTCCGCATCTTCGACAACATCTACGTGCTGACCTCGGGAGCACAGGACACCTCCTCGGTGTCGATCCTCGCGAACACGAACCTGATCCAGGCGCTCAACCTGGGGATCGGCTCCACCATGTCGGTGTTGATCTTCCTGTCGGTGGCCCTGATCGCGTTCGTCTTCGTGAAGCTCTTCGGCACCGCCGCACCGGGCAGTGACACCGAGGGGAGGCGCTGATGGCCGCGTTCGGAGGCACCGACACCCGGGCACGCAAGCTCAGGTGGAGCCTGCTGAACACCCTGGTGGTGGTCTACGCCCTCGTTCCGGTGCTGTGGATCATGTCGTTGTCGTTCAAGACACCCGCCACCCTCAACGACGGGAACTTCATCCCGAGGGAGTGGACACTCGAGAACTACCGGTCGATCCTGTCGACCACCGAGTTCCTGCGGGCGTTGCTGAACTCGATCGGCATCGCCCTGATCGCGACCGCGATCGCCGTCGTCCTCGGCACGATGGCGGCCTACGCGATCGCCCGCCTCCAGTTCCCGGGGAAGCGGCTGCTCGTCGGGGTGTCCCTGCTCATCGCGATGTTCCCCCAGATCTCGCTGGTCTCGCCCCTGTTCGAGATCGAGCGGACCCTCGGCCTGTTCGACACCTGGCCGGGGCTGATCCTGCCCTACATCACCTTCTCGCTGCCGCTGGCGATCTACACGCTGTCGGCCTTCTTCCGGGAGATCCCCTGGGAGCTGGAGAAGGCGGCGAAGATGGACGGCGCCACGCCCGGCCAGGCCTTCCTGAAGGTCATCGCTCCGCTGGCCGCGCCCGGCGTCTTCACCACCGCGATCCTGGTGTTCATCTTCTGCTGGAACGACTTCCTGTTCGCGCTCACCCTGACCTCGACCGAGCGGTCACGCACCGTCCCGGTGGCGCTGTCGTTCTTCACCGGTGACTCGCAGTTCCAGGACCCGACCGGGTCCATCTCCGCGGCGGCCGTGGTCATCACGGTGCCGATCATCGTGGCCGTGTTGTTCTTCCAGCGCCGCATCGTCGCGGGCCTGACCTCCGGCGCTGTCAAGGGATGAGGTGACAATGTCAGACATCGTCTTGGACCGGGTGACCAAGCGCTACCCGGACGGCGCCCTCGCCGTCCAGGAGGTCAACATCGAGATCGCCGACGGCGAGTTCATCATCCTGGTGGGCCCGTCGGGCTGTGGGAAGTCCACCACGCTGAACATGATCGCCGGCCTGGAGGACATCACCTCCGGTGAGCTGCGCATCGACGGGACGGTGGTCAACGACCGGGCTCCCAAGGACCGCGACATCGCCATGGTGTTCCAGTCCTACGCGCTCTACCCGCACCTCAGCGTCCGGGAGAACATGGCCTTCCCCCTCCGGCTGGCCAAGCTGGACACCGCCACGATCGACCGCAAGGTGAACGAGGCCGCGAGGATCCTCGACCTCACCCAGCACCTGGACCGGCGGCCGTCGAACCTCTCCGGTGGTCAGCGGCAGCGGGTCGCGATGGGGCGGGCGATCGTGCGGAACCCGAAGGCCTTCCTCATGGACGAGCCGCTGTCGAACCTCGACGCCAAGCTGCGGGTCCAGATGCGCACCTCGGTGTCGCGGCTCCAGAAGCAGCTCGGCACCACCACGGTGTACGTCACCCACGACCAGACCGAGGCGATGACCCTCGGTGACCGGGTCGTGGTCATGCGCGGGGGAGTGGTCCAGCAGATCGGCGCTCCCCAGCACCTCTACGAGCACCCCGCGAACCTGTTCGTGGCCGGGTTCATCGGCTCGCCCGCGATGAACTTCGTCCCCGCCGCCGTCGCGGACGGCGGGCTCGCCACCGCGCTCGGCGAGATCCGGCTCACCGACCGGCTGCGGCGTGCGATGGAGCGGGCGGACGCGCCCCGCGAGGTCATCCTCGGCATCCGGCCCGAGCACTTCGAGGACGCCAGCCTGGTCGACGACCGGATGCGCGCCGAGGGAGACGTCTTCACCGGCCTGGTCGACGTGGTGGAGTCGATGGGGTCGGACAAGTACGTCTACTACGCGCTCGACGAGAAGGCCCGCTCCGCCGAACTGGAGGAACTCGCCGCCGACTCGGGCAGCTCGGACGTCCCCGCCAGTGAGGGCCAGCTGGTGACCCGGCTCTCGGCGGTCTCGCCGGTGCGCGAGGGCGACCACCACGAGGTGTGGTTCGACCTGGGCAAGGTCCAGCTCTTCGACCCCTCCACGGGCAGGAACCTGACCCTGGAGGCATGACGCACCCCGCCGGTCCCCGGCGCCGACCCCCTGGTCAGCGCCGGGGACCGCGTCGTACCGCTTCGATGATCTCGTCGTCCCAGCGGTGCGTCCGCATCAGCCGGTACCGCTCGCAACCCACGCGGAGGTACGCCTCCGCCTCGGTGCGGTCCGCGATCAACTCGGCCGAGCGGAGCAGCCGCACCACCGGGCGGAACTCCTCGTGGTACCAGCGCCGGGCGATCGTGGTGCGGTCCAGGAACGTGCCCTCGTCCTGCATGAGCCGGAAGCCCCAGGCCTCCACGGTCTCGCTGAGCTCCGTGTACTCCCAGGCGTCCGTCAGCACGACCGCCGCGCGCGCCTCCCCTGGCAGGGGGACCCGTTCCAGGAACAGCCGGCGGTCCGCCTTGACCATCAGGTCGCCCCGGAAACGGATCCCCGCCGCGTCGATCTTGGTGATGATCTCCGTGACGTAGGCGTCGATCGTGTCGTTGTGGTGCGCGATCGCCACCGAGACCCGGTGGTGGCCGTCCTGGACGAAGTGCAGGTCCCCGATCCGGTAGACGGCGATGGGCGGGACGGCCTCACCCCGCCGTTGCGCCCGCGCCAGCCGCTCCCACCGCTCCCGCACCCTGGTCGAGGTCGGGCGGAACCGGCGGTCGAAGTCCCTGGTCCGGTCCACGCTGCCGACCACGGTGTCCAAGCGGATGACGCGCAACCCCAGCCTCCGCTCGCCCACCTGGCCGAGGGCTTCGACGACCTCGGTGAACGGCAGCATGATGTTGACGTCGTCCGGCTCCCGTCGCAGCCAGGCCGAGAGCCGGGCCAGCACCTGTTGGCGCCGGGAGCGGAGGAAGTCGTTCTCGGCGTCCGCGTGGGGGAAGCCGGTGTCACGGCGCACGTTCCACCTCCGGGGTGGCTATGGAACGGGAATCTCGACTACACGGTGATAAGCGGCGTTGACCAGCAGAGTGTTACCCAGATGGCCCTCGCGCGCGCGGGGTCCGTACTCCGGATGGATATGGCCGTGGACCAGCAGCGGCGGCCGGAGGCGGCGCACCACGTCGTGCAGGCAGCGGAAGCCGCGGTGGGGCGGGTCGTCGAGGTCGCCGCACCCGAACGGGGGCGCGTGCGTCAGCAGCACGTCCACCCCCCTGCCGTCCCGCCAGCGCCGCGCCGCCGCCCGGCGGCACACCCGCCGTCCCCGCCGGGCCTGCTCGCGTTCGGTCCACTGGTTCGCGCCCTCGCGGTAGCGGAGGCAGCCGCCGAGGCCCGCGATCCGGAGGCCCGCGACGTCGACCACCCGGCCGTCGGCGTTGACCGCTCCGGCGGGGCCGGGCCAGGAGACCGGCATGCCCCCTCTGGTCCACATCCCCCGCACCTTCGTGTAACCGCCGAGGTCCTGGTCGTGGTTGCCGGGGACGAAGACGCAGGGCACGCCGAGCTCGGTGCTCAGGTACTCGAGGTAGTCGAAGGGCAGGTCACCGGCGCCGAGGACCAGCGCGACGTCGTAGGCCCGGACCTGCTCGGTCCACAGCTTCTCCACGACCCCGTCGGCGACCGCCAGCACCCGCACCACCCCGCGAGCATAGGGGGGTGGCCGGGTGCCAGCAGCGACGACGGCCGCGCCTCGCGGCCCGGGCCGACGACCCCTCACCGCCGTCCCGGTGGGCTCAGGGACGAGTGCCCACCCACGACCGGTCGACGTCCGGGTGCACGACGAGGCTGTCGGCGACGTCGACCAGGTCGTCCATCGTCACCGAGCTCCCCTCGGTGGGCCGGCCGTCCCGCACGACCAGCCACCGCCCGTCGGCGGTCGGGACGACCAGCGACGCCGGTCGGCCACCGGAGGACCACGGGTGGTGCGGGGCGTAGAAGAACGCCGTCCCACCGAGGACGGGGGTCTCCACCGGGGGCGGCGCGCCGTCGGGCATCCAGGGCTGGTCCACCTCGGGGCGGTCCGGGAGGTACTCGACCTCCAGCTCCGCCTGGTAGTCCTCCTCGCCGGGCACGCCGGTGGACAGCAGGGCCGACCATGCCCGTTCGTCCCCGGGCTGGGCCCCCAGGGAGACCGAGCGCGCCGGGTTCGGTCCGTCGAGTTCCAGCGGCATCGGGAACTCGACGTGGACGTCGGCCCGGACCGACCGGGCGACGTCCGTCGCCACCCTGAAGGAATCCTCGATCGACGAGGCGGTGACCACGACGAGCACGTCCGGCGCGGGGAACCACGAGAGGCGACTGCGGTACCCCCGCTGGTCCTCGTTGACGTGAGCGGTGGTCGTGTCGTCCAGCTGGACCTCGGGCAGGTCGTCCAGGTTGTGGTTCGTCTGGGGGTTCTCGTACTTGAGCACCCACACGGTGACCGTCGGCGCCGTCACCGCCGCCTCCTCGACCGGCCCGCTGGTCCACGACCGGGTGTGGCTCCACTCGGTGGGCCCCTCGCCCTCCACCGGCTCGGGAGGGGGGGTGCTCTCGAAGGTCCGCCGGTACTCCAGGAACCCCTCCGGCACCCAGGTGGGTCCGTAACCGAGGGAGGCGGTCTCTCCCAAGAACTCCGTGTCGGGCGGTTCCTCGCTGGGAGGCGTGTCCGGCGCCGCGACCACCCCTGGTCCCCGTTCCCCGTCCGCCAGGGCGAGCACCGCGACCGGTACCGCGATGGTCGTGACGGTCGCGGCGGCGACGAGGAGCGTGCCGCGCCGCCGGCGCCGGCGGCGCTCCCCGGCCCGTTCGAGGCCGGCCAGTACCTCGGCCGGTTCCGGACCGGCGTCGGCCTGGCGCAGCAGCGCCTCCCTGATCAACCGTTCGTGGTCGGAGCTCATCACGCCTCCTTCAGGAGTGCTGGCCGGGTTCCGGGTGCTGGTGCCTCGGAGCGGAGGCCGTTCAGGGCGCGGGAGACGTGGCTGCGCACGGTGCCCACGCCGCAGCGCAGCAGCCGGGCGATCTCCCGGTCGGGCAGCTGCTCGTAGTAGCGCAGGACCAGGGCGGCGCGTTGCTTCCTCGGGAGCCGGGCGATGCGGCGGAGCATGGCGTCGCGCTCGTCGTACCGGGCATGGGCGTCGTCGTGCTCGCGACTGGCCCGTTCGCGCAGGGTCCCGATCGCGTCGGGCGGCGTGACCACCTCCCCCGAGGCTCGTCTCCGCCGCCAGGACAGGAACTCGTTGGTGATCATCTTCCGCACGTAGCTCTCCGGTGCCTCGAGCCGTCCGATGCGTCTCCATCGGGACTGGGCTCGGAGCAGCACTTCCTGGACCACGTCCTCGGCCAGGTGCGCGTCGGAGGTGAGGACCGTCGCGTACCTCAGCAGACGTGGTAGTCGGAGGGCGACGAACTCGTCGAACGTCAAGGTGCGCCCCTTCGTGGTTGGCTACCCCTGGAACGCGCTCGCCGAGGTGTTCCGTCGCACCGGATGTCGTTTCCCGGTCACCTCGGGAGCGGCGGTCCTTCGCGGGTCCCCGGCACACGCCGGGCGCCCCGACATCCGGTGGTGCCGGTGCGGAACGCGTGGCCGATCGTTCCGTACCCGTTTCTCGAATCTGATGGCCTCACGTGAATCCCACACCGCCCGCTGTTCGGGCGAGCGCATTCATCCCTGCCGGCGAACAGTGGGGAAACGGTGCCGCGGGGTCACTGCGGAGCGCGAGTGGAGCTGTACACGGGAGAAAGATCATGACACGATCGCGGGAGTCCCACTCGGCGGTGCGGGATACCGGGATCGGATGGGTCCCCACCGAGGGAAACGGGGGCCGTCGCGGCGGTCCCCGCTCGGGTGGCCCGATTCCTCGTCCGCGAGGATCCGAGGGAGGGCTCCGTGGAAAGGAGGGACGTGACGTTCGACCGTCGCGCGTCGTGCTTTCCACCTGCTCCCACCCCGCTCGTCGCCCTGTCGGCCCCGCGGGCTCCCGCGCCCGTCCTGCCAGGGAGGATGTCGTCCGGCGCCTCGGCACACCACGATGTCCTCGGACCGGGTCACCATTTCGGTGAGTCCGAGTCCGAGTCCGAGTCCGAGTCCGAGTCCGAGTCCGACGCGGCGAACGGCGAAATCCCGAGGAGCGCGGCCGATCGCGCGCATCTCGGGTCGCCTGCTCCGAGTGCCGCCAAGCGTGCCGACCACCGCCCCCATTCCGCGGGCGCTGGTGGCCCGGAAGTGGGAACCGCCGCCCGCTCGCTTCCCGTCGACCGGGACGAGGCGGGATTCGTCATTCCGGGGGGAGTGGGAATCCGCGCATTCCCCCTGCGCTCCCGCCGTCCGGACACCGCTGCCCGCCCCGCTGGTCCGACATGCCGGCGAGAGCATCGCGGCCGAACCACCGCTCGTACGGTTTCCGCCCTTCTTTCCGCTGGGACCGCGTCACCCCACCTCCGGTGCCACACGTTCGTTCTCGGGGAGGGCGTTCCCTCCCGCTCCCGGTTCGCCGACGCGCGCGGAGGGCGCCCGGCCGGCCCCCGAACCCCACCGGGCCCTCGGCCCGGACCAGTCAGCGTCGTCCTCCCGGGCCGCCCCGAGGGGAACGATCCCGTGTCCGGCACCCCGACCCCCACCGGGACGTCTCGGACGACGGCCGGCCTCGACGCGGCGAGGCGGTCGGACGACCCGGTTCGACACCCTGGTACCGGTGGGGTCGCCCACACCGACCGGCGAGGGCGGGTCGGCACCCGGCAGACTCGGTGCCATCGGCGGCTGATCACGGCGACGCCGCCGGCGGCCGGTGACCCGATCGACGCCCCGGCCGCCCGACCGAGGTGGGGAGAGCAGATGGACGACGCCGGACTCGGGTCCGTGCGGGACAGCTTCCGCGACTTCGCGCACCGGCAGGCCGCGGGGGTGTCACCGCTCTACGCCGTTCTCGCCGAGAACGCCGCCAACGACGACGAGGTCCTCCGCACGGTGGCCGGGCTGCCCTCGGAACAGCCCCGTCCCGAGGCCCTGCTCGCGGCGGCGCACCGGCTGTTGACCGCCGAGCCGTGGTTGCCGCTGGCGGGTTACTACCCGGACCTCGGTGGGACCTCCGGCCCCGACGGCTCGACCTGGCCGCTCTTCCGGGAGTTCGTCCTGGCCCGGGCAGAGCGGATCGGCGCGCTGGCGGCCAGCCGCCCGGTGCGGCACAACGAGATCACCAGGTCCGCGCTGCTCTACCCGGCCCTGTCCGTGCTCGCCTCCGAGACCGGGAGGAAGCTGGGGCTGGTGCACCTCGGCGCCGAGGCGGGGCTGCTGCTCGGTGTCAACCACTACCACCACCGGTACCAGGGGGCGGAGGTCGGCGAGCTGTCCGCCGGTCCCGCCGCCGCACGGGTCCGGCTGCGGTGCGCGCTCGAACTGGCTCCCGGTGCCAGGTTCCCCACCCTGCCCAGGACGCTGCCGCTCGCCGCCACGATCGGGGTGGATTCGCGGCCGCCGGACCTCGACGATGACGAGGATGTCGCCTGGTTGGAGGCGTGCGTGTGGGCCGACCAACCCGACTGGTTGGCCAAGATGACCTTGGGTTTCGCCGCGCAGCGTAAGAACCCACCCGAAATGGTGAGTAGCGATCCGGTGGCGGGCATCGCGGCGGCGATCAACAGGGTTCCCCCGGACGCAGTTCCCGTGGTGCTGACCAGTGATCCCTGGTGGGCGGAACCAGCGACCGCGACCGTGCACCTGACCGCCCTGGCCACCGAGCTGGCGACCCTCGGCCGGCAGCGTCCACTGTGGTGGCTAAGCCATGACCCGGTTCAGGCGGGACTACTGACGGTGATCGACTCCGCCGAGGGTGCGGGTGCCGCCCGGGCCGCAGGTCAGGGCCACCTCCTCGGGCTCACCCGCTGGTCGGAGGGCCGCCCCGAGGCCAGGGTGCTCGCCGCGACGGATCGTGGCGGCCGCCGGATGCGGTGGCTGGCGGCCTGACCACCGGGCGACGTGCTCGCTGACCCTGGCCCGTCGACCCGTCCGGGCCGCCGCACCCGCCGTTCCACCGCTGCCCACTGTGGTGAAGCTCGCACCGGCCGGCGCCGGGAGCGCCGGGCCCGTGGTCCGGGAGCCGAGGGCCGCGCGGTCGGACGAGGCGCGTCGACCCGGGCGAGGAGCGCGTGAGCTCCGCGTGAGCCGTTGTCCAGCCAGAACTCCCCGACAGGGCCGACGGGACCCCGCCCCGTGCTCCGGCCGGCTGCCCGGAACGGATCAGCGTCCGGCGTTCGGCGGATGCGGGTGAAGCACGAGGAGTAGGCGGTCGGGCGCGTCCAGTAACACGGTGCCGGCGTGGCGCACGTATAGTTCACCCGGTTCGCCCATTGGCACAGAGCGTAATCGGGTTCAGGCTTGAGCGCGAAACGCTGACTCAAGCGCGCTAGGCGCTCTGCGGGACACCCGTGGAGTGCGGTACAACGGATCAGCAGGCACCAGCCAGGTGCGGCTAGCAGACGGGGATGGTCATCGTGAACCTCAAGAAGATCCTCACGTTCGCTGGGATCGCGTTGCTCTTGTTCTTCTTGATCAGCGATCCTGTCGGGTCAGGAGATGTCGTCAACAACATCCTGAACTCGCTCCGCCAGGCGGCCGAGGCCATCATCACCTTCGTCCGCAACCTGTTCTGAGACGTGTCGGGTGTCCGGCTGGTCGAGGTGATGACCAGCCAGGCGGTGCGCACCTCCTCCGGCGGTCGACCCATCGGCCGCTGACCAGGTCCGAGGCAGTTCTGAGAGTCAGGCGAGGGATGTAGCGGTGCTGGCACCACGAGATCCGGACGAGTACCTGCTCGACTCCGAGCGACGGGTGATCCGGGTTCGCAGGCACTGGGCGAGCATGATGTGGGACGTCTTCGAGGCCGGCGCGCTGCTCGTCGGCCTGATGCTCGTGTCCTACTTAGCCCCCCAGGACTCGGCTCTGATCCAGAACATGCTCTGGTACGCCGGGCTGGCGGTCGTGCTCCGCTTCTCCTACTACGTCCTCGAGTGGTGGGTGGAGCGGATCGTGATCACGGACAAGCGCTTCATGCTCACCACCGGCGTGTTCACCACCAAGGTCGCCATGATGCCCATCGGCAAGGTGACCGACCTGACCTTCCAACGCACCCTGGGCGGTCGACTCATGGGCTACGGGACCGTGGTCGTGGAGTCGGCGGGCCAGGTCCAGGGCCTGGACCGGATCGAGTACACGCCCAACCCCGAGGAGATCAACGACGCGATCTCCGAACTGGTCTTCGGTGAGAAGAAGACCGACAAGGACCGCTTCACCATGATGAAGGCCCGTCGCGCGGCGCTGGGCCGTCGGCGCGCGGTGAAGGCACGCTAGGTACTCGGTCAGACTGGAGTGGTGCGCATCGACCTGCATACCCACTCCACCGCGTCCGACGGCAGCGACAGCCCAGAAGAGCTGGTCGCTGCCGCGGCACGCGCGGGACTCGACGTGGTGGCGCTCACCGACCACGACACCACCGTCGGGTGGGCGCCAGCCACCGCCGCCCTCCCGCCCGGCCTGCGACTCGTCCCCGGCGCCGAGCTGTCCTGCGTGTCCCCCGACGGCAACGGCCGCCACGTCACGGTCCACCTGCTGGCCTACCTGTTCGACGACACCTCGGGCGAGCTCGCGGACGAGCAGCTCCGGTTGCGCGCGGAACGCCGCGAGCGCCTCCTGCGGATGGCCGTGATGATGCGGGAGGACGGGTTCCCAGTCGATCCCGAGCTGCTGCTCGCCGAGCTCCCGGAGAGCTCGTCCGCAGGGCGGCCGCACCTGGCCGCCGCACTGGTCCGCGCGGGTGTCGTGTCCAGCGTGGACGAGGCCTTCGCCCGTTACCTCGGCGCTGGCAGCCCCTACCACCTCCGCCGGGCGGACACCCCGGTGCGCCGGGCGATCGAGATGATCAGGCGCGCGGGCGGCGTCACCGTGCTCGCCCACCCCTTCGCCAGGGCGAGGGGCCCGGTCGTCACGGCCGGGGTGATCACGGACCTCGCCGAGTGCGGCCTGGCGGGGCTGGAGGTCAACCACCCCGACCACGATCCGGAGACCCGCGCCGAGCTCGCCGGTATCGCCCGCGAACTCGGCCTCGTCACCACCGGCTCCAGCGACTACCACGGGGTCCACAAGTCGCTCCGCATCGGCCAGGAGACGACCGACCCGGAGCAGTTCGAACGGTTGATCTCCTCGGCGACCGGTAACCACGTCCGGGGTGGTTGACGGCTCGGGTCGGCCGGTCCGGCGGAGGGCTCCGCGCGTCCCGAACCAGGACCGAGGTCGGCGGGTCACCGCGAGCCGTTCCGGCGGGTGTGCGTACCGTGGCAGCGTGCAAGGGCAGTTGGGCTTGGAAGGCATGCCGAAGGAGCTGGTCCGGGTCACCCCGGCCAGGCTCCAACGCTGGGAGGACTGTCCACGTCGGTACCGCGCGACGTACCTGGACCGGCCCGCCCCGGCCCGGGGCGGCGCCTGGGCCCACAGCACCCTCGGGGCGGTGGTGCACAACGTCCTCCGCGCCTACTTCGAGAGCCCGCCGGACCAGCGGGACCCCGAGGACCTGCCGGTCCTGCTCCGCCGGTACTGGAAGGGCGACGGGTTCCGCGACCGGGAGCAGGCGGCCGAGTACCGGTCGCGGGCGGCGAAGTGGCTGGACGAGTACGCCCGTCGCCCGGAGGCGGCCGGGGAACCGGTCGCCCTCGAACGCTGGGTGTCCGCCCCGACCGGTGCGCTGATCGTCGAGGGCCGGGTGGACCGGATCGACGACCGGGACGGCCAGCTCGTGGTCGTCGACTACAAGACCGGGCGGCACGTGCTCACCACGGAGGACGCCCGCGACTCGCGGGCGCTGGCCCTCTACCTGATGGCGGCCCGGCGCACCCTGCGCCGACCCGGCAGCCGGGTGGAGCTGCACCACCTCCCGACCGGCCGGGTGGTGGCGTGGGACCACGACGCGGAAACGCTGGCCGAGCACCGGAGGCACGCCGAACGGATCGCGGAGGAACTCTCCGCCGCCGCGTCGGCCCTCGACCGGGGAGCTGACCCCGACGAGCACTTCCCGCCGCGTCCCGGGCGGGGCTGCTCGGTCTGCGAGTTCCGGCGCTCCTGTCCGGAGGGGAGGGCCGCCGCGCCCGACCTGGAACCGTGGGATCTGTTGGCACCGTGAGCGGAACTCACCGGCTACCCCGGCCCATCACCAACTCCACTGAGGACACCGACGTCCTCGGCCTTCGAGTGGTTTCCCCGTCGACCCGAGGCGGAGTGGCGAACCGGGGGTGGCGCGGGTTCAGCGGCGCCGTGGCCGCCGGGCTCGTGGTGCTCGCCCTCGTCGTGCTGGGCCTCCAGGTCCTCGCGCTGCACCGCGGCTACCCCGGGCCGGGGTACGGGTTCGTGGCACTTCACCTGGGGGCGAGCGTGGTCGCCGTCGGGCTGCAGGCGTACGCCGACCGCAGTGCCCGCTCCGCCCGGTGGTGGGCGCCGGTCCTGGTGGTGCTCGTCGCCGGGTGGCTGCTCTGGACCGGGTGGTGGCACTGACCCCCCACCCGGGGGCTGATCCCCGTCGCCGGGCGGTGCCGCGCCTCGATGGGCCGGGGCGGCGGAGCGGGGACGAGGCGACTCAAGGGCCGGCAGCGGGGCGGCCTCGGGGCGTGCCGCCCGGCCGGGGTCGCACGGGGCGTCGCCGGGGGCGGCCGCCTAGCTGAGCAGCCAGCGCTGCCAGGTGGGGACGAGCACGTCCAGCAGCCCCTGCGGGTTGTCCTTGTTGGGGTTGTGGCCCGAGTCCGGGACGGTGACGAAGTCGACGCCGAGCTTCTCGGCCATCTCGCGTTGGGTCTCCACCGACCACACGTCGTCCTGCTCGCCGCACACCACGAAGCCCCGGATGCGGTGTTCCTGGATCCGGGCGGCGAGTTCGGGAACGAGATCGGGTTCGGTGCGCAACGCGGTCGCCATCCCGAGCAGCCCGGCGGGCATGGACGAGACCAACCGGGCGCGCAGCAGGGTGCGCAGCTCACGCGGTCTGGCCGACCAGGCCGGGTCGTGCGCCTCGTAGATCTGGGCCGCCGCCTCCACGCCGTGCAGGCGCAGCGCCGGCTCGCACAACTCGATCAGGGAGAGCCTCGGGCCGGGGGGCAGGGCTGACGGCCCCGACGCGAGCAGGGTGAGACCCACGGGTTCGGCCCCGGAGAGCACGGCGGCCCGCGCGACCAGACCGCCGTAGGAGTGGCCGAGCAGCAGGACCCGGCGTCCCTCGGACCGGAGGCGGGAGACGAGGTTGGCGATCACCACCCCGAGCCGGGACGGTCGGTAGGCGTCCTCGTCGTCGGGCCCGTCCGACTGGTACTGGCCGGGAAGGTCGATGGTGAGCACGTCGAAACCCGCCTCCGTGAGCGGGTCGATCAGCGCGGCGAAGTCCTCCTTGGAGCCCGTGTACCCGGGCAGGAGCACGGCGGTGGCCAGCACGGTGCGGGCCTGTGACGTTCCGTGCAGACCTGACAGCTCGCCGTATTCGGTCGGGAGCTGGACCGGGATCGCACGGTGCGGACTCATCTCGGATCCACGCACAACAGTCACTGCATCAGTGTGCCCCATCCCGGGCCGATCACGCCTGCCCCGGGCGGGTTCGCCCACCACACTCCCGAGGCCGCCGGAGGTCCCCCGACCTGGTCGCGAACCCACCGCGTGCGGCCCGCGCGGGCGGGCCCCCCCGCTTCGACGAGCGGTGCGGACTCGGGAGCGGACGCCCCGGCGGGCGCGGCCGGACCGAGGTGCGCGGGTCAGCCGAGCGCCACGACCTCGCTGGCACGTTGTTCCAGCAGCACCGGGCCGAGGACGGAGGTCCGCACCGGACCCGCGTGCCCGCCCCGGTCGACGGGCAGCGTCGCGACCCGTTCGCCGGTCACGGTGTCGACGACGGCGTGACCGCCGGGCTCGGGAACGAGCAACCGGCCCGCGAGCACCGCCCCGGACCCCAGGGTGTCCGGGACCGACCAGGACGGGCTCAGGTCGGACAGCGACAGGGCGACCGTGCTCCGACCCGTGTACCAGTAGACGTGGCTGGGAGACGCCGTGGTCTCGGGCACCTGGGACGACGCCCGGTCCAGGTCCTCGGCCGTGGTGTCGACCGGGTGCTCCGCCAGCCGGTCGCCCCGCTCGGTGTCGTACACGACGATCCGCGAGGGGTTCGGCAGCCAGAGGGCCAGGTGGTCGTCGGTGAGCGCGACGAGCCGAGCACCGACGTCGTCCAGGGTCTGGCTGTACGTCTCCTCCGGGCGGTCGCTGTCGTCCGGTTTCGCGGTCAACAGCGTCACCCGGTCGGTCACGTCCGTGGGGCACCGCTCGATGAGCGCCAGCCGGCCCTCGGCCAGCAGGGTGGACAGGTACCGGCAGTCGCTCCTCGGCTGCCGGTTCGGGTTCACCACGGCTGGCACGTCCCCGTACTCCAGGGTCATCACCATGTTGGAGCCGAAGACCTCCACGAACCGTTCGCCCGTCGTGGCGACGTAGCGGCCGTCGGTGACCAGTTCCGTGGCCGGTTCGGAGTCGCCGTGCCGTTGCCCGGCCCGGTCCCCGGTCGCCCCGTCCAGCGTGGTCACCTCCGAGCAGAAGTCGCCGCGCCGGTACACGGCGACGGCGCGTTCCCATGCCGCCGACACCGTGCACAGCTCCAGGTCACGCGCGTAACGCCAGCGGGGTTCCCCGGTGAGCGCGTCCCGGCCCACGACCTCGCCGCCCGAGGCGGTGGCGACGGCGGGCCCCGCGACCACCGGTGAACTCGTCGCCGGGCTGTCCGCCCGCCAGAGCTCCTGGAGCCCGGCGGGCAGCGCGACCGCCGGGTCAGGCGCCACGACGGGGAGCACGGACGGTTCAGCCGTCGTCCCGGCGAGGTCGCTGGTGCGCCAGAGCACCGCTCCCACCGCCAGCACGCCCACCATGAGCAGGCTGGCCACGACGACGTCCCCGCGTGTCCGCCGCTCAGGCTTCACCACGTCCCGCCCCTCCGCCCCGGGCACCAGCCGGCCGCTCGTGATCCCACGTCGCCGGATCAGCCGGCGTTCTCACCCTGCTGCCCGGAACCGCCGGCGGTGGTCGACTCCCCGGCCGAGCCCAGGCGCCGCCGCCTCCTGCGGCGCGGAGCGCCCCCACCCGAGGGTTGGTCGGCTGAGCCGGTCTCCTTCACGGCCTGCGACTCCTTGCTCTGCGGGCCGTTCTCACCGCCCACGGCGACGCCACCCCGGGTGCGCCGGCGCTTCCTGCGGCTCGGCGCGGGCCGGTCGGCAGAGCCCTCGGACGTCCGCTCGGCGTTGGCGGCCGCGCGGTCACCGCCGCGACCCCGGGTGGCGGTCCCACCCCGGCGCCGACGGTTCCGGCCGGCCCGCTCGTTGCGGTCGAGGTCCTCCACCGGCTCGGCGTCCAGACCCGGCCTCGTGCGGCGGCCCAGGGGGAGGCGACCGGAGGCGTCACGCGGGATGCCGATGTCCTCGAAGAGGTGGTCGGAGGTGGAGTAGGTCTCCACCGGTTCCGGGCGGCCCAGGTCGAGCGCGTCGTTGATCAGCTTCCAGCGGGGTTCCTCGTCCCAGTCGACGAGGGTGACGGCCACACCCTCGCGGCCGGCGCGGCCCGTCCGGCCGATGCGGTGCACGTAGGTCTTCTCGTCCTCCGGGCACTGGTAGTTGATGACGTGGGTGACACCCGCCACGTCGATTCCCCGGGCCGCGACGTCGGTGGCCACCAGGATGTCGACCTTGCCGGCCCGGAACGCGCGGAGGGCCTGCTCCCGCGCGCCCTGCCCCAGGTCGCCGTGCACGGCGGCGGAGGCGAACCCGCGCTCGGCGAGCTCGTCCGAGATCTTCTGCGCGGTGCGCTTCGTCCGCGTGAAGATCATGCTCAGCCCCCGGTCCTCGGCCTGGAGCACCCGGGCGATCAGCTCGGTCTTGTCGAGGGCGTGCGCCCGGTACACGAACTGCTTCGTCCGTTCGTGCACCGCACCCGCGTCGACCTCCTCGGCCCGGACGTGGGTCGGCTGGCGCAGGAACGTCCTGGCCAGGGTGACGATCGGACCGGGCATGGTCGCCGAGAACAGCATCGTCTGCCGCTCGCCCGGGACCATGCTGAGGATGCGTTCGACATCGGGCAGGAAGCCCAGGTCGAGCATCTCGTCGGCCTCGTCGAGGACCAGCCCTCGGATCTTGCCGAGGACGAGGTGGCGCTGTTCCGCGAGGTCCAGGAGCCGCCCGGGGGTGCCCACCACGATGTCGACGCCGGCCCGCAGCGCCGCGATCTGCGGCTCGTAGGGGCGGCCGCCGTACACGGCCAGCGTCCGCACCCCGAGGTGCTGGGCGGCGTCGGTGATGTCCCTGGTCACCTGGGTGCAGAGCTCCCGGGTGGGAACGACGATCAGCGCCTGCGGCGTCCCGTCACCGGGCAGCTCGGCCCGCTGGAGCATCGGCACGCCGAAGGCCAGGGTCTTCCCGGTCCCCGTCCTGGCCTGGCCGATGACGTCGTCGCCGGCCAGCGCCAGTGGCAGCGTGAGCTGCTGGATCGGGAAGGCGTGGGTGATGCCCGCCTCGTCGAGCGCCTGGGTGATCGCGGGCAGCACCCCCAGTTCGGCGAACGTGGGTGCCGCCGGCTCGGGTGGCGCCGACGCGTGCAGGGGGTGGGGCGCCGGCTGGGCGTTCTCGGCGCCGGTCTCGCTGTGGTCGATCCGCACCTCGTCGGGGGAACCGGTCTCAGCGGAGGCCGAGGGCCCCGGTGTGTCGGTGTCGTTGTTCGTTGTCAGAGTGATCGCCTCTCTCGTACCAGCGCGCACGGCTGTGGCAGGGCGCTCGACCACGGTCACGACACGTGAGCGACGTGCTCGTCGGTGTCCGGCGCGGGAGGGCCGAGGTTTCAGTGCGCGCACTCTGTGCACATGGCGGCGTGGCCGCCACAGTTCGGGTGTGCATCCGGTAGCACCGCCGCTCGTGAACGCCGCCGCGCGAGGGACCGGCTGGCTGGCGGTGCGCGATGACCGGCACATGCATCACCGTCAGGTTACCCCGAGAGGGCAACCAACCCCAGTACGCCGGACCCGAGTCCTGGTCGCGTCGCTCACAGGGCCGCCCTCCGGGGGCCGCGGACCGCCGCGCGGGTGGGAAAGCGGGGACCCCGCGACTAGGCTCCGCGACCATGACCACGTCTGATCGGCCCGCCCCCGAGCAGGGGGACGTCCGCACCGACCGAGGACCCGACGCCACCCCGGTAGCGGACGGGGTCGTCGACCTGCTGGGGGTGCTGGCCTACGGGGAACTGTCGGCCTTCGACCGGTTGGCCGAGGACGCCAGAACCGCGCCGACGTTGGCGGGACGGGCGGCGCTCGCGAACATGGCCGCCGCGGAGATGGGGCACTACCGGCGCCTGGAGGAGCACCTGGGGACGGTGGGCGTCCCCATCGAGGACGCGATGCGGCCCTTCGCGAAGCCCTTCGACGACTTCCACACCTCCACGGCCCCCCGGTCCTGGCTGGAGTCCCTGGTCAAGGCCTACGTGGGTGACGGCCTCGCCGCCGACTTCTACCGCGAGGTGGCGAACTGGCTCGACCCCCGCACCCGGGACCTCGTCCTGGAGGTGCTGGCCGACACCGGGTACTCGGCCTTCGCGGAACGCGAGGTCCGGGCGGCCTGCGAAGGGGACCGGTCGCTGCGCGACCGCCTCACCCTCTGGGCCCGCCGCCTGCTGGGGGAGGCCGTCACCCAGGCGCAGCGGGTGGCCGCCGAGCGGGACGGGCTCACGGAGCTGGTCATCCGGGGGTCGGGGGACCTGGCGGGCATCGGTGCGTTGCTGCGACGTCTCCAGACCACCCACACCAAGCGGATGGGAGCGTTGGGCCTGGGGTGAGGCCTGGCCGCGACGCCCGGCGCCAGCCGGGGTCCAGGGGGTGGTCGTGGCCCTGGCCGCGAGGCGGGAACAGCGGGGCCGCCGGCCCGACCCGGCCGCCCTCCCGACGAACGGGTGCGCGCCGGGCGGACCGCGAATTCCATTAGCCTGACCCGGTTGGTTCAGGATCGACGACCGGAGGTCGGCGTGGAGGTCAAGATCGGTGTGGCGGACAGCTCACGAGAGCTCGTCCTCACCAGCTCGCAGACACCGGACGAGGTGGAGACGGCGGTCAGCGACGCGCTGAGCGGCGAGCAGAAGCTGCTGAGCCTGGTCGATGACAAGGGGCGTCGCTTCGTCGTACCGACCGCGCGGGTCGCCTACGTCGAGATCGGCCCCGCGGACACCAGGCGGGTCGGGTTCGGCATCGCCTGATCTCGGCCGGGCCGCGTCCCAGCTCGGGGCGCGGCCCGCCCGCCGCCGGAGCGGATGAGCTGGCGACCCCCGGTGGATGTCAGGGGTGCTGGAGGGGGAAGCCGCTGATGCCGCGCCAGGCGAGGCTGGCGATCAGCTCGATCGCCTCCTCCTGGGGGACGAGCCGGTTCCTCGTCAGCCAGTAGCGCGCGGTCACCTGGCTCAGCCCCACCAGGCCCATCGCGACGAGGCTCGCGCGTTCCGGATCGAGACCGGCGTCGGCGGTGACGGCCTCGGCGATCAGCTCGACGCAGCGGGACATCGCGTGGTCGATGGTCTGCTCCACGGCCGCCTCGCCCCGGAGATCCGACTCGAAGACCAACCGGAACGACCCGTCCTCCGCGTTCACGAAGTCGAAGTACGCGGCCACGGCCGCGTGCACCCGGAGCTTGTTGTCCGTCGTCGACTCGATCGCCGTGTTCACACGGCTGACCATGTCCTCCACCTTCTGCTGGAGCAGGGCGAGGTAGAGCTCCAACTTGCCGGGGAAGTGCTGGTAGAGGACGGGTTTGCTGACGCCGGCCCTGTCGGCGATCTCGTCCATCGCCGCGGCGTGGTACCCGTTGGCGACGAACACGTCCTGCGCGGAGGCGAGGAGCTGCGCCCGCCTCTCCGTGCGGGGCAACCGGACCCCGCGGCCCGCCTGCTCCGCGGATTCGCGCGTGGTTTCCGTCATGTCTTCTCGCCTCCAGCATGTCCCGCACACCGTGCGGTGGTCCTGGCTCCGCCAGTTGCCTGACCTTACTCGCTGGTAGTCGCAGTTGTGCGGCACGGCTGCGGACGGGGCGTCACCTGTCCGAGTGGGCGGCACCCGTTCGGGCGGACTCGGTGGCGCTGCCGCCCCAGCGTTCCCTTGGCATCCTGGACGTATGACGGTGCCGACGTGGGGGGCGCTGAGCGCCCGGGTGCGGAGCCAGTTCACGGCGGCCTGGGCGCAGCTCGGCCGGTGGCAGGGTGACCGGCACCGGGAGGCGACCGCCGGTCGGGTCGACGGCCGCCGGCCCGACCCGAGGAGGTCACTGACCTGGGTGCCCATGTTCACCGGGGAGGTGCCCGCCATCGACCACCGGCGACCGCCCTGGCCAGGGCGGCAGGTCGAGGTGGGGCGCGGCCGCGTGCACGTGCGGGAGACCCCGAGCACCTCCACCGAGGAGGCGGCACCCGTCGTGTGCGTGCACGGGCTGGCCGGTTCCGCCACCAACTGGACCGATCTCGCCGGTGTGCTCGCCGTCCGGCACCCGACCCTCGCCGTGGACCTCCCCGGATTCGGCCGTTCGGAACCCCCGGCCCACTTCGGGTACGGCCTCGACGAGCACGCCGACTTCCTCGCCGAGAGCCTGCGGCGGCTCGCCGGCGGGCCGGCCCACCTCGTGGGCAACTCCTTCGGCGGACTGGTGTGCGCCGAGGTCGCCGCCCGCTGGCCCGAGCTGGTCAGCACCCTGACCCTGGTGTCACCGGCGGTGCCCGACCTGAGGCCGAACCCGGGGCGGCTCACCGAGCCCCGCTACCCCCTGACCTTCCTCCCGCTCCTCGGCCCGAGGGTGCGGCGCGCGCTGGCCAGGGTGCCCCCGGCGCGGCGCGCCGAGCAGCTGCGCCGGTTGTGCTTCGCCAGGCCGGAACTCGTGCCCACCCACCGGCTCGCCGAGCTCGCCGACGAGCTCGCGGAACTCGGCCGCAACCCCTGGGCCGGTGTCGCCATGGGGGAGACCTCGCTCAACATGGTCAGGAGCTGGTTGGCCTCGGGCGCGCGTTCGCCGTGGCGGGTGCTTCGCCGGGTGCCAGCCCCGGCGCTGGTGGTCTGGGGTGCGGAGGACCGCCTGGTCAGCGTCCGCAAGGCCACGCGTACGGCGTTGGCGCTCCCGAGGGCTCGGCTGCTCGTGCTCCCCAGGACCGGGCACGTCGCGCAGATGGAACAGCCGATGGCGGTGGGTCGAGCGGTCCTCGGGATGATCGACGCCCTGGCCGAGGACCAGTGGGAGCCCGACGGTGGGAATTCACCCACATCGACCGCCGACACCAGGGTAGGAGGAAATGTTCTCGGTGCCTGATGTGGCACGCTTTGCGGCGTGGCACCGATGAACCCCGACGCCGGTGGTCCCGGCCGCCCCCGGCCCACCTCCCGAGGATCGGACAATCGGAGGCCGGCGCGGCGGCGCCCCAGCGAGAAGCGCTACCAGCGGGACTCGAGGCGGACCACGGGAGAACCGCTTGCCGCCTCCTGGGCCCCGGAGGCCGGAGCGCGGGACGAGGACCAGGCGGACTCGCCGAGGACCGTCGACGGTGGCGAGGGGAGCTCCTCAGGTCGTACCCGGTCCCGCCGGGCACCGAGCTGGCGGGTGTACGCCCTGCCCGTGCTGCTCGTCCTGACCATCATCGTCGCGGTCGACGTGGCCAGGACCCCGGGTGAGGACGCCGAGCACACGGCGGAGGAGGCCCCGAACTCCGACGCCACCGGAGGAGCGGGCGGCACCCCGGGCACGGAACCGGCGGAGCCCAGCGTCAGCTTCGACGCCAACCCGTCCTTCGACCCGGACGTCATCTCGGCGGAACTCCCGAACGGCGGCCCCTTCCCGACGACGGGCGCGGGGACCTACGACATCGTGCCGGGGCGTTCCGAGCCGGTGGGGGAGGGGGACTCCCTCCACCGCTACACCGTGGAGTACGAGGTCGGCTTCGACGTCCCCCTCGACGTGGAGGCCTACGCCAACACGGTGGAGGCCACCCTCTCCGACCCCCGCAGTTGGATCGGCAGCGAAGCCATCTCGGTGCAACGGGTGGACACCGTCGAGGAGGCCGACTTCCGGGTCATCCTGATCTCCCAGGCGCACGCCAAGCTCAAGTGCGGGGGCGGCGTCGACTTCGAGGCGTCGTGCCGCCGCCCCGAGGGGGTGTTCCTCAACGCCGCCCGCTGGGTGCGCGGGGGCCGCGCCTTCGAGGGCGCGATGGCCCAGTACCAGGCGTACCTGATCAACCACGAGGTCGGCCACTACTTCGGACACGGCCACGTCCCGTGCGACATCGACGGCGGCCTCGCGCCGGTGATGATGCAGCAGAGCTGGAGCACGAGCAACGACGAGCTGCACGAGCTGATCGAGGGAACCGGGCAGGGCGGCCAGGCCATCCCGGCGGACGGCAAGGTGTGCAAGCCCAACGGCTGGCCGCACCCGACGGTCGAGTGACCACGGCCGCCGGTGTCCGTGGTGTCCCCCGGCGTCCGCATGGCATGGACGGAGGCGGAGCCACCGCCCGGTACCCCGGTGCCGTCCACTGGTTGGGACGGGAATTCCGGTGGCCTGTCCGCGCGTTCCCCGGGAGAGGCACACTGTGCCGGTCTCGCCGGTGACGAGGAGGACAGCCAATGCCAGGGGCGACGCTACCGCCGCTTGTCGAACCCGCCGAGGAACTGACCAGGGAGGAGGTCGCCCGCTACAGCAGGCACCTGATCATCCCGGACGTCGGGATGGAGGGGCAGAAGCGGCTCAAGAACGCCAGGGTGCTGGTGATCGGGGCCGGTGGCCTGGGTAGCCCAGCGCTGCTGTACCTGGCCGCGGCCGGGGTGGGCACGCTCGGCATCGTCGACTTCGACGAGGTCGACGAGTCCAATCTGCAACGGCAGATCATCCACGGCCAGTCCGACCTCGGCAAGCCCAAGGCCGAGTCGGCCCGCGAGTCGATCGCGGAGACCAACCCCTTCGTCACGGTGAACGTCCACCGCGTCCGCCTGGACTCCAGCAACGCGCTGGACATCTTCCGCGAGTACGACCTCATCCTGGACGGCACCGACAACTTCGCGACCCGCTACCTGGTCAACGACGCGGCCGTCCTGCTCGGCAAGCCCTACGTGTGGGGTTCGATCTTCCGGTTCGAGGGGCAGGTCAGCGTCTTCTGGGCGGAGCACGGACCCCAGTACCGCGATCTCTACCCGGAACCGCCGCCCCCCGGGATGGTCCCGTCCTGCGCCGAGGGCGGCGTCCTCGGCGTCCTGTGCGCCTCGATCGGCTCGGTGATGGTGACCGAGGCGATCAAGCTGATCACCGGGGTGGGCGAGACCCTGCTGGGACGCCTGATGGTGTACGACGCCCTGGAGATGAGCTACCGGACGATCCGGATCCGGCGCGACCCCAACGCCGAGCCGGTCACCGAGCTGATCGACTACGACTCCTTCTGCGGAGTCGTCCCGGAGGACGCCCAGCAGGCGGCGGCCGACCACACGATCACGCCCAGGGAGCTCAAGGAGAAGTTCGACCGGGGCGAGAAGTTCAGCCTCGTCGATGTCCGGGAGCCCCACGAGTACGAGATCGTCCGCATCCCCGGTTCGGTGCTGATCCCCAAGGACCGCATCCTGTCCGGCGAGGCCCTCTCGGAACTGCCGCAGGACCAGCCCATCGTCCTGCACTGCAAGTCCGGGATGCGGTCCGCGGAGGCACTGGCCGCGTTGCACCGGGCTGGTTTCTCCGACGCCAGCCACGTCGGGGGAGGCGTGCTCGGCTGGGCCAGGGACGTGGACCCCGGTCTGCCGACGTACTGACCACCCGGCCGGGGGCGACGACCGGCGCCCACGCCGGGCGGACCTGGGTTTCTACCGCGTCCCGGGCCACCCACGGTAGCGTGCCTACCCGTGAGTGTGACCCCCGAGCCGCCGCCGTTGCACGTGCGTGCGGCGTTCGGTGCCAGGGATGACGAGCCGGAACCACTGGATCCGGCCGGCGTGTGGCGGTGCGGTGAGATCGTCCTCAGACCGGTGTCCAACCCGGCCGAGGCGGCGTGGGCGGCCACCATCCTCGGGGCACTGCACCCGGACGACCTGCGGCTCTCCCGGTCCGTTCGGTCCTCGGACGGGCGGTGGGTCGTGTCCGGCTGGGCGGCGTCCCGGTTCCTGACCGGGCAGCCGGAGGCCCGCCACGACGAGGTCGTCGCCGTCTCCCTCCGGTTGCACGACGCCACCGCCGGGCTCGCTCGGCCCCGGTTCCTCGACGAACGCCGTGACGTCTTCTCGGTCGCGGACCGGATGGCGTGGGGCGAGGAGGAGACCACCCTCGACCCGGACCGGGGCGGGCGGCTGTTCGAGGTGCTGCTGGGGTCCCGACGCCATTCCCGGCTCCGGGCGCAGGTGGTGCACGGCGACCTGTTCGGCAACGTGCTGTTCAGCCGGGACTCCTCGCCGGGCGTCATCGACTTCACGCCCTACTGGCGGCCGGCCGAGTGGGCCGCCGCGGTCGTGGTGGTCGACGGGCTCGCCTGGGGAGGAGCGGATCCTGGCCTGATCCGCAGGTGGTCCCACCTGCCCGAGTGGGAGCAGTCCCTGTTGCACGCCCTGTTGTTCAGGCTCGCGGTCAACGCCCTGCACCCGAGGTCCACGCCTCAGTCGCTCGCCGGGCTGGAACGAGCCACCCAGCTGGTGCTCGAGGTCCTCTGAGGACGCGCGGCCGGAGCCGCGCTCAGACCCGGGGGCGCACGCGTCCCAGACCCGCCAGCACCGGCACCGGGCACTCCTGGCTCACCTCGTCGAGGGGTGTGTCCGGCCGCCAGTCCTGCACGGGCACCACTCCGGGCGGTACCAGGTCGAGCCGATCCCAGAGGGCGTGCACGGCGGCCGCCGTCCGCAGCACCACCGGCGCCCAGGCCCCACTCGACCGGCTCCCGTCTCCGGGCCATCCCTCGCTGGTGGGATGGGCCAGCGCCAGGTAGCTGCCGTCGACCATGCGGTCCAGGTAGCCGTCGAGCACCTCCCCGATCGGTTCCGGCACGGCGGGCAGCGCGTCGGACAACAGGACGCCCAGGGGTTCGTCCGGGTCGATCACCGCCCGTGACTCCGCGTGGTCGAGCACCAGGGCCGGCGACCGGAGGTCGGTGAGGATGGCGGCGGTGTGCGGCACGAGCCGGACCATGTGCCTGGCGTGCGCCACCGTCATCGGGTCGTTGTCCACGTAGACCACCCGTGCGGGCCGGCCGCTGGCGGCGGCGATCTCGTGCACGCTGCCCACGCCGGGCAGCCCCGCGCCGAGGTCGAGGAACTGGCGCACACCCCGGCGGAGGAGGTACCGCACCGCGCGTCCCAGGAAGGAGCGGGTCTGGTGGATCGCCTGCCGGATGCCCGGGATCTCCGACTCGAGCACGTCCGCGGCCTCCCGGTCGACGGCGAAGCTGTGCGCTCCCCCGAGCAGGTGGTCGACGACGCGGGCCAGACCTGGAGCACCGAGATCAACTCGTGCCAGGTCAGGGCCATCCGAGTCCATCCAACACCCCAGTCAGCCGAACGTTGACGACGCAACCGCCGAAATCCTAGGCGGCTCACCCGCTCAGGTGAAATTTTCGATCTTCACGTGAGCGGGGTGCGCGGCGGGGTGCGCCCAGGGGTCGGAACCGGGGACGACCCCCTGTTCAGCGGGCCGAGGAGAGACGAGGATGGGCCGATGGCGCAGGACCACCGCCCGCTGCTCGGGCTGACCGTGGGGGTGACGGCGGCCCGCCGGGCCGAGGAACTGGGCGGGCTGCTGGAGCGCCGAGGAGCCCGCGTGGTGTACGGGCCGGCGATCCGCAGCGTCGCCCTCGCCGACGACGACCGGCTCGCGGCCGCGACGGATGCGGTGCTCGCCGCCCCGGTGGACCTGGTGGTGGCGATCACCGGTGTGGGTTTCCGGGGCTGGCTGGACACCGCCGAGGGCCGAGGGCGGCGCGAGGGCCTGTTGGGCCGGCTCGGAGCCGCCGAGGTGCTGGCCCGCGGGCCGAAGGCACGCGGCGCCGTCCGGGGGGCCGGCCTGCCCGATCCGTGGACGGCCGGCTCCGAGACGGTCGCCGAGGTCCTCGACGAGCTCCTCCGCCGGGACCTCGACGGTCGGCGGATCGCCGTTCAGGAGCAGGGGGAGCCGATGACCGAGTTCTGCGAGGCACTCCGTCGTCGGGGCGCCGAGGTCATCCCGGTCGGTGTCTACCGGTGGACCGACCCGGAGGACGTCGGCCCCCTCGACTCGCTGATCGACGCGGTGGCCCGGGCCGAGGTCCACGCCCTGACCTTCACCAGTGCCCCGGCCGCCACCAACCTGCTCCGCCGGGCCGAGCGGACCGGCAGGGGCGAGCCGCTCCGCCGAGCGCTGCGCACCTCGTGCCTCGTGGCCTGCGTGGGTCCGGTCACCGCGGCACCCCTCGAACGGGAGGGGCTGCCCGTCCGCACCCCGGACCGGCCCAGGACCGGGGCGCTCGCGCGCCAGCTGGAACGGGAACTCCCGACGTTCGTCGCCGCGACGGGCGCCGGTTGATACCGCCGCGCGCCCGGCGGCCCGGCGCCTCGCCCGGACACGACACCGAACGGGTGGGGGAGAGCCCCGTCAGTCCCGGGGCCCCCGTCAGTCCCGGAGTCCGGTCAGTCCCAGAGCCCCGACTGGCCCGGGGGCGCCGGCCGCCACCGGTACTGGCGCATGTCCACCCGCCGGTCCCGGGCGGCGACGCCCTCGGCCCGCAGCCGCTCGAGCTGACGACCGGCGAGGTGGGAGGCGACGGTCCCGTCCGAACGCAGCACGCGGTGCCACGGCAGGTCCGCGCCGTCCTCGGCCAGGATCCGTCCCACCAGCCTCGGGGAGGGCGCACCCGCGAGCTCGGCCACATCGCCGTAACCGAGCACGCGTCCGGCGGGGATCGACCGGACCACCTCGCGGACCCGCTCCACCAGTTCGTCGTTCACCCGGTCTGCCTACCACAGGGGCCGGCGCCGCCATCGGGGCAGGAACTCCGGACGGCGGCGCCCGGACCACGTCACGCGCCCGACACGCCGACGCGGGTGTCACCGGCGTCGGGGTGTCGTGGTTGCATCGGGGTATGAGCGCGCCAGCAGCCTCCCTGGTCCGTGCCCGCCGGCACGACGGCACGCCGCACCGGTGGGACCAGGCGGCGCTGCGGGTCCTCCACCACGGATCCGGCCTGCTCCGCGTGCTGGGCGGACCGGGCACCGGGAAGACCACCTTGCTCGCCGAGGCCGCCGCCCACCGGATCCTGTCCGGGAGCGATCCGGAAAGCGTGCTGGTGCTGACCTCGGGGCGGCGGGCCGCCTCGGAGTTGCGGACCCGGATCACCGGCCTGGTCGCGTCCCGGTCCGGGCAGGCGGGTTCGCCGGTGACGGTGCGGGAGCCGATGGTGCGCACCGTCCACTCCTACGCCTTCGGCATCCTGCGTCGTGAGGCGCTCCTCGTCGGTGCCCCACCGCCTCGGTTGCTGTCGGGCCCCGACCAGGACGCGGTGATCCGTGACCTGCTCGCCGGCGATGTGGGCGCCGGAGCGACGAACTGGCCGGCGCACCTCCGGCCGGCGCTGCTGCTCCCCGGCTTCGCGGCCGAACTCCGCGACCTGCTGCTGCGCGCCGCCGAACGCGGCCTCGGCCCCGAGGACCTGGCCGAGCTGGGGGAACGGCACGGCGTTCGGGAGTGGGTCGCGGCCGGGCGGTTCGGGGAGCAGTACGAACAGGTGAACCTGCTGCGCGCCGCGTCGGGGAGCGCGTCGCCGCAGGCGGCACCGGCGATGGACGCGGCGGAACTCGTCTCCAGCGCCCTGGGCGCGCTGGGGGCGGACGAGGAACTCCTCGCGACCGAACGGGCCAGGGTTCACCACCTGTTCGTCGATGACGCCCAGCACCTGGACCCGCTCCAGTACCGCCTCGTCCGGGAGGTGGGTGACGGCGCGCGGGAGCTCGTGCTGGCCGGCGACCCCGACCAGACGGTCTTCTCGTTCCGAGGCGCCGATCCCCGCGGACTGCTGGACGCGGACCCGGACGGGCGACGCACCACCGTCCTCACCACCGACCACCGGATGGCTCCCGCCGTCCGGGAGGCGGTGCGCAGACTGGCGGCGAGGCTCCCCGGTACCGGGCCGCAGCGCGACCTGCGCGGGCCCGCCGAGGCGGACACCGACGGCGGGGGCGATCAGGAGGTCCCCGCCCGCGAGGCGACCGACGGTGCACCGCGCGCGTCCCGCACCTCACCGGCGCCGTCGCGGGCACCCTCCGGGACCGACACCGACACCGACACCGGGAGCGTGCGGGTCCGGGTGCTGGGCACCGCCGCGCAGGAGGCCACCTGGATCGCGGACGAGTTCCGGCGGGCACACCTCCTTGACGGCGTCCCGTGGTCCAGCATGGCCGTCGTGGTGCGCTCGGCCACCCGAGCGCTGCCCGTGCTGCGGCGCTCACTCGCCGCCGCCGGGGTTCCGTTGGCCATGTCCGCCAGTGAGGTCCCCCTCGCCCAACAGCACGCGGTCCGCCCCCTCGTCGAGGTGCTGCGCTGCGCCGGTGACCCCGACGCGCTCACCGAGGACACGGCCACGTACCTGCTGGGATCGCAGCTGGGCGGAGCCGACCCGCTGACGATGAAGCGGGTCCGACGTGAACTGCGCCGGCTCGCCACCGCCGCCGGGGTGGAACGGCCCTCGGGCGAACTCCTCGTCGAGGCGCTTCTCGACCGGGACTCCCTGGTCGGGCTGGACGAGCGCACCTCGGCCCCGGTCCACGCCGTCGCCGAGGTGCTGGGCGCGGCCAGGACGGCGGTCGCCGACGGGGCCAACGTCGAGGAGGCGCTGTGGCGGGCCTGGGAGGCGAGCGGGCTGCAGGAACGGTGGCTCGCCTGGTCCCGCCGGTCCGGTCCGGTGGGGGCCCAGGCCGACCGGGACCTCGACGCCGTCCTGGCCCTCTTCGACGCCGCCGCGCGCTTCACCCACCGCAGCGTCGGCAAGGGGCCGGCCGCGTTCGCGGAGGAGCTGATCGACCAGCAGATCGTCGGCGACTCCCTCGCGCCCACCGCGCCGACGGGGGAGGCGGTGAGCGTGCTCACCGCGCACGCCGCAGCCGGGAGGGAGTGGACGGTGGTCGCCGTCCCCGGCGTGCAGGAGGGGACCTGGCCGGACCTCCGGCAGCGGGGCTCGCTCCTGCGCGTCGAACGGCTCGTCGACCTCCTGGCCGGGCTGCCCCTCGACGTCCCGGTGTCCCCCACCGCCCCCCTGTTGGCCGAGGAACGTCGGTTGCTGCTGCTGGCGGCGAGCCGGGCGACCCGCACCCTGCTCGTCAGCGCGGTGCGGGGGGAGGACCAGCAACCCTCCCGGTTCCTCGACGAGGTGGACGGGACGGACACCGACGCGGACCAGGAGGGGAAGCGCCAGCTGTTCCGGCCTCCCCGCGGCCTCGGACTGGCCGAACTCGTCGCCGAACTCCGGAGCGTGGTCTGCGCTCCGGTAGCGGAGGACGAGGACCCGGACCGGCGTGACCGGGCGGCGGCCGCCCTCGCCGAACTCGCCGTGGCCGGGGTCCCCGGAGCGGACCCCGCCTCCTGGTACGGGCTCGGAGCACCCTCCACGGACGACCCGTTGTGGCCCGACGGCGAGGCGCTGCGCGTCTCCCCCTCCACCGTGGACGTCCTGACCCGGTGCCCGTTGCGCTGGGTGGTGGAACGCCACGGGGGGCAGGACGAGGCGCAGCTGGCCTCGGTGACGGGAACCCTGGTGCACGCCCTGGTCGAACGGGCGGCGACGGGGGCCACGCCGGACGAGTTGCGGGCGGAGCTGGACCGGGCCTGGGAGTCGGTCGACGCGGGCGCGCCCTGGTTTTCCCGACGTGAACGCCGCCGGGTCGAGGCGATGCTCGACTCGTTCCTGGCCTGGTTCACCAGCAGCCGCGCCGAACTCACGCAGGTGGCGGTGGAACACCCGATGGACCTCAAGATCCCCCCGGAACGACCGGGCGGGGCGTGGCTGCTCGTCCGGGGCCGGGTCGACCGGCTCGACGTCGACGCCGACGGCCGTCCCGTCGTGGTGGACATCAAGACCGCTCGGGCCGCCGTCACCGCGAAGGCGGCCGAGGAGCATCCGCAGTTGGCCGTCTACCAGCTCGCGGCGGCCCTGGGTGCCTTCAGCGAGTTCGGCGCGGCGGACGACGACGAGACCGGGGGACGCGTCGTCCCCCCCGGTGGCGCGCGCCTGCTCTACGTGGCCAAACCGGACGCCAGATCCGGCTCCGCGACGGAACGGACCCAGCGACCGCTGGACGACGAGGGCGTCCGCCAGTGGCTGGGCACCGTCCGCGCGGCCGGGGAGGCCAGCCGTGGCCCGCGCTACGACGTCAACGAGAGCGAGGACTGCGACCGGTGCCCCGCGCGGTTCAGCTGTCCCCTCCACCCCTCCGGCCGCCAGGTCGGGGAGTGACGGCACCCCGTCCCGCGCTGGGGCGGGTGCCCGCGAGACGGGGAGTCGGCGTGAGGAGCTCGCGCCCGGGGTCCAGAATCGGGCTATGACGGTCACGGCGGAACGCGGCAGCGACCTGATCGGACCGGTGGAGCTGGCCCGCGAACTCGGGCTGGCCGTTCCCACCCCCGAACAGGTCGCCGTCATCGCGGCCCCGGTCGAACCCGCCCTGGTGATCGCCGGTGCCGGGGCCGGGAAGACGGAGACGATGGCCGCGAGGGTGGTGTGGCTCGTCGCCAACGGCATCGTCGCCCCGGAGCGCGTCCTCGGGCTGACCTTCACCCGGAAGGCCGCCGGACAGCTGGGTGACCGGGTGCGGGCCCGGCTGCGGCGGTTGGCCGCCTCGCCGCTGCTGGACCGCCTCGACCCGGGCGGGCAACGCAGGGCCGCGCTCCTGGCCTGCGACCCGACGGTCCTCACCTACCACGCCTACGCCGGGAGGCTGGTCGCCGAGCACGGTCTGCGGGTCCCGGTCGAACCGGGAGCCCGTCCGCTCACCGAGACCGCGGCCTGGCAGCTCGCGCACCGGGTCGTCTCCACCTGGACGGAGGACATCGACACCGACAAGGTCCCCGCGACCATCACCAACCTGGTGCTGGACCTGTCGGGAGAACTCGCCGAGCACCTCGTGGACCCCGACGACCTCGTCCGCTGGACGACCCGCTTCCTGGACGCGGTGGAGAACGCCCCGCGCGCGGCGCGGCAACGCGCCGGACTGCCCAAGGACCTCCAGCGGATCCTGGCCACCCAACGGCTCCGGGTCGCCCTGCTGCCCCTGCTCGCCGACTACGCCCGCCGGAAGCGGCGGGCGGGTGCCGTCGACTTCGCCGACCAGATGTCGCTGGCGGCGCGCCTGGCCACCGACCACCCGGAGGTCGTCTCCGGCGAGCGGTCGAGGTTCGGCGCCGTCCTGCTCGACGAGTACCAGGACACCGGGCACGCCCAGCGCGTCCTGTTGCGAGCGCTGTTCGGCGGGGCGGCCCCGATGCCGGTGACCGCCGTGGGGGACCCGGTCCAGGCGATCTACGGGTGGCGGGGGGCGAGCGCCGCGAACCTGCCCAGGTTCGCCAGCGACTTCCCCCGCCTCGACCAGCACGGCGGGGCAGGCCCCGCGCGGCAGCACCACCTGCTCACCAGTTTCCGCAACCCGCCCGAGGTGCTCGACCTCGCCAACGCGATCTCCGAGCCCCTGCGGGGCGGCGCGTCGAGTGCCGAGCCCGGGAACGGGACCGACGCGGACGGGGCGGTCCCGGCGCTGCGGGTCCCCCGGCTGCGCCCCCGCGCCGACGCCGGTCCCGGTGCCGTCAGCGTCGCCCTCACCGAGGACGTCCGGGCCGAACGGGAGTGGGTGGCCAACCGGATCGGCGAGGAGTGGGAACGGTCGGTCGCCGAGACGGGGGCGCCGCCGACCGCCGCGGTGTTGGTGCGGCGGCGGGCCGACATGGCCGGGATCGCAGCGGCGTTGCGCGCTCGGGGGCTTCCGGTCGAGGTGGTGGGCCTGGGCGGTCTGCTGGACGAACCCGAGGTGCGCGAACTGGTGAGCGCGCTGCGCGTCCTGGTCGACCCCCTCGCGGGGACCTCGGCGGCGCGGCTGCTCACCGGATCGCGGTGGCGGCTGGGCGCTGCCGACCTGGCCGCCCTGTGGCGGCGCGCGCGCTCCCTTGGTGGGGAACAGGCGACGGCCGGGACCGCGACGGCGTCCTCGGGCGCCGGGGCCGAGGACGGGTCCGACGGTTCCCGGCGGGAGGGGGACGCGGGGGACGGCGGCCCATCGCTGGTCGGCGCCGCGGAGTCGGCGGAGCGCACCGGGCTGGTGGACGCGGTCGACGATCCCGGACCGCCGGGTCAGTACTCGCGGGAGGGGTACCGGAGGATTCGCGGGTTCGGCTCGGAACTGGCGGCGCTGCGGCGCCGGCTGGACCAGCCGTTGCCCGACCTGGTCGCCGACGTGGAACGCACGTTGCTGCTCGACATCGAGGGGCTGGCCAGACTGGACCGGGCCGGCCGCGCCCACCTCGACGCCTTCGCCGGCGTGGTGGCCGAGTTCGCCTCCGCCAGCCCCTCGGCGACGCTCCCCTCGCTGATCGACTACCTCCGTACCGCCGAACACGCGGAGGACGGCCTGGAGCCAGGCGAGATCGAGGTCGCGGAGGACCGGGTGCAGGTCGTGACCGCGCACTCGGCCAAGGGGCTCGAGTGGGAGGTCGTCGCCGTGCCGCACCTCGTGCGCACGGTCTTCCCCGGCGCGAGGAGGTCCACGAGCTGGTTGGGTTCGGTGTCGGAGCTGCCCGCCGAGTTGCGCGGCGACGCGGCCGACCTCCCCCGGTTGGCGCTCGCGGGCTGTTCGGACCGCAAGCAGGTGGCTGAGGAGTTGGCGCGGCACGCGGAGGAGTTCGAGGAGCGCCGGCTCACCGAGGAACGCCGGCTCTGCTACGTCGCGCTGACGCGGTCGGAGCGGGTCCTGCTGGTGTCCGGGCACTGGTGGGGCGAGACCGGGGCTGCGCCCAGGGGCCCCTCGGAGTTCCTGGAGGAGGTGCTGGCCGCCGTCGTCGGTGACGGCCGGGCCGGCGGGGACTCGCCGGTGGGGGTGTACCCGGGCGGGCGCGTCGAGGGGTGGGCTCCCCCACCGGAGCGGGATGACGTCAACCCGCTCACCTCCGAGGGGCGGACCGACGTCTGGCCGAGTGACCCGCTCGGTGACCGCCGCCCGGTCGTGGCGGCGGGCGCGGAGCTGGTGCGCCGGAAGATGGGTTCGTTCAGGAGGGTGGGGCACGCCTCCACCGGGGAGGACGGGCGGGCCGGCCCTCCCGCGTCCCGGATCGACCCCGTCCACGACCCCGAGGGGTGGCACCGGGACGTCCGGGTGCTGCTCGCGGAGCGGGCCGCGGCCGGGACCCGCCGCGAGGAGGTGCGGCTGCCCGGGCAGTTGTCGGTCAGCCAGCTCGTCGAGCTGGCCGCCGACCCCGAGGAGCTGGCGGCCAGGCTGCGCCGACCGCTTCCCCGGAAGCCGGACCGGCACGCCCGGCGGGGCACGACCTTCCACGAGTGGTTGGAGCAGCGGTTCGGCGCGACCAGGCTGCTGGACGTGGACGACCTCCCGGGGGCCTCGGACGAGGAGCTGCTGGAGACGGGCCTGGAGGACCTCCAGGCGGCGTTCCTCGACAGCGACTGGGCCGCTCGTACGCCGGCCGAGGTCGAGGTCCCGTTCGAGACCACGGTCGACGGGGTGGTGGTGCGAGGGCGGATGGACGCCGTGTTCGCCGACGAGGATGGGGGGTGGACCGTCGTGGACTGGAAGACGGGGCGGGCGCCGGCTCCCGACCGGGTGCCGGCGCTGGCGGTCCAGCTCGCCGCGTACCGGCTCGCGTGGGCCGCGTTGACCGGTTCGCCACTGGATCGGGTTAGGGCGGCGTTCCACTTCGTACCCGAGAACAGGACCCTGCGACCTGCGGATCTGTTGGACGTTGACGGCCTCCGGGACCTGGTGCGCAAAATCCCTTCTTCGGGTGACACCTGATCGAGTGGCGGTCCTTGTACCCCGGGCGTTTCCTCGCGACGATGCCCGCGATGTCGGAAAATACGCACTGGAAGCTGGCCACGTCTCCCACGACGGAGGTCCAGGTCGCAGAGGATGTTGTGGCGCTCAAGGCGCCCCTGGTTCGTGTTGACCGGGACGAGGACGGCACCTGGTCGTTCTTCGGTCCCGGCAGTGACGAGACGTCCACCCGGTCCACCACCCTCGGCGGTGTGGTGGACGCGTGGCCGCACGTCGCAGGGCTCACTGATCTGAACAACGGCAGCTCGGCCGTGTGGCACTGGGCCCAGCACGGCTGGGCCGTGGGCGGCGGCTGCACCTGCGGTCAGTGCAGTGACCCGGTCGCGGCGGACCTCGACCGGCAGTCCTGGCCGGACGCGCTGCCGCCCAACCGGCCGGTGCTCGTCGAGCGCAGGGTGCTCTCCGGTGAGGTCCGGTTGTCCGATCTCCGGCAGGAGGACGGGAACCTGCTCGTCCTGGGGCCGGGTGAGCAACAGCGGACAGCGGAGGAGATGGTGGCCATCGCCATCGTCGATGTCGTCCGCCGGTGGCCGCACAGCATGCACGCGTTGCGCGCGCTCCAGGAGGGCCGGGGGATGGAGTGGAATCCCGAGGCGCTGAACTGGCAGGAGTACGAGCTGGTCCCGGCCTGATCGGCCTCGTGGCGGCGGTGGGGAGGACGGAGCGGGGGAGAGTTCCCCGCACCGACGTCCCCTTCCCTGTCGGGGGCTCCACCGCCCAGTTCCGTTACCCGTGCCGACGGTGTGGACGGGACGGACGCGGTATCCCTCCCGGGTTCCCGGGAGTGCCGAGGTGCCCGGGCCACGGCCCGGCGCACTGCCTGTCGATCCCACGACGGGCACCGTCAGGCACGGTCGACGAAGCCCGCGCCTCCCGGCGCCCCTCGGATCCCGAGAAGTGCCGCGCACCAGTGCCGACGGCCGGTGGTGGCCGCCCGCGCCCCAGCTCGGGTGACGTCGGCCGGGCGGCCCACCCAGGGCGGGCGACGGCGGTACCACTCGGCTTGCGCGTGGCCGGATCCGGTGGACGCCACCATCCCGCGGCGGTCGCCGCTCGACGGGACGGGCGCCTCGCCGCGGCAGGGGCCCGGATCCCAGGGCTGCTGACCGACACCGTGCGCCGCGTGGGCCGACGCGGCGAGCGGGACAGGTGGACGGCGTGCGACGCGGTCCCCGTTCCCATCACGGACCTGAGTTCGCCGGAAATCACCGCCGACCACCCGGGCGGAACACCGGGGATCCGGGAGGCGGGTGGGGGCTCCTCAGCGCGGGGGTGACAGCACGCTGGTCATGACCCGGTGGTAGAGCAGTTCGAGCAGCCAGCGTCCGAAGACCGAACCCCCGAACTCCTGGGACCTGTCCTCCGGGCTGATCGCGACGGAGGCGTCCCCCTCCTCGTCGATCGTGACGACGCCGATCCCGTAGAAGTCCAGCTCGACGAGCGGCCAGGGGTCGGAGGTCTGGCTGGACGGCAGCACGACGGCGCACGGGGCGAGCGTCATCAGCGTGCCGCAGGACCGCAACGCCCTGCCGGCCCGGGACTCCGTGACCAGGACCCCGACGAGGTCCACCGCGGGCACCGGGATCTGGTCGTGCAGTGTCGGCTCGAACCACGAACGGAACCAGGAAGGGTCGGGTTCCGGGGGCCAGCCGTTCTCCATCCGCCAGCGGTGCACGTCTTCGCGCACCCGTACCAGGGCGGAGACGCGCTGGCCGAGAACGGAAACCTCGGTGATGAGCTGACCGCGCCAACCGAGCGCAGTGGCAGCCTGCTGGAGTGACGGCACCCCTACATCTAATCACCTGTGCTGGCGATGTCGTTACAGCGCGTCTGAATCTTTATCCAACAGCGGCTCAACTCTTCATCGAACGAGGACAGGGAGCCACTCGAAATCGCTGGTACGCATTCTCCTCGACAGCGCTGCGCACATTCTCGACTACCCGGTAAATCCGTTCTTTCACCAGGTCGCGACGGGGTGTCCTGTCAGGACGGCGGCCGCGACCGCCCTACGGTGGTCGAGCGGAGATCCCGCCCGACGGCGCCGGTTCCCCGGCCGGCGCCCACTTCGGCGGGTCGACCACGACGGGATGCGAGAGGCCGTGAGGGCGAGCATGCGGGCCGCGTGGCGGGGAGTGAGGCGCCCGGAGCGGCTACTCGCCGCGAAACCGGACAATCTGGTCGGCATCATTCGAATGCCCCACGCCGGCGTGAGTCCGCTGCGGTCGATCGCTCGCCGCCTCGTCGTCGCACTCGCGGCACTGCTCGTCTCCGTGGCACTGGTCTACGTCGAGCGGGACGGCTACCTCGACTTCACCGGCGGTGGTCTGTCCCTGCTGGACTGCTTCTACTACGCGAGCGTGTCCCTGTCCACGACGGGGTACGGCGACATCGTGCCGGTCTCCCCAGGGGCGCGACTGGTGAACGTCGTCGTCATCACCCCGCTCCGCGTGCTCTTCCTCATCATTCTCGTCGGCACCACGCTGGAGGTCCTCACCGAGCGGTCCCGGCAGACCCTGAGAATCCAACGCTGGAGGTCGCGGGTGAAGGACCACGTCGTCATCATCGGATACGGGACCAAGGGCAGGTCCGCGATCGCGGCCCTGATGAACGACGGCGTCGACGTGTCGGAACTCGTCGTCGTCGACACCGACCCCCGGGTGCTGGAAAGCGCCGAGGCGCACGGGCTGGTGGCCGTGCACGGGTCCGGCACCCGGTCGGACGTGCTCCGCATGGCCGAGGTCCATCGAGCCCGGTCCGTCGTGATCGCGCCGGACCGCGACGACGCCGCCGTCCTGATGACCCTGACCACCCGCGAGCTCGCGCCCCACGCGCAGGTGGTGGTGGCGGTGCGCGAGTCCGAGAACGTCCACCTGCTCCGGCAGTCCGGTGCGGACTCCGTCGTGGTGTCCAGCGAGACCGCCGGCAGGCTGCTGGGCATGGCGACCCTGTCGCCCTCCCTGGTCGACCTCTTCGAGACGATCATCAGCTCCGACGCGGAGGTCGTGTTGGCCGAGAGAGCCCTCACCCCGGACGAGTACGGGCGGTCCCCCCGGGACATCACCGGACCGGTGCTCGCCGTCGTGCGCGACGCCGGACTGGTCCCCGTCGACTCGCCGGAGGCGGCGGTGCTCCGCCCCGCGGACCGGGTGATCTACCTGCGCGACGGCGGGTCGGGCCAGGCGCGGCCGCCCGGCGACGGCGGGCAGGGCTGAACACCGGGTCGACTCGGCCGACGGGACACACACCCGGCGCACACCGAGCGTCTGGAAGCATGGCACACCGTGGTGAGGCGTGGACCCGCTCGATGGGTGCTGGTGATGATCGCGATGGGCGTGCTCGGGCTTGCCGTCGTCTTCGCCGCCACGAGGATCCTCCCCCTCAACGCCGGGACCGGTGAACTCCGCGAGACGACCGCCACCGTCCTCGTCTCCGGGGAGTGCGCCGCCGACGAGAACGACAAGGTGATGTTCACCGTCGACGGCGAGCAGCACGTCGCGGACCTCGAAGCCTGCGGCCACCACGAGGAACGGGAACTCGACGTCGAGGTGGTGCGGCTCGGTTCCGGCCAGTACCGGGTCTGGCTCGCGGGGACCAGCCCCGCCGGAGTGGGGGAGACCAACGACCGGGTCTCGGCGGTCCTGCTCACCATCGCGGCGGTGGGCGGAGCCGGACTGGCCTTCCTGCTCCGGCAGACCACCCGCGACATCCGGCGGATGCGGGCCCGCCGCGCGGGCGGTGCCCCCCCGGCGCCCGGCCCCACCGGTCGCGGGAAGCGCGGGCTGGGCGCCGCTGGACAGGTACCGACCGCCCGCGCCGGCACGCCGGACGCCACCCAGGACCCACCCGGCGAGGACTCCGCGTACCGGGAGGGATGGGGGCTCGGGTCCGGCGCGAGCGGCCAGGACCCGCCCCGGTCCGACACCGGCGGTGCGCGCGATCCGGAGACCCCGCCGGTCGGGCTGGACGACCACCGAGGACAGGCGCCGGCGGGAACCGCCTTCTTCGCACCCGTGGACCACGAGCCGACACCGGCGGGGCCCAGCACCGGAACCGCCTTCTTCCCGCCCGTGGGCGCCGGCGAGTCGGACACCGGTGCTCGTGGTCAGGAGGGGACCGCGTTCTTCCCACCAGCCGACGGCGCCCGCCCGGAGGGACCGCCACCGGAGCCGCCTCCCGGCACGCCGAGGTGACACCACGCCTCCGCGCGTCGCCCCCACCGGGTTGGCTGGCCAGGGTGGCCGCGCTGCGTGATCCGGCTTCCCTCGACGGGCGCCCCGAACCCCGCCGCGCCCGTTCCCGGTGGGAAGGGGGGGCCGCGTCAGGGCGGTCGGATCAGCTGACCTGGCCGGACTCCACGGCCCACGTGTTGCACTCGAAGGTCAGGTTGATCTCGTAGCCGTGCCGCATCCACGCGCCGTTCCGCTCCGGGGCACCGTGGTCGCGGGACCCGTTCTGCGGCCAGTCCCCCCGGTTGGCGGCGTCGTTGAGCGCCGCCGTCGCGGTGTTGATGTCGACCACGCCGGTCCGGTTCATCGCCGCCATCAACATCCCGCCGAAGCAGGATGCCTGGAGTTCCATCCGTCGCGAGATCTCCAGCCCCGCCGCGGAGTCGACGCCCACCTCGTAGCGGTCGTCCCACGCGGCCTGCATGATCCCGGCCAACGCCTGGACGTGGTGGCCGTACTCGTGCGCGAAGACGCTCAGGTAGGGGCCGGGGGAGTCACCGAGCCGTTCCTGCTGCGCGTGCACCGCGGCGGCCATGTAGATGGTCTGGTTGCCGCTGCAGTAGTAGGAGGACTGCGCGGTGCCGCACGGCGTGTCCACGGGCCCGTTGATCACCACCAGCGCCGGTTCGGTGCTCGGGAGGTTCACGGCCTCCAGCGCGTGGGACCACGAGTCGACCGCGCAGGGCATGGCCGACCGGTAGTAGGTCTCCTGCCCCGCCGCGTCCGGGCTGAAGCCGGCCAGCTGGCAGGCGGTGGTGTCGGCGGCACGCAGACCGCCCGCGTGGATCGGGTTGTCGGCGAGCAGCAGCACCGGGTGAGGCGCGGGCGGGGGAGGCGGCGGCGCCTCCTCTGTCGGCTCGACCAGCGGGGTGTCCTCGGTCGGTTCGGGGCGTTCGGGGCGTTCGGGAGGGACCGGCAGGTCCCTCGGCGGCGGTGTCGGCGGTGGCGTGGGGACGACGAACTCGGTGCGGCGTTCCGAGGCCTCCTGGCCGGACCGGGGTCCGCTGCCGGACGAGGCGACGGCGACGACGGCGACGACGGTGGCACCCAGGCCGATGGCCAGCAGCCAGCCAGGCCACCCGTTACCTCCCCGGCCCGGGCGCTGGGGTAACGGGGCGTCGCTGTCGGCGAATCGGGCGCCGGTCGGCGGCGCCGGGCGGGCGCCGCGCAGGGGGTGGGTCGGCATCCGTGCCGCCGGCCTGGGTGGCGGCAGCGGCTGGCGTCCCGGCCCCGTCGGGCCGGCAACCGGCATCGCCCCCGCCCCACCAGCGGCGCGGCCCCCGTCCGCCGGTGGCCTCGCCACGCCCTGGGCCCGCTGGTCGGGCCGCGAGGGGTCCGCGCCCCGCTGCGCGGCGCGGGCCCCCCGGCCGGTCCCGGGACGGCCCAACGGTCGCGCCACCGGCGGGGGCGCGACGGGACGAGGCGGCGGCCAGGACCCGTCAGGCGGGTTCGGCTGCGACATATGACTGGTTCCCCCTGTACGCGCTCACGGTTGTCGGCGGTTGGCCACCGCCGACCGGTGCCGGTCCACCACGGCTCCGGGACCGTCCACGCGTCCGCGGAACGCACTTCCTCGAGGAGCGCTCCGGTGAACCGGCCCAGAGCATAGGTCGGCTCCGCTATTCTCCGCTGCCGTGTTGACTAACTGGGGGCTCACCGCGTCCGCCCTGATGTTGGCCGGTGCCGCCGGTCTCGGCGCGCCGGCGCCCGCCCAGGCGCCACCCGGGCTGCCGGGCACGGTGAGCGCCCAGGTCGACCTCCGGCTGGAGCGGGACGGATCGCTGATGGTCGTCGAGCACGTCCTCGTCCCGGACGGGATGTCCGCGTCGAGGGCGGTGCCGCTCCGACTGCCCTCGGGGGAGGGGCTGGACCGGGTCTTCGAGGTGCGTGACCCGGTGGCCGAGGGCGCGGCGACCCTGGTGCGGGAGGACGACGGGTTCGGCTACACGGCCGAACCGGGAGAGTCGACGGTGCGGTACACCGTGGACGGCGCCGTCGCCGACGCGGGGGCCGGTCAGGAGGCCTACTGGCGGCTCGGCGGGTGGGACGTCCCGGTCGACTCGGTCACGATCTCCTTCGTCTCCCCCACCCAGCCCCGCACCATCACCTGCCTGGCCGGGCCGCCAGGCACCAGCACGAACTGCACCGTGTCCCAACTGGACGTCGGGCAGCCCGCCAGCGCCCGGGAGATCGGGGTGGAGCCCGGTGACCGCATCGACCTCACCGTCGGCCTGGAACCCGGGACGACGCCGGCCACCGCGCGGTTCGAGGAGACCTTCGACCTGGCCAGGGCCTTCTCCCTCCACCCTGGCAGCGCCGCCGGCCTCGGTGTGGTGCTCGCCCTCACCCTCGGCGCGGTGGGGTGGCTGTTCCACGCGCGGCGCCGGGACGCCCTGGCCCTCGCGCGGGAGAGCGACCCGGTCGAGGTGCTGGTGGCCGAGGAGGGCGGTGGTGTCGGCTTCGCCAGCCCCGACGGGGTGCTGCCCGGGCAGGTGGGCACCGTCGTCGACGAGCACGTCGACGTCGTGGACGTCACCGCGACCGTGGTGGACCTCGCCGTCCGGAACTACCTGTGGATCGAGGAGCTGCACGTCGACGACGGCGTCCTCGACTGGCGGATCGTGCGCCGCAACGAGCCGGACGAGGCGCTGCACCCGTACGAGCTCGCCGTGTACGAGGCACTGCTCGGCGGTGGCGGTGACCGCGCACCCCTGCGGGAGGTCCGGCTCAGCGACTGGCGTCGGGGAGGTCAGCGCATCGACCTGGCCCGCGTGCGGGACGAGCTGTACGACGACGTCGTCCGCCAGCACTGGTTCTCCGTGCGGCCCGACCGGGCCCGCAACCGGTGGTGGTGGGCCGGTGCCGCCCTCTCCACCGCCGGGGTCGCCGCGACGGCGGTCCTGGTCTTCACCACCGACCTCGCGCTGGTCGGTTTGGGCGTGCTCGCCGCCGGCGTCGTGGTCACGGCGCTCTCCCGGTGGATCCCCTCCCGGACCCGGCGCGGTCGCGACCTGGTCGCGCAGGTCCGGGGGCTGCGGCAGTACCTGGACACCGTTCCGGTCAGCACCGTCCCGCCCGAGGACCGCGAGGTGGTGTTCTCCCGTTCGCTGCCCTACGCGGTGGTGCTCGGCGAGACCGACCGGTGGCTCACCGAGTTCGCGTCGGTGGACGTCGACGCCGACGGCACCCCGGGCCTGTACTGGTACGGCGAGGACCTGGGGGAGGACCGCCACGTGACCCCGGAGCTCGACCGGTTCGCGACCCACTTCCCGAGCTTCCTCGCCGAGCTGGACGGGGTGCTCGCCGAGTCGGGGCACCTCAGGTCGCTGCGGTGAACGGACCGGCCACCGGTGCTGCGCCGCGACCGGTCGGCAACACGCCGTAGCGATTGTGGGCGGTCGCGCCCCGAGTCGTAGGCTGCGGGGCATGGTCGACCACCTGCTGCACCGGTTCACCCTGCCCAACGGGCTGCGTGTGGTCCTGGCACCCGACAGGGCGGCTCCCGTCGTCGGCGTCAGCGTCCACTACGACGTCGGTTTCCGTTCCGAACCGGAGGGGAGAACCGGTTTCGCGCACCTGTTCGAGCACCTGATGTTCCAGGGCAGCGAGAGCCTGGAGAAGCTCGCGCACTTCCGGCACATCCAGAGTTCCGGCGGCACCTTCAACGGGTCCACCCACCCCGACTACACCGACTACCACATCCTGCTGCCCTCGGCCGGCCTGGAACGGGCCCTGTTCCTCGAGGCCGACCGGATGCGCGCCCCCAGGATCACCGAGGAGAACCTGCGCAACCAGGTCGACGTGGTGAAGGAGGAGATCCGCCTCAACGTGCTGAACCGCCCCTACGGCGGGTTCCCGTGGATCACCCTCCCGCCGGTGCTGTACCGGACCTTCGCCAACGCCCACAACGGCTACGGGGACTTCACCGACCTCGAGCAGGCCACGGTGGAGGACTGCGCCGCGTTCTTCGACACCTACTACGCGCCGAGCAACGCGGTGCTGACCATCGCGGGAGACCTCGACGTCGACCACGCGCGGGAACTCGTCGAACGCCACTTCGGCGACGTGCCGGCCCGCCGGACCCCGGAACGGCCCTCCTTCGCGGAACCAGCGCCGACCGAGGAACGGCGTGGCGAGCACGACGACCCGCACGCGCCGCTGCCGGCGTTCGCCGCCGGGTACCGCCTGCCCGACCCGAACGCCGACCTCGACGCCTACCTGGCCCACCTGGTGCTGTCCGGGGTGCTCGCCGACGGCGACTCGTCCCGGCTCACCCAGCGGTTGGTGCACGCCGAACCGTTGGCGATCGAGGTCGGTTGCCGGTGCGGCCTGTTCGCGCCGCTCGACGCGCGCGACCCGGACACCTTCCTGATCACCGTGGTCCACGCGCAGGGGGTCGACCAGGAGAGGCTCCTGACCGCGATCGACGAGGAACTGGAGCGGCTGGCCGTCGAGGGTCCGACCGAGGAGGAGGTCACCAGGGTCGTCGCGCGGTGGGCGGCCTCCCTGCACCGGGAGCACGACAGGCTCATGTCCCGAACCCTGCAACTGGGCGCCTTCGAGCTGCTGTTCGGACGTGCCGAGCTCGCCGCCGAACTCCCCGAGCGGTTGGGCGTGGTCGGCCCCTCGGACGTCGCGGCGGCGGCCAAGGCCCTGCGGCCGGAGTCCCGGGCAGTGCTCACCGTGCGCCCCGGCTCCGCCGCCAACGACGACACCGACGGAGGTGGACAGTGACCGGCCAGAACGTCGAGAGCCCGCGGCGGCGCACCGCGGAGGAGATCGGGAGCACCGACCGAGGCCCCCGGCCGCTGCCCGCGCTGGGGACGGCTCGGTTCGCCGAGCAGCCACCGCGCATCGACACCATGCTGCCGAACGGGCTCCGGCTCGTCGCCGTCCGACAGCCCACGGTGCCCATGGTGGAGCTGCGGCTGCGACTGCCCTTCGCCGGCACCGAACGGGACCACGCCGCCCGCTCCGAACTGCTCGCCTCCACGCTGCTGACGGGGACCGAGCGCCGCGACCGGGTGGCGATGGACACCGACCTGGCGATGGTGGGCGCGGACCTCGGCGCCGGGGTCGACCCCGAGCGGCTCAGCATCGCGGGCAACGCCCTCGCCAGCGGCCTCGACGCGTTCCTCGACGTTTTCGCCGACGCGGTGACCGGTGCCGCCTACCGGGACCACGAGGTCGACAGGGAACGCGACCGGCTGGTCGAGCGCATCGGGGTCGCCCGCAGCCAGCCCGGGACCATCGCGCGGGAAGCCCTGCAACGGCGCCGCTTCGGCGACCACCCGCTGGCCAGGGAGCTGCCCTCCACGAACGCCGTGCGCGCGGTCGACGCCGACCAGGTGCGCGCGCTGCACGACCAGTTGGTGCGCCCCTCGGGCGGTGTGCTGGTGATGGTCGGTGACCTCGACCTGGACGCGGTGGCCGACCAGGTGGGTGACCGCCTCGCCGGGTGGCGCCCCGGGCCGGCGACCGGCGGTCTGCCGGAGGTGCCGCGCATCGAGGGCGGGGACGTCCTGCTCGTCGACCGGCCTGGTGCGGTCCAGTCGCAGATCAGGTTGTCGGGGCAGGCCATCCCCCGGCACCACCCGGACTACCCCGCGCTGCAACTGGCGAACCTCGTCTTCGGTGGCTACTTCTCGTCCCGCCTCGTCGAGAACATCAGGGAGGACAAGGGGTACACCTACAGCGCGCACTCCACCTTCGAGTTCACCGGGGACACCGCCGGCGTCCTGTGCGAGGCCGACACCGCCAGCGGTGTGACCGCCGCGGCGTTGATGGAGATCCGGTACGAGCTGGCCAGGATGGCCGTCGCGCCGATCGGTGAGGAGGAGGTGACCGCGGCGCGGGACTACCTGATCGGTCTGCTGCTGATCTCGACGTCCTCGCAGAGCGGGCTCGCCGCGAACCTCCAGAACCTGGCGACGGCCGGGGTGTCCCTGGACTGGCTCCGCGAGCACCCCGATCGCCTGCGCGCGGTCACCGTGGAGCAGGTGTCCGAGGCGGCCCGCCGGTACCTGGCGCCGCCGAACTTCACCGGGGTCGTCGTCGGGGACGCCGCCGTCCTCGGCGAACCGCTACGAGCACTGGGAGATGTCGTCCTGCCGTGAGGTCGTCACAACACTCGTCAGCGCGGCCCGGTGGTGAGGTCGACTTCCAGCTGACCGGTTCTCCAGCCCTGTCCCGCTCCACGGTGGACCGCAGGGAGCTCGTCCGAGGTGACCCCGGTCTGTTGCGGGCGCTCTGGGAGAACGGACGGATGCTGGCGGTCGACCCGCTCGGTCGGGCCCTGGTCACGAGGGAGGAGGCCGCTCCGCACCGTCGACGGCTGGTCGACCGGCCGGTGACCGACGCGGAACCGCCCGAGGAGGCGGTGCTGCTGGGCGCGGACGGCGAGACGGGGTACTGGGCGGTGCCGGTCTCGGAGGGCGAGGCCGACGCCTGGGCCGAACGGGTCCCGGAGTCCGAGCGGGAATGGCTGGACCTCAGGTTCACCGGAGCGCTGCTCGACGACACCGGCGCCGGCCTGCTCACCACGGCGGTCGGGCTGCTGTCCTGGCACCGGCGCGCCGCGTTCTGCGCGAACTGCGGAGCGCCCTCGGTGGCCTCCCAGGCCGGCTGGACCCGGCACTGCACGGGCTGCGGCCGGGAGGAGTACCCGCGCACCGACCCGGCGGTCATCTGCCTGGTGCACGACGGTGCGGGCAACGTGGTCCTGGCACGCCAGCCCACCTGGCCAGCCGACCGGTACTCCATCCTCGCCGGGTTCGTGGAGACCGGGGAGTCCCTGGAGCACTGCGTGGTCCGCGAGGTCGCGGAGGAGGTGGGCGTCCAGGTCGGCGAGGTGCGCTACCTCGGTAGCCAGCCCTGGCCGTTCCCCCGGTCGTTGATGATGGGTTTCACGGCGCTCGCCGAACCCTCGGCGCCGCTGCACCCGGCCGACGGGGAGATCGAACAGGCGCACTGGGTCCCCCGGGACCGGGTGCGCACCGCGCTGCGCGCGGGCGGGGGCGTCCCGGGCCTGATCCTGCCCGGCGCGTCCTCCATCGCCAGGGGCATGTTGGAGGCCTGGGCCTCGGCCGGCTGAGGCCGGCCCAGCTCGACCGCCGCGCGCCCCGGAGCGGGCGTTCGCACGTGGCGTCGGGACCGCCGGGGCGGCAGGGACCGCGCACCCCCATCCGGGTGCCACCTGCCGCCGCCGGTCGACGAGCGGTTGAGAGGATGCCCGCATGGTGGGTGAGCGGCGACTCCTGGACGGCCTCGACCCCGAGCAGCGGACCGCGGTGCTCGCTCCCCGCGGCCCGGTCTGCGTTCTCGCCGGCGCGGGTACCGGCAAGACCAGGACCATCACCCGGCGGATCGCCGCGCTCGTCCACCAGGGCCACGTCGCGCCAGGACAGGTGCTGGCGGTCACCTTCACCGCCCGGGCCGCCGCCGAGCTCAGGACCCGGTTGCGGGACCTCGGAGTGGGCGGGGTCCAGGCCCGCACCTTCCACGCCGCGGCCCTCCGCCAGCTGCGGTACTTCTGGCCCAGGGTGGTGGGCGACGCGCCCTGGCAGCTGCTGGAGCGCAAACCCACCCTCGTCGCCCAGGCAGCCCACCGGCTGGGCGTCGACACCGAGCGGGAGACACTGCGGGACCTCATCGCCGAGATCGAGTGGGCCAAGGGGACGTTGGTGACACCCGGCGACTACCCCCGTGCCGCGGCGCGCCGCACCCCGCCGGTGGCGGCGGAGCTCACCGCCCGCGTCTACGACGGCTACGAGCGGCTGAAGAACGAGGCGCGTCTCCTCGACTTCGACGACCTGCTGCTGCACACCGCCGCTGCTCTGGAGGAGCACCAGGAGGTCGCCGGCGAGTTCCGGGACCGGTACCGGTGCTTCGTCGTCGACGAGTACCAGGACGTGACCCCCCTGCAACAGCGGGTGCTGGACGCCTGGCTCGGCGACCGGGACGACCTCACTGTGGTCGGCGACGCCAACCAGACCATCTACTCGTTCGCCGGGGCCTCGCCGCGTTGGCTGCTCGGCTTCTCCCGCCGCTACCAGGGGTCGACGGTGGTGCGGCTCGAACGGGACTACCGCTCGACCCCGCAGGTCGTCGCGCTGGCCAACGGGCTCATCGACCGGGCGAAGGAGCGCCCGGCCGGTAGCCGGCTCCGGTTGGTGGGACAGCGCCAGGACGGCCCCGAACCCACCTACGGGGAGTACGACGACGAGCCGGCCGAGGCGAGGGCCGTCGCACGTCGGATCCGGGAGCTCGTCGAGTCGGGGACCGCACCGAGCGAGATCGCCGTCCTGTACCGGATCAACGCCCAGTCCGAGGCGTACGAGCAGGCGCTGTCCGAGGTGGGGGTCGCCTACCAGGTGCGGGGCGGGGAACGGTTCTTCGCCCGGCAGGAGGTGCGGCAGGCCGTGCGCGCCCTCCGCGCCGCCGCGGGGGAGGAGGACCCCGGACGGGACCCGGGGGGCCGACCGGACGCCGACCTGCCGGCACGGGTGCGGGTGGTGCTGGCCCCGCTCGGGCTGACCGCCGAGGCTCCGCCTGGCCAGGCCGCCCGGGAACGGTGGGAGTCCCTGCGCGCCCTCGCCGACCTGGCCGTGGAACTGGCCAGGGCGGTGCCGGAGGCGGATCTGCGCCGGTTCTGCGCGGACCTCGACATGCGGGCGGAGGCCCAGTTCCCGCCCACCGTCCAGGGCGTCACCCTGGCCTCGCTGCACGCCGCGAAGGGACTGGAGTGGGACGCGGTCTTCCTGGTGGGTCTGGTGGACGGGACGCTGCCCATCCAGCACGCCGAGGGTGACGACGCCGCGATCGAGGAGGAACGGCGGCTGTTGTACGTCGGCGTGACGCGGGCACGGGACCGGCTCTGGTTGTCCTGGTCGTTGGCCAAGGTGGAGGGCGGCCGTCGCTACCGGAGGCGGAGCAGGTTCCTCCACGGCGTGATACCCGATGGGCACCCGGTCTCGCTGGCGAGCCGGACCCGCCGGCGGGAGGAGGGGAACGCGGTCGGGACCGCCCCGCGCCCCACGTGCCGGGTCTGCGGCCGCGCCCTGGTCGGGGCGTCCGAGGTGAAGCTGACCCGGTGCGCGGACTGCCCCTCCGACGTCGACCAGGACCTGCTCGAACGGCTCCGCCGGTGGCGCGCCGAACGCGCGACGTCGCTGCGGGTGCCGGCGTTCGTGGTCCTCAGCGACGCCACGTTGCTGGCGGTGGCCGAACAGCGTCCCTCGGACCGTGCCGGCCTGGTCGCGATTCCCGGGATCGGGGCCACCAAGCTCGACAGCTACGGCGCCGACCTGTTGGCGGTTGTCCGGGAAAAGACGCAGCTCAACGGCTAGGTACTCACTCGTCCGAATGAAGTCGGAAAATCAGTTGCGCGGCCGACGGGCCGCCCAATAACCTGCACATGCCCGGGTCGGAAGACCTGGAGCCACTGGTGAGCCCGGTGGCGCTGCGTAGTGGAGAGGTGGTGGTCCCGGTGACGACTTCGCTGATGAGCAATCGTGAGCCCGGCTGCCCGACCTCCTGGGCAGTGGGGCGCCTTCCCTTGGCAGCCCTCGGGGTGTTTCCCGCCTCGGTACGAGCACGCCTCGGCTTCCGCTACGACGCCATCGATCGCCAGACCTTCCCCAGCGCGTTCGCGCCGTCTCCCATCAATCCTGTCGACATCCGCACAGGAGTGCGCCTGACCTAGGTCAGGACTCTCAGGCTTACCGAGGCCGCGGACCCGTGTCGACGGATCCGCGGCCTTCGTGTTTTTTCCGCCACCCAACGGCCCCGACGTGGCCGACTACAAGAGGAGAACGCATGTCCACCGTGACCGTCCCACTGTCGGATGGTTCACCTGCCCACTCGTTGACCGGCCGGCCCACGTCGGTTCCCCTGCCGTCCGCCGGTGAGTCCCAGCTCGGGATCGGCGAGCTGTTCACCACCGTTCCCGAGGAGGCCAACCTGCCCTGCCAGACCGAGGACCCGGACCTCTGGTTCGCCGAGGGCCCCGCCGACCTCCAGCGCGCCAAGCAGTTCTGCGGCGGTTGTCCGGTGCGGGCAGCCTGCCTGGCCGGGGCGATCGCCCGGCGTGAGCCCTGGGGCGTCTGGGGAGGGGAGATCTTCGAACGCGGCGACATCATCGCCAGGAAGAGGCCGAGGGGCCGTCCCCGCAAGTCCGACACGACCACCACCGCACTGAACGGCGCGAAGGAGAAGGCAGCATGAACGGCTCGAACATCTGGCACGAGGACCAGCTGGTGCCCAGGGTCAGGCTCATCGGCGCCGACCAGGCTAGCGAGGCCATACTGCTCCACGAATCCCTGGCCAGAGCCCAGATACGGGGTCGACGGGAGTCCCAGTGGCGACATCAACGCGCGGCGGAGCGAGTCCGCCGCGCACGTCGCTGGCGGTGGCTCGCCGCGTTCGCCGTCCGGCGGGCGGACGCGGCCGACGCCGCCTGACGACACGAAGGGCCCTGGCCCCGGCACGTGTGCCGGGGCCGCCCTGGCATGACCACGGGCGCTCGCCCGTTCCCCGGCTGACTGTGCGGGTGGGCGTCCGCCCCGGTGCCCCGGAGGCTCGACGCGGCCACGACCCGGCTGCTCGACCGACGGAACCGGCTGGTGCGCGGCCGGCACCGCCTCGCCCGTCCCTCCACCCGCCCCCCTGCCGGCGCGGTACCCGGCGGTTCCTTGATCGGGAAGGGGGCCGGATCGCGTGCCGAACCTCCCGTCCTCGAACCCGGACGACGATCTGCCGGTCCGGCTCGGCGGTTGGAGGCTCGCCGTCGGCGCCGCCTGGATCGAGGTGACGTCCCACCGCTGTCGTCGACCGGTGAACCAGCGGGAGACCTCGTGCTTGCCGTAGGGGGAGCATTGACGAGCGCGTCGTGGGGGTGGCGAGGCTGGTGCGGCCGCCCTCCCGGCATCGGCCCGCCCGGTCCGCCCTTCTCACGCGAAGGGGTCGGCACCCGTGTTCGGCCTGACGAACTCAGGACGGGGCGAACGGGTCCCCCTCCCGGGCGCAGGTCGCACCCTCGGCGGGGGAGTCGCCCTCGACCAGGTACTCGGAGATGGCCCGGACGACGCATGTCGACTGCTGTGCGGCGATGTGTCCGGCGCCCTCGCTGATCAGGAGGGTGCTGCGCGGAAGTGTCTCGTGCAGTCCCCTTGCCGACCACACGGGTGTGGCGGGGTCGAACTCGCTGGAGACGAGGAGAACCGGCTCGTCCGTCCGGGTGTCCCACGGCCCCTCGTACCGCTCGTTGGTCCCCGCCTGCCAGTGCGAACAGGGGCTGGTCTGCCAGGCGCGGAGCGCGGCGAAGTGGGGAACCTCCCGCTCGCGTGCGGCGACGTGGTCCGCCAGGGCGTCGACCGTGCTCGGGTGGTCGGTGTCCAGGCAGGTCACGGCGTGGTACACGGGGTTGAGACCCGCGTAGGGCGCGACCATCAGGCCCGCGTCCTGGTTCGTCTTGATCTCCTCCGCCAGTGCCGCCGCGTTCGGGCCGTCCGGGGCCGCCAAGGCCTGTTCGACCGCGTTCAGGAAGGACGCGCCACCCGGGGCGTTCCAGACGATCGGCTGGTACAGCCACTGGCCCGTCCACGTCAGGAAGTACGAGTAGGTGAGGGTGACCTCCGCTCCGTCCGACGTGGTCAGCGGAACCCCGCCCTCGTCGAGCCGGTCGACGATCCGGTCGAAGGCCTTCGCCGGGTCGCCACCACCGAACGCGCACCGCTCGCCCGCCGCGACGCACTGCCGGAAGAACTCTTCCAGCGTCTCGCGGGTCGCCAGGTCAAAACCGACCCGGCTGGACGGTGTGGTTTCGGGTTCGCCGGTGTCCCGGCTGAGCGGGGAGAGGACGCCGTCCAACACGAGGCGACCGGTCCGCTCGGGGAACAACGCGGCGTAGACGGCTCCCAGAAAGGTGCCGTACGACTGCCCGAGGTAGTCCAGTCGGTCCTCACCCAACGCGGTCCGCAGCATGTCAAGGTCGCGGGCGATCGCCGTGCTGGACATGTGGTCCAGCAGTTCCCCGCTGCGGTCGCGGCACCGTCGGGCGTACTCCGCGTCGGCCGCGGCCCGTGCCTGGCGTTCGGCCTCGGTGGTGGGCACGGTCGGTATCGACCGCGCGAACTCCACCGCCTCCTGGTCGTCGTCGAAGCAGGTGACGGTGGGGGTGCTGTGCCCGCTCCCCCGGATGTCCACCGCCACCAGGTCGTAGGCGGTCAGGACGTCGTCGGACACCGGCGGCGGGACCATGTCGTCCTCGAGGGCGGTGAGGTAGTCGATCGCGGAATAGCCGGGGCCGCCCCGGTTGATGACGAGGGAACCGGTCCGACTGCCGGGTTCGCTCGCGGGCCTCCTCGCCAGCGCGAGGGTCAGCCATCCGGAGGTGGGATCGGCGTGGTCCAGTGGTACGGGCAGCTCCGCGCACTCAAGACGGGGCGTCTGGACGCACGGGACCCATCGGAGGTCGGGTGATGCATCCGTGACGTGCGTCCCTGACGCCTCCCTTCCTCGCTCGGTCGATGTCGGTTCCCTCGCACCCGCGCGGGCACGTGGACAACGCGAGGACGCTCACGACCACCGTCGCGGTCACGAGGTGACCTCGCGTGCTGACAACTCCTCCACCAGGGTGGGCGTGGTTGGTCAGCAGGCAGCGTGACCGGTCGCCAGGCGGGAACGGCAGTCCTCGGCGTCATCGGTTCTCGTGACAGGTGTCAGCACGGCGGCTCGCCGAATCCCGCTCATGGCCGACGCCGGGAGCGGCGAACGCGCCACCGTCCCGAGAGTGGCGAGCAGGGTCAGTCGGTGCGGAAGCCGGGGAGCCAGTCACCGACGATGCGCCGGGCGGCAACGGTCGCGCCCAGCTGGCAGAGGATGGCGGTGGTACCCATCGTGGTCCGGTAGATCATCAGGTACTCGGGCGGCAGGTTCAGCGAGCGGCTGGTGCGGAAGTCGGTCCCCCGCAGGTTGCCCACGCGGTCGGCCTGCCCCTGCATCCAGCCCCTGGTGAAGGTGAACCGTTCGGTGCGCAGTGGCTCGACCAGGGGGGAGAGGAAGGCCAGGACGTCCTCGGCCGCGAGCTCCGTCCTCGGCCCCAGGAAGCGTTCGGCCCGCAGGAACCGCAGTAATTCCTCCGGGTCGTCGCCGAGGGCCAACCGGAGCAGCACACCGAAGGTCGGCGGCGGCCCGCCGGGGAGGCGCGCGACCGCGCCGAAATCGATCACGATGAGGCGCCCGTCGCCGTCGAGCATGAAGTTGCCGGGGTGCGGGTCCGCGTGGAGGAGACCCGCCTGGTGTGGCGCGGAGAAGTTGAACAGCGACAGCAGCGTCCCCGCGTGGTCCCGGTCGTCCTGGGAGCCGTCGCGGATGATCCCGGCCAGTCCCGTTCCCTCGACCCACTCGGTGACCAGCGCCCGGGGCGCGCTCGCGAGCACGCGGGGGACGCGGACGTTCGGGTCGTCGGTGTACGCCTTGACGAACCGGCGCTGGGCGTCGGCCTCCACCCGGTAGTCGAGCTCCTCCGACATCCGTTCCTGGAGCTCGGTGAGCAGCGGTTTCACCTCGGTGCCAGGCACGATGCCCTGGATGAGGCGGCTGAACCGCTGGAGCTGGCGCAGGTCGGACATCAGGGCCTCCCCGGCCCCCGGGTACTGGACCTTCACCGCGACTTCCCGGCCGTCGTGCCAGGTCGCCCGGTGAACCTGACCGATGCTGGCCGCGGCGGTGGGGACGTCGTCGAACTCCGAGAACCGGCTTCGCCACGCGCTGCCGAGCTGCTCGGTGAGGACCTGGTGGACGTCCCGCGTCGGCATGGGAGGAGCGGCGGACTGGAGTTTGGTCAACGCCTCGCGGTAGGGCTCGGCGTACTCGTCCGGAACGGCGGCCTCGAAGACGCTCAGTGCCTGGCCGAACTTCATCGCCCCGCCCTTGAGCTGGCCGAGCACGGCGAACAACTGTTCGGCTGTCCTGGCCGAGATCTCCGCGTTCACCTCGTCGGCGTCCCGGCCGGTCAGCCTCTTGCCCCAGCCGGCGGCGAAACGCCCCGCCGCTCCCAGCGGCAGGCCAGCGAGCTTTGCGGTGCGCTGAACGGTCCGACGCGGGATCTCACTCACCTGGCGATTGTCCCCCGGAACGGCCACTCGGCGACACCCATTCGGCCGGCTTGTCGGAACGGGTGGTGCCGGCGCGGTCGACGGCGGGACGGCATCCGCACCGGGGGTGGGGCTCCCAGGCCCGCGCCTGGAGGGTCGCGAACCGCAGGTCCAGTTCCAAGGTCGTGTTCCACACCCGTGGGCGGTCGATCCGCGGCGACGCGCCCCGGTCGAGGGCGAGCAGGCACTGCGAAGCGGCGAGCGCGGCCGTCGCCGTACCGGTCGAGCCGTCCACCGGTACGGGTCGTTCGGCGAGTTGCGCGGCGAGCAGCGGCCAGCAGGGGTCGGCGTCGGTCCTGGTGAGGTCGGCACAGCGCAGGCAGCTCGTGCGGCCGGGGACGACGAGCGGGCCCACGACGCCGACGCCGTCCCACACGCGTGCGGGCAGGTGGGGCACCCCGTCCGCCATCAGTTCGCGGACGGCGACGGGGTCGGGGAGGGGGACGTCCGCCAGCACGACGAGATCAGGGGTGCCCGGAGCGAGGACACCGGTCCGCACCCCGGGCACCGCCTCGGCGACCAGGGCGTTCGCCGTGTTCGTGCGGTCACGCCCGACGTCGGCGAGCCGGTACCCCAGCGTGGTGTCCTCCGGGCGGACCGTGCCCTTCGCCGCCACCCGTACCCGGCCCACGCCGCCTCGCGCGAGTTCGACGGCGACGGCCGGCGCGAGCGGGCCGTCCCCCCGCACCAGCACGCGGGCGTCCCGGAGGGCCGGTGGGCGGCCAGGAGGCCCCGTCGCGTGGACGCGATCACCGGCGGGGTCGGGCGTGGCGGGGCCCGCGTCCTCCAGCACCCCGTGCCGCGCCAACCAGTCGAGGAAGGCCAGCGCGGCGGGTGGCTCGGCCCTCGGGGCGACGCCGGGGTGGGGGGTGGGGACCAGGCCTCCGCCGGAGGCGCGGGAGTCGAGGCGGAGGCACAGCGCGACCAACGCCGGGGAGAGCCCCTCGACGACGAGTGCCGCACCAGCGGTCAGGCCGAACTGCACGGAGGCCGTACCCCGGCGGAGCACCGGCAGGCCGGCCCGGACGCGGGGCAGGGTCGGAACGGGGAGCGGAGGGGGAGTGGCCGGGGCTGGCCGCTCCGGTGGTGTGCTCACGGACGTGATGCTCTCGGGTGGGTCGGCGGCGGGCAAACCGGTGTCCACAGGCGCGGCCGGTGGGGGCCGACGATTTCCGGACCGGCGCCACCGCGCGGTCGCGCCGGGGCGAGTCCCCCGCGCGCACCGGTACCGAGCACCGCCGGCCGTGCGGGCGACCGGGGTCAGCGAGCGCCGGGCCCACGTGACCGTGGGCCCGGCGGGTCGCGATCAGGAGGCCTTGCCGAGGATCCGCGTCATCTTCGTGCCGCAGACCGGGCAGGTTCCCTTGGCCATCCGACGGCCGTTCGTCTCCTCGACGGTACCGGTGAAGTCCCGCTTCTCCCGGCACTTCACGCAGTACCCGTTGTAGCTGTCCGCCACGGTTGCCTCCCTACGCTCGACGTGCCCCGAATCCGCCTGACCTCGTTGGGCCGAATGGCCTATTCTGCTCACCCAGGCGACGTCAAGCCACGCTATATGTGGCCGCTTCCGTCATCGGGTATGCGGCGCGGAGCGTGTCCAGTATTGGCAGGTCACGGCGATTCCGCCCGCCAAGCGGGCCGACGATTTCCGGTACGTTGGGTGATCGGCGAACCCCTGGTCGGGGGTACGCGCTCGCACCTACGGCGGAAAGTGGTGCGTCAGCAGCTGGCCAATGCGACCACAGGTCACCTCGGACCACTCGCCGGCGGGGTTTCCCGGCCGTTGTTGGCCTGGTCGGGCCAGTCCCACGAGGTCCGGGCGCCCCCGGCCCGGGCGACGCGCGGGCAGGGCGGCGACCTACCGTGGTGCCGTGGTGAGCCCCCAGGACGGCCCGCTGGCGCGGGTCCCGGACATGCCGCCAGCGGGGATGGCCCCGCCCGAGGTGGAGGTCAGGAGGAGCGCGCGCCGGCGGCGCACCGTCACCGCGTTCCGCGAGGGTGGCAAGGTGGTCGTGCTGGTGCCGGCCCGGCTCTCCGCCGCCGACGAGCAACGCTGGGTGCGGGAGATGCTGCGGCGGCTGGAACGCGGCGAGAGCAGGCGGCGGTCACGCGCCCGGAAGTCCGACGCGTCGCTCGCGGTCCGCGCCCGGGACCTCCTCGGGCGTCACCTCCCCGAATGCCCCGAGCCCGCCAGCGTCCGCTGGGTCCCACCCATGCGCACCCGCTGGGCCTCCTGCACCCCGGCCGAGGGCACGATCAGGGTGAGCGAGCGACTCCGGGACATGCCCACCTGGGTGCTCGACTACGTCCTCGTGCACGAGCTGGCCCACCTGCTCGTGCCCGGCCACGGGGAGGACTTCTGGCGGTTGGTCCACCGCTACCCGAGGGCCGAACGCGCGATCGGTTTCCTGGAAGGGGTCAGCGCGGCGGCGGGGCTGGCCATCGAACCCGCCGACGACTCGGCGCCCGTCGACTGAGCGCGCTCCGGTCAGGAGTGTTCGCGCCCCGGGACGGCCCCGCCGGGCCGGGCGTCCCGGGGCCACCGGGTGTCAGGGCCGCTCGCCGCCGCCCCGCCCCTGGTCGTCCTGGTCGTCGTCGGTCCGCTCCTCGCCGCCGGAGGACGCGTCCCCCGCCGCCGCGCTCTCCTCCGCGCGGCGGAGCGCCGCGAGCGGGTCGTCCAACTCGGAGGAGGCACGACCGAAGTGCTCCACGAAGTCGACGGGATCGTCCAGGTCAGCCGAGGTGGGCATCAGATCGGGGTGGTTCCACACCGAGTCCCGCTGCTCGACGCCGTGCCGGTCGGTGAGCCCCCGCCACAGCGTGGCGGCCGCCCGCAGCTGCCGGGGACGCAGTTCCAGCCCCACGAGGGTCGCGAAGGCCTGCTCGGCGGGGCCTCCGCTCGCCCGGCGGCGACGCAGCGTCTCCCGGAGCGCGTCCGCCCCGGGCAGTCGATCGCCCAACGCCTCGCCGACCACCAGGTCGACCCAGCCCTCGATGAGCGCGAGCAGGGTCTCCAGCCTGGTCAGCGCCTGCTTCTGCTCCGGAGTGCTGCGCGGTTCCAGCAGGCCCGAGCGCATCGCCTCCTCCAGGGAGGCGGGGTTGCTGGGGTCGACCTTGCCCGCCAGCTCCTCCATGGCGTTCGGGTCGACCCTGATCCCGTGGGCGAACTCCTCGACGGTCGCCAGCAGCCGTTGGCGCAGCCACGGCACGTGGGAGAACAACCTGAGGTGAGCGGCCTCGCGGGCCGCGAGGAAGACGAGGACCTCGTTCGCCGGGCGGTCCAGGCCCTGGGTGAAGCGGTCGATGTTGCTCGGCAGGAGAGCGGCCGTCCTCGGCTCTCCCAGCGGCAGCCCGATGTCGGTCGAGGTGAGCACCTCGGAGGCGAACTGCCCCAGGGCGCTGCCCAGCTGGGAGCCGTAGGCCATGCCCCCCATCTGCCCGAGCATCGACAGCAGGGGGCCCGCGTTCTGCTTCGCCTCCGCCGGCAGCATGTCGGTCCAGGCCGAGGACACCTGGCGCGCCACCGGGTCGCACAGGCGCCGCCAGGTCGGGAGGGTGCTGTCGACCCAGTCCTTGGCTGACCAGGTGCGCACGCTCTGGGCGCCGACCGGGAAGGTGGTGACCGGGTCCAGCCACAGCTCGGCCAGCCGGAACGCCTCCGTCGTCGCGTCGTGCTGTCCGGCCGATGGCGGTTGGTCCCGACCCCCGCTGTTGATCTGCTGGAGGGCGAGCTGTTTGGCCAGGTCGTAGTTCACCGGCCCGCTGGAGTGCTGCGAGGCCTGGCTGAGCATCTGGCCGAGCTGGCTGAGCATCTGGCCCAACGAGCCCATGTCGAAGCCCGGCATCCCCCCGGGACCGACTCCGAAGGGCGACTCGCCTCCGGACCGGCCCGAGGGATCGTCGCGCTTCCCACGGTCATCGGGATCCTGCGAGTTGAACCCGAAGGGTAGATCGGTCATGCCGTCAACCGTACGCGGCATGGGCCGACCAGCGTGGGATCGGTCCGCCGGGGTCGGTGGTGACCCGTTCCGTAGGCTGGGCCCTCGTGAGCCGCCGTACTTGGTCCCTGTTGGTGAGTGTCGCGTTGGTCGGCGTCTTCGCCGCCTTCGGGGGTTTCGTCACCGTGCCCTACGTGGCCCTCGGCCCGGGCCACACCTACGACACCCTCGGTCTGGTGGCCACCAGCGGCGAGGTGGCTCCGCCGCCGCTGTTGGAGGAGGGGGACGCGCTCCCCGGTGAGACGGGCGCGGAACCCGACCCTGGCGAACTCCGGTTGACGACCGTGCAGCTCACGACGGACGTGACCCTGTTCGGCGCCCTGGGGCTGTGGGCCAGTGGCAACTACGCGCTCGCGCCCCGCGAGGAGTACTACCCGCCGGACCGCACCCGCGAGGAGATCGAGCAGGAGAACAGGCAGTCCTTCACCGCATCCCAGAGCAGCGCGGAGACCGCCGCGCTGCTCTACCTCGGCTACCCGAGGAAGGTCCTGGTCGGTGAGGTGTTCGGGGACGGCCCCAGCGACGGCGTCCTGGAACCCGGGGACGAACTGGTGACGGTGAACGGCGTCGACGCGGACTCGGCCGAGGCGGTGGTGGAGTCGCTGGCCGACACCGCGCCAGGGGACCGCGTGGACATCGTCATCAGCCGGGACGGCGTGGAGCGGGACCTCACCGTCGAACTCGGGGCCCGGGACGACCGGGAGAGCGGGTACCTCGGCGTCGCGCCCCTCGACCAGCCCGACGTGGACTTCGACGTGGACATCGAACTCGACGAGGTCGGTGGCCCCTCCGCCGGGCTGATGTTCGCCCTCGCGATCATCGACACCCTCAGCCCGGGGGAGATCACCGGCGGGACCCACGTGGCGGGCACCGGCGAGATCACCACCCAGGGCGCGGTCCGGCCGATCGGCGGCATCAGCTTCAAGATGCGCGCCGCGAAGGACATCGGGTCCACGGTCTTCCTGGTGCCGACGGGCAACTGCGCCGAGGCCGTCGCGAACGCGCCGGACGGCCTCCAGCTCGTGGAGGTCGAGACCCTGGAGGGGGCGGTGGACGCCCTGCGCCAGGTCCGCGCCGGGGAACAGCCACCGGACTGCTCCCCGAACTGACCGTCCGGCCGCCGCCGCTCAGGGGCGAAGCGTCGCCCGCAACGCCGTGACCAGGTTCGGGGCGAGCTCCGGGTGCTCGACGATCTCCTCGGGCACGAGGTCGTCCGCCCGAAGCCGCAGCACGCAGGCCGCCGAGCCGTCGCGCAGGACCGCCGCCACCAGGCGTGCCTCCCGGCGCTCCGGGTGGTTCGCGGCCTCCTCCGGGCTGACGGCGAGGCCCTCCTCGGACTCCGCGCCGTCCGCGCCGGGCGGCAGCACCACGATCTCCTGCGCCAACGCGCAGCCATCCACGGCGTCGGGCCACTCGATCCCGGACAGCGCCTCGGCGAGGTCACCGTCGGGCAGGGCGTCCTGCGCGATCGGCGTCAGTGTCGACCCGGGGTCAACCTGACCGACCAGGTTGGGTTCCCTCGCCAACAACGCACTGGTGCTGACCAGCGCGAACAGTTGGATGGGCTGGTCCCAGCCCCCGGAGGCCACGAACTCCTCCACCTCCCGAGCGGCGGCTGGCAGCGACCGGGGCAGTTCTGCGTCGTGTTCTGCGTCCACGGGTCCATCGTTCCGGTCGGGAGGGGACCCCACGACGGGGGGCTCCGAACGCGCGAGACGCCCACGTAGAGTTGGACATCGCAGGACGGACCGCACACCCCACCCCGGTGTGGTCACGTCCGGCCCCTGGTCCCTTGTCCTCAACCCGGGAGAGTGCGCTGTGGCGATGCGGAGTCCCGTCGGCATGCCCAAACTTTCCAGGCGAGCGCGGATCCTCATCGCTGTCGGTGCGGTGCTGCTGCTGTTGCTGTTGAGCGGATCGCGGCTGTTGAGCACCTATGTGGACTGGCTGTGGTTCGGGGAGGTCGGCTTCCGGTCGGTCTTCACCACGGTCCTGTTCACCCGAGCCGTGCTGTTCGTGGCGGTCGGTGTTCTGGTCGGAACCGTGCTCGCGCTCAGCCTGTGGCTCGCGTACCGGTCGCGTCCGGTGTTCGTGCCCGCCTCAGGTCCCGACGATCCCGTGGCGCGCTACCGCACGGCGGTGACGGCCAGGATCAAGCTGTTCGCCTTCGGTATCCCCGTCCTCGTGGGCATCGTGGCCGGTGTCGCTGGCCAGGGCAACTGGCAGGCGGTGCAGCTCTTCCTCAACGGCGGCGAGTTCGGGGTGACCGATCCCCAGTTCCAGCGGGACATCGGTTTCTACGCGTTCCAGCTGCCGTTCTTCCAGTGGCTGCTCGGTTGGGCGTTCGTCGCGGTGGCGGTGGCGTTCGTCGGCGCGCTGGTGGCGCACTACCTGTTCGGCGGCATCCGGCTCGCCGGGCGGGGTGGCGACCTGACCGGCGCCGCCAAGGTCCAGCTCGCGGTGCTGGCCGGCGTCTTCGTCCTGCTCAAGGCGGTCGCCTACTACTTCGACCGGTTCGCCCTGCTGACCTCGGAGCGCAACGACAACTTCGTCGGCGCCACCTACACCGATCTGCACGCGGTGATGCCGGCGAAGCTGATCCTGCTGTGCATCGCGGTCTTCTGCGCCGCGGCCTTCTTCGTGGGCGCGGTGCGCCGCAACCTCCAGTGGCCGGCCATCGCGACGGCCCTGCTCGTCGTGTCCAGCGTGCTGCTCGGCTCGCTGTGGCCCGCGGCGCTCGAGCAGTTCTCGGTCCGCCCGAACGCCAACCAGCGGGAGGCGCCCTCCATCGCGAACAACATGGAGGCGACGAGGGCCGCGTACGGCATCGACGACATCAACTACATCGACTACGAGGGGCAGAGCGACCTCGAACCGGCGGACCTGCGCGAGGACACCGCGACGATCCCGAACGTCCGGTTGCTCGACCCGAACATCCTGACCCAGACCTTCACGCAGCTCCAGCAGCGCCGGAACTTCTACGGCTTCCCGGACAAGCTCGACATCGACCGCTACACGATCGACGGTGAGACGCAGGACTACATCGTCGCCCTGCGGGAGATCAACACCGAGGGCCTGGCCGAGAACCAGCGGAACTGGATCAACCGGCACCTGGTCTACACCCACGGGAACGGGATCGTCGCCGCCCCGGCGAACGAGGTGAACTCGGCGCTGGCGGACACCGGCGGTGAGGGCGGCTACCCGAACTTCAAGGTCAGCGACCTGGCGACACCGGACGGTTTCGTCCCGGTCGAGAACCCGAGGACGTACTTCGGGGAGCTGGGCACCGCCTACGCGATCGTCGGGACCACCGACGACCAGGGCAACCCGTACGAGTACGACACCGACAACGACCGGTACACCTACACCGGTGAGGGTGGCGTCCCGATCGGGAACTGGTTCAACAGGCTGGTGTTCGCGGCCTACCACGCGGAACGCAACATCCTGTTCAACCAGGCGATCAGCCCCGACTCCAAGATCATCTACAACCAGAACCCCCGGGACCGGGTGGCCGACGTCGCGCCGTGGCTGACGGTGGACAGCGACCCCTACCCGGCGGTCGTGGACGGGAAGATCACCTGGATCGTCGACGCGTACACCACGCTCGACAACTACCCGTACGCGGAGAAGACGGAACTGGGTGAGGCGACCACCGACAGCCTCACGAACGCCCGGGGCGTGCCGGAACAGCTGGACGAGCGGATCAGCTACATCCGGAACTCGGTGAAGGCGACCGTCGACGCCTACGACGGCACCGTGACGCTCTACGCGGTCGACGAGGAGGACCCGGTCCTCCAGGCGTGGCAGAGCGTCTTCCCGGACACCGTGCAGCCGGAGAGCGAGATCAGCGACGACCTGCGGGCGCACTTCCGGTACCCGGAGGACCTGTTCAAGGTGCAGCGGGACCTGCTGACCCGCTACCACGTCGACAACCCGAGCGACTTCTACGCCAACGTCGGCTTCTGGAACGTGCCGTCGGACCCGACCGTGGGTGACGACCCGGGTGAGGCGAACACGCCGCAGCCGCCGTACTACATCCTGGCGGAGGACCCGGCCACCGGAGAGGCGACCTTCCAGCTCACCAGCGCCCAGGTGTTCCTCCAACGGCAGTTCCTCTCCGGCTTCATGTCGGTGAACTCCGATCCGGAGAACTACGGGGACATGACGGTCCTCAGGCTCCCCGTCGACAGCCAGACGCAGGGCCCGCAGCAGGTGCAGACGCAGTTCGTCTCCTCGACCGAGGTCAGCACGGAGCTGAACCTGTTGCGGCAGCAGGCCACCGACGTGCTCTTCGGGAACCTGCTGACCCTCCCGGTGGGAGGCGGTCTGCTCTACGTCGAACCCGTGTACATCGAGCGGAGGAACGAGGACTCCTCGTTCCCGCAGCTCGCCAAGGTGTTGGTGAGCTTCGAGGGCCGGGTCGGGTACGCGCCCACCCTCGCGGAGGCGCTCGACGAGGTGTTCGGCACCGGTGCCGGTGAGGGGGCCACCGACCCCACCGGGGAGGACGTGGAGGTCGCCGAGGGTGACGAGCCCTCGGGTACCGACGACACACCCACCCCACCGGAGACCGAGGAGCAGGGAGCGGGCGAGGACACGAGCACGCCGACCACTCCGCAGGCTCCGCCCGCCGACTCGGTCGACTCGGCGGTCCAGGGCATGGACTCGGCCCTCGAACGGCTCCAGTCGGCGCAGCGCTCCGGTGACTTCGCCGAGATCGGGCAGGCCTACCAGGATCTCGCCGAGGCCATCGAGCAGTACGAGTCCCTGCGGGGAGACGGTGGTTGACAGTCCAGCCGCCGGTTCCGGCCGGCGGCGCTGACTCCGTGAGCGACGCCCCGGGGGCACTCCCCCGGGGCGTCGTCCTCGTCCGGGCGCGGTGGGCCGAGCGGAGTGAGACGGGGGTCACGGCTGGATCTGGTCCCCGCGATTTGCGTTCGAGGTTGATCCGTTCTAAAGTAATTGAAGTCAGGGCGAGCGGAGGCCATCTCCGCAGTGGCCGGAGGCCAGGTCCTGAGCGACGCGGGGTGGAGCAGCTCGGTAGCTCGCTGGGCTCATAACCCAGAGGTCGCAGGTTCGAATCCTGCCCCCGCTACCACGAGGTCCCGCACACCGCGAGGTGTGCGGGATTTTTCGCATCCCGGGGTCGGTCCGGCCTGGTCGAGCGTCCGTGGGCGGCAGGCGCCGTCCTCCGCCGCGGCTGGCGGCTCGGCTGGTCGGGGGCCAAGGCTGGTGAGGGACCCGTATCCGCCGGTGATCCACGGCGGGCGCACCTGGACCCGGGCGCGCGGCGAGGGCCGAGAGCCGCCGGGACGGGCGGGGCGTGGCACCATCCAGCTCCCGGGCGGACCTCGTCGGCCCCGGGGGAGGGAGAAGCATCCCTGGTCGCGAGGGTGACGTCCCGGCGACGCCGTCACACGGCCCCTTCGGGAACGGTGGACGTCCACGCTGTCGGGAGTCCCACCGCTGGCGGCTCGGGCACGCCGCGGATGGTCACGAGTTGGTCTCCCGGTAGGGCACGCTCGGGGTGCGTGTCGGACCGGGCTGGGAGAGTGGCCGGATGGCGCTCGAGTTCCGTCGGACCCGGCACGACGACCTTCGGCTCATCCAGACCTGGCTCCGCCGCCCGCACGTGGCCCGTTACTGGGTGCACGACACCAGCGACGCGGGGGTGGAGCGCGACTTCGCGGGCAGCGTGCGGGGCACGGAGCCGTCCGAGGACTTCCTCGTGCTGTGGGGAGGCAGCCCCATCGGGTTCGCGCAGCGGTGCCGGATCCACGACTACCCGGAAGGGCATCGCGAACTGATCGAGCTCGTCGACGTCCCGTCCGACGCGCTCACCATCGACTACTTCATCGGCGAGCCGGAGCTGCTGGGGCGGGGTCTCGGCACGCTGTTGATCGAGGCCTTCACCGAGCTCTGCTGGCGGGACCACCCGGAGGCGAGCGCGATCATCGTCCCCGTCGCCACGTCCAACGCGCCGTCCTGGTCGGCCCTGCGCCGCGCCGGGTACGCCGCCATCGGCACCGGGTACCTCACCCCGGACAATCCCCTCGACGACGGCAGCCACCACGTCCACCGGCTCGACCGGCCGACCCGCGGCCCGGAGGCGGACCCATCAGCTCCGGGTGATCAGGGAGGACCTGGGCACCGCTGAGGCGGAGGGAGCGCCGCGCGGGTGGCACACGACCTCCACCGGGACGGAACCAGTCGGTGCCCCTCCGCGTGTGTTCCGGGCTTCCGCCATCGGGACCCGGGCGGTGGTGGGCCGCCGAGGTGGACGCCCCGTCGAGGAGCGCGGCCACGACCTCCGGTCCCGGGGTGGGAAGCGCAGGGGCCGCGCGGAGCGTGGTCCCGGGCCCCACAGCACCTCCGCCCTCCCCGCGACACCGTCGCGGGCCACCGGCTCGTCCGGTCCCTCGGGCCGGTGGCGCACTCACGGCTCAGGCGGCTCCCACGGCCGTCCGCGTCGCACCGGACGGAGCGCGCCGCGTGCCGCCCCGGGCGGAGCTGGCCGTCCACTCCGACCGGGCTCAGGGAGTCGGGGTCGTCGACCACGGCTCCCTGAGCCCTCCTCGCGCGGATTGGCGGCGGGGGTGGCGTCGGGCGGCTGACCGGACCCGTTCGCCGGTTCCCGGGGGCGGTGCGCGCCTGTCGGGCACATCGTGGGTGTCACCGCGGGTCAGAGCGTGCTTCGTGCGGGTGCGCCACCCTGGGGTACCCCCGGGTTTGCCGCCGTTTCGGGCATCCTCTAAGCTCTTCCATGTCGGGAGGAGCGGCGGTGGGAACCGCGGCGGCTGGCCCAAGGCCAGATCCCGAACGGCGCGGGGTGGAGCAGCTCGGTAGCTCGCTGGGCTCATAACCCAGAGGTCGCAGGTTCGAATCCTGCCCCCGCTACGAGTGGAACGGCCCCGGTCCAGTGGACCGGGGCCGTTCGGCGTTCCGGGGCGTCCCCTGACCGTGGACGGGAGATCAGTCCCTGTTGCCGGTGAACACCCGCCGGTCCGCGCGGTCCCCGAGCAACCGCCGCGACTCCTGTTCCAGCAGTTCTCGCAGTTCCGGGTGGAGGCGGGGCGACCAGTCCGCCAGGAACTCCTCCAACCCACGACGACGCGACCGGACGAACGCCGATGCGAGCCTCTTGCCCGCCGCCGTCAACATGAGGTAGCCGTCCCGCTCCCGCACCAGCCCCGCGTCGACCAGCTCGGACACGTACGGGGCACCCGTTCCCGGCTCCACCCCGGCCTGGTCCGCCAGCCACGCGCGGGTGCTCGGCCCCTCCCGCTCGAGGTTCGCCACGATCCAGCAGGACGCCGGGCTCAGGTCGACCTCGGCCGCCGCGGCGAGCCTGCGGTAGTAGTCGTGCCGCATGTCCCGGTCGGCGTAGCGGGAGATCGCCAGTCGCAGCTCCTCCCGCGAGTCCCGTGCGCTCGGCGCCGCCCCGAACCGGGTGCCCGGGTGACCGCCCCGCACCGAGTCGCGGAGCGGGACCTCCCGGAGGAACAGGCTCAGCAGGAACGCCACCGCCGCGACGGGGGCCGCCATCAGGAACACCGGGCTGAGCGCGTCGACGTAGATGTCGATGAAGGAGTTCGCCAGTTCGGGCGGCAGCTGCCGCACCGCCCTCGGGTCGTTCTCCAGCGTCGTCGCGTCGACACCGGGCGGCAGTGGCAGGTCACCTCCGCGCTCGGCCAGTCGGGTGTTGAGCCCGTTGGCGAACACCGCGCCGAACGTCGCGACCCCGAAGGACCCGCCGATCATGCGGAAGAACGTGTTGCCCGAGGTGGCGGTTCCGAGGTCCGCGTAGTCGACGCTGTTCTGCACGGCGGTCACCAGGACCTGGAGCACACAGCCGAGACCGGCGCCGAGCAGCGCGAAGTACAGCGACATCACGAGGGTCGATGTGCGCTGGTCCATCGTGCTGAGCAGCAGCATCGCCACCGTGATGAGGGCGGTGCCGACGATGGGGAACACCTTGTACCGGCCGGTCCGGCTGATCAGGTTCCCGCTGCCGACTGAGGTCACGAAGATCCCGAGGACCATCGGGAGCAGGTGCACCCCCGAGAGGGTGGGGGAGACGGAGTGCACGATCTGGAGGAACAGCGGCAGGTAGGTCACGGTGCCGAACAACGCGAAGCCGACGACGAAGGCCATCGCCGCGGCCACGGGGAACACCGGGTCGCGGAAGAGGCGCAACGGCAGCACCGGCTCGGCCGCCCGCCGGGCCGTGAGGCCCCACAGCACCAGGAGCACCACCGCCGCGACTCCCAGGCCAAGGACCACCGGGGAACCCCAGGGGTAGGTCGTCCCGCCCCAGGTGGTGAGCAGGACCAGGGACACCGCCGCTCCCGCCAACAAGGTGGTGCCGAGGTAGTCGATCCGGTGCCGTCCGGCGTGGGCGGTCCTGGGCAGCACGACGGCGACGACGGCGAGCGCCAGCACGCCGAGCGGCAGGTTGATGTAGAAGACCCAGTGCCAGGAGAGGTGGTCCACGAACAGGCCGCCGAGGAGGGGGCCGGCCACCGAGGCGAGGCCGAACACGGCGCCGAAGACGCCCTGGTAGCGGCCTCGTTCCCGAGGGGGCACGACGTCCCCGATCAGGGCCTGCGCGAGCACGATGAGGCCGCCCCCGAAGAGGCCCTGGAAGGCTCGGGCCGCGATGAGCTGGGTCATGGTCTGGGCGATGCCGCAGAGCGCCGAGCCGACCAGGAACCCGATGATCGCGGCCTGGAACAGACCCTTGCGGCCGTACTGGTCCCCCATCTTGCCCCACAGCGGGGTGGAGGCGGTGGACGCGAGGATGTACGCCGTGACCACCCAGGAGAGGTGGTCCAGCCCGCCGAGGTCGCTGACGATCGTCGGGAGCGCCGTGGCCACGATGGTCTGGTCCAGGGCCGCCAACAGGACCGTCAACATCAGGGCGCTCAGGACCAGCGGCAGCGTGGTGTCGCCCGGCCGACCAGCGGCCGCGCGCGTTGCCGGCACCGACGCCATGCCACCTCCCGGGTCGCCCGGCCACGGGCCGACGGACCGTCCCGGCTCGTCGGTCCGCCAGTGTGGTCCGGGCGGCGGGTGGCGGCAATTCGACGGGGCTGGGCGCGCCCCCGCGACCGGGCACCCGCCGCCCCGGTGGTGGCCGAGGAGACGAACGGACGACCGGGACCGCCGTGCACCTCCGTCGGGACCCGATGACCCGCCGGAGGTGGGTGACCAGGCGGGTGGCCCGGCCGGTGGTGCTGAGGGCCGCCCCGCCTCAGGAGGAGGTCGGCCCCTCCGCCTCGGCCACCACCGCCCGCCACCGCTCCCAGGCGCGCCGCTCGGCGCGCTCGGTCTCCTCCTGCTCCGCCCGTTCCCGTTCGGCCTCCTCCACGCGTTCCGCCCACCGACGGGCACAGGCGGCCGAACAGGCCCGTTCGGTACCCGAGCGCCGGTGCTGTCCCCGCAGCGCGCGTCCACACACCCCGCACCGTTCGCCGTCGTCGGCCGGCGGGGGGAGGAACCGAGTCCTCAGGGTGCGGGCGCGTTCGGCGACCTGGTCCCGTACCTCGGCGCTCCGGGCGGCGGCCCTGTCTCGCAGCCAGCTGCGGTGCATTCGACGACTACCTCCGGTCGGGGGAATCTGTGCTCGGCCAGGGGGCCGGACCTCGTCATGCTCGACGGGGCGCCCGGAACGCGCGCGGCGAGTGCGCGATTTCCGCCCGATCGCATGGCCCTTCCCCGTCGGGCCGCGAAAGTGGGTGACGGGAGTCCCGGGCTTCCGGCTGGCGCGGACCGGCGATGTGCGGTAGGCGCCGCTGGCCGCCCCTGACCAGGCGATGTCCGGGGCCGGAAGGCCCGGAGGCGGGTGTGGAGGAAGGCGCGGCGTGCCACGGGCCGTACCGTCGCTGACCCTTTCGGGGCATCGTCGGGGGGACCAGCCAGGACAGGCCCCGGCCCGGCCTCGGCCACTGTGGACGAGCCGCGCGCGCCGTGGCACCGTGGAGCCGTGTCCGAGTTGAACTCAACGTCTGCCGCACTGCTCGGCCTGCTGCACGACGGTCCCATGACCGGCGGGCAGCTCGTCGCGGCGGTTGCCGAACGCTTTGGTGGGTTCTTCAGCGTCACCAGGAGCCAGGTCTACCGGGAACTTCCGGCTCTGGCGCAGAACGGCCTCTTGCGGCTGGGCAAACAGGGCCCACGCTCCAGCCAGCAGTACGTGATCACCGCCGCGGGCAAGCGGGCCTTCAAGACATGGCTGAACACCGAACCGGGACCGGACAACCTCCGGAGTCCGCTGGTGCTCAGGCTCGCCTACGCCGGGTCTCTCACGGCTCGGCAGCGACGCGCCCTGGTGGAGGCGGCGCGACCGGACGCCGCCGCCAGGCTGGACGCCGCGAAGCAGGACGCGAAGGCGGCCGACGACCCCTTCACCAAGGCGGTCGCCGACTTCGCGGTCGCGCACAGCCGAGCCCTGCTGAAACTGCTCGACACCGTGCCGACGGACTGATCCCCACCACGAGTGGGAGGCGGGCCGGTTCGGGCGCGACCGTCCACCGGGCGGTCGAGCTCGACCGCCCGACCCGGGGCGGTGCCGACGCGCGGCCCACGGGCGTCCAGGCCTCCTGCTCCCCGGTTGAGCGCGGGCCCCCGCCGGACGCGTACGCTTCGTGTTCGTGAACCCCGACGTCGCCGCTGACCTGAAGGACCTGTCCACCACGCTGTCCAGCGTCGAGGCCGTCATGGACCTGGACGGCCTGCGCACCGAGATCGCCGAGCTGGAGAAGCAGGCCGAGTCCCCGAGCCTGTGGGACGACGTGGAGCACGCCCAGACCGTCACCAGCAAGCTCTCGCACAAGCAGAGCGAACTGCGTCGGGTCTCCGACCTGCGGCAGCGCCTCGACGACCTGGAGGTGCTCTACGAGCTCGCGGAGGAGGAAGCCGACGCCGGCTCGGCCTCCGAGGCCGACGACGAACGGGCGCGGCTGCGCAAGGACATCGCGTCGATGGAGGTCCGGACCCTGCTGTCCGGCGAGTACGACGACCGGGACGCCCTGGTCACCCTGCGCGCCGAGGCCGGCGGGGTCGACGCCGCGGACTTCGCCGAGATGCTGCTGCGCATGTACCTGCGCTGGGCGGAGCGCCACGGGTACAAGACCGACGTCTACGACACCTCCTACGCGGAGGAGGCCGGGCTGAAGTCCGCGACCTTCCGGGTCACCGCCCCCTTCGCCTACGGCACCCTCTCCGTCGAGCAGGGGACGCACCGCCTCGTCCGGATCTCGCCCTTCGACAACCAGGGGCGCCGGCAGACCTCGTTCGCGGGGGTGGAGGTCGTCCCGGTCGTCGAGCAGGCCGACCACGTCGAGATCGACGAGAAGGACCTCCGGATCGACGTCTACCGGTCCTCAGGGCCGGGCGGGCAGGGCGTGAACACCACCGACTCCGCCGTCCGGATCACCCACCTGCCCACCGGGATCGTCGTGTCCTGCCAGAACGAGCGGTCGCAGCTCCAGAACCGCGCCACGGCGATGGGCGTCCTTCAGGCCAAGCTGTTGGAGCGGCAGCGCCAGGAGGAGCGGGCCAAGCTCGACGCGCTCCGGGGTGACGGCGGCTCCAGCTGGGGCAACCAGATGCGTTCCTACGTGCTGCACCCCTACCAGATGGTCAAGGACCTCCGGACCGACTTCGAGGTGGGCAACCCGACGGCCGTGCTCGACGGCGACATCGACGGTTTCCTGGAGTCCGGCATCCGCTGGCGCCGGCAGTCCGAGAGCTGACCGGAGGTTCGACCGTCCTCGTCCCGCTCGCGCGGCACCGGTGGCCCGCTGACTCTTCGCGCATGTCAGACACCCTCGGTGACCGTCGTGAGCTGGGACGGGACGCGTCCGGGCCGCCGCACGGGCGTGAGTAGACTGGCCAGCCGTGATCCGGCTAGAGCACGTGACCAAGGTCTACAAGACCTCACCGCGCCCGGCCCTGGAGGACGTCTCGGTCAGCGTCGACAAGGGCGAGTTCGTGTTCCTCATCGGCCCGTCCGGGTCAGGGAAGTCGACCTTCCTGCGATTGCTGCTGCGTGAGGACGTACCGACCAAGGGCGAGATCCACGTCGCCGACTGGGATCTGACGAAGCTGCCCCGGCGCCGGGTGCCCCGGTTGCGGCAACGCATCGGCTGCGTCTTCCAGGACTTCCGGCTGCTCGTCAACAAGACGGTCGCCGAGAACGTCGCCTTCGCGCTCGAGGTCATCGGCAAGCCGAGGCACACCATCCGGAAGGTGGTGCCCGAGGTGCTCCAGCTGGTGGGGCTCGACGGCAAGGCCGAGCGGATGCCGAACGAGTTGTCGGGTGGCGAGCAGCAGCGCGTCGCCATCGCCCGTGCGTTCGTGAACCGGCCGCTCCTCCTGTTGGCCGACGAACCGACCGGTAACCTCGACCCCGACACGAGCCAGGACATCATGTTGCTGCTGGAGCGGATCAACCGCACCGGCACCACCGTCCTCATGGCCACCCACGACCACTCGATCGTCGACTCCATGCGTCGCCGGGTGGTCGAGCTGCAGTTCGGCAAGGTGACTCGTGACGACTCCCGGGGTGTCTACGGCGTTGGCCGTTAGCCCCGGCCCCGGCTGAACCACCCCGCCCTCCTCCCCCGAATTCGCAAGGATCGCTTCCCCCGATGCGCGCCAGTTTCGTGTTCAGCGAGGTCCTCACCGGCTTGCGCCGGAACGTCACGATGACCATCGCGATGATCCTCACGACCGCAATCTCGCTCGGCCTGCTGGGCGGCGGTCTGCTCGTCGTTCGCATGATCGACCGGATGGGCGAGAACTACCTCGACCACCTCGAGGTGTACGTGCACCTCACGGACGACGTCAGCCAGAGCGACGCGACCTGCTCGGACGAACCCTGTGCCGGCCTCCAGTCCTCCCTGCAGAACGCCGCGGGCGTTGAGTCGGTGGTGTTCGAGAGCAGGGAGGAGGCCTACGCCCGGTTCCAGCAGATCTTCGCCGGCCAGCCCGAGCTGGTCGACCTGACCCGCCCCGAGTCGCTGCCGGCGTCGTTCCGGGTGAAGCTGGAGAACCCGGAGCGGTTCGCGGCGCTGGAGGAGGAGTTCAGCGGCCAGGCGGGCGTGAACCGGGTGGTGGACCAGGCCGAGTTCCTCGACCGCCTGTTCGACCTGCTCGGTGGCGTCCGGAACGCGACGTTCGCCATCGCGCTCGTCCAGGCCATCGCCGCGCTCCTGCTGATCTCCAACACCATCCAGGTGTCGGCGTTCACGAGGCGGACGGAAGTGGGGATCATGCGGCTGGTCGGCGCGACGCGCTGGTACACGCAACTCCCGTTCCTCCTGGAAGCGGTGGTCGCCGGCCTGATCGGTGCCCTCCTGGCGGTCGGCGGCCTGGTCGTGGCGAAGCTGGGCTTCATCGACCGGGTGTTGCAGGGGCCGATCGAGGCGAACATCATCCCCGAGCTGTCGCTGGCCGACGTGCTGCTCATCTCACCGGTGCTGTTCGGGGTGGCGGCGGCCGTCTCGGCCGTGACGGGCTACGTCACGCTGCGGCTCTACGTGCGCAACTAGTGGTGGTGGCGCGGCGGTCCGGGGAAACGGTTTGCGAGGACCCGTAGAGTTCATCGCATGGCGAAGGAACGAGGCCAGAAGGTGATCGCGTCGAACAAGCGGGCGCGACACGACTACTCCGTGCTGGACAGCTACGAGGCCGGGATCGCCCTGATGGGCACCGAGGTGAAGAGCCTCCGGGCCGGACGCGCCTCGCTGGTGGACGCCTTCGCCACCGTCGACGACGGGGAGGTGTGGCTCCGGGGGCTGCACATCCCCGAGTACGCGCAGGGGACGTGGACCAACCACACCCCGAGGCGGACCAGGAAGCTGCTGCTGCACAAGGCCGAGATCCTGCGGCTGATCGGGAAGACGAAGGAGAGCGGGCTCAGCCTCGTGCCGCTCTCCCTCTACTTCAAGGACGGCAAGGTCAAGGTCGAACTGGCGCTGGCCAGGGGGCGGAAGGCCCACGACAAGCGGCAGGCCATCGCCAAACGGGACGCCGAGCGGGAGATGGAGCGGGCCGTGGGGCGGGCCCGCAAGGGCAAGTGGTGACCCGCGAGTGGAGTGGCGCGGGTCACGATCCGGGGTGGCGGGGCCGCTGACCTGCGCGGTCGCCGGTGGGGTCCTGTCCGGGCGCCGCCGGGTGCCGGCGCGCCACCCGGTGGGTACGGTCCCCGGGAGGGCCAGCTCCGGAAATGGGAATGAACCGGGTGGGCTCACGCGTTATGCTGGACGCGTCACGACAAGGGGGTGAACGGTTTCGACTCCGGACGGTGAGTCAGGGGAAGCGTGCAGGTGCAGGCGGGAGACCACCTAGAGCGTCGCCGCACAACAAATAAGCGCCGACAACAAGAGTCGCGCCGAGTTCGCCCTCGCCGCCTGAGCGAGGACTAACTCTGTCGGACCGGGAACGCCTTCGTCCCGGACCCCGGCATCATTGAGAAGGCTCAACTGCTAGGACTGGCTACGGGAACTGGCAGGACACCTCACAGTAGCTGGGCTCGTCACACCGGCAGGTTCGCGTGACCGGTGGAGTCAAGTAGAGGCTGAGCGGACTGCGCACGGAGAAGTCCTGAGGAAGCGTCGGAGGACCCGGGTTCAATTCCCGGCACCTCCACTCGAAACCCAGAGGGTGGCCCGCGACACGCGGGCCACCCTTCGTGCGTCCTGGCCCCTCGTCCCCGGGTGGGCCTCCGAGTGCGGTGAGGACGTCTCCCTCACCGCGCGGTGGCCAGGAGGACCCGGGCGAGCTCCTCGGGCTCGGTCAGCATCGGCCCGTGGTTGGTGGGCAGGTCGACGGAGGTGACGTCGAGCTCGGCGAATCGGTCGCGGGAGGTGGACCCCTCGCGGGGCCGGCCGGGCGGCGGGAAACCAGCGATGCCGTCCACGACCGCCCGGGTAACATGCCCTGTCATGGCAGCGCCCGCACGCAAGGTCTCCCTGACCGGAATCAAGCCGACCGGTGACCCCCACATCGGCAACCTGATCGGTGCGATCCGGCCCGCCCTGTCGCTGGTGGAGGAGCACGACTCGATCTACTTCATCGCCGACTACCACGCGCTCACCACGATCCGGGACCCGGAGAAGGTCCGTGAGTACACGCGGAGCGTCGCGGCGACGTGGATGGCGGCGGGGCTGGACACCGAGCGCACGATCTTCTACCGGCAGTCGGACGTGCCGGAGACCTTCGAGCTCGCGTGGGTGCTGTCCTGCCTGACCGGCAAGGGGCTGATGAACCGGGCGCACGCCTACAAGGCGATCCGGGACCGCAACGCCGAGGCCGGGCGTGACGACCTGGACTCCGGCGTCAACATGGGGCTGTACAACTACCCGATCCTGATGGCCGCCGACATCCTGCTGATGAACTCGGACCTGGTGCCGGTCGGTCGGGACCAGACGCAGCACGTGGAGATCGCCGCCGACATCGCCGGCTCCTTCAACCACCACTACGGTGCGTCGTTCCGGTTCCACGTGCCCAAGGCCGTCGTACCCGAGGCGGAGGCGGGGCGGACGCTGCCCGGCACCGACGGTCGGAAGATGAGCAAGTCCTACGACAACACCATTCCGCTCTTCCTCCCGGAGCCGAAGCTGCGGAAGCTGATCAGGCGGATCCCGACCGACAGCGTTCCCGTCGAGGAGCCGAAGGACCCGGACTCGTCGCCCGTCTTCCGGATCCTGGAGCAGTTCGCCGACGCCGAGACCGTGGCGGAGACGCGGAAGCGGCTGGAGGCCGGCGGCGTCGGGTGGGGTGAGCTGAAGAACCAGCTCTTCGAGGTCCTCAACGAGCAACTGCGGGATCTCCGTGCCCGGTACGAGGAACTGATGGCGCCAGGGAGTGAACTCGACCGCGCGCTCGCGGAGGGTGCCGAGAAGGCGCGTCGCCGGGCGCGTCCGCTGCTCGACCAGGTCCGGGCCGCTGTCGGGATGTGAGCGGCCGTCAGCGGCCGTCAGCGGTGGCGGGGCGACCCGCCACCGTCCCGGGCGGGCCGGAGCGGCAGCCGGGTGATTCACCCAGGGCGGGCCGGGAGGGGGCCGCTGGCCGCACGCGTGGTAGCGGACGGGAGTCCCGTCATCACGGCGGTGCGAACATCATGACGAATTTCCCGTGAATCAAGCACGCGTTCTCGACACGGTTCACCGGGGTTGGTTCGATACCTCCGGGTTGTGACGTCCCGAACCCTCCGAACCGCAAGGAGAACCGTGCCCGCCCCCAGACCTGCCGGTCGCCGGCCCCGCGCCCTGGCCGCCCTCGCGCTCGGCGCGGTGACCCTGGCCGCGGTGGCCGCTCCCGCCGCCGCCACCGAGACGGTCGCCGCTGCCTCGGCCCCCGCCCCCCGTGACGGCTTCACGCTCACCCTGCTGTTCACCAACGACGGTGAGTCCGCCCTGCTCGGCGTGGACGCGGACATCGACGGTGACGGCCAGATCAGCCCGGAGGAGGAGCGCAGCTTCGGCGGTGTCGCACGAGCGAGGACACTCGTCGACCAACTGCGCGTGGAGGCGGCGACGGACCGCACCGGCTCTCCGCGCAGGGCCTCGCTGCTGCTGTCCGGTGGTGACAACTTCCTGCCCGGACCCGAGTTCGCGGCGAGCATCGACAAGGGCGCGCCGTACTACGACTCGTTGGCGATGAAGGCGATGGACTACGACGCCTCCATCATCGGCAACCACGAGTTCGACTTCGGCCCCGAGGTGCTCGCGGACTTCATCAACGGGTTCGACGGCACCCTCGACTTCGTCAGCTCGAACCTCGACTTCACGGCGGAACCCTCGTTGACCGCCCACACCGACGACGGCACGATCGTCTCCACGCGGGTGTTCCGCGAGGCCGGTGAGCAGATCGGCATCATCGGGCTCACCACCCCCGACCTGCCGGCGCTCTCCAGCCCGCGCGGTGTCCGGGTGCTGCCGGAGCTGGCGGAGATCACCAACGGCCTGGCCGAGGGCCTCGCCGAGCGGGGGGTGACCAAGGTCGTCCTGGTCTCGCACCTCCAGGACATCGACAACGAGCTGGCGCTCGTCCCGGAGCTCTCCGGGGTCGACGTCGTGGTCGGAGCCGGCGGTGGGGAGATCCTCGCCAACGACGGCGATCCGCTGGTGCCGGGCGACGTGGCCGAGCGGGAGTTCCCGCTGGTGGAGAAGGACAGGGACGGCCGGGTGGTGCCGGTCGTGACCACCACCGGCGACTACAAGTACATCGGTCGGATCGTGCTGAACTTCGACCGTGCCGGCGACCTGCTCGGGTGGGACGAGGAGAGGACCGGGCCGGTGCGGGTCGCCGGTGTCGGCGAGGACGCGGTGGAGCCCGATCCCTGGGTGCGGCGGCACGTCGAGGAGCCGGTGCTGGCCTACCTGGAGAACATGGCGGAGACGGTCGTCGCGACGAGCGAGGTCCCGCTCGACGGCGTCCGGGAGAACGTCCGGTCCCGGGAGACCAACCTGGGCAACCTGCTGGCCGACGCGGTGCGCTGGCAGGCGGCGGAGCAGGCCGACGAGTACGACGTCCCGGTGCCCGAGGTCGCCATCCAGAACGGGGGCGGCATCCGCAACGGCACGGTGATCCCGGCCGGCCCCGTCAGCGAGCTGAACACGTTCGAGGTCTCGCCGTTCGGCAACTTCGTGTCCGTGGTGCCCGACGTGCCCCGGGACCGGCTGCGCCAGCTGCTGGAGCGGGGCGTGGCGGCGCTGCCGGGGCAGGCGGGCCAGTTCATGCAGGTGTCGGGGATGAGGTTCACCTACGACGTGGAGGAGACGGCGCAGGTGGTCGAGGTGAACACCGGGGAGGTCCTGACACCGGGCGAGCGGGTTCGGGACGTCGTCCTCGACGACGGGACGGTGCTGGTGGCCGACGGTGAGGTCGTGGACGGCCCGGCGGTGTCGGTGGCGGTGAACGACTTCTCCGCTCGGGGCGGGGACGGTTACCCCTTCGTCGGCCTGGACTTCACCGTGGTCGGGCGCACCGACCAGCAGGCGCTCAGCGGCTACCTGCGGGAGGGGCTGGGCGGCACGGTCTCCTCGGAGCGGTACCCGTTCGGAGGAGAGGGCCGCATCGTCTCGGTGGGCTGACGGTCGTCCGGTCGCCCGACGAGGTGGCCGGTGGACGTGACCGGCGGGTCGATCCCCTCGTGGGGGTCGGCCCGCCGGCCTTCGTTCGGACGCGTCGCGGCTTCCGGCACCCAGGTGGCCGGGAGCGGACGTTCCCCTGGTCGGAGCCGGTCCCACCCGGACCACCGGTCCCGGCGCGGGCGCGGTCGGGAATGCGGGGAAGGGCCGTCGGCGTTGACCACGGCCGGTGGGCGGGGTCGGGTCGACGCTGGTACCCGACCGGATTGTCGGATTGGGGAAAGCACTTCCCCGTCTGTATTCTTAGCCAAGCTAAGAAGATTGAGGAGGCACACAGTGCGGTCGGCAGCCGGGGAACGACGGAAGAGACGGACCCCGGAGACCGGCGGCAGGCTACCCGTGGAGATCTGGGTCCTCTGCGTCGCGAACTTCGTGATCGCGGTCGGGTTCGGGATCGTCGCGCCCGCGCTGCCCACCTTCGCCGCGAGCTTCGACGTCGGCGTGACCGCGGTCTCCATGATCGTCAGCGCCTTCGCCGCGATGCGGTTGCTCTTCGCCCCCCTCGGTGGCCGCCTCGTCACGCGGCTCGGTGAGCGCCCCGTCTACCTCGTGGGGCTCAGCATCACCGGCGTGGCCACCGGCGCCTGCGCCTTCGCGGCCGAGTACTGGCAGATGCTGCTCTTCCGGTCGCTCGGCGGCATCGGCTCCACCATGTTCACCGTGTCCGGGATCGCGCTGCTGATCCGACTCGCCCCGTCGACGATGCGTGGCCGCGCCTCCGGGCTGTGGGCGACCTCCTTCCTGCTGGGCAACATCGCGGGCCCCCTGATCGGCGGCGGTCTCGTCGAGACCTCGATCCGCGCGCCGTTCCTCATCTACGCCGGGATGACGCTGCTCGCCGTCCTCAGCACCTGGTTCTTCCTCCGGAACTCGGCGCTGGCCGCGCGGGAGGACAAGGACTCAAGCGACCCGATGAGCGTCCGGGACGCCCTGCGCAACGCCACCTACCGCGCCGCGCTCGTGTCGAACTTCGCCCACGGCTGGGCCGTCTTCGGCGTGCGGATCTCCCTCCTGCCCCTCTTCGTCGTCGAGGCGTTGCGGGTGGGGGAGAGCATGGCCGGGATCTCCCTGGCCGTGTTCGCCGCTGGCAACGCCGTGGTGCTCCTGTTCTCCGGTCGACTGGCCGACCAGATCGGGCGGAAACCCCTGGTGCTCGCCGGGCTGTTGGTCTCGGCCGGCGGCACGGCCTGGTTGGGGTTCACCACGACCGTCCCGGCCTTCCTGGCCGCGTCGCTGGTCGCCGGGCTCGGTGCCGGCCTGCTCAGCCCGCCGCAGGGTGCCGCCGTCGCGGACGTGATCGGCCGACGGGGAGGGGGCGGACCGGTGCTCGCCGGCTTCCAGATGGCCGCCGACGTCGGTGCCATCGTGGGCCCCCTGCTCGCGGGATTGCTCGTGGACGTCTCCTCCTACGGCCTGGCCTTCGGGGTGACCGGGGCCGTCGCCGTGGTCGCCTCCCTGTTCTGGGCCTTCGCCCCGGAGACCCTGCCCAAGGACGGCGGGGACCCGGCCGAGACCGGTTCGACGGTGGCCGCGGAGTCCGGGGCGCTCGACGAGGGGCCGGAACCGCCCAGCGGGGAACGGGTCGCCGAACCCACGCCGCCCCGCTGATCCGATCGCACCGGTGAGCCCAGTCGATCGGGTGAAATCGGACGCACCGGGGGCGGCTGGCCGGCGTGGAACGGGCGCCCAGGCGGGCGGCGGAACCCCTGGCACCTGCGCGGACGCCGTCAACCCTGCCCTCGACTGTCCTCAGCTCGCTCTCAGGACCGCTGAGTACCCTGCTGGGCGATCGGCTCGACGGCCCGCGCGGAGCGGACGGTCGCGGCCGCGGGTCGGCACGGAAGGGACGTGGACGTGGGAGGCGCGGAGCGCAACGCGCGGAAGAAGCGGCAGGCGAACCAGGGGGCGAAGGCGGTCAGCGCCGCCCGCGCGTCGAACCGCAACGCCAAACCCGTCGTGGTTGGCGTGGTGGTGGTGCTCGTGGTCGCCGCCGTGATCATCGGCGGGGTGCTGTTCACCAGGAACCAGGACCAGCAGCAGGCCGAACAGTCGATCCCCGCCGGCTCGGCCAGCGTCGACTTCGCGGCCCAGCGGGACGGCGCCGTGGTGGTGGCCGGCGAGGACACCGCACCGGTGACGATCGACCTCTACGAGGACTTCCTGTGCCCCGGCTGCGGGGCTTTCGAGGAGGCCTACGCCGAGCGCATCGAGTCCGAGATCGCCCAGGGCAACCTCCAGGTCCGGTACCACATGCTGCCGTTCCTCGACGCGGCCTCGGACCCCGCCGGCTACTCGGGCGACGCGGCCAACGCCACGTTGTGCGCCGCCGACGCGGGCCAGTTCCCCGACTACCACGCGAGCCTGTTCGCCGCCCAGCCCACCGAGGGCCGGCGCGGGTACGACGCCGACCAGTTCGTCGAGCTGGGCCGTGACCTGGGTATCGAGGGTGACGAGTTCGCGACCTGCGTGCGGGAGGGTGAGCACCGCGCCGAGGTGGACGCCGAGATGGAGGACATCCCCAACCGCGGCTACCTCCTGCAGGACGGGAGCTTCGGCACGCCGACCGTGGCCGTCGGGGAGCGGATGATCGACTGGGGTCAGCCCGACTGGCTGGACCAGGTGCTCGCCTCGGGGCGGTGACCACGGCTCGCGCTGGTCGCCGCACCCGCCGGTCGGCCCACCTCCGCACGCCGGTCGATGACCGCGTGCCCGGTGAGAGGGTGTAGCCCGCTCCACCGCGCTCCCGTCCCGCGCCGGGACAGAATCGGCGCGTGGAACGAGGACGAGACGAGGGGTGCGCCCGGTGAGTGACGAGTCGAGCTCCGGACTGGCACGGGTCCCCCGCGCCCTCCGGTTCTGCGCGGTGGGGGTGGGTCTCGGGGTGGCCAGCATGGCGCTGCTCCCGGTACTCCTCCTGCTGGCCGCGCTCTGCCTGCTGGGGGTGGGGTTGTTCCTGCTGCCGGCGGGGCTTCGGGTGCTCGCCCGGCTCGCGGACATGGCGAGGCGGGAGACGGACCGGTTCACCGGCCGCCCCACCCCGGAGGTCCCGCGCGCGGCCGGCCAGCGGCTGGCCGAGTCGCTGGGCGACCCGGTGACCTGGCGCGACCTGCGGTGGCTCCCGACGTCGATGGTCGCGGGCACCACCTTGGGAGTCCTGGGGCTCGGCGTCGCGGTGACGCCGCTGGTGGCCTTGGTCGCGACCGGCTTCTGGTGGGTCTTCCCCGAGGACGAGCCGATGCGGATGCTGGCCGGGCAACCGGTGGACAGCTGGGGCAGCGCCGGGCTCCTCGGCGGCACGACCCTCGTGCTCGCCGTCGTGCTCGCCGTGGTGGTCCCCGTGGCCGCCGCCTCGCTGCTCGGGTGGATCAACCGGGTGCTGCTGCACCCCGGCGAGCGGGAACGCCTGGCGGCGAGGGTGGACACCCTCCGGGCGACGCGCAGCGGCGCGGTGAGCGCGCACGACGCCGAGCTGCGGCGGATCGAGCGGGACCTGCACGACGGAACCCAGGCCCGCCTGGTGTCCATCGCGATGCACCTCGGCCTGGCCGAGCGCCGGTTGGGCGACGACCCGCAGGCGGTGGGCGAACTGGTCGCGAAGGCGCGCGCCGGGGCCGAGGACGCCATGGTCGAACTGCGTGAGGTGCTGCGGCAGATGTACCCGCCGATCCTCTCCGACCGGGGACTGCCCGGTGCGCTGGCCTCGGTCGCCTCGGACTGCGCGGTACCCACCGAACTGTCCGTCGGGGAGCTCGGTGAGGTGCCCGACCCGGTGGAGGCGGCGGTGTACTTCGTCGTCGTCGAGGCCCTCACCAACGCGGCCAAGCACAGCGGCGCGTCCCTGGTGACCGTCGCGGTCAGCAGGCAGGGCCGCTCGCTGCGCGCCGAGATCCGGGACGACGGCGCCGGTGGCGTCGTGGAGGGAGCGGGGACCGGGATCGTGGGGATGCGTCGCAGGGTCGAGGCGCTGGACGGCCGGTTGCGCATCGACAGCCCACTGGGTGGACCCACCACGGTGCTCGTGGACTGCCCGTGCGAGTGGTGATCGCCGAGGACAACGTGCTGCTGGCCGAAGGGCTGTCGCTGGTGCTCACGAGTTCGGGGCACGAGGTGGTGTCCCGGGTCACCACGGGTGATGGCTTCGTCCGGGCCGTCGCCGAGCACCGGCCGGACGTCACCGTCGTCGACGTCCGGCTCCCGCCGTCGTTCCGGGACGAGGGCGTCCGGGCGGCGCTGCGAGCCCGTCGTGACCGGCCCGACCTCCCCGTGCTGGTGCTCTCCCAGTACGTGGAGGGGACCTACGCGCGGGAGCTGGTCGCGGACGGGGCGCGGGGAGTCGGCTACCTGCTCAAGGACCGGGTCGCGCGGATCGGGGAGTTCCTGGACGCGCTGGGCCGGGTCGCCGCCGGCGGCACCGCGCTGGACCCCGAGGTGGTCAAGCAGCTGCTGGCGCGGCGTGCGGGGCCGCTGGTCACGCTGACCCCACGCGAACGGGAGGTGCTGGGCCTGATGGCGCAGGGCTACGCCAACGGGGAGATCGCCGAACGCCTCGTCGTGACCGACCGCGCCGTGCACAAGCACGTCGGGAACATCTTCGCGAAACTGGACCTCCCGCCGGGGGACAGCGGGCACCGTCGCGTGCTGGCCGTGCTCGCCTACCTCGAGGGCTGACCCTCCCCCTGCCGCGAGAGCGGGCGGACGCCGAGGACGTCCAGGGCGTGGCGGTGGCGTCGGGGCCTCCCGCCGCCCGACGAGGGGGTCGCGACCGGGGACGGCTCGGCGAGCAGCCGGACGGCATCCGCGCCGTGCCCGTTCCCCACCCGTCGGGCCGGCTCGCGGCCGTCGATGCGGCTCCGCCAGCCCCCCGGCCCGACGTCCGGCGGCGGACGCCGGTCCATGCGACCCTCTGACCAGCCACCGCCGGCGGAGAGCCAGCGGCGGCGGAACGGCGCTGTGGCGGGAGCCATGAACCGGTTGGCGTGCGGCCGCTCGGGAAACCCGTGCGGAGGCCGTATGTCGACACGGCGGATCCGACCGTCGGCGGAGGTGTCGTGGTGCGAGAGGACGACTCGACCCGGACGAGCGCGGAGACGCGGAGTGGACCACCGAGCCCACCCCGGTCCCGCCCCGTCGCGAGCGCGCTCACCCTGTGCGCGCTGTTGATCGGGGTGGCCGGCCTCGGTGGGAAGGCGAGTTCGCCGCCGACCGACCCGAACGCGGCCAGGTGCGGCACGTCCGAGGACTACCTGGTGGTCACGGCCGGCGCGAGCATGACCCGGGGCTCGGTGAGCTCGGACTGGGTCGGCGCGCTCCGCGAGCGTCTCGGCCCGGCCGGGATCCGTTTCGTCAACGCCGGCGTGAACGGTGACACGAGCGCGGACCTGCTGGCCCGGGTGGACCGGGATGTCGTCGCCTGCGATCCGGATGCCGTCACCGTCCTGATCGGCACGAACGACGTCCGCACCGGCGTCCCCCTCGACCGTTACCGGGCCAACCTGGACGCCATCCTGGCACGGACCCGCGAGGGAACCGACGCGCGCCTCGCGGTGGGCACCCTCCCCCCGCTCGGACCGGACCGGGACAGCGACGCGAACCGCCGCCTGCCCGGCTACAACGAGGTGATCAGGGACCTCGCGGAACAGCACGGCGTCACCCTGCTGCCGGTGGGCGCCGAGGTCCGGGAGATGCTGGGGTGGACGACCCCCCCACCGCCCTCCCCTGGCGAGCGGGCCGAGCGGGTCGGGGCGGTGCGCCCGACCCCAGCGGAGGGTGCGGCGAGTCCGGCCGTCAGCACCGCCGCCCGCGTCTCGTCGTCGGCTGGCGGGGTGTACTCGGACAACCTGCACCTGACCGACCGGGGCGGCACGGTGCTCGTCCGCTTGGTCGGCGACTGGCTGCGCGGCGCGGGGTGACCTGGGCTCCACGACGGCTCCCGCGTGCCCGCCCCGAGGACGCCGCGCACGCGCCCTCAGCCCGTCGCGTCGCGCACCAGGGCCTGACCCCGGACCCTGGTGTCCCGGACCAGGGCGCGCAGCGCGTCCGGCTCGCCCCGCGCGGCCAGCACCTCCCCGTGGAGGACGTCGAGACCCGCCCGGGAGAGCAGGTCCTTCTCGTTGGTCACCCATTCGCCCCGGGCGGCGAGGATGGCGTGCGCGTACTGGGTCGCGGCCACGGCGATGCCACCCAGGCACTGGGTGGCACGGGCGGCGCGGGCGTGGTTGTGCTCGGCGTAGTCGAGCGTGAGGTCCGCCCTGGCCGACCACACCGCCGGCGCCGAGCGGCGCAACGCCTCCGGGTAGTCCACGCGGGGGAGGGTCCCCCGTAGGACGCGGTGCAGGCCGAGTTCCCCGACCACCAGGTAGGTGGGGATACCGGCCAGGTGGAACATCAGGGGCTCGATGTCGAACTCGCCCCGGCTGGCGCGCGCCACCTGGGCGTCCACGACGTCGAGATCGCGGTAGTGCACGTCGACGGCCCTGCCCTCCACCCGGAGCCATGCGCCGCCGTTGAACACGCCGCCGCCCCAGGCGCCCAGCTCGGAGACCTCGCCCTCCCAGCCCACCGATCGCAGGTCCTCGGGGTCGAACGCCCCCCGGTAGTAGAGCGCCAGGTCCCAGTCGGAATCCGGGCGCTCCCTCCCCTGGGCGCGTGACCCGCCCAGGGAGACGGCGTGGACGCCGGGGAGGGCGTGCAGGGTGTCGGCGATCGCGGTGAGGAACGCGCTGTCGGTCACGGGGTACCCCTGTTCGAGATCGGGCCGGGTCGTCCGGACCGGGGACGGTCGCCGTGGGCGGGGCCACCGCTCCGCTGACCGTGCGACGTCCCACGATCCCCGACCGGGTGGGCTGGTCCTGGCAGCGTGCCAGGCCTCGTCGAACCGGGGCCGATCGCCCCGGTGGTCCGTCCGCCACGGCCCGGCTCGGGCGGTCGCGGAGACCGACCAGTGATGCCGAGCCCGGCCCCGGTTCCCGCTGGCACGGTGTCCTCGGCGGGTGGGTGGGCGCGTGCCGTGGCTGCTTCGGCGCGGAGGAGGAGCGGCCCGGTGCCGCCGCTCCGGGGAGCGGGCCAGGCCGGGGTGCCTCGGGCGCCCGAGCGGTACGTGCCCCGGTCAGGGGTGGTGGAGGGGAGAGGACTCGCCCTTCACCCGTTCGGCGCCGTGCGGGACGCGTACCCGACCTCGGTCACCTCAGCCGGTCCCGGTGGCGGACGTCCTGTCGTCCCGGTCGTCCCTGGTCGGCCGGCGGGCCCAGAACGAGGCGATGGCCGCGCCGGAGATGTTGTGCCAGACCGAGAACAGCGCGGCCGGCAGGGCCGCGAGCGGGGTGAAGTGCACGGTCGCGAGGCTCGCCGCCAGGCCCGAGTTCTGCATGCCGATCTCCACGCTGACGGCGCGCCGGGAGGCCTCGTCCAGGCGGGCGGCCCGCGCGGCGAGGTAGCCCAGCAGGTAGCCGATGCCGTTGTGCAGGACCACGGCGAGCATCAGCAGCGCGCCACTGCTGATCACGGCGTCCGCGTTCGCCCCGACGACGCTGGCGACCACGAGGACCACACCGGTCACCGAGACCAGTGGGAGCACGGGCAGCATGTGGGCGACGAGGCGGCTGGCGAACACCCGCAGCAGGATGCCCGCGACCACCGGCACCAGCACCGTCTGCACGATCGAGAAGAGCAGCCCCGCCGTGTCCACCGGGAGGCTCGACCCGGCCAGCCACAGCACGAGCAGCGGGGTCATCACCGGAGCCAGCAGGGTGGAGACCGAGGTCATCGTGACCGAGAGCGCCACGTCCCCCTTGGCGAGGAACACGATGACGTTGGAGGAGGTGCCTCCCGGTGCCGAGCCGACCAGCACCATGCCGACCAGCAGGGCGCCGGTCAGCCCGAGCAGCGTGCCCACCAGCCAGCCGGCGACGGGCATGACCGCGAACTGGGCCACGATCCCGATGCACACCGCCCACGGCCTCCGGAGCACCAGGGCGAAGTCGGCGGGCCGCAGGGTGAGGCCCATCCCGAACATGATCACGCCGAGCAGCAGCGGCACGGAGGGGGCGAGTGTCGCGGTGGGGCCGGGGAGGGCGAGCCCGACCGCCGCGCCGAGGATCACGAGGACACCGAACCAGCGACCGGCCAGCTCGGCGACGCGGGCGACCGCGCCCTGTGGTGGTGTCGACATCATCGTCCTCTCCGCCGGGTCCCCGTCCGCCAACCGGCACCGGGGCCGAGCCGAAGGGTATCCCCCGTTCGGGCGATAGCGAGACCGGTGGGACGGAAGAGCGCCCGGTGGCGGCGGTCATTTCCCAGTGGATGGGAAGGGAGCTGTTCGCCCCCGTGTCCCGTCCCGCTCAACGTCGGGCGAACGCGGGCGCCCGCTCCGGGCGCGGGCCGAAGCCGATCAACGCGGCCAGCGCCCGCCGAGCGGCGGGGACGCGGCGCACCACCGCGACCAGCGGCCGGGGAGGGTTCGTCCGCCTCCCCGAGAACGCCGGCGCGATGACGGACCGGTGCAGCACCCGTTGCAACGCCTGGATCACGACCGTGGGCATCCGGCGTCGTCGCTGGACGCTGGCGAGGTCGCGGGGCGTGACGTGACCCCGTCGCAACGGGTCGGCCAGCAGGCGGGCGGTGGCCACGGCGTCCTGCACGGCGAGGTTGATGCCCACGCCGCCCGCCGGGGACATCGCGTGCGCGGCGTCGCCGATGCAGAGCAGGCCGGGGACCGACCACCGGCGGAGCCGGTTCAACTTGACGTCGAGCAGGTGCACGTCGTCCATGCTCCGCAGTGCCCCCGACTCCTCGGCGAGGTCGGGTCGGATCGCGGCGATCCGCCGCCGGAACGCCTCGACCCCTTCCGCCCGGAGCTCCGGATCCCGCCCCTTGGCCGCGAGGAAGGCGAGCTGCTGGAAACCCTCCCTGGCGAGGACGAGCAGCATCGCACCGTCCACGGACCTCGGGATGAGGGCCGGGACGGCCGTGCCGTCGTCGGTGCGGGGCAGGCGGAACCACCACGCGTCCAGCGGCACCGGGTACTCCACGGGTCGCAGCCCGGCCGCGCGTCGCAGCACCGAGGCGCGGCCGTCGCAGGCGACGGTGAGGTCGGCGTGGAGGACGCCCTCCTCGCCGTCGCTGGTCCGGTACCGCACTCCCGCGACCTTCCCGTGTGACCGGACCAGGTCGATCACCTCGGTGTTCCGGCGCAGGGTGAAGGTGCGTTCCTGGCTCGCCGCCTCCGCCAGCAGGTTCAGCAGGTCCCACTGCGGCACCATCCGCACCTCCCGGTGGGTCCCCCGGAGGAGCGTGAAGTCGGCGATCGTGACCGGGTCGCCACCCGGACCGGGGAGGAGGAGGTTCCCCAGCGGGGTCTGCGGCAGCGCCCGGAAGGCGTCTCCGAGACCCAACTCGTCGAGCAGGCGTTGGGTGGACGGATGAACCGTGTCGCCCCGGAAGTCCCGCAGGAAGTCGGCGTGCTTCTCCAGCACGGTGACCTGGATGCCCGCGCGGGCGAGGAGCAGGCCCAGCGTCATGCCGGCCGGTCCACCCCCCGCGATGAGAACCGTGCTCGTCGTCATCGTCGTCCCCTCACCGTCGTCGTCGGTGGAATCTGGAACGATGATATGTATATCGAAGTGCCACGTGTCAACCCCGAGGTTGTCGTGACCGCCCGACTCCGGCGAGGCCGCGGGGATGTCGTGCGGCGGCGAGCCGTGGTCGATCGCGCCGACGCGGTCCCCCCGTGCCCGGTCATCCGAGTCCGCTCGTGCCCGTGCGGCGAACGGTAGGGTCGCGGTGCGCCGAGGAGGGGACCATGTCGGAGCAGGTGGGTTCGGAACTCGTCCAGGCGGCGCTGGCCGCGAGCCGGGAGCGCGGGCAGGACGTCGCCGACGTACCCCTGACCGCCATCGCCGAGGCGGCCGGCATCTCCCGCAGCACGTTGCTGCGGCGGCTGGGCGGCACCCGCGCTCGCCTGGACGAGGCGGTCCGCGATGCGGGGATCGACCCCGGTGGTCGCCGACCAGTGCGGGAGCGGGCGGTGGAGGCGGCGGCCACCCTCATCGGCGAGCGGGGGCTCGGCGCGGTGACCCTGGACGCGGTGGCCGCGGAGGCGCGCTGCTCCCTGCCCAGCCTGCACACGGTGTTCGGGGGGCGGGACGGTCTGCTCGGGGCGGTGTTCGACAGGTACAGCCCGGTGCTGGCGCTCGACTCCCTCCGGCGTGACCCGCCCGCCACCACGGAGGACACCGTGCGCGCCATCTACCGCGCGGTGGTCGCGGCGTTCCAGCGGGAACCGCGCGTCATCCCGGCGATCTTCGGTGACATGCTCAGCCGGCCCGGCGGCCCGGCCGGCGAGTTCCTCCAGGAGAACTTCCCCCGCCTCTTCGGCAGCGTCGGGGAGCTCGTGATGGGCGAGGTGCGAGCCGGGAGGGTGCGGCCACTGCCGATGCCGCTGCTCGTCCAACTGCTGGTCGGCCCCATGCTCATGCACCTGCTGCTGCGACCCGTGCTGGCCCCGTCGCTCGGTGACGAGCTGCCCTCCACCGACCGGGCGGTGGAGGAGTTCACGGCGGCCTTCCTGCGATCAACCCGCGTGGCCGAACCCCCGGGGTGACGCGAGCGGCGGCCCGGCTCGCCGGCTGGTGGACTGCCCGGCCCCAGGCCGTCCGCCGCTCGTGCGACCCGCCGACCCGCCGAGCCCCTGCCTCCCGGCGCCGGGGTGGCACCGGGAGGGGTGCGGACGTCGAGCGGGAGGCCCGGCGAGGGGAGCCGCGCGCTCCGCGACGCGCGCACCGGCTCCCCGGCCAGCCCGCGAGAGGAACGCGGTGGCCGGTCCACGTGGCGTCCGTCGGTCACTCACCGCTCGCGCGGGTCAGCTGGTCCGAAGGGCGCGTCAGGCCCGGGGTGCGGTGTCCTCCGCGCGCTCCTCGGCGAGGAAGTCCAGCAGCAGGGTGGTCACCTCGGCGGGCTTGTCCAGCGGGGCCACGTGGCCGGCGTCGGTGAGCGTCACGAAGCGGGAGTCGGGGGCCAACTGGTGGGCGGTGGCCAGCTCCGAGTGGCCGACGAGCGGGTCCTCGTCACCCCGGATCCACAGGACCGGCATCCGGAGCCCCGGCAGCCGCGGGGTGTGGTCGAGGGCCATCCGCCACGGGCCGTAGGAGAGCACCTGCCAGTCGTCCAACGCCGGCTCGCGGTGCCGGTGCTTGGCCACCGACTCGGCGTGGGCGAGTTCGTGGAGGGTCTCGAAGTGCTGGGTGTCCTCACCGGCGGTGAGGAAACCACGCATCGACTTCCGGAGGTAGGTGGTGTCGCGGGCGAGGAACCAGCTCGTCGACCGCAGCATGCCCGGGGTGCGCAGCGTGAGCCAGGTCAGGAACTGCCAGGGGCGGCGCGCGCCGACACCGCCCGGCGCCAACGCCGCGATGCGCTCGACCCGGTCGGGGTTGTTCAACGCGTAGCCGAGCCCGACGCCGCCGCCCATGGACAGGCCGACCAACGTCACCTTCGCGATGCCCAGGTGGTCGAGCAGTTCGGTGATGATCTGTTCGAGGAGTTCCTGGGTGATGCGGCGACCTCGTTGCCAGGGGCGGCTGCCGCCGTGCCGGGGCCAGTCGATCGCGTGCACCCGGTGCGCCCTGGCCAGGCCCGGCAGGATCCCGCGCCAGGTGTACTCGGAGGTGTCCAGCATCGCGCCGTGCAGCAGCAGCACGGGGGGAGCGCCCTTGGGCCCGGCCTGGTGCAGCCGGATGGGTCCGCCGGCCAGGCTGAGGTCCGCCGACGACTCGAAGATGGACCGTGTCATGAGGGGTGCTCCTCTGTCGTGGTGGCGGGGTCGAGCTGGTGGGAGATCAGGTCGAGCTGTCCGAACTGGGCCTGGCGGGTCCGTTCCGGGTCGGGAGCGGTGTTCGCCTCGAGGCCGCGTTCGACGAGGGTGATGACCAGTTCGACCGCCCGGTCGAACTGCTCGGGGCTGATGGGCCCGACCACCGAGGACGCCGAGATGAGACCGATGCTGATGGAGCTGAGCACGATGGCCAGGGCGTCCGGATCGACCTCGGCGTCGAGGGCGCCCGCCCGCTGGATGGCCGTCAGGTACTCGACCAGCCACCGCCGCCGGGAGACGTACCGGTCGTCCTCGACGGAGCGGACGTAGGAGCCGAGCAGGTCGGTGTCACCGAGGTAGCAGCGCAGCATCAGCGGGTCGGCCCGCAACGCGTTCAGGCCGAGGCGCCACGCGAGGCTCAGCCCCACCGTCCCCTCGTGCTCGACGACCCGACGTCGCACGGTGGCGACGAGTCGTCGCATCGACCGGCGGAGCAGTGCGTCGAGCACGGCGGGCTTGCTGTCGTACTCCCGGTAGACGGCGCCCTTCCCGATCCCGGCGCGAGCGGCGATGCGGTCGATCGTCATGCGGTCGTAGCCGTGTTCCAGGACGAGGGCCTCGGCGGCGTCGAGGATCGCGTCCGGTCTGTTGGGGATCAGTGGTCGGGGCATCGCCTCTCCTGGGGACGTCGTAGTGACCACAATACATACTTTGGTCACTACGGGGGCGGGGTGTCTCGGGCGGAGGGGTGGGGGCGTCCTCGACGGCGGGGTGCGTGGGGCGGCGACGGGGTCGGCCGGTGGTGGCCGTGAGCCCCGTGCCCAAGGTCTGGCGCGTCCCGCCTCCCCGCCCCCGGCGGCGCCGCCCCGGCCGCCCCACCCCCGGGCGGCCGAGGGTCGCCGCTCCGGCCGACCCGGTGCTCGTCACCAGGGAGTTCCGCCACCGGAGAAGTCCTGTGAGGACTTCGCTGACCGGGCGTTCCCCACTCGCTCCCGTCCATCGCGTCGCGAGGAGGGCGCTTCCTCGGCCGTTTCGCCTCTCACTCGTTCGGGTAGACGACGGACCAGCGCAGCGACACGCACGGTGACACCGGGCGGTGGGTGGGAGGGAGGCAGCGGAGATGCCCGAGAAGGACGCGGACACGCCGAGGACCGCTGACGAGGAGGAGGCGCCCCGCGCCGGCCGGCGGCTGGGAGCAGCCCAGCGGGTGCGGGCGGCGCGGGACCAGTTCCAGGACATCACCGGACTCGTCCCGGAAAGCGTCTCCGGCCTGTCCCGCGCCGATGAGGGCTGGCAGGTGACCCTCGAGGTCGTCGAGCTCGCCAGGGTCCCCGACACCATGAGCCTGCTGGCCACCTACCGGGTCGAGGTGGACTCCGACGGGGAGCTCCTGGGCTACCAGCGGATCGCGCGCTACGCACGGGGGCAGGCCGACCGGTGACCCGGTGCGGGCGGCCCCGACCCGCCCCCGCCCGCCCCCGCCACCGCCACTCCGCGCCGACCGGGCGCGGAGCCGACGGGAACGACATGCCGAGACGCTCCACGGCGCACGATCGCCGAGGCAGAAGAGGAGGCAGCGCACGATGACCGTCGCGACACAGCAGAACAGCCAGGCCAGCGGCTCGGGAGGCGGCCGGTCCGGCAGCCTGTACGACGTCCTGGAACTGATCCTGGACCGGGGACTGGTGATCGACGCCTTCGTCCGGGTGTCCCTGGTCGGCATCGAACTGCTGACCATCGACGTTCGGGTGGTGGTGGCCAGTGTGGACACCTACCTGCGTTTCGCCGAGGCCTGCAACCGGCTCGACCTGACGCACAACTCCAAGTCCGAGACCCTTCCGGAGATGATCGGGAGCATCACCGAGAAGGGCGCCAAGGGCAAGTCCAAGGGCGCGCTCTCCGGGGCGGTGGAGACGGTCGCGGAGTCCTTCCGGGACGGTCGCGAGGAGGCCTCCGGGAAGGGACGTGACGACGAGGAGCAGCCACGCCGTCGGAGCGCTCGCCGCAAGGAGGAGGCCAGCTGATGACGTTCTACCTGTACGGGATCATCCGAGGTGACCACCCCGCCGACCTGTCCTCCCACCACGGGGTGGGCCCGGACCGGCCGCCCCTGCGGGTCCTGCGCGACGGAGGACTGGCCGTCGTGGTCAGCGAGGCCCCCCGCGACCTGCGGGGGAAACGGCGCGACCTGATCGCGCACCAGCGGGTCCTGGACGCCCTCGGTGAGCAGGGCGCGGTGCTGCCCTTCGGTTTCGGGGTCGTCTCCCCCGACGAGGGCACCGTCCTCCGCGAGCTCGCGGCCGGTGCCGCCCACTTCTCCCATCTGCTCGACGAGGTCGACCAGATGGTGGAGATCAACGTCAAGGTGACCCACCGGGAGGACGTCGTCCTCCGCCAGATCCTCCTCGCCGACCCGGAGCTGCTGAGGCTCAACGAACGGACCAGGGAGGGGGCGGGCCACCAGGACCGGCTCCGGTTGGGAGAACTGGTCGCCGGTGCCCTGGACGTGCGCCGGCGGGAGGACGCCTCGGCCGTCCTCGACGTCCTGGGACCCGCGGCCCACCAGGTCAGCACGGTCCCGAGCGAGGTGGGCGGCCCGCTGCTCAACGCCTCGTTCCTGGTGCCCCGCGACGGCATGGAGTCCTTCCACGACCAGGTCGCCGTGGCCGAGAGGCGGTTCGGGGAATGGCTGGAGATCAGGGCCGTCGGCCCCCTCCCGCCCTACAGCTTCGTGGACCTCCGGGCGTCCACGGCGGCGTGACGAGCGGGTGACCCGTGGGTCTGCTGGGCATGGTGCTGGGACTTCCGCTCGCACCCGCCCGGGGGGTCGGCTGGACCCTCCGGCAGGTGCTGGCGGCGGCCGAGCGCGAGTACCACGCACCGGAGGCGGTGCGCCGGGAACTCGTCGAACTGGAACGGCAGCTGGAAGTCGGCCTGATCAGCGAGGACGAGTTCGACAGCCGGGAGGACGAGCTGCTGGACCGGCTGGCCGGACCCCGGCCGGGCGGAACGGAAGGGTGAGACGACGGTGAACACCGGAGCGAAGGTGGCGGTGGCCGTGGTGGGTGGATACCTGCTCGGTCGCCGCCGGAAGGCGAAACTCGCGATCGGCCTCGGGCTGTGGCTGGTCGGCAAGAAGCTCGACCTCGACCCCAAACGCATGCTGGTCACGGTGGCGAAGGAGATCGGCACCTCCGCCGACCTCAACGAGCTGCGGGAGCAGGCCAGGGAAAGCCTGTGGGAGGCCGGCAAGACCGCCGCCCAGGCCGCGCTGACCCACCGCGCCGACCGCCTCGCCGACACCCTCGGCGAGCGCACCCGCGCCCTCGCCGAACAGGGTCGGGACGCCACCGGCACCGCCGAGGAGGCGGCCACGAACGCCGGCGAGCGCGCCGAGGACACCGTGACGGACGTGGGGGAGTCGGCGCGCGACGCGGGCAGGTCGGTGCGACGGGCCTCCGGGAGCGGGGACGGCGAACCCGACGCGGAGGACGTCGACGGCGAGAGCGAGGACGCCCGGTCCGCCGAGGACGACGGCGCGGCACCCACCAGGTCCAGCGGGCGACCGAGCACCCGGTCGCGCTCGAGCACGACCGGGGGTTCCCCAGGGAGGAAGTCGTCCTCGTCCGGTGAGGACTCGAAGTCCAGGGGCACCGGCGGGCCGACCGGCCGGACCACCAGGGCCGAGGGCGCGCGACGAGGCAGGACGACGAGCGGGACGACGACCGGCGGGTCGAGCGGCCGGAGCACGCGGACCAAGCGGGGTGGAGCATGACCAGGACCAGCGACGTCAAGGAGAGGACCGGGCGCGCGGACGAGCAGGGGCCACTGGCCAACCTCCGCGAACTCGCCAGCAGGAACGCCTCCGGCGAACGCCTCCTCCTGGAGGTGGAACGCCACCTCCAGGCACGGGCCAGGCACGCGCTGACCTGGGCGGGGCACCGGATGGGCGCCGCCACCCAGCGCCTGGCCGGCGGGGGCGACCGCTCGGTGTCGACCGACGACACCGGCGACGGGAAGGGCGGCCGAGGACCGCTCGGCGCGGTCCGCTCCGGCCTCTCCACGCTCGGCGGCCGCCTGCGCACCGCCACCCGGCGCGTGCTCGACCGCCGCGCCAGGAAGAAGGGCGGTGGCCGGTCCGTCACCATCGTCGAGGACCTCGACGTCGGCCTGCCGGTGCGGGACGTCTACGACCAGTGGACCCTGTTCCAGGACTTCGACCGGTTCGCCGAGGGTGTCCGCGAGGTGGACCAGGTCGACGACACCACCACCGACTGGTCGGCCAGGATCCTGTTCTCCCGGCGGACGTGGCGGGCGGAGATCCTCGAACAGGTGCCAGACGAACGCATCCGCTGGACCTCGGACGGGACCAAGGGCACCACGCGGGGCACGGTGACCTTCCACGACGTGACCCCCGACCTGACCCGGGTCCTGCTCGTGCTCGACCACCGGCCCCGAGGGCTGCTGGAGCGGCTCGGCAACGCCTTCGGCGCGCAGCGGCGCAGGGTGCGGCGGGACCTCGCCCACTTCCGGCGTTTCGTCTCCCTCCGGGAGGAACGGCCCGACGGGTGGCGTGGCGAGGTGCGCGACGGCGCGGTCGTCGACCGCGACGAGGAGGACCGTCCCGACGACGGGGCCACCCCGTCGGACGCGGACCGCTCCTCCGAACCGGACGACGCCACCGCCGGACGGCGGGACGAGTTCGACGCCGACGAGGACGACCACCGGGGTGAGGCGCGCGCCGAGGACGACGACGAGGACGACGACGAGGACGACGAGGAGGACGGACCCGAGTTCGAGGACGACGCCGACGAGGACGACCTGGGACCGGAGGACGAGGTCGACGACGCCGACGAGGACGAGGCCGCCGGGCGGCACCGGACCTCGGCGCGGCGCTGAGCGCGCACCGGCACCGGGAAGGTCTCGCGACGAGGAAGGAGGGGTCAGCGCGATGACAGAACCGATGGCCTGGTCCGGGGCGCCCTCCCGGGTCGCCGGCACCCAGTCCCAGTCGACGGGGGCGAACCTCGCCGACATCCTGGAACGGGTCCTGGACAAGGGTGTCGTCATCGCCGGCGACATCAAGATCAACCTGCTCGACATCGAGCTGCTCACCATCAAGCTCCGCCTGCTGGTCGCGTCCGTCGACAAGGCCAAGGAGATGGGCATCGACTGGTGGGAACACGACCCGACGCTGTCCTCCGGCGCCCGGCGAGGCGACCTGGCCGAGGAGAACGAACGCCTGCGGGACCGGATCCGGGCGCTGGAAGCCGGTGAACGCCCCACCCTCGCCCCCTCCGGTCGGACCGAGGCCGAACGGGACGGTCCCTCGGCTCCCCGGTCCGGTGCGGTGGCGGAGACAGAGGAGGATGCCCGATGACGGCCACGCTCGCCACCATCACCTACGTCTACGCCGTCACCACGAGCGAACCGGACAGCGGGCAGGGGCACACACCGCCCTCCGGTGGCATCGACGGCGCGTCGGTCCGGGCACTGCCGGTCGGCCCGCTGACGGCGGTGGTCAGCTCCCTGCCCCGCGACCACTTCAGCGAGGCTGCCCTCAAGGACAGCCTCAACGACCTCGGCCGGCTGGAAGCGGTCGCCAGGGGACACCACACGGTCGTGTCCGACATGGCGGCCCACCGACCGGTGCTGCCGTTGCGGCTGGCCACCATCTACGACGACGACGAACGGGTCCGCCAGATGGTGCGAGGTCGGGCGCGGGAGTTCCTCTCCGCCCTCGACCGGTTCGCCGGTCGGGCCGAATGGGGCGTCAAGGTCTTCACCGACGACACCCCGGCCCCGGCGGACGAGGGTGCCCGGGCGGCACCAGCGCCCTCCCGCCCCACCACCCCGGGCGGTGGGGGCGCCGGACGCGCCTACCTGCGCCGCCGGATCCAGCGGCGAGAGGCGCGGGAACGGGCCTGGGAACGCGCGTCGGACCTCTCCACCCGGCTGGTCGACCGCCTCGACCAGCTGGCGGAGGCCCGGCGGAGGCACCGCGCGCAGGACAACCAGCTGTCCGGCGCCCGGGGCAGGAACGTGCTCAACGCGGCGTTCCTGGTGTCCGAGGAGAACACGCGGGCCTTCGCCGCGGAGGTGGAGCGGTGGTCGCGGGCCGAACCCGGGGTGCGGGTGGAGCTGACCGGCCCCTGGGTGCCCTACTCGTTCGTCCCCGATGGCCTGGACGAACGGACCTCGCCCGACCCCTCCCCGTCCACCGTGGAGCGGTGACCGGGATGGCGACCGAACTCGTACCCGGCGACGAGGACGGTGACCTCCCGCTGGCCAACCGGGACGTCTCACTGGTGGACCTGCTGGACCGGCTGCTCGCCGGCGGGGTGGTGCTCACCGGTGACCTGACGCTGGCGATCGCGGACGTGGACCTCGTGCACATCTCGCTGCGGGCGCTGATCACCTCGGTGCGGCCGGACGTCCCCTCGCCGTGGGAGCGGTGAGGCGGACTGGACGGCACCCGAGGCCTGGTCGGGGCTCCTGGCCGGCGGCGCGGCGGCCCGACGACGGGCACCACCGGAGCGGTGGTGGAGTGGAAGGAGGCGGTGTGGCGGACACGGACGACGGCCCGACGACCGGCGGCGGGCCCTCGACGATCAGGATCGGTGGGACCCAGCCCGGTGGGCGGGCCGCGAACACCGCGGCGGGCGGGGGCGCGGACATGGACGGGGTGGGCGCCGGGGTCACGGCCGCGCTCACCGAGGCGGCCAGGGAACTCCCCAACCGCGTCGACGCCCACCCCGACACGGTGGAACGCGACCTGATGAAGCTCGTGCTGACCATCGTCGAGCTGCTGCGGCAGCTCGTCGAGCGGCAGGCGCTGCGCCGGGTCGACCAGGGCGACCTCACCGAGGAGCAGGAGGAACGCATGGGTCTCACGCTCATGCTGCTGGAGGACAGGATGACCGAGTTGCGTGAGCGCTACGGCCTGCGCGCCTCCGACCTGAACCTCGACCTGGGCCCCCTCGGTTCCCTGCTGTAGGTGGGGGCGTGGGCGCGCCCTCCCCATCGCCGGAACCGGTGGCCGGGTCGGCGGGCCCGTGCGGCGGGCACGCGGGTACCGGCCGACCGCGCCCACCGGGCACGGCGGCCCGTGCGGACCCGAGAGGGAGGGCCAGGCGCGCGGGGATCAGTCCGCCCGCGCGGAGGACGCGGGCATGGCGACCTCGGTCCGGACGCCGTCCGGCCAGCGCACCGCCACCGACTCCGGCCCGACGTCGACCGTCGGGTCGGGCGGCGTCCCGCCGTGGCCACCGCGGGTGCCCCGCAGCTCCACCACCGCCGCGAACACCCCGTGCGGCGACTCACCCCGCGCGGCCAGCCACGGAACGGCCGTCCAGTCCGCGAGCGGGCTGGTGCCGCGCTCCACCACCACCCCGGCGTGCGGCAGACCGACCAGCGGGCGGATTTCCGAGCTGAGCCGCGCGGTCGTCACCCGCGCACCGCACCCCGCCGTCGGCTGGTCGTCGTCCGCCACCGGCCAGCCGCCCAGGCGCACCGCCCGCCACCGCTGGCCGGGAGTGGGTGGCGCCACCCGGACGATCCGCACCTCCACGCCGTCCCGCACGACCGAGGCCACCGTCACCACCGGTCCCGCCGTCGCCGGCCCGGTCCGGCCCGAACCGTGGTCGGGGGAGGAGTCGCCCGTCGAGTCGACCCAGCGAACCCGGCCGGAGGAGGCGGCGACCAGCACGTCGGGTGACCGGTGCTCGGCGAGGAGCGTCCCGAATCCCGTGCGGTGGGTGGCGCGTCCCCCGGCATCGAGCAGGACCACCGAGTTGTCCAGCGGGTCCGCCACCGTCGGACCCGTCAGCGGCGGGACCGTGGCCGTCGAGTACCCCAACCGGGCGTAGAGCGGGGAGTCGGCGACCTCAGCGCCGAGGACCGCGTGGTCGGTCCCGTGGTTGACGGCGGTGACGATGCCGTCGCGCCGCCGGGCGGTGACCAACCACCCGGGGGCGGTGACCACGGAGGACACGTCCGCCGTCTCCACCGGCAACGGCAGCTCCTGGTCCGTCCACACCGGGTGGTCGGCGGGCAGCGCCAGCCCGAGCATCCCCTTGGCCGCCCAGTACGGGGACGCCGGACCCGAGTAGGACTGCCGCATCCCCGGCCACCCGTGGTGCCAGCCCAGGGACAGCAGCCCGTCCCCGCCCAACGCCCCCCGGTCGACGAAGTGCCGCAGGACGCCACTCGCGGCCCGGCGGGCCTGACCGGGGGCGACACCGCCGGTACCGGCGAGGGCCCCCACCCAGAAAGGCGCCGAGGCGGCGAACCGGTAGACCAGGCTGCGCCCCTGGAGCAGCGGGGAACCGTCCGCGCCCACCAGCGAGACGGCGTCCCGCAGGTACCGGCGCAGGTCGCCGGCCCACGTCTCGCGCAACGCGGGCGGGCACAGGGAACCGACGACGTCGAACCACTCGGCCCACAACAGCGGGTACAGGTGCAGCGCCCACCCGGTGTAGTGGTCGTAGGCGCGTTCCTCGGCGTGGTCGCTCAGCCACCCGTCGGGTCGTCGCAGCGACGCGTGCACCGCCAGGTCCGCCTCGACGTCCTCCCTGGACCAGGGGCCGCCGACCTCGCGGAGGAACGACTCCACCACGATCCGGAACCACACCCAGTTGATCGGCGGGTACGGCTGGCCGACGACGGTGCCCAGCCATTCGACGGTCCGCTGGCGCACCCCGTCGTCCAGCCGATCCCACAACCACGGTCGGGTGAGTTGGAGGATGAGCGCCACCGAGGCGGCCTCCACCTTCGCCTGCCCCAGCTCGTCCGGGCGGGGCCAGCGCTCCGGTGACGCCGGGTCGGTGCCGGCGGCCAGGCCCTCGGCGTACCTCTCCAACAGGCCCGTCGGGTCCGCGCCGCCCGCCCCCGCCACCCGGAACCCGGCCAGCAGGAAGGTCCTGGCGAAACCCTCCAACCCGTCGGAGAGCACGCCGTTGCGGCTCGCCGGCCCCGGCAGGTCGTACCGCGCGCCCAGCGGGGAGCGGTGGCGGGCGACGGCGGTGAGCATGTCGTCGGCGACCGCCTCCCAGTGCCGGCGGGTCCACCCCGTGCGCGGTGAGAGGTCCCTGTCCTCGGCGGGGATCACGCCTGCACCGCCAGCGACTCGCGGGTGACGGGAGCCAGCGGCGGCAACCCGGCCGCGTAGCGTTCGAGTTCGGTGAGCGCCGCCGCGCTCAGCTGCCGCGTCTCGGAGCCCAGCGAGCCCGCGACGTGGGGGGTGAGCACCACGTTGGGCAGGGTGTACAGCGGAGAACCCGAGGGCAGCGGTTCCGGGTCGGTGACGTCCAGGACGGCGTACAGGCGACCGCCCGCGCACGCCCGCTCCAACGCCTCGGTGTCCACCAGCGCACCGCGAGCGGTGTTGACCAGCACCGCGCCGTCCCGCAGCTCCGCCAGCTCGGCCGCGCCGACCAGGTGCCGGGTCTCCGGCAGGGAGGGGGCGTGCAGGCTGAGCACGTCGGCCAGGGGCAGCGCCTCCGCCAACGGCACGGGCTCCGCCCCCGCCGCCCGCACCGCCGCCGGGTCGGCCACCGGGTCCACCACCAGCACCCTGGCGAGGTCCAGCCGGGTCAGCAGTTCCGCCACCCGGCGGCCCACCCGGGAGAACCCGACCAGGACCACCACCCGACCCCGACCGGACAGTTCGCCGTGCCGTTCCCGGTAGCCCCAGTCGGCGCGGTGCACCCGCGCGTCCGCCGCCAGGAACGGGATCTTCTTGAAGGCCCACAACACGGCGGCCAGCGTGTACTGGGCCACCGGCTCCGCGTTCGCGTCGGCGGCGGTCGTGACCCGAACGCCCCGGTCGAACACGGCGTCGGTGACGTGCCCCCGAACACTGCCCGCGGCGTGCAACACCGCCCGCAGCCGGGGAGCCGCGTCCAGCACCTCGGCGGTCAACGGCGGACAACCCCAGGAGGTGATGAGCACCTCCGTCTCGGCCAGCCGGCGCAGCGCCGCCGGGGAGGACAGGTCGTGGGCGACCACCGGGTCACCCAGGGACGCCGCCGCCCGCAGCCGGGCGAGCTCCTCCGCCCCGAAGAGGGTGTCGAACCACGACGGGTCGAGCACCAGCGTCGTCTCCGGCCGCGACCGGGGGCGCCGTCCACCGCCGTCGGTCCCGTGCTCGCCGGGCAGGACCGGCCCCTCCGGCGCGCTCACTTGACGCTCCCGGCGGCCAGCCCGGAACGCCACTGGCGTTGGAGCACCACGAAGGCCACGATGAGCGGGACCACCGCCAGCAGCGAGCCCGTGATGACGAGCGGGGTGTAGGACGGGAACTGGGTCACGCGCGAACTCCACTGGTAGAGACCGAGGGTGATGGGGAACAGCTTCGGATCGGTGAGCATGACCAACGGGAGGAAGAAGTTGTTCCAGATGCCCACGAACTGGAACAGCAGGATCGTGACCACCCCAGGGCGCATCAGGGGCAGCGCCACGGTGAAGAACGTGCGCAGCTCCCCCGCGCCGTCCATGCGGGAGGCCTCCAGCAGCTCCCCGGGGATCGCGGCCTCCGCGTACGCCCTGGCCAGGTAGACCCCGAACGGGTTGGTGAGCAACGGGATGAACACCGCCCAGAACGTGTCCACGATCCGCAGCTCGGACGCCAACAGGTACAGGGGCAGCGCCAGCGCGGTGGTGGGGACCAGCACTCCGGTGAGCGTGACCGCGAACAACGCCCGACGACCGGGGAAGTCCAGCTTGGCGATCGCGTAGCCGCAGGCCGAGCAGATCAGCGCCCCCAGCAGCGCGCCCACCCCCGCGTACAGCAGCGAGTTGACCGCCCAGTGCAGGAAGACGCCGTCCTCCTCGGCGAGGAGGTCCCCGACGTTGGTGCCGAGGTTCCACTCGCCCAGCTCGAACGCCCCCGTGGTGGAGAAGTCACCGAGGCTCTTGGTGGAGGAGGTCACCAGCCAGACCAGCGGGAGCACGCTGTACAGCGTCGCCAACACCAGGACGACGTGCACCGCGCTCCGGGAGGTCCACCTGCTGCCGTTCCGGTGCGCCCCGTTCATCCGGACCTCCTCGTGGACAGCCGCATCACCAGCGCCGAGAGCACCGCGCAGGCCAACGCGAGGAGCAGCGAGGCCGCCGCCGCCCGGCCGTAGTCGTTGGTGATGAACGCCGCCTCGTAGACGTACAGGCTCGGGGTCCAGGTGCTGGTCACCGAGCCGGTGAACGAACGGAGCACCAGCGGTTCGGTGAACAGCTGGAGGGAACCGATGACCGTGAACACGAGCGCGACGAAGATCGTCGGTCGGATGATCGGCACCTTCACCGACAGCGCGGTGCGCACCGGGCCGGCGCCGTCGATCCGCGCCGCCTCCAGCACGTCACGGGGCACGGTGCGCAACGCGGTGTAGAAGATGATCATGTTGTAGCCCATCCACTGCCAGGTGGCCATCGTGACGATCGAGGGCAGCACGCCCTCCGACCCCAGCGGATCCCACGGCAGGACGTCGTTGAGGGGGCCGATCCCCGGGCTGAACAGGTAGGCCCACACCAGGCCGGCGATGACGCCGGGCACCGCGTAGGGCAGGAACACCGCGAGCGACCACACCTGGCGCAGCCACACCACGGCCCCGTCCAACAGCAGCGCGAGGACCAGCGCGGCGCCCAGCATGAGCGGGACGTGCACCAGCGCGTAGCGGGCCACGTTCCACACCGACTCGGCGAAGGCCGGGTCCGACAGCACCGCGCCGTAGTTCGACAGCCAGACGAAGACGTCCTCCGGGCCGGAGAAACCCAACCCGGACAACCGCTCGGTGAACAGGCTCAGGTAGAGCGCGTACCCGATCGGCACCAGCACGGTGGCGAGCAGCAGCAGCGCGAACGGGGCGACCAGCAGCAGCGGGGCCAACCTGGCCCGACCCGCTCGCCCGCCCATCCGGCGGGGGGCGGGGGAGGGAGCCGGGCGACGAGCGGAGGAGTCCCCCCGGTCCGTGACGACGGTCATGCCGCACCACCGGCCCGCGCGGACAGCCCGCGTTCCCGCAACCCGGACAACGCCACGCCCTGCACCCGGCGCAGCGCGTCCGGGATCGTCGTCCGCCCGGCCGGCACCCCGCCGAAGGAGTCGGTGATGTTCGAGAACAGCCCCAGGGCGTTCGGCCCCCAGGTCCACTCGGGAACCCGCCGGTCCGCCTCCTCCAACACGTCGAACACCGGGTCGCCCACGAAGTAGTCCAACCCGACCTCGTCGCGGGCCACCTCCCGGTTGGGCAGGTAGCCGGGGAACGGCGAGGTGAACGTCGCCCCGATCCTCGGCACCTCCGGGTCGGTGCTCAACCAGCGGAGGAAGGTCATCGCCGCCTCCGGGACCTGGCTGTCCTCCGACACCCCGAAGGCGGTGCCGCCCTGCATCCCGTTGGCCGGCTCGCCGCCCCAGGTGGGCATCGTGGTGACCGCCCAGCGGCCGGTGTCGTCGGGAATCGACTTCTGCAACGTCCCCACGCTCCAGGACGCGCCGAGCAGCCCCCACAGGCGGCCCTCGTGCATGCTCGCGATCCAGTCCTGGGTGCCGGTGCCACCGCTGCCGACCAGGTCCGAGGAGATCAGGTCCTGCCAGTAGGAACCCGTCCGCAGCGTGCCCTCGCCGTCGACGTCGACCACCCAGGTGTCCCCGTCGATCCGCCACCACGGCTGGCCCGCCTGCCAGGACATCCCGGCGAAGAACGAGCCGTCGTTGAGCGGGAACGTCGTCAGCCTCGCCGCCGGGTCCGCCTCCCGCACCGCCTCGGCGGCCACTCGGAACTCGTCCCAGGTGCGGGGGACGGCGATGCCGTGCCGGTCGAAGAGGTCCGCCCGGTAGTAGAAGACCATCGGGGCGAGGTCCATCGGCACCGCCCAGGTACGGCCGTCCGGGCGGACCCCGCGCCAGGCCGCGTCCGAGTACCCCTCGGCGAGATCGCTCATGTCGTCGGTGATGTCCCGCAGCCCGCCGGTCGCCAGGACCTGGATCAGGCCCTGGTACTCCACGTGCAGGATGTCCGGCGCGTTGCGGGCCCGGATCGCGTTGGTCTGCTGCGCGTAGCCGCCGTCCAGACCGGCGGCGATGACGCTGAGCTCGACGTGCACCTCGCGCTGGGCGGCGTTGAAGGCCGCGACGTACCGGTCCATCCCGGTCAGCCACGACCAGATCCGCACCCTGGTCGCGCCGGAGGCGGTGGTCGAGGAGGAACAGCCGGACAGCGTCGCGCCGCCCGCGCCGAGGGCCGCCGCGCCCAGTGTCGCCCGCAGGAAGGCACGCCGCGACCAGCCGGTATCAAGCACCATTGCTTGGATGTCCCTTCTGGCGGTGGTTCGCGTCACTCCACCGTGTGAGAGAGTTCGACGTCAATCGTTGCGAGCGGAACCGAACGGAAACGAACAGGAACGAAAGTGACCGGGGTCTCGTCACCGGCGGGACCGGCTCCCGCCGACGAGGGGACCGGCCCCGGTCGGGCTCGCGCCGACGCCCCCGCCGACGACCCACGCGGAGGAGGACCACGATGCTGGCCTCACAGCGGCAGGAGCTGATCCTCGCCCTGGTGCAGCGGCACGGGACCGTCCGGCTGGCCGATCTCGCCGAACGGATGGGGGTCACGGCGGTCACCGTGCGCCGGGACGTCACGGCCCTGGCGGACCGAGGTCTCGTGCAACGCGTCCACGGCGGGATCACCCGCCCGCACCGGCCGAACCGCACCCCCACCGCACCCCGCCCAGCCCTCGGCGGGGCGTCCGGCAGAACCCTGGTCGGGATGGTGGTGCCCTCCGTCGAGTACTACTGGCCGCACGTCGTGCAGGGCGCCCAGGCGGCCGTGGCCTCGGCCGGGAGCAGACTGGTCATGCGCGTGTCCAGCTACGACCCGACCGAGGACCGCCGGCAGATCAGCGCGCTGGTCGACCACGGCGTCCGCGTCGTCCTCGCCGCCCCCGTGGTCCACGGGGACGCCGGCCTCGACCTGCTCCGCTGGCTGGGGAGCCTGCCGGTGCCCGTGGTCCTGATGGAGCGGTTACCGCCGCCGGAGCTGTCGACCCTCGCGCTCGACGCGGCCACCACCGCGCACGCCCTCGGCGCGGGCCTCGGGGTGCGCCACCTGACCGCCCTGGGGCACCGGGCCGTCGCCCTGGTCACCTCCCGGACCAGCCCCACCAGCACCGCGCTGCGCGCCGGGTGGGCGGCCACCACCGCCGAACTCGGCCTCCCCCACGACACCGACCTGGACATCGAGGTGCCCAGCTACGGGACGCCCGGCTGGCCACCCGTCTACGACGAGGTCCTGCTCCACTGCGCGGAGCGGGGGGTGCGGGCGATGCTCGTCCACGCGGACCGGGAGGCGATCGGCATGGTCGAACGGGCCAGGGACCTGGGCATCGACGTGCCGGGGCGCCTCGCGGTCGTCTCCTACGACGACGAGGTCGCCGCCGCCTCCGACCCCCCGCTCACCGCCGTGCGCCCGCAGAAGCACCGCCTCGGTCAGCTCGCGGTCGAACTGGCCCTGGGCAGGGCGGCCGAGGGCGACCGGCGACCGGTGCACCGCGTCCAGCTCTGGCCCACCCTGGAGGTCCGGGAGTCCTGCGGAGCCGCCGCCCCCGCCAGCGAGCTCTGAGGGCCCCGCCCGCTCCGGCCCGCCTGGCCCGGTGGCCCGGTGGCCCGGAACGCGGCCGCCACCGCTCCGCGCGGCACCTGCCCCACCCCCGCGGTTCGGCGCGTGCTGCCCCGGCGCAGAGGGCACCGATTCTGGTGAGGCTGCCTCGGGAGCGGCGCGGAGTCGCTAGCGTCGGCCGGGCAGGTCGTTCTTCGTCGGAGGCCCCCATGAGTGCACGACCGACCCCCTCGACCCACCCGCTGCCCGGAGACGGACCGACGCCCTGGCCCGTGTTCTCGGTGGCGGAGCGCGGCGACGACATCGTGGCCGAGACCCCCGTTCCGGTCCCGGACCACCTGCCGAGGGAGATCCTCGGCTGGGCCACCACCGCCGCCCTGCTGTGGCCACTGGCCCTGATGCCCCTCCTCAGCCAACTGCTCGGAGCAGGGCACGTCCCGTGGTGGTGGGCGCTTCCCTGTGTCCTCCTGGTGTTCCTGGCCGCGGTGGTCACCGAGATCACCTACGACGCCGCCCACCGGATCTACGGGCAGCGCGCCACCGCGCTGCGGATCGCCGAGGTGCCCGCCCTGGCGGGCTGTGCCGCCGCCGGCGTCGGTACCTCAGCGCTGCTGCTCGGCCCCTGGCCTCCCGCCGACGGCGCCCCGTTCGACGTGGTGCTCGGTGCGCTGCCGGGCGCCCTCGGCGCCCTGTGCCTCCTCCTCGCCGGAGTGTCCGCGCTCCGAGCGCGACGCCGACTCCGCTACGTGCGGACCCGCCAGCGGACCATCCGGGCCCTCCGCGAGTGGGGCCGATCCGAACCCGGGGTGCTCACCGCCGTCGAGTTCCACCGGGAGTGGTCGGGCGGCAACCCACGTTTCGCCGCCACCGTGGAGGTCCCCGGCGCCCAACCCTCCCGGACGATCCGCGCCCACCTGGTGACCACACCCGACCAGGTCCCCCGCCTGGGCAGCGCGGTCCTGGTCACCACGGACCCGTCGGATCCGGCCGTCGTCCTCGTCGACCTCCCCGCCGAACCGCCTCCCCGCTTCGAGGCGGACGGCGGACGCTACCGGCAACCGTCGAACTAGCCGGGCTGAGTGGCGGGCTGGGCCCGCCTCCCCATCGACGGTTGGGACCGGTCGGACGAGGTGACGACGACCCACGCCCGCCCTGACCCCTCCGGACGCGCGGCGCGAGCCCGGAGGGAGCCGGGAGGAGGCCGCAGGGCGGACGGTGGGTCGATCCGGGGGAGGACCCACGTCGTCATCCGGCGGGCTGCCGCCCTGGTCGAGTCCTCGGGTGGGGGCGGCAGGGGAGGAGGGCCGGCCACGGCGGCCCCGGCGAGCTGTCGCGGTGGAGGAGGCCGGGGCTACCGGGAACGGCGAGGTCAGCCGGGCCCCACGACCGCTCCCCCTGTCACGGTGCGGCGACGGCCAGTACGCCGGTCTCCGTGCCCAGCATGAAGTCCGGGAACACGATGATGCTGTCGCCGTGTCGGTGGGCCCGGCCGGACAGGGCCCGCCCGGTGCTGCCCGGGTCGGCGGCCAGCGGGCCGATCTCCCTGGTCGAACCGTCCGCCAGCGCGACGGCGATCAGCGTGGCTTCCTCGCCGGCGGAACCCCCGTTGGAGATCACCAGGGCCTCCCCGTCCTCGACGCCGAGGAGCACGTGTTCGCAGCTGGTGGCGACGCCCTCCCACGCCACGGCGCCGGTCGTCACGTCGATGCGGGTCAGGTTGTGCTCGCAGCCGCCGCCGGGCGTGACGATGCGCAGCAGCAGGCTGTCCGGAGTGGTCAGGACCGTGTGCGGCGGGGCGTCCCCTCGCAGCGGGCTCTGCCCGAGCGCCGGCGGTGGACCTTCCAGCACGAGGTCGTGCGTGATGCTCCCGTCGTCGGGGTCGAACACCACCACCGGGCTGGCCGTCGAGTTCAGGGGGAAGTGCCCGAGGACCGGCGGATCGGTGGACAACAGCTCGGTGCCGGTGGGCTCCCCCAGCGGGATCACCGACTCCGGGACGAGGGTCTGCCACCGCACCTCCCCGGTCGCCGCGTCGATCCGGGCCACGTACCGGTGGTCATCGCCCAAGGTCAGGTTCCTCGGTCGGCAGTCGCCGTGCACGTAGAAGCTGTCCGGGGCCGGGGTGAAGCCGTACACCGAGCACCGGGCCGGCTGTTCCGGGTCCGCGACGGGGTTGGGCATCCGCATCAGGTCCCACAGCTCCTCGCCCGAGTCGGCGGAGAAGGCGCGCATCCTCCCTCCGTCGTAGTCGGCCAACACCACACCGCTGGTGACGGCCGGTCGACGGAGACCGATCTCGTCGGGCTGCGCAGGGTGTTGTTCGACCTCCCACACCGTCTCCCCCGTGTCGAGGTCCACCGAGGACAGCAGGTTGCACAGCTCGCCAGCCTCGCCGTGCACGACGAACACCCGGTTCTCGTGCGTCTCGGCGCTGACGGCGCAGTACGAGCTGCCCTCCGGAGCCGGCCGTTCCCACGTCGGCTCGCCGGTGCCCAGGTCGTGGCCGACCATCGTCCAGTACTCCGCCCGCACGGCGGTGCTCTCGGTGACCCAGCTGCCGAGCAGGTCGTTCTCGTAGGGCTGGGTGACGGGAGCCGGTGCCGCCCACAGCGGCTCCGTCGGCGCACCTGGAGGTTCCGAGGCCACACCGCCCGCGGCGGGATCGGGCGCCGGGGGGTCCTCGCTGCCGCCCCGGGTCAGGACGACGGCGGCCACACCGGCCAGGACGACGGCTGGCACCGTGACGAGCGCGATGACCAGGCCTCGTCGCCGGGGCTTCCGGGGCGGCGGCCCGGCGGGCTGCCCGTGGTTCCAGGGGGGCGGTGCCTGCCCGCCGGAGCCCGGGGGCGCTCCCGCCCAGCCCTGGGGGTTGGCTCCGCCCTGCCAGGGGCCGGGTTGGCCGCCGCCCTGCCACGGGTTCGGTTGGCCGCCGCCCTGCCAGGGGCCCGGACCCGGCTGGTCGCCACCGCCGCTCACCGTCTCCCCCTCCGGCTGTCCCCTGACGCGGCGGTGCTGGTCGCCGACGCGCCGCGCGCCGGCCGAGGTGTGGTGTCCATCCGTTCCTGGTGCCCCCGTCGTTGTCCTTCGGCCGGGTCGGGGAACTCCCCCCACCGTCCCGGCTCGACCACGTATCCGGCGCGGGCGGTCACCCGCCGTGCCGATGCCGACCGGACTCTAGCCCCAGGGGCGGACCCGATGGGGTGGTTTCGGCGGAGCCTGCTCCGACGAGGAACGTCACCAACGGTGACGCGGGTGGGGCTCCGCCGCGTCCCCGAGCCAGGGGGTGGGCTCTGAGGCCAGCGCTCGGGGCGCTCGGCCGACGGCGTCCTTGGGAGCACGCGGACCCAGGACGAGACGGTTCGCGGAGGCCGGCCGCCGGGCACCCGCCTCCGCGAACCGATCCGGGCTCAGGGCGCGTCGAACGCGAGCACGGCGGTCCTCGTCATCGCCGAGTCGACCGGGAAGACGACGACGCTGTCCCCGTTCCGGTGCGCGCGGCCCGTCAGCGGCAGCCACACCGACTCCGGGTCACCCCCGAGCGCGCCCAGGTGCCGCACCTGGCCGTCGGCCAGCGCCACCGTCGCCAGGGTCGGCGCACCGTTCGAGGAACCCACCGACACCAGCAACGGCTCCTCGCCCTCCACCGCGACCGGCAGCTGACCACAGGTGGTCTCGTCCGTCTCCCAGGCGATCGAACCGGAGTTCAGGTCCACCCTGGTCAGCGTCTCCTCGCACTCCCCCACGGCGGACCTGAGCACCAGCCCGCTCCCGTCGGACCAGGTCGGCACCGGCGGCGCCGCGCCCTGTTCCGGTTCGGGGTCCACCCCGATCGGAAGGCCGTCCACCACCAGGTCATGGGTGAGCGTGCCGTTCTCCGGGTCGAAGACCGCGATCGGCCCCGACTCCTCACCCCGCACGACGAGCCCGATCACCGGGGGGTTCGCGGAGAGCAACCGCACCGAGCCGGTCGTGCCCTCCTCGATGACGTCCCCGGGGACCACCGTCTGCCAGACGACCGCCCCGGTCTCCAGCGCGACCCTGGCGACGAAGCGCTGCGCCTCGCCGAAGGCGAACCGTTCGGGGGCGCAGTGCCCGCTGACGACGAGGAACCCCTCGGCCGGGGCGGCCTCGGTGGCACGGCAGGGCCTGGCCTCGGCATCGGCCGCGATCGGGTTCGGCAGTTCGACCTCCCACCGGATCTCACCCGTACCCGCGTCGTGCGCGGTGAGCCGTTCGGGGACGACGGAGGTCAGGGCGACACCGTTGGCCACCACGGGCCGCAGCACCGCGCCGGGGTCCGCCTCGTCGGCCTCCGGTGCGACCTGCCAGCGCGTCTCCCCGCTGTCCAGGTCGACCATCGAGAGCTGGTCGCAGACGTGCCCGACGCCGTGCGACACGACGATGCCGTTCTCGTGGGTCTCCGCGCTCAATCCGCAGTACCGCTCGTCGCCGGAGGACGGCAGCTCCCAGCGGACATCCCCGCTGGCCAGGTCGTAGCCGATCACGGAACCGGCCTCCGCGCGGACCGCCGTCGTCCCCGTCACCCAGGAGCCCAGCAGCTCGTGCGCGAACGGGTCCTCCGAGGCGACGGGAACGTGCCATCTCGGCTCCTGGGCTTCGCCGACCGGCACCGCGCCGTCGACGCCCTCCCCGTCCTCCACCTCGGTGCCGGCGGCTGCCGGGGACCCGGACGGTTCGTCCCCGCCTCGGGTCAACACCACGGTCAGCACGATGCCCAGCACGACGACGGGAACCGCGACCAGCGCGGCGAGCAGACCGGTCCGACGCGGACGGGGCGGCTGGGGCGGGGGGTAGCCGGGCGCCCAGGGCCCCGGCGCCGGCGGCGGGGGCACCGGCTGCCACCCGGTCCCGGCCTGGGGCTGGTCCCCGCCCGGCGGTGGGAACGCGTGACCGTGCGCGGCGGCCGCCTCCGTCGGTGGCGGGACGGCGCCGGGCATCGGCGACCCGGACCACGGCGTTCCCCCGGTCTCGCCGGGGGGCTGGTCGGGGCCGGGGGTGGGGTGCGCCTCGCGGTCCTCGGAGGACGGTGGCGGGGTGGCCGACGAACTCTCGGGCCGGGGCGACGGGGGAGTGTTCTCGGGGTCGGTCACCGCGTCGACCTCCGCATGCCTCGGCACGCCATCGCGGCAACGACACGGGTCACCGACCCGGGTTGGGAAAAGACGGACATGTTCCTCTGGTCCTACTCGTCCGTGGAGGGAGAACGGACGGGGCGCTCGGGTCGAACTCCGACGCCTGCCCCGCCCCCACGGAAACCGGTGGGGCCCACTGCGGGCGCTCTTCCGGAGCAATCTAGGCCCCGCCCAACCCCCGGGCGGGCGACCTTCCCGCCCGTGCGGGGGAACCGTGGCCGAAAACCCGCGTTTCGCCGGTGCCCCCGGCCCCGGCATCTCCGCCAGACGGATGATCCGCCCCCGACCCGGCTCGCCCCGCCGGGCACGGCCGACACCCCGGCAGGGCTCGACCCGGCGCGGTCCGACCTCGGTTCCGGCCAGTGGAGCCGAGCCGCGACCTCGTTCCGCGTGGGAGCCCCGGGGGCTGGTCTCACCCCTGGCCCGACCGGCGCCGGATCGCCGCCCGCGCCAGCTCGGCGGCCCGCACCCAGTGCGGCGCGCCCACCCCCTCGGCGAGGGCACGCGCCCGGTCGTAGTGCTCGACCGCCGCGCCAGGACGCCCCAGGGTCCACGCCAGGTCGCCGAGGTGGTGGGCCACCGGGCGCAGCGCCACCAGGCCACTGCCCGCCCCGGCGATCTCCGCCTCGGCCGGCGACAGTTCCTCGTACAGCCGGTCCGAGGTCTCCCGGTCCGCCAGCAGCGACGCCGACACCGCCCGCAGGCACAACCGGGCCTCAAGGAACAGGTCGTGAGGCGACTCCGGCACGCGGCACGCGGCCTCCCGCGCCTCGGCGATCCGCCCGGCGGCCAGGAGCCGCAGCGGGCGGCACCAGGGTTCGTAGTCGTCCGCGTCGCCGCCCGCCGCCACCCGGACCTCCCCGCCGGCCGAGGCCGGTGGGTCCCACCGGAGGCGGTGGCAGAACGACGCGAACTCGCGCAGACCCCGCTCGAGCCCGAACATGCCCGTCCCAGCCAGCCGCGCCGCCGCCGCCCGGTAGGCGGCGGTCCCGGCTGCCTCCCGGCCCGAGACGGAGGTGCGCATCGCCCGGTACCAGGCCGTGAGGACGCCGACCAGCGGCGACTGGTACTCCCGGCCCAGCCGGTCCGCCTCGGTCGCGTGGCGGTCGGCGGCGGTGAGATCCCCCAACGCGGAGCGTGCCTGGAGCGACACGAGTTCCCCGAGGATCTCGAAGGTCACCAACGAGTGGTCCCGGGCCAGCAGCGCCAGTTCCCCGCCGAGCGCGGCCCGCTGGTCCGCCAGGCCGGCACGCCAGAAGGTCTGCATGAAGCGCGCGTTCAGCGCCAGGGCCACCACGGCCGGATCCCCCGACTCCCTCGCCAGGCGTTCCGCCTCTTCGGCGGCCGCCAGAGGGCGGCTGTCCCGGCCGCCCCGCAGTTCCAGGGCCAGCGTGGCCAGCAGCCTGGCGCGGTCGACCACCCGGTCGGCCGGCAGGCGGACCACCACCCTGTCGACGAGGTCCGCGATTCGCCGGGCCAGCCGCTGGTCGTCACTCGCCGTCCACACCGCCGGCACGTCGAAGGCCGTCAGCGCCCGCACCACCTGGTCGTCCCCCAGCCGTTCCGCCAGGTCGAGCGCCTCCGACCGGCAGGAACGCGCCCCGGCGAGATCGCCGGCGACCGCGAGCGCCCGCACGAGCCCCAGGACGAGGTCGAGCCGTTCCTGGGCGGCCTCGTCCTCCGCCGAGGCCCCCCGGAGGCGGACCGCTGAGTCGTGCGAGTCCAGGGCGTGCCGCCACCACCGGGCCGCCTCCTCCGAGGCGAACCGGGCCGCCGCGTCCGTCGCGGCGATCCGCGCGTACCGGACCACCTGGTCCGCCCGCTCCCGGTCACCCGTCAGCACGAGGTGGTGCGCGATCGTCGTCACCTCCCACGGCCGCAGCCGTTCCACGACGTCGGCGACGGCGCCGTGCGCGCGAGCGCGTCGTGGCCCCGACAGCTCCTCGTACACCGCGTCGCGCACCAGGGCGTGCGCGAACCTGAGCCTTCCGACACCGCCCTCGACCAGGAACCCGGCGCCCGTCGCGAGGTCGAGGGCGTCCAACACCCGTTGTTCGTCCCCGACCACCGCCACCAGGACCGCCGTGTCGAACTCGGTCCCGATGACGGCGGCCCACGAGAGCACCGACGCCGCCGACGCGGGCAGCCGGGTGACCCGGTAGCGCACCACGTCCCGCACCCCGGGTGGGACCTCGGCCAACGCCTCCGTCCCCTCCGCCAGGAGCAGGCGGGCCAGTTCACGGACGAAGAACGGGTTGCCGCCCGTGCGTCCGCGCACCGCCGCCGCCGTCGCGGCGTCGACAGGGCGCCCGGTGATCGAGCCCATCAACCCCGACACCTCGTCCCGGTCCAGCCCGCCCAGCGCCACCCGGACCGGTTCGGCTCGCGCCACCTGCCCCAAGAACCTCGTCAGGGGCGGCGGTGGGTCCGTCGTCCGGTAGGTGCCCACCACCAGCACGGGCCCGGTGACTCCTCCGGTCACCAGCGTGGAGAGCAGGCGGAGGGTTTCCTCACCCGCATGGTGGAGGTCGTCCAGCACCACCAGCACCGGTCCGTGCGCCGCCGTCTCCGCCAGGAACCGCGCCACCTCCCGATGCCACCGGAACCGGGCGGCCACCGCGTCCCCGGCTGCCGCCCCGCCCCTGGTGGGCGCGGTGCCGAGACCCGTCGCGACCAGGGCGTTCAGGACCTGCTCCCATGCCCAGTCCTCCGCCGTGCCCGTCTCATCCGGGTTCGCTCCCCAGGCCACCAGCCACCCCCGCCCCGCGACCGTGGCGGCCAGGGCCTCCGCGAGGGCGGTCTTGCCTCCGCCCGCCTCCCCGGTGACCAGCGCGAGGACCAGCCCGTCCCGTGCGACCGCGTCCGCCGCGGCGCCATCCACGGCCGCCAGTTCACCCGCCCGCCCGACCAGGCGGGGGCACGCGTGCGGACCGGGCAGGCCACCACCGCCGGGGCCGCCCAGCGCCGAGTCGGCCGCCGCCGGGCCTGAGGAGGCGGCGGCCGCCCGCCCGCGCCGGTTCGGCGTCGAGGCACCCGACCGCCCCCCGGCCCGATCGGTACCGAGGGGCTCGACGGGTCCCGCCGCCGGTGCCACCGGGCTCTCCCGTCCTGTCGAGGAGGGGCCGCCCGGGTCGGAACCGCCGGTGTCACGCTCCCACGGCCACTCCGCCGGCAGCAGGTGCTCGGCCTGCGCCAACACGTCCGCCTCCAGCCGGCGCAACTCCGGCCCCGGATCCACTCCCAGCTCCTCGGCCAGCACCCGGCGCGCGCGGCGCAGGGCGGACAAGGCGTCGCCCTGCCTCCCGCCCCGGTACAGGGCCAGCGCCAGGAGCCGCCACCCCTCCTCCCGCCACGGGTGCCCGACCACCTGCGCCTCCAGGTCGGGCACCGCCTCCGGCCCCCGGCCCCCGGCGAGCAGGGCGGCCGCCCTGCGCTCCACCGCCACCAGCCGTGACTCGTCGAGGCGGTTGATCTCCGCCCGCGCCCACGGGTACTCCTCGAACCCCGCGTACGCCGGACCGCGCCACCACCCGAGCGCCTCGTCGAGCAGCGCGAGGGCCGAAGCGGGCCGACCGGAGGCGAGCAGTTCACCGGAGTCGGCGACGGCCGCCTCGAACCGTCGCGCGTCCACCGCGTCGGGGTCCACCCGCAGCGCGTACCCGGGAGGGGAGGTGACCAGCAGCCGGGCCGGGGCCCGAGGAGGCCGGTCGGGTTCCAGCACGCGGCGCAAGGCCGAGACGAAGGTCCGCAACGCTCCCACGGCGCCGGCGGGCGCGGGATCCCACAGGTCATCGACCAGGCGGTCCACCGGAACGACGCGACCCCGCGCCACCAGCAGCCTGGCCAACACCGCGCGGTGCCGGGGGCCGGGCAGGGCCAGCGGTCCTCCCGCGTTCCCGGCCGCCAGCGGACCGAGCACCGAGAACCACACCGACGAGGTCACCGACATCCTCTCCGCAGCCACCGGTCCGGCACTGTAACCGCGCTGGGGCACCACGGCAGCCGGGGTGTGGTGACCCCGAGGAAGTCGTTCTCCGGCGCCGCATGGTCGACGAGCACCGTCCCAGTGACGGTGGGGAGCACCGGCGGCCACGCGCGCCACCTCCACCGTCGCGGGACGCGTGATCGGTGCCGCCGACGCCGGACCGGTGCGCCGGCCCGTGGGCGGGAGTCGGCTGGCCCTGACCACCGCGCCGCCGAGCGGGCACCCGGCCGCTGTCTCGGGCGGGGCCCGATGGCCACCACCCGGCCCTCGCGCTGGAGCCGGCGGAGGACGTCGACCTCGTTCTGGGGGAGTTCCCCGGCGGGGGGAGAGCACGTAGCCCAGGCGTCCTCGGATCCGGCACCCGAATTCGGCGCCAGACCCCGCCGGGTGGGCCGGCTCGTTCTCACGTGGCCGGCGAGACCAGCGCGGTGGCGCGCCGCGCGGTCCACGCTCATCCCGCGCTGACCCAACGCTGACGTGGTGCTCATCGCCTCGGCACACGCTCGGGGCATCGGCGTCACCCGGACGCCGCACCCGAGCGGAAGACACGAGATGAACAGCGACGTCCGCATCACCGGATTCGACTACCAGCGGGTCCCCGTCACAGGGGGAGTCGAGTTGAACGTCGCCGTGGCGGGCACCGGGAGCCCGGTCGTCCTCCTCCACGGCTTCCCCCAGACCCACCTCATGTGGCGGCACGTGGCCGCTGACCTGGCCACCGACCACACCGTCCTCTGCCCCGACCTGCGGGGCTACGGGGCCAGCGACAAGCCCGCCGACACGGACGGGACCACCTACGCGAAGCGACGCATGGCCGAGGACGTCGTCACCCTCGCGCACGCGTTCGGGCACGAACGCTTCGCGCTGGCCGGCCACGACCGGGGGGCGCTGGTGGCGTTCCGCGCGGGACTCGACCACCCCGACGCCGTCACCCACCTGGCGGCGCTGGACGTCGTCCCCACCCTCGACACCTGGGACGTGCTGCGTGGGGTCAGCGCCGCCGTCGGATTCCACCTCTACCTGATGGCCCAGCCGCCCGGGCTCCCGGAGGCCCTGATCGGGGCGGCGCCGGACGCCTTCTTCGGCCACTTCCTCGACGTGTGGGGCCAGGACCCGGACGCCGTCCCGGCGGAGGTGCGGGCCGCCTACCTGCGGGCCTCCCGGGAGGCGGTTCCCTCCATCGTGGCCGACTACCGGGCCTCGGCCACCGTCGACATCGAGCACGACGAGGCGGACCGGCTGGCCGGCAACCAGCTGCGGATGCCCGTCACCGTCCTCCAGCAGGACTGGGGCGCCGCACTCGGCTACGACGCCGGCGAGGTGTGGCGACGGTGGGCCCCCGACCTCGCCCACTCGACGGTGTCCGCCGGGCACTTCATGGCCGAGGAGTCGCCCGGCGAGGTCGTCCACGCGCTGCGCGCCCTGCTGGCGCGCTGAACGGCCGACCGGTGTGTCGGCCGGACGAGGAGGGCTGCCCCCTGGTGCCGGCGTCACCCCTGCCGGCGTTCCGTGCCATCCCGGCGGCGTCCCGCCGACGGCGTGCTACCGGCCGGGCCGTCGTCGCCCCTTCCCACCGCCTGGCCCGACGGGACCGGTATCGGCGCGAACCGAACCGTTCGGGCCGGCCAGGGGCGACGACGGCGTTCGGGGAACCGGTCAGCGCAGGGTGCCCAGGGCGTCCGCGCTGAAGGGGGTGAGCTCCTCCTCGCGTCCCTCCAGGACCTTGCGCGCCCACTCGGGGTCGGCCAGCAGCGCGCGGCCGACGGCGACGAGGTCGAACTCGTCACGCTCCAGCCGGTCCAGCAGCCGGTTGACGCTCTCCACGCCGGCGCCCTGACCCGCGAAGAGGGCGGCGGGTTCGAAGACGGAGTCGAGGCCGACCGACCCGACGGTGATCACGGGCTTCCCGGTCAGCTTGCGGGTCCACCCTGCCAGGTTCAGGTCGACACCCGAGTCGGGGAACTCGGGCTCCCAGAAGCGGCGGGTGGACGCGTGGAAGGCGGTCACGCCCGCCTCGGACAGCGGGGTGAGCAGCCGCTGGAGCTCGTCGGGGGTCTCGGCCAGTCGCGCGTCGTAGTTGTCCGCCTTCCACTGCGAGAAGCGGAGGACGACGGGGAAGTCGGGAGCGACGCGTTCGCGCACGGCGGTGATGACGTCGGTGGCGAAGCGGGTGCGGGCGACGAGGTCGCCGCCGTAGCCGTCGGTCCTCCGGTTGGTGCGCTCCCAGAGGAACTGGTCGATCAGGTAGCCGTGCGCGCCGTGCAGCTCGATCCCGTCGAAACCGATGCGTTCGGCCTGGTGGGCCGCTTCGGCGAACGCGGTGATGACGCGGTCGATCTCGGTGGGGGAGAGGGCCTCACCGGCTCCCTCGGTGCCGTCCAGCGCGATCCCGGACGGGCCGACCGAGGGGGCCTCCGGGAAGGGCGGGTTGCCGGCGGGGCGTTGGATGCCCACGTGCCACAGCTGGGGCATGATCCGGCCGCCGGCGGCGTGCACCGCCTCGACGACGTGGCGCCAGCCGGCGAGCGGCGCCTCGCCGTGGAAGCGGGGCACGCTCTCCACGTCCCCGGCCGAGGGGTGGTCGATGTAGGTGCCCTCGGTGATGATCAGCCCGGTGCCGGCCGCGGCCCGGCGGGCGTAGTAGTCGGCGACATCCGTTCCTGGGACGCCTCCCGGTGAGAAAGCCCTGGTCATCGGGGCCATGACGAGGCGGTTCGGCAGTTCCGCCGAACCCAGGGTCAGCGGGCGGGCGAGGGCCTGGGCGACGCGAGTGGACATGGGGCTGGACTCCCGGGAGGTCGACGAATTGCTCCTTTGAAAGATACAGTTTCTGCCAGAAAATGCAACTGTGTCTGCGACGTTTTCGGCTCGGCATGTGGTGGCCGAGTAGGCTGCGGGGACGAACGGGGAGGTGCGACGGTGCTGGACATCAGGTTCTCCAGTGCGCTGGCCGTCATGTTCTTCCTGGCCATCGCCGAGGAGGAGGGCGCGCCGGTCGTGAGCAGCGGCCAGCTCGCCGAGCGCGTCGGCGCCAACCCCAGCCTGGTCCGCAAGCTCCTCGTCCCCCTGGGGCACGCTGGTCTGGTCGAGTCGATCAAGGGGCGGGCCGGCGGCACCCGACTGGCGCGACCGGCCGAGGCCATCACGCTGGCCGAGATCTACCGCTGTGCAGTCGGGGACAAGCCGTTGTGGGTGTGCCGGCCGGAGGTCGAGAGCGGGTGCGTCGGTGCCGCGCACGCCTCCGCCTACTTCGAGGACCTCACCGCACGAGCCGAAGGCGCGGTGCTGGCCATGCTCAACCAGGAGACGCTCGCCGACGGCCTCCGAGCGAGCCGAAGCCACTGCGCCCCCGGTCACGCCGGTTGACCCCACCCTCCCGGTCCGCTGGCGAGGGCGCCGAGGGGGCTCTCCGCCGTGACCACCGCCCGTGCCCTGGGAGGCGGGACGCGCTCCGCTGGTCGGGCTCGCCCTCGTCGCTGGGTCCTGGTCTGTGCCGGCCGGCGGGGCACTCGTGGCCGGGGAGTTCAGGTGCGCGAACCCGTGTTGCCGGGGTGGTTCGCCAGCTCGGCCGGCATCCGGGAGCCGTTCCCGTCGGTCCCGCTCCCGGAGGGAGGAACGGCGCGGGGTCCCGCCAGGCCGATGGCGAGGGCGGCGAGGGCGAGGCAGGACGCGCTCCACAGCAGCGGCACGATGCCGACGGCTCCGACCAGGCCTCCCCCGAGGAGGGCGCCGAGCGCGATGGCGGCCGTGAACAGGCCCACGTAGAGGCCGGTCACCTCCTCGACGCGGTCGGGAGCCGACCGCTGCATCCAGAGCTGGCCGGCGACCGAGAGACCACCGTAGGCCAGGCCCCACAGGCCCATCGCCACCCCGGCGACCCCGGTCAGGCCCGCCGACGGCGCGAGCAGGGCGACGGAGGCGGCGATGCCGCCGGCCAGGAGCAGCACGGTCGCGCGCGGCCGCCGCGCCGCGAGGGCCCCGGCCGCGAAGTTCCCCACCAGTCCGAACACCCCGTAGACGAGGAGCGCCACGGCGATCCCGCCGGCCGTCATCCCGTGCCCCTCGAGGGCGGGGCGCACGTAGGTGTAGGCGGCGAAGTGGGCGGTGACGAGGACGACGACCACGGCCAGTCCGCCGACGACCGCCCTCGAAGCCAGTGGTGACCGGCCGGCCGGCACCCCAACGGCCGGCCCGGTCCGAGGCCTGGGCAACCGGGGCAGCGTGACCAGCAGGGCGGCGGCCAGGACGACGGCGCTCACGGCCAGCGCGACGAACGCCGCCCGCCACCCGAAGGCGTCGCCGATGACGGTGCCGGCGGGCACGCCGGCCACCGAGGCTGCCGCGACCCCGCTGACGGCGCAGGACACCGCCAGCGCCGCATGACGGGGCCCGACCAGGCGCGGGGCCACCGCCGCCGCCAGCCCCCACACCGCTCCCATCCCCAGACCGAGGATGACGCGGGAGACCACGAGAAGCCCGAACCCGTCCGCGACCGCGGTGAGCGCGTTCCCGGCCGCCAGCACGACCATCGACACCGCGAGGACCCACCGCCGGTCCACCCCACCCAGCACGCGGGGCACCACCGGCGCGGTGACCGCCGTGACCAGGCCGGTGATCGTCAGGCTGAACCCGGCCGTTCCCGAGCCGACCCCCAAGCCCTCGGCCATGGGCGTCAGCACGCCCACGGGCAGCATCTCCGAGGTGACGACCACGAAGGTGGACAGGGACAGGACGGCCAGCGCCACCCACTGCCAGGCGGTCGTGTGGTGGGAGCGGGTCCCGGCGGAAGCGGAGGAACTCATGCTCCCCAGGCAAGCAACGGGACGGCCGCCGAACAACGGCGATCTCCTCGCCGATCGATAAGCTGAGCTGATCGAACGCGGTCGGAGGGGGGTGCCGTGCACCAGGCCAACCTGCACCAGATCGAGTGCCTGCTCACGCTGGCGGAGGAGCTGCACTTCGGCCGCACCGCCGAGCGGCTCGGGTACTCGCAGAGCCGGGTCAGCCAGCTCGTCGCCGAACTCGAACGGCGGCTCGGGGTCCGGCTGGTCGAGCGCACCAGCCGGCGGGTCGCGCTGACGAGGTTCGGGGTCCAGTTCGTGGACGAGGTGCGTCCCGCCTACGAGGAACTGACGGCGGTCTACTCCCGAGCGCGTGATCGCGCGCGGAGGCGTGAGCTGCGTGAGCTGCGAGTGGGCTTCCACGGCGACGTCTACGAGGAGATCACCGAGGCCTTCCGGTCGCTGCGCGCCGAGCACGGGGTGTCGATGGCGCTGAGCGAGGTACCGCTGGGTTCGCCCTTCACCGCCGTTGTGGAGGGTCGGGTCGACGCGGCGGTGGTGGAGCTGCCATGCCACGAGGCCTCGCTCACCGTCGGGTACCGGTTCCCCCCGCAGGACCGGCTGCTGGCGGTCTCGACGAACCACCCGCTGGCCCGCCGGACGTCGGTCACGGTCGAGGAGCTGGCGGAGTGGGACGTCGTCCGCCCCCTCGGCGACGCACCCGACTACTGGATGGCCGCGAGGGTGCCGCGCGCGACGCCGGCGGGCCTGCCGATCTCCTCGTCCGTGGCCATCTCCACGATCCACGAGGGTCTCGCGACGGTCGCCGGCGGAGAGCACGTGATGCTGGTCTGCCGTCCGCTCGCGGACCGCGCGGCGCGCCGGGACGTTCGCTTCCTGCCGGTGACGGGCATGGAGGCGTCCTCCCAGCTCGGGTTGGTGTGGCGCCGTGATCGGGGTGGCGACCAGCTGGTCACCCTGGCGCGGTTGCTGCGCACCGCCTTCACGGTCGCCCCAGCGGGAGCTCGGGCGGCGACAGCGGCCGAGGAGGGGCCCGGAAGGTCGGCGTCCCCGGTCGTCGTGGGCTGACGCGGGTGCCGGGTGGGCCACCGGCCACCACCGGGGCTTCCGCTCGGGTGGGGCGGCGGGCCGCGCCGCGCCTTCGGAGGAGGGGGCGGGGCGAGGGCTTGAGGCCCTCCGTCCCGGGGCGGCGGCAGCCCACGAGCCCGCCGGGCCGTCGGACCCGGCCCGTCACGCAGTGCGCTGGCTGGCCGAGGTGGCGCGGCGGTTGGTCATGACGTGTGCGGGTGCAGGATGTGCGGCACCCCGGTCGGAGCGCACACCCAGTGGGCTCGGCTTCCCGGCGGTAGCTCCTCCAGCTCGTCGTTGGTGCCGACGCCGTGCGCCGCGAGGTGTCGGACGGCGTCGTCGAGGTCGTCGGTGGTCAGCTCCAGCCAGATGTCGGAGTGCGCGTAGTTGTCCACCCGGTCGAGCCACAGGGTGTAGGCGTCGAATCCACCCGCACCGAGCGCGAGACCATCCCGGTCGCCGCCGATGGTTCCTCGGTGACGTCGAGACCGAGCACGTCCCGGTAGAAGGCGACCGTGTCGTCGAAGCGCGCGGCGGGCAGTTTCATGGCGATGTTGGGGCCACCGCGGAACCGGGGACTGGGCATTCGTACCTCCTGGAGTGAAGTGCAACAGGATGATTGCACTAAATCCAGCGTTCATGCAATAGACTGGTTGCATGTCGCGGGATGGGAACGAGGACCGGATCGAGCGGGACATCCTCATCGAGGCCTCACCTCGAGTGGTCTGGGACCTGGTGTCCGAACCGGGCTGGTGGATCAACGGCGGCGAGATCACCCCGCACGAGCTCCGGGCCGACGGAGACGCCCGGGTCCTGGTCCGCGACCCGGAGCACGGCGTCTTCGCCGTGGAGACCGTCGACAGCCGTCCCCACGAGTACATCGCCTTCCGCTGGTACGGCGGCCCTTCGGAGGCTGGGCGCGTCGCCGCCCTCGGGCCTGGGAACTCGACGCTCGTCGAGTTCCTCCTCCGACCCGTCGGTACCTCCTCGGTCCGGCTGCGGGTGGTGGAGAGCGGCTTCGCGGAGCTGGACGAGACCGCACTGCTCCGGCGCAGGATGCTCGACGACAACACCGAGGGCTGGCGGCAGGAACTCGCGGCGCTCCACCGGCACGTCGGACGGACGGCGCGGTGAACGGGCCCGACCGGACGGTCGTGGAGATCTGTTCCGCTCTTGGGGACGACACGCGGTGGGCGATCCTCCGCAGGCTGGAGGCCGGTGCCGCCTCCGCCTCCGCCCTCGCCGAGGGCTTGCCCGTCACCCGGCAGGCGATCTCCCGCCACCTGGAGATCCTTCGGGGAGCCGGCCTGGTCGAGCGGGAGCGACACGGTCGGGAGTTGCGGTACAGGGCGGTGGGAACACGGCTCGGTGCCGCGGCCAACCAGCTGGGCCTGATGGCCGCGGCCTGGGACCGGCGGCTGGAACTCCTCCGGGAGCGGGCGACGTCGGGAACCGAGCCAGGGCAGCCCGGGGTGAGCGGTGGTCCGGGCTTCGGCGAGTGCGTCGCGCCACTGGGCCGCCACGGCCCGACCAACCCACGGCCCACCAGCTGATCAGGCCTCCTGGCCTGGCAGCCGCCCCTCGGGGTCACCTCCCGATCCAGAGGGGCCGCGCCATGACAGGGGTCGCCACGCCGGAAAGGCAGGGCGGATACGGTCCCGCCTCACGGCCATGCGGGGACGACATCCCGCGTCCGCTCACAGGACATCGACATCACCCCGCCCGACCTCGCGCCGCGGGCCCCCCGACCGGCCTCCGTGGCGGACCAGCAGCGGCTGCCCCGCCCTGGGCACGTCGGACTCGCCACGGACGACCGCGCGTCGCACTCCCTCCTCGGGGTGGCGGAGGGCGGCGTCGACGTGAGGCGCGACGGGAGAGCGAGGTCCTTCCTGGCATGCGCCTCGCCTCCGCCGGTTCCGCGAGCCCGGAATGTGGTGGGAGTCCTCGGGTAGCCCCCGTGCATGGGTTCACGGCGAGAGCGGCCGGCGTGGCTCGCCCCCGGCCGTGATCCGGCGCCGTGAGGACCGACGCGAGCCCCGACCCAGGAGAGCGACATGTTGCGCAGGAACGTCGCGGACGGTATCCACCGCGTGGAGCACGCCCACACCAACTGGTTCATCGTGGAGGATGACGACGGCCTCACCGTCGTCGACGCCGGGCTCCCGACCTCGTGGGAACCACTGCGGCAGGCGCTGGCCGACCTGGGCAGGCGTCTCCAGGACGTCGAGGCGCTGGTGCTGACCCACGGGCATTTCGACCACCTCGGCTTCGCCGAGCGGATGCGGTCCGAGCTGGGGGTTCCCGTCCTCGTCCACGACAACGACGTCCCGCTGACCCGGCACCCCCGCCAGTACGGCCGATCCCGGCCGCTCAGCTGGTACCTGGCCACCCAGCTCAGGGCGGCGCCGCTGGTCGCCGGATTCGTGAGGAACCGCGCGTGGTGGCCGAAACCGGTGGAGGAGGTGCACCGCATCCGGGACACCGAGCTGGTGGTCCCGGGAGGCCCTCGGGTGTTGTACACCCCCGGCCACACCTTGGGCCACTGCGCGTTCCACTTCCCCGAGCGAGACGCGGTCATCGCCGGTGACGCGGTGGTGACCCTCAACCCGTACCGGGGTACGACGGGCCCGCAGATCGTCTCCGGGGCCGCCACCGTCGACCCCGAACGCGCGCTGGAGTCGTTGGACGCGATAGCCGAGACCAGCGCGCGGACCGTGCTGGTTGGGCACGGCGACGACTGGACGGCGGGGGCCGAACGTCTGGTGGAGCTGGCCCGGCGGCACGGCCCCTCCTAGCTGGGAGAGCACCCGCATGCCCGTCGTCCGCGTCCCGTCACGTCAGGGCGGGCTAGCCGCGGGCGGGCGCCGTGGCGCGGGGTCACCGAGGCCGAACCCGTTCCTCCAGCGCACCCGTTGGCGACTTGGTGGCCGGTCCCGGGTCGGACGGCGGGTTCCGCGTCCACGCCCTGATCCCGCCGGGTGGTGGCGGATGACTGAGTCGATCCGCGTCCGCATCCGCCAGGACCAGGAACTGGTGCGCACCGGACACGTCACCATCCTCTCGACGCGGACTGACCCTGACGGTCGTTAGTGAGACGGTGGTCAGCATCCTCGTCGACGTCGCGGCCGGAACGATGTCGCGGTCCTTCAGGACGGCGGCCGGTGAGGACCCGGACGGGCGCCATCCGCACCGGCTGGACCGACCCAGCGCCAGCGGGTCAATGTCAACGGCAACTGTCCGCGAACCACGAAAAACCCTCCTGACCTGGATGGTGATCCCGATCAGGAGGGTTTCGATGGTGGTGGAGCTGAGGGGACTCGAACCCCTGACCCTCACACTGCCAGTGTGATGCGCTACCAGCTGCGCCACAGCCCCGTGTCACTCGCTCCCGGAGGACCCCCTCCGTTCGCTCGCAGGGATACAGTACAACACCCCTGGAGGGGTGTGCGCAGGGGGGTGCCTCGGCGTCGTCGAGCTGGGGGAGAACCGTCCTGAGCTGCGGGAACGAGGACGGTCCGGCGTGCGGGCCGGTCCTGGGGCCAAGGGGCGCCCGCTGCGGGGCCCGGACACGTGCGGTTGCCGGGCTCGCCGCCTTCCTCCCAGCCCGGGCCCGGCCGCCGCCTCCCTCGGCGCCGCCCGAGGTGGGGTCCTCCCCTCTTGGGGGCCGCCGGCGGGCGGGTGGTGCCCCGGGGGTCGCTCAGCGGCCGATCGGGGAGGTGGCCCGCTCCCCGAACCCGCCAGCCGGGGCGGCCGGCAGCTCGGCACCCGTGGAGCCATCACCCTCGGAGGGGGTCGGTCCGCCGCCCTCGCGCGCGTTCTCCCGGCGGGCCAACACCCCGGAGACGACCGCGATGCCCAGGCCCACCACCGCCAGCCCCGCGCCGACGAGGTTCGGAGCGGTGAGGCCCAGCCCAACGCTGATGACCAGCCCACCCAGGTAGGCGCCGATCGCGTTGGCGATGTTGAACGCGGACTGGATGCTGGCGGCCGCCAGGCTCGGCGCGCCCTCCGCCCGGTCCAGGATCAGCGTCTGCACCGTCGGGCCGGCGGCGAAGCCGGTCACGCCGATCAGGAAGATCGTGACGGCGGCGAGCACCTTGTCGTGCGCGGTGAAGGCGAACAGGCCCAGCATGAGGGCCAGGCCGGCGAGGAACCCGTACAGGCTGGGCATCAACGCCCGGTCGGCGAGCCGGCCGCCCAGCAGGTTGCCGATCGTCATGCCGACGCCGAACAACGCCAGCAGCCAGGTCACGCTGCCGGCGTCGTAACCGGCGACGTCGGTCATCATCGGGGTGATGTAGCTGAAGCAGGCGAAGGTCCCGCCGAAGCCGAAGGTGACGATGCCCAGCGCCAGCCACACCTGGGGCCGGCGGAACGCCCCGAGCTCCCGGCGCATGCCCGCGTCCCGTGGCGCGGGCTGCCGGGGGACCAGGGCCGCGACGCTGACCAGCGCCGCCGCGCCCACCAGGCCGACCATGACGAAGGTCCACCGCCAACCGACCTGCTGCCCGAGCAGGGTGCCGAGTGGCACGCCGACGACGTTCGCGAGGGTGAGCCCGGCGAACATCATGGAGACCGCCTTCGCCCGGTGTTCGCGGGCGACCAGGCTGGCCGCGACGACGGCGCCCACGCCGAAGAACGTCCCGTGGGGCAGCCCGGCGAGGACCCGGGTGGCGAGCAGGGTCTCGTGGTTGGGGGCCAGCGCCGACACCAGGTTCGACGCGGTGAACAACGCCATCGTGCCGAGCAGCATCGTCTTCCTGGGCAGGCGGGCCCCCACGGCGGTGAGCGCGGGCGCGCCGATCACGACCCCGAGGGCGTAGCCGGAGATCAGGTGGCCCGCCGTGGGGATGGACACCTCGTTGCCGGCGGCGATCTCCGGCAGCAGGCCCATCATGACGAACTCCGTGGTGCCCAGGCCGAAGGCGCCGACGGCCAGGGCGAGGAGGGCGAGTGGCACGACTTCTCCAGATCGGTGGTGAGGCGAGTGGTGGCCCGTCGTGCGGGTGACGACGTGGGTGACCGGCGCGGTGGGGAGGTCACCCGGGGAGGGGAGGACTTCCGAGTGCGGGACCTCGACCCTGAGGCACCCTCTGCCCAACCGTGCACGAGATCGCCCGCTTCCCAGAACCGGTTGTGAGGCGAGCCACCGCGAGCCGCCCGGGTGCCCGTCACGGGGGTGGTGCCGCCGCTGCCTAGGCTGAGCGGCGCGAGTCACCGTCCCCCAGTCCCCGAAGGTTCCCGTCCCGTGCTTTCCGACGTCGTGGATGTCCTGGCCTGCCCGCACTGCCATCGGGCCTGTTCAACGACCCGGTCGGGGCTGCGCTGCGAGGAGGGGCACCACTTCGACGTGGCCCGGCAGGGCTACGTGAGCCTGCTGACCGGACGCCACTCCGGGCACGGTGGGGACACCGCGGGCATGGTCGCCGACCGGGCGGACTTCCTCACCGCTGGCCACTACGCGCCGATCCGCGACCTGGTCGCCACCGCCGCCGGATCAGCCGTCGAGCCGGGGCGCGAGGGCGCGTGCGTGGTGGAGGTGGGCGCGGGGACCGGCTACTACCTGGCGGGTGTCCTCGATCGGCTGGCCGGCTCCCGGGGCGTCGCGGTGGACGTGTCCAGGTACGCGGCGCGGCGCGCGGCCCGCTGCCACCCGAGGGCCGGCGCGGTGGTCGCCGACGCCTGGGCGGGGTTGCCGGTGCGGGACCACGCGGTCGACCTGGTGCTGGACGTGTTCGCGCCGAGGAACCCGGCGGAGATGCGCCGGGTGCTGGCGGCGGACGGCGTGTTGCTGGTGGTCACGCCCGAGGACCACCACCTCGCCGAGCTGGTGGGGCCGTTGGGGTTGGTCGGGGTGGACAGCAGGAAGCAGGAGCGGATGGACGACCAGCTCGGCGCCCACTTCCGGTTGGTGGAGCGCGAGCAGGTGGAGTTCAGGCTGGCCCTCGGTCACGCGGACGTGCGGCGGCTGGTGGGCATGGGGCCGAGCGCCCACCACGTCCAGGAGGTCGAGGTCTCGTCGTGGTTGGCGGGACGGCCCGAGGTGGTGGCGGTCACCGGCGCGGTGGCGCTCTCGGTCTACCACCCGCGGTGACCGCCCTCGCGTCGGCGAGGTGGGCGCTCCGGGCGCCGTCCGGGGGCGCTGATCCGAGGCTCCGTGCCGTCGCCGGCGCGGTGTCCTCTCCGGGAGCCGGTGGCCCGTTCGGGAGTCAGGAGTGTCGGGGTCGCGTTCCCGGGTCCCGTCCCAGATCGGGACGGTCGCGGTCCGGAGCACCTTCGCGCCGGTGCCCCTCGGGCTTCTCGGGAACGGAGCGGAACAGGGTGATCGCCGTCCGCAGTGGATTCGTCCCCCGATAAGCGTCGAGCCCGATTGTTGCTCCGTTGTGAAGTGAATCACCTGGTTTTCTCGTTTTCTGGGGTTCGCCCTTCGGTGGCGGTGGTCGAGAACGGGAAACCTCGGCGCGGATGCGGGTTGTGGTCGGGGTGGTCCGCGCGGTTTCCTTCGAATTGCGCAGGTCACGTGCTTGGTTCGTCGACGTGAAGTAGATGTGAACGCAAGTGATTCCCGATGTCTTGTGTGCTTCTTGGTTGGTGGGATATTCTGCGGCGGAGTCCTCTTTGTTCGGTGGTGTGGTGGCCCGGCGCGGCTCCGGTGAACCGTCGAATCGCTCGCCAGGTGCTCTGGTCAGGGCGTTGAGGGGAAGTTTCCATTCCAGGTCTCCGTGCGGCGGGGCGGTGAAACCGCTCCGTGTGCCGTTCTCGCGGCACGTCCGGGCGGCGACGTCACGATTTCGGTCCTCCGGGACCGGTAGGAGAGGGCATGGACGTTACCTTGGGCGATGAAGTCCGCTCGGCGCGTGATCGCGCTGTCCTGGGGAACGGTTGTTCCTGCGTGGTCGGGAGCCACGAGTTCGCGGTGGTTTCCGTGGCGCGTTTCGCGAGCGCCACCCTTCGTCGTTACGAATGCGCGTGCTGTGATTCCTGTCGGGCGAGTGAGGTTCGGGTGCGGCCGGCGGTTCGGTCCCACCGGGGTTCGGACTGGCCGACGCAGGTCATCGGAGTGATCGGCGAGGACCAGCCGGGCACGCTGGTGGGCGAGCTCCCCGCACCGCGTTACGCGGCCTGACGGGGCCGGCGCCGGGTCGCGTGACACTGGGAGCCGATCCGCGACCGTCGGCGTCCACGGCGGGTGCGGCCGATGACACTCGCGGCCGCACCCGCCTCACCAGGTTCCCGCTCCGCCGGGACGCCCTCGGTCCTCCGCCTCGTCCCCGGCAGGCGTCCCCGGTGCCTGGTCGGCGTGCGGGACGACCATCCGCTGGTAGGCCAGCAGGGTGTCCCGGTTCTGGAGGTCCAGCCATTCCACGGCCTGGGCGTGGGTGGCGCACACCGTCTCCTCGGCCGGGCAGACACCGAGCAGTTCCTCCCGCAGAGCGGAGACGAACAGCTCGTCCGACCACCGCGTGGACCGCGTGGTCAGGACGAGGGGCGCCCGGTTGGAGCCCCGGGTCGAGTCGTGCAGGTCCCTGATGCGGGTTCGGGCCGGCACGGTGGCCACGGGGGCGGTCGCGCTGTCCCGACGGGCCCCGGTCGCGCCGTCACCGTCGTGGCCGAGGTCGAGGGCCCGCAGCACCCACCGTCCGTCCTCCCGTTCCGGCCACTGGGGGAGCGACGTGCGGCCCCAGGTGGTGTAGTCGACTCGGGCCGGTAGTCCCGGGGTGGGCGAGGTCGGCTCCGCGCACCGCAGGAGGACACCGGTGCGCGCGGGCAACGGCGAGTCCTGCCCGCCGAGTTCGGCGAGTTGGGAGACGGCGCGCCGGATCGTCGCCTCCGGGTTGGCGGGGTGCCGGGGGCTCGCGCAGTCCGCGCCCCGCACCAGCAGCCCCACTTCGTGTCCCTCACCCAGCGCGCGGAACACCGGGGAGTCGCTGCTCGGCGCCCTACCCGCGCGCCGCTCCGCGTGCGCGTCGTCGATCGCCGAGGCGGGGAGGAACACGGTGAGACCGGCACCCGTGGTGGTCGCCACCTCGGTCATCCGCCGCCACTCCGCCGGCGAGGGGGTGCCCTCGACCGCGAGCAGGACGAGCTGGGGCGCCCGCTCGGCGGGGGCCAGCGGCCGCGGCCACCCGGCGCTCCCCGAGGAGAGCGCCTCCGGTCGCTCGTCGGGGAGCGCCCCCGGGTCGCCGCTCGGATCGGCCGCCGACGGCACGCCTCGGCCGGCCGGCGGGGCGCCCGTTCCCTGGGAAAGCCCGTCCGGGTCGGTCCACGTGATGCCGGCGACCACCCCGAACACGAAGAACAGGGTGGACCCGACCAGCAACCACCGCCGCAGCGTCATGTGTCGTTCGTCTCCTCGGTCCCGGTGTTCGCCGCCCCCGAAGCGGTGGGCACGGCCCCTCGTCGATCACGGAGTGATCGGGAGGACCGATCCGGGCGGCCAGCCACCTGATCGGTGACAACCTCCGGTGTCCGCTGGCGGCGCGGGACGGCCCCGGTTATGGGGCGTGGAACGGGTGCTGCTCCGGGAGCCCCGGTGGGGTCGACGACTGGGCGGGACGGCCGAGGACGACCGCGCCCGGTCGAGGGCCGGGGCGGTGGGGAGGGCGTCGGGGCGGGCCGGCCCCGTTCAGCGGACCGGTCGGAACCGCACCCGTTGACCGGGAACGCACTGCGCGGCCAGCGGCACGTCCTCGGACACGACGACCGCGACCACCGGATAGCCGCCGGTCACCGGGTGGTCGGCCAGGAACAGCACGGGTTGGCCGTCGGGAGGAACCTGGACCGCTCCCGCCACCATGCCCTCGGACGGCAGTTCGCGACCGTCGGAGCGCCGTAGTTCTGGGCCGGACAGGCGCATGCCGACCCGGTCGGACTCCCCGGTGACCCGGAACTCCTCGTGCGCCAGGCGCGTGAGCGCCTCGGGCGGGAACCAGTCGTCGCGGGGACCCAGCCTCACTCGGAGGGCGACGAGGTCCGTCGGCGACGGCAGCCACCGCACCGGGGCGACGACGTCGGCCGGCCACGCGCCGCCCGCACTGCCCACCGGCAGGACCTGGCCCGTCGAGAGGGGCGGTGGCCCCAGCCCGGAGAGCAGGTCGGTGGACCGGGAGCCGAGCACCGGTTCGACGGCCACCCCTCCCCGCACGGCCAGGTACGCGCGCAGCCCCGCGACCGGGGCGCCCACCCTGAGCACCTGCCCGGCGAGCACCGGGACCGCGCAGTGGATGCCGACGGGCCTGCCGTCCAGCCACATCGGGCAGGACGCACCGGTCAGCGCGACCAGCCCCGCCTGGCGGAACCGCACCGCCAGGCTGCCGAAGGTCAGTTCGAGCGCCGCGGCCGACGCGGGGTTGCCCACCAGCCGGTTCGCCAGCTCCAGGCTCGGCTGGTCGGCGGCACCCGACCGGGGAACGCCCATCGCCGCGTAGCCGGGGCGGCCCTGGTCCTGCACGGTCGTCAACGGGCCGGCCACCAGGACGTCGAACCCGGCGGCCTCGGTCTCCCCTCGCCGGGACGCGGGGACGCGTGGGACCGGCACCGCCCCCTCCCCGGTGTCCTCGGTGGTGGGACTCCCACGACCGAACTCCGGTGCGGTCACGACGCCACCTCCTCGAAGCGGACCACCGTGCCCGGCGTCAGCAGGGCCGGCGGGTCGCGCTGCGCGTCCCACAGGGGCAGCTGGGTGTGGCCGAGCAGCCGCCAACCACCGGGGGACTCCCTCGGGTAGACGGCGGAGAACTCGTCGGCCACCGCCACCGCTCCGGCGGGAACCCGGACGCGGGGTGAGGGCAGCCGGGGCACGCGCAGCACCGGGTCGCCGCCGACCAGGTAGCCGAAACCAGGGGCGAAGCCGCAGAACGCGACGCGGTAGCGGGCGGCGGTGTGCCTGGCGACGACCTCCGCGCTGGTGAGACCGGTCAGTTCCGCCACCTCGTCGAGGTCGGCGCCGTCGTACCGGACGGGCACCCGCAGTTCCTCGCCCTCGCTGGCCGGGGAGGGCGCGGGAACCTCGATCTCGTCGAGTTCGGACAGCAGGGCCGCCCGGCCGGTGCCCGCGTCGACGTAGCGGAGCAGCAGGGTGCGCGCCGCCGGGACGCACTCGGTCATCCCGGTGGGCGGGCGGTCGGCGAGTGCCCGCCGCAGCCGTTCCACCTCGTCGAGCGAGTCGACCTCCACGAGGAACGCCCTGTCACCCACCGCTCGGGTGGCGCGCACCAGATCTCGTGCCGTCGACGTGGGGGATGGTGGCATGGCCCTCCCGTTCGTCCGCGAGGACCGGGATCAGGCCCGGCTCGGCGTCGTCGCTGGGTGTCCGTTCCCATCGTCCCCCATGTCGCGCTCGCCGTCGCCTCCGAGGAGTCCCCCGCCAGCGGGAGGGCGCGGCCCGGGGCCGGAGGTCGTGCGGCCGCACAACGGAAGCGGGTGCTGGCTGTGCCGGGTGACGGGGCGCGCTCAGCGCGTCGTGCGGGCAGGCGTGGGTGGGGCGGCGCCCCGCCACCGGGCGGTCCGGCGCGGACGGGTTCCGCGCGGGTGGGACCGTCGGTCGGGCACACCGGCCGCGCGTCGGCCCAGGGCCGGGCGGCGGGCCAGCGCGCCGCCGGTCAGCCGAACGCGCGGACCTCGACCCCGGCGTCCCGCAGGGCGTCCCGGACGCGCGTCGCCAGGGCCACCGCGCCGGGAGTGTCCCCGTGCACGCACAGCGAGGCGGGACGTACCGCCACGTCGGTGCCGTCCACGGCCCGGACCACGCCCTCGGTGACCATGCGCAGGCCGCGGTGGACGACCTCGTCCCCGTCCCGCACCACCGCACCGGGTTCGCGACGCGGGACCAGCGAGCCGTCCGGGCGGTAGGCGCGGTCGGCGAAGGCCTCCCGCACCGTGCGCAGCCCAGCCTCCTCGGCGAGGCGCAACCACTCCGAGCCGGGCAGCCCCAGGGCGGCCAGGTCCGGGTCGTAGTCCCGCGCGGCCGCGACCAGCGCCTCCGCCTGCCCGGTGTGGGTCACCACGGCGTTGTAGAGCGCGCCGTGCGGTTTGACGTAGCGGACGCGGGTTCCGGCGATCCGAGCGAACCCGTCGAGGGCCGCGAGCTGGTAGACGACCTCGTCGGCGAGTTCCCGGGGTTCGACGTCGACGAAGCGGCGCCCGAAGCCCGCCAGATCCCGGTAGGAGACCTGCGCGCCGATCGTCACGCCCCGGTCGGCGGCCGCCGCGCACACCCGGCGCATGGTGGAGGGGTCCCCGGCGTGGAAGCCGCATGCGACGTTCGCGCTGCTCACGACGTCCAGCAGCGCGGTGTCGTCGCCGAGGCGCCACACACCGAAGCCCTCACCGAGGTCGCTGTTGAGGTCCACCCTGGGTCGCTCCACGGCCGCTCCACCTCCCGTGCCCTGACGGCGCCCACCTTAGGGGCGGCGGACCCGACCCCGTGGGGCGACGACCAGACCGCGGGCGCCGCCCGCGCCGGCGTGGTGGGTGCCGCCGCCGACGGCTACTCCGGGGCACGGACCGCGCCCCGCGAGCCATCCGGTGCGTCCCTCACCCGCCGGAACGGTGACGTCCTCCCGCCACCTGCGGTTCTGGTACCCGACCGGCTGGCGATGTCTAGTACGCCTACAGCCCAAGTGAGAGGTGAACGAGGCTCCGGTTTACGATCCGTGGTGTCGTGAGCGCCCGTCAGTGGGTCGCCCGCGCAGGTGAGAAGGGTCTACATGCCAGTGCAGGAGGCACCGTGACGGCCGTCGCTCCACAGCCGATAGCCACGCGCCCGTACAAGGCGCGGAGGGAGCCGAAAGGTTCCGTCCTGCTCCGGATGATGCGCACCACGGATCACAAGCAGCTGGGCATCATGTACCTGGTCACCGCGTTCGGGTTCTTCCTGATCGGCGGTGCGATGGCGATGCTGATGCGCGCCGAGCTGGCGCTGCCCGGGATGCAGTACCTGTCCCAGGAGCAGTACAACCAGCTGTTCACGATGCACGGCACCGTCATGCTGCTGCTGTTCGCGACACCCGTGCTGTTCGGCTTCGCCAACTACCTGATGCCGATCCAGATCGGCTCGCCGGACGTCGCGTTCCCCCGGTTGAACTCGCTGTCCTACTGGCTCTACCTGTTCGGCGGTCTCACCGTCGTCGCGGGCTTCCTGACGCCGGGTGGCGCGGCCGACTTCGGCTGGTTCGCCTACACCCCGCTGTCCAACGCCATCCACTCCCCGGGCCTCGGCGCCGACCTGTGGATCGCGGGTCTGCTGGTCAGCGGTCTGGGCACCATCCTCGGCGCGGTCAACATGATCACGACGATCGTGTGCCTGCGGGCGCCGGGCATGACGATGTTCCGGATGCCGATCTTCACGTGGAACATCCTGGTCACCAGCCTGCTGGTGCTGATGGCGTTCCCGATCCTGACGGCCGCGCTGTTCGGCCTGATGGCGGACCGGCACCTCGGCGCGCACGTCTTCGACCCCGCCAACGGCGGCGTGATCCTGTGGCAGCACCTGTTCTGGTTCTTCGGCCACCCCGAGGTCTACATCGTCGCCCTGCCGTTCTTCGGCATCGTCAGTGAGATCTTCCCGGTCTTCAGCCGCAAGCCGCTGTTCGGTTACAAGGGCCTGGTCTTCGCGACCCTGGGCATCGCGGCGCTGTCGGTGACGGTGTGGGCGCACCACATGTACGCGACCGGCGCGGTGCTGCTGCCCTTCTTCGCCTTCACGACGTTCCTCATCGCGGTACCGACAGGTGTGAAGTTCTTCAACTGGATCGGCACCATGTGGAAGGGCCAACTCACCTTCGAGTCCCCGATGCTGTTCAGCGTCGGCTTCCTGGTGACCTTCCTCTTCGGTGGTCTGTCCGGCGTGCTGCTGGCCTCCCCGCCGATCGACTTCCACGTGTCGGACAGCTACTTCGTGGTGGCGCACTTCCACTACGTGCTCTACGGCACCATCGTCTTCGCCGTGTTCGCCGGCATCTACTTCTGGTTCCCGAAGATGACGGGCCGGATGATGGACGAGCGGCTGGCGAAGTTCCACTTCTGGACGACGTTCATCGGCTTCCACGGCACCTTCCTGGTGCAGCACTGGCTGGGCAACGAGGGCATGCCCCGCCGCTACGCCGACTACCTGCCGACCGACGGGTTCACCACGCTCAACGTGATCTCGACGATCGCGGCGTTCATCCTCGGTGCCTCGACGCTGCCGTTCATCTGGAACGTCTTCAAGAGCTACCGGTACGGCGAGCGGGTGACCGTGGACGACCCGTGGGGCTACGGGAACTCCCTGGAGTGGGCCACCAGCTGCCCGCCGCCCCGGCACAACTTCACCGAGCTGCCCAGGATCCGCTCCGAGCGGCCCGCCTTCGAGCTGCACTACCCGCACATGTTGGAGCGGATGCGGTTGGAGGCGCACACCGGCGGCAGGCACGGGCGCCACGAGGACGGCCCGGCGGCGCCGTCCGAGCGGACCGCCAACAAGGTGGTCCCGCCGGAGGAGCGGTCGGAGGACCCCCGCGAGAAGTGACCCACGATCCACCATCCGAGACGAGCCCCGCGACTCCCGCCACAGGGAGGCGCGGGGCTCTTCTCGTGGACCGGGACGGTGAGTACGGTCGATCCGGACCCGGCCGGACCGGAGGTCCCCGCCGTCCCGCACGGCCGGCGGGTGGACGAGCGAACGAGGAGCACCGGAGCAGTGAGCGCAGCCGACACCACCGTGCTGATGACCGTGACGGGACCCGACCGGCCCGGAGTCAGCTCCGTGCTGTTCGCCGCGCTCACCCGGCACGGGGTGGACCTGCTCGACGTGGACCAGGTCGTCATCAGGGGGCAACTCGTCCTCGGGGTGTCGGTGTCCACGACGCACGACCCCGAGGGTCTCCAGGAGGCCGTCGAGCAGGCGATGGCGTCGGTGGGCATGCGCATCGACGTGGTCATCGGGGAGCGGGCCAGCACGGCCACCGGGCCGGACTCCACCCATGTCGTCGTGGTGCTGGGCAGCCCGCTGTCCGCCCGCGCCTTCACCTCCGTCGCCAGGACGCTCGCCGTGCTGGACGTGAACATCGACGCCATCCGCCGCGTCGCCGACTACCCGGTCACCGGCCTGGAGTTGATGGTCAGCGCGGAGGACACCGGCGAGGACACCGACGCCCGGCTGCTGTCGGCGATGACGGAGGTGTCCGCGCGGGTCGGGGTGGACATCGCCGTGGAACGGACCGGGCTCGCCAGGCGCGCCAAGCGGCTCGTCGTCTTCGACGTGGACTCGACGCTCATCCAGGGCGAGGTCATCGAGATGCTCGCCGCGCACGCCGGTCGGGAGGCGGAGGTGCGGGCCGTCACCGAGGCGGCGATGCGGGGCGAACTGGACTTCGCCGAGTCGCTGCACCGCAGGGTGGCCGTGTTGGCGGGTTTGCCCGTGTCCGTGCTCGACGAGGTCGCCGGCGCCCTCGAACTGACACCCGGTGCCCGCACGACCGTCCGGACCCTGAAACGGCTCGGCTACCGCTGCGGGGTGGTGTCCGGTGGCTTCGCCCAGGTGGTGGCACACCTGGTCGACGACCTCTCCCTGGACTTCAGCATGGCCAACCAGTTGGAGGCGGTCGACGGACGTCTCACCGGGCGGGTGGTGGGTCCCGTCGTCGACCGCGCGGAGAAGGCGGCGGCGTTGCGCCGGTTCGCCGCCGAGTTCGACGTCCCCCTGTCGCAGTGCGTGGCGGTCGGTGACGGCGCGAACGACATCGACATGCTCACGACGGCCGGCCTCGGGGTCGCCTTCAACGCCAAACCGGCCCTGCGGGAGGTGGCGGACACCTCGCTGTCCGCGCCGTTCCTGGACGCGGTGCTGTTCGTGCTCGGCGTGACCCGGTCGGAGATCGAGGCGGCCGACAGCGAGGACGGCGTCGTCAGCCGAGTCCCGCTCCAGCCCTGAGCCGGCCGGGCCCGCCGCGAGGACGTGCGACCGGGGGGCGGTGCCAGCCGGCCCGCCCGCCGGGTCGCTACTGCCAGCCGCGCCAAGTCGCACCGGGTGCGGGCGCCGCCAGGCCGAGGAGCGGACGCGCCTGACCGGTGACGTGGCGTGAGTTGGCAGGATTGGGGCATGTCCGTCCTCGCACCCCTGGCCGCCAGGTACGCGCACTGGCTCGGCCTGCCGGCCGAGTCGACCGGAGACACCACGGAGGAGGACCCCGATCGGGTCGTCCTGATGCCGGTGGTGCTGCGCATCGAACGCGGCGACCCCCCGACGCGCACCGCGTTGCTGGAGGCGGCCGCCTCGGCCGCCCTCGCCGTCACCCTGGACGACCGCGCCGCGCCGGGCGGGGAGTGGCACGAGGCGGTCGCCACCTGGGTGTCGGGGCGCATCAGGAAGGTGTCCCGCCGGGCGAGGGGGGCGCACTGGCAGGCGGTCCAGCAGCTCCCGGGGCACACGGTGGAACTGCCCACCGGGTCGGCGAGGGCGCTGCTGCCGAGCCGGGTCGCGGACATGCCACGGGAACTGACCCGCCTCCAGATCTCCGGGAGCGAGGTGCCGGTCGACGAACCCGGCCCGCCGGAACCCGGAGTCCCGGTGCTCTGGCTGACGCCGGAGACGACGATGACGGCCGGCAAGGCGGCGGCCCAGGTGGGCCACGCCTCCATGCTGCTGGCGGCACTGACCGAGCAGGACACGGGTGGGGTGACCCGGCTGCGGGAATGGGCGGACCGGGACTTCCGCTGCGCGGTGCGCCAGGCCGACCACGCGACCTGGCGACGGGTGTCACCGGGCGCGGACCCGGCGTCGGCCTGGCGCGACCGGGGGGTCGTGGCGGTCCGGGACGCCGGGTTCACCGAGATCGCGCCGGGCACGGTCACCGTCATCGCCGAGTGGCGGTGACCCGGTGCCGTCCGGCGGAGGTGCCGGCTCGGCCAGCCCCGGAGCCGGCAGGTCCTCGCCGGTGGGAATCCGGGGCGGAGAGCCTGCCGGCATGCTGGGTTGATCGGGTCCGAACCGTGCTGAGGAGGGGGCGGTTCGCCGTGCACGTCGAGACGGGTGGAGCCGGCGGCGGTGACGCCGCGACCGGCAGGATGGTGGGCGGCATCGCCCGTTTCAGGGCCGAGGCCGCCGCCGGGAGGGTCTCGATCGACCCGGAGAGCGCCGAGAGCATGGCAGCCAGGATCGACGCCATCCGTGGCCGGGTAGCCCGGATGCCACGAGCGGAGCGCTCCCCGCTCTCGACGTGACCCAGGCGACACGAGCACCCGGCAGGAATCACCGGCGCCCCGGGTTGTACCCGGTATGGGGTTCGACACGGTGAGGCTGTCCCTGCTGGACCGCTCCCGCACGCGCGCGGGCTCGCCCGACTCGCGGGCGGTGTGGAACACCGTGGAGCGCGCGAACTGGGCGGAGCGGTTCGGGTACCACCGCTTCTGGGTGGCCGAACACCACGCCGTGCCCGGGGTGGCGGGGGCGAGCCCGGCCGTGCTGGTCGGTGCGGTGGCGGCCAGGACCTCGCGCATCCGGGTCGGCGCGGGTGGGGTGATGCTGCCCAACCACCCACCACTGGTGGTGGCCGAACAGTTCTCCACGCTCTCCGCGTTGTACCCGGGCCGGGTGGACCTCGGGCTCGGGCGCTCGCTGGGTTTCACGCCTCCCGTCCGGCGGGCCCTGCGGCGGGACAGGGACGCCCCCGACACCTTCGCCGACGACGTGGCGGAACTCGCCGGTTACCTGTCCGGGACGGGCGCGGTGACGCTGCGGCCGGCGCCCGAGGAAACCGTGCCGCTCTTCGTGCTCACCGGCGGCGGCGGGGTGGGGCTGGCGGCCGAGGCGGGCCTGCCCGTGGTGGTCGCCGGGCCACTGCTGGACATCGACCGCGATCCGGGCCGGACCCGAGCGGTCCTGGACGGCTACCGGGAAGCGTTCCGGCCGTCCCCGAGCCAGCCCCGGCCCCACGTCGTGGTGTCCCTGGACGTCATGGTCGCCGACTCGGCGGCGGAGGCCGCCGACCTGCTGCTGCCGGAGGCGTGGGCGATGGCGGCCGCCCGGACGCGCGGCGAGTTCCCACCGCTGGAACCGGTGTCCGACGTCCAGGCCCGCGACCTGACCGACCGTGAACGCCGCTACCTGGAGGAGACCCGCTCCGGGGCGATCCACGGCGACCGGACCGAGGTCGCCGAGCACCTCGGCCGGCTGCTGGCGGTGACGGGGGCGGACGAGCTGCTCGCCTCGACCAGCACCTACGACCGGGACGCCCTGCGGCGCTCGGACCAGCTGCTCGCGGAGATCTTCGGAGCCCAGTCCCCGGGAAGCCTCCCCGGTTGACGCGGCCGGCCGGGCGCCAGGCCCGCCCCGGAGGCGGCCCGGTGACGTCGCCGCGGTGTCAGTCCTCGGCGGCCCGGCGCAGCCGCTCCAGGGCGCCCCGCACCACCCCGGGGTCGGTGGTGGGCCAGAACGGTGGCAGGGACGCCCGCAGGAATCCCCCGTAGCCGGCCGTCATCAGCCGGGGGTCCAGGACCGCGACCACGCCCCGGTCGTGCACGGACCGCAGCAACCGGCCGGCTCCCTGGGCGAGCAGCAGCGCGGCGTGGGTACCCGCGACGGAGAGGAACCCGTTCCCGCCCCTGGCCGCCACCGCGCGCTGCCGTGCCGTGGCCAACGGGTCGTCCGGACGGGGGAACGGGATGCGGTCCATGACCACGAGTTGCAGGGACGGCCCCGGCACGTCCACCCCCTGCCACAGCGAGAGCGTGCCGAACAGGCAGGCGGCGGGGTCCTCGCTGAACTCGCGGACGAGCAGGGGTGTGCTGTCGTCGCCCTGGCACAGCAGTGGGACGTCGACCCGTTCCCGCAACACCTCGGCGGCCTGCTTCGCCGCCCGGGTGGAGGAGAACAGGCCCAGGGTGCGGCCGCCGGCTGCGGTGACGAGTTCGGCCAGCTCGTCCAGGTACTCCGGGGGCAGCCCGTCCCGGCCTGGTTTGGGGAGGTGCCTGGCGACGTAGAGGATGCCGCTGCGGGGGTGGTCGAAGGGCGACCCGACGTCGAGGCCGCTCCACGCCGGCCCGTCGGACCGGGGTGGTTCCTCCTCGGTGGCCACGCCGTCCACCGGGGCGGCCGGGCGCGGCCCGGCGGGAAGCCCCCACTGCCGGCCCAGGGTGTCGAAGGACCCGCCCAGCGTCAGGGTCGCGGAGGTCAGGACCACCGTGCGGGGGCCGAACAGCTTCTCCCGCAGCAGACCGCCGACCCCGATCGGAGCGACCCGCAGCGCGGGTGGGGTGGCCGGGCCGTCGCCCCACGGACGCGTCAGCCAGACCACGTCCCGTCGTTCGGTGAGTTCGGGTTCGAAGGCGTCGAGCAGCCGGACGGCCGTGTCGTGGAGCTCGTCGAGACCGGACACCGCCATCTTCCTGGCCGCGCTGGCCTCGGCGTCCTCCCGGCGGTTCGGACCGAACGCGGACAGGCAGGCGTGCGCGGCGTCGCGGACCGCCGCGACGGCCCCGCCCAACGCGGGCGGCAACGCCAACAGCTCGCCGGGGGAGAGGTCCTCGAAGGTGAGCGCAAGGCCGTCACCGGCTTCGGCGAGCCGATCCGCGATGTCCTCGGGGATCAGCCGGCCGCACCGCCGGACGGCGGTGGCGATCTCGGCGGCCGTCAGTTGCACGGTGGCCACGGAGGTCACCCGGTCCACCAGGTCGTGCGCCTCGTCGACGATCACGACCTCGTGTTCGGGGAGGACGGGGGCGTCTCCCATCGCGTCGATCGCCAGGAGGGCGTGGTTGGTCACGACGATGTCGGCGCGGGAGGCCTCGGCGCGGGCGCGTTCGGCGAAGCAGTCCGACCCCACCGGGCACTTCGACATGCCCAGGCACTCCTTGGCGGTCACCGACACCTGGCGCCACGCCTGCTCGGGAACGCCGGGGACCAGTTCGTCGCGGTCCCCGGTCTCCGTGTCCGACGACCACTCGTGGAGTCGGCGGACCTGCCTGCTCAGCGCCGACAGTTCGAAGGCGTCGAAGAGCGCCGTGCCCTCGGGTTCCTCCGGGGCGTCGCCGTGGACCCGGTTCAGGCACAGGTAGTTCCGCCGTCCCTTGAGGATCGCGACGGTCGGTTCCCTGCCCAGCAGCGGGGCGAGCGCCTTCGCCAGCCGGGGCAGGTCGCGGTCCACCAGCTGCCGTTGCAGGGCGATGGTGGCCGTGGACACGACCACGGTCGTCGAGTGCGCCACCGCGTGGCGGAGCGCGGGAACCAGGTAGGCGAGCGACTTCCCCGTCCCGGTGCCCGCCTGCACGGCCAGGTGTTCCCCGGTGTCGACGGCCCGCGCGACCGCCTGGGCCATCCGCTGCTGGCCAGGGCGGGGCGCGCCGCCCAGCGCGGCCACGGCCGCCGTGAGCAGCTCGTCGACGGGTGGGAGCCCGCCGTCGTCGGAGGACCGGGGGGTTGGCTCCCGCTCCGGATCGTCGAGGGTGGCGGTGCCGGCCTCCCCGGCCGAGGTCATGCTGGCGGGCGCGTCGGACACAGCGGGAGACGCTACCCGGTGGTGCCGTCAGCCCGGTCGGAGTGTCCCCGAACCGCGCCGTCCACCCCGCGCGTCCCGCCGGGCCGCGCCGCGACCGGGCGGATCGGGGGCGCGGTCATGCCCGCGTTCGGGCTCGTGTTCCGGTGTGTGTGCGGTGGGGCGACTCCGGGGGGCCGGGGCGGCGTGCTTTGAGGTGCCCTCGGGCTGACAGCGGTGGGGACCTGGCGGCCAGTCGTGGACCCCCGCCCCTCGGTCGGCCGGGTGTTGGGCGGCCCCGGGTGGGTACGAGCGGGGCGCGCCGCACCCCGCCCTGACGAGCTCGGACGGCGAGCCGGTCCGTGTCCCCCGCATCCGAGCGGTGGGGACCTCCCGGCCAGTCGTGGACCCCCGCCCCTCGGTCGGCCAGGTGCTGGGCGGCCCCGGGTGGGCCGAACATGCCGGGGGCCGCCGTCGACGTCGCGACGGCGGCCCCCGGAAGCCCGTGTGCGGCCAGGTCAGGACTTGCGGCCCCGGTTCACCAACGACCAGGCGCCGGGCAGCACGCCGGCGGCCAGCGCGGTCTTCAGCGCGTCACCCACCAGGAACGGGACCACGCCGACGGTCAGCGCCGCACCCAGGCTCAGACCACCGGCGATCATCAGCCCCGGCACGCCGACCGCGTAGATCACCAGGTTTCCCAGGGCCATCGTCCCCACCGTGCGGAGCACGGTGCGGTCGCCGCCACGGCTCGCGAGGGCCCCCACCAGGGCGCCGGCGAGCAACATGCCCAGCAGGTAGCCGACGGTGGCACCGGTCAGGTAGGCGGTGCCGCCCTGGAACCACGGCACGCCCATCGCGCCGACCGCCAGGTACACGCCCATCGCCGCCGCCGCGCGCCGCCACCCCAGCGCGGATCCCACCAGCAGGACACCGAAGGTCTGGCCCGTGATCGGGACCGGGCTGCCCGGAACCGGCAACACCACCTGAGCGGTCAGCCCGACCAGACCGGCGGCGGCGAGAACGAGGACGATGTCCCTCGCCAGTGCTCCCGGCACGACGTCGGCGAGCACTCGGTAACGAGGCGTAGTCGTCGGTGAAGCGGCAACGGACACGGAAACCTCCCTGGCACGAACAAGCCTGTCGGCGCGAGCCTAACCGGGACGGCTCGACCCCCGGTAGTGCTGTGGTCAGACGCACGAGCTCCCTCACCGCCCCTACCAGCGAGTAGGTCGGGGCGGGGGTCCTCACGCGGAGTCACACGGTCAGCGGATCCCCCACCAGTTCCGCCCCGGCGGTGGAAAGGTCCTCCCTGGCCTGGGCGACGGACTCCGGGGAGACCCCGGCGGTCAGGCCCAACAACACCCGGGTCGGGAACCCCGAGGCGACGGCGTCCAGGGCGGTCGCCCGGACGCAGTGGCCGGTGGCCAGCCCCACCACGTCGACCCGGTCGACCTGGTGGCCGCGCAGCCAGTCCGCCAGCGGCGTGCCCTGCTCGGTCGTGCCCTCGAACCCCGAGTAGGCGGCCGAGTAGGCGCCCTTGGAGAACACCGCCTCGATCCGGCTCACGTCCAGTTCGGGGTGGAACGCGGCGCCGGCCGTCCCCGCCACGCAGTGCACCGGCCAGGTGTCGACGAAGTCGGGGTCCCCGCTGAAGTGGCCGCCGGGGTCCACGTGGTAGTCCCGGGTGGCGACCACGTGGTCGTACTCGCCACCCCGGATCAGGTCCGAGACCGCCCTGGCCACCGAGGCCCCGCCGGCGACGGCGAGCGCTCCCCCCTCGCAGAAGTCGATCTGCACGTCGACGACGATCAGCGCGCTGGTCATGTCCTCACCTCGTTCTCCTCGCCCGTCTGTGGGGTTCCCACCCGGCCGCGTGTCCCACCCGGTCCGGTGGCGCGTTCGCGGTCAGGCGAAGACCGTCGGGATGGCCGGCTCTCCCCGGGAGAGGGTCAGTCCCTCCCACGGGACGCTCACCAACGCCCTGCGCAGCCGTTCCCGACCGTCCTCCAGCGTGGGCGCGTCCGCCACGGGGCCGCCGTCCCGCCACACCGGCCGTTGGAGCAACCGGTCGTGCGGGCCGAGTTCCGGTACCGGCCCGGCGGTGGGGAACACGACCTCCTCGGTGGCGGTCCCGGTCGGCCGGTGCCGGCGCAGCGCCGCCTTCCCCCCGCCCCGCGAGGTCTTGTGCGCGCTCCTCTTCTCCACCGGCCTGCCCTCCACCTCCACCAGCTTGTAGACCATGCCGGCCGCCGGCGCACCGGATCCGGTCACCACGGAGGTCCCGACCCCGTAGGCGTCCACCGGCTCCGCGCGCAGCGCGGCGATGGAGTACTCGTCGAGGTCCCCGGACACCACGATCTTGGTGCCGGTGGCGCCCAACCGGTCGAGCTGGTCCCTGGCCTGCCTGGCCAGTACTCCGACGTCTCCCGAGTCGATGCGGATCGCGCCGAGCTCCGGTCCGGCGACCGCCACGGCGGTCTCGATGCCCCGGGCGATGTCGTAGGTGTCGACCAACAGGGTGGTGCCGGTGCCGAGCACGGCGAGCTGGGAACGGAACGCCGTCGCCTCGTCGTCGTGCAGCAGGGTGAACGCGTGCGCCGAGGTGCCGGTCGTGGGTATTCCGTACCGCCGGCCGCACTCGAGGTTGGAGGTCGAGTGGAAGCCGGCGAGGTAGGCGGCGCGGCTCGCCGCCAGGGCCGACTCCTCGTGCGTGCGCCGCGAGCCCATCTCGATCAGCCGGCGCCCGTTGGCGGCGCTCACCATCCGGGCCGCCGCGGACGCCACCGCGCTGTCGTGGTTGAGCACCGACAGCACCAGGGTCTCCAACAGCACCCCCTCCCCGAAGGGGGCGCGCACCGTCATGATCGGCGAACCCGGGAAGTACAGCTCCCCCTCCGGGTAGGCGTCGATCTCGCCGCTGAAGCGGTAGTCCGCCAGCCACGACAGCGTCGCCTCGTCGACCACGCCACCGTCGGACAGCCAGGCCAGTTCCCGCTCGCCGAAGCGGAAGTCGCGCAGCGCCTCCACCAGGCGCCCGAGTCCGGCGACCACGCCGTAGCGCCGGCCCAGCGGGAGGTTCCTGGCGAAGACCTCGAACACGCAGTCCCGGGCGGCGGTGCCGTCGCCGAGCGACGCGGAGAGCATCGTCAGCTCGTAGCGGTCGGTGAACAGCGCGGTGCTCGCGGAGGGCAGTCCCGTCGACATAAGGCAGGAGCCTACGTCGGGGACCTGACCGCGTGCCCTGCTCGCGTCCGCACCGCGAGGTGAGGTGCGTGACAGGTCGGACGAATGGCTCATGTCACCATGGAGGCATGAACAGCCCAGTCGAGCTGGAGCGCGCCCAGGTCGATCCGTTGGGTCGCGAGGTCGGCTCCGAGGACCGGCCGTGGATGACCGTGGTCTGGAACGACCCCGTGAACCTCATGTCGTACGTGACCTACGTGTTCCAGAAGCTGTTCGGGTACAGCAAGGACCACGCCACGAAGCTCATGCTGGACGTCCACCAGAAGGGCAGAGCGGTGGTGTCCTCCGGGGGCAAGGACAAGGTGGAGGCCGACGTGGCGAAGCTGCACGCCGCGGGCCTGTGGGCCACGATGCAACGCGACTCCTGACCCACCCGCCTGTCCCGGCGGTGCCGGTCGGACCCGTCCAGGCGCACCGTCCCGCGCCAGGGCCGCCAGCGGCGGGCGCGCGGCGACCGGCGCGGGTCGGCACGCGACCACCGCGTTTCCAGGATCACTGAGCACGGAGAGAAGGGGGATCGGCGCGGCCGGCGGTCGTCGGCGGTGCGCCGGAACAGCGCGATGAACGGGTGGAGCCGACGGGGAACGGTCCTGGTCACCGACTTCTCCAGGCAGGAGGCCGCCGTGCTGCGCGGCCTGGTGGGGCAGGTCCACGAGATGCTGTCCGGGCGGGCCGACGACGGTCCCAGGGACGAGCTGGCCGAGCTCACCGGGATCCGGACCGGGCACTCGACCGCCCCCGACGACCCGGTGCTCCGCCGGCTGCTGCCGGACTTCCACCGGGCCGAGGAGGAGGACGGCGAGCTCAGCGAGCGGGACAGCGACTCGGCGGCGGCCCTGCGGTCGGTGCACGAACCCGAGTTGTTGGAGCACAAGACCGGGGTGGCCCAGGTGGTGCTGGACACCTGCCCGGAGTCCGGCGGTCGCATCGAGCTGGCGGACGAGCAGGCCGACGCCTGGCTGGCCGCGCTGAACGACGTGCGGCTCGCCCTGGGCACCGCCCTGGACATCAGGGAGGACGGCCCCGAGGAGGTCGCGCAGGACGACCCCCGGGCCCCGCACCTGGGTGTCTACCACTGGCTCACGGTGGTCCAGGAAACGCTCGTGGAGGCGTTGACCTCGTGACCGGGGCCGGGACCGCCGACGTCACGCCGCCGACCCCGGGGCCCGGGAACGCCGTCACCGACGTGCCCGGCGTCCTGGTCGGCCACCACCACCGCCTCGACGCCGGCTGGGCGACCGGCTGCACGGTGCTGCTGACCCCGGAGGGCGTCACCGCCGGTGTGGACGTGCGGGGCGGCGCCCCGGGCACCCGCGAAACCGACCTGCTGGCCCCGGGTCGCCTGGTGGAACGCGTCAACGCGATCTGCCTGGCCGGCGGGAGCGCCTACGGGCTCGCCGCCGCCGACGGGGTGATGCGCTGGCTGGGCGCGCGGGGACACGGGTTCCGGGTGGGCCCCGAACCGGGGAACACCGGCGGCGCCGTCGACGGGCCGGTGCCCAACGTCGTGCCCATCGTGCCGGCCGCCGTGCTCTTCGACCTGGAGGAGACCGCGTGGGGCCGGGTCCCCGACGCCGGGTTCGGCCACCACGCCTGCGAGGACGCCAGCGGGGAACCACCGGCCACCGGGTCGGTCGGCGCCGGTGCCGGCGCGGCCGCCGGCTCGCTGCGGGGCGGCGTCGGTACCGCCAGCGTCCTGCTCCCCACGGGGTGGACGGTGGGAGCGTTGACGGTGGCGAACCCGGCGGGTGAGGTGGTCGACCCGGCCACCGGCCTCCCGTTCGGCTGGCCCCTCGGCTTCCCCGGCGAGTTCGGCCTGGTCCCCCCGTCGGCGGACGAGATCCGCCGCGCCGCGGCCCGGCGCGCACCGGCCCGCTCCCTCAACACCCTGATCGGCGCGGTCGTCACGGACGCCGACCTGACCCGCGCCGAGTGCGGCAGGGTCGCGGCCGTCGCCCACGACGGCATCGCCAGGAGTGTCCGCCCCGCGCACTCGGTGTTCGACGGGGACACCCTCTTCACCCTGGCGACCGGACGCCGGCCGCTGCCGCCCACCGGACCGGCCCGCACCGCCCTGGTGGACGAACTCGCGCAGGCCGCGGCGGACGTCGTGGCCCGGGCCGTGGTGCACGCGGTGCTCGCCGCCGCGCCGGGGGGTGTGGTGCCCAGCTACCGGGAGCTCTACCCCTCGGCCCTCGGCTGAGGCCGGGGCGGGGTCGGGGTCCGGGGGCGCTCCCGCCGGCTTCGGGGTCCGCCTGGTCTCCCCGCTCGCCGGGCTCCCCAGCACCCACCCGGTGCCACGCCTCCCCGCCACCGTTGTCGGAGCTCCTGGTCAAGGAGTCGTCGTCGCCAGGCCCGGCATGACTGGCGCCCCCAGTCGAGCGCATGATCCGGGGGTGGTGTCACCGGGTCTGGTGGCGTCGAGACCGCTGATGGGGACACGGCCACCGGCTCGGGAGGTCTCGTCGTCACGGGGGTGCCGGCCGTCGACGCCCTGCCCGGTGACCACCCGCGGCGAGTGAACGGCAGGTGGACGAACAGCGGTTCCGGGGTGCTCCTTGGCCTGGATGTCGGCAAGGACGCCCCCGCCCGACGCGACCGGCCGGGGCCTGGGTACCGGCGCCGGGGCGACGGGCGCGAGGCACGCGTTGACGCCGGGCACGGAACCACTGGGCCGTCCGGAGGAGTCGGTGCCGTTCCCTCCCACGTGTGGCGGAAGTTCACCGTCGAGGCCGCTAACACTCCGTGGCACCCGACCGATGATCCGATCATGAACGCACCAGGGGCCAGGTGGTCCGTGCTGCTTCGCGACGATGCCAGGAACGACATCGCCACCGTTGCCTCGGCGCTGATGCTGACCCTGCACGTCAGCGCGGACGAGGCCCTGCGCCGCACCCTCGCCGTCCGAGGGCTCGGTTCCGCCGAGATCGCCAGTGCCGAGGACGTCGAGGAGGCCGAGGCGATCGCCTCCCGCCTCCAGTTCCTCGGGCTGTCCCCGACTCTGCTCCAGGAGGCATGAGGGTGAGCACTCCCGCGATGACCCCACCGGTTCCCTCGCGGGAGGCGGGCGGACACGCGGCGGCGGCCCTGCACGACGGCCGGGTGGTCCTCACGATGTCCGAGGACACCGCCGAGGTCCTGCGGCACCTCGTGGTGGAACTGGCCGCCGAACTCGCCGGGCCGAGCCGGCCGGCCGCTCCCGCGCGCCGATGGTGGCAGCACCGCGACGACCAGGACCTGGACCGCCGGTTGTTCCCCGCCGTCCACCCGGACCCGGTGGTGGAGGCCCGGTACGGGGACGAGCGGCGGGCCGGGCTGCGCGCCGAGGTGTTGGCCGCCGCCCGCAGGGTGTTGGCGGCCGGCGGTTTCGCCGAGGTGCGGATCGACCCGGCCGAGGTGCCCGACTGGATCTCCGTGCTCGGCCACGCGCAACTCCGCCTGGCCCGGCGGGATGACCTCCGGGTCGCGGCCCGCGCCCGCCGGGGTCGCCCGGACGCCGTCGCGGTCACCTGGTTGGCCTTCGTGCGGGGTCTCCTGGTGACCACGGTGTTCCCCAGCCTGGCCGGCGAGCTGCGGAAACTGGCTGCCGAAGCGGCCGCGCGAGGTCCGGTCGACGACCGCCGGCCCCCTGCCCACGATCTGGGATCGCCTCGACAGCGGCCGTAGGATTGACCTGTGCTGGTGATCCGACGCGACCTCGTGGACGCGATGGTGGCCCACGCCCGCCGGGACCACCCCGACGAGGCGTGCGGCGTCATCGCCGGACCGGAGGGCTCGGATCGTCCCGAGCGCCTCGTGGAGATGGTCAACGCCGAACGCTCGCCCACCTTCTACCGCTTCGACTCGATGGAACAGCTGCGGGTCTGGCGGGCGATGGACGAGGCCGACGAGGTCCCCGTCGTCATCTACCACTCGCACACCGCCACCGAGGCCTACCCGTCGCGGACGGACGTGTCCTTCGCGTCCGAACCGGACGCGCACTACGTGCTGGTGTCCACTCGGGACGCCCATGACGTCGAACTGCGTTCCTACCGCATCGTCGACGGGGTGGTCACCGAGGAACAGGTCGACGTCGTCGAGTCGTACATGTTCTCCCACACGGGAGCGGACGACGTGCCCGACGCCGACTGAGGCGACCCGGCCGGACGTCGTGCGGATCGGCGTCCCCTCCCCGAACACGGCACCGATCAGGAGGTACCACCATGGCAGTCAAGGTCTCGATCCCCACCATCCTGCGCACGCACACCAGCGGTGAGAAGTCCGTCGAGGCCAGTGGCGGCACGCTGGGACAGGTCATCGACGACCTGGAGTCCCGGCACGCCGGCCTGAAGGCCCGGCTGGTGAAGGAGGACGCGCTGCACCGCTTCATCAACGTCTACGTCAACGACGAGGACGTGCGGTTCGCGGGCGGGCTGAACGCCGAGGTCAAGGACGGCGACAACGTCACCATCCTTCCCGCGGTCGCCGGCGGCTGACGGGGTCGCCTCCCGCCGGCCGCCGCCGCCCTCCCCGGGGCGAACCCACGAAGGAGCAGTCCGTGGCCAGATACGACTCCCTGCTCGACGCGCTGGGCGACACGCCGTTGGTGCGGCTCGCCCGCCTCTCCCCCAGCGAGGACGTCCGGTTGTGGGCGAAGCTGGAGGACCGCAACCCGACGGGTTCGATCAAGGACCGGCCGGCCCTGGCCATGCTGGAGGCGGCCGAACGGGACGGTCGGCTCACTCCCGGCGCGACGATCCTGGAGCCCACCTCGGGCAACACCGGGATCGCGCTGGCGATGGCCGCTCGTCTCCGGGGCTACCGGATCATCTGCGTCATGCCGGAGAACACCTCGGTGGAGCGTCGGCAACTGTTGGCCGCCTACGGCGCGGAGATCAGGTTCTCCCCGGCGGCCGGCGGTTCGAACCAGGCCGTCGCGGTGGCCAAGGAACTCGCCGAGGAACACCCGGACTGGGTCATGCTCTACCAGTACGGGAACCCGGCGAACGCCGAGGCCCACTACTCGACGACGGGGCCGGAGATCCTGCGCGACCTGCCGGAGATCACCCACTTCGTCGGGGGGCTCGGCACCACGGGGACCCTCGTCGGCGTGGGCCGCTACCTGCGGGAACACCGTCCCGGCGTGCAGGTCGTCGCCGCGGAGCCCCGCTACGGGGAACTGGTCTACGGCCTGCGGAACCTCGACGAGGGGTTCGTCCCCGAACTGTACGACCCCGAGGTCCTCACCGGCCGCTACTCCGTCGGCTCCTACGACGCGCTCCGCCGCACCCGGCAGTTGCTGACGGAGGAGGGCATCTTCGCCGGCATCTCCACCGGCGCCGTCCTGCACGCCGCGCTGGGCGTGGCCGAGAAGGTCGCCGGCGCGGGTGAGTCCGGTGACGTGGCGTTCGTGGTGGCCGACGGCGGCTGGAAGTACCTGTCCACCGGTGCCTACAGCGGTGACCTGACCGACGCGGCCCAACGCCTGGACACCCAGCTCTGGGCGTGACCGCCCGCTGCTCCTTCAGCCGTGGACCGGCCCCACCGGCGGTCCGGGGCGGCGGCGGTCCGCCCGGCAGCACGCGGAGGGTGGGTCGTGGTGGCGGTCGGGTCCGTCCGGAGGGGGGCGGCGTCCTCGCGGGACGGCCCCTGGAGCCGGACCCATGTCGGTTCCCCGGGAGGCGGGTCCCGGCGACGTGACCGAGCTGTTCCGCCGCCCCCTTGGCAGGTCGGTGAGCGGGGAGACGCGTTCGCGTCCTCCCCGCGGCGCCCTCCATCACACGGTGTCCTCGGGCCGCCCTGGTTCACCGGCCGCCGGATGGGGCGATCGCTGGGCCGGGGTTCGACCGACAGCCCGCCGGGGCGACGCCCCCGGGGCGGCGCTCAGCGTGGCACCCGCGTCGACGAGGGCTCGCGCGCCCGCCGGTCCTCCGCGGCCGCCCGCCGGGACGGCGTCGACCGGAGGCCGGGACGGTTCAGCCCGGGAACACCGTCGACGGTTGTCCGGCACCCACGTCGGGCAGGACCAGCAACGACCCCGCCTCCGGCTCGTCGGCCAGCTGCTGGTCGCCCATCCCGTGCCGGGCGGAGGTGACGTAGAGGTCGGTGAACCCGATACCGCCGAACGCGCAGGCCGTCGGCCGGCTCACCGGCAGGCGGAACTCCCGGTCGAACGCCCCGTCCGGCGTGTGGCGCCGCACCGAGCCCGCGCCGTACATCGTCACCCAGACGCAGCCCTCGGCGTCCACCGCGATCCCACCGGGGAGCCCCTCGGACCGGTCGAAGGCCCGGAACTCCCGGCGGTTCCCCAAGGCGCCGGTGGACGCGTCGAAGTCGAAGACGTCGATGCGACGGCTGGTGGCGTCCACGAAGTACATGAGCCGCCAGTCCGGGCTCCAGCCCAGGCCGGCTCCGAGGCCGACCCCGTGCAGGGCGACCCGCGCCGCCCCGTCCGGTTCGACGCTGACCAGCCAGCCGTCGGTGCCGCCGCCGTCCGCGCGGGTCGTCGTCGCCCAGAGCCGCCCCGAGGGGTCCACCGCCGCCTCGCCGCCACGCACCCCGTCCCTGGCCCAGTACACGAGCCAGGTTCGGGTGTTGTCGGTGTCGATCAACGCGACCCCGTCCCGCAGGTTCGTGACGATGCCACCCCGGGACCGGGGGCGGGCCGCGCTGACGATCTGCGGCACGGACAGGACGTCGTCCTGGTCCCTCGCCGGCTGGTACCGGTGGACCTCCTGGCTGAAGGAGTCGACCCACAACAGCGAGTCGGCGCTCGCGTCCCAGGTCGGAGCGGCGCCCAGCACCGCCTGGGCGGCCACCGCCACCTCGCACGTCGTCGTTTCCGTCACGCCCAGACCCTCCGCCCCCGCGCGGTCAACCAGCCCTGTCAACCCGGCTGAGCCTATCGGCTGATCATGACGGAAGGGTCGCGAGCGGTGAACGGTCCGCCGTCGACCTGCCGCCAACCCGGTGGCCCAGGCGCCCTGCTCAGGGGTTTTCCACCGGAGCGGCGGTGCGGGCGGAGGTCGACGCCGCACGGGGTCGTTCCTCGCCGGTCGGACCGGGGAGCGGCCAGGAAACCAGGGTGGCACCCGGGTCGTCCCGGAGGGGCGAAGTCGGTCCGGTGCGTACCCTCGAGGTGTGGATCCTGTGGTGAGCTCTCCCCGCCCGCCCGCGAAACGCGTGCTGCCCCCCAATCCCCGACAGGCCGCCGTCGTGGTCGGCGCGTTCGTCGCGCTCCTCTACGTGGTGCAGCTCGTCAACAGCCTCACCGGGGGTGGGCTGGTGCGGCACGGCATCCTCCCGCTGTCGCTCGCCGGCCTCGACGGGGTGCTGTGGGCGCCACTGCTGCACGGCAGCTGGCCGCACCTCCTCGGCAACACGGTGCCGGTGCTGGTGTTGGCGTTCCTGGCGATGTCCGGCGGGTTCGGGCAGTTCGCGGCCGTCACCGGCGTGATCTGGCTGGTGGGCGGGCTCGGCACCTGGGTCACGGGCGGCGTGGGGACCGCCCACGTCGGCGCGTCCGGCCTCATCTTCGGCTGGTTGGCGTTCCTGCTGGTCCGGGGGATCCTGAACCGGGCGCTCGGCCAGGTCCTGGTGTCCCTGGTGCTCTTCTTCGTCTGGGGCGGGATGCTGTGGGGCGTGTTGCCCACCACGCCGGGGATCTCCTGGCAGGGCCACCTCTTCGGCGCGATCGGCGGGCTGTTGGCCGCCTGGTTCGTCGCCAGGGCGAACAGCCGCGGCGCCGGCGCCGGGACTGCGCGCCCGAGGGTCCACGGCGGGTCCCCGTGACGCCCCGACCACCCGGCGACCGGGGGTGGCGGGAGATCACCGACCCGCACGCGCCCATCGGCGTCTTCGACTCCGGGGTGGGTGGGCTCACCGTCGCCAGGGCCATCACCGACCAGCTGCCCGCCGAGCACGTCCGCTACGTCGGTGACACCGCCAACGGCCCCTACGGTCCGCTGCGCATCGAGGAGATCAGGGAGCACGCGCTCTCCGTCGCAGACACCCTGGTAGACCAGGGGGTGAAGTTGCTGGTGATCGCCTGCAACAGCGCCTCGGCGGCCTGCCTGCGCGACGCGAGGGAACGCTACCCGGTCCCGGTGGTGGAGGTGGTCGTCCCCGCCGTCCGCCGCGCCGTCTCCGCCACCAGGTCCGGCCGGGTCGGCGTCATCGGCACCGAGGCGACCGTGCGGTCCCGGGCCTACCCGGACGCCTTCGCCGCGAACCCGAGGGTCACCGTGACCAGCGCGGCCTGCCCCCGGTTCGTCGACTTCGTGGAGCGGGGCGTCACCTCCGGCCGGCAGGTCCTCGGTCTGGCGCAGGGCTACCTGGAACCCCTCCAGGCCGCCGACGTCGACACCGTGGTGCTCGGCTGCACCCACTACCCGCTGCTGACCGGCGTCATCCAGATCGCGATGGGACCGGACGTCACCCTGGTGTCCAGCGCGGAGGAGACGGCGAAGGACGTCGTCCGGGTGCTCACCGAACGGGACCTCCTCCGCCCCTCGGAGCTGGTGGACTCCGCCGTGCGGTCCTACTCGGCCACCGGCCCGGCGGAACCCTTCGCGCGGCTGGCCCGCCGGTTCCTCGGCCCCCACTTCGCGGGTGCCGGCACGGCCGTGCCGGCCGCCGCCGGCTGAACCGCCGCTCGGCAGGACCCCGTCCCCCACGACGGCAGCCCGCGTCGGACGCGGGTCGGGTCGTGCGGCTCGGGCCGCCCGGTTCCGGCAGGCTGGGGGCATGTTGTTGACGGTCCTCGGCTGCGCCGGCAGCGTGCCCTCACCCACCTCGCCCGCCTCCGGCTACCTGGTGACGACCGGGCGGACCCGGATCGCCCTCGACCTGGGCAACGGCACCCTCGGCCCGCTGACCGGCCACGTCGACCCGTTCGAGCTGGACGCGGTCCTGCTCTCCCACCTGCACGTCGACCACTGCGCCGACCTGGCCGCGTTGGTCGTCGCCCTCCGCCACCAGCCGCGCCGTCCCCGGCCCGCGCGGCGCCTGCCCGTCCACGCGCCGCGCGGCGCCGCGCGGCGGCTCGCCGGCCTCTACGCCGCCGAACCCGGGTCGGCCGCGACCACGGACCTGACCGACGTCCTCGACTTCCATGACCTGGAGGACCTCACCGCGACCCCGGCCGTGATCGGTGACCTGGAGGTCAGCGCGTTCCCCGTTCCCCACTCCTGCCCGGCGTTCGGGTTCCGCGTCCGGCACGGCGACCGGGTCCTCGCCTACACGGGGGACACGGGCGGTGGTCCGACCGTCCGACGTCTCGCGGAACACGCCGACCTGCTGCTCGCCGAGGCGACCTGGCCGCACCGCCAGGGCGCCCCGCCCGGCCTGCACCTGTCGGGCCGGCAGGCCGGGGAACTCGCGAGGCGGGCGGGGGCGCGTCGGCTGCTGGTCACCCACGTCGCCCCCTGGGAGGACGCCTCGGAGGTCGCCGCCGAGGCCTCGCTGGCCTTCGGCGGGCCCACCGAACTGGCGGAGCCGGGCGCGCGCCACGAGGTGTGAGGGAGCCCGCCGGCCGAGCCGCCGCGCCACCACCGCGAGGAGCGACCGGCGGAGCGCTCCCCGGCGCGGCGGAGCGGCGCCGAGCCGGGCGGAGGTGGTCGGGTCCCCGCTCCGACACCCGGTGGGAACGACCGGTGGGAACGACCGGCGGGCCGCGCCGGCCCTCTCGGCTCCGTCAGAGCCAGCCCCGCCGGGTGAACAGCAGGTACAGCGCGACGGAGGTGACCACGATGAGGATCGAGGACGTGACGACGCCGCCGTGGTCCAGGTACCCGGGGTAGGGCAGGTTCTGCCCGTAGAAGCCGGTGATGGCGGTCGGCACGGCGATGATCGCCGCCCAGCTCGTCACCTTCTTCATGACGACGTTGAGCCGGTTGCCCTGGAGCGCCAACTGGGTCTCCCGCAGCGTGCTGGCCAGTTCCCGCACCCCCTCCAACCACTCGGTGGCCCGGAGCACGTGGTCGTGGACGTCCTGGTAGTAGGGCGTCATCCGGTCCCCGACGAGCCCGGTCGAGTCCCGCATCAGGCCGCCGAGCACCTCGCGCATGGGCAGCACCACCCGCCGTACCGCCAGCATGTCCTTCCGCGTGCGGAACGAGACGCGCTGCGCGCGGCGCATGTCGGTGTGCTCCTCGAAGAGCATCGTCTCCAGGTCCTCCAGCTGGTCGTCGAAGGACTGGACCACGTCGAAGTGCCCGTCGACGACGACGTCGAGCAACCCGTACAGCAGGGAGTCGACGGTCTGCGCGTCACGCCCCGGGCCGGTGTCCCACCGGTCCCGCAGCCGATCCAGGTCCAGCCCGGGGGACCGGCGGACCGTGATGAGCGCGTTCGCCGTCACGAACACGTCCACCTCCGAGAGGTGGACGCGGCCCTCCGCGTCATCGCCCTGCTGGCCCGGTGCCGGGGTCGTCCCGCCCGGCCCGCTCCGCGCCACGGGGGCGGTGTCCATCCCGGTGCGGTCGCCGGCGGCCCCGGCCGGTCCGCTGACCGCCGTTCGAAGGCTCGTCGCGAAGACGACGAGGAACAGGTGGTTGTCGTAGCGGTCGAGCTTCGGGCGCTGCCGCTCCTGCCCGGCGTCCTCCACCGCCAGCTCGTGCAGGCCGAGCTTGTCCGCCAGCCGCTCCAGGGTCGAACGGCTGGGGGCTGGCAGGTCGAGCCAGACGAGGGCGGAGCCCTCGCGGAGGAGGGCCGCCAGTTCGTCCTCGGCGACGTCCTCCCCAGCCAGGACCCCGTCCCGGTACACCCGGTTCGCGGCCACGACAGCGGATGCTAGCCCCCGGTGACCGGATCGACGCGGACCGTGGCAGCGGGTGTGTCACCGGGGTGGCCCCCCTCCGGTGTGGTGCGACGCCGAGGCCGGCGACCCCGGCTGGCTCGCTCGACGTCGCTCCCGCCGGCGTGGCGGTGGGTGGTCCCCGGGCCTGGTGGTCGGGGCGCGGGGGCGCGTGCCGGCCCGTCGAGTCGACTCCGGTCGCGGGCCGCCGATGTCCTAGGGTGACCGAATGGCTCGTGCGGATGGTCGACAGGACGACGCTCTCCGGGATGTTCGGATCACCAGGGGATACCAGCAGTGGCCCGCCGGTTCCGTGCTCGTGGAGTTCGGGCGGACCCGGGTGCTGTGCGCCGCCAGCGTGCAGGAGGGCGTGCCGAGGTGGCGTGCCGGTTCCGGGCTGGGCTGGGTGACGGCCGAGTACGCCATGTTGCCCTCGGCGACCCACACCCGGAGTTCCCGGGAGTCGGTCAAGGGTCGGGTCGGCGGCCGGACCCACGAGATCAGCCGGCTCGTCGGCCGCGCGTTGCGCGCCTGCCTCGACATGTCCGCGATCGGGGAGAACACGATCGCGATCGACTGCGACGTCATCCAGGCCGACGGCGGCACCCGGACCGCCGCGATCACCGGCGCCTACGTCGCGCTGGCCGACGCGATCACCTGGCTGGGCGCGGCGAAACGGCTCGCCGACCCCAAGCCGCTGTCCTGCGCGGTGGCCGCCGTGAGCGTCGGCGTGGTCGACGGCCGGGTCCGGCTCGACCTGCCCTACGAGGAGGACTCCCGCGCCGAGGTCGACATGAACGTGGTCGCCTCCGACACCGGGACGCTCATCGAGGTGCAGGGCACCGGCGAGGGCGCGACCTTCACCCGGTCCACGATGGACACCATGCTCGACTACGCGATCGCGGGTTGCGCGCGGTTGACCGAGATCCAGGCCGAGGCGCTGGCCCTGCCCTACCCGGGCGAGCTGCCGGGGGCGGCGAAGTGACGGGGCGCGACCCGGGGTCGGCGCACCGGCTGCTGGTGGCGTCCCGCAACACGAAGAAGCTCGACGAACTGCGGCGTATCCTCCTCACCGCGCACGTGCGGGACCTGGTGGTCGTCGGCCTCGGCGACGTGCCCGAGTTCCCGGAGGAACCGGAGACGGGCGCGACCTTCGAGGAGAACGCGCTGATCAAGGCGCGGGCCGCCGCGCGGGCCTCCGGGCTCCCCTCGGTCGCCGACGACTCCGGGCTCGCGGTGGACGCGCTGAACGGGATGCCGGGGGTGTTGTCGGCCCGCTGGGCGGGGCGGCACGGCGACGACCTGGCGAACCTGGAACTCGTGCTCGCGCAGACCGCCGACGTGCCGGAGGAACGCCGGGGGGCGGCCTTCGTGTCCGCCGCCGCCCTGGTCGTTCCCGGTGGCGGGCCGGAGGGCACCGACTCGGAGATCGTGGTGCGCGGGGAGTGGCGGGGCCGCCTCACCCGGGAGCCCCGGGGCGGGAACGGGTTCGGTTACGACCCGATCTTCCAGCCGGAGGGTGAGGGGCGGACCTCGGCGGAGCTCACCGCCGAGGAGAAGGACGCCCATTCCCACCGGGGGCGCGCCCTGCGCGCGATGCTGCCAGCCCTGCTCGCCCTCGCCGAGAGCTGATCGGGGAACCACGACGCTGGCGCCGGATCACCGGATCTCGCGCTCGCCCGGCACGCCCCGAGGGGAGTGGGCGGGTCCAGCCCGGTCGGTCCTGGGGGCGCCGGCGGTGCCCGGCCCGGGCTCGACCAGCGGCGTCCCGGTCGGCAGGGGATCTTCGGCCGCTCGTGCCGAGCGCCGCGCCGGCGGTGACCGCCGGGTGCTTCCCGCTGACCGCCCGCGCGCCTCGCCGGCCGGGTCGGCGCTCCCGCCCGGGCTGCGCCCGCCGACGTGGGCGGCCGCGTTCCTCGGCAGGCCCGGCCGGCGAGGTCGGCGGTCGAGATCCCTGATCGGGAACGGGAGGCCTGGCCGGCGGGACCGCGCACCGGGTGGTGGCGGCCCGCCTCCGGCGTGCTCGCCCTCAGATCCTCAGGTCCCGCCGGAGCTTGGCGACGTGGCCGGTGGCGCGCACGTTGTACAGGGCGGTCGCGATCCGGCCCTCCTCGTCCACCACGAAGGTGGAGCGGATGACCCCGGTGACCGTCTTCCCGTACATCTGCTTCTCCCCGAAGGCGCCCCAGGCGGTGAGCACCGCCTTCTCCGGGTCGGAGAGCAACGGGAAGGTCAGGTTCTCGGCGTCCCGGAACTTCGCGAGCTTCTCCGGCTTGTCCGGGGAGATCCCGATCACCGACAGGCCGGCCTCGGACAGCTCGGCGAGGTTGTCCCGGAAGTCGCAGGCCTGCTTCGTGCAGCCGGGGGTGCCGGCGGCGGGGTAGAAGTACACCAGCACCCGCTGGCCCCGGTAGTCGGAGAGGGAGACCTGGTCGCCGTCGGCCGAGGTGAGGGTGAAGTCGGGCGCGACGTCGCCGTCGGCCAGCCGCTGCTGCTCGCTCATGCCGGCCACCGTAGAGGGCGGGTGCCCCGGCCGGCCCACCCGCCTCCTGGGCTCCCCTCGCGGCGGTCGGTCAGCGACTCGTGCCACGCGGGTGTGCGGGTCTCCACGGCCTCCGGCCCCGGGACACCTGGCGTTCGACCCGCGCCCCGGGCATGCGCGGTGGCGGGCCACCCGGCGGTCGTGCCACCCGGCGGTCGTGCCACCGGGCGGTCGTGCCACCCGGCGGGGGCGCACGCGTCGGACCGCGTGCGCCCCCGCGCTGACGGGCCGGGTCAGCGGGCGACCTGGCGGCGCCGGAGCCAATCGGGGAGCCAGGCGTGCGCCACCACCCCGAGGACGAACACCAGCACCGCCAGGCCCAGCGCCCGCACCGAGAACACGTCGGACACCGGCCACGCCCACCAGGACCGCCCCCGGTCGCCCAACACCATGGCGGCCACCGCGTACAGGGTGGGCACCGTGGCCGCCGAGACGGCGGTGGAGAACCGGGACACCAGCAGGGCCAGCCCGGTGAACCCGAGGGCGTTGCGGGCGGCGATCACCGCCGTCGGTTGGAGGTCCGTGACGTGGAGGGCCAGGCACAGGACCCCGTACAGGCCGCCGAGCGCCACCAGGAAGGCGCTGTCGTACACCCGAACCGGACGCACCGCGTTCGCCTCCCAGTCCCGGGGTGCCCTCGACAGCAGGTAGGCGACGGACCCCGAGCAGAGCAGGGGGATCAGGACCGCCGCCGGGAGCGCGAGGGCGATGCCGCCCAGGACGTTGGGCGTGGGGACGAGGGTGGACCCGAAGGGCGCCACGAGGACGAGCGTCACCAACCACATCCCGGTGACGACGGGCAGGGCCCGGTTGGTCGCCCAGAACCTCACGACACCTCCGGCCCGAGCGCGTCCAGGTGGGACCCGCAGGCGGCCACCGCGTCCCGGGCACCGTGGAACCACGCGAGCTGGTCCTCCTCGGGGAGCCGGTGCAGCGCCGCCCAGTGCTCGTTCAGCTCCGGATCGTCGAACTCGTCCTCAGCGGTGGTCAGCCAGTCCAGGGCCAGGTAGTAGGTGAGGTACGTGCCCATGCCGCCGCAGCCTTCCGGCATGGAGGGGACCTGAGCGGCGACGATCGAACTGGCCAGGCTCTCCGGGGACGAGAAGGCGTTCATGGTGAACGTCCAGGTCTCCTCGTCGTCGGCACCCACGCCGTGGATCGCGCGGGTGGGTGCCGGGAAACCCCGCGAGGTCAGCTCGGCCACGGCGAGATCCACGCCCGCCCGGATCTCCTCGACCCTGTCGAGGTCCTCGGGGTAGACGCAGAGGGTGACGGGACCGTCGAAGCACTCGTCGGGAGCCGCCCGGAGAACGACCGGGTCCGGGCCGAGGTGCCTCGCGGTGGAGATCCCGCCCGCGAGGGCGGGAACGAGGACAGCCGCGCAGAGGACGGCACCCGTGGCGGTGGACCTCGGGCTCCGGTCGGGGGCGGAGCAGGCGAGGGCGAGGGCGAACGCGACGAGGACGCCACCGTTGACGAGGATCGGAGCCCACACCCCGGCGGGATCCACCTCCAGGTAGACGGCGAGCCCCCAGTCGGTGAAACCCGTGAGGTGGCGGAGCCACATCGGCTCCACGCCGATCGGGAGCGCCATCCAGCAGTACAGCAGGATGAAGCAGGAGGGGATGGCGATGAGGGGCCGCGACCACCAACCGAACGCGGCGCCGACGGCCGTGTGCGCGACGACCACCAGCACGGCGAGCAGGACGAACCGTCCGTCGGGCCCGCCGGGAACTCCCAGCAGGTGCCAGCCGGCGGTCAGGTAGGCGGCGAGCACCCCGACCAGGCCCGCGGCGGTGGCGGGCGCGACGGCGTCCACCACGACCCGGGCCGGGGACCGGACCGGGCGCCCGAACACCGCGCTGGCATCTCGGACCCGCCCCACCTCGCGGGCCGCGAGCGCGGCGGTCAGCGGGCCGAGGAGGAAGGCGGCCGAGGTGGCGGTGGCCGAGCCAGCCGCCCAGTACCGGTCCTCGGTCGCCAGCTGGGAGTTGACCCAGAGCCAGGAGAAGAGCGCGAGGGCCGGGGCGGCCAGCGGGAACAGCGAGCCGCGCCAGAGCACCGGGGTCCTAGGCATGGGTCCGCTCCTCGACCAGCGCCGAATAGGCGGAGGCCGCCTGGCGGGATACCGGCAGCGACGGGTCGCCGTGGTCGAGGAACTCGGCCGGAGATCCGGTGAACACGACCCGACCCCCGTTCAGCACCACCACCTGGCCGACGACTTCCACGAGGTCGACGACATCGTGGGTGGACACGACGACCGCGACCTCGGCGGGCAACCCGAGGAGGATCTCGGCGAACCGGTCCCGTTCTCGCGGGTCGAGCCCGGCGGTCGGTTCGTCCAGGAGCAGCACCCGGGACCCGTGCACCAGGCACTGGGCGAGGGTGACCCGGCGGAGCTGCCCGCCGGAGAGCCGGTTGGCCCTGTCCTGGGCGTGCGCGGCCATCCCCACCTGGTCCAGCGCGGGCAGCGCCGCCTCCCAGGCGGTGGTCCTGGACATGCCCTTCAGCCAGCCCGAGTAGGCGACCTGTTCGCGCACGCGGAGGCCCCGCACCGGGGTGGCCCGTTGCGGCAACCACCCCACCGCGCGGGCGTACCGGGCGCGGTCGCGGGGCTGGACCGGTGGAACACCGTCGCCGACGGACAGCGCGACGCTGCCCGCACGTGCGCTCACGTTGCCCGCGAGGACGTTCAACAACGTCGTCTTCCCTGCGCCGTTCGGCCCAAGAAGAATGGTTCGTCCGGAGCGCACGTGAATGCTCACATCGGTCAGGGTCGATTTCCTCCCGTCGTAGGAGAAGGTTATCCCGTGTGCCGTCAACATTGTCGAAAATGCCTTTCCCTGGATTTCCCACAGGTTATCCACCAGGCCTCGGCGAGAATTCGGTCCGGGGAAATTCGGGGCGTCCGAGGGTTTCCGGTGACCCGACCGTCGTCCTCCGGAGGCTTCGGGTCGGCCAGCGCCAACGAGCGCGGAGAGGGCGGGGGCTCGGGGAGGGGCGCTGGATTCGGGAGCACGCACGCCCCGACTCGTGGCCCACTCCGCTGGCTCCGTCGTGCGCCCGCTCGCGGTCGGCGGAGGACCGCACGCCTCGGTTTCACGATCGGGAGGCCGGCGCCCGGAAACGGCACCGTGTCGGAGCCGGGAACCGGGGGCTCGGCGACGCGGGAGTGGGTCGAGGCCTGTGGTCGCGGTCGGTGCGGCGGCAGCGCGGGTTCGGGTCAGCCGGGGTGGTGGGCGATCGCGGCCCACCGGTGGCACCGGGTGGGCCAGCGCGGGAGCCCGACGACGCGGGAACGGGGGAGCCCAGTGCCCTGGGGCGGACGCCGGGGCGGGCGGCGGTGCGGCCGGGGGCGGGTCAGCGTTCCGGCACGGTGGCCAGTCGGGGCTCCGGGGCGTTCTCCTGACTGGGGACGTCGTGGTCGGCGGCCGGGGTGATCACGGACGTCTCGATGCGGGTCACGTCCGAGTGCAGCGTGGTCACCACCGCCCCCAGCAGGATTCCCACGACCGCGGAGGTGATGAGCGCCGCAGCGCTGATCACGTAGAAACGTAGACCCATGCCCGACCTCCCCAGTGAGTTCCGGTGACCGTGCGGTCGCTCTAGGTAAGACATCGTCACCCCGTCAGGCGGCGATGGCTACTCGAATCCGCGACTACCCCCGGGTGGGTCACCCGCAAACGTCCTGCTGGAAGGGCTGGTCGCCGACCGTCACCCCGCGCTGGGGGCCCGCGAGCGCATCCACCGCGCCCACGCAGGGGGAGACGCCGGCCTCCGCCGGCGGCGCCGCGTCCGCCGCGCCGGGTGCGGCGGAACCCGTACCCACCCGGCCGCCGATCACTCCCCGAGAACACGAAAGGGGGCATCGCGTCGGACGGGTGAACCCGGTGGTGGCACTCTGCCCATCTGGTAGGCAGCGGAGTGAGACGGAACGGGCGCCTGGGGCGGATGGTGCGCCGGGTGGACGGTCGCGACGTCGTGGCAGGCGCCGCCCCGCCGCACCAGCGCGCCGACCGCCCACCCCGGGCCGCGCTCCACCCGGGTCGCCACACCAGCCCGGGAAAGGCGGCGCCCGTCACTCCCGCGTCACCACCACGTCCGCTACCGGACAGATAGGGTCCGCATTCGTGAAAGCTGTGCGTCGCTTCACCGTCCGAGCTCACCTGCCCGAGCCCCTGCGCGCCCTGGGCACCCTGGCCACGAACCTGCGCTGGACCTGGCACCCGCCGACCCAGGACCTGTTCGCCTCGATCTCCCCCCGGGCCTGGGCGACGGTGAAGGGCGACCCGCTGCGGCTGCTCGGCGAGGTGCGGGCGGAACGCCTGGAGCAGTTGGCCCGCGACGAGAACTTCCTCTCCCAGACCCGCGCCCTCGACGACGACCTGCGCCGGTACCTCACCGAGCAGCGCTGGTACCAGCGCCGCCAGGAGGAGCTGGGTGACCTGCCGGCCGCCGTCGCCTACTTCTCGATGGAGTTCGGCGTCACCGAGGCGCTGCCGAACTACTCCGGTGGGCTCGGCGTGCTCGCCGGCGACCACCTGAAGGCCTGCTCCGACCTGGGCGTCCCCCTGGTGGCCGTGGGCCTGCTCTACCGGTCCGGCTACTTCCGCCAGTCGCTGTCGCCGGACGGGTGGCAGGTCGAGCACTACCCGCTGATCGACCCCCGCGCGCTGCCCCTCGAACAGCTCACCGACGCCGAGGGCGCTCCTGTCCTGGTGCGGGTGGCGATGCCCCGGGGCCGCGTGTTGCGCGCCCGGATCTGGCAGGCGAGGGTCGGGCGGGTGCCGCTGCTGCTGCTGGACACCGACCTGCCCGAGAACGAGCCGGAGCTGCGCGGCATCACCGACCGGCTCTACGGGGGCGACCAGGACCACCGCATCCAGCAGGAGATCCTGGCCGGGATCGGCGGGATGCGGGCGGTCCGCGCCTACTGCCAGCTCACCGGCCACCCCCAACCCGAGGTGTTCCACACCAACGAGGGGCACGCCGGTTTCCTCGGCCTGGAACGCATCCGGGAACTCACCGAACAGGAGGGTCTGGACTTCGACCAGACCCTCGCCGCCGTCCGCGCCGGAACGGTCTTCACCACCCACACCCCCGTCCCGGCCGGCATCGACCGGTACCGGGTCGACATGGTCCGCCACTACTTCGGCGACGGCGGCGACCACGACCTGCTGCCCGGTGTCAGCACCCGGCGGGTCCTCGCGCTGGGCGCCGAGGACAACCCGAACATGTTCAACATGGCCAACATGGGGCTGCGGCTCGCGCAGCGGGCCAACGGGGTGTCCCAGCTCCACGGCCGGGTCCTGCGGGACATGTTCCGGGGGCGGTGGCCCGGGTTCGACGCCGAGGAGGTGCCGATCACCTCCGTCACCAACGGTGTGCACGGCCCGACCTGGTCGGCCCGGGAGATCAACCGGCTCTTCGGGGACGCCGACTCGGCGTTGGAACACGCCAGCAGGCTGCGCGGGGTCGAACCGATCACCGACGCGTTGTTGTGGGAGATCCGCTGCACCCTGCGGGAACGGCTCGTCGCCGAGGTGCGGCGGAGGCTGCGGGACGCCTGGCTGCACCGGGGAGCGTCCGAACTGGAACTGGACTGGACCGAGTCGGTGTTCGACCCGGACGTCCTCACCATCGGCTTCGCCCGCCGCGTCCCCACCTACAAGCGGCTGACGCTGATGCTGCGCGACCCGGACCGGCTGCGGTCCATCCTGCTCGACCCGGACCGGCCGGTGCAGCTCGTGGTGGCCGGCAAGTCCCACCCCGCCGACGAGGGCGGCAAGGCACTGATCCAACAGGTGGTGCGCTTCGCCGACGACCCCGAGGTGCGGCACCGGATCGTCTTCCTGCCCGGCTACGACATGTCCCTCGCCCGGTACCTCTACTGGGGCTGCGACGTGTGGTTGAACAACCCGCTGCGCCCGCTGGAGGCCTGCGGCACGTCCGGGATGAAGGCGGCGCTCAACGGCGGCCTGAACCTGTCCGTGCGGGACGGGTGGTGGGACGAGTTCCAGGACGGTCGCAACGGCTGGTCCATCCCCACCGCCGACGGGGTCACCGACCCCCGGCGGCGGGACGACCTGGAGGCCTCCGCGCTCTACCGCTTGCTCACCGACGAGGTGACCCCGTTGTTCTACGAGCGGCGGGAGGACGGCGTGCCGACGCGGTGGATGTCGATGGTGCGCCACACCCTGACCACGCTGGGGCCCAGGGTGCAGGCCAGCCGGATGGTGCGCGAGTACGTCGAGGGCTGCTACCTGCCGGCGGCCCGGTCGGCGGGCACCATGTCGGCCGACGACTACCGGGGTGCCCGGGAGGTGGCGGGGTTCCGCTCCCGCGTGGAGGCCGCGTGGCCGGAGGTGCGGGTGCTGGACAGCGACCTGTCCTACGACGGCGAGTCCGTGCCGCTGCTGGGGGCCGAGGTGACGGTGACCAGCCGCGTCGAGCTGGCCGGGCTGACCGACGAGGACGTCATGGTGCAGGCCGTCGTGGGTCGGGTGGACGAGGACGGCGAGCTGCACGAGGTGGTCACCGCCGACATGCGCAGGACGGAGGACGGTTCCTTCCGGGGCGAGGTGGTGTTGCCGCACGCCGGGGCCACCGGCTACACGGTCCGGGTCCTGCCCCGCCACGGTCTGCTCACCGAACCGGCCGAACTGGGCCTGGTGGTGCTGGCCGGCTGACGTCCCGTCGCCGTGCGGCGACCCACGGCACGCGGCGGCCCAGCGCGTGGTCGGCTCGCGGGTTCCCCGCCAGTCCGGGGGCGCGGCCGCCCTCAGCGGACCGCCCCCACGTCGAGGCGTTCCCGCACGGCCGCGACCCGGGGCCACCAGGCGGCGAGTTCCTCGGCCCGGCCGAGCGCCTCGCGGGCCCCCGCGTTGTCGCCGGCCGCCATCCGGGCCCGGGCGAGGGTGGCCAGGTCGTCCGCGCGGGACAACGGGCCCTGGCTCTGGTCGGCGGCCAGCGCGGCGAGCCGCGCCGAGGCCGCCACGTCCCCGTCGAGCAGGGCGAGCGCGGCACGGGTCCCGTTCAGCCGGTGTTCCGGGTAGCCGAGCCGCACGGCGTCCGACATGGCCCTGCGCGCCACCGGCAGCCCGGTGTCCGGTTCCACCTGGCCGACCTCCACCGCGGACACCGCGAGGCCGGCCAGCCCGGCCAGGGCGAAGGACATCCGGCGGGGGTCGTCCCCACCGCGCTGGACCATGCCCATCGTCACCGCCACCGCCTTGGCGTACCGGCCGGTGGCCTCCAGGACGCTGACCTGGCAGGCGGAGGTCGACCACGTCCCCGGCCGCGCCCGCGCCAGCCGGTCGGCGGCCGCGGCGGCCTCGGTCAGCTGACCGGCCAGCACCGCCTCGGTGACCTCCCGGGCGAGCGGGGCCGCCTCCATCTCGGCGAGCCGGGCACCGGAGACCCGGGGCAGGCGGAACAGCAGCCACCCGGTGGAGGTGCTGCCGGCCGTGTCGCGGGGGAGCAGCGCGTGGACGATCCGCGCCACCCCGCCGAGGAGAGCCCCGGTCCACAACGGATCGGGCACACCGAGCAGCGGGAGGGCGGCGGCCGTCGCTCCGGCCAGGGCGGAGCACAGACCCGTCGCCCACAACCGGAGGCGCACCGGGAGCCGGTCCGGGCTGATCGAGACCGACAGCGAGACGGGGACGGCCCGCACCGCGACCACCCGGCGCGGCGTGCTCCACTCCCGGACCAGCCGGCCGACGCCGACACCGACGCGGGTCACCCGCCCGCCGCCGAGCGCCGCCCCGAGCAACATGCCCAGCTGGAGCGCGAGGGAGACCCCCAACAGGCCCAGCAGCGCGCCGGACCAGGCCAGCAGGACGGCGAGCACCCCGTCGGCCAGGGTCATCGGCAGCAGCGCCAGCGGGACGAGGACGGCCAGCAGGACCCCTGGGCGGCGCAGCGCGGTGAACGGTCTCACAGGACCGGCACGCTAGCCGGGCCCGCCGCCCCGGTGGTGCGTTTTCGCCCTACTCCCGGGCCGGGAGCACGACCGCCACCGCCCCCGACCCCCGGGGACGAGCGCCGCCGCGCCGACCGGGGGTGACGGTCGAGCCGTCGCACACACACGAGGTCGGTGGTCACGGGTTCTCCGGCAGGCCCGGGAAGCCACGACCTCGTCGCGGAACCGGCAGGTCGTGGGGTGGCCGCGCGCGGGGCGGAGCAGGGGGACTGGCGGAATCCCTGTGGTGCGGACCACAAGCTGGATACAGTGCCAGAGGGTGAACTGTCGGTCACACCGTAGGCACTGGGGGATTCGCGATGGTGGTTCCGGGTGGACCCGGGAGGGGAGGACCTCCGGGGGGAGGCGGCACTTCCGGCGGATATCCCACGCCTCCGCCGGGTGCTGGCGGGGGCGGAGGCCAGCACGACCCGAAGGTCCGGGTGGCCAGGATCGGACTCGTCGGCGCGATCGTCACCACGCTGATCACGGCGGTGGCCGGGGTGTTCACGGCGTACTTCGCCGGTCGGGAGGTCGGGGGGAACGAGGCGGCCACCGTCACGGTCACCGAGACGGCCGCCCCCGACCCGCCGGCGGTCACGGACACCGGTGCCGGGGGAACGGACGCGGCCGGAGACGAGCAGGGCCGGAACACGGCGGTCGCGGCGGTGGGCGAGATCCGGTTGGTGGACCAGACCGCAGTGGATGGCGGGTACGACTTCGACATCGGGTCCGCGACGGTGCTGCGGCAGGAGTACCCGGACGCGCTGGTGCAGAGCGGACCGTGCGAGGCCGCGATCACCTACAACATCCCGGCGGACGTGGGGGAGTTCCACACCGAGGTGGCCCTCTCGGACAGTTCGCCCAACACCAGCCGCACCCTGTTGACCCAGGTGGATGACGGGCCGGTCGAACGGACGAAGGTCGTCCCGGGAGTGCTGTCCGAGGTGACCGTCGACGTCTCCGCCGGGTTCCGGATCACCCTGGCGGTCGAGGCCGACGACTGCGACTACTGGGATGGCGCCACGTTCACGGTGCTCCCGAACCCGGTCTTCCGGCCCTGAACCGGCCAACCGGCCGGAGGTGGTGCGCCGAGGACGGTTCCCGAGCGCGGTACGACCACGGCGGGCGGTTCGCCGAGGACGCCGCCGTCCCCGCCGTCCCAGGGCTCCGGTGGCTCCGCGCGGGGCCCGGGGGCACGCGCGGAGGGGCCGACCGAGCCCCGCGTTCGCGCCGCACGCCCGGGTCGGGCGCGCGGCGCGGGGTGTCACGGCACGGCTGGGGAACCGCCGGGCACCACGGGCAGGCCGGCGGCCTTCCACGCGCGGAAGCCGCCCACCATGTCGGTGGCGGCCCGCAGCCCCAGTGTTCGCAGGTCGCGGGCGGCGAGGCTGGAGGCGTAGCCCTCGTTGCAGAAGACGACGACCGGGCGGTCGGCCACCACCCCGGGGAGCCGGTGCTGGCCCTCGGGGTCCAGCCGCCACTCCAGCACGATGCGTTCCACCACGACGGCCCCCGGGATCTCGCCCTCCGCCCGGCGGTTGGCCATCGGCCGGATGTCCACCAGCAACCCGCCTCCCGTGCGCAGGCGCTCGACCCGCGCCGGTTCCAACCGGTCCAGCCCGGCCCGGGCCGCCTTCAGGAACTCCTCGACGCTCAACGCCGGCTCATTTCCCGAGCACGCTGGCATGGACGGCGCGGAGGGGCGCGGGCGCGAGGACGCCGGGGGAGCGGCTCGGCTCCTCCGAGGCCGTCGACCGTCGTGCCGGCGCGGGGAGGGCCGCGATCCGGTCGGGGATGTCGGCCAGGCTCCGGTACTCGCGGGTGGGGACGAGCGGCGGTGAGTAGGCGTGGACGGTGACCGCGTCACGGGCGCCCGTGTTGCGCACCTGGTGCGCGCGCCCGGCCCCGAAGCCGAGGGCGTCCCCGACACGGCGGGTCGCGGCCCGTACCGGCCCCCTCGGGTACCGGTAGTCCTCCCGCACCTCCCCGGCGAGCACGGTGAAGGAGCCCGCCGCCCCGCCGTGGTCGTGGGGTTCGGTGCCCTGGCCCGGCATCCAGGTCAGCAGCCACACCTCCACGCCCTCGGTCAGCGCGAGCCGCGCCCACCAGCGTTGGGCCGGCACGTACCTGGCGAGGCGCAGCAGTGGGGCGGCCAGGTCGAGGGCCGTCGAGCGGGTGAGGTCGCGGAGTTCCCCCGCCGACCACCGGAGGCGGTCCGGGCGCAGGAGTCGCCGGAACGCCGGGACGTCCAACGCCTCGTGGACGTCGACCTCGCCGGGTGCGGGTGGTGCGGCGGCCGGGTCGGCCGTGCCGGTGCCGTTCGGGCTGGTGGCGTCTGGGCTGGTGGCGTCGATGACCCGGGTGGTGGCGGGGTCGGTGGGGGACGGATGCGGCCGGTTCGCGCTGGTGCCCCCCGCATTGGTCGGGGAGGGCGCGGCGGCTGTCGTGGTGGTCGGAGCGGACATGGCGGTACTCCTGGGGCTGGGCGTGGACGGGGCGCGAGGCAGACGCGACACACCGGCCGCGCTGTCCGCGCGGCAGCCGACGAACCCTGGTGCTGACCTCGGGAACGGGAGGAGGCGCGGTCCGGGGTGGACCACCCGGCGCGGGTGGGATGAGGAACCCGGACGCCCGAGCGACGAGTCGGGCGGTGGACGTCAGCCGGTGGGGCGCGTCCCCCTACACACCGCGGACGCGACCAGGAGCAGGTCGACGGGGCGGTCCCGCCACATCAGCTTGGCGCCGGTCACGCCCGCAGTCTTCCAGCGGGCGTGGACTCGGAACAGTGGTCGCGCCACGGCGCCCACCAGGCGGGAAATCTTCCCCTGAACAGGCGAATATCCGCTGGAAAGGGGGATGTTGCCTACCGGACGTCGCGCCATGCTCGCCTCGTCCTGGTCGAACGGGTGGGCAGTGCTGCGGTCGTGTCGTCGGATCGGGCGCGCGGAACCACTGCGTGTGGCGCGTATTCGTTAAGAGACCAGGCCGCGTTGCCGGAACTCGCACCCGGCGAGCGGGGGACGGGGTGCGGTCTCCGCGTCCGCGCCGGGCATCGCACTGCCGGCACGACGCCCACCGCGCTCACCCGTTCCGGTCCGAAGGCGGGTTCTGGGGATGGCGAGCGGCCCGCCGGTCGTGGTGGACGGCCCGGCGAGCACCTCGGTGTCGTGGCGGGTCGTCGCCTATCGCATCTCCCCGGACTGTTGCAAACGCGCGGTTACGCGGAAGCAGTGATGCGCGCCATGCTCACGCCGCCGTCCCAGGCCGAGTCCTGGGTACAGATCCGGCTAGCCCGACAACGTGTGTTGGAGACCGCGCGCTGCACGTTCGTCCTCGACGAAAGCGTTCTCGCACGGCCGGCGGGACCCGCAATCATGGCTGAGCAGCTGACGCACATAGCGGAGGTAGCCGAGGCAGGTCGGGCCGCCGTGCACGTGCTGCCGTACACAGCGGGGCTGACTGTCGCGCAGAACGGCGGCTGGTTCCTCATCACCCCGCGCAACGGCCGCCTCGTCGTGCACCTTGAGCACTACCGTGCTGCGGTCTTCGTCCTTGCGGAGGGCGACGTGGCGGCCTACGTCGCTGCGACGGATAACCTGATCTCCGCGTGCGCCGACCCCGCCGCCTCACTGGGGATGGTGCGGGAGTACGCAGCCCGACACGCAGCAGAGGAGCAGCCATGATCAGCAATTGGCAGAAGTCGAGGCGGTCCGGCCAGCAGACATCCTGTGTCGAGATCGGCACGGGAGCGAGCGCGGTCGTCGGCATCCGCGACACCAAGAACCGGGACGGCGGAACACTCCTCGTGCACCGGGCCGTCTTCGCGGCCTTGGTCGACGCCGTCAAGGCGGACCGCCTGCGCTGAAGTCCTACCAGCCCTCGACTCCGTGCCGGGGGCTGTGCTGTGTTCCGAGGCGTTCTACTCCACCCGTGAGGATGCGGCGTGCAGCAGCACGATCGGCTTACGAGGTCGCGACGGCTAGTGTCGTGACTGCGAGTTTCGAGCATCTATGCGAGCGGATTCTGTCGGCGCGCTGGACCCCCCCAACTCGTCGCGGGATCTGATCACAAGTCATGCGAACACTCACAGAGGAGCATCATGACCACGACCACACTGGGCAGGCTGGCGGAAGTCACGCCGCAGCGACGCAAACTCCAATTGCGTTGAGATCGGCAGCGCGCCTGACGTCGTTGGCATCCGTGACACCAAGAACCGCGCGGGTGGCACCCTCGTCGTCGACCGGCCGGTCTTCGCGGCGTTGGTCGATGCCGTCAAGGCTGATCGTCTTCGCTGACAGTCCCAGCAGCCCCCGACTCCGCGCGCAGCTCTGTCTCCCGGCCACCCATCCGTGAGAACGTCCCCTGCATCGGGTCGGCTTGTGGGGTCGCGGCGGTAGTGCCGTGACTGCGACTCTCGATCCGTCGGCCTCGGCTCAGTCGAGAAGTGCCTTGCCAGGCACGCAGAGGAACAACGGTGTTCACGTGGCGGAAGCGATACGACACCAGGAGCACCATGAAGATCACGCCGCTGCGCGTAGACCTCATCCCACAGATCCTCGCGCTCATGGACCGCGGGGCGCCCTACGTCAGGGCGCGCACTGCCTCCGACTACTGGCTCTACGCCACCCTGTTCTCCTCCACATGCCCCACCGCCCTCATCAACGATGAACTCGTCGGAGCGGTCATCGCTTTTCGCAGCCAGGACGCCCCGAGTGAGGTCTACATCCAGGACGTCATGACCCATCCCGGCCACCGCCGAGCCGGCATCGCCCAGTCCCTGATCGGCCACGTCCGCGACCAGGCAACCGCCTGGAACTGCACACGGATCTACCTCACCTCCGAACCCGAGAACACGGCCGCACAGGCCACGTGGGAATCGATGGGCTTCTCCAACGCCGGCGGCGATCGCATCGTCAACGGGGTCGTCATCGCCAACTTCAAGGGACCCGGCAAGGACCGTGCCGTCTACCAGCTCTCGATCTGACCTGTTCAGGAGAACGTTGCTGTCAGGCTCACCACGCCGCGATCCCTCATCCGCACCGCGACCCCGACACGCCGCAGGCCGACCAGTCGTTGCGCGGAGGCAGTCCCCAACCAGCAGGTTGTACGAGGCCTCCGGTCCCCTTGGTGCCAGGGACGCGGAGGAGTAACCGTGTTCATGTGGCGGACGAGCACGCGCAGCGGCGTGCAGGCCAACTGCGTCGAGATCGGTACGGCAGCGAGCGTGGTCGTCGGCATCCGGGACACCAAGAACCGGGACGGCGGAACACTCCTCCTCCCCCGGACTGCCTTCGCCGCGTTGGTCGACGCCGTCAAGGCCGATCGTCTGCGCTGACAGTCCCAGCAGCCCCCCGACTCCGGGCCGGGGGCTGTGCTGGTGCGCCGAGGGGTTCTCGTCCCATCCGTAGGAACACGGCGTGCGGCGCGGTCGCACGGAGAGGGCACCCCAACCCCCACATGTCGCCACCGTGCCCGGCACCGGCGGACAACGCCGGAGCGGCACACGGGTGCGTGGGGCGGAGGAGGACCTCCGCCCCACGTGGACTACCGCCGGGTGCCGTGCCCGGAGTCGGGCTCTGAGCCGAGAGGGCCGAAGTCGAGCGGGGCACCCGCGGGCCCGACGTCCTCCGGACCACCAGGTCCGAACTCGCCCGGCCCCACGCCGGTCGGCCCGAACCCACCCGGCCCGAACCCGCCCGGCTCGAATCCGGCCGCCGGGCTGGCGCCGGGAACGGGACCCGGAGCAGTGGAGGGATGAGCGGCCGGCGGCGAGGTGTGCGGGGCGGGGGCCGCCCACCCGGCCGGCGGTGGCGCGGGAGCCGGTGACCACGAACCCGGTGGCGGCCCGCCGGCCTGGCCCGGGGGCGCGGCGGGTGCCGCCGGCTCCGCGCCGCGCCAACCGGGAGGCGCGCCGGGGATCGTTCCGGGAGGCCCGCTCGGGCGAGGCGCGCGCACCGGTGGGCCGGCGGGCACGCCGCTCCCGGGCTGGGGGATCCGCCGGGCAGGCCCCTGCCCGGGAGGGGCGGACCCGAACGACGAGCCCATCCCGCCGGCCGCGCCCCCCGCCGGGCCGGTCGACGCTGGTGCGGCGGCCGGTGCCCCGACGCCAGGCCCAGCCGCTCCCGCGCCCTGCGGGCTGACCCCAGGGGCACCGGAGCCCGCTCCCTGCGGGCTGACCGATGGGGCGTCGGAGGCGCCCTGCGGGCTGACCGACGGCGCGGACGGTTCGTACCGGTGGAAGGTGTGCGTCTCGTTGGCCCCCGCGTTCGGGGTCAGGTTCTGCACGTGCGGGACCTGGGAGGGCGCCTCACCGCCGCGCTGGAACGTGTGCGTCTCGTTGGACCCGGCGTCCGGGGTGAGGTTGGTGACCGCCGGCACCGGGGTGGACCGCGCTTCGTTGGCCGTCTGGTGCCAGCTGTTCGCCGCCGACGTGCCACCGCTCACCGCCGATCCCCCGGCACCGCTGAGGGAGTCCATGCTGAACGGGTTGTTGCCCTGGCGGACCTCGTTCAGCGCGTTGGAGGCGACCTTCTCGGCCGCGCCCCGGGCCATTCCCTCGGCCATCGCGTCGAAGCCGCCGGGCGCGGGGGTGTCGCCCTTCGGGAAGAGGGACCCGCTGGCCGAGCTGACCGCGCCGCTGACGACGCCCCCCGCCGCCGACTCGGTGATCCGGTCCGCGTCGAAGTTGCCCTGGAGGGCGTCGCCGAGCGCGGTCTTCGCACCGGCCTTGATGCCCTCGGTGATCGGCTTGCCCGCCGCGTCCAGGAGCTGGTTGGCCACCCCGTCCGTGGCGCCGCCCCCGCCGCCGGTGAGCTGCCCGGCGCCACCGCTGACGGCGTTCACGACCCCGTCGGCCGTCGCCTCGGCGGCCGCGGTCCCGGTCCGCCCCCAGTCCCACTCCTGCCGGTTGCCCTCGGCCATCTGGATCGACTGGATGACGACGTCGGGCAGCACCTTCTTCAGGTATGCCTTCGTCAGCTCCTTGACCAGCAGGATGAACAGCTGTTTGACGATCTCGCGGGTCGCCATCTGCGCGAGGGGGATACCGGCGGTGCTGCCGCCGAAGGTCCCGGCCGCCGCAGCGATCATGATCGCGATCTCGATCGCGAGGATGACCAGCTGGGCGATGATCATCATCTTGGTGTACTCGACGTTGAGCGCGCCCGCGTCGCACTTCTCCGCCAGTGCCCGGCAGATCTCCTCCAGCGTCGGCAGCCGCTCCTCGCCGCCACCGGTGTACTCCGTCCAGGCCGCGCGGATCGCCTCGGCGGTCTCGCCCTCCATCTGCGCGAGCACGGCGGTCGCGGCGGCGTCCCCGCTCGCGGCCACCTCCGCGACACCGTCGGCTGCCGTCATCCACGCCTGCGACAGCCGGCGCAGCGCCTCCTCGTCACCCTCCGGCCAGTTGGAGCCGACCACGATCGGCAGCAGCCACCGGCACTCCTCGGGGATCAGGTTGTCCCACTTGGACATGTCGAACTCCTAGGCCATCCGGTCGAAGTGGTCGGCTGATTCCTCGTCCATCTGGTCCCAGGTGTCGGCGGACGCGTCGATCTGCGTCCGCATCTCCCGGATCCCCTCGACGAGCGTCCCGAAGTACTCGACGACGGCCGGGGCGGTCGGGGCGTACTCCTGGGCGAAGGCCTGGCCGGACTCGTCGGCGCCCCAGCAGTCGTCCTCGGCGTCGATCGCGGCTCGCAGGGTGGTGAGGACGTCCTCCAGCTGCGCTGCCGTGCTTTCGAACTTCGTGTTCTCCGTCCGGATCTCGGCGGTCCGGACCTCGTACCCGCCGCTCACCAGCGGCCTCCCCGCATGACGGAGCCGCCGGTGTCGTCCTCGTCATCGTCCTCGGGCCTGCCGCGCGAGGTGAGGGGCGCGCCGCCGACGTTCGGTGGAACTCCTCCTCGGCTGGTCGAGGGGCTGGGCGCGGGGCCGCCCTCGGCCCGCTCGGCGCGCTCCGGCGGTGGTTCGGGCAGCGTCCCGGGGGTCCGCAGGGACGGGGCCCCCTCCACCAGGTCCGGCAGGTCGGGGACACCCCGGTGCAGCGGCGCGAACAGGTCGCTCACCTGCTGCCGCACCTGGTCGCCGGCCTGCTGGATCACCTCGGTCAGCGTGCGGGAGAGCTTCTCGGGTGTGCTCCTGCCGAAGGCGGTCGGGGCCAGGACGATCTGTTCCACGGTCCCGGTCGAGCCGACCCGCACCGTCACCAGCCCGTCCCGCGAGGTGACCTCCGCGTTCGCCTGGGCGGCCTGTTCCTGGACCTCCCTGATCTCCTCCTGTTTTTGGCGGAAAGTGCTCAGGAGGGAATCCATCGTCTGACGCATCGCGGAATTGCGCGCCTCCAGGTTCGCGATGTTGTTCCCGTGGTTTTCCACACGGCGTCCTTTCCGTCGTTCGTGGTGACCTGGTGGGCAGGTCGTGCCTGTTCCTGGCCCGTGACCTGCTGGTCCGGTGATCCTGTTCGTGTGCCGGAATCCAGCGCTCCGTGCGTCGAGTCGACGACGTGTCCGGTGCGGTGGCCGTTTTTTTCCGGGGTCGTGTTTCGCGGCGGTCGTTCTCGGGTGGGACGTGGTTCGTCCGACACCCGTTCCGCGTTGTTCCCATTTCTCGCGGCGCGGTCGCCCGGCTCCGTTCCGTGACCGCGACTCCGGGTGCCACCCCGTGGCGGGTGGCCGCTCTTCGTGGGGAGGGCGGGGGAGGCGTGCTGGTGCGGCGTCCCCGTCGCTGGCCGTCGCCGGCTCCTGGCGCGGGGGTGGAGCGGTCCGGTGCCGTCGGGCCCGCGCGCCTGGCCCGGCGGGGGCACCGGGGGCCGCGCCGGTGCGGCGGCGTGTCGGGGCGGCTACCTGGAGCAGTGGGGCACCCGATCGGGAAGTGCGCTGGCCCCGGCCGTCACAATGGGTGGGTGACCGACCGGGGCTTGCAGGGCGCGACGAACGTAGGGCCGCGGCAGCGCGGCGAGGACAGCGACGCCGAGGCGGTGGACGTGACCGACCTCGTGATCCGGATGGACGGGGTCGGGGTGCGGCGCAACCGCAACGACCTGCTGTCCGGGGTGGACTGGAGCGTCGAACTCGACGAGCGGTGGGTGGTCCTCGGGCCGAACGGCGCGGGCAAGACCACGCTGATCAGGCTGGCCGGGGCGGAGATGCACCCGTCCAGCGGCACGGTCCACCTGTTGGAGGAGCGGCTGGGCGGAGTGGACGTCTTCGAGCTGCGGCCGAGGATCGGCGTGTGCTCGGCGGCGACCGCGCAGCGGGTTCCCGGCGAGGAGATCGTCCGGGACGTGGTCGTGAGCGCCAGCTACGCCGTCATCGGGCGGTGGCGCGAGCGGTACGACGAGCTCGACACCGGTCGGGCGGAGGAGCTGTTGGCCGCGCTCGGCGTCGGGCACCTCGCCGACCGCCCGTTCGGCACCCTCTCGGAGGGGGAGCGCAAGCGGACCCTGATCGCCAGGGCGTTGATGGCCGACCCGGAGCTGTTGCTGCTCGACGAGCCGGCGGCCGGCCTCGACCTGGGCGGCCGGGAGGACCTGGTCGCGCGGCTGAGCCAGCTCGCCCTCGACCCGGACGCCCCCGCGATGGTGCTCGTCACCCACCACGTGGAGGAGATCCCGCCCGGGTTCACCCACGCGATGCTGCTGCGGGACGGCGCGGTGGTCGCGCAGGGCCTGCTCGACGAGGTCCTCACCGAGGAGAACCTGAGCGCGACCTTCGGGCAGGACCTGAGCCTCGAACGGTCCGGCGACCGGTTCTTCGCCCGCCGCCGGGGCTGAGCGAGGACGAGCCGGTGGGACGACGGCGCGCCGCCGTCCCACCCCGGTCGGCCGGTCAGCCCTCCGTCCCCTCCCAGGGGCGCGCGAACTCGGGCATCGTCGGTGTGAAGCGGTAGGCGTCGCGCTGGCCCAGCAGGTGGTCGAGGGCCGGCCGGGCCGGGGCGGCCGGTGGGGCCGTGTCGCCACCGGCTCCGGCCCCGCTGGGCACGTCGGGTTCGGGAGCGGACGTCGGGCGGTGGGCGGGGAGCGGGGCCGCCGGGGCGGGAGGACGGGCGTCCTGGACCTGGTCGTCCGCCGGCCGGGGCGGGGCGACCGGTTCCGGGGCCGGCGGTTGCGGAGCCGGTTCCGGCGGGGCCACCGGCTCCGGTTCCGAGGGTTCTCCGCCGCAGTTCCCGCTCACCAGGGTCACGTACTCCGGGAAGTACTTGTAGGTCACCGGTTCGTCGTCGAAGCGGATCGGAACCGGGACGCCGTCGTGCCGTTGTTCGAAATGCAGGTGGAACTGGCCGGCGGAGCCCACATCACCCACCTCGCCGATCGGATCGCCGGACCGCACGACGCTGCCGGTCCGCGCCATCGAGGCCGTCCGCATGTGGACGTACCGGGTGGACCACCCGTCCCCGTGGTCCAGGACCAGGTACGAGGACCCGTCGCCGTACACGCCGTTCTCGGCGACCGTCCCGGCCCTGGCGGCCACGACCTGCCGGCCGTCCGGCGGGCTGCCCTGACCGAAGTCCAGTTGCGCGTCCGGGTAGGCGTGCCCGGTGTGGGTGTAGGCCCGCCAGGTCTCCCCGCACGGGAAGGGGAGGTGGAAGAGCGGGTGGGGGGCGGACACGGCGCGTGCCCCGCCGTCGACGGCCGGTGCGGTGGGTGCCGTCGCGAGGCCGGCGACGACGGCGGCGGAGGCCGCCAGGATTCCCATCCGTCTTCTCGTGCTCCCACGGCCCGAACAGTTTTCTGGGTTCATCGATCAGTCCTTCTCAGCAGGAGGTGCCGTGCAGGAAGTCGATATGGCGCCAGTCGGCTGTGCTGGAATTCCGCGTCAACCAGTCTGCGAGCAGCGTGTTCCGCGCGCCACGCCGGAGCACGCGTGAGTGAGCGGCGGAATTCGACCGTTCGGGCCGGGGAATTGCGGTTCCGTGGGGGACGTGCGCTCGACACGGGGATAACGGGGGCGGTCCGGCGGTGGGGACCGACGCCCGACGGATTCGCCGGACCGCCGATCGAGGGGGGACCGCCGAATCCCCGGGCGTCGGCCCGGAATCCCGAGTCGCCCGCCACCGCGTCCCGCGCCCGCCGGCCCCGACCGTGCCGCCCCTCCACCCGGTGGTCGCCGGGGGCCACGAACGCTCTACCGCACGGTAACCTTCGTCCCGGCGGGGGCCGGAGATCGGACGGCCCAGGGCTCGTGAGGAGGACACTGGCGTGGGTGAGTTCGTCACACTGGAGGCCACTGCCGGGGTGGGGACCATCCGGCTGCACCGCCCACCGCTCAACGCCCTGAACAGGGTGCTCCAGCGGGAGTTGCGCACCGCCGCCGAGGACGCCTCGGAACGCTCCGACGTCCGGGCCGTGGTCGTGTACGGCGGGGAGAAGGTCTTCGCCGCCGGCGCGGACATCAAGGAGATGATCGACTCCGGGTACGCGGAGGCGTTGGCTGGGCAGCGGAACCTCGCCGCCGCGCTCGACGCGGTGGCCGCCATCCCCAAGCCCACGGTCGCCGCCGTCACCGGGTACGCGCTGGGCGGCGGGCTGGAACTGGCGCTGTGCTGCGACCACCGCATCGCCGGCGACAACGTGAGGGTCGGCCTGCCCGAGGTCCTGCTCGGGGTCATCCCCGGTGGGGGCGGGACCCAGCGGCTGGCGCGCCTCGTCGGCCCGGCCCGCGCCAAGGACCTGATCTACACCGGCCGCTACGTCGACGCGACGGAGGCCAGGGAGATGGGACTGGTCGACCGGGTCGTCGGGGCCGACGAGGTCCACGCGCGGGCGGTGGAGTGGGCCGGCCAGTTCGCGACCGGGCCGGCCGTCGCCCTCGCCGCCGCCAAGGCCGCGATCGACGGTGGCCTCGACGGCGACCTCGACAGCGGGCTCCGCCTGGAGGGCCAGTTGTTCGCCGGGCTCTTCACGACGGAGGACCAGAAGACCGGAATGCGTTCCTTCGTCGAGAACGGGCCGGGCAAGGCCGTCTTCGACGGCAAGTGACCCGCCCGCGCGGGACGACCAGGGAGGTCGACGTGACCGATCAGCTCACCGGCGAACCGGACGCCCAGCAACCCCGTCCCCACCCGCACGCCAGCGCGGAGGAGGTCGACGCGGCCTGGAACGACCCGAAGCTCGCCAACGTGCTGTACCACGACTGGGAGGCGGCCAGCTACGACGACAAGTGGTCGATCTCCTACGACCAGCGCTGCATCGACTACGCGGTCTCCCGCTTCCGGGCCGTGGCCGGTGACACCGGCCGCCCCTACCCGACGGCGCTGGAACTGGGGAGCGGCACCGGCTTCTTCCTGCTCAACCTGATGCAGGGCGGCGTCATCGAACGCGGCTCGGTCACCGACCTGTCCCCGGGGATGGTCGAGGCGGCGCTGGCCAACGCCGACCGGCTGGGGCTGGACGTCGACGGCCGGGTGGGGGACGCCGAACGCATCCCCTACCCCGACGACAGCGTCGACCTCGTCGTCGGCCACGCCGTCCTGCACCACATCCCGGACGTCCGGGCGGCCATGCGGGAGGTCCTGCGGGTGCTCCGCCCTGGCGGCCGTTTCGTGTTCGCCGGCGACCCGACCCGCATCGGCGACTTCTACGCGCGGAGGCTGGGACGGGCCACCTGGTGGCTGACCACCAACCTGACCCGGCTGCCCGCGTTGCGGGACTGGCGCCGGCCGCAGCGGGAGCTCGACGAGTCCTCCCGCGCCGCCGCGCTGGAGGCGGTCGTGGACCTCCACACCTTCGATCCCACCGAGTTGGAGCGGACCGCGCTGGCGGCGGGCGCGGTCGACGTCCGCGCCAGCACCGACGAGTTCACCGCCGCCCTCTTCGGGTGGCCGGTGCGGACCTTCGAGGCCGCCGTGCCCCCCGGCAAACTCGGGTGGGACTGGGCGATGTTCGCCTACCGGACCTGGCAGCGGCTCAGCCGCTTCGACGAACGGGTGCTCGCGAGGGTCCTGCCCCGGGAACTCTTCTACAACGTGTCCGTGACGGGGGTGAAGCCGGACCGGCCCGTCCGGTTGCGCGGGTGAGCGCCCCCCGGCGCGGCACCGCCCGCCGCCCGCCGCACCCGTTCCACCGCCGGTGGGGCACCGAACGCTGATGGGTTACACGTTCACCCTCGACGACGTGCGGTTCCTGGCCTGCGAACGGGGGCGGGCCGCGCTCGCCGCGCTCGCCGACCGCCCGCTCACGGCGGCCACCCGGCTGGCGGACGTCGCCGCGGCCAGGTCGCTGGTCGGGGACGACCGGGCCGCCGCGCTGCTCGAGACCGCCGTGCTGCGCCGCCGGGCCGCCGGGCGGCTGCGGTGGGCGGACGACTGGCTGTTCACCGAGGACGCCGTCCAACAGGCCACCGCCACCGTCGTGGCCGAACACCGCGCCCGCCGGCTCGCCGACCGCGACGTGCACGACCTGACCTGTTCGGTCGGTGCGGACCTCGTGCCCCTGGCCACGTCGGCGCGCCGCTGCCTCGGCAGTGACCTCGACCCGGTGCGCCTGGCGATGGCCGCCCACAACGCGGCCGTGGCCGGGGTGGCACCGCTGCTCGTCAGGGCCGACGCCGTGCGCCCGGTCAGCCGGAACGCGGTGCTGCTCGCCGACCCGGCGAGGCGGGAGGCCGGTGGCCGCCGCACCTGGCGCCCCGAGGAGCTGGCACCGCCGCTCCCGGAGCTGGTCGCCGCGGCCCGGGGCCGCGACCTCGTGGTCAAGGCGGCCCCGGGGCTGGACCCCGACCTGGTGCCGTGGGCCAGGGAGGTGGAGCTCGTCTCCCTCGACGGCGGGGTGCGGGAGGCCGCCCTGTGGTCCGAAGGGCTGGCGACACCGGGCGTGCGCCGCCGCGCGAGCGTCCTCGGCGGCGACGGGAGCGCCTGGGAGCTGACCGACGCCGATCCGGACGAATGCCCCGTCCGGGAACCGGGGGAGTGGCTGGTCGACCCGGACGGCGCGGTGGTGCGGGCCGGACTGGTCCGCCACTACGCCGCCCGGCACGGCCTCGGCCAACTCGACCCCCGGATCGCCTACCTGACCGGGGACCGGCCGCCCCAGGGGGTGCGGGCGTTCCGGGTGCTGGAGCACGGCCGCTACGGCGAGCGGACCCTGCGCGCCCGGCTGCGCGAACGGGAGGTCGGGCGGTTGGAGATCCTCACCAGAGGGGTGTCCGTGGACCCCGACGCCCTGCGGAAGCGGTTGCGGCTCCGAGGCCCGGCGGAGGCGACGGCGGTGCTCACCCGGATCGGGGATACCCCGGTGGCCTTCCTGTGCGAGGCCGAACGCACCTGACGCCGCTCCCGGTCGACCGGCCCTCCTACCGTTCCCGCCGGCGCTGGCAGGCCCAGGCCACCAGCCAGCCCGTCTCGGCAACGGCGTCCAGCAGGTAGACGGGGGAGATGCGACCGCGGCGCACGTAGACGAGGTCCACGGCGAGCAGGGTCGCGGCGGTGCCCACCCCGAGGATCCGCGCCTGGCGGTGGCTCTCCCGGCTCCGCCCCGTCCGCAGCTGCCCGAGTCCCGCGACGACCAGCAGCCCACCGGTGGTGTACTGCAACCAGTCGTCGACCTTCCTCGGGCCGAAGACACTCTCGAAGCTCCTGATGCTCACCAGCGGCCACAGGCCGCCGAGCAGGGTGAACGCGCCCTGGCACCGGGCGAGCCCCCGAGGGCCGATACGCATCCTGGACCCCTTTCCGCTGGTCGTGACTCGGTGGTCCCGGAGACCTCCACCCGGGGCGGCCCCGGGGGGACCCGTGTCCGGGCACGTCCGCCGGTTGGGGAGTGCCCCGGAGGAGCCGATCAAGTCCTCCGACCCGCCCCCGGTGCTCGCCCCGCCGGGCTCGTGGCCCCCTGGGGAGGTTGGGGCGGCGGAGGCCGGCGCGTATCTTCCGCTGGGTGAGCGCGCTCTGGGAGTCCCTGGTGTCGATCCGGTCGTGGTTCCGCCGCGACCCGGAGCAGGCGAGGTTCCTGACCCGGGAATCCCTCCGCTGGGTGATCCGGAACCGGGCCTTCACCCCGTGGTACCTGGTGCGCTACCTGCGGCTCCTCCGCCTCCGGGTGAGCCGACCGCAGGTCGTCCTGCGCGGCATGGTGTTCCTCGACCGGGGGGTCAGCATCGAGTGCCGCGCGGGCCACGGGCGGTTGGAGCTCGGGCGCTGGGTGCACGTCGGCGCGGGGACGGCCGTGCGGTGCCACGAGGGATCCCTGCGGATCGGGGACAAGGCCGTCCTCGCCCAGCGGGTGACGGTGAACTGCTACCTCGACGTGGAGATCGGGGCCGCCTCGCTGGTCGCCGACGGGGTGTACGTCTGCGACTTCGACCACGTCACCACCGACCCGCACCGCCCCATCAAGGACCAGGGCATCGTGAAGACCCCGGTACGGGTGGGGGAGGACTGCTGGCTGGGGACGAAGGCCACCGTCCTGCGGGGCAGCCGGATCGGCCGGGGGTCGGTGGTGGGGGCCAACGCGGTCGTCCGGGGTGAGCTCCCGCCCTACGCGGTCGCCGCCGGGATCCCCGCCCGGGTGGTGCGTCGCCGGGTCCCGGACGGGCCGGCCGGCGGTGGCGACGAGGGCACTGGCGGTTCGGCCGGTGGTGGCGCCGAGGGCACTGGCGGTTCGGCCGCCGGCGGGGCCGGGGCCGAGGGCGTCGCGGGGACACCGGTCGCGGGCTGACCGACCGGACCGGGCTCCCCGAGGGCGGGCCCGCCGGCTGGTGGCCGACGCCGCACCACTCCGTCGAGGTGGGCGTCCGCGCTGGCCCCAGGCGGCGTGTGGCGGGGCGCGCCCGGCCTGCCCCGTCCCGGGCCGGTCAGGCCCCGGCGCCGAACACGTTGCCCGAGGGGATCTTCGGACGTCCCAGCACGGTGGCGGGGCGCCGGCTGGCGCCCTCGTACTCGCGGGCGGTGTCCGCCGCGATGCGGTCCCAGTCGAAGTCGGTGGCCAGGCGGGCGAACGCGGCGTCCGCTCGCTGGCGCGCGGCGGCCGGGTCGTCGAGGACCTGGCGGACCGCCTCGGCCAGCCGGGGGATGTCCCCGGGTGGGAAGGAGACGCCGGTGCTCCCGTCCCGGACCACCTCGGCGAGGCCGCCGGCGGTGGAGGTGACCAGCGGCACGCGGGCGGCCGCCGCTTCGAGGGCGACGATCCCGAAGGGCTCGTACCGGCTGGGGAAGACGGCGGCGTCGGCGGTGGACAGCACGGCCGCCAGCTGTTCGTCGGGGAGGTGCCCGACGAACCGGACGGCCTCGGCCACCTCGTGCCGCTGGGAGTCGGCCACGAGCTCGGTCGCGTGCCGGCCGCTGCCCGCCACGACGAGCGTGGTGCCCGGGTGGTGGCGGCGGATCTCGGGCAGCGCGGCGATGAGGTCCTGCACGCCCTTCTCCCACTCCAGCCGTCCGAAGAAGACCAGGGTGGCCGGTCGCGCCCGCCCGGCGGCCGTCCGGACCGGGGAACCGGCGCCGTCGGGCGCGGGGAGGGCGGTTCGGGTGCCGGGGGCGACTCGGGTGGCGGAGGGCCGCTGGCCGCCGGCGTCGTCACGCGACGCGCCAGCACCGCCGGTCGCGGGGACCGGAGGCGGGGCAGCCGCGAGGGCCGCCGTTCCCGGCCGCCCGGTCCAGCGGTGCGAGTCGATGCCGTTGTGCAGGACCACGACCCGCTCGGCGTCCACGTCGAACAGGTGGGTGACCTCGCGGCGCATCGCGGCCGAGCAGGTGATCAGCAGGTCCGCCCTGTTCGCCAGCCACCACTCGACCGAGTGCACCTGCTGGTTCAGGCTGTGCGAGAGCCAGCCGCTGTGCCGGCCGGCCTCGGTGGCGTGCAGGGTCGCCACCAGCGGGACGTCGGCGGCGTCGGCCAGTGCGGTGGCGGCGTGCGCCACGAGCCAGTCGTGGGCGTGCACGACCCTCGGCCGCCAGTCCCGGAGCAGGCGCATGCCCTCCCGGACCATCGAGTGGCCCATCGCCAGGGTCCAGGCGACCAGGTCCCGTTCGAAGGTCAGGTGGGGTGGGTCCTCCGCGACGCGCAGCACCCGCACCCCCTCCCGCCGCTCCTCGACGGTGGGGTGGGTGGTCGCGTCGCTGCCCGCCGGATGCCGGGCGAGCACCACCACCTCGTGTCCCTGCCGGGCCAGGCGGGTGGCCAGCGCGTGCACGTGCCGCCCCAGACCGCCGACCACGACCGGGGGGTACTCCCACGACAGCATCAAGACCCGCACCCGCTGATCCTCCCACCGGCGTCCGGTCCGTCGCGGACCGCGTGGAGGGTCGTCTGGTCGGCCGACGCCCGGTCAGGGTGGTGGATCAGCCCGTCAGGCCCACCACCGACGGCGGGAACGACCTCACGGAACGGTCGGCGGCGCCCAGGTCGCGGGCGTCGAGGTGGCCGAAGGGGCCGTCGTGTCCCCGCAGCCGCTCGGCGAGGCGCGTCGCCTCGGCCCGGTCGCCGCGCTCGACGAGGTCGGCCAGCCGGTGGAAGTGCCCGGCGTGTTCGTGGGCCCGGTGGAGGGCGTAGTCGGCTGCGGAGTCGCCGGTGACCATGAAGGCCCAGTCGCTGGAGACCGCCAGCAGCGCCTCCCTGTCCAGTTGGTCCAGCACCGGGTCGCGGTAGGGGGTGCGGTGCCGGTCGCTGAGGTCGACCAGCCGCCGTTCGACCTCCCGGTTGGCGGCGGCCAGGTCGGCGACGCGGTCGCCGTTCCACACCCGCCAGTCCCGGCCGACGCCCCAGGAGCAGGGCGGCGGCTGGATGGCCGGCCCCGGTTCGTCCTCGGCCACCACCTCGCCCAGCGTGCGCACCCGCACCCCCGCCTCCGGCAGCGCCCGCAGCACCCCCTCCAACCACTGGGGGCCCTCGTGCCACCAGTGCCCGAACAGTTCGGTGTCGAACGCCGCCACCAGGGTCGCGGGCCGACCCGTGGCCTCGGCCTGGCGGAGCAGCCGGTCCCGCACCGAGGTCACGAAGTCGTCGACGTGCTCGCCGACCCGGTGGAGGGCGCGCGCCGGGTCGTAGGGGAGCTTGTCCTCCGGGGCGACGTCCCGCCCGGTGACCCTGGCCGGTTTCAGACCGGACGGGTGGTCGAAGGTGTGGAAGTCCCGGTAGTCGGCGTGCCCGGGGTAGCCGTCGTCCGACCACACCCGCAGCGACAGCTCGGTGTCCCTGGCGAAGGCGACGACCTCGGAGTCCCCGAGCAGCCGCACCGGGATGTCGTCCCCCGCGAGGTCCGGCAGCGCGGCGCCCTCTACCACGAGGTGGGTGACGCCCTCGGCGGCGTAGTCGTGCTCCATGCCCGGCGCGTAACCGCACTCGGGCGCCCAGATCCCGCCCGGCGTCCCGCCCAGCCGGTGCCGGCCGTCGGCCAACCCCACCCGCAGCGCGTGACGTCGCAGCCGGCGACCCAGCAACGGTTGGAAGGGGTGGGTGGCCGGCCCGCCCAGCACCTCCAGCGCCCCGGCCGAGCGCAACCCGGCCAGGACCGGGCTGGCGCCGTGCCGCCACCGCGACTCGAAGCGGTCCAGCGCCCACGCCGAGCGCCGGTACTCGGCGGCGGCCACCTCCCGCAGCGCCGGGTCGTGGCCGCGCCAGCGGCCGGCGGCGTACTGGGCGCGGAGTTGCCAGTTCCCCAGCCAGGAGTGGAACTCGCGGAGGCAGTGCGGGTCGTCGAGCTGCGCGGCGAGCACGGGGGTGACCCCGAGCGAGAGCAGGCCGCGCCGCCCCTCCTCGGCGAGGCGCGTGACGACGTCGAGCACGGGGAGGTAGCTGGCGGCCCAGGCCTGGTGCAGCCACTCCTCGCCCACGGGCCAGCGCCCGTGGTGGGCCAGCCACGGGAGGTGGCTGTGCAGGACCAGGCAGACACTGCCGATCGGCTGCCGCGCGGTCGTACTCATCGGGTCACCGTACCGGCAGAAGATCACCGGCCCGGCCCGGTCGACCGGCGGGGTGGTGACGGCACCCGGAACGAGGCAGTGAGCACCGTCACGTCTGGTGGCGTGCCGCTCGTCACCGCGAGAAGCTACCGGTGAGTAACATGAGTGGTGTTGATGTCCACCAGGTGACGGACAGTGCCACTGTGCCAGGGGGGTGCCGACCTGGCAGGGTCATGCCAACTGATCCGCCGTGCGCGAACACCCCGTGACCCGCAGGAGGTCGATGGAGACCATGAACATCGTCGTGTTGATCAAGCAGGTGCCCGACACCTGGTCCGAGCGGAAGCTGACGGACACCGACCACACCCTCGACCGCGACGCGGCGGACGCCGTCATCGACGAGATCAACGAGCGTGCCGTCGAGGAGGCGCTGCTGCTCAAGGAGGCCCACGGCGGCAAGGTCACCGTCGTCTCCATGGGCCCCGACCGGGCGACAGATGCCATCCGCAAGGCGCTGTCGATGGGCGCCGACGAGGCCGTCCACATCAGTGACGCCGCCCTCCACGGCTCGGACACCATCCAGACGGCCAAGGTGCTCGCCTCGGCGATCCGGACGATCGAGGGCGTGGACCTCGTCGTCGCGGGCAACGAGGCCACCGACGGCCGGGCCGGCGCCATCCCCGCCATGCTCGCCGAACTCCTCGGGCTGCCGCAGCTCACCCACGCCCGCCGGGTCGAGGTCGAGGGCACCGAGGTCCGGGTGGAGCGGGAGACCGAGGACGGCATCACCCACCTCGCCGCCGAACTGCCCGCCGTGGTCAGCGTCGGCGAGAAGATCAACGAACCGCGCTACCCCTCGTTCAAGGGGATCATGGCGGCCAAGAAGAAGCCGGTGACCACCCTCGGTCTCGGCGACCTCGGCATCGACCCCTCCGAGGTCGGGCTGGCCGCCGCGTTCACCTCGGTGGTCGAGTCGGCACCCAAGCCCCCGCGCGGCGCCGGAGAGCGCGTCGAGGACCAGGGCGACGGTGGCGTGCGCATCGTCGAGTACCTGGCAGCGCAGAAGCTCGTCTGACCCAACGAGGAGAGGAAGGCAGTCATGTCCGAAGTCCTGGTCCTCGTGGACCACGTCGACGGTGCCGTGAGGAAGTCCACCCTGGAACTGCTCACCGCCGCCCGCCGGCTCGGTGAGCCCTCGGCCGTGGTGGTCGGCGCCCCCGGCACCTCGGCGAAGATCAGGGAGAGCCTGGCCGGCCACGGCGCCGCCAAGGTGTACGTCGTCGAGTCGGACACCGCCACCGACCTGCTCGTCACGCCGCAGGTCGACGCGCTCGCCCTGCTGGCCGAGCGGACCTCCCCGGCGGCGGTGCTCGTCAGCGCCACCGCCGAGGGCAAGGAGATCGCCGGCCGGGTCGCGCTGCGCACCGGATCGGGGTGGTTGGTCGACGTCGACGACATCGCGGCCGACGGCGTCGCCACCCAGTCGGTGTTCGGCGGCGCCTACGTGGTGAAGTCGAAGGTGACCACCGGCACGCCGGTCATCACCGTGCGACCCGGCGCGATCGACGCCGAGGCGGCCGAGGGGGCGGCGACCGAGGAAGCGGTCGAGGTGCCCGTGGCGGAGGCCTCCAAGCCGGTCCGGGTGACCGGACGCGAACCCGTGGTCGCCGGTGACCGCCCCGAACTCTCCGAGGCGTCGGTCGTCGTCTCGGGTGGGCGCGGTGTGGGCAGCGCCGACAGCTTCTCGGTGGTCGAGGAACTCGCCGACGCCCTCGGCGGCGCCGTCGGAGCCTCCCGGGCGGCGGTCGACTCGGGCTACTACCCCGGCCAGTTCCAGGTCGGCCAGACCGGGAAGACCGTGTCGCCCCAGCTGTACGTGGCGCTCGGCATCTCCGGGGCCATCCAGCACCGGGCCGGCATGCAGACCTCCAAGACGATCGTGGCCGTGAACAAGGACCCGGAGGCGCCGATCTTCGAGATCGCCGACTTCGGCGTGGTCGGCGACCTGTTCACCGTGGCGCCGCAGCTGTCGCAGGAGGTCGCCAAGCGGCGCGGCTGACGCCCGCCGCTCGGTGACGAGCACCCCGGTGGCCCCGGTCGGCGTCCCGCCGCCCGGGGCCACGTCGTGCGCACGCGGTCGGTGCTTCCCGCTCCCGCCCCGCTCGCCGGGGAACGGGCGCTCACGACGTGAGCCCACCCCGAGCCGGGCGAACGCCCCTCGGCTCGTCCTGCCACGGATGTCATCGAGTCCGTACTGACCGGGGACGGGTGGGCGCCTTTCGCGGCTCCGGTGTCGGTGTCGGCTGATCCGGGCGGGCGCGTAGGAGGAGGTGAGCCCAGCGGACGATTAACCTTGTAATAGGCCTAAGGGCGTCGTGGTCGCATAGCGCGCATAGTGCCGTCAGCTCTGGGTCATCAGTCTGTAGGCGGCCTGAAGTTCCCGAGCCTGCGGCATCCGGCGAGCCTCGGCCGCGCGCACGACTTCGGCAGCCCGCCAGAAGTTGGAGGGCACGACGCTGCCCGTACGCATCGCGGTCAGCGCGGAGTCGGCCGCCGAGTCGACCTCTCCAGTCTTCACCTGCACCAAAGCCAGATCCAGGTAGGCACTGGCGAGTCTCCTGGGCCATCGGCCTGACTCACCAGCTTTCGGTGTCAACTGGTCGATCACATGCTCAGCGTGTCCCGCTGCTGCCGGATCTCCCAGCCACGACAGGGTGGTCGCGGTGTAGGCGCGGCGTTTCGTTCCGTCGTACCGGTAATGGTGTTCCCGTTCGTCCGCGTCGAGCGTCGGCAGATCAGCAGCTAGGGAGTTCACGGAGTCGACGGCGTGGTAGGTACTCTCGGAATCACCGAGGCGCGCGAGCACGCGGCCCTGCTGGGCGGTGGCCTGGACATGAATCGACGAACCGACCGGAGCGAGGTACCGCGCGGCCTTCGTGAGGTCGTAGGCGCGACGTAGTTGGCCGGCAGTGAGCTGACGCCAGGCCTCGGTCTCCGCCGCCCATGCCCGGATCTCGTCATGACCAGCGTGTCTCGCCAGTGACGCTGCCGCACGGAGTCTGGCCGTGGCCGCGTCGTGTTGGTTCAGGTCGATGTGGATCGTCGCGGCCAGCAGGGAGTACCAGGCCCCGGCAACGACCAGCCGCCGGTGTGCGGACAGCGAGAGTTTGGGGCCGTCCAGCAGTTCGGACACGTACCCGAGGTGACTGGTGACCTGAGGTAGCAGCAGCGACGGAGCGGCGGACGAATAGGCGATGGCCATCTGGTCGAACCCCTCCTCCAACTGCTGGAGAGTGCTGTCGCCAACATCGGAGGCTTCGACGCGGCGGGCGAGTTCGATCGCGGCGAGCGCATCACCAGCGCCACCGTCGACCTGGTTGAGGGCCATTGCGGGTGCGGCGGTGCGTAGTGCGTCTCCCAGGACTTCGGCGAGTGCTTCCACGACATCAGGACTTGGCTGCGAGCGCCCGGATTCGTAACGACTGAGAGCGGATTGCCCGACGTGCACACGGCGTGCTAGTTCGGTCTGTGTCCAGCCTCGTTCTTGGCGCAGGCGCCGCAACATCCGTCCGAAGTCGGGCATGATTCCCTCTTCTCCCCGGAATCGTCCCCGCCGGTGCCTCCACCTGGTCGCGTGTAGCGGTCACGTTGGGCGGGGATTCGCGAACAGGCTACCCACGGGGGAGCGGAGCGAAAGAAGCTCGTCCAGGTTCCATCGCGCGGTTCATGAAGCAGGCCGGACTTCGACTCTTGCCGTTCCTGATGGCTCGGGCGGGCGTTCCGCTCGTGCTCCGTTCGTGCTCCGCCCTTGTTCACGCCCGCCGGTGCCAGTCCGCGCAGCCGGTCAGTTCGGCCGACTGCGGTAACGGGCCGGCGGGCGAGCGGAGGCCGGGTCGGGTGAGGTCACACGCTCGGCCGGCCACGGGTTGTCCCCCTCCTCGGGGGTGCGGGTTGCCTCGCCGCATCCGGCGACATCGAGGAGCGGTGTCTGCCGACCGAGAGGGTGAGGTGCCCGACAGACTCGGAAGATGAATCATCACGCCCGAGCAACGTTGTTTCCCCCAACCCAGTCGGCGGCCCCAGTCCGGTTCCGCGTCGGGCGGGGGCCGTCCCACCCTCGGTGGGTGACCCGCCTCGCCCCCGTCGGCCGTCGCGTGCCTGCCGAGCGGCCCGCGACCCCCGTTAGGCTGGGTCAACGATGGCCTACCTCGACCACGCCGCGACGACCCCGATGCGACCGGGCGCGGTGTCCACCATGAGCGCGGCGCTGCTGACCCTGGGCAACGCCTCGTCGCTGCACGCCTCCGGTCGTCGGGCCCGCCGCACCGTGGAGGAGTCCCGGGAGGCGATCGCGGACGCCCTCGGCGCCCGCCCCTCCGAGGTGATCTTCACCGGCGGTGGGACGGAGAGCGACAACCTCGCGGTCAAGGGGATCTTCCACGCGCGCCGCGCGGCGGACCCCCGCCGGCGCCGCATCCTGGCCTCCGCCGTCGAACACCACGCCGTGCTCGACGCCGTGCAGTGGTTGGCCGACCACGAGGGCGCCGACGTCACCTGGCTGCCCGTCGACCCGACCGGGCGGGTGCACGCCGAGGTCCTGGCCGAGGCCATCGCCGAGGACCCGGACGCGGTGGCCCTGGCCACCGTCATGTGGGCCAACAACGAGATCGGCACGGTCAACCCCGTCCCCGACCTCGCCAGGACCGCCGCCGCGCACGGGATCCCGCTGCACACCGACGCCGTGCAGGCGGTCGGAGCCGTCCCGGTCGACTTCACGGCCAGCGGGGCGAACGCCCTCACCCTGACCGGGCACAAGGTCGGGGGCCCCGCCGGCGTGGGCGTGCTCCTCCTCGACCGGCAGACCTCGTGTACCCCGCTGTTGCACGGAGGAGGGCAGGAACGGGACGTCCGCTCCGGGACCCTCGACGTCCCGGCGATCAGCGCCCTGGCCGTGGCGGTCCGGGAGGCGGTCGGCGAACAGCGGGAACAGGCCGCCCGGCTCGCCGCCCTGCGGGACGACCTGGTCGCCGCCGTGCGCGTCGCCGTCCCCGACGCGGTGCTCAACGGGGACGGCGACGGCCCCGCCACCGGGCCCCACCCGGGGCGGCTGCCGGGGCTGGCACACTTCACCTTCCCGGGCTGCGAGGGCGACAGCCTCCTGATGCTCCTCGACGCGAAGGGCATCGAGTGCTCCACGGGCTCGGCCTGCACGGCCGGCGTCGCCCAGGCCAGCCACGTGCTGCTCGCCGTGGGCGCCGACCCGGCCACCGCGCGGGGCTCCCTGCGCTTCTCGCTGGGGCACACCTCCACGGCCGAGGACATCGCCGCGGTGCGGGAGGCGATCGGGCCCGTGGTGGCCCGGGCGCGCAGCGCGGGCCTGGCCGGGGCGCGGCGGCGCGGCGGACGGACACTGCGAACTTCGGCGGAGGTGTGAACCTTGCGAGTCCTGGCGGCGATGAGTGGGGGAGTGGACTCGGCGGTGGCCGCGGCGAGGGCGGTCGCGGCCGGCCACGACGTGGTCGGCGTGCACCTGGCGCTCTCCGCCAAACCCGGCACCCTCCGCACCGGGGCCAGGGGGTGCTGCACCATCGAGGACTCCCGCGACGCGCGCCGCGCGGCTGACCTCCTCGGCATCCCCTTCTACGTCTGGGACTTCGCCGAGCGGTTCCGCGAGGACGTCATCGACGACTTCGTCGCCGAGTACGAGGCCGGGCGGACCCCGAACCCGTGCATGCGGTGCAACGAACGCATCAAGTTCGAGGCCCTGCTGGAGAAGGCGTTGGCCCTCGGTTTCGACGCGGTCTGCACCGGCCACTACGCCAGGATCGCGCCCACCGCCGACGGGGCGGGCGTCGAGCTGCGCCGGGCGGTGGACCCGGACAAGGACCAGTCGTACGTCCTGGCCTCCCTCCGCCCCGACCAGCTGCGGCACGCGCTGTTCCCGGTCGGGGACACGCGGAAGCCGGACATCCGCGCCGAGGCCGAACGGCAGGACCTCGCCGTGGCCAGGAAACCGGACAGCCACGACATCTGCTTCATCCCCGACGGCGACACCCGGGCGTTCCTCGACGCCCGGGTCGGCAACCGCTCGGGTGACCTCGTGGACGACGAGACGGGGGAGGTGCTGGGCCAGCACGGCGGGGTGCACGGCTTCACCGTCGGGCAGCGCAAGGGCCTGGGGCTCGACCGCCCCTCGGCCGACGGGCGCCCGCGTTACGTGCTCTCGCTCGAACCCGTGTCCGGCACCGTCCGGGTCGGCGCCTCCGAACGGCTGGCCGTGACGGAGATCGTCGCCGACGACGCGGTGTGGCCGACGGGGCGGCCGCTGGACGGGCTGGTCGAGTGCGTCGTGCAGATCCGGGCGCACGGCGGCGTCGCCCCGGCGGTGGCCGAACGGGACGGGGACCGCGTGCGGATCAGGCTGCGGGACAGCGTCCGGGGGGTGGCTCCCGGGCAGGTCGCCGTCCTGTACCGGCCGGACGCGGACGCCGGTGACCTGGTGCTGGGGGCGGGCCGCATCAGCGCCACTTCCTGAGGTCACCCCGCCGGGCGCTGGGACGGGACCCCTCGGAGCCGGCCCACCGCCCACGGCGCGGCGCGCGGACCGTCAGGCCGGGGCCCAGTCGGTGTTGGCGCCGCAGACCACCACGCACGGCAGCCGGCCGGGGACGTCCCCGTCGAGCCAGGCCGCGAAGGGAACTGCCGCCGCCGGCTCGGCGGCGATGCGGAACTCCTCCCAGAGCCGGTCCCGCGCCGCCAACAGCCGCGCGTCCTCCACGAGCGCCGACCGCAGGTTCTCGGCCGACCCGAGCACCGCGAAGGGGTGGTCCCCGACGCGGGTCGCCCCAAGCGCTGACGAGGCGACGGAGTTCACCGGGGCGTCCACCGGCTCGCCGGCCTCCAACGCGTGGCCCAGCGACGCGCAGCCGACCGGCTCCGCCGCCACCACCGTCCGCTCCGGCCCGACGGCGAGCACCGTCCCCGCCGCGAGCCCACCACCTCCGGCGGCCACCGCCACCGTGTCCACCTCGGGGAGGTCCGCCACGACCTCGGCGGCGACCGTCCCCTGGCCCACGACCACCTCCGGGTCGTCGTAGGCCGGCACGTACCGCACGCCCTCGCCGCTGGCGGCCAGCACGGCCGCCGCAGCGGCCTCCGCGTACCGGTCCCCGTGCCGGACCAGGGTCGCCCCGGTCGCCTCGATCCGCCGCGCCTTCCCGTCGGGAACGGTCGTGGGCACGTACACCTCGGCCGGCACCCCGAGCAGCCGGGCCGCCGTCGCCACGCCCAGGCCGTGGTTGCCGCCCGAGGCCGTGACCACCCGGCGCGGCCGGTCGCCCGCGAGCAGCGCGTTCAGCGCGCCTCTCAGCTTGAACGAGCCGGTCAGCTGCTGGTGCTCCAACTTCAACACCAGGGGACGCCCGTCGACCTCCACCCGGAACAACGGGGTGCGGCGCAGGTACGGGCGCATGCGGCTGGCCGCGGCCCACACCATCTCCCTGGTGGGGACCGGCCCGGACCGGGCGGGACGGGACGCGGAGGCGCGATGACCGGCGGACTGGCTGGTGCTCATCGGCACACTCTGCCAGGCGCGCCGCCGGGAAACGGCAACCGGGGGCGGGGGCCGCCCTTCCGGTGGTTCCCGCCGGATGGTAGGTAGTGCGATCGTGAACTCGGCAGCTCGCACCGCCCCCTGGCCCGCCGGCACGGCCACCGCCGTCGGGTCGATGCCCGGCACCGACCCCGTGGAGGCCGCGAGAACGGTCCTGGGGGAACTGCCCGACCTCCCCCACCTCCCGGAACTGCCGGCCAGGGGACTCGGCGCCGACCTGATCGGCCGCGCGGCCGGGCTCCTCGTCAGCATGCCCTTCGAATCGGTGCCCTCCGGCTACCGCCTCACCGGACGCCCCGGGGCGGACCACCGGCGCGCCGTCGACCTCCACCACCGGGACCTCGACGGGCTGGACCAGGCTCTCCAGGAGGCCGGGCACCGCCCGCCCCTGCTGAAGGTCCAGGTGGCGGGCCCGTGGACGCTCGCAGCCGGGCTGGAACTCCCCCGGGGCCACCGGGTCCTCACCGACCAGGGGGCACTGCGGGACCTCACCGAGTCGTTGTTGGAGGGACTGCGGGATCACCTCGGCGAGCTGCGGTCCCGCACCGGCGCGGACCTGGTCGTCCAGTTCGACGAGCCCACGCTGCCGGCGGTCCTGCGGGGGAGCCTGCCCACCCCCTCCGGGTACGGGACCGTGTCCGCCGTCTCCGAGCCGGACGCCGTCCGACTCCTCCACGAGGTGGTCGAGACGACCCGGGAGGCGACCGGCGCGCCGGTGTTCGCCCACTGCTGCGCCCGGCGTCCTCCCGTGCGCCTGTTCGCCGAGGCCGGGGTGGACGTCGTGTCCTTCGACGCGGCCTCCCTCGAGGGCGCGGACACCGCGTTCTGGGACGAGCTCGGCGAGACCTGGGACGGCGGGACGAGGCTGGCCCTCGGCCTGGTCCCGGGCACCCCGCCCACCGGTCCGCTCGACCTCCGGTCCGCCGCGGCACCGGCGTTGGCCGTGGCCGACCGCCTCGGCTTCGCCCGGCCACGGCTGGCTGACCTGCTGGTCCCCGCCACCGCCTGCGGGCTGGCCGGCGCGACGCGGGACTGGGCGCGGACGGCCCTCACCCTGGTGCGGGACCTCGGACGTGCCTTCGTCGAGCCGCCGGAGAGCTGGGGCGGGTGAGGCCCGCGACGGGACCAGGGCGCGGCGACCGGAACGGGTGACACGGCCGACGAGTTGGGCGGGCCGCACGACAGGGTGGTGCCATCGGCGCCGAGGTCGCGCACAATGGGCGCTGTGAAGAGGTTCCTCCGCCGGGTCTGGTCCTCCGAACCCGACCCAGGCGACCAACTGTCCGACGGTGATCCGTCCAGTACGGGCGCCGAACCCGAGGTGGCGGCCGCGGCCTTCTGGCGACGCTGGGAGGAACTGCTGCCGGTCCTGAGCTCCGCACTCGGTGACGGCGAACCCCACCGCGTGGAGCACGAACTCTGCTCCGCCGTCGAACTGCTGCACCCCGACCTGCACTTCTCGGTCGAGCGGGGCGTCCACGCCATCTACGCGCTGGTGATCAGCGGCCAGGGCGACCCCGCGTTGCGCACCTACACCGACGCCTGGATGGCCGCCGCGCCGCCGCAGAGCGCGATCTGGGAGTACCACGACGCGGTTCCGCCGGTCCCCGACCCGACGGGTGTCACCGTCAACTTCGGCGCCCACCGCATCGAACTCGCCGACGTCCGGGTCGCTCCGCTGGTCGACGAGTCCGCGGGGCTGGTCGACGTCGCGGTGTTCCACCCCCTGATGGCCGAGCTCGCCGACGCCGCGAAGGCGGCCATGACCTTCCTCCCCCTGGACGCCACGCTCGGGGAGCGGCTGGCGGCCGACCGCCTCGGCCGGGTCGAGACCGCCGAGCGCGAGCCGCACGGAGCGATCGGGTTGCTCGAGTTCCGCGAGATGGTGCGTGAGCTGGACGAGAGCCAGCGCCGACCCACCTGATCCGCGTCACCCGCCCCGCCCCACGGCCGGCCGAACCCGGGTGGCCGGCCCGGGTGTGCCGGTGAGCGGTTCGTCGAGAGCCCCGTCGGGCCGCGCCGCCCCCACCCCTCCCCGGGCCGGGACGGGCCCGACCCGAGACCCGGCGGACCCCGCTCGCGTCGACCCGCGCGGCGGCTCGCCCCGACGTCACCCAGCCGGTGTCAGGTGCTCGTTCTAGCCTCTTCGCGTGACCAGCGAGCTGCCCCAGGAACCCGTGAACCCGGCGACGTCCAGCCCGGCCGCCGCCGACCCGGCCTCGCCGACGACCGTCGACCAGCCGGAGGTCGCCGAGCGGCAGGGCGTCGAGGACGTTCCCACCGAGGTGCGTGAGCACCACCAGCGGCTTGCCGAGGAGATCAGAGGGCACCAGTTCCGCTACTACGTCCTCGACGCGCCCACCATCGCCGACGGCGAGTTCGACCGGCTCTGGCAGGAACTGCTCCGCCTGGAGGAGGACCACCCGGGCCTGGCGACCCCGGACTCGCCGACGCAGGCCGTCGGGGGAGGGTTCTCCACGGACTTCACCGCCGTCGACCACCTCGAACGGATGATGAGCCTCGACAACGCCTTCGACGACGAGGAGCTCTCCGCCTGGTCGGACCGCGTCGGCCGCGAGGTCGGGGACCAGGCGCACTACCTGTGCGAACTGAAGATCGACGGGCTGGCCATCAACCTGCTCTACCGGGACGGCGTGCTGGTCAGGGCGTTGACCAGGGGTGACGGCCGCACCGGTGAGGACGTCACCCTGAACGTGCGCACCATGCGGGACGTCCCCGAACGGCTCAGCCCGAGCGACGAGTTCCCCGTGCCCGCCCTCGTCGAGGTCCGGGGCGAGGTCTTCTTCGCCGTGTCCGAGTTCGCGGAGCTCAACGCCCGGCTCGTCGAGGCGGGCAAGGCGCCCTTCGCCAACCCCCGCAACGCGGCGGCGGGCTCCCTCCGGCAGAAGGACCCCCGGGTCACGGCCACCCGCCCGCTGCGCATGATCAGCCACGGGATGGGCCGCCGGCAGGGTTTCGAGCCCACCCGCCAGTCCGAGGCCTACGCGGCGCTGGAGGCCTGGGGCCTGCCCACCTCGGCGAACGCGAAGGTCCTCGACACCGTGGAGCAGGTCCGCGCGGAGATCGCCTACTGGGGCGAACACCGCCACGACGCCGAGCACGAGATCGACGGCGTGGTGATCAAGGTCGACGAGGTCGCCCTTCAACGGCGCCTCGGCAGCACCTCCCGGGCGCCCCGCTGGGCGATCGCCTACAAGTACCCGCCGGAGGAGGCCACCACCAAGCTGGTGGACATCCGGGTCAACGTCGGCCGCACCGGCCGGGTGACCCCGTTCGCGCTCATGGAACCGGTGAAGGTCGCCGGGTCGACGGTCAGCCTCGCGACCCTCCACAACGGAGACGAGGTCCGCCGCAAGGGGGTGCTCATCGGGGACCGCGTGGTGATCCGCAAGGCCGGGGACGTCATCCCGGAGGTGCTCGGCCCGGTCGTCGAGGCCCGCGACGGCACGGAGCGCGAGTTCACGATGCCCACCCACTGCCCCGAGTGCGGTACGGAACTGCGGTACGAGAAGGAGGGCGATGTCGACATCCGCTGTCCCAACGCCCGCTCCTGCCCGGCGCAGCTGAGGGAACGGCTCCACCACCTCGCCGGGCGCGGGGCCTTCGACATCGAGGTGCTCGGCTACGAGGCGGCCACCGCGTTGCTGGCCTCCGGCGTCCTGGAGGACGAGGGTGAGGTGTTCGACCTCACCGCCGACACCCTGCTCCGGGTCGACCTGTTCCGCACCAAGGCCGGCGAGTTGTCCGCGAACGGGCACAAACTGCTGCGCAACCTTCAGACGGCCAAGGAACAGCCGCTGTGGCGGGTCCTGGTCGGCCTGTCGATCCGGCACGTCGGACCCACCGCCGCGCAGGCGTTGGCGCGCGAGTTCGTCACGGTGGACCGCATCGAGCACGCCTCCGAGGAGGAACTCGCCGCCGTCGACGGCGTCGGCCCCGCGATCGCGCGTTCCGTCCGCGAGTGGTTCGCGGTCGACTGGCACCGCGAGGTCGTCGCCCGGTGGCGGCGGGCCGGGGTGCGCATGGAGGACGAGCGCGACGAGAGCGTCCCCCGCCATCTGGAGGGGCTGTCCATCGTGGTCACGGGCTCGTTGGAAACCCTGTCGCGGGACGAGGCCAAGGAGGCCATCATGGCCCGGGGCGGCCGGGCGGCGGGATCGGTGTCCAAGAAGACGGCCTTCGTGGTCGTCGGTGACTCCCCGGGGTCGAAGTACGACAAGGCGGTTCAGCTGGGCGTGCCCGTGCTGCGGGAACCCGGTTTCCGGGTGCTGCTCGACGACGGGCCGGACGCGGCAGCGGCCCTGGCCGAGCGCGCCGACGAGTCGGGGGACGCCGCCGACTGACCCGGGCCCGTACCGCCCGGGTCGTTCCCGGGCGGCTGAGGACCAGGACCGGCCGGACACGGGTCCGGCGCCGGCCGACCCCACACCTGCCGGTAGGCACGGAACGAGGACAACGATGATGCGGAGCATGGTGCACAGCGGCTTACCCGTGATCCGTCGCCCTCTGGCGACCGAACTGGCGGAGGTGGGCGAGCTCACCGTCGCCGCCTACGACGAGGAGCGGTTCCTCGTCGGCAACGAGGAGTACGCGGAGGAGCTCCGGGACACCGGCCGCCGTGACCGGGAGGCGGAACTCCTCGTCGCCGTCGTCGACGGCCGGGTGTTCGGCACCGTCACCGTCGCCGCCGCCGGCACCCCCTTCGCCGAGATGGCCCGCGACGGAGAGCTCGAGTTCCGGATGCTCGCCGTGCGCCCCGAGGCGAGGGGGCGCGGGGTGGGAGCGGCCCTGACCAGGGCGGTGCTGGTCAGGGCTGGTGAGCTGGGCGTGGAACGGGTGGTGTGCTGCTCCCAGGAGCGCATGACCACCGCGCACCGGGTGTACGAACGCCTCGGCTTCCGCCGCCTGCCGGCACGGGACTGGTCGGTCGACGGAATCCGGCTGCTGTCCTTCGAACACCCGCTCGGCGGGGGGAACTGAGCAGCGTTCGGGACGTCGGACGACCAGCGGGCGGCCAGCGGCCGCCCGTCTGGGTTCCGGCCGGGCTAGCGCCCGTCCACGAGGATCGTCGCGACGATGCCGGTGAGGTGGGCCAGCCGCGCCAGCTCCGAGGCCCGGAACATCGGCCCGCCGGGCCGCCCGACGAGCAGGACCCGGTCCGGCTTGCCCAGCGGGGTGGCCGCCAGCTCGGTGCCCAGCTCCCGCCAGGTCGCCGGCACCCACTCCTCCTCACCGTCCAGGATGGCGGCGTGGTCCAGTGGTAACCACGGCAGCCGCAGCGCCCTGGTCTCCGGTGCGGCGGCGCTCGCGGCGAGGCGGAACGCGCCCTCGCCGTTGTCGCCCACGATCATCGCCCACCCGGAGCGGACGATCCGTGGCACGCCCTGCACGAAGACGTCAAGACCGGTGCTGGGATCGGAGGCGATGTCCTCGACGAGTTCCAGTTCGCGGAAGGTGTCGAGCACCCCCGCGTAGGGGCGGACCGCGTCGACCTCGACGCCGTCGATGGACTCGGCGGCGGTGATCAGCACGTCCGGCAGCCGACCCGAGGGCAGTTCGACCACCAGGTCGTCGATGGCGACGCCGGAGCCGCGCTCCACCACGTCGACGCTGAGGATGTCGGCCCCCGCCTCTCCCAGAGCGGTGGCCACCGCGCCCAGCTTGCCGGGCTCGTCCGGCAGCTGTACGCGGATCAGGAAGGACACTGAATCCACAGCCTCCTGCTACTGTGCGCGGAACCTCGCCGCCCGCGCGGTGCACGGCACGTCGCCGCCGAATGGTGACAGATCAGCGCCCTGGGACGGGATCGCCGCCCGCGCTGTCGATCAAGCATCCCACTCGCCGTCAACGCGGAAAAGGCCCCCGCCGCGAATTCGTGTGAAATCGCCGTGACCCGTTGTTCGGGCGCGTGTTCGGGCGGGGCCGTCCACCCGTCCAGTCTGGCAGCTCGACGAGGACGGGTGATGGCGGGGCCGGCCGGTCAGCCCCCTTCCCGACGCTCGTGGCGGTGGACGCGGGCCGGTACGGGGTGGGACCCGCCCACCCATAGAATGGCGAGGTCATTCCCTGTCCACCATCGCGAACCACGATCAGGGGGTTCTCGTTTTGCCCGCCATTTCCCGTGACGAGGTCGCGCACCTCGCCCGGCTGGCCAGGCTGGCCGTGACCGAGGAGGAACTGGACACCTTCGCCTCCCAGCTCGGCGTGATCCTGGAGTCGGTGGCCAAGGTCGGTGAGGTGGCGGCCGGGGACATCCCCCCCACCTCGCACGCGGTGCCCCTCACCAACGTCTTCCGCGCCGACGAGGTCCGCCCGGGCCTGACGCAGCGGGAGGCGCTCGCCGCCGCCCCCGCCGTGGAGGAGAACCGTTTCCGCGTTCCGCGCATCCTCGGGGAGGAGCAGTGAGCAACCCCGTGTCCGACGAGATCACCCGGTCCACGGCCGCCGAGCTGGCCGAGCGCATCCACCGCCGCGAGGTGAGCGCCGTCGAGGTGACCCAGGCCCACCTGGACCGCATCGCGGCGGTGGACCCCGAGATCAACGCGTTCCTCCACGTCGACGGGACGGGCGCCCTCGCGGCGGCGGAGGCCGTGGACGCGGCGCTCGCCTCGGGTGAGGCGCCGGCGTCCCCGCTGGCCGGCGTCCCCCTGGCGCTGAAGGACATCCTCACCACCAAGGGAGTGCCGACCACCTGCGGCTCCCGGATGCTCGAGGGCTGGCTGCCGCCCTACGACGCGACCGTCACCCGCCGGCTGCGCGAGGCGGGCGTCGTCGTCCTCGGGAAGACGAACATGGACGAGTTCGCGATGGGCTCCTCCACCGAGAACTCCGCGTACGGCGTGACCAGGAACCCCTGGGACCGGGACCGGATCCCCGGCGGCTCCGGCGGCGGCTCCTCGGCCTCACTGGCCGCGTTCGAGGCCCCGCTGGCCATCGGGACCGACACCGGCGGCTCGATCCGCCAGCCCGGCGCGGTCACCGGCACCGTCGGCGTCAAGCCCACCTACGGGGGCGTGTCCCGCTACGGGCTGGTGGCCTTCTCGTCCTCCCTGGACCAGGCCGGCCCCTGCGCGCGGACGGTCCTGGACGCCGCGCTCCTGCACGAGGTCATCGGCGGCCACGACCCGCTGGACTCCACCTCCATCGACGCGCCCGTGCCGCCCGTGGTGGCGGCCGCCCGGCAGGGCGCCAGCGGCGACCTCACCGGCGTCCGCGTCGGCGTGGTCACCCAGTTCGCGGGGGAGGGCTACCAGCCCGGAGTGCTGCGGTCCTTCGACGCCGCCGTGCAGCTGCTCGCCGAACTCGGCGCCGAGATCGTCGAGGTCTCCTGCCCGCACTTCGACTACGCGATGGGCGCCTACTACCTGATCGCGCCCAGCGAGTGCTCGTCGAACCTCGCCCGGTTCGACGCGATGCGCTACGGCCTGCGGGTCGGCGACGACGGGGCCAGGCTCTCCGCCGAGGAGGTCATGTCCCTGACCCGGGAGGCCGGCTTCGGCCCGGAGGTCAAACGCCGCATCATGATCGGGACGCACGCGCTGTCCTCGGGCTACTACGACGCCTACTACGGGCAGGCGCAGAAGGTTCGCACCCTCATCGCGCGCGACTTCGCCGCCGCCTACGAGAAGGTCGACGTGCTGGTGTCGCCGACCACCCCGACCACCGCGTTCCGGATCGGGGAGCGGGTGGACGACCCGTTGGCCATGTACCTGGCGGACCTGTGCACCATCCCGGCGAACCTCGCCGGGAACGCCGCCATGAGCGTGCCCTCCGGGCTCTCGGACGAGGACGGGCTGCCGGTGGGCCTCCAGGTCATGGCTCCCGCGCAGGCCGACGACCGGATGTACCGGGTCAGCGCCGCCTTCGAGGTGGCGCGGGACGCCGCGCAGGGCGGGCCGCTGATCCACCGGGTCCCCGACCTGGCGGTGACCGCCTGATGGCTCCGGTTCCGGGACGGCCGCCGTGCTGACCCGGATCGAGGTCGACGGCTTCAAGTCGTTCGCCGACTTCGGGTTGGACATCCCGCCGTTCCTGGCCATCCTCGGCCAGAACGCCAGCGGGAAGTCCAACCTGTTCGACGCGATCCAGCTGTTGGGGCGGCTCGCCAGCTCCCCGTCCCTCTACGACGCCTGTACCGGGGCCAGGGGGGACCTCTCCGAGCTGTTCCGCTGGAAGGGCGACGGGACGGCCGTCAACCAGATGCGCTTCGCCGTCGAGGTGCTGCTGGAGCCCACGGTCGTCGACCCCTTCGGCCGGCAGGTGCGGGTCACGCACACCCGGCTGCGGTACGAGCTGGAGATCGAGCGCCGCACCGTCGAGGACGGCTCTCCCCGCCTGTTCGTCGTCTCCGAGGAGGCGCGACCCATCCGCCGCAAGGATGACGACTGGGTCCGGGACCAGCGGGTCAGCCGGGAGTTCCGCGACGCCAACCTCGCGTACCGGCGGACCTCGGCCCTCCTCGTCACCGAGACCAACAGCGCGGGGGACGCGGTCTTCTCCATCCGGCAGGAGGGAAACCAGGGACGGGCCCGGCAGTTGCCGGCGCACGCGGCGGAGGCCACCGTGCTCTCCAGCATCACCTCCACGGTGGAGTTCCCCCTGCTCTACGCGCTGCGCCGCGAGATGGAGTCGTGGCGTTTCCTCCAGCTCGACCCGGTCGCCCTGCGCAGCCCCAGCACGCCGGAGCAACGGGGCGACCAGCTCGAACCAGCCGGCGGGAACCTCGCCAAGGTGCTCCGGAGGATCGAACGGGAGACCACCCTCGACCAGGGCAGCGTGCTGGACGACATCACCGTGGACCTCGCCCGGGTCGTGCGCGGGTTCAGCGGGGTGGAGGTGGAGGAGAACCCGGCGACCGGCCAGTGGGAGATCCACCTCGACACCAGCGACGAGGGCAGGGTGAGCGCGCGCATCGCCTCGGACGGCACCATGCGGGTGCTGGCCCTGCTCGCCGCGCTGCACGACCCGAAGTACCGGGGCCTGATCTGCTTCGAGGAGCCAGAGAACGGCATCTTCCCGCAGCGGTTCAGGGCGCTGGTGCAGCTGCTCCGGAAGCTCGTCACGCACCCGGCGCAGGCGGACGCGGGGGAGGAGCCCCTCGCGCAACTGGTGCTGTCCAGTCACTCGCCGCTGGTGCTGTTCGTGGTCGACCCCTCGGACATCATCGTCATGGACTGGGTGAGCAGGGTCGAGCCCGGCGGCGGGAGCAGCCGGGTCTCGCGGGCCCGTCCGCTGGACGAACCCTCCCGGGTGAGTAGGAGCCGGGGTGGCGGCCGGGCCGGTCAGGCCGAGCTCGACCTCGAAGTTCATGCGGTGTCGCGGCACGAGCGACGCGCGCTGCCCGGGATCGACCGGGAGCACGCTCGGCAGTTGCTGGAGGATGACTGAGTGCGCCCGCTCAACACGGCGATCCTCGTGGAGGGGCCCACGGACGAGACGTTCTTCCGCGTGATCGTGTTCCGCGCCCTGCGTGACATCGGGAACACCGGGACCAGCGCTGGTTTCGACCTGGCCGAACCCCTCACCTTCCGTCGGAGGCAGGACAGGCCCTGGCAGCGGTTCACCGAGCAGGTGGCCGAGCTCACTCCCCGCCCCGACCTGGTGTTCTTCCACTACGACGACAAGAACGGCGACGAACGTAAGCGGAGCTGGGTCCCGATGCTGTCGTGCTGGGAGACGGCGGGGCGCGGCGGAGGTCCCGGGCTGCCGCCGCTGGTGGAGTTGGCCCCGGTGCGGGAGATGGAGGCGTGGGCGCTCGCCGACACCGAGCTGGTCAACCGGCTCGCCCGCCGCGCGCCGAGCGCCGGTGATGTCTTCGAGGCGGACCGGCTTCGGGATGTCGAGCGGCTCAGCGACCCCAAGAAGACCCTCACCGAGGCGATGAACGCCGGGCGCGGGCGTCGTCGCAGGCGGGACGTCGAGGCGTACCTGCCGTTGCTGGCGGAGCGGGCCCGCCACACTGAGCTCAGCCGGGTTCCCTCCTACGATAGGTGGCGGCGACGTACCGCCGACAAGCTCCGCGACCTGGGCTTTCTCCGGTGAAGTCGTGAAGGGTCGACAGTCGGACCGAATGGGATGAGGAGACGCACAAGTGGCGGGTGACCGCGAGATAACCGACAAGCTGGACGACGACGAGCGGCAGAGCCTGATCAAGATCCTGTTCAACCTCGGGGGTCTGGTGTTCGGCGCGGTGGGTTCGCTGTCGGAACTGCGCAAGGCCCGGCAGGAGTCGGACCGGCTGTCGCTGGTCAACGCCGTGCTGCACCTGGCGGCGCTGGTGACCTCCGCCGGCCTGCTGTTCCGGAGCGTGCGGAGGGGCAGGAAGAAGTGAGCGCTCTCGTTGACCTGATGGACTACGACGACGTCCTGGCCACCTACGACCCGGTCCTCGGGCTCGAGGTGCACGTCGAGCTGTCCACGAACACCAAGATGTTCTGCGGCTGCCCCACCGACTTCGGTGGCGAGCCCAACACGCAGGTGTGCCCGACCTGCCTCGGCCTCCCCGGCGCGCTGCCGGTGGTCAACGGCAAGGCGGTGGAGTCGGCCATCCGCATCGGGTTGGCGTTGAACTGCCAGATCGCCGAGTGGTGCCGGTTCGCCAGGAAGAACTACTTCTACCCGGACCAGCCGAAGAACTTCCAGACCTCCCAGTACGACGAGCCGATCGCCTTCGACGGCTACCTCGACGTCGTGCTGGAGGACGGTGAGACCTTCCGGGTGGACATCGAGCGGGCCCACATGGAGGAGGACACCGGCAAGTCGCTGCACGTCGGCGGTGCCACCGGTCGTATCCACGGCGCGGCGCACTCGCTGCTGGACTACAACCGGGCCGGTGTTCCGCTCATCGAGATCGTCACCAAGCCGATCGTCGGCGCCGGCGAGCGGGCACCCGAGGTCGCCAGGGCGTACGTGAGCGCGCTGCGTGACCTGCTCCGCGCGCTCGACGTCTCCGACGTGCGCATGGACCAGGGCTCGCTGCGGTGTGACGCGAACGTCTCCCTGATGCCCAAGGGTGGCGACACCTTCGGGACCCGCACCGAGACGAAGAACGTGAACTCGCTGCGCAGCGTGGAGCGGGCGGTGCGGTTCGAGATGTCCCGGCAGGGCGCCGTGCTCTCGGGTGGCGGATCGATCGTGCAGGAGACCCGCCACTTCGACGAGTCCAGTGGCAGCACCTCGGCCGGCCGTCGCAAGGAGACCTCGGAGGACTACCGCTACTTCCCCGAACCCGACCTGGTGCCGGTGGCGCCGTCCCGGGAGTGGGTGGAGGAGCTGCGGGGCACGCTGCCCGAGCTGCCGTGGGAGCGCCGTCGGCGCATCCAACAGGAGTGGGACCTGTCCGACGCCGAGATGCGGGACCTGCTGAACGCGGGGGCCGTCGACCTCATCGCCGCGACCGTCGAGGCGGGCGCGTCCTCGGCGGAGGCCCGGTCCTGGTGGGTGTCCTACCTGCTCCAGCAGGCGAACCTGCGGGGCGAGGAGCTGGCGGCGTTGCCCATCACGCCGGTCCAGGTGGCCAGGGTCATCGAACTGGTCGCCACGGGCACCCTGACCAACAAACTCGCCAGGCAGGCGGTGGACGGTGTCCTCGCCGGTGAGGGCGAGCCCGACGAGGTCGTCGCCGCCCGTGGCCTGAAGGTGGTCTCGGACGAGTCGGCGCTGCGCACCGCCGTCGAGGCGGCGTTGGCGGCCAACCCGGACGTGGCCGAGAAGATCCGGGGCGGGAAGGTCCAGGCCGCCGGGGCCATCGTCGGCGCGGTGATGAAGGCCACCAAGGGCCAGGCTGATGCCAAACGCGTTCGTGAGCTGGTCGTCGAGGCCGTGTCCACCTGAGCCGGTCGCCGGGTCGTGCCCCGACCGCCGAGATCGGTGGCCCGGGGCGCGGCCCGGTGTTCGTCCGCGCGGCGTCGGTGGACGAGCCGGCTGGTGCCGGCATCTCGGGGCCGGCCGCCACCCGAGGGCTCCGGCCGGCCGGGTGGTCCCGCCCCGGGCGAGGGGGGCGACCCCGGCCGCTGCCGGGTCCGATCAGTCCTGACCGCCCACGGCGGTCTCCGGCCGGATCGTGACCAGGACGCGGTCGTCGGACGACTCCGGTTCCCCACCCTCCTTGTTGCGGGTGCCCAGCCACATCTCGTCCTGACCGCTCCTCACCAGTGGCCCCAGTCGGCCGAAGAGGTCGACCATGTTCGGCTCGGGGGCACCGAGGAAGTCGCCCTCCGGGCCCAGTGGGAAGTTCGCCGCCGCCGAGTCCTCGGTGAGCAGGACCACCACCATGTCCTCCCAGGCCGCGCACCCGGCGACCCCGGGCCGCTCCGGCCAGTTCCACGCCGCCTCCCCGAGCGGGCCGTCGAACTCCACCCGGTGCAGCAGGTCCAGCCCGTCGGCCCGGTCCGTCACCCAGGTCTGACCGGTCTCGGGTGCGACGCAGATCCCGCGCGGGGAGCTCAGGCCGCTGGCGACGGCCAGCGATGCCGTGCCCGCCGTTCCCTCGGGCGTGTCCGTGCCCGGGGTGAAGCGCAGCAGTTTGCCGGCGGGGGAGCTGGGGTCGGTGGCTTCCGAACCCGAGGGGGCCCCGGTGGCGATGAGCAGCGCGCCAGCCGGGTCGAGGGCGAGCGCCCCACCGGTCTCCGGCCCGCCGCGGGGGATCCCGGTGAGAACCGGTCTCGGGCTGTCCCCGCGCGCGACGCGCACCACCCTGTTGTCCTCCGGGGTGCTGACGTAGGCGTAGACGAGCTCGTCCTCCAGGTAGTCCGGGGAGAGGGCGATCCCGAGCAGGCCGCCCCCGGAGGGGTCGACGTCGACGGTGGCGAACTCCTCGTACCGGTCCTTGCGCTCCGGGTCGTCCTGGATGGCGACCCGCACGATCCGGCCGGTGGTGGCCTCACCCACGAGCGCGTGCTCCCCGTCGGGGAGCACGGCGATGCCGCCGACCGGGTCGAGGCAGGTGGCGACGACCGCGACGTGGTGGTCGACGCACCCCTCCGGTGGTGGCACGGGAGTCGACTCGTCCGGCTGGTCCCGCCGCTGGCGTTCCGGGGTGGAGTCGAACGGGGTGGGCTGCACCGGGGTCGGCGTCCTCGGCTCCGACCATTCGGCGCCTCGCTGGTCCTGCTCCGAGAAGTCGGCGCAGCCGGCGGTCACCAGCAGTGCGCACAGCAGGCCCCACGTCGCCTGGCGGCGTGGACGCGGTGGTCGTGAGCTGCGGAGCATAGGTACGCAGCCTAGGCGTTGGACGGTGAGCGCGTGGTGAGCGTGCTCCCGGCGGTCGCCCGTTGAACCCGGCCGATCCTCGGAGGTGTCAGCCCGCCGCTCACTCGTTAGGGTGCTCGGGTGACTGTGACCGTGCTGGTTCCCACCGCGTTCGGCGCCGAGGTCCTCGGCCGGGTTCCCGGTGTCGTCCCCGTGCTCTTCGACCCGAAGTCCACCGAGCTGCCGGCGGAGGCCGCCGAGGCGGAGGTGTTGGTGCCCGGTTTCCTCGCGGCGGAGGGGGTGCTGGACCTCGTCGGGAGGCTACCGAGGCTCCGGTTGGTGCAGCTGTTGACGGCGGGGGTCGAGCCGCTGGCTGGTCGACTGCCCTCCGGGGTCACGCTCTCCAGCGGTCGGGGCGCCCACGGGGGGAGCACCGCGGAGTGGGCGATGGCGGTGCTGCTGGCCACCTACCGCGACCTGCCCCGGTTCCAGGACGCGCGGGCCCGGGGAGAGTGGGACTACCACCCGACGGAGACCGTGCAGGGGAAGCGGGTCCTCGTCGTGGGTGCGGGGGACCTCGGCAGGCAGTTGGAACGCCGGCTCCTCGCCTTCGACGCCAGCTGCACCTTCGTGGCGCGCACCCCACGGGCGGGAGTCCTCGGGTTGGACGCCCTGCCGGCGGAACTCCCCCGGCACGACGCGGTGGTGCTGATGGTGCCGCTGACACCCGAGACCACCGGGCTGGTCGACGCCGCGTTCCTCGCCGCGATGCCGGACGGCGCCGTGCTGGTCAACGCCGCCAGGGGCCCGGTGGTGGACACCGACGCGTTGGTCGCCGAGCTGTCCTCGGGGCGGCTGCGCGCCGCCCTGGACGTGACCGACCCCGAGCCGCTGCCGGCGGGGCACCCGTTGTGGGAGGTACCGGGGCTGGTGCTGACACCCCACGTCGGTGGCAGCGTGAGCGGGTCGCGGGAGCGGAGCTGGGCGGTGGCCGCCCGGCAGATCGAGCTCTTCGTGGCGGGTGAGGAGCCGACGAACGTCGTGCGGGGCGCCTACTGACCCCTCGCCCGGCCGGCGGAGGGGCGTCACGGGTTCATGGCGATCTGGTGGTTCTCCGCGCCACCGCCGATCACCGGTGTCTACCCTGGCCTCGTGCACTACAACGATGGCGATTCCGGTAACACCACTCCGATGCGGGCTCCCGGCGCGGCGGACCACGCGGGCGCGGATCCGGGGCCGGCCTTCGGTCTGCTCCTGCTCCGCCTGGTGGTGGGGGGAATCTTCATCGCGCACGGACTGGAGAAGTTCTTCACCTGGGCCGGCACCCCGGGGCTCGACGGCTTCGCGGACAGCCTGGCCGACATGGGCTTCACCAACACCGACGCGCTCGCCATGACGACGGCGATCACCGAGATCGTGGCCGGCGGGCTGCTGGTCATCGGTCTGCTGGCCTCGCTGGCCTCGGTGCCGCTGCTCGGGCTCGCGGTGGCGTCGGTGGTGTTCACCTTCGACGAGGGCTTCTTCCTGACCCAGGCCGGGGGCTTCGAGTACAAGCTGCTGCTGGCCGCCGCCGCGGCCGCGTTGGTCTTCACGGGGCCGGGGCGGTTCTCCCTGGACAGCGGGCGGCCCTACTTCCGGTTCCCGTTCCGCACGGCCCTGATCTTCCTGGTGCTCGGTGGTATCGCCACGGCCGTCGTGCTGTTCGTCTTCCGGTGACGCCGTCGGCGGCCCCGGCCGCCGTCCACCCCCCACCACGAGGAACGGCCCGGTCACCCATCATGGGTGACCGGGCCGTTCCAGGTCCTCGCCCGGTGCGGGGGCTCAGAGTCGCGGGTCGCGCACGGCGCCCATCGAGGCGGGCGTCGCGAGCCGCGCGTACGCGCGCAGCGCCGTGGACACCTTCCGCTGCCGGTCCACCGGCTGCCACGGACGTTCGGACGCCTCCATCTTGGCGCGTCGTTCGGCGAGGACGGCCTCGTCCACGAGCAGGTCCAACCTGCGTTCCCGCACGTCGATCAGGACCTGGTCACCGTTCTCCACCAGGCCGATCAACCCGCCACCGGCGGCCTCCGGGGAGATGTGGCCGACGGAGATGCCCGAGGAACCACCGGAGAAGCGGCCATCGGTGATCAGGGCGCACTTCTTGCCGAGCCCGGAACCCTTGAGGAAGGCGGTCGGGTGCAGCATCTCCTGCATCCCCGGGCCGCCGGCCGGCCCCTCGTACCGGACGACCAGCACCTCTCCCGGCTGGATCTCACGGGACAGGATCGCCGACACCGCCTGTTCCTGGCTCTCGACCACCCGGGCCGGCCCCTGGAACCGCCACAGCTCCTCGTCGATCCCGGCGGTCTTGATGACGGCGCCGTCCTCGGCGAGGTTGCCGCGCAGCACGGCGAGGCCACCGTCGGCGGTGTAGGCGTGCTCGACGTCGCGGATGCAGCCGCCCTCGGCGTCGGTGTCCAGGGAGACCCACCGGTTCTCGGTGGAGAAGGCCCTGGTGGTGCGCACGCCGCCTGGTGCGGCGTGGAAGAGCTCGACGGCGCGGTCCGACGCCTCGCCGGAGCGGATGTCCCACTCGGCGAGCCAGCTCGCCAGGGTGGGCGAGTGCACCGAGCGCACGTCCCGGTGGAGCATCCCACCCCGGTCCAGCTCACCGAGGATGGCGGGGATGCCGCCCGCCCGGTGCACGTCCTCCATGTGGTAGTCGGAGTTGGGGCTGACCTTCGACAGGCAGGGCACCCGCCTGCTGATCGCCTCGATGTCGGCGAGGTCGAAGTCGACCTCGCCCTCCTGGGCGGCGGCCAGGATGTGCAGCACGGTGTTCGTCGAGCCGCCCATCGCCATGTCCAGGGCCATCGCGTTCTCGAAGGCCTTCCTGCTGGCCACCGACCTGGGCAGGACGGAGTCGTCGTCCTGCTCGTACCAGCGTCGGGAGATCTCGACCACGGTGCGACCGGCGGCCAGGAACAGCTCCCGGCGGGCCGCGTGGGTGGCCAGGGTCGACCCGTTGCCAGGCAGGGCGAGGCCCAGCGCCTCGGTGAGGCAGTTCATGGAGTTCGCGGTGAACATGCCGGAGCAGGAGCCGCAGGTCGGGCAGGCCGAGCGTTCCACCTCGGAGAGGCCGGCGTCGTCGACCTCGGAGCTCGCCGACGCCGAGATCGCCGTGATCAGGTCGGTGGGTGCCCGGGTGACACCGTCGACGGCGACGGCCTTGCCGGCCTCCATCGGACCACCGGAGACGAACACGGTGGGGATGTTCAGCCGCATCGCCGCGTTGAGCATGCCCGGCGTGATCTTGTCGCAGTTGGAGATGCAGACGAGCGCGTCGGCCTGGTGTCCCTCGACCATGTACTCGACGGCGTCGGCGATGACCTCGCGGGAGGGCAGCGAGTAGAGCATGCCGCTGTGGCCCATCGCGATGCCGTCGTCGACGGCGATGGTGTGGAACTCCCTGGCGACCCCGCCGGCCTCCCGTACGGCGCCGGCCACCAGGTCGCCCATGTCCTTGAGGTGCACGTGGCCGGGCACGAACTGGGTGTACGAGTTGGCGATGGCGACGATCGGCTTGCCGAAGTCGGTGTCGGTCATGCCGGTGGCACGCCACAGCGCACGAGCCCCCGCGGCGTTGCGGCCGTGGGTGGTGGTGCGGGAGCGGAGTTGGGGCACAGCTCCTCCCAGGAACCAGCGTCTGTCGTGGTCCGGGTCGACGTGTTCGCCGGCCCGGGAGCCCGGAGGTGGGCTCGGTGTCGAACTGTCGGACTGGGGCGGTGGCTCCCCGGGCGGGGGTGGGGCCAGGCGCGCCGCCGGGGCGGTACCCATGAGCGGACGCGGTGACCGGCGATCCCTCCGGGGGTCGCTCTTCCGCCGCGCACCGACCCGTGCCCGGGTGGTGACCCGGGGCGACCGGCCGGTCACCGACAGCCCAGTGGTGGATGGGCGGTGTCCCCGACACTACTCCGGTCGGGGCGCGGGGCGTCCTGGCCGGTCGCGCCCGGTGCGGGCTCTCAGCGTCCGGAGTCCCCGGTCCTCGAGGTCGGGGCGGTCCCGGCGGAGTCCGGGTCGGCCTCGCCCGAGCCGCCCTCGGTGGGGGAGGCCTCGGCGTCGCCGGCCGGAGCCTCGGGGGTCTCCGCGTTCTCGCCCGCCGGGGACGTGTTCGTGTCGGTGTCGGCGGCGGCGAGGGGGTCGGGAACCTGGCCGCCGCTGGCGAGGGAGAGCAGCGGGAGGTCCCGTGGCCGGACGGCCGGCAGTGGGAGTTCCGAGTCATCGGACCGGACCGCCCGCACCGTGGACTCCCCGACGATGCGCAGCGAGGTCACCTCGGACCAGGGCAGTTCGATGGTGCCCATCATCCGGAACACCGTCAGCCCGGAGGTCGTGGCGACCGTCCGCCACCGGTGCAGGGCGAAGGCCAGGGCCAGGGGGACCAGGTAGACCACCTGGAGGCCGGGTGCCCCGAAGGCGACCGGCGTCGCGCACAGCGCGAGGAATCCGATGCCGAGGTAGGCCACGGGGGAGAGGCGGAACGTCACCGGCCTCCGCTCGACGTCCGTCTCGGCTGGCTGCTTCTCGTCCACCGCGCTCATGCCCCGATACTCCCACCGGTGCCGGGCCCGGGAACGGCCTGGTCCCGACCCGCCCGGTGCTCCCGTCCCGCCCCTGCGCGACGCACACCACCGGGGGCGGTGACGACGTGCCGCGTGCGCCCGGGGGCGCACGACTGGTCCAGCAGCGGGTTCGGCCTTCCGGGGATGAGTGGGTCGCCCGGTCAGCGGAGCGTCCTCACTGCCGGTGAGGGGAGTTTGCGCAGGTCGGCGAGTCGCCTCCCGCCCGTGGTGTCCACCATTCGGGACGGTGTCCCGCAGAGTTGACGCCACTGACCGACTGTGGCAACCTACGACCCGTGCTGCGACTGATTGACGTTCTCGTACTTCCCTGGCGCGTCGACGCTTAGGGAATCGCAGCGTCGACGCGCCAACCCTCGCGTGGCCCTCCGGGGCTACCGGGGGTTTTTTGTTTGACGGCCCCGCACTCTCGAGATCAACGAGGCAGAGCACATGACCAGCGCCAACGCACGACCAGCCCCGGCTCCGGCCCCCGCCGGTCCGGCCAGGCCCAAGCCGGCGCCGCCCACCGGCGCGCCCGTGCAGGTGACGGGCGCCCAGTCGCTCGTCCGGTCCCTGGAGGAGGTGGGCTGCGAGGTCGTCTTCGGAATCCCCGGCGGCACCATCCTCCCGGCCTACGACCCGCTGCTGGACTCGCGGAAGGTGCGCCACGTGCTCGTGCGCCACGAGCAGGGCGCCGGTCACGCCGCGACCGGTTACGCGCAGGCCACCGGGCGGGTCGGGGTGTGCATGGCCACCTCGGGTCCCGGCGCCACCAACCTCGTCACGCCCCTCGCGGACGCGAACATGGACTCCGTCCCGGTCGTGGCGATCACCGGCCAGCAGACGCGCGGCCTGATCGGCACCGACGCCTTCCAGGAGGCGGACATCTGCGGGATCACGCAGCCCGTGACCAAGCACAACTTCCTGGTCACCGACCCCGCCGACATCCCCAGGACGATCGCGGAGGCGTTCCACCTCGCCTCCACGGGACGCCCGGGGCCGGTCCTCGTGGACATCCCGAAGGACGTCCTCCAGGAGACCACCTCCTTCGCGTGGCCGCCGGAGATGAAGCTGCCCGGCTACCGCCCCACCTCGCGTCCGCACGGCAAGCAGGTGCGCGAGGCGGCCAGGATGATCAGCGCCGCCCGCCGACCTGTGCTGTACGTGGGCGGTGGCGTGCTCAAGGCCGAGGCCGTCGCGCAGCTGCGCGACCTGGTCGACCTGACCGGGATCCCGGTCGTCACCACCCTGATGGCCCGGGGGGCCTTCCCGGACTCGCACCCCCTGCACCTGGGCATGCCCGGGATGCACGGCACGGTCTCGGCGGTCACCGCCATGCAGCGGGCGGACCTGTTGATCGCGCTCGGAGCCCGTTTCGACGACCGGGTCACCGGCCGGCTCTCCTCCTTCGCGCCCGAGGCGCAGGTCATCCACGCCGACATCGATCCGGCCGAGATCTCGAAGAACCGCCGTGCCGACGTGCCCATCGTCGGTGACTGCCGGGAGGTGATCGTCGACCTCCTCGACGCGCTGCGGGACGAGTTCGACCACGGCGGACGGGCGGACCTCGCCCCGTGGCGCGCCCAGGTCGCGAACTGGCAGCAGCGGTTCCCGCTCGGCTACGAGTGGCCGGCCGACGGGACCCTGTCGCCGCAGTACGTGATCGAGCGGATCGGTGCGCTCGTGGGGCCCGACGCCGTGTACACGGCCGGCGTCGGGCAGCACCAGATGTGGGCGGCGCAGTTCATCCGGTACGAGTCGCCCCGCAGCTGGATCAACTCGGGCGGCCTCGGCACGATGGGGTACGCGGTGCCGGCGGCGATGGGCGCCAAGATGGGCCGGCCGGACACCGAGGTGTGGGCGATCGACGGCGACGGTTGTTTCCAGATGACCAACCAGGAACTGGCGACCTGCGCGATCGAGGGGATCCCGATCAAGGTCGCCGTCATCAACAACGGGAACCTGGGCATGGTCCGCCAGTGGCAGAGCCTGTTCTACTCGGAGCGCTACTCCAACACCGACCTGGGCACCCACAAGCACCGCATCCCGGACTTCGTCCAGCTCGGGGAGGCACTGGGCTGCGCCGCGTTCCGCTGCGAGTCCCGGGAGGAGGTCGACGCGACGATCACCAGCGCGCTGGAGATCAACGACCGCCCCGTCGTGCTCGACTTCGTCGTCGGCAAGGACGCCCAGGTGTGGCCGATGATCGGCCCTGGCGCGGGCAACGACGAGGTCCAGGCGGCCCGGGGCATCCGGCCGGACTTCGACGAGTCGGACGTATGAGCCGGCACACGCGCCACGGTCGGACAGCCGGACGGGATTCCGAGGAACAGGAGCAGGGCAGATGAGTCGGCACACGCTCAGCGTGCTGGTGGAGAACAAGCCGGGTGTGCTGGCCAGGGTGGCCGGCCTGTTCTCCCGACGGGGCTTCAACATCGAGTCGCTCGCCGTGGGGGAGACCGAGTACCCGCACATCTCCCGGATGACGATCGTCGTCGCGGTGGACGAGTTGCCGCTCGAACAGGTCACGAAGCAGCTCAACAAGCTGGTCAACGTGATCAAGATCGTCGAACTGGATCCGGTGGCCTCGGTGCAGCGTGAACTGCTGCTGGTCAAGGTCCGCGCCGACGCCACGGTGCGCACGCAGGTCCTCGAGACCGTGCAGCTCTTCCGCGCCAAGGTCGTCGACGTCGCGCCGGAGGCCGTGACGGTGGAGGCCACCGGGACGGCGGACAAACTGGACGCGCTGCTGCGGATGCTCGAACCCTACGGCGTCCGCGAGATGGTCCGGTCGGGCATGGTCGCGCTCGGTCGGGGGGCGCGGTCCATCACCGCCTCCGCGGTGCGCTGAGCCGACCGCTCGCGCTCGTGGAAGCACACCACAGAACACCACAGAGAAGGAACCAGGAATGAGTGCCGAGATTTTCTATGACGACGCCGCCGACCTCGGGGTGCTCCAGGCCAGGAAGGTCGCCGTCATCGGCTACGGCAGCCAGGGCCACGCCCACGCGTTGAGCCTGCGCGACTCCGGCGTCGACGTCCGCATCGGCCTCGCCGAGGGCTCGAAGTCGCGGGTGAAGGCCGAGGAGGAGGGGCTCCGGGTCGTGACGACCTCGGAGGCCGCCGCCGAGGCCGACGTGATCATGATCCTGGCTCCCGACCACCTCCAGGCCGGGATCTACGAGAAGGACATCGCTCCCAACCTCAAGCCCGGCGACGCGTTGTTCTTCGGGCACGGCCTGTCCATCCGCTACGGGCTCATCACCCCCCCGGCGGACGTGGACGTGGCGATGGTCGCGCCGAAGGGCCCCGGTCACCTGGTGCGCCGGCAGTTCGTCGACGGCAAGGGCGTGCCCGCGCTCATCGCCGTGGAGCAGGACGCCACCGGCAACGCGCAGGCCCTCGCCCTCGCCTGGGCGAAGGGCGTCGGCGGCACCCGCGCCGGTGTCATCAAGACGACCTTCAAGGAGGAGACCGAGACCGACCTCTTCGGTGAGCAGGTCGTCCTCTGCGGGGGGACCACGGCGCTGATCCAGGCCGGGTTCGAGACGCTGACCGAGGCCGGTTACCAGCCGGAGATCGCCTACTTCGAGGTCCTGCACGAGCTGAAGCTCATCGTCGACCTGCTCTACGAGGGTGGCCTCTCCCGGATGCGGTACTCGATCTCCGACACCGCCGAGTACGGCGACCTGACGCGGGGTCCCCGGGTCATCTCGCCGGCGGTCAAGGAGGAGATGCGCCGCATCCTGGGGGAGATCCAGGACGGGACCTTCGCGAAGGAACTGGTCGCGGAGGAGGAGGCCGGGCGCCCGAACTTCAAGCGCCTGCGGGCCGAGGGCGAAGCTCACCCGATCGAGGAGGTCGGCAAGAAGCTGCGCGGCCTGATGTCCTGGGTGGACCGCCCGATCACCGAGACCAACTGACCCCGGTCGTGGTCATCAGCCGGCGGTCCGGACGGGTGGTCACCCCCGGACCGCCGGCACCTCGTGCGGGAGCCATCTCCTGCGGGTATACGGTTCGTCGCGCAAGGTGACAGCTCCGGTGGGCCGTCCCGAGGACGTCCTCCACCGCCAACGCAGGGAGAGTGCCCGGTGAGTCACGAGATCCAGCGCGAGGGCAACGAGGTCCCGATCTACGACGACAAGGCGCATGTCCGGGGCAAGCTGGACATCTCCAACGCGGAGTGGATCACCAGCACGGAGGACGACGACCAGAAGGGCGTGGAGATCGCCTTCGTCGAGGAGTACATCCTCATGCGCAACGGAGCCGACCCGGAGGGGCCCGTGCTCGTGTTCACCCAGGCCGAGTGGGACGCCTTCGTGGAGGGCGCCAAGGACGGCGAGTTCGACGAACCGTGATCGGCGGCCGGCCGGGTTTCCCAGGGAGTGGGAGGGCGTGGTCCGTCCCGTTTCCGGTTGGGAGTCCGGTTCTCCCCGTCGTTCGTCCCGGCATGTGGACGGGTCGTGGTTGTGGGCAGTCAGCTCCGTCACCCTTTGAGAATCCTTTCACAAGCTCGGGCTAAGCTGCCCGTGCCGCTCCACCGACGGGGTGGCCGAGGATCGCAACCCTGGAGCATGTCTGTGAGCACCCCCAGCCGTCCTGTTGCCCTGATCGCCGAGAAGCTGGCTCCTTCGGCGGTGGAAGCGCTTGGTGACGAGGTCGAGGTCCGTCACGTCGACGGGACCGACCGGCCGGCGCTGCTGTCCGCGGTGGCCGAGGCGGACGCGTTGCTCGTGCGTTCCGCGACCAAGGTCGACGCGGAGGTGCTGTCCGCGAGCACCAGGCTGAAGGTGGTGGCCAGGGCGGGCGTCGGTCTCGACAACGTCGACGTCCCCGCCGCCACCGAGCGTGGCGTCATGGTCGTCAACGCCCCGACCTCCAACATCGTCTCGGCCGCGGAGCACGCCGTGGCGCTGCTGCTCTCCGTCGCGCGCCGGATCCCGGCGGCCGATGCCAGCCTTCGTGGTGGCGCCTGGAAGCGCAGCTCCTTCTCCGGGGTGGAGCTGCGGGGCAAGACCGTCGGTGTCGTCGGCCTCGGCAAGATCGGTCAGCTCGTCGCGCAGCGGCTGGCCGCCTTCGACACCGAGCTGATCGCCTACGACCCCTACGTCTCGGCGGCCAGGGCCGCGCAGCTCGGTATCGAGCTGGTGAGCCTCGACGAGTTGCTCTCCCGCGCCGAAGCGATCTCGATCCACCTGCCCAAGACCCCCGAGACCAAGGGGTTGATCGGTGCGGAGCAACTGGCCCGGACCAAGAAGGGCGTGCTGCTGGTCAACGCCGCCAGGGGCGGCCTGGTCGACGAGGACGCCCTGGCCGAGGCCGTGCGGTCCGGTCAGGTGGGTGGCGCGGGCGTCGACGTCTTCTCGACGGAGCCGATCACGCGGAGCCCCCTCTTCGAGCTGCCCCAGGTCGTGGTGACCCCGCACCTGGGCGCCTCGACCGCCGAGGCGCAGGACCGCGCCGGGACGGACGTGGCGCGCTCGGTGCTGCTCGCCCTGCGCGGCGACTTCGTGCCGGACGCGGTGAACGTGCAGACCGAGGGCGCGGTGGGGGAGGAGGTCCGGCCCTACCTGCCGCTGACCCAGAAGCTCGGGGTCGTGCTGACGGCGTTGGCCGCCGCCTCCCCCGCCTCGGTGACCGTCGAGGTGCGGGGCGAGCTCGCGGCCGAGGACGTCAGCGTCCTGCCGCTCGCGGCCCTGCGGGGCGTGTTCTCCAAGGTGGTCGAGAGCCAGGTCACCTTCGTGAACGCGCCTCGGCTCGCCGCCGAACTGGGCGTGGCCGTGGACGTGCGCAAGGAGAGCGAGAGCGCGAACCACCGCAGCCTGGTGACCCTCCGGGCCGCGCTGCCCGACGGCTCCTCCCTGAGCGTCTCGGGCACGCTGACCGGCCGGGGGCAGGTGGAGAAGCTCGTGGAGATCAACGGCCGCCACTTCGACCTCCGCGCCGAGGGCAACATCGTGTTGCTGGAGTACAGCGACCGGCCCGGCGTGATGGGCACCGTGGGCACGCTGCTCGGCGAGGCCGGGGTGAACATCGAGGCCGCGCAGATCTCGCAGACCACGGAGGGCACCGACGCCACGATGCTCCTCCGGGTGGACCGCCCCGTGACCGGCAACGTCCTGGAGCCCACCGGCGCCGCCATCGGCGCCCGCACCGTGCACGCGGTGTCCTTCGACTGAGACCGGGCCGCCTGGGCGGGGGCGGGACTGCCGTCCCGGCCGGGACTCGCGGTCCGCGAGTGGACGCGTCCCCCGCCCGGGCACCTTCTCCGGCGACGCGTGGCCCCGGCACCCAGGGCCGGTCCGTCGCCGGCGCCGCCATGCCGTCGCGGGCGCGGTTTAGTCGGACCGCGCGGCGGCGGTCACGGCCGCCCGCCCGGGACCGCCCGCGCCGGGTCGGTGTGACGAGATGGCGGGTTCCCGCTCGCCCCGCCCCGGTCAGCGCGGTGTCCTCTTCGGTCGAGCGGCCGGTGGAGGTCGTCGCCCACCACGCCAGCCTCGGCTGCGCCCGCTCCTGGGCGCGGCGCGGCGCGGTCGTCGCGCCGCCCGCCGTGAGCTGCGCGGTCGTCGCCGGCTCGGCCGACCGGGTGGCCCCCCTTCGGCGCGTGCCCCGAGAGCGGCCCCACCACCGGGTGAGGGGCGGTCCGGCGCTCGACCAGTTCCGGTCGTCCTCGCTCCCACTACCGTGATCACCCGGTGGCCGGCTGTGCCACGGATTCTGCCTCAAGCCGTGACAATTCTGTTCAAATCAGTGTGGAGTATTCACCCTTTCGGCGTAGCTGAAGGGCCTGGCAATCGCGTTAAGTTCCCTCCTTGAGGCAGGACCAGGTGTCGTAGAGGGCGCGACGCCGGGCCAGTTCCCGCTGACGAGGGCGTCCGTTCGGGAACGACGTCGTAACACGTCGCGAACTGGCGATGGTCGGAGAAGGCCTCGCTAGGGGTATCCAGAGTGAGTCGTACCCGAAGAACAGGGCTGAGAGCCCGGACGGGTTCCGCCGCCGCCGGACCACGGCGGGGGGCGCGGTCCGCCGTGGCGCTCACCGCCGTCCTGGCGGTGACCGGCCTGAGTGGAACCGCGGTCGCGCAGGACTCGGTGGAGACCGACCTGCCGCTGGCCGACGGCCTCGCCGCCGCAGCCGGCGGCTCGACGGACACGCCGCTGGACAAGGTGGCGCCCGCCGTGGCCGCCGCGGCCGGCGACATCTCGGTCTTCATCGAGCTGGAGAGCCGGGCCGCCGTCGACGTCTTCGTCGAGCAGCAGCAGGCGGGGGCGGGGGACGACGCGGCGCAGGACGCCGCCGTCCGCGCCAGGACCCGCACCGAGCGCACCGCGGACATCGTGGTGGACGACCTGGCCGCCCGCGACCAGGGCGCCCAGGTGCTCTACACGACCTCGAACGCCGTCCCGGGGGTGGCGGTCACCGCCGACGCCGAGCGGGTTCGCCAGCTCGCCGAACGGGAGGACGTCCGGTCGATCCGGCAGATCACGCCGGAGGAACGCACCAACTCCACCGCCACCGCCCTCACCAACACCGTCAAGGCCTGGCAGAACACCGGGCGCTTCGGTGAGGGCATCCGGATCGGCATCATCGACGACGGCGTGGACTACACCCACGCCATGTTCGGCGGGCCGGGTACCCGCGAGGCCTACGAGGCCGTCGACCGGGACGTCGCCGACCCCGCGTACTACCCCACGGACAAGGTCGTCGGTGGTATCGACCTCGTCGGGGACGACTACGACGCGAGCAGCGCCGATCCGGCGCTGAACACGCCGAAACCGGACGACAACCCGATCTCCTGCGGCCGGCACGGCACCCACGTGGCCGGTAGCGCCGCCGGTTTCGGGGTCAACGCCGACGGGAGCACCTTCGACGGCGACTACTCCGAGCTGACTCCCGAGGCACTCGACGAGATGCGCATCGGACCGGGCACCGCGCCCGAGGCGCTGATCTACTCGATCAAGGTCTTCGGCTGCGCCGGATCGACCGCGGTCACCGCCCAGGCCCTGGACTGGGCGCTGGACCCCGACCAGGACGGCGACTTCGGCGACCGGCTGGACATCGTCAACCTCTCGCTGGGGAGCAACTACGGCGCGCCGGACGACCCCAACAGCCTGTTCGTCCGCAAGCTGAACCAGCACGGCGTCGTCACGGTCTTCTCGGCCGGCAACGGCTCCGACCTCTACGACATCGGTGGCTCGCCCGGGAACACCGCCGAGGCGATCACCGTCGCCAACACGCGTGACTCCTACGTCCTGCGGGACGGCGCGCGCGCCACGGCCCCCGAGTCGGTGGCCGGCGACTACGCGGGCCAGTACAGCCAGGACTACGCCGGTTACGCCGGCCTCGACCTGACCGCGCCGGTCGTGGCGTTGACCACCGAGTCCAACCTCGACGGCTGCCAGCCGTTCTCCGAGGCCGACGCGGCCGAGGTCGCGGGCAAGATCGCCTGGCTGGAGTGGGACGACGACGACAGCACCCGGCGCTGCGGGTCCGCCGGCCGCACGGACAACGCGGAGGCCGCCGGGGCCGCCGGGGCCATCTTCTCCTCCACCGAGGAGCACTTCTCGGCCGGCATCGCCGGCAACGCCGGGATCCCCGTCATCCAGTTCACCGGGACCGCGACCGAGCGGCTGCGGCCGGCGCTGGAGAGCGGCGAGCTGGAGATGCGGTTCGCCGAGGAGCTGCGCACCTCGGTGAAGACCTACGACGAGGCCCTCACCGACACCCCGAGCCCCAGCACCTCGCGGGGGACACGTGGTCCGGTCGTCAAGCCGGACATCGCCGCCCCCGGTGACACCATCGCCTCCGCGCTCTCGGGCAGCGGCGACAAGCCCGCAGTCCTCAGCGGAACGTCGATGGCCGCGCCGCACACCACCGGTGTCGCCGCGATGCTCCGCGAGACCCGTCCGGACTGGACGCCCGAGGAGATCAAGGCCGCGCTGATGAACACCGCCGGCGCGGACATCACCACCGGTGGCGCGGAGGGGACCGTCTACGGGCCCAACCGTGTCGGTTCCGGGCGCATCGACGCGGCCGCCGCCCTGGACAACCAGGTCCTCGCCTACGTCGAGGACGACCCCGGCGCGGTGAGCGTGTCGTTCGGCGTGGTCGAGGTCGCCGGCCCCATCGCGCGGAGCAAGACCGTCAAGATCGAGAACAAGGGCGGCCGGGCCGAGAGCTACGACGTGTCCTACGAGGCCGCCACCGAGATCCCCGGCGTCCGCTACGAGCTGTCCCGCCGCAACGTCACGGTCCCGCCCGGGGGCCAGGTCCGGCTGGACGTGACCCTGAGGATCGACGATCCCTCGGCCCTGACCAGGACCGCCGATCCGACCATCGCCCTGGAGCAGGCCGGCGAGGCCCGCCAGTACGTCTCCGACGCCTCGGGTCGGTTGCTGCTGACGCCCAAGAGCCGCAACGGCGTCGACCTGCGGGTGCCGGTGTACGCGGCGCCGAAGCCGGTCGCCGAGATCCAGGCCTCGTCCTGGGTCCGCGTGCCCGAGGGCGCCGACCAGGGGGTGCTGAACCTGACCGGCACGGGCCTCGACCAGGGTGAGGGCAGCGAGGCCTACCGCTCGCTGGTCACCGCGCTCGAGCTCCACGGGGAGAGCCCTCGGCTCCCCGAGTGCACCGAGGAGGTCGTCGTCGGCTGCACGGTCAACGAGACCGCCAAGGGCGGTGACCTCCGGTACGTGGGCGCGACCTCCACCGCTCCGCTCGCCGTGGCCCAGGGGCGGCCGGAGTCGGCGATGCTCGCCTTCGGCATCACGACGTGGAGCAACTGGTACAACGTCGGGAGCAACACGACGCCCTTCGTGGACATCGACGTCGACGGTGACGGGGTGCCGGACTTCGAGACCTACGTGACCAAGTACACCAGCAGCGACGTGCTGGTCGCGGCGACCGTCGACCTCAACGCCCCCAACCACCCGGTGGTCGACGTCCAGCCGGTCAACACGCGGTTCGGTGACGTGGACACCAACGTCTTCGACACCAACGTGCTGGTGCTGCCGGTGTCGCTGGCGGCGTTGGGGATCGACCCCACCGCCGAGGCCGCCCCGCTGTCCTACACGGCGGGGGTCTCCGGGCGGTACGGCCAGTACGAGGCGGGGTCCACCCTGATCGACCTCATCGACGAGCCGATGGCCTTCGACCCGCTCAACCCGGGCCTGTGGGTGCAGGGTGGCGGCGACGCGGCGGTGTCCTACCACGCGAGGCCCGGAACCGCCCTGGTGGTCAACCGGGACGCGGAGGTGGCCGGGGACGCCAGCCTCCTCCTGCTGCACCAGCACAACGCGAGTGGCCAGCGGGCACAGGTCGTGACGGTCGGCAGCACCCCGCCGATCGTGTCCTGATCACCTGACCGAGTGGACGGTCCCCCAGCGGCCGCCACTCTCACCCGGCGGGGGTGCTCGGGTCCGGTCGCGGGCCCGAGCACCCTTGCTGTGTTAACTCGGAAGGGGGATTGTTGGTCGAGTGATCGCCCGCGGCGCGGGAAAGATCACCTCGAACGGGTGTCCGGTATGTGAGTGGCAATTGCCGGGCAGGTAGCCTGCGCGGTGCGAAATGGTCCCGTGAAATGGGATCGCGACCCAGGAGGTGTGTGGATGCGGCTCGCTGTGATCCCAGGCGACGGGATCGGGCCCGAGGTCGTCGCCGAGGCGTTGAAGGTGCTCGGCGAGGTTGTTCCGGATGCCGAGATCGTTCGTTACGATCTCGGGGCGGCGCGCTGGCACTCCACCGGGGAACTGCTACCCGAGTCGGTGCTCACCGAACTGCGGCAGCACGACGCGATCCTGCTCGGCGCGGTCGGCGACCCGTCGGTACCCAGTGGCATCCTCGAGCGCGGCCTGTTGCTGCGCCTCCGCTTCGAGCTCGACCACCACGTCAACCTGCGACCGGCCCGCCTGTACCCGGGCGTGCGGTCGCCGTTGGCGGATCCGTCCGACATCGACATGGTGGTGGTGCGCGAGGGGACGGAGGGACTCTACGCCGGCAACGGCGGGCTCCTGCGCAAGGACACGCCGCACGAGGTGGCCACCGAGGTGAGCATCAACACCTCCTTCGGCGTGGAGCGTGTGGTGCGGGACGCCTTCGCGCGTGCCGCTGGTCGGCCGCGCAAGCACCTCACCCTCGTGCACAAGACCAACGTCCTGACCCACGCCGGTTCGCTGTGGTCCCGGGTGGTGGAGGAGATCTCCCTCCAGCACCCCGAGGTGTCGGTCAGCTACCAGCACGTCGACTCGGTGACCATCCACATGGTGACCGACCCGAGCCGGTACGACGTCATCGTGACGGACAACCTCTTCGGGGACATCCTCACCGACCTCGCGGCGGCGGTCACCGGGGGCATCGGCCTGGCCGCGAGCGGGAACCTCGACGTCACCCGGCGCAACCCCAGCATGTTCGAGCCGGTGCACGGCAGCGCTCCGGACATCGCGGGCCAGGGCGTGGCCGACCCCACCGCCGCGGTGCTCTCGGTCGCGCTGATGCTCGACCACCTCGGCTACCGCGAGTCGGCGAAGCGCATCGAGGCCTCGGTGGCCTTCGACCTCGCCACCCGCGACCACGCGTCCCCCGGTGCCACCTACGCCATCGGTGACCGGTTGGCCGCGCTGGTCTCGTCCAACGACCGGGTCTCGCGCTCGGTCGAGCTGCCGCCGAGCGCGTGATCGGCGGGTCCGTCCCCGGCGCCGCCGGGGACGGACCGCGCCCCGGCCGTGATGCCGGGGCTGGTCGTCGCCGGCCCCACGCCACGCCACCCGGCTCGTCCGACGTGACCACCATGACCGGATCACCGCGTTCGGCACCCCGGCGGCGTCCCCGGGAATCCCCGTCGTGGCGACCAGCCCGACCGCCCGTCGTCGACCACGGCCAACCCGCTCACGCCGGCCAGCCGCGGAGCCGGGCCGACACCCGCCCGTCGAGCGAGCAGCTCCGTTCGAGGTGGCCGCCGGCCGGCGGCCCCGGTGGTTCTCGTCCCGTGGGCGCGCGGGCACCGGACGCGTTCGCCCGCCGAGAGAGGCACCCCCGCCACCTCCGCCGGGACCGACGCGACCCGCCTCCCGGATACTGGGAACTCGTGACCCCCATGTGGACCCCGAGCACTCCGTGTGACATCATGCTGCGCATGTCTCACCGCAGCGTGATCATTATTCCCCGGCGCGCCGAGTAAGTGCTTGCACAAGCACCTCGGCGCGCAGACCTCTCGCATTCCGGCGAGGGGTCTTTTGTTTTTCCCGGCCCTGACCGCAGCAGAACCCGAACCGCGATCCCTGATGAGCACGGCAGGAGTTCCCCGTGACCCGCTTCGCCCCGGCAGCAACGCCCCTCGGTGACTCGTTCCACGTCTACGACACGACGCTGCGTGACGGCGCGCAGCGCGAGGGCATCTCCTACTCGGTGAACGACAAACTGGCGGTCGCTCGCCTGCTGGACTCGCTCGGAGTGGGCTTCATCGAGGGCGGCTGGCCGGGCGCCCTCCCCAAGGACACCGAGTTCTTCGCCAGGGCGGCCTCGGGCGAACTGCCGCTGCGGCACGCGGTGCTCGTCGCCTTCGGGGCCACCCGGCGCCCCGGGGTGCCGGTCGCGGAGGACCAGCAGGTCGCCGCGTTGCTCGACGCGCGGACGCCGGTGGTCACCCTCGTGGCCAAGGCCGACCGCCGCCACATCGAACGGGCGCTGCGCACGGATGTCGCCGAGAACGAGGCGATGGTCGCCGACACGGTGCGGCACCTGGTCTCCGAGGGCCGGCGGGTCTTCGTGGACGCCGAGCACTTCTTCGACGGCTACGCCCACGACCCCGACTGCGCCCTCGGCGTGCTCACCGCCGCCGTGGAGGCCGGCGCGGACGTGGCGGTGCTCTGCGACACCAACGGCGGCTGGCTGCCCGGTCGGATCGGGGAGGCGGTGGCCGAGGTGGTGGACCGCACCGGGTTCCGGGTCGGCATCCACTGCCAGGACGACACCTCCTGCGCGGTGGCCAACTCGCTGGCCGCCGTCCGGTCCGGCGCCAGCCACGTGCAGTGCACGGCGAACGGCTACGGGGAACGCGCCGGCAACGCGGACCTCTTCGCCGTCCTCGGCAACCTCGTCACCAAGATGGACGTCCCCGCCCTGCCCCCGGGCCGGCTGGCGGAGCTGTCCAGGGTCTCGCACGCCATCGCCGAGATCGCCAACCTCGTGCCCGACACCCACCAGGCCTACGTCGGGTCCTCGGCCTTCGCCCACAAGGCGGGGCTGCACGCGAGCGCGATCAAGGTGGATCCCGAGCTGTACAACCACCTCGACCCCGAGGTGGTCGGCAACCGGATGCGGGTCCTGGTCACGGAGATGGCCGGCCGGTCCAGCATCGAACTCAAGGGACGCGAGTTCGGGCTGTCGCTGGCCGGCCGCTCCGACGCGGTGGGGCGCACCGTGCGCCGGGTCAAGGAGCTGGAGGCCAGGGGCTGGTCCTTCGAGTCGGCCGACGCCTCGCTCGAACTGCTGCTCCGGGGCGAACTGGACCGGGACCAGCACGAGGAGCTGGCCGGCGGCGCCGAGCGCGCCACTGCCCCGCTGGAACAGCCGTTCCGCCTCGAGTCCTACCGGGTCGTCCTCGACCACCACTCGGACGGGACCGTGGTGGCCGAGGCGACGGTGCGCATGCACGTCGAGGGCGAGCGGGTGATCGCGACCGCCGAGGGCACCGGCCCGGTCCAGGCGCTCGACGCCGCGCTCCGCAAGGCACTCGCCGGCCGACTGCCCTGGGTGGACGAGGTGGAACTCGTGGACTACAAGGTCCGCATTCTCACCGAGGACGCGGTCGCCGAGGGGGGCGCCGGCGCCGTCACCAGGGTGTTGGTGAACTCCACCGACGGCGAGCGGGAGTGGACGACGGTCGGGGTGCACGGGAACATCGTCGAGGCCAGCTGGCTCGCGCTGTGCGACGCGCTCGTCTACCGGTCGACGCGCCAGCCGGTGGGCTAGACGTGGCGGCCGTGGGCGGCGCCGGCGCGCTGTCCTACGGTGTGCAGGTCGTGCCAGCACTTGGAACAGGAGGACGACACGTGCGTTTGGGGCGGATCGCTCATCCCGAGGGGACCGGGTTTCCCTTCGTCGCAATCCAGCGGAACGACGAAGGCGACGAGGTCGCGGCCGAGATCAGGGAGCACCCCTTCGGCACGCCCGACTTCACCGGCCGGCAGTGGCCGCTCGCCGACGTTCGCCTGCTCGCGCCCATCCTGCCGAGCAAGGTGGTGTGCATCGGGAAGAACTACGCCGAGCACGCCAGGGAGATGGGGGGCGAGCCCCCGGCCGACCCGGTGATGTTCCTCAAGCCGTCCACCTCCGTCGTCGGCCCCGCGCTGCCGATCCGGCTGCCAGCCGACTCGACGCACGTCGACTTCGAGGGCGAGCTCGCCGTCGTCATCGGGCAGCCGTGCCGTGACGTCCCCCGAGCGAAGGCGAAGGACGTCATCCTCGGCTACACCGTGGCCAACGACGTCACCGCGCGGGACCAGCAGCGGGCGGACGGGCAGTGGACGCGGGGCAAGGGGCACGACACCTTCTGCCCGCTGGGCCCGTGGATCGAGACGGAGATCGACCCCTCCGACCTCGCCGTCCGGACCGAGCTCGACGGCGAGCTGCGCCAGGACGGCCGCACCTCGCAGCTGCTGCACGACGTTCCGGCGCTCGTCGAGTGGGTGTCCCGCGTGATGACGCTGCTGCCGGGCGACGTGATCCTCACCGGAACGCCGGCCGGGGTCGGTCAGATCCGAGATGGGCAGTCGGTGTCGATCACCGTCGAGGGAATCGGAACACTGACCAACCCGGTCGTCTCCCGTTGACGGGTCTGGTGGCCGTTCGGTCCACCGCCCCGTCCCGCCGCGCGGGTGATCTGCGGGCGAACGGTGGCGCGTGTTCCGGCACGAGGCCGACGGCCACCAGGTAGGCGGGGACGGCCCGCAACAGGGGGAACCGGCGGAGCGCCCTCACCAGGAGCGGCGGGGGTGTCGAGGGGGCGCGGGGGTCGCTGTCCAGCGCGTCCTGGAGGAACCCGGCGTGCAGCGCCCGTTGCATGCCCTGGGTCACCGCCGTGGGCAACCACCGACGGCGTCGGACCCTGCGGAGGTCGGCGGTGCGCGGCCGCCCGGTCAGCAGGGGGGCGGCCAGGTACCGCGCGGCGGCCACCGCGTCCTGGACTGCGAGGTTGATGCCGACCCCGCCCACCGGCGACATGGCGTGCGCCGCGTCCCCGATGAAGAGCACGCCGGGCGCCTCCCAGGTGCGCAGCCGGTCCAGGCGGACCGACAACAGCCGCACCTCCTCCAGCGACGTCAGCGAGTCCATCCGGTCGGCGAGCCAGGGCAGCAGATCGCTCACCCGTCCTCGGAAGGCCGGCAGCCCCTCCGCGAGGACGCGGTCGTGCTCGCCCTTGCGGATGAGGAACGCGCACTGGAAGTAGTCGCCCCGGTCGATCAGGACCATCGCGCGGCCCCGCCCGAACCGACCGGTCGCTCCCTCGACGTCGCCGGGTCGTCGGGGGAGCCGGAACCACAGCACGTCGAGGGGGACACCGAAGGAACGGGCCCGGAGGCCGGCCTGCTCGCGGAGGCGGGAGTCCCGCCCGTCGCAGCCCACCACGAGCCGGGCCGCGATCTCCCGCACCCGACCGTCCGCCTCCCGCACCCGCACTCCGGTGACCTGCCGGCCCCGTCGGACCAGGCCGACGGCCTCGGTGCTCATCCGCAGCTCGAACGTGGGCTCCCGAGAGGCCGAGGCGGCCAGCATGTCGAGGAAGTCCCACTGCGGCACGAAGGCGATGTGCTTGTGCGGCCCCGGCAGCCGGCGCAGGTCCGCCAGCACGACGGGACCCGAGTCGGTCAGGAGCTGGAAGCGTTCGACCAACCGGTGGGGCACCGCCTCGAACGCGGGTCCGAGACCGAGTTCGTCCAGCAGCCGGAGGGTCGAGGCGTGCACGGTGTCGCCCCGGAAGTCGCGGAGGAAGTCGCCGTGCTTCTCCACGACGGTGACCTCCACGCCCGCCCGGGCCAGGAGCAGCCCGAGCACCATCCCCGCCGGCCCGCCGCCGATCACCACGCAGTCCGTGGTCCGCATCCGGCCCCCCGCCTCCGCCGCCCCTCGGACCTACCAGTGTCCTGAGCGGTCGCGAGGACCGTCAATTCATCGTCGGATGGGTAGCCAGCCCATCCCACCGGTCGGGGCGGGGTCGCGGGGCGGGACCGCGCGAGCGTCCGCCCGTCCCACCAGCGGAGTTGATAGCCTCACGTGTCCGTTCCGCAGGTGTGTGTTGGAGATCTCCGCTGATGCTCGATCGAGCCACCGTCGACGCGTTGTTCCCGTCCGATCTGCCCGAGCCGGAGCACTGGGAGCGGCGCTACCCGCCCCGTGCCCTCCCGGAGGGGGCCAAGGTCACCCGGATCGGTCCCTCGCCCACGGGTTTCATGCACATCGGCGGCGTGTACGTCGGCATCATCGACAGTGACGTCGCCCAGCACAGCGGGGGGACCTACCTGGTGCGGGTGGAGGACACCGACCAGTCCCGGGAGGTCGCCGGGGCGGTCGAGCAGTTCGACCGCGCCTTCGAGTACTTCGCCATCCAGCCCGACGAGGCCGGTGACTCGGGCGCCTACGGCCCCTACCACCAGTCCCAGCGCTCGGAGATCTACCTCACCTACGTGCGGGAGATGCTCCGCCGGGGCCGCGCCTACCCGTGCTTCGCCACGAAGGACGAACTTGCCGAGATCACCTCGGCCCAGCAGGCGGCGAAGCTCCCCACCGGGTACTACGGGCGGTGGGCGATCTGGCGGGACGCCGACCCGGCCGAGGTCCAGGCCAAGCTCGACGCCGGTGAGCCGTACGTGGTGCGGTTCCGCGCCGAGGCCGGCCCCCAGGACCGGGTCCACTACACCGACGCCATCCGCGGTGAGCTCGAACACGAGGCCAACAGGAACGACGCGGTCATCCTCAAGTCCTCGGACCAGCCCCTCCGGCTGCCGACCTACCACTTCGCGCACGCGGTGGACGACCACCTGATGCGGGTCAACCTCGTCATCCGCGGCGAGGAGTGGATCTCCTCGGTGCCACTGCACCTCCAGCTCTTCGAGGCCCTCGGTTTCGACCAGGTCGAGTACGCCCACATCGCTCCCCTGATGAAGCAGCAGGGGGGGAGCAGGCGGAAGCTGTCCAAGCGCAAGGACCCGGAGGCGTCTGTCGACTTCTACGTCGAGGCCGGGTACCCGTCCGAAGCGGTCCGCTACTACCTGCGCGGACTCGCCAACGGGCGCCTCGCGGAGCTGCCGCTGGAGCAGGCGCTGGCCGAGCCCATCAGGCTGGCCGAGTGCGGGGTCGCCGGCCCGCTGGTGGACCTCGTCAAACTGGAGGACATCAGCGCGGACCACATCGCGACGTTGTCCGGCGAGACCATCGTCGAGGCGGTGTCGGCGTGGGCCGCCACCCACGACCCCGACCTGGTCGCGGTGCTCGACGCTGACCGGGACCTCGCGCTGCGGGCGCTCTCCGTCGAGCGGGACGGCGTGGAGAACCCGCGCAAGGACCTCCGCAAGTGGTCGGACTTCCGCCCCGTGTACGGCTTCTTCTTCCCCCAGCTGTTCGCGGTGGTGGACGACCCGGCCGACGAGCGCCTCGGCGGCCTCGACCCCGAACTGGTGCGCACGCTGGCGGCCGACTTCGCGGACGGGTACCAGCCCCTTGAGGATCCCCAGGAGTGGTTCGGGCAGATCAGGGAGCTGGCCGCCCGGCACGGCTTCGCGAGGAACGCCAAGGAGTTCAAGAAGGACCCGGACGCCTACCCCGGCTCGATCAGGGAAGCCTCCCAGCTGGTGCGGGTCGCGCTGACCGGGTCCACCAGGAGCCCGGACCTGGCCTCGGTGGCCCGTGCGCTCGGGTCGGACGAGGTGTTGCGGCGGGTCCGCGCCCTCGCCGCGTGAACCACCCCGTGACCGGCCGGAAGGCCGGTCACGGGCGGTGATTCCCTGGATCGATGCAGGTCGCGGCCAAATCACTCCGCTGGGGGGCATTCGCACGCTGCGCCAGTACCTAGTCTCACGGGGTGACATCCGCGCTTGCGACTTCCTCGGGCACTCGGCTGCACCGCGTTCGGGCGGTCTGCCTCGACATCGATGACACCCTGGTCGACTACTGCACGTCCGCGCGGACCGGTCTGGTCGAACTGCTGGGCGACGACCAGTCCTGGCCCATGTGGCAACGAACCTCGGAACGGCACCACGCCAGGTACGCCGCCGGCGAGGTGGACTTCGACACGATGCGCCGTCAGCGCACCCGCGCCTTCCTGACCGACCTGGGGCGCCAGGTCGACGAGGAGGAGGCCGCGGCATGGGAGCAGCGGCGCCTCACCGCCACGGAACGCACCTGGACCCTCTTCGACGACGCGGTGCCCTGCCTGCGCTGGTTGCGGAGCGCGGGTCTGCGGGTGGCCGCCATCACCAACGCCGCTGGGGCGTACCAGCGCCGCAAACTCGCGGCGGTGGGTCTCGGCGACGCCTTCGACCGCCTGGTGATCTCCGGTGAGCTGGGAGTGGCCAAGCCCGACCCCCTCATCTTCCACACCGCCTGCGCCGAGCTCGGGGTCCGACCGGAGGAGGCGGTGCATGTCGGGGACAAGGTGACGCTCGACGCCCTCGGCGCGCGCGACGCCGGTCTGCACGGGGTGTGGCTGGACCGGCGTTCCCTGGGCGACCCGGTGCCGTCGGGCATCTCGGTGATCTCCGGGTTGGCCGAGCTGCCCGACCTGCTGTTTCGGCTCGAAACCCCGGCCTCCTGACGGCACCTTCCCCGCTTGGGGGGACCCGGTTCTCGTTCGCTCTGGCGGGTGGTCTAATATCTTCACCAACGGCAGGGCGAGTCCCCCGGTGAGAGTCGAGAGAGTCTGACCGGAAGAAGCTCCGAACGTTTTGGTATGCTGAGGCAGGCCGGAGTTCGAAGCAATTGTCCTCCGGGCAATGGGGTATGGTGTAATCGGCAGCACGACAGGTTCTGGCCCTGTTAGTCTAGGTTCGAGTCCTGGTACCCCAGCGGAGAGAGTTCCACGCGATACCGTGTGGATCGCTCTCGGTTCTACGGCCCCGTCGTCTAGCGGCCTAGGACGCCGCCCTCTCAAGGCGGTAGCGCGGGTTCAAATCCCGTCGGGGCTACGGTGATGACCGGGGATTCCGTTTTCGGAATCCCCGGTTTTTCGTCGTTCCCCTCCGCTTCGCCGCGCGACGCACGCCGCCGGTACGACGATTTCCCGATCGCTATTCGTCGATCGGCTCGCCAGGAGAGGACGTGACGGCCCGCGACGGCGTCGTGCGGCCGAACGCCCTCACCCGTTCCCCGCTCTCGCGGGTGTGGTCCGCCACTCGTCGCGCGGGTGCGGGGCTCCGGCCGGACCGTGGGCGGACCGGCTCACTGGTCGACCTCCCCCGCCGCACCGTTGGCCCGCCGGACGTACCCCGGCCCGCGCTGTCGAGCTGGTGATCCCCGTGCGAGGACCACTCCCGATCCGGACCGGTCCCCGCGCCCCTTCCCCGGTCGCGGCGAGCCGAGGGGGCCGGTGTAGGGCGGAGGAACCGCTCTGTTAGGCTTCCACCTGGTTCGAGGCCCCGTCGTCTAGCGGCCTAGGACGCCGCCCTCTCAAGGCGGTAGCGCGGGTTCAAATCCCGTCGGGGCTACAGGACGAAGGACCCGGGACTCCGTGACGGAGCCCCGGGTTTTTCGCCGTTCGGGGAGGTCCCGCCGGTCTCCGGCGTCCGCCCTGGCGCAACCGGGACCTCGTCCGCGCCCTTCCCCGGTCGCCTCAAAGCTTCACGTGCAGGGCCTCGGCCGCCCCGAGGAGGTCGGCGGCCCACCGTGCGCCGGGTTTGCGCCCGATCCGTTCCACCGGGCCGGACACCGAGATGGCCGCGGTCACCACGCCGTTGGCGTCCCGGACGGGAGCGGAGACGCTCGCCACCCCCGCCTCGCGTTCGGCGATGCTCTGGGCCCACCCGCGACGTCTCACCTCCAGGAGCGTGCGCTCGCCGAAGACCGCGTCGACGAGGATGGCCCGCTGGGTTCCGGGGTCGGACCACGCCGCCAGGACCTTCGCTCCCGAGCCGGCGGTCATCGGTAGCCGGCTGCCGACCGGAACGGTGTCGCGGAGCCCGCTGGGCGGTTCGGCGGTCGCGATGCAGATCCGCTGCATCCCGTCGCGCCGGTACAACTGCACGCTCTCGCCGGTGATGTCCCGAAGCCTGGGAAGTACCGTGGCGGAGGCCTCGATGAGCGGGTCGCTGGTCGCCCCGGCCAGTTCCGTGAGCGCCGCTCCCGGCCGCCAGCGGCCGTCCGCTCCCCGTCGGAGGAGGCGGTGCACCTCCAGGCCCACCGCCAGGCGGTGCGCGGTGGCCCTGGGCAGGCCCGTCCTGGTGCAGAGTTCCGCGAGCCCGCACGGATCCTGGGCGACCGCCCTCAGGACGGCCACCGCCTTGTCAAGCACGCCGATGCCGCTATGCTGTCCCACGTCCCGATACTAATATCTCGTTATCTGGGATGTCCAGATGTTGGGATCACCACGTCGACATCTCGTGCTGGGAGGAGCAATGGGCCGCACGCTCGCGGAGAAGGTCTGGGACGCCCATGTGGTGCGTCGGGGGAGCGGTGACGAGCCAGACCTCCTCTACATCGACCTCCACCTGGTGCACGAGGTCACCAGCCCCCAGGCCTTCGACGGTCTTCGGCTGGCCGGTCGGCCGGTGCGCCGACCCGACCTGACCATCGCCACGGAGGACCACAACGTCCCCACGACCGGGATCGACCTGCCCATCGCGGACCCGGTGTCCCGCACCCAGGTGGACACCCTGCGCCGGAACTGCGCCGAGTTCGGGGTTCGCCTGCACCCGATGGGCGACGTCGACCAGGGGATCGTGCACGTCGTGGGGCCGCAGCTCGGGTTGACCCAGCCCGGGATGACCGTGGTGTGCGGGGACAGCCACACCTCGACCCACGGTGCGTTCGGGTCCATCGCCTTCGGTATCGGCACCTCCGAGGTGGAACACGTCCTCGCGACGCAGACGCTGCCGCTGAAGCCGTTCAGGACGATGGCGGTCAACGTGGAGGGAACGCTCCGGCCCGGAGTGACGAGCAAGGACATCATCCTCGCCGTCATCGCCAGGATCGGAACGGGCGGCGGGCAGGGCTACATCCTGGAGTACCGGGGAAGCGCCATCGAGGCGCTGTCCATGGAGGCCAGGATGACCGTCTGCAACATGTCGATCGAGGCGGGCGCGCGGGCGGGCATGATCGCCCCGGACGCCACCACCTTCGAGTACCTCAGGGGGCGGCCGCACGCGCCCACCGGAGCGGACTGGGACGCGGCGGTCGAGTACTGGAGCGGGCTGCGGACCGACCCGGACGCCGAGTTCGACGCCGAGGTGACCATCGACGCCGACGCCCTCACCCCTTTCGTCACCTGGGGCACCAATCCCGGGCAGGGCCTCCCGCTGGGCGAGCGGGTGCCAGACCCCGCCGGCATCGCGGACGAGAACGAGCGCTTCGCGGCGGAGAAGGCCCTCAGCTACATGGACCTCACGCCGGGCACCCCGCTCCGGGAGGTCGCGGTGGACACCGTCTTCCTCGGCTCCTGCACCAACGGCCGGATCGAGGACCTCCGCGCCGCCGCGGAGGTGCTGCGGGGCAGGAAGGTCGCGGGTGGGGTGCGCATGCTCGTCGTACCCGGTTCCATGCGGGTGCGGGGCCAGGCCGAGGCGGAGGGACTGCACGAGGTGTTCCTGGAGGCGGGGGCCGAGTGGCGGTCCGCCGGGTGCTCGATGTGCCTGGGGATGAACCCGGACCAGTTGGCCCCCGGCGAGCGCAGCGCCTCGACGTCCAACCGGAACTTCGAGGGCCGCCAGGGCAAGGGCGGTCGCACCCACCTGGTGTCACCCCTGGTCGCCGCCGCGACCGCGGTCCGGGGAACGCTGTCCTCGCCGGAGGACCTGCCGGCAGCCGACCTGGCCGCGGCGAGCTGAGCGCACCCGACCACTTCCCAGGAGAGGTGACCGAACATGGAAGCATTCACCACGCACACCGGGGTCGGCGTGCCGCTGCGCCGTTCCAACGTCGACACCGACCAGATCATCCCCGCCGTCTACCTGAAGCGGGTGACCCGCACCGGATTCGCTGACGGCCTCTTCGCCGCCTGGCGGTCCGACGAGGGGTTCGTCCTCAACGACCCGAGGTTCTCCGCCGGGAGCGTCCTCGTGGCGGGCCCCGACTTCGGCACGGGTTCCTCCCGGGAGCACGCCGTCTGGGCGCTGGGGGACTACGGGTTCCGGGTCGTCATCTCCAGCCGTTTCGCCGACATCTTCCGGGGCAACGCCGGAAAGCAGGGCCTGCTGGCGGCCCAGTGCGCCCAGTCGGACGTGGAACTGCTCTGGAAGCTGCTGGAGCAGGAGCCGGGGACGGAGGTGACCGTGGACCTGCGGGAGCGGACCGTCACCGCCGGGGAACTCGTGCTGCCGTTCACCATCGACGACTACACGAGGTGGCGGCTGCTGGAAGGTCTCGACGACATCGCGCTGACCCTGCGCGAGGTCGGCACGATCGACACTTTCGAGGGGAGTCGGCCCGGCTGGCTGCCGACCACCACCCCCGTCGCCGGTTCCTGAGGGCCTGGCGCCGGTTCTCGTTGTGCCGCAACGGGAACCGGCGTCCACCGGGCGTCCCGATCACGGCCGAGGCGAGGCGGAACTCCCCGCTGCCAGGGCCAACTCCCGCCCCGATGACCGCGGTTTTCCCCTGTCGCAGAATGGCGACCCCCGCGACCTCGGCTTACCGTGGCGCAGGTGCCTGTCCTGACAGGCACAGAATCGGCGCATCGCCGAGGGCGCTGTGTTTGTCTCGGGAGAGGGACTGAAGATGAACAAGGCCGAACTCATCGACGCACTCGCCGAGCGTATCGGCGACCGCAAGACCGCCACCGCGGCGGTCGACGGAGTCCTCGACCTCATCGTCCGCCGCGTGCAGAAGGGCGAGAAGGTCAACATCTCCGGTTTCGGGGTCTTCGAGAAGCGGGCCAGGGCGGCACGCACCGCCCGCAACCCCCGGACCGGGGAGGCGGTGCGCGTGAAGCGCACCAACGTTCCCGCGTTCCGGCCCGGCACCAACTTCCGGGAGGTCGTGGGCGGGCAGCGGAAACTGCCCAGGGTGCCCGCCGCCAGGGCGACCACGACCACCACGACCACCACGGGCCGGGGCCGTGGTGGGACCACCCCCACGAAGACCACGGGAACCGGCAAGACCGGGCCCGGGCGGACGAGCACCGGCCGCTCCACGGCCACGAAGTCCACCACCAGCCGGCAGACGACGGGGCGAACCGGGACGACCAGGACCAGCGGTTCGAGCCGGTCCACCACGTCGACCACGGGGCGCAAGACGAGCACCGGTACCCGGTCCAGCGTGCCCCAGCCCCGCTCGTCCTCCACGAAGAGCGGCAGCGGACGTTCCGGTTCGTCCGGCACCACCCGGAGCACGTCGACGTCGACGAGGAGCACGTCGGGCAGCCGGTCCACCTCCGGGGGCACCAAGTCCCGCACGGGGGGTTCCAGCCGGCGCACCACCTCGCGCAGCGGCGGCTGAGCGTTCGGCGCCCTCGCGGCCGGTCGGCCCGTCACCAGCCCCTCGGGTTGGAGATGTAGTCGGCCGCCACCAGCACCGGCCGCGAGGGCAGGAACGACAACACCCAGGTGCTCGCCTTGCGGCTGCGCGGGGCCGGGAGTTCCACCCCGCCGTTGGCCGCCAGCCGGGACAGCAGGCTGGGAATCGCCCCGCCCTGGCTGCACACCACCACGGTCTCCGGCAGCCCGACCAACGCCAACAGGCGGTCCTCGGCCGCAGCCGGCTCCCGAGCGAACGCCTCCTCGGTCAGCGCGGGTTCCGCGACCACCGCCGCGCCCAGCGCCCTCGCCACCGGCGACACCGTGTCGAGGCACCGCGTCATCGGTGCCGAGTGCACCCGGGTCGGCCCGAACACCGGCAACAGGTCCGCCAGCGCCTCGGCCTGTTTCCGGCCACGTCCGCTGAGCGGCCGGAACTCGTCGGCGCCCGCCCACTCCTCCCGGCTCCCCGCCCTGGCGTGCCGGACCAGCAGCACCGTCCGCAGGTCTGGTGGCGCGGCGGCGAAGCGGTCCAGCACCTGCCGGTCGGCCTCCCTGGTCAGGACGGCCCTCGCCTCGTGGACGGGAAGCCACCGCAGGTCGTCGACCTCGTCCCCCGGCCCGAAGTCCCCACCGAGGGCGTGGGCGCTGAAGTACTCGACCACCTTGCGCCCCGCGCCGTCCGGCGAGAGGACCCGGTAGCGGACCGAGCCGAGCGACCTGCCCAGGGCGACCGCCATACCCGTCTCCTCGGCGACCTCCCGGACGGCGGTGGCCTGCCGGGTCTCGCGGGGGTTCCGCTTCCCCTTGGGCAACGACCAGTCGTCGTAGCGGGAGCGGTGCACCACGGCGACCTCCGCCCCGTGCCCGGTCGACCGCCAGCGCCACACCACCGCGCCGGCCGCCCGCACCGTTCGCGTATCCCTGCTGCTCGCCACTGCCCCCACCAGCCCGTGTGCGCCAACCCGTCCGGCGCGCTCCTCCGCGCCGACGAGAACCTACCTGGGGAGCGCGCGTCTCACCCGGTGGCCTGGTACCGGCGCAGCAGTTCGTACTGGTGGTCCCGGACCCGCTCGCCCTCGGTGGGTGAGGGGTCCCACTCCCCGTCCGGCCCCAGCACCCAGCAGCGGACGGACGGGTGCAACGCCGAACGCATGACCGAGTCGAGTTGGTCGACGAGGTCCGGGTCGGTGATGCGCACCTGGATCTCGATCCGCCGGTCCAGGTTGCGGTGCATCATGTCCGCGCTGCCGATCCAGCGCTCACCCGCGCCCACGAAGTGGTAGATGCGGGAGTGCTCCAGGAACCGGCCCAGGATGGATCGGACGTGGATCCGGTCGGACAACCCGGGGATCCCCGGCCGGAGCGCGCAGATGCCGCGCACCACGACCTCCACCGGGACGCCCGCCTGGGACGCGCGGTACAGGGCATCGATGACCTGCTCGTCCACCAGGGCGTTCACCTTGATGCGGACTCCGCTGAGCTCACCGGCCCTGGCCCGCTCGATCTCCCCGTCGATCCGTTCGATGATGCCGCGCCGGACACCGTGCGGCGCGACCAGGATGCTGCGGTAGGCGGTCTGGCTGGCGTAGCCGGTGAGGGAGTTGAACAGGTCCGTGAGGTCGGCGCCGAGGTCGGGTTCCGAGGTGAGCAGCCCGATGTCCTCGTAGGTCCTCGCCGTCTTCGGGTTGTAGTTCCCGGTGCCGATGTGGCAGTACCGGCGGATCGTGGTGCCCTCCTGCCGCACCACCAACGCCACCTTGCAGTGGGTCTTCAGGCCGACGAGCCCGTACACCACGTGCACCCCGGCCCGCTCCAACGCCCGGGCCCACCGGATGTTGGCCTGTTCGTCGAAGCGCGCCTTGATCTCGACCAGCGCCACGACCTGCTTGCCCGCCTCGGCCGCGTCGATCAGGGCGTCGACGATCGGGGAGTCGCCCGAGGTGCGGTACAGCGTCTGCTTGATCGCCAGCACCTTCGGGTCGGCCGCGGCCTGTTCGACGAAGCGCTGCACGCTCGTCGAGAACGACTCGTAGGGGTGGTGCACCAGGATGTCCCGGCGGCGCAGCATCGCGAAGACGTCCTTGGGCGTCTCACCCTCGCCGAAGGCGGGGTTGGTCGCGGGGACGAAGGGGCGGTCCTTGAGCTGGGGGAGGTCGACCCGGTGGAGCAACGACAGGCAGGACAGGTCGAGCGGCCCCGGGACCCGGACGACGTCGTTCGGGTCGACGTCCAGTTCGCGCAGCAGCAGCTCCAGGGTGTGCGGGCTCATGGCGTCGGAGACCTCCAGCCGCACCGGCGGTCCGAACCGGCGACGGGCGAGTTCCCGTTCCAGGGCCTGGAGGAGGTCCTCGTCGCGGTCCTCCTCCACCTCCAGGTCGGCGTTGCGGGTCACCCGGAACACGTGGTGCTCCATCACCTCCATGCCGGCGAAGAGCCGGTCGAGGTGAGCGGCGATCAGCTCCTCCAGCGGGAGGAAGGTGATCGCGGTCGTCTCGCCGCTGGGCTGCACCTGGATCAGCCGGGGCACGTTGTTCGGCACCTTGACCCGGGCGAAGCGGGGAGCGCCGCTGGAGGAGTCCCGGACGATGACGGCGAGGTTCAGCGACAGCCCGGAGATGTAGGGGAACGGGTGGGCGGGGTCGACCGCGAGGGGCGTCAGCACCGGGAACACCTGCTCGCCGAAGTAGATCGACATGAGGTGCTGCTCGGCCCTGCTGAGGTCGCTCCACCGGACGATGCGCAACCCGTGGGTCTCCAACGCGGGGCGGATGTCGTCGAGGAAGGCGTTGGCGTGCTGCTCGGCCAGTTCCTGCGTCCGGGCGGAGATCCTGGCGAGCTGTTCGCGGGGTGACAGCCCGTCGGAGCTGCGGACGGAGAGCCCCGTCTCGTCGCGGCGTTTCAGGCCGGCGACCCGCACCATGTAGAACTCGTCGAGGTTCTCGGCGAAGATCGCCAGGAACTTCGCGCGTTCCAGCAGCGGCTGGGAGTCGTCCTCGGCCAGCGCCAGCACTCGCGCGTTGAAGTCGAGCCAGGACAGCTCCCGGTTCAGGTAGCGGTCCTCCGGCAGCCCGGTCGAGGTCGGCTCGGTCGGGGTCGCCGCGGGGGGAGCCGGGGGGAAGGCGCGACCGGAGTGGCCGCCGTGGGAGATCGCGGCGCTCTGGGCGTCACCGGCGGGACGCGGTCGCTCCGCTCCGGCGGCGACGGGGCGTGGCGCGACCACCGCCGCCAGGTCGGCCCCCGGAGCCGGGGAACCCGATGGACCGGTCCGCTCCGACCGCCCCTCGGCGCCCGCGCCGATGTCCGTCCGCTCGTCCGCCCGATCCCGTCGACCCGTCCCACGCTCCGCTTCCACGAGTCCCCATTGTCCTCCTCAACGACCCCCAACGGGCCAGGAGATACGCGCATTGGGGTGAACATCCGGCGACGGCGGCACGGCGGGTGGGAGAACGAGGGCGACCGTGCCGTCGGCGGCGCGCCACACCGTGACGCGTTGGCCGCTCCGCGGCGCGATCCAGCCGCCCGAGGTCACCGCGACCGCCGGCATGTCCACCAGGAGTCCGTCGTCCCGCAGCACCGTCAGCGAACCGTCGTCGAGGATGTCGCACACCGTGGCCTGCTCGGCCCGCCTCGGCGGCGGTGACGGGGACCCGGTGCCGTCGGGGTGGTGGGGCGAGGTCGTCCCACCGGTGGGCGAGGTTCCCGGCGGCGGGGTGGGTGAGGTGGCCACCGCGCCACCGTAGCCAGCCCCGGTGCGCACCGCTCCGGGTGGCGGCGAGGGGCGGCCGTGGCCGCTCGCCCCGCCGTCCGGTGGGCGCCGGGCCGGTCATGCCCCCCGGCGCGCCGGCCGACGCGCGCCCACCTGGTCCGCCCGCTCGAACAGCTCCGCCGTCCTGGGGCCCAGCCCGAGGCTCGCCGCCTCACCCAGGTCGGCGGCGGTGTCCACGTCGCAGCGCAGCGTCGGCCAGCTCCCGCGCAGCTCCACCGCTCCCGCCTCCCGGTGCCGGCGGGCCGAACCGACCCCGAACCGGGGGTCCAGGGCCTCACCCCGCGCGGCCAGCAGGAAGGTCGTGCCCGTGCCTTGTCGGTCGGGGCAGAACCCCCGGCTCTGGCCGGCCGCCGCGATGGCGGCACCGAGTTCGAGCGCCGTCAGGGCCGGCAGGTCGGCCTGCAACGCGCCGATCCGGTCCGCCCCGACGTGGTTGCGCAGCCACTCCGACCCGTGCCTGAGCGCCGCGTTCAGCCCGGCGTCGTGGTGATCGGTCACGACGGAGAACCCGTCCGCCCGCACCGCCGCCGCCGTGGTCGAGTCCGCGGTCAACACGTGCACTCGCCGCACGCCCACCGCCTCCCTGGCCGCTGTCGCCGTGTCCAACGCCAACGCGATGACCAGGGAGGAGTGCAGGCGCGGGTCCCGCGCGCCGCCATCGAGCGCGCCGAGCAGCCGCGACTTGGCCGCATGCAGCATCTTGACCGGGATCAACAGGTCCACACCGCCATCCACCACACCATCCTGACCGACGTCGTGGTGTTCTGGCGAGACCCCCGCCTAACCTGTCGGACAGGCGGTGGGCACACTCGCGGCAGGCCGATGCGCGACCCACCGCCGGCCGAGGACGAGGGAGGGCTGGGTGACCACCAAGGTGACCAGGGAAAAGGGGGGGTTCTGGGTCGGGTTCGCCGCAGCCGTGTTCTACCCGGCGATCCGGTTGTTCTCCCGCAACGAATTCCGTGGTGGTGATCGTCTCCCCCGTGAGGGCGGCGCCCTGGTGGTGTGCAACCACATCTCCGAGATCGACCCGGTGTACGACGCCGTCGCCGTGCACTCCGCCGGCCGGGTTCCGCGGTTCATGGCCAAGCACAGCCTGTGGAAGGTGCCCGTGGTGGGATCGCTCCTGCGCGGTGCCGGCCAGATCCCGGTGTACCGGGGTTCCGGGGACGCCCAGCGGAGCCTGCGCGCGGCGGTCGAGGGACTGGGTGCCGGGAAGGTGGTCGTCATCTACCCGGAGGGGACCGTCGGGCGGGACCCCGAACGATGGCCGATGTACTCCAAGACCGGTGTCGCGCGGCTCGCGCTGGACACCGACGTCCCGGTGATCCCGGCCGTGAACTGGGGCACGCACGAGGTGCACGACTACCAGACCAAGAAGTTCCGCCCCTCCCCGCGCCGTCGTCGGGTGGTCGTCGAGTTCGGGGAACCCGTTGACCTCGATGCCTACCGGGGACGCCCCCGGGACGCGGCGCTGCTCCGCGAGGTGACCGACGCCGTGATGAGCGGGGTGCGCGACCTGTTGGGGTCCGTGCGGAACGAGACACCCCCGGTGGCCTTCCACCGGCCCGGCGGCCGGAGCGGCACCGACTCCGCCGCCTCCGACGGGGACGCCGCCGGGAGCGCCACCGACCCGGTGGACGGCGCGGCCGACGCGGCCACCGACGCCGAACGACGGCCGGGGAAGGACGGGGACTCCCCGGTGGAGCGGGCGTGAACGCCCCCGTCCCGCACCGCGTCGCGGTGCTCGGCGCCGGGTCCTGGGGTACCGCGTTCGCGAAGGTGCTGGCCGACGCCGGTCGGGAGGTCGTGCTGTGCGCGCGCCGCACCGAGGTCGCGGAGGCGGTCACCACCAGCCGTTCCAATCCCGACTACCTCCCCGGGGTCCCGCTGCCGGCGAACCTGACGGCCACCGCGGACCCGGAGGCCGCGCTCCGGGGCGCCGAGGCGGTGGTGCTCGCCGTGCCGAGCCAGACGCTGCGGGCCAACCTCGAGTCGTGGCGCTCCCTGCTGCCGCCGGCGGCTCCGTTGGTCAGCCTGGCCAAGGGCGTCGAACTGGGCAGCCTGAAACGCATGAGTGAGGTCATCAGCGAGGTCGCCGGGGTGGGTGGTGACCGGGTGGCCGTCGTCACGGGGCCGAACCTGGCGAAGGAGATCGCCGACGAGCAGCCCACGGCCAGCGTGGTCGCGGCCGAGGACCCGGCGTTGGCGCTCGCGCTCCAGCGCGCCAGCTCCACCGGCTACTTCCGGCCCTACACCAACAGCGACGTCGTCGGTTGCGAGCTCGGTGGCGCCTGCAAGAACGTGATCGCCCTCGCCTGCGGGATCGCCGGCGGCCTCGGCTTCGGGGAGAACACGGCGGCGACGCTGATCACCCGGGGTCTCGCCGAGATCGCCCGCCTCGGTGCCGCGCTGGGCGCCGACCCGCAGACCTTCGCGGGCCTGGCCGGCATGGGGGATCTCGTCGCGACCTGTTCCTCCCCGCTGTCGCGGAACCGCACCTTCGGGGGCCGGTTGGGCGGCGGCGCCACGCTGACCGAGGCCACCGCCGCCGGCAACGGACAGGTCGCCGAGGGTGTGAAGTCGTGCTCGTCGATCCGGGAACTCGCGATGCGCCACGGCGTCGAGATGCCCATCACCGACGCGGTGCACCGGGTCTGCCACGAGGGGCTCGCTCCTCGGGCGATGGCGTCCGCCCTGCTCGGTAGGGCGAGGAAGGCGGAGTGGTCGTGAGTTCAGGGGCAGCGGAGTGGGGCGACGGGACCCGGTGCGTGCACGCCGGGCACGAACCACCGAGGACGGGCGCGCCGTTGCGCCCCGGGCCGGTCTTCGCGGCCCCGTACCACCTGGCGGGAGCGGAGGACATGCCCGCCGTCCCCGGTGCGGTGGAGTACGGCCGGTCGGGAAACCCCAGCTGGACCGCTCTTGAGGAGTCCATCGGCTCGCTCGACGGTGGGCAGTGCGTGCTGTTCCCGTCGGGGATGGCCGCGATCAGCGCCCTGCTCCGCGCGGTCCCCCGGCCAGGGGACACGGTCGTGCTGCCAGCCGACGGGTACTACGGGACGAGGAACTTCGCCGCGGCCGACCTGGCCAGGACCGGCGTCACGGTCCGGGAGGTACCGGCCAGGGGACCCTGGTCGGACGAGGTCCTGGCCGGCGCGTGCCTGGTGCTGTTGGAGACTCCGGCGAACCCCGGTCTCGACGTGTGCGACATCGCCGCGCTGTCCGCGATGGCGCGGCGGGTCGGTGCCCTGGTCGCCGTCGACAACACGACCGCGACGCCACTGGGCCAGCGGCCGCTCGAACTGGGGGCGGACGTGGTCGTCGCCAGTGACACCAAGGCGTTGACGGGGCACAGCGACCTGCTCCTGGGGCACGTGTCGACCGCCGATCCCGAGTTGGCCGACCGGCTCCGGGCCGGGCGCGGGCGGGACGGTTCCCTGCCCGGCCCCTTCGAGGCGTGGCTCGCCCACCGCAGCCTGAGCACGCTCGACCTCCGGCTGGCCCGGCAGGCGGAGAACGCGGCGGCGCTGTGCGCGGCGCTCGAGGGACATCCGCTCGTCACGAACCTGCGGTGGCCAGGGCTTCCCGGCGACCCGTCCCACGCGGTGGCCAGGGCGCAGATGCGCCGGTTCGGCGGCGTGTTCCGCTTCGAACTGCCGGACGCCTCCTGCGTCTCCCAGCTGGTCCGGCGCAGCTCGCTGCTCGCCGAGGCGACCAGTTTCGGCGGCGTGCACTCGACGGTGGACCGACGAGCCCAGTGGGGCGACGCCGTCGCGCCGGGGTTCGTCCGGTTCTCCGCCGGCTGCGAGGATTCGGACGACCTCGTCCGGGACGTGGTGGCCGCGCTCGACGGGGTGGCGCGGGACTGACCGCCCGGCGGGCCCGGGGTCCGACCCGGCCTGCCAAGGGGCTCCGGGGCGCTGGTGGTGGGGCCGAGGCGCAGGGTGCCCCGGGTGCGCCCGCGACCCGCCGGCAGCGGTGGCGGCCGTCCTGTCCCACCTGGCGGGAGGCCGGTTCGCGCGTGCCGCTGCCGGAAGGGTGATCTTCCTGGCCTCGGGGTGGTTTGGGCTCGGTCCTCGACGGGTATGACCGCGCGAGTGACAGGGCGGACGCGCGAGAGGTGCGGGGACAGGCTGTGCGGTGGTTCCACCAGCGACGACGGGCGTGCCCGCCGGGTGGCCGGCGGTGCGATCCCGGGGGGCCGAGCGGGCGGGTCACCCGCGTCGGCCATCGATACTCCCGGTGATCAGTTTCTCGCCCGTTCGAGGTTTAGTCACCAAAGTGGAGGATTCTTGACCAGGTTGGCGTGTGCCAGGTTGACGCCCAACCCCGGTCTTGGTTTTCTTAGTCACGGCCCAGGAGCCCGCCCGGTCACGGACGGCGTCACCAGGACCCCGCCCCCGTGCGGTCGACGGGGCTTCGGGCCGCATCCGAGGAGGAACATGCACCAGCGCGGTGGTCGTGAGCGGAGAGGTCCCCTTGACCTCGGCCGTGCCGCCAGCGCGCTGTGTCGTCAGGGCTGACGTTCGTCCGCCGGCGCAGGGCCGGACCGTTTCGCCCGCCCCCGGGGCCACCGGGGATGAGACTTCCCTACCGAGCAGAGGACTTCTGTTGTTCGCCGTGCCTGCAAACACCATCGCGCCGCCCGCACAGCGGTCGGCCGCGCACCCCGTCCGCGTCGCACTCGAGACCGTCGCCAACCGCGCGCACTGGGCGCACCGCCTGCGCTACGACCCGGAACGCCGCTGGTCGGACCTGCTGGAACGCACCGACGACCAGGAGATCTGGCTGCTGTCCTGGCTCCCGGGGCAGCGGACCGAGCTGCACGACCACGGGGGCGCGGTCGGCGCGTTCACCGTGGTCAACGGTGTCCTCACCGAACGGGTGGTCCGGGAACAGCCGGGTGACAACCACCTGGAGGTGATCTCCCCGCTGGTCGCCGGCCAGTCCCGGGTGTTCGGTCCGCACTACGTGCACCAGGTCGTCAACGAGGGACCGGACCCCGCGGTGTCGGTGCACGTCTACCGGCGGGCCCGGCAGCCGATGTCGGAGTACCGCCTCGACCCGGTCGCGGGGCTCGTCCCGACCGGTCGGCGGAACTGGTGAGCACCCGCCACCACCGCCCGGCGCCGCCCGCCTGACCACCGGGACCCGGGCGGCCCGGGGTGGGAACGGCCGCCCGGCCCCTCGGCGGCGGGCGGGACCCGCCGTGGGGGAGGAGCGGACGCCCGAGGGAGGGGTCCGGGCTGGTGGTGGCGTTCCGTTCCCCCGTGCCCGCCGTGACGCGGCCCTCAGCCCAGGGCCTGGCCGGCTCGCCGCCGGACGTGGTCGGGCACATCGCTGTCCCCGGGGAGCAGCGGACAGGGCTCGGGCTCGCCCCACCGCTGGTCCAGGGGCAGCACCCCGGCCCACCGGGTGCCGTCCGCGACGTCCTCCTCGTCGTCGCCGGGAGGAGCGGCCCGGACCTTGACCGCCGCCTCCGCCAGATCCAGCGCGAGGACCGCCGTCGCGGCCAGTTCCCGTTGCGTGGGAGGTCTGGCGTGGTCCCACGAGCCCGGAGCCAGCCGCTCGGTCACCGCGCGCAACCCCGCCAGCTTCGTGCCCGGGTCGTCCACCAGCGCGGGCGTGCCGTGGATGACGGCCGACCGGTAGTTCACGGAGTGGTGGAACACCGAACGCGCGTACACCACGCCGTCGAGCAGGGTGACCGCGACGCAGGCCCGCGCGCCCTCCGCCAGGGCGCGCAGGCTCGCCGCGCCCGTGGATCCGTGCAGGTAGAGGGTGTCCCCCACCCGTCCGTAACAGGTCGGGAGCACCACCGGGCTCCCGTCGAGGACGAGTGAGAGCTGGCAGACCAGGCCGGCGTCCAGGATCGAGTACAGGGTCTCGCGGTCGGTGACGGACCGCCGCCGGCCGCGTCGTACGGTGCTGCGGGGGGTGGGGGACAGCGGCTGTGTGGTCATGGCACGAGTGTGCTGACCCCGAATGGCATTCTGGAAGGGCCACAGAACAGCGATTTGGAAAGGCCACTTCGTCGATGACGCGTGGTGAACCCGCGACCGAGATCCCGGTGAGCCTCGACCGAGGGGCGGGAACGCCGCTGGCGGTGCAGCTGGCCGACGCGCTCCGGGCGGCCGCGGTGGACGGCCTGTTGCGGGCCGGGGACCGGTTGCCGGCGACCAGGAGGCTGGCCGCCCACCTCGGGGTGAGCCGGACGGTGACCACGGCCGCCTACGAACAGTTGCACGCCGAGGGCTGGCTGACCGGGCGGCACGGTTCGGGCACCTACGTCACCACCAGCCCCCCGAGCGGCGCGGCCCAGGAGACCACCGTGGACGCCGCCGAGCCGGAAGTGGGGGAGCTGGTCGACCTCACCCCGGGAGCCCCGTGGTCGGAGGGCATCGACCGGGCCGCGTGGCGGCGGGCCTGGCGCGCGGCGGCGGAGGTCCCGCCGATGACCCGGCCCCGGCGGGCCGGGCTGCCCGAGTACCGGGCCGCCGTCGCCGAACACCTGCTGCGGCACCGGGGCCTGGCGGTCCCGAGGGCTCACGAGGTCGACAGCCCGGTGATCGCGACCGCGGGAACGACCGCCGGCCTGGTCGAGACCGTCCGCGCCGTCCTGCGGCCCGGGGACGTCGTCGCCGTCGAGGAGCCCGGGTACCAGCGGGCGGTCAGCGCGCTCCTCGCGGCGGGTCTGCGCGTCGTGCCCGCGCCGGTCGACGGGGACGGCCTGCTCGTCGACCGCGTCCCCGCCGGCGTGCGGGCCGTGTACTGCTCGCCGGCACACCAGTACCCGCTCGGGGGGCGGCTCCCGGCCGCGCGCCGGGTCGCCCTGGTCGAACGGGCGCGGCACGACGGTTTCCTGGTCATCGAGGACGACTACGACGGCGAGCTGCGCTACGACGTCGCGCCGCTGCCCCTGTTGGCCGCGCTCGCCCCGGAACACGTCGTCCACCTCGGCACCACCAGCAAGATCCTCACGCCGACGCTGGGGGTGGGGTGGATGGTGGCCCCCGGATCGGTGCGCCGGGCGGTGCTGGACGCGCGCGACCGGTCGGGCGTGGGCCCCGCTGCGGCGGGCCAACGGGTGCTGGTCGAGCTCGCCAGGCACGGAGACCTGGGCCGGCACCTGCGCCGCACGCGGCGGGAGTTCGCCCGCCGCCGCGGCGCTCTCGTGGAGGCGTTCACCTCGGCCGGCCTTCCGGTGCTCGGGGACGAGGCGGGTGCCCACCTCGTGCTCCCGCTGCCCTCGGCCGCCGAGGAACAACGGGTGATCGGTTCGGCGCGGCGCGCGGGCCTCGCCCTGGACGGGCTCGGCCGGCACCACCAGGGCCCCGCCGGGCACTACGGAATCGCCCTCGGATACGCGGCCTGCTCCCCCCGGGAACTGGCCTCGGCCATCCCCGTTCTGACCCACCTCGTCGCCAGGGCGTGGTGACGCGGAATACCGGATTGCGCCGAGTGGGTGGAGCGACCGGCCGGTAGGGTCCAGAGCCATGACGCAGCGCAAGATCCGGGTCGCGGTCGTCTTCGGCGGCCAGAGCAACGAGCACGCCATCTCCTGCGTGTCGGCGGGCAGCGTGCTCGCGCACCTGGACCGGGAACGCTTCGAGGTCGTCCCCGTCGGCATCACCCGCGAGGGTGGCTGGGTGCTGGGTGGGGACGATCCGGAGCAGCTGGCGATCCGGGACCGGGCGCTGCCCGAGGTGGACGGGACCAGCGCGTCCCTGGTCCTGCCTGGAGGAGCCGGTGGTGACCTCGTCCGACTCGACCCGGGGCGCGAGGGGGAGCTGCTCTCCGGGGTGGACGTGGTGTTCCCCGTGCTGCACGGCGCCTACGGCGAGGACGGGACCATCCAGGGGCTGCTGGAGATGGCCGGGGTCCCCTACGTCGGACCGGGTGTCTTCGCCAGCTCCGCCGCGATGGACAAGGAGTTCACCAAGAAGCTGCTGGCGGCTGCCGGGCTGTCGGTCGGGCGGTACGTCGTGCTCCGCCGCGACCAGGCGACGCTGACCGAGGACCAGCGGGCGGACCTCGGTCTCCCCGTCTTCGTGAAGCCCGCCAGGGCCGGTTCGTCGCTGGGCATCTCGCGGGTCACCGACTGGTCCGCGTTGGACGAGGCCATCGCGGAGGCCCGGCGCACCGACCCGAAGGTCATCATCGAGGCCGCGGTCCGGGGCCGTGAGGTCGAGTGCGGGGTGCTGGAGTTCCCCGACGGGGAGGTCCGTGCCTCGCTGCCGGCCGAGATCCGGATGGTGGCCGAGGGTGTCGACTGGTACGACTTCGAGGCGAAGTACCTCGACGACGTGTGCGAGTTCGACATCCCCGCCAAGCTCGACGACGCGGTCGTCGAACGGCTTCGGGACCAGGCGGTGACGGCGTTCACCGCCCTGGACTGCCAGGGACTGGCCCGTGTCGACTTCTTCGTCAGCGACGAGGGCGAGCTGATCGTCAACGAGCTCAACACCATGCCCGGTTTCACGCCGATCTCGATGTACCCGAAGATGTGGCAGCACACCGGCATCGACATCGGCACGCTCACCAACATCCTCGTGGACACCGCCCTGGCCAGGGGGACCGGCCTACGGTGAGGGTGGGCCGGCGGGCGCGTCGGACGGCCACGGCACGCTCGGCAACACCGTGATCAGGGTGCCGAGCCCCGCCTGGTGGAAGCGGCGCAGGGTGTTGGCGTCGTCGGAGATGACGTTCAGCTCCCCGCCGCGCCGCCGGAGCCGTTGGTAGGTGGACACGAGGGCGTACACGCCCGCCCGGCCCACGAAGTCGACGTTGCCCAGGTCGACCACCATGCGGGTCGCCCCGGTCCGCAGGCAGTCGGCGAGGAATCCCCAGAACATCTCGGCATTGGTCGTGTCGAGCTCGCCGACGACCTCGACGACGACCCAGCCGTACCGAAGTCCGTGGCGGAGCCGCAGATCCCAGGTGTCCCCGTCCGCCTCGTCCACCATCGGCCGCGTCGTCATACCCGCCTCCTCACACCACCGGGGCGAGATGACCGTGGCACCCCGTCCTGTGATGAGAAGTGCCCGCTCGCGCCCTTCCCGAACCGTGTCCTCACTCGGTCGGGGCGAGCCGGCGAGGGGCGCGCCCGCCGTCGGTCCCTGGCGGCTCGTGGTACCGGGACGTGCTCGACGGTCGGTGCGCCGTGTCCGGGGCACCGGGCCTCGGGACCGGGGCCACCACCCTCGGCCGAACCCGCCCCCGCGGACGTGGGGCCGCCCGGCGCTGCTCGTTCCGGGGACATCGCCTCACCCGGGTCGGGACGGTGCCGCCCCACCCACCCACCCACCCGCGTCCGCGTGCTGGCCGGGGACCGGGTCCCGTCCTCTGCCAGCCGAGGTACCGTCCCGGGCGGTGGGGACCGTGGCGCGGTGGCCTCCTGCCGACCCGAGTCCGGTGGTGGCATCCCGGCGAGCCCGAGCCCGTCCCATTCGCCGGTGCTCCACAGCCCCGCCGGCATCCGACCCTGGCGGGGAGAGGTTGGTGTCCCGTGGCCCCCGAACTCTTTCCCCGCTCCCTGCCGGTGTTCTCCCACCTGGCTGGGCTGCCCGCCGGGCACTCCTGGCTCGCGGGGCTACCGGATCGGGTGGACCGGCTGCGGAGGCGGTGGGGCCTGGTGCTGGGCGCCCCGCTGCGGGGCGGGACGAGTTCCTGGGTAGCGCCCGCCCGCCGCCCGGACGGCACCGAGGCGGTGCTCAAGGTGACCTGGCCGCACCCGGAGGCCTCCGCCGAACCCGACGCGTTGCGGCGTTGGGCGGGCCGGGCGGCCGTTCGGCTGCTCGACGTGGCCGGCGACGACAACGCGTTGCTCCTCGAACGGGTCCGTCCCGCCACTCCCCTCGCCGCGGCGGAGGAGATCCCTCCCGCACGCCGGCTGGAACTCGCGGCGGAGGTCGTCGCTGAGCTCTGGTCGGTGCCCGTTGGTGGAGGAGTGGCGGTACCCGGGCTGGCGGCCGTGTGCGCGGGCTGGGCCGAGGTCACCGCGGCCAGGGCTGGCACGCCGGGAGCGGACCTGGACGCCGGGCTGGTGCGCCGGGGAGTCGAACTGCTCCGGGAGCTCCCGTCCAGCGCGGATCGCGCGGTGCTCCTGCACGGCGACCTCAATCCCGGGAACCTGCTCGCCGCGCGCCGCCGGCCCTGGCTGGCGATCGACCCCAAGCCGGTGCTCGGCGACCCGGCCTACGAGCTCTGGCCGTTGGTCGAGCAGGTCGACGACCCACGTGACCGGCCGTCGGTGTTGGCCAGCCGGTTCCGACTGCTCGCCGACGTCCTGGGCTTGGATCCCGCCCGGGTGGCGGCGTGGGCGCTGGCCAGGACGGTGGAGGGTGCGTTGTGGAGCGCCGCGCACGGCGACCCGGCGGGCGGTCGGTCGGCGATGGCGGTCGCGCCGGTGCTCGCCCGGCTGGCCGGGGTCTGACCACGGTGCGGCTGGCACCGGGCGGGTCGGGGGAGTTGGAACGGCGCGTGGCGGCGCGGGACGAGCCGGCGAACCGCGCTGGCCGGTGGACGAGGACCTCCCGGACAAGCCGCCCGCCACCGGTGGCGCTCCGCCGCCCGGGGGACCGCACCCGAGGTCGGGGTCACCCCACCTCGACGTCGACCGCTTCCAGCACGGCGGAGATGGCCTCGGAGACGTCCTGGATGGGGCCGCTTCCCGTGTCGTCCGGCACCGTGAGGGCCACCCCGACCGGCCGGTCCACCGCAGCCCAGGTCGTCATCCCCTCACCCGGCATCTCCAGCCACTGGACACCCGAGACCTCCACCAGCTCGGAGGTCGGTTCCAGATCGGCCGGTGCCCCCAGCCCGCACCGCACGACCACCGGGTCGTGGTCGGCGTTGCCCCAGGCCATCGCGCCGGCCGGGGCGGGATCCATCAGCTCCCGGACGGTCAGGGTCTGCCCGGCCGAGACGGTCTCCTCGGGGAGCTCGGCCAGCAGGGCGGCGCACTCGGCCGACTCGGCGTCGGGAGCGGGAACGCTGGAGAGCGGTAGCGGGCCCGTCCGGCGCTGGCCCTGTCCGTCGTACTCGTCGGTGGCCTCCTCGACGGGGGGCGAGGACATCGCGATGCCGGCGGCGCCGACACCCAGCGCGACGGGCAGCGCGATGGCCACGACCACCACCGCACGGGGGAACCCACTCGACGGCTTGTCCGACATGGGATCCATGACAGCACGCCGAGTGGGTCGCGACCACGGCGGGGGAGGGTCAGAGGCGGACCACCGGGCACGTCAGCGTGCGGGTGATCCCCTGGACGTTCTGGATGTTGGCCACCACGAGCTGCCCCAGCTCGTCCACGTTCGGCGCCTCCGCCCGGACGACGACGTCGTAGGGGCCGGTCACGTCCTCGGCGGTCGTGACACCGGGGATACCGGAGATCTGCTCAGCCACCGCGGCTGCCTTGCCGACCTCGGTCTGGATGAGGATGTATGCCTTGACCACGGCGTGCCCCTTCGTGTCGTCAGTGTGCTCGGGGTAGGAACGTGAGCAGCAAGGTACCCCAGCCGCCGACGCGGTCGGGGCTTGGAGACTTTGGAGGTCCGCGTGCAGCCGGAACCGGCGCAGAACCCGGACACGGTCGCCGGGCTCGGAGAGTTCGGGTTCATCGAGCGCATCACCGGCGGTCGGCCGCAACCGTCCACCACCCTGCTCGGCCCCGGCGATGACGCCGCCGTGGTCGCCGCGCCGGACGGGCGGGTGGTGACGTCGACGGACGTCCTGGTCGAGGGGGTGCACTTCCGGCTGGACTGGTCCAGCCCCGAGCAGGTCGGGGCCAAGGCGGTCGCCGTCAACGTCGCCGACGTGGCCGCGATGGGAGCCGTTCCCACCGGGCTGCTCGTCGGGCTGGCCTGCCCGCCCACGCTCACCGCCGAGATCGCCGACCGCATGACCGAGGGCATGTGGCAGGAGGCGTCCAGGGCGGGTGTGGGTGTCGTCGGCGGTGACGTCGTCTCCGCCGGGAGCATTGTGATCTCGGTCACCGCCTTAGGGAGTCTGCAGGGCAGGGAGCCGGTCACGAGGTCGGGCGCCCGGGTCGGTGACGTGGTCGCCGTCCGAGGGCGACTCGGCTGGTCGGCCGCCGGCCTGGCCGTGCTCAGCCGAGGCTTCCGCTCGCCGGGAACGGTCGTCGGTGCGCACCGGTGCCCGCAGCCCCCCTACCAGGCAGGCCCCGAGGCGGCCCTGGCCGGCGCGACCGCGATGATCGACGTGTCCGACGGGCTCCTGGCCGACCTCGGGCACATCGCGGTCAGCTCGTCGGTCGCCATCGACGTCTGGGCGGAGCGGATGGAGGTCCACCAGCGCCTCGTCGACGTGGCCTCCGCCCTGGGGTCGGATCCCCTGCACTGGGTGCTGACCGGCGGCGAGGACCACGCGCTGGCCGCGACCTTCCCGTCGGCGGCCGCGCTGCCCCCGGGGTGGCGCGTGGTCGGCACGGTCAAGGAGGGCAGCGGGGTGACCGTGAACGGACGGGCCTACGAACGGCCCGTCGGCTGGGAGCACTGGCGCTGACCACGACCGGCGCCGGAGGTTGGACACGCCCAACCGAACGCCCGTGGTGGACGGCGTGTCGAAATACGTAGGCTGACATGCATGCAGCTTCGTCTCCTGGCCTTCGACCACCCCGACTCCCTGACGCTGACCGCCGCCGTGCAACGGGAGTACGTGGTCCGGTACGGGGAGGAGGACGTCACGCCGGTCGAACCGGCGCAGTTCGCCCCGCCCAACGGGCTGTTCGCCGTCGGGTACCTCGACGACCGACCGGTCGCCTGCGGTGGGTGGCGGCGGGTGGCCGAGGCGGAGGACGGGGTCGGGCCCGACGACGCGGAACTGAAGCGGATGTTCGTCCTCCCCGACGCCAGGGGGCGCGGTCTCGCCAGGTCGTTGTTGGTCTACCTGGAGGTGTCCGCACGCGACGCCGGCTGCCACCGGATGGTGCTGGAGACCGGAACCGAGCAGCCGGAGGCGATGGCCCTCTATCGTTCGGAAGGGTACGAGCCCATCCCGAACTTCGGCACCTACCGGGAACACCCGCTGAGTCGCTGCTTCGCCAAGTCCCTCCTCGACGTGGCCGGTCTGCCCGCCGTCGGCTGACCGCCAGCAGCGGTCGGGTCGGTCCCGGGGCCGACCGAGAAGCCAGTCCGAGGAGGACGACCGGATGACCGTGTACGCCCTGGACGACGCCGTGCCCGAGATCCACCCCACCGCCTTCGTCCACCCCGACGCGACCGTGATCGGACAGGTCCGGCTCGGCGCGCAGACCTCCGTGTGGCCGGGCGCCGTCCTGCGCGGCGACTACGGCCGGATCGAGATCGGAGACCGCAGCAACGTGCAGGACGGCACGGTGGTGCACTGCACCGAGGAACACCCGGCGCTGGTCGGGCAGGACTGCGTTCTCGGGCACAACGCCCACATCGAGGGCGCCGTGGTCGAGGAGGGTGCCCTCGTGGCCTCCGGCGCGGTGGTGCTCAACGGCTCCCAGGTCGGAGCCGGTGCCGTGGTGGGAGCGGGCGCCGTCCTGCCCTTCGGCATGGTCGTGCCGCCTCGGGCGATGGTGCTCGGCGTGCCCGCCAAGATCTGCCCGGAGCGCGAGGTTCCCCCCGGGGCGTGGCGGCACGTCGTGGAGAAGTACGTCCGCAACGCCGCCCGCTACCGGAAGGGCCTTCGACGCCTCGACTGACCGACGCCCCCGCTCCGGCGGCGGGCACCCGGGCGGTGCGCGGAGCCGTCGGCCCTGATCGCTAGAGTCCCGGCCGTGGTTGGACGTCCGTTGAACGAGGTTGTCGAAGCCGGGTGGAGCGCCGCTCTCGAACCCGTCGCCGAGCAGATCGCCCGAATGGGGAACTTCCTGCGTGAGGAGGTCGCCGCCGGACGGGGCTACTTCCCGCCGGGGCCGAACGTGCTGCGCGCCTTCCAGCAGCCCTTCGACGAGGTGCGGGTGCTCATCGTCGGCCAGGACCCCTACCCGCGTCCCGGCCACGCCGTGGGCCTCAGCTTCTCGGTCGCGGAGGACACCCGCCCCCTCCCCCCGAGCCTGAACAACATCTTCAAGGAGTACGTCTCGGACCTCGGCCACCCCAAGCCGTCCCACGGAGACCTGACCCCGTGGACGCAGCAGGGCGTCCTGCTGTTGAACCGGGTGCTCACCGTGGAGGCGGGCCGGATCGGTTCCCACCGAGGCAAGGGCTGGGAGCAGGTGACCGAGCAGGCGATCCGCGCCCTGGCCGCGCGGGGTGGCCCACTGGTCGCCGTGCTGTGGGGGCGCGACGCCCGCAGCCTCGCGCCGCTGCTCGGCGACGTGCCCTGCGTGGAGTCGCCGCACCCCAGCCCGAACTCCGCCCACTACGGCTTCTTCGGATCCCGTCCCTTCAGCCGGGTCAACGCGCTGTTGGAGCAGCAGGGGGCGCAGCCGGTGGACTGGAAGCTGCCCTGACCGGGCGTTCCCGGCGCGGTCCGAGACCGGGTGCGCGGGACGGCGGTGCGGCCCGCCGGCCGGCGTCCTCGCCGGCTGCCGGCGCTCAGCGGGCGGTGTAACCGCCGTCGACGGGCAGGGTCACGCCCGTGATGAACCGGGCCTCCTCCGAGGCGAGGAACGCGACCGCCGCCGCGACGTCGGCCGGCTCCGGCGCACCCGGGAGCGGGTTCATCCCCGTCAGCTGGGCCCGCATCGCCGCCGGGTCCTCCGCGTTCTCGATGAAGTTCTCCACCAGGGCCGTGAGCACCATCGTCGGCGCGACCGCGTTCACCCGGATGTGCCGGTCCGCGTACTCGATCGCCGTCGCCCTGGTGAGGCCCACCAACCCGGCCTTGGCGACCGTGTACGCGGGGATGTTCGGGAACGCCGTCAGCCCGGCGGTCGAGGCCATGTTCACCACCGAGCCACCGCCGGAGCGCAGCAGGGCGTCCAGCCCGTAGCGCAGGGTGTGGAACGCCCCGTCCGCGTTGATCGCCATCACCCGGCGCCAGTTCTCCAGCGGGTGTTCGTGCGTGATGCGTTGTTCCCCGTCGATGCCGGCGTTGTTGACGACCACGTCCACCCGCAACTCCTCGGCGAGCACGTGCTCGAACCCCTGCCGCACCGACTCCGGGTCGGACACGTCCACCCGGACGGCGGTCGCGTCACCCACGCTCCGCGCGGCCTCCCTGGCCGCGTCCAGCGCGATGTCGGCGATGACGACCCGGGCGCCCTCCGCGCCGAACCGGCTGGCGATGGCGAGCCCGAGGCCCGAGGCCCCGCCCGTGACGAACACGACCCTGTTCTCGAACCGCATGGCCTGCCCTCCGACCGGTCGGGACCGCTGCCCACCTGTGTAACAGCGAAGCGACGACGGCGCAGGGCCGGAGCCGGGGACCTGGGACCGCCTGGCCTGGGCGGGCGCTGGAGGCGGAGCGCGCCGGCCCCCACCCACCCCCCGGACGCGCGGGAGCCCGGAACTCCGACGTTGGCACGTCCGAGTTCCGGGCTCCCGTCGAGCACTCGGCCTGTCAGCCGCGAACGACCTTGCCTGCCTTCAGGCAGCCGGTGCACACGTTCAGGCGCTGGCGCTGGGAGACGCCCACCTTCGCGTGCACGGTCTGGATGTTCGGGTTCCACCGACGGTTGGTACGGCGGTGCGAGTGCGAGACCGACTTGCCGAAGCCCGGCCCCTTGCCACAGACGTCGCAGACGGCAGCCACGTCAGACACTCCTTACGTTGGGTACGCGCGCTCCCGGCGGTCGTGCCGCCGGAGGCGATATGAGAACCCGGGCCGGGCCGGGCAACCACAACAGGTTAACCGCTGTCCGCGAGCGGCTCCAAACCGGGACCCCGCCGCACCAGGGCCGGGTGGCCAGCACCGAAGCTGGGGCACCCCGGGGAAACGCCCGCCGGCCGGGCGGGGGCGCGGAGGTGAGGAGCCGGCGAGGATGGTGTAAGACCGAGCCCAGTTTCCCGGTCCCCGCGACGGGCCGGGACGGTGGAAGCGGAGGAGCTCCTCGGTGCGGAACCTGGACGTGCTGTTACTCCGGAGGTGGGCGGAGGACTGTGTCGCCGCGTTGGAGATCCACCGGGAGCGGATCGACGGCATCAACGTGTTCCCCGTCCCGGACGCCGACACCGGCACCAACCTGCTGAACACGATGCGCGCCGCCTCGGAGCGGGTCGCCCCCCTGCCCGGCGGGGCCACCCTCGGCGAGGTGGCGTCCGCCCTGGCCACCGGCGCGTTGCTCGGCGCGCGGGGCAACTCCGGCGTCATCCTGTCCCAGATGCTGCGAGGGCTCGCCGAGGCGGTTCGGGACCTCGACCTGGTCGACGCGCCTCGGATGGCGCGCGCCCTGGCCGGCGTGGAGAGGGTCGCGAGGACAGCCGTGACCGAACCCGCTTTTGGCACGATGCTCACCGTGCTGGCCGGGTGCGTCGAGGCCGTGGAGACCTCCTCGGGGAACACCCTGCTCGACGTGCTCGCGGCGGCGGTGGCGGGAGCGGAACGGGCGCTGCTGGCGACCCCCGGGCAGCAGGACGCGCTCGCCGCCACCGGAGTGGTGGACGCCGGTGGCTGCGGTGTCCTGGTGATCCTCGACGCCCTGTTGGCGCTGGTCGAGGACCGGCCACCGAGCGCGGACGGCGCCAGGCGGGACGCGTTGTCCCGCGTTCCGCTGCGCACCGGCTCCGGCGACTCCACGACCCGAGGGGCCGCTCCCGACGCGGACGAGCTCGGGGATGACTACGACCACGAGGTGATGTACCTGCTGGCGGACTCCGACGAGGACCGCGTGGCCGAGCTGCGCGTGGCGCTCACCGCGATCGGGGACTGCGTGTCGGTGGCCGGGGACGGCGCGGGCCACTGGGCGGTGCACGTGCACTGCGCGGACGTCGGCGCCGCCGTCGAGCGTGGCATCGAGCTGGGTCGACCACACCGGGTGCGGGTCCGTCGTCTGGTGACGGCCTCCGGGGCGGCGGCCGCCGGGGCCGGCGCGCCGACGTCGACGTCCGGCGTCACCGAGGGCAGGGCGGTGGTCGCGGTCGTGGCCGGTGAGGGGCTGGCTGAGCTCTTCCGGGCGGAGGGGGCTGTCGTGGTGCCGGGGAACAGCGCGGGGCCCGAGCTGGACGCCGCACTGGATGACGCGCTGCTCGAGGCGGGCGCCCGGCACGTCGTGCTGCTGCCCAACGGCCGGGGGTTGACGGCAACCGTGGAGCAGGCGGCCGGCCGGGCCTGGGAACGGGGCCGGGAGGTGGTGGTCGTACCCACCGCCTCCCCGGTGCAGGGCCTCGCGGCGCTCGCGGTCCACGACCCCGGTCGACGTCCCGCCGATGACGCGGTCAGCATGGCCGAGGCCGCCGCCGCGACCAGGAGGGGAGAACTCATGGTGGCCAGGCGTGCCGCCCTGACCTGGGTCGGTCGCTGCGAACCGGGAGACGTGCTGGGATTGGTGGACGGCGAGGTCGTGCTCATCGCCGACGATGTCCCCTCCGCCGCCGCCCGGCTGCTGGACCGCATGTTGACCAACGGAGCGGAGATCGTGACCGCCCTGACCGGACAGGACGCGCCCCCCACGCTGCTCGGTTCGATCACCGGGCGGCTGCGGGCGGACCACCCGGAGGTGGAGTTGACCGGGTACGACGTGCGGGTCCCGGACGCGATCCTCCTGGTGGGTGTCGAATGACCCCGGCCCGCCCGACCACCACCGGCTCGGCCTCCGCTGCCGGCGCCTTCGGGCGTCCCCGGGCAGCACGGGTCCCCGGCGCCCGCCGGCCGCCGGGACGGCGTTCCGCCGAGGTCGCCGGCGCTGGTCGGACGCGGCGGCGACCACCGGGCACCTCGTCACGGTGGTGTCGGCGGGAGGTGGGACAGTGACCTCGATGGACGCCCCGCTGGAGCCCCTGCTCGGGGCCAAGACCGCCAAGGCCCTGGAGACGGCGCTGGGGATCGGCACCGTCGGTGACCTGCTCTACCACTTCCCTCGGCGGTACGCCGAGCGCGGCGAGCTGACGCGCATCGCCGGGCTGGAGACCGACGAGCACGCCACCGTCCTGGCCCAGGTCGACCGGGTCAACAGGCGCACCATGCGCTCGCGGCGCGGGACGATCCTCGAGGTCAGGATCACCGACGGGCAACGCACCCTGAACTGCACCTTCTTCAACCAGGCCTGGCGCGAACGCGAGCTGCTCCCGGGCCGGCGCGGGCTCTTCGCGGGGAAGGTCACCAGCTATCGGGGGGCGCTCCAACTCGCCAACCCCGAGTACCAGCTGATCGGGGTTCCCGAGGCCGGGGGAGCCGACGGCGACGAACAGGCGGCGGCCGAGGAGTTCGCCGCCGCGCTGATCCCCGTCTACCCGGCGGCCCAGGGGCTCCCCTCCTGGTCCATCGCCCGCTGCGTCCGCCAGGTGCTGGACGTGTGGGAGGGGAGCGAGGACGCGTTGCCCGCCGACCTCCGCCGCCGGCACCACCTGCTGGGCTTCGAGGAGGCCATCCGGCGCATCCACCGGCCCGCCGACCACCGGGAGCTGGCGGTCGCCAGGAAGCGGCTCAAGTGGGACGAGGCCCTGGCCGTCCAGCTCGCGCTGGTGGGACGTCGGCACCTCGTCGAGGAGCGGCCCGCCCCGCCGTGCCCCCCGGTCGGCGACGGCCTGCTGGCCGCCTTCGACGAGCGGCTCCCGTTCACGCTGACGGCGGGGCAGCGGGAGGTGGGTGGCGCGGTCGCCCAGGACCTCGCCGCCCGGCACCCCATGAACCGGCTGATCCAGGGCGAGGTGGGGTCGGGCAAGACGGTGGTGGCCCTGCGGGCGATGCTCCAGGCGGTGGACGCCGGTCGGCAGGCGGCGCTGCTGGCCCCGACCGAGGTGCTCGCCGCCCAACACGCCAGGTCGCTGGCGGAACTGCTCGGAGACCTGGCGTCCGAGGGCGAGCTGGGCGCCCCTGAGCACGCCACCCGGCTCACCCTGCTCACCGGTTCCCTGCCCGCCGCGAAGCGCAGGCAGGCCCTCCTGGACGCGGTGTCCGGCGCCGCCGGCATCGTCGTCGGGACCCACGCCCTCATCCAGGACCGCGTGCGGTTCGCCGACCTCGGGTTGCTGGTGGTCGACGAGCAGCACCGGTTCGGGGTGGAACAGCGTGACGCGCTGCGCAGCAGGGACGACAGCGGGACCAGCCCGCACCTGCTGGTGATGACCGCCACCCCGATCCCCCGGACGGTCGCGATGACCGTGTACGGCGACCTGGAGGTGTCCGCGTTGCGGGAACTCCCCAGCGGGCGCTCCCCGATCAGCACCTCGGTCGTGCCGGTGGCGGAGAAACCGTCCTGGCTGGACCGGGCGTGGCAGCGGGTGCGGGAGGAGGTCGCCGCCGGCCACCAGGTCTACGTCGTCTGCCCCCGCATCGGCGAGGACGGAGCGGCGGGAACGGCGGGACAGGGCGGCAGACGCGGCGGGGACGCCGAGGAGGACCTCGACGAGCTCGCCCCGCCGGACGAGGGCGGAGGCGCGCGGCGACCACCGGTCGCCGTGCTCGACGTCGCCCCCCGCCTCGCGGAGGGGCCGTTGCTGGGCCTGCGGATCGGGGTCCTGCACGGCAGGTTGCCCGCCGAGGAGAAGGACACCGCGATGCGGGCCTTCGCCGCCGGCGAGCTCGACGTGCTGGTGGCGACGACGGTCGTGGAGGTGGGCGTCAACGTCCCGAACGCCACGGTCATGGTCATCCTCGACGCCGACCGCTTCGGCGTCAGCCAGCTGCACCAGCTGCGGGGCCGCGTCGGCCGAGGCTCGGCGCCGGGACTGTGCCTGCTGGTCAGCGAGGCACCGTCCGGCACCTCGACCATGCAGCGACTGGACGCGGTCGCCTCCACCACCGACGGGTTCGAACTCGCCCGCCTGGACCTGGAACTGCGTCGGGAGGGCGACATCCTCGGCGTCTCCCAGTCCGGCCGCCGTTCGACCCTGCGGTTGCTGTCCCTGATCTCGGACGAGGACCTCATCGCCGAGGCGCGGGGCGAGGCGGAACGGCTGGTGGGGGAGGACCCGCACCTCACCCACCACCCCGGGCTGGCCCGGCTGGTCGCGGCGATGGTCGACGACGAACGGGCCGAGTACCTCCAGAAGACCTGAGCTCGCCGCACCCCGACCTCGGGTGGGCGACCGCCCCACCACCCGGGCGACGAGCCCGCCAGACCGGGCGGGACGCCGCCCGCCGACCGGGGCCCTGACCAGGGCGTCACGGGAGGTGGGACCAGCACGGTCCCCGACCACGCGCCTCCGCCGCCACCCGGTTCCCCCGACGCGCCGGTGGCCGGGGGCGCACCACTCCGGCCGCGTCTGGCCACTGGAACGGCACTCCCGAAAAGTAGGACGAAGCGGGTAACGTCCCTGCTCGCGACACTGGCCCATCGGAGGGAGCGCGCATGTTTCGGAAGGTCCTCGTCGCCAACCGCGGGGAGATCGCGATCCGGGCATTCCGAGCCGGCTACGAGCTCGGAGCGAAGACGGTGGCCGTCTTCCCGCACGAGGACCGCAACTCCCTGCACCGGTTGAAAGCCGACGAAGCCTACGAGATCGGCGAGCCCGGCCATCCGGTGCGCGCCTACCTGTCCGTGCCGGAGATCGTGCAGGCCGCGCGCCGGGCGGGCGCCGACGCCGTCTACCCCGGCTACGGGTTCCTCTCGGAGAACCCGGAACTCGCGCGGGCCTGCGCCGAGGCGGGGATCACCTTCGTCGGCCCCACCCAGCAGGTGCTGGAGCTGACGGGGAACAAGGCGAGGGCGGTCGCGGCGGCCCGCGCCGCCGGCCTGCCGGTGCTCGCGTCGTCGGAGCCCTCCTCGCGCACCGAGGACCTCCTCCGCGCGGCGGAGGACATGACGTTCCCGGTGTTCGTCAAGGCGGTGGCGGGCGGTGGCGGGCGGGGTATGCGCCGGGTGGAACGGCCGGAGGCGCTGCGCGACGCGCTGGAGGCCGCCATGCGGGAGGCCGAGTCCGCCTTCGGTGATCCCACCGTCTTCCTGGAGCGGGCGGTGGTCAACCCGAGGCACATCGAGGTCCAGATCCTCGCCGACGCTACCGGTGAGGTCATGCACCTGTTCGAGCGGGACTGCTCGGTGCAGCGACGGCACCAGAAGGTCATCGAGATCGCGCCGGCCCCGAACCTCGACCCGGCGCTGCGGGAGCGCATCTGCGCCGACGCGGTCGCCTTCGCCAGGCAGATCGGCTACGTCAACGCCGGCACGGTGGAGTTCCTGCTCGACGAACGCGGCGAGCACGTGTTCATCGAGATGAACCCGAGGATCCAGGTCGAGCACACCGTGACCGAGGAGGTCACCGACGTCGACCTCGTCCAGTCCCAGCTCCGGATCGCCTCCGGCGAGACCCTGGCGGACCTGGGGCTCAGCCAGGAGACGGTCAGCCTGCGCGGCGCGGCCCTGCAGTGCCGGATCACGACGGAGGACCCGACCAACGGTTTCCGCCCCGACACCGGCCTGATCAGCGCCTACCGTTCGCCCGGTGGGTCGGGCATCCGCCTCGACGGGGGAACGACCTTCGCCGGCACCAACATCAGCGCCCACTTCGACTCGATGCTGGTGAAGCTCTCCTGCCGGGGACGCGACTTCCCCACGGCCGTCTCCCGGGCCCGCCGGGCCGTCGCCGAGTTCCGGATCAGGGGCGTCGCGACCAACATCCCGTTCCTCCAGGCCGTCCTCGACGACCCGGACTTCCGGGCGGGCCGGGTCACCACCTCCTTCATCGAGGAACGCCCCCACCTGCTGACCGCCCGCCACTCGGCGGACCGGGGCACCAGGCTGTTGACCTACCTCGCCGACGTCACCGTGAACCGTCCGCACGGGGAGCGGCCGTCCCTGTTGGACCCCGCGCACAAGCTGCCCGAGACCGACCTCTCCGAACCGGCCCCGCCGGGTTCCCGGCAGCGGCTGGCCGAGTTGGGGCCGGTCGGGTTCGCCCGGTGGCTGCGGTCCTCCGACGCGGTCGCGGTCACCGACACGACCTTCCGGGACGCGCACCAGTCGCTGCTGGCCACCCGGGTCCGGACCCGGGACCTGGTCGCCGTCGCTCCCCACGTGGCCAGGATGACCCCGCGGCTGCTCTCCCTGGAGGCCTGGGGCGGAGCCACCTACGACGTGGCCCTGCGGTTCCTCTCCGAGGACCCCTGGGAGCGGCTGGCCGCGCTGCGGGAGGCCGTGCCCAACGTCTGCCTCCAGATGCTGCTGCGGGGACGGAACACCGTGGGGTACACGCCGTACCCGACGGACGTGACCAACGCCTTCGTCCGGGAGGCCGCCGCCACCGGCATCGACATCTTCCGGGTGTTCGACGCGCTCAACGACGTGGGCCAGATGCGGCCGGCGATCGACGCGGTGCGGGAGACCGGTTCCGCCGTGGCCGAGGTCGCACTCTGCTACACCGGTGACCTCTCGGACCCGGGTGAGCGCCTCTACACGCTGGACTACTACCTCCGGCTCGCCGAGCAGATCGTGGCGGCGGGGGCGCACGTCCTGGCGGTCAAGGACATGGCGGGGCTGTTGCGCCCACCGGCGGCGGCGACCCTGGTCTCGGCGCTGCGACGCGAGTTCGACCTGCCGGTGCACCTGCACACCCACGACACCCCGGGCGGGCAGCTCGCCACCCTGCTGGCGGCCGTCCACGCCGGGGTCGACGCGGTGGACGGGGCCGCGGCCTCGATGGCTGGCACGACCTCCCAACCCCCGTTGTCCGCCATCGTCGCCGCGACAGACCACACCGAGCGGTCGACCGGCCTCGACCTGCGGGCGGTCTGCGACCTCGAGCCCTACTGGGAGGCCGTGCGCCGCGTCTACCAGCCGTTCGAGTCGGGGCTCCCGTCCCCGACCGGGCGGGTGTACCGGCACGAGATCCCGGGTGGGCAGCTGTCGAACCTGCGGCAACAGGCCATCGCCCTCGGGCTCGGCGACCGGTTCGAGGAGATCGAGGCCACCTACGCGGCCGCCGACCGGATCCTGGGCCACCTGGTCAAGGTCACCCCCTCCTCCAAGGTGGTCGGGGACCTCGCCCTGCACCTGGTGGGGGCGGGTGTCGACCCGGCCGAGTTCGAGGCCGACCCGCAGCGGTTCGACATCCCGGACTCGGTCGTCGGGTTCCTGCGCGGAGAGCTGGGCGATCCGCCCGGCGGGTGGCCGGAGCCCTTCCGGACCAAGGCGCTGGCGGGCCGCGCCGAGCCCCGCCCGGTGGTGGATCTCACCGAGGAGGACCGGGCCGGGTTGGACTCGGACCCGAGGACGACGTTGAACCGGCTGCTGTTCCCCGGGCCGGCGAAGGAGTTCGCCCAGCACCGCGAGGCGTTCGGTGACACCAGCGTCCTGCGGACCAAGGACTTCCTGTACGGCCTGCGCCCGGGCGAGGAGTACTCGGTCGACCTGGAACGCGGTGTCCGGCTGTTCATCCACCTGGAGGCGATCGGCGAGGCCGACGAGCGCGGCATGCGGACCGTGATGGCCACCCTCAACGGGCAGCTGCGGCCCATCCAGGTCCGGGACCGGTCCATCGCCTCGGACATGCCCGCCGCGGAGAAGGCGGACCGGGGGAACCCCGGTCACGTCGCGGCGCCGTTCTCCGGGGTCGTGACGGTCTCGGTCGTCGAGGGCGACACCGTCGAGGCCGGTCAGACCGTCGCGACCATCGAGGCGATGAAGATGGAGGCTGGCATCACCGCCCCGAAGGGCGGAACGGTCCGTCGGCTCGCCATCGGCGGGGTGCAGCAGGTCGAAGGGGGCGACCTGCTGATCGAGCTGTCGTGACCGGCGGCGGGGCCGGACCCGGCGCACCCGGGCCGGCCCCGGCCGGGAGCGGCGAGCCCGGCCGGCGATGATGGGCCGGTGACCAGGATCGTCGCCGGAACAGTCGGAGGTAGGCGGATCGCGGTTCCGCCCAGGGGGACCCGACCCACCTCGGAACGGGTGCGGGAGGCGCTCTTCAGCGCGCTCGCCGCTCGGATGGAACTGGAGGGAGCCCGGGTCCTCGACCTCTACGCGGGCAGTGGAGCGCTGGGGCTCGAGGCGTTGTCCCGGGGCGCCGAGCACGTGACCTTCGTGGAGGCCAACCGGCGTGCGGCGGACGTGCTCCGGCGGAACGTCGCCGACCTCGGGTTGCGGGCGAGGTCGGAGGTGGTGCTGGGCACCGTGCCGGCGGCCTTGGCCGGTCCACCTGCCGAGGGCTACGACCTGGTCCTGGCCGACCCGCCCTACGACCTCCCGCCCGGCGACCTGAACGCGACCCTGGCCGCGCTCGCGGCCGGCGGCTGGCTGGTCCCCGAGGGGCTGCTCGTCATCGAGCGCGCGGCGCGTTCGCCCGAACCGGAGTGGCCGGCCGACCACCGCGCCCTCCGCGCCGCGAAGTACGGCGACACGGTGCTGTACTGGGCCGAACGGGACGGCTGAGGGCGCCGAGGGGGTCGGGGCGCCCCCGCGTCGCCCGGCGGCCCGGGCGGCCCGTCCTCGGCGGAGGTGATGCCGATCACCCTGCGGTCGGGAACCGGGGTTTCCCCGGTTCCTGCTGCTAGCGTCCGGCCCATGAGACGTGCCGTCTGCCCAGGCTCGTACGACCCGGTGACCAACGGCCACCTGGACATCGTGGAACGGGCCGCCGGGCTGTTCGACGAGGTCCATGTCGCGGTCCTCTACAACACGAGCAAGCACCGCCTGTTCAGCGTCGAGGAGCGGATGGAGATGCTCCGCGAGGAGACCGCGCGCTGGCCGAACGTGAGGATCGACTCCTGGCCCGGCCTGCTGGTCGACTACTGCAAGGAGCACGACATCAAGGCCATCGTGAAGGGACTGCGCGCGGTCAGCGACTTCGACTACGAGCTCCAGATGGCTCAGATGAACCAGCGGCTCTCCGGGGTCGACACCCTGTTCATGCCGACGAACCCCCTCTACAGCTTCCTGGCCAGCTCGCTGGTCAAGGAGGTCGCCGCCTACGGCGGGGACGTCTCCCCGCTGGTGCCGCCGAAGGTGGACCGCCGGCTGCGGGCACGGTTCGCCGAGCGGGCGGCGCAGCGCGACTGACCACCGGTGCGCCGTGCGGGGCGACGCCGAGGCGCTGCCCCCGGAACGGCGCCGCCCCACCGCGACGGCGGTCGTGGGCGACACCGCCCACCGGGAGGTGCCGGCGACGGTCCCGACGCGGCGACGACCAGGTGCCGCCCCGGCGAGCGGTCGTTCCTGGCACCCGGACCTCGGGTCAGATCAGGGGGAGCTTCAGCCCGTGGTGGCTGGCCTGGAAACCCAGCCGTTCGTAGAAGCGCAGCGCGTCCACCCGCCGGACATCCGTGGTGAGCTGGGCCAGGACGGCCCCCCGCTGCCGCGCCTGGTCGAGAGCCCATTCCAGCAGCGCCCTGCCCAACCCGCCGCCCCGCTGGTCCTCCCGCACGCGCACCGCCTCGATCTGCGCTCGCGTCGCCGCTCGCCGCGACAGCCCGCTGATGAGGGTGAGCTGGAGGGTGCCGACCACCTCGCCCCCGAGGTCGGCGACCACCAGGAGCTGCCTGGGGTCGGCGTCGATGGCCTCGAACGCGGCTCGGTAGACCGGGTCCCCCGGCGCCTCCCTCCCCGCGCCGAGTTCGTCGTCGGCCAGGAGGCCGATGATCGCCGCAGGTCCTCGCTCCTGGCTCGGCGGAACACCGGCGGTGACGTGGCCGGGGTCCGGGCCGGTGATGACGACGACATGGCGTCCTCCTGCTCCTCATCGACGACGGGGTGCTCCGAACTCGCCTGACTGCTCCGTTCGGGGGGTAGGACGGTATCGGACACGCGCATTCCCACCACATCCCTGACATCCGCGTCCTGTCAGGGCAGACTGGACGCTGGATCACAGACTGGGTCGCTGGGGAGAAGACAGACGTGTACCGGGTGTTCGAGTCGCTCGACGAGTTGGTGACGATCGTCGAGGACGCTCGCGGTGTCCCCATGACCTCGGGATGTGTCGTCCCCCGTGGCGATGTCCTGGAGCTGCTCGACGAGGTCAGGGATGCCCTGCCGAACGAGCTCGACGACGCGCAGGACGTCCTCGACCACCGCGACCAGATCGTCAACGAGGCCACCCAGGGCGCCCAGCAGTCGGTGGAGACCGCCAGGGCCGAGGCCGAGCAGACCCTCGCCGAGGCTCGCGCCGAGGCCGACCGCCTCGTCACCGAGGCCCGGATGCGGGCGGAACGGATGCTCGCCGAGGCCCACTCCGAGTCGGACATGGTCGTCAAGGCCGGCAACCACGAGTACGAGGAGTACGTGGCCAGGGCCCGCTCGGAGGCCGACCGGATGATCCAGGCCGGCCGGGCCGCCTATGAGCAGGCGGTGTCCGAGGGGCAGGCCGAGCAGTCCCGGCTGGTCTCCCAGACCGAGGTCGTGCACGCGGCGCACGTGGAGTCGACGCAGATCGTGGACCGCGCCAACACCGAGGCGGAACGCCTGCGGTCGGAGTGCGACGCCTACGTCGACGCCAAGCTCGCCGACTTCGAGGAACTCCTCAACCGGACCCTGCGGACGGTGGGCAAGGGGCGCCAGCAGCTGCGGGCTCCCTCGCGCACCAGCTTCGACTACGGGGACTGGGACCGGGGGCCCTCCGACTGGGAGCAGAACACACCCACGGTCTCGAACTGAGCACCCCCGCCGCTCCTCGGCGCGCCCCCACGGGAGCCCGGTCCGCTCGTCTGCGGGCCCGACGGCCCCGGCCACCAGGTCGTTCGCCCGCGCCGGGACCTGGCCCTGGCACCCTCGGCGGCGGTACGCTGGACGGTCGGCAACCGACCCGACCCGACTACGTGCATGATGGCAACCACTATGTCGCAGAAACCCGTATCCCGTTCCTCCTCCGGTGGCGGCGCGCTGCCGACCGGGCCCTGGGTGATCGACACCCGTGATGTCGGTCGACGCCCTGGCATGAGCCGGCGCTACCACCGCTCCATCCCCGCGCCGGACAGCTTCTCGCTCGACATGATCGGGGTTCCGAGGGGCGAGGAGATCACCCTCGACGTGCGCGTCGACTCCGTGATGGAGGGCGTCCTCGTCGCGGGGACGGCGAGCGCGCCGCTGACCGGTGAGTGCTCGCGGTGCCTGGAGCCCATCGAGGACTCGGTCGAGGTGGAGATCACCGAACTGTTCGCCTACCCGGACAGCGCCACCGAACAGAGCACGGACCCCGACGAGGTCTCGCGGATGGTGGACGAACTCGTCGACCTGGAACCCGTCGTCCGGGACGCGCTGCTGCTTTCGCTACCATCCTCTCCGCTGTGCGCGGAGACCTGCCAGGGTCTGTGCGTGGAATGCGGTCGGAGATGGGCCGAACTCGAGCCCGGCCACCGCCATGAGACGATTGACCCTCGCTGGGCCGCTCTGCTGGAGCGGACCAGCGGCCAAGAAGACAAACCAGAGGAGAACTAGCCGTGGCCGTCCCGAAGCGCAAGATGTCGCGGTCCAACACGCGCTCCCGTCGCGCCCAGTGGAAGACCACCGCGCCGACCCTGGTCGCCTGCTCCAACCGCACCTGCCGCCAGCCGAAGCTGCCGCATGTCGTCTGCCCCGAGTGCGGCACCTACGACGGCCGTCAGGTCGCTCGTCCGGCCTGACCGCTGTCAGCCGACGAGTAGTTCGTGGGGGGAAAGGCAGACAGGGGCCGGTCGGTGGACCCAGCCCTGCTGTTGAACGCGCTCGGCGTCGAGCTCGACGCCGAGCTGTTGACGCTGGCTCTGACGCACCGGTCGTACGCCTACGAGAACGGGGGGCTGCCGCCGAACGAGCGGCTGGAGTTCCTGGGCGACGCGGTGCTCGGGTTGGTGATCACCGATCACCTCTACCGCAGGCATCCGGAGCTGCCCGAGGGGCAGCTCGCGAAGCTGCGCGCGAGCGTGGTCAACATGCAGGCCCTGGCCAGCGTGGCCCGGCAGCTGGGCGAGGGTGGGCTGGGTGCCCACCTGTTGCTCGGCCGGGGTGAGGAGCTGACCGGCGGGCGCGACAAGGCGAGCATCCTGGCCGACGGCCTGGAGGCGGTGCTGGGCGCGGTGTACCTGCAACACGGCATCGAGATCGCCAGGCAGACCGTGCACCGCATGTTCGACCAGCTCCTCGAGGAGGCGCCGCTGCGTGGCGCCGGCCTGGACTGGAAGACCAGCCTTCAGGAGCTGACCGCCGCCGCGGGTCTCGGGGTGCCCGAGTACCGCGTCGAGGAGGAAGGTCCGGACCACCGCAAGGAGTTCACGGCCACTGTTCTGGTGGCTGGGAAACCCTCCGGCAGTGGTGTGGGCCGCACGAAGAAGGAAGCCGAGCAGCGCTCGGCCGAGGCCGCGTGGCGGCTGCTCTCGGACCAGCTGCGCGGCGAGGACGAGGGCGCCGGCGCCGAGCCGACCGACGGGGACTGACCCGCTGGTCCGGCGGGGTCGCCGCCCAGGACCGGGAGACGTGTCGCGTGCCAGAGCTGCCCGAGGTGGAGGTCGTCCGGCGGGGTGTCGCCGAGCACGCGGTCGGCCGCCGGGTGTCCGAGGTCGAGGTGCTGCACCCCAGGGCGGTCCGCCGGCACCTGCCGGGGCCAGCGGACTTCGAGGGGCGGCTCACCGGGGCCGTGCTGGCCGCCGCGAGGCGGCGTGGCAAGTACCTGTGGCTGGAACTGGACGAGGCCGACTCCGTGACCGGGTCGGAGCTCGCGGGTACCGCCGTCCGGGCCGACGCGACCACGGCCATGCTGGTCCACCTCGGGATGAGCGGGCAGCTGTTGGTCAAGGACGGGGCCGCCCCGGACGAGAAGCACCTGCGTGTCCGGTTCCGTTTCGCCGATGGCGGGCCGGAACTGCGTTTCGTCGACCAGCGGACCTTCGGCGGTCTCTTCCTCGCCGAGACGGTGGCCGTGGACGGCGAGTCGCTCCCGGTGCCGTTGTCCCACATCGGGCGTGACCCGATGGACCCCCGTTTCGACCTGGACGCCGCCGTGTCGGCGATCCAACGGCGTCGTACCGGGATCAAACGCGCCCTGCTCGACCAGACGCTGGTGTCGGGTGTGGGCAACATCTACGCGGACGAGGCGCTGTGGCGGGCCGGGCTGCACTGGGCGTACCCGACCTCGGTGCTGTCCGCCGCCGACTGCCGTCGGGTGTTGGACGAGGCGGCGCGGGTGATGCGGGCGGCGCTCGCCGCCGGCGGAACCTCCTTCGACGCGCTGTACGTCAACGTCAACGGTCAGTCCGGCTACTTCGACCGGACCTTGGCGGTGTACGGGCAGGAGGACCGCCCCTGCCGCCGGTGTGGGGCCGCCGTCCGCCGCGACCCGTTCATGAACCGCTCCTCCTTCTCCTGCCCGGCCTGCCAACCGGTGCCGGCCGACGCCCACTTCTGACGCGGGTCCCCAGCGAAGTTGCCGGCCTTGCGCTCTCCGGTGTCGCGCGGCGCCCGTGGTTCACCGTGCCTCGCTCGCCCCCGCGTGGACGGGGCCCCGGCTGTGACCGCGCGGTTCCCGAGGTGAGCTGAGCGCGGCCCAGCTCGGCGCTCCCTTCCCTGCCCCGCACTCCGTCGTGCTCGCGTCCCTCGTGGTGGCGCGGGAACCCGTCCGTCGATTCTCCGGCCCGAACTACTGCGCGGTGCGTGGTAGTGTCCGGAGCGGAGGTGCGGTCGTGGATACGAGTCAGCTGCTACGGGGTGTCCTTGACCTCGCGGTGCTCGCGGTGCTCCGCGAGGAGGACGGCTATGGCTACGAGGTCCTGCGTCGTCTGCGGACGGCCGGATTGACCGAGCTGGGGGACGCCTCGGTCTACGGGACGTTGCGCCGGCTCTACCAGGCCGGTCTGTTGACCTCGTACGTCGTGCCCAGCGACGAGGGGCCGCATCGGAAGTACTACAGCCTGAACACCGCCGGGCGGGCCCGGCTGAAGGAGTCGGGCGACACCTGGCGGCGGTTCGCCGGGATCATGGCGCGACTGGTCGAGGAGGAATGAGCGTGCCAGCGAGGACACAGCTACCGGCCGCGGCGGTCGACTACCGGGATCGGGTCGCGGCCGGATTGCGCGGCTTGGGGGAGCCCGAACGCGAGGAGGTCCTGGAGGACGTCGAGCTCAACCTGGCCGAGGTCGTGGCGGAACTGGGCCCGGACGTGGACGCCGAGCGCCTGGAGTCCCGGATGGGGCCACCCGAGCGCTACGCGCGGGAGTTGCTCGCCGCCGGCGGGTACTCCGCCGCCGGCCAGGACGCCCCACGGCGGAGGCTGCCGGTGTCCGCTGGGCTCGCGCTGGTGACCTGCGGGATCGCCGCGACCGTGCTGGTCCTGTTCCTCACCGATGTCCTCTCCATCCACGACATCCCCTTCTTCCTCGACAGGTACACCCTCCGCCAGTGGACCGCCATCTTCCTCGTCGTGGTCCTGCTGGCGGGGCTGGGGATCGCGGCCGGTCGCCTCGTCGTCGCGTACCGTGCCCGCGCGGCGGCCAGGGGGCCGGACGAGTCGCGGCGGGGGCCGTCCCCGGCGTCGCTCGCCCTGTTGTCCGGAGCCCTCGCCACCCTGGTGTTCGTCGGTGCCGGGGTCGCGGGACCGACCGAACCGGAACTGATGGGCGTCCTGACCGCGGTGGGCGCCCTGCTGGGGGCGCTCCCGGTTCGCTGGCTGGCCAGGCAGGAACCCGAGGTGCCCTCGGCCCGTGACACCCCCGCCGCCCGGCGGGGAGCGCTCCTGCTCGCCGCCGCGGCCTCCTCCTCCTTCTCCCCCGTGGCCGCCTTCGCCGTGAGGCTGCAGCCGGGGTGGTGGCTGATCCGTGCGGTGCTCCTGGGCTGGGCGGGAGCGGTACTGACCGGGTCCGGTGTGCTCGGCGTCCTGGTCGCGACCGCGCTGCTGTTGCCGCTCTCGGTCGTGCTGGGCGAACGGTCGAAGCGCGACCGGCGGCTGTGCTGGGTGGCGGCTCCGCTGAACGGGCTGGCGGTCGGGCTGTTCTGCGGCCTGCTGGCCGTGGCGGTGAACCCGTCGCCGAGCACGCCGATCCAGCACGCCAGCCACCAGCAGAGCGCCGGGTGGGTTCTCCCGGAGTCGGGCAACATCCTGCCCTTCGACCGGAACGGTGAGCTGCTCGACGAGGTGTACCTGTTCGACGGGAGCGGGAACCCGATCGAGCTCGCCAGGGAGTACTGCACCAGGTACGGGTGGTCGGAGCGGTCGTGGGACAACCTCTTCCCCCGTCCCGAGGTGGAGATCCTGCTCCACGGGGAGTGCGTGGAACGGCCCGTCGACCGGCCCGCCGCCATCATCCCCGACGTGCCCCACGCGCCCGCGAACTCCGAGGTGAGCGGGGCCGACGACGACCGGGAGGAACAGGGCGCCGGGGCGACCGGCGGGCCGGGGGCGTCGGAGGACGCTCCCTCCGCCGACGAGGACGGGGACGAACCGGTGGGAACCAGCGACGAGGGGACCGCGGTGGACGGCGACCCCGAGGACGGCCCCCTGGCCACCGACGACCCGGCCGAGGAGGACGGGGGGTCGGGGAGTGGTGCGCGGCCCGAGGACGACGAGGGCTCCGGGCGAGACGCACGACCCGAGGACGACCGCCGGTCGCCGTCCTCCGGGGAGCCCGGGACGGGGGACGTCGAGGCGCCCTGACCTCCGGCGGGTGGTCCGTTCGGTCCCCTTCTCCCGGCTGACGCCAGGCGCACCGCGAGCGGGCCCCCGAGGGACGTGCCGGTGGACGCTCGCCTGTCCGTCCACCGGGACCAGTGACATCGTCACCAGGATCCCCACCCGCCCGTTGGGGTGACTCGCGCTGCGGACTCCCTCCTCCACCCCCTCCATAGAGGGGACGGGGCGGAGAAGGGAGTCCGGGCGATGGGGGACGTGGCCTACCTCCTGATCCTCGGAGCGGTGCAGGTGGCGTTGTTCGCCGCCCTCCGGGGGTTGGACCGGCTGTGAGCGGGATCGCAGCCGGGACCCCGGCCAACGTCGTGGGTGGGCTGCTCGCGCTGGCGCTCATCGCCTACCTGGTCCGGGTGCTCCTGCGACCAGACCGCTTCCGATGAACCCCGCGACCGCCGGTCTGCTCCAGATCGCGCTGCTGCTGGTGGCGTTGGCGCTGTCCTACCGGCCCCTCGGCTCCTACCTGGCCCGGGTGTACGACAGCCCGGTGCACAACCGGGCGGAGCGGGTCGTGTACCGGATCTGCGGTGTCGACCCCGAGGCCCAGCAGCGGTGGACCGGGTACGCAACCGGGGTGCTGTGCCTGTTCGGCGTCTCGGCATTCCTCCTCTACGCCCTCCAGCGGGCGCAGGGCGTCCTGCCTGGAGGGCAGGGACGTCCGGCGGTACCACCCGACACGGCCTTCACCACGGCGATCGGCTACGCCACCAACACCGACTGGCAGTCCCAGCCTCCCGAGGTCACCACCGGGAACACCCTGCTGCTCGCGGGGCTGACGGTGCAGAACTTCCTGTCCGCCGCCGTCGGGGTGGCTGTCGCCGTGGCCCTCGTTCGCGGGTTGGCGCGGGAACGTACCGACCGGATCGGCAACGTCTGGGTCGACGTCACCCGGGGCGTCGTGCGGGTCTTCCTCCCTCTGGCGTTCCTCGGGGCGGTCGTGCTCCTGGTCGGCGGCGTCGTGATGAGCTTCGCCGGGCCGGTGGTGGTGACCGCGCTGGACGGCGCCCAACACAGGGTGCCACTGGCACCCGTGGCGGCGATCGAGTCGGTCAAGCTGCTCGGCAGCAACGGGGGCGGCCTCTACGGAGCCAACTCGGCCCACCCTTTCGAGAACCCTTCGGCGTTGACCAGCCTCGTGCAGGTCTACCTCATGCTGCTCGTCCCGGTCGCGCTGCTGCGCACCTTCGGCGTGATGGTCGGGGACCACCGGCAGAGCCGGCCGCTGGTGTCCGTGGTGGCGGTCGTGGCCGCCGCGGTGCTCTGCCTGGTCTGGGCGGTCGAGTCCCGCGTACCGCGGGGCGCCGCCCAGGTGGCCGGGGCCGCTCTGGAGGGGAGGGAGAGCCGTTTCGGCGTCTTCGGGAGCGCCCTGTTCGCGGTCGCGGCCACCGGGACCTCCACCGGGGCCGAGAACGCGGCGCACAACACCTTCGGCGGCCTGGCCGTCGCCGGGCTGCTGGTGAACATGGTGCTCGGCGAGATCGCGCCGGGTGGCGTCGGCAACGGCCTCCACGCGCTGCTCGTGGTGGCCCTGCTCGCGGTGTTCCTCGCCAGCCTGATGGTCGGGCGCACGCCCGAGTACCTGGGGAAGAAGATCGGCAGGGTGGAGCTGAGCGCGGTCTCGGTCGCCGTCCTGACCATGCCACTGCTGGTCCTCACCGGCACCGCCGCCGCCCTCGCGCTCCCCACCACGCGGGACGCCCTCGCGGAGGACGGGCCGGCGGGTGTCACCGCCGTCCTCTACACCTACGCCTCGGCCGCCAACAACAACGGCGGCGCCTTCGGCGGTCTGGACGTCGGGGGCGGCTACGTCCAGGTGACGGTCGGACTCGTCATGGCGTTCGGCCGGTTCCTGCCCGCACTGGCCGTGCTCCGCCTCGCCGGCGCCTTCGCGGAACAGGGCCGGAGCCCGGTCACCGCTGGAACCCTTCCCACCACGGGCCCGCTCTTCGGGGCACTCCTCGCCGGAGTCGCGGTCCTCGTCGCGGCGCTCACCTTCCTGCCGGCGCTCGCGCTCGGCCCGCTGGCCGGGGCGCTGGGATGAACACCGACGTGCGCCCGCACACCCCGCCGGGTACCGCCATCACCGCCGGTCAGGTCCTCGGAGCGGTCCCCGACGCGGTGCGGCGGCTCGACCCCAGGTCGGCGGTGCGTCGCCCGGTGATGTTCGTGGTCTGGGTGGCCTCGGTGCTGGTCACGGTCCTCGTCGCACTCGCCCCCAACGTCTTCGGGGTGCTCGTCACCGCCTGGCTGTGGCTCACGGCGTTTTTCGCCAACCTCGCCGAGGCGGTCGCCGAGCGTCGGGGTCGTGCCCAGGCGGATGCGATGCGGCGTTCCCGCACCGAGACCGTCGCCCGGCGGGTCTCCCCGGACGTGGAGGAAGTCCCGCCCGCCGGTTCCGGTGATCGCGTTCCCGCCGGGGACCTGGTCCCGGGCGACCTGGTCGTCGTGGGCCCCGGCGAGGTCGTCCCCGGTGACGGCGAGATCCTCAGCGGTCTGGCCTCAGTGGACGAATCGGCCATCACCGGCGAGTCCACCCCGGTGGTGCGGGAGGCGGGTGGCGACCGGTCCTCGGTCACCGGCGGCACCACCGTGCTCTCCGACAGCCTGCTGGTACGTATCACGGCGGCTCCCGGCCAGTCCGTGGTGGACCGGATGATTCGCCTGGTCGAGGGAGCCCGCCGCCAACCAACCCCGAACGAGGTGGCGATCACCGTCCTGCTGGCCACCCTGTCCGTGCTGCTGGTGGCCGCGGTCACCGCGCTCCAGCCGATCGCGGCCTACTCGGGTGCCCGCCAGCCGGTGCTCGTCCTGGTCGCCCTCGCGGTGTGCCTGCTCCCCACCACGGTGGGAGCGCTGCTGCCCGCCGTCGGGATCGCCGGGATGAACCGGCTCGTGCGGCGGAACGTGCTGGCGACCTCGGGGAGGGCGGTGGAGGCCGCCGGCGATGTGGCGACGCTGCTGCTCGACAAGACCGGAACCATCACCTTCGGCAACCGCATGGCTACCGAACTGGTCCCGGTCGACGGCGTCGGGGTGGAGCGGCTCGCGGCCGCGGCTCGTCTCGCGAGCCTCGCCGACCCCACCCCCGAGGGGCGCAGCGTCGTGGAGCTGTGCGCCCGGGAGCACGGGTTGAGCGCGGACACCACCTCCGACGAGCGGGCGGCCGTCCGGGTGCCCTTCACCGCCAGGACCAGGATGAGCGGCCTCGACCTGCCCTCCGGTGCGGTGGACCAACCGGTCCTCATCCGCAAGGGCGCCGCCGCCGAGGTCGTCCAGTGGGTGCGGGACCGCGGCGGGCACCCGCCGGCCGGCCTCCCGGGGATCGTGGACGCCGTGGCCAGGCAGGGGGGCACGCCCCTGGTGTGCGCACGAGCCGAGGGGGGACACGCCGAGATCCTCGGAGTCGTGCGGCTCGCGGACGTCGTCAAACCGCACATGCCGGCGCGGTTCGCCGAACTGCGGCGCATGGGGGTTCGCACCGTGATGATCACCGGGGACAACCCGGTCACGGCGGCGGCCATCGCCGAGCAGGCCGGCGTGGACGACCACCTCGCCGAAGCCACCCCGGAGGACAAGATGCGGTTGATCCGGGAGGAGCGGCGTGGCGGACGGCTGGTGGCGATGGCCGGCGACGGCACCAACGACGCACCGGCACTGGCCGCCGCCGATGTGGGGCTGGCGATGAACAGCGGCACCACCGCCGCGAAGGAGGCCGGGAACCTCGTCGACCTCGACTCCGACCCCAGCAAGCTGATCGCCGTGATCGGCGTGGGCAAGCAGCTGCTGATCACCCGGGGGGCGTTGACGACCTTCAGCATCGCCAACGACCTCGCCAAGTACTTCGCGATCCTCCCCGCCATGTTCACCGCCGTGCACCCCGGGCTGGGGGCGCTCAACGTCATGGGGTTGGCCTCCGCGAACTCGGCCGTGCTGTCGGCTGTCGTCTTCAACGCCCTCGTGATCGTCGCTCTCATCCCCCTGGCCCTGCACGGCGTGCGGTACCGGCCGCTCGGTGCCGCCACCCTCCTGCGCAGGAACCTGCTCCTGTTCGGCGTGGGCGGGTTGGTCGCTCCCTTCCTCGGCATCTGGGCGCTCGACCTGGCCGTCAGGCACCTCCCAGGGCTGGGGTGAACACCGTGCCCGCCTGGCTACCGCGTCCGGCAGTGGCGGCCCTGCGGCTGCTGCTCGTGCTCACCGCGCTGACCGGCCTGTGCTACCCGGCGGCGGTGTGGGCGGTCAGCCGCTTGCCTCCGCTGCGCGCCGCCGCGGAGGGCTCCCCCACCGTGACCGACGACGGGACGGTGGTGGGTTCCGCGCTGCTCGGGGTCGACCCGGTCGACCCGCTCGCAGCCGAACCGACCGCCGACCGGTACTTCCACACGCGGCCCGCCGGCAACGCCGCCACGCCCCTGGGCCCAGGAGGACCCGACGGCTCGGGGGCGACGCCCTACTCGATCACCGCGCCGGAACTCGTCTCGCTCGTCGAGGAACGCCGCCGACTCGTCGCGGACCGCGAGGGGGTCCCCGTCGAGGAGGTGCCCGCCGACGCCGTGACGGCCTCCGCCTCGGGGCTCGACCCCCACGTCTCGCCCGAGTACGCCACCCTCCAGGTCCCCCGGGTCGCCAGGACGAACGGGCTACCCGAAGCCCGAGTCCACGAGCTGGTGGCCCAGCACACCCGGGGCCGCCGGCTGGGCTTCCTCGGGGAGCCGACGGTGAACGTCCCGCTGTTGAACCTGGCCGTCCAGCTGGCCGCGGACCAGGGCGGACGACGGGGCGGCCACGACGAGGTCGGGGGCCGCTGACCAGCGGCGAACACCCCAGGAGGGAGCAGACTGGACACGTGGACGGACGGCGGAACGGCGACACCCGTCGAGGGGAGCTCCGCATCTACCTCGGCGCGGCGCCGGGCGTGGGCAAGACGACGGCCATGCTCGCCGAGGGACACCGGCGGCGGGACCAGGGGGTGGACGTCGTCGTCGGCCTGGCGGTGACGCACGACCGCCCGGCGGTGCGGCGCCTCGCCGCCGGCCTCGAGGCACTCCCGGTCCGGCTGCCCCGAGGGCCGGAACAGGGATTCGCGGAACTCGACGTGGCCGCGGTCCTGCGGCGCCGGCCGGAACTCGTCCTGGTCGACGAACTCGCGCACACCAACGAGCCGGGGAGCCCCCACCCCAAGCGGTGGCAGGACGTCGAGACCCTGTTGTCCGAGGGCATCGACGTGCTCTCCACCGTCAACATCCAACACCTGGAGAGCGTCAACGACGTCGTCCAGACCATCACCGGGGTCCGGCAGCGGGAGACCGTGCCAGACTCGGTCGTGCGCCAGGCCGAGCAGATCGAACTGGTCGACCTCACCCCCGAGGCACTGCGGCGGCGCATGGCCCAGGGCGACATCTACCCGGCGAGCAGGGTGGATGCGGCGCTCTCCCACTTCTTCCGGCCCGGGAACCTCGGGGCGTTGCGGGAACTGGCCCTGCTGTGGTTGGCCGACCAGGTCGACGTCGCGCTGCTCCGCTACCGCTCCGACCAGCACATCACCGACACCTGGGAGGCACGGGAACGAGTTGTCGCCGCCGTCAGCGGCGGGCCCGAGAGCGAGACGCTGATCCGGCGCGGCCGCCGGGTCGCCAGCCGGGCCGGCGCGGACCTGCTCGTCGTCCACGTGCTGCGGGGGGACGGTCTCGTCCATCCGCCGATGGAACGGCTGCACCGCTACCGCCAGCTCACCGCCGACCTGGGCGGCACGTTCCACACCGTCGTGGGAGACGACGTGACGGACGCGCTGCTGGACTTCGCCGGGGGCGCGAACGCCACCCAGCTGGTCCTCGGTGCCTCCCGTCGGTCCCGGCTCGCACGGCTGCTCCGGGAGGGCGTCGGGCGGGCCGTCGTCTCCCGCTCGGGAACGATCGACGTGCACCTGGTGCCCCACCGGGAGGAACGACGGGGACGGCGCGACCGGCGTGACGGGCTGGTCTCCCACCACCAGCGCCTCGCCGGGTGGGTGCTCGCCGCCGGGTTGCCGGTGGTCGTGAGCGTCCTCGCGTCGGTGGTCGCGGGCAGGGTCGGCCTGGTCTCCGACGTCGTCGGGCACCTGCTCGCCGTCACGGTCGTCGCCCTCGTGGGCGGCGTGGCCCCCGCTCTGCTGGCGGCGGTGCTCGGCGGGGTCCTGGTCGGGGTCCGGCCCGGTGGCGGCCCCTCGTCCCTCAACGGCCAGGAACAGCTCGTCGTCCTGCTCGCGATGGTCGTCCTCGCGGTGCTCGTCGCCGCCGTCGTGAACCAAGCCGCACGGCTGGCGAGGCAGGCGGCCCGCGCTCGTACCGAGGCGACCCTGCTGGCCTCCTACGCCCGCACGGTCCTCTCCAGACCCGACTCCCCGGAGCTGCTGCTGGGCAGGATCAGGGAGAGCTTCGGCCTCTCCTCCGCGGCGCTGGTGGAGCGGGTGGACGGCGAGTGGGTCGAGGTCGCCGCGTCGGGGGAGGAGCTGCGTGGCCACCCCGAGGACGTGGACGCCACACTCGCCCTCACCGACACCGTCCGCCTCGTGCTGCGGGGCCGCCCGCTGCCGGCCGAGGACCAACAGGTGCTGGAGGCCGCCGCGGGGCAGGCCCTCGGCGCGCTCCGCCAGCGCCGCACGGAGGCGGCGGCCACCGAGGCGCGGCAGGAGGCGGCGGCGGCCGAGCTCCGCGCCTCACTGTTCGCCGCGTTCGGCTACGACCTGCGCACCCCGCTGACGACGGTGCGCACCGTGCTCGACACGCTCTCCGGCGACCGCCGCGGCTTGTCGGACGCGGACCGCGCCGAACTGCTCGACACCGCCGTCGCCGCGACCGACCAGCTGGTGGGGATGGCGGACAACCTGCTCGACACCGCCCGGCTCTCGGTGGGCGGAGTCCACCCCGTGTCCCGTCCCGTGCGGCTCGGCCAGGTGCTCGACCGGGCCACGGCCGGCATCGCCGGAGCGGACCGGGTGTCCGTGGAGTTGACCGACGACCTGCCCGCCGTGTCGGCCGATCCCGACCTGCTCCGCCGGGTGGTCGCGAACGTGCTGGACAACGCGCTCCGCCACGGCCGGGGCGGACCGCCTCCCGACGCCGCGGTCCGCGCCAGCCGGCTGGCTGACCGGGTGGAGCTGCGGATCGTCGACACGGGTCCCGGCCTGCCCCCGGAGGCGGTGGACACCGTGTTCGCGCCGTTCCGGCGGCTGCCGCACCCCGACGGCGCTCGTCGCCCGATCGGGGCTGGCCTGGGGCTGACCGTGGCGAGGGGTTTCGTCGAGGCGATGGGCGGGTCGATCCGCGCCGAGGACACCCCCGGAGGTGGTCTCACCGTGGTGATCGTCCTGCCCGTGGCCCAGGCGGCGCCGGAAGCGGGGCCCGGGGACGTGGGACGCGGCGGCTCCGGGCCCACGCCCGCCGGTGCGGGGGACACCACGGACCCAGCGACGAGCCGAGGTGGGTGACGAGCGATGACCACGGTCCTGCTCGTCGTGGACGAGCCACTCCTGGTCCGTGCGCTGCGCATCACCCTCGACGCGCACGGCCTGCGGGTCGTCAGCACCGCTGACCTGGGAGGAGTCCGGGACCTAGCCGACGAGGACCCGCCGGACGCCGCCTTGCTGGACATCGGTCTGCCGGGCGACTCGGGGTCGGAGGCGGTGCGGTCCCTGCGGTCCGCCGTGGACTGCCCGGTGGTCGTGCTCACCGGGCCACCCGGTGTTCGCGACGAGGCGCGGATCCTCGACGCCGGGGCGGTGGGCTGCCTGGTGAAACCCTTCGCGGTGGCCGAGCTGCTGGCGGTGCTGGGAGCCGCCGCCACACCCCAGGACTGACCAGACTGGCACGCGGGCACCCGGGCCTCCCCGCGGTGGGAGGCGTGCGCGAGGACCGATCCCCTCGGCGCGGTACCGGTCCGAGGGGCGTGGTCGGGCACCGTGCGGTTCGGGGTGCCCCGCCGGGCGAGCGGTCGGTGGGGACGCGGCCGGGGTCGAGGGTGGGTGGCACCGGGCCTCGACCCCGGAGGTGTCCCCGCCAGGGGCAACGCCCGGGTCAGCGCTCGTCGGCGCCGTCGGTCTCCGGCGCTCCCGGACCGGTGCTCACGGAGGGGAGGCTGGCCCCACTGCTGCTGGGCGCACCCGGGTCGGGCGGTGGGGGCGCCCCGCTGTCGTCCCCGCCACCACCCCCGTCGTCGCCGCCGGGCGGCTCCTCCGGGTCGGGGTCCGGCTCGGGGTCACTCGTGTCGGGGTTGCTCGGCCCCGGGTTCGTCGGGCCCGGGTTGGTCGAACCGCCGCCGGGACCGCCGGTGTTCGGGGGCGGGTCGGGCGGCGGCTGGTGGGGGGAACCCGGCTGGCGGCCGGTGTCGGCCTCCCCGCCGCCGGGTTCGCCCACCCCCGTCTCGTCCTGGGTGTTCGCCGGAGCCTCCACCGTGGAGGGGACGGCGGAGCCGCTCGGCTGCGACGACGGTGGCGCCGAGGGAGCGGCGCTCCGGCTCGGCGTCGCCGAGGGCGGCGAGGACGGCTGGGGGAAGTCGCTGCGCACGACGACGTCGTGCCGGTTGACCGGCTCGGGCTCGGCCAGCTGGCCGGAGTTCGAACCGAGCGCGGCGATGGTCGCGAAGGCGGTCGCGGTGACCACGCCGACCGCGGCCAGGAGCACTTTGGGAGCGGCGGTCGGCCGCTCCTCGTCCTCAGTGGGAGTGGACAAGCGTCATCCTCCGAAAACCTGGGTCCAGTACCAACCGTCGGTGTCCAGGCCGACTCCGATGGCGACCACCGAGCAGTTGAGGATGTTCTGCCGGTGGCCCGGCGACTCCATCCACATGTCCATGACCTGTCTCGCGTCGCGAGCCCCCATGGCGATGTTCTCGCCCGCCGCGCGCGGGTACCCCGCCTCGTTCGCCCGCTCCACGAAACCGCGGCCGTCCGGGGAGGAGTGCGAGAAGTAGCTCTGACTGGCCATGTCCTCGCTGTGCCGCTGCGCCGCGACGACGAGCCGGTGGTCCACCTGCACGGTGGCGCAGCCGGCCTCCCGCCGGGCCTCGTTGACCAGGTCGACCACGGTGGCCACCTGAGGGCCGCCACCAGGGGGCGCCGGTCGCTCCGGCTCCGGCGGCCGCTCGGTCACCGGCGGGTCGGCGGGCTCGCGCACGGGGGGAGCCGCCGGGGGTTCGGGCGTCACCTCGGTGGTCTCCCCGTCCTCCGCCGCTCCCGTCGTCTCCTCCGGCTCCTGGCTCGCCGGAATGCCGCTGGCCGGGGCCGACGGCTCTCCGCTGGGCTCGTTCCCCGTCGAGGAGACAGGTGCGGGGGAGGTGGTGTGAGCCGGTGGCTCGACCGTGGCTAAGGCGGCGACGTCGGGTCCGGCTGCCTCACCGTCCCCCTCACCGGTCAACAGCGAGGGGAGGGACAGCGCTCCCGCGGTGAGTGCGCCGATCGTGAGAGCGACCAGACCGGCGGTGGTGCTGGCGCCGCGTCTGCTCGGTGGCCCGATCACGGGCAGGGACGGTACCACGGATGAGGCGACCATGCAGTGACTCAGCGTCGCGTACTCCACCCGGTTCGAGTGGACTCGATCAGGCAGCATGTCGGGTGTGGACAGTACGCGGGACAGGGAGGACGCCGTCCGGCTGAACGCGTGGGTGGCCGGACGGGTGCAGGGCGTCGGTTTCCGGTGGTGGACGAGGTGCCGGGCCCTGGAACTGGGGCTGACCGGTCATGCGACGAACCTCGCGGACGGTCGGGTGGCCGTCGTCGCCGAGGGGGACCGGGCCGCCGCCGTCCGACTGCTCGAGTCGCTGCGATCCGGCACGACACCCGGGGCGGTGGACACGGTGGTGGTGCGCTGGGCCGAGGCGGCGGGCGGGCTCACCGGTTTCGAGGAGCGGGCGGAGCGGGACTGAGCCGAGACGGGCCGGAGGAATCCGCGCACACCGGGACCACCGCCGTCCGACCGGTGCGCCCGGACCGGGTGCGCGACGGCGGGGGGTACCCGGTGGCGACTGCGGGCCGTGTACCCGCTCACCGGTCCGAAGGACGCCTGACCGTGGGAGTGGGTCCTCTGACAGCCGACGCCGAGCGGCGCGGAGCCCGTTCGACGACGCTCACCTCGGGCTCAATGGGTATGCTCGCAGCGCGGTGCCGACCCGCGCCACGGCCGAAGAGGCGTGGTCGCTCCGCCAGGTCAGCGTGGGTGAGGCGCCCGGCAAGGGCACTCCCGCGGCGGCCGTCGACGACCGGCCCGCCGCTCCCGTCCACCGGGACCGGCGTGCAGCCGGCTCCGTGACGAGCAGGGCGCGCCGACGCCCCCGGTGGCGATCGAGAGGTCCGTTTCCCCGTGCATCTGAAGAGCCTGACGCTGAAGGGCTTCAAGTCCTTCGCCTCGGCCACCACCCTGCGGTTCGAACCCGGGATCACCTGCGTGGTCGGTCCCAACGGCTCCGGGAAGTCCAACGTGCTCGACGCGTTGACCTGGGTGATGGGGGAGAAGGGCGCGAAGGCCCTGCGCGGGGCGACGATGCAGGACGTCATCTTCGCCGGGACCTCCGGGCGCCCCCCGCTCGGTCGCGCCGAGGTGACGCTCACGATCGACAACTCCGACGGCGCGCTGCCGATCGAGTACACCGAGGTGTCCATCACCCGCCGGATGTTCCGCGAGGGCGCCACCGAGTACGAGATCAACGGAGACTCCTGCCGGCTGCTCGACATCCAGGAGCTGCTCTCCGACTCCGGGATCGGGCGGGAGATGCACGTGATCGTCGGACAGGGGCAGCTGTCGTCGATCCTGGAGTCCAAACCGGAGGAGCGGCGGGGTTTCATCGAGGAGGCGGCGGGCGTACTGAAACACCGCAAGCGCAAGGAGAAGGCGCTGCGGAAACTCGACGCCATGCAGGCCAACCTCACCCGGCTCACCGACCTGACCAGCGAACTCCGCCGGCAGCTGAAGCCGCTGGGGAAGCAGGCCGAGATCGCCCGCCGGGCCCAGACCGTTCAGGCCGAGCTCCGGGACGCCCGGCTCAGGCTGGTCGCCGACGACCTCGTCACCGCCCGCGCCGAGCTTGCCAGGGACGAGCAGGACGAGGCCGCCGTCCGCGACCGCCGGTCCGAGGTGGAGCGGATGCTCCAGGACGCGCAGGCGGAGCAGACCCAGCTGGAGGAACGGCTGGCGGCCGACGTCCCGCGCCTCACCAGGGCACAGGACACCTGGTACCAGCTCTCCGCACTCGACGAACGACTGCGCGGCACCGTCCGGCTCGCCCAGGAGCGGCTGCGGCACCTGTCCTCCGCCAGCGCCGACCAGCGCCCGGGACGGGACCCGGAGGAACTGGAGGCCGAGGCAGAGCGGACCGCGGAGCTCGAGGAACAGCTGCGTGAGGAGGTCGTCGAGGCGCGGACCAGGATGGCCGAGACCGAACTCGTCCGGTCCGACCTGGAGGCCGAGGTGAAGGCGGCCGAACGCGCGCACCTCGCCGCCGTCCGAGCCGTGTCCGACCGCAGGGAGGGGTTGGCGCGACTCAGCGGTCGGGTGGACGCGCTCCGGGGGAAGGTCGGGGACACGACCGAGGAGCTCGGGCGGCTCTCCGAGGCCCTGGAGGAGGCCGTCGAGCGCGCCGAGCTCGCCGCCGCCGAGCACGCCGAACACGAGTCCTCCGAGGACGGCGCCGCCCTGGACCAGCGGGAGCTCGCCGACCGGGCCACCGAGGCCGCCCGGGCACGCCAGCTGGCCAGGGACCGGGTGGCCGAACTCGTGGCCGAGGAGAGGACAGCCGAACGCGAGGTCGCCTCGTGGCGGGCCAGGGTCGAGGCGCTGTCCCTCGGGCTCCGCCGGAAGGACGGCGCCGGGGCCCTGCTGGCCGCGGCCGACCGGGTCCCCGGGCTGCTCGGGTCGGTGGCATCGCTGCTCACCGTGGACAGCGGCGCCGAGGTCGCGTTGGCCGCGGCGCTCGGCCCGGTGGCCGACGCGGTCGCCGTGGCCGGCCGCGAGGAGGCACTCGAGGCGTTGCGACTGCTCAAGGAGGAGGACGCCGGACGGGCCGGGCTCCTGCTGGCCGGCGGACCACCCACCGGGTCGTCGCCGCGACCACCCCTGCCCGCCGGGGCGACCTGGGCGGCCGACCGGATCAGCGGCCCGGCGTCGCTGCGGCCCGCGGTGGAACGCGCGTTGCGTGACGTGGTGGTGGTCGCGGACCTGCCCGCCGCCCGTGCGGTGCTCGACGCGCTGCCCGGGCTGACCGCCGTCACCTCCGAGGGCGACGTCCTGGGGGGCGACTGGGCGAGTGGTGGCTCGGAACGGGACCAGAGCGTCATCGAGGTGCAGGCGGCGCTCGACGAGGCACGCCGGGAGCGGGACGCGGCGGTCGAGCGGGTGGACCGGGCCACCGCCGCCGTCGCGGAGGCGAGGGAGGCGGAACAGGCGGCCCGCGACCTGGTCAGGAGCACCCAGGAGGCGGTCAACGAGGCCCGCGTGCACCGGGCCCGGGGTGGGGAGCGGCTGAACCGGCTGCGCCAGGCGGCGTCCTCCGCGCAGGCGGAGGTCGGCCGGTTGACGACGCAGCGGGACAAGACCGACCAGGCGCGCCGGGACGCGGTGCGCGACCTGGAGGAGTTGGAACGGCGGCTGTCCTCGGCGCAGGGCGAACCCGAGGCCGAGGAGCCGGACACCGAGGAACGCGACGCGGCGGCCCGGCGCCTGGCCGAGGCGCGCGAGGTCGAGCTGGACGCGCGGCTCGCCGTGCGCACGGCGGAGGAGCGAGCCCGTTCCGTCCAGGGCAAGGCCGACCAGCTGCGGCGCGCCGCCCACGCCGAGCGGGAGGCCCGGGCTCGGGCCGAGGCCGCCCGGGCGGCCAGGGCGCGGGCCGCGGAGGTGGCCAGGGTGGTCGCCAGGGCGGGTGAGAGCGCCCTGGGAAGGCTCGCGGTGTCCGTGACCGCCGCCGCGCACGCCAGGGACGTCGCCCAGGCCAGGCGCGCCGAACGCGAGGAGGCGCTGACCGCCGTCCGCAACAGGGCGCGGGAACTCGGGACGGTGCTGGAGAAGCTGATCGACGCCGCTCATCGGGACGAGGTGGTGCGGGCCGAGCGCCGTCTGCGGATCGAGCAGCTCGAGGCGAAGATCGCCGAGGACTTCGGCATCGGGCTGGACGAGCTGGTCGCCGAGTACGGCCCGACGGTCCCGGTTCCGCCGAGCCCGGCGGAACTGGCCGAGTTCGAGACCGCGCGCGAGCGCGGTGAGCAGGTGGTCGCGCCGGCCCCGGTGCCCTACGAGCGGGCGACCCAGCAGCGGCGCGCCAAGCGGGCGGAACGGGACCTCTCCCTGCTGGGCCGGGTCAACCCGCTCGCCCTCGAGGAGTTCGCCGCGTTGGAGGAGCGGTACCGCTTCCTGTCGACGCAGCTGGAGGACCTCAAGGCCACCCGCCGCGATCTGCTGACCGTGGTGAAGGAGGTGGACGAGAAGATCCTGGAGGTCTTCTCCACCGCCTACACCGATGTGGCCCGGGAGTTCGAGGTCGTCTTCGCCACGTTGTTCCCCGGTGGCGAGGGCAGACTGGTGCTCACCGACCCCGACGACCTGCTCACCACCGGGGTCGACGTCGAGGCCCGCCCCCCGGGGAAGAAGGTCAAACGGCTCTCGTTGCTCTCCGGCGGGGAGAAGTCCCTGACCGCCGTGGCGATGCTGGTCGCGATCTTCCGGGCCCGGCCCTCGCCCTTCTACGTCATGGACGAGGTTGAGGCGGCCCTGGACGACACGAACCTGCGCCGGCTCATCGGCCTGCTGGAACAGCTCAGGGAGACCTCGCAGCTGATCATCATCACGCACCAGAAGCCGACCATGGAGATCGCTGACGCGCTCTACGGGGTGAGCATGCGGGGCGACGGCATCACGACGGTGATCTCGCAGCGGCTGCGGGATGCCACCGACCGGGCGGGCGCGCTCGCCGCGGTGGCGGCGACACTCGACTCGGGTGGGGAGGAGACCGGCGTGGGGACGCCTGGCGGGTGAGGGTCGTTCCGGCTCCGCTCCGGTGGGTCCCTCGGTTCAGCCGAGGCAGCGGGTGGTGGCGATGCCGCTGAGGAAGCGACGCCACTCCGCCGACTCGAAGGTCAGCACCGGCCCAGCTGGGTTCTTGGAATCCCGGACGTCGATGACGTCGGGCCGTCGTGCGATCTCGACGCAGTTCCCGCCCCCGTTGCTTCGGCTGCTCTTCCGCCAGCGCACACCGGGCAACTGTGTGCTCACTCACTCTCCTCCTTGCTATCCCTCGTCCGCGGGCGGCAGCAGAGAACGGGCCTCGGACCACCGTCCGAGGCCGCCCCGCCACACGAGCTAGCCTTCCAGGAACTCGTCGATCAGACGTTGGATCAGGCTCGCGGAGTCCCCGGGCGACAGCGCCGTGTCGCGAAGGTGGTCGAAGATCTCGTTGTACCGCGCCACGTCCTCGGCGACCTCGATGTAGAGCCCCTTGCTCAGGGTCTCCAGGTACACGACATCGCCTTCGTCGTCGGGGAAGGACAGAGTGGTGAAGGCCGTGCCGAGGGAGGAGTGCACTCCGGCGCTGAACGGCAGCACCTGGATGGTGACGTTGTCCAGCTCAGCCTTCTCCAGGAGCCCTTCCAGCTGACGCGCCATCACCTTCGCACCGCCGATCAGCTGCCGCAACGCGGCCTCCCCGACGATCGCGTGCAGCGCGAGCGGGTCCTCCTCGCTGAGCCGGGACTGCCGTGCGGCGCGGAGCTTGGCCCGGCGCTCGATGGTGTCCACGTCGATGTCCGAGCGCCAGGCCTGGATCACCTCCCGCGCGTAGTCCTCGGCCTGGAGCAGCCCGGGGATGAGGTCGATCTCGAAGGTGCGGATCTCGGACGCGTCGGATTCCAGCCCGATGTACGATTCGAACCAGTCGATCACGGCGTCGCCGTAGATCTCCCACCACCCTTTCCGCCGGCCCTCCTTCGCGAGCTCGACCAGGGAGATGGCGCGGTCGCCCGTCACGCCGTAAGCCGCGAGCATCACCGTGACGTCGTTGGGGTGGGCCGCCTGCTGGGCGCGTTCCAGTTTGGACAGCTTCGCCGGGGAGAAGTTCAGCAGCGGCGACGCGGCCTCCAGGGTGAGCCTGGCCTGCTCGCGGAGTCGCCGTAACTCCCGGGCGAGTTGGCGCCTCCGTGCGGTCGGGTTGCCACGTTGGGTCACCCGTGCCTCCTTTGTCACCCCTACGAATGATCAAGCCCCGCTCCTACTGGACTCTACGGAGGGGTGGGACCCCATCGCGTTACTCGTTCGGGTGAAACCATCGAAAGTGTCCGTTGGGCTCTTGTCTGGTTGAAAATTTCACGGGATGGTAGGTCGGTGCCGGGTGCGCCGCATTCGCGGGGTGGTCGACAACCGCGATCCCGCGTTGCGCGTCACCCGTCGGTCCCGTTCGACGCGCCACCACATTAGAGGGTCGGCTGCGCGGCTCGCGGTACTGACTAGGTCAGTAACCAGAAGAGGTGACAGGCATCATGCGAATGGCTGAGACGCGCACCTTCACTTTCTACCGACGTGTGACAGGCAGTGATATTCGCAGTGGTCCTTGCACCAATCAGGTGGAGTTGAGTGAGGACAGACGTGGACTGTTCTTACGTTTGGCATCCACCGCGCGATTCTCCATCCTACTGAACCGATCAGGTGTCACTGGACTGATCGACGCGGTGGCGGACACCGCCGGACCCGCACCGAGCGATGTCACGGGCACGCACGATCTTCACGGCGTCATGCGGATGCGGGTCACGCGCCCGGCCGACGGCCGCGCGGTCACGCTCACCCTCGCACCGGGCGACGACGAGATCAGCGTGGTGTTCACCTCCCACCAGCGGGAGGAACTGCTCGGGCACCTGCGCGGCGGCCTGGACCTGCTGCGCGGCCCGTGAGAGCCGCCAGACCTCACCCGCCCGCGACCAGGTCCCCGTACTCGGGGTGCCGACGGATCCACTGCTCCACGAAGGGGCACCGCGGGCGCACGGCGAGGCCCCGGCCCCGGATGTCGTCGAGCGCGCGCCTGGTCAGCTCCCCACCGACGCCTCGGCCGCCGAGTTCCGGTCGCACCTCGGCGTGGGTGAGGACCAACAACCCGGGTTCCCGCTGGTAGTCGAGGAAGCCGCCGGGCCTCCCGTCCACGAGGACCTCGTAACGCGATCGTTCCCACACGTCCCGCACCTCGATGTCCACGCCGTGCCACCCCTTCCCGTCGCTCCCGCGCGGCCCCACCCCGATCGTCCCGTCAGGAGGAGGTACCCGCCGTGTCGGCGTCCGACACCCGGGGGCGGGTCCCCGTTCCGCCGTCGGGCGAGACTGGGTCGTCGTCGCCGGAGGCGGGAGCGGGGACGTCGTCGCGGTGCCGCAACGACAGCAGGCCACCCACCACCAGGGTGATGAGCACGCCCAGCGGCGTGTACCACGGGAAGGCCAGCGCCAGGTCCTCTCCCCCGACCGGGATCTTCACCCCGAAGGCGATCAGCAGTACCCCCACGACAGTGCAACCGAAGGCGACCAGCGCGTCGCCCTGACGGGCCCGCTTCACCAGCAGCCCCAGCAGGAAGGCGCCGAGGAGCGCCCCGTAGGTGTAGCTCGCGATGCTCAGGCCCATCTCGACCACGGGGTTGTCCGTTCCCGTGAACAGCGAGGCGAAGACGACGAAGACCAGCGCCCACACCAGCGTCCAGATCCTGCCGTGCCGCAGGATCACGGAGTCCGCCAGCGGTCGCCGGCTGAACCGTTGGTAGAGATCGCTCACCGTCGAGGTGGACAACGAGTTCAGCGACGAGGACAGGGTGCTCATCGCGGCGGCGAGGATGCCGGCGACGAACAACCCCGACAGGCCGGGCGGGAACTCGGTGATGACGAAGGTGGGGAACAGGTCGTCGTTGGTGGCCATGCCGAGCTCGGCCGGCGCCGCGCCACGGTAGAACATCCACATCATGGCCCCGACCAGCAGGAACAGGGCGAACTGGAAGAACACCACGACGCCGCTGACGATCAGGGCGCGCTGGGAGTCGCGGACGTCGCGGCAGGCGAGCAGCCGCTGCACCATCAACTGGTCCGCGCCGTGGGAGGCCATCGCGAACACCGCCCCGCCCAGGACCGCGGTGACGAAGGCGTACTGGTTGGTCAGGACGTGCGAGCCGAAGTCGAGGAACTGGAGCTTGCCCGCCTCCACCAGCCCCGAGAACCACCCGTCCGGCAGCCGACCGGCGAGCAGCGCCACCGCGACGAACCCGCCCGCCGTGTAGAGGGCCATCTGCACGAGGTCCACCCAGATCACGGCCCTGATCCCGCCGAGGTAGGTGTAGACGACGGTGAACAGGGACAGGCCGAGGATGATCTGCCAGAACTCGGCCTCCACGCCGAAGGTCGCCAGGAGGATCTTGACCGGGATCGCGGTGGCGAACAGGCGCACCCCGTCCGCCAGCAGCCGGGTCACCAGGAAGGTCACCGAGGTCGCGCCCTGGAGCCCGCCGCCGAAGCGCTTCCCCAGGAAGGCGTAGGCGCTGACCAGGTTCCCCCGGAAGTAGCGGGGCAGCAGCACGAAGGCCACCACGATGCGACCGATCAGATAACCGATCGCCAACTGCAGGTAGGTAAAGGACCCCAGGTACGCGACGGTCGGCACGCTGATGACCGTCAGCGCGGACGTCTCGGTGGCCACCACCGAGAAGCACACGGCCCACCAGGGCAGGTTCCGGCCACCCACGAAGTAGTCGGAGGATGAGCGTTGCCTGCCCGCCAACAGGACGCCGAGCACCGGCATCAGCAGCAGGTATCCGACGATGACGGCAAGGTCCAGGGTGTGCACGGTGCCTCCCGATCAGATCGCGGTGGGGAGCTGCCGGTCGACCTCACCGAGTAGGAGGCGTCGGGGCCGCTGGGGGTGTGGTTGGGGCAGGGTCAACGGGTCCGCACCCGGGGTGATGGACCCGAGCAGCCTCGGACCGGAGGCACCGGTGGCCGACGGCAGGTTGGCTGGGAGGCCGTGCCAGCCGAGGAACCCGAGAAGCGCCGCGAGGCAGGCTTCCTTGCCGTCGGAGGGGAGACCGAGAGCCTCGGCGGTGACCACCTCGGCGGGTGCGACGGCCCTGGCCAGGGCGGACATCAGGGTGCGGTTGCCGACGCCGCCGCCCGAGACCACCACCCGGTCCGCCCGGTGCCGCGCGCACGCGTCCGCGACGGTGCGAGCCGTCAGCTCGACCAGGGTGGCCAGCAGGTCAGCGGTCCCGGGCCGCCCGTCATCAGGGCGGTCCCCCCACCACGAGGCGAGCGCGGTGCGCAGGTAGTCGCCGTTGAAGTACTCCTTGCCGGTCGACTTCGGCGGCGGGGCCGCGTAGTAGGGATCGGCCAGCAGCCGGTCGAGCAGCCCGTCCAGCACCCTGCCGTCCGCCGCCAGGGTTCCCCCCGGGTCGTGGTCGTGCCGGCCCCGCGTCAACTCGAGGCACGCCGCGTCCAGCAGTGCGTTCGCCGGGCCGGTGTCGTAGGCGACGACGTCCGGGCCCGAGGCCACGGTGATGTTGGCGATCCCACCGAGGTTCAGCGCGACCGTGGTCCCTCGGCTGGGTGGCTGGTCGGAGCCGGCCGACACGGCCGCCAACCACCACGAGTCCAGCAGGGCCGCCAGCGGCGCACCGTGCCCCCCTGCCGCGACATCCCTGGCACGGAGGTCGGAGATCACCGGAAGGCCCGTGGCCTCGGCGATCCAGGCTGGCTGCCCGATCTGCAACGTCCCGCGACAGCGGCCCCCGTCCACCCAGTGGTAGATCGTCTGCCCGAGTGAGCCGACCAGCCCGGCCGCGCCGCCTCCCCACCGGGCGAGGCCATGTCGCGCGGCGGCGGCGAAGGCCTGCCCGACCTCCGTGTCCAGCTGGCAGAGTTCGGCCGTGTCGCACCGGCCGGGCGGGAGGGCCGCAGCCAGGCGCGCTCGAAGCCGCGGGGGGTACTCGACCGCGTCGGTCCCCAGGGTGTCCAGCCGCACCGCGTCCCCGGACAGGGCGAGGTCGACCACCGCGACGTCGACGGCGTCCATCGACGTCCCCGAGATCAACCCGACCACCCGAGAACTCTTCACCTGATGTGGTCTAGAGCACTTCGCTGCTTCGCGCAAGTGGTTGATCGCGGTAGGTGAACCCCGGGCGGGGCTTCCGGCCTGATGGCCCCCGGCCCCCGGCCCACCACACCCACCCCGCCCCCGACCGTGCGGCGGGTGACGTGCGTCCAGTGCGAGGATGGGGCGGTGTCAACCACCCTGATCTGGATCATTGCCGCTGTTGCCGTGGTGCTGGTCGTCGCGCTGGTGACCGGTCTGCTCCTGGCACGCCGAAGGCGCATCAGCCTGCGCGAGGAAGCCCGGCGTTCCGAGGAGCTCGATCAGGGCCGCCCGGGCGCGCGGGGCGGCGGGTACCAGGCCGGCGGGGGAGTGAGCCTGTCCTCGGGCTCGGCGGCCCCGCCGACGACGGAGTCCCCGGACCGCCCGGCCACGGCTCCCGCCACCGACCAGGAACGGCCGCCGACGCCACCGCCCACGGCGGAGGCGCCCAGCGAGGCCGCCGAGCACCCGGTGACCGAGCGGACGGAGACCGACGGCCAGCCCGGGGTCGGCGACGACGCCTCGGTTCCCCGCGACACCGCCCGCCGGGACGTGGTGGACGTCGAGCTCCCGGAGGACGGTGACCAGGCGACCACCGACCCCGGGACCACCACGGACATCCCACCGCGCCGTGCCCCCGAACCGCCGAGCACGACGCCACCGGCGGTCGAGCCGCCGTCCCCCCCGGTCCCCCCGGCCGAGACCTCCGTCACCGAGCCGGAGGAGCCCTCGGCTCCCACCGAGCCCATCGCACCCACCACGGGCCGACTGGAGCGGCTCCGAGGACGCCTGTCCCGGTCGCGGTCCACCCTCGGGCAGAGCCTGCTCGGCCTGCTCGGCGCCGGTGATCTCGACGAGGACTCCTGGACCGACGTCGAGGACACGCTGCTGCTGGCCGACCTGGGGGCCTCCGCCACCGCCGAGATCGTGGAGAAGCTGCGCGCCAGGATCGCGACCAGCGGGGTGCGCGACGCCGACCAGGTGCGGCGAATGCTGTCCGAGGTGCTGGTCGAGGCCCTCCAGCCGGGCTGGGAACGGTCCGTTCGCGCGCTGCCGCACAGCGGGCGGCCGGCCGTGGTCCTCGTGGTGGGGGTCAACGGCACGGGCAAGACCACCACGACAGGCAAGCTCGCCAGGGTCCTCGTCGCCGACGGGCGTCAGGTCCTGCTCGGCGCGGCGGACACCTTCCGGGCCGCCGCGGCGGACCAGCTCGCCACCTGGGCGGAACGGGTCGGGTCCGTCGTCGTCCGGGGACGTGAGGGAGCCGATCCCGCCAGCGTGGCCTACGACGCCGTGCGCCAGGGCATCGAGCGGGAGGCCGACGCCGTCCTCGTCGACACCGCGGGCCGGTTGCACACCAAGACCGGGCTGATGGACGAGCTGGGCAAGGTCAAGCGGGTCGTGGAGAAGCAGGCCGAGGTCGACGAGGTGCTGTTGGTGCTCGACGCGACCACCGGTCAGAACGGGCTGGTGCAGGCCAGGGTGTTCTCCGAGGTCGTCGACGTCACCGGGATCGTGCTCACCAAACTCGACGGCACGGCGAAGGGCGGGATCGTCTTCCAGGTCCAGCGGGAGTTGGGCGTCCCGGTCAAGTTGGTCGGCCTCGGTGAGGGGCCGGACGACCTCGCGCCCTTCGAACCCGGCGCTTTCGTGCGTGCGCTGCTCGACTGAGCGATGACGACACCGGTGGAGGCGGTCGCGGGCCCCTCCACCGGTGTCGCCCTCCAGCGAGTGGCTGAGGAGCAGCGCGTCATCCTCCGGTGAACCGCTGACGCCGTGCGGTGGCACGGCGTTCCGTCATCTGCCGGGTGTCCCTACTCCGTCCGTGGTGACTACTCCGCCGAATCGGTGATCTCACCGTGAATTCTCGCCGTCCGGTCTGTCCTTACCGGGAACAGGTGTGCAGTGTTGGTCCACCCGCCGGCACCGGCTGGGTGACGGCGGTCCAACCTCACGACGGAGGACGGACGAATGTTGCGAATACTGGGGCGGGTCGCGGTCGCGCTGCTGGCGTTGACCCTGTTCACCGGCACCGTGTCGGTGGCCACGGCGCCGGAGGCGCACGCCTACAACTGGACGAGAACACTGCGGGTGGGGGACAGCGGCGCCGACGTCCGCGAACTCCAGATCCGCGTCGCGGGATGGGCCGCGGGCAGCTCCTCCCGCACCCACATCGCGATCGACGGTCAGTTCGGCCCGGCGACGGAGGGGGCGGTCCGCCGCTTCCAGTCGGCATACGGCCTCGCGTCGGACGGCATCGTCGGCCCGGCGACCCAGGCCCAGCTGAACTGGCTCGAGGCCTCGGACGGCTCCACCCGGCACTTCAACTTCTCCGAGTTCCACTCGAAGGACGGGGCCGGGTTCAGCGGCGGGAACGTCGGGGCATCCACCGTTCGGGAGAACGTCCGGCGGCTGATGTACAAGCTGGAAGCGATCCGCAAGAAGGCGGGTGACCGGCCCATCACGATCAATTCCGGTTTCCGCAGCCGGTCGCACAACTCGGCCGTCGGTGGCGCGGCCAACAGCCAGCACACCTACGGCATCGCCGCGGACATCGTGGTGAGCGGACGCTCCGTCAGCCAGGTCATCGGCTACGCGCAGACGTCCGGTTTCTCCGGAATCATCCGGTACTCGACCTTCACCCACGTGGACAGCAGGGTGGAGTACTCCTACGGCGGTGGCGGGTACTACTGGGCCGTCTGACCCACGGGGATCCCCAGGTGAAACCGGGTACCAGGTCGCGGGGCGGGAGCGCGGGGCGCTCCCGCCCCGTCGCGTGGCCCGCCCCCGCGCGGCGGAGATCGACGCCCGGAGGAAGACGATCAGGGGACACGCCGTCGTAACGAGGAACATTCACACTTCACGGCGCCGAAACCTCCAGGGACGACGACGGAAATAGCCGGCATCAATGCTCGCGCCAGTTCGGTCTAATGGAGGCGACATGGATAGTGGCGATGCCGCGTGGGTGCTCACCAGCGCTGCCCTGGTAATGCTGATGACGCCCGGCCTGGCGTTCTTCTACGGCGGGATGGTCCGCGCGAAGAGCGTGCTCAACATGATCATGATGAGCCTGGGGAGCATGGCCGTCGTTGGCGTGCTGTGGGTTCTCTACGGCTACTCCATCGCGTTCGGGCAGGACGTCGGCGGTGGCCTGCTCGGTGACCCCACCGAGTTCCTCGGGCTCCGTGGTCTCATCGACGGATCGGCCATGTCCGGCTCGATCCCCACCATCGTGTTCGTCGCCTTCCAGGCGATGTTCGCGATCATCACGGTGGCGTTGATCTCCGGCGCCATCGCCGACCGCGCCCGGTTCGGCCCCTGGCTGGTCTTCGCCGGCCTGTGGGCGACCCTGGTCTACTTCCCGGCCGCGCACTGGGTCTTCTCCTTCGACGACGAGGAGACCGGCTACGTCGGCGGGTGGATCGCCAACAGCCTGGAGGCGATCGACTTCGCCGGTGGGACCGCCGTCCACATCAACGCCGGGGCCGCCGCACTCGCCCTGGCGCTCGTGCTCGGCCGCCGCCGCAACTGGCCGCAGGACCCCGGGCGACCGCACAACCTGCCGTTCGTCGTCCTCGGCGCCGCCCTGCTCTGGTTCGGCTGGTTCGGCTTCAACGCGGGTTCCGCGTTGGCCGCCGACGCCACCGCCGGACTCGTCATGGTGAACACGCTGGTCGCCACGGGAGCCGCGATCCTCGGTTGGCTGCTGGTCGAACGGATTCGCGACGGCCACGCCACCACCCTCGGCGCCGCCTCGGGCATCGTCGCCGGTCTGGTGGCGATCACCCCAGCCGGCGCCTCGGTCAGCCCGGTGGGCGCGGTGGCCCTGGGTGTCCTCGCCGGCGCCGTGTGCGCGCTCGCCATCGGTCTGAAGTACCGGCTGGGGTACGACGACTCGCTCGACGTCGTCGGCGTCCACCTGGTCGGCGGCATGATCGGCACCGTCATGATCGGCCTCCTCGCCTCGGAGGAGGCGGGCGGAGTCGCCGGGCTGTTCTACGGCGGTGGCCTCGACCTGCTCTGGCGGCAGACCGTCGGCGCCCTCGCGGTCCTGGCCTTCTCGTTCGTCGTGAGCCTCCTGCTCGCACTCGCCATCAAGGCGACGATCGGGTTCCGCGCCAAGCCGGAGGACGAGGACCTCGGCGTCGACCGCACCGAACACGCCGAGAGCGCGTACGCGCTGGCCGGACCCGCGACCGCGAGCCGGACCGAGTCCCCTGGAGCAGCACCCTCGGGCTCCACCGACGGCCCGGTGATCGCCGAGAGGAGTTCCCGATGAGGCTGGTCACCGCCATCGTCCGCTCGGCCGCGCTGGACGACATCAGGGCGGGCCTCGACCGCCTCGGCGTGCTCGGCATGACCGTGAGCGAGGCGCGCGGCTACGGCCGGCAGAAGGGCCGCACCGAGGTGTACCGGGGTGCGGGGTACGCCGTCGACTACATCACCAAGCTCCGGGTGGAGGTGCTGGTCGACGAGACCAGGACCGAGGACGTCATCAGGACCGTGGTCGAAGCGGCACGCACCGGTGAGGTCGGCGACGGCAAGGTCTGGGTGACACCCGTGGAGACCGTCGTGCGGGTCCGCACCGGCGAACGCGACTCCGAGGCGATCTAGACCGTCGCGCGACGACCACCGCCGCCAGGAGACCCGAAGGGCCCCGTTCCCGTCCAGGGAACGGGGCCCTGCCACGTCCGCCGTCCTCCACGTCCCGGCGGTGCGTCCTCCTGGACGAGCCCGCGCGCCTGGCCCCGTTCCGCCGTTCGGCGGTCTACGGTGACAACACCGCCCGGACTCCGCACGGCGACCCCGGTGACCGCCCCCAGACCCGGATGCGTAGGACTACACAGCCCGAATGAAGGGCCTTCACGCTGCCCCCAGAAGATCGCGGACGCCACCATTGATCACGTCAGGCCGGGAAGCCGGGCCTGCGAGGGAGCCGAGGGTTTCGCCCCCACAGGGGGTGGGGCGAAACCCGCACGGCACCGGTCGCGGCCTGACGGCGCGGTGACCGGGCGGGTCCTCCGGGGGAGGAGGACCACCGCCCTGTCGAACCGGCGTCTGCTTCCGGGGTGGCCGTACGAGGGGTCGGTCACCCCGGGGTGCCGGGCCCCGGTCGTGCCGGCGGACCCGCTGTCCCACCGGGGGGTGGGCGGCGACGGGACGTCCGACACGATCACGGCCCCGACAACGGAAAGGCGTCGGGGCGAGGGGTGAGGGTGTGGGAAGGGGCCGACGGATGGTGCGAAAGGGGGAACCGTCCGTCGGCACACCCGTGCGGGCCAAGGGCGGCCGTGCCTCCTGCGGGCCCGGGTCTTCGCGGCACACGGTTCGGCGTCTCCGCTCCTTTCGGGTGCGTGCTCCTTGTGGTGCTGGAGAGCCACGTCATCACCGCGACGGTGATGCCGGCTGGTGGGGGGCGGTCTCTCGGTTCGGGTGGCCGGGAGGATTGCGCTTGATCTGGGTGCGCTGTTCGCCCGTCCCTGCTCCGTTCGGCGGAGGTGAACCGATTTTCTCCGGTTCGTGGTACCGCCGTTGGTAGCGTTGGCCGGTGCGGCGCCGGCTGAGGTCGGTCCGTGGGGAGGATGTGGGAGGCAGCGTGCACATCGAGAGCGACGGCGGCGGTGCCGGTTCCGCGTTTCCCTCGACGGCGAAGATGACGGGCAGTGTCGCGGCGTTCGGCGCGGCGGCCGCGGCGGGAAAGGTCTCGATCGACCCCGAGAGCGCCGAGAGCATGGCCGCCAAAATCGACGCTATCGCCGTCCGTGCGAACAAGCGACTCGACAAGTTTGAACTCTTGGAGCAGGGCGTTCGTCTCGGTTCCAGTCCGGTAGCTTTGACTATGGCCGAGCAGGACCTGGCGACGGCAGTGGGCACGCCCACCTCGGCTAAGGAGAACCTCGTACTCTACATCAAGGCACTTGAGGATCTCGCCGCGGCCATCAGGGCTTCCGCCCGTAACACCCAAGGTCGGGATGCTGAGAACGCCACCCGGCTTACCGAAATCGGAGACGACCTCGTATGACCGGTTGGACACGCCGTCAGAATTCAGCTGCGGGTGTTATGGGAGTTGTTGCCATGCTCCTGGTTGTGGCGGGTTGCACCTCGGAAACCCCTGGGCAGGCTTCTTCCGCCACCGTCGAAGAACCGGGTAGCTCTGCAGTAGCGGGTACGTCTGCGGCCGAGGGTGAACCCTCTTTTGAGGATGAGTTGGCGAGTGTGCTGCCGTGTGAGGTACTCGATGACGACCAGGTCGCTAACCTGGGGTTCGATCCCTTCACCGCCGATTTTGATGACGCCGGGATTCTCAACGTATGCCAGTACACGGTGGGGCCAGTGGAGACCCCTTTGATGTCTATCAACATCGGCGTGGACCAGCCCTTGGATGAGCTGAATCTGACCAACTTCAACGCGATTGATCACCAGGTCGGCCCACTGCGAGCACTGTTGATCACGGACGACCGTGATCCGAACAAGTGTCAGATTTCGATGGAACTCGGGGAAAACGCCCACGCCACGGTTCGCGTGATGTTCACCGACTCGCGGGAAGCGGCGTGTGAGGCAGTAGAGCGGCTGGCTGCTGCCGTGGAGCCCGAACTGCCCCGCGAGACGCCGTGATTCCCCGTCGGGCTGGTGGAGTCGTGGGCGGCACTGAGGGTAAGGACACGCAAGGCAACGGGGTGTTCGAACCGGGCTACCCCTGTGCTGTGGGGGCATGACTGTTGTCGGATGTCGGCCAAGGGCGGCCGTGCCTCCTGCGGGCCCGGGTCATCGCGGCACACGGTTCGGCGTCTCCGCTCCTTTCGGGTGCGTGCTCCTTGTGGTGCTGGAGAGCCACGTCATCACCGCGACGGTGATGCCGGCTGGTGGGGGCGGTCTCTCGGTCCGGGTGGCCGGGAGGATTGCGCTTGATCTGGGTGCGCTGTTCGCCCGTCCCTGCTCCGTTCGGCGGAGGTGAACCGATTTTCTCCGGTTCGTGGTACCGCCGTTGGTAGCGTTGGCCGGTGCGGCGTACCGGCTGAGGTCGGTCCGTGGCGGAGGATGTGGGAGGCAGCGTGCACATCGAGAGCGACGGCGGCGGTGCTGGTTCCGCGGTCCCCTCGACGGCGAAGATGACGGGCAGCATCGCGGCGTTCGGCGCGGCCGCTGCGGCGGGCAAGGTCTCGATCGACCCGGAGAGCGCCGAGAGCATGGCCGCCAAGATTGACGCCATCGCCGTCCGAGCCCGCAAGCGGCTCAGGCACTTCGACTTTTTGGAGCAGGACGTTCGTTTAGGTTCCAGCCCAGTCGCGATAACTATGGCCGAGCAGGACCTGGTGGCGGCGATGGCACGCCTACCTCGGCCAAGGAGAATCTCCTACTCTACATTCAGGCGCTTGAGGATTTGGCCGCAGCTATCCGAGCTTTCGCCAGGAATACCCGGGATCGGGATACTGAGAACGCCACCTTGCTCAACAACTCCGGAGACGACCTCTCGTGATCGTTTGGAAATCCCGTCAATGTGGTGTTGCGGCTATTGCAGGAGTTGCCCTGCTCACTATCGTGACAGCCTGCACCTCGCAGACTCCTGGTCAAGCTCTAAACGCACCCACGTCTGATCCAGGTAGTTCTGATATGACAGGTATGTCTCCTGTCGAGGACGGGTTGTCCTTCGAAGATGAGTTGGCGGGCGTGCTGCCCTGTGAACTCCTTGACGACGACCAAATTATCGAGCTGGGGTTCGACCCTTCAACTGCCGAATTTGATGACGTGGGAGTGGTATACATGTGTCAGTATACTGTGTCCCCGGTGGAGACCCCACTGTTGTCGATCAATGTCGACCGTGACTGGCCGATGGACGATCTTAACTTAACCAACTTCAACACTGTGGAACACCAGGTTGGTCCGCTACGCGCGTTGTTGATCACGGATGACCGTGAGCCGAACAAGTGCCAGATCTCGATGGAACTCGGGGAATCAGCCCACGCTACTGTAATAGTCAGCTTCACGGAGTCTCGGGAGGAGGCGTGTGAGTCCGCTGAGCGGGTGGCCGGAGTCCTCGAACCAGAACTGCCGCGTGAGGCGCGGTAGTCCCGCCGATCGGCGGCTTGTCCGAGACTGGTGGGGGTGGCGCCGTCCGCGGCGCGAGGGGTAACGGTGCCACTGCCCCGTTGTTCCGGTGGTTGCGGCGCGGTCGCTGGTCGATGTCCCGTACGGGGTGCGCGACGCGCGTGCGCAGGAGTGGAGCGGGGCGGGCGGAGGTGACCTCGCGGGCGGTGGTTGGCGAGCCTCACCGCCCTGGGAGGCTGGTCCACTTCGGTGACGAGGCCGGGGGCTCACGGTAGGGGTGGGACGCGGGTGCGAACCGAAGCCTGCCTTCCGCGCTGGCGCAGGAGGTGAGCGGGGGCATCGGCGAGGTGTGACAGGCACCCGAGACCGCTGTGTTCGGCTGCTGGTTCCCGCTCGGCCAGTGCCGACGGGCGGGTGATCCCCTGAACAGCGACCGGAGCCAGCTCGCGCCTCGTGTTCCTCGCGCCCTCGGGTGGAGGAGCCGTTCCGACTGGCCTTTGCGGGACCCGTCCCAGCATCAGGCGGACGGGCCCCGTCCCGGGGTCAGCGTGGGCGGGTCTCCGTGGTCTCCTCCTCCACCTCGATCCGCTCGGCGCGCACGCGTTCGGTGATGGTCTCCTCCTCCAGGTAGACCTCACTGGCCAACCGCACGCGCTCGACGGGCACGATCTCGCGGGAGATGACCGGCCGCTCCTCGTAGAGCACGATCTCCTGTTCCTCCTCCCCGAGGTCCAGGTGCTCTCCGTAGGCCGCTCGCTCGGTCTCCGACACGGCCTCGGTCCGCAGGCGGGCGCGTTCCCGTTTGAGCGACACGTTGACCTGCACGGTCTCGTTGACCACGTACTTGCGCAGCCGGGCGCGTCCGACCCGTACCCGTTCGGTCCGCACCAGGAGCCGCTCCTCGAAGCGGGTCATGGTGCTTTCCTCGTCGGTGGTCAACGGTGCCTGTTCCCTACCGGTCGCCTCCTCGACCGGCACGGGTGCCGTGACGGCCCCCGGGTCGACGGGCGTGCCGGGGGCGTCGGCAGTGACCGGCGGTGGCGGGGCGACGGTCGGGGTGGGTGCGGTCCGTTCGGTGCTGCGCTCCGGCCACGTCTCGGCCCGGTTCGTGGCCAGCGGCATGTCAGCGGCCTGCGCCATGGCGTCGGCGGCGGGCGGCGGTGGTGGGGTGGTCGCTCCAGCCGGGGACGCCTCGGCTGGCCGCTGGCTCGGCGTCTGGAGCGGTTCGCCGGCGGTGGCCTCCCCAGGGGGCGGCGGCCCGACGGGGGGTGTTGCGGCGACCTCGCCGCTCTCGGAGCGTTGCTGGGGCGGGGTGGGCGCGTGGACGGGTCCTGGCGGCTCGGTGGCCGTGTCCTGCGACGTCGCGGTCCGTTCCTCGGCGCCGGACAGCTGCTCGCCGCTCTCCCGCTGTCGCGGCAGGCCGTAGTAGTCGTACAGCCTGCGCTCCTCCTCGAAGGGCAGCTCGCCGCGCTCCGGGGAGACATGGGGCGCGTCCTTGACCTGGTTCTTGCTGTAGCGCACCTCGATGCCGCCGTTCTCGGTCATGTGCATCCCGGCCATCGGCACGAAGATCTCGTGCATGCCGAACAGGCCGGTGTGCACCGTCAGCCAGGAAGGTTCGCCGGATGGGCCGTCCAACCAGACCTGCGCGACCTTGCCGATCTTCTGACCGTCCGCCCCGTAGACGGTCCGGCCGGGAAGCTCCCTGATGTCCTGCACGTCACTGGTCATGTTTGCCACCTCCAGACGACTACTCTGATTGGAGTACCCGCGGGGTGGTTCTGCCAGGCGAAATACCCGAAGGTGTGAGCAGCCGTCGGTGGTTCCGGGGGACCTCGTCCTCCTGCCGTGACAGGGGTTCTCCGGGGCCGGGGACGCCGGGCCTCCTCCCGACACCCACCCGGTGGTGGGGACGCGGCCGGGGACTCGGACGCCGAGCCCACCCGGGCCGCGCGCCCGGGAGCGGTGAGGCCGGCCCGTGATCGCTGTTCCGCGCGCGTGTCGCGAGCGCGTGCCGCCGGCCCCGGATGCCGTGCGACGGCTTCCCACCCACGCCCGCGATCACTCTCGGTGACCATGTTGGCGGCCGCGCCGCCGGTCGGCTGAGTGCCTTCCCAACCTCGCCCCGCAGGGCCACTATCGATCACAGCGCCCAGGTGACCGACGGGCGGGGTGAGGGGGAGGAAAGCCATGTGGTCGAGCCGGCAGGATGTCCTTCGACTGTTCCGCATCGCCCTGCGCCGCCCGCCCTGGCACCTCGCCCTCGCCCTGCTGATCTCGGCCTGGACCCTGGCCTGGATCGTGGGTCACTACCTCGTCGGCGACGGCTGGAGTCCGCTGCGGGTGCCGGAGGCTGCCCTGGCCGGTCTGGGCGCCGATCTGGGTGGGGTGTCCTCGGCGGTGCGCGGGTGGCTGGCGGAGGACTCCAGGGCGCCGCTGCTGCGAACCCTGGGCTGGTTGGCGGGGGTGGCCTGGGCCGCGACGACCCGGCGGGCGCAGTTCTCCGCCTTGCTCGGGTGGGTCGCGGTGATGGTGTCCGCCGAGGGACTGGGCTACCACGCGGCGGTGCACCGAGCGGTGCTCGGGATGCTGCTGTTCATGACCGTGCTCTACCTGGCGGCGCTCCCCTTCCGGCGTGCCGTGGTCGACCGCACCGCCCGGTTGCTCCCCCCGGACGTCCTGTCGGCGGGGTCGCTCGCCGCCGCACTGGCCGCTGTCGTTCCCCTGTTGCTCCCCGCCGCCGTCCTGCGCCGGGTGCTCCGCCCCTACCTGACGTTGCCACCTCGCCTGCGGTCGGCCGACCTGCCTCCCGTGGTCCCCACGCCACGTCCGCCGGCGGAGGAGCCCATCCCCGTCGATCCGTCACCGCCGGTGACGGCGAACGAGGGGTTCGTCCGGCCCCGGGACCCGGGGTCCGGCGAGATCGTGGCGGTTTTCCCGGACGGGGCCGCCGAGGGCGCTCCCCACTCCCCGGACAGGTGAGTCGAGTTCCTGGTGCCCGCGTCACGGGCAGGGGGCGGTTCCTCCGCGAACTCCCACACCTCCGTGCGGTCGGGGCCGCACCCCGTGCCCTTGTCAGGTCGTGCCGGCCGGCCGGGGGAGCGGCGCGTCGGGGCCAGGAGCTACGGGAGGTATCGACCGCCGTGCTCCCGGGTAGCCGAGGACCATGACACACCGGGACGACGACGGTTCGAGGAAGCGCCGGACGCGGGAGGAGTACGAGCGCGGGTTGTACGACTACCACGACCCGACCGGGGGGTTCGGCGGGGCGGCTCCCGCTCGCAGCGCGTTGACCCTCAGGTTGTGGCTGGCCGGGTTCGGCGTGCTGTTCTGCGGGGTCGTGGGAGTGCTGCTCCTCCTCAACGGGTTCGTGGCGTTCGGGGTCGTCCTCGTCGTTCTCGCGGTCGTCGCGGTCGTCGACTTCGGCTGGGTCCTGCACCGGAAGCGGCGTGGCGAGCCGGGCTGAGGGACCGCGCCGGCCGTTCGGGGCCGGCGAGCGACGACGAGGCCCAGCGCGCGACGCCGGGCTGTCGAGGGGAGAGGTGCTGGGCATGGCAGCGGGCAGGGACGAGTTCGACGTGGTGGTCGTCGGCGGTGGGGCGGTCGGGGAGAACGCCGCCGCTCGGGCGTCGGCCGGTGGTCTTCGCACCGCCATCGTGGAGGCGGAGCTCCTGGGCGGGGAGTGCTCCTACTGGGCGTGCATGCCCAGCAAGGCGTTGCTCCGCCCCGGACAGGCGTTGGCGGCGGCGCGTCGGGTCCCCGGAGCGCGTGAGGCCGCGGGGGACGGGCTGAACGTCGCCGAGGTCCTGGCCAACCGGGATTCCTTCACCTCGCACTGGGACGACGGGGGGCAGGTCGAGTGGGCGGAGGGCGTCGGGCTCACCGTCCTGCGCGGACGGGCCCGGCTGGTGGGTGAGCGAGAACTGGAGGTCGTCACCGGTGGGGAGCGACGTGAGGTGTCGGCGCGCCACGCGGTGATCCTGTGCACCGGCAGCCAGCCGGTCACGCCGCCCGTCCCCGGGCTGGCCGATGTCCCCACCTGGACCACCCGCGACGCGACGAGCGCCCGTACCGTTCCCGACCGCCTCGCGGTGCTGGGAGGCGGTGTGGCCGGTGCGGAACTGGCGCAGGCCTTCGCCTCGCTGGGCTCGCAGGTGGTGATGGTGGTCAAGGGCGAGCGGGTGCTGAACCGTTTCGAGCCCTTCGCCGGTGAGCTGGTGGCGGAGGGTCTGCGGGCGTCGGGGGTGGAACTGCTGCTGGGGACGGAGCTCGACCGGGTCAGCGGTAGCGGGGGAGGGATCCTCCTGCACCTCTCGGACGGCCGCGAGGTCGCGGCCGACCAGTTGCTCGTGGCGACGGGACGACGGCCGGCCACCTCGGACCTCGGCCTGGACTCGGTGGGGCTCACCGAGGGCGGCGCGCTGACCGTCGACGACAGCGGGCTCGTGCACGGCGTGCCGGGCCGGTGGTTGTACGCGGCCGGTGACGTGACGGGGCGAGCTCCGCTGACCCACCAGGGGAAGTACGACGCCCGGGTGGTGGGGGACGTGGTGGCCGCCCGCGCCTCCGGGGTGGGCGAGGCCGACCAGCCGGAGCCGTGGACGCGGTACCGGGCGTCGGCCGACCACGTCGCGGTACCGCAGGTGGTCTTCACCGACCCCGAGGTGGCGAGCGTGGGCCGCACCGAGGAGGAGGCGCGGAGAGCGGGCCTGCCGGTTCGGGTGGTGGAACTGGACATCGCCGTCGGTGGTTCGGCACTGCACGCGGCGAACTACCGGGGCACCGCGAAGATCGTGGTCGACGAGGAGCGGCGGGTGCTGGTCGGGGTCACCTTCGCGGGCTACGACGTGGCGGAGCTGCTGCACGCCGCCACGGTGGCCGTGGTGGGCGAGATCCCGCTGGACCGGCTGTGGCACGCGGTTCCCGCCTACCCCACGATCAGCGAGGTGTGGCTGCGGTTGTTGGAGAGCTACGGTCTCTGACCCGGGCAGCCGAACCCGGGTCCGCCTCTCGTGGACGCCGCGCGACCCGGCGAGCGGCATGCCGGGCCAGCGGGCGGCACGGCACGGAGATCAGGGTTCCGAGGACGAAGGGGGGCGGGCTCAGCGGAGGTTCACCCGCAACGCGTTCCTGGCGGCGGCCTGGAGGGTGGCGTCCTGCGGATCCGCCCCGCCCTCGGACCACACGGCCTGCGCGATCCTGACCTCGGCCCCCTCCCGCGAGGTGACGAAGGCCGCGCCGTGGAAGTCGTCGGGCCCGGTCGGCCACTCGTGCCCGTCGCGCAGCAGGTCGTCCACCCCGCCTCGGCCGGGGGACTCGACGAGGTCCTGGAACGCACCGGCGGTGTCCTCGTCGGCGAAGGTGGCCACGGCGAGGGAGACCCCGACGGCTCGACCGTTCACCGAGAGGTCGAGGAGACCTCGGGAGAGCGTCGAGCAGTCGTGTTCCCGCAACCAGGTCCGCACGTCCCCGAAGGCGTTGTCGGCGCACCCGGTGCCCGAGTCGGCGGCGACCTCGCGGTACTCGGCGGTGTTCTCGCCGGCCGAACTCTCGGGCTGGTCGGCGTTCACGTCCTGGTCCGAGCCGGACAGGGCGAGGACCACTCCGCCAGCAGCGAGGACCCCGACCCCGACGACGGCGGCGGCCCAGCCCTGCCAGGTCAGCCTGGTGCGGCCGGTGGTGGGGCGGTGCGGGCCGCTGCTCGGCGGGGGTTCTCGCGTGGTGCCAGTCGGCCCCACCTCCGACCGGCCGGTCGACGTCGTTCCCGTCGTGGTCGCGTCGGACCCGAAACCCTCGCGTGCCAGGTCCTCCTCCGTGAGGCCGGCCAGGTCGGTCATGCCGGCGGCCAGACCCGACCCGGGTGGGAAGAGCAGGTCGAGGACGCGTCTGGCGTCGGCTGGCTGGCACGGCGCGGGGTGGTCGGCCAGCTCCCGGGCCGCTCCGAGAACCGTGGCGGGGCTGGGGTGGAACACCCGGACGCCCGCGTCGCGGTCGCCGGGGGCCTGCTCCACCCGCTCGACGAACGGTCCAACCGCGATCAGGGTCCGGACGGGCGGCACGGTGCCGGGTAGCCGGTTCAGGCGGGACTGGATCTCGGCGGTGAGCGTCCGCGCGGCGGCCGCCGGATGTGGTCCTCCTGCCTGGGTGGGCAGGGGAGTGCCGTCCAGGTTCCACGGGGCGTCCAGGGGGGCTCGCAGTGCCCGCACCGGTTCGGGCAGGTCGACACCGACGACCACCAGGACCGCCCTGGGCAGCACCAGCACGGCGTCGACCTGGCCGGCCGAACCGGCCGGGCGTCCGCCGAGGACTCCGACGCCGCCGAGCAGGGCGCGCCCCGTTCCACACGCGACGAGCGCCGCTCGCAGGTCGTTGCCGACGGCGCTGACGGGTTCGCCCAGTCTGACCAGCCTCACGCGGCCACCTCCTCGGACGTCGTTTTCCCGCCCCGACCTCGCGCGGGCCGTCTCACGGTAGCGCTGACATGAGGACGGTTCATGTTACTGCCCGGTATACCGATCTCTGTGCTCGTGATCACTGGTTCGACAGTGAACCACCGGGGTACACGGGCCAGCAGAGGGTGAAGCGACCGGGGGACGGTTCGGGGTTGTCGCGCCGCCCCTCGATCGCGTTCGTGTGGCGGGCACTGCGCCGTCCGGTGCAGAATGACCGAGCGGTTAGGCCATCGGTGTGGTCCAACGCCCGCTCGAAGAGGTCGTAGGGGAAGACGTCCCTCGTCGAGCAGCGGAGGTCAGCAGTGAGCACCAGTGGCAGCACCAGTGGCGTCATCTACGTCCACTCGTCGCCGTCCGCGGTCTGCCCGCACGTCGAGTGGGCGCTGTCGGGCGCGCTCGGTGGGCGGGTGGAACTGCGGTGGACGGCGCAGCCGGCCGTCGCGGGTCAGCTGCGCGCCGAGCACGAGTGGACCGGGACAGCCGGCACGGCCGGTCGCCTGGTCACCGCGCTGCGCGCGTGGCCGATGCTCCGGTTCGAGGTCACCGAGGACCCCAGTCGGCACGTGGACGGCGAACGGTTCTGCTACGTCCCCGGCCTCGGCCTGTGGCGCGCCCGGACCAGCGCCAACGGCGACATCATGGTCACCGAGGACCAGCTGAGGTCCATGACGGCGCTCAGCGATTCCCCGGAGCGCTTCAACCACCGGGTGGGCGAGGTGCTGGGCACCGCATGGGACGACGCCCTGGAGCCGTTCCGCCGGGCCGCCGACGGCGCCGGCGTGCGCTGGCTGCACCGGGTCGGCTGAGCCCCACTCCCCGCGCGGGGAGCGAGCGGGCTCCCGTGACCGATCAGTCCCCCGTGACCGACCAAGTCTCCCGTCGCCGAGCGTGCTCCCGTCCCGTCGGTCCGCACGGGCGGCGCGAGCCCGGCGGCCCTCACCGGGCAACCGGCCCGAGCCGCGACCGGTCCCCGTCCTGGCACCGCCGGCCCCGCCACCTCGTCCTGCCCCGCACGGTGGTGGCGCGGGAAAGGACCCAGGTGCCCGTTCCCGTGCCGCCCCGGCGGCCGGCGGCCCCGCCATCGCCGACCGTCCCGTCCGACGCTGCCCGCGTTCCCCGGCGCGGACCTCACCTCCCTACTCCGGTCCTGCCGACGCGAGCGCGCCAGAACCCGATGTGGACGCCCCCCGACCGGGGATGGCCCGGGACCACCCGAGCGGGGGATTCCCCAGCACGACAGCGGTTCCCGTCCCGCCACTCCCTCGTCCGGGTCCGCCCGACGCGGAAGGAACGGAGGCACCCGGCACGGTCCAGCCGCGCGACGCCGACGCAGGCCGCCCCACGCCGCGAGGCGGGCGGACGATCCACCGGACCCCGACTCGTCCATCGAGGGGGCCCGCCACGTGTGACACCCTTTGCCGGTGGCACCCAGACAGTCAGCCGGCCCGAGGACCAGCGGCTTTCCCCTGCTGATCGTGTCGCTCGCGGTGATCGCCGTGGTGCTCGGAGCGCTCGTCGGCGCTCTCGGGCGGAGCTGGTACGCGGGGGACGACGAGGGCGAGGCGCCAGCGGGCGAGGCCACCTCGCCGGTCGAACCCCCCGCACCGGACGGCCCGGTCCGGGTCGAGCTGACCCCCGACGCGCGGGCACATCCGGATCACGAGGCGATCCTCGCTCTCGTGAGCGCCCACTTCGAGTCCATCAACGCGCGTGACTACGGCTCGTGGGCGACAACGGTGGTGGAACGCCGGGTCCGCGACACCTCCGAGGAGGACTGGCTCAGCAGGTACCGGTCGACCCGGGACGACCACGTCGTCGTCCACCGCGTCGAACAGGGCCCCGAGGACAGCCTGCGGGTTCTGATGACCTTCGTCAGCGGTCAGGACCTCGCCGACGCCCCACCCGAGATGCCCGCCGAGTGCGTCCACTGGCGGGTGGTGTACCCGCTGGTCGTGGAGGGCGGCGAGCTGCGCCTCGACAGCGGCCGCCCGGGGAGTTCGAGCCCGGGCGCCTGCGGCTGAGCACGGCGACGAGGCGGACGGGCGCGGTCGTGGTCCCGCCGCTCGCGGCGGACGGTGGAAGGGGATCCCCACGGCAAGGAGATGGGTCCGGCGGGGGATCCCGGTGCGCTGACCCCCGTGAGCGCGCCGAGACGGGGGCGTGGTCGGCCGAGTTCCCCGACACCCCACGGCCGCGCGCGCGGGACGGCCATGCGGCGGGCGGGCGCGCACCGGGACGGCCCGGGCAACGCCCACCCACCCACGAACGCGGAGGGCGGCTCACCGGCACGGCCGTACCGGGGCCGACGAACCCCGCGCGGCGGTCAGAGCGGGATGTTCCCGTGCCGGCCGCGTGCGGCGGGTGCCGCCGCCAACGCCTCGGCGACCCGACGTCGGGTCTGGGAGGGCTCGATCACCTCGTCGACGACCCCGATCGCCATCGCGCGGTTCACGCCGCCGGCGATCCGCTCGTGTTCCACGGCGAGCCGCTCGTGCAGCTCCTCGCGGTCCTCCTCCGCCGCGGCGGCCAGCGCCTTGCGGTGGAGGATGCCCACCGCCGCCTTCGCGCCCATCACCGCGACCTCGGCCTCCGGCCAGGCGAAGACGGTGTTGGCGCCCAGCGACCGGGCGTTCATCGCGATGTAGGCACCCCCGTACGCCTTCCTGGTCACCAGGGTCACCCGGGGGACGACCGCCTCCCCGAAGGCGTGCAGCAGCTTCGCGCCGCGCCGCACCACGCCGTCCCACTCCTGGCCCACGCCGGGCAGGTAGCCGGGCACGTCGACCAGCACCAGCAGCGGGATGCCGAACGAGTCGCACATCCGCACGAAACGGGACGCCTTCTCCGCGCTCAGCGAGTCCAGGCAGCCGCCCCGCCGCAGCGGGTTGTTGGCGATGACGCCGACCGACCGCTGACCCAACCGGCCCAGCCCGACGACGATGTTGGGCGCCCACTTGGCCTGGAGCTCCTCGAAGGAGGTGCCCACCACGCCCTCGTCGTCCTCCTCGGTGTCGAGGATGGCGCGGACCAGGGGACGCACGTCGTAAGCCCGCTTCGCCTGCTCGGGCAGCAGCGCCCGGAGGTCGGCCTCCTCCCGCACCGACTCCGGGTCGTGCACCCCCGGGCGGGAGAACAGGCCGGTCAGGCGCCGGGCCCGCCGGTAGGCGTCCGGCTCGTCGTTCGCGACGACGTGCACCACGCCGGACTTCTTCCCGTGCGCCTCCGGACCGCCGAGCGCCTCCATGTCGATCCGCTCGCCGGTCACGCTGCGGACCACGTCCGGGCCGGTGACGAACACGCGGCCGGCCGGCGCCATGATCACCACGTCGGTCAGGGCCGGGCCGTAGGCGGCGCCGCCCGCCGCCGGGCCGAGCACGACCGAGATCTGCGGCACCTTGCCGGAGGCGCGGATCATCGCCGCGAACACCTGCCCAACGGCGTCGAGGGCCTCGACACCCTCGGCCAGCCGCGCTCCGCCGGAGTGCCACAGCCCGATGACGGGGCACCCCTCCTCGAGCGCGGTGTCGATGGCGTCCACGATGCGCTGGCACCCCTCGGTGCCCATCGCGCCGCCCATCCTGGCCGCGTCGGTGCAGTAGGTGATCACCTCGACCCCGTCGATCCGACCGCGGGCGGTGAACACGCCGCTGGCGTCGCGGGTCGTGATCGGTGCCAGCGTGCCGGCGTCGAGGAGCTGCGACAACCGCAGTTCCGGGTCCCTCGGGTCCGAGTCGGCGGCGGGAACCACCGGCTCCGGACGAGCTGCCAGGGCGGTCATCGAATCTCCTCGCGACAGGTGTTGGGGCTCGACGCCCCGACACGACGGGTGATCACGGGGTGAACGCGAGTGCCACGTTGTGCCCGCCGAACCCGAAGGAGTCGTTCACGGCGGCCGTCAGGCCCGCCTTCCTCGGTTCGTCGGCCACGACGTCGAGCTGGACCTTGGGGTCGAGGTCCTCGAGGTTGAGCGTCTGGGGGATGACCTCGTGGTGCAGCGACAGCACGGTCACGATCGCCTCGACGGCACCCGCCGCGCCCAACATGTGCCCGAGCGCGGACTTCGGGGCGGTGACCACGGGGTGTTCGCCGATCGCCGACCGGATCGCGGCGGCCTCGGCCACGTCGCCGACCGGGGTGGAGGTCGCGTGGGCGTTGACGTGCCCCACGTCCTCCGGGCTGAGACCGGCGGTGCGGATCGCCTTGCGGATCGCCCTGGCAGCGCCCTCACCCGTGGGTTCCGGGCCGGTGATGTGGTGGGCGTCGGCGCTGGTACCGATGCCGGCCAGCCGCCCGTAGACCTTCGCGCCCCTCGCGGCCGCGAACTCGGCCCGCTCGAGGACCATCATCCCGGCGCCCTCACCGAGCACGAACCCGTCCCGACCGGTGTCGAAGGGCCGCGACGCCCGCTCCGGCTCGTCGTTGCGGGTGCTCATCGTCCGCGCCTGGGCGAAGCCCGCGACCGGCAGTGCCGTGATCACGGCCTCCGCGCCACCGGCGACGACGACGTCCACCTCACCGGCCACCAGCATCCGGTACGCCCAGGCGATGGCCTCGGCGCCGGAGGCGCAGGCCGACACCGGGGCGTGCACGCCGCCCTTGGAACCGAGCTCCAGGCCAACCCAGGCGGCCGGGCCGTTCGGCATGAGCATCGGGACGGTCAGCGGGGACACCTTGCGCAGCCCCGCCGTCTCCAGCAGGTCGTCCTGCGCGAGCAGGGTGCTGGCCCCGCCGATCCCGGTGCCCACGACCACGCCGAGGCGCTCGGGGTCCAGCTCGGGGGCGCCGGCGTCGGACCACGCCTCGCGGGCCGCGACGACGGCAACCTGCTCACAGCGGTCCCAGCGGCGGGCCTCCACCCTGGCGAGCACGTCGGTCGGCTCGACGGCCAGCGAGGCCGCGATCCGAACCGGCAGGTCGAACCGCTCCGGCCAGTCCGCGTTGATGGGTCCCACCCCGCTGCGGCCGGCCAGCAGGGCGTCCCAGGTCGACGCGACGTCCCCGCCGAGCGGGGTCGTCGCGCCGAGCCCGGTCACGACCACCTCGGGAGAGGTCATGCGTTGTTGGCGATGTAGTTCACCGCATCGCCGACGGTCTTCAGGTTGGCCAGCTCGTCATCCGGGATCTTCACCCCGAACTTGTCCTCGGCCTGGACGGCCACCTCGACCATCGACAGCGAGTCGACGTCCAGGTCGTCGACGAACGACTTGTCCAAGTCGACGTCGTTGGCCTCCACACCCGCAACCTCGACGAGGATGTCGACGAGACCCTTCTGGATGTCCTCGTTCGCCACTGGCGTTGTCCTTCCTGCTTGCTTTTCCGCTGGTCGGGCGCTCGGGTGGCCCGACTCGGCTGTCCGTGGTGTGCGGTGACCCGCACGGAGAACGGGGCGGTGCGCCCCGGCGGGACTCACCGGCCGCGGGGCGCCCGGCGCGTCGTCGGAGGAACCCGCCTCACGGGCAGACCACCACCTGGCTGGCGTAGGACAGGCCCGCGCCGAAGCCGACGAGCAACATGACGTCGCCCTTGCTCAGTTCCCCCGCGGACCGCATGTGGTCGATCGCGATGGGGATGGAGGCGGCGGAGGTGTTCCCGGTGTGCTGGATGTCCTTGGCCACCACCAGGTCCTCCCGTGCGCCCTTCGACCGCAGGCGCTTGGCGATCGCGTCGACGATGCGCGCGTTCGCCTGGTGCGGGACCAGCGCATCGATGTCGGACAGCTGGAGCCCCGCCGCCTCGACCGCGCGCTCGGCGACCGGCGCCACCTGGGTGGTCGCCCAGCGGAACACCGACTGCCCCTCCTGGAAGATGTACCGGCCCTCACGCAGGTAGATCAGGTGCGACAGGTCACCCGCGCTGCCCCAGGACACCGGGCCGATCATCGGCTCGTCCGCCGGGCCCACCACGGCCGCGCCCGCGCCGTCGGCGAAGATGATGGCGTTCGCGCGGTCGTCCCAGTCGACCCAGTCCGTGAACCGCTCGGCGCCGATGACCAGCACCCGGCGGGCGGAGCCGCCGCGGACGAGGTCGGAGGCCGTGTTCACGGCGTAGCTGAAGCCGGCGCAGGCCGCGTTCAGGTCGAAGGCCGCTCCCGCCTTGATGCCGATCGCGTCGGCGGTCTGGGCGGCGGCGTTCGGGATCGGACCGGGCATCGTGCAGGTCGCGAAGACGACGGCGTCGAGGTCGGAGGGCGACAGACCGGCGTCGGCGATCGCCTTGGAACCCGCCTCGATCGCCATCGTCACCAACGACTGGTCCGGGTCCGCCAGCTTTCGGCTGACGATGCCGACCCGTTCGCGGATCCACTCGTCGGAGGTGTCGAGTCGTTTCGTCAGATCGTGGTTGGTGACGACCCGGTTCCCGGTGCTGCTGCCGAAGCCGAGGAGGCGGGTGCCGACCGGTCCGGTGCGCAGACTCAGCCGTGGACGTTGTTTGGTCACGCGTTACCACCAGAGAGGTCGGTGTGATGGTCGTGGATGAAGGCGGCCACCCGGTCCAGGTGGTCCGGCGTCTTCAACGGCAGGGTGGGGAGCTTGTGTTCCCGCTTGACCAGCCCGGCGAGCGTGCCGGCCGGCGGCAGCTCCACCACCGCCGCCACTCCCAGGTCCACCAGCGTGGCCATGCACGAGTACCAGTCCACCGGACGGGTCACCTGCGCGACGAGCCGGGACATCATGTCCGCGCCGCTCTCCACCGGGCGGCCGTCGGCGTTCGACAACAGGGGCGTCACCGGGTCGGACACCGACAGGGCCTCGACCCGGAGCCGCAGGGCCTCCTCGGCGGGCGCCATGAAGCGGGTGTGGAAGGCGCCGGCGACGGCCAGCGGGCGGACCCGGGCACCCGAAGGGGGTTCGGAGGCCAGTTCCTGCAACGCGGAGATCTTGCCCGCCGCCACGATCTGGCCGGTCGCGTTGTGGTTCGCCGCGTCGAGGCTGAGTTCGGCCAGGGCGGAGAGGACCTCGTCGCGGTCCCCGCCGAGCACGGCGGACATCCCGGTGGGTTCCAGGGCGCACGCACCGGCCATCTCCCGGCCCCGCACGGCGGCCAGCTCGACGGCGTCCGCCGGCGAGAGCACCCCGGCGGCGGCCGCCGCCGCGAGTTCGCCCACCGAGTGGCCGGCGACGGGCACGCCGGGCGGCAGGTCCACGCGACGCCGCAGCTCCTCCAGCGCCAGCAGTGACAACGCCACGATCAGCGGCTGGGTGATGGCCGTGTCCTTGATCTCGTCGGCGTCCGCCTCCGTGCCCAGCCGGACGAGGTCGAGGCCGGTCGCCTCCGACCAGGCCTCGATCCGGTCACGGGCACCGTCCAGTTCCAGCCACGGCGAGAGCATGCCGGGGGCCTGGGAGCCCTGTCCCGGAGCGAGGAGCGCGATCACGTCATTCACTGAACACGGCACGCCCGGGCGGCTGGGATGCCGGGGGAGACGAAGTCCGTCCCGCGATGTTGTGGAATACCTACAACCCCTCCGTCCTCCCTGGGAGGGGAACCGGGGGAGGTGACTCAGGGGTGACAGGGGTCACGCCCTGGGGTCCTGGGCTGGGGTCGGTTCGGACCGCCGCCGGGCGTCCGCGCCACCACGGCAGCGCGCCAGGGGATCCCGGCCGCCCCCGGCCCGGTGCGCCGGCTCCGCGCGCGACGGCCAGCGGCACCAGGGCTTCTGGTCCCCACCCGGCGTGGCGCCTCGGACGGGCGGGCGAACGGCGGGGTCGGGTGGGCCGGCCGGCGGGCACGGCTCTGGTCGTGATCTCCGTCCGTAGGGTGACGGCATGCGGAGAATCGGTGACACGGACCTGGTGGTGCACCCGCTGAACCTGGGCGGGAACGTGTTCGGCTGGACGGCCGACGAGCGGCGTTCGTTCGAGGTGCTCGACGCCTACGCGGCGGCGGGCGGGAACTTCGTGGACACCGCCGACGTGTACTCGGCGTGGATACCCGGTCACGAGGGGGGAGAGTCGGAGCGGGTCCTCGGTAGCTGGATGACGTCCCGGGGCAACCGCGACGACCTGGTCATCGCCACCAAGGTGGGCATGTGGTCGGAACGTCCCGGCCTCTCGGCGGCGAACATCCGCGCGGCGGCGGAGGACTCGCTCCGCCGGCTGGGCACCGACCGGATCGACCTCTACTACGCGCATGTCGACGACCAGGAGACGCCGCTGGAGGAGACGCTGACCGCGTTCGACGAGCTCGTCCGGGCCGGCAAGGTGCGCCACATCGCCGCGTCCAACCACACGGCGGACCGGCTCTCGGAGGCGCTGCGGATCTCCGACGAGTCGGGACTCGCCCGGTACGTCGCGCTCCAGCCGCACTACAACCTGGTGGAGCGGTCGGGTTTCGAGGGGGAGCTGGAGGCGCTGGCGCGGCGGGAGGGGCTGGCGGTGTTCCCCTACTTCTCCCTCGCCAAGGGTTTCCTCACCGGCCGGTACCGGTCCGCGTCGGGGCAGGAGCACTCCAGCCCGAGGGCGTCCGGGGCGCTCGCCTACCTCGACGAACGGGGGGAGCGGGTCCTGGCCGAGCTGGACCGCGTCGCCGCGGACCGGGGTGTCCCCGTCGCAGCAGTGTCCTTGGCGTGGTTGGTGGCCCAACCCACCGTCACCTCGGCGTTGGCCAGTGCCCGGACGGCCGGGCAGCTCGCCGAGCTGCTGCCGTTGGCCGACGTCGAGCTGAGCGAGGACGAGGTGGCCGCGCTCACCAGCGCCTCGTCCTGAGCCCGGTTCGGGCTGGCTGCCGGGGTTGTGCCGCCGTCCAGGTTCGCGCACCGACCGGGGTAGCGGCCGGTGGGGGCGGTCGCCCGGGTGCCCCACCGCCCCGGCCCGGGCGCCCGGTCGGGCGCCGCGTCGGAGCGACGGGAGGCTCGTCGTGGAGCGCGGCTCGTCGTGGAGCGCGGTTCCCGGCCCGGTGCCGGTGCGGGGCGTCGGCGAGGCACCAGGTCACCCCGGCGTTCGTGTCAGCGGTTCGCGCGGGGGCCGGGCTGGCCGGGTGGAGGACGTCGATCAGCCGTCCGTGGTCCCGTCGCGCGGCTGGTGCGGCCGTCCGCGCCTCGGGGTCGGGTCACCAGAGCCCCCGCGCCTGGGCCAGCCGTCCCACCTTCAACGCGACCTGGAGCACGAGCGAGTCGCGGGGGTCCGCCGGGTTGTAGCCGGTGACCTCGCTGATCCGGCGGAGCCGGTAGCGGACCGTGTTGGGGTGGACGAACAGCGCGCGTGCGCAGCTCTCCAGCACGCCACCGACCTCCAGGTACGCCTCCACGGTGTCGAGGAGCCCGCCGCTGCTGTCCACGAGCGGCAGCATCACCTGTTCGACCAGCTGCCGTTCGGCCTCCGGATCGCCGGCGAGGGCCCGTTCCGGCAGCAGCTCGATCGACCGGACGGGGCGGGGAGCTGAGGGCCAGGCCACCACGGCGCGCAGCCCGGACAGCGCGTCGTCGGCCGACCGGTGCGCCTCGGCGAGGCTGTCGGTCGTCGGGCCGGCCACCACCGGACCCTCACCGAAGGCCTCACTGATCCGGGGCAGCACCGCGTCGGCGTCGGCCTCGTCGATCGTCCCACCCAGGACCACGACGAGGCGGGAGCCCTGCACGCCCAGCAGGGCCGGCCGCCCCAACCGGGCCGCCCGGCTCCGCACCTCGTACAGGACCTCCTGCGGATCGGTGGACGGCGGGTTGCCGACGAGCACGGTCGCCGCGACCGGCTGGTCCCAGCCCAGCGCGGACGCCCGGGAGAGCAGCGACTCCTCGGCGTCGCCCCGGACGATGCCGTCCACGATCAACGCCTCCAGCCGGGCGTCCCAGGCGCCCCTGGCCTCGGCGGCGGCCGCGTAGGAGGTCGCGGCGGAGAACGCGATCTCGCGGCCGAAGCGGAGGATCGCGTCGGTGAGGACGGCCTTCTCCTCGGCGTTGCCGGCGAACTCCGGCAACCGCTTCTCGAAGGTGTCGATCGCGGTGCGCACCAGCTCCACCGTCTGCCGCAGGCTCATCCAGCGGGACAGGTCGCGGGGAGCCGCGCGGAACGCCTCGGTGCTCAGTCGGAGGGCCGCGTCGGGGCTGCGGAGCCACTCGAGGAAACCGGACACCCCGATCTGGGTGATCAGGAGCACGCTGGCGCGTTGGTCGGCGGGCAGCCGTCGGAACCACGGGAGCTTCCGCTCCATGGCGGTGACGCTGGCGGTGGCCAGTTCCCCGGAGGCGTACTCCAGGCTCCGCATCGTCTTCCCGGACATTCCGGACGCGGAGTGCCCGGGGTCGTCGGCCGTGCGCATAACGGCCAGAATCCCACGTCGCCGGTGACCGCTGCGGCAGGGGCATCGCGGACCCGGTCCTCCCCGAGGTGGGGCCGGGGTGACGATGACGCGATGGACCTTCGACTCGGTGCCGACACCGACGGCGTCGTGCTGCGTGGCTGGCGGATCGACGACCTCCCGGCGTCGCGGGGGTGGCGGTCCGCCGACGCCGGGGGACGCCGAGCGGTGGGTCGACCGGCGCGCCGGGTGGCCGAGCGGACCCGGCGGCGAGACCGACGCCCCGGAGCGGTCTCGTGGTGGCCGGTGGCGGCACCGACCAGCTCCTCGGCCAGGTCAGCTGGTACCGGGAGCGCGAGTTGACGGACTGGCGTCGGCTCGGTCCGCTGCTCTTCGACGAGACGAGCTGGGTCCGGGGGTGCGGTACGACCGCCCTGCGGCTGTGGACCGACTACCTCTTCGCCGCGACCGACGCGCTCCGCCTCGACTACGCCACCTACTCGGGCAACCCCGGCACGATCCGGGTGGGCCAGCGGTTGGGGCTACCGGGAGGAGCGCCGCCCGTGGCGGGCCCGGCGGTGGGCGGGCTGGGTGCACGACGCGGTGATCACGGGTGTGCTCCGGGAGGAGTGGACCGAGCGGTGGGGCGGTGCCGGGGCCGCTGGCTGAGCGGGCGGCGGGAGGACGGTTCACCCAGGGGGAGTGCCCTGTCGCGTCGTCGCCGACCCACCTCCCGCCCCTGGTGGCGCGCTGACCGGGTGGTGGTGGACTTCTCCCGTCGTGCCCGATGGTCCCGCTCCCGATCCTGGTGTTCCGCGGCGCGCCCGGCGGCTGGCCCGGCCTGGTCCACTCGTCCCCGTCCTGGTGGCAGGGACGGAGGATGGCCGCCGTCCTCGCGTCCCCGTCGCGGCGCGCACGTCGACCCGTGGCCGCGGTCACGGGGGACCGTGGAATATCGGAGGCGCGGCACGGGTTCGAGATGCCGAGCAGAGTGCGCTCCGGGGCTCGGTGGAATTCCGAACCGGCGGTGAGAGTCCGCGACCCGGCGTCGCCGTGCGACCAGCACGGGATGCCGGTTGATCCGGTGGGATTCCGGAACCGACGGTGACAGTCCGGATGGGAGGCAGCGCACGCGGGCGGGTGTCGTCGTGCCATCGGCGTGCCCGAGTCGCGTCGTGCCGACCGCCGGGGACGGCCGTAGGAGGACGCGTGAACGTTCTGGTGGAGCACCAGCTGACGCTGTTCGGGCAGCAGGTCTCGTGGGCGGAGCTGATCGGGCAGCTGTGCGCGCTGGCGGTGGTGTACCTGGCGCAGCGGCGGACGTTGTGGACCTGGCCGGTCCAGGTGGCGGCCACGGTGCTGCTCTTCAGCGTCTACCTGTCGGCGCAGCTCGGTGGCCTGGCCGTCCGCCAGGTGGTGATCCTGCTGATCTCGGTCTACGGCTGGTGGGCGTGGACCAGGCGCCGGGACCCGGTCTACGGGGTGACGGTCCGCTCGGCCACCGGTGTGGAACGGGTCGTGCTGGCCCTCGCCATGGTCGGCGGCACGGCGGCCGTCGCGTTGCTGCTCGACGCGCTCGACGCCTCGTGGGCGCCCTGGCCCGACGCCTGGATCTTCGTCGGCACCGTGGTCGCCTTCGCCGCGCAGGGCCGAGGGCTCACCGAGTTCTGGCTGGTCTGGTTGGCGGTCGACGCGGTCGGTGTCCCGCTCCAGTTCGCGTCGGGGCTCTGGTTCAGCGCACTGGTCTACGTGGTCTTCGCGGTGTTGGTCGTGCGCGGTTGGCTGAGCTGGCGGCGCAGCGCGTCCGCGATCGAGCGGAGCGCGGCCTCCCCGGCGGCGTCCGGCTGAGCGTCCCGCCGCCGCGGGTGATGCGCGCGGACCCCACCCTGGCGGACCGGGCTGGGGTCCGGAGTGACGTCCTCCGAGGGTGCGCGGGCGCGTGTGCTCGGCGGTGCCGCCCGCCCGCCGGCGGCACCCCACCGACCCAACCCGAGATGTGATGCCGGTCTCACCTGAGTGGTGGGTGGCGGGTCGGGCACAGCGTGTGGTGCGCGTCAAGTCTTGACCCGAACCCCGTGGTTTGGTGGCTTTGCTCCGTGATCGTCCCAGCGCGCGGTCACGGAGAGGAGAGCACATCGTGCGGATCCCGACACGGAGAACCCAGGTCCGTTCCCTCAGCGCCACCGTGGCGGTGGCGGCCACCCTCGCCCTGGCCGGAGTCAGTCCGGCCGCGGCCCAGGACACCGGCGGCGACACCGGTGTGGACGGCACGCCCCGCACCGGCTTCGAGCTGTCCGGTGGTGAGCGGTGGACCACCCTCGACGAGGAGACCGCCTTCCTCGACACCGTCGTCGCCACCAGCGACCGCGCCGAGCTGGACGTCCTGGCCACGACCGAGCAGGGCCGGCCGATCCGCCTCGTCCGCATCGGGGACCCGGTGCCGGAGGCGGGCCGGGGCGGCACCCAGGGGCGGGTGTCCGTCCTCCTGCTCTGCCTCCAGCACGGCAACGAGCCCTCCGGACGGGAGGCCTGCCTGACGACGGTCCGAGACCTCGCGCTCAGCGACGACCCGGCCGTCGAACGGCTGCTGAGCACCGCCTCCGTCCTGGTGATGCCCACCGCGAACCCCGACGGACGTGCCGCCAACACCCGGGGGAACGGCGACGGCGTCGACATCAACCGCGACCACCTGGCCCTGGAGACGGGGGAGGCGCGCACCATCGCGGCCGTCCTGCGGGACCACCAGCCCGACATCGTCTACGACCTCCACGAGTACGGCCCCACCCCGCCCTACTACGACCGGGACTTCCTCTCCCTCTGGCCCCGCAACCTCAACGCCCACCCGGACGTGCGGGCGCTCGCCGAGGAGCTGTCCGAGGACTACGTCCGCCCCCGGGTGGAGACCGACGGCTTCTCCAGCGGCGTCTACGGCCTGTGGACCGACCCGGAGACCGGCGAGCCGATCCGGCAGGTCGCCGGCGACGGCCAGGAGCGGATCCTCCGCAACGCGGCGGGGGTGAAGAACGCCGTCGGGCTGCTCGTGGAGACCCGGACCAGGGCGTTGACCGAGGAGGAGCTGGCCGACCCCGCCCTGAACAACCGCCGGCGCGTCGACTCCCAGCTGTCCGGGATCGACGGCGCGTTCGAGTTCGTCCTCGAACGGGGTGCCCGAGCGGCCGCGACGGTGGGCATGGCGCGTAACCTGGGCATCGCCAACCGAGGCCCGGTCTACTTCGGTGGTGCGGACAACGAGGAACCCGCGCCGGAGGAGATCGAGCGCGACCGCATCTGTGGGTACCGGCTCACCTCGGAACAGCTCGCTGAACACGGTGAGGTGCTCCAACTCCACGGCCTCCGGGTCCGGCAGGACTCGGACGGCGCGGTGGTTCCGCTCGCACAGCAACTCCGGAATCTCGTTCCGCTGCTGCTCGACGAGCGTGCCGACTTCTCTCTCACCGTGGGAGAACCCCTGAGCCGCTGCTGACGGCACCACCTCGGCGGACGACGACGCCTGCCGGTCGGGAGCACTGACGAGCTCCCGACCGGTGCGCCACGCCTCGCGGCCCGGTTGGCGGGACGACGGCCAGTACGGCAGGAGACTGGCCCTGGGGCACACGGGAGGCGAGATCGTGACCGACGAGCAGCTGCGTGACTTTCTCGACCGACAGGACCTGGTCGGACTCCAGCGCTGGTTGCGGGAGCAACCCCCGCACGAGATCGCGGCCGAACTGTCCAGGCTGGACACCGCCGAGATGGCGGTCCCGTTCCGGCTGCTGGACAAGGAACGTGCCCTCGACGTCTTCGAGGAACTCGATCCGGTCCACCAGCAGGAGGTGCTGACCGGGCTCCGGGACAGCGCTGCCCGCGAGCTGGTGGAGGGGATGGACCCCGACGACCGCGCCCGCCTGATCGACGAGGTGCCGGCGAAGGTCGCGAAGAAGGTGCTCGCCGGGCTGAGCTTCCGCGAGCGGCAGATGACGGCGGCCCTGCTCGGCTACCCGGAGAACTCCGTCGGCCGGGTGATGACGCCCGAGGTCGTCGCGCTGCACCGCACCCTCGACGTCTCCGAGGCGCTGCGCGTAGTCCGGACCAAGGGCCGCTCGGCGGAGACCGTCTACACGCTGCCCGTGGTGGACGACGGCCGTTACCTCATCGGCGTCATCTCACTGCGGAGCCTGGTCACCGGGCACCCCGAGCAACGGATCGACGACCTCACCGACGTGGAGGTGCCCACCGCCGCGGCCACCGATGAGGCCGAGGCCGCCGCCCGGCTGATGCAGGAGGCGAACCTGCTGGCCCTGCCGGTGGTGGACAGCGAGAACCGGCTGCTGGGGCTGCTCACCTTCGACGACGCGTTGGAGGTCATCGAGGCGGCCGACACCGAGGACGTCGAACGGCAGGCCGGTGCCAGCCCGCTGGGCCAGCCCTACCTGTCGGCCAGCGTCGTCAAGCTCGCCCGGTCCCGGGTCGTGTGGCTGCTGTTGCTCATCGTCGCGGCGACCCTCACCGTCAACGTCCTCCAGTACTTCGAGGACAACCTCGCCGAGGTCACCGCGCTGGCCCTGTTCATCCCGCTCATCACCGGCAGCGGCGGCAACGCCGGCTCCCAGTCGGCGACCTCGATCGTCCGGGCGATCGCCGTCGGCGACGTGCGGCTGGGCGACCTGCCCAAGGTGGTGTGGCGGGAGGGCCGGGTGGGCCTGCTCCTCGGTGTCGCGCTCGCCCTCATCGGTCTGCTGATCGGCGGGTTGCTCGTGGGCTTCGACCTCGCCGCGGTCGTCGCGGTGTCCCTGGTGGTGGTGTGCACCTGGGCGGCGATCGTGGGCGGGAGCATGCCCCTGCTCGCGAAGAAGCTCGGGGTGGACCCGGCGGTGGTCAGCGCCCCGATGGTCACCACCCTGGTCGACGCCACCGGGCTGATCATCTACTTCATGACCGCGCGCGTGGTGCTCGGGCTCTGATCGTCCTCACGGGAGAGTGAGGACGACGGGCCCGTCGTCGGTCACCGCGACGGTGTGTTCGACGTGGGCGGCGCGGGAACCGTCGGCGGTGCGCAGCGCCCACCCGTCCGCGTCCGTGGTGTGGTCGTGGGAACCACCGGCGGTGAACATCGGTTCGATCGCCAGCACCAGACCGGGCCGCAGCAGGGGACCGTGCCCGCGCGTCCCGTCGTTCGGCAGGTGCGGGGCCTCGTGCAACGCGCGACCGACGCCGTGCCCGCCGAAGTCCCGCAGGATGCCGTACCCGGCCTTCCGACCGATCGCCCCGATCGCGGCCGAGATGTCGCCGAGCCGCCCGTCCACCCGGGCCGCCAGGATCCCGGCCTCCATCGCACGGGTGGTGTTGTCGATGAGTTCGAGGTCCTCGGGGCGGGCCTCGCCGACGACGAGGCTGATCGCCGAGTCACCGTGCCAGCCGTCGAGCACCGCCCCGCAGTCGACGCTGAGCAGGTCGCCCTCGGCGAGCCGGGAGCGGTCCGGGATGCCGTGCACGATGACGTCGTTCACCGAGGTGCAGATGGAGCCGGGGAACGGGGTGGGGGCGAAGTGCGGGCGGTAGCCGAGGAAGGACGGCTGGGCGCCGGCGTCCCTGATCATGGTGTGCGCGATCGCGTCGAGTTCCAGCAGGTGCACCCCCGGCTGGACGTGCTGGCGGACGGCGGCGAGCGCCCTGGCCACCACCCGGCCGGCCTCCCGCATGGCCTCCAGTTCGCCGGGTGTCTTCAGCTCGACCACGTTCTCCCCGTTCCTCGTCGCCAGGCGAACAGTAGTACCGGTACCGCCGAGGCGCGGAGGGCGTCCGCCGTTCGGACGGGGTGGTCGAGCGCGCGGGTGGCTGGGCCGCGTGCCGATCGGGGCGGGGCGGGTCGCGGAGCGGGCGCCACCGCCGGTGGGGCATGGGGCGGTCCGGGGTCGGTCGCATCGTCGTGATCGCCTTCCGCGTCGGGTCGGCGGCCGGCGACCCGGCCCGGTCTGCCTCGGACGTCGGCCGGGGGCGGTGCCCCGCTGGCCGGCTCCCGGCGGCGATCACGGGACCAGGGGGTGGAGGCCGGGCCGCCGCCCGGAGGGCGCTCCCGCCCCACCGCTGGGCGTCCGGGCCGGGAATCGGGTGCGGCGGCCCTCCGGAGCCCGGGGTGGACGGGACTCGTGGGAGTCGGGGAGGTGCTCCGAGCGGCCTCGCGCCGGACCAGCTGGTGCGCGGCACCCGGCCAACCGGGGTGGGGGCCGGACAGCGCTGACTGCGTTCCCGCTACCGGCCCGCCGAGCCCCGGGCGGTCGAGGGTCGGGTGGTCGAAGGGGTCGTTGAGGGGGGTGGTCGTTGAGGACTCGGGCGAGGTCGACACGGCGTGGGGCCGCCGCCGAAGCGCGGCGGCCCCGAGGACGGCTCGATCAGCGCAGTGCGTGGCCCGCCTTCACGGCGGCCAGGAACTGGCCGTACTGGGTGGCGGTGAGGGTCAGGATGCCGCCGGAGGGGTTCTTGGAGTCCCGGATGGCCGCTCCGCGTGGATCGGTCGCGATCTCCACGCACGCGCTCTTGTTGGTGCTCCGGGAGGATTTCCGCCAGTGGTGGCCGTCGGTCGTCCGGGATGTCTGCTCGGCGGTGGCGGACAGGGGGCGGGTGGTGGCGGCGGAGAGGACGGCCATGGCGGGCTCCTGATCGGTTTCCTGCTGACAACGCCGTCAGCAGGGGGCAGGGATTTTAACACCCTCTGTGTTACCAGAGTGTTACCGCCAGTTACCAGTATCTATAGAGTGAGATCGTCGTCCGACGGCCCGCGTCATCCCTGGGGACGCGGGTCGGGTGGAGCGGCTGTCGTTCGACTCCTCGACCACCGACCCCGTGGCCACGCCCAGCGGAGCGGCGACGAGGTGACCCGTTCCGCCGGCACGGGACGTGGTCGCAGTGCCGGCGGAGCCGGGAACCCGGTCAGGGCCGCTACTCCCACCACCCCGCCGCCGGCACGGAGGTCGACGACGAGTCGGTGCCGGGCGCGGGTGCCCCGGCGGGCGGCCCTGGCCCGTGATCGGGGTCAGTCTTTCCCGGTGTCCGGGCCGGAGGTCGGCTCGTCACCGTCGAGCCAGCGGTTCAGGTTCGCCACGTGGGCCAACTCCGCCTCCACCCGGCGACGTTCCTCCTCGCCGAGCGGGATCGTCCGCAGCGTCGCCATCGCGTCCTCCGCCTCCTCGCGCGACTCCAACGCGACCAGTGCTTCCACCAGGGTGGCCAGGGCGAGCGCCCGCTCCACCGGCGGGGCCTGGTCGCCGTGCCGGCGAAGCCAGGACCGCAGGGCCCGCACGGCGGCCTGGTCGTCGTTCTTGAACTCGCGGAAGTTCCGCACGTTGTCCAACACCCTGGCCAGCCCGGTCAGCTTCTTCGAGCCGCCGTACTCCAGTTCCTCCGGCTCGTCGCGCTGGATGAAGATGAGCGAGTTCCCGGTGGGGTCGACCAGGGTGAACCGGGTCGCGCCCGGCCGGTAGCGGGTGATCCTCGGCCGCCCCTTCGCGAGCACCTTCCCGTAGGCCTGGCGCATGGCCTGGGTGATGGCCGCGTGGTACGGGGCCACCGAGTCGACCATGACCAGGCAACCGCCGGCGTCCTCCCGGGCGGGGTCGGTGCCGGGCGGCGCGGAACCGAAGTGCACCACCACGCCGCCCCAGTTCATCGCCAGGTAGACGTAGGGCTTGGTCTGCCGGAAGGTGACGGTGAAGCCGATCGCCTCGTAGAAGTCCGCCGTCTCGTCCACGGAGACGCAGGGCAGTGTCGGCACCATCGTCTCGGTGGGTCGTGTCGTCGTCTCGGTCACTCTCGTCCGCCTTCCGCTCGTGGCCCAGGGGCGAGCCGGCGGCCAGTCTGGCCTGCCAGGGTGCCGTCGCGCACATAGAGAGTCCATTGAGGACGGACGAGCGGGGAGGATGCGGCGCCGGAGGCGTCGCGTTGCCGCTCGTTCGCGGCGGGAGCCGAGGAGGCGCGGGGGCGGCAGAGCGGGGAGGCGGGCCCGGCCGTGGCCACCACGTCCGCGCACGCGGGCGGCCGCCGTTCGCCTGCCGGGTGCTCGCCTTTCCCCGTCAGCGTCGGAGGGCGGCGAGGAAGCTCCGGAACTGGGTGTGGGTGAGCAGGAGGGCGGGGCCGCCGGGGTTCTTGGAGTCTCGGATGGCGGCCCAGTCGGTGCCGGTGGCGATCTCCACGCACGCGCCGTTGTTGGCGCTGTGGCTGGACTTCCGCCAGCGGGCGGTGAGGAGGTGGGGAGGGTTCATGTGGGCTGCCGCCCTTCCTGGTGTGGATGGGGACGCGGCTGCGGGATGTCGTCGGCGACGAAGGCTCGCCCCTACCGGTGCCTCCCCGGCTTCGGGCGATCGCGAGTGGGCGGCGTCGCCGGGTGGGCAGGACGGGACGGCTCCCGGTGCTGGGGAGGCAGGAGGAAAGCTCATGACCCGCGCCGCTGTCGGCGGGGCGGGCAGTGTGGGCCGCTTTCCTGCTGTTGTCGACGCCGAGCTTCGGTCAGCTGTTCTTGAGGGAGCGGAGGAAGTTCCGGTACTGGGTGGGGCCGAGAAGGAGTGCGCCGCCGTCCGGGTTCTTGGAGTCGCGGATGGCGGCCCAGCCGGTGCCGGTGGCGATCTCGACGCAGTTCCCGTTGTTGGTGCTGTGGCTGGACTTCCGCCAGCGTGCGGTGGGGAGCTGGGGAGTGGTCATGGGGCTGCCGTCCTTCCTGCGGGGAATGGCGACGCGCTGCGGTGTGTCGTTGGCGAGGAACGCTCGCCCCTGCTGCTGCTTTCGCGGCTGCGAGGGATCGCGAGCGGGCGGCTCCCGACGCGAGGGCGGTTCGGCCGGCGACGCTGGGGGAGTAGCACGAGACTCAGTCTCCAGCGCCCCCGCGCGGGTTGGGGTCAGGAGCGGTGCGGGCGGGCTTTCCCGCCGCTGCTGAAGCCAGGCCTTGGTCAGATGTTCTGGAGGGAGCGGACGAAGTCCTGGTAGCGGGCATGGTCGAGGAGGAGCATGCCACCCTCCGGGTTCTTGGAGTCGCGGATGGCGGCCCAGTCGGTGCCGGTGGCGATCTCGACGCAGACTCCGTTGTTGGCGCTGTGGCTGGACTTCCGCCAGCGTGCGGTGGGGAGCTGGAGGGGATGCATGTCGGCTGCCGTCCTTCCTGCTGCGAGACCGGCCTCGTCAGCGGGATGCCGCTAACGCGACCGTGGCTTCGCCGTTCGGGGCGCGGTGCGGGCAGGGCACATCCCAGTGTGCGGCAGCAGGACCGCCGCCGGGAAGCCCGTATCGTGCGTTCTCGGTCGCGCTCCTGCCCCTGATACGCGGGCAACAGCTTCCCGGCGGATGTCGTAGGTGGACTCGGTCAGCCCCGCTTGACGGAGTGGATGAAGCTCCGGTACTGGGCGGGGCGGAGGATGAGTGCGCCACCCTCCGGGTTCTTGGAGTCCCGGATGGCCGCCCAGCCAACCCCACCAGCAACTTCGACGCATGTTCCGTTATTGGTGCTGCGGGAGGACTTGCGCCAGAAAGCATCAGCAAGGTTGGTGCTATTCATGGTGGCCTCCTGGCTCACTTGCCTCGATCATGTCCTGGAGGAGAGTGATGGACTCGTCCGGGGAGAGCGCGACGGACCGTGCGCTCTCCGCAGCCATCTTATAGGACGTGACCTGGTCGAAATCCTGCACGTAGACGGCGCCGTCGAGCAGCTCCGCGTAGGCGATCGATCGGGCCAGGGTGAAGTCGAAGGTGTAGTACGGCCCCAGGAGGGCCGCGTGTGGTCCGCGCTCGGGTGTCACGAACTGGAGCGTCACGTTGGGGAGTCGAGCGAGTTCGAGCAGGTGTTTGTACTGGTCCTGCCTCGTCTGCTCGGTGCCAACGGCAAGGCGGAGGGCGGCCTCGCCAACAACCGCTTGCAGTTTCAGCGGAGCCGGCCCGGTGAGCCGCTGAGCCCTGGCGAGTCGGAACCCGGAGAAGCGTTCGTTGTGGTCGGCCCGGACGAAGCCGGTCGCGCGCGTGAGTTCCTGCGCGTACTCCTCAGTCTGCAGCAGTCCGGGGATGACCGTCGGCTCGTAGACGAACTCGGACTCGGCAAGTCCTTCCAGGCCAATGAAGGTCCGAAGCCAGTCGGGCATGACATGGGACCAAGGGGCCCACCAGGCGCGGCTGTCCGAGCTGCCCGCGAGCGAGCACAAGCGGTCGATGTCCCGTTGCGGCACCCCGTAGAAGGCGAGGACCGTGGCCACGTCGTCCGGGTACTGCTGGTGGTTGCCGCTCTCCATGTGCGCGAGCTTCGACTTCGTGAACGGAAGCTGAGCGGCCACCTTCGACAGCGAGAGTCCCGTCTGCCGCCGGTAGTTGGCGAGTTCCACGCCGATCAACCAACGCAGTGCCGACGGGTCGGTGCGGTCAGCCATGGGTCGGATCTCCCCTTCGCGCATCACCAGATCTTCGCGCAGCCGACGTGGCTGGCGCACTCAGCCTGGCGTGCGGGATGCGGATCACACCACCGCTCGTTTGGGTGATCGTTCCACGAAACGTTTCGCGATAGGTTCGCCATGCTTGATCGGAGTAGCACATCCACGACTGGAAGGGTTCCTGTCATGTCGGATCTGCCACCTCACCGCTCGTTGGCCTGGCTGGGTCGTCGCTGGTTCGGCGGGGATGTCCCCACGGCTCGGCAACTCGCGGCCTGTGCGCCTCGGGTGTTCGCGTTGTGCGACGCGGACCGCTCCACGGTCGACCCCGACCCGTCCTCGGTCCGGTACTGGGGGATGTCGCTGGGCGACTCCTCGCTGCTGGCCTTCCCCAACGGAAATCTCTTCGCCTCCAGTGGGACACCGGAGGAAGCCCGCCGGCTCGCCGCGATCGTGCGGCCCACCCGGCTCGTCTGGCCGCACTCCTGACACGGCGGCACGGGCGGGGCGGGTGCGAGCCAGGCTCCGCCCGTGCGCGGCCGGCCGTTCGGGTGGTGCGGTCCGTCGCGGTCGCGGCACGATGCCCTGGCCCGAGGGCCACGCGGTCGCCGACGACCGTTCCCTGGAGTTGGGCGGGCGGGTCGCGCCGGTGCCCCTGGGTCTCCGGCCGGCGGCTGCTTCCCGGCTACGGGGCCTGGCCCTGGAGCTGGGGCCGGAGGTCCTGGTCCGCGCTGCGGTCCACTTCGGTCGGTCGCCGGGAGTGGCCGGCACCGGACACGGTTCTCCCGGCTACTGGGACGAACGCGCCGGTCCGCCCGCGGGGCGGCGCGTCCGGGCCCGAACATGGCGAAACCCCCTCGGACTCCGTGCGCCCGAGGGGGCTTCTGCTGCACAGTGTAGCGCACTGATCACACAGCGCGATCAGTGGGTGTGATCAGGCGGACCCCGGGTCCGAGGTCTGCGGACCGGCGGCCTGCACGTCGTCGATCTGGAACCGGCGCGCGGCCTCCGCCGCCACCGAGTAGTCCAGGTCGCCGCGCCTGGCCAGCGCCAACAGCGTTCCCACCACGATCGACTCGGCGTCGACGTTGAAGAAGCGACGCGCGGCCGGCCTGGTGTCGGAGAAGCCGAACCCGTCGGTGCCCAGGGTCAGCATGTCCGTCGGCACCCAGGGGCGGATCAGGTCCGGCACGGCACGCATCCAGTCGGACACCGCCACGACCGGGCCACCCGAGGCCCCCTGGAGGGCCTTGGTCACGTACGGCACGTGCCGGCTGGAACCCGGGTCGCGCAGGGCGGCCTTCTCGGTCTCCACGGCCTCGCGGCGCAGCTCCGACCACGAGGTGGCCGACCACACCGCGGCCCGCACGCCGTACTCCTCGGCGAGGATCTCCTGGGCGCGCAGCGCCCAGGGCATCGCCACACCGGAGACGAGGATCTGCGCGGGCAGGCCCTCCCCGGCCGGGGCGTCCGCGTAGCGGTACAGACCCCGGAGCAGGCCGTCGATGTCCAGGTTCTCCGGCTCGGCCGGCTGCTGGTACGGCTCGTTGTAGACGGTGAGGTAGTAGAAGATGGCCTCCCCGTTCGGGTAGTCCTCGCTCTCCCCGTACATCCGCTGCAACGCGTTCTTGACGATGTGCGCCAGCTCGAAGGACCAGGCCGCGTCGTAGGCGACCACGGCCGGGTTGGTCGCGGCCAGCAGCAGCGAGTGTCCGTCGTTGTGCTGGAGGCCCTCACCGGTCAGCGTGGTGCGGCCGGCGGTGGCGCCGAGCACGAAGCCCTTGGCCATCTGGTCGGCCGCCGCCCACAGCCCGTCGCCGGTCCGCTGGAACCCGAACATCGAGTAGAAGATGTAGATCGGGATCATGTTCTCGCCGTGCGTCGCGTACGACGTGCCGGCGGCGGTGAACGACGCGGTGGACCCGGCCTCGTTGATGCCCTCGTGCAGGATCTGGCCCTGCTCGCTCTCGCGGTAGGCGAGCATCAGCTTGGCGTCCACGGACGTGTACATCTGGCCCTGCGGGTTGTAGATCCGCTGGGTCGGGAACATCGAGTCCATCCCGAAGGTCCTGGCCTCGTCCGGGATGATCGGCACCAGGCGCGGGCCGATCTCGCTGTCCTTGGCCAGGTCGCGCAGCAGCCGGACGAACGCCATCGTCGTGGCGACCTCCTGCTTGCCCGAACCCCGCTTGAGCACGTCGTAGACCTTGTCGCCCGGCAGCACCAGCGGCTTGGCCTTGACCTGGCGCTCCGGCAGGAACCCGCCCAGCTCCTGGCGGCGCTTGAGCAGGTACTGGATCTCCGCCGAGTCCTTGCCCGGGTGGTAGTACGGCGGGCGGTACGGGTCGGCCTCGAGCTGCTCGTCGCTGATCGGGATCCGCAGGCTGTCCCTGAACTGCTTGAGGTCGTCCAGAGTCATCTTCTTCATCTGGTGCGTGGCGTTGCGACCGGCGAAGGACGGGCCGAGGCCGTAGCCCTTGATGGTCTTGGCCAGGATCACCGTCGGCTGGCCGTGGTGGTTGGCCGCCGCCTGGTAGGCCGCGAAGACCTTCCGGTAGTCGTGCCCACCGCGCTTGAGGTTCCAGATCTGCTGGTCGGAGAAGTCGTTGACCAGCTCCTTCGTCCTCGGGTCCCGGCCGAAGAAGTGCTCCCGGACGTACGCGCCGTCGTTGGCCTTGTACGTCTGGTAGTCACCGTCGGGGGTGGTGTTCATGAGGTTGACCAGCGCGCCGTCCTTGTCGGCGTGCAGCAGGCCGTCCCACTCGCGACCCCAGATGACCTTGATGACGTTCCAGCCGGCGCCCCGGAAGAACGACTCCAGTTCCTGGATGATCTTGCCGTTGCCCCGGACCGGCCCGTCCAACCGCTGCAGGTTGCAGTTGATGACGAAGTTCAGGTTGTCCAGGCCCTCGTTCGCGGCGACGTGGATCAGGCCCCGCGACTCCGGCTCGTCCATCTCGCCGTCGCCGAGGAACGCCCAGACCTGCTGCTCCGAGGTGTCCTTGATGCCCCGGGCCTGCAGGTAGCGGTTGAACCGCGCCTGGTAGATGGCGTTCATGGGACCTAGGCCCATCGAGACCGTGGGGAACTCCCAGAAGTCCGGCATCAGCCGGGGGTGCGGGTACGAGGGCAGTCCGCCGCCGGGGCCGGCGTGCGAGAACTCCTGCCGGAAGCCGTCGAGCTGGTCCTCGGACAGGCGGCCCTCCAGGAACGCCCTGGCGTAGATGCCGGGCGAGGCGTGGCCCTGGATGAAGATGTGGTCGCCGCCTCCGGGGTGGTTCTTCCCTCGGAAGAACCAGTTGAAGCCGACCTCGTACAGCGTCGCCGATGAGGCGTACGTCGAAATGTGTCCTCCGACACCCACCCCTGGTCGCTGGGCGCGGTGCACGGTCATGGCGGCGTTCCAGCGCAGCCAGGCCCGGTAGCGGCGTTCGGTCTCCTCGTCACCCGGGAACCACGGCTCGACCTCGGTCGGGATCGTGTTCACGTAGTCGGTGCTCGTCAGCGGCGGCACCCCGACGCCGCTCTCCCGAGCCCGCTCGAGTAGCCGCAACATCACATACCTGGCACGCTGCTTACCAGCGGCGGAGAGCACCGAGTCGAAGCTTTCGAGCCACTCGGTGGTCTCCTCCGGGTCGATGTCCGGAAGGTGTGCGGCAAGGCCGTCACGGATGACACGTACCCGCTGGGGGGCGTCCGCGGCACCTTTGCCGTTGCTCTGCGGGGCCAAGGGATCTCCTCGCCAACGTCGACAGTCCTGGTCATTGGGATTCACCCAACTGTCCCATCCTCCACCATCTTCCTCGTTACCCGCGCGTGGCGTCACTACTACCGGTGGGTAGTTGTGGTGAAGTAACCGCACTAGGTTGGACCCGCCGCTTGAAAAAGTGGCCAGGGATCGCAACGATCGCAACAGCACGTGTGCGGGGGCCTGCCGGCCGTCGCAACCACACGACTTGGAGGAGTGAGGAAGCCGTGGTCGCCGCGGGAGACGCCGCAAAGGTCGGTGTCGCCGAAAAGCTCGGTATCGAGCCCGACATGGTCGTCCAGGAGATCGGTTGGGACGAGGACGTCGACGACGCGCTTCGTGCGGCGGTCGAGGAACGCAGTGGCAGTGAGCTGCTCGACGAGGACGCCCAGGAAGTGGTGGACGTCATCCTGCTGTGGTGGCGGGATGGTGACGGGGATCTCGTCGACGACGCGCTCGTCGACGCGACGTCCCCCCTCGCCGACAACGGCTTCATCTGGGTGCTGACACCCAAGACGGGCCGTGACGGGCACGTGGAGCCCTCCGTCGTCGCCGAGGCGGTGACGACGGCCGGTCTGTCGCAGACCTCGACGGTCAGCCTGCCGGGCGAATGGTCGGCGACGCGCCTGGTACGCCCGAAGCGGTGAACATCAGCCGCCGGGGGCGATGACTAGGGTGGTTGGGGCACGTCGGGTCGACGTGCCCCACCGCACCCCCTAGACCTCGGAAGGCGGCCTCATGGCGCTCGACGTCGGTTCGGAAGCCCCGGACTTCACGCTCAACGACTACAACAAGCAGCAGGTCACCCTGTCGTCGTTCCGCGGCCAGAGCAACGTGCTGCTGGTCTTCTACCCGTTCGCGTTCAGCGGCCTCTGCCAGGGCGAGCTGTGCCAGGTGCGGGACGAGTTCCAGGAGTACCAGAACGCCGACGTGACCGTCCTCGGTGTGTCGGTGGACACCACCTTCAGCCTGAAGGTGTGGGCCGAGCAGCAGGGCTACACCTTCCCGCTGCTCTCGGACTTCTGGCCGCACGGCGAGGTCGCCAAGGCCTACGGCGTCTTCAACGAGGCCGGTGGCCTGGCCAACCGGGGCACCTTCCTGATCGACAAGGCCGGTGTCATCCGCTTCGCCGAGGTGAACCAGCCGGGCGAGCCCCGGGACCAGGAAGCCTGGAAGAAGGCCATCGCGGCGCTGCCGGCCTGATGACCGACTGGCGCTGGGCGGGCGGTAACCTGTCCAGCGTCGATCGGGCGCATAGCTCAGTGGGAGAGCACTCGCCTTACAAGCGAGGGGTCGTAGGTTCGAACCCTACTGCGCCCACCACCAGCTTCTGACCAGCGCGAACGCGGCTCGGATCCGCCGGCTGGCGATCGCTGCGGCGCCGTGGGCACCTCGCCACGCGGATCATCGAGGGCGCGCCGCCTGGTGCCGGCCGCCTGACCGGGTCTCGTTGGCCCGTGGCGTTCGCAGCCCGCCGCGACCGTTCCCGGTCCAAGCCGGGTGACCCAGTACGGAGAGTGCCGGCACCGGGGTTCGGCCGGCCAGCGGTGCCCACGAGCGGACCGCTCGGGCTCGGTCCGCTCGCACACGAGCACGCGCCCGCCCCACGGCCGCACCGCCAGGGCCCGCTCGCGCGGCCGCGCGGGGTTCTCGGCGGCGGCCGGCTTCGTCGGTGTGGACTGGTCCTCGGTCCTCGGTCTCGGCGAGGCTGGTCCACAAAAACAACAGTGCTGTTATGTTAGCGCTGTGACATCACCTGACCCGACCACTCGCGGCTACTGGCGCGATCTCATCGCCCTCCAGCAGGACATGGACGAGGAGATCGCGCGTCTCTACGCCGAGCACGGCCTCGCCGGGGTGCGCCCCCGCTTCGCCTACCCGCTCATCCGACTGGCCCACCAGGGCCCGATGACCATCCGCGACCTGGCTCGGAGCCTGGGCCGGACCCATTCGGCGGTCAGTCAGACCGTGACCGCGCTGCGGGGCGAGGGGTTGGTGACCACCGAGCCGGGGCCCGATGCCCGCACCCGGGTCATCCACCTCACCGACCGCGCCCGTGACCTGCTGCCCTTCCTCGAAGCGGAGTGGAACGCCACCGAGGACGCCTGCGCCGAGCTCGACGCGGAGCTTGCCTCGGGCCTGGCCGAGTACGTGGCGGCGATGCGGGCGCGGCTCACCGAACGCGGGTTCCACGCCCGCCTGCTCGACCACCTGGACTGGCGCTCCGAGGCCGGCGAGACGTCCCGGACCGACGGCGACGGCGTCGGGCGATGAATCGGAGGTCCGGACTGGTCGACCTCCGCCCCCTCGCCGCCAGCGCCGCCTACCGCCGGCTCTGGGTGGGGACGTCGCTGACCTCGCTCGGTCACCAGATGACGGTGGTCGCCGTGCTCTTCCAGGTGTGGCGGATGACGGGGAGCCCGGTGTGGACCGGCGTCGTGGGGCTCGCCTCCGCCATTCCGCTCGTCCTGTTCGGCGTGGTCGGCGGCTCCCTCGCCGACTCGCTCGACCGCCGCACCCTGGTGCGCTGGACGACCCTCGCCCAGGTGGTGGTCGTCCTCGGTCTCACGGGGCAGGCGCTCGTCGAGCTGGAGAGCCTGCCCGTCCTGCTGGGCCTGGTCGCCGCGCAGTCGGCCGCCGCCGCGCTCGGGGCCCCCGCCCGCCGCACGTTCCCGGTGCGGCTGCTGCCCCGTGACCTCGTCTCCGCCGGGATCGCCCTCCAGCACCTCACTTTCCAGGCCGCGATGCTCCTCGGGCCCGCCGTGGCCGGGTTCGTCATCGGCCGGTGGGGGCTGACGGCCTGCTACGCCGTCGAGGCGGTCGCCTTCCTCGTCTCCCTGTACGCCGTCCTGCGGCTGCCGTCGCTGCCGCCGAGGGGAGCGGAGGAGCACCGGCCGGGGATCCGGTCCATCGTCGAGGGTGTGCGCCACATCACGCGAACGCCGGTCGTGCGCGGCGCGTTCGGCACCGACCTCTTCGCCACCTTGCTGGCGATGCCGATCGCGCTCTTCCCGGTCGTGAACGAGGCCCGTTTCGGGGGAGCCCCGGAGACGCTCGGGCTGTTCCTGTCCGCCGTGGCGGTCGGGGGAGTCGCGGCCGGCCTGGTGTCGGGGTTGGTCACCAGGGCGGACCGGCCCGGCCTTGTCCAGTCGTGGGCGGCCGGCACGTGGGGGGTGGCCCTCGCGTGCTTCGGGCTGGCCGATCCGCTGTGGCTCGCGTTGGCCATGCTCGCCGTCGCCGGTGCCGCCGACACCGTCTCGGTGGTCTCGCGGGCGGCGCTGGTCCAGCTGGCGACCCCCGACGGCCTCCGGGGTCGGGTCTCCTCGGCGGAGCACGTGGTGGGCGCGGCCGGCCCGGACCTCGGCAACGCCAGGGCCGGCGTGGTCACGGGGCTGACCTCGGCCTCGTTCGCGCTGGTGTCCGGCGGCCTGCTCTGCGTCGTCGGCGTGCTGTGGATCGGGCTGCGCAACCGGGAGCTGCGTTCCTTCCGGGTCAGTGAGCGGCGGGAGGGCACCACCCCGGCCGCCGGTGCCGGGGCGGGACCGGGCACCTGACGACGGTGGAACGGCGCGGGCCGCGATCCCACCGGAACCGGGACGGCCCTGGTCGCTCAGCCAGGAGACCCGGGGTGGTCGGTGGCCTCCGGTGGTGGGGGTGGTGTGCCGAGGACGGGTCGGTCGAACAGGGCGGACGCCACGGCTGCGAGGTGCGGGGCGAGGTCCTGCGGAGTCGCGGCGCTGATGGCGGGGGTGCCCACCACGGACCGCAGGACGCCGATGCCGAGCATCCAGGCGCTGAACAGCTCCGCCCGCAGTGCCGCGTCCGGCGCGTCCGAGAGCCGTTCGAGGGCGCGCACGTAGGTGCCGCACAGCTCCTCCCGCAGGTGGTCCCGCGCCTCGTCGTGCGCGGAGGAGCGCAGCATCGCCACCAGGGGGTGCTCGCCGGCGTACGCGGACCAGTCCTCGAAGAGCAGTGAGTGCAGCAGCCGGGCGGGCAGCTCCTCCGGTGGCCCGTCGAGCGGGGTCGTGGGCGTCCTGGCGGCGGCGGCCTCCTCGAAGAGCCCCTTCTTCGAGCCGAAGTAGCGGAAGACGAGTGCGGCGTCGACCCCGGCGTCCCCCGCGATGTCCCGAACGCTGGCCGCTTCGTAGCCCTCCTTGGCGAACCGGTGCCGAGCGGCCTCCAGGAGGCGTTGCCGGGTCGCGGAACGGTTCCTTCTGCGCGGCTCGGCCACGGCGTCCTCCCATAAGTCATCAAGCGTTGACAAATGTGGCTGGTTCTGACTAGCGTACAAAGTCATCGACCGATGACTTTTGGGGTGGAAATGGTCAAGGATCTAGTCGTGTCCGGCGGCACCACCGGCATGGGCGCGGCACTGGCGAGGCACTACCTGGCGGCCGGCGCGCGGGTGACCGTGGTGGGCCGGAACCCCGAACGCGGCCGGCGGTTCCTCGAGGAGGCCGCGAGCATGGGGGCGGGCGAGCGGGCGCACGCCATCAGGGCCGACCTCACCTCGGTGGCCGAGAACCGGCGGGTGATCAGCGAGATCCGGGAACGGCACGACTCGCTGGACGCCCTCGTCCTGTCGGCGATGGTGCCGTTCCAGCGCCGCGTCGAGACGCCGGACGGGTACGAGGGCGCCTTCTCCCTCTACTACGTCAGCCGCTTCCTGCTCAGCTACGGCCTGACCAACCTGCTCGAGAAGGGCGACAACCCGGCGATCGTCAGCATCGGCGGCACGGGAATGACCAAGGGACGACTGCACTGGGACGACCTCGCGCTGCGGAACGGCTGGGGCATCCTGCGCGCCACCCTCCAGGGCGGCCGCGCCAACGACCTCCTCGGCGTCGGCTACCCGCTCAACCACCCGGACGGTCGCACGCGCTTCGTCCTCGTCCACCCCGGGTACACCAACAGCGGGCTCAACGGCGTCCCGCAGCCGACCAAGGCCCTGATGGCGGTGATGGGCGCGCTCTTCGCCCGGTCCGTGTCCAGGAGCATCGTCCCCATCATCAGGCTGATCGACGAACCCTCCGACCAACGGCTGATCGCCTGGGACCGGACCACACCCGTCGACCTCGGCCTGCGCACCCTCGACCCCGACGACGCCCGGCGCCTGTTCGACCTCACCCGCCACCTGGTGGCGGAGGACTGAGCACCACCGACGGCCACGGCGTCGCGCGGATGTGGCTGGCGACCACGCCGCGCGCGCCGTCGCCGGTGCACCGGCAACGGGCCGGGCGAACCGATGACCGGCCCGACACCACCGCGCCCCCAGGGACCGGTGGCCTCGCACGACCGTCCACAGGGGGCCGGACCGGCCAACCCCGGCTCGGTAGGGCGTCCGGATGGGCGGGCCGGGGGCGGCCCGCCGTCTCCGCTGGCCCACCGGCCATGACGCGGCGATGACCCCCATCACCACCGAGCCGGGCCCAGCCTCGCAAACCCGGCTACACGTTTCCTACACGTCCCGCCCCCGGCGGCCCCGCCACGCACGGCGAGGACCCCGCGGAGACGGGGCGGACCCGCCACCGGGGGCTCAGGCGTCGTGCTGGGTGAGGTCCGCGCCGTCCCAGGTGGTGTGCGTGCAGGCGACGCCAGCGCCGCTCTTCGGGCGCAGCACGTCGTAGATGTGCATGCGGGGGATCTTGGGGGAGACACCCCAGCCGCTGGGCCAGGTGATCAACCAGTCCATGTCCAGGTCCACCAGCAGCCCGAGCATCCGGGCGATCGTCGGATCGTCCAGCCGCTCGAACGCCTCGTCGAGCAGCACCAGCCGCAGCGGCGCACCCGCGCCGCCGGCTCCCGCACCGTCACCCTCGCCGACGTCCACCGCGTCGTAGAAGGACGCGGCGGCGGCGAAGAGGGCGACATAGGACACCAGCCGGGTCTCCCCGGAGGACAACTGCCGCAGCCGGCGCACCCGGGGCCGGCCGTCCGGCCCGTCGTCCCGGACCCGCACGGTGAAGGAGTGCCACCCCCGGTAGTCCAGCGCGCGGGTCAGGATCTCCGCGTACCCCCTGGCGTGGGCGTCCCGTTCCGACTCGATCCGCTCGGTCACCACCCTGCGGAGGAGCGCGTCCTGGTCGGAGTCCCGTTCACCCAACGGCGTGCGCACCAGGTCGAGCGCCTGACGGGTGGCGTCGTCCAGGGCGGGGGAGGGGCGCCACTCCAGCTGGACGTGCACCCCCTGCGACGAACGAGCGCGGTCCAACACCGCGTTCATCCGCGCGCACAGGTCCTCGGCGACCGCGATCTGCCCGCGCAGCCGTTCCGCGAGGTCCCGGATCAGGTAGTCAGCGAACACCGTCTGGTACCGCTCGTTCAGGTAGCCGCGCTGGGTGGCCAACCGGTCGCGGACCTGCCGCGCGGCCACCGCCACCGGCCGGGGCCCGTCCTCCCCGCTGACGGTGATGCCCAGGACGCCCGCGTTCTCCGCCGCCGTGATGTCGTGGGTCCCGGCCAACGCCACCTGGAGGGTCTGGAGCCGGGTGATGACGGTGGTCTCGCTCGCCGGGCGGCTCTCGGCGAGTTCGGACACCAGCGCCAGCGCGGCGCGGGGGTCGGGCGGCGGTTCGGCCGGGGCGGCCCCGGCCCGCTCCGTGCCCGGGGCGCCGACCGGCGCGTCCCCTCGGGTCCGCGAGGTCGTCGTGAGGGCGGCAGCCCAGGTGCCGGGGGAACGCAGCGCGGCCGTGAAGGCCGTCGACGCGCGGTCCGCCTCGGTCTCCCGTTCCCCGAGCTGGCCCTGCTTCGTCTCCAACAGGGTGGCCAACGTGGCCAGCCGTTCCCTGGCGGTCATCACCGCCTCCCGCGCCGCCGGCAGCTCCTCCCGGACCTCGGCCCGCCGCCGCTCCAGATCGGACATCCGGCGGGCGGCGTTCTCAGCCTCGCCACCCACGCTGCTGGTCAACTCGGTCAGTGACCGCCGCTGCTCCCCGTAGGACCGGCAGGCGCGCAGCGCCAGCTCCTCGGCCTCGGCGCGGTCCGCGACGGCCGCCTGGTGGTGCGTGCCCGCCTCCGCCAGGTCGTCCACGGCGCCGACGCACCGACCGACCAGCACGTCCCGCAACTGCTCGACCCGATCCCTGGCCTCGGTGGCGTGCCGGTGCGCCGCGTCGAGACCGGCGGCGTCCGAGGGCAGCCCCGCCTCGGTGGCCCGCTGCCGGAGTTCGGTCTCGGCCGCGCCCCACCGCTCCTCGGCGCGGCGGTGCTCCTCGCGGAGCCGCCGCGCCCTGTCCTCGGCGTCCGAGGCGGCGCCCGCCGCCCCCGCGAGGGCCGCGTGCGCCGCGACGAGCTCACCGTAGTCGGGGAACGCCGCCAGCTGCCGGTCCAGCAGCTCCACCTTCGCCCGTGCCTCGGACTCGGTGCGTTCGGCGGCGGCCAACGCCCCCCGGAGCTCGTGCAGCTCCTCCTCCAGCGCACCGATGCGTCGAGTCCTGGCCGCCTGCCTGGCGCCGGCGCCGACGAACTCGGCGGTGTCCTTCGCGCCCGCCCCGTACAGCACCCCCGACCACCACCTGCCGTCCTCGGACACGCTCAGCGGGGTCGGCCCCGTCGGCGCCCGGTCGGTCAGCGGTACGGACGACAGGAGGCGCCGCACCAGCTCCTCGGGCACCGGGCCGTTCGGATCGACGGCCGGGACCAGCACCTCGGCCAGGGTGCGGCGGCCGTCGGCCGCCGGTTCCTCCGGTGCGGGGTCGGACCACGCCGTCGCCAGCAGGGTCCGCACCACCGGGTCCGCCGCACGGGCGTCCACGGGAACCCACGCGGTGAGCAACCCGCAGGAGGCGAGGGCGGCCTCCACGCCGGCGCGGGCCGGGGGAGCCACCTCCGGCCGGAAGTCGACCAGTTCCGCGAAGGAGGCACCCGGCGGGGCGGTGTCCGGATCCGGGGATCCCGCCGGCCTCCGCTGCTCCCCACTCCGCAGCGCCGCCAGCTCGGCGTCGCGCCTGTCGACCTCGCGCCTGACCTCGGCCACCGCGTGCTCCGCCTCGACGGTCGACTGCGACGCGGCCTGCCGCGACGGCGTGAGCCAGAGGCGGGCGCGTTCCGCCGCCGACCTCGCCCCGTCCCGCACCGCCCGCAGGTGCTCGACCTCCACCAGTTCGAGCACGGCCGCGTCCGGCTGTCGAGCACCAGAGAGCGGGACGGACTCGGAGAACCAGCTCAGCGCCCGTTCCCGCCACAGCTCCGCCGACTCCACCAGCCGTTGCTCGGCCTCGTTGCGGCGGCCGGCGGCCTCGGTCGCCGCCACCTGGGCGGCGCGGGCGTCCCGGGCCGCGTGCTCGACCCGGGACGCCTCCTGGTCGAGGGCCACGGCCTGCCGGTGCAGCGTCGACACCAGCGCGGCCCGGCGGCGACCCGCACCAGCGACCTCATCGGCGCCCCCGGCCGCCGAGCGGAACCCGGCCGCCAGCTCCTCGGCGTCGACGACGGGCGGCAGCCGGCGTTCCACCACCACCGGCTCCGCGTCCGGGTCGGGCTTGGCCAGGACGGACTCCTGGCGCACCGTGACGCGTGCCGAGGGCAGGCCGGGCACCCGGGGGCACATCTCGGGGTCGAGGCCGGCGTGCCGCAGGCCGGTCCGGGCCGCGCTGGCCAGCTCGGCCGCCGCGTCCCGGTTCTGGGTGAGCCGACGTGTCGCGGCCAGCACCGCGTCGACCGCCCGGTCCTCCTGGGCGCGCTGCCGAGCGGCACCCTCCAACGCGGCCTCGGCGGCCCGACCCGCCGAGGTCACCAGTGCCTCCCGGTCGCGGAGATCACGCAGGCCCTGGTAGCCGGGCAACGCCATCTGGGTCGCGATCGCCGACTCCAGCTCGCGTTCCCGGTCCTCGGCCGAGGCCACCCTGGCCGTGGCGAGGGAACACTCCTGGTCGGCCTCGTTCCGCTGCTCGGTGAGCCGCCTGATCTCGGAACGCAGCGACGCCAGGGCGCGGTCGGCCGAGGTCATCCGCTGGCCCAGGCCCAGCAGGGCACCCCGCACGTAGCTGGCGTAGGTGGTGACGAACGCTCCCAGCGCGTCGTCCGCGGTGCTCAGCCGCGCGATGTTCTCCCGGATCGACTCCAGGTCGTCGAAGGAGGTGGCGAGGTTGTCGATCACGGCCGGGTCGAGCGGGGGGAGCGCGTCGGACAGGATCTGCTCCAGCTGCCCCTCCAACACCTTCAGCCCGACGTCGGGGTTGCGCAGGGTGCGCTGGAGGTGCAGGAGGTCCGCGTACCGAGCGGCGGGCACCTGGTAGACGAGGTCGGCGACGCGGGCCCGGAACCCGGCATCGTCCAGCACCCGGTCCGCCCCGAGGGTCTCCCGCAGCTGCGCCGGGCCGAGCGGGACCTCGTCGGCGCCCACCAGCCGCAGCTCGAAACCCACCCGACGGGGGGTGATGAACCGCCACGAGTCGGTGATCTGCTGCGCGGCCTTCGACGCCTTGACCCCCAGGCCGCAGGTCAGGAACTCGGGGCCGACGGGAGTGCGGCGAACCAGCTCCACCCACGCGTAGCCGATCCGGTTCGGCCCGCCCTGGTAGTCGTCGAGCATCAGCCGCCGCATGCTGACGGTGTCGAAACCCTTCGACCCCAGTTGCCGGAGATCACCGTCGAGGCAGAGCGGCAGCAGCAGCTCCAGCGTCCGCGACTTCCCCGACCCGTTGGTGCCCTGGAAGATGGCGCGGCCACCGGAGAAGTCGAAGGTCTGCTCGGCGTACTGCCAGATGTTGACGATCCCGCCTCGGTTGAGCCGCCAGCGGTCGGGCTCGCTCACTGTTGACCTCCTGCCGCCGGCGCGGTGCTCGCCGGCCTCGACACGCCGCGAGGCGTGCTGGTGCTGATGGGAAGCTGCTGCCGCACGGTGCTCACCCCTCGTCGAAGAGCGACCAGACCGGTGGGGCGGACGGTGGTTCGGCTGGCTCCCGGAGCGCCCGGCCGGCACCCGAGGAGAGGGGTTGGTCGTCCGCCGTCGGAGCCCAGCGGTGCGCCGCCGGGCTCAGCGACCACCCACCTCGGCCGTCGCTCGTCGCCAGCCCCAGCCGTTCCAGCAGCGCCAGCACCTCGCGGCACAGCTGGTGCGGGTCCTCGGTCGCCTGGCGCGACCAGGCCGCCGGGTAGGCGTTGACCAGGTCGTCACAGGTCTGGAAGACCTCGGCGGTGGTCACCGCGTGGGTGCCGTCGGCGTCCGGCTCCCGCAGGCCGAGCAGCTCGGGCAGCGCGAGCAGCGCGATGCGGGCCACCGTTCCGGTGCCGGGGAACACGACGTCGGTCAGGTACTCCTCGGGGTCGGTGACCGCCACCCCCTCGACCCTGGTCTCGGTCATCAGGCCGAAGGCCCGGTCGAGCAGCACCGACTCCCGGCGCTGGTTGCGGCGCAGCCACGTCGACTCGGCGTCGGTGAGCTCCGCGTGGGTGATCACCGGGTCCTCCACGAGCCGACGTCGCAGGGTGTGCTCGACTCCCCGTGCTCCCGGCCGGGCCGCCAGCACGACCAGGTCCGCGCCGTCCTCGGCCTCCCGCAGCGGGCCCGCGACCAGGAGCGCGAGCAGGTCGGTGTCCACGGTGATCAGCGCCTCGGTGGGGGCCTCGTTGCTCCACGGGCCCACCGTGCCCTCGGTCTCCGTGATGACGCCGAGCGCCACGAGGTGCCGCAGACCCGCCGTGAGCGCCCGCCGGTCGGCGTAGTCGTCGACGACGGCGATGCCCGCCTCGACGGCGGCGGCCCTGATGTCGGCGACCAGCCGGGACAGCAGGATCTGCCGACCCGCGCCGGTGAGGCAGGCCACCGCGAGGGCGAAGTACGCGTACGCCCGGGGCGTCAGGCCGGGTTCACCGCGGGTGGCGTCCTGGCCGGGCCCCGTCTTGTACAGGCGGGCGAACCGGCGCTCCACCACCAGCCGGTACCCCAGCACGGTCGTGAACAGCTCCACCAGCACCGCCCGGTGCCGGTAGACGAGCGGGAGCAGGTCGCCGTCGGGGCCGTCCGCCCGCAGCAGCGGGCGGCGCAGCAGCACCCGCGCGCAGCGCGCCACGTCCGCCGCGTCGATGTCGGGCAACTCGTCCAACAGGGCGAGACCCGCGTGCCGCCCGCTGGTCGACCGCCGGGTGCGGTCCCCCCTCGGCGCGCTCACCGGTGTCCCCCCGCCCCGTGGGAACCGCCCCTGACCGCCGGTTCCGCGCACAGGCTGACGGTGGAACCGTGCAGGGTCAACGAGCCGCTGGTGCTGGTGATCGTGGTGCGGGCGTCGGCCTCCGGCGTCACGGTGAGCCGCAGACCCCGCACCGGGTCCCGCACCGACCCGGGGTCGCCGTCGCGTTCCCGCTGCGCCATCGCCAGGGTCAACAGCTCGCACAGCACGCCCAGCGCCGGCGGGGACAGCGGCACCTCGGTCAGCCGGGGAGCCGCCGCGACCAGTTCCGCCACGGCGTCCTCCTGCTCCCGTGCCTGGGTCCTCGCCTGCGCGAGCAACGTCTGCTCGGTGATCGGGTCGAACACGACCCGGGAGGTGCGCCCCCGCGCCCCCCGGTCGCCCCTGGACCGCACGCTGACCGTCACGTCGATGACCGGCCCGTCCCGCCACGGCGTGTGCTCGTCGTCCCCGTCCAGTTCCGGCGAGGGCAGCAGGTTCCGCGACGGGTACAGGCCGAAGGCCGCCGCGTACAGCGTGTCCGCCCCCGCCTGGTCCGCGCCGTCGAACCAGCTCGCCAGCCGGAGGAGGTCGGACCGCCGGCCCGGCAGCCCGGCGCTGCCCGTGGTCGCCCGCTTGACGTTGGCCAGCAGGGCGCCGATGGCGCGGGTCGTCGCCTCCCGCAGCGCCGTCACCTGGCTGGGACGCCCGGGGCCGTCGACGAACCAGTCCGTCAACTCCCGCCAGTCGGCCTCGGTGCGCCCGCGGCCCCGCTCGACGGTGTCGCCCCACTGCTCGGTCCAGCTCCGCGCCGGGCCCACCAGCCGCAACAGCTCGCTCCTGGCCTGCCGCAGCCCGGCCAGGGCGTCGGCGATGCCGGGCGTGTAGCGAAGGACGTCCTCCACCACCATCTGGATGTACTCGACGAGGACGGAGCGGAACCCGGAGATGTCCGCCGGCTCCAACTGGTGGCGCGCGACCATCTGCCCCAGGTAGGCGTAGAAGTCGCGGACCGTGTCGGCGAGTTCGGCGTGCTGGAGGAACAGGGTGGTGACCTGCTCCGCGAGTTCCTCCCGCCCCTGCCTGGCAGCCCGGCTGGAGGGGTCCTCGGTCTCGGCGAGCAGGGTCCGCGCCAGGGTGGAGCCGAGCTGGTCCAGTCCGCGTTCGATCGCCGGCAGCAGTTCGCGCGACACCTCCCGGGCCCCCTCGGGGACCTGGAGCAACGCGTCGGCCTCCCGCTGGACCCGGAGGGCCAGCTTGCTGATCTGGTAGCGGACGCTGCCGTGCTGGAACTCCGCGATGCTCGCCGCCACCATCTCGCGCCGGCCGTGCACGAGGTTGCCCCACTCCACCAGCTGGCGCAGCCGCACGATGACGTTGTCGATGCGGTGCTCGCCCTCGTCGATCAGCCCGGCCCGCTCGGCCGGTGCCAGGGCCCCGGCGACCTCGCCGGCGGAGAGGTCGGCGAGGAGGGTGGAGGAGAACAGCCGCATGATGGCCAGGTAGGTGCGCCGGTAGTCGCGGGCGGTCAGGTACGCGTAGAGCTGGAGCCGGGCGGCCTGCCCGCCCGGTGCCCGCCGCCCGGTCGTCCGCGCGCCCGGTTCGGACGTGGCGTCGGTGGTCTCGGGTGGTGACGGGGACGCGCTGACCTCGGCGGCGGGGGGCGCGACCGGTGCCGCCCCCGGAGACGCGTCGACCGGGGTCGCGGGGGGCACCGCCTGATCCATCACGCCGTCCTGGAATCTCGTCGTCGTCCTGCCCGTGGGGTCGCCGTGCGGTGACCCGGCTCGCTGATCGCACTCCGGGGCACGTCCCCGCCGTCCGGCGCGGCCACCGTGGAACCAGCGGCCCGTTCCCGGACACCGCGCCGGCCGCCCACCGCGCCGAGGCCCGCTGTCAGGACAATCTAGAGGTGACGGGCCCGGACCCGGCACGGCAGGTCACCCTAGACGATCGCCCCACCGGGGGCGTCGGCCCGCCGGACCTCCCCACCGATCGGCTGACGACGCCACGCTACGGTGACGCACTGCGAGGACGCCTGGGGTGATGCGGCGACGCGCCGCGTCCCCGTCGGCTTGGGAGCGGTGCGCCGAGTGGGGTTCGCCCGTAGGCCGGGGGCCGGGGCCGGCCACCCCGTCGGCGGACCGGGAAATGGGGGCAGGGTTGAGCGCGGCGCGCGCCATCGGACTGTTGTTGGGAGTCGCCGCCGACGCGGCGTTCGCGGATGCCAGGAAGCACGGGGTGAACTCGGCCCTCCGCAGGCTCGCCGCCGGTGCGGAGCGCCGGCTGCACGCCGACGACAGGGGACGGGGCCTCGCCTACGTCGGTCTGCTCGCCGGTGGGGCCGTCACCCTCGGCATCGCCGTGGAACGCGTCGGTCGGTCACGTCCACTGGTGCAGGCCACCGCCACCGCCGCCGCCACCTGGGCCGTGCTCGGCGCCACGGCGGTGACCGACGAGGGGACGTCCATCGCCCGGCACCTCGACGCCGGCCGGTTGCCGGAGGCCCGCGCGCGCCTGGCCGCGCTGTGGGGACGCCCGCCCGGCCAGCTGGACGGCCCGGCGCTGGCCAGGGCGGCGGTGGAGACCGTGGCCCGCCAGGCCTCCGAGTCCTCGGTGGCCCCGTTGTGGTGGGGCGCGCTCGCCGGCGTGCCGGGACTGCTCGGCCACCGCGTGGTCACCCTGCTCGACGAGCGCGTGGGCCACCGGACGGCGCGTTTTCGCAACTTCGGGTGGGCTGCCGCTCGTTCGGATGATTTCGCCAACTTCGTTCCGTCACGGTTGACCGCCGCGTTGACGGCGGTGTGCGCGCCGGTCGTCGGCGGCTCGGGGCCTGGAGCGTGGCGGACGTGGCGGCGGGACGCCGTGGCGCACCCCAGCCCGAACGCCGGACAGGCGGAGGCCGCCTTCGCCGGCGCCCTGGAGGTCCGGCTGGGTGGCGGCGCCGCCTACCACGAAGGGGCGGAGGAACGACCGATGCTGGGCGACGGCCGGACCCCCGACGCGGGTGACGTCACCCGGGGCGTCGAGCTCTCCCGCGTGGTCGGGATCGTCGCGGCGGCGGGGTCAGCGGCCGCGGCCGTAGCGTTGGGCCAGCTGCGCCGCCGGCGCGGCCTCGTCCTCCCGCAGGGCTAGCGTCAGCTCCTCGCGGGCGGAGCGGCGGCCGCCCGCCCGCTGGCGGTCCGGGTAGGCCTCCCGCCACACGTAGTACACGAGCCCGCCCAGGGCCATCGCCCCGAAGGCCAACCACTGCCAGCCGTAGGCCAGGTTCAGGCCGGAGTTCAGGCGGGGCAGCGGGAGGGCGCCGAGAACGCCCGGCTGCTCGGCGGCGAGCATGAAGTAGCCCGGCCGGATGTCCACGCCGGTCGAGGCCGCGAGGGTCGTGGCGTTGACCGAGTACAGCTGGAGGTGGCCGTCCTCCTCGAACCCGGGGCGGCCCCGCCCGTCCCGTTCGTCCAGGCGGACGCGGGTCGTCAGGCTCACCTCCCCACCGGGCGCCGGTGCGTAGTCGGGGACGTCCGTCCCCTCCACGGGACGGACATAGCCCCGGTTCACGAGCACCACGTCACCGCCGGAGAGCCGGAACGGCGTCAGCACCTCGTAGGCGGGCTCGCCGTGCACGGTGCGCAGCCTGGCCACGCCTTCGTGCTCGGGCAGGTAGGTGCCGGTCAGGACGACCCGGCGCCACTCCTCCTCCGGCCCCGGGGCGGAACCCCCCGGCAGGACGTCCTCCACCGGCACCGGGGCACCGTGCAGGGAGGACTCGATCGCCTGGTTCTGGGCCCGCTTGTCCGCGTGCCGCCCGAACTGCCACGGCGCGAGAAGCGCGAAGGAGAGCGCGGCGAAGATGAGGACCCCGGCTGTCAGCCCGAGCCACCCCGGCCGCAGCATGAACCGGAAACGCACGCCCCTACGGTAGGTCACCGCCAGGACCGGCCCGAACCGCGTCCCGCCAGATGAGGCGCGCGGCACGCCCCCGGCCCGCCCGGCCACCCCGCCGCGACCCGAGGCGGTCGCGTCACGGCGGACCACGCGGTGAGCGGGACACGCGCGCCGGGGGCCGCGTCGGAGGCGCGCCCCGACCGGCGCTCCGGAGATCGCCGACCTCCGAGGCCCGGGTCATCCCGGGCCGGGACGACACCCCGCCGGGAGCCGCGACCCCACCACGTGGGCACGGGTGGCGGTGCGGTCAGTGCCGGCTCCCGCCCAGCGCGGACCGGCCGGCCTCGGCCGCCCGCGCCCCGTACCCGCCACCGAAGAGCACCGCGTGCACCAGCAGTGGGAACACCTGGTGCAGGCCGACGCGGTCCCGCCACCCGGGCGCCAGCGGGCGCACCTCCGCGTACGCGTCCACCAGCCGGTCGAGGTGGGGAGCGCCGAAGAGGCGGAGCATCGCCAGGTCGGTCTCCCGGTGGCCTCCGTGGGCGGCCGGGTCCAGCAGCACGGCACCAGGACGGCGCCGCCGCTCCGTCCAGAGGAGGTTGCCGCTCCACAGGTCGCCGTGCAGCCGCGCGGGCGGCTCGGTGGGGCCGGCCAGGTCGGGCAACCGCTCCTGGACCTGGCTCAGCACCGCCCGCTGGGAGGCGTCGAGCCGACCGAGATCGACGGCGCGGCGCAGGTAGGGCTCGAGGCGCTGTTCCCGGTAGAACGTCGGCCAGTCGGGGGCCGGCTCGTTCGTCATGTCCAGGGCGCCGACCACCGCCCGCCCCGGCCCGCCGGGTGGGGCGGCGCCGAAGGCGGGAGCGCCGGCCGCGTGCAGGGCCGCCAGCCCACGGCCCAGCTCCTCGGCGGCCGCCGCGCTGGGCGCACCGGGTGGGACGAAGTCGAGCACCAACCACCCCTCGCCGGCCGCCACCACCCCTGGCGCGAGGCCAGGCACGGCGTCGGCGATCCACCGCAGCCCCGCGTCCTCGGCCGCCACCGCCCGACCGGCCCGGTCCCGGTGGACCTCCGGGGCCTCGCCCGGCGCCTCGGAGCCAGGGCGGACCGGGAGCTTCGCGACGACGCGGGCGCCGTCCACCAGGTCGACGACGAAGACCGCGCCGATGTCCCCGCCGGGCAGTGACCGAGCGGTCACCGCGTCGGCGCCGAGCAGGTGCGAGACGGCCCTCCTGGCCGCCTCGGCCGAGGTCACGTCCGCTCCCGGATCCAGTCCAGCAGGCCGGGAACGGCCGCCTCCACCATGGCCAGCACCTCCTCGAAGTCCTCCACCGGCCCGCCGTAGGGGTCCGGGACGTCCGGGCCGTCGGCGGACGGGTCGAAGGACCGGAGCAGCCGGACCCGCTCGGGTGGCACGCGCCGGAGCAGGGCCCGCTGGTGGCCGGAGTCCAGCGCCACGAGGAGGTCGGCGTCCCACTGCTCGCCCCCGATCTGGCGGGCCGAGTGCGCCGTGGGGTAGCCGGCGCGCGCCAGCACAGCCCTCGCGTGGGGCTGGGCGGGTTCCCCGACGTGCCAGGACCCGGTGCCGGCGCTGCTCACCCGGACCTGGTCGGCGAGGCCGGCCCGCCTGAGCCGTTCCTCGAGGACGAGACCGGCGATCGGCGACCGGCAGATGTTCCCGCTGCAGACGAAGCACACGTGCACCACGCCCACCACCCTAGGCAGGGGCAGCGCCGGGAAGGGCCGGCCGGCGGGTGCGGGCCGGCCCGACGGCCACCGACACCGGCCGAACGCCTCGACGGGAGCGGTCGGCACGCCGGGGCCGGCGCGTTCCGGCCTAGGCTGGCGCACCGGAGCCGGTTCGGAGCCGGGCAGGAGAGAACGGCAGGCGGCACGCGCCGCCGGAGGAGGTCGACGGGTGACGGTCAGGGTCGCGGACGTCGTCGAGGTGTTGGAGGCGGCCTACCCGCCGGAACTCGCCGAGGACTGGGACGCGGTCGGTCTCGTCTGCGGTGACCCGGCGGAACCGGTCCGGCGGGTGCTGGTCGTCGTGGACGTCACCCCGGAGACGGTGCGGCAGGCGGTCGACAGCGGCGTCGACCTGGTGGTCGCCCACCACCCCCTGCTCCTCCGGGGCGTGCACGGCGTTCCCGCCGACACCGTCAAGGGCTCCCTCGTGCACCGCCTCATCCGCCACCACGTCGCCCTGTTCTGCGCCCACACCAACGCCGACGCGGCCAACCCCGGCGTGTCCGACGCCTTGGCGGCGGCCCTGGGGCTGCGCGTCACCTCGGCGCTGCGGCCGGTCGGCGACCCTGGCGCGCCCCGGCCCCTGGGCATCGGCCGGGTGGGTGAACTGCCCGAGCCGCTGCCCTTCGCCCGCTTCGTGGAACTGGTGGCGGAGTCCCTGCCCACGACCGCCTGGGGAGTGCGGGCCGCCGGCGACGCCGAGCGGGTGATCCGCACGGTCGCGGTCTCCGGCGGCGCGGGCGACTCGATGCTGGGCCTGGCCGCCGCGTCCGGCGTCGACGCCTACGTCACCGCCGACCTGCGGCACCACCCCGCCTCCGACCACCTCGCGGCCGGCACGGTGCCGGGTGGGCGGGCGCCCGCGCTGGTCGACGTCGCGCACTGGGCCAGCGAGTGGCCCTGGTGTAATCAGGCGGCCGAGGTGATCAGCGCCGGACTGCCCTCGGACGTCGAGGTGGAGGTCTCCCTGCTGCGCACCGATCCGTGGACGCTGCGCGCCGAACCGTCCCGGGAGCCCGACGTCCGGGATGTGACAGGCTGACTCCTCCGTCCGGTCGCCCCAGCCCGCTTTCGAACCAGGGAGGACGTCGCGTGAAAGCAGCCCCCGCGGTCCAACGCACACTGCTCGATCTCGCCGAGATCGACATCGAACTCAACCGGGTCGCCCACCGCAGGGGGTCACTCCCCGAGCTCACCGAGATCACCGGGATCGAGGCCGAGGCGGCGACCAGCCGGGACGCGGTGACCGCCGCCGCGACCGTGCTCGCCGACCTCCGCCGGGACGCCGACCGGCTGGAGAAGGAGGTCGACCAGGTCCGGGCCAGGGGCAAGCGGGACGAGGACCTGCTCAAGGGGGGGAACGTCTCCGCCCGGCAGGTCGCCGACCTGGAGCACGAACTGGAGTCGGTGCGCCGCCGGCAGGCCCTGCTGGAGGACGAGCTGCTGGAGCTGATGGAACGCATCGAGGCGGCCGAGACGCAGGTCTCGGTGGCCGAGGGCGAGTTGGCGGAGGTCCGCCAACGGTTGGGTGACGCCGAACGCCGCCGCGACGAGGCCCTCGCCGACCTCGGCACGGTCGAGACGCGGCGGACCGAGGCCCGTGAGGCGGTGGTCGGGTCCGTTCCCGAGGGCCTGCTGGCGCTGTACGAGCGGTTGCGCGCCCAGAAGGGAACCGGGGCCGCGCTGCTCCGGGCCCGCCGCTGCGGCGCCTGCCGGTTGGAACTGGACCGCACCGCGTTGTCGGAACTGCGCAAGGCGGCCCCCGACGACGTGGTCCGCTGCGAGGAGTGCGGTGTGATCCTGGTGCGCACCGGGGAGTCCGGGCTGTGACCTCGAGGGTGGTCGTCGAGGCCGACGGTGGTTCACGGGGCAACCCGGGGCCCGCCGGCTACGGTGCCGTCGTCTTCGACGCCGACACGGGTGCCGTGCTCGTGGAGCGGGCCGAGGCGCTGGGTGTCGCGACGAACAACGTGGCCGAGTACCAGGGCCTGATCGCCGGGTTGCGGGCCGCCGACGAGCTGGGGGCCGCCGAGGTGGCGGTGCGGATGGACTCCAAGCTCGTGGTCGAGCAGATGTCGGGTCGCTGGAAGATCAAACATCCGCAGCTCCAGCCGCTCGCGCTCACCGCGCGGGACCTCGCCCGCCGGTTCGACCGGGTGAGCTACGAGTGGATCCCCCGGGCCCGCAACGCGCACGCCGACCGGTTGGCCAACCAGGCGATGGACGCCCAGGCCGGGAACGGTCGGGGCGCGGCGAGGGAGTCGGCCGGCGGCGGTGCCCCCGCCCGGGATCGCCCACCGTCCAGTCGGGACGACGAGGCCCACCGAGGGAGCGCCCGGGCGGCGCCGACCGCCGCGCGGTGGTCGGGGGCCACCGGGGTGCCCACCCGCCTGGTGTTGGTGCGGCACGGGGAGACCGAGTACTCCCGCCAGCGGCGGTACGCGGGACGAGGGGATGTCCCCCTCACCGACTTCGGTCACGAGCAGGCCGCCGCGGCCGGTCGCCGCGTCGCGCGGCTGGTGGCTGACGGGGACTCGGCGCCGGTCCCGGTGGTCAGTTCCCCGCTCAGCAGGACCCTGGACACCGCGAAGCTCGTGGCGGACGCGGTTAGCGGGCAGGTCACGGTGTCCGAGCGGCTCGTCGAGTGCGACTTCGGGGAGTGGGACGGCCTCACCTTCGGTGAGGCGGCCGAGCGGGACCCGGACCTCCACGCGAGGTGGTTGCGGGACGCGAGCGTCGCACCGCCCGGCGGGGAGAGCCTGGACGAGGTGCACCGCCGGGTGCGGCGGGCCAGGGACGAGTTGATCGCCGAGCACGGTGGGCGCACCGTGGTCGTGGTCAGCCACGTGTCACCGATCAAGGCGCTGCTGCGGATGGCACTGGACGTGGGGCCGAGCCTGATGTACCGCCTGCACCTCGACGTCGCCTCGATCTCCGTCGCCAACTTCTACCCCGACGGGCACGCCTCGGTGACCTTGGTCAACGACACGACCTTCCACCCGGCCCTCGGCTGACCGCCGCCGGTCCGCCCCGCCGCTCATCCGCAGCGCCCGGGGCGGGCGGCCGGGACCTCCTCGTCCGGCCACACCAGCAACACCGCGCAGGGCGCGTGACCCACGACGAAGCGGGTGGCCGGTGCGAGGCTCTTGGGGCCGGTGAGCCGCAACCGCCCGTCCCGTCCGCACACGAGGAGGTCCGCTCCGGCGCAGACCGACAGGACCTCCCGTTCGGGGCGGCCGACCCTGGACACCGTCTCGCAGCCGCGTCCGAGCAGGCGGCGCCCCCTGGCGAGCAGGCGGTGCGCGGCTGCCTGGGCGAGCTCGTTGACCTGCTGGGTCGGCACGCGTTCCTGTCCCCGGCCGAGGAACCCGCGCAACCCACCGGCCGGGGTGTCCCCGTCGGGGGGAATCACGTGCAGGAGCACCACGGACTCCGCGTCGTGGGTGAAGTGGGTGGCGGCGGACAGACACGATCGCCACCCCGAATCGGTGACCCAGATCACGATTCGCCTCATGGTGGTCATCCTGCCGCACCGGGTCGGACCATCCACAGGGTGAACGGTCGGATCGCAGCGGCCTTGTGACGCGGTCCGCCGCTCCGCGTGGGATCTCCCGGCGGGGTGGGCCGGTCGGCCGCGTGCCGCTCGCTCGACGCCCGGCCACTAGACTGAACGGGGGGATGAGTCGGCCGGGCGGCCGCGACGGCGCGCCGCGTCGTCGAGGAAAGTCCGGACTCCACAGGGCAGGGTGGTTGTTAACGGCAACCCGGGGCGACCCGCGGGACAGTGCCACAGAAAACAGACCGCCCGGTCCGCCTCGGCGGACCGGGTAAGGGTGAAACGGTGGTGTAAGAGACCACCAGCACCCCGGGTGACCGGGGTGGCTCGGTAAACCCCACCCGGAGCAAGGCCAAGAGGGCGGGAGACCGCCTGCGCGAACGTTCGAGGGCTGCCCGCCCGAGTTCGCGGGTAGGCCGCTGGAGCCTGTCGGTGACGGCAGGTCTAGATGGATGGTCGCCGGCCGTCGGACCGAGAGGTCCGGTGGTCACAGAATCCGGCTTACAGGTCGACTCGTCCCCCCTTCTCGGTCCGTGCGCCCGCCAGCGGCGGGCGACCGCCCGCCGTCGTCGGTCGCCGGGTGGCGGCCGGCCTGGTGCCGAGGGGAGTGTTCCCGGCCCCGCCGTGAGCCGTGTGCCCGTCGACCCCCCGTGCTCCCCCCGTCGTCCTCCCGTGCCGTGCGGGAGCTGGCGGCGCGGCCCCTCGGGCGGCGGCGGGTCGACCGCGGCCGCGGATCGCCCGCCCCCGTCGCCCCCGTGTCCCACCCTCCGCCGGTCCGCCGGACGTCCCACCGCGCGTCGGGTGGTGGTGAGCAGTGGTCGCGTCTCCTGGCCGGTCCCCGGTGCGCTCCCCTCCGTGCCCTCCTGGGGAGAGGAACCGGCATGAACAACACCTGTTGCGAAAGAAGTGTTGCGCAACAAGTGTTGCGAGAAGTAGTCTGTGGTCATGGCAGAGAACAGGGAGGGTCGCCGAGACCCGAAGGCGCTCCGGGCACTGGCGCACCCCGTCCGCATCGCGCTGATGGACCTGTTGGCGGAACGCGATCGGACCGCCACCCAGTGCTCGGTCGTGCTGGGGGAGAGCGTGGCGAACTGCTCGTACCACCTCCGCACGCTCGCCAGGCACGGTTACGTCGAGCAGGCCGGTGACGGCGGCAGGGAGAAGCCCTGGCGGCTCGCCAGCTTCCACCAGACCCTGGTGATCGACGGAGCCGACGACGAGTCCGACCTGGCGAGCGAGGCGGCCACCGAGGCGTTCCTCGAACACGACTTCGACATCCTCCGGCAGGGCATCCGCACCCGGGCCCGCGAGCCGGAGGGGTGGCGGGAGGCGACGGGCGTCGTCAGCGCCACCACCTTCGTCACCCTCGAGGAGATGCGCGAGCTCCGCCGGGACCTGATGCGGGTCCTCGAACGCTTCACCGACCGGCTGGAGAACCGCGACGCCCGCCCCGATGGCGCCAGCCAGGTGCGCCTCGTCCTCGGTATGACGCGCCGGCCCGGTGTCGGGCCGGAGCCGTCGCCGCCCAACGGCGGCTGAACCGCGCCCCCTCGACACCCCTGCCCACCGTGGCACCCACTCGGGGCCACCCCACACCGGAGAAACCGGAGAGAACCATGGACGCCTGGACGGAACTCGCCCTGATCGACGCCACCACGAGCCGGCACCACCGGCCCATGAGCGACGCGCACGCGCGCGGTGGGCACGGCGGCCCCGGTCGCACTCCCCGAGCGACGAGGGACAGGGAGGAGAGACCGGCGCACCACCAGTGGTCGTGGTGGCACGCCCGGCGACTCGCGCTCTGACCGGCAGCTCGTTCCTCGCGCCCCGGGAACTCCGCGCTGGAGTCCGCGTCGTCCCCTCCCCGCCGGGCTCGGTCCCCGCCGACGAGACGCACCGCCGCCCGGGGAGGGAGCGCGAGAACCGTGCCCACCGGGGGAGACGGCGCACCCCGACGAGGAGGCCCGCCGCCGCGCGGCCCAGCCCCGGGATCGGCGCCGGTGTGCCGGGCCGGTGTGCCGGGCCGGTGTGCCGGGCCGAACCCCCGAGGACCGGGTCCAGCGGTTCCCGATGACGCGGTCCGGGGCCGTCAGGGCCCGGGTCGAGGGGTCGGCCACGTGCCGGGACCTCTCGCCCGCCGCCCGCCGGCACCCGCCATCCCGGGGACGTGCGTCGAGGCGGAGGCGGTTCCGGTCACGCGGCCCTCGAAGCACCGCTTTCCTACCGAGGCACAAGGGAGCGACCACGGTGGTCGCCCCCTCGGCATCCCGGTTGGCGGACGCCGTCCCCGGCCCACCGAAGCCGGTTCCTCCTCGGGGCCGTGCGTGCCCGGCGCGGTGACGGCCGGGTCTCCCGGGCCCGGGTTCGGCCCCAGAGGACACCGCCCGCCGGTTCCCCCGGTCTCCGCGTCCCACCGGGAGCGGGCGGCTGGGCCGTCCCACCCGAGGCTCCCGACGACCACGAGCTCCCCCGGGTGCGGTGGATCAGCACCGAATGCGCTGTCCGGCCCGGTGTACTGGGCCATCCGGGTGGTTGAGTGTGGGCTGGCTCAAAGCCGAACTCGGGACGATCCGCCGCCGAGCGAGCGCCGGCATGCCCGGGAACTGCGCGGATACCCCCACCGCCGCCGGACATCGCCCGCCGTGACCGTCCCATCGGGACCAGGTAGCCCTGGTTGGAGTCGTGCGGTGTGAAGATCGTCTCAGGTAGCCTGGAACCGTTCCCGGCCGGAGGAACGGCCTCCCGTCGTTGCCCGGCAGGGGATCCGGAACCAGTGGGACGCACGGGGACCCCGATCGTTCCACGGCTTCGGGGTGCCCGAAACAACCGCGCGCGTCCGCGACCAGGCCGTTGTGGACGACTGGCGGTGGCAGGGGATGCGGCGGCGTTCTGGCCGCCACACCACGAGCCACCCGGTCCTACCACGGTGGGTCACCACCAGCTCGCAAGTGAGTGAAACCGCCCGGCAGTCGGGAGAATCCCGGGCCGAGCAGTGACGTCGCCGTCCGCCGTGCCGATGATGGGTGGAGCCAGAAATGCATGTGACCTGGGTCGGAGGGGACGCCGTTGGGCCGACAGCCGGCACTGGCGCCACTACCCCTTGTCACAGTGGCGTGTTGTACTCGACAGTGCCCACAGTCGCCGAGGCCACCAGTCCCGGTGACGCCGACAGCGCTCCTCGCCTTCAGGAGTTAGGACCATGACCGCCACGGCTTCCACGATGATCGCCACCAGCCTGGAGACCACCGGGCTCACCGACTGGATCATCGGCAACATCGTTCCGCTCCTGCTGCTCACCGTGGCCATCCTGATGCTGTGGTTGGGCGGCGGGCAGGGTGACAACGCCGGTGTCATGCGCCGGGTCGGCGGTGTCCTGATCGCGCTCGGCGTCATCGGGCTCGCCGTGACGGGAGCCGGTGTGAGCATCGGTGAGTGGATCGCGGGCCTGTTCGCCGCCAGCCCAGGGTGAGCCGTGCGCATCCGCACTGACGACGAGATCTACCGGGTCGATGCCGTCTGGCTCGGCCCGCCCCGCGCGACCTTCCCCTGGCGCGCGCGGTACGTCGCGTGGGGAGTCGGCCTGTTCGTCTTCCTCGCGGTGTTGACCGTCGAACGGCAGATGGGGATCGGGTTCGGGTTCTTCTCCACGGCCTGGGCCGTGGTGATCACGATCGTGCTCACCAAGATCATCTGTTCGCGGATCAGCCACGAACGGCCGTTCGGCTCGGTCATGGCGCTGTGGGCGCGAGAACTGACCGCACCCAGACAACGACATTCCGGAAGGGGCGGCGCGGTGAGCGCGTCGCGGGTGAGGGTCAGGAACGGCCGCCCGCGACCGAAGCGGGCCACCAGGAAGTCGGCCCGCCGGCGCCAGGCGCGCGGCCGCTCCCGGACCAAGGAGGTTCGTGGTGTTCCGACGTCGGCGCGATAGGAACCGAGGTTCCCGAGGGGGCGCCGCCCAGCGGCAGACCGCTCGCGGCGGCAACACCGCGAGACGGCACGCGGAGCCACCGCTGCCACCGGTGGAGCAGCAGCGCGGCCGCCCCTCGGGCAAGAAGGCGCGCCGGCTGCCCGGGGAAACGGTGATCCCCAGCTACACGCCGTCCATCAACGCGCGCAGCATCGACGGCCACCTGCTGCGCACCGGGCAGGACGTCTACGCGTGGTACCGGCTCGCCCCGCAGCGGTGGTCCTTCCGCTCCGACTCGCAGCGGCAGGACCTGATCCAGGCCATCGCCGGCCAGTACTCCGAACTCCAGGGCCGGTGGCTGCACCTGCGCGTCACCACCCGGCCCTACCCCATCCGGATGTGGGCCGAGGCGCACGTCCACAACGCGGTGGGCCGGCCGCCGGACAGCCCCGGCGCGATGTCCTTCGACGACTACATGGTCGGCGAGCAGCAGCAGCTGATGGGCCGGTCGATGGCGGAGAAGGAGGTCTACATCGGAGTCCAGGTGCAGACCCGCAACGCCCTCGACCGGGCCGTCGAACGCGCCGCCCCCGTGCTCCGCCGGATCTTCCCCGAGGCCGTGGACGCCGAGCTCGTCGCACTCGACAGCGAGATCGAACACCTCGACCAGGTGATCGGCGGCAGCGGGCTGGAGGGCGCTCCCGTCACGGCCGAGGAGATGTCCTGGCTGATGCACCGCTCCTGCTCGCTGGGGCTGCCGGCACCGCGCAACATGCCCGCGGTGCCGGGCTCCACCTGGGAACCGGAGGACCTCGCCTCCTTCACCGACGCCGCCGACCTGCACCAGGAGCCCTACTCCCCGACGGTGACCGTGCGCGGCCGCACCGGGTCCAACGCGGGGATGACCCGGCACGTCGCCGTCCTGACGGTGGGGATGACCCACGGCCTCCAGATCCCCGAGGTCGACGACCCGTGGATGCAGCGCTCCGACCGGCTGCCCGCCCCGGTGGAGTGGTCGGCGCGGATCTACGTGCGGCGCCCGGAGGACGTCTCCGGTGAACTCCAGCGCCAGATGAACAAGGTGCGGTCGCAGGTCCGGCACTACACCGACGAGCACGAGCTGGAGCCGCCCCAGTCGCTGGCCCGGCAGGCGTCGAGGGTGCTGGAGATCGACGACGAGATGACCACCGGGTTCACCGCCCTGGCCACCCGGGTGCGGTCCTGGTGGCGGCTCGCGGTGTCCGGACCGACCGAACGGGACGCGCTGCGGCTGGCCCAGCAGATCCTCGACCTCTACAAGCCCAAGATCGCCATCGAGCACCCGGAGGGGCAGTACGCCCTCGCCAGGGAGTTCATCCCCGGGGAACCGCTGGCCTCCAGCGCCTACCTCCGCCGGGGCTCGGTCATCTGGGCGGCCTCGGCGGTCCCGGCCGCCACCGCCGACGTCGGCGACCGCCGGGGCATCCTGCTCGGCGAGACCTGCACGGCGACCCGCCGCCCCGTCGCCTGGGACCCCTGGATGGCCCAGGAGGTGCGGGACGGCTCCGGGCTGTCCGCCCTGGTCGCCGGGCTCGGCGGCGGCAAGTCCTTCCTGGGCGGCGGCGTCGTCTACAAGACGCTCCGCGCCGGCGCGCACTGGACCCTGCTGGACCCGTCCGGGCCGCTGGCGGCGCTCTGCGAACTCCCCGAGCTGCGCCCGTACGCCCGGCCGATCAACCTGCTCAACGCCCAGCCCGGCATCCTGAACCCCTACCGGGTGGTCGCGGAGCCGCAGCTCGAACACTTCGCGGACGAGGACGACCCGGAGCGGGCCTGGCGCAGGGAACGCGCGCTGTCCGCCGCGACCAGGCGGCGCCTCGTCCTGGACGTCCTTACCGGACTGCTGCCCTACGAGGTGTCCCGCCTGGCCCAGACCAGGATCGTGCTGCTGCGCGCGGTCCGGAACGTGGGCGGCCGGCCGGACGCCCACCCCGGCCTGGTCTTCGAGGCCCTGCGGCGGGACGCCACCGAACACCGCGAACACGCCCTCGCCGTGGCGGACTTCCTGGACGAGATGCGTGAGCGCATGTCGCTGCTGATCCCGGAGTACGACGACGACCCCTACTCCCACCAGCGCGACGACCGGCTCACCGTGTTGACGATGGCCGGGCTGACCATGCCGAAGGACGGGGTCGGCCGGGAGCACTGGACCGACGCCGAGGCACTCGGCGTCGAGCTGCTCAACCTCGCGGCCTGGCTCACCCAGCGTTCGATCTACGACCGCCCCAAGGCCGAACGGAAGGGCGTCTGGATCGACGAGGCCTTCTTCCTCTCCGAGGTGCCCACCGGGCGCGTGCTGATGAACCGCTTCGCCCGGGACTCCCGCAAGTGGAACGTCCGGGTGCTGCTGTCCAGCCAGATCCCCGGCGACTTCCTCAAGATCCAGGGATTCGTCTCGCTGTTGGACTCCGTCTTCATCGGACGGCTCGACGACGAGGACGCCCAGGCCGACGCCCTGCGACTGCTCAAGGTGCCGGTGGGAGCCGGCTACGAGCAGGTGGTCGCCAGCCTGGGCCGCCGGCCCGGCGGCGAGCGGATGGCGACCGAACGGGACCAGGCGCCCCGGCAGTTCATCTTCGGTGACGGTGCCGGCGGCGTCGAGCGCATCCGCATCGACTTCTCCGGCCCCCACCTCGCGCACCTGCGGGACGCCCTGGACACCACGCCGGGGCACACCGCGGAACCGAAGGCGGCGCGACCCGCGGTGGACCCGGTCGAGACGGACGGCCTGGACCCGACCGTGCCGGGCGGAGCGGACGACAGCCTGGACAGCATGTACTTCAACGGAGTCGGCGCGGGTGGCTCCCCGTCCACCGGCAGCCGGCCCCGCCGGGACAACCGGGGGGATCCGACGTGACGGCGGTTCTCGTGCTGGCGGTCGTGGGGGCGCTGGTCGCCCTCGCGGCCCTGCGGACGCGGGCACGGGACACGCGGCGGGCGGAGGCCCCGCCGCCGGGCACGACCGCACCGGCCCCGGAGGAAGTGCTGGCACGGCGCACCGGACGACGCCGTCGGGGGGTGCTCGGCGTCGTCGTCCTCATCCTCGCCGGGCAGGTCGTGCTGGGTGGCCAGGCCCACGCCCAGGACAGCGGCTGCCGGATCGCCCCCAACCCGGAGCGGCCCGGGGCCGGCATGGTGGGCGCCCTCGACCCGGCGCCGATCGGGCGAGGCGTTCCCGGGACGGTCTACGACGAGGTCGGCTACGCCGGTCTGGTCTGGCACACCTACGACCTCGGCTGCGGCCCGGAGGGGATGCGCAACCCGAACGCGGTCATCGACACCTGGGCGGGCAACCAGCTCTTCAACGTGGGCAAGAACATCGTCGGCGCCACCATCGGCCTGCACTACGCCCTGCTCACCGGCACCATGATGGCCCCCCTGGACGACCTCGTGGTCACCGGGACCAACGCCCTCTACAACACCGTCTACACCCCCTGGTTCGGCCTGGTCGCCGTCGTGCTGGGCGTGCTGCTGTTCCGGTACATCTGGCGGGGCGAACTGGCCACGATCAGCAAACGGGGGCTCTGGGCGCTGGCCGGCATGTGGCTGGCCGCCGCCACCTACCTGACCCCGCTGATCTACACCCACCTGCTCGACGACCTGCTCATCAAGGGCACCTCCGCCATCCAGGGCGGCTTCCTGGAGGAGGTCGGGGTCGACGAGCGCAACGCGCTGCCCAGCGTGCTGCACCAACACGTCATCTACGACAACTGGCTACGCGGGGAGTTCGGGGCGAACGACGCGCCGCAGGCGGAGGAGCTCGGAAGGGACCTGGTGCGGGCCCAGGCCTGGACCAAGGACGAGGTCGCCCAGAACCTCGACGCGGGCTCGCCCGACGAGAAGAAGGCCGAGTTCCACGAACTGGCCACCCAGATGGGCAGCACCTACGGCTACTTCCAGGGCGTGGACGGCAGCCGGATGGGCGCCGGGTTCCTGGCGATGGTGCAGTCCGTCGCCTACGCCCTGTTCCAACTGCTGGCCAAGGCGGCGATCCTCCTCGCCCAGGTGCTGTTGCGGGTGCTCATCCTCGCCGGGCCGATCATCGGTCTCGTCGCCATGATCCACCACGACATCCTCCGGCGGATCGGACGCGCCGCCGGCGCCACCCTGCTCAACGTGGTGGTCGTGGCCGCGCTGGCCGGCCTGCACACCATGGTGCTCAACTGGCTGTTCAGCCCGGCCCGAGGGTTCGACCTGCTCACCCAGATGCTGCTGGCCGGCCTGATCACCCTGGTCCTGTTCATGATCGCCAAACCCGTCCGGCGGATCTGGCAGATGATCGAGCTCTCCGCCGGGGCCGTGGGCGCCGGTGTCCCCGGCGCCCCCCAGGGGCTCCTCTCCCGGTGGCGCAAACGTCCGGACACCACTCCGCAGGACCGGTTCTGGGAACAGGTCAGGGAAGGCGAGGACGACGCCACGCCGGGGCCAGTCCAGGGCCGTGGACGGGTGCGTCCCGAGGGGACCGTGCCCCCGGTCAACGCCGCCGTCGAACGGCTGGACCGCCGGGCGGCTGCCGCGGCCCTGCCCGTGGGTGCCACGGCGGCGCGCGCGGACCCGAACGTCCCCCCCGAGGGAGGAGTCCGGGCCAGTACCAGCTCACCGGCGCTGCCACCGGGGCGGCGCAGCCGGATCACCGACACCTCCCCGGTCACCGACCGCGGCTGGGACCGGGTCGGCGAGGACGCGGTGATCATCCCCTCGCAGGTCCCGACCAGCCCCGGACCCACCCACCCGACCTCGCCCGCCGCCCGCCAGCCCCGCCGGGCGGAGATGGAGATGGTCGCGGGGCGCCCGGTGTTCGTCGTCTACCGCCCGTCCAGAGGACTGGAGGTCAGGGACGACGGCGGCAGTCACCCGAGTTGAGGAAGGAGCGACCGTGCCCATCCGCACCAACCGCGGCCGCGCCGCCGTCTACCGCAAGCTGTGGGGGTGGCCGCTGCGGTCACCCCGCCACCTGACGGCGACCGTCGTCCTGCTGCTGGCCGCCGTCGTCGGTGTCGGGGTGGTCGTCTCCGACGGGATGCCCTTCGCCGGCGACGCCGACCAGGGGCAGGCCGGCCCCTCAGCCAGCCCGACCCCGCCGGCCGGGGAGGAACCGGGCGCTGGGCCGTTCCCGACCCGCATCGGGACCGCCGAGCCCCCCGCCACGACGACCACCACGCCGTGGGAGAGCGCCGAGCCCCCCAGCATCTCCGTGCCGGACCTGCCCCCGGAGTCAGCCGCTCCCGACCCCGAGGGGCTGGCGGTCGCCGAGGCGTGGATGCGGGCCTGGGTCACCCACGCACCCGGGGACACCACCGAGCAGTGGCTGGCCGGGATGGAGGAGTACACCACCGACGAGTACCTCACCATCGTCGGTCTGTCCGATCCGGACAGCGTGCCCGCGGACGCCGTCACCGGGGACCCGGTGCCGGTGGAGTCCACGACCACCTCGATGCGGGTGCGGGTGCCGACCGACGCCGGGGAGGTCGAACTGTTGTTGATGACCACGGACCAGGGGTGGCGGGTGTCCGGCCACAACCCGGTGGAGTGACATGAAGACCGCGATCATCTCCCTGCTGGCCGTCGTCGTCATCGCGGCCGGTGTCGTCGTGTACGGCCTGAACACGGTGATGCGGCAGAACATCGCAGCCCAGGCCGGCACCTACGGTTACTGCGGTCCCGCGCTCGGCACCTGGGGCGGGACCGACGCCGGCCTCGGTGAGCGGGACGCCGCCGGTCTCACCGAGGAGTCGCTGACGATCACCGGTCAGATCATCACGATGGGCAAGCAGCGCGACCTCTCCCCCCGGGCCTGGCAGATCGCGATCCAGGCCGGGATGCAGGAGTCGCGGCTGCGCAACCTGACCTACGGCGACCGCGACTCGGTCGGCATCTTCCAGATCCGGGGCATGCACGGGTCGCTGGAGGACCGGCTCGACATCGCCTGGCAGATCACCTGGTTCTACGACACCCTGGAGCGGGTCGAGCGGTGGGAGGCGATGCGCCCCGGTGACGCCGCGCAGGCCGTCGAACGATCCGCCTACCCGGACAAGTACCACCGCTGGGAGTCGATGGCCGTCTTCCTGATCGACCAGCTCGGCGGCGTGGACGACATCTCCACCTGCGAGGAACTCCCGCCCGCCGACGAGCGGGCCACGCTGGCCATCCAGTACGCGGTCGACCAGATCGGCAAGCCCTACGTGTGGGGTGCCGCCGGCCCCAACACCTTCGACTGCTCCGGGCTCACCATGCGGGCCTGGGAGGCCGCCGGGGTCACCATCCCCAAGTACTCGCAGAGCCAGTACTTCCAGGGCGGCACCAAGATCCCGCTGGACCAGGCCAGACCGGGCGATCTCATCTTCTGGGGCGGTGGTCGGCAGCCCTCCAGCATCGACCACGTCGCCCTCTACATCGGCAACGACGAGGTGATCCACGCCCCGCAGCCGGGTGACGTGGTGAAGCGGGCCAAGATCTGGGACGGCGGCAAGCTCGTCGCGACCGCCATCCGTCCCGGGCCGAACGTGTCCCTTGTGTAATCGCACCTGACTGGAGGAGGCGCATGTTCCCGTCCGATCCCCTGTCCCGGCCGCCGAGCCCGCCGGCGTCGAGCTCACCGCTCCGGGACTACCTGGCCTCGACGCAGGCCCGGGCCAACACCGGGGTCGACCCGGCCTACGCCGTGCTGCCCCGGGTCCTGGTGGAGTCGATGCCCCTGCCCTGGCAACAACAGATGGTCCACCTGCTCGCCGAGTTCCACCAGGCCACCGGGCACCGCCCCTGGCCGCTCTACCGGGTCGTGCCGTCCCGGTCGGAGCGGCTGGTGGATCTCGACGAGGAGCAACTGGCCGAGATCGGTGCCCTGGTCGAGATCGACGCCGTCGGTGAGATCGTCTACCGCGAGCGGAACGGGCGTCGCATCGAGGAGCCGGAGCAGCAGCAGGTCCTCGTCGCCTGCCCGGACCCCCTGACCTCCGGCCGACCGGCCCCCGGGCGAGGGGCCGCCACGCCGGCCGGGGGCATCCCGGAACAGGGCGACCACGCCCCCGCCGCGGGTTGGTGACCGGCGCCCCGCCGCGACGCGGGGCGCCCGTCCAGCCGCCCGCTGCCCGGCGGGCGGCCGTGCGTCGGCTGACAACCGGCTCCGCCCGTGCCACGCTGGAGCGCGTGGTGGATCCGCAGGGCTGGTACTACTGCCTGAAGCACCGTGACGTGGAGCGCGGCGCCGGGTGTCGCGCGTTGGACCGACTCGGTCCGTACCCCGACGCGGCGAGCGCCGCGAACGCCCTGGAGATCGCGCGCCGCCGGACCGAGGAGGCGGACGAGGCGGACCGGGCCTGGAACGAGGACGAGGACTGAGCCGCCCGGCTCCGGTACGCCGACGGGTGGCGCGGAGGGGGCGGCGGGTGCGTGACGAACTGGGGGCCGAGGTGCCGTTGACCGGCCCGCCCCGCCGAGTCGTGTCACTGGTCCCCTCGATCACCGAGGCGGTCGCCGTCAGCGCGCCGGGACGGCTGGTCGGGGCCACCGAGTACTGCGCGCACCCGGCCGACCTCGACGTGAGCAGGGTCGGTGGGTCGAAGTACCCGGTGGTGGAGTCGGTGCTGGCCCTGGCCCCCGACCTGGTCCTCGCCAACGCCGAGGAGAACCGCCCCGACGACGTCGCGCGCCTCCGCGAGCGGGGTGTGCCCGTCTTCGTGACCGCCGCGCCGGAGAGCGTGCCCGCCGGACTGGAGTCCCTCCGCCGGGTCCTGGTGGACTGCCTCGGGCTCGGGGTGCCGGACTGGTGGTGGAAGGCGGCGTCCCGCTGGGAGGGCACGCTCGTCCGCCGCTGGACCGCCGTCATACCGGTGTGGCGACGTCCCTGGGTGGTGCTGGGCGGTCGCACCTTCGCCACCGACGTGCTCCGGCGGCTCGGCGTCGCCAACGCCTACGCGGACCTGGCCGACCGCTATCCCCGGCCGAAGCTGCCCGAGCTGGTCGCCCGGTTCGACAGCGGTGCCGCCGACCTGCTGGTGCTGCCCGACGAGCCCTACCGGTTCACCGGAACGGACGGCCCGGAGGCCTTCCCCGGGGTGCCGAGCGCCCTGGTGTCGGGACGCCACCTGACCTGGTACGGGCCCTCGCTGGTCGAGGCACCGGACGTCCTGCTCGACCAGCTCGCCGCCGCCGGCCGCTGAGGAGCTGGCGCTCCGCCGGGACGGGGTCCCCGTGGCCGGGACGACGGTTCGTGGGTGGTGGCCTCGGTGGCCCGCTCCGCGTCGTCGTGGCCGAGTCCCCTCGGCTCGCGCACCGAACGCGGCCTGGCGACCCGCGGCACCTGCCCCCGCGCTCCTCCCGCAGCCGGGCCTCCTGGTCGCGGTCGCCCGCGAGGACGGCGTGGCTCGCCGCCGACCCCTGGCGTGGCGGTCAGAGGAGGCCGCCAGGTCGCGACGCCGTTCTCGGGACGGCGACGGGCGTGCTGGGGGCTCTGCCGGAGGGCACGGCCGGGGTCCAGCCGCCGGACGACGCCCCGGGGTGCCAGCCGTCGCGGACGCCCCCGGGGTCCGCCGGCCCCGCCGAGGTCCGCGATCGGGAGCCGGCCGTTGGCTGGCGCGCCGCCGCGCCGGGGTCGCGACGGCGTCCCCGAGCGAACCGGACGAGCGCGGTGCGGGCGACCCGGTTGCTCCGGCTGGCGGGCCGACGACCGTCGATCGCGCGGGCGCGCTGCTCCGAGCGGTGGTGGTCGCCGCGCCCGGCCGGCGCAGCGCCACCCCGCGAACGGAGAGTGACCGCTGCTGACCAGTGGTGATGAGCTCCTGGTCGCGGGGGTGCGACCGGAGCTGCCGCCAGCGTTCCCACCGGCGCGAACGTAAGGTGAGGACATGGCGCGTGCGCAATTCGGTGCGGAGACCTCGACCGGGGGCGAGTTCGTCCGTCAGCCGAACAGGTTCACCCACCGGATCACGTCGGACGGTTCGTCCCCCTGGCCGGTCGAGGCGGGGCGGTACCGGCTCATCGTGTCCCTGGCCTGCCCCTGGGCCCACCGGGCACTGATCGTGCGTCGCCTGCTCGGCCTCGAACAGGCGATCTCGCTCGGGGTGGTGGACCCGATCCGGGACGAGCGGGGCTGGCGCTTCAGCCTGGACGAGGGGGGCCGCGACCCCGTGCTGGGCATCGAGTACCTCTCCGAGGCCTACCTGGCCACCGACCCGGAATTCCAGGGGCGGGTGACCGTGCCCTGCCTGGTCGACGTGCGCAGCGGCCAGGTCGTCACCAACGACTACCCGCGCATCACCCTGGACCTCGCCACCGAGTGGCGGGACCTGCACCGGCCCGGCGCGCCCGACCTCTACCCCGCGCCGTTCCGCGCGGAGATCGACCAGGTGAGCGAGCCGATCTTCCGGAACGTGAACAACGGGGTGTACCGCTGCGGGTTCGCCACCTCGCAGGAGGCGTACGAGGCCGCCTTCCACGACCTCTTCGGCGAGCTCGACCGGCTGTCCAACCGGCTGCTCGGCCAGCGCTACCTCGTGGGTGACTCGATCAGCGAGGCCGACATCCGGCTGTTCACCACCCTGGTCAGGTTCGACGCCGTCTACCACGGCCACTTCAAGTGCAACCGGCAGAAGCTCAGCGAGCTCCCGGTGCTCTGGGCCTACGCCAGGGACCTGTTCCAGACCCCCGGGTTCGGCGAGACGGTGAACTTCGACCACATCAAGCGGCACTACTACCAGACCCACGAGCAGCTCAACCCGAACCGCATCGTGCCGGCCGGGCCCGACCTCACCCGCTGGCACGACCCCCACGGCCGCGCCTCCCTCGGCGGCACGCCCTTCGGGGAGGGCACCCCGCCGACCGGGCTCTCGCTGATCTGACGGCGGTTCGGCCGTGACCTGGCGCCCCTGGCCCCGGTGCGCCCGCCGCTGGCCGCCTCGGCCAGCCGGGGACGGCGGTGCCGTCCCCGGGCCCGGACGGGGGCCAGGCCCGAGGACCGGGACGTGACGTCAGAAGGAGTGCTCCTCCGCCGGGAACCGCCCCGAGCGCACCTCCTCGGCGAACTCGGCCGCCGCGCCACCCAGCACCCCGGCCACGTCCGCGTACCGCTTCACGAAACGGGGTTTCCGGCCCTGGTTGAGGCCGGCCATGTCCTGCCACACCAGCACCTGGCCGTCGCAGTGCGGTCCGGCGCCGATGCCGACGGTGGGCACGGCCAGCTCCTTGGTGATCCGCTGCGCGACGTCGGCCGGCACCATCTCGAGGACGACCGCGAAAGCCCCGGCCTCCTGGAGGGCCAGCGCGTCGGCCAGCAGCTCCTCCGCGCCGTCGCCCCTGCCCTGCACCCGGTAGCCGCCCAGGCCGTGCTCGCTCTGCGGCGTGAAGCCCAGGTGTCCCATCACGGGGATGCCGGCCGCCACGAGCGCCTCGACCTGGCGGACGAACGGCCGGCCGCCCTCCAGCTTGACGGCGTGGGCGAGGCCCTCCTTCATCAGGCGGGTCGCGTTGGACATCGCCTGCTCCGGCGAGGCCTGGTAGGTCCCGAACGGCAGGTCCGCCACCACCAGGCTCCTGCTCACCGAGCGGGTGACGGCCCGGACCAGGGGCAGCATCTCCTCCATGCTCACCGGGAGGGAGCTCTCGTACCCGTACACGTTGTTGGCCGCGGAGTCACCCACCAACAGCACCGGGATACCCGCCTCGTCGAAGATCCGGGCGGTGTACATGTCGTAGGAGGTGAGCATCGGCCAGGTCTCGCCGCGCTCCTTCATCTCCCGCAGGTGGTGGATGCGCACCCGGCGGTGGGGCCTGCTCCTGGCGCCGGCGCCCGTCCCGTACGGAGCGGGCTGCTCCCGCTCCGCCGAATCACGAACAGCAGTCATCGTCGACCGTCCTCCCTCAAGGCCACCACGGGTCCCTGGGTCGTCGCGAAGTGGTTCCCCCGAAGGGTGGCACGGGCGCGCGCCCCCTACGCCCGGGTTGCGAGGGACCTCACAGCACGGGTCGACCCGGGCAGGAAGGGGAGGGGAAAAAGCCTCGTCCGGGGACGGTCCGTGCGACTAGCCTCGTGTCCCCGGCGGCGGGGCGGGCCCCTCCGCGCACGTCAGAGGAGGACACGTGACCCTCGACCGGCAGGACCCCGCCGAATCGGGTACCGACCGGGAGCTGTTGACGCAGTTCCTCGACTTCCACCGGGCGACCCTGCGGCTCAAGTGCGACGGGCTGAGCCCGGATCGGCTGGCCACCCGCTCGGCCCCGCCCTCGGTGCTGTCCCTGCTGGGCCTGGTCCGCCACCTCGCCGACGTCGAGCGGTACTGGTTCCGCCGCGTCCTCGGCCAGCAGGACCTGCCCGCGCGCTTCTATTCCACCGCCAACCGCGACGGGGACTTCCTCGACATCACCCCGGAGAACGTCACCGAGGCCGAGGTGGAGCGCGCGTGGGCCGCCTAGCGGGAGGAGGTCGACCACGCCAGGTCCCTGGTCGAGGCGACCGATCTCGACGCGCTCCGTCAGTGCCCGCCCGGGGACGGCCGCCAGGTCTCGTTGCGCTGGATCCTGGTCCACGTGGTGGAGGAGTACGCCCGGCACAACGGCCACGCCGACCTGCTCCGCGAGGCCCTGGACGGCACGGTCGGGGAGTGACTGGCGGCCACCGGGCAGCCGCCCGCCCTCCCCACCCACCACCCGTGCAGGGGGCCGATCCGGGTCAGGACCCGTTCGGCAGCGGCTCCCGCCAGCCGCTGGTGATCGGTAGCCGCCGGTCCCGACCGAAGGCCCGGAAGGTCGTCTTCGTCCCCGGCGGGTACTGGCGCCGCTTGTACTCCGCCCGGTCCACCAACCGGACCACCCGCTCCACGAGCTCGGCGTCGAACCCGTCGGCCACCAGCTCGGCCAGCCCCCGATCGCCCTCGATGTAGCCCTCCAGGACCGCGTCCAGCAGCTCGTAGTCGGGCAGCGAGTCGGTGTCGACCTGGCCGGGGCGCAACTCCGCCGACGGCGGCTTGCTGATCGAGTTCGGCGGGATCGGCGGGGTCTCCCCCCGGCGCTCCGCCTCCTCGTTCCGCCACAGCGCCAGCCGCCGCACCATCGTCTTGGGGACGTCCTTGATCGGGGCGAAGCCGCCGACCGCGTCCCCGTAGATGGTCGAGAAGCCGACCGCCAGCTCGGACTTGTTGCCCGTCGCGAGCACAAGGTGGCCGTCCTGGTTGGACAGCCCCATCAGCGTGACCCCTCGGCAGCGGGCCTGCACGTTCTCCTCGGCGAGCCCGGTCAGGCCGAGCTGGTCGACGAAGACGGCGACGCTGTCGACGATGGGCTGCGACGAGTAGTGCAGGCCGGTGCGCTCAGCCAGGTCGGCGGCATCGTCCCTCGAGTGGCCGGAGGAGTACCTGGAGGGCATGGAGACGCCGTGCACGCGGTCGGCGCCGAGCGCGTCGACCGCCAGCGCCGCGCACACCGCGGAGTCGATCCCGCCGGAGAGCCCCATCAGGACGGTGCGGAACCCGTTCTTCTCCACGTAGTCCCGCAGGCCCGTCACCAGCGCGCCCCACACCTCGGCGGACTCCGAGAGGGGCGCCGCGGGGGTGGGGGCGGCCGCCGCCGGGTACGGGGGGAGCGGGTCGTCGCCGATCACCCGGCGAACGACCTCGAAGCCCTCCCCGTCCGGCCCCCCTCCGGGGTTGCTGGCCAGGTCGAGGTCCACCACCAGCAGGTCCTCCTCGAAGCGGGGGGACCGGGCGAGCACGGCGCCGTCCCCACCGCACACCAGGGAGTCACCGTCGAAGACCAGTTCGTCCTGACCGCCCACGAGGTTGACGTAGGCCATCGGGACGCCGGTCCTGCTCGCGTAGCCCGAGACCAGGTCCCCCCGCGCGTCCCCCTTGGCGCGTTCGTAGGGCGAGCCGTTGACGCAGACAACCAGGTCCGCGCCCTCGGCCGCCAGGGCGTCGGCCGGTCCGGGGCGCTGCCAGATGTCCTCGCAGATCACGACGCCGAGGTCGACCCCGTGGAAGCGCACCACCGGCAGTCGGCGGCCTGGGCGGAAGTACCGGAACTCGTCGAACACGCCGTAGTTGGGCAGGTGGTGCTTCGCGTAGCGGGCCACGACCTCACCACCGTGCAGTAGTGCCGCCGCGTTCCTCGGCCCCTCCTCGTCGCGGTCCAGGTAGCCGACGACCACCAGGGCTTCGCCGCAGCCGGCCTCCCGCAGCCGGACGGCCAGCCGGTCCAGCTCGCCCCGGGAGCGGGCGGCGAAGGAGGACCGCAACGCCAGGTCCTCCACCGGGTACCCGGTGAGGACCATCTCCGGGAAGGCCACGAGGTGGGCGCCGGCCGCCACCGCCCGGCGGGACCAGTCGAGGACCAATTCCGCGTTACCCGTCACGTCGCCGACCTGAGCGTTCACCTGAGCCAGGGCTATCCGGAGCTGCGCCATGCGTTCATCTTCCGCCAGTCGGGGGACGGCCGGCCTACCGGGCGGCGAGGAGTGGCCCACCTCATGGCCGGCTCGTCCGTTCGACGGTCCCACGGTCCGTCGTCGTCACATCGGGGGCCAGTGGACCTTTCGCCGCGCCAGTGGACGTGCGTGCCACCCTGGCAGGATGAGCCGGGTGGGGAAGATCCGGACATGGGGCGCGATAGCCCTGGCGGCGGTGTGCGTCGCGTGCACCAGCCAGCCGACAGACGACCAGACGCCGGAGCCCTCGGCCGCGCAGCCGGGCCCGGCGGGAGCGGTGCCCGACGGCCTCGAGGACTACTACGGCCAGCCGGTCGAGTGGCGGGGCTGCGAGGACTTCGCCACCAGCCCGGAGGAGGAGACCGCCGTCGGCGCGGACGGTCTCGAGTGCGCCCACCTGCGGGTGCCGTTGGACTACGACGACCCCGAGGGCGAGGAGATCCGCCTCGGGGTGCTGCGGCGGCCGGCCGAGGACCCCGGCACCCGCATCGGGTCGCTCCTGGTCAACCCCGGCGGCCCCGGCGCGGGCGGGGTCCCGACGGCGGCCGCACTGGCCCCCGAGATCGCGGACACCGAACTCGGACGCCGCTTCGACCTCGTCGGGTTCGACCCGCGAGGCCTCGGCACCAGCGAACCCGCCCTCCAGTGCTGGACCACCGAGGAACGGGACGCCTACCGGGTCGACCAGGTGGCCGACGCCTCCCCGGAGGCCGTCGCCCGCAACGACGCCGACCAACGCGCCTACGCCGAGGCCTGCGAGCAGCGCAACGGCGCCGAGTTCCTCGCCTCCCTCGGAACCACCACGGTCGCCCGCGACCTGGACGTCCTGCGTTCCGCCCTCGGAGACGAGGGGCTGACCTACCTCGGCTACTCCTACGGGACCCGGCTGGGCAGCACCTACGCCGCCCTCTTCCCGGACAACGTGCGCGCCCTGGTCCTCGACGGCGCCCTCGACCCCGACGCGGACCCGGTCGAACAGCGCGTGGACCAGCAGGCCGGCTTCCAACTGGCCTTCGAGGCCTTCGCCGACTGGTGCGCCGAGCAGAGCCCGTGCGTGCTCGGTTCCGACCCCGACCAGGCGGTCGAGGTGTTCCGGGAGCTGGTGGACCCGCTCGCCGACCAACCCGCGGCCGCCGGCGAGCGGCTGCTGTCCTACCCCGACGCGATCACCGGCACCATCCAGAGCCTGTACGCCCAGGACTTCTGGCCGGTGCTGAACCAGGGGCTGATGCAGCTCTCCGTCGGTGACGGCAGCACCCTGCTGCTGCTCGCCGACGTCTACAACGGGCGATCGCCGACGGACGGCTCCTACAGCACCATGATGGACGGGTTCACCGCCGTGCGGTGCGTGGACGACCCGCCGATCATCGACGACGAGGTCCTCACCGAACTCGACCGGCGCGCTCGGGAGGCGGCCCCGTTCCTCGACGACGGTGGCGAGCCGGGCCCGCTGCGGGACGCCTGCGCGTTCTGGCCGGTGCCCCCGAACGAGGCCCCGCCCGCCCCGGACGCCGAGCGGCTCCCGACCACGCTCGTCGTCTCGGTCACCGGTGACCCGGCGACCCCCTACGAGGCCGGGGTCGAACTCGCCGACGCCCTGGGCGGACGACTGCTCACCTACGAGGGCAACCAGCACGGCGTCGTCCTCCAGGGGTCGGACTGCGTCGACGAGATCGCCACCGACTACCTGGTCGACCTCGACGCGCCCGCCGAGGACGTCACCTGCTGACCCGGGTGCCGCCCCGCCGGACTCGGCGGGGCGCAACACCCGGGTAACCGCCATTGCCTAGGCTGCCCCCATGGATCGCCAGCAGGACTTCGTGCTGCGGACGCTCGAGGAGCGCGACATCCGCTTCGTGCGGCTCTGGTTCACCGACGTGCTGGGCTTCCTCAAGTCCGTCGCGATCGCGCCGGCCGAGCTCGAGGGAGCCTTCGCCGAGGGCATCGGCTTCGACGGATCGGCCATCGAGGGCTTCGCCCGGGTGTACGAGTCCGACATGGTCGCCAGGCCGGACCCCTCGACCTTCCAGGTGTTGCCCTGGGAGACGGCCGACGGCCAGCACTACTCGGCGCGGATGTTCTGCGACATCACGATGCCGGACGGCTCCCCCTGCTGGGCCGACCCCCGGCACGTCCTGCGCCGGACGCTGTCCCGGGCCACCGAGTCCGGCTTCACCTGCTACGTCCACCCCGAGATCGAGTTCTACCTGCTCAAGGACCTGCCCGACGACGGCAACGAGCCCGTCCCCGCCGACTCGGGCGGCTACTTCGACCAGGCGAGCCACAACGCGGCCCCCCACTTCCGGCGTCACGCCATCGAGGCCTTGGAGGACATGGGCATCTCCGTCGAGTTCAGCCACCACGAGGCGGCACCCGGCCAGCAGGAGATCGACCTGCGCTACGCCGACGCGCTCACCATGGCCGACAACGTGATGACCTTCCGCTACGTGGTGAAGGAGGTCGCGATCAAACAGCAGGTCCGCGCCTCCTTCATGCCCAAACCGTTCACCGCGCACCCGGGCTCGGGGATGCACACCCACATGAGCCTGTTCGAGGGTGACCGGAACGCCTTCTACGACAGCGAGGACCCCTACGAACTGTCGGGCACCGGCAAGGCGTTCGTCGCCGGGCTGCTCCGCCACGCGAGGGAGATCACCGCCGTCACCAACCAGTGGGTGAACTCCTACAAGCGGCTCGTCGCCGGGGGAGAGGCCCCGACCGCCGTCTGCTGGGGGCACGCGAACCGCTCCGCGCTGGTCCGCGTCCCCATGTACTCCCCGGGGAAGGCCTCGTCCCGGCGGGTGGAGATCCGCAGCCTCGACTCGGCGTGCAACCCGTACCTCGCCTACGCGGTGACGCTCGCCGCCGGGCTCAAGGGCATCCAGGAGGGTTACGAGCTCCCACCGGCCACCGAGGACGACGTGTGGTCGTTGACGGAGTCGGAGCGCCGGGCGGCCGGTTACGCCAGCCTGCCGCAGAACCTGAACGAGGCCCTGGGCGAGCTGGAGTCCTCCGAACTCCTCGCGGAGACGCTCGGCGAGCACGTGTTCGACTTCTTCCTCCGGAACAAGCGCGCCGAGTGGGACGCCTACCGCAGCCACGTCACCCCCTACGAGCTGAGGACGTTGTTGCCGGTGCTGTGAGGGGCGGACCAGGGGAAACCGGCTCAGCACGACCAACGGTCCCGCGCGGACGATAGATTCGGCGCCGTGAGCGAGCTCCCTGCCAACGGCAAGAATCCCGCCGGGGCGTCGCCCTCGGCGTCACCCGTGCCCGCCGACCAGCCGACCACGGACGACGAGTCGGCGGCCTGGTTCGACCACTCGACCGCTCCGAACGGGGAACCCGCAGCCGACCGAGCGCACCGGGGGCCGGCAGGGACACCGCCCAACGCCTTCGGCGCGTTGCGACGAACCCTGCCACCGCGCCCACCCGCCGACCAGCAGGGCGGTGATCCCAGGCAGGAGCAGCGGACGTCCTCGCTGTTCACCCCGGCGATGCCCGTCGACGGACCGCCCATGCCCCCGCCGCCCGGCACCGTTCCGGGGCCTGGGCTGCCCGCCCCACCCGGTCCCGCGCCCCAGCAGGCCCCACCGGCCCGCGCGGCGGGTCGGCCACCGGGGCCAGCCCCGGCCGGTCCGCCGTCCCGGCCGCCCACCCCCGTGGAACCGCCGCCCGACGCCGTCACCTCGCCGCTGCCCAAACGGGGTGCGCGGCGCCCGGAGCCACCGCTGGCGACCGGAACGGCTCCCACCGAGCCGTTGCCCGCCTTCCCCCCGACGCCGGTGGTCCCCCCACCGTCCAGGGAGGAACACGCCCCTCCCGCGCCGAGGAACACCGAACCGCGCCCTGGTCCCGGCGGCGCCACGCCGGCCACCCCGGGCGCCCAGCCCACTGCGCGCCCCGCCGCGCCACCGGCAGTGCCTGGACCGCCACCGGCAGCGTCGGCCGCGCCACCCGCGGCGACGACGGACGCCGCCGCTCCGACGAACGCGCCGCCGGCGGCTCCACCGGCAGCTCCGACGAACGCGACGGCGGCACCCGCCACCCCACCGCACACCGGGGCGGTGCCGCCCACCCCGCCGCCCCCGGCGGCACCGCGACCGAGCGCCACCGCGCCGCACCAGGCCGAGCCGGCCCCACCCCCCGCGCCCCGGGAGGGGACGACGGGCAACGGGCAGGGGCGGGACGCCCAGCCCGCCCAGCCCTCGGCCGGCGCAGCGGCCGGACCGGTGCCCACCGAGGACACCCGGCCGCCCGAGCCGGAGCAGGTGAGCTCCGAACCGGAACCCCGCACCGAGATGCTGCGCCGGTGGCCGCCGGCGGACGTCGACTCCCTGGACGACTCCCAGGACGACTCCACGGAGGACAGCCTCGAACTGGCCGAGCAACCCGCGGACCGCCCCCGGGACACGCCACGACGTCCCGTCACCGTGTGCACGGTCGCGCTCCCCGGTGAGCGGGCGGCGGCCAGCGTGCTCCGGGACTCCCTTCGGGACCACCACCCAGAGGCCCGGTTCGTCACCCTCACGATCTCCACGGCCCCACCGGAGACCGGCGACGACCCCGTGCTCACCCCCACCGACATCGGACTCGGCGTGGAGGAGTTCCACCGCCTCGCCACGTCCTGCGATCCCGAGCAGCTGCGAGCCGTGCTCCGGCCCCGCCTGCTCGCCCACCTGGTGCGCGGCGGCGAACCGGTGCTGTGCCTCGACCCCTGGGTGCTGGTCGTGGGCCCGGTGCTCGACGCGGTGGCCGAGGCGGTCGCGGAGCGCCCGGTGGTGCTCGTGCCCAGGACCCTGGACCCAGTGCCCTCGGACGGACTCCGTCCCACCCCGGCTGAGTTCGCCTCCGCGGGCACCTTCGACCCGGGGTTGGTGGCCGTCGGTCCCGGCGCCGAACGGTTCCTGACCGACTGGGCCGCGCAGCTTCGGGCGGTGCCGGGCGCGTCCAGCGCCCTCGACGCGGCACCCGGACTCGTCGAACACCGGGTACTGCGCGACCGGGGCATCGGGTTGTCGGTGTGGAACGCGGACCGTCGACCGCTGGGACGGGACATCGACGGCCGGGTGACGGTGGACGGGCGACCACTGCGGACCATCCACTTCGGAGGGTTCGACCCGCACCGCCCCTGGCTGCTGTCCACGGTCTTCGGCGACCGGCCCCGGGTCCTCCTCTCCGAACACCCGGAACTCGCGGCGCTGTGCGCCACCTACCGCGCTCGCCTGGTGCGCGCGGCCGATCCCGCCGAGGCGCACCTCGGGTTCCGGGAGGTGCCGGACGGCAGCGGGCTGGAGATCCCGCCACACCTGCGACAGCAGTTCCACGAGTGCTGGCGACGGGCACTGGCCACCGGCGGTGAGGCCCCACCACCCGCGTTCGGCGCTCCCAGCGGCGGAGTGGCCGCTGCCACCGCGTTCCTGCGGTGGGCCGCCCAGCCCCCCGAGCCGGACGACCGGACGGGACGCCGCGACACCTCGGGCGTCAGCCGGTGGACCTGGGCGGTCTGGCTCGCCGACCGCCGACTCCAGGTTGACTTCCCCGACCCCTGCGGAACGGACCGCGCCGCCTACCGGGACTGGTGCGCCGGGCCGGGAGTCGCGGCCGGGCGGATCCACCCCGAGGTGTTGCCCGCGTCGGGGGCCGGCGCCAGTCCGACGCTGCTCGACCAGCTCGGGGTGTGCGTCCTCGGTGCGGGGGAACTCGCCGACCGCGTGCGGCTGGCGGTCGAGCACTCCGGCCTGCCGACCGCCGACGAACCCCTGTACCCGGTGGTGCTGGCCTGCGGGCCGGACGCCCCGGTCCCCTCGGACCGTTCGGTCATCCGGATCAGTGCGGACGGGGCGCCCTTCGCCCCTGGGGTGTCCGAGCTGTGGGTGCTCTCCGAAGCCTCCCGCCGGCTGGCCGCCCGGGGGACGAACCGGCCCGTCCGCACGGTCGTGCTCCCCGTCGCCGACCGGGGGGAGATCGACGAGACGGCCCGCGCCGCGGCCCGGGCACGGTGGGGCATCCCCGAGGGGACCGTGTTCTGCTCGTCGGCCGACCACGCCGACGAACGGCGGACCAACCCGCTCGGCGTGGTCGCGGCCTTCCTCGCGGCCTTCCCGGACCGCAGGGACGTCCGTCTGGTGCTCCGGGTGTCCGGCGCGGCCGACTTCCCCGAGTCCGCCGAACGGCTCCGGCTGGCCACCGCCAACGATCCCAGGGTCCTCCTCTTCGCGGCGGCGGACCTGACCGCGGACGACCTCGTCGACATCGCCGACTGCGTCGTCTCCCTGCACCGGGGCGGTGGCGACGGGGCTGGCGACGCGGTCGCCGCCTGGCTCCTGGGGGTCGCGGCCCGAGGAGTGCCCGTGGTCTGCACCGACCAGGGCGCGACCACCGAGCAGCTGGGCCGGCGGAGCGCGGCGTTCGTGCCCTGCCTGGACGGCGGGGCCGAGCCGGACGGCCGGTCGGCCGCCGACCTGCTCCGGCACCTCGCGGACAGCCCCGAGGTCCGGGTGGAACTGGGCCAGGCTGGGCGCTCCGACGTCACCGCCCGGTACGGGGCTCACCCGACGGGGGAGGCCGTGCGGGGAATGGTCGAGCAGACCTACCGGGCGTGGCGGGCGGGCCGGGCACAGGCGCCGGTCGTGGCGGAGGACCCGCTGCGGGCGCTGGTGGTCGCGCGCCACGCGCTGCTGCGTCCCGTCGACGTCGGGGGGACCACGAGCAAGGTCCCGATCGCCCCGGCCCTCCGCAAGGCGGTCCTCCGGGTGCTCCACCACTACGACACCCACATGCGGGAGTTGCTCACGGCGCTGGTGGACGGGGTGGAGCGAACGGCCCGCGACCTCGTCGCCCGGCAGGACGACGCCGACCGGGACACCAACGCCGTCGACGTCGAGGCGTTGCGCGCCGAGCTCGCCACCGTCGTCGGCCGGCAGGGCGACCTCGCGGAGCACCTCGTCGGCGCCGACGACGCGGTGGTGCGCGCGCGGGCCGACCTCGCCGCCCAGCAGCAGCGGCTGCGTGTCGTGGAGGAGGCGGTGACCACCGACTCGGAGCGCCGCGATCGCCAGGTGGAGCTGCTCGCCGAACGCCTCGACGGGCTGGCCGGGGTCCTCGACCGGACCTTGGACCGGATCGACGCCGTCGAGGCGCGGTTGACCGAGGCCATGCGGGACCGGGACGGTCGCCTCGAGTCCCGGATGCGCCACGTCGACCACGCCGTGCGCACCTCGGACGCGTTGCGGCGCGTGGTGGTGCGCGAGCACCAGCGGCAACACCCCGCACCCGTCGAGGGCGCCACCTCGATGGTGCTCTGCGACGCCGGGCTGTTCCGGTTGCCCGCCCACGACGGCGTGATGCTGCCGTGGCTGTCCAGCCACGGCGTGTGGGAACCGGACGTCTCCACCGCCTTGGACGGGCTGCTCGAACCCGACGGGGTGTTCCTCGACGTGGGAGCGCACGTCGGGTACCAGACGACGAGGGTGCTGAGCAGGCTCGGCGCGAACGGGAGGGTGGTGGCGGTCGAGCCCTGCCCGGAGGCGGGCGCGCTCCTGCGGCACAACGTGGAGCTGAACATCGTGCCGGAGAACGCGGGGAGGCTGACGGTCGTCGAGGCGGCGGCGTGGGACCAGGCGACGCGGCTGGTCGCCGAGCCCGACCCGGGCGGGGGGCTGCGCGTGCGCTCCGGGGCGGACGGGGTGCCGACCACCTCACCGGGCGACCCGGAGCGGGACGAGAACGGGTTCCCCGCCGAAGGCCCCGCGTCCACTCCGGACGGAACCGGGACCACGGCTCCCGGTGCGGTGCCAGTCCCCGAGACCGTGCGCGGGGTGCGGCTCGACGAGGAGTTGGTCGGTCTCCAGGCCTTCGAACACGGCCGGTTGTCGGTGGTGCGGGTCGACACCCCGGGCAGCACCTGGCGCGCGCTGCGCGGGCTGTCGCGGTTGCTCCGGCGGGACCACCCCTCGGTCGTCTGCTCGATGTCGGTCGTGGACGGGAGCGAGCTGGGAGACGACCCGGCAGCCGCCCTGGACGAGATGCGGTCCTGGGGGTACGAGCTGGCCCGGTTGGACGGTGGCCCGGCGCTGGAACCGGCGGAGGTGCTCCGCTGGGGGCGGGAGGCCGGCGGCCGGGTTCGCCTGTTGCTGCGTCCCCGGGAGACGCGGGCACCAGGCGTGTGAGGGGGAGCGGGTCCCGGGGCACGCGCTGCCCCGGGACCCGCTCCGACCGGCCGGGAGGCGGTCGGAGCGGCGGTCGGTTTGACGGGGAGTGGGCTGGCTGGCTAGTCTTGCCCACGCCGCGAACGCGTCGGACGGAACAGGACTTCGGAGCCTGGCGAGGACGGCGACGAGCGACTGGGGCCGAGCGGGTTGACATCGCGATCACGGACCCGGTATTGTTGCGCGGCAGCCAGGCAGGGACCACGACGGTAGTCGTGGGATGAGCACGGACTGGCGACTCCCACTCCCAAGGTTCGACAGGGACGGGATCGTCATGCGTGGTCCACCTGACTGGCGTATCTCGTCCAGTGCGAGGACATCGCGTGAGCGGTGCTACTCGTCGGGTGCGGTACTCGGAGGAGGGGCCACCCCCATCGGGGGTGAGGATCTCCGCCTGGTAGCGTTCCCGGGCGTTGAAAACAGCAACACCACTGAGCAGCTCGGACCTGACACGGATCTGGCGAGGCCAAGACGCGGCCCCCGAACGCGACAGGGAAAAGCAGCCCAGTACGCTCCACATTGACAACAACAAAGCCAGGAGTTCACCGCCAACCGGTCGAAAGCGCCGAGTTGACGGAACGAACGAAGATCGGTTACGTTGACCCGGAACCGGAAAACACCGCACACACGGTGCTGCCCGGAACCACACATTGACAACACAGTTCCACGATATTCGGAAACGGTCGTGACCAGGCCAAACCCGGTGAACACCGGATTTGACACCAGGAAACACCGACCGATACGGTGGAACGGCCAGACCGGAAAGAAACACCGGTCCACCGGAAACGGTGCACGGTTCACCACGGTGACACCGACACCCCCCGGGAAACACCGGAAACACGGTCTGGTAGCGTTGACAACACAACACGACGGAAACAGCGACGGCTTCCCGGAAGGGTGGTCAACGGTGATTCCGGTTCCGCTGAGAAAACGGCGGTTTCCACGGAAACCCCGGATTTGACCCGGTGGAAACGGAAATGCTAAGCTGGTTCCAGCGAAAAACGGGAACTCCCTGAAACACCGGATGGGACATCACGGGAACGTGGTGGTGGGGGTTACCGGACACAAGCTTCAGATACGAGAAGAGTGCGTCCCAGGACGACGGGCCCACGATGTGGGTGTGGGGTTCTGGTGTGGCGTGTGTTCTTTGAGAACTCAACAGTGTACCGATATAATAGCCAGTAGAGCTAAATATGAACCCTCGTTAGAGGAGTTCCTTTGAGTGACGGTGGCATTCCCTGCCCTCCGGGGTGGGTGTGAGTGTCATGCGTCGAATGTAACAGAATCAAACCTTTATGGAGAGTTTGATCCTGGCTCAGGACGAACGCTGGCGGCGTGCTTAACACATGCAAGTCGAGCGGTAAGGCCCTTCGGGGTACACGAGCGGCGAACGGGTGAGTAACACGTGGGCAACCTGCCCTGCACTCTGGGATAACCTCGGGAAACCGGGGCTAATACCGGATACGACCTTCCCCCGCATGGGGGTGGGTGGAAAGTTCCGGCGGTGCAGGATGGGCCCGCGGCCTATCAGCTTGTTGGTGGGGTAATGGCCTACCAAGGCGACGACGGGTAGCCGGCCTGAGAGGGCGACCGGCCACACTGGGACTGAGATACGGCCCAGACTCCTACGGGAGGCAGCAGTGGGGAATATTGCGCAATGGGCGAAAGCCTGACGCAGCGACGCCGCGTGAGGGATGACGGCCTTCGGGTTGTAAACCTCTTTCAGCGCCGAAGAAGCGAAAGTGACGGTAGGCGCAGAAGAAGCACCGGCTAACTACGTGCCAGCAGCCGCGGTAATACGTAGGGTGCGAGCGTTGTCCGGAATTATTGGGCGTAAAGAGCTCGTAGGCGGTTTGTCGCGTCGACTGTGAAAACCTACAGCTTAACTGTGGGCGTGCAGTCGATACGGGCAGACTTGAGTTCGGTAGGGGAGACTGGAATTCCTGGTGTAGCGGTGGAATGCGCAGATATCAGGAGGAACACCGGTGGCGAAGGCGGGTCTCTGGGCCGATACTGACGCTGAGGAGCGAAAGCGTGGGGAGCGAACAGGATTAGATACCCTGGTAGTCCACGCCGTAAACGGTGGGCGCTAGGTGTGGGGGATTTCCACGTCCTCCGTGCCGTAGCTAACGCATTAAGCGCCCCGCCTGGGGAGTACGGCCGCAAGGCTAAAACTCAAAGGAATTGACGGGGGCCCGCACAAGCGGCGGAGCATGTGGATTAATTCGATGCAACGCGAAGAACCTTACCTGGGTTTGACATGCACTGGATCGCCTCAGAGATGGGGTTTCCGTAAGGTCAGTGTGCAGGTGGTGCATGGCTGTCGTCAGCTCGTGTCGTGAGATGTTGGGTTAAGTCCCGCAACGAGCGCAACCCTTGTTCCATGTTGCCAGCACGTAATGGTGGGGACTCATGGGAGACTGCCGGGGTCAACTCGGAGGAAGGTGGGGATGAGGTCAAGTCATCATGCCCCTTATGTCCAGGGCTTCACACATGCTACAATGGCCGGTACAGAGGGCTGCGAAATCGCAAGGTGGAGCGAATCTCTTAAAGCCGGTCTCAGTTCGGATCGGGGTCTGCAACTCGACCCCGTGAAGTCGGAGTCGCTAGTAATCGCAGATCAGCAACGCTGCGGTGAATACGTTCCCGGGCCTTGTACACACCGCCCGTCACGTCATGAAAGTCGGTAACACCCGAAGCCCGTGGCCCAACCCTTGTGGGGGGAGCGGTCGAAGGTGGGACTGGCGATTGGGACGAAGTCGTAACAAGGTAGCCGTACCGGAAGGTGCGGCTGGATCACCTCCTTTCTAAGGAGCATGTATCCCACTGCTTCGGTGGTGGGGTGGTCACTGTCTCAGGCGTGTGTTCTGGGGGTGACTGCTCAGTGGAATTGTGGACTGCTGGTTACCCGCATGGCTGTTCTGCTGTGTGGTGGTGAGTACGGCTCCTGCTTTCGGGTGGGGGTGGGGAAAGCTGCTGTGTGGTGGGGTGGTGGTGTGGTCGGTGCACTGTTGGGTCCTGAGGGAACACGCGTGGTGCGTGGGTCTTCTGGTGGTGCTGTCCCCGAGTGCCATACCGTCTGGCGTGCCCCTGGTGGGTGTGCGGGGTTGGTGGTGCTGGTGTGGGGGTGGTGGCCGGTTGTTCTTTGAGAATTACACAGTGGATGCGAGCATCTTTGTGGTCAAGTAAGTAAGGGCACATGGTGGATGCCTGGGCATCAGGAGCCGATGAAGGACGTGGGAGGCCGCGATAGGCCTCGGGGAGCTGTCAACCAAGCTGTGATCCGAGGATTTCCGAATGGGGAAACCCGGCCAGAGTCATGTCTGGTCACCTACACCTGAATATATAGGGTGTGTGGAGGGAACGCGGGGAAGTGAAACATCTCAGTACCCGTAGGAAGAGAAAACAACCGTGATTCCGTGAGTAGTGGCGAGCGAAAGCGGATGAGGCTAAACCGTGTACGTGTGATACCTGGCAGGGGTTGCGTATGCGGGGTTGTGGGACCCACCGGTCGAGGCTGCCATCTCGGCGAGGAGTCAGAAAACATGGTGTTAGCGGAAGACGTCTGGAAAGCGTCAGCGTAGAGGGTGATACTCCCGTACGTGAAAGCACTGTGTCTCCTGGAGGGGATCCCAAGTAGCAGCGAGCTCGTGGAATTTGCTGTGAATCTGGCGGGACCACCCGCTAAGCCTAAATACTCCCTGATGACCGATAGCGGACTAGTACCGTGAGGGAAAGGTGAAAAGTACCCCGGGAGGGGAGTGAAATAGTACCTGAAACCATGTGCCTACAATCCGTCAGAGCCTCCGTTGTGGGGTGATGGCGTGCCTTTTGAAGAATGAGCCTGCGAGTTAGTGATACGTGGCGAGGTTAACCCGGGTGGGGTAGCCGTAGCGAAAGCGAGTCTGAACAGGGCGTCAGAGTCGCGTGTCCTAGACCCGAAGCGGAGTGATCTACCCATGGCCAGGGTGAAGCGCGGGTAAGACCGCGTGGAGGCCCGAACCCACCAGGGTTGAAAACCTGGGGGATGAGCTGTGGGTAGGGGTGAAAGGCCAATCAAACTCCGTGATAGCTGGTTCTCCCCGAAATGCATTTAGGTGCAGCGTCGTGTGTTTCTCATCCGAGGTAGAGCACTGGATGGCCGATGGGCCCGACAAGGTTACTGACGTCAGCCAAACTCCGAATGCGGGTGTGTGAGAGCGCGGCAGTGAGACTGCGGGGGATAAGCTTCGTAGTCGAGAGGGAAACAGCCCAGAACGCCGGCTAAGGCCCCTAAGTGTGCGCTAAGTGGAAAAGGATGTGGGGTCGCCCAGACAACCAGGAGGTTGGCTTAGAAGCAGCCATCCTTGAAAGAGTGCGTAATAGCTCACTGGTCAAGTGGTCCTGCGCCGATAATGTAGCGGGGCTTAAGCGCACCGCCGAAGCCGTGTCATTCACATGTTGAGCTCCATCTGTCTCCTTTTGGGGGGTGGGTGTAGGTGTGTGGATGGGTAGGGGAGCGTCCTGCACTGGGTGAAGCAGTCGCGTGAGCGGGTGTGGACGGTGTGGGAGTGAGAATGCAGGCATGAGTAGCGAAAGCAGAGTGAGAAACTCTGCCGCCGGATGACCAAGGGTTCCTGGGCCAGGTTATTCCGCCCAGGGTAAGTCGGGACCTAAGGCGAGGCCGACAGGCGTAGTCGATGGACAACGGGTTGATATTCCCGTACCCGTGTGGATGCGTCCCTGGCGAGGCTGGTGATACTAACCGCCCGTGGTGCTGTCCTGCTTTCGGGTGGGGTGGTGGCCATGCGCGGGATCTGAGCTGGTAGTAGCCAAGTGATGGGGTGACGCAGGAGGGTAGCCCCGCCAGTGAGTGGTAGTACTGGTGTAAGCGTGTAGCCAGGAGAGGTAGGCAAATCCGCTTCTCTGTTAATGGTGAGACGTGATGCATAGCCGAATGAGGCGAAGTAGGGTGATCCCATGCTGCCGAGAAAAGCCTCTAGCGAGTGTCTACGCGGCCCGTACCCCAAACCGACACAGGTGGTCAGGTAGAGAATACCAAGGCGATCGGGTGAACTGTGGTTAAGGAACTCGGCAAAATGCCCCCGTAACTTCGGGAGAAGGGGGGCCGTGTGGCGTGAAGCCCTTCGCGGGCTAGCGTTGTGTGGCCGCAGAGACCAGGGAGAAGCGACTGTTTATTAAAAACACAGGTCCGTGCGAAGTCGTAAGACGATGTATACGGACTGACGCCTGCCCGGTGCTGGAACGTTAAGGGGACCGGTTAGTCCTTCGGGGCGAAGCTGAGAACTTAAGCGCCAGTAAACGGCGGTGGTAACTATAACCATCCTAAGGTAGCGAAATTCCTTGTCGGGTAAGTTCCGACCTGCACGAATGGCGTAACGACTTCTCCGCTGTCTCAACCACAGGCCCGGCGAAATTGCACTACGAGTAAAGATGCTCGTTACGCGCGGCAGGACGGAAAGACCCCGGGACCTTTACTATAGCTTGGTATTGGTGCTCGGTTCGGCTTGTGTAGGATAGGTGGGAGACTGGGAAGCGGTCACGCTAGTGGTCGTGGAGTCAATCTTGAAATACCACTCTGGTCGTACTGGGTGTCTAACCTCGGACCATGATCTGGTTCAGGGACAGTGCCTGGTGGGTAGTTTAACTGGGGCGGTTGCCTCCCAAAGGGTAACGGAGGCGCCCAAAGGTTCCCTCAGCCTGGTTGGCAATCAGGTGTTGAGTGTAAGTGCACAAGGGAGCTTGACTGTGAGACTGACGGGTCGAGCAGGGACGAAAGTCGGGACTAGTGATCCGGCACTGGCTGGTGGAAGCGGTGTCGCTCAACGGATAAAAGGTACCCCGGGGATAACAGGCTGATCTTGCCCAAGAGTCCATATCGACGGCATGGTTTGGCACCTCGATGTCGGCTCGTCGCATCCTGGGGCTGGAGTAGGTCCCAAGGGTTGGGCTGTTCGCCCATTAAAGCGGCACGCGAGCTGGGTTTAGAACGTCGTGAGACAGTTCGGTCCCTATCCGCCGCGCGCGTTGGAGACTTGTGGAAGGCTGTCCCTAGTACGAGAGGACCGGGACGGACGAACCTCTGGTGTGCCAGTTGTACCGCCAGGTGCATGGCTGGTTGGCTACGTTCGGAAGGGATAACCGCTGAAAGCATCTAAGCGGGAAGCCTGTTCCAAGATGAGGTCTCCCACCCACTTTGTTGGGGTAAGGCCCCCAGTAGACGACTGGGTTGATAGGCTGGAGATGGAAGCACGGTAACGTGTGGAGTTGACCGGTACTAATAGGCCGAGGGCTTGTCTACGAAGGTGTTACGCATCCACTGTGTGATTCTGGGAGTGCAACTGGCTCCCTGCCCTGGGGTTGGTTGGGGTGGGGTGTTGGTTAGAGTGTTTCGGTGGTGATAGCGAGAGGGAAACGCCCGGTCCCATTCCGAACCCGGAAGCTAAGCCTTTCAGCGCCGATGGTACTGCACCTGTGGGGGTGTGGGAGAGTAGGACGCCGCCGAACTTTCTTTCACCGGTGGGTGGAGGGGAATGTGGTTGAGCACCTGGTGGGTGCTCCCGGTTCTCCTCCACCCACTTTTTTTGTGCGCCCAGGGCACCCGCCACCGACCGGGGCCGGGAACGCGGTGGTCCCTCGTTCGCGGCGGGTGCGGCTTCTCGACGGGCTTTCGGCGGGCGGTTGGACCGCTCGCTCGTCCCACGACGGCAACGTTCTGAATTCGATGTGGTGGAGGGCGTCGGGGGCAGCGGCGTTCTCGGGGCCGTCGGGCATAGCATCGTCGTCGTGACGAGTGTGCGAGTTCTTGTTCTGCAACCCGACCCGTCCGATCCGCCCGCCCGCCTGGGTGAGTGGCTGCGCTCCGCGGGTGCCGAACTCGACATCATCCACCCGGATCAGCAGGAAGTGCCCGAACTCGGCGAGTACCACGCCCTCGTGTGCCTGGGAGGGCGGGTTCAGGCCGAGGACGTCATCGCGCACCCGTGGTTGCTGGACGTGCGGGCCCGGCTGACCACCGCGGTCGGGAAGGGGCTACCGACGTTCGCGGTCTGCCTGGGCGCTCAGCTCCTGGCGGCTGCCGCCGGTGGCCGGGTGGAGGCGAGCCCCACCGGCCCGGCGGCTGGGCCGACGCTCGTCGCGAAGCGGGACGCCGCCGTCGAGGACGAGTTGTTCGAGGACCTCGTCCTGATGCCCCTGGTCGTGCAGGCGCACCGCGACATCGTCACCCGCCTCCCTCCCGGGGCGACGCTGCTCGCCGCTTCACCGAACTGCCCACACCAGGCGTTCCGGGTGGGAACGGCGGCCTGGGGCACGCAGTTCCACATCGAGACGACCCCGGAGATGATCCGCGACTGGTTCGACGCCGACCCGGAGTTGGCCGCCGCGGCGCCGGCCCGGGCGCACTCCACCGCCGCGCTCGCCGAGGCGCACGAGGAGATCGAGGCCACCTGGAAGCCGATCGTCACCCGGTTCGTCCGCATCGCCGCGCGACGCGCCGGACTGGAACCCCGGGAGCCGGGCCCGCGTCGCCTCCCGCTGGTCTGACGGCGGACCCGGAGGTGGCGGAGGACAGCGGGCCTCGGTGCTCCCGGCCGCGCGCCGGTGTCGGCGGGGCCGCCGGCACACCGAGGCCGCCCGATCCCGAGTGCAGGACAACCGGCGGAGCCCCGGGACGTGGCATCCGGCGGGACGGCAGTCTGGAGGACCTGTGATGGCGGAGGAATCGCGACCAGCACCCTGGTTGGGCCGTTTCGGGCTGACCGACGCCCGAACCCACCCGATGCTCGCGGCGGCGGGGTGGTGGGAGGCCGACCGCGTTCCCCCCGGGCTGGAGCCCGTGCTGGGCGCGTTGTCCGCCTCCGCCGACCCCGACCTCGCGCTGCGCGGTCTGGACCGGCTGCGGGAGTCCCTCGGCGCGGACTGGCCCGAGCTGGACGAGGCGTTGCGCACGGACCACGACCTGGCCGTGCGGCTGTTCGCGGTGCTGGGCGCCAGCACCGCCCTGACCGACCACCTGGTGGCTCACCCGGCGGAGTGGCGGCGCCTCGACGGTGAACTGCTCGACGACCCACCCAGCGAGCGCGAGTTGACCACCGAGTTGTGGTCCTCCGTCGGGGCGGTGGGGCCGGGAACCCGCTCGGAGGACCCGGGGGACCCGGCACCCGCGTGGGGAGCGGGTGCCGGGGCCGTACGTTCCACCCTGGTCGGGATCGAGGCGGTCCGCGCCCTCCGCACCGCCTACCGGGGCATGATGCTCGACATCGCGGCCACCGACCTGAGCCAGCGCGGCACCGGTTGGGAACCCGAGCGGTACCGCCTGGTCGCCGGCGCGCTGTCCAACCTGGCGGTCGCGGCGCTGCGTGCCGCGCTCGCGGTCGCGGTGACGGAGGTGCTGGGCCCACCCTCCGAGGACGAGGACCCGTCGGACGCCGAGCTGCCGTTCCGCCTGGCCGTCATCGCGATGGGCAAGTGCGGAGCGGGCGAGTTGAACTACGTCAGCGACGTCGACGTCGTCTTCGTCGCGGAACCGCGCCCCCCGGCGGAGGACGTGGACGCCGGGAGTGCGGGGGACGAGGGGGATGCAGCGCCGCACCGGGCGCTCGCCACCGCCACCAGGGTCGCCGCCGAGGCGATGCGGATCGCCGGTGAGGCATGTTTCCAGGTCGACGCCGCGCTGCGCCCGGAGGGGAAGGCCGGTGCCCTGGTGCGGACCCTGGAAGGGCATCTCAGCTACTACCGGAGGTGGGCGCGCACCTGGGAGTTCCAGGCGTTGCTCAAGGCTCGGCCGGTGGCCGGTGACGCCGCGCTGGGCAAGGCGTACCTCGACGCCGTCACGCCGATGGTGTGGACGGCGGCGGACCGGGACGACTTCGTCTCCGACGTCCAGGAGATGCGCCGGCGGGTGGAGGACAACCTGCCGGCCGAGCTCACCGAGCGGGAGCTGAAGCTGGGGCGCGGCGGGTTGCGCGACGTGGAGTTCGCCGTCCAGCTCCTCCAGCTGGTGCACGGTCGTTCGGACGAGGAACTGCGGGTTCCCGGGACGGTGCCGGCGCTGGGCGCGTTGGGGTCCGGCGGGTACGTGGGGCGGGTCGACGCCGCCGAACTCACCGAGTCGTACTGCTTCCTCCGGCTGCTCGAACACCGGCTCCAGCTCCAGCGCCTGCTGCGCACCCACCTGTTCCCCGCGTTCGACGACGTCGCCGGCCTGCGCTGGCTGGCCAGGGCGGCCGGCCTGCGCTCGGACGGTCGGCGAGGTCCGGGGGAGGTGTTGTTGTCGGAGTTCCGCCGGCACGCCGCCCGGGTCCGCCGACTCCACGAGAAGCTGTTCTACCGCCCGCTGCTGGAGGCGGTGGCCCGGGTGCCGTCGGAGGCGCTGCGGCTCACCCCGAACGAGGCGACCGCCCGGCTGGCCGCCCTCGGGTTCACCTCCCCGGAGGGCGCGTTGCGCCACATCGGGGCGCTCACCGAGGGGGTGTCGCGCCGCGCGTCGATCCAGCGGGCGCTCCTGCCGGTGCTGCTCGACCTGTTCGCCGACACCACCGACCCCGACGGCGGCCTGCTCGCCTACCGCCGGGTGTCCGAGGCGTTGACGGACACTCCTTGGTACCTGCGGCTGCTGCGGGACAGGGGCGCGGTCGCGGAACGCCTGGCCTTCCTGCTGGGGACGTCCAGGATGGTCCCCGAGTTGTTGGTCCGCGCGCCCGAGGTGCTGCGGCTGCTGGTCGACACCCCGGAGCTGGTGGGGCGGGACCCCGAGGAGGTGGCGCACTCGCTGGGCAGCGCCGTCGCCAGGCACGGCGACCCCGAACAGGCGGTGCTGGCCGCCCGGTCGCTGCGCAGGCACGAGCTGCTGCGGGTGGGGTGCGCGGACCTGCTGGGGCTGATGGAACTCCCGTCGGTGTCCCACGCCCTGTCCCGGATCTGGTCCGCCGTCCTGGAGGCGGCGTTGCGGGCCGCGGCGGGCGCCGTCGCGCCCCGCTTCGGTCCCGAGCCGCTGGCCAGGGTCGCAGTCATCGGCATGGGCAGGTTGGGGGGTGACGAGCTCGGGTACGGCTCGGACGCGGACGTCCTGTTCGTGTGCGAGGCCGTGGAGGGCGTCGAGGACCACGACGCCGTGCGTTACGCGACCGCCGTGGCCGAGACGCTGCGCCGGCTCCTCAGCGCACCCAGCCAGGACCCCCCGTTGCACGTCGACACCGACCTGCGTCCCGAGGGCCGGAGTGGCCCGTTGGTGCGGACGCTGGAGTCGTACCGCATGTACTACGAGAAGTGGTCGGACACCTGGGAGGCGCAGGCGCTGCTGCGGGCACGACGGGTGGCCGGGGACGAGGAGCTCGGCCGCCGGTTCACCGAGTTGATCGACCCCGTGCGGTATCCGGCCGGCGGTCTCGACGAGGCCTCGACCATCGAGATCCGCAGGATCAAGGCTCGGGTGGAGCACGAACGCCTGCCCAGGGGGATCGACCCGACCACGAACACCAAACTCGGCCGGGGCGGGCTGTCCGACGTGGAGTGGACCGCGCAGCTGATCCAGCTCGGCCACGCGCACGAGGTGCCGGGGCTCCGCACGACCTCGACCCTGGGAGCCGTGCGGAGCGCCGCGGCGGCTGGACTGCTGGACGAGGCCGACGCCGAGGCGCTGCGGGCCGCGTGGACGATGGCCAGCCAGGCGCGGAACGCGACAACGCTGGTCCGGGGCAAGGCGTCGGACCAGCTGCCGGGGCACGGTCGGGACCTCGCGGCGGTAGCCAGGACGCTGGGATATTCGGTCTCCGAGGACCCCGGGGTGTTCGTCGACGACTACCGGCGGGTGACGCGGCGGGCCAGGGCCGTGATGGAACGGGTCTTCTACGGAACGGGCTGACCCGGGCCCCCGGGCTCGTCGGCGCGGGTCCCGTCCCCTTCCGGCCGTCGTGGCGCGGGTGGCGCGGGCGGGGGCTCGCCGTCCGGTGCGCCCTGGGCGGGAGCGCTGGTGCCAGCAGCGGTCCCGGGGCCGGTGCTGGCCCGCAGGGTGGCCAGCTCGCCGCGCAGCGCGCGGAGCTCCGCCATGACCGCCGCGTGCTGGACCGCCTCCAGGCTCTGGTCCTCCGCCCACCTGGCGGCCGACAGCTGCATCTCCACCGCGCTGACGAGGACCGCGATCAGCAGGTTGAGCACGACGAAGGTGGTGGACACGATGTAGCAGACGAAGAAGATCCACGCCATCGGTTGGTCCACCATGACGGTGTCCGCGATGTCCGGCCAGTTCTCGGTGGTCAGCACCTTGAACAACGAGAACAGGGCGATACCGAGGTGCCCGAAGAGTTCGGGGGCGATATCGCCGAAGAGGTGGACGCTGATCACGGCACTGATGTAGAGGACCAGCAACAGCAGGGAGAGGACGGAAAGCAGGCCGGGGACGGCGCTGAACAACGCGGAGACGATCCGACGAATGGCGGGGACCGCGGAGATCAGTCGCAGACCGCGCAGCACCCGCAAGACGCTGAAGGACGTCGTGGTGGGGACGAGGGCCACACTCACCACGATCAGGTCGAACCAGTTCCACGCGCTGCGGAAGAAGCCGGTCCGGTACACGTAGAGCCTGGCCAGGAGCTCGACGGTGAAGACGGCGACCGCCGTGTGGTCGATGAGCAGCATCGTCTCGCCGTACCGGCTGGTCAGCCACGGGGATGTCTCCATCCCGAGCACGGCCGCGTTCACGAGGATGACGGTGATGATGAACTGGTTGAATCTCCTGGCTTCCACCACCGCGCGGACCCGGTCGCGAAGCGCCATGCATCCCCCGTTGTCCCGTGCACGTGAACGGGACGCCAGCTTACTGGAGAACGCGGGGGAAAACGCGTCGATAAAATGGTGAACCACTAGTGCACTGATTGGCGTGAACCACCGTTGAACCGTTTCCGGACCGGTTGGGAGAAGCACACGACCGTCGTCCAGGAATGGTGGGTCGGCGTTTTACGGGAGTTCGCCTCGGTGGGGAGCGGCGGGGCGCCGGATGGGCACGGGTGTCCCCCCGCCGTGGCGGGGGGACGGGCCGTGATCATCCCCAGCCGCCGGCGTCGGCGGTCGTGGCGACGTAGTCGGCGAAGTCGCGGGGCTCCCGGCCGAGCGCCTCCCGCACTCCGTCGGAGAGGTGGTCGTCCGCATGCCGGCGGACCAGCTCGCTGAGACCGGTGACCGCCCGCGCCGCGCCGGCCGGGTAGTAGCGGTCGGTGAGGTGGCGTTCGTACTCGTCGAGGGGGAGGGGGACGCGCCGGATCGTGCGCCCGGTCGCCGCCGCGATCGTGTCCAGCGCCTCGGGGATGCTGAGGGCCCGAGGACCGGACATCGTGTACACCCGGCCGGCGTGCCCGTCCTCCGTGAGGGCGGCGACGGCGACGGCAGCGATGTCCTCGGCGTCGATGAACGGGTGCCGACCGTCCTCGGTGCCGTAGCGGACCTCACCTTCGCGCACGCCCTCGGCCAGGAACGGTTCCTCGCTGAAGTTCTGGGCGAACCAGACCGGGCGCAACAGCGTCCACTCGACGCCGGACCCGCGCACGGTGTCCTCCCGGCTGATCACCGCTGGGTTGGACGTCTCGATCCCCTCCCGCGCCGACAGCAGCACGAGGCGGCGCACCCCCTCCCGGGTGGCGAGGCTGATGAAGGACTCGAAGTGGCTGAGCGGCCCGGCGTCGTCGGGGACGACGTACACGCCGTCGGCGCCGCGCAGCGCTGCCGGCCAGGTGGTGTCGTCGTTCCAGTCGAATCGGGTGGGGGCGCCGCGGGACGCCACGCGCGCGGTGTGGCCCCGTTCGGTCAGCTGCGCGGCGACCCGGCGGCCGGTCTTCCCCGTACCGCCGAGCACCAGGATCGTTTTCGCTGTCATGGGACGAGTCAATCCGAACGTACCGAGACTCGGAACCGTTCAAGGTCTTGGTGCGATGTCCGATCGTCTCGCCTAGGAGGAAGGCACGTCTCTCGGTTCCGCCACGGGGACCGAGGTGGAGCTCGGTCACCAGGGAGCCGGCCCGGGGCCGACGACAGCGAGGGCCGGGTGACCACGGCGGTCACCCGGCCCTCAGCCGGCGATCCACGGGACGGGGTGTCGACCACGCGGGTGGTGGACACCCCCTCCCGTCACACGTCGTAGTACAGCGAGAACTCGTAGGGGTGCGGCCGCAGGCGGATCGGGTCGATCTCCTGCTCCCGCTTCAGCGAGATCCAGGTCTCGATCAGGTCGGGCGTGAAGACCCCGCCGGCGAGCAGGTACTCGTGGTCCCGCTCCAGGTTGTCGATGACCTCGGACAACGTCGCCGGCACCTGCGGGACGTTCTTGGCCTCCTCGGGCGGCAGCTCGTAGAGGTCCTTGTCGATCGGGGCCGGCGGCTCGATCTTGTTCTTGATGCCGTCGAGGCCGGCCATCAGCATGGCGGCGAAGGCGAGGTAGGGGTTGCCCGAGGAGTCCGGGCAGCGGAACTCGACCCGCTTGGCCTTCGGGTTGCTGCCGGTGATCGGGATGCGGATGCACGCCGACCGGTTGCGCTGCGAGTAGACCAGGTTGACCGGGGCCTCGTAGCCGGGGACCAGGCGGTGGTAGGAGTTCACCGTCGGGTTCGTGAAGGCCAGCAGGCTCGGCGCGTGGTGGAGCAGCCCGCCGATGTAGTGCCGCGCGGTGTCCGACAGGCCGCCGTACCCGGACTCGTCGTGGAACAGCGGCTTGCCGCCGGCCCACAGCGACTGGTGGCAGTGCATGCCGGAGCCGTTGTCGCCGAACAGCGGCTTGGGCATGAAGGTCGCGCTGCGGCCGGCCTGCCAGGCGACGTTCTTGACGATGTACTTGAAGAGCTGCAGGTCGTCGGCCGCGTGGAGCAGGGTGTTGAACTTGTAGTTGATCTCGGCCTGGCCGGCGGTACCGACCTCGTGGTGCGCGCGCTCCACCGTGAAACCGGACTCCATGAGCTGGAGGGAGATCCGGTCGCGCAGGTCGGCGAAGTGGTCGGTGGGTGACACCGGGAAGTAGCCGCCCTTGTACCGGACCTTGTAGCCCTTGTTGCCCCCCTCCTCGTCGGCGCCGGTGTTCCACCAGCCGGCCTCCGAGTCGATCTCGTGGAAGGAGGCGTTCGCGGTGGTGTCGAACCGCACCGAGTCGAAGACGTAGAACTCCGCCTCGGGGCCGAAGAAGGCGGTGTCGGCGATGCCGGACGCCGCGAGGAACTCCTCGGCCTTGCGGGCGACGTTGCGCGGGTCCCGGCTGTAGGGCTCGCGGGTCAGCGGGTCGTGCACGAAGAAGTTGACGATGAGGGTCTTCTCGGCGCGGAAGGGGTCCAGGCGCGCGGTGTACGGGTCGGGGAGCAGCAGCATGTCCGACTCGTGGATGGACTGGAAGCCGCGGACGGACGAACCGTCGAAGGCGAGGCCGTCAGCGAAGGTGTCCGCGTCGAACGCCGCGGCGGGCACGGTGAAGTGCTGCATGATGCCGGGCAGGTCGCAGAACCTGATGTCGACGAACTTCACGTCCTCGTCGGAGAGGTACTTCAGGACCTCGTCGGAGTTTTTGAACACCCTCGCTGGCTCCTTACACGGGTCAGACACATCGAGTGGCCCCCAGTTGGCGGAAGCCATCACCGGTCGCTAGCAGCAGTGCGCCAGCGACGCTAAGTGGGACGTATTGCCCTGCCATCAACCGCATGTTTCGCGGCTGTTAACACAGCAGGATGTGACTGACATGATATGTGCGGCCGTCTGACCTGGCCCCGGACCGAAACGCCGCGAATCGGTCGTTACGCTGGGGTCCGTGAACAGGTGGACCGGCTCGTGGCTGTCCGGCCCCAGCGCGGCGCTCGACCCGGAGGGTCGGCGGGCCGCGGCGGAGGCAGAGAACCAGCGGTGGCGCGGCGAGCGCCTCGGCCTACCCGAGACGGGTCCGGGCTCCGTCGCCCGACCCCGGCGCAAGCTCGCGGCGCTGCTCGTCGACCTGATCATGGCAGCCCTCGTGGCCGGTCTGTTCACCGCCCCCGAACTGCCCCGGAACTGGAGCCTGTTGGCCTGGGTGCTGCTGACCGTGGTCCCGGTCGCCGTCGCCGGTTTCACGCCGGGCATGGCGCTGCTGGGCATCCGGGTCGCTCGGCTCGGTGGGGCCGCCCGGGTGGGCTTGCCCCGAGCCGCCGGTCGCACCGTGATGATCTTCTTCCTGATCCCCGCCGTGGTGTGGGACCTCGACTACCGGGGTCTGCACGACCGGGCACTGGGCACGGTCGTGGTGAACACCCGCTGACCTGGTCGTCCGGCCGATGTCATTGTGGTCGTGACCCGGGCGCCGACGGAGCGTCCCGCCTCCCCTGGGGCGTCCTGGACCGGGTCCGGGGGACCGGTGGTGCCGACCGCCGCGCACCTGTCACATCGTCCGTCCCCGCGACCGCGGGCTCGCTGACGCGCCGGCTCGGTCGAGTCGTTCGGAGGCGGGCCGTCGAGGAGGCCGCGCCGATCGCGCTCCACGGGTCGGTTCCGCACGTGCCCGCGTAGGCCGTCCGAGGAGGCCGCCCCGGTTCGTCGCCGGGTCCCTCTCCCGCGCGCGAGGGACGTCGGCCCCTCCAGACGGTCGAACGCCCCCCGGAACCTGGTCCGGAGGGCGTTCCCCGCCTCGATGCGTGGCCCTGGCCCGCTGGAGGAGCTCAGCGGCGGCGGATGGCCCGCTGCATGTTCCGCATCCGCGCCCCCTGGGGCATCGGCCCCTTGGGCATGGCGTTGCCCTTGCTGGCCAGCGCGGCGAGCCTCGTCTCCAACACGTCCATCTGCGCGACGCTGATGTTACGGGGGAGTTTCATGAGGTGGCGCTGGAGCTTCTTGAGCGGGACCTCCCCCTCCCCGTTACCGACCGTGAAGTCGTAGATCGGAGTGCTGCCCACCACCCGGGCGACGCGCTTCTTCTCCTGTGCGATGAGTCCCCGCACGCGGTGCGGGGCGCCCTCCGCGACCAGGATGATGCCGGGGCGCCCGATGACCCGGTGCACGGCGTCGAGGTGGGTGGTGCCGGCGACGGCGTTCGTCACTCGCCAGCGGCCGCGGATGTTCTCCAGCGCCCAGCCGGCGGCACCCGGCTGCCCGTCCGCGCGCTGGTAGACGGTGCGCTGGACGCGGCGGCCGAACACGATGACCGCGGCGAGGGCGCCGAAGGCGATGCCGACCGGCAGGAAGAACCATTGCAGCCCCAGCAGCAAGCCCAGGCCGAAGACGACGAGCGCGGTGCCGAGGAAGGCGACCAGCATCCACGGGATGAGCCGCTTGTCCTCGCGGCGCTGCATCTTGAACGCCTCGAAGATCTGCTTGCGGCGTTCCCTCGATGCCTGCCGCCGGGCGCTCTTCGCCGCCTTGGACGCTTCCTTGGCGGCCGCCTTGTCCGGCTTTCCAGCCGCTTTCTCCTGCTTGGGGGCCATACGACCAGGATACGGGGGAGGTCGCGGCCGGCCGCCCGTGGGGAGACGGCCGAGCCGGGACCGGAGCCTCGCCCTCAGCCGGCCCGGAACGGGCCGCCCCCGTGCGGCACGGGGGCGGCCAGGGTTCTCACCGCGCCAGCAGGGCGCTGGCCTCCTGCGCGGCGGGGCTCTCACTGAGCAGGTGGCTCAGGTTCTCGGGCAGTTCCTCGCCTCGGCGGCGCACCGCGCCCGCGTACAGCCGACCGGCGCGGTAGGAGGAGCGGACCAGCGGGCCGGCCATGACCCCGGTGAAGCCGATCTCCTCGGCGGTCCTGCTGTGCGCCACGAACTCCTCGGGCTTGACCCACCGCTCCACGGGGTGGTGGCGGACGCTGGGACGCAGGTACTGCGTGATGGTGATGATCTCGCAACCCGCGTCGTACAGCGACTGGAGCGCCTCGGTCACCTCGTCGGGCTCCTCGCCCATGCCGAGGATCAGGTTCGACTTGGTCACCAGACCCGCGTTCCTCGCCTCCGTGATGACCCGCAGCGACCGCTCGTAGCGGAAGCCCGGCCGGATGCGCTTGAAGATCCGAGGAACGGTCTCCACGTTGTGCGCGAGGACCTCCGGACGACTGGAGAAGACCTCGGCGAGTTGGTCCGGGTCGGCGTTGAAGTCCGGGATCAACAGCTCGACACCCGTCCCCGGGTTGAGCTCGTGGATCTGGCGCACGGTCTCGGCGTACAGCCAGGCGCCGCCGTCGGGCAGGTCGTCCCTGGCCACTCCGGTGACCGTGGAGTACCGCAGGCCCATCGCCTGGACCGACTCGGCGACCTTGCGCGGTTCGGTGCGGTCCAGCGCCGCCGGCCGCCCGGTGTCGATCTGGCAGAAGTCACATCGGCGGGTGCACTGGTCACCGCCGATGAGGAACGTGGCCTCCCTGTCCTCCCAGCACTCGTAGATGTTGGGACAGCCGGCCTCCTCGCAGACCGTGTGCAGGCCCTCGCGCCGCACCAGGCCCTTCAGTTCGCGGTACTCCGGACCCATGCGCGCGCGCGTCTTGATCCAGGATGGCTTCTTCTCGATGGGCGTCTGGCTGTTGCGGACCTCAAGTCGCAACAGCTTGCGCCCCTCCGGTGCGACCGTCACACGCCCACCCTACGCGTCGTCGTGCTGTGGTCCACGCCATCCGGTCGGGCATCCCGGCGGAGGACGTGGACCCGGCACCAGGCGTGCGCTCAGCGTGGATCGGGCGTCACTCCGGTGAGCGTCGCCGTGAGGTCCCACAACTCGGCCGCGACCCGAGTGTCCTGGGCCGCCGCCGTGGAGGACACCTTCTTCGGACCGCCCCTGGCCTCGCCGGGGCCGTCGGGCCCGTAGTAGTCACCGGACCGCACGTCCGGCATCGTCGCCGCGTACAGCTGCGGGCTGGCCCCGTCGGCGACGGGCTGGGTCATCACGCGGTTGACCAGCCCCCACCCCTTCTCCATCCAGGAGCTGCCCCGGGCCCTGGCCATGTTCCCGCCGAGCTCGGTGGCCGTCATGCCGGGGTGCGCGGCCACGCTGAGCAGGTCCAGGCCAGCCGCCCTGGCACGGCGGTCCAGCTCGAAGGCGAAGAGGAGGTTGGCGAGCTTCGACTGCCCGTAGGCCCGGCCCGCGTTGTACTTGCGGTACTCGTAGTTCAGGTCGCTCAGATCGAGGGAACCGGCGCGGTGGGCGATGGAGCTGAGGGTCACGACCCGCGCCCCCGGCCGCATGAGGCTGGGCATCAGCAACCAGGTCAACGCGGCGTGGCCCAGGTGGTTCACCCCCATCTGGAGTTCGAACCCGTCGAGGGTCCGCGTCAACGGCGGCGCCATCACGCCCGCGTTGTTCATCAGGATGTCGATGCCCTCCGGGCAGAGCGCCCTGGCCGTGCTGGCGGCCTGCCGCACCGAGGACAGGTCCGCGAGGTCTAGCTCGACCAGTTCGGCCTCACCGCCGGCGGCGCGGATCTCGTCCACCACCGGCCGCCCGCGTTCGGCCGAGCGGCAGGCCAACAACACTCGTGCGCCACGGCTGGCGAGGGTGACCGCCGAGTAGCGCCCCAACCCGGAGTTCGCTCCGGTGATCAGGACGTTGCGGCCGGTCTGGTCGGGGATCTGGGTTGCGCTCCATCTGGACATAGCTCACAACTACCGTGTGGCGATCCGTGGTGCCACGGCGGCCCGGCACCGGAGACCACCGCCGTGCCGGGACCGCGCCCTCCGCCGTGTCGAGGCCCCCGGTTGGCCCTCGCTCCGGTCGCCCTGCACCCTTGGAGCCCGTGAACGATCGCATCGAACTCCGGGTGTTCACCGAACCCCAGCAGGGCGCCACCTACACCGACCTGCTCCGCGTCGCGCGGTGCGCCGAGTCGGCCGGTTACGGCGCCTTCTTCCGTTCCGACCACTACCTGAAGATGGGCTCGGTCTCCGGCCTGCCCGGCCCCACCGACGCCTGGGTGACCCTGGGCGGCATCGCGCGGGAGACCAGCACGATCCGGCTGGGCACCCTCGTGACCGCCGGGACCTTCCGCCTGCCCGGTCCGCTCGCCATCACCGTCGCCCAGGTCGACGAGATGTCCGGCGGCCGGGTGGACCTGGGCCTGGGCACCGGCTGGTACGCCGAGGAGCACGCCGCCTACGGTGTTCCGTTCCCGCCGCTGGCCGAACGGTTCGACCGCTTCGAGGAGCAGCTGGAGATCATCACCGGTCTCTGGGGCACGCCGGAGGGTGAGACCTTCGACTACGAGGGACGGCACTACCAGATCAGCGACTCGCCGGCGCTGCCCAAGCCGGTGCAGCGGCCACGGCCGCCACTCGTGCTCGGCGGGAAGGGCAAGAAGCGCACGCCGGAGCTGGCCGCCCGGTTCGCCGACGAGTTCAACCTGCCCTTCGTCGACATGGAGACGGCGGCGGAGCAGTTCGAACGGGTGGACCGGGCCGCCGTCGCGGCCGGGCGGCGCGCGGGCGACATCCTCCGGTCGGCCGCGCTGGTGCTGTGCGTCGGCCGGGACGAGCCGGAGGTGGCCCGCCGCGCCGCCGCGATCGGCCGGGAGGTGCCGGAACTGCGGGAGAACGGGCTCGCCGGCACGCCGGGCGAGATCGTCGACCGGATCGGGCAGTGGCGGGAGCGGACCGGTGTCCGTCGGCTCTACCTCCAGGTGCTCGACCTGGCTGACCTCGACCACCTGGAGGTGGTCGCCTCGGAGGTGGCGCCCCAGCTCGGGTGATGGCCCGCCTCAGCCGGCGGACTGGATCCGGGAGTCGAGGGCGAAGGTGACCGCTCCGGCCCCGGCCGGTTCCGCCGGCTCCGGCCGGGCGGGTCGGTGGGTCACCGGCAGCGCGCCCTCCAGCGCGTCGAGCACCGCCCGCTCGACGAGCGGCAGGACCTCGGCGACGGTCACGGTCCGCCCGAGCTCCGCGGTCAGGGACGTGGTGCCCGCGTCGCTGATCCCGCAGGGCACGATGCGGTCCCACGCCGACATGTCGGGATCGCAGTTGATCTCCAGGCCGTGCATGGTCACGCCCCGCTGCACCCGGATGCCGAGCGCGGCGATCTTGCGTTCGCCACCCCGCTCGTCGGCGGGCACCCAGACGCCGCTGCGGCCCTCGACCCGCCCGGTGCGCACGCCCAGCTGGTCGCACACCGAGATCAGCGCCTGCTCCAACCTCCGGACGTAGTCCACGACGTCGACCGGTTCGGCGAGTTCGACGATCGGGTAGCCGACCAGCTGACCGGGGCCGTGCCAGGTGATCATCCCGCCCCGGTCGACGTCGATGACCGGGGTGCCGTCCTGCGGTTTGTCCGCCGGCCGGGTCCGCTTGCCCGCCGTGTACACGGAGGGGTGTTCGAGCAGGAGGAGGGTGTCGGGCCCGTCACCGGCCTGCCTGGCAGCGACCAGTTCGCGCTGGAGGTCCCAGGCCCGCTGGTACTCGATGAGCCCGAGATGCCGCACGACCACCTGGTCGCTCGCCGACCGGCACGAGGTGGACGGGGCGGAGCGGAGGGGTTCGTCGTTGCTGCGCACGGACCTGACCCTACGCCCGGCCGCGCGCGGGTCGCCGGCGTGGCCGGCGTGGTGCGCGCGACGCCACAGGCGAGGACGTGCGACCGCGTTCCCGGCTCAGTCGTTCAACGCGGCCACGAGGGCGGAGTTCAGCGCGGGGTGGTGGAAGTGGAACCCGTGTTCGGAGAGGGCCTTCGGCACGGCTCGCTGGCCGGTGAGCACCAACTCGTCGGCGATCTGGCCCAGGAGGGCGCGCAGCGCCACCCCGGGAACGACCCAGGGCGCCGGGCGCCCCAACGCGGTCGACATCACGCGGGTGAACTCGGCGTTGGTCACCGGCGCGGGCGCGGTGAGGTTCACGGGGCCGTCGAGGCCGTCGGTCTCCAGTACGAACCGGAGCGCCGCCAGCTCGTCGTCCATGCCGATCCACGACAGGTACTGGCCGCCGCTGCCCAGCCGGCCCCCCAGCATCAGGGAGAAGAGCGGCCGCAGCGTGCCGAGCAGTCCACCTCCGGAGCTGAGCACGATGCCGTTCCTGGCCAGGACGACGCGGGCGCCGGCCTCCCGCGCGGGGCGCACCGCGTCCTCCCAGTCGCGGCACAGCTCCGCGAGGAACCCCGACCCGAGCGGGGCGGTCTCGTCCACGGCGCGGTCCCCGGTGTCGCCGTAGTAGCCCACGGCGGAGGCGTTGACGAGCACCGGGATCCGGTGTTCGGCGACGGCGGTGCTGAGGACCTCGGTGGGCACGAGCCGGCTGTCACGCAGCACCTGTTTCCTGGCGTGGTTCCACCGGCGCCCGAAGATCGACGCCCCGCACAGGTTCACCACCGCGTCGGCGCCCTCCAGCGCGTCGTGGGGCACGTGGCCGGCGGGCGGGTCCCAACTCCGTTCGCTGGCCGCCCTCGCCGGTCGGCGGACGAGGCGCACCACCTCGTGACCGGTGTCCTCGAGAGCGGAGACCAGGGCGGAGCCGACAAGACCTGAGGAACCAGCGACCACGACGCGCATTCCTTGATCGTGACGCATCGGCGTCGTCGACGCGACTCCGTCCCGCTCCGGTCGGTCGCCCCGCCGGCGGGCACGGAGGGAGCGACGGGATCGTGGTGGGCAGGCGAACCGGTCGACCGCTGTCGGAGCACAGCGTCGGGGTGGCCCTCCCGCCGTCCCGGCATCGAACGGCGCCGGGCCCCGCCACCGGTGGTGGCGGGGCCCGGGGTCAGCGGGGGTGGCGGCGTCAGAGACCGAGGTCGGACTCGAACGCGCCCTCCTCCAGCCGCTGCTTGATGGTCGCCAGGAACCGGGCGGCGTCGGCGCCGTCCACCAGGCGGTGGTCGTAGGACAGCGCGAGGTAGACCATCGACCGGATGGCGATGGTGTCGCCGCCGGACTCGTCGCTCACCACGACGGGCCGCTTCACGACGGCCCCGGTGCCGAGGATGCCGACCTGCGGCTGGGCGAAGATCGGCGTGTCGAACAGCGCGCCCCGGCTGCCCGTGTTGGTCAGCGTGAAGGTGCCACCGCTGAGCTCGTCGGGCGTGATCTTGTTCGTCCTGGTCCGCTCGGCGACGTCCGCGATCTTGCGGGCGAGCCCGGCGAGGTTCAGGTCACCAGCGTTGTGCACCACCGGGACCATCAGGCCGCGATCGGTGTCCACCGCGATCACCAGGTGCTCGGCACCGTGGTAGGTGACCTCCTTCTTCTCCAGGTTCATGGAGGCGTTCAGCTGCGGGTGCTGCTTGAGCGCCTCCACCGTGGCCTTGGCGAAGAACGGGAGGAAGGACAGGCCCACGCCCTCACGGGCGGCGAAGGCCGCCTTGGCCCTGGCCCGCAGCCGGGCGATCCGGGTGACGTCGACCTCGACGACGGTGGTGAGCTGCGCGGCGGTCTGCAACGACTCGACCATGCGGGTGGCGAGCACCTGCCGCAGCCGCGACAGCTTCTCGGTCCGGCCCCGGAGCTCGCTCTCCCGCACGGGCTCCGGCGTGGGCGCGGAGCCCGTGGCCGGAGCGGGCGCCTGCTGCGCGGGGGCCTTCTTGGCCTCGACGGCGGCGAGCACGTCCTGCTTGCGGATCCGGCCACCGACACCCGAGCCCTGGAGGGTGTTCAGGTCGATGCCGTTCTCGTTGGCGAGCTTGCGCACCAGCGGGGTGACGTAGGGGTTCCCCCCGCCGTCCGCGCTCGGCTGCGCCTGCTGCGGCGCGGCCGGAGCGGGCGCCGGAGCGGGTTCCTCCGACGGGGCCGAGGGCCGAGGGGCGGGAGCCGGTGCCTCGGCGGGGGCCTCCTGGGCGGGGGCCTCCTGAACGGGCGCCGGGGCGGGCTCCGGGGCGGCGGCCTGGGCCGGCGCGCCGGACCCGATGACCGCGAGTCGTCCGCCCACCTCGACGGTCTCGTCCTCGCCCGCCACGATCTCCAGCAGCGTGCCGGCGACCGGGGAGGGGATCTCGGTGTCGACCTTGTCGGTGGAGACCTCGAGCAGGGGCTCGTCGACCTCGACGCTGTCCCCGACGTTCTTCAGCCACCGGGTGACGGTGCCCTCGGTGACGCTCTCACCCAGTGCGGGCATCTCCACCGATGTGCCCTCGGCGGAGCCGCCGCCGTTGCCGGCCCCGGACGCCGCCGGCTGCGGGGCCGGGGCGGGCTGCTCGGCGGGCTGGGGAGTCGGCGCTGGGGACTCGGCCGGCTGCTCCTGGGCGGCGGGGGCGGAAGCCGGCTCCTCACCCGAACCGTCGTCGAGCTGGGCCAGTTCGGCGCCGACCTCGACGGTCTCGTCCTCCTGGGCGATGATCCGCCGCAGTACTCCGGCGGCGGGGGAGGGGATCTCGGTGTCGACCTTGTCGGTGGAGACCTCGAGCAGGGGCTCGTCGACCTCGACCCGGTCGCCTTCCTTCTTCAACCACCGTGTGACGGTGCCCTCGGTGACACTCTCACCGAGCGCCGGCATCTGGACGGAGAAGGCCATCTTTTCGCTGACTCCTCGTGCTAGTCGCTCGTGGGACTTAGTTCCTCGCTCCGGCTTCAGCCGTGCGCGTGCAGGGGCTTACCGGCCAAGGCGAGATGTGCCTCCCCGAGAGCCTCGTTCTGGGTGGGGTGGGCGTGCACCAGCTCGGCGACCTCGCCGGGGAACGCCTCCCAGTTGTAGATCAGTTGTGCCTCGCCGATCAGTTCGCCGACCCGGGCGCCGATCATGTGCACGCCGACCACGGGACCGTCCTGGCCCTTGGCGCCGGCCTTGACCAGCTTCACGGCCCCGGAGGTCTTCAGGATCTGGCTCTTGCCGTTGCCGCCGAGGTCGTAGACGAGGGTCTGGACCTCGCCGTACTTCTCCTTCGCGGCGGTCTCGGTCAGCCCGACGGACGCGACCTCGGGCTCGCAGTAGGTGACCCGGGGGATACCGGCCTCGTCGATGGTGGACGGGTTCAGCCCGGCGATCTCCTCCGCGACGAAGATGCCCTGCTGGAAGCCCCGGTGCGCGAGCTGGAGACCGGGGACCAGGTCGCCGACGGCGAAGACGCCCGGCACGCTGGTCCGCAGGCGCTCGTCGGTCACCACGAAGCCCCGGTCGGTCGCGACGCCGACCTCCTCGAAGCCGTGACCCGCGCTGTTGGGGCCACGCCCCACGGCGACCAGCAGCAGGTCCGCGTCCAGCTGCTCCCCGGACTCCAGGTTCACCGACACCGAGGTGTCGTCCTGGGTGACCCCGGTGAAGCGCACCCCGGTCTTGAAGGTGATCCCCCGGCGGCGGAACGCGCGCTCCAACTGCTTGGAGAGGTACTCGTCCTCGTTGGGCACCAGGCGGGGCAGGGCCTCGACCACGGTGACCTCGGCGCCGAAGGACCGCCACACGCTGGCGAACTCCACGCCGATGACCCCGCCACCGAGCACGACGACCCGCTCCGGCACGAAGTCCAGGTTCAGCGCCTGGTCGCTGGTGACCACGCGGCCGCCGATGTCCAGGCCGGGCAGGCTGCGCGCGTAGGAACCGGTGGCGAGCACGACGTGGCGGCCGGTGTAGGTGACGCCCTCCGCCTCGACGGTGGTCGGGGAGGTCAGCGTGCCGGCGGCGTTGACGTAGGTGATGCCCCTCGACTTCACCAGGCCCTGGAGGCCCTTGAAGAGGCGGTTGACGACACCGTCCTTGTACGAGTTGACCCCGGCGATGTCGATGCCCTCCAGGGAGCTCTTCACGCCGAACTGATCACCATCCCGGGCCGAGTCGGCCACCTCGGCGGCGTGCAGCAGCGCCTTGGTCGGGATGCAGCCGCGGTGCAGGCAGGTTCCTCCGAGTTTGTCCTTCTCGACCAGGACAACGGACAGACCCAGCTCTGCCGCGCGCAGCGCGCACGCGTAGCCGCCGGAGCCGCCGCCGAGGATCACCAGATCGGCGGAGGTGTCAGTCACGGGATCTCCTTGACAGGCAGGTTGGCGAATCGCTTACGGATACACCCTAGGCCGGTCGGCGGGGTACCCGGTGCCATCTTGTCACCACGTATCGCCAGTTGGCGAAGGGGTCCGGCTGGGCGGCCCCCCTCGGCGGGATCAGATCACCCAGGGTGCACGCGCCGGGTCGTGCGCGTGGTGGTCGACGGGAACGGGCCGTCCGCCGAAACCGTTGCGGAGGAGGGACCCGTGGCCCGAGCCCTGCTGGCAGGATCGGGACAAGCGAACAGGAGGTGTCCGTTGTGGGTCTTTTCGATCGGTTCCGACGTCGTCGCCAGCGTCCCGGGACGCTGCGTACCTCGTCCAAAGCCGACACCAGCCACCTGGAGGAGTGGGCGGCGTCCCGGCGCGGCGTCGAGGCGTACGTGGAGCCGAGGACGGCGGTGACCGAGACGACCGTGGTCCTGATCGCGCACGACGGGGAGTGGACGCGGAGACGCATCGACGGCCCCGAGGGCGCGAAGCAGTTCGCCAGGAAGCTGAGCATGCCGGTCTACGACGTGGCCCTCGTCGGGTATCCGCAGCGGATGCGCGACTACACGGCCCGGCAGCGCGCCTTACGCAAGCGATCCGAGCGGGAGGGGCGGACCGACTGAACGCCCGGTCCGCCCTCCCGAACCCCGAGGGGACGACCACGCGGCGGGTGGCGGGGGTCGCGAAGTGATCTGGCTCAACTTCGCGACCCCGGGCGTGCCGCCGGCGGGTCGGGTCAGCCGTGTTCGGCGATGTCGGCGAGCACGGCGGCGATGGTGCGCACCGGCAGCCCGGTGCCGCCCTTGGGCGTGTAGCCCCAGGGGCCCTTGTCGTTGAAGGCCGGGCCGGCGATGTCGATGTGCGCCCAGGGCAGGCCGTCCTTCACGAACTCCCGGAGGAAGTGGCCGGCGGACAGCATCCCGCCCCAGCGGTGGCCGGTGACGTTCGCCAGGTCCGCGAGCTTGGAGTCGAGGTCCCCGCGCAGCTCCTCCGGCAGCGGCATCGCCCACCCGCCCTCACCGGTGGCCCTGGCGATCTCCGCGACCCGGTCGCGGAACTCGTCCTCGCCCATGACGCCCGGGGTGCGCTTGCCGAGGGCCACGACCTGCGCGCCGGTCAGGGTGGAGGTCTCGATCAGGTAGTCGGGGTCGTCCTCGGCGGCCCGGGTGATGGCGTCGGCGAGGACAAGGCGTCCCTCCGCGTCGGTGTTGAGCACCTCGACGGTCTTGCCGCCGTACATGGTGAGCACGTCACCGGGCCGGTAGGCGGTGCCGGAGGGGAGGTTCTCGGCGAGCGGGACGTGCGCGATGACCTCCAGCGGGTACCTCAACCGCGCCGCGAGCACGACGCTGGCCACCACGGCGGCGGCGCCGGACATGTCCGAGGTCATCTGGTCCATGTCCGCCGGCGGCTTGAGGGAGATGCCGCCGCTGTCGAAGGTGATGCCCTTCCCGACCAGCGCGACCTTCTTCACGGCCCGAGGGTGGGCGTAGCGCAGGCGCAGCAGCCTCGGCCCGCGCGTCGAGCCGCCGCCCACGCCGAGGATGCCGCCGTACCCGCCCTTGCGCAGGCCCTTCTCGTCGAGGACCTCGATGTCGACCCCGGCTTCCTTGGCCAGGTCGGCGGCCCGCTCGGCGAACGACTCGGGGAACAGGTCGTTCGGCGGGGTGTTCACCAGGTCCCTGGCGGTGTTCACGGCGGAGGCGATGGCGGTGGCCGCCTTCAGCGTGGCCTGCGGGTCACCCTCGACGCCCGGGGGGAGCGCGAACTCCACCCGCCCGACCGGGCCATCACCCGGTTCGGTGCGGTACCGGGTGAAGCGGTAGGCGCCGAGCAGCGTGCCCTGCGCCGCCGCCCCGAGGTCCAGCAGCGACAGCAGGCTGACCGCGTGGCCGGTGCCGGCCAGCGCGCGGGCGGCCGCCCCGGCCGCCCGCCGCACCTGCTCGGCGGTGACCTGCTCCTCGGGCCCCGACGACGACCCGAGACCGGTCGCCACCACCACCGTGGCCGGCACCGCGCCGCGCGCGGGGATCTTGACGACCTCGTCGGCCTTGCCCTTGGCGCCGACCGCGGCCAACAGGTCCACCAGTCCACCGCCGAAGGCCGAGTCCACCTCGGCGGAACCCGGGGCGAGCGTGAGCCCGTCCGGTCCGGCGAGCGTCCCGATGATCAGGGCGTCGGCACTGGCACCGATAGGGTCACTGTCGGTGATGGCGAGCGTGGGTGCGGTCACGGCGGCTCCTTCGCTTGTCGTCTTGGTCATCCGCCGTCGGCGCCGTGGGCGCCGGCCGGCGGATCTGCGAATGTTAGCGCCGGACCAGCCGTGAGCTGGTGAGACCGTTGCCGACGAGAACGGTGGGGGAGTGGGGATCATGGACCGCGAGGCGCGAGGGGGTGGGGCCGTGGACGCGGGGACGAGGTCGCGGCGTCGCTCCGGCCGGCGGTGGGGCTCGCCCGGAGTGGTCGCCGACCTCGTGGCGGCGTCGGTCGGGGCCGGTGCCCTGCTCGGTGTCGCCTCGCTGGCCGGCGCGGCCGGGTGGTGGGCGCTGGCCGGTCTGCCCGTCGCGTTCCTGGTGGCCCTGTGCTGCGCTTCCTCCGCCCTGGTCATGCGGGCCTCGGTGGCCCACTCCTCGGGGGACTACCTGTCGACCCGGGACCAGCTGGGGGAGGTGCCGTCCCGGCTGGGCAACGTCGCCTTCCTGGTCGGGTACGGCCTCGCCGGAGCCGCGGTGGCCGGCGCGGCGGGCCGGTACGTCTGGCCGGAGCGGCCGCTGATCGCGTCGGCGGGCCTCGTGGTGGCGGCCCTGTCGGGAGTCGCGGCCCGGCTCGAACGGCCCCGGGGGGTGCGTTGGGGTCTCCCGCTGTTCGTGGTCGGCGTCCTCGGCCTGGTGGTGGCCGCCGCCGTGGGGGTGGACCCGGTGGCGTCCGGTTCGGCCACGGTGGTCGGGAGGGACTACGACTCGCTGCTCGGCGGGGTGGCGGGCGCGGCGGGGCTGTGGTTCTTCGCCATCGCCGGCTTCGACCGGGTGGTTCCCTCCACCGAGCGGCGGGACGACGGCCCGTCCGGCCCCGAGGACGAGGGATCCGTCCTCGGCGGCGGGATGCCGGGCAGGGGCGCGGTCGCCCTCGGGTTGGGGGTGGTCGGGCTGGTCCAGGCGGCGGTGCTGGCCGGGGCGCTGCACCAGCTCGGCGCGGACCGGTTGGCGTTGGCGCCCGCTCCGCTGCTCGACCTGCTGGTCGCGTCCGACGCCACGCCCCTGTCCCGTCTCGTGCGGTTGGCCGCCGCGTTGGCGGCACTGGCCGTCCTGGTCCCGGTGCTGCGCCGGCTCCGGGACGGGGTGCGGGTGCTGGCCATCGAACGGGACCTCCCCCTGGTCCTGGCGGGGCGGGGGCGGGGTGGCGCCGCTCGGCCTCCCGAACTCGCCGTGGCGGTCCTGGTGTTACCGCCGCTGCTGGTCCTTGACCCGGCCATCTCGATGGCGGTGGCCGCGTGCCTCCTGCTCGTCCACTACGCCTTCGTCAACGCCGCGGCACGGGTGCTCATGGCCGATGAGCGGAACTGGCCGATGCGTCTCGCCTGCACTGGCATGTTCGGTTCGGTCATCCTCGCGCTGAGCCTTCCGGTGGTGGCGCTGGTGACGAGCGGGCTGGTGCTGCTGGGGGGATCGGCCGTCCTCGCCCTGTGGGCGAGGTGGCGGCACCGGAGCCCGTGACGCACCTCCGCGGTCACACGACCTTCGACTTTCCGGGGGAGGCGCCGCGTGGCGCGCCACGGGTAGCGTTCGGCCCGTGACTTCGCCAACACCATCGCCCGAGTCCCGTTCCGACGACACCGGCCAGCCCGCCGGGACGCACTCAGCGCGGGGGCCCAGGAGGGGGCCGCTGCACGCCAACCACGAGCGGCGGGGCGCGACCTTCGCCCCGTTCGGCGGATGGGAGATGCCCATCCAGTACGCCGACGGCGGGGTGGTCGCCGAACACACGGCGGTCCGCGAGGCGGTGGGCGTGTTCGACGTCTCCCACCTGGGCAAGGCCACCGTGGCCGGCGCGGGGGCCTCGGATTTCGTCAACGCGTGCCTGACCAACGACCTCGGCCGGATCGGACCGGGGCAGGCCCAGTACACCCTGTGCTGCGCCGAGGACGGCGGGGTCGTCGACGACCTGATCGCCTACCTGGTGAACGACGACGAGGTGTTCCTGGTGCCCAACGCCGCCAACACCGCCGAGGTCGCCGACCGGCTGCGCCGGGTCGCCCCCGACGGGATCAGCGTGACCGACCAGCACACCGACCTCGCCGTCCTCGCGGTGCAGGGGCCCCGTTCGCGGGCGGTGCTGGAGGCGACCGGCCTGCCGGCCGACCTGGACTACATGGCCTTCGTCGACGTCGAGCACGGGGGCCGGCGACTGCGGATCTGCCGCACCGGCTACACCGGGGAGCACGGCTACGAGCTGGTCGTCGACAGCGACGGGGCCTCCGACCTCTTCGAGGCCCTGCTGGCCGCCGCCGGCGAGGAGGGCGGCCGGGCCTGCGGGTTGGGCGCGCGGGACACGCTGCGGACCGAGATGGGCTACCCGCTGCACGGCCAGGACCTGTCCCGGGAGATCAGCCCGCTGCAGGGCGGTGCCCGGTGGGCGGTGGGCTGGCGGAAGGACGCGTTCTGGGGGCGGGAGGCGTTGCTCGGGGAGAAGGCCGAGGGGCCGAGGCGCCGGCTGCGGGCACTCCGGGCCACCGGTCGGGGCATCCCCCGCTCGGGGATGCCGGTGCTGGACGGGCAGGGCGCGGTGATCGGCCGCACGACGTCGGGGACCTTCTCCCCGTCCCTGCGGGTCGGTATCGCCCTGGCGTTGGTGGACTCCGCCGCCGGTGTCGACCTCGGTGCCGAGGTCGTGGTCGACGTTCGGGGCCGCCCGCTGCCGTGTGAGGTGGTCAAGCCTCCGTTCGTGCCGTCCCACGTCCGATGAGGACGAACGAGGGACGACCGGGGCCGGGTACGCGCTGGGCCGCCGGCGCGGAGATCCTGTTCCGTTTCCTGCGCCCCGACGGCACCGTCAGCGCGGTGCACCCGGCCCGGGTCGTCTCCGACGACGGTGCCGCCGTGCTCTGCTGGGTCCTCGGCGGCACCGAGATCGTCGCGACCCGCCTGCCGGACGGCCGGCTGGTGCGGGAGGCGCCGCTCGAGCAGCGCTTCGTGTTGGGTCGGCGTCCCTGCCGGTCGCACTGGACGGGCAGTTCCACCCTCCGCTGGGTACCGGAGGGCCAGTGGGCCTCGGTGTGGTGGTTCTTCGGCCCTGACGGCGACTTCCTCGGCTGGTACGTGAACCTGGAGATCCCGTGTGGTCGGACGCCGTTCGGCGTGGACCGCCTCGACGGGGTGCTCGACGTCTTCGTCCGACCGGATCGGACGTGGGAGTGGAAGGACGAGGACGAACTGGTCGCCGCCCTCGCGGCGGGGCGGGTGACCGAGGAGCAGGCGGTGCTGCTGCGGGCGGAGGGCGAACGCATGATCGCGCTCGCCGAGGCCGGTGCGTTCCCCTTCGACGGCAGCCACCTCGATCCGCCCGACCCGGACTGGCCCCGTCCCGAGCTGCCGGCGTGGACGTGCCCCCCGGAGGTGGACCCGCTGCCGAGTTGAGCCGCACCAGGGCGGTGACCAGCGCCTTCGGGGCACGACGGGATACTCGGACCTCCGACACTCCGAGACTCGATTCTCGGAGAGGGGAGAAAGTACTAGTCTGCACGCCATGACGCCCGAGACGCCCTTCACCAGGACCCTCACCGACCGACCGGCCTCTGCCGCGGAGCGGGCGAAGGTACTGGAGAACCCGGGTTTCGGTCGGTTCTTCACCGATCACATGGTGCGCGTCGACTGGGACGAGGACCTCGGGTGGCACGACGCGGCGCTGCTGCCCTACCAGGACCTGGCCCTGGACCCCGCGAGCATGGTGCTGCACTACGGGCAGGCGGTCTTCGAGGGGCTCAAGGCCTACCACCAGCCCGACGGTTCGGTCGCCACCTTCCGCCCCGGGTTGAACGCCGAGCGGTTCCGGGCCTCGGCCCGCCGGCTCGCGATGCCCGAACTCCCCGACGAGCTGTTCCTCGGGTCGCTCACCGAACTCGTCACCGTGGACCGCGACTGGGTTCCCCTCGGCGGGGAGGAGTCGCTGTACCTGCGGCCGTTCATGATCTCCACCGAGGTGGGGCTCGGCGTGCGACCGGCGAACCGCTACTCCTACCTGCTGATCGCCTCGCCGGCGGGGGCGTACTTCACGGGTGGGGTGAAACCGGTCAGCGTCTGGTTGTCCACCGAGTACGTGCGGGCCGCCCCCGGGGGGACGGGCGCCGCGAAGTTCGCGGGGAACTACGCGGCCTCGCTGCTCGCGCAGGCCGAGGCGGCCGCGCAGGGCTGCGACCAGGTCGTCTGGTTGGACGCCGTGGAGCGCCGCTGGATCGAGGAGATGGGCGGCATGAACCTCGCCTTCGTCTTCGGCGAGGGGGCGGGGGCGCGACTCGTGACGCCGGCGCTGACCGGCACCCTGCTGCCGGGGATCACCCGCCGCTCGCTCCTCGAACTCGCCTCCGACCTGGGCCTTCCCGTCGAGGAGCGGCGGATCTCCACCGAGGAGTGGGAGGCAGGGGCGGCGTCGGGGGAGATCACCGAGGTCTTCGCGTGCGGCACCGCCGCCGTGATCACCCCGGTGGGCCGGGTGCGGCACGCTGGCGGTGAGTTCGTGGTCGGTGACGGGGGGACCGGTCCGGTGACGGCTCGCCTGCGGGACCGGCTGACGTCGTTGCAGCGGGGGTTGTCGCCCGACCCGCACGGCTGGATGCGCACGCTGGCCTGACTCCGGGGAGCCAGGCTTCGGCCCCGCCGTTCCCGGGCAGCGGTCCTCGTGCGCCGGCCGGCCACGAGGACGGCTCGGGAACGGTCGGCCTTGGACGGGTGGCGCGCGGACGACCGGCTGACGGCGGGTACCTCGTCGACGCGTTCTCCGCCGGTGTGGTCCTGTCGTGGCCGGTCCCGGCGATCCCGCCGGACCGTGCGCGGTGCCGCCCTCCCGCCGGTCGAGGGGGCGTCGCCGCCACGGCGACGCCGGCTGCGGGGACGTTCCCGGCGCGGCCGGCCCCGCGCCGTGCGGTCCTCGCCCCGCGACCCGCACCATGACGCGGTGGACTCTGGACAGTGGTTGGCGATCACCGGTCTCGTTCTCGCTACCGCGGCCGCCCTGGGGACGGGTGGCTGGTTGCTGGTCGACCAGCGGCCTCGGCGGCGGTGGCATCCGCTGCTGGTCCTCTGCGGCCTCGGGTGGTTGGTGGCGGCGGTGCTGCTCCTGTCGACCGTCGACGGGCTGTGAGCGCGCGGCGCGGGGTCCGGCTGGGCCGGCCCCGCGCGGTCACGGGGAGGAACGCCTTGACGACCTCAGTCGCGGACGGCCCCCGGCAGTGGCGGGGGAGCGATGACGGGACCGGACACCCCGGCCTCCTCGTAGGTCGCCATCTCGCCGAGCGCCCGCCCGGCGAGGGTCAGCAGGGGTAACGCGGCCAACGCGCCGGTGCCCTCACCCAGCCGGAGACCCAGGTCGACCAGCGGTTCCTTGCCGAGCTGTCGGAGGACGGCGTCGTGCGCCGGTTCGGCCGACCGGTGCCCGGCGACCCACCACCGGGCCGCGCCGGGAGCGAGGTCCTCGGCGAGCAGGGCGGCCACGCCGGTGAGCAGGCCGTCCAGCACCACGGGGGTGCGGCGGACGGCGGCCTGGGCGAGGAATCCGGTCAGGGCCGCGACATCGGCCCCGCCGGAGACGCGCAGCAGGTTGAGCGGATCGTGCGCCGCCGGGCGACCCCGGCGGAGCGCGTCGCGGATCGAGGTGGTCTTGCGCATCCATCCCCGGTCGTCGACGCCGCTGCCCCGGCCGACGGCCGCGACGGGCTCGATGCCGGTGAGCGCGGCGGCCAGGGTGGCGGCGACGGTGGTGTTGGCGATCCCCATGTCGCCGACGACCAGCAGGTCGGCGCCGCCGTCCACCTCCTCGTCGGCGATGGTCCGCCCCGCCTGGACCGCCGCCACGACCTCGGCTTCGGTCAGCGCGTCCTCCCGCCCGATCACCCCGGAGCCGCGACGGACCTTGTGGCCGGCGATGGGGCCCGGCGTGTCGGCGTCGACGGCGATGTCGGCCACCCGGACCCCGACGCCGGCGTTGGCCGCCGCCACGTTGGCCGCGGCTCCGCCGGTGAGGAGGTTGGTGACCATCTGCGCGGTGACCTCCGGCGGGTAGGCGGAGACCCCGTTGGCGGCCACGCCGTGGTCGGCGGCGAAGACCACGAGGCGGGGGCGGGCGAACGGCCGTGTCGGGCAGGTGCCCTGGCAGGCGGCGATCCACACTCCCAGCTCCTCGAGACGGCCGAGGGAACCGACGGGCTTGGTCAGGCTCTCCTGTCGTGCGACCGCCTGTCGCCGGGCCTGCTCGTCGGGCCGGGGGACCTCCGGGAACTCGACGTCCCGCATGCTGGGCTCCGCACTGGACACGTGTTTCCTCCGTTGGCCTCGACGCGTCGGCTGACCTGTCCGCGCCAAGCCTGCCAGAGGGGCGGGCGGGCCCGGACCAACGGGGACGGCCACCACCTCGCCGGGCGGCCGGCCGGCGCGGAGTAGCGGGCGGGAACTCCTCCCGGCGTCCGGACGGCGGGACGACCTGGTCCGGCCGGGGGTGTCCTGGCTACGGTCGCACCGTTCGCACGGGCGAGTGAGGGAGACGAGAGTGAGCTACCGCTGGCGCTACCAGGATGCGACGGGCTCCGAGGTGGCGGGCCCGGAGATGGTCTTCGGCGAGCAGGAGGACGCCGAGGAGTGGTTCCAGGACGAGTGGCCGGCGCTGCGCGCGGCCGGGGTCGCCTCGGTCACGCTGCTCCGGGACGACGCCGAGGTCTACGGCCCGATGAGCCTGAGCCCGGAGTCCTGAGCGGGCGGGCCGGCCGGCGCCCCGGACGGCGCCGGTCGTTCCTCGGTCGGTGGCCGGGCGGCCTGGCCGGAGCGCCCGACCGTCCGGCGGGCTGCCGGTGCCTCAGGGCTGGCGGGGCGGGTCGGGCGCCAGCGAGCCGTCCGGTGCGATGTGTTCGAAGATCTGTTCGACCAGGGTGAGGACGTGCGGGTCCTCCACGGTGTAGATGTGCCGGCGGCCCTCGCGTCGTGAGGTGACGATGCCGGCCAGCCGGAGTTTGCCGAGCTGCTGGCTGACCGTGGCGATGTTCACCCCGACGCGCGCCGCGAGGGTCCCGACGTCGTGTTCTCCCTGGGACATCAGCCACACCAGGTGGAGCCTGGTCGGCGTGGACAGCAGGTCGAAGGTGCCGGCCGCCGACGCGAGCTGAGCCGTCGTGGGTCCGGTGGACGCTTCTGGCGGTCTCGTGCGCGCCGCGGTCTTGTCGTTCATGGTCCTTCCCATTGTCCTCGTCGCGAGGTGGCGGCGCCTGGGCCGGTCGTGTCCGGTTTCGGATCGATGCCGGATCAAAACTTCCACACTTGCGAAAACGTCTAAACGTGTGCCAGGCTGTGGGCCTCCGAAGGGGAGTAGTTCGCAAGCTCGTCGTCGACACACTGGGGCCCAGGCCTCCGGCGGCGAGGCCCTGACCAGGTCAGGGTGAACGAGACCTTCGGCCATGACTCACGTCTGGCCGGAGTTCTGTCCCCGTGGCGAACCGGCCGGACCCGCTGAGGGGAAGGGTTCGATGTTTGCCAGGTTGTTCCGGCCGCTGGGGATCTGCCTGTTGCTGGCGCTGCCCGCGCTCGTGGTGCGTTTCGGTGGTGTCGAGACACCCCCGGTGCTGTCCCTCGCGGTGTTCGGCGCCGCGGTCGTCGCGTCGGCCTTCGTGCTCGCCTGGGCCGCCGAGGCCGCCGAGGTCGACATCTCCGGTGGTCTCGCGATCGCCCTGCTGGCGCTCATCGCGGTGCTCCCGGAGTACGCCGTCGACCTCTACTTCGCCTACACCGCGGCCGAGAACCCCGAGCACGTCGCCTACGCGGCGGCGAACATGACCGGGTCCAACCGGCTGCTGCTCGGGCTCGGGTGGTCGGTGGTGGTGCTGGTGGCCCTGTTCGTCGCGCGCCGCAGGTCCGGGAAGCCGATCCGGGAACTCGTCCTCCACCCCGGCTACCGGGTGGAGCTGGGTTTCCTCGCGATCGCCTCGGTCGTCGCCCTCGTGATCCCGCTGACCGGGCAGATCCACCTCGTGCTGGGGATCGCGCTCCTGGCGTTCTTCCTCTTCTACCTCTGGCGGGTGTCCCGGGTGGACACCCCGGAGGCGGAGCTGGTCGGGCCGGCCGCGGTCATCGGCGCGCTCCCGGCCCGTCGACGCCGTCCGCTGGTGGTCAGCCTGTTCGTCGTGTCGGCGGCCGTCATCCTGCTGTGCGCGGAACCCTTCGCGAACGCCCTGGTCGCGACCGGTTCCGTTCTGGGGATCGACGAGTTCCTCCTGGTGCAGTGGCTCGCCCCCCTGGCCTCGGAGGCGCCGGAGTTCATCGTCGCCATCCTCTTCGCGCTCCGGGGCAAGGGGGCGATCGCGATCGGCACCCTGGTCTCGGCGAAGGTCAACCAGTGGACCCTCCTGGTGGGGAGCCTGCCCATCGCCTACCTGATCGGCGGCGGTCCCGCCGCGCTCCAGCTCGACGGGCGCCAGATCGAGGAGTTCGTGCTCACCGCGACGCAGACGATGCTCGGTGTCGCGGTGCTGTTGGCCCTCCGCTTCCCCCGGTGGGCGGCGTGGACGCTGCTCGGGCTCTTCCTGGTGCAGTTCCTCTTCCCCGGCCAGGAGGCCAGGTACGTGATCTCCGGGGTGTACGCGGTCCTCGCGACCATCGCCGTGGTCCGCAACCGGGCGCACCTGGTGGCCACCCTCCGGGCACCGTTCGTCCGGCGGCCCACGCCGGAACGGGAACTCGAGGACGCCAGGAACTGACGGCGCCCACGGCTGGTCAGCGGCGGTCCGCCTCGCTGACCAGCCGCCGGACCCGCTCGAGCACCGGGGCGACCTCCGAGGGGTGCTGGGCGTCGATCGCCAGGTTGAAGTAGAGGCCGTCCCCGACCAGCTGGACGATCCTGGCCAGCTCCGGGTCGTCGATCTCGGTGAGGAGCGCCCGCAGGTAGCGCTCGTTCAGTTCGACGATGACATCCCTGGCCTGCCCCCCGGTGGACTGGGCGAGGAGGGTGGCCGCGACGAAGGAGCGGTGCAGCGGATCGCCCCGCTCCACCATCGAGGTCTCCAGGTGGTAGCGGGTGGGGCCGCCCGGGGCCTGGAGCATGAGCTGGACGTCCTCGACGCCCCGCGCCCGCAGCCGCTCCAACATCCCGGTGAACAGGGCCTCCTTGCTGCCGAAGTGGTACAGCAGCCCGCCCTTGGACACCCCGGCCTCCGAAGCGACCGCGTCGAGCGTCGCGGCCAGCACCCCCTTGTCGATGAGGAGGCTCTCCAGGGCGTCGAGGATGCGGTCGCGGGCGGCGCTCATGGGCAGCACCTTACTCAGTGGCACGGCTCCCCCTTCGGGGTGTACCGTCCGGACGGTACAGTTGATGAGGAGGGAATCATGTCAGGCGCGGTGGAGCCGGCGATCCGCGAGGGCGGACCCGCCCCCAGGGCGGGGACCCGCCAGTGGGCGGCACTGGCGGTGCTGATGCTGCCCGTTCTGCTCGTCGCGGTGGACAACACCGTTCTCAGCTTCGCGGTGCCCGCGCTCAGCCTGGAACTCGCCCCCTCGGGCACCCAGTTGCTCTGGATCGTCGACATCTACTCCCTCATGCTGGCCGGGCTCCTGGTCACGATGGGCGGGCTCGGCGACCGGCTCGGCCGTCGCCGGCTCCTGCTCGTCGGCGGCGCGGGCTTCGGCCTGGTGTCGATCCTCGCCGCCTACGCGACCAGCCCGGAACTGCTGGTGGCGGCCAGGGCCCTGCTCGGTGTGTTCGGGGCGATGCTGATGCCCTCGACCCTCTCCCTGCTGCGGAGCATCTTCCTCGACCCCGGCCAGCGCAGGCTGGCCATCGCGGTCTGGTCCTCCGCCTTCGCCGGCGGCGCCGCGCTCGGCCCGATCCTCGGCGGCTGGCTGCTCGAGCACTTCTGGTGGGGCTCGGTGTTCCTGGTCAACGTGCCGGTCATGGTCCTGCTGCTCGTGTTCGGCCCGCTGCTGCTCCCCGAGTCCCGCGATCCCGCGCCCGGTCCCTTCGACCTCGTCAGCGTGGGGCTCTCCCTCGCGGCGATGCTGCCGGTCGTCTACGGCGTCAAGGCACTGGCCAAGTCCGGCGCCTCGCCGGAGGCCCTGCTCTGCCTCGTGGCGGGTGTGCTCTTCGCGGTGCTGTTCACGCGGCGGCAGCTGCGGCGGCCCACCCCGCTGCTCGACCTGAGGCTGTTCCGGGACCGGATGTTCAGCGTCGCGGTGGCCAGCAACCTCCTCAGCGTCTTCGCGCTGGTCGGATTCCTGTTCTTCGTCTCGCAGTACCTCCAGCTGGTGCTCGGTCTGAGCCCGGTCGAGGCCGGCGTCCGCCTGCTGCCAGGGCTGCTGGCCCAGGTGGCGGCGGCCCTGCTGGCCGTCCTGCTCGCCCGCCACATCCGGGTGCCGATCCTGATCAGCGCCGGACTCCTCGCCGCCGCGTTCGGCTACGTCATCGCCGTCGGGCTGCCGGTCGACGGCGGAGCCGCCCGGCTGGTGCTCGCCTTCGCGGTGCTGGGCGCCGGTGTCGGCCTGGCCGAGACGCTGACCAACGACGCCATCGTCGGCGCGGTACCGCCCGCCAGGGCGGGCGGCGCGGCGGCGATCTCGGAGACGGCCTACGAACTCGGTGCCGCCCTCGGCACGGCGGTGTTGGGCAGCGTGCTCATCGCCGTCTACCAACGCGACCTCGTCGTGCCGACCGGTGTGCCGGGGGAGGATGCCGAGTCCGCCCGCGAGACCATCGCCGGTGCCCAGAGCGCCGCGGCCGGCCTGCCCACCGAGCTGGCCACCACGCTGATGGACAACGCGAGGGCGGCCTTCGTGCACGGGATGTCGGTGACCTCGGCCATCGGCGTCGCGATCATGGCGATCACCGGGATCAGCGCGGCCGTGCTGCTGCGTCGCCGCCGGGGCTGACGTTCCGACGGGACTGGCCTCGGGGGCCGCGCCGTGCGGGTGGGGCCGGGCCTCAACGCGGTCCCGGCGGCGGCCGATAACTCGTCTGGTTGACGGCGGGCCGGCCCGCCGGATTAGCCGAGCGGGATCGGGGGAACCCGGCGACTGGTCAGGGCGCCCAGAGCGCGACCACGCCGCCCCGCGCGGCGCGTCCGCCGCTCCGCCCGTCGGCCGAAGCTGACTCCTGGGGAGGGGACACGTCCGTGCGCGCGGCCCGAATGATGTTCGTGACCGGAATGATCAGCGTGCTCGCCAGCTCGCTCACCGGCGCGTGTGCCGAGCCGTCCGACCGGTGCCAGGAGGTGCCGGACGGGGTGATGGACCGCATCCGGTCCGTCCTCACCGAGGAGGCCTTCGTCGCCGGGCCGGGAGCCGCGGTGAAGTCCTCCTCCTACCGGCACGTCTACCTGGTCGCGGTGCCGATCGGGGTTCGCGGTGTGGGCAACGAGACGGGGATGTGGGCCACCACCAGCCTCGACGGCCGCGGAACGCTGACGGCGGCCGGCGAGGTCGCCGCCAGGCTCAGTTCGGTGAGCTGGGGGCCGGAGGACCCCAGGGAGGGGGACGACGGCTGGCAGGAGGCGGCGTCCTGCGTCTGAGGCGGTCCACTCGCCCCCGCCGTGGCGCCAGGCCGGGGGCGGGTGAACCGCGCGGCTGATCAGGGGGAGACGGTCAGCATCGGGTCGCGCTCGACGACGTCACCCAGGATCTCGTCGATCCGGTCGAGCAGTTCCCGCTCGAGGGTCACGCCGGCCGCCTTGACGTTCTCCGTCACCTGCTCGGGACGGGAAGCGCCGATGATGGCCGAGGCCACGTTCGTGTTCTGCAACACCCAGGCCACGGCCAGCTGGGCGAGGGACAGCCCCGCCTCCTCGGCCACCGGCCTGAGCCGCTGCACCCGCTCCAACACGTCGTCCCGCAGCCAGCGGGAGACCATGCTCTTGGTCGACTCGTGCGACCCGCGCGAGTCGGCGGGCGGCTGCTGCCCCGGCAGGTACTTGCCGGTCAGCACGCCCTGCGCGATCGGGGACCAGACGATCTGGCTGATGCCCTCCCGCTCGCAGGTCGGCACGACCTGCGACTCGATGACCCGGTAGAGCGCCGAGTACTGGGGCTGGTTGGAGATGAGCGGGACCCCGAGCTCGCGGGCGAGCTCGGCACCCCTGGCGATCTGCTCCGCGGTCCACTCGGACACCCCGACGTAGAGGACCTTGCCCTGGCGGACCAGGTCCGCGAACGCGAGGAAGGTCTCCTCCAGCGGCACCGTCCGGTCGAAGCGGTGGGCCTGGTACAGGTCGACGTAGTCCACCCGCAACCGGCGGAGCGACGCGTTCGCCGACTCGATGATGTGCTTGCGGCCGAGGCCGCGGTCGTTGGGGCCGTCCCCGGTCGGCCAGAAGACCTTGGTGAAGATCTCCAGGCCCTCGCGGCGCTGCCCGGCCAGCGCGCGCCCCAGGACGGACTCGGCCTTGGTGCCGGCGTAGACGTCGGCGGTGTCGAATGTCGTGATCCCGGCGTCCAGCGCCGCGTGCACGCAGGCCTTGGCCTGCTCCTCCTCGATCTGCGAGCCGTGGGTCAGCCAGTTGCCGTACGAGATCTCACTGACGGACAGGCCGCTTCGGCCCAGGCGACGGAACTCCATGCCGGGATCGTACCCGGGTCTTTTGCCTCGTTAACGAGTTCGTGGTCGCAACGGCTGGCCGGTGTCGGTCGCCCTCGACCGGCGGCCGCGTCGTCAGCTCCAGATGCGCTTGGCGTCCTTGGGCGTGACCCGAGGGCGGGGCACGCGCAGCTTGCGGATCTGGGTCGCCCGGGTGAAGGCGTACCAACCGAGGCCGAACCCGCGGGCGGTGGAGTCGGGGAACTTCAGCCGGACCCGCTTGACGATCATCCGGCCCAGGCTCACGCCCTCGACGATCATCACGATCAGCATGGCGGAGGTGACCAGGCCGGAGTACTGCTGGACCTCCATCGGCATCGCGACCAGGGAGACGAACACCAGCAGGGCCAGTGGCATGAACAGGCCCATCAGGTTGCGGCGCGAGTCGACCAGGTCGCGCACGTAGGCGCGCACCGGCCCCCGGTCCCGGGGCAGCAGGTAGCGGTCGTCCCCCGACATCATCCGCTCCCGCCGCTCGGCGGTGGCGCGACGCCGTTCCTCCTTGTTGCCCCGCATCCTGCGGATCGCCTCGCGCTGGGTCTTCGGGGGAGGGGCCACCGGACCCCGGCGGCGTGCCTCCGCCTCCCGGCGCTTGGGAGTGGGCCGCCCCTTGCCCGGCGTGTAGCCGGCGGGCGTCGTCTCGGCAGCCTCCTCCGCCACCAGAACCGTCTGGCTGTCCTCGGTGGGGCTGTCAGCGTTCGTCTTGCGGCGAAGGAACCTCACACACACCAGCCTAAATGAGGCCGCGATGTCGCGGACGGGAGTGTCGGTCCCGTCCGCATCCTGCCGGAACGGGCCATCCGCCGTCGCCGGCGCTCCCCGGCCCCGTCGACCTTCGTAGGCTGGCCGCCATGCGGATCCTGGTTGCACCTGACTGCTTCGGCGGCACCCTCACCGCCCCGGAGGCCGCCGAGGCGATCGCCGAGGGATGGCGGCGCGGCAGCCCCGGCGACGAGCTGGTGGCCCGCCCGGTCGCGGACGGCGGCCCCGGCTTCGTCGACGTCCTGCGCGCCGCGCTCGGCGGCACCGTGCACCGGAGGCGGGTGAGCGGGCCACTCGGCGACCCGGTCGAGGCGGAGTGGCTCGAGGTGCGCTCGGAGCGGGCGACCACCGGCCGCCGCTCCGGCACCGCCTACCTGGAGTCGGCCCAGGCCTGCGGCCTGCACCTGGTGCCGCGGCGCACCCCGGAGAACGCGGGACGCGCCGGTACGAGAGGAGTCGGGGAGCTCCTCGCGGCCGCGAGGGACGCCGGCGTGGCCACGGCCGTGGTCGGCCTCGGAGGTTCGGGGAGCACCGACGGCGGCGCCGGGATGCTGTCCGCCCTCGGCGCCGTCCCGGTGGGGGACGACGGCGCTCCCCTCGAACCCGGTGGGCTCGCCCTCACCGGCTGCGCCGGGATCAGGGGCACCGCGGACCTGGACGGGATGCGCGTGGTCCTCGCCTCGGACGTCGAGCACACGCTGGTCGGCGAGCACGGCGCCGCCGCCGTCTTCGGCCCGCAGAAGGGCGCCGACGCCGGGACCGTCACCGCCCTGGACACCGCGCTGACCCGCTGGGCCGACGCCCTCACCGCCGCCACCGGGCTGGACGTCCGCGATGTCCCCGGCTCGGGTGCCGCCGGCGGGTTGGGAGCCGGGCTGCTGGCGCTCGGTGGGACGACCGAGTCTGGCGCCGGTCTGGTCCGAACGCTCACGGGCCTCGACGAGGCCCTCGACACCGCCGACCTGGTGCTCACCGGCGAGGGGAGCTTCGACTGGCAGTCCCTGCGCGGCAAGCTGGTCACCGTCGTCGCCCGGGCCGCCGCCGACCGGGGCGTCCCCTGCCTCGTCCTCGCCGGCCAGGTGGCCGTCGGCCGCCGTGAGGCGGCGGCCGTGGGAGTGGAACGCGCCTTCTCCGTCGCCGAGCACGCCGGATCGGTCGACGCCGCCCTCGCCGAGCCGGCGCCCACCCTCACGGCGCTGGCCGCCGACGTCGCCCGCCAGTGGGGAGGGCGCTGACGCCCCGAGCGGGTGCGCGCACGTGTCCCCCTCCCGCCCTCCTGTGTCAGTATGGACGCGGGAGCCCGATCGGCTCCCGCACGAGACACGGGGCCGAGCTCGCCCCGACCAGCAGGACTTTGAGGGAGAGCCATGACCGCCCAGGAGACTGCCACCCAGGAGCCCGCCACCCACGGCGTCACGCTGAGCGACTCGGCAGCCACGAAGGCCAAGGCGCTGCTGGCCCAGGAGGGCCGCGATGACATGCACCTGCGGATCGCCGTCCAGCCGGGTGGCTGCGCAGGGTTGCGCTACCAGCTGTTCTTCGACGAGCGGATGCTCGACGGCGACGCGAGCCGCGACTTCGACGGGCTCAAGGTGGTCGTCGACAGGATGAGCGCGCCCTACGTGCAGGAGGCGGTGATCGACTTCGTCGACACCATCGAGAAGCAGGGCTTCACCATCGACAACCCGAACGCGACCGGTTCCTGCGCCTGCGGCGACTCGTTCCACTGACGGGCGCCAGCGCGGGGCACCCAGGTAGCGGGAGGATTCGGCCCGTGTCCGGCTCGACCGGGCACGGGCCGTTCGTTGTCCCCTGGCGCGGTCCCCCGGCGTCGGGCCGGGGGTGCGGCTCCGCGACACCTGACCGCCACCCCGCCTGACGTCCCGCCTCTGCCCGGCCCGTCCTCGTCCGGTCGGGGGCCTCACCCCAGCGCTCGTGAGGTGCCGGTGGCACCGGAACGGGAGTGCGCCGCCGCCCAGGCCGCCGCCAGTTCCGACAGCGCGGTGGGTTCGTACCAGCGCGCGGCCGGCGTGGGAATCGTCGCCAACCAACTGGCCTGGTCGTGCCCCGCCGTCTCGCCCGGTCGGTCCTGCACGGGGAACTGGCGGGAGTGCACCTGGATCACGGTGCTCCCCTCGTCGACATACCCCCTCTTGACCACGACGAAGCCGTCGTTCTCGACCCAGCGGAAGGTCAGGCCGAAGGCCCAGTACCGGCGCACCGGTCGGCGGGAGGGATCGGTCATCGTCACCACGCCCGGCACGCCCGCCGCGCCGAAGGCTCGTCATCACCGGCCATCAGCCGGCCCGCCGCGTCGAACCAGCCGTTCCCGCCAGCCGGCGGGCCCGGGCCACCGGGCGCGATGCCAGGTCAACCCGAACCCTGCCCAACTCCCCGCCCAGCGGCGCCGCGGCATCCGTGATCCCGGCCAGCAGCGGAGGCCACCCCGTCAGGCCGAGCGGACCCGCCGCCCGCTCCCGGGCGCTCCTCGGCGGCGCGCTGCCCACCGGTCGTACCTCCTGGCACCGGTCCAGGATCGCCTGCACCGAGTAGCGCTCGCGGCGGAGCCGGACCCGACTCGCCCGCATCCGGTCCATCTCCCTGGCCGAGGGGTGCCGTGGTCGGGGGGACCGCCTGGTGTTCCACATCGTCCAGCCGCCGCTGACCACCCCGAGGACGCCCAGCACAGTCATGATCGACAACGGGTTACTCCACATGGCCTTGACCTTCCGTGCGAGGCGGGCGTCGGCTGACACGGGTCTGCGGTCGCACTTTCTCGTCGTTTCACCACCGTAGGGCGCGGAAAATGACCAAGGAAGTCGCACGAAGGGGTAGGTGAACCAGCCGCTCCGGCAGGCGCGCCGACGTCCACCGCCACCTCCGGTGCCCCGGAGCGCCCGACCGCGTCCGGTCGGTGGCCGGACGGCGACGGTCGCGAGGGGCGCGGGAACGCGAGCGAAGCTCCCCGCCCGACCGGGGCGGTTCCGCCCCTCGGGGGCGGCGGGCTGGCGTGGTGGGTCAGGGCGCCCGGTGGGGCGGCCGCTGGCTTCCGGGTGCCAGCGAGGCGGCACCAGCGGAGCGTGGCAGGCCCCAGCGCCACGGGGGACACGGGAACCAGGTCGTGAGTTCGTGCCGGAGCGCCGGTCGGGTCGTGCTCGCGGACGGGACCGTCCCTGCCACCCGGCCGGGGCCGGTGGCGGCTCGGCTGGGGAGCGGCGCGGGTCGCCGCGCGGTGGCACCCGGAGCACGAGGGACGGGTGGAGCGCGCCCGACCACCCCACCGGCGGTGCCGTCCGCCGCCCGGCCGGTGGCCCCTCGTCGTGGTGGTGGGGGCCGCGCGTACGGGTGGCTGGGCGGGACCAGGTGGTGCCCGTGGGGCCCCTGCCGGGCGTGGTGTTCCTCATCCGGGCGGTGAAGGCGTGCCGCTGCGTGGTCGCAGCCGGCCCGCCACCGCCTTCGGTCAGCCGCAGTCGCCCACGCTGGGGAACCCACCGACCTGGTCAACGCACTCGTCGTCGACCTCCCAGACGGGGGCGGGCCGTGGAGCGGGCACCTCCGCCTCGGATCTCAGCAGGTCAACGGGGACCTGGCCGCCGTCGACGATGAGTTCGCGCAGCGAGGCCGGATCAATCCTGCCTGGTGTGTCCACACCGCAGACGGTAGGCAGCCGCACGGGCCGTTCCCACTGCTACTGGCCAGTAACATCGCCCGCGAGGCCCCCCTGACCGGGTTTCACTCGACTGGGTGGGGTGCCGGTTATGGAGCGTGACCGACACCCCGCTCGCGGCCGGGGTCGCCCTACACCCGGACGGGGTAGTGCGGCTCGGGGATCTCGGGGTTGATCCGCCCCTCCACGAAGATGCCGTGCCACAGCATGAACACGACCAGCGCCCAGATCCGCCTGCTGTGGTCGATGGAGCCGTTCCGGTGCTCCTCCATCATGGCGAGCACCGCGTTCTTGTCGATCAGCTTGTCGGTGTCCGAACGCTGGACGACATCCCGCGACCAGGCGTACATCTCGTCCCGCAGCCAGTGCCGGAGGGGCACCGGGAAGCCCAGCTTGCGCCGGTTGAGCACGTGCGCCGGGACGATGTCCCGCAGGGCCTGCCGCAGCGCGTGCTTCGTGGTCTCGCGGGTGATCTTCTCCTCCAGCGGGATGCGGGAGGCCACCCGGAACACCTCGGGGTCGAGGAAGGGCACCCGCAGCTCCAGCGAGTTGGCCATCGTCACCTTGTCGGCCTTGACCAGGATGTCGCCCCGCAGCCAGGTGAACATGTCGACGTACTGCATCCTCGTGACCGGGTCCCAGCTCTCGGACTCCCGGTAGGCACGCGCGGTGATGTCACGATGGGAGAGCACCGGGTCGAAGGTGCGCAGCACCCGCCGCAACTGGTCGTCGCGGAAGATCCGGGCGTTGCCGTAGTAGCGCTCCTCCAACGACAGGGCACCCCGGCGCAGCAGGTCCTTGCCCCGGACGCCCTCCGGGATCTTCGCCGAGACCCGGCCCATGACCTTGCGCAGCGTGCCGGGCACCTTCTCGAACGGCGCCAGCGACAGCGGCTCCCGGTAGATCGTGTAGCCGCCGAAGAGCTCGTCGCTGCCCTCGCCGGACAGCACGACCTTCACGTGCTGGCGAGCCTCCCTGGCGATGAACCACAGCGGGACGAGCGCCGGGTCGGCCACCGGGTCGTCGAGGTACCAGACGACCGAGGGCAGGTGCTCCATCATCTCGTCCGCCGACACCGTGCGGACGACGTGCTTGACGCCGATCGCCGCCGCGGACTCGGCCGCCACGTCGACCTCCGAGTAGCCCTGCCGCTCGAAGCCCGTCGTGAAGGTGATCAGCTGGGGGTTGTGCTGCTTGGCCAGCGCCGCGATGGCGGTGGAGTCGATGCCCCCCGAAAGGAAGGAACCCACCGTCACGTCCGCCCGCATGTGCTTGGCCACCGAGTCGCGCATCACGTCGGCGATCTCGTTGTACAGCCGGTTCGAGTCCGCCGGCCCCTTCGTCGGGCGGGGGGCGAAGGTGGGGGTGAAGTACCGCTCGGTCACCGGCTGGCTGCCCGGCTCGATCGTGAACGAGGTGCCGGACTCGATCCGCCGGATGCCGTGGTGCAGTGACGCGGGCTCGGGGACGTACTGGAGCGTCAGGTAGTACTGCAGCGCGCTCTGGTTCAGCGCGGGCTGGAGGCCCAGGGACGGCGCCAGGTGCAGCAGGCTCTTCTTCTCACTGGAGAAGGCCACCCCGTGCGGCCCGGTGATGTAGTACAGCGGCTTGATCCCGAACGGGTCACGGCCACCGAACACGACCTGCCGTTCGGAGTCCCAGATCAGGAAGGCGAACATGCCGCGCAGGCGACCCACCGCCGACGGGCCGAGGTAGTGGTAGGCGGCCACGATCGACTCGGTGTCGCCGTCCGTGCCGAACCGGGCACCGAACTGCTCGACCAGCTCCGCGCGGAGCTCGAGGTAGTTGTAGATCTCGCCGTTGAAGATGATGGTGTAGCGCTCGGGGGACTCGGGTGGCCCCCAGGTGAGCGGTTGGTGTGAGCGCTCGACGTCGATGATCGACAGCCGGTTGAAGCCGAAGACCACCTCGTCCCGCTGGAGCGTCGCGGTCTCATCGGGACCGCGGTGACGCTGGCAGCGCATCGCTTCCGCGACGGAGGCGCGAGCCGCCGTGGCGTCGTTCTCAGTGGGGCAGACCAGACCCAGTAGGCCACACACGCCGTTCCGCACCTTCCCGCATCGGGTTGCAGTTCTGACGTCCGTCGGGACGTCTGGCCAGTATGCCGGGGGCGGCGGCCGTCCGTCGCGGCTCACCCCGGGACGGCGGTGCACAAGTTGCTGGGCTACGCTTCCGCACGAGATCCGGCGGCGTTGCTCGCGCGCTGGACGTGGCGGCGACGCGGTACCGCCACGGCGGAAAGTCTGAGCGAGGAGGCGTCGAGTAGTGGGTCCGAAGGCAGCACGGCTGACCAAGCTGAGCGGTTTGTTCGGCCTGGTCGCCATCGCGACCACCGGATGCTCAGCCGGGGACGTACTTCGTTTCGGGTGGCCCGAGGGCATCACCCCGCAGGCGACCGACATGCGCCAGCTCTGGACCTGGTCGGTGATCGCCGCCCTGGTCGTCGGTGTCATCGTCTGGGCCCTGATCCTGTGGCCCGTCATCTTCCACCGCAAGCGCGGTGACGAGATGCCGAGGCAGACGCAGTACAACGTTCCGCTGGAGATCGTCTACACGGTCATCCCGGTGGTCATGATCTCCGTGCTCTTCTACTTCACGGCGGTGACGCAGAACTACGTCACCAACACCGAGGATGATCCGGACGTCACCGTCGACGTGGTGGCCTTCCAGTGGAACTGGGAGTTCCGCTACCAGGGCTACACCACCCCGGACGGCGACGAGGTCAGCACGATCGGCACGAGCGACGAGATCCCGCTGCTGGTGTTGCCCACCGACCAGGTGATCCAGTACGAGCTGTACTCGAACGACGTGATCCACTCCTTCTGGGTTCCCGAGTTCCTCTTCAAGAGGGACAACATCCCGAACCCCGAGGCGAACAACCAGGACAACGTCTTCCAGAACACCATCGACCGCTCCGGTTCGTTCGTCGGGCGGTGCGCGGAGCTGTGCGGCTCGTACCACGCGATGATGAACTTCGAGGTCCGCGCGCTGCCGACCGACCTCTTCGACCAGTACATGGGTCTGCGGACGCAGGACAACCCGACCACGGGTGCGCCCTACACGGCCGCCGAGGCGCTGACCGAGATGGACTGCGGTGAGCTCTGCGCCCCGCAGGCAGTCACCACCTACCCGTTCGAGACCGACCGCACGGCCCGCGAGGCCAGCACGCGGGACGGCAACTGACCGCGTCGGCGCAGCGGAGTTTGGGAGCGAGGACTCGATGAAGGTCGAAGCCAGGATCTTCGAGCTGACGGCGGTGTTCTGCATCGTCGTGGCGGTTGTCTACCTGTTCTGGGCGGGCGAGCCCGTCGGCGTCACGGCGTTGTTCCTGACCGGACTGCTGTCGCTGATGATCGGCGTCTACTTCCGGTTCATCGCGCGGCGGCTGGACGAGCGCCCCGAGGACAACCCGGACGGCGAGATCAGCGACGGCGCCGGCGAGCTGGGCTTCTTCAGCCCCGGGAGCTACTGGCCGCTCGGCCTGGCCGGGGCGTGCGCCCTGACCGGCGTCGGGCTGGCGATGTTCCACATGTACCTGATCGTGGCCGGGACCGTCGCGGTGCTGCTGACGGTGGGCGGTCTGCTCTTCGAGTACCACCGGGGTCCCGAGCACGAGTGACGGTACCGCCCGCGACGCGCGGGCCCAGGTAGTCGATGGAGGCCCGGATCACCGATCCGGGCCTTCGTCGTGTTCTCGGTGCCGGTCCGTCCTCCCGCCTCCCACGGCGGGATGGTCGGGCCACGGGAACCGAGCGGCGCGCGAAGCCCCCTGGGGTCCAGCCCGAGGTGCCTCGCCCGTCCTCGGCACCACCTCGACGGACACGGGCCGAGCGCGGACCTCGGGCCGCGCCGGGGACGACGCGGCGGTGCCGGTCCCACCGGCGCGGTGGGGGATGCCAGGGGACGGGGGCCGAGGTCGGTTCGCTCGGCGCCGGCGCGGCTCCCTCGCGACGCGGATCCCGACGGGGGTGAGATCCCCCGGGGGCCGGCCCGCGCGGCGCGCAGCGATCAGCTCAGCGGCGGTACGGGGTCGGTGAGGAACGCGTGAGGTCTCGATGGGCGCCGCCCGGCGGGCCCCCTGTGCGCCGCCCCCGGTCGGGAGCCGTCGCCGGGATGGCGGGCCGTCAGCGTCCGGCCGTCACCGGAACCGGGAGCGCAGCGCGGTCGAGTGGTCGATCCACCGGGACAGCAGTTCGGCGGCGGCACCGGAGTCGATCGCCGCGGCCGCGCGCTCGAGATTGCCCCGGATGCCGGACGCCAACGGCCCCCGGAAGCCGTCGTGCGCGGTCAGCGCGCCGGCGGCGTTCAGCAGGACGGCGTCGCGCACCGGCCCGGCGCGCCCCGCGACCAGTTCACGCACCACCTCGGCGTTGAAGTCGGCCTCACCGCCGCGCAGCGCCTCGGCCGTGCCCAGTGGCACGCCGAGCGCGTCCGGGTCGACGACGTCCTGCCGGACCTGGCCGTCGTGGATGACCCACACCGTCGAGGTGGTGGTCGTGGTCAACTCGTCGAGACCGTCGTCACCCCTGACCAGCAGCACCGAGTTCCCCCGGCCCGCCAGCACACGGGCGATCACCGGCGCCATCCTCGGGTCGGCGCAGCCGATGAGCCCGGCCGACGGCTGGGCGGGGTTGGTCAACGGACCGAGGACGTTGAAGGCGGTGGGGATGCCCAGTTCCCGACGGGCCGCGCCGGTGTACCGCATCGCCGGGTGGAAGGTCGGCGCGAAGCAGAAGCCGATGCCCAGGTCGCGGACGCACTGCTCGACGGCCTCGGGTGTGAGGTCGATCGCGACGCCGAGCCTCTCCAGCACGTCGGCGGTCCCGCACTTGGACGAGGCCGCCCGGTTGCCGTGCTTGACCACGCGGAGCCCGGCCGCGGCCACCACGATCGAGGTCATGGTGGAGATGTTGACGGTGTGCGCGCCGTCCCCGCCGGTGCCGACGACGTCGACCGCCCCGGCACCGACCTCGATCCGGCGGGCGTGCCCGAGCATGGCCTCGGCCAGCCCCTCGATCTCCTCGGCGACCTCGCCCTTGGCGCGCAACGCGGCGACGAAGCCGCCGATCTGCGCTCCGGTTGCCGTGCCGCTCATGATCTGGTCCATCGCCCACGCGGTGTCCGCTCGGGACAGGTCGACGCGCGCGGTCAGCCTCGACAGCAGACCGGGCCAGGTCTGGACGGTGTCGGACACGGCGGCTCCGTTCAGCCGTGCACGACCGGCAACGCCGTCGTGCGGAGGACTTCGGCGACCGTCTCGGCCGCCGCCAGCGGGTCGAGCGGGTGCACCAGCACCGCGTCAGCCTGGGACCAGGTGGCCAACCACCGGTCGTCCCGCCGGCGGACCACGATCACGACAGGGGGACAGGCCGCGATCTCGTTCTTGAGCTGCCGCGAGATGCCCATCCCACCGGTCGGCTGGGCCTCACCGTCGAGGATCAGCAGGTCGGCGCCACCCTCGTCGACGACGGACACGACCTCGTCGATGGTGGCCGCCTCCACGTACCTGACCCGGCCCAGGTCCGGGGCGGGGCGCCGGCCGACGGCGGTCATGATCGCGTCCCGCACCTCGGGGCGGTGGCTGAACACCAGGACGTTGGTGATGTTCGTGCTCATCTGCGCCTGAACCTCCAGCGGGATCGCGAGCGATGCCCGCTGATGCTATCCGTTAACCGACCTCGGGTTGGAGGGCCTCCCAGCCCCGGGCGTCGCCGCCGAGCCGCTGCGCGAGGCCCGCCATCCGCGACCGCTCCTGGGAGCAGTGCAGCGCGTCGAGCAGCTGGGTGCGCGTGGCGGTGAGCGTGACCCGCCCGTCCGGACCGGCCTCGGTCCCCGTGCGCGCCGCGTAGCCCTCGGCCGTCACCGACTCCACCGCGCGCGCGACGCGATCGGGTGGCAGCACGAGGTGGTGCCGGAGCAACGCGGGCTCGGTGGGCCGCCACCTCGTCCCCCTGGCGAGGCTCGCCGAGGCGGCCTCGGTGTCGTCGAAAGCCGTGACGACCACCACGAGCCGGGGGTCGTCGGGATCGAGGTCAGGGCTCGGACGACGGCGGCCGAACCCCAACCGCCGCCAGAACCCGCCGCGTTCGGTGGTCATGTCCCGGTGTCCTCTCCCCCCGCCGACCCCGGCCGGTGGCCGTGGCAGGTGCTGGCCCTTCGGCAGGTCACGCCCGAGATCGTCTCCCCGGGGGGCGACGGGCGTGAACCTGGTCCGCTCGCGGCAACCGCATGACCCGAACGGGGCCGCCCGAGCGGCTCGGCCGTCCACGATGGCGACCCGTCGCCGCGCCGGACCCGGGACCCGACCGGGCGAGCGGAGTTCCTCCAAGTAATAATGCGTCGCGTGACAACGGCATCGCCCTCCATCAGCCAACGCGTGCACACGCTGAACCGACCCAACATGGTCAGTGTCGGCACCATCGTCTGGTTGTCCAGCGAGCTGATGTTCTTCGCTGGGCTCTTCGCCATGTTCTTCACGGTGAAGGCACAGAACGATGGGCCGTGGCCGCCGCCTCCGGCGGAGTTGAACCTCGCCTACGCGGCGCCGTTCACCATCATCCTGATCCTGTCGTCGGTGACATGCCAGCTCGGTGTGTTCGCGGCGGAGCGGGGCGACGTCTTCGGACTGCGTCGGTGGTACATGGTGACCCTGATCATGGGCGCCATCTTCGTCGCGGGTCAGGCCGGCGAGTACTACACGATGATCGTCCACCACGACACCACGATCGCCTCCTCGGCCTACGGCACGGTCTTCTACATGACGACCGGCTTCCACGGGCTGCACGTGATCGGTGGACTCGTGGCGTTCGTGTACCTGCTCATGCGGACGAGGATGAGCAAGTTCACGCCTGCCCAGGCGACCTCGGCGATCGTCGTGTCGTACTACTGGCACTTCGTGGACATCGTGTGGATCGGGCTGTTCGCCTGCATCTACCTGGTCCCCTGATCTCTTCCGTCCGTGCCTGAACTCGACAGCAAGGGTTGCCGCACACATGACCACCACCGCTAAGCGGCGGAGCGGGTTCCGTTCCAAGCTGCGCCGCCGGATCTCCGGCGTACTCGTGCTGGGCGCCGCGCTGTTCGGAGCGGGTGCGCTCTACAGCGCCCTCGTGCCCACTCCGCACGTCGCGACCGCCAGCGAGCAGGCCTCACTGGTGGCCGAAGGCGAGCGGCTGTACAACAACGCGTGCATCACCTGCCACGGGAGCAACCTGGAGGGCGTCACCGACCGGGGGCCGAGCCTGATCGGCGTCGGTGAGGCCGCCGTCCACTTCCAGGTCTCCACCGGCCGGATGCCGATGGCGCGCCAGGAGGCGCAGGCCCAGCGCAAGCCGTCGAAGTACTCCCCGCAGGAGGTCGACGCCCTCGGCGCGTACATCCAGGCGAACGGGGGCGGCCCCGAGACGCCGGAGGCCACCGGCGAGGCGCTGCGAGGTGAGAACCCGGCTCGCGGTGGCGAGCTGTTCCGCCTGAACTGCGCGTCCTGCCACAACTTCACCGGTCGTGGTGGAGCGCTGTCCTCGGGCAAGTTCGCCCCCGCGTTGGACGGGGTGACCGAGGACGAGATCTACACCGCGATGCTCACGGGGCCGCAGAACATGCCGGTCTTCTCCGACCGGCAGCTCACCCCGGAGGAGAAGCAGGACATCATCGCGTACGTCAAGTCCGTGTCGGACGGCAACAACAGCCCGGGCGGACTCACCGCGCTCGGCGGCTTCGGCCCGGCGGTGGAGGGCGTCATCATCTTCGTCGTCGGAATCGGCGCGTTGGTGGGCATCACCATGTGGATCGGAGCCAAGCAATGAGCGGGCAGGAGAAGGGCGTCCCGAGCGACGCCGAGCTCGCGGACATGAGCCAGGACGAGCTGGTGCGCCTCGGCGTCCAACTGGACGACGTCGAGCTGGTCAAGTACAAGGACCGGTGGCCGGTCAAGGGGACCAGGGCGGAGAAGCGCGCCGAGCGGCAGGTGGCGGCGTGGTTCATCCTCGCCGCGGTCTCGGGCCTGGCCTTCATCGTCCTGTACGTCGTCTGGCCGTGGCAGTACGAGAGCCCCTTCTCCGAAGGGCACTTCCTGTACTCGCTGTACACGCCCCTGATCGGCATCACCCTCGGCCTGTCCATCCTCGCGGTCGGCATCGGCGTCATCTCCTACGCCAAGAAGTTCGTGCCCGAGGAGATGGCGGTGCAGCAGCGCCACGACGGCGGGTCCTCGGAGGTCGACAAGCGGACGACCGCCGCCCTGCTCGCGGACTCCGGTCAGCGCAGCGGCCTCGCCCGGCGTTCGCTGATCAAGCGCACCGGGCTTGCCGGGGCCGGCGTGTTCGGCGTCGGACTGGGGGTCTTCGCCCTCGGCGGGCTGGTCAGGAACCCGTGGGCGCACAGCGACAGCCCCGACTCCCTCTGGCACACCGGGTGGCGCTCCTACGACGGCGAGAAGGTCTACCTCCGCCGGGACACCGGAGATCCGCACGAGATCTCGCTGGTCCGCCCCGAGGACCTCAAGGCCGGTGGTTTCGAGACGGTCTTCCCGTTCCGCGAGTCCGAGCGGGGTGACGACCACGCGCTCTTCAAGGCGCTGCGCAAGTCGGACAACCCGGTCATGCTGATCCGGCTGCGGCCGGGCTCGGAACCGACCAAGCGCAAGGGCCAGGAGACCTTCAACTACGGCGACTACTACGCCTACTCGAAGATCTGCACCCACCTCGGCTGCCCGACCTCGCTGTTCGAGCAGCAGACCGGCCGGCTGCTGTGCCCCTGCCACCAGTCGCAGTTCGACGTGGTGCACAGCTACGCCAAGCCCATCTTCGGCCCCGCGACCCGGTCGTTGCCCCAGCTGCCGATCATGGTCGACGAGGACGGGTTCCTGGTGACCAACCAGGACACGTCCAACCAGGGCGACTTCATCGAACCCGTCGGCCCCGGCTTCTGGGAGCGCAAGTCATGACGACGCTGAACACCAAGCCGACCCGTCCCCAGGGGGCAGCGGCTCGGGCGGCGGCAGCGGGCGCCACCTGGGCGGACGACCGCTTCCACATGGCCAAGGGCATGCGGCGGCAGCTGAACAAGGTCTTCCCGACGCACTGGTCGTTCATGCTCGGTGAGATCGCCCTCTACAGCTTCATCGTGCTGCTGCTGACGGGCACCTACCTGGCGCTGTTCTTCGACCCGTCGATGGAGCACGTCGAGTACCAGGGCGTGCTGGAGAACATGCGGGGCATCGAGATGTCCCGCGCCTACGCCTCGTCGCTGGACATCTCGTTCGAGGTGCGCGGTGGCCTCTTCGCCCGGCAGGTCCACCACTGGGCGGCCCTGCTGTTCATGGCGGCGATCGTGGTGCACATGCTCCGCGTGTTCTTCACCGGGGCGTTCCGGAAGCCGCGTGAGCTGAACTGGGTGATCGGCATCCTGCTGTTCGTCCTCGGCATGTTCGAGGGCTTCACCGGCTACTCGCTGCCGGACGACCTGCTCTCCGGCACCGGCCTCCGGATCGCCTCCGGGATCGTGCTGTCGATCCCTGTGATCGGTACCTGGGTCCACTGGGCGCTGTTCGGCGGGGAGTTCCCCGGCTACGAGATCATCCCGCGCTTCTACACCATCCACATCCTGGTGCTGCCCGGCATCATCCTCGCGTTGATCGCCATCCACCTCGGTCTGGTCTGGTACCAGAAGCACACCCAGTTCCCGGGCGTGGGGCGCAAGGAGACCAACGTCGTCGGCGTCCGCATCATGCCGGTGTTCGCGGTCAAGGCCGGTGGCTTCTTCGCGGTGGTCTTCGGTGTGCTGGCGCTGATGGGCGGCATCTTCCAGATCAACGCGATCTGGAACATCGGTCCGTACAACGCGTCGCAGGTGTCCGCGGGGTCCCAACCGGACTGGTACATGATCTGGACCGACGGCATGACGCGACTATGGCCGTCGTGGGAGATCTACCTCGGGAACTACATGATCCCGGCGGTGTTCTGGCCGACGGTCGTGGGCATGGGGCTGATCTTCACGGTGGCCGGGGCCTATCCCTGGATCGAGAAGAAGTTCACCAAGGACGACGCGCACCACAACCTGTTGCAGCGTCCGAGGGACGCCCCGGTCCGCACCGGGCTCGGGATGATGGCCATCACCTTCTTCATGGTGCTGCTCATCTCCGGTGCCAACGACATCGTCGCCGAGCAGTTCGACATCTCGTTGAACGCGATGACCTGGGCCGGTCGGATCGGGTTGCTGCTGCTGCCGCCGCTGGCCTACCTGATCACCTACCGGGTCTGCCTCGGCCTGCAGCACCACGACCGCGAGGTGTTGGAGCACGGCATCGAGACCGGCATCATCCGGCGGCTGCCGCACGGTGAGTTCATCGAGGTCCACCAGCCCCTGGGTGGGGTGGACGACCACGGTCACGCGGTCCCGCTGCCCTACCAGGGCGCCGCGGTTCCGAAGCGGATGAACCAGCTGGGCTCGGCGGGCCACCCGGTCGAGGGGAGCCTGCTGACCCCGGACCCGCCGGAGGAGACCCGGTCGTTGCGGGACGCGCACGGCGAGAACGTCAACCTGCTCGGCGGGGAGAACCGTCGGGCCGACGAGTCGGGCCAGGGCGAGGGCGACGACGAGGGCATCGGCGGCGCCACGAACGAGGAGTCGCCGAAGAAGCGGTGACGACGTGGCACCACGTCGGACGGGGGCGGTCACCCACGGGTGACCGCCCCCGTCGTCGTCTCCGGGCTGGCGGGGGAGCCGGGGGTGGGGCACCGGCGCGGTCCGGTGGGTTGGCGGCTCCTAGACTGCGGGACAGCAGTGGGGTGTGTCTCCGGGAGGTTCCGTGATTACCGCGATCGTGCTCATCCAGGCCGAGGCCGACCGGATCCCCGAGGCCGCGCAGGCCATCGCGGACCTCGACGGGGTGACCGAGGTGTACTCGTGCGCCGGGGACGTGGACCTGATCGCCATGATCCGCGTCGGGGAGCACGAGCGGCTCGCCGAGATCATCCCGGGTGGGATCGGCCGGGTTCCTGGCGTGGTCGACACGGACACGCACATCGCGTTCCGCAGCTACTCGCGCCAGGACATCGAGGCCACCTTCTCCCTCGGCCTCGAGAACGGCGACTGAGGGAGGCTCGCGCCCTGGCCTGGTCAGTCGGGCTGCGCCTGGGCGGCCCGGCCGGCGGCGGCCCTGCCGACCCACTCGCGCCACGCCCCCGCTGACCAGGCCGGTTCGGTCCACGGCCGGGAGCAGCGCACCATCCGGGTTCCCGGGGTGGACAACCACCGCCAGAGGGCGGCGACCTCCTCCGCGGGTGCTCCCCGCAGCGGGCCGTCCTCCGGGATGACCGTCTCAGCCGAGCGGACGAGCAGGTCGACCACCGGCATCGGTGGCACGCCCCGCGGTGCGGAGCCGGCCGAGGCGAGCCGACCGTGGCGCACGACGGCGAAGTGCCACCCGCCCGCTCCGTCCGGCGCCGCCGCGACGAGCTCCTCGACCTCGGCCAGCGCGGCGAACCGCTGGCCCCGGTCCAGTGACTCCGCCAACCGCGCGGTGAGGTCCCGGGCGCGTGCGGCGTCCTCGAAGCGCCGTTCCCCGGCGAGGTGGTCGATGCGTTCGGAGAGGGTGTCGAGGAGCCGCCGGTCCCGGCCGGCGAAGAGCTCCCGCAGCTCGTCGACGGCGGGGCGGTAGGCGTCGACGTCCTGGCGGCCGACGCAGGGTGCCGCGCACCGGCCGAGGTCGAGGAGCGGGCAGGCCTGTCCTCCTGGTTGCCCACCGGCGGGGATGCGTCGGGTGCACTGCCGCACGGGGGACACCCGCCACAGGGTCTCGACCGCCGTGACGGCGGCCCGGCGCGAGGGGAACGGGCCGAACGCCAGGGGCCTCGGCTGTCGGACGACGCTGAGCCGGGGGTAGGCCTCGTCGGTCAGCGCCAACCACCATGTGCTGTCCGGCCTGGTGGACCTCCGGTTGTACCGGGGGCGGTGTGCCGCGAGCAGCCGGAGTTCCCGGACCCTGGCCTCGAGGGGGTGGGAGCACTCCACGTGGTCCACCCTGGTCGCGAGTGCCGCCATCTCCCGGATCGGGGTCCTGGTCTCGGACGCGGTGAAGTACTGCCGGACCCGCCGGCGCAGGTCGCTCGCGGTCCCGACGTACAGGACCTCGTCGCGGGGGCCCCGGAAGAGGTAGACACCGGGCGCGTGCGGCAGGTGGGCGGCGAGTTCCCGGTTCCGCCGTCGCGCCGGGCTCACCTCGGGGGTGTAGTCGAGCAGTTCCTCCAGGGACCGCACCCCCAGTCCCCCGACCCGCTCCAGGAGTCCGTGCAACACGTCCACGGTGGCCCGCGCGTCGTCCAGGGCGCGGTGCGTGGGTGTGGTGGCGGCGTGGAAGTGCGCGGCGAGCGTGCCGAGCCTGTGGTCGCGGGTCTCGCCTCGGGTGAGCACCCGTCGAGCCAGGCGCAGGGTGCACACGACGGTGTGCCTCGGCCAGTCGTAGCCCTGGCGGCGGCACGCCGCCCGCAGGAAGCCGACGTCGAAGGAGGCGTTGTGGGCGACCAGGACGGCCCCCGACGCGAACTCGAGGAACGCGGGCAGCACCGTTCCCAGGCTCGGCGCGCCGGTCACCATGGCCTGGGTGATGCCGGTCAACACCGTGATGGCGGGCGGGATGGGATGTCCGGGGTCGACCAGCGTCCCGAACTCACCGAGCACCTCGCCGCCCCGCACCTTCACGGCCCCGATCTCGGTGACGTGGTCGGCCTCCGCGTTCCCCCCGGTCGTCTCGAAGTCGAGGACGACGAAGGTGACCTCGCGCAGCGGCGTCCCCAGTTCGTCGAAGGACAGTTGCGGGGCGGTGTTCGCCCCGGGACCGGTGGGGGGTGCGCCGAGGAGCGGGTGCCTGGTGCTCACCGGCAGGAGGCTAACCGCCGCCCCTGATAGGGCGCGGCGGTCCGGTCAGGAGTTCCCCACCACCTCCTCGGGATTCCGGCGGACCTGACCGAGGTCCGGCGCACCCGGAGCCCGCCGCGACACCCCGGGAGGCGCGACCCGCCGTACGGCCGGTCACAAGGGGGCCGTGGAATTGGGGTGACTGGCCGGACGCCTTAGCCTGGTGTGATGCCGGCCGACACCGCAGGGACCGATCCACGCGATCCGTCCGACCCCGAGCAGCCCGCCGAGGCCGGCGCGCGTCAGCACGAGGACGGTGACGGGACAGCCGCCGAGGAGAACGGGGAGCCGGAGGTCGACTGGGAGGGTCTGCCCGAACCGGTGCGGCTCCGCCTCGCCGAGATCTCCGCATCGGCGCTCGGCGGGCTCTCCCTCGCCGATGTCCCCCACCAGCTCCGTCCGGTGGCGAGGTTCACCCCGGCCAAACGGGCGCGGCTGGGCGCCGTGCCCCTGCTCGCGACGGTGCGGGCCAGCCCCGCGTTCCGGGCGGCGGTCGCGAACTGGGCCCGCCGCAACCAACCCGAGTTGTTGGACGTGGGCCCGGAGGAACCAGCGGCCGCGGCCGCGGCCGGCCTGCTGGTGGGGGATCCCTCGGCGACCAGGCATGTCGAGGAGGTCGCGCGGCGGGTCGAGGATGCCCAGCTGCGGACCGAACGCGACGCGGCGTTGAACCAGATCGAACGTCTCACCGCCGAACTGGAGAGGGTGCGGGCGGCTCTCGACGAGGCGGAGGAAGCGGTTCGCTCGGCGCGGGCGACGAGCGAGTCGGATCTGGACCGGCTGCGTCGGCGGCTGCGGGAGCAGGGAACGCACCTGCGCGCGGCGAGGGACGAGGCCCTCGTGGCGCGGGAGGAGGCCGACCAGGCCCGCCGGGACGCCTCCGCGGCCGTGGAGCGGATGTCCGCGGAGCTGGAACGGGAACGGGAACGGACGGCGGCGGAACGGGTCCGCGCCGACCGGGCGGTGACCGACGCGGAGACCGCTCGTCAGGCCGCGCGGGAGGCCCGCCAGGCCGACGAGGTCCGACTGGCGCTCCTGGTGGACACCCTGGACGGTGCGGTCACCGGGTTGCGCAGGGAACTCGCGTTGGGTGGCAGCGGGCCTCGCCCCGCTGACCTGGTCGGCGGCGCGAGCCAGGCCCAGGGCGTCGGCCGGGTCGAGAACCCCGCCGCCCTGGACCGGCTCCTGGCGTTGCCGAGCGTGCACGTCGTGGTCGACGGCTACAACGTGACCAAGACCGGCTACCCCGACATCTCCCTGGCGCAACAACGGGATCGGCTCAACGGCCAGCTGGGGGCGCTGGCGGCCAGGACGGGAGCGGAGGTCACCGTCGTCTTCGACGGCGCGGGTGTGGTGGCGGTGCCGGTCGCCTCGGCGCGCGGGGTGCGGGTCCTCTTCAGCGACCCCGGTGTCCTGGCCGATGACGTGATCCGGGCACTGGTGGCGGCTGAGCCGGAGGGGCGCCCGGTGGTCGTGGTCACCTCCGACCGGGCCGTCGCCGACTCGGTGCGGCGTCGGGGCGCCCACCCGGTGCCCTCCTCGGTCCTGCTGGCCCGGTTGAACCGGATCTGACCCGCCCGCTCCGCCCACCCGTCCCAGGTGGACCGACCGACCGAGGGTTCGGCACCCGGCGGGGGTGGGCCGGTCGACCGGCACCGGGTTCCGGCGATCGGGTCGACGTGTCCGGAGCTGTCGTGCGTGGACGCGGGGGCCGGTGCCGTGAGGTGGCCGGCGTGGTCACCACACTCGCCGTACCCGTGGTCACCACGCTCGCCACGGTCCGTGTCGGGCGCGCGGGTTGCGTGCCGGTGACAATGCACACAGGGCGATTCGTCGTGGTCGTCGCCTGATGTGTGGAGCGACGCGGACGCCCAGGTCACACTTCCAAGATCATCGGAACGGACCGTGGTCGATCTTCACCCGTTCCGGATCTTGTGCATGTTTTCACGATTTCCCTTGTCCGATGGTGGACTCAGGGCGCGGGGCCTCGTAGCCTATCCGAGACCTAGCGGCGGGCAGCCGCCCAGAAGGGCGGCTCTGCTGGTCACCGCCACATCAGCGAGTCGGGGAGCTGAGCCGGTCTCGCGCGTCGGCGGGTCCGACCGGGCATCGAGTGCCGGTCCGGGCCGGATGAGGACCGATGCCGCGGACATCTCCGGTCGGCGGTCAGACAACGTAAAGGAGTTGCGTGCGACGTGGCTTCGCATCGACGGAACCGCACGATGCGCGGTGCCTTAGCCGCCACCGCGGTCGCGGTGGCTCTGAGCCTCTTCCCCACGCCCGCTCTCGCCCAGGACTTCGACACCAAGGACGAGGCGGTAGCCAGGCTCCAGGAACTCCACGAGGAAGCGGTCGCCGTCACGGAGGAGCTGCACCAGGCCAACGACGAGTTGGAGGCCCGGCGCGAGGAGCTGCGTGAGGCGACCGAGGACGCCGAGCAGGCGACCCGGACGGCCGAGCAGGCGCTGGCCGAACAGGAGACCTTCCGCGACGAGGTGGACCAGCTGGCGAGCGCCTCCTACCAGGGCGCCCGGTTCAACAAGCTGTCGGCCCTGCTGGTGGCCGACGACCCGGAGGTCTTCCTCCAGCAGCTCTCCGCGCTCGACGTCCTCGCCAACGGCAACCGCAGGGCGATGGACCGCCTCTCCGCCGTGGTGACCCAGGCCAGCGACGCCGAGCAGGCGGCCGACGAAGCCAGGGCCGCCGCGGAGGAGGCCGAGGCCGAGGCGGTCCGGATCGAGTCCGAGCTGGGCGCCAAGCAGGAGGCGATGGACGCCAAGATCGCCGAGGTCCAGTCCTTCATCGACCAGAAGGAAGCCGAGGAGCTCCAGGTCCAGATGCCTGGCGTCGGCGAGGGCCAGACCGACTACGGGCAGGTGCCGCCGGGAAGCGGCACCGGGGCGCAGGCGGCGAACGTCGCGCTGGGCAAGCAGGGCACGCCGTACGTGTACGGCGCGACCGGCCCGGGCACCTTCGACTGCTCCGGTCTCGTCCAGTGGGCCTACGCCCAGGTGGGCATCGGCGTCCCCCGCAACAGCAGGGCGCAGGCGGCGGCCGGTGTTCCGGTGTCGCGGGCCCAGCTGGCCCCGGGCGACATCATCGCCTACGGCAGCCCCGTGCACCACGTCTCCATGTACGTGGGCGGCGGCAACGTCGTGCACGCCCCCACCACGGGCGACGTGGTGAAGGTCGTGCCGATCGACCGCGCGTCGAGCAGTCCCGTCACCGCGATGCGACGGGTCGCCTGAGCGCGAGCCGCTCCCGGCGGAGCGGCGGTGGAGTCCGGTGGGGCGCGGGAGGTCTTCCTCCCGCGCCCCACCGCCGTGCGGGGGCTGGGCATCCGGGGTGAGGTGGTCCTGGCCGCCCTCGAACCGCTGGGTCGGTAGGGAGTCGTGCCGGCCGGGGCCGGCGCTCCCGCCGGGCCGTCCCTCCTCCGGCGCCGTGCCCGCCCGCCCACGGGTCGGTTCGCTCCCGCGTCGTGCGCCCCCACGCCGTCCCTGGCGCGCGGCCGAACCCCTGATGATTCGGAGCCGAACGGAGCAGGGTTTGGTCCTACTGATCGACTGGGGAAGCACTTCGTCGCGCCAGATCGGCCGCCCACCGACAACCGGGCCGAAGTGACAGCGCAGAGGTACCTCAGTGTCACTGAGAGTCGCTACTCTCGGGGCGGCCTCGGCGTGGTCGGAGCGTTCCCCGGCGGCAGCGCGACCGGGGGTAGGGAGGGGCGCTGATGCTGATGTCGATGCTGCTCGCGATCATGTGCGGTCCGTGCAACGGTTCCGGCGTGATCCACACCAGGGAGGGCGCGGTCACGTGTCCCTGGTGCAAGGGTGACGGCGACCGGTGAGCCCGGGACGTCCCGCCGGGCGAGCCGCGAGGACTCAGTCGTCGTCCGCGTCGTCACCGAGGTACGGGGCCTGCGGCGGCGTCTCGTCCGCGTGGGCCAGTGCCCACCGCACGCAGGCGGCGCAGCGGGGGACGTGGGGACTGGCGTCCGATGGGGCGGGCCAGACCACGTCGCCGCACATCGCGCGGTAGCCCTCTGGCTCGGTCGGGCGTCCGATGTGGTGTGGCAGGATCCCGTGCCGCACCGGGCGGTCGTGCGGCCGTAGCCACCACAGCGGGTACTCCCGCCTGGTTCGGCTCGGGGCGGTCCGCTCCGGCTTCCCCCACAGCCTCCGAAGCGCTCCCATGCACCAACGGTAGCCGATCTTCGCGGCGTGGCCTGGCGTTGTCACGCGGGTGAGGGGTGGGAGCGCGCGAACGTGGCGTGGCCCGGGCCGCTCCCGGACGTCCCGCCCGCCTTCCGCGCGCCGGCCCTGGCCGCCCGGCCCGCCGTGTACCCTCGCCCGGTGCGCCGCACGTTGCTGGTCACCAACGACTTCCCGCCCCGCCCCGGTGGCATCCAGGCCTACCTGCACGCCCTCGCCAGCGCGCTCCCCCCGGACGACCTCGTCGTCTACGCACCGGCGTGGCGCGGCCCGGGGGAGTCCGCCACCGAGTTCGACGCCCGCCAGCCCTTCGAGGTGGTGCGCCACCCCGGCGGGCTGATGTTGCCCACGCCGGACGTGTCGCGTCGGGCCAGGGACATCGCTCGTGCGCGGGGCTGCGAGGTGGCCTGGTTCGGAGCGGCGGCCCCGCTCGCCCTGTTGGGGCCGTCGTTGCGGGAGGCCGGGGTGCACCGTGTCCTGGCCAGCACGCACGGGCACGAGGTCGGCTGGTCCATGCTCCCGGGGAGCCGGCAGGCGCTCCGCCGCATCGGCGACGGCGCGGACGTGATCACCTATGTCAGCCGGTACACCAGGTCCCGGTTCGCCGCCGCGTTCGGGAGGTGGGCCGCGCTCGAACACCTCCCGTCCGGTGTGGACTCGACGGTGTTCCGCCCCGACCCGGCGGCCCGGGCCGAGATCCGCTCCCGTTACGGCCTGGGGGACCGCCCGGTCGTCGTCTGCGTCTCCCGCCTGGTGCGGCGCAAGGGGCAGGACGTGCTCGTCGGCGCGCTGCGCGGAATCCGGCGGCGCGTTCCCGGTGCGGCGTTGCTGATCGTCGGGGGTGGCCCCGACGAGGCCCGGCTGCGCGGGCTCGCCGCGCGGCACGGGGTGGACGAGCACGTGGTGCTGACCGGTTCGGTGCCCTGGGCGGAACTGCCCGCGCACTACGCGGCCGGCGACGTCTTCGCCATGCCCTGCCGCACCCGAGGTCGCGGCCTGGACGTCGAGGGGCTGGGCATCGTGTACCTGGAGGCGTCGGCGACCGGGCTGCCCGTGGTGGCCGGCGACTCCGGCGGCGCGCCCGAGACCGTGCGGGACGGAGTCACCGGGCACGTCGTCGACGGGCGCGACCTGGCGGCCGTCGAGGGCAGGGTCGGGGACCTGCTCGCCGACCCGGAGCGGGCCAGGGCGATGGGGGAGGCCGGTAGGCGGTGGACGGTCACCCACTGGCGGTGGGAGGCCCTGGCGGGACGGCTGACCTCGCTCATCCGGGGGTGATCGACCGTGACCGAGGCGGTCGCCGAGCTGTCGTGGCGCGGCGGGCGCGGTGCGCGGACGGGCACCGCCGGCCGGGGGAGCGCCGGGCGTCGACCCGCGGTGGGTGTCAGCGCCGGTACAGCTCCTCGATCTCGGCCGCGTAGCGTTCCGCCACCACGGCCCGCCGGACCTTGAGGCTCGGGGTGAGCTCACCGCCCGCCTCGGAGAAGTCGACGTCGAGCAGCGTGAACTTCTTGACGGACTCCGCGGCCGAGACCGCGCGGTTCGCCTCGTCCACCGCGCGTCCCACCTCCGCCCGCACCTTCGGGTCGGTGATGAGCCCGGCCCGGTCCTCCCCGGCCACGCCGTGCTCCTCGCACCAGGCGCGGAGCGCCTCGACGTCCAGGGTGAGCAGCGCTCCGACGAACGGGCGTCCCTCCCCGACCACCAGCGCCTCCGCGATGAGCGGGTGGGCGCGCAACCGGTCCTCCAGGACGGCGGGGGCCACGTTCTTGCCCGCGGCGGTGACGATGATGTCCTTCTTGCGGTCGGTGATCCGCAGGAACCCGTCCTGGTCCAGTTCGCCGAGATCCCCGGTGTGGAACCAGCCGTCGCCGAACGCCGTCCGCGTCGCCTCGGGGTCGTTCCAGTAGCGCTCGGCGACGATCTCGCCGCGCACCAGGATCTCGCCGGAGTCGTCCACCCGGATGGTCGTGCCAGGAAGCGGGCGGCCCACCGAGCCGACCCGGGTCGCCCCGAAGGTGTTGACGCTGGCCGCGGCCGAGGTCTCCGTCAGCCCGTAACCCTCCAACACGGGAAGGCCGACACCCCGGAAGAAGTGGACCAGCCGCTCGTTGAGGGGGGCTCCTCCCGAGATCGCGGCCAGGCACCGCCCCCCGGGGGCGGCGCGCAGCCTCCGGTACACCAGCCGGTCGAACACCGCGTGCCGCAGCCGGAGCCCCAGCGGGACCCCCGCGCGGTCCCGGGCCCGACTGTGGGCGACGGCCGTCTCCGCGGCCAGGTCGAAGATCCTGGTGCGGCCCGCCGCCCTGGCCCGCTCGCGGGCGCCCTGGTAGATCTTCTCGAAGACACGGGGGACCCCGACCATCACCGTCGGGCGGAAGGTGCGCAGGTCGCTCATGAGGTCCCTGGTGTCCGGGCTGTGCCCGAGCGTGGTCCTGGAGTGGATGGCGGCGATCGAGGTCGCCCGGGCCAGGACATGGGCGAGGGGGAGGAACATCAGCAGCGAATTGCCCGGCCGCAGCAGTTCGGGAGCGCAGGCCATCTCGGCCCTGGCCTGGGCCAACAGGTTGCGGTGCGAGAGCACGGCCCCCTTCGGCCGCCCGGTCGTGCCCGAGGTGTAGATCACGGTGGCCGGGTCGTCGGCCCGCACCGCCCGAGCGCGGGCGTGGACCTCCGCCTCGGGGACCGCCCCGCCGCCGTCGACGAGGGCGGTGACGAGGCCGTCCACGCCGACCGCGGCCGTCGGAGATGGCGGGGCGGGGGCGTCGCCGGCCGCCGCCGGGTCATCGAACCGCCACACGGACACCAGCTGGGGCAGGTCGGCCCGTACCTCCTCCAACCGGTCCAGGTGGTCGTCGGACTCGACCACCACCAGTCGAGCCCCCGAGTCGGAGAGGATCCACCGGATCTGCTCGGGGGACGAGGTCTCGTACACGGGGACCACCACGCCCCCGGCAGCCCACACCGCGAAGTCGAAGAGGGTCCACTCGTACCGGGTGCGGGACATCAGCGCGACCCGGTCACCGGGCTGGATGCCGGTGGCGACCAGCCCCCTCGCGGCGGCGAGCACCTCGGCCGCGAACTCGGCGGCGGTCACGTCCACCCACGCCCCCCGCACCCTGCGGCGCAGGCTGACCGCGCCGGCGAACCGGTCCGCGTTGGCCCACACCACGTCGGTGAGGTTCTCCTCCTCCTGCACGGTGGAGCTGGCGGGGACGGTGAACTCACGCACAGGTGCCTCCTCGCGGGCTCGTGCTCTCGCCCGTCAACCGCGACCCGACGGGAGTCGGCTCGCCCGGTTCCCCGCTCCGACCGAGGTCACCTCGTCCGGCGGGTGGGCCGCACGGCCATTCTGCCGTTCCGCCGAGGAGGGCCGATGCCGGGGCGAACCCCGCACCGGGCCCGCTTCTGCCACGCTGTCCGACTATGCCCGTGGTCGACATCGCCGACGACACCTTCCTCGCCGTGCCGCCCGAGGTGGCCGCCTCGACGCTCGGTGACGAGCGGCGCTGGGCCGGTTGGTGGCCCGGTCTCCTGCTGCGGGTGGAGGAGGACAGGGGGGCGGAGGGGGTGCGGTGGCGGGTCGACGGGCCGTTGGTCGGCACGATGGAGGTGTGGCTGGAACCCGTGCTCGACGGCACCGTGCTGCACTACTTCCTGCGGGCCGACCCGGTGGTGCCGTCCTGGTGGCCCACCGCACTGCTCCCACTGGCGCACGCCGTCGCCCGGAACCGGTGGCGGACCCGGGGGCGCGCGGTGGCCCTCGCCGTACGCGGTGAGCTCGACGGCACCCGGCCGCCCGGGGTCGACCCGGCCCGCCGGACCGGGGGCGGCGCCCAGCGGGAGCGGGGCTGAACGCGGGGGCGTTCCCACCGCCGGGACACCGAGGGTCGACGACATCCCGGGGTCACCCGACCAGCCAGTGGGTACCTTCGGGGCGTGCGGGTTCACGTGGTTTCGGACGTACACGGCAACGCCGAGGCACTCGCCAGGGCGAGTGCGGGGGCCGACGCGGTGGTCGTGCTCGGTGATCTGCTCGACATCGTCGACTACCACGACCACGAGCGTGGCGTGCTGGGCCGCCTCTTCGGACCGGACCGGGTCCGGACGTTCGCGCGCCTGCGGCGTGAGGACGGGCGCCGGGCCGCCGCCTACGTCCGTTCGCTGTGGGGGGAGCTGGCCGACCCGGCGGGGTCGGTCGACGAGCTGGTCCGGGAGCAGTACGACGTGCTCTTCGGCGCGCTGGACGCGCCCACCTACGCGACCCCGGGCAACGTCGACTCCCCCCGTCTCTGGCCCGAGTACGCCAGGGAGGGCCTGGTGATGCTCGACGGGCAGAGCGTGGACCTCGGCGGACTGCGGTTCGGGTTCGCCGGCGGCGCGGTGCTGCCCCCCGGGGTCCCGCCACTGACGGGGCCGGCCCCCTGGCGTGCCTACCTGCGCACCCCCGAGGACTTCGCCCTCGCCCTCGACGCCCTGGGCGAGGTGGACGTCTGGTGCACCCACGTGCCCCCCGCGCTCGACGAACTCTGCTACGACGTCGTGGCGCGCCGCGTCGAGATCGGTTCGGAGGGGCTGCTGGACCGGATCCGCGCCCAGCGGGCCCGGTGGGCGCTGTTCGGCCACGTGCACCAACCGTGGTCCGCCAGGGCGCGCATCGGCGTCACCGACTGCGTCAACGTGGGGCACTTCCAGCGCACGGCCAGCCCCTACGTCTTGCACTGGTGACCTCGGCTGGCACGGTAACCTGCCGAGCATGGCCGACCAGTCCACCCAGTCCATCCACATCGAGGCGGCGCCAGCCGAGGTCATGGCGGTGATCGCCGACTTCGCGGCGTACCCGGAGTGGGCCGGTGGGCTGAAGGAGACCAGTGTCCTGGCCGCCCGGGACGACGGGCGAGCCGAGCGGGTCCGGTTCACCCTGGACGCCGGGATCGTGAAGGACACCTACGTCCTCCAGTACGACTGGGCGGCCGACGGCCTGTCCGTCAGCTGGGAGCTGGTGGAGGGGCAGACCCAGAAGTCGCAGCGCGGGAGCTACCAGCTGCGGGCGGTGCCCGGTGGGACGGAGGTCGTCTACACGCTCGCCGTCGACCTGACCATCCCCATGATCGGGCTGTTCAAGCGGAAGGCCGAACGTGTCGTGATGGACACCGCCCTCAAGGGGCTCAGGCGCCGCGTGGAGGGCCGGGACTGACCGCTGGCCCGGCCCCCCGGCACCCACCCGCTCCTTCTTCCCTGACGAGGTCCCCGTGCGACTCCTGCTGTTCACCGGCAAGGGCGGGGTGGGCAAGACCACCCTCGCCGCGGCCAGCGCCGCCCGCCTCGCCGCGCTCGGCGGCAAGGTGCTGGTGGTGTCGACCGACCCGGCCCACTCGCTCGGTGACGCGCTGGGCGTCCCGGTCGGGGACGGGGTGGCCGAACTCGACGACGGCCTCTCCGCCGCCCACATCGAGACCCGCTCGCTGGTCGACGGTGCGTGGGCCGGACTGCGCGAGCACCTGCGGACCCTGCTCTCCGGTGCCGGCCTCGACGAGTTCGACGCCGAGGAGCTGACCGTCCTGCCCGGGGTGGAGGAGATCCTGGCGTTGACCGAGGTCGCGAGGCTGGCCGCCTCCGGTCCGTGGGACACCGTCGTGGTGGACTGCGCGCCGACGGCGGAGACCCTCCGGCTGGTCGCCCTGCCGGAGGCGCTGGCCGGGTACCTCGAGCGGCTGTTCCCGGCGCACCGCCGAGCCGTCCGGGGGCTGCTCGGCGGACTCGCGGGTGGCGGCCTGGAGCGCTGGGACAGCCTCGGGCGCGAGCTGGGGGCGCTGGCCGACCGGCTCGCCGAACTGCGGGAGTTGCTGCTCGACCAGGAACGGACGAGCGTACGGCTCGTGCTCACCCCGGAGCGGGTGGTCGCGGCCGAGACCCGTCGGACACTGACGGCGCTGGCCCTCCAGGGGGTGCGCGTCGACGGTGTCGTCGTGAACCGGCTCGTGCCCGACGTCGGCGACGAGACCGGAACGGCCGCCGACTGGTTGCGGCGGCGGCGTGCCGAGCAGGAGGCGGTCCTGACCGAGGTGCGCGAGTCGACCGACGTACCGGTGCGGGTGGTGCCGCACGTCGCCGACGAGCCGGTCGGCCTGCCCAGACTGGGTGAGCTGGCGCTCGCCCTGTACGGGGCGGACGACCCGCTGGCCGGCGCTCCACCGACCAGGCTGATCTCGGTGTGGCGCGAGGATGACGAGGGGGACTACCTGCTCCGCCTCGCCGTTCCCCTCGCCGCCGAGGCGGCGCTGGACCTCGCGAGGGTCGGAGACGAGCTGGTGGTCACCGTCGACGGTCGTCGTCGGCTCGTCGACCTGCCATCGGTGCTGCGGCGCTGCCAGGTGGTGTCGGCCTCGGCGGGGCCCGGTGGGCTGACCGTGCGTTTCCGCCCCGACCCCCGACTGTGGATGCGGTGAGAGATGAGTGACCCACGGCCGGACGACGGTCTTCCGGAGGCTGGCAGGCGGCTCCTCGACGAGCTCGGGCAGCTCCTCGACACCGTCCACCGGCGGGCGGAACCCTGGGCCGCCCAGCTGCGCGGGCGCGCGGAGGAGGGGGAGCGGCACGGCCCCTCCTGCGTGGGGTGCCCGGTCTGCGCCGTTTCCGGGCTGGTGCGCGGGGACCGCCCCGATCTCGGGGTGAAGGTGGCCGACCAGCTGCTCGGTCTGCTCGCGGTGGTGCGGAGCGCGCTGGACGAGACCAGCCCGGCCCCGGGCGCGACGGCCGGTGCCCGGGAGAACCGGACCGGGGACCGAACCGCCCAGGAACCGTCGACGGGCGGGCGGGACCGCGAGGACCCGCCAGCGGCACCGGACGGGCACGAGGACGTCCTGGACGTCGACCACGCCGACCCGGTGCCCGAGTCGGCGTCGACCAGTGGCGCCGTTCCGCGTCCCGACGAGGCGACGGCGGGCGACCCGGTCGCTCCCAGCCCCTCCCCGCCGGCGGACGCGCCACGCGTGCGCCCCATCGCCGTCCGCTGGGAGGACGGGTGCTGACCGTCGGTATCGACATCGGGGGTACCAGCATCCGCGCGGGCGTGGTCAACCCGACGGGCCGGGTGGTGGACCTCGCGACCACCCCGACTCCCCGGACCGAGGCGGAGCTGGACGCCGCGGTGGTCCGGGTGGTGCGCGAGCTGGGCGAACGGCACCCCGTCTCCGCCGTGGGACTCGCCGTGGCCGGGTTCATCAGCGAGGACCGCCGCCTCGTGCGCTTCTCCCCGCACCTCCCGTGGCAGGGGGCGGCGGTGGGGGACCGGCTGTCCGTCGCCCTGGGGACCCCCGTCGTGTTGGAGCACGACGTCAACGCGGCGGCACTGGCCGAGTACCGCTTCGGCTCGGCCCGGGACCGAGGGGTCGTCGCGATGGTCGCGGTCGGCACGGGTATCGGGGCCGCGCTGCTGGTCGACGGGCGGCTCTACCGGGGAGCGCACGGCGTCGCCCCCGAGCTCGGGCACCTCTCCCTGGTGCCGGGTGGGCGCCCCTGCCCGTGCGGCAAGACCGGGTGCTGGGAGCGCTACTGCAGCGGTACCGCACTCGTGGACACCGTCGTCGAGCTGGCCACCGACCGGTCGTGGCCCGGTTCCGGTCTCGCGGCCGAACTCGCGGCCGGGCGGGAACTGACCGGCGAGGGGGTGGCCGAGGCCGCCGTCGCCGGTGACCCGTTGGGGGCGGCCGGGCTCGACGAGTTCGCCGGGTGGCTCGGACGAGGCCTCGCCCTGGTGTCGGACGTCCTCGACCCGGAACTGATCGTCCTCGGCGGGGGTGTCGCCGCGTCGTCCGAGCTGTACCTGGCCTCGGCGGTCGACCACTACACCCGCGCGGCGACCGGGACCGGGCACCGCCCGCTGGCCAGCGTCGGGGTGAGCGCCCTGGGTGGTCGGGGAGGCATCGTGGGAGCGGCCGAGCTGGCCCGTGACGACCTGGTGGGGCGGGAGAGCACCCTCAGGGCGACTCCGACCCGGTGAGCCGGGCGGGTCCGGGCGTGGTCCCCGTGCGCACCTCCGCCGGGCAGCCGCACCCGGCCGGACCGGAACGTGCCGGGTGCCACCGTCGTCCCGGCCGGAGGCGCGCCCCTGGAGGGCCCGGTTCGGCAGGTCGGTCAGCGCGGCACGGGAGGCGTGAGCCGAGGGCGCCCGATGATCTCGGCATGCGGCCTACCGACGACCGGCTCCGTGGTCGACCGGCTCCGTGGTCGTGGAGCCCGGAGCCTCAGAGCCGGGCCCCGTCGTCCCAGCCCGAGTCCGGGGGCGGTCCCTGCCGCAGTTTGAGCAGGAGCAGCCCGACCGCTCCGCTGATCACCAGCAGCCCGAGGGGCAGCGCCACATCCCGGCTCAGACCGAGCAGCGAGGGGAAGATCAGCAGCAACAGGCCCAGGCCCATCAGGGCGAGCGCCCCCACCGTGCTCCGCTTCGGGCGGGGCAGCGGCGGCGGTTCGGGGGGCTCGAAGTGCCCCTCGTCCTCCTCCGCCGCCTGGCGAGCGGCCCGTTCCCGTTCCTCCTCGGCGAGCGCTGCCGCGGCGGACTCCTCCCGGTCCTCCCGGTCGCGGCGTTCGCGTTCCCGCTCCTCCTCGTCCGAGGTGGCGTCCCGGCGGCGCTGGCGGCCGTCCTCCTCCCCTGGCCAGGGTGGGCTGCCACCGGTGTCCCGGCGCAGCCCCTCGATGATCTCGGCGAACGCCGCGTCGATGTCCTCCGGGTTGTCCGCCCCACCCGGGCTTCGGGTCATGGCCGGTCTCCTGCCTGAGCTGCGTGCACCCGCCGCACGAAGTCGACACTCCGGTTGAAGATGATGTCCGCGTCGTAGTCGAGGGTGGCCACGTGGCCGCTGTCGGTCAGCACGACGTCGGTGACGTCGGTGCTCCGCACCGAGTCAAGCACGATTCGCGAGTTGACCGGTTCGACGACCTCGTCGACCACTGAGTGGAACAGTAGGACGGGTTGCCGAACTCTGCCGAGGTCCGCGCGGACGAGCCGCCACAGCTCGGCGAGGGTGGCCACCGACCGCAGCGGCAGGCGGTCGTAGCCCACCTCGCGCACCCCCGGTTTGGCGATGCCGCCCGCGATACCCCGGGTCGTGGGCATGACGTGGGCCAACCAGGGGGTGAGGGCCGCGAGCCGGCGCCGGGTCATCACCGACGGGTTGACCAGCATGAGCCCCGCGATGTCGGACTGGCGGAGCTCCGCCAGCCGCAGGGCCAGCGTGCCGCCCATCGACAGGCCGGCCACGAACACGGTGCGGCAGCGATCCCGCAACTCGTCCAGGGACCGTTCGACGCACTCGTACCAGTCCTGCCAGCGCGTCCTGGCGACCTCCCGCCAGTGGGTGCCGTGACCGGGCAACCGGGGGCAGCGCACCGAGTAGTCCTCCGCCGCCAACCGTTCGCCCCAGGGGCGGAGGCTGTGCGGGGAACCGGTCAGGCCGTGGCACAGCAGGACACCGACGTCGGCCGAGCCGTCGTGTTCGAACGGTTCGGCGCCGGGCAGCACGGGCACTGCGGCCTCCTCCGGGAGATCGGTCACGGGCGCACCCGGCACATCGTCGCACGCGGGACGGGCCACTGGCGGGGGGTGCGTCGCGGCCCGACTGGCTACGCTGGTGCTTGCTCCGGCCGCCGGTTCCCGGTCGCCGAGGGGGTTCCGGGTTCGTAGCTGAGGGAGGCGCAAGCCACAGTGATGTACTGGCTGATGAAGAATATCTTCATGGGCCCGCTGATGCGGTTGTTCTTCTGGCCGCGCATCGAGGGCGCGGAGAACATCCCCCGCACCGGCGGCGCCATCCTGGCCGGCAACCACGTCGCGGTGGCCGACTCCTTCTTCATGCCCCTCCGGGTACCGAGACGGGTCACCTTCCTCGCCAAGCGGGAGTACTTCACGGGGAAGGGCGTCAAGGGGTGGCTGAAGAAGGTGTTCTTCACCGGAGTCGGCCAGGTGCCCGTCGACCGTTCCGGTGGTTCGGCCGCGCAGGCGGCCCTGGACACCGCGGTGCGCCTGCTCAACGAGGGGAAGTTGCTCGGGGTCTACCCGGAGGGCACCCGGTCACCCGACGGGCGCCTGTACAAGGGCAAGACCGGTGTGGCCAGGATGGCGTTGGAGGCGAAGGTCCCGGTCATCCCGGTCGTGGTCTTCGGCACCGACAAGGCCAACCCCATCGGCTCCAAGATGTGGCGGCCGCACCCGATCCGCATCAAGGTCGGGAAGCCCCTCGACTTCTCCCGGTACGACGGACTGGCGGGTGACCGGTTCGTCGAACGGGCCATCACCGACGAGATCATGTACGCGCTCATGGAGCTGTCGGGGCAGGAGTACGTGGACATCTACGCGACCAAGGCGAAGGAGGAGCTGGCCAGCGGCACGCTCCCGGTCCCGCCCCGCGTCCCCGCGACCGAGGTCGACAGGCTCCCCCAGTCGAAGGCGAGCTGACCAGCCCGCCGCTGGTGCGCGGGCGGACGTCCCCGGCCCCCTCCACGCCTCGGGGTGGACCCCGAACCCGGCGTTCGAGGGGGCCCGGGCGTCTCCGCCCCCTCGCCCCGATCGGGTAAGGGCCCGCCTAGGGTGGGCGGGTGCGGTACTTCTACGACTGCGAGTTCATCGAGGACGGGGTCACCATCGACCTGGTGTCGATCGGGGTGGTCGATGAGAACGGTCGTGAGTTCTACGCCGTCTCCACCGAGTTCGACCCAGGACGGGCCGGTACCTGGGTCCGGAACAACGTCCTGTCGAAGCTGCCGCCTCCCGCCAGCCCGGTGTGGCGCGACCGCTCCCGCATCCGGGCCGAGCTGCTGGAGTTCCTGACCGGCCCGGAGTCCGGGCCGGGTGAGGTGGAGCTGTGGGCCTGGTACGCGGCCTACGACCACGTCGTCCTCGCCCAGCTCTGGGGTGCGATGCCGGCCCTGCCCCCTCAGCTCCCCCGTTTCACGAGGGACCTGCGGCAGCGGTGGGAGGACGTCGGCCGTCCCCGGCTGCCCGCACCCCCGGACGACGCGCACGACGCCCTCGCCGACGCCCGGCACAACCGGGAGCGGTGGCGGGTCATCGACGAGCGGTGGCGTTCGTTCGTGGGCCGCCGCGCGAGCTGACCGAGCCCCGGCCCACCCCTGACGGTCCGAAACCGACCAGGCACCGCCCGACACCGCCGTCCCCGCCCTGGGAGGCGGGCGTCCCGGCTCGCCGCCCGGGAGCGGGCGGTGTCCCCGTTGCGGCCCCGGTGGGCCCCGAGGACGTCGGCGGGGACCGGGAAGATCCCCAAGCCCCGTTGCTGCACCGATCCAGCGCATGGCAGTCTCTCTCCCGTAGTGATGTCAGCCACGCGGTAGCAGCGTGGCCGCACAGCTTCCGGCGACGGGCGTTCGAGCAGGAGACCGGGCGGGCCCGTCGCCGGGTCTTCAAGGGAGGCGAGTCGAGCAAATGCGCATCGGGGTGCTCACCGGAGGCGGCGACTGTCCGGGCCTGAACGCGGTCATCCGGGCCGTCGTCCGCAAGGGCGTCGAGGTCCACGGGCACGACTTCGTGGGCTTCCGCAACGGGTGGAAGGGTCCGATCGAGGGGCTGACCAAACCGCTCGGGCTGGACGAGGTCGAGGACATCCTCACGAGGGGCGGCACCATCCTCGGGTCGTCCAGGACCAACCCCTACAAGGTCGACGGCGGCGTCGAGGCGATCAAGCGCACCCTGGCCGAGGAGGGGGTGGACGCGTTGATCGCCATCGGGGGCGAGGACACCCTCGGGGTCGCCAAGAAGCTCACCGACGACGGTGTGGGCGTGGTCGGCGTGCCGAAGACGATCGACAACGACCTGAACGCCACGGATTACACCTTCGGTTTCGACACCGCCGTGCACATCGCGACCGAGGCGATCGACCGGCTCCGCACCACGGCCGAGTCCCACCACCGGGCGCTCGTCGTCGAGGTGATGGGCCGGCACGCCGGGTGGATCGCCCTGCACTCGGGGCTCGCCGGCGGGGCCAACGTCATCCTGGTGCCGGAGAAGCCGTTCAACGTCGACCAGGTCGTGGGCTGGGTCGAGCGCCGCTTCGAGCGGGAGTACGCGCCCATCATCGTGGTCGCCGAGGGCGCGATGCCCGAGGGCGGCGCCGAGGTGCTCCAGACCGGCGAGAAGGACGCCTTCGGGCACGTCCGGCTCGGCGGCGTCGGTACCTGGTTGGCCGACGAGATCGCGGCCAGGACCGGTAAGGAGTCCCGGGCGGTCGTGCTGGGCCACGTCCAGCGCGGCGGCACCCCGACGGCCTACGACCGGGTGCTCGCCACCCGGTTCGGCCTCCAGGCGGTGGACGCCGCCACCGACGGCGAGTTCGGCGTGATGGTCGCGCTGCGCGGGACCGACATCGTCAGGGTGAAGCTGTCCGAGGCGACCGAGAGCCTGAAGACGGTGCCCTCGGAGCGCTACGCCGAGGCCGAGGTGTTCTTCGGCTGATCCTGAAGGGCAACTAGCCCTTTCGGGTGGTATCGCCGAGCACGGGTGGGAGAGGCGACGTGGTCGTCCGGCTTCCGCCCGTGCTCGTGGTGCCTCCCGGGCCGGTTGGGCGTGGCCGGGCTCACCGACCGTTCCCCCCACCGCCGTCTCGGTCCGGACGGGCCACCGTCGGTAGCCGCTAAGCTGGCTGCCGTGAATTGGACCGTTGACGTGCCGGTGGAGACCCTGCCCGAGCTCCCGCCGCTGTCGGCCGAGCTGCGCGACCAGCTGGACGCCGCGTTGGCCAGGCCGGCCGCCCAGCAGCCGGAGTGGCCGGATCCCGAGGCCGTCCGCCAGGTGCGGGCGGTGCTGGAGAGTGTGCCGCCCATCACGGTTGCCGCCGAGGTCGACCTGTTGCACCAGCGCCTGGCCGAGGTGGCCAGGGGCGAGGCGTTCCTGCTCCAGGGCGGCGACTGCGCCGAGACCTTCGCGGACAACACCGAACCACACATCAAGGCCAACATCCGCACCCTGCTGCAGATGGCCGTCGTCCTCACCTACGGCGCGAGCCTGCCGGTCGTGAAGGTCGGCCGCATCGCCGGCCAGTACGCCAAGCCCAGGTCCTCGCCGACCGACGCGTTGGGCCTGCCCTCCTACCGGGGTGACATCGTCAACTCGCTCCGGGCCACGCCCGAGGCCCGGGTACCCGACCCGTCCAGGATGATCCGCGCCTACGCCAACGCCGGGGCGACGATGAACCTGGTCCGCGCCCTCACCTCCGCCGGAATGGGTGACCTGCACCGGGTGCACGACTGGAACAAGGACTTCGTGCTGAACTCCCCGGCCGGCGAGCGCTACGAGGCGCTGGCCGGCGAGATCGACCGGGGACTCCGGTTCATGTCCGCCTGCGGCGTCCGGGACACCAACCTGCACACGGTGGAGGTGTTCTCCAGCCACGAGGCGCTCCTGCTGGACTACGAGCGGGCGTTGCTCCGGCTGGACAACGGCAAGCTCTACGACCTGTCCTCCCACTTCCTCTGGATCGGTGAGCGCACCCGGCAGCTCGACGGCGCGCACATCGCCCTGGCCGAGCTGCTGGCGAACCCGATCGGCCTCAAGATCGGGCCGTCCACCACGCCGGAGATGGCGGTCGAGTACGTGGAGCGGCTCGACCCGGAGAACCAGCCCGGCCGGCTCACCCTGATCAGCAGGATGGGCAGCACGAAGGTGCGGGAGGTGCTGCCCGCGATCGTGGAGAAGGTCACCGCCACCGGTCACCAGGTGATCTGGCAGTGCGACCCGATGCACGGCAACACCGTCGAGTCCGTGACCGGGTACAAGACCCGGCACTTCGATCGGGTGGTCGACGAGGTGCAGGGCTTCTTCGAGGTGCACCGGGCGCTGGGCACCTACCCCGGGGGCGTCCACATCGAGCTGACCGGCGAGGACGTGACGGAATGCCTGGGCGGTGCCCAGGACATCTCCGACTCCGACCTGGCGGGCCGGTACGAGACGGCGTGCGACCCGCGCCTGAACACCCAGCAGTCACTGGAACTCGCGTTCCTGATCGCCGAGATGCTGCGCGCCTGATCCCGTGCCCTGGCGCCGGCGGTGCGGACGCCGGCGCGGCACCGCGAGGGGTGGGACGTCGGTCCGACACGGACCGACGTCCCATCCCTCTTTCGTGTCTAAGCCCGTCGTGGCGCGTTTGCGGGAGCCCGCCGCTCGTCGTTGACTCTGATACCCGGGGTTCGGGACTGCTCGCCCGGACGAACGCCGTCCTGAGGAGAGTCATGGCCACACGACGTGATCTGCTGACCGGTGTGCTGCTCGGAGCGGGCGCGATGGCGCTGGGGGTACCGCGTGCCCTGGGCGCCACCGGTGGGGACGCGGCCCCACCACCCACGGCCCTGGCCGGGGTGGGTGACGGGCAGCGGGTGCCCCTCACCGAGGGCACGAGCCGGGTGGGCCTGCTCTTCGACGGGCCGCTGACCGGCACGGACGCCGGGGCCGTTCGCCCGCTCCCCTCGGGGGACTGGCGCCAGCTGGCCGTGGTGGAGGACGGGCGGGACGAGCTGCCACCCCGCACCTCGACGCTGGTGGCGGTGCCCCCGACGACCCGGTCGGTGGAGGTGCGGTTGCCCGCCGGTCACCACGCCGCGACGGTGCTGGCCTTCGAGGGCGGCGTCGAGGGGCGCGACGATCCGGTCGAGGACCTGACGCTGTCCGGGGAGGCGGGCCCGAGCCTGGGCGTGGTCAGCCGTGCCGGGTGGGGAGCGGACGAGAGCCTGCGGTTCGGCGCCGGCGGGGAGGAACTGTGGCAGCAGGAGTTCACCCGCCCGCAGGTGCTCACCGTGCACCACACCGCCATCGCGCCCTCCGCCGACCACGCCGCCGACATCCGGCACGTCTACCGGCTGCACGCCGTCAGCAACGGGTGGGGCGACATCGGCTACCACCTGTTGATCGACCCGAAGGGCCGGATCTACGAGGGACGGGTGTCCGGTACCGACGGCTTCCCCGTCTTCGACCGGGACCCCCAGCTCGGCGCGCCCCTGGCGGTGACGGCGGGCCACGTCGCCAGCTACAACAGGGGCAACGTCGGGGTCTGCCTGGTCGGGGACTTCTCCGCCTCGGCTCCCGCGCGCGACGCCGTCGACAGCCTCGTGCGGGTGCTCGCCGCCCTGTGCTCTTGGTGCTCGTTGGATCCGCTGGGCACCACGAACTGGACGGACCCGGTGACCGGCGCGGTGCGCGGGATGCCGGTGATCTCGGGTCACCGTGACTGGAAGGTGACGCAGTGCCCGGGAGATGCCTTCCTCCCGAGCTTCGACGAGTTGCGCCGCCTGGTCGCCGAGGCCTGAGACCGCCGCGCGGGAGCTCCCGCCCGGCGCGCCCTTCCGCCCGCCGAGTCCCCGCCGGCGAGTCCTGGACCGGCGTGCCCGATCCCGCCGACGGGCACGGCCAGACCCGACCACGCCCGAACGGCGCCGAGTTCGGTCCCCCGGCCGGGGGCCGGGTCCCCGTCGGGACCAGCCGGCCGGGTGCCGTCCGTGGGAGGGCGCACCCACCCGGCTCGGCGAGCATCCACTGGAGGTGGGAGGCGATGGTCAACTGCCGGTAGGGTCGCGATCACTTTCCGGTTACCCCGGACGGTGACCATCCACCGAGACCACCGCACTCCTGGAGGGATCGCATGGCGTACTGGCTGTCCGAAGGCGACGACACCCGGCGGGACCGGGACTCCGCCGCGCCACGCCGCTCGACGGCGGGCCGTGGCGGGTTGGTCGCGGTCGCCGCGCTGGTCGGCGCGGCACTGCTCGCCCCCACCTCGGCCGCGGCGGCCGACCCGGCCCACCTCCCCGGCGGGACCGTGCCCGGCACGGCTGGCCCGGAGGTCGTCGCGCACCGGGGAGCGTCCGGGACGGCACCGGAGAACACCCTGGCCGCGATCCGCGCGGCCGACGAGATCGGCGCCGACCACGTGGAGATCGACGTCCAGCGCACCGCCGACGGGGAGATCGTGCTCATGCACGACTGCACGCTCGACCGCACCACCGACGCGGCGGACGTCTTCCCGGACCGCGACTCCTACGCCGTCGCCGACCTCACCCTGGCCGAGCTGTCCAGGCTCGACGCCGGCTCGTGGTTCGGGCCCGAGTTCGCGGGGGAGCCGGTGCCCACACTGCGGGAGGCCGTCCGCGAACTGGACCCGGGCACCGGCCTGCTGCTGGAGGTCAAGGTCTGCGAGGGAGTGGAGGGGCTGGGCGCGGACATCGCCCGCGAGCTGCGGTCGATGCCCGACTACCTGTGGAGTGCGGTGCGCGGGGACACCCTGGTCGTGCAGTCCTTCGACCACGAGCAGATGCGGGCCTTCCACCAGCGGCTCGGTGTCGTCCCGGTGGGGCTGCTCTTCGGCTCGCGTCCCAGCGAGGCCGAGCTGGTCGCGGCCAGCAGGTGGGCCGAGCAGGCCAACCCCCGCTTCCGGGACACCGATCCCGCATTGGTCGACCGGGTCCACGAACTGGGTATGGCGATCAACGTGTGGACCGTCAACGACGAGGCGGACATGCGCACCGCCGTCTCCCACGGGGTCGACGGCGTGATCACCGACCACCCCGAGGTGCTGCTCGAGGTGCTGGGCCGGAACTGACCCCTGACACCACACCGGCTGGCGGCCGCTGGCCGCCAGCCGGTGCCCGGGGAGCCCGTCAGCTCGGCATGATCTCCCCACCGAGCGGCGCCAGGACCTCCCCCGTGTAGAACGAGGACAGCGCGGGGGCGGCGAAGAACACGTAGGACGGCGCGATCTCGTCAGGCTGCGCGGGTCGCCCCATCGGCACCTGCCCCCCGAAGGATCCCGTGCGCTCCGAACCGAGCGTGGCCGGGATCAGCGGCGTCCACACCGGGCCGGGCGCCACGCAGTTCACCCGGATGCCCCGGTCGACCAAGGACTGGGCCATCGACCGGGTCCAGGCGTGGATGGCCCCCTTGGTGGCGGCGTAGTCGATGAGCGTCGCGTTCCCCCGCAGCCCGTTGACCGACCCGGTGTTGATGATCGCGCTGCCCTCACGCAGGTGCGGTAGCGCCGCCTTCGTGACGTGGAAGTAGCTGTGCATGTTCGTGGCGAAGGTGCGCAGCCACGCCTCGTCCGAGATCTCCTCCAGGGAGTCCACCGGCTCCTGCTCGGCCACGTTGTTCACGAGCAGGTCGAGGCCACCCAGGTGCTGGACCGTCTGCTCGACGGTCTCCCGGCAGTGCGCCGGGTCGGCCAGATCCCCGGGGAACAGCACGCAGCGGCGTCCCTCGTCGGCGACGAGCTGGCGGGTCACCTCGGCGTCCTCGTGTTCCGAGAGGTAGGCCACCGCCACGTCGGCGCCCTCCTTGGCGAAGGCCACGGCGGTCGCCCGGCCGATCCCCGAGTCGCCGCCGGTGATCAGCGCCTTGCGCCCGGCGAGCAGGCCTCGTCCCACGTAGTCGGCCATGCGGTCCCTCGGCCCGGGCTCCATCGCCTCCGAGCTGCCGGGGAAGTCCTGTTCCTGCTCTGGCTGTCCGAGTCGGCTCACCTGCCACTCCCTCCCGGTCCTCACCCGCATCGCGCGCCACACCCGTCCGGGGGCGCCCGCCACGCCGGGGGACACTCGCGATGCGTTCCTCCACTTGTCCTTTCCTCGTACCCAGCGCGCCCACACCCACACCAGGGGCCCCGGGGACGGGGCGCGCCTGGCCCTACTCCTCGGGCTCGACCCGGATGGCGCCCTCCTCGGTGGCGTCCGTCCGCTGCGCGGTCCGTCCGGTGACGTCCTCGGCGGCGAACCCGTTGTCGTCGACGACGTCCCCCTGGAGCACCACGCCTTCCCGCTGGGCGGGTTCGTCCGGGAACTCGTCGTCAGGGGGGAGCTCGTCCACCTCCTCCGCCGGTGTCTCCGCGCGGCCGCGGTCGGGCGCGTCGACCGGTCCGACGTCCGGCACCTCCTCGTTGAGCCGGGCGTCCAACCCCTCCCCGGCCCGCTGCTCACTCGGCGTCGTGCCGAAGCGGTTCGCCTCCGACCAGTCCTCCGGCGGTTCCACGCCCTCCTCCAGCGGGTCGACGTCGAGGTCGTCCTCGTCGAGTTGCTCGCTGACGCTCAGCGGCTCGTCGTTGTCCGGGCCCGGTTGGTGGACGTCGGGGATCTCCTGCCACGGCTCCTCCGAAGCGCTGGCGCTCATCATGTCTCCCTCTCGTGGTTCGTCAGGTCCGCCGGGCGCGACGAGTGGTGTCCTCCCGTCCAGCCGCGTCGGCCCGTTCGCCAGCGGGGTACCCAGCGGGCGGAACTGGCACGCTCCGCGACGGCTGGCCGGGCTCGGCACCGCCGTTCGGTCGGTTCTCCCCTGCTCAGGGCCCTCCCCTCGGGGCGGGGTGTCCCGGTGGCGCGGCAACCGGGCGTGTGAGTGGCGGCCGGACGGGGTAGGCGTCGGGAAAGGGGTGTGGGTCGGACCGGCGCGGTGTCGCACCGCGAACGGACCACCCCACTCGGCAGGACGAACGGACGCCCGCGCCGAGGAGGTTGTGAACATGGAGACAGGCCTGGTTCGCGAGTTGGCACAGGCCGAGGGGCCGGTCGCGTCGGTGTACCTGGACGTCACCAGGAGCACCGAGAACGCACGTCAGGAGATCGAACTGCGGTGGCGGGAGGCCCGGGAGGAGCTGGAGGACCAACTGGCCGACAGGCCCACGATCGACGCGTTGGAGGAGGCGCTGCGCACCGCCCAGCCGGCGGTCGGCGCCGCGGGCAGGGTGCTCGTGGCGGCGGACGGCGAGGTGCTGCTGGACGAGGAGGTCAGTGAGCCGCCGGCGTTGCCCTACGCGCGGTGGTCCCCGCTGCCCCAGGTGCTGCCCGTGCTCGCCGACTCCGCCCCCGGGGCCCCGCTCGTGGTGGCGGTGGTCGACCGGATCGGCGCGGACCTGCGGCTCTACGAGCGCAACGCGACGCTGCGGGCGGAGCACACGGTGGAGGGCGAGACCCATCCCGTGCACAAGGTGCGGGGCCTGGGGTGGTCGCACCACCGGGCCCAACAGCGGGTCGAGGACACCGCCGCCCGCAACGCCGGTGAGATCGCCGAGGAGATCGACCGCCTCGTGCGCCGGAGCGGCGCCGGGCTGGTCCTCGTCGCCGGCGAGGTGCGGGCCAGGAACGAGGTCCTCGCCGCGCTGCCCCCCAACAGCCAACAGCGCGCCGTCAGCACCGAGGTCGGCGGCCGAGCGGAGGGTACGGACACCGAGGCCCTGGAGGACGAGATCCGCGCACTGCTGCGGGAAAGGGTCGCCCAGGACACCCGGGACGCCCTGGAGGAGTTCCGCGCCGAGCTGGGCCGGGGGAGCGGCCGGGCGCTGTCCGGGCTCCGTCCCGTGCTCACCGCGTTGCGCGAGGGCCGGATGGACACGGTCCTGCTCCGGTCCACCGGGCTGGAGCAGCGGGTGTACGTGGGCCCCGAGCACAGCCAGGTCGCGGTGGACCGGGAGGAGCTCGGTCTGCCGGAGGAGGAGGTCACCACCGAACGCGCCGACGCGGCGGTGGTCGCGGCGGCGGCGTTGACCGGCGCCCACGTGCACCTGTTCGACGAGGACGAGACGGTACCGACGGAGGTGGGAGGACTGCTTCGCTACGCGGCGCGGTGAACGACCAGCGCCCGTCTCGCTCACCGACGTGGTGAGCGACCCCGACAAGGAGGACCACTGATGCAACGGGGCAGTGACCGGCACGGACCGAAGCGGGACGAGGAGTTGAAGGCGGAGACCAGGAGCATGATGCAGGCGAACCGCCCGACGAGGGCCGAGGAGGCACTGGAGGCGGAGCCGCCCGCCGACGACGACCCCGATGCCCTGACCGAGGTGCAGCGGACCGAGCGTCCCCGGCGGGACACGTCGGAGTGAGGACCGTCGACAACGGCGACGGGCGCCCCCGGGAGGTTCCGGGGGCGCCCGCGTGTGCTGCCCAGGTGGGACCGGCCGCGCCGGCCGACCCGGGAGGCCGACCCGCCGCTCGGGCCGGTGGCTGGGGCCACCGCCGGTGCGGGACGACCGGTGTGCTCAGGAGTCGGTGTGCCGAACCGGGCTCCGGTCCACCGGGATGTTCTGCACCGAACCGCCCGCCGTCGCGCCGTCGGAACCGACAACGGGGGTCTCGGCCTTGCCGTCCTCGTCCTGCATGGCGCGCATCAGCGTGCGGGCGAGCCCGAGACCGGTGCCGCCCAGCGACAGCGCCTTCCCGAACATGTCGCCGACGCCCTCGGCGCCGTTGAGCACCACCATGTGGTCCACGTTGCCGAAGGCGGTCGCCCCGGCCTGGACGATCTCCGGCCAGTTCTCCGCGAGCTGCTGCGCGACCACGGCTTCCTGGTTCTCCGCCAGGGCGGCGGCGCGTGCCTTGATCGCCTCGGCCTCCGCGAGCCCCTTGGCCTGCGCGGCCTCGGCGTCCGCGAGGCCCTTGGCGCGGGCGGCGGCCGCCTCCGCCTCACCGGTCGCCTTCGTCGCGGCGGCCTCCGCCTCACCCCGGGCCCTGGTCGCCTCGGCCTGCGCGGCGGCGGCGGTCTTCACCCTGGTGGCGTCCGCCGCGGCGCGGAGTTCGGTCTCCTTCGCCTCGGCCTGGGCCCGCGCGATCCGCGCGTCCCGCTCGGCGTCGGCGATCGTCCTGGTCTCGTAGGCCTTGGCGTCGGCCGGCTTGCTGATCTCGGAGAGCAACCGCTGCTCGGAGAGGTTCGCCTCCAGCTCGGCCGCCCGGGTCTCCTGGACGACGACCTCCTGGCGGGCGGTGGCCTCGGCCAGCGGGCCGGACTGCCCCGACTTCGCCCTCGCCTGGTCGACCTCCGCCTGGTACCCAGCCTGCTGGATCTGGCTTTCCCGCACGGCGGCGGCCTTGCGGGCCTGGGCGGCCTGCTCCGCCTCGGTGGCCTCCTGGTCCCGCTGCGCCTCGGCGATCCTCGCGGACGCCGCGACGGCCGCGGCGTGCGGCTTGCCCAGGTTCAGGATGTAGCCCGACTCGTCGTCGATCTCCTGGATCTGGAGGGAGTCGACCACGAGGCCGAGCTTGCTCATCTCGTCCGCGGAGGACTGGCGGACGGCTCCGGTGAGCGCGTCGCGGTTGTGGATCAGGTCCTCGATGGTGAGGCCGCCGCAGATGGAACGCAGGTGACCGGCGAACAGCTCGTGGATGGTGTTGTTCATCCCGCTCTGCTGGTCCAGGAACCGCCGCGCCGCGTTGGCGATCGAGACGAAGTCGTCACCCACCTTGTAGATGACGACCGCGCGCACGGTCACCGGGAGCCCCTGCTGGGTCACGCAGGACACCTGGAGGTTGGCGCCGTGGGTGTCCAGTGACAACCGGCGCGCGGTCTGGAAACCGGGGATGACCAGGGTCCCCTTGCCCGTGATGATCTTGAATCCCATGCTGTCCGGGCGCGACTTGGTGTTCCCCCCGGTCCCGAGGCCAGAGATGATCAGCGCCTCGTTCGGCTCCGCCACCTTCCACAGCACCCGGAACAGCACGAACAGCAGCAGCAGACCGATGACGACCGCGGCCACCGAATACAGGACCTGTTCCTGCACGACTGGCTCACCCCCATGTCTCGAACGACGATTCCCTGCCAAGCGGAGCACGGCGTGGATGAGACGTGGAGGCGCGGCGATCGGTTGCCGACATCGTGGGGTGGCCGGCAGGTCACCCTCAGCCGATCGACTGCCAGGGTTCCACGTACACGTTGCGTGGTGGCTGGAAGTCGACCACGAGGACCTGGTTCCCCGGCTCGATCACCGCGTCTGGCCGCGCGGGGTAGGCGTAGAAGGCCTCCACGCCACCCCGGACGTGGATCATGACCTCACCGACCAGTCCGGGACCGATCCTGCCCGTCACCCGACCACGGTTACCGATCATGCGCTCCCTGCCTCGAAACGCCGTGTGCTCTCGGTGAGCATACGGGGTGTACCTCCTGTCAACTGCCGTTTTCCACACCGATCCGGTCTCGATCAGAAGATCGGGAAGTTGTTCAGCGTGACGGTCGACCCGGGCTCGACCCACGCCCCACCGGGCGGGGACTGCCCGAAGACCCGGCCCCGTTCCTCGCCGAACCACGAGTCGACCTCCACCGCGAAGTCGGCGTCCTCCAGGTCCCGCCGTGCCTCGTCGACACGGCGCCCGGTCACGTCCGGTACCTGGACGGCGTTGGAGACCACCACCTCGACCCGGTTGTCCTCGCCCAACAGCATCTCGGTGCCCGGGTCCGGACTGGTGCGGATGACGCGCCCGGCCTCCACGCCCTCGGCGAACTCCTCCCGCACGTCCGGTTCGAAACCGGCCGAGGTGAGGGTGTCCACGGCTTCGTCCCTGGTCTGGCCGGTGACGTCGGGGACGGGCACCGGCGGGGGACCCTTGCTCAGCACGACCCGGACCTCGCCGCCGATCGCCATCTCGGTGCCCGCCTCGGGATCGAGGCCGAGGACATCCCCGGCGGCGATCTCCTCGCTGAACTGGTCGAGGCCCTCGTCCCTCACCGGTGTCAGCCGGGCGTCCTCCACCAGCTCGTTGGCCTCGTCGAGGGAGATCCCCACCGCCACCTCGGGAACCACCGGCAGCCCCTTGGACACCAGCACCCGCACCCGGCTGCCGCGCAACGCCTCGGCGCCGCCCTCCGGACCGGTGTCGAAGACCTGGCCCAACTCCACCGAGTCGTGGAACTGGTGGTCGAGACTGGGCACGAGATCGGCTTCCTCCAGGGCAGCGACCGCGTCGGCGTGGGACATCCCTCGCAGGTCGGGAACGCTGGTCCACCGCCCGCTCCCGAACCACCACGCCGCGACGCCGATGACGAGCGCCAGGACCGTGACGATCGCCATCCAGATCACGAAGGACCGCCGGGACCGGCGGCGCTGGGTCGAGTACGGGTCCTGGACCGGGCCGCGGCGCTGACCGCCGGGGGGAGTCGGTGGGGCGGTGGGGTGGCCGGCGTGCTCCGCGCCGTGCGGACGGCCGTACTGGCCGCTCGCGTACTCGTCCCGGCTCAGCGCCCGGGTCCCCTGGGGGCCGATCGGACCGCCGCCAGCCGGCCCGGGATGCGGCGGGGGAGGCGGGCCGGGCTGGGTGTGCTGACCGGCGGGAGGGGTGACGGGGATGCGTTCCGTGGGCGGGCCGTCGGGTGAGGGGGGCGCGCCACCGTCCGAGGAGGGGGTCGCCGTCGAGATCGTCGGCGGGGGCGTCCACACGGCGGTGGGCACGGGCACGGGTACCCGCCGCACGCCCAGCGCGTCCCGCACCCGGAGCAGCTCGTCCCGGAACGCCGTCGCGTCCGCCGGTCGGCGGGCGGGATCCCGGCTGGTGGCCCGCAGGACCAGCTCGTCGAGCGCGGGCGGGATCCCGGGCACGGCCTCGCTCGGAGGTGGAACGTCGCTGTTGACGTGCCGGTAGGCCACCGACAGCGGACTGTCGCCGGTGTAGGGGGGCCGCCCCGTCAGCATCTCGTAGAGCACGATGCCCGCCGAGTAGACATCCCCCCGGGAGTCGGTGACCCCGGTCTCCACCTGTTCCGGCGAGAGGTAGGCGACGGTGCCGAGGATGGTGCTGTCGCTGGTGAGCTTCGCGTCCGACACGGCTCGCACCAGACCGAAGTCCGCGACCTTCACCGCGTCGTTCGGTCCGATGAGGATGTTCTCCGGCTTGACGTCCCGGTGCACCATCCCGGCCCCGTGGGCCGCTCCCAACGCGCTCAGCACGGGTTCCAGGACGCTCAACGCGAGGGGGACCGGGAGCTCCCCGTCCTGGCGGAGGAGTTCCCGCAGGGTGCCACCGTCGACCAGTTCCATCACGAGGAACACGTGGTCCTCGGTGGGGCTGTGGTCCACCCCCTGGTCGTGCACCGAGACGATGGCGGGGTGGTGCAGCCGCGCGGCCGCCCGCGCCTCCCGCACGAAGCGTTCGACGAAGGTCCGGTCCGCCGAGAAGCGGTGGTCCATGACCTTGATCGCCACCGGCCGCTCCAGCCGGGTGTCCACACCGCGGTAGACCACGGACATGCCACCGCGGGCCAGCACGCTCTCCACCCGGTAACGGCCCTCCAGGGTCGCCCCGGTGAGATCCACCCCCCGTTGGTTCACAACTCCCGATCGTACGGAGGGGACGGGAGCAACCAACGCAGGGCATCACGGTGGGGGTATGGCAGGGTTGCTCCCGTGAGTGAGTTCCCCACCGCCTCCGACGTTCTCGCGCCGGAGGTCGAAGCACTGCCGCTGCCCGACATCGCGGAGCGGCTGGGCGTACCGGTGACCCGGGTGCACCAGCTCCTGCGCGACGGTCACCTGCTCGCCCTGCGCCGAGACCGGATCGCCGTGGTACCCGCCGCCCTCGTCGACGACCAGGGCGTGGTGAAGGGGCTGCCCGGCACTGTCACGGTGCTCCGGGACGGCGGCTACTCCTCGGAGGAGATCCTCCGCTGGTTGTTCACCGAGGACGACACCCTGCCCGGCACCCCGATCGAGGCGTTGCGCGGCAACCGGGGCCGCGAGGTCAAGCGCCGGGCGCAGGCCATGGCGTTCTGACCGGTCCGCACCGCACCGGTGACCGGCCCCGCCACCCTGGCGGGGCTCCGGTCCGGTCAGGGGGTCCTGGGCATCGCGTCCGGCCGCTTCGTCGACAGCCGCAGGGGGTCGGGCCGTACCAGCGACACCGCGGCCAACACCGACACCGCCAGCGCTCCCAGCAGGTAGAGCCACGAGTACAGCGCGGTGTCACCGTCGGGGAAGGTCACGAGCAGCAGCCACACCGAGGCGCAGACCATGGCGACCATCCCCGCCCCGGTCCACGCCAGGCCCGCCGCCAGCACGAGTGGCCAGCTGAAGTACCACGGCAGGGTCGCCGGGGACAGCACCGCGACCGCCAGCATCGTCAGGGCCGCCCGGCGGATGGCCTCCGACCCGCCGACCCGCGCCTTCCACCACTGCCACACGACGACCGCCAACAGGGTCACCATGCCCACCGTCCGGGTGACGGCCAGGAACGGTCCCAGCGGCACCGAGACGAACCACCCCGTCACCAGGTGGGCGAGCTGCGCCACCGCCGTGGGGATCGACAACCAGTTCACGATGATCGACGAGGTCTGGAGCGCGCTGATCCAGCCCAGGTCCACCCCGGCGACCAGGGTGCAGACCGTGAACGTCGCGATCGAGGCGCTCGCGCCGGCCAGGGCGGTCTTGACGAAGTTGACCCGCAACGACCCCGACAGCCGCTGGGCCCAGACCCAGACGAGGAAGGGCAGCGCCATCGCCGCGGTGGCCTTGACCGCGGCCGCCAGCGTCACCACCACGATCCCGGTCAGGTGGCGCCGGTCGAGTACCAGCAGCACACCCGCCGCCAGGAGACCCACCATCAACAGGTCGTTGTGGGGTCCACCGACCAGGTGCACCAGCATGAGCGGGTTGGCCGCCACGATCCACAGCGCCACGGCGGTCCGCCCACCGAGGTGGCGGGACAACCCCGGGACCGCCCAACAGATCATGGCCAGGCCGACGATCATCGCGAGCCTCGTCGCGATGACACCCAGGATCAGGTTCCCGCCCGTGATGATGACGATGATCTTCGCGAGGAGGATGAACAGCGGACCGTAGGGCGCGGGCGTGTTCTGCCAGACCCAGCTGACGTTCTCCGCGAGTGGACCCGGCAGCGCGGAGGGGCCCTCCTGGTAGGGGTCGAGGCCGTGCGCGGCCAGGTTGCCCTGCGCCAGGTAGCTGTAGGCGTCGCGGCTGAACAGCGGTGGCGCGAAGACCAGCGGAAGTGTCCAGGCGATCACCGCCGCCAGGACACCGTGCGAGCCGACCCGTTCGATGCGGACCTCGCGGCCCAACCGGACCCAGGCCCACACCGCGAGGCCCAGGCCCACGTACAGGAGGGCGTTCGCCAGGTCCTGGCCGTGACCGAAGCGGACCCAGCTCCACCCGGAGTTGGCCAGCAGCGGGTCGTGGTGCAGCACGCCGGCCGCGCCGACGGCGCCGAGCGCCATCGCCACGGAGCCGAGCACTCCCAGGAGCACGATGCGCAGCGGCAGCAGCTTGCGGAAGGCGCGGAGCCGCCGACCCAGCGAACGCCGTTCGGGCCGGTCAGGGGAGTCACGCGTGGCCTCGGGATCCGGGCTCCGGCGCCGGAGTAGGGGAGGCTGGGCAGCCGCCGCGGAGGTGTCGGGCGCGGGGCTGGATCGGGGCAACGATGGCGTGGACATTTCGGCTTATGTTCCCACAGCGGGGTATCGCTCCGTTGCGCGATCTGACCGATATGTGATCGTTCCTGGTCGGCTCGCACGCACGCCCCCGAGGCAGGCCGCCGGGGCGCGGTGCCCGGGCGGTGCGGGCGCCGGCCTTCCGGGAAGGGCTCAGCCCCGGGTGACGAGCGGCGAACGGCCGGCCTCGTCCGGCCGTTCGCACTGGCAGTGCGGCTCCAGTTGGGTGATCATCCGGTCCACCGCGTGCAGCAGCGCTCCGGTGCCGGCCCACACCCGGGGCCGTGGCGGCTGGTCGTCGAGCCGCTCGGCCAGGGCGTGCGCGCGGTCCACCGCTCGCCGCACCGCGCACTCCTCGGTCCGGGTCCCGCAGGAGCCCCCGTCCGCGAGGTGGCGCACCGCCTCGGCGACACCCGCGACGGCGTCGCCCCACGGTTCCGCGAGCGCCGAACCGGGGCCCGGGTCCGCGTCCCGGTCCCCGACGGACGGGGCGATGTCCGCCAGCTCGCTCAGGGGGTACTCCAGGTGGCGGAGGGTGGACAGCACGGAGGTGAGGTCCGGTGGGACGGGCTCGGAGCGCCGTCGCCGACCGATCCTCGGCCGGGGGTTGAACCGGGTGCTCTCCCGTTGCCAGGAGACGGCCCGTTCGGCCCGGCGGATGCGGCGGTCCAGGCCGTCCACCCGGTGGCACCAGTCGTCCACCTGGCCGGACCGCCACCCGCCCTCGTGGAGGGTTCCGGCGAACTCCTCCAGGAGGTCGGCCATCGCGGAGGCGAGGGACTCGATGGCGGTCCTGGCGTCCCTGAGGTGGACGGGTGGGAGGATCAGTATGTTGATGAGCGCCCCCAGCGCGGCCCCGCCCGCCGTCTCCGCCAGCCGGATCCCCAACATCGTCGCGTCGGCGGCCATGCCGTAGGTGAAGACCAGGAGCGCGGTCGCCGCGACCCACTGGCCGTTCTCCCCGAACCCGCGCCAGCGGCCGAGCAGGACGCCGACGGCGACCATCACCGCGAGGGCCGCGAGTTCGGGGCCGACGAGCCGCACGACGACGAAGGCCAGGACCAGGCCGAGGCCCACGGCGGCCACCTGTTGGAGCGCGCCGGTCACCGAGCGGTAGACGGTGGCCGACACCATGAACATCGCGGCGTACGGGGCCAGGAACGACTGGGGGAGGTTCAGCCAGTGCTCGGCGATCACCCAGGCGAGGGTGGCGGCGAGCGCGGTCTTCGCCGCCTGGACGAGCACGTCCCGTTCCGGACCCGCCCCCCGGAGCGCGGCCCCCAGCCAGGTGGGCACCGCGCGGAGACGTCGCCGGATCCCGTACTGGCCCAGCCTGCTCGGCCGTCGGCCCGCGCCCATCGACTCCCTCCCCGTCGCGGTGTCCCCGGTGAGGGCGTCCCGGCGGCGGCCGGCCCGCCGACCACGGCAGGGGTGCCGCCGGCCGCAGCAGCCGTGCCGGGTGCTCCTCACGTGCGGCGACGACGGTAGGCACCTCCCCTCGGCGCCGCAACCGTGCGGGCGAGGACCAGCCGCGTGGCGTTCCCCACGGCACCCCCGGGTGCGGGCCGAGCGAGCGGGAGCGGGGGCCGGCTACTGGTCCCGTTTGGTCACCGACACCGCCAGTTCCGTCAGCCGACCCCTGGCCTCCTCGGTGACGGAGGTGTCCGTCAGCGCCCGCAGGGCGGAGTCGGTGTACTGGTCGATGCGGGCCTCCACCTCGTCGACCGCGCCGAGTTCGAGGAGGAGGGCGCGGGTCGCCGCGACCCGGTCCGCGTCCAGTTCGGGGTCGCCGATGACGCCCCGCAGTTCGGCCAGCGCGTCCGTCCGCCCCTGTTCCTCCGCCAGCCGGAGGCCGGCGGAGGCGAGCAGGGTCCGCTTGCCCTCGCGGAGGTCGTCCCCGGCTGGTTTGCCGGTCACCTCGGGGTCCCCGAAGACCCCGAGCAGGTCGTCCCGCAGCTGGAAGGCGATGCCGATGTCGGCTCCGAACCGCCGCAACCCGTCCACGACCGGCTGCTCCGCGCCCGCGATCGCCGCGCCGAGGTGCAACGGCCGCTCGACCGTGTAAGCGGCGCACTTGAGCCGGTTGACGTGCAGGGCCGTCTCCGCGTCCTCGTCGCCGCGCACCTGGCTGAGCATGTCCAGGTACTGGCCGGCCAGCATCTCGCTGCGCATCGCGTGCCACACCGGCAGCGATCGGGCCAGGGCCTCCGCCGACAGGCCCGATCCGAAGAACATGTCGTCGGCCCAGGCGAGGGCGACGTCCCCCAGCAGCACGGCGCTGGCCATCCCGAACCGCTCGGGAGCCCCTCGCCAGCCCTCCCGGCGGTGGTGGTCGGCGAAGGACACGTGCACGGTCGGCCGGCCGCGACGCAGGGGGGAGTCGTCCATCAGGTCGTCGTGCACCAGCGCGCAGCCCTGGATGAGTTCGAGGCTGCTCACCGCCCTCACCACGGCCTCGGTGCCCGGTGAGGTGAGGTCGCCGCCCGCCGCCCGCCAGCCCCACCAGGCGAAGGTGGGGCGGACCCGTTTCCCGCCTCCGAGCACCAGCCCGGACAGCGCGTCCACCGCCTGGGCGAACTCCGCGGACGCCAGCGCGACCGTGGCCCTCCTGTCGTGGAGGAACTCCTCCAGCGCGCCGTGGACGGCGGTGATCAGGTCTCGACCGGACTCGTCCCGTCCGTTTCTGAAGTGCTGCACCCGGTCATCCTCCGCGAGGGGCCACGACGGTGACGAACCTGGGGGGTGGACCCGGGCGGCGCGTTCACCGCGCGCGGTGGCGGTGGGGCAGGGGAGTCCACGTACTGGTACGCGAGGGCCGTTCCCTCGTTCCACCGATCAGGGCCTTCGTGGCCCGCCAACAGGGCGCTCCCACCATGCGGACGAGCGCGACGACGGGTACCACGCCTAGTCGTGAATCCGTAACCTGAGAGTCATGACGGCGGTGGTGGATCGGCTCCGTACGGACAGGCCGGTGTTCTCGGTGGAGTTTTTCCCCCCAAGGGATGATGCCAGCGAGCGGCAGCTGTGGCGCGCCGTCCGGGAGCTGGAGCCACTCGACCCGGCGTTCGTGTCCATCACCTACGGGGCGGGCGGGTCCAGCAGGGACCGGACCATCCGCACCACCGGCCGCATCGCGCAGGAGACGACGCTGGTCCCGATGGCGCACCTCACCGGCGTCAACCACTCGCTGGCCGAGTTGCGGAACGTGGTCGGCTGGTACGCGGCGGTGGGGGTGCACAACGTCCTCGCCGTCCGAGGTGACCCGCCCGGTGATCCCCTCGGCGAGTGGGTCGCGCACCCGGAGGGCATCACCTACGCCTCGGAGCTGGTGCGGCTGGTGCGTTCGCTCGGCCCCTTCTGCGTCGGCGTCGCCGCCTTCCCCTACGGGCACCCGAGGTCGGGTGACCTCGACACCGACACCGACCACCTCGTGGGCAAGATCAGGGCGGGCGCCGACTTCGCCATCGCCCAGTTGTTCTTCGAGGCCGACGACTTCCTCCGGCTCCGCGACCGGCTGGCCAGCCGGGGCTGCGACGCCCCGCTGCTGCCGGGTGTCATGCCCCTGACCACCGTCCGGACCCTGGACAAGACCGTGGAGCTGTCCGGTGCGGGAGTCCCGCCGTCCCTGGAACGCCGGTTGGCCCCCCACCGGGATGACCCGAAGGCGTTCCGCGCCGCCGGGATCGACGTGGTGACGGAGCTGTCCGAACGACTGCTGGCCGAGGGGGTGCGGGGTCTGCACTTCTACACCCTGAACAGGTCCACGGCCACCCGTGAGGTGATCGGCCGACTCGGACTGGCGCCCACCCGGGTCTGAGGCGACGTGCGCGCGGGCCGACGCGCGAACCCGAACGGCCCGGGAGGGACGCCCCGGAGCCGGGGGCGGATCAGAACGGTGTCTCGCCGGCCGGGAGCATCCTGCTGCGGCGCCGGGAGATCAACGCCATCATCAGCACGAACACCGTCGCGCTCCCCGTGAGCCCGCCGATCATCACCACACCCTGGGTCCACACCGAGTCCTGGCCGGAGGAGCGCACCGAAGCGTTCAGGTTGTAGACGCGACCTGGTTCCGGCGACCAGCTGACCCGGGTGCCCTCCACGTCACCGTCGGTGCGGCCCACCTCGTAGGGGAACTCGGCGACCACCGCGAGGTCCGCCTCCTCCCGGGGGATCTGCGTCAGGTCGAGGGAGCCGTGCACGGAGAGGGTCTCGTTCACCTGCCGGACGGTCAGCCGGTACCGGTCGGCCCACGGGCCCCCTTCCACCAGTTGGCGGAACTCTTCGGTGGTCAGCTCGGAGAAGGTCAGTCGGGTTCCGACGTAACCGTCCGCGTCGTAGGGCTCCGACTCCACTTTGGCGTCCAGCTTGGCGGGCGCCTGGAGTTGCGGCCCGACGTCGCCGACCTGCACGGGACGCACGGCCACCACGGCGTGCCCGGAGACCCTGGCGTTCTCGGAGACCTCCAATGACACGTCAACCCGGAGACAACCGGTGAGAACCAGGCCAACCAGCGCCAACACCGCGGCGGTCAGCAGCCGTCCCGATCGGGCAAGCGAGGATCGAGGCACCGGGTTCATTGCGTCATCGTGCCAGCTACCCCCGGGGGTCCGCGCGCTGTGGACCGTCCCCCACAGGGTGCCGGCGGCGCGTCTCCCAATCCCGCCAGGGTGTCGCCTGAACGATGCTCGCCGCTCGCGGAGGGTGTTCGTCACGTGCAAACCGGATGGGGGAACGCCGGGGTCGCGCGGTAGCGTGCCAGCCATGTCTTCCAGCCCGCAGGGTGTGCACCGGCTCAGTGACAGGTACGTCGAGGAACACGCCGCGCTCGAACCGATCGAGGCGACCTTCATGGGCGTCGGCGGCCACGACGACAGGTTGACGGACTTCTCCCCCGAGGGCTACGAGCGGCGGGGCGAGCTGGCCAGGGCGGCGCTGGCCTCGGTGCGGGCGGCGGAACCGGTCGACGCGGGGGAACGGGTCGCCAAGGAGGCGTTCGAGGAGCGGGTCGGCCTCCAGGTCGAACTGCACGACGCCGGGCTGGACCTGTCCGCCCTCAACGTCACCGCGAGCCCGGTGCAGGACGTGCGGCAGGTGTTCGACCTGATGCCGACCGCGACGGCGGAGGACTGGGCGATGATCTCGGCGCGGCTGAGCGCGGTGCCGGAGACGCTGTCCGGGTTGCGGGCCTCGTTGACGAAGGCCGCCCAGGACGGCAGGGTGTCGGCGCTCCGGCAGGTGACCAGGACCGCCGAGCAGTGCGAGACCTGGGCCGGCCAGCGGGGAACGCCCTCCTTCTTCGGCTCGCTGGTGGCGGGTGCCGACGCGGTGCCGGGCACGAGCGACGCGCTGCGGTCCGACCTCGCCGAGGGAGCCCGCGCGGCCTCGGAGGCCTACGGCGAGCTGGCCCGCTTCCTGCGTGAGGACCTCGCCCCGCTCGCCCCGAGGAAGGACGCGGTGGGGCGGGACGTCTACCAGTTGTGGTCCCGCTACTTCATCGGAGCGGAGCTCGACCTGCTGGAGGCCTACCAGTGGGGCTGGGAGGAGTTCATCCGCATCGAGTCCGAGATGAAGGAGGTCGCTGGCCGCATCAAGGCGGGCGGCACCCTCGCCGAGGTGGCCGGGGCACTGGACAACGACCCCCGGTACCGGGTGCACGGGCAGGACGCGTTCCAGCGGTGGATGCAGCAGCTGTCGGACGCCGCGCTCGCGGAGCTGCGGGGCAAGCACTTCCACATCCCGGACCGGTTGATGGACCTCGAGTGCCGGATCGCTCCCCCCGGCGGGGGGAACGGCGCCTACTACACCGGTCCGAACGAGGACTTCAGCCGGCCAGGCCGGATGTGGTGGTCGGTTCCCGCCGACAAGGAGGAGTTCTCCACCTGGCGTGAGGTGACGACCGTCTACCACGAGGGCGTCCCCGGCCACCACCTCCAGGTCGCGACGGCGGTGGACCAGTCGGAGAACCTCAACCAGTGGCAGCGGTTGATGTGCTGGACCTCCGGCCACGGGGAGGGCTGGGCGCTGTACGCGGAGCGCCTGATGCGGGAGCTCGGCTACCTGTCCGACGACGGGGATCTGCTGGGGATGCTCAACGCGCAGCTGTTCCGGGCCGCCCGGGTCATCGTCGACATCGGGATGCACCTGGAGCTGGAGATCCCCGCCGGTCACGGCTTCCACGACGGCGAGCGGTGGACCCCGGAGCTGGGCCTGGAGTTCATGCTCACCCGGACCATCGAGGACCCGACGAACGTGCGGGACGAGATCGACCGTTACCTGGGGTGGCCGGGGCAGGCGCCCGCCTACAAGCTCGGTGAGCGGCTGTGGCTGCGGGCCAGGGACGAGGTCCGCCAGCGGCAGGGAGACCAGTTCGACCTCCAGGCCTTCCACCGCCGCGCGCTGGAGCTCGGAGGGCTGGGGCTGGACGTGCTCCGCCGGCAGCTGAGCTCGTTCTGACGCGGACGGCGGGCGCACCGGACCCGCGACGGGTCCGGTGCCTCGAACCGGGTGGTGCCTCAGATCGGCAGTGCGCGTCCCAGCACGGCGAAGGGACGCGGGTCGCCGGCGAACCGGTGGTGGCGCAACACGTCCTCGAAGCCCATCCGCCGGTAGAGCCGCCACGCGCGACTCGGCCCCTCTGGCGTGGACAGCAGGACGCGTGAGCAGGGCAGGTCGCCGAGCAGTGCCCGCAACAGACGTTCCCCGGTTCCCCGCCCCTGTGCCGCCGGGGACACGTGGAGTTCGGTGAGTTCGAAGTAGTCGGCCAGCCACTCGGCGGCCGCCTGGTGCTCCCCGGTCCCGGTGAGTCCGCGCAACACCTGCTCGTACCACCACTGGCCCGAACCACCCAGGTAGCCGTAGGCGACGCCCACCATGTCCTCGCCCCGCAGCGCGGCGACCGCCCGCCAGCCCGGCCGGCTGATGTGGGACATCCAGGTCGACGCCCGCTGGTGCACGGCGCTGGGCGGGTACCGCATGGCGGACACGTAGATGCCGAGGGCCTCGGTCAGCCTGGCCCGCATCCCCTCCGGGTCGAGGGCGACGATCCGATCCGGCCCGGAGGCCTCCGGGAGCACGGTCACCTCGGGGCGTCCTCCTGTTCGGGAGTCGGGGCGGCACTCGCCCGCGTGACGCTGACCTCCCTCCCCCCGGTGACCGCGACGAGTTGGTCGACCGTGATGGGGAACAGCGAACGGGGGTGCCCCGCCGCGGCCCAGACGACCGGGTGGCGGCGGAGGGACGTGTCGACGAGGGTGGCGACGCGGGTCGGGTGGCCGACGGGGGCGACCCCGCCGATGGCCTGACCGGTGTGACGTCGGACGAAGTCGGGCGTGGCGCGGCCCACCCGGGTGGCGCCGACGAGACCGGCCAACGTGGCCACGTCCGCGCGGTGCGCTCCGGAGGTCATCACCAGCAGCGGTGCCCCGTCGGCGTCGAACACGAGGCTGTTGGCGATCGCTCCCACCTCGACACCCACCTGGGCCGCGGCCTGGGCGGCCGTCCGGACGTCGGAGTCCAGGAACCGGAGCCCGTCGGCGCAGCCGCTCATTCCGGTGGACCGGAGGATGTCGACCACGGCCATGACCCCTGGGTGCGTCACCGAGTTCACGGGGACCATCAGACCACGACTTGAGCGAGGGGGATCTGGCGGGCTAGGGTGGCCCTGTTCGAACATCTGTTCGATCAAGGGTTGGGGTCCGCCCCGGCCCTCTCCGTCCGCCCGGTGGTCGGGGTGGGGGAAGCACCCCGACCACCGGGACGGCGTTCTCGGAAGCCGTCACGGCACCACCCGGGAGGAGTCCGATGTCCACCTCTCCGCACCGGCCTACCGACCTCGTACCAGGATCGGCGCCGGGCACGTCGTCCGAGCAGGGCCTCCGGTCCGCCTCGCTCCCGGACACCCCGACCCCGTCCGAAGCCCCGACCTCCCTCGCGGCGGAGCAGCTCCTGCGCCGCGCGAGGTCCGCGCTGGGCGAGGCCGCCCGCGCGTCCGCTGCCGACCGCAGGTATTCCTCGGCGTACCTGGCGGCGGTGCAGGGCGCCGCGGCGCTGGTGGCGGCTCGGGCGCGGCCGTCGGCCGCACGAGGCCCCACCAGCGTCTGGGTGCTGCTCGCCGACGCGGCCCCCGAACTCGGGGAGTGGGCCACGTTTTTCCAGTCGTGCTCGGACCGGCGGGCGGCGGTGGACGCCGGCGTGCACCGCCTGGCCCACCAACGGGTCGCCGACGAACTCCTCCGCCGCACCGACCAGTTCCTCACCCTGATCGATTCCACACTGCGGCTTCGGCCGGGCACGGGGAAGGTGGGAGCGTGACGACGGCTCCACTCGTGGACTACGAGAACCTGTTCACCACCGTGGGCGCGGAGGGCGCCGCGCTGGTTCGCGCGCTGCCCGCCGCCGACCCGGGCGGGGAGGTCCCTGGCTGCCCGGGCCGCACCCTGGGGGACACGGCGCGGCACGTCGGCAGGGTGCACCGGGAGGTGGCCCGCTGCCTGCGCGGCGCCGGCGGCGACGGCGCCGCGCATCCGGTCCCCACCCGAGGTCCCGAGCTCGCCGAGTACGTCCACGGCGGCCTGGCCGAACTGATGGCGGTGCTCGCCACCAGGGAACCGGCGGAACCCTGCCCCACCCTGTGGCCCGCCGACCCGCGCTGCGGCTTCTGGTACCGGAGGATGGCCCACGAGACCACGGTGCACCGGGTCGACGTGGAGGCGGCCTCCCTCGTCGACGTCGGGCCCGTCGAGTCCCCGATCGCCGTGGACGGCATCGACGAGATCCTCTTCCTGTACTTCGGTCACCGGCTCGCCGAACTCGCGATCACGGCCTCCCGCGAGGCAGTGGTCGCGGTCCGCGCCGGCGGACGGACCTGGCACGCCTCGGCCGGGGCCCGAGGATCGAGGGTCCGCCGGGTCGGGCCTGGTCCGGGAGGCGCCGTGGACGCCACGGTGTCCGGTGACCCCTCCTCGGTCCTGCTCTGGCTGTGGGGCCGGCTCCCCGACCGGGCGGTCACGGTCGACGGGGACTTCGACGCCATCGCGCAACTGTGGGCGTTGCTGCGCGTCTGCACCCGCTGACCTCGGGCCTGGGCACGCGCGCCGCCCGCCCTCCGAACCGTGCCGGTGACCGTGGCCCGTCGAGTCGGGACCGGATCGAGGGCGGCATCGGCGGGGTGAACGCGGGGGCGCCACCCTGCGGGACCACCCGATGCGTGCCACGGTCGTCGGGTGGTTGACTTCGGGTACACGCTCTTCACCGAGCAGGCAGATCCTCGGCAGTTGGTCCGCGACTCGGTCGCGGCCGAACGAGCCGGCTTCGACTTCGCCGTCAGCAGTGACCACTACTTCCCGTGGCTGGACGAGCTGGGGCACTCCGCGTACTGCTGGGCCGTGCTCGGGGCGGTCGCGCACGCCACCGAGCGGATGCGGCTGATGACGTACGTGACCTGCCCGACCATCCGGTACCACCCGGCGGTCGTCGCGCAGAAGGCCGCGACCCTGCAACTGCTCTCCGAGGGCCGGTTCACCCTCGGGCTGGGAGCGGGGGAGAACCTCAACGAGCACGTGGTGGGCCTGGACTGGCCGCCGGTGAACGTGCGGCACGAGATGCTCGCCGAGGCCTGCGAGATCATCTCGGCGCTGTTCGACGGCGGTTACGTCAACTACGTCGGCGAGCACTACCGGGTCGACTCGGCCAAGCTGTGGGACCTGCCCGAGGAGCGGGTCCCGCTGGCGATGGCGGTGTCCGGCCGCCAGTCGTGCACGGTCTTCGGCCCGCTCGGTGACCACCTCGTGGCCACCGAGCCCAAGGCCGAGCTGGTGCGGATGTGGGACGAGGCCCGACCCGGGCGGGCCACGAGCCGCAAGATCGGCCAGCAGCCGCTCGCCTACGGGCCGGACCGCGAGGAGGCGGTGCGGCGGGCGCACCGGCTGTTCCGCTGGTTCGGCGGTGGGTGGAAGGTCAACTCGGAGATCCCCTCCACCGCCGGCTTCGCCGCGGCGAGCCAGTTCGTCCGCCCCGAGGACGTCGCGGCGACCATCCCCTGCGGGCCGGACGTCGCGCGCCACGTGGACGCCGTCCGACCGTTCGTCGAGGCGGGCTTCACCGACGTCGCGCTCGTGCAGGCGGGCGCGGACCGGCAGGACGAGTTCTTCCGGTTCGCCGAGGGCGAGCTGTTGCCGGCGCTGCGCGCGGAGTTCGGCTGATCCCCTCCGGGAGGGAGCCGATCAGACGACGACCAGCGGGGAGTGCGGGGCGGTGGGCAGCTCGACGGTGATGGTGTCCCCAGGCCTGATCTCCCCGCCCTGGATGACCACACCCATGATCCCCGCCCGCCGCACCACCTCGCCGCGGTCGTCCCTGCCGATCACCTGGCCCAGCAGACCGGGGCGGAAGCGGTTGATCTGGTGGCAGGGGTTGCGGAGACCGGTCACCCGCACGGCGGCGCCCCCTGGGAAGACGAGCAGGGTGTCGGTCGGTAACGCCACCAGGTCGAGCCCCGAGGTGGTCACGTTCTCCCCGAGCTCGCCGGGCCCGACCCGGTAGCCGAGCTCCCCCAACTCCCCCAACAACTCCTGGCTGATCAGGTGGACCTGCCGCAGGTTCGGCCGGGTCGGGTCCTTCGCGACCCTCGACCGGTGGCGGACGGTGGTTCCGGCGTGCGCGTCGCCCTCCACCCCCAATCCGGTGAGGAGGCGGATGCTCCGCTGCGCGGGTTTGGTGAAGGTGTGGGTCGCACTGCGGCTGACGGCCACGACGGCGCTCATGGCGAAGTCCTCTCGACCAAGCCACCGCCGGGCGGCGGCGTCCTCTGTTCGGCCCCCGCACACTAGCCGGTGCGCCGCGCGGGCGGAGGTGGTCAGAACTCTCGTCGTCGGGGGTCGACGCCGCCGGGCGGCATCCCCGTGGCCCGAGCGCGGCGACGAGCCAGGCCCCGCCCCCCGGCGACGGTCACGGCCAACGGCGCGGCTCCCTCTCTGACCGGGTGCGCCGTCCTCAGGGCGGCGACGGGACGCGTGCGGGCGGGGGCTGGCCGCGGCCGGCACCAGCGGTGACCCCGCTGCCCGTCCACTCAGTCCTCGGTCAGCTGGGAGCCGCTGATCCGCAACCAGCCGCTCGGCGAGAAGCGCGACCCCTCCGGCAGTGCGAGGCTCACGGTCTCGGGGTCCCCGTGCGTCCACGCGCAGAGCTGGTAGGGCCGGTCGACCGTGAAGCGGTGCGCGTGGGCCTCCCGCTGCCAGCTCTCCACCGTCAGGTCACGCCCCACCGCGCCGAGGAAGGCGGCGAGCTCCGCCTCGGCCTGCTCCGGGGTGCTGACGGCGCAGCGCAGGACCCGGTTCACCGTGACGAGTTGCCGAATCCGCCGGGTGCGCGCCCGGTGGCCGTCGCACACCCCGTACCGGGTTCCTGGTGCCAGGGTCGCGAAGGGGGAGCCCGCCGGTACGGCGTCCAGCCACAGCTGCCAGCAGCGTTCCTCGGTGTGGTGCCTCGGCGGCAGCCACCGGCCGTGCCGGCGCACCCACAGCAGGTCGTCCCCCACGGGGGCCGCCCGGTGCGCGCGGTGGGAGACGATCGAGCCGGCGACGCGTTCCAGCGCGTCCGCCAGCAGACCGGCCTGGCTGCGTTCGACGCCGATCGGCTCCTCGTTCGTGTAAGGGCCGCGTACCGCCAGGCCCGTCAACATCCGCCATCGGGTGTGCTCGATCGTCAACCACCGTCGTCCGGTGAGGCAGGTGCCCTCCAGCTCGGTGGTGGAGCCCAACCTGATCGCGTCCGCGGCCCTCCGCGCCAGTTCCGGCGTGAGCTGGATGAGGCCGGCGTGCGGAGTGGTCCCCACGTGCAGCAACACCCGGCTCCCCGCGCGGTCGGGGCGCACGGTCACCAGTCGCGAACGTTCGCACAGCAGTTCCCTGCCGTGGACGCGGACGTCCGGTTCGCCGGTCATGACCGCTCCGCCCGGAGACGGCTGGCCCGATCGGGCGTCGGGGTGGGCTGGGGGGTTGGGTTCCTGGTGGGGGAGGCCGGCTGCGGGGGGCAGGCGGTCGGTGTTCCGGCGACGGGGAGATGGTCGGTCGTCGGTGGGGCCATCACGTGTCTCCTGGTTCGTGGTCCTCGCGGGTGGGAGCGCCGGTCCGCTCCCCGCCGAGGAGCGCTGCTGACAACCACCTCATCGGCGGGAGACGACGTAAGGAGCAGCGGCGTCACTCCGGCGAGGGGGCCCGAGCGGAAGGCTTCGCGCCGACCTGTGTTCCCCCTGCGACGAGCGGCGCCTGAGTCCTCCGAACGGGGGACATTTGGCGGCGGGCACCGGGTGAGGGGCGCCGTACGGCGGGGCGGAGCCCAGACCGGGCTTCCGGGGGCTTCGGACCGGGCGGGCGCGGTACTCGGGGCGGAGTCCGGGGGCGACAACGGCGGGACGCCCGACGTGAGCGGGTGGCGGGGCGTCCGTACCCGCCGCCGCCCCGGCATGACGGGCGGTGCGGCGCGCGTGCCGGGGCGGGGCCGAGGAGCGGGAGCCGCGGCCAGGGAGAGGGATCTCCACCGCCGGTCCCTCGGGGCGGGAGATCGGGCGGGTGGCCGTCAGCCGCCGGCGGGGTTCGTCCGGCCGGAGTGTGCCAGCCCGCTGTCGGTTGACTAACGTCGGTGGCACTTCCCCGGATGGCCAGGAGGACAGGTGGGCGCGCTCGACGGTAGGACCGCGCTGGTGACGGGCGGGTCCCGGGGAATCGGTCGGGGCGTGGTGGAACGGCTGGCGGTGGACGGTGCGGAGGTCGTCCTCAGCTACCGGTCCGACGCCGCCGCGGCCGCCGACGTGGTCGACGGTGTGCGCTCCCAGGGGGGCCTGGCCCACGCCCTCCGCGCGGACCAGGCCAGGGTCACCGAGGTCCGCCTGCTCTTCGAACAGGCGGAGGAACGGCTCGGCGGACTGGACATCGTCGTGCTCAACGCCGCGACGATCCGCGCGCCGATCTTCGCTGACGCGACCGAGGACGACTACGAGCACGTGTTCGACACCAACGTGCGGGGCCCGTTCTTCGCCATCCAGGAAGCCGGCCGACGCCTGCGGGACGGCGGGCGGATCGTCACGGTGTCCTCGGTGAACACCGTGGTGCGATCACCGACCGTGGCCCTCTACGCCGGGAGCAAGGCGGCACTCGAACAGTTCACCGTGGTGGCGGCCAAGGAATTCGGCGAACGGGGCATCACCGTCAACACGGTCTCGCCGGGGGCCACCGAGACGGACATGCTCCGCCAGGCCAACTCGGCGGAGGCGCTGGGAGCCCTGGCCGCCTCCACGCCGCTGGGTCGGCTCGGCCGGCCCGAGGACATCGCCAACGTCGTCGCCTTCCTGGTGGGACCGGACGCCGCCTGGGTCACGGGGCAGAACCTGCGCGCCGAGGGCGGCATCATCCCCTGATCGTGGAGCGCGAGCAGGGTCAGCCCCGTGCCCACGACATCAGTCCCGGGCGCGGGCGGAGAAACGCACCATGTTCCCGGCCGGGTCCCGGAAGGCGCAGTCGCGCACGCCGTAGGCCTGGTCGGTCGGCTCCTGCATCACGTCGGCTCCCGAGGCGCGCACGCGCTCGAACGTGGCGTCGAGGTCGTCGGTGAGGAAGATGACCCCCGGCATCGCTCCCTTGGCCGTCAGGTCCTGGAGGACGCGGTTGTCCTCCTCGGAGACGAGGGCACTGCCGGCGTAGAGGTTGATCTCCAGGTCGGGCTGCCCGGCCGGGCCGACCGTCAGCCAGCGCATGTTGTCGAACTCGTCGTCGAAGGTGTGGTCCGAGCGCACCTCCAGGCCCAGGACGTCGCGGTAGAAGGCCAGCGCCGCGTCCTGGTCGTCGACGAAGAGGAAGGTGTGGGACAAGGTCAGATTCATACCGAGGACGGTAGGGCGAGGCGCCTCCGACGTGCTTCTCGGTTTCTGCTCGGCCTGGCGAGGGCGCGGAGGTGGCAGCCGGGGAGCACGAGGGCTGGACGTGGCCGTGCCCGGTAGGCGCTCGGGCTCTCCCCGACGAGTTCGGTGAACCTGCTGCTGAACGAGCCGAGTGAGGTGCAGCCGACGGCCACGCACACCTCGGTCACGGACAGGGCGCCCGTGCGGAGCAGCGCCTTCGCGCGTTCGATACGACGTGTCATCAGGTACTGGTACGGCGTTTCCCCGTAGACCTGCCGGAAGCGTCGGGAGAAGTGCGACGTGGACATCAGGGCGGTGCGGGCGAGCACGGGGACGTTCAGCGGCAGCCAGTACTCGCGGTCCATCCTGTCCCGAGCCCGCCGCAACAAGGTGAGATCAGTGGTCGTCACCGGCCGAGCCTGACAGCGAACGCCGACGGTTCCCCGGCCGCCGGGCCGCCCGTCTCACCGGCCGGCCAGCCCCGCCTCCTGGGCGGCGATCGCGGCCTGGACGCGGGACCGCAGCTCGAGCTTCGCCAGGACGCGGGACACGTGGGTCTTCACCGTGGTCTCCCCGATGTGAAGTCGGCGCGCGATCTCCTGGTTCGACATGCCCTCGCCCAGGCAAGCCAGCACGTCCCGTTCGCGGTCCGTGAGCTGGTCCAGGTTCCGGGTGGGGGGCGGTGCCGGGGCGGCGTCGGCGAAGGCGGTGAGCAACCGGCGGGTGACCTGGGGCGCCAGCACCGCCTCTCCCGCCGCGACCAGGCGCACCGCCTCGATCAGCGCCGGAGCCTCGACCGACTTGAGCAGGAAACCGGCCGCGCCGGCACGCAGCGCACCGTAGACGTACTCGTCCAGGTCGAAGGTGGTCAGGACCACCACCTCGCAGGTCCCGGCGCCGACCAGCCGCCTGGTCGCCTCGATGCCGTCGGTGCCCGGCATCCGGATGTCCATGAGCACGACGTCGGGCCGCAGGTCGACGGCCCGGCGGACGGCCGTGGCTCCGTCGCCGGCCTCTCCCACCACCTCGATCCCCGGTGCCCCGGAGAGGATGAGGACCAGTCCCGCCCGGATGGCGGCGTGGTCGTCGGCCACCAGAACCCTGATGCTCACCTGTCGTCTCCCCTCACCGGCAACGCCGCGCGCACCCGCCACCGGCCGTCGACCACCCCGGCCGTCACGGTGCCGCCCGTCGCCCTCGCTCGTTCTCGCATGCCCGTCAGGCCGTGCCCGGTTCCACCACTCGGTGGGAGGCGGTCGGGCAGGGTGTTGGTGACGGTCACCAGCACACCGTCCACCGTCCGCTCCAGCACCAGGTCGACCCGGCTCCCGGGGGCGTGCCGGACGGCGTTGGTCAACGCCTCCTGGATGATGCGGTAGGCGGCGAGTTCCACCGCCGCGGGCGGTCCAGCCGGGGGCCCGGGAGCCCCCTCGCCCACGGCGGCCCCCAGGGCGTTCCGGACCGCCACCCGGAGACCGGAGGCCCGCGCCGAGTCCACCAGGCCATCGACCTCGGCCAGCCGGGGCGGGGCGGCGACCTCGCGGACGCCCTCCTCGTCGCCGCGCAACATGTCGATCATCGCCCGCATCTCCGTGAGGGAACGGACGCTGTTCTCCCTGATCGATGCGAGCACGGTGCGCACGGTGGCCTGGTCACCCCCGCCGGCCATCGACAGCACGGCCTCGGACTGGATCGCGATCGCCGAGAGGTGGCCGGCGACGACATCGTGCAGGTCCCTGGCCATCCTCGCGCGTTCGTTCGCGATCACCGCTCGCCGGTCGAGCTCGGCGATCCTGGTGGCCTGCTCCGCGCGCTCGCGTTCGGCCGCGGCCGCGTCCCGGTGTTGGCGCACGTTCATGCCCCACCACACGGGGATCAGGACGACCGCGGCCACCTGGACCGCGGTGAGGAACGCGAGGGCGAGCAGCCCGGTCGTGGCCACGGTGACCACGAGGGAACCCACCAACGCCACCGGGACCAACGCGACCATCGCGCGAGCCAACCGGCGGGATCCGTAGTGCACGGCGGCGAACATCAGGTCCGCGAGGACGAACAGGACCGGCGCGCTGAACCCGAGCACGAAGTCCACTCCGGCACCGGCCAGACCGATGGCCAGCGCCAGCGGGGGCCGGCGGGCGCGCAGGAGGGTCCCGGAGCAGCAGACCCCCAGCACCAGGAGGCGAGCCCACTGCTGCGGCTGGTCGACGACCCCCGGCAGTGCCGTCGGGTCCTGGAGTTCGTAGAGCACCGCACCGAAGGTGAACAGCGCCACCGCGATCAGCGGGTCGCGCCAGGGCGGGCGGGCCCAGGCGGCGAGGGAACGGAGCGGACCGGACACCGCCACATCACAGCACGGCGGGCCGCCCGGCACGTCATCCCGACGACGGACCCCGGCGCGGCGGAAGTCCTCCCCCGGGAGGACGAGGACCGGACCAGATCGCCGACGCGCGGCTGGGACCGCCTCGGCCAGGCTGGGTGCCGTGACCGACCTCTGGCAAGCGCTGCGGGAGAATCCGCTGGTCGCGGCGATCGCGGCCGCTGAGATCCTCTTCTGGTTGTTGATCCTGGCCGGCCTCGCGGTGCGGTACGTGCTGCGCCGACGACGTCTCAGCTGGCTGATGTTGTCGTCCGTCCCGCTGGTGGACGTCGTGATCCTCGTCCTGACCGTCGTGGACCTGCGGGGAGGCGGCGATCCCGGGGCGGTGCACGGCCTGGCGGCGGTGTACCTCGGCGTGAGCGTCGCCTTCGGTCCGAGCATGGTGCGGTGGGCGGACCAGCGCTTCGCCCACCGCTTCGCGGGTGGTCCCCCGCCGGTGCGTCCGCCGCGCCGTGGCCCGCTGCGGGTGCGGCACGAGTGGCGGGAGTGGCGGAAGCTCGTGCTCGCCTGGGGGATCTCCTGCCTGGTGCTGCTCCTGCTGATCGCGCTGTCCCCGCCGGGGGGCGATGTCGGCGCCCTGTGGGGGTGGGCCATCCGGTTCACCGTGGTGCTCGTGATCTGGCTGGTCGCCGGCCCGCTGTACTCCACCCTGTTCCAGTCCGAGCCCTCCGACGAGGACGTGCCCTCGGCCCGGCCGGCTGTCGGGGCACGGGGTGCGGAGACGGCCCCGGTGTCCCGGCCGGACGCGCCGAGTCCGGCCGGGCCGCGCGACGCACCCCCGTCGTCCGTGGGGAAGGCGGCACGGGAGATCGCCAGGGTGGTGGGGTTCCTGCTGCTGCTCCCCCAGGGCGTGGTGGCGCTGTTCCTGGTGGCACGTGGTGAGCCGTCCGGCTGGGTGCTCGTCAGCCACCTGCCGGCCCCGTTCCAGGTGCCGGGCGCGGTCGTGGTGGCGCTGGCCGGGGTGGCTCTGCTCCTGGCGCTCCGCCGTCAGGAGCACCGGGTGGGCAGGCCCTGACCGCTCCACCCCGGCCGGAACGGAGGCGAGGGCCGCCAACGGTGGCGGGACCTCAGAGGACCGGGCGGTGTTGTTCGCCCGGTCCTCCGGGCGGCACGTCCGCCGGCCCCGCTCGGCCCACCCGGGCGCGGCGGAGGCCTACCGCGGGCCAGCCGCCGGGGGCTCGTCATCCCCGGCTCCGTGCGGGATCACTCCAGGAGGCTGATGACCCCGCACGGGCAGATCGCGGCGGCCTCGGCCACGGAGGCCCGCTCACCCTCGGGAGGGCGTTCCTCGAGTACCACCACCCTGCCGTCCTCGTCGTCCTGGGAGAAGGTCGCGGGCGCGACCAGCGCGCACATGCCCGCCGCGCAACACCGTTCCCGGTCGACCGCCACTCGCACGGGGCTCACCAGGCCACGGGGAGCTGGTGGACGCCGTAGATCCCCATGTCCGACCGCAGGGGGACCGCGTCGGGTTCGACCGCGAGCCGGAGGCCGGGGAACCTGCCGAGCAGGGAGCCGAAACCGATCCGCATCTCCACCCGGGCGAGCTGCTGGCCGAGGCACTGGTGGATCCCGTGGCCGAAGGCGAGGTGGCTGGTCGATCGCCGTGTGATGTCGAGCCGGTCCGGCTCGGGGAACCGGGTGGGGTCCCAGTTCGCCGCCGGTACCGAGACGGTGACGCTGTCCCCGGCTCGGATGAGCTGGCCGTCCAGCTGGATGTCGTCCAGGGCGGTTCGGAGCGGACCCACGTGGATCACGCTCAGGTAGCGCAGCAGCTCCTCCACCGCGTCGGGCAGCAGGGCGGGGTCGGAGCGGAGGAGGGCGAGCTGGTCCGGGTGCCGGAGCAGCGCGAAGACGCCGTGGGCCAGCATGTTCGCCGTCGTCTCGTGGCCCGCGACCAGCAGCACCATGCCCATCGTCGCCAGCTCCTCGTCGTCGAGCTGGCCCCCCGCCACCAGGCCGCTGAGCAGGTCGTCCCGCGGGTTCGCGCGCTTGTCCGCCACGAGCCGGCCCAGGTAGGCGCCCAGGCTCCGGAGCGCGTCGTTGCGGTCCTCGACGGGGGTGTCGAGGCTGAACAGCGTCCTCGTCTCCCGTTCGAACAGGGGCCGGTCGGTGGTGGGGACCCCGAGCAGCGCGCAGATGACGAGGGAGGGGACGGGAAGCGCGAAGTCGGCGACCAGGTCGGCTGGTTGGTCACCGCCGGCCATCAGGTCCAACTGGTGGTCGACGATCCCCTGGATCATCGGCTCCAACAGGCGCATCCGGCGCACAGTGAACTCCCCGGTCAGCAAGCGGCGGTACCGGGTGTGCTCGGGAGGGTCCATCCGGGTGAGAGCTCCCCGGGGGATGAAGCGCCTCGTTCCCTCGGCCATCGGTCCCGTGGGGATCGGGGCCCTGGCGAGGTCGCCTCGGGAGCTGAACCGGGGGTTGGCCAGCACCTCCCTCGCCTGGGCGTGACCGGTGACCAGCCACCCCTCGTGGCCGTCGGGGTAGGTCATCCGGCTCACCGGTCGTTGGTCGCGCAGCTCGACCAGGCCGCGCGGTGGGCTGAAGGGGCACTGCCGTTCCATGGGGAGGCCCTGGGGGACGGGTGTCGCATCGGTCATCTCTCGGTCCCTTCCGAACGGGTGGATTCGGGGCGGAGCGTGCCGGGTCGGTGACGTGGGGGTGATCGTACCCAATTTTCACGAATTTCGTGAATTTTATGAAGTGCTTTAGTGTCGTTAGGCTGTGCCGACCATCGGTGGCGGAAGGGTGTGCGGATGTCCCGGATCAACGAGCGCGGCGCCGAGTTCGACCGGTACGTCGAGCGGTTCGCGCGCCAGATGGGGGACCTCGGGATGCCCCGGATGGCCGCCCGGGTGTTGATCGTCCTGCTGGTGGCCGACCGGAGCCGGACCGCGGCGGAACTCGGGGAGGAGCTGGGGGCCAGCGCGCCGGCGATCTCCGGCGCGGTCAGCTACCTGGGGCGGGTCGGCATCCTCGAACGCGAGCGGGAGCCCGGTCAGCGCCGGGACCGCTACTGGGTCGACGAGAACGTCTGGTACCTGACCCTCGTGCGCCGGACCGACCTCCTGCGGCAGCTCGAGGACCTCCTCAACGAGGGCGTTCACGTGGTCGGGGACGGCACGCGAGCCGGGGGGCGGTTGCGGGAGAGCGCCCGCTTCTGGGAGTTCCTGCGCGGTGAGCTCCCGCAGATCACCAAGAAGTGGCAGGAGTCGGACACCCCGACCAGTCCCGGCGGCGAGGCGGCAACCGGGAGGTGACCCACCGGCCGCCGCCGCCGACCTCCCCGCCGCCGCGCCAGCGGACGGGCCCGGGCCGCTCGGCACGAGGCCGATGCGGACCCGTGTCCCGCCCTGACCTGGCGGCCCGTGCCCCTGCCGTCGCATCCCTGGCTAACCCGGCTCGGAGGGCGCACCATCGGGGAATGCCGGAGAACACGTTCGGGGACTTCCTGCGGCACCGTCGGGAACAGCTGCGTCCGGCCGACGTCGGCCTGACCTCCAGCGCTCGGCGCCGCACGCCCGGGCTGCGTCGTGAGGAGGTGGCCGGCCGAGCCGGCATCTCCGTCGACCACTACGCCCGACTGGAACAGGGCCGGGGACGACGACCCACCGTGGCCGTGCTGGCCGCGCTGGCCAGGGCGCTGCTGCTCACGGAGGCGGAGCACGGCTACCTGCACCGCCTGGTCCTCAAGGCCTCCGACGAGCCGGCGGAGAGCGAACCCCTCGACGACCGCGCCCGGCTGCTGCTCGGCACGATGGACCGGGCTCCCGCCGTCGTGGTCGACCGGCGCTACGACCTGCTGGCGTGGAACGGGCCGGCCGACACGCTCTTCGGCGGGTTGGTCGACCGTCCCGGCGAACAGCGCAACCTGCTCTGGCTGCTCTTCTGCGACCCCGGTCTGCGCCAGCTCCTGGACCCCGTCGACGCGGACCGGATGGGCACCGAACTCGTCGGAAGTCTGCGGGCCCACGCGGAACGGCTCGATCCGGCCCTCGAACGGGTGATTCGTCGGCTGGCGGGTTCGAGTGCGGTCTTCCGGAAGATCTGGCCGCGCCACCGCTTCGTCGAACCTGGGTGGGGATCGGTGCGGATCCGCCACCAGGGAGTGGAACGGCGTGGCGTGGGCGAGGTCGTCAGGCTCGCCGAGTCCGAGTCCGAGTTCGGCGAGCCGGGGGCTCGGCCCGACCCGCCTCCGGCCGCTCCCGACGAGCTGTTCGCCGATCCGGACCTGGAGGAGGGGGCGGACGACTTCGAGGTGGCCCCGGAGGATCCCGACGCCCCACCGCCTCCTCCCGACTCGGCACCGCCCCGGGAGCTGCTGGCGGAGGCGGGCCGGGTGAGTTACGCCGTCCTGGGCCTGCCCGAGTCCGGCCAGCGGATGATCACGTTCCTCGCTCCACCCGGCTGCCTCGCCCGCCGTGCCTTCGCCGCGATGACGGCCGGCTGTGATCCGCGCGTCGAGTCGTGGATCGGGGAGAGCGGACTGCTGCGCTGACGACCGTCCCCGCCTCGACGCGGGGACGGCTGGCGGCGGAAGTGCCGGCGGCGGGGCCGGTGGCTGGCTCGACCGGGGCGCCTGGCTGAGCCGAGGGCCGAACCGGTCCCCAGAGCGGTCCACGGCCTGCGGATCCGGGGCGCCGAACAGGCGTCCAGCGGTGCCGGTGGGCGGGGAAGCGGGCCGGCGGGGCCAGGGAAGGGCACCACTCTCGGGCGGGGAAGGGGCGGGATGACCCGGGCTTCTCGGCGGCGTGGGTGATGCGCCACGGCGGGATCCGGTCACTGGCCGGTTCTCCTCGGGTCGTCGTGGTGGGTGGCGCGGGCACCTCGTCCCGGCCGTTGCCCGGGGCGCCGTCGCGGGACCTGCCTGGAGCCGGGTGCTCTCGCCGGCGCCCTTGTCGTCGGGAAGTCACGTACGTGAATTCGGGGCTTTCCCCCGAGCGGACGAAAATGCTGCTCCCGAAATGCCCCGTTGACGGCGGTGCGCGGCGCTGACGGCCAGCGGAAGTCCTTCGTCGGCGTGATCCGCCGTGCCCCGGGGAGGGTTTCCGATCGGCGGTGTCGAATGCTCCGAACCAGTGCCTCCGATTGCTGGTGGGCATTGGCGCGTCGCGCGGCGGTAATGGCGCATCCCCGTACCTCGCATTCCGGTCGCACCGCGGGGGAGGGGTGTGGCGCCACCGTTTCCCGGGTCGCCGGCGGGCGGTGGGGTCGTGGCGGTCCGGCGTGCCGGGGGGTGCGACGAGCATGGCGACGGGGTGAATCCTACCTGGTCAGGGGCCTCGTGCCCTGGAGTGGGCTCCAGGATTCCGGCTCGGGGTCGGATCGGCCCCGAGCGTTCCAGGACGAGGCGGCACGGGGGCCTCGCGGGCCGCGCGGAAACGGTCGCGCGGAACCGCTCTCCAGGGTGTCCGCGTGACGATCGGCTGGCTCCGGTGGGCGAGAGGAATTCGTGTTCTCCTTGCCGACCCGTGCTCCCGCGCTCGCGATCGCTGGGGCGACGACGACGTCCACGTTTGTCGTTGAATTGTCCACTTGCGCTTCGGTGACCGCTCGCGGCCGAATCCTCACCCCGATGTGAACCAGGAATGGGGTACGGCACATGATGTGGGGCGTTCGGTGGGCACCACGACGAGCGCCGCCCGTTTCGCTCGGGCCCATGCGAACCGCGACCGTGATGCCGGTCCGGTGGGAGGTCCACGCGGGTCCCCGTCGGGCGCCGGCGACCGGTGTCCGCACACCTGGAGGTATCCCGTCGTGAGGTTCGAGGACATGCTCGCGGGCACGGAATGGGAGGAGAGGGGACTGCACTGGCACGCCTACCTCGGTGCGGGGTCCCTGTGCCTCGACCGTTCCGACCTGCCGCCCCGGGAGGTGCTCCGCAGCCCCGAGCAGGTGGCCGAGTGGATCCGGGATCGGGCGGCGGAGGGCGAACCCCAACTCGTCCGGTTCGGCGAACGGTGGGTTCGCACGACCGACACCGAGTTCCTCGACGTCGCGTGGTTCCGCGATCTCAAGGTCGCCGAGCGGGGGGACTCGATCATCTGCTCCTGGCCGGCGGTCGGAGGCGGGCGCACCACGGTGTACGTGGACGCGGTCGCCGCGGACCAGTGCCCCTTCGACCACTGAGGAGTGAGATGGATTCCGCTGAGCGCACCCCCTGCCCGTGCCCCGGCGGCGGTCACTGCCGCTGGCACGGCGACAGCCTCTGCCCCACCTGCGGTGGACCCATGATCCCCGTGCAGGGCGGCGGGGGCATGATCTGCCCTCGGTGCTGACCCGAGCGGGGCCGACGGCCTCCGGTGGGCTCCACGGTCGGCCCTGGCGCGGGTCCGGTGCCGCCCGCCTCAGCGGACCCCTCAGCGGACCGCGCTGCCCAGCCGCCGGGACAACTCGGTCGCACCGTCGCGGATCAGCTTCTCCCACCGCTGCCAGGCGGCCTCGCCGTGGCGGATGGTCGGCACCGACATGCTCATCGCGGCCACCCACTCGCCCGAGTAGTCGGTCACCGGCGCTGCCACGCATCCGACATCGGGGTTGGACTCGCACATCTCGTAGGCGACGCCGGTCCGGCGCACCTCGCCGAGCTGGGCGCGGAGCGCGGCGGCCGAGGTGATGCTCCTCGGCGTCAGGGCGACCAGCTCCTGCTCCCGCAGGAGCTGGTCGAGCCGGTCGGCCGGCAGTCCCGCGAGCAGCACCTTGCCGACGGCGGTGCAGTGCGCGGGCAGCCGCCGCCCGACGGCGGAGATCATCCGGACCGAGTGGGTCGAGTCGATCTTGCACACGTACACGACCTCCGCGCCGTCCAGCACGGCGACGTGCACGGTCTCGTCGCACTCCGCGGCCACGCGCCGGGTGACGGCCTCGCCTTCCACGGCCAGGTCCAGGTCCTGTTGGTAGCGGGCACCCAGTTCCAACAGCCGGGGCCCCAGCTTGTACACCCCGTCCTTGCCCGGTCGCCTGGCCAGGTAGCCACGGCTGACCAGGGTGTTGAGCAGTTCGTGCGCGGTGGACCTCGGCAGGCCGAGCCGGGCGGCGATGTCCGGCGCGGACAGCGAGCTTCGTTCTCCGAGGAACAGTTCGAGGACATCGGCGGCGCGCATGACCGCCGGTACGAGTCGGGGCATCGCCGCTGGTCTCCTCGTGGCTGTGGGGGTGGGCCGGAGCGGGACCGCTCCGCCGGCGACCCGGGATCGAACGGTGGGCGGACCGGGGGTCCGGTGCCCGGACCGTCGGACCTCGGCCGCCGCCGGCCCCGGCACGGAACGGTTCGAGTGCCGGGAGCCAGCGGTGTTCGCGCGGGACAGGCTACTCGGCGGTCACCGGGTCCGTGGTGACCCGCCCGTTGACCAGCCGGACGATGCCGTCCGGGTTCTCGTTCCGCAGGGCGGAGGGGAGCACCGCCGCCGGCGCGGCCTGGTAGGCGACCGGTCGTTGGAAACGGCGGATGGCCGAGGTGCCGACCGAGGTCGACCAGGCGGCGGTCGTCGACGGGTACGGCCCGCCGTGCTGCTGGGCGAAGCTGACCGCCACTCCGGTGGGGAACCCGTTCCAGACCAGGCGACCGCTGAGCGCCACCAGCCGGGCGATCGGCTCGGCGAGCCGGTCCTCCTCGCCGGGTTCGGCGTGCACCGTCGCGGTGAGGCTGCCGGGCACCTCGGCCAGCGCGGCGAGGACGTCCTCCGTGGAGCCGTACTCCACGAGGACGACGACGGGCCCGAAGTGCTCCTCGCGCAGCTGCTCGTGGCGCAGGTAGCCGGCGACGTCGGTGCGCAGCACCACCACCGGGGAGCGCAGGCCCCCTCCGTCGGCGACCACCTCCGTCAGCACGTCCACCCCGTCGAGGTCCCGGGTCTCGGCGAGCTGGGCCGCCAGCCCCCGCTGGATCTGCGGGGAGAGCAGGGTGCCGGGGCTGACCTGCTGGGCGGCGGAGGTGAAGGCCGACTCGAACTCCGCCGCACCGGCGGGGAGCAGCACGATCCCCGGCTTGGTGCAGAACTGCCCGTTGCCCATCGTGAAGGACTGCGCCAGCCCGGCCGCGATCTCCTCGGCCCTCGCGGCGACGGCCGCCTCGCTGAGGAGGACGGGGTTGGTGCTGCCCATCTCGGCGTACACCGGGATCGGCTCCGGTCGCGCCGCCGCCGCGTCGTGCAGTGCCCGGCCGGCCCGGAGCGACCCGGTGAACCCGACGGCCTTGACGGCCGGATCGATGACCAGGGCCTGCCCGACCTCGGGACCCGCACCGTGCAGCAGGGCGAAGACACCGGCGGGGAGACCCGAGTCCGCGACGGCCTCGACGACGATCCGCCCGGTCAGCTCGGAGGTCGCCGGGTGCGCGGGATGCGCCTTGAGCACGACGGGGGAGCCCGCCGCCAACGCCGAGGCGGTGTCACCGCCGGCGACCGAGAAGGCGAACGGGAAGTTGCTGGCGCTGAAGACGGCCACCGGCCCGAGCGGGACCTGGAGGCGGCGCAGGTCGGGGCGCGGCGGGATCGCGGAGGGGTCAGGGGTGTCGATGGTGGCGTCCAGGTGGGCGCCGCTGGCGATCAGGTCAGCGAACATGCGGAGCTGGGCGTTCGTCCTGGCCAGTTCGCCGCGCAACCGGGTCTCGCCCAGCGCGGTCTCCTCGTCCGCCGCGGCGACCAGCTCGTCGGCGGCCCCCTCGATCCCGGTCGCGATCCGCCGCAGCAGCTCGGCCCGGGTCGTCGCCGGGGTCGCGGCGTACACCGGGGCGGCCAGGGCCGCAGCTGCGGTCGCGGCACGCACCTCGGCCACCGTCGCCTGGTGGAAGGCGGGGCCCTGCTCACCGGTGGCCGGGCGGGTCTGCCGCAGATCGGCCGGCCCTTCGGTGCTCTCCTCACCGGCGATGAGGTTGGCACCGGTGAGCGCGCGGGTGCTCGGCATCGTCGTCCTCCTCAGTTCGTGCGCTGTCGACATGGGTGCTCCGTGGCGGCTGTCCGGTCAGCCTGGAGTCGCCCGGCGCGGGGTTCCGCTCCGGGGCGGTGCGTCTGGTCGCGGATCAGGCCGTGGCGTCCGGCACGAGCAGGATCTTGCCCAGGCCCGGCGGTCGTCGTTGCAGCAGGTCCAGCGCGCGTTCGTACCCGCTGAGCGGCACGCGGTGCGAGACGAGGGGGGCCAGGTCGAGCACACCCGCCGCCAACAGGCCGATCGTGTGGGCCCAGGCTGCCGGGCTCGCACCGAACACGCCCAGGACCGTCAGCTGTTTCAACGCGAACACGTCCGGGTCCATCGCGATCTCGCCCGTGCCGGCGATGCCCTCCAACACCACGGTGCCGCCCCGACGAGCGAGGTCGAAGGCCGTCGGGACGACGCTCGCGGCCCCGGTGGCCTCGAAGACGAGGTCGGCGGTGCCGGCGGCGGAGGACACCTCCTCGCCCAGGAGGCAGCGGGTCGCGCCGAACCGCTCCGCGAGGGGGAACTGGTGGGCGCGGCGGCCGACGACGGTCAGCGAGGCCGGCCGGTGGGCGGCGAGCATCTGCACCGCCAGCAGGCTGAGGGTGCCGGTGCCCAGCACGGCGAAGTGGCCGCCGGCGAGCGGAGGTGCGGCGAGCAGCCCGGCGGCCACGCAGGCGGCGGGCTCCAGCAGCGCGCAGTGCTCGAGTTCGGTTCCCGGCGGCAAGGGGTCGGGCAGGCGGTGGACGAGCCGCGCGGGCACGAGCACCCGGTGACTGAAGGCGCCCGGGTGGGTGAAACCCGTCTCCGCGTACTCCGCGGTGCACAGGGTGGGTTCCGCCGCCCTGCACCGGGCGCAGACACCGCAGGACCTGAACCCCTCGGCGATCACCGGGTCGCCGGGGCGGACGTGCCGCACGTCGGGGCCGACCGCCAACACCGAACCGGCCCACTCGTGGCCGGGGATGACGGGGTAACGCACGATCTCGGCCGGTCGGCGACCTTCGAAGAGTTCCACGTCGGATCCGCAGATGCCCGCGGCCGCCACCTCGACGAGCGCCTCCCCCGGCCCGGGCTCGGGCGGCGCGTGTTCGATCAGCCGGTGTTGGCCGGGCCCGAGCACCTCCACCGCGACGGTGGGGGGCCTCCCTCCTGGCCAGGTCGCCGACTCCGCCGTACTCGCCTCGGTCACCTCGGACTTCCTCCCTGCCGAGTCTGGCCACATCGTGTCGTTTCCCGCCGGACGATATCCGAAATGCTGGACGCTATCGGGAATCTCCGTTCACCCTAACACCGGGAGAGGGGGTGGAGGAGGGGGATCGACCGGCCACTTCCTGCCGAAATATCTGCTCGAACTCGCGAACTTCCCGACCGGGGCCACTCTTGACGGTACTGATAACGAGGCCGTAGTTTTTGTTCGTAGATACGGAGTGTGTACGTGATTTCGGACAACCGTCGAGTGTGGGCCGCCCGAAGAGGTCTCCCCGACGGGTCCGACGGGCGCCGGATCCTGCGGCGCGACCCGGCGTGCGAGGACGGCACAAGACCGACGGGATGGTGTGGTGGCAGCGAACGAGGGACAACCGGCAGATCACGGTTCGGCGGGGCGAGCGCTGGTCGCGGGGCTGGGTTTCGGTGCGGGTGAACCCGCACCGCCCGCCTCCCCGGTGCGGTTCCCCGATGGCGGCGCGTTCCGCGTGGAGATTCCCTCGGTGGAGGGACCGGGGCCGCTTGCCGCCGTGCTCGACGAGATCGAGGCACGAGGGCTGCTCGTCCACCGCGTCAGCCAGGGCAGCGGCGTGATGATGCTCAGCGACAACGAGATCACCGAGATGCTGGACATGTGCGACCGCGCCCAGGTCGAACTGTGCCTCTTCCTCGGCCCGAGGGCCAGTTGGGACACCGGAGCCGGCCGGTACACCTCGGCCGGAGGGCTGGGAACCCGGGCGCGCGGCGGCGACCAGCTCCGCTACTGCGTGGACGACGCCCTGCGAGCCGTGGAGCTCGGCGTCCGCTCGCTCCTGGTCGGCGACGAGGGGGTGTTGTGGACGCTGCACCGGCTGCGCCTGGCTGGCAGCCTCCCCGCCGACACCCGGTTCAAGGTGTCCGCCCTGATCGGACCGGCCAACCCGGCGTCCTTCGCCCTGTTCGAGGGCATCGGGGCCGACTCCATCAACGTGCCAGGTGACCTGAGCCTGGCGCAGCTGGCGTCGATCCGGGCCGCCGGACGCGCCGCCATCGACCTCTACGTGGAGTCCCCGGACAACCTCGGCGGCTTCGTCCGCCACTTCGAGGCGCCGGAACTCGTCCGCACCGTGGCGCCGGTGTACCTGAAGTTCGGGCTCCGCAACGCGCCCGACATCTACCCGGTTGGCGAACACCTGCGGGACGTGGCGGTGCGCAGCGGCAGGGAACGGGTCCGACGCGCGGAGCTCGGCATGGCCCTGCTGGACCGCCACGGGCTCCTGGCCGAGGCGTCACCGCGCGGCGCCCGCGACATCGGCCCGTTGACCCGTCTGCCCGCGCCCGAGTGATCCCGCGATCAGGCGCGGACGGCGGGGTGAACCCCATGACAAGGACGGCAAGGATGACAGGGACGGCACAGTGAAGATCTCCAACATTCGCACCGTGGTACTGGGCACGCCGTGGCGGAACCTCACCTACGTGGTGGTCGAGACCGACGAGGGCCTCACCGGCGTCGGCGAGGCCCGGATGCTCAACCACACCGACGCGCTCATCGGCTACCTCACCGAGGCCGCGCCGAACCACGTGGTGGGCTCCGACCCCTTCGACATCGAGTCCCTGGTCCACCGGATGTACAACCTGGACTACGGGCGGGCCGGCGAGATCGTGATGTCCGGTATCGCCTGCGTCGAGATGGCGTGCTGGGACATCGTCGGCAAGGCCCTCGGCCAGCCCGTCTACCGGTTGCTGGGTGGAGCCGTGCGCGACCGGATCAAGGCCTACGCCAACGGCTGGTACACCGTCGAGCGTTCCCCCGAGGAGTTCCACGCCGCGGCGAGGACCGTGGTGGAGCGCGGGTACCGGGCGCTCAAGTTCGACCCGTTCGGCCCCGGGACCATGGAACTCGACCACGCCGAGACGATGCGGTCGGTCTCCCTGGTCGAGGCCGTCCGCGACGCAGTCGGCCCGGACGTGGAACTGCTGGTCGAGATGCACGGCCGCTTCACGGCGGCCACCGCCTCCCGGCTCGCCCGGCTCCTCGAGCCCTACGACCCGGCCTGGTTGGAGGAGCCGGTCCCGCCGGACGACATCGAGTCGCTCGCCAAGTTCGCCGCGCGGGCCAACGCCCCGGTGGCCACGGGCGAGCGGTTGCACACCCGCCACGAGTTCCGCCAGCTGTTCGCGCTCCAGGCCGCCGACATCGTGCAGCCGGACATCTCCCACTTCGGCGGGATCCTGGAGACCAAGAAGCTCGCCGCCACCGCGGAGACGCACCACGTGCTCATCGCCCCGCACAACGTCGGTGGAGCGGTGCTCACCGCCGCGAACCTGCACCTGGCGGCCTGCACCACCAACTTCAAGATCCAGGAACACTTCAACGACTTCGCCGACTCCTTCGTCAAGCAGGTCGCGCCGGGCAACCCCGAGGTGGTGGACGGCTACTTCGCCCTGCCCACCGGGCCCGGTCTCGGCGTGGAACTGGATCTGGACGCGGTGGCCGAACACCCGCGCCAGCAGGCCAACTTCAACCTGTTCAAGGAGGGCTGGGAGAAGCGGGACACCGCCGGCTGAGCGGGAGGCGTGGGCGGTGCCCCTCCTGGCCACCGCCCACGCGCCCCGGGGGCCGACCGCCCTCAGCCCGGCAGGACACCCTCGTCGAGGCCCGCGAAGGAGTGGACGGGCAGGCCTCGGACCCCGGTGTCGGCGAGGTGGAGCGCGCCAGCGGCCGGTTCCGGGTCCGCCAGCCCGTCGCGGGAGGTGGTGACGTACAACTGGTCGAGGTCCGGGCCGCCGAAGGCGCAGGCCGTCACCTGGCGGACCGGGACCTCGACGACGGCCTCCAGCTCGCCCTCCGGCGAGTAGCAACGCACCGCCGACCCGCCCCACATCGCCACCCACAACCGGCCGTGGGCGTCGATCGCCATGCCGTCCGGCGACCCGTGCTCCTCCGGGATCTCGACCAGCGGCCGGCGGTTCAGGAACTCACCTCGGGCGGCGTCGAAGTCAAAGACGTCGACCCGGCCGGTGGGCGTGTCGACGTAGTACACGAGCTGCCCGTCCGGGCTCCACACCAACCCGTTCGAGATCGTCACCGGGGTGAGCACCCGGTGCGTGCCGCCGTCCGGGTCCAGACGCCACAGCGTGCCCCGTTCCGGTGTGGCGTCGAAGGCCATCGAGCCGGCGTAGAAACGCCCCTGCGGGTCACAGCCCCCCTCGTTCATCCGCACTCCCGGGTCCGACCACAGCTCGGGCAGGCGCGACGGTTCGTCCGCCCCTTCGGGCAGCACGGCGAACCCCCGGTCGATGGCCAGCACGAGACCACCCGACCGGTTCGGGCGGACCACCGCCGCGACCGAGCCCACCCTCGTCCGGGTGATCCCGCCGTCGGCCGCCAGGGTCAGGACGTCGCCGGCGAGCATGTCCACGAAGTGGAGTCGGCCAGTCGCGGGGTTCCAGACGGGCCCCTCGCCGTGGTGGGTCACGGGGTCGGAGACGGCTTCGGCTCTCATCGGCACCCTTCGATCGTCAAGTGGGACAACGGGGGGACCGTAACCCGGGGCCGACGGTCGGACAACGCTCACCGGCCCGGCCGCCCAGTGCCCGGTCGCTCCTCGCCCCCGGTGGGAGGCCCGAGGCCGCCGACCGGTCCCCGGCTCCAGCGGCGGGCGGTGCGTGGGGTGGCACCGCGCCGGTCGTGTCCCGGCACCGGGCGAGGGCCCTCGTGGCGGGAAGGGGTCAGCCCACCGACCGGGGTGGGGTGCTGTCCCGCAGGACGACCTCGCCCCGTACCCGTCGAACCCGCGGCCGGTCCGTCTGCTGCTCGTCGAGCACCAGGTCCACGGCCGTGGCGCCGAGCCGCTCCAGGGGCACCCGGACGGTGGTCAGCGCCGGGGTCACGTCGCGGAGGGTGGCGATGTCGTCGAAACCGGCCACCCCGACCTCGATCGGGAGGCGCACACCGTGGTCCCGGAGCGCGACCATCGCGCCGACGGCCATCACGTCGTTGACCGCGAAGACGCAGTCGACCTCTGCCCTGGTGGCGAGGAGTTCCTCGGCTGCCGAGTACCCGCCGTCGCGGGTGAAGTCGCCGTGGATCACGTGGTCGGGAGCGAGCGGCGCCCCGACCCTGGTGAGGCCTTCCCGGAACCCGGTCAGCCTGTCGCGGGCCGTGACGAGGTTGCGAGGACCGGCGAGCACCGCAAACCGGCGGTAACCGCGTTCGTGCAGCGCCCCGGCCAGCGAGCGAGCACCCGCGCGGTTCTCCAACACCACGGTGTCGACCTGGAGGCGGGGCTGGCTGACCAGCGCGACGCGCCCACCGATGGCCTGGAACTTCTCCAGCTCGGCGGAGAGCCGCTCCACCAGGCCCCGGTCGGTCACCCGGCTGCCGGCCAGGACCACCGCCCTGGCGCGTTGGCCCCGGAGCGCGGAGAGGTACTGGATCTCCCGTTCCGGGCGCCGCATCGTGCTCGACATCGTCACGATCAGCTGATTCTCCTCCGCGCTGCGCATCACCCCGGCGGCGATGGAGGAGAAGTAGGGGTCGGCGATGTCGTGCACGATCAACCCGACGACGTCGGTGCGTCCCCGGGCCATCGCCTGGGCCTGGGCGTTCGCCGTGTAGTTCAGCTCGTGGGCGGCGCGCACCACGCTCTCCCGCAGGTCCTCCCGGACCTTGCGGGGGCTTCCGCTGAGGACCCTGGACGCGGTCGCCAAGGACACGCCCGCCGCCTTCGCGACGTCGACCAGGGTTGCCGACACGACGGCACGCTGCGACATGTGATGACCCCCTGTGGCCGCGTCGCGCTCGACAGCGCCACCCAAGGAACGGAACCGTATCCCGCGACCAGCGTACGGGCGCGAGTCTTGGCCGGTCAAGGCGGTGCCGGTGGACCGGGATGTCCAGGGTGGACGCTGGTCGACCGCCACCGTCCCCTGTGCCCGGTGCACGGAGGGTGGTGGTGACCCCTCCGTCCGCCGGCGGTGACCGCCACGGTGACCGACCACCGCCCCCGCCCCACCGGCCGCCGACCCTCCCGGAGGGCCGCGGCGTGCTTCCCCCGCCCGGCGGGGCCACACCCGGGGAGGCGTGCCGGCCGCCCCAGCGTCCGCCGGGTCCGCCACCGGGTCCGGCGGACGCCTTGCCGGTTCCCGTCGGGCCTCCCTAGGCTCGGTCGCGTTCCGGCCCCGGGCCGTCGCCGGAGGGCAGGGGGCGAACCGGAACCGACAACGATGTCAACGGCCTTCCCGAGGGCGACGGGGCGTGTCCGGAGGCCGCGAGCGAGGAGGCGACAACGGTGGGGGACACGCTGCTCGTCGCGGACGGGGACCGGCACGGCGGCGGGGAGGTGGCGCTGGCGCTCGACGTCGGAGGGACCAAGATCGCCGGTGGCCTGGTGACCGGCGACGGCGCGGTACTCGCCACCGACCGGGAGGACACCCCGGGGGCCAGGGCCGACGCCGACGACGTCTTCCAGGCGGTGGAGCGACTGGTGCGGCGGCTGCTCGCGCTTCCGGACGCCGACAGGGTGGAGGTCGTCGGAATCGGCAGCGCCGCGCCGGTCCACCTGGCGGAGGGAGCGGTCAGCCCGGTCAACATCCCGGCCTGGCGGCGGTTCCCCCTGGTCGACCGGGTGCGGTCACTGCTCGGCGGCCGCCGCCCGGTCCTGCTGTGCGGGGACGGCCCGGCCTACGCGGCCGCGGAGCACTGGCTCGGGGCCGCTCGAGGGTTCGACGACGCGATCTGCCTGGTGGTGTCGACCGGAGTCGGCGGCGGGCTGGTCTCGGGAGGGCGACTGCTCCCCGGCCCCTCGGGCAATGCCGGCCACCTGGGGCACGTCGTGGTGGACGTGGACGGCGACCCCTGTGCCTGCGGCTCGGTCGGCTGCGTCGAGTCGATCGCCAGTGGGCCGTCCATGGTGCGTTGGGCCCGGGACCAGGGGTGGTCCGGACCGGGGACGGCCACCGCCCAGGACCTCGCCGGAGCGGCGCGGTCCGGCGAGCCGATCCCGGTCGCGGCCTTCGACCGCGCCGCTCGCGCCCTCGCCGCCGGCATCGTGTCCGCCGCCGCGTTGACGGAGGTACGGGTCGCGGTGGTGGGAGGCGGCGTGGCCCAGGCCGGGCCGCTGCTGTTCGCCCCGCTGCGCGAGCACCTGGCGGGCTACGCCCGCCTGCCCTTCCTCCGGGGACTCCTGGTGCGTGCGGGTGAGGTCTCGCGCGACGGCGGCCTCCTCGGCGCCGCCCGGGTGGCCTTCGCCGCGCGGGGGGACGCCGATCCGCGTCGGAGGTCCGGTTCGGGCGAAATCCGGTCGCGGGAGCCGCGCCGGGGCGGTTAGGGTTCGCCCGTGCCAGCACACCTGCGCCTGAACCGCTCGTCCACCCTCTCCGACGTGGCCGAGTACGCCTACTCCACGACCGTCGCTCCAGGAACCGAACTGATCTACACGGCGGGCGCCTGCCCGCTCGACGCCGAGGGCCGCACCGTGGCCGTCGGCGACTACGCCGGGCAGGCCCGGCGGGTGATGGCGAACCTCGCCACCGCCCTCGGCGAGGCCGGAGCCGGGCTCGCCGACGTCGTGCGCACCACCGTCTACGTGGCCTCCACTCGGCAGGAGGACCTGGTGACCGCCTGGGAGGTGGTGCGGGACTCCTTCGCCGAACACCAGCACGACCCGCCGAGCACGCTGCTCGGGGTGGCGGTCCTGGGCTACGACGACCAACTCGTGGAGGTCGAGGCGGTCGCCGCAGTTCCTGCCGCCGAGTAGTCCGAACCGGGCCGTGACCACGACCAGCCCCGGGTTCCGCCGCGACCTCCGGGGGAGCGGGTCAGCGGGCGCGCTTGCGGAGGCCCCGGTCCACCTCACTGCGTTGCTTCCCCCGTTCGGGGGACCGCTGCCGCTCCGCGTGCCCGGTGTGGTGCGGCAGGTGCTCCGATGCCTTGGACGCCCCCAAGGTGACCTGGGCATGACTCGGCGTGGTGCCCTCGGCCCTGGCCTGGCGGGCCCGGTTCCGGCGTTGGGTGTTGTCGCCTTCCATCTGTTTGCCCATGCCCTCGGGGTTCCCGCCGCCCACCCCGGCTAATCGCCGGACACCGGGGGTGGCGTCCGCCCAGGGCGGGAACGCGCCCCGGCGGTGGCCACCGGGACCTCCCTCGCCCGTCACGGGCCGCCCGAGGCCGGGCAGGGGCGACCTCGGCGGGCCGGCCCCGGGCCGAGGGCCCCGGTGGTCCTCCCGCCCGACTCCCGGGTGCCCCTCCTGGTGGCGCGGTTCCGTCCGAGCAGGGGTCCGGGCGGAACCAGACGTGGTCCTGGTCCGTTGCCCCCGCAGGAGCGGCACGTCACGTGACGCGAGGACGTGGGACGGAGCGGACCATGATCGGTTTCCTGGTGGCGGGCCTCATCATCGGAGCCCTCGCCCGGCTCGTGAAGCCGGGCAGGCAGAACCTCGGGTTGTTGGCCACCCTCGGACTCGGACTGGTGGGCTCGGTCATCGGCGGCACCATCGCCAGCCTGCTGGGCACCGGCGACATCTTCGAACTCAACATCCTCGGCTTCATCGCCGCGGTCGTCGCGTCGGTGCTGCTGATCGGCGTGGCGGAGGCACTCGTCGGCAGGCGGAGCGGCTGAGGGGCCCCGCGCTCAGGGCGGTCAGCCCACGACGGTGGGGCTCGGGTTGCGGAGCAGGTGACGTGCCGCCGCGACGACGGCGTCCGCGTCGATGCCCGCGGCGTGCGTCAGCTCCGCCGGACTGCCTGAGACCGGCATGTCGCGCACACCGAGAACGCGGACCGGTGGCCGGTCGGCCACTCCCGCCAGTGCGCTGAGGACCGCCTCGCCCAGCCCGCCTTCCGGCCAGTGGTCCTCCACCGTGATCACCGCCCTGCTCTCCGATGCCGCCGCGGCCAGGGTGACCGTGTCGATCGGCTTCACCGAGTAGCAGTCGATGACCTTGGCGAGCACGCCCTCGGCTTCCAGCACGTCGGCGGCCCGTTCGGCCTCGTCGACGGTGATACCGCAGGCGACGATCGTCAGATCGTCGTGGTCGGTGGCCCTGACCACCCGACTACCGCCGATGCTGACCTCCTCGTCCGGCGGCGTCCGCACCGGTGTCTTCCCACGCAGGGTGCGCAGGTAGCTGATGCCGGGGCGGTCGGCCATCGCCTCCACCAGGCGGGCTGCCTGGTTGGCGTCGGAGGGGTGGAGGACGGCGCTCCCGTGGACGGCTCGCAGCGCGGCCATGTCCTCCAGCGCCATCTGCGAGGGACCGTCCTCCCCGATGGAGACGCCGGCGTGCGAGCCGCAGAGCCGCAGGTCGGCCCGCGAGACCGCGGCCATGCGGACGAAGTCGTACGCCCGGCTGAGGAAAGCGCCGAAGGTGGAGGCGAACGGCACCCAGTTCCGAGCCTGCATCCCCACGGCGGCGGCGATCATCTGCTGCTCGGCGATGAACATCTCGAAGTAGCGGTCGGGATGCGCGCGGGCGAACAGCTCGGAATGGGTGGAGTTGGAGACCTCACCGTCGAGCGCGACGACGTCGCCCCTGGCCGCGCCGAGAGCCGTCAGCGCCTCCCCGTAGGCGAGCCTCGTCGCGACCTCCTCCCCCACCTCCCACCGAGGTGGGGTCGCCTCCCCGACGGGGAAGCGGTGCGGAGTCCCGGTGTTCTCCGGGGCCGCGACCCGGACGCCGAGGTTCCGCTCACCGCCCAGTTCCCGCACGGCACCCTCCGGATCGTCGAGGGGCTTGCCGTGCCGTCCGGGCTGGTCAGCCACCGCCCGGACGCCGTGGCCCTTCTCCGTGCGCGCGAGGACGGCGGTGGGACGCCCGGTGGTGGCCACCGCCTCGGCGAACGCCTCGTCCACGGCCGCGAGATCGTGGCCGTCCACGACGACGGCGTGCCAGCCGAAGGCGCGAGCGCGGGCCGCGTACCCGTCCATGTCCCAGCCGAGCATCGTCTCCCCGGTCTGCCCCAGCCGGTTGACGTCGACCAGCACGGTCAGGTTGTCGAGGCCGTACCAGGCGGCGTGCTGGAACGCCTCCCACACCGAGCCCTCCGCCATCTCCGAGTCACCGCACAGCGCCCACACGCGGTAGGGGAGCCGGTCCAGCCGCGCCCCCGCCAGGGCGAGTCCCACCGCGACCGGGAGCCCCTGGCCCAGGGAGCCGGTGGCCACGTCGGTCGGCGGGATGCGCGGTGTCGGGTGGCCCTCGAGCCTGCTCCCGAACTCCCGGAAGGACAGCAGCTCCTCGTCGTCGATGGCTCCGGCGGCCTTGAGCAGCGAGTAGTACAGCGGGGACGCGTGGCCCTTGGAGAAGACGAGGTGGTCGTTGTGGGGGTTGCCGGGGTCGGTGAAGTCGAGCCGCAGGTAGCCGTCGAGCAGGACGGCCATCAGGTCGGCCGCCGACATGGACGAGGTCGGGTGGCCAGACCCGGCGGCGGCGCTGGAACGCACCGAGTCAACCCGGAGCTGTTGGGCGAGTTCGTGGCGGAATGTCTGGTCTGCCATGTCGGGTGCACCCTCCTGACGGGTCGTCACGGTCGTGTCTGGTGCCGGCCCGCGCGCCGCGCGGTGGTCAGGCCCGGGACGTGGCGTCGAGCGTCCAGGTGGTCGCCAGGCCGAAGGCCAGGTGCGGGAGCACGTCGCTCGCCCAGTCGCGCGGGCGCCAGCGGCGGGGATCGGACACCCCGAGGGCGGCCATCGGGACGTCCGAGGCGGTCATGGCCGCCGCCGTGGTCGTCAGGACGGCGGTCGTGCGGGATGGTCGCCAGCCGAACCGGCGCGCCGCGCCGGCGGCGGCACCCACCGCGACTCCGGTCAGGATCCCCAGCAGGGCGCCGGCACCGCTGAGGCGGTCGCGGCGGTTCGCCGGCCTCCCTGGCACGGCCACCCCGGCGTGGCCGAGCAGCCTTTCCGCCGTCTCCTCAGGCGCCGAGCTGGGGCCGCGTCCACGTAGGACCATGTCCAGGTACGTGACGCCGTTCAGCGCGGTCGTCCCGGCAGCGCCGGCCGCCGCGCCCCGCAGTACCGAAACCATCATCCCGTCGGGGTTCCCCGGCGAGGAGCCGGGAAACCGAGGGACGGGGCCGAGGTGCTCGCGCGTTCCACCAGGCAGGTGGACAGTTCGATGCGGTCCGCCTCGGCGGTCTCGCCCCGCATCAGGCGCACCAGCAGGCCGATGGCCGCCGAGGCCATCTCGTTCAGCGGCTGGCGCACGGTGGTCAGCGCCGGTCGTGCCCACCTGGCCTCGGGCAGGTCGTCGAAACCCACCACGCTGAGGTCCTCGGGTACGGTCAGCCCCCGTTCCCGGGCCGCGTCGCAGACGCCCAGCGCCATCTGGTCCGTGCAGGCGAACACGGCGGTCGGTGGTTCGGGGAGGTCGAGCAGGTCGCCGGCCCGCCGTCGCCCGCTCTCCAGGGTGAAGTCCCCCACGGCGATCAGCTCGGGGAGGACGGGCAACCCCGCCGCCGCCATCGCCGACCGGTAGCCCGCCAGCCTGGCCTGGCCGCACAGCCTGTCCTCGGGCCCGCTGACCACGGCGATGCGCCGGTGACCGGCCCGCAGCAGGTGTTCGGTCGCGCTGACACCACCAGCCCAGTTGGTCGCTCCCACGGAGGGGACACCCGGTGGCGGTACGGACACGGGGTCGAGCACGACGTAGGGGATGCGGTGGTGGCGCAGCCACTCCCGTTGCGAGGGCGTGGGTTCGACGAGGACGAGCAGCACACCGGCGGTCCCCCGGTCGGCCACCCGGTCCAACCAGCCCCGGCCGGTATGCCCGGTGCCGGTCCGGGCGGCCGAGACGACGATGTCCAGCCCCACCCGGTAGGCGGCGTCCTCCACCCCGCTCAGGATCGTCGTCGCCCACGAGGCGCCCAGGCCGTGGATGACCACGTCGATGGGACCTCCGACCCCGTCCCGGGGAGCGCGGACCACCGGACGGCGCATGTAGCCGCGACGTTCCAGGACCTCGCTGACCCGCCGCCGGGTGTGCGGGGCGACGTCCTCGCGCCCGTTGACGACCTTCGAGACCGTGGGTACGGAGACCCCTGCCTCCCTGGCGATCACCGCGAGGGTGGGGCCTCCGTGTGCTGTGCCGGGCATGCGAGGTGCCACCTCCGTCGACGTTGACCTCGAGCTGGCGGAGCCGGGGGAGGGAGGTCCCGCCGGCGGTGTTGGAGCGGAACGGGGAGCGTCGGTATCCGAGTTGATGCGGAGTTTCTACGGACGTCATACGATATTTCGGATACGGTAATCAGGCTCGTTTCCCTGGTCAACGTCCCGGTGTCTCCCTCGCGTACCTGGTTCACCAGCCGAGGGCCCGCCCTTGACCAGTCCGCTGAAAACGCTTACCGTAGATGGTCGCCAAGCGCGGTGTCCGATATTTCGGACTACTCGTGGGTCGCTGTTCGCGACTCGTCGGTGGCGGCCCGACGACGCGGGCGAACGAACCAGCCCGCCTCCGCACCCGGCTCCTCGGCGGACACTGGAGGTCGGGAGGTGGTTCCGCCGCCCCCCTTCCACCGCATGGTTGGAGGCGAGAACGATGAGTGCGAACAGAGCGGTCGCCTACGTCGGACCCGGCCAGGTCGAGGTGCAGGACATCGACTTCCCCGCTCTCGAACTGCGTGACGGCCCCGGGGTGGACCCCGCGAACGTGGGCCGCCAGTGCCAGCACGGCGTGGTGCTCAAGGTCCTGGCGACCAACATCTGCGGCAGCGACCAGCACATGGTCCGAGGTCGGACCACCGCCCCCCGTGACCTGGTGCTCGGTCACGAGATCACGGGCGAGGTGATCGAGGCCGGCCGGGACGTGGAGTTCGTCCAACCGGGCGACATCGTCTCGGTCCCCTTCAACATCGCCTGCGGGCGGTGCCGCAACTGCAAGGAACGCCAGACGGGCATCTGCCTGAACGTCAACCCCGCCCGCCCTGGAGGCGCCTACGGCTACGTGGACATGGGGGGATGGGTCGGGGGGCAGGCCGAGTACGTGATGGTGCCCTACGCCGACTTCAACCTGCTGCGTTTCCGCGACCGGGACCAGGCCCTGGCGAAGCTCCTGGACCTGACCATGCTCTCCGACATCTTCCCCACGGGTTTCCACGGAGCGGTGACCGCGGGCGTGGGTGTGGGCAGCACGGTGTACGTCGCCGGTGCGGGTCCGGTCGGCCTCGCCGCCGCCGCGTCCGCGCGGTTGCTGGGCGCGGCCGTCGTCATCGTCGGGGACCTCAACGCCGAGCGCCTGGCGCAGGCCCGCGGCTTCGGGTGCGAGACCGTGGACCTCACCCAGGGTGGACTCGGCGAAAGGATCGCCGAGCTCCTCGGCGTCCCCGAGGTCGACTCGGCGATCGACGCGGTGGGCTTCGAGGCGAAGGCGCAGGAAGCGGGAGCGGGTGAGGCACCGGCCACCGTGCTGAACTCGGTCATGGAGGTCACGAGGGCGGGCGGCAGCCTCGGCATCCCGGGTCTCTACGTCACCGAGGACCCCGGCGGCGTCGACAGCGAGGCACGGCACGGCTCGCTGCGCATCCGCCTCGGGCTCGGCTGGGCCAAGAGCCACACCCTGCACACCGGGCAGTGCCCGGTCATGAGGTACCACCGCCAACTGGCGATGGCGATCTTGCACGACCGGGTGCACATCGCGAAGGCGGTGAACGCCACCCCGATCCCGCTGGACGACGCACCGCGCGGCTACGCCGAGTTCGACCGGGGCGCCAGCCGCAAGTACGTGCTGGACCCGCACGGTGCCCTCGACGGGGTGCGGGCGGTCTGACCCCGCCGCGGCGCCCTCGGAGTCCCACCGAGGGACGCCGCCGAGGCGGTGGCCCCGCGAGGTGGTCGGTCAGCTCACCGTTCGGTGGGACGGGCGTCCCCGGCGAACTCGTCCTGGAGCCGGGTGGCCGCGTGGCCGACGATCTCGTCGAGCTCGGGGAGCGGAACGACGTCCGCGTTGAAGCACTGGTCCCCGCGAACCTCGATCGCTCGGATCGGATGCGAGCGGGACAGGTTGACGGCCGCGTGGGGCACGCCGGGAGCGATGAACAGGGTGTCGCCGGGGTCGTGGAAGACCACCCGTTCGAGGCGTTCGCCCAGCAGTGTCACGGCGTTGCCCTCGATCACGTGGACGATCAACTCCGCGTCCCGGTGCAGGTGGGCCCGCGAGTGGTGCCCGGGGGGCATGTGCACGAGGCCGGCGCCGAGCTGGCTGGCTCCGCAGATCTCCTGGCTGATCGTGGTCGTGAGCAGTTGACCCTGTGGACCCTGGGCGGCATCTCCGGTGCCCGCCCTGGCGAGGTGCCAACCGTCGTCGCCGATGACGCTCATCGTCTCCCCCAGATGCGGCTCCCGGTGCCGGCGACGCGCCGCGACCGATCACTCCCGGTGCCCGGGTTCGTCATCGGGGCGACCCTGCTGGGGGAGCGCTGGATCGTTGCGTGAAAAAGTGTCGTGAGCTGCTGTTTCCGTGGGTGCAGCGTAGCGTTCCGCTGTGTGGGCACGTTCGTGACCTCCTGGGTCGGACAGGACGGGAACGGGACGGGAACTGCGCTGTGTGACCACCGCGACCGCCGGGGCGCGTCGTCGCGCCGGGCGGCCCCCGCCGGGCCGGCGCGGGCCGCCCGGCGGCCGGTCCCGGATGTCGCGGGTAGCGGCATCAACCATGCGCCGGGGGCAGGGGGGCAGGACAGGGCCGTCCGGAGCAACGTGGTGCGCCGCTCCCGACGCTGGCCGGAACCGGCCGGGTGGCAGCGCCGGAACGGCCACTCCCACTGGCCACCACGCTCCCGGCGCGGAACGCCCGCCGGTCAGCCCCGCAACCGCATCCCCTGGGGCGTGGCCCGGAAACCGGCCTCCCCGAGGAGATCGGCGAGCCGGGTACCCCAGGGGGCCTCACCTCCCGCCCGTGACACGGTCACCTGGTCCAACCAGCCGGCGCGGACCGCCCCGGCCAGGCCACCCGCCGCGGCCCGCAGCGGGAACTCGTCCTCGGTGAAGGCCAACAGCGACCGCCCACCCCGCTCCAGGTAGAGCGTGGCCACCCCGTCGACGAGCACGACCAGGGCCCCGGCCTTGCGCCCTGGCCGGTGCCTGCCCTCCCCGACGACGGACGGCCACGGAAGAGCCGCGCCGTGCGGCTGCGCCGGGTCCGTGGCGGCGAGCACGACGACGGACCGGTCGGCGGGCTCCTCCCCGGCAGGACGGGAGAAGGAGCGCAACCGGTCGATGGCGCCGGGAACCGCGAACTGCGCCGCTCCCAGCCCTTCCACCACGTAACCCCGCCGGCACCGGCCCGCCTCCTCCATCGCGCGCAGCACCCGGTAGATGCCCCCGAAACCGCCCGGCATCCGCTCGGTGTCCAGCGCCCCCCTGGTCAGGACGCCGTGGCGTTCCAACAGCACCTCCGCCCTCGCATGGGCCCGACGAGTCGGATCGGCCTCCCTGACCGGCACCGGTGCCCACCGGCCCCCCACCGAAGGGGGCCCCGAGCGGGAGGGCAGTCCGGGCCTGGCCGGCACCGAGGAGCCGGCCAGGCCGGCCCGGAGGGAGGCGTACCGGCCACGGGGAGCCCGTCGCCGCTGCCGGTGCCGGGCCCCGCCACCGGACACCAGGGCGCGCACCGGCGCCAGGGTGTCGTTGCCCACCAACCCCGCCCACACCAGGTCCCACAGGGCCGAGACCAGGGTGGCCTCGTCGGGCAGCGGTTCTCCCTCGGCGAGCAGGATCTCCGCCGCCCGGTCCGCCACCTGCCGGAAGAACAACCCGCCCCCCGACAGGGCGGACAGCAGCGCCCGGTGCGCCGGAGCGTCGGGCGGTTCCTCGGCGACCGGTGGCAACACCAGGTCCGCGATCTCAGTGGGTGCCAACGCGACCCAGCCGTCACCACCAGCCAACGCACCGGCGCCACACCACGTGACCTCGCCCGAGGCCGTCAGCTCGTCCAACAGGGCGGGGACGTAACCGGGCAGCCGCGCGGGCAGGATCAGGGACTCCACGGCGCTGGCCGGCACCGGCACCCCCGCCAGCTGCTCCACGACGGCCAGCACGTCCTCGGCGCCGGCTGGCCGCCGACCCGGTCGGCTGGAGATGCCGTGCCAGTGCGGGAGGAAGCGCCCCAACGCGGCCGGTTCCACCGGCTCGACCTCCGCGCGCAGCCGCGCCAGCGACGCCCTGCGCAACCGGCGGAGCACCTCAGCGTCGCAGTACTCGGTTGGTTGGCCGTAGCCGCCCGCGTCCGGCGGTTCGAGCGAGACCGGGCGCAGCTCGCCCCGCACCAGGCGGCCCGTGCCGACCAGGCGCTCCAACACCCCCGTCACCACCGCCACCCCCAGCCCGAACCGGGTCGCGGCCGCGAGCGCGGTGAACGGACCCCTGGTCCGCGCGTAGCGGGACAACAGGTCGCCGACCGGATCGGCCACCGGTTCGGTGAAGGCGGTCGGGATCCCGACGGAAAGCGCGACACCCAGGCCGTCCCGGAGGCGGCCCGCGTCCTCCACCGGGGCGAACCGTTCCTCCCCGGCGAGGCGCACCCGGATCACCCGCCGCTGCTCCTCCAACTCCCGCAGCCACTCGGGCCGGGCACCCCGGGCGGCGGCCTCCGCCTCCGTCAGGTCGCCCAACGCCCGCACCAGGTCGGCGGTCTGCTCGACGTCGCGCACGTGGCGGTCCGGCGCGGTGCGCGCCAGGGTCGCCTCGACCTCGGCCAGGACGTCCGGGTCCAGCAGCTCCCGGATCGCCTCCGACCCGAGGAGCTCCGCGAGCAGACCGGAGTCCAGGCTCAACGCGGCGGCGCGCCGGTCCGCCAGCGGGGCGTCCGTCTCGTACAGGAACATGCCGACGTACCCGAAGAGGAGGCTGCGGGCGAACGGCGACGCCGAGGGCGTCTCCACCTCCACGACCCGGATCCGCCGGTCGCGCACACCCGTCAGCAGATCGGTCAGCCCCGGCAGGTCGTAGACGTCCCGCAGGCACTCCCGCATGGTCTCCAGCACGACGGGGAACCGCTCGTACGCCGACGCCACCCCCAGCAGCTGGGCGGCCCGCTGGCGTTGCTGCCACAAGGGGGTGCGGCGACGGGGGTCACGGCGCGGCAGCAACAGCGACCGCGCGGCGCACTCCCGGAACCGGGCGGCGAACAGGGCCGAACCACTCACCTCCGTCCGGACGACGTCGTCGATCTCGGCCGGGTCGAACAGGACGTCCTCCGCGGTGGGCAGGACCTCGGCGCCGTCCTCGGTGACCGCGTCCACGACCCGGAGCACGATGCCGTCGTCGGAGTGCGCGATCTGGGCGTCCGTGCCGTACCTCTCCCGCAGTCGGGCGCCGATCGCCAGTGCCCAGGGCGCGTTGACCTGACCTCCGAAGGGGGAGTGCACCACCAGCTGCCAGTCGCCGAGCTCGGTGCGGAACCGTTCCACGACGACGGTGCGGTCGTCCGGTACGTGCCCGGTGGCCTCCCGCTGTTCACGGAGGTAGGCGAGCAGGTTGTCCACGGCCCACCCGTCCAGCCCCGCCTCGGTGGCCCGCCGCCTGGCCCCCACCTCTCCGGCCGCCCCGAGTTCCCGGACGAAGGAGCCGATCGCCCGCCCCAGCTCCAGGGGGCGACCGGGCGTGTCGCCCTTCCAGAACGGCATCCGGGCCGGCTGGCCCGGCGCGGGCACCACGATCACCCGGTCGTGGGTGATGTCCTCCACCCGCCACGCGGAGGTCCCGAGCAGGAACGTGTCGCCCACCCGGGACTCGTAGACCATCTCCTCGTCCAGTTCGCCCACCCTCGACCCGCTGCCGTCCTCGCTGGGCGGGGTGGTGACGGTGAACAGCCCCCGATCGGGGATCGTGCCGCCGGAGGTCACGGCCAGCCTCCCCGCGCCGGGCCGTCCCCGGAGCTCGCCGTGGACGCGGTCCCACACGATCCGCGGCCGCAACTCGCCGAACTCCTCGCTCGGGTACCGGCCGGCGAGCATGTCCAGCACGGCGTGCAGGGCGGAGTCCGGGAGCGCGGAGAACGGGGCGGCACGGCGCACCACACCGGCCAGCGCCTCGACGGTCCACGGCTCCATCGCCACCATCGCCACCACCTGCTGGGCCAGCACGTCCAGCGGGTTGCGCGGATACCGCAGAGCCTCGATCAGCCCCGCCCGCATCCGCTCGGCGACCACCGCGCACGAGACCAGGTCACCCCGGAACTTCGGGAACACCACGCCCTCGGAGACGGCCCCCACCTGGTGGCCGGCCCGCCCCACCCGCTGCATGCCGGACGCGACGCTCGGCGGCGCCTCCACCTGGACGACCAGATCGACGGCGCCCATGTCGATGCCCAACTCCAACGAGCTGGTGGCCACCACGCACGGCAGCCGCCCCGCCTTCAGGTCCTCCTCCACCCCGGCCCGCTGCTCCTTCGACATCGACCCGTGGTGCGCGCGGGCCACCGTCGGTGGTGCCCCGCCGGTGATCCCGGACCCGCCCACCGCCTCGGCGGGGAACACCGGGGTCGTGGGCTGGGGCTCGACCGGACCGCCCGCCTCCGCCGCGCGGTCCGCCGCGAGTTCGTTGAGCCGCGCCGTCAACCTCTCGGCGAGCCGTCGGGAGTTCGTGAACACGATCGTCGATCGGTGCTCCTCCACCAGGTCCAGGACCCGCCGTTCCACCGAGGGCCAGATGGAGGTGCCGCGGACCGGCCCTGCGGCCCGGACGTCACCGGCGCCGGGGTAGTCGTCCCCCAGCCCGGGAAAACCCTCCACCGGGCCGGCTTCCCCCGCCTCGGGGGTGGAGCGGCCAGCCGGGGCTGGTCCGCCGCCGTCGAGCTCGGTCATGTCGGCGACCGGCACCTCGACCGTCACCGTGATCCGTTTCGGGTCGCCGGGCGTGACCACCTGGACCGGCCGCCCGCCCGCCAGGAAGGCCGCCACCTCCTCGGTGGGCCGGACCGTCGCGGAGAGGCCGATGCGCTGCGCCGGTTCCGGGAGCAGCTCGTCGAGGCGTTCCAGGGACAGCGCCAGGTGGGCGCCGCGCTTCGAACCAGCCAGGGCGTGCACCTCGTCGAGGATGACCGTGGTGACGCCGCGCAGCGACTCCCGGGCCTGCGAGGTGAGCAGCAGGAACAGGGACTCCGGGGTGGTGACCAGCACGTCGGGGGGACGGCGCGCGAAGGCCCGCCGCTCCGCCTGCGGCGTGTCCCCGGTCCGGATGCCCACCCTGATCTCCGGTGGGTCCTGACCCAACCGGCGGGCCGTCTGCCCGATCCCGGCCAGCGGGGTGCGCAGGTTGCGTTCCACGTCCACGGCCAGCGCCTTCAGCGGCGACACGTAGAGCACCCGGCAGGCCGCCCCCTCGTCGGCGGTGCCAGGCGAGGTGGCCAGCGTGTCCAATGCCCACAGGAAGGCGGCCAGGGTCTTCCCGGAACCGGTCGGGGCGACGACGAGCGTGTGCTCCCCCCGGGAGATCGCCGTCCACGCTTCCCGTTGCGCCGAGGTGGGGGTGGCGAACGCGGCGCGGAACCAGCCGGCCGTCGCCGGGGAGAAGACGTCCAGCACGTCCGCCCTCCCGCCCGGTCCGCCGCTGGCCCCCCGGGTCGTTCCGTCCTCGCCGTCGCGCACGCTGCCATCCTGACCGACCCGACCGACACCAGCACCCCTGGACCGGGGGTCCGGCGCGGGGAGCGGGCACGGCACCCGTGGAGCGCGAATCCCGGCCACCAGCCCCGGGGACGGCTCGTGACATGGCAGCATGAGCCCGATCCGTCCCCTGGTCGAGTGATCTCAGGGGGTGGGTGACCAGACGCGGACCAGCCCGCGCTGGACCGGCTGGAACACCGAGGAGAGTCGCAGTGCGAGTCCTGTCCGTGGACCTCGGCACCTCGAACACGGTCGCCGTGCTCTCGGCGCACGGCCGGGAACCGAGGGTCGTCGAACTCGACGGTTCCGCCACCATGCCCTCCGCCGTGTACGCGGACGAGGACGGGGCACTCGTGGTCGGACGGGACGCCGAGCGCCGCGCCCGGCTCGACCCGGCCCGGTTCGAACCCAACCCCAAACGGCGGGTCGACGAGGGCACCCTCCTGCTGGGCACGACCGTCGTCACCGTCACCGACGCGTTGGCCGCGGTGCTGCGCAGGGTGGCGGAGGAGGCCAGCCGCCAACTCGGCGGGGAGGAGCTCGACGAGGTGCGGCTCACGCATCCGGCGAGGTGGGGCACCAACCGGCGGACGGTGTTGCTCTCGGCGGCCCGGCTCGCCGGCTTCACGTGCCGGCTGGTGCTGGTCCCGGAGCCCGTGGCCGCCGCCGCGCACTTCACCTCGTTCCCCGGTCGTTCGCTCGCATCGGGGCAGGCGCTCGCCGTCTACGACCTGGGGGCGGGGACCTTCGACTGCGCGGTGGTGGCGGCGACCGAGGACGGGTTCGTTGTCCTCGCCGAGAACGGGCTGCCCAACCTCGGTGGTCTCGACGTGGACCAGGTGCTGCTCGACCACGTCGGGAGCCAGGTCTCCCATCAGGAACCGGCGCGGTGGCAGCGGCTGCTGCGCCCCGGGACGACGTCCGACCGACGAGCCCAGCGGATGCTCCGGGAGGACGTCCGGGCGGCGAAGGAGGCGCTGTCGCGGCATTCCCAGACCGAGGTCCCGCTCCCGGAGCCCTTCCCGGACGTCCTCGTCACCAGGGCGGAACTCGACGCGTTGATGCGGGCCAACCTCCTGCGCAGCGCGACCGTGCTCGTCGACACCGTGACAGCCAGCGGGCACACCGCCGGTGAGCTCGCCGGGATCTACCTGGTCGGAGGATCCAGCCGCATCCCGCTCGTCGCCACCCTCATCACCGAGCGGACCGGCGTCCTGCCGGTCAGCCTCGACCAGCCGGAGACAGCCGTCGCCCTCGGTGCCCGGGACGTGCCGGGCACCGAGGCACCAGCCCTCCGCGTCCGCCCCGGCGGGCAGGTGCCCGCGCCCCCACCCGTCGCCCCACCCGCCAGCACGGGTCTCCCGACCGCTCCCCACCCGGCCCCGGGACTGGGCCCGCCCACCGGTGGTTTCCCCGTCCCCCCACCGGCCGGTCCCATCGGGCCGGTCGGGCCCGGACTCCCCGGGCCGCCCCCGCCGGTGGTCGCACCACCGCCCCCGAGACGTCGGGGCCGGGGCACCGTCCTCCTCGCGCTGGGTGCCGTGGTGGCCGTGGTCGGCGGAGCCACCGCCGCCGTCGTCCTCACCCGGGGCGAGGACCTGCCCTCGGCCGCCGACTGCCACCAGCCCGGTCCCGTTGACGACGACGGGTTCACCGAGTGCATGCGCCAACTGGCGGGCTCCGTACCCGACGACCACCCGGGCCGGTGCGAACCCGGGAGCGGGACCGACGAGGGGCAGCCGGACGGGGTCCTGGTGACCTGCCGGTTCGCCGAGGGGACGCGGAGCCACACCCTCGCCTACAACCACGCGCCCTCCACCGAGGACGCCGAGAACACCGCCACGCTCTGGCTCGGCGGCTCCGACGGGGACCTGGTCCAGGCGGACTGGACGGGCAACGGCCTGAGCGGGCGCTACCGGGCCACCGTCGAGGAGTCGGTCGGTCGGCTCGTGTTCACCGTCGACGACCGCCCGGTGGTCGGTGTGCTGCTCACCTCCAGCGCCGACCCGGGAACACTGTCGGCGGACGTGCTCGCCGACTACTTCGAGGACCACGTTCAACCAGGGTTGGAGCCCTGACCCGCCGGTCCGCCGGCAGTGGTCCCCACCATCGACGGTCGTGGTCGCTCGGAGTAGTCGCAGCCGCTCCGGATGATCCCTCGGCTGGCCCCACCGCTTCGCACAGCCGGACGTGTTCCCAGATCACGGCCGCTGACACGATCGAGTAGTACCACCTCATCCCCCGGGTGCGGTCGGTAGTCGTGTGTCGGTCGATGGCGGGTGGTGCGGGCTGATGAGCTGTCATCAGGGGTTTTCGCTCGGCGGCGACGAAGGAGGAGCCGTGCCCGCCGATCGGCGGATTCTGGTCGTGCTCGTGGTCACCCAGATCCTCTCCGGAGTCGGGGTCGCCATCGGGGTGACCACGAGTGGCGTCGCCACGCTGCGGCTCGCCGAGTCCGAGGCGTTGGCGGGGCTGGCGCAGGCCACCACCCTGCTGGGGGCAGCGCTCATCGCGTTGCCGTTGGGGCGGATGGCGACGCGGCGCGGACGCCGGTGGTCGCTGTCCACCGGGTACGGGGTGGGAACGCTCGGGGCGGTGGTGGCCGCGCTCGCCGTCGGAGTGGGCAGTTGGCCGCTCCTGGTCGGGGCCATGCTCCTGCTCGGGGCGGGAACGGCGGCGAACTTCGCCGCCCGCTACGCGGTCGTCGACCCCGGCGGTACCGCGTCACCCGGCAACGGAGGTCGGCGACTGTCCGTCATGGTCTTCGCGACCGCGGGCGGCGTGGTGGTGGGACCCAACCTCGCCGTCCTCGGCGAGAACGCGGCCGCCGCCGGCGGCCTGCCCAGTGACGCCGGCCCCTTCCTGCTGGTCGCCGTGACCTTCGCCCTGGCGGGGCTCGGAGTGCTCCGCTGGCTGCGGCCCGACTCCCTCCCGGCGGGGGTGCGTCCCCTACCCGAGGGTGGGGGACAGGGGAGCGGAGGGGTGCGCGTCAGCTCGCGGCCACGCGCGGCGGACTGGGTGGTCGAGCTCCGGAGGCTGCCCACCGAAGGGTTGTTGGCCCTCGGCGCCGTCGTCGCGGCGCACGGCGCGATGACCGCGATGATGACGATGACCCCGGTGCACCTCTACCACGGCGGCGCCTCCCTGAGCGGGGTCGGAGCGGTGTTGAGCTCCCACTTCCTGGGGATGTACGCGTTCAGCCCGCTCTTCGGCTGGCTGGTGGACCGGCACGGCGCGGTGCCGGTGCTGGGGCTGGGAGCGGCGATGCTGGTCGCCGGGGTGGGCCTGTCGGGCATGGTACCGGACCACGAGGCGCCCCAGCTCGCGGCGGGGCTGACCGTGCTCGGGATGGGCTGGTCGGCGCTGCTGGTGTCGGCGTCGCTCGCGCTGACCCAGGCCACCAGGCGCGAGTTCCGCCCCCTGCTCCAGGGGCTGTCCGACACGATGATGAACATGTCGGGGGTGGTGGGTGCCGTCGTCGCGGGTCTGGTCGTGAGCGCGGCGTCCTTCGCGATGCTCGGCGTCCTCGTCGGGATCGCCACGCTGCCGCTGCTGGTCACGGCCGTCGTCGTCTCGTTGCGGCACACCTGAGGCTCGGTGGCGCGCCACACCCGGCGTTGGGGGTGGGATCCCCGGCGGTGGGTCAGCGCTTGCGCTGCTGCCACCACCACCGGGCGGCGAGCGTGATCGAGGTGACGAGCGCCCCGATGAGGAGCAACTGCGTCACCGGAGAGGACAGGCCGGTCGGGTCTCCCTGGAACAGTGCCAACACGGCCTCCAGGCTAGCCGCCGCCGGGCGGGAAGTCAGATCCGTCGTGTTCGTCCGGTCCGTCACCCGGTCCCGGGGGGAGGACCTGGCCCGGCGGTAACCTGGGCTGGATGAGACACACCGTCTTCCGCAGGCAGATGGCCGAGGAGTTCGGCCGGATCCGTGCCGAGATGCTGGCCCGCGACCACGTCCTGTCGGCCCTCGGGGGCCGCACCGTCGACGACGCGCTCGAAGCCGGCGTCAACCCCCGTGAGGCGTGGCGGGCGGTGTGCGACGCCTTCGACGTGCCGCCGGAGCGCCGTTGACCGCTCCGGCGGACCTCCGTCAGGTCAGCCCGGCCCGGTGTCGGCCGGTGCGGTGCGGCCCGTATCGGAGCAACCGCTGCCGTTCGACCCGTTCGTGTTCGAGGTAGTGCGAGTAGGCCTCCCGTCGGGCCTCCTCGGCCCGGTGCCGCGAGTCCTCGCGCACCATCGCCTCCTGCTCGGGGGAGGCGTGCCCGTTGGCCAGGGCGGCCTCGGCCCTGGCGATCTCGTCGATCTGGGCGAGGCGGTGGCGATCGGCCGCGATCTCGCTCGAGTGGTCGGCGTTCGGCGGCTCGTGGTGGCGGGCGCGGACGTACGGGTTGTCCTCGGGGAGACCGCCGCTGAGCCGACCGTAGAGCCCGAGCGAGAGCAGCAGGATCCCGCACACGACGCTGAAGAGGACGTTCGGGATCTTGAACGCCAGCAGGTTCAGCGAGGTGTTGAGCACCGCCAGGTTCAACAGCCCGGACAGCAGGAACAGGGCCCCGATGACCGCCGTGGTCGTGGACGCCACCGCTCCGCCGCGCACCGCGGCGCCGATGAGCACGGCGCCCACCACGAGGGAGATCAGCGACAACAGCCCGTTGTTGGACAGTCCCAGGAAGTCCTGGCCCTCCGTGGTGAACAGCGGTAGTCGGTTCACCAGGCCGAGGACACCGAACACGATGATCACCACTCCGACGAGCGCGGCCCCGAGCCGGTACACCTTGCTCAGGGGGTGGTTGGCCGGAAGGTACTGGCTCATTCTCACGGCGGCCTCCTCATGACGTGCGCGGACAGCGCCAGGCAGTGGTGGCTGCCCCCAGTGTCCGCCCGTCCGGGTGACGACGCATCCCGTGGGGGACGCGAGCGGGAGGCGGTGGCCGGCCGAGCGCACCGGGCCGGCGGGTTCGGGAGCGGCGGCGCGGTCCACGATCACTCGATGGCGTGTTCCTGTGGTTGATCGAACACCTGTTCGGCTAGGCTGGGCCGTGCTGGTCGGGCCGCTCGCCTCCACCGCGACCGTCACGGTTGTCGGACCCGGGAGCTAGCGTGGAACCCGCTCGGCCGCCGCTCGGCGCGACGCGGAGCGGAGCCGTCCAGCCGACCGCTGACCCATCCTGGCCGCCGACCGGCGGACAGCGGCGGCGCCAGCCTGGGACACGCCAGCCGGAAGCACGGAGGTTGGTTCCGGCAGCCGTGGCACGCCCCCAAGACGACCCCACGCACGACTCGACCCGAGGTGGATTCCCGATGGCACCAGCAGCACCCGACAGGGAGAAGGCGCTCGAGCTGGCCCTGGCGCAGATCGACAAGCAGTTCGGCAAGGGGTCGGTGATGCGTCTCGGGGACGAGGGCCGGGCCCCGATGGAGGTCATCCCCACCGGTTCCATCGCCCTCGACGTCGCCCTCGGCATCGGCGGCCTGCCCCGGGGCAGGGTCGTCGAGATCTACGGCCCGGAGAGCTCCGGTAAGACCACGGTCGCCCTGCACTCGGTGGCCAACGCCCAGCGGGCCGGCGGGGTCGCGGCCTTCATCGACGCCGAGCACGCCCTCGACCCCGAGTACGCCAAGGCCCTCGGCGTCGACACCGACTCGCTGCTGGTGTCCCAGCCGGACACCGGCGAGCAGGCGCTGGAGATCGCGGACATGCTGATCCGCTCCGGCGCGTTGGACATCCTGGTCATCGACTCGGTCGCGGCCCTGGTCCCCCGCGCCGAGATCGAGGGCGAGATGGGGGACAGCCACGTCGGCCTCCAGGCGCGCCTGATGAGCCAGGCCCTGCGGAAGTTGACCTCCGCGCTGCACACCGCCAAGACCACCGCCATCTTCATCAACCAGCTCCGGGAGAAGGTCGGCGTGATGTTCGGCTCCCCGGAGACCACCACCGGTGGGCGGGCGTTGAAGTTCTACTCCTCCGTCCGGTTGGACGTCCGGCGGATCGAGACCCTCAAGGACGGGTCCGACGCGGTCGGCAACCGCACCCGGGTCAAGGTCGTGAAGAACAAGGTCGCGCCTCCGTTCAAGCAGGCCGAGTTCGACATCCTCTACGGGCACGGCATCAGCCGGGAGGGCTCGCTCATCGACATGGGGGTGGAGCACGGCATCCTGCGGAAGTCGGGGGCCTGGTACACCTACGAGGGTGACCAGCTCGGCCAGGGCAAGGAGAACGCCCGCCGGTACCTGCGGGAGAACGGTGACGTCGCCAACGAGCTGGAGAAGCGCATCAAGGAGAAGCTGGGGATCGGTCCCAAGCTCGACGACCCTGAGGAAGCCCCCGTCTCGGCCGACTTCTGAGCATGGGTGGCCCCACGGTCGGCGGTCCCGACGCCGCTGACGAACCACCTACCGATCGCCAGGCCGAACCTCCCCCGGACGAGGCCCAGGCGCGGGAACTCTGCCTCCGGTTGCTCACGTCCAGGCCGCACAGCAAGGCCGAGCTCAGGAGCCGGCTCCTCCGGCGTGCCGTGCCGGAGGAGGTCGCGGACGCTGTCCTGGACAGGTTCGACGAGGTTGGCCTGGTGGACGACGCGGCCTTCGCCGAAGCCTGGGTGCACTCCCGGCACACCCAACGCGGGTTGGGCCGGCGGGCACTGCTCAGCGAGTTGCGGCGCAAGGGGGTCAACCCCGAGGTCGCCGAGGAGGCGCTGGTCACCGTGGACGGCGAGGCGGAGGAGGAGCGCGCCCGCCAGCTGGTGCGTCGGAAGATGCGATCCACGGGTGGCGTCGACGTCCAGGCCCGGGTCCGGAGGTTGGTCGGGATGCTGGCCAGGAAGGGCTACTCCCAGGGGCTGGCCTTCCGCGTGGTGCGCGAGGAGCTGGCTGAGGAGGGAACGGAGGAGGAGGCGCTCGACGAGCTGCGTGACCGCTTCTGATCGCCGCTCGTCCGGCTCCGCCCGGTGCTCCCGTCGTCCCGAGCACGGGCCACGAGGCCATGCCCCCGCTGCCGGGCATTTCCGGGCACGGCCAGCGGGCCGGCCAGGGCCGACGCGGCGGACGTCCCCCTCGTGGCTCGGCCTGGCCGGCGGCTCCGCGTCGTCGGAAGTCGGCGACGGCGAGAACACCGGCCCGGGGGGCGGCGAGCCGGACCGGTGGCGCTGCCCGCCGGCCGGCCGTCCCGGTGCCCTCCCCGGAGCCGGACGCGCCGAGCTCCGGTGACCCAGCGAGACGTGCCAGGCCGGCGGCCCGGACGAGCGGGCAGCCAGCTGCCTGGGTCGGGGCCGCCGGCGGGCGCTGTGAGACCGAACACCGGAACTGCTGGGGAGGGCCCGCGACCTGGCAGCGGCGCCGGCCAGCCCGGTAGCGTGCGGCCCGGCGCGTGGAACGCGGCTGGAACGCGCCTCGGCCGGGTCGCGTTCCGGGACAGCAGCAGGACGACGCCACGAGGAGGGCGGCAGTGACGCGGACGGTGGAGACGACCGGCACCCGGCACATCGTGTGGGACTGGAACGGCACCCTGCTCGACGACAACCACGCGGTGATGGCCGGCGTCAACGCGGTCTGCCGGCTCTACGGCCGGGACGAGATCGAACTGGACTACTGGCGTGACGTCTTCTCCCGGCCCCTCCAGGAGTGCTACGCGCGTCTGCTCGGTCGTGAGCTGTCGCCGGTGGAGTGGGCGGAACTCGACGCCCTCTACCACCGCTCCTACGACGAGTTGCTGCACACCTGCGAACTCGGTGCCGGAGCCCGGGACGTGCTCCGCTCCTGGGGTGACGCCGGGCGGAGCCAGTCGCTGCTGTCCATGTGGTTCCACACCGACCTGGTCCCGCTGATCACGAAGCTGGGGCTGGTCGAGCACTTCAGCCGGGTCGACGGGCTGCGGGTCGACGTCGGCGGCGGTTCGAAGGCCGAACACCTCGAACGCCACCTGCGGGAACTCGACCTGCCGCCTTCCGAGGTGGTGCTCGTCGGCGACGTCCTGGACGACGCGGCGGCCGCCGGGCAGGTGGGAACGGGGTGCGTGCTCGTGACCACCGGGATGACGGCGCCCGACCGGCTCCTGGCCACCGGCTACCCGGTCGCCGACACACTGGCGGAGGCCGCCGCGCTCGCGCGTACCCCGGGCGTGCGGCTCGTCCCCAGCTGAGCCGGCGGGGGAGGCCACCGAGAGCCGAGCGCTCGGCCAGCACCCTTCGCGACCTCTCCCTACCGGGAAACCGGGTGCGCGTTCCGCGATCTCCCGGCTACCGTCCTACCGGCCCGGGTGCCCCGCGCAGCGCCGGTCCGGCTCCCCGTGGTGCCACCCCTGACGCCAGCCGTCTCCCGACGGCACGCGTCCCCGAGAGGAGATGGGTGATCCCTGGTGGAAGCCGCACCGGTGGCCAGCGCGATCCGCGCCCCGCGCCTCGACCTGGAACCGCTCGCCGGCCGCCACGCGGACGAGCTGGCCGAGGCGCTCGCCGACGACCGGCTGCACGAGTACACCGGGGGACAGCCCGCCGACGCCGCTCGGTGGCGACAACGGTGCCTCCGGATGAACGCCGGGCCGGAGGAACCGGGGGAGGCCTGGTGCAACTGGGCGGCCCGCCACCGGGGCACCGGGCGGATCGTCGGCTGGGCGCAGGCGACGGTGCGGTGGGAGACGGGTGGACCGGCGACCGCGCTGCTCGCCTGGACCACCGCCGTCCCCTGGCAGGGCCGGGGGCTGGCCACCGAGGCCGCCCGCGCGATGACCCGCTGGCTCGCCCGGCAGGGGGTGCGGCGCTTCTCCGCGACGATCCACCCCGCCCACCGCGCCTCCGAACGGGTGGCGATGGCGGCCGGTCTCACCCCCACCGAGGATGTCGTCGACGGTGAACGGGTGTGGACGGGGGCGGCGGAAGTCGACTGACCAGGGCTCCGGCGGGCGGGCACCGTCACCTGTCCTCGCGTCCGAACCAGGAGGCCGACCCGGAGGCGCCGGCGACGGTCAGCCGCCGCGAGCACGTCCGGCACCTGACCACGAGCGCGAGGACGGCCCGGCACGGTCGGGCGCGTTCCGCGCCCGGACCCCCGTTGCGGGGCGGCCACCCCAACGGCCCGCGAGGTCCTGCCGGAGCCGGGGCGTCACCAGGGGCGTGGGCGTCCCAGCTCCGTACCACCGGACCCGGAGGCGGTGCGGGTCCGGTGGTCGGTTCCGTTCGTTCGTCGCCCGTCTAGGCGGTGCGCAGGCTGGCCGCGGCCCTGGCGAGGTCGGCGACGCCAGTCCAGTCGCCGGCGGCCAGCAGGTCCCTGGGCGTCAACCAGGAGCCTCCGACACACCCGACGTTGGGGAGGGCGAGGTAGTCGGCGGCCGTCCGCGTCGTGATGCCCCCGGTGGGGCAGAAGCGGAGTTCCGGGAGCGGCCCACCGAGGGACTTCAGGTAGGCGGCACCGCCGGCCGCCTCCGCCGGGAAGAACTTCATCGCCCGGTGCCCACGTTCCGCGAGGCGGAGGGCCTCCGACACGGTGCTCACCCCCGCGAGGAAGGGCAGCCCGGTGTCCTCGACGGCGTCGAGCAACCGTTCGGTGCCGCCGGGCGTGACGAGGAACCCGGCGCCCGACTCGGCGGCGAGCCGAGCCTGCTCCGGCGTGGTGACGGTGCCGACTCCGAGGGCGATCTCGGGTACCTCGTCGGCGATCCGCCGCACGCCCTCCAGCGCCGCCGGGGTGCGCAGCGTCAGCTCGATGACCGGCAACCCGCCCGCGAGCAGCGCGCGGGCCAGGGGAACGGCGTGCTCCACGTCCTCGAGCACCACGACGGGGACGACGGGCGCGACGGTCAGCAGGTCGGTCGCGGTGCCGGGCTGGCTCACTGGTGTGCCTCCACTTCGCTCGGAGCGGGGCTGGCCGCCTCCGCTCCCCACGGCGCGAAGACGCTCGCGCCGTGCTCGGCCTGGCCCACGGAACCCCGCAACGCGCCGAACAGTTCCCGTCCGGTGCCGGCCCATTCTGCCTGGGTCGGCGGCAGGTCGGTGACGGCCCTGGCCGCCAGCTCCTCGTCGGGGACGAGGACTTCGAGGCTGCCTCGTTCGCTGTCCACCCGCACCAGGTCACCGTCCCGGATCCGACCGAGCGGACCGCCGACGGCGGCCTCCGGGGACACCTGGATGGCGGCCGGGACCTTCCCGGAGGCACCGGACATGCGGCCGTCGGTGACCAGGGCGACCCGGTGGCCGTGGTCGAGCAGCGACCCGAGCGCGGGGGTCAGGCCGTGCAGTTCGGGCATGCCCTTGGCCCTCGGACCCTGGTTGGGCAGGACGGCCACCAGGTCGGTGTTGAGTTCGCCCGCGCGGAACGCCGAGGTGAACGCCTCCTGGCTGGCGAAGACCCTGGCCGGGGCGATGACGGTGCGGTGTTCGGCCGCCACGGCGGACACCTTGATGACGGCCCGACCGAGGTTGCCGCGCAGCACGCGGAGGCCTCCGTCGCCGGCGAAGGGATCCGTCGCCGGGCGGAGCACCTCGGGGTCCAGGCTGGTGTCGGTGCCGTCCCGCCAGACGAGTTCGCCGTCGACGAGGAACGGTTCCTGGCGGTAGCGCTCGAGGCCGTGCCCGGCCACGGTGGGAACGTCGGCGTGGAGCAGACCGGCCGCGAGGAGTTCGCGCACGAGGAAGGGGACGCCGCCCGCCGCGCTGAAGTGGTTGATGTCGGCCGGACCGTTGGGGTAGACCCGGGCGAGCAGCGGGACCACGGAGGACAGCTCGTCGAAGTCGTCCCAGGTGAGGGTGATCCCCGCGGCCGCCGCCATGGCGACCAGGTGCATGGTGTGGTTGGTGGACCCGCCCGTCGCCAGCAGGGCCACGACGCCGTTGACGATCGTGCGTTCGTTGACGACCTCGGCCATCGGTGTGTACTCGTCGCCCAGGGCGCTGAGCGCGACGGCGCGCCGGCCCGCGTACTCGGTCAGCGCCTGTCGCAGGGGGGTGCCGGGCTGCACGAAGCTGGACCCCGGGAGGTGGAGGCCCATGACCTCCATGAGCAGCTGGTTGGAGTTCGCGGTGCCGTAGAAGGTGCAGGTGCCGGGCGAGTGGTAGGACGCTGCCTCGGCGGCCAGCAGGTCATCGCGGCTGGCCTGCCCCTCCGCGTAGAGCTGGCGGACCCGTGCCTTCTCCTTGTTCGGGAGCCCGGAGGGCATGGGGCCCGCCGGTACCAGGATCACCGGCAGGTGTCCGAAGGACAACGCCCCGATGACCAGACCGGGGACGATCTTGTCGCACACCCCCAACAGCAGAGCGGCGTCGAACATGTCGTGGGAGAGCGCGATGCCGGTCGACATCGCGATGACGTCCCGGCTGAACAGCGACAGCTCCATGCCGTCCCTGCCCTGGGTGATGCCGTCGCACATGGCCGGCACCCCACCGGCGAACTGCGCCACCCCGCCGGCCTGGCGCACCGAGTCCTTGATCCACGCGGGGAACTCGTCCAGGGGCTGGTGGGCCGAGAGCATGTCGTTGTAGGCCGACACGATCGCCACGCCGGGCTTGACCGCACCGCGCAACGCCAGCAGGTCCGAGCCCGAGCACGCGGCGAAGCCGTGTGCCAGGTTGCTGCACGGCAACCCCATCCTGACCGGGCCCTGGCTCGCGGCCGCCCGCGTTCGGGCCAGGTAGGCGGCCCGGGACTGGCTGCTGCGTTCGACGATGCGGCGGGTCACCGCGGCGACCACGGGATGCGGAGTGGTGGTCCGATCGGCGGCTGCGCTGTCCACGCTGCTGGCTCCTTCTCCTAGTCGACGGCCACCCGTCCGACGTGGGCGCCCGCGTCGCTGAATTCGGGTGCAGCGTATGCGAAAGAAGCTCGGGAATCCATTATCGATCCAGGAATCGATTCAGAACCCGAATGGTTGATAACCGGGATCGGGCAGGTCAGGCCGGGTGGCGGTGCTCGTCCCCGGCCCGGTGTGCGTGCCCCGCCACCGCGAGGCCAGGAGGGGGTGAGTGCCGAGCCAGCCGCCCTGGCCCGGTGAGCGAGGCGCTCGGTCGCCGTCTCGTCCGGATCGTCGCGCGCGCACCCGCCTACCGAGGGGATCACCCCGGCTGGGGTGGTGGTGCCGGCGCCCGAGCCGGCGACCGGGGGACGAACGCCGTACCGGGGAGCACGTCGCCGCGGCCGGGGTAGCTCGCGGGCTTCGGGGGCCAGCGGACTCCGGACCGCGCGGTGGGAACCCGATCCCGACGGGCGGACGGGGGCCTAGGGTGGCGGAATGCCCGACACCGCCTGGAACGCCGCCCTCTACGACGAGCGGCACGGGTTCGTCTCCTCTCACGGGAGGGAGCTGCTCGACCTGGTGGACCCCCAGCCAGGCGAGCACGTCCTCGACGTCGGCTGCGGTACGGGTGACCATGTCGCCGCGCTGACCGGGCGGGGAGCGCACGCGGTCGGTCTCGACAGCAGCCCCGAGATGGTCGGGCGTGCCAGGCGCAAGTACCCGGCCCTCCACTTCGTCACCGGGGACCTGCTCGGCGTCCGGCCCGAGGACCTCGCCCCGCTGCCGGGCTCCGGAGCGGACGCGATCCTGAGCAACGCCACCCTGCACTGGATTCCCCAGGCCCCCCAGGCCGCGGCGGCGTTGTTCCGACTGCTGCGCCCGGCGGGACGGCTGGTGGCCGAGCTCGGAGGCGCCGGCAACGTCGCCACCATCGTGTCCGAGGCGGAACGCCTCCGCGCCGACGAACGACTGCCGCCCGCCGACTCCCCCTGGTACTTCCCCACGCTCGCGGGGTGGGCCCTCGTGCTGGAGACGGCCGGCTTCGAGGTCAGGGCCGCCTGGCACTTCGAGCGACCGACCCCCCTCGACGGGGACGACGGGCTCGCCACCTGGGTCCGCATGTTCGGCGGCCACCTGCTCGCCGGCGTGCCCGATCCCGACGCGTTCCTCCACGCCCTCCAGGGCCGCCTGCGGGGCACCCTGGGCCGCGAGGGCCGCTGGTACGCCGACTACCGGCGGCTGCGGGTGGTCGCGGTGCGCCCCTCCTGACCGCCATCCGCCGACGAGCGTCCCGTCGGTCGTCCGCGAGTGGCCGGGGCCGGGCACGGGAGTCGCTCGGCCGCCCGATCCAGCCGTCCCGCCGCCGGTGTCTCCGCCGGTGCCCGGCGCCGAACGGACGAAGGGGCACCCCGCGTGGCGGGATGCCCCTTCGTCGTCCCCGGTCCGTGGTCAGTCGCCCACGGCGCCGAGTTTCCCTGGACGGTCACCCGGTGCGGTTGGGCCAGCCAGCCCGTCCGGTTCCGCTTCGCCGTCCGCCTTCCCGGTCGCCGCCGGCATGGCGGCCTCCGGGCGCAGCTTGCTGCGCTGCTGGCGGCGGCCGAGGTAGTTGGCCAGCCAGGACAGCAGCAGGCACAGGGCGATGTAGATGATCGCCACGACGATCGCGGTCGGGATCTGCGGACGCCCGAAGTTCGGGTCACTCCCCATCACCCGCGCGTAGCGCAGCAGCTCGTTGTAGGTGATGAGGAAGCCCAGCGAGGTGTCCTTCAGCAACACCACGAGCTGGCTGACGATGGTCGGCAGCATCGCGCGCAACGACTGCGGGAGCAGCACGTTCGTCATCGCCTGCGTCTTGCGCATCCCGATCGCGTAGGCCGCCTCCGACTGCCCCTTGGGCAGCGCGAGCACCCCGGCCCTGAAGACCTCGGCCAACACCGAGCCGTTGTAGAGGGTCAGGCCGACCACCACCGCCACCAGGGAGCTCACCCCGGTGCCGAAGTAGAAGACGAACATCAGGATGACCAGCGGGATCGCCCGGAAGAACTCCACGACCACCGTCGCCGGGACCCGCAACCAGGCGTGCTCGGAGAGCCGCCCGGCGGCGAAGACGGCCCCGAACAGCAGGGCGCCCACCGCGCCCAGCGCGAAGGCCTGCATCGTGAACTGGAAGGCCTGCAACAGGTCCAGCTGGACCTGCTTGTACAGCAGCCACTCCCAGCGCCTCGGGTCGAACTGGCCGGTGTCGTAGAACCGGTACAGGACGTACCCGACCGCGGCGACCAGCGCCGCCACCCCGACGACGCCGAGGATGCGGTTGCGGGCCCTGGCGCGCGGGCCCGGGACGTCGAACAGGACAGAACTCATCGGGCCACGCTCCAGCGCTTCTCCAACGCGCGTTGCAGCAGCGTCAGCGGGATCACCAGCAGCACGAAGATGGCCGCCACCCAGAGCAGGCCCTCGAGGACCGGTTCACCCCGTTCGGACAGGTTCTGCCGGATGCCACCGGCCTCGAAGACGGAGAAGCCGGCCGCGATCGTGGTGTTCTTCAGCAATGCGATCAGGGTGCTGACCATCGGGGGGAACACCGAGCGGGTCGCCTGAGGGAGGATGATCTGCCCCAGCGTCTGCCCGAAGGTCAGCCCGATGGCCCGCGCGGCCTCGGCCTGGCCGACCGGAACGGTGTTGATGCCGGAGCGGAACACCTCGCAGACGAAGGCGGCCGTGTAGACGGTCAACGCGGTGACCGCCGCCGTGAAGAAGGAGATGCGCACGATCTCCAACAGGTTCCACGCGAACGCGAAGAACAGGAACACCAGGGTCAGCGGGGTGTTCCGCACGACCGTCACGTACAGCGACCCGGCCGACCGGAACACCGGGACGGGGCTCACCCGCAGCATCGCCAGGAACGCACCCAACACCAGCGACCCCACCGCGGAGAGCGCGAAGAGTTGGAGCGTGGTGACGAAGCCGCGAACGTAGAGATCGGAGTTGTCCAGCAGGACGTCCATACGATTCCTTACCAGCCTGTGACGACGGCCGGCGGCCCCGGAGCTGGGTGCCGCCGGCCGTCAGTCCCTGCTCAGTACCGGTCGACCTCGGGCTGCTCGGCCTCGTTGCCGCTCTTGCCCAGGGTGGCGTCGTAGATCTCCTGCCAGCCGCCGTTGTCCCGCGCCTCGTCCAGGATGTCGTTCACCCGCTCGCGGAGCGCGTCGTCGCCCTTGGGCAGGCCGATGCCGTAGGGCTCGTCGGAGAACGTCTCGCCGACGACCCGCAGCGAGCCCTCCTCCTCGACGGAGGCGTAGCCGAGCAGGATCGCGTCGTCGGTGGTGACCGCGTCGACGGAACCCTGGAGCAGCTGCGTCACGCAGTCGGAGTAGCCCTGGAACTCGACGATGTTGCTCTCCTCGGTCAGGCCCTCCTCCCGAACCCGCTGGATCGGGGTGGAGCCCTGCGCGGAGCAGACCTTCTTGCCCTCGAGGTCCTCCGGCCCGTTGATCGAGTCGTCGTCCCCGCGCACCAGCAGGTCCTGGCCGGCGATGTAGTACGGGCCGGCGAAGTCGATCTGCTCCTTGCGGCCGTCGTTGATCGTGTACGTGCCGACGTAGTAGTCGATGTTGCCGTTCGCGATCTCCTGCTCGCGGGCGGCGGAGGCGATCGGCTTGTACTCGATGTCCGACGCGGGGTCGAAACCGAGCTGGGCCGCGATCAACCGAGCGATCTCGATGTCGAAGCCGGAGTACTCGTCGGTCGTCGGGTCGCGGTAGCCCAGGCCGGGCTGGTCGTCCTTGACCCCGATGATCACGTTGCCGCGCTCGGTCATGCGGTCGAAGGTCGGCGAGCCCTCCAGCTCGACGTCGGCCTGCACCGACTGCTCGACCGAGTCCGGCTCGGCGTTCTCGTCGGCCGGGCCGCCCTCGCGTCCACACGCGGTCAGCGCGAGCGCGCCGACGAGCAGACTCGCGGCGAGGGAGCGGTTCCTCATCGTCGTCTCCTGTGTTCTGTTCGGTGCGGCGCCGCACGCGCCGCGGGCTGGTGCCGGCGGGCCGGTCAGTGGGTGAGGATCTTGCCGAGGAAGTCCCGGGCCCGGTCGGACTTCGGAGCCTTGAAGAAGTCCTCGGGCGTGGAGTCCTCCACGACCTCGCCGTCCGCCATGAAGATGACCCGGTCGGCGGCCTTGCGGGCGAAGCCCATCTCGTGGGTGACCACGAGCATGGTCATGCCCTCCTTGGCCAGGTCCGTCATCGTGTCCAGGACCTCCTGGACCATCTCCGGGTCCAGCGCCGAGGTCGGCTCGTCGAAGAGCATGACCTTCGGCTTCATCGCCAGTGCTCGGGCGATGGCCGCGCGCTGCTGCTGACCACCCGAGAGCTGGGCCGGGTACTTGTCTGCCTGGTTGGCGATGCCAACCCGCTCCAGCAGTTGCCGGGCGCGTTGCTCCGCCTCCGCCTTCTCGGTCCTCCTCACCTTGAGGGGGCCGAGCGTGACGTTCTCCAGGATCGTCTTGTGGGCGAACAGGTTGAACTGCTGGAACACCATGCCCACGTCGGCGCGCAGCCCGGCGAGGGCCTTGCCCTCGGCGGGCAGGTCCTTGCCGTCGATGGCGATGACACCGGAGTTGATCGGCTCCAGCCTGTTGATGGTCCGGCAGAGGGTCGACTTGCCGGAACCCGACGGCCCGAGGACGACAACCACCTGGCCCCGGGGGACCTCGAGATTGATGTCCTTGAGCACGTGCAGCGGACCGAAGAACTTGTCCACCGAGGACATCCTGATCATCGGTGGCTGCCCGGACGTTGCGCTCATGGCCGCACACCATAACCGCACGGAGGAGTGGCGTCCCCACCTCGGCGAGGTCTGTAACCGCACCGGTACCTGGGGGTATCAACCCGGTCATCACCGCCGGTGGCCCCGCCCCGATGAACCGGCCACGGACCAGCTCGTACCCTGGTCAGCGGAAAGGGGTGCAGGGTGCAGCGAAGCTACGAGGTCCGCACGTACGGATGTCAGATGAACGTGCACGACTCCGAGCGGCTCGCCGGGTTGCTGGAGGACGCCGGGTACGTGCGGTCGGGGGCCGAGGCCACGCCGGACGTCGTCGTGTTCAACACGTGCGCGGTCCGGGAGAACGCCGACAACCGCCTCTACGGCAACCTCGGCCGGCTGCGTCCCGTCAAGGACTCCCACCCGGGCATGCAGATCGCCGTGGGTGGGTGCCTCGCGCAGAAGGACCGGGGCGAGATCGTCCGCCGGGCCCCCTGGGTCGACGTCGTCTTCGGTACCCACAACATCGGCTCGTTGCCGACGCTGCTCGAACGGTCCCGGCACAACCGGGAGGCCCAGGTGGAGATCGAGGAGGCCCTGGAGGTCTTCCCCTCGACGCTGCCCGCCCGCCGGGACTCCGCCCACTCCGGCTGGGTGTCGATCTCGGTCGGCTGCAACAACACCTGCACGTTCTGCATCGTCCCGGCCCTGCGAGGCAAGGAACGGGACCGCCGTCCCGGTGAGATCCTCGCGGAGGTGTCGGCGCTCGTCGCGGAGGGTGTCAGCGAGGTGACGCTGCTGGGGCAGAACGTGAACGCCTACGGAGTCGAGTTCGGCGACCGGCACGCCTTCGGGAAGCTGCTGCGCGCCTGCGGCTCCGTCGAGGGCCTGGAGCGGGTGCGCTTCACCTCACCCCACCCGAGGGAGTTCACCGACGACGTCATCGAGGCGATGGCCGAGACCCCCAACGTCTGCCCCCAGCTGCACATGCCCCTCCAGTCCGGCTCCGACCGGGTGCTGCGGGCGATGCGGCGGTCCTACCGGGCCGAGCGGTTCCTGGGCATCGTGGAGCGGGTGCGGGCGGCCATCCCGGACGCCGCGATCACCACCGACATCATCGTCGGCTTCCCCGGGGAGACCGAGGAGGACTTCCAGGAGACGCTGGAGGTGGTGCGGCGGTCCCGGTTCTCCCAGGCGTTCACCTTCCAGTACTCCAAGCGTCCCGGTACCCCGGCCGCGGAGATGGACGACCAGGTGCCCAAGGAGGTCGTGCAGGAGCGGTACGACCGGTTGGTGCGGCTCCAGGACGACATCTCCTGGGACCTCAACAAGGAGCTGGTGGGCACCGAGGTCGAGGTGCTGGTCACCGAGGGAGCAGGGCGCAAGGACGCCGAGACCCGTCGCCTCAGCGGGCGGGCCAGGGACGGCCGGCTCGTCCATTTCTCCCCGGTCGGGGGAGGAGTGGACGGGGAGGTCCGGCCGGGCGACCTGGTGCGGACGCTCGTCACGCACGCGGCCCCGCACCACCTCGTCGCCGATGGTGAGCCGCTGGCGCACCGCCGCACTCGCGCCGGTGACCACTGGGAAGCGGGTGTGCGTCCCAAAACCTCTGGTGTGAGCCTCGGCCTGCCGTCCTTCGGCAGGCCAGCGACCGAGCCGGCCCCGGTCGGCGGATGTGAGGTCCGATGAGCGAGTCGAGCCCGACCGACCAGGAGAGCCCCGAGGTGGCCGCGCTCCGGACGGAGATCGACGAGGCCGGTCACCGGGCTCGTCGCAGTTTCGAGCCGGGGCACCGGGCGGCCGTGATCGGCGCCGGCATGTTGCTGCTGGTCCTGGGCGTGGTGTTGCCCTGGGCCGGTGACTCCAACGGCATCGACGTCCTGCTGAGCCGGGTGCCACCCGAGCTCGGGGTCGGGATCCTGCCGCAGGTCTTCGCCGTGACCGTGCTGCTGTTCGGCCTGGTCGTCAGCGGTGTGGCCCTGGCCGTGCGTCGCTGGGGGCTGGCGTGGCTCAGCCTCATCGGGTGCGGGCACTCGATCTTCGAGGGGATGCTGGCGATCTGGACCCGCCAGACCGCGCCGGGCGCCCCCGGCCCGGGGATCGGTCTGCTGATCACCGTGCTCGCGATCTTCGTCATCACCCTCCAGTGGGTGAAGATCGCCTGGTCGAGGGACTGATCGAGCCCGACCCCGCGACGCGGGCGGCAGGGCTGGCGTCCCACGACCCCCGGGTGCCCTGCGAGGGACCGGGGGCTGCCGCGCCCCGAATCGCGTGGCGGATGAACGGGCGACTCTCGGAGTTCGGACCGGGCGTGGCGGGACCCGGCGCGGAACGGATCAGAACGGATCCTCCCCTCCCGTGGCTGGACCCGGCTGCCGCCAGCGGGCGCGGAACACCCGGGACGGGGACGTGGGCCGGGCGCGCCGCCCGAGGGGGCGTCGGCCGGCCGGACACCTGATCCGGGTCAACGCCGGTGCGTGGCAGCCTGGTGGCCGCCACGCACCGACGGGTCCTCTCAGCGGGTGGCCAGCGCCTGCTCCGCGGCCGTCAGCCACTCCCGCCACTGCGCCGCCTGCCGGTCCGCCTCCTGCGCCTTGCGCTTGTCACCCGAGGCCCTGGCCTTCTCCGCCTGCGCCTCGAACTGGGAGACCCGGTCCCGGAACTGGGCGACCCTGGCCTCCGCCTCCGGGTCGGTGCGCCGCCACTTCGCGTCCGCCGCGTTGCGCACCCGCTCCTCCACGGCCCGCAGCCGCGACTCCAGGTCGCGGATGCGGTTGCGGGGCACCTTCCCGATCTCGTCCCACCGGTCCTGGATGCGGGACAGGTGCGCCCGAGCCGCCTTCAGGTTCGTGGCTGGATCGATCTGCTCGGCCTCCGCCAGCAGTTCCTCCTTCTTGACGGCGTTCTCGGCGAACTCGGCGTCCCGCTCCTCGAAGGCCTCGGACCGACGTCCGAAGAACGAGTCCTGCGCCGCCCGGAACTGCTGCCACAGCTTGTCGTCCGCGTCGCGAGGGGCACGACCGGCGGCCTTCCACTCCGCCATCAGGTGGCGGTACCGCTCGGCGGTACCGGACCAGTCGGTCGAGTCGGCCAACTTCTCCGCCTCGGCGACCAGCTCCTGCTTCCGCGACTTGGCGGTCAGCCGCTGCCGGTCCAGCTCCGCGAAGTGCGCACCGCGCCGGCGGTTGAACGAGTCCCGTGCCCTGGCGAAGCGTCGCCACAGCTGTTCGTCCGTCTTCCGGTCGACGCCACGGATCTGCTTCCACTCGTCGACGATGGCCCGGAGCCGGTCACCGGCCGGCTTCCACTGGGTGGACTCCTCGGCGATCTTCTCCGCCTCGGCCGCCAGCGCCTCCTTCTTGGCCACGGAGTCCGCTCTGGCCTGCTCGCGGTCGGCCTTGGACCGTTCCACCGCCCGTTCCGCGACCTCCACCAGGTGGTCGATCCGCGCGCCCAGCGCCGCCAGGTCCCCGACGACGGCGGCCTCGGCCAGGCCGTCCCGCAGCTGGGTGGCACTCCCCAGGCTCTGCCTCGGGTCGCCGGCCCGGGAGGCCACCCGTGCCTCCAACAGCTCGACCTCGGTCACGATGTCGTCGAACCGGCGGGCGTAGTGCGCCAGGCCGTCCCGCGCGGCCCCCGCCTGCCAGGAGCCCACGGCACGTTCGCCGTCCGCCGTCACCACGTAGACGGTGCCCTCGTCGTCGACCCGTCCCCACCGACCAGGATCGGCCGAGGCCGCCGGAACCGAAGGTCGCGGGCGCGGTTCCGGCTCGCCGGCGGGGCGCTCCGCTGCCACGGTCTCCGGTGTTGTCTCGTGCTCGGTCATCGCCGGCTCCTCCTTGAATGCCCGCCTGATGCCCGTGAAGGTCACGGGCGCCCCGGGTACTTCCGGGGCCGAAGCAACGCGAGCGTCCACCCCACGGTGAACACCCGTGGGCGCATTCAAACAGGTGAACGTGCCCAGTGGTACCGCGAGTGCCGTCCTGAGCGGAAGGATCTGCCAATCGGTAGGCGCTAACCTGGGCCGGATGATCGTCGCCGCCGCTGTCCTGCCGACACCCCCGTTGCTGGTCCCGGAGCTGGTGGGTGGTGCGGTGCGACGAACGGAGGAACTCCGGGCCACCTGCCTGTCGATCGCCGCCGGACTCGCCGGGATCACCCCGATCTGGTGGGCGGTGGCCGCTGATCCCGCCGGCCCCCGCACGGTGCCGGCCGCCGCCACCGGGACCTTCGCGTCCTACGGCGTCGACGTCCCGGTCTCGCTCTCCTCACGACCCCCGAGGGATCCGGCCGACCCGATGCTGCCGCTCCCCGCGCTGATCGCCGGGTGGCTGCGCGGGGCCGTCGACGCGGAGGAGGCGGAAACCCTGCTGCTGCCGCCCGACCTGAGCCCGGAACGGAGCCGTGCCTTCGGCGTCGACCTGTGGCACGGGCGCCCGACGAACCCGGCCCCCTCGGAGGCGGCGGGGGACCGACCGGTGGGGTTGGTGGTCCTGGGGGACGGCTCCATCCGCCACGGTGAGCATTCGCCCGCGCCGCCCCACCCCGCCGCCTCCGACTTCGACGCCACCGTCGCCGCCGCGTTCGCGGCGGGCGACCACGAGGCGCTGCTCCGGATGACCTCCAGGGCGGCGGACGAGCAACAGGCCACCGGCAGGGTCGGCTGGCAGGTCCTGGCCGGGGTGGTGGCCGCCTCCGAGCGGCGCTGGCATGTGCTGGAGAGCCACACGGATCGTGGGTTGGGCGTGGGCTACCACCTGGCCCTGTGGCGCTCGGAGGACGCGAACCCCGGCCCGGCCCCGGCCCCGGCGCGGAACGGTGGGGGCGCACCAGCCGGTGGTCGGGCGTCCTAGGGTTGGCCGGTGACCACCTCCAGGCCCCGCCTCCTCGTCGTGGCGGGCCCGACCGCCACGGGAAAGTCGGATCTCGCGCTCGGGCTCGCGACCGCCCTCGACGGCGAGGTGATCAACGCCGACGCGATGCAGCTCTACCGGGGCATGGACATCGGAACGGCCAAACTTCCCGTCACCGAACGGGCCGGAGTCCCCCACCACCTCCTCGACGTGCTGGACGTGACGGAGACGGCCTCGGTGGCCGCCTACCAGCGGCGGGCCAGGGCGATCGTGGAGACGCTGCTCGCGGCGGGTCGCACCCCGATCCTGGTCGGGGGGTCAGGGCTCTACGTCAGTTCGGTGATCGACGACCTGGAGTTCCCCGGCACCGACCCCGCGATCCGCGGTCGACTGGAGACCGAGCTGGCCACGGCCGGCTCCTCGGTCCTCCACGAGCGCCTCGCCGCCCTCGACCCGGCGGCGGCTTCCTCGATCCTGCCCAGCAACGGCCGTCGCGTCGTCCGCGCGCTGGAGGTGATCGAACTGACCGGCCGCCCCTTCTCGGCGTCCATGCCCGTACCGGGCCCGGCCCGGTACGGGGCGGTCCTCGTCGGGCTCGACCGCGACCCGGCCGCACTGGACGAGCGGGTGAACCGGCGGGTGGACCACATGTTCGCCGCCGGCCTCGTCGACGAGGTCCGCGCCCTGGACGCGGTCGGCCTGCGCGAGGGGCGCACCGCCGCGCGCGCTCTCGGCTACCAGCAGGTCCTGGCGGCGCTGGACGCCGGCGGCGGTCGGGAAGCCCTGTCCAGGGCCGCCGAGGACACCGCACGGGCCACCCGGCGTTTCGTCCGACGTCAACGGTCCTGGTTCCGCCGCGACCGCCGCACGCACTGGGTCGACGCGGGGCGTTCCGACCCGCTGCCCGAGGTGCTCGCCCTGCTGCGCTGACCGCGGTCGTCGACCAGCGACGGGCCGCCAGGTCGAGGGGCGTTCCGATGGCTGGCGGGGCGGCCGAGGACGGCACCGCGTCGAGGCCCCCGGCTGCCGCTGGCCTAGGCTGGATGGGTGAGTGGAGTGGAGTTCACCAAGGGGCACGGCACCCAGAACGACTTCGTCGTGCTGCCCGACCGAGGTGACGCGCTGGAACTGACCTCCGCCCGGGTCCGCGCGCTGTGCGACCGACGCGAAGGGCTGGGCGCCGACGGCGTGCTACGGGTCGTCCGCTCCTCCCGAACCGACCAGCTCGTCCCCGCCGACACCGCGGACTCCTGCTGGTTCATGGACTACCGCAACGCCGACGGGTCCGCCGTGGAGATGTGCGGCAACGGGGTCCGAGTCTTCGCGAGCTACCTGGTCCACCACGGCCTCCAACCGCCCGGTGAGTTCGTCGTCGGCACTCGCGCCGGCGGCCGTCGCGTCGTCGTGCACGACGACGCGACGGTGACGGTCGACATGGGCCGCGCGGTGGTGACCGGGCGGTCGAGCGCGGTCGTCGGCGACGCCGTCTTCGACGGGGTCTGCGTGGACATGGGCAACCCGCACCTGGCGTGCGTGCTGGACGCGTCGGCCGGCGACCTGCTCGACGAGTTCGACCTAGGCGTCGCCCCCGGGTACGACGCCCAGGTCTTCCCCAACGGGGTGAACGTCGAGTTCGTCCGCACCCTCGCTCCGGGGCGGGTGCGGATGCGGGTCCACGAGCGGGGGGTCGGCGAGACCCGCTCGTGCGGGACGGGGACCGTCGCCGCCGTCGCGGCGGCACTGGGAGAGTCCCACCAGCGGACCGGAACGGTGCTGGTCGAGACGCCCGGGGGGCTGCTCACGGTGACCATCGAGGAGATGACGAGCACCCTCACCGGCCCCACCGTGCTCGTCGCGTCCGGCCGCCTGGCCGAGTCCTGGTGGCGGGAGGCGGGCCGGGAGCCGGCAGTGGCACGTTCCTCCTGACCCGCCTCCCAAGACAGACCTGCCGCGTCTCAGGACACCGGCCGGGGGTTGCCGGCCGGGCCCTGGGGGGAGTTGTCGTCCGACGTCCCTGGCCGGTCCTCCTCCACCGCGTCCCGGCGCAGTTCCTGACCGACGAACTCCTCCGGGGCCTCCCGCAGGAGGCGCATCGGCGCCACCAGCAGGAACGACGTCGACAGGACCATCCCCACCCCGGCGACCCACATCGTCGGCCGCAGCCCGACCAGCTCCCCGAGCGCCCCGCCCGCGAGGGAGCCGAGGGGGATGACGCCCCAGGTCAGGAACCGGGCGGACGCGTTGACCCTGCCGAGCAGGTCGTCCGGGCACACGGTCTGCCGCAGGCTCACGGCCAGGACCTGGAACGCGATCGTGCCGTAACCGCCGCCGAGGACACCCAGCACGAACAGGGACAGCGCCCACCCGGTGTCCGCGAAGGGGACCAGCAGGCGGAAGGGCGTCGTCACCACCATGATGAGGATCAGCGCCCGCACCTTGCCGAAGCGGGTCGCCCAGCGCCGCACCGTCAGGCCGCCGAGGATCCCACCGGCGCCGGTGACGCTGATGAGCAGACCCACCACCCCCTCGGGGAGCTGGAGGTCGCGGACGAGGAACAGCACGCTGACGGCCACGTAGACGTTCAGGAAGAAGTTGTGCACCGTGACGCACAGCGAGGTCGGTCTGAGCAACCAGTGCTGGAAGAGGAACCGGAGCCCGGCCGCCACCTCGACGGACAACCGGCCGCCCCGAGCACGTTCCGGTGGCACCTCCTCGTCCCTGATCCTGCCGAGCAGGGTGGTGGACCCCACGAAGCCCAGCACGCACACCACCACGGCGTTGGTGGCGCCGAGGATCTGGGCGAGCAGCCCGCCGAGCGGACGACCCGAGAACTGGATGACCTGGCGGGTGGTCTGGAGTCGCGAGTTGGCGTCCGGCAGGAGGCGTCGGCCCACGAGAGCGGGCAGGTACGACTGGCTGGCCACCTCGAACAGGGTGAACAGGGTACCGCTGAGGACGGCCACCACGTACAGCTGGGCCATCGTCAGCATCTCGGCCCACCAGGCGAGGGGGACCGAGGCGAGCACCAGCGCCTGGCCGCGCTCGGTCCACCGCAGCAGGGGGCGGCGCCGCAGGCGATCGACCCAGACACCGGCCGGCAGGCCGATGACCAGGTTGGGCACCGTGCCAGCCGCGGCGAGGAGACCCATCTCCAGTGGGCCCGCCCCGAACACCGTCGCCGCGATCAGGGGTAAGGCGACGAACTGCACCGCGTTGCCGAGCTGGCTGGAGAAGTCCGCCGACCACAGCAGGCGGAAGTCCCTCGACAGTGCCGGCTTCGGGGCACCGGGTTCGACGATCACGAGGGAACGCTTTCCGAACCGCCGAGCACCGGTCAACGGTTCGCGCGGCGCAAGGACGGTGAGCGGTCAGATCGCACGTCGGAAGGTGGGGCTGCTTCGGCTGGGCTGATCGGTGCCGCCGATCGGCGTGGCGCGGCGTGGCGAACGGCCGGCCGCCTCAGCGCCCGGACCAGCGGAACCCCTGGGGACCAGGGCCCGGCCGGCCCATGCCCGGCGCGGGCGTCAGGTACGGGACGGCACACCCGGATCGCCGTCAGGCGGCTCGGTCGCGGTCAACTCGACCATCGCGCGCACCGACGCCGGGTCCCGGTAGAGGGGCGACAGGACCACCCAGGCGATCGCGAGGCACTGCCCGACCGCCGCGACCACGAGTGCCTCCCGCACGCCCAGCCATTCCCCGAGGACCCCGCCGAGGAGCCCGCCGAGGGGGATGAGCCCCCAGGCGAGGAACCGGAGCGAGGCGTTCATGCGGCCGAGGAGGTGGTCCGGGGTGATGGACTGCCGGAGGCTCACCTGGGCGACGTTGTAGACGATGACGCCGAAGCTGAAGACGAATTCGCCCAGGGCGAAGAGCCCGAGCCGCCAGTCCTTCTCGGCGAACGCGCACAGCAGCCCGAACGGAGTGGTCAGCAGCAGCGACAGCCAGCAGGTCCGGATCTGTCCGACCCGTGCCACCCACCAGCCCGCGCTGAGCGCGCCGAGGACACCGCCGAGGCTGCCCGCCGCCATCAGCAGTCCGAGGGGGCCAGGGGCGAGACCGACCTCCCGGACCAGGAACAGCATGACGACCGCCTGGAAGACCCCGCCGAAGAGGTTCGCGGTCCCGGTGCACAGGGCGAGCGCGCGCAGCACGGGATGCGCGAACACGAAGCGCACCCCCTCCATGACCTCGGTGCGCAGCCGTTGCCCCTGGGGCCGGGGACGAGGTTCCTCCACGACGCGCATCCTGCTCAGCGAGACCGCCGAGACCAGGTAGCAGGCCGCCGTCACGACCACCCCGCCGCCGGCCCCCACGAGGTGGGCGAGGCCGCCGGCCGCCGGTCTGCCGGAGACCTGGGCGACCGACTCACTCGCCTGGAGCTTGGTGTTGCCCTCCACGAGCCTGCTCCTGCCCACCAACGAGGGCAGGATCGACTGGTAGGAGACGTCGAAGAAGACCGTGCACACCCCGACGAGCAGCGCGACCACCAGCAGGTGACCGAAGGTCAGCGCGTCCCACCACCAGGCCAACGGCACGGTGGCCAGGAGCGCGGCCCGAGCGAGGTCGCAGCGGATCATCAGTGGCCGTCGCCGTACCCGGTCCACGATCGCACCAGCCGGGAGACCGAGCACGAGGAAGGCACTGGTGCTCGCCGCCGTCAGCAGGCCCATCTCGAAGGGGCTGGCTCCCAGGGCCGTGGCCGCGACCAGGGGTATCAGGACTGTCCCGATGACCTTGCCGAACTGGGCCGTGGTCTCCCCGGCCCAGAGGAGCCGGAAGTCGTGGTGGTGCCAGAGGCTGCTCCCCTTCACGCGGGGCGATCTTTCCCCTCCTCCGGGTGACGGTCAACCACCTGTCCTCGCCTGGCACCTCGTCCGTTGGGCGGAGCGGCGGCTCCGTGGACGCGAGGTCGCGGCCAGGCTGTCGACAGGGCGGGCCGGCCGAGGTGGGCGCGGAATGCGCGGCGGGCGGGAAGCGGGCGGCCGCTCGCCCGCTCGGCGCCGCCGCACCGTCGGACCGCCCGCACGGGCGCGAGCTCACCGACGAGGAGCAGGCGGGAACGGCCCGTCGAGGACCCGACCTCGCTGCTCCACCCGCCCGGAGTCCCGCCAAGGCGGGTTCCCTGGTGCCGGCCTCGGCCGGGGGCGAGCGCGCCCGAGGCGGTGCCCACCGGCGTCCGCCCGGCCGTCGTGGGCCCGGAGCCGGGTCTTGGGGACCGGGAGCGGCTGTCGACATCGAGGTCGGCGGCCTTCCACTCGAAGGGCTGCGGGGAGGGGCTCCTCGGACTGGTTGACGAGTTCGCCCAGCGCCGACCGGGACCCGGTTCGCGCCGCCGCGACGGCTGCGTCGCCCGGAACGAGGACGACCGACCGACCGGCGGCGGCGAGGCCGGGCCGGGGCTGGTGTCGGCTGGGCCGCCGCCCGTCCGTCCCCGGCCCTGGGGCGCCGGCCCCCGAGCCCCTGCCGCGCCCTCCGGAGCCGTCCTCCCCCACGCCCGGTGGCACCAACCCTCCTCGGGAGCGGAAAAAGGGTGGCCAACCGTGGGATGATGGACGCGTATGACGAACTTCGAGTCCGACCCAGAACTGGTCGAAGAAGAGACTCCGTCGACGGGTGACCTGGCCCTCGCCGACCGGGTGGCCCTCCGCAGGGTCGCCGGCCTCTCCACGGAACTCACCGACGTCACCGAGGTGGAGTACCGGCAGCTCCGCCTGGAGCGGGTGGTGCTCGTCGGCGTGTGGACCGACGGTGACAGCGCCTACGCGGAGGCCTCGCTGGCCGAGCTGGCCCGGCTCGCCGAGACAGCCGGCTCCGAGGTGCTGGACGGGTTGGTGCAGCGGCGCCCCCGTCCCGACCCCGCCACCTACATCGGTTCGGGCAAGGTGCGCGAACTGCGCGACCTGGCGGTGTCGCAGGGCGCCGACACGATCATCTGCGACGGTGAGCTGTCCCCCAGCCAGCTGCGCCAGCTGGAGGAGCGCGTCAAGCTCAAGGTGATCGACCGCACCGCGCTGATCCTGGACATCTTCGCCCAGCACGCGAGTTCGCGGGAGGGCAAGGCGCAGGTCGAGCTCGCGCAGCTCCAGTACATGCTGCCCCGCCTGCGGGGCTGGGGTGAGGCGATGTCGCGGCAGGCCGGTGGACGGCTGGCGGGCGGCGGTATCGGCGGCAGGGGGCCGGGTGAGACCAAGCTGGAGACCGACCGGCGACGGATCCACAAGCGGATCGCCAAGCTGCGCCGGGAGATCAACCTGATGGGACAGGCCCGGCAGACGAAGCGGAGCAGGCGCCTGGGCAGCACCACCCCCAACGTGGCGATCGCCGGTTACACCAACGCCGGCAAGTCCAGCCTGCTCAACGCGGTCACCGACGCCGGGGTGCTGGTGGAGGACGCGCTGTTCGCGACCCTCGACCCGGCCACCCGTCGTGGTGTGACGCCCGATGGCCGGCCCCTGACCTTCACCGACACCGTCGGCTTCGTCCGCCACCTCCCGCACCAGCTGGTGGAGGCCTTCCGGTCGACGCTGGAGGAGGTGGCCGACGCCGACCTCCTGGTGCACGTGGTGGACGGTTCCGACGCGGTGCCCACCCGGCAGGTGTCCTCGGTTCGGGACGTGCTGCGGGAGATCACCGAGGACCGCGAGAACCCGATGCCACCCGAGCTGCTCGTCGTCAACAAGATCGACCAGGCGAGCGAGGTCGTGCTGGCGGAACTGCGGCACCTCTTCCCCGACGCGGTCTTCGTGTCAGCCCACACCCGAGAGGGCATCGAGGACCTGCGCCAGCGCATCTCCGACGCCCTGCCCCGCCCGGGCGACGTGGTGGACGCCCTGGTGCCCTACTCGCGTGGTGAGCTGGTCGCTCGCGTGCACGAGGAGGGGGAGGTGCTGGAGGAGGAGCACACCGACACCGGTACCCGGTTGCGGGCCCGTGTGTGGCCGAACCTCGCCGCCGCGCTGCGGGAGTTCGCCGTGGACGTGCCGGCGCGCCACTGATGGCCGTCGCGTCGGCCGTGCTGGGGGTCGTGGCGCTCACCGTCCTCGGTTCGGTTCCGGCGGCGGCGGAGGTGCGACCGCCGGAGCCGGTGGAGTTGTGCAGGATGAGCGACCCCCGGCTGACGATGGTCTCCGGCATCGCCTCGGACGGCACGCACTGGTACGTGGTCAACGACCACGATCCGCAGGTCCAGGTGTTCGTCCTCAACCGGGACTGCTCGGTGGCGAGGGTGATCACCACCGGCATCGACCACTACGACGTCGGGGACGTCGCGGTCGCCCCGGACGGCACGATCTGGGTGGCCGAGACCGGCGACAACCGCCGGCGGCGGGAGCACGTCGCCTTCGTCCGCATCACCCCGGACGGGGTGGCGTCGCTGCACCGGATGACCTACCCGCGTGGTCCGCACGACGCCGAGGCACTGCTGCTGGACCGCGACGGCGTACCCCACATCGTGACGAAGGAGATCTTCGGAACCGCCTACGTGTACCGACCGGCGGAGCCGCTGCGCACCCCGGGGCCGGTGCCCCTGGAGGAGGTGGGCTCGGTGCGGTTCCGGAGCACCACCACGCCAGGGGGGCCGATCCCGGAGATGGTGGGGTCGGTGGCGGTCACGGGCGGCTCGGTCAGCGCGGACGGCACCGTGGTCGCGCTGCGCACCTACACCGAGGCCTACCTGTTCAGCGCCCCCGACGGCGACGTGGTGGAGGCCCTGGCCGGAGAACCGGTCAACATCCCGATCCCGGACGAGCCGCAGGGGGAGGCCGTCGCCCTCGAGCCGGATGGCACCTTGCTCTCGACCTCGGAGGGTGAGAACCAGCCGATCCGGGCCTACCCGGGCGCCGTCGAGCTGCTCGCCGAGGCGGAACGTTCCCGGGGGTCCACGGCGAGCGGCGAGGTCCCGTCCGAGGAGGAGGACCGCGGCGAAGCCGGGCGGGACCACGGGGAGGACGCCGCCCTCAGTGCTGACGACGAGGGGATGCCGGGTTGGCAGGCCCTGGGGATCGCCGGCCTGCTCGCGGCGCTCCTGACCTGGGTCGTGAGCCGTTCGCGGCGGGCCACCTAGACCCCGGGGCGGCCGGGCGGGAGGCCGAGGGGCGCTGGAGCGGGACGGACAGGGCGCCCCAGCCGACCCGTCCGTTCCCAGTGCCGCGCGTCCGGGGGTCTCACCTCCTGCGGGATGCCCACACCCTGGCCGGGGAGTGGTGACCCGGCCGCGGCGCCGTCGCCATGCCGAACTCCGGCCGAGGGCGGACGAGGGCCGTGGGGACCGGCGCGGGTGGGTGGTCCGCACTCCCGGCGCAGCCGGCGCCAGCTCCCGCCACTGCCGCTCCTCGCTCGGCAACGTGGTGGCGGGCCCCCGCGCGGCGGTCCCAGCTCCGCGACCGGGGCGGGAGCCGAAGGGCACCCCCACGTCCTTCCGAGGCGACGTGCGGCCCCGCCTCCCTCCCCAGCGCGGCGGCGGGGTGGTCAGAGCCGGCGGAGGACCGCCACCACCTTGCCGAGGATGGTCGCGTCATCGCCGAGGATCGGTTCGAAGGCGGGGTTGTGCGGCATCAACCAGACGTGGTCCTCGCGCCGGCGGAAGGTCTTGACCGTCGCCTCGCCCTCCAGCATCGCGGCGACGACGTCGCCGTTCTCGGCGTCGGGCTGCTGCCGGACCACCACCCAGTCGCCGTCGGTGATCGCCGCCTCCACCATCGAGTCACCCGTGACTCGGAGCAGGAACAGGGAACCCTCACCGACGATCTCCCTGGGGAGGGGGAAGACGTCCTCCACCGCCTCCTCCGCGAGAACGGGACCTCCCGCCGCGATGCGGCCCAGCAGGGGTACGTAGGCGGGCGCCGAGGTAGTGGGCTCCTCCGTGGCTGGCACGACCACGTCGACCGGGAGCACGCCGACCGCGCGCGGCCGGTTGGGATCCCGGCGCAGGTACCCCTTCCGCTCCAGTGTGCGCAGCTGGTGCGCCACCGAGGAGGTGGAGGTCAGACCGACCGCCTCTCCGATCTCCCGGATGCTGGGTGGGTAGCCGTGCTCGTCCAACCACTGCCTGATGACGTCGAGCACCCGTTGTTGGCGGCTGGTCAGCGCGCCGTTCGGAGGGGACGCGGCGCCCGTCGAGGGCACCTCGGACACGGCCGCCGCGCGGTCGGGGCCCAGATCCGGCTCGGTCCTGCGTGCCATCTCCTGTCCTCCTGGGCTGTCGCCCTCGTCGCACCGACGTCGTGACGACGTTCGGCTCCGGTCACCGTCGTGATTCCCGCGCAACCAGATGATCCGTGATCATCGTGCCGTCCACGCGTGGATCACCCGGGACTGCCGCGGAGGGAGTGGCGGTATCGACATCGCGCCGACCGTCGTCCGCCCCACTCCGCCGGGACTGTCGAGATGTCCACGGTAACGCGAACATACGTGAAGATCAAACACCTGTTCGAATGGGCGAGTCCCCCCGTCGCCCCGGTTCCCCGAGTGCCGGAAAGGACGAAGGAAATCGAACGTCTGTTCGGTTCGGATCGCGTCGCAATTCCTTGTTCGACGTCCACCGCACGCATCGTCCGCCCATTCCGATCGCCCCGTGGGCGGCTGCGCTCGGCGCGCGCTCGGGCCGGGTGTCGGGTGGGGTGCCCGCTCGGGGTGGGGGTGGTTCGGGCGGGGGCGGGTGGCACGTCACCTGGGGTGCGCGCGCCGTGACGGAGCGGCGTACGGCCAGGTCGGGCCCACCCGTCAGGGCGAAGTCGGGGTTCACCCGTGTCGTTGCTTGCACCCGCTTCGGCCGCGTGTCTAGGTTTGGACCCCAACATCTAGTGTCGGAGTGCCGGGAACGCTCTACAGATTGGGGTTCGGGTGAGCTTGGTGAACGATGCCCGAGTATCCTGGTCACCGGGCGCGGCGATGCCGGTCCCACCAGTGCGTACCGAGTTAAGGGGTGGATCGTGCGGTGTCCGTTCTGTCGACACTCTGACTCCCGCGTCGTCGACTCGCGGGAGGTCGACGAGGGACAGGCCATCCGGCGTCGGAGGTCGTGCACGGGCTGTGGTCGCCGGTTCACCACGGTTGAGGAAGCAGTGCTCGCCGTCGTGAAACGCTCCGGAGTGACGGAGCCGTTCAGCCGGAACAAGGTCGTCCGAGGCGTCCAGCGCGCCTGCCAGGGACGGCCGGTGGACGAGGACGCGCTGCAACAGCTCGCGCACCGCGTCGAGGAGGTCGTCCGGTCCACGGGCTCCGCCGAGATCGCCAGCCACGAGGTCGGTCTGGCCATCCTGGGACCACTCCGGGACCTCGACGAGGTCGCGTACCTGCGCTTCGCCAGCGTCTACCGGGCGTTCTCCTCCGTGGAGGACTTCGAAAAGGAAATCGCCGAGTTGCGGACCGTCCAGGCGGACGGGGAGGAGCCAGCCGAGGCCCCCTGAGGGCGTCAGCGGATCCGACTTCGGGGCCACGACGGCCCACACCCACACCCGGCAACGTGACGGGGCTGACGGCTGCCCGGAGGGCAGCCCCACCGCGGGTTGACCACGACCGGAACCGCCCGAGTGGCGGACGAACCACACCAGCAGGACGAGGAGAGAGCGGCATGACTGAAACCGTCGGGAGCGCCACCGGACGAGCCAGGGGCAAGGCGAAGTCCACCACCGGCGGATCCCGGTCGGCGGGAGCGAAGCTCCGGGTGGGCCGAGTGCACACCACGGAGGGCGTCCACCCCTACGACGCCGTGAACTGGCAGCACCGCGACGTGGTCATGACCAACTGGCGGGACGGGTCGGTCAACTTCGAGCAGCGGGGCGTCGAGTTCCCCGACTTCTGGTCGGTCAACGCCGTGAACATCGTCACCAGCAAGTACTTCCGGGGAGCGGTCGGTTCGGAGCACCGGGAGAACAGCCTCCGCCAGCTCATCGACCGGGTCGTGGGCACCTACGTCGCGGCCGGGGTCGAGCACGGCTACTTCGAGACCGACGCCGACGCGGAGATCTTCGAGCACGAGCTCACCCACATGCTGCTCCACCAGGTGTTCAGCTTCAACTCCCCGGTGTGGTTCAACGTCGGCACCTCCTCCCCGCAGCAGGTCAGCGCGTGCTTCATCCTGGCGGTCGACGACACGATGGAGTCGATCCTGAACTGGTACCGCGAGGAGGGGCTGATCTTCAAGGGCGGCTCCGGCGCGGGGCTGAACCTGTCCCGCATCCGGTCCTCCAAGGAGTTGTTGTCCTCCGGCGGCACCGCCTCGGGCCCGGTCTCGTTCATGCGCGGCGCGGACGCCTCCGCCGGCACCATCAAGTCCGGCGGCGCGACCAGGCGCGCGGCGAAGATGGTCGTCCTCGACGTCGACCACCCCGACATCGAGGAGTTCGTCGAGACCAAGGCCCGGGAGGAGCAGAAGATCCGGGCGCTGCGCGACGCCGGTTTCGACATGGACCTGGGCGGCGACGACATCGTCAGCGTGCAGTACCAGAACGCCAACAACTCGGTCCGCGTCTCCGACGAGTTCATGCGGGCCGTGGAGTCGGGCACGAACTTCGGCCTGCGGTCCCGCACCACCGGCGAGACCGTGGAGGAGGTCGACGCGCGCCGGCTCTTCGACCGCATCGCCAGGGCGGCCTGGGAGTGCGCCGACCCCGGCATCCAGTACGACACGACCATCAACGACTGGCACACCTGCCCGGAGTCCGGCCGCATCACGGCCTCCAACCCGTGCTCCGAGTACATGCACCTCGACAACTCCAGCTGCAACCTGGCGTCGCTGAACCTGATGCGCTTCCTCGGCGAGGACGGTGTCTTCGACGCCGACCTGTTCGAGCGGTCGGTCGAGCTGGTCATCACCGCGATGGACATCTCCATCTGCTTCGCGGACTTCCCGACACCCGAGATCGGCGACACCACCAGGAAGTTCCGCCAGCTGGGCATCGGCTACGCCAACCTCGGCGCGCTGCTGATGGCGACGGGACACGCGTACAACTCCGACGGCGGACGTTCGCTCGCCGCGTCGATCACCTCGTTGATGACCGCGGTGTCCTACCGGCGGTCCGCCGAGCTCGCCGGCATCGTCGGCCCCTACGAGGGGTACGCGCGCAACGCGGACGCCCACCAGCGCGTCATGCGCAAGCACGCCGCGGCCAACGACCTGATCCGCACCCACAACCAGAACGACTCCGCCATCCAGGCCCGCGCCACCACCGCCTGGCAGCGCGGCCTGGAGGTCGGTGCCCGCCACGGGTGGCGGAACGCGCAGGCCAGCGTCCTCGCGCCGACCGGCACGATCGGCCTGATGATGGACTGCGACACCACGGGCATCGAACCCGACCTGGCCCTGGTGAAGTTCAAGAAGCTGGTCGGCGGCGGGTCCATGCAGATCGTCAACCAGACCGTTCCCCGCGCCCTGCGGGCGTTGGGCTACCAGCAGGAGCAGAGCGAGGCGATCGTCGAGTACATCGCCGAGCACGGGCACGTGGTGGACGCTCCCGGGCTGCGCCCGGAGCACTACGAGGTCTTCGACTGCGCCATGGGGGAGCGGGCCATCGCCCCGATGGGCCACGTCCGGATGATGGCCGCCGTCCAGCCCTTCATCTCCGGTGCCATCTCCAAGACCGTCAACCTGCCGGAACGGGCCACCGTCGAGGACGTCGCCGAGATCTACCGGGAGGGCTGGCGGCTGGGTCTGAAGGCCCTGGCCATCTACCGCGACAACTGCAAGGTCGGCCAGCCGCTGTCGGCGGGGAAGTCGAAGTCCGCCGCCGAGGAGGCCCCGGAACCGGTCGTCGAGTACCGGCCCGTCCGGAAGCGGCTGCCGAAGAAGCGGCCGAGTCAGACCGTGTCCTTCACGGTGGGAGGCGCCGAGGGCTACCTGCACGCCGGTTCCTACCCGGACGACGGCCTCGGCGAGATCTTCGTGAAACTGGGCAAGCAGGGTTCGACCCTGGCCGGCGTGATGGACGCTTTCTCCATGTCCATCTCGGTGGGCCTCCAGTACGGCATCCCCCTCGAGTTCTACGTGTCCAAGTTCCAGAACCTCCGCTTCGAACCGGCGGGGATGACCGACGACCCGGACGTGCGGATCGCCACCAGCGTCCTCGACTACCTGTTCCGCCGCCTCGCCCTGGACTACCTGCCGTTGGAGAAGCGCGCCGAGCTGGGCATCTTCAGCGTGGCCGAGCGGTCTGCGCAGGTCGCCGGGGAGAGCGGTGACGGGACCGAGCCGGTCGATCTGGAGGGGATGCGTTCCACCGTGGAGGCCGGGCAGGCCCCGGAGCGCCCGACGAGCGGTGCGGGCAGTTCGACCGAGCTCCTCGAACTGCGGCAGGGCAAGGAGGCGGACGCGCCGTTGTGCTTCACCTGCGGCACCAAGATGCGCCCCGCCGGGTCCTGCTACGTCTGCGAGGGCTGCGGCTCCACCTCCGGCTGCAGCTGACCAAGGGCACGAGCGGGCTCTCCCACCGGCCGTCGGCGGCAGGTGGGAGAGCCCGGTCCGCCGCGGACTCGGAACCCAGAAGTGCCGGGAGAAGTAGTCGTCAGGAACGGCACCCCTCCTGCCTCCTTTTCGACCTCGTCAGGTGCCGGTGGTGACGAGCTGGAAAAAGCGGTTGTTCATATGCCGCTCCGATGAGGCCGGTAGCGCCACGCCGTGCTGTGACGCGATCGCCCGTTCTATCTCCGCGATGAGGCAGGCGAGTGTGGCTGGGTTGAGGCGTCCTTGGCCGAAATGGGTGACAACGCGGTCGTATTCGCTTCGGAACAGGGTGCGGTACTGATCGTGCAACTCTTCCTCGTCGAGAGTGCTGGTGCCAACGACCCAGGAGAAGGGTTTTCTCCCGAACATCGTCTCGAATTCCTCGTGAGCTCGGTAGGTCCAGTAGGTGTCGTAGAACGACACGCAGGTTGCCCGGAGTCAGGCCCACAGGTACTGCGGATCCTGGTGGTTGGGCGCCTCGTGGTGGCAGCGTCCGCACAGCAGAACCAGGTTTTCAGCCGTGTTGGGGCCGCCGAGTGCGCCGGGGATGACATGGCATTTCTGCAACTTCGACCGGTAGCCGCAGCGCCAACAGCGTTCGTGCGCTTCACTCCAATCCACCGCGAGGTCGCTTTCGTCTTTCCGTGCCGACCAGTAGTCGACGATTTCGCGGATGGATGGGTTCGCTCTCGCTCTGTCCCTCATACGAGGGTTCCTCCTTCGTCGTGGGAGGGCGACAACGCCTGCGTTCATTCAGGATGCGGCCAGCTCAGTAGCCCCGGTCTGGCTTTCGAAGATCAATATAGACGTCTGTCGGTCGCCCGGCGGTGGTTCGGTGTGCTGATCCTTGTGCCTCGTCACACGTTCAGGGTGGCCGTCTGACGATGTTCCCCTGAATCAAGATGCCGGGCAAGGGGTTCGCCGACTGCCTGGCCGCGCCGGGCCGGCCCTGGTCGGCGAGGACTAAGCTCCGCTGAACGGGTGAGGCTGGGGGCGGCATGGGACGGCGACGGGCGAGTGGGGCACTGTTCGGCCTGGCGTACGGGGACGCGCTCGGAGCGGCAACCGAGTTCAGGACGGTCGCGGAGATCGTCGCGGAGCACGGCCCCGGCGGGCCGCGTGACCTGCGGGGCGACCCGGCCCTCGTCACCGACGACACCCAGATGACGCTGCCGGTGGGGGAGGCCCTGCTGCGCGTGACGACTCCTCCCGCCCTGAGCGCGGAGCGGGTGGAACCGCTGTTGCGGTCCGGGTTCGTGGAGTGGTCGCGCAGCCCCGAGAACAACAGGGCACCCGGGATGACCTGCCTGGAGGCGTGCGGGAGGTTGGCGGACGGGCTCCCGTGGCGTGAGGCCACCAACGACTGGTCCAAGGGGTGCGGCGCGAACATGCGCGTCGTGCCCGCGGGTCTCGCACCGGGACTGGCCGACCAGGAGCGAGCCGCCTTCGCCCAGTTCCAGGCGGCGCTGACCCACGGCCACCCCACCGCACTGGCGGCGAGTGAGCTCACCGCGCTGGCCGTGCGCTGGTTGGCCGACGGAATGGCGCCGGCCGACCTCCCGGCGGCACTGCGGGAACACTGCCGTCTCCAGCGGTCCGTCTACCACCACGACTGGCTCGGCGACCTCTGGGACCGGCCGGGCGTGCCCGACCCCGCGACGTACATGGCCCTCGGCTGGGACGAGTGCCGCTCGGCGATCGACCGGCTCGTCGAGGCGGTGGCCGCGCCGGATCCGTCTCGTGACCCCTGTGAGCGGACCGGGGCCGGTTGGGTGGCGGAGGAGGCACTGGCGACGGCCGTGCACTGCCTGTTGCTCCACCAGGGAAGTCCGGTGGACGCGTTGGCCAGGGCGGCCACGACCAGCGGGGACTCCGACTCGATCGCGTGCCTGACGGGTGCCTTCGCCGGTGCGGCGCTCGGGATGGACGCCTGGCCGGCGGACTGGGCCGGGCGCATCGAGTACCGGGACGAGCTGGCGCGCCTCGCCGCTGCCTGGGACTGAGGGCGCGGGCGCGTCCCCCGACCCGGGAGGTCCGCACCGCTCCTCCAGGCGGGTTCAGCGCCGAGGACCTCCTCCCGTGGTCGGTCGCTGGAAAAGGAGGTGCGGGGCGGTGCCGCCCCTTGCTACGGTCACCCTCGTGATCTGAGAGCGAGACCCGAGTGACCCGCTGTTCCAGCGTGGTACCGCCGCTTCGGTCGCCCTTCTGACGGGCGGCTTCCCCGCGCACCGTTGACGACCCCGTTCCCCGCCGGAACGTGGATCGGTCACCGTGCCGCGCACACCTTCCCGTGCGACGGGGTTCCGTCGCGCCCGCGTCCCCGAACCGCTCGCACGGTTCCCACCGGCGCGCCGGCGCCCCGTGACATCCCAGGAACGGAGGCCCCCCACATGGCCGCTTCCCACGACCAACCCGACCTGAGCGATACGGACCGAGACCGGGCGGTGCTGCCCGCCCGCCCGTCCGCACCCCTGGCCCTCCCCCCGGAGACGACCAACACCAGCTCGGAGGAACCCGTGACCGACGCCGACCAGCCCCGCAACCGCGCCGAGCGTCGACGTTCGGCGAAGAACCCGACCGAACGCGCTCAGCGAGGGGGGCAGGCGATGACCCGCCAGCCCCGGCGGTTCGAGGCCGCCAACCCCCGACAGCACGCTTTCCGCCGCCGGGGCTGACCTGGAGGTCAACGGTTCCACCTCGACATGGCCCACGAACCCGGATGCCGTTCAGCCATTCGGTCGGGTGAGTCGGGCTGGCCGCCCTGCCGGGAAGATGAACACGGGCCGAGCTCGTTGACGGCCCCACCGGCACGCATCAGGAGGGGCGGCATGGACGAGGGGACTCTGGTGATGACCGACATGGTCGCGGTTCGGGACGCTCTGGTGGACCAGTTGTCCCGGGTCGTGCAGAGCGCTCTTCTCGATCCGCTGGCCGCCCTCCTCGGCCGCCAGGAGGTCGACGAGCGGTTGGCGCCCCGGATGCGGGAGGAGGTGGACAGGTGGGCGGATGACTTACTCGGGGAGGACCAGCACACGGCGAGGTCCACGGCGGTGCGGCTGGTGTTCGCGCTGTACCCGGGGGCTGGCCCCTTCGACCCGCCCGCCACGTGGTGGCGGACGCCCTTCGGGCAGGCGGTGGCTCGCACGGTGGGGCACCCGACCGCGCTCGCCGTCTCCTACCCCGTGGCCGCGGCGATGATGGGCCTGGGGCGCCGGGAGGTGCACGACCTGGCGCTGCGGGGGGTACTCGACCGCCACCCGGACGGCGGGATCACGACCGCGTCGGTCCGGGCGATGCTCAACAGGCAGTCGCGGCGCTCCTCCTGACCCACCCGGTGCCCGGTCGATGCCCTGTCCCGCGCGCCCGCGCGGGAGGTGGCCGCCGCGGCATCGGTGCGCGTCCGGGGCCGGAGGGGGCCTCCGGCCCCGGTTCACCCCGCCGTGACGGATGCGGTACCGACCGGGCGACCCTGAGGTCAGGCCGTCGTCCGGGCCTCCCGCCCGTGCACCGCGAGGGCGTAGATGACGAGGATGTCGAACGCGATGATCAGCGTCGTCCACAACGGGTAGGCGGCGAGGAACGCCAGGTTGACCAGCACGCTGAGACCGGCCAACACGATGCCGGTGATCCTCGCCCACTGGGCTCCGGTCATGATGCCGAGCCCGGCGAGGACGGCCACCACGCCGAGCACGAGGTGGATCCAGCCCCACGCGGTGAAGTTGAACTGGACCAGCAGGCCGTTCTCGGTGACCAGGAAGTAGTCGGACCGCAGTAGTGCCACCAGCCCCTGGATCACGTGGAACGCGCCGAGCAGGATCATGAAGATCCCCGCGAAGAGAACCCAGCCCTGGCCCGTGCCCTCCCGGCCGTCCCGGTGCAACACGGCGCCGCCGGCGGGCCGTCCGGCCGGCTGGTGTGACATGTGTGCCTCAGCCATAGCTCCTCCTCTCTCCGATGCCTTGGTGGTACCCCCGGGATGCCGCCTGAACCTCCCCGCGCTGGGCGAACGGGGAATCCAGTGCGGCGCGGCGGGGAGCGCCGCCGGGCTTGGCGCGGTGCCAGCACCCACCCGGCGAAGTGAGCCGGAACACACTCGTTCGGCCGCTGGTGGTTGCGTGCCGTGATGGGTGCAAGCTGTCAGGATGACTGCTTCCCGGGGTGGCCTCTCCGTCTTCCTCAACGCCGTGGTCCGGCGGCCGGCCGTGATTGGCGCCCTCGTCCCCAGCTCCCCGCTGCTCGCCCGGCGGCTGGCCGCCGTCGTGCCTGGTCAGGGCGAGCCCGTCGTGGTGGAGCTCGGCCCGGGAACGGGGCCCGTGACCGAGACGATCAGCCGGCGGCTCGGGGACCGCGGTCGCCACCTCGCGATCGAGGTCGACACCCAGCTCGCCGACCACCTCGCACGCCGGTTCCCCCGCGTGGAGGTGGTCAACGCGGACGCGGCCCGACTGGACGAACTGCTCGCCGAGCGTGACATCGACCGGGTGGACGCGGTCGTCGGAGGACTGCCCTGGTCGCTCATCCCGCTCTCCGCGCAACGGGCGATCCTGCGACGCAGCGCGGAGAGCCTCGGGCAGCACGGAGTCTTCACGACCTTCGCCTACCTGCACGCCCTCCCGCTGGGGGGCGCCCGCCGGTTCCGGGCCCTGCTGGAGGCCACCTTCGACGAGGTGATGCCCACGCGCGTGGTGTGGCGCAACTTCCCGCCGGCGCTCACCTACGTCTGCCGGCGTCCCCGCGCCGGGCGCTGACGCCGCCCACCGGTTCCCGGGCGAGTCGCCGCCGGCGCTCCGATCTTGACAGTGGCCACACCACTGGTGAAGGTTCTCCTGACAGGGAGCGCCGGCGTCGACACCGCACGTGATCGCACCGGCCGAGGTTCGGGAACGGGGAGCGCGCGTGGGGCTGGGAACATCGAGAACACTCGTTCGGTGTGGACGCGCCGTGCTGCTCGCGACGGCGGTCGCGCTTCCCCTGGCGGGAGCGTTACCAGCCAACGCGGGGCAGCGCCCGGACGCGGACGTCCCGGTCGCGGCGGGTGACGGGATCGTCCCGGTGTTCCGCGACGGCGTCGCCCAGCCGGTGTTCGACCCCGCGGACGCCCTTCGGGAGAGCCTCCACGTGCGGGCTCCGGTGGACAGCGACCGCGACGGGGTCGACGACGAGATGTACGTCGAGGTGGTGCGACCGGCTGGCACCGCCGACGGTCTCCAGGTCCCCGTCGTCTACTTCGTCAGCCCCTACTTCTCCGGCGGCAACCCGATGGAGTTCCACGACGTGGACGTGGAGCTGTACGTGCCGGACGTCGACGGCGCGGAGTCGGCGGGGGTGGCGCCGCGGACCGGTGGCGCCGCGCGCACCGCGGCCACCACTCCGAGGATCCGCTCGGCCTACGAGGATTTCCTGTTGGCCAGGGGATACGGCGTGGTCTACGCGGAGTCCCTCGGCACGGGCCAGTCGACGGGGTGCCCCACCAGCGGGGGTGAGAACGAGACGGTGGGGGCGCGGGCGGTCGTCGACTGGCTGAACGGACGGGCCGAGGGTGTCGACGCCGACGGGAACGCGGTGACGGCGGACTGGGCGACCGGGAGCGTCGGGATGATGGGCGTGTCCTACAACGGCACCCTGCCCAACGCGGTCGCGGCGACCGGGGTCGAGGGGCTGGACGCCATCGTCCCCATCGCCGCCATCTCCAACTGGTACGACTACTACCGCGCTGACGGCGCGGTGGTGGCGCCCGGCGGCTACCAGGGCGAGGATCTGGACTCGCTCGCCGAGTACGTGTACACGAGGAGCGACCGGGAGATCTGTCGCGAGGTCATCGCGGAGCTCACCGAACGGCAGGACCGGGTGACCGGTGACTACAGCGAGTTCTGGGACGAGCGGAACTACGTGAACAACGCTCACCAGGTCGAGGCCGCCGTCCTCGCCGTCCACGGGCTCAACGACTGGAACGTGAAGACCAGGCACGTGGCCCAGTGGTACGAGGCCCTCGCCCGCCACGACGTCCCCCGCCAGATCTGGCTGCACCAGTCCGGGCACGTCGACCCACTCGGCCTCCGCCGGGAGGAGTGGCTGGACGCGCTCAACCGGTGGTTCACCAACTACCTGCACAAGGTGCCGAACGGGGTGGCGGACCAGCCCAGGGCCGTCCTGCAACGCGAGGACGGGAGCTGGGTGGAGGAGGCGGACTGGCCGGCCCCCGGCACCGAGCCGGTCGAGCTGCACCCGTGGCCGGGCGGCAGCGCGGTGGGGACCGTGACCGCCCGGGGAGCGGTGCCGGGCGGACCGACGGTCGAACGCCTGGTGGACGACGCGACCCGGCCGGCAGCCGAGCTCGTGGACGCGCCGAGGTCCGGGAACCGGCTTTCCTACACGAGCGCCCCCGTCAGGGAGCCGATGCGGCTGAGCGGAACACCCCGCGTCGAGCTGCGCGCGGCGTTCGCCCGTCCCGCGGCGAACCTGACGGTCGTCCTCGTCGACCGGGCGCCGGACGGCACGAACCGGGCGATCACCCGGGGCTGGGTCGACCCGCAGAACCGGGAGGACATCGCCAGCACGCTTCCGATCACCCCCGGGGAGTTCTACCGGGTCGATGTCCAACTCCAGGCGCACGACCACGTCCTGCCCACCGGGCACTCCCTGGGACTCGTCGTGCTCTCCAGCGACCGCGACTACACGTTGCGGCCCGCCCCGGGGGCGGGGATCGCCGTGGACCTCGCGGACACCAGGCTGGTCCTTCCCGTGGTGGGCGGAGCCGACGCGGTCGCGGCGGCGTTGCCGCGCTGAGACCCGCGGAGCCGGGGCGCGGCCGGTCCGCGCCCCGGTTGTCCACAGCCACGTGGTTGTCCACAGGTCAGCGGGGCGGCGATGGCTGGTCGGGCATGCCGAGGTGAACAGTGGCGGCCATGACCCCGACACCGCCGCCCGCCCTGGCCTCCTGCGTCCGCCTGCACGACCCCGGTGAGGTCGTGGCCGCCGTCCCACACCTGCTCGGTTTCCATCCCCAGGAGTCCCTGGTGGTCATCTGCCTCACGGGTGAGCGGCGGTCCCGGGTCGGTCTCTGCCTCCGGTTGGACCTCCCACCCCGCGAGGACGAGACCGCCGTCCTCGACCACGTGCTGCCGCCGCTGCGCGGTCAGCGCGCCTCGGGCGTGCTGCTGGTCGTGGTCGGCGGCGGCGCCCGAGGTCGGCGCGGCGGACCGCCCCGCCGCGCCCTCGTCACGGCCGTCGAGCGGGCGGCAGCGGAGGCCGGGGTCGCCTGCCTGCACTCGGTGTGGGTGGCGGCGACCTCGGCGGACGAACGGTGGTTCTGCTACGACGAGGACGCCTGCTCCGGCCGCGTTCCCGATCCGGCGGGCACCGTGACGGCGGCGGCCAGCGCACTCGCCGGGTTCGTCACCTTCGCCGACCGCGCGGCGCTGGCCAGGCTCCTCGACCCCGATCCGCCGGCGGATCTCCACCGGAGATCGGAACTCCTCGGGCCGGTGGAGGAGACAGCGGACCTGGAGCGGGCCCTCGACGCCGGTCGTGCCGCCCGCGCTGACCTGTCCGCCGTGCACCGGGCGCTGGAACAGGTTGAGCGAGGCACGTTCGTCGTGACTGACGAGGACGTGGCGAGGATCGCCGTGGCGTTGTCCGAAACCCGGGTGCGGGACGCCTGCATGTCCTGGAGTTCGGGACCGCGTTCCGCGGCCGCCGAGCGGTTGTGGCTGGTCCTGACCAGGGCGACCCCGCCGCCGCACCGTGCGGAACCGGCCGCCCTGCTTGCGGTGACGGCCTACCTGCGTGGCGACGGGGCGCTCGCCGGGCTCGCCCTGGAGGCCAGCCGGGCCGCGGCGCCCGAGCATGCGTTGGCCCGGCTGCTCGGTCGGGCGCTCGCCGCCGGACTTCCACCCGACCGAGTGAGAAGGGTGGTCGCGGACGGAGCGGAGGAGGCCCGCCTGGCGATCGAGTCGGACGGCGAGGACGCCTGGTGACCAGGTCAGCGAGACGCGAAGGCCCACGCGTCGGCGACGATCCTGTCCAGGTCGGTGCGCTCCGGTGTCCACCCCAGCTCGGCGCGGGCCAAGGTGCTGGAGGCGATGAGCCGGTCCGGGTCACCGGGCCGGCGAGGGCCCACCACGGCCGGGATCGGGTGGCCGGTCACCCGCCGGCAGGCGTCGATCACCTCACGCACCGAGAAGCCGTGCCCGCTGCCCAGGTTGTAGATGCGGTGTTCACCGCCCACCGCGTGGCTCAGGGCCAGCTCGTGCGCGTCGGCGAGATCGGTGACGTGGATGTAGTCGCGCACACAGGTGCCGTCCTCGGTGGGCCAGTCCTCCCCGGCGATCTGGATGTGCTCCCGGGTGCCCTGCGCGACCTGGAGCACGAGCGGGATCAGATGGGTCTCGACGGTGTGCCGCTCGCCGTACTGGCCGTGCGCCCCGGCGACGTTGAAGTACCTCAGGCTCACGGCGGCGAGCCCGTGCGCTCGCGCGTAGGAGGTGATGGCGTAGTCGATCGCGAGTTTGCTGGCGCCGTAGGTGTTGGTCGGCCGGGTCGGCGCGGACTCCGGGATCGGCACCTCCTCGGGTTGTCCGTAGGTCGCGGCGGTCGAGGAGAACACCAGCCGTGGCGTGCCGTGCTCCCGCATGGCCTCCAGCAGGCGGAGCGAGGTGACGACGTTGCCGTCCCAGTACTTGGCCGGGTCGGCCATCGACTCGGCGACGAGCGACTTGGCCGCGAAGTGCAGGACCCCGTCGAAGCCTTCGGAGAGCACGTCCCCGGCCACCTCGGCGAGGTCACCTCGCACGAACCGGCACCCGTCCGGCACCGCGTCGGCATGACCGGTGGACAGGTCGTCCAGCACGACGACCTCGTGTCCGCCCTCGACCAGGCGGGCGGCGCACACGCTTCCCACATAGCCCGCGCCACCCGTCACCAGCAGTTTCACGATGGTGTCTTCCCTTTCGCCGCGTCCCGCCCACGGCGGTCGGGACTGGGCGGCCCATTCTGCCCGGTCACGGCGGGTGGCCGAGGCCCCGGCACCCGGAGCCGCGGAGCTCCGGGTGCCGGGGCGGGGTCCCGCTCAGCGGTCGAGGTCCCGACCCGCGCCCGCCGCCGGTACGGCCGAGAAGAACCTGGGGTCCGTCAGTCCCTCAGCGCGGTAGGCGTCGGTGACGGCGCGCCGCACCGCCGGACCGCGCTCGGTCTCGACGAGCGCGATGCCGGAGCCACCGAAACCGCCGCCCATCATGCGGGCCCCGGCGGCGCCGGCCTCCACCGCGACGTCCACCGCCAGGTCGAGTTCCGGGCACGACACGCGGTAGTCGTCGCGGAGGCTCACGTGGGATTCCGTCAGCAGCGCGCCGGCCTCCCACGTCCGGCCGGTCCGCAGCAACGCCACGGTGTCGCGGACCCGCTGGTTCTCCGTGACCACGTGGCGTGCCAGCGGACGCAGCGCGGGGTCGAGTTGGGACAGTCGTTCGGGCAGCTCGCGCGGCTCGATCGCGCTCAACGAGGTCACCCCGAGCTGCTTGACCGCCTGCTCGCAGCCGGCGCGGCGGTCGGCGTAACCCGACTCGCTGTGCTCGTGGCGGGTGCCCGAGTCGATGACGAGCACCTCGAGCCCCTCCGATGCGGGATCGAAGGGCACCTGTTCCCGTTCCTCCGTCGACACGTCGTACAGCAGCAGGTGGGCCTCCTGGCAGCACAGCGACGCCATCTGGTCCAACACGCCGGTCGGGGCACCGACGAAGTCGTTCTCGGCGAGCTGCGCCCAGCGAGCCACCTGGACGCGGTCGGAGTCGTCGGTGACGGGCCTGCCGGCAAGGTCCAACAGCGCCAGCGCGACCGCGCACTCCAGGGCGGCCGAGGACGACAACCCGGCTCCGCTGGGCACGTCGCCGGCGATGACGAGTTCCACGCCCTCCCGCTGGAGGCCCGCGTCCCGGAGGACCCAGGCGACCCCGGCCGGGTAAGCGGACCACCCGGTGACGTCACCGGGCTCCACCTCGGCCAACGGCACCGGAGCCGCCGCTCGCGCGTGCCCGGAATCATCGACGGTGGTCATCCCGACCAGCCCGTCCTCGCGGGGCGAGGCGGCCACCGCGATGCGGTAGGGCAACGCGAACGGCAGCACCAGACCACCGTTGTAGTCCGTGTGCTCCCCGATGAGGTTCGCCCGACCCGGGGCGGACCACACCACCTCCGGAGCCCGCCCGTGCAGCTCCTGGAAGGTGCGGGCCGCCCGTCTCCCCGGCGTCATCGGGTGCGTACCAACACGGCGTGGGCGATGCTGGAGACGATCTCCGCGCTGGCGACGCCCTCCACCTTCACCGGCTGGCCTGACGTGCTCGCCTCCACCCTGACGTCGTTGCCCGGCATCACGCCGGCCGCCTTCAGGTCGGCCATCAGGACCGGGTCGAGCTGCACGTGCTCGGCGATCCGGCTCACCCGGACCAGGCCCCCGCCCTGCCGGGCGACCTCGTCGAGCCTGCGGAGGTCGGCGTCGGCCGGCGGGGCGGCGTCGCCGACCCCGAGTTTGTCCAGCCCCGGAATCGGGTTCCCGTAGGGGGAGGTGGTCGGGTGGTCCAACAGCGCTACCAGCTTGCGTTCGACGGCCTCGCTCATCACGTGCTCCCACCGACACGCCTCACTGTGCACGTGCTCCCACTCCAGGCCGATCACGTCCACGAGCAGCCGTTCCGCCAACCGGTGCTTCCGCATGACCGCGATCGCTCGTTCCCGGCCGGTCTCGGTCAGTTCCAGGTGCCGGTCGTCGGCCACCACCAACAGGCCGTCCCGCTCCATTCTCGCCACGGTCTGGCTGACGGTGGGCCCACTCTGCCCGAGGCGTTCGGCGATACGCGCGCGCAGCGGGACGACGCCTTCCTCTCCGAGCTCGTAGATCGTCCGGAGATACATCTCCGTGGTGTCGATTAGGTCGTTCACGCCAGCTCTCCTGTACGTTTTCGGAGCCAGAGGCATCAGAGGCGGACTAGCGGGGGCTGCCTGTTCGATGAGGTGCTTCCTCGACCGTCCTGATCGCGCGAGGCGATGCTGACCGGACTCCGGGTGACCCGACTCACGGTAACCAGCCCGCCGCCATTCTAGTCGTCTGTTCACACAGTGTTGTTCCCCCTGACAGCCGCCGGGGACGGACCGCGCGGAGTCTGGAACCGTATCGGACGGCAACGACATTCCCCGACCGTCGCGCGCCTCACCCCGCGCGCGGCGATCCGCGGACGAGAGAGGTGGGACATGGGGCCACTGGTCACCCCCGACGAACTGGCCGAACGGCTCGGCGCCGCCGGACCGACGACCCTGTTGGACGTCCGGTGGAGCCTGACCGGACCGCCCGGGCGGGAGGCGTATGACGCCGGCCACCTGCCTGGTGCTGTCTTCGTCGACCTCGACACCGAGCTCGCGGGACCGCCCGGTGCAGGAGGACGACACCCGCTGCCGGACGCGCAGCGCCTGGGCGCGACGCTCCGCGCGGCTGGGGTCGGCGCTGGTCGACCGGTGGTCGTGTACGACGCGGTGGACGGGTCCGCCGCCGCCAGGGCCTGGTGGCTGCTCCGCTGGGCCGGCCATCCCGAGGTGGCGGTGCTCGACGGGGGGTACGCCGCGTGGGTCGGCGCTGGTCACCCGGTCACCACCGAGGTGCCCGCGGCACGCCCTGGCGACTTCGAGGTCGTCCCCGGGTCGATGCCGGTGCTCGGCGCGACCGAGGCCGGCGCGTTGGCCGGGACGGGCCTGTTGCTCGACGCGCGCGCCCCGGAGCGGTACCGGGGGGAGGTGGAACCCGTCGACCCGAGGCCAGGCCACGTGCCCGGCGCGGTGAACGCGCCCTTCGGCGCCCACGTCACCGAGGAGGGGCGGTGGCGGAGCCGGGAGGAGCTGGCCGCCCACTTCGCCGGCCTCGGCGTGCGGCCGGGCCAGGAGGTGGGTGTCTACTGCGGGTCCGGTGTGACCGCGTGTTCGGTGGTGCTGGCCCTGGAAGCCGCCGGGGTCCGGGAGGCTGGCGCGCCGGCGGCGCTCTACCCGGGGTCCTGGTCGGAGTGGTCGTCCGACCCGGCCCGGCCGGCGGTGCTGGGGCCGGATCCGCGCTGAGCGGGACAGGCCCCGACACCGGTCAGCCCGCCGGCAGCCGCTCGACGGCGATGCTGATCGCGTTCTCCACCTGCGCGCAGTAGTCCCCGTCAAGCATCCCCAGGGAGTCCAGGTCGAACCGGAGGGCGTCCGGGGCGCCGTCCGTGGCGATCTGCACGGAGATGTCGCAGCGGCCGGGGTTGTACAGCTTGAAGGCGCTGTTGCCGGCGATGGTCATCGGCGCCACGTCGGAATAGGTGTAGTCCTCGACCACGCTCGGGCCGAACCCGGTGAACTGCATCTTCGTCCACGGGCTCGCGCCGTCGAGCGAGATCTCCCACTTGCACTCGTCCGGGAACTCGTCGCCGCCCGCCTCGATCTCGACCGCGTCGGCGCCGAGCAGCTCGCGGAGTTCGTCAGAACTCAGCAGCTCGCACACCACGACGCCCTCGGAGGTCTTCACGGTGCTCACCTCGCCGGTGGGCACCTGGGGGACCCCGTCGAAGCCGAGGTCGGCCTCGTCGTCGGTGCCGGGGAACGCGGGTTCGGTGGCCGGCGGGGCCGGTGCGTCCGACGACCCGGTCTGCCCCTGGTCCGGTGCCGCGCCGAGGGGGATCGCGGTTCCGGACACCTCGGTGGCGCACGCGCTCAGCCCCGCGGCCAGCAGCAGAGCGCCGACGGCGTTCCAGGTTCGCCTCGTCATGAGGGCCCGCCTTTCCACGGCACGGGCCGTCGCGACGATCGCCGGCGGGCGTCGAAGGCGACGGCTGGGGTTGGACCGAGGGGCCTCGCCACGCGTGGCGTGGCACCACGCCCGTGTGCTTCCCGCGAGGTCCGCTTGACGGCAGAGGCTAACCCAGAGGAGTGATCATCGGCATCCGAATCGGTCAGGAGCACGCGAAGGGCGGTGCCGGTGGGGTGGAGGCGAAGGTGTCCCTCCTGCGGGAGGAGGTTGTCCGAGCGGTCCCGGTCCCGTCACCCCGTCGTGGAGCCGACCGCCCGAGTCGCCTCGTCCGGTCGGGCCGTAGCCACTACAGCGCGGTGCGCAGCCACTGCTCCACGCCCGCCACGTGAACGGTCGCCCAGGACCGCGCGACCTCCGCCTCGCGACTGATGATGGCCTCCGCGATCGCCCGGTGTTCGTCCAGAGTCCGGCGGACGGAGTCCTTCTGGGTCAACCCCCGCCACACGCGAGCCCGGTGCGTGGAGCTGGACAGGCTGTCGACGAGTGAGCAGAGCACCTGGTTCCCGGTGCCTTCCGCGACCCGCCGGTGGAACTCGATGTCGTTGGCGACCAGCTGCTCGATGTCGGTGTGGTCGGTGACCTCGTCGAGCAGGGGCAGCAGGCCCCTGGCGTCCTCGTCGGGCATCACCTGCGCCGCGATCGCCGCTGCCGCCGGTTCCAGGATGCGGCGCACCTCGAACAGCTGGAGAACGCTCTCGTCCTGGTGGAAGTCGACCACGAAGGCCACGGCGTCGAGCAACAACGCCGGGTCCAGGCTGGTGACGTAGGTGCCGTCGCCCTGCCGGACGTCGAGGACGTGGATCAGGGCCAGCGCGCGCACGGCCTCACGCAGGGAACTCCGGGAGAGGCCGAGGTGAGCGGCGAGGTCGGCCTCCCTGGGGAGCCGGTCGCCCGGCCGCAGCTCCCCGTCGATGATCATCTGTTTGATCTTCTCGATCGCCGAGTCCGTCAGCGCCACCCTGTCACCCACCGTCCACGTTCCGGCCGCCCCCAGGCGCGCGCCGTCACCAACAGTTTCCGTCACCACGCGGGGGTGCCGGCAGGCGCCCCAACCCCGTGGCCCAGGGGGGAGCCGCCGACCGGCCGGGCGTGGTCGGCGACGCGCGGGGCCCGCACATCGCGGACCGTGGGGCTCGGGGGCCGGTGACCCGGCGTTCCACGTCGCCCCTCGACGGGACCTTCGCGGCGAGGAGTCATGCCGCGACGGGGTACCCGAGCGGGTGGAGGACGCGAACCGCGCGGCGGCCCGGGTGGCCGGGCGAAGTCGCGGAGGACCACGGCAGGAGCAGGAGGAGCGGCCATGAGCACCGTGACGGACATGCTGAACACCTATCCGGCCGGTCTCGGCGCCGTCGACCGGACGGCCCTGGGCGAATGCGTCGAGGAGTGCCAGCGTTGCGCCCAGGCCTGCACCGCGTGCGCCGACGCCTGCCTGGCCGAACCCGACGACGAGTTGCCGATGCTGCGGAAGTGCGTGCGGACCTGCGCGGACTGCGCCGACGTCTGCGATGCCACCGCGCGTGTGCTCTCCCGGCACACCGGGTACGACGTGAACATCAGCCGCACCCTGGCGCGGGCCTGCGCGACGACCACGGTCTCCTGCGCCGAGGAGTGCCAGCGGCACGCCGGCCGGCACGGGCACTGCCGGGTGTGCGCGGAGGCGTGCCGGCGGTGCGCCGACGCGTGCCAGCGCCTGCTCGCCAATCTCAGCTGACGTCGCGCGGCTGGCCGCCGGTCGCACCGGCGAGGGGCCGGTTCCGCCGCCCAGCCGGCGGACTCGCCGGTCGGCCAGGGAGGCGGCGCCGGTCCCGTCGCCCGTGCCGGTGGCATCCCCGACGCCCCGGGTGCGCCCAGCGCCCCTACCGGCGAGGACCGTGCCGGTTCGTCGGTCAGCTGGCGGCCGGTGCGCCCCAGCCGTGACTGACCCGAACGGGCGACTCGGCGAGCGCCGTGCGGGGTACGGTCGGCCGCATGGACGCCGTGGTCGTGTGGGACGAGTCATATCTCGGTTACAACCTGGGGGAGCACCACCCGCTCAACCCGCGTCGACTCGACCTGACCATGCGCCTCGCCGGAGAGCTCGGGCTACTGGCGGATGTCAGCGTCCTCCGGCCGCCCGAGGCGACGAGCGCGCAACTCACCCGGGTCCACGAGAGCGGGTACGTCGAGGCGGTGCGCGCCGGCCGTCGTTCGGTCGGCCTGCGTGGACTGGGGACGGTCGACAACCCCGTCTTCGACGGGATGCACGAGGCCGCGGCGCTGATCGCCGGAGGATCGTTGGCGGCGGCGCGCGCGATCCTGGACGGCGCCTCCCGTGCCATCAACATCGGTGGCGGCCTGCACCACGCCATGCCGGGGCACGCCGCCGGGTTCTGCGTGTACAACGACTGCGCCGTGGCGATCGCCTGGCTGCTCGACCACGGCGTGGAACGGATCGCCTACCTCGACGTCGACGTCCACCACGGAGACGGGGTCCAGACCGCCTTCTACGACGACCCCCGGGTGTTGACCGTGTCCGTCCACCAGCACCCCGCGACCCTGTGGCCGGGCACCGGACGTCCCGAGGAGCTGGGGACGGGCGCGGCCGAGGGGACGTCGGTGAACCTCGCGCTGCCCCCGGGTACCGGCGATGCCGGCTGGCGGCGTGCGTTCGAGGCCGTGGTCCCCGCGGCGCTCGCGGCCTTCCGCCCCCAGCTGCTGGTCACCCAGTGCGGCGCCGACACCCACCGGGAGGACCCGTTGGCGGACCTGCGGCTCACCGTCGACGGGCATCGGGCCCTCTACCGGCGGTTGCGGGAGTTGGCGGAGACGTACGCCGAGGGGCGTTGGCTCGCCCTGGGCGGGGGTGGGTACGCGCTCGCCCGGGTGGTGCCGCGCTCCTGGACCCACCTGATCGCGACGGTGCTCGACCGCGACCTCGCCCCGGGGACCGGCGTGCCGGGGGAGTGGGTTCGCTACGCCACCCCGTTCGCGGGGGGCGACGCCCTCCCCGCCACCCTGAGCGACGGGGTCGACCCCGGCTACCAGCCGTGGGACGGGACGGTCGACACCCCGGTGGACCACGCGCTGCTCGCCACGCGACGGGCGGTGTTCCCCCTGCTCGGGCTCGACGCGGATGACCGGCGGGACTGAGACCGGGGCGGACCTGGTGCGTGAGTGGCGCCACCCCCGGCCCGGGACGGGTAATCATGAGGCGGTTCGGAGCGACGTGTCAGGCAGGCGGCCCAGGGCGGAGTGATGACGGTGGACGACGGGCAGCGTGCGGGCGGCGACGATCCGGTCGAGGACCTCGGAGCAGACGCGGCGGCGGACTACCCGAGGCACTGGCAGGCCGATGTCGTGCTCGCCGACGGCGGCACCGTGCACCTGCGGCCGCTGCGCCCGGCGGACGGGCCACGACTGGTCGAGCTGCACGCCAGGATGAGCGACCGGACACGGTACTTCCGGTACTTCGGGGCCTACCCGAGGATGCCCGAGGCGGACATGCGGCGGTTCAGCACCGTCGACCACCACGACCGGGTCGCCTTCGGCGCGTTCCTCGGCGACGACATCGTCGCCGTCGGCCGGTTCGACCGGCTGCCGTCGACCAGCTCCGCCGAGGTCGCCTTCGTCGTGGAGGACGCCCACCAGGGCCGAGGGCTGGGTTCGATCCTGCTGGAACACCTCGCCGCCGCGGCGCGGGAGCGTGGGCTGCGCCGCTTCGAGGCCGAGGTGTTGGCGGAGAACGGTCCGATGCTGCGCGTCTTCCGCGACGCCGGCTACTCGGTGCGGCGGGAGGTGGAGGAGGGCATCCTGCACCTGGAGTTCGACGTCGACCCCACCGAGCGCTCGGTGGCGGTGGCCAGGGCGCGGGAGCAGGCCGCCGAGGCCCGGAGCGTCCACAACGTCCTGCACCCCCGTTCCGTCGCGGTGGTGGGCGCCTCGGCGGACCAGGCCAAGGTCGGGCACGCCGTGCTGGCGAACCTGTTGGCGGCCAACTTCGCGGGGCCGGTCTACCCCGTCAACGCCGAACACCGGTCGGTGCGGGGTGTCCGCGCCTACGCCTCCGTGCTGGACATCCCCGACGAGGTCGACCTCGCCGTCATCGCCGTACCCGCGGCCCGCGTCGACGAGGTGCTTGACGCCTGCCTCGCCAAGGGCGTCAAGGCGTTGGTCGTCGTCACCTCCGGGTTCGGCGAGACCGGTGAGGACGGGCGTTCGCAGGAACGCCGCCTGGTCCGCGAGGCCCGCGCGCACGGGATGCGGGTGATCGGGCCGAACGCGCTCGGCGTGGTCAACACCGACCCCGAGGTGCGGCTGAACGCGACCCTGGCGCCGCGCCTGCCCGGCCGGGGGAGGGTGGGGTTCTTCTGCCAGTCGGGGGCGCTGGGAGTGGCGATCCTGGCGACCGCCGCCAACCGGGGACTCGGACTGTCCACCTTCGTGTCGGCGGGCAACCGGGCCGACCTGTCCGGGAACGACCTCCTCCAGTACTGGCAGACGGATCCGGCGACCGACGTCGTCCTCCTCTACCTGGAATCGTTCGGCAACCCCCGCAAGTTCGCCCGGTTGGCGCGCCGGCTGGGACGGACCAAACCCATCGTCGCGGTCAAGTCGGGTCGACACGCCGTCAGTCCCGCGCTGCGGGCCACCTCGGTCCCCGTGGACGAGGCCAGCGTGCAGGCGCTGTTCGAGCAGTCCGGGGTGATCAGGGTGGAGTCCCTAGCCCAGCTCTTCGACACCGCCCTCGTGCTGGCCAACCAACCGCTCCCCTCGGGCGACCGGGTCGCGGTGGTCGGCAACGCGTCGGCCCTGGGGGTGCTCGCCGCCGACGTCGCGCTCGCCCAGGGGATGAGGGTGGCCGGTGATCCCGTCGACGTCGGGGCGGGGGCGGGCCCGGAGGAGTTCGGTGCGGCCGTGCGCGACGCGGTGCGGCGGGAGGACGTCGACGCGGTGGTCGCGGTGTTCGTGCCCCCGCTGGCCGTGTCGGGAGCCGAGTACGCGCGCGCGCTGCGCGCGGTCGTCTTCGAGGACTCGCTCGCGGCCGCGAAACCCGTGGTGTCGACCTTCCTCGCCGCCGAGGGGGTCCCGGAGGAGCTCGCGGTGGGCGGAGCCGACGGCACGGCACCCGGCTGGGGTTCGGTGCCCTCCTACCCCAGCCCGGAACGGGCCGTTGGCTCCCTGGCGAGGATCGCCAGGTACGCGCGGTGGCGGTCGGCTCCGCAGGGTGACTTCGTCACCCCGGCCGGTGTCCGGACGGACCAGGCGAGGTCGGTGGTGGACGGGTGGATGGCGGATCCGCCGGAGGGCAGTGCCGAGGAGGCGGACGGCGGATGGCGGCTTCCCGACGAGGAGGCGGTGCGCCTGCTGCGCTGTTACGGGGTGGACGTCGTCGACTTCCGCCGGGTCCGCGGTTCTGGCGCGGCGGTGCGGGCGGCGGCCGAACTGGGGTACCCGGTGGTGCTGAAGTCACCGGACCGGCGGTTGCGGCACCGCAACGACCTCGTCGGGGTGCGGCTCGACCTCGACAGCGCCGACTCGGTGCGGGCCGCGCACCGGGCGCTGCGGGACCTGTCGGGTTCCTCCGAGGTCTACGTGCAGCGGATGGCGCCGAAGGGCATCTCCTGCGTGGTCGGGGTCCAGGACGACCCCTCCTTCGGCGCGGTGCTCTCGTTCGGGCTGTCGGGGATCGTCACCGACCTGTTGGGCGACCGTGCCTACCGCGCGGTGCCGCTCTCGGACGTCGACGCGTCGGAGCTGGTCCGAGCCCCGCGCGCCGCCCCGCTGCTCACCGGCTACGGCGGGGGTGAGCCGGCGCGGCTGGACGCGCTCGAGGACCTGGTGTTGCGGGTGGCGGCGTTGGCCGAGGACGTGCCCGAGCTCCGGGAACTGAGGTTGGAGCCCGTGTTGGCGTCCTCGGCGGGAGCGTTCGTGACCAGCGCGACCCTCACCATCGGGCCGCCTCCCACCCGGACCGACACCGGGCCCCGGCGGCTGCGCTGAGTTGAGGGGCCCGGAGTGGCCCCCGGGGACACCGTTCCGGGCGCGCTGGCGTCGGGGGTCCTCGGACCACGACACCCCGGGGACCGCGAGCCGGCGGTCACCGGCCGGGTCCCCGGGGTGGGGCCGAGTCCGTCAGGAGGAGGGCGGTCCGACGGTCTCGGTCTCGAGGACGACGGTTCGGTCGCCCAGGGGCTGGTCCAGGTCCACGCTGACCGCGCGGAACCGGATGTCCATCGTGCAGGGGCCGGAGGTCGGGATGTCCTCGGTGAGCAGGAGCGTCACCGACTCCTCGTCCTCGGTCGCGGAGGCGCTGACCGTGCCGCATCCGCCCTCCTGGCCCATCGCCCCGAGGACCGCTCCCTCGTCGAGGGTCCAGACCTCGACCGGGTAGCCCTCGTCGATGGCAGCCGTGTCGACCTGTTCCTCGGGGACGTCGACCGCCTCGGCCGGGCGCGTCTCGGGTTCCTCCGCGCTGGGCGGGGCCTCCTGCTCGCTGCTGGTCGGAGGTGCCTGGGACGGTTGGCCACCCAGCCCGACACCACTGTCTTCGTTGGAGTCGGCGCAGGCGGAGATCCCCAGGAACAGGACGCCGGCGCCGACTGCGGTAGTAAGGCGTCTCATGCTCAGGAGACGGACCCGCTGGTCCGGCGGGTTGCCTCGGTGCCAGGTTTTTTCTCGTCCGTGGGGGCTGGGTGCTGGGGGCCCGCGCCGTCCCCGGGCGGGCGCCGAGGTGGTGACGCGCCCGTCCCACGTCGGGACGGGCGCGGAGTTCCCGGACCGCGTGGACGCCCGGTGACGAGGTGGGGAGGCCCGGGACTCGGTACCGCGCGCGATGTCGCCCGCGGTCGTCGGCCTGGGTGCCCCGGCGCGGACGGCTCGGTGTTCGCGCCGCGTGCCCGCGTAGCGGCCGCCACCGGAGCGGCCCGGCCTGGTCCGGTGCCGAGGTGGGTCCACCGTCGGCGTGGCGCCGGGGCGGTGGGAGGCCGACTCGTCCTGACCCCGGGTGGGTCCTCGGCGTCAGGACGCGTAGGCGCGCAGCCGCTCGGCCCGGTCGCCCTGCCGCAGCTTCGCCATCACCTCGCGCTCGATCTGGCGGACGCGTTCCCGGGAGAGCCCGAAGGTGCGGCCGATCTGGTCGAGCGTGCGCGGCTGACCGTCCTCCAGCCCGTACCGCAGGCGGATGACGTTCTGTTCGCGCTCGTCAAGAGTGGCGAGAACCCGGCGGAGGTCGTCCTGGAGGAGGCCGGAGATCACCGCGTTCTCCGCGTCGGTGGCCTCGCCGTCCTCGATGAAGTCACCCAGTGGGGCGTCCTCCTCCGCGCCCACCGGCATGTCCAGGCTCACCGGGTCACGGGAGTGGTCGAGCAGGTCGGACACCTTGCCCACCGGGAGCCCCGACTCGTTGGCCAGCTCCTCGTGCGTGGCCTCCCGCCCCAGCTGCTGGTGCAGGTCACGCTTGATCCGCGCGAGCTTGTTCACCTGCTCGACGAGGTGCACCGGGAGGCGGATGGTCCGCCCCTGGTCGGCCATGCCCCGCGTGATGGCCTGCCGGATCCACCAGGTGGCGTAGGTCGAGAACTTGAAGCCCTTCGTGTAGTCGAACTTCTCGACGGCGCGGATCAGTCCGAGGTTGCCCTCCTGGATGAGGTCCAGCAGGGGCATGCCCCGGCCCGTGTAGCGCTTGGCCAGGCTGACCACGAGCCGGAGGTTCGCCTCCAGGAGGTGGTTCTTGGCCCGGTGCCCGTCCCGCACCAGTGCGCGCAGGTCAGAGCGACGACCAGGGGACAGCTCGGGGTCGGTGTCGAGCACGTGCTCGGCGAACACACCGGCTTCGATACGCTTGGCGAGGTCGACCTCTTGCTGAGCGGTCAACAGAGCGGTACGCCCGATCCCGTTGAGGTAGACCCGAACAAGATCAGCGGCCGGGCCCTGCGCATCGATGTCCGCCTCGGCGTAAGCTTCCGAAGTAGGGACGGTCTGCGGGACGGTCATTGACTTACCTCCCTGTCGGGATGCTGGAGCGCCGCGTCGGCGGGCGCGACGCGTCAGCGGAGGCCCGGGGATTCGCGCCACCGCTGCCGGGTTCCCAGGCCGTTTTCGACGTTTGCTACCCGCTCAACGCGGTGGATCGCGGATTCGTTCCCGTTCCGTTGCCAAAACGCGGTCGTGCACGTCACAGAAGTGGCGTTGTCACCCGAAGGGAGTAGTGGCGTTACTCGGGAGTGGGGTCTCGTGACGGGGACGGCTGGCCCATCCGACGACGTCAGACCTCCACGAGCACCGTGAAGGGGCCGTCGTTGACACTCTCGACCGCCATGTCAGCCCCGAACTGGCCAGTGGCGACGGTCGCTCCCCTCTCCCGCAGGTCGCGTACCACCTCCTCGACCAACGGCCGCGCGCGTTCCGGTGGTGCCGCCGCGGTCCAGGACGGCCGGCGCCCCTTCCGGGTGGCCCCGTAGAGGGTGAACTGGCTGACGACGAGCAGGGGTGCCCCGCTCGTCGCACAGGACTCCTCGTCCCGCAGCACCCGCAGTTCGTGCACCTTCCGCGCCAGCGCGCGCGCCTGGTCCGTGCCGTCCTCGTGCGTCACGCCGACCAGCACCAGCAGTCCTGGGCGCTCGATCTCGCCGACGGTCCTCCCGGCGACCCGCACCCGGGCCCGGGTGACCCTGGACACCACCGCTCGCATCCGGGCACCTCCCCACCACGAGGACCGTCCCCGAGGATGTCCGGACCGTACCCGGCGCCGGCAGGGGCGCCGTCGCCGACAGTGAGACGATGGGAGCGGAGGTGGTCTCGTGGCCGATTCACCGGCGCAGTCACGGCCCGTGCTCATCACGGAGGCCGCGCCGTCGCAGGACGACCAGCTCGCGGCGCGTCAACGCAAGTACATGATCATGATGTGTGTCCGAGGTGGCTGCGTGATCGCCGGCGTGCTCTGCTACCAGATCTGGTGGCTGGCGTTGTTGCTGGTCGCGCTGTCGGTGCCGTTGCCGTGGATGGCGGTGCTCATCGCCAACGACCGACCGCCGAAGAAGGCGGAGCGGGTGAGCCGGTTCAAGCGCGACCACCGGCGTCTCGAGTCGCGGGAGCACACCGTCATCGACCAGTAGCTCGCCGAGCCCGCCCCGCCGGGGCCGTCCGGCGCCAGGCGGGGCGGGCGCTCCGGGTGGGGAGGCGGGAACCGGTCCCCACCCGGCGGGACTCAGGCCGAACCGACGGCCTCGGGCAGCGACCGGATGACCGGCGGGGTCGCCGACGGGGGCTGCGCCCCGACGTGCCGCACCGCCTCCGTACCCGCGAGCACCCCGGCGGCCAACGCCTCCCGTGCCGAGGCGCCCCGCAGCCAGGCCGCGACGACGCCGGCGTCGAAGGCGTCGCCAGCCCCCGTGGAGTCCGCGCACTCCACCCGCGGCGCTGGCACCCCCCGCACACCGTCCCGGTCGACCCACCAGGCGCCCTCGGCGCCGCCGGTCACCGCCACCGCGCCCACCAGGTCCAGCAGCCCTTCGGCCGACGAGGGGTCGGCCGAACCGGTCAGGGCCAACAGCTCGTCCTGGTTGGGCAGCAGGAGGTCGACCCCGCGCACGGCCTCCAGGAAGTCCTCCGAGCCCTCCCTGGTGAGCAGCACGGCCGCCTGCGGGTCCACCGAGGTGGTGAGCCCGGCGGCCCTGGCCCCCCGCAACGCGGCCAGACCCGCGTCCCGGGAACTCGCGTCGAGCAGCACGTACCCCGAGAGGTGGAGGTGGCGGGGCGCGGACCACCCGGGCGTCCCGGCGAGGGCGGTGCCGTCGATGACGGCCGGGTCGACGTCCGACGGGGAGAACCGGGCGTTCGCCCCCCGGTCCGGCACCATCGTCCGTTGCCCCGTGCCATCGACCAGGACGATCACGCAGCACGTGGGCTCGTCGGGGTCGACGGCGAAGGCGCAGCGCACGCCGGCGGCCTCCAACTCCGTCTCGGTCTGCCGGCCCGCGGCGTCATCCCCGACGCGGGCGACCAGCACGGGGTGAACCCCCTCCCTGGCCAGCCAGGCGGCGGTGTTCGCACCGGCACCGCCGGCGGTCATCCTGATCCGAGCCCGGGTGTCCCCTCCGGTGACGAGCGGGTCGCGGTGCCTGGCCACGACGTCGAGACCGGCGTCGCCGACCACCACCACGGTCGGGGTGCCGTTCCCCGGCGGCGCGGTGCCCGTCATGCCCGCACCGGTCCGGACCGCTCGGAGATGGCCACGGCGACGTCGGCGGCGACCTCGGCGTTGTGCACCACCAGGCCCTCGTTGGCGACGAGGCTCGCGCCACCGCTGCCCGAGTGGAAGTGCTCGAGGAGAACCGGTGTCACGTCCTTGCCCCGCACGTCCCGGCTCCTGAGCAGGTCGAGACCCTCGCGCAGCAGCCGGTCGTGGAGGTCCCGGTCCATCTCGACATCCGAGGGCACCGGGTTGGCCACCAGCACGCCGGAGTCGCCCGGGACCTCGGTCCGGTGGGCGAGCACGGTCGCCGCGACCTGGTCGGCGGTGTCCACCCGCCACGGGGCCGGCAGCCCGGAGTCCCGCAGGTAGAAGGCGGGGAACGCGTCCGTCCGGTACGCCAGCACCGGGACGGAGTAGGTTTCCAGCACCTCGAGGGTGGCGGGGATGTCCAGCACCGACTTGACCCCGGAACACACCACCACCACCGGGGTGCCGGCCAGGACCCCCAGGTCAGCCGACACGTCCCAGCTGGTCGCCGCCCCCCGGTGGACACCGCCCAGACCTCCGGTGGCGAAGACGCCCACGCCCACCGAGTGGGCCAGGGCGCAGGTGCTCGCCACGGTCGTCGCCCCGCTGAGCCCCAGCCCCAGCACGGGACCCAGGTCACGCTGGGACAGTTTCACGAGCCCGGCGTCGGGATCGCACACCCGGTCGAGCTCGTCGTCGGACAACCCGATCCGGGCGACCCCGTCGAGCACCGCGATGGTGGCGGGGACGGCGCCCCGCTCCCGGACCACGGCCTCCAGCCTGGCCGCCACCTTCCGGTTGTGACCTGGGGGAAGCCCGTGGGCGAGCAGTGTGCTCTCCAACGCCACCACCGGCCGGCCCTCCCGGACCGCGGTGGCGACCTCCTCGCTCGCCCGCGTGCGCATGGAGCTGACCACGCTCCGCCTCCTGTTCTCGTTCACCCCTGGTCGAACCATGGGGCATCATGGGTCATGTGAGTACGCCGACCCAGACTCTGCCTGATGTTGACACGCGGCCGGAGCACACCGAGGACACCGGTGGCGACGAGCCGAAGATGTTCCACTACGTGCGGAAGAACAAGATCGCCGAGAGCGCGGTCATGGGCACGCACGTGGTGGCGCTCTGCGGCGAGGTGTTCCCCGTCACGCGGTCGCCCAAGCCGGGCGCTCCGGTCTGCCCGGACTGCAAGAAGATCTACCAGTCGCTCCCGCCCGGCGGCGGTGACAGCTGATCCGGCGGCGGCCGCGCCGCTGAGCGCGGCCCCACCGACGGGCCCGGGCCACGAGCCGGGGGTGGTTCCGGTGGGGACCGGTCAGCCCCGGCGCCCTTCGTCCCCGTCGTCCTCCACCCGCCGGTGGCGTCCGCCGCCCATCCGTTCGGGCTGACCAGCCGCCTCCCCCGGTGGCGTGGCGGGCCGCGCGGCTCCGCCCGCGTCGACCGGCCGCCCCGCTTCCTCCTCCAGTTCCACCAGGTCGGCGGCTGGTCCCGCCTCGCCCGAGCCCGCCGGCGGGCCGTCCGCGTCGCCCGAGGTCCCGTGCTGGACCTGCCAACGGCGTTGGCTCTCCTCGCGGCGCAGCTGTTCGGCGACCCGTTCCATCCCGAGCCGCCGCCACCGGCGCCGCTCGCGGTGGGTCATCTTCGCCGGCCACATCTCCTGGATCGCCGCGTTGAAGTGGGCGCCCAACACGATGGCGAACCCGATGAAGAACGCGAACAGCAGGAACGCGATCGGCGTCGCGAGCGCCCCGTAGGTGTAGCCGGTGCCGGTGACCCAGGTGATGTACCAGCGGAGCCCGGCGCTCGAGACCAGGAAGACCGCCATCGCGAGCAGCGCTCCCGGCAGCCCCCGGTGCCACGGCAGTTTGTGCGGCAGCGCCACCTTGTAGAACATCGCCAGCGCGATGACCAGCAGGACACCGGTCACCGGGTAGTAGAAGTAACCGAGGACCTCCACGAGCGTCGGCCGCCAGCTCTCCGGGAACAGGTGCGGCAGCATGTCGGGGCCCAGCGCGACGACCGGGAGCCCGATGATGGCGACGACGAGGCCGGCGAGGTACAGCAGGAGCGAGAACAACCGCTGCCACACCGCGTTCCGCACGTCGTACTGCCGGTAGGCGACGGTGACCGCGTCCACGTAGGAGGAGATGGCCGAGGACCCGGCCCACAGCGAGATGACGAAGCCCAGGGAGACGATCTCCCCCCGGCCTCGCGTGAGCACGTCCTCCACCGTGGGAGCGATGATCTGCTGCACGACGTTGTCGCTGAAGATCGTCTCGCTGAACGTGATGATCTTCCCGTGGATGTTGTCCACGAGCTGTTGGCCGAACCACTCACCGAGGAAGCCCAGGCTCCCGAGCAGGCCGAGCAGCAGCGGGGGCAGCGACAGCGTCGTCCAGAAGGCCGCCTCGGCCGCCTCGGAGAAGATGTTGTCGTTCCAGGCACGTGACACGGTTCTGCCCATCAGCCGCAACGGCCCCCGCCGGGGGGTCGGGGTGCTGGTGGCGTCGTGACTGCTCTGAGGACCCATCGTCGGTCAAGGATGCGCTATGCGACGGTCCGCCCGCGTCGCGACCCCGGTCGAACGCCGCCCACCGCGTCGCGCCACGGCGGAGCCCGGGTCGGCCGGTAAGCTGTCCGGGCCCTCACCGCGTCCCTGGTGCGCACCGTCGTGTGAGGGCCTTTTGCGTGTCCGCGCCCGGCCTCGTGCCCGTCCACCGGAAGGGGTGCCAAACACTGGTGACCGAGTCGCAGATCGGGGTCGGTACTCCGGCCTCCACACCGGCGGCGGAGCAGCCACCGCCCGCCCGCCCGCTGCGGACCTGGCAGCGACGGGCACTGACCCGGTACCTGGCGACCGGGCCCGCCGACTACCTGGTGGTGGCCACCCCCGGGGCGGGCAAGACCACCTTCGGTCTGCGGGTGGCCTCCGAACTGCTGGCCGACCGCAAGGTGGAGGCGGTGACGATCGTCGCGCCCACCGAGCACCTGAAGCACCAGTGGGCGGAGGCCGCGGCGCGCACCGGCATCGCCATCGACTCCCACTTCCGCAACGCGGCGGGCGCCCACTCCCAGGACTTCCAGGGCGTCGCCGTCACCTACGCGCAGGTCGCCGCGCACCCCAACCTGCACCGGGTCCGGACCGAGCGCCGCAAGACGCTGGTGATCCTGGACGAGGTGCACCACGCGGGGGACGCGTTGTCCTGGGGGGACGCCGTGCGGGAGGCCTTCACCCCCGCCACCCGGCGGCTCGCCCTGACGGGGACGCCCTTCCGCAGCGACGACACGCCCATCCCGTTCATCCCCTACGAGCCGGACGGGGCCGGGGTGCTGCACAGCCGCGCCGACCACTCCTACGGCTACTCGGACGCGCTGAAGGACGGCGTGGTCCGGCCCGTGCTCTTCCTGGCCTACTCGGGGGAGGCCCGCTGGCGGACCAACGCCGGCGACGAGTACGTGGCCAGGCTGGGGCAGCCCCTCAGCAAGGAGGAGACGACCCGGGCGTGGCGCACGGCGCTGGACCCGTCCGGGGAGTGGATACCGTCGGTGCTCGCCGCCGCCAACACCCGACTTCACCAGCTCCGCGCGGCCGGGATGCCGGATGCCGGGGGGCTCGTCATCGCCTCGGACCACGTCACCGCGAAGGCCTACGCGAAGATCCTCGAACGGGACACCGGGAGCGCGCCCACCGTGGTGCTCTCCGACGACCCCACGGCCTCCAAGCGGATCTCCGAGTTCTCCGACTCCGACGAGCCGTGGATGGTGGCCGTCCGGATGGTCAGCGAGGGGGTCGACGTCCCCCGGCTGGCGGTGGGCGTCTACGCCACGAGCGCCTCGACACCGTTGTTCTTCGCGCAGGCCATCGGGCGTTTCGTCCGGTCGCGGCGACCGGGGGAGACGGCGAGCGTCTTCCTGCCCAGCGTGCCCGTCCTGCTGGAGCTCGCCAGCCAGCTGGAGGCGCAACGCGACCACGTCCTGGGCAAGCCGCACCGGGAGAAGGAGGGGTGGGACGACGAACTCCTCGCCGAGGCGAACCGGCAGCGCGACGAACCGGGCGAGGACGAACGCGCCTTCACCGCCCTGGAGGCCAGCGCGGAGCTCGACCAGCTCATCTACGACGGTTCCTCGTTCGGCACCGCCGCCTTCGCCGGGAACGGGGAGGAACAGGACTACCTGGGGTTGCCGGGACTGCTCGAACCCGACCAGGTGCGGGCCCTGCTCCGGCAACGGCAGGACCAGCAACTCGCCGAGGCCTCCCGCAGGAAGGCCGCGGCGGACGCCGAGGCCGCGGCGAAACCACCCGAGCCCAAGGCACGGCCGAGGAACGTCTCCGAACACCTCACGGCGCTGCGCAAGGAGCTGAACACCCTCGTGGCGCTCCACCACCACCGGACCAGGAAACCCCACGGGGCGATCCACAACGCGCTGCGGAGCCACTGCGGCGGACCGCCCACCGCGATGGCCACCGTGGAACAGCTGGAGGAGCGGATCGCGACCCTGCGGTCCTGGTGAGCCTCGGGCGCCGGGCCCTACCGTCCCGGCGCCCGGCCAGCTCGGTGGAGCGGGTTCACGCCGAGGCGGCGGAGGGCGCCTTCAGCGCCTCGATGAGTTCGCCGAGCTGTTCGGCGCTGACATGGCCCACCAGGTCCGCCTCGCTGACGATCCCCACCAGCCGGTGGTCGTCGATGACGGGGAGGCGCTTCACCTGGTGCCGTTCCATCAGGTCGATCGCCTCCGACACGTCGGCCTCGGCGCGCACGCAGAAGGGCCGGCCCTCGGCCAGGTCCGACACACTGGCCCGCGTCGGGTCGTGCCCCTCGGCCACGCACTTCACGACGATGTCGCGGTCGGTCACCATGCCGTGGAGCTTGTCGTCGTTCCCGCACACCGGCATCGCGCCCACGCCGAGGTCCCGCATCCGCCGCGCCGCGTAGGACAGGGTCTGGTTCTCACCGACGCACTCGGCGCCCTGGTGCATCAGTTCGCGAACGGCAACCATCAGGGGCCTCCCTCTGTTCGTCACTGGTGCTGTTCAGCCTGACCTCCCAGGCGTACCCGGGTGGCGCGGCGGTCAACACGTCACCGGGCGGTCGAGTACGGCGGCCCGCCCCGCCCTCAGAGCCGCAGCAGCTCGGCGAGGGTCCCGAAGGAGTCGTCCCAACTCCAGTGTCGGCGCGCGAAGTCCCTGCCGGCCCGCCCCATCGCGGCGGCGCGCTCCGGGTCGACCAGCAGGTCCACCAACCGGCCCGCCACCTCGGACACGTCCCCACCGTCGACGAGGTGGCCGGTCCGGCCGTCCTCGAGCGTGTCCGGCGCCCCGCCGGAACGGCCGACCAGCACCGGCAGCCCACTGGCGGCGGCCTCCAGGAACACGATCCCCAGACCTTCCGGGTGCAGGCCCAGCCGGCGGGTGCGGCACGGCATCGCGAAGACGTCGGCGGCGGCGTAGTACGGCGCCACCGCGCCGTGGGGCACCGAGCCGGCGAGGACGACGGCGTCCTCCACTCCCCGAGCCGCCGCGATCGCGCGCAGGTGGGCCTCCTCCGGCCCGCCTCCCACCACCAGCAGGGTGGCCTCGGGCACCCGTTCGCGGACGAGCGGCAGCGCCTGGACGAGCGCGCGCTGGTTCTTGATCCGCACCAGCCGGGACACGCAGAGGACCACCGGGCGCTCGCCCAGCCCGTGGCGGTCCCGCACCACCCGGCCCTCGGGCGACGGGCGGAAGACTGTGGTGTCCACCCCGGGCCGCAGCCGGCGGGCGGCCGCCGCGGCCCGCGCGCTGAGCACCGGGACGATGCGCCGCCGGGTGTAGTCACCGAGGTAGGTCACCACGTCCACCCCGTCCCCGACGCGCCGCAGCGCGGAGCGGGCCCCTGGCAGCGAGGCCCACCACACCTCGTGCCCGTGGGTGGAGGCGACCAGTCGGCGGATCCCCGCGGCGCGCAGCGGGCCGGCCAGCAGCCCCAGGGGAGCGGCGGCGCCGAACCAGACCCGGTCGCAGCCGTGGGACGAGGCCACCTCCGCCGCGTGTCGGGCCACCGCCCGGGTGGGCAGCAACGTCCTCGCCGGCGAGCGGACCACGGGGAAGGGCAGTGCCCTGTCGAACTCCGCCGCACCCTCGGCGCGGGAGGTGAGCACCACCACCGACCCGCCGGGGAACCGCCGCACCACCTCGTACACGAAGGTCTCGATGCCACCCCGACGGGGCGGGAAGTCGTTCGTGACGACGAGTGTCCGGCCCATCAGCCCTCGCCCCCCAGCGAGCTCAGCGGCTGTCGAACGCCGGTCCCCGCACCGGGACGCGCGTGCGGCCCGGTGCCTCGGAGCTGGGCGGCGGCCGGAGCGGGTGGCCGCCGTGGCGCCGCGCGCATGACCTCCGGTCGGCAGGCGATCAGGAGGAACACCGCGAACCACCAGCGGGGATCACCCGCGACACCGGGACCGAGCAGCACCCGGGGCAGGCCGAAGACAGCCAGCGCGGGCAGGTGCGGGTTGTGGTCGTACACCTCGGTGGGGTCGGACAGGTAGGGCGTGCCGGTCGTGACCAGCAGCCGCCCCGCGTCCTCGGTGACCCGGACCTCGGGCTGCGTCACCCCCGAGACGGTCAACACCAGAAGCGGCGCCACGACCGAGCCGAGGACGGCGCACCCCGTCGCGACACCCGGCACGCCCGGCCGGGGCCCCGCCGGGCCATCGGGTCCGCCGTACGTGCTCGCCGACCACCAGGTCCAGCCCGCCGTGACCAGGGCCGCCGTCCCGTACCCGAGCAGCGCCCCTGCCGCCCACACCCGGTGGGCGGGCGACGACGTGACCAGGAGCGTGGCCAGCGCGATGAGCGCGAACGAACCCCACACGACCGGTACCGACCACCGGGACCCCACCGCCGTCCACACCCAGCCCCGCGCCCGGACCAGCCAGCCCGGCCTCCCGCCGGCGCGCCCACTCGCCGCGTCCTCCCCGGCAGGAGCCAGCGAAGCAGGACCCCGCCCCGCCACCACGTCCCGCGTCGTCGCCACCGTCATCGCCCCTCCTCCTGGTCGGCACCGGACGCCGACCCGGCGGGACGCTAGGCACGGGGAGAGGTGGGAGTCGTCAGGCCCGGGGACCAGGTCTCGGTGCTCCTCCAGGCGGAGCCGGGTGGTCGGGTAGGCATCCTCGGTGGGGACCGCTGTGCATCACCGCGGGTCACGCCCCTCCACCCCGGCGCAGACCCGGTCCAGGCCGGTTCGCCCTCGCGTCGCCCGCCGCCGGCAACCTCCGACCACGGGATGAGGAGCGGGCCCACCGCGAGGTGGACGCGCGCCGCCGCCGCCGGTCCCTAGCCTCGTCGCATGAAGCAGCGAGAGGACCCCCGCGACCAGCTGGCACGCTGGCGGACGGCGGCGGGTTCGCGGTTCCGGGAGTTCTGGACCGAGGAAAGGCCACCGCCACCGGGTCGCGCCGGGCGCGTCGTCTGGACGCTGTTGACCCTCCTGGCGGGGATCCTCGGGGTCACGGTGTTCTTCTACACGTCCGACCATTACAGCAAGGGCGCGCTCGAACTGCTCCACGGTCTTCCCCGGCTGCTCGTCGCGGCGCTCGTGTGCGCCCCCCTCGTCGTCAGCCGCTACCGACCCATGACGGCCTGGTCGCTCTCCCTGGTGGGCGTGGTCGTCCCCCTGCTGGCGCAACCCGTGAACGAGTACGCCGTCTGGCCGTGGCTACCGCAGGCCGTCGCCGTCTACCTCGTGGTCCAGTACCAGGTGGCCGCCCACCGACCCCCAAGAGTGGCCATCACGGCCTGGATGACCATGCTCGCGGTGGGGCCGCTGGTCGCCTGGGCGGTCGCGGGCGCCTTCACCGGCACCTCCGTCCCCTCCCTCGGATGGTTCTCCGTGCTCTCGGGAGTGGCCCTGCTGGTCGGGTACAACGTGCGGCTGCGCCGGCAGGCGAGCGCGGAGCTCCACCAGCAGGAGCGGCTCAGCGCGACCGAACGGGGCCGGCGGGAACTGCTGGAGGAACGGGCTCGTATCGCCAGGGAGCTGCACGACGTCGTCGCCCACCACATGTCGGTGATCGCCGTCCAGTCGGCCACGGTGTCCCGCCGGCGCAAGGGCATCAACGAGGAGGCCCGGGAGGAGTTCGACTCCATCGCCGCCGCCGCCCGGACCTCGCTCGGTGAGATGCGGCGGCTGCTCTCGGTGCTGCGCGCCGACGACAGCGAACCGGAGACGGAACCGCAGCCGCACCTGGACCGGCTCGGCGAGGTCGTCGACGCGACCCGGCGCGCGGGCACCCCGGTCTCGCTCGACCTCGGTGACCTGCCGGAGGACGTCCCGGATCTCGTGCAGCTCACCGCCTACCGGACCGTGCAGGAGGCGCTCAGCAACGTGGTGCGGCATGCCTCGGGTGCGACGAGCAGCGTGGAGGTGCGCGGGGACGGCCGAGGTCTCGTGGTGTCGGTGCGCAACGATCGACCGCCGGCCGACCGCCCCGGGGTGGCGAAGTCCGGCGACGGCTACGGCCTGCTCGGCATCCGCGAGCGCGTGGCCCTGCTCGGTGGGGAGACGATGATCGGTCCGACACCGGCCGGTGGTTTCCTGGTCACCGTGGTCCTACCGCTGGCGGAGCCGGGTAGTGGAGCCGACGAGGGGGAGAACAGGTGATTCGGGTCCTGATCGCGGACGACCAGTCGATGGTGCGCGCCGGCTTCGCCGCCCTCCTCGACGACGAGGAGGACATCGAGGTGGTCGGTGTCGCGGCGAACGGCGAGCAGGCGGTCCGCGAGGCCAGGGCGACCCGCCCCGACGTCGTCCTGATGGACGTGCGGATGCCGGAGATGAACGGCCTGGAGGCCACCCGGCGCATCCTCGACCCGCCGGCCGGTTCCCCCGCCGCCGCGCCCCTCCCCAGGGTGCTGATGCTGACCACCTTCGACATCGACGACTACGTGTACGAGGCCCTGCACTCCGGGGCGAGCGGTTTCCTGCTCAAGGACGCCGAACCCGAGGACCTCGTCGCGGCCGTCCGGATCGTCGCTGCGGGGGACGCGCTGCTCGCGCCCTCCGTCACCCGGCGGCTGGTCGAACGCTTCGCCGCGAACCCCCGCCCGGGGTCGCTTTCGCGGACCAGGCTCAACGACCTCACCGAGCGGGAGGTGGAGGTGCTCCGCCTCATCTCCCGAGGCAGGTCCAACCTGGAGATCGCCCAGGACCTCTTCGTCGCCGAGGCGACCGTCAAGACCCACGTGGGCCGGATCTTCGCCAAACTCGGCCTGCGGGACCGGGCACAGGCCGTCATCGTCGCCTACGAGACGGGGCTCGTCGCACCTGGGAGCGGGTGACCGGCCCCGCGCCGACGAGGGCTCCGGAGCCGCCGGCCCCGTCCGGGACACCGCGAGCGGCGCCGGCCGCCCGGCGCTGTCGAACGTCGTCGATGGCGTAGCGGACTCGTCCTGTCGGACGCGGCGAACGGCGGCGCCGTCCTGCCGCCGATCGCCGAATCGCGTCGGAGCTGACCAGCCCACCGGGTTGCTGCGGTCGTCGCAATCCGTGTCATTCACCGGACAGGATTCGAGCCATCCTCGTTCTCGCTGTTCCACCTCCCTCCTTCCGGTGACTACCTTGTTGCCGTCAGCAACCAACGTGGGTCGCTGGGCTGGGCCACGCCCGGCGGGAAGTCGATAGGGGACGGCAATGCGCAGCAGGACCCTGCTCGTGATGGTCACCGGGGCCGCCCTGGCCCTCTCCGCGTGCGGAGCCAACCAGGCGGCCGACGCACCCGAGGAGGACAACGCCACCGGGGGCGACGGAGCGAGCGGACTGTCCGTCGGCGTGATCCTGCCCGACACGCGCAGCTCCGCGCGCTGGGAGGGCTTCGACAAGCCCTACCTCGAACAGGCCTTCGCGGAGGCCGGGGTGGACGCCGACATCCAGAACGCCCAGGGCGACATCCAACGCTTCTCGACCATCGCCGACCAGATGATCCAACGCGGCGTCGACGTCCTCGCCACCGTCAACCTGAGCAGCGAGAGCGGCGCGACCGTCCAGCGCAAGGCGACGGCCGCCGGCATCACCACGGTCGACTACGACCGGCTCACCCTCGGCGGGGAGGCCGACTACTACATCTCCTTCGACAACGTGCGGGTCGGCGAACTCCAGGCCGAAGGGCTCGTCGACTGCCTCGGTGACACCGAGGGCGCCGAGATCATCGAGATCCAGGGCTCCCCGACCGACAACAACGCCAGCCTCTTCCAGGAGGGGCAGCGGCAGGTGCTCCAGCCGCTCTACGACTCCGGGGAGTACGAGCTGGTCGACAGCCAACCCATCGACCAGTGGAACAACCAGCGTGGCGGCACGACCTTCCAGCAGATCCTGACCGCCAACGGCGGGAACGTCGACGGAGTCGTCGCCGCCAACGACGGGCTCGCCGGGGCGGTGATCAACGTCCTCCGGCAGAGCGGGCTCGCGGGGACGGTGCCCGTCACCGGGCAGGACGCCGACCCCGAGGCTCTCCGGTCGATCCTGCTGGGCGAACAGTGCATGACCGTCTACAAGCCGGTCTCCCTCGAAGCCCAGGCGCTGGTGGACCTCGCGCTCGCTCTCGCCGGAGGTGACGAGGGGGCGGCCGAGGAGCAGGTCAGTGGCACCGTCGCCGACGAGGTGGGCGAGCGCGAGGTGAACGCCGTGCTGCTCGAACCCGTCCTCGTGACCCGGGACAACGTCGCCGACGTGGTCGACGACGGCTGGGTCACCGCTGACCGGCTCTGCGACGGGGCGGTCGCTGAGCACTGCGCGGAACTCGGCATCAACTGATTCCCGTCAGGACGGCGGTGGAGGAGGACCCGGTGAATGACCAGCGGGCGGGGTCACCCGCCGACCCGACCGAGCCGGTGCGACCCGTGCTGCGGCTCAGCGGCGTCAACAAGAGTTTCGGGCCGGTGCACGTCCTCCACGACGTCGACCTCGCCGTGCGCCCCGGTGAGGTGACGGCGCTGGTCGGCGACAACGGAGCGGGGAAGTCCACCCTCGTCAAGTGCATCGCCGGCATCCACCCGGTGGACGGTGGGAGCATCCACTTCGACGGGGAGCCCGTCCGCATCACCAGCCCGAAGGACGCGGCGGACCTCGGCATCGAGGTCGTCTACCAGGACCTTGCGCTCGCCGACAACCTCGACATCGTGCAGAACATGTTCCTGGGACGCGAACGCACCAGGGGCGGTCTGCTGGACGAGACGGACATGGAGCGGGCGGCCAGGGACACCCTCGCCTCGCTGTCGGTCCGCACCGTGGCCTCGGTGCGGACCCCCGTCTCCGCCCTCTCCGGCGGGCAGCGCCAGACAGTCGCGATCGCCAAGGCCGTCCTGTGGAACAGCAGGGTCGTCCTCCTCGACGAGCCCACCGCCGCACTCGGCGTCGCCCAGACCCGGCAGGTCCTCGACCTCGTCCGGCGGCTCGCCGAACGCGGCCTGGGGGTGGTGCTCATCAGCCACAACATGAACGACGTGTTCGAGGTCGCCGACCGGATCGCGACCCTCTACCTCGGCCGGCTCGTCGCCGAACTCCCCACCCGCGACACCACCCATGCCCAGGTGGTGGAGCTCATCACCGCCGGCCGGTCCGGCGACCTCGGGCTTCCCCGAGCGGAGAACGTCGCGCTCTGAACCCGACGACCCCCCCACCAGTTCCGATGCCCAGGGGCTCCGGTGACCTCGGGCAGCCTCACCCAGCCCGCGAGGACGGCCATGACCCAGCTCTCCCCGAACTCCTCCTCCGGTGAGGAGCGAACGGAACCCACCGACGGGTTCGCCATCGACACCACCCGCCGCACCACCCGGGAGGCGCTCGGCGACTACGTGGCCCGGCTGCGTGGCGGGCAGCTGGGCGCGCTGCCGGCGCTCCTCGGCCTGCTCACCCTCTTCGTCGTGTTCACGGTCCTCTCCGATCGCTTCCTCACCCTGGGCAACCTCGCGAACCTGCTGGGCCAGGGCGCGGGGATCGTCGTCATCGCCATGGGCCTCGTCTTCGTGCTGCTGCTCGGCGACATCGACCTCTCCGCCGGCACGGCCTCCGGGGTGGCCGCGTCCGTGCTCGCCCTGCACCTGGTGAACAACGGCAACCTCCTCGGGGCGATGGGCACCGCGGTCTTCCTGCTCTTCTGCGGCGCCATCGTCCTCGCCGTCGTCCTGGCCCTGATGGCCAGGTTGTGGATCGGCGCGGGCCTGGCGACCCTGGGGCTGCTGCTCGTGGTGCTGGGTGTCCCGGCCAACCCGTGGCTGGAGATCCTGCTGGCCGTGTGCGTCGGTACGGCCATCGGGTGCCTGACCGGTTTCCTGGTAGCCCGGGTCGGGATACCCGCGTTCGTGGTGACGCTCGCCCTGTTCCTGGCCTGGGGCGGGGTCGTCCTCCAGTTCGTCGGCGTCGGCGGGACGCTGGGACTGCGGGACGACGTGCTCTTCGCCGTCGCCAACGGCAGCCTTCCCGTGTGGGGCAGCTGGCTGTTCGCGCTGGTCGCCGTCCTCGGCTACGTCGCGCTCGGGTGGGGACGTCACCTGCGCCAGGTGCGGGCCGGGGTCGTCACCGCGCCAACCCCGCTCGTGCTGGGCAAGCTGGGGGCGGTGGTCCTGCTGGCCCTGGTGGGCACCTGGCTGCTCACCCTGAACCGTTCGCCCAACGACCAGACCGTCATCGCCGGCGTCCCCTACGTGGTGCCGATCGTCCTGGTCCTGCTCGTCCTGGGGACCCTCGTCCTGGACCGCACCCGCTACGGCCGTCACATCTACGCCGTGGGCGGGAACCGGGAGGCGGCCAGGCGCGCCGGGATCGACGTCGTGAAGATCCGGATGAGCGTCTTCGTCGTGTGCTCCACCGTCGCCGCCATCGGCGCGGTGATCTACTCCTCGAAGGTGGGGTCGGTGGACCCCCAGGCCGGAGGCGGGAACACCCTCCTCTTCGCCGTCGGAGCGGCCGTCATCGGGGGCACCTCCCTGTTCGGAGGTCGCGGCCGGCTGCGGGACGCCGTCATCGGCGGCACCGTGATCGCCACCATCGACAACGGGCTAGGTCTCCTGGGGCAGCCGGCGGCCGTCGTGTCGATCGTCACCGGGGTCGTCCTGCTCCTCGCCGCCAGCGTCGACGCCGTCTCCCGCCGCCGGGCGGCGGCGGTCGGGCGCTGAGGGGAGCCAGCCGCCAACACGGCGGGTCCCCCGCCGCCCACACCACGCCACACACGCGGAAGCGGGTGGTCGGGAACTTCCCGGCCACCCGCTTCGCGGGTCTCACTGACGTCGTGGTGGTGCGTCTCGAGGCTGTCCGCCCAGATGATCAGCTCTGGAGGTCGGCAGCCAGCTCACGGAGTCTCGCCTCATGCTCACGGGCGTGGTGAGCGCAGAAGAGGAGTTCTCCACCGGAAGGGAGTACGGCACGAACCTTCGCGGCGGCCCCGCAGCGGTCGCAGCGGTCTGAAGCGCGGAGCTCGGGGCGGGTGAGCGTTCCGGTCATCTTCCATCTCCCTCCGTCCCGGGGCCGGGGTATCCGACACCGTTGGGGCCTACCACGGTCCACCATCGTCCGGTCGAGGACCGGGCCGCGGTGTTCCGCGGTACCACTCTTTCAGACGTTCGAGCATCCGTCAGTGTTCCCGGTCCGAGTCGCGAGCCTCGTCACGCCCAACCACCCGGTTGCAGCAGTCGTCCCGACCCGGACGTCCCATCGGAGTACCGACGGCGACGGTGCCGTCCCCGCCCGTCCTCATCCCCTGGGTACCCCACCGGCTCGACACCCGCACAGGCACCATGGGGCGGTGTCGTTCCTGAGCCGATCACGTCCGCTCACCCCGCCGCCGGCGCCCGCGCTGTTCGTCGCGGGAGGGCTCTCCATGTACGTGGGGGCCGCGATCGCCGTCTGGCTGTTCGAGGAGATCTCCCCCTGGGCGGTGGCCTGGTTACGGGTGGTGGGAGCGGCGCTGGTGCTGCTGGCCTGGCGGCGTCCGGGACGGGAGGCGTGGCGGGGCCGCCGTCTGCTGCTGGCCGGGCTGTTCGGGACGGCGACCGCGTTGATGAACATCGCCTTCTACGAGGCGATCGCCCGGCTCCCGATGGGCACGGCGGTGGCCGTGGAGTTCATGGGGCCGGTGGTGGTCGCGGCGCTGGGGACGAGGACCCGGCGCGACGTGGGCGCGCTGGGCCTGGCGGTGCTCGGTGTGCTGCTCATCGCGGACGTCCGCCTGAGCGGCAGTCCCCTCGGCGTGCTCTTCGCCCTGCTGGCGGCGGCGTTCTGGGCGGCGTACATCGTGCTGGGCAAGCGGGTCGCCACCGGGGGCAACGGCTTCGACGACATGGCGGTGGGCTTCACCGTCGCGGCGGTGCTGCTCAGCCCGCTCGCGGTGGGCACCGGGCCGGTGTGGGGCTCACCGAGGCTGCTGGTGCTGGCCGTCGGGGTGGGGGTGCTCTCGACGCTGGTGCCGTACCTGCTGGACCAGATCGTCCTGCGCAGGGTCGGTCAGGCGCGGTTCGCGCTGCTGCTGGCGCTCCTGCCGGTCACCGCGACGGTGACCGGCCTCGTCGTGCTCGCCCAGGTGCCCGCACCGCTGGAGGCCGTCGGGATCCTCTGCGTGGTGGGAGCGGTGGCGCTGCGCACCCGGGACGACAAGCCGGCCGGCCCGCCACCCGAACCCGGCTGACCGGGCGCCACCCGAGGTGTGGAAGCGGTCTCGCGCCCCTGGCGTCCGCGCGAGACCCGAGCGAGCCTCCAGCGGGCCCGCCAGCGGCGCCGAGGGAGGCTGGCCGCCCGGGCCCGTCAGTTGCCCCCAGCGACCCGCAGGACCGCCCCGCTGGCGTAGCTGGCTCCGGGTGAGAGGAACCAGCTGATCGCGTGCGCGATCTCCTCGGGCTGCCCGGCGCGGCCCAGCGGGATGCGTGTCGCCACCCTGGTCGCGCGGTCCGGGTCCCCCGACGACGCGTGGATCTCGGTGTGCACGGTCCCGGGCGCCACCGCGTTCACGCGGATGCCCTCGGCGGCGACCTCCTTGGCCAGCCCCACCGTCATCGCGTCCACCGCGGCCTTGCTCGCCGCGTAGTGCACGTACTCGCCCGGGCTCCCCAGAGTGGCCGCCGCCGAGGACACGTTCACGATCACCCCGCCCCCGCCGCCCCGTGAGGTGGACATCGCGCGGACGGCCCGGCGGGCGCACAACAGGTAGCCGATCACCCCGACCTCGACGACCGACCGGAGGTCCGAGGTGTCGGAGTCGGCGAGCGGACCCAGCCTGCTGGTGATCGCGGCGTTGTTCACCAGGCCCGTCACCGGGCCCAACCGCTCCGAGGCCACCTCGAAGAGGCGGTCGACGGCGTCCTCGTCCGCGATGTCGACCGCGCAGGCGACCGCCCGTCCTCCGGCGGCCACGACGTCGGCCACGACCCGGTCGGCGGCGTCCCGATCCCGCCGGTACCCCACGACGAGGTGATGACCCTCGGCGCCGAGCAGGCGGGCCGTCGCGGCCCCGATGCCTCGGGAACCACCAGTGATGACCGTCACATTTCGCCTCATGTCCCGCCATCCTCCCCACGTCGGCCCAGGCGGCCGCCGAGGAGGGATGCTAGTCGGTGGGAGGGCTGGTCGGGAGGGCGCGAACAGGGCAGGGCAACCAGGTGGGAGGACGAGTGCCACCGCGCACCCGCCACTGTTCCCGACCCCGGACGGCATGGGCCTGGTTCATCGGGGAGGCGCGGGGACGCGCGAACGGGCGCCTCCACAGGGGAGACGCCCGTTCGCGTCGTCGTACCGCCGGGGCCGGCTCGGCTCAGTCCAGGTAGTCCCGCAGGACCTGGGAGCGAGAGGGGTGGCGGAGCTTCGACATCGTCTTGGACTCGATCTGCCGAATCCGTTCCCTGGTCACGCCGTACACCTGGCCGATCTCGTCCAGGGTGCGCGGCTGGCCGTCGGTGAGCCCGAAGCGGAGCCGCACGACGCCGGCCTCCCGCTCGGACAGGGTGGCCAGCACCGACTGGAGCTGGTCCTGGAGAAGGGTGAACGACACGGCGTCCACCGCCACCACGGCCTCCGAGTCCTCGATGAAGTCACCGAGCTGGGAGTCGCCCTCGTCACCGATCGTCTGGTCGAGCGAGATGGGCTCCCGGGCGTACTGCTGGATCTCCAGCACCTTCTCCGGGGTGATGTCCATCTCCTTCGCGAGCTCCTCGGGAGTGGGCTCGCGGCCCAGGTCCTGGAGCAGCTCACGCTGGATGCGACCGAGCTTGTTGATGACCTCCACCATGTGGACCGGAATCCGGATGGTCCTCGCCTGGTCGGCCATCGCACGGGTGATGGCCTGGCGGATCCACCAGGTCGCGTAGGTGGAGAACTTGTAGCCCTTGGTGTAGTCGAACTTCTCGACGGCGCGGATCAGGCCGAGGTTGCCCTCCTGGATGAGGTCCAGGAACGCCATGCCGCGGCCCGTGTAGCGCTTGGCCAGGCTGACCACGAGTCGGAGGTTCGCCTCCAGCAGGTGGCTCTTGGCCCGCTCGCCGTCCCGGACGATCCACCGCAGGTCCCGGCCGAGCTGGGGGGAGAGCTTCTCGCCCTCGTCCTCGGCCTTGCGGACGCGTTCGGCGGCGTAGAGACCCGCCTCGATCCGCTTGGCGAGCTCCACCTCCTCCTCGGCGTTGAGCAGGGCCACCTTGCCGATCTGCTTCAGGTAGGCCCGGACGGAGTCGGCCGACGCGGTCAGCTCCGCGTCCTTGCGCGCCTGGCGGAGCGCCTCCGACTCCTCCTCGTCCCAGACGAAGTCGCCACTAGCCTTGGCGGCTTCCTCCTCCTGCGTGTCCGTCTCGGCCAGCGTCTCCTCGGTCAGGTCGACCGCGACGTCGGCGAGGTCGTCGGAACCGGGGGCGGCGGCCTCCAGCTCCACCGCCTCGTCCAACTCGAGGCCCTTCTTGGCCTTGGTCTGAGACTTGCCCGCCGTGCCCTTCTCGCTCTTCCTGCCCCGGCCCTTGGCCGCCGGCTTCTTGGCGGAGGTCTTCCGCGGCGAGGCCGGTTTCTTCGCGGGTGTCTCTGCGTCAAGTTTGGCGGCCGCCTGAGCCGGGGTGGCCGTCGTCGACTTGGCGCCGCCCGCGGCGACGGAGCTGGAGCGTCGGGTTGCTGTGTTTGCGGCTGCCACGTACGCCCTTTCGCGACGATCGATCACGGCAAGCCGCAGGTCGCACACCTCGGCCGCCACGTGTTCGGGGAATTACCCGCCAGCCGATTTGGTCGATTGATCGGAGGGGGCGCGTTCCATTGTAACGACAGCCCGTGGGTGCGAACCCCCCGCGAGGCCCTCTCGGGGGAACGATCTCACCGGTACCGGCGTTCCCCGCCCGAGTGCGACGTGCCGCCCATCCCCGGCGGGTACCCGGCCGCCGCCCGGGGTTCACCCTGGTCAGCGGCCGGTGCGCCCCGTTCCTCATGTGCTCCCGACGGCCCGCGCGGCCGCGGCGGCACCGACGATCCCGGCGTCGTTGCGCAGCTTGGCCGCCACGATCTCCGTCCTGATGTCCAGGAGTGGGAGCCATTTGTCGGCCTTCTTGCTGACACCGCCGCCCGCGATGATGAGGTCCGGCCAGAACGCTCGTTCGAGCGCGTGGACGTACCGGTTGACCCGGACCACCCACTCCTCCCACGACAGCTTCTCGTCGTCCTTCACCGACGCCGCCGCCCGGCTCTCCGCGTCGTGACCGTCCACCTCCAGGTGACCCAGCTCGGAGTTGGGGATCAGCTTGCCGTCGAGGAACATCGCGCTGCCGATCCCGGTGCCGAAGGTGAGGACGACCACCAGCCCGCCACGGCCGGCGCCGGCCCCGTAGGTCATCTCGGCGGTGCCGGCGGCATCCGCGTCGTTGAGCACCACGACATCCTCGCGGCGGCGTCCCAACCTTTCCGCGAACAGGTTCTGAGCGTCGGTGCCGATCCACGCGTCGTCGACGTTGGCCGCGGTGTGCGCGACGCCCTGGCTCATCACGCAGGGCAGGGTGACGCCCACCGCTCCGTCCCACCCGAAGGACTTGGTGATCTCGGCCACGACGTCGGCGACCGCGTCGGGCCTGGAGGGTTGGGGGGTGGGAATACGCACCCGGTCGGCGGCGAGCTCTCCGGCCCCCAGATCGACCAGGCTCCCCTTGATGCCGGAACCGCCAATGTCGATGCCGAAGCCCCGGGTAGCGCCCATCCCGTGGTCCTTCCTACTCGATTCAGCTAATGGTGTGCAGAACCATAGGTCATCCCGGTGGGAAAGCGTGAGCTGTGTTACCCGCGCGATGGTCGGGACTCCCACCCTGTGATCCGATGGACGGGTGGCAGCAGACAAGTCGACGTCCCCCCTGTCCTCCCGACCCGCGCTCGCCGGTGAGGAGGTGGCCGAACTCCGTTCGACGGCGGTGGCGCTCGCCCGTGAGGCGGCCGAGCTGGTACGGGAACGCCGGGGCTCGTTGGGGGACTACCAGGGCGGTGTCGACACCAAGAGCACGAGGACGGACGTCGTCACCGAGGCCGACCACGCGGCGGAGAGGCTGATCCGCCAGCGCCTCGCCGAGCTCCGGCCAGGGGACGCGGTCCTCGGCGAGGAGGGCGGCGGGGAGGAGGAGGCCGGGCCGGACGCCCCCCGTTGGGTCGTCGACCCGATCGACGGGACGGTGAACTACCTGTACGGCTACCCCTGGTACGGCGTCTCCGTGGCCGTCCAGTACGGCGGCACGTCGGTGGCGGGCGCGGTGGTCGAACCGGCGAGCGGGCGGGTGTGGAGCGCGGGGCAGGGCCTGGGGGCGACGCTGGACGACATGCCCCTCTCGGTGTCGGACCGGAGGGAGCTGGACACGACCCTGGTTGCGACCGGGTTCGCCTACGACCCAGCCCGCCGGAGCCGGCAGGCGTCCGCGGTCAGCTCGCTGCTGGGGGTGGTCCGGGACGTGCGCCGGGCCGGAGCGGCGTCACTGGACCTCTGCGCGGTCGCCGCCGGGTGGGTGGACGCCTACGCGGAGCACGGGCTGCACCGGTGGGACTGGGCAGCCGGTGCCCTGATCGCGGCCGAGGCTGGCGCCGTCGTCCGACTGCCGGGGTCGGAGCCCGGCGTGGCGGCCGACCTGGGCGGCTCTCCCGGGAGCCACGGGAGTGACCTCACGTTCGTCGCCGCCCCCGGCATCGCGGACGCGCTCTGGTCCGCGTTGCCGGGGGCGGGCTTCGGATCCGTCTGAGGGAGTGGTCGGCGCGGCCCCCGGGGCGGCGCGGGCGGCGACCCCGGAGGGGTCAGCAGCTCACGTCCCGGGCGGCCGCCAGCATCTCCTCGTCGAGGGCGGGGCCGGCGGTGTCGCCACCGTCGGACTGCTGGCCGCCCTGCTGGCTCGGCTGGTCGGTTCCCCAGGCCGCCAGTTGCTCCAGGATCTCCTTGGCGGCCGCGTTCGGTTTGACCTCGTCGAACTTGGAGCCGAGCGCGAGCGCGATCGTCGCCTCCTGCCGCTGGTCGCTGACCAGCTCAGCGCAGGGAACCGCCAGGCTCAGGGTCCTGGCCATCGCCGCGCTGTTCGGTCCGAACCGGATCTGGCCGTGGCAGTCCATGTCCTGGTCGGCGTACACGGGGTCGTTGTTCGGCCGGTAGGCCTGTTCGAACTCCAGCGCCGACAGTTCCTCGGCGATCATCGTCGCCTGGCCTCGGACGCCGTTGGCGTTCAGCACCGTCACCATCACCTGGGAGGGCGGGGCCGGGTCGGTGCGGTCCAGCGCGTCCCTCGGCATCGCCTCACCGGGCTCCGGTGGCGGTTCCTCGTCCGGGGCGGTGGTGCGCACCGAGGGCGGCGAGCACCTCGTGGCTTCCTCGATGGTCTCGATGTTGTCGAAGACGCCGGTCCACACCCAGCCGGCCACGCCCCCCAGCACGGCGATCAGGATTAACGCCGGTAGGGGCTTGCGGCGCCGGTACCTCGGCACGGTGTTCTGTGGTGTTCCTTTCCGGGCACCCACGTCCTGCAAGCCTCCCCCGACTCAAGCTTTGGATGACCCGGTTGACAGCCGGGCAGGTTGTTTTAGCCTATGCGGTCACCCAGCTTCGTGCTGGGCAGTGGCAGGCATGGTGGCGCCTTCGTGATCGTCGACCGGCCACTCCGGGCTCCCGGGGCGGGGTCGCCAGAGGTGATCGGGCGTCCTCGGCGGCCGGGACGACCGCCCTGGCTCGCCTCGGCGTCGACGAACAGGACTCCGGGTGGCCGGGAGGAACCCTGCCAGCCGGCGTACCCCGCACCTCTCCAGACGTCGGAATGATCACTCCGGGTTGCTAACTGTGATGTTTGTCACAACTCGTGGGTTGAGGTGGAGGTGAGGGAACAGCGTGTGCGAGCGGCCGTGTCCTCTCCGTTACGTCGACCGGGTGACCCGACGCTCATGGTCCGCGTTCGTGAGCTACCCTCGCCCCGCCCCGGACACGGTTACTGGCTCCCGCTGGTGGCCGGATCCGCGGCCCGAGGTGCGGACGAGACCTCCGTCACGTCGGGGATGGGCACAAACACGGGTGCTCGGACGTTGTCCAGCGGCACGAAACACAGTCTCCGTTGATCGCAGGGGTGAACACGATGGCGACCGACTACGACGCTCCGCGCAGAAGCGAGGCGGACGACCTCGCTGAGGATTCGCTAGAGGAGCTGAAGGCACGGCGGAACGAGGCCCAGGCTGCGGTCGTCGACGTCGACGAGGGTGAGAACGCAGAGAACTTCGAGCTGCCCGGGGCCGACCTGTCCGGCGAGGAGCTGACGGTCAAGGTGCTCCCGAAGCAGGCCGACGAGTTCACCTGCTCGCAGTGCTTCTTGGTGCACCACCGCAGCCGGCTGGCCGAGGAGCGCGGTGGGCGCTACGTCTGCCGCGACTGCGCTGCCTGAGAGCTCCGAGGACAGTGGGCCGGGGAGCCGGACGGGTGCCCGGCTCCGGCCACGACGACGCGGAACCCTCGGGACGGCTCCGTGCCCCCGCGTCCGTGCTCGGAGTGGGTGCCCGCGACGTCGGGTGACCGACCCGCCCAGCCGGGTCAGGCGTCGGCTGACGCCTCCTTCTCGGCGAGCAACGCGTCCCTGACCTCCTCCGGGCGGCGGGCGCTGAACAACCAGTAGGGCGTGGGGTCCTGGGGGTCGGTGATCTCCACCCACACCATCGGCCCGACCCAGGCGCGGTGGACGACGTAGGCCGCCGGGTCGAGTTCCCGTCCGAGCGCCCGGCCCTTGTCGGCCTTGTCGACGACCTCGACCTCTCCCACGAACCGGGTGGGAATCCGGGCGGGCCCCACGACCAGGTCGCCACCGCCGACCTCGACCCGTGCCCGGCCGAGCCACACCAGCACGGCGACCATCACCGTGGCGAGAACGACGTAGGGGATCCAGGCCCGGGGGCCCGGGTAGCCCATGTGGATCTGGACACCCAGCAGAACCGCCGCGCCGAGCGCTGGCGGCCACCCCCACCACGGCACGTAGAGGCGTTGCCGCGTGCGGGGGAGCCCCGACACGTCGCCCTGGGGACCGGCGGAGCCGGTGGTGACGTTCGGCGTGGGTGCCGTGCCCGTACTGTCAGTCACGTGGGTCAGAGTAGTCTCGCCGCTCGTGGTAGGCGTCGAGGTGTTGTTGACCCGGCTGGATCCGGCGGTTCCACTTCCCAGTTACGCGCGTGAGGGCGACGCTGGAGTGGATCTGGTCACGACCAGCAACGTGGAACTCGCTCCGGGAGAACGTGTGGTGGTGGGAACGGGGATCGCCGTGGCCCTCCCCCCCGGGTACGCGGGTTTCGTCCACCCGAGGTCCGGGCTGGCGGCCAGGGTGGGCCTGAGCGTCGTGAACACGCCGGGCACGATCGACTGCGGGTATCGCGGGGAGATCCGGGTCTGTCTGATCAACCACGATCCGAGGGAGCCCGTCCGACTGGAACGGATGGACCGCATCGCCCAGCTGGTGGTCCAACGGGTCGAAAAGGCGGAATTCCACGAGGTGGCCGAGTTGCCGCCGTCCGAGCGTGGTTCCGGTGGCTACGGTTCCACCGGAGGTCATGCCACTCTGGATCACACGGGGGCAGCGGTGGTGGGCTCCGGTCCGACCACGGTGGCGGGCGACACAGCAGGTGCGGCGGGCCCGGTGGGGTCGCTGGCGGCAGAGACGGAGGTGTGACGGATGTTCGGATGGGGCCGACGTCAGCGTTCCGAGCGGGACCGTGTTACCGAGGAGGAGGCCGCATCCGGCGGTGAGGTCGTCGGGCCGTTCGACGAGAACGAGGCCCCGGACGACAAGCTGAGCCGGCTCGACCTCGGTTCGGTCCGGTTGCCCGTGCCCAACGGGTCCCAGCTCCAGGTCGAGGTGGACCCCTCGGGGCCGGTCCGGGCCGTGCACCTGGTGACCCAGGTGGGGAGGCTGACCGTCAGCGCCTTCGCGGCTCCCCGGTCGAGCGGCCTGTGGGCTGACATCCGCACCGAGCTCGCCGAGCAGCTGGGCAAGGACGGGGCCCGCGTGCGGAAGGAACCGGGGGAGTGGGACACGGAACTGGTGTCCACCTCCCCGAAGGTCACGTTGCGCTTCCTCGGCGTCGACGGTCCCCGCTGGCTGCTGCGCGGCGTCGCCGCCGGGCCGAGTGAGCACAGCGAGGCGCTGGCCACCCTGCTGCGCGACGTCGTCCGGGACACGATCGTGGTGCGGGGTACCAACCCGCTGCCGGTGCGCACCCCACTGCCCATCAAGCTCCCCAAGCAGGTCGAGGCCCACCTCGAACAGGCTCGTGCCCAGCAGGAGGGCCAGGCGAAGGTGCGTGACGCCCAGGCGGCGATCACGCAGCGCAGGCAGACCGCGCGCTGACCCGTCGTCCGTGCCGTTGCCCGGTCTCCCGTCAGGGCGACGGCTCCTCCTCGACCAGTCATCCGCCCCGAACGGATGGGCGTCGTCGGGTGTGGGGAGGGAACGGACGACGGAGGGTGCCCGTCCTCACCGTTCCGAGAACGTTCGCCTCCGCTCAGTGATCGACCGTTCGGGGTGAACGGGTGCCGGGGCTACAGTGGTCGTGGGCGGACGGCGAGTTCCCGGCTGGTCGGCGCCCACGCGGAACGCTCGACGCGGTGGTGTCGACGGGCCGGGTCCTGACCCCACACGCCGAGGACGAGTTGCGGACGACGGCATGAGCGAACCCAGAACTACGCACACGGAACCCGAGCCGGAACCGACCGGTCCGGCGGTGTCGCCGACGGACGCCGCGGCACACGTCGCCGACCCAGCGGAACCGCCAGCACCCACCCTGCTCGAGCAGATGGGGGGCATCTCCGGGCTGATCGCGTCGGTGATCCCCGTGGTGCTCTTCGTCTCGGTCAGCGCGCTGACCGAGTGGCAGGTGGCGCTGTGGGCCGCCATCGGCGGCGCGGTGCTGATCGCGGTCTGGCGCCTGGTGCGCAAGGAGGCGCTCCAACCCGCGGTCTCCGGTGTGCTCGGCGTCCTGCTGTGCGCTTTCATCGCCTATCGCACCGGTTCCGAGCGGGGCTTCTACCTGTACGGGATCTGGGCGAGCCTCGTCTTCGGCATCGCCTTCCTGGTCTCGATGGTGGCGCGGTGGCCGCTGGTCGGGGTGATCTGGGCCGGGCTGAACGGCTCCGGCTTCGCCTGGCGGTCGGTACCGCGCGCGCGGGCGGCCTACCAGCTCGCCACCGCCCTGTGGACCGTGTTCTTCTTCTCCCGGTTCGTGGTCCAGCAGTGGCTCTACGACGCGGACGAGGCCGGCTGGCTCGGCGTGGCGCGCCTGAGCATGGGCACCCCGCTGACGGCGGTCGCGTTGTTGCTCACGATCTGGGCGGTGCGCCGCGCGAACCGGATCGTCGAGGAGGAGGCGGCGCGGGCGGCGCCCGAATCCCCGTCGCCGGCGGGAGCCGGGGGAACCGCCGACGTCCGGCCGTCCTCGGCTCCGGACGAGGTGGGTGCCGGCGGAGCGATGAGCGAACCGGAGGCCTCCCCCGCCTCCGCACGGGACAGCCGCTCACCTGGGAGTCCCTGAGCCGTCGTCCCCGAGGCGGCGGAGTTCGCCGACCCGGCCCCGCTGTCGGGCTGGATCGGCTGGATCACCCGGCGTGATCGCCGTCGCCGAGCGGCCGGCCCTGGATCGCTCCCCACCGCCCTGGTCATGTCCTGGTGGACGACGAGGGGCCAGCCACGGCTGGCCCCTCGTCGTCCGCGGCGGTGCTCAGCCGACGCGCGTCGTCGTGCCGTCCTCGACCGGACCCGCCGTTCCCCGCTGGTCCTCCTCCGCGTCCCGTTCGGGCGTGGTGGACGAGCCGGTGTCCTCGGGCCGTCGCTCCGCGTCCGGCGTCCGAGCCCACCAGGGCAGGTCCCAGCCGGCCGAGTTCTGCCACCACCGCCCGGGGGCGTCCTCCGGCAGGGTCGTGGTCTCCCCGGCCGTCGCGGGGTCGGTCCCCTCCGCCGTGCCGGAGTCGAGTTCCTGGCAGATCAGCGTGGTGAGGCCCGTGAGGAAGTCGGCCAGCGTCCACACTCCCTGGAGGAGGGAGAGGCGGCTGGTCGGTGACACCTCGTTGTCGCACTGCGCGGCGTCGTGCACGGGCCCGCCCACCACGACGTTGTCCTCGGTGGAGGAGATCGTCCAGTCGGAGGTTTCGCCCGTCTGCTCCCACACCACCTCGCCGTTGACGACGACCTGGGCGTGGAAGCGTTCCTGGGTCGTGTCGAGCAGTGAGTTCAGCGGTCGGGGCAGCAGCCGCGCGTTGCCCTCGTCCTGGTCGGCCGACGCCGTGGGAACGAGCAGGACGCCGGCGGCGACCGCGGCGCCGAGCACAGCCGCCGTCGCGCCGCGTGCGTGGCGGCGGACGGTCGAACAGGAGGTTTTCTCGTCAGGAGTCTTCACCTGGACAACCCTTCTCCATCGGTTACGAGGGGACTCCCCAGAAAGGGAGAGTGGGCGGCCCGCGCCGCCGGGAGTCGTTTTCCGTGTTCACCGCGTCGGACCGTATCAGCGGATCTTGCTGCGAAAGTGGACCCTTCCGCTCGACATTCCCGATATCACCTGTCAAGGCGTTGACCCTCCGTGCTCGAGCACCACCGAATGATAAAAGCGATCGCGATATGCGGGGTAATGCCTGTTCAGGTGGGGTCTGGTGTCGCGAAGTGGAGCTTTTTCCGGATCATTCCCCTGATTGTCGGAACAAAGGGTCAGGGATATCCTCCGCTGTCGGGTCCCCGTCGCCGATTTCCCCTGAAAGACTGGTGTGTCGTTGTCGGGGTGCCGGCGGTGGGGGCGTGGCCCCCTTCGCGGTGCGCGGGCCCGTCCGTCCGTTCTCGTCCCGCCAGGGGGCCGCGGCGACCGGGCGCCCCGCCGGCGCGGCACCTCCGCTGCCCGTTCCTCCGGCCCGGCTGGGGCTACGCTGGGTACGAGCGTTTCCCTGATGTCGGAAAGGACCCCGTCCCGCGGTGAGCACCTCTGCGCCGAGCCAGCGACCGGACTGGACAGGACATCGGATCGATCTGGAGGTCGGCCCTCCCGGACACGGTGGTTTCTGCGTTGCCCGGCACGAGGGCCGAGTGGTCTTCGTCCGGCACGCCCTGCCCGGGGAGCGGGTGACCGCCCTCGTGACCGAGGACAACGGCGGCGGCTACTGCCGCGCCGACGCCGTCACCGTGCACTCCGCCTCCCCGGACCGGGTCACCCCGAGCTGCCCGCTCTCCGGTCCGGGCGGGTGCGGCGGCTGTGACTGGCAGCACGTCCGCCCGGAGCGGCAGCGCGCGATCAAGGCCGGAGTGGTGGAGGAGCAGCTGCGCCGCATCGCCGGCGTCGACCGTTCCGTGGTCGTGGAGGAACTGCCCGGTGGTGTGCTCGGGTGGCGCAGCCGGGTACGGCTGGCCGTGGACGACGCCGGGGTCGCCGGGTTCCGGGCCCACCGCAGTCACCGGGTGGTCGCGGCGACCGGATGCCCGTTGTCCGTGCCGGGCATGGTCGACGGGCTGCTGGGACGGCGCTGGCGGCCGGGTATCGAACTCGACGTGACCGTCGACGCCAACGAGCAGGTGCACGTCAGCGAGCTCCGGCCGGGGCGCGGCTCGCGCCCGACCTCGCGCCGGATCGCCGGGGACGGAGTGGCCGTGCAGCGCGCCGCTGGTCGCGACTGGCGCGTCCACCCCCACGGTTTCTGGCAGGTGCACCCCGCCGCCGCCGACGTGCTGGCCGAGGCCGTCGGATCCTGGACTCGCGCCCCCAGGGGAGGGACGGCCTGGGACCTCTACGGGGGAGCGGGTCTGTTCGCCTCGGTGCTCGCCGAGCAGGTCGGCACCGGGGGAGCGGTGGTCGTCGTGGAGTCAGCTCCCCGCGCCGTCGCCGACGGCGAGCGGGAGCTCGCGGACCTCCCCCAGGTGAGCTTCGTGACGGGGCGGGTGGAGCGGGTGCTCGCCCGGGGCCTCGGTGGCGGCGCTCCCGACGTGGTCGTGCTGGACCCGCCCCGCAAGGGCGCCGGTCGTGAGGTGATCAGCCAGATCGGCGCAGCCCGCCCGGCAAGGGTCGTGCACGTGGCCTGCGACCCGGCTGCCTTCGCCCGGGACGTCGGGCTACTGAGGGAGCAGGGGTACCGGTTGGCCGAACTGCGTGCGTTCGACGCCTTCCCGATGACGCACCATGTGGAGTGCGTGGCACTCTTCGAGCAGGCGGACGGGAACGGGGATACCGCCACCACGACGCCGGCTGTTAGCCCCGAGGAGTGATTCCCTTCACGCTGGGTAAGTTCATTGGGGGGAACGCGCTCGAGTCTGTCCCGGCCCTCTACCCACTCCGGTGAGGCGCCGTCACGCCAGGCTCACACCCCGCAGCGACCGGGACGGTGCCCTCGGGTTACCCGTCCGTAGACTGGCGCGACGTAGTTGACCGGCCGCACCCTGTCCGTGGGAGTACGCCCTCGTACCTGGACGGGGCTGGCGAACGGCACTGAATTGAGGTGGAGTGGTGACCCTGCTCGAGTCCGTGCACAGCCCGGCTGATCTGAGGAGAATGGAGCTGGGTGAGCTCCAGCGACTGGCCGAGGAGATCCGCTCCTTCCTCATCGAGAAGGTCTCGCGGACCGGCGGGCACCTGGGGCCCAACCTCGGGGTCGTGGAGCTGACCCTCGCCGTCCACCGCGTCTTCGACTCACCCCACGACCCCGTCGTCTTCGACACCGGGCACCAGGCCTACGTGCACAAGATCATCACGGGTCGTCAGGGAGGGTTCGACCGGCTGAGGAAGCGGGACGGGCTGTCCGGCTACCCGTCGCGGGCCGAGAGCGAACACGACCTGGTGGAGAACAGCCACGCCTCGACCGCGCTCTCCTACGCCGACGGGCTCGCCAAGGCCTACCAGCTCCAGGGCGCCCGCCGGCACGTCGTGGCCGTGGTCGGTGACGGCGCGCTGACCGGTGGAATGTGCTGGGAGGCGTTGAACAACATCGCCGGCGACGGCAACCGCCCGCTCGTGATCGTGGTCAACGACAACGGCCGGTCCTACTCGCCCACCATCGGCGGCCTCGCGGACCACCTGGCGTCGCTGCGCCTGCGGCCCGGCTACGAACGCGCCCTGGAGAGCGGGAAGCGCACCCTCCAGAGCATCCCCATGGTCGGCCGTCCGATCTACGCGGGTCTGCACGCGGCGAAACGCGGGCTCAAGGACGCCATCAGCCCGCAGGCCATGTTCGAGGACCTCGGGCTGAAGTACTTCGGGCCGGTGGACGGACACGACCTGGGCGCCCTCGACGCCGCCCTCCGCCGGGCCAAGGCGTTCGGTGGCCCGGTCATCGTGCACGCGGTCACCAGGAAGGGCACGGGCTTCGCCCCGGCCGAGAACGACACGGCCGACCAGATGCACTCCACGGGTGTGATCGACCCGGTCACCGGGGAACCGGCCACGGCCTCCGGCGGGACGAGCTGGACCTCGGTGTTCTCCGACGAGCTCGTGCGGATCGGGGCGGAGCGCCAGGACCTCGTCGCGATCACCGCCGCGATGCTCGGGCCGACCGGCCTGGACAGGTTCGCCTCGGCCTACCCGAAGCGGTGCTTCGACGTCGGTATCGCCGAACAGCACGCGCTGACCTCGGCCGCCGGTCTGGCGATGGCGGGCATGCACCCCGTGGTGGCGGTGTACGCGACGTTCCTCAACCGCGCCTTCGACCAGCTGCTGATGGACGTCGCGCTGCACCGGCAGCCGGTGACGGTCGTGCTCGACCGCGCCGGGATCACCGGCTCGGACGGCGCGAGCCACAACGGCGTGTGGGACCTGTCGATCCTCGGTGTGGTGCCGGGCATCCGGGTCGCCGCCCCCCGGGACGCCGACACCCTCCGTGAGGCGCTGCGGGAGGCGGTGCGGATCACCGACGGGCCCGGGGTGATCCGGTTCGCCAAGGGCGACGTCGGCGACCGGATCGAGGCCGTCCGGCGCGTCGGCCCGGTGGACGTCCTCCGGGAGGACACCGAGGCGGACGTCCTCCTGGTCGGCGTCGGTAGCTTCGCCGAACTGGCCGTCCGCGCCGCGCACCGACTGGCCGACCAGGGAATCGGGGTCACCGTGGTGGATCCGAGGTGGGTCGTGCCAGTACCCGAGGAACTGGTGGCGCTCGCGGCGGACCACCGGATGGTCGTCACGGTCGAGGACGGTGGCCGGCACGGAGGCGTCGGCTGGGCGCTGGCGGCGGCGCTGCGGGACGCGGAGGTCGATGTCCCCCTCCGCGACATCGGCGTGCCCCAACGGTTCCTCGACCACGGTTCCCGGGGAGAGGTGCTCGCCGAGCTCGGGCTCACCGACCAGGACGTCGCGCGCCGGATCACCGAGTGGGCCGCCGGGATCCTGGGTGAGGCGAGTGACTCGCCCGAGGTCGACGTCGCGGACCCGCAGCGGGTGCGGGACAGCGAGCGGAAGTGACATCGGTGACGCTGCCGCGGGCCGGGAAAGCCCAGCCCGCTCTCAGGTTCGTGTGGGACGGTTGGTGACGTGCGCATACTGGTCGTAGAGGACGAGCAGCCCCTGGCAGACGCGATCGCCCGGGGTCTGCGCCGAGAGGGCATGGCCGTTGACATCGCCTATGACGGTGAGTCGGGGCACGAGAAGGCGTCGATCACCAGATACGACGTCGTGGTGCTCGACCGCGATCTTCCGGGGCTGTCCGGCGACGAGTTGTGCCGGGAGATCCTCCGGTCTGGGGCACTGACGCGGGTCATGATGCTCACGGCGAGCGGCGAGGTGGAGGACCGGGTCGAGGGCCTGTCGCTGGGCGCGGACGACTACCTGGCGAAGCCCTTCGCCTTCCCCGAGCTGGTCGCCAGGATCCGCGCGTTGGGCCGGCGGTCCACGCCCCCGGTGCCGCCCCGGCTCACGGCCGAGCAGCTGGTGCTCGATCCAGCCTCCCGCACCGTCACCCGCAACGGTGAACAGGTCGACCTGACCCGCAAGGAGTTCGGCGTCCTGGAGGTGCTGCTCTCCGCCGGTGGTTCGGTCGTCAGCAGCGAGGAGCTGCTGGAGCGCGTGTGGGACGAGAACGCGGACCCGTTCACCACCACCGTGCGGGTGACCGTCATGACCCTGCGGAAGAAGCTCGGGGAACCGGCGGTGGTGGAGACCGTCGTCGGGTCCGGGTACCGGGTGCCGACCGCGGGAGTCGTGGAACCGGAGACCGACAGCGTCGCGGGTGCGAACACTGAACGCTGACCACCGCCCCGGCCGTCGAGGTCTCGGCCTCCGGGTCCGCATCACCCTGCTCGCGACCGGGCTCGTCGCCGTCGTGAGCGCGCTGCTCCTGTGGTTGGGCTGGATGCAGATCGGGCAGGCCCTCGCCGACTCGCCCCGGTTGCCGCGCGGTATGCGGGTCCGGGTCGACGGCGTCGAGGTCGAGGCGACCGAACTGACGACGCTGCTGCACGACCAGGCGAGGGACCGGGTCCTGGAGGTGGGGCTGCTGGCCTACCTGTGCGTCATCGCGGCGGCCTTCCTGCTCGCCTGGTCCCTCACCGGGCGGGTGTTGGCCCCGTTGCACAGGGTCACCGGCACGGCTCGTCGGCTGTCCGCCGAATCGCTGGAGGAGCGCATCGAGTTCGTGGGCGCGCGCGACGAGGTGGCGGAACTCGCTGACACCTTCGACGAGATGCTCGACCGGCTCCAGGCCGCCTTCGAGGCCCAGCGCCGGTTCGTCGCCAACGCGAGCCACGAGCTGCGCACGCCGCTGGCGGTGATCCGCACCGAGCTGGACGTCACCCTGGCCGATCCGGACGCGGACGTGGCGGAGCTCCGCAGGATGGCCGACGTGGTGCGGGACGCCACACGACGGGCGGAGCACCTCGTCACCGCGTTGCTGTTGCTGGCCCGCACCGACGCCACGGGGCTCAACGCCCGGGAGCCGGTGGACCTCGCCACCATGGTGGAGAGCGCGTGGCGCGCGGTGCGCGCCGAGGCCGCCGACCGGAAGCTCTCCGTCACCTTCGACACGGAGCCCGGCCTGGTGACCGGAGACCCGGCCCTGGTCGAGCGGATCGCCGGGAACCTGGTCGAGAACGCGGTGCGGCACAACGTGGAGGGGGGCTGGATCAGCGTGCGCACGAGCGGGGACCAGTCGGGTTCGCGGCTGGTGGTGTCCTCGTCGGGGCCGGTGGTCCCGCCGGAACGGGCGGCGCAGCTGCTCGAGCCCTTCAGCAGGGGCGGCGGCAGGACCTCCCACTTCGGCGCCGGCCTCGGCCTCTCGATCGTCCGGTCGGCGGCGGCCGCCCACGGCGGTCGTGTCGAGGTGGAGCCGGTGGACGGCGGTGGCCTCACCGTGACGGTGGAGTTCCCCGCCGCGCCCTGAGCCCGAGGGGGCGGCGGGACACGGACCCGGTGTCCCGGTGGGGCCGACGGTTCCCCGCCGACCCCACCGGAGTTGTCGACCGGAGTTCTCAGCCGGCCGCCGGGGACGCGACGCCCCTCGGGAGGAAGCGTTCCCCGTTGACCCGCTCCGCCACGCCGGTGCGGTCGAGGTACGGGGTGATCCCACCCAGCCAGAACGGCCAGCCGGCGCCGAGGATCATGCACAGGTCGATGTCCGCCGGCTCCGCGACGACCTTCTCCTCCAGCATGACGCGGGCCTCCTCGGCGAGCGCGGCCAGCGCGCGCTCCCGCAGCTCCTCCTCGGTGAGCGGCGCGTCACCCTGGTGCCAGAGCTCCGCCACCTCCGGGTCGAGCCGCTGCACGTTCCGCTCGTCCCAGGTCCACACCGCGGTCTTGCCGGCCGCCACGAACCGGCGCAGGTTCTCGCTGACCCCGAACCGGTCCGGGAAGGCGTCGTGCAGGGTCTGCGCGACGTGCGAGGCGACGGCTGGCCCGACCAGCTGGAGCAGGATCAGCGGGCTCATGGGCAGCCCGAGCGGTTGGAGCGCGCGGTCGGCGACCTCGAAGGGGGTGCCCTCGTCGATCGCGCCGATCACCTCGCCGAGGAACCGGGTGAGCAGTCGGTTCACGACGAAGGCAGGCGCGTCGGCGACGAGCACGCAGGACTTCTTCAGCTCCTTGCCCGTGCGCAGGGCGGTGGCGACGGTGGCGTCGTCGGTGTGCTGCCCGCGCACGACCTCCAGCAGCGGGAGGACCGCGACCGGGTTGAAGAAGTGGAAGCCCACGACCCGCTCCGGGTGTCGCAGTTCCGCGGCCATGTCCGTGATGGACAGCGACGAGGTGTTCGTGGCGAGCACCGCCTCCGGGGAGACGTGCTCCTCCAGCTCGGCGAACACACGCCGCTTCAGCGACAGGTCCTCGAAGACGGCCTCGATGACGAAGTCGGCGTCGGCGAAGGCGGCCTTGTCCAGCGAACCCGTGACCAGGGCTCGGAGCCGGTTCGCCTCGTCCGGCGAGACGCGCCCCTTCGACAACAGCTTGTCCACCTCGGCGTGCACGTAGCCGACGCCCCGGTCGAGCCGTTCCTGGTCGACGTCGGTGAGTACTACGGGAACCCGCAGGCGGCGGACGAAGAGCAGCGCGAGCTGGCTCGCCATGAGCCCGGCGCCGACCACCCCCACCTTGGTGACGGGACGAGCGAGTGACTTGTCCGGGGCGCCGGCGGGGCGCCGAGCGCGCTTCTGCGTCAGGTCGAACGCGTACAGGCCCGCCCGCAGCTCGTCGGACATGAGCAGCTCGGTGAGGCCCTCGGTCTCGGCCGCGTACCCCTCGTCCAGGGTGGCGTGGCGGGCCAGTTCGAGGAGTTCCAACGCCTTCGTCGCGCCAGGCGCCGCTCCCTGCGTCTTGGCCGCGACGAAGGCCCGCCCCCGGTCGAGGGCGGCGGTCCAGGCCTGGTCCCGGTCGATCTCCGGACGTTCGGGCCGAATCCGCCCCTCGAGCACCCCGGCCGCCCACCGCAGGGACTGCTCCAGGTAGTCGGCGGAGTCCAGCACCACGTCGACGACGCCGAGCGCCGCGGCCTTGGCGGGGCTGAGCCGGCGGTTCTGGTTGAGGGCGTTCTCCAGGATGACCGTGACCGCCGCGTCCGGCCCGATCAGGTTGGGCAGCAGTTGGGTGCCGCCCCACCCGGGGAACAGCCCCAGGAAGGTCTCGGGCAGGGCGAGCATCGCCGCGTTCGCCGCGACCGTGCGGTAGTGGCAGGAGAGCGCGAGTTCCAGGCCGCCGCCGAGCGCCGCCCCGTTGACGAAGGCGAAGGTCGGGATGGTGGACTCGGTGAGGCGGCGGAAGACCGCGTGCCCCGTGTGGGCGATCCACCGGGCCTGCTCGGCCGAGGTCAGCCGGGTGACGCCGGAGAGGTCCGCGCCGACCGCGAAGACGAAGGGCTTGCCGGTCACCGCGATCGCGGCGGGCTCCGCGGCGAAGGCCTCGTCGAGCGCCGCGTCCAGGCTGAGCAGCCCCTGGGGGCCGAGGGTGGAGGGGCGCGTGTGGTCGTGCCCGTTGTCCAGGGTCACCAGGGCGATCGGTCGTTCGACGCCGGGCACGCGGACGAGCCTGGTCACCGACCTGGTCACGACCTCGTCCGGCATCGCGTTCCGCATGTCCTCGGCGGTGACCCCGCCCGTCGTGTCACTCACTTCGCGTCCCCGTTCCGTTCCCGACCGTCCCAGTGCGGGTTCTCCCAGATGACCGTGCCGCCCATGCCGATGCCGATGCACATGGTGGTGATCCCGTAGCGGACCTCGGGGCGTTCGGCGAAGTGGCGGCTGAGCTGGGTCATCAGCCGGACGCCCGAGGCGGCGAGGGGGTGGCCGCACGCGATCGCGCCGCCCCACGGGTTGACCCTGGGGTCGTCGTCGGCGATGCCGAAGTGGTCGAGGAAGGCCAGGACCTGGACGGCGAAGGCCTCGTTGATCTCGAACAGGCCGATGTCGTCGATCGTCAGGCCAGCCCTGGCCAGCGCCTGCTCGGTGGCGGGTACCGGCCCGACTCCCATCACCTCCGGGTCGACACCGGCGAAGGAGTAGCCGACCAGCCGCATCCCCACCGGCAGCCCGAGTTCGGTGGCCGTGTCCTCGCCGGCGATCAGCGCGGCGGTGGCCCCGTCGTTCAGCCCGGCGGAGTTGCCGGCGGTGACCCGGCCGTGCGGGCGGAAGGGGGTCTTCAGCGCGGCGAGGGCCTCGACGGTGGTGCCGGGGCGGGGCGGCTCGTCCTCGGTCGCCAGCCCCCAGCCGAGCTCGGCGGACCTGGTGGCCACCGGGACGAGGTCGGCGCTGATCCGACCGGTCTTGACCGCCTCGGCGAAGCGCTCCTGGCTGGTCGCCGCGTAGGCGTCGACCCGACCCTTGTCCAGGTGGGGGAACCGGTCGTGCAGGTTCTCCGCCGTCTGGCCCATGACCAGCGCGGAGGGGTCCACGAGCTTGTCCGCGAGGAATCGGGGGTTGGGATCAACGCCCTCGCCCATCGGGTGCCGGCCCATGTGCTCCACACCGCCGGCCAGCGCGACGTCGTAGGCGCCGAAGGCGATGCCGCCGGCCACCGAGGTCACGGCCGTCATCGCTCCGGCGCACATACGGTCGATGGCGAATCCGGGCACCGAACGGGGCAGCCCGGCCAGCAGTGCCGCCGTCCTGCCGATGGTCAGTCCCTGGTCCCCGATCTGGGTCGTCGCGGCGATGGCGACCTCACCGACCCGCTCGGGCGGCAGTTGGGGATGTCGCCGGAGGAGTTCCCTGAGCGTCTTGACGACCAGGTCGTCCGCGCGGGTCTCGGCGTAGATGCCCTTCGGGCCGGCCTTGCCGAACGGTGTCCTCACACCGTCGACGAAGACCACGTTCCGAAGCGCACGCGCTGCAACGGCGTCGGCCACGGCGTGCTCCTTCTCCTCGCTGAGTGGGCCTGGGCGCGCTGCTCCGCGCCCGCTGACCGCGATGCTACCCGTCAGTAACCCAAACGCCAGGGTGGGCGGCGAAAAGATCGGGAAGCGGAGTCGGGCGGGTCGTTGGAGCGCTCCCATCGCGGGGCCTCCCCGCGCCGTGCCGTAGTGTGGCGACCCCGCAACGCGATCAGGGTGGCGGCACACGCCGCCCGACATCAGCCCGCGTTCCGGAAAGGACAGACAGGGTGATCCTGCTCGACAACCGTTGGGCCGTCGCGGTGCCCGGCGACGACCTGGTGACCGGGACTCCATCGTTCACCGTGGTCACGGTCGACCGGCGGCAGTGGCGGGTCCTCCTGGTGCTGGGGGACAGCCCCGGGCGCGGGACGCTCAAGGTGACCACCCGCGCGGCGGAGACGGCCGCCCTGACCATCGGCAACGCCTTCCTCCCCGGAGCGCGCGGAGTGGGACCGCTGGGCCAGGTGGACGGCGTCACCGCCGACGCCCGACCACGCTCCCTGGTGGTGCACCGCGCGCTCCGACGGCAGGCCCCCCTGGCCGTGTTGCGGCTCAACGGCCACCAGGCCACCCCGGCGCGGTTGGCCTACCCGGGGGACACCGCCGCCCGGCTGGCCGCGGCGCTCCAGCACGCCGCGGCCCTGCTCGAGTGATCCGCTGTCAGGCGGTGACCCGCAGCGCCTCGGTGAGATGGGACGCCGTGAGTTCCACCTGCCATTCGCGGGCGTTGCCCGCCCGCAGCGCCGCGCTCACCGCCTGGACGTCCAGCTGCTCCGGGGGCGTCCAGCACGTCCGGCGGACGAGATCGGGTTGGATGAGGTTCTCGACCGGCAGCCGCAGCCGCTCGGCGGTCTCGGTCAGCACGGCCCTGGCGGCGGAGAGCCGTGCCGCGGCCTCCGGGTCCCGGTCCGCCCACCGGTTCGGGGGTGGCGGGCCGTCCGAGGGCTGCGCCGGGCTGGGGAGCTCATCCGTCGGCAGCTCGGCCGCCGCCCGCAGGGCCGCCAGCCAGGTGTGCGCCCGCCGCCGCTGAGCCCGGCCCCGGAATACCGGCAGCGCCAACAGCTCGCGTTCGGTCTTCGGAGCAGCCTGCGCGGCCTCGATCACGGCCTTGTCCGGCAGGACCCGACCGGGGGCGATGTCCCGCGACTCGGCGACGGCGTCCCGGGCCAGCCACAGCTCGCGAACGGCCGCGAGCTGCCTGGGGGCGTGCACCCGGTGGATGCCCGAGGTCCGGCGCCAGGGCTGTGCGCGGGGCGGGGGAGGTGGGGCCGTGCGGACCCACTCGAACTCCTGCAACGCCCAGTCGAGCTTCCCCTGCCGGCGGAGTTCCTCCTCCAGGGAGTCCCGCAACGGCACCAGCAGTTCCACGTCGAGGGCGGCGTAGTTCAGCCAGTCCGCGGGCAGGGGACGACGTGACCAGTCGGCCGCGCCGTGTCCCTTCTCCAGCTCGTACCCGAGCTGCTGCCGCACGAGCGCCGCGAGCGACACGCGGGGGAAGCCGGCGAGCCGGCCGGCGAGTTCGGTGTCGAACAACGACGTCGGCCGCAGTTCCAACTCCGCGAGGCACGGCAGGTCCTGCGAGGCGGCGTGTAAGACCCATTCCGGCCCGGTGAGCGCCTCCCTGAGCGGGCCAAGCGCGTCGGCGACGGGGATCGGGTCGATCAGCGCCGTCCCCGCGCCCTCGCGACGGAGCTGGACCAGGTAGGCGCGATTGGAGTACCGGTAGCCCGAGGCGCGTTCGGTGTCGACGGCCACCGGGCCGGTGGCACCGGCCATCGCGGTGGCGACGAGCTGGAGCGCGTTGCGGTCGACGACAACAGGAGGCACGCCGTCGGCCGGGCGGCGCAGCGGTACCGCCGCGTTCTCGTCCGTGCCCTGAGCGTGTTTCCGGTTCTCACCGCCGCGGTCGCCGGGTCCGACCTCATCCGGGTTGGCTGGTTGAGCGTCCACGGGCGATGACCCTACGTGCCTCCCCCGTCCCCGGATCCCACAGGCACTGCTGGAAGGTGGGGATGGCACGGGTTCGTGCCATCCCCACTCCACTAGCGGATCACGCCCGCCCGCATGGCCAGCGCCACCATCTGCGCACGATCACCGGTACCGAGTTTGCGGCCGATGCGTGACAGGTGGCTCTTGACCGTGAGGGCGGACAGGTTGAGCGCCTCGCCGATCTCCTTGTTGGATCGGCCGTCAGCGACCAGCTGCAACACCTCGACCTCACGGGCGGACAACTCGCGAGGCGTGTTGTCGGTGCCCGGAACCCTGGTGCCCGCTGCGAGGACGGGCGCCACACTCGGGTCGGCGTACACCCCGCCGTCGAGGACCCGGCGAACCCCGTCGGTGACGACCATCGGCGAGGCGGACTTCAGCAGGTACGCCTGAGCGCCCGCCTGGAAGGCCGCCCGTACCGCGTACGGGTCGTCGGAGGATGCCAGGACCACGATCCGGGGCCAACCGTGGCCACGGAGTTCCGTGACCAGGTCGATGCCACTCCCGTCCGGGAGCCCGAGATCGAGGATCGCAAGGTCGCATGGTCCGGTGGCCAGAGCACGAGCTCTGGCTTCGGCCAGCGACGCCGCCTCGTGCACGGTGCCGGCGCCCATCTGCTGCAACCGGGCGGCGATCGCCTCCCGAAGCAGCGGATGGTCGTCCACCACCAGTACCGAGAACAGCTCTTCCCGCGGGTGCGGGACCATGTTGGCCGGCAACGCGCCGGCTGGCGTGGTTCGAACGGCCTGACCTAAGCCGACGGCAGCCACGTCACTACCTCCCTGGAGTCGGTCGTGCCCCCCGACCGGCACCGGGACTCTCGACCAATCAGCCGCGCCACTGATCGACCGAAAGTGGTGTCGACTCGGGCAGCGTAGCCGGCAAACTGTCCCAGCGGGACGATCGAGGCGGGATCTATCCCGATTGGGTTGTCACCTGGCCAGGAACTGATAACACGTTCGGGTGACGATGCGAGTGTTGGCTAACGCGAGCGGCCCGTGGGGCGACATTCCCTTTTTGATCGTGCGATAGGTGGACCTGGCGCCAGCGGATGGTGGTGCCTCGGCACCACCGAACAGCGCAGCCCGTCGGGGCGCGGCCACCACCGGGAATCCGGGGACGATCACGGCGGGCCGGTGTCCCGCCGGGTTCCATTCTGAGATCCCGCCCACTTTTCCGCTCGAGCGGGGTGCCCTCGACCAACCAGTCCCCGCGGGTCGCTCGGGGCCGACCCCGCCGAAGCGCGTCGAACGCCGGCGCCCGAGTCGACCAACCACGAGTGCCCCACCCCGGTGGCGCGACGGCACGACGGGCTGGGGCGCCACCGCGCCCGCCGCCGCGCGCCGATCAGGCGTGCGTGTCACCCCGGCGCGGGCCGAGCGTGGTCACCCCCACCGGCGGCAGGCCCACCGCGCTGGCGAGCAACCCGCACAGGGCGTCGCCGTGCGGGGCGAGATCGCCGCTGCCCGCCGTCCACGACCCCCGCAACTCCAGTTCGTGGGAACGGGTGGGCCCGGAGATGTCCCCGAAACGGACGGAGGACGTGACCGTCACGGTCCCCCCCAACGCGGAGAAGTCGGCCCCTCGGACCTCCAGGGCCTCGGTCAGCCAGGACCACCCGACCTCGGTCAGCAGTGGATCGGCGGCGAACTCGGGGTCCAGCTCCGCCTGCAGGTACACGACGAGCCGGAGCTCACCGCCCCAACCGCCGCTCTTCTCCGGATCGTGCAGCACGATCAGTCGGCCGGTGGCGAACTCGCCGGTCGGTCCCGTGACCTCCGCCGTCAGCGCGTACGCCCACGGGGCCAGCCGCTGGGGCGGGCGCACTTCCTCGAAGGTCAACTCGGGCCGTGGCCTCACCGACCGCAGCGTGGTCACCGCCAGCCGGAACACCTCGGGTACACCCGCCATCCCGGTCACGGCTGGCGACTGTAGGTGCATCCGGCGACGGAATCCCGCAGGCGCGCCGAGAATCTCGCGGGCAGTCCGACACGACGTCCCGTTCGGAGCCCGGCACCCATCGAGGGCCGGTGCCGGGCGTGGCGGACGCATGGGACGATGGGGGTGCCATGACGAATCCCTCCACGGTCTCGACGCGTCGGGACCTCACCCAGAGCCCTTTGCTGGTCGCGGCCTCCGGCGGGGTTCCCGATCACACGCCCGTGTGGTTCATGCGTCAGGCCGGCAGGTCGCTGCCCGAGTACCGCGAACTGCGGGCGGGCGTTCCGATGCTCCAGGCGTGCCTGACACCGGACATGGCCTGCGAGATCACGCTCCAGCCGGTGCGCAGGCACCAGGTGGACGCGGCGATCCTGTTCAGCGACATCGTCGTCCCCCTGGCGGCGGCCGGCGTCGACCTGGACATCGTCCCCGGTACCGGACCGGTGATCGCCGAGCCCGTACGGGACGCCGCCGCGGTGTCCCGGCTGCCGCGCCTCGACCCGGACCAGATCGCGCCCGTGGCGGAGACGGTGCGGATGCTGCTCGGCGAACTCGGGCGGACACCGCTCATCGGTTTCGCCGGTGCCCCGTTCACCCTCGCCTCCTACCTCGTGGAGGGCGGCCCGAGCCGCAACCACGAGCGGACCAAGGCGATGATGCACGGCGACCCCGGCACCTGGCACGCGCTGCTGGCCCACCTCGCGGACCTGACCCTGCTGTTCCTCCGGGAGCAGGTGGCAGCCGGGGTGGACGCCGTGCAGCTCTTCGACTCCTGGGCCGGTGCCCTCTCGGTGCGCGAGTACCGCGAGTTCGTGCTCCCGCACAGCAGCAGGGTGCTGGCTGGCCTGGCCGGCATGGGCGTTCCCCGAATCCACTTCGGGGTGGGGACCGGTGAACTGCTGGGATCGATGCGGCAGGCCGGCGCCGACGTCGTCGGCGTGGACTGGCGCCTCCCGCTGGACGAGGCGGTGCGCCGGCTGCGGCTGGCCGACCCGGACGCCCCGCTCCCGGTGGTCCAGGGCAACCTCGACCCAGCCGTGCTGTTCGCCGGCGAGGAGGTGGCGCTGCGGGAGACCGATCGGGTGATCACCGAGGGCCGGGCCGCCGCGGGGCACATCTTCAACCTGGGGCACGGCGTCCTGCCGGACACCGATCCCGGCGTGCTGACCCGGGTGGTCGACCACGTGCACGAGACCACCCGCCGCGACCCGGGGGCATGACCGTGGAGGGTGCCACTCCCGGCGGGACGCGTCGACCGTGACCCACTCGTCCGCGTCGCCCCGCGTCGCCGTCGTCGGAGGCGGAGTCGCGGGGCTTACGGCCGCCCACCGGCTGCGGAAGCGCCTCGGCCCCGACGCCCGGATCACCGTGATCGACCAGGGACGCGCGGTCGGGGGCAAGCTGCGGGCGGTGCCGGTGGGTGGCGTCCGGTACGACCTGGGCGCCGAGGCGTACCTGGCCCGGCGTCCCGAGATCGCCGACCTGCTGGGCGAACTCGACGTGGACGTCGACCTCGTCCACCCTTCGGGGGCCGCCCCCACGGTGCGCGCTGGCGGGCGCACGGTTCCGCTGCCCCGCCGCACCTTCCAGGGCCTCCCGGAAACCCCCCAGGCCGTGCGGGACGTGCTGTCCCCGGCGTCGGTCGAGGTGGTGGCATCGGAGGCCGACCAGCCTCCCGTCGACCTCGGGGGCCGGGACGTCTCCCTCGGCCGTCTCGTCCGGGAGCGGCTCGGTGACGAGGTGGTCGACCGGCTGGTGGATCCCCTGCTCGGGGGCGTGTACGCGGGCCGCGCCGACGACCTGGGCCTGCGGGCCACGATGCCGGGGCTGGCCTCCCGCCTCGATGAGGAACCCAGCACGCTGTTGGCGGCCGTCAGCCACCTGATGCCACCACCCGTCGCGGAGGGCCGGTCCCGCCCTCCGGTGTTCGCGACCCTGCGGGAGGGCCTTGCCACCCTGCCCGAGCTGTTGCTCGAATCCTCGGCCGCAGACCTCCGCCTCGGCCTCCCGGTCCGCGCCGTCGAACCCGCCACGAACGGGTGGCGCCTGGAGATCGGCTCCGCCGCCCGCCCCGAGTCGCTCTCGGTGGACCTGGTCGTCCTCGCCGTTCCCGCCCCCGCCGCGGCCCGGCTGCTGGCCGACGTCGCGCCTGGGGCGGCCGCGGCGTACCGGGAGGTCGAGCTGGCCTCGTCGGTCGTGGTGGGGCTGGCACTGCCGCCGGGCACCGTGCTCCCCGACAGCAGCGGCGTCCTCGTGGCGGCGGGGGAGCGCCACGACGACGGCACTCCGTTCACGGCCAAGGCCTTCACCTACTCGAGCCGCAAGTGGCCGCACCTCGCCGGTGGCGGGGACGCTCCGGTGCTGGTGCGCGGCTCGGTGGGCCGGTTCGGGGAGGCCTCCGCCCTGCGGCGGGGCGACGAGGAGATCACGCGGGGCGTGCTCGCGGACCTGACCGAGCTCCTCGGCACCCCGGTGCGTCCCCTGGACACCGCTGTCGTGCGCTGGGGTGGGGCGCTGCCGCAGTACGGGGTCGGTCACCTGGACCGCGTAGCGCGGATCACCTCGGGGCTCGACCCCGTCGTGGGGATCGCGGCGGCGGGCGCGGCCCTGGGCGGGGTGGGGGTCCCCGCCTGTGTGGCCAGCGGGAACGCGGCGGCCGACAAGGTGCTGGACGACCTCGACCAGCTGCGGGCCGCCCGGCCAGCCGGTGCGAGGATGTAGCCATGTCGCGGCTTGACTACCACGAACTGAACTCCACGATCCGGTACACGATGTGGTCGGTGTTCCGAGTGCGGGGCGGGAGCCTGCCCGAGGACCGCGCGGACGCGGCCACCGAGGCCCACGACTACCTGGAGTCCCTGGGGGCCCGGGGCGTCGAGGTGCGCGGTGTGTACGACGTCGCGGGCCTCCGCGCCGACGCCGACTACATGATCTGGTGGCACGCCGAGGAGGTGGAGACCCTCCAGGCGGCCTACACCGGTCTGCGGCGGACCGCGCTGGGGCGGGCCTCGGAGCCGGTGTGGAGCAACGTCGCGCTGCACCGGCCGGCGGAGTTCAACAAGAGCCACATCCCGGCGTTCCTCGCCGGGGAGGAGCCGCGCCGATTCGTCTGCGTCTACCCCTTCGTCCGCTCCTACGAGTGGTACCTGCTCCCCGACGCCGACCGGCGCCGGATGCTCGCCGACCACGGCAAGGAAGCACGCGACTACCCTGATGTGCGGGCCAACACCGTCGCCTCCTTCGCATTGGGCGACTACGAGTGGATGCTCGCCTTCGAGGCCGACGAACTGCACCGGATCCTCGACCTGATGCGCCACCTCCGGGGGACGGAGGCGCGGCGGCACGTGCGCGAGGAGACCCCCTTCTACACCGGGACCCGGGTGCCGGTCGGTGACCTGGTGGCCGCGCTTCCCTGACCTCGCGGCGGGGTCGGGTCCTCACTCGGCGAAGAACCGGCCCCCGCCGTCGACCCGCAGCACCGCCCTCGCCCCGCTGTCCTGGCACTGCCCGTCCTCGGCCAGGTCCCACGGGGTCAGCTCGATCGTCTCGTTGAGCAGCACGCCACCCCCGTTCTCGGCCAGTAGGACGCTCACCTCGGTCGGCACTGCCGACAGCTCGGGGATCGGGACGAACCCGGTGAGCTCCGTCCGTGCGCGCGGGTCCTCGCAGTCGGTGAGCGCGTCGAGCCGCCCACCCGCGGTGACCTCGCCCTCGGACAGGACGGGGGGTTCGGGTGCCTGCCACGAGAAGCGCGGGGTGGTCTCGGCGCCATGACCGGGCGGGGACGCGTCGGCCGGCACGGGCGAAGGCGGTTCGTGACGGGCTTCCGGGGTGTCGGTCGGGCGGCCGGGAGGAGCGCAGTCTGTGGACGTGGTCGCGCTCCGCACGAGTCGTACGGACTCGGAGGTGCAGTAGTCCTGCCAGCACACGTCCAGTTCGGCGGCCGCGACCCTGGCTCCCAGGGGCGGGTTGATCCGCAGTTCCACCCCGGGGGCCGCCTCGGTCCGCGCGCACGAGAGGGCCCCCGTCGCGGGGGCGGTGGAGGCGCAGCCGGCGAGGACCGTGGCCCCGAGCACCACGAAGGCCGAGCGGAGAATCCCAACCATGGCCGTAGGACGACTGGTGGGGGGACCACCGTTGCCCGGTGTGGCCATGTTGTGATGTTGGGTGCGCCGGCGGGCCCGGCTACTCGTCCTCGACCAGGCGCAGCGAGATGCTGTTGATGCAGTACCGCTGGTCGGTGGGCGTGTCGTACCCCTCGCCCTCGAAGACGTGCCCGAGGTGGCTGTGGCAGGAGGCGCACAGGACCTCGGTGCGGAGCATCCCGTGCTTGCGGTCCTCGCGCAGGATGACCCGATCGCCCGCCATCGGGGAGAAGAACGACGGCCACCCGCAGTGGGAGTCGAACTTGGTCGAGCTGCGGAAGAGCTCGGCTCCGCAGGCGCGGCACTCGTACACGCCCGTGGCCTTCGTCTCGACGTACTCCCCGCTCCAGGGGGGCTCGGTTCCGGCCTGTCGCAGTACCGCGTACTCGACCGGACCCAGTTCCTCGCGCCACTCCCGCTCGGACTTCACGACCCGAGGGGTCGCACCGACCACCGGTTCCATGCCCCTAACGCTAGTCGCACGGGCAAGCGGACGCTGGTCGGAGGGCGGAGACCCCTGTCACGCCCCGCCGCCGAGCAGGAACCCGAGCAGGGTCCACGCGGCGAGCGCGAAGAACAGCAACATCAGCCACACCAGGGCCACCGCGAGGGCCCGCCGTCCACCTCGCGCCCTGTTCGCCGAGTCGGTGAACTCGGTGACAGCCCGGAGCGACCCCTCCACCGTCATCGTCGGACCCGGTCGGGACATGCGGTCGAGGTGCTCGGCGAAAGCCCTGACCTCGGGGTCGTCCGGGTCGAGCCCCACGAGTTCGTCCCGGAGGCGGTCCGTGCCGTTGCCTGGCACGTCACGTCCCTCGTCGGGGTCCTCGGCACCGAACCAGGTGTCGCGCATACGTCCACGGTAGCGAGTGGCGGCCACCTGGCCACCCGTTCGGCGATGGCGGGGCGGACGGGCCGTCGTGCCCGGCCGGGCGGGCCAACTCCTCGTACGGTGGACCACATGGCGACCGAGGCTCGTGAACTGGCGGTCGGTGAGCGGACGGTTCGGGTGACCAACCCGGACCGGGTGCTGTTTCCCGAGGTCGGAGTGACCAAGCTCGACCTCGTCGAGTTCTACCTGGCGCTGGGTGATGCCGTGCTGCGCGCCGTCCACCACCGGCCCACCACCCTGCGCCGGTTCCCCTCGGGCGTCGACGGCGAGTCGTTCTTCCAGAAACGCGTGCCCCGAGGCGCCCCCGACTGGGTCGACACCGTCCGCATCCGCTTCCCCAGTGGTCGCAGCGCCGACGAGATCTGCCCGACCGAGGTCGCCGTGCTCGCATGGGTGGCCAACCTCGGGGCCATCGAGCTCCACCCCTGGCCCGTGCGCCGCGACCGGGTCGAGCAGCCGGACCAGCTGCGGGTGGACCTGGATCCCCAACCCGGAACGGGGTTCGCCGACGCCGTCAGGGCGGCCGAGCTCACCCGGGAGCTGCTCGCCGAGCTGGGGTACCCGGGCTTCGTCAAGACCTCCGGTGGCCGAGGCCTGCACGTCCTGGTCCCCATCGAGCCGGAGTGGGAGTTCGTGACCGTGCGGCGAGCCGTGATCGCCCTCGCCAGGGAACTCGCCCGCCGCGAACCGGAGCTGCTCACCACGGCGTGGTGGAAGGAGGAGCGGGGGCGGCGGGTGTTCGTCGACTACAACCAGGCCGCCCGCGACCGCACGATCGTCGCCGCCTACTCGGTACGGGCCAGCCCGACGGCGACGGTGTCGACCCCGGTGAAGTGGGACGAGCTCGGCGAGGTCGACCCCCGGGACCTGACCACCCGCACCGTGCCCGGCCTGGTGGCCCGGCGCGGCGACCCCCACGCCGACCTGCGCTCCCACCCGAGCCGACTCGAGACCCTCCTCGAACTGGCGGACAGGGACGAACGTGACCACGGCCTGGGCGACCTGCCCTATCCACCCGACCACCCCAAGATGCCGGGGGAACCGGCGCGGGTGCAGCCCTCCCGCGCGAGGGGGCGAGGAACCGCCGATCGGGAGGCCTGACGGGGACCGGTCCAGGTCATCACCGAAACGGTTCAGGCGACTACGTTGGGTATGACCGCCGGCGCGAAAATGACCTCCTCGGTTCATCCGAGCAGCGGTCCCCGACGGGGTGCGAGCCCGGCGACGATCGACGAGGTGGCATTTTCGCGTTCCCGTTAGGAGGCTGACATGGAGATCACGACCAGCCACGCGCCCAGCCAGGGTGGTTGCAGCTGCTGTTCCGGGTGCACCGGCCCCGGCTGCGGCTGCTGCGCGGGCTGCTGAGCCCGTTCACCCGGTCAGCACGGCGTTGGATGTGCCCACCTCACGGTGGGCACACGACGTCGTTCTCCGGTGCCTCGCCGTCCACCAGGAAGGAGACGGCGGCGTCGGTCACGCAGGACGACCGCGCCAGCCCGCCGTGGCCGGTGCCCTGCCAGTCGACCAGGACCGCGCTGTCGAACCGCCCGGCCATCCGACGGGTCGCCGGGCCCGGGGTCACCGGGTCCGTCGCCGTGCTGACCACCATCACCGGCGGCGCGCCCCGAACCGTGTCGCCCTCGGTCCCCTGGTACGGCACCGGCCAGGCGGTGCAGTGCAGCAGTTCCTGGGCGAACAGCCCGCCGAAGGTCGGGTAGTCGGCGTGCCACTCCTCGCTGAGCTCGGCCACCTGGTTCGGCGGTAGGCGCAGCGCGGAGGCATTGCACCTGGTCACCAACGAGGCATCGAACCTGGGCGGGTCCAGCGGACCCTCCCACAACGTGTCCCGCAGCCGGGTGCCCAGCGGCACTCCGTCCCCGTCCCGGGCGGCCGCGACCGCCTCGGCCACCTCGGGCCACTCCTCCGGCACCGCGAGCCCGTCGAGGAGCACCCGGGTCAGGGTCCCGGGAGTGATCATCGCGTCGGAGGTCAACAGCGGCTCCCGGCGCAGCACTTCCGCCAGTTCCGCCACCGCACCGCCCGGGTCGGGACCGAGCGGGCAGTCCGCCCGCGCCGCGCACGACGAGGTGAACGCCTCGAACGCGCGTTCCGCCGTGGCCGCCCGCTCCTCGGCCCGGGCCAGGGCGTCCGAGCTCAGGTCCGGGACCCCGTCCAGGACCACGCGCCCGACGTGGTCGGGGAACCGCTGGGCGTAGGAGACCAGCACCTCCGACCCGTCCCCCCGTGCGATCGCGTTGATCCGGGACATCCCCAGCTCCAACCGGAGGACCTCCAGGTCACCGGCGGTCCGCGCCGGGTCGAAGGCCCGTGCCCGGTACTCGAGCAACCAGGTGCACTCCTTCGCGGCCGACGACGAGGAGGAGTGCAGGGAGTCCTGGCCGGCCACGTCGGTGACGGCGGGGTCGAACCCGACCATGTTCTCCCGGTCGTCGCCCCTGACGCAGCTGATCGGGTCGGACATGCCCGTGCCGCGCCGGTCGACGCCGATGAGCGAGAAGGTCTCCAACAGCTCGGCCGGCAGCGCCTCGGCCAGGCGCGCCGCGTACAACGAGCCCGGCGCCCCGCCGACGTCGTTGAGCACGACGAGGGGGACGGCACCGGTACCCACGCGCAGGACGTGGGTCGTGGCGGTGCCGAAGTTCGGTTGCTCCGGTGAGTCCAGGGGTCCCGTCACGCTACCGCACTCGTAGGACCTGGTCTCCGCTTCCTGGGGCAGCCCGAGCCGTTGCCGAGTGTGCTGGGTGCAGTCGGCCCAGTGGATGGTGTGGGCGCCCGGCTCCTCCAGCGGGGGCAGCGGTACGGGGTCGGTCCCGGGTTCGACGGTCACCGAGCGGTCCGGGTCGGCGGCCACCGCCACCGGGGGTGGCGTGGACGCACCCGCCGAACACGAGGTCGCCGCCACGACGGCCGCGAGCGTCAGCGCCAGACCCACCGCGTGGCTTCGGGTGCGCGGCACGTGTCCTCCCCCGATCGGAACCGTCCTCCGCTGGTCGCCGGGCTCGGGTGGTCGGGCATCCCGTGCCCGACCACGTCCCGGTTGACGCAGAGACTACGCAAGACGCTCCCAGCGACCGGGTAACAGGGCGGTGAGCGGTCCCGAGGCGACACCCGGATGTCCTCGACCGGTGCCCGCGCGGCGGCCGAGGTCAGGGGGAGCCACGAACCTCCCCCCGGAGCACCGAGGCCAGGTCGAACCGCACGGGTTCATCCAACTGGTCGTACCCGCAGGTCACCGGGTCCCGGTCGGGCCGCCAGCGCAGGAAGCTCGTGGTGTGCCGGAACCGAGCCGGGTGCGCCCCCTCCAGGTGGTCGTAGCCCACCTCGACGACCCGCTCCGGCCGGAGCGGCTGCCACGGCTGCTCGGTGGATCGCCACCGGCTGATCTGGCCGGGCACCCGGCGGCCCTCGCCCGCCTCCGACGACCACGGGTGGTCGGAGGGCTCGACTGCCAGCGGCATCAGCTCGGTCGCCAGCGCGCGTCGACGCGCGGCGGTGAACGTCGCGCACACCCCGACGTGGTGCAGCACAGCGTGTTCGTCGTACAGGCCGAGGAGCAGGGAGCCCACCGCCGTCCCCGGTTCGGTTCCCTTGTGCCAGCGCAGTCCCCCCACCACGCAGTCGGCGGTGCGCTGGTGCTTGACCTTGAGCATGACGCGCTGACCGGGCTGGTACCGGTCGGTCGCGGCCTTGGCGATCACCCCGTCCAGACCGGCTCCCTCGAAGAGCTCGAACCACCGCCGCGCCGTCCCCCTGTCCCGGGTGACCGGGGTGAGGCGCACCCCGCCGGTCGAGGCGGGCACCATCCGTTCCAGCGCGGCCCGGCGGGCCTCGAACGGTTCGTCCACCAGGAGCCCGTTCGCGTCGGCGAGCAGGTCGAAGGCGACGAAGGTGGCCGGCGTCCGTTCCGCCAGTGCCCGAACCCGGGACTCGGCGGGGTGGATGCGTTCCGACATCGCGTCGAAGTCCAGCCGGTCGCCGACCGCGACCACGAGCTCCCCGTCGACGACGGCCCCGGCCGGGAGCCGATCGCGGACCTCCCGCACCACCTCCGGGAAGTACCGGTCCAACGACTTGCCGGTGCGGGACTGGAGGACGACGTCCTCGCCGTCCCGGAACACCAGGCAGCGGAAGCCGTCCCACTTGGGTTCGAAGAGGTAGTCCCCGGCGGGCAGATCGGCGACCGGCCTGGCGAGCATGGGAGCGACGGGAGGAGCCAGCGGGAGCGCCATGTCCCCATCGTGGGACCGGCGGCTCCGTCCCGCATGTCGCCCCGTGCCCTGCGGCCGCCCGTCACCCGGCCCGGCTGGCCGCCTGGGGCCGCGCGGTGGTGCGCGCGGACCCGGCCCTGCCCCTGCCCCTGGGGCGGACGGCCGCCACCACGTCAGCAGCGGGAGCGAGGTGGGGTCCGCCGGTCCTCCGATGCGCCGCGCGCCCGTCCTGGTGGCTCTACCCGGCGACCGCTGCCGGGACCTCAGCGGACCCGGTGCCGCTCCGCCGCGTCCAGTTCCAGGTGGACCGCCGCCGGCAGCCGTTCCAGCCCGAGCGCATCCCTGGCCCGGGCGAGTACCCGGTTCTCCAGCGCGCTCCACACCATGCGGATGTCGGTGCCCCGGCGCAGGGCCAGCAGGAGCCGCAAGGCCGGCCGCTCCTGGCTGCCCACGAGGGTCACCCGAGCCCTGGACACCCCGTCGATCCCCCGCGCGTCGTCCTGGACCGCCTCCGTCACCGCGCGGGCCGACACCCGGAGCTCGCCCTCCGCGTCGTCGAATTCCACGTCCGGGTGGTGCTCCGGGCGCGACGCCCGCAGCGCCCAGCGCACGCCGAGCACCAGGAGGACGAGCCCGAGCAGGACGGCGAGCAACCGACCCAGGACCCCGGAGCCGCCGAGCCAGTCGACCGCGACCGGGTCGGCCACCGGTCGGGTGGCGCGGTCGGCGCCCAGCCAGCCGGCCCCCACGACGAGCGCGAGGAGCCCGGCCAGCAGGGCGAGGGTGCCCACGACCGCCGTCACGGTGCGTTCCGTGGTGGCGGGCCGGGCGACGGCGGCGTGGGAACTCCTGCTCATGACAACTCCTCGCGATGGGATGGGGGGCGGGTGTTCGCCGTCAGGACCCCGGCCGCAGCCCGGGCGCCGCCGGACGTGACCCCGACGGCTCGGGGTGGCGTTCCCGGCGTTCCCGGGAGGAGTCGATGGTGACGGTGACGCGCGGCTTCTCCCGCAGGGGCAGGTCGTCCACCAGGTCCCGCACGATCTCCAGCAGCCGCGCGCGCAGGGTGTCGTCGCCGTCGGTCGGGGCGGCGGCCACTCGGACCGTGACGTGCGCCCGGGTGGCGGTGACGGAGGCCGAGCGCACCCCGGTCTCGGCCCGCACGCGGTGGCCCACCACGCGGGCCAGGGAACGGGACGACGTCGTCACCGTGACGTCCGGTGCGGGGTCGTGCAGGGCGAGGTGGTGTCGCCGGGCGGCGGCCGAGAGCAGGACCAGGAGCAGACCGGCGAGTGCGACCAGGGCCGCGGTGACGCGTGGGCCCGTGCCCTGCCAGGTGAGGGTGGAGGCCTGGTCCAGCCACTGGGGCCAGGGGATCCACAGCGGCGCGGAGGCCGGCCGCCACCACGCCCACAACACCTCGATGACGGTCAGGGCGCCGACGACCGCGACGGCGACCCCGATGAGGGTGGTGAGGATCCGGATCAGTGCGCGCATGTCTACTCCACCCGTGCCGGGGACACGCCCCGCAGGGCGACGATCCTGACGTCCACCGTTCGCGTCTCCCTGCCGGTGGCCCGGAGCAGTCCCGCGCGCACCCGTTCCCGGATCTCCGCCACCGCTGACCGCACCCGGCACGGGTAGCGGAGGGCGACGTCGAGCCGCAGGTGGAGCCCGTCCCCCGGGTCGGTGATCCGGACCTTGGCGCCCCCGTGCCCGCCCCCGCCCGAGGGGAGCACGGTGGGCGACTCCCCGACGGCCTGGCGCGCCACCTTGCGGAGCACCTGGTCCTTGATGGTGAGGGTCCCGCGTTCCCCGGCGTCGTCGGGCGGCGTGCGCTCGACCCGCGAGGGGCGGTCCTCAACCCCGGGTCCGGCCCCCTCGGATCCGGTGGGCCGCCTTGGGTTCGCCCGGTCGAGTCGGTGCGCGCCCGGCGTCACCGGTCCCGCCCCCGGCCGCGTTCGAACATGCCGCCGAGGTCGAGTTCACCGTCGAGGACCCGGCCGATCACGAGACCGATCAACCCGACGACCAGGGCGGCGAGGAAGGCGGCGAAACCGCCGATGGCGCCGGCGGCGCCGAGGATCAGGCCGGCCAACAGGCCGGTTTGGGTGGCACTCATGCGGGTCTCCTTGCTGGTCGACTTCGGTGCGGCGCTTCGGTCGCCGCTCCGCGCTGCGGGCGCCTGGTGGAGGTCACCGCACCCTGGCGTGGTGGCGTCGCCACCACCACCGGCGGAGGCACCGTCCGCACCGGACCGGGAACGACCGGTGGCGGAACGCGGTGACCACCACGGGTGGGTGGGAACGCGGGTCGGTGCCGTCGAGCCGGGGCGGGAGTCCGGCGGAGAAGGCCGCCGGGTCACCACCGGCGTCGGGGTGGTGCGCGCGGACGAACGCTCGTCGTGCGGCCCGCCAGTCAGCGGACCGAGGCGTTGACCGTTCGGGCACGGTCACCTCCCGCTGGCGACGCGCGGCGCGGGTGGTTCCGTCGAGACCACGACGTCGGCGACGGTGACGTCCACCGGCACGTCCCCCACCACGGTCCGGGCCAGGGAACGCAACTCCCGGACCACCTGCGGGATCGAGGCTCCGAACCGCAGGACCACGGCGATGGCGACCGGTTCACCCGCCTCTCCCACGGCCACCCCGCGTATCCGGGCGCCGGGCAGGAGGGTGTCGACGGCGGAGGTCCGGCTCTCGTCCAACCGTTCCACCGCCGGGTGGGACAGCACCTCCTGGCGCAACCGCTCCGCGCGGCCGCGAGTGTCGTCGTGCTCGTGCCTGGCTGGTGTTGGCTGCATGGGTTCACGCCCCCGGTCCGGTGTCTCCCGAGGTCACCGCTCCGATCCGGTGACCGTCGGCACCGGGATCACCGGTGCCCCTCGGACCACGCCCTCCCGGTTCGAGGCTCCCGACCGGGCCGGCGCGTCCCGTGCTCACTCGACCCGGGGGGTGGAGGGTTCCTGCTGGTCCTGGTCGGGGAGTTGGATGTCGTTGACCGCGATGTTGACCTCGATCACGTCCAGGCCGGTCATCCGCTCCACCGAGGAGATCACGTTGCGGCGCACCGCGCGCGCCAGGTCCACGATCGAGACGCCGTACTCGACGATGAGGTCCAGGTCGATCGCGGCCTGCTTCTCCCCGACCTCCACCTGCACCCCCGTCGCCGCGGACGTGCCGCCGCCGGGGATCCGCTCCTTCAGCGCCCCGAACGCCCTCGACACCCCGCCACCCATCGCGTAGACGCCGCCGATCTCCCTGGCGGCGATCCCCGCGACCTTCTGGACGACGGCGCTGGAGATGGTCGTCTTGCCCTCGGTGGTCTCGTCGGCGGTGCGGACCGCCGTGGAGGAGGCCCGGGGGCTCGGTGGCTGGCCGCTGTCGGTTCCGGTGGTCTCCTTGCTGGTCCTGCTCTGCGTCATGGGGGCAACCTTCTTCCCTGTCAGACCGGGTACCACGGGCGCGAGCGGAAACGCTCCCGCGCCGTTCGATGGCGTTACCCACCCTGATGCCGGCAGCTGGCACCTTGTGCCGTCAAACCCCCCTAAGGAGTGAGCCTCAGGGCTCCAGGACGTCCGTGACCAGGACCCGGACCGCCGGCGCGGCCGTTCCGAAGTGCTCGTCCAGGCTGGCGACGAGGTGCCGGCGCAGCGCGTCGGCCGCCAGCGGGACGCGGACCCCGTACCGTGCGGCGACCTCCACGGTGACCCCGTCCGCCGACACCCGCACCGTCGGGCGGCCCACCGTCGAGGTGCCGGCCGCGAAGTCGGCCACCTCCTGCCTGACCAGCAGGACGAGGGCGCCCCGGGACACCCGGATGCTCCCGCCGGCTTCGACCACCTCGACGGAGGTCTCCCGTTGCCGCACCGTGGCCAGGCCGCGGAGGGCCTCCTCGACGAGGTTCGGTGGGACGGCGACCTCCCCGGCCGCCTCCCGCCGCACCGGTTCCCACCCCGACGCGAGCTCCCGGAGCCGCCGCTGGCAGCCGGCGCAGCCGGACACGTGGCGCGCCAGCGTCGACGAGTCCGCGTCCGGGCGCCGCGCGGCGCGGTCGGCCACCAGCGCGAGCAGGGAACCGACCGGCGTGCCGCACGCCAGGACCTGGTCGTCTCCCGACCGGTCGAGGTTCACTGGACCTCCCTGAGTCTCCCGAGCAGTACCACCCTGGCCCGGTGCAACCGGGCGCGGAGGGCAGGGACCCCGACGCCGAGGATGGCGGCGATCTCCTCGTAGTCGAGTCCCTCGAACTCCCGAAGCACCAGCGGGACGCGCTGGGAGGAGTCGAGCGTGGCGATCGCCCGCTGGACCTGGTCGCCACGTTCCTGCCGCAGCACTCCCGCCTCGGGGCCACCGCCGGGCGCGGGCATCGTGTCCAGGATGGCCGCGGCCGCGTCGGTCATCGGCTGCTCCGGCATCCGTCGACGCCGGCGCAACCGACCGAGAGCGGCGTTGGTGACCACCCGGTACAGCCAGGTCGACGGTTCGGCGTCGCCCCGGTAGCGGGGCAGGGCGCGCCAGGCCGAGATCCAGGCGTCCTGGACGACGTCCTCGGCGTCCGCGCGGTCACCGACGATGCGCAGCGCCACCCGGTAGAGCCGGGGGGTGTGACGTCGGACCAGCTCGTCGAACGCGCCGTCCGCGCCGCCGACGGCGGCCTCCACGAGCTCGCGGTCCCCGTGCCCGACCAGGCGTTCCACTACGCCCGCCTGCCGTACCGGAGGAAGAGCATGCCGTCCTCCTCCAAGGTCGACAGCAGGGTCATGTCCCGCCGGACCGGCGGGTGTGACCCGAGCGCCGCCCGGCCGGTGGCGCCGCCGGCGAGAACCGGGGACACCGTGAGGCAGAACTCGTCCACCAGTTCGTCCTCGATGAGCGCTCCGAGGAGCTGAGGGCCCCCTTCGCAGCACACCCGACGCAGGCCACGGCGGCCCAGTTCCGCGACGAGGATCCGAGGGTCCACCCGCGCGTCACCGGCGAGCACCACCTCCGCTCCGTCGTCCTCGGCCCGGCGGCGGCGTTCCTCCGGCGCGGCGGCGCAGGTCACGACGATGGTCCTGGCCACGACATCGGTGAGGAGGGGCGCACCGGGCGGTACGTCACAGGAATTGGTCACGACGGCGAGCGGCGGGACGCCGGCCAGCCCCCACCTCGCTCGGCGGGCCGTTCGCCTCTCGGTGGCGGTGATACCCCGGTAGCCCTCGGCCAGCGCCGTGCCCAACCCGACGAGCACGACGTCGGCGAGGTCGCGGAACAGGGAGAGCATCCGGCGGTCGGCGGGACCGGACAGCCCACCGGACGCCCCGTCCAGGCTGATGGCCCCGTCGAGACTGGCCACCATGTTCGTCCGGACCCAGGGCCGTTCGAGGGTCGGCGGATACGCGTGTAGCCGTTCCACCTCGTCCTCGGGAAGCTCGGGGAGGCCCTCGGCGGGCGGCGGGAAGAGCCTGCGCACCGGCTCATCCCACCACGTTAGGCTGGTGGCCATGCCCGGCACCTGCCTGACCGATCGGACACCGCAGGTCGGCGCGGACGAGTTGATCGCTGCGATGAGCCCGCCTCCGCAGTTCGACTCGGTGCGGTACGACACCTACCTCCCCAACCCCGACGAACCGAGCCAGGCCGAGGCGTTGCGGCGGTGCCGCGACTTCGCCGCCCGGGTCGCCGGGGGACGGCGTCGGTCCCGGTGGTCGCTGTTCGGGAGCCGGCGCCCCGACCCGGGGCCGAGGGGGATCTACCTCGACGGCGGGTTCGGTGTCGGCAAGACCCACCTGCTCGCCGCGACCTGGCACGAGGTACCGGCGCCCCGGGTCTTCGGCACCTTCGTCGAGCTCACTCACCTGGTCGGGGCGTTGGGCTTCGCCGAGACCGTGCGCAGGCTCTCGGATCACCGACTGCTGGCGATCGACGAGTTCGAGCTGGACGATCCGGGCGACACCATGCTGGTGACCAGGCTGCTGTCCGAGCTGATGTCCGCCGGGGTGTTCGTCGCCGCGACCTCCAACACCTTGCCCGACCGGTTGGGGGAGGGGCGTTTCGCGGCGGACGACTTCCTCCGCGAGATCCACGCGATGGCGAGTCGCTTCGAGGTGGTGCGGGTCGACGGCCCCGACTACCGGCACCGGGGCCTGCCGGAGGCTCCCGAGCCGGTGGACGACGACGAACTCGCCCGGCGCGCGGAGGCCGATCCCGACGCCACCCTCGACGGTTTCGAGGAGCTGTGCGCCCACCTGGCCCGACTGCACCCGTCGCGGTACGGGCGGCTGGTGGACGGCGTGAGCGCCGTCCACCTGCGCGGTGTCCGCCCGTTACCCGACCAGGACGTGGCGTTGCGCTTCGTCGCGTTCGCCGACCGCCTCTACGACCGCGACATCCCGGTGGTCGTGTCGGGATCCTCGGTCGCGGAGCTCTTCGGCGCCGACATGGTGCGCGGCGGGTACCGCAAGAAGTACCTGCGGGCGATCAGCCGCCTGACCGCCTTGGCCAGGAAGGGCGCCACTCGCCCGGCCGAGAGCGGGCAGGGCGCCGCCGGCTGACGGGAGCTCAGCGGCTCCCGAGCACCTCCCCGATGGCCTCGACGCCGCGGTCCAGCTCGGCCTCGCTGATCACCAGTGGCGGCGCGATGCGCAGCGTCGTCGACTGGGTCTCCTTGCAGAGCACCCCGCGACGGGCCAGTTCCTCCGACACCTGACGCCCAGCCGGGCCCCCCGGCGCGATCTCCACGCCGGCCCACAGGCCGCGACCCCGCACCTCGGTGACGCCGTGACCCACCAGCTCCCCGAGGCGGGAGTGCAGCCGTCCGCCCAGCTCGACGGCGCGGCGCTGGAACTCACCGGTGGACAGCAGCCGGATCACCGCCCTGCCGACGGCGCAGGCCAACGGGTTCCCGCCGAAGGTCGAGCCGTGCTCACCGGGTCGGAGCACGCCGAGGACGTCCCGGCTCCCCACGACGGCCGACAGCGGCAACAGCCCGCCGCCCAACGCCTTCCCCAGCGTGTACAGGTCGGCGCGGACCCCGTCGTGCGCGGACGCCAGCAACTCCCCGGTCCTGGCCAGCCCGGACTGGATCTCGTCGATCACCAGCAGCACCCCGTGCTCGTCGCAGACGCGCCGCAGGGTCCGCAGGTAGTCCGGAGGCGGGACCACCACTCCCGACTCGCCCTGGATGGGTTCTACTAGGACGGCGGCGGTCCGAGGGGTGATCGCGCGTTCCACCGCCGCGGCGTCGCCGTAAGGTGTCACGACGAAACCCGGGGTGAACGGTCCGAAGTCCGCTCGGGCGACCTCGTCGGTCGAGAAGGACACGATGGTCGTCGTCCGGCCGTGGAAGTTCGAGCCGGCGACCACGATCTCCGCGGTGTCAGCCGGCACGCCCTTGACCTGGTACGCCCACTTCCTGGCGACCTTGATGGCCGACTCGACGGCCTCCGCGCCCGAGTTCATGGGCAACACCAGCTCGGTGCCGGTCAGCTCGGCGAGCTCGGCGCAGAAGGGCCCGAGCTGGTCGTGGTGGAACGCCCTGCTGGTCAGGGTGACCCGACCGAGCTGCTCGACCGCGGCCGACACCAGGTCCGGGTGGCGGTGGCCGAAGTTCAGCGCGGAGTAGCCGGCGAGGAAGTCCAGGTAGCGGCGCCCCTCCACGTCGGTCACCCATGCGCCCTCACCGTGCGCGATGACCACCGGAAGCGGGTGGTAGTTGTGCGTGCTCCACCGCTCGTCGAGCGCGATCGCCTCGGAGGTGCTCCGCGTCGTCGCGTGAGCGTGGTCGGTCGTGACAGCCATACCTCAAGGCTAGGGGGCAATACCCGGCCGGATCATGCGGCAAACCATGCTCATTATGACGATTCGTTGCGAATTCGACCATGAATACGGCGAAACGTTTCCGGCGGGTGAGTGGGCGAGCGGAGCGGCCCAGGTGCGCACGCACGGTGACCGGCGATCGTCCGACCGGCTGGTTGCCTCGGCGAAAAGTTTCACGTTGAGAACGACCGTGTTAAGGATGAGCCACGTTGCCCATGATCGGGAGGTATCCGTGCGTGCTCGTCTCCTGACCACCCTGGCCGGCGCGGCGCTCGCCGTCGCCACCGCCGTCTCCGTCGCCCCCGCCGCCGTCGCCCAACAGGACCTCGCCTACGTCGCGCTCGGCGACTCCTACGTCTCCGGTACCGGAATCGGCCAGTACGACCCCGACAGCGGGAACTGCCAGCGGTCGCCGCTGGCCTACCCGGAGCTCTGGGCGAGCGAGAACGCCGCGAGCCTCACCTTCGCCGCGTGTTCCGGAGCCACCACCGACGACCTGCTCGCCAACCAGATCGGCGCGCTCGACCCCTCGACCGACCTCGTCAGCGTCTCCATCGGCGGCAACGACGCCGGCTTCGCCAGCGTCATCACGACCTGCACGATCGGAACTTCCCAGGGCTGCGCGGACGCGGTCGCCGGCGCCCAGGCCTTCATCGCCGACGAACTCCCCGCCCGCCTCGACGCCACCTACGCCGCGATCAGTTCCTCGGCCCCCAATGCCGAGGTCGTCGTGATCGGCTACCCGCACCTGTTCTCGGCGGGCACCTGCCTGGTGTCCAACGAACGCCGCACGCTGCTGAACGAGACCGCGGACCTGCTGGCCGACGTGACCAACACCCACGCCGGTGCGGCCGGCTTCACCTTCGCCGACGCGCGGCCCGCCTTCCAGGGACGTGGCTACTGCGCCTCCGGCGCGTGGATCAACGGCCCGATGCTCCCGTTGACCGAGTCCTACCACCCCAACGCCAACGGCCACGCCAACGGATACCTGCCGGTGCTCAACGGCGCGGTGTCCTCGGTCGCCGCCTCCTGAGTGGAGCGTCCGCCGGGAACCCCGTTCCCGGCGGACCGCCTCACCCCACCTCGACGCGCACCCGGGGGCCGGCGAAGCACAGGTAGCCGGCGACCGCCGCCGCCTCGGCCAGCGGCAGGGGGTAGGTCCAGGCCACCTCGGCGCCGCTGACCTCAGGTGCCTCGAGGTCGAAGTACCCCGCGCGTCCCTTGTACGGGCACATCGTCACCCGCTCCGCCGGCACCAGGAACTCGCTCGCCACGTCCTCCCGGGGGACGTACCACCGGACGGGCAGCCCCGTCTCGAACAGGGCCACCGGACGCCGGGTCTCGGCGATCAGCAGGGACCCCGCCCAGACCCGGACGAGCCGACTCGAGCGGCGGGTGTCGACGCGGTGGAAGGGGTCCCTCGGATGCGCGAACACCCGCTCGTCCTCCTCGAACCACGCGTCCAGGCGCTCGAAGTAGAAGGCGCCGAGCCCGGACAGGTCCGGGGAGCCCCGCACCGGGTCCGGGTAGGACCACACGACGTTCTCCAGCACCCGGTCACCCACCCGGAGGTGCCAGTACCGGGCGTCGCCCTTGAAGGGGCAGTGCGTCCGGTGGTCGCTGTCCACGAGCTCTCCGCTGACGTCGGACAGCGGGAGGTACCACTGGGGGAGCAGGCCCGTCTCGTGCAGCATCCGCGCCCCGACGGTGTCCACCACCGTCTCGCCCGCCACCTCGCCGCGAACGCGGCGGTCCACCTCGTGCAGGTACAGGACGTGCGCCGGCGCGGCGGCCTCCAGGTCGAAGTTCAGGTGCCCGGCCAACGGTCGCGCGAAGGGACCCGATCCCAGGGTGAGTGACATGGCACCGACTGTAGGGGCTGGGGACGACCGCGGCCGGTTCCGCGCTGGCGCGGGTCCGCTCAGGACGACGCGCGCAACGCGGCGAGCGCCTCGTCCGCGTGGATCTCCATCCGGAACTCGCTGCGCGTCACGTGCAGGAGCCGGCGGTCGGTCCCGATGACGAAGGTGTGCCGCTTCATCGGGAGGGGACCGATCCGCCGGACCCCGAACTGGGCGGCGACGGTGCCGGCGGGGTCGGAGAGCAGCGGGAAACCCAGGGAGTTCGCCTCGTCGAACTCCCGCTGCCGCTCGACCGCGTCGCCGCTCACACCCACCGGCCGCGCCCCCAGCTCGCCGAACTCCGAGGCGAGGTCCCGGAAGTGGCAGCTCTCGGCGGTGCACCCGGTGGTGAAGGCGGCGGGGTAGAAGAAGAGCACGACGGGACCCCTGGTGAGCAGGTCACCCAACGAGAGCGTCTCGCCGTGCTGGTCGGTCAACTCGAAGTCGGGGACGAGGTCCCCCGCCCGCAGTGCCATCGTGTGCCTCGGCAATCCAGTCCGGTCGCGCCCTCACGGCCGACTCGCCGCCACGGTACTACCGATCTTCCCGACGGGGATCACGGACGGGGTTCGATTGACTACCAGACGTGGCGCCGGTAGCGCTCCACGGTCAGGTCCACCACCTCGCGGGGCGCGGCGTCCCAGAGCCCCTGGTTGAAGATCTCGACCTCGATGGGGCCGTCGTACCCGGCGCGTTCCACGGCCTCGCGCAACCGCGCGAGCTCCACGCAGCCGTCACCCATCATGCCCCTGCCCAGCAGGACGTCGGCCGGGAGCGGCGTCACCCAGTCGCAGACCTGGTAGGACGCGATCCGCTCGCCGGCCCGCTCGATGGCCTGGTAGACGTTGGGGTCCCACCAGACGTGGTAGGCGTCGACCACCACCCCGACCTGTTCGACGGGGAAGCGGCTCGCCAGGTCGACCGCCTGGTCCAGCGTCGAGACCACGCAGCGGTCCGAGCAGAACATGGGGTGCAGCGGTTCCACCGCGAGCCGGACCCCGCGTTCCTGGGCGTAGGGGCCGAGCTCCCCGAGCGCGTCGGCCACCCGTTCCCGGGCGCCGTCCACGTCGGTGCTCCCGGCGGGCAGACCACCGGACACCAGCACGAGCACCGAGGTCCCCAGCTCGGCGCACTCGTCGACCGCGCGGCGGTTGTCCTCCAGGGCGGCGGCCCGCTCCCCGGGGTCCGCCGAGGTGAAGAAGCCACCCCGGCAGAGCGAGGTGACCTCGAGGCCGGCCTTCCTGACCAGGTCCGCCGACCTGGCCAGCCCGTACTCGGCGACCGGCTCCCGCCACAGGCCTACGCCGGGCACCCCGGCGCGCACGCATTCGGCCACCACGGTCTCCAGGTCCGCGTACTTGATCGTCGCCTGGTTCAGGCTCAACCGGGACAGGTCGGCTCCCGCGAGGGGAGCGGCGTCGGTGCTGGTCACTGGGCCACTCCGGACAGTTCGAGGAACAGGCGCATGCGGCGCTCGGCGAGGTCGGGGTCGGGGAGGAGGCCGGCTTCGTCGGCGAGGACGAACAGCCTGGCCAGATGGGGGACGGACCGAGCGCTCTCCAGGCCGCCCACCATGCGGAAGTGGTCCTGGTGCCCGGACAGCCACGCGAGGAAGACGATGCCCGTCTTGTAGTAGTACGTGGGTGTCTGGAAGATGTGCCGGGACAGCGGAACGGTGGGGTCCAACAGCCGGTCGAAGGTCTCCTCGTCCCCGGAGTCCAGCGCCCGGACCGCCGCGACCGCAGCCGGCGCGATGGCGTCGAAGATGCCGAGCAGGGCGTGGCTGTACCCCCGGTCGTCACCCCTGATCAGCTCCGGGTAGTGGAAGTCGTCGCCGGTGTAGCAGCGGACGCCCGTCGGGAGCCGCCGCCGGAGCGCCACCTCCCGGTCCGCGTCCAGCAGCGACACCTTGATGCCGTCGACCTTCGCGCTGTTGGCCTCGATGATCGAGGTGAAGGTGTCTGTCGCGGTGTCGAGGTCGCGGGAGCCCCAGTAACCCAGCAGCTGGGGGTCGAACATCGGTCCGAGCCAGTGCAGGATCGCCGGCTCGGGCAACTGTCCCAACAGGTGGTCGTACACCCGCTGGTAGTCCTCGGGTCCGGTGGCCGCGCTGGCCAGGGCGCGGCTGGCCATCAGGATCACGGTGGCCCCGGCGGCCACGGCGACCTCGGCCTGCTCCTCGTAGGCCGCGATGATCTCCGGGATGCCGTGGTCACCGGGACCGAGCTGGTCGGTGCCCACACCCACGCCGAGCGCCCCACCGACCGACCGGGCCTCCGCGCCGCTGCGGCGGATGAGCTCGGCCGCCGTCGGCCAGTCCAGGCCCATCCCCCGCTGCGCGGTGTCCATGGCGTCGGCGACCCCGACGCCGTGCTCCCACAGGTGGTGGCGGAACGCCATGGTGGCGCCCCAGTCGGGGCGTGCCGGGACACCCGGGGTGTTGTCCGCGAGCGGGTCAGCCACGACGTGCGCCGCGGCGTAGAGCACTCGGCTGCTCGGGGGAGCGCCCTTGGCCGAACGCGGCGCGGTCGGTCGAGGGGTGTACTGGACGAGATCGCCGGCGTCTGTCGGCAGCGTGAGTGCCACGGGGTCAGCTCCGGTTCGTAGAAAGCGCTTACTGAGCCTCGAAAGCTAGGTGGCGGGCACGGGGTGGTCAAGGAGGTGCCCGCACTCCTGGCCGAGATCGGCCGGGGCCGCGCCGCGCGGGGGGCCAGCGACGGACAGTACGGCGTGCGGGAGACGGTGCCGCCCCGCACGACGGCCCGTTCCCGCGTGCTATCCAGGACCCGGTCCCGAGGGGGACGGGTCAGGACCGATCGGAGGCGTGCAGGGTGGCGGCAACGTTGGCCGATGTCGCGGCCAGGGCGGGTGTGTCCAGCGCGACGGTCTCCCGGGTGCTCAACGGCAACTACCCGGTCGCCGAGGCGACCCGACGGCGGGTGACCGAGGCGCTCCGGGAACTGAACTACGTGGTCAACGGGCCGGCCCGGGCTCTCGCCGCCGCCACGTCGGAGGTGCTCGGCGTCCTGGTCAACGACGTGTCCGACCCCTTCTTCGGGGTGCTCGCCAGCGGGATCCAACGGGAGGCCGCCGAGGCGGACCTGCTGACGATGATCTGCCACACCGCCGGCTCGGCCGACGACGAACTCAGGTACATGGAGCTGCTGCTCCGGCAGCGCGCCAGGGCCATCGTCGTCACCGGGGGCGGACCGGAGGACGACGGGCACCGTCGGCGGACCGCCGACCTGGTGCGGCAGAGCGTTTCCCGGGGGACCCGCGTCGTCTTCTGCGGACGGGAGGCACCGCCCGACAGCGAGGCGGCCAGCGTGGTGTTCGACAACGACGGTGGCGCCGCCGCCCTCACCCGACTGCTGCTCGCCGCCGGGCACCGCCGGATCGCCTACCTCACCGGCCCGCCCCACCACACCACGAGCAGCGCGCGGGTCGCCGGTGCCAGGCAGGCGTTGACCGAGGCCGGGATCGATCCCGACAGCTGCCTCTGGATCAGGAGCGGGTTCTCCCGGGCCGCGGGTCTGGAGGCCGGCCGCGAGCTGGTGCGCGCGGGCGTGGACTGCACGGCGGTGGTGGCCGGGAACGATCTCACCGCCTCCGGGGTCATCGCGTCCTTCCGCGCGTGCGGGGTCCGGGTACCGGAGGACGTCTCGGTGGCGGGGTTCGACGACCTGCCCGTCGCCGTGGACGTGGTGCCCGAGCTCACCACCGTGCGACTGCCGTTGCGGAGCGGCGCGGTCACGGCGGGGCGGATCGCGACCGGGGCGCGGCGGACGGCCCCCGGGGCCGTCGTGCGCATGCCAGCCGAACTCAGGAGCAGGGATTCGGTGGCGGCGCCCGGTGGCGGGCTGACCGGGATGGCCGGTCGTCTCCGCGCGCATTGAGGAATCGTCGGGACGGAGGAACCTCCGTCGTGAGGTCACGACCGATGGTCCCCGTCGGTCGCGAGTGAGATGGGCGTGTGGGTGGGAGGGCGACGTCCGCTCGCCACGGCAACCAAACGTGTTTCGCCGAATGCGGAGCGTCCGGGAAAGTCGGGGAAGGGCCGCTACCGTCACCAGGTGACCGGTGGTGACCCAATGTCGTGCCGACGATTGGAGGGTCAGCCGGCGCGGGTGGTGTCGCCCGCGAAACGTCGTCACGAGCCCGCTCGTAGTAGCGGGCAGTAGTCGGGATCATCGATCCGGTATCGGTGGCTAGTCGGTCGGGTGGTCCGCGAGCCCTTAAGCGGAGAGCCACGTCACGTCCCGGTGGCTCGTTTGCCGGGACCGGCGTGGGCGTGTCGTTGATTTTCCGTTCTCCTCGGTGAGCGCGGGATTACTCCCGTGGGCGCATTAACAGAGGTGAACCCGGGGTCGGGTCCCCGGGGTGCTCCCCCGGGGACCCTGGTTAACGGCGCTGTGACGTCCGCCCCATATACGCGTATCCCGGCACATTCGCGCTGTCGCGTCGATCGTGCCGGGACTGCTTGTCTCGCGCTGGGCCTACCACGGCCAGCGCGGATCAGCCGCGCTTGTCGTACGCCTCGATGACCTCGGCGGGGATGCGGCCGCGGTCGGACACCTTCAGGCCCTGCTCCCGCGCCCACTCCCGGATGGCCTGGTTGCGCTCCCGGTCCGAGGCCTGGCTCGGGGCCGGCTGCGCACCGGTCGCCCTGGCGGTCCGACCACCGCGCTTGCGGCCCCCCGTTCGGCGGGCGTTGTCCACAAAGGGCGTCAGCGTTTCCCGCAGTTTGTCCGCGTTCCCATTGGACAGGTCGATCTCGAACTCCACCCCGTCCAGTCCGAACTTAACGGTCTGCTCGGCCACTGAGCCGTCGATGTCATCGAGCAGTTGGACCGTGACCTTCTGGGCCATGTTGCACTCCCTAATTCCGCTGTTTCCCGATGCCCGCGGTTGGCATACGGTATCCCACTGCGGCAATCATAAACATGATGCTGATGGCGTGTCTCTTCGCCGTTGCGTGGGAAGCGCTTTGCGCGTGCGCCCGGATGGCCCTTGGTAAGGGGGGCCGTGCATCTTGCCGCAAGGCTTGTCGGCCGGGGAGGGGTTTCGGCTTCCGGTGACGATTCCGTTAGAATCAGGGTGCCGCCGCGGCTCTGCGGTGCCCGAGTTGTACACGGAAAGACTAGGTGATCATGGCCGAGCGTGTCTGCGTCGAACTGGTTGATGACCTCGACGGAGCGCCTGCGCAGTCCACCGTGCAGTTCGCCTTGGACGGGGTCAACTACGAAATCGACCTCTCGGATCGCAACGCGAGCCACTTGCGGGAAGTCTTTCGACCCTACGTGGAGCGCGCCCGGACGGTCACCCAGCGCAACGACCGCACGGTCAAGAAGGACCGGGTCGCGCGCAACAAACGTCGGGCTGATCAGCGCGAGGCGACCCAACGCATCCGGGAGGTCGCCGAACGGGGCCGGGCCCACCAGCGTGCCGTCCGGGAGGCCGAGGAGGAAGCCAGGCGTGCCGAGCTGGCCGCCGCGGCGGAGGCCTCCGCGCAGGAACTCGCCCTGAGCCAGCCGGCCCCGGCCCAGGAGGCCCCAGCCCAGCCCGCCGCCGACCCCACCCGCCCCACCGTCTCGCTTCCCCAGTTCAGCTCCGCCACCGGCTGAGCTGGCACCCCCGGCGCCGGCGGCGCGGACCCGCGTCCCCCGGTCGGCCCCGGGCGCACGGGGAACGAGACGGACCGACGTCGCCGGCAGAGCCCGCCGCGCGTCACGTGCCGTCCGTCGAGGAGCACATCGGGTGGAGTGTCCAGGCGGAGGGGTCGACCCGTGTAGCGGGTCCCACCAGCCACCGGTTCGGGCGGTGGCGGGGCCCCGAGGCACGGGAGCGGACGGGACGTCCCCGACCAGGCCCCTCGGCCGCCGCCCGCACTGACGGCCCGACGAGCCATCCCAGGCGTGACCGTGGGCGGGCCAGGGAGAGGGGAAACACCCGGTTCGCGGGATGGGGCGCCCCTCGGCCCCGACGCCACCGGCACGCCAGCCCGCACCTCACGGCGCTTCGCCCTCGGTCGTCCCCCCTCCCGATGCCACGGGGCCGGGAGGTTCCGCCGCCGACCGCGCGAGCACGACCACCATCGTCCGCAGCGTCGTGAGCAGGGGGACCGCGAGCAACGCGCCGATGACACCGGCCTGGATCACGCCGACGGCGATGGCCAGCGCCACCGCGAGCGGGTGCAACCGGACCATCCGGCCCATCAGCAGTGGCTGGAGGACGTTGCCCTCCAGCTGCTGCACGGCCAGCACCACGCCCAGCACCAGCACCGCGGTCAGCAAGCCGTTCGAGGCCAGGGCCACCAGCACGGCGACCGCGCCGGACAGGAAGGCCCCGATCAGCGGGACGAAACCCCCGACGAACACCAGCATCGACAGGGGGAGGGCCAGGGGCACGCCCAGGACCAGTAGGCCCAGGCCGATCCCCACCGCGTCGATCAAGGAGACCGCGGCGGTGGCGCGGATGTAGCGGCCCAGCTGGCGGAACGCCTGCCGACCCGCGTCGTCGGTCCTCGGCCGGTACCGCGCGGGAACGGCCAGCAGGACGAAACGCCAGATGCGCTCACCGTCGCGGAGGAAGAAGACCAGGACGAACAGCGTGAGGACGGCCCCGGTCAGGACCGCGCCGACACCGCCGGCGACCGTCACCGCCCAGGAGGCCAGCCGCGCCTGGTGCTCGGAGAGCCACCGGCTCAACCGGTCGGACAGGTCGCTGACCACGTCGTCGCCCAGCGGCAACGGCCCCTCGACCAGCCAGGTCTCGACGGAACCCACCGCGTCTGCCAACTGCCCGGCGAGTTCGCCGGCACCCGAGACGAGCGCCCCGATCACGAAGGTCAGCAGGAGCGTGAGGACGGCGAGACCACCCAGGATCGCGATCGCCGTGGCGAGACCGCGCGCGACCCGGTGCCGGACCAGCCAGCCCACCACCGGAGCCAACAGCGCCGACAGCAGCACGGCCAGCGCGGTCGGGACCACCACCGTGGAGAGGGCGGCGACCAGGTGGAGGACGAGGTAGCCGGCACCCGCGATGACGAGCAGGCGCCAGCTGAGCGCGGCGGTCACGACGAGACCCCTCGGGAGGGACGCGCTCACGGTGTCCACTCGCCGCCCCGGGGAACGCGGCCGGTGGCGCCCACGGCCACCGCCGCCCCCCGACGTGGTCACGGCCCCGTCAGGTTCGGGGCCACGGCCAGCCGAACCGGGTGCGCCCGCCGGTGGCGGTCCCGACCGGTGGTGCCCCTGGACCCCCCGACCGAACCCGAAAAGCTCCTGTGGATCACATGCATGTTTTCGCCTCGGGTGGGTAAGGACGAAGTAGCGCGGGTCGGCACGGGCCGCCGAACAGCGAACTACGGACCTGGGACAACTGCGGGGAGCTGAGCATGACGAGCACCAAGCGCCTACCACAGCCTGTGACGGAACTCTGGGACTGGCAACTCGAGGCGGCCTGCCGGGACATCGACCCCTCCGTCTTCTTCTTCTCGGAGGGGGAGCGCGGAGCGGCCCGGACGATCCGCGAGGAGCGCGCCAAGCGCATCTGCGAGACCTGCCCGGTGATGCTCCGCTGCCGCGCGCACGCGTTGGCGAGCGGTGAACGGTACGGGGTCTGGGGCGGCCTGGCCGAGGGCGAGCGCCGCGAGCTGTTGAACCGGCTCCGCGCGGAGACCAGGGCGGAGAGCGGGACCAGCGAACGTGCGCTGGAGCCCCAGTCGACGGGAGGCTGACCATGTCCAGCCACGACGAGGACCGGGCGGTCCCGCAACCGGACGCCGTGGAACAGGAGCGAGCCGCGGCTCCCGACGAGGAGGAGACGAGCGGGGACGCCGAGCACATCGCCGACCGGGCGGAACAGGCGAACCCCGCCGACGTCGCCGAGCAGCTGAGGTCCGAACCCCTGGACGAGGACTACCGGCCCTCCGACGGCTGAGCCCACCCCCTGGCGGTGGCCATCCCCGGGAGCACGACGTCGAGCTCCCGGCTCCCACCCGCGGCACCGAGGTGACGGGCAGCGGCTGACGACGTCAGCCGCCCCCGGTCGAGCGGCCCGGAACGCTACCCGGTGGGGGTAACGTCGTCGGGAGGGACCGGACGACGCGAGGAGCCCCGATGCACGGTTACACGCCGGACAAGGACAGTTACCTCAAGCGGCTGCGCCGCGTCGAGGGCCAGGTGCGGGGTCTCTCCCGGATGATCGAGAACGACAGCTACTGCATCGACGTCCTCACCCAGATCGCCGCCGCGACGAAGGCGCTCCAGGCCGTGTCCCTCGGCCTCCTCGACGACCACCTCCGGCACTGCGTCAGCGAGGCGCTGACCGAGGGCGGGGAGGTCGCCGACGAGAAGGTGCGCGAGGCCAGCGAGGCGATCGCCCGGCTCGTGCGATCCTGAGCGGCCCGGTCGGCGGCGGGCCGCCGACCGTCACACCAGCTCGGAGAACCGTTCCACGTCGTTGGTCCGTCCAGCCACGATCAGCACGTCATCCCGCCTGATCACCGTGTCCGCCGTCGCGTACGTGAAGTCGGCCCCCTCCCGTTTGATGGACACGACGGTGACGCCGTACTTCGCCCGGAGCCTCGACTCGCCCAGCGGCAGGTCGGTGGCCTCGGCGGGGGCGACGGTCTTCGCCAGCGCGAAGTCGTCCTCGAACTCGATGAAGTCCAACATCCGGCCCGTCACCAGGTGCGCGACCCGCTCACCCATGTCGTGTTCCGGCAGGACCACGTGGTGGGCGCCGATCTGCTCCAGGATCCGCCCGTGCTGCCGGTTGATGGCCTTGGCCCAGATGTTGGGCACGCCCAGGTCCACCAGCAGCGAGGTGGTGAGGATGCTCGCCTCCAGGTCGGTGCCGATGCCCACCACCGCTCGGCGGTGCTCCTGGGCCCCCACCTGCCGGAGGGCCTCGACGTCGGTCGAGTCGACGACCATGGTGTGCGTGAGTTGCTGGCGGAAGTCCTGGACCACCCGGGCGTCGTTGTCCAGCCCGAGCACCTCCCACCCCCGGTTGGCGAGCTCGAGCGCCAGCGAGCCGCCGAAGCGGCCAAGACCGATCACCAGGACGCGGTGCCCCGAGGGGGGCTTCCTGCGTTGACGTTTCCTAGCCAATGATGGGTCGCTCCTCCGGGAGTTCGTACCGCCGCGTCTTCTCACGAAGGGCCAGCGCGGCGGCGAGGGTGATGGGACCGAGTCGTCCGGCGAACATGAGCAGGACCAGCAGTGCCTGGCCCGTGGGGGGGAGGTCACCCGTGATGCCCGTGGACAGGCCCACGACGCCGAACGCCGACGTGACCTCGAAGAGCGCCTTCTCCAACGGGAACGAGCTGATGAGCAGCAGGTAGACGGTGGACAGGATCACGACGGCCACCCCGATCAGCGCGACGGCGAGGGCCTGTCGCTGGACGTCGAGGGGGACCCGGCGGCCTGCCACGTGCGTGCTGGGGTGGCCCCGCACCTCCGCCAACAGCACGAAGAGCAGGACGGCGAAGGTCGTCACCTTGATCCCTCCCGCCGTGCCCGCACTGCCTCCGCCGATGAACATCAGCGCCGAGGTGCCGAGCAGGGTCGCCTGCTCCATCTCGCCGACCGCGACGGTGTTGAACCCGGCACTCCTGGGCATCATGCCGTGGAAGAAGCCGTTCATCAGCTTCTCGGGCACCCCCATCAAACCCAGGGTGGCTGGGTTGGACCACTCGAAGGTCGTCACCATGAGCGTTCCGAGGACGGCGAGCGCGCCGCTGGTGATCAGCGTCACCTTCACATGCAGCGACCAGCGGCGGGGGGTGCGCATCCTGCGCCACAGCTCCAGCAGTACGGGGAACCCGAGCCCACCCGCGGTCGCGGCCACCACCACCGGAAGCACGATCCACGGATCCCCCGAGAAGCTCTCCAGGTTGTCGCTGAACAGCGCGAAACCCGCGTTGTTGAAGGCGGCCACCGCATGGAACAGACCCAGCCGCAAGGCCTGTGACCAGGGTTCGTCGTACCCGACGAGGAAGCGGGTGACCAGGATGACCGCCGTCACGGCCTCGAACAGCAGGCTCGTACGGATCACGCCACCCACGAGCGCGCGCACATCACCCAGGTTCAGCGTGCCGGTCTCGGCCTGGGCCGAGAGCTGCATCCGGAGTCCCAGCCGGCGGGACACGACCAGGGCGAGAACGGACGCCAGGGTCATGATCCCGAGCCCGCCCAGTTGCACGAGCCCGATGAGCACCACCTCACCGAAGGTGGACCAGTAGACCGGGGTGTCGACGATGATCAACCCGGTGACGCACACCGCGGAGGTGGCGGTGAACAGTGCAGTGAGCAGCGGAGCGGAGGCCGGTCCCTCGGTGGCGAGGGGCAACGCGAGCAGCACCGTGCCGACGAGCACGGCAGCGGCGAAGACGAGGACCAACAGCCGGGCCGGGTACTGCCACCACTTGGTCGTGGCCATGGAGCGACCTCGCGGCCGCTTCCGCGGGCGCAGTTCGCCCTCGAACAGACTCACGGTGCTCAGTCCACCGGGGAGGGGGTGAGGTCGCCGTCATGCCCGACCACGACGACCACGTGCTCCACGACCACGGCAGCGAGTCGGGTCGGCCTCCTGCCGGCCCGACGAACCGGGGAAGCGGGAAGCAGGGGCGCTCGGACCCGACAGCCGCACACGAAGCAGGGAATATACACCTGCCGAGCGCACCGCACCGGGCTGCCGGCGCATCGTCGAGACCCTCTCTGATCAGCACATTTCCGGCAGGTTGGTGGTAACGGATGCCGAGGGCGGACACCGCCGGGTCCAGGAGGGACCGGTGGCTTCGACGACCGGCCCGACCGCTGCCTCCGGTGGGAATCCGCCGATGTGGGTGACCTCGGGTGGTTGGGGGCTCCAGCCTCGGGTAGGCAGACCCCATGAGGTCGCTGTGGCGTGGAGCCGTGTCCTTCGGGCTGGTGACGGTCGCCGTCCGGCTGTACCGGGCGACCGAGGAACACGACTTCCGGTTCCACCAGGTGCACCGGGAGGACGGCGGGCGGATCCGGTACCAGCGGGTGTGCTCGGTCTGCGGCAAGCAGGTCGGCAACGAGGACATCGCGAAGGGGTACGAGTTCGAGGACGGCCGGATGGTGATGCTCGGGCCCGAGGACTTCGAGTCGCTGCCGATCAAGACCGAGCACGCCATCGAGGTCCTCGAGTTCGTGCCCGCCGCCGAGGTGGACCCGATCTTCTTCCAGAAGAGCTACTACCTCGAACCCGACAAGGCGGCGGTCCGGCCGTACGTGCTGCTGCGCCGCGCCCTGGAGGAGGCCGACCTGCTCGCCGTGGTCAAGATCACCCTCCGCCAGCGGGAGACCCTGGCGATGCTGCGCGCCAGGAACGACGTCCTGGTCCTGCACACCATGCTCTGGCCGGACGAGGTCCGGAAACCGGAGTTCTCCTTCCTGTCCCAGGACGTCGAGATCCGGCCCCAGGAACTCCAGATGGCGTCCTCCCTCGTGCAGAGCATGGCCGGGGACTTCGAACCCGACCAGTTCTCCGACGACTACCGGGAGGCGCTCGGGGAACTGATCAGCGCCAAGGCCGAGGGCGCCGAGATACCCGAACGACCGGAACCCGAACGGGAGGGCGAGGTCATCGACCTCATGACCGCGCTGGAACGCAGCGTCGAGCAGGCGAGGACCTCCCGGGACGGCACCGGGGACCAGGACCGCCGGACCTCCCGGGGGCGCAGCGGCGGGGGTGGGAAGAAGAAGGCGGAGAAGGAGCAGGACGAGAAGACCACCCGGTCCGGCTCCACCCGTCGCACCGGCGGTAGGAAGAGCAGCGCCTGAGCATGGCCGACCTGGACGAGTACCGGCGTCGGCGGGACCCGAGACGGACGCCCGAGCCCGTCCCCGACCACGGCCCCCTCCCGCACGGCGCGGACGACGTGTTCGTCGTGCAGGAACACCACGCCCGACGCCTGCACTGGGATGTCCGGCTCGAACGGAACGGGGTGCTCGTCTCCTGGGCGGTGCCCAAGGGCTTGCCCGCCGAACCCGGCACCGTCCGACTCGCCGTGCGCACCGAGGACCACCCGCTCGACTACGCGGACTTCGAGGGCCGCATCCCGAAGGGGGAGTACGGGGCCGGTGAGGTGCTGATCTGGGACAGGGGCACCTACGAGACCCGGAAGTGGACCGACCACGAGGTCGACGTGGTGCTGCACGGCGACCGGGTGACGGGGCGCTACGTCTTCTTCGGTCGAGGCGGCGACTGGATGGTGCGACGGAGCGACCCGCCCCAGGACCCCGACCGGGTCCCGGTGCCCGACGACGTGGCGCCGATGCTGGCCACCGCCGGCACCCTGCCCAGCACCTCCGAGGACGACCAGTGGTGCTACGAGTTCAAGTGGGACGGCGCCCGGGCCCTCGCCGAGGTGGAGGGCGGTCGGCTCCGGTTGCGCAACCGTCGAGGCGAGGACGTCACCGCCACCTACCCCGAGCTGCGGGGGCTCGGGGAGCAGCTCGGCTCCACCCAGGTGCTGCTCGACGGCGAGATCGTCGTGCTCGACCAGGGACGCCCGAGTTTCGCGCTGCTCCAACGTCGGCTCCACGTCACCGGGCAGGCCAGGACCAGGCGCCTCGCCGAGGAACACCCCGCCACCCTCCTCGTCTTCGACCTCCTCCACCTCGACGGCCGGAACCTCTTCGACCTGCCCTACACGCGGCGGCGGGCGCTGCTCGACGAGCTCGCCCCGCGCGGACCCCACTGGCAGACACCCCCGTCCTTCTCCGGAGGGGGCGCCGCCGTCCTCCAGGTGAGCAGGGAACGGGGGTTCGAGGGCATCGTCGCCAAGCACCGAGACTCCCCGTACCGGCCGGGCCGGCGCTCACCGGCCTGGACCAAGATCAAGGACGTGCGCACCCAGGAGGTGGTGGTCGGCGGCTGGCGTCCGGGGGAGGGCCGGCGGAGCGGGGTGCTGGGATCGCTGTTGCTCGGCCTCCCCGGCCCCGACGGGCTCCGCTTCGTCGGATCGGTCGGCAGCGGCTTCTCCGAAGCCGAACTGAGGAGCCTCACCGGCACGCTGCGCGAGCTGGCCAGCGCGAAGTCCCCCTTCGTCGGACCGGTGCCGGCCCAGCGGGCCCGGTCCGCCCTCTGGGTCGAACCCCGCCTGGTCGGTGAGGTGCTGTTCCAGGAGTGGACGCGGGACGGGCGGCTCCGGGCCCCCCGCTGGCGCGGACTCCGGGACGACAAACGGCCAGCGGAGGTGACCGAGGGTGCCTGAGGACCGGGTCAGCGTCGTCGTCGGCGACCGCCGCCTCCGCCTGACGAACCTCGGCAAGATCCTCTACCCCGAGGCGGGGGTGAGCAAACGGGACGTCATCGACTACTACGCCCGGGTCGCACCCGTCCTGCTCGGGCACCTCCGGGGACGACCGGTGACGCTGCGCCGCTACCCGGACGGCGTCGACGGGCAGTCGTTCTTCGAGAAGAACGCCTCCCGGTCGGCCCCGGACTGGGTGCCCACCGTCGAGATCCCCACCCCGGGCAGCAGCAAGGGAGCGGAGACGACGGAGTTCGTCCTGGTGGACGAGGTACCGACCCTGGTGTGGCTCGCCAACCTGGCCGCCCTCGAACTGCACGTCCCCCAGTGGCGGGTCACCCCCGACGGGGCGCGCGACACCCCCGACCTGCTCGTTTTCGACCTCGACCCCGGCCCGCCCGCGACGGTCGTCGAGTGCTGCCGGGTGGCGGAACTCCTCCGCGTCGAACTGGAGGCGGACGGGCTCGCCCCCCGGCCCAAGACCAGCGGGTCGAAGGGGCTCCAGCTCTACGTGCCGGTCACCGTGGCCGAGGCGGACCGGACCTCCCGGTACGCGAGGGAACTCGCCGATCGGCTGGCCCAGCGCCATCCGGAGGCCGTGGTGTCGACGATGACCAAGGCCAGGCGGGTGGGCCGGGTGCTCATCGACTGGAGCCAGAACAACCCGGCCAAGACGACGGTGGCGCCCTACTCGCTCCGCGCCCGCGCCCAGGCCACCGTGTCCACCCCGGTCACCTGGGACGAGGTGGAGAGCTGCGCCGCGCCGGAGGACCTGGTCTTCACCCACGGCATGATCCCGGACCGGCTCGACCGGTACGGGGACCTCTTCGAGGAGCCGCCCGGCGAGCACCCCCGGCTGTAGGTGACCCGCGTCCGGGGCGCACCGCCGTTGACCGGTGCGACGGGATGGGCGGATGTCGACGGCACGGTCGAGAACGCGACGGCCTGGCGCGACCACCGGGCACGGGCACCGGGCGTGATCCGCTCCCGGCCCACGCCCGCCGGGACCACCGCCAGCCCCGAACCGATCGTCGGCGGCGCCCCGCCTCGCCCGGCCGTGGTGCGGGGTGTGCCCCGGGCGGGCGTGGTGCGGGAACACCGGGAGAGCGGGACGGACCCGCGACGGGTACCTCCTCGACCGGGCGTCCCGGGCCCACCGTCACCCCACCCGGGGCTCCTCGCGGACGAGCGGCCGAACCGAGTCGCGGACGACGATGTGCGTCCCGAGCATCACGCCGGGGACCGCCGCCGTGGAATCCCGGGGGCGACCCAGGGCCATCCGCACGGCAGTGCGTCCCAGCTCCTCGTGCGGCACGTGCACCGTGGTGAGGTCGATGTCCGCCGACGGCGGCAGGTCGTCGAAGCCCACCAGGGAGACGTCCTCGGGGACGCGGAGCTCGTGCGCCCGCAACGCCTGGCGGGCGCCCGCCGCGATGAGGTCGTTCCCGGCGAAGACGGCGGTGAAGTCGCGCGGCCCGGCGGCGAGCCGATCCCGGATCATCCGGTAGCCCTCGTCCCGTTCCATCCGGCCCTCGACCTCCAACCCGGGGTCGTGGGGGACACGGTGGTCGGCCAGGGCCGCCCGGTAGCCGGCGACCCGGCTTTCCGGGGTGGTGTAGCTGTCGCGGCGGCCGAGGAACAGGATGCGCCGGTGCCCCAGCGACAGCAGGTGGCTGGTGATGGCATAGGCGCCGCCGCTGTTGTCGTACTCGACGACGAGTGCGGGGACGTCGGAACCCAACGCGGGTCGGCCGCACAGCACCAGCTGCGAGCCGGCCGCCGCCAGGGCGCGGGCGTAGTTCGCCATGCGCTCGCGGTAGGCGTCGTCGGCGATCACGTTCCCGACCAGGATCACGCACTCGGCGTGCTCCTCGCGCATCAACTGGACCGTGGCCAGTTCGCGCTCGGGATCGCCGCCGGTGGTGCCGACGATGCACAGTTTGCCCTCGATCGCCGCCTGCGTCTGGACCCCCTGCGCCACGTGGGCGTAGTGCGGGGAGATCACGGAGTTGACGATGATCGCGACGCTGCGGCTGCGGGCGCCGGCGAGCCCCCGCGCGTTCGCGTTGGCCACGTAGTCGAGTTCGCGCACCGCGCGGAGCACCTTGCCCCGGGTCGCGGCGGCTCCCGGGTACGTCCCGGAGAGGATGCGGGACACCGTGGCGACGGACACCCCGGCGCGGGCGGCCACATCCCTGATCGTCGTCGGCCGCCGTCCCCCGCTGTCGGACGCCGCGCGCCGGCCCATCCGTACCTCCTCGTCACGCTGAAACGTGCTGGTAAAACGATTACACGCGATGGTTCCGGGCTGGCGCACTGGTGTCAAATCACCGCCGCGCCCACAGCGTGGATCGGAGGGAGAACCCGCGCCACCCGCCCAGGGGGAACGACGCGGCCACCCCAGGATGCCGGCGCCCGCTCCCTTGACGGCACCGGCGGCACCGTGCTCCCATCCTTATGTAACCGTATACATGGAGTCGGTCCGCTACCGGGAAACGGCCGTGGTGGGGAGGGCGTAGGTGACGGCCGCCCGACATCCTCGGACCCCCGTCGGCCACTCCGGCCCACCGAACCGCGCGCACAGCGGCGGAGCGCCGTCCGCCCGCAGCGACCTCGCCCCCTGGTGACCCCGTCGGCCCGCCCGTGACGTTCCCCGGGCACCCGGCGGCCGGGAGGGCCCGCCCCCGTGAGCACGGGAACGCGAGCCCACACGCCCGCCGCGTCCCCGGAACCCGGTACGAGGCCCTGAGCGTGTTCCGGGATCCGCCACGCCACCGCCCACCCCACCCCGCCCCCGCGCCGCCCGCCGTCCGGGTCCACCCCGCCGGTCCCGCCAGCGCCGCACCATCCGCACACAGCACCGCATGACCATCGGAAGTCAGGGAGGACTTCATGGCAGTCACGCGTCCCCGCCGCCGAGCCGCGACGATCAGCGCGCTGGTACTGACCGCCAGCGCCACCCTGGTGACCAACCCGCCCCACGGCGGTGACGACCCACCGGGCGAGCCGGCGATCTCGACGCCGCGCGTGATGGAGCGCCTCGACCGCGGTGTCGTGGCGGTGCGTTCCAGCGGCTCCGACGTCCTCGTCACCTGGCGGCTCCTCGGACTCGACCCGGACGACATCGGCTTCCACGTGTACCGCTCCGCCTCCGGCGGGCCGTACGAGCGGCTGAACTCCGAGGTCCTCACGGGCGGGACCAACTTCGTCGACTCGACCGCCGACCTCGACCAGCCCAACAGCTACCGGGTGCGTCCGGTGCTCGACGACACCGAACAGGATCCGAGCGGCTCCTTCACCCTGCCCGCGGACAACCCCGTCGAACCCGTCGTCCGCGTCCCGTTGCGACCCGGAGGCCCCGTCAAGTTCGTCTGGGTCGGTGACCTCGACGGTGACGGCGAGTACGACTACGTGCTCGACCGGCAGACCGCACCCCAGAAGCTCGAGGCCTACCGCAACGACGGGGAGTTCCTCTGGGAGGTCGACATGGGGCCGAACAGCATGGACCAGAACAACATCGAAGGAGGCTCGTCCACCCTCAACGTGGGCCACTGGGACGGGGTCACCGTCCAGGACCTCGACGGCGACGGGCACGCGGAGGTCGCCGTGCGCATCGCCAACGGGGTCACCTTCGGAGACGGGGAGACCTTCACCCACGACCACGACGACCACCAGTTCATCGCCATCCTCGACGGTATGACCGGCGCGTCCCGGGCCACCGCCGCCGTCCCCACGGACTACCTGTCCGACGGGCCGATGTACGCGCGCCTCGGCGTCGGCCACCTCGACGGCGTCACGCCGAGCGTCGTCTCCTACATGAAGAACCGCGTCGGCGACGGCGGCTTCAACCTGATGATGGCCGCCTGGAACTTCGACGGCCGCGACCTGACGCGGCAGTGGACGTGGCTGCGCGGCGACCAGAACGCCCCCGACGGCCACAACACCCGCATCGTCGACGTCGACGGCGACGGCAGGGACGAGATCGCCGAGATCGGCTTCGTGCTCAACGGGGACGGAACCCTCCGCTACAGCCTGGGGGAGCAGGGCATCGTCCACGGCGACCGCTTCCACATCGCCAAGATGGACCCGACCCGCCCGGGCCTCCAGGGGTACGGGGTGCAGCAGGACCACCCCGGTGGCCTGCGCGAGTACTACTACGACGCCAGCGACGGCACCATGCTGTGGCAGCACGTCGAGGAGGGCGTCAGCGACGTCGGCCGCGGCATGGCGGGCGACATCGACCCCAACCACCCCGGCATGGAGGTTTGGTCGTTCTCCGGCCTGTACAACGCGCCCACCAACACCCTCACCGAACCAGACACCTCGCTGGCGCCGTGGCCGCACCTCGGCCTGTGGTGGGACGGCGATCTGACGATGGAGCTGCTCAACGACGGCAAGATCGAGAAGTGGGAGCCCAACGACCCGAGACCGAGCAACAGCCTTCGAAGGCTGGTCACCACCTGGCGGCACGGCGCGGTCAACGCCAGCGGACCGAACCCGGCCTTCGTGGGCGACATCCTGGGCGACTGGCGTGAGGAGGTCGTTCACACCAACGCCGAGTACGACGAACTCATCATCTTCACCACGGACCAGCCGACGGACACCAGGATCTACACGCTCGCCCACAACCCCGCCTACCGAAACGGGATGACGCTCAAGGGCTACCCGCAGTCCCACCACCTCGACTACTTCCTCGGCGCGGACATGGCGCCGCCGCCCCGGCCGAACATCAGGTACGCGGGGGACTGACCGAGGACGGCACCGCCGTCGTCGCCACCACCGTCCGTTCGACGTCCGGGGCGCCTCGACGCTGGTCCGGGCGCCAACCACGCGGAAGGACGGTGGAGGGCGGCGGATGAGGGGGCCGGCTCCGGCCCGGCAGCGTCACGGCACGACCGCTCACGAGGGGTGGCGACGGGCACACGAGCCCGGTCTGGCGCGACCAGGGGGCACCTGGGAAAACGACAACGGCCCTACCCGAATCTATCGGGTAGGGCCGTTGCGTTGGGTGGGCGATACTGGGATCGAACCAGTGACCTCTTCGGTGTGAACGAAGCGCTCTCCCCCTGAGCTAATCGCCCGTGGTTCCTGGTCGAGGGCGGAATCACTTCCGCTTGCTCGGCCGGCTCCGGTGCCTCCGGGGCTCCCCGGCGACGAGAAGAACACTACACCACCTGTTCGGCGGTCTTCGCCCGGGGGGTCGCGGCCGGATCATGGAACGGGAACGCCTGGTGGGCGGCCACCCGCCTCCTGGCACCCGCGTCTCCCGTGCCGAGGTGGGTCGCCTCCCGCGTCGCCGCTCCGGGCGGGTGGTCGGGGGCGCGCGAGAGCTCCCGGCGACGGCTCACCCTGTGCTTTTTCCCGCAATGTGATGATGGCCGGCGCGGCTGCGCTCTGGTTTGCTCAGGACGGACGATGGCGGCATGTGACAAGAGTGGAAGTGGCTCGCCGTGGCACTCACCGTGCGTCCAGGGCCAGTTGCGTCACGCAGCGAGATGACTGCCCGCTCCTCCCGGGCGGAGGTGGACGGCCAGGAGGGACTCCTCGGATTCTGGGCACGGAGCGCAGCTGGTCGGTCGCCCAACGAATTAGTTCTGACCCGTACGGGTGATGTCTCGGCCCAATGCGAGCATTTTCGGGTCTCTACGCGTCACAACTGTTGTGGTCGGTCGTTTCAGACCAGTAGTGAACAGGAGAGGGTAACAACAATGCGCAACGATCACGTGACGCTCTGCTCGAAGGCGGTTTTCGATCTGCTGGCCCCCCGCACACCGGCCGTGCCGGTGCACGTGGAGCTCCGGTACGACACCCGCGACCCCTACGCCATCGTCGCCGCGTTCCAGACGGGGCGGGGCGGCAGTGTCGAGTGGGTCTTCGCCCGCGACCTGCTCGCCGACGGACTCATCGCCGAGGTCGGTGACGGCGACGTCCGGCTGCGGCCCGCGATGGACAACCCCGAGGTCGTCGTCATCGAGCTGAGCTCCCCCTCGGGGCATGCCATGTTCGAGGCTTCGGCGCAGGAGCTCGCCGACTTCCTGGACCAGACCTACGACGTCGTGATGCCCGGCAACGAGAACCTCTGGGTCAACGTCGACGACGCGCTGGCGCGACTGCTCCCTCACGACCGGTCCTGACCAGCGGAAACGGCCGACCATGCGTGTTTGGGGACCCCCCGTTTGATCCACCAGGACGGGGTCCGCTAGAGTTCTCATCACGACAGCGAGGCAGGGACTCCCCGGGAGGATCCAAGCCCAGGGGTTCACCGCCTTGCTTCTGCGGACGTAGCGCAGTTGGTAGCGCATCACCTTGCCAAGGTGAGGGTCGCGGGTTCGAGTCCCGTCGTCCGCTCTGAGCGGCCGTAACGAGGCCGACGTCTCGGTGCGAGCCGGGATTCGGCGGAGTGGCCGAGTGGTTTAGGCAAGGGCCTGCAAAGCCCTGTACGCGGGTTCGATTCCCGCCTCCGCCTCGGGCGATTAGCTCAGTGGGAGAGCGCTACCTTGACACGGTAGAGGTCACTGGTTCAATCCCAGTATCGCCCACCAGTTATACATGGTGGTCAGAAGCCCCACCGACGATCTTCGTCGGCGGGGTTTTCTGCGTTGTGGGAGCAATGTGGGAGCAACCGATCATGACGTGATTCTCATCTCGGTATGTGTTCTGGGGAGTCGGTCTCGGTAGTGCTCACGGTGGATCGCTCCCATCGTCGTTGGAGTCCGTCGAGCATCCGGTCGATCATGTCCTGTGTCACATGGGAGTAGGTGCCTGCGACGCCGCGCATCCGATGTCCGAGCCGCTTGTGTTGCAGGACCTCGGGGACGGTGTCCTCGATGAGCCACGTCTTGTGCGTGTGGCGCAGATCATGGAAGTGGAATCCGGGCAGCAGTGGCGCCCATCCACGTCGAGGAAGCCCTGCGACGGCGGGGACCCAGAACCGGTCGCGGAAGTTCGACCTGCGCAGCAAGCCTCCGTCGGCGCCGGTGAAGACATGCTCGTGGTCCTTTTCGCTGCGGTGGGTGCGAAGGGAGTCACGCAGGAACGGCGGCAGATGCACGAGGCGCACCGACGCAGGTGTCTTCGGCGGCCCAACTCCACCTGACCGCCGATCTCGTGCAGGGCCCGGAATCGCGCATCGACCCGGATGGTGCCTGCGGTCGCCTCGCCGTGCGGGGCAGCCCCGTGGTGGAAGCGACGGCACGACTCACCACCGCAGCCGCCGAACACACCGACGCGGCCGCCCGATCACGAGTGATCTCTCAGATCAAGCTCGCCTCGCTGACGATGGCGAACGGCGATCCCACCGAAGCCACTGCGATGGGAAGAGAAGCACTCGACGGGGCTGCCGCCATCCGCTCGCGGCGTGCCGGTGACGACCTTCGGGAGCTGTGGCGTTACGCGGCACGGCATCCAACGGTCCCGGAAGTCACTGGGCTCCGGCAGCGCATCACCACGCTGATCCTCCCGGCCTCGACATGACGCCCGCGAGCGACCCGCGAGCGGCGATGGCCGAAGCCTGCACTCGCGTAGGACTCGATCCGCACGGAGCCGAGCCCATTCGTCTCGGAGAAAACGCGATCTTCCGCCTGCCCCACCGTGTCGTGGTCCGCGTGACTCGACCAGGACAGTTCAGCGCAGCAGCGAAGGAAGTCCAGGTCGCCCGTTGGGCAGAGCAGCAGGGCGTTCCCGCAGTCCGCCTCGTAGCCGACGTCGACCAGCCGATTCCGGCCGCAGGACGCGCAGTGACCTTCTGGCAGGAACTTCCCCCTCATCGGCACGGCACACCCACCGAAGTGGCCGGTGCACTGCGCTTGCTGCATTCGATGCCGACACCGACCGAATTCACGCTCCCACCGCTGACACCGTTCATCCGGTTGGAGGAACGCATCACCGCAGTGACCAGGTCAGACGACCAGGCATGGTTTCTACCTGGGCACCGCGTTCGGGCCGGCTTCCCTGCGCATACACGAACTCGCGGTCGCCGTTGAGCTACGAGATCCACTGGGTATCGAACGTGCGGCGTCCTGGCATCCGCCCGACGAGCTCCCCGCCGAGCGCCGCTCCCATTATTTTATCGATCTAGCCGGTGCCCAGCTCGACCTCGGTTACCACGATGACGCTTACGTGTGCCTTCAGACCGCTCGGCAGGCCGCGCCCGAACACGTTCGCACCCACCCGCAGGTCCGTCAGTCCCTGTCAACATTGCTGCGCACTCACAACGCGCCCAGTACTGGCCTGCTCGACCTCGCGGCGTGGGCCCACGCTCGTTGATCCGCCAATCACCAGCCGCTCACCGTGAAAACAGCAGACCTGGCAGGTCATGGATCGAGTCAATCACCCACTCCGCATCGCGACGTACCAGCGGATCGTCAGCCCACAGGTGCCCCCATGGGCCGCGCCGAATCAACGCCGTGCGGAACCCCGCTGCCCTCGCGGCCACGACGGCGATCCGGTCGGACAGCACGAACGCCTCGCCGGCCTGCGCGATCTCGACGAGGGTGGGCAGCCTGAGCCCTTCCTCGGCGGCGGCTTCACACACCGCGTCGACCATCGCGTTGGGCGCGTGCAGTTCGCTGACCCGGTTGTCCTCGAGCCAGCGCACGAACCGCTCCGGGCTGCGCCGTGTCTGCTCGTCGGGCATGACCAGGCACCCGCCACGGTGTAGCGTCGACAGGATCTCCGTGGCCGAGGCGTCGAAGCTGATTGCGGAGAACTGCGCGGTCCGGACCCGCAGGCCGGTCGGCGATACGGAGCCGTGCCACAACACCAGGTTCACCAGGACACCGCATGGCAGCACCACCCCTTTTCGGCCTCCCGGTGGAGCCCGACGTGTACGCAGGGTGGTCCTGGTGCAGGGGAGCAAGGCGATCCTGGTCGACGGGATCGGTGGACGGCCACTGCCCGTTGGCCACCGAGTCCAGAAGCAGGTGCGGACACTTCAACTCCGGCAGCACACCGATGGTCTCGGGGGTGACCAGCACGATCCGGCACGAGGTGTCGGCCAGCATGAACGCGATCCGATCGGCCGGATAGGACGGATCGATCGGCAGGTAGGCCGCCCCTGATTTCAGCACCGCCAGCAGCGCCACCACTAGATCCTCCGACCGGGGCACCGCCAGCGCCACGACCTGCTCCGGTCCGGCGCCGTGGGCGATCAGCCGGTGTGCCAACCGGTTGGCGCGCGCGTTCAGCTCCGCGTAGCTCAGCGGGACGTCCTCGAACTCCACCGCCGTCCTTTCAGGGGAGCGCGCTACCTGGGCCTGGAACAACTCCGGCAACGTCGTGCCGGTCTCATTGATCGATGCTGCGAGATCCATGATGTTCACCCGATGGCCGGATTGGTGTAGAGCAGGCCGTCCGACCAGATGTAGCGTGTCTTTCCCCACCGGGCGGCCGAAGCAACGTCGGGGAAAAATCCGCGTCCTTCGAAATTTGCGCTCGTGTTGCACAGCACGGGCACACCGCTGATCTCCGCATATGCCGCCAGGATGAGGGACGCGGCGGGATCGCTGTGCGCGTCGAGGGTCTGCAGCCTGGCCGTGCCGTCGAGGTGAACGACGGCGGGGACGCGGCGGCCCATCCCGGCCGCATCCGGTGCTCGAATATCATGAACGGGTCCGGTGTACCGGGAACGAAGACCTCCTTCGCACGGTCCACCAGGCAGATCGGCGCCACCGGCCGGTAGTCGGCACGATTCTTGATCGCGTTGAGCCGGGCCCTCATCGCGGGATCGGTGGCGGGGGCAAGAATGCTTCGGTTGCCCAGTGCGCGCGGCCCCAGTTCGGCACGGCCCGACAGCACGACCACCGGTTCGTTCTCGATGTGCATCAGGAGAGCCAGCTGTCGCTCGTCACACCGCTGGACCTGCCACCCCTTCGGTGCGCCGCCAGCGGTCAGGGTAGGTCCACTGTAGACTTCCCACTCCAGCGCTGGCGTGCCGCGCCGGAACATCTCGCAGACCGCCGTGCCGATGGCCGCTCCGGCGTCGCTCGGGAACGGCGGAACGAACACGTCCTCGAACAGTCCACTGGCGCGGATCAGCGTGTTCCATTTGATGTTGAGCGCGCAGCCACCGCCGAGGACCAGGTTGAGGCGCCGACCCGGGAACCTGCGCTCCACCAGCCTAGTGAGCCGTTGCAGCAGCCGGTTGCCCAGGTAGTCCTGGAACGTGGCGATAATGTCCGCGTTGGACATCCCCGGCATGATCTCGTTCCGGTTCGACGCGACCTTCGCGCCCAGCACGAGCCCGTTGTCGTTGTCCACCTTGGGGAACTCGGCGATGAGGTCGTCCAGCAGCGGGAACGCCGTCGGTTCGGCCGTGCCCAGCGCCGCGTACGCCATCGCCTTCCCTGCGATTGACAAGTGGTGGCGTTCCGCCTGATCCGGCGAGAGGCCGCTGGTGTCGGCGGCAAACGGCTCGAACGCAGCGGAAAAGTCCGCGAAGGTGTTGCCCATGACCGGTAGGAGAGCGGACACCAGCGTCACTTCACGGGTCGCGGCGTGCACCTCGTACAACCGCGGCATGATCCCGCCGTCCCACACGAGGGCCAGCGCGTTCTCACGGCGCGGCGAACGGGCTCGTGCAGTAGACGCCGAGCAGGTGGTTGGCCACATGGGTGAAGCCCGCGTAGCCACCGCTCGCGCCCGCGAGTTCGAGACCGGTGAAGGTGTGCCGCTGCAGAGGTCCTGCGGCGCCGGGACCCTCCACGTAGGGCGCGACGGCGAGCTGCACCGACTTCTCGCCAGTGCCGATCGAGACGACGTGCGCGCCGTTGGCGTCTTGCGTGTACCAGCCGTCGACGACGAACTGGTCGACGTCGGCTGGCGCCAGACCTTCCCCGGCCAGGATGTCCGTCACCTGCTGGAGGCTGGCGAGAGAGCTGTAGCGCTCTCCGTTGCCCAGCTTCTCGGTTTCGACGCTGAACCGGAGGCGGCCGTCCTCGACGACCGCGACCGCACCGTCATGCGATGCCTTGATTCCGCAGGTGATCACGACAAATCATCCCCCCATGTTGTATGGCGACATATCACGAGCCTTAGTGCGCGGAGCGGCGCCTCCCCGTGCGGACGCGAAATCCTCGCGCTCATCAGGCCGAATTCTCCGTGGCGCTCACCAGGGCGCGGTTGTTCAGCACGGGATAGAAGGCCAATGCCACCAGGATCAGGAAAACACCGGAAACGATGTACGAGACCTGGACGGCGAAAACGGTCGCGAGAACGCCGCCGAGCATCGCTCCGATCGGACCTCCGGTCATCACCACCAGCCTGCTCGAAGAAAGCACCCTCCCCAAGAGATCATCGGGCACGATCTGCTGACGCAATGTGCTCACCACAACTTTCTCCGCAGTCATCAGCGCACCGGTCACCGTCATCATCGCGGCCGCAACCCACGAATTGCCGACAAGTCCTAGAACCAGAATGGCCGCGCCCACGCCGGATTTGCCCACGAGCATTACCGTACCGGGGCCGAATCGCTTGCTAGCGGCCCCGGCGGCCAGTCCCCCGACCGTCGCGCCAACCGCAGTGGCCGTCAGCAACAGACCGAAGCCGAAATCGGGAAGTTCGAGAACCTCCTTGGCCAGCAGCGCAAGCATCGCGAACTGAGCGGTGGCGGCGACGTTGCCGAGGCAGGACACCGTGGCCAGAGCCCGCAGGGTCCGGTTCCCGAACAACCACCGGATGCCCTCGACGATGTCGCTCCGCACGCTCTTGCGTGGCGCTTCGGGCTTCTCCTTCGACTTGGCGTCCGCCCCGATCGAGAAGATCAACAGACCGCTGGCGACGAACGAGAGAGCGTTGCTGGCGAACGGCAGGACGTTCCACACGCCGAACAGCGCGGAGCCGACGGGAGGCCCCACGAAGTCTTCACCGTTGCTGTCCGCCATGGCGATCCGCCCGTTCGCCGTTGCCAGGCTTCGCGGATCCCGGGACACCAAGTGGGGAATCGCCGACTGGGCGGCGATGTCGAAGAAGACCTGGCCGACACCCAGCAGGAACGCCGCGAGCACCAGCCACACCAGGTGCACCTGCGCGGTCAGAATCAGCGCCGCGAGAACGACCAAGACGGCGAACCTGCCCAGGTCCGCCCACACCATCACCCGCCGGCGGTCCAGCCGGTCCACCACGACACCGGCGTGCAGCGAGAGCAGCACCCAGGGAATCTCGGCCGCCATGACGACGGCGCTCAACGCCAACGGACTGCTGGTGCTCTGCAGAGCCAGCAGGGGCAACGCGGCGGCATACATGCCGGTACCGATGGACGATACGAGAGTAGCGGCAAAGAGCCTGTTGAAGCGACGACCCAGCTTCACCTTGGCGCCGCCAGATTCCTTCGTGGACACTGTAAAAGTTCCTTCGGTTGGGCTGTCAAAACAGACGAACTCCGCGCTGATCGCGCTGGTTAACGCTCAGCGCCGTACCGCGCAAGCACGCGGTTGACTCCGCCTACTAAGCGATTGCGCCACCTCGATGTCCGCACGTCGCGAACGCGATCGGACAGATCGAAGTGCTACAATCCGTCATTCACCGGCATTGGGAACTCCCCGTCGGGACTGCCGAACGTCTCGGTCACGACTCGTCCTCTCGATCTTCTCGGCAAACACCTCGGCTATTCGACCCAACGGCTCTGGCCGCAACATCTCGTGGTGCTGTGCGGCAATGACGTGCAGGTGCAAAGAACCCGTGACGAAACGTCGCCATGCCGTGGGTTTGAGCTCGGGAATGTCACGATCACCGGTAGCGCTGAAGAACAGCACGTCCCCGTCGAACAGGGGTGGGTCGTGCTTCACGGCGAGGCGCGTGTTGTGCCCGAGAACGGTGGCCAACTCGGCCGCCCGTCCATCATCCACCTGGGACAACGCCGTGCCGTCGAGGTGCAGACGGCGTACCGTTTCGAGGTCTGGTGCTGGCTCCTCAGCGGTCGAGCCTGGTTCTCCGCCAGCGTACGGATAGCAGTCGATCAACGCCAGCAGGTCAATCTGTTCTCCGGCTTCACCGAGCATCGCTGCGATCGTGTGGGCCACGTTGCCACCGAACGACCAGCCCGCCAAGCGGTACGGGCCTGCCGGCTGAACCTCGCGGAGTCGGCTGAGGTAGTCCAGCGCCATGTCCGTCAACGTCGGCGCGAGCAGGTCGGCATCCGACACCGCCCTCGCTTGCAGCCCGTAGATCGCGGGACCGCGCAGCCAGCGGGCGAATCCGGCATAACACCAACTCAACCCGATGCCGGGATGGACGAAGAAGATGGGCGGTCGATCACCGTTCGCTCGGATCGGCAACAGCACGTCCTCGTTGTTCGACACCTCACCGGTGTTGAACAGATCGCTCATCTGCGCGACTGTCGGCGCCTGGAAGAGGCGACTGATCGAGAGCTCCACACCGAAGGACGCCTTGATCGAGCTCACCAAGCGTGCCGCGAGCAGGGAATGCCCACCGATGTCGAAGAAGTCGTCGTCCACACCGACGTGGTCGAGCCCGACCGCCTCGGCGAACAGGCCGCACAGAAACTCCTCCACCGGATTCGACGGCGCCCGCCGAGATCCCGCCGAGATCCCGACGAGATGCGGACAGGCGCGGGAAGCGCCTTGCGGTCCAGTTTGCCGTTCTGCGAGACCGGCAGCGACGCCAGGAAGACGAAGTCGTTGGGCACCAGGTAATCCGGCAACAGCGCGCTCAATGCCGTTCGAAGTTCGGTCCTCAATGCCTGGGTTCCTGGCCCGTGGCCGCGTGACGCCGCAGGCGCAGTTGCGGTGCGCGGATTGTTGGTCGCGGTGACGTTGATAAGTCCACTGTGTATCAGCGGATCCGAAGTCTCGACGTGGACGGTAAATCCATTGGCGCGCAATCATTCCGTAACCATGTCCAACCGACCATCGCGGTCATGCACTTCGGCGACGACCTGCCGGATCCGTGACCAGTGCTCCGGCCTGATGCCCCGCAGCACCTCGGCCTCGCTCATCTCCGCGTCCACTTTCAGCAGGTCGATCTGCTCAACCCGATGCTCATCAATGATGTCGGAGACGGTGCGCACCGAACAGACGACATCGTGTCGGTCACGCAGTCGTTCGGTCACAAGTTCAGCGATCGCGCCGACGACGCCCTCGCCCGCGTTGCGCAGGGCATAGGCCTCGACCACCGCACGCTCGTCAGACTCATCACCGAACCGACCGGACAGCATGGACAACTGGGGGTAAAAGGTGAACGACGCGGTGCCGGGCTCCGCGCCGACACCGCACTCAAAGACGTGCGCCTCAACCCCGTTGACAGACATGTTGAGCGCGAATTCGCGCCTGAGGTCCGGGATCGGCTCGAACGCGTAGATCGTCGCGTCCGGCGCGTTCTGTGCGACGAAGAGCGAGAAGAGACCGATGTGCGCGCCGATGTCGAAAACGACAGCATCCCGCGGAAGCGTCACGCCGTGCCGCAAATACTCACGACGTTCGAAGATCTCCTGGTGGAGAAAGTCGATTTCCGCGTTGTTGCGGCCCAGAACGATCATTCCGTTCGGCAGTTCACGGGACGGCAAGCCGTCCAACTCACCGGACTGCGAACGGGTGAGAAACTCGTGTGTTCTGCCAGCGCTCGTGGTATCCGGCACGACATAGGCGACCAGCCGGTCTTCCTGGGCCATCACCACAGCCTGGTCGACGGCTTCGTGGTCAACCAGAACCGTGGCGATCTCTTCCGGCTCGATCCGAACTCCCCGGATCTTGACTTGGTCATCGGAGCGGCCGAGAAACTTCAACAAGCTGTATCACCTCTGATTCCCAGGAGGTCCGACACGCCTACTTCGGAGGATTGGCTCGCCACTCAAGATCTTCCGATGGACCACCGCGCCGCCAAAAGTCTTCCAGGTCGGCATGGCGCGCAAACCACTCCGCGCGACCGTCCACTCCACGTCGAACACCAACCGCCGTAGCATGGTTGCGGCCGTCGGCACCTGCGGTAGACAATTCCTCTTCGAGGTGCACCTCCACGAGCGGCAGGGCGTCCACCCCTGGCGGAGTAGCGCCCAAGGTGCGGTTCATTGTCTCAAGGTACTCGACGACCAAGTCGCCGGGCAGGCTCAAGCGCGGCCGGAGGTCAAGTTCATTGTCGTCGTGCGCGGTGACAACATAGTCGCCGGGCTTTCGTCCTTCTTGAATAGTAAAGCCACGAGCCCTGAGGTGGCGAATCAACGCCATCTCAGGGCTGATGTGCGAGCTGCCCATCCCGTCAGACTAGCACTGGGTGGACGACGAGTAGGCAGTGATGATGTCGTTTGTGTTCGCGCCCCTGAACACGGAGATCTACTTGACGATCTGTGTGCGCACCACCTGGCCGGTGCTCTTGTTGATCAAGTAGATGAGTCGCGATCGACAGTTCTCGCCGCCGCTTGCGTTCCGCCAGACGTCCGGGTCCTTGGCGATGGAATCCATCGCGATGTACGCGACGTCACGCCAGTTCGGGTTGGTACCAACCGCCATTCGCTCGAAGTCGCCGCGGTGCTTCCACAGGATGTGCCGGTAACCTCGACCCCCGCCCTTGATCCCGCCCGTTGTAGTACTAGGATCTGGAGTGGCACAGTTCTGGTTGAGAGGATTTTCATGCACCGGAGCGCGATTGGCGCATTCCTGGACGAGTTGGCGGCGCGGACGCCGACGCCAGGCGGTGGCGCGAGTTCGGCCTTGCATGCGGCGCAGGCCGCTGCGCTCGTCGGAATGGTCGGCCGCTACAGCGATGGCGCGAAGTACGCCGAGCATGCCGACACGATTGGGCGAATCGTTGCCGAGTCCGATGACGTGCGCGAAGCCGCGCTGGCTGTCGCCGCGCGCGATGCCGCCGCGTTCGAGGCGGTCGGCCATGCCTACGCCCTTCCCCGCGGAACGGAGCCTCAGGAGGTCGAAAGACGACAGGCGATTGAGCGGGCACTGGTCGCCTCGGCCGCGCCGCCGGTCGAGGTGGTCGAGTTGACCGACCGCATTGTCGGGCTCGCCGAGGGGCTGCTACCCATCGGGAACCGGAACGTCGTCACCGACATCGCCTGCGCGGCCGAAGCGGCCAGGGCCGCCGCCGTCACGGCACGGGTCAACATCGAGATCAACCGGGCGGGTATCAAGGACGAGCCGACCCGGACCGAGCTGGCCGCCCAGGCCGCACGAGTCCAGGTCATCACCAAGCGGGCCGAGCGCGTGACCTCCGCTGTGCTGGAAGGGATCTCGAAGTGACGACCGTCCTTTCGGGTAAGGTACTCGCCGCACAGATCAAAAAGGACACTGCGGAACGGGTTCAGGCGCTCACTGCCCGAGGTGTCCAAGTGGGACTTGCGATCGTCACCGCCACTGATGACGAGGCGAGCGCCTGGTACGTCCGATCCATCACGAAGGCGGCGGCCGCCGTGGGAATCGCCGGACGGGTCGAGGAACTCGGGGTGACAGCGACGGAGAGCGACATCCGGAGCATGCTCGTCAAGCTGGGCGACGATCCCGGTGTCCACGGCATCATCCTCCAGACCCCGTTGCCTGACGGGGTCCGTTCGGAGCGGGTCTCCGTAGCCATCGCCCCGGAGAAGGACGTCGACGGCGCGAACCCCGAGTCATTCGGGCGGCTCGCCACCGGGCTCCGCGCGTTCGCTCCGGCAACGGCGCAGGCCGTCGTGGAGCTGCTGGATCACCACGGCATCGACCTGCACGGCAAGCACGCCGTGGTCGTGGGCCGATCCACTGTGGTGGGCAAGCCGCTCGCGCACCTGTTGCTCGACCGACACTCCACTGTAACCATCGCCCACTCGCGCACCCACGGTCTCGCCGAGGTGACCAGCCGTGGCGACGTCGTCGTCGCGGCTGTGGGTCGCGCCCGCCTGATCACCGCGGATCACATCGGCCCCGTTGCGGTCGTCGTGGACGTCGGCACCAATCCGACACCAGAGGGTGGATTGGTGGGCGACGTCGATCCTGGTGTCACTGGCAAAGCAGCCGCGCTGTCACCCGTGCCGGGCGGCGTCGGCCCGGTGACTACGGCGCTGTTGCTGCGCCACACCGTCGATGTGGCCGAACGCGGCGGCAGGGCCGCCGTTGGATCCTGAACCGGCGACCTCCCTGCGCCACCACCAAGACCCGGGATCGCACTCGATTGACACTCTCGGCAATGGATCAGTGGCGTTCCCTCCCGTCTGCTGCCATGGCCTGTCGCCGGTTTCGTTGCTCGTATTCCAGCGGTGGCCTATTCCCACACCAACTGTGCAGCCTGTGGTGGTTGTACCAGTGAATCCACTCGGCAGTAGCAGCGCGGACGTCCGCAACCCCCTTCCACGGGCCTTTCCGGTAAATCAGCTCCTTCTTGTACAACGCGTAGACCGACTCCGCCGGCGCATTATCGTAGGAATCACCTCGCCGCCCAATCGACCGCGCGATCCCCGACCGGCTCAACCGCTGACTGTAACGCAACGCCGTGTACTGCACCCCCCGGTCGGAATGAGCCACCAAACCAGGAGACAGACGACTCCTCCGCGCCCACAGCGCCATATCCAACGCATCCAACGCCAGCGACGTATCAGCGGTATCCGACACCTGCCACCCCACAATCGCCCGCGAGAACGCGTCCACGACCAACGCCGAATACACGAACCGACTCTCCCCGAGCCGAACGTAGGTCAGATCCGTGACCCACAACTGGTTCGGCCTCGGTGCCCGGAACACCCGCTCGACCAGGTCACCGGGCTGGCCCTCGACCTGCCCGGGCAGCATCGACCGCGGCCGGCGGGACCGGGTGACCAGCCCGGTCATGGCCTCGGACCGCATCAGCCGTTCCACGGTGCAGCGGCCCACGGTCACGCCTTGGCGGTGCAGTGCCGCCCAGACCTTGCGTGCCCCGTAGAGCCGGTGCGAGTCCTCCCAAATCCGGCGGATCACCGCAACGAGTTCCCGGTCGCGGCGGTGCCGGGCGGAGGGGTTCGTCCGTCGGTTGCGAATCGCGTAGTAGGTGGACACGCTCAGCCCTACTGTGCGGCAGGATACTTCCACGGGGAACCGGTCCCGGTGGTGGTCGACGAACTCGGTCAGCTCGGTGGGCGGGGGTCCATCTCCCGGGCGAAAAAAGCCGAGGCAGCCTTGAGGATTTCGTTGGATCGGCGGAGTTCGGCGTTTTCCCGTTCCAGCCGTGCGATCCGGTCCCGGTCCGACTCCCCGGTATTCGTGGAGTCCGCCGAGCCGGTGTCGGTGCTGGGTTCACCGCTGCGGACCCAGTACCGCAGGGCCTCGGGGTGCACTCCGAGTTGGTCGGCTACCCGGGCGATGGCTCCACGTCCGGGTCCCCACTGCCCCTCCAGTTCCCGGACCATCTCCACCGCGCGTCGCCGCAACTCCTGGGGGTATTTCTTCGCGGAACCCATGCTCCTCATCCTTCCTGGGGTGCAGGGCCTCCAACAAATCCAGTACGGTACAAGGATCAGGCTTCCGGAACAGCCCCGCGTGCGCGGGGACGACGGCACGATCACCTCTGGCGTCATTCCTCCCCCTGGAACAGCCCCGCGTGCGCGGGAACGACCACGCCGCGACCGACGTTGAGTTCATCTGAGAAGTGAGTCCGGCGTAGGAGGTCGATCATTCGGTTCCACCTCCGTTCTCCAGGCCGGCAGCGGGTCGCGGTGCCAGGTCACGCGACGACCACCAGGGCTTCGGGCCCTCCGCGGGTCGCCGTGGATCCACCGAACGGTGGAGGCACGAATCAACCCGAGCGCGGACGCCACGGTCGATGTGGCGAGGCGAGGCGCGCCCGAGACTTCGCGGTGTGACCGCACTGGAAGTACGGAACCTGCACAAGCGCTACGGGCAGCACGTCGCCGTCGACGACGTCTCCTTCACTGTCGAGAAGGGGGAGATCTTCGGCATCATCGGGCCCAACGGCGCCGGCAAGACGACGACCGTCGAGAGCATCGCCGGCCTGCGAACGCCCGACTCCGGCTCGCTCTCCGTGCTGGGGCTCGATCCGACCAAGGACCGGGCGGAGGTGCGTGAGCGACTCGGCGTGCAACTCCAGGAGAGCAGCTTCCCGGACGCGATCAAGGTCGCCGAAGCCCTCGAGCTCCACAGCTCCTTCTACCGGAACCCCGCCGACTGGCGCGAGCTCATGGAGCTCCTCGGGCTCACCGAGAAGCGCGACACCCAGTACAAAGCCCTCTCCGGCGGGCAGAAGCAGCGGCTTTCGATCGCGCTCGCCCTGGTCGGCAACCCGGAAGTCGCGATTCTGGACGAGCTCACGACGGGACTGGACCCGCAGGCGAGACGCGACACCTGGAGCCTCATCGAGCGGGTTCGCGACACGGGCGTCACGATCCTCCTCGTCACGCACTTCATGGATGAGGCGGAACGCCTCAGCGACCGGATCGCCGTCATCAACGGTGGCCGGGTCGCCGCGGTGGACACACCGGCTGGGCTGATCGCGCGGTCGAGCGGGGCGCGGCAGGTCCGGTTCCGCGTGTCCCAACCGCTGGACAGGAGTGTTCTGACCGATCTTCCCGACGTGACCGATGTCGAGATCACCGAGGGCCGCTGGCTGGTCACCGGCAGGGGGCAGCTCCTGAGCAGCGTCGCCGGGGCCCTCGCCAGGGCGCGGGTCGTGGCCGAGGATCTCCGCGTCGACCAGCGCAACCTCGACGATGCGTTCGTGGCCTTCACCGGACGCGCTCCCGAGTCCCCGGGGAACTCCACGAGGAGGGTCGGCTGATGCGTGCCCTCCTGAAGATGGTCAAGGTCGAGGGGAAGCTCTTCCTCCGAGATTCCGCCACCGTCATCTTCGGTGTGCTGTTCCCGACGGGACTGCTGCTCGGCCTGGGTGCCATCCCGGCGCTCAGGGAGCCGTCGCCGGAAACCGGCGGGCTCCGGGACATCGACATCTGGGCGCCGACCGCACTGGTGTTCGGGATGGTGATGATCGCCGTGCAGCACGTCCCAGCGGTGACAGCGACGTACCGGGAGCGCGGCATCCTCCGCAGGCTGTCGACCACTCCCGCGCATCCGAGGGGAGTCCTGCTCGCGCAGATGATCGTCGCGCTCTCCTCCGTGGTCGTTTCCGCGGCGCTCATGACCTTCCTCGCGTGGGCGGTACTGGACATCGCACCGCCCGAACGACCCCTGGAGTTCGTCGTCGCCTTCGTCGTCGGCTACGCGGCGCTGCTCGGGCTCGGCATGGTGTCCGCCGCGGTGGTCCGAACGAGCAGTGCCGCGAACCAGCTCGGTACCCTCCTGTTCGTCGCGCTGATGTTCTTCGGGGGAGCCTTCCTGCCCCGTGTCGTCATGCCCGACGTGCTGCGCGAGGTCGGAGAGTTCATACCGCCGGGGCTGCAGGCCCTCACCGCGGCGTGGTCCGCCGAAGCGGGCCAGATCACCGCCACAGCTGGTGGGCAGCCCTTCTGGCCGCAGATCGCCGTGATGGCGGGTATCGCGGTGACCGCGAGCGCGGTCGCCGCCAAGCTCTTCCGCTGGGAGTAGATGTCGATGACGAGGGACGCCGGCACGGGTGAGCGGCTGAACTTCGCGGCGCACGAGTCCGCCATCAGCCAAGAGGCGGCGATCGCGAACCGCTCCCGGTTGGCCTGGAAAGCGGAGCAGCTCCGGGTCTGGGACCTCCTGCAGTTGGTCAGCCCGTGGCTGCTGCTGGCGATCTCGACCGCGATCCACTTCTCGTGGGTGCTCCCCACCTCCGGTGAACCCTTCTGGCCCGACGGTCCGGCCGTCCTCGGGCTGGTCGCGATCTCGGTGCTGTGGGTGCTGTTCGGTCACACCCTGCCCATCAGGAGGAGGACGCTGCGGCCCACGTCGGCGGGCATCTACCTCGTCGGGCTGCTGGCGTCGTGCGTCACCCTCATGACGTACTCCGACATCTTCCTCGTCTTCATCATCGCGGGCTTCTTCCACGCCTACCTGCTCAGGCCGTGGCCGTTGGGGGTGCTCGGAGTCCTGGCCACCTCCGTTGCCCTCAACGGCTCGGTCATGCGCGTATGGGCTCACCCGGCCCCCGACGTGCTCGCGGAGTTCATCCTGATCGTCGCCGTGCAGACGGCGGCGATCGGGGTGGGCATCCTGCTGACGGCGCACACCGAACCCGAGGAACGCAGGCGGGAGGAACTCGTCGAGCGCCTCGAAGCGGCACTGCACGAGAACGCCGGGCTCCACGCGCAACTCGTCGCCCAGGCCCGTGAATCCGGGGCGCAGGACGAGCGGCAGCGACTGGCCGGCGAGATCCACGACACGCTGGCCCAGGGGCTCGCCGGCATCATCACGCAGCTCCAGGCGGCGGAGCGTTCCGCGCGTGCGCCGGGCGAGGCGGAGGAGCACGTCGCGCGCGCACTGCGGCTCGCGCGCGACAGCCTGACCGAGGCCAGACGGTCCGTGCGGGCACTCGCCCCCCAGGAACTCGGGCGAGCGCACCTCCCCGACGCGCTCCGCACCCTGACCGAGCGATGGTCGGAGGACCAGGGGATCAGGACACAGGTGGAGGTCACCGGCACCCGAGAGCCACTGAGCCCGGCGATCGAGGTGTCGCTCTTCCGGGTCGCGCAGGAGTCACTGACCAACGTGGCCAAGCACGCGGAGGCCTCGCGTGTCGGTGTCACCCTGTCATACACGGGCACCGAGGTGCTGCTGGACGTCCGGGATGATGGACGAGGCTTCACGAACGGGGTCGGCACCGGCTTCGGACTGACGAGCATGCGCCAGCGCATCAGAGGGGTCGGCGGTCACGTGGAGGTGCAGAGCGCACCGGGTGAAGGGACATCCGTCAGTGCGCGCGTGCCGGCGATCGCCCCCGGCGGCACGGGAGCGAAGGGGGAGACCGACGGATGATTCGTCTGGTAGTCGTCGACGACCACCCGATCGTGAGGGGCGGTCTTCGCGACACCTTCGCGGACGCCGAGGACATCCTCGTGGTCGGTGAGGCCGGGGACGGCGCCGAGGGCATCGAACGTGCGGAGCGGCTGGCAGCGGACGTGGTGCTCATGGACCTCCGAATGCCGGGCATGGACGGCGTCGCCGCGACCGCCGCCCTGCGGGAGCGGTCCCCGAACACCCGCGTGCTGATCCTGACCACCTTCGACAGCGAGAGCGACGTGCTGCCGGCGATCGAGGCGGGCGCCACCGGATACCTCCTGAAGGACGCGCTGCCCGACGAACTGACGCGCGCCGTCCGTGCGGCAGCGCGCGGCGAGCCGGTGCTCGCGCCGTCGGTGACCCACCACCTCATGGGCCAGGTTCGGAGGCCCGGCCGGGGCACCCTGACCGACCGGGAGAGGGAGGTACTCCAGTTGGTCGCGAACGGCAGTTCGAATCGGGAGGCCGCCACGGCCCTGTTCATCGGCGAAGCGAGCATCAAGACCCACCTGCAACACATCTACGACAAACTCGGCGTTCGTGATCGCGCCTCGGCGGTCGCCGAGGGCTACCGCCGTCGCCTGCTCACCTGACGCCCCCGCTGCCGAACATCGCTCGGTAGGACCGTCGCACGCGGCATCGAGGTCGGGATGAACGTCGACGTTCGCCAGGTGGCGGTGATGCGGCCCTTCGGTGCCCCGCGAGACACCGTCACACGCGGCACGCGCACCCGTCCTTCGGGTGGCGCCCCACCACCCGTGACCACGGTCCGCCGGTCCCAGTGGGCGAAGCGCGCTCCCCGGAGGCCTGGCCTGGGCACTGGTCCGGGTCGCCCGTCAGCACCCGCCCCTGACCGCGTCGTCGGGAGTTGGGGGTTCTGGCACACCGCCGCCGACGCCATGCCACCGCAGGAGGGCAGGCTAATCCTGATCGAGGCCTCGGCTCGCCGCGACGGGGTGGCGGTTCTCAGGGGTCGACGAACACCGCCGTCGGCACACGCGAAGCGGCGACGCGGACGTCACCATCGTCATCGACCGCACCCGGTCACCGGTCCGGTGCCCGCTCGCCATCGTCGAAGGACGGTCGGCGATGGCGTTCGGGACCTGGCTGGAACGAGCGGGACCAGGCCTGGCGCGACAGCGGATGGCTCCCTCGAAGGAGGCCGTCCCCTTCCGGCTTCGACGTCCTGGCGCGTAGGCGACCCAGGCGTGGCCCACGGGGAGGGGGAAGGTCATCGCGCGCATCCGGTGCCGGTCAGCAGCAGGCCGGTCTTCGCGTGCGTCCTTCGGCGTGTCCCTGGCAGGCTCTGCTCCGTGCTCAACATCCGGATGAACGAGGTGGCGGTCCGCGCCCTGGAGCCGGGAGGCCTGGCGGGCGCGACCCCAGTGGCGGAGTTGGCTCCCGAGCTGCGCGAGGTGCTGGACGAGGGCATCGTGCGGGCCGGCCCGGCCCTGGTCTTCGCCCGACGCGCGACCCGTGCTCACGCACCCCACGCCGCTACCGAGGATCTGACCGCATGGGAGTGCGCGACGAACGAGATCCACCTGGATGACGTGGTTCCCGTCGATGTCGGATGCCTGGAGGACGGCGAGCCGGTGATCAGCGAGGCGGACCAGGTGCGGATGTCGCGGCACGGGTTGGGCTTCGCCCTGGAGGTCGTGCGGCTTGTCCGTGCGCTGCCCGAGCCCGTCGCGGTGCGCTGCATCGTGGGAGCGAACAGCACGAACGGAACCTTCAGGTTCCACCGTGCTCGACCAGGCGAGTCGTGGCTGGGCCCAGACGTGGACGGCTTCCTGGGTGACAAGCTGATCGTCGTCGACAGCGGGCCAGCGAGCCTGGGCGGTACCCCGTGGTGACGCCTCCACGCCGAGGCACGTCGTGACCCTTCTTAGGGGCGATGAGGACATGGGACCTGCCGGCGCTGCTGCGCCTGGCCGGCACGTTGTGACCCCTTTTAGGGGCGATGAGGACCGGCAAGCGGCCGGCACCAATCGATCTCGGTTGCGGGTTGTGACCCCTCTTAGGGGCGATGAGGACCGGGTACCCGGTCGAACGGATCGCCGGGTACGAGCCGTTGTGACCCCTCTTAGGGGCGATGAGGACCCCGGAGACGCTCCGGAGCTGGTCGTTCACCAACGAGTTGTGACCCCTCTTAGGGGCGATGAGGACCCCGTCGGCGTCGCAGGCGTCCCCGGTGTCCCGGTGTTGTGACCCCTCTTAGGGGCGATGAGGACGGTCCCCCCCGGGTCACGTTGAGGTGGCCGTGCTCGTGTTGTGACCCCTCTTAGGGGCGATGAGGACCCCCCGACTCCGCGCTGGGGCACGTTCTCCTGTGGAGTTGTGACCCCTCTTAGGGGCGATGAGGACTCGGCCCTGGACAAGCCGCGCCCCAAGTTCAACATGTTGTGACCCCTCTTAGGGGCGATGAGGACTCGCGGCGTTCTCGGCGTCCTTGGCCTCCCTCTCGGGTTGTGACCCCTCTTAGGGGCGATGAGGACGCGAAGGTCGTCGACGTCGTCGCGCTGCTGGAGGAGTTGTGACCCCTCTTAGGGGCGATGAGGACCCGAGAGTAAAGGCGCAGGTGGAGGCTGTCCGCGAGGCGTTTTTCGTGGCTGTTTTGCAGCGAACCCGAGGTTTGACATCAGACCCGGGGGGTTCGCTGCAAATCGTACTCGGACCTGCGGCTGCTCCTCACCCGTGGGTCGGAGCATCCCAGCGGTCGTCCGCTGCGTTTTCTCGCTGTCGTACGAGGCCTTCTCGAAGCTGACTCGCACGCGGAGGAAGACCCGCCGGGCGGTGGAGCTGAGGCGGTGCGCACGGTGCGGAGACACGGTATCGCGGAGAGTGGGAGTGGTAGGCGGAGGCGCCGAAGGGTCAGCATCCAGACCGCTTTCATGGGTGGCTCGCCGACGAGGTGGGGCGCGGGTCGTGTCGGCCCCCGGACCAGGTTTCGTAGTCGTCCCAGGCTCCGAGCGTGAGGCGGCTTTCGAAACGGCGTGGTCGACCTGTCACGGGATCGGTGAAGGACAACGCCTTGGCCAGCAGTTGGAGTGGTCGGGTGAAGTCGTCCAGTGGTTTCTCGGTGAGCATCGGGTAGAAGTCGTCACCGAGGATGGGCAGGCCAAGCCCGGCGAGGTGGAGGCGTAGTTGGTGGGTGCGGCCGGTGCTCGGGAGCAGCCGGTACCGGCCCAGGCCGTCGCGGTGCTCGACGAGTTCGATCCGGGTCTCGCTGTTCGGGGCGCCCGGCACTTCCTGAGCGGTGATGACGCCGCGTTCCTTCACGATCCGCGAGCGCACGGTCCTGGGCAGTTCCACGGCCGGGTCGTGCGGCGCGACGGCCTGGTATTCCTTGTGCACCACGCGGTCGCGGAAGAGGGTCTGGTACGCCCCCCGGAGTTCGGGGCGGACGACGAACATGAGCAGGCCGGCGGTCACCCGGTCCAGGCGGTGCGCGGGCACCAGGTCGGGCAGGTCGAGTTCGTCGCGGAGGCGCACGAGCGCGGTCTGCAGGATGTGCCTGCCCCGGGGGATGGAGGCCAGGAAGTGCGGCTTGTCGACCACCAGCAGGTCCTCGTCCTGGTGCACGATCCCGATCTCGAAGGGGACGGGCACCTCCTCCGGCAGGTCGCGGTGGAACCACAGCACCGCGTGGGGGACGAAGGGGCTGTCCGGGGCGAGCGGCCCGGAGTGGTCGACGAAGCCTCCCTCCCGGAAGAGGGCGTCGATGCGTTCGGGGGCGACTCGGGGCAGGCGGTCGACGAGGTGTTCGCGCAGGGTCGCCCACGGGCCGTCCGCTGGCAGCCGCAGCCGCGCCGCGTCCAACCCGTTGCGCTGCGGCAGCGGTGACCTGGCCTTCCGTCTCATCGACGGGAGCCTAGTCGAGCCGGGGGCGGTCGCGGGGTCGTGTGCGCCGCCCAGGTCACTGGCGGTTTCGGACCGGCGTCGCTTCGCCCACCGTGCCGCTCCGCCCACCGTCTTCGATTGCCGGAGGTGGGGCGAGGGGCAGAGCCGGCCACGCGGTGGCTTCCGGCGGCCGCGCGAAGGGGCACGTTAGGCGCGGGCGATGCGGGAGCTCGGCGACGTGGCGGGGAGGGCCTGCGGGGGCGAGGTCCTGCGGACCGAGCGGGGGAGTTGGCGACCGCGAGGTCCACGCGGGGGCCGGGCGACGTGGGGGCGAGCGCGCAGGGCGCAGGCGCGGCGGCGGTCGGCGGGCGTGGCTTCAGGGTGCTGTCGACCGGGTCGAGCGGTGGTGCTGGGCGCCAGCGGGTTGGTGGTGCGACGGTAGGTGGCGCGGCCCGGGTTGAGGCGGGGCGGGACCTGGTCCGTTCCGCACCCACACGCGTCGGCGGCCCGCGTGGCGGGCGGGTCGTCGTCCGCCGTCGAGTGGGCCACGACGGTGCGGATGCCCAGTTCCCGGCAGCTGCGGATGACGCGGAGCGCGATCTCGCCCCGGTTGACGACCAGGGCGCTGTCGCGTGGCGCGACGAGGGCGCTGTCGCGTGGCGGACCAGGGCGGTGGCGGACCAGGGCGGTGGCGTGACCAGGGCGGATTCGGTGGGGCGCTCAAGAACCAGGGGGGCTGGGAGTGGACCCTCCGCTGATGCGTTCGATGGCGTCGACGGTGAACGCTCGTTCCAGGGGTTCGGTGCCCAGGGCGTGTTGGATGGTCAGTCCCTCGATGAGGCTGTCGAGCTGGCGGGCGGTGTCGGGGTCGAAGTGCCGTTCGAGGGCGTGGCGGGTGCGCCGCATCCAGTCGTGGGTGATCGAGCGGAAGGCGGGTTTCCGGGCCGCGAGGGTGTACAGCTCGTGGGTCAGGACGAGGTTCCGGGCGGTGTCGAAGATGTGGTGGTGGATGATGTCGGCGATGGCTGCCTTGGCCTCCTCGCGGTCGCGGGCCCGGCCCAACCGGTGGTCCATCCGCGCGCTGACGGCGCCCGCGAACCTGCTGAAGGCCTCGCGGAGCAGTTCGTCCATGCCGGTGAAGTGGTAGGTCATGGACCCGAGGGGCACGTCCGCCGCCCGGGCGACCTTGCGGTGGGAGGTCCCCGCGACGCCTTCCTCGGCGATGAGGTCCAGGGCAGCGGTGATGATGCGGTCGCGGCGTTCGGGGTCCACACGTCTGGTCGTCATGGCTCCACCCGTCCCCGGCCCGGTGTGCGGGCCCGATCGTCCTGTGGTCTCCCCTGGCGGCGGCCGCCTGGGCCATTCCCGCCGGTCGAGGTGTCCTCGGTCCTGGCGCAGCATTTTCCCGGACGTGGCCGCGCCCTCTTCCCGGACGTGGCCGCGCGCCCTCGGCGAGCCCGTGCGGGGCCGGCCATCCAGGTCTGGGCCCGCGGACCCGGGCGAGGGGCGGAGCCGGTGCGCGACCGCAGTGAACCAGGAGGTCCGGGCGTTCGGTGGACCAGGTGAGCCCGCACGGAGCAGGAGGGGCGGGACGGCGCGTCCGCTGAGGGGGCGGTCCCCGCGCTGGTGCCCGCGTCTGGCCGGCGGCGTCCGGTCGACGCGCTGGTCCGGCGGGGTGTGCCCCTATCGCACTGTCCGGGGACGGTGGGTAACGGGCTGACCGCTTGTGGTCACCGAGGTCCGCTCCACGTCCACGGCTTCGTGCGTACACTCGTACACCGCGTGTGTGTACGACCGTACACTCCCGTGTCGTCCTGGGAACTCCGCCCGCCGGAACCCGCCCCGTGGAACCGAGAGGTGCACTCGCTGTCATGGCTGCTGACGAGCAGGGGACCGTCGTGCCCCCCGAGCACCGGGAGACGGCCCGGCGGCGGTTCGCGTTGCTGGTGCTGTTCGCGATACCCGGGATCTCCCTCGCCTCCTGGGTGACCCGGACGCCCGCTATCCGCGACCAGCTGGACGCCACCACCGGGCAGATGGGCCTCGTGCTGTTCGGTCTCTCCATCGGCTCGATGACCGGGGTGATCTCGGCCGCCACCTTCGTCCGCCGGTACGGCACCCGCCGAGTCGCGGCGGTGAGCATGATGCTCATGATCGCCGGCCTGGCGGTCATCGGGCTGGCCGCGTTCCTCGCCTCCGCCGTGGTGGCCTTCCTCGGGCTGCTGCTGTTCGGCCTCGGGATGGGTGCCGGCGAGATCGCGGTGAACATCGACGGCGCCGAGGTCGAACGCCTCCAGGGCAGGCCGCTGCTGCCCACCCTGCACGGCACCTTCAGCCTCGGCACGGTCGCCGGCGCGCTCCTCGGGATCTGGTTCACGGCGGTCGACTTCCCCGTCGCCGTGCACCTGGCGGGGGTGGCCGGGCTGTGCGCCACCGCCGCCGTCCTGGCCGTGCGCGCGGTGCCCGCCGGGTTCGGCCAGCGTCCACCGGCGGCCACCCGGGGCGTGCTGGCCGCGTCGCGCCGCCAGCGGGAGGTGTGGCGGGACTCCCGCATCCTGCTGATCGGCGTCGTCGCCCTGGCCATCGCCCTCGCGGAGGGCGCCGCGAACGACTGGTTGCCGCTGCTGATGGTCGACGGGCACGGCTTCGACCCGACGTCCGGGTCGCTGGTCTACACGGGGTTCGTCGCGGCGATGACCGTCGGCAGGTTCTGCGGTTCGGTGGTCGTTCGGCGCTTCGGCCGGGTGGCGGTGGTGCGGGCCAGCGCCAGCCTCGGTGCGGTGGGGCTGGCCACGGTGGTGTTCGTCGACAACCCGGTGGTGGCCGCCTGCGCGGTGGTCGTGTGGGGCCTGGGGGTGTCGCTCGGGTTCCCGCTGGCGATCTCGGCGGCGGGCGACGGCGGGGGAGACGCCACCGCCCGGGTCAGCGCCGTGGCCACCGCCGGGTACGTCGCCTTCCTCGTCGGCCCGCCGCTGCTGGGTTTCCTCGGTGACCACGTCGGCCTGCGGGACGCGATGATCGTCGTGCTGGTCCTGGTGGTCTGCGCCCTGTTCGCCGCGGGCGCCACCCGGCCGCCAGCGGAGGACGATGACGGTGTCGGGCACGCCTCGGCCGGAACGCGGACCGGGTGACCAGCATGTCGGGCGGGGTGCCCGGCGCGATCGAGGAGCGGTGATGATCGTGGACGACCGTGCCACCGGGGTGCTGCTGCCCCGCGACCTGCCAGCCGGCCGGGTCCTCGACTTCGCGAGGGAGGCCGAGCGGTTCGGCTTCGGCGAGTTGTGGGTGGTCGAGGACCTCGGTTTCCGGGGTGGCTTCGCTCAGGCCGGGGCGGTGCTCGCCGCGACCGACCGCATCCGGGTGGGGATCGGGGTCCTGCCGGTCGGTGCCCGCGGCGTCGCGTTCGCGGCGATGGAGGCGGCGACGCTGGCGGAGTTGTTCCCGGGGCGGGTCGACATCGGCGTCGGTCACGGCATGCCGGACTGGATGCGGCAGGTCGGGGCGTGGCCGGCGAGCCCGCTCACCCTGTTGGAGGAGTACACGGTCGCCCTGCGGGCCCTGCTGCGCGGGGAACGGGTCGACGTGGCTGGTCGGCACGTGCGGCTGGACGGCGTCCGGTTGGAGACGCCTCCCGCCGTTCCGCCGCCGGTGCTCGCCGGGGTCCGAGGGCCGCGTTCGCTCGCGGTGGCCGGGAGGGTCGCCGAGGGGACTGTCCTGGCCGAACCGGTGTCCCCCGAGTACGCGCGCACGGCGCTCGGCAGCATCGCCTCGCACGGCCCCCACCGGCTGGTGGGCTACAACCTGGCCGTGGTCCACGACGACGGGGGTGCGGCGGTGGCGGCGGTCCGCCCCGCCCTGGCGCCCCTCGGCGAACCCGACTGGCGGCCCCACCTGGCGCCGCTGCCCTTCGCCGACGAGGTGGTCGCCCTGCGCGACGGGTGCGCGGACGGCGCCGAGTTCGCCCGGCGACTGCCGGCGGAGTGGGTGCGGCAGCTGGCCGTGGTGGGGACCCCCGACCAGGCGAGGCGGCGGGTGGACGTGCTGCACGAGGCGGGGGTGACGAGCACGGTGCTCATTCCGGTGGGCAGCGACCCGTTCGTGTCGTTGGCGTCCCTGGCCCGGGTGCTCTGAGCGGTTCCGGGGAGGGCGCTGATCAGCGTCGCCCGGACGTGTCGAGGACGTCGTCCACCGGCGAGCTGGGGTGCCGTTGGTGGGCGGCGGCTGCGCCCTGGCGTGGTCCGGCCGGGGATCCAGGGGACCGGATGAGGTCCTCGATCCGTCCGCGTCGCGTGGGGCGGTCCGACGGGTAGGCCGGTGGTCGCGCGACCACCGGGCCCCGCTCAGGGGGCGGGCGCTCGATCCCGGCGCGGCTACCGGTGGCGGCCGAGCAGGCGGTCTGGGGTGATGGGCACGTCCCGGACCCGCACCCCGGTCGCGTGCCACACGGCGTTGGCGATGGCGGCGGCGGTGCCGACGATGCCGATCTCGCCGATCCCCTTGCTGCCCATCGGGTTGTACAGGGGGTCGGGCTCGTCCAGCCAGCTGACGTCGATGTCGCCGACGTCGGCGTTGGTGGGGATGTGGTAGCCGGCGTAGTCGCCGTTCACCACGTGCCCGAACCGGGGGTCCACCACGCTCTCCTCGTGCAGGGCCATGGACAGCCCCATGGTCATGCCGCCCATGAGTTGGGAGCGGGCGGTGCGCGGGTTGATGACCCGTCCGACGTCGAAGACCCCCACCATCCGGGGAACCCTGATCTCGCCGGTGACCGCGTCGACCCGCACCTCCGCGAACTGGGCGCCGAAGGCGTGCAACGCGTACCGGCCGACGGCGGTGTTCTCCGGCAGTTCCCCCACCACCTCCGCCCCGGCGGGCGGGTCGTCGCCGTGCCGGTCCCGGAAGGCCCGCGCGGCGGCGACGACGGTGGTGCCCCAGATGCTCAACCCCGACGAACCGCCGGCGCCGACGGTCGCGGGCAGCGCGCTGTCCCCGATGACCAGGTCGACGGCCTCCGCCGGCACCCTGAGCGCGTCGGCCGCGATCTGGGTCAACGCGGTCCAGGTTCCGGTGCCCAGGTCGGAGGCGGCGATCTCCACCTGCCGGCGGCCGTCGGGCAGGGCGCGGATCCGCGCCCTGGACCCCTGCTGGGGGAACAGCGGGTAGGTCGAGGCGGCCATCCCGACACCCACCAGCCAGTCGCCGTCCCGGCGGCCCTGCCCGGCGGGCGGGCGGTCGGCCCAGCCGAACCGGGTGGCGCCCTCCCGCAGGCACCGCGCCAGGTGGCGGGTGGAGAAGGGCAGTCCGCTCTCCGGGTCGGCGTCGGGTTCGTTGCGAATCCGCAGTTCCACGGGGTCCATGCCCAACGCGACGGCCAGTTCGTCCATCGCGGACTCCAGGGCGAACATGCCCGGCGCCTCCCCGGGTGCGCGCATGATCACCGGTGCCGGGACGTCGAGCGGGACGAGGCGGTGGGTGGTCCGGCGGTGCTCGGCGGCGTACATGGTGCGGGTGGCGACGGCGGTCTGCTCCGCGAACTCCTTGAACCGCGCGGTGTGTTCGACGACGTCGTGGGCGATGGCCGTCAGCCGTCCCCGCCGGTCGGCGCCCAACCGCACCCGTTGAATGGTGGGGGTGCGGTGCCCGGCGTTGCCGAACATCTGCTGCCGGGTGAGCGCGCACTTCACCGGGCGTCCGGGGACGAGGCGGGCGGCGAGCGCGGTGAGCACGTGGTGGGCCTTCGGGGAGGCCTTGGAGCCGAACGCGCCACCCACGTGCGGCGAGTGGATCCACAACTGCTCGGGGTCCAGGTCGAGCAGTGGGGCGAGGACCTTCCGGATGGGGGACACCCCCTGGTTGGAGTCGTACATGGCGACCGCGCCGAGGTCGGCGGCGCCGGGCCAGCGGACGACGGTGGTGTGCGGCTCCATCGGCACGTGGTGCTGGACGGGTGTCCGGTAGGTCTGGTCGACGGTGGCGGCCGCGTCGGCGAGCGCCCCGTCGACGTCGCCGTGCGAGGTGTCGGTGTCGAAGCTCGGGTTGACGTGGTCGGGTCGGTAGCGCTCCGGGTGGTCGGCGCGGAGCACCACGTCGTGCCATTCCCGCTGGTACTCGACCTTCACGAGGCTCGCCGCGTGCCTGGCCACCTCGGGCGTCCCGGCGATGACGGCCCCGACGAACTGGCCGTGGTGGCGCACCTCGTCGTCCTGCAACACCCACAGTTCCAGGTCGTCTCGGGAAGCCAACCGGGGCGCGTTGAGGTGGGTGAGGACCGCCACCACCCCGGGCACGGCCTCCGCCTCCTCGGTGTCGACCCACCGCACCCGGCCCCGGGCGATCGTCGACCGCACCGGGAACAGGAACAGCGGGTCCTCGACAGGCTGTTCGTAGGCGTAGGGGGCCCGGCCGGCCACCTTCGCCGGGCCGTCGAGCCGTTCCCGGGGCCGCCCCGACTCGGCGGGGGCCGGCGGGGGCGTGCCGGTCATCGCGCTCCCTCCTCGGCGAGGCCGGTCAGCACGGAGACCAGCGCCTCGCGGGCCATCGTCGTCTTGAACGCGGATCCCGGGAGTGGTTCGGCCTCGGCGAGTTCGGCCTCGGCGGCGGCCCGGAACGACGCCGGCCGTGCGTCGGCGCCCCGGAGGGTTTCCTCGGCGCGGGTGGCCCGCCACGGTTTGTGGGCCACGCCGCCGAGGGCGATGCGCACGTCCCGGACGACGCCGTCGGTGACCGTCAGCGCGGCGGCGACGGAGACCAGCGCGAACGCGTAGGAGGCCCGGTCGCGGACCTTGCGGTAGGCCGACCGGGTGGTGGGCGGCAACCGGGGCAGGTCGACGGCGGTGATGAGTTCGCCGTGTTCGAGGACGGTGTCCCGCCGCGGTTCGTCGCCGGGGAGCCGGTGGAAGGCGGTGAGGGGGACTCCCCGATCCCCGTGGGCGCCGGTGAGCCGGACGGTGGCGTCCAGCGCGGCCAGTGGCACCGCCATGTCCGAGGGGTGGACGGCGACGCAGTGTTCGGAGGCGCCGAGGATGGCGTGGTGGCGTTGCCAGCCGGCCAGCGCCGAACAGCCGGAGCCCGGTTCCCGTTTGTTGCACGGGGTCGCCGGGTTCTGGAAGTAGGCGCAGCGGGTGCGCTGGAGCAGGTTGCCTCCGGTGGTGGCGAGGTTGCGCAGCTGCCAGGACGCGCCGGCGAGGAGGGCGGCGGCCAGCATCGGGTAGTCGCGGCGGATGGTGGGGTGCGCGGCGAGGTCGCTGTTGCGGACCCCGGCTCCCACCCGGACGCCGCCGTCGGGCAGCGGGTCGATGTCGTCGAACGGGAGCCGGGACACGTCGACGAGCAGGCTGGGGGAGGTGATGCCCAGCCGGAGGTGGTCGACGAGGTTGGTGCCGCCGGCCAGGTAGGTGGCGTCCGGTCGGGACGTGGCGGTGCGCACGGCGTCCTCGACGTCGGTGGCCCGGTGGTAGTCGAAGGGGATCACGGAGCCTCCTCCGCCAGGGTCTGGCGCACGGCGGCGACGATGTTGACGTAGGCGCCGCAGCGGCAGAGGTTCCCGCTGAGCCGTTCCCGGATCTCCTCGTCGGTCAGTTGGACGGGGCCGGTGAGTTCGCCGGTGACGTGGCTGGCACGGCCGTCCGTGGCCTCGGCGAGCATGCCGACGACGGAGCAGACCTGGCCGGGGGTGCAGTAGCCGCACTGGAAGGCGTCCTGGTCGAGGAAGGCCCGCTGCACGGGGTGGAGCGTGTCGCCGGGGGCGAGGCCGTCGGCGGTGGTGACCTCGGCGCCGTCGTGCGAGACCGCCAGGGCGAGACAGCTGGTGATCCGCCGGCCGTCCAGCAGGACGGTGCACGAACCGCACTGCCCGTGGTCGCAGCCCTTCTTGGGGGAGGTGTTCCCGAGCCGGTCGCGGAGCGCGTCCAGCAGGGACGTGCGGGTGTCCACCCGCAGCGTGTGCGTGGTGCCGTCGACTCGCAGCCTGATCTCGGCTTCCATCCGCCACCCCACCTCCGCCGCTGTGCGCCGCCGAGCCCACGGTAGGGCGGGTGGGCCGGCGTCGCCCGGTGGAAGGGCCGTGCTCCGCCATGCGCTGGCGCCGGGTCGTGGTCGGCGGGTGTCGTGGGGGCGTTCGAGCTGACCGGCGGGGGTTGGCCACGTCCGGGTGACGCGGCCGGCAGTGCTCAGGACGGCGTGGCGTAGCGGGCGGCGAGGGTGGCGGCCCGGTCGCGCAGGGAGGTCCGCAACCACTGGGGCTCCAGGGCTTCCGCGTCGGCGGCGAGCCGCCACAACGCCCACTCGGCGTGCCTGGCGTCCTGGAAGGACACCTCCAGTCGAGGCCAGCCGTCCGGGCCGGTGTCCTCGGAGTGGACGGCCACCGCGGTGCCCACCAACTCGGCGCGCCGCGCCGGGTCCACCCGTACCAGCACGGTGATCTGCTGCCCGCCGGCGCGGAACCGCCTGCCGCGTTCCCGCCAGACCCCGGCCAGGTCGACCCGGTCCGGTCGCCGCGCCGGTTCGGGGAGCGCCTCGGCGGCCAGGACCCGGGACAGCCGGTAGGTGCGGTCCGCGCCGGACCTGGTGGCCAGCAGGTACACCTGGTCCCGGGCGGTGACCAGGCCGATCGGGTCCACCGTGCGCCACGCCGGGGGCTGCTCCGCCGCCGCGTAGTGGATGCGCAGCCTGCTCCCGGCGAACACCGCCCGCCGGACCTCGGCCACCACCGGGGTGGGCACCACCTCCTCGGCGACGAGCCGGCGTTCGAGGAGATCGGTCTCCGGGTCGACGAGCAGCCGTTGGACCGCGCCGGCCGCGCTGGCCCGGGAACCCTCGGGGAGCGCGTCGACCACCTTGCGCATCGCCGAGGCGAGCGCCGGCCCGAGGCCGAAGGCCTGCGCGCCGCGCCGCGATCCGACGACCAGCAGGGCGAGCGCCTCGTCGTGGTTCAGCCCGGTGAGTTCGGTCCGGAAACCGGGCAGCAGGGCGAAACCGCCGTGCCGGCCGCGTTCGGCGTAGATCGGGACCCCGGCGGTGGACAGCGCCTCGACGTCGCGCAGCACGGTGCGGGTGGACACCTCGAGTTCCCGGGCCAGCGCGGACGCGGACAGCCGGCCGTGTTGCCGCAGCAACAGCACCAGCGATACCAACCGGTCGGCGCGCACCCGGGAAACCTACTGGAAAGCACGACAGGAGGTGTCGTGTTTCGCTGCGAGGCTGTTCCCATGACAAGCAGGGCAGTGGCCACCGAACCGAACGACCTGGGCAGGTACTTCATCGAGCGCGGCAACGTGGGGGACGTCGACGGGTTGGTGGCGTTGTACGAGCCGGATGCCGTGCTGGCGTTCCCACCGGGCAACGTCTCGAAGGGGCACGCGGAGATCCGCGAGGTGTACGAGCGGTTCGTCGCGGCCGCCCCGGAGCTCGAGCCGGGCCGGCAACACCCCGCGCTGGTGAGCGGGGATCTGGCGCTCACGGTCTCGACGCTGACCACCGGTGAGATGGCGGTGGAGGTCGCGCGTCGCCAGGAGGACGGGACGTGGCTGTGGGTGGTGGACCAGCCGGTGCTCCTGCCGGACAACGGGTGACCTGACGACGCGGTGGAGCCCCCGCGGTGACGCGGGGGCTCCCCGAGGACGGCGGCTGGCCGCGTCGATCGACTACCCGGGGGCAGCGGTCGACCCGTGGTGAGCGCGGGGGCCTGGCTCAGCGGTTGATCTGCTTGATCCGCAGCATCCTGGCGATGACCTTGTCCAGCTCGTCGTCCTGGAAGACCTTCTTCCAGTCGTCCTTGATGATGGTCTCCCGGCCGTAGTCCATCGCGATCAGGCAGGCCTCGGAGAACGGGTTCGATCCCTTGAGGGTGTTCGCCAACGCCACCTGGGTGTGGCCGTAGAGCATCGCCTTGGCGGCGGGCTCCGGGACGCCGACGGTGGTGACCGTCTCCTCCAACGCCTCCTTGAGCAGGGAGCCGATCATGCAGGCGATGGTCTCGACCAGGGTGGGTTCGAGGACGGCCAGCTGCTTCACCGTCACCCAGTGCACGTCCACGACCGGGGCGTACATGGTGCGGATGACCGTCTCGGCGACGTCCCGACGTTCGGTGTCGTCGGACTCGATGGCCGCGACGACCTCCTGCGGGGCGGCGATGCCGCCGAAGGTGTCCGCCCACTCCTCCTTGGTGGTGCGCTCCAGGAACACCGAGGGGTGGCAGGGGTGGGCCACGGCGTAGTGCAGGTCGTCCCGCTGGGCCAGCAGTTTGGCGTAGGCGGCGGCCGGGTCGAGGGTCAGCAGGATCGCGCCAGGGCGCATCACCGGCACCAGCGCTTCGGACACCGTGCCCAGGACGATGTCGGGCACGGCCAGGATGACGACGTCGCTCTCCTTCGCGGCGTCGACGCCGTCGATGACCTCGCGGCCCTTGCCGGCCAGCAGTTCCCGCCCGGCCGGGGAGTTCTCGCTGTAGAGGACGCGGAAGTCGCTCCGCTCCAGGTTCGCCGAGACCCGCAGGCCCATCTTGCCGGCGGCGCCGATGACCGCGACGGTCAGCTGCTCGGTAGCCATCACTCGCTCCTCAGGAATTCGATGTTGTGCCGCGTCCACTGGTCCTCCAGCCGGGCCGTCTCCTCGAAGGTGCCCTGCCACGGCAGCCAGTGCTCGACGATCTGGTTGATGTTCTTCTCGGCGGGTCGGACCCGGCCGATCATGTGGTGGTAGTCGAGGAGACCGGTGCCGAGCGGGCAGCCGGTGAGGGAGAAACCGACCCAGCCCGGTGACCGGGTGAAGGTGAAGTCCTTGACGTGGATGTTCACCACCCGGTCGGCGGTGCGGTCGACGACGTCGGTGGGCTGTTCGAGGCGGGCGACGCTGTTGGCCGGGTCCAGGCACACCCCCAGCCGGGGGTTGTCCACCGCGTTCACCACCCGCAGCAGGTCGGTTGTCGAGACCTGTTCGTAGGTCTCCAGGCCGAGGGTGACGCCGCGTTCCTCGAAGGCCGGGAGCGCGGAGCCCAGCGCGGCCACCGCCTCCTCGACGGTCGGCCGGTGGTCGGCGGTGTTCAGCATGGACCGCACGAAGGTCGCTCCGAGGGCCTCGGCGATGTCCAGGTACCGCAGCAGGTGTTCCGGCCGCACTCCCCGGGTGCCCAGTTCGAGTCGGACGCCGAGGTCGTCGGCGACCCGGCGGAGCTCGGTGAGCTGCCCGGGGGACAGCCCCTCGACCGGGGGGTGGTCGCAGATCTGGAAGACGTCGCCGCCCAGTTCCCTGGTCTCCGCCACCGCCTCGGCGAGGGTGACCGGCGTGGGCGCGGCCTCGGACAGCCGCCAGAAGTAGGCGTAGGTGCTCAGTCCCACCGCCATCGCGTGCTCCTTTCCACGGGCGGGGCCGTGCTGGTGCTCATCGGGCCCGTGCCCCCGCGCCGTGCAGGGCCAGGGCCTCGTCGAGGATCGCGGCGACGGCGTCGGGGTCGTGGGCGAAGCGGCCGAGGAACAGCCCGCCGACCTCGGTGCCGAGGTCGGTGAGCAGACCGGGGCCGGCGCTGCCGCCGTAGATCACCCGGCTGCCGGCCCGGCCGGCGTCCTCGGCGAGCCGTTCGCGCAGGGCGGCGCACACCGTCGCGATGTGGTCGGTGGAGGCGGGTTCGGGGGCTCCGATCGCCCAGTGCGGTTCGTAGGCCACCACCACCCGGCCCGGTGCGCCGTCCTGGTCGGCGGCGGCGAGCAGCCCGCCCAGTTCGGTGACGCAGCGGCGGGCGGCCTCGGCGGGGGAGACCCGGTCGGGTTCCCCGACGCACAGCACGGGGGTCAGGCCGTTGCGCAGGGCGGCGGCGGTCTTGGCGGCGACGACCTGGTCGTCCTCGCCGAACAGGCGCCGCCGTTCGGCGTGTCCGACCTCGGCGTAGCGGCAGCCCAGTTCCCGCAACAAGGTCCCGCTGGTCTCGCCGGTGTAGGCGCCGGAGTCGGCCCAGGACAGGTCCTGCGCGCCCACGCCGACCCCGGTGCCGGCGAAGGCCGCCAGCACGGGCGGGATCAGCGGGGTGGCGGGCAGCGCGAACATCTCGACGAGGCCGCTGGTCACGGCCTGGTGGGTGCGGGCGAGGTCGGCGACCCGACGGCTCCAGTCCAGGGTCCTGGCCTGCCCGAAGTACATCTTCAGGCTCACCCCGACCGTGACCGCGCTGGCGTCCACTCAGGCCGTCCCGGTGTTCTCGTAGTCGCCGATCACCGCGACCTTCGCCGCCGAGGCGGACGACTGGTCGAAGCGGTAGGTCAGCCACTCCCTGGCCAGTCGCCGCGCCAGTTCCAGGCCGACGACCCGTTGGCCGAAGGTGAGGATCTGCGCGTCGTTGCTGAGCACGGACCGTTCCACGGAGAAGCTGTCGTGCGCGGTCACGGCCCGCACGCCCTTCACCTTGTTCGCGGCGATCGCGACGCCCAGCCCGGTGCCGCAGACCAGCAGGGCCCGGTCGGCCTCCCCGGCGGCCACCAGTTCGGCGGCGGCGATCGCCACGCTCGGGTAGGGGGTGTGGCTGTCGGCGTCCACGCCGACGTCCCGCACGGAGGCGACGAGGTCGTTGGCCTCCAGGTCCTTCCGCAGCGCTTCCTTGTACTCGTAGCCGGCGTCGTCGGAACCGACGACGATCCGCAGCCTGTCGCTCATCAGCGTCTCCTTCCTGCCCCTCGGGCTCGTCTGGTGGCTCTAGTCGGGGAGCACGTCGCGGACGGCCCGCACGATCAGGGCCAGTGACACCGCGCCCGCGTCGGGCGTGCCCACGCTGCGTTCGGCCAGCGGCCGGGCCCGGCCCATCCGGGGGACCAGGTCGGCCGTGCCCTCGGCCGCCCGTCCGGCCGCCTCGGCGGCGGCCTCCCACGCGGCACCGAGGGCGTCCCCGGCCTCGACCCGGCTGGACAGGGCCTCGGCGAAGGGCACCAGGACGTCGACCATCGTCTTGTCACCGACGACCGCCCCGCCCAGGCGCATGACGTCCTCCGACGCGGCGCGGACCCCGGCGGCGACCGCCTGCGCGGAGGGCCGCTGCTCGTCGCCGACCACGGCGGCCAGCGACCGCAGGGCCACGCCCCACAATGCGCCGGAGGTGCCGCCGGCCTCGTCGGCCCAGGCGTCGGCCGCCCTGGCCAGCAGCGTCCCGGCCCCCGCGTCCCTCGCGGCGGCCTCCTCCGCCGCCCGCAGGCCACCGGCCGCTCCCCGGCGCATCCCGATGCCGTGGTCCCCGTCACCGGCCACCGCGTCGATGCGCCCCAACTCCTCGGCGTGTTCCTCGACGGTGTCCCGCACGGCGGCCAGGGCGGCCAGCGCGGTGCGGGCCGAGGCCCGGGACTCCTCGCTGGCGGGCGGGACGACGTCCTGGGCCAGGTCGGGGATCTCGTCGTCGTCCGCGCCCTCGACCCTGGGCACCGAGCCCTTGCGGTGGGCGGGGCTGTCGGCCGGGGCCGTCCACAGCGGTTCCAGCTCGTCGGTCAACCAGAACAGGGTGAGGGAGGCTCCGGCCATGTCGAAGCTGGTGACGAGTTCGCCGACCTCCGGGTCGACGACCTCCAGGCCGGCCCGGTCGAGCAGCTGGGCGACCCGCCGGTAGACGACGAACAGCTCCTCGTACTTCACCGAACCCAGGCCGGAGAGGATGACGCCGACGCGCTGTCCCCTGGGGGTGTCGACGCCTGGGGGGAGTTCGGCGAGCAGGGTGGAGACGAACAGTTCGGCGAGCTCGTCGGCGGTCGGCATCGGCTGCTCGCCGATACCCGGTTCCCCGTGGATGCCCAGTCCGACGGCCATCCGGCCGGCGGGAACCGTGAACAGCGGTTCGGTGGAGCCGGGCAGGGTGCAGCCGTCGAAGGCCACCCCGAAGGACCGCGTGCGGTCGTTGGCCAGCCGCGCCAGCCGGGCCACCTCCGCGAGGGGGAGGCCGGCGTCGGCCGCGGCCGAGGCGACCTTGAACACGGCGAGGTCGCCGGCGACGCCACGTCGGCGGTCCCGGTCCCGTGCCGGGGCGCTGGAGACGTCATCGGTGACCGGTACCGCCTCGCAGGGAATGCCCTCGTCGAGCAGCCGCTGCCTGGCCTGGCCGAAGTGCAGGACGTCCCCGGCGTAGTTGCCGAAGGACAGCAGCACCCCGCCGCCGCTGTCGGCGGCCCTGGCCACGGCGTGCACCTGCTGGGCGGACGGGGAGGCGAAGACGTTGCCCACGGCGGCGCCGTGCGCCATGCCCTGTCCCACCAGGCCGGCGAAGGCCGGGTAGTGGCCGGAGCCGCCACCGACGACGACGGCCACGTTCCCCGGGACCCGGGGGGTGGCGCGGATGACGCCGCCGGGGACGCGGCGCACCCAACGGCGGTGGGCGGCCACGAAGCCCTCCAGGGACTCCTCGGCGAAGTCGGACGGGTCGTTGAACAGTCGAGTCATCTGCTGGCGGCCTCCGGACCGCGGGGAACGAGAGGCGGGCGGGCGGTGGCCGGCCCCGCCCGGCTCGGGTCGGTCAGTGCCCGCCGGCGCGGGTCGAGGTGGGGGCGTCGTCGTCCACGGTCCCGTCGACCACGGGGTCCACGGCGCCCCGCCTGCTCAGGGCCACCATCAGCACGCCGGAGAGCACCATCAGCCCGCCGACCACGAACATGGGGACCACGTACGAGCCGGTGAGGTCGTTGAGGAAACCGGTCACGTAGCTGGCGGCGAAGCCCGCGATGTTGCCCAGGGTGTTGATCAGCGCGATGCCGGCGGCCGCGGCCGCCCCGGTGAGGAACCGGGAGGGCACGGTCCAGAAGTTCGGCAGCGCCGCGAAGATCGCGCAGGCGGTGACGGTGATCACCGCGACGGTGGCGGCCGGGGAGTTCATGAACAACGCCAGCGGGATGCTCAGACCACCGACGACGGCGGGGACCGCGATGTGCCAGGTCTGGACGCCCCTCCTGGTGGCGTCCCGCGACCACAGGTAGAGGACGACGGCCGCCGGCAGGTAGGGGATCGCGGTGATCAGGCCCCGCTGGAAGACGTCGAAGGTCGTGCCGAACTGCTCCTCGAACCCGCTGATGATGGTGGGCAGGAAGAACGCCAGGGCGTAGAGGCCGTAGATGAAGCCGAAGTAGATGACGGCCAGCACCCACACCCGGCCGTTGGTGAACGCCGCCTTCATGCTGTGGCCCTGGCCGTCACCACCGGCGGACTTGGCCTTCGCTTCCTTGTCGAGGGCGGTGGTCAGCCACGTCTGCTCCTCCTTGGTCAGCCACTTCGCGTCGGCCGGCCGGTCGGGCAGGTAGAACCAGGTGATCACGCCGACGATGACGGCGGGCAGCGCGACGCAGAGGAACATGAAGCGCCAGCCCTCCAGGCCGAAGAACACGCCGTGCTGCTCGATGAGCGCTCCGGCCAGCGGCGCGCCGATGACCGTGGTCAGCGGCTGGGCCAGGTAGAACAGGGCGAGGATCTTGCCGCGGTGCTTGGTCGGCACCCAGAGGCTCAGGAAGAGGATCGCGCCGGGGAAGAAGCCCGCCTCGGCGACACCGAGCAGGAACCGCAGCACGTACAGCTGCTCGGCGTTCTGCACCCAGGTGAACAGCAGCGCGACGACGCCCCAGCTGATCATGATGCGGGCGAGCCAGCGCCGCGCGCCCACCTTGTGCAGGGCGATGTTGCTCGGGACCTCCAACACGATGTAGCCGATGAAGAAGACGCCGGAGGCGAAGCCGAACTGGGCCGCTGTCAGGGCCAGGTCGTCGTTCATCCCGTTGGGCCCGGCGAAGGAGATCGCCGTCCGGTCCAGGTAGTTGATGAAGAACATCAGGGCGACGAACGGCACGAGTCGGACGGCGACCTTGCGGATCGCCGAGCGCTCGACGGACGCGGTTGAGGCGGTGTCCACGCTGACTCCTCGGATTCACCGAACTCCCACGTTCGGCGGTGAACTCTGCCCGCTGCTGATCCCCCATCCGGGCTAGACGCAGCAGCGCGGAACGGCTGAGCACACGTTAGCCCTTCTTCGGAAATTGGTCACCGGTTGACCACCTTGAATTTTCACCGGATCGGTTTAGTAGGCCGTGACGGTGAGTCACGTCACTTTCGCCGGTTCCCGGCGGCGACCGGTCAACTGGTTGGTTGCCCTTCCGGGCGAGCGGTGGTTTGCTGGGCCGCGCCGCACGGCACGACCCGCTGACCAGCCCAACGACGGAGCTAAGGTGGCCCGCTCATGACCCTCGACGTGATCGACAGGGCGCGGGCCGGGCAGGTGGCCTTGGGCACCTTCGTCTTCGAGTTCGACTCCAACGGCATCGGTCGCCTCGCCGCTGGCGCGGGCGCGGAGTTCGTCGTCTTCGACGCCGAGCACACCGGCTGGGGCTGGGAGACCATCGGCCGCCTGCTGGCCACGACCCGCCCGGCCGGGATCCCCGCCTGGGTCCGGGTGCCCTCCGCCGAGGACCGCAGCGCGGTGAGCCGCGCGCTCGACCTCGGCGCGCGGGGGGTGATGGCGCCGATGGTGGAGTCCGAGGAGGCGGCGCGCCGCCTGGTGGCCTGGTCGGCCTACCCGCCGCGCGGTGTGCGGGGCGCGGCCTTCGGCATCGCGCACGACGACTACGTCGCCGGCGACTTCCTCGACACGATCGCCAGGGCGAACGACGACACCGTCGTGATCGCGCAGATCGAGACCGTGGCCGGGTTGGAGGAGGTCGAGCGGATCGCCGCCGTCGACGGCCTGGACGTGCTGTGGGTGGGTCACTTCGACCTGACGAACTCGATGGGGATCCCCGGGCGGTTCGACCACCCCGACTACCTGGCGGCACTCGACCGGGTCGCCTCGGCCGCCGCCGACCACGGCAAGCTCGCCGGTTTCATGCCCACCAGCGTTCCCCAGGCCACCGACCTCGTCGAGCGCGGTTTCCGGCTGCTCGCGTACGGCGGTGACCTGTGGATCTACCAGAAGGCACTCGCCACCGACCTCGGAGCGATCCGCTCCGCGACCGATTCAGGAAGGACGTGAGTGGTGTGATCGACGCCGTCACCACCACGCTGCTCCCCCGCCGACCCGCCCGGTCAGGACGGGGCCGGCCATGACGCCCGAGACGACGCAGCCACGGTTCGAGGAGCTGCTGCGGCCGGTGGCCCGCGAGTCCACCGTCAGCGAGGTCGCGAAGCGGCTGCTGGACCAGCTCGCCGAAGGCCGCCTCGCGCCCGGAACCCGGTTGCCCTCCGAGCGGGTGTTGGCCGAGGCCCTCGACGTCGGGCGGTCCACCGTGCGCGGTGCCCTCTCCGCGCTGGACATCCTCGGGATCATCGAGATCAAGCCGGGGTCCGGTTCCTACGTGCGGCAGACGACCTCCGACCTGTTGCCCCAGACCATCAACTGGGGGTTGATGCTCGGTCAGCCCCGGACCCACGACCTGGTGGAGGTGCGCCAGTTCCTGGAGGTCATCACCGCCCAGCTGGCCGCCACCAGGGCGTTGGACGAGGACATCGACCGCCTGGAGAAGCACCTGCGGCGGATGGAGGAGGCCGTCGACGACGTGCCCACCTTCGTCGAGGCCGACGTGGCCTTCCACCTCGAGACCGCCGAGATCGCCAGGAACTCCGTCCTCAGCGACATCCTGCACAGCGTGCGGTCCCTGCTCCAGGTGTGGGTGGCCCGCGCGGTGCGGGCCGACGGCACCACCGCCACCACCCTCGCCGAGCACACCGCCGTCTTCGAGGCCATCCGGTCCCGCGACCCGGAGGCGGCCGGCGCGGCGATGCGGGCGCACATGGACTCGGCCAGCGGTCGGCTGCGGCGATCGTTGGTGAGCCCGGAGGCGGGCGCGGAAGCCAGCTGAGCGGCTCGGGGGCCGGTCGGCCGTGACGACCGACCCCCGGCACCTGCTGCCGGGTCAGACCGACTCGCGCAGCCCGATCCGGTCGTGCAGCCGCCGCAGCGGCGCGGGCGCCCACCAGTTGGCCCGGCCCGCCAGTCGCATGAACGCCGGGACCAGCACCGCCCGGATCAGGGTGGTGTCCACCAGGATCGCGACGGCGACCCCCACCCCCAGCATCTGGATGTACATCACGCCGGCCGAGGCGTAGGCGGCGAAGGACGCGGCGAGGATCAACCCGGCGGCGGTGATCAGCGGGGCGCTGCGCTGCATGCCCACCGCAACGGCCGCGTCGTTGTCCCCGGTGCGGTCGTACTCCTCCTTGATCCGGGACAGCATGAACACCTCGTAGTCCATCGACAGCCCGTAGGCCACGCAGAACATCAGGATCGGGATGCTCGGTTCCAGCGAACCGGTGGCGGTGAACCCGAGCGCCCCGGCCAGGTTGCCCTCCTGGAACACCCACACCAGGGCACCGAACATCACCGACAGGCTCAGCAGGTTCAGCACCGTCGCCTTCACCGGGAGCAGCAGGCTGCCGGTCATCAGGAACAGGATCGCGAAGGTGACCAGCAGGATCAGCGCGAGCACGAGCGGAAGCCGCTCGACCACGGTGGACCGGTAGTCGGCGAGTTCGGCCGGGTAGCCGCCGACCAGCACCTCCGAGGGGGCGGGCACGTCGCGAACCCGCTCGACCAGCCCGGTCGCGTCCTCCTCCAGCCCCTCCAGGTCGGGTACCGCCGACAACCAGGTGGCGTCCTCGCCGGCGAAGCGTTCCGGCTCGGCCTGGTCGGTGGCCACCAACTGGCCGTCCTCGTGGGAGCCGGCGAGGGAATCGACCCTGGCCACCCCGGGCACCTCGGACAGGCGCGCCGCGTAGTCGGCGAGTTCCGGTCCCCCGGCGGCCAGCGGGCCGGCGTCGGGCAGCACGACCTGGAGCGCGTCGACCTCCTCGGCGGCGAACTCCGAGCGCACCACCTCCTGGACCTGCCGGCTCCCGGTCTCCGGGGGCAGGATCCGATCGTCGGGGAGGCCGAACCGGAGGCCGAGCGCGGGGGCGCCCAGGGCGAGGAGCGCGACGACGGCCACGCCGCCGAAGAGCACCGGTCGCCGCATGACCGCGGTCGCCGCCCGGTACCAGCGGCCGGCGGTTCCGGGCAGGGCGGCCTCGGGGCCGACCGGGGCCGGTGCCGTCCTCGCCCGTCCGGCGACCCGGTGCCCGAGGGAGGCGAGCACCGCCGGCAGCACGACGAGGGCGCCGACCAGCCCGCCGGCGACGATCGCGACGCCCGCGTAGGCGAAGGACCGGAGGAAGTCGAAGGGCAGGACCAGCAGGACCACCAGCGAGGCCGCGACGGTCACCCCGCTGAACACGACCGTCCGGCCCGCCGTGTCCAGCGTCCGCGCCGTCGCCTCGGAGACGGAGGCCCCGGCGCCCAGCTCCTCGCGGAAGCGGTGGATCACGATCAGCCCGTAGTCGACGCCCAGGCCGAGCCCCATCGCGAGGGTGAGGTTCAGGGCGAAGGTGGAGACCTCGCTGAACAGCAGCGGAATCCGTAGGAGCGACAGGGCCACCAGCATGGCCAGCACCCCGACGGCCAGGGGCAGCAGCGCCACCAGCGCGCTGCGCAGCACCAGTACGAGCAGCACGAAGACGAGCGGGAAGATGATGAGTTCGGCGCGGACGAAGTCCGACCTGGCCTCGGCGCCCGCGTCGCGGAACACCTGTTCCCCGCCGCCGATGCGGACGGAGGCCAGGTCGTCGTCACGGTCGAAGCGTTCGGTGAGCCCGGGGAGCACGGTGGAACGCACGTGGTCGGCGTCCCCGGGGATCCGGGCGACCACGAGCGCGTGCCGCCCGTTGCGGCTGGCCAGGGTGTTCGCCCCGCCTCGGGTCCAGTAGGAGTAGGCCTCGGCGACGCCGTCGTGGTCGGCGAGTTCGCCGGTCAGGTCCAGGCCGTACTCCCGCATCTCGGCGGTGGAGACGTCCCCGGACTCGGGGGTGACCAGCAGGATGAGGTCGGGGCTGCCGGTGTCGAAGCGCTCGGCCAGCACCCGGCCGGCCTGGTCGGACTCCGAGCCGGGGGCCTCGAACCTCGACAGGGCGAAGGACCCGACGGCGGTGGCGCCGAGCACGCCGCTGAGCACGGTCAACGCGAGGCTCGCCCACAGCACCCGGCGCCGGTGGTGGGCGAGCCACCGTCCCAACCGGTGGAGCGGGCCAGGTGCGGGATCCGTCGGGTGACGGCGGGGAGCGGGGGTGTCGAGCGCGGTGCTCACCGGCGACCTCCCCGCTGGAACCCGGTGGTGGAGGACGGGCGTGGTCCTCGGTGCGCGTCGGGAGCCGCCTCGGTGCGGAGTGGGGTGGCGGGCTCGGCTGAACGGCCGCCGCCGTCGTGGTGGGGCACGGGCTTCGGTCCTCCGGTTAGGCTGGAAGCAGACCACGAATGCGAATCAAGACTCGTATTTGTGGGGGTGGACGCAAATTACAAGCGATCACTCGTGTTTGCAAGTCGTCGTGCGCGAGGAGGGACATGCCACGGGATCGAGCCGCCCGGCCGGCCGGTGACGCGGGGGCCGAGCGCGGCGCCGGGACGGCGGGCCGGGCCGAGGCCGGCGGGGTGCGCCGGCAGGCCAGGGGGCTGGCGCGGATGGCCGCCATCCTCGACGCGGCCGAGGAGGTCATCTCCGAGGTCGGCTACGCGGAGGCGACGACCAACGCGATCGCCGCCAGGGCCGGGGTCTCACCCGGCACCCTGTACCAGTTCTTCCGGAACAAGGACCAGGTGGTCGAGGAGCTGGCCGTGCGCTACGGCGAACGCCTCCGGGAGTTCTGGGCCGCCAGGACGACGCCGGAGTCGGCCGGGCGTCCGCTGCCCGAACTGGTGGACGGCCTGCTCGACGCGGTCCTCGCCTTCAAGGTCTCCCAGCCCGCCTTCTGGCCCCTGTTCTACGGTTCCGCGCTCCCCGACCAGCTCGCCGCCGTCGCCGCGGGGCTCCAGCAGGGCACGGTGGAGCGGATCGCGGGCTTCTTCGGCGACCGGTGCCCCGAGCTCACCAGGGAGCGGCGCGAGCTGCTGGCGACGATGACGGTGGGCACGGTGCGCACCATGATGCCGATGCTCCTCGGCGCGGACGAGGCGAGGCGCCGGGAACTCCTCACCGAGATCAAGGCGATGCTGGTCCGCTACCTGGGTCCGGCGATCGGCGTCGAGGGGCGGGCGGCCGTCGGCGACCCGGCGGGGGAACGCGCGACCGCCACCGACTGACGGGGCTACCGCGTCGCCCCCGCCCGTGAGCACGTCCGCCGGAGTGGGTTCGTCGGCGCGCCCCTGGGGCGAGGGACGGTCCGGGGGAGCGCCTCCGTTCCGGCCCCGGCGATGCGGGGGGCGTGGGAGTCCACCCCTAACGCGAGCACGCGGGTCAGGGGCACGGCGGGAACGGGTGGTGCCGCCCGGTTCTCCCCGGCGGCACCCGCCGGTGCGTGGGCCCGGTCGGCCTCCGCCGACCCGGGCCGCGTCGAGCGCGGGCCGTGCCCGCTGGCGCGGACCGACGCGGGGCCGCGTCATCCGCCCCGGTGACCTCAGGGCAGGCGTTCCCGGATGATCTCCGCCCCCGCCGTCAGCAGTTCGGCGAGGGATGACGCGGCGGCCGAGTCGAAACCGATCCGCCAGTCGGGAGCCCGCTGCCCGACCAGGTGCACGATCACCCCGTCGCCATGCCGGGCTGGGGAGAGCGCGAGCAGGCACGAGTCCCCGTGCTGGCGGAGGACCGCGAAGTGCTCGGTGTCCCGGGACCTGATCGCCGCCGCGATCGCCCGCGCGGTGTCGCGGGAGACGCCGATGGTGCCCAGGGTGGTGGAGGCGAGGCGGACGATCACCACCGTCCGGTACTCGTCCAGCTCCACCTGGGCGGTCGAGCACTGTTGCCGGTCCAGGTCCCAGCCGAGGACGCGGTGGTACCACTGGTGCCTGATGTGGGCGGGGGCGGGCGAGAGGTCGAGGGTCGTCATTCCTGGCTGCTCCGTCCACTGGGAGGTCTCGGCTTCGCGGGACGCGCCCGGAGCCCCGGTGCTCGTGCCCGTCGCCCGTCCCTCCGCCCCCGGGGTCCCGGGCGGGCAGGGCTCGACGCACCACGGGCGGACGCGGAGTCGGCTCCCTGCCCGCGCGCCCGGGACACGGGCCGACCGCGGTCCCCTCCGAAGGTCGAGAGACGAGCGTATTGCCAATACTTTCGCGTATTGACAATACGAGCAACTCCCTGAACGGGCGTATTGGTGCCGGTGGCGCCCCTCTTTAGGGTGATCGACATGGCAAGCACCCCCTATCGAGCACAGGCGCGGGCGCTGGGCGCCGAACTGCGCCAGCTCCGTGCCGCGGCACGGTTGACCGCGAAGGCGGTGGGCGAGGCCGTCGGCTTGTCGCAGCCCACCATCAGCCAGACGGAAACGGGCAAGAGGCTGGCCTCTCCGGAAGAGGTCGCCTCCATCCTGACCGTGCTCGGGGTGACGGGGTCGAATCGCGATCGGCTGATTCAGATGGCCCGCGACGCCCAACAACCCCGATGGCTCGCGGTCGGCGTTCCCGGACTTCCGGCTCAGGTGACGGCGATGATCGAATTCGAGCGCACCGCGGTGTCGGCCACCTCGGTCTCCGCCCTTCTGATGCCAGGGTTACTCCAAACAGAGGACTACATTCGCTCGATCATGGCCGCCTACGGTCATCCACCGAGTGAAAGGGAGTTCCGCGTCCATCTCAGGCTCAGCCGGCAGCGCGTTCTCACCGACGGTTCTCTCCAGTTCACCGCCCTCATCGACGAGGCCATCCTTCACCGGCCAGTAGGGGGAACCGAAGTGCTGGCGGGTCAACTCCGCCATCTCGTTCGGATGTCCGAGTTTCCCAACATCACCGTTCAGGTGGTTCCCGTGGGCGCTGGATACACCGCACTGCTCGAAGGATCTTTCGTGGTGCTCGAATTTCCCAAAGCGGCTCCCGTCGTGCACCTCGAACACGGGAACTCCGGAGTGTTTCTCGACGGTCAGGACGACCAAGCCGAAGTGGACGAGTTCCGCTCCTGGGCCGCTAGTCTCCAGCAGTCGGCGGTCAGTCCCTCGGATTCGCGAATACTGATCGGCGAACTGATCGAAAGGATGGAGCATGCACCACACCGTGCCACCCCGGACCCCGCTGGCGCCGGGCTGGAGTGACTGGCGCAAGTCCCGGCGGAGCGGCGGGCAGTCCGACTGCGTCGAAGTCGCCAACGGCCCCGGGGTCGTCGGTATCCGGGACACCAAGAACCGTTCGGGCGGCGTTCTCGTCGTGGACCGCGACAGCTTCGCCGCTCTGGTGGGCGCGATGAAGTCCGGGAGGCTCTGACAGGCGCGCACCGCGGCCGGCCCCCGGGGTGCTCCGGGGGCCGTGCCGACGACCGCCCGCGCGGTGCCCCCGGTGCGGGAGGCGGACCGGCGGTCGGGCGGGTGTTCCCTCCCATTCCGGTCGGCGCTCGGAGGCGGCGGTCCCCGCCGGCGCGGGGGAACGGTCCCGCCGGCCGCGACCCCGCCCCCCGCCCGCCCCGCAGGCCGGATGCCCCACGCGGCGGCGGCCGTCACGCCCGCAGGAAGTCGAGCAACGCGGCGTTCACCTCGGCCGCGTGCGTCCACAGCAGGCCGTGCGGGGCGCCCTCCACCTCGACGTAGCGCGCCCGGGGCAGCAGCGAGTGGAAGGGGCGCGCGGTGGCGTCGATGGGCAGCACCCGGTCCGCCGTCCCGTGCACGATCAGCGCCGGCACGTCGACGCTGGGGATGTCCGAGCGGAAGTCCGTCACCCAGGTGTCGATGGCCTCGACCGAGGAGTAGGGCGAAGCCTGGGTCGCCGTGACCCAGTTGGCCCGCAACACCTCGTCGCTGACCCGATGACCCCGGTTCTCGTCGACGTTGTAGAAGTTCTGGTAGAACTCGGCGAAGTGCGCGTAGCGGTCCCGGACGGCGCCCTCCCGGATGCCGTCGAAGACGGACTGGTCCACCCCGTCCGGGTTCTCCGGCGTCCTGAGCAGGAACGGCGGCAGCCCCGAGAGGAACGCGGCACGGGCCACGCGCTCGGACCCGTAGCTGCCCAGGTACCTGGCCACCTCACCGCTGCCCATCGAGAAGCCCACCAGGGTCACCTCGCGGAGGCCGAGGACGTGCAGCAAGCCGTTCAGGTCGGCCGCGAAGGTGTCGTAGTCGCACCCCGAGGTCGGCTTGCTCGACCTGCCGAAGCCCCGCCGGTCGTAGGCGATGACCCGGTGCCCGGCAGCCAGCAGCGGAGGGACCTGTTTCTCCCAGGACTGGCTGTCCAACGGGTACCCGTGGATGAGCACCACCGGCTTCCCGTCCTCCGGACCGTGGTCCTCGTAGTAGAGGTCGACGGTGGTGCTGTTCTCCTCGGCGACGGTCACGAAGGTCATGGCGACTGCCCTCCCGGCACGCGTGCTCGGTCCAGCCACACGGGTACCCCGCCCGGCGACCGGCACTCCCGCGACCCGGGGTGACATCCCCGGCCCGTCCCCGGGGCTGTCGGCCGGTCACGCGGTGGGTGGCGCGTACCGTTCCTCGGCCATCCGCACCAGCGCCGCCCGGTCCACCTTGCCGGTGGCCCCCAGCGGCAGCGCGTCCAGGAACCAGACCCGGCGGGGATGGGCGTAGGGCGCGCCGCGTTCCAGGGTGTGCCGGCGGATCTCCTCCTCCGTGATGCCCTCCGCGCGCACGAACGCCACCGGGACCTGGCCCTTCACCGGATGCGGGACGGGCACCACCGCGACCTGGGTGACCTCGGGCAGCGCGAGCACCAGCCGCTCCACCTCGGTGGGGTACACGTTCTCGCCCCCCACCTGCATCATCTCGTCCCGGCGCCCCACCACGTAGTGGTAGCCGTCCACGTCCCGCCAGGCGAGGTCACCGGTCCGCAACCACCCGTCCGGGGTGATGCGGCTGGCGGTCACCTCCGGCAGCCGGTGGTAGCCGAGGGCCACGCCCGGGCTGCGGACCCAGATCTCCCCGACCTCACCCGTGCGCACCATGAAGTCCGTGCCGGCGTCGGTGCCGGCCCCGTCCCTGCCCGGCACCCCCACCAACCGCACCTCGGCTCCCGGCACGGGAATCCCCGCGCTGCCGGTGCGGATCGCGTCCCTCGGCGTCGCCAGCACCTGCGGGCCGCCCTCGGTCAGACCGTAGGCCTCGACGACGGGCACCCCGAGCCCCGCGGTGATCCGGCGGCTGAACTCCTCGCTCAACGGTGCCGACCCGCAGACCACGAACCGGAGTGAGCTCAGGTCCCGGCCGAGGTGGGAGCCGCTGGCCAGCAGCATCTCGTAGGTGGCGGGAACACCGGTGGTGTAGGTGCAGCGGTGCCGTTCCACCTCGGCGGGGATGCTGCGGGGGTCGGGGTCGGTGTTGACCACCATCGTCGCGCCCGACAGCAGCGCCGGCTTGACCACGCAGATCATCGCGTTCTTGTGGTACAGGGGGGCGGTGATCAGCCCCTTCTGGTCGGGGCCCAACCGCCAGAAGTCCCGGTTCGCCCTGGCGTTCCACAGCTGCCCGCCGTGGGTCAGCAGGCACCCCTTCGGGCGACCCGTCGACCCCGAGGTGTAGGGCTGCATGCACACCTCGTCCGGCCCCACCGCGACGGGGTTCACCCCGTCGTCCAACTCGGCCATCGTCAGGGTCGTCACCGTCTCGTCCGCGCCGAGGTAGCCGGCGGCGACCAGGCCGTCGCCGTCCCCGACGCCCAACCCGAGGTCGGCGGGCGCCGGCGGATCGGCCAGCTCCCGGACCGACCAGCCGTCGGTGCCGTGCGACCCGACGAGCAGGGGCCGGCCGGTGGTGGCGCCGGCGCCGCTCTCCGCCACGAGCTCCGCGGCCCGGTCCACCAGCGTGTCCTGGGCCACGACCACCAGCGGTTCCGAGTCGGCGATGACGTGCGCTAGCGCGGGCGCACCGGCCCGCGTGTTCAGCGGCACCGCCACCGCGCCGAGTCGGATCGCGGCGAACAAGGTCTCCAGGTAGCGGTGGTCGTTGTGGAACAACAGCGCGACCCGGCTCGCCCGGACGACGCCGAGCCGGGCGAGCAGGTCCTGCGTTCGCCGTACCCGCCGGTCGAACTCGCGGTAGGTGAGACTCGTCTCGCCCTGCTCGACGGCCACCGCGTCCGGCGTCGACAGCACGGCGTCCGACATCAGGCGCCAACCGAGGTTGTGCTCGACGGCGGCCGGCCGCCCGCTCAGCGCGGCCCGGGGGTCACCGGTGTCCCGTGTGCCCTTCATCGCGTGGTCGGCGCGCCCGCCGCCGGGCGGGGCGCCGCACCTCCCTCCCCAGGAGTGGTGACCGACCGAGTGGCCGGGACCGGTGAACCAGGACCTGTCCGCCCGTGGGTCACGGCGTGACGATGACCTTGCCGAAGACGAGCCGTTCCTCCAGCAGCCGCTCCGCCTCGGACACCCGGTCCAACGGCAGGACCGAGTCGATGACGGGGTCCAGGGTCCCGGCGGCCACGGAGTCCAGCAGGCCCTGGAGGTCGGCCCTGCTCCACGCGTTGCTGCCCAGGATGTCCAGTTCGCGGACCCACACGTAGGGCTGGAACTGGCTGACCTCGTACCCGCTGGTCGCGCCGCAGGTCACCACGCGACCACCGGGACGGGTGGCGCGGATCGAACCGGCCCAGGTGTCCGCCCCCGTGTAGTCGACCATCACGTCGACCCCGCGCTTGCCGGTCTCCCGCCAGATGCGGGCGCTGAAGTCCTCCTCGCGGGAGTTGATCAGCACGTCCGCCCCCAGCTCGGCGAGCCGGTCCAGCTTCTCCCGCGAACTGGCGCAGGCGATCACCCGAGCGCCGATCGCCTTGGCGATCAGCACCACGCCGGTGCCCACGCCACCGGCGGCGCCCAGCACGGCGACCGTCTCCCCCGGCTGGAGCTTCGCCCTGGTCACGATCATCCGTTGGGCGGTGCCGTAGGCGATCGGCAGCGCCGCGGCCTGCTCGAAGCTCACCCCGTCGGGCAGCGGGAGCAGGTTCGCCGCCGGGACCACCGCGTACTCGGCGAGGCCGCCGGGCAGGTCCTCGCCCAACGCCTTGCCGTGCACCAGCGGGTCGACCAGCACGCGGGTGCCCTCGGCCGGACCGGTGGTGTCCGGGCCGTAACCGGCGACCTCGCCGGCGATGTCCCCACCCGAGATGTGCGGCAACGGCAGCTGCCCGCCCGCCGTGCCGTTGCGGACGAAGACGTCCAGGTGGTTCAGGCCGCAGGCGCGGACGCGGATCAGCGCCTCACCCGGGCCGGGCTCCGGGGCCGGGTGCTCCCGCACGACCCGGCACTCCGGGCCACCCCGGTCCACGATCAAAGCCGCCTTCATCCGACGTTCTCCGTTCCTCGTCGTGCGATATTCAACAGGTCTGGTGCGGGTCCGCCACGCGGCGGGCCCGCCCCTCATCTCAGGAGGCGGAGCCGACCCGCTCCGCGTCCTCCCCGGCGGATCCCGGCGCGGGCGCCGCTGTCGACGCCACTCCCGGGGGGCTACCCGCCTCGTCCCGGCGGATGCGCCGGTACACGTGCGTCCGCAGCTCCCCGAACTCGGCGAGCCGCTTGGTGGCGACCTGGTCGCGTGGCGAGGGCAGGTCGACCTCGACCAGCTCCCGCACCGAGGTGGGGGAGGGGCCCAGCACCGCGATCCGGTCGCTCAGGTACACCGACTCGTCGATGTCGTGGGTGACGAACACGATGGTGATGTCGTGCGCCTCCCGGATCCGGAGGACGAGGTCCTCCAGGTCGGCCCTGGTCTGGGCGTCGACCGAGGCGAACGGCTCGTCCATCACCAGGATCTTCGGCCGGTAGGCCAGCGCCCGGGCGATCGCCACCCGCTGCTGCATACCGCCGGACAGCTGCCAGGGGTAGTGGTCGCCGAAGCCGGCCAACCCCACCTCGGCCAGGGCCTCGTCGGCGCGACGCTCGCGCTCGGCCCTGGGGACCCGCCGGGCCCGCAGCGGCAGCATGATGTTCTTCCGGACGGTCGACCACGGCATCAGGGACCGGCCGTACTCCTGGAACACGAGGGCCATGTCCGCCGGTGGTCCCGTCACCGGCCGGCCGTCCAACAGGACCTCGCCCGAGGTGGGGCGCAGCAGTCCCGTCATGCACTTCAGCAGCGTGGTCTTCCCGCAGCCGGAGGGGCCCACCACGGTCAGGAACTCACCGGGTCGGACGGTGAGGCTGACCTCGCCGATGGCCGGTGTCGCCCCGGCACCCGAGCCGTAGGTTTTGCTCACCGAACGCAGTTCGAGCACGAGAAACTCCCTTCCTCCGCCGTGGCCTCAGCGGGCCGAGGCGGTGTCGGCACGGGCGCCGGCGTGCCACCGCAGCAGCCGCCGCTCGACCAGGGTGAACACCAGGTTGACCAGGTAGCCCAGCACGCCGAGCAGGATGATGCCCGTCCACATGTCGAGGATGCGGAAGCCGCGCTGGGCGTCGAGCACGAAGAAGCCGATGCCGCTGGTGCTCGCCACCATCTCGCTGGTGACCATCAGGATCAGGGCCAGCGACAGGCTGGTCCTGGCACCGGCCATGATCTGCGGGGCCGCCGAGGGCAGGACCACCGACAGCAGCCTCCTGGCCCCGCTGACCTGGTACATCCGGGCGGTGTCCGCCAACGTGTGGTCCAGGCCGCGCACCCCGTCGATGGTGTTGAGCAACACCGGCCACAGGCACACCAACGCGATGATCGCGACCTTCATCAGGTCGCCGATGCCGAAGACCAGCAGCGCGAACGGCAACAGGGCGGTCGCCGGGATCGCGCGCAGGAACTCCACGATCGGCTCCGTGGCGCGCCGCCACGACGCGGACAGCCCCAGCAGCAGGCCCAGCCCCACCCCGGCGACGACCGCGATGCCGAAACCGGCGCCCAGCCGCCACAGGCTGGGCACGGCGTCGGTGACGAACCGGTCGAACAGCCACACCTCGACGAAGCGGTCCATGATGTCCCGCAGCGACGGGAAGTAGTAGGACTCGGTGCCCAGCGAGCCGAACCACCACGCGGCCAGCACCGCCGCCGTCGTCACCACGGGCAGTAGCACCCGCACCCACCGGCCGGTCACGCGACGGCCTCCCGGTGGGAGGGATGCCAGTGCAGCACCCGGCGCTCCACGGCGCGGAACGCCGCGTTCAGGCCCCAGCCGAGCAGGCCGGTGGCGATGATGAGCGCGTACATGCGGTCGGGGGCGCCCGCGGAGCGAGCGAGGTTGATCGCGCCGCCCAGCCCGGGGACGCCGATGACGAGTTCCGCCGTGACCGCCAGGATCAACGCCGTCGCCGACGCGATCCGCAGGCCCGTGGCCAGGTAGGGCACCGCCGCCGGCAGCACGATCCACCGCAGCACGCCGAACCGGCCCAGCCGGAACGCCCGCCCGGTGTCCCGGGCCACCGGATCGGTGTCGCGGACGCCGTAGATCACCGGGATCAGCAGCTGCCAGAAGGCCGCGAAGGCCGCGAGGAACACCTTGCTGGCCGCGCCCGTGCCGATCGCGAGCACGACGAGCGGGATCAGGGCCACCGACGGGATCGGCCGGAGGAACTCCACGATCGGCCGGACCGCCGTGTACAGCAGGGGAACCGTCCCCAGCGCCAGCCCCACCGGCACCGCCAACAACACGGCGATGCCCAGCCCGGCGCCCCAGCCCTGGAGCGTCTGGCCGACCGACACCCAGAACGAGGGGTCGACGACCTGCCCGGCGAGGGCGACGAACATCTCGCTGGCCGGTGGGAAGTAGCGCGTGGGCAGCACTCCGAGCCGCGAGACCAGCTCGGCGAGCAGGAGCACGCCGAGCACCGTCACCGCGGGCAGCGCCGCGCCGGGCAGCCGGGGTCGTCCCGACCGCCCGTCGCGGGTGCCGGGGCCCGCGTGCTCGGGGCGGGTGGTGGTCGTGGGTGGTGTCATCGGCCCGTTTCCGAGGTGTTGGCGCCCGGGGCCACCAAATCGTCGGCGTTGGGCTGCTCACTGATCAGCCCGTACCGCTCGGTCAGCTCCAGGTAGGTGCGCAGCGAGTCCACGTCCATGCCCGGCTGGAACACCGGGAGCAGCATGTCCTGGGCCTGTTCGGCCGGGATGCCGAGGCTTTCGGTCAGGACCCGCCTCGTCTCGTCCGGGTTGTCGGTGGCGAACTCCTTGGCCCGGTCCATCGCCCGGGAGAACCTCTCGATGACCTCGGTGTTCTCGGCGGCGTACTGCCGGTTCGTCACCAGGTAGCCCAGTTGGGCGTCGGGCGTGGCCTCCACGAAGTTGGACAGCACCGGGCGGGCGCCGTCCTCCTCTGCCAGGCTCAGGTGCGGTTCCAGCTGCCAGATGGCGTCGACCTCGCCGGCGAACAGGGCCGCGTTCATGTCCGGGTAGGGCATCTCGACGAAGTCGAGGCCGGAGACGTCCACACCCCTGTTCTCCAACGCGGCCTTGATCGTCACCTCGCCGATGTTGTTCAGCCCGTTGACCGCGATCGTCGTGCCCGCCAGGTCCGCCGCGTCCTGGATGGGGCTGTCACCGGCCACCAGGATCCGGGAGATGTCCTGGTCCGGGTCGCTCCCCGTCCCGGTGGTGTTGGTGACGGCCTGGAGCGGCAGCCCCTCGCCGGCGGCGACGGCCAGCGACACGGTGTTGGAGTGCCCGAACTGGTAGTCGCCTCGGACGACGCCGGGGATGATCGCCCCGCCGCTGTCCGCCAACGTGATGTCGACGTCCAGGTCCTCCTCCTCGAAGAAGCCCTGTTCCTCGGCGAGGTAGATGGAGGCGGCGTCCGGGGTGGGGATGGTGGCCACCGACAGGGAGGTCGGGCCGTCGCCGTCCCCGGCCGTGTCCCCGCCGCCGCAGGCCGCCGCGAGCAGGGCCGTCGCGAGAACGCCGGCGATACCCAGCCGGGCACGGCCCGAACGGGGGTGGCGCTGTGGTCGCATCGTCATCTGGAACCTCTCGAAGGGCGTCACGCCGGAGGGGCGTGGTGGGTGGTCGGGTGCCCGGGCCGGGGTCAGCGGTCCCGGGACGGCGCCGGCTGGCGGATCGTCAACCGGGTGTGCTCGCCGAAGAGGGCCGGTGGGAGGGTGAGCAGGACGGCGGGGGAGGCCGGGTCGGCCTCGACGGCCCGCCACGCCGCACCGGCCGAGGCCAGCGCCCGCCGAGTCCTGCCGAGGTCGGTGCTGGTCAGCTCGACCGAGGCGAGTCCAACGCTCCGGTGCGCCGAGGCGTCCTCGACGGTGTGGGCCGGTGCCCCCGTCAACCGGGGCAGCGAGTCGGCGTACCAGCGGGCCGGGGCCGAGCCCGGTCCCGGCATGCCGATGGTCAGCTCGCCGACGCCGTGCACCGCGTTGGGGTGCTCGGGTGGTTCGCCGCTGGTGGGTGAGGCTCCGTCCCACCGGATGAGGAACGGGTAGGGGCCGTCCATCCCGACACGCTCGGGGAAGAACAGCTCCCAGGACACCCGCTCACCGCCCGGGGTGGTGCGGCTCATCGACAGCCGGTGCGGCTCCGCGCGCTCCGGGGCGGCCAGCGACCCACCGTCCACGGGGGTGTTGGGGGGCAGCCGCAGCGCGTACCCGACCCAGCCGCCGCCGTCGCGGGACAACGCGCGGACCGTGCTCCGACCCAGGTCGCTCGCGGAGGCCTCCTCCGGATCGGTGACGGAGATCAGCTCCAGGTACTGCCCGTCGAGCACGACCAGGGCGTTCTCGGTGCCGTGCCCCGGGTGCCGGCCGCCGGGCCGGGCGTCGAAGCCCAGCGACCGGAGGTACTCGGTGGCGGAGGGCAGGTCGGCGACCGCGAGCACGAGGTGGTCGAGCACCACGGGCCCGGGCAGCGGGGAGGGCAGTCGAAGAGCGAACGGGGTGGCGTTGTCACCGGACATGGTGGGGCTCCAGGGCGGCCGTCGGGGTCAGCTGGGTGCACCATCGCCTCCCGGCGCCGTGACGGCCCGGGAGACGCCACCGACGGGGTCCGTCGGTGGCGGCTCTACCTCAGGGAGCTGCAGACGAGACCGAAGTCCACGTAGATGCGGCCGTAGAGGAGGTCCCCGACCGTCGCGGCGGCGATCGCCCGCGGGTCCGAGTGCTTCATCCGTTCCTCCACTGGCCGGGCGCTTCCGCCCTGGTCCGCACTTGCCACGACTGCTCGGGTGACCTGGTCGCTCACCCGGGGCACCCCACCGCGGCGGAGGGTTGCCAGCCAGCGAGCCGGGGCTTGGCGCTGGCACTCGTGACCACCAACGACACTAGCCACGAGATGCTTGATCCAACAACTTTCTATGACGCCGCTCACGGGTGCCGGCCGCCTTCGGCCGTCCCCTCGAGCGGCGTCGGTCCCGCTCGTCAGGAGCTGGCGCTCGCGGTGTGGTAGAGGCCGCGTCCACTGGCGACAAGCCGCCCTTGGCCGTCGTGCACGCGGGCCTCCGCCACGGCCAAGGTCCTGCCGAAGCGGACCACCTCGCCGACGGCGGTGAGGTCCTCGCCCCGCGACGCCGCCCGGTGGTAGTCCACCCGCATGTCCACGGTCGGGACGCCCCGCCCGAGGCGGGACACCAGCGCCCAGTCGGCCGTGAGGTCGACGATGGTGGCCAGGATGCCGCCGTGCGTGTAGCCGGCGTCCGGGTCGGCGACCCACTCGGGCCGCCAGGCGAAGGCCAACTCGATCCGGTCCTCGCCCACCGACAGCACCCGGAGCCCCAGCCACTCGTGGAACGGGCCCTGCCGGAGCAGGCGTTCCACCTCGGTGGGGTCCGTGGTCGGGCCGGTGCGTCGCGGGTGTTCGGAGGCCGTGTCGGCGCGGTCGGTCATGCGGCTCCTTCCAGGCGGCACGACGGGCGTCCCCGACCTGCGGGGCACCCGAGTTCGGGTCCACCACAGCAGACCGGGCGGGGGGTGGGTGGCGGCTGTGAGCGACGCCTCCCGGCGGCGCCACCCGCCGTGATCGCGGGACGTCGCCGCGTCACCCGGAGGCGGGCGGGACGCCCGGGCCACTCACGGACCCGTCGGGCGGTGCCCCGGGACAACGCCCCGGGGAGCCCACCGCATTCCCGCGCCCGTCCCGGGGGGCGGGAACGGTGCCGGCCGCGCCTACCGCCGCCGTTCCTGGGCCGCGGCCGTGCCGAACACCCGGGTGACCGCGGCCTCGCGCAGCCGCTCCAGCCGCGCCGCCTGGTCCAGCGACCGCCGCAGCAGCGCGTCGAGTCGCTCCGTCCCGGGCCCCGCCCCGGCCGGACCCGCGTCCTCGGCCACCGCGCGCAACGTCCGCCACGCGCTCGCCAGGGACGTCACCACCAGCAGCAGACCTTCCAGTTCCACCACCGTGCTCAACGGCGAGCGCCCGCGCAGCTGCCCGTTGAGCTTCAACCGGCCCGCCTTCTCGGCGGCCCACAGCGCCCAGGTCTTGTAGTGCGCGACCTCCACGTCCAGCAGTCGCATGGCGTCCGCCAACCGAGCGCGGTCCTCCGCCATCTCGTCGGCCAGCCGGTCCAGTTCCGGTCCGTCGGGGGAGGACACCTCGGCCTTCGCCAGCCGCCGGGCCAGCTCCACGGCGGCGGTCGCCCCGGCGAGGTGGTCGTTCAGGTAGATGGCCAGCAGCCTGGACCGCTGGTCCGGCGGTGCCGGCTGATCGCTCCGCTCGGTCATGGTCCCCTCCCGAGGGCCGGTGGCCCTGACGAACACGTGGCACCAGGGGGCTACCCGGTGCCGGTGCGCTCATACCGTCGGTGGCGGGGCAGGGGGTCGCCGAGTCGAGCCCGGGCGGCCGCCGACCACCCTGCGTAGTGAGGTTAGCCTTCCCTCAGCGTTCCCGGTGGATGTTCTCGCGAGCCCCCGGGGCGGACGGGAGGATCGGGTGCGCGGCGCGGAACACCGGCGGACAGGGCCGGGACGGCGGTGACGGTGTCGAGGAACCCGGCGACGCCCCGGAGCCGTGCCCGCCGCTCGTGGTCGCGAGCGGTCGTGATCCCGACCGCCGTGGTGCTCCTCGCCGTGTTGGCCAGCCTCGCCGTCGGGTCGGAGGCGCTCGCCGCCCGCGAGGTGTTCCTGGCGTTGTTCGTCGACGACGGCGGGCGGGCCAGGGTGATCGTCCACGAACTCCGCGTACCCCGGACCCTGCTCGCCGCGTCCGTCGGCGCCGCCCTGGGGATCGCGGGCGCGTTGATGCAGTCGCTCACCCGCAACCCGCTGGCCGATCCCGGCATCCTCGGCGTCAACGCTGGCGCGGCCGCGGGGGTCGCCGGCGCCGTCGTGCTGCTCGGGCTGCGCGACTACTCCTCCTACGTGTGGTTCGCCTTCCTGGGGGCGGGGGTGACCGCCGTCCTCGTCTACGCCATCGGCACCGCCGGAGCCAGTCCGGTCCGGCTCGCGCTGGCGGGCACCGCGATCGGCGCCGCCCTCACCGCCGCCACCCAGTCCCTGGTCCTGCTGCGGCCCGACGCCTTCGACGAGTTCCGGTTCTGGGCGGTCGGTGACCTCGCCGGCCGGGACCCGGCGGTCGTCCGCACGATGATCCCGTTCCTGCTCGTGGGGCTCGTCCTCGCGCTCGCGGTGGCGTCGTCGCTCAACACCCTGGTCCTCGGCGACGACGTCAGCCGGGCACTCGGCTCCAGGGCGGGGGCCACCCGGGCCGTCGTCGCCCTGGCCGTGCTGCTGCTCAGCGGGGCCGCGACGGCCGCCGCCGGACCGATCGCCTTCGTGGGGTTGGTCGTGCCGCACATCGCCCGATCGCTCCTCGGCAGTGACCACCGGTGGTCACTGCCGGGAGCCGGCCTGCTGGGCGCCGCCCTGGTGCTCGTCGCCGACGTGCTGGGACGGGTGGTGCTGCCGCACGGCGAGCTCCAGGTCGGCCTCGTGGTGACCGTCGTGGGCGCGCCCTTCTTCATCGCGCTGGTCCGACACCGGAGGATGCCCCGCCTGTGAGCACCAGGACCCCGGCCACCTCGGCCCCCCGCCGTGCCGACCGACCCGACCTGACCGGAACGGTGCTGGCCAGTCCGAGCGGGCGGTTCGCCGTGCGGGTGGTCGCACGGAACGTGCTGGTCGGTGCCGTGCTGGCCGGTGCGGTGGTCCTCGCGGCGCTCGCCTCGCTCGGCTACGGCGAGGCCGGCTACGGCCTGGCCGAGGTGGTGCGTGTGCTGGGAGGCGCGCCGGGACCGGCGGGCGCGGAGTTCGTCATCCTGACCTTGCGGCTGCCCCGGGTGCTGGCGGCCGTGCTGGTGGGCCTCGCGCTCGGGGTCAGCGGGGCCGTGGTGCAGTCCCTCACCCGCAACCCGCTGGGCAGCCCGGACGTGCTGGGCTTCACCACGGGAGCGGCGACCGGGGGGATCCTGCACATCACGCTCGTCGGCGGCACCGCGCTCGCCGTCGCCGGTGGCGCGGTGCTCGGTGGCGTGACGACGGCCCTCACGGTGTACCTGCTCGCCCACCGGGGTGGGGCGAGCGGCGCCCGGATCGTCCTCGTGGGTATCGGGGTGGCCGCGATCCTGGCCTCCGTCAACTCCTACCTGCTCATCCGGGCCGAGCTCGACGACGCCCACCGCGCCGCCGTGTGGCTCACCGGGAGCCTCAACGGCCGCACCTGGGACCAGGTGGCCATCGTCGCGGTCGCGGCCGTGCTGCTCGTCCCGGTGGCGGCCGCGCTGTCGCGGCGGATGAGCCTGGTCGAGATGGGCGACGACACGAGCAAGGGGCTGGGGGTCCCGGTGGAGGCGACCCGGCGCGCGCTCTTGGCGGTGGCCGTGGTGCTCGCCGCGACCGCCGTGGCGGTCGCCGGGCCGGTGGCCTTCGTCGCGCTCGCCGCTCCGCACCTGGCCCGGCTGGTCACGCGGTCCTCCGGGCCCTCGGTGCTGACGGCGGGGCTGGTCGGGGCGTTGCTGCTGACGGGCGGCGACCTGGCGGTCCGCTGGGTCTTCGCGCCCGTCGAACTCCCGGTCGGACTGGCGACCGGCGCGCTCGGCGGCGTCTACCTGACCTGGCTGCTGGCCTGGCGGTGGCGGCGGGAGGGGCGGCGGGGCGGCCGGCGCTGACCGGGCCGCCCCACCCGGCGGCGAGCCGGTCCAGCTCGGCCGGCCGGGGCACCGGCCGCGCCTCAGGCGAGGCGCTCGAGCACGTCCACCAGGTCGTCGATGACCCGGTGGGCGGCCGAGGTGCTGGCGCCGTCCCACCAGGTCGTCCGCGGCACCTCGAAGACGTTGCCGGCGCGCACCGCCGGCAGCCGTTCCCACAGGGTGCTCTCCGTGTAGGTGGTGAAGGTCGTGCTGACCTGGCCGCCCTCGAACGCCCCGCCGCCACCGAAGTAGATGATGGCGTCCGCGTCGTCCAGCCGGGAGACCTGTTCCAGGGAGACCGACGTGTAGGTCTCCCCCTCCGCCCCGGTGCTCGACTCGGTCCTGCGGACGCCGCAGTCGGTCAACACCTGGGACGAGAAGATCACCGAGTCGGTGACGATGCGCAGTTCGTCCGTGGTGAAGCGCAGCAGCGCGATCCTCGTCGTCCCGAGCACGTCGGCGTGGTCGAGGGCGACCCGGGCGGCGCGGTCCTCGTACTCGCGCACCCTCTCCTCCTGGGCCTCGGCGTGCCCGAGCAGGTCCGCGACCGCGCGGCAGCTCCGCCGCCACTCCACGCCGTCCCGCGAGTTCTCGTAGGCGACGACGGCCGTCAGCTCGGAGAGGGTCGCGTAGTGCTCCTCAAGGGACGCGATGTTGCCGATCACGAGGTCGGGCCGGAGCTGGGAGATGACCTCCAGGTTCACCTGGTTGAAGCCCAGGTGCTCGAAGTCCCGGTCGCCGCCGGGCAGGTACTCGGGGACGGCGACGTCCCCGTCGAGGGTGGCGGAGGCCACGAGGGGCGCGTCGTGCTCGAGCGCGACCTGCAGGGCCGTCACCGTGTCCAGGGTGATCACCCGTTGGGGCGAGAGCGGTATGTCGGTGCTCCCGAGCGGGTGGTCGACCCGACGGGTGCCCCCGGCGCCGTCGTCGCCCTCGGCCGGGGACGAGGAGGCCCCGCAGGCGCTCACCCCCCACACCAGGCCGGCGGCCCCGACACCGCCGAGGAAGCCCCGGCGGGACAGCTGCCCCCACGCCGTTCTCGGCCGGATCCGGTGGGGCGCGAACGGGGGAGCGGTGCGTGTCGTGGGCACGGGAGGACCTCCGGTGGTCGGTGTGGTGAACGGCCCCGCGCCGTCGGCGGGTGCGGACGGGCCGAGGGGCTGAGGTGGAGCGGGAAGCGCGGTGGGATGTCGTGACGGCGCACGGGCGCGGGAGCCCCTGCCGGCGATTCGCCCGATCAGGAGCCGAAGGCGACGGCCAGCCTCGGTCGGCGGAGCTCGTCACGTTCGAGGGGGCAGGTCACGCAGTAGCCGTGGTCGGCGTCGGCCTTGTAGTCGAAGCAGCAGGTGCCACGGACCGCCCAGAGCCCCTCGCACACGGTCGGGGGGAAGTCGATCATCCTGGGCATGGCGCGGCGGGGCGCTCCCGCCTCGATCACGGCGGCGGCGAGCCGGCTGGCCCGTGCCCACGCCCCCGTCATGTCCCTGCCCAGCCGGCGGGCCGGGTTGAGCATGTAGAAGTGCAGGCAGTCGATCACGTAACCCCACAGGGTGCGGACGCCGACCCGGGTGTGCCTGGCCAGGTCCTCGATCACCGGGCCGCAGGTGGCGACGAGCCCGGCGGCGGCGAACCGGTCGAGCGCGTCCTCGTCGGGCACGACGGCCGCGACGTCCGGGTGGCCGGCCGGCGCACCGCCGGGCAGCACCGCCACCCGTGGCGCGGCCACCAGGGGGGTCCCCGTCGCCCCGTCGGCGAGGACCGGGAACCACACCCCGTCCGGCCGGAGTTCGACGGCCCGCCCGGTCAGGTACACCCCCGCCGAGACCACGAACACGAGTTCGCGGAACAGGGACCGCATGTACCGCATCGCCGCCGGCTGCACCTGCGGGGGGAGGTTCCCGTCCGCGCGCAGCGCGTCGAAGACCGCGCGGACCTCGCCCGCCGCGAACTCCTCCGCGCTGAACCAGCGGCGCGCGGGCTCCGGGGCATCGTCCGGGCCGGGAGTCGGCGCGCTCCCGAACGCGGGCAGCGGGGCGAAGGTGAGCGGTGCGCAGGCGTCGAGCAGCCCTCGCACGGGTCCAGCCAGGTCGGTCGGCATGATCGTCCTCACGCTGTGACGCGGAGCGTCGGTCTTAGGTGAGGCTACCTTAATTCGCTCGTCCGGTTGAGCGCGCACTGGGCCGGGCGGTGCGGGCGGCACGGTGCCGGTGGGGGTTCTCGTCAGGCGGATCGGTGACCCGCCTCGTCACGTGCGGTACCCGAGGTGTCACCTGTTGGTCATGTTCGCGTGCTGGTGCGCGCCCAGGGGTCGGGCCATGATGGGAGGAGTTCCACGGTGGGCGGCGCGGTGGCCACCGTGCGAGGCGGTCCGCCCATCGGGTGGTCGGAGCGGCGCACGGCTGGCGAACCAGACCGTCGTGCACTAGATGTAGTGATGTACTGTTTGTTCGACACCAGATGTGCCCATGAGACAAGGGGTGTGAGGTTCAGATGAGAGTCACGCTGGATCCACACGCCGCGCCGAGGGTCGCCACCGACAGCGCTCTGGTGGTGCGCCTCCGGTTGCGCACCGAGTTGGCCGGGCTCTCGGCCAGGTACCGGGGACGGGACGCCCTGGAGGTCGAGCAGGCGGTCCGGGAGGTGTGGCGCCGCGTCGCCGGTGCGGAGATCGGCCCCGCCCAGTTGGCCGACGTCACCTCCGAGATCCAGCGCGGCGAGGCACCCGACGTCGTCATCTCCGCGAGCTGACCGGGCGGGGTGCCGGAACCGGCTGCCACCGCCCCTCGCGGTGCGGTGGTGGGACTCGCCCGAGACGAGCCCTGTCGCCGGGAGGCGTGAACCCCGGCGGCCTCCCGCGTTCGCCTCCCCCGTGGCCCGCGTTCAGCGCGTGGAGCCCTCCTGGGAGCCCCACTGCGCCGACTGCGTGATCCACTGCACCCTGCTGGGCGCCTCGTCGGGCACGCCGTGTTCGTCCTCGACCCAGATCCACACCTCTGGTGGATCACCGTCGGTGAGATCCCAACGCGCGGTGACCATGCTGTCCTCCTCCGACTTCCTCCACGACCCCACCACGGGGTCGTCCCACTGGGATGTCGTGGACGGCGCCGGCCACGCTCCCGTCGAGCACCGCGCCCGGTGCTCGGGCACGCTCCCGGCGGGCGGCGGACGCGGATGTGATCAGGACGAACCGTAGCGGCTCCACCCCGCGCGTCGCCGGCTCGATACCAGCTCGTCACCGACATTCCCGCCTGTGGGGGAAGGACCCGGTACCCCGGCATCCCCCGAACGGGCGGTCGTTCGCGCGACGGCTGCCGGGCGGTCCGCCGGTCGCCCCGAGAGGGCAGCAGCCTACGCTCGAGCGCCGGCCCGCTCACCGCCAGCCCGGGGACGAGCACGCTCGGTGTCCGTCCGCCGGGCCACTGGCCCCCGCGCCGCGCGCCGGCCTCCGGGCTCCTCAGCCGGTGGGCGGCCTGGCGGCCCCGCCGCCGGGCGAGGCGGTTCCTTCCTCCTGGGCCTGGGACCACAGTTCCCGCAGCATCGCGTCGAACCCGGGATCGGCGGCGACCGTCCTGGCGAGCGCGGAAGCGAGGTCCGCGATCCGCCCCTCGTCCTCGGGATCGGCGGCCGCCGCGTCCAACGACCCGGTCGCCCGGTCGTCGTCGCCGAAGCGAGCCCTGACCAGCCGGGCCAGGGCGGTCACGGCACTCTGGCCGCCGTCCGTCAGCCCACCCGTGGCCCGGTGAGCCACCGCGCTGGCCACGGATGCCAGATCCGGGTCGGTCACGTGAACTCCTTCATGGCTGTCGCCGCCCGGCGGCCCGCCGGAGCGACCGCCTCCTCGAGGGTAGCAATTCGGACACTCCGGATGCGCTGGTCAGCGGTGGGCGCGCGACCGGTGACCCTGCGTTTCGGGGTGTTCCATCTCACCGCCCTCACCCCGGATGCCAGGTGATTGCCGTGACACTCTTTCGGCTGACTAACCATCGGTCGGCGCTGGGGCCGGCCTCCAACTCGAAGGGGTGGTGCCGGGGTGGCCGGGGCGGACGAGGACACGGGTGCCGACGGCACCGGCGGTCGGGGAAGGGCACGCAGGCTCGCGGAGTCCGCGCGGTTCCTGGTGGGTGGAGCCGCCGGCGCGGCCCTGCTCGTGTTGTTGAACGTCCCGGCGGGCGCGCTGTTCGGCGCGGTGCTCGGCAGCGCCATGGTGAACGCGCGATGGCCGGGCAGGCAGGTCACGCGGTCGGTCCGGGTGGTCGGGCTGGTGCTGCTCGGCTGCGTGGTCGGCGCGCGGGTCGACGCGGAGAGCCTGAGCGCGCTGCTGGGTGTCCTGCTACCGGCGGCCATCGGGGTCCTCGTCCTCCTCCTCGTGGACGTCGGGCTCGCCCTGCTGCTGTCGCGGGGCTTCGGCCTCGACGTCCGGACAGCCCTGTTCGCCTGCGCCCCCGGCGGGTTCGGCGAGATGGTGGCCGCCGCGCAGGAGGTCGGGGCGAAGGTGGGGGTCGTCGTCGCCATCCACCTCGTCCGGGTGTTGATCGTCGTGCTCGGCGTGCTGCCGCTGCTCATCCTCGTCCTGGGAGTGCCCTCATGACCGTGCTCGCGCTCGTGGTCTGCGGCGCGGCCGGCGCCGGCCTGGCCAAGCTGCTGCGCATCCCGCTGTGGCCGCTCATCGGCGCCATCATCGGAGCGGCGGCCTTCCACACCCTCACCGGGGAACCCGCGCAGATCCCCCGGGGCATCGAGATCGCCGCCCAGGTCGTCATCGGTACCACGGTCGGTTCACAGCTGGGCAAGGACGTGTTCTCGGTGTTCCGCACCGTCCTCGTGCCCGGTCTCGTTGCCGTCCTGGTCATCATCGGGGTCGGGGTCGGGCTCGGTCTGCTGCTCAACGTGGTGTTCGGGGTGGACATCCTCGTCTCGATGTTCGGTATGGTGCCGGGCGGCGTCGGCGAGCTGGTGGCCACGGTGACCAGCCTCGGCGGCGACAGTTCGGTGGTCGCCGGCATGCACCTGGTCCGGCTGATGGTGGTGCTCAGCGCTCTGCCGCTGCTGATGACCCTGCTCGAACGCTGGCTCGGGCGGCGCGGTGGCGGGCGCGAGGGCACCGCCGACGGCGAGGGACCCACCGGCTGACACCGAGCCCGCCAGCGGGCCGGCTCGCCCGCCCGCGACCTCGCCCGGACGCCAGGACGGCACCCGCGCCGGGCGCACCGGCGAACCCCTGGGGAGGACCCGTGATCCAACTCGTCGCCGCGCCAGGGCGGCTCGCCACCGCCGTGGACCTGGCTCTCGACCGCGACCGGTACGACGCGGCCTCCGCCGCGCTGGCCCCGGAACGGGCTTCCGCCCGGGAGCTGGAGGGAGCCGACACCGTGCTCCTGGTGCCCCCGGCCGGGGAGACGTCGGACGACGACGGCGGCGCCGGCGTCCTGACGGCCGTGGTGGACGCGGCCCTCGCGGCCGGGGTCCGCCACGTGGTCTACCTGAGCGTGGCCGGTGCGCCGCTGTCGCCGCTGCGTTTCCACGCGGCCGTGGAGGAACGCCTCGACGCCAGCCCACTGGCCCACACGGTCCTTCGGCTCGGGATCGCGGCCGACGTGCTGGCACCGCTCATCCGGCGGGCCTCGGTGACGGGCGAACTGGTCACGCCGGCGGCGGCCGGGCGACTGGCGGCAGGAAGCCGCCGGGACTACGCGGAGGCGGCCGTCGTGGTGGCCGCCCAGTGCCCGGAGCACCGGGTCGTCGGGGAACTCACCGGCGCGTCCGCGTTCACCATGGACGACGTCGCCACCGAGATCGGTGCCGTCGCCGGGCGGAGCGTGGCGCACCGCCACGGCGAGGTGGCGGACGTCCTCGCGCTGCTGGCCGAGGAGGAGCTGCCGCCGGGCCCGGCGCAGGCGCTGGCGCGGCTGCTGGCCCTGCTGCCCTCCCAGGCGCTCGGCGTCGTCTCCCCGCACCTCGCTGGCCTGCTGCCGCGACCGCCGGCGACGGTGCGGGAGATCGTGCGGGACCTGCTCGTCGGACGTGCCTGACAGCGGAACGAGGGCGGCCGGCCGGAACGCCGTCCGACCGCCCCGCCTGGGCGCCTCAGGGCTGCTCAGGGCGCCTCGGCCACGCTGGGTGGGCGGGAGCCCAGGTACTGCCACAGCAGGGGCGGGGCCACCCCGTCCTCGGCGGACCGCTGGCCGGTCACCGGGCACCCGGGTCCGGTGCCCCGCAGCCCACGCTCCGAGGCCGCGTCGTCGACCACGAACTCCGGTCGCAGGTGGTCGGTGTCGTAGTAGCGGTGGAAGACCGGGGTGAGCGCGCCCGACATGGGGGGCACGATCCAGCTCCAGTCGGCGGGGCATCGGCGTCCCGCCTTCTCCTCCTTCTCCACGTGCTTGAGGAAGCGGCGGGACTCGGTGTGGTGGTCGGTGATCGTGACGCCGTGCCGCTCGAACGAGTGGAGGACGGCCCGGTTGACCTCGACCAGCGCGCGGTCGCGCCACAGCGTCCGCTCACCGCCGGTGTCCAGGCCCAACCGCTCGGCCACCTCGGGGAGCACGTCGTAGCGGTCGTGGTCGGCGAGGTTGCGGGCCCCGATCTCGGTGCCCATGTACCAGCCGTTGAACGGTGCGGTGGGGTAGGAGACGCCTCCGATCGACATCCGCATGTTGCTGATCGCGGGGACGGCGTGCCACCGCAGTCCGAGTTCGGCGAACCAGGGCAGCTCGGGGTGGCTCAGCGGTACCTCCGCCACCGCGTCCCGGGGGACGGGCGCGAGCACCGGCCCCTCCCCGGGGGTCTCCACCAGCAGTGGGAGCACGTCGAACGGGCCCTTCGGCTCCGGTGGGCGCCACCCGCGTTCGATCAACGAGGTGGTGAAGTCCACGTACCGGGGATCTCCCAGCACGGAGCCGTCGGAGAGCCGGTACCCCGCGTACCGCACGAGCTGCTCGTTCCAGATGAGCGGCGCGGGCGAGTCCGGGCGGTCGGGCGCGAAGACCGTCATGACGGGCCGGAGCCGCCCGCCGTTGTAGGCGGTGTGGAGGTGGCGTACGCACTGCTCGGCGATGTCCGCCGCCCGGTGGACCGAACGCATGTCCCGAACGCGGAGGCTGCGCCAGTACAGCCGCCCGATGCAGCGGGCGCTGTTGCGCCAGGCGACGCGGGCGCCGAACGCCAGTTCCGCCGAGGTGTGGTGGTAGGAGCCGGTGAGTTCGATCTCCGTCCGCACCCACCGGATCCGGGGTTCGACGGGACCGGCGTCGGGGTTCTCCCCGTGGAAGAGGCGCAGGAACTCCTCCGCCTCGTCCATGTCGACCGGGGCCGCCGGGGTCGGCGCCTCCACTCCCGTGGCGAGGTGCCCCGGTAACTGCCATGCGCCGTTGTCGGAAGTCACCTCAGGGAACCTATCGGTGAAATCCCCCGATCGCGAACACCCGACCGGAAATTACCTGCCGAGTTCGTTCACGGCGTGTGACAGCGGGAGGAGGCCCGGGACATCGTCCCTCACTCGACGTTCCACGCGTGCCAGTGGTCGATCTCCATCCACGCGCTGACCCGCGCCCGGTCCCGAACCGGATAGGCGTCCCCGCCGTAGTGCCGGGAGAGCCGGTCGATGTCGGCCAGGGTCGGGTCGTCCACCAGCTCGACGACGCGGCCACGCAGGCTGACGTGCCGGTACCAGCTCTCGCTGTCGAGCACGGTGAGCGAGACCGCCGGATCGGCGCGGAGGTGGCGCAGCCTACTGCGGCCGGCGTCCATGTTGAGCAACACCCGGCCCTTCTCCCACAGGTACCAGGTGGCCACCGAGACGGGGCCACCCTCCGGGCGCACGGTGGCCATCACGGCCGGTTGCGGTTTCTCGAGGAAGTCGACGAGGTGCTGGGGCAGTGGCGGTTTCGGCATCGAACGCCCTTCCGGTGCTCCCGCGTGGCGACGGCGGGGAGTCCCTGTTGACGGAACGTGGTCGTGACGCGCCCCGCGCGGGACGCGCCACGTGATCGATACCCCGTTCCGCCCGTGCCCGGCGAGAGCGACCGGCTGATGTCACCCGAAAGGCTGAGTGGCTGGTGGTGCCCGGGCCGGGACCGTCGGCTCACCCCCTCGGGGGGCCGCTGGCGATCAGAGCGGCGCGGTCCACGCCGCGTTCCAGGTCGCGGGACCGACGACGCCGTCGGCGGTCAACCCCTTCTCCCGCTGGAAGGCGAGGCAGACGTCCTTGGACGCCTGGCCGTAGGCCCCGTCCACCGTGATCGACCACCCGCGTTCGCTCATCCGCCCCTGCCAGGTGGACACGCTGGCGTGTCGGGTGATCGGCGGATACCTGAAGTACACCCCGGGCCAGCCCGGCGGGTTGCCCGGCCCACCGCCGCCTCCGCCCGGGTCGAGCGAACCGTCGCCGACCATTCCGTAGAGGATCTCGCCCGGGCACGACGTCGCGACGTGGTCCCGGTGGCCGGTGATGCCGTTCGCCGCGTTCCCGGTCGCCCGCAGCGTCTCGATCGCCGACCTGATCCCATTCACGAGTGCCGTGGGAACCGAGTCCGAGGAACCGATCAACGCGCAGACCGCGTACCAGTCCTGGTTTCCCGAATTCGATCCGTTGGCGGCGGTGCGGGTGTTCGTCCCCCGACCCGTGAAAACGTGGTCGTGCACGCACACCAGGTACGTGTAGGCGATGTCGGCCCACCCGTTCCCGTCCATGTGCTGGTTCTGGATACCGCGCACCTGGGCGGCGCAGTCGGCGTGGTCCTGCCTGGCCACCGAGCCGGCACCGACGTAGTGCACGGCCACGCCGCCGTTCTGCGGGGTGATGTTGGTGGATCTGTTCGTCCAGGCCCGGGCACCCCAGCCCGAGCGGCTCACGAAAGTCGTCACGGCTGGTACTCCCTGTCGCAGTCGACCCCGGCGTCGAGGGGTTCGCCGGTGGACGGGTCCGCCGTGGCGGCGGCACCCCGGTCCACGGCGATCGCGGTGGCGGGGACGAGCGCCAGTCCGGCCGTGGCGACGGCCGCGAGACCGGCCGCCCCCAGGAATCTTCGACGGTTCGTCGTATTCTCGGACACCACTGATCCTCCTCAGTGAAACAACTTGGATCTGGGTTGCGAGTAATGTGACTGACGTGTGGAACGGCGTTCGCGCACTATTCCGCGTTCTTTTCCGCCGTTATTCCTCGAAATGCTCCCGGAAGCAACGAAAGCGTACCCCGGCCTTCTGGGGCGATCAATGCTCGACTGGCGATGTCAGCATGTTTGTGAGAAACCTACAAGATCTCGGGTTCGTCGGTCGTCGACGACACCGCTCGGCGCTGGGCCGTCCGCCGTCGTGCGTTCTGCTCACCCGATCGTCCGAACGGTCCAGTGGACGCCCGCCCGCGGTGCGACTGGGGGGCTGGCGGGGCCGACCGAGCCGCACGGCGGGGCCGGGGCCGGACGGCGCCCCGTCTCGCCCCGCCCACCGGCCACCGGCCTCCCCGCGCCCGCTGCTCCGGGATCGGAGCGCACCACGGCAGGGCGGGGCCGACCGGCCCCGGGGTAGGTGCGTCCCCGGCCGGGGTAGTTCCGAAGGGTGCGACCAGAGCCGAGCCGCACCGGCGGCACCGACGAGCCCGACCCCCGACGCTGGCGAGCACTGGGCATCACCCTCGGCGCGGGCTTCATGGGGCTGCTCGACGTCAGCATCGTCAACGTCGCCCTGCCCTCCATCCAACGGGGGTTGGCGGCCTCCCCGGCCGACGTCCAGTGGGTCGTCTCCGGGTACGCCCTCACCTTCGGCCTCACCCTCGTCGCGGGCGGCCGGCTCGGCGACGCCGTCGGACGCCGGCGGATGTTCCTCATCGCCATCAGCGCCTTCGCGGTCACGAGCGCCCTCGCGGGCGCGGCGCACCACATCGCCGTGCTCGTCGCGGCCCGACTCCTCCAGGGAGCCGCCGCCGGACTGCTGACCCCGCAGAACACGGGCCTCATCCAGGACCTCTTCCGGGGACCGGAACGCGGTCGGGCCTTCGGGATGTTCGGGGCGACCGTGGGGATCTCCACCGCGGTGGGACCTGTCCTCGGCGGGGTCATCATCGGTCTCTTCGGCGCCGACACCGGATGGCGCTGGGTGTTCTACGTCAACGTGCCCATCGCCCTGCTCACGCTGGTGGCCGCGCTGCGCCTGCTGCCGAGGCACACCGGCCGCGGCGCGGTGGGACGGCGGCTCGACCTCGTCGGCGCCGCGCTGCTCGGCGTCGCGGTGTTCACGTTCCTCCTGCCGCTGGTCCAGGCCGAGGACGGCGGCCTGGCCCGCCTCTGGTGGCTCTTCGCCGTCTCGGCTCTCGCCCTCCTGCTCTTCCTCCGGTGGGAGCGGCGGGTCGCCGCCGCCGGCCGGCTCCCGCTGCTGGACCTCCGGCTGTTCACCGGAACCCCCGGCTACGCCACCGGCGTCGCCCTGGCCACCGTGTACTTCTGCGGCTTCAGCGGCATCTGGCTGGTGCTGGCGGTCTTCTTCCAGACCGGCCTCGGCTACTCGGCGCTGGAGTCGGGGCTCGCCGTCACCCCCTTCGCCCTCGGCTCGGCCGTGACCGCCGTGGTGGCGGGCCGACTCGTGCCCACCTGGGGGCGCCGCCTCACCGTGACGGGCCTGGTCCTGGTCGCGCTCGGCCTCGGCGCCGTCGCCCTGATCGCCCCGCTCGCCCCCACCGACCACCTGGCACTGGCGATGGCGGGTCCCCTGCTGGTGGCCGGCATCGGGGGAGGTGCGGTGATCTCACCCAACACCACGCTCACCCTCGAATGCGTCCCCGGCACCCTCGCCGGGGTTGCCGGGGGAGTGCTCCAGACCGGGCAGCGCATCGGCACCGCCATCGGGACGGCGGTGCTCTCGGCCGCCCTGCACGGCGCCGTGGGCACGGCGCGGGGCGGATGGCCGGTCGCGCTGTCCGTGGCGATGCTGTGCGCGGTCGCCTTCGTCCTGGCCGCACTGGTCCTCGCGGTGACCGAACTCCGGCAGCGCCGCCACCGCGCGTCCCCGACCGGCGGCCACCCCGAGGCGTGGCGGACCGGCACGAGTCGGTGAGCGGCCGCCGACCGGGATGGTTCCGCTCGCTCCAGCTCGGAGCCTCCCACCCACCCGGTCTCGCCCACCGCGCGCCCAGGGGACCATCGGACGGCGTGCCGTGCGGCGTCACCAACAATTCGGTGGACAGGGCCGGGTCGCTGTCCGCATCCTCGCGGGATGAACCTGCGTGCGGTGACCCTGGCCGAACGGCCCGAGCTCGAGTCGGTGTTGTGGAAACTGGACAGCGGGTGGCCGACGTTCATCGACTACGACCCGGTCACCACCTTCGTGGACCTGGCTGTCGACCGGTTCCCGGAGTTCCTCTTCATCGTGTTCGACGGGGACGACCCGGTCGCCAAGGTGCTCAGCGTTCCCTTCCACTGGAAGGGGAAGGACCCGGAGGAACTGCTCCCCGGCGGGTGGGACTGGGTCCTCAGCACCGCGTTCCTCCAGGACCGGGAGGGCATCACCCCGAACTCCGTCAGCGCCCTCGAGATCTCGATCCGCACGGACGCGCAGGGCAGGGGGCTGGCCCCCCGCCTGCTGGCGATGCTCGCGGACAACTGCCGGCGGCTCGGTTTCCACGACCTGGTAGCGCCCGTTCGGCCCACCCACAAGCACCTTCGGCCGCACATGGCGATGGACGAGTACGCCAGGGAGACGAGGGACGATGGCCTGCCCACCGACCCGTGGCTACGCGTGCACGCACGAGCGGGAGGACGACTGCTCCGAACCTGCCCCGCCTCCATGACGATCGCGGGCAACCTCCAGCAGTGGCGTGAGTGGACCGCGTTGCCGTTCGACAGCACCGGGAGTGTCGAGGTGCCGGGAGCCCTCGTCCCAGTCGACGTCAACCTCGACTGGGACCTCGCCGTTTACGTCGAGCCGAACGTCTGGGTGCACCACGCACTCGACCAGCGGTAACCCACCAACGGACCCCGACGCCGGCCCGGCCACGTCACCCACCCGGCACGATCACCCCTCGACCCCGGATGCGCCGAGCCCGCAGCCGCTCGTACACGGCCGGCGCCTCCTCCAACCCGTACCGTTCGACCTCGGCCTCAACCTGACCCGACCGCGCGAGGTCCAGCACCTCCAGCAGCTCCCCCCGACTGCCCCAGTACGGCGCGGTGACCGTCGTCTCGAACGGCAGGGTCCCGAACCCCACCTCCACGGACCCGCCCTCCACACCGACGAGCACCACGTCGCTCTCCACGCCGGCGCAGGCGGCGGCGATCGCGGCGGTCGCGGGCAGACCGACGAAGTCGAGCACCACGTCGGCGCCGCCCCCGGTCAGTTCGCGCACCGCCTCCGGCGCCCGCTGGTCGGAAGGGAAGACCACGTGCGCCCCCACCTCGCGGGCGAGTGCCATCTTCTCCTCACTGACGTCGAGCGCCACCACCCGCGCGGACGTCGTGGCGCGCAGGATCTGGATGCCCAGGTGCCCCAGACCACCGGCCCCGATCACCACCGCCGTGCTCCCGGGCACCAGCTTCGACGCCGACCGCGCGATGGCGTGGTACGGGGTGAGGCCGGCATCGGTCAGCGGCACCGCGCGCACCGGATCGAGGTCCCCGATCGGGACCAGGTGCCGGGGATCGTCCACCAACAGGTACTCGGCCAGCGCGCCGGGCGCGCCGAGACCAGGAGGTCGGATGCCCAACCGGTCCGCGCGCAGGCAGTAGTTCTCCTTCCCGACCGTGCACTTCCGGCAGGTGCCGCACCCCCACGGGCCGTACACCACGCAGGACTCGCCTTCGGTCACCCACTCCACGCCCGGTCCGACCGCCGCCACCACCCCGGCGCCCTCATGGCCCAGGGTCAACGGGAGCGGGTAGGGGTACTCGCTGGCCGACCAGTCCATGACGGTGATGTCCGAATGGCACACGCCGGCGGCGGTGACCCGCAGCAGCACCTCCCCGGGCCCGGGCTCGGGCGTCGGGACGTCGACCACCACCGGGGGAGCACCGATCTCCGTGTACTGAACCGCTCTCATCGCGACGACCTCCTCGGGGGCGACCACGCCGCTCGACCGCCCTTGCGCTGCTGGCCGGGTGTGGGATACCCGAGCCCTCCCGCCTCAACCGCGCCAGCCAGGAAGGGCAGACCCGCACCAGCCCGGGTCATCCCGTCCCGGGTCGGGTTGGGGCGCCGCCGCCCGGGTACCCCGAGCGGCGGAAGGGCCCGTTCGACGACGACGCGCCCCTCCCCGTTCCCGCCGCGCGTGGGAGCGAGCGAGGGGACGCCCGGGAACGCCAGGAGGAGACATGCGCCTTCCCCCAGCCAGGGGACCACTGAGCGCCGCGGTCATCGAGGTTCTGCGCCAGTCCCCCGCCGAGCGGGTCTCCCTCCCCCCACGGGGCGCCGCCACCGACGAACCGTGGCACGACGACGACCTCCAGCTCGCGTTGTGGGTCTGCTACGAGCTCCACTACCGGGGCTTCGAGGACGTGGACGACGGATGGGAGTGGAACCCCGCACTGCTGGGGTGGCGCGCGGGAGTCGAACGGGACTGGGAAACCGCCCTGCTCCCCTTCGCCCCCTTCTCGGAGCCCCCCGCCCCCAGGGACGTCCCCGCCGCCCTCCGCCAGCTGATCGCCGACTCCGACGGCCCACCGCTGGCCAGCTTCCTCCAGCGGGAGGCCACCCTCGAGCAGTTCCGCGAGTTCCTCATCCACCGGTCGGTCTACCACCTGAAGGAGGCGGACCCGCACAGTTGGGCCCTGCCGCGCCTGGACGGCCGCACCAAGGGTGCCCTGGTGGAGATCCAGGCGGACGAGTACGGCGGGGGGCACCCCGAGCGGATCCACGCCGAGCTGTTCAGGGTCACGATGCGTGAACTGGGCCTGTCCGACGCCTACGGCGCTTACGTCGACGAGGCGCCCGCCGTGATGCTCGCGGCGAGCAACCTGATGCACCTGTTCGGCCTCCACCGGCGCTGGCTCGGCGCCACCCTCGGCCACCTCGCCGCGTTCGAGATGACCTCGACCCTGCCGAACCGCCGGATCGGGGGCGGCCTGCGCAGGCTGGGCGGCTCGCCGGAGGCGGTCGAGTACTTCGACGAGCACGTGGAGGCGGACGCCGTGCACGAGCAGGTCGCGGCGAACGACCTGTGCGGGAGCCACGCCCTCGCCCGGCCGGACGCCGCTGGGGACATCCTCTTCGGCGCCGCCTGCTACCTGCGGCTGGAGGCGGAGTTCGGCGAGTTCGCCCTCAGCCGGTGGCGGCAGGGCGTCCCGACGCTGCGCTCGGCCTCGGGTGTGGGTCCGTACGCACCGGTCGCCGTCCACCCCTGACCCCGGGCCCGCACCGGGGCGCCCGGCGGAGCGACCGCTGGCTGACCAGCAGATCCCGTCGTGAGCCGCTCGCCCAGCGGCGGACCGGGAGGCCACGGCCGGGACGCGCCCCTTCCCGGCTGACGGGGCGCACGAGGCGCCCGGCCCGTGGAGCGCGCCAGACTCCCGGCCGCGCCGTTCGCGGCCCCACCCAGCCGGTGGCCAGAACCGTGACCAGCGCGCCGCGCCCGCCCCGGGCACGAACCCGTCAGACGGCGGGCCGCTGGCCCGTCAGGGGGAGTTGGGGTCGAGCACGCGGCGGGCTCGGCCGCCGGTCACCGACCCGGCGGCCGTTCGCGGTCCCCCGAGGCGCGGAACCGGGTCGAGTCGTGGGTGCCGTCGCAGAACGGCTTGATCGCCGACCGCCCACACCGGCACAACGCCACCGTCCGCCTGCCGGGTTCGATCCGTTCCCCCTCGGGGGTGAGCAACTCGTAGTCACCCCTGAGCAGCAACGGCCCGTCCACGCACGGCGTCACCGTCGCGGCGGGTCGTGGCCTCCTCGGCGCATCAGACGTCATGGCCAGGGAGTACCCGGTCTCGCGGCCGTCATCCCCGTCGCGCGGAGCGGCGGAACCCGCGCCGAGGACCGCGCTCGTGGAGCTCGGTCGGCCGGTGACCCCGACGACGCACCTCGTGATCCGGTTCGCACGTCCCGAATTCGGTCGCGGGCCACGCGGCCCGCTACCGGGCTGGCAGGAGGCGGGCCGGACTCACCAGCCCCGTTCCCTCCACTCCCCGAGTTTGGGGCGTTCCGCGCCGAGGGTGGTGTCGTCCCCGTGCCCCGGGTACACCCAGGTGTCGTCCGGCAGTACGTCGAAGATCCGCTGTTCGACGTCGGTGATCAGGGACCGGAAGTCGGCGGGCGACTGCGTCTTGCCGACCCCGCCCGGGAAGAGGGAGTCGCCGGTGAACAGGTGCGGGTGCCCCTCGGGGTCGCGGTAGAGCAGGGCGATCGATCCGGGCGTGTGGCCTCGGAGGTGGATGACCTCCAGCTCACACCGGCCGACGGGCAGGGTGTCCCCGTGCTCCAACAGGACGTCGGGCGGCACCGGCAGGTCAGCGGCGTCCTCCGGGTGCACGGCGGTGTCGACGCCGTAGGCCCCGGCCACCGCTCCCAGCGCCCGCCAGTGGTCGCGGTGCCGGTGGGTGGTGACGATGGTGCGCAGCCGTGCCCGGTCGTCGTCGTGGCCGATGAGGTCGGAGAGCCGCTCCGGGTCGTCGGCCGCGTCGATCAGGACGGCGTCACCGCTCTCCCGGCACCGGAGCAGGTAGGCGTTGTTGTCCATCGGGCCCACCGACACCTTGGTGATGACCAGGGCGGCGAGGGTGCGCACGGACTCGGCGCCCCCCGGTTCGACGTGACCCGTGTAGTCCTCTGAGCGCTCCACGAAGCCAAGCCTAACCACCGGCGTATTCCCGGCTGGCGGCGCGGCCACGTCGCGGGATCGGTCACAGCGCGTGGCCGGCGCACCGAGAGACGCCGCACATGCCCGGCTGTCTTCCTGGAAAGGATCATCCTCGGTCCGTACCGTTAACTCGGTGTGAGCGGTGACCGTCACAGCCCGTCGCCGCATCCGTTCCGTTCCACGGCAGCCGGGGCGCCACCCGTGCCCGTCGGCCGCCCCGACCCCAGGGGGCCCGTGCAGTACACCGGAGTGAAGACGACCAGGTCGCCGCGCCGCATCAGTTGGGATGTGCTGCGGGTCATCGCCGTGCTCGCGGTGGTGTTCCAACACGCGACCCACCAGGTCACCATCAACCACCCGGAGTTGGGCGACCCGCCCTTCCGGTTCTCGTTGCAGATCGGCGCGGCCACGCTGCTGACGATCTCGGCGTTCTTCGTCTGCGAGACGGTGCGCAGGGGCAACACCCCGCGGTGGTGGTGGAACCGGGTCGCCCGGCTGTTGCCGGCCTACGTGGTCGCGGTGCTGTTCACCTGGGCGGCCTTCGCCGCGCTCGCGCCGGCCGACTGGTACGTCCCCACGCCGTGGGACGTGGCCGGCAACCTGCTGCTCCTCCAGTCGTGGCTGCCGTCGGTGCACTACGTCGACGGCGCCTACTGGACGCTGCCCGTGCAGCTGATGGCCTTCACCGCCGCGGCGCTCCTCTGGCCCCGGGGGCGGTGGAACACCTGGCACGCGCCGGCCCTCATCTGGGCCGTCGTGCTCGTCCCCCTCGGGTTGCGCCTCCTCTACACGCCGGACAGCCCGCAGTGGTTCCGGTTGCTCTTCGACGGTCTCGGCCTCCACCGGGCGCACCTGTTCGCGGCTGGCGCCGCGATCTGGTTCTGGAGCCGTCGCCGGTTGGGTGGCTGGCACCTGACGGCGCTGCTGGGCGTGCTGTTGGTCGCCCACGAGGCGCACTCGGCGGACCTGGCGTCCACCGTCGCCTTCGGTGTGCTGCTGGTGTTGATCTCCCTGGCGGCCGGCGGCCCGGACTGGGACAACCCCGTCCTGATGACCTTCGCCAGGCCCATCCGCTGGATCGGCGGCATCTCCTTCGGCGTCTACCTGCTCAACCAGGAGGTCGGCTACCTGCTGTCCAGCGTGCTGCTGACCAGCGGTGTCACCAGCTCCTGGGTGCGGCTGGCCGCGGTGGTGGCCCAGGCCATCCTGCTGGGTTGGCTCCTGACCAAGCTCGTGGAACGTCCCGCGCACCGCTGGCTGACCCGCCGGTTGCCCGAACTGCTGCGCTCCTGGCGGGGTTCCTCCGGTCCCGCCCCGGTGCCGGCGGCCGAGGCCCCCGCGTCCGGCGGGCGCGCCGAGGCCGAGGGCTCCCGAACGGACCACCCGGGCAACGGGCTCGGTGGCGAGCACGAGCGACCGGGGCGGGGTGAGCCCACCCGGTCGGTTGACGACCTGGTGGAATCCGCCGTCACCCAGCGGGACGGAGCTGGGTCGCGACGGGCCGACGAGGGCGCGGGGCGGGCGGAGTCGGTGGGGCAGCGACTGGCTGGCCCTGGGTCGGACCGGGGCTGATCCCGGCCGACCCGCCGACCGCGGCCGCGAGGAGCGCCGCGTCGACCAGGGCCCGGGCGTGGTCGAGGACGGCTCACACCGGCCGGGGCCGGCTCGGGTCGTGCCCTGGGACGTCGAGGCCCGGCCGGCGCTGTGACCGGGAAGGGGCTCGAAATCCTCTCGCCGGCGCCGGGTCGGGTTGTTACGGTCGGCGCGAGATCATCCCGCCTCGGGGAGCCACGCACCCAACGCGGCCCCTCCGACCCCCGTCTCGAGAGCAGGTCCCGCCATGGCGTGTCGTATCAGCGAGATCGTCCTCGGTTGCCGCGATCCCGAGCTGCTGGCGCGGTTCTGGTGCGAGGTCCTGGACTTCGTCGTGCTCGACCGCGAGGACGGCGACATGGTGGAGATCGGGCCGCGCGAGGGTTTCGGCGGTCCGCAGCCGACGATCATCCTCAGCCGCCGGGACGAGCCGGAGCCGGGGAAGGCCCGGCTGCACATCGACGTCAACGCCACCGACCGCGACCAGGACGCCGAGCTCGAACGGCTGCTGGGGCTCGGTGCCCGTCCGGCTGATGTCGGCCAGACCGGCGAGGAGCCGTGGCATGTCCTGGCCGATCCGGAGGGCAACGAGTTCTGCCTGCTCAGGGCCCGCCTGGACCCGGTGTGATCCCTCGGCCGCACGGGCCTCCCCGACGCACCGCGGGTGCCCGCCGGCCCTGACCCGCCGTGATCGTTCTCGGGCAGGGCGCCAGGCGGAGCGGGTCCCGAGCGTCGGGGTTCCGAGGGGGGAGCGCACCGGGACGAGGGCGCGACGTCGCCGATGGCCGCGCAGCGCGGACCACCGCTCCTCGTGCCAGCGCGAGCGGGGGCCGGGCAGGTGGGCGTGAGCGCTCAGAACCAGGAGGGCAGCGCCGGCAGCCGCCCGGTGAGGCCTCGGCCCTCCGACCGGCCCGCCAGCCAGGCGAGCATCTCGGGCAGGGGCCCCCAGACCTCCTGCGCGGGCAGGTCCTCCCGGCCCGGGACGTGCCAGCGGTGCCGGGAGCCGTCCGGCAGCCCGGCCACGACGACCAGCGGTTCCGTGTCCCGGTGGTGGGTGAGGCGGCGCATCACGTGTTCCACCAGCGCGACCGACGTCGCCTCGGGGACGTCCGGGAAGTCCAGGCCCGAGTCGAGGTCGACGAGGTGGATCCACACCTCGCACAACCGCAGCCAGGGCACCTCCTCGGCGGGGAGCGGCTGGTCGTCGTCATCGGTGAGCCGCACCGCCCACGCCTCCGGGGGCAGGTTCGCCACCGCGTGGGCGAACCGCTGGCTGGAGGCCAGGACATCCTCGACCAGGAGCCGCCAGGAGCGGTCGGCCCCCTCGACGATGTCGGCGTCGCGGTCGTCCAGGCTCGGGTAGGGGGTGTGCTCGACGCCGGTCCTGGCCCAGAGCAGGAGGTTGGAGGCGGCGTCCGCCTGCCGGGACAGGTGCGTGAGCACGTGTGCCCTCGTCCACCCCGGAACCCGACTGGGACCGGCCACCGCCGCGTCGTCGAGGTCCATGACGGTGCGCAGCAGGGCGCGGTCCGCTTCGGCCAACAACGCCCGACCCGCCGCCGCGCGGCGGGCGGCGCTGGCCTGGTCGTCGCCCGTCTGCGCCGCCGTCACCGTCCAGTAGCCGGCGGCCGGAGCCGAGGAGGATGCGTTCATCTCGCCCCCTACCGGGGTTGGTGCCCGCTTGTGGGGACCAGCCTAGACCCGCTGCGGGGGGCGTGGCCTCACACGAACAGGGGGTAGATCGCCCAATTGGGTGACGGACCGTGACCGTCGTCTCGCGGCGTGGTGGACGCCAGCAGGAGTATCGTCCGACGAGGGGGCCCGGCTGGCCGGGGTCGACGCCGGCGGGCGACGCCTCGTTGGGGTCCGACGTGATCACCATGTGTGACCGCTTCCCGAGGTGGGCCGCGGGGGTCGGGCTCGCTCCGGCGGGTTCTGTCGGTGGCCGCGCCTAGCATGGGCGGGTCTGCCCCCTGCCTGGGTCCAGCCAGGCCGGACCGGTCGCCCAGCGACGCGGTCGGGGCCGCCGGGCCGATCGTGCTCGACGATGCCGAGGGACACGGGCAGACGACACGAACTCAGGACATCGCCGTACCCGTTCTCGAGGACGGCCGGCGGTTCTCACATCCATCATCAGGTGAAGGGACCACAGCGTGGCCGATCGCCTCGTCGTCCGCGGCGCTCGCGAGCACAATCTGAAGGGCGTCGACCTCGACCTGCCGAGGGACAGCCTCATCGTGTTCACCGGGTTGTCCGGCTCGGGCAAGTCCAGCCTGGCCTTCGACACGATCTTCGCCGAGGGCCAGCGGCGCTACGTGGAGTCACTGTCCGCCTACGCCCGCCAGTTCCTGGGGCAGATGGACAAGCCGGACGTGGACTTCATCGAGGGCCTCTCCCCCGCGGTGTCCATCGACCAGAAGTCCACGAGCCGGAACCCCCGTTCCACGGTCGGCACCATCACCGAGGTCTACGACTACCTCCGGCTGCTCTACGCGCGCGCCGGCAAGCCGCACTGCCCGACCTGCGGTGCGACGATCAGCCGGCAGACGCCGCAGCAGATCGTGGACCAGGTGCTCGACCTGGAGGAGGGCACCCGGTTCCAGGTGCTCGCGCCCGTCGTCCGGGGCCGCAAGGGCGAGTACGTCGACCTGTTCGCGGAGCTGCCCACCCAGGGTTACTCCCGGGTCCGCGTCGACGGGGTCGTGCACTCGCTGACCGACCCGCCGACGTTGAAGAAGCAGGAGAAGCACGACATCGAGGTCGTCATCGACCGGCTGTCGGTGAAGCCCACCGCGAAGCAGCGGCTCACCGACTCGGTGGAGACCGCCCTGCGCCTGGCCGACGGGCTCGTGGTGCTGGACTTCGTCGACCGCCCGGCGCACGACCCGGACCGGGAGCGCCGGTTCTCGGAGCGGATGGCCTGCCCCAACGGGCACGCCCTTGCCGTGGATGACCTCGAACCCCGTTCCTTCTCCTTCAACGCGCCCTACGGGGCCTGCCCGACGTGCACCGGCATCGGCGTCCGCAAGGAGGTCGACCCGGAACTGGTGGTCCCCGACGAGGAGCGGTCGCTGGTCGACGGCGCGATCGCCCCCTGGTCCACCGGGCAGAGCGCCGAGTACTTCACCCGCCTGCTCGAGTCGCTCTCGGAGACCGTCGGCTTCCGGATGGACGTCCCGTGGCGGCGGTTGCCGGCCAAGGTCCAGAAGGCGGTGCTGCACGGCGTGGACGAGCAGGTCCACGTGCGCTACCGCAACCGGTACGGCAGGCAACGGTCCTACTACGCGGCCTTCGAGGGCGTGATCCCGTTCCTGGAGCGTCGACTGGAGCAGACCGAGTCGGACGCGGCCAGGGAGAAGTACGAGGGCTACATGCGGGAGGTGCCCTGCCCCGCGTGCAAGGGGTCGAGGCTCAAGCCCGAGATCCTCGCCGTGACCCTCGACAACGCGGAGTTCGGCGAGAAGTCGATCGCCGAGGTGTGCGCCCTGAGCGTGGCCGAGTCCACCCGTTTCCTCGCCGGGCTCACCCTCGGGCCCCGGGAGGAGATGATCGCGGGTCGGGTGCTCAAGGAGATCGCGGCCCGCCTCGGCTTCCTGCTCGACGTCGGCTTGGACTACCTCTCACTCGACCGGGCCGCCGGCACCCTCTCCGGCGGGGAGGCGCAGCGCATCCGGCTGGCCACCCAGATCGGTTCGGGGTTGGTCGGGGTGCTCTACGTCCTGGACGAGCCCTCCATCGGCCTGCACCAGCGGGACAACCACCGCCTGATCGACACGCTGACCCGGCTGCGGGACCTCGGCAACACGCTGATCGTGGTGGAGCACGACGAGGACACCATCCGCAACGCCGACTGGGTCGTGGACGTCGGGCCCGGGGCCGGGGAGCGCGGCGGCCGGGTGGTGCACTCCGGCAGGTACGAGGAGCTGCTGGAGAACACCGCCTCCCTCACGGGTGACTACCTGGCCGGTCGGCACACCATCGCGGTGCCGACCGAGCGGCGCCGGATCGACCGGCGGCGGAAGTTGACCGTGGTCGGCGCCAGGGAGCACAACCTGCGGGGGATCGACGTCTCGTTCCCCCTCGGGGCGCTGGTGTCGGTCACCGGGGTGTCCGGATCGGGCAAGTCCACCCTGGTGAACGACATCCTCGCGAGGGTGCTGGCCAACCGCCTCAACGGCGCCCGGATGGTTCCGGGGCGGCACACCCGCGTCAACGGGCTCGACCAGGTCGACAAGCTGGTCCAGGTCGACCAGTCCCCGATCGGGCGGACGCCGAGGTCCAACCCGGCCACCTACACCGGCGTCTTCGACCACATCCGGAAGCTGTTCGCCGCCACCACCGAGGCGAAGGTCCGGGGCTACCAGCCGGGCCGCTTCTCGTTCAACGTGAAGGGCGGCCGCTGCGAGGCGTGCGCCGGTGACGGCACGATCAAGATCGAGATGAACTTCCTGCCCGACGTCTACGTGCCCTGCGAGGTCTGCCGGGGCGCCCGGTACAACCGGGAGACGCTGGAGGTGCACTACAAGGGCAGGACCATCGCCGAGGTCCTCGACATGCCCATCGAGGAGGCCGCCGACTTCTTCGAACCCATCAAGGCGATCCACCGGCACCTGAGCACCCTTGTCGACGTGGGGCTCGGCTACGTGCGGCTGGGCCAGCCGGCCCCCACCCTCTCCGGCGGCGAGGCGCAGCGCGTCAAGCTGGCGAGCGAGCTCCAGAAGCGGTCGACCGGGCGAACCGTCTACGTGCTCGACGAACCGACGACCGGTCTGCACTTCGAGGACATCCGCAAGCTCCTCGGGGTGGTCAACGGACTGGTCGACAAGGGGAACACGGTGATCGTCATCGAGCACAACCTCGACGTCATCAAGACCTCGGACTGGATCGTCGACATGGGGCCCGAAGGGGGTTCCGGTGGTGGCACGGTGGTGGCGCAGGGCACCCCGGAGGAGGTGGCCGTGAACCCCGACAGCCACACGGCGACGTTCCTGCGGCAGGTCCTCGACGTCCGCGAACCGGCCGGCGTCTGAGGCGCGGGTGGCCGGCCGTGGTGGCGGCCGGCCACTCCGACCCCCCGTCGTCTCGCCACCCGGGTGACGCGGCACCCGAGGCGGGGGCGCGCCGAGCGCCCCCTCGACGAGGAGCCGGTCAGCGCACCGGCCCGGTGTACTTCTCCCCGGGGCCCGCTCCGGGCGCGTCCGGGTGAGGGGACGTCTCGCGGAACGCCTTCTGCAGGGCCTGGAGCCCGTCGCGCATGGACGCGGCGTGCGGGCCCAGGTACTCGACCGAGGAGGTGACGAGCCCGGCCAGCGCGGTGATGAGGCGGCGGGCCTCGTCGAGGTCCCGCAGCTCGCTCCGCTCCGGGTCCTCGTCGGCCAGCCCGAGCCGTTCGGCGGCGGCGGACATCAGCATGACGGCGGCGCGGCTGATGACCTCGACGCTGGGGATCGTGGAGAGTTCGCGGACGTCCTGCTCGGCGTCCGAGTCTGCTGGCTGGTGCTCGTTCACGGCTGGTACCCTGACACGTGCGACCAGCCTCCGCGTCAGCGGGGGCGGCAAGTGGAGCACCGCTCCCACCCGGATCGCCGCGAGGTGGACGGGTCCGGTCCCCGGATCGCCGTCGGACGTCACGTCCGCACGGGATCCGGCTTCCCGCGTCGGACGCGGGAGCGTGCGCCGTGCGTGCGCGGACCGGTCGGAACGCGGGCCCCGAGTGTGTGAGCACCGGGGCTTTCTGGCGTTCACGGTGCGGCCATCGGCCCCGGCCGCAGACGTACGAAGAGCACGAACCGAGGAGGCCCCATCAGCGCCGACCCGCGCATCAACGACCGCATCCGCGTGCCGGAGGTCCGGTTGGTCGGACCCAACGGCGAGCAGGTCGGGATCGTCCGCATCGAGGACGCCCTCCGCCTGGCTGGTGAGTCGGATCTCGACCTCGTCGAGGTCGCACCGCAGGCACGCCCGCCGGTCTGCAAGCTCATGGACTACGGCAAGTTCAAGTACGAGAGCGCGCAGAAGGCACGCGAGTCGCGTCGCAACCAGCAGCTCACCGTGATCAAGGAGCAGAAGCTCCGGCCGAAGATCGACCCGCACGACTACGCGACCAAGAAGGGTCACGTGGCCCGGTTCCTCGGACAGGGGAACAAGGTCAAGGTGACCATCATGTTCCGCGGTCGTGAGCAGTCCCGGCCCGAGTTGGGTTTCCGACTGTTGCAGAGGTTGGCGGACGACGTGGCCGAGCTGGGCTTCGTGGAGGCGACTCCGAAGCAGGACGGCCGCAACATGATCATGGTGCTGGCCCCGCACAAGAACGCCAAGCCGACGCGTGCGAAGGGCGACTCGGAGTAACCGAGCGCGCCGGCACGCCCAGCGTGGTCCGGCAGCCCCCGGGCTGCCGGATCGCCGCTGACCCGCTCGGTCACCCGGGTGGGACGAACGATTGAGGACGGACATGCCGAAGCAGAAGACGCACAGCGGTGCATCGAAGCGTTTCCGGGTGACCGGTACCGGCAAGCTGCGCCGCGAGCGCGCTGGCCGCCGCCACCTCCTGGAGCGCAAGGAGACCCGGCTCACCCGCCGGTTGGAGGGCACCGCCGTCGTCGCCAAGAACGACGTGCCCAAGGTGAAGAAGCTCCTCGGTCTCTGAGACGGACCGGCGTGCTCCGCGCCACCTGACCCCGCCTCGGGCGGCGGACGGGACGGCGCGGCACCGCAACCAGCACTGACCCAGACCCCCAGGAGTGGCGTCATGCCGCTCCGAGAGATCGACAGGACGGAACCGTGGCACGCGTCAAGCGGGCGGTCAACGCCCAAAAGAAGCGCCGCACGACTCTCGAACTGGCCAGCGGTTACCGCGGCCAGCGGTCCCGGCTGTACCGCAAGGCCAAGGAGCAGGTGCTCCACTCGCTCAACTACGCCTACCGGGACCGGCGGGCGCGCAAGGGCGACTTCCGCAAGCTGTGGATCACCCGGATCAACGCGGCCGCTCGTCAGAACGGCCTGACCTACAACCGGCTGATCCAGGGCCTGAAGCTCGCCGATGTCCAGGTAGACCGGAAGATCCTGGCCGAGCTCGCCGTGAGCGACCCGGCCGCCTTCACCGCGCTGGTCGAGGTCGCCAAGGCCAACCTGCCCGCCACCCCGGCAGCCGAGGAAGCCGCCTGACCGGCAGGGACACCGGCGCCCGCCAGACGGGTGACATCGGACCACGACCCGGGGACGCTTCGATCCGGTACACGGAACGAACGCCCCGGGTCGTCGCCGCGAGGCGGCTGACCAGGAGGACCGGCCGGGAGCGGGCCGGCCGTTTCCTGGCCGAGGGCGCGCAGGCGGTCCGCGAGGCGCTCCGGTGGGCCGCCGACGGCGGGGGCCGGGTGCACGAGCTCTTCGTCACCGACCCGGCCTCTGGGCGCAATCCCGAGCTGGTGGCCTCGGCCCACGTCGCCGGGGTCCCGGTGAGCCCGCTGACCGAGCGCGCGGCCGACGGTCTGTCCGAGACGGTCACCCCCCAGGGGATCGTGGCGGTCTGCGACCTGGTGGAGGTTCCGCTCCGAGCCGCGCTGAACGGTCAGCCGAGGCTGGTCGCCGTGCTCGCCGGTATCGCGGACCCGGGCAACGCCGGCACGGTCCTCCGGGTGGCCGACGCCGCCGGTGCCGACGCGGTCGTCTTCGCGGGCGACACCGTCGACCCGCACAACGGCAAGTGCGTCCGGGCGTCCACCGGAAGCCTGTTCCACCTGCCGGTCGCTCGGTCCCGCGATCTCGACGCCGTGACGAGCGCCTGCCGGGCGGCGGGCCTGCGACTGGTCGCCGCCGACGGGAAGGGCGACGCCGACCTCCACGACGAGGAGGTCGCCACCACCCTCCGGCGACCGACGGCGTGGGTCTTCGGCAGCGAGGCCCACGGGGTGCCAGCCGAGGTCCTCGCCTCGGTGGACACCACCGTCCGCGTCCCCCTGTACGGGGCGGCGGAGAGCCTGAACCTGGGCACGGCCGCCGCGGTCTGCCTCTACGCCACGGCCAGGGAGCAACGGGCGCCGCGTCCCTGACCCGTCGTCCCGGCCGCCCGGCCCCCGGAGCACCAGCCCCCTGGGGCCACCGACATCCCTTCCGCCCCGGCAGGGGGCGTCGCACGGAGAGGCGAGATGGCGAAACCGCTGCGGATCACCACCCGCAACGCACGCTTCCAGCAGTGGCAGGCCCTGCTCACCAACCGCACCAAGCGGCAACGGGCCGGCGAGTTCGTCGTGCAGGGCGTTCGCCCGATCTCCCTCGCGGTCGAGCACGGCTGGCGGGTGCGCAGCCTGCTGTTCGACCACGAGCGACGGCTCTCCCGCTGGGCCAGCGAGCTGCTGGGGAGCGTCGACGCGGAGCGTGTCGCGATGGCCCCGGACCTGCTCCGCGAACTCGGTGAGAAAGCCGAGGAGACCCCCGAGCTGGTGGCGGTCGTCGAACAGCGCCCCGACGACCTCGACCGCCTGGTCACCGGGCCGGACTTCCTCGGTGTGGTCTTCGACCGCCCCTCCACCCCGGGCAACATCGGTGCCCTGGTGCGGTCGGCCGATGCCTTCGGCGCCTCCGGTCTCATCACCACCGGGCACTCCGCCGACGCCTACGACCCCCGGTCGGTGCGCGGCAGCACCGGATCGCTGTTCTCCCTGCCCGTCGTCCGATCGCCCAGCCACCGCGAGGTAGCCAGGTGGGTCGGATCGTCGCGGGACACCGGGCTGCCGCTCGCCGTCGTCGGCACCGACGAGCACGGCACGGTGGACATCGACGAGTACGACCTCACCGGTCCGACGTTGCTGCTCGTGGGCAACGAGACCACCGGCCTCAGCGCGGCGTGGCGGGAGGCCTGCGACGTGCTGGTCCGCATCCCGATCACCGGTGCGGCCAGCTCGTTGAACGCCGCCAACGCGGGCAGCGTCGCGCTCTACGAGGCCGCGCGGCAGCGGGCACGGGCACCGCGAGCACGGTGAGCACGGTGAGGGGCCGCGGACGCCCACCCCGGCCCTCGGACGCCCCGGGGGCGTCGGCCGGCCGGGCCGGCGGCGGGAGTTGGGCGGTGCCCGCCCAGGCCCGCGCCTCGGGCGGCCGGGGCGTGCCACCCGCCGCGTTCCGAGGTGACGGCTCCCACCAGGACGACCGCACGCCGAACCTCGAGGTGGGAGGAGACCGGCCGTGGGCTACCAGCACGCGGTGACCCGCGAGAACTACCAGGACCTCGCCAGCGGGGCCGTGCTCCGGTCGGCACCGGGGCTACCGGCGTTCCCGGTGCGCCTGGCCTCCGAGGTGTTCCAACGGGCGGTGGCCCTGCGGGGTCGGTCCGGACCGGTGACGGTGTGGGACCCGTGCTGCGGCAGTGGTTACCTGTTGACCGTGCTCGGCCTCCTGCACCGAGCTGACCTCTCCGCCGTGGTGGCCTCCGACTTGGACGAGCGCGCGCTGTCCCTGGCCCGGGCGAACCTCGCTCTGCTGAGCGACCGGGGCCTGACCGCCCGCGCGGCCGAGCTGCGGGCCCTCGCCGAGCGGCACGGCAAACCCGGTTACCGGGAGACGGCCGACACCGCGCTGCGGCTGCGGGCCCGTCTCGCCGAGGGCGGGGACGTACCGGTGACGGTCCTGGCGGCTGATGCCTTCGATCCGGCGCCCGCCGTGGCCGACCGCTTCCGGGATGGTCCGCCCGACATCGTGGTCACCGACGTCCCCTACGGGGAGCGCACCGACTGGCTCGGCCCGGCCGCCTCGGGTGGCACGGCGGGCATGCTGGGCGCGGTCGCCTCGGTCGTCCCGGCGGAGACGGTGCTCGTCGTGGCCACCCGAGGTCGGAAGGTCCCGCTGGCCGGTCCCCGCCCCGCCGGGTCGCTCCGCGTCGGTACCCGGGCCGTCGCCCTCCTCCGGGCCGGCCAGGTCGTCGATCCGTCCTGACGTCGCCGGGCGTCAGTCCTCGGGCGCCTCCGAGTCCCACGCGCACCTCTCGGCCACGAACCTCGCGGCATCGTCCTGGAGCACCTCGGTCCGGGACTCGATGAAGTCGTCCCACCTCTCCTCGAGGAGAAGTCGTTCGGTCTCGTTCGTCAGGCCGTGGGACCTGAGGACGAGGCGCCAGGTGTCCGGCGTGACCTCCCGTGGCCGCACGGCCAGGCAACTGTCGAGTTCGTTGACGGGTACCGCCTCGTCCGGCAGGAGAACCCTGTTGGCGGCCCAGTCCTGGTGCTCCTCTTTCAGGCTCCGCCGCGGGACCACTTGGGGTGAGGCCGACGCCGCGGTGGGGCTGTCCCCGAGGAACGAGGACAGCTGGGAGTGCCCATACCGTTGGCCGGTGATCGGAGAACGGGGTCCGATAGACCACCAAGCGCTCAGCAGGATCTTCGTCTCCGCCGAGTTCGTCCTGAACCTGGTCAGCGTCGGCGCCCGCAAGCCGCCGGGGGGAGTATCCGCGGCGTCGACCAGCGCCGACACCGACGCGGCCTCGTCGTCGGACCGGACCTTCGCGCACAACGCGCGGACCGTGCTCATCACGCTGCCCCGCCCAGTGAGCGGACCACGAACGGCCTCCCGCCAATACCACCGGGCCAGCAGGACGCGCGACCGTCGTGATGGTTCCGGATGGTGCGCGAAGAAACGGGTCATGACTACGAGGAGGTAGCGGTAGGCGAGCAGGCTCACGTGCGGGACCCCGACCTCTTCCCGGAGGAAGACGACGGCTCGCTCCAGCGCCCGGGCCCCGGCGGCGAAGGCGGTGTCGCGATCCTCTCCCCGGAAGTCGAACACGCCCCGGCGCTCGTGGTTGCTGAACTCGACCCGGAGATCACGTGCGACATCAGGGCCTCTTCTGGCGAGTACTCCCTGCAGGACCGTGTTGCTGTCCAGGAGCCCGAAACCGAGCCCTCCACTGATGGCGTTGGCGATTCCATCGATGGTCAGGTTGCTTTCGTGGGAGTTCTCGTCGCCCGCGTACAGCGCGGAGAACACCTCGGCTCGTCGCAGTCGCTTCCCGTAGTTGTTCATCCGATCGAAAATGTCCTGGAGGACGGCTACCTCGTCGTGTTTCACCAGGTAGGCCGGCACGCTGAATTGCCGGATTTTCCTGGCGAGGGAGGTGGCCTCGTCGAGGTGCTCGGTGAGTTCCGGATGCTCCGCGAACCAGCGGAGGAGTCTCTGGAGGTCGAAGATGACCGGAAGCGGGACGACCCAGGGGTCCTGGCTGTGAGGGCGCAGCGAGAATTCTCTGGCCCGGAGGTCGTAGGCGATTCGGAATCGTGGGTCGTTGGCACCGTCCGGATGCAGCACGTTGGCCAGGCTTGTCAGGCGTTGTTGGCCGTCGACGACCCACAGGGCCTCGTTGGTGGCCGGTGCTTCGATCTCCAGTTGGCCGAGTTTGAGCAGCTGCGAAGCCGCGGGCCGGGACCACAGGAGCAGGCTGCCCACCGGGTACCCGCGAACGATGCTGTCGAAGAGGCGGATGACGTCCTGCCGGTCCCAGCGGAACTCCCGCTGGAAGTGCGGTATCCGCAGGCGGCCCGCCCAGGCTTCGCCCAGGAGTTTCTCCAGGTCGAAGGTGGTCGCCGTCGGTCGTGTCTGGAGCGAATCGGTCATCTCAACACCTGGGGGATTCGCGGGGAAATATCCCAGGAATGATGGTTCAGCTCGTTACTCCCCGCTATCCCCCTTCCGGGTAGTCCTTTCGCGAAAAACGCGGTCGCTCCCCGTCGCGTGGCTGGGCGAGAATTCGGAGACGGCCTGCCCGCCGACTCGTGGCTCAACGCTGACCGCCGACCGCGGTCGCGTGTCGGCCTGGGATGCCCGGCGGACATCAGGGGTGCACGCGCGTCCGCGCTCCTGATCGCGGCTCCCGGAACCAGATGTCACTCGGGGTGCGGGTTCGGGCACCGGTGAGCGCGGTCCGTAATGCGGTCGACGAGGGGGTGAACCGACGGCTTAGGATCGGACTGTTCAGCACCCCTGCGACCCGGGAGTCAACCGCGGCCATGTCCGGAGCCAACGACAGCTACGACCCCAAGGAGGTCGCCGCACTCGCGCCGGAGACCCTGGCACGCGCGGTGGAGGACGCGGCGTCCGAGTTCGCTGCTGCCGGTGACCTCGACGAACTCCGGGCGATCAAGCCGGCGCACCTGGGTGATCGCTCCCCGCTGCTGACGGCGCGTCGGGAGATCGGCGCCCTGCCCCCCGCCGCCCGGTCGGAGGCGGGCAAGCGGGTCAACGAGGCGCGGACGAGGATCGAGGCGCTGTTCCAGGAGCGGCTGACCGTCGTGGAGGCCGAGCGGGACGAGCGCGTCCTGCGGGAGGAGACCGTCGACGTCTCGCTGCCCTGGGACCAGGTGGCCCCGGGAGCGCGGCACCCGATCACGGCCCTGTCCGAGACGGTCGCCGACGTCTTCGTCGGCATGGGCTACGAGGTCGCCGAGGGGCCCGAGCTGGAGACCGAGTGGTTCAACTTCGACGCGTTGAACTTCGGCAAGGACCACCCGGCCCGCACCATGCAGGACACCTTCCACGTCGCCCCGGAAGGCTCCGACCTCGTGCTGCGCACGCACACCTCACCGGTGCAGGTGCGCTCGCTGCTGGACCGCGAGCTTCCCGTCTACGTCGTCTGCCCCGGCCGGACCTACCGGACCGACGAGCTGGACGCCACGCACACCCCGGTCTTCCACCAGGTCGAGGGCCTGGCCGTCGACAGGGGCATCACGATGGCCCACCTCAAGGGGACGCTGGACGCCTTCGCGCGCGGCGTGTTCGGTCCCGACTCCCGGACGCGGCTGCGACCGTCGTTCTTCCCCTTCACCGAGCCCTCCGCCGAGGTCGACGTGTGGTTCCCGGAGAAGAAGGGCGGGGCCGGCTGGGTCGAGTGGGGCGGCTGCGGCATGGTGAACCCGAACGTGCTGCGTGCCTGCGGTGTCGACCCGGACGTCTACTCCGGTTTCGCGTTCGGCATGGGCCTGGAGCGCACCCTCCAGTTCCGGAACGGCCTGCCCGACATGCGGGACATGGTCGAGGGTGACGTCCGGTTCACCCTCCCCTTCGGCGTCCAGGGCTGAGCGCTCGGCCGCGAGTCACCAACCGCCTCTTCGCAGAAAGGCACTAGCGCGTGCGTATCCCGGTTTCCTGGCTTGCCCAGCACCTGGAGTTGCCGGAGGACACCACTCCGGAGCAGCTGGCCGACGCCTTCGTCCGGGTCGGCCTCGAAGTGGAGGACGTCACGTCCCTGGAGCCGGTCACCGGTCCCCTCGTGATCGGACGGGTCGCCGAGATCGAGGAGCTGACCGGGTTCAAGAAGCCGATCCGGCACTGCCGGGTCGAGGTCGGAACCGTGCCGGCGTCCCCCGACCAGGGCCAGGAGGCCGACGAGCCGGACGGGAACTCGGGCGAGGACGCCGTCGGGCGGCCAGACCTGCGGGAGATCGTCTGCGGCGCCACCAACTTCCGGGAGGGCGACCTCGTCGTCGTCGCGCTGCCCGGCACCGTGCTGCCCGGCGGCTTCGAGATCTCCGCGCGCCGCACCTACGGTCGGACCAGCGACGGCATGATCTGCTCCGCCAAGGAGCTGGGCCTCGGCGACGACCACACCGGCATCCTCGTGCTCCCCTCGGGAACCGCCGAACCGGGTACCCCCGCCGCCGGGCTGCTGGGCCTCGACGACACGGTGATCGAACTCGCGATCACCCCGGACCGGGGTTACTGCTTCTCGGTTCGCGGACTGGCCAGGGAACTGTCCTGCGCCTTCGACACCCCCTTCGCCGATCCGGCCAAGGTCGACGTCCGGGAGGCTGCCGGGGAGGCCTGGCCGACCTCGATCCGGGACGAGGACCGCGCCCCGCGCTTCGTGCTGACCCGGTTGACCAGTCTCGACCCCACCGCGCCCACCCCGTGGTGGATGCGGCGGCGCCTGATGTTGGCCGGTATCCGGTCGATCTCCCTGGCCGTGGACGTCACCAACTACGTCATGCTCGAACTCGGGCAGCCGCTGCACGCCTTCGACACCACCGCCCTGCGCGGTGACCTGGTCGTCCGGCGCGCGGAGCCGGGCGAGAAGCTGCGCACCCTGGACGGGACGACCAGGGATCTGGATCCCGACGACACGGTGATCTGCGACGACTCGGGGCCGATCTCGTTGGCCGGCGTCATGGGCGGTGAGACGACGGAGATCGGTCCGAACACCACGGACGTGCTGTTGGAGGCCGCGAGCTGGGAGCCGGCGAGCATCGCCAGGACGGTGCGGCGGCACAAGCTGCCGAGCGAGGCCGCGAAGCGTTTCGAGCGCAGCGTGGACCCCGCCCTGCCGGCCAAGGCCCTCGAGCGCGCCATGACGCTGCTGGTCCGCTACGGGGAGGCCACGGTGCACCGGGGGCGGACCGATCTCGGCGCCATCCGCCGGCCGGCGGCGGTCACGATGGCCCTGGACCTGCCGGACCGGGTCGCCGGTGTCCGCTACGAACGGGGTGTCACCGCCCGGCGCCTGAGCCAGATCGGCTGCCACATCGAGGTCAGCACCGTCGAGGGCGCCGCGGTGGTCACGGCGCTGCCGCCGACCTGGCGGCCGGACCTCGTCCAACCCGCGGACCTGGTCGAGGAGGTCCTGCGGCTGGAGGGCTACGACACCATTCCCTCCGTGCTGCCGACGGCGCCGGCCGGTCGGGGCCTCACACCGGGGCAGCGGCGTCAGCGCGCCGTGTCGAAGGCGCTCGCGCACGCGGGCTACGTGGAGACCCTGCCGTTCCCGTTCGTGTCCTCCTCGGTGTGGGACGACTTCGGCCTCGACGAGGACGACCAGCGGCGTCGGACGATGTCGCTGCTCAACCCGTTGGAGGCGGACCGCGCCGAGCTGACGACGACGGTACTGCCGGGCCTGCTGGACGCGGTCACCCGCAACGTGTCCCGTGGCCGCCGGGACCTGGCGCTGTTCCACGTCGGTCAGGTCTTCCGCGCGAAGGACGAGCAGCCCCCGGTGCCCCCCGTGGCGGCGACCGGGCGGCCGTCGGACGAGGAGATCGGGGCGCTGCACGCGGCGCTGCCCGAGCAGCCGGTGCACGTCGCCGTCGTCCTCGCCGGGCAGCGGGAACTCCCGGGGTGGTGGGGCTCGGGGCGTGCCGCCGGGTGGGCTGACGCTGTCGAGGCCGCCCGGTTGGTGGCACGGCACGCCGAGGTCCCCCTGCGGGTGCGGTCGGCCGAGTACGCGCCGTGGCACCCGGGTCGGTGCGCCGAGCTGTTGGTGGGCGACGAGGTCGTCGGTCATGCGGGCGAGTTGCACCCGAAGGTGGTGTCGGCGCTGGGCCTTCCGGCGAGGACCTGCGCGATGGAGCTGAACCTGGACGCGCTTCCCCTCGTCGAACGCCGGCCGGCGCCCCGGGTGTCGGCCTACCCGCCGGTCCTGCTCGACCTGGCGCTGGTCGTGGACGCCTCGGTCCCGGCGGCCGAGGTCACCGAGGCGGTGCGCGCCGGCGCGGGGCCGTTGTTGGAGGAGGCCCGGCTGTTCGACGTCTACGAGGGCGAGCAGCTCGGCGCGGGCAAGCGATCCCTGGCCTTCGCGTTGAGGCTGCGGGCGTCCGACCGCACGCTGACGGTCGAGGAGGCCACCGAGGCCCGGGACGCCGCGGTGGCCGCCGCCGCCGACCGGTTCGGCGCGACCCTCCGGGGCTGAGGACGTCCGAGGTGGGGTCGGCCGTCCGACTGCGGTGTCCGGCCCCGCTTCCGCGGGTCGACGGAGGTGTGGGCCTCGGGGCGGGACGCCGGCCGGAGCCGGGCGACGGCCCCGGGGCCCGACACCGGCTCCCCTCAGGTCCGGGGGAGGGCACTCGCGGCGGTGTCGGCCCGTGCGAGAGGCGCGGTGCCGCGCTCGCCGGCGGGCTCACGCCGCAGGCGAGGTGTTCACGGTGAGTGCCCGATAGTCCTCCGTTGATCACGCACGGTAGGATTTCGGGGCTCGTGGCGGCACCGGTCACCCCACCCGGGGTCGCCGGTCCGCCGTCCGCCCGTTCCGGCCCCGACGACCGTGGAGTGGCCCGTGCCCGACCCAACCGACGTGGCGCCCTCGAGAGGAACCGACCGCGTGCCGCCGGTGCTGGGCGGTCCCAGGACTGGGCGCCTCACAGGCCTCGACGGTTCCTTCCTCGCCTACGCCCGGCCGCGGAGCGGGGCGCACGCCGACGTCGGCGCGGTGCTGGAAGTGCGGGGCACCCCGCCGAGCGTCGCCGAGTTGCGCGCCGAGATCGCCGGTCGGGTGGGTGCGACGCCAGGCCTGCGGTGGGGGCTCGGCCGGTCGGGTCTGGTGCGGCATCCGCGCTGGCGTCCGCAGCGGACGCCCGACGTGGAACGCCTCGTCGAGCACCTCGTCCCGTCGGACGGCTCCGGAGAGGACGGCCTCCGGGAGGTGCTCGCGGATCTGCTGCCCCAGCCCGTCCCCGAGCGGGACCCGTGGCGGATCTCCCTCGTCACCGGGTACGCCGACGACGAGTTCGCCGTCGTCGTGCGGGTTCGGCACGCCACCCACGACGGTGTGAACGTCGTCCGGCTGCTGCGGGACGTGTTCGGCGAGGGGGCGTCGCCCCCGAGCGCGGGTCGCGCCGCCCCTCGGCGGGCCGGCAACCCGTGGCGAGGGATGGGGATCGTCTGCCGGGACCTGCTCAGCCCCACCGATCCCGCGCCCCCGCTGGAACCTGCCGGTGCGCCCCGGCGGTGGCGTTTCGCGGATGTCCCGCTGTCGTGGCTGACCGACCTCGCCCGGGCCGCCGGGGTCACCGTGAACGACGTGTTCCTCACCGCCTGGGCGATCGCGGTGACCCGGCACCTGCTGGTCCGGGGGGAACGTCCGCCGGCGGAACTGAGCCTGCTGATGCCGGTGGACACCGGCGACGGCGACCGCCCTCCGCTCGGCAACCACCTCGCGCCCGTGCGGGTGCGGATCCCGTTGGGCGACGGTGGCGCGGACGCGGCCGATCCGGCCCGGCTGCTCACCACGGTCCACGCCCTGACCGCCCGCATCAAGAGCACCCGCCGGGCCTGGCACGTCGCCGCCCTGCTCCGCCTCACCGACTTCCTGCCGAACCTCGTCCTGGGCCTCCCGCACCACCTCTACTGCCGGTCGCGAACGTTCCACTGCGTGGTGACGAACCTTCGGGGCCCGGTCGAACCGCTGCGTGTCGGGGCGAGCGGGGTCCGGCGGGTCGCCCTCCTGCCGATGACCTACCGGGCGCTGGGCCTCTCGGTCGCGTTCGCCAGCACCGGCGGCGTCGGGACCCTCACCGTGGTCGACACCAGCGCGGCCGACGTGGATGGTGACCTCCCCGGCCGGTGGGTCGCCGCCCTGGGCGAACTCGGGGCGGCGCTGGGGGTCGAGACCGATCAACCGGCCTCGCCGGCAGAGGCGGCGCCCCCCGCTCCGTCGCGAGCCGTCGTGGCCACGGGCGGCTCCGGTGAGCCGGCCGTGGACGGCCCTCCCGCCTCGGACACGGCTCCGCCACCCGCTCCGGGCATCGGGACTTCCGGGGACGGTGCGGGGCCGGGGCAGCCGCTGTCGGACACCGGCGTAGCGGCCGACACCTGAGCGGCGCCGGGTCCCGGTGCCGCCCCGGCGCGACGACCGGTGTCGGCAACGGACCGGAACGGAGCCCGGCGGAACCCGGCCCTGGCGGAGGGGAGTGTGCTTCCCGGTTCAGCCGGAGTGGGGGCCGGTCGTCGGGGTGCGGAGACCGGGTCGCGGACGCGGCGCGAGGGTCACCGGCCGGTGGTGTGGTGTGGCGGTGCTCGGGAGTGGCCCCGCGCCGAACCGGGCGCGGTGGGCGGTTGACGAGCGACGGCGCACCAGGGCGGGACGGGTGGTCCGCTCGCCGCCGGATACCGGCCCGGCGTGGCCCGTGGGGGCGGCGGCGAGTACCGGGCCCCGGGGTGGCGTCAGCGGAACCCGCGCCGCCACCTCTCACCCGGGTTCGGCGTTCCACCGGCGGCCGAGTGCGCGGGCACCTGGTGCGGGTGAGCCCTGACGGCGGAGGACCCGAGACGGCGCGACCGCGCACCGACCACGGGAACTCGCCGGGCGGGCCCGCCACCCGACGGCCAGGAGCGGACCGGTGGGCGGGTGTTCAGGTGAGCAGGTAGCGGGAGGCGGTGCGCCGGTACTCCTGCTCGGGGTCGCCCAGGTAGGCCCACGGGACTGGGTGCAGCCGGTCCTCCATCCCGAGCAGGTGGCGGCGGGTCCTGGGCAGGTCCCCGGCCTGGGAGAGCGCCGCCGCGAACAGGTTGTGGGCCTCCCTCGCGCGCGGGTGCGGCACCGGGTCCCTGGACCACTTGTCGGACGCGTCGACGAGTTCGCCGGCGTTGTCCTCGAAGTACCGGGTGTGGATCCGGAAGTACTCCACGCGCCTCCTGGCGCGGAACGTCTCCTCGAGGTTGTGCAGGTACACCTCGAAGTGGGCGAGCGGCAGCACGGCGGTGAGGGGGTGCCCGGCGGGAGCGCGGGCGACGGTCTCCCGGGCGAAGCGCAGACTCGCCTCGTGGGAGCCGCCCCACTTCGCGGCGAGCGCCTGCACCCGGTACCAGTGCGCGGGGTAGAGGGTGGGCGAGCGGAGCACCGTCTCCGACCACACCTCGTCCTGCTGCTCGCGGTCGACCTGGAGGCCCTGGCCCACGCACACCAGCACCATCCAGGGGCAGGGGTCCTCGGGGAGCTGCGCGGCGGCCTCGTGCAGCGGGGCCACGGCCTTGCGGAGGGTGGCGAAGAAGATCTGGTACCTGTCGTGCCCCACGTCCTCGGCGACGCCGTCGCCGCGCACGGTCCAGGCCTCGTGCCGGTAGACGCTGCCGGCGAGTAACCAGAGCTCCGGATCACCGGTCGCCGAGGCGGCCTCGGCGATCTCGTCCGCCCGGCCGATGAACGCCCGGCCGAGCACGTCGGTGCGCAGGGCGCGGGTCTCGTGGTCGTCCCTGCACTCCTCGAGAACGGTGCGCGCCGCGACCAGGGAACCGGTCTCGACGGCGGCGTCCAGGACCGTGTCGTCGTACGGATGGCCGAGGACCATCTCCTCGGGACCGGCTTGCCTTCTCCGTCTGCTGAACAAGCGCACCGGGGGACTCTAGAGCCGCTGACATGCCGGGAGCCAGCCTGTGTCCGCGTTGTGATCAAACACGCCGGCGGCGTCCGACACGCCGTGCCGGACCCGCGCGTCTCCGGCCGGCGACCGGTCCTCCTGTTGGGGGAACGGGCTCCCCGGCGAGCGCGCCGCGGGTACCTCCGTTCGAGGCCGGCCGCCCTCCGGGCGGTGGTCCGTTCGACGTCCTCCCGTGGCCCCGGTCCCGCCGGGCGTCCCCGGGAGGCGATCGCCCCGTGCCGGGTCCGCTCCGCCGCCACCGGCTGGCCGAGGGGCGGCGTCCGGTGTGGACCGGACGCGGTCGGCCCGTCCACCGCGCCGTGGAGTCGGGAACGCCGCCCCCGGTGCCGGGCGCCTAGGCTGGGGCGGTGCGCACCGAGGAGACGCCGGACCTCTCCCCGCTGGAGACGGCGATGGAGCTGTTGGACCGGCACGCCACCCTGAACGACCGGTACCGGCGCCTGATCGCCGACGCGCGCCCGGTGTTCGTCGATCCCGCTCCACGCGGCAGCCAGGTGCGAGGTGTGGCGAAGAAGCTCATCGTGCTCGTCAGGGCGGCACGAGCGGAACTCGACCGGGTGCTGGCCCCCGAGCAGGTCGCCGCCGTCGAGCGCGGCGAGCGGGTGGCGTGGCGGGTGCTCCGTGACGAGCCGCGCCGGGAGCCGGGGCCGGTCGCCGACGACCGAGGCGAGGGCCCGCGTCCACGGTGACGGGTGAGCGACGACCGAAGGGATGGGGCTGGTGAGTGGAACCGGAGCGGAGGGTGGGCCGACGGGTCGCGGGCGGCCCCCGGTGCCGAGGAGCGGCCGGTCGCACCACCCCGACGGCGCCCGGCCCGACCCCGGTGGTGGGGTGGAGGAGCCGCGTCAGGCTGGCACCGGGCCAGGGAACCCGGCGCTCGACCGGTTGGGCGCGGCGAGGTACCTGGCGGTCACCACCTTCCGGCGGTCCGGTCAACCGGTGGTCACGCCGGTGTGGCTCGCCAGGGACGGGGACGCGCTCGTCGTGTGGACGGTCGCCGACTCCGGGAAGGTGAAGCGCATCCGGCACACGCCCACGGTGCGCCTCGCCCCGTGCGACGTGCGGGGTCGCGTGACCGGCCCGGAAACCGGCGGACGGGCGGTCGTCCTCGGCCCCGAGGACAGCGACCGCGCCCGTCGCCTGGTCTCGCGTCGCTACGGTCCGCTGGGGTGGCTCGTCGTCACCCTGAGCACCCTGCGGCGAGGGCGTACCGGAACCGTGGGGGTGCGGATCACTCCCGCTGGCGGCTGATCGACGAGCACCAGGTCCTGCCGGGCGCTGGCCGTGCCCCGCCGCGGCACCAGCCGCCGCGTCTCTGGCCGCCGGTTCGCTGGCCCGCCCTTCGGGAGGCGACGGGTCGCCCGCACCGGACCGGTGTCGTGCGCCCCGGGGGCGGATCCCAGCTGGGAGTCGAGTGGCAGGGGGCGCTCGGGAGGTGCGCGCCGCGCCTGGTCGCGGCGCGACGGTGGGCGCGGTCCTGCCGCCGCCGGGGCGTCGCCAGGGTGGTTGTCCGGCCGGGACGCCCTCAGCGGTTGGTGCGAGAGGCGGGTGCGGCCGACAAGGGGGCGTACCCGGTGTCGTCCTGGTCGGCGGGGGCCCCTGACGTGTCGTCCGCGCTTCGTGGGCGGCCACGTCCCGAGTTCGGCTGCGGTCGGGAGGGGTGTGGGGCGAGCGCGGGCCGTCCGGCGCGGCCGGCTGACCGGGCGGGCGGGCTGCGCGCGGCGACGTGCGGCCGCCGGGGGCGCGGCGCGGCGGAGCGGGTTGGTGGCGACGACCACCCGGTCGGCGGCCAGCGGCGGCCCCCGGATGGCGGGCATCATGGGTGGCGTTCGCCTGCCGCCGTGGTGGCCGGCGGGAACGTCGGGACTGCCCCGGGTCGTGGTGGTGCGGCGAGCGCGTTCCGCCCCCGGCCGTCCCGGGGCGGGGAGTTGGCTGGGTCACCACGACGTTGATTGATATTGCATGAATGTGCATAATCATCCACATGACGTTTCGGGTGGCCGTGACCGGAGCCAGCGGGTACGCGGGTGGTGAGCTGCTTCGGCTGCTGCTCGCGCACCCCGAAGTGGAGATCGGCGCGCTGACGGCGGCCAGCTCGGCGGGATCGCGGCTGGGGGAGCACCACCCGCAGCTCGCGCCGTTGGCGGACCGCGTCCTGGCGGAGACCTCCCCGGAGCGGCTCGCCGATCACGACGTGGTGTTCCTCGCCCTGCCCCACGGCCACTCGGCCGCGATCGCCGATCGGCTCGGCGAGGGGACGCTCGTCGTGGACTGCGGCGCCGACTTCCGGCTCACCGACGCCGACGCCTGGCGGCGGTGGTACGGGGGTGACCACGCGGGCAGCTGGCCCTACGGACTGCCCGAGTTGCCCGGCGCCCGCGATCGGCTCCGAGGTGCCCGACGAGTCGCCGTCCCCGGCTGCTTCCCGACCGCGGTCTCCCTCGCGCTGGCCCCAGCCCTGCGCGCCGGGCTCGTCGAACCCGACGTGGTCGTGGTCGCCGTCACCGGTACCTCGGGGGCGGGCCGCGCGCTCAAACCCCACCTCCTGTCGGCCGAGGTCATGGGGTCCGCCAGCGCGTACGGCGTCGGCGGGGCCCACCGGCACACCCCGGAGATCGCGCAGAACCTCACCGGCCTCGTCGACGGCGACGTCCGGGTGTCCTTCACGCCGGTGCTCGCGCCGATGCCCCGGGGGATCCTCGCCACCTGCAGCGCGCCGCTGACGGCGGCGCCCTCGGGGCCGCGACGCGTCCGGGAGGTCTTCGAGGACGCCTACCGGGACGAGCCCTTCGTCCAACTGCTCCCCGAGGGCACCTGGCCCACCACCGCCGGGACCCTGGGGGCGAACAACGTCCAGCTCCAGGTCGCCGTGGACCCCGACGCCGGCCGCCTCGTCGTCGTCGCCGCCGTCGACAACCTCACCAAGGGCACGGCCGGTGGCGCCGTGCAGAGCATGAACCTCGCGCTCGGGCTTCCCGAGACGACCGGACTGTCGACCGTGGGAGTCGCACCATGAGCACACCACCCCCAACGAACCCGGGCGGACTCACCCTGGACCGTTCGCGTGGCGTCACCACCGCCGCCGGGTTCCGCGCCGCCGGGATCGCCGCCGGCATCAAGGAGTCGGGCGACCGGGACCTGGCGCTCGTGGTCAACGACGGACCGGCCGACGTGGCCGCCGCCGTGTTCACCACCAACCAGGTCAAGGCCGCCCCCGTCCTCTGGTCCCAGCAGGTCCTCCAGGAACGCCGCGTCCGGGCCGTCGTCCTCAACTCGGGCTGCGCCAACGCCTGCACCGGCCCGGAGGGCTTCCAGGACACCCACGCCACCGCCGAGCGGGTCGCCGAGGCGCTGGGTGTCGGCGCGGGCGAGGTCGCGGTCTGCTCCACCGGGCTCATTGGGGAACGCCTGCCGATGGACCGGGTGCTCCCCGGGGTGGGGGCCGCCGCCGACGCGCTGGCCACCTCCGACCAGGCGGCCCTGGACACCGCGACCGCCGTGATGACCACCGACTCCCGGCCCAAGCAGGTCTCGACCACCCACCCGGCCGGCTGGTCGGTCGGCGGCCTGGCCAAGGGCGCCGGCATGTGCGCGCCCAACATGGCCACGATGCTCTCGGTGATCACCACCGACGCCGTGGTCGACTCCTCGCTGCTCGACTTCGCGCTCCGGGCGGCCGTCGCCCGGACCTTCCACCGGCTCGACGTCGACGGCTCCACCTCCACCAACGACACCGTGTTGGTGCTCGCCTCCGGGGCCTCGCGGGTCAGCCCGGACGCCGGGGCCTTCACGGGAGCGCTCACCGAGGTCTGCGCCGACCTGGTGGCACAGCTGCAGGCGGACGCCGAGGGGATGACCAAACGGGTGCGCATCGAGGTCGTCGGCGCCGCCACCGAGGGCGACGCGGTACGCGTGGCCCGCACCATCGCCGAGGACCACCTCGTCGGAACGGCCCTGTTCGGGTCCGACCCGAACTGGGGCCGCATCGCGATGGCGGTCGGTCGCGCGGACGCCGAGGTCGACCCCAACCGCCTGGACATCCGGCTCAACGGTGTCCTGCTCTGCGCCGGCGGGGTCAAGGCCGCCGAACGCCACGAGGCGGACCTGAGCGGACCGGAAATCCTGGTCGAGGTCGACCTGCACGTCGGGGACGACGCCACCTTCGTCCTCGCCACCGACCTCTCCCACGGGTACGTCGAAGAGAACAGCGCGTACTCCTCATGAGCGGCCACGTCACCGACCCCGGGGGAACACCGGCCACCGGGCACCCGGCCGACGCGACGCCGGGGAACGACAGTGACCGCCTCGGGGAGGCCGCCGCCAAGGCCGCGGTGCTCGTCGAGGCCCTGCCCTGGCTCGAACGGTTCCACGGCGCCACCGTCGTGGTGAAGTACGGCGGGAACGCCATGGTCGACGAGGAGCTCAAACGGGCCTTCGCCCAGGACATGGTGTTCCTCCGCCTGGCGGGCCTGCGGCCGGTCGTCGTGCACGGCGGCGGACCCCAGATCAGCGCGATGCTCGGTCGACTCGGCATCCCGGGGGAGTTCCGGGGCGGGCTCCGCGTCACCACGCCGGAAACCATGGACGTGGTGCGGATGGTGCTCTTCGGCCAGGTCGGCCGCGAACTCGTCGGACTGGTCAACGCCCACGGGCCCTACGCGGTCGGCATCTCCGGCGAGGACGCCGGCCTCTTCACCGCCGCCCGCCGCCCCGCGGTGGTCGACGGGGCACCGGTGGACATCGGCCTGGTCGGCGACGTCGTCGAGGTCAACCCCGAGGCCGTCCTCGACATCATGCACGCCGGACGCATCCCGGTCGTGTCCACCATCGCCCCCGACGCCGACGGCGTCGTCCACAACGTCAACGCCGACACGGCGGCGGCGGCGCTGGCCGTGGCGTTGCGCGCGGCCAAGCTCGTCGTGCTCACCGACGTGGAGGGGCTGTACGCCGACTGGCCCGACCGCTCCTCGCTGCGGACGAGGGTGACAGCGCCCGAGCTGGAGCGGCTGCTGCCGGGGCTGGCCAGCGGGATGGTCCCCAAGATGGAGGCCTGCCTGCGCGCCGTGCGCGGCGGCGTCCCCGCCGCGCACGTGATCGACGGCCGGTTGGCCCACTCCGTGCTGCTGGAAGTCTTCACCCAGCAGGGGGTCGGCACGATGGTGTTGCCCGGTGAACCCGAGGGTGCCTCGGGAGGACAGGACGAGGAAGACCAGGCATGAACGGCTCGAACAGCGAGGGGCGGCAGCGGTGGCGGGCCGCGCTGATGAACAACTACGGCACTCCCGGCCGCACGCTGGTCAGCGGGCGGGGCGCGCACGTCACCGACGCCGAGGGCCGCCGCTACCTGGACCTCTACTCGGGGATCGCCGTCAACGCGCTGGGCCACGCCCACCCGGCCGTGGTCGGTGCCGTCAGCGAGCAGGTCGCCCGCCTGGGCCACGTCTCGAACTTCTTCGCCACCGAACCAGCGCTGGACCTCGCCGAACTCCTCCTCCACCACACCGGCTTCGGCTCCGAGGGACGGGTACTGTTCACCAACTCGGGCGCGGAGGCCAACGAGACCGCGTTCAAGATCGCCAGGCGCACCGGCCGGCCCGAGATCATCGCCACCGAGGGCGGGTTCCACGGCCGCACGATGGGCGCGCTCGCCCTCACCGGGCAACCCGCCAAGCGGGCTCCCTTCGAACCGATGCCGCCGGGGGTCCGGCACGTCCCCTACGGCGACGTGGCCGCGCTGCGCGCCGCCGTCACCGAGCGGACCGCTGCCGTCGTCCTCGAACCCGTGCAGGGCGAGGGCGGCGTGGTGGTCCCCCCGGAGGGATACCTCACCGCGGCCCGGGAGATCACCCGCTCCGTCGGAGCGCTGCTCGTCGTCGACGAGGTCCAGACCGGGGTCGGCCGCACCGGCCGCTGGTTCGCCTTCCAGGCCGAGAACGTCGTCCCCGACGTCGTCACCCTCGCGAAGGGCCTCGGCGGCGGTCTCCCCCTCGGCGCCTGCGTCGCCAGCGGGGAGGCGGCCCACCTGCTCGAACCCGGCCAGCACGGCACCACCTTCGGAGGCAACCCCGTGTGCTGCGCCGCTGGCCTGGCGGTCCTGCGCACCATCGCCGACGAGGGCCTGCTCGACCACGTGGCCGAACTCGGCAAGGACATCGCGCGCCGGATCGACGGTCTCCACCACCCGCTGGTCGCCGGCGCCAGGGGAGTGGGCCTGCTGCTCGGGTTGCGGCTCACCCGCCCGGTGGCCCCCGAGGTCGCCGACCAGGCGGCCGAGGCCGGCTACCTGGTCAACCCGGTCCAACCGGATTGCGTGCGCCTCGCCCCACCGCTGGTGCTCACGCACGAGGACGCCCACCGCTTCCTCGACGCGCTGCCCGGCGTGTTGGACGCGGTCGCGCACCGGATCCCCACCGACCCCGACCACACCACTGCGAAGAGGACCCCCTGATGCCGCGGCACTTCCTGCGCGACGACGACCTGACCCCGGACGAGCAGACCGCCGTGCTCGACCTCGCCGACCGGCTCAAGGCCGACCCCCTCGGCTCCCGGCCGCTGGCCGGCCCCCGGTCGGTGGCGGTGATCTTCGAGAAGAACTCCACCAGGACCAGGCTGTCGTTCGAGGTCGGCATCGCGCAGCTCGGCGGCCACCCGATCACCGTCGACAGCCGGACCATGCAGCTCGGCCGCGAGGAGACGATCGAGGACACCTCACGGGTGCTGTCCCGGTACGTCGACGCCGTGGTGTGGCGGACCTTCGCCCAGGCGAGGATGGACGCGATGGCCTCGGTCTCCGCCGTGCCGGTGGTCAACGCGCTCACCGACGAGTTCCACCCCTGCCAGGCCCTGGCCGACCTCCAGACCATCCGCGAGCACCACGGGCGGCTGGCCGGCCTGACCCTCACCTTCCTCGGGGACGGCGCCAACAACATGGCGCACTCGCTCATGCTCGCGGGCGTGACGGCCGGCATGCACGTCCGGGTCGGCGCTCCCGAGGGCTTCCGCCCGCTCGCCTCGGTGCTGGAGGCGGCCAACCGGCGGGCGGCCGACACCGGGGGCTCGGTGCGCCTGGACCACGACCCGGCGCGGGCGGTCGAGGGAGCCGACGTCGTGGTGACCGACACCTGGACGTCGATGGGCCAGGAGAACGACGGCAAGGACCGCGTCGGCCCCTTCCGACCCTTCCAGATCAACGGCTCGCTGCTGGCCGGCGCGGCCGAGCGGGTCGCCGTCCTGCACTGCCTGCCCGCCCACCGGGGCTGGGAGATCACCGACGAGGTGCTCGACGGGCCGCACAGCCTGGTCTGGGACGAGGCGGAGAACAGGCTGCACGCCCAGAAGGCACTACTCTGGTGGTTGCTGGCGGACGGCGACGTCGCCGTCGACGGTGGGTCCGAGGGGACCTCACGATGACCCGCTCCTCCACCGCGGCCACCCGGGTCGCCAGGCAGGCCAGGATCGCCCAACTGGTGGCCCAACGGGCGGTGCGCAGCCAGACCGAACTGGCCGCGCTGCTCGCCGCCGAGGGAATCGAGACCACCCAGGCCACCCTGTCCCGGGATCTCGACGAGCTCGGCGCCGTGAAACTGCGCGGCGCCGACGGCGGGGCCGCCGTGTACGTCATCCCGGAGGACGGCAGCCCGGTCCGGGGTGTGGAGGGCGGGACGACCAGGCTCGCCCGCCTGCTGGGTGAGCTACTGGTCTCGGTGGACTCCTCGGGCAACCTGGCCGTGATCCGCACCCCACCCGGGGCGGCTCACTTCCTGGCCAGCGCGCTCGACCGGGCCGCACTGCACGACATCGTCGGCACCATCGCCGGCGACGACACCGTGCTTCTCGTCGCCAGGGAACCCCTCACCGGGGCGGACCTCGCGAGGCGGGTGAACGCGCTGGCGGTGGGAGCCGGCGGCCAGCGCGGCGGAGGCGGCACCGCACCCGCTTCGAACCCCATCGGGACCTCAAGCCCCGACCAGGGCGCAACCGACACTGACAAGACTTGATCACCTCGATCGCAGTAGTGACTGGAGAGCAACAATGACTGAGCGGGTTGTGCTGGCCTACTCCGGTGGGCTGGACACCTCCGTCGCCATCGGCTGGATCGCCGAGGAGACCGGCGCGGAGGTCGTGGCGGTGGCCGTGGACGTCGGCCAGGGCGGCGAGGACCTGGAGAGCATCCGCAAGCGGGCGCTGGCCTGCGGCGCGGTCGAGGCCGTCGTCGCGGACGCCCGGGACGAGTACGCGGACGAGTACTGCCTGCCCGCCCTACAGGCCGGCGCGCTCTACATGGACCGCTACCCCCTGGTGTCGGCCCTGTCCCGCCCACTGATCGTCCGGCACCTCGCCGAGGCCGCCAAGTACCACGGGGCGACCACGGTCGCCCACGGCTGCACGGGCAAGGGCAATGACCAGGTCCGCTTCGAGGTCGGCATCGGCGCGCTCGCCCCCGACCTCCAGGTCATCGCCCCGGTCCGGGACTACGCCTGGACCCGGGAGAAGGCCATCGCCTGGGCGGAGGAGCGCGACCTCCCCATCGACGTCAACAAGCGGTCCCCCTACTCGATCGACCAGAACGTCTGGGGCCGCGCCGTCGAGACCGGGTTCCTCGAGGACATCTGGAACGCGCCCATCGAGGACGTCTACGAGTACACCGCCGACCCCGCCCAGCCGCGTGAGGCCGACGAGGTCGTCATCACCTTCGAGCGGGGCGTCCCGATCGCCATCGACGGCACCAAGGTCACCATGCTCCAGGCCATCCAGGAGATGAACCAGCGCGCCGGCGCCCAGGGCGTCGGCCGGCTGGACATGGTCGAGGACCGGCTGGTGGGCATCAAGAGCCGGGAGATCTACGAGGCGCCGGGCGCCATCGCGTTGATGACCGCCCACGAGGAGTTGGAGAACGTCACCCTCGAACGGGACCTCGCCCGCTTCAAGCGCCAGGTGGCCCAGCGGTGGAGCGAACTCGTCTACGACGGCCTCTGGTTCTCCCCGCTGAAGAACGCCCTCGACAGCTTCGTGCTCAGCTCGCAGGAGCACGTCACCGGCGACGTCCGGATGGTGTTGCACGGTGGCCGGGCCACCGTCACCGGTCGCCGCAGCTCGCAGTCGCTGTACGACTTCAACCTGGCCACCTACGACGAGGGCGACGCCTTCGACCAGTCGCTGGCCAAGGGCTTCGTCCAGCTGTGGGGCCTGCCCAGCAAGATCGCGGCCAAGCGCGACCTCCAGGGCGACACCCCGCCCCAGAGCCGGGACTGACGCGAACACGCGGGCGACGCCGGCCCCACGGGAGGAGCCGGCGTCGCCCGCCGTCGTCCCTGGTCCGAACCGGGCACCCGCGCGGCGCCCTGGCACCACCGGACCTGCCAGACTGCTGACCAGCGGGCGGTCCACCCCTCCCGGGCGGGCCGTCGACGTGGCGGCGGCCCCGCCACCAGACCTCCGACCAAGGTGAGAGAACGACGGTGACGAACGACAAGGCAGCGCCCGCCCGCCTGTGGGGTGGACGGTTCAGCTCGGGACCAGCCGAGGCGATGGCGGCGCTGAGCGACTCCACCCACTTCGACTGGGCGCTCGCGCCCTACGACATCGCGGGTTCCCGTGCCCACGCCAGGGTGCTGCACCGCGCCGGGCTGCTCACCGAGGAGGAGCTGGAGCGGATGCTCCGGGGGCTGGACACGCTGGCCGCTGACGTCGCCTCGGGCGAGTTCACCCCCACCAGGGACGACGAGGACGTCCACACCGCCCTCGAACGCGGCCTGCTCGACAGGCTGGGCCGTGAGCTGGGCGGCAAGCTGCGAGCCGGGCGTTCCCGCAACGACCAGGTGGCGACCCTCTTCCGGATGTGGCTGCGGGACGCCGCCCGACGGATCGCCACCGGCGTCCTCGACGTCGTCGACGCCCTGCTGGCGCAGGCCGCCACGCACCCGGAGGCGGTGTTGCCGGGACGGACCCACCTCCAGCACGCCCAGCCGGTGCTCCTCGCCCACCACCTGCTCGCCCACGCCCAGGCCCTCGTCCGCGACGTCGACCGCCTGCGGGACTGGGACGCCAGGACCGCCTTCTCCCCGTACGGCTCCGGGGCGCTCGCCGGCTCCTCGCTCGGCCTCGACCCGGAGGCCGTCGCGCTGGAACTCGGTTTCGACGGGCCGGTCGAGAACTCGATCGACGGCACGGCCTCCCGTGACTTCGCGGCGGAGGCCGCCTTCGTCCTGGCGATGCTCGGGGTGAACCTGTCCCGCGTCGCCGAGGAGGTCATCGTCTGGACGACCGCCGAGTTCGGGTACGCCGTGCTCGACGACGCCTGGGCCACCGGCAGCTCGATCATGCCGCAGAAGAAGAACCCGGACGTCGCCGAACTCACCAGGGGCAAGTCCGGCCGGCTCATCGGCAACCTGACCGGCCTGCTCGCCACCCTCAAGGCGCAGCCGCTGGCCTACAACCGGGACCTCCAGGAGGACAAGGAACCCCTGTTCGACTCCGTGCGGCAGTTGGACCTGCTGCTGCCGGCACTCGCCGGGATGCTGGGCACCATGCGTTTCGACACCGAGCGGATGGCGGCGTGGGCCCCGGCGGGGTTCACCCTCGCCACCGACATCGCCGAGTGGCTCGTCCGGCAGGGCGTCCCGTTCCGCGTCGCGCACGAGGCCGCCGGGGAGTGCGTTCGACTGGCCGAGGCCCGGGGCGCCGGTCTTGACCAGCTCACCGACGCCGAACTCGCCGCCGTGCTGCCCGAACTGACGCCCTCGGTCCGCGAGGTCCTCACCGTCGCCGGCTCCATCGCCTCCCGGGACGCCTACGGAGGGACCGCTCCGGCGCGGGTCGGTGAGCAGCGCCACCGCCTGGCGTCGCTGGTGGAGACCCAGCGCGTGTGGTCCTCGGAACCGGTGCGGACTTCGTGACACCGCCCCCCGCCCGGCCACGGCCCGAACAGTTCACCCGGGAGGAACTCGCCGTCGACCCGGTCGACGCGGTCCCCCTGGTGCTCGGTTCGGTGCTGCGCTCGGAGACCCCGCAGGGGCCGGTGTCGGTCCGCGTCGTGGAGGTCGAGGCCTACCGGGGGGCCGACGACCCGGCGTCGCACTGCTACCGGGGCCGGACCCGTCGGAACCAGGTGATGTTCGGTCCCGCGGGCCACCTGTACGTCTACTTCGTGTACGGCATGCACTTCTGCGCGAACATCGTGTGCCTGACCGACGGGGTCCCCGGCGCACTGCTGGTGCGGGGCGGCGAGGTCGTCGAGGGCGTCGAGCTGGCCAGGTCACGACGTCCGGCGTCGCGTCGGGACACCGACCTGGCCAGCGGGCCGGCCAGGCTGACGACCGCGCTGGGGCTGACCGCGTCGCACGACGGCACCGACCTGACCGATCCGGGCAGCCCGGTGCGGCTGCTGCGGGGGGACACCGTCGCCCCGGACCAGGTGCGCCGAGGGCCCCGGGTTGGCGTCGCCACCGCGATGGAGGTGCCCTGGCGGTTCTGGGAGGCCGGCTCCCCGGCCGTCAGCCCCTACCGCCGGGGTGGGCGGCGGCGGGTGATCGCCGCGCCGCCGCCGACGCGCGACTGACCGGTCACCCCCCGCGGCGCGTTCCGCCCGGTCCCGGAGCCGCGGCGCCGGTCACGCGCTCCGGGGAGCGGCGCCGCCCCGGACGACGGGTGCGTCCCGCGCGGGGTGTGCCCCGGACACGGGAACACCAGGGACGGGTGGCCCGGCGGATGGGGGACAATGGTCCGGTGAGCGAGCACATCCTTGACGAGCTGACCTGGCGCGGCCTGATCGCGCAGTCCACCGACCTCGCGAGCATGCGCGAGGACCTCTCCCAGGGCCCGCTCACCCTCTATGCCGGCTTCGACCCCACCGCGCCGAGCCTGCACGCGGGTCACCTGATCCCACTGCTGACGCTCCGCCGCTTCCAACGGGCCGGGCACCGGCCGATCGTGCTGGCGGGGGGCGCGACGGGGATGATCGGCGATCCCAGGGACGCCGGGGAACGGTCCCTGCACGCCGCGGACACCGTCGCCGAGTGGGCGAACCGGATCCGAGGGCAGCTGGAGCGCTTCGTCGAGTTCGACGACGGCGCCACCGGAGCGGTCGTGGAGAACAACCTGACGTGGACGCGTGACCTCACCGTCCTGGAGTTCCTCCGTGACCTGGGCAAGCACTTCCCGGTCAACGGGATGTTGGCGAGGGAGACGGTGAAGCGTCGGCTGGCCGGCGAGGGGATGTCGTACACGGAGTTCAGCTACCTGCTGCTCCAGGCGAACGACTACCTCCACCTGCACCGGCGCCACGGGTGCCGGCTGCAGATCGGCGGCTCCGACCAGTGGGGCAACATCGTGGGCGGCGTCGACCTGATCCGCCGGGTCGAGGGCGCCTCGACCCACGCCCTGACGGTCCCGCTCATCACCGACTCGGAGGGGCGGAAGTTCGGCAAGTCCACCGGCGGCGGGAGCGTGTGGCTCGATGCCGAGCTCACCAGTCCCTACGCCTGGTACCAGTACTTCGTGAACACCGGGGACGCCGACGTGGGCCGGTACCTGCGGTTGTTCACCGAACTGGGTCGGGAGGAGATCGAGGAGCTCGAACAGCTCACCGAGGACAAGCCCCAGCTGCGCGCCGCCCAGCGGCGGTTGGCCCAGGAGCTGACCACTCTCGTGCACGGAGCGGAGCACACCGAGCAGGTGGTGGCGGCCAGTCAGGCCCTGTTTGGCCGGGGTGAGTTCCGCGAGCTGTCGGCGAGCACGCTGCGCTCGGTCCTGGCCGAGGTGCCGACGGCATCGGTCCGGCTGGCCGACCAGCCCAGCATCGTCGACCTCCTCGTCGGGGCCGAGCTCACCCCGAGCAAGGGGGCGGCCCGGCGCGCCGTCGCCGAGGGCGGGGCCTACGTGAACAACACCAAGATCACCGACCCGGAGTGGGTGCCCACCCAGGACGACCTGTTGCACGGGCGCTGGCTGGTACTCCGACGTGGCAAGCGTCACACTGCGGGAGCGGAAGTGCTCATCTAACCTGGAGCCAGGTCCCCGGCGAACCGTTGACCAGCGGATTCGCCGGGCCGGTTGGCGCTGGTGGGGCAATTTGACTTGCCCGGCCGGGCAGGCGTACGTTAGTGATGTCAGCGCGGAACGGACTCCGGTGGCGGACGCTGAGCGGCGGCCACGGGGGACGGAGCGTAGGAGTTGTGAACCAGGCTCCCACCTCGGGTGGTAGAGTGGGCAACTTCCGACGAACAGCAGATAGGACCACGTGACGCCCCCTCGCGGAGGCTGATTCGTGGTGGTGCTACTGTTCCGAGGCGCAAAACAGCGACACCACTGAGCAGCTCGGACCTGACACGGATCTGGCGAGGCCAAGACGCGGCCCCCGAACGCGACAGGGAAAAGCAGCCCAGTACGCTCCACTAGGCTCCACATTGACAACAACAAAGCCAGGAGTTCACCGCCAACCGGTCGAAAGCGCCGAGTTGACGGAACGAACGAAGATCGGTTACGTTGACTCGGAACCGGAAAACACCGCACACACGGTGCTGCCCGGAACCACACATTGACAACACAGTTCCACGATATTCGGAAACGGTCGTGACCAGGCCAAACCCGGTGAACACCGGATTTGACACCAGGAAACACCGACCGATACGGTGGAACGGCCAGACCGGAAAGAAACACCGGTCCACCGGAAACGGTGCACGGTTCACCACGGTGACACCGACACCCCCCCCGGGAAACACCGGAAACACGGTCTGGTAGCGTTGACAACACAACACGACGGAAACAGCGACGGCCTTCCCGGAAGGGTGGTCAACGGTGATTCCGGTTCCGCTGAGAAAACGGCGGTTTCCACGGAAACCCCGGATTTGACCCGGTGGAAACGGAAATGCTAAGCTGGTTCCAGCGAAAAACGGGAACTCCCTGAAACACCGGATGGGACATCACGGGAACGTGGTGGTGGGGGTTACCGGACACAAGCTTCAGATACGAGAAGAGTGCGTCCCAGGACGACGGGCCCACGATGTGGGTGTGGGGTTCTGGTGTGGCGTGTGTTCTTTGAGAACTCAACAGTGTACCGATATAATAGCCAGTAGAGCTAAATATGAACCCTCGTTAGAGGAGTTCCTTTGAGTGACGGTGGCATTCCCTGCCCTCCGGGGTGGGTGTGAGTGTCATGCGTCGAATGTAACAGAATCAAACCTTTATGGAGAGTTTGATCCTGGCTCAGGACGAACGCTGGCGGCGTGCTTAACACATGCAAGTCGAGCGGTAAGGCCCTTCGGGGTACACGAGCGGCGAACGGGTGAGTAACACGTGGGCAACCTGCCCTGCACTCTGGGATAACCTCGGGAAACCGGGGCTAATACCGGATACGACCTTCCCCCGCATGGGGGTGGGTGGAAAGTTCCGGCGGTGCAGGATGGGCCCGCGGCCTATCAGCTTGTTGGTGGGGTAATGGCCTACCAAGGCGACGACGGGTAGCCGGCCTGAGAGGGCGACCGGCCACACTGGGACTGAGATACGGCCCAGACTCCTACGGGAGGCAGCAGTGGGGAATATTGCGCAATGGGCGAAAGCCTGACGCAGCGACGCCGCGTGAGGGATGACGGCCTTCGGGTTGTAAACCTCTTTCAGCGCCGAAGAAGCGAAAGTGACGGTAGGCGCAGAAGAAGCACCGGCTAACTACGTGCCAGCAGCCGCGGTAATACGTAGGGTGCGAGCGTTGTCCGGAATTATTGGGCGTAAAGAGCTCGTAGGCGGTTTGTCGCGTCGACTGTGAAAACCTACAGCTTAACTGTGGGCGTGCAGTCGATACGGGCAGACTTGAGTTCGGTAGGGGAGACTGGAATTCCTGGTGTAGCGGTGGAATGCGCAGATATCAGGAGGAACACCGGTGGCGAAGGCGGGTCTCTGGGCCGATACTGACGCTGAGGAGCGAAAGCGTGGGGAGCGAACAGGATTAGATACCCTGGTAGTCCACGCCGTAAACGGTGGGCGCTAGGTGTGGGGGATTTCCACGTCCTCCGTGCCGTAGCTAACGCATTAAGCGCCCCGCCTGGGGAGTACGGCCGCAAGGCTAAAACTCAAAGGAATTGACGGGGGCCCGCACAAGCGGCGGAGCATGTGGATTAATTCGATGCAACGCGAAGAACCTTACCTGGGTTTGACATGCACTGGATCGCCTCAGAGATGGGGTTTCCGTAAGGTCAGTGTGCAGGTGGTGCATGGCTGTCGTCAGCTCGTGTCGTGAGATGTTGGGTTAAGTCCCGCAACGAGCGCAACCCTTGTTCCATGTTGCCAGCACGTAATGGTGGGGACTCATGGGAGACTGCCGGGGTCAACTCGGAGGAAGGTGGGGATGAGGTCAAGTCATCATGCCCCTTATGTCCAGGGCTTCACACATGCTACAATGGCCGGTACAGAGGGCTGCGAAATCGCAAGGTGGAGCGAATCTCTTAAAGCCGGTCTCAGTTCGGATCGGGGTCTGCAACTCGACCCCGTGAAGTCGGAGTCGCTAGTAATCGCAGATCAGCAACGCTGCGGTGAATACGTTCCCGGGCCTTGTACACACCGCCCGTCACGTCATGAAAGTCGGTAACACCCGAAGCCCGTGGCCCAACCCTTGTGGGGGGAGCGGTCGAAGGTGGGACTGGCGATTGGGACGAAGTCGTAACAAGGTAGCCGTACCGGAAGGTGCGGCTGGATCACCTCCTTTCTAAGGAGCATGTATCCCACTGCTTCGGTGGTGGGGTGGTCACTGTCTCAGGCGTGTGTTCTGGGGGTGACTGCTCAGTGGAATTGTGGACTGCTGGTTACCCGCATGGCTGTTCTGCTGTGTGGTGGTGAGTACGGCTCCTGCTTTCGGGTGGGGGTGGGGAAAGCTGCTGTGTGGTGGGGTGGTGGTGTGGTCGGTGCACTGTTGGGTCCTGAGGGAACACGCGTGGTGCGTGGGTCTTCTGGTGGTGCTGTCCCCGAGTGCCATACCGTCTGGCGTGCCCCTGGTGGGTGTGCGGGGTTGGTGGTGCTGGTGTGGGGGTGGTGGCCGGTTGTTCTTTGAGAATTACACAGTGGATGCGAGCATCTTTGTGGTCAAGTAAGTAAGGGCACATGGTGGATGCCTGGGCATCAGGAGCCGATGAAGGACGTGGGAGGCCGCGATAGGCCTCGGGGAGCTGTCAACCAAGCTGTGATCCGAGGATTTCCGAATGGGGAAACCCGGCCAGAGTCATGTCTGGTCACCTACACCTGAATATATAGGGTGTGTGGAGGGAACGCGGGGAAGTGAAACATCTCAGTACCCGTAGGAAGAGAAAACAACCGTGATTCCGTGAGTAGTGGCGAGCGAAAGCGGATGAGGCTAAACCGTGTACGTGTGATACCTGGCAGGGGTTGCGTATGCGGGGTTGTGGGACCCACCGGTCGAGGCTGCCATCTCGGCGAGGAGTCAGAAAACATGGTGTTAGCGGAAGACGTCTGGAAAGCGTCAGCGTAGAGGGTGATACTCCCGTACGTGAAAGCACTGTGTCTCCTGGAGGGGATCCCAAGTAGCAGCGAGCTCGTGGAATTTGCTGTGAATCTGGCGGGACCACCCGCTAAGCCTAAATACTCCCTGATGACCGATAGCGGACTAGTACCGTGAGGGAAAGGTGAAAAGTACCCCGGGAGGGGAGTGAAATAGTACCTGAAACCATGTGCCTACAATCCGTCAGAGCCTCCGTTGTGGGGTGATGGCGTGCCTTTTGAAGAATGAGCCTGCGAGTTAGTGATACGTGGCGAGGTTAACCCGGGTGGGGTAGCCGTAGCGAAAGCGAGTCTGAACAGGGCGTCAGAGTCGCGTGTCCTAGACCCGAAGCGGAGTGATCTACCCATGGCCAGGGTGAAGCGCGGGTAAGACCGCGTGGAGGCCCGAACCCACCAGGGTTGAAAACCTGGGGGATGAGCTGTGGGTAGGGGTGAAAGGCCAATCAAACTCCGTGATAGCTGGTTCTCCCCGAAATGCATTTAGGTGCAGCGTCGTGTGTTTCTCATCCGAGGTAGAGCACTGGATGGCCGATGGGCCCGACAAGGTTACTGACGTCAGCCAAACTCCGAATGCGGGTGTGTGAGAGCGCGGCAGTGAGACTGCGGGGGATAAGCTTCGTAGTCGAGAGGGAAACAGCCCAGAACGCCGGCTAAGGCCCCTAAGTGTGCGCTAAGTGGAAAAGGATGTGGGGTCGCCCAGACAACCAGGAGGTTGGCTTAGAAGCAGCCATCCTTGAAAGAGTGCGTAATAGCTCACTGGTCAAGTGGTCCTGCGCCGATAATGTAGCGGGGCTTAAGCGCACCGCCGAAGCCGTGTCATTCACATGTTGAGCTCCATCTGTCTCCTTTTGGGGGGTGGGTGTAGGTGTGTGGATGGGTAGGGGAGCGTCCTGCACTGGGTGAAGCAGTCGCGTGAGCGGGTGTGGACGGTGTGGGAGTGAGAATGCAGGCATGAGTAGCGAAAGCAGAGTGAGAAACTCTGCCGCCGGATGACCAAGGGTTCCTGGGCCAGGTTATTCCGCCCAGGGTAAGTCGGGACCTAAGGCGAGGCCGACAGGCGTAGTCGATGGACAACGGGTTGATATTCCCGTACCCGTGTGGATGCGTCCCTGGCGAGGCTGGTGATACTAACCGCCCGTGGTGCTGTCCTGCTTTCGGGTGGGGTGGTGGCCATGCGCGGGATCTGAGCTGGTAGTAGCCAAGTGATGGGGTGACGCAGGAGGGTAGCCCCGCCAGTGAGTGGTAGTACTGGTGTAAGCGTGTAGCCAGGAGAGGTAGGCAAATCCGCTTCTCTGTTAATGGTGAGACGTGATGCATAGCCGAATGAGGCGAAGTAGGGTGATCCCATGCTGCCGAGAAAAGCCTCTAGCGAGTGTCTACGCGGCCCGTACCCCAAACCGACACAGGTGGTCAGGTAGAGAATACCAAGGCGATCGGGTGAACTGTGGTTAAGGAACTCGGCAAAATGCCCCCGTAACTTCGGGAGAAGGGGGGCCGTGTGGCGTGAAGCCCTTCGCGGGCTAGCGTTGTGTGGCCGCAGAGACCAGGGAGAAGCGACTGTTTATTAAAAACACAGGTCCGTGCGAAGTCGTAAGACGATGTATACGGACTGACGCCTGCCCGGTGCTGGAACGTTAAGGGGACCGGTTAGTCCTTCGGGGCGAAGCTGAGAACTTAAGCGCCAGTAAACGGCGGTGGTAACTATAACCATCCTAAGGTAGCGAAATTCCTTGTCGGGTAAGTTCCGACCTGCACGAATGGCGTAACGACTTCTCCGCTGTCTCAACCACAGGCCCGGCGAAATTGCACTACGAGTAAAGATGCTCGTTACGCGCGGCAGGACGGAAAGACCCCGGGACCTTTACTATAGCTTGGTATTGGTGCTCGGTTCGGCTTGTGTAGGATAGGTGGGAGACTGGGAAGCGGTCACGCTAGTGGTCGTGGAGTCAATCTTGAAATACCACTCTGGTCGTACTGGGTGTCTAACCTCGGACCATGATCTGGTTCAGGGACAGTGCCTGGTGGGTAGTTTAACTGGGGCGGTTGCCTCCCAAAGGGTAACGGAGGCGCCCAAAGGTTCCCTCAGCCTGGTTGGCAATCAGGTGTTGAGTGTAAGTGCACAAGGGAGCTTGACTGTGAGACTGACGGGTCGAGCAGGGACGAAAGTCGGGACTAGTGATCCGGCACTGGCTGGTGGAAGCGGTGTCGCTCAACGGATAAAAGGTACCCCGGGGATAACAGGCTGATCTTGCCCAAGAGTCCATATCGACGGCATGGTTTGGCACCTCGATGTCGGCTCGTCGCATCCTGGGGCTGGAGTAGGTCCCAAGGGTTGGGCTGTTCGCCCATTAAAGCGGCACGCGAGCTGGGTTTAGAACGTCGTGAGACAGTTCGGTCCCTATCCGCCGCGCGCGTTGGAGACTTGTGGAAGGCTGTCCCTAGTACGAGAGGACCGGGACGGACGAACCTCTGGTGTGCCAGTTGTACCGCCAGGTGCATGGCTGGTTGGCTACGTTCGGAAGGGATAACCGCTGAAAGCATCTAAGCGGGAAGCCTGTTCCAAGATGAGGTCTCCCACCCACTTTGTTGGGGTAAGGCCCCCAGTAGACGACTGGGTTGATAGGCTGGAGATGGAAGCACGGTAACGTGTGGAGTTGACCGGTACTAATAGGCCGAGGGCTTGTCTACGAAGGTGTTACGCATCCACTGTGTGATTCTGGGAGTGCAACTGGCTCCCTGCCCTGGGGTTGGTTGGGGTGGGGTGTTGGTTAGAGTGTTTCGGTGGTGATAGCGAGAGGGAAACGCCCGGTCCCATTCCGAACCCGGAAGCTAAGCCTTTCAGCGCCGATGGTACTGCACCTGTGGGGGTGTGGGAGAGTAGGACGCCGCCGAACTTTCTTTCACCGGTGGGTGGAGGGGAATGTGGTTGAGCACCTGGTGGGTGCTCCCGGTTCTCCTCCACCCACTTTTTTGTGCGCGCTGAGGTGGGTGGGGTCGCCCGGCGCGGGTAGTTACGGTGGACCAAGCCATCGGTGTTCGTCTAGGAGGACAGGTGTCCACGTCAGGGGAAGGCCCCGTCGACCGCGATCGTTCGTCCGGTCCCCGCCACGGCAACGGGGGTGGCGGCCAGGGCCGGCCACGCCGTGAGCGTGGCGAGGGAGGCGACCGGGGGTTCCGCGCGGACCGCTCCCGCGACCGGCGTTCCGGTGGGAACGGCGGGGCCGCTGATCGTTCACGCGACTGGAACGAGCGGAGCTCCCGGGACGGCGAACGTCGTGGCGACCGGGGGCAGCCCCCGCGCGGTGACCGTCGTCGGCCCGGGGAGCAGGGAGGTTCCGGCGGCCAGCGGCCTCGGGACGAGGGTCGCGGGCGGTTCGACCGACGTCCCGCCGGCGAGGGTGACCGGCCGCGCCGGGGCGGCCCGGATGGGCGGCCCTTCCGGAACGACGGGCCTCCTCGCGGTGACCGTCGCTTCGCCGGCGGCGGTGGCGACCGGCGACAGGACCGGGGCGACGACCGGGGATCGCGTGGCTGGGAGCGCGGGGAGTCCCGCGACCGACCGCGTGGTGGGCCCAGGTCGGGTGACCGGAACCAGGGCGGCGGTTTCCGCCGTGACGACTCCAGGGACGACCGCCGGCCCTCCGGCGGGTACGGCGGCGATCGGCCGCGTCGGTCCTTCGGCGACAGGCCGGGTGGGAACCGCCGTGATGACCGCGACGGCGGGTTCCGGGGCGGCGCGGACCGTCGCGGTGGTTTCAGGGACCGCGACCGGGACGCGCGTTCGTCGGACGACCGTCCCCGGCGGCAGGGCCCGCCTGGTGGGCGGGGCGATGACCGGCGGGAGTGGCGGCGCGACGACAACCGGGGTTTCCGGGCTGGGCCGCGCGGCGAGGGCACCCGTGAGCGGGGGGGTTCGGACCGGGGCGACCGGCGGGACTTCCGGCGGGATGACCGCCCCAGGGATCGGAACGGCCGGAGCTCCGCGCGTCCGCAACGGACCTTCGACCGAGGTGACCGCCGCGACGATCGTGACCGCCAGGGCGGCCGGGACTTCCGTGACCGTCGGGATGACCGTGGCGGTCGGGACTTCCGCGACCGCCGCGACGACCGTGGCGGCCGTGGCGGCCGGGACTTCCGTGACCGTCGGGATGACCGGGGCGGTGCGCCAAGGCGGGAACGCCAGAGCGGAGGCGAACGCTGGGACCGCGGTGGCGCCGCCTCGGCCCGCCCGTCGGAATCGCGCTACCGCGACCGCGAGCGTCACCGGGACGACGACCGCAGGGGTCGGGACGACTACCGGGGTTCCGGATCGGGCGCCCCGCGCGGCGATCGGGGCCGGGACGAGCGTCCCCGTCGGGACGACCGGCGTGGCCCGGGCGAGCGCTCGTCCTCCGACCGCCAGTCCGGGTACCGGGCCGAGGGGAGGGACGGCAGGAGCGGGCGACCGGGCGGTGACCGCCCCCATCGCGGGCGGGACGACCGGCGGGACGCCCCGCGACGTCCCCGTGCCGAGGACGGGGCGGAGACCGCCGAGGACGTGGTGACCCAGGACCCGATGCCGGAACTGCCGGACGAGGTGGAGGCCGGTGACCTGGACACCGAGGTGCGGCGCTCGCTGTTGGGGATGCCCAAGGTGATGGCGGATCTCGTCGCCAGGCACCTCGTCGCCACCGGCGCGCTGCTCGACTCCGATCCGGAGCGGGCACTGCTGCACGCCAGGTTCGCCCGCCGGAAGGCGGCCCGGGTGGGTGTGGTGCGCGAGGCGGCCGGGCTGGCCGCCTACCACGCCGGGGAGTGGAACGAGGCGTTGGTGGAGTTGCGCGCGGCCCGCCGGCTGGCCGGAGGTCCCGGGCACGTCGCCGTGATGGCCGACTGCGAACGCGCCCTGGGAAGGCCGGAACGGGCCCTGGACCTGGCGCGGACCCCGGAGGCCCGGCAGCTGCCGGCGGACCAGGCGGTGGAACTCCGGATCGTCGTGGCCGGTGCCCGCCGTGACATGGGCCAGCTCGACGCGGCGGTCGTGGAGTTGCAGGGTGCGGACCTCGACCCGGCGCGGCCCCAGCCGTGGAGCGCTCGGCTCTTCTACGCCTACGCGGACAACCTGCTGGCGGCCGACCGAGGGGAGGAGGCGCTGCGGTGGTTCATCAACGCCGCCCAGGCCGACTCCGAGGACGAGACCGACGCCGACGACCGTGCGGTGGAACTGGCCTCCGAACTCGGCCGGACGATCGAGGGGACTCCCCTGCCGAAGTCCACCTCCCGCGCCGAGCGCCCGGCCGGAGGGACCACCGCCCGGGCACCCGAGCGGTCCGGCCCCGCGAGCGGTTCTCCCTCCGGAGACCGTGCGGCGGGGACGGCGGCGGACGAGCCGGGCACGCCGAGTGCCGAGGACGCCGGCGCCGCCGACACCGGCCGCGAGGAGGCCACCGGAACGGGAGCCGACGGCGGTGTTCCTCCCGGCGGGTCCGCCTCCCCGTCGCCGGAGGTCCCCTCCGAGGGGAACCTGGACGGACGGGACCACGCGGGAGAGGCTGAGACCGAGCACCGGCCGAACCAGGAGGACTGATGACGGAAGCGGGCGACCCCGGTCCCGACTACCTCGACCGGTACGACGCGTTGTTGCTCGACCTGGACGGCACCGTCTACCAGGGCAGGGAGGCGGTGCCGGGCGCGGTCGACGCGCTGCGCGCCGCCTCGGCCCGGGGCACCCGCTTCCGGTACGTCACCAACAACGCGGCACGCCCGCCGGAGGCGGTGGCCGAGCACCTCGTGGAGCTGGGCTTCGCGGCGGCCCCCGCTGAGGTGAGCACCAGTGCCCAGGCGGGTGCCTCGGTGCTCGCCGAGCGACTCGCTCCCGGCAGCACGGTGGCGGTGGTGGGTACCGAGGCGTTGCGCGCCGAGGTGTCCGCCGTCGGGCTCCGGCCGGTGCGCGCCGGTGAGCTCGACGATCCGGGCTCGGCCGTGGCCGTCGTGCAGGGGCACTCCCCGGAGACGGGGTGGCGGGACCTCGCCGCCGCCTGCCGGGTCATCCGGGGCGGCGGCCTGTGGGTGGCGTGCAACCTGGATCCGACGGTTCCCACCGACGTCGGTCAGCTGCCCGGGAACGGTTCGATGGTCGCCGCGTTGCGCACGGCCACCGGTGCGGAGCCGCTCGTGGCCGGCAAACCGAGGCGGCCGCTGTTCGACCAGGCCGTTCGCGGCGCGGGCTTCCGGCGTCCCCTCGTGGTCGGCGACCGCCTGGACACCGACATCGCCGGTGCTCGCAACGCCGGGCTGGCCTCCCTGCTGGTGCTCAGCGGGGTCTGCACCGGCCGGGATCTGCTCGCCTGCGTGGAGGAGGAACGACCGGACCACGTCGCCTGGGACCTCGCGGCCCTGCACGCGCCGCACGCCCACGGGGCCCTGCCGCGTGGGGAGAGCCCGGTCGACGCGGACGGCCCGGCCGGGGCCTGGGTGGTGGAGAGGTCCGCGGAGCCGGGTGCGGAAGGCCGGTTGGTCGTCCGGCACGCCGGCGGGGCCCACGCGCCGTCGTCGCTCGGGTTGTTGCTGGCGCTGTGCGCGGCCTGGTGGCCGGTCGGGGGGGACCCGGGCGCGGTGGTGGCCGTCGACGACTCCTCGGCGGCCGCGCTGCGGGCGCTCCGCGTCCCCGTGGTCGGGGACTGAGCCGGCCCGAGCTGGTTCGCCGCTGGACCGGGCGGACGGGTGTGCGCCGGGAACCAGCGGTTCCTCCGCGTCGGAGGAGATTCGGTAGCGTTGTCGGGGCCGCCGCCGGTGCGGTGGAACGGTCCGCACCAGAGTGGAGCAGGAGTGCGCTGGGGATGAACTCTGACAGCACGCCCAGCCCGATGCTGTTCGCCGTCGCTCGCCCCGCCGATGTCGTCGGCGGGATCGATGAGGCGATGGCGGGGCTCGCCGACCTCGACGCGCTGCCCCCGGAGGAGCACGTCGCCCGTTTCGACGCGGTGCACGCGGCGCTGGCCGCCGCGCTCGCGGACGTCGACCGACTCTGAGGTGAACCAGTGCCACGACGTGCGAGGTTGGACGCCGAGCTGGTCCGCCGGGGTCTCGCCCGGTCACGTGACCACGCCTCCGAGCTGGTCGCCGCCGGCCGGGTGACGGTGCGCGGCGCGGTGGCGACCAAACCGGCGACCGCGGTGACGGCTGACGCGCCGCTGGTGGTGTCCGAGGCGGCGGATGACCCGGGGTGGGCATCCCGGGGGGCCCACAAGTTGCTCGGCGCGCTCGAGGCATTCGAGGGCGGCGGGCTGGCGGTCGCGGGCCGCCGGTGCCTGGACGCCGGTGCCTCCACGGGCGGGTTCACCGACGTCCTCCTCCGCGCGGGGGCCGGGGAGGTGGTCGCGGTGGACGTCGGCTACGGCCAGCTCGCGTGGCGGCTGCGGACCGACGAACGGGTGACCGTGCTGGACCGGACGAACGTGCGCGGGATCGACGCGGAGACCATCGGTGGTCCCGTCGGTCTCGTCGTCGCGGACCTGTCCTTCATCTCGCTGCGGCTCGTGCTGCCCGCCCTGGCGGCGTGCGCCGCGCCGGGCGCCGACCTGGTGCCGATGGTCAAACCGCAGTTCGAGGTGGGTCGCGAACGGTTGGGGAGCGGTGGTGTCGTCCGCGACCCGGAGTTGCGGGCCGAGGCGGTCCGATCGGTGATCGACGCGGCCCGGCCGCTCGGCCTGCGGGCGCGGGCGGTGACCGCCAGCCCGTTGCCGGGTCCCTCCGGCAACGTCGAGTACTTCGTGTGGTTCACCGCGTCCCCGACCGGGGAGGGGGCGGCGTCGCCGGGTGGTGACGTGCCGGAGTCCGGGGGCGGTGCGGGGCGGGCCGGTGTTCGGGACGACCGGGAGGAGGCGGACCGCGTGCGGGAGCTCGTCTGGGACGCGGTCAGGTCGGGGCCCGCGTGAGCGCGCGTGAGGTCCTGCTGGTGGTGCACACCGGCCGTGAGGACAACCAGCGCACCGCCTTCGAGGTGGCCAGGAGGTTCACCGAGGCGGGCTTCAGGTTGCGGGTGCTGGCAGAGGAGGCCCCTGACCTCGACCACGCCTGGTACCCGAACACGGTGGAGGCGGGGCCCTACGCGGCGGTGGGGACGGAACTCGTCTTCGTGCTGGGCGGGGACGGGACGCTGTTGCGGGCGGCCGAGCTGGCCCGCCCGGCGAGGGTTCCGGTCCTCGGCGTCAACTTCGGTCGGGTGGGTTTCCTCGCCGAGGCGGACTCCGAGCACCTCGCGGAGGCCGTCCAGGCGGTGATCGACGGTGACTACCAGGTCGAGGAGCGGATGACGATCGACGTCAGGGCGACGTGGAACGGCGCCGTCCTGACCGAGACGTGGGCGCTCAACGAGGCCAGCGTGGAGAAGAACAGCCCGGAGCGGGTGATCGACGCCGTGATCGAGGTCGACGGGCGGCCGGTGCTGGCGTTCGGGTGTGACGGGGTGCTGTGCGCGACTCCGACCGGTTCCACCGCCTACGCGTTCTCCGCCGGTGGACCGGTGGTCTGGCCCCAGGTTCCGGCGATGCTGGTCGTGCCGAGCAACGCGCACGCCCTGTTCGCGAAGACGATGGTCGTCGCGAGGGATTCGGTGGTGGCGGTGGAGGTCACCCCGGACAGCCATCCCGCCGTGCTGTGCTGTGATGGTCGTCGCACCGTCGAGCTGCCTCCGGGGTCGCGGGTGGAGGTCGTCGAGGGCGAGTGCCCCATCGGCCTCGTCCGGCTCCGACCGGGCAGGTTCTCCGAACGGCTGATCCGCAAGTTCGACCTGCCCGTGCAGGGCTGGCGCGGGCCGCCCCCGGCATGACCGGGGACCCCCGTCCCGCCGGTGGCAGCACGTCTCCTGGCGTCTTCCTGGGCAGGACGGCGCTGTTGGGGCTGTCCGGACGGGCGAGCAGGCCCGTCTCCCCGCAGCCTGAGCCACCCGTCGAGGCCGGGACCGACCTGGCCGGGGGGCGAGGTCGGCGGGCAGGGGCGGCTGAGGGACGTTCCGACCGCGGCGATGCCGACGCGGAGGAGACCACCGGCCCGCCAGGGCCAGGGCCGGCCACGCCCGACGCGGCGGGCCTGGCCGTTCCGGGGAGTTCCGGTCACCGGGCTGGGAACGGTTCCGCCGGGCACGGGAAGTCGGAGGACGCGTCCGCCGGCGGGGCGTGCGGGGCCCGGGACGAACGCCAATCATCACCCGACGGCGCTAGGGTGCGGTGTGTGCTGGCTGAGATGCGTATCCAGAAACTCGGGGTCATCGACGATGCCACGCTGGAGCTGCACCCCGGCCTGACCGTCGTCACCGGAGAGACAGGAGCCGGGAAGACGATGGTGGTGACGGGGCTGCACCTGCTCAGCGGTGGGCGGGCGGAGGCCTCGCGGGTGCGGGTCGGCGCCGACCGGGCGGTGCTGGAGGGCAGGTTCCTGGCGCCGGCGGGGACCGGGGCCGCCGCCGTGGCCTCGAACGCGGGCGCCGAGCCGGACGAGGACGGTGGCCTGATCGCGCTGCGCACCGTCGGGGCCGACGGCCGTTCGCGGGCGCACCTGGGGGGCCGGTCGGTCCCGGTCGGGGTGTTGGCGCAGCTCGCCGAGCAGACGCTCGCGGTGCACGGGCAGAACGACCAGCTGCGGCTGTTGCGCCCGACCGAGCAGCGGGCCGTGCTCGACCGGTTCGGCGGGGAGGGGATCACCGAACTCCGGGACCGGTACCGGGAGGTGCGTTCCCAGTGGCTGGGCGTCATCGAGGAGCTGACCGAGCGGCGGGAACGGGCACGGGAGTTGGCCAGGGAGGCCGAACTGCTGCGGCACGGCCTGACCGAGATCAACGCGGTCGCTCCCCGGCGTGCCGAGGACGTGGAGCTCCAGCAGGAGGCCAAGCGCCTCGCCGACGTCGACCAGCTCCGCGAGGCGGCGGCCGCCGCGCAGGCGGCGGTGTCCGGGGCCCCGGACGGCGACCCGGACCAACCGGGCGCGTTGGGGCTGCTCGGTGAGGCTCGGCGGCGGCTGGGAGGCGTTGACGACCCCCGGCTGCGGGACTTCGAGCCGAGGGTCTCGGAGGCCCTCGCGTTGCTGGTCGACGTGGGAGCCGAGCTCGGTGGCTACCTCGAGGACCTGGAGGCGGACCCGGACCGGCTCCAGTCGGTGTTGGCTCGCCAGGCGGAGTTGAAGGCGCTCACCCGCAAGTACGCGGCCGATGTGGATGGCGTGCTGGACTGGGCCGAGGAGGCGGAGCGCCGGCTGGCGGAGGTCGACACCTCCGACGACGCGGTGGCCGCGCTGCGGGCCAGGCGGGAGGAACTGGCCGCGCTGCTCGCCGGTCACGCCGGTGAGCTCAGCGCGGCGAGGGCCGAGGCCGCCGGTCGGTTGGCGGAATCCGTGACCGCCGAGCTGGGAGGGCTGGCCATGCCCCACGCCCGGCTGGTGGTGTCGGTGGCGGCTCGGGAGTGCGACGAGGAGGACCCGGCCGCGCTGAACGTGGACGGTCGGTGGAGGCACGCCGGGCCGGACGGGACGGACGACGTGGAGTTGCGGTTGGTGGCCCATGACGGCGCACCGGAACTCCCCGTCCACAAGGGAGCTTCGGGCGGCGAGCTCTCCCGGGTCATGCTGGCGTTGGAGGTCGTGCTCGCCCACGCGGATCCGGTGCCCACGCTCGTCTTCGACGAGGTCGACGCCGGGGTCGGTGGGCGGGCCGCGGTGGAGATCGGTCGTCGGCTCGCGCGGCTCGCGGTCACCCACCAGGTGGTGGTGGTGACGCACCTCGCCCAGGTGGCGGCCTACGCGGACCGCCACGTGGTCGTGGACAAGGGCAGCGGCTCCGGCATCACGCACAGCAGCATCAGGCGGCTGGAACCGGGGGAACGCGTCGTCGAGCTGGCCAGGATGCTGGCGGGCATGGAGTCGACCGAGACGGGGCGCGCGCACGCCGAGGAGTTGTTGGAGGTCGCGGAGCGGGATCGGGAGACGTTCCGGTTGGCCCACACCACGGGGTGAGGCTGGCCAACCACCCGAGGGGCACGCGGCGTGGCTTCACGTCGGACGGTGATCGTTTTGTCACGATCTGTCCATGAGAATCACTGGCCTGCTGAAACGGCGGAAACAGGAGCTGCCGGGAGTGATCGGAACGGCGCGGGTTGGCGGGCCCGAGCCGGAACTCCTGCGTCGGCTGAGCCCTGGGGACGTGGTGGTTCTCGACCACGTCGACCTCGACCGCCGGACGGTGGACCGCATCGTGGCGGCGGACGCGGCCGCCGTGGTCAACGCGGCCCCCTCCATCTCGGGTCGTTTCCCGGTGCTGGGACCGGAGCGGCTGCTGCGGGCGGGGGTGGTCCTGGTCGACGGCGCCGGCCCCGAGGTCCTGCGCGCGGTCCGCGACGGTGCGCGCGTCCGGGTCCACGAGGGGGCGGTCTACGAGGGTGAGCGGGAACTCGCCCGAGGGACGTGCCAGACGGCCGACACGGTGGCTGACCAGCTGGTGGAGGCCAGGACCGGGATGGTCGCCCAGCTGGAGGCGTTCTCCGCCGACGTCGTCGAGTTCCTCCGCCAGGAACGTGCCCTGTTCCTGGAGGGGGTGGGTTTCCCCGAACTCGACCTGGACCTCCACGGCGCGCACGTGCTGGTGGTCGCCGCGAACGGGGACGCGGACGGGCACCTGCGGTCGCTGCGGGGTTACCTGCGCGAGCACCGGCCTCGCCTGGTCGGGGTGGAGGGCGGGGCGGACCTCCTCGCCCGGGCCGGGTACCCGCCCGACCTCATCGTCGGTGATCCCGCCACGATCAGCCAGGACACGCTGCGGTGCGGCGCTCCGGTGGTGGTCCCCGCCCACCACGACGGGTACGCGCCGGCGTTGGACCGCCTCCACGACCTCGGGGTCGAGGCCAGCGGCGTCGCCTCGGGAGCCAACCCGGAGGACCTGGCCCTGCTGCTGGTGGACCACCAGGGCGCCGCGGTGGTGACCACCGTCGGGTTCGGCGGCAGCCTGGAGGAGTTCCTCGACCGGGGGCGGACGGAGTCACGGCCGTCCATGGTGGTCACCCGGCTCAAACTGGGCGCGAAGTACGTGGACGCCCGCACGGTGGCGGCGGTGCACCGGCGGGGCGTTCCCGCCTGGGCCCTGGTGGCGCTGCTGGGGGTGGCGGTGGTGGTGCTGCTCGCGGCTCTGCTGCTCAGCGGGGTCGCCGGGGTGTACCTCGCCGAGCTCGGTGCCGTCGGAGGGGAGGTCCTCTCGTGGTTGGGAGGCGTCGTCGCGTGAGCCCGTCCCGGTACCGGATGCTGACGGCCACCTCGGTCCTGCTCGCCCTCGCCGCTGGCGTCGTGGTGGGAGCCGGTGCCTCGGGGATGAGGGCGTCCGGCGCGCCGTCGTCGGGTGCCGAGCTCGCCGAACGCGTGGCGGAGTTGGAGGCGGAGCGGGCCGAGCTCCGGGAGCGGTTGGGGGGTGCCGAGGAGTTCGGCGCCTCGGTGGGGCCGCTGGTGGTCCGGGACGTGCTGGCCGGGCGCTCGGTGCTCCTGGTGACCACCGGGGACGTCGAGGACGCCGAGGCCTCGTCCGTCGCGGCGCTCGTGGAGGCGGCTGGCGGTCGCGTCGCCGGCGGGGTCGGGATGACCGAGGACCTCGTGGACGGGCGGCGGGCCGACCAGCTGCGTGAGCTGGCCCGGCGGCTGCTCCCCGCCGGCGCCAGCCTGCCGGCCGGGGGTGACCCGGGTTCCCTCGTCGGGGCGCTGCTGGCTTCCCTGCTGGTGGTCGACCCGGTGACCGGCGAACCCCGCTCGGAGGAGGTGGAACGGGAGGTCGCGCTGACCGCGCTCGCGGAGGCGGGCTTCCTGCGGGCGTCGGAGCCGGTGCCTCCCGCTGAGCTGGTGTTGGTCCTCACCGGAGCCGGGGTGGGCACGGCGGCCGGGGACGCGACGGGAGGCACGGTCCGGGAGCGTTCCCAACTGCTGAGGGCGGTGGTCTCCGAGCTGGCCCGCGTCGGGCGGGGAGTGGTCGTGGCGGGGCCGCCCGCCTCCGCGGACGCCGACGGGTTGGTGGGGGTCGTGCGGACGGACGCGGGCACCAGGACCCGGGTGAGCACCGTCGACACCCTCGGAGGTGGCGAGGGCTCGGCGGTGGCCGTGCTGGCGCTGCGGGCCGCGTGGGAGGGCGAGGTGGGCCACTTCGGGGGAGCGGGGAACGCCGGCCGTCGTTCCCCGCTGGCGCCGGGTACCTGAGCCGTCACCAGGCGTGGGGGCGGGTGGGGAACGCGGACGTGCGTGTCGAGGACCCGTTCCGTGAGGTGTTACGGTGAGGTCCCGTGGGTCGACGGTGGTTCGTCCCCCATCAGTCAGGACAATCCGGCCGCTGAGGCCAGACGCACGGGAATCACGGGAGCCTCCTTGGTGCTGCAAGCACGCACGATCAAACACGTGTTCGTCACGGGAGGCGTGGCATCCTCCCTGGGGAAGGGACTGACCGCCTCCAGCCTTGGACAGCTGCTCACGTCGCGCGGGTTGCGGGTGACGATGCAGAAGCTGGACCCCTACCTCAACGTCGATCCCGGAACGATGAACCCGTTCCAACACGGTGAGGTGTTCGTCACCGAGGACGGGGCGGAGACCGACCTCGACATCGGCCACTACGAGCGGTTCCTCGACCGGGACCTCAGCGGCCGCGCCAACGTCACGACCGGTCAGGTGTACTCGAGGGTCATCGCCAAGGAACGGCGTGGCGAGTACCTGGGGGACACCGTCCAGGTCATCCCCCACATCACGGACGAGATCAAGGCCAGGATCACCGCCATGGCCGAGCCGGACGAGCACGGTGTGACGCCGGACGTGGTGATCACGGAGGTCGGTGGCACGGTCGGGGACATCGAGTCGCAGCCGTTCCTGGAGGCCTGCCGGCAGGTCAGGCACGACGTCGGTCGGGACAACTGCTTCTTCCTGCACGTCTCGCTGATCCCCTACCTCGCGCCGTCGGGTGAGCTGAAGACCAAGCCCACCCAGCACTCGGTGGCCGCCCTGCGCAACATCGGCATCCAGCCGGACGCGCTGGTGTGCCGGGCCGACCGGGAGGTGCCCGAGTCCCTCAAGCGCAAGATCGCGCTGATGTGCGACGTCGACACCGACGGTGTCATCGCCACGCCCGACGCGCCGTCGATCTACGACATCCCGAAGGTGCTGCATTCCGAGGGGCTGGACGCCTACGTGGTGCGCCGGTTGGGCCTGCCGTTCCGGGACGTGGACTGGCGGGTGTGGGGTGACCTCCTCGACCGGGTCCACAACCCCGTGGACACGGTGCGGGTCGCCCTCGTCGGCAAGTACGTCGACCTGCCGGACGCCTACCTCTCGGTGACCGAGGCGCTGCGGGCCGGGGGGTTCGCGCACCGCGCGAAGGTCGAGATCCGCTGGGTTCCCTCCGACGAGTGCCAGGACGAGCAGGCCTCGGCGACGGCGTTGGCCGGGGTGGACGCCGTGCTGGTGCCCGGCGGGTTCGGCGTGCGGGGGATCGAGGGCAAGGTGGGGGCGATCGCCCACGCCCGGACGCACGGCATCCCCGTGCTCGGGCTGTGCCTCGGCCTCCAGTGCATGGTCATCGACGTGGCGAGGAACCTCGCCGGCCTGCCCGGCGCGAACTCCGCGGAGTTCGACGAGTCCGGTACCCACCCGGTGATCTCAACGATGGCCGACCAGACCGCGGTGGTGGCCGGTGAGCGGGACATGGGCGGGACGATGCGCTTGGGCGCCTACCCGGCCGCGTTGACCGAGGGGTCCCTGGTGGCCGCCGCCTACGGGTCGACGGAGGCGTCCGAGCGGCACCGGCACCGCTACGAGGTGAACAACGCCTACCGGGACAAGCTGGCCAAGGCCGGTCTCGTCTTCTCCGGCACGTCCCCGGACGGCAGGTTGGTGGAGTTCATCGAGCTGGCCGCCAAGAAGCACCCCTTCTACGTCGGCACGCAGGCCCATCCGGAGCTGAAGAGCCGGCCGACGCGGCCCCACCCGCTCTTCGCGGCGTTCGTGAAGGCGGCGTTGGACTACCGTGCCGCCGAGCGCCTGCCGGTCGAGTTCTCGGACGAGGCGACCACCGCTACGGTGTGATCGTGGCGGATGACCAGGTGACCAGGACCCACGGCACGCACGAGTTCGAGACGCGGGACAGCGTCGACCTCTACGAGGGGGCGGTGCTCGCGCTGCGACGTGACGACGTGGTGATGCCCGGCGGTGGCACCGCCCGCCGTGAGGTCCTGGAACACCCGGGTGCGGTGGCGGTCGTCGCCCTCGACGAGGACGACCGGGTGGTCATGATCCACCAGTACCGGCACCCGATCGGCCGGCGGCTGTGGGAGCTGCCGGCCGGTCTGCTCGACGTCTCCGGTGAGGAGCCCGCCCTGACCGCCGCCCGGGAACTCGCGGAGGAGGTCGGGCTGGCCGCGAGCGAGTGGTCGGTGCTGGTCGACGTCGCGGCCTCGCCCGGGTTCACCGACGAGGTGGTGCGGGTGTACCTCGCGACGGGCCTGTCCGAGGTGGAGCGGCTGAGCGGGACGGGGGACGAGGAAGCTGACCTCGTCCCGCACCGGGTCCCGCTGGCCGAGGCCGTCGAACGGGTGTTCACCGGGGAGGTCGTGAACGCGGCGGCGGTGGCGGGAGTGCTGGCCGCGCACGTGGCGCGCACCGGGGCGGCCGCTGCCCGCCCGGTCGGAGCGCCGTGGCGCGACCGACCCACCCGGTGGGCCGCGCGGGTCGCGAACCGGGGCTGACGGGACGGCCCGGCCGTTCCGCCGTTGGCCCGGCCGGTCCCGCCCGCGGCCGTCCCGGTGTCACTCCCGCAGTCGCCTGCCCTCCCGGTCCCTGCCCCCGTAGGCGAGCAGGATGATGCCGTCGATCCAGCACCACAGCACACCCAGGCCGAACAGCGGCACGGTCACGAGCTGCGCGAGTCCCAGCGCGACCTGACCGGTGTAGATACGGCCGATGCCGAACCCCGGGACGATCTGGAGCACCCCCGCGACGACCTTCGACTTCGGGGAGAACTCCTCCTCGAACCTGGCGGGCGGCGGTGCCGGGTTGAGGACGACCGGGGTCGGGGGCGGAGGTGGCGGGGGAGGGGGCGCGTCGCGCAGCGGTTCCGGCAGGGGGCCGGGCAGGTCCTCGAAGAGCCTGATCAGTTCGCCCCGGGTCTTCGCGGCGGATGCCGAACGCATCCGCTCCTCGTACTCCTCCAGGTCGAGTCGACCGGCGCCGAGGTGATCGCCCAGCGCGGCCACCGCGGCCTCACGCTCCAGGGTGCCGATACGCAGGCTGTCTGGTTTCTTGGTCGCCACCACCTCATAATCCCCCGTCTGGCGTGCTGGTGGGGCACGGGGTGACCGCTTGTCTCCCGACCGTCATCGACGCCCCGCCGATATCCTCGTCGCGCCGGGCCCCGTCACCACCCGTGGGTCCGGCCGGGACGTGGGGAGGTGTCGCGTGCGGGTCGGGGTGCCTCGCGAACTGCGGGAGGGGGAACACCGGGTGGCGCTGGCGCCGTCCGGGGTCGTCGAGTTGACCCGGCGGGGCCACCAGGTCCTGGTCGAGTCCGGCGCGGGTGCGGGGTCGGCATTCCCCGACACCGACTACCTCGCCGCCGGCGCCCAGGTCCTCGCCGGGGCCGAGGAGGTGTGGGAGCGCGCGGACCTCGTGTTGAAGGTGAAGGCGCCCGGACCGGCGGAGTACCCGTGGCTGCGCCGGGGGCAGACGCTGTTCGCGTTCCTCCACCTGGCCGCCGAGCCCGACCTGACCTCCGCCCTCGTGGAGGCCGGTACGACCGCCGTCGGCTACGAGACCGTGCGGGCGGCGGATGGTTCCCTGCCGCTGCTCTCACCGATGAGCGAGGTCGCCGGTCGGATGGCCGCGCAGGTCGGCGCCCACTGCCTGGAACGGGCGCAGGGCGGTCGGGGGGTCCTGCTGGGCGGGGTCCGCGGCGTCCCGGCCGGGAAGGTCGCGATCCTGGGTGGCGGGGTGGTGGGCACGAACGCCGCGCTCATCGCGCTCGGCCTCCAGGCGGAGGTGATGGTGCTGGACTCCGACCCGGCCCGGTTGCGCTACCTCGACCTGGTGCACCGTGGGCGGTTGCGGACCGTCGCCAGCAACGCCTACGAGGTGGAACGGGCCTGCCTGTGGGCGGACCTCGTCATCGGTTCCGCGTTGGTCCCCGGCGCGCCCACCCCGCGACTGGTGGGCGCGGACCTCGTGGAGCGGATGCGACCGGGGTCGGTGCTCGTCGACGTCTCGATCGACCAGGGCGGCTGCTTCGAGCAGTCCCGTCCCACCACGCACGCCCAGCCGACCTTCCGCGCAGCGGACTCGGTCTTCTACTGCGTCCCCAACATCCCCAGCGCGGTGCCGCACACCTCGACCTGGGCGTTGACGAACGCGACCCTGCCGTACGTGGCGGCCCTGGCCGACCGGGGCGCGGCGGAGGCGGCGCGTTCGACCCCCGCCCTGGCGGCGGGTCTGCAGGTGCTGGCGGGGACGCTGCTGCGCCCGGAGGTCGGGCGGGCCCACGGGATCCCGCACGGTTCCGGCGAGGAGGTGCTGGGATGAGCCCCGAACGGACGGGCGGGTCGGGAGGCGGGACCACCCTGCCCCCGGGCGGCGGGGTGACCGGATCCGACGAGGACGCGGCGGCGCCGAGCCAGGGGCGGGGGTGGCCCTCGCGGACGGCGGAGGAGGCGCCCGAGGTCGCCGATGTCCTCCTGGCGGCGGCGCGCACCTACCTCGACCACCTGGTGGTCGAGCGCGGCTTCGCCGAGAACACGATCGTCTCCTACCGGCGGGACCTGCGTCGCTACCTCTCGTGGCTCGCCTCGGCGGGGGTGCGGGTCCTCGACGAGGTCGGGGAGGGGGAGGTCAGCGGTTTCCTCGCCAAGCTGCGTGAGCCCAGCGGCGGCGAGCCCGGGCTCGCGGTGACCTCGGCCGCGAGGACGCTGGTGGCGGTGCGCGGGTTCCACCGCTTCTGCCACGAGGAGGGCCTCGCCCCGCTCGATCCCGCCCGTGGGGTGTCCCCGCCGAACACGCCCCGGCGGTTGCCGAAGGCGCTTCCGGTGGACACCGTGCTGAGCCTGGTGGCGGCGGCGGGTGACGAGCACAGCCCGCGCGGCCTGCGGGACCGGGCGCTGGTGGAGCTGCTGTACTCGACGGGCGCGCGGATCTCGGAGGCGGTGGGACTCGACCTCGACGACGTGGACGTGGCGGAGCGGGTCGTCGTGCTGCGGGGCAAGGGGGGGCGGGAGCGTGTCGTGCCGGTGGGCCGTCCCGCCCTGGCCGCGGTGGAGGCCTACCGGGTGCGGGGCCGCCCTGACCTGGCCTCCCGAGGCGGGGGAGGGCCGGCCGTGTTCCTCAACGCGCGGGGCGGTCGGTTGTCCCGGCAGAGCGGGTGGCAGGTGCTGCGGGACACGGCGGACCGCGCCGGCGTCGGTGCGGACCTGTCGCCGCACACGCTGCGGCATTCCTTCGCCACCCACCTCATGCTGGCCGGGGCCGACGTGCGGGTGGTGCAGGAGCTGTTGGGGCACGCCTCGGTGACCACGACGCAGATCTACACGCGGGTCACCGTGAACTCGCTGCGCGAGGTGTACGCGCTGGCCCACCCCCGGGCGTTGGGCTGAGCGGTTCGGCGGTCCGGGTGGCCCGCCCCGCGCGCCTGGCCCCGGCGGTCCCGCTGACCGGGGACGGCGAGGCACGGGCGGTCGTGTCCGGGACCAGCCGAGTGATCGCCAGGTGTGATCGGTACCGCGTTTTCCACCCGGTCTGGCTACTGTCTGTCGTTGTCGCCACCCGAGTATGTTGATGTCGGTGCCCGACTCGGCCTGGGGCGTCCGGTCCGGCCAGGACCGGTGGTACGGCGAGGCGCGTTGCCGCTGCTTCGGGCTGCCCATAGGCTGCGCCTGGTCACGACCGTGGACACGAGGAGCTAGGTCACGATGTCGACACCGTCGCCTTCGCCGGTGGGACGGCCACGGGGCGGCAGGGTCGACCTGAGCATGGCGCCCGGCACGGTCGACCCCGGTGAGGACGAGGCCGCGGAGACCCTGGAGGGTGAGATCGGCCCGACCGGTCGTCCCCGCCGGCACGTCCCGGAACCGCCCCTGGTCGACAGCCACGGGCCCGCCACCGTCCTGGCGATCTGCAACCAGAAGGGCGGGGTGGGCAAGACGACGTCGACGATCAACCTCGGCGCCGCGCTCGCCGAGTGCGGCCGCCGGGTGCTGCTCGTGGACTTCGACCCGCAGGGTGCGTTGTCGGTGGGGCTCGGCGTGCAGCCCCACCAGCTGGACACGACGATCTACAACGTGATCATGGAGCGCGCGGTCGGTGTTCGCGACGTGGTCATGAAGACCCCCGCCGAGGGGATGCACCTGTTGCCGAGCAACATCGACCTGTCCGCGGCCGAGGTGCAGTTGGTGGCCGAGGTCGGTCGGGAACAGACCCTGGCGCGAGTGCTGCGGCCGGTGCTCTCCGAGTACGACTACATCCTCGTCGACTGCCAGCCCTCGTTGGGGCTGCTCACCGTGAACGCGCTCGCGGCGGCCGACGGGGTGTTGATCCCCCTCGAGTGCGAGTTCTTCAGCCTGCGGGGCGTCGCGCTGCTCATCGACACCATCGAGAAGGTCCGGGAACGGCTCAACCCGAAGTTGGAGATCACCGGGATCCTCGCCACCATGTTCGACCCGAGGACGCTGCACTCCCGTGAGGTGATGGCCCGGGTGGTGGAGGCCTTCGGGGACATCGTCTTCGACACGGTCATCAACCGCACCGTGCGGTTCCCGGAGACGACGGTGGCCGGTGAGCCGATCACCCGCTGGGCACCCCGTTCGGCGGGCGCCAAGGCGTACCGGGCGTTGGCCCGCGAGGTGATCGCCCGCTGACCCCGGCGTCCCTCCCCACCGCACGGCCCCGCCGGTCGGTGACCGGGCCGGCCGGCTCACGGTCCGCATCGGTACTGCTGGGAGACTGGGGCGAAGTCGGGGTCGGCCGCGAGGGGTGACAGCGTGGGTGCTTGGCGGGAGCCGCCGTTCGGCGGGGGCGGCCGAACCGGGAGGCGACGGGACGGCCCGGCGCGGGGGGTCGCCTCGGCGGTCCTGGGCCCGGCCAAGCCGAGCGGGGAGGGTGCCCGGTGACTGGGGACCCCGGAGCCGTGGCGCCGTCTCCCGGTGCGGTTTCGACGGGGGTTCGGGAGGAGACGCCGCCGGGCGGCGACGCGGCCGGGGACGAGGCGGTGCCGGTGGCGGTGGTGAGCGGAACCGGTGCCGTCGGCGACGGCGACCCCAGGCCCGCGCACCGGTTCACGGTCCGGCTGACCAACTTCGAGGGACCGTTCGACCTGTTGTTGCAGTTGATCTCGCAGCACAGGATGGACGTCACCGAGGTGGCGTTGCACGAGGTGACCGACGAGTTCATCGCGCACATCCGCGCCCTCGGTGACGGGTGGGACCTCGACGAGACCACCGAGTTCCTGGTCATCGCCGCCACGTTGTTGGACCTCAAGGCGGCACGTCTGCTGCCCTCGGCCGAGGTCGAGGACGAGGACGACCTCGCCCTGCTGGAGGCCCGTGACCTGCTCTTCGCCCGCCTGCTCCAGTACCGGGCGTACAAGCAGGTGGCGGCGCTGTTCGCCGAGCTGGAGGCGGGGGCCCTGCGCCGGTACCCGCGGTCGGTGGCCTTGGAGGACCGGTTCGCCGCGCTGCTGCCGGAGGTGATGCTCGGGGTGGACGCGAACCGGTTCGCCGAGCTGGCGGCCGCCGTGTTCCGGCCCAAGCCGCCACCGACGGTGTCACTGGACCACCTGCACGTCGCGAAGGTCTCGGTGCGCGAGCACGCCGCGCTGCTGCGGCTGCGACTCGCCGAACGGGGCAGTGCCAGCTTCTCCGAGCTGGTCGAGGACTGCGAGGCGACGATCGAGGTGGTGGCGCGTTTCCTGGCGTTGCTGGAGTTGTTCCGGGAGGCCGTCGTCCTCTTCGAGCAGCCGGAGCCGTTGGGGGAGCTGGTGGTGCGGTGGGACGGCGGCGACGTCGACGACGCGCGGGCGGCCGCCGAGGCCGACCGGGCCAACCGCGAGGAGGAGGAGTACGGGTGATGCCATCGGAGGAGACGGCCGGGCCGGGTTCCGGCGAGGCACGGCCGGCCGGCGCCCCCGCCGCGGTGGTCGACGTGCCGCCGGGGGGCGGCGGGCCGGCGGAGGACCCCGAGGACCGGCCCGACCTGGGGCGGGAGGCGGACCTGGAGGCGGCCCTGGAGGCACTCCTGCTGGTCGTGGACGTCCCGGCCGGTGAACAGCTGCTCGCCAGCACGCTCGACCAGCCCATCGGTCGGGTGCGGGCCGCCCTGTACCGGTTGGCCAAGCGGTACCGCGAACAGGGCAGCGGGATCGACCTGCGCAGGGTGGGGGAGGGGTGGCGCTTCTACACGCGGGACGTCTTCGCCCCCTACGTGGAGCGCTACCTGCTGGACGGGCAGCGGTCCCGGTTGACCCGGGCCGCCCTGGAGACGCTGGCCGTGATCGCCTACCGGCAGCCGGTGACCAGGTCGCGGGTGGCCGCGGTACGCGGGGTGAACGTGGATGGCGTCATCCGTACCCTGTTGGCTCGGGGGTTGGTCGAGGAGACCGGGACGGACCCGGAGACCGGCGGTCTGCTCTACCGGACCACCGAGCTGTTCCTGGAGCGTCTCGGGCTGTCCTCGTTGTCCCAGCTCCCGCCGATCGCTCCGTTGCTACCCGAGGTGGACTCCATCGATGAGCTCTGACCAGGCACCACGCCGTTCCGACGCGGTCGGGGACGACCGAGGCCGACGCGTCGGCCGGGGGGAACCGGACCCCACCGGCCTGCCCGAGGGCATCCGGCTCCAGAAGGTGCTGTCCAAGGCCGGTATCGCCTCCCGGCGCGCGGCCGAGGACCTGATCGCCCAGGGCAGGGTGACCGTCGACGGGGCGGTCGTCACCGAGATGGGGCGGCGGGTGGACCCCGACACGGTGTCGATCCACGTCGATGGCATGCGGGTCATCGTCCGGGACGACCTCGTGCACCTCGCGCTGAACAAGCCCCGTGGCATGCATTCCACGATGTCCGATGACCGGGGCCGGTCGTGCGTGGGTGACCTGGTGGTCGACCGGCCGGAGCGGCTGTTCCACGTCGGTCGCCTCGACGCCGACACGGAGGGCCTGCTGCTGCTGACCAACGACGGGGAACTGGCGCACCGCCTGATGCACCCGTCCTTCGAGGTCCTCAAGACCTACCGGGCGGAGGTGCAGGGGCCGGTGGCGCGGGACGTCGGGCGCCGACTCCGCGCCGGGGTGGAACTGGAGGACGGCCTGGCGAAGGCGGACTCCTTCCGGGTCGTCGACGCCTACGCGGACCGGGTGATGGTGGAGGTCGTGCTCCACGAGGGCCGCAAGCACATCGTGCGCCGGCTGCTCGCGGAGGTGGGCCACCCGGTGCGCCGCCTGGTGCGCACGGCGATCGGGGAACTCCGCCTCGGTGACCAGCGGCCCGGCACCCTCCGTCGGGTGTCCCGCCGGGAGGTCGGGGAGCTGTACAAGGCCGTGGAACTCTGAGCGCGCCGGTCCCGGCGGCCGCCTGACCTGGAGGCCGTCGGGGCTTGTCGCTCCGCTCACCGTGCGCGGCAGGTGCGGGCCGGCGGAACCGAGGGCGTCGCCGGGGGATCCGGTGCGGGCCACCGGGAGGAGCCGCTGTGTCGGGCTCCTCGGCCGGCGCGCGTCGCGGCTGGGTGGGAGCCGCCGACGGCGGCAGGGTGCCCGGCGGCCGCCGGTCGGTCGTCCCGGAGCGAGCCCCCTCCGGGGGACGTGGGCTGGGGCGGCCGGAACCCGTCCACCCCGCCCCGTCCAGGCGCCGGAATTCGCGGTCGCTCAGACGTGGGACCGCTGCCAGCGGCCGGCGGCGTCCGCCGCCCGCCGGAACTCCGAGTGGGGGTCCTGCAGGCTGCCGATGGCCACCGCCTCGCGCCGGAACAGGGCGGCCAGCAGCCAGTCGAAGGCGATGCGCACCTTCCGGTTGATGCTGGGCATCTTGGCCAGGTGGTAGGCGCGGTGCACCAACCAGGCGGGCAGGCCCTTCAGCCGCACCCCGTAGATCTCGGCGACGCCCTGGTAGAGGCCCAGCCCCGCGACGGAACCGATGTAGGCGTGCCGGTACTCGGCCGGCCGGTGCCCCCGGATGGTGGCGACGATGTTGTCCCCCAGCCGGTGGGCCTGCCGGGCGGCGTGCTGGGCGGAGGGACCACAGGTGGCGTCGGGGTCCTCGTCGATCCTGGTGAGGTCGGGCACGGCCGCGCAGTCCCCGGCGGCGAAGACGCCGGGCACGCCCGCGACCTGGAGGGTCGCCGTGCACCGGACGCGTCCCCGCTGGTCGAGCGGCAGGGTGGTGTCCCCCAGCATCGGGTCGGGGCGGACGCCGGCGGTCCAGATGACGGTGTCGGTGTCGAACTCGGTCCCGTCGCCCAACACGACGTGGCCGTCCTCCATGCTGCTGACGGTGGTCTCCAGGTGCACCTCGATGCCGCGTTCCCGCAGCAGGTCGACGGTGTACTCGCCCATCGGCCGGCTGACCTCCGGCATGATGCGGTCGGTCGCCTCGACGAGGACCCACCGCAGCTCGGCGGGGTCGATCGCCGGGTAGTCGCGGGTGGCGAGCCGGGACATGTCCTCCATCTCGGCGAGGGCCTCGATCCCCGCGTACCCGCCTCCCACGGTGAGGAAGGTGAGGAGCCGCCGGCGGCGGGCGGTGTCGGTGGCGCTCGCGGCGGCGTCGAGCCGGGACAGCACGTGGTTGCGCAGGTAGATGGCCTCGCTGACGGTCTTGAAGCCGATGCCCTGTTCGGCGAGGCCGGGGATGGGCAGGATGCGGCTGATGGAGCCCGGCGCCACGGCCAGGATGTCGTAGTCGACCTCCTCGGTGGCCCCGTCGCCGTCGGTGACGGTCACCGTGCGGCGGTGGTGGTCGATGCCGCCGACCCGGCCGGTGATCACCTCGCAGCGCCGCAGCATCGAACGCAGGGGGGCGATGACGTGCCTCGGTTCGACCGAGGCCGCGGCGACCTCGGGGAGGAAGGGTTGGTAGGTCATGTGGGGCTGTTGGTCGATCACGACCACCGACGCCTCGGAGTGCCGCAGCCGCGACTCCAGCCGGAGGGCGGTGTTCAGGCCGACGTAACCGCCGCCGACGATCACGATCCTCGGGCGGGAGCCGCCGTTCTTCGCGCCGTGTGCCATGTAGGGAGACGTACCCAGGAGGTGGCCGGCCACACACCTCGTCCACCGGTCGCCTGGCCCGTGCGGGGTGGTGTGGTGGTCGCCGGGGCTGGCGCGCCCCACCCCGCGCGACGACGTCGGTGGTGGCGGCGCGGGTGGGCTCGCGATCGGGTGCGCGGTCCCCGGCGCCGGTCAGCCGGGGGCGGGGCGCGGACCGGCATGGCGGACCGGTGCCACGATCCGGCTGCCGTCCGAGGTGAGCACGGCGACCGAGGCCTGGTAGTGCTCGGCGACCCGCGCCTGGGTGAGCACCTCGCCGGGTGCGCCGGACGCGGTGACGGCGCCGTCGACGAGGAAGACCAGCCGGTCGGCGTACTGCGCGGCCAGGGTCAGGTCGTGCAGTGTGGTCACCACCGTGACACCGTCCTCCCGGCGGAGCCGGTCCACCAGTTCCAGCAGTGCCTGCGCGTGGCCGACGTCCAAGCCGGTGGTGGGTTCGTCGAGCAGCAGCACCCGGGGCTGTTGGGCGAGGACCCTCGCCAGCACGGCGCGTTGTCGCTCCCCGCCGGAGAGGGTGGCCAGTGGCCGGGTCGCCATCCCGGCGAGGTCGAGCCTGGCCAGGACCTCGGCGACGACGCGGAGGTCGGAGCGTCCCTCGCGGCCCAGGGGCGGCAGGTACGGCGACCGGCCCAGGAGCACGTAGTCGGTGACGGTGAGGCCGGTCGGGGGTTCGGGTGTCTGCGGCGCGTACCCGAGGACGCGGGCCCGCTGCCGGGGGCGCAGTCCGTCGATGGACGTGCCGTCCACGGTGACCGTGCCCTCGTGGGGGAGCAGACCGGCCAGGGTCTTGAGCAGGGTGGACTTGCCCGCGCCGTTGGGGCCGACGACCCCGAGCCATCCGCCGGCGGGCACCTCGGCGTCGACGGCCCGCAGCACGGGTCGCCCCCGGTAGCCGGCGCTGATGTCGACGGCCCGCAGCCCGCTCACGCCCGCCCCCTGGTGCGGAGGACGAGGACGAAGAAGGGGGCACCGGCGAAGGCGGTGACGACGCCGATCGGGAGCTGGGCCGGGGACATCACCGTGCGGGCGATCATGTCGGCGGCGGCGAGGAAGATCGCGCCTCCGACCAGGGAGAGCGGTACCACCACCCGGTAGCTGCCGGCGACGAGGAGCCGTACCAGGTGGGGGACGACGATGCCGACGAAGCCGATCAGCCCGGCCGCGGAGACGGCGGCGGCGGTGGCCAGCGACGCGGCGAGGAGCACGGCCAGGCGCACCCGGCCGGGGCGCACGCCGAGGGCTGTCGCCTCCTCGTCGCCCACTCCGAGGACGTCGAGGAGCCGGGCGCACAGGCACAGCACCGAGGAGGCGGCCACCACGTAGGGCAGGACCAGCAGCACCTCGCGCCAGCCGGTGGTCGTCAGCCCACCGAGCACCCACGAGTAGATCTGCCGCAGCGAGTCCGTGTTCAGCTGCTGCACGAAGGTCTGGCCGGCGGTGAGGAAGGCCGAGACGGCCACGCCGGCGAGGATGAGGGTGCCGGTGCCGTGGCCGGCGGTGCGTCCGAGCACCCAGCTCAGGACGACTCCGGACAGGGCACCGCAGAAGGCCGCGAGCTGGAGCGGGCCGATCACCCAGTCCAGGGTGCCCGGGGCGGCCGCGACGACGATGGTCGCGGCCAGGCCGGCGCCGGCGGCGGCTCCCAGCAGGTACGGGTCGGCCAGCGGGTTGCGGAACACGCCCTGGAAGGCGGCGCCGGAGACCGCGAGGGCGGCTCCCACCAGGCAGGCGAGCACCACCCGGGGGACACGCAGCTGCCAGAGGATGGCCGCCTCCCGTTCCGAGAGCGGCGAGGTCCCCCCGGTCACCTGGGCCACCAGTTCCCCCACGACCCGCTGCCATCCGAGGTCGGCGGCGCCGAGGAGGACGGAGAGCAGCGTCACGGCGAGCAGCAGCGCGAGGGCGAGGGCGAGGTGACGAACCCGGAGCCGGGTCGCTCGGGGAGCACCGGCGGGGGCGGGTCCGGCCGGGGAGTCCCGGCCGGACCGCACGGTGAGGGGCACGGGGCGCCCGGTCAGTTCGTCCGCGAGCTGACGTCGCTGACGGCGGCGCCCACGGCCTCCGCGAAGTCGACGACCCTGGGGCCCCAGCGGGAGGCGAGGTCGTCGTCGAGCTCGATGATCCGGTCCTCCTGCACCGAGGAGAGGGTGTCCCAGCCCGGCCGCTCGGCGACGGTCTGCGCGCTCTGGCCGCAGCACACGGTGTCGGCGAGGAAGATGAGGTCGGGGTCGGCCTCCAGGATGAACTCGGGGCTGAGCTGCGGGTAGTCGCCGCCGTCCGCGGCGTCGGCGATGTTCTCCAGACCGAACAGGTCGTAGACCTGGCCGGCGAAGGTGCCGGAGGTGATGGAGAAGAAGGTCTGGTCGAGCTCGTGGTAGTAGGTCAGCGGTTCCTCGGGGGTCTCGGTCGAGGCGACGATCCGATCGATCTCGGTGCGCATGTCCTCCACGAGCACCTCGGCGGCCTCCTGGTTCCCGGTGGCCTCGCCGAGGGCGACGAGCTGCTGGTAGCTGTCCTCCAGGTCACCGGCGGTGGCCACGACGAGGACCGGGACGTCGATGGCGGCCATGGCGTCCAGCAGTTCCTGTGAGTCACCGGAGGAGATGACCAGGTCAGGCTGGTACTCGGTGACGGCCTCGATGTTGGGGCTGATCCCGTCGAGGTCGGTGGTCGGGGCCTCCGGGGGGTAGTCGGAGTAGGTGTCGGCGGCGACGACCGCGTCCCCGGCGCCGATCGCGAACAGCATCTCGGTGGCGGTGGGGGTCAGCGACACGATGCTGCTCGGACGTGCGTCGATGGTGACCGGCTCGGTGCCTCCCAGGGTCACCTCCACCGGGAATCCCGCCTCGGTGGTGTCCTGGGCGGAGGGGGGCTGCTGGGTGGCGGTGGCGGCCGACGGGTCGGCGGCCTCCTCCCGGTTGGCGCAACCGGCGAGGGCGGCGACGCCGATCAGGGACAGTGCGGGCAGCGCCGCCAGACGAGATCGGAGGTTCACACCTGATCCTTGGGTTCGGCCGACACGCGGGGAGGCGGCCGACCCGCCGGACCGGGAGGTGCGGACGACACTCCACCCCTGTGCCGGGAGTGGTGACGTCGCGTGGAGTGGCAGGCGGCCTGGCTCGACCTGGTGGGCCATGACAGTTGTGGCACAGCGCCGGACTCCCACCGGACTTCGCTGCCACACACGCCGCCGGCCCCTGGTCGGCCGGCAGCGGCACCGTATCAGAACCATTCGAACGGATCCGGTGAATCGGCGGCGGCCGAACGGAGCAGAGCGCCTACCACCGGTGGGTGGCCGGTGGTGAACGCAGGGTGAATCCGTTCACCTCGGCTCCGGGGGTGGTGCCCGGATCGCGGGAGTCGTTGTCGGGATCGCCGCATGAGCCGGCTGGCCAGGTATTCTCGGGTGCGAGAGCCCTCCGCGCCGCTGCGGGTATCAACCTCGTCTATCGCTGTTGCCGGTGAAATCGTTACCCGACACGGCGAACTTCACTCTTGCGGTCGGTAGGGATGATGAGGTTACTGTTAGGGCCACATGAATGAAACGCCCGTGTCATCTTCCGGGTGTACGGAGCGGGCCATCGTCGTCCCGTCGAACCCAACCCCTGAAACTTGAGGATTCAAGTTCGTAGGACGATGAGGGAGGTCTGCCCGTGATCTTCTCCACCACCCCCGGCGCTACGGGGCTCTATCGTCCGGAGGACGAACGCGACAGCTGCGGTGTCGCGATGGTCGCCGACGTGGAGGGACGGTCGTCGCACGGCATCGTCGCCGACGCGCTCACCGCCCTGGCCAACCTGGAGCACCGGGGCGCGGCCGGCGCCGAACCCTCCAGCGGCGACGGCGCCGGGATCCTGGTGCAGCTCCCCGACGCGTTCCTGCGCGCGGTGACCGGTCTCGAACTGCCGGCACCCGACGAGCGGGGCCGGCACACCTACGCCGCCGGCGTCGCCTTCCTCCCCAGCGACGAGGAGGAGCGGGAACGCGCCGTCAGCCTGGTGGAGCGGATCGCCGACGAGGAACGGCTGCGCGTGCTGGGCTGGCGGGACGTCCCCGTCGACCCGGACGGCGCCGACGTCGGACCGAGCGCCCGTTCCTGCATGCCGCACTTCGCGATGCTGCTGGTCGCGGGAACGGAGGTGGCGCACCCCCCGGCCGGGATCGAACTGGACCGGCGGACCTTCTGCCTGCGACGACGCGTGGAGCGGATCAGCCGCGACGAGGGGCACGGGGTCTACTTCCCCTCCCTGTCCGCGCGCACCCTGGTCTACAAGGGAATGCTGACCACCGAACAGCTGCCGGCCTTCTTCCCCGACCTCAGGGACGCCCGGCTGACCAGCGCCATCGCCCTGGTGCACAGCCGCTTCTCGACCAACACCTTCCCGTCCTGGCCGCTGGCCCACCCCTTCCGCTACGTCGCCCACAACGGCGAGATCAACACCATCCGCGGCAACCGCAACCGCATGCGCGCGCGGGAGGCCCTGCTGGCCTCGGAGATCATCGAGGGCGACTTCGAACGTCTCTACCCGATCTGCACCGAGGACGGTTCCGACTCCGCCTCCTTCGACGAGGTGCTCGAACTGCTGCACCTGGGCGGCCGCAGCCTGCCGCACGCGGTGATGATGATGGTGCCCGAGGCGTGGGAGAACCACGCCACCATGGACCCCCGGCGCCGGGCCTTCTACCAGTTCCACGCCAGCCTGATGGAGCCGTGGGACGGGCCGGCCTGCGTCACCTTCACCGACGGCACGCTCGTCGGCGCGGTCCTCGACCGCAACGGGCTCCGGCCCGCCCGCTGGTGGCGCACCACCGACAACCGCGTCGTGCTCGCCAGCGAGACCGGTGTCCTCGACGTGCCGCCCGACCAGGTGGTCGCCAAGGGCAGGCTGCGGCCAGGCCGGATGTTCCTCGTCGACACCGCCGAGGGGCGGATCGTCGACGACGGGGAGATCAAGGACCAACTGGCCGCGGAACGGCCCTACGACGAGTGGCTGCACGCCGGGTTGTTGGCGTTGGCCGACCTGCCCGACCGCGACCACGTCGTGCAGAGCCACGACTCGGTGGTCCGCCGGCAGCTCACCTTCGGCTACACGGAGGAGGAGCTGCGGGTGCTGCTGACCCCGATGGCGGTGTCCGGCGCGGAGCCCCTCGGCTCGATGGGGTCCGACACGCCCGTCGCCGGCCTCTCGCAGCGCTCCCGGATGCTCTACGACTACTTCGTGCAGCACTTCGCGCAGGTGACCAACCCGCCGTTGGACGCCATCCGCGAGGAGGTCGTCACCTCCGTCGCCCGGGTGATGGGACCCGAGCACAACCTGCTCGACCCCTCGCCGGCCTCCTGCCGCCACGTGGTGCTGCCGCACCCGGTCATCGACAACGACGAGCTCGCCAAGCTCATCCACATCAACGACGACGGCGACCTGCCCGGCTTCTCCTGCACCGTCCTCTCCGGGCTGTACGAGGTCACCGGCGGCGGGCAGGCCCTCGCCGCCGCCGTCGAGCGGGTGCGGAAGGAGGCGTCCGAGGCGATCGCCGCCGGGGCCCGCGTCCTGGTCCTCTCCGACCGGGACTCCGACCACGACCACGCGCCGATCCCCGCGCTGCTGCTCGTCTCCGCCGTCCACCACCACCTGGTGCGGACCAAGGAGCGGCTCAAGGTCGCCCTGGTCGTGGAGACCGGCGACGCCCGCGAGGTCCACCACATCGCCCTGCTGCTCGGCTTCGGTGCCGCCGCGGTGAACCCCTACCTGGCCTTCGAGACGATCGAGGACATGGTGGGCACCGGGGAGATCACCGGCATCGAGGCGCACCGGGCGGTCACCAACTACGTCAGGGCGCTGGTCAAGGGCGTGCTGAAGGTGATGTCGAAGATGGGCATCTCCACCGTCGGCGCTTACACGGCGGCGCAGGTCTTCGAGGCGGTCGGCCTGGACCGGGAGGTCGTCTCGGAGTACTTCAGCGGCACCGAGTCCCGGCTCGGCGGGGTCGACCTGGACGTGCTGGCCGAGGAGGTCGCCGTCCGCCACCGCCGTGCCTACCCGGACAACCCGACCGACCGGGCCCACCGGCGGCTCGAGGTGGGCGGCGAGTACGCGTACCGGCGGGAGGGCGAACTGCACCTGTTCTCCCCGGAGACGGTGTTCCTGCTCCAACACGCCACCCGCACCCGGCAGGCCGAGGTGTACCGCAGGTACACCGAGGAGGTGGACCGGCTCAGCCGGGCCGGCGGCACGCTGCGCGGCCTGTTCCGGTTCCGCTCCGAGGAGCGCCCGCCGGTGCCGCTCGACGAGGTCGAGCCCGCCTCGGAGATCGTGAAGCGGTTCAACACCGGCGCGATGTCCTACGGCTCCATCTCCAAGGAGTCCCACGAGACCCTCGCGATCGCGATGAACCGCCTGGGTGGCCGGTCCAACAGCGGTGAGGGCGGGGAGGACCCCGAGCGGTTGTACGACCCGGAGCGCCGGTCGGCGATCAAGCAGGTCGCCTCGGGCCGGTTCGGCGTCACGAGCGAGTACCTGGTCAACGCCAGCGACATCCAGATCAAGATGGCGCAGGGCGCGAAGCCGGGGGAGGGTGGGCAGCTCCCCGGGTACAAGGTGTACCCGTGGATCGCCCGCACCCGGCACTCCACGCCGGGGGTCGGCCTGATCTCCCCACCGCCGCACCACGACATCTACTCGATCGAGGATCTCGCCCAGCTGATCCACGACCTGAAGAACGCCAACGAACGGGCCAGGATCCACGTCAAGCTCGTCAGCGAGGTCGGCGTGGGTACCGTCGCCGCCGGGGTCGCCAAGGCCCACGCCGACGTGGTGCTGATCTCCGGCCACGACGGGGGAACGGGCGCCGCCGCCCTGACCTCCCTCAAGCACGCGGGCACGCCCTGGGAGATCGGCCTGGCGGAGGCACAGCAGACGCTGCTGCTCAACGGGCTGCGCGACCGGATCACCGTGCAGGTCGACGGCGCGATGAAGACCGGACGTGACGTGGTCGTCGCCGCGTTGCTGGGGGCCGAGGAGTACGGGTTCGCCACCGCTCCGCTGGTGGTCGCCGGCTGCGTCATGATGCGGGTGTGCCACCTCGACACCTGCCCGGTCGGCATCGCGACCCAGAACCCGGAGCTGCGCCGCAGGTACACCGGCAAGCCCGAGTTCGTGGAGAACTTCTTCCACTTCGTCGCCGAGGAGGTGCGTGAGCACCTGGCCGCCCTCGGCTTCCGGACCCTCGACGAGGCGATCGGCCACGCGGAGGTGCTCGACACCGACGAGGCCGTCGAGCACTGGAAGAGCCGGGGCCTGGACCTCTCGCCGGTGCTCACCGTGCCCGCCGGGGTGCGGGACGGCACGGCCCCCTACGGCGTCGTGCGCCGCCGGGTCCGCGCGCAGGACCACGGGCTGGAGCACGCGCTGGACCGCACCCTCATCCAGCTCGCCGAGGCGGCGCTGGAGGACGCCCACACGGTGCGCCTCGAACTGCCGGTGCGCAACGTCAACCGGACGGTGGGCACGCTGCTGGGCTCGGAGGTGACCCGCCGCTACGGCAGCGACGGGCTTCCGGACGGCACGATCTCGGTGACCCTCACCGGGTCCGCCGGGCAGTCGCTTGGCGCGTTCCTCCCGCGCGGGGTCGCGCTGGAGATGGTCGGCGACGCCAACGACTACGTGGGCAAGGGGCTCTCGGGCGGGCGGATCGTCGTCCGGCCGCACCCCGACGCGCCGTTCGTCGCCGAGGACCAGGTGATCGCCGGGAACGTGATCGGCTACGGCGCCACCGGCGGCGAGATCTTCCTGCGCGGCCAGGTCGGTGAGCGGTTCTGCGTCCGCAACTCCGGTGCGGTCGCGGTGGCCGAGGGGGTGGGCGACCACGCCTTCGAATACATGACCGGGGGGCGGGCCGTCGTGCTCGGCCCGACAGGGCGGAACCTGGCCGCCGGCATGTCCGGGGGCATCGCCTACGTCCTCGACCTCGACCCGGTGCGGGTCAACCAGGACATGGTGCGGCTCCAACGCCCGGACGCCGAGGACCTGCGGTGGTTGCGCCGCACCGTGGAACGCCACCACGAGCTGACCGGGTCCCGCCTGGCCTCCTCGCTGCTGGGCGACTGGCCACGGCGCTCCACCGGGTTCACCAAGGTGATGCCCGCCGACTACCAGCGGGTGATGGAGGCGGTGCGGATAGCGCGGTCGGAGGGCCGTGACGAGGACGAGGCGATCATGGAGGCATCCCGTGGCTGACCCGCATGGTTTCCTCAAGCACGCCAGGCAGGAGCCGGCGAAGCGACCGGTGGACGAGCGCCTCGGCGACTGGGACGAGGTCTACGCGGCGCTCGACGGCGGGGAACGCGAGCAGCAGGTGCGGACGCAGGCGGCGCGCTGCATGGACTGCGGCGTGCCCTTCTGCCACTCCAGCAGCGCCGGCTGCCCGCTGGGCAACCTGATCCCGGAGTGGAACGACCTCGTGCGGCGGGGGCGCTGGGACGAGGCGGGTGAACGCCTGCACGCCACGAACAACTTCCCGGAGTTCACCGGCCGGCTCTGCCCGGCCCCGTGCGAGGCCGGTTGCGTCGTCGCGCTCTCCCCGAGGGCGGGTGGCGCCGTCGCGATCAAGCGGGTGGAGCAGACCATCGCCGACATCGGCTGGGAACGGGGCAGCGTGGTGCCGGTGACGGCCACCGCCCCCACCGGTCGCTCGGTGGCCGTGGTCGGGTCCGGTCCGGCGGGGCTCGCGGCGGCCCAACAGCTCACCCGGGCGGGGCACGAGGTCACCGTCTACGAACGGGACGACCGGCTCGGCGGCCTGCTCCGGTACGGGATCCCCGAGTTCAAGATGGAGAAGAAGGTCCTCGACCGGCGGCTCGTGCAGATGCGTGCCGAGGGGACCCGGTTCGTGACCGGCTGCGAGGTCGGCGTGGACCTCACCGTCGATGAGCTGCGGTCCCGGCACGACGCGGTGGTGCTGGCGGTCGGCGCCCTGCGCGGCCGTGACGCCGAGGTCCCCGGGCGGGAGCTGACCGGGGTGCACCTGGCGATGGAGCACCTGGTGCAGGCCAACCGCGAGTGCGAGGGCGACGGGCCGGCCGTGATCACCGCCGCCGGGAAGCACGTGGTCATCATCGGCGGTGGCGACACCGGTGCCGACTGCCTCGGGACCGCGCACCGGCAGGGCGCCGCGAGCGTCCTCCAGCTCGACCAGTACCCGGAGCCGCCGGGCGAGCGGGACGAGGCCAGGTCTCCCTGGCCGACCTGGCCGTTGATCCTGCGCACCTACCCGGCGCACGACGAGGGCGGCGAGCGCCGTTACGAGGTCGCGGTCGAGGAGTTCGTCGGGGACGAGGACGGGCACGTGCGGGCGGTCCGCCTGCGCCGGGTCCAGGTCGGACGCGACGCGGACGGCCGGCGCCAGGTGGTCCCGGTCGGTGACGAGGTCGAGGAGTTCCCCTGCGACCTCGCGCTGTTCGCCATCGGTTTCGAGGGGGTCGAGCGGATGCCCCTGCTCGACGGTCTCGGCCTGACCCTGTCCCCGCGCGGGAGCATCGGCTGTGGTGCGGACTGGCAGACCAGCCAGCCGGGCGTGTTCGTCTGCGGTGACGCCCACCGGGGTGCCTCGCTGGTGGTGTGGGCGATCGCGGAGGGGCGCTCGGTGGCCGCTGCCGTCGACGCCCACCTCACGGGCGGCTCGCAGCTGCCCGCCCCGGTCCACCCGACGGCCCTGCCGCTCGCGGTGGTCTGACCGGCCCGCACCGGGCGCGGTGGTCCGTCGCCGGACCACTCGACTTCTGGCCGGGGCACAACGGCGTGCCGCCGGCCGGGGCGACAGGGGGACGGCTCCCACGGGAGCCGTCCCCCTTACTTGTCCCGGTCCGTTGCCCCGTTCCTGACATCGAGGTCGCGGTCCGCCGCCGTCGGGCAGATACCGCCGAGGTGGGCGGCCGAACGCCGTGGGGGCCGACGACCCGGGGGCGCTTGCCGCTCGCTGGTCGGCGGTCCCCGGCACCTGCCGGGCGGACCGCGGAACCGGATCGGTCCGGGCCGGTCGCGGGGCAGCGGGTGCGGGGAGGCTCACGGCGGGGACGGTCCGGCTGAACGGTGCCGACGGTGCTGGTCCTTCGGCGCCGGAACGCGTCGCTCCCGGACTGGTGGGCCCGAACTCCGGGTGCACCCGGTCCCGAACGCCGACCGGCGGCTCCCTGACGCGCCGAGGTACCAGGGAGCACCGCTCGCGGTGACCAAGGCTGGTTCGAGGTCCCCCGTGACCCGAGGACGGGTGGCGGTCGGCCGTTCGCATCGGACGGGGCGAGCGGCCTCTTCCGGCCAGCGCACCCGGTCGCGACGCGAGTTCCCGCGCCGACGGCTCCCGCCACACCTGGGGTGCCGGCTCGTGCGGAGGGGCGGATGAGGCGAGCCGTGCCCGAGGTCGGCCGGGTCGGGGTTGCCGGTGCGGTCCGGGTGGCCGCGCGCCCGGGACGGGCCACCGTGCCCGGGGGAGCCGGCGCCCGGGTTCCCTGTTCCGCCTTTCGTCCCGGTCCCTGGCCCTGTCCGGCTTCCTGACCGGCGGGAACCGTCATCCGATGTCGGGCGGCGGCTCGGGGGGCGAACGCGGCGGGGTGGTCGACCGCGCATCCGGTTCCCGCCCCCGTCCTCGGTGGAAGCGGCCGCCCTCCGGCCGTGTCTTCCGGCTGGGTTCACCGTGGGACCCCGTAGGTGGATCGCTGCCAAACTGGATCACCCGACAGGGGACGCGAAGGACACCGATCGGGAATCATTTCGAGATCTCTGCCACTTGTTCATCACAGAAACCACACGTAATCTCCGGAATCAGCGAAGCGCGCTTCACACGTTGTGGTGAATCAGTTACGGAACGAAATCGCCGTGTTCCGTTGCTGCCCTGGACAAAGGAGTGGCTGGATGTCCGCGTTCAAGCGCCGTGATCTGTTGGGTGGAGCCCTCGCGCTCGCCGCCTTCGCCTCGGTCGGGCTGTCATCGCAGGCGATGGCCGCCACCAACCGGCACCGGACCGGCGCCCCGGGCGCGCCCAACCTGACCCCGGGGGACAAGGCCATCGCCGCGCGGGTGGACGCCCGACGCGCGCTCGAGCACATCCGCCACCTCAGCGAGGACATCGGTCCCAGGATCGGCGGCACCGAGTCCGAGCACAGGGCCGCGAACTACGCCGCGCGGCTGTTCGAGGACCTCGGCTACCAGGTCACCCAACAGCCCTTCGCGGTGGCGGACAAGTACCTGGCCGACGTGGTCCTGCCCGACGGGGAGCGCTGGCAGACCAGCGCCTCGGCGCAGGGACCGCTGGACGTCGAGGTCGAGGGGGGCGTCGTCGACGTCGGTGCGGGCACCGAGGCCGACTACCCCGCCGGGTTCACCGGCGGCCTGGTCCTCGTGGACCACACCACGGCCAACCGGGAGGCCCAGGTCCGGACCGCCGTGGAGCGGGGCGCGACCGGTGTGCTGCTGGTGGCGGCCTCGGCCACGCCCGACCGCAAGGCCGGCTGCTTCGTGCCCAGCCTCGCCAACCAGGTGCCCATCCCGGTGCTGGGACTCGCCCAGGCCCACGGCGAGTGGTTGCGGCAGCGGCTGGCGGCGGGCCCGGTGCGGCTGCGCGCGGTGTTGACCCGGCACTCCGACCTCACCTCGTACAACGTCCTCGCCGAGCGGCCGGCGACGATCGGTTCTCCCGCCACCGCGCCGGTGGTGATGGTCACCGCCCACTACGACAGCGTGCCCGGATCGCCGGGCGCCAACGACGACGGCAGCGGTACCGCGCTCTGCCTGGAACTCGCCAGGGTCTTCCGCAGCCTGCCCACTCAGCACACCGTCCGGTTCGCGCTCTGGGGCTCCGAGGAGCAGGGGCTCATCGGTTCCCGCTACTACGTCAACCAGCTCAGCGACGCCGAGGCGGCCAGGATCAGCGGGTGCTTCCAGAACGACATGGTGGCCACCAGCCACGACCCGGCCAACCGCTACTGGTTGCTGTCAGTCGACGGTGAGGACAACCTGACGACCCAGGGGGTCGCCGAGGCGGCCGCCCGCCTCGGCTACGTCCCCCACGTGTCCGGGCCCACCGCGCGCGGATCGAGCGACCACGTGCCGTTCCACGAGCGGGGCATCGCGGCGGCGAACTTCAGCTGGCGAGGCGAGGCGGGGCCGGCGCTGCTGGAGCCCATCTACCACACGCCCGAGGACACCATCGACCGCAACATCTCGCTGGAGCGGTTGCGGGTGTCCCTGGAGCTGGTCGGCGCCGCCACCTACGAGGTGGCCCGCTACCGGCGCTGACACACCGACCCGGGCGGCCCCCGAGGAGGGGGCCGCCCGGGATCCGTGTCGTTCAGGCGCGGTCGGCGCCGGCACCGTCCTCCGCCGGGTGCGCGGCCGCCAGGTCCCCACCCGCCGGCCTCCTCGGGCCGAACAGGAGGAACACCCCCGCCCCGAGCGCGATACCGGCGAGGTTGGCCAGCGCGTCCGCCCAGTCCGCGCTCCGCCCCAGGGGCAACAGCCCCTGGAGGACCTCCGCGACGAAGGCGTAGCAGAGGAGACCGAACAGGAGCAGGCGGCGCGGGCCGCGCCCCCGGTGGGTGGGGGACGCGTCCCGCCGGTCCGGCGCGGGCCGAGGACTCCGCGCCCCGGCCACCATCAGGAGCCCCGTGACGGTGAGCAGCACGAACACCCCCACGTGGACCACCTTGTCGGTTCCCGGGGGCGCTGAGGGGACGCCGGAGGCCGGCGTGAGGAACACCACGAGGCTGACCAGGACGGCCAGCGGGAAGGGGATCGCGGACGGGCGCACGGCGTGGAACCTCCGGAAGGGGGTGGGACGGACGTCCATCGTCCCGTGCCGGCCATCCCCACCGCCGACGGCCGGAACCGGACAGCGTCGGTGGCACGGGCCCGTGCCACGACCGGCGGTCGCCGGGGTGCGGTCTCCGAGGGGCCTCGACCCGCTGTTCGCAGCACACCTCGCGTAGTCCCCGGACGGGGGGTGATCCCGGCTCCACCGGAAATCCACCTAGCGGGGAGTAGGCACAGCGGCGCGACAACCGGGCGAATCGCCCCGATCGAGCGACACGCCCCGCAAATCTGCTTCCGCCGTGCGGAATCGTGCCCACCAGCGGGATAGGCTGCGCAGACGTGAGCAGACGAGCGAAGATCGTATGCACGATGGGACCGGCGACGGCGAGTCCCGACAGGATCAGGCAGCTGGTGGGCGCCGGCATGGACGTGGCGCGGATGAACTTCAGCCACGGCGACCACGCCGACCACAAGCGCATCTACGAGCTGGTCCGCCAGGAGGCGGAGGCGAGCGGTCGCGCGGTCGGCATCCTCGCCGACCTCCAGGGACCCAAGATCAGGCTGGGGCGGTTCGCCAGCGGCCCGGTGCAGTGGGACACCGGGGAGACGGTCCGGGTGACCGTCGAGGACGTGCCCGGCACCCACGACCGGGTCTCGACCACCTACCGGGGGCTGGCCGAGGACGCCAAGGTCGGTGACCGCGTCCTCGTCGACGACGGCAAGGTCGGCCTGGTGGTCACGGCCATCGAGGGCTCGGACGTGGTGTGCGAGGTCACCGAGGGAGGCCCGGTCAGTGACAACAAGGGGCTGTCGCTGCCGGGGATGAACGTGAGCGTCCCGGCCCTGTCCGAGAAGGACATCCGCGACCTGGAGTTCGCCCTCAGCCTCGGTGTGGACTTCATCGCGATGTCCTTCGTCCGGTCTCCCGCCGACATCGACCAGGCGCACCAGGTCATGGACCGGGTCGGTTCCGGCCGGCTGCCGGTGGTGGCCAAGCTGGAGAAGCCGGAGGCGGTCGACAACCTGGAGGCGATCGTCCTCGCCTTCGACGGCGTGATGGTCGCCCGGGGGGACCTCGGCGTCGAACTGCCGTTGGAGCAGGTCCCCCTCGTGCAGAAGCGGGCCATCCAGATCGCCAGGGAGAACGCCAAGCCGGTCATCGTGGCGACCCAGATGCTGGACTCGATGATCAGCAACTCCCGGCCCACCCGGGCGGAGACCTCGGACGTCGCCAACGCCGTGCTCGACGGCACCGATGCGGTGATGCTCTCGGGCGAGACCAGCGTGGGGCGCTACCCGGTCCAGACGGTCGAGACGATGGCCAGGATCGTCCGCGCGGTGGAACACGAGTCGACCGCCGTGCCGCCGCTGTCGCACGTGCCCAGGACCAAGCGGGGCGTCATCTCCTACGCGGCTCGGGACATCGGTGAGCGGCTCAACGCCAAGGCGCTCGTCGCCTTCACCCAGTCCGGTGACACGGTGCGCCGGCTGGCCCGGTTGCACACCCACCTCCCGCTGCTCGCCTTCACCCCGGAGGAGGCCGTGCGTCGGCAGCTGAGCATGACCTGGGGCACCGAGACCTTCCTGGTGCCGAAGGTGGACTCGACCGACCGGATGGTGAAGCAGGTCGACCAGGCGATGCTGTCGCTCGGTCGGTATCAGCGGGGCGACCTGGTCGTGATCGTCGCCGGCTCCCCTCCCGGCACGGTCGGTTCGACGAACCTGATTCGAGTCCACCGACTGGGCGAGGAAGACCATGCGTGAGTAGGCTCACTGGTAGCTGAGTGTGCTCAGAATCCTTGTCGCTGCCCGCGTCATCGTAGGGTTGGTGGATGACCGAGATGGCGCGCGCAGCGGCGGAGGACCCCGCCGGTACCACCGCGGGGGCGGTGCCCCTCGATCCGGACGGGGTGCCCTACGGGCAGCCCGTCCTCGACCGGGTGGTGGCGTTGCTGGACCTGGAGCGCATCGAGGAGAACCTGTTCCGGGGCGTGAGCCCGGCCGAGTCACCCGTCCGGGTCTTCGGGGGCCAGGTCGCCGGGCAGGCCCTCGTCGCGGCCAGCAGGACCGTGCCCGCCGATCGCGGGGTGCACTCGCTGCACGCCTACTTCATCCGGGGCGGCGATCCCCGCGTTCCGATCGTCTACGAGGTGGACCGCATCCGGGACGGCCGCTCGTTCACCACCCGCCGGGTGGTCGCCATCCAGCACGGCAAGGCGATCTTCTCGCTGTCGGCCTCCTTCCAGGTCCGGGAGGACGGGATCGAGCACGCCGACGAGATGCCGGCTGGCGTCCCGGAGCCGGAGTCGCTGCCGACCCTCGCCGAGCGGGTGGCGCCCTACCGGGGCCGCATCGGCATCCACGGCCAGGCTCCCCGGCCCTTCGACATCCGCTACGTCACCGACCCGCCCTGGGTGTCGCGGGAGACCGGACCGCGCACCGCCGACAACCGGGTGTGGATGCGGGCGCACGGTCAGCTGCCCGACGACCAGGTGCTGCACGTCTGCCTGCTGGCCTACGTGTCCGACCTCACCCTGTTGGACTCGGTACTGGCCCGCCACGGCGTGTACTGGAGCCTGGACGAGGTCGCGGGGGCCAGCCTGGATCACGCCATGTGGTTCCACCGCCCCTTCCGGGCGGACGACTGGCTGCTGTACGACTGCGCCTCCCCGAGCGCCTCCGGCGCTCGGGGCCTGGCCACCGGGCGGTTCTTCGACCGGTCGGGCAACCTCGTGTGCACGGTCGTGCAGGAGGGGCTGCTGCGGGTCGCCGAGTAACCCGGACGTGGAGGTGGGCGGGTTCCGCGCGGTGATCCGGCACGCGGAGTGACGAAAGTCCCGCGAACGAGCCGGTTCGGGGTGTTCCGCACCGGCTCGACGTCGCGATGATCGTCCTACCGGGTGTCTGGAGTGTCCAGGGAACCGTTACCGTTTCAGATGTGTCCGCACACAGCTGGAAGCAGACCCCGCTCAACCTCGCCCGCGGTGCCGCCATCGGAACGGTGGAGGTGGTCCCAGGGGTCAGCGGCGGGACGGTGGCGCTGGTCGTCGGTGTCTACGAACGCCTCATCGACGCCGCCGGCCACCTCATGAGCGCGGTCAAGCTCGCGGCCAGCGATCTTCCCCGGGGGCGGGGCGGGCAACGGGCCAAGGAGGAGGCGGCGCGCATCGACGTGCCGCTGGTCGTCGGCATCCTCGCCGGCATGGTCCTCGCGCTGCTCACCGCGGCTCGGGTCGTGCCCGGGCTGATCGAGGACTACCCGGTGGGGGCCAGGGCGCTGTTCATCGGGATGGTCGGGGCCTCGGTGGCGATCCCGATCCTCGCGATGGGCGGTATCCGCCGCCCGCTGGACTGGGCGCTGCTGCCGCTGGGGATCGCCGTCGGGTGGATCGTCACGGGGCTGCCCGCCGGCACCCAGACGTCCCCCCCGCTGTGGCTGGTCGGACTGGCCGCGGCGATCGCGATCTGCGGCCTGGTGATGCCCGGCCTCTCCGGTGCCTTCCTGCTGATGATCTTCGGGCTCTACGAGCCGACGCTCGAGGCGTTGAACGCCCGGGACCTGCCCTACGTCGGGACCTTCATGCTGGGCGCGATCCTGGGCCTCGGGGTCTTCGTGAAGACGCTCCAGTACCTGTTGAAGCACCGCCACCAGGCCACCCTCGCCGTGATGACCGGCGTGATGATCGGGGCGCTGCGGGCGCTGTGGCCGTGGCAGGACGAGGACCGCGCCATGCTGGCACCCGACGCCGACTGGTTGGGGGTGGTACCGGTCACCCTCCTCGGTGCCGGGATGGTCGTCGCGCTGATCCTGGTCGACCGGCACTTCACGAAGAAGCGTCAGGAGCGGGAGGGCTCGACGCCCGACGGCGGCCCCGACGGCGGGAACCCCGAGGACGCCGAGACCGTGGTGATGAACCGGGTCACCGACGACACCATCCGCATCCGCTGACCCTGGCCACGGCGGTCCGTCAGGTCGGCGCCGCCTCCGCCCCCGACTCCGCCCCCGACTCCGCCTCCGCGGCGGCGATCGGCTCGGCCCACCTGGTGTCGATGTGGGCGTGCTCGGTCAGCTCCCCACCGATCGCCACGCGGATCAGGTAGCGCCCCCTCCGGTGGCGCGCGTGACGATGGCGCGCCGCGGCGCCCACCCCGAACACCTCGTCGAGGCCCCTCGACGTGATGTGACTCGGCGGATCACGCGAAGGGCCGGGTGGAGTCGGTACGGTAACGCGCTCGGCGGCCGGCTCGGACCGCTCGCCCCGACCCCGGAGGTGGTCCAGTGGCCCGCCGGTCGACCGTCGCTCCGCCGCCATGCGGGTCGGAGCGACCACCCCCCATCCGACCCGCCCCCGGACCCGACGCCCGCCTGACCCGGGTGATCGTCGTCGCTGGTGTCCCGGGCCCTCGGGGGCAGCGGGACGGCGATGCGGGGTCAGGTGCTGGAGTCGTCCCGGAGGGTCGTCCTCTGGCGCGGGACGCTCGTCGCCGCCGTCCGCACCGAGCGACCCCACGCCGCGACGCCCTGGGTCGGGCCACGCACCTCCGTCCGCCTGGCCGTGGATCCCGTGACGCCGAGGCGTGCCCCGAGCTCCCGAGCGACGTCGAAGCCCGGCCCCGACAGGCTCGTCCGCTCCACGTGCGACGCGCGCACCACGCCCGCGCCATCCACGGCGGCTCTCGGCTCACCGGATTCGTGACGTGACGGGGGCCCGCTGACGACGCGAGCCCACCGGGGCGATCAACCACCTCACCCGACTGGAGACCCCATGACCACCACGCCCGACGACGCTGTGATGAGGCTGGCCCGCGAAGAACTCGCCGACGCCAACCGGGCGCCGTACGACGCCGCCACCCGTGCCGCGAAGCTGCGGAGGACCCACCTCGCCCTGTCCGCTGCGGCCGCCGGCGCATCCTGGCTGTCCCTCGACCACGCGCCCACCGCGCCGCTCGCCACCCTCACCCTCGTCGCCGCGTCCGCCGTCGGCGTCCTCGTCTACGCGGGGCTCCTGTGGATCACCGCGCCCCGCCTGCGCACCACCGCGCCCGTTGGTTGGTTACGGCTGGTGCGGGAGACGCCGGAGGAGACGATCGCTCGCTGGCAGGCCACGGTGAGCGATCCGGTGCGGCATATCGCCGAGAAGGCCGCCGTCCGCGCCCGCATCGGCGTCGCCAGGTACCGCCTGCTCCGCGCGGCGACGGTCGCCGTCGCCGTGCAGCTGGCCCTCATCGTCACCGGCACCGCGCTCGCCACCCTCTGACCAGGGGCCGGTCGCTCTCGGCGGCCGGGCCGATCCGCCCATCGAATGGCCTCCTCCCCGAGCCCTCCACCGTGCCCCACTGCCCGACCGCCTCCACGCGGTCCTACGAAGCCGTCCTGGACCAGTTCACGACCGTCCTCAGCGTCGGAGCATCAGGCGTCGAGGTCTCCTCGTGGTGGGGCACCGCCACAGCACACCAGCACGGTCACCTGGGCGATGCCGATGCCAGCGGCCGACCACGGCGTCCCCACGTGGTCGGCCCGGCGCTGCCGGCGGGCGCACCACCACAATCACCGTCCCCGCCGAGGCCCTGACCGTGCCCGGCCCCCTCACCGTCGCAGTCATCGAGTGGAGCTGCCCGTCCGCGCCAACGCGTTCCCGGAGCGCCGCACGCGGCGGGCCGCACCGGTCCCCGCCGGGCCTGGGCTCGGGCCCTGCGCTCCGCGTGTTCTCGACGGGGTCACCCCGCGCGGTCGTGGGCGTCCTGGTCGTGGGGTGGGCCCGGGTGTCAGGGTGTGCGCACCCACTCCACCCGCAGTTCGTCCTGGGTGGCGAACCGGACGAGATGATCGCCGACGACGCGTTCGACGGTCGCGAGCCCGTCGGCGCCGGGGGCGGTGGCCACCATGCGCAGCCCACCCTCCTCCGCGGTGAGGACCGCGACGCCGCCCTCGCCGAAACGCACCGTCCCCACCGGTTCGTTCCACTCCGCGTCGACCCGGTGGCCGAAGTGGTTGGTGAGTTGTTTGGCGTACCGGGCGGCGCGGTGGGTGGGCACGAACGCCCGCGACTCGCGCCCGCCGTGGTCCGAGGTCTGTTCCGTCATGAGGTGAGGCTAACCTTCCCCGCTGGCGGTGTGGTGCGTTCGGGGGTGTGAGCTTCGCCCACCCGCGCGCTCCCAGCGGGCGGGACGGCCGCAACGTGCCGTTGGCGTGGTCGCACGGCTGCGTGCGGGCGGACGAGGGTGCAGGCTGGTGGGCATGGCAGACGACACTCGCGGGACCGCGGCCATCGGAGTGACCGGGCTGGCGACGATGGGCGGCAACCTCGCGCGCAACCTGGCGCGCAACGGGTACCCGGTCGCCGTGCACAACCGGACCTCGGCCCGGACGGAGGCGCTGGTCTCCGAACACGGCGACGAGGGGGTGTTCGTGCCCGCCGGCACCCTGGCGGAACTGGTGGACAGCCTCCAGCGACCGCGCCAGGTGATCATCATGGTGAAGGCGGGAGGCGCCACCGACGCGGTGATCGACGAACTCGCCGGGCTCCTCGAACCCGGTGACATCATCCTCGACGGGGGGAACGCGCACTTCGCGGACACCCGGCGCCGGGAGGCGGCCCTGCGGGAACGGGGCCTCCACTTCGTCGGCACGGGCATCTCCGGCGGGGAGGAGGGCGCCCTGCTCGGCCCCAGCATCATGCCCGGCGGCTCCGTCGAGGCCTACCGGCAGGTCGGGCCGGTCCTGGAGAACATCGCGGCCGAGGTCGACGGTGCCCCCTGCTGCGTGCACGTGGGGCCGGACGGCGCCGGGCACTTCGTCAAGATGGTGCACAACGGCATCGAGTACGCCGACATGCAGCTGATCGCCGAGTCCTACGACCTGCTCCGCGCCGTCGCGGGGCTCGCTCCGGCCGAGATCGCCGAGGTGTTCCGGACCTGGAACCAGGGCGACCTGGAGTCCTACCTGATCGAGATCACCGCCGAGGTGCTCGGGCACACCGACCCGGAGACCGGCGCGCCCTTCGTCGACGTGGTCGCCGACCGGGCCGAGCAGAAGGGCACCGGCCGGTGGACGGTGCGGGAGGCCCTCGAACTCGGAGACCCGGTTCCCGGTATCGCCGAGGCCGTCTTCGCCCGTGCGCTGTCCGGCGCGGTGCGCCAGCGCGAGGTGTGCGCGTCCCTCCCCGGGCCCACCGAGCCGCCGGGTGAGGTCCGGTCGGGGTTCGTCGACGACCTGCGGGAGGCGCTCTACGGGGCCAAGCTCGCCGCGTACGCCCAGGGCTTCAGCATGATCTCCGCGGCGAGCGAGCAGTACGGGTGGAACGTCGACCTCGCCGGCACCGCGCGCATCTGGCGGGGCGGCTGCATCATCCGGGCCCGTTTCCTCGACAGGATCGCCGAGGCGTACCGGACGCGGCCCGAGCTGCTGAACCTGCTCGCGGACGACTACTTCGCCGAGCAGGTCAGCCGTTCCCAGCAGGCGTGGCGACGGGTCGTGGGGACGGCCGTCGCCGCCGGTGTCCCCGCTCCCGGGCTGTCCTCAGGACTGGCCTACTACGACACGCTGCGGGCCAGCCGGCTGCCGGCGGCCCTGGTCCAGGGCCTGCGGGACTACTTCGGAGCGCACACCTACCAGCGGGTCGATCGCGACGGCTACTTCCACACCCTGTGGTCGGGCGACCGCTCCGAGACCGCGTCCTGAGGCCGCCGGAGGCACCGGGGGAACCGGGACCGGTGCCTCCGCCCGCCGGCTCTGGCGGTTCCCCACCGGCGGCCCATCCCGGTTGGATAGGGTTGTTGGGGTGTCCTACGAACTGGAGTTAGCGGGAACGAACGCGACCTGGGTCTTCGAGGCGGAGGGCATCCGCATCCGGTTCGTCGGTGGCCGGCGGGCCAATCCGCTGCACAGGGCGCTGGGGGAGCTGGTCGTCCCGAACGAGGCGCTGTCGGGTGTGATCGTCGAGCCGGGCAAGCGGCGCACCGACCTCGTGCTGCGGCTGCGCCCCGGAGCTGACGCGTTCGGCCCCGTCCTCGCCGGCCGGTTGCCCGAGGCGGCGGACCCCTACCGGCTCTCCCTCCCCGGCAAGCAACCCGACCTGGCGCAGTACCACGCGACGCAGCTGCGCGACCGCATCTCGCTCAACCCCCGCGCCCTCGAACCCACCGACGGTTTCCTGGTGGTGCTGCCACCCGCTCCCCGGTCCATCAAGGGCTTGGACGGGGAGGTGGCCTTCGACGGTGAGACGCTGACCTTCACCTGGGGGTGGATGGCGGAGACGGTGAAGGAGCAGCTCGGCCCGCAGCGCGTCCCGCTGGAGAACATCAGCGTGGTCGAGTGGTCCCCGCCGACCGCCCTGGGAGGTTTCTTCCGGATCACGTTGAGCGACGGAACCGGGCTCTCGGCGCGCAAGCCGGACAACCCGGCCATGCGGGGCATGCCGGACAAGGACCCCTACGCCCTCGCCTACGGACTCGGTGACGGCAGCGTGGCGGACCTCCTGTTCGCCGCCGAGCTGCACACCCGGATCGTCGCGGCCCGGCAACGGGCGGAGCTCCTGCCGGCGGAGCCGGCGGTCCCCGTCTCGGAGACGGCCACGATCGCGGACCGCGCGGACGACGTGGTGGAGGCCATCAGGAAGCTCGGCGGCCTCCACGAGGCCGGGCTGCTGACCGACGAGGAGTTCAGCCAGAAGAAGGCCGAGCTGCTCGACCGGCTCTGACCACCCCGGTCCCGTCCCGCCCGTCCACCCGGCCAGGCGGTGACGACCCGCGAACCCCGGGTGCGCGGCACGCGCCCGGGGATCGTCCACCTACTCCGCGGCCTCGCGCAGACGGGCGAGGGTGCGGCTGAGCAGCCGCGAGACGTGCATCTGCGAGACACCGATGCGCTTGGCGATCTGGGTCTGCGTCAGGTTCCCGAAGAACCTCAGCAGCAGGATCTGGCGGTCCCGCTCCGGGAGCTGGGCGAGCAACGGCTGCAGGGTCTCGCGGTACTCCACGATCTCCAGCTCGGGTTCCTCTCGCCCGATGGAGTCGCCGAGCGAGACCGTCTCGTCGTCGAGCAACATCTCGTCCAGCGACGCGCTCCGGTAGGCGTTGCTCGCTGCCAGGCCCTCGAAGACCTGCTCCAACGGGACCTCGAGCCGTTCGGCGAGCTCCCGGGGGGTGGGGGCCCGGCCGAGGCTCTGCGAGAGCTCGCTGGTCGCCGAACTGATCGCCAGGTGCATCTCCTGGAGCCGGCGGGGCACCCGCACCGCCCACCCGGTGTCGCGGAAGTGGCGGCGGACCTCGCCCATGATGGTCGGGACCGCGAAGGACAGGAAGTCCGCGCCGTGGGTGGGGTCGAACCGGTCCACGGCCTTGATCAGGCCCAGGGTCGCCACCTGGGTGAGGTCCTCCTGGGACTCCCCTCGGTTGCCGAACCTCCTGGCGATGTGCTTCGCCACCGGGAGGTGCCTGGTCACCAGCGTCTCGCGCAGTTTCGCGTGCTCCGGGTCGTCCGGGCTGAGCGCGGCCAGCTCGTGGAACAGCGGGGTCAGGTGCTCGTAACGCTCGCCGTTGCCGTCGGAGCCCGGGTGCTGGTTGGGGGCCTCGGTCACTCGGCTACCGCCGTTCCTCGCTGTTTCACCAGCTCAACCTGTACCACACTGAGCCCGTCGTCGCGCGTCTCGACGGTGCTGTCGATCGAACTGGTCAGCGTCGTCAGCACCCGCCACCCGAAGGTGTCGGTACGCGGTCCCGTCGAGCTGGCCGACACCACCGAGGCGACGACCCGAAGCGCGGATTCCGCCACGTCGTACCGGCACACCAGCGTGGCGTCCGGCACGGCGAGGCGGATCAGCGTCGAGCACACCTCGTCCACCGCCAACCGCAGGTCCTCGATCGAGTCGAGGTCGAAGTCCTCCCGCATCGCGATGTCCCCCGCGATGCCGCGCAGCACCGGTAGCTGGTGCGGCAGCGCGGCCACCCGCACCTCCACCGAGTGGGGGGCGAGGGCCGCGCTTCCGTTCTGTTGTGTTGGCGACTGAGCGCTCACGTACCTACCTCATCGTCGCGTTCGGGTTGTGACCGGTGGGGCGTCCCGCCGCGGGCGCACGCCCGACCGCCGTCCGTCCTGCCGGCGGACCCGCTGATCATCGTGTCACCGTGGGCCACGGGTGTCACCCGAGACCCCCGCCCTCACCACGCTGCGGCCCCCGTGGCACGTCACCACGCCAACCCCCGGTCTCCGAGCCGCGCTGCTCGATGAAGTCCTTGAAACGGTTCAGGTCACCCCGAACCCGGGAACCGACCATCCCGAGCGCCGAGCCGGCCTTCTCCGCCAGCCCCGAGGGCTGGTAGTCCATCTGGAGGGTGACGCGCGTGGTCTGGTCGTCGATCCGGTGGAACGTGACCACGCCGGACTGGTCCGGCCCGTCGGTCGCCCGCCAGGCCACCCTCTCGTCGGGGTGCTGCTCGGTGATCTCGGCGTCGAACTCGCGGTGGGCGCCGGCGATGGACGTCTCCCAGTGCGTCAGGGTGTCGTTCACCTGCACGACCCGATCGACACCCTCCATGAACTGCGGGAAGCTCTCGAACTGGGTCCACTGGTTGTACGCGGCCTGCACCGGAACCTCGACGTCGACCGTCTCGGTGAAGGACGTCATGGCACATCACTCCTCAACGAACCGGGTTGCTCACTCCCGCCGGTTACCCACTCCCGCCGGAACCACACCTGTGGGCGATGGATCCGGGCCGAGCCGGGGCCGCCTTCCGGACGAACCGCCTACGCCGGTCGCCGAGCACGGAGGGGGATGATCAGGGACAGCCGAGCCCGCGACCGGCCCGCGTCCGGGAGGAGGTGTGCGGCGGCGGGCACTGGGTCGGACACCGGGACCCGGTGCGACCGGGACGGCTGGGGGAGTCCGCGCGCGGTGCTGGGTCAGTCCTCCCGGACCCGCGCCGGCTCGGTGAGCCGTTCTCCGGACTCGGAGTAGAGGACGCAGTACACCCGGGAGGTCCCGGCGGGGGTGAGATCCTCGTTGGCGACCGACCGCACTTTCTCCTCCCAGGACTCCCGGGTGGGAACGAGCGCTCGGAACCGGATGTCCTGCCGCTCCCCGAGGTTCACCAGCTCGGAGTCGAAGTACAGCCCGCAGGCCCCGACGGCCATGCGGACCAGGGTGTCCTCGCCAGGGTAGGCGGGGAACGCCGGCTCCCGTTCGTAGGAGGAGAAGAGGTTCCAGCTGGTGAAGACCTCGACATCGTGCGGGGTGTCGCACTCCACGGCCTCACCGTACTGCTGGCCGGCCCGCAGTTCTCCCGTCGAACAGGACGACCCCTCGTCCGCGGTCAGGTCGAAGACCGGGATCTCGCCGTCGCGGCCGTAACTCATCGGGGCGTCCATCGCCGGGTGCGGTGGGGTTGGTTCCCGCTCGGTCAGCAACCAGCGGTCGGTGAACAGGCCAGCGGCGAACACCATCCCGGCGGCCAGCAGCGAGATGCCGGTCCGCTTCCAGGACCAGCCCGGGCGTGCCGGGGCCAGCGGGCCGGAGTGCTGGCCGAACGGATGGGTGGAGGGCCCAGGCTGTCCTGCCGGGAGGTGCGGTGTCGGCCCGGGGCCGCCCTGCGGCCCGGTCCCGCCGGCGGCCGTGTCGAGCAGCCCACCCACCTGCCGGGGTCCCAGCCGTCCCTCCGGGTTCCCCACGAGCAGCCCGGAGATCGCCGAGGCCAGTGGGCCCTGGCACCGGGTGAGGAAGGGGACCTCCGTCATGATCGCGTGCAGGGTGGACGCCGTCGTGGGGCGTTCGAAGGGCGCACGTCCCTCGACGGCGAAGAAGAGCGTGGCGCCCAGTGCCCACAGGTCGGACCCAGGGGTGGCGGCGCTGTCCCGGATGCGCTCGGGCGCCATGTACGCCATCGAACCGATCAGGGTGCCGCTCGTCGTCAGCCTCGGGTCCTCGGCCGCCTGGGCGATGCCGAAGTCCGTCAGCTTCACCCGACCGTCCGGCAACAGCATGATGTTGCTGGGTTTGACGTCGCGGTGCACGACCCCGGCCTGGTGGGCCGTGTTCAGCGCGGCGAGCAGTTGCCTGCCCATCGAGACGACCTGGTGGGGCGGGAGCGGACCCTGCCCCTGCACCACCTGGGACAGCGTCGGGGCCGCGATCAGCTCCATGACGATCATCGTCATGCCCTCGTCGGAGACCACGTCGTAGACGGTCACCACGGCCGGGTCGTTCAACCGGCCAGCGGTGCGGGCCTCCCGCAGCACCCGCTCCTCGAACACCCCGCGCTCCTCCGGGGGGATGCCCTCGGGAAGCCGCAGTTCCTTGATCGCCACCTGGCGGCCGATCACCCGGTCCTCGGCGCGCCAGACGATCCCCATCCCGCCTCGGCCCAGTTCGTCCAGCAGCTGGTACCGGCCCGCCACGATCCGGTTCCGGACCGCGTCCTCCTGGTGGGTCACCGACTACCTCCGGCCGTCCGCGCACCGGGGAGGGCACCGAACGACGTCGTCTCGTGAGTGGATCGAACCGCGTCCCGGGGAATCGCCGGACGACGCGGGAACATGCTACTGAGAGTCGGGAACGCGCTGATCGGTTCCCGCAACCGAGGGGAGATGACCCGTCCAGGGGAGCGAGGCGGCGACTGATCTCGCGGTGGTCGTTGGTTGTCGTCACCCGTGGGGAACCACGGGTGGGCCCGCCGAGCGCTGGTACCCGTCGGGAGCACGCCCTTCCGGAATCGTCGCCGGTCCGGCGGTCGACGATCAGCCGGAATGCGAGGCGGTGCCGACTCCTGGTCCTCCGGTGCCCGTCCGCGGTCCACGAAGGATTCCGCGGCGCCGGCAATTCCTGGCCCGTGGCGGGAACTTCGACCGGAAGTGATGGGGAAGGGGCCCGGAATCGTCGTGGAGACGGCGGATCCCGTTCCTCCCCGGCCCACCAGCCGGGCTCCACCCGGGTACGGGCCTACCTCAACCCCGGAACGGGCCGGCCCCCGGGTGGGGACCGACCCGTTCGTCGACCGGAGCGGTGGGACTACGCCTTGCCGCTGGCCGGCTTGGGCTCGGTCGAGGAGGCGGAGGCGCCCTCGTCGGAGCGGTCCGGCTCCTCGATGTAGCCGTCCTCGATCAGCGTCTGCGAGATGTGCTCGGTGAGCTCCTCGCGCTGCCGCTTGCGCCGGGCCCGCAGCCAGGACTCGCGTTCCTCGTGGAACTGGCGCCAGGTCGCCACGCACATCCCGATCATGATGATGCTGAAGGGGAACGCGATGACGATCGCCGTGGTCTGCAACGCGGCGAGCCCGCTGTCTCCGCCCACCACCAGCAGCGCGATGGCGACCAGGCCCTCCACCACCGACCAGAACACCCGGCTCCAGGTCGGCGGCTCCGGGTTGCCACCCGAGGTCAGCATGTCGACCACGAGGGAGCCGGAGTCGGAGGAAGTCACGAAGAACAGCACGATCAGCACGATCGCGAAGACGGACACGATCATGCCGCCGGGCAGGTCACCGAGAACCCCGAACAGCGCGCCCTCGGTGTTCACGGCCCCGTCGACGACCAGGCCCCCCTCACCGAACAGTTCGCGGTAGAGGCCGGTGCCGCCGAAGATGGTGAACCACAGGAAGGTGATGACCGTGGGCACCAGCAGGACGCCGGCGACGAACTCGCGGACGGTGCGGCCCCGGGAGATGCGGGCGATGAAGATGCCGACGAAGGGTGCCCAGGAGATCCACCAGCCCCAGTAGAAGGTGGCCCAGGCCGCCTGCCAGGCCGCGCCCTCCTCACCCTGCATGGCGCTGACGTCGAAGCTCATCTGGAGCAGGTTCTGCAGGTACAGGCCGATGGACTGGACGAACTCCCGCAGCAGGAACAGCGTCGGGCCGGCGATCAGCACGAACAGCATGAGGATGGCGGCCATGCTCATGTTGATGTTCGACAGCCACTTGACGCCCTTCTTGACACCGCTGACCACCGAGAAGATGGCCATCGCGGTGATCCCGCCGATCAGCAGGATCAGCGCTGGCGTGCTGTCCGCCACCCCGTCGATGCCGACGAAGTCCAGTCCGGCGGCGACCTGGAGCACACCGAAGCCGAGCGAGGTCGCGACGCCGAACAGGGTGCCGACCACGGCGACGACGTCGATCACGTCGCCCCAGCGCCCCTTGACCCTGTCGCCAAGCAGCGGCTCCAGCGCCCAGCGGATCGACACCGGGCGGCCCTTGCGGTGCACCGCGTAGGCGATGGCCAGACCCACCACGACGTAGATCGCCCAGGGGTGCAGACCCCAGTGCAGGAACGTCTGCACCAGCGACTGCTGGCCGACCTGCTCGGGCGTGCCCTCCACACCGGGTTTGGGCGACGCGAAGTGGTTCAGCGGTTCGGCGACGCCCCAGAACACCAGCCCGATGCCCATGCCGGCCGCGAAGAGCATCGCGAGCCAGGAGGCGAGGCTGAACTCGGGCTCCTCGTCGTCCTTGCCCAGCTTGATGTCCCCGAAGTGGCCGATACCGACCCAGAGGGAGAAGACCACGAAGCCGGAGACGAGCGCGACGTAGTACCAGCCGAAGCCGTCCACGATGCTGCCCTGGACCGTGCCGATGATCTCCTCCGCCTGGGACGGGAAGATCACCGTCAGGGCCACGAAGGCCAGGATGATGGCGGCCGAGGGGTAGAAGACGCGCGGGGCGATGTGCCCCTTGCCTGTCTTCCCGCCGGGCTCGATCTTCTGGTCCGTTGGTGGCGAATCTGCTGAGGTGGCCACGAGTGGGCGCCTCCCAATGGTTGGCTGCTCAGTGTCCAGGGCCTTCCCGAACACGCGGAGAAACAACATAGTGCAGTCGTCGAGTGCCGCACGAGGTCACATCGTCGTGAAGTGATCCGAATGCTATCTACGCGTGGTAGCCGGAAAAACACCCACGGCATTACCGCTTCGTTATGCCCCTATCCGCAAAGCGTTATCCGCTGGGCGAATCCTCGGCGCGTACGAGACCGCACAACCCGAGCCGCCCGCCCACTGTTCCCGGATGCGGCCCGAATCACGCGAAATTCCACACCCGGGGTATTCGTTCCGGCGCGCAGCGTGACAATTCTGGTTGTCCGGGTCACAATGCGAGGTGGCTCGCTCACCCGTTTTCCGCGCCGGGCGGTCCCACCCGTGCGCCGGGCGGATCAGCTCGTGCGCCGGCCGGGTGACCCGTCGGGTACCTTCGCGCTGTGTCCATGCTGCCCGCCGAACCCACTCCGCCGCCGACCGGGTCCGACCTCGCGGCCCGCGTCGAGCGGAGCCTGCGCGAGTACCCCGACTTCCCCCAGCCCGGCGTCCTGTTCCGGGACCTCGGGGGGCTCTACGCGGACCCGGGCCTCTTCCGGGACGTCGTCGACGAGTTCGGGACGACCTTCGGCGGGGACGTCGACCTCGTCCTCGGGCTGGAGGCACGGGGCTTCGTCCTCGGAGCGGCGCTGGCCAACAGCTTGGGCATACCCCTGGTGCTGGCCCGCAAGCCCGGCAGGTTGCCCGGCGACGTCCACCGCGCCGGGTACTCGCTCGAGTACGGCGAGAACGTGCTGGAGATCCAGCGGGACGCCGTCGTCGGTGGGCACCGCGTACTGGTCGTCGACGATGTCCTCGCCACCGGGGGCACCCTCGCCGCAGCGGCCCGGCTCGTCACCGAGGCGGGCGGGACGGTCGCGGGCATGGGCGTGATCGTGGGTCTCGACGGGCTCGGCGGTGAGCAGGTGCTGCGCGAGCACCGCCTGCGGCTGCTGTGCACGGTGCCGGCGGGCGCCTGACCGGCGCGTCCACCGGCACCGCGCTGGGACGGCGACCTCGTCAGGCGGTCATCACGGCCTCCAGTCGACGCAGGCTCGCCTTGATCGCCCGCAGGTTCCGCTGGGGGATGCGGGCGAACTCCAACGCCTTCGGGGCGCGGGAGGTGGACCAGTCGAACGTCTCGGTCACGTCCGTCGTGCCGTCACCGTTGTCCCGTAGCTCCCAACGCCACCGGTGGCCCCCGGCGTGCCGCCAGGCGATCAGTTCGTTCTCCCGGAACTCCACCACCGTGTTGGTGATGCGGTACGAGAGCCCCAGGCGCATGGACATCCCGAAGGTGCTGCCCAGGGAGAGCCGCTCCGGCCCGCCGGAGCGGGCCGAGAGCACGGTGCCCGAGCCGTCGACCAGGGCGTGCCGCCCGGGGTCGGCGAGCAGGTTGAAGATCCGTTCCGGCTTCGCCGAGATCGTCCTGGTCAGCGAGATCCGTTGTTCCGCCACAGGTCCTCCCCTGTCGGTCTGGTCGTTCGCGGGTGCTCGTCGGTGCGGGCCGGGACGCCCCAGCCGGGCCGGTCAGGCCGGCCGGTCCCGGAGCACGCAGGTCAGTCGGGCGGTGCAGCTGCGCCGGCCGGCCTCGTCCCGGACGATGATCTCGTAGGTGGCGGTCGTCCGGCCCCGGTGCACCGGGGTCGCCACCCCGGTGACCGTTCCCTCGGTCACCGCGCGGTGGTGGGTGCAGGAGAGCTCCAGGCCCACGGCGAGCCGGGTCGGACCGGCGTACAGGGACGCCGCGACGGAGCCGAGGGTCTCCGCGAGCACCGCGTTGGCCCCGCCGTGCAGCAGGCCGAACGGCTGCCGGTTGCCGGCCACCGGCATGGTGGCCTCCACCGACTCCTCCTCCCACCGGGTGATGTGGATCCCCATTCGGTCGATCAGCTGCTCGTCGGGGAACGCCAGCGGAGGCAGGCCCGCGGCGGCTCCGTCCCGCGCCAACGACGAGCTTTCCTGGTGCGGACGGGACTGCGTACTGCGCTCCACCGGGGCCTCCTGGGCGAGACGTCGCACAAAGGTGTCGTCTTGGCACCCTAGACTCGGCGGCCGTGCCTGTGACTGACGGTGCCAGCCAGCACCCGAACCAACTGCTCCTGCTCGACGGCCACTCCCTGGCCTACCGCGCGTTCTACGCCCTGCCCGCGGAGAACTTCCGGACGGGTGCCGGGCAGACCACCAACGCGGTCTACGGCTTCACGTCGATGTTGATCAACCTGCTGCGGGACGAGCAGCCGACCCACCTCGCGGTGGCCTTCGACGTCTCCAGGAAGACCTTCCGAACCGAGAGCTTCCCCGAGTACAAGGCGAACCGGTCCGCGACGCCCGACGACTTCAAGGGCCAGGTCGACCTGATCAAGCAGGTGCTCGAGGCCCTGGGCATCGTCACCCTCGCCGTCGAGGGGTACGAGGCGGACGACATCATCGCCACCCTGACCACCCAGGCGACGGCCGAAGGGGTCCGGGTGCTGATCTGCACCGGCGACCGGGACGCCCTGCAACTGGTCAACGACGAGGTCACGGTGCTCTACCCCAAGCGCGGGGTGTCGGAACTGACCCGCTTCACCCCCGAGGCGGTGGAGGAGAAGTACGGCCTGCGGCCCGCCCAGTACCCGGACTTCGCGGCTCTCCGGGGCGATCCCTCCGACAACCTCCCCGGCATCCCCGGGGTGGGGGAGAAGACGGCGACGAAGTGGATCAGGGAGTTCGGCTCCCTCGCCGCCCTCGTCGACCGGGTCGACGAGGTGAAGGGCAAGGCTGGCGACAACCTGCGGGAGCGGGTGGCCACCGTGCTGCTCAACCGGCAGCTCACCGAGCTCGCCAGGGACGTCGACCTCGGTGTCGAACCTGACGACCTCGCGATGCGCCCCTGGGACAGGGACGCTGTGCACCGCCTCTTCGACGACCTCGAGTTCCGCGTCCTCCGCGACCGCCTGTTCAACACCCTGTCCAGCGCCGAGCCAGAGGCCGACGAGGGGTTCGAGGTCCGGGGCGGCCGGCTCCAGCCGGGAGCGGTCCGCGACTGGCTCGCGGAGCACACCTCCCCTGGGGACCGGGTGGGCCTCGCCGTACGCGGCTCCTGGGCGAGGGGGGCCGGAGACGTGGAGGGCCTCGCCGTGGCCACCGGCACCGGCGAGGGCGCCTACCTGGTCACCGAGGACCTCACCGAGGACGACGAACGGGCGCTCGCGGACTGGCTCGCGGACGCGTCGCGCCCCAAGGCGATGCACGACGCCAAGGGAGCGCTGCACGGCCTCCGGGGACGTGGCTGGACCCTCGAGGGCCTGACCAGCGACACGGCCCTCGCCGCCTACCTGGTCCGCCCCGGGCAACGGTCCTTCGAGCTCAGCGATCTCGTCCTCCGGCACCTCGGCCGCGAACTCCGCAGGGAGGAACCCGAGACGGGAGCCCAGCTCTCCCTCCTCGGCGACCCGGACGAGGAGGAGGGAGCCGTGGCTCGGGACACCATCGTCATCGCCAGGGCCACCGGTGAGCTCGCCGACGCCCTTGACGCGGTGCTGCGGTGGGGATCAGCCGCGGAGGGGACGGGTCCGGCCGGGGGAGGTCCCGTCCGGGACGGGGTGTCCCTGCTCGGTGAGCTCGAACTCCCGCTGCTCGCGGTGCTCGCCGAGCTGGAGTCCGCCGGCATCGCCGTCGACGCCGACCGGCTCGCCGGCCTGGAGGCCGACTTCGCCGCGAAGGTGCGGCAGGCGGCGCGGGACGCCTACGGTGAGATCGGCAAGGAGATCAACCTCGGCTCGCCCAAGCAGCTCCAGGTCGTCCTGTTCGACGAACTGGGGATGCCCAAGACCAAGCGCACGAAGACGGGCTACACGACCGACGCCGAGGCGCTCCAGAACCTGCACGCCACCACCGGCCACCCGTTCCTGGCGCACCTGCTGGCCCACCGCGACGCCACCCGTCTGCGCACCACGGTCGAGGGCCTGATCAAGGCGATCGCGGACGACGGGCGGATCCACACCACCTTCAACCAGACGATCGCCGCGACCGGCCGCCTCTCGTCCACCGAGCCCAACCTCCAGAACATCCCCATCCGCAGCGAGGAGGGGCGGCGCATCCGGGAGGCGTTCGTCGTCGGCTCCGGCTTCCAGGAGTTGATGACCGCCGACTACAGCCAGATCGAGATGCGCATCATGGCGCACCTCTCCGGTGACGAGGGTCTCCTCACGGCGTTCCGCGAGGGTGAGGACCTGCACACCTACGTCGCCTCCCGAGCCTTCGACGTCGCTCCGACCGAGGTGAGCGCCGAGTTGCGCCGGCGGGTCAAGGCGATGTCCTACGGACTCGCCTACGGGCTCTCGGTGTACGGTCTGGCTCAGCAACTGCGCATCTCGGCCGACGAGGCCAAGGCTCAGATGGAGGCGTACTTCGCGCGGTTCGGCGCGGTCAGGGACTACCTCCAGGCCGTCGTCGAGCGGGCGAGGAAGGACGGCTACACCGAGACCGTGCTGGGTCGCCGCCGCTACCTGCCGGATCTGACGAGCGACAACCGCCAGCGCCGGGAGATGGCGGAGCGGATGGCGCTCAACGCTCCCATCCAGGGCAGCGCGGCCGACATCATCAAGGTCGCGATGCTCGGCGTCCACCGCGCGCTCGTCGCCGCCGGACTCCGGTCGAGGATGCTGCTACAGGTGCACGACGAACTCGTGCTCGAGATCGCCGAGGGCGAGCGGGAAGCGGTGGAGGAACTGGTCCGGGCCGAGATGGGCAGTGCGTACCAACTGGACGTGCCGCTGGAGGTCTCGGTCGGCGTGGGCGCCTCCTGGGACGCCGCGGCACACTGACCGGGAGGTCACGTTGTTCAAGGTGGAGCGGTTCGATCACATAGTGATGACCGTCAACGACATGGACCGGACGGTCGCGTTCTACCGCGACGTGCTCGGCATGCAACCGGTCACCTACGCGGAGGGGCGCCAGGGCCTGGCGTTCGGGGTGCAGCGGATCAACCTGCACCCCGCCTCGCAGGAGATCGGGCCGTCCGCGACCTACCCGTTGCCCGGTTCGGTGGACCTCTGCCTCATCACCACCACCCCCATCGCCGAGGTGAAGGACCACCTGTGGGCCTGTGACGTGCGGATCGAGGAGGGGCCGGTCTCGCGGCAGGGCGCGCTCGGCCCGATGATCTCGCTGTACTTCCGCGATCCGGACGGCAACCTCGTCGAGGTCGCGAGGTACGAGGAGCTCTGAGCCGGGGTGGGGACCGGCCGGGTGCGGTCGATCCCCACCCGGTGCGGCGCGAGGCGGTGCCGGAGGAGCGAGCGGGTGGCGGGAACCGCCCGGTCGCGGGGGACGGGGCCGGGCTGGCGAGCGCGTCCGGCGTCGGGACCCCGCGATGGCCGTGGGCTGGCGCCATCACGGAGGTGCCCCGACCACCCTCGGGCGCTCCCGTGCGCTGCCGCCGGGGGCGACGCCCCGTGCCCGACGGGCCAGGCCCTACCGCCGACCCGGTCGGTGGCGTCGACCGCCCCCTGGGGCGTCCCTGGGCGGCGTGGCCGGGGGCGTTCGCGCAGGCGTGGCCCCCTCACCCGGGCGCGACGGCGGTGCCGCCGCTGTCCTCGAGCGGGGCGCGGCTCCGCCGGTGGGACGTGGTTCGCCAACGCCTCCGCCGTACCGGCCCTCCGTGGAGGCCGGTGGCGGGGGAGCCAGGCCGGACGAGGATCCGCCGTGCCGGCGGGACGAGCCACCCCCGTGACCGGGTCGGGGCCGGGTGCCCGGGCGCTGACCCGCCCCCAGCCACCGGCGTGGAGCGACCGGGGGTGTCGTCGGTCCGGTGTTCCCACCCCGGGTTCACCGCGGTGGCGGGGTCGGGCGTCCCCGCCACGCGCCGCCCCGGTCGCCGGACACGGCTCCGGGGCGCTCGCGGCTGGCCTGGCACGCGCCAGCGCGCCCGAACCGCGCCGGGCGGCGGGAGGACCGCCACGCGCCCGCCGCCGGGTGGTCGGTGCCGGCGGCCGTCGATGGCCGTCGGTGGCCGACTCCCTTCGGCGCGGGCGGCGGACCGGGCCGGCCCGTGACGACCGGCCCGGCGGGTTGGGCCGAGCCCCTGGGCGGCTCTCTCAGCGGCGGCTTCCGCCGACGAGCAGGACGGAGCCGTCCGGCTCCGTGCCGCAGTCGAACTCGCCGATCACGGTGTTCGTGGTCAGGTCGATGGTGCTCACCGTGCTCGTCTCGAACTGCGGGATCAGGGCGATGTCCTCGTCGGGGTGGAGGATCGCCGACGCGGGGATGCCCCGCATCGTGATCGACGCGATGTGCCGGTAGTCCCGGGTGTACAGGTGGACCTGGTTGTTCTGGATGTCCGTGATCAGCAGCCGGTTCTTCCTGATCGCGTACACCCGCAGCGGGTCCCCGTCGATGGGGAAGGACCGGCGCAGCCGCATCGAGGCGGTGTCGAACTCCAGCACCGCCGGGGTCTGCCGGGCACCCACGTAGAGGGTGCGCTCGTCCTCGCTGAGCGAGCAGCCCTCCGGCAGCGCCCCGGCACCCACCACCCGGGGCCCGACGGAGGCGACCCACGGGCGGACCACGGAGACCGAGTTCGATTCCAGGCCGGTGGCGAAGGCGCGCTCGCCGTCGCGGGTCACCGCGACCATGTGGGTCTTGCGGCCCCCGGTCGGCAGGACGGCGGCCGGGCGGGTGTCGGTGAGCGGGTCGTCGAAGACCAGCAGGGTGTTCGTGCCCTCGCTCAACACGAAGAGCCGGTCCTGGCGGTCGACGGCCAGTCCGTGGATGCGGTTGTGGGATCCCGTGCTGATGGTGCGCACGAGGCGGCGCCGTTGGAGGTCGACGACGAGGACGGAGTTCCCGCCCTGGCCCTCGTCGCCGGACATCCGCACCCCGTAGTGGCCGATGAAGGCGTAACGCTTGCGCCGGTCGGAGACCATCTCGTGCGGGTAGTCGGGCAGCCCGATCGTCGTCTGGCGCTCGCCGCTCGCGGTGTCGAAGAAGCTCAGCTGGTGGCTGCCCTTCTCGACCAGGGCGAGGATGTCGCCGGTGCGTCCACTGCCCGGTCGGGGGCGGTGGCCCCCGGCGAGCGCGCTCCCCGCGCCGGCCAGCCCCAGGCCGCCGGCCACTCCGCCCGCCGCCACGAGCTTGAGCATCGAACGTCTGTCCACCATCTCGTCTCCTCCTCGACCGAGGTACCACCACCCGACCCGCGGGGGGAGGTTCGCCCCCGCAGGTTGCTTGCGCAATCAACTGTGGAGTGAACAGGGGCGCGAAGTGAGCAGTCAATGGCTGGCTACCCCGATCGGCGGGGTGTTCGGCGGCCGAATGTCACATCGGGAATGCGACCGACGACGCAACGGTGACTGGGCTGGCCGGGTCAGGGGCGGGGAGCGGCCCCGGGTGACGGCCCCCGGCCCGGTCGCGCCGCGCCCTCGGCCAGCCGCCTCGGCGGTTCCGCCGGCGGTGGCGGTGGGCGCCAGTGGACGCGAGGTGGGGGGTCGCGTCGCAGGTCACGCTGGGTGTGCGCCGTCGGGGGTCGTGCCGGGCGCGGGATGCGCGGGCTGGCGGGGTAGACGACTGGGGGGCCGCTGTTCCGTGGTCTCCACCGCTGGTCAACTCGATCCGGGGGAAACGTCACTCTCGTGAGATAACCATGTGGTAACTATTATTGTCCGATTTCGGAGTGACGCTGTGTCATCACGGGCCGTGACGCAGTCCGGTGGCGGGACGGGATTCCCAGATGGTCCAGAGCGGCCGGTAGCCCTGTCGTGGCCAGAACACCGAGCTGAGCGGGTTGGGCGGGTTGTAGTACAGGTAGGTGGCCCGCGCCCCCGCCGTGTCGAACTCCTCGTGCGCCCGGGCCATCAACAGCTGACCCACGCCCAGCCCTCGGGCTCCGGAGGCCACCGACACGCAGTTGACGTACCCGAGGAGGCCGGTGGGGAGGCGGGTCGACCCCGGGCTGCCCTCCGCCACGGGGCTCCACGCGCCCTCGGCGAGGCCGATCACCAGTCCGTCCACCTCCGCCAGCCAGACGGGGTGGTCCCCCGCCAGTCTCGTCCGCAGGGTCTCCGCCTTCAGGTCACGGGCGTCCGGGCGCAGGACGGTCCCGCCGACCAGCGCGGAGTACTCCAACTCCGCCATCGCCAGGTCCAGGACCTCCGTCAGGTCCGAGGGCCCGCCCCGGCGCACCCGGACCCGGTCGTCGACCGGTGCCGGCCGGGACGGGGCGGCGGTGGTCCTGATCGCGAGCACGCTCAGCGGCACGAAGCCGTGGTCGAGCAGCACCCGCGTCGCCTCGGCGTCCCGGCTGGGCCAGATCACCTCGACCGCCGAGTCCGGTTCGGCCGCCAGCCCGTCCACCAGTACCGGGCGGGCCGCGGCGAGGAGTTCGGCCAGTCCCTCCGCCCCCACCGAGCCGAGCAGGGGCGTCAGCTCGCGGCAGTACCGGGCCGACCACAGGCTGGACACGGTGCCGGGAGGGTGGTGGTGGAAGGCGACCACGCCCCCGACCACCCTGCCGTCGGGCAGGGCGGCGACCACCGGTTCTCCCACGGGCGCGACCCGCTGGGCCGGGATCACGGGGTCCAGTCGGGCGAAGCGCGCCGACTGCTCGGCGAGGAGGTTGCGGGTGGTGGTCATCGCTCGTTCCTGTCGCGGCTCGGGGGTGGCACCGGCCCAGCGTGGCAGCCCGTCCCGACGGCGCCGACCGTCAGCCGTCCGCCTTCTCCGCGCGGAAGATGGCGGTGCCCGGGAACAGCCGACCGCGCAGCGGGCTCCACTGCCCCCACACCCGGTCGTGCCCCGCCGGCCACTCCGGCTCCACCAGGTCGACGAGCCGAAGCCCCGCACCGACCAGGGCGCGGACGTGGTCGCCGATCGTCCGGTGGTACTCCACGTAGGTCGGCACCCCGTCCTCGTCGACCTCGACGTAGGGCGTCCGGTCGAAGTACGACTGGCGGACCGTCAGGCCCGCGGGGCCGGGATCGTCCGGGAAGATCCACCGCATCGGGTGAGTCACGGCGAAGACCCACCGTCCGCCGGGCCGGAGGACCCGGGCAACCTCGGAGGTCAACCGGTCGAGGTCGGAGACGAACGGGACCGCGCCGAACGCCGAGCACGCGAGGTCGAAGCTCTCCGAGGCGAACGGGAGCGCGTCCGCGCTCGCCAGCACCAGGGGGACGTCGACGCCGGACTCGGCGGCGCCCAGCGCGGCGTGTCGCAACATGCCGGCGGAGAGGTCCATGGCGACCGGGTGGGCGCCCCGCGTCCGAAGCCAGCGGGAGCAGCTCGCGGACCCGCAGCCGACCTCCAGGACGCTGGCTCCTCGCACCTCGCCGAGGAGTCCGAGGTCGCCTTCGGTGACGCCCTCCGGGGCCCACCGGAACTCGGTCAGCCCGAGGAAGTCGCCGTGTTCGCGCTGGTAGTCGTCGGCGTCGGCGTCCCACCACGCGCGGCTGGCGGCGCGGGCGGCGGCCGGCCCGGGTGTGGTGCGGGACACCCCGCTGGTGCCGAGGGTGCCCTCCGCCTGCCGGAACCTCGGGTCGCCGGTCGTCCCGGGTGCTGGCGACCCCGCACCCGGCTGGGGACTGTTCGTCACTCGTCCACCGACCCGTCTACCTGCGTTGATCAACTTCTTCGGATCGCATCCGGGTTTGCCCAGGGATCACCTGGGCGCGTACGATACCTCCGCGTTGTCAGACTGTTCCGCACCCGTCAGGGCCGCGAGTCGCGTGGACGCCGGAGTGGATCCGGGCCCGCGGGGGTCGTGCCACCGATCGGTGGCGAGCTACCGGCCCGTCGCGCGGAGGCCTACGATGGCGTCCAGAGCAGACAAGTGAAGCAAGTCGCCCGCTACCTCGAATCCATACCGGAGCCACCTACCTAATGTCCACCGACACCACCACTGTCCCGGCTGCCAACTCGTCGAAGCAGCAGGTTGCCGTCAACGATATCGGGACGGAGGAGGACTTCCTCGCGGCCATCGACGAAACCATCAAGTACTTCAACGATGGCGACATCGTTGAAGGCACCATCGTCAAGGTCGATCGTGACGAGGTGCTGCTCGACATCGGCTACAAGACCGAAGGCGTCATTCCTTCGCGCGAGCTGTCGATCAAGCACGACGTCGATCCGGCCGAGGTGGTCACCGTCGGTGACCACGTCGAGGCCCTTGTCCTCCAGAAGGAGGACAAAGAAGGTCGGCTGATCCTGTCCAAGAAGCGCGCCCAGTACGAGCGCGCCTGGGGCACCATCGAGGCGCTCAAGGAGAAGGACGAGCCGGTCAAGGGCACCGTCATCGAGGTCGTCAAGGGCGGCCTGATCCTCGACATCGGCCTCCGGGGCTTCCTCCCCGCCTCCCTCGTCGAGATGCGCCGCGTCCGGGACCTCCAGCCCTACGTCAGCCGCGAGCTCGAGGCGAAGATCATCGAGCTGGACAAGAACCGCAACAACGTGGTCCTGTCCCGGCGCGCCTGGCTGGAGCAGACCCAGTCCGAGGTGCGGAGCGAGTTCCTCAACCAGCTCCAGAAGGGGCAGGTCCGCAAGGGCGTCGTCTCCTCGATCGTCAACTTCGGTGCCTTCGTCGACCTCGGCGGGGTGGACGGTCTGGTGCACGTCTCCGAGCTCTCCTGGAAGCACATCGACCACCCGAGCGAGGTCGTCGAGGTGGGCCAGGAGGTCACCGTCGAGGTGCTCGACGTGGACATGGAGCGCGAGCGCGTGTCGCTGTCGCTCAAGGCCACCCAGGAAGACCCGTGGCGCCAGTTCGCCAGGACGCACGCCATCGGCCAGATCGTGCCCGGCAAGGTCACCAAGCTGGTCCCCTTCGGCGCGTTCGTCCGGGTGGACGAGGGCATCGAGGGTCTGGTCCACATCTCGGAGCTGGCCGAGCGCCACGTCGAGGTGCCGGAGCAGGTCGTGCAGGTCGGCAACGAGGTCATGGTCAAGGTCATCGACATCGACCTCGAGCGTCGCCGCATCTCGCTGTCGCTGAAGCAGGCCAACGAGGGCTTCACTCCCGAGATGGAGTTCGACCCGACCCAGTACGGCATGGCCGCCGAGTACGACAACGAGGGCAACTACATCTACCCCGAGGGCTTCGACCCGGAGACCCAGGAGTGGATGGAGGGCTACGACTCGCAGCGCGAGGAGTGGGAGGGCCAGTACGCCGAGGCCCAGCGCCGCTACGAGCAGCACAAGAAGCAGGTCACCAAGGCTGCCGAGGAGGGCGTGGACGTGGAGCCGGTCGGCGACCAGAGCTACTCGTCCGACACCCCGCGTACCGACTCCAGCGGTTCGCTCGCCAGCGACGAGCAGCTCGCCGCCCTGCGGGAGAAGCTGTCCGGCGGCGCGTGAGCGCGATCAGCCCGGATCTTTGATCCGCGCTGAGTGAGCCAGTACGGTCGTCAGAGCCCGCACCTCCCGAGGTGCGGGCTCTGACGCGTTTCGGGAGGGGTCGCTGTGCTGCGTATCGGACTGACCGGGGGCATCGGTGCGGGGAAGTCCACCGTCGCGCGGCGGCTGGCCGAGCACGGGGCCGTCGTGGTCGACGCGGACGAACTGGCCAGGCGGGTGGTGGCGCCCGGTAGCGAGGGGCTGCGGGAGGTCGTCGCCGCGTTCGGCGTCGGGGTGCTGACCCCGGAGGGGGCCCTGGACCGCCCGGAGGTGGCGCGGCGTGTCTTCTCGGACGAGGCGGAGCGGGCCCGCTTGAACTCGATCCTGCACCCCCGGGTGGCGGAGTTGGCCGCCGCGGCGTTCGAGGCCGCTCCCCCGGACGCGGTCGTCGTCCACGACATCCCGCTCCTGGTCGAGAAGGGGATGAGTTCCCAGTACCACCTGGCGGTGGTGGTGATGGCCCCCGAGCGGGTCCGGGTGGATCGGTTGCGTCGGACCCGGGGGATGACCGAGTCCGAGGCCCGGGGTCGCATCGGCAGCCAGGCGACGGACGAGGACCGTCGGGCGGCGGCGGACGTCCTGCTGGACAACACGGCGTCCCGGCGGGTGTTGCTGGCCGAGGTGGACGCCCTGTGGCGTGACCGCCTGGTCCCCTTCGAGCGCAACGTGCGACTGGTCCGCTCGGGTCGGGACGCCACCGCCCCGGTGCTGGTCGACCACGACCCGGACTGGGCGGCGCAGGCCGCGCGGATCGTCGAGCGGGTGCGCCGCGTGGCCGGGCCCGACGCGCTGCGCGTCGACCACGTCGGTTCCACCTCCGTTCCCCACCTGCCGGCGAAGGACGTCCTCGACCTCCAGCTGACGGTGGCGGACCTCGCGACGGCGGACGCCCTGGCCGCCCCGCTCGCCGCTGCCGGGTTCCCGCGTTTCGAGGGCATCGACTCCGACGCCCCGCAGCCGTGGGACCCGGACCCGGACCAGTGGCGCAAGCGCGTGCACACCTCGGCGGACCCGGGACGCGCGGTGAACCTGCACGTGCGGGTCGTCGGGACCGAGGGGTGGCGGTACGCGCTGCTGTTCCCGGCATGGTTGCGGGCGGATGAGGCGGCGCGGGCGGACTACGCCAGCCTCAAGCGCGCGACGGCCGAGAGGTTCGGCCGAGACCGCGACGCGGCGGCGTACACGGCCGGCAAGGAGCCCTGGTTCACGGAACGGTTGCCAGCGGCCGACCGGTGGGCCGCGCGGGTGGGGTGGCGGGCCGGGGACGAGACCGGCCGGACCTAGTCGGGGGACCAGGCGGGGGCGGTTGCTCGAACCGGGGCGTGTGCGACCCCCGGGACCGGCTGGTCCCGGCGGGCCGGGCTGGTCGTCGGGGTCGGTAACGGCGCACCCACCGCCGACCCCGACGCGCTCAGCCCCCGGGCAGGGACCGGGTGATGCCGAGTCCCAACAGCCAGCTGCCCAGGTCGTGGTGGTACTCGCTGATCTCCTCCAGCGTGCGGTGCACGGTCCGCAGCGCCAGTTCGGCGTCGGCCGCGCGGAGGACGCGGCCGGTCACCGCCGCCGCGAACTCGGCCGAGTTCACGATGCGGGGAGTCCGCCGACCCTGGAGGGCGAGCCCCAGGAGGAGGTCGGTGGTCCGCCAGGAGCGGTGGTCGTGGGTGACCCTGATGGCCGTCAGCAGGGTCGGTCCGCTTCTGGCGTGCCGCGACCGGGGTCGGCGGCGCTGGATCCTGATGCCCTGGGCGGGCAGGACCCAGCTGACCTCGGAGCTGGTGAACGGATCGTCGGGTGTCGCGCTCTCGGTGCGTAAGCCCCAGTGCTCGACCCGACAGGTGGTGAGATGGTGACGTGTTCCGGACGGGTAGTTCCGGACCGAGGTGATCGTGTCGACCACATCGATCAACTGCGGTGTGACAACGGCGCCCACAAGCTCAGAGGGTAGCCATTTCGCCCCACTTTGTGATGAGGGGAACATCGTCTTTCTGTTACGAATCCGGCATTGTCGATCAGTGACTCCGTTCCGTTCCCGAATCGCGGGGAAGAACGACCCGGACAGCGGTTGACGAATTCCTCGTCAGCTGTCGGCGGAGTCGGTTGGCTCTCGCCAGGTGATCGTGACGCCGGTGGACGCGAGCCAGGCGGTGACGTCGTAGCCGTGCGCCGCGATGCCGCCGACGGCGTGGTGCGCCGCGGTCATGGCGCGTTCCGCGCTGTCAGCGGAGAGCAGGTCGGCCCGGACGGCCGCGATGAGCTCGTCGGAGTCCACCACCTCCACGCCGCGTCCGGTGCGGACGAGGATGTCGAGGTAGCAGTCGCGGGTCCGCCACCGCGCGGGGTCCTCCGGGGAACGGGTGATCTCGGCGACGTCGAGGTAGAAGTCGTAGTCGGCCTCCTCGCCGGGCCACCACGTCCACCGACTCAACCGAATGCGGTGTTCCGGCAACAGCCACGATTCCAGGTAGCGGAAGCGGTGGTGGTCCACCACCTCCCTGGCGAGGTACAGACCGAACTCCTCGCGCCGGTACTCGTCGACGGTGCGGCGGAATCCCTTCGGATCGGTGTTGGTCATGGTTCTGGTGTCGAAGAGCTCGATCTTGGGCGCGTGGATGTGCGGGGCGGCGGTGGTGGTCTCGACGCTCATGCACCAATAGTGCACATCCGGGGAAGGGGGCGGAGGCGCCCTCGCCGTCCGCGTGGTCGGGTGCTCACCCAGGATGAACTGGCCGGCCGGCCTGCCCGGGCCGTGGGGGCCCCTTCCTCCTCCGTCAGTGCGAACAGGGCGTCCCCGGCGTGCTGGGGTAGGCGGCATTTTGATTACAGCGTCCCCCGCATGGGTGAAAATGCGCTGGACTGTGCTCCCCGGCGCGGGAGGGACCCGCGACGGTCGTGGAGGGACACGTGTTCGGGATTCTTCGGCCCTGCCAGCACACCCTGCCCCCGGCGCTGCGCACCGCCTGGATGGGGCACCTGTGCGGTCTGTGCCTCGCGCTCCGTGACGCGCACGGGCACCTGGCGAGGGTCGCGACGAGCTACGACGGGCTGCTGCTGTCGGTCCTGTTCACCGCCCAGCTGCCACCGGAGGGGACGCGCGCGGCCCAACGGGCCGCCGGGCCCTGCGCGTTGCGCGGCTTCCGGGGTGCCTCGGTGGCGGTGGGCGCGGGGGCCAGACTGGCGGCCACGGTGTCCCTCGCGCTGGCCTCCGCCCGAATCCGGGACCACGTGCTCGACGGCGACGGCCACTACGCGCGCCGGCCGGTGCGCTCGGTCGCCGGTCGGGTGGCCGACCGCTGGGCACGTCAGGTCTCCGCCGCCGGCCGGGGCCTGCGGCTGGACACCGACTCCCTGCTGGCGGTCGTCGCGCACCAGGACGAGGTGGAACGGGACGCTCGACCGGGCTCCGACGTCCGCGTGGTGACGGCACCGACCGAGTCGGCGACCGCCCAGGCCTTCGCCCACACCGCGGTGCTGGCCGGGATGCCGGGGAACGCCGACCCGCTGCGCGAGGCGGGCCGGATGTTCGGCCGGCTGGGGCACCTCCTGGACGCGGTCCAGGACCTGCCGTCGGACACCGCCAGCGGGGCGTGGAACCCGCTGACCGCCACCGCGACGAGCCTGGACCGGGCCCGTGAGCTCTGCGCGGAGGCGCTCGACGACCTGCTCGCCGCGCTGCGCCGGGTGACCCTCACCGACTCCCGCCTCGCGCACGCACTGCTCGCCCACCAGCTGCCCCGCTCGGTGCGCCACGCCTTCCGGGGGCACGTCGACGGGCCCCCGGCGGGACGCGAGGGGCAGGGCCACGGCCACCAGGGACGCACCACCCTGCCGGGGCTCCGGCACCTTCCTCCCGACCACGGTCATGACCGGCCGTACCAGGAGTACCCGGGGCAGGGACCGGGGCCCACCGATCCGCCCGACACCGGTGGCCCCGGCGGGCCGGGGGAGCGGTCGGGTGGTGGGGGTGGGAGCCGGTGCGGCTGCCCCCCGGTGCGGAATCCTCCCGTGCCCCGGGGTGTGCTCGCCGGATGCGGGTTGGCGCTGTGGATGACCTGCACCTGCCAGGTCTGCTGCCGTGACTCGTTCCCGGGCCCGTGGAGCGGCCAGCCCCGGACCGGTCTGTGCGAGAGCTGCGGTCCCTGCTGCGAGGCCTGCTCCTGCTGCGGCAACGGCTGCTCCTGCTGCGAGGCCTGCTCCTGCTGCGGCAACGGCTGCTCCTGCTGCGGGAGCTGCTCCTGCTGCTCCGACTGAGGCCGGGGTGGGGAGACCCACCCTCCTCGTGGCGGCGGCCACCGCGTCCGGACCCGCCGACGGGGTGAGTTGGCCCACCTGGTGGCGGAGGCCGCGCCCGGCCCAGCCCCCGGCGGGCCACCCCCGTCGGTGTTCCGGCCTACCCTCGTGGACGTGGGACACGCACCGATTACCGCCTCCTCCGCGTTCCGTCCGGTCAGCGACATCCCTCGCGCGGACGGGCGCTTCCGCGTCGTGAGCGACTACGAGCCCGCGGGTGACCAGCCGCAGGCCATCGCCGAGTTGGAACGGCGCATCCGGGCGGGCGAGAAGGACGTGGTCCTGCTGGGGGCCACGGGAACCGGCAAGTCCGCCACGGCGGCGTGGCTGATCGAGAAGGTCCAGCGCCCGACGCTGCTGCTCGCGCCCAACAAGACCCTGGCGGCTCAGCTGGCGAACGAGCTGCGCGGGTTCTTCCCGGAGAACGCCGTCGAGTACTTCGTCAGCTACTACGACTACTACCAGCCCGAGGCCTACGTCCCGCAGACCGACACCTACATCGAGAAGGACTCGTCGATCAACGACGACGTCGAACGGCTCCGCCACTCGGCGACGATGAGCCTGCTCACCCGGCGGGATGTCGTCGTGGTGGCCTCGGTGTCGTGCATCTACGGCCTCGGGACCCCGCAGTCGTACCTCGACAGGTCGATCCCGTTGCGGCTCAACGAGGAGGTCGACCGGGACGTGCTGCTGCGGGCGTTGGTCGACGTGCAGTACACCCGCAACGACCTGGCCTTCAACCGGGGCACCTTCCGGGTACGCGGGGACACCGTGGAGGTGATCCCCGCCTACGAGGAGCTCGCCATCCGCATCGAGTTCTTCGGCGACGAGATCGACCGGCTCCACTACCTGCACCCGCTCACCGGAGAGGTGGTCCGCGAGGTCGACGAACTCCGCATCTTCCCCGCGACCCACTACGTGGCCGGGCCGGACCGCATGGAACGGGCGATCGGTGAGATCGAGGCCGAGCTGGCCACCCAGCTGGAGTCGATGGAGCGGCGCGGGAAGCTGCTGGAGGCCCAGCGGCTGCGGATGCGGACCTCCTACGACATCGAGATGATGCGGCAGGTCGGGTTCTGCTCCGGCATCGAGAACTACTCGCGGTTCATCGACGACAGGCCTGCCGGCTCCGCCCCGGCCACCCTGATCGACTACTTCCCGGACGACTTCCTGCTCATCATCGACGAGTCGCACGTCACCGTCCCCCAGATCGGGGGGATGTTCGAGGGGGACGCCTCCCGGAAACGCACCCTGGTCGAGCACGGGTTCCGGCTGCCCAGCGCCCTGGACAACCGGCCGTTGAACTGGGAGGAGTTCGCCGACCGGATCGGGCAGACCGTCTACCTCTCGGCGACTCCGGGGCCGTTCGAGATGGGGCAGACCGGCGGCGAGTTCGTCGAACAGGTCATCCGCCCGACGGGGCTGGTCGATCCGGAGGTGCACGTCAAGCCCACCGAGGGCCAGATCGACGACCTGGTGCACGAGATCCGGTTGCGCACCGAGGCCGACGAGCGGGTGCTGGTGACGACGCTGACGAAGAAGATGGCGGAGGACCTCACCGACTACCTGTTGGAGCTGGGGATCAGGGTCCGGTACCTCCACTCGGAGGTGGACACGCTCCGCCGGGTCGAGCTGCTGCGGCAGCTCCGGATCGGTGAGTTCGACGTGCTGGTCGGCATCAACCTGCTCCGGGAGGGCCTCGACCTGCCCGAGGTGTCGCTGGTGGCCATCCTGGACGCGGACAAGGAGGGCTTCCTGCGCTCGGGCACCAGCCTGATCCAGACGATCGGCCGGGCCGCCCGGAACGTCTCCGGACAGGTGCACATGTACGCCGACACGGTCACCGACTCGATGCGGCGGGCCATCGACGAGACGAACCGGCGTCGGGCGAAGCAGGTCGCCTACAACGAGGAGCACGGCATCGACCCGCAGCCGTTGCGCAAGAAGATCGCCGACATCCTCGACCGCGTCCACTCGGAGGCGGAGGACTCCGAGGATGTCGTCCCGGTCGGTGGCTCGGGTCGGAACGCGTCCCGGGGCAAGAAGCCCGGGGGTGGCGGCCCCGGGTCCTCCAGCGCCGGCGTGCTGGAGGACCGCGATGTGCGGTCGATGCCGAGGGCGGAGCTCGCCGACCTCGTCGCCCAGCTCACCGACCAGATGATGCAGGCCGCGCGGGACCTCCAGTTCGAGGTGGCGGCCCGGCTGCGGGACGAGATCTCCGACCTGAAGAAGGAGCTCCGGGGCATGGACGCGGCCGGTCTCCAGTGAACTGACCGCGCCGTGCGACCCGGGGGAGCGGGTGGGCCGGTCAGGCCGGGGCCGGCCCCAGCGGGACGTCCTCCCACAGTGCGCGGCGGGCCGGATCCGTGGCCGGGACGGACCGTGGCTCGCCACCCCAGACCTCCACCGGGCCCGTGCCGCCGTGGAACGGGGTCCAGCCCGGGTCCCCGTGCGCGGCGAAGCGGAGGACCGCGGCGCCGACGTGCCGCGCCAACCGGTGCTCGTCGGTGCCCACCGCGCCGATCAGGAAGTCCGCGCCGGGGGCGTCCAGGGTGCCGAAGACGAAGGGCACGTCGGCGTGGTGCCAGGCCCGGACCCGTTGCCCGCTGGCGTCCCGCCGGCGGTCGAACAGGGCCAGCCAGGCGGCACCCCCGGCCGCCACCTGGCTCTCCACCAGCCGCGCCGCGTACTCGCCGTACCGGAGGTCCCCGAAGATCGCCAACCAGAGTTCCTCGACGGTCGCGTCGGGCAGCAGTCGCCGGTAGCCGGCGGGCAGGGCCGCCGGCAGTCCCAGATCGTCGGCGAACCGCGCGAGTTCGCCTTCGGTGCGCACCGGGTTCAACCCGCCCACCGCGTGGAACAGCCAGTACTCCTCCGTGGTGTGGGTGACCAGCAGGGGTGTCCCGGCGGCCGCCCCCTGGGCCAGTGACGGCGCCGGGTCGGCCCGGAGGAGTTCGCCGTCGACCACCGGCCCGTACAGCACCGGGTCGTGCCGCCACCGCCCCGGCCAGCGGCCCGCCGAGTGGTCACCTGCGACGAGGTCGGCGGCCCTGACCAGTGCCTCGGGTGGCGCCGAGCCGAGGTCCGCCGGTCGCACCCCCGCCGCCGTGGCGATGCGGTCGGCGACGGTGGCGGCCTCGGCGGGGGAGCGGAAGCCCTGTGGCGGGCTGTGCAGGATGGCGCGGTGGAACGGTGTGGCCCGGTCCGAGGCGGCCAGCGCCAGGACCGAACCGGCGCCCGCCGACTGCCCGGCGGCGGTCACCCTGTCCGGGTCACCACCGAACTCGGCGATGTTGGCGGCCACCCAGTCCAACGCGGCGAGCTGGTCCAGCAGGCCCCGGTTGTCCGGCGTCCCGGGCAGGTGACCGAACCCCTCGAAACCCAGCCGGTAGTTGACGGTGACCACGACCATGCCGGTGGCGGCGAGCCGTGCGCCGTCGAAGTCCGGCTGGGCGCTGGAACCGAAGGTGTAGGCCCCGCCGTGGAACCAGGTGAGCACCGGCCAGGGACCTCCCGATCCGGCGGGTGCCCACACGTTCAGGGTGAGGATGTCCTCCTCGTCCGCCGCCCAGACCGGCAGCCCGGTCAGTCGCGCGGACTGGGGCGCGACCGGGCCGAAGGTGACGCAGTCCCGGACGCCCGCCCAGGGCCGTCGGGGCCGGGGCGGGCGGAACCGGAGCGGTCCGAACGGCGGATCCGCGTAGGGGATGCCGAGGTGGGCCCGCACGCCGGGTGCGGCCTGACGGCCCCGGACCCGCCCCGAGGTCGTGGTGATCTCCCGCCGCACACGCGCTCCCGTCCTCGACCGGAACCAGTCGTGATCAGGATGCCAGCCGTGGCGGGGACCGGGTGGGTGCGGCCCGCCCGCCCTCCGCGGCGCGGGCGGGCGGCCTCAGCTGGTGATGTCCTTGCGGTCGAACACCTGGATGGCCAGCAGGACGAACACGGTGCCGTAGACGAACGAGGTCAGGACGCCCCTGGCCATCTCGTCCCAGCTGATGTCGGTGCTCAGCAGGTCGAACCAGTCGTAGCTGTAGTAGGTGGGGAGGAACTGGCGCAGGTCACCCAGGGCGGTGATCTGGTTGAGGATCTGGGACAGGATGCTGGCCATCAACGCTCCGCCCACCGCGCCCAACGGGGTGTTCGTGGCGACGGTGAGCAGCAGGGCGAGGCCGGCCACCCAGGTGTAGAAGAGCACCAGGTAGGCGATGATCATCAGCAGCACGACGACGCCCCGGCCCATCGACACCGATTCGCCGGTGGGGCTGATCAGGGGCCCGTTGCCGTAGGCGAGGACCCCGACGAGCAGGGACACCGCCGGGAGCAGCAGGAGAGCGAACACGGTGAGCAGGGCCGACACGATGGCCTTCTGCCGGAGCAGTCGGTGCCGGGGGATGGGCGCGGCCAGCAGGTACTTCAGGCTCGACCACGACGCCTCGCTGGCCACCGTGTCGCCGAAGAACAGGGCGACGACGACGACGAAGAGGAAGCTCACCGACACGAAGATGGAGAACAGCGCGAAGTTGACCCCGCTGCGGGTGGCGAGTTCCACCAGGCCGCCGCCGCTGACGTCGTCCTGACCGATCCGGAACGCCAGCAGCAGGACCACGGGCAGGGCGACCAGCAGGCCGAGGGTGAGTTGGGTGCGGCGCCGCAGCAGCTGGCGCCGCAGCTCGACCCTGATCGGCAGGGTGTGGTTCGCGCGGTACCCGGCGATCGACCCGTCGTGGGCCACCCGGCCGGCCGGATCGGCGTGCCGGCTGCGCTCCTCCAACACGGCGGCCGCCTCGGCGGACGGAACGCTCCCGCGTGCCGCCGGCTCCCCGGATGACGTGTTCCGATGTGGCTCGGTCACGGCGCCGACTCCTCTCCGACCATCTGGAGGAACGCGTCCTCCAACCGGCCGGTGGGCCCGGCCTGTTCGACCGCGATCCCGGCCCGCACCAGTTCGGTGACCGCCGCTCCCGGGCGCACCGGCCCGAGGAGGGCCTGCACGCTGCTGTCGTGGGCCTCGACCTCCGACACGCCGTCCATCGCGGCGAGCACCTCGGCCGCCCGCTCGGGCTGGTCGACGTGGAAGGTGTACCCGTGCCCGCCCGCGACGATGTCCCGGACCTCGCCGGTGGCCATGACCCGGCCCCGGTGCATCACGACCAGGTGGGTGCAGGTCTGCTCCACCTCGGCCAGCAGGTGGCTGGAGACGACGACGGTCCGTCCCCCCGAGGCGTAGCGGCGCAGCACCTCCCGCATCTGGTGGATCTGGGGCGGGTCGAGGCCGTTGGCTGGTTCGTCGAGGACGAGCAGGTCGGGGAGCCCGAGCATCGCCTGCGCGATGGCCAACCGCTGCCGCATCCCCTGGCTGTAGGTGGACACCTTCCGGTGCACCGCCGCGCCGAGGCCGGCGATCTCCAGGGCCTCCTCGAAGTGGGCGCTCTCCCGACCCCGACCGGTGGCCGCCCAGTACAGGCGCAGGTTCTCCATGCCCGAGAGGTGGGGGAGGAACCCGGAACCCTCCACGAAGGCGCCGATCCGGGACAGCACCGGCGCGCCGGGGCGCACCAGGTGCCCGAACACCCGCACCTGGCCGGCGGTGGGACGGATCAGCCCCATCAGCATCCGCAGCGTCGTGGTCTTGCCCGCGCCGTTCGGGCCGAGCAGCCCGAGGACCTGTCCCCGTTCGACCCGCAGGGAGATGCCGTCCACCGCGGTGAACCCGCTGGCGTAGCGCTTGCTGAGGCCCGAGATGACGATCGGCACGTCCTCCAGGTCGGGGACGAGGTCCGTCGAGTGCCGCCGGCGCCACGCCGAGACCAGCGCGAGGACCACGCCGAGGGCGACGACGCCACCAGCGCCGGCGAGCGCCCCCCACGGCACCGGGGAGGTGGCGTGCTCGCCCTGGGTCGTCGGGAGTGCCAGGTCGGTGTTCTCCGCGATGCCGACCACGTGGGTGACCGGCTCGGTGACGCTGGCGTAGGCCTGGTCGGTCGTGGAGATCGCGACCTCAAGCCGCTGGCCGCTGTCGACGGTGTAGGCGATGCCGGGCAGCGCGATGTCCACCTCCATCGGGGTGCCGTCGGCTGGTAGGCCGGTGACGCGGACCGGGGAGACGCCCTGTCCCGGCAGGGTGCGGGTGCCGTTGGGGCTGACCTCGTAGAGCTTGGCGAAGAGCACGGCGGTGCCGGAGGTGGCGGCGCCCGGCGCCTGGCTGACCTGGACGCGGACCCGGGGGGTTCCGGTGATCGTGACGGCCTCGGCCAGGGGCTCGGAGGTGAAGCGGGCCACCTGGCCGGGGACGTCCCGGTGGAGTCGGCCGGCGACGTCGGGCGAGCCGCCGAGCACGCCGGACAGCCCGGGCAGTCCGGTGATGGCGGCGGGCTGGCCCCCGGCCGGGGTGAGGACCGGCGTCGGGTCTCCGGTGATCCGGTGTCGTTGGAACTCGGTGGCCGCGGTGTCGACGAGGCCGGGGTACTCGGGAGCGGTCAGGGTGCGCACCCGGGTACCGCCACCGCCGGCGACGCTGCGCGGGATGCCGTACTCGAAGGTGGTTCCCGGGTCGGGTCCTCGGCCGGCGAGGTGGAAGTCGAACCACGCGCCGATCTGGTCCCGGACCTCGCCGGGTGTCCCGCTGCCGTCGTGGCCGCCGGCGAACCACACCACCTTGACCCGGCCGCCCGCCTCGGCGATCTCCCGGGCGTTGGCGTCGGCCTGGTCCAGGCCGAACAGGGTGTCCTGGCTGCCCTGCACGACCAGGCTGGGCACGGTGATGTTCTCGGTGAACCGCGCGGGGGAGAGGTCCGCGAGCAGGTCCACGGTCTCCTGGCTGGGTTCCCCGGTGGTGGCGAGTTCGACGTAGGCGGCGCAGAGCTCGGGGCTGAAGCGTCCGCAGCCGGGCGGGGTCGGCCCCGTGCCCCCGTCGGCGTCGCCGGTCCCGCCCTCCTCGGGAGTGGGGCGTGCGCCCTCGCTGCCCTCGTCGCCCTCGCCGTCCTCGTCGTCGGTGCCGAGTTCCGGCGAGGCGACCGGCGGTGCCTCCACGGAGGGGCTGCCGGCGGTGAACAGCAGACCCGCCCAGAACCGTTTGAAGACCCCGGGGTCGGGGAACGGGCTGGCGGCCGGGGTACCGGCCGAGGTGATCGGGGTGGCGTCCTCGGTGCCCGAGTTCGGGATGAGGGCCTTGACCAGGTCGTTGTAGGTGATGACCGGGGCGATCGCGTCCACCCGGTCGTCCGTGCCGGCCACCATGAGCGACAACGCGCCGCCGTAGGAGCCGCCGGTGACGCCCACCACCGGGTCCCCGTCCTCGGTGAGCACCTCGGGTTGCTCGGCCAGCCAGTCGATGAGGGCGGAGGCGTCCCGGACCTCGTGGTCCGGCGAGTTCAGCCCGATCAGCCCCTCGCTCTCGCCGAAGCCGCGCGCGGAGTAGGTCAGGACCACGAAGCCGCGGTCGGCCAGTTCCCGGGCGTCGCCGGAGACCTCGAGCTTGCTGCCGCCGAAGCCGTGTGCGAGCAGGACGGCCGGGGCGGGTGTGGTCTCGGGGAGGTAGACGGTGGCGTCGAGGCTGATGAGGCTGTCGGAGCCGGGCTCCTCGGGCACCTCCAGCCGGAACTCCCGCGACGGGATGTCGGAGGTGTCCTCGTCATCGGAGGGCCAGGCGATCGCGCCAGCCACGAGGAGCACGACCGCTCCGAGGGCGATCAGCCACCAACGATTCCGCGCGAGGAACGACACCAGTCGACAGTATGCGAAGTCGCGGGACCGGCCATGTCAGGGGTCACACTTTCGGGGACATTCCGGACAGTGCTCGTCAGGTGCGGAATCCAGCGTGGACGGCCGTCGTGCCTGGTGGTGGGGCATGTGGCGTGGTGCGTCGCGTGGTGGGCGGTGGTGGGCTCGAGGAGCCGCCCGACTCCCGCCCGAGGGGGTGTGGATCACGTCGCGGGTCCGGTGCGGCCGAGGATCGGGCGTCCACCGGGGACGGTGGGCGTGACCGCGCGTGCGTGTCGTCCCGGGGACGGTGGGCGTGGACCCCGGTGCGAGGTGCCGGTCTAGGGACGGTTGACCAGGGCGAGGAACTGGCTGAGCCGGTCGGTCAGGTACTCCTCGAGCGGGGTGTCCGCCTGGAAGGCCCACCAGGTCAGTGAGCCCTGCCAGTAGGTGGCGAGTGCGTGACCGGCTCCGGTCGGGGTTCCGGGGGCCGTCGAGAGCCGCGCGTCGAGCAAGGCGGTCAGTTCGGCCTCCCACGCGGTCCCTCGGCGGCGCAGGAGGGGGTCGCGGAGGTCCTCGCGCAGGATCAGCAGCCCGTTCGCGTAAGCCTCGGCGTCGGCGTACTGCCCTGACAGGCCCACCAGCAGTTCGACCGCTCCCCGGGGGGTCAGGGGGGTGCTCGCCGCGAGGGACCGCGTGGTGGCGTCGAGCTTCTCCCAGCCCTGGAGGAGGGCGCGCTGGATCAGCGTGGCCTTGTTCGTGAAGCGCTGGACCAGCGTCGCCGAGGAGAGACCGGACCGGGTGGCGAGCGCGGCGAAGGTCAGGTTCCCGACTCCGATGTCCCCGATCAGGGAGAGGGCGGTGTCCAGGACCTCCTCGTCGGTCCGGGTCTTGGTGCGTGCCATGCTATGAATATAAACGATCGATCGGTTATGTATGGCTGGGGAGGTTGGGCATGAGCCTGCGAGGAAGGGTCGCGTTGGTCGCGGGAGCGACGCGGGGCGCGGGGCGGGGCATCGCCGTCGAGCTCGGGGCGGCGGGAGCCACGGTGTACGTCACCGGCCGCACCACCAGGGATCGTGCCTCCGAGTACGGGCGGCCCGAGACGATCGAGGAGACCGCCGAGCTGGTCGAGCGCGCGGGCGGGGTCGGTGTTCCGGTCGCCGTCGACCACCTCGTGCCGGAGGAGGTGCGGGCGCTGGTGGACCGCATCCGCGAGGAACAGGGGCGCCTCGACGTCCTCGTCAACGACATCTGGGGTGGCGAGCTCCTCTTCGGGTGGGACACGCCGGTGTGGGAGCACGATCTCGACAACGGCCTGCGGCTGCTCCGGCTGGCGGTCGACACCCACCTCATCACCGCGCACCACGCCCTCCCCCTGCTGATCGAACGGCCGGGCGGTCTGCTCGTCGAGGTCACGGACGGGACCGTCGAGTACAACGAGCGGAACTACCGCGTCTCGCCCTTCTACGACCTCGCGAAGGTCGCGGTGAACCGCATGGCGTGGGCGCACGCGCGGGACCTGGTCAAGCACGAGGCGACGGCGGTGTCCCTGACACCGGGCTGGATGAGGTCGGAGATGATGCTCGACCACTACGGGGTGCGGGAGGAGAACTGGCGCGACGCGCTCCCCCGGGAACCGCACTTCGCGATCTCCGAGACCCCTCGGTTCGTGGGACGTGCCGTGGCGGCTCTCGCGGCGGACCCCGACCTCGCCCGGTGGAACGGCCGGTCGCTGTCCAGCGGGGGTCTCGCCCAGGAGTACGGATTCACCGACCTGGACGGTTCGCGCCCCGATGCGTGGCGGTACGTCGTCGAGGTCCAGGATGCCGGGAAGCCCGCCGACACCACCGGGTACCGCTGACGGTCCGGCCCCACCGTCCGGCGTCGAGGGCGGTGGGGCAACCGTCCCGGCGACGAGGCGCGTCGGCCCCGGTCACCCGGTCGTCGCACCCCGGAACGGGAGCGCGGCGCGGTCGCCGGGGCGGGAGTGGTCCCCTCGACCCCGTGCCGGAGCCGCTCCACCGCCACCACCGGCGCCCTCGCCGAGGTCACCGGTTCCCGGCTGGCGGGGGGTCGGGGGCGGTGTGACCATGATCTCCCGGCCCCCTGACTGTTGGTGGGGGCCGCACATGGTGAACAATGGCGCTCGTACGTGGAGGGGAGTATTCCTTCGCGGCGGCATCGTCATCACGGCGCTCGACGCCCGGTGCCGTCGACCGGCCCACGGTCGGTGGAAGAGACCTCCGGTGGTCAGCTGTGCCTGCGCACCGGAGGAAAGAAGTTCATGGACATCCCCAACTGGCTGTGGTTCGTCACCATCGCGGCCCTCGTGCTGGTCGTGCTCCTCGACCTCCTCATCGTCGACCGCAAGCCCCATGAGGTCTCCATCAAGGAGGCCGCGATCTGGTCGGCCGTCTACGTGGTCGCGGCGATCGTGTTCGGTGCCGGCATCTGGTACTTCTCGGGCAGCACCTTCGCCGGGGAGTTCTTCGCGGGGTACGTGACCGAGAAGGCGCTCAGCGTCGACAACCTGTTCGTGTTCGTCATCATCATGTCCAGCTTCGCGGTGCCCGCCATCCACCAGCACCGGGTGCTGCTGATCGGCATCGTGATGGCGTTGATCATGCGCGGCGGTTTCATCGCGGCCGGTGCCGTCGTGATCGACCGCTTCGCCGCGGTCTTCTACCTCTTCGGTGCCTTCCTCATCTACACCGCGTGGAAGCTGGTCAAGTCCGGCGACGACGACAGCTTCAGCGGCGACAACGCGGCCCTGCGGGCGGTGCGGAGGTTCCTGCCGGTCACCGAGAAGTACCACGGGTCGAAGAGCTTCGTGCGGATCGACGGCAAGCGGTGGGTCACGCCGATGTTCGTCGTGATGATCGCCATCGGCAGCGCCGACCTGCTCTTCGCGCTGGACTCGATCCCCGCGATCTTCGGGCTGACCCAGGAGCCCTACCTCGTCTTCACCGCCAACGCCTTCGCACTGATGGGGTTGCGGCAGCTCTACTTCCTCATCGGTGGCCTGCTGAACCGCCTCGTCTACCTCTCGATCGGTCTCTCGGTCATCCTGGGCTTCATCGGCGTGAAGCTGGTGCTGCACGCCCTGCACGAGAACAACCTGCCCTTCATCAACGGCGGTGAGGGCGTCCCGGTCCCCGAGGTGGGCATCGGGGTCTCGCTCACGGTCATCGGCATCGTCCTGGTCGTCACCACGGTGGCGAGCCTGATCAAGGTGCGTCGCGACCCGAGCGCCATCAAGCACGTGGAGAAGCCGCCGTCCGCTCCGGAGGCGGACGGCGAGGGCACCGCGCCCGCCGCTACCCCGACCGAGGACGTCGAGGACGGCGGCGCGAGCGGCGCCGGCCGCCCCGGTCGTTCGGAGGAGGGGGGCGGCGATCGGCGCTGACCGCTGGTCGCGTCCCCGCCGCAAGTCCCCGGAACCCTTAGTAAGTCTTGCTAAGCATCCGGTAGGTTGCCGCATGTGCGTCCAGACGACCTCTACCGACTGCGCTCCGCGCGCGGGGTGACCCTGCGCGAGGACCTGCTGATCGTCGCCACCGTGCGCCCCGACCGGGAGGAGAACTCCTACCTCGGCGGCCTGCACCGGCTCCCCCTCGACGGCGGGCCGCTCACCCCGTGGACCGAGTCGGAACGCGACCAGGCCGCGAGCATCTCGCCGGACGGGCGGTGGATCGCCTTCCTGCGGTCAGGAGACCCCTCGACGCGCGGCTGGGAGAAGGCGCCGCAGCTGTACGTGATGCCCGTCGGGGGTGGTGAGCCCCGCCGGCTCACCCAGGCCCCCCTCGGCGCCGGAGCACCGGTCTGGAGCCCCGACTCGACCCGGCTCGCCTTCACCGCCCGCGTCCCCGAACCCGGCCGGTACGGCACCGACGAGGACGTCGCGCCCGACGAGGAGGCGCCCCGCCGGATCACGACCTTCCAGTACCGCCTCGACAACGTCGGGTTCGTGCTGGACCGGCGGCACCGCCTCTTCACCGTCGACGTCGAGGACCGCGCCGCCGAGGCGCGGGAGGTCGCCGGTGGCGACTCCTTCGACGTGCGGGACCCGGCGTGGACGCCGGACGGCCGGCGGCTGGTCTTCGCCGCGCAGCGCGACCTGAACGCGCGCGACACCCTGCACCACGACCTCTACCTCGTCCCGGCCGAGGGCGGCCAACCTCAGCTCGCCGTTCGGAGCAAGGGCAACGTCCACCTGCCCGTGGTCGGCGAGGACGGTGGCGTCCACTACTACGGCACCGAGTTCCAGGGTTTCGACTCGGTCGCCAGGAACACGGGCCTCTGGCACGCCGAACTCCCGGCCGCCGGCGAGGTCAGCGCCCCCACCCGGCTCACCGACCGCGAGACCGTCGACGTGCAGGGCCTCCGTCCCGCCGTGCCGACCTCGGAGGGCCTGCTGGTCGCGGTGCGCGTCCAGGGCTCCGTCCAGCTGCGCCTCGTGCCCCCGGACCCCGCCCCCACCCCCCTGGAGGGTCTGCGGCTGGTCGGCGACGCCGAGCAGGTGGTCACCGACTTCGACCACTGCCCCGCGTCCGGGCTGGTCGCCGCCGTGGTGTCCACCACGGAGCGACCAGGGGAGGTCGCGGTCCTGCGGCTGACCGAGGACGCCCCCGAACCCCAGCGGGTGCTCACCGACCTCGGCGCCGGGATCGGGGAGAGCGGCCTGGCCGCGGTGGAGGAACTGCGGGGCACGGGCGAGGACGGCTACCCGCTGCACGGGTGGCTCGTCCTGCCGGAGGGCCCCGGCCCCCACCCCGTGCTGCTCGTCATCCACGGCGGTCCCTTCCAGCACTACACCTGGGGCTTCTTCGACGAGGCGCAGGTGTACGCCTCCGCCGGCTACGCCGTGGTGCTCCCCAACCCCCGGGGCTCGGCCGGGTACGGCGAGAGCCACGGACGGGCGGTGGTCGGCGCGATGGGCACGGTTGACGCCGTCGACCTGCTCGGCCTGCTCGACCTGGCCCTGGCGCGCCCCGAGCTCGACGAGCGGCGGGTGGGGGTGATGGGCGGTTCCTACGGCGGCTTCATGACGGGCTGGCTGGCCGCCCACCACGGTGAGCGTTTCACCGCGGCCTGGAGCGAGCGGGCCGTGAACGCCTGGGACTCCTTCCACGGCTCCTCGGACATCGGCTGGATGTTCACCCACGGCTACATCGGTACCGACCCGGTGGTCTGGCGGGAGAAGAGCCCGCTCCACCACGCGGACCGGATCACGATGCCCTTCGCGGTCGTGCACTCCGAGCAGGACTGGCGGTGCCCGCTCGAACAGGCGCAGCGCATGTTCGTGACCCTGCTGGCCCAGGGCACCGAGACGGAGTTCCTGCTCTTCCCCGGGGAGGGGCACGAACTGAGCAGGTCCGGCCGGCCCAGGCATCGCGTCCAGCGGTTCGAGGCCGTCCTCGACTGGTGGGGCCGCTGGCTGCCGGTGACCCCTGGTGGGACGGGCTGAAAACCCTTCGCCGCTCCACCGCGCGGTGGGTGATGCTGAATCCATGACTGAGCGCGCAGTGCGTTGGACCGTTCGCCGAGCCACTCCCGACGACGCGTCCGACCTGGCCAGAATCAACGTCTCGGCGTGGCGGCGGTCCTACCGGGGCCTGCTGCCCGACGACTTCCTGGACGCCATGTCCCAGGACACCAGGGTCCCGGGCTGGGAACGTTGGCTCGCCGTCCCCGAGCCGGGCAGGGTGTTCGTCGCGGTGGATCGGCAGGGCCGGGTCGGCGCCTACTGCGGGGTCGCCCCGGTCCGGTGCGAACGTGACGCCCGGCCCGGCCTGCTGACCGCGGAACTGGTCGCGATGTACGCCGACCCCGAGGTGGCGGGTACCGGCGCCGGGCACGCCGTCCACGAGGCCGCCGTGAACTACCTGCACGCGCGGGGCTTCGAGCACGTCGTGTCGTGGGTCCTCGCCGGCAACGAGGAGGGCGCGCGTTTCTCCGAACGACACGGTTGGCGGCCGGAGGGCGCGGAGATCGAGGCGGCGATCGGTGGCCGCCCCGTCACCGAGATCCGGTACGGGCGCGCCACCCGCCTGACCTGGCTGGGGGACCGGCACCACCCCCTGCCGGCCGCCGGCTGACCCGTCGTCCCGACCCGAGCCCGGCCCCGCCGGCACCGGCGGGGCCCGTCCTCCCGACCTGGGCGCGGTGCGCGCACGCCGGGAGGGCGACCAGGTGGGGGCCGCGCGGAGCAGGCTCAGTGCGAGAGCGTGTAGTCCAGCTGGTGGCAGATCCGGCCCAGTGGCAGGTCCAGGCCGGGGTGGTCCAGCGGGATGAGCAGGTCGGGGTGTTCCGGGATGGCGCTGCCCGACGGCGGGTCCCAGAGGCAGACCGCCGGATTACCAGCGTCCATCGAGGAGCGGTACCAGAGGCCGTCCAGGTCGTCGTAGGCCTCCCGGATCGCGCGGGCCCACGCCTGGGTCGCCTCCTTCGGGCCGCTGCTGATGGCCTGGGACGCGCCCGCCCTGGTCGGCCACAACCCGGCCACGTCCAGCAACTTCAGCGTTCGGCTCGGCCGCAGCACGACGAGCCGAGGGGAGCGCGTCCGCCGGTCCACGACCGAGGACGACTGGAACACCTCGGCCACGCACGTCCGGATCGACAGCGCGAAGTAGAGGACACCGTGACCCGAGTGGTCGGTGGGACGGCCGTTCGGGGTGAGCGGGTGGGAGTCGAAGCGGGCGTGCGGGAGCGGCCCGGTGGTCCGGAAGCCGTTCCAGGTCTGCGGGTGTCTCCCGGACGAGGTGTAGACGCGCACCAGCCGGGTGGCGTGGTGCACCGCGACGATGTCCTCCGACCTGCGCAGCAGCGCGCGCAGGGTCGCTGGTTCTGGCGGCTGGGGAAGCCGGGACATCCTGGCGCCGATTCCAGCTCGACCGCGGTCACACGGGACGGCCCAGCAGAGCGGCCAGCTCCGCCACGGCCTCGGGGGCACCGCCGGTGAGCAGCCATCGTCGTGGGGTGACCGGGTGGCCGTCCACCAGCAGCGTGGCCTGCGCGGTCATCATGAACCCGGCCACCACCAGGTCGGGCTGGTCATCGGGCACCGCGTCCAACACCTCCGCGAGCCCTGGCAGGACGCCGATCTCGGTGAACTGCCAGGCGGGCAGCCGCCACCCCCCGCGCCCGCGCCACCCGGCGACCCGGCCGGCCGCGATCCTGGCCTCCACGTCGGCGATCCCGACGCGCAGCCGGTCGGCCGCCTCGGTCAGGGTCAACGCGGAGTCCAGCAGCACCGCTTCGGCGGCCACCGTGCCCGCTCGGTAGTCCGGTTCCCCCGGGTCCTGCGGACTCAGGTCCAGCCCCACCTCGGTGAGCACCCGCTGCTGGTCGGGGGACAGGAACGCCCCCGGGTCGGGGTGCGGGGGCGTCAAGCGGCGCGCGGCGTCCTCGACGTAGGCGAGGAACTCGCTCGCGTTCACCCGCAGCCCAGCCCGTGCGAGGGCCGCCTCCAACCCGGGAGTCATGCTGTTCAGGGTATCCCGCATACGGCTCATCGTCCGCGCCGAACCGACAGCCGCCGGGTAGCCGCGCCTGGACACACCCGGCGGAGCGGCGGGTTTCATCCGGTCGACTGGCGCGGGTGACCGTGCGCAGTGCGGGGCCGGGGCGCTCACCCCCGGGACCGGCCCCCGCACCGGCGATGGTCAAACCGACAGGTCACCGCTCGCGCCGGTGCGGATAGCATGCACCGGGCGGCCGGCAGGCCGCGTCAACCGGTCCGCCGGGGTCGTCGACCGCCGGCAGCAGCGATGGAGGAGTCACCGTGTCCCGACCGCAGGCCCCCGTTCCCGAGCCCACCCCGCTGGTCGTGGTGGCCGCCGGGACCACCGCGGGCAGCGCGGTGCGGGAAGCCGGTCTCCCCGGCAAGGGTCCCGACGCCGTCGTGGTCGTCCGCGACGCGGAGGGTCGGCTGCGTGACCTGTCCTGGGCTCCCGCCGAGGACACCGAGGTGGAGCCGGTCGCGGCCGACACCGAGGACGGCAGGTCCGTCATCCGCCACTCGGCGGCGCACGTGCTCGCCCAGGCCGTGCAGCAACTCTTCCCGGAGGCCAAGCTCGGGATCGGGCCCCCCGTGAAGGACGGCTTCTACTACGACTTCGACGTGGAGCGGCCCTTCACCCCCGAGGACCTGCGCGCGCTGGAGAAGCGCATGAAGCAGATCATCAAGGGCTCCCAGCGGTTCTCCCGGCGCGTGGTGGACTCGGTGGAGGCGGCCCGCGAGGAACTCGCCTCGGAGCCCTACAAGCTCGAACTGGTCGACCTCAAGAGCGAGGTCGACACCTCCGAGGTCATGGAGGTCGGCGGCGGCGAGCTCACCGTCTACGACAACCTCGACCCCCGGACCGGCGACCGGGTGTGGGGGGACCTGTGCCGGGGGCCGCACGTGCCCACCACCAGGCACATCCCCGCGTTCACCCTCACCAGGGTCGCCGCTGCCTACTGGCGGGGCAACGAGCGCAACCCCCAGCTCCAGCGCATCTACGGGACCGCGTGGGAGTCGACCGAGGCCCTGGACCGGCACCTGGAACTGCTCGCGGAGGCGGAGCGGCGGGACCACCGCCGGCTGGGTGCCGAGCTGGACCTGTTCAGCTTCCCGGACGAGGTCGGCTCCGGTCTGCCGGTGTTCCACCCCAAGGGGGGGCTGGTGCGCCGGGAACTGGAGGACTACTCGCGCCGGCGGCACGAGGAGGGCGGCTACGAGTTCGTCTACTCGCCGCACATCACCAAGGGCGCGCTGTTCGAGACCTCCGGTCACCTGGGCTGGTACCGGGACGGCATGTTCCCGGCCATGCACCTCGACGAGGAGAGGGACGAGAACGGTGTCGTGCGCCGGCAGGGGCAGGACTACTACCTCAAGCCGATGAACTGCCCGTTCCACAACCTGATCTACCGCTCGCGCGGGCGTTCCTACCGGGAGCTGCCGCTGCGGCTCTTCGAGTTCGGCTCCGTCTACCGCTACGAGAAGTCCGGTGTGGTGCACGGGCTGACCCGGGTGCGCGGGATGACGCAGGACGACGCGCACATCTACTGCACCCCCGACCAGCTGCAGGACGAGATCCGGTCGTTGTTGACCTTCGTGCTCGACCTGCTGCGCGACTACGGGCTGGACGACTTCTACCTCGAGCTGTCGACCAGGAACGAGGAGAAGTACGTCGGTTCGGACGAGGACTGGGAGCGGGCGACCGACGCCTTGCGGGCGGCGGCCGAGGCCTCCGGTCTGGAACTGGTCCTCGACCCGGGCGGCGCGGCGTTCTACGCGCCGAAGATCTCCGTGCAGGCCCGCGACGCCCTGGGTCGCACCTGGCAGATGTCGACGATCCAGGTGGACATGCAGCTGCCCGACCGCTTCGACCTGGAGTACACGGCGCCGGACGGGTCCCGGCAGCGCCCGGTGATGGTGCACCGCGCGCTGTTCGGGTCGATCGAGCGGTTCTTCGGGGTGCTCACCGAGCACTACGGGGGCGCCTTCCCCGCATGGCTCGCCCCCGTGCAGGTGGTGGGGATCCCGATCGCCTCCGACCACGTCGAGCACCTGCTCGGGGTGGCCAAGGAGCTGCGGAGCAGGGGCGTGCGGGTCGAGGTGGACACCTCCGACGACCGGATGCAGAAGAAGATCCGCAACCACACCACCCAGAAGGTGCCGTTCATGGTGCTGGCGGGAGCGAACGACGTCGAGAACGGCGCGGTGTCCTTCCGGTTCCGCGACGGTGGCCAGCTCAACGGGGTGCCGGTGGCGACCGCCGTCGCCGCCATCGCCGACTGGATCGGGCGCCGGGAGAACAGCTCCCCGACGGCCGAGACCTTCGAGCCGGCGGGGGCGGCTGGATGACCGAGTTCGAGGAGCAGCGGGGCGTCGGGGTCCCCGACCCGCTCCAGCGGCTGTGGACGCCGCACCGGATGAGCTACATCCGGGGCGCGGACAAACCCGGTGGTGATGACGAGGCCGGGTGCCCCTTCTGCCGGGTGCTCGGCCTGGCCGACGAGGACGGCCTGGTCATCGCGCGGGGGCGCACCGTGTTCGCCGTGCTCAACCTGTACCCGTACAACCCCGGGCACCTGATGGTGTTGCCCTACCGGCACATCCCGGACTACACGGACCTGGACCCGGCGGAGACGGTCGAGTTCGCGGAGTTCACCCAGCGGGCGATGCGGGTGGTGCGGGCGGCCTCGGCGCCCCACGGGTTCAACCTGGGCATGAACCAGGGGGCGGTCGCCGGTGCCGGCATCGCGGCCCACCTGCACCAGCACGTCGTTCCCCGGTGGGGAGGGGACGCCAACTTCATGCCGGTGGTGGGGCACACCAAGGTGCTCCCCCAACTGCTCGGTGAGACCCGGTCGCTGTTGGCGGAGGCCTGGCGGCGCACGGCCTGACCCCGGGGCAGCGTCCTCAGGGGCGGAGGATGACCTTCGTCCACCCTTCGTCGCGCCGGTCGAAGTGCTCGTAGGCCTCCGGTCCGCGCTGGAGCGGTAGTTCGTGGGACACCAGGAACGACGGCTTCGCCCGGCCCTCGTGGATCAGGGCGCGCAGCCGGCGGTTGTAGGCCTTCACGTTGGCCTGCCCGGTGCCGATCCGCTGTCCCTTGAACCAGAACTCGCCGAGGTCGAAGACGGCCTTGCCCTCCCTGCTCAGCTGGTCGGGTCCACCCGGGTCCTGGGGGAGGAACAGCCCGACCACGCCGATCGCCCCGGTGGCGCGGACGGATCCGACGAGGTCGTTCAGGGTGGAGGCGGGTTCCTCCCGGCCGTCGGGGTCGTGGGCCTGGTACCCGACGCACTCGCACCCCTTGTCCGCTCCGGTGCCGCCGGTCAGGTCGAGGACCTGCTCCACGGCGGGACCTCGGGAGTCGTCCACCGGGATGGCGCCGATGTCGGCGGCGAGCTGGAGGCGGTCCGGGTGGCGGTCCACGACCATGACCTTCGACGCGCCCCGCAGCAGCGCGGAGTAGGCGGCCATCAGGCCGACCGGTCCCGCCCCGAACACCACCACCGACTCGCCGACGGAGACGTCCGCCAGCTCGGTGGCGTGGTAGCCGGTGGGGAAGATGTCGGAGAGCATGGCGTAGTCGGCTTCCTTCTCCTCAGCGTCCGGGGGGAGCACCAGGCAGTTGAAGTCGCCGAAGGGGACCCGCAGGTACTCGGCCTGGCCGCCCTGGTAGGGCCCCATCCCGGCGTAGCCGTAGACGCCGCCCGCGGCACCGGGGTTGACCGTCAGGCAGTACGCGGTCCGGCCGTGCTCGCAGTTGGCGCAGAAGCCGCAGCCGATGTTGAACGGCAGGCAGACGCGGTCGCCGACCTGGACCCGGTCCACACCGGCTCCGACCTCCACCACCTCACCGAGGTTCTCGTGCCCGAGCACCCGGCCGGTCTCCAGGTCGGTGCGGCCCTCGTACATGTGCAGGTCGGAGCCGCAGATGTTGGTGCTGGTGATGCGCACCAGCACGTCGGTGGGCCGTTCCACCCGCGCGTCGGGGACGTCGGCGACCTTCACCTGCCGGGGTCCCTCGTACACCAGTGCCTTCACCTTGACCTCCCGGTCCCTCGGTGACGACCCGCTGGTGTCCCGCTGGCTGACCGACCGGCGGGACGGGTGGGCGGGCCGTCGTGTGCGTGTGTCCTCCTCGTGGGGTGCCCGCCGTCACGGAACGCATGCGTCCTGGCCCGGGCTCGACCGGAGTGGGAGGCGCCGGTGCCGCTCGTCCTCGGGGCCGTCCTGTTCGATGGGTGGTCGTCCCCGCGCCGGTGCTGCTATATAGGGAGAGGTCTGCTGCCGATCGCTCGCCGAGGCCGGCTCGTTAGGCTGGAGCGACGGTCTTCCCTGCTAACAGGTCTGGACTACCTCCTGCGATGCTCAACATCTTCGCCCGCGCACCGGTGTCGCGGCTGACGGACCCGGTCGGCGCGTGGCTGGTGCGGCGGGGCCTGTCACCCAACGCGGTCACGGTCTTCGGCACGGTCGGCACCGTCGTCGGCGCGCTCTGGCTGATCCCGACCGGTCACCTCTTCCTCGGCGCCTTCGTCGTGACGCTGTTCGTGCTCTTCGACCTGCTCGACGGGGCGATGGCCAGGGCCAACGGTGGTGGCACGAGGTTCGGCGCGGTGCTGGACTCCTGTTGCGACCGGATCGCCGACGGCGCGCTGTTCGCCGCGATCACCTGGTACTGCTTCGTCCTCGCCGAGGACACGACGCTCGCGGCGCTGGCCCTGGTGTCCCTGGTCAGCGGGCAGGTCATCTCCTACGTCAAGGCGCGGGCCGAGGCGTCCGGGCTGAACGCCGACGGGGGGTTGGTGGAGCGCGCCGAACGGTTGACCTTCGGACTCGTCGGTGTCGGACTGCACGGTCTTGGCGTTCCCTACGTGCTGCCCGCGTCATTGTGGCTCCTCGCGGTGCTCTCGGTGATTACGGTGGTGCAGCGGCTGGTCGCCGTGTACCGATCCGCGAAGGAGAACGCAGCGTGAGTGACACGGTCGCGCGGGGGGCCGACTGGCGGGCCGCCCTGGCCGACAGGGGCTACGGGGCCGGCTGGGCGCTCGTCCGGACGGTGCCGCCACCTCTCGCCGACCGGCTGTTCACCCTCGGTGCCGACCTGGCCTTCGAACGGCGGGGCCGGGGGGTCCGGCAGCTGGCCCGCAACCTGCGCCGGGTGGTGCCCGACGCGGGACCGGCGGAGCTCGCGCGGCTGGTGAGGACGGCGATGCGTTCCTACGCGCGGTACTGGCGGGAGGCGTTCCAGTTGCCGGCCGTGGACCACGCCGCCGTCCGCCGGACCTTCGACCGGGGTATCGAGAACCCCTCGGCCCTCGACGAGGCGATGTCCGCCGGGCGCGGGGTGGTCGTCGCGCTGCCCCACAGCGGGAACTGGGACATGGCTGGCCTGTGGGCCGCCCACCGCTACGGGGGCCTGACCACGGTCGTCGAGCGGCTGCGCCCCGAATCCGTGTACGAGCGGTTCGTCGCCTACCGGGAGTCGCTCGGGTTCGAGATCCTGCCGGCCGATGGTGGGCGTCGCACGATGATGACCATGCTGGAGCGGCTCCGTGCGGGCGGGCTCGTGTGCCTGGTGGCCGACCGGGACCTCAGCAGTGGGGGCGTGCCGGTCGACTTCTTCGGGGAGCGGACCAGGATGCCGGCCGGGCCGGCCTGGCTCGCGGCCCGCACCGGGGCCACCCTCCTGCCCGCGACCACCTGGTTCACCCCGTCTGGTTGGGGGTTGCGGTTCGCGCGGCCGGTGGCGGCGGCGGGCGGCGCGGCCGGGGTGGCCGGGGCGACCCAAGCGGTGGCGGACGCGTTCGCCGAGGAGATCGGCCGCCATCCCGAGGACTGGCACATGCTCCAGCCCCTGTGGCTGTCCGACCTGCGGGCACGCGGCCGGCGGGCGGAGCCGGGGGACGCGCGGGTGGCGCCGCGCACCGGTCGGGAGACCGTGAAGGAGCCGCGACCGTGAGGGTGGGACTCGTCTGCCCGTACTCGCTGGAGGTGCCCGGCGGGGTGCAGGCCCACGTCGCGGACCTCGCCGCGACGCTGCGCGGCCTGGGGCACGAGGTCGACGTGCTGGCCCCGGCGGCCGAGGACGCAGAACTCCCCGAGTTCGTCACCTCCGCCGGTCGGTCGCTGGCCATCCCCTACAACGGTTCGGTGGCCAGGCTGTCGTTCGGGCCGAGGTCCTTCGCCCGGGTGCGGCGCTGGGTGCGGGAACACGAGTTCGACGTGCTGCACCTGCACGAGCCGGTGGCGCCGAGCCTCGCGCTGCTGGCGCTGATGGTGGCCGACGGGCCCATCGTCGCGACCTTCCACACCTCCACGCCCCGGTCGCGGGCGCTCACGGCGTTCCAGGGTGTGCTGCGGCCGTTCCTGGAGAAGATCACCGCCCGCATCGCCGTGTCCGACCTGGCGCGGCGGGTGCAGGTCCAGCACCTCGGTGGGGACGCGGTGCTCATCCCGAACGGGGTGGACGTCGGGTTCTTCTCCGAGGCGGCCCCGTTGGCCGGCTATCCACGAGCCGGGGGGACGGTCGGTTTCGTGGGGCGCTTCGACGAGCCCCGCAAGGGGATGCCGATCCTGCTCGACGCGTTGCGCCGCATCGCACCCGACCGGCCGGACCTGCGGCTGCTGGTCGTGGGCCGGGGGGACGGCGAGGAACTGCTCCGGGCGGCCGGGCCGGTGCTCGCCTCCCGGATCGACCTGCTCGGCCAGGTCGACGACGAGACCAAGGCCCGGGCTCTGCGCAGCGTCGACGTCTACTGCGCGCCCAACACCGGGGGGGAGAGCTTCGGCATCATCCTGACCGAGGCGATGGCCGCCGGCGCGGCGGTGCTCGCCAGTGACCTGGACGCGTTCCGCCGGGTCCTCGCGGGTGGCGGTGCGGGGGTGCTGCACGCGGTGGGTGACGCCGGCGCGTTGGCCGGGGAGCTGGCCGGGTTGCTCGACGACGACGACCACCGGGCGGGGATCGCCGCCCAGGGGCGACGGCAGGTGGAGACCTTCGACTGGCCGGTCGTCGCCAGGCAGGTGATGCGGGTCTACGAGACCGCGATGGCCGCGGACCCCCGGCGCGTCGCCGAGGCGGACGGGGAGCGGGCCGGATGACGGTGACCACGCTGCTCACCCTGGCGCTGGTGCTGCTGGTGTCGTTGGTGGTGCTCGGTGGGTGGTCGGTGCTGGTCGCGAACCGGCTGAACCGGCTGCACGTCCGCACCGACGCGGCGTGGGCCGCGGTGGACTCGGCCCTGGCGCGCCGGTCCGTGGTGGCCAGGGCCGTGGCGGAGGTGTGCCCGGACCAGGCGTTGGCGACCCGGCTGCGCACCGCGGCCGACCGGGCGGAGACGGCCGACCGCGACCGGCGGGAGGACGAGGAGAACGCGGTCGGGCGGTTGCTGGCCGAGTGGGACCGGGTCGCGCTGTCCCCGGGGCTGCGCGCCGAGCTCGAGGAGGCCGAGCTGCGGGTGATCCTGGCCAGGCGGGTGCACAACGACGCGGTGCGCGACACGCTGGCGTTGCGCCGGCACCGGGCCGTGCGGTGGTTGCGGTTGGCGGGTGGCGCCCCACCGCCGACCTACTTCGAGATCGCCGAGCCCGAGGGCGGGATGGACGCCGCCGGCACGGCGAGCCTGCGGTTGCGCCCGGCCGCCCGCGTGCTGCTCGTGGACCCCGACGACCGGCTGCTGCTCTTCGAGGGGATCGACCCGGTCCGGCCGACCGCGCCGTTCTGGTACACCGTCGGTGGCGGCGTGGAGGACGGTGAGAACCCCCGCACGGCCGCCGCGCGGGAACTGACCGAGGAGACCGGGCTCGCCGTCGCCCCGGCGGCGCTGGTCGGACCGGTGTGGCGGCGGTACGCCGTCTACAGCTTCGACGAGCAGGAGACGGAGACCGAGGAGTGGTACTTCCTCCTGCGGATCGCCGACCAGCTCGCCCCGGATACCTCCGGGTTCTCGGACCTGGAACGGCGGACGGTCCTGCGGCACCGGTGGTGGGACCTGGACGAGCTGGCCGCCTCCGACGTGACGGTCTACCCGGTGCGGCTCGCCGAGATGTTGCCGGAGGTGCTCGCCGGGGAGTGGGACGGCCGGACCCGGACCGTCCACTGACACCCGCGGCGTCGGCGTCCCGGCGTGCCCTGGCGGCCGTGCTGGCGCACCGGTTCGGGGGCCGCTGTCGCGGGCGACCGGCGTGTCGCCGACGGGGGTCGCGGCGGCCCGGTCGTGCGGACTCCGCCGACGGCGCCGGTGAGGTGGGAGGCCCGGGCCCCTCGTCCGCTGCTCGGTCACGCCTGGCGGCGGGTCAGCGATGTCGGCGGAGGAGCCGGGAGAGCGTCCACCTCCTGGGCACGGCGCCCTCGCGGACGAGCCAGCGGTGGAACCTCCGGGTGTCCTCGCGGGCGCCGACCCCCACCTCGCGGGGGTGGTCCTCGGCGTAACGGGCGAACAGGTCGGCGAAGGCATCCCCCAGGGCCGCGACCAGGTCGGGGCGGAGACGGCCCGCGACCCGCGTGCGTTTGGCGACCAGCGCCCTCGCCTGCGCCGCGATCCGGTCCGGCGGGAACCCCGGTGGCACGGGACCGGTGCCGAGCAGCGCCGCCACCAGCGCCCGTTGCCGGGCGGCGAGCTCGGCGCGCCGTGCCGTCAGCGGTTCCTCCGGGGTGGGCGGGTCGGAGGGGAGCGCCCGCCCGGCTTCGCGCCGCTGCCCGGGGTCAGCGGTCATCGTCGGCCCGTCGTGCGGGGGACCGGGTGGCGGTGCCGGCGAGGGCGGCGGCCCGGATCCCGGCGAGTTCGTCGGCCAACTCCGCGTCGGTGGGGTAGGCGTCGTCGCGTTCCACCATCACCCAGGGTGGCGCGGGTGCGCGTGCGGCCAGCTCCCGGACCAGGGTGAGCACCTCGCGGGGCACCGGGTGGGCGTGGGTGTCGTGGTACAGGCCGTCCCGCCACACCCCGCCGGCGACGTGCGCGTAGGCGAGGCGTTCCCAGGGCAGGGTGTCCAGGAACGTCGAGGGGGTCGTTCCGATGTTGTGCGCGTTGGCGTGGAGGTTGGCCAGGTCGACCAGCAGCAGGCAGTCGGTGCGTTCGACGAGTTCGGTCAGGAAGTGCTCCTCGCTGAGTTCCCGTTCTGGCCAGTCGAGGAGGGCGGCGATGTTCTCGAGGGCCAGCGGTCGGGGGAGGTCGCGTTGGACCGCGTTGACGTTGCTGACCAGGACGTCCAGCGCGTCCCTCGTCCTGGGCGGCGGGAGCAGGTGGCCGACGTCGAGGCCGCCGGCCCTGACGAAGGCGATGTGGTCGCTGACCACGGGGGCGTCCAGCGCCTCGCCCAGCTCGGCGAGGTGCCGGACCCGCCGCGGATCGACGGGTTCGGCCCCGGCGAGTGACAGCGTGACCGCGTGCGGGATGACCGGGGTGCCCCGGCGGCGCAGGACCTCGATGGACTCCGGGAGTTCGGTGGGGCTGAGGTTCTCGGCGACGACCTCGACGAAGTCCACGCCCGGGAGTCGTTCGACGGTCAGGTCGATCTCCGGGCGCCATCCGATGCCGATCCGGGGGGCCGGCTCCTCCGGCGTGTTGGGTGACGTCCTCACGTGTCCTCCTCCAGGGTGATCTCCCACCGCCTCCGGGCAGGTCACCGGGTCTTCTGCCCAGGGCCGCGATGGCGCTCACCCGCCGCAGCCACCACCACCGCCGCCGCCACTGTCACCGCCGCCACCGCAGGAGTGCGAGCTCCCTCCGCCGCCACCGGAGGAGGTACTCGCGGTGTGCAACGCGTCGCGCACCTCCGGATCCGGGTGGCCGGCGAAGCCGAGCAGCGCCACCGAGGTCAGGGCGGCCGGCCCGGCGGCCGACCCGCTACGGCTCCGGGCGGAGGTCGTCGGCGTGCCGCCCGGGAACCGGCCACGTGCTTCGGCGACGACGGCCTCCCCCAACGGGGTGCGGTCCGGCGCCCGGAGTGCTCGGAGGAGCACGAGCGCGACCAGAGCCAGGTTCACGACGACCAGCCCGATGAGGAAGCCGACGGGGCGGCCCGCGTTGACGCCGGTCACGAGGCGGAGGACGCCGAGGACCAGGGCCAGGTCCAGCGGGACCATCGCCAGCAGGCGCAGGGCGTGCCGCCCGGAGGGCACCACCAACCCCCGGTCCCTGAGGTCGGTGAGCAGTTCCCGTGCGGCGCCGGTGCCCATCAGGGCCACCGGGCTGAGCCGCCGCCGTTCGCGGCCCGAGCCCGTCGACACCTCGACGGCGGCGAGGTGCAGCCGGTGGGTGGGTGTCGCGCCGGTGGCGTGCAGCCGCCCGCCCCGGGACACGCGCCACACGCCGTCGGCGATGAGTCCGGCGGTGACCGTGTCGGTGAGGCGCCTCGCGCCGCCGGCCAGGTAGGCGAGGCGGTGCGCGTCCACCTCGGGCGGCGGCCCCACCGCCGCCGTCCTCCGGCTCCAGCGGGGGATCGCCAGGCCCAGCAGCAGCCCGAACAGGAGGAGGACCGCGTACAGGGCCAGGAACGCCGGCCCGCTGATGCCCCAGGTCTGAGTCATGGTCTTCCCCCGACGGCGCACCGCCCACTCGACCGTGGGGCGCCCGATGTGATGGTAGGTGCCCGATCGGACGGGGGGAGCGGCTCGATGGTTCCGATCGTGTCACGCGGGTGGTCGACACCGGCGCGGCCGGGGGTGGTGGTCGACGGTCGGGACGGCGCTGGTGTGACCCGCTCCGGGGGCGTTCGGCTGGTGTTTCCTCGCGCAACCGAGCGGTCGCGCGGACGAGTCCTCCTCGCCGCGGTCGACACCCGGAGCGGCGTCGTCGGTCTCCACCGGTGACCTCCTCGGCCGGGTCTCCCGGCGTTCGGCGGGCGGGGGTGGCCGTCGCGGTCCAGCCCGGCTCAGGCGCCCCGCGCCTCGTAGCCCCAGAACGCGCGGCTGAAGTCGGCCCGTCCCGAGGTCAGCTGGTTCAGTTCCACCAGGTACCTGCTCAGCTCGGCCGCCGGGACCTCGGCCCGGACGACGGTCCAGCCCGCCTCCGGCGCGGGATCGGTCCCGAGCACCTGGGCCCGGCGTGCGGCGAGGTCCCCGAGCACCGAGCCGAGGCAGTCGTCGGGGGTGTGGATGGCCACTTCGTCGACCGGTTCCAGGAGGGGGAGGGCGACCTTGTTCGCCGCGTCGCGGAGCGCGAGCGCGCCCGCGGCCTGGAACGCCGCGTCCGAGGAGTCGACGCTGTGCGCCCGTCCGTCCAGCAGGGTGACCCGCACGTCCACCAGGGGCACGCCTTCGGTCAGGCCACGAGCCATCAACGCGCGGACGCCCCGCTCCACGCTGGGGACGAACTGGCGCGGAACCGACCCGCCCACGGTGCGGTCCTCGAAGTCGAAGCCCGCGCCCCGGGGCAGCGGTTCCACCTCGATGTCGCAGACGGCGTACTGGCCGTGGCCTCCGGTCTGCTTGACGTGCCGGCCGTGCCCGTGCGCGGGGCCGGCGAAGGTCTGGTGGAGCGCGACCCGCACCGGTTCGACGCGCAGGTCCACGTCCCCCACCCCGAGACGGGCCAGGACCAGGTCGGCGTGCCCTTCGCCGGTGCACCAGAGCACGAGCTGGTGGGTGTCCTCGTGTTGTTCGATCCGTAGCCCGGGATCGGCCGCCGCCACCCGGGACAGGTTCCTGCCGAGCAGGTCCTCGGTGGCCGGGTCGGCCACCGCGACGGCGATCGGTAGCAGCGGCTCCGGCAGGGCCCAGGGGCGGATGGTGAGGGGGCGTTCCGAGGCGGAGACCGTGTCGCCGGTCTCCGCGTTCGCCAGTCTGGTCACGGCGCAGATGTCGCCGGCCGCGCAGTGGCCGGTCTCCCGGAGCTCGGTGCCCAGCGGCGAGTGGATCCGGCCGACCCGTTCGATGGTCGCGTGCTCGGGGCGGCCCGCCCCGTCCAGGCCGTGACCGGCGACGCGCACCCGGTCGTCGGGATGGAGCGTGCCCGAGAAGACGCGGAGCAGCGTCACCGGTCCGAGGTAGGTGTTCGCGAAGGAGCCCACCGCCTCGGCCAGCAGCGGGCCGTCCGGGTCGCCGCACGGGACCGTCTCCGGTGCGCCGTCCGCCCCCGTGACCTCGGGGCACTCCCGGTCGGCCGGGGAGGGGAGGACGCGTGCCACGACGTCCAACAACTCGGTCAGGCCGACCCCCCGGGTGGCGGAGACCGGGATGACCGGGTGAAGGTCCCCGGTGAGCACCGCCCGCGCCAGGTCGTCGAACAGCTGGTCCTGGGTGGGGGATTCGCCTAGGAGGTAGGTCTCCATCAGCGCCTCGTCCTCGCTCTCGGCGATGATGGCCTCGATGAGTTCGCGGTGGGCCACGGCGGGATCCCGGAGGCCGATCCGGCCGCCACCCCGGGTGTCGGCCCGGGCGAGGACCGGGTGCGGAGCGGCCGGTTCCCCGCTGGGGGTGGTGACCGGCAGGTACAGGGGGAGGACGCCGGGACCGAAGGCCCGGGCGCACTCCGCCAGCACCCGCTCCGGGTCAGCCCTCCGGTGGTCGAGCTGGGTGATGACCACCGCTCGCGGTGTTCCGGCCTGGGCGCACTCCCGCCACAACCGCGTGGTCGCCTCGTCCACACCGCCGTTGGCGCCGAGGACGAACAGGGCGGCGTCGGCGGCGCGGAGCCCGGCCCGGACCTGGCCGAGGTAGTCCGGGTAGCCCGGGGTGTCCACGAGGTTGACGTGGTGGTCGCCGTGGCGGAGCGGCGCGACCGCGAGGCCGACGGACCGCCCCTGCTGGCGGGCCGCCGCGTCCTGGTCGGTGACGGTGGTGCCCTCGTCCACCGAACCCGCCCTGGGGATGGTGCCGGTGGCCGCGAGCAGGGCCTCGACGAGAGTGGTCTTCCCGCCGCCCGACGGGCCGACGAGGACGACGTCGCGGATCCGTGTGGTGTCCACCGGCGGGGTGGCGGGCCGCCGGCCCTCTCCCGATCGCCTGTGTGCCATCGTCCGCACCTCCGACCCGTTGGGCGGGCGCGCCCCGCCGGCTGTCCCTCCCGGTCGGTTACCCGCCGGGCCGGTACGAATGCGCGCCGTCGACCGGCGTCCCTTGCCGGGGCTGGCGCTGCTGCCCGGGGCGGGCCGGCACCCCCGAGTGGTCTGCCGAAACGCGGTCGAACTGGCCACCTTGGTAGGCCACGTCGGACGTACGATGACGCCGACCAGGTAAGACGCGGTGCCGGTGGCCTGGCCCCCGGTGCCGGGTGACGCGAAAGGCGCGAGGCAGTGAGCTCGGTTGACAGCACGACGACGGACCCCACGAACGAGCAGGCGGCGCCGGTGACCGGGACAGCCCGCGTCAAGCGGGGCATGGCCGAGATGCTCAAGGGCGGTGTGATCATGGACGTGGTCACCCCGGAGCAGGCGAAGATCGCGGAGGACGCCGGCGCGGTCGCGGTGATGGCGTTGGAGCGGGTGCCCGCCGACATCCGCGCGCAGGGTGGCGTGGCGAGGATGTCGGATCCGGACATGATCGACGGCATCATCGACGCGGTGTCCATCCCGGTGATGGCCAAGGCCCGCATCGGTCACTTCGCCGAGGCGCAGGTCCTCCAGTCCCTCGGTGTGGACTACGTGGACGAGTCCGAGGTCCTCACGCCGGCCGACGAGGCGCACCACATCGACAAGTGGGCCTACACGGTCCCGTTCGTCTGCGGTGCCACCAACCTGGGCGAGGCGCTGCGGCGGATCGCCGAGGGCGCGGCGATGATCCGGTCGAAGGGGGAGGCCGGGACGGGCAACGTCGTCGAGGCGACGAGGCACATGCGGCAGATCCGTGCCGACCTGCGCCGCCTGACGGTGCTGGACGAGGAGGAGCTGTACGCGGCGGCCAAGGAGCTGCGGGCGCCGGTCGAGCTGGTGCGTGAGGTGGCGTCGCTGGGCAAGCTGCCGGTCGTGCTGTTCACCGCCGGCGGCATCGCCACCCCGGCCGACGCCGCGATGATGATGCAGCTCGGCGCCGAGGGCGTGTTCGTCGGGTCCGGGATCTTCAAGTCCGGCGACCCGGCCAGGCGCGCGGAGGCCATCGTGAAGGCCACCACCTTCCACGACGACGCGGACGTCGTCGCCAAGGTCTCGCGTGGCCTGGGCGAGGCGATCGTCGGCATCAACCTCAGCGAGCTGCCCGAGGAGCGGCGGTACGCCAGCCGCGGCTGGTGACGTCGTCGGCGCGACCTGATCCACCGGTGGTGGGTCCAGGTCGCGCGTCGACGGCTCGCGGTCGGAGGGGGTGGACCGGTTCCCGGTCCCTCAGACGTGTTCCATGATCAGCACCGCGCTGGTCCCGGGTTCCAACGCCTGGTAGTGGTGCGGCACGTCGCCGGGGAAGCTCGCGTAGTCGCCGGGGCCCAGGTCGATGACGTCGTCGTGGGGGCCGCAGCGCAGGCGGCCGTTGCTCACCACCAGGTGTTCGACGGTGCCCGGGATGTGGGGGTCGGCCTCGCGGGAGTTCCCGGGTTCCAGGGTGATGGTGTAGACGTCGCGCCGGGCCGCCGGTGGGCAGGAGGCCAGCAGGACCGCCTGGTAGGGAGCCGTCTCCGACCGCACCACCGGGCCCTCACCGGCCCGGACGACGCGGACCCTGGGGGCCGCGGGCTCGACGAGCCGGCTGAAGGGCACCCCCAGGGCCACTCCCAGCGCCCACAGGGTCTCGACGCTGGGGTTCCCGCCGCCGCCTTCGAGCTGGGACAGGGTGGACTTGGCGACGCCGGCCCGGCGGGCCAGCTCGGAGAGGGACATCCCCGCGCGTTGTCGTTCCCTGCGCAGCGCCCTGGCGATGGTCGCGAGGGGTGGGGCGTCGCCCGTTCCTCGGAGGGCCTCGGCCATTCGTTCGCTCCTTTGTACGATTGTTCGTTGTGACGAACGATCTCCTCCTGTTCAGGTTAGTGAGGCGGGCCCCGTGGTGAGCCCGTGGACCCGTCGACGCGGCCCGGTCCTGGAGCCGGAGGCACGTCGGGACATCGCCGCGATGGCGGTGGCCGTCGGCGTCGTCGGCCTGTCCTTCGGCGCGATCGCGGTGGCCAGCGGTCTGTCGATCTGGCTCGCGGTCCTGATGTCCCTGCTCGTGTTCGCCGGCGGCTCACAGTTCATGGCCGTCGGCGTCGTGGCCGCGGGGGGCGCTCCGCTGGCCGCGCTCGCCGCCGGGCTCATCCTCAACGCCCGCCACCTGCCCTTCGGCCTGGCCATCGGCCACCTCCTCGGGCGCGGACTCGCCGCGAAGCTGGTCGGCAGCCACCTGATCATCGACGAGTCGGTGGCCTTCGCGATGGCCCAGCGGGATCCGGACCGGGCGCGCCGGGTCTTCTGGATCTCCGGGATCACGCTCTTCGTCGTGTGGCAGCCGGCCGTGGTGCTCGGCGGCCTGATCGGCGGCGCCGTCGGTGACCCCGCCGTTTTCGGCGTGGACGCCGCGTTCCCCGCGGCGCTGCTGGCGTTGCTGTTGCCCTCCCTGCGGGACGCCGCCACCCGCCGGGCGGCCCTCGTCGGCGGGGCGGTCGCCGTGCTCACCACTCCGCTGCTCCCCGCCGGCGTTCCGGTCCTGCTGGCCCTGTGCGGTGTCGCCCTGCTGCTGCCGTTGCCCCGCTGGGCGAGGAGGGAGTCCCCATGACCGTCACGACGATCGTGCTGCTCGCGGTCGGCACCTACGCCTTCCGCGTGGCCGGCCCGCTCCTGCGCGACCGGGTACGGCTGTCGGAGGCCGCGCGGCGGGGACTGGCCGTGGCGGCGACGACACTGCTGACCGCCCTGATGGCCACCGCCGCGCTCACCGAGGGGCCGGGATTCGCCGGCTGGGCCCGGCCGATCGGCGTCGCGGTCGGCGGACTCCTCGCCTGGCGCCGAGCCCCCTTCGTCGTGGTCGTGCTGGCGGCGGCCGGGACGGCGGCGGGCCTCCGGCTGCTCGGACTGCCCTGAACCGGCTGGCCCCCGTCCCGCCCGTACCGAGCTCACCCGCGCCTTCCGCCGACCGGGTGAGTACCTAAGATGTGACGTCGAGTGTTTTCCCAGCTTGGAGGTCTTCTCCGTGTCGATTGCGCAGCCGGTCGTCGGGGTGCTCGCACTCCAGGGCGACGTGCGGGAGCACCTGCTCGCGCTGGCCGAGCAGGACGTCGTGGCGCGCCCGGTGCGCCGCGCCGAGGAACTCGCGGAGGTGCACGGCCTCGTGCTCCCCGGCGGGGAGTCCACCACGATGAGCCGTCTGCTGGAGACCTTCGAACTGCTGGAACCGCTCCGCGACCGGGTCGCGGCGGGGCTGCCGGTCTACGGGTCCTGCGCCGGCATGATCCTGCTGGCCCAGGAGGTCCTCGACGGGCGGGAGGGACAGCACACCCTCGGTGCCATCGACATGGTGGTCCGGCGCAACGCCTTCGGTCGCCAGGTCGACTCCTTCGAGGCCGACCTCGACTTCGCCGGTCTCGGGTCGGGCGGGGACGCGGAACCGGCACCGCTGCGCGCCGTCTTCATCCGGGCCCCCTGGGTGGAGTCGGTGGGTGACCGGGTCGAGGTGCTGGCCAGGGTCCCCGAGATCCCGGCCGCCGGCCCCGCCGCCGGGCGGGTGGTCGCGGTGCGCCAGGGCAACGCGTTGGCCACCGCCTTCCACCCCGAACTGCTCGCGGCCGACGGCCGGGACGGCCGGGTGCACGAGCTGTTCGTCCGCACCGTGCGCGAGGCCTGACCCCCGGCCGCGCCCGACCGGAGGCGACTCGCCTCGTCCCGGCGACCAGTAGGATCGTCACGGCTCCACGCAGCGCCCGGAGCGCAGGAAGACGCATCGCGACGAAGACGGAGGAGAGATGAGCGGCCACTCCAAGTGGGCCACGACCAAACACAAGAAGGCCGCCCTCGACGCCAAGCGTGGCAAGCTGTTCGCCAAGCTGATCAAGAACATCGAGGTCGCGGCCCGCAGCGGGGGAGGGGACCCGGACGGCAACCCCACCCTGTACGACGCCATTCAGAAGGCGCGGAAGAACTCCGTCCCCCTCGACAACATCGAGCGGGCGCGCAAGCGGGGCGCGGGCGAGGAAGCTGGTGGGGCCGACTGGCAGACCATCATGTACGAGGGCTACGGCCCCAACGGTGTCGCCGTGCTCGTCGAATGCCTCACCGACAACCGCAACCGCGCCGCTGGTGAGGTGCGGACGGCGATGACCAGGAACAACGGTTCGATGGCTGACCCGGGTTCGGTCTCCTACCTGTTCAACCGCAAGGGTGTGGTGATCGCGCCCAAGAACGGTCTCTCCGAGGACGACATCCTCCTCGCCGTGTTGGACGCGGGCGCGGAGGAGGTCAACGACCTGGGGGAGAGCTTCGAGATCGTCGCCGAGGCCGGCGACCTCGTGGCGGTCCGGACCGCCCTGCAGAAGGCCGAGATCGACTACGACTCGGCCGACGCCAGCTTCCTGCCCTCCACCACGGTGCCCCTGGACGCCGAGGGCGCCCGCAAGGTGTTCCGCCTCATCGACGCGCTGGAGGACTGCGACGACGTGCAGAACGTCTTCGCGAACTTCGACGTCTCCGACGAGGTGATGGCCGAGGTCGGCTGACGACCGGGCCAGGGCGGCCCGGTCCCGGGTGTCCGGGCCCGGGCCCGCTCCGGAGGTCGTGACGGCTCCCCGCGACGCGGAGGGCTTCCTCCCAGCCCCGGTGGGGCGTCCCGTAGGGTCGCGCTGACGGGAGAAGTAGCGCGACGTCCCGCCCGGAGGTGCGTTTCGTGGCCGATGACCAGGAGCTCCGACGGAGGCTGCGGACCGCCGCCGAGGAGGACGGCGTCGCGATCGTGCACGTCGCCGAGGAGCGGAACGCGCCGCCCTTCGCCCAGACCGTCGGCGTCTACCGCAGTTGCGGCATGCCGGAGGTCGTGGTGATCGGCCTGCCGCCCAAGGTCGCCCACGCGGTGCTCAGCACATACTCGGAGCGGGCCCGCGCGGGGGAGGACTTCGTCCCGGGCCGGTGCTACGAACGGTTCCTCAAGGACCTGCCCGTCACCTTCGAACGGGTGCACCGGGGCTTCTACGCCGAGTACTTCGGGCACGCCTTCCTGCTCAACCGCAAGGGCACCTTCCCCGCCCTCCAGATGATCGTCGCCGCGCCGGACGGGTCCTGGCCGTGGCAACCGGACGCGCCGGGTGGGTTCGCCCAGTACCAGCCGGTGCTCACCGACAGCGGCCGCCCCGAGAGCTGGGTGCCGGGGGAGACCGGTCCCTGACGGGCCCCGCCGCACCCCGGACGGCTCCGGGCACCCCGGGCCGGCCGTGCCCTCCGGGTGCGCCCGCGGGAACGCCGCCCCCTCACCTCCGCGCACGCGCGCCACCTGCCCGGGCGGCCACCGGCGGTGCCGGTCGGCCGGTGTCGACACCCGGCACGGCACGTGGCAGCCTTCTTGCGATGCCTGAGCTGCCCGATGTCGAGGGATTCCGTCGCGTCGTCGTGGAACACGCCCTGGGCCGGCCCGTCCGGGATGTCGTCGTGTTCGACGCCGCGATCCTGCACGGCGCCTCTCCCCAGGAGCTCGCCGCCGCCCTGCGCGGGCGTCGGTTCGCCCGGGCGGATCGGCACGGCAAGTGGCTGCTGCTGCGCTTCGAGGACCACGCCGCGCCGACCGGCGAGGACCGGCCCGCCGCGCCCGCCGACGGGAACCCGGCCGTTCCCGCCCCCGCCCCCGCCGACGGGGACGGCGTGGCAGGGGCCGGACGGGTGCCTGGGGGCCCCGTCCTCGCGCTGCACTTCGGGATGACGGGGTCGCTGCGCTGGCAGGCGCCTCCCGACCGCCGGCGCGGTCACCGCCACGACCGGGTGCGGATCGTCCTCGACGAGGGTGAGCTGCGCTTCCGCGACCAGCGCAAGCTCCAGGGCATCTGGCTGGCCGAGGACGAGCGCGGGGTCGACGAGCTGCTCGCCGGCCAGGGGCCGGACGCCGCCACCCTCGACTTCCGCGACTTCGACGCCCGCCTGCCCCCGTCCCGACGTGCCGTCAAGGCCGCCCTGATCGACCAGGGCGTCCTGGCCGGTATCGGCAACCTGCTCGCCGACGAGATGTTGTGGCGCGCGGGCATCCACCCGGACCGCAGCCTGGCCCGCCTGACCCCCTCCCAGCGGCGGACGCTGCACCGCCAGCTGCGGCGGCTGCTCCCGCAGGCGGTCAAGGCCGGCCGGGTTCCCGACAAGAAGGGCTGGTTGACCGGGCTGCGGGACCAACCGGACGCCAGCTGCCCGGTCTGCGGCACCACCCTCGAGCACAGCCGCACCGCCGGACGATCCAGCCTGTGGTGCCCCCGCTGCCAACCACCGGGGTGAGCCGCGCCCGCTCCGGGCGCCGGGGAACCGGGCCTCCGAGCCCCTCGCACGGCGGCGGCGGATCGGACCGCCGGTGGGAGGCGGGCGGGCGCGCCGCTCGCGGCGTGATCCACTCGAACCGGTAGCCTGATCGCTCGAACTGATGTTCGTCCGCCCCAGGCCGGGCGGTGGCCGGGTGGCCACCGGCACCGGAGGGCGGGCCGACCGGCGGGAGGCGAGGCGTGCGGGTGCTCGGCGTCGATCCCGGCCTGACCCGGTGCGGGATCGGTGTCGTCGACGGTGGCCACGGCCGGGCCGTGCGCTTCGTGGCCGTCGACGTGGTGCGCACGCCCGCCGACGCGGAACTCCCGGAGCGGCTGCTGGCCGTGTCCGACGCCGTCGAACGGTGGCTGGACGCGCACCGACCCGACACCGTCGCCGTCGAGCGGGTGTTCAGCCAGCACAACGTGCGCACGGTGATGGGCACCGCGCAGGCCAGCGGCGTCGTCGCCCTCGCGGCGGCCCGCCGTTCCCTCCCGGTCGTGTTCCACACCCCCAGCGAGGTCAAGGCCGCCGTGACCGGCTCCGGTCGGGCGGACAAGAAGCAGGTCGGGGCCATGGTCACCCGCATCCTGCGGCTCACCGAGGTGCCCAGGCCGGCCGACGCCGCCGACGCCCTGGCACTGGCGATCTGCCACCTGTGGCGGGGCCCGGTGTCCGCGCGGCTGGCCCAGGCCCAGGCCCAGGCGGCCCAGCTCGCCAAGGCCCACCGGGCCAGGCTGGCGGCGGCCAGGAGGAAGGAATGAGCCGGTGATCTCCTCGGTACGCGGAACGGTGCGCTCCGTCGGTCTCGACCACGCCGTCGTCGAGGTCTCCGGGATCGGGCTCGCCGTGCGCACCACCCCGACCACGCTGGCCGGGCTGCGACGTGGCGAACAGGTCGAGCTCGTGACCAGCCTCGTCATCCGGGAGGACTCCTGGACGCTGTACGGGTTCCCCACCGACGAGGTCAAGGAGCTCTTCGAACTGCTCCAGACCGTCTCCGGCGTCGGTCCCCGGCTCGCGCTGGCCATGCTGGCGGTGCTGGAACCGGACCAGCTGCGCACGGCGGTGTCCGAGGGCAACCTGACCACCCTCACCCAGGTGCCCGGCATCGGCCGCAAGGGGGCGGAGCGCCTCGTCGTGGAGCTGCGGGACAAGCTCGGCCCGGTGGCTCCCGCCGGCGGTGGGGACGGGGCGGCGGCGCCGGACGCCGGCCAGCGGCGCACCCACGTGGTCGAGGCCCTGGTCGGTCTCGGGTTCACGGCGAAGCAGGCGGAGCAGGCGGTGGAGAAGGTGCTGGCCACCGACGGTGGCGGGGACACCTCCGGGATCCTGCGGAAGTCCCTCGCGCTGCTGGGGCGCAAGCGGTGAGGCGTGGCCAGGTGGGACGACGTGAGGACGACGGGGCGGTGACGTGACGGACGACTGGGCGAATGACTGGGCGGACCTCGACGTCGGCTCCGGCGGAACGGGGGCCGGTCAGCGGGGCGGCGAGGACGCGCTGTCGACCAGCGCGGAACCCGGGGACCGGGATGTCGAGGCCACACTGCGGCCCCGGTCGCTGCCGGAGTTCGTCGGGCAGCCCCGGGTGCGCGAGCAGCTCGAACTCGTCCTGACCGGGGCCAGGAACCGGGGTGCCCCTCCCGACCACGTGTTGCTCTCCGGGCCGCCCGGACTCGGCAAGACCAGCATGGCGATGATCATCGGGGCGGAGCTGGGCGCCTCGGTGCGGATGACCTCGGGGCCCGCCCTGGAGCGGGCCGGGGATCTCGCCGCCATGCTCTCCAACCTGGCCGAGGGCGACGTGCTCTTCATCGACGAGATCCACCGGGTGGCCCGGCCGGCGGAGGAGATGCTGTACCTGGCGATGGAGGACTTCCGGGTTGACGTGGTCGTCGGCAAGGGGCCGGGCGCCACCAGCATCCCGCTGGAGATCGCGCCGTTCACCCTGGTCGGCGCCACCACCAGGTCGGGGGCGCTGACCGGTCCCCTGCGGGACCGCTTCGGGTTCACCGCCCACATGGAGTTCTACTCCCCGGCGGAGCTGGAGCGGATCATCACCCGTTCCGCCAGCATCCTCGGGGTCGACCTCCGACCCGACGGCGCCCGGGAGATCGCCGGGCGCTCGCGGGGCACGCCCCGGATCGCCAACCGGCTGCTCCGCCGGGTCCGCGACTACGCGGAGGTCCGTTCGGACGGCGCCGTCACCGTGGAGACCGCGCGGGCCGCCCTGCTGGTGTACGACGTCGACGAACTGGGACTGGACCGGCTGGACCGGGCCGTGCTCACCGCCCTGGTGCGGTCCTTCGGGGGAGGCCCGGTCGGGGTCTCGACGCTCGCCGTCGCCGTCGGGGAGGAGCCGGGGACGGTCGAGGAGGTCTGCGAGCCGTACCTGGTGCGGGCGGGAATGCTCGCCAGGACCCCCCGAGGGCGGGTCGCCACGGCCGCGGCCTGGGAACACCTGGGTCTGCGCCCACCGGAGGACGCGGCGGCCGCGCAGACCGCGGGGCGGACCGCCCCTGGCGGCGAGGGTTAGAGTGGTGACGCACGGCGATTCGGTGCACGCGCACGAACGGAGTGTGTGCTCCCGGTAAGGGGCGGAACGCGGAGGACCTCTCGGGGACTGGCACACTGGGAATCGCAAACCCGAACAATCGGACGTGTCAACCCGCGTGGGCGTCCCCGAACGGAGAATGATGGAATCCTTCATCCTTCCGCTTTTCCTGCTGCTCATCGTGCTGCCGCTGTTCCTGGCGAGCCGGAAGCAGAAGAAGGCCATGCAGGAGATGCAGCAGCTCCAGGGCTCGCTGGAGGTCGGCGACAAGGTCATGACCACCTCGGGGCTCTACGCCACCGTCGCGGACACCAGCGATGACGAGACGATCGGCCTGGAGGTGGCCCCCGGCGTGGTGACCACCTGGGTGCGCGCGGCCGTCCGTGAGCGCGTGCAGCCGCCGGCCGAGGCCTCGGAGGCCACCAGCGAGTCCACCGACGAGACCGTCGGGCTGCCCGAGACCAACGGCCTGGCCAGCGAGCTGGCCGACGACAAGGACGGTTCGGACGCCGAGAAGGCCACGACCTCCGTCGGCGCCAAGGACGGCAAGAAGGACGACTGACCCGGTTGCCCGGGCTCGTCGGGCCCGGGTTCTCCAGGAGACGCCCGTGGTTGGCCTTCCACCGACGGTGGGAGGCCGACAGGCGTTCGTCGGGTCGCGGCACGAGGGTGACGCCCGGGCGTCCCGCCGCCTGGTGAGGACCGTTCGTCGGCGAGTCCGACCTGGCGGAAGACCTCGGCCAGCCCCGGCGTTATTCTCAGTGTCCGGAGGTGCTTCGGGGCACAAGCGGGCGGACCGCCGGCAGGCGGGCCGAGCAGAACGTCGAGAAGAGCCTGGAGCGTGCCGTTGAGTCAGGACGTCGAGCGTGCGACCACGGCGGCCGTCCCCGCGACGGGAAACCGGCAGCCGTCGGCGACCCGACGTGTCCGGGCTCGGCTGGCCAGGAGGATCACCGCGCAACGGTCCTCCTCCGTCAAGCAGGTGCTGGAACCGCTGGCCACCGTCCACCGCGAGCTGCACCCCAAGGCCGACCTGGCGCTGTTGCAGCGCGCCTACGACGTCGCCGAGGAGAAGCACCGCTCCCAGCGCCGCAAGTCCGGCGACCCCTACATCACCCACCCGCTGGCCGTGTCCACGATCCTGGCCGAGCTGGGGATGGACACCACGACGCTGGTCGCCGCGCTCCTGCACGACACGGTGGAGGACACCGACTACTCCCTGGAGCGGTTGAGCGCGGACTTCGGTGACGAGGTGGCGCACCTCGTCGACGGCGTGACCAAGCTCGACAAGGTCAAGCTGGGAGCGGCCGCCGAGGCCGAGACGATCCGCAAGATGGTCATCGCGATGGCCCGCGACCCGAGGGTGCTGGTCATCAAGCTGGCCGACCGGTTGCACAACATGCGGACGATGCGCTTCCTGCCGCCGGAGAAGCAGGCCAGGAAGGCCAAGGAGACCCTGGAGGTCCTGGCCCCGCTGGCCCACCGGCTCGGCATGGCGACCGTGAAGTGGGAGCTGGAGGACCTCGCCTTCGCGATCCTCCAGCCCAAGAAGTACGACGAGATCGTCCGCCTGGTCGCCAACCGCGCCCCGTCCCGGGACACCTACCTGCGGGAGGTCATCCAGCAGGTGTCGGCCAACCTCGACCTGGCCCGCATCGGCGCCAAGGTCGAGGGCCGCCCCAAGCACTACTACTCGATCAACCAGAAGATGATCGTCCGGGGACGGGACTTCGACGACATCCACGACCTGGTCGGGGTGCGCATCCTGGTCGACGAGGTCCGCGACTGCTACGCGGCGATGGGCGTGGTGCACGCGCTGTGGCAGCCGATGCCCGGGCGCTTCAAGGACTACGTCGCCCAACCGCGCTTCGGCGTCTACCAGTCGCTGCACACCACGGTCATCGGTCCGGACGGGAAACCGCTGGAGGTGCAGATCCGGACCCACGAGATGCACCGGACGGCCGAGTACGGCATCGCCGCGCACTGGCGGTACAAGGAGACCAAGGGCACCCATCGGGGCAAGGCCGTCGAGGTCGACGAGATGGCCTGGATGCGGCAGCTCCTGGACTGGCAGCGGGAGGCGGCCGACCCCGGCGACTTCCTGGAGTCCCTGCGGTACGACCTGGCGGCCCGCGAGATCTTCGTCTTCACCCCCAAGGGGGACGTCGTCACCCTGCCGACCGGCTCGACCCCGGTCGACTTCGCCTACGCCGTGCACACCGAGGTGGGGCACCGCTGCATCGGTGCCCGGGTGAACGGGCGGCTGGTCGCGCTCGAGCGGACCCTGGAGAACGGTGAGGTCGTCGAGATCTTCACCTCGAAGGCGGAAGGCGCGGGACCCAGCCGCGACTGGTTGTCGTTCGTCTCCTCGCCCCGGGCCAAGGCGAAGATCAAGCAGTGGTTCGCCAAGGAACGCCGGGAGGAGGCGATCGAGACCGGCAAGGAGGCGATCGCCAAGGAACTCCGCCGGGTGGGCCTGCCGCTCCAACGGCTGGTCTCGGCCGACACGATCGGCGCCGTCGCGCGGGAGCTGCACTACACCGACATCAGCACGCTGTACGCGGCCGTCGGGGAGAACCAGTCCTCCGCCAAGCACGTCGTGCAACGGTTGATGGCCCTGGTGGGCGGCGAGGAGCACGCCGAGGAGGAGCTGGCCGAGCGGTCCACGCCCTCCACCGTGCCGCACCGGCGGCGGGTCACCGGGGACGCCGGCGTGACGGTCAAGGGGATGCGCGACATCTGGGTGAAGCTGGCCCGGTGCTGCACCCCGGTCCCGGGCGACGAGATCCTCGGGTTCGTCACCAGGGGCGGCGGGGTCAGCGTGCACCGCACCGACTGCACCAACGCCGACGACCTGCGCGCGGCCCCCGAACGGCTCGTCGACGTGGAGTGGGCGCCCTCGGCGTCCTCGGTCTTCCTCGTCGCCATCCAGGTGGAGGCCCTGGACCGGCACCGGCTGCTCTCCGACGTCACCAAGATCCTGGCCGACGAGCGGGTGAACATCCTCTCCGCGTCCGTCACCACCTCCCGCGACCGGGTGGCGGTCAGCCGCTTCTCCTTCGAGATGGGCGACCCGAAGCACCTCGGTCACGTGCTCAAGGCGGTGCGCAACATCGAGGGTGTCTACGACGTCTACCGGGTGACCTCGGTGGGCTGAGCGGGAGCCCCGCGCGCTTCCCCGGTGCTGGGCACCCCGCCGCCGGTGGAGCGCGGCACCCCAACGCGGCCCGGCTCGCGCGGCGGATGCCGGCGGGCCTGTCGCCCGGCCCCGGCCGTGACCCGCGCTGGAGGCGGGGCGCTGGTGGTGGCCCTCCCCTTCCGGTACGACCGGCGGGCTGTCGCTCCGTCCCCCGCCTGGTGGGTAGGGCGGGCTCGTCCGGCGCGTCGGCCGGCACCACCGCGCGAGCGACCCCCGGGCACGACGAGGCCCGGCCGCCGTGCGGCGGCCGGGCCTCGGGGGACGTCGGTTCGTCCGGGTGGCTCAGCTCGCGATGGTGACGGTCTCGATGGTCACCTCGGTGTTGGGTGCGCCACCGCCCGCCTGCGCCTCCATGGAGCCGTCGTGACCGGCGGCCGCGATCTCGTCGACGACCTCGAGCCCGCCCTCGTCGATGGAGCCGAACACCGTGTACTGCGGGCCCAGGGCGTTGGAGTCGCCGTAGACCATGAAGAACTGGCTGCCGCCGCTGTTCGGGGCGCCGGAGTTGGCCATCGCCAGCGTGCCGCGCGGGTAGGTCTGCTCCGGGTCGATCTCGTCCGGGACGTTGTACCCGGGGCCGCCCATGCCGGTGCCGCTCGGGTCGCCGCACTGGAGGACCTCGAGGGCGTCGGTGCTGTCCACCAGCCGGTGGCAGGGGGAGGCGTCGAAGTAGCCGCTCTCCGCGAGGTGCAGGAAGCTCTGCACCGTGCACGGCGCCTGCTCACGGTCGAGGGTCAGCGGGATCTCGCCCTCGTTCGTGCCGAGGGTCACCGAGACGGTGCCCTCCGAGGGCGTCGGGTCCGGGTCCTCCGGCATCCCGACCTCGGGCAGGCCGTCGACGGGCGGCTGCTCGGCCTCGATGTAGGCGCAGGGGCCCTCCGTGGTCACCGCCTCGGGCATCTCGGGTTCGCCGCTGGTGGCGGGGTCGGTGGCGTCCGAGGCGGTCTGCTCGTCGTCACCGCCGCCCATCGTGGCCAGGAAGTAGACCAGACCGACGACCAGCACGGTCCCCAGCACGGTGGCGCTGACGCCGATCGTGCGGCGGCGCTTGGCCCGTTGTGCCCGGCGTTCCAGCTGGCGCTCCAGCTTGCGTTTGGCTGCCTGGCGGCGTTGCTCGTTGCTCGGCACCTCGCTCCCTCCCAGGGATCGACACGGCGGTGGCAGCCGGTGAGTCTATGTCGAGAAGCCGTACGAGCGTAGTGAGAGGTTCGTGCCTGGTGCGGACGGGGCAGTCGACTCCGACCCGTGGCGGCGCGGGCAGGGCGGTGGGGAGCGCGCCGGGCCGGGGGCGGACGACCTCCGGCCGGCGGGGGCGGGAGGTCGGGGGACGGGCCGGGAGGGACCGCACCGTTGCGCCGACCGCCGACGGCCCCGAGCCGGTCGCGACCGTGGCGCCCGGCTCCGGTGGGCCGCCGCCATGCCCCCTCCTCGACGTCGTGGCGGGCCACCACCCGGACCGGGTTCGTGCCGTGCCTCCGCCGGTGACACCGCACGCCTCCGCCGGTGACACCGCACGCCTCCGCCGGTGACACCGCACGCCTCCGCCGGTGACACCGCACGCGCGTCCCCGGCGCGTCGGCACCCACCCGGGTCGTCGGGTCGAGGCCGGAGCGGGAGCCGGGACGAGATGCCAACCGAGGTGGCCACACCGGTTGGCTAGGCTGTGGCGGGTCGCTCCGCGCTGCCCGGCGCTCACACGGTGTGCCGGACCGTCACGCGACGCGACCACGGACACCACCCCGCTGGAGGTTCTCGCGTGCTCGTCGTCGGCTTCCCGGCCGGTCCGCTCCAGGCCAACTGCTACCTGCTGGCACCGGCGGAGGGCGAGGGCTGCGTCATCGTCGACCCCGGCCAGGAGGTCGGGGAGCCGCTGGCCGAACGGCTCCGCACCCACCGGCTGACCCCGCTGGCGGTGCTGCTCACCCACGGGCACTTCGACCACTCCTACTCCGCCGCCTCGATCTGCGAGGAGTACGGGGTTCCGGTGTGGGTCCACCCCGACGACCGGCCGATGCTGGCCGACCCGCTGCGGGGACTCGGACCGGACGTCGCCGCGCTGCTGGGTGGGCGACTGGAGATGAGCGAGCCGGCGGAGGTCCGGGACCTCGCGGACGGCGCCACCCTCGAGTTCGGTGGCCTGTCGATCGGGGTGGACCACACGCCAGGCCATACCGGCGGGTCGGTGTGCTTCCACACCGGCCCGCCGGGAGGCGACGGTCCGGACCGTCTGATGTTGTCGGGGGACACCCTCTTCGCCGGTTCGATCGGGCGGACGGACCTCCCCGGCGGCGACCACGAGCGGATGCTGACGACCCTGCGGACCAGGGTGTTGACGCTGCCAGACGAGACGACCGTGCTGCCCGGCCACGGACCGACCACGACCATCGGCCGCGAGCGTGCCGTCAACCCCTTCCTGCGCAGAGGACTGTGATCCGCACACCATGACCGCCTTCACCGCACCCCGAGGCATCCCGGACTACCTGCCGCCGGAGTCCGCCGCGCTGCTGACCGTCCGCGACACCCTCGCCGAAGCCGCGCGACGCGCCGGCTACGGCTACGTCGAGCTGCCCGTCTTCGAGGACACCGCCCTCTTCGCGCGGGGCGTCGGCGAGTCGACCGACGTGGTCAGCAAGGAGATGTACACCTTCACCGACCGGGGCGGCCGGTCGGTGACCCTGCGCCCCGAGGGCACGGCCGGGGTGATGCGCGCCGTCATCGAGCACGGCCTGGACCGGGGACAGCTGCCCGTGAAGCTGTACTACACGGGGCAGTTCTTCCGTTACGAGCGCCCGCAGGCCGGCCGGTACCGGCAGCTGCTCCAGGTCGGCGTCGAGGCGATCGGCGTGGACGACCCCGCGCTGGACGCGGAGGTCATCGCGGTCGCCGACGCGGGCTACCGGGCGCTCGGCCTGACGGGGTACCGGCTGGAACTGACCAGCCTGGGTGACTCGACCTGCCGCCCCGAGTACCGGGAGCGGCTCCAGGAGTTCCTGCGGGCCCTTCCGTTGGACGAGGAGACCCGCCGGCGCGCCGAGATCAACCCCCTGCGGGTGCTCGACGACAAGCGACCGGAGGTGCGGGAGCTGCTGGCCGACGCCCCCCTGATGGTGGACCACCTCTCGCCGGAGTGCCGTGAGCACTACGAGGAGGTCAAGGAACACCTGACCGGGCTGGGGGTGAAGTTCACCGAGAACCCGCGCCTGGTCCGGGGCCTCGACTACTACACCAAGACCGCCTTCGAGTTCGTCCACGACGGACTGGGCGCGCAGTCCGGTATCGGCGGCGGTGGCCGCTACGACGGCCTGATGGCCCAGTTGGGTGGTCAGGAGCTGTCCGGCATCGGTTTCGGGTTGGGGGTCGACCGGACCCTGCTCGCGGCGCGCGCCGAGGGGCTGGCCGTTGGGGACGAGGCCCGCTGCGAGGTCTACTGCGTCCCCCTGGGGCAGGCGGCGAAGCGGCAGCTGGTGCGGATCGCGGCGGCGCTGCGCGGCGCCGGGGTCCGGGTCGACCTCGCCTACGGGGGCAAGGGGCTCAAGGGGGCCATGAAGGCCGCCGGGCGTTCGGGGGCCCGGTTGGCCGTCGTCGCGGGGGACCGGGACCTGGAGCAGGACGAGGTGCAGCTCAAGGACCTCCGGGACGGGTCCCAGCGCGCCGTCGGGCGTGCCGAGCTGCTCACCACCGTGAAGGAGGCGTTGGCCGGGTGAGTGAGCGGGCAGCCGAGACCGACCGCATCCCGCTCGACCTGCTCCCGCCGGAGTTCCTCCGCAAACGGGCGAAGTCGGTCGGGATCGGCGCTGTGCTCGTCGGGGCCGCCCTGGGCGGCCTGTTCGGCCTGGTCGGGGGGCGCACCGCCGGTCTGGTGGCGGCGGCGGTCGTCGCCGTTCCGCTGTTGCTCCTCGCCTGGGCGGAGTCGCGCCGTCGGTGTTGGCTCTCGGGCTCGGAGCTCTCCGTGCGCGCCCTGGGCACGCGGACCGTCGACCTGGCCGAGCTGACCGACATCACGGTGCTGGTCGCCGACCAGCGGGGTGTGCGGACCATCGGCGTCCTGGTCCAGGGCGGACCACGGCGGCGGCTGGTCAACGTGGCCGTGGCCCTCTACGCGGGTTCCGGCGGCCGGGAACTGGGCGTGTACGAGCTGCGGCGTCTCGCGGACGCCCTCGCGGCCACGGGGGACACCCGGGCGCTGGTCCTGTCCCAGTTGTTGATCGCCCAGCTCCGGGCCGACGCGCGTGGGGAGGCCGCCGCCGACCGGCCCCTCTACCAGCTGGCGTCGTTGGTGCCGGCTGGTCGGGTGCCCCGGCGGATCGGCTCCGACGCGGTCGCCCGCTTCGTCGCCGCCCTGGACTGATCCCGGCGGTCCCGCCGCGGCGGTCGCTCCGCCGGGGAGGAGGACGGGGGGCGGTGGTCCGGTTCCGCGCGCCGGCGCCGACCGCCGGCCTCGGAAGGCGCCCGTTCCCCCGTCCGTTCCCGGGTGTCCGACGTGCCGCCGGCGGGACCGTCCCCGTTCCGGTCCTCCTGCTCGGTGCCGCCGCCGTCCTCGGGGCCGGGGTCGGACCGGGGGGTGCGGTCGCCGGGGTTCGGCGGGTCCTCCCGGGAGGCGACGACGGCCGCGATCGCCGTGGTGATCGGGACCGCGGCGACCAGGCCGATGCTGCCCACGAGGGTTCGGACGATCTCCTGCGCCACCACCTGGGCGCCGACGAGCGTGCCGAAGTCGATCCCGGAGAGCGAGTAGGCGAGGAGCATCGGCAGCGCGGCACCCGCGTAGGCCAGGGCGAGCGTGTTCACCGCCGCCGAGATGTGGTCCCGACCGATGCGCAGCCCGGCCGCGTACAGCTGCCGCCACCCCAGGGCGGGGTTCGCGGCGCGGAGCTCCCAGACCGCGCTGGTCTGGGTGACGGTGACGTCGTCGAGCACGCCGAGCGCGCCGATCAGTGCACCGGCGAGGAGGAGACCGCGCGGGTCGATGCTGCCGCCGACGATGGTGATGAGGTTGGTGGTCTCGTCGTCCAGGCCGGTGAGCCGGGTCGTCGAGGCGAAGAACACCCCGAGCAGGGCGATCAGGCCGAGGCTGAGCAACGTGCCCAGCACCGCCGTCGAGGTCCGGGCGGAGAAGCCGTGCGCGAGGTACAGGACGATGAACATGATCACGCCGGAGCCGACGACACCGACCAGGACGGCGTCCTGCCCGGCGAGGATCGCGGGGAGCACGAAGAAGACGAGCACGAGGAAGCTGAGCGCCAGTCCGAGGAGGGAGGTCAGCCCCTTCCACCTGGCGAGCAGCACGACGGACAGCGCGAACAGCGCCGCGAGCCAGGCCAACGCCGGCCCGCGCTGGTAGTCCACGACCTGGTAGGACATCGGGTTGTCCGGCTCGCTGCCCGCGTAGGAGAGCACCACCTGGTCCCCGACCGCGAAGCGCGGGGTGCCGGGTTCGACGGGCAGGACCTGCGTGATGACCCGCCCCGCTCCCTCACCGCTGGTGAGGGTCACGTCCAGCCGCACGCAGTCCTGGTCGCCACCTCCTGGCGGCGGCGCGGGAGGTGGGGGGCTCGCGCCGGGTTCGGCCAGGCTCGTCTGGCACGAGGACGCCGCCGTGGCGGTGATGTCGCCGTTCACCGGTTCGGCGCCGAAGCCCAGTTCGGAGGGGTTGGGCGACTCGTACCCGGAGGGGTAGAGCCACACCATGCCGCCCAGGGCGGCCAGCAGGCACGGGGTGAGGAGCCAGGCCAGCAGCAGCCGGACCCGGCGCGAGGCAGGGGTGCTCGGCCCGTGCCCGTGCCCGTGTCCGTGCCCGTGCCCGGCTGGGGGCGGGCCCTGCGGCGGTGGGCCGGATCCGCCCCCGCCACCACCGGGGGCCGGGTTCCCCTCCGCCGGCCGCCTCCCTCGGACGCGGCCAGCCCCTCCACCGGGGGTCGCCGGCCGTCCTCCTGGGCGGGCTCGGCCGGCGCGGTCCCGCTCGGCCCCGGCGCCCCGCCGCTCACGTCGTGGCGCCGTACCCGGTTCGGAGCCGTCGTCCGGCCGGGGCCGGGCCCGTCGGGTGCCGCCCGGCGCTGAGGTCGGCGCCTCGGCACGCCCCGCGCCGGTGGAGGACCGGGACCCCGGCCTCGGGTCGGGCGGTGGGGCGGACGGCGGCTCCCCGGTCTCACCGGTCTCGCCGGGCACCGACGTGCCGGGGAGGTCGCCTCGCCCGTGGCCCGCACCCGCTGGTCGACGACTGCTCCTGGGCCGGCCGTCCCGGTGGGGGGAACCGGCGACAGGTGGTAGCTCGTCGGTGCGTTCGGTGGCGCTCTCCGGGGGGTGCTCCCGGCCGGGGGCGGGGGTTCCCGCCGAGCGGAACCAGTCCTGGTCGCCGTTGCCGTTCATCCAGACTCGCCGACGGCCGCCGCTTCGCGCGGCGGGAGCGCCGGGTCCTCCCCTCCGTGCTGGTCGGGCCGGTGGCGGCGCGTCCCCTGGGCACGCGTGGGCGGTCCGAGGACCGCCGGGGTGCGTCGGCCGCGACGCGGGACCGATCAGCGCCGCCGGCTCATCCTAGGTCCGGACCGGGCAGCGTGCCCGCCGTCACCGGCGCTGGTCCCAGCGGGCGCTGTGGACCGGCTGGACGGCGGGTGCGGCGTTGGTCCGGGCTCGCAGCCCGGCGCCGCCTCCCGCCGACGGCAGCTCGGGGCCGATGAGGTCCACCGGGGCGGGGAGAACAGGGGAGAGGGGAACGGGGGAGGGGCGGGTCCCCGGCCGAGGGGGCCGGCGCAGCTCAGCGCGCCGAAAGGCCAGCACCAGCACGGCGAGGACCAGGCCGGCCGCGCCGAACCAGAGCGCACGGGTCAGCCACCACTGGGTGCTCCAGCTGTCGGGCAGGTGCAGGTCCAGCGCGAACAGCGCAGCGCCGATGACGAAGAACATCGCGGTGAGGTGCCACAGGTACAGCGTCATGCTGTGCCGCCCGATCCAGCCGACCAGGGCGGCCACCGTGGGGCGGGCGGCCAGCCGTTCCAGGCGTCGCCGCCACAGCAGCGCGAGCGACAGGTGCAGCCCGGTCAGGGCGAGCAGGCAGACCGTCGGCGGGTTCATGTTCGACAGCGGGGCGCCCGGCATACCGACCATGCTGGCCGGGTAGGGCCCAACCGCCACCAGCAGCGCGAGCAGGGCCAGGCTCCCGAGGGCGCCGACCAGGAGCGTGCCGCGGGGGATCGTGGTCAGCGGACCGGCCGCGTAGGCGTAGCCGAGCAGGTACGGGACCGCCCAGACCAACACGATGTTGATCAGGCCGAGCACCGGCAGGTCCAGGGTGAAGCGCGCGAGGTCGACCAGCGCCGCGCCGGCGGCCACCGCGAGGGTCAGCCGGTGGCCGAACCGCGCGAAGGCGCGGAACAGCAGCGGCGACAGCAGCAGCAGGATCAGGTAGACGCCCAGGTACCACAGGAGCTGCGGTGCGAGCGTCGCCGCCGAGTGCGCGGCCGACGTCGGGACCCCGATGAGGGGCAACACGACGGCGGCGGCGATCCAGAACGCGGCGAACACCGCGACGGGCGGGAGCAGACGTCGGATCCGAGCCCGGACGAAGGACAGGGTCGGGCGCGGGCGGCGGCTGAGCTGGAGGTGGGTGGCGCAGCCGGAGGCGAAGAACATCAGCGGGATGACCTGGAACGCCCAGGTGGCCAGCCAGCCCCACCCGTGGACGAGGGCGTTGCCGATCTCCAGCTGATGCCCGTTCCAGGCCACCTCCGGGATGACCCAGTGCATCACGATCACGCAGATCGTTCCCCAGGCGCGCAGCAGGTCCACCAGGCGGTCCCGGCCCGGCCTGGCCGTCGATGGTCGGAGGGCGGTGATGCCCGCGGCGGGTGGCGCGGCTCCCGGGGCGGTGGCTCCCGCGTCCGCCCTGACGTCCTGGGCGGGCAGGTGAGGCCGGGGACGTGCCCGTGTCGGAGCGCTCATCGGCGGTTCCCGCCGTCGCCCGGCGGTGCGGCCCCGGTCCTCGGGTAACGGCGGTGGTTCGGCCGGGTCGGATGTCGTCCCGCCGACGGCCGGGCGGGCACGGTGGTCCTTCAGCGTTCCCGGCGAGTGGAGACGCGAATCGGTCATGTCGGTGCTCCCGGTGGTCGGTGAGGGGCGCACGAGGAGGACGAGTCCCCTCGGCCGGCGGTGCGCGACCGCCCGGGTCCGGTGCCCTCGCTTGACTGACTGGTGAACTGGTGGAGTGTCACCTGTAAGTGAGATCTTACATGCGTCGCAACCGGGTGCTCGTTGTCCGTCGCTCGAATGTGTGTTCGAATGCTCGCCGTGCGATGGGACGGACAGCGGGCGGACGGAGCGGCCCGGAGCGAGGCGGTGCTCCCCGGCATGGAACAGCCGCTACGGCTCCACGGGTTCCTCCGCGAGACCACGACGCCGGAGTTCGCCGGCATCACCTTCTACGAGGTGATGGCCAGGAGCGTCCTCAACCGGGTACCGGGCGGGTCGATGCCCTTCGGCTGGACGGTCAACCCCTACCGGGGGTGCACCCACGCCTGCGTCTACTGCTTCGCCCGGCGGACCCACACCTACCTCGACCTGGACGCCGGCCACGACTTCGACACCCGGGTCATCGTCAAGGTCAACGCCGGCGAGGTGCTCCGCAGGGAACTGGCCAGACCGGGCTGGACGGGGGAGCACGTGGCGATGGGCACCAACACGGACCCCTACCAGCGGGCGGAGGGCCGCTACCGGTTGATGCGCGACATCCTGGGAGCCTTGGCCGACGCGGCCAACCCCTTCTCCGTCCTCACCAAGGGCACGCTGCTCCTGCGGGACCTGGACCTCCTCGAGCGCGCCGCCCGCCGCACCTCCGTCTCGGTGTCGATGTCGGTGGGTCACCTCGACGAGCGGCTGTGGCGTTCGGTGGAGCCGGGCACCCCCTCCCCCCGAGCGCGGCTGGACGCCGTGCGCCGGCTGACCGACGCCGGGGTGGGGTGCGGTGTGCTGATGGCCCCGATCCTCCCCGGCCTGGGGGATTCGGCGGAGCGGATCGACAGCGCCGTGGCCGCGATCGCCGCCGCTGGCGCGACGAGCGTGACGCCGGTGGTGCTCCACCTCCGCCCCGGGGCGCGGGAGTGGTACCTGGGGTGGCTGGCCCGGGAGCACCCTGGCCTGGTCGAGCGGTACGAACGGCTGTACCGGGATGGTGCGTACGCGCCGAAGGCCTACCAGCGCGTCGTCGCCGAACGGGTCCGGCTGGCCGCCCGTGCGCACGGCCTGCTCCGCGAACGGCCCGGGGAGCACCGGGGCGCCGGAGCGACGTCGTCGGCGACCCCGCCCAGCCGTCCGAGCCGGGAGCACGCCACCCAGCTCACGCTCCTCTGACCCCCGTTCCGGGGGCACCACCCGGACCCCCGGCGCCGTGCCGGCCGCCGACGGGGACGAGGCGGCGGCCGCCGAACCCAGCTCCGGGCTCCGCCGACGGGAGCCTCGGTTCGGGCGCGGGGGTGGCCGCTCGCCCGTCACCCGCCCGGAGTGTTCCCCGGACAGGTTCGGCATCCCACCGGAGCGGCGGCTCGCCGGAACCGGTCCGAACTTGCTTCACTTCCCGCGCGTCCGTGACCCAGCCGGAGGGACACCCCCATGCGCAGCTCCGCCGCTCCGAGTCGTCGCCCGCGCCCGGACCCCACCTCCGTGGCCGACACCGCCCGGCCCCGTGCCCGTCGCGGCGCGCCCGCACCGGGAAGGCGGCCCCTCCGCACCGCGCGGCGGGTCGCGGTCGGCGCGCTCGCGCTGCTCCTCGCGCTCGTCGCGCCGACGGCCCCCGGCGGGCGTCCGGCCGCCGCCACTCCCGCCGGGACGAACGGCACAGCCCTTCCCGAGCAGCGGAACGGGGGCGACCGCCTCTACGTGGGCTCGGCGAACCCCGACGCCGTGCTGGTGGTCGACCCGGCCGCCGGGGACGTCGTGCGGACGGTCCCGGTCGACGCCCCGCCCAGCGACCTGGCGGCCTCGCCGGACGGTGGCCGGGTCTACGCCCTGACGCGCGCCGGCGCCCAGGCCGTCGTGACCGTGATCGACACCGCCGACGGTGGGGTGGTGGCCACCTTCCCCGCCCGCGACCGCGATGCCTTCTACCTCGACGTCACCTCCGACGGGTCAATGCTGGTCGTCAAGGCCGTCGCCGGGGACACCCTGACCGTGCTCGACGCGGCGACGGGCGAGCTCCACGGCACGGTCGACCTCGGCGTCCGCACCCTGCGGCCGGTCAGCACGGACGACGGGCGGACCCTGTTGCCCGCCGCCGCCGCGCCCGAGGTCCTAGTCGTCGACGCGGCGGAGCTGTCGGTGGGCACCGCCCGGCTGCCCTCGCCGGCGGCGCTGCTCCGCCCGACCGGTGGGCGGCTCCTCCTCGTCGACCAGGGTGACCAGCGGCTCCTCCGCGACCTCGACGCGGGCACCTTCGAGGTGCTCTGGGAGGCGCGGACCGAGGTCGCGCACGGCGACGCCGCGGTCTCGGCGGGACCCGACGACCCGGTCTACGCGGTGCGCGTCGACGAGGACGCCGTCTCCGCCATCGACCGGGAGACCGGCGCGGCCTCCGCCGTCCCGGTCGGAGCGGGACCCACCGCGTTGGCCGTCTCGGGGGACGGGCGACGGGTCTTCGCGCTCAACGCGCGGGAGAGCAGCATCTCCGTGATCGACGCGGCGGCGGGTGAGGTCAGCGCCACCCTCGACCTGCCGGGCGAGCACGCGCCGGTGATGACCCACCTGGTGCGCGCCGGATCTGGGTGAACCCCTCCCGCCCGGGACCGCGTGCCGCCGTCGCCTGGCGCATGGGTGCGAGATCGTGCCAGGAGGACGCCCGCACGACCCAGAAGCCGGCCGGGAACCGTGCTCGCGCCCCGGGCGCTCGCCCCTCCCGGTCACCCCACCTCGGCGGGCGACAGCGCGTCGCGCTCCAGGTTCAGCCACCCGCTCGGGGCGAACCGCAGCGTCGAGGGGAGCGGAACGGCGACGGTCTCGGCCACCTCGAAGGTCCAGGCCAACAGGTGGAAGTTCCTCGGTGAGCGGAACTTGTCCCGCGTGTACTGGTCCTTGTACCAGCCGTCGACGCTGAGGGTGCGGTCCTGGTCGCGGAAGAAGGTGCCCAACTGGTCGAACCCGTCGTCGAGCGAGGTGACGACGAAACGCGGGGAGACGCTGCCGACCCGGACCAGCCGGCGTAAGGCCCGGCGCCGGGAGGGGCCGCCGTCGCACACGTAGTACTCGAAGCCGGGGGTCATCACCGACAGCGGCGACCGGCTCAGCACCTGCCCCGCCGGCCACAGGTGCCAGCCGCTGTCCTCGGTGAAGGGCTGCGGCGGTTGCCACCAGCCGTGTCTGCGGATCCAGATCTTCGACCTGTTGTCATCGGTCACGTCGGACTCCTCCAAGGGGTCGGTAACGCCTGTTCATCGGAGCAAGCTGTGACGGTGTTGCAACTAGTCGTAACGGACGACGCCGCCGCGGCGCGATCGGGCGATCGGCCCCTCACTCGGGGGGCGGAACGCTTCGGCCGGATCAGGCGGGGCCGGGGGTCCGCGGTCCGTCGCCGGCGCGGGGGCCGGGCGATTCGCGGTCGCCGGGCCGTGGGCCGGGAAACCTGCTCGACGGCGGTGGTCGGGGATTGGCTAGCCTCTTGAGGTCACCCTGGCGTACCTGGCTGGCGACCCAGCCTACGCACATCTCAGGACAAGGAGACCCGAACTCGTGTTGCGCACGCATGAGGCCGGCGCCCTGCGCGCCGAGCATGTAGGCCAGACCATCACCCTCACCGGGTGGGTGGCGCGCCGTCGCGATCACGGGGGAGTGATCTTCATCGACCTTCGCGACGCCTCCGGCGTCGCCCAGGTGGTCTTCCGCGAGGGCGAGATGGCCGAGCGGGCCCACCGGCTGCGCTCCGAGTTCTGCCTGCGGGTCACCGGCGAGGTCGTCGTCCGCCCGGAGGGCAACGAGAACCCCGAGATCCCCACCGGCGAGATCGAGGTCACGGTCACCGAGCTGGACGTGTTGTCCGAGTCGGCCGCGCTGCCCTTCCCGCTCGACGAGCACGTGGAGGCGGGGGAGGAGGTCCGGCTGCGGTACCGGTACCTGGACCTGCGGCGTTCCGGTCCCGCCCGCGCGCTGCGGCTGCGCAGCGAGGCCAACCGCGTCGCCCGCTCCGTGCTGGACGAGCGGCGGTTCGTCGAGGTCGAGACCCCGACCCTCACCCGGTCCACTCCCGAGGGCGCCAGGGACTTCCTCGTCCCGGCCCGCCTCCAGCCCGGCTCCTGGTACGCGTTGCCGCAGTCCCCGCAGCTGTTCAAGCAGCTGCTCATGGTGGGCGGGGTGGAGCGCTACTACCAGATCGCGCGCTGCTACCGGGACGAGGACTTCCGGGCCGACCGGCAGCCGGAGTTCACCCAGCTCGACATCGAGATGAGCTTCGTCGAGCAGGAGGACGTGATCGAGCTCGGCGAGCGCATCGTCTCCGCGCTGTGGGCCGAGCTGGCGGACCACGAGATCACCACGCCCATCCCGAGGATCACCTACCACGAGGCCATGTCGCGGTACGGGACGGACAAGCCGGACCTGCGGTTCGGTCTCGAACTGACCGAGATGACCGAGTACTTCTCGGAGACGACCTTCCGGGTCTTCCAGGCGCCCTACGTGGGCGCCGTGGTCATGCCGGGTGGCGCGGACCAACCGCGCCGCCAGCTCGACGCCTGGCAGGACTGGGCGAGGCAGCGCGGCGCCAAGGGGCTGGCCTACGTGCTCGTCGCCGAGGACGGCACCCTGGGTGGCCCGGTCGCCAAGAACCTCTCCGACGGGGAGCGGGAGGGACTGGCCAAGGCGGTCGGCGCCGCTCCCGGCGACTGCGTCTTCTTCGCGGCCGGCCGGCCCTCCGACGCCCGGGCGCTGCTGGGGGCGGCCAGGCTGGAGATCGCGCGCCGCACGGGAATGGTCGACGAGGACGCGTGGTCCTTCGTCTGGGTCACCGACGCGCCCATGTTCGAGTCCGTCGACGAGACCGACGACGTCGCCGTCGGCTCCGGCCGGTGGACGGCGGTGCACCACGCCTTCACCTCGCCGACCCCCGAGTGGATCGACCGGTTCGACCAGGACCCGGAGCACGCCCTCGCCTACGCCTACGACCTCGTCTGCAACGGCAACGAGATCGGCGGTGGCTCGATCCGGATCCACCAGCGCGACGTGCAGGAGCGCGTCTTCGAGGTCATGGGGATCGGTTCCGAGGACGCGCGGGAGAAGTTCGGGTTCCTGCTGGACGCCTTCAAGTTCGGCCCCCCGCCGCACGGCGGCATCGCCTTCGGGTGGGACCGCATCGTCATGCTGCTGGCTGGCGCGGACTCGCTGCGCGACGTCATCGCGTTCCCGAAGTCGGGAGGCGGTTTCGACCCGTTGACGCAGGCTCCGGCGCCCATCACCCTCCAGCAGCGCCGGGAGGCCGGTGTTGACGCGAAGCCGGTCAGGAAGACCGCGGAGGCATGAGGAACGCGGGGTGTCCGGGTGCGACACGCCCGGACACCCCGAATTCACCTTGATGTACTACGCAGAGTGGCCAAATGAGGACCCGAACAGCGGTAGGGTCGGAAGAGATGAGTCTGGAGATTGCGGTCGGTCGGCCAACGGCGGTCGACGGCACAACCGAAGAAACCACTGGGATGACTCCAACGGTTGCCGCCGCTGAGTCCGCGCTGTCCCGTCGCTTCGGAGCCCCGGTGCGGCTGGGCGACCCGGAGGACCTGGGCGGCAGCGGCCGCGCTGTGGTGATCAGGGTCAGGGTGGTCGAGAACCCGTTCTCGCTGCCCCGATCGCTGGTGATCAAGCACTACCAGGGCCCCGCGCCCGAGGCGGCCGCCGACCCCTTCGCCCACGAGGCGGCCAGCTGCCAGTTGCTCACCGCCCTGCCCTCCGAGACCTGGGTGGGTCCGGAACTCGTCGGTCAGGACGCCAGCGAGCGGCTGGTCATCCTGGAGGACCTCGGGCGCGCCCCGACCCTGACCGACCGGCTGGAGGGCTCGGACACCCGGGCCGCCGAGACGGCCCTGCTCGCCTGGGCGAGGGGGCTCGGTCGCCTCCACGCCAGCACGGCCGGGCGGGAAGCGGACTTCGACACCCTGGTCCGCCGGCTCGGCGGGCTCGAACCGGCGCGGCCGGCCGCCGTCGAGGACTCCGAACGGATGCTGGCCGAGCTGCCGACCCTGCTGGCCGAGACGGTCGGCGTCGACACCCCGGACGCGGTGCTGGCGGAGTTGGGTGAGGAGGTCCGCCTCTTCGCGCGCGGCCGCTACCGCGCGTTCAGCCCTTCGGAGATCTGCCCGGACAACAGCGTCGTCACCAGCTCCGGGGTCCGCTTCCTCGACTTCGAGGGCGGCTGCATGCGCGACATCGCGCTGGACGCGGTCAACCTCAGCGTGCCCTTCGCCTCCTGCTGGTGCGGCTCGGCGATACCCGCTCGCATGTCCCAGGCGATGCTCGCGGCGTGGCGGTCCGAGGTCAGCGCCGTGTGGCCCGAGCTCGACGACGACGCCGTGCTGATGCCGTGGCTGCTCAGGGCGCAGCTGCTGTGGGCCTGGCTGACCACCTGGAAGCTGTTGGGCATCGCCAACGAGCGGAGCGCCGACGTCCCCGCCGCCAACGACCACGGCGACCCGATCCTGCGGTACCTCACCCTGCTCACGCAGTGGGAGCGCCTCGCCGGGGACGAGCGGCTCAGCCCCACCATGCGGGAGCACGCCGATCAGGTCGCGGAGGGCATCCGGGCGCACTTCGGCCTCAAGACCCAGCAGTTGCCCACCTACCCGGCCTTCCGCTGACCACGGCGTCCCCCCGGCGGTCGCCGGACCGACCCGACCGGGTCGCCGGGTAGCGTCGTCGCCGTGGCAGACGGACTCTTCGACGAGGGCCTGTTCGAGGCGCAGGTCCAGCAGGACGCCAACGAGGCGGTCGCGGCGAACGCGCCCCTCCCGGTGCGGATGCGACCCCGCACGCTGGACGAGGTGGTGGGCCAGGACCACCTCCTGCACCCGGGGGCGCCGCTGCGGCGGTTGGTCGAGGGCGGGGCTCCCGCCTCGGTGATGCTGTACGGGCCGCCCGGCACCGGCAAGACCACCCTCGCCTCCCTGGTGTCGCTCGCCACCGGTCGCCGGTTCGTCGCGCTCTCCGCGCTCTCCGCCGGGGTGAAGGAGGTGCGCGCGGTCATCGAGGAGGCGCGGCGTCGCCTCGGCCGGCGGTCCGAGCGGACGGTGCTGTTCATCGACGAGGTCCACCGCTTCTCCCGCACCCAGCAGGACGCCCTGTTGGGTGCGGTGGAGGACCGGATCATCCTGCTCGTGGCCGCGACCACCGAGAACCCGTTCTTCTCCGTGGTCGCCCCGCTGCTCTCCCGGTCGCTGGTCCTCCAGCTGCGGCCGCTCGAGGACGAGGCGGTCCGCGAACTCGTCCGGCGGGCGTTGGCCGAGGAACGGGGCTTGGGGGGACGGCTGGAGCTCGCCACCGACGCCGAGGACCACCTGGTCCGCCTCGCCGGCGGCGACGCCAGGAGGGCGCTCACCGCCCTGGAGGCGGCCGCCGAGGCCAGTGACTCCGTCGGGGAGGCCACGATCACCCTCGACACCGTGGAGGACACGGTGAACCGGGCCGCCGTGCGCTACGACCGGCAGGGCGACCAGCACTACGACGTGACCAGCGCCTTCATCAAGTCCATCCGGGGGTCGGACGTCGACGCCGCGCTGCACTACCTGGCCAGGATGGTCGCCGCAGGGGAGGACCCGCGCTTCATCGCGCGCCGGCTGGTCGTGCACGCCAGTGAGGACATCGGCCTCGCCGATCCGACGGCCCTCACCGCCGCCGTGTCCGCCGCCCAGGCCGTGCAGCTCATCGGGATGCCCGAGGCACGGCTCGCGCTGGCCCAGGCGACGATCCACCTGGCGACCGCCCCGAAGTCGAACGCGGTGATCACGGCGATCGACGCGGCGGTGGCCGACGTGAACCGGGGGGCGGTGGGCGCCGTGCCGCCGCACCTGCGCGACGGGCACTACGCGGGCGCCGCTCGGCTCGGGCACGCCGAGCGGTACCGGTACCCCCATGACGTGCCCGAGGGCGTGCTGACCCAGCAGTACCCGCCCGACCAGCTCGTCGGCCGCGACTACTACCAGCCGGCGGCCCGGGGAGCGGAACGGGCCCTCGCCGACCGGGTCCCCCGGCTGCGACGGGTGGTGCGCGGCGACGAGTCGAGCGGGGACGGAGCCGGCCGGGACGGTCAGTGAACCGGTGCGTGTCGTCGCGGGCGCGGCCCCGGGGGTGCGGGGCTCCGGAGGTGGCCGGCGAGTGCGGCCGGCCGCGCGGTGTGTCGCGGGCCGTCGCTGGTCCGCATGGCCGGCGACCCGGGCGTGTCCGTTGTTGATCACCGCGTGTGACACGATCCGGAGAATGTCGAGTGCTGCCACCGGACTTGTCGCTTGTTCGTGAGAAGTACGGGATGCGGCGGGGAGAATTCTGACCGGGAGTGCGGAACTCCTTGCTCGAATTGGTGAAATTCGGCGGAGGACTCACACCTTGTGGTCTTGGCGCTGGCATGGGCGCTGCCAGTCAAGTATGAAGTACCTGCTGGCGATCAAGCCGTGCGTCGGCCCGACCAGTGCGGGTAGTCCCCGAGCGGACGGGACAACCCGAGGTCGCGGTGGTCAGCGGCGACACGGTGACCACCGGACCGGGCGGGCTGACGGTGGCCCGGCGCACGACAGCCGCCAACGGTGGTTCGTGGCCACCAGTGGAAACCAGAGGACACGCCACAGCCGAGAAGCCCGCGGTGGTCCGGCCGGGAATCGGCACGGTCGGGAATCGCGCGGACCTTTCCGGTGATCGGGTGTGATCGTGCTCAAGGGAGGGAAACGCGTATGGGCTGGCTGTTCAGCCAGATATTCCTGTGGTGCCTGGTTTCTTTCGCGCTCGGGGTGGTCGCGGTCACGCTGCTCGTGCTCCGCCCGATGCGGAGGCGGGCGAGCGGGGCGGCGGCGGCCGGCGACGCCGAGAACACCTCGGCGACGGACCAGGCGCCTCTCGACCACCTGCTCTCCGAGGGCGAGCGGGACGCCGCCCCCGTGGCGGGCTCCGACCGGCCGGCCGCCGACGGGCTGGAGGAGCCGGAGGACGGGTCGGAGGACGTGTCGGAGCGGGAGAAGCGGGACGCGGAGGCGCTGCGGGACGTACCCGTCTCCGTGATCGTCGTCGCCGACCAGGAGGAGACGTCGGCCGACCGGGCCGAGGAGGAGCCCGTGGGGTCCGCGAACGGTGCCCCGGGCACATCCGACCGGCGGGCCGGAGCCGTCGCCGTGGCCGGTGCGGACGACGGAGCCGGCGCACCGGAGGCCGCCAGCGGCGCGACGTCGGTGCCCAGCGCCCGGACCGACCCCGACCTGAACGGCCGGGCCGCGACCAACGGGAGCCGGGCGCACGCGCCCGTGGAGGAGGACGGCCCGGCCGGCACCGAACTGGCGACCCCGGAACGCGAGGACACGCCCTCGACGGGCCCGTACCCGAACTCGGTGCTCGCGGAGGCCGATGCCACCGGCCACCCGGAGGGCTACCCGGTGAAGGCCAAGAAGCGGTCCATGACCTACCACACCGAGGACTCGCCCTACTACCGCCGCACCAAGGCGGACATCTGGTTCCGGTCGGCCGACGACGCCGAGCGGGCCGGCTTCGCCGCCTGGCGCGCCAGGCGGCGGGTGACCACCTCGGCCTGAGCGCCGCGAGGACGCCCACCGGGTCGACAGTCGCCGCCCGGTGGGCGTCGGCGTGCCCGGGGAGCGCTGGGCCCAGCGGCCCCACCGGCCGGCCCGGGCGCGCCCCCACGAGTCACCAGCCGTCGGGGGGTGGGAGCGGCGGCACGTCGCGCAGCGGACTGGGAACGGTCCCCCTCGGGCGGATGGCGTGCCGGTAGGGGAGTTCGGCGTACCCGGTCTGGACGAGGCGGTCGCCGTTGAGCGGGTACCGGGGGAACTCCGGCACCGTCAGGGACCCGGCCTCGATCCGGTCGGCGAGTTCCGGGAACCGCCGCCGGTAGGCGTCGATCTCGCCGCGCACCCGCCCCCACAGCCGGGGGCGCGCCAGGCCGTGCCGCTCCTCCAACAGGACCGCCAGGGGGCGGAGGACGCCGACCAGCAGCGCGTCCACCAGGTACTGGCGCAGCACGGGCCACGGCTTCCTGGGGAGCACCCTGTCGTGGGAATCGGGTTCGGGGCCGCGCTCGGGGACCGCGTCGAGGGACACGTTCACGTCGTCGATGAGGTCCTTGAGCACCGCCCCGGTCGGGAGCCCCCGCGCGTCGGTGGTGATCAGCACGTTCTCCCCGTGGGGGTTCACGGTGATCCCGTAGCGGTAGAGCAGGTGGAGCAGCGGGCGCAGCAGCACGCGCAGCAACGCGGCCACCCAGGCGTCCACGTCGTGGTCACCGGCCTCCAGGTAGGCACCCACCAGGTCGCCGCCGTGCGGGTCGACGTGCAGGACCGCGGCGAGGGGCCAGCAGCCCTGGTCGGGGCCGAGCAGCGGGTCCACGGGTTCCCGCCACACGCAGCCCAGCGTCTCCAACCAGGTGTAGGGGACCTCGCCGGCCGCGCTCAGCCGTGGGTGCCGCACCGTCACCGACGCCACCTCGCCCAGGAGGGTGGCCCCCCAGCCGGCGAACCGCTCGTCGGCGGCCCAGAGGCCCCGCAGCCACCGCGTCACCGCGGGCGCGGCGACGGTGCAGTGCGGCGGGATGCCCCGCCAGACGGCGGTGTTCAGGATGCGCAGCGGCAGCTTCACCTGGAGCCGGTCCGGCCTGTCCACGTTGGACATGGTCCGGATCGACTGGGTGGGCAGGTACCGGTCGGGGGCCGTGCCCAGTTCGACGATCCGCCCGGTGGCCAGCTCCGGAGCCCACAGGGTGCGCACCACGTGGTCGAGCTGCCAGGGGTGGACCGGGAACCACACGTGGGTGCCGGGGACGAGGCCGGCGTCGCGGAGTACGGAGGCGAACCGTTCGCGGGTGTCCTGGTCGAGTTCGCTGGCCACCACGCCGTCCTCGGAGAGGTCGGGGGTGCCGCGGAACTCGGCGAGCCCCCGCTGGACGGCCAGCCACGGCAGCCGCAGCGGGGTCCTGGCCTCCGGTGCGTAGGCGGCCAGGTCCGAGGCCGCGAATCCGACCCGGCCCTTGTTCGCCACCAGCCAGGGGTGTCCGGTGAGGTGGCCCTCCACTTCGGCGTGGCCGAGGGTGGCGAGTGTCCTCGCGGGCAGCGCCGTCGTCGCCAGCTCCACGTCGGCGGTGAGCGTCGCGGTCAGCTCCGAGAGGTAGTTCGCCAGGGTGGCCGGCGGCATCCCGATCACGGGGGCCGCGTCGAGCAGGAACTGCTGGACGTCCTCCGCCGGTTGGGTGAGCCGGTCACCGAGCAGGCCGGTGGCCCGGCGGCGGATGCTCCCGGGGCAGACCGACCACCCGCCGAAGTCGGTGCGGTCGGCGGAGAAGAGGTAGGTGGCGGTGGGCAGCTCCAGGAGGTGGTCGCCGTCCTCCTGGCGGGCGGGGCGAAGGAGGTCCTCGAAGGACAGTTCCCCGATGAGCTTGGCCAGCAGGGCCCGGGAAGCCCTGGACCAGGCCGCCGCGCGGAGGGCGGTGCGGGTCGGTGGGGACGGGTGCCGGTCGTCCCGGGGCACGGGAGGGCCGTCCCTCCGTGTGGCGTCCTCCGGGGCGGCGCTCGACGTGCCCTCGGCGCCCCCGGGGGGCGACGGCGCGTCGCGGTCCGGTGTCCGCGTTCCCCGGACGCCCGGGGTGGAGCGCCCGCCGGAACCCGAACCGGGTTCGGCCGGGTCTGCGGCCGGGGCGGGCCGGGCCGAGCCGGCGGTGGTCCCCTCCGTCGTGCGTCGTGCCACCTCAGGCACCTCCGTCGAGCGTCGGTGGGGCGAAACGGGTGAACGCGGTGTCGCGGGGCGGGGGGTAGCACTCCCGGCCGGTGACGGCGTTGAGGATGGTCGCGTTGCGCACCGCACCGATGCCCAGGTCGGGCGCGGCCACCCCGTGGCTGTGCAGGTCGGCGTTGGAGACGAACACCCGCCCGGTGACGTGGGGGGCGAGCTCGACGGAGTGGTCGAGCCGCACCACCGGCCGGTCCGCGTGGTCGGTGCGGATCGCCGGCGTCAGCGGGTCGAGGAGGCTCGGGGGGCGGTGCCGGTAGCCCGTCGCCGCGACGACCAGGTCCGTCCGGTGCCGGAACTCCCGGCCGGTGTCGGCGTGGTGGCAGGTCAGGACGACACCCCCGGACGGGTCCTCCTCGGCTCCGAGCACGGCGACGCCGGCACGGAGTTCCACGTCGGCGGATCCCGGGCGCAGCTGCCGCCGGTAGAGCGCGTCGTGCAGCTCCTCCAGGGTGGATTCCGAGATGCCCTTGTAGTGCCGCCACTGCTCGGCGACGAGGGTGTCCCGCACCGCGCCGTCCAGGCCGTGGAAGTAGCGGACGTAGTCGGGTGTGGTCATCTCGAGCACGAGCTTGCTGTAGTCGAGCGGGGCGAACACGGGTGTCCTGGTCAGCCAGCTCACCGCCGGGGCCTCGGTTGCCCTGCGCAGCAGGTCGAGCGTGACCTCCGCTCCGGACTGCCCGGAGCCCACCACGGTGACCCTGCCCGCCTGGTCGACGGCGGTGGCGCGGCGCAGGTAGTCCCCGCTGTGCACCAGGCGTTCGGCGGGGAGTCCGGCGAGTGCCGGGGGGATCGAGGGTTCGGTGCCGATCCCGAGGACCAGGTCCCGGGCCAGCACCGTGGTGGTGGTTCCCGAGGTGTCCCGGACGTCGACGGCGAAGCGGCCGGAACGGCCGTCCCAGGTCACGGTCTCCACCCGGTGCCCGAACCGGACGGCAGGTAACCGGTCCGCGGCCCAGCGGAGGTAGTCCTGGTACTCCAGCCTGGTCGGGTGGAAGCGTTCCCGCACGTAGAAGCGGTACAGCCGGCCCCGGTCCCGGAGGTAGTGGAGGAAGGACAACGGGTGCCCGGGGTCGACGAGGGTCACCAGGTCCGCGAGGAAGCTGACCTGGAGCAGCGCGTCGTCGAACATCAGCCCCGGGTGCCAGCTGAGTTCGTCGTGCTCCTCGCAGACGACCAGGTCGAGGTCGTGCACCGTGGACGCGAGGGCGGCGAGTCCGAGGTTGAACGGACCACACCCCACCGCCAGCAGGTCGGTGCTGGCCGGCAGCGGAGCGGTGGACCGGGGTGGGGACGTGCTCACGTGGGGAGGTCTCCTTCGGAACGGGGACGCACCATGAGGGCGGCGAGTTTGTCGGGCAGCGTGATCTCACCGAGGTGGCGGAACCCGGCGGCCAGGAAGCACCGGACCGATCCGACGTTCGCGACGGCCGGTTCGGCCACCACCCGGCGGCAGGCCGGTTCCTCCGCCAGCACCGCGGTGGCGAGTGCGACGAGCAGCTCGCGGCCGAGGCCCTGGCCGAGCTGGGCGCGGTCCCCGATCGCCAGGTGGACCCCGACGTCATGGGGAAGGAACGGGTAGTGGGCGGCCAGGCGGTTGCGGCACACCCGGTAGATCTCCAGGTACGCCAGGGGGACGCCGTCCCGGAGGGCCAGGACCGGCCGCGAGTGGGCACCGGCGAGTTGGTCGTCGATCTCCTGTTCCCAGCGGTGACGGGTCCAGGCCTGCGCCCAGAACGCGGCGACGTGCGGCGTGCGCATCCACTGGTAGACGAGGTCGAGGTCCTCGGCGGCGCGGGCACCGGAGCCGGGGGACGCCATCGCCCGCAGTCGCCAGCGCCCGGCGAGCTCCGGGACCGGGGGAGCCGGCACCTCGGTGCGGTCCGGGACGGAGGTGTCGGAGGGGGCCGGGCTGGTGGGAGGACTGCTCACGGGGTGGCTCCTGTCAGCGGGTTGGGGGCCGGCAGGTACACCGACTGGGCGTCCAGTGGGGCGAGGACCTCGTCGATGCCGTGGAGCCGGGTCAGCAGGTTGGCCTTGCAGGGGAGGGTGACGGTGTCCAGCCAGCGCCGGGCCAGCCGGTCGCCGTCCGGCCCGGCGGCGGCCAGGTCGGGCAGCGCGGCGCGCAGCCGGTCGGCGAGCAGGACCAGGCCCGTCTCCTCGGGGAGCAGCCCTTCCTCCCCGAGGCAGCCGACGACGGCCAGCGCCTGGTTGCGGAGGAGGTAGTAGGACAGGCGGTCGTCGACGAGGCGGTCGTCGACGACGGCGAGGGTGGACTCCTCGCTCCCGGTGCGGGCCAGCACCGAGGGCAGCCGGGACGCCGCCAGGTAGTAACCCTGGTTGTCGCGGAAGGCCCCGCCCACGACGTCCCCGGCGCCGTCGAGGCGGACGAGGGTGTTCTGCTGGTGCGCCTCCAACCCGATACCGGTCGCGGCGTAGAGGTGCAGCATGGGCACGAGCACCCGGTCGGTGTAGTCGACCACCCAGCGCCGGGCCGCGGCCGGGCCGCGACCGGCGAGCAGCCCGCCGAGCAGGCTGGGCCCGCAACCCGGTCGGGGAGCCACCAGACCGGCCAGGCAGCGGTGTTCGGCGATGTCCTCCGGGGACTCGCGCACGGCGACGTCGAGGCCGGTGACCTCCGGGCCTCCCGGTCGGCCTGGGTCGTCGATGGCCAGCCAGCCCGGGTCCCGGATGATCCGGAAGCGCGGGTGGGCTCGCTCGGTGGCCTCGCCGTGGCCGGCGTCGAGCAGTCGGTGGACCTCCAGTCCCCGCCGGAGTTCCGTGCGGGTCGACTCGCGTCGTGAGTTGGTCAGCCGCAGCCCGAGCGAGAGTTTCAGCATGACGGGGGAGCCGGGCTGGTAGAGGGTCCGCACGCTCGACGTGGGCCACCACGGCCGGCCGGCGGCGCCGAGCGGCACGAGGCGGCCCGCCCGCACCATCGCCTCCAGCCGTGGCCGGCGCACCGCGACGGCGGCCTGCCACGGGTGGGCGGGGACGAGCACCCGGCCGGGGGGCGTGTCCAGGCCGGAGATCTCGGCGAGCAGCGCGGCGGTGTCGCGGCCGCCGAGCGCGGGCGAGCCGGTGACCGCGTCCTGGGAGACGAGGTCGGCGTCGACGGCGAACCAGTGGAGCTGGAACGAGCCCCGCAGTTCCGGCGAGTACCGCGCCGCCTCCTCCTCGGCCAGTCCGTCCCTGCTCTTGGCCGCCGGGTGGTGCAGGTGCCCCAGCACCAGGGACTGCTCGGCCGCCAGGAAGCCGTCCCGCTCGTCGGTCGGGCGCTCCCGGTGGTGGCGGATGAACCCCCGGACGCGGATGACCGAGTCGGCCGTCCGCGCCACGAGGTCGGCCACCTCGCCGGGGTCGACGCCGCCCCTGGCCGGGTCCCGGCCGGCCTCCCCCCGGGCGGCCTCGTCGGCGAGCAGGGCCGCGACGACGACCGGGTCGGCCTCGCCGGCGTCCTCCCCTGAGGTCCCGGTGAGGCGGACCGGCCCGAAGCGGTGCCATTCGGTGGGTGAGCGGCGCAGCACCGGGGCGCGCAGCACGAGGCCGCCGCGCCGGAGCGGCACGGTCAACTCCCCGGTGGCCGGTACGGCGATCGCCTTCTCCCGCACCCAGCAGCGCAGCAGGGCCTCCAGGTGGGCGTGCGCGGCCGCGACGCCCGGGTCCGGGTCGCACAGCGGGTCGGGGCCGGGAGGTTCCGATGGCCGGGGGGCGTGATCGTCGGCGACGGCCGTGCCGGCGGGCTGTTCGGTCATGCGTAGCGCTCCTTCCAGGCGGCCTCGGCCCGTTCTCCGGCGTCGAGCACGGCGGCGAGGATCGCGTCGAGGTCCTCGGTGGCAGCGGCCGGGTTGATCAGGGTGAGTTTGAGGCTGGTGAGCGGTGCGGTCTCGGCCCCGTGCAGCGTGACGGCGCTCCGCCCGACCAGTGCCCGCGCGTCCCGCAGCAGGTCGCGGCGCAGCGCGGCGTTGACGGCGTCGGCGTCGACGCCGGGAGTGGGCAGGTAGCGGAAGAGGAGGGTGCTGATCGTCGGCTCGGCCAGCAGTTCGAGACGGGGTTCGGCGGCCACCAGGCCCCGGGCGTGGTTGGCGAGGTCGTGGCAGTGGTCGACCATCGCGCCGAGTCGGGCCCGGCCGTAGGCGAGCAGGGAGGTGGCAATCTTCACCGCGTCGGGTCGCCGGGTGGTCTGGAGGGTGTGGCCCAGCAGGCCGCCGAACCCCTCGGCGGCGTCGTCGGAGGGGTTGAGGTAGGCGACCTCCCGGGACAGCGGCGCGAAGGAGGCGCCGTCGGCGACGAGCAGGACGCTGGCCGGGGCGGGCTGCCAGCCCAGCTTGTGCAGGTCGCCGGTGATGGAGTCGGCGCCGGTGATGCCCGCCAGCAGGGGGGAGAGCCGTTCGGAGAAGAGGGTGCCGAAGCCGTGGGCGGCGTCGACGTGCAGCCAGAGGTCGTGGTCGGCGGCGATCTCGGCGAGTTCGGGCAGCGGGTCGACGCTCCCGAAGTCCGTGGTGCCGGCGGTGGCGACGACGGCGACCGGGGTCCGCCGGCCGGGGAGGTCGCGGAGTTCGCGCACGAGCGCCTCGGGTCGCATCCGCCGGTGGCGGTCGACCGGGACCGGGTGCACCGCGGCCTCACCGAGGCCGAGTGCCGCGCAGGCGCGGTGCAGGGAGAAGTGGGCGAGCTCGGAGCAGAACACGACCGGGCCGGGGAGGGCCGCGAGCCCGTCCTGCCGGGTGTTGATCCCCAGACGGGCCGCGGCGGTGTCCCTGGCGAGCAGGAGGCCGAGCAGGTTGGACAGGGATCCGCCCGGGGTGAGCACCCCGTCGGAGGCGGGGCCGAGGCCGGCGAGCCCGGCGAGGGTGCGCACCACCCAGCGCTCCACGGCCACCCCGGACGGGCCGGAGTCGTAGGTGTCGACGGAGGGGTTGGCCAGGGACACCAGGGCGTCGGCGGCGGCCGCGATCGGCAGGCTCGGTGCCTGGAGATGGGCGGCGGTCCTGGGGTGGCGGAGGTCCACCCCGAACCCGGACAGCGCGATCGCGAGCCGGCGCAGGGCGGCGGCCTCGCCGATGCCGCGTCCGGGCAGCTGGGGCGGACCGAGCAGCCGGTCGACGGTGTCGAGCACTTCGGCCGGATCACCGGCCGGCAGCGGTCGGCCGGGTGGGATGGCGTCCTCGCGGACGGCGGTGAGGTGGGTGAGGAGCTCCGCCACGGGATCGGACCGCGTCCAGGGTTCCGGGCTCGGTGGTGGGGCCGGGACGGTCAGCAGGGACGCTCTGGCGACCTGGGGCACGGAACCTCCGGCGGGTGATCAGGGCGTTCAGGTAACCGAACGGCCACCGTACGTGTTGTTAGGTTAGGCTAACCACAACATCAACATTGTCAAGAACTGAGTCGCGGCTCACGTTCAGCCAGCGCTCGTGCTGATCTTGGTCGGGCGGGGGACTCCTGGCCGCCGCCGAGGCGGGACGGGGTACCCTGACCGCTGATCCCGTGAGATTCGCCGTCCGTCCCCGTGGACGAGCGCGGTGGAGTGTGGCGCCTTCTCACCCGACGGGCGTTCGGCGCCCGTTGTCGAACATTTCTCGTATTTCCCAGGAGGCATGTGTGTCGGCAGGCCAGATCGCCGCTCTCGTGGCTGCCGGCGCGTTCGTGCTGCTGGTGTTGCTGCTGGCCATCCCGCTGGTCAAGCTGGGGCGGACGCTGGACGAGGCGACCATCGCCATCCGCAAGGCGCACGAACAGTCCGAACCCCTGTTCACCGAGGCCAACACCACGTTGACCCACGTCAACACCCAGTTGGAGCGAGTGGACGGCATCACCTCGAACGCGCGTACCGTGTCGGGCAACGTCTCCGCGCTGAGTTCCCTGTTCACCGCGACCCTCGGTGGGCCGCTGGTCAAGGTGGCGGCTCTGTCCTACGGCGTGAGCAAGGCGGTTCGTCGGCGCGGGAAGAAGAAGGCCGGGGAGGACCGCCCGTCCCGTCGGTCCGGCCGCCGGGGAGGGCGTCGATGAGCAGGATGTTCTGGTTCGGTGTCGGAATCGCCGCCGGCGTGGCGCTGAGCAGGCGGGCGACCGCCGCCGCGCGGCAGGCCACCCCGGCCGGGGTGGCCGCCAACCTCGGCGAGGCGATCAGCGAGCTGGCGAGCGCGGTCGGTGCCTTCGGCGCGGAGGTCCGCGCCGGCATGAACGAGCGGGAGCGTGAGCTGGCCGACGTCGTCGAGCGGCGCACCGGGCTCCCCACCGCCCGCCGGGTCGACTTCGAGTACTCGGCGCGCACCGAGCGGTTCCGCCCGGTCGCCGGCGAACTCGCTCCGGCGGACGCGGCCAGGCCGGTCCGTGCCCGGTCCGTGGACCGGTCGGGGCGCGGACGAGCGCGTCGGGCGGAGAGCTGAGACCGGGCGGCCACCGCCGCCCGTCCTCCTCCGCCGCCCCCGACCGTCCCGACCACCGGCGCCCGCGGCGCCGCACCACGCGAGGAACCCGATCGTGCAGACCCACGAGATCCGCAAGCGTTTCCTGGACCACTTCGAGCGCGCCGGCCACACCGTCGTCCCCAGCGCCTCGCTGATCCTCGACGACCCGACCCTGCTGTTCGTCAACGCCGGCATGGTGCCGTTCAAGCCCTACTTCCTCGGTGAGGCCACCGCCCCCTACCCGAGGGCGACCAGCATCCAGAAGTGCGTGCGCACCGGGGACATCGACGAGGTCGGCAAGACCAGCCGGCACAACACCTTCTTCCAGATGGCCGGCAACTTCTCCTTCGGCGACTACTTCAAGGAGGGGGCCATCGAGCACGCCTGGAACCTGGTCACGGGTTCCGAGGCCGACGGTGGCTACGGCCTGGACCCGAACCGCATCTGGGTGACCGTCTACCACGACGACGACGAGGCCGCCGGCCTGTGGAAGCGGATCGCCGGGTTGCCGGAGGAGCGCGTCCAGCGGCGGGGGATGCAGGACAACTTCTGGTCGATGGGCGTGCCGGGACCCTGCGGCCCCAGCTCCGAGATCTACTACGACCGGGGCCCCGCCCACGGCCCCGACGGCGGCCCGGTGGTCGACGAGGACCGGTTCGTCGAGATCTGGAACCTGGTGTTCATGCAGGACATCCGAGGCGAGGGGCCGGGCAAGGAGGGCTACCCGATCCTGGGCACCCTGCCAGCCAAGAACATCGACACCGGACTCGGTGTCGAGCGGCTGGCCGCGCTGCTCCAGGGCGTGGACAACGTCTACGAGACCGACCTGGTCCGCCCGGTGATCGAGCGGGCCGAGGCGCTGACCGGGCGCCGCTACGGGGCCAACCCGGTCGACGACGTCCGGTTCCGGGTGATCGCCGACCACGCCCGTTCCGGCGTCATGCTGATCGCCGACGGCGTCACCCCCGGCAACGAGGCCCGGGGGTACGTGCTGCGGCGCCTGCTCCGCCGCATCGTGCGCTCCGCCCGCCTGCTCGGCGTGACCGACCCGGTGCTCGGCGACTTCAGCGCCGTCGTCCGGGACGCCATGTCCCCGGCCTACCCCGAACTGACCACCGACTACGCCCGCATCGAGTCGATCATGCGCGCCGAGGAGAACACCTTCCTCACCACGCTGGCCAGCGGGTCGAGGATCTTCGACATCGCGGCCGGGGAGACCAGGGCAGCCGGTGGCACGACCTTCGCCGGTGACAAGGCCTTCCAGCTGCACGACACCTACGGTTTCCCCATCGACCTCACGATGGAGATGGCGGCGGAGGCCGGGCTCACCGTCGACGAGGACGGCTTCCGCAAGCTGATGGCCGAGCAGCGCGCCCGCGCCAAGGCGGACGCCGCCGCCCGCAAGACCGGTCACGGCGACCGCTCGGTGTACCGGGAGCTGCTGGACCGGGGTGCGACCGAGTTCACCGGGTACGAGGAGCTGGAGAGCGAGGCCACCGTCCTGGGCGTGCTCAGCGAGGGCGTCCGCACCGGCCGCGCCGTCGAGGGCGACATCGTCGAGCTGGTCCTGGACCGCACCCCGCTCTACGCCGAGTCCGGCGGGCAGGAGAGCGACGCCGGGACGGTCGTGGCCGACGGCCTCGAGCTGGAGGTCGTGGACGTCCAGAAGGTCGCGCGCAAGCTGTGGGTGCACCAGGTCCGCGTCCGACGCGGCGAACTTGTGGAGGGCCAGCAGGTGCTGGCCAAGGTCGACCCGGAGTGGCGGGTCGGGGCGCGGCAGGGCCACTCCGGCACGCACGTGGTGCACGCCGCGCTGCGCGAGGTGCTCGGCCCGTCCGCCTTGCAGAGCGGCTCCTACAACAAGCCGGGGTACCTGCGGCTCGACTTCGCCTGGCCCGGGGGCCTCTCCCCGGAGACCCGCAGCGAGATCGAGGAGGTCTCCAACCTGGCGGTGCGCAGCGACTTCCCGGTGCACGTGCTCTACACCTCGATGCCCGAGGCGCAGCGGCTCGGCGCGCTGGCGCTGTTCGGGGAGACCTACGACGAGACCGTGCGCGTCATCGAGATCGGCGGTGAGTGGTCCCGCGAGCTGTGCGGTGGCACCCACGTGGAGCGCTCGGCGCAGATCGGCCCGGTCGCCCTGCTCGGCGAGTCCTCCGTCGGCTCGGGCACCCGGCGGATCGAGGCCTACGTCGGGATCGAGGCCTTCCGCTTCATGGCCAGGGAACGCGCCCTCGTGCAGAACGTGGCCGGCATGTTGAAGATCCCGAGCAAGGACGTGCCCGCCCGGGTCGAGAACCTGGTCGAGCGGCTGCGGGCCGCCGAGAAGGAGCTGGAGAAGCTGCGCGCGGCGGCCCTGCTGTCCTCGGCGGGGGAGTGGGCGGCCGCCGCCGAGGACGTCCACGGCGTCCGCCTGGTGGCCAGGGAGGTCAGCGGTGCCTCGGGTGGCGACCTGCGGAACCTGGCCACCGAGGTGCGCAACCGGCTGGGGGCCGGGCCGGGCGTCGTCGCCCTCTTCTCCGGGGACCAGGCCGCCGGCAAGGCCAACTTCGTGGTGGCGACCACCAGCGGTGCCCGCGAGCTCGGCGTGGCCGCCGGCAAGCTGGTCCCCTCCTTCGCCGAGCACATCGGCGGTCGGGGCGGCGGCAAGCCCGACATGGCCCAGGGCGGCGGCGGGCGTCCCGCCGGGATCCCGGACGCGATCGTCGCGCTGCGGGTCGGGCTGGCCGGTGCGGTGGCCGATCGGTGAGCCGCCGGGAGCGGGGCAAGCGGTGGCGGCCGGGTGACCCGGACCGCCCGGGGCACGCCGACGCCGGACCGGGGCGCCGCCTCGGGGTCGACGTCGGCTCCGTCCGGGTGGGCCTCGCGCTCAGCGACCCCGGACCGGTGCTGGCCACCCCGCTCACCACGCTGGCCCGCGACGAGGCGGCGGACCGGGACATCGACCAGCTCGGCGCGCTCGTCGCGGAACACGGGGTGGTGGAGGTGGTCGTCGGACTGCCCAGGACCCTGGCCGGTGACCACGGCGCCTCCGCCGACTACGCCAGGCGCTACGCCGCGAAGATCGCCGAGCGAGTGACACCGGTTCCGGTGAAACTGGCCGATGAGCGGCTCACCACCGTCAGCGCGACCCGCATGTTGTCCGATCTAGGGGTCCGAGGGCGGCGTCAGCGGCAGGTCATCGACCAGGCCGCTGCCACGGAGATTCTGCAGGGCTGGCTGGACGCGCGTGCGGCGGCACTCCGGCCCCAACCGGATACCTGTGAGGAGAACTCGTGAGCGATGACCTGGGCTTGTTCGAGGACGAGGCCGAGGAGGACCGCGCGAGTGACGCCCGAGGGGGCGGCGCGGGCAAGCGGCGGAACAGGAAGTCGGTGGTCACCCTCGCCGTGGCGGTCCTGCTGCTCGGCGTGGTCGGCGTGGGGGCCTACTACGGGGTGCGGGAGCTGTCCGGCATCGGGGGGTACGAGGACTTCGAGGGCGAGGGCAGCGGCAGCGTCATCGTCGAGGTGCCGGAGGGCGCGAACCTGAGCCAGATCGGCCAGGCGATGGTCGACGAGGGCGTGGTCGCCAGCGTCCGCGCCTTCACGGTCGCCGCCGAGCAGGACGCCCGGGCCCGGGGCGTCCAGCCGGGCTTCTACGAACTGCGCTCGGAGATGTCGGGCGAGGCGGCCGTGTCGATGCTGCTCGACGGCGGCTCTCTCGGCCAGGTCGAGATCCGGGGCGGCAAGCTGCTGCACGACGTCGACCTGCCCAACGGCGACGTCGACCCGGGCATCATCTCGCTGCTCGCCCAGGCGAGCTGCCACGAGGCCGACGGGGCCGAGTCCTGCGTCTCCACCGAGGAGCTGTGGGACGTCGCCACCAACGCCGACCTGGCCGAGTTGGGCGTGCCGGAGTGGGCGGTCGGCCCGGCGTCGGCCGCGCCCGCGCCGGAACGGCGGTTGGAGGGCCTGATCCTGCGCGGCATGTACACGGTGCGGCCGGGTTGGGACGCCCAGGAGATCCTGACCCACGTCATCAGCAGGTCCGCGCAGTCGATGCAGGCGATCGGCATGCCGGAGCTGACCAACGAGACCGGCTTCACCCCCTACGAGGTGCTCATCATCGGCTCCCTCAACGAGAAGGAAGCCGTCGAGCGCGACTTCGCGAAGGTCGCCCGCGTCACCTACAACCGGCTCCAGGCCGACCAGCAGAAGCTGGAGTACGACTCGACGGTCAACTACTGGAACAACAAGTCCGCGATCAGGACGCGGCCGGAGGAACGCGCCGACACCTCCAACCCGTACAACACCTACCAGCACCTCGGGCTGCCGCCCACGCCGGTCTCCGCGCCCAGCGTGGAGGCCCTCCAGGCCGCCGCCCAGCCCGAGGAGGGCGACTGGATGTACTTCGTGAAGTGCGAGACGGACGGCACCACCTGCTTCAACTACACCTTGGACGAGCACCAGGCGGACGTGCAGCGGGCACAGGAGGCAGGGGTGTGGTGACGGCTCGTGACGCGGCGCGTCACGCCGCCGTGCTCGGTTCCCCGGTCGAGCACTCGCTCTCCCCGGTGTTGCACGAGGCCGGTTACGCGGCCCTCGGCCTGGAGGGGTGGAGCTACCGGCGCATCGAGTGCGACGAGGTCCGGTTGCCGGGCCTGGTGCGCGGGCTCGGCCCGGAATGGGCGGGCCTGTCGGTGACCATGCCCGGCAAGAAGGCCGCCGTCCGGTTCGCCGACGAGGTCACCGACACCGCCCGGGCCGTCGGGGCCGCCAACACCCTCGTCCCGCTCACCCTGGGCGGCGACGGTCCTCGCCGGTGGCGGGCGGACTGCACCGACGTCGCCGGGGTGACCGGGGCGCTGCGGGCCGTCGGATACCGGCCAGCCGGTGGCCCGGGGCTCGTCCTCGGCGCGGGTGGTACCGCGAACGCGGTGGTGGCGGCGATGGCGGAGTTCGGGCTGTCCGGGGTGACGCTGGTGGTGCGGGACGCCGCGCGCGCCGAGGAGACGGTGGCCTGCGCGGGCCGGGTCGGGCTCGACGTGGAGGTCGTCACCTTCGACCGCGTGTCCCTGCGCGCGCTGGCCGCCGAGGCGGACCTGGTGGTCTCGACGGTGCCGGCCGGGGCCGCCGACCGCCACGCCGAGGACCTCGTCGTGGCGCGGTGGCTCTTCGACGTCGTCTACGCCCCGTGGCCCACCCCCGTGGGCACGGCCGTCGCCGGCGCGGGTGGGCGGCTGGTCACCGGACTGGACATGCTGCTGCACCAGGCCTTCGGGCAGTTCGAGCAGTTCACCGGCCGGGTCGCGCCGAGGGAGGCGATGCGGGACGCCCTGCGGGCCGCCACCGGGAACACCCTGCCGCTCCCGCTGGCCCCCGGGGACGTCTGAGACCCAGGCCGGCACCGACGCGGCCCGGGATGTCAGTCGACCGCGCCGTCGAGAACCCGAACCCCCGGCCCGAGCAGCCCGTCGGCGGCGGTGTCGGCGAGCACCGCCAACAGGGTGTCCCGCAGGGCACGGGCGGCGTGCGTCGGCGCCGTGTCACCCCGGTGCGCCAGCGCCACCGTCCGTGACAGCCCGGGGGCGGCCAGCGGCGTCCTGCGCAGCCCGGGGCGGTCGGCCAGCACCATGCTCGGCACGATCGCGACGCCGAGCCCGACCTGGACGAAGCGGAGGACCGCGTCCAGCTCGCCGCCCTCGACCACCATGCGCGGTTCGAGGCCGGCCGCGCGGAACGCGGCGAGCGTGACGGTGCGCAGGTCGTAGCCGGGCCGGAACATGATCATGGGGTGGTCGGCCAACGCCCGGACGTCCAGCGGGTGCCTCGGCAGCGGGTTGGCCTCCGACGAGGCGACCACCAGCTCCTCCCGCAGCAGCTCCGTGGTGGACAGGGCGGGGTCGGTACCGCCGGGGGGAGTGATGATGAGGGCCAGGTCGAGCCGGCCCTGGGTCAGCTCCCGGATCAGGTCCTGCGAGCCGCCCTCCTCCACCACCAGCCTGATCCCGGGGAAGCTCTGGTGGAAGCGCCGCAGCACCGGGGCCAGCACGGTGAGGCACAGGCTCGGGGTCGCGCCGATCTGGACCCGCCCCCGGCGCAGTCCCACCAGTTCGCCCACCTCCCGGCGGGCCGTGTCCACGTCGGCGGTGATGCGGGTGGCGAGCGGGAGCAGCGCCTCCCCGGCCGGGGTGAGGGTGATGTTCCCCCGCGACCGGCGGAACAGGGCCGCGCCCAACTCGCCCTCCAGCGCGCGGATCTGCTTGCTCAACGAGGGCTGCGCGACGTGGCACTGGTCCGCCGCCCGGGTGAAATGGCGGGTCTCGGCGACCGCGAGGAAGTAGACGAGCTGCTGGAGGGTCACGATGTATAGCGTATGGCTACTAACAGCAGAATCTCCATATATTGGACGACTCGTGGTGTCTGGTCCTACCGTCGCTCCGTGACCCTCACCAGTGGTAAGGCAGCGACGCCTGGCCGCGCCGCCCGGAGCCCGCGCCGATCCGGTCCGCTCCGCCGGCTCTGGGCCTCCAGCGTGGGCAAGAAGGCGGTGATGGCCGTCACCGGCTTCATCCTCTTCTTCTACGTCGTGGCGCACATGGTCGGCAACCTGAAGATCTTCTTCGGGGAGACGGCCTTCGACTCCTACGCCCGCTGGCTGCGCGCGATGGGGTCGGCCGTCCTCGGCGAGAGCGGAGTGCTGTGGACCATCCGGATCGTCCTGCTGGTCAGCGTGCTCCTGCACATGACGGCGGCCATCCAGCTCGCGAGGAGGGCGCGGGCGGCCAGACCGTCCGGCTACCGCCACCGCCCCCCGGTCCAGGGCGGCTACGCCGCGCGCACCATGCGGTGGGGCGGGGTCATCATCGCCCTCTTCGTCATCTACCACGTCCTCGACCTCACCGTCGGCTGGCTCAACCCGCACGGCGTGCCGGAGGAACCGTTCCTCAACGTCACCTCGGGTTTCCAGCAGTGGTGGGTCGTACTCATCTACACGGTCGCGATCCTGGCCCTCGGACTCCACGTCCGGCACGGCGTCTGGAGCGCGTTGCGGAGCCTGGGCACGGTGCGGGCCAGCCACGGCCCGCTCGCCAGGACCGTCGCCCTGGTGGTGGCCGTCGCGTTGACCGCCGGCTACCTGTCCGTCCCGTACGCCGTCCTGTTCGGCCTGGTGGAGTGAGGTTTCCCGTGCGATACGACGAAGGCGAACCGCTGGTGGACCGCGCGGCGCCGGACGGCCCCCTCGAGACCCGGTGGGAACGGGCCCGCTTCGGCACCCGACTGGTGAACCCGGCCAACCGCAGGCGGCTGCGGGTCATCGTGGTCGGCACCGGGCTGGCGGGGGCCTCGGCCGCCGCCACCCTGGGCGAGCTCGGCTACCGGGTGACGTCCTTCTGCTACCAGGACAGCCCCCGGCGCGCGCACAGCATCGCCGCCCAGGGCGGGATCAACGCGGCCAAGAACTACCGCAACGACGGGGACAGCGTGTACCGGCTGTTCTACGACACCGTCAAGGGCGGGGACTTCCGGGCCAGGGAGTCCAACGTGTACCGGCTCGCCGAGATCAGCACCGCCATCATCGACCAGTGCGTCGCCCAGGGGGTGCCCTTCGCCCGCGAGTACGGGGGGCTGCTGGACACGCGGTCCTTCGGCGGGGCGCAGGTCTCCCGCACCTTCTACGCGCGGGGGCAGACCGGGCAGCAGCTGCTGCTGGGCGCCTACCAGGCGCTGTCCCGCCAGATCGCGGCCGGCACCGTCACCATGCACCCGCGCACCGAGATGCTCGACCTCGTCGTGGTGGACGGCCGGGCCAGGGGAGTCGTCATCCGCGACCTGGTGACCGGGGAGGTGAGCACGCACACCGCCGACGCCGTCGTGCTGGCGACCGGCGGGTACGGCAACGTGTTCCACCTGTCGACCAACGCGAAGGGGTGCAACGCCACCGCGATCTGGCGGGCGCACCGGCGGGGGGCACTGTTCGCCAACCCCTGCTACACCCAGATCCACCCGACGTGCATCCCCGTCAGCGGCGACCACCAGTCCAAGCTGACCCTGATGAGCGAGTCACTGCGCAACGACGGCCGGGTGTGGGTGCCGGTGGACCCCGACGAACGGCGGGCTCCCGGTGACATCCCCGCCGAGGACCGCGACTACTACCTGGAGCGGACCTACCCCAGCTTCGGCAACCTCGTGCCCCGGGACATCGCCTCCCGGGCGGCGAAGAAGGTGTGCGACGACGGACGCGGCGTCGGACCGGGCGGCCTCGGGGTCTACCTCGACTTCGCCGACGCGATCGACCGGCTCGGCCGGGAGGCCGTGGAGACCCGCTACGGCAACCTGTTCGAGATGTACCAGCGCATCACCGGCGAGGACCCCTACCAGGTCCCGATGCGCATCTACCCGGCCGTGCACTACACGATGGGCGGCCTCTGGGTGGACTACGACCTCCAGTCGACCATCCCCGGCCTCTTCGTCATCGGTGAGGCGAACTTCTCCGACCACGGGGCGAACCGGCTCGGTGCGAGCGCGCTGATGCAGGGGCTGGCCGACGGGTACTTCGTACTGCCCAACACCATCGCCGGCTACCTCGCCGACGGACCGTTCCCCGAGGTCACCGACGCGCACCCCGACCTCGTGGCCGCGCGTTCCGACGTGGAGGAACGGGTGCGGCGGCTGTTGTCGGTCGAGGGTGACCGCACCGTCGACTCCTTCCACCGCGAGCTGGGGAGCCTGCTCTGGGACCACTGCGGGATGGAACGCACCGAGGAGGGGCTGCGGCACGCCCTGGAGCGGATCCCCGAGCTCCGCGCCGAGTTCTGGCGCCGGGTGCGGGTACCAGGGTCGGGGGAGGGCCTGAACCAGTCGTTGGAGCGGGCCGGCCGCGTCGCCGACTTCCTGGAGCTCGCCGAGCTCCTGTGCCTGGACGCCCTGCACCGCACCGAGTCCTGCGGCGGCCACTTCCGGGCCGAGAGCCAGACCCCCGACGGTGAGGCCCTGCGCCGCGACGACGAGTTCGCCTACGTCGCGGCCTGGGAGTACACGGGAACCGGCACGCCCCCGCTCCTGCGCCGGGAGTCCCTGACCTTCGAGCACGTCGAACCGACCCAGCGGAGTTACCAGTGAGATTCACCGTGCGTGTGTGGCGCCAGACCGGGTCGGAGGACGCCGGCCGGCTGGTGGAGTACGACGTCGACGACGTCAGCCCCGACATGTCGTTCCTGGAGATGCTCGACGTGCTCAACGAGCGGTTGACGCTGCGGGGCGAGGAACCGGTGGCCTTCGACCACGACTGCCGTGAGGGCATCTGCGGCATGTGCGGGCTGACCATCAACGGGGTGGCGCACGGCCCTCGGCGGGCCACGACCACCTGCCAGCTGCACATGAGGGAGTTCACCGACGGCGACACCATCGTGGTGGAACCGTGGCGGGCCGCGCCGTTCCCCGTGGTGCGGGACCTGGTGGTCGACCGGGGCGCGCTCGACGAGGTGGTCCGGGCCGGCGGGTACGTGAGCGTGTCCACCGGCAGCGCGCCGGAGGCGCACGCGACGCCCGTCGCGCGGGCCGACGCGGACAAGGCCTTCGAGTCGGCCGCCTGCATCGGCTGCGGTGCCTGCGTGGCGGCCTGCCCCAACGGGTCGGCGATGCTGTTCACCGCCGCCAAGGTCACCCACCTCGGCCGGCTGCCACAGGGAGCGCCGGAGCGGGACACCCGCGCGCTGGACATGCTCGCCGCGCACGACGAGGCGGGTTTCGGCGGCTGCACCAACATTGGCGAGTGCACCGCGGTCTGCCCCAAGGGGATTCCCCTGGCCGACATCGCCCAGTTCAACCAGGACGTGTTGCGAGCGTCCCTGCGCGGTGCGGGCGGTCGGCCGGCCTGACCGGTCGTCCGGTGCCGCTCGGGCGCCGGCGTGGGCCCGCGGCGCGGTGGTGGGACACGCGGTGCGGTGGATGCGGGCGGCCCGCCGACCTCGACGGTCGGCGGGCCGTTCCGCGTGACCCGTTGGCGCGGTGTACGGGTCAGTCCGTGGCGGGGGAGCGGCCGGTCTCGCCCTTCGCGGGCGTCGTGGTGGACGGCGCGCTCGCCCCGTCGCCGCCGGCCACCCCCTCGGCGAGTGGCGTGGGCCGCTCGCCCTCGTCGGGCGGGGACGCCGCCGCGCCCTCCGGTTCCTCGTCCCGCTCCCGTCCTGGCGTCGCGAGGTTCCACCGTGTGATGACCCAGCGGAAGACCAGGTAGTACACGACGGCGAACGCCAGCCCGATCGGGATGATCAGCCAGGGCCTGGTGGCGATGCCCCAGTTCAGCACGTAGTCGATCGCCCCGGCGGAGAACCCGAAGCCGTGGTGCACACCGAGCGCGTTGGTGACGGCCATCGACAGCCCGGTGAGGAGGGCGTGCACCACCAGCAGCGGCCAGGCGACGAAGACGAAGGCGTACTCCAGTGGCTCGGTGACGCCGGTGAGGAAGGAGGCGAGCGCGGCCGAGAGCATCAGACCGCCCACCAGCTTGCGCTGGGAGGCCCGCGCGGTGTGGTAGATCGCCAGCGCCGCCGCCGGCAGGGCGAACATGAAGATCGGGAAGAAGCCGGACATGAACGTCCCGGCGGTCGGGTCGCCGGCGAAGAACCTGTTCAGGTCGCCGGAGGTGCCCTCGTGGTCACCGAAGATGAACCACACGAAGGAGTTGCCGATGTGGTGCAGGCCGAACGGGAGCAGGAACCGGTTCAGCACACCGTAGGCGCCCGCACCCACCACCGTGGACCCGGCGACCGCCTCGCCCACCCAGGTCAGACCCGCGTTGAACCCGGTGAAGATCAGCGCCATCAGCACGCCGACCAGCACCATGGTGAAGGCCGTGATGATGGGTACGAACCGGCGGCCGCCGAAGAAGGCCAGGTAGGTCGGCAGCTTGATGCGGTGGAAGCGTTGCCAGAGCCCGGCCGCGATCAGCCCGGAGACGATGCCGCCGAGCACGCCGTACGGCCCGTTGTTGAAACTCTTGCCGTCGGTGAGCTCGGGGTCCAGCAGGGCCCAGAGCACGTTGTGCAGGACCAGGTAGCCCACGACGGCCGAGAGCGCGGTGGAGCCGTCCGACTTCTTCGCGAAGCCGATGGCTACCCCCAGCGCGAACAGCAGGGGCAGGTAGTCGAACAGCGAGTTCCCGGCCGCCCCCATGACAGCCGCCACCCGGTCGAAGAACTCCCCGGGTATCGCGGCGACCAGTTCACCCTGGCCCTGCCCCGAGCCGTCCTGGTAACCCAGCCGCGCCAGCAGTGCCGCCGCCGGCAGCACCGCGATCGGCAGCATCAGGCTGCGCCCCAGCCGCTGGGCGACCCCGAACGCCTTCGTTCGGAAGTCAGCGGTCCTGGTGTCGGACGTGGTGCTCATCCCCTACCTCCCACGGTCCCTACCTTCCACACGGTCGTCACTGACCTTGCGCCGAGCCTTGACCCTCGCGGGGCACCCGGCCACCGACTCACCCGTGTGAGTGAGGGTTGTCCGCCCGCGCCAGCTTGCTACCGTCTGGTCCAGACCACTCGGTGGAGTGAGAATCCTCTCACCGTGATCGGGTGTCAACCATCAAAGTGATCGGTCCGTTACGGGTCGTCATGGCGTTCACGCGGCACGCGTGATCTCCTGACGGCAGGCACTGGCACGAGGAGGCAACAGGTGTCCCAGGACAAGGCGAGCGCGATCCTCACGGCGATCGGCGGCGCGGACAACGTGGTGGAGATCGAACCCTGCATCACCCGGTTGCGGTGCGAGGTGCGGGACGCGGCCCTGATCGACGAGCCCGCGTTGCGCGCGCTCGGCGTGCACGGCGTGCTCCGCGCTGGTGGCGCGGTGCAGATCGTCGTCGGCCCGGACGCCGACACCATCGCCAGCGACATCGAGGACCTGCTGTGACCCTCCAGGTGGCCGCCCCCCTCGCCGGGGAGGTCGTGCCGCTCTCCGCCGTCCCGGACCCGGTCTTCGCCGGAGCGATGGTGGGCCCGGGGGTGGCCATCGAGCCCCACCCCGAGTCCACCGAGGTGCGCGCCCCGATCGGCGGCACCGTCGCCACCCTGCACCCCCACGCCTTCGTCATCGCCGGTGACGACGGCCTGGGCGTGTTGGTGCACCTCGGGATCGACACGGTGAAACTCCGAGGTGAGGGCTTCACCCTGCGCGTCGTCAAGGGGGAGAAGGTGCGAGCCGGTCAGCCGATCGTCGAGTGGGAACCGGACGCGGTCCGGGAGGCCGGTTACTCCTCGACCTGCCCGGTGATCGCGTTGGACGCGACGGCGGAGGACCTGTCCGACCTCGTCGTGCCCCGCACCGTCGAGATCGGTGCGGCCCTGTTCACCTGGAATCGCTGAGGAATCACCCCTCCGTGGGATAGCCCCGGGGCGCCGGGACCGGCGAGGCTGCGCCGGTGCTCCTCGCCGTCCACCTCGCGCTGGGGGCGGCCCTGGGCGGGGGAGCCGCCACCCTCGGCCGGCGGCTCCTCCGGCGGCCACCCCGGGGGATCCGGGTGCCAGCGCCGTGGTGCGAGCTCGCGCTCGCCGCGTTGTGGGCGGCGGCCCTGCTCCGGTCGGCCACTGGCGACCTGCCCTGGTGGTGGTTGCCCGTCCCACTCGCCCTCGGCTGGCTCGCCGTGCTCCTCGCCGCCACCGACCTCACCGACCGGCGGCTGCCCGACGCGCTGACCCTGCCCGCGGTGCCCGCCGCCCTGGTCGTCGTCTGGTTCGCCGGTGCCCTCGCCCCGGATCCCGACATGCTCGCCCGCGCGGCGCTGGGGGGAATCCTGCTCACCGGTCTCTACCTGGTGGCGCACCGGTGGGCGCCGGAGGCCCTGGGCCTTGGCGACGTCAAGCTCGCCGCCAGCACCGGCACCGTGCTGGCTGCGGTGTCCTGGCCGGCGTTGCTGCTCGGGGCGCTCGGCGCGGTGCTGGTGACCGGGCTGGCGGGGGCGCTGGCCCTGCTCGTCGGGTGCGGCCCGCGAGCCACCCTGCCGCACGGGCTGCCGATGCTCGGGTGCGCGTGGCTGGTGACGGCCTGGCCGGTGTTCGGTTGAGCCCGTACCGCCCACCCGCCGCCCGGAGGGGGTGAGCGAGGCCGGACATGGCAGGATCGGCGCGTGTTGCGCTGGATGACCGCTGGTGAGTCGCATGGTCCCGCTCTGGTCGGGGTGCTCGAGGGCATGGTGGCGGGGGTGGGCGTCACCACCACCGACCTCAACGAGCAGCTCGCCCGACGTCGGCTCGGCTTCGGCCGCAGTCCGAGGATGTCCTTCGAGGCCGACGACATCGAGATCATCGGCGGGGTGCGGCACGGTCTGACCCAGGGCGGCCCGGTCGCGGTGCGCATCGGCAACACCGAGTGGCCGAAGTGGGAACAGGTGATGTCCCCCGACCCGGTCGACGAGGACGTGTTGGCCGGGCTCGCCCGCAACAAGCCGCTGACCCGGCCCCGCCCCGGTCACGCCGACCTGGCCGGGATGCAGAAGTACGGCTTCGACGAGGCCCGTCCCGTCCTGGAACGGGCGAGCGCACGGGAGACCGCCGCCAGGACCGTGCTCGGCACGGTGTGCCGGCAGTTCCTCCGCCAGGCGCTGGGCGTCGAGATCGTCAGCCACGTGCTGTCCATCGGCCCCGCCGAGTCCACCAGCGATCTGCTGCCCGGCCCGGAGGACCTCGCCGCCATCGACGAGAACCCGGTGCGTTGCTTCGACGCCGACGCGACCGAGGCGATGATGGCCGAGGTGGAGGCCGCGAAGAAGGACGGGGACACCCTCGGTGGCGTCATCGAGGTCATCGCCTACGGCCTGCCGGCCGGTCTCGGGTCCCATGTGCACGCCGACCGGCGGCTCGACGCCAGGCTCGCCGGCGCGTTGATGGGGATCCAGGCGATGAAGGGCGTGGAGATCGGTGACGGCTTCGCCACGGCCCGCCGCCGGGGCAGCCAGGCCCACGACGAGATCGACCCGGTGCCCACCGGGACCGGCGTGCGTCGCCGCAGCAACCGGGCCGGCGGCGTCGAGGGGGGCATCAGCAACGGGGAACCGCTGCGGGCGAGGGTGGCGATGAAACCCATCTCCTCGGTCCCCCGGCCCCTGGCCACCCTGGACGTGACCACGGGCGAGCCGGCGCAGGCGATCCACCAACGGTCGGACATCTGCGCGGTGCCGAGGGCGGGTGTCGTCGCCGAGTCGATGGTGGCGCTGGTGTTGGCCGACGCGGCGCTCGAGAAGTTCGGCGGCGACTCGCTGGCCGAGACGACCCGCAACGCGCGCGCCTACCTCGCCGAACTGGAGCGTGGCTGAGATGACCGGCGTCCAACCCGTCCTGGTGGTCGTCGGCCCTCCCGGCGCGGGGAAGACCACCGTCGGTCGACTCGCCGCCGAGCGGCTGGGGGTGCCCTTCCGTGATGTCGACGAGGACATCGTCGCGGCCACCGGCAAGGCCATCGGCGACATCTTCACCGAGGACGGCGAACCCGCCTTCCGGAAGTTGGAGGAGGAGGCCGTCCGCCGGGCCCTCGTCGAGCACGACGGGGTGCTGGCGCTCGGCGGCGGTGCGGTGCTCGCTCCCGGCACGAGGGCGCTGCTCGCCGACCACCGCGTCGTGTTCCTCAACGTCGGCCTCGCCGAGGGAGCCCGGCGCACCGGGCTGTCCACCGCCCGCCCGCTGCTGGCCGGTCTGAACCCCCGGGCCACCTTCCGCGCGCTGCTGGAAGCGCGGCTGCCGCTGTACCGGGAGGTCGCCACCATCGAGATCAGCACGGACGGGATCGAGCCGACGCGGGTCGTCGACCTCGTCGTGGCGGAGCTGACGGGCACCGGCTGAGGAGCCAGTCCACTCCGGTTACTCGGCCAGTCTCCTGGCGAGCGCTTCGACGATCGCGTTGGCCTGGTCCTCGTTGTCCTGGCCGAGCGCGTCGGTGACGGCCGAGGTGATCAGCGGTGCGAGGGCGTTCGCGATGGCCTCCGGGGTGGCCGGCTCGGTCTGCTGGCCGTCCAACAGGCTGGCCACCGACCGCACCACGCCGTTGATGATGCGCTGTTCCGCGTAACCGATGGCGGTCCGCGCCTTCTCGGTGGTGTTCACCACGGGGTTGCTCACCGTCGAGTCGAGACCGGCGTTGGCGATCGCGCCGCTCAGCCTTTTGACGATGCGGTCCTCCATGTACCGGAGGGTCACCGACGCCGGTTCGGTGGTTCCGGTGACGGGATTGGTCCAGGTCTGCGACCAGTTCACGGTGTCTCCTTCGAGAATGCGGGCTACCGAGTCCCGGAAACCGGGAATGTCCCCTGGCCAGTGCGCGGGGTCGATCTTCCGCGTCGGCGCCCATTCCTTGTGGGCGACGACCCGGTCGGCGCCCATCCGCAGGTGCGCCAGCAGCGCGGCCACCCCGCGGGGGTAGGAGTCCAGCTGGGCCTCGGTCCAGTCGTTCCTGGTGCCCACGCTCTCCGCCTCGATCCCCAACAGGTGCTGGTTGCCCGCGTTGGCGGCGACATCGCGCCAGGGACCACCCGCGCCCGCGTGGTAGGCGAGTCCGGCGGCGATGACGAACCAGGTGCCGTCGCGGGCGAGGCCCAGGTTGGCCAGCGGACCGGCCAGGGAGCCGGTGCCGTCGCGCACCACCCCGAGCGAGGGGAAGTTGCCGGTCGCGGCGCCGGCGGTGTGGTGCAGCATGACGCCTCTGATCGCGCTGAGCTGCCCGTGTCCTCGGCTGGTCCAGCCGCCCTCCTCGTGCACCCGCAGTCCCTGGGCGCGCAGGGCGTCGGCCAGCCAGGTCGCGTACGCCATCGGATCACCTCGAGTCGGGGACGGGGGCTGGACGGACGTGGCACGTCGTGGCCCTGAGGCAGCGCTGGCGCGCCCGATCGCCCTGATTGGTGGGACCCGTGCGGAAATGCGGGAACGGCGGCGACGCCCTCCCCCGTCCGGTTGGTTGTCGGTGTCGACGTTCCCGGTTGACCGGCTGCGGATGGTTGCCGTTGTCAGTCTGCCAAAAATCGATCACGGTGTCCTCTCCCTTTCAGGTCAATTTCCTCCCCTTTCCTCTGACTCTGTGCAGCGGCTGTCCGAAAATGACGTACGGGTTGCGATGAACGCGCGAATTGTTGTCCCCCGATGGGCGGTATCCGCCCGGTCGGGAGACCGAGTCTGGTCCGCCGTGCGGGTGCCGGCAGGGGCCCGGGCGGCGCGGGGCCGGCCGGCGGGCGCCCCGCACCGGGTGAAATGCTGGTTCGGGAGAGACGGGTGGCGCGCACGGGGGCCCGGCCGCGCCCCGGACCACGAGGGAGCGTGATGACGGAACCGGTACGGGTGCGGGTGGCCACGGCCGCCCCCTACGACGTGGTGATCGGTCGTGGACTGTTGGGTGAGCTGGTCGAGGCCGTGCGCGACGCGCCCGTCGCGGCGATCGTGCACCAGCCGAGCCTGGCCGCGACCGCCGAGGCCGTTCGGGAGGACCTCGTCGCCGCTGGCGTCGACGCGCACCGGGTGGAGACCCCCGACGCCGAGGACGGCAAGAGCCTCGCGGTGGCGGGGTTCTGCTGGGACGTGCTCGGCAGGATCGGCCTGCCCCGGGACGGCGTGGTCGTGAGCCTGGGTGGCGGCGCGGCGACCGACCTCGCCGGGTTCGTCGCCGCGACCTGGATGCGGGGCGTTCGTGTCGTGCACGTGCCGACCACGCTGCTCGGCATGGTGGACGCCGCCGTGGGCGGCAAGACGGGCATCAACACCGACGCGGGCAAGAACCTGGTGGGCGCGATCCACGAACCCGGTGAGGTGCTGGTCGACCTGACCACGCTGGACAGCCTGCCGAGGAACGAGCTGTTGGCGGGCATGGCCGAGGTGGTCAAGGCCGGCTTCATCGCCGATCCCGAGATCCTGCGCCTCATCGAGGCGGACCCGGCCGCCGCCACCGACCCCCAGGGGGACGTGCTCGGTGAGCTGGTGCGCCGGTCGGTCCAGGTGAAGGCCGACGTGGTCGCCGCCGACCTCCGGGAGTCCCACCACCGGGAGGTCCTGAACTACGGGCACACCCTCGGCCACGCCATCGAGCGCCGTGAGCGCTACCGCTGGCGGCACGGCGCCGCCGTCAGCGTCGGCCTGGTCTTCGCCGCCGAACTGGCCAGGCTCGCCGGCCGGCTGGACGACGAGACAGTGGAGCGGCACCGGTCGGTGCTCACCGCGCTGGGCCTGCCCATCTCCTACGACCCGGACGCCTTCCCCCAGTTGCTGGAGTCGATGCGGGGCGACAAGAAGGCCCGGTCGCGGGTGCTGCGCTTCGTGGTGCTCGACGGCCTGGCCCGTCCCGGTCGGCTGGAGGGGCCGGACCCGACGTTGCTGGCCGCCGCCTACGCCGAGATCAGCGGTGGCGGCAGGAAGAAGAGCGGGGGGATCCTGCTGTGAGGGTCCTCGTGCTCAACGGCCCCAACCTCGGCAGGCTGGGACGCCGCGAACCCGCCGTGTACGGCAGCACCACCCATGCCGAGCTGGTCGAGCGGTGTCGCGGCCGTGGCGCCGAGCGCGGGCTGGAGGTGGAGGTCCGGCAGACAGACCACGAGGGCGAACTCCTCGGTTGGCTGCACGAGGCCGCCGACGCGGGGACGCCGGTGGTGCTCAACGCGGGGGCGTGGACGCACACCTCCGTCGCGGTCCGCGACGCCTGTGCCCAGCTCACGGCGCCCCTGATCGAGCTGCACATCTCCAACACGCACCGCAGGGAGTCGTTCCGGCACCACAGCTACCTCTCGGCGGTCGCCACCGGGGTGATCGCCGGCCTCGGCGTGCGCGGGTACCTGCTCGCCCTGGACTGGTTGGCCGAGGAGCTCACCGCCGGCGCGTAGCCGGCCACGGCCCTCGACCGAGGGCGGGTGCCCGGGGCTCGGGCACCCGCCGCCCGGCGTTCTCAGTGCCGGTCCAGTTCCTCGTCGAGCACGGCGCGCACCCGGTCGGGGGGAACGCCCCACCGCCGGGCGGCGGCGACCAGGTCCCGCGCCGCCGCCCGCACCAGCTCCTCGCGTTCCTCCTCGCCGAGCTGGGGGCGGTCGAGGACGACGGTGCCCCTCCCGACCCGGCTGGACAGGTAGCCCGCCCCCTCCAGTTCGCGGTAGGCGCGGGCCACGGTCCCGGTCGCGATCCCCAGGTCCTGGGCCAGTTGCCGGATGCTCGGCAGGCGCGAACCGGCGGGCAGCGCGCCGGTGTCGATCACCGTGGCGAGCTGTGCCCTGACCTGTTCGTACGGGGGAACCGGCGCCTTCGGGTCGATCTCGAGGATCACGCCGCCGTCCTGCCCCGCACCGGCGGTGCCTCGCGGCCGTGTAGCCAGCAGGCCAGCGCGAGCCCGGCCAGCGCGGTGCCCGTCGCGAGCAGCGTCCACCCGGCCCAGGGTGGGAGCGCCGCCGCCGGCGGCATCGCCGCGCCCGCCAGCAGGCACAGCAGGGCTCCGGCGGTCGCGGTGAGGCGCTGCGCGTCGTGGGACCGGATCGACTCCCCCACGGCGCGGTCCTCGTCCTCGCCGTCGAGAGCGGGGCTTTCCAGCAGCCGGCGTCGGGCGAGCAGGCTGGCCAGGCCCACGGTCATGGTGAGGCAGGCGATCGCGAACGAGGCCCAGGGTGAGTACCCCTCGGGCGTCGGCAGCGCCACGGCGAGGACGAGGAACACCGCCGTGCAGCTCAGGGCGATCACGGGCACGGCCCGAACCCACGAGCTGACGTAGTGCTCCGCCAGGCGGGGGGCCAGCAGGGCGGCCCGGGGCTGGTCGTCGGGTGGGCGTCGGGCGAGGCGCCGCTGCCGCAGCGCGCTGGCCAGCACGATCCCGCCGAGGGAGCCCGCCAGCCCCAACAGGACGGCCCGGGTGCCCGGCGCCTGGGTCAGGGGAGCGGTCAGCCAGCCCAGGCCACCGCCGACCAGTGCGTACCTACGGCTCCGACCGAGGGCGCTGACCAGCGCGGGGGCCTCCGCCGCCGTCGCGGGCAGGTTGTGCCACGCGGCGAACGTGCGCAGGGAGCGGCGGGCGATGGGCTGGGTGGCGGCGACGAAGGTCCACAGCGGCACCAGCAGGGTGAGGCCCAGCAGGAGCGCGATCGAGTTGGCGTCGGGCACGGTGTTCCTCCCTCGGTGTATCATCGAGTTGATACATTAGCTCACATGGGCGGTGGACGGTGAGGAGCTCCGAGGTGGAGACGAACTGGGGCGCGCGGCGCAGGGTGCTCGGCGCGCTGGGCGCGGTGCTGGGAACCGGGGCCGTGGGCGTGCTGTTCTGGTGGGCCGGCGTGTTCTGGCCCCACCTGTCGGTGGAGGTGGTGGGAGTCAGCGGCACGGACGCCCCAGCCCTCGAACTCGAGGTCGCCAACGAGGGACCGTTGGAGACCGTCGTACGCCGGGTGACGTGGGCGGGGGCGGAACCGAGGGCCGAGGAACCCCCATCCGAGGTCGGGGTGATCGCCGCCGGGGGAGCCGCGCGCGTCGCACTGCCGCTGACGGGCTGCCCGCCCTCGGAGGGGGGAGGGGTGGAGGTCCTCGCCAGCGCGCCCGCGCTCGGCATGAACGTGCTGGAGTTCCCCCTCGTGGTGCCCGAGGCGGTGCTGGCCGAGGTCGACCCCGCCGGTCCCTGCGCAGAGTGAGCCACGGCCGGTCGTCCTGGGCCGCGCCGGCTCCCTGCGAACCGGGCCTGGTCAGGTCGAACGGATCGGACTCGCCCACAAGTCGGTGAAGGTGTCCCGGCGCGCCTCGGGCCCTCTCTAGACTGACGCTGCCCGGGTCGTCCGTTCCGGGGGCCCGGTCTGGTTCCTCCGGGTCGCGGCGAGCGCGAAGGGGTTTGGCGTTGCCCGGTTGGTTGACCGAGAAGCGCGGGCCGTCGGTGGGACGCCGGACGGGGGCCGTCCACCTGGGCCGGCTGTGCGCCGGGTTCGCCGCCGTCACGCTGCTCGTCGGGTGCACCGGTGCCGAGGGCTCCCCATCGGTCCACGTCGACGCCGTCGAACCCCTCGTGGTGCCCGCCGAGGGGGACGAGCCGCCGGCCGAACCGGTGCCGCTGGCCACCGACGCCCACCGGTCGAGCCCCGGCGTCGTCGCCTCGGGAGGGGCCAGCGCCCCCTACAACTACGGCCCCACCGTGTTGCGCGACGGCGGGCGGTACCGGGCCTGGTGGTGCAGCCAGGTGCCGTACTCCCCGCCGCCGGGGGACGACATCCTCCACGCGGAGGCCACCGAACCGGGCGGTCAGTACCGCGCCGCCGACGGGAGCCCGGCGGTCGCCGTCTTCTCGGGCAACCCCGGCGGTTTCGACGGGATGCACACCTGCGATCCGTCCGTCATCAAGGTCGACGGCGTCTACTACCTCTACTACACGGGCGCGCCGGGTGACCACGCCGACGGCAACGCGATCGGGGTGGCCAGCAGCCACGACGGTCTGAGCTGGACGCGGCTCGCCGAGGGGCAGCCGGTGGTGACCGCGGCCGAGGACGAGATCCGGGACAACGCCTACGGCGCGGGCCAGCCCGCCGTCCTCCACCTCGACGGCTGGTTCCACGTGATGTTCACCGACACCACGGCCGCCGCCGCCGGCTGGAACGGGGCCGGCCAGTTCGTCCTCCGGGCGCGCGACCCCGAGTTCCGCACCGATCTCCAGGCCCTGACCGAGGACGGTTTCCGCCCGGTGGCCTCCGCCGCCGAGCCCCGCACCTTCTCCGTGGTGGACGCCTTCAGCGCCGACTGGATGTGGGTGGAGGCGTTGGACGCCTTCGCCATCGCCCACCAGACCGAGACCGGCACCTCGATCACCTTCTGGGACCGGGAGTTCCGGTACCACCCCTACCAACGCATCCTCGTCGAGGGGCCCTGGCGGGAGGGACCGGGCCTGGTGCGCGACCCGCTCGGCCACGCTCCCACCAGCGTCACCGATCCCTGCGGTCGGGTTCCGATCGACCTGCTCCGGGCGACGACGGAGGAGACCGCGCCCACCGGCATCGCCCACTTCGGCCTCGACATCCACGGCATCGACGGGTGTCGCGATCAGGACCGCGCCGCCGCCGTCCTCGACGGGTTCGCCGTGCCCTCCCCCGAACGGACCGTCGACCTGGTGGTCGACGGGGCGCTCGTCCGGGTCGAACGCCGGTCGGTGGCCGAGCGGCTGGCGGTGCGGGTGCTGGACGAGCGGGTGCCGGCGCTGGAAGGGCTCCCCGTGATCGCGCGGGTGAACCCCGGTGCGACGGTGGTCAACGCGCCCGACCGCCCGCTGGCCCTGCTGCTCGAGGACGACCGGCTGTGGCCGGTGGTCGATCCGGAGGTGGCGGAGCTGAACGACTCCACCATCGTCGACACCTCCGTCGAGCGTTGGGAACGGCACGAGCTGGGAGCGGTGCTGCACGCCGGTAGCCGCTGAGGCGGCGGGTTCCGCCGCCGTCGACCCCTCCCGGTCGAGCGGCCGCCCCGGCCGGGATCCCGGTCGGGGCTCCTCGCGCGGCCGGGTGCCTCGCCGGGTCCTGCCGCCGTCCCGCCGCCCCGAGGGTGTCCCCGGCTTCCCGCCCTCGGCCGGTCGGGTCCGCGCGCGGGCCGGTGAGGAGCACGGGCCTCGGCTCGCGGCATGCTTCCCGGCCAGCGGGAACGGGCTGGACTGACCGCCGGCGGCCACCGCGCGGTGCGTTATCCTCGCGCCGTCGCGACTGGCGTGTACGAGGTGGAAACGACCACCGTGGAGCGAAGATCCCGGCGCCGCGCGCCTGGGTGCCGGGGCCAGGTACGAACGAACCCCCCAGGAGCCCTGATGCACCAGCCGCCACTGCCCAGCCTGGCCGCCACCGATCCGGAGATCGCCCACCTCGTGGAGGGGGAGGCCCAGCGCCAGTTCGACAAGCTCCGCCTGATCGCCTCCGAGAACTACGTCTCCCAGGCGGTGCTGGAGGCCTCCAGCACCGTGCTGACCAACAAGTACTCCGAGGGCTACGTCGGTCGCCGCTACTACGAGGGCCAGCAGTTCATCGACCCCGTCGAGACGCTCGCCGTCGACCGGGCGAAGGAGCTGTTCGGCGTCGAGCACGCCAACGTCCAGCCCTACTCGGGTTCGCCGGCCAACCTGGCCGTGTACCTCGCCTTCGCCAAGCCCGGCGACACGGTGATGGGCATGGGGCTGCCCTTCGGGGGTCACCTGACCCACGGGTGGAGCGTGTCGGCCACCGGCAAGTGGTTCAGCAGCGTGCGCTACGGGGTCCGTGCCGACACCGGCCGGGTCGACATGGACGAGGTGCGCGACCTCGCCAGGGAACACCGCCCCAAGCTGATCTTCTGCGGCGGCACCGCCATCCCCCGCACCATCGACTACCCGGCGTTCGCCGAGATCGCCAGGGAGGTCGGCGCGGTGCTGGTCGCCGACATCGCGCACATCGCCGGCCTGATCGCCGGTGGGGCGCACCCGTCCCCGGTGGGGCACGCCGACGTGATCTCCACGACGACGCACAAGACGCTGCGGGGTCCGCGTGGCGCGATGCTGATGTCGACGGCGGAGCACGCCAAGGCACTCGACAAGGCGGTGTTCCCCGGTCTCCAGGGCGGGCCGCACAACCACACCACCGCGGCGATCGCCGTGGCGTTGCGGGAGGCCTCGGCGCCCGCCTTCGGTGAGTACGCCCACACGGTGGTCGCCAACGCCAGGGCGCTGGCGGAGGCGCTCGTCGAGCGCGGCTTCGACCTGGTGTCCGGCGGCACGGACAACCACCTGATCCTGGTGGACCTCACCAGCAAGGGCGTGGCGGGCAAGCCCACCGCCAAGGCGCTCGACGAGGCGGGGATCGAGCTCAACTACAACACCGTGCCCTTCGACCCCCGCAAGCCCTTCGACCCGTCCGGGGTCCGGCTCGGGACCGCCGCGATCACCACGAGGGGCCTGCGGCCCGAGCAGATGCCCCGGGTCGCGGAGTGGATCGACACCGTGGTGACGGCGACCGCCAAGGGCGAGCAGGGCGAGGTGCTGCCCACCGTGTCCGCCGAGATCTCCGAACTGCTGTCCGGCTACCCGATGCCCGGCTGGGCGTGAACCCTCCCGGTCGGCCCCCGCGTGGCGGGGGCCGACCGCGCCGCTCCTCCTCGGGCGTTCCCCTCCGGTGCTCCGCGTCCTCCCCGCGCGCCGGCGGCCCATTCGGTACCGTCCTGACGCGGAAAACGGCACCGGCAATCGTCGAACTGTTTGCTCACTCAGACAACAATTCCGAGTGTTTTTTCGATTCGCGGTTTTCGGTCCCGAGAGCGCGTCTCCCGGTCGGGGGGCCGGGCGGGAATTTAACCCGATAGGTGGTAGTGGTCGAATTGGTTTTCGCGGTGGTCGGGCCCTAAGCTGTCCCCGTCGGCAGGTGCCGAGCGGGGAGTCGACCACTACCCGGCGGACCGGCGCGGCGGCGGTACCGCGTCGACGCGACCTGGGGGACAACCTCGACGACGCTGGGCGGACCACGTCATCGCTGGCGGGGCGCTCCGGCACGTGCCCGGCCCGGTGTTCTCCGTTCCGGCGGCCGATTCCTCCGTCCCACCGTCCGATTGCGAACAGTCGATGACAACCGTCCTGCCCGAGGAACCCCGTTTTCCGGTCCCCCGTGGATGCCCGCTCCACCCGCCCCCGTGCTATTCGAATCAGCGGCGTCGTGAACCCGTTTCGCGGGTCACGCTCTGGAATGGGGCGCGGGCGTGGGTCGTTTCCCGGTACGAGGAGGTGAGGTCGGTCCTGCGGGACGAGCGGTTCAGCGCGGATCCGACCCGCCCCGGTTTCCCCGAGGTGGCTCCGGCCGTTCCGGTCGCCAGGGGGCTGAGCCTGGTGAACCTCGATCCGCCTGAGCACCGGCACTACCGGCTGACGCTGAGCCGCGGGTTCCTCCCCCGGGCGATGGAGGCACAGCGACCCGCGGTGCGCGCCGACGTGGGGCGGCTCCTCGACCGGGTGTGCGGGGACGGTCGTCCCTCGGACCTGGTGGCCAGGCTGGCCGTCCCCCTGCCGGCCCTGACCATCTCCCGCGTGCTGGGGCTCCCCAGCGGCGTCCGCCTCTTCTTCGAGCGGCACTCCGCTCTCATCCAGGCGACCGAACCGGACCCGGCGTTGCTGGCCGGGGTGCTCGGCGAGTTGCGGATGGCGATGACGGCGCTCGTGTGCGACCGCCGCGAGCAGCCGGCGGACGACGTGATCAGCCGGCTCGCCGTCGAGCACTGGGGTGCCGACCGGCTGAGCCGGGACGAGGTGGTCGCGCTGGCCACGATGGTCCTGCTGGCGGGGCACGAGACGACGTCCAACACGGTGGCGCTGAGCCTGCTCGCGCTGCTCCGCCACCCGGACCAGCTGGCCTGGCTCGCCGAGGATCCCAGTGAGGCCAGGGTGGCGGTCGCCGTCGAGGAACTCCTCCGGTACACCACGGCCGCCCAGTTCTTCCCCCGCCGGGTGGCCGTGGCGGACGTCGAGGTCGGCGGCGTGCGGATCCGGGCGGGGGAGGGGGTCCTGGTGCTGCTCGGGCCGGCCAACCGGGACGAGGACGTGTTCCCCGATCCCGACACCCTGGACCTGACCAGGAACTCCCGCCGCCACCTCGCCTTCGGTCACGGGGTGCACCAGTGCCTCGGCCACGCCCTCGCCAGGGTCGAGCTCCAGGAGGTGGTCGGTGCGGTGGCGCGTCGGCTGCCCGCGCTCCGGCTGGCCACCGAGGTCGGCGAGCTCGACTTCAAGGACGACGGCTTCGTCTACGGCATCCGCGCCCTGCCGGTGACGTGGTGAGCGCCGGACACCCGGGACGCGGCGGAACGGCCGGCGGCGCCGCGGCGGAGGGCCCGCTCCGGGTCGCGGTGGCCGTCGAGCGCTGCGTCGCCTCCGGCCAGTGCGCCCAGCTCGCCCCGGCGGTCTTCGACCAGGGGGAGTTCGACGGGGTCGTGGTCCTCCTCGACCCCGCTCCGCCGGCCGGCGAGGGGGCGGCGGTCCGGATGGCCGAGGAGATGTGCCCGGTCGGTGCCATCCGGGTTGGACCGCTCGCCGGACCGGGTGCGGACCACACGAAGGCGACCGAGCGGCGGCCGGCGGACGGCGCGGACCCCGCCCCGAGGAGGAACGGGGTCGGCGGTGGGCCCAGGGTTAACTAGGCTGCCCGACATGCCAGAAACACACCTTCGCCGCCGTGGGGCGCTGCGCGAGCTGCTGCGGGAGCGGGAGATCGACGCCCTGCTCGTCACCGACCTGCTCAACGTGCGGTACCTCAGCGGTTTCACCGGGTCCAACGCCGCCCTGCTCGTCCACGCCGGGGACTCGGCCGGGGACGAGTCCCGCACCATCTTCTGCACCGACGGCCGGTACCTGACCCAGGCCGGCGTCGAGGTCCCCGACCTCGAACGGATCATCGAGCGCCGCAGCGGGGCGGCCCTGGCGGAGCGGGCATCGCGGGGCGGGTCGGGCGTCAGCCGGGCCGGGTTCGAGTCGCAGCACGTGACCGTCGACGGGTTGGACGCCCTGGCCGAGGCGGCGGGGGCCGTCGAACTGGTCCGGGCACCCCAGTTGGTCGAGCGACTGCGCGCGATCAAGGACGAGGGCGAGGTCGAGGCGCTGCGCATGGCGTGCGCGGCCGCCGACCGGGCACTGGCCGAGCTGATCGCCGAAGGCGAGCTGCGGCCGGGCCGGACCGAGCTGGAGGTGGCCCGCGACCTGGAGCGCCGGATGGTCGCCAACGGTGCCGCCGGTCCGTCCTTCGACACCATCGTGGCGGCCGGGCCGAACTCGGCCGTGCCCCACCACCGCCCCACCGAGACGGTCCTGGCCGCCGGTGACTTCGTCAAGATGGACTTCGGCGCACTGGTCGACGGCTACCACTCCGACATGACCAGGACGGTCGTGCTCGGGGAGCCCGCCGACTGGCAGCGGGAGCTCTACGAGGTGGTGGCCCGCTCGCAGGCCGCCGGCAGGGAGGCGTTGGCGCCGGGGGTCCCACTGCGGGACGTCGACACGGCCTCCCGGTCGGTCATCGAGGATGCGGGCCACGGGGAGCGGTTCCTGCACGGTCTGGGCCACGGCGTCGGCCTGGAGGTGCACGAGGCACCAACGCTCTCGCAGCTGGGCAAAGGTACACTCGAGGAAGGTATGGCGGTCACCGTCGAGCCCGGCGTGTACCTCGCTGGCCGGGGCGGTGTGCGCATCGAGGACACGCTGGTCGTGCGCGAGGGCGGCCCCGAGCTCCTCACCCTGACCACGAAGGATCTCGTGGTCGTCTGACGCGACAGGCTAAGACCCGTATCGCCGCGGCCGTGCGCACCGCAGGGCCGCGGCACGCCCATGTACCGGCCCATGCTGGGGCCATGTATCACAGGAGAGACCACCACAGTGGCCAGCACTAACGACCTCAAGAACGGACTGGTGCTCAACCTCGACGGACAGTTGTGGTCCGTGGTGTCGTTCCAGCACGTCAAGCCCGGCAAGGGTGGTGCGTTCGTCCGCACCACCCTGAAGAACGTGCTGTCCGGCAAGGTTGTCGACAAGACCTTCAACGCCGGCGTGAAGGTGGAGACCGCCAACGTCGACAAGCGGGAGATGACCTACCTCTACCCCGACGGCGGCGACTTCGTGTTCATGGACGCGGAGACCTACGACCAGCTCCCGGTGCCGGCCGAGACCGTCGGGGACGCCGCCAAGTTCATGCTGGAGAACCAGACCGCCATCGTGGCGGTGCACGAGGGCACGCCGCTCTACGTCGAACTGCCGGCCTCGGTCGAGCTCGTCGTGAAGCACACCGACCCCGGGCTCCAGGGCGACCGCTCCACCGGGGGCAACAAGCCGGCGACCCTCGAGACCGGCGCGGAGATCCAGGTGCCCCTGTTCCTCAACACCGGGGACAAGGTCAAGGTCGACACTCGCGACGGTCGTTACCTGGGGCGCGTGAACTCGTAATGGGTGCCCGCAGCAAGGCCCGCAAACGCGCGGTCGACATCCTGTTCGAGGCCGACGTGCGTGGCGAGGACGCGGTGACCATGCTGACCGAGCGGATGGGCCACCCGGACCTGCCCCCCGTCCGGGAGTACACCGTGACGTTGGTCGAGGGGATCACGGCGAACCGGGCCAGGATCGACGAGCTGATCTCCCAGTACGCCGAGGGGTGGACCCTGGCCAGGATGCCGGCCGTGGACCGGGCCGTGCTCCGCCTCGGCCTCTACGAGCTGCTCTGGGCGGACGACGTCGACGACGCCGTCGCCATCGACGAGGCGGTCGAGCTGGCCAGGACCCTGTCGACGGACAACTCGCCGAGGTTCGTCAACGGAGTCCTGGACCGGATCGGGCGGATAGCCCACCGGTTGCGGGCCACCCGCTGACGGGAGCGGTGACCGGGCCCGCGAGGGGTGCGGGCCCGGTTCGGCTCAGTCCTCCTTGGCGGGCCGGGCCTCCGGCGGCAGCACACCCCAGTCGATGAGCTGCTCGGTGAGTTCGCCCGGCGACATGTCGTAGATGATGGCCAGCGAGCGCAGGTCCTCGGTGCGGATGGACAGCACCTTGCCGTTGTAGTCGCCACGCTGGCTCTGGATGGTGGCCGCGTAGCGGGCCAACGGACCCACCTTCTCCGCGGGGAGCTGTTGCAGCCGTTCCAGATTGATCACAATCTTGGTGGCTGGCTCCGCCCCGGACGGAACCCGCCCCTCAGGCAGCAGCTCCGCCACGGGGACGCCGTAGAAGTCGGCCAGCTCCGCGAGCTTCTGGACGGTGACGGCCCGGTCACCACGCTCGTACGACCCGACGACGACGGCCTTCCACCGCCCGCCGGACTTCTGCTCGACACCATGCAGCGACAGGCCCTGCTGCTGGCGGATCGCGCGGAGCTTGGCGCCCAGCGCCTTGGCGTAGTCGCCCATGTAGCGGTTCTCCGTTTCATTCGCCCCGTCAGCCGCTAGACAGGGCTGCGGGAAGACCTAAATCAATACGCAGAGTAATGGTCGCTCGGCAACGTCACTAGGTCAAGCTGATGACGCTGCGACGGCCGGGCGAGTTTGTGACACCACCCGGAAGATTGACACATCGCAGCCTGCTACTGTCCGGGGTGTCCGGCCCAGCCGGAGACCAGACGTCCTTTAATGACCCGTCCAGCGAGGCGGGGAAGGGGGTCCACTTCGTGGCGCCACGCACCCGCGCGGGCGCGGCGGACCAGGGCGAACAGCGCCAGCTGCTCGCCGCCGCCGACGTCGCGCGCACCATCGCCAGGATCGCGCACCAGATCATCGAGCGCACCACTCCCGACGCGGAGGACGCCGACCGGGTGCTGCTGTTGGGCATCCCCAGCCGGGGTGCCCCGCTGGCCCGCAGGCTGGCCGCGAAGATCGCGGAATTCAGCGGTGTGACTATTCCCACCGGCACCCTCGACGTGACCCTCTACCGGGACGACCTCCGCCGCCGGCCCACCCGGGCGCTCGAATCGACCAGCCTTCCGGTTGACGGCATCGACGACGCGCTGGTGGTCCTGGTCGACGACGTCCTCTTCTCCGGTCGCACCGTGCGGGCCGCGCTGGACGCCCTGCGCGACCACGGGCGACCACGCGCCGTGCAGCTGGCCGTCCTCATCGACCGGGGCCACCGCGAGCTGCCGATCCGCGCCGACTACGTGGGCAAGAACGTGCCGACCGCGCGGGACGAGGGCGTCTCCGTCCAGCTGCGCGAAACCGACGGGACAGACGCCGTCCTGCTGCGGAGAAGGGGAACGGAGACCAGCCGATGAGGCATCTGCTGTCCGCCAGCGACCTGGGGGGCGAGGACGTCGCCGCCATCCTGGACACCGCGGACAAGCTCAAACAGACCCTGCTCGGCCGGGAGGTGCGCAAGCTGCCCACGCTGCGGGGCCGCACCGTCGTCACCGCCTTCTACGAGAACTCCACCCGGACCAGGGTGTCGTTCGAGGTCGCCGGCAAGTGGATGAGCGCCGACGTCATCAACGTCTCGGCGACCGGGTCCTCCGTCGGCAAGGGGGAGTCGCTGCGTGACACCGCTCTCACCCTGGCCGCGGCCGGCGCCGACTGCGTGGTCCTGCGGCACCCGGCGTCCGGCGCCGCCCGCCGGGTCGCGGACTGGCTCGCAGACCACGGCACCTCCGTGGTCAACGCGGGCGACGGCACCCACGAGCACCCCACCCAGGCGCTGCTGGACGCCCAGACCCTGCGGGAGAGCCTCGGCGAGCTGACCGGCCGGCGGATCGTCATCGTCGGCGACGTCCTGCACAGCAGGGTGGCCCGGTCCAACGTGCGCCTGCTCCACCGCCTCGGCGCCGAGGTCGTCCTCGTGGCCCCGCCCACCCTGCTCCCGACCGGGGTGCGGGACTGGCCGGTGCGGGTGACCCACGACCTCGACGAGTCCCTCGAGGGCGCCGACGCGGTGATGGTGCTGCGCGTGCAGGCGGAACGGATGCACGGCAGCTTCTTCCCGTCGGCCCGCGAGTACGCCATCGCCTACGGCCTGAACGAGCGCCGGCTCGCGCGGCTGCCCGAGCACGCGCCGGTGCTGCACCCGGGCCCGATGATCCGGGGCATGGAGATCAGCCACGCCGTCGCGGACTCGCCCCGGTCGCTCGTCACCGACCAGGTCCGCAACGGCGTGCACGTGCGGATGGCGGTGCTCTACCACCTGCTGGCCGGAGAGGAGACCGCGGTATGAGCGGGACCGACGCGGGAACGACCCTGTTCCGGGGCGTCCTGCCCTACGGCGAGGGGGAGCCGGTCGACGTGCTCGTCGCCGACGGCCGGATCGCCGAGATCGGGCGGGTCACCCAGCGGGCCGACCGGGTGGTCGACGCCCAGGGGCTGGTGGCCCTGCCCGGGTTCGTCGACCTGCACACCCACCTGCGGGAACCGGGGCGGGAGGACACCGAGACCGTCCAGACCGCCTCGGAGGCGGCGGCCCTGGGCGGGTACACCGCCGTGTTCGCGATGGCCAACACCGACCCGGTCGCCGACAACCCCGTCATCGTCGAGTACGTCTGGCAGCGCGGCCGGGACGTCGGCCTCGTCGACGTCCACCCGATCGGGGCCGTCAGTGTGGGCCTGCGCGGCGAACGGCTCGCCGAACTCGGCGCGATGGCCCGGTCCAGGGCCGGGGTCCGGCTGTTCTCCGACGACGGCCACTGCGTGTCCGACCCGTTGCTGATGCGTCGCGCGCTGGAGTACACCCGGGCGCTCGGCGGGGTCGTCGCCCAGCACGCCGAGGACCCGAGGCTCACCGGTGGCGCCCAGGCGCACGAGGGGCCGGCGGCCGCCGAGCGGGGGCTGGCGGGCTGGCCGGCCCCCGCGGAGGAGTCGGTCGTCGCCCGGGACTGCCTGCTGGCCCACCACACGGGTGGGCGGCTGCACGTCTGCCACGTCTCCACCGCCGGCACCGCCGACGTGCTCCGGTGGGCCCGGGGCCGGGGTGAGGGCACGATCACGGCCGAGGTCACCCCCCACCACCTGCTGCTCACCGACGAGCGGCTGGCCACCTACGACCCGGTGAACAAGGTCAACCCGCCGCTGCGCACCGCCGCCGACACCGAGGCGCTGCGCACCGCCCTGGCCGAGGGGGTGGTGGACTGCGTGGCCACCGACCACGCGCCGCACGCCCCCCAGGAGAAGGACACGGAGTGGGCCTGCGCACGTCCGGGGATGCTCGGGCTCCAGACCGCGTTGTCCGTGGTGGTGCTGACGATGGTGGAGACCGGCCTGCTGGACTGGCGCGGGGTCGCCCGTGTGATGAGCGAGCGCCCGGCGGAGATCGCCGGGCTCGCGGACCAGGGGCGACCCCTCCGCGTCGGCGAGCCGGCGAACCTGACCCTGGTCGACCCCGAGGCCCGCTGGGTCGTGCGGGGTGGTGAGCTGGCCAGCATCGCCGACAACACGCCCTTCGAGGGCATGGAGTTGCCGGCCACCGTGGCCGCGACGATGCTCCGCGGCCGGTTGACCTCGCTAGACGGGAAGGTTCTCTCGTGATCCGACTGCTTCTCACCCTGCTGGTGCTCGCGGTGTTCGCGCTGTGCGTGTACGGCATGTGGCGCGGCTGGCAGCGCCGGGCCACCCGGCAGGAAGCCCTGCTCGGCGACTTCCCCGCCCCGCCAGCCGGCGCCCTCACCGACCCCGCGCTGCTGCCCGAGCTGACCGGCGTCTACGTCGGCGCCACCAGCGGTGGCAACTGGCAGGACCGCATCGTGGTCGGTGACCTGGGACACCGCTCGGTGGCCACCCTCCGGCTGCTGCCGGCGGGGCTGCTGGTCGACCGGGTCGCCGCCAGCCCGATCTGGATCGCCGCGGCCGACCTCGTCGACGCCCGGCTGGACAGCAAGCTCGCCGGCAAGGTCATGCCGGGTGACGGCCTGCTCGTGGTGTCATGGCGGCACGGCGAGTACGTCCTCGACCTCGCGTTCCGGGCCGACGACCGCGCCGACGACGAGACCTGGGTCGAGCGGATCCGCGCGGTGGCCGAGGAGAGCACCACCACCAGGACCACGCCGTGACGCCGCGCGCGAGCAGCGCCGCGGCGGCGGCCCCCCACACGACCACATCGGAGGTCCAGGCGCGATGATCGACCGTTCCGCAGCGGCGCTGGTACTCGAGGACGGCAGGGTGTTCCGGGGCGAGGCGTACGGAGCCGTGGGGCAGTCCCTCGGCGAGGTCGTCTTCTCCACCGGGATGACCGGCTACCAGGAGACGCTGACCGACCCCTCCTACCACCGCCAGATCGTGGTGCAGACCGCCCCGCAGATCGGCAACACCGGGTGGAACGACGAGGACGACGAGTCCCACCGGATCTGGGTCTCCGGCTACGTCGTCCGCGACCCCGCCAGGGTCCCCTCCAACTGGCGGTCCACCCGCTCGCTGGAGGACGCGCTGCGCGAGCAGGGCGTCGTCGGCATCGCCGGCGTCGACACCCGCACGCTGACCCGCCACCTCCGGGAGCGGGGCGCCATGCGGGCCGGGGTCTTCTCCGGCGACGCGGTGGCCGGTGACGAGGAACTGCTCACCCGGGTCCTGGGCTCCGAGGGCATGGTGGGAGCCGACCTCGCCGGCGACGTCACCACGAGCGAGCCGTACGTGGTCCCCGCCGTCGGCGAACGCCGGTACACCGTCGCCGCCCTGGACCTGGGCATCAAGTCGAACACGCCGCGCATGATGGCGGCCAGGGGCATGGAGGTCCACGTCCTCCCCCTGGGCACGTCGGCCGAGGAGCTGCTCGCCGCCGCGCCCGACGGGGTGTTCCTCTCCAACGGCCCCGGCGACCCCGCCACCGCCGACACCGCCGTCGCCCTGGCCAGGGCCGTGCTGGCCGCCCGGGTGCCGCTGTTCGGCATCTGCTTCGGCAACCAGATCCTCGGCCGCGCCCTGGGGCGGGGCACCTACAAGATGCGGTACGGCCACCGGGGCATCAACATCCCGGTCATCGACGTGGAGACCGGGCAGGTCGCGATCACCGCGCAGAACCACGGCTTCGCCGTCGAGGGCGAGCCGGGCGAGGTGTTCGACACCGACTTCGGCCCGGCCAAGGTCAGCCACTACTGCCCGAACGACGGCACGGTCGAGGGGCTGCGGTGCCTGGAGGCCCCCGCCTTCAGCGTGCAGTACCACCCGGAGGCCGCCGCCGGACCCCACGACGCGGCGCCGCTGTTCGACCGCTTCGCCGGGCTGATGGACCGCTCCGGGCGCTGACGCCCACACCTGACCACTGCACACCGACGGTGAGCCGGCTTCCGGTGACCGCGAGCTGACGACGAAAGAGGGGCGGGGCGAACCCGATGCCCAAGCGCGACGACATCTCCCATGTCCTGGTGATCGGCTCCGGACCGATCGTGATCGGCCAGGCGTGTGAGTTCGACTACTCCGGCACCCAGGCCTGCCGGGTGCTGCGGGAGGAAGGGCTGCGGGTCAGCCTGGTCAACTCCAACCCGGCGACGATCATGACGGACCCCGAGTTCGCGGACGCCACCTACGTGGAGCCGATCACCCCCGAGTTCGTGGAGAAGGTCATCGCCGCGGAGCGGCCGGACGCGATCCTGGCCACCCTGGGCGGCCAGACCGCGTTGAACACGGCGGTCGCCCTGGCCGAGCGGGGTGTGCTGGAGCGGTACGGGGTCGAGCTGATCGGCGCCGACATCGAGGCGATCCAGCGGGGCGAGGACCGGCAGCGGTTCAAGGACATCGTCCGGGACGTCGGCGGTGAGGTCCCCGGGAGCCGGGTGTGCCGCTCGATGGACGAGGTCCGCGAGTGCGTCGCCGAACTCGGGCTGCCGGTGGTGATCCGCCCCAGCTTCACCATGGGCGGTCTCGGCTCGGGCATGGCCCACACCGAGGAGGAGCTGGAGCGGCTCGCCACCATCGGCCTCACCGAGAGCCCGGTGCACGAGGTGCTCATCGAGGAGAGCGTGCTCGGCTGGAAGGAGTACGAGCTCGAGCTGATGCGGGACCGCGCGGACAACGTCGTGGTCGTCTGCTCCATCGAGAACGTCGACCCGATGGGCGTGCACACCGGGGACTCGGTCACCGTGGCGCCCGCGATGACGCTGACCGACCGCGAGTACCAGCGGATGCGCGACGTGGGCATCGCGGTGCTCCGCGAGGTCGGCGTCGACACCGGCGGCTGCAACATCCAGTTCGCGGTGAACCCGGCGAACGGCAGGCTGGTGGTGATCGAGATGAACCCCCGGGTGTCGCGGTCCTCCGCGCTGGCATCCAAGGCGACCGGGTTCCCGATCGCCAAGATCGCCGCGAAGCTCGCCATCGGCTACACCCTGGACGAGATCCAGAACGACATCACCGGCGAGACGCCGGCGAGCTTCGAACCGACCCTCGACTACGTCGTGGTCAAGATCCCCCGCTTCGCCTTCGAGAAGTTCCCGGGCGCCGACCCGACCCTGACCACCACCATGAAGAGCGTCGGCGAGGCGATGTCCCTCGGCCGCAGCTTCGTGGAGGCGCTGGGCAAGGCGCTGCGTTCGATGGAGACCAAGGCGGTCGGGTTCTGGACCAGGCAGGACCCGGCGGGCACCAGCCTGGAGGACACCCTCGCCGCGCTGGCCACCGGCCACGACGGCCGCCTCTACACCGTGGAGCGCGCGCTGCGGCTGGGGGCCACCGTCGACCAGGTGGCCGAGGCCTCCGGGATCGACCCGTGGTTCGTCGACCAGATCGCCTCGCTCGTCGAGCTGCGGGCCACGGTCATCGGGGCCCCGGTGGTCGACGAGGCCCTGCTGCGGCGGGCCAAGCGGTGCGGCTTCTCCGACCGCCAGATCGCCGCCCTGCGCCCCGAACTGGCCGGGGAGGACGGGGTGCGCGCGCTGCGCCACCGGCTCGGTGTCCGCCCGGTGTACAAGACGGTGGACACCTGCGCGGCCGAGTTCGCCGCGCGCACGCCCTACCACTACTCGGCCTACGAGGCCGACCCCGCCGCGGAGTCCGAGGTCACCGAGCAGCGGGAACGCCCGAAGGTCATCATCCTGGGTTCGGGCCCGAACCGCATCGGTCAGGGCATCGAGTTCGACTACTCCTGCGTGCACGCCGCGATGGCGCTGCGGGAGGCCGGCTTCGAGACCGTCATGGTCAACTGCAACCCGGAGACCGTCTCCACCGACTACGACACCTCCGACCGGCTGTACTTCGAGCCGTTGACCCTGGAGGACGTCCTGGAGGTCGTCCACTCCGAGCAGCGGTCGGGGACGGTGGCGGGCGTCGTCGTCCAGCTCGGCGGTCAGACCCCCCTCGGTCTGGCCCGGCGGCTCGCGGAGGCCGGGGTGCCGGTCGTGGGCACGCCGCCCGAGGCGATCCACCTGGCCGAGGACAGGGGCGCCTTCGGGGAGGTGCTCCGCGAGGCGGGGCTCACCGCTCCCCGGTACGGCACCGCCACCTCCTTCGAGGGCGCCAGGCGCATCGCCGACGAGATCGGGTACCCGGTGCTCGTCCGGCCCTCCTACGTGCTCGGCGGTCGGGGCATGGAGATCGTCTACGGCGAGGAGTCCCTGGCCAGCTACATCGAGCGGGCCACCGAGGTCACCCCGGAGCACCCGGTGCTGGTGGACCGGTTCCTCGACGACGCCGTCGAGATCGACGTCGACGCCCTGTGCGACGGCGACGACGTGTTCCTGGGCGGCGTGATGGAGCACATCGAGGAGGCCGGTGTCCACTCCGGCGACTCCTCCTGCGCGCTCCCCCCGATCACCCTCGGCCAGACCGACCTGGAGGAGGTGCGGCGCTGCACGGAACGGCTCGCCAGGGGCCTCGGGGTCCGTGGCCTGCTCAACGTGCAGTTCGCCCTGAAGGAGGACGTGCTCTACGTCCTGGAGGCCAACCCCCGGGCCAGCCGGACCGTGCCGTTCGTCTCGAAGGCCACCAGCGTCCCCCTGGCCAAGGCGGCCGCCCGGATCATGCTCGGCGCGACGATCGCCGAGCTGCGCGGGGAGGGGCTCCTCCCGGCCACCGGTGACGGGCTCGACCTGCCGGCCGACAGCCCGGTCGCCGTCAAGGAGGCGGTCCTGCCCTTCCACCGCTTCCGCACCCCGGAGGGGCACGGGGTGGACTCGCTGCTGGGGCCGGAGATGAAGTCCACCGGTGAGGTGATGGGGATCGACGTGGCCTTCGGCCCGGCCTTCGCCAAGTCGCAGGCCGCGTCCTACGGGTCGCTGCCCACCTCGGGCCGGGTGTTCGTCTCCGTGGCCAACCGGGACAAGCGCTCGCTGGTCTTCCCGGTCAAGCGGCTGGTCGACCTGGGCTTCGAGATCCTGGCGACCTCGGGCACCGCCGAGGTGCTGCGCCGGAACGGCATCGCCTCCACCGTGGTGCGCAAGCACTACGAGGGCAGCGGGAACATCGTCGACCAGATCAGGGCCGGTGAGGTCCAGATGGTCATCAACACCCCCTACGGCAACCACGGCCCCCGCGTGGACGGCTACGAGATCCGCACGGCGGCGGTCGCCAGGGACATCCCCTGCATCACCACCGTGCAGGGCGCCGCGGCGGCCGTGCAGGGCATCGAGGCCGCCATCAGGGACGACATCGGGGTCCGCTCGTTGCAGGACCTGCAGGCGGCGCTGCGGAAGGGACGCGCGTGACGGATCAGGACTCCGGCCGGCGGGAACCCTTCGGCCGTCGGCTCGCCGCGCTGCGCGCCGAGCGTGGCCCGCTGTGCGTCGGGATCGACCCGCACCCGGCGCTGCTCGCGGACTGGGGGCTGCCCGCCACCGCCGACGGGTTGGAGACGTTCGCGCGGAGCTGCGTGGAGGCCTTCGCCTCGGAGGTCGCGGTCGTGAAACCGCAGTCGGCGTTCTTCGAGGCGTACGGCGCGCGGGGCGTGGCCGTGCTGGAACGGGTGCTGGCCGACGTGCGCGCCGCGGGGGCGCTGGTCCTGCTCGACGCCAAACGCGGCGACATCGGCTCCACGATGGCCGCCTACGCGGCCGCGTACCTCGCTGAGGGCGCCCCGCTGGCCGCCGACGCGCTGACGGTCTCGCCCTACCTGGGGTTCGGGTCGCTCGACCCGGCACTGGCGGCGGCGAGGGAGACGGGCCGGGGGCTGTTCGTCCTCGCCGCGACCTCGAACCCGGAGGGCCCCGAGGTGCAGCGGGCGGACGCCGGGTCGGGGACCGTCGCCCAGGGGATCGTGGACGCCGCCGGCCGGCACAACCCCGAAGGGGAGGGGCCGGGCGCGGTCGGCGTCGTGATCGGCGCGAACCTACCCCGGCTCGACCTGGACCTGTCGCGGCTCAACGGCCCGGTGCTGGCACCGGGTTTCGGGGCGCAGGGCGGCACCGTGGCGGACCTGCGGCGCAACTTCGGCGGGGTGCTCCGGCACGTGCTGCCGACCTCGTCCCGGGACGTCCTGCGGCACGGACCCGACGTGGCCGCCCTGCGGGACGCCGCACGGCGGACCAGGGACGCGGTGGCCGACCTGGCCGGCTGACCGCTGTCCCCCCGGCCCGGGGCGCGGGAGCGGGCCGGTACGGGCCGACCGGTGGTGGGAGCGCCCGGGCGAGCCCGCGCGCCCGGGGCACCGGGACCACCCCGTGGCGCGGGACACGCCGCCGGACGGGTGCCGCCGGGATGCGGGCGAGTGGGCCGGAGGTGGCCGGGTTCGGACCGGTTGTCGGCGGCGGATCGGTCGGTGGCCGGGAGGCGAACCGGACCATGTCCCGCTTTCGGCTGTGAGCGTGGCCACTTTCAACCGTCCCCAGGCCGCTCCTCGGGTTCGGGGTCGGGGAGTTCACCCCCGGCCACCGCTCCGCCGCTGGTGAGGCCGTGGGCGCGTCCCGGCCGGGTTGGCGGCGGGCGGCGGTGGGCCGCCGCGCCGCTCCTCGGGTCGGGCGCGGAGGGTGTACCAGCGGACGCCGCCGCCGGGGTCGAGGGCGCCCCGCCCCCCTTCCCGCCGGGGGTCCGGCTGGGGCCGGATCAGGGCGGCGGGGAGCACGACAGCGCTCTGACCAGTCGAGACGTCCCGTGGCGTGTGTCGGGGCCTCCTGCCTCGTCCACCTGGTGGTCCCCTCCTCGGTGATGGCGGTGATCCGGTGCCCGGCGGTGGGCGCCGGACCGTGCCGCACCGCCGCGCCGGGCAGGTGCGTCACCCTTCCCTGATTCAAGATCATCTCATTTGGTGCCCGGGCCGCCGTCCGGCGGGATCCCCTTCGGACAAGATCCGTACCCTGGGTAACAACCGTCCGGAGGCGAGCGGTACGTTGTGCCGCCACGCCAGTTTGTTGGCGGTGTCCGGGCCAAATCGCCTGGATATGCCGTACCCGTGTTGTGCCGCGTCACGCGCGGTCGGTACGGTCGCGGCACCGATTCAGAGGAACCCACACCACGGAGGAGATCGTGGCCCTTCCCCAGCTGACCGAGGAGCAGCGGGCCGCAGCGTTGGAGAAAGCGGCTGCTGCCCGCCGTGCCCGGGCGGAGCTCAAGGAGCGCCTCAAGCGCGGTGGCACCAACCTGAAGGAGGTGCTGACCGCCGCGGACGAGAACGAGGTCCTGGGCAAGATGAAGGTGTCCGCCCTGCTGGAAGCCCTGCCCGGTGTCGGCAAGGTCCGGGCGCAGCAGATCATGGAACGCTTGGAAATCGCCCCCAGTCGTCGTCTCCGCGGACTTGGCGACCGTCAGCGCAAGGCGCTGCTCGCCGAGTTCAGCGCGGAGTGAGAAGTCCTGATCAGAGGGGTCGGCTGGTCGTCCTGGCCGGCCCCTCGGGCGTAGGCAAGAGCAGTGTGGTCGGCAGGCTTCGTGAGCTGCTGCCCGACCTGTGGTTCAGCGTCTCGGCCACCACCCGCCAGCCCAGGCCGGGCGAGGTGGACGGCCGGGACTACCACTTCGTCGGCCCCGACAGGTTCGACGAGATGATCGAGCACGGCGACCTGCTCGAGTGGGCCGAGATCCACGGCGGTACCCACCGCTCCGGCACCCCCAGGCAACCGGTCGAGGACCGGGTGGCCAGCGGCCGGCCGGCGCTCGTGGAGCTCGACCTCCAGGGCGCCAGGAGCCTGCGCGCGGTGCTCCCCGAGGCCCTGCTGGTCTTCGTCGCGCCGCCCAGCTGGGAGGTCCTGGTGGAACGGCTCGTCGGCCGGGGCACCGAGAGCCCGGAGGTCGTGGAGCGCCGGCTGGCGACGGCCCGCGCCGAGCTCGCGGCCCGTTCCGAGTTCGACGTGGTCGTGGTGAACGAGGACGTGAACAGCGCCGCCGAGCGGTTGCTAGCCTTGTTGACCGGGCCTGACCCGAGAGCAGGACACCGGAACACGGCGGACGCCTCGGACCACGGCCCCTGACAGACGTCCGCGCACCGGCCGCCACGGGCGACCGGCCGGCCCCGCGACCGTGGCACCGGCCCGGAGCACGCATGGCCGTCTAGAATCGGACCACACCGTCGACAGCAGGAGCGCACACGTGATCACCCCCACCGAACTGGGCACTCTCGGTGCCCCGTCGAGCACCAACCTGGAGGGCATCACCAACCCTCCGATCGACGACCTGCTCGGCCAGGTCAGCTCGAAGTACGCCCTGGTGATCTACTCCGCCAAGCGCGCGCGCCAGATCAACGACTACTACGCCCAGCTCGGCGAGGGCCTGCTGGAGTACGTCGGTCCGCTGGTGGAGCCCGGCCCCAGGGAGAAGCCCCTGTCGATCGCCCTGCGCGAGATCCACAGCGGCCTGCTCGAGCACACCGAAGGCGAGTGACCCCGAACCCGGCAGCCGCCCACGACATCGTTCTCGGTGTGGGCGGCGGTATCGCCGCGTACAAGGCCTGCGAGGTCTCCCGGCGGCTCACCGAGGCGGGGAACCGGGTTCGGATCGTGCCCACCGCCTCGGCGCTGCGGTTCGTGGGAGCGGCCACCTTCGAGGCCCTGTCCGGGCAACCCGTCCGGTCCGACGTCTTCGCGGACGTGCCCGAGGTGCCGCACGTGCGGCTGGGCCGTCAGGCTGAGCTGGTGCTGGTGGCCCCCGCCACGGCTGACCTGTTGGCCAGGGCCGCGCACGGTCTCGCGGACGACCTGTTGACCAACACCCTGCTGACGGCCCGGTGCCCGGTGCTGATGGCGCCCGCCATGCACACCGAGATGTGGGAGCACCCGGCGACCAGGGACAACGTGGCCCTCCTCCGCCGCAGGGGCGTCGTCGTCCTGGAACCCGCCTCCGGGCGGCTCACGGGCTCCGACACCGGCAAGGGGCGCCTGCCCGACCCCGAGGAGATCGTCGAGCTCGCGGAGCTGCTGCTCGACCGCGCGGACGCGCTGCCCCGCGACCTGGTCGGTCGTCGGGTCGTGGTCTCCGCCGGCGGCACCCGCGAGCCCCTCGACCCGGTGCGGTTCCTCGGCAACCGGTCCTCCGGTCGGCAGGGGCACGCCCTGGCCAGGGTCGCCGCGCAGCGGGGCGCCGACGTCACGCTGGTGGCGGCGAACACCACGGACCTCCCCGTGCCCTCGGGGGTGCGCGTCGTGCGGGTGCGCACCGCCGCGGAGCTCCGCGAGGCCATGCACGAGGCAGCGCCGGAGGCCGACATCCTGGTGATGGCCGCCGCCGTCGCCGACTTCCGGCCCGAGTCGACCGCGCCGTCCAAGATCAAGAAGACGGGGAGCGGCCCGGAACCGGTCCGCCTCGTCCGCAACCCCGACATCCTCACCGAGCTGGTGGAGCGGCGGCGCCCCGGTCAGCTGGTGGTGGGCTTCGCCGCGGAGACCGGTGACGGGACCGGTGACCCGCTGCACCACGGGCGGGCGAAGCTGGCCAGGAAGGGCGTCGACTTCCTGCTCGTCAACGTCGTCGGGGACGGGCTGGCCTTCGAGGTCCCGGTCAACTCCGGCTGGTTGTTGGGCGGCGACGGCTCCGAACGGCGGATCCCCGTGGGCAGTAAGAACCTGCTGGCGTCCACACTCTGGGACGCGGTGGCACGTGCCACCGCCGGACGAGATCGAGGCGAGGGCTCAACGCTAGCCTGAATCCACGTGCGTTCCCGTGTCGGTTACGGACAGGATCAGCATGCGGCGCCTCGGACGGTCCGGGCAGGGAGAACAGATGGAGAGTCACGTGAGCGAGCAAGGGCGCAGATTGTTCACCTCGGAGTCGGTGACCGAGGGACATCCGGACAAGATCTGCGATGCGATCAGCGACTCGGTGTTGGACGCCCTGCTCTCCAAGGACCCGCGCTCGCGGGTCGCGGTGGAGACGCTGGTGACGACCGGCCAGGTCCACGTGGCCGGTGAGGTCACGACCGAGGCCTACGCCGACATCCCCACCATCGTCCGTGACGTCATCCTCGACATCGGGTACGACTCCTCCGCGAAGGGCTTCGACGGGAACTCCTGCGGGGTGAACGTCGCGATCGGAGCGCAGTCCCCCGACATCGCGCAGGGCGTGGACACCGCGTTCGAGTCCCGGGTCGGCGGGGCCGAGGACGAGATCGACCGCCAGGGCGCCGGCGACCAGGGGTTGATGTTCGGCTTCGCCTGCACCGACACCCCCGAGCTGATGCCGCTGCCGATCGCCCTGGCCCACCGGCTGTCGCGCCGGCTCACCAGGGTCCGCAAGGACGGCGTGCTGCCCTACCTGCGGCCGGACGGCAAGACGCAGGTCACCATCGAGTACGCCGGCGACCAGCCGGTGCGGTTGGACACCGTCGTGGTCTCCTCGCAGCACGCGGCGGACATCGACCTGGAGCGGATGCTCGCCGTCGACATCCGCGAGCAGGTGATGGCCCCGGAGATCGCCGACATCGGCCTGGACACCAGCGACGTCCGCCTGCTGGTCAACCCGACCGGCCGTTTCGTGCTGGGCGGCCCGATGGGCGACGCCGGGCTGACCGGACGCAAGATCATCGTCGACACCTACGGCGGGATGGCCCGGCACGGCGGTGGCGCCTTCTCCGGCAAGGACCCGTCGAAGGTCGACCGGTCCGCGGCCTACGCGATGCGGTGGGTGGCGAAGAACGTCGTCGCCGCCGGGCTCGCGACCCGCGTCGAGGTGCAGGTCGCCTACGCGATCGGCAAGGCGGCCCCGGTGGGCCTGTTCGTGGAGACCTTCGGCACCGAGACGGTGGACCCGCTGAAGATCCAGGCTGCCATCAACGAGGTCTTCGACCTGCGACCGGCGGCGATCATCCGGGACCTGAACCTGCTGCGCCCGATCTACGCGCCGACCGCCGCCTACGGGCACTTCGGGCGGGCCGACCTCGACCTGCCCTGGGAGCGCGCGGACCGGGTGGACGCGCTGCGGGCCAGCGCGGGCGCCTGACCCGCACCCACCCCCATCCCCCGTCGGGGCGTCGCCATCCCCGGTACCGGCCGCCGGACCGGGCCGCCCCCGGCCCCGTGGCGCACCTCGGGCGGCGGGTCTCCACCCGCCGCCCGCTCGCCCCTGCCGGAAGCTCCCCGATCAGTGTTCCCGCGGGTCGGAGGGCCGCTCCTCCGGCGGCTGGAGGGCGTGGGCGGCCCGTTCGGACGGTGCCGGCGCGTCCTCCGCCGGGCCGTGACCGCCGCCGGTGTGCGCCTCCAGGCGCATCCGCTCGATCATGTGCGGGTAGTGCAGCTCGAACGCCGGCCGTTCCGAACGGATCCTGGGCAGTTCCAGGAAGTTGTGCCGGGGCGGGGGAGAGCTCGTCGCCCATTCCAGCGAGTTGCCGAAGCCCCAGGGGTCGTCCACGGTCACCGGCTGCCCGAAGCGGTAGCTCTTCACCGCGTTCCACAGGAACGCCAGCGTCGACGCGCCCAGCAGGAACGAGAACACGGTGGACAGGGTGTTCAGCGTGGTGAACCCGTCACTGGGCAGGTAGTCCGCGTAGCGGCGGGGCATCCCCTCCACCCCGAGCCAGTGCTGGACGAGGAAGGTCCCGTGGAAGCCGATGAAGGTCGTCCAGAAGTGGAGCTTGGCCAGCCGTTCGTCCAGCATCCGGCCGGTCATCTTGGGGAACCAGAAGTAGATGCCGGCGAAGACCGCGAACACGATGGTGCCGAACAGCACGTAGTGGAAGTGGGCGACCACGAAGTACGTGTCCGAGACGTGGAAGTCGACCGGCGGTGAGGCGAGCAGCACCCCGGACAGGCCGCCCAGCAGGAAGGTCACCAGGAAGCCCACGCTGAAGAGCATCGGGGACTCGAAGGTCAGTTGACCCCGCCACATCGTGCCGATCCAGTTGAAGAACTTCACCCCCGTCGGCACCGCGATGAGGAACGAGGTGAAGGCGAAGAACGGCAGCAGCACCGCCCCGGTGGCGAACATGTGGTGCGCCCACACGGTGACCGAGAGCCCGGTGATGGCCAGGGTGGCGAAGACGAGGCCCTTGTAGCCGAAGAGCGGTTTCCGGCTGAACACCGGGATGACCTCGCTGACGATGCCGAAGAACGGCAGCGCCACGATGTAGACCTCGGGGTGGCCGAAGAACCAGAACAGGTGTTGCCAGAGGATCGCGCCCCCGGTGGCGGGGTCGAAGACGTTTCCGCCAAGGTGCCGGTCGACCATCATGCCGAACAGCGCCGCCGTCAGGATCGGGAACGCCATCAGGACCAGGACGCTGGTCAACAACATGTTCCAGGTGAAGATGGGCATCCGGAACATCGTCATCCCCGGGCCGCGCAGGCAGATGATCGTGGTGATCACGTTCATCGCGGCCAGGATGGTGCCGAGGCCGGAGACGATCAGGCCGCTCACCCACAGGTCCCCGCCCAGCCCTGGCGAGTGCTCGGCGTTGTGCAGCGGGGCGTAGGCGAACCAGCCGAAGTCGGCGGCCCCGCCGGGGGTGAGGAACCCGGCGGTCGCGATCGCGCCGCCGAAGAGGAAAAGCCAGTACGAGAAGGCGTTCAGCCGGGGGAACGCGACGTCCGGGGCGCCGATCTGGAGCGGCATGACGTAGTTGGCGAAACCGAAGGCGATGGGGGTGGCGAACAGCAGCAGCATGATCGTGCCGTGCATGGTGAAGAGCTGGTTGTACTGTTCGTTGGAGAGGAACTGGAGCCCCGGCTGGGCGAGTTCGGCGCGCATCAGCAGCGCCAGGACGCCACCCACCAGGAAGAACATCATCGCCGTGACCAGGTAGAGCAGCCCGATCCGTTTGTGGTCGGTGGTGCGCAGGTAGACGGTGAAGGACGAACCCCTCGGCTGCGGCGGGTGGCTTACCTCAATGATCGTGGGCGTGGGCCGAGTCGCCGAGGTCGTCATCGCGCGTTGTCCACCTGTCTGTCCGGCGGTAGGTGTCACGTTCCGGGGCAGCGTAGAAGCGGGTATTCGGCAGGCAAAATCAATGTCGCCCGTCAGAGTTGTTTTCTGTTGGAGCGGGTGAACCAACTTGACGGAAGTCGCGGGAGGAATCACAAATAAGGGTTTGGCATCGTTCGGCGGGGTGGGGGCTCAGGGCCGGTCCGCCGTCGGCCGCGCCGGTCCCCTCCCGGCCCGGCGGCGGTTGACCACCACCCGGGCCGGACCGGCCCGCTCCCCCGGGTGGCCCCCGGCGGCACCACCGGCACCCCGGGTCGGTGAGGTCTGGTAAACCCGGCGGTATGGCAGGGAGGGACCCGGGTCGACGGGGTGAGCGGAGGCCGGCGGAACGCCTGCCGATCGCCAGGGTCTGCGTCGACCTGTCCAACCCGCACCTGAACCACGCCTTCGACTACCTCGTGCCGGCCGACCTCGACGAGGACGCCGCACCGGGCGTCCGGGTCCGCGTGCGGTTCGCCGGGCAGCACCTCGACGGTTTCCTGCTGGAGCGGGTCGAGCGCAGCGAGGTCCCCCCGGCCAGGCTGGTGTGGCTGGAGCGGGTGGTGTCCCCCGAACCGGTGTTCGACCGGGAGATGGCGGAGCTCACCAGGACGTTGGCCGACCGCTACGCCGGATCGCACTACGACCTGCTCCGGCTGGCGGTGCCTCCCCGTCACGCCAGGGTGGAGCGGGAACCGGTCGGGGAGCCGGCCCCCGACCCCGCACCGCCACCGGGGGAGGCATGGGACCGCTACCCCCTGGGTGGCGCGTTCCTGGAGGCGGTGCGCGGGGGGCGCCCGGCGCGCGCGGTCTGGCAGGCCATGCCGGGGGAGGACTGGCCCGCGCGTCTCGCCGAACTCGCCGCGGCCGCCGCGTCCACCGGTCGAGGGGCCCTGCTGGTGGTCCCCGACTACCGCGACCTGCGCCGGGTGGGGCAGGCCTGCGCCTCGTTGATGGGGCCGGACGTGGTGGCGACCCTGTCCGCTGACCTCGGGCCGGCCAAGCGCTACCGGCAGTGGCTCCGGGTGTCGCGCGGTCAGGCCCGGGTCGTGGTGGGCACCAGGGCGGCGGCGCTCGCCCCGGTGCGTGATCCGGGGCTGGTGGCGATCTGGGACGACGGGGACGAGGAGCACGCCTTCCCCCGGGTCCCCTACCCCCACGTGCGGGAGATCCTCACGACGCGGGCGCGGGTCGCCGGGTCGTCCCTGCTCGTCGGTGCCTTCACCCGCTCCGTGGAGGCCCAGCTGTTCGTCGAGAGCGGGTGGGCGCGGGAGATCGCGCCCACCCGGGAGCAGGTCCGGGTGGCCGCGCCCAGGGTGGACGCGGCCGGGGACGAGACGCAGCTGGCCCGGGACCCGGCTGCCAGGTCGGCGCGGCTGCCGGGGATCGCCTTCGAGGCGGCGCGGGCGGCGCTGTCCTCGGGAGCACCTGTCCTGGTGCAGGTGCCGAGGCGCGGTTACGTGCCGGCGTTGGCCTGCGCGAGCTGCCGGGCCCCGGCCCGGTGCCGGCGGTGCGCCGGGCCGTTGGCGCTGCCGGCGGGGGATGACGGCACGCCGCTGCCCCCGGCCTGCCGGTGGTGCGGCAGCCCGGAGGCGGGTTTCCGGTGCGCCCAGTGCGGCTCCCGCCGCCTGCGGGCCACCGTCGTCGGCGCGCGGCGGACGGCGGAGGAGCTCGGCCGGGCCTTCCCGGGGGCGGTGGTGCGCACCTCCGGGGGGGAGGAGGTGCTGCACGACGTCCCCGCCGGGCCCGCGCTGGTGGTGTGCACCCCGGGCGCCGAACCCGTCGTTCCCGGTGGGTACGGCGCCGCGCTGCTGCTGGACGGGTGGGCGTTCCTGGGACGGCCGAACCTCCGGGCGGCCGAGGAGGCGTTGCGCCGCTGGTTCACCGCCGCGGCCCTGGTGCGACCGGCCGGCGAGGGCGGTCGGGTGGTGGTGGTCGCGGACCCCGGGTTGTCCCCGGTGCGGGCGTTGGTCCGGTGGGCGCCCGCCTGGCACGCCTCACGGGAGCTGGCGGAGCGGCGGGAACTCGGCTTCCCCCCGACGGTGCGGATGTGCGCGTTGGACGGTGGTCCCGCCGCGCTCGCCGAGATGCTCGACACCCTCACCCTCCCCCCGACGGCCGAGGTGCTCGGCCCGGTCCCCGTGGAGCCCCGGGGCGCGCCGGGGCCGGGAGCCGGTGGTGGCGACGACGCGGGCGGGCCGAGGGAGCGGGTGTTGCTGCGGGTGCCGGTCGAGCACGGACGGGAGCTGGTGGCGGCGGTGGCGGCGGCGACGGCCGTGCGGTCCGCCCGGAAGGACACCGAGGTGGTCCGGGTGCGGGTGGATCCGCCCGACCCGCTCTGAAGGGCGGCGCGGCCGAACGGCGGGCGACGTCGGCCCGGGTCGGGGCCGCGAACCCCGGGAGGCGCGGGCGGGACGGCGTGCGCGCGCCCCGCCGACCCGACCGGTCGGCGGGGCGGCAGCCGCCAACTGACCCACCGCCCGGGCGATCCGAGCGCCACCAGGCCGGCCACGGCTCCCCACCAGAGGCCGACGGACCGCGTCCGGCGCCGGCCCGCGCGCGACCTCGTGGGTCAGAGCTTCCGGAGGAGGGCGCAGAACATCGCGTCCGTGCCGTGCCGGTGCGGCCACAGCTGGACGTGCGGCCCGTCGCCCAGCTGGTCGACCCCGGGGAACGCGGGACGGGCGTCGAGCTGTTCCACCCCGCCGCCGCGCAGCACGTCGTCCACCGTCTCCACGGTCTCCCGCAGGTGGGGCGAGCAGACGACGTAGGCGACCACCCCGCCCGGTCGGACCAGGCCCAGGGCGGAGGCCAGCAGTTCCCGTTGGAGCCGGGCCAACGCCGCGAGGTCCGAGGGTTGGCGACGCCACCGGGCCTCCGGGCGGCGGCGGAGCGCTCCCAGCCCGGTGCACGGCGCGTCGACCAGGACCCGGTCGTAGGAGCCGGCCGGCAGCTCCGGCGCGCGACCGTCGGCCTCGTGGACCGTGACCGGCAGGTCGCCCGTCACCCCGCGTACCAGGGCGGCGCGGTGCGCGGACGGTTCCACGGCGTCCAGGGTGCCCCCGTCCAGCCCGACCAACGCGCCCAACAGGGTCGCCTTGCCGCCCGGCCCGGCGCACAGGTCCAGCCACCGCTGGTCCGACCCGGTCAGCGGGGCCCTGGTCAGCGCCAGTGCCGCGAGCTGGCTGCCCTCGTCCTGCACCGCCGCGAGCTGTTCCCGCAGCGGCTCCAGGTCGGCCGGGTCCCCGGCACCGGGGTCGAGCCGCACCGCGTAGGGCGAGTAGGGGGCGACGTCGCCGCCGGTCATCGCGGCGAGTTCGTCGGCGCTGACCTCACCGGGGCGGGCGACCAGGTGCACGGCCGGCCGGGCGTCGTCGGCCGCCAGGGCCTCCCGCAGTTCCTCGCCGGTGTCGCCGAGCGCGTCGGCGAAGGCCTGCGCGATCCACCGGGGGTGGGCGTGGCGGAAGGCCAGGTTCCCCACCGCGTCGCGAGCGGGGTCCGGAGCCAACCGGTCCACCCAGCCCGCCTCGTCGTGCTCCAGCACCCGCCGCAGCACCGCGTTGACGAACCCGGCTGCGAAGGACCCGACGGCGGCCCTGGCCAGATCCACGGTGGTGGACACCGCGGCGTGCTCGGGAACCCGGGTGCGCAACAGCTGGTACGCGCCCAGCCGCAGGACGTCCTGGAGCGGGCCGTCGACCTTGTCGAAGGGCCGGTCGCTGCACTCGTCGAGGATGGCGTCGAGCAGGCCCCTGGCCCGGCAGGTGCCGTAGGCGAGTTCGGTGGCCAGGGCCGCGTCCCGGCCGGAGATCCGCCGTTCCCGCAGCAGCCCGGGCAGCACCAGGTTGGCGTAGGCGTCGCGTTCGCGGACCGCCGCCACCGTGTCCAGGGCGGCCTGCCTGGCGGCGTCCTCCACCGGGGGTCGGGCCGGTCCCTTCCTGCCCCGGGGCGGCCGGGACCTGTCGTTCGGTCGGGGCCTGCGTCGGCCGTGTCGGTCGGGGTTGCTCACGCCAGTTCCTCTCCTGCCTCGACTCGGGCGCCGCGCGCCCAGTCGACGGCGGCCATCCGCTTCTTCCCCGGTGCCTGGACCTCGCCGAGGACCACCGGGTCGGTCGCCGTGCCCACCAGCACCCGCCGGCGTTCCACGACGATCCGGCCCGGGGGCGGTCGGTCGTCGACCACGACCGGCAGCACCGGGCCCAGTTTCAACCGTTCGCCCCGGAACTCCGCCCAGGCACCGGGGTCCGGTGTGACGGCCCGCACCAGGCGGTCGACCGCGAGGGCCGGCCTGGTCAGGTCGACCCTGGCGTCGGCCACCTCGATCTTGGGGGCGTAGCTGACGCCCTCCGCCGGCTGGTCCCGGGCCCGCAGCGAGCCGTCCTCGATGCCGTCGAGCGTGGCGAGGAGCAGGTCGGCCCCGGACACCGCGAGCCTGTCCAGCAGGTCCCCCGCCGTGTCCCGCCGGTCGATCCGTTCGGTCACCACCCCGTACACCGGGCCGGCGTCGAGCTCACGCACCAGGCGGAACGTGGACGCACCGGTGTGGTCCTCCCCGGCCCGCACCGCGGCGGGCACCGGGGCGGCACCACGGTACGCGGGCAGCAGCGAGAAGTGCAGGTTCACCCAGCCGTGCCGGGGGATGTCGAGCGTGGCCTGCGGGAGCAGCGCCCCGTAGGCGACGACCGGGCAGCAGTCCGGCGCCAGGTCGGTGAGGGTGGCCCGGAACTCGGGGTCGCCGGCCCTGGCGGGGGAGAGGACCTCCACGCCGTGGTCGGCCGCGAGTTCCGCGACCGGGGAGCGCAGCACGCGGCGGCCCCGGCCGGCGCGGGCGTCGGGGCGGGTGACGACCGCCGCCACCTCGTGCCGTGGGGAGGCGAGCAGCGCGCGCAGCGAGGGCAGCGCGACCTCCGGGGTTCCGGCGAAGACGAGTCGCACGAGTCAGCGGCCCCTTCCGGGAGACGGGTTCGGGTTGTCGTCGGGGGTGGAGCGGCCGTGACCGAACCAGTCGGCCGTCCGGATCCGCTCCAGGGCGTCCTGCCGGGTGTCGGAGGAGACCCGGTCGAGGTAGAGCACCCCGTTGAGGTGGTCGGTCTCGTGTTGCAGGCAGCGGGACAGCAGTTCACCGCCCCGCACCTCCACGGGTTCCCCGCGCATGTTCCAGCCACGGGCCAGGACGGAGCGGTGGCGGCGGCAGGAGGTGGTCAGGTCGGGGATGGACAGGCACCCCTCCCCGGCCTCCCGGACCTCGTCGCCCAGCACCTCCAGGGTGGGGTTGACGAGGTGACCGGCGGCGCCGTCGCAGTGGTAGGTGAACACCCGTAGGCCCACCCCGATCTGGGGTGCGGCCAGGCCGGCGCCCCGGTGGGCCTCCATCGTGTCCCACAGGGCGCGCACCAGTCGGCGGAGGTCGTCGTCGAACGCCGTGACCTCGACGGCGGGTGCGCGGAGCACGGGGTCCCCGAAGAGCCGGAGGGGCTGGGCGGTCACGGGTTGCTCCTCCCCTCACGGGCGCGGGTCGCCTCCTGACGGGGACGGGCCCGAGAGTCTAGCGAGGCACCGGCGTCACCCGTGGTGTCGGGAGCGGTGGCCCGGCGTCGGGGCGCGGGGAGCGGTGGCCGGTGCTCAGGCGCGCGCCACCCGGTCCTCCGCGTCGGTGGGGTCCTCCTCGGGGGCGGGGTCGTCCTGGCTGCGGTCGACGCGCCAGTAGCCGGTGAAGGCGATGGACCGCCGGTCGACACCGCGTTCGCCGACCAGGTGGCGGCGCACCGCCCGGACGGTCGACGCCTCGCCGGCGATCCAGGGCGCCACCCGACCGGGCGGGAACGTGGCCGCGCGCACGGCGTCGAGCAACGCCGCGCCGTGCGCCCCGGGGCGGCGGCCGATCCAGCGCAGGTCGACGTCTCCGGCGCTGTCGATGACCTGGCGCTCGGCCGGGTCGGCGAGCTCGACGAAGGCGACCGCCCGGTCGCCGGGCGACAGCCTCTCCAGGATCGCCGCGATGGCGGGCAGCGCGGTCTCGTCCCCCACGAGGAGCTGCCAGTCGTGCTCCACCGCCGTCCGGCGGTGGCTGGGCGCGGGGCCCACCATCCCCACCAGGTCACCGATCCGGGCGGACGCCGCCCAGGTGCCGGCCGGGCCGTCGTGGTCGTGGAGCACGAAGTCGATGTCGATGCGGCCGGCACGCGGGTCGTGGCGGCGGACCGTGTAGGCGCGCATCCACGGTCGTTCCGCGTCCGGCATCGCCAGGTACGCCTGGTACCAGCGCAGGGCGTCGCCGTCCTCCGGCATCGGCGGCGGGGCGGGGACGGCCTGGCCGGGCTTGGCGAAGAAGAGCTTCACCTGCTGGTCGGGAGCGACGTCGCGGAAACCGTCGAGGTCTCCGCCGAAGCTGATGCGCGCCAGGCGGGGGGTGATCCGCCGGACGGCGGTGACGCGCAGCAAGGAGAACCCCATCGGCAGGCTCATCTCGGCCCCCTGTGACCAGTCCACCGCGAGCGGGACGAGATCACCCTATGCGGTGGCGGGACCGCCGGTCCACGCCTCGTGACCACCGTGATCCTCCCGTCATGCGGGGTGTCTCCCCGCCCCCACCGGCGCCACCGCTGCCGCCACCGCTGGCGGTTCCGCGATCCGCGCCGCCGGCCGGTCGTCCGGGGGGAGGCGGGGCCAGCCGCTCCGACCCCCTCGGTCCGCCGGCCGGGTTCGGGGCGGATTGCGCTGGTGCGTGCCGTGCGGCCCGCCGGTCGTGCTCAGCGGGTCGCCTCGGGAGTGCGGTGGGGCGGCGACCAGCGGTGAGCGAGGTCGCGCCGTGACACGGTGCCGCCGCGCGCCTGGTGCCAGCGCACGCCGCGCGGACGGTGTCCCGCCCCATGCCACTCGTCGCCGGCGTCGCGGGCGGCGTGGTGTCGTGCTCCCCAGGGGAGTCCCGGGAGCGGGTTGGCATGGGCGGGCGCGTCCGGCGGGAGCCCGGTGGCGGGGGACACCGCCGGGCCGGCGGTGGGTGGGGCGGCTCGTGCGCGGCCGAGCGCTCCGCTGGCGGGCCAGCCCAGGCCGGGACGCTTCGATCCCACCCCGACACGGTGGGGGTCCAGGGCGGTGCGGACGGGTCGACGGCCGCGAGGCCGTGGCACAGTGGCGCGATGACGCCCGCCGCGCCCGACCTGACCACCCCGCTGCCCCTCGACGGCGGGCTGGCCACCGAACTGGAACGTGCCGGTCTCGACCTGTCCGGTGGGCTGTGGTCGGCGCGGGTGCTGGCCGAACGCCCCGAGGCCGTGGCCCGTGCCCACCTCGCCTTCTACCTGGCGGGCGCGCGGGTCGCCACGACGGCCACCTACCAGGCGAGCTTCCCGGGCCTGGCCGACTGCGGCGTGGACCGCCGCGACGCCGAAGGGGTGCTCCGGCGTGGGGTGGCGGTAGCCAGGGACGCGGCCGACCGGGCGGTGGGCCGGGGGGTCCCCCCGGGACTGCTGGTGGCGGCCTCGGTCGGCCCGTACGGGGCCTACCTGGCCGACGGGTCGGAGTACCGGGGGCGGTACGGCGTCAGCCGCGCGTCGCTCCGCGAGTTCCACCGGCCCCGGCTGGCCGTTCTCGCCGAGGCGGGAGCCGACCTCCTGGCCTGCGAGACGGTGCCAGACGTCGAGGAGGCCGAGGTGCTCCTCGACGAGCTGGCCGCCCTCGGCGGACCGCCGGCCTGGCTCTCCTACACCGTCCGGGACGGCCGCACCTCGGCTGGTCAGGACCTCCACGAGGCGTTCGCGTTGGTGCGGGAGCGGCCCGAGGTGCTGGCGGTGGGGGTGAACTGCGTCTCGCCCGTGGGGCTCGCCGAGGTCGTGCGGCTGGCCGCGAGCGCCAGCGGCAAGCCGGTGGTGGCCTACCCGAACAGCGGCGAGGAGTGGGACGCGGGGTCGGCGAGCTGGCGTGGTCCCGCCGTGTTCGACGCCGGCGAGGTGCGGTCCTGGGTGGCGGCCGGTGCCCGCCTCGTCGGGGGGTGTTGTCGGGTGGGGCCGGCCGGTGTCGCGGAGGTGGCGGCGGCACTGGCCGGCCCGGCGGGCCACCGGCCCTGAGCCGGGGGCGTCGGAGGCGTTCCGCCGCGTGGTCCACTCGGGGAGCGCCGTGCCCGGCGGCTCCTTCCCGTCGGTCCGGGGTCGTCGGAGCGCCGTGGCCGGCGGCCTCCCACCGTTGCCCTGGGCGCCTGGGCGCGCCCCGCCGGTCGGCCCGCTCCTAGACTGCCCCCGTGTCCTCCGAGCTCATGATCGCGCCCTCCATCCTCTCCGCCGACTTCGCCCGCCTCGCCGAGGAGGCCGCCGCCGTGGCTCCGAGCGCCGACCGGCGAGGCGCGGACTGGCTGCACGTGGACGTGATGGACGCGCACTTCGTGCCCAATCTGACCCTCGGCCTGCCGGTCGTCACCTCGCTGCGCGCGGCCACGGACATCCCGCTGGACTGCCACCTGATGATCTCCGACCCGGACCGCTGGGCGGTCGGCTACGCGGAGGCCGGTGCGCACAACGTCACGGTGCACGTGGAGGCGGCCACCGACCCGATCGGCGTGGCCAGGGACATCCGGGCCGCCGGCGCCCTCGCCGGCCTGTCCCTCAAGCCGGGAACCCCGCTGGAGCCGTACCTGGACGTGCTGCGGCACTACGACACGCTGTTGGTGATGTCGGTCGAGCCCGGTTTCGGCGGGCAGGCGTTCATGCCGGAGGTCCTGGACAAGGTGCGCCAGGTCCGCCGGCTGGTGGACACCGGGCACCTCAACGTGCTGGTCGAGATCGACGGCGGCATCAGCGCCGACACCATCGAGGCGGCGGCCGAGGCCGGGGTGGACTGCTTCGTGGCGGGGTCGGCCGTGTACGGGGCGGAGGACCCCGGGGCGGCGGTGGAGGCGTTGCGGGACCGGGCCCGCTCGGCGGCCCCCGACCGGGGCTGAGCGGCCGGGAACCCTGGGTCGACGCTGGTCAACCGGTCGGCCGGCCAGGCTCACCCCCACCGATCACGCCTGGTCAGCGGCCGGTGCCGTGTGTGAGGCCCGTCAACTGGTCAACCCGATCCTGTCCGCGCGCCGTGTCCAGTGGGAGAGTAGAGGTGTCGGACGGGGTGAGCCCTCGGTCGGGCTCGTGAGGAGGCAGCACGCATCGTGTTCACCGGAATAGTCGAGGAGCTGGGTGAGGTGCGGTCGTTCGACGCGCTGCCCGACGCCTCCCGACTCACGATCCACGGCCCGCTGGTGGCCTCCGACGCGCGGCACGGTGACTCGATCGCCGTGAACGGGGTGTGCCTGACGGTGGTGGAGACCGACGGTGCCCACTTCACCGCCGACGTGATGGCCGAGACCCTGCGTCGGAGCAACCTGGCGAAGGTCACCGCCGGTGATCCGGTGAACCTGGAGCGCGCCGTCGCCGTCGGCGCCCGGATGGGCGGCCACATCGTGCAGGGCCACGTCGACGGCACCGGGCGGGTGACCTCCCGGGAGCGTTCCGCACACTGGGAGGTGGTCCACGTCGCCCTGGACGCGGACCTGGGGCGCTACCTCGTGGAGAAGGGCTCGATCACCGTCGACGGGGTGTCCCTCACCGTGATGGGCGTCGACGAGCGGGGTTTCACGGTCAGCCTCATCCCGACGACCCTCGAACTCACGACCCTCGGCCGACGGCAGCCGGGTGACGTGGTGAACCTGGAGGTGGACGTCCTGGCCAAGTACGTGGAGAAGCTGGCGGCCAGCCATCTCGGCGTGACCCCCGCTCCGACGACGACCGAGGTGAGCCGATGACGACGGTGGAGAGCAGGACGGAACTGGAGGCGACCGTCGAGCGGGCGCTCCGCGACATCGCCGACGGCCGCCCCGTCGTGGTGGTCGACGACGAGGACCGGGAGAACGAGGGCGACCTGATCTTCGCCGCCGAGCGGGCCACGCCCGAGCTGATGGCGTTCATGGTCCGGCACACCTCGGGCTACGTGTGCGTCGGCCTGCCCGCCGAGGAGTGCGACCGGCTCGACCTCCCGCCGATGTACCACGTCAACCAGGACCGGCGCGGCACCGCGTACACGGTCACAGTGGACGCCAGGGAGGGGGTCGGCACCGGGATCTCGGCCGCGGACCGGGCGCTGACGGTCCGGTTGCTGGCCGACCCGGACACCGGGCCGGCGGATCTCAGCCGCCCCGGTCACGTCGTGCCGCTGCGCGCCAAGGACGGGGGCGTGCTCCGCCGCCCCGGCCACACCGAGGCGGCCGTGGACCTGGCGAGGATGGCGGGCGCCCGTCCCGCCGGCGTGCTGTGCGAGATCGTCTCCAGCGAGGTCGACGGGGAGATGGCCCGGCGTCCCGAGCTGGAGCGCTTCGCGGCCGAACACGACCTGGTGCTGCTGTCCATCGCCCAGCTCGTCGCCTACCGCCGCCGCTTCGAGAAGCAGGTGGAGCGGGTGGCCGAGGCCAGGATCCCCACCGCCCACGGCAACTTCCGCGCCTACGGCTACGACAGCGTCATCGACGGTGTCGAGCACATCGCCCTGGTCTACGGCGAGATCGGGGACGGCGAGGACCTGCTGGTGCGGGTGCACTCGGAGTGCCTGACCGGGGACGTCTTCGGGTCCCTGCGCTGCGACTGCGGTCCGCAGCTCGACGCCGCGCTGGCCACCGTGGCCGAGGAGGGCCGAGGCGTGGTCCTCTACATGCGCGGCCACGAGGGCCGGGGCATCGGCCTGATCCACAAGCTCCAGGCCTACCAGCTCCAGGACGACGGTGCCGACACCGTCGACGCCAACCTCGCGCTGGGGATGCCGGCCGACGCCCGCGACTACGGCACCGGCGCCCAGATCCTGTGCGACCTCGGCATCCGGTCGATGCGCCTGCTGACGAACAACCCGGCGAAGCGGGTGGGCCTGGAGGGCTACGGGCTGCGCATCAACGGCAAGGTCGGGCTGCCGGTCCGGCCGAACCCGGAGAACCTGCGGTACCTGCGGACCAAGCGGGACCGGATGGGGCACGAGTTGGACGGGCTCGGCGGCGACGCGGACGCCACCGGCGACGGGGGAACGGGAGTGACGGCATGAGCGGCGAGGGATCGCCCGGCCTGCGTCCGGGCGACGCCGCCGGACTGCGGGTCGGCGTCGCGGCCACCCGGTGGCACGCCGAGCTGACCGACACCATGCTGTCGAGGGCGCTCGCGGCGATCGGTGAGTCCGGTGCTCCCGAACCCACCGTGGTCCGTGTCGCCGGCTCGGTGGAGCTGCCGGTGGTGTGCCAGCAGTTGGCCAGGACGCACGACGCGGTGGTCGCCCTCGGGGTGGTCGTGCGGGGCGGGACCCCGCACTTCGAGTACGTGTGCGACGCGGTCACCGCCGGGCTCACCCGGGTGGCGTTGGACGAGGCGACACCGGTGGGCAACGGGGTCCTCACCTGCGACACCGAGGAGCAGGCTGTGGCGCGGGCCGGGTTGCCCGGGTCGTCGGAGGACAAGGGGTACGAGGCGGCGGTGGCGGCGGTGGAGACCGCGTTGACCCTGCGCGCGTTGCGCGGCGGGTCGCCGTCCGCCTGAGGCGTGTCGGTCCTGTCGGTCCGGCGAGCGGCCGGAGTGAGTGTGAGGAGCGGGTGTTGACTGAGGACCAGACCGGGCCGGAGGGCGGCGACGGGACGCTGGTGGTCCGTCCCTGGCGGGTGCGGCTGGTGGCCGTCGGCGCGGCAGTGTCCCTCGTCTCGGTGTTCACGGTGGTGGCCGTGCTGCTGAAGGAGACCCCCACCGGGGCGTTCTTCGGCACCTCGGACCAGGTGGCGATGGTGCTGTTGGGCTGTCTGCTCGCCGGGGCCGCCCTGCTGTTGGCGCGCCCCCGGTTGCGGGTCGGGCCCCAGGGTGTCGAGGTGCGGAACATCCTCGTCAGCCGGACGGTGGAGTGGCCGCTGGTGCGGGCCGTGACCTTCCCCGAGGGCGTGCCGTGGGCGCGGATCGAACTGCCGGACGACGAGTACATCGCCGTGATGGCGATCCAGGCCGCCGACCGGCACCGGGCGGTGCGGGCGATGCGCGAGGTCCGTCGTCTGCACCGGCGGCACACCGGCGTCGAGGTCGTGGAACCGGCGGTCGAGGGGGCGGAACCCTCGGCGCCCACCGCGAGGTGACCCAGCCGGTGCCCGGTGGCCCCGCCGAGGTGAGGTCGCCGGGTCCCGGCCCCCGCTGGCGGCGGGGGCCGGGGAGGGGCTGACGTCCGCGGCACCACTGACGGGCGTCAGCGGCCGAGGAACTCCCGGACGGTGTCGGCGAAGCGCACGGGGTCGTCCTCGTACAGCCAGTGGCCGCAGCCGGGGGACTCCACCAGGGAGGTGGGCGCGGTCCTCCTGCGCACCATGTCCCGGGCGTGGTCGGCTGACAGCAGGTGGCTGTGCTCCCCCCGCAGCAGCAGCGCCGGGCACGACGATCCCAGCCAGTCCCGCCACCAGTCGCCCACCCCGGCCCGTTGCACGGCCATCATGTCGTCGAGGTCGAAGCAGTACCGCCAGCCGCCGCCCGGGGCGGGCTCCGCGCTGGCGAGGAAGTAGTCGGCCACCGGGATCCCCGCTTCGGCGAGGTGGTCGGCGAGGGCCTGCCTGCTGGGCGCGAGCCGGGGCCAGTCGCGGACGTCGAGGATCGGGGTGGGCACCTCGGGCGGGCCGGTGACGGCCCCGTTGTCGACGACGACCAGCGCGCGCACCAGGTCGGGGTGGTGGGCGGCCAGCTGGTAGGCGTTCAGCCCCCCGAGGGAGTGACCGAGGACGGCCACCGGGCCGGTGGCGAGCGAGGCGGCGAGGGCGGCGGCGTCGTCGACGAAGGCCCGCCGGGAGAAGTCCCCACCCCGGGGTGAGCGGCCGTGCCCGCGCTGGTCGGGGGCGATGACGCGCCAGTCGGGGGCGAGGTCGGCGGCCAGCCTGGCGAAGATGTCCGACCGCCCGAAGGTGCCGTGCAGGGCCAGCAGCGGCGGTCCGTCGCCGCCGGAGTCGAGGACGGAGTGGGCACGACCGTTCAGGGTGACGGAACGACGAGTGATCACCCTGGCGACGGTAGGGGGCGTGTCCACCGGATTCTTCCGCGCGCCCACTCCCGCCGGCCCGATCCGCCCCTCCCCTCCCCGGAGCGGCGGCGGCCGTCCCCGCCCAGGCCGGTCGGCTCACCGGTGCCGGCGCGCGCCCATCCTGCCCGCGGCCCACCCTGCCGCGAGGTCGCCTCCCCCGTGGGGTTCGTCCGCCCTGTCCCATCAGTCATGAATGAAATTCACCTCCCTGGTGCTCCTGGTGCCTTCCCCCGGCGATCTCGTCATCAGCGACGACCAGCCAGTCGCGTTACGGTCGATCGGAGGAAGGGAAGGGCGCGTCCGGTCGTGGCACCGACGAGTCGGGGTCGGGCCGCCTGGCGGACGAGCGTGAGGGATGTGGGATGCGCCCCGACGATGCCGAGCGGACCGACGACAGCCGTTATCCCCCCATCGCCGACCACGGCCTGATCGGGGACCTGCGCACCGCCGCCCTCGTGGGCACCGACGGCACCGTCTCCTGGTTCTGCTGCCCGCGTTTCGACTCCCCGAGCGTGTTCGGGAGCCTGCTGGACGCGGAGCGCGGCGGGTACTGGCGGATCAGCCCGGACTGCCGGGTCGCCGGCACCCAGCAGTTCTACTTCCCGGACACCAACGTCCTCATCACCCGCTTCCTCACCGAGGAGGGCATGGTCGAGGTCCACGACTTCATGCCGGTGCTGCGGGAACGGGACCCCGACCACCACCAGCGGCTGGTGCGGCGGGTGTTGGGGCTCCGGGGGTCCATGCGGATGCGGGTCACCCTCGCCCCCCGGCTCGACTACGGCCGTGACTCCCACGAGGTGCGCCGCGACCGCGACGGGTTGTGCTTCGTCGGCCGCGACACCGTGCTGGGCGTCGGGGCGACGGTCGATCTCGACGTGGACCGGAACGGCGACGCGCACGGCGAGTTCGTGGTCAGCGCGGGGGAGACCGAGCTCTTCGTGCTGGAGGCCCTGGAGAGCGGCCAGCGGGCCAACCACCACCACGCCGGGGACGCCGAGGAGCTGTTCCGGCGGACCGTCGACTTCTGGCGGGGCTGGTTGGCCAGGTCCACCTACCGCGGCCGCTGGCGGGAGAAGGTCCACCGGTCGGCCCTGACGCTCAAGCTCCTGACGCACGAGCCCAGCGGCGCCGTCATCGCGTCGCCGACGGCCAGCCTCCCCGAGGACCTGGGTGGTGAACGCAACTGGGACTACCGGTACGTGTGGATGCGGGACGCGGCCTTCTCGCTCTACGCCCTGCTCCGGCTCGGCTTCACCTCGGAGGCGGACGCCTTCATGGAGTGGCTGACGCGGCGGTTCCGCCGGCCCCGGGAGGGCCAGGCCGGTCCGCTGCGGGTGATGTACTCGATCGACGGGGACCCCGAGCTCCCCGAGCGCACCCTGGACCACCTGGAGGGATACCGGGGGGCCCGGCCGGTGCGGATCGGCAACGACGCGTCCGACCAGCTCCAGCTCGACATCTACGGCGAGATCATCGACTCCGTCTACCTCTACAACAAGTACGGGACCGGCATCTCCTACGACAGCTGGCAGGACCTCATCGGCGTGCTGGACTGGCTGGGTGAGCACTGGGACCAGCCGGACGAGAGCATCTGGGAGGTGCGGTCTGGTCCGAGGGACCACACCTTCTCCCGGCTGATGACCTGGGTGGCGTTCGAGCGCATGATCCGGATGGCGCGGCAGCGCGGCCTCCCCGGGCCGTTGGACTCGTGGATGCGGACCCGCGACCGGGTGTACCGGCAGATCATGGAGCGGGGGTGGAGCGAACGCCGGCAGGCGTTCGTGCAGAACTACGACGACGACGTGCTCGACTCGTCGCTGCTGCTGATGCCGATGGTCAAGTTCTGCTCACCCACCGACCCGCGTTTCCTGTCCACCCTGGACGCCATCCGCGAGGGCCTCGTCGTCGACAGCCTCGTCTTCCGCTACGACCCGGAACAGGCGCCGGACGGCCTGTGGGGTTCGGAGGGGACGTTCTCCATCTGTTCGTTCTGGTACGTGGAGGCGCTGACCAGGGCGGGTCGGCTGTCGGAGGCGCGGGTCGCCCTGGAGAAGACGTTCACCTACGCCAACCACCTCGGTCTCTACGCCGAGCAGATCGGCCTCACCGGGGAGCAGCTCGGCAACTTCCCGCAGGCCTTCACCCACCTCGCGTTGATCAGCGCGGCGGTCAACCTCGACCGGGCGATGGGCTGAGCGAGCCGGGGCGGGCCGGGGTCCTCGGCCTGGCGGCTCACCGGTGACCGGGCAGCAGGTGGTTCGAGGTCGTGCGGCTCGGGTCGGCCGGCAGGATGCGGCGGATCGGGTAGGGCGTGGGGGTGCGCCGCCGCCACTCGCGGGGGTAGCCCAGGGAGACCTCCTCGAACCGGACTCCGTCGAAGTCGAAGGTCAGCGGGATGTGCAGGTGCCCGTACACCGCCACGGCCGCCCGGTAGCGCAGGTGCCAGTCGCCGGTGGCGGTGGTGCCGCACCACATCGCGAACCTCGGGTACCACAGCATGGTGGTGGGGCCGCGGTGCAGCGGCCAGTGCGACACGAGGATGGTGCGGCGGTCCGGGGCCACGGCGTCGAGCCGGCTCTCGGAGTAGCGGATGCGTTCCGCGCACCACGCCTGCCGGGTGGGGTGCGGGTCCGGGTGCAGCAGCATGTCGTCGGTGCCGACGACGCCGGTCTCGTGGGCGTCCCTCATGGCGGCCTCGAAGGAGAGCCCGGGTTCGCGGAAGCTGTAGTCGAAGAGGGTGAACAGCGGGGCGATGGTGAAGGTCTCGTCCTCGGTCTCCCAGTCGGGGAAGGGGTCCTCCGGGGTCAGGACGCCGAGTTCGCGGCAGACGTCGACCAGGATGCGGTAGCGCTCCTCGCCGCGTGCCTTGACCGTGTCACGCGAGGTCGTCCACAGTTCGTGGTTGCCCGGCACCCAGATGACCTTGGCGAACCGCCGCGCCAGCAGGTCGAGCGTCCAGGTGATCTCGGTGACGGTGTCCCCGACGTCGCCGGCGACGATGAGCCAGTCCTCGGGCGTGTAGGGGCGGAGCCGCTCCACCACCTCGCTGTTGCCCTCGTGTGACACGTGCAGATCGCTGGTGGCGAGCAGGGACCGGGCCATCCCGGCAGGCTACCCGAGCGCGCCCGGTGGTCGGGTCCCCGTCGCGGTGGCCCGGGTCCTTCGAGGTGGGGGCGTGGCGGTTCGGGGTGCTGGTCCGGGGTGGACGCCCGAGGTGGGGCCGGGGCCGGTCAGTCGTCCCGCCGGTCCGGGGTCACCAGTGCCTCGTCCGCGTGGGCCAGGATGTCCTCGACGGTGGCGGCGGGCGTCTGGTCGGAGGTGTCCAACCAGAGCCCCTGGCGGGGGGTGTCCGCGCGGAGCAGGCCGTCGAGGGTGGCGACGTCCCAGGTCAGGTAGCCGTCCTTGGTGCGCTCGCGTTCGCGGTCGGCGATGGCCCGAGGGGTGGGGGCGAGGACGACGAGGCGCAGGGGTCGGGTGCGGAGCGTGGCCAGGAACCGGGTCAGGTCGGGTCCGATCAGGATGTCCTCGACGACGACGGTGAAGCCCTCCTCGGCGAGGAGGTCGGCGGTGTGCGCGGTCAGGCGGTGTCGGAGGCGCAGCTGTCGTCGGGCCTCCTGGGTGGGGTGGGGGGTCATGTCCTCGCGGCCGCCGCGCACCATGCGGAGGAAGGCGTCGCCGCCGACGTGGGCCGAGCGCGGGAGGCGGTCGGCGAGGGTCCGCGCGACGGTGGTCTTGCCGGCGGCCATCACTCCGGTGAGGACGAGCACGCCGGTGAGCGGGGGTGGGGTGTCGCTGGTGGAGGTGTTCGGGGGTTCGGTCACGGGCAGCAGCATCGCGCGGGGGTACCGGGGCGACAACGGGATTTCCGGTGGTGTGTCGGCGGGTGGGTGGTCCCGGTCCTGGGCGGCGAGGTTCCCGGGGTGGGGGTTCCGTCCGCCGTCCGCCGCCCAGCCAGCCAGCCAGCCAGCCGGGCGGTCTGGGGTGAGTGGTGTTCCGGTCCGGTGGGAATCCGCCGGACCGTTGGTTCCGGCTGATTGTTTCGAGGTGTCGGGAGTGGTCGTGGAAAGTTGACGGTGATTGCCTCGGAGCGTCTTTCCGAGGGCAATTCGCTCGCATTGCGTGGCGTGTGGCGCCCCGCTCGTGGTGCGCGCGAGAAGATGATCTTGATTTGAGCGAGCGCGTTAGTGCGCTGCGTGCACGCGGGACTCCGCAGCGTATCCCCCACATCGCGGTTATCGTTACTCCGATAGAAGGAAATTCACTGTCGACGGTCGACACCCTCCGAGGCTGGCCCTATTCGCCGTGGAGGGAAGAATGCGTGTGTGACCAGCGTGGATGCCGCATCCCGCGCTTGGCGGTCGCGGCGCGGCCGAGGTGGGACCCGCTCGTTCGGGGGATTGGGGAACCCGGAGTCGATTGCGGTTCCGTCGGTCATCCGTGTTAGAAATTCAGCCGGTGACTGACCGACCGTCGGTCACCGGGCATGGGGGTGTCCGCGCAATGCTGGGGGAGCATCCGGATCCCGTTCGCGAGTGTTCTCGTGAACGGGAACGGCTGAATCAGGTGAAGCGCGGACAGCACGACGGAGGAGACCACGTTGGTGGTACCGGCGCGGTTCGCCTCCATTCGGACAGCGTCCCATCGCGGGGGTTCCGTTTCACCGGAGGGGGGAACGGGGCGGAGGGAACGCGTCCTCGGGGGAGGAAGGTGCCTCGTGCGTGGACGGCGCCAGCCATGGGGGTGGCTGGCTGCGGCCTCGCACGGGGCACGGGCCCGGCCTCGGGTTGGGGGCCCGAGGCCATCCGCCCGGTCGGGGGTGCCGTGCGACCTCCTCATCGCGCGCGGCCCGCCGTCGGCCTCCCGTGGCAGTAGAGTCGGACGGGCCGTTCGGGAGGAGGCGCTGATGCCGTCGCAGGACCGCTGGGCCGAGGTCGACGACTACCTGACCGGGCTGCTGGTGCCCGAGGACCCGGTGCTCGACCACGTCCTGTCCGCCAGCGCGGCGGCCGGGCTCCCCCCGATCAACGTCGCCCCCAACCAGGGGAAGCTGCTCCACCTCCTCGCGGTGATCACCCGGGCCCACACGATCCTGGAGGTGGGAACGCTCGGCGGGTACAGCACCGTGTGGTTGGGTCGTGCCCTCCCCGAACACGGGCGGCTCGTCACCTTGGAGGGGGACCCGAGGCACGCCGAGGTCGCGCGGTCGAACCTGGAGGCGGCCGGGCTGCTCGGGAAGGTGGACATCCACATCGGCCCGGCCCAGCAGACGATGGCGCAGCTCGTCACGGCGGGGATGGGCCCGTTCGACCTGATCTTCCTCGACGCGGACAAGCAGGGGTACCCGGCCTACCTGGACTACTCGCTGAGCCTGTCCCGCCCGGGAACCGTGCTGATCGCCGACAACGTCGTGCGGGACGGGCGGGTCGCGGACCCGGACAGCGGTGACGGGGCCGTGGAGGGCGTCCGGTCCTTCCTGGAGCTCGTGGCGGACGAGCCGCGCCTGTCGGCGACCGCCGTGCAGACCGTGGGCGCCAAGGGCTACGACGGTTTCGCGTTGGCCGTCGTCGGCTCCTAGCCGGCGGCACGGGGTCGTCAGCGCCCGGCGGCGGGCTGGCCGCGCTGATGCCGGGTCAGCCGCGGTTCGTGCCGTACCGGGTGTCCTCCGAACCGTTGCGGTACCCGCCCCAGTCCACGCGGGTGCCGGCGGCGGCCCGGTGCACCGGCCCCGCGTAGGTGGTGAGGAAACCGCGGTCGTGCCGCCAGTCGGCGGGGGTCTCGGGCGACCGCTTCAGCCAGACGTTCATCAACAGCCGGTCGCCGGGGGTGTTCCCGAAGGCCACGCGGTTGTTCCCGTTGCCCGCGTTGTAGGTGAGGAAGACGGTGGCCTCGACGAGGTCCAGGGAGTTCACCACCGAGTACCCGGAGCCGCGCTGCCCGCCGTAGGAGGCGGCCGCCGCGGCGCCGGGCGGGACCACGGAGGCGACGAGCATGAGGAACAGCGCGGCCAGGGCGGTGCGGCTCCGACGTGCGGACGTCCTCATTCGCGGCTCCTCGCCTGGCGGTGCGCACGCGCCGCCGAGGCCAGGACGCGGTCGACGTCCCTCCCCGGCCGACCGAGCGGAACCGGCACCGTCGCCGCGCCCTACCGCCCTTCGGCGTGAACGCCACCCGACCCCGGTGGGGTGCTCCACGCGGAGGCGTCCCCGGTGGGCCCGGAGCGCCGCCGGCGAGCGGCGGCGAGGGCCGACGTCGCCGACGCGGGAGCCCCGAGTTGTGGCAGGCTCTGCCGCGGAAGGCCCTGAACCGCCGACGAAGGCGAGGTCGACACCGTGGCACGTCCCCCGATGCCGGATCCGCTGGCGCTACTGGACATCGACTCGTTGCTGACCGAGGAGGAACGGGAGATCCAACGTGGTCTCGCCGACTTCCTCGACGCGCGGGCGCGGCCCGGCGTCGCCGACCGCTTCGAGCGAGGGGTGTTCGACCGCGACCTCGCGCGGGAGCTGGGCGCGTTCGGGGTGCTGGGCATGCACCTGACGGGGTACGGCTGCGCCGGGCTCGGCCCCGTCGCCTACGGGTTGGCGTGCCTGGAGCTGGAGTCGGTGGACAGCGGCCTGCGGAGCTTCGTGTCGGTGCAGGGGTCGCTGTCGATGTTCTCGATCTGGCGGTACGGGTCGGAGGAGCAGAAGCGGGAGTGGCTGCCCCGGCTGGCGGCGGGGGAGGCTGTCGGCTGTTTCGCGCTGACCGAACCCGACGCGGGCAGCGACCCGGCCGCGATGCGGACGCGCGCGGTGCGTGACGGCTCCGACTGGGTGCTCACCGGCACGAAGACGTGGATCACCAACGGCGGGATCGCCGACGTCGCCACGGTGTGGGCCCGCACCGAGGATGGGGTGCGCGGCTTCCTCGTGCCCACCACGGCCAGGGGCTTCCGTGCCGTGGACGTCCCCGCGAAGTTGTCGTTGCGGGCCTCGGTCACCTCCGAACTGGTCCTGGAGGACGTCCGCCTCCCGGACACGGCCCGGCTCCCCCACGCCGAGGGTCTCGGCGCTCCCCTGTCCTGCCTGAACGAGGCCCGGTTCGGCATCGTCTTCGGGGCGGTGGGCGCGGCGCGGGACTGCCTGCGCACGACCCTGGACTACGCGTCGACGCGGGAGCAGTTCGGACGGCCGATCGCCGGTTTCCAGCTGACGCAGGCCAAGTTGGCGGACATGGCGGTCAGCCTCGGCGGGTGCGCGCTGCTCGCCGTCCACCTGGGACGGTTGAAGGAACGGGACCGGCTGCGGCCGGAGCAGGTGAGCGCGGGCAAGCTCAACAACGTGCGCGAGGCGATCGGCATCGCCCGGGAGTGCCGCACGGTACTGGGCGCGAACGGGGTGACCCTGGACTACTCGCCGCTGCGGCACGCCAACAACCTGGAGTCGGTGCTCACCTACGAGGGCACGGCCGAGGTGCACACCCTCACCATCGGCCGTGCGTTGACGGGCATCGCCGCGTTCCGGTGAGGAGCGCGCGCCGTCACGGCGTGTTGTGGGTGTTCTCCGGGTTGCCCTGGCCGGGGGGTGGTTCGTCCCCGCCGGGCGGGTTGCCGGTGTCGGGCGGGTCGGCGGGCTCGGTGTCGTCGTCGTCCGGTGGGTCGACGGGGTCATCGTCGGTCACCTCGGGGGCCGAGGGCTGGTCGATGGTGTCGCTGCCCTGGTCGGGTGCCGGCTGGTAGTCGTTGGCGGGTGGTGGGGCGGGTTGCTGCCACCCGGGGTCGGCCCCTTCGTCGACCGGTCCCTGTTCCTCGGTGGTCGGGATCTCGGAGGGTGTGGTGGGGGCGGGTGTCGTGGTGGTGGTGTCGGTGTCGGGGGCCACGGACGGGGTCTCGTTGTCGTCCCCCAGGGACAGCGCGGTGACGATGACGACGATGACCACCACGACGGCGGCCGCGCCGGCGCCGGCCAGCACCGCAGGGCGCCGCCACCACTCCTCCTCGGCGGGGGCGGGCTCGGCTTGACGTGCCGGGGCGGCGGCGGCCGTGGGCCGGTTGACCCGGGTGGGGTTCCCGGGTGCCTTGGCGGCCGGCACGGTCTTGGCGGGCACCGTCTCGGCGCTCGGTCCGCCGCCGACCGCGGTCATCGGGCCGGTCATCGGGCCTGTCATGGGGCCGGTCATCGGGCCGGTGTCGGCCAGGCCGCGGGTGGGGGGCGCGGGCATGGCGCGGGTCGCGGTCGGCTCCGCCGGGGTGCTGGGGGTCAGGCCGGGGACGGCCAGGACGGTCGGCGGGAGCGGGGAGCCCTCGGCGACGGCCTGCAGCGCCTCCCGGACCTCGGCCATCGTCGGCCGGTCCTGGGGCTCGGCCCGCAGCATGTGCACCAGGACGGGCGCGAGGGGCCCGGACTGCTGCGGGGGGTTGATGCGGCCCTTGGCGACGGTCTGGAGCAGGGCGAGGCTGTTGCCCTCGGTGCCGAAGGGCGGGTCGCCCTCCACGGAGGCGTAGAGGGTCGCACCCAGGGAGAACACGTCGGAGGCGGAGACCGAGTCGTTGCCCCGGGCGATCTCCGGGGCGAGGTAGGCGGGGGTGCCGGCGAACATGCCCGTCTTGGTGACCGTGACGTCGCCGGTCGCCCGGGAGATCCCGAAGTCGGTGATCTTGACGACCTCGTCCTCCCCGAGCAGGACGTTGGCCGGTTTGACGTCGCGGTGGACGATGCCGGCCGCGTGCGCGACGCTGAGCGCCGTGGCGATCTGCGCGCCGATCGCCGCCGCCCGTTCGGGGGTGAGCGTGCCCTCCTCGGCCAGCACGGTGGCCAGGCTCCGCGAGGGCAGGTACTCCATGATCAGGCAGGGCTGGCCCTCGTGCTCGGTCACGTCGTACACGCCGATGGCGTTCGCGTGCTGCAGCCGTGCCGCGATCCGGCCCTCGCGCAGCGCGCGTTGCCGGGCCTCCTCGGCCTCCTCCGGAGTCAGTCCGGGCTGCTGGAGCAGCTGTTTGACGGCGACGGTGCGGTTCAACCGCTCATCATGGGCTCGCCAGACAATGCCCATGGCTCCGCTGCCGATCCGCTCATCCAGCCGGTAGCGGTCGGCGACCCTCCGTTGCTCCTGGCTCACCCGAGTCTCCCCGTCGGTTCCACCGCGACAGGTTAGAGGGCCGGCGCGAAGCCCGAACAGCCAACCCGCGTACCGGGCCCGGGGAGGCCGTCCGGATCGGGTGGGAGGGCGCGGCGTCCAGCGGGGACACCCGGGGTGGCTGGTCGGCGGCGCTGCGTGCCCGCCGCCCGCGTGGCGGCCGGCGGCTGGGCGGGCAGGGAGGGCGGGGGAGGGGAGGCGGCGGCTCCTCGGCCCGCGCGGCCGCGACCGTCCCGAACGGCGACGATGCCCCTGGCCGAGGGCCAGGGGCATCGGGGAGCGCGGGTCACCTGTCGGGGTGGTGGACCTCGCCGGGGCGGGTCGACGCGCTCGGCCGCCGGGGCGGGGTCAGAGGTTGCCGTACCCGGCGCCGCCGCCGACCAGCGACGGGATGTTCTGCGGGTTGTCGACGGTGTAGGAGTAGGGCGGGTCGTCGACGCTGCCCGCCGTCGCGATCTCACCCGAGTTGTCGAGGACGTTGTTCCTGGCGACGATGCGGCCGTCGCTGGAGCTGCCGTAGCCGACCTCGGTGGGGGTGTCGACGTCCTCGAAGTAGTTGCCCTCGACGATGACGCCCGCGTTCATCGTGGAGGCGACCCCGTACTCCTTGTTGGCCCGGTAGTAGTTGTTGAACACGTGGACCTGGTCACCGAACCGCACACGCGGGTGCCGGGTGTCGCTGCCGTCGAAGTAGTTGTGGTGGTAGGTGACGCGCAGGTGCCCGATGTCGGCGGTGTGGTTGTCGGAGTGGCCCAGGATCATGCTCTTGTCGTGCTCGTAGACCCGGTTCCACGAGACGGTGATGAAGTCGGACTCACGCTTGATGTCGACGGCGCCGTCGTTGGCGTTGGTGAAGCTGTTGTGGTCGACCCAGACGTGGTGGGTGCCCTCCTCCATGTCGATCGAGTCGTCGTTGGCGTCGGAGAAGTGCAGGTTGCGGATGATGATGTTGCTCACCGAGCGCAGCTTGAGCCCGCCGCCGGTGATGTGGCCGTTGGTGCCGACGCCGATGATCGTCTTGTCCGAGCTGACCCGTTCCATCCCGGACAGCTGGATCGTGCCGTCGACCTCGATGACCAGCGGTTCGTCCCGCGAGATGTAGTCGAGGAACTGGTCGGCGTTGGAGGCGGTCACCGTGTCGCCGCCGGCCCCGCCGGTGGTGCCGTTCTGGCCGTTCTCGTCAACGCTGGCCCAGCCGATCGGCCGGTCGTCCTGGTACGGCGCTGACCAGGGCTCGGAGGGTTCGGCGGCCGCCAGCACCGAGCCGCCCAGGACCGAGCCCACGGCGAGCGCGGACAGCGCGCCGGCGGCGACGAGCCGGCGTCCGACGAGTCGTTTCCTCATGTCAGCCTCTCTCTTCTTCCGTTGTCGGAGTGAGGGCGCGGCGACCGGTGGAGGGGGTGGAATTCGGCTCGCGGCAGGGTGCGCGCGGACCGGTTCTTTCCGTTCCGCTGGGTTTCCCGTCCGGCGTGTCCGCCGCTCGGGACCTAGGGGGTTGCGCGACCTGGACTCCGTTGTCCTCAAGGTCTCTACCAGGGGGAAAGCGTTTCCCTGTGGGATGGAGGCTACGACTCGTGTTTCCACCCTGTCAACACTCTGTTGGCAAATGATTAACCACCTCGGTGCCCTTGTCCGACATTCGGTCGACGGTACGTTCGATACCTGTCGACCGTTTTCCCTCCGCCGATTCCGCCGGGTGGATCCGTCAGCTGCGAACACGGTGGTAGCAATGGCTGCGCCATTTGGAACGCACGTTAAATGGCGTCGCACGTCATCGGTCGCGGCCGCCGGCGCCCCGCCCGGTGACGACCCATCGACGGCCCCCGCGCGGAGGAGGAACCGGTGTGGCGATCGCGGGAGGATCGGCGGTATCCCGCAGGTCGTGCCCGGCGGGGTCACGTCGGGTAGCTGCGGTCCTCTCCACTGCTGTCCGCGATGGGGAGGACGCTGGACGGATGTGGGCCGATGCGGGCCCAGTCGCCGTGTTTGAAACTGACCCGACCCGCGTAGCTGATGCCCAGCTCGACCTCGGGCTCCCAGGACCAGAACCGCACCCGCGCCCACGCCGGGACGCGTCGGCGGCGGCGTTTCATCGTGGTCGGTGGCGGCAGGAACTCCCCCAGCCGCCACCGGCGGGCCAGGTCCCGCATCTCCGTGATCGTGGCCGTGGTGAGCTCGTCGAACTCGGCGCAGTGCCGCACCACCGCCCCGCACAGCACGAGGCGACGGTGGTCGAAGGTCCCCACCAGGTAACGAAGGCCCGGTCCGACAGGAGGCCCGTGGCCGGTATCGAGGTCGACGTGACCGTAGAGGCGGCCCACGACCGGGGTGCGCACCGCGCATCGGGTGAGCCAGGCTCCGGTGATGTCGTCCCCGTCGCGCACCCCGGCACTGCCCGCCCCGGTCGTTGCCTCGGCGGGCGAGGTCGGTTCCTCAGCGAGGGGTGTCCGCGCCGGGTAGGGCCCAGCCGGTGGGGCGGCCCCCGCCAACGACAGAGCGGCGTGACCGGTGGGTTCTGGTGTCTGGTTCATGGTGGTCACGCGCCGCTGAGCACGGGGTCGGGCAGCAACTGGGACGTGAGGAGGAACCCCTCACCGGCCTGGTCCTCGGCGGTGTGCCGGCACCGCAGCGGCCCCCGTGCCAGCTCGGGAACACCGGTGGGACCAGGACTGGGGTCACGGGGCAGCAGGTAGTACAGGCGGCCGGCCGTGCTGACCTCCGAACGCATCGCGGCGGTGCCCAGGGCGGCCAGGACGACCTGGCCCCGGAACCCCCAGGCCCGCAACGCCTGCGGGTAGCGGGGGAACGGGCCGAGATAGGAGCGGGCGTTGATCGGCTCCAGACAGCGGTTGATGACGTAGTACACGGAGTTCTTCCTGTCCGCAGGAGAAGGAGAAGGAGAAGGAGAAGGAGAAGGAAAAGGAAAAGGAATTGGGGGAGGGTGGTTACCGCAGGCGCAGTGCGCCGGGTGGTCGCCACCGGCGTCCTGTCAGCAGGCGCGGCGCACCTGGGGCGTGCGGTGGGGGAAGGTCCCGCAGCTCAGCGGCGACCACGCCGACCGATCCGCTGCGCTGCCAGACCAGGCCGTCGCCGTCGCGGACCCGGACGGCCTCGACCTCCCCGTAGCCCCGGATCACGCACCAGTCCACGAACGGCCCGCCAGACCAGGCGAACCAGCCGACCAGCGTCCCGGTGCCCCGGGACAACGAGGTCCACTGCCAGCCTCGGCGGGTCAACGCGTAGATCCCGGCCAGTTCCGGCACCGCTCGTAGCGCGGTCCGGGTCGCGGTGTCGGTCATGGTCGTCCTCCGGCAGGTAGGGGCGGACCCGCCGCGACCGCACCACCAGCGGCGACACCGTCTCGGTGTCCTCGGGAGCCGGGGTCACGGGGTGGGTCCGGGGAACAGGGTGGTCAGCGACCGGGACAGCGGGTGGTCCTCGACGGCCGAGCGGAACGAGGCGACCAGGCCCACCACGACGCTCAGGGCTAAGCAGCCGGTGAGGACCGAGACAACGACGGGGACGAGAACGAGGACGAGGACGAGGACGAGGACGATCACGAGTGAGGGGTCCTTCGGTCAGCAGGGGTGCACCGCGCGGGGCGTGGCGCACCGACAGCGGGCAGCAACGGAGGGGTGGTCGCCCGGTGGGAACCGGGAACAACAGGGGGGCCGGGGTGTCCCGGTTCGACCCACCGGGCGACCGGGCAGCCACCACCCCCGACAGGCCGCGCGATTCCACACACGGGGAGGCGGGAGGACACGGCCCGGGGGAGGCACGGGGGTGAGCGGCTGCGATCAGGAGTCGGTGGGGACGTCATCCTTCGGGACGACGACCGCACCGACCGGTCTCGGCCGAGGCGCGGAGGGTGGCCTGCGGCGGGGGCGACGAGGGCGGGGCCAGGGATGCCCGGCGGCGATCAACGCCTGGCGGGTGGTGCGCCGGACCCGACGCAGCCGGATGGTTCCGCGGAGCGGGGGAAGCAGGACACGGTCGGCCCATTCCACGGTCCACAGCAGGGTCAGGGCGGCCCAGGCTCCGAGGACTGCGGACAGGATCACGCGACCCGCCCCCGAGGGTGTCGGGATGGGGCCGGGAGGGGGAGGTGTCCGGTGAGGACGGTGACCCACCCCGGGTCGGGATTCCCGACCGCAGGCGGGAGGGTGGTGGGGGTGGGGCGCCAGTGGTGTCGGCCGGTGTCCTGCTCGTGGCCGCCCCCCTCGGCGTCGGTGCTGGGGTGGGTGCTGGCGTGGGCGGTCGCGGGTCCCGACCGGGTTCGGGTGGTGTGCCAGGAACCAGCGGGACTAGCGGGTGACGGGGTCGACCACGGGGTGTCCGAGGTGGACCGGGGGATGCCATCGCCGGGGGGTGGGCCGCTGAGGAAGACCACGCCGCTGACGGTGACCACGGCACGGATCGGCTGGTCAGGGCGCCCTCGGTGCCGGCGGTACACCTCGGCGAGCAGGACGGCTACGGCCAGTAGCATGGCTACCGGGATGGGATCGACGGTCATAGCGTCGGTTCCTCTCTTCAAGGAGGGGCCGGGCGGCCTGGACAGTTGGCCCGGCCCCTCCGTGATGTTTGGCATACCCGAAGGAAGGAGTACAGGTACGAGTGTGACTGTACGACTTACATTGAGGACCGTACGGCTTATGGCCGTGACTGTGCAAGGTCCAGCCCACCACTGGCTGTAGTCAATTCGGGTGAAAAGCCCCTACGGGGCATCTTCAGCGATGTACCACCGCGCGTGAGAGACCAGAGAAGATGAACGCATGAGAACACCGCCGCCTCTCGCCTATCGGCTGCTGCTCGGGCAAGCGCTTCGTGCGCACCGCGAACGGGCAGGGTTGGACGCGGGCGACGTCGCCAAAGAACTGGGTTGGTATGCACGCAAGGTTGCGTTCGTCGAGGGCGGCCACCGCGTCCTCGCACTGACGGAAACTGAACGGCTGGCCGAGCTATACAGTCTGAGTCCGTCCGAGCGGGACCACGTCCTCATGCTCGCCGCCGAAGCCCGGCGACGTGATCGGGAAACGCGGCCCGTGGCTGTTTGGGCGCAGGCTTACGTGGCTGTCGAGGCAGCGGCTACGCGGTTGCGTGTCTTCTACGAGGAGCTGATACCAGGCTTCATCCAGTCTGAACGTTACGCACGAGCAGTGCTCTCGACGGCTGTGCTCCCCGCCGCTGGGGGTATCGACAGCGCAGTCGCCAAGCGTCTAGCCCGGGCGGCTCATGTCATGGGCGAGAACGCGCCACAGGTAAGCCTGGTGCTTGGTGAAGCGGCGCTTCACCGCCGGGTAGGCGGTACGGGCGGTCTTCGGCAACAACTCGACACTTTGCGGCACTTCGCGCAGCTTGACCATGTCACTTTGAAGGTGCTCCCGTTCGACGCGGGTGAACACACCCCGATTGGTACTTCCTTCACGTTGCTGGACGTGGGAGAGCCCAGTGCCACGTTCGCGTTCACCGAGACGATGGTGGATGGCGAGTGGCACGACAGTGCTACCTATACCCAGTACTTCGCTGTGGCGTTCGAACGCGTCTTCACAGCAGCACTCACGCCCGCAGAATCTGAATCTCTCCTTGCGGGCCGTATCCGTGAACTTGAGGAGTGAGAATGGAATACCTCACTGGTATGACCAACTGGCGTAAGGCGACCCGTAGTAGCAACGGGTCCGCGAACTGCGTGGAGGTGGGTAGCGCGCCTAGTCTCGTTGGTATCCGTGACACCAAGAACCGTGCGGGTGGCACTCTTGTCGTCAGCCGCCGTGCCTTCGGTAGCTTCGTAACCGCCGTGAAGGCCGGCCGCTTCTGACCCTGAGCCCGCCGGCCACCTCGTTTAGGCCGGCGGGCAGTTGCCCTCATGCCTCACAGGCGGCCGCATCCGCGATACTGCCACCTTGGGCACCTCACTACGACAGCGAGAGGCATAACCAATCTAGCGGAGACTCTGTCGTATGCTGGCTGGCATCCTGGGATGGATACCCTTCTCGTCCGGGCGGGAGTCGTCGAGGACAACACCGAGTTTTCCAGATCAAAACCCTTCCCCTTCCTTTCAGGAGGCAGCAGATGAGCGTTATCACCACTTTCAGCAACTGGCGGAAGTCGACCCGAAGCACCAACGGAGTGAACAGCTGTGTCGAGGTCGGCGGCGCACCTGGTCTCGCCGGTATCCGGGACACGAAGAACCGTGCCGGTGGCACTCTTGTCGTCAGCCGGCAGGCCTTCGACAGCTTCATCACCGCCGTCAAGGCAGACCGCGTCTGACCTGTCAGCCCGCCGGCCGATGGGGTGGCCGGCGGGCACCTCCCGCCCACCCCCACTGCCGCACGGCATGGCGCAACACGTCCCACTAGGAGGAGCCCCACCAGAACCGCCCGAGCTCAACGCCGGTGATCCACCTTCACCGAGGAGTTCATGCCCGGCGATCAGCCAGGCGCTCAGCCGGTGAGGGTGAGGGGCGTGGGGCTGAATCGGCGGCCAACAGGCGGCGCGAGCCTGTGCCCCGACGAGGCGTGAGGTTCGTCGACACTGCCGGGAGGACGATGACATCAACGGCCGCCTCGCAGCCGAGCAGGGCCGCTTAGCTCACGGGTGAGTCCTGACGGTCTCGTGCCGCGCTGAAGGCACCCTGCGCAGCGCAGCAGCAAGACCGCTCGGCCCGATGGATGAGCGACAAGCCGCCCTGCCCAGTCGTCTCCGTTGCCCGCTCGCCACTGAAGGACCCCGAGGACTTCCGACGTCCCGGCTCGCGCGTTCTCCCGCGAGCCGGAACTCGTTCGTCCGCGCTGACCGCTCACCTACACGACGTATCCCCGTGACGGGCGTCTCGGCGAGCTCCTCGCGCAGGTACTCGGTCATCCACTTGAGGCCGAGCAACGGTTCATCACCGGCCTCGCCGACCGGGCACAGGACGATGACGGCATGCGTGCCGGCGCGCCTCACCACGGTTCGCGGATGGCTACCTGGTCGGTTCGGCACGGCCGCCCACTCCAGTGCCCACGCGCCTCCGGCGCCGGTGGGACCGGGTTCCGCGCGGGTGGGTGATGGTCGAGGATGGGACTGGGAGCGGCACAGGACGAGTGTGCCGCTCCCATCCTCCGTTCTCGATCGTTCCCGGTCGCGTGGCCCTCAGGCCACGTGCCGGCTCAGCGGCAGGTGAGGACGCTCAGACCGCTGTCACCGCAGAGCAGCAGGCTGGCCTGGCTGCCACCGGGGCTGGCGAACTCGGCGGCGTCCTCGGTGGCCTCCATCGCCTGAAGGTCGAGAACCGACTCCATAGCGCACTTCCTTTCCTGGATGATTCCCTGGTTGCCCGCCCGTGTGTCACGGGCGGGGGTTCTGGGTGGCCGCCGCCGAGTCCTGGCGGCCGGTGGGCTCACCGCTCCCGCTGGAGGACGCCCCCGGGTGCAGCAACGGCAGGTGGAGGTCCCCCTCGACGGCGGCGAGGGCCAGCAGGACACCGGCGCCGCCGGTGGCCAGGTCCATCGACAGCCGCAGCAGCTGGTTGCCGGGGAACGCGACCTCCCCTTCGTGGGGGATCGCGTGCAGGGCGAGGCGGGCGCGGTGCCGGCGCAGCGCGGCCACCAGTTCCGGGTCCTGGTCGCGGCGGACCCCGGCGGCCAGCGCCACCATCAGACCCGCCCGGCCCAGGAACAGCCCCGGTTGGATCGCGAACTCGCCGAGCAACGCGCGGCGCAGCCCGGGCAGCTGGCCGGCGGTGGGGCTGTCCGGGGCGTGTCCGGCCAGCTGTTCCAGCACGACGACGATCCCGGCGCTGCCCACCTCCAGGTAGGGCAGCATGCGGGTGGAGCCGTCGCGGACGAGCAGCGCTCCGTGCTCGGTCTCCCCGCACTCGGCGATGTCGGCGGCCAGGGCGTCGTCGGCGGCCGTCAGCCACCGCCGTTCCCCGGTGAGTTCGAACAGCCGCAGGAACAGCAGGGCGGGTCCCGACCAGCCGTGCAGCAGCCCGGCGCGCCCCTTGCCCCTGGGTCCGGCGGCGGCCGGTGGTGGAACGGCGGCGAGGAGCCGTTCGCCGAGGACGAGCGCCTGGTCGGTGCGCCCAGGATCGGCTCGGCGGGCGCCGAAGTGCAGGAGGTTCAGGGCGATGCCGGCCAGTCCCGAGCCGAGGCCGTGCCGGGTCAGGTGGGGGAGCAGCGGGTCGAACTCGGTGAGGAGTTCGTCGGCCAGCTCGTGCCGTCCCAGTTCCTCCAGGACGTGGGCGATGCCGTGCGCGCCGTCGTAGAGGCCGGGGCGGCGCGGCGGGTCCCGGCGGACCGAGTCCGCCAACCAGGTCTCGTGGTGGGGATGCCGGCCGTGGCCGGTGGCGGCGAGGGCGTGGAGCACACCGGCCGCGCCGTGGGCGAGGGTGGCGCCGCCGCCCCGGAACTGTTCGATGTCGCCGGGGAACAGCCGGTCCCGGCGGTGCGGGGTGGCGCTGCGCAGGACCGCCGTGGCCACCGACTCGCGCACCGAGGCCCAGTCCGGGCGGTCGGTGGCCAGCGCCCGCAGGCCCGCCGAGGGCGGCGGCGCGTCGGCGGGGGTGGTGGCCGGGGTGCGGGGGCGCAACTGGCCGAGGACGGCGTCGCCGAAGTCGGCGCTGGACAGGGGGAACGCCCGGATCGCGAAGCGGACGAAGGTCTCGGCCTTGCCCGGGTCCAGTGCGGTGAGCGCCGTCATGGGCAGGAACATCCACAGCCGGAGGACGGCCGCGGCGTAGAGGTCGGCGTCGACGCCGACCCGGTCGGGGGGTGCGGCGAAGCCGGGGGCGCCCAGCGCGGAGCGGGTGGCTTCGGCCGAGGGGCGGGCCAGCTCGAAGTCGACGAGGGAGACCTGGTCGTTCTCGTCGACGAGGATGTTGCGGTCGTGCAGGTCCCCGTAGACGTAGCCGAGGTCGTGGACCCGGTGGAGCAGCGCCTCCACCTGGTCGAGGATGCGGAAGGCCCGTTCGGTGAAGTCGGCGCGTTCGCCGGGGGTGGAGCGTGGCCGGCTGAGCGGGTAGTGCCGGGCCAGCCACTGCCCGAGGGGGATCCCCGGTTGGACGGACAGGGCGAGGAACTCGTGTTCCCAGTACCGGAAGCGGCCCAGGACGGCCGGGATGCCGGTCACTCCGTCGAGGGCGCTGAGCGCCTGGTGTTCCTGGTCGAGGCGGGCGACGGCGTCCCGGCGGTCGCGGTCGAGGCCGGCGTGCGGGCGGGCTTCCTTGAGGATCGCGGGGCGGCCGTCGCTGACCCGGACCGCCCGGTACACGCCGCCGCCGTTGGAGAAGTGCAGGGGGCGTTCGATGATGAAGGGCTGCTCGCCGCCGGCCCGGGCCTTCCGCGCGGCGAGCTGGGGCCGAAGGAACGGGGGCACCTCCACCCAGTCCGGGGTGTGGAATACCGGGCGCCGCAGGTCGGGGACGAGGGTCCCGTCGGGCCGGGCGATGGCGGTCACGGGTTCCCCGTCGTCCCCGGTGACCCACTGTTCGAGGAATCCGCCGTAGCGGAGGTAGAGGGGGCCCGCCTCGTACCGGAGGTCGCTGAGGACGAACGGGCCGGCCTGACCGCGCAGGAGGTCGTTGAGCGTGGTGACGGTGTCGCGCAGGGACCGTTCGTCCGGCGGGTACACGGTGACGAACTTCCCGCTGGACTCCCGGGCGGCGTACTTGGAGTTCCGCGCGAGGAGGATGTCCTCGGTGCGCAGGAACTTCAGGGGTGTGCCGGTGGTCAGGCAGTGCTGGTAGACGACGGCGAGGACGTGCCGGGCGTTGGCCAGGGTCGCCGAGACGTGGATCTTCCAGCCCTGCGCGGCCATCGACGTGCCCGAGGGGCGGAGGACCTGCCAGACGTCGCGGGTGGTGACGTCCCAGTCATCCGGTGGTGATGGCAGTTCCGCCAGGAAACCGGCCGCTTCCGGGCCGTCCTGGGAGGGGACGTCGTAGAAGAACGGATTCGCGAAGCAGTACGCCTCGTACCGTGAATCCATCTGTGGTGTCCCTCCCGTGACCGGTGCCAGGACATTTCCCCACGACGGGGAGCACCGGCCAAGACGCCGAAGATGTGAATCGACTGCTCCATCAGTGCCGGACTGTGACGGGAATTTGACGGCATTGAGTCATAGCGGGCGGTGGGGTGCACCCGGTTGTGGGATTCAGCCGAGTGAAGTGCGGTGGGGTGATTTTCCCACCGGGAAACCCCGGAGTCCGTCCGATATGACGGGTACCGGTGGTGGCGACCGTGGGGACCAGCGGGGGAGCGCCTCGGCCCGCCGGTGTGAATGACTGACGGCCACCTGCCGCACAGGTACCTACGGTGAGTAGTCGAACGTGGCGCTCGGTGGGCGAAGTGATCACGGTCGAGGAGGAGAGCTGCGGCGGTGTGCCGTGGGGACGGTCGGTCCGGGGCGGTGCCGGGAGACGCGGAGGCCGGCCCGGGTGCCCTGGGGCACGCGGACCGGCCAGTGGTGGAGCGGTGGCTCAGCCGCAGTGTTGGAAGGGGCTCTCCCAGGACTGGCCGCCCGCCGAGCCGCCCCACTTGACGCAGGTGGCGGGGGCGGCGTCGCGAACCGGCCCGGCGTAGTAGGAGAACGAGCCGGAATCGGTCTTGCGCGACTTGCCCTGGACCTCCAGGAACGCCGAGGTCGCGGTGGGCGTGCCGATGGAGCTCTGCTTCATCGTCACCACGCAGTTGTGCGCGTTCGAGGCGTTGTACAGCAGGTAGACAGTGGCCGCCGAGCCCAGGGCGCGCTGGTTGATCACGCCGTACCCGGTGCCGCAGGCCTGCTGCGGGGTGTAGGGGTTACCGCCGCCGCAGGCGGTGACGGTGGTGTTGCCGTAGTAGGTGATCCGCTGCCCGTCGATGGTGTTGATCCGCACCGGGGACCCGTTCTGCAGGTGCTCGTAGTGCAGGTGCGGCCCGGTCGATCCGCCGGTCGAACCCACGTTGCCGATCCGCTGGCCCTGCGTCACCCGCTGTCCCACCGAGACCGCCTGCGAGGACAGGTGCGCGTAGCGGGACCTCCACCCGTCGCCGTGGTTGATCTCGATCCACCGGCCGTAGCTGGTGTTCCCGGTGTTCTCCACCCGGGAGACCGTGCCGGCGGCCGAGGCGACGACGGGCAGCCCGTTGATGTTGCCCCGCTGGAAATCGATCGCCTGTGCTGGGCTGTGGTTGGCGCGGGTGTTCGCGGTGACGGTCTCACCGCACTCGAAGGGCAGCCGGAAGTTGGGTGCTGCCTGGGCCTCGCCCTGGTTGATGACCAGGCCGACGGCGGAGATGGCCACTGCGGCGACGAGCGCCGCCAGACGTCTGTACATCAGCGTCCTCCCGACGGGTTCACCAGCGGAGACCTCGCCGCTGGCAGGGAGTGGTCATGTGATCACAGGGGGCGCGAATCCGACAGCCCCTCGCTCGGACGCCGGCGGAGGCGAACGGCGTAGGGCGCCCGGCGGGCAGCCGCCGCCGGTGGTCGGCCACCCCGATTGTGCTGCGGCGTTGCGGCCGGGTGGCTCGCCGCGCGGGAAGTGGATCTTTGTCGGGGCTTTAGCTGGACGCAGCCCCGTTTTTGGCCCGGGGAGCGCCGGTGTGGACGTGTCGGGTCGGTGCGGGGCACCACACCGGACGGTGGAGGGTTCGGGGCGGGTCCTCGGGTGGACGGTGGAGGCGGCGACCCCGGTCATCCCCCGGACTGTGGTGAATGACTTCCGCGATCAGACCCCAGCTGGTTACCCTCTGGCTGCGCGCGCAGATCGAGCAACGCCCGCCGCCCGGCGTGCCCGATCTCGGTCCGACCGCCACGACCAGCGGGAACACCGGTGTCGTGGTGGTGGTACGGCGGCGGGATGATCCCAGGTCCACATCCACCCTCGACGACCAACCCGTGCGCTGGCCCGTTCCCGGCACAGCCCCCGGTGGGCCCGACGAGGCACGGGCCGCCGAACCGACCGGTGGCGGAGCGTGGGACGTGACCGGGTGCGGGCCGACCAGTGATGGGACGGACTGACGTGACGAGACTGATCGGACTGCTCACCGCCGCCACCGTGGCGGGAGCATCACTCGTGGCCGGCGCCGAGCCTGGCGAGGCCGTCACCCCGGCGCAGACGACGCTGACGACCATCCCCAGCGACCCCTACCGGCTCTCCGACAACGGCACCTTCGACACCTACGGCGAACGCATCGCCGGACTCGAGACCCGGGTGACCCAGGCCAGCGCCGCCGAGGTGTTCGCCGACGCCAACCGGGAGGCACGGGGCCTGTGCCACGCCACGGGGGTCACCGGGGCCACCGGGTTCTGCTGGAACAGCGGTGACGACGGCACGCCGGAGTGGTACCCGCAGGGCATCACCGCGTCCTGGGACGCCACCGGGGACGGGTCCTACGCCGGCCACCGCGCCATCCTCGTGAGCTGGTACAACACCGACGACAAGGGGGTGCGGGTGTCGTTCGTGGACTACGACGACCCGGCCGCGCCCCGCTACCGGCACGTCCTGTTGGTCGAACCGACGAGCACCGACGACTTCCGGGCGGTGAACATCCACGCCGGAGGCCTCGCCTGGTACGGCGACCACCTGTACGTCGTGGACACCTCCCGGGGAATCCGGGTGTTCGACCTGCGCACGGTCTGGCGCACCGAGGGTGATGCCTCGAAGGACCGCATCGGCCTGGGGTCCGACGGCCGGTACTACGCCCACGACTACCGGTACGTCGTTCCCCAGGTGGGGGCGTACACGCAGACCGGGGGTTGCGTGCGGCCGCCGGACTCGTTGGACCAGCCGCTGTGCTACTCGTACCTGGCGGTGGACCGGTCGACCTCGCCGCCCTCGCTGCTGACGGGGGAGTACTACGACGGGGTGCCCGGTGCGCGCCTCGTGCGGTGGCCGCTGGACACCGACACCGGGCTGTTGACGGTCGACTCGGCCGGCACGGTCGCCGCCGACGCGGCCTACCGCTCGCCGCACACCAACCTGCAGGGTGCCGTGTCGCACGACGACACCTTCCTGATGGTCCGGAGCCGGGGGCGGAACACCGGTGGGTTGCTCTACCGGGGTCAGGTCGGGGTCGCCAGCAGTTCCTCCGCGTTGCCGATCGGACCGGAGGACATCTCCTACGAGGCCGACAGTGGGCGGGCCTGGACCCACACCGAGTACCCGGGCAGTCGCGTCGTCTTCTCCGTGCCTGACGCCATGGGGTGACGAACGGCGGTGCGCCGACCCCGCCCGCCCCGGGCTCCCCGGGGCGGGACCAGCCCTTTCGCGCCTCGGAAATCCACAAAGGACCATTCCTCGGCGGGACGTCGTCACGGAGGGTCAGTTGTGGACGGAAGAGAGTGGACAAACCCGGTCGCGAGGCTGTCTCCCCTGCCTATACAGTGTGATAACAGGGACTTGACATGCCATGCAGGGGGATGTAAATGGCTGGGCGGACCGGCACGCGGCTGCGTCGTGTGCTGAACCTCTACCTCGGACTGCTGTTGTTCGGTGGCGGACTCGGACTGATGTTCCAGGCCGAACTCGGCCTCAATCCGTGGGACGTGCTGCACCAGGGGCTGGCGGGCAGCACCGGCCTCCCGCTCGCGTGGGTGGTGATCGGTGTGTCCACCGTCGTCCTCGCGTTGTGGATCCCGCTGCGGCAACGTCCAGGGTTCGGCACCGTGCACAACGTGCTCCTGATCGGCCCCATCATGGCCACCGTGATCGAGTGGGTCCCAGCCCCCGAACAGCTGCCGGTCCGGGTGGGGTTCCTACTCGCCGGGCTGGTGATCAACGCCGTGGGAACGGCGATGTACCTGGGGGCCGGTCTCGGACCGGGTCCCCGGGACGGCCTGATGACCGGGCTGGCGGCGCGGGGCGTTCCCGTGCGGCGGGCCCGAACGCTCATCGAGGTCGCCGCGCTGGCCGTCGGCTGGTCCCTGGGCGGCACCGTCGGGGTGGGCACCGTGGTCTTCGCCCTGGCGATCGGGCCGCTGGTGCACTTCTTCGTCCCCCGGCTCCGGGTCCCGCCGGCGACGCCCGCCCCCAACCCGGCGCCCGAGCGGACGCCGTCCCGCCTGCCGGGATGGCTCACCCGAGGCACCGTCGGCGAGCCGAGCGGACCCGTGCGTCACGCACCCGCGGGCGAACCGGTCTGACCAGGGTCCGGTACCGGGGACAGCGGCGCGTCCGGGCGGCTCCGAAGGCCGTCGAAGGCGATCTTCACGAAGGCATCGGCCAGGTCGACGGCGGTCAGACCCCGCCGGGGCCGGTACCACTCGATGATCGAGTTGAGCATGCCGAAGAGCAGCCGACTGGTCAGCGCGGGGTCCACGTCCCGGCGGATGCTGCCCTCGCTCTCGGCGCGCTCCACCAGGTCACTGACGAGCCGGTCGAACTCGCGGCGGCGGGCCAGCGCCCGCCGCTCGGCCGCCGTGTTGCCCCGCACCCGCAGGAGCAGGGTCACGAACGGGAGTTCGTCCACCAGCACGGCGATGCTGCGGCGCACCACGTACTCGAGCCGGTCGATCGCCGGCCCCCGCTGTGCCTCGGGTTCGTTGACCACGGCGAAGAGCTGGTCCAGCGCCCGGTCCACGCTGAGCCGGAGCAACTCCTCCTTCCCGGCCACGTGGTGGTAGATCGCCGACTTCGTGATGCCCAGCCGACTGGCCAGGTCCTCCATGCTCGTGCCGTCGTAACCGCGCTCGTTGAAGACCCTCACCGCGACGGTGAGCAGCGAGTCGAGGTCGTAGCCGGGGCGTCCCCGGCGGCTGGCGCGTTCGGCGGGCCCGTCGGTCATGGCGGTCAGTGTCTCAGGCCGGCCCCGTGGTCTCACGGTTGTCGAGCACGCGTCGTGCCTTCCCCGAGGACCGTTCCAGCGTGCCCGGTGCCACCACCTCCACCCCGACCCGCAGGCCCAGTTCGCCGCGAACCAGGTCGGACAGCTCCCCGCCCACGGCTGGCCAGCGGTCCGCGGCGAGACCGGACACCGCCTCGGCCCGGATCGTCAGCTGGTCCAACCTGGCCTCCCGGGTGAGTTCCAGCACGAAGTGCGGGGAGAGCCCCCGGGTTCGGAGCACGAGTTCCTCGACCTGCGTGGGGTAGAGGTTCACCCCTCGCAGGATGAGGAGGTCGTCGGTCCTACCGGTGATCCGCGCCATGCGCCGGAACGGGACGCCGGCGCCGGGCGTCAGGGCGGACAGGTCACCGGTCCGGTAACGGATGAGGGGCATGGCCTCCCTGGTCAGGGTCGTGATGGCCAGTTCCCCCCGCTCGCCCGGGGCGACCGGCGTCCCGCCCGGGTCGAGGACCTCGGGGTAGAAGTGGTCCTCCCAGACGTGCAACGCGCCGACGGCCTCCGGGAACTCCTGGGCGACCCCGGGACCGATGATCTCCGACAGCCCGTAGATGTCGACGGCGGTCAACCCCGACCTGCCCTCGATCTCCGCGCGCATCCCCTCAGTCCAGGGTTCGGCGCCCAGCACGCCCGTCAGGAGCCCGGCGTCCCGCGGGTCCACGCCCTGCCGGTCGAACTCGTCGAGCAGGGTCAACAGGTAGGACGGGGTCGCCAGGACGATCTCCGGTCGCAGGTCCCGGATGAGCCGCACCTGGCGGGCCGACATCCCACCCGAGGCGGGGATGACGGTGCAACCGAGGAGTTCCGCGCCGTGGTGCGCGCCGAGGCCACCGGTGAACAGGCCGTAGCCGTAGGCGATGTGCGCGCGCTGCCCCGGCCGTGCCCCCGCGGCGCGCAGCGACCGCGCCACCACCTCGGCCCACATGTCGAGGTCCCGCCGGGTGTAGCCGACGACGGTGGGGACGCCGGTGGTCCCGCTGGAGGCGTGGATGCGGCGCAGGTCGGTGGGAGGGACGGCGAGCATCCCGTACGGGTGGTTCCGGCGGAGGTCGTCCTTCGTGGTGTGGGGGAACCCGGCGAGATCCGACAGCGACCGGCAGTCCTCCGGACGCACCCCGGCCTCGTCGAAGCGGCGCCGGTAGAAGGGCACGTTGTCGTAGGCGTGCCGCAGCGTCCACCGCAGCCGGACCAGCTGGAGCGCCGCCAGTTCGTCGGCGGAGAGCCGGGGACGTTCCCCCGGCGCCCCGCGCCCGGTGCGGGACGGCGAATCGGAGTGGATGGGCTGGTCGGTCATGCGTGCGCTCCTGTCCCGGTGGCTCGTCCGGTGCAGTCGGTTCGGCGGCGTGGGACGGTCCGGCGGCGAGGGGTGGTCCGGCGGCGAGGGGTGGCGTCGCATTCGTCGCGGCGGAACCCGGTCTCCGCCCCAGAGGTGGGCCGGTGGTGGTCCCCGGTGGGCCGGTGGTGGTCCGCCGGGATCCGTTCGGGACCGCCTGCTGGGAAGCTCGTGCCAGCGCCCGGGAAGTGGCCGACCCGCCACGGTGTGCGCGCGTCCCGCCGCCCGCCGTCCCGGGCCGGCCCCGGTGCCCTCGGAATCGTGGGCGAGGCGGAAGACCTGGTCGCGGCGCCGAGTGCCTCGGCGCGGAACCGGGTTCGACACCGAGCCCTCCCGCCCTGTACCCGACCGAATGGTCGGTGGGGAACCTCGGTCCCAGTAACGCAGCGCTAGGGCGCGGTGTCAAGGATCAGCAGAGGTTGAGCGCACTGTTGACAAGGGTGTCGGTGGATGCTGCCGCGCTCCCTGGGGCGAATTCTCAGTGCTGGCCGAATCGGTGACGTTGCGAACTCAGCCGGCGTGGTCAGTGGTGTAGGCGGCCAGCCGGTCACGTATGGCGGCTACGAGCCTGTTCTCGCTCTCAGCAGTGTTGACGCTGGAACCCTCACCAGCGGAGCCGCAGCGGAGCTCGACCGCACGGGCCTGACCCGCTCAGACCTGGCCGTCGCCAACCCCGTCAACGTCTCGATGTGGGCAGGACGGTCCTTGGGATAGCGGGCCAACCAGGCTTAACGACGCTGGCCCTTCCAGTCCATTGCGTGACAGCGTGGAGGCGAACTTCACGCCGCCGTGCCACCACGGGCATCGCACATGGCGTTGCCCGCTGCTCACACTGAGGGAGGAATAAGGTCATTTCAAGGATGCGGGCATGCGTCGATTCGTGTCAGCCGGACCCGGTGAGCTCCACCGTCAGCCTGGTCAGTCCGAAGACCGAGGCAATGAAGGCTCCAACGCCTCTGCGGTGCCCTCCGCTATGGCGCACGCCTGCTCGAGAGTTCCCGCGTAATGTACGAAAACTGACACATGGGCATGCTCGCTCAGGTGCAAGGAAATCTGACAATGTTCTGACGCGGTTTTGCCAATGATGCGGAGTGCGCGTAACGGCCCTACGTTGATTTCCTCAATCGTGTAGTTTGTCAGATTCAGCTGATCGACGCTGTAATTCCAGTCCAACTGAATCGTCATGACCGGACGCTCCCCGCCCGGGAAACGGTAGCGACAGTCGTAGGACACGCCGACGTCATCGAACGTGGCGGTCTCCGGGTCGAAGCCCAGGGTGGTTAGTTCCTCGTCGCTGAGGGTTTCGCAGGGCAACAGCTCCGATAGTTCCGCCACCACATCCACTCCTGGCTGTTCGCCGGGGCTTCCAGGTGTCGACGGAGTGGCGCTGCCTGGAAGGGAGGAGTCCACTGTCGGGTTCACGGCGACTGCGGTTCCTTGTTCCGTGCTGGTGCAGGCAGACAGCAGTGTCACCAGTCCCAGGGCTGTTCCCCACGTCCTGGCGCCCCCGTGCCTCATGTCTCATTCCTTCCCAGCCGGTTGCACCCGGCTGTGTTCTGAATCCTCGGAGCTGCGAGTGCTCCGGGCAGGTCCGGCTGGTCGCTGCCCACTCTGTCAACGCCTCGACATGGGCAGGATGGTCCTTGAGATGGCGGCGTTGGGGCGGGCTCGACGTTGCTGGTCCCTTCCCGAACTACTACCGCCACCCCACCACGGGCATTGCAGATGACATTGCCCACAGCCCACACCGAGGGGGGAACGAGGACAGTGCCCTCGGCGCGCCAGCGATCTGAGCGTGCCCGATTCGGAACGTCCGGACCCCCGGGCACCACCGTCGGTCTGGTCAGTCCGAGGACCGAGGCAATAAAGGCTCCACGGCCGCTGCGGTGTCCTCCGCTATGGCGCATGCCTGCTCGGTGGTCCCCGCGTAAGTTACAAAAACGGACACGTGGGCCTGCTCGCTCAAGTCCAATGAAATCTGACAATGTTCCGATGGAGGTTTGACAATGATGCGGAGCGCCCGCAACGGTCCCACGCTAATTTCTTCAACCGTGTAGTTTGTCAGATTCAGCTGGTCGACGCTGTAATCCCAGTCCAACTGAATCGTCATGATCGGGCTCTCCCCGCCCGGCAAGCGGTAGCGACAGTCGTAGGACACGCCGACGTCATCGAACGTGGCACTCTCCGGGTCGAAGCCCAGCGTGGTGATGTCCTCGTCGCTGAGGATGTCGCAGGGCAGCATGTCTGACAGCTCTGCTTCCACATCCACGACCTCTGGCGGCGGTTCGTCGGGGCTCCCGGTCGCCGACGGAGTGGCGCTGCCTGGAAGGGAGGAATTCACTGTCGGTTGCACGGCGACTGGGGTTCCTTGTTCCGTGCTCGTGCAGGCCGACAGTAGTGTCACCAGTCCCAGGGCTGTTCCCCACACGCCCACACCCCTGCGCTTCACGCCTGATCCTCTCCTAGCCGGTTGAGCTCGGCTGCGGTCTGTTCATCCGCGGCCTGAGTGCGCCGGGCACTGGCTCGGATGGCTGCCGCCAACTCCGTCAACGCCTCGATGTAGAGCTCGAGATTCTCCGCGGCGGACTGCGGCGTTCCGGCCGCGCTGAGCTTGGTCTGCTCTGACATCTGTAGGGCCACCGGGCTTGAACCGAGGGGAACTCGCTGATCCAGTGTGAAGACCCGATTCCGCCGGTCCTTTGCTCTCTCGGCTATGGCGTCGATCTTCCTTGCCATCGCCTGGCGCTGTCCGGGTCGATGGTGACCTTGCCGGCAGCTGCTGCGGCACGGAAGTGCACGATGGTGCCCATTATTTTGCCGGTATCGGGCATGGAGGTCGGCTGTCCGCCCTCACCGCCACTCTCGATGTGCATGAGTCCTCCCACCCACGAGTTCTCGCCTCGGGTGAAACTACCAACACTGGCAGCGACAGTCTGGCGGTTCGGTTCGTGCTACCCACCGATGGCCCAACCCCGGGCGCACCCCGCGCCGGCTGGCTTCGTTCGCGCGCTGGGTGGCCGGGTCGCGCATGTTCCGCGTTGTTGACCAGCTGTGCGGCTCGGTCGCTGGCGCGAGCCGGCCGGTGACCCGGTAGGTGGGGTAGCGCATCACGGACTTGGTACTGGCGGGTGGGGGCCGTCACCTCCGGTTGGCCTCGGCTGGTGTGGCCACCACCCCGCTGACGTCCACGGACAAGGAGGGGTATGCGGGCCGTTGTGCGCCGAGGGGTGTTGACCGAATCACACGGGGTCAGAGCGGAAGGGCTGCGTGTCGGTCGCGTTCCGTCAACGTCGGGTCCTGGTTCAGGGTGGCTGGCGCCTGGTCGCAGTATCACCGCGCGGGCACTGTGGACGTGCTGCTGGGTCCCACTCGAGCGATGTCTGGGGGAGGACTCGGACCCGGGAAGCACCACCGTTGGTCTGGTCAGTCCGAGGACCGAGGCAATGAAGGCTCCACGGCCGCTGCGGTGTCCTCCGCTATGGCGCATGCTTGCTCGAACGTTTCCGCGTAATCAACAAAAATAGACACGTGGGCCTGTTCGCTCAAATCCAACGCGATTTGACAATGTTCCGATGCGGGTTTGTCGATGATGCGGAGCGCCCGCAACGGTCCCACGCTGATTTCCTCGACCGTGTAGTTTGTCAGATTCAGCTGATCAACACTGCGCTGCCAGTTCAGCTGAATTGCCATGATCGGGCTGCCTCCGCCGGGCAAGCGGTAGCCGCAGTCATAGGCCAGGCCGACGTCATCGAACGTGGCGGTCTCCGGGTCGAAGCCCAGGGTGGTTAGTTCCTCGTCGCTGAGGATTTCGCAGGGCAACAGTTCCGATAGTTCCGCCACCACATCCACTCCTGGCTGTTCGCCGGGGCTTCCAGGTGTCGACGGAGTGGCGCTGCCTGGAAGGGAGGAGTCCACTGTCGGGTTCACGGCGACTGCGGTTCCTTGTTCCGTGCTGGTGCAGGCAGACAGCAGTGTCACCAGTCCCAGGGCTGTTCCCCACGTCCTGGCGCCCCCGTGCCTCATGTCTCATTCCTTCCCAGCCGGTTGCACCCGGCTGTGTTCTGAATCCTCGGAGCTGCGAGTGCGCCGGGCAGGTCCGGCTGGTCGCTGCCCACTCTGTCAACGCCTCGACGTGGGCAGGACCGTCCTTGGGGTAGAGGGCCAACCAGGCTTAACGATGCTGGTCCTTCCAGTCCATTGCGTGACAGCGTGGAGGCGAACTTCACGCCGCCGTGCCACCATGGGCATCGCACATGGCGTTGCCCGCTGCTCACACTGAGGGAGGAATAAGGTCATTTCAAGGATGCGGGCATGCGTCGATTCGTGTCAGCCGGACCCGGTGAGCTCCACCGTCAGCCTGGTCAGTCCGAAGACCGAGGCAATGAAGGCTCCAACGCCTCTGCGGTGCCCTCCGCTATGGCGCACGCCTGCTCGAGTGTCCCCGCGTAATCCACAAAAACTGACGCGTGAGCCTGTTCGCTCAAATGCATGGAGATCTGACAATGTTCCGATGCGGGTTTTTCAATGATGCGGAGTGCGCGCAGCGGCCCTACGCTGATCTCCTCAACCGTGTAGTCTGTCAGATTCAGCTGATCTACGCTATAGACCCAGTCCAACTGAATCGTCATGACCGGACTCTCCCCACCCGGCAAACGGTAGCGACAGTCGTAGGACACGCCGACGTCATCGAACGTGGCGGTCTCCGGATCGAAGCCCAGGGTGGTTAGTTCCTCGTCGCTGAGGATTTCGCAGGGCAACATCTCCGATAGTTCCGCCACCACATCCACTTCTGGCTCTTCGCCGGGGCTTCCAGGCGCCGACGGAGTGGCGCTGCCTGGAAGGGAGGAGTCCACTGTCGGGTTCACGGCGACTGCGGTTCCTTGTTCCGTGCTCGCGCAGGCAGACATCAGCGCCGCCAGCCCCAGCGCTGTTCCCCACACACCCACACCCCTGTGCCTCATGCCTGGTCCTCTCCTAGCCGGTTGAGCTCGGCTGCGGTCTGTTCATCCGTAGCCTGAGTGCTCCGGGCACTGGCTCGGATGGCTGCCGCCAGCTCCGTCAGCGCCTCGATGTAGAGCTCGAGATTCTCCGCGGCGGACTGCGGGGTCCCGGCCGCGCTGAGCTTGGTCTGTTCTGACATCTGTAGGGCCACCGGGCTTGAACCGAGGGGAACTCGCTGATTCAGTGTCCGGACCCGACCCCGCCGGTCCTTCGCTCTCTCGGCTATGGCGTCGATCTTCCTTGCCATCGCCTCGGCGCTGTCCGGGTCGATGGTGACCTTGCCGGCGGCTGCTGCGGCACGGAAGTGTCCAATGGTGCCCATCATTTTGCCGGTATCGGGCATGGAGGTCGGCTGTCCGCCCTCACCGCCACTCTCGATGTGCATGAGTCCTCCCACCCACGAGTTCTCGCCTCGGGTGAAACTACCAACACTGGCAGCGACAGTCTGGCGGTTCGGTCCGTGCTACCCACCGATGACCCAACCCCGGGCGCAGCCCGCGCCGGCTGGCCTCGTCCGCGCGCTGGTGGGGTGGCCGTGGGGAGGAGTCAGCCGGGACGTGGTGACGGGGCTCGCCGCTCGGCGTCGCCGGCGGGTGCTCCGGTTCCGTCCGGGGTGGGGGTGTGGGCGAGGCGGGGGCCTGGCCGGGGAACCGGGTGTCTCGGAGTGGATCAGGGGTCGGCACCGAGCCCTCCCGCCGTGGTCCCCGACCGGGTGATCGGTGGGGAACCTGGTTCCCAGTAACTCAGCGGGAGGGCGCGGGGTCGAGGGTCAACAGATGTTCAGCGCGCTGTTGACCAGGGTGTTGTTCTGGATGGTGATGTTCTCGCCGCACGGGTTCTCGGTGATGGCCGAGTCGGTGACGGTCAGGTTCTGGAGCGTGATGTCGGAGGTGTTGGCGAAGTCGGTCCTGGCGGCGATGCGGATGTCGCCGCCACCGGTGACGCTGCCGCCGTCGGGGGCGATGTCGATGTTGTGGCAGTTCTCGATGAGGATCGCGTTGTTGCCGGTGTCGGCGATGTCGACGCGGTCGATGACCGCTCCGCCGCTCTCGGAGACGCAGAACACGCCTCGTCCGCCGCCGCGGGCGATGACCTCGCCGACGTGGATGTTCGTGGGGTAGCCGTCGCCGATCCGCCCGTTGCGGTTGGCCATGCGGAACGCGGCGTACCCGGTGCCGGTGCCCGCGTTGACGGCGTCCACGGTGCCGACGGTGGCGTTGATCGTGTCGTTGAGCAGCAGCCCCGAGTAGGCGACGTCCCGGGCGACGACGGTGCCGACGGTCAGCCCGTCGACGCCGTAGGTCTCCACGCCGTGGTTGTTGGTGCCCGACACCCGCACGTCGTCGATCCGCACGCCGGTGGTGCGCACGGCGCGGTCGGCGTGGTTGTCGATGCGGATCCCCAGCCCTCCGGAGAGCTGGAGGTCGATCTGGCCGAGGTGGATGTCGCTGCCGTTGCGGAAGAACAGGCCGAACCAGGGCGCCCCGGTCACGCTCAGGTGGGGGATCTCCACGTTCGTGACGCCGCGTCCCCGGACGACGGCGTTGTCCCCGGTGGGGGTGCCGGTCACGTTGACCGTGCCGCACACCTCGAGGGTCGTGTGGCTGGGCAGGTCGAGGGACTGGTTGGCGGGCATGTCGCCCGACCCGTGCACGACGACCCGTTCCGTGCTGGTCCGGCCGGGGGTGAGGCTGCCGACTGCGGCGCGCATCGCCTCCAGCATGCTCGGTCCGGTGTAGACGGTCTGGCCGCCGTTGGTGGCCCGCCACGTTCCGGCGTCGAGCACGGCGGCGGCGTCGGTGTCCCCCGCCCCGCAGTCCTGCCGGGGAGCGGGTTCGGTGGCTGGTGCCGCGTGCCGGGCGAGTTCCGTTCCGGCTGAGGTGCCGGTGGGGGATGGGTGGGGGGTGTCGGCGGACGCCGGGGCGGCCAGCGTCGCGGTCGCGGTGGCCAGGACGAGGAGCGCGGTGGTCACCGAGCTGGCTCGTCGGCCGAGGACGGGGGGTGCGCCGTTGCGGCCCATCTCTCACTCCTGGTGGTCGGGGCGCTTACCGGGTGGTGTGCGGTCGGGTCGCCTCGGGGCGGAACCACCACCCCGAGAAAGCTTCGGAACCGACGGCGTTCGGCTCGTGTTCGACACGTATTCGATCGCGTTCGACGGCCTTCGACCGGCCGGCTCCGGAACGCGCGCCCGTTCCCTCGCCGGCGTGGATGATCACGTAGCGGTAAGCGTTTGCCAAGTCGACTTGACCATTTCAACAACCAGCCACAGTGGTGTCAAGACAACAAACTGTCGGTATTTCTCGACAACTATTCCCCGTATCCGCTCGACGGGAGCCGGGATGAGCCCCGCCCCGGGGGACGCGGGTCGGTGGGCGCCGTCCCCCTGCCTGGGGCGGGGTCGTCGGAGGGGGACCCCGTCGCCGACGTCCGGTGTTGGCCGCTCGGCGCCGAGCTCCGTCGCGGTCGGTCCTGGTCGCGCCGTCCCCCGCTCCTCGGTGCTCTGGCGGGGACGCGGCCGCCGGGCCGGCCCGTCCACCCGGGCCTCCCGCACGGAGGGCGCGTGGAGACCCCGTCGGCGCCGCCTCTTCCGCCACGCCAGGACCGCCCCCCGGTCTCGGGGAGGTCGAGGAGGGGCCGCCCACGGCCGCCCGATCCCGGTCACGTCCGCCTGTCCGAACCCGACCGGGAACGCCTGCCGCGCGGCCGGCGCGGGAATTCCCGACGGTCTTCCTTTGTGCGCTATCCGTTCGCCCGCAGAATGTCCAGAATCGCGTCGCGGCTGCTCTCGGGATCGAGCGCGGCCGCGCGCAGATCCTCGAATGCGGACTGAAATCGCCGGACTTCCGGCTCGTCCTCCAGAAAGAGGGAGCCGCCGACGTTGTCGAGTAGGACGGCCTGGTCCACACCGGTGGCGCCGACGGCGGTCAGCAGGCTGAACGACCCGCTGTGCGAGGCGTGGGCTCCCCCGGAGAAAGGCAGGACCCGCAGGGTCACCGTCTCCGGGAGCCGGGTCAGGCTCGCCAACTGCTCGCGCCAGACGCGGTCGCCGCCCACCCGCCGCCGCAGGGCTCCCTCGTCGACGACCACCGACAGCCTCAGCCGCCCCATCCGTTCCCGCCGGGCCATCCGCAGCCGCAGCCGCTGTTCGGCCAGGTCGGGTCCGGGTCGGGGGATCCACGACTCGATCACGGCCCGCGCGTAGTCGGGTGTCTGGAGCAGGCCGGGCACGAGGTCGATCTCCCAGGCGTGCAGGTCGGTGGCGGTTTCCTCCAACTCCAGGTAGTCCAGGAAGGTGTCCGGCACGGCGGCCCCGAAGGGCTGCCACCAGCATCGCTCCCGCTGTCGCCCCGCGAGGTCGAGCAACCAGCCGCGCTCGTCGTCGGTGCTGTCGTAGAGGTGGCTGAGCCGTTCGATGTCGGCGAGTGAGCTCTCGGTCCGGCCGGACTCCCGGCCGCTCGTGTCCGATCTGGTCCAACCCATCGAGGCTGCCACGGTATCGATGTCAATTCCCGCGCGGTCGCGCAGCCGGGCGAGTGCGGAACCGAGTCGGCGCTGCCTGAGGGTGGGTCTCATGCGCCCGACGATAGCGGTGGCCTCGGGGCGTCAAACTAGATCGAACGGGCGTACCGACACCTCGTTAACCCGTCAGATTTCCCTTATCCGGAATCGGTAGGAGCTCGCCTGGTTCGGTGACGGCGTGACGGCTGAATGCGCGCTGTTACGGGCAGGTTACCGCCGCGGCTCCCGATTTCCCTCGGTCACGGTGGGTCGGCGTTCCGCGTCCTCCCTCGGCAGGGCGGGCGGTGGTCCGGGAGTGTGGAGGGGACGGGTCACGCGGCGGCGGTGGGACCCCGCCCTCGGGTCGCTCGATTGACCGGAACCGGTGCCGGCCGGTCCCGGCCGCGTCTCACTGGCCGGTGAACGTGGTCGGCTGGCGGCGGGTGAAGCTGTCGGTGGCGCGGCGGTGGTCCTCGGTGGCGCCGGCTCGCGCCTGCGCCTCGGCCTCGCGGTGCAGTGTCTCGTCCAGGGTGGAACCCCAGGACGCGGCGATGGCGAGCTTCGCCTCGGCGAAGGCGCGCGTCGGGCCCTGCGCTAATCGTCCGGCCAGCGCCTCCGTCGTCTCGGCGAGCTGCTCCGGGGCCACGACCTGGGCGAGCATGCCCCAGTCGGCGGCCTGTTCGGCGGTGAACGGCTCTCCGAGCAGCACGAGCTGGCTGGCCCTCGCCGACCCGATGGCCCGGGCGAGGCTGGCGCTGACCCCGGAGTCACAGGTCAGGCCGATGCCGGTGAAGGCGGTGCGGAAGCGGGCGTCGGACACGGCGATCCGCAGGTCGCAGGCGAGGGCGAAGCCCAGGCCGGCTCCGGCGCAACTGCCGTTGATCGAGGCGAGCACGGGTTTGGGCATCGTCGCGAGCCCGTGGACGATCGGGTTGTAGTGCGCGGAGACGGTGTCGAACGCCTCGTCGGGGCGCGTCCGCAGGGTCTCCGCGTGCTCGGCGAGGTCCTGCCCCACGCAGAACGCCGGACCGTTGCCGGTGAGCACGACGGCACGCACCGCCTCGTCGGAACCCACCCTCCTGACCGCCGCCACCAGCTCCCGCTTCAGCTCGGTGGTCAGCGCGTTTCCCCGTTCTGGCCTGTTCAGGGTGATCGTGGCGACCGATTCCCTGATGTGGACGAGTACTTGCGTCCCACGGTCAGTCATGCTGCCATACAGTACTAAACGAATGGTCGGTAAGTTAAGGGTGAAAATCGGGAGGGCGGTGTCGGATGCGTCCGCTGCGCAGCCACGTCAACGGCGACTGGTTCACTCCGACGGATGAGGGAAAACCGCTGCTCGACGCCGTCACCGGTGAGCGGATCGCGACCATCACCTCCGCCGGCGTCGACATGGGCTCGGCCCTGTCCTACGGGCGACGCGTCGGCGGTCCCGCCCTGCGGGAGCTGACCTTCCACCAGCGCGCCGCCCTGCTCAAGGCCCTCGCCGGGCACCTGAGGGAACACCGCTCCGAGCTCCACGCGCTGTCCGCCCGCACCGGCGCCACCCGGTTCGACGCCCGCTTCGACGTCGACGGCGGGATCGGCGTGCTCTTCACCTACGGCAGCAAGGGGCGGCGGGAACTGCCCAACGACACCGTCTACGTGGACGGGCCGCCGGAACGCCTCAGCCGGGACGGCGGGTTCCTGGGACAACACCTGTGCACCCCCCTGCACGGGGTGGCCGTGCAGATCAACGCCTTCAACTTCCCCGTGTGGGGGCCGCTGGAGAAACTGGCCCCCGCCTTCCTCGCCGGCGTGCCCACCCTCGTCAAACCCGCCAGCCAGACCGCCTACCTCACCGAACGCCTGGTCGAACTGGTCCTGGACTCCGGTCTGCTGCCGCCAGGGTCGCTCCAACTGGTGTGTGGCGGGGCCGGCGACCTCCTCGACCACCTCACCGAACAGGACCTGTTGGCCTTCACCGGCTCGGCGGCCACCGCCCGCCGGCTGCGGTCCCACCCGGCGGTGGTCGGGCGCGCCGTCCGGTTCAGCGCGGAGGCGGACTCGCTGAACTGCTCGGTCCTCGGACCCGACGCCCACGAGGACACCCCCGAGTTCGCCGTCTTCGTCGACCAACTGGTCACGGAGATGACCGTCAAGGCCGGCCAGAAGTGCACCGCCATCCGCCGCGCCCTGGTGCCCGCCCACCGGATGGACCAGGTGGCCGCCGCCGTCGCGGCGCGGCTCGCCGAGGTCACCGTCGGCAACCCCGCCCACCAGGACACCCGGATGGGCGCGCTGGCCAGCCTGGAACAGCGGGAGGAGGTCCGCCGCTCCCTCAAGGCGTTGCTGGCCACCGCCACCCCCGTCTTCGGTGACCCCGAGCGGGTGGACCCGCTCGACGCCGACCCGCTGCGGGGCGCGTTCCTCTCCCCGGTCCTGCTGCGCGCCGACGACCCCGACGCCGCCCCGGTCCACGAGGTGGAGGCCTTCGGTCCGGTCAGCACCCTGCTGCCGTACCGCGACGCCGACCACGCCATCGACCTCGCCGCCCGGGGCCTGGGCAGCCTGGCCGGTTCCGTGGTCACCGCGGACACCGACTTCGCCCGCCGGGTGGTGCTGGGCCTGGCCCCCTGGCACGGCCGGCTGCTGGTGGTCGACGGGAACACCGCCACCGAGTCCACCGGCCACGGGTCGCCGATGCCGGCCCTGGTGCACGGCGGCCCGGGCCGCGCCGGCGGCGGTGAGGAACTGGGGGGCATCCGCAGCGTGCTGCACCACATGCAGCGCACCGCCGTGCAGGGCGGCCCGGGGGTGCTCACCGCCGTGGCCAACCGCTGGATGCCCGGTGCGCCCCGCACCGTCGACGACGTCCACCCGTTCCGCCGGCACCTGGAGGACCTGCGGGTGGGCGACAGCGTTGTCGCCGGGCCCCGCACGGTCACCCTCGAGGACGTCGAGCACTTCGCCGAGTTCACCGGCGACACGTTCTACGCCCACACCGACGAGGAAGCGGCCAGCGCCAACCCGTTCTTCGAGGGGCGGGTCGCGCACGGCTACCTGGTGGTGTCGCTGGCGGCGGGCCTGTTCGTCGACCCGGCGCCCGGGCCCGTCCTGGCCAACTACGGCCTGGAGGGCCTGCGGTTCCTCACCCCCACCTACCCCGGCGACGCCCTCACCGTGACGCTCACCGCCAAGCAGATCACGCCCCGGGTGGACGCCGACCACGGCGAGGTGCGGTGGGACGCCGACGTCACCAACCAGCACGGCGAGTCGGTGGCCCGGTACGACGTGCTCACCCTCGTGGCGAAGAAGCCGGGCGAGGCGGGCTGACCGCCACCCGGGAGGACCAACGGCCGTGCCCTCGGCCGAGGAGGTGATGACGGTGACGGACCGGAGGACCGGGCACGGCCCGGACGGGGCGCGCCGCCCACCCGAAGCGACCCTGGCCGACGAGACCGAGGCCCAGGCCCGGTTCGAACGCCTGATCGCCGAGGACCAACGCATCGAACCCCGGGACTGGATGCCCGAGGCCTACCGCGCCACCCTGATCAGACAGGTGGCCCAGCACGCGCACTCCGAGATCATCGGCATGCAACCGGAGGGGGCCTGGCTGACCCGCGCCCCCTCGCTCCGACGCAAGGCCATCCTGCTGGCCAAGGTCCAGGACGAGGCCGGGCACGGCCTGTACCTGTACTCGGCCTGCGAGACGCTGGGCGCGGACCGCGCCGACCTGACCGAGAAACTGGTGACCGGCCGGCAGAAGTACTCGTCGATCTTCAACTACCCGACGTTGTCCTTCGCCGACGTCGGAGTCATCGGCTGGCTGGTCGACGGCGCCGCGATCTGCAACCAGGTGCCGTTGTGCCGCAGCTCCTACGGCCCCTACGCCCGCGCCATGATCCGCATCTGCAAGGAGGAGTCCTTCCACCAACGGCAGGGCTACGAGTTGCTGATGACCATGATGGGCGGTACCGAGGAGCAACGCGCCCAGGTGCGGGACGCCGTGGACCGCTGGTGGTGGCCCAGCCTGATGATGTTCGGGCCGCCCGACGCCGAGTCGCCCAACACGGCCCGCTCGATGGCCTGGCGGATCAAGCGGCACACCAACGACGAGCTGCGGCAGCGGTTCGTCGACATCACGGTGCCCCAGGCCGAGGCGCTGGGTGTCAGCCTCCCCGACCCGGACCTGCGGTGGAACGCCGAGCGCGGGCACTACGACCACGGGCCGATCGACTGGGACGAGCTCTCCCGCGTCATCCGGGGTGACGGGCCGTGCAACGCCGAACGGATCGCCACGCGACGGGCCGCCCACCGCGACGGCGAGTGGGTGCGGCGGGCGGCGTCCGCGCACGCGGCGAAGCGGGCGGCCCGGGACGCGGTCGGGGCGGGGGTGGCCGGGTGACCACCACCGGAGGCGCACCCGACGCCAGGTCCGGCCCCTCGACCGGACCGGACCGGTCGGCGAGCCCGACCGGGGACGACCACGCCCGGACCCCGGGAGTTGGCACCGCCGGCGCCGACAGTGGACGAGCCGGGCGGGACCCCCGCGCGGAATGGCCGCTCTACGAGGTGTTCCTGCGCGGTCGGCGCGGCCTGAACCACGTCCACGTCGGGTCGCTGCGCGCGGCCGAGGACACGATGGCCCTCCGCAACGCCCGCGATCTCTACACCCGCCGCAACGAGGGGGTGAGCATCTGGGTGGTCCGGTCGGACGCCATCGCCGCGTCCAGCCCGGACGAACGGGACCCGTTCTTCGCGCCCAGCGCCGACAAGGTGTACCGGCACCCCACGTTCTACGCGATCCCCGACGACGTCCCCCATCTGTGAGGTCCCGATGGCCTTCGACAACGCCTACGAGGCGCTCACCGAGGACGCCGGGGGACTGGGGGACCGGTGGGCCCACGGCACCGGCTTCCAGGACGCGCTGTCCGGAGTGGACGACACCGTTCCCGCCGGTGTGGACCGGCCCGCCGCCGCCCGCCACGTCCTCGGTCTCGCCGACGACGCCCTGGTGATGGCGCACCGGCTCAGCGAGTGGTGCACCCACGCGCCGGAACTGGAGGAGGAGGTCGCGCTGGCCAACATCGCCCTCGACCTGCTCGGGCAGGCCCGGTCGTTGCTGGCCAGGGCCGCCCAGCTCGACCCGGGACTGCGGCCGGCCGGGGTGCCCGGCCACGTACCGGACGAGGACGCCCTGGCGTTCTTCCGGCCAGCCGAGGACTACCGCAACGTGCGCCTGGTCGAGGCCCCCCACGGGGACTTCGGGCACCTGGTGGCCCGCCTGCTGGTCTTCTCGACCTGGCGGTTGGCCCTGTTGGACCGGCTCAGCGGTTCCCGCGACCCGGTCGTGGCGGCGGTGGCGGCCAAGGCCGTGCCCGAGGTCGCCTACCACCGGGACCACGCGGCGGGGTGGGCCGTGCGGCTCGGGGACGGCACCGACGAGTCCCATCGCAGGGTGGCCGAGGGGCTGGTCGAGGTGTGGCCGTTGGTCGAGGAACTGTTCGCCACCACCGACGCGGAGCGGACCGCCGTCGCCGACGGGACGGGGGTCGACCCCGCCACCACCCGGGCGGAGTTCGCGGACGTGCTCAGCCGGGTGTGCGACCAGGCGACCCTGGACCCGCCCGGCATGGACGACCGGGGGGCCGGGGACGCCCCGGCCGTCCCCTGGGGTCGGACGGGGCGGCACACGGCGGCGTTGCGGGACCTGCTGGCGGAGATGCAGAGCGTGGCCCGCGCGCACCCCGAGGGGCGGTGGTGACGGTGCCCAGCCCGGAACTCGACCGGGCCCGCGCGGCCGCCGGGGCGGTCGTCGACCCGGAGCTGCCCATGCTGACCCTCGTCGACCTGGGGGTGCTGCGCTCGGTCGAGATCGAGCCGCCCACCCGGGTGGTGGTGACGGTGACCCCCACCTACTCGGGCTGTCCGGCGCTGGTCGAGATGCGCGCCGACCTGGTGGCCGCGCTGCACCGGGCGGGTTTCCCCGACGTCGACATCCGCACCGCCCTCGCCCCGCCCTGGTCGAGCGACTGGATCACGCCGGAGGGCCGGGCCGCGCTCCGCGAACACGGCATCGCGCCACCGGGCCCGGCGCCCCGCCGGGGGACGGGTCCGGTACCGCTGCGCCTGGACCCCCCGCCGGCCGCGCGCTGCCCGCGCTGCGACTCGCCCGACACCGACCAGCTGGCAGCCTTCGGCGCGACGGCGTGCCGGGCGTTGCGCCGCTGCCGGGGGTGCGGGGAGCCCTTCGAGCAGGTGAGGGAACTGTGACCGCGCGGAGGGCGACGAGTGCCGGACCGCGCCGCACCGCCCTGGGAGGACCGCGATGACACCCCGTGCTCCGGACGCGACCAGCGACCCCGCCGGGGCCGGGGCCGGCGCCGCCGGGAGGGGCGGCCGGCCGCGACCCACCTTCCGCCCGCTGCGGGTTGCCTCGGTGCGGCGGCTGTGCTCCGACGCGGTGGAGATCGGTTTCGAGGTGCCGCCCGAGTACGCCGCCGAGTTCCGGTTCCGCCCGGGCCAGGCGCTCACCCTGCGGCGGCGGGAGGGCGAGCTCGACGAGCGGCGCAGCTACTCGCTGTGCGGCCCGGCTGGCAGCGCGCCGCGCATCGGCGTGCGCGAGGTGCCAGACGGCCTGGTCTCGCGGTGGCTGAACCGGGAGGTCGCCATCGGGGACGTGGTGGAGGCGCTGCCGCCGACGGGACGGTTCGCGTTGGGCGAGGACGTCTCCGGCCACCACGTGCTCGTCGCCGCCGGGTCCGGCATCACCCCGCTGCTGTCCATCGCGGCCACCGTCCTCTCCGGCGACCCGACGTCCCGGGTGACCCTCGTCTACGGGAACCGGCACACCGGGTCGGTGATGTTCGCCGAGGACCTGGCCGACCTGAAGGACCGGTACCCGGCCAGGACGCAGCTGCTGCACGTGCTCTCCCGGGAACCCCGGGAGGCGGAGCTGACCTCGGGACGGGTCGACGGCGCGAAGGTGGAGCTGCTGTTGTCCGAGGTGGTGCCCCCGGAGACGGTGGACCACTGGTGGCTGTGCGGGCCGTGGGACATGGTCGAGGTGGTGCGCACGGCGCTGGCCGACCACGGGGTGCCGGCGGCCCGGGTGCACCGGGAGCTGTTCCACGTCGAGGACGAGGCCCCGCCGGTGCGGCGCCACCAGGACGGCTCCGCGCCGACGGGCCCGGTCACCCGGGTCCGCCTGCTGCTCGACGGTCGGACCACCAGCCTCACGGTGCCCCGGGACGTGCCAGTCCTCGACGCGGCGCAGCCGGCCCGACCGGACCTGCCCTTCGCCTGCAGGGGAGGGGTGTGCGGCACCTGCCGGGCCAGGGTCGTCTCCGGGGAGGTGCGGATGCGCCGGAACTTCGCCCTCGAACCGTCCGAGGTGGACGCCGGGTTCGTGCTCACCTGCCAGTCCCTGCCGACGACGGAGGAGCTGGAGATCGACTACGACGGGTGATCCGGGGCTCGACCGGGTGTCCCCGGCCCCCAACCGCTTCCCGCCGGAGCCGAGGCCTGATCGCGGCCAGGAGTCGTGTCTCGGGAGCGGCCCCTGCCGCCTCGCCCGGGAGCCGCCCCAGGGGCCTCGCCCCGGCTGCCGACGGCGGTCCGGAGCGACGAGCGGACCGTCATCCGGTCGGGCCGCCCGCCCCGGCTCACGACACCCGGAGCCACCTCGGCACCACGCGGCGGGTCGCGCAGTCCGCCGCGTCCCCTTCCGCCCGGCGAGGGAGTCCCCAGGAGGTCGACCATGCCGGCCGCATGCTCCGCGCGGCGGCCGGTTCGATGAGCCGACGGCCGTGGGTGGCCCGCCGCCGTGTCCCTGGGCCCGCGATTCCGCCGTGCCCACCTCGGCCGTGACCATCCCCGCGCGCCCTGCCCCTTCGGTCGTCCACCGGGACCGGTGGGCCCGCCTGGGGCGCGGTCGGGTGGGGAGGCGGGGGCGGCTCGGAGCGCCTCCGCGGTGTCCGCTGGTGCGGAGCCCGTCGCCGGTGCGTCCCCCTTCCTGTCACGCGAACAGCGTGCGGTCCACCATCGCGACCAGCAGGTCAGCCGCCGCTCCGGTGTCGTAGCCGTCGTCGGCGAGTCGTTCGGCGACGATGGCGTCGACGGCGCCCCCGATGGTGATCGCCAGTGTGCGCAGGTCCAGCTCCGAGGTGACGCCGCGTGCCTGCCGCGCGGCCGCCAGCAGCGACGCGAGCGGCCGCCACCGGAGGCTGGGGTCGTAGTCCCCGTCCCCGCCGCCCTGGGTCATCGCTTCGACGATCATCCGGGTGTGCCGGGGGTGTTCCCGGAGGTGGCCGATCATCGCCCGCACGTAGGCGGCGGGGCCGCCCTCGGGGGGAACGGCCTCGACGGCCTCGGCGACGTGGCCGGTCAGCGCGGTCAGCACGTGTTCGTGGGCGGCGCTCACCACGGCGTCCTTCGACGGGAAGTGGTAGAGCACGGCGGCCTTGGTGATGCCCGCGCCCTCGGCGATCCGGGACAGCGAGGTCCCGGCATACCCCCGCTCGGCCACCAGGCCGATGGTGACCTCGACCAACTGGGTGCGGCGGGCCTGCTCGGTGAGGGTGAGCTGACGGGGTCGGGACGTGTCCTGGTCACGGGGTGATTTGGCCATGCCCTCAGCTTACCGTACGGTAGAAGAATCTACCGATCGGTTAGGAGGCCTTGTGGACGACACCACACCGACCCCATCCCCCACCCGAACCCGGCGCCGCCGCTGGCCCATCGTGCTCGGCGTGATCGCGGCGTTGTTCCTGGTCATCGGGTTCGTCTCCCGCACGCCCTCCCCCGTCGGGCACTGGACCAGCGCCGAGGGCCGGGACGAGTTCCACGACACGTACCGGACCGCGATGGCCGACCTGCCCGTCCCGGACGCCACCCTTGACGTCCGCACCGACTACGGGATCGTGCGGGCGTACCGGTTCGAGGGGGAGGCCGACCGCGCCGAGCCCCTCGTGCTCCTGCCCGGGCGGGCCTCCGCGTCCCCGGTGTGGGCGGACAACCTGCCCCACCTGCTGCGGGTCGGCGACGTCTACACCCTCGACCTGCTCGGCGAACCGGGCATGAGCGTGCAGGACCGCCCGATCGTCGATGACGACGACCAGGCTGACTGGCTGCACCAGACCCTCGACGGGCTCCCGGAGAGCGAGTTCCACCTGGTCGGCCTCTCCATCGGCGGCTGGACCGCGGCGAACCTCGCCACCCGCCAGCCCGAGGGGATCGCCAGCCTCACCCTCGTCGAGCCGGTGTTCGTCTTCGACGACATGCCCCTGGGCACCATCGTGCGGTCCCTGCCCGCCTCCCTGCCCTGGCTGCCCAAGTCCTGGCGGGACGGGTTCAACTCGTACACGGCCGGCGGGGCGCCCGTCGAGGACGTGCCGGTCGCCCGGATGATCGAGGCCGGGATGGCGCACTACAGCCTGCGGCTCCCGCAGCCCAGCCGGCTCAGCGAGGAGGCGCTGTCCGGGCTGGACATGCCCGTGCTGGCCGTCATCGCCGGGGAGTCGGTCATGCTCGACTCCGCCGCTGCCGTCGAGGTCGCCGAACGCGCGCTGCCGGAGGGCACCGTCCGCCTCTACCCGGACGCCTCGCACGCCATCAACGGTGAACACCCCGACGAGCTCGCCGAGGACATCGCCGGGTTCCTCGACGCGCAGGAGTAGCCATCGTGCGGGGCGTCCTCGACGCGGTTCGCAACCGCCGTCGTGGCCCCCGCCCGGGAAGCGGCGCCAGCGGGCGGGGCGGCGGAGCGAGGACGCCATTGCCAGCGACTCCATCGCCAGGGACGCCGGGCGAGCGTCACCCGCCAGGGCGCATCGGCCCTCCGGGCACCGGAGGGCCCCTGGGTGGCGGAGGCCCGGTGCCGGCGCGCGGGACGAACCCCGACGTCGAGCCAAGAGGCGCTCGGCGCGGGTGGATCCCCTCGCGCTCGACGGCCTGCCCACCCGGCGGCCGCGCACCGGAGACGCTTCTCCACGCGCGGGATGACTTCCCGTCCCGGTCCGTGACCGGATGCCAGCGTTGGTCACGGTATGTGGGAGTTCGAGGTCGTGGAGGTGGTCGCCGGCGCCCGTCGCCGGGGTGGTGGCCCAGTGCGGGCGGCCCTGGGGGGCGTTGAGGAAGCCAGGCGGGGCCTGGCGGCGGCCGTTGGCCCCGCGCCGACGCAGCCGGCGCGCCGTGAGGCCGCGGGGAGCGGAGCGCGGAATTCGACGCGGTGATGCTGGCCGAGTTCGTTCCGGCGCTGAACGAGCACGGCGTCCCCGCGAGCGGGACCACGGAGAACGCCGGGAAGCTGGCGGCGCGCCTCGTGCGTACGGCACGGTTGATCCCGGGGACTCTTGGAAGGGAGTCCGAGGAGAACGGGCGCGGAGTCGACGTCGGCGATATCGCGTGGTCCGCGTGAGCTGATGTGGACGACGCACCGGCCAGGTGCGGCGCTGGCCGGGGTTCGTTGGCTGCTGATCGCGGGCGGCCGGAGCTCACAGCCGTGACGAACGCCGCGAACCTGTCGCGGTCGTCGACCAGTGTGCCGCCCACTCGGTCCGGTCACGGTCACACGCCGTGCGCGGTTGATCCACGTCGGCTGGCCTCCCACGCGGGTGGGCGCACCTCCACCGGAGCGGCCACCCCGTCATCGTCCAGCGGGTGCGGGCGGTCGGGGGTGCAGGGGTTCGGGGTGAGGTGTCGTTCGGGTCCGGCTGGTAGGCGCGGCACGCCCCGCTCGCGGGCCGCGACGAGGAGCGGACGGCCAAGGGAACCGGCGAGCGCGCTCGGTCATGCTGCCCGGTCCACGAGCCACTTCGCCATCGCGAGCGCATCCCAGCCGGACGTGGGCCGCTCATCGCGGGAAGTCGGAGCCAGGATCCTCCTCGCTGGCGAGGCTCCCTTCGACGAGTCGGATCTCCTGCTCGGTCAGCGCGCGCGTGCTCCGCTCGGCGAGCCAGCGTTCGAGTTCCCGGCCGGGATCGAGTGACACCCGGACCCCGCCGTCGGCGCCCCGCGCGACGACGAGGCCCCCGCCGACCGCGTACTCCACGATGGACGACCCGGCCACCGTGGGCTCGTCTCCCGCGTCCCCGACCTCCCACGCCCCGGCGTCCGAGGATCCGTCGCTGCTGGCCGGGCGCAACCGGAACCCCTGGTAGCCCAGCCCGCCGGGGGGCGCCGACCGGTCGGGAACCGCGACCAGGGCCCCGAGCCGCCGGCTCGCCTCCTCCCGCTCGGCGCCGCGCAACCGGAAGACCGGGTTGGGACGGCCGCTGTAGAGGGCCACCTCCACGTCCATGCCCGTCATCCTCCCGCTCGGTGACACCGGAACGGGCGGGGCGGGTGCCCACCTCGACGGTGCGTCAGTGCCCGCCCCGCCCGCCGTGTGACGCGGTCAGACGCGGTCGGTGGTCAGCGGATGCGCTGCCGCTGGGTGTGGCAGCCGTAGAAGTAGCCGCAGAACTGGGTGTACGGGCCCCGGTCGCAGGTCTCGGGGTTGTTGATCACCCGGTTGCTGTTGTCCACGTTCCTGGCCGCGGTGCTGCCTGGCTTGTGCGCCCAGTACCCCTCCGACTGGAGGCGGTACCAGTGGAAGTCGGTGTTGGGCCAGATCACCAGGGCGACCAGGTGGCGCGGCCACTCGCTGTCCGGGAAGCAGTCGTAGCGGCGGTGCATGCCGTCGCACAACGCGCCTCGGCCGACCTCGGCGCAGGTCAGGGCCGTGTACTGGTTCCCGCACCCGCGTCCGGGTTGCGCGAAGGTGTTGTTGCGCCAGTTGCTGGCGTAGTTGTAGCAGTTGTTGTGCAGGCGGGTGTTCTGGTCGTCGTTCCAGAAGCCCGGGTTGAACGGGGTGACGTCGTAGTAGCAGGTGGCGGCGGCGGTGAACGATTCGCTCGTCTCCTGCCCGCCCTCCTGGATGCTCGCCCCGCTGCGGGAGCCTTCCTCGGTCGCCGTGGTCAACTGCGTGGTCAGGAACGGCCGCAGCGGTTCGGGCAGGCTGACGCCCTCCTCGGTGTCCAGGCTGGTGTCCACCCGGTCCAACAGGCCGATCAACCGCTCGGCCAGTTCGGCGGCACGAGGGCCCCTGGCCTCCCGGCCCACGGGGAGATAGGTGGTCGAGCCGAGACGGAGGTCCGGGGCGGCCTCGTCGCTGAGTGACTCGACCAGCAGGCCACGGAACCCGACACCGGCGCGGGCCGGCGCGTCCTCCGTGAGCAGTTCGGAGCCCTCCGAGAGGGCGCGCAACGTGTTCCGTGCCGTCCGTTCCTCACCGACCGTCCACACCGGGTTCTGACGTCCGGAGAAGACGTCCGCGGTAATGCGCAACATGGGATACCACTCCTTGTCCGTGTGGTTTCCCCAGCCCGGCGGTGATGTGCGGTGGTGCGCGGCGCATGCGGGAATCCAGTTCGGCGGTCGCCATCGCCGGGAACGTCGCCGTGCCTCTCGGGCGCGACCAGTTCCGGGACTACTCGGATCCTCGGGGCGGCGGTGCCGCATCCGACAGGGGCCGCGGCATCCGCCGCGTCGTCCCCGTGCGCGTCCACGCACGGTTCCTCCGGACACTGTCCAGCCTTCGGGCCGCTGGTCGAGGAATTGCTCGTGCGCCTCGTTTCGGGTGATCGCGGTGCCCCGTGAACCGCTTCCCGGGCGGCGTGCTCCTGCTCGTGGGCCGGGTGTTCTGTTCTCCTCGCTCGTAACGTCGACCCGCGCGTGCTGTGAAATGGGGGACGTCACAATCGAGCCTACGAGCGCGTTCCGTGTCGCGCAGTGTCGATCAGGCCGGCGGGGACACGTATTTCTGGTGCCGATTTCACCGTTCTGACCACGCGACAACCGGGACGACCGCGCGTCGTTCTCGTCGTCCCGAGGCCCTGCCTGGCGGTCCCGCCGTCACCGGGGGGTTCCTGCCCGGTCGACAACGACGGTGAATTCCACCGGCAGGTCGTGGATTCCCGGGGGCAGCGTCGTCGTCAGGTGGAGTCGGCGCGCCACTCCGGGAGATCCGTCGTGTTCGACGGTCCGCACCTCGTCGTCGTCGACGGTCCACGACCGGCCCGGGGGCACCCGCAATCCGACGCGCCCGTGCCGGCCTCGCCAGTGGGCCGGCTCGGTGGGATCCGTTCCCGTGCGCACCCGGTGCCTGCTGACGAAGGTCTCCGTCACCGCGCAGTCGCCGGCCACCTCGACGGTGTCGGTGAGCAGCAGCCGCCCGCCGTCCTCGGTGTGCCGCCAGTCGAGGTCCCGGTGCAGGGCCAGCAGCGCCGGGTGGTCGTAGGCGCTGGTCAGGTCGAGGGTGAGGCGCACGCCGTCCCGGCGTTGCTCGTGGTGGAGGACCACCGCGTGTCGTTCGGCTCCCGGTAGCTGCCCGGTGCCGTCGAGGAGGGGCACCGAGTGGCCCTCGGAGGAGGCGTGCAGCACCCGGTAACGGCCGGGGCCGAAGTAGTCCCGCGTGTACTCGGGGGAGCCGAGGTCGGCCAGCAGCGACTCGCCCCCGACGTGCAGCAGGAAGTGGCCGAGGTCGTTGTGGTTGTGCGGCTCGTCGTTGTGACCGCCCTTCGCGGCGAAGGCCACCGGGACGCCCAGCACCGGGCGCCGGTCGGTGATCCACTGCGCGGCCGGCAGGAACCAGGTGCCCGCCTCCGTCACGACCGGTCCCGGCGCGCCGGTGGTCTCCCCGGTGGCCCGGCCCGGTACCTCGCCCGCGTCGCCGCGCCCACCGCCCTCCCGGCCGGTCTCCGTCGTCCTCTCGGGCGGGTCCCCGCAGGCGTCGTCGGGCACCACCGCGCCGTCGGTGGTGGGGCCGCTGGTCGCCGCGGCGGGGCCACCTCCCCGGGTGGTCGCCGGGTGGCCGGCCGGACCGGCGAAGGCTTCGTCGGTCGCCCAGCACAGCGTTCGGGTCAGGGGGGCCCACCGGTAGCAGGGGTCGTCCTCGAGTCGTGGCGGCGTGGTCAGTGGCGGTAACGACCGCGCCACTCGCCGCTGGCGGAGCCGGCAGAGCAGGCCGGCCGGTAGCGCCGGTTCCTCCGGGCTGTCGGCGAAGTTGGCGAAGTGCCCGCCGCCGAGCCAGGCGGCCGCCGGGAACTCGGCGATCCGGCGGACGTGGTCGCCGTGGGCACCGGTGAGCAGGTCCTGGCCGGTGTGGTCCCGCAGCGTCTCCGCGAAGTACACGAAGTAGCCGAACCCGTAGGACCAGTAGCCCACCCCCTCGGTGCACGCCCCGTCGGCACCGAAGCCGGACAGGAACACCTCCTGGGCGCGGGTCGCTCGGGCCAGCAGGGCGGCCCGTTCCCGCTCGTCGTCCAGGAGCGCAAGGGCGGTCATGCCGACCGCGCCCCCGCAGACGGCCGACCAGTTGTGGCGCCAGGACTCCCACGGTTGGGACCGGGGTTCCAACATCGGTTCCACGACGCGGCGGCGGATCTCGGCGTGGGCGCGGGCGGTGACCTCCGGGTGCAGGGCGGGGGACAGCAGCCTGGTGACCTCGGCCAGCGCGTGCGCGGTCTCCGCCGCGAAGAGGTCGACGCACCGGGTGTGGGCGGCGGGGCCGTCGTCCGGGGCGAGGTGGGCGGGCAGCGCCCAGGTGTGCTCGTCGCACACCGCCCACACCAGGTCGTTGAGGGCGGTGGCCTGCTCGGGGCGTTCGTCGACGAGCACGGTCAGTGCCAGCGCGGCGAGCTGGCGGCGGCGGGCGAAGTAGGGCCGTTCGTACCCCAGGCGGTCGCCGCGTTCCCGGAAGGCGGCGAACTCCCGGAACCGCAGCGGCGGGGGGCCGTCGCGGACCGCGTCCTCGGCGGCGGCGCGGAGGTCCGCCCACAGCGGGGCGAACCGGTCGGCGGTGGCCGAGGCGCGCACCGCCGCGCGGGTCCGTCGTGGCCAGCGGCTCCTCCGTCGTCCGCCACGGTCACCCTGGTGTGCCATCTCGTCGCCCTTCCCGTGGCCCCCAGCCTGTCCGTCCCGGTCAACCCCCGTTTCCGCGACCGGGGAGTCTCGGCCCTCCCCGGTCGTCGCTCATTCCTCGCGGAACACCGATCCGTGCCGCACGGAGCCCGAGAGCCCGCCGGGCAGCTCCCGGGGCGGTGACCAGGTCCGCAGGTCCGCGCTGTCGCTGTAGACGTAGCGGGAGGTGGTGTAGCCGTCCAGGTAGATGCGGTGGCGGCCGTCGGGGAGCACGGTCAGCGCGGGACCCTCCACCCGTCCCCACCCGGCGAAGTCGCCGGTGTCCACGAAGCGGTAGGGCCCGGTGAGCGCGGGTGCCACGGCGTGTTCGACGACCTTGTCGGTCTCGTTCTTGGCGAAGGCGTGGTATTCGCCGCCGTGGTGCACGAGGAAGGTGTCGATGTGGTTGGGGCCGATGCCGGCCAGCTCCACCGGCCCCGACCAGCGGGTCAGTTCGTCGTCCTCGGCGGTGAACAGGTGCGGGCGGAAGGGGCCGTAGGAGCCGGTGGAGAGGGAGACGACGACGTGCTGCCGCCCGGTGGCCGGGTCGCGGAAGAACTCCGGAGCCCAGGTGTTGCGCACCCACCCCACGCCGACCTCCACCGTGGTGTGGTGCCGCCACTGGATGAGGTCGTCGCTGACGGCCAGCGCGAAGTTCCCGGTCTCCCAGCCCGTGGTGTGGGCGACGAACCAGCGGCCGCCGTGCCGGGTGACGGAGGGGTCCCGCACCAGTCCGGTCGGGGGTTCGTAGGCGGGGCCGTGGAGCAGGGTGAAGTCGGTGGCGTCCGCCGACTCGTAGACGTACATGTTGCTCTCGCTGCCGTTGGTGAACGCGGTGAAGACGTAGCGCACCCTGCTCCTCATCCCTCCCACTGCCGTGGCGGCGCGGCCAGGCCGTTCGCCGTGGGGTGATCCTGCGTGCGGTGCGGCCGGTGGACAAGGCCGTCCCCGCCCGTGGGCGGGGTTTGACCGAAGTCAGCCCATCTGGGCCGCGTCCCCGGGATCCGGGGAAGCGGGGACGGCCGTTTCCGGCCGGGGCCGCCGCGGGGCCGTCGGGCGGCTGGCCCTCGCGGTCCGAGCGGGACTAGGGTCAAAATCCGACCCTTGGAAAAAGTCCCCGGCCCGCCGGTGGACTCGCTGGCACCGGAGGAGGAGGGTGTCGTGCGTCCTCGTTCCTCGCGGGACATCCGCAGGGAGAACCGCTTCGACCTGCTGCGACGCGTGTACTCGGCCGAGCGGGCGGTCACCCGCCAGTGGCTGGCGGCCGAGACGGGGCTCTCCCCCGCCACCGTCGCCACCCTGACCACCGAACTGCTCGCCCTCGGGGTGCTCGTCGAGGTCGGCAGGGAGGACTCCGGTGGCGGTCGTCCCCGGGCGCGGCTCGCGGTGAACGGGGACCACGGCGTCCTCGTCGGCGTGGACGTCGCCGAGACCTACGTCCGCGCCGACCTGTTCGACCTCGCGCTGCGCGGCCTCGACTCGGGGCACCGGGAGATCGGACCGGAGGACCACCAGCCCGACGTGGTGGCCCGGCACGTCGTCGACCTGGTGCGCGGCATCTTCGACCGTGGTCGGCTGACCCGGGACCGCCTGCTCGGGATCGGGGTGAGCCTGCCGGGGCAGCGGCACACCGACAGCGGGGTGTCCCTGTTCCCCGCCGCCACCGGGGCCTACGAGGACGGTGACCCGGAGGGGAGGTTCCGGGGGCTCCTGGCGGACGCCTTCGGGAGCGAACCCTTCCTGGAGAACCCGCTGAAGGCGAGCACGGTGGCCGAGCTGTGGTTCGGCGGGGGACGCGCCGCCCACGACCTGGCGGTGGTGACCCTCGGAACCGGGGTCGGCGTGGGGATCGCCGTCGACCAGCGCCTGTACCGGGGAGCCACCGACGCGGCGGGGGAGTGGGGGCACACCCTGCTGGTCCCCGGCGGACGGACCTGCCGGTGTGGCAGGACCGGCTGCGTCGAGGCCTATGTGGGCGCTCCCGGCATCGTGGCGACGCTGCGCGAACGCGACCCGCGCGACCCGCTGCTCCACGCCGACGAGTCCGCCACCGTCGACGCGTTGGCCTCGGCCGCCGGCCGGGACGATCCGCGTGCCCTCGCCGTGCTCGACGAGGTGGGCGCCACCCTCGGTGTCGCCCTCGCCAACCTGGTCAACGTCCTCAACCCCGACACCGTGGTGCTCGGCAGCTGGGTGGCGACCCGCCTGGGCCGCTGGTTGCTGCCCGCCGCCCGCGACGGCGCCGCCACCCACGCCCTGCCCCGCAACCTCGCGGCCGTCGACTGGCGGCTGTCCGGGGTGGAGGGGCATGCCGTGAGCCTGGGCGTCGCCGCACTGGCCCTCGAAGGACTCGTCGCGGGCGGCCCGTCGGCCGCGCCGCGTCGCGACCCCGTTCCGACGACCGCCCACCGGGAGCGCTGACATGCCCGAATTCGCCATTGGTGACGACGACTTCCTGTTGGACGGGAAGCCGACGCGCATCATCTCCGGTGCCCTGCACTACTTCCGGGTCCACCCCGACCAGTGGGAGGACAGGCTTCGCAAGGCCCGGCTGATGGGGCTGAACACCGTGGAGACCTACGTCCCGTGGAACCTGCACCAACCGACGCCGGACGACCTCACCGCCGAGGACGGGCTCGACCTCCCCCGGTTCCTGCGGCTGGCCGGGGCGGAGGGGCTGCACGTGCTGCTGCGCCCCGGCCCCTACATCTGCGCGGAGTGGGAGTTCGGGGGGCTGCCCGCCTGGTTGCTGGCGGAACCCGGGGTGCGGCTCCGCTCCACCGACCCCACCTACCTGGCGGCGGTGGAGCGCTTCCTGGCCCGGCTGTTGCCGTTGGTGGTCCCCCACCTGGTGACCCGGGGCGGGCCGGTGCTGGCCGTGCAGGTGGAGAACGAGTTCGGCGCCTACGGCCGGGACCAGGAGTACCTGGAGCGGGTGGCGGAGTTCCTGCGGGCCGGCGGGGTGGACGTCCCGTTGTTCACCAGCGACCAGCCCTCCGAGGAGATGCTGGCCGCCGGGGGCCTGCCCGGGGTGCTGCGCACCGGCAACTTCGGCTCGCGGGCGGCGGAGAACCTGGCCCGCTTGCGGGAGGGGCAGCCCACGGGGCCGTTGATGTGCATGGAGTTCTGGCACGGCTGGTTCGACCGGTGGGGTGGGCCGCACCACGTGCGCGAGCCCGAGGACGCGGCGTCCACCCTGGACGAGCTGCTGGCCGCCGGTGCCTCGGTGAACTTCTACATGTTCCACGGCGGGACCAGTTTCGGCTTCCTCAACGGCGCCAACGACAACGGCCGGTACCTGCCCACCGTGAACTCCTACGACTACGACGCCCCGCTGTCGGAGAGCGGTGATCCCACCCCGAAGTTCGCCGCGTTCCGCGAGGTCATCGCCCGGTACGCCCCCGTCCCCGACGAGCCGGTGCCCGCTCGGGGGCCCCGCCTTCCGGAGACGGCGGTCAGCCTGGACGAGTCGGCGGCGTTGCTCCCGGCCGTGGACCTCCTCGCCGAGGGGGTCGCCGCCGACCGGCCGCTCACGATGGAGGAGTTGGGCCAGGCCTACGGTTTCGTGCTCTACCGGACCACCCTGCCGGCGGCGGTGGACGGGGTGCTCGTCGTCGAGGACGTGCACGACCGCGCCCAGGTCTTCGTGGACGGCGCGCCGGTGGGGGTGCTGGAGCGGGAGCACCGCGAGCGGGCGCTGGCGCTGCGGGCACCGGCCGGTGCCCGGCTCGACCTGCTGGTGGAGAACCAGGGGCGGGTGAACTACGGGGAGGGGCTGGCCGACCGCAAGGGCGTCCTCGGCGGGGTGTTCGTCGACGGGACCGAGGTGACCGGCTGGAGCTGCCACCCGCTGCCGCTGTCGGCGGAGCAACTGGCCGCCGCCCCGTACTCGCCGGCCACCGGGCTGCCAGCCGGCCCGGGACTGCACCGGGGGACCGTCCGGATCGAGCAGCCGGCGGACACCTTCGTCTCCCTGCCGGACTGGACCAAGGGCGTGGTCTGGATCAACGGCTTCGCCCTCGGGCGGTACTGGCGGCGCGGTCCGCAGCGGACCCTCTACGTCCCCGGGCCCGTGCTGCGCCCCGGGGTCAACGACATCGTCGTTCTCGAGTTGGAGGCCGCGACGTCGCGCACGCTGATGTTGGTGCCCGAACCCGACCTGGGTCATACCCAGGAGTGACGGTTCGGGCCCCTTGTCGTGGGGTGGCCCCTCGGGCCGCGTGTTCATGGGTTGAGGTCGGCACGGCGACCCCGGTCTCCCCGAGGTCGTCCCCTCCCCGATCCCGTCCGGGCGTCGCCGCCGCGCACGGCTCGGCCGGGTGGGAGTCGCGACGGGTGGCGGTCCCACCCCAGCCACCCCACCGGGGACCGGGTCCTCCGCCCGGTGGCGGGCGGGCGCGGGGGCGGCCGGGCTCCCGCGTGTTCGTGGCCGGGCTCAGCCCGACCGGTGGGGCGTGCCGCCGCCGGCTCCGACTCCCGTGAACAGCGTGTCGACCACCCGCGCGGCGGCCGCGTCCAGTTCGGCCGGTGTCGGCTCCTCGGCCAGGTCCTCGGCGGCGGCGTGGATGAGCCCGTAGTACACCCGGCTTGCCCAGTCGGGGTCGACGTCCGAGCGCACCGCCCCGGCGTCGCGGGCCCGGCGGAACAGGGCGACGCAGCGGGCGCGGGTGTCGGTGTGAACGCGCACCACCTCGGGGTGTTCGGAGTGGACGCCCATCGCGAAGCTCCAGGTCCGTTTGATGCGCAGCACATTGGCCGTCACCTCGTGCAGGGCGACCAGGGGTGGGGCGCTCTCGGGGCGGCCGGCCAGGACCGCCGCCTCCAACTGCTGGGCCGCCAGGACCGTCAGCGAGGAGACGAGGTCCTCCCTGGTGGCGAAGCGCCGGTGCACCGTAGTCCGCGCGACCCCCGCCTCGGCGGCGATGCGTTCCATCGTGGCCCCGGGCTCCTGGCTGAGCACCCGTTCGGCGGCGGCGAGGATGGCGCGCACGGTGCGTTCGGCGTCCGCGCGTCGGGCGCGTCCCGGCCCCGGGGTCCGTTCCGTGTTGTCCCGCATCACCGTGCCCTCCCCGCCGGGAGCGTACCGCCGTGCCACCCCTTCCCTCGAAGTTGCTACATTCGTGTAGCAAGTAACTCGGTAGTGGCATCAACGAAGTAGTGGTTGAAGGGAGTTCTGGTGGATCTTCGCCTGAGCGGGAAGACAGCGGTGGTCACCGGCGGAAGTCGGGGCATCGGCCGCGCCATCGCGGCCGTCCTCGCCGAACAGGGAGTCCGGGTGGTGGTCGGCGCCCGCCGCGCCCCCGACCCGCCAGTGCCCGGCACGACGGCCGTCACCGCCGACCTCGGCACCGAACAGGGCGCGCGGGACCTCGCCGGCGCGGCCCTCACGGAACTCGGCGCGGTCGACGTCCTGGTGAACAACGTCGGAGGCGGCGACGGTGGTGACGGCCAGACCAGCGGGTTCCTGGGGACCTCCGACGCCCTGTGGCACGCCACCTTCGAGCTCAACCTGTTCAGCGCGGTCCGCGTCACCCGGCACCTGCTGCCCAGCCTGCTCGACCAGCGCGGCAGCATCGTCACCGTGTCCTCCAACGCGGCGCGGACGCCCGGCGCCGGCCCGTTGCCCTACGCGGTGGCCAAGGCCGCGCTCACCGCGTTCGCCAAGGGCCTCGACGCCGAGTACGGGCCCCGGGGCGTCCGGGTCAACACCGTCTCCCCGGGACCGGTGCGCACCGATCTGTGGGAACACCCAGAGGGGTACGGCGCCGCCCTCGCCCGCTCGCTGGGCATCCCCCTCGACGACCTGCTCGCCGGCCTGCCCGAGGCCTCGGGCATGACCACCGGTCGGCTCGTCGAACCCCTCGAGGTGGCGCACCTCGTCGCCTACCTGGCCTCACCGCTGGCCGCCAGCGTCGCGGGCGCGGACCTGCTCATCGACGGCGGCGCCACCCGAACCCTCTGAGCCGGCGGCGCGGTGGGGCGGCCCGCCGGGCCTGGTGCGGGATCAGCCGGCCGACCCGGACCCCGACCGCGCCGCGCCGTCCGGGACGGCACACGCCGCGCCACCCTCGCCCCCCGTCGGGTCGGCGGCCCGCTCGTCCACCCCGGCGGCGGTGGCCAGGGCGCGTGCCAGCACCTCGACCGGTTGCGCGCCCGACACCCCGTACCTGCCGTCGAGCACGAAGAACGGCACCCCGCTCACTCCGAGCCGGCGAGCCAGGTCGAGATCGGCGCGCACCGCGTCGGCGTGCGCGTCCCCGTCGTCGAGCACCCGGCCGGCCGTCGCCTCGTCCACCCCGGCCTCGGTGGCGAGCAGCACGAGGGAGTCCCGGTCGAACAGCGACCGCTGCTCGGAGAAGTGCGCGCGGAACAGCCGCTCGACCATGCGCGGGCCGGTCCCCTGCCCAGCGGCGCACTGGACCAGGCGGTGGGCGTCGAAGGTGTTGCCGTACCGCAGCCCGCCCATCCGGAACTCCAGCCCGTCCCCGGCCGCCGTGCGCTCCATGTCCGTCCCCATCCGGGCCGCCTCCTCCCGGGAGGTGCCGAACTTCGCGGCCAGCACCTCGGCCTGGTCGCGGGTCTCACCCCGGGGGAACCCGGGGTCGAGCTGGAAGGACCGGTACACCACCTCGACGCGGTCACCGAGGCCGGCGGCGTCGAGCGCCCGCTCGAACCGCTTCTTGCCCAGGTAGCACCAGGGGCAGACCAGATCGGACCAGATGTCGACCCGCACCAGCGGCTCCTTCCTCGCGCCTCGACTCCCCGGAACGGACCGTGAGCCTCCGCCACGGTAGTCGACCGGCCCGGCCGCCCGTCGTGGCGGACGAGGACGCCGCCCGGCACCGCTCAGGGGGCGGTGCGGTAGTGGTAGGCGGCGAGCTCGGTGAACCCGGCGCGGGTGTAGAGCCCGTGCGCGGCGGTGTTGTCCTCGTCCACCTGGAGGTAGAGCTGGTGGGCCCCGCGTCGCCCCGCCCACCCGGCCAACGCGCCCAACACCAGCCGGGCGGCGCCCCGGCCCCGGGCGTGCCGCCTTGTCGCCATGCCGAAGATCCCCGCCCAGCGGTCGTCGAGGACCACCCGGCCCACGCTCACCACCTCCCCGTCCAGGGCCACGGAGGCGTACCCGCAGGGGCGGTCCAGCCGGTCGAGCACCCGGCGTTCGGCCTCCCGGTCGAGGCCCGCGCCGTGCACGGCGAACCAGGTGTCGAACCAGCCGGGATCCGCCTGATCGGCGACCGACACCGGGAGGTGGGCGCCGACCGCCCCGACGCGTGCCCCGTCCAGCGGAGCGGTCCGCAACGACATCGGACTCTCCCGGCGATAGCCCCGCCCGGCCAGCAGCGCGTCCAACTGGTCGGGTGAGGCCGGGCTGATCTGGAAGCGGGCGGTCCCGCCGTACCCGGCGTGGAAGCGTTCCGCCCGTCCCACCCGCTCCGCCAGCGGTTCCGCCGCCAGCTCCTCGTGCGCCAGCACGGCCGCCGACCACCACGCGCAGCCGGGGGAGTGCCGCAGCCACCAGCCTCCGAGGTGGACGACGTGTTCGGCTGGCAGTGCCCGCGCGGTCCGTTCCTGGAGCGCGGCGACGAGGGCGGCGGTGCTGGTCGAGGACGTGGTCGGCATCCTCGCCTCCCTTCCGGCGGGCCAGCCACGGGGCGCGGGCGTGGCACGGCGATCGTGATCGGCCACCCCCTCGCGCGGGACGTCCGGAGGTCGCGTGGTCAGCGCGGCCCGGGGACCCCGTGCACGGCGGCGTACTCCTCGGCCAGCCAGGGGCCGAGGTCGTCGAGGACCATCGGGAGGACGTCCGTGTTCGCCGTCGGAGCCGACGCGGCCTCGGCGACGGCCCGCATCCGCTCGGCCTGGTCCGGGTAGTACCGCGCGAAGAGGTCGGCCGACCGGGTGAGGTCGCTGGTCCACCCGCCCCAGCGGGGCATGACCAGCGTGAACCCGGTGCGGACCACCCGCCTGGTGACCCCGCGCACGAGGGAACGCCGCTCGGCGTCCGTGGTGGCGGCGGCGTTCCTGTCCCGCCACCGGGGAAGCAGGGAACCGAGGTCGCCGTTCGTCTCCCGCGCGAGCACCGAGTCCGGCCGGTAACGGGGCAGCAGCTCGGCGAGGTCCTGCCCGAGCAGCGGGGTGCACAGGCAGGCGACGAAGAACCCGCCGTCGTACCGCTCCCCGTCGCTGAGGAGGGACGTCATGCTCGACAGGAGGATGCCGGCGCCGTCGATCTCCGGGAAGGCGTCGTCCAACTCGGACTCGATGGTCCTGACCTCGGCCCGGTCGGTGGCCGATGGCTCCGCTCGCAGGGCCACCAGGACGTCCAGGTCGGACGTGCCAGGGACGGCGGTGCCCCGGGGGATGCTGCCGTAGAGGTAGGCGCTGTGCAGGCGGTCGGCGTCGAAGGTCGCAGCGAGGCGTGCCCGGGTCGCCTCGACCACCGGCGTGAACGCCGCGCCCACCCGGTCGAGGGCCCCCTCCCGGACGATCGCTCCCGTGCCGTCCACCCCGCGTTCGTCCACCCCGCGTTCGTCCACCCCGCGTTCGACCATTCGCGCAGGATGACCGATCGGCGCGAACCGATCCACCCGATTTCCCGAGCTCCCCTCCGTGGCACCGGCACGACCGCCCCGGATGCCACCCGCTCGCACACCAGCCCCGGGCTCCCGACCGGGACCGAGGGCGGACCCGGCCCGTGCCGTCGCGGTGACCGGGGGCGGCGCGGCCGGCCGCGACGAGGAGCCGCTCGCGGGTCGTCCCACGGTCCCGCCCCGCGCCGGGCCTCGTGTCCACCACGGGCTCACGGGGCCGGTGGTAGCCGATAGACGGAGACGTGGGACCGGGAGTCGGAGGTGAACTCGGCTCCGGACCAGTCGGCCCACCTGTTCTCCAGGTCGAACCCGGCCAGCTGCCCCATCAGGTCGAGCTCGGCCGGCCAGACGTAGCGGTGCGGACTGCGCGCCAGCCGCGCCTGCCTGCCCTCGCCGAACGTGAAGTGGTGGGACACCAGGTGCTGGCGCACCGTGTCGTAGGTGTCCAGGCCGACGTACCCGGGCTCGGCGTGGTAGACCAGCGCCTCCTGCCCCGGTGGGAGCCGGCGCAGCTCGGGCACCTCCAGCTCGATCACGAACCGCCCGCCGGGCACCAGGTGGCGTGCGGCGTTGCGGAAGCAGGACACCTGCTCGGCCTGGGTGAGCAGGTTCGAGATCGTGTTGTAGACCAGGTACACCAGCGAGTACTCGCCCGGCGCGGTGGCCGTGGCCATGTCCCCGATGACCACGGGCACGGCCCGATCGTCCACCTTCGTCCGGAGCCGCTCGACCATGGGACGGGACAGGTCGATCCCGGTGACGCGGACCCCCCGTTCGGCGAGTGGCACGGCCACCCGACCGGTGCCGATCGCGAACTCCAGCGCCTCCCCGTCACCGGCCAACGCGGCCAGGCGGTCGACGGTCGGTTCCAGGACCTCACGGGCGAACCTGCCCCGGCCCGGCGTGTCATAGCGTTGGGCGGTCTCCGCGTCCCAGATCTCCTCCTGGCGCATGGTCGTGACGATTCCCGGCGACGGCCCGCGATGTCCACCGAATTCGGTGCGACGGCGACCAGGCCCTGCCCGAGCCACCACCGGCGGACGGGCGCGTCCCGGGGCCACGAGGGCCGACCGGCCCGCCACTCGTGCGGCTTGTCCCGGGGCGGGGGCCGGGATCGGTGATGCCCCGAGGCGACCCGCGTGATGCGTCGAGCGGTCCTCCCCCTCACCACCGCGCACCCCGACCGCGAACGGCGGCGCGGCGGGGTCGGAGCTGCTCGGTTCACCCCCCTACGCGCGGGTGGCGCTGCCCGGTCCCGCCGCCCGTCGAAGCCCAGCGGCCGCGGTCGGCGGGGCGGGGACGAGCGGGGGTGCTCACACCATCCCGAGCATCCGCGCGACGGCTCGCCGCGCGTGGCGGGCAGCTGCCGGATCGCCGCTGACACCGGCCGTCACGATGGCGCCCTCGGCGAGCAGGACGACTGGTTCGACCACCGAGGACCCGGCGGTCCGCACCCACTCGGCGATCTGGTCGTGGAACGCCTGCTTGTGGGAACGGATCTCGGCCAACACCCGCCGCGAGGACGAGCCGAGCTCGCCGTGCGCGTTGATCCAGGCGCAGCCCCGGAAGCCGGGTTTCCGAATTATTTCTCCAGCCAGTCGAACAGCGCCAGGACCCGTTCGCGGGGCTCGGGAACCCGCTCCACGCGGTCGGCCAGCTCGCCTCGCCACCGCTGGTCGTGGTGGCGCAACACCGCCACCACGAGGTCCTCCTTGGCGCTGAACAACCGGTAGGTCCGTTTGAGCGGCAGACCGGAGGCGGCACGGACCTCGTCCATCCCCACCGCGCGGATGCCGCGCTCGTAGAAGAGCCGCTCCGCCGCGTCGAGGAGCACCACGCGATCGAGATGGTTCCGTTCCTCCGACGTCGGGGCTGGCACTGGGAGACTCCTTGACGTTGAGAACGGTGGTTCTCTAGTGCAGGTCACCGGTGGAGAACGATCGTTCTCCCATGGGAGTGAGGAGACCAGGAGATGCCCGAGGACCGTCCGCCCTACCCGCCGTTCACCCAGGAGACAGCGCTGCTGAAGGTCCAGGCGGCGGAGGACGCGTGGAACACCCGCGACCCCCACCGCGTGGCGACCGCCTACACCCCGGACTCGGTCTGGCGGAACCGCGACACGGTCCTCCGGGGCAGGGCGGAGATCATCGACTTCCTGACCGGCAAGTGGGAGCGTGAACTGGACTACGCGCTGCGCAAATCCCTGTGGACGTGGCGAGGGAACCGGATCGCGGTCCGCTTCCAGTACGAGTGCCGCGACCGGACGGGGCAGTGGTGGCGCTGTTACGGCAACGAGCTGTGGGAGTTCGACGACCGCGGCCTGATGTCGCGCCGGGAGGCGAGCATCAACGACGTCGCGATCAGCGACGCCCAACGACGCATCCACGGTCCCCGACTCCCGGAGGAACACGGAACCGAGATCCCGCTGTGGTGACCGGGGTAGGCGCGACGGCGGTCAGCTGCCGGCAAGGTCGACGCAGCCCGGTCGGCGGGTAGCCGTGGGCGGCACGGCCGCCACGCACCCCGTGACCGGGTACCGCGCACTCACTCACCCCGCGCCATCCGACGCCGGGCCGCCGTCGGCCACCTCCGAGAGGCGGGCGGACAACGCGCGCAGCCGCTCCCGCAGCAGGTCAGACGCCGTCATCGTCACCGGTTCCCCGAGAGCCACGACCGCGAGGACCTCCCGCAGCAGGCCGTCCACCGTGTCCGAGCCCAGCGCCACCACGCACCCGCCGTCCTCGATGTCCCGAACCCGGCCCGGCAGCGGGTCGGTCAACACCCGTGACACCCGGGTCGCCGACGCGGCCACCCACAGTTCCGCCCGGTGCGGGAACGGGGTCGACAACAGGACACCCCGCGGGTACTCGGCCGGGTCCCCACCCGGGACCTCCCCGCGCTGGAAGCGCCGCCCGGTCGGGGCCACCTCGGAGATCCGGTCCACCCGGAACGTCCGCCACCCGCCGCGGCGCAGGTCGTGGGCGATCAGGTACCAGAGCTGGTGACCGGTCACCAGGTGGTGGGGTTCGACCCGTCGTTCGGTCACCACCCCGTCCCGGTCGCGGTAGGAGCACGTCACCACCTCGTGGTCCCGGCAGGCGACGGCGAGCACCGACAGCACCTCCGGGCACACCTGGTTCGGTGCCGGCCGCACGAGCGGGACCGTCGCCCGGGACACCGCCGCCGCCCGGTGCCGCAGCCGTGCCGGCAACACCTGCTCCAACTTCGCCAACGCCCGCACCGAGGTGTCCTCGATCCCCGTGACCGTGCCCCCGGCCGCGGTGAGCAGCGCCGTGGCCACCGCCACCGCCTCCTCGTCGTCCAGCAGCAGCGGAGGAAGATCCCGCCCGGCCACCATCCGGTACCCGCCGGCGGTGCCGGTCGTACCCCGCACCGGGTAGCCCAGGGCACGCAGCCGCCCGACGTCGCGTCGGACGGTCCGGTCGGTCACCTCCAGCCGGCGCGCCAACTCGGCCCCCGACCACTCGCGGCGGCTCTGCAACAGCGACAGGAGGCTCAACAGCCGCGCCGGCAGGCTCGCGTTCACTCTTTCAGGATGTCATCTCCTTGCGGACACCTCCGGTCCGCAACGCGCTCTAGCTTCGACCGCATGACCACGTCGACCTCCGCGATCACCCCTGTCGTCGCCACCCTGCGCGCCGAGGTGGCAGGTCCGGTCCTCCTCCCCGAGGACCCGGGATTCGCCACCGCCACCGTCGGTTTCCAGACCTACGGCCCGCATCGACCCGACGTCGCCGTCCTCGCCGCCACCACGGCCGACGTCCGCGCCGCCGTCCGCGTGGCCGCCGACCACGACCTGCCCGTCGCCGTGCTGAACTCCGGGCACGGTGTTCCTCCCCGGTACACCGGGGGGCTGCTCGTGGTGACCCGGGACCTCGCCGGGGTCCGCGTCGACCCGGGTCGACGCGTGGCGTGGATCGAGGCGGGGGCGCCGTGGTCCGCCGTGATCGAGGCGGCCGGCGCCCACGGCCTCGCCCCGCTCTCCGGTAGCACCCCCCACGTCGGTGCCGTCGGCTACACCCTCGGCGGCGGCCTGGGCCTGCTCGCCCGCCGGTTCGGCTACGCCGCCGACCACGTGCGCGAGATCGAACTCGTCACGGCGGACGGGACGACCCGCTCGGTGACCGCCCGGACACACCCGGACCTGTTCTGGGCGTCGCGCGGGGGCGGCGGGAACTTCGGGGTGGTCACCGGGATGGAGGTCGACCTCTTCCCCGTCCCCACCCTCTACGGCGGGGGGCTCTTCTACGACGCCCCGCTGGTCGGCGAGGCGCTGCGGGCGTGGCGGGACTGGACGTCGGCGGCACCCGAGGAGATCACCACCTCGGTCGCCCTCGTCCCCTTCCCCGACGTCGACGGCGTGCCGGACCCCCTGCGGGGTCGGCACGTGCTGCACGTGCGGATCGCCGCGACCCTCGACGTGGCCACCGGCGACGAGGTGATCGCACCGCTGCGGGCGGTGGGTCCCCGGCTGCTGGACGCGGTCGGCGAACTCCCCTACACCGACTCGGCCACCATCTGCTCGGACCCCACCGAGCCGATGGGCTACCAGACGACCAACCTGTTCCTCGACGGTCTCCCCGACCAGGCCCTGAGCGGTGTCCTGGACCGCGTCGGCCCAGGAGCGCCGTCGCCCCAGGTCCTGGAGATCCGCCACCTGGGCGGAGCGCTCCGACGCCCACCCGCCGAGGCGAACTGCGTCAGCCACCGGGACGCCGAGTACCTCCTCGGCCTCACCCGCCGCACACCCCCCGACGCGACCCCCGAGCAGGCGGCCGCGCTCCGCGCCCCGCACGCCGAGGTCCGCGCGGCACTGCGCCCCTGGTCGACCGGCGCCAGCTACCTGAACTTTTTGGACGGGGACGGAGCGGACACCGAGCGGGTCCGCTCCGCCTACACGCCGGAGAACTACCGCCGGCTCGCCGACACGAAGGCGCGGTGGGACCCGAGGAACCTGTTCCGCCACAACCGCAACGTCCCCCCGACCGCCCCCACCTCCCCGAACTGAGCGATCGCCCGGCGCCCACCCGGTGGATCGGGCGGGTGGCGCCGGGCCCGGTGCACGACCGGGTCGGCGCATCCATCGCGCCCGCGGGTCCACGCGACTGGACGAACGCGACGAGCGGACGCGTCCGGCTCCTGGCCACGATCCGGTTCGGACATGTCGTCACCGGTGCCGGATGGCTGTCACCGGGCGGTCAGCCCCGGGACCACTGCTGGTGGGGTCCGGTGCCGCAGCTCCACTGGTGGACGGTGGCGTTGTTCGCCGTGGACTCGTCGGCCACGTCCAGGCACAGCCCGCTGTGCCGTGCCACGTAGCGGACGTGGCCGGCACCCGCGTCCTCGGCACGCCACTGCTGGTGGGGCTCACCGGTGCAGGCACGTTGCGTCACGGCTCCGCCGTCGCTCGTGGAGCCGCCCTCCACCGTCAGGCACCGTCCGCTGTGCCAGGCGACGAGTTCCACGTGCCCGCCGCCGACATCCCGCGACACCCACCGCTGGTTGTTCCCTCCCGTGCACTCCCACTGGATCACCCGGTGCCCCTCGGCGGTGGACTCGTCGGCCACGTCCAGGCATTTGGAGCTGTGCCTGGCCACCACCGGGCGAGCCTGTCCGCCGTCGAGCCCACTGATCCGCCCGGTGGCCGTGTCGATCTCCAGCTCGGGTGTCCAGTCCATGGTGAGGGAGGTCGGGGTGGGGAACTCCAACGGCAGCCACACGTACTCGGAGTCGTTCGGGGTGCCGCCCTGCGCCGGGCCCCACCGGTCGCCCATGTAGAGGTAGCTGGTGGTCTCGCTGCCCTCCACCGGGAGCACGAAGGCCGTCTGCGAGCCGAAAGCCGTCGAGTTCCCCAGGTTCGTCGGCTCCGTCCACGGGCACTCCACGCACTCGGCGGTGGCGTACTTCTGCTGGTTGGGATTCCACCCGGTGGCGCCGGAGGTGACGAGGAAGTACACGCCGTCGCGTTCGAACATCGCCGGGGCCTCCCGGTGGCCGCCGGGCCACAGCACGTGGACGAGTTCCTCGACCTGCGTGTAGTCGGGCGTCAGCCGGTACACGTGCAGGTCGTAGTTCTCCCTGGCGGAGGAGATCATGTATCCGGTGCCGTCCCCGTCGACGAAGGCGGTGATGTCCCGGGACATGTGTTCGTCGAAGGGCCGGAAGCTGCCTCGCCACTCGTAGTCGCCGTCGACGGTGTCCGACACGGCCACGGCGGCCCGGGCCTCCCCGTAGTCCCGGCCGTTCTCCTTGTGCATCCACATGACGAACTGCCCGGTGGACTCGTTGTAGATCACCTTCGGGCGCTCGATGTTCGCGACCGCGAGTTCCGGGTCGCTGTCCTGGGTCAGCACGTGGTTGCGGAACTCCCAGTTCCGCAGATCGGTCGACCGGTACGCCGAGACGTGGCGGAAGGTGAAGTCCGGGTTGCGGTTCTCCCCGAACCAGTAGTAGTAGTCGCCAACCTTGAGCACACCGCCACCGTGGGCGTGCAGCGGGTTTCCGTCGGTGTCGGTGAACTGCGTTGCGTTGGGAATCCGAACCGGTTCGGCCGACGCCGTACCGGTGAGGACACCGGTCATCAGCAGTGCCACGGTGCCGACCACCGCGGCCAGCACGGCGCCGGGGCGCCGTCTCGTCCATCGTGTCCGGGACATGCAAACTCCCTTGTTCGCTGTCGACGGGTGTGAACACGCGATCTCGGGACGCGGCTGGTTGCGGGGACCGTCGGGACCGGTGACGGGACTGGCATCGGTCCCGAGGGTCGGGGACGCGCACCACCTCGCGACCGGCCCCGGGGTCCGGACCAGGAGCGGGCGTGCACCGGTAGCTCCTTCCGCGGCGGAGGTCAGCCGGGACGAACGCGTGATCTCGATCACCGTAACCGTTGACGTGCGAGGACTTCAATTCCCAGTGCATGGAAGTCGGTGGCGGTAGTTTTCGAAAGCTCCGCGTCAGCGGGAGTTCCGAGGCGTGCGCTTGGCGGAGACCGCCTGGTTGGTCAGGCGTTGACGAGGGCGTATCCCGATTCTTGACCCGTGGAACGCGGCGGCGGTACTTTCCGGGGATGCCCCGTCCCGCGCAGGGTCGCGGACCGATCGCCACGACGCGTGCGAGTGCGCGGGTGTTCCGCCTCGTGTTGACCGACGGCCCGGTGCGGCGGGGAGAACTGGTCCGGCGCACGGGCCTGTCCCAACCCAGCATCACCAAGATCACCCGTGCCTTCCTCGACCGGGGCTACCTCGCCGAGGTCTCCCCGGGCCACGGCCGGAACGGCGTCGGGGGGCGCGACGTCCGGATCGGCCGGCCCTCCGTCCCGCTGGACGTGCGTGCGGACCGGGAGTTCGTGGTGGGTGTCAAGGTGACGGCCAACGAACTCATCGGCGTCGTCACGGACCTGAGGGCACATGTCCGCCACGCCGCCCGAAACCACCTGTCGGGCCATGACGTCGCGGACGTCGTCGGGTCGGTGGCGGGACTGGTCGACGAGCTGCGCCGCCTCGAACCCCGCTTCCGTGTCCGCACCCACGCGCTGGGCGTGTCGGTGGCCGGTGCCGTCGACCGGGACCGGGGTATCGCCCGCTACGAGCCGTTCCACGGCTGGCGGGACCTGCGTCTCGCCGATCTGCTCAGCGCCGAGACCGGGCTCCCGACCGTCGTCGACAACGACGTCCGTGCCCTCACCGAGGCGGAGAACTGGTTCGGTGTGGGAGCCCGCGCCGACTCGTTCCTACTGGTCACCGTCGGCGCGGGCGTGACGGGCGGCCTCGTCGTCGACGGTCGGGTCCGCACCGGGGCCTTCGGCGTCGCCGGCGAACTCGGCCACGTCCCCGTCGACCCGCGCGGCCCCCGGTGCTACTGCGGGGCCACCGGCTGCCTGGAGGCCGTCGCCTCGGAACCGGCGATCGTGCGACGAGCCGCCGAACTCCTGGGAGAACCCGATCTGGCACTGCCCGACCTGGTCCGCCGCGCCCAGGGCGGCGACGCCCGGGTCCGAGGGGTGTTCGAGGAGGCGGGGAGGGCCGTGGGACGGGCCGCCGCCGGAGTCGTCAACCTCCTCGGCCCCGAAGTGGTCGTGGTGTCCGCCGACCACCAGGCGGGTCTCGCCCTGCTCGAACCCCACCTGCGCGCCGCACTCCACGAGGCCTCCTACGGCGCGGCCGGCCGCGCCGAGGTCGTGGTCCGCCTGGCACCGTTCGAGGAGTGGGCGCGGGGTGCGGCGGCGGTCGCCATCGCCCGGCGGATCGGCGACTTCACGTCGCCTCCCGGCTGACCCCGGGCTTCGGCCCACCTGGGTTCGCCGGATGATGGTGGAGAGCGAGCGAGAACGGCGGAGGCCGAGCACCCGTTCGAACGGCCGGCCCAGCCCTGGCACAAGTGCGGCTCCGGGGATGCCGGGGGAAGCGTGCCCCGACGCCTCCGGAAGACGCGCCGGCGGGGACATCACCCCGCCCGGCTCCCGAGTGCCCGAGTCACCTCCAGCGGATGGGGACCGGAACTCGGACCCGGGAGCACCACCGTGGGGGACGGGGATCCAACACCACCGCGGCGGTCCGAGGAGTGCGCTGACCGGGTTCGCGTGGACAGCGGCCCTCCGGTGCGCCGCTCGGTCACCGCATCACCGGACCCCGTCGGGGCAGCAGCCGGCCGGCGTTCCTCGCGCGGAGCGGTCATGATGGGCGGACCCTGGGTGGCGCTGGGGGTCGGGCCGGCGGCGACACGCCGCCGGCCCGTCCCTGGCGGACTCGGAGGATGCGCGAGAACCGTTCGATGGCGTCCACCACCCGGGCACTCCGTCCGCGAAGGATTGGGTCCGCACCCTGACGACGGCCGCCACGCCGCGCCCCTGCCGGTGCGGCCCAGGCCCTCCCACCTCGGCGGACGGTCAGAACCGCCACCGGGTCTGGCTGGAACCACCCTTGTCGAACGCCAGGATCTTGGCCGGCCGGATCCGGTAGACCACGGCCACGTTCCCACCACCACCGGTGCCGTGGAAACGGCCGTCGCGGACCTCGAACCGCCAGGCCTCCCCGTACTTGTCCAGGTAGGAATCGGCGATCTCCCGGAGGACGGACTCCTCCGAGATCTGCTCGGCCGTCCCCTCCACGACGACGTCAAGACCCTCGTTGAGCAGGTTCGAGCCGGTGGTCAGCGCGCACAGCGGGCTACGCTGGATGTTGCGGGCCTTCTGCTCGTCCTCACCGGTGCAGAAGTAGGCCGCGCCGTCCAGCCACACCGCGAGCAGGGTGCTCACGTGCGGACGGCCGTCGTCGCGCACGCTGGACAACCAGTAGGTCTCCGCGCCCCGCAGCGCCTTCTCCATCCGCAACCAGCTGGTCGGCAGTGCGTCCGGAGCGCTGAACCTCGGGTCCAGCTCCGCGACTGGCTCGTCGATCGCCATCGTTGTTCCCCTCTCGTGGTTGAGGCTTCCGCTTGGGTTGACTCCCGTGGCCGGGCGAACTGGTCGCTCCGCCCTGGATGCGAAGCGTGCGGCCGGCCACCAGGGGTCCCTGCCGTCCGGCTCGGGATGAGCCTCGCTGGCGACGGGAGGGGATGCGCGGCAGGACACGGTCACCCAGGCCGGCCGGATGCCGCCAGCCCCACGGATGGGGGACATGGAGGGTCAGGCAGGGAAGCCGGGTCGTCCCACCGCCGCGGTGGGGCTGCCGGCCGCCGTCCACGATGTCCTGTTGGCATCGACGTCCGGGCCTGGCGATCGTGTCGCGGGACCGTGTGCGACGGCGGATCGAGACTGCCGAACCGTCGCAGTGTGATCCAGCACGGTGCCACACTGAGCGGGTGGCGGCCGACGCACCGACGATCCTGGCGACCTCGATGGGGTTCAACCGTGCCCGGGACCCGTGGCGGCCCGGCCCGGTGTTCTCCTACGCCTTCGACCTGGCCGGCGGGCCGCCCCGCCCGCGGTTGTGCTTCGTATCGACCGGCACGGGTGATCGGCAGGCCAGCATCGACGCCTTCTACGCGGCGTTCGCCGACACCGAGGTGCGCACCTCCCACCTAGCGCTGTTCGAGCAACCCAATGTGCCGGACGTAGCCGCTCACCTGCACGAGCAGGACGTCGTCTGGGTGGACAGGGGGAGCGTGGTCAACCTGCTGGCGGTGTGGCACGCCCACGACCTGCCGGCAATCCTGGCCGACTGTTGGCAGGCGGGGGTCGTGCTGGCCGGTGAGTCGGCCGGGTCGCTGTGCTGGCACACGTGGACGGTCACCGATTCCTACGGCGGCGTTCGCGGCAGCGGCGAGGGACTGGGATTGCTGCCTCATGCCAACGCGGTGCACTACGGCGAAGGCGAGCGGCGGGCGGCTTTCCACCACCTGCTCGCCACCGAAGGCGCTGCGGGCGGTCTGGTCGGCTACGCCACCGACACCGGTGCCGGACTGCATTACGAGCACGACCGGTTGGTGGCCGCGATCGCCGACCGGCCGAACGCGGGCGTCTACCGTGTCACCCGGTCCTCGGACGGCGAGGTGCGGGAGGAACCGCTCGACGCGCTCCGGCTGAAACGGGGCAAGGGCGCATAACCGGCTGGCCGATGGTCAGCCGGACAGCCGGTGGGCGAGGTCGGCTATCTCCCCGCGCACGTCCGCACGAACCTCCCACTGGCGCAGCGGACCTCGGTCAAGGCGGAGTGCGAGCCGACCTGGTCGTGGGCGTCCAGCGTTTCCCAGGCCAGTCGGACGGCGTCGGCGGGTTGGCCGGCGTTGGCATACGCGTGAGCCAGCTTCGCGCGGCTGATCATGGCCGTGCGGGGCGAGGAGCGGGCCAGTCCATCCAACCGGGGTTGTAGCGCGTCGATCACGTCGGTACCGAGACCGAGGTAGATGTCGCAGGTGGTTTGGTAGACCGCGTACAGGTCGTCGCCGACGACGCTGCGCTGCCCCAAACGGACTTCGTCGTCCCGGCTGGGCTGGGAGAGCAGGCGCATCGCTTCGTCCAGCACCCGCGCACTGGCGTCGGCCTGGCCAGCCAGGGCGTAGCTGATCACCTTCAACCCTGTGGCCCGTCGTTGCGATCCTCGCCGGCCCCGAAGGGCCGGTGCAACACGAGGCTGTGAGAGGTCACGCAGCGCACGTTGCGCCCGTTGCGATCCTCACCGGCCCCGGAGGGCCGGTGCAACGGCGGCGTGGCCCAGCCAGCACGCCAGCCAGGAGGCGTTGCGATCCTCACCGGCCCCGGATGGCCGGTGCAACCCGGGCGGCCCGAGTGGGTCTGCCGTGAGTGCCTCGTTGCGATCCTCACCGGCCCCGGAGGGCCGGTGCAACTACTCGACGGTCGTCCACCGGTCCTGCGGCGACCAGGTTGCGATCCTCACCGGCCCCGGAGGGCCGGTGCAACCCTAGGACAGCAAGACCGGATAGAGAACATAGGTGACGTTGCGATCCTCACCGGCCCCGGAGGGCCGGTGCAACCCGGGACAGGGCGGCGATGAGCTGGGAGACCGTCATCAGTTGCGATCCTCACCGGCCCCGGAGGGCCGATGCAACTCGTTCGCCGGGCCACCCGCCGGGGTGGTGAGGGCCGGTGTTGCGATCCTCACCGGCCCCGGAGGGCCGGTGCAACTCGCAGGAGCGAGGCTGCGCAAGAGCATCCACTCGTTGCGATCCTCACCGGCCCCGGAGGGCCGGTGCAACTCCGCACGACGTCCCCCTCCGGGGTGGCTCGGAGGTTGCGATCCTCACCGGCCCCGGAGGGCCGGTGCAACGCGAGGGCGTCGATGTCGGTGAGGGCGATGCGGTGGTTGCGATCCTCACCGGCCCCGGAGGGCCGGTGCAACGGGAACGGCCGCCGACCACCCGCCGCCCTCGCCGGGGTTGCGATCCTCACCGGCCCCGGAGGGCCGGTGCAACAGCTCCTGAGCTGGGGAGTCCCCGCGAGACACCGAGGTTGCGATCCTCACCGGCCCCGGAGGGCCGGTGCAACCGGGCGGCGCGGGTTCTTTGGGCGTCGTCCTCGCCGACGTTGCGATCCTCACCGGCCCCGGAGGGCCGGTGCAACGCTGCGCGAGCAGCGGTTTTCCAGGTTACGCGCTCCACGAAGCGCGCAGGAACCAGGCAAAACAGTCGACACGCCCGGGAATTGGTTGGGAGAGGTCAGGCGTGTCGCGTGACGCTTCCGATTCCCAAGCAGGATCATGACCCTCCGACCGAACCCGAATGACCGTTCTCGGGCTGTCCTCACGGCACTGGCGCCTCACGGTACCGGCCACCCCACGGCGTCCGGAACCGCGCTTCCGTCGGCGATCCGCGGCTTCGACCTCCCCCGTGCCAGCTACCGCGCATCCCCTCCCGCCTTCGGTCGACGCGCACCCCGCGTCCGTGGCACGCGCTCCTCTCTCGCGGCTCGTCCGCTCCACGCCACGCCTGCGGCGTGTCCGCTGACGGTCTGGCGACAGCCGGTCCCCACGTCCGGGGAGGGCGAGGGACCGTACGTCCGAAAAGGACCCTTCGGAGTGCGCACTGGACGGCGGCTCCGGCCAGCCTGAGGGCGGTTGTGCCGCCACCGTGCCCGTCGGCCGTGCTGAATAGGATGAGCTAGATCATCATTTCGAGTCCCGACCACACGTTGGGGTGAACTGGGGATTGGGACAGTGAACCAGAAATTCCAGGTGGATCTTCGCGGAGTCGTCGATCTGCTCAGCCACCACCTGTACTCCAGCCCACGCGTCTACCTGCGGGAACTGTTGCAGAACGCCGTGGACGCCGTGACGGCCCGCCGCGTCGGAAATCCCGACGCCCCCGCCGCCATCGGGATCGAACTCACCGACCGCGCTCTCACCATCAGTGACACCGGGGTGGGCCTGACCGAGTCGCAGGTCCACGAACTCCTCGCCACCATCGGTCGCAGCTCCAAGCGGGACGAACTCGGTTTCGCCCGCCACGAGTTCCTCGGCCAGTTCGGCATCGGGCTGCTCTCCGCGTTCCTCGTGGCCGATGAGGTCCGCGTCGTGACCCGTTCGGTGAGCGGTGGTGCGGCGGTGGAGTGGCTCGGCCGGTCCGACGGGACGTACGCGATCGGCCCGGCGGAGCGGGACGAACCGGGCACCACCGCCTCCCTCCGCGCCCGACGCGGCGCGGAGCAGTGGTTCGAACCGGAGACGGTGCGGGACCTCTGCCGGCTCTACGGTTCCCTGCTGCCCTTCCGGGTCACCGTCGCCGGTGAGGCCGTCAGCGGGGACGGGCCGCCGTGGCGGTCCGACGACCGGACCCCGGGGGAACGGGACGCGGACCTGCTCGGCTACGCCCAGGACACCTTCGGTTTCACCCCGTTCGACGTCATCGACCTCGCGGTTCCGGAGGCGGGGCTGACCGGTGTCGCCTACGTGCTGCCCTTCCCCGCGAACCCGGCCGAACGCGCCGGGCACCGGGTCTACCTGAAGCGGATGCTGCTCACCGAGAGCGGCGACGGGCTGTTGCCCGACTGGGCGTTCTTCGCCCGTTGCGTCGTCGACGCGGAGGGCCTGCGGCCCACCGCGAGCCGGGAGGCCCTGTACGACGACGGCCTGCTGGAGGCGACCCGCGAGGCGCTGGGGGCCCGGCTGCGTGGCTGGATGACGGGGCTGGCCAGGACCCAACCGGCGCGGCTGGCCAGGTTCCTGGAGATCCACCACCTGGGGGTGAAGGCGCTCGCGCTGCACGACGACGAGATGCTGCGCCTCGTCGAGCGGTGGATGCCGATGGAGACCAACGTCGGCCGGATGACGCTGGCCGACTTCCGCGCGCGCCACGGCACGGTGCGGTACACGACGACGGCGGAGGACTTCCGCCAGTTGGCCGCCGTCGCGGCCGCCCAGGGCCTCGCCGTGGTCAACGGCGGCTACACCTACGACTCCGAGATCATCGACCGTCTCCCGGTCGTGGACGCGGACGCGGTGGTCGTGCGGCTCGACCCCACGGATCTGGTCACCCGCTTCGAACCGGTCGACCCGGCGGAGGAACTGGCCGCGCGACCGTTCGTCACCGCCGCGCAGGGGGTGCTCGACGGGCTGGGCTGTGAACTCGTGCTGCGCTCCTTCGACCCGGTCAACCTGCCGGTGCTGTACCTGGTCGACCGGTCGGCGGCCTTCCAGTCCGAGTTGCGTTCCACCCGGCAGCAGGTGGACGAACTGTGGGCCGGGGTGCTGTCGGCCTTCGAGAAACCCAGGGAGGACCGCCCGCGCCTGGTGTTGAACCACCGCAACGACCTGGTGCGGCGGGTCTGCGCCTCGCGGGATCCCGAGGCGGTGCGGTTGGCCGTCGAGTCGCTGTACGGGCAGGCCCTCCTGCTCGGCTACCACCCGATCCGGCCGGCGGACGCCGCCCTTCTGAACCGCTCGTTTCTCGGCCTGCTGGAGCGGGCCATTCCTTCGGAGGACCAGCAGTGAGCCACAGCGAGCAGGAGGTCGAGGAGATGCTGCGGGCGGCTTGGCGGCTGCCCTACGGTGCCTCCCAGGTGGCCGCCGCCGAGGAGGTGGTCCGGCGGTCGGACGCGGTGGGGCGTCCGGGGTTGCGGTACGCGTCCCGCATCCTGGCGGTGGCGGCGTACCAGTACGGCGGCGAACCGGCGAAGATGGTCGTGCCGTTCTCCTGGTGCCTGGCCGCCTACGACCGGGGTGAGTCGGATTCGCGGTTCGACCACCAGTTGTTCTGGTACTTCAAGGGCGTGATCGGGGCGTTGACCTCCTTCCCCGAGGTGTCGCTCGACCGGACCAGGGCGGTGTTGGCCGACATGGAGCGGCGCTACCGGCTCGCCGGTCACGGCGTGGGTCCGGTGCACCAACGCCGCGCGAGGGTGCACCGGCACCTCGGTGACCTCGACGCCGCCGAGGAGGAGTACCGGTTGTGGTGCGCCAGCCCCCGGAGCGCGATGTCCGACTGCGCGGGCTGCGAACCGAGCGAGAAGGTGTACCACCTCGAGGACACCGGCCGGTACGAGGAGGCGGTGGCGCTGGCCGCGCCGGTCCTCGACGGTGAGCTGGCGTGCACCGAGCAGCCGCACGGCATCCTGACCGCGCTGCTCCGGCCCTACCTGCGGGTGGGGGCGCTCGACGACGCCGCCGACGCGCACCGCCGCGCCTACCGGGCCGTGCAGCACGACAGGAGCGAACTGGCCCTGGTGGCCGAGCACATCCGGTTCTGCGCGTTGAGCGGCAACGAGGTGCGCGGGCTGGAACTCGTGGAACGGCACCTCGGGTGGCTTGACGAGCCGCCGTCCCCGATGACCGAGATGGAGTTCGCCGCCGCGGCCTCCCGCACCCTTGACCTGATCGTGGCCCGGGGGCACGGCGACGACCCCGTGCGTCGTCCCGGTTTCCGGGAGCGGGAGGCGACGACGGTGCCGGTGGCGCGGCTGCGGGACGAGCTGGCCGATCGGGCGCTGGCGGTGGCGGCGCGGTTCGACGAACGCAACGGCACCTCCCACCAGAGCGAGTCCGTGCGCGGCCAGCTCGTCGAGGAACCGCTGGTCGACCACCTGCCGTTGTCCGGTCTGGTGCGGCGGGGCCGGTCCGGGCAGGCGCCGGCGACCGCGCCGACCGCGCCGGGTGAGCCGCCGACGGCCGAGGTACTGCCGGAGCGTCCGGAGGCGCTGGCCGAGCTCGCCGAGCGGGAGATGTGGTTCGAGAACGACGGGCGAGCGGCGTCCGCGTGGGAGCGGTTCGACGAGCTGTGCCCGCACCCGGAACCCGCGTTGCTGGCCCGGCGTCTGGTGGCGCACGGGTTCCGCCTCGCCGACGGTGACGTCGAACTGGCCCAGGAGACCTGGCGGCGGGCGATGACCCTGTTCGCGCGGGTGGGGGACCTGGTGCGGGAGAACGAGACGCGGACCCGGTTGGGCGTGCTTCTCTGCCAGGGTGGGCGGTCCGAGGAGGGGCTCGCCGAGATCAACCGGGGCCTGTTGGCGCTCGACGGTGACGGCCACCGGGGCGAGGCGCTGCGGGCCCGGTGCCGGCTGGCGGCGGCCTACCACCTCAGCGACCGGACCGACGATGCCGTGGAATTGTTGGCGGAGGCGGTCGAGCGGGCGGAACGGTTCGGTGACCGCGTGGTGTTGGCCGGGGTGGTCGCGCAGCACGCGCGGTTCGCCAGCCAGGCCGGGCTGGACGCGCGCACCCGGCTGCTGCCGTTGTGGGAACGGGCGTTGGAGGAGTTGGAGGCGTTCCCGCCCTCCACGCTGTTGCGCCGCGTGCAGTTCGGGTTGGCCTCGCTGCGGGCGAACCTGGGGGAGTTGCCCGGCGCGTACGGCCTGTTCGCCGAGGCGGCCCGCACCGACGAGTCCGCGCTCCGGTTCGCCGCCCTGCACCGCAGGGCGCAGGTGGCGTTGAACCTGGGCCGGTCGCTGGAGGCCCAGGAGCAGTTGACCGACCTCGTCGTGGACCTGGAGGAGGACGGGCAGGCGGAGCGGGCGGCCTACGTGCGGCTCGACCTGGCCGACGCCTGCCTTCGCATCGAACTGCCCGACGAGGCGGCGGAGGCCACCGAGGAGGCGCTGCCGGCGCTGGAGCGGCTCGGTGACGTCGACGAGCTGTACCGGGGGCGGTTCCTGCTCGCGCAGTCCTACCGGGCGTTGGGGCATGTCGAGCAGGCGCTCGCCCTCTTCGACGAGCTCGTGGAGTACTGCGAGCGGGAGGAGAACCCGGCCGGGGTGGCGCAGATGCACGGCCACGTCGCCGACGTGTTGGACGAGCAGGACCGCGACGCCGAGGCGGCGGAGCGTTACCTGCGGGCCGCCGAGGCCTGTCGGCGGGCCGAGCGGCGGGTGGAGGAGTTGGAGAACCGGCGGAAGGCCGCGTTGTCCTGGCACTGGGCGGGGGAGGGTGAGCGGGCGTGGGAGGTGCTGTCCGGTGCGGACGAGCTGGCCGCGGAGCTGCCCGCCGGTGATCCCGCCGTGGGCTGGCAGCGGGCGCGCCTGTCCTACGACGCCGCCCGGATCCTCGCCGCCCTGGGACGGCTGGACGACGGATTGCCCAGGGCGTCGGCGGCCGCGGCGGGTTTTCGGGCCTTGGACGGGCGGGTGGAGGCGGCGATCGCCGACGTGCTGCGGGGGCGGATGTTGATCGACCTGGACCGGCGGGACGAGGCCGAAGTGGTGTTGACCCACGCGTTGGACGAGCTTCCGGAGGGCGCCGACAACTACCGGGAGCGGGTGGCGGAGCTGTTGGCGGAGTTGCGGGGTTGACGTCCACGCCGTCGGTGCGGGGGCTCCGGGTGTCGCGGTCCCGGAGCCCCCGGCGTCAGCGTCGGGTCAGGGCCTGGCGGACGTAGGCGGTGACGGCGATCTTGGCCTGTTCCAGGATGGCGGGGTCGCCGTCCGGGTTCTCCTGGAAGGCCAGTCGCAGCAGGTGGTCGCCGATCTCGACGCCGACGCGGCAGGCGAGCGCGACGAGTTCGGGTCGGTGGGCGGCCTCGGGTTGTTCGGCCAGGACGGTCCGGAGCCGTTCGGCGACCCGGCTGCTGTTGTCGCGGTCCTTGGCGGCGAGCCGGCCGTCGAGGTGGCCGCCCAGCCAGAGCACCCGGTACCCGGGTTCGGTGCGGTAGAGGCTGGCGTAGCCGTCGATCAGTTCGGACACCACCTGGTCGAGGCCCACCGTGTGGTGTTCGACGGCCGAGGAGATGTCGTCGGTGATGTCGAGGAACCGGTCGAGGTAGCCCGCGACGAGGGCGTCGATGATGCTGTCCCGGTCGCGGAAGAGGTGGTAGAGGGAGCTCACCGGTATTCCGGCGACGGCGGCCACCCTGCTGGTGGTGACGGCCGCGTAGCCCTCACCGACCAGCAGTTCCTCCGCCGCGGCGAGGATGCGGCGTGCTCGTTCCTGGGTGCGCGCCTGCGCTGGTCGACGTCGGTAGCCGGGGATCGCTGTGCTCACGTGCTGCCCTCGCCTTTCCGTCCTGCCGGTCCGGGGTCGGGCCCGGGTTCCGCGGATCGCCTCCTCCTGGCCGGCTCGCCCCGGTGATGATCCGGTCCATGATCGCGTTCGCCACTCCCGGCGCGGCGCCGGCCACCCACCGCAGCCCCCTGGTGCGCCAGTCCGGGATGATGACCGGATGTCCTCGTTGGGTGCCGGCGAGGATGGCTTCGGCGACCCGGCTCGCGCTCAGGGGGCGGATCGTTCCGGAGAGGGCGCGCAGCTCGGGGGGTTTGAGCGGGGTTTCCTGGGCGAGCATCGGGGTGTCGACGTCGGGTGGGTAGACGGCGCTGACGCGGACGCCGGCCGGGCGGAGCTCCTGGCGCAGCACCTCGGTGAGCCCCCGCACGGCGAACTTGCTGGGCGAGTACGCGCCGTAGCCGAACACCCCGAGGATCCCCGCGACGGACACGACGCAGGTCAGGGTGCCGTGCCCGGCGGCGGTCATGGCGGGTACCACGGCGCGCACGGAGTGGAGGGTGCCGAAGTAGTTGACCTCCATGATGGAGCGGAACGTGTCGTCGGACAAGCGGTGGAAGTAGCCGGGTTCGGTGATCCCGGCGCAGGTGAACAGGGAGTGGCACGGGCCGTGTTGCTCGGCGAGGCCGGCGAGCGTGTCGCGGGTGGCGCCGAGGTCGGTGACGTCCAGGGCGCGGGTCACCAGGCGCGGGGTGGTGGTGGCGCGGCGGGTGAGCCGGTCGAGGTGTTCGTCGTCCAGGGCGACGGCGCTGACCCGGGCTCCGAGGTGGAGGAGCCGGTCCACCAGGGCCAGTCCGATCCCGCTCGACCCCCCGGTCACCACGGCGTGGCGTCCCGCCCAGAAATCAGGGGAGGGGTGCCGGCGCGGCGGCCAGTGGCGCGCCGTGGTCGCGGGCACCGGATGGGGGTGGCGGGATGGTTTCTCCGGTGTCACCGGCATGGCACGGACCTCCGGGAGGGACTTGACCGCGTGCTGATCTTGGGAGTATAACTCGAATTCAATTCGAGTTCCGCTTTCTTCTCGGGGTTGGTGATGACCACCAGGAAACGGCCGTCGGGTTCCGGTGGTCCCGCGTCGACATCGGACCGGTATCTCGTCATCGGCGCCGGACCCGCCGGTCTGGCGCTCGCCGCCGCGTTCCGGCGTCGGTCCATTTCCTTCGACCTCGTCGACCGACATCACGCGATCGGCGGATTGTGGGATCGGGAGAATCCGGGGACGCCGCTCTACGATTCCGCGCATTTCATCAGCTCCCGCACGATGTCCGCCTTCGCGGGATTCCCGATGCCGGCGCGCTACCCGGACTACCCGGGCCACCGCCTGATCCTGGACTACCTGCGGGAGTTCGCGGCGCACCACGACGTCCACGAGCACTTCACCGGCGGGCGGGCGGTGACCTCCGCCCGGCCGGAGCCGTCGGGCGGCTGGGCGGTGAGCTTCTCCGACGGGCGCTCCCACCGGTACGCGGGCCTGGCGGTCGCCACCGGGCGGCAGTGGACGCCCCGGAGGCCCGAGTGGCCCGGTGCCTTCGACGGTGAGCTGATCCACGCCAGGGACTACGACGGGCCCGGACGGCTGCGGGGGCGTCGGGTGCTGGTCGTCGGGGGCGGGAACTCGGGGGTGGACATCGCCTGCGACGCGGCGACGGCGGCGGTCGAGACCCGGTTGAGCCTGCGGCGCGGCTACCACGTCATCCCGAAGTACGTGCTGGGCCGGCCGGCCGACGTCTTCGCCGCCCAGAGCCCGCCGCTGCCGGCGTGGCTGCGGCAGGCGGTGATGCGGCGCCTGCTCCGGCTGCTCGCCGGCAGGCCAGAGGACTACGGCCTCCCCGCGCCCGACCACCGCATCTTCGAGAGCCACCCCATCCTCAACGACCGCATCCTGCACCACCTCGGCCACGGCGACGTCACGGCGGTTCCCGACGTGGTCGCCTTGGAGGGGCCCGAGATCCGCTTCACCGACGACAGCACCTGGCGTCCCGACCTGGTCATCCAGGCCACCGGCTACCGGGTGGACTTCCCGTTCCTGCCGCCGGGGCTCGTGGGGGCTGGGGCCGGGACACCCGACCTCTACCTCCACGTGCTGGACCGGCGGCGCCCCGACCTGTTCTTCCTCGGTCTCTTCGAGACGGACGCCGGCGCGTTCCCGTTGTTGAGCCGGCAGGCGGACCTGGTGGCCAGCGCGGTGCTGACCCACCGGGTCGGTGGACCGGCCGCCCGGCTGCTCGCGGTCCGCAAGCAGCTGCGGCCCAACCTCAGCGGCGGTGTCCGCCACCTCGCCAGCCCCCGGCACCGCGCCTACGCCGACCAGCGGGTCTACCGGCGGGAGCTGGAGCGCGCCCACCGGGAGCTGGAGGCGTTGCGGGCTGGTGGTGATCCGTCCCGGTGGCGTGACCACTGACCACCACGCGAACGGGCTCGACCGGGTGCCGCGCCCGGGAGCCCGTCTCCGACCGGCGGGGCGGCCCGCGGGTCGGCGCAGACCCTGTTGCGGGAGGTGAGACGGTCCGGTTCGACCGCGCGCGGTGGTCGGACCGGGCCACCCCCTCCCGGTCCGGAGCCCCGGCCGGCGCGCACCACCTCGTGGCCGCGAACCGAGGGGCGACGAGGCCCGGAGGCCGAGCCGGGTCTCGGCCCGCCGGAGCACGACGACCGCCGGCGGGAGACGCGTCGAAAAGATCACCACGAAAATTTCGGATCTCGGCCCGCTGGTTTTTCCCGGGGTTCGGCCGCGTCCTCCCGCGGAATTCGTCGAGGGGAGCAAGGAAAAGGAGCGGCCCACGCTGAGGTGCCTCGCCAGGAGTGGACCGGTGTTCCGATGATCGGCGGCGGGAGAACGCGGGGGCCCGCCGTTCGGCGGAAGCGCGGACGCTAATCTACCGCCTCACCGAGTTCGCCGTCCGGGAGAACGGGTGCCGTTCCCGGTTCCCCGAATTCCGTCACCGGCGCGCGAACCGGTTCCGGGACTGGCGGGGCAACCACGGGGGATTCCATGCGGATTCGGGTGGACGTCGACACCAAGGCGGAGACCATGCACTGGGCGGACGTCTTCGGCCCGGCGCGCGCTGTCGCCTACACGTTGTTGCGCAGCCAGAACGGGGAACTCGCGCGCAGCCTGCACGACGAGGGGTGGCGCGGGGATCCGATGCGCCCCTTCGGGCTGACCTGCCCCCAGTTCCGGGGCGCCCCTCGGCGGCGTGGCGTCTACACCACCTCGGACCGGGGTGCGGTCTGGTTCGGCTCTCCCATGCCCGAGATCGCGGGTCCGATGGCCGCCGCGCTCCACCGGCACGACAGCCTGCGCTGGGGCAGGACGGTGCTGCGGGTCCGGGAGGTGCGCGTGGAGACCGCCGAACCGACGGCCGGGGGCGAGGTGGAGCTGACCACGGCCACCCCGGTCCTCGTGAAGTACGACAACCAGTTCATCGAGCCCACCCACCCGGCGTTCCTCGGCCGGCTGGCGCACAACCTGCGGCACAAGGCCGACGTGCTGGGCCTGCCCGCGCCGCAGGACCTGGTCCTCGTCGATTCCGGTCCGCGCCGGCGGTTCCTGGTGCAGGGCGCGCCCAGGATCGGGGCCGTCATCCGGGTCCGGCTCAGCGCCGACCCACGTTTCGTCGAGGCGATCCGGTCCTGGGGGTTGGGCCTGGGCAACAACCAGGGGTTCGGCTGGATCCGCTGAGGGACCCCCGGGGACGTCCGCCACCGGGGCGGTCCATGTCGTCGCCGTCGGTGATCCGACCCGAGGTGACCGGCGACCCCCGGCCGTCGCGGCGCGCCCACCCTCGTCCGGTCGGGCTCGCGGGGGGTGCCGGAGCGCCGTTCCGCCACCTCCGTCACGGCGGTGTGGCCGCCCCGCCCGGTCGTCCACCGTTCCCCGGGGGCGACGGCCGCCGACGGCACTCGCGCCCGCGCACCACCGCGTCGGGGTGCGTGCCCGGCCCAGCACCGGAGCCGGTGGCCTCCCCTCGGTTGCCTTCGGGCTCGCCCCGGATCGACCGGGTGCCGCACCCTCCGTGCCGGGCAGGGGGCAGCCGAGTCGGGCCGAGTCCCCCGAGCGCAGGGGCAATGATCGTCGGGGTAGACGGCGTGGCGACGACCGCCCCTGGCGGGGACGCTCCGGGGCGGGGCGGGACACGCCTCCCCCGCTCGCGTCGTGTTCGGCGCCGCCGGAGTGGGTCGGGCGTCGGGGTGGGGCCCGGCTCCGCCTCCCGAACGCCCCCAGTGGCGGTGCGCGGTGGCTGCCCACCGGGTTCTCGCGTCGCCCGTCGTCCTCCGGCCGAACCTCGTTGACGGCCCGACCAGGTCAGCCGCCGAGTGCCCCGCCAGCTCCTGGCGTGGATGGACGTCGCCGAGCGGTGCCGTTCCCCGGGGCCAGCACCGGGAGTGGCCGCCGTTCCAGTCAGCCGAGTGCCCGGTCGATCCTGACGCGCACGTCGGCCACCAACGCCGCCTCCTGCGGCACCAGGTAGGAGTGGCCTCCGTCGAAGACCCGCATCTCGAACCTGGACGAGGTCGCCGTGGCCCACTCCCGCACGTCCTCGACCCGGACGACGGGGTCGGCAGCACCGGTGTAGGCCACGATCGGCGCCTCCACCGTCCGGCCCACCGGGGCCCGGTAGGTCTCCACCAGCCGGTAGTCACCCCGGATCGACGGCAGCACCACCTCCCGCAGGTCGGGGTCGGCGAACAGGGCGCGGTCCAACTGGCTCAGCCGGGACACGTCCGCCAGCAGGGTCTCGTCGTCGGCGTACGCCAGCCCCCGTGGTCGAGTCCGGCCGGGGCCGGCCCGCCCCGACACCAGCAGCAGGGGAACCCGCACGTCGTGCTCGTCCTCCAGCCGCGCCGCGACCTCGTGGGCGACCGCGGCGCCCATGCTGTGCCCGAACAGGACGAGCGGTAGGTCGGTGAGCGGGAGGAGCTCCGCCACGACGAGGGACACCAGGTCGTCCATCCGGTCCACCACCGGCTCACCGATCCGGTCCTGCCGTCCCGGAGGCTGGACGGCGAGCACGTCCAGGTCCAGCGGAAGCAGTCCCGGCCAGGAGCGGAACTGGTTGGCGTTGCCCCCGGCGGAGTGGAAGCACACCAGGCGGGCCCTCGGGTTGACGGCGGTGCGGTGGAAACGCCGGAACCACGGCGACTCGGTCCCGGTGGTCGAGGTTGTCACGGTGGGCATGCCTTCCTGGACGGCGGTCAACGGCGGGAGCCCCGAACGGCGAACCTCGCCGACCGTCACCGGTCGGGCACCCGGGGTGATCCTCCCGGCCACAGTGAACCCAACCGGCACGTCTCCCGTCCAGCCCGGACCCGCGCCCACCCTCGGGGACCGCCGACCAGCCCCCGCCGCGCCGCGCTCCACGGCCCGCCCGCCGCACCGCCGTCCCCCGCTGGCGAGGCGGTGCCCGTGGTTCACCCTGCCCGGAACGAGCCCCTCCCCGGGGCGACCGGGCACCGCGAGACCAGGAAATCCAGGCAGTTCCTCCTGGTGTCCGCCCCGAACGCCACCGTCCAGCCGCTGGGCACCTCGGCGAACGCCGGCCGCACCGAGTACTGCCCCGTCTCGTTCCCCAACACCAGGAACCGGTGGTGCGTCGCCTCCGCGCCCGTGGTCCCCTTCGTCCCCTTCGTCATCGAACCCCCTCCGTCGAGTGCGTGGACCGCACGAGTGAACCCTGCCGCCCTGCACGTTCGCTGCATGGCGGGCGAAACCGGCCGGCACCCCCGCCGGCCGCGCATCCCGATGGAACCCCCTCGGCGCCGGGGCCGGACCCGGTGGGCGGGACCACGACCGGCCCACCGGCCCGCCGCCAGGACTGGGCTCCCGACCCGTGTCCCCGGTGGTTCAGGCGCTCCGCACCGACAGCTTCGGGCGAGGCCGTGTGCCGCCGGCCAACCCTCGGCCCGAACCCGCCCACCTGCCGGGGTACTCCAGGTCCTCCGCGCCGCGGGTGAGCACCGTCCGCTGCAACCGCTGGAGCCGGGGCCCCGGCTCCAGCCCCAGCGTGTCCTGGAGCGAGCGGTGGATCGCCCGGTAGACCTCCAGCGCCTCGCCCGGCCGGCCCGAGCGGTGCAGCGCCACCATGAGGTACTCGTGCAGGCTCTCCCGCATCGGATGGTCCGAGGTGGCCGCGTAGAGCTCGCCGACCAGGTCGGCGTGCCGGTCGAGCCGCAGGTCGAGTTCGACGCGCCGCTCGTAGGCGGCGATCCGGGCCTCGTCCAGCCGGCGGGCCTCGTTCTCCAGATCGCCGCCGGCCGACCGGACGTCGGCCAGCGCCGGCCCCCGCCAGAGCCCCAGGGCGTCGGTGATCAGCTGCGACGCCTCGCACAGCCGGCCCTGGTTGGCGCGGGTCCTGGCGGTCGCCAGCAGGGTGTCGAACGCCCGCGCGTCCAGGCCAGCTCCGCCGAGGCGCAGCAGGTAACCGGGAGGCTGGGTGACCAGCATCGACCGGTCGGGTGTGGTGGTCTCCCCGCCCAACAGCCGCCGCAGCTTCGACACGTAGACGTGCAGGGCGGTCCGCGCCGTCCTCGGCGGCTGCCTCCGCCACATCTGGGCGATGAGCCGTTCCACCGACACCACCCGGTCGGCGTTCGTCAACAGGTGTGCCAACAGGACACGCGGTTTCGACGCTCCAGGTGTCCGAACGTCACATGCGTCGTCCTCGACCTCGAGTGATCCCAGGATTCCGAACCTCAATCCCGCCTCCGTGGGACAGGCCCGCGGCACCGGTCCAGCGCGGGCGGCGGCCCAGTCTCGCCCGGCGCGCTAAGAAAGCCCTAACACCGGGCTCAGGGGCGGCGGACACCGGGCCCGGGGTGGGAGGCGGGGGCGAGGGCGGTCGTCCGGCCACTGCCGCGCGAGTTCTGACGGTACAGGATTCGTCCACTCCCGGGACACGTCCGATCCGGTGGTCGTACCCCCGTGGTCCGGCCGCGTGGAGCGGTTGTCCCGACGGGACTGGGGACCCGCGCCGGGCGGGGTCGATCCGTCGGCGGTCCGGAGTGGACGGGCCGATCGTGCCACCCGGCGGAAACCGCGTGGCGGCAGGGGTCCCCTCAGCGCGGCATCAGGGAGTCGAGGGTGGACCGCACCTCGTGGGCCTTGGTCGGCATGTGGAGTGCCTGGTACAGGCTCGACGCCGCCCGCAGCAGCGGAACGGCCCTGGCCGACCTGCCCAACGCCAGCTCGGCCAGCGCCATCCGGTGGCGCACGTAGGCCTCGCCCCGCTGGTCCCCGAACTGGCGGAAGGTGGTGAGCAGGTCCTGGGCGATCGCCAGGGACTCGAGGTGATCGCCGCGTTCGGCGCGGATCACCACCTGGGCCACCCGCACGTAGGCGCGGCCGACCGGTTGGCCCAACACGTCGAGCAGCGACACCGCGCGGTCGCACAGGTGGTCCGCGCGGTCGAGCTCCCCGAGGCCGATCAGGGCGTTGGCCAGCGTGTTCAGCACCATCGCCTCCAGATCGGGCTCGTCGTGGCCCTCCACGAGCGTGAGCGCGTGGTCCAGGAGGTGGACGGCGGCCCGGTCGTCGCCCCGCTTCAACCGGACGTTGCCCCACTGCCGCAGGGATCGGACCAGGGCGTGCCGGTCCCGCGTGGTCTCCGCCACCCGCAGCGCGCGCTTCGCCAGTCGTTCCGCCACGTCGAACTCCTGGTGGTGGGTGCGGCAGAAGCTGGCGAGCACCAGGGTGTGCGCGAGGGCGTCGTGGTCACCGGCGTCCGCCAGCAGCCAGGCGCTCTCGTCGAGCAGCATCGAGGCGGAGTCGAGCCGCCCGGCCATCACCTCCGACTGGGCCAGGCCGAAGTGGGCCCTGGCCAGGAGCCGGCGGTCATCGGCCAGTCCGGAGGCGACGGCGCGGTACAGCCGACGCGTCTCGTCGGTGCGGTGCCGGAACGCCAGGAACGGAGCGAGGCGCTCCACCGCGTCCAACGACGAGGCCGCCCACCCCAGCTCACACCCCTGCACGAGGGTCGGGACCAGTGTCGGGGCCTCCTCGGTCAACCAGGACATGGCGTCCTCCGCCAACCCCGGCGGCACGGGGACGGGCGGTGGCGATGCGGGAGGCGACCCGCACGGTGTCGGCCAACCCCCCGGTGTCGGCAGCCGCCGGTGGGCGGCGCCGATGAGGGCGTGGGCCGTGTCGAACAACCGCCGGACAGCGGCCCGCGCCTCGCTCGTCGGCTCGCCGACCAGGCCGTCGGCCTCGGCGCCGCGCTCCGCCGCGAAGGACCGGACCAGGTCGTGCACCCGGTAGCGCTCGTACGGACCGTCGGCGGGCTCCACCAGGTGGGCGAGGAGCAGGTGGTCGATGGCCTCGTCGGGGTTCCTGGTGCCGGCCAGCGCGGCCAGCGCCCAGCAGGCCAGCTCCCGGGCGGGGGTGAGCGGGAAACGCCGGAACAGGGCACGTTCGGCCTCACCCAGTCCCGAGTAGGACAGCGTGAAGCTGGCGCGCACGCTGAGGTGCCCGGCGTCGAAACCGTCGAGCACGCGCCTCTCGTCGCGCATCCTCCCGACGAGGGAGGCCAACGACCAGTGACGACGGGTCTCCAACCGGGACAGCATGATCCGGATGCCCAGCGGCAGGCCCCCGCACAGTTCCACCAGGCGGGCGGCCGCCTCCGGCTCGTCCTCGACGCGCTGGGCACCGAGCAGCCGGGCGAGGAACCGCAGTGACTCCTCGGGGGTGAAGGGTTCGAGCACGGTCGAGAGGTCGCTGGGCAGCGCGGGGAGCCGTCGTCGGCCGGTGACCAGGACGGCGCTGCCGGCGGTCCCGGGCAACAACGGGGTGATCTGGTCGACGTCGGCGGCGTCGTCGAGGACGACCAGCACGCGACGCCCGGCGAGCCGGCTGCGGTAGGCGGCCGCCCGGTGCTCGAGCCCGGTGGGCACGCACGCGTCGGTCACCCCGAGGTTGCGCAACAGCGCGGCCAACGCGTCCTCCGGGGTGACGGGGTGTTCGGACCCGCCACCGAGGTTCAGGTACAGCTGGCCGTCGGGGAACCGGGGGACGAGGTGGTGCGCGGCGTGGACGGCCAACGCGGTCTTGCCGGTCCCCGGCCCGCCCGTGACCACCAGGACGGGGACGGAGCGCGTGGATGCGGCGTGCGCCAGGATCTGGGCCAGCACCTCGTCCCGACCGACGAAGTCCGGCAGGTCACGGGGCAACTGCCTGGGCGGGGTCCACGGGTCGGTCTCGCACGGGTCCGGACCGGTCTCGTCCGATCCCGGATCGGCCGTCGTCCCCTCCGCGTCGCCACCGGGCGGGGGAGGAGTGCGGGGCATGTCGTCGCGCAGGATGCTGCCGTGCAGTTCGCGCAGCTCCCGGCCGGGTTCGATCCCCAGCGCGTTCACCAGCGTCTCCCGGGCCTCCTGGAAGACGGCGAGCGCGGAGGCGGTCTCGCCGGCGAGGACCAGCGCGCGCATCAACAGCGCGCGGACGCGTTCGCTGAGCGGTTCGTCCTCGACGAGTTGCCGCAGCTCGGGTACCAGCTCGGCGGGACGTCGCAGCGACAGCTCGGCCTCCAGGCAGTCCTCGTGGACCGACTGCCGCAGCTCGTGGAGCCGCCTCGGCTCGGACCAGGAACGGGGGGAGGAGGCCAGCTGCGGGAAGGGTTCCCCGCGCCACAGGTCCAGTGCCCGGCGGAGCTGCCGCGCCGCCCGCGCGGGTTCTCCCCGTCGGGCCGCGTCGCGTCCGGCCGACACGAGGCCTTCGAACTCCAGGAGGTCGCATTCCGAGGGGTGGAGGACGAGCCGGTAGCCCTGGGGGGTGAGCAGGAGCCGGTCCGCGCCGGACTCGGTCGCCCGGTTCAGCAGGGCCCGCACGGTGGAGACGTAGTTGTGCACGCTGGCCGCGTTGGTGCGGGGTGGGCGTTCGCCCCACAGCACGTCCACCAGGAGGTCCCGGCGTGCCGGCTGGCCGCGGCGGGCGGTCAGGAACGCGAGGACCGTCGCCGCCCTGCCGCGCGGCACGACGATCTGCTGGCCGTCGTCACCGAACAGGGACAGCGGCCCCAGCACGTCCAGTCGCAGGATTCCCCCAAAAGGTCGAGCCTGTCTCCCCCGGACGCACCCGGTCCGGATTGGCGAAGCGCGCGCCGGATTCCTCGATTCTAAGACATTCATCAGGAGTGCCAGGGCTTTTTGGACCAATGCTGATCCGGTAACCGTCCGCCGCCCGGGAAGGACGGCTCGGTGCCACGGCCGGTGCGTATTCGCGGTCCCGCGCCGGGGCGGATGGTCATCCCGGACGGGTGGAACTTCTGAGCGCTGCGGTGGCCGTGCCGGGAAATCCTCCGGATTTCGCTGGCTCCCCGAGCGGTGGCCGAGGCGGACGTCCGGCGATGGCGACGTCGGATTTCGGGGGTCGGTGTGGAGAACCCGGGGTCGTCCACCTTCCCCGGGCGCCGGCTCCGTGCCGCCTGCTGCCCGGTCGCGCGTCCAGCGCTCGGCCCCGACCTCGTGCCCCGGTCCTCGGGGCACGGCGGGGTGGGGGACTACGGGACGAACTCGGAGAGCCGGTTCAGGACGTGCGAGGGGGCGGGCAGCGCGGCGATCTCCTCGGCCACCTCCCGCGCCGCCGACCGCAGCACGTCGTCGTCCAGGACGCGGTCGAGGGCCGAGCTGACCTCGTCGACGGTCTCGGGCAGCAGGGCGCAGGCGTCGCCCACCCCCCGTTCCACCACCGAGGCGGCGTTCATCGGCTGTTCCAGCGACCGGGGCAGGACCAGCTGGGGGACCCCGCTGGCCAGTGCGGCGAAGGTCGAGGAGGTGCTCCCGTGGTGGATGAGGGCCACGCAGGTGGGGAGCACGGCGGGCAGTGGGAACCAGGTCGCGACGCGCACGTTGGAGGGCAGCGGTGACCACCTCGACAGGTCCGCCCCGCCCGTGCTCACCACCACCTCGACATCGCGCTGGCCCAGCTGCGCGACGAGCTGGCCGAAGAGCAGGTCCTCGGCGCGGGCCGGCAGGGACGATCCGGCCACCACGCACACCCGGGGACGCGCCGGCGCGGACAGCGCCCAGGAGGGCAGGACACCGCCGCCGGTGTAACTGGTCCACCGGAGCGGCACCCCCGCGTCGCTGCCCGTCGGCCGCAGGCTGTCGGGGCAGCTGTCGACCACCGCCGTCGGGATCACCTCGCCGTCAGGCAGTCCGTAACGGGCTCGGGCGCCCGACATGGACGCCAACGCCGCCGCCGGCACCGGACCGGCCACACCGGAGCGGTGCAGGACCAACGGCACGCGGGTGACCTCGGCGGCCAGGATCCCGGCCGGCATCTGACCGGTGGCCACGACGACGTCCGGGGACCAGCGGTGGATCAGGCCGACCAGGCCGTCGATCATCCGTTCGCCCACCGCCGCGGTCAGGCCGACCGTGCCGGACAACAGCCGTTCGGCGGCCGAGCGCACGGGCGCCCTGCGGGGCTCGGCGTACTTGCTCCACCCCGCCAGGACCAGCTGGGCCTCGCTCCGGGTCAGCGGGCGGGGGAACTGGACGTGGTCGGCGGTGCGGCGGTAGGTGTCGGCGATGTCGGTGCCGCAGACCTCGGCGCAGCGCAGGCCGGAGTGGATGGCCATCGCCAGCGCGGGACCCGTCGAGGCGAAGAGGGCCTCATGCCCGGCGAGTTCGGCGGCCCAGGCGAGGGGGACGAGGGGGAGCACGTGCCCGATGCCGGGCGGTGCGGTGAGGAGGATGCGCATCGGACCGTGTCTCAGCTTCCACGACGGTAGGGCCGCGGGCCGCGGGGCAGCACCGCGCCCCGCGAACGACCAGGGACTCAGCGTGGGGCGGACGGGAGCGTGGGGGGAGCACCGCTTCCTCGCGCCCGCACCCTGGCCGGGCGGCCCGGAGGACCGTGCCCGGCGGGTGCGGTCGCCGGACGTGTTCGGTCGGTTCGCCGGTCCGGTGGGGCTGGTGGGCCCGCCAACCGTGGCACCCGGTTCCGCCCCACCCCGCCGAGGTGCCGCCAGCCCGGCGCGGGGCTGACGAGTGGTCCGCTCCTCCCGAGGACCATGCGGGAAGGGAACCGAGAAGGACACCTCGCGGCGGGGTTCACGAGTTCAATGGCTATCGCCTTTTCCGGAGCTCCTGCAAGGTGGGATCAGGACCTGCACTCCAAAGAGTGAGAAATGGAGATTCCCGTTTCGAAAATTGCCCTATTGTCGGGTCATTGTCGAAACTGAATCACGTTCGAAGTGGCTGATTGTCCTGGCCCTGGGGTCAATGGGCGAATTGTCTGGGCCGGCTGGTTCTCGGTGGAGGAGGATCGGCGTCCGGATGGGCGCCGTCACCACGGTGCCCGCGCTGTAGTGTCGGTCCGGGGAGGATGGCACCCCGCCGATCGGTGGGATCTTCTTTCCGCGTACCCGGAAGTCGTCAACACCCCGAAACGTCGGCCCGACCCGAAAACACGAGAGAGGTTCCATGAGAGACGAGATCCGCCAGTTCGTCCTGGCCGTCCTCGGTGTCGAGCAGCACTCCGATTCCCCGGACAGCGTGACCGGTCGGGTCTCGCTCGGACTCGACGACCTCAGCGAGGAGCGTTTCCGGGAACTCGTGGGGAGCGTGGAGCGCGAGTACGGAATCGCGTTGGCCGACGACCCGATCGCCTACGGCTCGCTGCGCACCGTCAACGACCTCGTCGAACTCGTCCTGCTGCGGCGCCTCGCCGCCAGGGAGCCCGAATCGGTCGAGTGAGCCCGCTCGCCCCTGCGTCGGCGGGGCGGGGGATCGCCAGCCACCTCGGCCCCGCCTCGCGGGCCGAGGTGGCGCCCGGGCCTCCGCCCGGTCCTCACGCCAGCGCGCAGGCCGAGCCGTTGAGCGTGAACCCGGTCGGCCCGGTGTTCACGGTGGTCCAGGTGGCGGTGAACCCGACGGTCACCGAGCCCCCGGCGGGGATGGTCGCGGTGTGCGTGGCGTTGGTGACGCTCACGGCACCGTCCCGCTGCTCGACGACCCCGCCCCACAGGTTCTGGACGCGTTGACCGTCGCGGAGCTCCCAGTCCAGCCGCCAGCCGTTCACCTCGGCGGAACCGGTGTTCCCGATGACCAGTTCACCCTGGAAGCCGCCGGGCCACTGGTTGACGACCCGGTAGCCCACCGAGCACGACGGGCCGGTGCCACCGCCGCCGTCGTCCCCGTACACCGAGGCCTCCACCGAGGTGTCGGCGATCCCGTTCTCACCGTGGAAGATCCGCTCCCCCCACGACGTCAGGCTGTTCCCGTCGAAGTCGTTCACCATGTCGAGGTAGCCGACCTCGGTGCTGTTGCCGCTCCAGGACCACCCGATGTACCCGAGGCCCCGGGACTCGGCGCCCGCCATGATCGCGTCCTCGTCGGGGTCGCCGTCGGAGTGGTAGTGCCCGAACTCGCCGATGACCAGCGGCAGGTTCGCGTCCTGGAAGGCGGCCAGGTAGTCGCTGACCTTCGTCGCGGTGTCGTACACGCCGTACATGTGGATGGAGAACACCGTGTTGCCCGCCGGGTCGCTGGCGAAGACCTCCTCGGCGTTGTCCCGCATGGTGAAGGTCCAGTCCTGCCCCCAGTTCGGCGCGTCCACCAGCAGCGTGTGGGTGAACCCGGCCGACCGCAGCCGCTCGATCGCGCCGATGGTGTCCGCCGTCCACGCCTCGTACCCGGTGTTGCCGTGCGGCTCGTTGCCGATGTTGACGATGACGTAGGCCTCCTCGCCCTCCACGGCCTCCCGGACGTCGAGCCAGTAGTCCACGGCCTGGTCCAGGCTGGCCGCGCCGTCCTGCTCCCCGTACCCGGTCGTGTCATGGACCTCCAACACGCAGATCAGCCGGTTGGCCTTGCACAGCGAGACCACGTTCGCGACGTCGTCGACGTCGCTGCGCTCCCAGCGGTGGCCGCTGCTGAGCACCACGCGCACGGTGTTCGCGCCCAGCGCCTTGATGTCGGCGAAGGCGCCGGTCTCGTGGGTGAACCACGCGTGGGGGTGGCTGGCCCCGCGCATGATGAACTCGTTGCCGTTCGCGTCGTACAGCCGACCGTCGGAGACGGTGAAGCCGGCCTGGGCGTGCGCCGAGGGAGTGACGACGAACAGGGTGAGCAGTAGGGAGGCGAGCAGGGTTCCTGCGGTTCTCAGTGGGTTCCTCATGACCTGCCTTCTGGGGTGACCAGTGGTCCGGACAGGGGACTGTCGGACCGAGGAAGGCACTCGGATCCGGGCGGCCCGTTCAGCATAGGACCGGTGTTCCCACCCGCTCAATGACGCGGACGGCCGCCGTCGCGCGGGTGCCCCCGGCCGAGGGGGCTCGGCCGCCCGGCCCCCGGCACTCGGGCCCCTCCCGACCTCCGCGGCCTTCCCGGTCACCACCTCACCCGGGTTCTCCGCACCCGCGTTCGGGTGACGGTGGACGCGAGGCCGTGTGAATCGGCGATCGACCGGTAACGCGGGGGGGTGGTGGCATCGACACCGAGGACATCAGGACCACGAACAGGGAGGTCAACCATGTCCGACACCCGGCGTGCCGCGCTGTTCGCGTTGGGCGGCGTGCTTCTCCTCGTCGCGGTGGCGCTGCTCTGGTACCCGCCCGCGGCGGCGGGAGTGCTCCTCGCCATGGCGGCCGGCTACGGGCTGATCAGCTGCGCCAACGACCCGGCGCGCGCCGACGCCCGGCTCTGGACGCACGACGGCCACTGACCGACCGGGCCGCCCCCGCCGGTCGGTCCCGGTCCGGCGGGTTCGCCCGCGTGCTGCCCCGCCGTTCCCGCCGGGAGCGGTGCCGCGCCGGGTCAGCGCGCGACCAGGCGGCACCTGTTCGGGCCCAGGGGCGTCAGGGTCACTCCCTGACCGACCGGGACGGTCCGGTCCACCGCTTCGAAGCGGTACGCGTGCGTCAGCATCGACAGGACCAACACCGTCTCCAGCATGGAGAAGTGCTGGCCGATGCACGCCCGAGGTCCCCCGCCGAAGGGGTACCAGGCGTAGCGGGGCCGGGTGGCCTCCCGCTCGGGCAGGAAGCGGTCAGGGTCGAACCGCTCGGGTTCTGACCAGTAGGCCGGGTGCCGGTGGGTCACCCACGGCATGAGCGCCACCTCCGTGCCGGCCGGGATGCGGTGGCCGTCGATCTCGGTGTCCTCCCGCGCGCTGCGCGCGATCACCGGGGCGGACGGGTAGAGGCGCAGTGCCTCCTTGGCCACCCGGGTGGTGTGGTCGAGGTCGGGGAGATCGGCCGGTAACGGCTCCCGGCCACCCAGCACCCGGTCCACCTCGTCCCGCGTCCGCCGCTGCTCCTCCGGGTGGGTGGCGAGCAGGTGCAGCGAGAAGGACAACGCCGTCGCCGTCGTCTCGTGGCCGGCGAGGAGGAACAGCAGCACCTGGTCCCGCACCTCGGAGGGGGAGAGGCGGTCGCCGTCCTCGTCCCGGGTGCGGATCAACCTGCTGAGCAGGTCGGCGCCGTCCGCGCCAGCCGAGGCGCGGTCGGCGATGATCCGGTCGCACAGCGCGTAGAGCTCCGCGCGGGCCGACGCCGCCCGCCGGTTGGCGGGGGTGGGCCACTCGCGGGGCGTCCGGACGGGGCTGGTCCCCCGCCGGTAGGTCCAGGAGTTCAGCACCGGGAAGCAGCGCTGGATGGTGGGGACCGCCGCGCTGCCGTCCGCCCCGAAGAGCAGGCGGGTCACCACCCGGAGGGTCAGGTCTGTCATCTCCCCGGCGATGTCGACCACCTCGCCGTCCCGGCCCCGCCACCCGTCGAGGGTGCGGATGGTCTCCTCCCGGATGCCCTCGGCGTAGCCGTCGACCCGGCGCCGGGTGAACAGCGGCTGGACCAGGCGCCGCTGGCGGACGTGGTCACCACCGTCGCTGGTGAGCAGACCGTCCCCGATGACGGCCCTGACCTCCCGGTACAGGTGGCCTCCCTTGTGGAACGGGGCCCCGGCCGACAGGACCTTGGCGGCCCCGCTCGCGGAGAAGACCGCGTGGAACGCGACGCGCAGCCCGGGTGGGCCCGCGACGAACCGCACGACGTCACCACGGTCCCGGCAGGCCCGCAGGTAGGCCTGGAGCGCGTCACGTCGGAGGTCGACCAGCGAGCCCAGGACGGGGACACCGGGGGCGGCGGGGGTGCGGAGCGAGCTCATCGGCGGCTCTCCCAATCTCGTGGACCGAACGGCGGGACGGTGTCGCGGGGAGACGCCACCGGGGGCCCGGAGCGGGGCGGTCGGCGGACGCGTCCGACGGCGGGCCGGGGGTGACCCGGTGCGGTGACGGCTCGGCCCAGTCTGGCCGAGCCGGTGCCGGAGTGGGGGCGTGTCGAGCACCGGTCCCTCGTTCGGCGGTAGGTCCTGTCCACGAACCGGACCGTGCGACCGGACGGCGGTCCGGGGACGACGGCGCCTTCTCGTGCGTTTCCTGGCCGCCGCCGGCCATTCGAACCCGTTCGATCTGCCCGGGGCGACGGTGGGTTATCGAAAGCGGCGCCGTTCGCCTGGCCCACCCGTCCCGCCGCGTTGACCCTCCGGAACCCCGTTGCTACGTTCCGTTCCCCCGGGGCGCGGTCGTCGGCTCCCGGGTCGGCTTCTCCGGCGCTCCGACGCGGCCTTTACCGCCCGGCACCGCCCTCCCTCCCCATCCCACGGTCATGGACCGTTCCCTGGCCACGACGAGAGGTTTCCTGATGAGAACAGACGAGATCCGACCGAGACCCGGCCGTCAGCCCCTGCCCCGGCGGGGCTGGCGGCGCGCGCTGACCGCGCTCGCGGCGGTCCTGGCCACGGCGGGCGGGACGCTGGCGGTGACCCAGTCGGCGGCGCTCGCCCAGGACAGCGCCCCCGTCGGGTGGGCCTCGCAGAACGGCGGAACCACCGGAGGCGCCGGTGGTCGGACGGTCACCGTCACCAACGCCTCCCAGCTCGCCAGCAACCTGAACTCCTCGGAGCGCCTGATCATCCGGGTGCAGGGGATGATCCAGGTCAGCGGCATGCAGCGGGTGGGTTCCAACAAGTCCATCCTGGGGGTCGGGTCCAACTCGGGTATCCGGGGCGGTGGCCTGACGATCAACGGTCAGCGCAACATCATCATCCGGAACCTGGTCCTCACCGGGTCCAACGACGACGCGATCAACATCCAGGACGGCTCCACGAACATCTGGATCGACCACAACGACCTGTCGAACGCGTACGACGGTCTGATCGACATCCGCCGTGGTTCCGACTTCGTCACCGTGTCCTGGAACCGGCTGCACAACCACGACAAGACCTCGTTGGTCGGCTCCTCGGACAACGACGGGGGGATGGACCGGGGCAGGCTGCGCGTCACCTACCACCACAACCTGTTCGAGGGCACCAACCAGCGCAACCCGCGCGTGCGGTTCGGCAACCCCGTGCACGTGCTGAACAACTACTTCCGCGACGTCGGCAGCTACGGCGTGTCCTCGAACATCGAGGCGGGCGTCTACGTCGAGCGCAACTACTTCGAGAACGTGCGCCGGCCGGTGTTGGCCTCCTCCGGCACCACCTCCCCTCCCGGCAACACCCTGTTGTTGAACAACTGGCTGGACAACTCCGGCACGCCGGAGGCCAGGAACGGGGCGCAGGTGCGGCCGATCCCCTACGGCTACACGCCGATCGCCGCCGAGCGGGTCCCCGGTGTGGTGACCGCCGGGGCCGGCGTCGGCAAGATCGGCCTCTGACCCAACGATCCCGCTCCACGAGCCGCGCGCGTCGGACCAGGTCCGGCGCGCGCCGCGCGTTTGGGGGCTCCGTCAATCCACCGATGGCCGGAAACGTGGAAATCCTTCGACCTATTGACCGGGAAGTGGTGGCGGATATATTGGCAAGTGGTATATCGAGGAAAGTTTTCGCCTAGCTGCTGGGTCGGCTGGCGGTGGCCCGGTGGCACGGTCCGGGCGGTGCGCCTCTCCTTGCCGGACGTCACGGGGCCGACGCCCCGGCTTCGGCGTCCGCGGGGGAGGTCGTCGCCGGCGCGGGGTCGTCCTCCGGTGTCCGGAGCGCCCGCCGGCCCGCTCCCACCGCCGCGCGGCCCCTGACCGGTTCGCCGGCGTCCCGCCCTCGCCGGTGACCGACTCCGGCCGAGGGCCGGCCCCCGAGGAGGCTTCCCATGACTTCCGTCCACAGTCGACGTGAACCGGATCGGCGTGCCGGTCGTCCCCACGCCGGCACGCCGTGCGGCGAGGACGGTCCCGCCCGTCCGCTGGTCGCCGCCCCGGTCGGACCGTGGGGCAGGGCGGACCGGCTCCGGGACCGGGTGCGTCCCCCGAGGTTCCCCAACCGGTTCCTCGACGTCACCGAGTTCGGCGCGGTCGGGGACGGTGAACGTGACTGCACGGCCGCGATCCGCGCCGCGATCCAGCTGTGCGCGCAGGCGGGCGGCGGGCACGTGGTGGTGCCGGCCGGCCGGTTCCTGACCGGCCCGGTCCACCTGCTCAGCAACGTGAACCTGTACGTCTCCGACGAGGCGACGGTGGCGTTCAGCCGGGACCCGGCCGCCTACCTGCCGGGGGTGCGAGGTCGTTGGGGCGGTCTCGACCTGGTGGGGCCCTCGCCGCTGGTGTACGCGCACCGGCAGCGCAACGTCGGCGTCAGCGGCGGCGGTGTCCTCGACGGTGGCGCCGACGAGCGGCACTGGTGGCCGTGGACGGGGCTGCCCGAGCACGGGTGGCGCCAGGGGGACCCCTCGGAGGCCGCCGCCAGGGAACGGTTGCGTTCCCTGGCCGAACGCGGGGTCCGGGTCAGCGAGCGGGTCTTCGGTGCGCGGGACGCGCTGCGGCCCCAGTTCGTCCAGCCCTACCGGTGCCGCAACGTGGTCATCGACGGCGTCACCGTGCTCAACGCGCCGATGGCCGCGGTGAACCCGGTGTCCTGTGAGAACGTGCTCGTCCAGCACGTGGCGGTCCGCGCCACCGGCCCCGACGGGGTGGGCTGCGCCGTCGAGTCCAGCCGGCGGGTCCGGGTGCGCGGCTGCGACCTCGACGCCTCGGAGCGCGCGTTGGCGGTGCTCGGGGGGCAGGGCGAGGACGGGCGGCACCCCGACGTCCCGAGTTCGGAGGTCCTCGTCGAGGACTGCGCCCTGCGTGGCGCCCGGGAGGCGGTGGTGGTGGGCGCCGGTGCCCAGCAGGTGTTCCTGTCCGGGCTGCGGGTGAGCGGATCCCGGACCGACACCGCCCTGCGGGTGCGGGGTGGGTCCCGGGCCGGCCGGACGGTCGGCGAGGTCCACGTCCGCGATGTGGACGTGGACACCGTCGACGGCGCGGTGGTGCGGATCGTGGCCGACGAGGGGGGAGCCGGCTGGACCCGGGGTGCCCGACCGGCCGTGCTCGGCGTGGGGATCCACGGTCTCACCGTGGAACGGGCCGGCCGGTCGCTGGAGATCCGGGGCCGTTCGGACGCCCCGGTGCGCGGCGTGGCGCTGCGGGACGTCGACGTTCGACGGGTGGACGAGCCGGCCCTGGTCGAGGGCGTCGAGGGCCTGCGGTGCGAGGAGGTCCGGGAGAACGGTGTCCCGGCGGCGGGAGCCGTCCCGGCATCGTCGGTGCCCGAGCCCCGGCGGGAGTGAGCGCCGAGGCGGCCCCGGATGTCCTCGCGGTGCCCGGGAGGACGCCGCTGGGGGACGGGCGGGCGGCCGGCAGCGGAGGAGCGCCGGCCGGGAGCCCTCCGGTGCGTCCTGGGCTCCTGGGGCGAGGGCCGATCGTGCGCGACCGCGACGCGGGTCCGGCTCCGACGGGCGGAGCGGGGCCCCGCGAGCGGGCCATGCCACGGCGCCAACGGGTGGGGTGCGCCCGGAGCCGGCGCCCGACGGTGCGCGGCCACCGTCTCACTCCTCGGGGTGAAGCAGGTGATCCGTTGGCTGACGGGTGCGCGTTGGGACACGAGCTGTGACCATGAGAGGTCCACGGGTGCCGGTGGTCCGATCCGGACACCCCCGATCGGCGCGGCCGGTCGGACCTCAGGGAGGTGGGCGCATGCGTCGGAGCTTCCGGACGGTCGCGGTGCTGGCCACCGCCGCGGCGGTCGCCGCGGTGGCGGTGGTCCCGGCGGCCGGTGAACCCGAGGTCGGGGCGCGAGCCGCCGCACCGCCGCCGAAGCGACCGGAGGCCGTCGGGCACGGCGGGGCGGTCGCCTCCGCCGACGAGTACGCCACCGAGATTGGGCTGGCCGTCCTGCGGCGGGGTGGCAACGCCGTCGACGCCGCCGTCGCCACCGCCGCGGCCCTCGGGGTCACCGAGCCCTACTCCAACGGGATCGGTGGCGGCGGCTTCCTCGTGCACTACGAGGCCGCGACCGGCGAGGTGCACACCGTCGACGGCCGGGAAACGGCCCCCGCCTCGGCCGGCGAGGACCTGTTCCTGGAGGACGGGCAGCCGATCCCCTTCGACGAGGCGGTCACCAGCGGCCTCTCCGTCGGGGTCCCCGGCACCCCCCTGACCTGGCAGCGGGTCCTGGACCGCTGGGGGAGCCGCGACCTGGCCCAACTGCTCAGGCCCGCCGAGATCCTGGCCCGGCGCGGGTTCGTCGTCGACGAGAACTTCCACCGCCAGACCGCCGCCAACCAGGAGCGGTTCGCCGCGTTCCCGGCCACCCGGGAGTTGTTCCTGCCCGACGGGCGGCCACCGGAGATCGGCACCGTGCTGCGCAACCCGGACCTCGCCGAGACCTACCGGATCCTCGGGACCCACGGGGTCGAGGCGTTCTACCAGGGCGAGATCGCCGAGGACATCGTGTCCTCGGTGCGCGAACCCCAGGTCGACCCCGGGGCGGACCGCGTGGTCCGACCCGGCGGGATGACCACCGACGACCTGGCCGCCCACACCGCACCCGACCGGCCCTCGACCAGGCTGGACTACCGGGGGTACGAGGTGTACGGGATGGCCCCGCCCGGGTCCGGCGGCACGACGGTCGGGGAGGCGCTGAACATCCTGGAGACCGTGGACCTCGCCGGCATGGACGAGTCCTCCTACCTGCACTGGCTGCTGGAGTCCTCCCGGGTCGCCTTCGCCGACCGCAACCGCTGGGTGGGCGACCCCGATTTCACCGACGTCCCCACCGGGGAACTGCTGTCCGACGCCTTCGCCGCCGACCGGGCGTGCCTGATCTCCCCTGACCGGGCCCTGACCAGCCCGGTGCCCGCCGGCGACCCCCGGGCCAGCACGCCGTGCGGGACGGACGGGGGCCAGGTGGAACCGGGCCGGGAGGGCATGAGCACCACGCACCTGACGACCGCCGACCGGTGGGGCAACGTCGTCTCCTACACCCTGACCATCGAGCAGACCGGCGGCAACGGGATGGTCGTGCCGGGACGGGGTTTCCTGCTCAACAACGAGCTGACCGACTTCTCCTTCTCCCCGGTGACACCGGGAGAGCCGGACCCGAACCTGCCGGGCCCGAGGAAGCGGCCCCGGTCGTCGATGGCCCCCACGATCGTGCTCCACGACGGGAAGCCCCTGCTGGCCACCGGCTCCCCGGGCGGCACCACGATCATCACCACCGTGCTGGGCATCCTCACCCAACGCCTTGACCGGGAGGCCTCCCTGTTGGAGGCCGTCGCCGCCCCGCGCGCCAGCCAGCGGAACACCGCCACCACCCTCGCCGAGACCACCTTCGTGGACCTGCCCGCCGTGGACGGGCTCCTCGACCGGGGCCACCGCTTCGACACCACCAGCGGCATCGGCATGGCCAGCGGCGTCGAGTTCCTGCCCGACGGGCGGCTGGTCGCCGTCGCCGAGCCCACCCGGCAGGGGGGTGGCGCGGCGGCGGTCGTCTGGCCCTCGCCGTGAGCCCGCCGAGACACCGGGCCGCCGGCCCCGCCGCACCGGCCCGGTGAGTTCGTCCCGCAGGGGCGGGAGCGGGTGGACGTGGGAACGCGGTCGGTGCGGGAACCGAGGGAAACCGCCGTGCGGCTGGCGCTGTCACCGGCGTGCCCCTGCCCGGCGGGGCGAACCCGTCGACGTGGGCGGCGCGGTCCGCCGACGCGGGGGAGCGGCCGGGGTGTGGTGAGTACGGCCGCCCGCCGGTGCCGACTCCGCCTCCACCGTGGTGTGGTGGTCGGCGGTGGGCCGGCATCGGGTTCCGGTGTGTTCAGGGCGGTGGGGAGGGGTGCTGGTCGGCTGGTGGGTGGCCGGCGGCGTGGCCGAGGAGCGCGCCGGCGGCCTCCGGGTGGGTGAGCGGGGGATCCCCGGGGCGGGTGGGTTGCCAGGTGGTGGGCAGTGCCCACCGCCGCGGTTCCAGCCCGGGGCAGGCCAGGGTGAGCAGTTTGCCCCCGAGACCGGGCAGGGAGGTGACCATCAGCGAGGCCACCAGCTCCGGCCCGGTGGTCAGGACGGTGGCCACCGCGTGGGCGTGGGCCACCAGGAGTGCTCCGGCGAGGCGGCGGGCCTGGACGGGGGGAATCCCCATCGGTTCGGTGGGGGTGTCCTCGGGGCGGAGGACGACACCGAGCGGGCTGGCCTCCACCCGCAGGGTCGTCGTCTGGTGGCCGGCGGGCCACCAGGCCAGGATGCGTCCGATCTCGGTGCCGGGCAGCACGGTCCCGGGGGTGGTCATGGCCGGGCCGGGAGGTAGGGGCGGACCCGGCGGGCGCGGACCGGGAGGGCGTAGGCGCGGACACGGCAGGCCCGGGTCGGGGTGGGGTTGAGGTGCGATGGCGGGGTGGTCATGGTCGTCTCCGTCAGGGTCGGTGGGCCGAGGGTGCCCGCCGGCAGTGGTGGGCCGCCTCGTCGAGCAGGCGGGTGAGGGATCGCGCGGGGCCGGGGCCGAGGATGAGCGGCCAGTGGGCGGCGATCTGGGAGGCCGAGCGGAGGGTGAGTCTGGCCCCGGAGGTGGGGGTGGGCCGGGTCGCGGTGGGGGCGACCGACAGGGTTCGGCAGGCGGGTCCGCTGTGGAGGGTGAGGAGCAGTCGGCGTTGTGTTCGGAGGGCGGCGGCGAGGTGGCGGGCGGCGGGGGGTGCCAGGGGGGTGTGGGTGCCGTTGGCGAGCAGGACGACGGTCGACTGGTCGGGGGCGAGGACGAGGGTGAGGGTGGTGAGCGTTCCGGTCGGGTCGATGGCGGGGACGGTGGCTGACCAAGGGTGTGGGGTGGTGCGGCTGGTGGGGGTGATCACGGTGCTGGCTCCGTCCACTGCGGGATGACACCGGCCAGGGCGGGACGTGCGGGGAACGCGGGGAGGGTGGGGGTGGTGGCCTCGGGGGCCACCACCCCCGGGGCCAGCCGCCCGCGCCGGAGCGCGTCACCGTGGACCCCGTCGTCCTCGCTTCCCGGCCAACTCGGCACGCTCATCAGCTACGAGAACGAGGCAGTTCGGATCACGCAGATCAGTGACATCGTGCCGGGCCTGCTCCAATCTGCGGACTACGCCCGAGCGATGGTTGCTGCCACCCCGGGTCCATATCCGATGGCGGACCTCGTACTCGCCCGGATGGGGCGTCAGGCGTTGCTGCGTTCCCGGAATGCTCCCGTCTACACGGCCTACCTCGACGAAGTCGCGTTCCGCCGGGTTGTGGGTGGCCCGGCAGTAATGGCTGATCAGTTGGACCTGCTCATCGACCACGCACACGCCACCGTGCGCGTCATCCCGGAGGCGATCGGGCCACAGCCCGGTTGGATGATCGGCGGACGTGGGATGGGCACGATCCTGGAGTTCGCCGACGCGGATCCAGTTGTCTACCTCGAACATCTGGCCACTGGGACGTATCTCGACAGGCGGAGCGACACCTCGGTGTACCTGGAAGCGCTGGCTACGCTGTCCGCCGTGGCGATGACCCCGGACGACTCAGCCAAGGTCATCGCCTCGTACCGTGACCAGTACGAAAGGCAGGCACCATGACGGCACGTGACCGCCTCACCGGGTGGCGGAAGGCACGGGCGAGCGGAAGCCAGGGCGACTGCGTCGAAGTCGGTGGCGCGCCAGGCATCGCGGGTATCCGGGACACGAAGAACCGGGACGCGGGCACCCTCGTCGTTGATCGTGACGCCTTCGCTGCCTTCATCGCGGCGGTGAGGTCCGACCGCTTCTGAGCGTTCCTCGGATGTGGTGGAGCCCCCGTGATGCGGGGGCTCCAGGCGTTCGGGGGGTGGGTGGGCTTGGGTGGCGGCGTGCGGTGGAAGGACGTGTCCGCGGTTCCGGTGGCATCGCCTGGGGCGGGTTGAGCGCTGCTGGTGGTAGCCGCTGCTCCTCCCGGTGGTGTCCGTGTCCTACGGGTGGTGGTGGGTGGCCTTCGGCTGCCACGATGGGTGGACTGCCGGCGAGCGTGGGGCTGCCGAACGAGGGCGGGTCTGTTGTTCGAAGCCTGCCGTGGACCAGCTCCAAGGCCGGTGAACCCTGTTGGCCGGGCGACCACGACAAGCTTGTTCTGCCGAGGGGAACCCGCGTCAACTCGGGTGACGAGTCCGCCCTCGCCGGTCGTCGCGAGATCCGCCCTTCTGGTGTATGAGGGACGTATTCGGCCCGACAGTTCTGCTGCGCCGCGACCACTGCCAAGCATTCTTGAGTTCCGTCGACGCTCACAGCAGGGCCTGACTTGGTGTCGGCCCGAACGTGTGCTCGGCGCGGGTATTGCTGGTCCGGCGCTGTGAGATACGCTACTGATCTGCACGCTACGTCGAACTGTTCATTGGTGAGCCGTGTGCAGGGAGGTGTGATGATCAACCCATACGTGCGTCGACAGCGGTTGGCGGTGGAGCTGCGCGTGCTGCGGGAGGTTGCCGGGTTGACGCACGCCGACCTGGCCAAGCGCATTGGCCAGTCACGAATGAAGATCACCCGGCTGGAAAATGGGCACTCCATCCGGGACAGTCAGGCCACTGGGATGCGGCTGATCGATGAGCTGGGTTTGAAATTTCAAGCATCCCGAACTGCTCGTGCACCTGTATACCTTCGAGGAGTGGACCGCTTTCGTAGCTGGTGCAAGGCTGGGGAATTCGACCTGTGAGGATGGCACCCTCGAACGCGCCTGACCATGTCAGCGAAGGAGACTGTGTGCAGTTCCGTCCGATTGAGCGTCCCGCTGATGCTTTCCAGCAGTCGGTGACCGCCGAGGCGATCGAGGCCATTTGTCAACGGGCGTTCGGGTCGAACGTAAGACCCTGTTCGGCCGTCGAACTCGGTAATGGGATGTACAACAACACCTACCGCGTCGACCTCGGCGACAACCGTCGGGTCATCCTGCGCATAGCTCCGGAACCGGCACGTCAGTACCGCATCGAGCGGGAACTGATGCGCAATGAGTATGCAAGTACGCCGTTCCTCGCGTCGATTTCGCGGATGATTCCGCGCACTCTCGCGGCGGACTTCACTCACGAGATCATTGACCGGGACTACCTTTTCCAGGAAATGCTCGATGGGGTTTCCGGTCCGGAAGGTATCGGGCAATATCCGAAGTCGGAGTGGGCCACGTTCTTCCGGCAGATGGGGGAGATATCCCGAAGTATCCATGCCGTGCGAGGGGATCGGTTCGGCCCTGTGGCTGGCCCTGGGTTCAGCACCTGGGCCGAGGCTGTCACCGCGTTCTTCGTTGATCTCGTGGCCGACTTGGACGACGCCGGGCTCGACTCGGCCGACGTGCACGAGGTGTTGGCCGCAGTGGAGAAGTACCAGGCGGTGCTGAACGAGGTGACCGAGCCGAGGCTGCTGCATGGTGACCTGTGGACGGTCAACGTGATGATGGCATCCGACGCGCCGGAGCCCACGATTACCGGGGTCTTCGACAATGATCGGACGTCGTGGGGGGATCCCGATTCCGATTGGCCGGTGTTCATGGCGGCGAAGAAGCCCGGCACTGAACGGGATGCGTTCTGGGAAACCTACGGGCAGCGACCGTCCACGGCAGCTGCGGCTAGGAGGTCGCTGCTCTACCTCGCCAAGCACATTGGCGCTATCCGTTTGGAGCGGCACCGCTTGGGGAACGCCGACGCGGTGCCGGAGACGTATGAGCAGATGAGGAACGTGCTCGGCCAACTGCGGGCGTGAACAGCAAGCTCCCGTTGCCCCGGCCGAACACCGACGACGGTCGCTGCGGCGCTTCGCGTTCCAGGCCGTCAAGGTCTTGTGCCCGCAGCGCGTCCATGAACAGGCTCCGCATCCCAGAGTGCTCGGGCGGGTCCAGGGACCGCCCTCCGAGCGGCAGGGCGGCTATTGGGGCACCCGGCCCCTGTTCGCACGGTTTCGGCACCCGCCGGGGTGGCGACGTGTTTCGCGGACTGGTAAAGGGGACGCCTTCAGCTCGACGTGGGCGCGAGGTCACCACCTACCACGCCCCCGGCCGGGGAACGTGTCCGGCCCGACGTGACGATGAACCAGGATTCCGCTTCTGACGACCGGGTCACGGGTCGGCACACCGCAGGGCCGATGTTCTCGGCTGCGACCGACGGTGCGCGGCTGCCGCCTCCTCCGGGAGGACACGGCCCGCCGGAAGTGGGCGCGCCGCGTAAGCGCGACCCGCCCCGATGGTGGCGTTCACGCCGGATGCGCTGACCGCCGAACGGGTGGTGCTGCGACGGAAGCCGGTGCGTGCGCGTCGATCTCCGCCATTGTCGACGGAGAAGGGGAAAGTAACCGTCGTCAGGGCGACGAGGTCGGGCACCGACCTCCGTCCCACCAGCGAGCGCACAGTGCGAGGTGAAGGTGTTCACCCGACAGGAACGTTCCCGTCGCCGGCCACGCGTTCTCGGTGCCGGTGTCCTCGGCCTGCTGCTGGCCTGGTCCTCCGTCGTGCCGACGACGCCGAGCGCCGAGGCGGAGTCGCCGCCGACGGCCACGGCCAACGAGGAGGAACAGTTGCGTGGCGTGTGGATCTCCAGCGTGTCCAACATCGACTGGCCCAGCAGGACCGGGCTGACCCCCGAGGCACAACGCGCCGAGTACGACGCCCTGCTCGACCGGGCCGTCGAGCTCCGGCTCAACGCGGTCTTCGTCCAGGTACGCCCCACCGCCGACGCGTTCTGGCCCTCCGAGTACGAGCCGTGGTCGCAGTGGCTCACCGGGACCCAGGGCGGCGACCCGGGGTACGACCCGCTGGAGTACCTGGTGGAACAGGCGCACCAGCGCGGCCTGGAGTTCCACGCCTGGTTCAACCCCTACCGGGTCAGCACCCAGGCCGATCCGAACAGGCTCAGCCCCGACCACCCGGCCCGGCGGAACCCGGACTGGGTGTTCAGCTACGGCGGGCAGCTCTACTACGACCCCGGTGTCCCGGCGGTCCGGGAGTTCGTGCAGGACGCCATGATGGACGCCGTCGAACGCTACGACGTCGACGGGGCCCACTTCGACGACTACTTCTACCCCTACCCGGTGGCGGGGCAGCAGATCCCCGACGGGGACACCTTCGCCGAGCACGGTGGGGACTTCTCCTCGGTCGCCGACTGGCGGCGGGACAACGTCAACCGGCTGGTCCGGGAGATGGGGGAGCGGGTCAGGGCGGCGAAACCCGAGGTGGACTTCGGGGTCAGCCCCTTCGGGATCTGGCGCAACGCCTCCACCGACGACCGGGGCTCCCGCACCAGCGGCCTGGAGTCCTACGACGCCGTCTACGCCGACAGCCGCACCTGGGTGACGGAAGGCTGGGTCGACTACGTCGCCCCGCAGGTGTACTGGGAGATCGGGCACGCCGCCGCCGACTACGGCGTCCTCGTCCCGTGGTGGTCCGAGCTGGTCGCCGGCACCGGTGTCGGCCTCCACATCGGGCAGGCCGCCTACAAGGTGGGCAGCTCGCCGGCCTGGGACGACGCCGAGTTGAGCGAGCACCTGACGCTCAACCGGCGACACCCCGAGGTCGGCGGGGACATCTACTTCAGCATGTCCTCGCTGCGGGGGAACGCGGCCGCCGCCATCGAACGGGTGGTGCGGGACCACTACTCCGACGCCGCCGAGGAGACCTCGTCGCCCTGACCGGGGAGGCGCGGTCGTCCCGGTCGAGGATGCTCAGCCCGCCGGATCGGCCGGGGCCGCGTAGCGGGCGGACAGCTCGTCGTAGGCGGGTTTCCCGACCAGCCGCTGCCGTTCGCTCCACGGAGCCAGCTGGTCGGCCACCTCCGCGAGGGAGCCCGTCTCCCGCAGCCGGTCCAGGGCCGTCGACATCCCCCGCACCGCCGCCTGGAGGGCGACGTTGGCGAACAGCGCGATCCGGAAACCACCCAACTCCGACAGCGGGAGGAGCGGGGTGCGGCCGCCCTCCACCAGGTTGACCACCTGCGGCACGGGCAGCGCGGAGGGCAGCGCCCGCACCTCCTCCTCCGTCCTCGGCGCCTCGACGAAGATCATGTCCGCCCCGGCCTCGACGTACCGGTGGGCGCGGTCCAAGGCGGCGTCCCAGCCCTCGACGGCCCTGGCGTCGGTGCGGGCGATCACCAGCAGGTCATCGTCCCGGCGGGCGTCGACCGCCGCCCGGACCCGCCCCACCATCTCCAGGGCCGGGACGAGTTCCTTGCCGTCGAAGTGCCCGCACCGCTTGGGCGCGGCCTGGTCCTCCAGCTGGATGGCGTCGGCGCCGGCGCGTTCGAGCAGCCGGACCGTCCTGGTCACGTTCACCGCGTTGCCGAACCCGGTGTCGGCGTCCACCACGAGCGGGACGGAGACCGCGTCCCGGATGGCCGCCACGTGGGAGACCAGTTCGGTGAGGGTCACCAGCCCGATGTCCGGGACGCCGAGGTAGGTGTTGGCCAGCCCGGCACCGGTGACGTAGACGGCTTCGAACCCCCGGTCCTCGATGACGCGGGCGGCCAGCGCGTTGGCCGCGCCGGGGACCGCGAGCAGCGGACCGTGCGTCACCCGGTGGCGCAGGGCGCTGGCGGTGGTCTGGCTCATGGGCGGCTCCTCACAGGCGGCGCGGCCGGGCCGCGCGGACGGACGTGACCAACAGGAATGTATCCAACGTGCATCCATGAAGGGAGGTGCCGTCGAGTGGACGGGCGGACGTGGCTGCCTCTGCCCGCGTGACCACCCTGGCCTGGCTCGAACCCGGCGCCCCCACCGCCAGCCTCGTCCCACTCCTCGCGAGCCCGCCCAACGGCACTTCGGAAGGCACGAGGCATGCGGCCACCCGCCGCTCCGGTGCCCCGCCGTCGGAAGTCCCGCAGTCCCGGCCGTGGACCGCACCCCACAGGGCGCGTGGGAAGGCGCGCGTCCCTCGTGGACAGCGATCACGGGGGCGGTTCCCGCGCCTGACGAGGGGCCGCCCCACGCCCCGGCCGAACCGAGCACCCGCCATGTCCCGCCCACCCGGCCACGGATGGTGTGCCCTCCCCGCTGCCCCGACGTGCAACCCGCGCCGTCCGGGGCCCCGTCCTCGGAGCACAACCGCTTCCAGGGATGGTCATGATGACTCGACGCTTCGTGTTCCCCGTCCTCCTCGCCGCGGTTCTGTCCGCGATGGCCGGGTGCGGCCAGGACCCCGGCCCCGCCGCGACCGGCGCGGATTTCCCAGCGATCGACGTCGCTGCCCCGAGGACGGGGCTCGCCGCCCTGGAGGGGGAGTGGCAGCTGGTCGGGGGGAGCACCGCCGACGGGCCGGTGGACGTGCTCGACCACTACCCGGTCACCCTCACCGTCACCGACGGGGAGGCGACGGGGAAGGCGGCCTGCAACCTCTACGGCGGGCCCTTCCACGCGGTGGGCGACGGCATCAGTTTCCCCTCCCCCGAGTGGACGGAGATGGGCTGCGAACAGCCGGTGATGAACCTGGAGAAGACCTACCTCGCCGCCCTGTCCGCGGTCGGGCGGGCCCGCCACGACGGGGACGCGTTGGTGCTGACCGGGACGGACGTCGAGCTGCGGTTCGAGCCCGTCCCGGAGCTCGCCGACGCCCCGCTGGTGGGCACCGACTGGGTCCTGGACACCGTCGTCACCGGCGGAACTGGCTCCTCCGCCAGCGAGTCGGCCTCCTCCACCCGAGGTGACCCGGCGGTCACGCTCTCGTTCGCCGGCGACGGCACCCTCACCGGCTCCACCGGCTGCCGGTGGTTCACCGGCACCTGGCGTGAGGAGGCCGGTCGAGTGGAGGTGGCGGACCTGGAACTGGCGGAGCTGGAGCCCGAGGAGCCGCGCTGCGACCACGACGCCACCCGACGCCAGGACGACCGCGTGTGGAGCATCCTCGACGGCGGTGTCGAGGTCGAGATCGACGGCGACCGGCTCCGGCTGTCCGGTGCGGACGGCGGGCTCGTCTACCGGACCGAGCACTGACGCCCCGAGCCGCCCGCCACCCGCGAGACCGGCCGATCTCCCCGGCCCAGAGCACGGGACGGTTCGCCGGGAGCGCGGGCGAGGTGGATGGCGTTGTGATCGCTCCGTCGACCCTGGCGGCGGCACGGCCCGCCACCCGAGGTGTTCGAAGCCCTGACCCCCACCCGGAATCGCACACCCGACCTCCGTCGTGTCCCGGTCACCAACCACCGGGGTCGGGCGGTGTGCCGTTCCCGTCGTTCCCGACGTGCAACCCACGCCGAGGCGTCCCCCGTCCTCGGGGCACAGCCGCCCGAAGGAAAGGTCATCATGGTTCGACGCCGCACTGTCCCCGCCCTCCTCGCCGTGGTCCTGGCCGGAGCGGTCGGTTGTGGCCACGAACCTGGCGCGTCCTCGGCGCTCGAGGGGGAGTGGGCACTGGTCGCGGGCACCGGGGCCGAGGGACCGTTCGACCTCGACGACGCCGACCCGGTCAGCCTCTCCGTGGTCGACGGCGAGGTGCGCGGGACCGCCGCCTGCAACCTCTACACGGGGGCCGTCGACGCGGCCGACGACGGTGTCCGGATCAACCTCGACGGCGTGACGGCCCGGGGCTGCGACGGGCCGACGATGGACCTGGAGATGACCTACCTCGCCGCCCTGTCCGCGGTCGGCGGAGCCCACCGCGACGGGGACGCGTTAATGCTGACCGGATCGCAGGTCGAACTGCGCTTCGAGGTCGTGCCGGAGGTCCCCGACGCCGAGCTGGTGGGCACCGACTGGCTCCTCGGCTCCGTCATCACCGGCGAGACGGCCTCCTCCACCCACAGCGACCCGGCCACGCTCCGCTTCGCCGCCGACGGCACCCTCACCGGCTCCACCGGCTGCCGGGCGTTCACCGGCACCTGGCGCGAGGCGGACGGGCGAGTGGAGGTGGTCGACCTAGAGCCGGAGGAGGCGACCTGCGACGACGAGTTCGCCCAGCGCCAGGACGACCGCGTGCTGAGCACCCTCGGCGGCGAGGTCGAGTTCGAGACCAGCGGCGACCAGCTCCGGTTGTCCGACGCGGACGGCGGGCTCGGCTACCGGGCCGAGGACTGAGGCCACCAGTAGCGGGGGCCTCGGAACCCCCACGGGGAGCACGGCAGGCGCCGGGCAACGTCCCCCGCCCCCGCCCCCACCACGAACCCCCGGCGGCCGGGTGTACACCGCGACCAGCCGGGGTACCTGGAACACACGACGAAGATCAACGACGACGAACGGTGGTGTGTTGTGCGAAGACGACTGGGTGCCCTGATCAGCGGCCTCGCCCTGGCCGCGGCGACGACCGCCTGCGCGACGGCGGAACCCGACCAGGCCGGCGGCGCCCCGGCGCCGGGCGGGGTGGACGCCGTCCCGGCGAGCGGTCCCCACGGGGTGGCCCCGGCCGCCTCGGACGGCAGGGGAACGGCGGTGGAGACCGGGAGCGTGGAGTTCCGCGCGGGGGCCCACCCCGACTTCGACCGGGTGGTGGCCGAGTTCCACGGCGGCGTCACCCTGACGAACGTGCGGGCCGTGTCCAACGTGAACCCGCCCAACGCGGACGACGACCGCCTCTACACCACGCCCGCCGGCACCGACTTCATCCGGGTCATCGGCATCGCCGACCGCCCCCTCATCCTGGAGAGCGCGAACCCCACCAACTTCGACATGCCGGCCGGCGGTCTCGCCACGGTCGCCAGCGCCACCCTGTTCGCCGATCCCAACGGCACCTTCGAGTTCGTCGTCGGCACCGACGGCGAGAACGAGTACGAGCTCCGGGTGCTCGGCAACCGGATCATCGTCGACGTCGACCGCTGAACCGCTCCGGGTGTGGCGCGTGCCGGGTTCGACGGCCGCGCCGCGCCCCTCGGGAGACCACCACCACGGGCTCGGCGCGCACCGGGCGCTCCCGGGAGATCGGCGGCGACCGCCGCGCCCGGCCCGTGACTGGCCGAACCCACGGAGGGGAGTGTGTCGCATGTCCGAGACCGATGTCCCACCGCCCCGCCTCCGCTCGCGCCGCGCCAGGGTCCTGGCCGGCGTGGGGTTGGTGGTGGCCTTCGCGCTGATCGGCGCCCTGGTCGCCGTCCACGACGGTGGCAGGCTCCGGGAACTGCTGGAGCTGCCGGCGCCGTGGCTGATCGCCCTGGCAGCGGCGTTCGGCTGCACCACCTGGGTGCGCTCACGAGCCTGGCGGAAGATGCGCCGCGACGACGAGCGGATGCGCGGCCGGGAAGCGGAGATCCGGCGGAACGCCGGCGAGGCGGGGAGGTGAGGAGTGCCCCCACGTCGTCGTACCCCGTGGAGCCCCCGGCTCCTGGTCATCAACGCCGTCCTCAACACCGTCACCGCCCTGCTGTTCACCGTCGCCGTTGTCCTGCACCACCGGGAGAACGGCGAGATCAACGGGTGGTTCGTCGCCACCGGATCGCTCTTCGCCGTGTCGGCGGTGGCCCACTGGGTGCGGTGGAACGCCGCCGTTCGGGAGCGGAGGAGCTCGGACCGCCGGCCGGGTGACCGCGCTCGCCCCGGGCACCGGACCGGCCCGGATTCCCCCGAGGATTCCCCGCCCGGCGATGTCGCCGCCCCCGCGCCGTCCCAGCCGAGCCACCGTCGCCCGCCGTCGGACGCGCCCGGGACGGGCGGTGCCACCGGCGGCGTATCGTGATCACCGCCCCCGCCGGTCTCCCGAGACGAGGTCCACGCGCGAGGCACCGAAGGCCGCCGGCCCGGCGTCACCAGGCCCTGGGCCCGAGGACGACACCACCTGGAGTGAGCACGTGGCCGCACCCCACCCGCCAGCCTGGATCCAGCGCGTCCTCGCCGTGGCCGGCGTCGCGGCAGCCGCCAGCGCGGTCATCTTCGCGGTGAGCGCCGTCGTGGACCGCCCCGAGGGCGGCGGGACGCACTGGCCGGCCGTGCTCGGTGCCCTGCTCGGCGTGGTGATCGCCGTCCAGTGCTGGATCACCCACACGCGGGGCCGTGGCGCGGGACGGGCTTCCCCGTCCCGGCGGGGACCGGCCGACGGGGAGGGTGCACGCTCCTCCGGCACGACCTCCTCGGACCCGTCGGCGGGCTGAGGGGCACCGCCCGCCACGCCCGGGCCAGGGCGCGGCCGCGTCCACCCGGGTGGTCGGGTGCGCCCGCCGAAACCGGGAGCTGGCGACGGCCAGCGCCGTACCCGGAGCCCGGACACCGCCGGTCCGGGTGCGGACCGCCCCTCTCCGGGCCAGGAGCGGACCGCGCCGGGTCATCCCGGCGGGACAAGGGTGACCCGGCGGGCCTCGACGGTGGTCGGGGGAGCACCGCCACCCGGGGCCGTCCTCGGAAGGACCCCGGAACGTGCGAACGCCCCGGCGTGATCCGCGCGAGGCGGCCACGCCGGGGCGTTCCTCCGACGCCGCACCCACCAGGGAATCCCGGTGGGGGCGTCGGACCACTGAGCACGCCGGCACGGGCTCAGTGGGTCCGAGGTCACCGCGCGGCGGGAACCGCGCGGTGACGGCCGATCACTTCACCGCACCCATCGACAGACCGCGCACCAGCTGCTTCTGCGCTGCCCAGCCGGCGAGGATGACCGGGAGCGAGGCCAGGGTGGCCGCCGCCGACAGCTGCGCCCAGTACAGGCCCTCACTGGTGATGAAGCCCACCAGGAACACCGGCACGGTGGCGGCGCGGGCCGCCGTCAGGTTCACGGCGAAGAAAAATTCATTCCAGGAGAAGATGAGGCAGATGAGTGCCGTCGCGGCCACCCCCGGCAGCACCACCGGCATCAGGACCTGGCGCAACATCTGCGGGAGCGTCGCCCCGTCGACCCGGGCCGCCTCCAACATCTCCTTCGGCACCTCCATGAAGAAGGACCGCATCATCCACACCGCGATCGGCAGGTTCATCGCCGTGTAGAGGATCACCAGCGTCCAGATGTTGTCCGCCAGCGACAGCTGCTGCGCCGCGACGTACAGCGGCACGATGACCGCCGCCACCGGCAGCATCTTGGTGGAGATGAAGAAGAACAGCACGTCCTGGGTGCGCTTGACCGGCTTGATCGACAGCGCGTACGCCGCCGGGGTGGCCAGCACGATCACCAGGATCGCCGAGATCAGCGTGGCCCACACCGAGTTCAGCAGGTAGGGCAGCACCCCCCGGTCGAACACGCTGCGGTACTGCTCCAACGTCGGGACGAAGAACAGCGTCGGCGGGTCGCTGTAGGCCTCCGCCTCCGACTTGAACCCGGTCAACGCCATCCACAGCACCGGGAAGAAGAACGCCAGCCCCAGCACCCAGGTGAGCGTGGTCAGCGCGATGCCACCCGCCCGCTGCGAGCCGGTCTGCTTGCGCCGGCCCGCCGGCGCGCCCGACCTCGACTCCGCCGGGCGCGGTCCGCTCGTCAACTCGGTCGATGCGTTCACGAGTCCTCCCGGGAGAAGCTGCGGAAGATCAGCCGCATGGCCACCGTCGCGACGATGATCGTGCCGATCACGGTGACGACACCCAGCGCCGCCGCCTGGCCGACGTCGAAGCCCAGGAAGGCCCGCTGGTAGAGGTAGAAGGGCAGGTTCGTCGTGGACGTCCCCGGCCCGCCCTGGGTCATCATGTAGATGGTGTCGAAGGTGTTGACCACGTAGATCGAACCGAGGAGCAGACCCAGCTCGATGTAGCGCCGCAGGTGCGGCAACGTCACCCAGCGGAAGGTCTGCCAGCGGTTCGCGCCGTCCGTGGCCGACGCCTCCAGCACGTCCTTGCCCTGGCTCTGGAGCCCGGCGAGGACCAGCAGCATCATGAACGGCGTCCACTGCCACACCAGGGCCGTGATCACCGCGGCCATCGGGTACTGCGACACCCAGGCCACGCTGTCCACGCCGAACGGGCTGAGGACGAAGTTCAGCAGCCCGAACAGCGGGTCGAAGATCGTCGTCTTCCACAGCAGCGCCCCGGCCACCGGCATCACCAGGAACGGGGTGATCAGCAGGGTCCGCACCACGCCCCGACCCCGGAAGGGCCGGTCGAGCAGGATCGCCAGCAGCACACCGAACAGCATCGCGATCAGCACGCAGCCGCCGGTGATGAGGATCGTCCGCAGCGCCGCACCCCGGAAGGTGCTGTCAGCGAAGACGTTGACGTAGTTGGCCAGGCCGACGAACTCCGAGGAACCCGGGCGCACCAGGTTCCAGGACTGCAACGAGTAGAAGATCGTCAGCAGGAACGGGAGCTGCGTCACCAGGATCGCGAAGATCAGCGCCGGCATCAGGGGGGCGCGCCGCACCCACCCGGTCCGCCGGACGGCCTTCTTCATCTCCGGGGTCATGCTCGCGGGGGCGGGAGTTGGTCTCTCCGCCGTCTGCACCGTGCTCACCAGCGACACCTCATCCCTGATAGGTCTGGCCGACGGTCTCGGCGTACCGCTGGGACTGCTCCAGGGCCTCCTCGACCGTCACCGAACCGGCGACGGCGGCGGAGATCTGCTGACCCACGCGGGTCCCCAGGTCCTGGAACTCCGGGATCCGGACGAACTGGATCCCCTCGTAGGGGATGGGCAGCGTCGTCGGGTTGCTCTCGTCGCCGCTGGCCAGCGCCTCCAGGGTCGGTTCGGCGAACGCGCCGGCGACCTCCGAGTACTCGGGGATCTCGTAGGTGGACAGCCGCGCGCCCGGCGGGACCCGGGACCAGCCCAGCTCCTCACCGACCAGCCGCTGGTAGTCCTTGTCGGTCACCCACTGGATGAACCGCCACGCCTCGTCCTTGTGCTCCGAGGTCTCCGGGATGCTCAGCGACCAGGAGTACAGCCAGCCCGCGCCGTCGGTCTCCTGGACCGGGGCCGGCGCGTAGCCGCTCTGCCCGGCGACCAGGCTCTCCGAGGGGTCCTCCACGGCGCTGACCATGGCGGTCGCGTCGTACCACATGGCCGTCTGGCCCTGGCTGTACCGGGTCAGGCAGTCGGTGTAGCCGCTGGTGGCCGCGCCGGGCTGGCCGTGCTCGCGCACCAGGTCGACGTAGAACTGGACGGCGGCGGCGGTCTCCGGGGAGTCCAGGGCCGCGTTCCACTCCTCGTCGAACCACCGGCCGCCGAAGGTGTGGATGACCGTGCCGAGCGGGGCGAGGTTCTCACCCCAGCCGGCCAGCCCGCGCAGGCAGATGCCCGACCGGCCGTTGGCCGGGTCGTCCAGCACGCTGGCGAACTCGGCGATCTCCTCCCACGTCGGCTGCTCGGGCATCTCCAGCCCGGCCTCCTCGAAGAGGTCCTCCCGGTACACCAGGAACGACGACTCGCCGTAGAAGGGCACCGAGTACATGTCGCCCTCGTAGGACAGCGACTCGCGGATCGTGGGGATGAAGTCCGCGTCGTCGTACTCGGGGTTGTCGTCGATGTAGGGCTGGAGGTTCACCAACCAGCCGTTCTCCGCCCACATCTGCGTCTCGTAGTTGCTGATCATCACGATGTCGTACTCGCTGCCGCCGGTCGCGACGGACGCCGTGATCTTGGCGCGCGCCTCGTTCTCGGGCAGGCTGACGAACACCGGGTCGATGTCAGGGTTGGCGGCCCGGAACTGGGAGGACAACGTCATCGCGTCCTCCATCTGCGGGTTCGCCACGATGGCGACCGTCAGGCGGGTTCGGTCGCCGGAACTGCCGAGGTCGCCGGCGCCAGCGCAGGCTCCCAGCAGCACCGGGACCGTGAGTAAGGCCGCGACGACGCGCGCCGGGCCACGGCGGCCCGGCGAACGGCGTTCGGAGATGGACATCGGTGTCCTCCCGGAAGGACGTGGTAGCGGATCGAGGGGCGGGACGGGGTCAGGAACCGGTGGTCTGGTCCTGGTCGAGCAGCGTGGGGGAGACCTGCACCTTCAGGCCGGTCCCGGCGCGCACCATCTCCAGCGCCGACGGGAAGGACGACAGCGGCAGGGTGTGGCTGACCAGGCCGGCGGTGTCGATCAGACCGGACTCGATCAGGTTCAGCGCGGCGCCGAAGCTGTGCAGCACCGCCATCGAACCGACGATGCGGATCTCGTCGTTGTAGATGCGGAACGGGGAGAGGCTGATCCGGGCGGTGTCCGCCGCCACGCCGAAGATCTGGAGCCGGCCGCCCCGGCGGAGCGCGTCGAAGGCGCCCTCGATGGCCGGCGGCGCGCCCGTCACGTCCACGGCGGCGTCGAAGGGAGCGGTGTCCAGCTCCTCGATGCTGGTGGCCGTGGCCACGGCTCCGTGCCGCTCGGCCATCGGCAGGCGGGCGGTGTTGCGGTCCACCGCGTACACCCGCGCGCCGGCGCGGGTGAGCAGCTGGATGATCAGCAGGCCCATTGTGCCGGTGCCGACCACGAGGATGCGTTCCCCGACCTCGACGCCCAGGGTGCGCACGCCGTGCACCGCGCAGGACAGCGGTTCGACGAGCGCGCCGTCGGCGTAGCTGGTCGTCTCGGCCAGCGTGTAGGCGGTGTCGGCCGGCACGGCCACGAACTCGGCGAAGGCGCCGTTGACCGTGTCACCGGTGGCGCCCCAGTTGGCGCAGAGGTTGCCGTGCCCGGCCCGGCAGGGGGTGCAGTAGCCGCAGAACAGGGACGGGTCGACGGCGACCCGGTCGCCGACCGCGATTCCGGTGGCCACGCCGGAACCGACCTCGACGACCTCGCCGGCGAACTCGTGGCCGGGGACCAGCGGGTAGGGCGAGGGCGGGAACTCACCGTCCGCGATGTGCAGGTCGGTGCCGCAGATCCCGCAGGCTTCGACCTTCACGACGATCTGGTCGGGAGTCGGTGTCGGATCCGGCACCTCCCCCACACGGACGGTTCCGGGTACGTCAATCACCGCTGCTCGCATGACCTCACCTTTGATGCTCATATGAGCACATTCGTGCACATCTGTGGCGTAGAGTGAATACCGGCATCGGTGCGGTGTCAACTGTTCCGTCGTCGGCGATGGGAAACGGAGACCGTGAGTAGGATTCGTCGGATGTCCGAACCTGCTGTGCCCTCGACCGAGTGGGGCCCCGCCGAACTGGTGCTGGCCGCGGCGATCGCCCGCCGCTTCTACCTGGACGGGCTCTCCAAGGTGCAGATCGCGGCCGAGTTCGGGCTCAGCAGGTTCAAGGTCGCCAGGCTCCTCGACCGGGCCAGGGCCACCGGTCTCGTCCGCATCGAGATCGGCCGCACCGCCGACATCGACACCGAACTCTCCCAACGTCTGCGCGTCCACTTCGGCCTGCGCAACGTCGTCGTCGCCGACACCCACGACGAGGACCCGATCGACCTGCGCGACCAGGTCGGCCGCCTCGCCGCCACCGTGCTCACCGAACTCGTCGCCGACAACGCCGTGCTCGGCGTGGCCTGGGGCCGCTCCCTCCAGCGGATGAGCAGGGAACTGCGATCACTGCCGCACTGCACCGTCGTGCAGCTCTGCGGGGCCATCCCCCAACCCGGCGTCTCCGACAACAGCCTCGAACTGACCCGCAGCGCCGCCCAGGCCGGCGGCGGCACCGCCGTCATCTACTACGCGCCCCTCGTGGTCGCCGACGAGGCCACCGCGGCCGCGCTGTGCGGCGACCCCAGCGTCGCCAAGGCCCTCAGCTACTACGACCAGCTCGACACCGCCGTCATCGCCGTGGGCGGCTGGGGCCCCGGCGAATCCACCGTGCACGACGTCCTCGGCGAGGACGAACAGCGGAGGCTCGCCGAACTCGGCGTCCGCGCCGAACTCTGCGGCAACCTGCTCGACGGCGAGGGACGGGTGGTCACGGACGGACTGGAACGGCGCACGATCGGCGTCAGCGTCGAACAGCTGCGCGCCACCCCCGAGGTCATCGCGCTCGCCTACGGCGCGGAGAAGGCCGAGGCGCTGCGGGCCGCCCTGCGCGGACGGTTCATCAGCACGCTGGTCACCCACACCGCGCTCGCCGAGCGGCTCCTCGCCGCCTGACCGGACCTCGTCGCCGTCAGCGACCGGACCGCGCGCGAACGTGGGCGTACGCCCGGCCGCGTTCCGGGGAGGTCGCCGGTGCCCGGGTTCGGTGTTGAGGTCGCTCGCCGAGGGGCTGGCGGACGCGGTGGGTGCCGGCGCGAGCCAGGGCGCGCTTCGCCGCGCGGCCGCGCACGCCGTGCCACCCCGCCGGGCGGAGAACACGTTCCCCGCGGGTGGTGGACCGGACTCGCCGCACGCGCCGCCCAGCACCGGCGTGTCCCGCACGCGTTGGTCTCCCGTCACGTCCCACCCGGCGAGGAGCGCGGGACCCACCGGCCGCGACGCCTCGGTGCCGCCAGGCGCGCGCCACGGGTGGGAACGGGCACGGACCGGCGGCGGTCTCCGAGCGCCGCGTCGTCCTGGACCCGTGCCAGGACCGGAGAGCACCACGGGGGTCCGCGACGGACGGGGTGGGGAAGCGCTCACGCCGCTCGGGAGCGGGCTCACGTGGCAGGCCGCGACCAGGGACTCCACCGGCAGCGGCGAGTGTTCGCTGGGTGCCGCCCGTGCGCGACGCGGGGGTCAGTCGGACCCGGGGGTCAGGAACAGCGTGGGCAGCCCCGGCGCGAGGGCGACCAGCAGCCCCGGCTTGGTGGGGTCGGCGTCCTGGTCGGCGCGGGGGAGGAGGGCTCCCACCGCCCGGGCCGTCTCCGCGCGGCCGTCGGCCGACAGCGCCAGCGCGAGCGGCGCCGGCCAGACCAGCAGCGGGGAGGCGGTCGGTTCGGCGGCACGGGCCACGGGCGCGGCGTCGGGCGAGCTGTAGGGCGGAAGGGCCTGGGCGGCGGCGGTGGCCGGTGTCAGGGCGACACCCGTCGCGGCGAGCACGGCCAGCGCGGCGGCACCGCTCCGGAGTCGGGAGAGTGGTCCAGGTGTCGTCATCGGGGAACGTCCTCGTTCCTGGTAGGGGGACGTGGGAGATGCCGAGCCCGGTGAGGGCGACACGAAGGGTTCATTCTCGACCGTGCGTCGGCGATCCCGACATGATCCCACCTCAACGAGGGTCAACCACTCCTCTGAGGAGTAACTTCCTCCGACTGTCGGCACGAACTCTCACTCCTTGACCGGGGACCCGCCCCGACCGCACCTCCGGGGGCGACCCCCGCCCACCTCCCATCGAGTCGCTCGCACCCCCGATGGCGTCCGTACCCGAGCCGCGCGGGTCCCCGGCCGCGTGTGGGGCGGACCGCCCGCCGCCCTGCTCGGCCGTCTCGCGTTCGCCCGCTTCGCCCGACGCCCGAGCCGGTCGGCTGGTGGCTGTCGAGCTGGTGGCGTCGAGGCTGGTGGCCGGTGAGCGCGGTCATCCCACCGGGCCATCGAGCCGAGGCGGCGAGCCGCCCGTCCCCGTCCGGAGACGGGGACGGGGAGACGTCGGATCAGTCGGAGTGCCGCCCGAGGCCGCCGGCGAACTCCGAGGACCGCCACTGCTCCACCATCGGCGGCAACGCCTCGGCCAACAACGGCAGCTGGTCCACCAGCGCCAGCGAGGACACCGCCTCCAACATGCCCAGGTTCTCCACCACGGCCAGCACCCGCCGGTCCAGGGGGCGCATCCCGTGGCGGGCCGCGGCCACGTCGTAGGCCGCCACCGCCTCCTCACCGGTCAAGGCCATGTCCCGCTCCCGGGGGCCGATCGAGACCAGCTCGAAGTCCGCGTAGACGGTGCCCTCCTCCGCGCGGATCAGGTTGTACGAGGGCGCGTCGCCGTGCACCGGCTGGAGGTCGACCCCGGGGAACTCCGCCTCGAACCTCTCCCGCGACCCCACCACCGGGGCCAGGACGGCCCATTCCCGGCGAGCCCGGTCGACGTCCTCGGGGCGCAGCAGGTCCGGCCTGGACTCCAGCACCCGCAGCGCCTCGGGGACGAACTCGGTGAAGGTCGTGAGGAAGGGCAGGTCACCCGGATACCCGCGCAGGTGCGCGTGCAGCTCCGCGACGGCCTCCGGTTTCGGCGCGTAGTCCGGTTCGAGGTCGGGGAGGGGCGTGAGGTAGCGCCAGTAGGTGATCGAGAACCCGTCCCGGCGCACCGGCTCCCTCGGCACGAGAGAGGAGGGCCCCGCCACGGGCACGCCCTGCTCCGCCAGCCACGCCGTCACGTCCAGTTCGTTGCGCTGGCGGGCGGTCAGCAGGTCCAGGTTCCAGCTCGGCACCGCGGGCAGCACGGTCGGCACCCGGGCGACCAGCGGTGCGGGCGCCAGGTGCACCACCACGGAGAACGCCTCGTAGAGCACGCGGGGTTCGGTCACCTCGACACCCAGTTCGCGGGCGGCCTCCGTGGCCGCCGCGACCGCGCGGGCCGTCGTCGTCTGGGGGTCGGCACTGCCGTTTCCGGTGCTCACCGCGACATGGTGCCACGACGGGACGCGCCCGGGAGGGACGCCGCCGCCCTCGGCCTGACCTGGGCGTGTTCCGGTTTCCCCTCGCGCAACTACCTGAATTCCGTTCAAGTCCTTGTTACCCTCGCCGCATGACCCGAGACCACCAGCTGTCGGCGGCGCTCGCCGTGGCCCGGCTGCGGATCGTCGAACGGCGCACCAGGGCGGGTGGTCGCGGGTACGTCGTGTCCTGCCTGCTGATGGCGGCGGCCGTGACGGCCTTCTACACCGGTCTGAAGGTGGCCCCGACGGTCGCTCCGGGAGACCTCGTGGTGCCCGCGTCCCTGCTCGTGTTGGGACTGCTGGGCCTCGCCGTCGCCCGTCTGCGCAGCGCCGACCCGCGCGCCGTGGAACTCGAACGGCCAGCGCTGTGCGCGAGCGCCGCACTGGCCCTGGTAGCCCTGCTCATGAACCGCTTCGTCGTCCCCAGCGGCCTGACACCCTGGGCGGTGCTGTTCGGCCTGCTCCCCGCGCTCCCCTACCTGGTCCTCGCCTGGCGGGCAGCGCGCCGGTGAGCCCGCGCACCGCCGACTACCGGCGGCGCCTCGACGAGCTGATCCACACCCCGGTCCGGCTGTCGGTGATGGCGCTGCTGGCCAGGAGCGACCGGGTGACGTTCGGCTACCTGCGGGACACCGTGGACGTCAGCGACTCCCTGCTGTCCAAGCACATGGCCACCCTGGAACGCGCCGGGTACGTCACCGTGACGAAGGGACACGAGGGACGCCGACCCCGGACCTGGTACTCGCTCACCGACCGGGGACGGCGGGCCTTCCTCGGCTACCGGCAGGCGCTGCGCCATCTCCTCGACTCCGAGTGACGCCGGGCCCGGCCGCCCCGCGCTCCCCGGCCCACCCGGCACGGCCGTCCTGGCCTCCGAACACCCGACCCGGGCCGGGGCCGGTGCTCGGCGACCGACGCCGGCCGGGTGTCCCACGCGGGCCCGGGGCCGGACGAGACGTCCGACGACCCCGCCGGGCTGGGCGAACGCGGGGTCAGGACCAGCCACAGCGGACAGTCCATGCTGGTCGGCGCGCCGGCCCCTCCGGGGTGGGGACTGGCCGGCCTCGCCCTGCTGGCAGAGTGTGACGATCGACGTCACCGGCATGGCACACGCGGAAGTGTCGGACCTCCCGGCAAGATCGAAGGAGAAGGAGATCATCGATGGGACCGGGGCGCGGCACGACCGCGGCACACCCCGACAACGCCGGGAGGATGGTGCCCAGTGACCGGATACGCGGTGGTCGACCTCGAAACGACCGGACTGGCGGCCGCCTTGCACGACCGGGTGGTCGAGATCGCGATCCTGCACGTCGACCGCGACGGGACGATCACCGACGAGTGGTGCACCCTCATCAACCCGCACCGGGACCTCGGTCCGCAGCACGTGCACGGGATCTCCGCCTCCGATGTTCGGGGCGCGCCCACGTTTGACCGGGTGGCCGGTCTCGTCGCCGAGAAGCTCGCCGGCCGGGTCCTCGTGGCCCACAACCTCTCCTTCGACGCCGGCTTCCTCAGCGCCGAGTTCGCCAGGGCCGGGGTGACCGTGCCCCTGGACGCCGAGACCGGTGTGTGCACCATGCGGCTCGCCAAGAAGTACCTGCCCCGTTCCCGGCGGTCGCTGGCCGCCTGCTGCGCGGCGGTGGGCCTGCGGCAGACCGCGGCCCACGAGGCGTTGCACGACGCCAGGGCCGCCGCCGGGCTCCTCGGCTACTACCTGGGCGCCGCGGGCCGGCCCGAGCCGTGGGCCGACCTGTTCGACCGCGCCGAGAACGCCCGCTGGCCGTTACTCCCGGTGTGGGACCTGCCCGAGCACACGCGTCGCCGCCGCGTCCCCCTCGGTGAACGCCCGCACTTCCTCGAACGCCTGCCCGAGGGTCACTGCGACGCGCCGGCGGAGGCGGCCAGCGCCGAGGCCTACCTCGCCCTGCTGGACACCGCGCTGCTCGACCACGTCATCTCGCAGTCCGAACAGGACGCGCTGGTCGACCTGGCCGGGCGCCTGGACCTGCGCAGGGAGACCGCCCGCGACCTGCACCGGGCGTACCTGCGGGCCTCGGTGCTCGCCCGCACCACCACCCCGTTCCCGGCCAGCGGCCGGCTGGCCGCCCCCGTCCTCGAACGGGAGACCACGAGCCTGGTGCGGCTCGCCGCGCTGCTCGGGCTGTCCGCCGGCGAGGCGGCCGAGGCGGACCGGGCCGCCCGGGACCGCGCACCGCGCCCATCGGCCCCTGGCCAGGCGGAGGCCGTCGCCAGGCCGGGCCGGTTCGCCCTGGCCCAGGGTGACCGGGTGGTGTTCACCGGTGCCACCCGCGAACCCCGGGAGGTGTGGCAGCACCGCGCGGCGGCGGCCGGGTTGGCCGTGACGCCGGAGAACGTCAGCCGGCGGACGCGGCTCGTGGTCGCCGCCGACCCGGACTCGATGTCCATGAAGGCCCGCCGGGCCCGTGCCTACCAGATCCCCATCGTCACCGAGGACGGCTTCGCCCGGCTCCTGGCGGGGATGGGAGCGTCCTGAGCGGGGCGGTGCCACGCACGGCCCGGCCCGGCGTGCCCCCGGCCGTTCACGGCGTCGTCAGGACGGCCTCCGGAGCCGGTTCGGTTCCCTGGTCGCCGAGGAACCGCCGCAGGTGCGCCAGTTGCCGCTCGGTGTGCCCGGCCGGCGGCACGTGCCATCCGAACGGGAAGACCGCCAGCTCCTTGGGGGCGGCGATCTCGTGGTATGCGGCGTACACCGTGGACGGCGGGCAGACGGTGTCCATCAGGCCGACGCTGACCAGCGTGGGCGCGGTGATCCGCCTGGCCAACAGCGCGCAGTCCACGTAGGTCAGGGTGCGCAGCGCGGCCGGCACCAGGTCGTCGTGCCGGGACAGGAACTCGGAGATCTCCAGGTAGGGGTGCTCGGAGCCGATGGTCACGGCGCGGGCCAGGTCGCAGAGGAACGGCACGTCCGCCTGGCAGACCCGCACCAGGTCCGGGGCCAGCGCGGCCGCCGCCAGGGCCAGCCCGCCGCCCTGGCTCCCGCCGCGCACCGCGATCCGCTCCGGGTCCACCCCGGGGAGTCCGGCGGTGACCTCCACCGCCCGCACCGCGTCCGTGATGAGCCGGGTGACGTAGTAGTGCTCGGGATCGGCGATGCCCCGGGTCATCACCCCCGGGTACTCGGAACCCCCGGGGCCGGTGGGGCGGTCCCCGGTCGACCCGACCATCGACCTGCCGCCCTGGCCCCGGTTGTCCATGACGACCACCGCATACCCGACGGCCGGGAGCAGCGCGTGTTCCCAGGGGAGCCCCCGGGCGCCGCCGTACCCGATGTAGGTGACCACGGTCGGGAGCGGCGTGGTCCCGGAGCCGGGGGGACGCAGGTACCAGCCTCGGACGCGGTCCCCGCCGGCGCCGGAGAACTCCAGGTCGTAGGCGGTCAGCGCGCCGTACTCGTCGGGGCGGTACCGGCGCAGCGCGGGGGGTGTCGCCGCGGTCCGGGCCGCGTCGAGCCGGTCGGACCACCACTGGTCGAGGCCGGGGGGTTCCTCGGCGGTGACGCGGTGGGTCTCCAACTCGGCGGGGGGCAGGTCGAACTGCGGCATCCCGGTATCAGACCTGGTCTGCCACCGGGACGGGAAGTGCTTGGCCACTTCCGGAAATCCGGGGAGCGTGGTTCGGGGTGGAGTGGCCGGCCCGGTGCGCGGGCAGCGCCGGGGGAACGAACGCGAGCCCCGTACTCGCCGCCCGACTCGGTCGATCTGATCACCGGGGGCGCCCGGGGAACTACGATGGGTGTCCACGGGGCGCGCACGGGGAGGACGCATGGCGGGGTGGCGGAACGCGTTGGTCGGGGTCGGGGCGGCTCTGGTCACGAGCGCGGTGGGGGTGGCGGTGAACCTGGCCACCGACTGGCGGACGAACCTCGTCGCCTGGGGTGCGGTCGTCGGGTTGTCGGTGGTCGCCGGGCTGGTCGCGACCTGGGCGGTTCCTGCCGCGCGGTCGGCGGGCCGGGACTCGGAGTCGCACCCGGCGCCGCCGGGTCGGGCCGCTGACCCGGCGGCGGGCGATGGTGACGGCGACGTGCGGAACACCATCAGCGGCACGGTGCACGGCTCGGTGGTGCAGGCGCGCACCGTGGAGGGCGGTGTCCACCAGTACGGGCCCCCGCCGAGCCGGAACGGCCGGCGCTGAGGTCGCCGTCGACGGTGTGGCCGGGCGCGCACCCCTCGTGCCGGTCCGCGAACCGCCGGCACGAGGGGTGGCGGGTTCTCGTCCATCCCGGGGCGGGTCGTCTTCTCCGGGGGGCGGGTGCGAGTTGGTGATTCGGCCGCACCGGGCCGACCGGCCCCGGCGGGTCGGCGTCCGGAGGGGCCGCACCGCGCTGCCACCGGTCGTCGACGAGGGCGACCGGATTCGTGCCGGGGGTGGTGAGCTGGATCGTTCGGGTGGCGGCCCCGAGGTGGAGCCCCGGGGGCTGACCCCGGCCTGACCCCGGGCATCCGATCCGGTCCCGTCATCGGTCGGGAGAGGACGGGGCCGGCCCTCCGGTCCTTGGGTTTCCCCGGCGCCGGACCCCGGGCTCCCGGGAACGGGATCGACGGCACGCGCCCCGCGCGGTGCCGGGGACGACCCACGGCACCGGGCCCGCGTCGTGGTGGCCGGCCGGTTCGGGTGAGGATGGGAGCAGGCACCGTCGTCGCGCGCTCGTCCCGGGCCGCCGGCACGACGCCGGGCACCGCCCACCGAGACCGAGAACAGGACCTTCCATGCTCCCGTCCTGGCCGTCCACGCCGGACAACCCCAGCCGGGACGACCCAGGTCGCGGCGACGACAGCCCGTCCCCACCCGACCCGGGCCGGCACGGCCGGACCGCCGTTCCGCTCATTCCCCTGGTCGCGCTGGTCGCGCTGGTCGCGGTGCCGTTGGCCGTCGTGGCCACCGCCCCCGACGTCGAAGCGGTGCGGGCCTGGGTGGCGGCGACGGGACCGTTGGCCGCCCCGGCGTTCCTGGTGGCGTTCGTCCTCGGTTCGGTGATCGCCCTGCCCAAACCCGTGCTGAGCGTGGCGGCCGGTCTGCTGTTCCCGGCCGGTCCCGCCGTGGCGTTGACCGTGCTCGGGTCGACCGGTGGGGCGGTGCTGTCGTTCCTGCTCGCCCGCCGGCTGCGCCGACCGGCCCTCGGGGAGGTGGTGGACCGGCCCGGGATGCGGCGGCTGGCCGAGGTCCTCGACCGGGGCGGGCTGGTCGGCATCCTCCTCCTGCGGCTGGCCCCGGTGCTGCCCTTCGCCCTGGTCAACTACGGTGCGGGGCTGCTGGGCACCCGGTTGCCGCCCTTCGCGCTCGGCACCGCCCTCGGTGTCATCCCCGCGAGCGTGGGCTACGTCCTGGTCGGTGACCTCGCCGCCGCGTACCTCGGACCGCCCGCACTGGTGGCCGTGGCGGTGTTCGCCCTCACCGGAGGGGCGGTACACCTCGTTCGACGGCACCGTCGACACCGGCGCCCACCGCCCGGGCCCTGACGCCTCCCGACCACGCCGCGCCTCCCGGGGCCCGTCCCCGACGACCGGGCGCCGGCGCGGGCCAGCGCGTTCCGCCGATCGGATCCGTCAACGTTGTCATCACGGGCGCGCGGGAATCGCGGCCGATTCTACGAAAAGAACACGAGTCCAACAACAGCCCCATTCGGACGGTATTCCAGGAGGCCGCAAGCTGCCGGTCAGTCGCTGTCGCTCACCCGAACGGCAGGGCGCGCACCGGCAGAACGAGCAGTCCGGACGTGACTGTTGACTTCCTCAGTGGAACAACACTAAGAAAGCCCCAGAAGAAACCTCAGGGAAACAGGTGGAACATTTCGGCGCCGCCGCGGAACCGCGCGCGACGCCGCGACGGATTCGCTGACGGAAGGGTTTTCCGATGCCGGGCTCACCATCGACTGGTTCGGCGTCGACCGCGTCGAACGACGCGATTCCCCGTTCGACACGCGCGCCGCGCCGCCGCTCCGTCCTGACCGCGCTGGCCGCCACCGCCGCGTTCACCGCCGCAGCCTGCTCCGGTGACGCCGCGACCGGAACGGCGACGAACTCCCTCACCATCTACGACGGCGCCACCGGCCAGTTCTCCAGCAACTTCAACCCGTTCCTGGAGACCTCCAACGGCGCGGCGCGGGGCATCATCTACGAGACGCTGCTGTTCTTCAACCGCGCCGCCGCCGACGACGTCCGGCCCGTCCTGGCCGAGGACCACTCGTGGTCCGAGGACGGCACCACCGTCACCTTCACCCTCCGTGAGGGCGTCCGCTGGTCCGACGGTGAACCGTTCACCAGCGACGACGTCGTCCACACCTTCGAGGCGATGGCCGAGCACCCCGGGCTGAACAAGGCTGCCCTGCCCATCGTGTCCGCGACCGCCCACAGCGACACCGAGGTGTCGATCACGCTCGACCGGCCCTCCTACAGCGACCTGTGGTTCATCGCCGGCCAGACCTACATCGTCCCGGAACACCTCTGGGCCGACCTCGAGGACCCGGTCACCCACCTCAACTCCGACCCCGTCGGAACCGGGGCGTTCGCCCTCGACTCGTTCTCCGCGCAGAGCATCGGTCTGGCCGCGAACACCGACTACTGGGACCCGGAGAAACCCCACCTGGACACCGTGCGGTTCGTCTCCCACAGCGGGAACCAGACCGCGCTCTCCGCGTTGCAGGCGGGTCAGGTCGACTGGTCCGGGATCTTCATTCCCGATGTGGAGAACACCTTCGTCAACCGGGCCGAGGGGAACGTCTCCCTCGCCGTCCCGCAGTTCATCACCGTGTTGATGCCCAACCTGGAGGAGGGCCCGACCCGGGACCGGGCGGTCCGCGAGGCCATCTACCACGGAATCGAACGCGAGCAGATCAATGATCTCGCTTTCGAGGGATACCACGAACTCCCCTCACCGGCGCAGATCATCCTGCCCCGCGACGAGGTGTGGCTCGCCGAGGAGTTCCGGGACGAGTTCGCCGGCCACGATCCCGACCGGGCCCGCCGGATCCTTGAGGACGCCGGCTACGAGGAGGGCGGCGACGGCGTGTTCGTCTCCCCCGACGGCGACCGCCTCAGCCTGGCCGTGAAGGTCGTCACCGGCTACACCGACCAGATCAACGCCATCCAGGTGATGACCGAGCAGCTCGCCGAGGTCGGCATCGAGCTGCGCACCCAGGAGGTCTCCCGGGCCGCCTTCGTGTCGGACCGGGACAACGGCCGGTTCGAACTCGCCATCGACAGCCTCTACGGCGGCCCCGACCCCTTCGGCCTCTACGACGACTTCCTGAACAGCGCCGCCGCCGCGCCCCTCGGCGAACCCGCATCGAAGAACTACGCCCGGTTCCGCGACGACGAGGTCGACGAGGCCCTCACCCGCATCGCCGGCACCGACGACGGGGAGCAGCACCGCGAGGCCTACGCGACCATCCAACGCCGTGTCGCCGAGGAACTGCCCTACATCCCCGTGCTCCAGACCCACGGCGTCGCCCAGTTCGCCGGCGGCAGGGTTACCGGTTGGCCCACCGAGGACGACCCGTACGCGCTGCCCATGCCCTACAGCTATCCCGACATCGGCATCGTCACGGCCACCCTGCGTCCCGCCGGGTGACGCGGTGATCCCCACCGGCATGGCGGGCGGCGGCGCGCACCGCACCCGCCCGGCGGCTCCCGGCCCGCGCACCGCCACCCGGCGAGCCACCTCGGGCCGATCCCCGCGCGGCGGGAGGTGAGCGTGCGGCATCTGCGACGCAAACTCGCCTTCTACCTGGTGGCCCTGTGGGCCGCGGTCACCGTGAACTTCCTGCTGCCCCGCCTCATGCCGGGCGATCCCGTCGACGCGTTGCTCTCCCGCATGCAGCAGACGGGGGGAGCGGTCAGCCCCGAGGCCCGCCAGGCGCTGGAGGTGATGCTCGGGTCCGGTGGGCAGGAGAACCTGGCCGCCCAGTACCTGACCTACCTGGGCAACCTCCTGCGCGGCGACTTCGGGGTCTCCGCCACCTACTTCCCGACCCCGGTGTCCACCGTCCTCACCCAGTCCCTGCCCTGGACCCTGGTGCTCGTCGGCCTGTCCACGGTCGTCTCCTTCGTCCTCGGCGTCACCCTCGGCGCGCTCGTCGGCTGGCGACGCGGCCGGTGGTCCGACGCGCTGGTGCCCGCCACCACCTTCCTCGCCGCCGTGCCCTACTTCTGGCTGGCGCTGGTCCTGGTGTTCGTGTTCGGTGCCACCCTCGGCCTGTTCCCCCTCACCGGCGGCTACGACTACGGCCTCGAGGTCGGGTTCAGCGGGCCGTTCCTCGCCTCCGCCCTGCATCACGGGCTGCTGCCGGCGATCACGATCGTCCTCAGCTCCGTGGGCACCTGGTTGCTGGGCATGCGCAACATGACGGTGTCCACGATGGCGGAGGACTACGTCCTCACCGCCCAGGCGAAGGGGCTGCGGCCCCGCCGGGTCCTCGTGACCTACGCGGCCCGCAACGCCGTCATCCCCAGCCTCGCGAGCTTCGCGATCTCGCTCGGCTTCGTCGTCAGCGGCTCCATCGTCACCGAAGCCGTGTTCTCCTACCCCGGCATCGGGTTCACCCTGCTCCAGGCGGTGCAGAACAACGACTACCCGCTCATGCAGGCCGTCTTCCTCGTCATCACCCTCGCGGTGCTCGGAGCGAACCTGCTCGTCGACCTGCTGCACGCGGTGATCGACCCCAGGACACGGCAGACAGGGGGACGGTGAGGATGACGGTGACCAGCGGGCGGCCCGGCGCCCCCACCCCACCGGCCGTCGCCGCCCCCGGGGCGCGCCGCCGGTGGATGCCCCGTGACGGCCGGGCCCGCGTCGGGCTCGCCGTCATCGCCGGGTTCGTCCTCGTCGCGGTCGTCGGCCCGTTCCTGGTGACCGGGGCCAGCGGTATCGGACCCGACCCGCTCGCCCCGCCCTCGGCCCAGCACTGGCTGGGCACCACCCAGACGGGGCAGGACGTCCTGGCCCAACTCGTCGTCGCCACCCGGGGTTCCCTGCTCGTCGGTGCCCTCGCCGGTCTGCTCGCGACCGTGCTGTCGATCGTGGTCGGCGTGGTGGGCGGCTACGTCGGGGGCCGCGTCGACGAGGCGCTGTCGCTGCTCAGCAACGTCACCCTGGTCATTCCCAGCCTGCCGTTGGTCATCCTCGTCACCCACTACCTCGACGGCGGCGGGATCCTCGCGATCTCCGTCGTCATCGGCCTGACCAGCTGGGCCGCCTCCGCCCGGGTGCTGCGGGCCCAGACCCGTTCCGTCCGGGCCCGCGACCACGTCGCCGCCTCCCGGGCCCTCGGGGAACGCCCCTGGCGGATGGTCCTCGTCGAGGTCGTGCCCAACCTGCTGCCCGTGATCGCCGCCCAGTTCGTCTTCGCGGTGATCTTCGCGATCCTCACCGAGGCCGGCCTGTCCTTCCTGGGGCTGGGCGGCGTGGACCACCTCACCTGGGGGACGATGCTCTACTTCGCGCAGAACGCGCAGGCCCTCGCCATCGGCGCCTGGTGGTGGTTCATCCCTCCGGGGTTGGCCATCGCCCTCCTGGGGTGCGCGTTGTCCCTGCTCAACCTCAGCCTCGACGAGGTCATCAACCCGAGGCTGCGGGGAAGTCGCTCCCGCCGTGACCGCCGCGCGGCCCGGCGCCCCGCCCAGCCCAGGGAGGAGCGGTGATGGGAGACCACCACGACACCGGCCGACCGGTGCTCTCCGTGCGGGGGCTGCGCGTCGACTACCAGCTCGACCCGCCCGTCCACGCCGTCCGCGACCTCAGCCTCGTCCTCCGCCGGGGCGAGGTCCTCGGCGTCGCCGGTGAGAGCGGCTGCGGCAAGTCCACCCTGGCCTACGCCGTGAACCGGCTGCTGCGCCCCCCGGCCGAGGTCGTCGGCGGGTCGGTCGTCTTCCACGGACCCGACGGCCACGACACCGACGTCCTCGCCCTCACCGGTGAGGCGCTGCGCTCCTTCCGCTGGCGGCGCGTGGCCATGGTGTTCCAGGGCGCGATGAACGCCCTCAACCCGGTGCTCACCATCCACACCCAGCTCACCGACGTCCTCGCCGCCCACGAACCCGGCAGCCGGCGGCGGGACCGCGCCCGCCGCTGCGCGGAACTCCTCAGCCTCGTCGGCGTGCACCCGGACCGGGCTCGGAGCTACCCGCACGAACTGTCCGGTGGCATGCGGCAACGCGTCATGATCGCCATGGCCCTCGCGCTCAACCCGGACGTGCTGGTCATGGACGAACCCACCACCGCTCTCGACGTCGTCGTCCAACGCGACATCCTCCGGGAACTCGGCCGGCTCCGGGAACGGTTCGGTTTCGCCCTCGTCCTCATCACCCACGACCTGTCACTGCTGCTGGAGATCAGCGATCGGATCGCCGTCATGTACGCGGGGCGGGTCGTCGAGGAGGGCACCGCCACCCGGCTGCTCACCGCACCCCGCCACCCCTACACCACCGGCCTGCTCGGCTCGTTCCCCAGCCTCACCGGGCCCCGCCAGGACATGCGCGGCATCCCCGGGCAGCCCCCGGACCTCACCCAGGCCCTCGACCACTGCGCCTTCCACGACCGCTGCCCCCACCGCCGTGACGTCTGCGCCCACCAGCGGCCCCCGCTCGGCCCGGCCCCCGCCGCCGGCGAGCACCCCACCCCCGGTGGAGGCGAGCACCCCACCCCCGGTGGGGGCGCGCACCTGGTCGCCTGCCACGCCTGGCACCCCGACCGCTACGGGGCACCGGCCCCGACCGCGCTCCGCCACGGCACCTTCCGGCCCACCCACACCGCCGAGGTGGTCGACCCATGAGCAGACTCGCCGCCCACGGCCTCGTCCGCGAGTTCCGCCTCCCCGGCCGGAGCCGCCGACATCCCCTGCGGGCCGTCTCCGACGTCTCCCTCGAACTCCACGCCGGCGAAACCGTCGCCCTCGTCGGCGAGAGCGGCAGCGGCAAGTCCACCGTCGCCCGCATCCTCGCCCGCCTCGACACCCCCGACGCCGGGACGATCCTGCTCGACGGCCAGCCCGCCACCCCAGGACGGCGGGGCCTGCGCCACCACCACCGCCAGGTGCAGATCGTCTTCCAGGACCCCTTCGCCTCCCTCAACCCGTTCCACACCGTCGACCACCACCTCCGCCGCCCCCTGCGGCTCCACCACCCCGCCCTCGGCCGCGCCGAGGAGGACGAGCGGATCCACCACCTCCTCGACCGCGTCAACCTCGTGCCCGCCGGCCGTGTCGCCGCCGCCCACCCCCACGAACTGTCCGGCGGCCAACGGCAGCGCGTCGCGATCGCCCGCGCCCTCGCCTGCCGACCCGGTGTGCTGCTCGCCGACGAACCCGTGTCCATGCTGGACGTCTCCATCCGGTTGGAGATCCTGCGCCTCCTCGACCGGCTGCGCGCCGAGGACGACCTCGCCGTCCTCTACATCACCCATGACCTGGCCACGGCCCGGCACTTCGCCCACCGCATCCTCGTCATGTACCGGGGGGAACTCGTGGAGAGCGGCCCCAGCGACGCCGTGATCCTCGACCCGCGCCACCCCTACACGCGGCTGCTCGCCGCCGCGGCCCCCGACCCGCGCCGCCGGGGCACCAGCGCCCTCGCCGGCCCTGACCTGCCCGTGACCCGCGTCGAGGTGCCCGGCGCCACTGACGCCGGTGGCTGCCCCTTCCTCGACCGCTGCCCCCAGGCGATGCCCCGCTGCCGGCTGCGCCCCCCGCTGGTCCCCCTCGGCGGTGGTCGCACCGCCCGCTGCTGGCTGCACGCCGCCGACACCGACCCAGCCGGTTCGCCGCCCGGCCCGGCGACCACCCGGCCACCAGCGCCCCCCACCGCGCGACCCGATCCCTGACACCAGGTCACCCGGCCGCCGCCGGGCGGCCCCCACCCCCGGCACGACGAGGACGAAGGAGACGCCCATGCGGATGGAGCTGCACGACGGCTGGACGGTGCGCGCCGTCCGGGGACCAGCCCCGGACGCCCTGGCCGACCGCGAGGTACCCGCCACGGTGCCCGGCTGCGTGCACACCGACCTGCTGGCGCTCGACCTCATCCCCGACCCCTACCAGGACCGCAACGAGGCAGAACTCCACTGGATCGGCCGCACCGACTGGCGCTACCGCACCACCTTCGACTGGGAACCCGGTGACGGCACCGAACGCGTCGACCTCGCCTGCGCCGGCCTCGACACCATCGCCCGCCTCGAACTCAACGGGCATGTCATCGCCGGCACCGCCAACATGCACCGCGCCTACCGGTTCGACGTCACCGACCAGCTCCGCGCCGGACCCAACGAACTCACCGTCACCTTCACCTCCGCCCTCGACCACGCCGACCGGGTCCGCGAGCTCCTCGGGCACCGCCCGCACACCAATCACCACCCCTACAACCAGATCCGCAAGATGGCCTGCAACTTCGGGTGGGACTGGGGGCCGGACCTGGTCACCGCCGGCATCTGGCGCCCCCTGGCCCTCGAACGCTGGCACGGCGCGCGCCTCACCTCGGTGCGCCCGCTGGCCACCGTCGACGCCGACGGCGACGGGGTCGTCCACGTCCACGTCGACGTCGACCGCGCCCCGGGCCACGACGACGAGCTGCCCGTCACCGTCCACGTCGGCGTGGTCGCCGCCGCCGGCGTCGTCCCCGCCGGCGCGACCACCACCACGATCGAGGCCCGCGTCGACCAGCCCCGGCGGTGGTGGCCCCACGGCTACGGCGACCAACACCGCTACCCGGTCGACGTCGCCCTCACCGTCGAGGACCAACCCACCCCGGACAACGGCGATCTGACCACCTGGGCCGGCGAGGTCGGGTTCCGCAGCGTCCGCCTCGACACCGAACCCGACGAACACGGCACGCCCTTCACCTTCGTCGTCAACGACGTCCCCGTCTTCGCCCGAGGCGTCAACTGGATCCCCGACGACTGCTTCCCGCACCGTGTCGACGCCGCCCGCTACCGGCAGCGGCTCGCCCAGGCCCGCGACGCCGGGGTCAACCTGGTCCGCGTGTGGGGCGGCGGGATCTACGAGTCCGACGACTTCTACGACGCCTGCGACGAACTGGGCATCCTCACCTGGCAGGACTTCCTCTTCGCCTGCGCCGCCTACCCCGAGGAGGAGCCGCTGCGGTCCGAGGTCGAGGCGGAGGCCCGCGACGCCATCACCCGCCTGGCGCCCCACCCCAGCCTCGTGCTGTGGAACGGCAACAACGAGAACATCTGGGGCCACCACGACTGGGGGTGGCGGGACCAGCTCGGCGACCGCACGTGGGGAGCCGGCTACTACCACCGGCTCCTGCCCGACCTCCTCGCCGAACTCGACCCCACCCGGCCCTACTCCGCCGGCAGCCCCTGGTCGTTCTCCCACGACATCCACCCCAACGACCCGGCCCACGGCGCCACCCACATCTGGGACGTGTGGAACCAGCGGGACTACACCGCCTACCGCGACCACGTGCCCCGCTTCGTCGCCGAGTTCGGCTTCCAGGGGCCACCCGCGTACGCGACCCTGCGGGCCAGCCTCAGCGACGACCCCCTCCGGCCGGACAGCCCGGGCATGCTCGCCCACCAGAAGGCCGAGGACGGCAACGGCAAACTCGCCAGGGGGCTCGCCGAGCACTTCCCCGAACCCCAGGACTTCGACGACTGGTTCTGGGCGACCCAGCTCAACCAGGCCAGGGCCCTGCGGTTCGGGGTCGAGCACTTCCGCTCCCACGCGCCCCGCTGCGCCGGGACCGTGTGGTGGCAGCTCAACGACTGCTGGCCCGTCACCTCCTGGTCGGTGGTCGACGGCCAGGGCCGCCGCAAACCCGCCTGGTACGCGCTGCGCGCCGCCTACCAGGACCGGCTCGTCACCGTCCGCCCCCGCCCCGGTGGGCTCGCCGCCGTGCTGTGCAACGAGACCGACGAACCCTGGACGACCCGGCTCGTCGTCGCCAGGACCGCGTTCGCCGGTGCCGTCCTCGGCGAGGTCCGCCACCAGCTGACCGTGCCCCCCAGGGCCGTGCACGAGGAACCGCTGCCCGACACGATCACCACCGCCACCGACCCGGCCGCCGAACTGCTCGTCGCCACCGCCGGTGACGTGCGCGCGACGTGGTTCCACCTGCCCGACCTGGAACTGGCCCTGCCCGTCCCCGAACTCACCACCGCCGTGGAAGCCCTGGAGGACGGCTACCGGGTCGAGGTCACCGCCGGGACCCTCGTCCGGGACCTCGCCCTGCTCGCCGACCGGGTCGCCTCGGACGCGGAGGTGGACGACATGCTCGGCACGCTCCTGCCTGGGGAGAGCACCAGCATCGTGGTGCGCACCGCCCTGCCCGTGGACCCCGAGGACCTGGTGGCGCCGCTGGTGCTGCGCTCGGCCAACCAACTGCTGCGCTGAGCGGCGGACTGGTCACCGGGGACGTGAAGCCGGCGGGTCGAGGCCCGCCGGCCCGCTCCCCTCGGTGGGCCCGCTCCCGGGCCCCGGGAGTCGGAGAGCTCGGAACCGGGCGTTCGGGCCTTCGAGCTCCGGGGCCGTGGACCTCCGGGGTCCCGGGGGGCGTCGGCCCTGCTCGCCTGGGTACCCGCCTTCCTGGCCGGGTGGGCCGAGCTCGACCACGTCGACGTCCTCACCCGCGTCACCTTCCTCGCGGTCAACGCCCTCGTCATCCTGCTCGACGAGGCCCTGCCCGAGGATCTGGCGCTGCGCGGCTAAGCGTGGACGACGATCCGGGAAAGCGGGACACCGTTCCTCGCGACCCTGCTCGCACCGTGATGTTCCCGCTGAGCGCCAACGGAACCTCCCGCGTACCCGTCGGCAGCGATCCCGTCGTCTACGTCGTGCAGCTGGTCCTGCACGGCCTCGCGCTGTGCGCCGCCCACCGCCTCCCGATCCCCTCGGCGCTCGCCGTGGCCCTGCCTTCCCCGTCGCCCAGCTCACGGTCACCCGGGTGCTCCTCGGCGGGCTCGGCTGGCTCGACTCCAGCGTCCGCGTCGAGTTCACCCAGCCCGACGCGATGGCGCTGATCTTCGTGCGCATCGCGTTCGGCGGACTCGTCTTCCTGACCCTGCGGAAGCTGCTGGAACGTCGCGCTGCCCGGCAGGAGGAGGTCCGCACCGCCGCCTGAACCAGCACGGGGGTCGCGTGCACACGGCACGCGACCCCCGTGTCGCCCTACGGGGCGACAGGACGCGTTCGTTCCCGCCGGGTGACAACCCGGACAGCTTCGGTGGTGCGAGGCTCGGCGGAGGCGACGAGGCCAGGAACACCTCGCAACACCCCCGCCCTCGACGAACCGCCGGAGCCGCTGACGGATTGTTGGAACTCCTGCTCCCACGTCCCTCGTAGTTCAGGAAGCAATGGGTGTGGCGCCCTACCGATGGAACCACTCAGATCCCGCTGGGTTCAGTCGTGAAGCGGCGCGATCAGCCACAAGGGCGGGGTAATGTCCGCGCGGCGTATCACGTCACGTGCTGGGTGAAACCGGGCCGGCCGCACCTCCCCACAAGGTGCGCACTGCTGAGAAGCGTCACCAGCGCCGTGGAAACGCGAGGTCCGAGATGCGGGGCTGCGAAAGGACTCCGGAAAAAACACGGACGTCACTGACACTGCCACGCCAGTAGCTCGCGTCGCTCTCGGCGCGGCCAATCTGAATCCCGTCCTCGGAGCTGGCGGAGTACACGTGATCCACCTTCTTGTCCAACCGGGCGTCGACGTGGAGGCTGACCTGGCGTTCGGCGGAGTCGTAGAGGCCAACGAGGTGAGTCCACTGTCCCTCACGAGCGGACCTGAGACTTTCCGCCACGATCGGGCCCTCCGTTTCGGGCGGACCAGGTAGCACGAAAGCCCACCTGCCGCTGGAGGCCCGATACTGCAGTTGGGCGCCATTACCCAGGCTTATTGCGGTCTGCGACGAAGTCCCCAAGTCCTCACTGTAAACCCAGACCGAGACGGAGAAGCTCTTTGAGGTGTCCACGGCTGCTGGGATGTCTGCCACATGACCGGATTGACCGTCCAACTCCAGGACCGTCGTCGCCATGTAGTCGTCCTCGCGCCACGTCGCGCCCCCGCGTACGACGCCGGGATGGTTCCACTGGGACTCGTCGGGGATGGTTCCGTCCGCGCTCTCCTCCAGACCCCAGTGCCCCTTCAGAACGACCTGGTTGAAGATCTCGGCGACCTCGTCAGCGGCGAGAGCGCGCTCGTACACTCGCACCTCGTCCACCGCTCCTGCCCAGAAGTCGGAAGTTCGCCCACCTGACTGGGCGGCGCCGATGCGGACCGAGCCGGTGGCGTTCCAATGGGAGCTCACCTCTGCGGAGGACTGCTCGACACCGTCGACGTACAAGATGATGCGCTCCCGGTGGGCCTCGTAGACACCCGCGAGGTGGGTCCAGCGTCCATCGGTGTCAGCCGGTTCGACGGACAGGGCTCGCGCGGTCGTCGAGCTACCTCCGTCGGCGCTGGGCAGTGAGAAGGCCCACCGGTCCTCGTCTCGCGAGTAGTGCAGATGGTAACCGGAGGACTGTGCGCCGTCCTGGCTGACAGCGGTGCGCGAGAGTTCCTTGCCAGTCAGCTGCACCCAGGCGGTCACGGCGAAGCTGTTGTCGGTACGCACTCCAGCGGAGTCCGTGGTCAGGTGTCCGGTCGCGCCGTCGAAGTGGGGTGCGTTGCCGGCATGGCCATCGCTCCACCGGACGGTCCCCGCGACGGAGGCGGCGTGCCCGTTGCCGCTGGAGTCCGGGGTGGTCGTTCCGTCGAACTCGTCGAACTTCCAGTGACTCACCGCTGGAGTGCGGCCGGCCACCAGGAACGAGTAGTAGGTGACGGGGGACAGGTTACCGGCCCGATCCTGGGATCGAACGGAAAGCGTGTACGGTCCGTCGCTGGTCGGAGTGATTTCGACGGTGGCTGGCCCGCCGAGCCCGTCGGTCGGCGCAGGGGTGGTGAGACTGGGAGGGACGGTCGAATACAGGTAGCGGACCACGTCGTCAACGCCGTTCGCCTCGAAGGTGAACTCACCGGGGATGCCCATGCCACCGGCCCACTTGTCTCGCGGGTACGTGGTCGAGGAGACGGTAGGTGGTGAGTGCGGTGCGGTGGCGTCGATCACCATCTCACAGGGCTGGGAGTACGGGGAGTAGGCGACGCCGTCGTGCGCCCGTACCCGCCAGAAGTACGTCTCGCCCTCACTCAGCTGTCCCTCCGGCACGGTGATCTCAGCGGAGGAACCAGAGGGAGTGCGGGACACGCTGCGACTGCCAGTAGCTTCCTGACCGACGAGCCCCCACTCGAAGTGCGCGGTCAGCAGCCCTCCGTTCTGGCTCGACACCCGCGCGCGCAGGCGCGGCGTGGTCGTGGACAACCAAGGACGAGCGGCCCCGACATCGCAGGCCACTGCTCCACCCTGCATGGACAGCTCCGACGGTTGGTCGAGGTGGGAGTCACCGCCGTCCTCTAGCGCCATGCGGGGTACCTCGGATCGCGAACGCTCCCCAGTGCGGATCGCATCAGCCACCGTCGTCCCGTGCGAGGGTGTCCCAATTCCCCCGTCACTCGGCGATGCCACCGCATGGGGAGCGGAGAACGTCGTCGCGACGACGGTTGCCGCCATGATGGCCCGCGCCGCCACTCGCCACAGTCCTTGTCTCGACAATTGCTGATACCCCTCTCGTTTCGGATCTGGTCAAAACGACGTGAACCTAGAGCGGTGCGGCACCGTTCGGGTACGGAGTGTGAGCTTCATGATCAAATGCGGGTGATTTTCGGGAATCGCGTAACGAATGTCGCGGGGTGGAGGATGAATAGGCCCTTTTTTGGCTGATCGGAGGATGGGTTATTTTCCGACCGTTCAGCTGTCGGAATGGCAAATCATTGCCGAGACGTGGGGTTCGTGCTGTCCTGGCCGGTTCGCCATTTCCCGGGAGCTGTGCCGGGTGACTGGAAGACGCGCTCGGTGGGGACGCGGTTGCGTCGAACGGCATGGGGATGCGGGCGGCCGGCATGCAGGGGTAACGCCCTTCGGCGACCGAGGCCGGCTGCTGACGAGGAAACGGGGTGCCGACACGCGCCAGCCTCCTTCGTCGTCTTCCCTGGGCAGGGTCGACGCGCGGCTCGGGCTCGACTCCTGCGTGGGCGTGTTGCCCCGATCCGACGGCTTTGACCTGCTGGTACGGAGATCGTCCTGCCGTTCCGCCCGATGGGCGTGGCGGGTGGCGCCCATCCGGGCTGTGGCGCGGCTGCTCGGTGCGCACCCCGCGCTGCTGCGCCACCAGACGTGCCGCACCTCGGTCGAGGACGGCGTTGCCCGGTGTGGCCGTCACGGTGCCGTCTCCCAGCCCGGGTTCCGACGCTGCTCGAACCGACCGGACAGGTGCGATATCGGGCTCTCCGATTCCTTCGGTTCAACGACGTGGCGGATGTGCCTCCGTTTTTTCTCAAGGCAGTCGGAAATGTCTATCTCATCCCCGAGTGTCCGAAGTGGTTGCTCGTTCGGCGCGCTCCGGGAAAGTCCTGTCGCCGATACAGGGGAAGAGCAGGGGTGGCGTGGAGTGGAACAGGAGGATTCGGAAAATGCTGGCGGAGCCGAGGCTCCGGCGCCTGCGTGCTGAGGCAGAGGTGGGCGGGGGCTGAGCCCCGGGCCGTCGATGGCTTTCGGACGCTCTCCCGGTGCGCAGCGAGCAGGAGCTGGCGATAGGTCACTCGGGCGGGAGCGTTGGGCTGTTCTGGCGGTACCCCGCGAGCTACCCGGCTGGGGTCAGGAGCCTGCGGGCCGGCTGAGCCTCATCGCGTCGCAGACGACGAGCCCGCCGTCAGCCGGGAGAGCCGGGCGGGGCGCCGTCGCGGCCCTGATGCCTCGGGCCGGCGTTCCGCCCCCCGGCAGGAGTCACACGCCCGACCACTCCGGACAACGGAGACACCCGGCGGACGAACGACCTCGCTCACCGTTCCCCGTCGGCCCGGGTGATGATGGCGGTCAGGCTCTCCTCGTCCACGACGAGCGGCGCGGCCAGGGTCTCCACCCAGTCCCGCCGTGCCTTCCCGTCCAGTTCGGCCCAGCGGGGGTGGTTGCTCGCCCGCCGGGCGAGGAGTTCCCACTGGTGCGGGTGCTCGGCGAGCCGGTACCAGCCCGCCTCCGTCCGGGCGGCAGCCGACGACCCCGTTGACTCCAGCGCGGCCACGAGCGCGTCCCGCAGGCGGTGCACCGCCGAGGCGAACACCGGGCTGCCAGCCAGCGGACCCGCCGAGGCCTCGGGGATGTCGAACTTGAGCACCATCGCCGCGCGGAGCAGCACCCGGAGCTGGGCGAGGTCGTCGAACTCGACCAGTTCTGACACGTGACCTCTCCTCCGTCCTCGAACGTCCGGGCAGGTCCCACACCGGGCCCCTACCCGACCTGCCCTTCCCGGCAAGCCCCGCCTGGCCTGCCCGCCATGCCCGGTCGCACATCGCCGGGCCACGCGCCGGAGCTGGGCAGGGGCCAGCCACCGACGAGGGCACTGTCGGTCTCCGCGCGGTCGCCCATGTGGAGATGTCGCCACGCCCCCGTGTGGTCTGGGGCGCGGAGCCCACCGCGCCCCACCCCGGCTCTCAGCCGGCGGTGTCGACAGCGTCGAGGTGGAAGGCGCCGTCCCCGTCGGCGGAGATCAACCCGGCCCGCCCAGCGGCCTGGTGGCGGGCCAGGAACCGCACGAACCGCTCGGCGATGTCCTCGGCATCGTCCTTGCCGACCTCGCACAGCGCGTACAGGTCCGTGCTGACCTTGCCCATCCCCCGGAACGTGCCCTCGACCCCCACTGGAACCCCGTTGGAGACGACGAGCTTCCCGCCCGCGACGCGCACGTGGGTGAACGCATCGGCCCGCACGAGACCGTGGTCGGTGCGCACCCAGAGTGCTGCGGTGGCTGTCACGACGCGGACGGTACCGGGCACGGGCGTCACACCCTTGCGGAACGGGGAAACCGGGGGCGCGGGCGACCAGCCCGCCGAAGCCGGCGGGGTGCGCTCCTCCCGGCCGCCCCCCGGCGGCCGCCTGTCGCCGAGGTCGTGCTCGACGACGACGCCGTCGCACCGCCGACCCGGAACACCACCTCCGGCCGCCCGGCCGCCCGGTCAGCCGGCGGACAGCGGGCCGGCGGTCACACTGGTCCGTCCCGCCTGGTCCAACCGGTAGTGCCGGGCCAACCAGTCCGCGCCGCCCTGGAGTTCGGTGTCGGTGAACGCCCGGTCGACGACGACGAGGTCGGCGATGTCGATGTCCGCGTACACCCCGGTGGTGGCCGCGTTCGTCGCCAACGTCAGCCCCGGCAGACTCGCCGCGGGCCCGGTTCCGGTGACGATCCGGGTCACCTCGTGACCATAGGTCAGGTGCCGGGACCGTTCACCGTCGAACACGGCGGCGAACACGTTCCACCGGCCCACTCCCGTCCACACGGTGGCCGCGTCGGGCGCCGACAGGCCGCCCGCCCCGCACATCATGTGGCACAACGGGTTCCCTGCCGTGAACCATGCCAGGTAGGAGCCGGAGTGCCCGGACACCCAGGTGCCGTGCACGTCGCGGGGCCGGGCCACCAGGAACACCGTCACCGGGGGCGTGTGGGCGCGGGACCAGGCCGGCGACTGCATCCAACGCGGGCCGTCGACGCGGTCGAACCGCAGGAACCACCGGCCGGCCTCCACCCGGAGTTCCGGGCGGGCGTCCTCCCGTTCCTGGCGCGGCCCCGGTTCCGTGCCCTGGTGGGGGGTGAACTCGGCGATCCGGTCGCCCGGTCCGCCGTCGAGCTCGGACGCGCGCAACGCCACCACCACTCCCCGGTTCGCCGCCGGGTCCCGGCCCACCGGGTGGTCCGGGGTGGGTGGCGCGGAGCGGGGGACCAGTGGCAGCCGCAGCTGGTCGGCGATCAACCGCGCGGTGAGGCCGTGGCCGGCGTCGGAGAGGTGGATGCGGTCGACGTGCACGAGGTCCATGTCGGCGTCGTCCACGTCCTGGGTGACGGGGAAGTGGGCGGACACGTCGATGACGGCGACGTCGTCGAGTTCCTTCGCCAGCTGGTGCGCCGCCCGCGCGTAGTCCTCCCAGCGGTGGGCCGGGGTGGTGACGTCGAAACGGCGGAAGGTGTGCAACAGCAGGATCGACGGGCGGCGGGAACACACCGTGCGGTAAAGGTTCAGCTGCTGGCGCATCCGCTCCGCGTACACCTCCGGGGCCACCCCGGCCGCGTAGTCGTTCGCGCCGAGCTGGATGACGATGAGGTCGGGGTCCAACCGGGCCACCCGGTCGCAGTGCGAACCCATGATCCGGGAGGGCAGGTAGTTGCCGGACTGGGTGCCGCCCTTGCCGGCGATGAACACCTGGATGCCGGTGCCGGCGCTGTCGGTGTGCGCGTAGACGCCGCTGATCGTCACCGCCTCCCGGGCGGTGATCCGCACCGTCCGCGTGCCGGGCGGCAACGGCGGACTGGTCCACTCGCCGTCGGCCCGGTCGGCCTGCCCCGACCGGTCGGGGATGACGCTGACCGGGGCACCGCCGTCGACGGAGACCTCGAAGGACCCGTTGTTCGACCCCTGGCCGTGGAACACGGTGAGCAGGGTAGTGCCCGAGGGGAGGTCCCGTTCGATCCACTCACCACCGAGCAGCCGACGGGACCGGAAACCCAGGTCGGCGTCGACGATCAGCGGCACCCCGGAGGACAGCCACCCGCCGTCGGCTGCCGGGTAGTGCCGCCCGGGTTCGCCGAGGATCTGCCCGAGCCGGGAGACGAAGGACCGTTCGATGTGGCTGGCCCCCACCCCCTGGGTGCTGCTGGAGCCGACCGCGACCACCCGCACCTTCCGCAGCCCGGTCTGCGACCAGGCGCGTCCCCACTGCCACAGACCCGGGACCGTCGCCCGGGCCGGCCGGACCTCGCCCGTGCCCGGCGGGGAGGACGCGCCACCGAGCTGGCCGGCGAACCCGGTCAGCAGGGACGCCCCGGCGGTTCCCAGGCCGATGGTCCCCCGGTGCGCGGGCGCCACCGGGCGGAGGGGAGCCTCGGGCCGTGGCGGCGCCTCGCCCCCGCCGGCTCCGGCCGCGGCCATCGCCGCCACCGGCGAGCCCGCCTCGGACAGCGGAGCTCCCGATGTGGCCGCCCGGACCACGGCACGTTCCTCAACGGACAGTGACACCGGGACCGCGCGCGGCAGGTCCACCACCGGACCCTCCACACGCACCACCTTGGTGCGCACGCGCATGCCCAGCACGTGTTCCTCGACGTGCAGGAGGGTCTCCACGGCGTCGTCGAGGTCGACGGGACACGTCACGCGGTGCGGGATCCTCCCGTTCACCAGTTCCACCGAGAACGTGTCGTCGGGTACCAGGGCCGTTTTCCCGTTCTCCACGACCCGGCGCAGCGGTGTGATCAACAACCGTCCCTGCGCGGGAGACCAACCATTCGAGGCCAGCCAGCGGCCGACCAACGTCACCACACCGGATTCAGGCATGTGACCGTCCTTCCTCATAGAAACGGACACCGTGTCGCCTGTACGAACGAGGCTACCCTTTCCATACTCCCGCATTCGGCGGGTCGCGGGCCACGCCTTTCCCGGGAAATTCCGACGCCCGGCGGAACCCCCGGGTAAAGGCCGCGAGCGTTGTCGTTCCGGTGGTCGGGACGAGCGGACGCCATTCCTGGTCGGGCAGCGGAACCGGAAAACCATTCACTCACTCGGCCCAGTGAACCGTTCGCGTCGACACGGTGGACACGTCGTGACCGCGCTGGCTGCCCCAACCACGGGGGCGCGGTCGGCCAACCGGGGCGGCCGGGGTGGACGGGTCATCGCACGGTCGCCAACCACGCGTGGTCCCGGGCCCGGGTGATCGCGACCAGCAACCGCCGGTCCATCAGGGAGGCGTCCTGGTCGTCCTCGGTGCCGCGCAGGACGACCAGGACGGCCCCGAACTCCATGCCCTTCGCCCGGTGCACCGTGCCCACCTTCACCCCGGACTGGGTGCCGTCGTAGTCCTTCAGCGGCATCGCCAGCACACCAGCCTGCCGCAACCACCGGATCGCCTGGCTGACGTCGTCGTTGCTGCCCAGCAGGACCGCCGTCTCCTCGTGCGCCTCGCTCACCACCTTCGCCTCGGTGACCAGTGCCTGCTCCAACTCCTCGGCCGGCCCCGACCAGCGGTGCACGGTCCCGCCGGCGAGGGTGGCGGTGACCTCCCGCAGGGTCGCCCCAGGAGCCCCGTCCTCCTCGTCGAGCTGGTTCGGCGCGGGAACGTCCTGCGCGGCGGCCAGCACGGCCCGGGTGTTGCGGTAGTTCACCCGCAGCGTCTCGCCGCGCCCCTGCACGTGGATGCCGGCGTCGATCAGCCGCCACCCACCCGGGTACACCTGCTGTTGCCCGTCGCCGACGAGGAGCAGACCGTCCGGGCGGTCCCCGACGAGGGTGTGGAGGAGCCGCAGACCCACCTGGGGCAGGTCCTGGACCTCGTCGACGACGACGGCGGCGAAGGGCTCGGCCAGCGGGCGCTCCCGGACCTCCTCGGTGGCCAGGACGAGCACGTCGTTGTGGTCGGTGAGACCGCGCTCGGCGAGGTTGCGCTGGTACGCCTGGTGCAGCTGCCACACCTGCTCGCGGCGGCCGGCGTCGAGCCCCCCGCCCGCGATGCCCCGCCCCCGCCGGTTCGCCCGCTGGTACTCGGCGAGATCGTTGATGCCCCGGCCCTTGATGACGTGGTCGATCTCCTCCCGCCAGTACTGGGGGTTGGCGTTCACCCTCGGCAGGTCGGTCTGGCGGTTCACCTTCGACCAGGCGAGGAAGAAGCACGTGCTCACCTTGTCGTGATCGTTGCGCACGTGGCGTCCCCGTTCCTCGAGGAACTGGCGCGCCCACAGGTGCAGGTTCTCCACCCGAACCCGGTCGGCGACCTCCGGTGCCAACCGGCGGAAGCTGGTGGCGTGGGTGCGCAGCAGGGTGGTGACGAGCGTGGTCAGCAGCAGGGGGCCGGTGGTCTCGCGGGCGATCCGCCGCAGCCGGTGCAGGGCGACGACGGTCTTCCCGGTGCCGGCGGGGCCGCTGATCCGCGCCGGACCGTTGTACTGGCGGTGCACCAGCCGCAGCTGGGTTTCGTCCAGGTAGGTCAACCACTCGGCGAAGGGGCCGTTCACCGCCCGCCGCAGCGAGGACTCCCGCAGACCCGCCGCCCCGAACAGGCTTCCCTCCTCCGGCGGTGGCGCGGTCTCGGGGAGGTCGACGAGGACGTGGTCGGGCAGGGCGGCCGCGATCCGGCCGGCCAGGTCGACCGCCGAGGCGCCGCTGAGGACCTGGTAGTCGCGGTCGGCCACCAGCGTTGGCACGTCAGCGGCGGTGCGCACCAGGTATCGCCCGTTGGTCCGCAGGTCGGTGAGGTGGTCGGGGCGGACGACGATCATCCGGACGGAGGCGATCCGGCGTCCGAAATCCAGTGGGATCGCCCCGAGCAACCGTTCCGCGCCGCGGTGCAGCCGGCGGATCTGGTCGTCGTCCGGGCGGCGGTCGACCGATAGGAGCGCGGCCACCCCGAACGGGCCCACGACGTAGGCGTCCAGATCCCGGTCGGTGCGAATGGGCAGCGCCCCACCGGAGGGGGAGGGCACGAGGAGTCGAACGCCCGAGGAATAGCGGTGCAGGAGCTCACCGAGCGCCTGCTGCCCCCATCGCGGTAACTGGCTCAGCGTCGCGTGGTGTTCCGCCAGGACTTTCCACAGCCGTTGGTGCCGCCGTTCCCGAGCGCTGATCACACGAGCCCCCCAACAAATCGTGCGCGGCTATTCACTCCTCACTCCCTCGACGTTATTGCCGGCGCACCCGCCCCGAGAAGTCCGTAACCCAGTCGGCGGTGGGGAATTACCCGGTTGGCCCAATCTTCGTGAGGATCGGGAGCGAGCACCAGGCCTTTGTTGTCCCCGGGTGACCAACGGCGGCGGTCACGATGCGCTTCCGCCGTACTCCGCCCCCAATCGGGTGCCGCCCGCTGAGACGGACGCTGCTCTGACACCGGCGGGCTGGCGGCGCCGGTCAGGTGGTGAGCGGAGAAAGGGGCGTCAGGGCCCGTCGCACCTGCTGCCGTCCGGCGCGGTGTGCACCGGGTACTTGCCGTTCTTGTTGAGCGTGATGCGTCCCCGTCCGCACTTCGGGCAGCGGTGGCCGCTCCGAGGGCGCCGGCACCTGGCGAGGTCGCGGTCGTGGACGAATTGTGTCGTCCCCGAGCCGTCGCATTCCCGCTCGCGGGCCCAGGAGATGAACCCGGCGGAGTAGTCGTAGTGGCGGGGAAGGGTCCGTCCCTTCGTCAACGACAGTCGTAGGCAGCAGTCTCGGCAGTGCACCAAGGGAGTCTCCCTCGTCCGTGGTCACGCTCTTGGGTTGTGACACTCAGTGCGTGTTCGGATACCTGAAGTACTGAATCGTTCGATGGAGGCGAAGTCAGGGTGGGGGTGAGCGCCGTGCGAAGGGCGACTGGGTTCGTCGGCGTTGCCCGGACATGCGGTCGCTCGCTCGTCGAGACTGGCCATCCCGCGCCTACCGCATGCTTCGCTCGCCGAGTAGCGCCGGCCTCCGAGGACTAGTGCGGCAAACCAACACCACCGGGCCGAGGCCTTGAGACCACCTGCTCGTCGAACAGCTCATCGAGCCTTGGACGAGCAGCGCGCTGCCCGCCTGACGCTCAGCGCCTGCCTCGTGGGAATACGAACGATGAGTTGCCAGCTGGGGCGGTCATCACGCATCCCACGCCTGGTGACCACACCTGATTGGCCACGTCACGAGGTGTCTACGGTGCGAGAAGCCGCAACACGTTGCTCGATCCCAAGCTGTCACTCAGCTGGAACCTCGTAGGAGCGATGAGGACCCGACGCCGCCAGCCGGCAACGGGCGCGGGACCGCGAGTTGGAACTCCTCGTAGGAGCGATGAGGACCGTGCCACGGTCACGGTGTGCCGCCACCGCTACGCGTTGGGACTCCTCGTAGGAGCGATGAGGACGCGTTGGCTCACAGAGCAGGAGGCCAGCCGGTCCGAGTTGGGACTCCTCGTAGGAGCGATGAGGACCTCGTCCTCTGCGGCGGCGGCACGCAGGTCCGTGGCGTTGGAACTCCTCGTAGGAGCGATGAGGACCAGGCCCCGGACAAATCCGCTGTCACCGTAGATGACGGTTGGAACTCCTCGTAGGAGCGATGAGGACTCGTGGGACGACACCGAGGCGCTGGTCATCCACGGGTTGGAACTCCTCGTAGGAGCGATGAGGACCCGCCACCAAGGTTGGACGGTCCTGGAACATCAAGTTGGAACTCCTCGTAGGAGCGATGAGGACCTTGGCTCTGGGAGGCATCCACGCTGATGCGCGAGATGTTGGAACTCCTCGTAGGAGCGATGAGGACCCGAGGGTAAAGTCGCAGGTCAGCATACACCTGGGCGGCTTCAACGACGCCCGATTCGCAGCGAACCCGAGGTTTGACATCAGACCCGGGGGGTTCGCTGAAATTCGGCTGCACGTGGTGGTGGCTCCCGTCTCCAACTACCCGGCGTCTCCGTGGCAGGGACGCAGCTCGGTGAGCAGGGGGTGAAGCGTTCCGCCCGCCGAGCCCAACCGCGTTCCGGCCGTCCAGCAAGGCTATCGGGCACGTGCCTCCTGCCAGACGCCGAACCGAGCCGGCTCCTCCACCTCCGGTGCGCCGAACCTGCTCCTCCGGATGGCCCGCCCACGCGGCGCGACGGCGGCTTCGATGGTGGCCGGGCGGTGGGGACGTCGAGAGTGCGCGGATACCTCGTCCGTCGGGGGCGCGGGCACCTGGCTCGTGGGCGCGCGTCCCCCGAGAACAGACCGGACATCCGGGCTTTGGACGCGCCGGGTGGTGTCCCCACCGCGTACCGTGGTGGCGGCGGGTTTTCTCCCCGCCCGCCGTTGGCCTCACGGATTTTCCTTGCTGTACTGGCCGGATGGAAACAGACAGCGCGCCGCCCCGGAACCGGGTCGAGCTGACCTCGGGATGGGACAGCGCCGCCGTTCTGGTCGACGGGCGCTGGCTCGAACGCCGGCCGAGGCGACCGGAGGTCGCCGCCGCCCTGCTCCGTGAGTCCCGGCTCCTGCCGTGGCTGGCCGGCCGGCTGCCGATCCGCGTGCCGACACCCACGGTCGTCCAGGCCGATCCGATCGTGGTCCGCCACGAGCTGGTGCCTGGGCGGCCGATCAGCGAGTTCACCGCGGAGCAGGGCGCCGCCCTCGGTGGTTTCCTGGCCGCCCTCCACGTGGTGGACCCCGTCGAGGCGGTGGCGCACGGGCTGTTCACCCGCCGGGCCACCCGACAAGAGCGTTCCGGTTTGCTGCTCCGCCTCACCTCCGAGGTAGTGCCGCTGTTGCCGACGGTGCACCGCCCGCGCGCCGAGCGGTTGTTGTCGGTCGTGGCCTCGTTACCCGCGGACCACGTGGTGCACGGTGACCTCGGCCCGGAGCACGTCCTCACGACCAACGGCGTGATCACGGGTGTCATCGACTTCGGGGACGTGCACCTGGGAGACCCGGCGATCGATCTCGCCTGGGCGTTGTACGGCACGCCGGAGCACTTCGCGCGGGCGCTGGTGGCGGCGTACCACCCGTCGCAGGACATGGTGGAGCGTGCCCTGGTGTGGCACCAACTGGGTCCGTGGCACGAGGTGCTGCACGGGTTGGACACCGGGGACGGCGCGTTGGTGGACTCCGGCATCGCGGGTGTGCTCTGCCGGCTCGGCAGCTGACGCCTCCCAGCCCGTGGCGAGGCGCAGGTTCCCGTGGGAGGCGGCGGCTGTTCGTCACCAGGCCGATGTGTTGGCGCGGCAGGTGCGTGACGAGGCGGTGAGCGGGCTGCTGGTCGAAGGGTCGAGGACGGTCGGGCGTTCCGCACCGCCTGGCGGCCCTCGCGCTCGGACGCACGGGGGAGCGGGGGAGCAGGGGAACAGGGCGGGCGAAGCCAGGGCACGAGACGTCGCAAGTCGGCTCCGGCACCGACGAGGCGGAGGTGCGGGGCCGGCGGCGCGGCACCCCCGCTGCGAGCTGAGGGCCTGGCCGAGATCCCCGCGCGGAGAACGCACCGACCTGCTCCCCACCGGCAGCGAGGTGGAACGCCAGGTCGACGAGGCTGGGCACCAGTCGGAAGCCCGTCCGCGCGACCCGGTCGCTCACCGAGCGGGCACACCTCGCGAACGTGTTCGCGTCACGGGTGCCGGCTACCCGCACAGTGGACCGGGAGGACGCGCGCGGCACGCTGGCGCGCCGACGTGGGTACGTCTCCCTCGCGGATCTCGCCGGGAACGGTACCCCTCCCCTGCCGGAAGCGCTGCGCGACTCGTCCGTGAGCCGCACGCGGGAGCAGGAGCCACGTGGCCCGCAGCGCGACGCGCCCTCACCGACCGTGCTGCTCGCCTCGGTCGCCCGACCGGGCAACTCCGCACCGGGCCGGGCGGGGGCGCGGACGCGGCATCGGGTCGTGGTTCCTGATCCACGGCGAACGACGTGGTCCTCGGTGCCTAGCCAGGCGTTCGGGCGGACCAGCTTGTCGCTTCCGTGCGGGTGTCAGGTCCCGAGGATGTCCCCGATCAGCCTTTGCACTCGGGGGATGTCAGCGAGGGGCTCGCCCTGCCCGTCCCGTTCCGGAGCTGGCTCGGCGGCGGCTTCGAGCGGGTTCACGAGCCGATGCAGGCCGACGCGCGTCAGCGCCCCGTCCATCTCCGTGATGCCGCTGAGCGCGAGGACGGACACGCCTTGGTCGAGCGCGGCCATGAGCCGTGCCACGTCATCGGATGGAAGGCGTTCGGTGTCCGGTCGGGCTTCGGTCGCGATGCGCCCGTAGGCGTCGATCATCCGCCGCATGCGTTCGCGGAGCGCCTTGACGAGTTCGTCGTCCCTGGCGGCGGTGGCGATGAACTCCAGTGTCGCCAGCCCGAATCCTCGCACCAGCCCTGCGACGTCCATGTCAGCGGCACCTGGTTCCGACGCGGCGGTGGTCGCCGCGCCGACCTTCCGGAGTGGATTCCACCCCCCGCCGTTCAGCGTCTCCAGGTTGTAGTCCATCGCGGCGAGGAACAGGTCCGACTTGCCGTTGAAGTTCGAGTACACCGCGCCCTTGGAGAACCCGGCCTCACCAGCGATGCCCTCCAGGCTCGCGGTGTGGTAGCCGTCGCGCGCGAACGCGTTGAGCGCCGCGATGACGAGCGCTTCACGGGTCTCTCGTCGTCGTTCCGCCTGCGTCCGCCGAGTGCGGGGTGGAGGGGCTGAGCGGGCATCGGCCATGTCGTCACCCTACTGGTTGACCTACCAACCGTATCTGGATACCGTCGGTATGAAGATACCGCCGGTATCAAAATCTGAAGGGTGAGTGCCGTGGGTGGTGCTGTGTTGGAGGTGGACAACCTCACCCGACGGTTCGGTGCCGTCGTCGCGAACGACGGGATCGGACTGCGGGTGCGGCCCGGGGAGGTGGTCGGGCTGCTGGGTCACAACGGCGCGGGCAAGACGACACTGGTCTCGCAGGTGGTCGGACTGCTGCGACCCGAGGACGGCTCGATCAGGGTCGCGGGCACCGACGCCGTCGCCGAACCGGCGACAGCCCGCCGGGCGGTGGCGCTCCAACCCCAGGCCCAGGCGCCGTTGGACGGGCTCACCCCGAAGATGGCGATCGAGATCGCCGGCCGGCTCAGGGGCATGTCCCGCGCCGACGCGCGAGCCGGCGCACGCGCCCTGGCCGACGAGCTGGACATCGGCGAGTGGTTCGACCGTCCAGCGACCCCTGACGGCGGCGGCCTGTCAGGCGGTGTCCGCCGCCTCACCGCGTTCGCCATGGCAGCCGTCGCGCCGGTGCCGCTGATCGTCCTCGACGAGCCGACCAACGACGTCGACGCGGCACGGCGTCGCCGCCTGTGGAAGGTGGTGCGCCGCCTCGGCGACGAAGGGGCGGGCGTGCTGCTCGTCACCCACAACGTCACCGAGGCGGAGCGGGTGGTCGACGCCCTGGTCATCCTCGACCACGGCAGGGTCGTCGCCGCCGGTTCACCGAGCCGACTCCGGGGATCGAGCGACGCCGACCTCCAGCTCGAACTCTCGCTCCACCCGGACGGTGAGGACCCCTCCGAGTCCCTCGCCCAGGCACCGATCCCGATCAACCGGCGGGTCCGAGTCGGACGCCGGGTGCTCCTGACCCTCGCCGCCGTCGACGCCGAGGCGGCCGTCGCGTGGGCCACGGCACTGCGGAGAACCGAACGGATCGACGGCTACTCCCTGGCCCCGGCCACCCTCGAAGACGCCTACCTCGCCGCCACGTCGAGCGCCAACACGAACACGACGACACGTACGGAAGATGCCGCTGATGTCTGAGCAGAGCACCCTCTCGCCACCAGCACCCAGGTCCGCCGGGGTACCGCCGCGCATCGGGATCTGGTTGAGCTACGGAAACCTGTTGCGCTGGATGATGGCCCAGACCGGCGCCATGCTCCCGTTCGTCATCGTCGTCCAGGCGCTGCTCGCGGCCGGGATCATCATCGGGTTCGGCTTCGTCATCCCCGACATCGACACCTCGTCGGCCCAGTTCCTCTCCACCGGCACGCCCACCGTGCTCCTGATGTTCATCGGGCTCGTCATGGTGCCCCACAGCGTGGCTCAGGCACGCACCACCGGCACGTTCACCTACCTCCGGTCGCTGCCGGTGCCTCGGCCGCTGCTCCTCATGGCCGACCTGGCGATCTGGCTCCTCGTCGCCCTGCCCAGCGTCGCCGTCGCCGTGGTCGTGGCGCACCTGCGTTACGGATTCGGCTACTCCTTCGACTGGCCTGTCCTCCTGACCGCGTCCATCCTCGCCGCGGTCACCGCCACCGCGGTCGGCTATGCGATCGCCGTGTCCCTGCCGCCGCTCATCACGCAGCTCGTCACCCAGGTACTGGTGTTCTTCGTGATGCTCTTCTCGCCGGTCACCTTCCCGGCGAGTCAGCTCCCGACCTGGTTCCAGGCAGTCCACGACGTGCTTCCGTTCAGGGCGGCCGCTGACCTGCTCCGTGCGGGACTGCTCGCCGACACCTACACCGCGAGCTGGCGCGACCTCGTCGTCCTCCTCGCCTGGTGCGCCCTCGGAGTCGCCGTCGGTATCCGCGCGCTGACCCGCCGGAACTGACGATCCTCATCCTCCACGGGGCCTGTTCGCCCTTGAGGCCGTGGACTAGGGCGCTGCTGGTTCGCCTCCCGTGGGACGTTCTCGATGTCCGCCCTCCGACGGGAACTCAGCCGGCGGTGGACACGAGGGCAGCGCCGTCCGTCGCCGACGAATGGGTGGGCTTCCTCGGGTGGCCCTCGGCGAGGTTCGCCGGCGGCGCCCCTTTCCGTGGGCGGGGGTGTCGTCCTCGTCCCTGGTCGTCGCCCTGTCCGCCACAGCCTGAGCCTCGCCCAATTCACCCCGAGGTGCCGCGCAGTACCGCCCGCGCGGCAGAACCGAGGCACCCCCTGAGGCGGTAAGGCGCGGCCGCAGTTCCGGACAGGAGGACGCGCGGCGGCATGCGTCCGCGCGTCCTCCAGAACCACCACCGTCCCGCCTCGGGGTGGAGCGGAAACCAGCGAACGGCCCGTACATATCAACGCGTATCGTTCTGTTCGTGGCTGAGGACCGTGACTCCTGCGAGCTGTTGTGCCTGGACCTGCCGCACGCCGAGGCGATCCGCGCGGATCTGCCGGGTCTCGACGAGGTCGAACCCGCGGCCGCCGTGGCCCGTGCTCTGGGCGATCCCACCAGGCTCCGGATCGCGGCCGCCTTCAGAGAGGGCGGCGAACTCTGCGTCTGCGACGCCTCCTGGATCGTCGGCCACGCCAGGAATTTGGTGTCCCACCACCTGCGGCAGTTGAAGTCCGTCGGCCTCGTGTCGTCCCGCCGGGACGGGAAGCTCGTGATGTACCGGCTCACGGAACGCGGGCACACCCTGGTCGGAATCATCCTGGGAGCCGAGCCCCCAGCGCCGGCCGAGACCACGGCCTCCGCGAGAACGGGCGTGTCGCCGCACGTCGGCGGGTGACGGAGGCCGACCAGGTCAGTTGAGCCGCCCGACCACGAGCCGCGTGGTGACGAGCCGCGTGGCCGCTCGGTCGCCGAGTGAGGCTCCCGCGCCCAGCCCGACCTCCTACCTGCTGGCGACTGAGGGCGACACCTACCGAGGCCGTGCCTCCTGGACGGGGTGTTTCATGCCGGCGGAGGGGGACTGCCCGAGACGTGGTGGTGACTGATCGGCTGCCAGGTCCTCCTTTGGGAGTTGACGCGGCGACCAGCGGTCGGCGCGCGCCGATGACCGGCATACTGGGTGCCGGAGGCGTGCGGTGCCGATCAACGCTTCGAGAGAAGTGAATGAAAAAGGGGCAGGTGCTCCGCGATACCGCAGGTCAGGAAGTGTCCTCCCCGCGCACGCGGGGCTGTTCCCGAGGTCCAACCCGGTTCGCACCCGGTCGGCGGGTCCTCCCCGCGCACGCGGGGCTGTTCCGGGCCAGGCCCGAACCGCCTACAGCCGGGCGTTGTCCTCCCCGCGCACGCGGGGCTGTTCCTAAGGCCGCTCGCCCAGGCCGGAATCCGACGGGGTCCTCCCCGCGCACGCGGGGCTGTTCCTCTGTGCAGATCGCCAACCGGCTCAGGGCAGCGGTCCTCCCCGCGCACGCGGGGCTGTTCCCCGTCGGGCCAGTGCCGCCCGAGGCGAGCATGGGTCCTCCCCGCGCACGCGGGGCCGTTCCGGGCCGGGCATCCCCCGGATGCCGTCCGGGGCGGTCCTCCTCGCGCACGCGGGGCTGTTCCCGACGTGACGGTCAGCCGGCCGGATGCCGACCCCGTCCTCCCCGCGCACGCGGGGCTGTTCCGGACACCCAGAAGTCCATCACCAGTTCGCCGGGTCCTCCCCGCCCGCAGGGCCCAAGCCCTCTACAGGGCACTCCCTCGCCAGCGCAAGTGGGGCGGAGAGGGGCACCAGTGGGCGTCCAGCGGGCCTCCCAAACAGTGCCTGACCTCGTGATTGTCCGCCGGGGTCGCACTGCGATGAGCTGGTCCCATGCCCCTACGACACTGTCTGCTCGCCCTGTCCGTCGCGGTGGTGTGGGGGCTGAACTTCGTCGCCATCAGCGCCTCGTTGGAGCACTTCCCGCCGATGTTCCTGGTGGCGTTGCGGTTCGCGGTGGTCGCCATCCCGACCGTCCTGTTCGTCCCCGCCCCTGGCGTCCCCCTGCGGTGGTTGCTCGGTTACGGCTGCGGGTTCGGCATCGTGCAGTTCCTCTTCCTCTTCTGGGGCATGGCCGTGGGCATGCCGACAGGTCTGGCGTCACTGGTGCTCCAGTCCTCCGCGCCCTTCACCGTGCTGCTCGGAGCGACGGTGCTGCGAGAACGGATCAGCGCCCGCCAGCTGGCCGGCATCCTCGTCGGCGTGGGAGGGCTGGCGGTGGTGGGTTGGTACCGGGCCGAGACCGCCAGCGTCGTCCCCTTCCTGCTCACGGTGGCGGGCGCTTTCGGTTGGGCGGTGGGCAACATCTGTGGCCGGTTGGCGAAGCCGAGCAGCCCGGTTCGGCTGATGCTGTGGATGTGCGTGGTGCCGCCGCTGCCCATGTTCGCCCTGGCGTTCGTGGTCGAGGGCCCGACCCGAATCGGAGTCTCCCTCAGCACCCTCGGCGCGCCCGGTGCGTGGGCGGCGTTGCTCGGGCTGGCCTACACGGTGCTCATCGCGGGAGTTCTCGGCTCCGGTGCCTGGACCTGGTTGTTGGCCCGGCACCCGGCCGGTGTGGTCGCGCCGTTCTCGATGCTGGCGCCGGTGGTCGGGATGACGGCGGCCTGGCTTGTCCTGCGGGAGACCGTCGCCGCGTGGGAACTGCTCGGCGGGCTCCTGATCGTCGGCGGGGTACTGCTCGGGTGCGTGGGCCGGCAGGGAACCGGCACGCGCTTGCCGCGGGTCGCGCCGCCGGGGGCGCCGGAGCCGTCAGAAGCTCGAGTCGCGGGGAACGGTCGACCGGTGAATCCGCGCCCGCCCGGATGAGTCCGACCGTGGCTCGGGACCCGGGCCCGCTCAGTCGCTCGCGGGCAGAACGATAGTGACCAGTGGCTTGGTGGGTGGTGTCACGAGTTCTGGCGAATGGTCGAGCAGGGCTCCGCTCGGCTGGAGCAGGGCGCGTTGTCGTACCGAAACGGGCTCCATTCGGGCGAGGGCCGGAATTCCACGCCCGAATGGCTCAATCGCGGGTCATCGAGTCAGCCGCCACGCAGGGCGGAACCGGAAACCGGTGTTCGGTTCGGGACGCTGATCAGGCTTCCCGGCGGTTCCTCCAACGCGGGAATCTTCGCGGTGCGAGCGAGCTACGCCGTTGGTGTGATGGGAAGCCACGGTTGGCGGCATCGGCCGACCCAAGTGCTCTTACCTGCGGTAACCGGGCACTGTGCTGTGGTGAGGGGTACGAGTGCCCCGGGGGGAGGGTGTGGTGAGCGGAAGACTTCGCATCCAGTGGCTGCGAATCCGGGTTGGTCAGGAAACCTGGCAGCAGCGGTACGACCTTGACGGGTCGCTCGTGGCCGTGGTGGGCCCGATCGACCGGGGCAAGACGTCGATGATTGAGTGCGTGGACTTCCTGTTCGGGCGGACGGTCCAGTTCCGGGGGGCGGTGGACCAGCGGTTGCGCGCGGTGCAGGCCCAGATCCAGATCGGGGACGGTACCTACCGCGTCACCCGGGATCGGGATCACCCGGGGACGGTGTGGGTGGAGGAAGCCGACGGTACCCCCGTGGGCCATTTCCTGTTGCGGTCGCAGGACGAGAAGCCGTCGTGGTCGACGTGGCTGTTGATGCGGCTCGGCCTGGACGAGATGTTCGCCTCGGTCCGGCTGCCCGGGGACAGGCGGCTCAGCTTCGCCGAGGACCTGTTGCCCTATCTGCACATTCGGCAGGAGGACATCGACCGGTTCGTCGTGCGGCCGCCATCGCGGACAACCCCACGGCTCGCGGTGTTCAAGCTGCTCCTGCACCTCACCACCCCGGAAACGGAACGGCTGGCCGGCGCGATCACCGACACGAGGAACCGCATCACGCTCCAGCGGCGCAAGGCGCGGGACCTCGCGCGGTTCCTCAGGTCCTCGGACGCCACCAGCGAGAAGGCCCTTGACGCTGAGCTCGTGACGCTGCGGGAACGTGAACGCGAGGCGCGGGACGTGGTGGCACGGTTGCGGGCGGCGGCGAACGCGTCCGCCACGCACATGGCGCACCTCCACCGCCAGGTCGACGAGGCCCGGGCCCGCCTGAGCGAGGCCGAGGACACCGTGGAGCGAGATCACCGGCGCCATCAGGAGGCGCGTTCCAAGGTCAAGGCCCTGCGGGACTCGTTGTCACATGTGGACGCGGTCGAGGACGTCGAGCCGTGCGAGCGCGAGCAGCTGACCTACGCGTTCGACGCCTGCCCCGCCTGCCGCCAGGGTCTGGGCGAGCGGGTGGTCCCTCCCGGGCACTGCGGCGTCTGCGTCCTGCCGCTGCCGGGTGCCGCCGTGGAGGCGGAGAGGGCGCGCCTGCGGAAGATGGAGGAGGCGGCGGCGACGGCGTTGGCCACGGCGGACCAGGACCTGCGCGGCAGCGGGGAGGTGGTGCGGCGGGCCAGGGCGGACCTCGACACCGCACGCCAGCGGGTCGACCAGCACCTCGCCGCGTCGACGTCGCCGCACGTGGACGCCATCGCGGCGGCCACCGGCGAACTGGCAGCGCTCAGCGCCCAGATCAGCGCGTTGACGAGGCTGCGGGCGCCGCACGACCAGCTGAGACGGCTGGAGCGTGACACCGAGCGAGACGCGCGGAAACTGAAGGAGATGAGGGAGCGCCACCTTCAACTGTCGGCCCAGCTGGTGCGCCCCGGGGACGCGTTGGAACGGCTCAACTCCCTGTTCCGCCAGATCGTGCACGCGTTCGACCTGCCGTGGGCCACCGGTCGTGCCCGCCTGGACCCGGAAACGTGGACACCGTTGGTGGACGACCAGGACTTCGGGCAGCGGGGCGGTGGATCACGCACCGCGGTGTCCGTGGCCTACAGCCTGGCGCTGCTGTTGTACGCGTTGGAGCAACCCGCCGACTTCCACCTCCCGCACCTGCTGATCCTGGACTCCCCGCAGAAGAACCTCGGCCGCAACTCACATGACCAGGCGCTCGCGGCTCGCATGTACAGGTGGATGGCCGACTACCTCCAGGACCGCGCGGCGGCGCTCAGCGGCACCACGAGCGGACAGCGGTACCGCGACTTCCAGTTGGTCATCGTCGACAACGCCATCCCCGCTGAGGTGCGGGACAGCTTCCGGCCCACCGTCACCTTCGACGAGGACACCGGCTTCGTCCGCGAGCTGGAACACCCGCACGGGCCCCCGCTGCCCGCCGAACAGTTGAGGTTCGGCGACGACGTGGGAATTGAGCTCGGCTCGACGGCCTGAGCGGCACGGGGTCCTCCGGGATCCATCGACGCGGGGTGGGACGGTCCGGGGCGTGGAAGGGAGTGGGCCAGCCAGGCCGCAGGACAGTGTCGACGGGAGCGCGACCACCTCGCCGGGCCATACCCGTCCGCTGGAACGGTGCTCCCGCCCCGCTCGGTGCCACTGCTGTCCTGCGCGCGGCGTGCCGTGCCCTGGGAGGGGACGAGAGCGGGGACGAGCCGGTCGCCCGGTCGGCGCGTACGAGGATTCCCGGCCGTCATCCCTGTCCGCCGCCGGCGAGCCGGGCGCCGAAGCGCTGGCACTGCTCGCGCATCGAGGCGGGTTCCTCGATGGTGAAGTCCGCGTCGACGAGCGCGATGTTCAGGACCAGCCACTGCCACGACTCGGGCATGAGCACGATGCGGGTGCGGTCGGCGTCGAGCGGCGTGAGCTCGGTGTACTGGTGGCGCAGGGCGTCCGCGACCTTCGCGATCGGGGCTTCGATCGTGACCACCACCCGCTGCCGGGCGCGGGTCACGGCCTGCCGCACGTGTTCCACGCCTCCCCCGGCGGGCAGGGGGCGAGGGCGGAAGCTCCGGCCCGCGTCCCTGGCGTCGGAGATTCGGTCGACCCGGAAGACACGCCAGTCCTCGGGGCCCAGGTCCCAGGCCAGCAGGTACCAGCGGTGGAGCAGGTGCACCTGCCGGTGGGGTTCGACGCGACGGCTGCTGGTGGTCCCGCGCGCGGTCGTGTAGTCGAAGGCGACGACGTGGGAGCGTTGGATGGCGGTGCCGAGGGTGCTCAGCGTCTCCGTGCTGGTGCTCGGCGCGGCGGTCTGGTCGGTTTCCAGGCTGGCCCGCAGGGCGGCGACGCGGGGGCGGAGCCGGGCTGGCAGGTACTGGTCGACCTTGCCGTAGGCGCTGGTGGCGGCCGCGTCGAGGCTGCCCTGTTCGGCGCTGCCGGTGGCGGCGAGGGCGGCGAGCGCGAGGAGGGTGGCGGCGGCCTCGTCGTCGTCCAACAGGAGCGGGGGCATCGAGTTCCCGGTGGCCAGCCGGTAGTAGCCGCCGGGGCCGGGCTGGGTTTCGACGGGGTAGCCGTACCCGCGGAGGCGGTCGATGTCGCGGCGGAGGGTGCGGGGGCTGACGTCGAGGTGTCGGGCGAGTTCCCCGCCGGTGAAGGCCCTGCCCGTCTGGAGGGCGGCCAGCAGGGCGAGGGAACGCTGGGTCACGTCGGCCATGCGCCCATTCTCGAGCGAATCGCGGTCAGAATCCGGCCACATCTGCTCGTACGGTCTCCCGCATGTCGCAACAGCGCAACATTCGGGTCCGGGGTGCTCGGACGAACAACCTGAAGTCCCTCGACGTCGACGTGCCCCGGGGGCAGCTCGTCGTGTTCGTCGGGCTGTCCGGCTCCGGGAAGTCGTCCCTGGTGTTCGACACCATCGCGGCCGAGGCGGGCCACCAGCTCAACGAGACGTTCCCCCCGTTCGTGCGGAACCGGATGACGAAGTGGACCCGCCCGGAGGTCACCGAGATCAGCGGCCTGTCCCCGGCGGTGGTCATCGGACAGCGGAGGGTCGGCGGGAACTCCCGATCCACCGTCGGCACCTACACCGACGCCTGGTCCTACCTGCGGCTGATCTTCTCCCGTCTCAGCACCCCGCACGTCGGGGAGTCCAACCGCTTCTCCTTCAACGACCCGACGGGGATGTGCCCCACCTGTTCCGGGCTGGGGGAGGTGGTGGTGACCGCCGTGGACCGTGTGGTCGACATGGACAGGTCGCTCGAGGACGGCGCGGTCCGGCTTCCCGGGTTCGTGCAGGGGGGCTACTGGTACAGCCTGTACGCCGACATCGGCTCGTTCGACGCCACCACACCGCTCCGCGACTGGAGCGAGGACCAACGGCAGGCCCTCCTCTACGGCGGGGAACACGCCGAACGGCTCGACCCGCGCCCTCCGAAGGGATTCGAAGGGGTCGTCGAACGGTTCGAGCGCATCTACCTGAACACCTCGGAGGACCTGTCGGAGCGCAAACGGGAGACCTTGGCCCAGTTCACCCGTTCCGACCTGTGCCCCGACTGCCACGGCGACCGGCTCAACGAGGAGAGCCGCTCCGCGACCGTCCTCGGCCGCACCATCGGCGCGATGGCCCGGATGGAGGTCAGCGACCTCGCCGACCTCGTCACCGGAGTGACCGAGCCGAGCGTGCGGCCAGCGGTGGCGGCACTGAAGGACCGGTTGGACGCCCTGGTCACCATCGGCCTCGGCTACCTGCACCTCGGCCGGCCCACGCCGACGCTCTCCGGCGGGGAGTCGCAGCGCATCAAGACGGTGAAGCACCTCGGCAGCAGCCTGATGGAGATGCTGTACGTCTTCGACGAGCCCACCGTGGGCCTCCACCCGCACGACGTGTCGGCCATGATCACCCTGCTCCGCCAGCTGTGCGACAAGGGCAACAGCGTCCTCGTCGTCGAGCACGACCCGGCGGTGATGGCCGCCGCCGACCAGGTCGTCGAGATCGGACCCAGAGCCGGCGAACACGGTGGGGCCCTGGTCTTCCAGGGGCCGTTCTCCGAACTGGGCGCGGCTGGAACCGCCACCTCGGTCGAACTCTCCCGCACGCGTCGACCGAGGGAGGAGCCGCGCACCCCGACTGGGCAGGTCGTCGTCGCCGACGCCTGCCGCAACAACCTGCGGAAGGTGACCGTCGAGATCCCCACCGGGGTGATGACCGTGCTCACCGGGGTCGCCGGGTCCGGCAAGTCCAGCCTCGCCCGGGAACTCGTCAACCAGCACGACGCGATCGTCATCGACCAGCGTCCCGTCAGCGCCAGCCGCCGGTCCACCCCCATCACCTACACGGGGGTGGCAGCGCCCATCCGGAAGCTGTTCGCCCGGCGCAACGGCGTCGCCGCGAGCCTGTTCAGCGCCAACTCGGAAGGCGGCTGCCCGGACTGCGGCGGGACCGGTGTCATCTACACCGACCTGGCCTTCATGGACGGCCAGGAAACCGTGTGCGAGACCTGCCAGGGGCGCAGGTTCACCCCCGACGTGCTGCGGTACACCGTGGACGGGCTGTCCATCGCCGACGTGGAGGACCTGACGATCGAGGAGGCGATCCGGCGGCTGCCGGACAGGGCGATCACGAAGGCCCTGAGCCACCTTGACAAGGTGGGCCTGGGGTACCTGCGGCTCGGTCAGCCGCTGTCGACGTTGTCGGGAGGGGAGTGCCAACGGGTGAAGGTGGCCAAGGAACTGCGGGAGGCCAGCATGCCCACCCTCTACGTGCTCGACGAGCCGACGACCGGACTGCACCTCGCCGACATCGACACGTTGCTCGGTCTCCTCGACGACCTGGTGGAGCACGGGCACGGCGTCGTGGTGATCGAGCACAACCTCGACGTGATCCGGCACGCCGACTGGCTGATCGACCTGGGGCCGGGCCCGGGCCGGCACGGGGGCCGGGTGCTCTACGAGGGGCCGGTGACCGGGGTCGGCGACACCCCGACGGGACGAGCCCTGCGGGAGGCCTTCCCGTCCTGAGGGCGGGGGAGCGTGCGAGCGTTCGCCGTGGACGGCCGGTGCCGCGCGGGGACAGGGCGCTGCGTGTCGTGTCCTTCCCCCCGGGGTGCGGGTCCTCGGCCTGGGCGGCGGGTTGATCCGAGTTGATGTCGGAGCCGAGGACCGGCGGGGAAGTCGCGATGCCTGGTGCGGGGTGTGGGAGCGGTGCCCTCACCCCGCACGCCGCTGGTGCGGGGAAGCAAGCGGTGTTGAGCGGAACGGGAGAGGACCCGGTGGACAGCCCCGGCGTTCCAGTGATCTGACGGCTGGTGGTTCCCGCGGGAAGGCCCCGATGACATCGGGATATCACCGATGGTGCACAGTTGGTCACTCTTCCTTTTGGGGGGTGTCGTGGTCACCATCGCACCAACCGTCGCTTCGGTCGCCGGAACGATTCCGGAAACGCACTACTCCCACCACGGAGGACGCGGCCACACGCCGATGCGGTCGAACCCACTGGTGATCCACCGCGAACTCACGCTTCTGGACGTTCACCCGGCCCAGCGCGTGTGCGAGATCGGCACCGGCTCCGGATACTCCGGGGCGCTGTTGTCGTCCCTGGTCGGCGAGGACGGCCGCGTGGTCAGCGTGGTCAGCGTGGACATCGACCCCTACCTGGTGCAGTGGGCGCGGTGTGCCCATCGCGAGCGTGGAGTGCGGAACGTCAGGTGCGTGGTGGGGGACGGGCGTCAAGGATTCGCGGCCGAAGCGCCCTACGACCGCCTCGTCGCGTGGTGCACGCCGCCCCACCTGCCGAAGGCGTGGGTCGACCAGTCGCAGGTTGGCGGTGTCATCGTCACCCCGCTTCCGGTGGCGCGAGTCCCCCAGATCACGGTGGTCGCTGAGATTCTGGTCGACGAGGATCGGATACCGCGAGTTCAGCGTGTCCTGCACGGCGGCTACATGGAGACGGTGTCCAGCCCCTGCGACCCGGACACGCCCACCCGTCTCGTCGACTGGGAGTACCGCCTCCCCTCCGCCGCCTGGAGATCAGTCGGGTGGCGGAAGGAGGACAACGAGCTGCGGGATGGAGCGCGCGGGGCACTGGACAGGCTGCTTGCCAGGTCCTCGATCCGCGAGACAGTCGGGGAGGAGGACATCGACTGGGGGAGCTGGAGGACCTGGGCGGCTGCCACAGACGATCACTACCTGACGGCTGTCGGCTGGCCCTCGGGCGGGATCGCGGTGGGCCACAGCACCCCGGAGTCCGTCGCCGTCCTCCGTCACGACGGAACGATCTTGGCTGATCGTCGAGCATCGCCATCCCTGCGGATCGTGCGGGACTGGTTCCGGGCCTGGGATCGGGCTGGCCGGCCGGCGGTCGAGGAGTACGAGGGCACGCTGCACCCTCAGCAGGAAGGATGGAGGTTGCGGCTCTCCCGGTAGGGGGCTGCTGGGCGGCCGGATCGAGTCTCGAGCAACAGGGGCGTGGTGGCGCGGGCGGTCGAGCACCTGCCTCCACGTGCTCGGCATGTCACCCCCGTTCCCGGTCAGCCGGGCTGCCCCAGGGGAGGGCTGCCGCCGCGGCCGCCCGTGCCCTGCGGGGTGTCGCCGCCGCGCCGCGGGGCCGTTTCCCGAACGAGCTCCACGCCGGCGTCCGGCGAGGGCTTCGTCCCCGCGTGCGCGGGGGCTGTCCGCGCTGCTGGGAGATGAGCCCGCTTTCGGTGGTTCGACGTGGTGAGCCCGCGGGGCGGAGCTGGGACGGCGGAGTAGGGCGCGATCACTGTTCGGCGGTCGGCCGGATCCCCGCGCTGTCCAGCGCCTCGGCGAACAGGTGTGCGGCGTCGACGGGTGTTCCCCTGTTGTACAGGTCGTTCCAGATCGTCAGGGTGACGCGTACGGCCGCCGCCGTGGTCTCCACTGCCATGCGGATCCGCAGTTCCTCGCGCGCGTTCCGATCGCCCGCCGGCATGAAGTGCTCCAGGAGTTCCTGTGCTCGCTGGGCGTCCAGTCGGAGGCTGGCGGTCCGCAGGGTGGGGCTGGTCAGCATGAGCGCCCTGACCCGCAACATCTGCCGGGCGGCCTCGCCGTCGCCCCGGCCGTAGTTCGCCAGTACCTGGGAGTAGACCGAGCAGAGCGTCGCCAACGGGGACCGGTTCTCGCCCTGGCCCAGGTGGCTGTGCAGGGCCCCGTCGAAGTCGTGGTGGATGAGCAGCGCGGCGTCCTCCTTCATGGCGAAGTGCCGGAAGAACGTTCGGGGGGAGACGCCCGCCCGGTGCGCGATGTCGTCCACCGTCGTCCCCTCCACCCCCTGCGCCTCGAAGAGGTCAAGCGCGGCCTGGCTGATCTCCCCTCGGGTGCGCTGTCGTTGCCGCTCACGAAGGGTGGGGCGGTTCGCTTCTGGCTCTGGTGCTGGGGCTGCCATGTCCTGCCTTCCGAAGGGGGCGAACCTTCCGCTCGTGCTCGTGCCATGATGGCAGGCGAAAACAACATGGCAGTCACTGCCATGTTGGCAGCAAACGACGATAAGGGTGCTCATGGTGAAACACTCCTCGACGGAGGAGATCGGGACGGCTCCACCGAGGCCGCCCCGACCAGGAGTCGTGCTGACCGTGGTCAGCCTGGGAGCCGCCATCGTGGCTCTGGACGGCACGGTGATCTCCGTGGCCAATCCCGACATCGCGGCCGACCTGCGCCCCAGCCTGGCCGGCCTCCAATGGGTCACCAACGGCTACCTGTTGGCCATCGCCTCCACCTTGGTGATCTTCGGCCGGGCCGCGGACCGGTTCTCCCGCAGGACCTTCTGGCTCACCGGTACCGCCCTGTTCACGGTGGCCTCGCTGATGATCGCCCTCTCGGGCAGCATCAACGCCCTGATCTTCTGGCGGGTCGTCCAGGGGATCGCCGGTGCGCTCGTCATGCCGGCCGGCGTGGGGCTGCTGCGCGCGACGTTCTCGGGGCCGGCGCTGAGCAGGGCGCTGGCCACCTGGAGTGGTTGCACGGCCATCGCCGCCGCCGCTGGACCCGTGGTCGCTGGCCTGCTGGTGCAGGCGCAGGGATGGCAGTCGGTGTTCCTCATCAACGTGCCCATCGGGGCCGTCGCGGTGACCCTGGGCGCGCTCCACCTCCGTGACCAGCGCGGCACCACGGAAACCGGGCGTCTGGACGCCGTGGGCGCCGTCCTGCTCGCGTTGACGATGGTCAGCCTGGCCTGGGGAGTGCTCCAGGCCGAGCACGGGCACCTGGACGCCACGGTCCTCGGCTACCTCGGTCTCGCGGTGGTGTTGGGCGCGCTGTTCGTGTGGCGTCAGCGCCGGGCGGCCCGGCCCCTGCTGGATCTGACGATCTTCGCCAACAGAACCGTGCCAGCCGCGACGCTGCTCGTGGTGTTCGCGTTCTTCACGCTGTACGGCACGCTGTTCTTCCTGACCCTCTACATGCAGCGGGTCCAGGGGGTCAGCGCGCTCGAGGCCGGTGTTCGGGTCCTGCCGCTGACCGCCGCTCTCGCCTTGGCATCCGCGCTCGTGGGACATCTGAACGCCCGCGTCGGGCCACGGCCCGCCCTGCTCGGCGGGATGACGATCATCGCGGCCTCCGCCTTCGGTCTTTCCCAGTTGGAGGTCGGGAGTACCTACCACGCCATGTGGCCCTCGCTCCTCGGGATGGGGCTCGGCATCGGCATGGTGTCCGTGGCCAGCACAGATGCCCTGGTCAGCAACGTCCACCCCAGGTTGAGCAGCGTCGCTGGAGGTCTTCAGCAGACCGCGTCCCAACTGGGTGGGGTCATGGGAACCGCCGTGCTCACCACGTTGCTCTCCGTCGCGGTCAGCACCGGTCTGGCCGGCAACCTCGCGGAGCGAGGCGTGGGGCCGGACGAATCCCAGTTCGTCCTGGACCGAGCCGACCGGGTGACCCAGGGAGAAGTACCCCTTCCACCCGGCGTCGGGCCCGGTACGGCTGACGCGATCGTGGAAGCCGGACACGCGTCCTTCGTGGCGGGAATGACGGGCGCGATGTCCGTGGCGGTGGTCGTGGCCCTCGTCGGTGTGGTGGCAGCGCTCTTCGTGCGGAAGGGAGAGCACTCCTCCGCCGACGCCGTCGTCATGCACTGATCTCCCGACCGCTCGGCGGAGCTGCTGCGCGGGTGGTCCGCCCGACAGCTCAGCGCGCGGCGGAGGGAAGGGGTGCCTCGTCGAAGCTGATCAGGTCACACTCGCTTCTCGTTGCCGGCGGGTGATTGACTCGCGCGGAGCGTGACGGGCCCCTCCGCGGCCCGTAGCCGGGGAAAGGCAGCGAGCCGTGCTGTCGCCAACGGTCCGATCGCGCCGGTCAACCGCCTGATGTGAGGGCACCGTTCACCTCGCGCCGAGTCATGTCCTGGTGCCATCTCCGTGCTCGGGTGTGGGGATCCCATCCACGCTGGAAAGTCAGTGTGGCACCGCACGCGACGACGGAGACGGTGGTACCGGGTCGGCAGTTGACCGACGTCGTACGGCTACCAGATGTCCGAGACCGCCATGCGTCGAGTGCGATCGAGTGCGGTCTCAACGGGCGTCGATCTGGTACACGAGTTGGAAGCGGTCGCTGGCCATGGAGATGAAGTTGACTTCTACCGGTCGGTCCGCCGCGAATGCCACTCGGGTCACCTGGATGACCGGGTGGCCGTGTGGAATCCGCAGGGACTCCGCTTCGGCGGGTCGAGGTGATCTCGCCGAGACGAACTCGGTGAAGTGGCTCAGGGCGAAGCCCGCCTCTTCCAGGCGAGCGTAGGTTCCTCCTGGTCCGGTGTCCACGTGTTCAACCTGAGTGCCCTGGACGAGGTCGGCAGGAAGGTAGGAGGCCGCGAGCTGCACCACGTCGCCATCGGCTCGCATCACGCGGTCCCGGACCAGGACCTGAGTGCCGGAAGGGACGTCGAGGTACGAGGCGACCTCTTCCCCGGCTTCCTCCTTCCAGACCCGCACCGTCACCGTGGGGGTGAAGTCGGCTGCCGCCGCATCGGTGAGGAAAGCCCCTCTACCAGCGGTCCTCTCGTCGGCGGAGAGCCGGTTGCGGGCGAGTCGAGTGATCGGGCGGCGCTTGGACACGAACCATCCTCGGCCTGCGATGCTGGACACCAGGCCTTCGGCGCGGAGCTGGTCGACAGCGTTCTGGATCGTCTGTCGGGCAACGCCGTACTCCCCCATCAGGGTCGAGCCCGAAGGCAACCGCTCTCCTTCGGCGTACTCACCTGAAGTGATGCGCAGCCTCAGGTCTTCGGCGATCTGGATCCACGGACGTGTCTGCATCTCTCCATTGCAACCCACCCAGGCTATCTGGACAACAAGGAATGGTCGAGGTGCACTCAGGTCATTCAGGTTACCGGTAAAACCTGGACGTCCTGGGTGGCGGAGGAGCTCCGGTCCCCCGAAGGACGGAATCTGGAGCAACGTCCCAAGCTGCCAGGAGCCTTTGGGAGAGGGAGGACGACATCGTGGCCATTGGCTTTGGTGCTGGGGTACCGGCGGCCGGTCATACCCCCGAAGAGCGCTCGTTGCCGAGCTTGTCCGACACGGGGAGGATCGGGGCGATGCGCGAGGAGTCTCCTCCGCTTCGCCCACGCTTCCGCCACAGTGGGTAGCTCGCAAGCTGGTGCCCTGGTAGCTGGGGGAGGGAAGGGGCCGAAACAGGGCTACTGCGACCTTGCCCTGTTCGACCCGCTACCGCCGTCGTGCGTCGTGGTGGCAGCTCTCGTGGTATTCACGTTCGCGCCAGGTCCGGGGAGGAGTTCGGCGCCGGGGTGGCCTGGAGCAGGTCACCCCGGCGCGGCGCCAGGACGGTCAGTAGCGTTCGCTCTTGATCGCGGTGATGAAGCGGGTGAAGGAGCGGTGGTCCACGATGAGGACGCCGCCATCACGGTTCTTGCTGTCTCGGATGCCGACGAGGTCGGGAGCGGAGCCGACTTCGACGCACGCACCTCCACCTCCGTTGGAATAGGTGCTCGTGTACCAGTTGGTGAGCTTGGTCCTCATGTCAGTCGCATTCCTTGGGCGTCAGCTCGACAGTCTCTTGATCAACTTTGTGGACTCTGAATCACTCAAAGCCCTAGATTGAAGCGCGACGAACGAATCTTTGTGGCGCTGTACCGAGGTCTGTTCCTCGACGTAGTCCCCACGGTTCAGTGTTTCGAAGTAGACGACGTCGTCGAGGTGGTTCTCCTCGAATCCAAGCAGGTCGAATTCGGTTCCCAACGCGGGATGGGCGCCTGCTCCGGTTGGGAGCACCTGGATGCGAACATGTGGCAGCTCGGCCAGCTCCAGCAGTCGCCGAAGCTGTCCCCGCATGACCTCCGGCCCTCCGACCGCACCGTGCAGCAGGGGTTCCCACAGCACGGCGTGGACGTGGAGGGGATTCGTCGACGTCAGCCTCTGCTGACGTGTCTCCCGGATGAAGGATCGCTGGCGGGAGACCTCCGCCGTCGGTCTGGGTAGCCAACTCTCGCTCAGTGCGGCGAAGTAGTCGCCGGTCTGGAACAGTCCGGGTACGAGTTGTGCCTTGAAGATCCGAACCGAGGACGCTTCGTCCTCCAGCTCGATGAGATCCTGGGCCGCGTCCCACAGGACGTCGCTGTACTGCGACCACCAGCCGCCTTCCTGTGCGGTGGTGACGGCGGCGAACAGGCGGTCGCGGTCGCGTTCGGGGACGCCGTAGGTCAGGGCCAGGGCAAGGGTCTCCACGCTGGTGGGTGCCTGGACCGCGTGCTCGATGCGGGAGATCTTCGATGGCGACCACTTGAGCTGCTTCGCCGCCTCCGTGGCTTTGAGCCCCGCCGACTCACGCCACTTGCGCAGCTCCCGGCAGACCCGTCGCATTCGGACTCCTGCGTGGTACTCGGACACCCGATCTCCTCCCCGTACGCCCGACCGAGCGTACGACAGGCTGTCACTTCCTCCGACCCCTTACTCCTTTTGGGTCATCTCGTGCAAATTGCTCGTCAGTACTCTTGCGTCACGGTGCGTGTGCGGACAAGGTGGTATTCGCCACAGTGTCTTGTGGACGAACAGGAGGAGGGGCCGGGCCAACTTTCCACGGCCGCCCGACCCCTCCTGACGAGAGGAACCGAAGCATGCACCACGATCCCGTCTCTACGGCAATGCTACTGGGCGTGATCAGCCCGACCCACGACGCGTGGGTGGAACGCGGAAATCCTTCCGCTCTCCCCCAAAGTCCTGGGGATTCGCCCGAGGACCTGTCCGCCCACGACGATGACAGGTGTCGTTCGGTAGCCAGGGTTCCAACGATCCCGTGGCCCTCGCCCTCGATCACGTCGGCAGCGCACGGATGCGGCACCCCTGCGGCCACTGCCGTAGCTTCCATTCGGGTCACGTCGTGAGCGGGCGTCCTGGCTCCGGGCGGCACCACCGCCACACCGCCCCGGGACTTCCAACCGGCCCGAATCCGCACGGTACCCGTGCCCTCCCGCTCCCATCGGGTGACCAGCTCCGTCCAGGCTGGACGACGGTGCTGTGGGGTGTTTTGCCCGCACCCTGCCAGCAGCGGCCAACGAAAGGGGTGCGGCGTGGTGCTTGAGATGGCGCTCGGCGCCCTGATCGCGCTGGTCGGACTGTGGGTGGTCGAACGGCTCGATCGCTGGTTCGGGCCGGCGATTCGCATGGCGCTGCGGGTGCGGCGTGCCCGCCGCACCACTCGGCAGGCATTGGCCTCGGTTGGCATGACCCGCCCGACCAGCACCCGCCGCCCCTTCCGCGCTACCGGGAGCCGGTCGGCCCGCTAGCCCTCGCTGGTCGTCTCCGCCGACCAGACCTTGCCGTTCCGCCCGGATCTCGTCGGGGGCCGGCGGGTAGTTCCGCTCTGCCCACAGGGGCCGAGCGCGACCCTGCGGCTCCTGGCCGGCGTCCCGGCCAGCCCCGCTTCTCCCTCACCCCGCGCGTCCGGCGCGGGCTCTCCTACACCCCGAGGACATCCCGTGATCGCGCACGCCCTCATCCATACCGTCGTCTCGTTCCTGATCGCCCTCTTAGCCCTGGTCCTCGTCGTCGGCGCGGTCGCCCCGCACCTGGCTGCCTTCGGGAACACCCCGCGGCCCTGGTACCCGGCGGCGGACACCGTGGTCCACGCGCTGACCGGCCCCCTGAAAGCCCTGCTGTGCGGACTGGTCCCGTGACCGGGACCGTGGCCGACCCGGGGGAGGCGGTCACCGTCGTGCTTCCCCCGCTCACCGGTCGCGCCCGGCGGGTCCGCCCCTACGTGATGGAGGCCTGGAGTGATGGACGCGGCGGCGCGGAAGGCCCTGGACGCGGTACCCGAGTTGGCGGCGGTCTACGCGTTGACCCGGCGCGGGTGGCGGTGGGTGTCGTTGACGCGGGGCACGGGCGCCCTGGCGGTTCCTTCGCCTGGCCTGGCGGTGGCTTCGTGGACTGGTGCGTGATTCGGGGTCACGGTGAGGTCGAGGGTGTTCGGGTGCGGGACGGCGACTGGGTGGTGTGGCGGCTGTCGGGTTCGGTGGGGGTGGTCGCCGCCGAGCTGGGAGCCTTGCCACCACCGAGTTCCTCGTCCGCGCCCCGGCTGCTGACCGGTCGTCGCTGGCGGCCCCCGGGGCCACTCCGCCCCCGCTGACCCCGGCGGTGCCGGCTGTCGGCTTGGCCGGACCAGCCACGCGCCCGGCCGCCGTGAGGAGGACGGCTCCGCCCCCGGAGTCCGTCCCGTGTGGTCTCCGGTCGCGGCGACCCCATCGGCACGGTCTTCCCGCCGCTGGCGGTGGCCACCACTGACGACTGTCCACGGTGATCGCTGGCAGCGCGCCGTGTCGGCCAGGGACCTCCCCTCACCCTGCCCCGACCCGCGACCAGGAAGCCCGACACGATCAGGAAGGAGGTGGTGCCCAGGACGACGCCACCACCGTGTGTACGCCGCCCCGCCCACCCCGGCGGGGCGGCCCTCGCCCAGCCCGGCCCTCAGCGGAAGGAAACGCATGTCCCTCACCCCGCCGGACTCCTGGATCGCGATCCGCCGGACCGTCCGCGACTGCGACGCGACCCCACTCCCCGGAGCGCTGCGCCTCGCCGACCTGTTGGTGCTCCTCGAACTCGACCGCCAGCCCCAGCAGGCCGGCTCGGTGGCGGAAACCCTCGGCATCAGCCCCAGCGGCCTCACCCGGATCGCCCACCGGCTGGAGGACAGGCGACTCCTCCACCGCGTCCGCTGCTTCCACGACCGCCGTGGCGTCCTGCTGATGGCCACCCCCGACGGCGTCGCCCGGACGCGCATGGCCTACCCGCACGCCCAGACCGTCATCCGCGCCGGCACCACCCGGCTCCGGGAACTCGCGAGCCGGCCGTGAACGGCCGCGACGAGCTCAGCGGCGAGTGGATCACCCGCTGTTCGGCCGACCCGCCGGTGGAGGACGGCCGGCTCTACGGGCACGTCGACCTCGACGTCGGGCGAGGCCCCGTCATCGCACCCGGTGTCACCTACCTGGCGGGGACCTTCGACTACCGACGGTTGGTGCTCTGCCGGGCCGAGGTCCGGCACTGCGCGGAGTTCCCCGAGCTGAGCACCGCCGTGTTGGACGTGATGCGGGACCTCGCCCGGCGCTGGGGGATCCCGGACTTCGTGGGGCCGCCGGCGACGATGAAGCGGCGTCGGCGGCGCGTCCCGCCGTGGGGTCGGGTGCGGTTCTGGGCGTGGGAGGCGCGGGACCCGGTCAACGTGAGCTTCGCCGGGCGGGCGAGTTTCAAGCACGGCGAGTGGGCCAGGCTGGACGACCCGGAACCCGAGTCCCGGCCCGCTGGCCCCGGTGGTCCTCCCGGGCACATGATCGCGGGCCGCTGACCGCGTCCGCGCCGCCGCCCCGCGAGCCCGGTGCGGGGTCGCGAGTGGGGGAGCGGCGCGCGTTCCGAGCCCGGGACGTCGCGGTGCGCGGCCGGCGCGCGCCACCCCAGCCGGGCGGGGCGGCGCAGCACGCCGCCGGACGTCGGCGCCGCTGACCGCCGGCCGCACGACGGGACGTCCGGGTGGGGTCCTCAGACCTCGGTGACCCGCCCGTCGGCCACCACGAGGTGGCGGGTGGTGTGCACGGCCTCCACCATCCGCCGGTCGTGGGTGACCAGCAGCAACGTGCCCTCGTAGGAGGCCAGCGCCGACTCCAGCTGTTCGATCGCCGGCAGGTCCAGGTGGTTCGTCGGCTCGTCCAACACCAACAGGTTCACCCCGCGTGCCTGCAACAACGCCAGTGCGGCCCGGGTCCGTTCGCCAGGCGACAGCTCCGAGGCGGGGCGGAGCACGTGGTCGGCGGTCAACCCGAACTTCGCCAGCAGGGTCCGGACCTCGGCGGTAGCCCAGTCCGGCACCTCCGCGCCGAAGGCGGCCAGCAGGGTGTCGTCGCCGAGGAACAGGGCCCGGGCCTGGTCGACCTCGCCCACCAGGACACCCGCTCCCAGGCTGGTCTGCCCGGACTCCACCGGCACCCGCCCCAGCAGCATCCCCAACAACGTGGACTTCCCCGCGCCGTTGCGGCCGGTGATCGCGACCCGGTCGGTGCGGTCGATCTGGACGTCCACCGGACCCAGCGTGAAGGATCCCCGGCGGGCCACCGCCGCCCGGGCGACGGCCACCACGCCGCCGCTGCGGGGCGCGTCGGCGATGGACATCCGCAGCTCCCACTCCTTGCGGGGCTCCTCGACCACCTCCAACCGTTCGATGAGCCGATCGGTCTGGCGGGCCTTCGCGGCCTGCTTCTCGGTGGCCTCCGCCCGGAACTTGCGGCCGATCTTGTCGTTGTCGGTGGCCTTCCGGCGGGCGTTCTTCACGCCCTTCTCCATCCAGGCCCGCTGGGTGCGGGCCCTGGACTCCAGGCCGGCCCGGGTCGCCGCGTACTCCTCGTAGGCCTCCCGGGCATGCCGGCGGGTGACCTCCCGCTCCTCCAGGTAGGAGTCGTAGCCACCGCCGTAGAGCCGGATGCGCTGTTGGGCGAGGTCCAGTTCCAGCACCTGGGTGACGGTGCGGGCGAGGAACTCGCGGTCGTGGCTGACCAGCACCGTGCCCGCCCGCAGTTCCCTGACGAAGCGCTCCAGGCGTTCCAGACCGGCGAGGTCCAGGTCGTTGGTCGGCTCGTCCAACAGGAACACGTCGTACCGGCTGAGCAGCAGCGAGGCCATGCCCGCCTTCGCGGCCTGCCCACCGGACAGCGACGGCATCAGCTGGTCCAGCCCCACCCCGATCCCCACGTCCTCGGCGACCTCCTCGGCACGTTCGTCGAGGTCGGCGCCGCCCAGGGACAACCACCGGTCCAGGGCCTCGGCGTAGGCGGTGTCGGATCCGGGCCGGCCGGCGCTCAACGCCTCGGTCGTCTCGTCCAGGTCGCGTTGGGCGTCGGCGACCCCGGTGCGGCGGGCGAGGAAGTCCCGAACGGTCTCCTTCGGGCGGCGGTCCGGTTCCTGGGGGAGGTGGCCGACGGTGGCGGTGGGAGGGTTGAGCCGCACCGTGCCCTCGTCCGCCGGGCGCAGTCCCGCCAGCATCCGGAGCAGGGTCGACTTGCCGGCCCCGTTCGCGCCGACCAGGCCGATGACGTCCCCGGGGGCGACGACGAGGTCCAGTCCGGAGAAGAGAACGCGGTCTCCGTGTGCCGCGGCCAGCCCGCTGGCGACGAGTGTTGCCGTCATGAGGGCTCCGATGCTAGCGGCGGGCGGGGCGGGGCGACGACCGGATTCCCGGAGCCCTGACCGGGCGATGGCTGGTCACGGCGGGTGTGGCACGAGGGGTCATCGGACGGGGCCGCCTCTCTGCCCCCTGCGCCCGGGTGGGGGGCACCCGGCGCGGGAGGGAGCGGTTGTCGGGCCCGGTGGCTAGCGTGGGTCGCCACCGTCCGACCCGTCCGACCCGTCCGACCCGCGTGAGGAAGCCCTGATGAACTGGCGTGCCGAACTCCTCGACCAGCTGGACTTCTACTGGGACCACAACCTCGGACCCACACTGGACGGTCTCACCGACGAGGAGTTCCACTGGGAACCCGTGCCGGGCTGTTGGACGGTGCGGGTCGGCGAGGACGGGGCTCCCATGATCGACTGGCAGTGGCCCGCGCCCGAACCACCGCCCTTCACCACCATCGCGTGGCGGCTGGCGCACATCGCGATCCCGGTGCTCGGTCTGCGCGCCAGCAACCACTTCGGGGACGGGTCGTTGACCCTGGAGAACGCGCCCTGGCCGATGACGGCGGAGGAGGGCGTTGGCCTGTTGCGGGAGCAGTACCGAGCCTGGCGGGACGGGGTGGCCGCCCTGGACGACGCGGCGCTGCTCCGCCCGGTCGGCCCGGCGGAGGGGCCGTGGGCCGAGCACGGCATGGCCACCCTGGTCCTGCACATCAACCGGGAGGTCATCCACCACGGCGCGGAGATCGCCGTCCTCCGCGACCTCTACCGAGCGCGGTTCGCCACCTCCTGACAGGTCCCGGGGCACCTCCGCCTGGCAGGGGCGGTACTCCAGACCGGGGGCCGGGCGATCCGGCCCGGCGCGTACCCGGGCGTCCCGCCCTGTTCCGGGAGTAGCGCACCGCTGCTCGCCGACCCCGTCGGCGCCGCGGCGCGGCCCTGGCCGGACCAGGTGGTCAGGGCCGGTCCGGCTGGCCCTGCGCGCTGGGCGCGAGACGGCCGACGATCGCGGGTGCCTCGCGCACCAGGCTGTCGTCGTCCAGTGCTGCCAGCACGAACAGGGCGAAGTCGGCGCGTCGTGTCAGGTCGCTGGCGAGGACGGGGTCTCCGACATGGCGGCACCACACCGGCAGGCCCTGGCCCTGGCCCTCCTCGAGGTCGCTCGCCCGCACCACTGTCCACCGCCGGTCGCTGGCGAAGACGCACCGGTCTGCCCCGTGGGGTCGTGATGCCGCTAGGGAACACACGTCCGGCTGTCGCGGTCACCCAGCACGGGGGCCCGCCCCGCGACCAGCCGCCCGAGGAGCGACCGGCCCGGACGGGTCGCGGGCCACCACGGGCCTCCCAGGCTGACGGCCCCAGCGGCCGGCCGGGCTTCCCCGCCCGGGCCTGCCGGGTCAGTGGGCGCCGATGCGGTAGCGCGTGCCGCCGACCCCGGCCGTGATGCGGTGCACCCGCTCGTTGTCGGCCTCCATGTCGGACACCGCCGCCGGGTCCCCTTGGGGCGCGGAACGCAACAGCGCGCACAGCCACACGACCGCGCCCTGGGGCAGCGCGGGCCGCCCGGCGCGCAGCATGATGCTCCGCAGCGGGTACACCAACACCAGACCCGCCTCCCCCAGCAGTCGAGGCGTCAGGCCGTCAAGGATGTCCGCGACCGCGTCCTCCGCGTGCGCGTCGGGCAGGAACACGGCGGCCCACGGGTGCGGCGCGTCCCAGTCCCCGGTCTCCCGCAACCGGGCCTCGTCCGCCGCTCCCCGATGCACGAACTCCCGGTGCGAGTGGCGGGATCGTTCCGCCACCTCGACGCGGGACGCCAGGCCCGCCGGCAACGGTCTTCCACCCGACACCCAGGACGGCCCGGCCGCCTCGTCGACGAACTCCGCCAGGTCCAGCCGGTGCCGCCAGCCTCCGTCCACCACCTGCACCAGCCCCTGCATGTGGTCCGGCTTCTCGTCGCCCAGCAGTTCCCGTTGCGCCTCCACGAGGGCCCGGGGACCGCCGACCGTCAGCCGGACCCGCCGCACCACCGCCGGAGCGGGGACCAGCCGCAGCGTCGCCCGCAGGATCAGCCCGGCCGTTCCCGATCCGCCCAGCACCGAGGTGAACAGGTCCGACCGAAGCCGGGGCCCGCACCGCACCACCCGGCCTCCCGGGGTGAGCACCAACATCCGCACCACGGAGTCCGCCTGCGCGCCGTGCCGGTAGGAGGTGCCGCCCACCCCGCCCAACGACAACGTGCCGCCCACCGAGAGGTGCGGATGGTCGGTGATCACCGGTGGGGCCAACCCGTGCTCGGCGGCCACGTCGAGGACCTGGCTCCAGGTCATGCCCGCGCCGACGGTGACGAAGTCGGGACCGACGTCGTGCACCGCGTCCAACCCGGACAGGTCCACCACCACGCCCTCCGACTGGGCGCGGCCCCCGCAGGAGTGGCCCTGCCCGCGTGGCACCCACGGCAGGTCGTGCTCAACCGCCCAGTTCACGGCCTCCTGGGCCTCGGCCTCCGTCCGGGGACGCGCCACGAAGGCCGGGACGACCCCGACCTGTCCTCCCCAGTCCCGGGCCACCGCGCGGCGCGCCACCGCGTCCGTCGACACGCAGGGCGGTGCCGCCATCGTCGCCGTCCCCCTCGCGCTGTCGTCCTGCCTGGCCCCGTTGCCCATTCCGGCTCCTCTCCCCGAACACCGATGCTGCCACGGTGGGTGAGGGACCGGGTGTGTTCCGGCGTCGTTCCGGTCAGGCCACCGGGGTATTCCCGCGTGGATGGCCCGATCCCGGCCCGCACCCCCGCCGAGCCGGTCCAGAAGGGACTCGGGACCCGGTTCGTGCCGTTCGCACCGTTCGATCATGGATCGCGCGCAACCGTGCCGGTGTTATCGAAACCCGCGGGGTCGGGGTTGGGCGAGGACGCCGGGAACCGGCGGCGGACCGGGTGAGCTGGGAGCGAACGCCCAGGGTGTGAGGAACGCGTCCCGAGCACCGGCTCGGTCCGCATCCACCGCCCTCGGCCCGGGGCCGCGTGGGGCGCGACCCGTCGGTGGGCGTCCAGGAACCCGGTCCTCGGGCTGAGGGGGCAACCGAGCCGGCGGCCCGGTGCTCGGCGTCGTCCCGACGGGACGGGGCTCGGGGGCCGTGACGCGGGCCGGCCGGCCCACGGAGGACGTGGGCCGGCCGGGGAGGGAGATCAGGAGGAGTTCGGTCGCCGCTGGTCGAACCCGTCCTCGTCGGGCCGGGGGCCCAACGGGTCGTGCCCGTTGGTCGGCGGGTCCTCCGCCTCCCATCCCGTCCAGGGCCGGACACCGAACCCGTTCTCGCGGTGCTGGGTATCGGACCAACTGGTCGTGAGCGACGGCGGGGCGTACCCGGTGGTCGGGCTCCAGAACCCGGCGTGCCCGAGCCTGCCGTCCGGGTCGCTCAGCGAGGTCGGCACGGCGGGAGGCGGTGTGGACGAGGTGGTACCCGGGCCGGTCGGAGGCGGCGTGGCCTTCGGCTCGGCCGGTGGGGCTGGGGAGGGGCGGTCATCGGACGTGGTCGTCGCCGCGGGTGGCGCGGCGGCGGTCGGAGGAGGTGGGGCCACGGTCGCGGTGTCCTCCTCGCCCGTGCCGTCCGCCTCGGACAGCCCGCCGGTTCCGGTGGTCGTGACGGGCGACGTCGGGGTCTCCGCCGGACTCCCTGGCGGGGGGCTGGTCACCTCGGCCGGGGACGCGGGCGCGTCGCCGAGGTCCGAGGTGGCCCGGGGACCCGTCACCGTCGGGTTGTCGGGTGGTGCGGGGGCGACGGCCGCCCGCTCCTCCGCGAGGACGGCATTGGTGCGGGTCGCGGAGGCTCCGGGCACGGCCTCGGCCTGACTTCCGCCGGTGGCGCCGTTCGGCGTGGTGCCCTCCTGGTCGGGGTTCGTCGCGGGCGGCCGTTCGGAGTCGGAGCGGGAGGTGGAGGGAGTGCCGGAGGCGGGCGGGGTGGGTGTCGTCACCGGTGTGCCCGGGGGTGCGGCGGCCGGGGTGACGAGCGCGGCGTCCGAGCGTTCCCCCGCGCGGTGCGGGGCGTCGCTCCCCCGCTGTTCCGCCGACTGGGCGGGCGCGGGACGGTCCGACGCCCCCGCGCCGTCCGGGTCGCCGCCGTTCCGCCACCACGGCCACTGCCCCGAGGGATCGCCCGGTCCGCCAGTCGCCCCGCGCTCCGGCTCACCCCGCCCCCGCTGGTCGTCCGCCCGGCTGGCGTCCTCGCCAGCGGTGCCGCTCACACCTGCCTCCCCGTCACCGCCCGCTCCCGCGACCTCGGGCGAGGCCACGTCCTCCGGCGGGAGCCCGGGGACGTCGTAGTGCTCCCGGATCCGCGAGGACAGCTCCTCGCCCCCGTGCACGGCGACCAGATCGGCGAGGCGGTCGAAGAAGACCATCCGCCCCGGCTGGTCCGACGGCGGGAACAGGTCCCGCGCCAGGCCGTCGACGTGCCCCAGTGCGTCCGAACCGTCGTCCACGGCCCCGGGGTCCCCGCCGTCCGGCCAGGGAGACGTCGTCGCCGACACCGTGAAGTGGGCGCCCGAGGAGTAGCCGTTGGGGTGGAAGGCGCCGTCGTGGAACAGTCCCTGCTGGCCACCCACCTCCGGATGCGCGGTGACCGTGATGTGCTCGGTCGGGATGTGCTGGTGGTCGGTCGCCCCGCATCCGCCCGCGCCCTCCCCGACGGAGTCGGCGATCAACCGCCGCACCCCCGCCGGTATCTCGGTGCCGTGGGCCGCCGCGGAGAGGGTGGCGAGGCTTCCCAGCATGTTCACGGTCTCCTCGACCTTCTTGGAGTCCCGGGTGTTCTGGGCCAGCCACCAGACGGTGGCGCTGCCGGTGCTGCTGAGGACGTCGTCCCCGAGGTAGGCGCGTTCCGCCCGCTCCTGGTCGCGTTCCCTATCCCGCACCTCCGCGTCCTTGCGCAGCTCCCCGAGCCGGTCCAGCCTCCGCTGGTCCTCGTCCGAGAGGGTCAGCTCCACGTCCTTCGCCCACACCTCGACGCGACCGGAGCCGTCCGGCAGGAGCCTGCCCAGCTCGGCGGCGACCAGGTGCGCGGTCACCTCCCATTCGGTGGCGGGTTGGACGCGGGTGACCGCCAGCGCCCGGGTGATCACGGTGTTCCCCGCCAGCCGCCGCAGCCCCTCCGGCGCGCCGGAGCCGGTGGCCCGCCAGCAGACGGTGCAGGAGAAGTTCAGCCGGTAGTCGGGGTCGTCGCTGGGCAACCGCACCGATTCCCGGTACTCCTCGTACTCCGGCTCCTCGGCGGCCGGTTCCGGCAGGGGCGGGAAGGCCGTCTCCGGGCCCTGCGGCGGGAACGGGGGCGCCCCCACCGAGCCGTACCACTCCCGCCGCTGCCGCCGGGTACGGAACTGGTGGTTGGCGTAGACGCCGACGGCCGCGGGCAGGCCGAGGGCCAACGGCACCCAGACCAGGGCCGGCCAGCTCAGGCCGAGTCCGAGCACCAGCGGCACCATCGCGGCGATCAGGCCGATGGCCCCGATCCGGGACAGTTCTTCGCTGTTCATGCCAGTGTCTCCTCAGCGCGCCGGTCGGCCCCCAGCGGGCACAGACCCTGCGCGCGGTTGATGTGGTGGTGGAGAGCGCGGGCCACGTGGGTCCGCTGGGCGGTGTCCTGGGCGTTGACCGCCCGGCCCAGCGCCCATCGCCGGGCCGTGAGGTAGAGCGGGTTCAGCGCCTTGGCGTTGATGGCGGCGTCCACCAGGACCGTGAGGAGCGGTTCGCGCCGCGTGTCCTCCGCCACCGCCGCGAGCCAGTCCGATACCGAGGGCTCCCACCCGGACTCCGGCTCGTGGGAGAGGACCAGCGCCCAGCAGTGCACCAGGTGCCGTCGAACTTGGGTCTCCGCGAGCAGTGGACGGGCGCGCCCACGTGGGTCGGTGAGCCGGTCTGGTGCGGTGACCTGGAGGAACAGCCGGAGGTCGCCGTGCAGGTGGGGCCCGGAGGTGTCCATCCTGGTGGCCAGCCGGTCGAGGAGGCGGCGCAGGAAGCGGTGGTCCTCAGCGAGGGCGTCCAGCGCGTCGCTGGCCGAGGCGACGACGTTGTCCTCCTGGTGCCGGGTGAGGTGGTGCAGGCGGACCAGGGCTTGGTCGGGGTGGTCGGGAACGATGGCTTCGACGCACAGCCCGATCAGCACCTGGGCGAGGTCCTTCGGCAGCTCCCTGTCCCGGGACCAGTGGTAGATCTTCTGCCGGAAGCGCCATCCGGCGCGTTGGTCGGCCAGCCCGTGGTCCAGTGCACGCCCCACCTGCGGCAGCAGGAAAGGCGGACGTCCTGACTCGCCGCGATGAGCCCAGTACCGAACGAGGGAGAACAGGCCCTCCCAGTCCTCCGTCCTGATGCACTGCTCGGCGAAGCGGGTGACCACGAGGTCCCGGTCCCGCCCCGTGAGGCTTCGGAGCCTCATGGTGGCGTCGACCCAGGCGCGGAACTCGCGGCGCAGCTCGGGGAAGTACCGCCAGAAGTGGGTGAGGACGGCGGAACCGTAGGCGAGGGTGGAGAAGCCGGTGACCCGACCGTCCCTGACCACCGCCTTGACCGCCGCCAGCCGCTCGGCGAGGTCGGCGCGTTCGAGGACGTGGGTCTCCTGGGGAGGGTAGCGGAGCTTCGTGAGGAGGCCGGCCGCCGCGTGGTGCACGGACTCCAACCTGGCTCCCTCCAGCAGCGCCGCGGTGAGGAGGAGCGCCCGGAAGTGGGCGGAGGGGTTGCGGCGTACCTGCTGGGCGACGTCGTCCCCGTGCCCGTCCAGGGCTTCCAACGCCTGCCCGAGGAGCTTTCCGAACGGCAGGTCCGCCGAGGCCCTGTGCTGGGCGTCCCGGACGAGCTGGGCCAACTTCGCGAGCTGGCGCATGGGGTCGGACTTGACGTGGGAGCTCAGTCGAGGATCGTCGAGTTCCGCGTTGGAGAACGCGATCCCGTCGGCCCGCAGGTGGTTCGCCAGCACCGCGCGAGCGTCGGGGCGCCCCAGCGTGACCAACAGCGGCCGTGACTCGTCCCGAACCTGGGAGAGCTGGTCCTCGTTGAGGACCACGACCAGGCGGGCCTGCCGGTCCCGGAGCTCGGTGCGGAACGAGTCCAGCCCGGACAGCAGCTCGGCCGGGTCCTCCGGTGGGCGGCTGGCGAGGTCCCACAGCAACCGTTCTCCGGGCTGGACCGCCTCCGGGTCGAGGATGGCCTTCAAGCCGAGGGCCGCCCCTTCCGACTCGGAGGAGCTCGCCGGGAGCTCCCGGTAACGGGCGCGTTCGTCGTCGTCGTGGTGCAGCAGCATCTGCGCGGCGCTGCGCCGGCCCACCCCGGCCGGGCCGGTCAGCAGGACCATGCTCTTGACCGCCAGCTGGTCCGCCGCCCAGGCGTGGTTTGGCGGTGGAACGAAGCGGTCCGCCAGCTGGCGCAGGTGGTCCCGGCTGATGTGCCGGGGGTCGCGGCTGATGCGGACTCGCCCGTCCGAGCTGGTCACGAACAGCGTGCCGTTGTTGATCAGTTCCGCGTGGTGGTGCACCTCGTCGCCGTAGATCTGGTGCGTGCCGCCGTGGTTGTGGCCGATCAGGGTGGCGCCGTCCCCGGCGACCTCCTGGCCGCCGTCGAACGCGGGCGCGGCCGGCGGCGGCCCGGTGGGTGCCGGTGCGGAGGTCCCGTCGGCCGCCGGCCCGACCATCGTGGCGGGTCCCGGTGGGGGTGGGGGCGTCCCCTCTCCGCCCCCACCCCCGTTCCCCCCGATCACCGGCGCCCCTCCCCGCGCCGGCCGCCCCAGTGCTGGACGATGCCGTGGTGGTTGTCCCCGGCGACGTAGGTGGTGCCGTCGCCGTGGAACTGGGGAGCGGTGAACTGCGGGCCGCTCCCGGTGTGCACGGGGGCCTGGTAGGTCTCCTGGTAGTGCGTGGCCTGCACCGCCCGGCCGTCGACCCGCCCGATGTTGTTGGTGGTCGCCTGCGTGGCGGCGGGGCGAGCCTCGCCGTCCGCCGCCGTCGCGGCGGGGGCGAGGCCGGGGAGCACCGAGGCCAGCGAGTCGGCGAGCCGGGCGAGGTCCTCCTCCGCGGTGTGCGGGCCCAGCGTGCGGTACTGGCAGCGGACCAGCGGGGCCAGCTCGGCGGGCAGCTCCTCGCGGTCGAGCCGGGTACGGCCGCCGACGAGCACCGGCACCACCCGCACGTCGTGGCGGAACGCCTCCACGATCTCCCGTCGCGTCCAGTCGGTGTCCCGGTCCACCGCCCGGCCCCCCTCGGTGGAGCCGGCCGTCAGCCACCGGCCGCCGATGACGGCCAACAACGCCTCACTGCCTCGGACGGCGGACAGCAGTGCCTCCTCGAAGTCGGCCCCCGGGGGGATGGACTTGCTGTCCCGGAAGACGACCCCCGACCCGAACCGACGGGACAACTCCCGTTCGATCAGGGTCGCGGCCATCTCCTCGTCGCCGGTGCGGTAGTTGACGAAGACGCGTGTCACGGACACTTCTCCTTCGAGGTTTTCCGGAGGGACAGGCCGCGCGGGATCGCGCGGCGGGGTTCACACCGCCTCGGAGCGCAGGGCGGCGGTGAGACGCGGGTACAGGTCGTGGACCGCCCGGTGGGTGTGCCAGCGGGCGAGGGTGCGGGTGAGCCTGCGGAGGTCGACGGCGACGGTGGCGGAGCTGACGACGGTGACCGCCGGGAGCAGCCGTTCGGCCAGCGCGCAGGCCTGGTCCACCTCGCCGGCGGCCGCGTGCGCGAGGGCGAGCCGCAGCCCCCAGCGGGCGCGGCTGCGCAGCGCCGTCGCGGGCAGCGCCTCGACCTGCTTCTCCAACACCTCCACCGCCTGCGCGGGCCGGCCGAGCTCGAACAGGCACCACCCGGCGGTCATCTCCGCGACGTCGGCCACCGTGGTGGTGCCCAGCACCGGGCCCTCGTTGTCCTCCTGGCGGGCGAACAGCTCCCGGGAGCGGTCCAGGGCGCGGTGGCACCCGGTGTGGTCACCGGCCAGCGCGTGGCCCTGCGCCTCCCGGCTCGCCGCGAGGGCCAGCACCCGGCCGGGGGCGTGGCCGTCCCGCTGGGCCCGTCTGGACAGGTCGATGGTCTGGGCGGCGTCCTCCCGGTAGAGGGTGACCAGAGCGCGCTGCACGAGGGAGTAGGTGACCAGGTGCGGGTCGTGGCCCTCGGTGGCGAGGTCCACGGCCAGCCGCGTCCACCACAGGGCCGACTGGTCGTTCCCGGACTCCTGCGCCATCCAACCGGTGAGTTCGGCGTAGCGGGCGCACAGCGCGAGCAGTTCGACTCGGGTCCGCTCCGGGGCGGATCCGGCGAGGTTGCGCAGTGCGTCGGTCTGCGTGACGAGCGAGGGCAACACCACGCTGGGGCTGGCGGTCTGCGCGAGGGTGCGCAGGTTCTCGAACAGCGCGCGGAAGAGGTCCACGGCGGGCTGTTCGGCCGCCGTGGCCGCCACCCCCTGCCCGGTGAGGGTGAAACCCATCAACGAGCCCGCCCCGAGGGCGAGCGCGTCTCTCCTGTTCATGGGTCGGAACCAGCTGGAGCCGCCCTGGGTGAGGTTCATCAGCCATACCTCGCGATCCTCGGAGTCCACCTCGGTAGTCGCGGGTTCGGGTTTCCGGGGGGTGGCGAGGGAGGCGAGTCTCCCGTCAGCGTGGAGAACCGCGTCGCAGCGGCGGGCCACGTCCGGGCGTGCCGGTTTGGACCCGTTCTCCAGTTTGCTCAGGTATCCCTTGCTGTAATGCGCGAGATTCGCGAACTCGCCCAGGGACAGCCCCGCTTTCCTCCGTAACCGTCGAAGCTCCGCACCGAACAGTGTGGATTCCTCCGCCACTCGCGCCTCCCCGTTTCCCGTTGCCTCCCGGCGAGGTACGCGGAAACCGCTGGTTGCCGGGTCCGTCCCCGATGACCCTTGAGTCAGGACACGGGGAGCACCGACAACACTACGGAACGTGTCGGGCGCCCGTGCGAGGGAGGAGGCAGTCATGGCGTGGGAGCGACTGAGGTCGGCGGTGGGGGGCACGGCCTCGCACCTGGTGTGCACGGTGCTGTTCACCCTGGTGCAGGGATGGGCGTTGGTGTCGCTGGTGGCGGGTGCGGGGGTCGGGCGGCTGCCGCTCGCCCTGGTGGCGGCCGCCGCGGTGGTCGCCGTCGCGGACGGGTGGCGTGATCTGCTCGTCTTCATACGCGACACCTGTTCACCTCGGTTCTCGCCGCATTCTGTCGAGGAAAGCGGCGAGTTAGCCGGAAGATGACGGGGTTTCCCGTTTCCCAGTTGGCGTGGCGCCGGGCAACCCCCGGTAACCGGTAATGCCGAACGGTTGTCGCGCCGGTGGTCGGGGAACGCGAAAGCCCCCAACCGGGGGAATTGGTTGGGGGAGTGGGTGGACCTCGTTCCGGTGTCGCGCACCCGGTTTCGGTTGTGCGGCACACCGGTTCCGGGACTCGCGCGGGTATCCGTCGGGGGTCGGCGCGTGGACCGGCACCGGTGGGACGGAGCCGGAACGTGGGGGAAGGCACGGCCGCGCGTCGTCCTCGTCAGGCGGCGGCCGTGCCCGCCATGTCGGGAGTGCTGTTCGCCGAGCTGTGCCACGACCCGGGGGCCCGGCAGGGGGTTGCCGCGCACCTCCGGCCGGCGAGCATCGGCCCGGTGGTGGGGGATCAGGATCGGACCGGCCGCGAGCGCACGTCCCGGCCGGTGCGTTCCGAGGCGGCGAACGGAGCCGCCGAGCACCCCGCCGGTGACCATCCCGCCGGGTTCCGTGCTCGGCCTGGCGGAGGTCCTGGCCTAGCGGAGGGCCGGCGGTGTTCGAGGTGGTCCTCGCCGTGTCCCGGGTGGGGTGCGGGGGCGCGGACGGGGATGAGGCCGCCCCGAGGACCGTTCGCCCGGTCACGGTCGAGTGGACGCGGTGGCCGGCCGCCCTGAGGCCGAGGCGCCGGCGGCTCCAGCGGCGGTGCCCTCCCGAGTGGACCACCGTCCGGGGAGAACGGGTTCCGCCTCGGACCGGCGCCGCCGTGCTGGCTCGACGCCGAACGGCCGCGCGCGGGCGGACGAACCCTCGACCGGGTGTGGTCGTCGTTCAACCCGAACGACATCCCACCGCCTCCCGGGTGCGCCGCCCCGGGCGGTCCCGGGGCGAGGGGGTCCGCGCGGTGCCTGGCCCCACGCCGGGCACGGCCCGAATCCGCCGAGCGTTCCGCCACCGGCGACATCCCGTCCCGGTGCGGCGGGCGGGAACGCCGGTGCGGGACGGCGCGAGGCCCGCGTGTCGCCGACGAGCGGATCCTCCGCGCCGAGGCCCGGGCGGACCGCGAACGCGAGTCGCTCGGCCGCCGGCCCCTGGGCGCCTGTTCGGACGGTCGCGCCGATCGCCGGCCGTGCCGCCGGATCTCGCGGCTACCGGCGTCGGCTCGTCGAGAGGCCGCCTCCTGGGCGCGTGGCACGAGCCCGTCCCGCCCGGACCTGAGGTGTTCCACGTGGGTCGGCGGGGCCGAGCCCGGGCTACCGGTGGTGCTGGGCCGGCCGTGGCGGGCGCGTGGTGGGGCGGCCACGGTGGGACCGCCCTCCTCTCACGGGTGAGTGGTGGTGGAGGACGAGAAGGCGGACGTCGTCTCCCCGGGGGCAGCTCCGCGGCGGCGACTGGTGGCCGGTCGGGCTGGTCCCGCCGACCGGTGCTCGTCCCCCGCGTGGCGTGCCCGGCTCGGCGGTGTCGTTCCGGGACGACGGCCCCCGGGCTGGTGTGGGGCCGACCGGTTCTCCGACCCGGTGGCGGCCGGGTCGGAGAACGCCGGTCCCTGAGGGCGCCCGTGGTGCGCGTCCCACCCGGACCACCTCACGGCGGTGGGGGCCGGGAACGCGACTCCGGCGGGCGCGGGTGGGGTGGGGTCATCGCGGAGTCCTCTCCCGAACCCGGTTCGGGGAGTCCCACTCCTCGTCGCCGGGAACCCCTGGTCCCACCAGGATCATCGACCAGTGGTCGGGGTCGCCCTCGAGGCGCACCGGCACCAGGGCCCGGCGGCGGTCACCCCGCACGTCCCACCGGCGGGGGCGGAGCCGCATCGGCACCGCCTCGCCCCGTTCCTGCGCCTCGAAGTGCACGGCCCTGGCGCGACGCCACCAGACGACGGTGCGCACCGAGCCCAGCAGCAGCATCGCGAACGCCCCGGCCAGTCCGACCTGGTAGGCGTGTTGGACCGACATCGACCGGCTGAGGTCCAGCAACACGCCGATGAGCAGGGTGGACGAGGCGGTCGCCAGGTGCCCGCCCACGTTGGCCAGGCCGATGGCGGTGCCCATCTGCCGCATGGGGTTGTAGTCGCGGATCAGGGCGAAGGCGACGGCGGTGATCGGGCCGCCGCTGGCGAACACCAGGAACGCCACGCAGGCCAACATCGCCGGCGGTGTCCCGTCGGGCCACAGGGTCAGCAGCAGCATTCCCGTGATGCTCAGGGCGAGGTAGGCCAGCACCCACCACATGCCCGACTCCGGGCGGAGCCGCATGCTGGCACCGATGATCGGTCCGCCAACCACTCCGGTGAAGACGAACAGCCCGATGACCATGCTCGCCGTCGCCGGGCTCAGGCCCAGTGACTCGACCAGGTAGGAGTAGCCCCACAGCAGGCCGAGCATCCCGGGCAGCATCCCGGTGGAGAAGTGCACCCAGAACGCCAGCCGGGTGCCCGGGATGCGCCACACCTGGGGGAACTGCCGGAACACCGAGGTGGCGTCGACCCGTTCACCCTGGGGCTCGGTGCTGTCCTCGTCGAGCCGGCCCGGCCGCATCACCAGGCCGACGACCACGGAGTACCCGAGCGTGCCCAGGCCGAGGAGCAGGAAGGTGGTGGTCCAGCCCGCGTAGCCCAGGGCGAGGGCCAGCGGTACGGTCGCGATGACGCCACCCAGGGCGCCCAACGCGTTGGACATCGCCACCACGAGCGCGTAGTTGCGCGCGGTGAAGTGGACGGCGATGGTGCGCAGCAGCGCGACCCAGGTCAGGGAGTCGCCGACTCCCACCGTGACCCGGGAGAACAGCGCCAGCGGGTACGAGGTCCCGAGGGCGAACAGCACCTGGCCCACGCCCATCAGCAGCACCGAGGCGACGAGCACCCGCTTGGGCCCGAACCGGTCGACGAGGAGGCCGGCGGGGATCTGCATGATCGCGTAGACGATCAGGTGCAGCACGGTGAAGGTGGCCAGCGCGCTGGAGCTGATCGCGAATCTCTCGCTCGCCATCGGGCCCGCCACTCCGAGCGAGCCGCGGTGTAGGACGGCGGCGAGGTAGACGACGACGGCAACCGCCCAAATCAGCCACGCCTGCCGTGAAGCACGGTCGGCCGACACAGTGACCTCCAGTGAAAACGAATTCGGGAGCGGGAGACAGCGCCCCATTACCGGGGAAGCGCACCCGCCCCCGCTGGTCGGAGCGTGAAATTCCGATTACTGAGAGCGACACTATCGCCTCTTTTCCCTGTTTCTTGGCGGCGGCGAGATCGACACTCGTTCGTGCTACCGCGCGGCCCTCGCGTTTCCCGCCTCGGAGTGAAGATCGACTTGCGAAAATCCGGAGAGTGCTCGTGGGTCGCCCCCGGCTGCGGCACGGTCGGCGCGGAACGGGGTGAATCGCCTGCGCAGGACTGGGCGGGCGACAAGACCGCAAGGGGAGTGACCAGCCGCGACACCGCCGCCGGCTCCCCGGAGGGACGGACGGTCCCTGTGCGGTGACACTCCGCTCCTTCCGCAGGTCATCGCCGGTACCACTGCTTCCTCGATCGGGTAAGAAAGCAATTGTGGACGAGTTCGATGCCGCCGAAGGGGTGATGTCGATTCGGGTGCCGGGTCGTGTCGGAAAACATGAGAAGTCCCCGGAGTGGCGCGGCTTCGCGGGGGATGTGATTTGTGTCGATCTTAATCGGTACACCGTTTGTTGGTGGTTAGGAAACAGTTCACATCGGGTATGTGGGTGCGTTTGCCGCCCGGTCGGGCGGCATTCACCGTGCGGTGGTCGCGCGGGGGCGTCCCGGCGACCGCTCGGTGTCGCCTCGCGGGTGCCCGGTGGCACTTCGGCGCGCGATCGGGTGCCCGGTGCGGAGAGCGGGTGTTGGGACCGGTGGGCACCGGGGGGCGACGCGTGGTGCGTGCCCGCGTCGGCGCTGGTCATTCGTTGGGGTGGTGGTGGTGTTCAGATCGGCCAGGACGTGAATGTTGTTCGCCTAATTCTCGGTTCCCGGTGCCCGCCCGTTCGCATTTCGTCGCGAATCCGGGTGACAGCGTCGCGCGATCGAGGTCACCGTCTTCCGTCGATCCGATTCCTGCCGTTACGATCGGCTCCGGGCGCAGCGGCACCTGGACATCGCTCGGACTCGTGGCCAGCGAAACGCACCCAGGACGACGGTGTCCCGTGCCGCGGAGATCGCCGGTGGCGGCCGCCGATCCCGGCCCATCCTCCCGCGAGCGGAACCGAAGCCTGAACACCGGCGCGACGTTGTTCCCACCGGCGTTGTCGTTTCGCCGCCCGCAGGTCGAACCCGTGTGACATGTCGGTTGGTTCGTCGTGATCAACGTCTGGTGAACGAGGGGTCGGGGTTCCAGTGCCGCTGCGATGCAACTTCCTGGGTCCGATGGAGATAACGCTGGACGGGCACGAGTGCACGCCCAGTCCGTCCAAGCTGCGTACCGTGATCGCGCTGCTCGCCCTGCGGCCCAACCAGCTCGTGCAGGCCAGACAACTCGTCGACGAGCTGTGGGGCCAGAACCCGCCGGCCACCGCGCCCGCCACCCTCCAGACCTACATCTACAAGCTCCGCAAGATGTTCGTCGCCGTGTCCCCGACCGCCACCGGGCTGTTCTTCACCCGGCGCGGCGGGTACGGCCTGGAGATCGAACCCCGGGACGTCGACTCCTTCCGCTTCCTCGACCTGGTCCGGGTCGGGCTGGGGGCGATGGACAGCGGCGACGCCGTGCGGGCCAGCGATCTGCTCAACCAGGCCCTCCGCCTGTGGCGGGGGGCCGCGCTCGACGACCTGGACACCGGTCCGGTGCTCGCGGCACAGGTCACCAGGTTGGAGGAGAGCCGCCTGCGGGCGTTGGAGACGCGGATCGAGGCCGATCTCCGGCTGGGCCGACACCGCTACCTCATCGGCGAACTCAAGCAGCTCGTGATCACCCACCCGCTGCACGAGAGCTTCCACGGGCACCTGATGATCGCGCTGCACCAGTGCGGCCGGCAGCACGAGGCGCTGTCGACCTACCAGCGGCTGCGGCGGTTGATGATCGACGAACTCGGACTCGAGCCGTCCGCCGACCTGCGGAGGCTCCAGCAGGACATCCTCGCCGGCGACGGGCCGGCCCAGCTGCTGCCCGGCTTCGTGCGGTCCGCTCGGACCGTGCTCGGCAGCCCCGCCCAGCTACCGCCGGCCGTGCCGGACTTCGTGGGGCGGGAAACCCAGCTCCGCGACTGCGAGGCGTGGGTCCGCGCCCAGGTGGAGGACGGCACGTCCCGGCCGGTGGTCGTGGTGCGGGGACTGCCCGGAATCGGCCGACGGGCCTTCACCACCCAGCTCGCCCACCGGGTGCGGGAACTGTTCCCCGACGGCCAGTTCCACCTCGACATGGCCGGCGCCGGTCCGGGCCGCGCCCACGACGCCCTCGCCCGGTTCCTGCGGGCGGCCGGCTTCGCCGAACCCGAGGTTCCCTCGGGCACCGAGGAACGGGCCGACGTCTTCCGGACCTGGACGGCCAGCCGCCGGGTCCTCGTCTCCCTCACCGCGCCCGCCTCAGCGGAGGACGTCCTGCCGCTGTTGCCCACCGGCCCGCACTGCGCCGGGCTGATCGCCGCCCCCGGCGGCCTCGGCGAGGTCAGCGGTGCGCGCGCGGTGGACCTGGAACCCCTGACCACCCGGGAGTGCCTGGAACTGCTGACCTCGGTGGTCGGTCGACGGCGCGTCCTGGCCGAGCGGGAACAGGCCGAGCACCTCGCGGGGCTGTGCGGTGGGCTGCCGTTGGCGATCCGCTGCATCGGCGCGCGACTCGCCGCCGTCAGCCCGTGGCCGATCCGCAACGTGCTCCGGCAGCTGGAGGCGAGCCCGGCGAGCCTGCTCGACCTGCTCGCCTTCAACGGCCTGGACGTGCGCGCGCGGTTCGAGGCCGGCTGCCGGGGGCTGCCCCGGAGGGCCTTCGACGCGCTCTGCCTGCTGGCCACCCTCGACGAACCGGAGTTCGCCGCGCACCAGGTCGCGCCCTGGCTGGGCTGTTCGACGGTCGCCGCGGACCAGGTGTTGATGCAGTTGGCGCAGTGGCGGTTGTTGGAACCCCGGATGCGGGAGACCGGCCGCGCCGAGTCGGAGCTGCGCTTCACCTTCCACCCGCTGCTGCGGCTGTTCGCCAGCGAGCGGATGCGAGCGTCGGTGGACGGGCCGGACGCGGTGCGGCGGACCGGTACCGACGGCTGACGGATGTCCCGCCCCGGCCGGGCCCCCGCGGCCGGGGCGGGGTGCGGATGGGAGCGCCGGCCACGGGTTCGGCGCGCGACCGCCACCCGGTGTTCCGGGCCGCCGGCCGGGGCCCGGGTCCACTCCGGGCAGCCGGCGGGCGTCTGGGTGCCCGGGGTGACCGGTCGGGCACCTGCTCCTGGGAGGCAGGCCCCTCCGTTCCCGCTGCCCGGGGCGGAGGCCCGCCGTGCCCCGGCCACCACCCCGGACGCGGCCCGTGCCGGCCGCGTGCCCTCCTCCGCCCGACATGGATCAGGCTTCGCGGGTGCCGAGGCACCAGCCGGGGCCTTCCCCCTGGTCGAACCGGCGCCCAGGGGCGGCGACCAGGCCTGGTGGTCCCGAAGGACCGCACCGGGGCACGGGCCACCACCGCGGCGGTTTCCCCGGGCGGCGGGGGGACGACCAGCACGCCGCGCGACCGTCGCACGGCCCGGCGACCCCCGGAACCGCCCGAGTTCGTCCGGGCACACCTCGTCACGGGGCCGGGGCAGCGCGACCACCGCACCGCCGGTCCGAACCCCGCACCGGGGCGCGGCCCAGCCCCGTGCCGCCACCCGCCGGCTCCGGTACCTCCGCCCGAGGACGCCGACCGCCCGGCCGGCCGGGCGGGTCAGCTGGCCGGGGTGATCCGCCGGCCGCCCACCAGGTGCCAGCCGCGCTGGTCCGCCGAGCGGCCCGACCCGGCCAGCGTCACCGCCGCCGCCCGCACCAGCGGTGAGAAGCGGTACCGGACCACGTCCGCCCCGCTGGAGGGTGCCTCCGCCGTCACCAGCTGGTGTTCGGTGATCTCCTCCAACAACGACTCCGCCCCGTCCACGCCGACGTCGAGCACCTCGGCCGCCTGCGCGCTGGTGAAGCCGCCGTCGAAGGCCAGGGTCAACAGCCGCAGCGCGTGCCGGGCCTGCGCCGGCAGCGGCTCCAACCCCCGCGCGACGCTCTCCCCGATGCCCAGCTGGGCCGTGGGCAGCCCCAACCGGGTCTCCGTGCGCACCGAGCGGAGCAGGTGCCGCACCGTCCAGTGCGGACGCACCGCCAGCCGGGTCCTGGCAGTGACGATCGCCTTCGGGACTCCCTCGCACAGGGCGAGGAGCTCGCCCACCGCCTCGGTCTCGCTGGCCACCCGGTGGTCCTCCAACCCGGCGAGCAACAGGCCGCGCGCGTCCGCCTCGGCCAACGGGCCGAGCCGGACCGCCCGCCGCACCGCCGCGTCGGGCAACATCCGGCGCGCGCCGGCGAGGACGGCGCAGCCGGCGCCGGAGGGCATGAGGGCGTGCAACTGCGCGGAGTCGGCGAGCCCGTCGACCACGACCAGCAGCCGCAGGTCGGCGGTGCGGCCGCGGAACAGCCGGATCCGGTCCTCCAGGCACTCCGGAACCCGCTCCGCCGGCACTCCGAGCGCCCGGAGGAAACACGCGAGGGCGGCACCCGGGGTGAGACCACCCTCCACACCCGAACCCAGGTCGGCGTGCAGCTGACCGTCGGGGAACCCGTGGGCGACCCGGTGCCCCACGTCGGAGCAGAACGCCGAGACCCCGCAGCCCGGCCCACCCGTGACCAGGACGACCGTCGGCCCGACCGCTCCGCGCTGTTCGGGCACGGCGAGGGCGGCCACGGCCGAGGCGACCTCGGAGTCCCGGCCCACGAGGGCGGCCGGCCGCGCGGGCAGGTGCCGTGGCGCCTCCGAGGGACCGACCTGGCGGCGGGTCAACGTCAGCGAGGGAACGTCGAGCACCGGGGACGCGGCCAGGACCTGCGCGTGCAGCCGGCGGATCGCCGGGGAGGGGTCCAGGCCCAGTTCGGCGCTGAGCGCCTCCCGGGCCCGCTGGTACACGTGGAGCGCGTCCGACCGTCTACCGGCCCGGTACAGGGCGAGCATGAGTTTCGTCTGGAAGCCCTCGTGGGTCGGGTACTGGGCCACCAGGCCGGTCAGTTCACCCAACACCTCGTGGTGCCGGCCGGACTGGAGGTCGATCTCGATCCGCCGCTCCGTGGCGTTGCGGTACAGCTCCTCCAACCCGACGGCCTCCGCCTGCAACAGGGGCCCCTGGCTGAGGTCGGCGAACACCGGGCCCCGCCACAACGCCAGCGCGGACCGGAACAGCCGCCCGGCGGTGTCCAGCCGGCCCCCGGCGTGTTCGGCGTTGCCCTGCCGGACCAGCCGTTCGAAGGCGCCGGCGTCCACCTCACCGGGGGAGCAGCGCAGCAGGTAGCCGTTGGCCGTGGTCTCCAGGTCGAAGGATCCCGCCCCCAGCACCCTGGCGCCGCGGCGGTCCAGCCGTTCGTGGGGGCGGATCAGTTTCCGCAGCTGGTACACGTAGGTCTGGAGGGTCGTGCTCACGCTGCGCGGCGGGTGCTGTTCCCACAGCTCCTCGATGATCTGGTCGTTGCGGACCAGCCGGTTCTCCCGAACCGCCAGCAGCGCCAGCAACTGCCGGAGCTTCGCCGCGCTCGGGGTCACCGCCGTCCCACCGTGGTGGAACTCGAATGGACCGAGGACCCGGACTCTCACTGCTGACATGCCCGTCCCAACTGGTGGTAGGTGCGCGAGGGCGGTGGAGGAACCGGGGTGGACCGCCGTGGTCACGCCGCCGGCTCTGCCGAAGCGGGTGGTCCCCGGGGTCGTCCCCCGTCGGCGCGCCCGCTGGCCACCATTCCGCCGGTTGGGTTCCGATGCTGGTCCATCCGACTCGTCCTGGTCTGGGACGGCGCTGGAGCCCTGGTCGAGGGTGGTGGCCCCCGGTGGCCGAGTCCGGACCGAGTCCGGTTCGAGTGCCGGCGGCCACGGTGGGGCCGGAGCGCCTGACCGGGGTGCCCGAACGGGAGACCGCGCGGGCCCCGAGCAGGGCTGACAGGTCGATCCACGGGGCGGCGTCCCTGCGCCGCGCCCCGCAGGGGGAGGGCCCGCGCGCCACGTGCCGCGCGGGTGCCGCCCCCACCAGCACCACGCAGACGGAGGAAGCCCGATGCCCCACGCCGCGGCCCTGTTCCGGCTCCAACCTGGCGACGAGTCCGAGATCGCGCGACCCGTCGACGGCTCCGACGGCCGGGAACCTCGGACGCCGCTGACCGGCCCCGAGGGTGGGGCGGCCGCCGAGTTCCGGGGCGCGGCCCCGTGGGGCCGGGACGACGTCGTCGTGCGGGTCATCGAGGACCAGGGGGACCAGCCGATGCTCGTCGACCACCTCGCCCGCCGCCCCAGGGCCCACCACGTCGAGGAGGGCGGCGCTCCGTTCCTCGTCGGGCGTCGGGACACCGCCAGCCCCGAGGAGCCCCGCCCGCGCCTCACGGACGTCGGCGGGCGCCGCCCCGCCCAGCACCCCACCACGTCGTGACGTGGCCGAGCGCGCCCCCGCCCGTCGCGGCCGGGTTCCACGCCGGCGCGTTCCCGCCGTCCCCGTCCCAACCAGCACAGCCCACCCAGGAGGACCAGCCATGTGGAGCTCGTTGATCGTCGCCCGGCTCAGAACCGACGACACCAGCCAGATCGCCGACGCGTTCGCCGCGTCGGACGCCACCGAACTCCCGCACATGGTGGGGGTCGCGCGGCGAACGCTGTTCACCTTCCACGACCTCTACTTCCACCTCATCCTCGCCGAGCAGGACATCTGGCCCGCGCTGTACCGGGCACGGCAGACACCGCTGTACCAGCGGGTCAACACCGACCTGTCCTCCCTGGTCTCGGCCTACGACCCCAACTGGAAAGAACCGAAGGACGCCGTCGCCCAACCCTTCTACACCTGGACCGCTCAGGAAGGACGGATTCAGTGAGGACAACCGGGCCGCTCAAGGTCAACGTCGCGGACGCCGTCGTCAACCGGCGTCGGGGTGGGGAGATCCGCGTCACGCTGAGCCCCCGGACGGTGGGTTCCACCTCCGGGTTCGGCGGTGAGCTGCGCCTGGCTCCGCACGAGTACGTCACCGAGCACTACCACCCCTACTCGGAGGAGTTCATCCACCTCGTGTCCGGGGAGCTCGCCGTCTCCCTCGACGACGAGGTGACCACGCTCGGACCGGGCGACTCGCTGCTCGTCCCGATCGGGGTCCGCCACCGGGTCACGAACACCGGGACGGCACCGGCCCACGTGGTGTTCCACCTCGGGCCGCTGGCACCGCGACCGGAACTGGGTCACGTGGACACCGAACCGCTGGCCAACCCCGACCAGCCGCACATGGACGTGGGCGACAGGTCATGAGCAGGCGCGCCGTGATCACCGGTGTTGGTGTGGTCGCCCCGGGCGGCGGTGACCGGGAGTCCTTCTGGTCGCTGCTGGTCGCCGGTCGCAGTGCCACGCGGCGGATCAGCCTGTTCGACCCGAGCGGCTTCCGGTCCCAGGTGGGGGCCGAGGTGGACTTCGACGGCCGGGCCAGCGGTCTGACCTCGCAGGAGGTGCGGCGACTCGACCGGGCCGCCCAGTTCGCCCTGGTCGCCACCCGGGAGGCGCTCGCCGACAGCGGGGTGTTCGACGGTCCACCGCCCGGTTCGGTGGACCCGGCCCGCGTCGGCGTGAGCATCGGCAGCGCGGTGGGGAACACGACCAGGTTGGAGGAGGAGTACATGGTCCTCTCCGACGACGGCAGGCGTTGGCTGGTCGACCACACCTACGGGGTGCCGCACCTGTACGAGTACATGGTGCCCAGCACCTTCGCCGCCGAGGTCGCCAGGGAGGTCACCGCGGAGGGGCCCTGCACGCTCGTGTCCACGGGCTGCACCTCCGGACTGGACGCCGTGGGTCACGGCGCGCAGCTCATCGCGGAGGGCAGCGCCGACGTGGTGTTGGCGGGGGCGACGGACGCGCCGCTGTCGCCGATCACGGCGGCCTGCTTCGACGCCATCAAGGCCACCACCGCCCGCAACGACGACCCCGAGCACGCCTCCCGGCCCTTCGACCGCGACCGGGCCGGGTTCGTGCTGGGGGAGGGCGCGGCGGTGCTCGTGCTGGAGGAGGCCGGGGCGGCCCGCGCGCGGGGCGCCCACGTCTACGCCGACCTGGTGGGTTTCGCCAGCCGCAGCAACGCCTACCACATGACCGGTCTGCGCAAGGACGGCCGGGAGATGGCCGAGGCGATCCGCGTCGCCCTCGACCAGGCCCGGTTGGACCCCACCGACGTCGACTACGTCAACGCCCACGGTTCGGGGACCAAGCAGAACGACCGGCACGAGACGGCGGCGTTCAAACGCAGCCTCGGCGAGCACGCCTACCGGGTCCCGGTCAGCTCGATCAAGTCGATGGTGGGGCACTCGCTGGGCGCGATCGGCGCCATCGAGGTCGCCGCCTGCGCGTTGGCCCTCGACCGCCAAGTGGTCCCGCCCACCGCGAACCTGCGGGGTCGGGACCCGGAGTGCGACCTGGACTACGTGCCCCTCGTCGCGAGGGAGCACCGGATGGACGCGGTCCTCAGCGTCGGGAGCGGGTTCGGCGGCTTCCAGAGCGCGATGCTCCTCGCCAGGCCGGGCCGGGTCCCGGTCGACGCCGGACCTGGCTGACCCGGGGCAGGAGAAAGTCGTCCCCCGCCGTCGGAAGCAGAGGAAACAGGATGGGCCGCCCGACACGCACCACCTCCACCGCCAGGAACGCCGGGGTCGTCACCGGGCTCGGCGTGGTCGCCCCGACCGGAACCTCCACCGCCGACCACTGGGACGCGGTGTTGGCCGGTCGGAGCGGCATCCGGCCGATCACCCGGTTCGACGCCTCGGTGTACCCGGTCCGCCACGCCGGCACGGTCCCGGAGTTCGAGAGCCGGACGCGGGTTCCCGACCGGCTCGTCCCGCAGACCGACCGGTGGACCCACTTCGGTCTCGCCGCCGCCGAGGAGGCGCTCGCCGACGCCGACGTCGACCCGGCGGGGCTCCCCGAGTACGAGATGGCCGTCGTCACCGCCAGCTCCTCGGGCGGCGTCGAGTTCGGCCAGCGGGAGATGGAGAGCCTGTACCAGCACGGCCCGAACTGGGTGAGCGTCTACCAGTCGATCGCCTGGTTCTACGCGGCCACCACCGGGCAGATCTCCATCCGGCACGGGATGCGCGGGACCTGCGGGGTGCTCTGCGGGGAGCAGGCCGGCGGGCTGGACGCGATCGGGCAGGGCCGCCGGTTGCTGCGGCAGGGCACCCGGCTGGTGGTCACCGGGGGGACCGACGCGTCGCTCGGCCCCTACGGCCTGGTGTCGCAGCTGCGCAGCGGATGCGTCTCCACGGTGGACGACCCGGAGACCGCCTACCTGCCCTTCGACCGGACCCCCCACGGTCACCTGCCGGGGGAGGGGGGAGCGTTGTTGGTGGTCGAGACCGAGGAGTCAGCCGCGACGCGGGGCGCCGGGCGCGGCTACGGGACGGTGCTCGGCTACGCGGCCGGGTTCGACCAGTCGATGACCGCCGGCCGGCCCCCGGTGCTGGCCCGGGTGATCCGGCAGGCGCTCGACGACGCCAGGCTCGACCCCTCCGACGTGGATGTCGTCTTCGCCGACGCCGCCGGGGAACACCGCCGGGACCAGGTCGAGGCGACCGCCCTCGCCGAGGTCCTGGGCCCCGGGGCGGTGCCGGTGACCGCGCCCAAGACCCTCACCGGTCGGCTGCTGGGCGGGGGGGCCGCGCTGGACGTGGCCACCGCGCTGCTCAGCCTGCGCGACCAGGTCATCCCGCCGACGCACGGTCCGATCCGGCTGTCCCCGGACCACGAGATCGACCTGGTCCAGGACGAACCCAGGGAGGTGCCGCTGCGGCACGCCCTCGTGGTCGCCCGGGGCTACGCCGGGTTCACCGGCGCGCTCGTCCTGGGCCGGGGCGACCGCACCCACTGACGTCGGGGCCGCGCCACCCGCGGCCCCGGTCCACGCACGACAACGGCACGCGAACCGAGGAAGGAGACACCATGAGCAGGTTCGACCTCGACGAACTCCGCCAGATCATGCGGTCCAGCGCGGGGGTGGACGAGGGAGTCGACCTCGCCGGCGACATCGGCGACCTGGAGTTCGGCGACCTGGGCTACGACTCGCTCGCCGTCCTGGAACTGGTCAGCCACGTCCAGCGCGCCCACGGGATCGTCATCCCCGACGAGGCGGTGGAGGAGATGCCGACCCCGAACCGGGCAGTGGAGTACATCAACCGGCTGGCGATGGAAGGGAACCGTTCCTGATGTCCGTCCACACCGACAACGAGATCGTCATCAACGCGCCGTTCGACCTGGTCTGGTCGATGACCAACGACGTCGCGTCCTGGCCCGAGCTGTTCAGCGAGTACGCCACCGCCGAGATCCTGGAGACCCGGGGTCAGACGGTGCGGTTCCGGCTGAGCATGTACCCCGACGAGCAGGGCCGGGTCTGGTCGTGGGTGTCCGAACGGACACCGGAGGTGGAGACCCGCACCGTGCGCGCCCACCGGGTCGAGACCGGGGCGTTCCGCTACATGTGGATCTACTGGCAGTACGACGAGGTCGAGGACGGCGTCCGGATGCGCTGGGTGCAGGACTTCGAGATGAAGCCCACCGCGCTGCTCGGGGACGCCGCGATGGAGGAACGGGTCAACGGCAACTCCCGCACCCAGATGGCGTTGATCAAGGAGAAGGTCGAGGCGGCCGCCCGGGCCGCCGTGCCGGGCTGACCGGTCCAGCACGGCCCGCCGTGACCGCGTCGGGCGCGGAGGACCGCGATCCCGCCGGGGCCCGTCCTGGTTCGACCGACGGGTTCCGGGTGGAGCCGGCGCGCCGCACCGCCCGGCCCGCCCGCCACGTCCCGGCGCACCCCGACACCACCGCTCCCCAGGAGCACCGCACCCCCGACGGCCCGAGGGGCCGCACCCGCACCCGTCAGCGGAGGGAGACGCCATGACCCCGGATCTCGACGGCCACGTCGCACCCACCCCCGGAGGGCTGAGAGCCACCGTCGTTGGGAGCGGATGGGCGCTGAGCGCCGCCAGACACCGTCGTCGTGACCGATCACCACGTCCGGGACGCGCTTGCCGGACCGGGGAGGATCGGCCGGTGGGCGCGGCCGACCGTCCTCACCGCGTCGGACCGGACCGCATCGGTGCCCACCCGGCCATCCTCGCCGAGGTCGCACGGCCGGCCGGTGGAGCCGCGTTGGTCACCGGCGTTCCGCGTGGGATGGGGGGCGCGACGCCGCCCCCACCCCGTCGCCCGGCGGTCCGACACGAGGTGGAGGGGCCGGCGTCCCCGCACCGCCGACGGCCCCGCACCGCCGACGCACCCGGTCCGGCCCGTCCCGACGGCCAGGACGACGGGCCTCGACCAGCCGGAGCCCACTCCCCGGACGACACCGGGGCCAGGTCCAGCGTGGACGGGGGCTTCCTCGGATGAGTGAGTCCGTGTTCCGGGTGCTGCTGCGCATCGAGGTGCGCCCCGGCATGACCGAGGGCTTCGAACGAGCGTGGGCCGAGGTCGGTGCCGCCGCCACCACCCATCCCGCCAACCTCGGCCAGTGGTTCGGCCGGGACGCCGAGAACCCCGGGGTGTACTGGGTGCAGAGCGACTGGGTCGACGCGGAGGGGTTCCACGAGTTCGAGCACAGCCAGCGGCACGTCGTGCACCGCCGCGCCCTGCGCCCGTTCCGCGCCGGTGGGTCGATGACGACGATGACGGTCCTGACGCACCTCCCGCCCGGCCAGCGGGCGGGGAGCCACGCCGAATGGGAGGCGGCCGGATGACCGGTCCGATCCAGGTCCTGTTGTTCAGGACCCACCCCGACCCCGACGAGCTGGAACGCGCGTACCGGGTGGTCAGCGCGGGGCTGCGCGCCGTGCCCGGGCTGCTTTCCGACGAGCTGCTCCGCTCGGTGTCCGAACCGGACGAGTACCTGTTGTCCAGCCGCTGGGAGAGCCTGGACGCCTTGCGGTCCTGGCAGGGCGGCGAGCAGCACGACCGGGTTCCGCTGCCGCTGCGCGTGCCGAGCGGCCGACCGTTGGCCGGGGGGTACGGCCTGTACCAGCCGGCCTCCCCGGGCTGAGACGGCGAAGGCCACGGGGGCGGGCCCCCGCACCCGTGGCCGCGTCGACACTCGTCCCCAGCCCAGCCCAGCCCAGCCCAGCCCAGCACCCGACCCCGGACGTCCCGACGTGGGCCGCCGTCACCCGGCGGACACGTCCGGGCGCCCCACCGATCACCACCCAGTGTTCGCCGCCGCCCGACCGGCCGGCGGCCCGAGCGGAGGGATCTCCAGGATCGTGCGGCTCACCACCGACCCCCCCACCGCCTCCCCCGGCACGGCCGGGACCGACGGTGCCTGGCTCGCCTGCCCAGGATGTCGAAGCCTGGTCTACCGCCGGCGCTACCTCCGGCTGCTCGACGTCTGCCCCGACTGCGGTCGCCACGGCAGACTCCCGGCCGCCGCCAGAGCCGAACGACTGCTGGACGCCGGATCCCCGGCCGAACTCGCCGTCCCCGAGGTCCCCCTCGACCCGCTCGGCTTCGTCGACCAGCTGCCCTACCCGGACAGGCTCCGCGAGGCCGCCGACCGCACCGGGTCGCGGGACGCCGTCCGCTGCTACCGGGGGACACTCCACGGCCAGCCCGTCGTGCTCGCCGCGATGGACTTCCGGTTCCTCGGGGGCAGCCTCGGCACGGCGGCGGGCGAGGCCGTGACCACGGCCGCGGAGACGGCGCTGAGCGAGGGCGTGCCGCTGCTGCTCGCCACCGCCTCGGGCGGCGCCCGGATGCAGGAGGGCGCGCTCGCCCTGATGCAGATGGCCAGGACCAGCGGCGCGATGGCCGACCTGGACGCCGCGGGCCTGCTGACCGCCACCCTCGTCACCGATCCCACCTACGGCGGGGTTGCCGCCTCCTTCGCCATGCTCTCCGACATCGTCGTCGCCGAACCCGGCGCCCGCATGGGGTTCGCCGGCCCGAGGGTCATCGCCCAGACCGTGCGGGAGAGCCTGCCCCCGGGGTTCCAGACCGCCGAGTTCCTGCTCCGCCACGGCCTGATCGACGAGGTCCGCCCCCGCGCCGAACTGCGTGGCTTCCTGGGAACGGCCGTCGCCGTCGCCAGTGGGCGCGCCCCCGCCGACTGGGGCGCCGCCACCTCCGACCCGGTGGTGCGGGACCCCGACGCCCTGACACCCAGGCCGGCGGCCACCCGGGTCGACCTGGCGCGCCACCGCGACCGCCCCACCACCCTCGACCACCTCGGGCGGTGGCTCGACGGCTTCGTGGAGCTGCACGGCGACCGGCTGGGAGCCGACTGCCCCGCCGTCGTCGGCGGGATCGGCATCCTCGACGGACTGCCGCTGCTGGTGTTGGGACACCAGAAGGGGCACGGCACCCGGGAACTCGTCGACCGCAACTTCGGCATGGCCACCCCCGGTGGCTATCGGAAGGCGCTGCGCCTGATGCGGCTCGCGGCCAAACTCCGGCTGCCGGTGCTCACCGTCGTGGACACCCCGGGAGCCCACCCCGGGGTGGACGCCGAGGAACAGGGCCAGTCCTACGTCATCGCCGAGTGCCTGCGCACCCTCGGCGAGCTCCCCGTTCCCGTCGTCAGCGTCATCACCGGGGAGGGTGGCAGCGGCGGCGCCCTGGCCCTCGCCGTCGCCGACGAGGTCCTGCTCTGCGAGAACGGCATCTACTCGGTGATCAGCCCCGAGGGGTGCGCGGCGATCCTGTGGAAGAGCCCGAACGCCGTCGAGGTCGCCGCCCGCGCCCTGCGCCTGGGCGCCGCCGACCTCCTGCGGCTCGGTGTCGTCGACGGTGTCGTCCCCGAACCGGACGGCGGCGCGCACCGGGACCCGCGCCGGGCCAGCGCGATCCTGCGGGACGCCGTGATCAGCGCCCTGAGCCGACACCGGGCGACGGACCCCCACGACCTGGTCCGCGCCCGCAAGCGGCGGTTCCGCCAGCTGGGGGCCGTCGACACCGGAACCGACCGGAGGGAGCCAGCACGATGACCGCACTGCACACCAGCGAACCGATCAGCGGCAACGGGGGAATGGGAACCACGGTGACCGGCTGCGGCGGGCCAGCCGCGTTGGACGCCGCCGTGCGCGCCGTCGCCGAGACGCTCCGGTCCTCGACCGGAACACCGAGACGGATACGGGTCCGCTGCGGGGAGGCGAGCATCGAGGTGGACTGGCGGCCGGGGGACGGCGACGGCCCGCCGAGCGCCTCCGGCGCCACCGCGCCCTCGGGCGCCACGCCGGCGGCGGCCAGCGGGCACGTCCTGACCGCGCCGCTCGTCGGCACCTTCTACCGGGCGCCGGAACCCGGCGCGAGGCCCTTCGTGGAGGTCGGCGACCAGGTCGTCGTCGGCCAGCAGGTGGGCATCGTGGAGGCGATGAAGCTGATGAACCCCCTGGAGGCCGACCAGGCCGGCCGGGTCACCGAGATCCTCGTCGGTGACGCCGAACCGGTCGAGTACGGACAACCGCTCCTGCGCGTCGAACCGGACGAGGAGTAGGGGATGGGCACCTCCCGAACACCGAGCACCGAGGCACCCGGAGTGTCCGGTCACACCACACCGGGCGGGGTCGCCGAGAACGGGCGGCCGCGACCCACCGGCGCCCGCCCGCCGTTCGACACCGTCCTGGTCGCCAACCGGGGCGAGATCGCGCTGCGCGTCATCCGCAGCTGCCGGGAACTGGGCATCCGCACCGTCGTGGCCCACTCGGCGGCGGACGACGACTCGGCCGCCGTGCGGGCCGCCGACGCGTCGGTGCGGATCGGACCCGGGCCCTCCCGGCGCAGCTACCTGTACGCGCCGGCGGTCATCGAGGCGGCGCTGAGCACCGGCGCGCAGGCCGTGCACCCCGGGTACGGGTTCCTGTCCGAGGACCCGGACTTCGCCGAGATCTGCGCCGACAACGGCCTCGTCTTCGTCGGCCCCCGCCCCGAGGTGATGGCGGAACTGGGGGACAAGGCCCTGGCCAGAAGGCGGATGGCCGCCGCCGGCCTGCCCGTCCTCCCTGGCACCACCGAGGCGGTGCGCGGCACCGACGAGATCGTGGAGATCGCCAGCAGGATCGGCTTCCCCCTGATCATCAAGGCCTCCGCCGGTGGCGGGGGGCGCGGCATGGCGGTGGTCCGCGCCGCCGACGACCTGGTGCCCACGTACCGGGCGACCCGGGCCGCCGCGCGAAGCACCTTCGGCGACGACAGCGTCTACGTGGAGCGCTACTGGGACCGGGCGCGGCACGTCGAGGTGCAGGTGCTCGCCGACACCCACGGCACCGTGCTGCACCTGGGGGAGCGGGACTGTTCGGTGCAGCGGCGGCACCAGAAGCTGGTGGAGGAGAGCCCGGCTCCCGGGCTGTCGGCCGACCTGCGCTCCCGGTTGTGCGAGTACGCGGTGCGGGGAGCACGGGCGGTCGGCTACACGGGCGCGGGCACCTTCGAGTTCCTCGTGCAGGGCGAGGAGATCGCGTTCATCGAGATGAACTGCCGCATCCAGGTGGAGCACCCGGTCACCGAGATGGTGACCGGGGTGGACATCGTCCGGGAACAGCTCATGGTCGCCGCCGGCCACCCGGTGAGCCTGTCCCAGCGGGAGATCGTGCCGCGCGGGGTGGCGGTGGAGTGCCGGGTCAACGCCGAGGACCCCGACCTCGACTTCGCGCCCCGCCCGGGGCTGGTCAGCGAGTTCGTCCCACCCGGCGGTCCTTTCGTGCGGGTCGACACGGCCGCCTACCCGGGGTGGCGGGTGCCCACCGAGTACGACTCGCTGCTGGCGAAGGTCGTCGTCTGGGGGCCGGACCGGGCCCAGGCGTTGTCCAGGATGGACCGCGCCCTGGACGAGTTCCGGGTGGCCGGACCCGGCCTGCGCACCACGGTCGGGGTGCTGCGGCGCGTCCTCGCCGAGCCCACGTTCCGGGCGGGGACGCACACCACGGCGCTGCTCGCGGGTGGTGTCGACCGACTGCCGGTGGTGGAGCCGGGGTGAACCCCGCCCGCCCCCGAGCCACGGGACGGGGGCGGGCGTCACCGGCTGTGGCGTGGTCCTCCCGTCGCCGGGGGACCGGGAGGTCGGCCGTGCTGGTGGTCCGCTGGCGGCCACGCGGGTGGACCACCCCGCCGGCGGCTCAGCGCGGCAGGCCCCGCGACACCCCGCAGCCGAGGGCGGGGGCTGGTGGTAGCCCGGTACCGGACGGCCGAGGCCACCGGGCGGGTACCCGGATCGGGCGCCGGACCCCCTCCGCCGAGGGGGCGGCCGAGGAGAGCGGCCGGGCGGTGTCCCCGGTGCGCGCGCCCGTCGTGAGGCGCGGCGGTGTTCGACCGCTGTCGTCGAACTCATCGGTGCGATCTCGCCGATTCCTTCGAATTGTTTCCGCTCCCGATCGGACGATCACGAAACGATTACGCGCATTGGAGTGGTGGTCTCGGCTGTGTTCGCTACCGTTCGGTGGTCCGTCGGGCCGATGTTCTCGGCGGCGGTACTGGCGTAGCGTGGGTGCGCGAATACCCATTGGTGACAAGGAGGTCCCAATGTCCGTACTCGCAGGTAGGCGACTCTCTCCCCTGGCGCGCGCCGTCGCCGCCGTGGCCGCGGCCGTCATGTTCATGATGGTGTTCTCCGCCGGAACGGCGTCCGCGCACGGTTCCACCATTGACCCGCCGTCCCGGAACTACGGGTGCTGGGAACGGTGGGGGCACGATTTCCAGAATCCGGAGATGGCCACCGAGGACCCGATGTGCTGGCAGGCCTGGCAGCACGACACCAACGCGATGTGGCAGTGGAACGGTGTCTACCGGGAGGGCGTGGGCGGTGACCACGAGGGAGCCATTCCCGACGGTCAGCTGTGCAGCGCCGGCCGCACCGGAGGCGACCGCTACGCCGCCCTCGACGTGCCCGGCGAGTGGCACGCGACCCCGGTGGCCAACGAGTTCACCGTGACCGTGCACGACCAGGCGCTGCACGGCGCCGACTACTACCGGGTGTACGTGACCAAGCAGGGATTCGACCCGACCACCGACGAACTCGGCTGGGGTGATCTGGAACTGGCCGGTCAGACCGGGGTGGTCCCGCCCGGTGAGGGCACGCCCAGCGACGACCCGGCCCTGGGTGGGGTGTCGGTGTCCATCGACGTGGAGGCCCCCGGCCGCACCGGTCGGCACATCGTCTACATGATCTGGCAGGCCAGCCACTTCGACCAGACGTTCTACGGGTGCAGCGACGTGGTCTTCGGCTGACGACCCGGCCCCGGGGGGCGCGCCCCCCGGGGCGGCGGTCGTGGTCCGGGGGAACCGCGCCCGAGCGCGGCCCGCCCGCCGGCGGCCTCCCGTCCTCGACGGGCCGGGCCCGGTCAGTCCAGCCGTTCGCCCACGACCACCCAGGAGTCGGGGCGGACGCTGTGCAGCTGCGAGAGCCGGAACCCGGCCAGCCCGAGCTGACTGGCGACCCAGGTCGGCGCGAGGCGCAGCAGGACCCGACTCCCGCCGTGCAGGTTCCAGCTGCCCTCGTCGTCCCGCCGGTGCACCAGGTCGTGGACCTGGACGGTGTCCTCGCCGGTGTACTCCAGGAACCAGGTGGTGATCTCACCGGAGCTGGTGGCGCCCTGGACGAAGCGGTCGCGGCCCCGGAGTTCCTGGGTGAGGTCGGCGAACCCGACGACGAACATCCCGCCCGGCGCCAGCGAGGCCAGCACCGCCTCGAACAGCGCCCGCACCCCGTCCTTGCCGGGCAGCCGCAGCAGGGCCTCCCCGCAGCACACGACGGTGTCGAACGGGCCGCCGTCGGGTGGCTCGAACGGCTGGCGCAGCAGGTCGGCCGTGGTGCGCACCACCGTGGGGCAGGTGTCGAGCAACCGCAGGTCGTCCTCGCGGTAGGGGGGCTCGTCGCCGACGGCGAGCAGAACCGAGTCGAAGCCCCGGGTGGCCAGCGCGAGCGCGTAGTGCCCCGGCCACCCCCCAAGGTCCAGGGCGGTCCCGCCGTGCTCGGGAACCCGGCATTGCTCGAGCAGCTGGCGGGGTTGCCTGACCACGGACAGGAGGTCGTCGGTGGGGCTGCCCCCGGGCGCCGGAAACTCGACCAACAGCGTCTCGTGCAGGTCAGCGACATTGAACACGACGTATCCTCCGGCATCCCCAGAAGGGATTCAGTCATCCGACCGGACACTGCGGGTGAGTGATCGGTGACCGAGAGTCGGGTAATGGCTCCCAGCCTAGCGATCCGGACCCGTCCGTGGGGAGGGAACCAGGTCCCGGATCAGAGCCAACCGGGGGAGCGCCCCCGTCCGATCGGAGCGCCGGCCGCGTCCCGGGTGCGGTCGGGGACGTCGGTCAGCGTTCCCGAGGAACGCCACCGGCGGCCCGGGCGAGCGGCGCCAGCGAACCGGAGGACGTCGCCCCCTCACCACCGGGGAACGGCGGTGTCCCGTTCCGGGTCCCCACCCAAGGCCGCGATCCCGAGCCAGTCCGCGCACACGTCCGACGTCGCCGGGTGCAGAGCGCCGTACCGGGCGTCCCGGTAGATCCGCTCCAGCGGGTTGCCCCGCGTCGTGGCCGCCGTTCCCGCCGCCTCCAACACCGAGGAGGCCACCGTGGCCGCCGTGTCCCCGGCGAGGAGCTTGGCCCGCCACACCCAGCGGTTGGTGGCCGGCGATCCCGGATCCCGGTCGACCCGGTTGGCCGCCTCCCGCACCGCCAACCGGGCGGCCGCGACGGCGGCGTCGGCCCGGCCCATCCGTCCCCGCACAGCCGGCAGGTGGTCGAGGCCGCGCTCGCTGAGCTGGGAGCGGGCCTCCCGCAGCGCGGACTCGGCCACTCCGACGTAGACGGCCGCGTAGGAAGCGATCATCCAGTGCGGCATCGCCTGGACGAACGTCGGCGCGAGACCCTCCACGCCGCCGAGCAGGGCGTCCCGCCCCACGGTGACGTCAAGTCGGAGGTCGTCGCTGGCCGTCGCCCGCATCCCGAGGGTGTCCCAGGACCGGACGACCTCCACGCCGGAACCAGCGGGAACCACGAAGTAGGAGACGGTGGGGGTCGAGTAGTCGCGGTCCACCGCCGAGCGGGCACCCACCAGGTAGAGGTCGGCGTGGCCGGCGGCCGACACGAAGGACTTCTCCCCGATGATCCGGTAGCCCTGTTCCACCTCGTGGTAGGTGGTGGACATCCTGGACAACCGGGAACCGACCCTCCGCTCGCTCAGGGCGACGGCGAAGAGCTTGCCGGTCAGGGCCGCCGCCAGGATCCGGTCGTGGGCCTGGGCCACCTCCGCCCGCCGGTCGGGGTCGTCCACGAGCGTGGCCGGCAGGCTCGTCAGCGCCCCCACCACGGAGGAGTGCATGTTGAACACGAGGGCGGTCGCCCCGGACCCGCAGGCCAGCTCGATGGCGATCTCCACGTAGTCCCCGAAGCTGGCGCCGGTGCCGCCCAACCTGCGCGGTGCCATCAGGCCGAACAGGCCGGCGGACCGCAGCTGCTGGAAGTCGGTGATCGGGAAGGCCCCGGCCTCGTCGTGCTGGGCGGCGCGCGCCGCGAACAGGGGGGACAGCGCGCGGGCCCGGGACAGGGCCTCGGCACTGGTGGCCGGCGCGTCGTCCGGCGGGATCACCCCGCCCCAGTGGTCGGGCCGGTCCTCTCCGACCAGCCCGACCGGCAGGTCCGGCTGCGTCGACTCCTGGCGCCGGTCCCGGGGCCGGCTGCCGGAGGGCGCGCCGTGCTCGATCACGGCGCCCCGAACCTCTCCGCGCCCACCAGCTCCCGGGGCGCGCCGCGGGGCGGGCGCGGGAGCCGGCGGGGGAGGGGGGCGGTTCGGGGGTCGCGCGATGTCGAACGCACCAGGAGGTCCTTCCGTCGATCGTGCCGGCAGCGACTGGCGGGTCACGTCCGGCGCCGCGCGGGACGTTCGGCGGTGGCCCGTCGAGGAGACCGTCGACGGTGTCCCGAACCCCGGCACCGTCCCCAGTGTGCGATGGGTGGGCGGGCGTCGCAGGGAGCACCGCGTCCCCGGTTCGGGGGCATTCACGTTCACGTTCCCCGTGGTCGTCACGGGCAGCGACCACGAGGAGTGAACGGAAAGGCCAGGTCAGCACGGTCGGGCCGGTCGGCGAGTCGGGGCCCGAGGCGGGCCGGGCCGAGTCGACCGGCTGTCGACGGCCGTCCTCGCGGGGGCCGGGTTCGTCGGCGACCACCGCGCCCGAGGTGGACTCAGCCGGACACCTCAGTCATCAGACATCTGTCAGGTATCGGCCAAGAACATCGCGGTATGTCTCGCCCGATGGCCGGTTGTGAGCAAGATACATCCTACCTATCCGGGCTGTTCCGTCCGATCAGCGTGGATCACGGCATCCCAACTCGGAGGTTGTCCCATGACGTTCCGGAAGCGCCCCAGACGCGTGGCCGTCGGTGCGCTCGCCATCACCGCCGCCGTCGCCCTGCCGACGGCGCTCGCATCGGGGGCGGCCGTGGCCGAACCCGACGCGCCGTCGACCACCGGCTTCGGTATCCCCCGTGGGTACGGCGGCGCCGAACAGCAGCTGGGGCGCGGCGTGATCGCCGTGCACGACGGCGACGCCGTCCACGTCGGCTGGCGCCTGCTGGAGACCGACCGCGCCGACGTCGCCTTCCACCTGTTCCGGGAGACCGACGGCCGGCGCACCAAGCTCAACCGGGAGCCCATCACCGGCGCCACCCACTGGGTGGACGAGGAGGCCGACCCCGGCAAGGAGAACACCTACCACGTCCACGCCGTCCGCAACGGCGGCCGGGACAACCAGCGCGGCTCCTACACGCTGCCCGCCGGCTCCGAGGACCGGCCGTTCTTCTCCTTCGACCTCGCCGACGACATCGACCAGACCGCCCGCCACGTCGCCGTCGGCGACCTCGACGGCGACGGCGAGATGGATTACGTGATCAAGCGTGGCGACCAGAACATCGACCCGTCCAAGGGCGAGGAGCCACGCGACACCTACAAACTGGAGGGCTACTCCAGCGAGGGCGAGTTCCTCTGGCGCCGCGATCTGGGCGTCAACCTGCGCACCGGGATCTGGTACACGCCCTACCTCGTGCACGACCTCAACGGCGACGGCAAGGCCGAGGTCATCTACAAGTCCAGTGAGGTGGACGAGGACCTCAACGGCGACGGCGTCATCGACTACCGGGCCAGCCAGAACTGGCGGGTCTACGACGGACCGGAGTACGTCGAGATCCTCGACGGCGCCACCGGCGAGACCATCGAACGCCAGGACTGGATCGACCGGGGCGAACCGGGGGTCTGGGGTGACGACCGGGGCAACCGCTCCGAACGCAACCTGATGACGGTGGCCTACCTCGACGGCCCCGACGCCAACCCGAGCCTGATCACCCTGCGCGGCACCTACGCGAAGATGGTGGCCGAGGCCTGGGACTTCGACGGGGAGACGGCCACCCTGCGGTGGCAGTGGAACCGGCCGACCGACGAGAACGGCCGCTACCCGAAGGGCGCCGGGTTCCACAACCTGCGCACCGGCGACATCGACGGTGACGGCCGCGACGAGATCATCAACGGCAGCATCGCCATCGACGACGACGGGTCGACCCTGTGGATCACCGAGGAGGGTCACGGCGACCGGGTCCACATGACCGACATCGACCCGGAGCGCGAGGGCCTGGAGATCTTCTACGTCCAGGAGGTCAACAGCCACTACAGCAACCCGATCCACCTGCGGGGCGCCGAGGAGGGCGACCTGCTGTGGGGGCCCACCGGCGAGAAGTGGGACGACGTGGGCCGGGGCATGGCCGCCGACATCGACCCCCGCCACCCGGGCCTGGAGGTGTGGGGAGGCCGCCCCAACCCGCAGGGCATCGTCGAGGTGGTGGCACCCGTCGACGGCCTCTACAACGCCAGGGGTGAGCGGATCGGCACCCGACCCGCCAGCGTGAACTACGGCATCTGGTGGGACGGCGACCTGCTCCGCGAGCTGCTCGACGGCATCTACATCGACAAGTGGGACTACGAGAACGAGGAACTGGTCAACCTCGTGACGGCGGAGGCCGACCCGTTCGGTGGCACCGACCGCTACGCCGTGCTGGGCTACGGGGACGTCTTCGGCGACTGGCGCGAGGAGGTCTTCTACGTGCACGACCGCAGCGAGATCCGGATCTACACGACGACGATCCCGACCGAGTACCGGTTCCCGACCCTGCTGCACGACCGGGACTACCGGGCGAGCCTCGCCGCCGAGTCCATGGGCTACATGCAGTCCACCCAGCCGGGCTTCTACTTCGGCGAGGGCATGGACGGCACCTGATACGTCCGGTCCCGGGTGGCCTCCTCTGTCCCGGAGGGAGGCCGCCCGGACCGGGCACCCGGCCGCGACGCGCGGCCGACACCCGCCGCCGCCCGGCGCGGGACGACCCCGAGAAGGTAACTGATGACCGCCTCCATCGTCGCCATCGACACCCAGGACATCCGCTTCCCCACCTCCCGTGAGCTGGACGGTTCGGACGCGATGAACCCCGATCCGGACTACTCGGCCGCCTACGTGGTGGTGCGGACCGACGCCGCCGACGGTCTGGAGGGGCACGGCTTCGCCTTCACCATCGGGCGGGGCAACGACGTGCAGGTGGCGGCGATCCGCGCCCTCGCGCCGGCCCTCGTCGGCCGGCCGCTGGACGACACCCTCGCCGACCTGGGCGGCCTGTGGCGTTCCCTCGTCCACGACAGCCAACTCCGGTGGCTCGGGCCGGAGAAGGGGGTCGTGCACATGGCGATCTCCGCCGTGGTCAACGCCCTGTGGGACCTGCGGGCCAAGCGGGAGGGCAAACCGCTGTGGCGGCTGCTGGCGGACCTGGAACCGGAGGAGGTCGTCGACCTCGTCGACTTCCGCTACCTCAGTGACGCCCTGACCAGGGCGGAGGCCCTGGACATCCTGCGTTCGGCCCGGGAGGGGCGCGCGGGGCGGGAACGCCGCCTGCTCGCCGAGGGCTACCCCGCCTACACCACCTCGCCCGGCTGGCTCGGGTACGACGACGCGAAGCTCACCAGGCTCGTCCGGGAGGCGCTGGCCGCCGGCTTCACCCAGATCAAGCTCAAGGTCGGCGCGGACCTCGACGACGACCTGCGCCGGCTGCGGGTCGCCCGGGAGATCGCCGGCCCCGACGTGCGCATCGCCGTGGACGCCAACCAGCGGTGGGACGTGGCCGAGGCGATCGACTGGACGCGGGCGCTGGCGCCGTACGACCCGTGGTGGATCGAGGAGCCCACCAGCCCCGACGACGTGCTCGGACACGCCGCCATCCGGCGGGGCGTCGCCCCGGTGCGGGTGGCCAGCGGCGAGCACATCCACAACCGGGTCATGTTCAAACAGTTCCTCCAGGCCGACGCGATCGACGTCGTGCAGATCGACGCGGCGCGGGTGGCCGGGGTGAACGAGAACGTCGCGATCCTGTTGCTGGCCGCGAAGTTCGGCCGACCGGTGTGCCCGCACGCCGGCGGGGTGGGCCTGTGCGAACTCGTCCAGCACCTCGCCATGTTCGACTACCTCGCCGTCAGCGGGACCTGGGATGACCGGGTCATCGAGTACGTCGACCACCTGCACGAGCACTTCGTGGACCCGGTGCGGGTGCGCGGCGGCCGTTACCTCGCCCCCGAACGCCCGGGTTTCTCCGCGCAGATCCGCACCGCCTCCCGCGCCGCGCACCGCTACCCCGACGGTGTCGCCTGGGTCGCCGACCGCGTTCCCACCTCGGGGTAGGTGGCACTCGCGCCCGACGTCCGGCCGTGGCCGGTCGCCGCGCCTCCGGTGGCCGCTCGACCAGCGGGCCCGCCGTGCCCACGCCGGTAACACCCGGGGCCGGCCGCTCGGGACGGGGGAGGTCCGCGTCGGCAGCTCACCGGCGGTGTCCACTCGGAGGAGCCGCCGGCCCAGCGAACGACGTCGCTGGTGCGACCCGAGCGGGCGGTGAACCTCCGGCGTCATCACGCGCGCCGACGCGGGCGGCCCTGGCCCCCGGCGCCGGGGCGGCCCCGCCCCCGTGCGGCATGTCCCGGGAGTCCTGGGGGCGAACGCGCCGACGCGATCCCGCCACGTGATGGGAGCGCTCCAAGGAGGCATGGGGTGATCGGTGTCCACGCGGAGCGCCCGGTGGTCGCCACCAATGTCGACGGCGGCGGTCGCGGTCTCCTGGCCAGCGGGAACGGTGTCGGTGACCGACGTGCGGCGTGCGCGGGCCCCGTGGCCGCCGGTGCGGGGAACCGGTTGCGTCGCAGGGTCCGAGGCCGGATCGGTGGCCGCTGACCCCCCCTCGGCCGCCTCGCCGTCCGGTTGGGTCACGCGTTTCGTCGAACCGAAACCGGACGGCGTTCTTTGCCCTGCTCAGCGCCCCGGCTCGGGCTGAGGCCGTCCGGTCGCGCTGGGATCTTCGGAGCTGGGTCGGTGCGGCAACAGGAGTATTTGCCGTGTTGGTCGCTGACCAGGTGTTGACACACCGTGCGTGCCGGCCCCACTCTGGGAGCGCTCCCAGTTATCCCGTGGGTCGTTCCTCCGGCGGCAGCCAGAGCGGAGACCGCGCCGGCCAGCACCTCGGTCGACGCGGACGGCCCCGGGCGGCCGGTCGACCACCGGCGGCGGCGTCGGGCCAGACGCGGCCCCGGTGGTCGACCGTGGTCGACCGGCGCGGACGGCGGGGAGCGGACGACTGACCAACGCTGACCAGTCGATCAAGGAGACCAAGGTGAAGGTGAAAGGAAAACTGAGGTTCTTCGGCCTGCTGGCCGGCCTCGCCGGTATGTTCGCTCTCGCGATCCCGCCCCAGGTGGCCTTGGCGCACGGCGGCCTGACCTACCCGCAGACCAGGACCTACGCCTGCTACGTGGACGGTCTCGCCGGCGGCATCGGCGGTGACCTCGACCCGACCAACCCGGCCTGCGCCGACGCCATCGAGATGGGTGGCAAGAACGCGCTGTGGAACTGGTTCGGCAACCTCCTCCCCGACGCGGGCGGCCGCCACCAGGAGATCATCCCCGACGGGCGCCTGTGCGGCCCCGGCGACACCTACGCCGCCTACAACCAGGCCAGGACCGACTGGCCCACCACGACCATGCCCGCCGGTGAGACGGTGACCATCCGCTACAACGCCTGGGCCCCGCACCCCGGCACCTGGTACCAGTACGTCACCAAGGACGGTTGGGACCCGACCCAGCCGCTGAAGTGGTCCGACCTGGAGCCCGAGCCCTTCGACGTCGTCACCGACCCGCCGATCAACGGCAGCGGCCCGCACGGCGCCGAGTACACCTGGTCCGCCGACCTGCCCGACAAGAGCGGCCGGCACATCATCTACTCGATCTGGCAGCGCTCGGACAGCCCGGAGGCCTTCTACAACTGCTCCGACGTGATCTTCGAGTGACCGGGTTCGCCAGCTGAGCGAACCAGGCAGGGAACACGGGGTGGGGAGCCGACCAGGCTCCCCACCCCGTCCTCCAGGAGGGGCGACCACACCCGGAGACCGGGGCGGTCGCGGCCCGGATCAGACCTCCAACGCGTCCAGCACCCGGCGCACCAGCCGGTCGGTGGACAAGCCGTACCGGTCGTGCAGGGTGGGCAGCGCCCCGGCGGCCAGGAACTCGTCGGGCAGGGCGACCGGCACCAGGTCGCGACCGACGCCGTTGAACGCCAGGCAGGACGCCACGGCCTCGCCGAGCCCGCCGACCACGCTGTGGTTCTCCACCGTCACGACCAGCCGGTCGGACCGGCCCACCCGCAGCACGGCCTCGGTGTCCAACGGCTTGATCGTGGGCACGTGCAGCACCCCCACGTCGACCCGGTGCTCGGCCAGTCGCTCGGCCGCCGACAACGCCCGCATCGTCATCAGACCGCTGGACACCAGCGTCACGTCGCGACCCGTGCGCAGCTCGGCGGCCCGACCCACCTCGAAGGTGTAGTCGTACTCGTCGAGCACCGTGGGGACCTTGCCGCGCAGCAACCGCAGGTAGGTGGGGCCCGCCACCTCGGCCAGCGCCGGGACCGCCTGCTCGATGTCCACCGAGTCGCAGGGGTCCACGATCGTCAGCCCGGGCATGCCCCGCAGGATCGCGATGTCCTCCGTCGCCTGGTGGCTGGGCCCGTAACCCGTCGTCAGGCCCGGCAGCCCCCCGACGATGTTGACGTTCAGCCCCGGCTCGGCGGCGTCCAGGCACAGGAAGTCGTAGGCGCGCCGCGTCGCGAACACCGAGTAGGTGGAGGCGAAGGGCACCAGACCCACCTCGGCCATCCCGGCGGCCGCGCCGAGCAGCAGCTGCTCGGACATGCCCATCTGGAAGAACCGGTCGGGGTGAGCCTGGGCGAAGACGTGCATGTCGGTGTACTTGCCCAGGTCGGCGGTCAAGCCGACGATCTCGGGGCGTTCCTCCGCCAGCCGGGACAGGGCGTGCCCGAACGGCGCGGGGGTGGTGCGCTGCCCCTCGTCGACGAACGAGGCGATCATCGCCGAGGTGGTCAGCCGTTTCCTCGTCGGCGTGCTCATCGCTGCGCTCCCTGGTCGAGTTGGTCCCTGGCGATCTGCCACTCGTGCTCGTCGATGCGCATGAAGTGCGCCTTCTCCCGGGTCTCCAGCAGCGGGACCCCGGACCCGATCCGGGTGTCGCAGATGACGACCCGGGGGGTGTCGGCGTCGGCCTCGGCGAGGCTGTCGAAGGCGCGCAGCAGCGCGGGCACGTCGTTGCCGTCCACCCGCACGGTGTGCCAGCCGAAGGCCTCCCACTTGCGCTCCACCGGCTCGATGGCCAGCACACCGGCCGTCGGCCCGTCCGCCTGCAGGGCGTTCATGTCGACCACGGCGGTCAGGTTCCCCAGCCGGTGGTGGGCGGCGCCCATCGCGGCCTCCCAGGTGGAGCCCTCGTCGAGCTCGCCGTCGGAGAGGAGGTTCACGACGCGGGAAGCGACCCCCCGGTGCCGCAGGCCCAGCGCCATCCCGACCCCGACGCCCAGGCCGTGGCCCAGCGACCCGCCGGAGATCTCCATGCCGGGCGTGTAGGAGGCCATGCCCGACATCGGCAGGCGGCTCTCGTCGGAGCCGTAGGTCTCCAGTTCCTCGACGGGGATCACCCCCGCCTCGGCCAGCGCCGCGTACAGGGCGATCGCGTAGTGCCCGATGGAGAGCAGGAACCGGTCCCGCTCGTCCCAGTGCGGGTCCGCCGGCCGCAGGCGCAGCTGGTCCTGGTACGCCACGGCGAGCACGTCGGCGACGCCGAGGGCCTGGCCGACGTAGCCCTGCCCCTGGACCTCGCCCATGTTCAGCACGTGGTGGCGCATCCGGTGGGCCGCGTCCGCCACCCGGCGAACCCGGTCCTCGAACGACGGGCCGGCGGGCGCGGCGCGGTCGACGTCCTGCGTCGCGGTCATCATCGGCTCCCTTCTCGTAGTGGTGGTGCTGGTGGGCACGGCCGGGAAGCCCCGGGTGCCCTGCCGCGACCGCCCCGGTGTCCACCGGGGGCCGCCGCCGGTGTTCGGAGGTGCGGTCGTCCTCCTCCGCTCACCCACCCGCGGCCGGCTGGTCGACCGGCCCGGCGGGGTGCCCGGTGGAGGAGTGGTTGGTGGGGGCGGGCGTGGACCGGGCGGTGAGGTCGCGCCACAGGGTGAAGTGGCGGGCCATCGCCTCCCGCGCCGCCCTCGGATCGCCGGCCTCGATCGCGTCGACGACCTCGTAGTGGACGTGGTCGGTCTCCCAGCCGTCCCGGCCGGCACGGCGTTCGGCAGCCAGCGCGGCGGCCCGCCGTGCGGTCAGCTCGTCCCGCAGCACGTAGCCGATGCCGTCGTGGAGGAAGTCGAACATCGGGTTGTCGACGATCCGGAACAGGCGGTGGTGGAAGGTGAAGTCGGCGTCGGTGGCCGCCTCGACCCGCCCGGCCAGGGAGGACTCGACCATCGCGTCGACGTCGGCGCGCAGCGCCCGCACGTCCTCGGGGGAGGCGAGGGTCGCGGCCTCGGCGGCGACGGAGAGTTCGAGGAGTTCCCTCGCCCGTTCGAACTGCGGTCCGCTGATGTGCCCCAGCCGCATGGCGAGGCTGAAGTAGAGCCGCATGAAGTTGGCGTCGGGCACCTCCAGGTAGGTGCCCCGTCCCTGGGTGCGGTGGAGGAAGCCCAACATCTCCAGGCTGGAGAGCTGTTCGCGCAGCGTCGCCCGGCTCATGGCCAGTCGTGCGCCCAGCTCCCGTTCCGGGGGCAGCCGGAGCCGACCGGTGTGCTCCTCGGGGGTCGCGGCCTGGCGCAACGCGTCCACGAGGGTGATGAGGTGCGGCTCCACCCCGGCCTCCCCGCATTGGTCTGACCAAATCTTCGTCGGGACGCTAGACAGCGCGCCCCACCCGTGTCAAGGCCTTGGTCTGACCAATCTCCGGTGCGCGTGGGCCGCGCCACACCGCGACCCACCGGGGCTCGACAGCCCTCCGTGCCCGGTCCGACACCGCCGGTCGCCACCCGGTGCCCACCGCTCACCCCACCGCGTGATCAGGGGTTTTCCTGCGTACGATCCGGATCTGTCCGCACGCCGGGCGCCCGTCCCGAGCGGGCCGACCGGCCGCGACCACCCCGGCCGCCGAAGACGGCCGGGCACCACCACCACGGAGGGAGCCCGCCGTGCCCGTCTCGGCCGAGTTCGTCGCCGGCCTGCCCAAGGCCGAACTGCACGTCCACATCGAGGGGACCCTCGAACCCGAGCTCAAGTTCGAGCTGGCCGAGCGCAACGGGCTCGAACTGCCCTTCGCCGACGTCGACGAACTCCGGGCCAGTTACCAGTTCCACGACCTCCCGTCCTTCCTCGGCGTCTACTACGACGGGATGCGGGTGCTGCTGACCGAACGGGACTTCCGCGACCTGGTCTACGCCTACCTGCGGCGGGCGGCCGACCAGAACGTCCGCCACACCGAGATCTTCTTCGACCCCCAGGCCCACACCTCGCGGGGCGTGCCCTTCCCGACCGTGGTGCGGGGGCTGCGGCAGGGCGTGGTCGACGCCCAGCGGGACCTCGGCGTGCACGCCGAGCTGATCCTCTGCTTCCTGCGTGACTTCTCCGCCGAGTACGCGATGGCGACCCTGATGGAGTCGCTGCCCTACAAGGACTGGATCGTCGGCGTCGGCCTCGACTCCGACGAGAAGGGCAACCCGCCGGAGAAGTTCGCCGCCGTCTTCGCCAGGGCCAGGGCCGAGGGCTACCTGCTCACCATGCACTGCGACATCGACCAGGAGAACACCACCGAGCACCTCCGCCAGGTGCTGGAGGTCATCGGGGTCGACCGCATCGACCACGGCCTGAACGTCCTGGAGGACGACGCGTTGGTCGAGGAGGTGCTGCGCCGGGGCATCGGCCTGACCGCCTGCCCGATCTCCAACGGCGTCGTCACGGCCAGCATGAAGGCCCCCGAGATCCGCGCCCTGCTCGACCGGGGGGTTCCCGTGTCGGTCAACTCCGACGACCCCGCCTACTTCGGCGGCTACGTCAGCGAGAACCTGGTCGCCCTCGCCGGGGAGCTCGACCTCGACGAAGCGGACCTGGTGGCGTTGCAGCGCAACGCCTTCACCATCTCCTGGCTGGCCGCCGGCCGGCGGGACGCCTTCCTCGACGAGCTCGACGCCTACGCCAGGGAGCACGGCGCCGCCTGACCCGCCGCGCCCGGCGTCACCCGACCGGGGACGTCGGGCGCGTTCGCGGTCGCCGGGGCACCGGCCCCGGGTTAGCGTCGCCGGGGTGGAGGGCCCCGTCTCGTCCGGACTCGGTGAGATCCCCCTGCTGGGGGAGCTCGCGGTCGCGCTCCTGCTCTCCAGCCTCATCGGACTCGAACGCGAGGTCCGGGCCAAGAGCGCCGGCCTGCGCACGCACAGCCTCGTCGGCCTCGGTACCGCCCTGTTCATGGTCGTCTCGCAGCACGGCTTCACCTCGGTCCTCGGTGACGACGTCATGCTCGACCCGTCCCGGGTGGCCGCCCAGATCCTGACCGGCATCGGGTTCATCGGCGGCGGGCTCATCTTCGTCCGGCGCGACGCCGTCCAGGGCCTGACCACCGCCGCGTCGGTGTGGGTGACGGCCGCCGTCGGCATGGCCAGCGGTGGCGGCCTGTTCGTCCTCGCCGTCGCCACCACCGCCGCCCACTTCCTCGTCGTGGCCGGCTACCCCTGGCTGACGCGGCACCTGCGGGGTTCGTGGCGCCAGCCCAGCACGGTCCGCATCGGCTACCTGGAGGGGCGGGGAGTGCTGCGCGGCGTCCTCTCCGCCTGCACCAGCCGGGGGTGGACGGTGCTGGACCTGCACGTGGAGTACGAGGACCGCGCGGAGGACCACCGGACGGTCGTGGTGGTCGTCGAGCTGCGGGGGCGGGGGTCGCTCGAGGAGCTGGTGCGGGAACTGACCGGCCTGCCCGGTGTCCTGCACGTCGCCGGGGGCGCCGACGCCGCTCCCCGGTTGTGAACCCGGTGCTCCGCTCCAGGGGTGGAACGGGCCGGGAGGGGGCGCCCTCCCGGCCCGCGTCGTGGTGGTTCAGTGGAGCCGGTAGGCGCCTTCGATCGTCTCGGTGACGGAGTTGCCGTCCTCGTCGTTGGCGGTGGCGCGCAGCCAGACCAGGTCGCCTGGCTCCCCGGCACCGGGCAGGACCAGCGTCCAGCCCTCGCCGTCCCGGTCGACTTCGGCGGGTACCCAGGTCTCGCCTTCGTCGAAGGAGGCCTCGACGGCGAGTTCGTTGATCGGGGATTCCTGGGCCCCGGTCTGGTGGACGACCGTGGCCGTTCCGGCGAGGGGCTCACCCGCGGGGGTGTCGTTGGTCAACCCGAGGGGGAGGTCGTAGCGGATGTCGAGCAGGGGCAGCACCTCGTCGGCCCCCGTGGAGTGGAACCGCCACTGGCCGTGGACCCTGCCGGGAGCGGCCCAGACCTGGTGGTCCCGTTCGGCGTCCACGGCCAGGTCGTACCAGCCAGGTCCGGGTGGGACCTCCAGGTCGGCCAGTCCGGGGGTGTCGGCCTCGGCCACGACCTCGCCGTCCCGGCTCAGCACCATCCGGCCGCTGTCGGTGTCGAACCGCAGGTCGGGCAGGGCCTCGTGGCGGGGGTCGTTGTCGCCGAACATGGACAGCTGAAACCGCAGCAGGTCGTCCTCCCGCATGGCCGGGGACCGCCACTCGTCCAGGCCGACCCTGGTCTGGTCCGGCAGCGTCGGGCCGATCGGGCCCCGGTACCAGGCCTCGGTCCGCTCGTCACCCGCCTCCAGCGCCGTCGGCGGCGTCACCAGCTTGCCCACGCCCCAGTCCCCGGGTAGCGAGACCTCCCCCACCCAGTCGAAGCCAGGCGAGAAGTACTCGGTCCGTTCCTGCGGGAACATGGTCAGTGCCCACAGGTCGGCGATGACGACACCTTCCGAGGAAGCCGACTGACGGGTCTCGCGCAGCACGTCCTCGGGGCCGGGGTTGTGGTAGGTGTTCTCGATCCGGGCCAGCTCGTCAGCCTCCACCACCCGATGACCGCTCGGTGGGAGACCGCCGTCGTGCGACTCCAGGAGGTAGTACGCGGAGGGGCTGTGGTCCCGTCCCTCCACGACGGCCTCCACCCGCCCTTCCTCGGCGATCAACTCAGCCAGTCGTGTCGCGGAGCGGTACTCGACGTTGACGTAGGGCAACGGAATCTCGGTCTCGATCCAGACGCTGCCCAACAACACCTCGGCTCCCCGGTCAGCCACGGCCCGCACCAGGTCCGCGAGCTTGTCGGGGGCGAGGTCCGTCCCGGGGCTGAGGAACGGGATGCGTCCGGTGAGGTCAGGAACGTCCTCGGCCGGGGTGGACGTGAGGTCCACGAGAGTGCCGGTGACCGTTCCCCGGGGGCCACGGAGGTCCTCCCAGACCCCCACACGCAGATCGTGCCCGGGTAATTCCACCCGGACCAGGGGGGCCGTCCATGCGCCGCCGTGCAGGAAGCCGAGGCCGTCGATCTCCGCTCCCGCGTCGACGACGAACAACTCGGTCATTATCCCGGTGAAGGTGTGAGTGGCGCTCTCGAGGACGTACCCGTGCGTGGTGCCGTACCGCTCGGCATCGTCCTCAGCGGGCACGAGCGCGACCGCTTCGCGGGTCTCCAGGGGAACGTCGAGCAGCGTGTCCTCGGTCAGCTCGACCTCCTCGGCGGCGTAGGTCTGGTACGACCGTCCGTCCTCCATGTACTCGTTGAGCGAGATCACGACCCGGTAGGTGCCCGGAACGAGCGTGACGTCCACCCCCTCCTCGAAGGTCCTCGCCTCGTGCAGTTCACCGGTCTCGGTGTTCTCGGCCACCACGGACAGGAGCGGGGAACTGGTCAGGGGTTCGTCGGAGACCGACACCGCCAGTTGGTGCCGTTCCTGGTCGACCACCGCCGACACCGGGGTCACGAGTCGGGCCCCGTTCGTGGTGGCGGTGAGTCGGCCGGTGATGGTGCTGACCCGTTCGGCCGTGGGCCGGAGGACCAGCGTGGCCGTCGCGGTCTGGCCGGGTGGGACGGTCACCGTGTTGGTGGTCAGTTCCAGCAGGCCGTCGGGGGCGGGGGTGCCGTCGTCCTGGCTGACGGTGAGGTCCAGGTCCAGGGTGAGTTCGGTGTCGGTGGGGTTGGTGTAGGTGATGGTGCGTTCCACCGGTTCCCCGTCGTGGGGCCAGTCGAGGAGTCCGAAGCCGAGGGTGGCGGGTTCGGCGCGGGGCCCCTGCTCCAGGGCGCGGGCGATGTCGAGGCGGCCGGCTCCCTGCCCGTGGACGTCGATCCCGGGGAGAGGTTCGGCGCTGCCGGTGAGCAGTGCCTTGATCTGTTGGCCGTCGAGGTCGGGGTTGGCCTGGAGTGCCAGGGCGGCGGCGCCGGCGACGTGCGGGGCGGCCATGGAGGTGCCGGACGCGCTGAGGTAGTGCTCGTCGATGGCCCATTCCTCCTCGACGCCCTCCGCGCGGGCGGCCACGATGTCCGATCCTGGTGCGGCGATCTCGGGTTTCAGCCCGAAGTTCCAGGGCACGGGGCCTTGGCTGGAGAAGTCGCTGAGTTCGTCCTGTTTGGTGGTGCTGCCCACGGTCAGGGCGCTGTCGGCGACACCGGGGGAGTCGATCGAGGCCGGCCGGCCGTTGTTGCCGGCGGCCACCACGAACAGCGCTCCGGTGGTGGCGGAGAGTTCCTCGACCGCCTCGACCAGCGGGTCGCGTTCAGGGGTGGCCCAGCCGGCGAGGCTGAGGTTGAGGATGTCCGCGCCCTGCTCGACGGCCCATTCCGCTCCGGCGATGATGTCGGTGGTCCAGCCCTGGCCCTGGTCGTCGAGGACCTTGGCGACCACCAGGTCCGCGTCCGGGGCGACGCCGGCGTAGCGGCCGTCGGAGGCTGCTCCGGTGCCGGCGATCGTGGCGGCCACATGCGTGCCGTGGCCCCTGCGGTCCTGGACGTCCTCGGCGTCGGAGAAGTTCTCGGCGGCGACGACCCGGCCGTCGAGGTCGGGGTGTCCGGTGTCGTAGCCGGTGTCGAGGACGGCGACGGTGACGCCGTCTCCGGTGTGGCCGGCGTCCCAGGCCTCGCTGGCGCCGACGAGGTCCCGGCTCTGGTCGAGGGTGGCGCGCACCCGCCCGTCCAACAGGACCCGGGTGTCGTCCTGGGCGCTGAGCACGCTGGGACCGTCACCGCCTTCGAGGTCCTGCCAGAAGGTGGGCAGGTCCTCGTGGGCGATCTCCAGGCCGCGTAACCCCAGGTCGGGGAAGGACTGCGTGTGCTCGGCGACCTCGGGTGCGGCGAACGCGCGTGGTCCGTCGGCGGGTTCGTCGAGGATGATCCGGAGGCTGTCCTGGTGGTCGTCGGTCAGGCCCTGTTCGACGAGTCCGGTGAGGTCGAAGAACCGTTCGTCCAGTCGCCCGGAGATCACGGCGCGGCGGGCGTCCTCGGGGATGACGACGAGTCGTCCCTGGTGGGTTTCCTGGTGGTAGCCGGTGCCGCGCCGGTGGGGTGGGGAGGTGAACCCGGCGAGCAGTAGGCCGTCGGGGCCCTGGCGGAGCAGGACGGTGTCCCCGGTGATCAGGGTGATGCTGATCGGGGCGCCGTTGGTGTGTGACGTCACGGGTGTGGTCGGGGGTGGTGGGTCGGTCTCGTGGGTGCCGGCCGCTGCCGTGGGGGTGGTGAGCAGCAGTGCGGCGAGGAGACCGGCGCCGAGCCGAACACGGGGTGTTCGCACCTGGTGTCCTTCCGTTCGGTGGGCCGGCCGGTGTTCACCGGCCGGCCGGGCTCATCACAAGCCCTTCACACCGAACACGCTGTGATCGGATGGAGACGTTGAGTCGGGTGGGTCACGGGTCGATCACGGCGAGCGCCGGAGTCCCACTGCGGTTGGCTCGTCCTGGTGTCGGGCCGTGCTCGCGGCCGTGGGCATCGACCAGGGCCCGGTCAGCCGGAGTCCTCAGCGAGGTCCCGCGGATGTGGACCGCTTCGTCGGTGTGGCGAGTGTGGGCTCGATCCGACCTGGTCGGACGATGGCCTGGGAGTGCGAGTACCAGGAGCACGGCGCTCCCACGGTTTCGGGGCTCCGCGACCGCGCGGATCCGGCGGTGCCTGCTGGCCCGGGCGGTCCCCCGTCGGGCGATCGCCGAGCGCTGCTCCCTGAACGGCCGGTTCCCTCGGGAACGCGGAGGGCTTCCCTGCTCCGGTTCGCGGTGCACGGCCTCCCTGCCCAGGGGTGGAACGGGCCGGGAGGGGGCGCCCTCCCGGCCCGCGTCGTGGTGGTTCAGTGGAGCCGGTAGGCGCCTTCGATCGTCTCGGTGACGGAGTTGCCGTCCTCGTCGTTGGCGGTGGCGCGCAGCCAGACCAGGTCGCCTGGCTCCCCGGCACCGGGCAGGACCAGCGTCCAGCCCTCGCCGTCCCGGTCGACTTCGGCGGGTACCCAGGTCTCGCCTTCGTCGAAGGAGGCCTCGACGGCGAGTTCGTTGATCGGGGATTCCTGGGCCCCGGTCTGGTGGACGACCGTGGCCGTTCCGGCGAGGGGCTCACCCGCGGGGGTGTCGTTGGTCAACCCGAGGGGGAGGTCGTAGCGGATGTCGAGCAGGGGCAGCACCTCGTCGGCCCCAGTGGAGTGGAACCGCCACTGGCCGTGGACCCTGCCGGGAGCGGCCCAGATCTCGCTGGTCCGTTCGGCGTCCACGGCCAGGTCGTACCAGCCGGGTCCGGGTGGGACCTCCAGGTCGGCCAGTCCGGGGGTGTCGGCCTCGGCCACGACCTCGCCGTCCCGGCTCAGCACCATCCGGCCGCTGTCGGTGTCGAACCGCAGGTCGACCACGTTGGCGTGACGGGGGTCGTTGTCGCCGAACATGGACAACTGGAATCGCAGCAGGTCGTCCTCCCGCACGGCGGGGGGCCGCCACCCCCGCTTCTGCCAGTCGACCAGGGCCTGGTCGGGCAGCGCCGGGCCGATCGGACCCCGGTACCAGGACTCGGTCCGCTCGTCACCCGCCTCCAGCCGGGTCTGTGGGGACACCAGCGTGCCGATGTTCTGCCCACCCTCACCACGGAACGAGATCTCCGTCGACCACTCCAGGCCGGGGGACAGGTACTCGGTGCGGACCTGCGGGATCACCGTCGATACCCACTGGTGGGTCACGTACGTGCCGTCCCGCGAGACCATCTGGGTCAGGCTCGTGATCCCGGTCTCGGCCATGGGATTGTGGTAAGTGCTCTCGACCCTGGCCAGCGCGGAGTCGCGTACCACGCGACGCCCCGGGGGCGGGAAACCACCCTCGTGGGGCTCCAGCAGGAAGTAGGCGTAGGGGCTGAACTCGCGGCCCTCGATGACCGCGTCCACGGTTCCCTCGCGTGCGAGGAGATCCGCGAGTCGACGCCCGGAAAGGAAGTCGACCTCGACGTACGGCAGCGCGATCTCCTCCTGGATCCAGATGCCCGAGAGCAGAACCTCAGCACCTCGGTCGATCAACGCTTGGGCGAACGGCACGACCTCGTCCGGCTCCAGCTCCGCCTCCGGCCCCAGGAAGGGAATGCTGCCAGTCAGATCAGGGATCTCCGTGACCGGGGCGGAGGTGACGTCGACCAGAGGCCCCGAGACCGTCCCCTGCGGGCCGTCCAGCCTCTCCCAAACCTCGATGTCCAGATCGTGGCCGGGTATGTCGACGTGAGCCAATGGGGCGGCCCATGTCCCCCCGTCCACGAACCGGAACCCGTCGACCTCGGTGTCGGCATCGATGACGAAGGTCCGAACCGGCGGAGAACCCGATATGACCCAGGCGTAGTTCTCGAGTTCATACCCGGCAGTGGCCAATTGGCGACGAGCGCCCTCCTCCTCGGGCACCAGTTCGACCGGTCTCCGGGTGTCCCACGAGATCGTGAGGTGGGTGTCCTCGGTCAGCTCGATCTCGTCGACGGCGTAGGTCGCTTCCAGCTCGCCGCCCGGGAGGTGGTCGTGGACGGCGGTGACGACGCGGTACCGTCCCGGCACGGGCCGGAGGCTGGTTCGAACATCGAAAGTATGGGCCTCGTCGACGTCACCGGTCTCGGTGTTCTGCACGACCAGTGACATGGTCAGGTTAGCGGTCGTGAGTTCGTCGGGGACCGACACCGACAGTTGGTGCCGTTCCTGGTCGACCATCGCTGAGACCGGGGTCACGAGTCGGGCCCCGTCGGTGGTGGCGGTGAGCCGACCGGTGATGGTGCTGACCCGTTCGGCCGTGGGCCGGAGGACCAGCGTGGTCGTCGCCGTTCCACCAGAGGGCACCGTCACCTCGTCCGTGGTCAGTTCCAGCAGGCCGTCGGGGGCGGGGGTGCCGTCGTCCTGGCTGACGGTGAGGTCCAGGGCCAGGGTGAGTTCGGTGTCGGTGGGGTTGGTGTAGGTGATGGTGCGTTCCACCGGTTCCCCGTCGTGGGGCCACTCGTGGAATCCGAAGCCGAGGGTGGCGGGTTCGGCGCGGGGCCCCTGCTCCAGGGCGCGGGCGATGTCGAGGCGGCCGGCTCCCTGCCCGTGGACGTCGATCCCGGGGAGAGGTTCGGCGCTGCCGGTGAGCAGTGCCTTGATCTGTTGGCCGTCGAGGTCGGGGTTGGCCTGGAGTGCCAGGGCGGCGGCGCCGGCGACGTGCGGGGCGGCCATCGACGTGCCGGACGCGCTGAGGTAGTGCTCGTCGATGGCCCATTCCTCCTCGACGCCCTCCGCCCGAGCGGCCACGATGTCGGATCCTGGTGCGGCGATCTCGGGTTTCAGCCCGAAGTTCCAGGGCACGGGGCCTTGGCTGGAGAAGTCGCTGAGTTCGTCCTGTTTGGTGGTGCTGCCCACGGTCAGGGCGCTGTCGGCGACACCGGGGGAGTCGATCGAGGCCGGCCGGCCGTTGTTGCCGGCGGCCACCACGAACAGCGCTCCGGTGGTGGCGGAGAGTTCCTCGACCGCCTCCACGAGGGGGTCGCCCTCGGGGAACGCCTCGGCACCGAGGCTGAGGTTGAGGATGTCCGCGCCCTGCTCGACGGCCCATTCCGCTCCGGCGATGACGTCGGTGGTCCAGCCCTGGCCCTGGTCGTCGAGGACCTTGGCGACCACCAGGTCCGTGTCCGGGGCGACGCCGGCGTAGCGGCCGTCGGAGGCTGCTCCGGTGCCGGCGATCGTGGCGGCCACATGCGTGCCGTGCCCGCTGCGGTCCTGGACGTCCTCGGCGTCGGAGAAGTTCTCGGCGGCGACGACCCGGCCGTCGAGGTCGGGGTGTCCGGTGTCGTAGCCGGTGTCGAGGACGGCGACGGTGACGCCGTCTCCGGTGTGGCCTGCGTCCCAGGCCTCGCTGGCGCCGACGAGGTCCCGGCTCTGGTCGAGGGTGGCGCGCACCCGCCCGTCCAACAGGACCCGGGTGTCGTCCTGGGCGCTGAGCACGCTGGGACCGTCACCGCCTTCGAGGTCCTGCCAGAAGGTGGGCAGGTCCTCGTGGGCGATTTCCAGGCCGCGTAACCCCAGGTCCGGGAAGGACTGCGTGTGCTCGGCGACCTCGGGTGCGGCGAACGCGCGTGGTCCGTCGGCGGGTTCGTCGAGGATGATCCGGAGGCTGTCCTGGTGGTCGTCGGTCAGGCCCTGTTCGACGAGTCCGGTGAGGTCGAAGAACCGTTCGTCCAGTGTCCCGGAGATCACGGCGCGGCGGGCGTCGTCGGGGATGACGACGAGTCGTCCCTGGTGGGTTTCCTGGTGGTAGCCGGTGCCGCGCCGGTGGGGTGGGGAGGTGAACCCGGCGAGCAGTAGGCCGTCGGGGCCCTGGCGGAGCAGGACGGTGTCCCCGGTGATCAGGGTGATGCTGATCGGGGCGCCGTTGGTGTGTGACGTCACGGGTGTGGTCGGGGGTGGTGGGTCGGTCTCGTGGGTGCCGGCCGCTGCCGTGGGGGTGGTGAGCAGCAGTGCGGCGAGGAGACCGGCGGCGGGCCGAACACGGGGTGTTCGCACCTGGTGTCCTTCCGTTCGGTGGGCCGGCCGGTGTTCACCGGCCGGCCGGGCTCATCACAAGCCCTTCACACCGAACACACCGCGACCACGGCAGCGAGTTGAGCGCGCCGAGTAACGCTTCGATCACGGCGAGCGTCGAGTCATCGCCGGAGCTGGCTGGTGATGGTGCTGTCGGTGATCGACGTGTCCGCTGCCAGCAGGAAGGCCTTCGACAGGATCACCGCCAGCGTGCGGTCCCCGTCGAAGGGCAGGAACACCGATCCGCTGCTCTCGTCCCGCCGGGTGGGCACGATGCACAGGTACTCGTCGTTGGGCTCCATGAGGATGTTCCCGGAGCCGAGGTGGATCCGGTAGCTCCGCAGGTCACCGCGCACCCGCAGGAACCGGCCGTCCAGGGAGCACCGGTCGGCGATCGCCAGGCGGGGGACCACCCGGGACAGCAGGTCCCGCCGGGTCAGCGCGGTCGCGGAGAGCTCCCCGAAACCGTAGGAGTGCCAGTACTCCTGGTACCGGCCAGCCGGACCGCCGTCCGCCCAGGTCGGATCGGCGCCCACGCTCGCCACCCCGACGAAGAGGTCCACGTCCCGCAGCACCTCGCTGAGCACCAGCGGCGGCACCTCCGCCAACGGCACCGGCGGCGTCGGCTCCTGGTCGGGGCCCACCCACTGCGAGTACGGCCCACCGCAGGCGTGTTGGCTGTTCCTGGGCGCGTCCAGCGGGTAGAAGCGCACCTGGTCGGTGGCGAGGTGGAGGAACGTGCCGCTCTCGGTGGTGTCGGTGCCGTAGTCCTCGCCGACGCCCTCCACCCAGAACTCCGCGCGCAACCCCCACTCGGGCAGCTCCCGGCAGGGTGCCTCGCAGGAGTCGTCGACCATGAGCCGCAACTGGTTCCGCCAGCCCCGCACGGTGGCCAGCGAGTGGAACTGGTGCTGGCGGAGGATGTGGGCGGCGAACCGGTTCGAGTAGACGCCGGTGGCGCGTTCGGCGTCGGTGAGCGGGTACACCTCCCGGTGCGCCTGCTTGAACGGCTGGGTCACCCGACGGTCCTCCAACCACCGCCGCCAGGCCAGCACCCGCTCGACCCCGTCCTCGACCGGGTGCCACAACCGCACCTCGGCGGCCGGGTCCGCCGTCACCTCCGCACCGTCCACGTCCACCAGCCGGCCGTCGAACCAGCAGGCCGGGGTGCCGCCCACCCACCACACCAGCCGGCGGGCCAGGACCCCGACGAGGGGGTGGTCGAGGTACCGGTCCCGCCACCCCTCGTACCGCCAGGTCCGCCGGCTCAGCATGAGCCGGTCGAGCCGGTCCCGCTGGGCGGTGAGCATCTTCGTGACGTCCTTGACCGCGCCCCGGAGCCGGGCGACGTCCTCGGGGTGGTCGGCGCGGACCTGGGCGGGGACGGACCTGACCGGCCGGCCCGTGGCGCTGGTCCAGCTGAGGGTGGCCGAGTTGGTCCCGATCAGCAGCCGGGCGGTGGCGCCGCCGTCGAACCGCTCCTCCAGGGTGCCGACCTCGGTCATGCCGAAGGTGGGTACGCCGAGCTCCTCGATCTCGTCCCTGCTGATCCCCAGGGCCTCGGCGCGGCGGGCCAGGCCCTTGTCGATCTCCTTCAACGTCCCCTTGTAGGTCACCCGCGAGCTGAGCCTGGCGAGTTGCCCGAGGGCGGCGGCGCCGTCGAGTTCGGACAGGGCGTAGGTGGCGGAGTTGGCGAGCCGGGGTGAGCGGGGACCGACACCCGGGGCCTTGCGCAGGGCGGTCTCCACCATCCCGCCGAGGACGCGTTCCAGGCCCTCGGCGGGCGGGCACAGGGTCGCCAACCAGCACAGCCCGCGCAGCGCGGTGACGTTGTGCGGGTCGAGCAGGGCACTCACGTCGTGGGAGTACCAGATGGAGGGTCGCAACGGCAGGGTGCGCGCCCGGCCCACCCGCGAACCCCAGGCCACGAACAGGGCGGGGAACCGTTCGGCACCCGGCTTGGACAGCAGGTCGCGGGCGGTGCGCTTCCAGGCCGCCGACGGTTTGGCGGTGGTCGCCGTCAGCGCGTGCGCCACGAGGGCGCGCAGCGCGTCCCGCTCGGGTTCGGGCAGCGCGTCGATGTCGGAGGTCGCCGCCTCACTCCACGCCTCGCCGACGTTGAGCAGCGGCCACCGGCCCTCCTCCGGGAGAACGGTGACGTCCCGCGTGCCGTGGGCGTCGAGCCGGTGACGCCTGAGCAGCGCCACGAGCTCCGGACGGCGAGCCGCCCCCGCCCGCCGCAACACCGGGAGCGCGGCGAAGGGCAGTGCCAGGGAGAAGCAGCCGCCGAGCCAGTCCAGCAGCAGGTCCTCATCGAGCCAGGAGCCGCCGACGCCCTCGATCAGCAGGTTGTCCCGCAGCAGGTGGAGGTACAGGGCGTCGTCGGTGGTGGACGGCATGTCCTTGAGGCGGTGCAGCACCTCGGCGAAGAGGTGGGCGGCCAACGCGGTGTCGTGGTCGACGACGATCCTGGTCACGCCTCGGGAGACGGCGCCCGCGTCGAGCGCGCGGGCGCTGGGGAACCGCTCCAGCAGGGTGAGGGCCGCGTTGGCCGCCTCGTCCCGCTGCTCGGGACGTCCGGCGACGGCCTGCCGGACGTGCCGCAGGACGGTGATCAGCAGGCGGACGGTCCGGAGCCGGTCCCGTTCGCGGGTGCCGGGGGCGTCCTCCGCCATGAGTTCGCCGAGCTGGCCGTGGAGTGCGTCCATCTCCTCGGGAGAGAGCGCCGCCACCCGGGGGACCAGCGGATCGTCCACCCACCGGTAGTGGGTCGAGGGGGCCCGGACCAGGTCGACCAGCCCCGGTGGCGGTGCGGTCGTCGACATGTCAGCCTCCCACCAGTGCGACGAGGCGGAGGAAGGTCACCTCGGTGTGGACGGTGAGGTCGACCTCCTCGTCAAGCTCGACCAGCTGGCGGTCCCCGACCAGGATGACCAAACCGTTGCGGGTGAACGCCTTCTCCGCCAGGTCCGCCTGCTCCTCCCAGTCCACCCTGCCCTGACCGGTGGGGGAGCCGTTGAGCGCGCGTTCCCGGGCGGTGGGACGCACCAGGCCGCGGAACTCGCCGCCGGAGGCGTGGTACTCGCCGACCTCCTGGTAGACGCGCCGCCGGATGAGTTCCCGGACGGTGACGCGTTCCTCGAGGAACTCCAACGTCCAGGTGGACTGCGCGGCACCTCCGGTGCTCTCGTCCACGATCGTGACCTCTGCCATGGCACGGACGGTAACCACGGTGGCCGACAACCGCGTTCCGCTGGTCGAGGACGACGGCTCAGCGGCGCGCGCATCGTCCACTGTCATCGGATCAGGTGAGAAACCTGGTTTCGGCGAGCGCCCCGGCCGCCCCGGTTGCTAAGACTGCGGTGATCACCCACGCACTCCCCGTGAGATCCACTGGTGACGTGACACCAGGCGGCGCCGGGGGGTCGCAGACCCCGACGGTCGCGGCTCCCCGGCGCATTCACCGCGCGTCGCGGCTGCCGAGCGGCGTGACCGCGGCACACCGAGACCGGTCGGCGTGGGCCGGCCGGGCCTGCCCGGAAGGGGAATCACCGATGTCGTCAGCGAAACATCCCCCGGTCCTGCTCGGACTCCTCACCGCGGGAGTCCTCGCCACCTCGGGATGCGGCGGTTCGGAGGAGGCGAGAAACGAACTGCGGCTACCGGACTCCCCCACGGCGGCTGAATCCTCCCCGGCCGAGGGCGACGGGGTCGCCGCCTCGGCGGTGCTGGTGGACGCCTCCGGCAACGACGTGGGAACCGTGCGCCTCCGCGAGGTCACCGGCGGGGTGGAGGTCGTCGCCACCGTGTCCGATCTGGAACCCGGTTTCCACGGATTCCACGTGCACCAGACGGGCCGGTGCGAGCCGGACAGCCAGAGCCCCAGCGACCCGGAGAAGGTCGGCGACTTCCTCACCGCCGGCGGTCACCTCGGCAGCGGGGACGACCAGCACCACCCCGGCCACGGAGGCGACCTCACCAGCCTCTTCGCCACCGAGGACGGTGTCGCCGAACTCACCACCGTCACCGACCGGTTCACCATCGCCGACCTGGTGGACGAGGACGGCGCGGCCTTCATCGTCCACGCCGGACCGGACAACTTCGGCAACATCCCCGAGCGCTACGCGCCGGACGGCCCGGACTCCGACACCCTGTCCACCGGTGACGCCGGTGACCGGGTCGCCTGCGGGGTCGTCACGAACTGAGCGACGGGCCGGGTGGCACCGCCCACCCCCTCGGCGGACGCGCCACCCGGCCCGCCCCGGTCAGCGGAACATCTCGACGTTGTCGCGCACCCACGTCGAGAACGGTGTTCCCGGTCGACCCAGGACCTCCTCCACCGTGCTGGTGGCCTCGGCGGGCGTGTCGACCAGCTCCAGCAGACCGTCGACGAACCACTCGGCGTACTCGCCCAGGTCGTGCAACTCGGCGATGGCCTCCTCCCGGGTGAGTTCCACCAGCCGCAGCTCCCGTCCGAGCGCCTCCCCGATGAGCCGCGCCTGCCGTTCCCGGGTGATGGTCTCCGGTCCGGTCAGCGAGTAGGCCCGGCCGGCGTGCCCGTCGTGGAGCAGGGCGGTCGCCGCGACCGCGGCCACGTCCTCCAGGGCGATGGGGGCGCTGGCCGACCCGAAGGCGGCGTCCCGCACCGTCCCGGTCTCGCGGATGGTGTCGGCCCAGACGCTGATGTTCGCCATGAAGTCGCCGGGCATGAGGTGGGTCCACTCCGCTCCGGAGGCCTCCACCGCCTCGGCGACGGCATACCACCAGGAGCCCTCCTCCCCGGAGAGGTCCACGATCCGCTCGACCCCGGCCTCCCGCGCGAGCCCCACCACCTCCCCGGCCGTGTGGGGTGTCGGGGCGAGGTAGAGCGCGTGAACGCCCTCCAACGCGGGACCGATCGAGGCGGGGCGTCCCACGTAGCCGCGGAACGCCTCCACCGAGGCGGGCAGCGCCGCCCTGACCGGGTCGACGGTGAGCGCGCGGACGTCGGTGGCCCCGGCGGCCAGCAGCGCGTCCACCACCAGCCGTCCGATGTTGCCGGTCGCTCCGGTCACGAGAATGGTCATCCTTGGTCCTCCGAGGGGTGCCGAACCGCGCCGGTGGGCGCGGGAACGTGTGCGGGGTGCGGTGGACGGCTCGGGCCGGCAGGGCATCGGCCGGGAACCGGCTGGTGCCGGGAGCGAGCCGGCTGGGGTGGGGCTCACCCGGAGGTCGCCACCCGCCGGGCCCCGTCGATCTCCGCCGCGAGTTCGGGCGAGGCCGGGGCGGGGGTGGCGATGCGCAGGGCCCGCACGAGGTCCCGGTACAACTCGTCGGAGGCCAGCAGTTCCTCGTGGGTGCCCCTGGCTCGCACCGCGCCGTTCTCCATCACGACGATGAGGTCGGCGTCGATCACGGTCGACAGCCGGTGGGCGATCGTCACGACGGCCGCCTCCTCGGCCCGCTCCCGCACGCAGTCGTGCACCGCGGCCTCGGTCAGACCGTCGATCTGGGCGGTGGCCTCGTCGAGCAGCAGGACGTCCGGGGTGCGCACCAGCGCCCGGGCCAGCGCGATCCGCTGGCGTTCCCCACCGGAGACGATGGTCGAGGCCAACGGGGTGTCGAGCCCGTCGGGCATGTCCGCGACCCGCTCCGCCATCCGGACCTTCCGCAGCGCCGTCCACACCTCCTCCTCCGAGGCATCCGGGTAGGTGAACGTCAGGTTGTCCCGGACGGTGCCGGGCACCACCGGCGTCTCCTGCTCGACGTAGGCGAACCGGGCGCGCACCTCCTCGTGGCTGAACTCGCGGTAGGGCCGGCCGTCGAGCCGCAGCTCACCCGACTCGGGTTCCAGGAACCGCAGCAGCAGGGAGAACAGCGTCGTCTTGCCCGCGCCGCTCGGACCGACGATCGCGGTGTGGCCGCGCCGGGGGATGGTGAGGTCCACACCGGACACGGCGGGTTCCGCGCCGGGCGCGTAGCGGGCGGCGACCGAGGCGAGCCGCACCACCGGGGTTTCCGCACCGCCCGGAGAATGGGATGTCGAGGTGTCGCCGGTGGTGGTGTCCGAGGTGGGGCGGTCAGCCGACGCCCACTCGGTCCCCTCCGGTTCGAGGCGTTGGGTCTCCCGGATCCGCCCGGCGGCGGCGAGCCCGGCCTGGATGGCGGTGACGTTCTGGCTCAGCGTCATGATCGGGTCCATCAGGCCGAACGCGTAGAGCAGGAACGCGATCAGGCTGGACACCGCGAGGGCGCCGTCGGCGATCCGCCACGCCCCCACGCCCAGCACCAGGATGATCGCCAGCTGGACGCCGGACCAGGCCACCGTCCAGGCGACGGCCTCCCGGCGAACCGCCCGCACGCTGAACCGCGCCGCCTCGGTGGCCTCCCGCACGATCTGGTCGCCCTGGCGCCGCTCGGCCCGACTGGCCTTCACGGTGCGGATCGCGCGCAGACCCTCGGTGAGGGCGCCGCCGAGCCGGCCCACCCGTTCCTGGGCCTGTTCGTGGGCCTTGGCGATCGGAGGCATCAGGACCGCGAAGGCCACCGCGACCACGGAGACCGCCGCGACCGTCAACCCCAGCAGCACCAGGTCCAGCACCGCCATCAGCACGAGGCTGCCGACGAGGGTGACCACGCCGTTGATCAGCCCGACCACCGAGTCGGCTGCGGCCTCCCGGAGCAGCAGGGTGTCCGAGGTGACGCGGGTGGAGAGCTCGCCGGCGGGCCGAACCCCCAGGCTGGTGATCCGGGCGCCGAAGAACCGCCGCACCATCGCCTCCCGCGCGGAGAGCACGACCCGTTCGCCGATGGTGCCCAGCAGGATCCACTGCCACAGCGAGACGACGGCTCCGACGACCAGCAGCACCAGCAGGGCGATCACCGGGGTGGTCAACGACAGGCCCTCGCCCAGGGCGTCGAGGATCCACTTGGTGACCATCGGGGTGGCCAGTCCCATCCCGGAGGCCAGGAGCGCGAGGGCGAGCCCGCCGAGCAGGCCACGCCAGTGCGGTCGGGCGAACGACCACAGCAACCGCAGGCGCGGTGCCCCGGTGGTCGAGGAGGGGTGACCCGAATCGGGCAGCACAGACATGTCCGGTAGTGGAACACGACTGTTCCGTTTCAGGCAAATGAGTTCCGTTATGCTCCGATTCGGGGGCGAGTACGGTACGTCGCATGACGGAGGCGGGAGATCAGGTGGTCGAGACCGGAGTGCGCACGCGCACGCGTCAGGCGATCCTCGACGCCGCCGTCGTCGTCCTCAGCCGTGACTCCTCGGCCTCGCTCTCCGAGGTCGCCAGGGAGGCAGGGGTGGGGCGCACCACCCTCCACCGCTACTTCGCCGAACGCTCCGACCTCGTCCACGCCATCGGCACCCTCACCCTGGAGCGGATCGCGGTCGCCACCGACCGCGCCAAGCTCGAGGTCGGGCCGGCCCGTGAGGCGATCGTGCGGCTCTGCCGGGAGTACTTCGAACTGCTGGGGGACGTCCTGTCGCTGGTCTTCACCGACCCGCAGTTCAGCTCCGGCCTCGACTGGCACGAGGAGAGCGACTCCGACCTCGCGTTGTTGGCCCTGGTCCAGCGGGGCCACCGGGACGGGTCGATCGACCGGGAGCTGACCCCGGAGTGGGTGCAGCAGGCGCTGTGGGCACTGCTCTACGCGGCCTGGGCCTTCGTGCGGGAGTGCGGGGTCTCCCGGCACGAGGCGCTCGGGCAGTGCCTGCGTTCGCTGGACCGCATGCTCCACCCCGTCGGCGAGCGGGCCGGCTGAGTCGCGCACCACCACGAGGGTGGGCGCCGGGGTCGCGGTGGCCGACGTGGTACTTCGAGTCCGCCCGACGTGCCCGTGCTCCGTCGAGATCCATTCGCCGCACAACCTGCCCGCACCCCCGACCCGGGGTTACGGGAGGGGGCGGTGACCACCCGGTGACCACACGTTCGCACCGTAGCGAGGCCCAGCGTCGTCATCACCCACCAGCCGCGCCGGTCGACCGGGTACGGGGTGGACGTGGACTTCCACCTGGTCCTCGCCACGTGGGGGACACCCCGAAGGGGGAGTGCTCACAGTGGCGGCGCTCCTCACCCAGCCCCACTAGGGCGCTACGACGCGGTGCCCCCGCGCATCCGCGCGGATCCCGTACTCCGTGATGTCCGGGCGGCCGCGTTCGTCCCACTCTCCCAAGATGGCGGTCACCGCGTCCCACAGCCCATCACTCTGGACCACCTCGACGGAGCCGTCGTCCAGTTCTGTGGCCCGAGCCCATGCTCCCGTCGTTCGTTCGTCGAGCAGGTGGACGACGCGCCCGTCATCGTCGAGGTGGGAACCCCTCCACAAGCCAGGGCGGTGCAGCGAGAGCACCGCGCGGCCGGTGCGGTCGTCCAGGGCTTCTGGCAGTGTGTCCCGTCGGGCCGGAGACCCGCTGTGGCGGGGGATGTCGTGGGGATCCGGAGCCGGGTCGTCCACACCGCTTCGACGGGGCAGGAAGGCCGCGAAGTCGAGCACACCGCCCTCGGCCGTTCCGTCCTCCAGGACGAGCAGGGACACGAGACCGAAGCCGAGGTTGACCAGGATCCGTCCCCCTGGCCGGACCTGTCGCAGCCACGTGGCGGGCACCGATGTGAGCCCGCAGGTGGTGATCAGCCGGTCGAACGGGCCGTGCCGCGGCGCGCCTTCGGCTCCGTCTCCGGTGAGGACGGTCGGCTGGTACCCCAGGTCGTCGAGCCGGGCTGCGGCCGTCAGGGTGAGCCCCGGTTCGATGTCCACGGTGACTACCCGGTGGGAGCCCAGGCGGTGGCAGAGGAGCGCCGCGTTGTAGCCCGTTCCCGTTCCGATCTCCAGCACCCGTTCCGAGCCGCGCAGCTCCAGTGCTTCCAGCATCGTCGCCATCAGTGACGGCGCCGTGCTCGAGGAGATGGGGGTGCCGTCGGAGCCCACCTCGGTGATCAGCGTCGTGTCGCCGTGGACGAGGCCGAGCCGGGCGGGGTCGGTGCGCGAGATCCACGACAATCCGTCCGGCGTGCGCACGGCGAAGTCGCCGACGAAGTGGTCCCGGGGCACGTCCACGAACGCGGCCAGGAGCGCGGGGTCGGAAAGTGCCCCGACCGCGCGCAGGATCTCGGCGAGCTGGCGCCTGAGCAGGTGGCGATGGTCCGCTGTCGTGTTGGTCATGGGGCACCTTCACTGTGTTCGTCGGCTGGGGCCCGGCGACCCGGCACGTGCGGGTTCCGCCTGCCACGCCCACTGCCCGTTCGGACCGTCGTCCAGAATCCCCCACGTCCGTTCTGGGGTCCATGACCCGGTCCGGTGACAGAACAGGCCAGCCCGGAGATCCCGTGGGGAGCGTGCGGCCGCATGCTCCACCCCGTCGGCGAGCGGACCGGCTGAGTCGCGCACCACCACGAGAGTGGGCGCCGGGGTCGCGGCGGACGATGTGGCGCCTCGAACCCACCGGAACCGAACCCGCGCTCAGGGAGGCGCCCTCCCCGAACCCGCCTGGCGCCGGACCGGCCCGCTCGGAGCGACTCCGCGCGGCAACCCCACGCCGAAATCCGGTGCCAAACCACCTGAAAAAAATTGCAACACTGGAACCGATCGACCGCTGTGCTCGCCGAGTGGGTCGAGCGCGCGTCGGCGATACCCGTCGCAGGTCAACGGATTGACACCGCCATTCGTCCGTACCGGGCAGTGTCATCCGTGGTCCTGTCGCCGCCTTCCCAATTCGTCCAGCACCTGTTAGCTTCACCACACAACTGAAAATTATTGCAGTACCTCGGTTGCCGTCCGCCGAGGAACCGCCCGGTCCGGCGGGGCAACCCGCCGCCCCCCAAGGAGGAACCGGTGAGAGTTCGCAACGTCGCGACGATCGCCACGGCCGTGCTGGTCAGCATGGCCGCCTCGTCCATCCCGGTCCTGGCCTCCGACACCCAGGCCAGCGCCGACCCGACCTCCACCCCGACCACCCCCGTCGAGACCACCGCCCAGGCCAACGGCGACACCCTCGTCCACCTCTTCCAGTGGCGGTGGGACTCGGTCGCCAGGGAGTGCGAGGACGTCCTCGGCCCGGCGGGCTTCGGCGGGGTGCAGGTCTCCCCGCCCCAGGAACACGTCGTCCTCGCCGACGACCACCACCCCTGGTGGCAGGACTACCAGCCCGTCAGCTACCAGCTCGACAACACCCGACGCGGCACCCGCGCCGACTTCGTCGACATGGTCGAGACCTGCCGGGACAACGGCGTCAGGATCTATGTGGACGCCGTCATCAACCACATGGCCGGCAGCGGCTCCATCGGCAGCGGCCCGGGCAGCAACGGCAACACCTTCGACAAGTACCGCTACCCGGCGGCCGGCTACGACGACCAGCACTTCGGCGACTGCCGCCGCGACATCGGTAACTGGGACAACCCCGACGAGGTGTGGCACTGCGAGCTGCTCGCCCTGTCCGACCTGCGCACCGCCGACCCCGTCGTCCGGGGCCGCATCGCCGACTACCTCAACGACCTCGTCGGGATCGGCGTCGCCGGATTCCGCGTCGACGCCGCCAAGCACATGCCGCAGGCCGACCTCCAGGCCATCTACGGAATGCTCGACGACGTCCCGCACTTCGGCGGCAGGCCCCACATCTACCAGGAGGTCATCGAGGGCGGCGGCCCACCGGAGCTGAAGCCCCCCGCCTACGCGCACCTCGGCCAGGTCACCGAGTTCCGCTACCAGCGGCAGGTCGGCCCGGCCGTGCGGGACGGCAACCTCGGCTGGCTGCACGATCTCGGCGGCCAGATGGCCCTGCCCAGCGGGGACGCCGTCGTCTTCGTCGACAACCACGACACCCAGCGGTCCGACCCCGGCCTGGTCTTCCAGAACAACCCCGGCCCCTACCGGGTCGCTTCCGCGTTCATGCTCGCCCACCCTTTCGGCACCCCGAAGCTGATGTCCAGCTACCGGTTCACCAACAACGAGCAGGGGGCGCCCAGCGCCGGGCAGCAGCCGGGCAACCCGGCTGGGGCGATCACCGCCCCCACCGAGTGCGGGGCCAACGGGTGGCTGTGCGAGCACCGCGAGCCCGCGATCGCCGGCATGGTCGGGTTCCGCAACCAGGTGGGGGATGCGCCCCTCACCCACCGGTGGACCTCGGGCGATGGCCGGGCGATCGCCTTCGGCCGGGGTCAGGAGGGCTTCGCCGTGTTCAACCGGGGCGGGGCGCTCAACCAGGCGTTCCGCAGCGGGCTGCCCGCCGGCACCTACTGCGACGTGGCCACCGGCAGCCGGTCCACCGGTGAGGGCACCTGCACGGGGGCCGCGGTGACCGTGGCCGGTGACGGGAGTTTCCAGGCCAGCGTTCCGACCGACGGTGTCCTGGCCCTGCACGTGGGCGAGACCGGTGCGCCCTGCGAGGCGGACTGCGAGGGGCCGCCTGGTGAGCAGCCCGGGCAGTGCGCCTTCGGGGTGCGGGCCGAGACCTGGTTCGGCCAGGAGGTGCACCTGGTCGGCAGCATCCCCGAACTCGGGAGCTGGAACCCGAGTGCCGGTGTGCACCTGTCGTCGTCGGACTACCCGGTGTGGCGGACCACGGTGACCCTGCCGGCCGATAGCGCGTTCGAATACAAGTACGTGAAGATCGCCCCCGGCGGCGAGGTCGAGTGGGAGCCGGGTGCCAACCGCCGGGGTTCCACCGGCGGGGCGTGCTCGTTCAGCGGTACCTTCGGCGACACCACCGGGTGAGTGGGGCGGTCATGGTGCCGCTCGTCCCGACCTCCGTGACCGCGCACCGAGGCCAGCCGCACCGGCCACCTGGCCCGGTTCGCTCCCGAGTCCTTCGACCCGGCGGGCGGCCCGGCCGGGTGGCCGCGCCAGGTGAGGGCCGCCAGGTGGGGGTCGTCAGGTGGGGGTCGTCAGGTGGGGGTCGTCAGGTGGGGGCCGACAGCGGGAATCCGGGACCCCGACTTCGTCGGGCTGCGCCGAGCCCGCCTGGTCGGCCTCGTCGCCGACCTAGCCGACGGACTGGACACCGTGGTCGGGGAACGCGGCTACCGCTTCTCCCGCAGCTGCCCCGCGCGAAGACCAACTCGCCGAGTGCCAGTGGCCGGCTCATCCCGCCCACGCCGCGGGCATACCGGGGTGAGGGTCGGTGCGGGCGGGTCCGGTTGGTGCCGGGCCGGCGGCCCCTGGGTCACCGGGAGGTGTCGGTGATCACCTGGGCCAACTCGGCGGCGACCGAGGCCGGCGCGTCGCATCCCGCGATCTCGACGGCGAACTCCCGCGCCCGGGCCCGGTACCGGGGCTCCCGCAACACCCGTTCCACGGCGTCGGCGACCGCCTCGGCGGGCGGCGTTCCGGTGCGCAGGTCGATCCCGGCACCCGACCACGCGACCCTGGCGGCGTTCTCCGGGTTGTCGGCGCTGTCCCCGGCCACGACCAGCGGCACGCCGGCCCCCAGCGCCTGGTGCGTCCCCCCGGCGCCCCCGTTGGTGACCAGCACGTCCACTCTGGGCAGCAGCCGGTCGTAGGCGAGGAACCGTTCCACCCGCACGTTGGGCGGGAGCGCGGCGGCGCCCGGCACCGCCGACTCGGGGCGTCCCCCGGTGGCCACCACGACCAGGACGTCCTTCCCTGCCAGGCCGCGCACCGTCGGCCCGACCAAGCGGTCGAGATCGACGTTGTCGATGGTCCCCTGGGTGACGTGCACGACGGGGCAAGCGTCGTCGAGCTCAGACCACCAGGGCGGGGGCGTCCAGTCGGTGGGGCCGCTCGGTGGGAGGGGCCCCACGAACCGGAAGGACGCGGGCAGGTCGCTCCTCGGGTACTCGAAACCCGCGCTCGTCAACTGCGTGAACCGGTCGGCGAGGACGGGCCAGTCGAGCACGAACTCCGGTAGGCGGGGCAGTCCCAGTTCCCGCAGCCCCCGGTTCACCCGGTCCTGGGCCGCACGGAACACGACCTCGCGGGCGGCCCAGGTGAGCACCGCGTTGCGGGGCGCGTTGAGCGGTGACCGCAGCGGCGGCAGCGCCATGCCGAACGGCGCGGTGTCCCGACTGGACTGCGCCAGGGGGAAGACCCCGGCACCCACGACGGGGGGCCTGCGCGCCGGTGGACCCGCCAACAGCGGGAGGACCCCCAGGAACGACTGTTCCACCAGCAGCGCCTCCGCCGGGTCCCGGTCCAGCTCCGCCCGCAACGCCCGGTACTGGCCGGGCATCGAGGCGGCGAAGACCTCCGCGTAGTCGAAGGCGAGCTTCCGGATCCCGGTCAGCGGGACGCGCCCCGGGAACACCTCGTCGAACCGCCGGTAGTCGTAGTCGCACGCCTCGGGCAGCGGCACGTGTTCGATGCCCACCGCCGCCACCGCGTCGGCGAAGCGGGCTCCGGTCAGCATCCGCACCCGGTGCCCGGCTCGCACCAGACCCGCGCCCAGTCCGCGCAGCGGGTTCACGTGACCGTGGATCGGACTGGAACAGAGCAGGTAGTCACCCAACGTCGTCCTCCTCCCTCGAACGGCGGGACCTCCGACACCGCTCCCCGCGTCGGCCAGGGGAGGAGTTCCACCGCGCCGGCGAAGCCCGGACCACGTCGGGGCTCGCAGCGGGACGTCCCGATCTGTCCGGCGGCACCGTACCCCCGGCCCGGCCCGGGAATCGGCCGGTGTGGACGGACCGCGACCCCGGCGATCCGGCGGTCAGCGCTTCACGCCGACCCCCACCACGACGACCCGGTCGGACTTTGGGGGCGGGTTGAGCCGGGGCCCGTCGGGCCACCACGCCGACGGGCGGGTCAGCCCGGGCCGGACGAGTTCGAGCCCGTCGAAGTAGGACTCGATTTCCGCCTCCGCCCGGAAGTGCACCGAGGTCATCGAGCTGGCCTCGTACACCGCCGCCACCTCGCGGGCCAGCGCGCTGACCGGCCCTCCGTCCCCCGGGTCCAGGAGGTGGCTCATCGCCACGCACGACCCGGCCGGTAACGCCTCGACGTAGCGGCGCACCACCTCGTGCGGCCGGCGGTCGGCCCCCAGGTACACCAGGGACAGGCACTGCAGCAGCGCGACCGGCCGTTCCCAGTCCAGGTACCTGGTCAGCGTCGGGTGGGCCAGGAGGATGTCCGGCTCGCCCAGATCGCCGGCCACGAAGTGGGTGCGGTCGTTCTCCTCCAACAACGCCGGGCCCTGGGCGATCACGATCGGGTCGACGTCGACGTAGACGACCCGGGCCTCCGGGTTCGCCCGCTGCGCGATCTCGTGCACGTTCTCGTCGGTGGGCAGGCCACAACCGAGGTCGAGGAACTGGTCGATCCCCCGGCGGCCGGCCAGGTACCGCACCGCCCTGCTCAGCCATCGCCGGTGCTCGCGAGCGACCTGCCTCGCCTCGGGGAAGACCCCGAGCACGTCCCGGGTCACCTCGCGGTCGGCCTCGTAGTTGTCCTTGCCGCCCAGGAGTGAGTCGTAGACCCTGGCCATGCTCGCCCGAACACCGTTCATCGGCGGCGTCACGAACTGGTGGACTGCTGATTCATCAGAACGTGGCATAGGCAGACCTACTGTTCCTGGCGTGGCAAGGATCTCAAGGATAGACGTGATGATCCGTGACGGAGGCCACCGGTTCCTGGTCCTGCGTGATCGTGCGGAGAACGCCGTCCTCGGCCGTCGGTGCGGCCCAGCAGGATGACGAATGCTCCGCCCGGGACGCATCACCACCCGGTGTAGCTTGATATGAACGGGTGAATCTCGGGCAGCCCTGCTCGACCGGACGCGGGTGATCCGGTAAGGACGGGGAGTTGGACTGGCAGTGGGCTGGTGGGAGGTGGCGTGGCCACGGGTGAGTCCGCGCACAGCGGATCGACCGCGCGGCGAATGGTCCTCGGTGGGCAGTTGCGCAGGCTGCGGGAAGCCAGGGACCTCTCCCGGGAGGACGCCGGACACGCGATTCGCGGCTCCGAGTCCAAGATCAGCCGGATGGAGCTCGGTCGCGTCAGCTTCAAGGAACGCGATGTCGCCGACCTGCTGACCCTCTACGGCGTGCACGAGGAGGCGGAACGCGGCAGTTTCCTCGACCTCGTGCGGCAGTCGAACCAGCCGGGGTGGTGGAACCGCTACAGCGACCTGATGCCGCGCTGGTTCCAGGACTACGTCGGGCTGGAGGAGTCCGCCTCCCGCGTGCAGACCTACGAGGTGCTGTTCGTGCCCGGTCTGTTGCAGACCGAGCGCTACGCCAGGGCCGTCGTCCGACGCGGTATCCCCGACGCCTCGGAGGACGAGGTGTCGCGCCGGGTGACCCTGCGCATGCAGCGCAAGAAGGTGTTCACCTATCCCCGGCCGCCCCGGTTGTGGGCCGTGATCGACGAGTCGGTGTTGCACCGTCCGCTCGGTGGCCCGGAGGTGCTGCGGGAGCAGGTCGAGGAACTCCTCGAACTCGTCAAACTGCCGAACGTCTCGCTCCAGGTCGTCCCCTTCGGTCCGCGCGGGTCCTCGGCCGAGAGCGCGTTCACGATGTTGCGGTTCGCCGAGCCGGAGTTGCCGGACATCGTCTACCTCGAACACCTGTGCGGCGCGCTCTACCTGGACAAGCCGGCGGAGATCGACCTCTACAGCCAGGTCTTCCACCGGTTGACCCTGGACGCCGCCACGCCCGCGCAGACGAAGAAGATCCTCAACGAGGTGCGGAACCGCCTGGTCTGAGCGTTGCCCGCCCGGGTCGTCGTCCGTGGCCGTCGTCGTGGTCAGGGCTGGTGGCGAACGGGGGGTGGGCGCGGCGTCGTGGCCGAGGCGGTCCCGGTGCCACCGTCCCGGTCCCGCCCGTCCCCTCCTCTCACCGGGGGCGCGGCGGATCGTCCTCCCGCGCGGTGTCGGCCGGGTGCCGGCACGCCGCCGCCCCTCCCGTTCCGCCGGGCGGGGGCGTGGTCCTGGTCGGGTGAGCCGGGCGGGGCGTGGTCCTGGCGGCGGGGCGCCGGGCGGGGCGCGGCGGGTTCGCGGCCCAGGGTGGTCAGTACGGCGCCGGGCCGTGGGAATCCGATGCTCGGCCCGACCGGGGTGGCGAGGATGCCTCCCGGAGAGGTGCGGGGCGGGTGCGGAGGACATCGCTTTCCCGCTCGCGGTATCGCCGGAAGCCGCTGGTGGTAGGGGCGAGGTGGCCGGTGGCAATCGCCCGGACGCGGCCCGTTACAGTGATCTACGTCACCGTCCCGCTGCACGTGCATACGCCTGTGCACGCACGCGTGCTAGCTTTAGGTGCACGGTCAAATGCACGTGCATCCGGCCTCCGGTGGCAGTCGGAGAGGTGGGAGAGTCCGATGGACGAGATCCGCAACGGGATACCGGCCAGACTTCTGGACGGGGTGTCCTGGCGAAAGAGTCGGCAGAGCGGCGCGGTCGGGAACTGCGTCGAGGTCGCCAAACTCACCAGCGGCGATATCGCGCTACGCAATTCCCGCTATCCGGACGGTCCGGCGCTGATCTACACCAGGGCCGAGATCGCCGCGTTCCTCTCCGGCGCCAAGGATGGCGAGTTCGACTACGTCCTGTCCTGACCGCCTGGAACATCGCGTCACCGCGCGACCGCTCGATCCGCACAACGCTGTGCGTGCCGTGAAACGCCGACAGTTATGGGTTTGTTCATGACCGATATCGCTGACAGGCTACGAGCCATGATGGCGCGGGGCTTCCGATTCCTGCACCCGCGCGACGAGAACGGTGACGTGGTCGCGGTGACCGGGATCAGTTTGCACGACGGTGTCATCGACCTCCTCCAGTTATACGGGGAGGACGACGCGCAGGCGGTCAGGATGCCGGCGGACGAAGCCGATATCTTCTTTCCCCGTACCGTGTTGTGGCGGACGAGCGGACCGGCGGCCGACGTGATCGAGGAACTGCTGCACCTCCCGGAACCGGCGGCGGCACACCGCGTCCGGCGTCGGGAACTGAGCCGTGGCGGATGCTGGGTGCCGGCGCGACCCGGCAGGCAGCGTTGGCTCGCCGCGTCGTCCTGACCGGGACGACCAGACGGTGGAGGTTCGACATCGCGGGTCGAGCGGCCACCACCCCCGCCACATCCGGTCGGCCCCACCCGTCCAACCATCCCGGGGGATGCGATGTCCGTGACTCAGCCCACCCTGCTGGAACCACCCGTCTCCTGGGTCCGCGTGTTGCCCGGCTACCACATCAGCCAGCGACGCGGAGTGTCCAGCATCGCGGAGATCTCCCGCTCGGGCCGGCTGCTGCTCAGACTCGCCCGCCTCCCGGAGGCCACCGCCGGCCTGGACCCGCACCAGGTCGTCGAACTCGCTGACGCGGTCCGGGACCGCCAGCCGGGTCGGTGGTCGGTGTGGAACCCCGTCGTGGGCGTCGCGGCCCTCGTCCTCCACGTCGAGGACCACGACTACGTGACCCTCTCCCTCGACGGCGCCGGAGTGCCGGACTGGCAGATCCGCTTCGGGCGGGACCGCGTCGACCACCTGGCCGACGTGCTGACCGACGCCGCCGACCAGCTGTACTGACCCGAACCGTCCACCGAGGACGGTCCGCTCCACCCCCGACGGCCTGACACTGCCCGGCCCGCCACCGGGCCGGGGTCCGCTCCCGGGTCGCGTCCCGCCGCCCTCCCCGCGTCCCGCGTCTCGCGTCGACCGCGGCCCGCCGACGGCGGGCGGCACGCACCCCCGGGATCCGAGCGGCGGCCTTCGTGCCCTCGGGTCCGAGCACGTCCGCTCGGGCTCCACCCCGGCGAACCAGCGGCGTGAGCCCCGCCTCCCAGCACCGCTGGCGCGGCTGCCCACCCGTGTCACGGCTGGTCACCCGTACCTCGTCCCGCCGGGACACCGCACCGGACGGTCCTCGTGGCCGTTCGACTCGCCCGCACCCGGTGCGCGAGCTCCACCGGTGTGGTCCCGGCCCGCTGCTCGACTGCCAGCGGCGGCGCATGGCGGGCAGGTCGCTCCCGGTGCCCGGCGGCGCCGTCGTCCCGAGCCTCGTGCCCGGTGCGGCCCTGGGGAAGCCGGTCGCACGCCCCCGGCGGTGGGCGAGCATCGCTGCCGGTCGCTCGCCGTCGCGAGGATCGTGGGTCCGGGCCCGTCCTCCTCGGACGGCTCGCGGAACACGGGTCGCCCCGGGCCCCGCGTCACTTGTCGACGATGTGCCCGATCGGGTCGGTGGTCTCCGCGAGTTCGGCCCGCACCCGCCGCCACGCGATGTCGTCGATCCCGAGGGCGTGCCGGAGGTAGGCCCAGCAGGCCCGCCGGACCAAGGCGACACGCTCGGGGCTCTCGTCGGTGGTGTCCTCGGCGTCGTAGGCGTGGATCCCGCCGAGCATGTGCTCGCCCCCGAACAGGGTGAGCAGAGCCTGGGCCCCGGGGCTGCGGTGGTGGACGTCGGTGAACCAGTCGGGGCCACGGGTCGAGAGCGCGGACTGGTCCTGGTCGCCCGCGACCACGAGGGTCGGCGTGGTCAGTTCGTCGAAGTCGGGGCTCATGAAGGAGAAGTGCTCCCTGGCGAAGGGCGTCAGGTCGTCCCCGCCGATGCCCGTGGTCGCGAGGAGCACCCCGGCCTTGACGCGGGAATCGGTGTGGCTGGGGCCGGGCCGTCCGTCCGGGCCGAGGACGCGCGCGCCGAGGAGCATGCTGACGGTCTGCCCGCCCCAGGAGTGCCCGGCGACCGCCGTGCGGTCGCGGTCGACGCGGTCGGCGAGGCCGGGGACCGCGGTGAGGAGGTGGTCGAGCTCGTCGAGCACCCGTCCGACGTCCTGGACCCGGATCCGCCAGATGTTCGGGTACCGGGGGTCGTCGGGGGTGAGACCGAGGGTGCGCGAGTCGAGGAACGTGGGCTGGATGACGACGAAGCCGTGAGCGGCCCAGAAGTCGACCAGCGGGTCGTAGGAGGACATCGACTTGCCGAAGCCGTGGGCGAGGACGATGACGGGCAGGCCGGTGCCGGAGACCGGCGCTGACACGCGTACCCGCAGGTCGTCGCCGCCTTCTGGGGCGGGCAGGACGACCGGTTCGACGCTGGTGATCGGGGTGGGCGCGGGGACGGTGTTCGGGGCGACCGTGTCGGGTGCGGGCATGGGGGGTTGCTTCCTCTCTCGACTGCTCGTGAGCGCCGTGGGCGCGGGTACCCGGTGGGCGGACCACCGACTAGACTCCTAACCGGAGCGATGTTCCGAATATACGGAGCAGTGTTCCGGTTGCCAAGTGGGTCGTGGAGAGGAACGACGCGTGGGTGTGGGCGAGGAGCCGTCGTCGACGACCGGGAACCCGGCCAAGCGGGCGGACGCCCGGCGGAACGAGAAGGCGCTGCTCGACGCGGCGGCGTCGGTGTTCGTCACGCACGGAGTGGACGCGCCGGTGCGCCGGATCGCCGCCGAGGCGGGCGTGGGCATGGGGACCATCTACCGGCACTTCCCCACGCGTGCCGATCTCGTCGTGGCCGTGTACCGGCACCAGGTCGACGCGTGCGCCGAGGCTGGCCCCGCCCTGCTCGCGGCGGAGCCGTCACCGTTCGCCGCGATGTGCCAGTGGGTCACTCTCTTCACGGACTTCCTGGTGACCAAGCACGGCCTCGCCGCCGCGATCCGCGACGACCCCGACGGGTTCGCGGCCCTGCACGCACTGTTCCTCGACCGGCTCGTACCGGTGCTCGCCGACATCCTCGCCGCCGCGCGGGACGCCGGCGAGGTCACCGCTGACGTCACCGCCTACCAACTGCTCCGCGCGATCGGTGACATCTGCGCGGGCGCGGAGCGGGTCGATCCCGAGTACGACGCGCGGCTGACCGTGCGCCTGTTGCTGGAGGGATGCCGCCGGTAGGACCAGGGCAGCCGTCAGACCGCGCTGGCATCGGTGGCGGCACCGGGAACGCCGACGCCCCGGCGGTCGCCCACCGGCCCCGACCCACCCCGGGCACCCGCGCGTCGGTCCGCCGGCGGCGGGTGTCCGCCCCCGCCGTTCCCGGGCCACCGGCTCCTCCGCCAGCCCCAGCGCCGTGGCGCCTCCCGTCCCCGACCAGCGGTTCGTCCCGCCTCGCCCCCCGCAGGCCTGGGCACCGCCGGCCCGACGCCACCCGGCGAGCCGCCCCGCGCCGGCGGCGCGGTCGGCGAGGCGGCGCCGAGCGCGCGGTCGGCCGCCTCCCCGGCGGACGAACCGGGGGGCCGGCGTGCCTCCTACCCGGCCGAGGAGGCCCCCGTTCCCTCCTCCGAGACGGCTGCCGCGCGGTCGTCCTCGTCCCCGTCCACCTGGGACGGGCGGGATCTGGCCCGCCACCGGGAGACCAGGCCGTGCCGGGGAGCGAGGAACCAGCACACCAGGAACGTCACCGTCGCGGTCAACACGATCATCCCGCCCGCCGCCAGGTCCAGCGCGTAGGAGAGGTACAGCCCCACCACCGACGACAGCGCCCCGATGGCCGGGGCCAGCAGGGTCATCACCCCCAACCGGTCGGTGAGCAGCCGCGCGCACGCCGCCGGGGTGATCAGCAGCGCCAACACCAGGACGTTCCCGACCGCCTGGAGCGAGATGACGATGGCCACGGTGACCATCGCGTAGAGCGCCATGTCCAACCAGAACACCGGCAACCCCACCGAGCGGGCGGTCTCCCGGTCGAGGCTGACGGTCACGATCTCCTTCGACAACGCGAGCGCCGAGACGACGACGGCCCCGCCGACCAGCGCCACCCCGAGCACGTCGGAGTCACCGATCCCCAGGATCGACCCGAACAGGAACGACTCGAGCGAACCGCTGTACCCCGGCGCGGTGCTGAGGATGACGATGCCGAGCCCGAAGGCACCAGCGAAGAAGACGCCGATGACGGTGTCCTCCCGCAGCCGCCGGTTCTGCGAGAAGACGGCGACCAGCAATGCCGTCACCAGGCCGGCGACCGCGCCCCCGACGACCAGGTTCGCCTGCAGCACGAAGGCCACCGCCACCCCCGGGAACACCGCGTGCGACACGGCGTCACCGATGAAGGCCATGCCCCGCAGCACCACGTGGGTGCCGATGACCCCGCAGACCACGCCGGACATGATCGCGACCAGGAACGCCCGCCGCATGAACACCTGGTCCCACGGTTCGACGAGGAAGTCGAGCACACCACTCACGTGTCCACCCCCAGGGAACGCAACAGCGAGGCCGAGCCGGCCACGCCGAAGGCGGCCAGCCACACCGACGGGTCCCGCAGCCCGGCGGGCGGCCCGTCGGCGATCACCGTGCGGTTGAGCAGGCACAACCGGGTCGACAGGCTCGCGGCCGCCGGCAGGTCGTGGGTCGTCATGAGCAGCGCCCTGCCCTCCCGACGCAGCGCCTCGAACAGTTCGGTGAGCAGCTCCTGGGTCGGCACGTCCAACCCCGTGAAGGGTTCGTCGAGCAGCAGCAGCTCCGGGCGCAGGGCCAGCGCCCTGGCCACCAGCACCCGCTGCCGCTGCCCGCCGGACAGCTCCCCGACCGGTCGGCGCCGGAGCCCGCCGAGCGAGACCCGGTCCAGGGCCTCGTCCACCGCGTCCCGGTCCACCGCGCCGGGGCGCCGCAACCAGCCCACCCGGTGGACCCGGCCGGTCAGCACGGCCTTCTCCACCGAGATCGGGAAGTCCCAGGCGAACTCGTGCCGTTGCGGCACGTACCCGACCGTGCCCCTGGCCCGGTCCGGGGTGCGGTCACCCAGGTGGATCGTCCCGGCACGCGGGGGGAGCAGCCCGAGGACCGCGCGCAGCAGGGTGGTCTTCCCCGCGCCGTTCGGGCCGATCAGCCCGACCAGTTCTCCCGCCGACACGGCCAGGTCCACGTCCCGCAGGGCGGTGCGGCCACCGAGGTCGACGGAGAGCCCGTCGACCCGCACCAGGGGTTCAGCCACGTCGGGTGCCCTCCCGTCCCTTCGAGCGGCGGTGCCACCACAGCCCGGCCACCACGAGCACCAGGGCCGCGCCACCGACCACGATGGCCAGCACCACGGGACCGCCGGTCGAGCCGCCCTCGCCCGCGTCCGGGCCGCCGGCGTCGGGCGCCGGATCGGAGGGTTCGGCGTCGTCGCGGGTCAGCTCGGTGTCGAAGGCCGCCTCGGGATCACGCCCGCCGGCGAAGAACCGGAGGGTGCGCCGGTCGCTGACCTCCTCCCCGTCCGCCAGCCGCGCGCTCATCTCGATGTCGAGCAGGTACGCGCCGGGTTCGAGGAACGCCCAGTTGCCGTGCACGTGCGTGTTGACCTCGACGCCGGAGGCCTGGGGGAACCCCTCCCGGCTGTCGAAGACGGGGTCGGGCTCACCGAAGCTCCCGTTGAGGAACAGGGCGAACTCCCCGGGCCCCTCCACTCCGTGCAACGACCAGGTGACCTCCCGGGCCACGCGGGTGGCCACCTCGGCGTCCTGCGTGTTCCACCCCGGCCACAACACCCCCTCCACCTGGGCCTGGGGCAGCAGCCAGACCTCGTCACCGGGCGCGCCGAGGAAGGAGAACGCCTCATCCTCGGGAACCTCCGCGGTGGCCAGGTCGGTGACGTGCAGCACCACGTCGTCCAGGTCCCGCCAGGCCGGCGGGTCCACGGTGTCGTCGCGCACCCGCAGCACCCAGGCCCCGTCCTCGAACCGGGGTCCGATGTCCACGTGGCCGTCGGAGATGACCACCCGCTCGCCCCCGGTGTCGGGGGCCTGGGAGGCGAGGCCCACCGGTGCCACCGCGACAGCGAGCACCCCGACCACGCCCGCCACCCCGATCCCGTCCCGGCCCCGCATCACGCGCCTCCCAGGCAACGACGCAGCTCGTCGGCGTTGTGCCGCATCATCTCGACGTAGCTGCCGACGTCCTCGCCGAAGGCGTCCCCGTAGAGGGTGCAGACCTCGACGCCCTGGTCCTCGGCCACCTGGGTCAGGACCGAGGTGCGCCGCACCAGGTTGGGTTCCATGAACACGGCGGGCACCTCGAGGTTGCGGATGGTGTCGGTGAGGGTGTTGACCTGCCGGACGCTGGGTTCCTGCGCCGGGTTGGGCACCACGAACCCGGCGACGGTCAGGTCGTAGGCGTCGGCGAGGTAGCCGAAGGCGTCGTGGGTGGTGATCAACTGGCGGTTGTCCTCCGGGATCTCGGCCAGCGTGCGGCGCACGTGGTCGTGCACCTCGCCGAGCTCGTCGAGGTAGGCCTCGGCGCGTTCGTGGTACGTCCCGGCGCCGTCCGGGTCGGCCTCGGCCAGGGTGTCGCGGATGTGTTGCACGTAGGCCCTGGCGTTCTCCACGTTCTGCCACAGGTGGGGGTCGATCTCGCCGTGGACGTGCTTGCCGAGCACGGCCTGCGGCAGTTGGAAGACCAGCGCCCCGGGTTCTCCCAGGAAGGAGAACCGCTCGTCGCCGGGCACCTCCTCCCGTGCCCGGTTGGGGACGTCGATCACGGCGTCCTCGGCGGGGACGACGAGCTGCTCGGCGCCGGCGGCGCCCGAGTCGGTGTAGGCGTAGAGCTCGCCGGTGTCGAGGTCGACGGTCAGGTCGGTGTGGCCGTCGTCGAGGATGACGGCGTCCCCCTCCACCTCCACCGTGTGCGGGTCGACCCCGACGGCGAAGGTGAAGGTGTCCCGCCCCAGCTCCACCGGGGCGCCCTCCCCGGTGTCCAGGGCCGCCTCCAGGCCAAGCCGGTACACCCCGGGCTCGGTGAAGGCCCAGTTCACGTGGGTGTGCGCGGCCGGTGGCAGGACGGCGAGGTCGGTGTCGTCGAAGCCGTTCGCCGAGTCGTAGTAGACCTCCGGGGCACCCAGGGTCTGGGTCAGGTAGACCGCCAGGTCCCCGGGGCCCTCGAGCGCGGTGGCCCGCAGCTCGACCCGGGAGGAGCGGGTGGCGCCGTGTTCCTCACCGTCGCCGCGCACGCGGAGCCCGAGCCAGAGCACGTCGAGCCCGATGTTCTCGACCAGGGGGATGACGCGGGCGCCGTAGCTCTCGGAGATCTCGGCGAGCGAGACGTTCAGGGAGTCCTCGGGCAGGTTGTTGTCGATGGTGCGGATCAGCGCCTGCTCCTCGAGGAGGAGGTGGTTGGTGAACGCCACGTCGGCCCTGGTGACGCGTCCCGCGTCCGTCGGGGTGGGCTCGTAGGAGTGGGGGTCGCCACCGGGAGGCACCAGTGAGCTGCTGCTCACCCGGTCACCGCCCACGTTGGCCACCAGGTCGGCGATGATCTCGGTCGTGCTGATGACGACGAGCTCACCGTCGTCGGCGCCACTCGCTCCGGCACAGGCCGAAGTCGCCGTCAGCAGTGCCGCGGTCGCGACCGCGCACACCGCCCGTCGGGGAACGAGCATCGCGGTGTCCTCGTCTTCCGCCGGCGGTGCCGGCACTCGCTGGGTGGGTGGTCGTCCTACGTGGTCGGTGCGTTGGCGGGGCGTCTCGTGCCCGGCCCGCCGGGCCTCGGCGCTCCCGGCGTCGCGTTCCCGGTTCATCCGGTCGGGGTGCGGGAGCGGGTCCGGCCGAACCACCACACGAGGCCGCCGAGCACCAGCAGGAGCCCGCCGAGCACCGCCAGCGGCAGGGCCGATCCGGTGCCGGTCCAGGCGAGGCCGCCGCCCCCTCCCTGGGGACCGCCGCCTCCGGGGCCGTCGCTCCCGGGTCCGCCGCCGGGACCACCGCCACCCGGGTGGGACGGGGCGGTCGTGGTCGGCGGCGGGGTGCCACCCGGATCACCCGGGCCGGGGGGTGGGGAAGTGCTGGGTGGTGGGGTGGGACTCGGCCCCGGATCGTCGCCCTCCCCGCACCGGGGCACCGAGGTCACGTCCACCTCGCCCACCGCGACGGCCAGGGTCCCGCCGTCCGAGGTGGACCCGCCCGCCGGGGTCGTCGCCGACATCGTGAAGGACAGGCAGTAGACGCCCTCCGCCGTGAACGCCCAGTTGGCGTGCGCGTGCTGGCCGAGGGGCACGTCGAAGCCCGTGGGGAGCGCGTCCCGGCTGTCGAGGACCGGGTCGTTCGGCCCGAACGTCCCGTCCTGGTAGAGGACGAAGGCCCCCGGCCCCTCCGCCGCGGTGAGCCGCCAGTGGACCGCCCCGGCGAGCTGGTCGGGAAGGATCTCCTCGGTGTTCCACCCCGGCCACAGCACCCCCTCCAGCTGGGTCTGCGGCAGGATCCACACCGGGTCGCCGGGCCCACCCAGGAAGTCGTAGGCGGGGGCGTCGGGAACGGTCGTCCCCGAATCGGGGTTGGCGTGGAAGAGCACGTCCTCCAACTCGCGCCACTCCACCACGCCGGGGGTGGTGCCGTCCTTGACGGCCATCCTCAGCTCGTCCTCCCGCACCTGCGCGGCGACGTCCACGTGGCCCTCGTCGAGGACGACGAGCTCGTCGGAGGGTGGCGGCGTCGGGGTGTCCGGCGGTGGGCCGTCGTCGTCCCGGCCGCAGGGTGTCACCGCCGAGGGGTCCGCGTCCCCGGCGACCACCGTGACCAGCTGTCGGTCGGACACGGCGCGCCCGTCGGCCCGGGTGGCGCTGACCTCCACGTCCACGCAGTAGGTGCCGGCGCCCACGAAGGCCCACTCGCGGACCTGCGTGCCGTGCGCGCGGGTCCGGACCGACGCGTGCTCACCGCCGACCGTGTCGAGGATGCGCGTGCCACCCCGTCCCACCGCGTAGAACGCCACATCCCCCGGGCCGCCGGCGTCGTGCACCCGCCAGGTGAGGGTCCCCCCGTCGACCTGGTCGGGCAGGACGTCGGCGGTGTCGAGACCGAGCACCGGCCAGCCCGCGCCCTGGGTGGACCGGAACCGCCAGTACCGCTCGCCGGGCTCCCCCAGGAAACCGGTGAACCCCGACGCGGGCACCGTGGCCGACTCGGTGGTGTGGAGGACGACGTCCGAGGGGGAGTGGTACCTCGGGTCGGTGGCATCGCGGTTCGACCGGACGTCGAGACGGAGTTCGCCATCGACGAAACGCGCGCTCAGCTCGGAGGAGGTGTGGCCACCGAGCACCACCGGGTCCCCGGCGGGCTCGGTCGGCGACTCCCGGGGCTCCCGCTCCGGAGCCGGGCCCGACCGGCCACAGGGGACGACCTTCTCCGCCGCGACGTCCCCCACGGCGAGCGTCAGGCGCTGCCGGTCGGACACCGTCCTCCCGTCGAGCAGGGTGCCGCTGGCCGAGAACGTCAGGCAGTAGACGCCCTCCTCGGTGAACGCCCAGTTGGCGTGGGTGTGCGCCGGAACGCTCATCATCCGCACGTTGGGGCTGCCGCCCCGGCTGACGAACACCGGAGGCGCGCCGTCCCTGGCCGCCGACGACAGGTACATCGCCAGGTTCCCCGGCCCGGTGACGTGGTCGAGCCGCCAGTCGAGGCTGCCGAGCACCACCTCCTCGTGCCAGCGGATGTCCGAACCCCACCCCGCCCACAGCACGTCGGGCCGGCTCGTCTGCGGCAGCAGCCACATCGGATCACCGGCCGGGCGGCCCAGCCAGTCGGCGACGGAGCCCTCGGGGATCGTCGTCCGCGAGGCGGTGCCGGCGTGGAGCACGACGTCGTCGAACTCCCGCATGACCTCCTCGTCGTCGTGCAGCCGCGTGCCGTCGCGCAGCTGGAGGCGCAGCTCGTCGTCGACCAACCGGGGGTAGACGGCGTCGACGTGCCCCCGGTCCAGCACGAGGACCGGATCCTCCGGCGCCGGCTGGTCCGCGCCGCAGGTCCGCACCTCGCCGGGTGAGACGTCCCCGACGACGACGGTGAGCACGTCGAGGCCGGTGACCTCGGCGCCCGACCCGGGCGTCGCCGTCGTCCGCACCCCCAGGCAGTAGGTGCCCTCGGCCGAGAAACTCCAGGTCAGCCGCTCGTCCCGATCCGGCGGGTACTCGTGGACGTCGGGTAGGCCGTCCCTGCTGTTCCACCGGACCGCCGAGGGCGGGCGGTCGCCGGTGGCGGTCACGAAGACCGCCACCTCGCCGGGCCCGCTGAGCGTCTCCAGCCCGAGGCCGACGCGTCCGGTGACCTCGGCGCGGTCGACGCCCCGGGTGCTCAGCGCGACCCGGGGCAACCCCTCGGCGCCGGCCGCCGGCAGCGTCCAGACGGCGTCCCCTGGATCGGCGGGGAACGGGTGGTGCGGGGGTTGGACGGTCTCGGCGGCGGCCGGGACGTGCAGGGCGGCTTCCGCCGGCCCGTACCGGACCGGCCCCTCGGGGTCGCTGGTATCGGTGAACCCCGCCGAGAGCGACGATCCGTCCAGCCTCGCCTGGAGTTCCACCGACCCCGTCGCCAGCAGCACCGGCGGGTCGGTCGCCTCCTGAGCTTCCAGCGAGCCCGCCGCGCTGCCCGACCGGGTGAGGGCCAGGGCCTCCTGTCCGAGGGGGCTCGCCGTCGCGAGGACGGCTCCCGGCAGCGTCGCCGTCGCCGCCGCGGCGATCAGCGCCGTCCAGGTCCTTCGGGTTCGTGGTGTCGTCGCACGCATTCTCACGTCGTTCCGATCACGTCGTAGGGGGCGCGGACGCCGGTCAGGGCCGGGCGGAGCCGCGCGCCGGGCGACCGAGGAGGAAGAGGACGGCACCGAGGGCGACGAGCGTTCCGCCGACGGCGGCCAGGGGGAGGAGCGTTCCCGGGCCGGTCTTCGCCAGCTTGTCGACGCCACCGCCCGGCGGGACCCGGGTCTGGTCGTCCTGGCCGCCACCGCCACCCGGCGGATCGGCCCGGTTCCCCGGGTCGTCGTTCCGGTCACCACCACCGCCGCCACCGCCGGCACCGCCGTCGCCGGGGTCGACCTGGCCCGGGTCGACGTCCCCCACGGCCACGTGCAGCACCCGCCGGTCGCTGACCGCCGTTCCACCGGCGGACCCGCTCATCTCCAGCGTCAGCTCGTAGAAGCCCTCGTCGGAGAAGGCCCAGTTCCCGTGGGCGTGGGTGCCGAGGGGGATGTCGAAACCGTCGGGTGTGCCGTCGGAGCTGTCGAAGAGCACCTCCGGCGCCCCGAAGGACCCGTTGACGAACAGCGCGAACTCACCGGGACCGTCCACGTCGAGCAGCGAGAACCGGACGGGGCCGTCCACGTCGTCGGTCGACAGCTCCTCCGTGTTCCAGCCGGGCCAGAGGATGTCGGCCTGCTGAGCCTGGGGGAGGACCCAGGAGTCGTCACCCGGTGCCCCGAGGAAGTCGAACTGGGGGCTGTCCGGAACCTCGATCCTGGCGGCCGGCGCGACGTGGAAGACCACCGTGGACAGTTCGCGCCAGTCCGTGCGCCCGGCGACCGTGCCGTCCTTGACCAGGATGCGGAGGTCGTCGTCGATCAGCCGGGCCCCGACGTCGACGTGACCGGCGTCGAGGACGACCGGCCCCCGCTCGCCGCTGATGGGCGGCGGCTGTTGGCGCTGGGCCGGCAGCAGGCGGGGCGACGGGTCATCGGAGGTGGCCGGTGGGGGCGGTTCGGTCGGGGAGGGCGGCGGTGCGGGGAAGTCGTCCACGGGGGGAGGCGAGGCGGACGGGGGCGGTGGTGTCGGGTCCGGCGGGGTGGAGGACGGCGGGGGAGGAGCGCTCCCCGCCGGGACGAGGTCGAACGAGTAGGTGGCGTCGGCGAGCAGCGCACCGCCCGAGGGGGAGCGCGCCTCGACCTCGAGGTCCACCTCGTACCGGCCGGGGTCGGTGAACGCCCAGACCAGCTCGCCCCGAGCCCCCGTGGGCAACGCGCCTTCCGCGACGTCGTCCCCGGCCGACGCGGTGGAGAACAACGGCGTCGGGTCGCCCCTCCCCTCCGGGTCGCTGCCCCCCGGGGTGAAGGCCGCGAGCGCCCCCGGACCCCGGACAGCCAACAGGCGCACGGTGACCTCGTCGGTGAACCCGCCACCCAGGCCGGTAGTGTCCCACCCGAGGCTCGTCGCACCGGGACGCGGACCGCCGGTGCCGGCCCCGTTCGGCAGGAGCCAGACCTGCTCACCCGGGTCCCCGAGGAAGGAGTGGGCCGCGTCGTCGGGCACGACACCCGCGAGGGCGTCCGCGTCGGCGACGAACCGGACGTTCTCCGGCGCGGTGACGATCTCGTCGCCCGACTCCTCGGCGCGGACGAGGAGCTCGATGCCCTCGGGAGCCTGCCGTGGCGCCAGCAGGTCCACGTCGCTCGTGGTCGGATCGAGGTGGAGGGCGGGCTCCTCGTCCTGGTTCGCGTGCGAGGCCAGCGGTGGCGCGGCGAGGAGGCCGGCCACGACCAGGCTGGTGAGCGTGGTGTGTCGTGCGGTTCTCACGGTGGTGTCCTTCGGACGGCTTCCAGACGGGACGGACGACGGGGACGCGCTCGGCGACGCCGGGGCACCGGTCGTCGGCGCGAGGGGAACGGCGGCAGGTTTCGTGGGTCCGGGCGGCGGGGTCCCGGGGGGTGCCGTCTCGACCGGTCAGGTGGCCGCCGTCGTCGCGGGGTGGCTCCTGTCGTGGTCGTTTCGGCGTCCCCGCCCGGGTGGTGGCTGGCCGGGCGGGGACGCCGGAGCAGGACCGGTCGCTGGTGGGTGCCCGCCAGCGGTCAGGTCCGGGTCCACTCGGGACGTGGGGTCATGGCGACGGTCCGGCGGGCATGTCCTGGTGGTGACGTCTTCCCATCAGGACGCGGCCCCGCCTCCCCGGCCCGTCGCCCGGCACGGCGGGTGGGTCAGCCGACGACGAACTCCAGGGTCGCCTCATCCGTGATGGTGGCCCCATCGACCAGGGCCGAGACCTCGAACGTCAGGAAGTACTGGCCGGCGTCGGTGAAAACCCAGGCCGGGTGGTAATGGGCGTCGGGGCCCAGCGTCAGCACGTCCTCGGAGTCGAGGCCGTCGAAGGAGTTGAACACGACGCTCAGGTCGTCGGCGTCCCACAGCCCGATGTCGCCGGGACCGGACAGGCCGGTCAGCGCGACGTGCACCTGGTCGTCGTCGGTGTCCCCGGGGGCGAGGTCGTGCGCGCTGAAGCCGGCGAAGAGCACCCCGTCGGTGGCCTCGGCCGGTAACACCCAGGCGGCCGAGCCGACGGGAGCGCCGACGAAGGCGCTCTCGGCGGTGATGGTGCCGGCGGCGTTGTCGTTGACCTCGAACACGACCTCCGACGGCTCGAAGGACTGCCCGAGGTCCTCGGCGTGGACGTGCACGTGGAAGTGGTCACCGTGGAGGTGGACGTCGATCACGTCCACGTGTCCCTCCGACAGGGTGGTCTGCGCGTAGGCGGGGGTGGCACCCGCCAGGAGCGCCGCCGCCGCCACGGCGACGGCTCCCACACCCACGCGATTACGAACGTGCATCACGGTTCCTCTCACAGGTGATCAGGACAACCAGACTGTATTGAAAATGAAAACGATTGTCATTAGTCCGGATGGAGTGCTCCCGATCGCCCGGTTCGACCAGTCGGGCCCCCTCGTACCCGGGCGGCGGCACCACGGTGTGAGGTGCCGCGCGACCACGTCCCCGTCCGGGCTCGGGGGAGGAGTCGGGCCGGCCGGTCGACTGGACGCCACGTCGGGGCGGGGCGTCCGGACCGACCAACACGACTGGTGGGCGCGGACGCACCGGCTCCCCGCGCTCGGCCACCCTCCCCTCGGGGTGCGCCCGCGCGACGTGGCCCAGCTCGACGCCACCGAGGTCGCCGGCTCCGGCCGCCATCCCGTGGGCCGCGCGTCCGGGTCCCGTCTCCCCGCCCCCGACGCGACCGTCAGCCCCGGGCGAACCCGCCGGCCGCCGGGCACCCGCTCCCGGCGGGTGAGAACCGCGCGATTTGCCGTTTCCGCAACATCCCTTGCTCCGGGTCCCGGTCGCTCCGCAGGCTGTGCGCGGGCACACCCGGCCCACGAGCACGTCTGAGAGGACCAGTGTGGCGATGACCACCTACGACGCGAACTTCTGGGAGAAGCAGTACCAGTCGGCGGACCCGTCCTGGGGCACGACACCGAACGCGCCGGTGGTCGCGACGATCCCCCGGCTACACCTCCAACCCGGGCGCGCCCTCGAACTCGGCGCCGGACACGGCGGCGACGCACTCTGGCTCGCCGCCCAGGGATGGGCGGTGACGGCACTCGACGTCGCCCAGACCGCGGTCGACCGGATCGCCCGCCGCGCCGCCGAGGAGGGACTCGCCGCCAGGGTGACGGCCGTCCGCCGCGACGTGACGGTTGACCCCCTGCCCACCGGCCCGTTCGACCTGGTCTGGGGGAGCTTCTTCTACGCACCAGACCGGGAGGCCGTGCTGCGGCGGGCGGCGGAATCCGTGAACCCCGGCGGCGCGCTGCTCATCGTCGACCACGGCTCGGTCGCACCGTGGTCGTGGAGCTCGGCGTCGGACCACGAGCTCCCGACCCCGGCCGAGCTCGCCGAGTCACTCGGGCTCGGACCGGACTGGACCCCGGAGGTGTTGGAGGCCCCGAAGCGGATCGCGACCGGACCGAACGGCCAGCGGGCCGAGGTGACCGACACGATCGTCGGCCTCCGCAGGGCGCAACAGCCCTGACCGGAACGGCGCCCGCGTCCACGAGGACCGGGATCCCACGGAAGGCGTCGCACCCGCGCGGCCGCCACCGGCATCCACGGTGGACGCGCGGGACATGGGGGTGCGCGGGGACGTGCCAGGGCCTGGGGGACGGCGTGGGACGTGCCGGGACGACCAGCCCGTGGTGAGGGACGCCACTGGACCAGCCACGTCGGCACCTCGTGACGAGCCCTGCCCAACCCAAGCCGCCGACGAGGTCGTGGTGAGCGCCGACCAATGAGTTCCCGGTGGGGCCGAAGCGCCTCCTCCGACGTACGGCCCCGAACCCGGGCCGGCAGGGAGGCGACCGCCGGCCTCGCTCGCCCCTCCTTGCGAACGAGGCCGGATCACCACGCACCCGGCGCGGGAGCGGTGACCTGGCCGGTCAGGGGCGTTCCCGCCCTCCCACGCCCGACTCGCGCCAGGCGTCGAAGGCACCCCGGCACCCGCCGCCGGCTCGCCCCCGCTCACCCGAGGGTGTGGCTGCCGGGGGGTCGGCCAGCGCTGCCCCCGGCAGCCCCGACCCACCCGATCGCGTGGGGTCAGTCGGCGGGCGGTCCCCACCTCCACCGCCCGACCGGAGACGACACCCCTCAGGCGGCACGGAGGTGGTCGGCGACGAGCCGGCCGAGCCGGGCGTGACCACGCGGGGTGAGGTGCACCCGGTCCGGCGCGATCAGCGGACGTCGCGAATCGTCCTCCGCCACCGAGGCGGGGAACTCGTGTTGCAGGTCGAGATGACCGCAGCCGGTCTCGGCGGCCACGTCGGCCATCGCCTCGCAGTAGGCGAGCCACCCGGGGCCGGGCATGTCGAGCCGGCAGTGCGGGGCGAGCAGCAACACGCTCGCGTCCGTGACGGCGCGGTGCTGGCTGATGATGGTCCGCAGGTTGGCCGCGAAGGTGTCCGCGGAATGCCCGTACCGCCAGTCGTTCGACCCCATCGCCACGATCAGCAGGCCGGGGTCCAGGGTGCGCACCCTGGTCAGGTGGCGCTCCACGTCAGCGCCCGAGATCCACCGGTCCGTGGCCGACCCCGACAGGCCACCCGAGTACACGCGGACCCCGGCACCAGCCCACTGGTCGTGGCGGAACGCACCCGCGACCACCACGGCGTGTCCCGAGAGCGCCTGGATGCGCACCCGGTGATCCCCGAGCTGGAGTCGCGGGGACACCCACCGGCCGGTCGCCGTGCGAGGAGGGGCCGAGGGGTCCGGTTGGGACACCGTGTGCGAGTGGCCGTCGATGACCACCCGGAACCGGCCGCCGCCCTCCCCGGTCATGAACAGGACCGAGACCGCCTCACAGCGCGGCATGACCCGCTCGATCCACGCCTCGGAGCCCAACCGCATCGCCCGCTGACCCAGGTCCGTCGGCGTGGTGGTCGCCGGCCCGCCCGTCGCCCACCCGTGCGCCCAGGACGCCGACGGGTAGTAGATACCGTTCTGCCACGGCAGGTGCGCGGCGAGCATCCCGGGAAAGCCGGCGACCGCCACCGGCTGGTGGGTGGGCGTGACGCCCGTGTGTCCTTCCATCGTCGACGAGCCCACGGTGACCACGTTGACCGCGCGCGCCGGGGCTTCGTCCCGATCCAGGGACCAGCGACGTAACGAGGGGCCGTTCACCCTTGTCCTTCCTGTTGGTTCTGGTTCTCCCACGGCGGGACGCGTCGTCGCCCCACCGCGTCGCGACAAAGCTGGTGACAGCGGAGAAAGCGGACACGCCGGCTGCGACCGCTGCATCATCCGAGGCCGCGCAGCCGAACGCAACAGCCGCCGAGCAGGCTCGCGCACGCCACCGACCGAGACGACCGAACCGAGAACCAGCCGCAGCCACCCGCTTGCGCGGGGCTTTCCCGCCCTCGTTCGGCGGCGCTGCACCCCGGCCCGGCTCACCCCCGCTTGTGCGGGGCTTTCTGGTGATCCGCACCACCGGTACTGGACCGTACTGGGTTTGTTGGAGGCCGTGCACCCCAGAAAGGGATGAGGAGGATCGGTTTCTCGAGGAAGCGACCGCCCCACTTTCCATAGGGGCTTTCTCACGCTGATGGACGGTTACGCGATGGTGGCCACGGTGGTCACCCGCCGGTCCAGAGCGTCGAGAACCATCAGCTGGGCGGGGCCGACGCCGTAGGCCGGCGACGGCAGTATCCGCGGCTGCGGCCCTCGTTGACCTTGCTGGGACCATGAGGACATGGCTTACGCCCTTGTCGTTACGACGACCGACTCCGTTGAGGCAGCTGAGAGCCTGGCGCGCAGTGCGGTAGACGAGCGGTTGGCAGCGTGTGCGCAGATCGTGGGACCGGTCACCAGCGTGTACCGCTGGGAAGGGGAGGTCCAGACCGACCGGGAGTGGCAGGTGGTCTGCAAGACCACGGGCGCTGCCAGCGAACGGTTGGTCGAGCACCTGCGTTCTGCTCACAGCTACGACGTGCCTGAGGTCATCGTCGTCCCGATCACCTCAGGCAACCCTGCCTACTTGGCATGGATGGACGAGGAGACAACCTAGACTCCGGCGAACTCCGCTGCCAGCCTGGGAGGAAGGACCGCGCGCAGTTCCTGGATCTGCGCGCGCGCCAGACTTGCTTCGGTTCGGATCGCGAGGGTGCGGGCGGCGCGAGCAGGATGACAGGCTCGGTCGTAGTCCGCCGACCGAGCGGCGCTTCGCGCCAGATGGGACAGTGCCGACGCGCGGACCCTGTTCTCGGACGGGCTCATCGCTGACAAGCCTTCCCGAGACCGTGATTCGGCCTCGCTGCTGCCGATCTGATCACGCGTTGCGATCACGATGCTGCCCAGGCGGGTGGCTCTCGGCCAGGGCGCATCAGCCAGGGCTGGTGGGACTCCGCCTACCAGACGTGGTCGGAACCTTCGATCCGAGTGCGGTGGAATCCCGCGTGTCCGGAGGGGCGGGCGCAGCGGAAGCGGTGGGCGCCCTGATGTCCACAGGGGTCCGGATCGATCGCATCCGCCAGCGCCAGGATCGCGTAGCCGATGCCCACGTGGGCCCGCTCCAGGCGCTCCTCGTTGGGGAGTCCCGTGTTGACGGCGTCACCGAGGGAGAGCCGTGCCTGTCCACGGTGCGTGTCCACGAAGTCCATCCGATCTCCTGTTCGCTCGAGCCGGCTCGGTCAGGGGGAACCATCGTGCCCGTACTCGTCTGGCCGGCTGTCCACCGGCCTGCCGCGTCGTCCGCCTACGGTGACGGACCGGCCGACGACCGGGTACCGGGGCACGAGGGCTGACCACCGTGCGGCGAAGCTCCACGGTGACGGCAGCCCTGCTGTGGCCCAGCATGTCCCAACCATCAGCGGTGCGGGGCCGGTTCCCGCGAATAGGTGATCCGTTGGCCACCGAGGAGGCGGGTGCTTCCCTCGGCGCGCCCGGCTCGGGCACCGTCGGGGGATGCGGTCGCCGTGCTCTTCGGACCGCTCCGTCCCGTGGTGGCGGGCACGATAGCCCGGTGCGTCGCGTCGTAGGCGTCCGTTCCAGGCCGGCGCATGGCACCTCGGGGCGACGGCGGCAACTACGCCCGCGACCGTCCAGGTTCCGTCTGCTGTGGAGCCTGCTTTTGCGCATCTTCGGGGATGCTGGGGGGAACATCCGGTGCGAACGGGAGGTCCGTAGTGCGGTCACAGTGCGCGGTGTACGTCGACGCCGGTTACCTGCTGGCGGCGTCGGCGACACGCATCACCGGTACGTCCCTGCTGGGGAGCATCGAGGCTGATCACGAACGGCTGGTGGAGGCGCTCATCGCGCACGCCACCAAGCACTCCGGGCTCCCGCTGCTGCGGGTGCACTGGTACGACGCCGCCCGTCACAAGGTGCCCGACCCACGGCAGGAGAAGATCGGGCTGCTGCCCCACGTCAAGCTCCGCCTGGGCCGCATCGGGTTCGACGGGGAGCAGAAGGGGGTGGACCTGCGGATCGGCCTCGACCTGGTGGCCCACGCCCGCAAGGCCGCCGTCGACGCCATCTACCTCGTCTCCGGCGACGACGACCTGACCGAGGCCGTCGAGGAGGCGCAGGCGCACGGGGTTCGGGTCACGGTGTTGGCCGTGCCGAACAGGGACGACAAGCCCCACGGTGTCAGTCGCCACCTCCAGAGCGCGGCGGACGGGTTGGACCTGATCAGCTCGGCGGTGATCGACAGCACGATCCTCCCCCGGTCCGCCCGGCCGAAGCCGGTCCCGCAGGCTCCGGCGAGTCGGCCCCCGGTGCCGTCGCCCGCCGTGTTCGCCGCCCGGCCGCCCGCCGCCGTGCCCGCCGCCCGGCCGGTCTCCCCGGCGGCGCGTGCGCAGAACGGTGGTCGCAGCGACGTGCGCCTCGTCTGTTCCAGCAGCACGGACGCCGACACCACGGTGGCACCGGGGTTGTGGGCTGACGAGGAGATGGCGGAGCGGATCGACCAGGTCGTGAACAAGGTGCTGCGGGCCTGGTGGGACGGTGACGACGCCGGGCGGGGGTCGGAGCTGGCGGCGAGCCGGCCGTCCATCCCGAAGGAGGTCGACCGGGCGTTGCTGTTGGACATGTCCGACGCGTTGGGGATCGACGACCTCGCCGACAGCGTGCGGTTCCGGCTCCGGGCCCGGTTCTGGGAGCAGGTGGACGCGGGCGGACCGGGTGGTCCTAGCTGAACCCGCTGAGCACCACGGAGGGTGGGTGCGGTGGTGGTCCGCCTGACCGAGGGCGTCGTGGGTGAGGGCCACGCTTCCCGCCTGGCCCGGCGACCCAGCCCCGCCGAACGCGACCCAACCCCGCCGGGCGGACCCAGCCCGCCCGACCGCGCCCGGGAACCTCCGGCCCCGCGCCGGCGGCGCGGCCCCGGCTGGTCCGAACCCTCGGGCACGGCGCCCGTTCAGGTTGCCAACCCTCACTCGGAAGTGTCAGCGTGCTGGGAGGAGACGGTCCGAGGCGAAGGAGCCGAGCCGATGACGAACCTGGCGACGATGCTGGCGGAGACGGCGACCCGACACCCGGACCGGCCGGCCGTGCGGCTCGACGGGGAGGTCCTGACCTACCGGGACCTCCTGCACCGCGCCTCGGACGTGGCCTTGTCCCTGGCGGCTCGGGACGTGCGGCCGGGCGACCGGGTGGGGCTCGTCCTCCCGAACGTTCCGGCGTTCCCCGTGGTGTTCTTCGGCGTGCTGCTCGCCGGGGGCGTCGCGGTGCCGATGGCGCCGCTGCTCCGGTCCCGGGAGATCCGCTACCGGCTGTCCGACGCGGAGGCCTCGCTGGTGGTGTCGGACGGGCCCGCGATGGACCAGGTGACGCCCGCCGCCGGTGAGGTCGGGGTGCCGGCGCTCACCGTGGCCGAACTCGCCGACACTCCCGGCCTGCTGGCTCCCACGCCAGAAGGGGAGGTGGCGGAGCTCGTGGAGCGGGCCGGCGCCATCGACGCCACGGCCACCGCGCTGATCCTCTACACCTCGGGCACCACTGGGGAACCCAAGGGCGCCGAACTGACCCACGACAACCTGCGGGGCAACGCGGAGCTGACGGCCGCCACCGTCCTGGAGTGCACCGAGGAGGACGTGATCATGGGGTGCCTTCCCCTGTTTCACTCCTTCGGGCTCACCTGTGGCCTGCTCGCGGCCGTGCGGACGGGCGCGAGCCTGACGCTGATCCCCCGGTTCGACCCGGGGCGGGCGTTGGAGGTCGTCGAACGGGACCGGGTCACGGTGTTCCAGGGCGTGCCCACCATGTACGGGGCGATGCTCAACCACCCGGACCGGAGTGGGGTGGACGTGTCCAGTCTGCGCACCTGCATCTCGGGCGGCGCGGCGATGCCGTTGGAGCTGCTCTCCGCCTTCGAGGACGCGTTCGGCTGCCAGATCCTGGAGGGCTACGGCCTGAGCGAGACCTCCCCGGTCGCCTCGTTCAACCACCCCGATCGGCCCCGCAAGGCCGGGTCCATCGGAACCCCGGTGCGGGGGGTGCGGATGCGGGTGGTGGACGACCTCGGGGTGGAGCTGCCCGACGGGGAGGTCGGGGAGATCGTCATCCAGGGGCCCAACGTGATGCGGGGCTACTGGCGGCGCCCGGAGGCCACCGAGGCGGCGATGCCCGACGGGTGGCTGCGCACCGGTGACCTCGCGCGCCGGGACGAGGACGGCTTCTTCCACATCGTCGACCGCAAGAAGGACCTGATCCTGCGCGGCGGGTACAACGTGTACCCGCGCGAGGTGGAGGAGGCCTGCTACGAGCACCCGGACGTGCTGGAGGTCGCGGTCGTCGGTGTGCCGCACCCGGAGCTGGGTGAGGAGGTCGGCGCGGCCGTCGCCCGGAAGCCGGGGGCGACGGTGACCGAGGACGAGCTGCGTGAGTTCCTGCGGGAACGCGTCGCCACCTACAAGTACCCCCGTCATCTGTGGTTCGTGCCGGAGCTGCCGAAGGGGTTGACGGGCAAGATCCTCCGGCGTGCGGTGCGTCCGCCGGAGAACTGACGGCGACGCGCCACCTTGTCCCCGCCTCCCCCGAGCCCCGAAGCCGAAGCCCCGAGCCCCGAAGCCGAAGCCCCGAGCCCCGAAGCCGAAGCCCGAGCCCCGAAGCCGAAGCCGGAGCCCGGAGCCCGGAGCCCGGACTCCGGATCCGGAACGGCGGGAGGTCGGGGCGCGGCCCGGGAGTGGGCGCCGTGCGTGCCGGGGCCGTCGGCGCCCACCCGACACCGAGACCGTCACGAAGTGCCTCAGTCCCAGCCGAAGACGCCGAGGGGCAACGGGCCGTGGTCATGCGCCGGCTGGGTCCGGTCCGGAGCCGGCGGCGCGGCGCCGTCGGCGGGCGGGAGCAGCCGCCCACCGTGCGGGCGGGTGCCGCCTTCGGGCCCACCCGCGCGGGCGGCCCTGGGCCGGGTTGTCCTGGTCGCGGGCATGCTGGTCATCCCTTCGTCGTGCGTTCTCGTGGTGGTCGTGGTCGGTGTTCGCACCGGACCGGCTGGGGTTCGGCGGCACCGGCTCGGGGTGAGCGCCGGGACGGCGGCGCGGTGACCGGTGCCCCGCCCCGTCGAGCGGCACCGGCGCGGCGGGCCGGGCCGATCCCCGGGCGGCGCGGCGTGCGGCGGGCCACGGTCACAGCCAGCCCCGGCGGGCGGCGGCCACCCCGGCCTCGAAACGGCTCGCCGCCTGGAGTCGGTGCATCAGGCGGGCGATGCGGCGCCGCAGGTGCCGGACGGACACGCCCACCGCGCGGGCGGCGGTCTCGTCGGTGCGGCCCTCGGCCAGCAGCGCCAGGAGCTGGCGGTCCTCCTCGGTCAGGTCGGCTGGCGGGTCGTCGCTGGTCGTGAGGTCGGCGGCCTCCGCCCAGATGCGGTGGAACAGGTGCAGGAACCCGCGCACCAGGCCGGCCTGCCGCACCACCAACGCGCCCCGCCGGGTGTCGCTCGGATCGGAGGGGACGACCACGACCTCCTCGTCCATGATGATCATCCGCTCGACGGGCAGGTCGGACAGCCGGATCCGCGCCCCGGAGGCGGCGGCCTCCCGCAGGTGGTCGCGGACGCGGTGGTCGGTGACGACGCTGGCCTCGTGGATGACTCGCATCTCCACGCCCCGTCGCTGGCTGCGCACGTCCAGCGGGCGGGCGGCGGCCACCGACTCCGGGCTGGGGCGCGCCGAGGGGTGCACGGAGTAGACGCTGGTCCTGGTGAAGAAGGACAGTTCGGCGAGGCGTTCCCGTACCTGGTCGACGTCGGTGAGTCGTTCCACGCCCTGGCCGGTGAGTGGCCCGGCGGTGGTGCCGGCGTGTTGTTCGGCCAGTGCCGGCACCTCGCTCCTGGTGTCGCCGACCCGGCGGTGTCGGCGCAGGAGTTCGTCCTCGGTGCGTTCGATGAGGTCGCCGAGGGCGACCGAGGGGCGCGGCAGTTCCACCCCGGAGGGGCGGTCGGCGCGGAAGCGGGCGACGCCGAGTTCGACGAGGCCGGCCAGGGCTGCGCGGACGGTCCCCGGCGTGCCGGTGCGGGCGAGCCCGGCCAGGTCGCTGTCCGGATCGGCCAGCAGCGCGCGGTAGACGCGTTCCTGTTCGGCGGTGAAACCGAGATCCCGCAGGGCCATCAGTCGCTCCGCTCCGGGGCGGTGTCGGGGTGGTGCGCGGTGACGGTCACGACCTCTCCCTCCTGTCGTGGGCCGTGCTCAGTGTGGAGGCCGCCCGTGCTCACCCACATGGGTGGCGGCTACCCGGATTTCCGAGCCCGGGGCGGTCGGGTGGGGGAGCGGGTGGCTCTCCGCTGGGTGACGGTGCGGCAGGCGTGGTCCGGTGTGGTCTCCGGTCGGTGGGGTCACTCCCGAACGCCCGGTTCGTCGCATGGGGGTGTGGCCGTGTCCCCCGCCCGCCGCTCCGGGTGCCGCGCGCGAACCCGCCGTCCCGGCACGCCTGCCGGCGGGACAACGGGGGGTGTGCCGGGAATATGGGGGGCTCTCACCCATGCCGGTGGTGGTGGGTGCGTGGCACGGTGATCCCGTGACCGCCTCACCGACACTCAGCCCGGCCGAGGAGCCGCTCGATTCGCGGTGGTGGGCCGGTGCGCTCTCCGCCGCCGAGCGTGCCGCGACCCGGCCGCCGGAGGGCGGCGGCCCCGAACCGGTCGAGGTCCCCGGGGAGCGGCCCGAGTGGGCGGAGGTCGTGGAACGCGTGCTGGCGGCGTCGTCCGACGAGGCCCCTCCGGTCGGCGGGTCCTCACCGGGTGCCGGCGGGTCGGAGGCGTCCCGGACTCCCGACAGGGCGGTCCGGGCTCGGGGGGAGGTCGCGGCGTCGCGGGGGGACGGCGCCGCGACCACGCCGGGCGACGTGCTGTGCCTGGCGCCCGCCCTGGAGCCGTTCCTGGCGGTGGCCGCCGACCACCTGAACGCCGCACTGCCCGCGCCGTCCCACCCCGCGCTGGTCGATGCCGACACCGTTCGCGCCGGGCTGCTGGCGGCCACCCGCGCCCGGCTGGTCCGCACCTCGGCCCGCGCCCTCGTCCTGGACCTGCACCACGACCGCCTCCGGGGCGCCTTGCCGGGAGCGACCTCCGAGTCCCGGTTCGCCGGGTTCCTCGCCGCCACGGCGACCAGGGCCGGCCTGACCGGGTTCGTCCGGCGGTACCCGGTGCTGGCCCGACTGCTGGCCCAGACCATCACCCAGGACGCCCAGTCGGCGGCCGAACTGGTGGGCCGCTACCTGCGGGACCGGGCGGCGATCGTCGCCACCCTGTTGGGGGGCACCGATCCCGGTCCGCTGGTGCGGGTCACGCCGGGGATGGGTGACCGGCATCGGGGCGGGCGGACCGTGGCCGTGCTCCACTTCGCCGACGGCCGGCGGATCGTCCACAAGCCGCGCCCCGTCGACCTGTCCCTCCGCTTCACCCGCCTGGTCGACTGGGTGGACGCCCGGGTCCCGGACCTGGGATTGCGGTCGGTGCGGCAGCTGGCCGGCCGGGGCTACGGGTGGGCCGAGTTCGTCGAGCACCTGCCGTGCGCCGAGCTGACCGGGGTGGACCGCTTCTACCGCCGGCAGGGCGCCCTGCTGGCCCTGCTGTACCTGGTGGACGGCACCGACGTCCACTACGAGAACCTGGTGGCGCACGGCGAGCACCCGGTGGTCGTGGACGTGGAGACCCTGTTCCACCCGGCGTTCCCACCCGGCACCACCACCGGGGGTGATCCGGCGTTGACGGCGCTGCTCGCCTCGGTGCACCGCACCGCGCTGCTCCCGAGGATGCTGCTGGGGCCGGAGGGCGCGGTGGACCTGTCGGGGCTGGGGGGCGACCCGGGCGCGCGGCACCCCGACGACGGGGTGCGGTGGGTCGACACCGGGCGGGACACGATGCGGTTGGAGCGCGTCCCGGGCACCGTGGAGGCCGCCAGCAACCGACCGGGCCTGCCCGGGGCGCCGGACGTCGAACCGGCCGCCCACGTCGACGGCCTGGTCGGCGGGTTCCGCGCGACCTACGAGGCCGTTCTCACGCACCGGGCCGAGCTGCTGGCCGACGGCGGGCCGCTGCGGGACTGCGCCGGGACCGAGCAGCGGGTGGTGTTCCGCGACACCAGCGTCTACGCGACGTTGCTGGCCGAATCGACCCACCCGGACGCGGTGCGCTCCGGAGCCGACCGGGACCGGGCCTTCGCTGTGCTGTCCCAGAGCCCGGAACTGCGGGACCTGGTGCCCTGCGAGGTGGCGGAGCTGTGGCGGGGCGATGTTCCGCTGTTCACCACCACCCCCGACAGCCGGGACGTCCACACCGGCTCCGGCCGGGTGGTGCCCGACCGGCTGCCGGTCGCCGGCCTGGACGCCGTCCTCGGCAAGGTGCGCGCGCTCGACGAGGTGGACCGGCGCGACCAGGAGTGGTTGATCCGGGCCGCGTTGGACACCCGGACCCCGGCGGTGTCCCACCACGCGCGGGCCGTCCCCGCCGGCGCCACCGCCCTGGTGGTCCCCGACGTGGACCGCCTGCTCACCGCGGCATGCGCGATCGGCGACTCACTGGTCGCCACCGCCGAGCACGACGAGCGGCGGGCCAACTGGCTCGGGCTGCAACCGGTGGACGACCGCTACTGGGCGGTGTTGCCGATGGGCGCCGGCCTGGGTGACGGGTACTGCGGGGTCGCGGTGTTCCTCGCCCAGCTCGGCGCGCTCACCGGGATACCCCGGTACACCGGGCTGGCCCGTCGCGCGGTGCGCCCGCTGCCGGCGCTGCTGGCGGCGTTCCACGCCGAACCGGCCCTGGCGACGACCGTGGGCGTGGGGGCGTTCCAGGGCCTCGCCGGCATCAGCTATGCCCTGGCGCGGCTGTCCGCCCTGCTCGACGACCCGGAGCCCCGCGCCTGGCTGGACCGGTCGCTGCCGCTGCTCGGCCGCACCGCCTCGGCCCGGCCAGAGGGGGAGGCCCCCGAGCACGGGGTGGGTCTGGCGACCGGCTGGGCCGGGGCGGTGGCGGTGCTGGCCTCGGTGCACGAGGAGACGGGATCCCCGGAGGCCGCCGAGGTGCTCGCGCCGCTGGCGGACCGGCTGCACCGCCACGTCGCCGGGGACGGGGGCCTGGGCGGTGGGCTGTCGGGGGCGGGCGGCGATCCGTCGTTCCCGCACGGCACGGCCGGTGTCGGGTGGGCCCTGCTGCGGGCCGGCGCCGTGCTGCCCGCGCGGCCGTCGCTGACGACCTCCGGTGCCGCGCTGCTGGACGCGGCCACCCGGGAGCTGCTGGCACGCGGGGGTTCCGCGTGGTGCCACGGTATCGCCGGTCCGGCCCTGGCGTGGGCGGGCGCGGGCAGCGGCCCGCCCGGGGCGTCGGGTGGGGCCGACCCGCTGCCGGACGCGGCGCTGGAGGCGCTGACCGTGCGGGAGGCCCGCGCCGACCTGACCCCCTGCCACGGAGAACTGGGCGTGGTGGAGGCGTTGACCGCCCTCACCCGCCGTCGACCCGACCTGCTGGGCGCCGCCGAACGCGGACAGGCCCGGGTGTTGGGCGCCCTGGAACGGACCGGTCCTCGGTGCGGCACCCCGTCCGGCCTGACCACCCCGGGGTTGCTGACCGGGTTGGCCGGCATCGGGTACGGGCTGCTGCGGCTCGCCCTGCCCGACGTGGTGCCCTCCGTGCTCGCCCTGCACCCGGGACCCCGGCCGCCGACCACCGCCAGGTGGGGTACCGGCACCACCGGTGTCCCGCCGGGGCCCGCCCCGGAGGTGGTGGAGCGGCGGGCGCGGGGGCGGCCCCAGCGGGACGGTCCCTGACCGGCGCCCCGACCCCGACGTCCGGTTCCCGGGAGGGAGCACCCCGGAGTCGGACACCGCACCACCCGCGACCCACACCCACCACCCCCCGATTCCCGGGAACCTCCCGTCCGACGAGGCACCCGCCGACACCACGAGGAGAACGCCATGACCGCCGACCACCGCCCCACCACCGCCCCCGCCGGCACCGACCACGACGCGCTGCCCGTGGCGCCGGCCCACGCCAACGTGGACGACCACCCGATCGGCGAGGCCCGCACGCCTGCCCGCCTGTCGGTCGGGGCGCGGGTCAGCGTCCTCGCCGGTCTCACCCTCAGCGCGATCGTCACCTCCGGGTTGCCGCCGCTGACCACCGTCAGCGCCCCGGGAACGCAGCTCTGAGCCCTACCGCGTCGCCGGGTCGACGACGTTGCGAATCCGTGAACGAGCGGTCGCTGCGTGTACCGGGTCGTTAGAGTCCCGGTATGCGGATCCGTGCGCCACTCCTCATCGGACGGGACACGGAGCTGGCGGAGCTCGGTGCCGCCCTGGCCAACGCCAGGAAGGGCCGTGGCTCCGCGCTCTTCGTCGTCGGCGAACCCGGGATCGGCAAGTCCCGGATCGCCGCCGAGGCGGTCGGTACCGCCTACGAGGCCGGCATGGTCGTGCTGCGCGGCCGGGCGGGATCGTTCGGGCCCTCGGTTCCGTTCCGTCCGTTGGCCGAGGCGTTGCTCTCCCTCGTGCGGGGCGGGGCGTCCGCCATCGAAGCCGATCTCGGCCCCTACCGGCCCGTCCTGGGGCGGCTGGTGCCCGACTGGGATCACGGCGACACCCAACGGGACGCCTCGTTCGTGGTGTTGGCCGAGGCGCTGCTGCGGCTCATGGGTGTCGTGGGACGTGAGCGGGGTTGCCTGCTGGTCCTCGACGACCTGCACGACGCCGACCTGGAGACCCTCGCGGTCGTGGAGTACCTGTGCGACAACCTCGACCTCCAGCCCGGCGTGCTCCTGGCCACCGTCCGCTCCGAACCCGGGGCGGCGCTGGACCTGGCGGACTCGGCCACCCGCCGGGACACCGGCCGGGCGTTGCACCTGGAACGGCTCGGCGCGGCGCAGGTACGGGTGTTCGCGGCGTCCTGCCTGGACAGCGACCCGGAGCGGGTGCCAATCGAGGTCACCGACCGGCTGTGGGAGGACAGCGCCGGCAATCCGCTGGTCGTCGAGGAACTGCTGCGGGGCATGGTCAGCGCGGGCCGGCTGGTGCCGGGCGCCGGGGGCTGGCAGCTGGTGCGGGCCCTGCGCACCGAGGTGCCGGACACCCTGGTGCGCAGCATCACCCAACGCGCCGACCGGCTCGGGCCCAAGGGGGAGGCGCTGCTCTCCGCAGCCGCCGTCCTCGGCCGCCGGTTCCCGCTGTCCATCGTGCAACGCGTCACCGGGATGGATGACCACACGCTGCTGGGCCACCTCCAGTCGGCGGTGGCCGCGCAACTCGTCGCCTCCGACGACCGGGGCCCCGACTGGTACGCCTTCCAACACCCGTTGACGGCGGAGGCGTTGCTGGCCCGGCTGACCCCGACCGACCGGGCCGCCCTCAGCGCCAGGGCGGCCGACGTGGTCACCGCCCTGCACCCGGACCTGCCGGGCGAGTGGTGCCAGCTCACCGCGGTGCTGCGCCGTGCCGCCGGGGAGACCTCGGTGGCGGCGGGGCACTACCTGGAGGCCGGCCGGCGTGCCCTGGCCGACGGGGCCGCGCAGTCCGCGATCACCCTGCTGGAGCAGGCCGAACGGCTGCTGTCCGACCACGGGGACCCCACCAGCCGGGCGGAGGTGGTGGAGGCCCTGCTCTACGCGCTGGCCGAGGCGGGGAACCTGGAACGGGCCTTCGAGCTCGCCGGGACCCTCGACGACCACGGCACCGCCGCCGACCGGACCCGCCGCGCCGCCCTGCACGTCCGCCTCGCCTGGGTCACCCAGATCGCCGGCCGCTGGGAGGACGGGATCGACCAGGTGCGGGAGGCCCGCCGGCTCCTGGGTGAGCACGCGGCCCCCGAGCACACCGCCCCCGTTGACGCGGTGGCCGCGTCGCTGGCGTTGAACGCGCCCGGACGGCACCGGACCAGGGAGGCCGAGGAGCTGGCCCGGCGGGCGGTGGCGGCCACCGACCGGGTTCCGCTGCCGGTCATCGCCTGCCAGGCGTGGCGCACCATCGGCACCGTCGCCAGGGAACGGGACCTGGACGAGGCGTGGCGGCACTTCGACCGCGCCCGCCGGGTGGCCGAGGAGCACCGGCTGCCGATCTGGCGGATCTACGCGTTGATGGGCCTGGCCGGGAACGCCTGGCTCGCCGAGGGGGACACCAGCGTCCTGGCCCACGCCCGGGTGGAGGCGCTGCGGGTGGGCGCGTTGCCGCTGGCGGTGAACGTGGACGCGATCCTCGCCCTGGACACCGTCCTGCGGGGCGACCACGAGGTCGCGGCGTACCGGTTGGACGCGGTGCTCGCCGACGCCACCCGGCTGCACCTGACGGCGGTCGTCCGTTACGTGCTCATGGCCAGGGCGGTCCTGTCCGCGCACCGGGCCGACCGGCCGGGCATGGACCGCGAACTGGCGGAGTTCGCCCGGCACGGCGGCCCCGGTTCGCAGGAGCAGCCGCTGGCCCTGGGACTGGCCAGGGCGGTGTGCGCGCTGCTGGAGGAGGACCACGCGGCGGCCGGCGCCGAGTTCGCCGCCGTCCTCGTGGCGCAGGCGGAGAACCCCACCACCTTCTTCCTCGCCGGGCGGCACGGCCTGCACCTGCTGCTGCGGGTGGTGGCCGGGGACGCCGGCTGGGCCGAGCACGCCGAGGTGACCGCCGCCCCGGCGGGCGGGATGCGGTGGAACCGGCAGTTCGTGCTGTTGGCGACGGCGGTGCTGCACGGGCGGGACGGGGACGCGGGCCGGGCCGAGGACGCCGCCCGCCGCGCCCTGGCCGCCGCGGAGCCCTACCCCCTCGGCCGGGCGCTGGGGTTGCGGCTGGTCGCCGAGGCCGCTCACGGGGGTGGGTGGGGTGAGCCGGCGGGCTGGTTGCGGCAGGCCGAGGAGTACTTCCACCAGCGGGGCGTGGCCGCCCCGGCGAGCGCCTGCCGGGCGCTGCTGCGGCAGGTGGGAGCGCCGGTGCGGCAACGCAGGGCCGGCACCGACCGGGTCCCGGTGGGGCTGCGGGAACTCGGTGTCACCTCCCGCGAGTTCGAGGTGCTGGAACTGCTCGTGCACCGACTGGGCAACAAGGCCATCGCGACCCGCCTGCACATCTCGCCGCGCACCGTGGAGAAGCACGTGGCCAGCCTGATCACCAAGACGGGCCGGGCCGACCGGGCGGGACTGGTGGAGCTGGCCGCCGAGCACCGCTGAGGCGTCCGGCGGGCCACCGCGCCGCGGCCGGCGGGCCAACGGGTGGGAGCGGGCCGGGCCGGGGACCGGCGGGCGGTGCCCGGCCCAACGCGGCGAGGGTCGGGGCGGGGGAGCAGCCCCACGCCGCCCGGCCCCCTCGGTGGCGGTCCCGGCCGGCCCGGTGCCCGGTCGGGCCCCGCCGGCCGGGGATGACCCGTCGGCCGGGGATGACCCGTCGGCCGGGGATGACCCGTCGGCCGGGGATGACCCGTCGGCCGGGGATGACCCGTCGGCCGGGGATGCTCCGGCGGTCGCGGCGTTCGACGTCGCCCCGGCCCGCCCTCCACCGCCGGGGGATTCCGGAGCCGTGGGGTGGTGGTGCCCGGCCGGGCCAGGCGGCCTCCGGCGCGGCGTGGGCCGCGGTCGTCCCGGGGTCATGGTCGGACGACCGCCCCGGTCGGGGTGACCGCCGCGCGGTGGGGCCGCGAGGGGACCTCGGCGGCCGCCGCCGGCGACCCACGTCGGCCCGCCCGCCGCCCGGGGACTCGGGACCGCCGATCCGCCGGCCCAGCGGGCCCGGACGGGCCCGGTGTCGGGCCGACACGGCCGCTCGGGGAATCCCCGGCCCGAGCCCCCGCCGCGCCGCCGGTGCTCCCACCCGGTCCCGCCCACGGTCCTCGCCCCCGTCTCGCCCGTCCTCGCCGGCCCGGGAGTGCCCGGTCCGGTTGGCGCGCGCCGTCGCGGACGCGTGCCGGCCCGGTCAGCCGTCGTCGTCGAACCTCAGCCCGGTGTGCCAGGCCAGGAACGCCAGCATCGCCGTGGCCAGGGCCTCCGACTCGCGCCCCCCGCCGACGTGCCCGGTGCCGGGGGTGACCCGCAGCAGCACGGGCCCGCCGCTCGTGCGGTGTTGCAGCGCGGCCACCATCTTCCGCGAGTGCGCCGGGTCCACCCGGGTGTCGTTCTCCCCGGTGGTGAACAGCATCGCCGGCAGCCTGCCGCGCTGGGGACGCACGTTGTGGTACGGCGAGTAGCTGAGCAGGGTCGCCAACGCGGCGAGGTCCCTGACGTCCCCGTACTCCGCGCGCCACGCGCGGCCCAGCCCCCACCGTTCGTAGCGGACCATGTCCAGGGGGGCGCCGGCGCTGGACACCGCCGCGTAGGCCTTGGGCCGTTGCACGGTGGCCGCGGTGACCACCAGTCCGCCGTTGCTGCCGCCCAGCAGCGCCAGCTGCGGCCGCCGCGTCCACCGGCGGCGCACCAGGTGGTCGCCGGCCGCGTGCAGGTCGCGCACCGCGTTGGGTTTGTGCGGTCCGGCGCCGTCCAGGTGCCACTGGCGGCCGCGTTCCCCGCCGCCACGCACCCCGGCGATGGCCATCACCCCGCCGGCCAGCACCCAGGTGAGCGCGTCGGGTTGGAACCCGGGGCGGAAGGTGATCCCGAAGCCCCCGTAGCAGGTGAGCACGGTCGGCCGTGGCCGACGGCCGCCGCGCTGGCGCAGCGCCAGGATCGTCATCGGCACCTCGGTGCCGTCGTCGGAGGGGTAGCTGGTGCGCAGCACCTCCACCTCGTCGCGGCGGGTCACCGCCTCGGTCGGCGTCATGTCCCCGGTGCGGACGTCGACCCGCCACACCGACAACGGTGTCACCCAGTCGGTGTAGCTGACGGCGAGGACGAACGGGTGGTCGGTGGGGTTGACCGCCGACACGGTGCCCGGTCCGGGCAACCGCACGTCGGTCAACAGCCGGCCGTCGGTGGCGTCGTGCACGGTCAGCGAGCTGTAGCCGTCGAGGGTGCGCGACGCCACCAGGCGTTCGGCGCCCTCGACACCGGCCAGGCTCACCGAGGTCAGCACGGACGGTGGCTGCTCGGGCAGCACGGTGCGCCAGGACCGCCAGGCGCCGTCCGCGTCGGGGTCGGCCGCGACGAGCCGGCCGAAACGCGCGCCCTCGGTGGTCACCGCGAACAGCCGTCCTCCGTGGTCGACCAGGACCCCGCCCACCGAGGTGCCGGTGAGCTCCAGCCCCCGGACCTCGCCGTCGGCGTGCCGGTCGGCGACCAGCAGGGTGGTGTCCCGGCTGGTGCCGTGCCGGCGGCACACCACCAGCCACCGGTCGTGCCACAGGGCCAGGTGGTAGCGGGTGACGGGCTCGTCGTCGCCGGTCACCAGCTGGTCGGTGATCCACGGGTGCCCGACCCGGTGCAGGTAGACCCCGCTGCCCGGGCGGTCCAGGTGTCGGCGGGCGTAGTAGTAGGACCGTTCGTCGGCCAGCCAGCACACCGAGGAGTAGCGGGTCAACGGCGAGGTCTCCACCACCCGCCGCGCCGCCACGTCGACCACGTTCAGCGGGGTGATGTCCTCGGCGCCGTCCACCGTGGTCTGCACGGCCAGGTAGCGGCCGGCGGGGGAGGGCTGCCAACGCCGCACCGTCACCCCGTCCCCGCCCAACTGGGCGGTGTCCACCACCGCCCGCCACGGCGCGTCCGGTTCGTCGGCGACCTGGAGGGTCCACCGCCGCAACGCGGAGGACCGCCCCACCCGGAACCGGCGGGCCCCGGCCGGTTTCACCGGGGACGCCGTCGGCCCGGTGACCAGGCCGCGCAGCAGCCGCCGGATACCGGACTGGCCGGGCAGGCCGTTGAGGTGGACCTCGGCGAGCGCCTGTTGGGCGGCGACCCAGTCGCGGGCCGCGGGGCACAGCGGGTCCTCCAACCACCGGTAGGGATCGTCGACCCGCAGGCCGTGCACCAGCTCGATCCGCTCGGTCCGGGGGCACTCGGGGTAGACCGGGCTCATCGTGTCCTCCCTCCCGTGAGGGTCTGTGGCGGTGGCTGCGCCGCGTCCGACCGGGGCGCCTCGACGTCGGGCCCGACGCCGGGCGGGGCGGTGGTGTCCTCCCGGGAGGGTCCCGGGGTCGCCCGCGCGTGGTCGGCGTCCGCCGCGACCGGGTCGGTGGCGGAGCGGGCGGGGCGCCGGCCGGCCACCGCCAACAGCACCGCGACGGCCACCAGGTTCACCCCGACGCACGTCCAGATCCCGCCCCGGGTGCCCAGCGCCTCCCCCAACACCCCTCCCAGCAGCGCGCCAGCCGTGTTCGCCAGCGTCCCCACCGAGCCGAGCAGGGTGGTGATCCTGGCGAAGTAGGAGTCCCCCACGTCGTCGGCGATCACCGTCACCAGCGCGATGTTCGCGAGCCCCCCGAAGAACAGGGGGAGCGCGATGCTCAACGCCGACACCGTCACGACCCACCCCGGCGGGCCACCGGCCAGCGGCAGCACCGCGCCGGCGACCGCCGCGGCGGACAGTCCCACCAGCAGGAGCCGGCGCGGGGTGTGCCCCCGGGCGAGCAGCCGGGGGGCGAGCAGTGCGCCACCGGCGCCCAGGAGGGTGGCGAGCACGGTGGGCAGCGTGTACAGGGCGACCGGCAGCGCGACCGTGTCCAGCAGGAACACCGCCCGTTGGGTGGCGATGCCGCTGGCGGCGACCCCGCTGAGCACGAGGAACCCCGCGTAGCCGAGCAGCAGCCGGTTGCCCCGCAGCGCCCGCAGCCCGTCCGCCAGTTCCTCCGTCAACTTCTTCCTGGCCTGGCCGGACGGTGGTCGGTGGTCGGGGGAACGCAACCGGACCAGGCAGTAGGCGCTGAACAGGTAGGCGAGGGCGTCCCCGACGAACAGCACCGCCGCCCCGAGCCCGGCGGCCACCGGGCCGGCGAGGGAACCCGCCACGGAGCTGGCCAGCATCTCGGAGGACTGGAGGCGGCCCCGGGCCCGACCGACGTCCGACACCCCGAGCGAGTGCAGATGGGAGAAGTAGAGCCCGTTCACCGTCAGGTGGACCACGCCGAGCACCACGTTGAGCGCCACCAGCCAGCCGAGGTTCAGCGTCCCGGTCAGACCGGCGACCGCGCAGGCCCCCACCATCGCCGCCGCGCCCAGGTCGGCGACGATCAACGCCCTCCTGGGGCGCCGGACCCGGTCGAGCAGGACACCGCAGACCGGTCCGAACAGCAGCGCCGGCAGCATGCCGGCGGCCACCACCAGGGAGACGTCCCGAGGGCCGGCGCCGAGGCCGGTCACCGCGATCACCGAGATCGCGGTCGTGGTCAGGGTGCCGCCGAACACCGAGGCGAGTTGACCCACCAGGAACAACCGGAAGTCGCGGTCGGCGACGGTGCGGGCCGTCATCGCCGGCACCCCCGCGCGGTGCGGGGACAGCGCGGGCCGCTGCGCCGGGTGGAGCGGCATCCGGTCGTGGGGGGCGCGTCGCCGAACCGGGAGGCCGTGGGGCACGGGGAGGGCCGCCACCGGCAGTGACGCGGCGGGCTGGGGCGGACCGCTCGCCCGGCTGCCACATCGCGGGGGCCGGCCCCGGCGGGGACCCGGTGGTGGTCGCGGCCGCGAATGTCGGCGGCACGCCGCTGCGGGAGGTGGTCGCGGCGTGGCCGCGACGGGACGCCCGGACGGGACGTGGTCATGGCGGCTCCTGGGGTCGGGTCCGGCCGGGGATCAGCCGAAGAAGGCGTCGTCGCAGTAGGACACCGACAGCACGCTGATCGGGGCGTCGTCGTCGATGTCGTCGCCGAACTCCATGCCGGCCAGGGCGAGCGCTTCGCTCATGGCGGGAACTCCTCGCGGGAAGGGGAAGGACGGGAAGGGGAACGGGAGGGGTGGGCCGGGGCGGGTGTTCGTGGCCGCCTCTCGGCGCTGGGCCCGGCACCCCGGGTCGGATCCGCCGCCAGGCACGGCGGCCCGGGCCGCCGTGCCCGACCGGCCAGCGGATCTCGCCTCCCGCGTCGCGGGCGGCTGGTTCGTGGGGGACCGGCGGACGTGGTCGTCCCCGGCGGGGCCGGGGCGCCGCCACCACGGGGCCATGCGGTGGCGGCGCTGCCCGGAACCGGTTCCGGTCAGGAGATCTCCTTGATGTCGCAGATGGCGAGGCTGGTGGTGCTGATGGGGGCGTCGTCCTCGACGTCGTTCTCGGCGTCGGGCTGGACCTGGAGACGGAGGGCGTCGTTCATGGTGGTTCTCCTTCGTGTGTGGTGTGTGTGGTGCGGCGTGGTGCTGGGGTTCGCGGGATCAGTGGTGGTGCGCTGCGCGTTCCCCGGTCTGGAGCCGGTTGCGGGTCCGGACGTGGTACCGGGTCGGACGCGGTTCCGGTTCGGGGTCAGGAGATCTGTTCCCCGATGTCGCAGATGGCGAGGCTGGTGGTGCTGATGGGGGCGTCGTCCTCGACGTCGTTCTCGGCGTCGGGCTGGACCTGGAGGCGCAGGGCGTCGTTCATGGTGGTTCTCCTTCTTCTTCCACCCCTCCCACCGGTCGTGGGAGGGAAGTCGGTGGTGGCGGCGGGGCGGCGCGGAGTCCGACGGCCGACAGGGCCGGTCAGACCGGGGCCGGCGCCGTCCCGGTTCGGGTCGTGGCGGGCTGGCCGGTCCGATCGGCCACCGGCAGGTCGAGGGTGAACAGGCGGTCGGGCGCCGGGTCGACCAGCTGGTGCAGTGCGAGCAGGACACCGGCCGCGCCGCTCCACAGCTCGGCGCTCAACCGGTTGCCGTGCAGGCCGGGCCACCGCACGCCCGTGGCGTGGGGGACGGCGTGGTGGAACAGGGCCCGCCCGGAGGCAACGGCGTCCTCGGTGGACGCCGGGGCCCCCAGCAGTCGTGCCGTCTCACCGAGCACGAAGCCCATCCCCGCCTGGCCGGTGAACAGCCCGCCGCCGATGGTGAACCGCACGCGCAGGCCCCGCACGCACCGGTCGAGCACGTCCGCCAGGTGCGGGTCCGGCCGCCAGGCGAGGTACCGGGCGAGCACGTGGACGTAGCCGGCGCTGCCCGCGTACAGGTAGGGCATGGTGCGCCGGTCCCTGGCCGAGACCCGGAACCCGAGCGCCCCGGTCTCCCACGGCTGGGCGTGGACGAGTTCGGCGCGGAGCAGGTCGAGCCCGCGTTCCAGGGGCGCGTCGTCCCCGGTCAGCCGACCCAGGTAGTACAGGGCCAACGCCACGCCGGGCCGGCCCTGGGCCAGTCCGGAGCGGTCGTCGCCGCCCAGCAGGGGCGTCAGGCCCTCGCCGGTGGGCAGCGTCTCCAGCAGGGCTCGGGCGCGGTCCAGGGCCGACTCCTCGCCCGTGCGGCAGTACAGGGACAGTTCGGCCAGTGCCAGGCCGGCGGATCCGCCGCCCAGGGTGGCCGAGCGGGTCACCAGCGGGTGCCGGCCGGCGTGGCGGAGGAGGCGTTCGGCGGCATCCCACTCGCCCTCCTGGGCGAGCACCCAGGCGATGCCGGCGCTGCCGAACAACAGGCCAGGGGGGATGTCGCGCCACCCGGCCAGCGACTCGTCGCGAAGTCGGGTGACCAGCGCCGGCGCCGGCGGGTGTCCGGCCATCCGCAGGGCGTGCAGGACGCCGGCGCTGCCGTAGGCCACGCACCGGGTGTTGCTCCGGTGCCCGTCGGGGATGGTCGGGAAGACCCGGCGCGGGTGGTCGGGTTCGGCGAGGGCGAGCAGTGCGCTGGCGGTGTGGTCCCGTAGCCAGCTCAGCCACTCGTGGGGCTCGGCGGCCACCGCCTCGGGGGAGGGCAGCGCCGGCCCCGGAGCGGGCACGCCCCGGAACCGGTCCGCCCGCGCCCAGAGGGTCGCCGGCAGCGGGGCGCGTTCCTCCAGCGCGGCCGTCACGTGGTCCACGGCCGAGGGGCTGCGTTCGGCGACCTGGATGGTCGGGACCAGCATCATCCGCGCGATCGCGGCCAACCCGTAGTCGTCGTAGCGCACCGGGTCGAGCGTGGCCCGGCCGTCGGGGCTCAGGGCTTCCGGCGGGACGAATCCGGGGGTGGCCAGGGGCTGGATGGTGGCGTCCCGGCGCTGCGTCGACTCGAAGTCGACCAGCCGGACGCGGTCCTCGTCGTCGACCAGCACGTTGCGCGGGCTGACGTCGACGAACACGTAGCCGAGTTCGTGGAGGCGGTCGAGCTGGTCGCGCAACTGGTCCAGGATCAACCCGCACCTGCGGTAGTAGTCGGTGAAGGCCTCGGCGGGCTGGTCGACGCGGATGGCGGGGTTGTTCGCCATCAGCCACCTGCTCAGGGGCCGGCCGGGGACCAGTTCGGTCGCCAGGTAGGCGTGCTCCCAGTGGTCGAACCGTTCCACGGGTTCCGGTGCCAGTCCGGGTGCCCCGGCGTGCAGGGCCCGCAGCACCAGGTACTCGGCGGTGAGCCGGGCGTGGGCGTCGACGTCGCGGCCGGAGTGGGCGACGTGGGACCGGGCCTCCTTGAGGAAGACCTGCCGGCCGGTGGCGTCGGTGGCCCGGTAGGCGCCGCCGGCGTTGCTGTGCTGGAGCACGGCGTCGAAGGTGTAGCCGTGGAAGGCGACCGGACCGTCGGACAGGTCGGGTTCGGCCTCGACGAAGGGGTCCGCGACGCCGGCGGGGAGGTGGAACTCGGGGCGGCGGTCGTCGGGGATCTCGTCCCCGTCGGCGGCGGCCATCACCGGGGTGCGGGTGCCGTCGGCCTCCAGCCGGTAGCGGGAGCGGAAGGCGCCGTAGCGGTAGGAGACGCACCGGGAGGAGCCGAACCTGCGGTCGGTGAGCACGTAGGGGCCGGGCACCCCGGCGAGGTCGTGTTCCAGGCGACGCAGGACCTCGTGGGCCTGGCGGGGGTCGGCCGGGTAGAGGGCGCAGAACTTGCCGCTCTGCGGCCGGGAGGCGTGCTTGCCGTGCAGGAGCAGGAAGTAGGTGCGGCCGGCCAGGTGTTTGAAGGGGATACCCAGGTCCACGCAGGCGGCAGCGACGACGTCCAGGACGGCCGGGGCGTTGCCCGGGGTGCTGGAGACGTGCACCTTCCAACCGTGGTCGGGCGGGGGCGGCGCCTGCGGCGGACTCCAGTGGGTCCACACGTCCTGGTCGGCACGGTCCCAGCCGGGGGGCATCCGGGTGGGCGTGTAGCGGGTGCCGGGCGGGGCCTCGGCAAGCGGCTCGTAGAAATCGTCGTTCGCGAACGTGAATGACAGATCCGCTGGCATGTCGCCCTCCTCCCTTCGCGTCGTGGTGGTCCGTCACCTCGCCGGTTCGCGTTCCGGCCCGTCGCGGCGGTCCCGTCCTCTTCCGGTGGGGCCGTCTCCGCTCTCGGTGACAGGGACAAGCTTCGCGCGCCGAACGACCCGGGAACAGGGCGTCGACGGTCAGCAACCGGACCTGGGCGCTGTCAGGAAGGTGACCCGGCCCGGCGTGCTCCCCGGCCCGGGGGACGTCGGGCCGCCGGCCGAGGGCGAGGCGGGGACCGGTGGCCGTGGGCGGGCGACGTGCCTTGACCCCACGCCCTGAACAGGTGAACAATAAACTGGTGGCGCATTCAAAAAACGGGACGAGCGAACAGGGCAGGTCGTTCATCGAACGGGCCCGCCGCGAACAGATCGTGCGCGCCGCCGTCGACACCATCAGCGAGGTCGGGTACGGCCGCGCCTCCTACGCGCGCATCGCCCGCCGGGCCTCGATCAGCCCCTCGCTGATCTCCTACCACTTCGCCGACCGCGCGGACCTCATGCGCGAGGCGGCCAGCAGCGTCGTGGACGACCTGCGGCGCGGCCTCCGCGACGCCACGCCCAACCCTGCCTCCTACCCCGAGGCCCTGGCCGCGCTGATCACCCACAACGTCCACTACGCCGCCGGCCACCTCCGCGACCTCACCGCGCTCGCCGAGCTGCGGGCCGCCGGCATGGCACCCGCCGACGCCGGGCCCGACCAGGGCCGCGCCGACCTCGAGCGGCTACTGGCCGACGGCCAGGCCGCCGGCGAGTACGGGGCCTTCACCCCGACGCTGATGGCCGCCACCCTGCTCGCCGCGCTCGAAGCCGTCCCCGCCGTCCTCGCCCGCGAACCCGACATCGACCCGGCCCACTACGCCACCGAACTCGCCGAGACCTTCCGTCGCGCGACCGCGCCCGCCTCGGCGCCCCACCGAACCGAGGACCCCCGTTGACCACCGTGACCGCCGCCCTGCTCACCTGGGCACTGCACCTGCTCGTCGTGGCCCTGCTCTGCGGCCCCGGCGTCTGGCTCACCCTCCGGCGGGCGGCCGTCGTCCCCGCCGGTGCCCCCGCCCCGGTGGCCGACCGCCCCGAGGACCACCGGGACCCCGCGAGCCCGGCACGGCTCCTGCTGGCGGTCGCCGGCGCGCACGGCGCGGTGCTCGTCCTCACGACACTGCCCCGCGTCGGCCCCTTCGAGTCCCTCGACCGCAACTGGCAGGGCCAACTGCTGGCCCTGGCCTTCGCCGCCGGTCTCCTCCTGGCCTGGCCCCGCCTCACCCCGGAGGGGGTGGGCCTGACCCGGCCCAAACCCGGGTCGTGGACCCTGGTCGCGGGGGGCGCGCTCGGCGCCCTGGTGGTGCAGTACGCCGTCGGCGGGATGGGTCCGTCCGCGGAACCCACCGCCGAGGCCATCGTCAACAGCGCCGTCATGCCCGGCCTGTGGGAGGAGTTCCTCTTCCGGGGGATCCTGTTTTGCCTGGTGCTCCAGGCGTTGCCCGCCCGCCGCCGGATCGCCGGCATCAGCGCCACCTGGGCCATGCTCATCACCAGCCTGCTGTTCGCCCTCGGGCACGGCCTCGTCGTGGACCCGGTCGACGGCCTCACCGTCCAACTCGGATACGTGCTCAGCACCCTGGTCGCCGGAATCTTCTTCGTCTGGGTGCGGGAGCGGACCGGCAGCCTCCTGCCGGCGATCGTGCTGCACAACCTCATCAACCTCGCCGGCCTGCTCGTCGTGGGCCTTCAGGGCTAGGGCGCCGGGGGCGTGCCGTGCACGCGGAGCTGGGACCGCACGGCGTCCTCCAGCGCCCGGGTCCCTCACCGCCCGGTGGGGGAGCCGGCCGCGTCCTCGCCCGACCGCCCGGGGGCGCCGAGACGCGCGCCACCGTTCCGCCGGCCACACCACCACGGCGGTCACCGCTCCGGCGACCGCGAGCGCGGCGAGCAGCACCCACCCCGTGGTGAACCCGGCGGCGGTGACCACCCAGCCCGCCACCGGGTAGCTCAGCAGCCAACAGGCGTGCGACAGCGAGAACTGCGCCGCGAACAGCGCCGGCCGGTCCCCGGGCCCCGACGACCGCCGCAACACCCGCCCCACCGGCGTCAACACCAGCCCAGCCCCCGCGCCGAGCACCGCCCACACCCCCAGGGCCACCGGCCACCGCCAGGCACCGGAGTCCACCAGCGACAAACCGACAGCCCCGACCACACCCGCGCACAGCGTCCCCGCGCCCGCCAGCATCACCCCGCGCTCCGCGACCCGCTCCAACACCCGGGGCAGCGCCAACGCCACCAGGATCGTCCCCACCCCGTTGGCGGCCAGGAGAACCGCCACCTCCGTCTCCGACCGGCCCAACTCGTCCCGCGCGTAGTTGACCGTGTTCACCATGACCACCGCGCCCGCCCCGGCCACCGCCAGATCCAGGCCCAACACCCCCCGCAGTCGGGGCGTCGCCAGGAAGATCCGCGTCCCCGCCCCCAGCCGCTCGACGAACCGCACCCGACCACTCGGCCGCGCCCGGGGAACCCGCGCCGAGACCACCAGGGCCGCCGAGGCCAGGAACCCGGCGGCGGTGCCCGCGAACAACCACGGGAAGTCCACGACGGTCAACACGAGCGCGGCCACCACCGGGCTCAGCAGCGTCTCCAGGCTCGACGCCAGCTGCGAGGCCGACAAGGCCCGCGTGTAGTCGCCCTCGTCGGGCAGGATGTCCGGCAACGCCGACTGGAACGTCGGCGTGAACGCCGCCGACGCCGACTGCAACACCGCGATCAGCACGTACACGTGCCAGACCTCGGTGACGAACGGCAACGCCACCACCACCGCCGCCCGCACCAGGTCCAGCCCCACCAGCATCGCGCGCCGAGGAACCCGGTCGGCGTAGGCGCCGGCGAGCGAGGACACCGTCACATAGGCGACCATCTTGATCGCCAGCGCCGTGCCCAGGACGGCGCCGGCGCGCGGGCCGGCGAGGTCGTAGGCCAACAGGGCCAGCGCCACCGTGGCCAGCCCCGTCCCGAGCAGCGCGGTCACCTGCGCGCCGAACAGGTGGCGGTAGTCCCGGTTCGCGAACAACGACGACATCCCCATCACGGCCTCCCGACATCCATCACCAACACTAGAACATATGAACAGTTCTTCAAGTATGTGGTGCTCTAGGATCTCGTCATGGGCCACCGCCGACCCGACCACCCCCCGCCCGCCCGGCTCACCCCCGAGGACGCGGCGACGGTGGCCACCACCCTCCAGGCGCTGGCCACCCCGAGCCGGCTGCTCATCCTCACCCGGCTGCGGGAGAGCCCCTGCCCGGTGGCCGAACTCGCCGAGGCCGTCGGCATGGAGACCTCGGCGGTCTCCCACCAACTCCGGCTACTGCGCAACCTCGGGCTCGTCACCGGCACCCGCCACGGCCGCAGCATCGTCTACAGCCTCTACGACAGCCACGTCGCCATGCTCCTCGACGAGGCCGTCTACCACATCGAACACCTCCGGCTCGGCCTGCGGCAGGACCCCGTCACCGGCGAACACCACCAGAACCCCGATCCCACCTCCTGACCCGCCGCACCCAGCGAGCCAGGGCACCCCCGACACCGACCCGAGGGGCCGGCGGCGCCGCCCGTACGCCACGACGACCGGGAGCCCCCGACCCAGCGGTCAGGGGCTCCCCTCGCGAGCGGTCAACCCACCCGTCGCGTCCCGATCACCGCTCCAACACGTCGAGCAGCGGGTCCGCCAGCGTGCGCGACTGGTCCGTGGTCACCACCGGACCCCGGGGCGGGATCGCGTCGTAGTCGGCCGGGTCCAGATCCCGCACCTGGCCGCTGGCCACGCCCCGCAGGATGCCCTCCACCCCGACGTACACCGCCTGCGTGAGCATCACGCGGTGCCGCTCACCGAGGTCCTGGCTCTGCCCCCGCACCTCGAACAACACCGATCCGCTGCCGTTGAGGGCGAACGAACCCAGACCCGTACCAGGCAGGTCCACGTCCTGGGGGTAGAGGGAGACGTGGGCGAACTCCGGCCGGTGCGCCGAGGCGTCCCGCAACGCGTCGTAGGCGGCCACGTTCAGCTGCTTGGCGTAGTCGAGGTCGTACCGGTCGGCGTACTCGGCGTACCGGGCGCCCTCCTCGGTGTTCGGGTCAGCGACGAACTTGCCCGACAGGCTCAACGTCACGTAGTCGTCGGTGCCCGGCATGACGTAGCAGGGGCCCTGGTGGTGGATGTCCACGTAGGTGTCGACCGTGCCGAACTCCTCCGTGAGGTCCACGTAGAGGTCCCGCACCGCCTGCGTCTCCGGGCTCAGGAACCAGCCGGGCCGCGCCGAGTTCCCGGGGAGGTCGGCGGCGTCGGGCACGTAGGACAGGTCCGGGTTGTAGTCCCGGTTGATGTCGAACCCGGGACGCGGCCCGTAGTCGTGGCCCTGCCGGACGTTGGTGATGTAGTTCCACGCCGGCTCGGCCCCGGCCAGCTGCGGGTGCAGGTCCACGACCTCGTCCCAGGTCATGTCGTTGCCCCGCCGGTTCAGCTCCGCCGCGTCCGGGTTCATCTTCGGCACGGCGACCACCGTGAGCTCCGAGCGGACCTCCTGGGCGAAGCGGGAGTTGGACCGGCCCAGGTGGTCCAACAGCCACAGGATCGCGTCGGTGCCCGTCTTCTCGTTCCCGTGGATCTCGCTGGTCAGCAGCACCACCGTGTCACCGTCACCGACCCGCGCGGCCTGGATGAGACGACCACGGTTGGAGGTGCCGATCTGGTCGACCTGGACGCGTCCCCGGCTCTCCGCCTCGATCCGGTCGAGTTCGACCAGCAGCTCCTCGTAGTCGGTGAACGCGTCGACCGGGTTGTCCTGGGGACGCGTGCTGCACCGCTCGGCCGGCTCCTGCCGAGGCGCGTCCCGGGCGGTGTCCGCCGTGGACGGCGGTGGCGCCGCCGTCGCGGTGGGCAGTACCCCGAAGGTGCCCAGCATGAGGGTTCCCGTGATGGCGGCCAAGGTTCGGCGCACGGTCGGCATCCGTCCTCCTCGCTCTCGGTGCGGCCGCTGGTGGTGCTCCCGCCCCGCGCGGAGCGGGAGCACGTCGGCCGTCGGCGTAGGGCAAGTAAAGGTCGCGTTGGGTACCCGCACAAGGGCGGACGGCGACCGCCGACGGTCCCGGGCCCGAATCGGCCTTGTGAGCGTCAGTCGGGGAAGGGGGGCGTCGCCCGGCCAACCGGGTTCGCGGGGGCGTGTCGAAGCACTGCCCCGCCGCCGGGTGACTGCCGGAGTGGGGTGTTCTCCCACGGAGGATCTCCGATTCGCGGCTCGAAGCTGTCACCGCGGCACCTTCGGGCTGCCAGACCGGGCCGTGGGGTGTGCCGAAACGAATGCGGAGGATGTCACGGGTCCCGCTCCCCTCGCATCCTCGCGGGCCGGGTTTCGTCGAGGCCAAGGATCAGGGTAGGAAGTCCCCTCCGAGTACTCGGGAGCGGCGAGAGTCACGACCAGCGAACGCCCAAGATCATCCAGTCGCATCGGATCCGGGCGATGTCTCCATGCGCCAACTCTCCACGTGAGCAGCGAGGACGACGGCAGGAGCAGCGTCAGAGCAGGGCTCCGTATGCCCGCCCTGAGGGAAGTCGCGCTCAGCGCAGCAGGCTGGTGGTCATGCGTGGTGCCAAGCGTTCGCCGGGGCGGGAGTCATTTGTGATTCCGCTACTCACTCACGTGCTCACATTCGTCCTCACGTTGTTCAGTGCTGGTGACGCGAACTCGCGTCGTGAGACCCACTTCCGGAGCACGTAGGAGGCCTGGACGTGGGTCGGCTGGTGGTCGGTCCTCGTCCGCGCACGGGCGGAGCTTCCTCCTCGGGGGACCGGCCGCCGGCATCCACTTACTGGTGCGGAGGTGGCGGATGTCGGGCTACGAAGCCGTGTGGGCTGTGCTTCGTGGAGCGGTTCTCGCCGAACTGCTGATCGCGGGGTGCATGAATTCTCCGCCGAGTTCTCGGGAGTCATCGGGAACAGGTCATGTGCGGTGTTTCCGCAGTGGTTCCGCAGTTCCGGTTCATGGGATGCCCGCGCTGGTGGGCCTTGAATTCTGGGTATGCGCGACGCCACGCACCACACCGGACTGGTCCTCGCCTCACTGCCGGGCACGCACGTGGTGAGCGACGTCGGCCAGGTCCGCGCTGATGGCGTCCAGCCGTTCGGTGATGTCGACGAGTCGTTCCTCCACGGCGGCCAGCCGGGCCGCGAGCCGGTCCTCCTCAGCGGGCATCGGTACCGCCTCGCCTGGCTCGGGGGGAGTGCTGCCCTCCAACACGGCCTGGAGGTGCTGCGGGTGCAGTCCCAGGGTGGTGGAGAGGGCTTCGAGCGTGCGCGCGCTCCGCCGGCGCTCCACGGTGTGGTGCTGGATCTCCCGCACGATCGCCTGCGAGACCTGCGACCGTTCCGCGAGTTCCCGCTGTCGCCACCCGAGTTGGTTCACCCGCTCGTTGATGACTCTGGCGACCGCTGCCCAGTCGTCCGACACGCATACCTCCGCGCTCCGCCTCGGCGCAGACAGTAGCCGCTGAGCGCATTAGTCGCGGGACCTGATCGCGGTTCATGGCCCCGCGTCGCTCACCCCGTCCATTGGTGCGCTGATTTCAGCAACATGCTGCTGAAATCGACAATTCTGTTGTGAAGGGACCACCGCCGTGCCCCCATCCCGCCCTGACTTCGCACGTCCCGAATTCCATTCCCCGCGCCAGGCCGCCTGGATTCTCGGAGTCCCGGAAAGAACCGTCCGCCGGGCGGTGCGACCTGGCGTGATCCGCGTCCTGCTGCGCCGCACCCACCCGGCCGTCACCACCGCCGAGCTCCGCGGCCTGCTGTCCACTCGCCGGACGGGTGGTGGTGCCCGATGAGCACCGAGCCCACACCGGACCTCGCGGCGACCTCCCGCCGGCTGACCCGGTTGCGCCGGGTCCCCACCAACCTGCTCGCCGAGCTCGTCCGCCGCGACGGCGCCTGTGCCCAGGGCAGCCCCGCGGAGCCACCGCACGGTCTCACCGAACGGGACCACGCGGCCCACCTGTGCGCGGGCTGCCCCGTCGCTGACCCGTGCCTGGAACTCGAACTCCGCTCCGCCGGCCCCGACGTGGTCGGGGTGTGGGGCGGGCTCACCGAGGACGACATCCGCCACCTGCACCGGGCGTGGTCGACGCAGGACCCCGACGACAGCCAGGGAGAACGACGATGACCCCCAACGGCGCCCCTTCCTCCGTCGTCCTCGGCGGCGCGCTCGTCCTCCTCGTCCTCGTCCTGGTGTGGCGGGCGGGAGCTCGCCGGGGACGGCGCACCGCCGCGAACCGGACCGAGACCCGGGTCGTGTCGGTCACGAGCCGAGTGCTGACCAACGCCACTCTCATCACCACCGCGCAGTGGCTCCTGCTCACCCACGTCGCCAACCCCTGGGGCCAGCTCGCCACGCTGCTACTCCCCGCCCTGGTCACCGCCCACACCCTGACCAGGGCTCTCCTGGTGATCCCGAGTGGAGAAAGGCGGGGACGGAGCGGATCATGAGCCAGCGGATGACGCCCGAGGGACTCGGAGCACGACTGACCAAGTGGTGGTCGCGATCAGCGGTGGTCCCACTCCCGCTGAGGCCAACCACGCGGGCACGGCGACTCCTGCGCGACGGGACCGCCGAGATCCTCCGGTCCCCGGCCCGTTTCCTCGGCGCGGTACTGCGCGGCCTGGTCACCGCCTACCGGTCGTGGCGCCGGTGGGTGCGGGTGCGGGACTACGCCGACGCGGCACGGGACGCCGGGAAGTTCGCCGACAAGTTCACCGAGATCCGCGCCCTGAGTTTCTTCCGGTGGAAGGTGACCCTCGGCGTCATCGCCGGGGCTGGGTTGGCGCTCGCCGTCCTCCACGCGGTCCACGGGCCGTCCGGGCCGTGGTGCGTGGGCGCCGTCGGGGCCGTCGCACTGGCGGCGTTGGGTCAACGTGGCGGGGGACTGCCCGGTAGGAGGACGGTTCTGGCCGGCCCCCGGATCCTGCGGTGGAGCTTGGACCCGCAGGTGCTGGTGGACGCGTTCCGCGACGCCAAACTGCTCGGCAATGACGAGACCCTTCGCCTGGTCGAACGAGCGACCCGAGCCGGTGAGGGCTGGACCATCACCGTGGACCTACCCGCGACCCGCAAAGCCGCCGACGTGGTGAAGAACCGGGAGGCACTGGCCTCGGCGCTCGCGGTCGACGAGGTCCAGCTGATCGTGAACCGCGTCCGAGGGCGCGGAGGGCATGCCGGGCGCGTGGCGCTGTGGGTGGCCGACCGGGACCCCTACTCCACACCACCGACCCGCACGCCCCTGGTCGACGCGGAACAGTGGGACGTGTGGCGACCGGTGCCCTTCGGCCGGGACCCCCAGGGCAGCCGCGTGGATCTACCGTTGGTGTGGACGTCCCTGCTGATCGGAGCGATCCCGCGCCAGGGCAAGACCTTCGCCGCCCGGCTCGCCGTCGCCGGCGCGGTCCTCGATCCGCACGCCCGCCTCTACGTCGCCGACTTCAAGGCGGGGAAGGACTGGGACGCGGCCGGCCAGGTCGCGCACCGGTTCCTCGCCGGTGACGACACCGACGACGTCTTCGCGTTGCTCGGCTGGCTCATCGAACTGATCAGCGAGGTCCAGGGCCGCTACCGGCGGATGCGGACACTCGACGACACGACCTGCCCGGAATCCAAGCTCACCCCGGCGATCTCCCGCGATGACGCACTGAACATGCCGGTCACGGTGCTGGTGGTCGACGAGGTACAGGTGCCTCTGGAGAACCGGACGTCGATCACGGTGGAGGGCAGGAAGCTGACCACCGGGGAATACGTGGGAGAACTGCTCACCTGGCTGGCCAAGAAAGGACCCGCAGCTGGGATCGTGCTCATCCTGGCCACGCAGCGGCCCGACTCCAGGACCATCCCCTCGGGACTGCGCGCCGTCCTCGGCTCCCGGTTCGCACTGCGAGTCATGGACTGGCGGGACTCCAACATGGTTCTGGGCGAGCAGATGAACACCCGGGGCTACGACAGCAGTCGACTGCTCGCAGCGCACAAGGGCGTGGGCATCCTCCGACCGGACGGCGAGGTCAGCCAGGGCGGCGAGGTGCTGGCCCTGACGGTGCGGACCTACTACCTGCCCAACGAGGACTGGCGAACGATCTGCGCGCGGGGAAGGCAACTTCGCGGTCACGCGGGCCGACTCACGGGGTACGCGGCCGGCCACGACCCCGATCCCCCGCTGTCCGCCGCGTGCGCCGAGGCGGCGGTCCCGGAAGCCAGGAAGCCCGCCCGGGTGGGCGAGTGGACTCCGGAAGGACTGCCCGAGCCGCTCGCCTCAGTGGTAGCCCACCTGGGCGACGAGCTCGGTGAGGGAGGGCGGGAGTTCGTCCCGACCGCCGAACTCGTGGCAGCCCTGGGTGATGTCGACCCGAAGCGGTTCGCGCGAACCCTGGCCGAACTCGGCTGCCGCCCGGTCCGCGACCGGGTTGCGGACCCGAAGGGCGGCGTACGGCAGGTGCGGGGTTATCTGGCGGCGGAGCTCCGCACCGCCGTGCGGCAGTCCCGAACGGACGGGTCCGCGCACCGGGGGTAAGGGGCAGGACACCCTGATGGCCGAGCAGCCCCCGTGACACCACCGTCACCGGTGCGAGTCCCCAACGCGTCGCGGCCAACGCCACCGTGCCCAGCTGGAACTTGACAGCGCGAACTCGGGCGGGACCGCCGCTCCCGTTGTTCCGGGCGCGGGCGGCCTGCGGTGTCCTCGCTGCTCAGGGCGGGGGAGGGCGGCGCGCGGCGATCCTCGGGCCCGCCGGGCGCCGCCGGCTCCGGTCGATCACCCGGGCCAGCACCCCGACCGCGGCGTCCAAACGTTCCGGGTGGTGACCCGCGTAGTTGACCACCAGCCCCGGCCGCCCCGGCGCGACCCGGTGCCGGCTCAACGGCCGCACCAGGACACCGTGCGCCCGGGCGCGGCCGGCGATCTCCGCGTCGTCCTGGCCGGTCGGGAGCAGGACCAGCACGTGCAGCCCCGCCGCGACCCCGAGCACCGGGCAGTCCGGCAACCACCGGCGGAGCGCCGCGACCACCGCGTCGCGGCGCGCCCGGTGCCGGGCCCGCATCGCCCGCAGGTGCCGTTCGAGGACCCCCTCGGCGAGCAGCCGCGCCAGGGTCAGCTGGGGGAGGACCGGCGAACCCAGGTCGCTGGCCCAGCGGAGCCTGACCAGCGGTTCGCGCAGGTGGTCGGGGGGCACGAGCCACCCGAGCCGCAGACCCGGCGCCAGGGTCTTGGACACGCTCGCCGTGTAGGCGACGGTCTGGGGGGACAGCGGCTGGACCGCGCGGACCGGGGCCCGGTCGTAGCGGTACTCGGCGTCGTAGTCGTCCTCGATCACCAGCCCGTCCCGCGAGGCCGCCCACGCCAGCAGGGAACGCCGGCGTGCCGGGGAGAGCACCACCCCCGTCGGGTACTGGTGGGCGGGGGTCACCAGCACCGCGCCCGCCCCCGACCGGGCCAGGGCGGCGGTGTCCAGCCCGTGCTCGTCGACCGCGACGGGTGGCAGCCTGGGCAGCCACTGCCCCAACACCGTCCGGTTGCCCTCCGCGCCCGGGTCCTCCAGCGCGACCGCGTCCACACCGCGATCCCGCAGGACCTGGGCCAGCAGGCTGAGCGCCCCGGACACACCCGAGGTGACCACGATGCGGTCCGGGGCGGCGACCACGCCCCGCGACCGGCCCAGCCACGCGGCCAGCTGTTCCCGCAGTTCCGGCACCCCCTGCGGGGGGCCGTAGCCGAGCTGCCGGGCCGAGGCGGTGGCGAGCACCGACCGTTCGGCGCGGAGCCAGGCGGCGCGGGGGAACGAGGCGAGGTCGGGGAGTCCGGCGGCCAGGTCGATGACGGAGGGCTTGCCGGGGCCGCCGCCCGTTTCGACGGGGGACCCGGTGGGCGTGGTGATGGCACGGGACGAACCGGCACGGCCAGCGGCGGCCGGCGGTGGACCACCGGGCCGGGCGGCCACCGTGCTGCCCGCCCCGGCGCGGGCCTGGATCAGACCCTCGTCGGCCAGCCGGCGGTATGCCTCGGACACGGTGCCCCGGGAGAATCCCAGCTCGACGGCGAGCACCCTGGTCGCCGGTAACCGGGCCCCCAACGGCAGCGTGCCGTCGGCGATCGCGGCCCGCAGCCTGGCGGCGAGCCAGGTGGTGCGTTCGCCCCGGCGGACCCGGCTTCCGTCGAGCTGGAGGAAGTCCGAGCCACCCGTCATTGGACCAATCTACCGAGCCGTTCGTGGCACTGTGGAACGGTCCGACTGACGCCCAGGCTGGGCGCATGACGAATGAGGACGTTCCGCGAGGCCCGTCGTGGCGTGGTGTGCTGCCGGGGCTGGGCGGCATGGTGTTGCTGGGCAGCACCGTCGCTGTCATCGGCGCGACGCACCACCTGCCGTCGTTCGCGGTGCAGTCCGCCCGGTACGCCGTCGCGGCCCTCGGGATCGTGGCGGTCGCCCGTTGCCTGCGGGTCCGGCTCGTACCGCCCCGGGGCCGCGAACTGGTGTGGGTGGTGGCGGGAGCCCTGTCCGGGCTGGTCCTGTTCAACCTGGCGGTGGTGCTGGGCACCCGGCACACCGAACCGGGTGTGTTCGGTGCCGCCGTCGCCTGCGTGCCGATCGTGCTCGCCGTGGCCGGTCCGCTGGCCAGGGGTGGGCGACCCCCGGCGCGGTTGGTGGCCGGCGCGGTCGTGGTCAGCGTGGGCGCCGTCGCGGTCGCCGGGTGGAGTCGCGCCGACATCCCCGGGGTCCTGCTCGCCGCGTCCCTCCCCGTGTGCGAGGCCGCGTTCACGCTGTTCGGGGCCCGTGTCGTGGGACGCCTGGGCGCTTGGAGCTACTCGGCGGCGACCTGCGGTGTCGCCGCCGCCTCCTTCCTGGTGCTCTCGGTCGTCGTCGAACGCCCGGACCCGGCCGGGTTCGCCGACCCCGCCGTGCTCCTCGCGGTGGGGTACCTCGGCCTGCTCGGCACGGCCGTGGCGTTCGTGCTCTGGTTCACCTGCGTCCGACGGGTCGGGGCCGGCGTCGCCGGGCTCACGGCGGGGATCGCCGCGCCGAGCACCGCGCTGTGCGGGTTCGCGTTCGGGGCGCCGCTGCCCTCGGCGGGGGCGTGGCTGGGCATGGGCCTCATCGCGGCGGGCCTCGCGGTGGGCCTGGCGCCCGCTCGACGTGCCGCCGCGCGACATCCGGTCGACGCCCCGTGAGGCGCGGGGACCTGGGCGGGGTGCGGTGGTCTCCGTGCCGCGTGACCCGCACGGACCTCCGGGGCCGGGCCGTCCCGTGTCGGCCCGGGCACGCCCGGTGCCCGTCACCGGGTGGACCACGAGACTTCGCCGACGATGCGGTGTGACCACGACACCTCTCTCGTAGGGTGCTGGTCGACGCCGCCCGCCCCCGACGAGACGGACGAGCCGGGCCGGTGGGGCGGCGGACGACCGATGCTTCTACGGAGGACCTGGTGCACAGCAGACCAACGACCGGCTCCGGCCGGCTGCCGGGGCGGGGACGAACCGCCACCAGACTCGGTGTCGCCCTCGCCGGCGCGGCCGTCGCGCTGCCCGCCCTGGCCGGGCCGGCCGGCGCCGACGTGCGCGGGCGGGGCGTTCCCGAGTTCACGCTCACCGTGATGGGCACCTCCGACCTGCACGGCAACGTGCTCAACTGGGACTACTTCGCCGACGCCGAGTACGCGGACTCCTCGGGCGACCACGTGGGCCTGGCGAAGGTGTCCACGCTGGTCAACCAGGTCCGGGAGGACCGGGGCGCGCACCGCACGATGTTGGTCGACGCGGGGGACACCATCCAGGGCACCCCGCTGGCCTACTACCACGCCGTCGTCGACCCGATCACCGAGTCGGGGGAGACGCATCCGATGGCGGCGGCGATGAACGCCCTGGACTACGACGCCAGCGCCCTCGGCAACCACGAGTTCAACTACGGCCTGGACGTGTTGGACGTCTTCGAGGAGCAGGCCGACTTCCCGCTGCTCGGCGCGAACGTGCTGGACGCGGGGACGGGAGAACCGGCCTACCGGCCTTACACGATCGAGACGGTCCGCCCCGACCGGGGACGGGCGATCCGCGTGGGCTTCCTCGGGCTGACCACCCCGGGCTCGGCGATCTGGGACCGGGCCCACGTCGAGGGGCACCTCGAGTTCGACGGGATCGTGGAACGGGCCCGTACCTACGTGCCCGAGATGCGGGCGGCCGGCGCGGACATCGTCATCGCGTTGTCCCACTCGGGGATCGACCCCTCGTCCTCCTACGGTGACGCCCTGCCGTTCCCCGAGAACGCCAGCGGCATGCTGGCCGAGCAGGTGCCCGGGATCGACGCGATCCTGGCCGGGCACTCCCACCAGGAGGTGCCCGAACGGTTCGTCACCAACGAGGAGACCGGCCAGGAGGTGCTGATCACCCAGCCCAAGCAGTGGGGGCAGCGCCTGTCCGTGATGGACATCGACCTGCGGATGGAGCGGGGCCGGTGGACGGTGACCGGCCTGGGTTCCCACGTACTCGACTCGGCGACGGTGCCGGAGGACCCGGCGATCGTCGACCTCGTCGCCGAGCAGCACGAGGCGGCCCGCGCCTACGTGAACAGCACGGTGGGTCACAACGCCCGCGCCATGTCCGCGGCGACCTCCCGGTACGAGGACAGCGCGGCCGTCGACCTGATCAACCAGGTGCAGGCCGAGACGGTGGCGGGGGCGTTGGCCGGCACCGAGCACGCCGACCTGCCGGTGCTGGCCGCCGCCGCCCCGTTCAACCGGGACGCGGTGATCCCCGAGGGCGAGGTCACCGTCCGCGACGTCGCCTCCCTGTACGGGTTCGACAACACCCTGCTGGGGATCGTGCTCACCGGTTCGCAGCTGCGTGACTTCCTGGAGAAGTCGGCCGAGTACTACCAGTCGGTGGACGGCCCCGGCCCGCACGCCGCCGACGACGTGACCAACGCCCCCACCGCCACCGCGCCCTACGGCACCCCCGACTACCTGTACGACATCGTCGGTGGACTGGACGCCGCCCTCACCTACGACCTCGACCTGGGGCAGCCGGTGGGCCAGCGGGTGGTCGACCTCGCCTATGACGGGGTCGCGGTGGCCGACGACCAGGAGTTCGTGCTGGCGCTGAACAACTACCGCCAGTCCGGCGGCGGGAACTTCCCGCACGTCACCGAGGCCCCCGTGGTCTATGACGAGCTGGCGGAGATCCGCCAGCTGCTGATCGACTGGGTGGCCGAGCGGGAGGTCGTCGACTCCGACGAGTTCCACTCGGTGGACTGGCGGCTGGTCTTCGGTGGGCAAGAGCTGCTGATCGAGGACTGAGTTCCACTCCCACCCGAGGTCCGTCGCCGGTCCTCGGTGGTCGGAGGGCGTCGGGTCCGTCGCGGGACGGAGCCGGCGCCCTCCGCCGTGTTCCGGGGGTGCGCGCCTCCCCACGCGGCCCGGTGGACCCGACACTCGGCCGACGGGCCGCGACCAGCCCCATTCCCGCCCGTCCCCGCCGCTCCTGCCCCGGTGATCACGAGCCCGACCTCGACCCGGCGCCCGGTGGGCGGTCCGCGCGGCGGCGTGGACTCCGCTGTCAGGTCACGGGGGTGTTCTGCCCGATCCTGATCCGCCATCCACGGTCGTCGAGCTGGGCGACGAGCATGAGGACCGACTCCATGGGGTGCTTGCCCGCCCGCTCGTCGGTGGTGCCGGAGTGCCGCGTCCGCTGGCGGGCGTGGATGACCGCCACGCCAGTGTCGAGGCGGGTGATGCGCTCGACCGTGTAGCTCACGTTGGTGTGTTCGAGGACGCCACCCGGGGCGAGGACGGCGGCCTGGGCGCGGTAGAGCTCCTCCTTGCCGTCGACGAGGGTGCCGCCGAAGGTCACGAAGACGGGGTCGTCGGCGAACAGGTCGTTCATGAACCTGGCGTCGTTCGTGGTGAAGGCGTGCTCGTAGTCCCTGACCAGGGCGGTCAGGATGCGGTCGCTGCCGGTGGCCACGTTGTTCTCCTCCCGTTGTGGACGGAGCGACCCTGCGTCGTGAACCTTGGTTGAGGTCAAGGCTCGCCGCCCGGCGCGCTGTCCGAGCGAGGCTCGTGCCGACCGCGCCCGGCCTCGCCAGCGGCGCGCCCGGCGGAACCGTCGCGGGCGGTGCTCGGGGGCGGGCGAACTCGCGCTGTCCGTCCTCGACGGGCAGTCGGCCGGGACCTCGGCTCGTCGCCGGCCCCAGCGCCCCCGCTGGTCCGGGCTGGTCGTGCCGGGGTGGACGTCCCGGCGTCCCGGCGTGCCGGTGTGCCGCGCGGTCAGCGGCTTGGCGGAGTGCCCGAGCGGTCGGGTGAGCAGCACGGGGCCGTCGAGGTGCGACCGAGCAGGATCGGACCGCGGCCCCCAGGAGCTCTCCTCGCAGGTCGGTGTCGTCCGACCTCGTGGGGCGCGGCGGAGGTGAGCCAGCCCGAGGACCGGCCCGCCACGACCCCGCCGTCAGCACACCCCGGTGGACGTCCGTCCCCGGCTCGCCGATTTTTCCTGTTGCCCTCCACTCCCGCCTCCCCCAGGGTGGAGATCAACTCGGGGCCCGGGGCGCACGCCCACCGGGGACCGGGCAACCACCCCCAGACGACGGACGCGAGCAGTGAGAGGGGCTGCGGCATGGAGTACCGGCAACTTGGTCGGTCCGGCCTTCGGGTGTCGACGCTGACGATGGGCACCATGACCTTCGGAGGACGCGGCGGGTTCAGCTCGCTCGGCGACACCGACGTGGCGGGGGCCCGGCGGCAGGTCGACCTCTGCCTCGACGCCGGCATCAACCTCTTCGACACCGCCGACATCTACTCCGACGGGTTGTCCGAGGAGATCGTCGGCGAGGTGGTGGAGGGCCGCCGGGACCGGCTGCTGCTGTCCACCAAGGTCCGCCTGGTCACCGGCGACGGCCCCAACGACGGCGGCCTGTCCCGCTACCACATCCTGCGGCAGGTCGAGGCCAGCCTGCGGCGGCTGCGCACCGACCACATCGACATCTACCACGTGCACGAGTGGGACGGGGAGACCCCGCTGGAGGAGACGTTGGAGGCCCTCGACACCCTCGTCCGGTCCGGGAAGGTCCGCTACCTGGCTGCCTCGAACTACTCGGGCTGGCAGCTGATGAAGGCGCTGGCCACCGCCGACCAGCACGGCTACCAGCGGTTCGTCGCACAGCAGATCTACTACTCGCTGGAGTCCCGCGACGCCGAGTACGAGCTGGTGCCGCTGTCGCTGGACCAGGGCCTGGGCATCCTCGTGTGGAGCCCCCTCGCCGGTGGCCTGCTCTCCGGCAAGTACCGGCGGAACCAGCCGGCGCCGGAGGGCTCCCGGCACCTCACCGAGTGGAGCGAACCGCCGGTGCGGGACGTCGACAAGCTCTACGACACGGTCGAGACCCTGGTGGAGATCGCCGACGGGCACGGCGTGTCCGCCGCCCAGGTCGCGTTGGCCTGGCTGCTGGGCCGGCCCGGGGTCACCTCGGTGATCGTCGGTGCCCGCCGCGACGAGCAGCTGGTGGACAACCTCGCGGCCGCCGACCTCACCATCACCGCCGAGGAACGGGCGACGTTGGACGAGGTCAGCGCTCCCTGGCTGATCTACCCGCACTGGCACCAGGGCCAGTCCGCCTCGGACCGGCTCGGGCCCGCGACGGCCAGCCTGCACGCGCCCCGCACCGGGACCTGACCTGGAGGAACGCCGTCGGAGGGCGGACGCCGGGTCGTGTCGCGCGCGACCCGGCGCCCGCCGGCCCACCCCGGCCGGTCCCGCCACCGCCACCCCGGGCGGGAGCGGCGGCGGTCGGGGACTACGCGGAGAACACCTCGGGGTTGACGGCGTGGGCGGGTTGACGGCCCTCGAACACGTCCACCACGGCCCGCGCGGCGTCCATCGCCACCTGCCGCATCGACTCCCTGGTCTGGCCGCCGACGTGCGGGGTGAGCACGACGTTGTCCAGTTCGGTCAACGGGTGCCCGGCCGGCAGCGGTTCGGTGTCCACGACGTCGAGGCCCGCGCCCGCCAGCCGCCCCGACCGCAGCGCGTCGACGAGGGCGGCCTCGTCGACGATGCCGCCCCTGGCCGTGTTGACCAGCACCGCGTCCGCGCGCAGCAGGCCCAGCTCCCGGGCACCGAGCAGCCCGGCGGTCCGGTCGGTCCTGGGCAGGTGCAGGCTCACCGCCGAGGAGGTGGACAGCAGCTCGTCCAAGCCCACCGGTGACCCGCCCCGGGCCCGGACCTCCTCGTCGGGGAGGAAGGGGTCGTGGGCGACGATCTCCATCCGGAACCCGGCCCGGGCGATGCGGGCCACCTCGACGCCGATGCGGCCGAACCCGACCAGACCCAACCGCTTGCCGGTGAGCTGGGTCCCGATGAGGGAGTGCCGCAGGTCGTGGTCCCCCCGGCGGACCCCCCGGTCGGCCAGGGCCACCAGCCGGCTCGCCGAGAGCAGCAGGGCCACCGCGTGCTCGGCGACGGCCAGGGTGTTCGCGGCCGGCGTCACGCACACCGGGATGCCGCGGGCGGTGGCGGCCGCGACGTCCACGGTGTCCACCCCCACGCCGTGCCGGGAGATGACCCGCAGGCGGGGTGCCCGGTCGATGCTGGGCGCGCGGAGCTCGGCGGTGCGGAGCAGGACGGCTTCGACGATGTCGGCGACCTGCTCGAAGGGCACGGCGTCGTCCCCGTAGCCGGGGACGACCCGGCCGTGCCCGGCGAGGAGTTCCAGCGCGTCGGGGTGCACCGGCCGGGGGACGTAGACCACCGGGGTCGACGGGCCGGTCACCTCGGGTCCCCGGCGGGCACCTGGCGGTTGGCGGCGCGTTTGACGGCCTCCCGTTCCTGGAGGGCCCTCGCGCCGTCGAGTACCCCGGCGGCCTCGCTGAGCGGGACGACGACGACCCCGTCGGAGTCACCGACGATGATGTCGCCCGGCGTGACCGCGACCCCGCCGACGGCGATGGTGGTGTCCAGGACGCCGGGGCCGTCCTTGTAGGGGCCGGCCGGGGTGAGGGCCCTGGCGAAGACGGGCATGCCCAGGGCCGCGAGGTCGGCGGCGTCGCGGGCGGCCCCGTCGAGGACGAAACCGGCGATGCCCCGGGCCTTGGCCTTCACGCCGATCAGTTCGCCGATCAGCGCGCGGGACTCGTCGGCGAAACCGTTGACGACGAGGACGTCACCGGGTTCGGCGCGTTCGATGGCCTGGTGCACGAAGAGGTTGTCGCCGGCCCGCGTCCACACCGTCCTGGCCCGGCCCGCCAGCCTCGCGCCCGGCCAGATGGCCTGGATCCGCGAGTCGAGGACGTTGAAGCGCCCCATCGCGTCGCCGAGGTTGGCCGCCGGTACCTCGGCGAGCGCGGCGAGGAGGTCGGCGTCCACCTCCGGGATGGTGGGGGTGGGTGCCTCGGCGGGGGCGGTGACGGGCAGCAGGCTCATGGAGTGCCTTTCGACGAGCGGGTGGTTCGGCGGGGGGCGCCGTCAGGGACGGGCGGGGGCGGGTCAGCCGTCCTCCGGGGGTGGGAAGGTCGCGGCGAGTCGGAGCCCGGAGATCCAGTGGGCGGCGGCGGTCACCGCCGTGACGAGTCGGGAGACCCGTTCCGGGGTGAACCGGGTGGTGGGGCCGCCGAGCGCGAGGGCGGCGATGAGGTGGCCCTCGCCGCCGAGGATGGGCGCGGCGATGCCGGAGACGCCGTTCTCCCGTTCGCCGTGGGTGACGGCGTAGCCGTTGGCCCGGGTCTGTTCGACCTGTTCCCGCAGTTGCGCGATGTAGCCGGGTCCGTAGGGCGAGTTGACGGCGGCGGCCTCGACGACCTCGTCCGGCGCCCCGGTGAGCAGCACCTTGCTGGAGGCTCCCGCCCACAGCGGGAGGCGGTCGCCGATGCGGACCACCTGCCGCAGGGTCTGCGGGCCCTCCTGCTGGGCCACGCACATCCGGTGCGGTCCCTGCCGGACGTAGAAGCTGGTGGTCTCGCCGCACTCGTCGGCGAGCCGGCGCATGGCCTGCATGACCGGTTCGGGGAGTTCCCAGGCGGCCCGGGCCAGTCGTGCCCAGCGGAGGAGGCCGGCGCCGACGGTGATCTGGCCGTCCGGGCGCAGCCACAGCATCCCGGTCTGCTCCAGGGTGTCGACCATGCGGACCAGCGTGGTCTTGGGCAGGCCGGTGGCCCGGGCGAGGTCGCTTACCGTCCAGCTCAGCGTGTCCTCGTCGAACCTGGCCAGCACCTCGACCGCGCGGGCGACGCTGCGGATGCGGCCGCCGCCCTCCTCGTCCGAGGTGCTTCGGGTCGTGCCGGAGGACTCGGTGACGCCGGGTGGGGCGCCGGTCTCGGTCATGGCGGCTCTCCTCGTGGGCCGGGCGGGGAAGGACGCCACCCAGGTTCTCATGCGACCTCAGAGCGGAACAAGTAGTCCGCTGTGCGGTTCAACCGGATGGCTGGATCGAGCCAGTGGTCCACTCAGCCGCTCGCTGGAGGTCCTCGACCCGCCGGCCGGCGTGCCGGGCCGGTCGCCGCTGGTGGCGAGGTCGCGGACGGCCGGGGCGCGGGTGGCCGCCCCGCGTCCGCCCATGGAATGCCAGACACCGGCGCGCCGCCGCGCGCCGCGGCCCGGTGGCCCTCCCCGACGAGCCCGGCCCGGGTGGTCCCGTCACGTGACGGGACCACCCGGGAGGCGACGGGGGTTCAGTCCCGCTCGTCGCTCTTGACCGCCAGCACGGGCATGGGCGCGTCCAGCAGCACCCGCTGCGCGGTGCTGCCCAGCAGGAACTTGCCCACCAGGCTGCGCTTGCGGATGCCGATCACCACGAGCGCGGCGTCCCGCTCGACGGCGAGGTCGATGAGGGCGCCGGCGACGTCCCTGTCCCTGCCCTCGGTGCGCACCTCGTACTCCAGCCCGGTCTCGTCCAACCGCGCGCGCAGCGCGACGACCTCGGCGTCGGTCGCGCCGTGGTCCTCCCCGCTCTCCTCGTGCTCGGTGTGCAGCACCACCAGTGACTGCCCGCGCAGGGTCGCCTCCTCGACGGCGCGGCTGATGGCCGCGCGGCCCTCGGGGTTGTCCCGGTATCCCACGACAATCGGCATTCAGTCCACCTCTTCAACTAGGAGCTGATCCGCAGAGCGGTTCGGTTTGACCGTTTCCCTCTGCTTCGCCCGTGATGCGCGAAAGCATCCCATGTCCACAGCCGCAGGTCAGCGGCCCAGGTAGGACGCGTTGCTCCTGCGAAGATGCCGGGACTGTAGCCCAACTCATAGGGCAGCCCTTATGGTGGCACGACCGAATCGCCAGGCGGACCTACTCGGGCCTGTGTCGTCCCCCGTTTCGCCGGGGTCGGCGACGGCCGGTGCGACTCGGTTCAGGCATCAGGAAGGAGTTCGACATGCGGCCCAAGCGACCGCTTGTCACCGGCATCTACGGTGTTGTCGTTGCCGCGCTCGTCGTGCTGGCCGGGATAGACGCCGGGAACAGCGCGGCCGGTGCCAGCGCCAGAAACAAGCTGACCCTGATGGCCCCCGCCGCCCCCGGCGGCGGCTGGGACCTCGCCGCCCGCGAGTCCCAGCAGGCCCTGCGGTCCTCGGGAGTCGTCAACAACGCCCAGGTCGTCAACGTCCCCGGAGCCGGCGGCACCATCGGCCTGAGCCAGACCGTGGGCCGCGCCGGCGACGAGACCACGCTGATGGTCACCGGCACCGTCATGCTCGGCGCCGTCGAGGTCAACGGCTCCGAGCACGGCCTGGACGACGTCACCCCCATCGCCCGGCTCGCCGACGACTACGTCGTGGTCGTCGTCCCCGCCGACTCGCCCTACCAGACCCTGGACGACTTCCTGGCGGACTGGCGGAGCAACCCGCACGGCACCGCGATCGGCGGCGGTTCCCTCGGCGGCACCGACCACCTGCTCGCCGGCCTGCTCGCCCAGGAGGGCGGCGTCGACCCGGGCTCGCTCAACTACATCTCCTACGCCGGTGGCGGCGAGGTGATGACCGCGCTGCTGTCCCACACCGTCGCCGTGGGGGTGAGCGGCTACAACGACTTCTCCGACCAGATCGAGGCCGGTCGCCTGCGCGCGCTCGGGGTCTCGGCCGCCGAGCCGGTCGAAGGCATCGAGATCCCCACCTTCATCGAGCAGGGCGTGGACGTCGAGCTGCCCAACTGGCGCGGCGTGATGGCCCCGCCCGGACTGACCGACGAGGCCAGGGCCGAAATGGAGGCCATCATCACCGAGATGGTCGAGACCGAGGAGTGGGCCGACGCCCTGGACCGCAACCGCTGGGCGGACACCTTCATGGTCGGCGAGGAGTTCGAGGAGTTCCTCGACCAGGACATCGCACGTATTCGACAGGTCATTGAGGAGCTGGGACTGTGAGCAGCACCGTGGAGTCCTCCTCGGGTGCCGGGACGGAACACAGATCGTTCTGGACCGGGCGGAGTGGGCTCGTCGTCGCCGCCTTCCTGCTGGGGCTGGCGATCTTCCTCACCTACGGCACCCTCACCATGGAGGTGCCGCCCAACGTCAGCTCACCGGGACCGCAGTTCTTCCCGACCATCGTCACGGTGCTGACCTACCTGCTCGCGGTCCTGCTGGCCGTGCAGGTCATCCGCCACCCCTCCGTCCCCCAGGAGGAAACCGCCGCCGAGGAGACCGACGGCGCCGCCGAGGAGGAGGGCGCCGGGGAAGGGGCCGAGGCATCCGGCGAGGAGACCCCGGCGTCCGCTGGTGGCGCCGGTGAGCGACCGGCCGTCGAGCGGTACCGCACCCACACCGACTGGCGGACGGTCGGCATCGTGGTCGCCTCCTTCGTGGCCTTCACCGTCCTGCTGGTGCCGGTGGGCTGGCTGATCTCGGGAGCACTGCTGTTCTGGGGCGTCACCTACGCCCTGCACGGCAAGCGCCCGCTGTTCGACGCCAGCGTGGCGCTGGTGGTCTCCTCCGTGATCCAGCTGGCCTTCTCGGCCGGCCTCGGGCTCAACCTGCCCGCCGGAATCCTGGGTGGGGTGTTCTGATGGAAGCCTTGAATAACCTCTTCGAGGGTTTCGCCGGCGCGGTCAGCCCGATCAACCTGCTGTGGGTCGTGGTGGGCGCGGTGCTCGGCACCGCCGTCGGTGTCCTGCCCGGTCTCGGCTCGGCGATGGCGGTGGCCCTGCTGCTGCCCGTCACCTTCAGCCTCGACCCCATCGGCGCGTTCATCATGTTCGCCGGTGTCTACTACGGCGGTCTGTTCGGTGACTCCACCACCGGCATCCTGCTCAACACCCCGGGCAACAGCTCGGCGATCGCCACCACCTTCGAGGGCCACCGGATGGCCAAGGCCGGGCGGGCACCGCAGGCCCTGGCCACCTCGGCGATCGGCGCGTTCACCGGCGGCATGATCGCCACCACCCTGGTGGTGTTCTTCGCCCCCCACCTGGCCGAGCTGGCCAGCCTGTTCGGTCCGGCCGAGTACTTCGCGCTGGCGGTGTTCGCCTTCGTCGCCACCGCGACGGTGGTGGCCGAATCGGTGATCAAGGGCCTGGCGGCCCTGGTCATCGGTCTGGCCCTGGCGATGGTCGGCATCGACGGCCCCTCGGGCGCGTCCCGGTTCACCCTCGGCATGCCCCAGCTGTTCGACGGCGTGGCCATCGTGGTCATCACCGTCGGCCTGCTGGCGCTCGGCGAGGTGCTCTTCGTGGCCTCCCGCATCCACCGGGACAAGGGGCGCACCACCACCCCGTTCACCGGGCGGCCCTGGCTGAGCAGGTCCGACGTCCGCAAGGCGTGGCCGGCGTGGCTGCGCGGCGCCGGCTTCGGCGTCCCGTTCGGGGTCATCCCCGTCGGCGGGTCGGAGATCCCGACCTTCATGGCCTACGGCACCGAACGCCGGTTGGACCGCCGCCGGAAGAACCCGATGTTCGGCAAGGGCGCCATCCAGGGCGTCGCCGCACCGGAGGCGGCCGGCAACGCGACCGCGGGCAGCGCGATGGGCGCCCTGCTCGCCCTGGGCCTGCCGACCTCGGCCACGGCGGCGATCATGCTGGCCGCGTTCCAGCAGTACGGCATGCAGCCCGGTCCGCTGCTGTTCGAGCGCAACGCCGAACTGGTCTGGACACTGCTGGCCAGCCTCTTCATCGGCATGGTGGTGCTGCTGATCCTCAACCTGCCCTTCGCGCCGTTGTGGGCGAAGCTGCTGATGATCCCCAAGCACTACCTCTACGCCGGGATCTCGGTGTTCTGCGGCCTCGGCGTCTACGCCACCAGCTCCTCGACAGCCGACCTGGTGTTGTTGCTGCTCATCGGCCTGCTCGGGTTCATGATGCGCCGGTACGGGCTACCGCTGGCGCCGGTGCTCATCGCGGTGATCCTCGGGCCGCTGGCCGAGACCGAGCTGCGCCGGGCACTGGCCGTCAGCGAGGGGGACGTGGGCATCCTCTTCGACAGCGGCATCGCGGTGACGCTGTACGTGATCCTGGCGCTGGCCGTGCTGTTCATGGTGGTCAACAAGATCCGCCGGAGGGTGCGGCAGGACATCTGACCTGGTGCCGGCCTCCGGTCGGCCACGTGGTGCCGTCGTCGCGGTGTCCCCGGGAACCCCGGGGGCACCGCGACGTTCGCGTTCCGGGGTCGGGCCGCCCCCGGGACGTCCCTTCGGCAGGTGCCCGGTGCGACGTCCCGCGCCGGCGTCCCGACCTCCTCGTGCCGGCCCCGCCCATCCCGGGCCCGGGAGCGGCGCGCCCTCCCGCCGCCACCCGCGCCGACCGCTGACCAGCTCCGGCCGTGGTCTGCTGGAGGTGTACCGCTGAGTGGTACGGTGAGACCGCTCTACGGTTCACCTGGTGCGTCGGGGACGGCGCGACGACGAGGGAGGTCAGGAATGCCCACGGCGGCGACCGACGGCGAGGGTCTGCTCAGCGGCGTCCGGGTGCTGGATCTCAGCAACGTCCTGGCCGGGCCCTACGCCAGCTACCAGCTCGGCCTGTTCGGCGCCGACGTCATCAAGGTCGAGGTGCCCGGCAGCGGCGACCTCGCCCGACAGCTGGGCGCCGACCCCGACCTGAACCGGGACCTGCTCGGCGCGTCCTTCCTCGCCCAGAACGGCGGCAAACGCTCGGTCACCGTCAACCTCAAGTCCGAGGCCGGCCGGGAGGTCTTCACCCGCCTGGTGGCCCAGGCCGACGTCCTCGTGGAGAACTTCCGCCCCGGAGTCCTCGCCCGCCTCGGCTTCCCCTGGGAACGCCTCCAGGAGATCAACCCGCGCCTCGTCTACTGCGCCATCTCCGGCTTCGGGCAGAGCGGCCCCCTGCGCGACCGGCCCGCCTACGACCAGATCATCCAGGGCCTGTCCGGGATGATGGCGGTCACCGGAACCGAGGACACCGCCCCGCTGCGCGCCGGCTACCCCGTGGGCGACACCCTCGGCGGTCTGGCCGCCGCCATGGCCGTCGCCGCCGCCCTCGTCCGGGTGGCCCGCACCGGGGTCGGCTCCTGCCTCGACGTCTCCATGCTGGAGAGCGCGATCACCGCCCTGGGCTGGGCCGCCTCCAACCACCTCATCGCCGGCCGCGACCCCGTGCCCATGGGCAACGAGAACGCCACCGCCGCCCCCTCCGGCACCTTCCGCACCGGCCACGGCGCCCTCAACATCGCCGCCAACAAGCAGGAGCAGTTCGAGGCCGTGTGCCGGGTCGTCGGCCGCCCCGACCTGGCCACCGACCCCCGCTTCGCCCGCCGCGAGGACCGCAAGACCCACCGGCTGGCGCTGCGCGACGCACTCGAGGCCGCGCTCGCCTCCCACCCCGCCGAGCACTGGGAGAACGCCCTCGCCGAGGCCGGCGTCCCCGCGGCCCGCGTCCTCGACGTCCGCCAGGCCCTCGAACTCGACCAGATCGCCGAACGCGGCTTCCTCCACGACCTGCCCCACCCGGCCGACCCGGACCGGACGGTGCGCGTGCTCGGTAACGGCGTCCGCGTCGACGGCCACGCCAGCACCCCCAGCGCCCCACCCCCGGTGCTCGGTGAACACACCACCCCGCTGCTGCGGGAACTCGGCTACACCGACGAGGAGATCCGCGCACTGCGCGAGGAAGGGGCGGTATGACCCAGCACGACGAGAACACCCGGCCAGCCGACACGGCGAGCGCCACCGGGGAGGCGGCGACGATCCCGACCGAGAAGGTCACCGGCTGGTGGGCCACCGACATCGCCCGCATCCACCCCGGCGAGATCGCCCTGCGCGGCTACCCCGTCGAACAGCTCATCGGCCGTGCGGGCTTCGCCGACACCATCTGGCTGATGCTGCGCGGCGACCTGCCCACCCCCGGCCAGGGCCGGCTGTTGGAGGCCGCCCTGGTCTCCGCCGTCGACCACGGCCCCCAGGCCCCCTCCATCGCCGCGGCGCGGATGGCCGCCACCTGCGGGGTCGGCCTCAACAACGCCGTCGCCACCGGCGTCAACCTCCTCGGCGACGTCCACGGCGGCGCCGGCCAGCAGTGCATGGACCTCCTCGCCCGACTCCACACCGAGGTCGCCGCCGGTGAGACCCTCGACGCCGTCGCCGCCAGGGCCGTCACCGAACACCGCGAGGCCGGCCGCCACGTCCCCGGCTTCGGCCACCGCTTCCACCCCAGGGACCCGCGCCGTGACCCGCTGCTCGGCCTGCTCACCGAGGCGGCGGACGCCGGCGTCGTCCCCGGCGACCACCTGGCCATCGGCCTGGCCCTCGAGGACGCCCTCGCCACCGGCCGCCGCCGACCCGTGCCGATGAACATCGACGGCGCCACCGCCCTGATCTACTCGGAACTCGGCTTCGCCCCCGAACTCGGCCGTGGCCTGTTCGTGCTGTCCCGCTCGGTCGGCATCCTCGCCCACGCCTGGGAGGAACGGCGGTCGGGCACCCGGATCAAGGGGCCGATCCCGCGCCCGCTGCTCGCCGACTACACCGGACCCGACCTGCGGGACGTCCCCACCACCCCACCCCAGCACTGAGCGGCCCCTCGCCCCCCTCCGGCCTGGCCGGGCGGCAGCACCCCACCCGGCCACGCCCGGACCGGATACCCACACCCGGACCCCGGTGACCATTCCGGAACACCACGAAACCCGGTTGCCCCCCGGCCGGACCGGCCGCGATACTTCCGCCGGCCCGGCCGTCGGGAGACCCGGGCGGGACACACCGGAGGGGCAGGCGGATGGTCGACCGCATCTACCACGGGGCACTGGTCGTGACCGGACCCCGCGACGCCCACCCCTTCGTCGGGGACGTGGGCATCGACGGCGACACCATCGCCTTCGTCCGACCCACCACCGGAGCCGTCGTCGGGGGCGGCTCCGCCCCCGACACGTGGCCCCCGGCCTCCCACCCCGCCGCCGAGCACGTCGACGCCACCGGCCACGTCCTGCTCCCCGGGCTCGTCAACGGCCACCTCCACCCCACCCCGGCGCTGCTGCGCACCGCCCTGGCCGCCACCACCATCGACCACCAGGACGGCCACCCCCTCGCCGACGGCCTCTACGCCGCGCTGACCGCCGACCGGGAAACCCTGCGGCTCAGCGCGAAACTGGCCATCACCGAGGCGATCAGTTCCGGCACCACCGCCCTCTGCCTCCACGAGTACCTCGACCCCGTCGTCGCCGCCGAGGTCGCCGCCGACCTCGGGATCCCCGCCACCGTCGCCCTGCACCCCGAACCCGGCGGCACCGCCTGGCGCGACACCCTCCGCCAGGTCCAGGACACCGGGTGCTCGGCGATGCTCGCCGGCGTCAACGAGAACGACCCCGACCACACCCCCGAATACCTGCGGGAACTCGTCACCCACGCCGGCGACCTCGGCATCCGGGTCCACACCCACGTCAGCGAGACCACGCTCCGCCACGAGACGACCCGGGCCCGCACCGGCCGCTCCCCGATCCGCTACTACCAGGCACTCGGACTCCTCGACCACCTCTACGCGGTGCACTGCACCGCCGTCGAACCCGCCGACATCGACCTGCTCGCCGACCACCGAGTCCCCGTCGTGCTGACCCCCTCCTCCGAGGCCCTGCTCGGCGACGGCACCCCACCCCTGCCCGCCCTCCTCGCCGCCGGCGCGCGCCTCGCCCTCGGCACCGACGGCTCCGCCTGGGCCGGCTCCGAGGACCTCCTCGCCGAACTCCGCGCCACCGCGCTGCTCACCCGCGCCCGATGGGGACCGGAGGCCGTCGACGGCGCCCAGCTGATCGAACTCGCCACCCTCGGCGGCGCCGACGTCCTCGACACCCCCGACACGCGGGGCGCCATCGAACCGGGCCGCCGCGCCGACCTCGTCCTGCTCGACGCCCGCCGCCCCGGGCTGCGCCCGCTGGCCACCACCGACGGTCCCCTGTCCACCGCCCGCGACGTCCTCGCCTTCGCCGCCACCGGCGCCGACGTCGTCGAGACCACCATCGGCGGCCGCGTCCGGTACCGGAGGGACGGCCCCGGGCTGCTCGCCGGAGACGAACTCGCCGAACTCGACGAGCGCGCCCGCCGGGTGTGGCGGGACAGCGGAGCCGCCACCGCCACCTCCTGGTAGCGAGGACGGTCGGACCACCGGGAACCCGACGCCGCCGGACACACCGCGAGCCCGAGCACCCCACCCCGCCGGGTGAGCGCACACCACCACCCCCCACCAGGAGAACCGATGACCGTGCCCCACGGCGGCCACACCACCCCCGCCTTCGCCGCCGTCCGCGACGCCTTCCTCGACCTGCTCCACACCGGACGCGAGACCGGCGCCGCCGTCGCCGTCCTGCACCGGGGACGGCCCGTCGTCGAGATCTGGGGAGGCTGGCGGGACCAGCACCGCACGCACCCCTGGACCGCCGACACCCTCGTCCACACCTACTCCGTCGGCAAACCCCTCGCCGCCCTCGCCACCCTGACCGCCGTCGCCGACGGCGCCCTCGACCTGGACGACCCGGTCGCCGACGTGTGGCCCGAGTACGGCCAGGCCGGCAAGGAACGGACGACACTCCGCCACCTGCTCGCCCACCAGGGCGGCCTGCCCGCCTTCCCCGAGACCGCCGCCCACCTCCCCCTGCTCGCCGACGACCAACTCCGCGCCGCCCTCGCCCGGGCGGAACCCGAGTTCGCCCCCGGAACCGCCCACGCCGAACACGCCCTGACCTACGGTCACCTCCTCGACGGCGTCCTCCGGGGAACCGGAGCCGCCTCCCTCGGCCAGGTGTTCCGCGACCGCATCGCCCGGCCGCTGGGTCTCGACGCCCATTTCGGCGTGCCCGCCCAGGACCTGCCCCGGGTCGCCGACCTCGAGTACGGCGACGCCCGGTGGCCCACGGCGACGGCCGGGGAGCCCGGCTCCCTGGAACACCGGGCGATGACCCGGCCGACCGGGGCACTCGACGTCGAGGTGCTGAACGGCCCCGCCTGGCGCCGCGCCGAGTTCCCGGCGATCGGCCTGCACACCACGGCGTCCGCGATCGGGAAGTTCTACGCCGGACTTGTCGACCCCGGCGGCCCGGTAGCCGGGTTGCTGGGGGAGCGGGTGCACCGGGAACTCCTCAGCCCGCAGGCCCGGGGAACGGACCTGTTCCTGGGCCACGAGGTGACCTGGTCCCTCGGTTTCCAACTGTCCGGCGACGAGGTGGCGATGGGCGGAGCCGGCGGTTCGGCGGCCTGGGTGTCGCAGGGGGAGGAGTACGCCTGCGCCTACGTCACCCGCCGACTCGCCGGTTTCGACCGGGTGGACACCATCGAACACGCCGTGCGGGAGTGCCTGAGCTGAGGCCCCCGTCCGAAACCGTCCCCCGCTGACGGGGCGCGGGTCCCGCCGACCAGTCCCCGCGCGCGCCTCCCGAAGGTGCGCGAGGCAGGGTCGCGTGGCCCGAGTCCGCCGGACACGGTGAACCAGGCGCCCCCAGCGCCGGGCGGGCCGGGCGAGGCCCGTAGGCCCTCGGGCTTGCTCGTGACGCGTCGTTCCCGGGCGGGCCCGCTCGTCCTGACCCGACCGCTGTTCTTGGCCGCCGCTGCGCCCCAGCTCTCAGGCTGGGTGGATCCGCTCGACCTGGTGCCGGGTGGTGTACATGTCCCAGTACTGCTCGGCGAGGTCGTCGGGATCGACGACCGGGAACCCGGTGGAGGCCCCGGAGTCGGCGACGAGTGCGCTCATCTCGCTGCGGGCGATCGTCGCCCCGACGGCCAGGGTCCCGACGTAGATTCCCGCCTCGGCCAACTCGCCGTGCAGCGAGTAGAGGTAGTTGCGGATGGCGGCGCCCACCGGGGCCAGGCCGCTGAGCCCGGGCACGGGGTGGACCGCCGTGACCCCGGAGGTCAGCAGGAAGGCACCGTCCCCACGCTCGGTCCACTCCGGCAGTACCGCGCGGACCACCTCGACGGGAGTCAGCAGGAACATCGGCAGGCCCTGCTCCAACAGGGCGGCATCGGTCTGGGCGGCCGGCCCGAAACCCTGGTCGGCGCTGAACGGCCCGTACTCGATCACGTCGATGCGGCCGAAGCGATCGCGGATGCTCGCGATCAGCGCCGGCACCTCGGCGGGCCGGGACAGGTCGGCGGTGAACCCGGCCGCCTCGATGCCCTCCGCCGCCAGCTGCTCGACGAGGGCGTCCAGGCGCGGGCGGCGACGAGCCACCAGGGCGACCCGGAACCCCTCCCGGCCGAAGCGGCGGGCGACGGAGGAGCCGAGACCGGTACCGGCCCCGAAGACGGCGATCACCTTGGACATGGGGGAGTGCTCCCTTGCTCACGACATCTTGACCCTGGGGTCAACTTGAGTCCCGACGGTAGCATGTAAATTGACAGCAGGGTCAAGTTCGGCACGGTGGGCCGCCGGACGCGGCGGGACCGTCGAGGGCAGGACCAGGAGGAACCACCAGATGCGGGCCGACGCCCAACGGAACGCGGAGAAGCTGCGGGCGGCCGCCGCCGAGCTCTTCCAGGAGCGCGGCCTCCAGGTGCCGCTGAAGGAGATCGCCCGCAGGGCGGGAGTGAGCCACGGCACGCTCTACAACCTGTTCGGCACCCGCGAGGCACTCATCGACGCGGTGGTGGCCGAGGGGGCGGCCCGCCGCCTCGACGAGGTCGCCCAGCAGGCGCTGTCCCACGACGACGCCTGGCAGGGGTTCGCGCACTACGTTGAGAGGCTCTGCGAACTCCAGGCCACCGACCCCGCCGTCGCCGACGTGGTCGGCGGCCGCTACCCGGACGCGGAACGGCTGATGGCGGCGTGCGGCCGCAGCATGGAGGCCGCGCGACGGATCGTCAGACGGGCCCACGAGGCCGGCGCCCTGCGCCCCGACTTCACCAACGCCGACCTGGTGTTCGCCTTCGCCGCCAACGCGCTACTGGCCCGTGCCACCGCCGCCGCCGCTCCGGACGCCTGGCGCCGGCAGGTCGCCTACCTCCTGGACGGCCTGCGCGCCGAGGCCGCCCGCACCCCGCTTCCCGCGAGCCAACCGACCGAAGGGCAGGTCCGCGAGGCGTTGCGGGGCCTGGGCGAGGTGTAGGCGGGCGAAGAGCGTCCCCCGACATGCTTACCCGGTGCCGGGTAGCCCGACAGCGCACCCCGATCGCTCGATCCACGCTCGCCGCCCTGCCCGCCCAGCCCCAGGAGGCGTGAGGACGAGCCCCACGTGCGCGAGGAAGGACCTACCTGGAGGCGCCTCGCGTGCTGTGGGGGCGGGACCAGCCCCGCTCGCGCGGGGAGGACGGCGTCCGGTGGTTAGTCGTCCGCCCTGTTTCGGCCTTTCAGGATTGTCGAGTTGGCGGAGGCCACTGGGGTGGGGCTGGCCGACCTCAGTGAGAAGACTGCCGACCTGGTCGCCGTGGGGTATGTGGTCTGGTCGGGCGAGCCGGGGAATCGGGTGCTGCGAATGACGCCTGCCGGTCGGATGGTGGCGCTGGATCTGCTACCGGCCGTCGAAGCCTTCCTTGCTGAGCTGGCTGGTGCGTCGTCGGCTCCCTAGCCTCAGGTCGCTGTGCGACCTGAGCTGGTAGCTCCGCTTCGCCGCCCGTCAGATCGCGGTCACGGGCAATTCAGGGCAGAAAATGTCCTGAATTCGCCCCCTGCGAGTTGTTGCCTGAGGTTCGCGCCCGAGGGACGCGCGCCTCGCGGTGGCTGGGGCATGGGTCGGTCAGGACCTGGGGTCGTGGGCGCAGGGGTAGGTTCGCTAGCAGGACAAGCCGGCTCTGCCGACTGCTTCCTGGCTGGACGATCCCGGTGCCCGTGCGACTCGGCGGGAGGCTCATACTGAGGAGGAGACGGAGCGGCGTGGAGCGGAGGCTGGAAGAAGTGAATGAAAACCGGCCCTGTTGCTCGTAACGCCGCAGGTCAGGAAGTGTCGTCCCCGCGCACGCGGGGCTGTTCCGGCCTTCCATTCGGATGTCCGCCATCCGCTGGGGTCGTCCCCGCGCACGCGGGGCTGTTCCGATCTGCGCGGGCTGCCCGGTCCGAAACCAATGGTCGTCCCCGCGCACGCGGGGCTGTTCCGGACGCGGGCCGGAACGAACCGATTGAGCTGGGGTCGTCCCCGCGCACGCGGGGCTGTTCCCTGGCTGGTCGGCGGCAGGCCGGGCCAGGGCAAAGTCGTCCCCGCGCACGCGGGGCTGTTCCTACCTGTTCTTCGTCCGTCCGCCGGTAGCGGCGGTCGTCCCCGCGCACGCGGGGCTGTTCCCAGCCAGGTCATAGGCCCGGAGCGCCGCCTCCGCGTCGTCCCCGCGCACGCGGGGCTGTTCCCGGCCGGCCAGCCCGGCACAGTGCGGCTAGGACGTCGTCCCCGCGCACGCGGGGCTGTTCCCACGGGCACCGCCTCGTCGATGGGAACGGCCGTGTCGTCCCCGCGCACGCGGGGCTGTTCCTCGTTACGACGTCAGAAGTGATTAAGGCCGGCAGTCGTCCCCGCGCACGCGGGGCTGTTCCCGCAGCCGGGCCGGCGGAGGCCAGGCCGATGATGTCCTCCCCGCGCATCCGGGTTGTGCGCACTGGGACGCACCAGTCCCCACGAGACCGCGTTCGCTACTATCCGTAGTCAATTGGCTACCCGGAGACGTCGGGGAGCTGCGGTAGGGAGCCCGCCCGGGTCTGCCGATGGCTGGGCACGCCTTTCGTCCTCAGGAGCAGCTGAGGCCGAGCTGCCCTGAAAGGAAGGATGCCACGTGAAGTTGCGGGCGTTCGATCAGCTGTTGGCGGGCCTGATCACGACCGACCACCCCGAGGTCACCAACGTGCACTGCTACGGAGAGGACCGTCCGCAGCACCGAACGCGGTTCAGGGTCGACTTCGCGAGCGGCGCGGCCGCCTATCTCTACGTTGACGACGTGTCCGGGCCGGGAATCCCGCGTATGGCTGCTGACTCGCCCGAGGTCCCCCGGGAGGCGCTGTGAGACTCGATCGTTTTCGCGAGTTGCTCCGCGAACAGCTCGCGGCTCACCCCGGCATAGCCAGCATCGAGGAGTACCAGGTTCCCTCGACTACCGGCTTCGCCGTGCGCTTCTCCGACGGAGTGACCATCCGTCTCCGGGCTTTCGCCACAGCTCCACCAGGCGGGGACGACACGAGCAAACCCGAGAAGATCGTCGTCAAGAGCGAGTCGGTTAGTGGAGTAGCCCGAGCGCCTGCGGGTGTCCCCGTGCGCCCGCCATACCGAACAGGCCGTGACGCGGGAGATGGCCCCTTCGCCAGCTGAACGTGATCGCCGAAGCGTTGGACTCCCGGGTACCCGCACGGCTTGTGTCCCAGGCCGGGTGACATCGCCGCCCACATCTGGCGACGGAGTCGACACGTCGGCTCTTGATCTCCACCTCGCTTGAGGTTCTAGGGTTTCGCCGTTCAGGGTGCCACCGTCCGAGGGAGGTCCTGTTCCAGCCCGTCCGGACGGATGGGCGTAGCGGGAAGCATCCCCGGGCGGGCGCAGCGGACGTGCTCAAGCACCACGCGACCCAGCCAACGGTTCTCCGCCCGCTCTCCCCGCGACCGTCACTCCGGCCGTGAGCCGACCGGCTGGGCTGGGGCACGGCCCGATCCCTGGGTGGCGAACGAACCTCACCGGAGTGGAGAACATGATCACGCCGTTCCGCATCGACGTCCCCCATGCCGACCTCGACGACCTGACCGACCGGCTCGCCCGCACCCGCTGGCCCAACGAGATCGCTGACGCCGGCTGGGACTACGGCTTCCCGCTGACCCGGCTCCGGGATCTGGTCGAGTACTGGCGGACGGGCTACGACTGGCGGGCGCACGAGGCCGGCCTCAACGAGCTACCGCACTTCACCACCGAGATCGACGGCCAGCGCATCCACTTCGTCCACGTCCGATCCTCGAAGCCGGACGCCCTCGCGCTGATCCTCACCCACGGCTGGCCTGGCTCGTTCCTGGAGTTCCTCGACGTCATCGGACCGCTGTCCCGTGACTTCCACCTGGTGATCCCCTCCATCCCGGGCTACGGATTCTCCGGTCCCACCCGCGAGCGCGGCTGGGACATCCCCAGGATCGCGCGGGCCTGGGCCGAACTGATGCGTCGGCTCGGGTATGAGCGCTACGGCGCGCAGGGCGGCGACTTCGGCTCGGGCATCTCCACGGCGCTCGGTGCCGTCGCACCCGACCGGGTCGTCGGCGTGCACGTCAACTACCTGCCCACGCCACCCGTCCCGGACGCGGACGTCGAGCTGTCCCCGGCGGACGAGGTCCGGCTGGACCGGATTCGTCAGTTGATGGCGAACCGCCCGCCGTACCAGGCGCTCCAGGCCCTCACCCCGCAGACCATCGGCTACGCGCTGACCGACTCACCCGTCGGGCAGTTGGCGTGGATCGCCGAGCGCTTCGCCCACTGGACGGACCCGGACTCGCGGATCAGCGACGACCGGATGCTCACCAACGTCTCCCTGTACTGGTTGACCGCCACCGCCGCGTCCGCCGCGCGACTGCACCGTGAGGCCCCTCGGCGCGCCGAGCGGTGTCCGGTGCCGGTGGGAGTGGCGGTGTTCGCGCACGACATCACGCTCCCGGTGCGCCCCCTCGCCGAGCGGCTGTACGACATCAGGCACTGGTCGGAGTTCGAGCGGGGCGGCCACTTCGCCGCGGTGGAGGTGCCCGAACTGCTCGCCGCCGACGTGCGGACCTTCTTCCTCTCCCGGCTGGCGGAGGAGCCGTCGGGTGCCGCCTCCGCCGCTCCGACCGGCCAGCCACGGGCCGGTTCCCCGGCCCAGGCCTGACGCCCGGGTTCGTATGGCGAGAGCCCTCCGCCATCGGTGCGTGGGGGTGTGACGGTGTGACGGGTGGCGGGGCGCGGGTGTGTCTGGGCTTCGCGAGGGGACCCTGAGGGCATGGGGAGAGACACCGCCCGGGAAGGCGTCCCACCCGTCACAGCGCCATCTTCATGTCCCCTGACCAGGGAATTCGGTGTGACGGCGGTGTCCAGGAGCCGTCACGGTGGGACAGGTGGACCCGTCCCGGTGTGACGGGTGGTGTGACGGGTGTTGTGACGGGTCCCCGGGCTCCGGTGAGGCCGTCGACGAGCACCTCCGAGGTGGGGAATGGGTCCGCGTGCCGCGCGGTGGCGACCAGTCGTCCCGGGGCGCGCCACTCCCGGCGGGCGCTGCCCGTCGGGGACGTGGTCCCGCCTGACGGTGTCGGGTGGGTGCTCGGGGATCGCCTCCGGCCGGTCTCCCCGTTATTCGGGTGCGTCGGCGGGAGACGTCGGGGTAGGGTCGCGGGCATGGCATTCCTCCCGATCTACGAGTGACGTCGCCAGGGGCAACGCCCCTGCTCTCCGTGCGCCCGCCCGCAGGCTGCCGCCGTGGGCCTGGTTCGCGCACGGATTCGTCACGCCATTCCTCGTAGACCGGAAATGAGTCGATTCCTCATGTCACGTCGCCGTGCCCACATCGCGATGGTCAGCGTTCCCGCTGTCAGCCACGTCCTGCCGAGCCTGGAGATCATCCGGGAGCTCGTCGCGCGGGGCCACCGGGTCACCTACGCCAACGACCCGGCGGTCTCCCACCTCATCACCCCGACCGGTGCGGAACTCGTCCCCTACCGTTCGGTGCTGCCCGTGGCCGACAACGACTGGCCGGAGGACCCCATCGCCGCGATGGGGCTGTTCCTCGACGAGGGCATCCAGGCCCTGCCGGCGTTGCGCGCCTTCTACGACGCCGACCCGGCGGACGTCTACCTGTACGACATCGGCGCCTACGCGGCGCGGGTCATCGCCGAGACGCAGGGGCGTCCGCTGGTGCAGCTGTCCCCGGCGTTCGTGTCCTGGGACGGTTACGACGAGGAGGTCGCCGCTCCGCTGTGGGGGTTGCCCGGTGCCGACGCCTACCGGGAGCGGTTCGGTCGGTGGCTCGCCGACACCGGGGCCACCACGACCGACATGGACGCCTTCGCGGGTCGGCCGTCGACGTCGCTGGCCCTGATCCCGCGTGCGATGCAACCCAACGCGGACCGGGTCGACACCACGACGGTGACCTTCGTCGGTTCGTGTGCCGGCCCTCGGGCGGACCGGGACACCTGGGTCCGCCCGGAGGGGGCGGAGAAGGTCCTGCTGGTCTCGCTGGGTTCGGCCTACACGCGCCAGCCGGAGTTCTACCGGCAGTGCCTGGCCGCCTACGGGAACCTGCCCGGGTGGCATGTCGTGCTCCAGATCGGGAAGTACGTGGACCCGGCCGAGCTCGGTGCGATCCCGGGGAACGTCGAGGTGCGTTCCTGGGTGCCGCAGTTGTCGATCCTCGAACAGGCTGACGCCTTCGTCACGCACGCCGGGATGGGCAGCAGCGCCGAGGGCCTGTCGGCGGGGGTTCCGATGATCGCTGTCCCGCAGGCCGTGGACCAGTTCATGAACGCGGACCGGCTGGTGGAGTTGGGGGTGGCGCGTCGCGTCGACACCGCCGACGCCACCGCGGAGGTCCTGCGGGACACGCTGTCGGAACTCGTCGCTGATCCGGAGGTGGCGCGTCGTTCGGCGCGGTCGCGGGAGGACGCGCTCCTGGAGGGTGGCACCAGCCGGGCCGCCGATCTGATCGAGGCCGCCCTCGGCTGATCCCGGGTGAGTTCCCGGCCGGCGGAGTGCCCGGGGTCGCCTCGGGTGCTCCGCCGGTGCCTCTGGTGCCGTCCCCTCCGCGCCGTGTGGAGGGGACGGCGTCGCGTCGCGGTCCCTCGTTCCTGCCCGGTCCGGTTCCTGCCCGGTTGAAGCCGGGGCGCATCCATGTGTCAATCTCGGTTGACATCGCCCGTGGAAGTCAACTATGGTTGACGGCAGGGGAGGGATGCCGCTCCGGACGCGAGGAGTTCGGAGATCCCGGCGCTGTGGGTCAGCGGCCTCGTGACAGCCCGCGCGGCGTGCCGAGGTCGCTGACCCACGGGAGCGCCGAACCAGGACAGGCGCCGGCCTGCTCCCGGCATGCCCGAGGACGACCGGGCGCCCGCGGGGACCAGGACCTCATCCCCAGCCCGTCGAGCGCGCGACCGCGCGGACTTCGCGCTGCCCGGAAACAGAGGAGAACCACCGATGACCAGCAACCAGACCGTGCGGGAGGCGCTGGCGGTGGCCGTCGCCGCCAACCTGCCCGTGCTGTTGTGGGGTGACCCCGGCACCGGCAAGACCTCCACGGTCCTCGCCCTCGGCGAGCGGCTCGGCCTGCCCGTGGAGGCCGTCGTCGGTTCGATCCGCGAACCCAGCGACTTCGCCGGCCTGCCCGTGGTCCGCGCCGACGGCACCTGGTTCGCGCCGCCCCGGTGGGCCGAACGACTCGCCACCGCGGGGACCGGGCTGCTGTTCCTGGACGAACTCACCACCGCTCCGCCCGCCGTGCAGGCCGCCATGCTGCGCGTGGTCCTGGAACGCACAGTCGGGGACCTCACGCTCCCCACCACCGTCCGGATCGTCGCCGCCGCGAACCCGCCCGGCCTGGCCGCCGACGGCTGGGAGCTCACCGCTCCGCTCGCGAACCGCCTCGTGCACCTGACCTGGGAGGTCAGCGCGGCCGACATCGCAGAGGGCTTCACCCGGGGTTTCGCGGCGGACGACGGGTCCCCACCACCCACGGCCCCCACCCCCGCCCAGGTGGCCGCCGCGAAGGCCAGGATCGGGGAGTTCCTGCGGGTCCGGCCGGAACTGCTGCTCGACGTCCCGGACTCCCCGGAGCGGGCCGGGCGCGGCTGGCCCAGCCCCCGGAGCTGGGCGATGGCCGCCACCGCCCTGGCCGCCGGCGAGGCGAACGCCAGCGACGAGCCGGTGATCGCCGCGCTCCTCGTGGGGGCGGTCGGCGAGGGAGCCGGCTACGAGGCCCTGACCTGGCTGCGCACCCTCGACCTGCCCGCCCCCGAAACCCTGCTGGCCAACCCCGACGCGCCGCTGCCCGAGCGGGCCGACCGCCGGCACGCCCTGCTGTCCGCGCTCGTCGCCCACGTCCTCGCCGACGGGACGGTCGACTCGTGGGAACGGGCCTGGGCGGTCATCGGCCGGGTCGCCCGGTCCACCACGGACGTCGCCGCCACCTCCGCCCGAACACTGGCCGCGCACCGCCCCACGGGCGCCACCCCACCGACCACGGTGCTCGAACTCGCCCCGATCCTGCGGGCGGCGGGACTCCTCCCGTGACGACCGCGACCGAGCGGACCCCCCACCCCGACCGGGAGCCCGAGGTCCTGCGCCGCTTCGCCGAGGCGCGGCTGTGGGCAGCCGCCCAGGCCCCCTACCTGGCCAGCGCCGTGTTCGCCCTGCGGCCCGTGGTCCTCGAAGCCCGCTCGGACGAGCACACCGGCGAGCCGGTGCCGGACCCGGAGTTCCGCGCATTGCCCACCGACACCCGGTGGCGGGTCCACCTCGATCCGGGAACCCTGCTGACCACCCCCGTCGAGGAGGCCGGGTGGTGGTTGCTCCACCACATCGGACACCTCGTCCGCCGCCACGCGGCGCGCGGCCCGAACCGGGGGGCGGGACGGCGGACCGGAGGAACCGGCGGGGCCGACGAGGAGGCCGCGCACCGGTGGAACCAGGCGGCGGACGCCGAGGTCAACGACGACCTGGAATCGGCCGGCCTCACCACCCCGGAGGGCGTGGTCTCGCCCCGGGCGCTCGGGCTGCCCGAGGGGCGGCTGGCCGAGGAGTACGTGTCCCTGATCGAGGTCCTCGACACCGCTCACCGCCGTGGCGGACGGCGTCTCGTGGACCTCGTCGACTGCGGACCCGCCGTGCGGGGCCTGGACGGCCGGTACGAGGAGACCGGCGCGGGGGAGGGGATCGACGACACCGAACGCCACGTCCTCGAACTCGCCCTCGCCCGTGACATCGAACGGCGGGCGGCGGCCCGGACCGCGGTGCCCGGCGGCTGGCGGCGGTGGGCCGAGGACCGGCGACGTCCGGTCGTGGACTGGCGCACCCGACTCGGGGCCGTTCTCCGCCGGGGTGTCCGGCGGACCACCGGCCGCGTGGACTTCTCCTACCGCCGACCGTCCCGCCGCCCCGGCCCCGGCGGGGTCCTCCTGCCGACGATGGTCGCCCCCGCACCCGGGATCGCGTTGGTCATCGACACCTCGGGCAGCGTCGCCGCCCCGGTGCTCGCCGGGTTCCTCTCCGAGATCACGGGTGTCCTCGCCCGCGCGGCCGGACCCGAGAGGCGGCTGCGCGCGATCTGCTGCGACGACCGGGCCCACCCGGTCCAGGAAGTCCGCGAGGCGGCGGACATCGAGCTGACCGGCGGCGGGGGAACCGACCTGCGCGCCGGGATCGCCGCCGCGCTCGCCCTGCGACCCCGCCCCGACCTGGTCCTCGTCCTCACCGACGGGCACACGCCATGGCCCGAGCGCCGGCCGCCGGTGCCGGTCGTCGTCGGTCTCGTGGCCGCCCACCCGCCGCCCGCCGACGCCCCGACGCCGCCCGCCTGGGCGCACCCGATCCCCCTCCCCGCCACCGCACCCCGAGGAGCCGAGGCATGAGCATCGCCGCCGCCGACGAACCCGACGACCACGGCGAACGCCGCGACGGAACCCGCGAGGGCGCGCACGAGCCCGCCCCCTCGAACGAGGCGCGCCGCCAGGCCGCCCCCGGGCACGACGGCGACCCGGTCCCGGAGGACCTGCACGAGTGGACCGGGCGGGGCGTGACCGTCGCCGAGGCCCGGCAGTGGATCGACCACGGCTTCCTGCTGGACTCGGCCGAGCGGTGGCGGACCAGCGGCGTCTACACCGCCGAGCAGGCCCTCGCCTGGCGCACGGCGGGGCTCACCCCCTACACGGTGCGCCCGCTGCTGCGCGCCGGCATGACACCCCGCGACGCCGTGCGCTGGCACGAACTCGGCTACGGCCACGCCGAGGCCGCCGAACGGCACCTGGCCGGGGAGAACCCGCGGCCCCGGCGGTGGTGGTGGCGGTTGATGGCCCCCGGGCCGGCGGGTTCGTCCGAACTCGACGACGGCCAGCACGCCACCCTGCGGATGCTGCTGGGCGCGGGAGTGCCCGCCTTCACCGCCCGCGCCTACCTGGACACCGGGTGGTCCGGTGAGGAGGCGGTGCCGTGGGCCGGCAGCGGAACCAGTCCGACCCACGCCGCCCTTTATCGGGTCATGGGGTTCACCCCCGCTGAGGCCGCCGACCTCGGCGAGCGGGGCGAGGACCCGGCCGCCCTCCTCGCCCGGTGGTGGGATGCCGGGGTGCCGCGCGCGGAGGTGCCCTCCTGGGTCGTCGCCGGGTTCACCGTCGAGGAGGCCCGGCGGGCGAGGGCGGCGGGCACCACCGCCGAGCAGGCCGCGGTGCTGCGCGCCCTCGGGGGCGGTCAGCCGCCGGACCAGGACGCGCCCTGACCCTGGAGGTCGGCGTGAGTTCCGCCGACCGCGCACCGGAGGGCGGACGCGGCCAGGAGAGGGCACGAGCTTCGGGGCGGCCGCGCCGGGCGGGGCGGTCGACGGGTCAGGAACACCGGGTGCCGGCGTGGGGGAGCCGGACGCCGTGCGTCCGCACCCACTGGGCGGACGTCCGCCCGGCGAGGGCGGAGGCCCTCGACGGGACGAGTGCCGCGATCACGACCGAGGAGGAACTGGGTCCTCCACCCTGAGGCACACCCGGTCCGCCGCGGATCCGGACCGGGGCGGTCCGAGCTTCCCCCGCGCGCCCCCGTTCACGGGAAGCACGCGTCGCCGGCCGGCGCGGATCCCCGATCCACTTCGGATCCACCCCGTTCCTTCCGCCGGAGTTCGTCCGGACGCTGGCGAAGACGTCACCAGGAGGGGCCGCATGCCGCTGGACCGTCGGGGCGCCTCGTCCCCGTCACCGGGGCGAGCGCGGGCATCGGCGCCGGTCCGCCCGCCAGCTCACCCAGCGCGGCGCCGGGCACGGCCGCGTCCTGTCCGGACGGCGGGCGCCCCGGCGGGCCGGACGGCCCTCGGTCCTTCCGTGCGCGCCCCCCGAGTTCGACGCCTCCGCCCCCGGCCCGGGGGAGCGGCGGGCCGGCCGCCGCCGAGGCCCCGTGCTGTGGGGTCCTCTGGCAGCATGCGGGAATGGATGACGACTACCGGCTGGACGTCCCCGCCAGCTTCGACGACTCCGACGACGAGGACGGCCAGGTCCACCCCATCGCCCGTCGCCTGTTCTCCGGGGCGACCGCCGCCGAGGTGTTCGAGAAGGCGCGGAGGTGGGTGAGCGAGCACGACGTGTTCCTCATCGACGTCTCCTGGAACTGGTCGCACGACGAGCCGGAGCCGTTCTGGTTGTCCGTCTACTTCCGCTTCGAGTTCGACGAGGACGAGGACGAGGACGAGGGCACCTCGGCCGGGGCGTGACCACCAGGGCTTCCCGGGACGCCGGCGCCTCGGGAAGCCCCAGCCGCCCGGCCGTCCGGCCGGGGAGGGGTCACGCGGCGACCGGGTCCGGCCACAGCACCCCGGACCGCGCGTCGACCACGGCCGCGACGCGGTCCACCGCCTCACCCGAGGCGAGCGGGTCCAGCCGACGCCCGTCCCGCAGCCGCAGCGCCACCCGGTCCTCCGCCGCCTCCCGAGGACCGATCACCGCCTGGTAGGGCACCAGCCTGGACCGGCGGACCCGGGCGCCGAGGCTGCCCCGGTCCGGCCCCACCAGCTCGGCCCGCAGGCCCCGCCCCGCGCACCGCTCCACGAGGCCCGCCGCCGCCCCGACCTCCTGGTCGGACACCGGCAGCACCGCGACCTGCACCGGGGCCAGCCACGCCGGGAACGCCCCGCCGTGCTGCTCCACCAGGCACGCCACCGCCCGTTCCACGCTGCCGATGATGCTGCGGTGCACCATGACCGGGCGGTGCCGGCGCCCGTCGGCGCCCACGTAGCGCAGGTCGAACCGGCTCGGCTGGTGGAAGTCGACCTGCACGGTGGAGAGGGTGGCCTCCCGCTCGGCCCCGTCGACGACCTGCACGTCGATCTTCGGACCGTAGAACGCCGCCTCGCCCTCCTCCGCGTCGTGGGGGACACCCAACTCCTCCAACACCCCGGCAAGCAGGGTCGAGGCGCGCCGCCAGTCCTCGGGGTCGCCCACCACGGCCGCGCCCTCCGGCGGCAGGGACAGCCGGTAGCGGGCCGCCCGCAACCCGAGGTCCCGGTAGGCGCGGCCGATCAGCTCCAACGCCCCGCGCACCTCGGCCGCCACCTGGTCCGGGGCGCAGAAGACGTGGGCATCGTTGAGCTGGATTCCGCGAACCCGGGTGAGGCCGCCCAACACCCCGGAGAGCTCCGACCGGAACATGCCGCCCACTTCGGCGATCCGCACCGGCAGCTCCCGGTGGCTGTGGGACCTCGACCGGTAGATGACGGCGTGGTGCGGGCACAGGCTGGGGCGCAGCACCACCTGCTCCCCGCCGAGGTCCATCGGCGGGAACATGCTGTCGGCGTAGTGCGCCCAGTGCCCGGACATCTCGTAGAGCTCCCGCTTGCCCAGCACCGGCGAGTACACGTGCTGGTAGCCGGCCTCGCGTTCGACCGCGCGGACGTACTCCTCCAGGGTGTGGCGGATCGCCGCCCCGGCGGGACGCCAGTACGGCAGGCCGGCGCCGATGAGGGGGTCGGTGTCGAACAGCTCCAGCTCGCGGCCGAGCCGGCGGTGGTCGTGCATCAGGTCTCCTCGCTTACGGGATGCGAGTGACCGCAGCACGAAGCCCCGGGGCACTCGCCCCGGGGCTTCGAACAAGGGATCAGCTCAGCACGCCGGGACGGTCTCCGGCGTCGTCGTCATCACGGCGTGCTGCACGGCGACCACGGTAGCAGAACACCCGGCCCGGCTGGGCGCACCGATCAGGGGAGCTCGGCCACCGACCGCGCCGCGTCCGCGCAGGCACCGCGTTCCAGGTGGCCGTCGAGCACCAGCACCCGGAACCGGCGGCGCAGGCTGTCGCCGGCGGGCAGGCGGAGCGGGTGCTCGGGGGCGAGGGAGGAACCGACGCCCGGGTAGTCGGCGACCCGCACGAACCACGGGTCCTCGGCCGTCCGCTCGTCGGCCGGGACGAAGAGGAGGGTGTAGTCCCCGGTGGGGCCGTCCTCCCGGACCAGGTCCTCGGCGTTCGGGTGGTGCCCGAGGAACGCCAGCCACCCGGAGCGGGTGGTGTGCACGGCCTCCTCGCCCTCGGCGGTGGCGGTGAACACCCGGGGGGTGGCCGAGGACAGCGGGGCGCGCCAGAAGAACCCCCCGTAGCCGCCGCCGACCTTGCCGTTGGTGGCCGGGCTGCCCAGGTCGAGGTCCCGACCTGTCACGTTGCGCAGGGTGAACGCGTAGTCCAGCACCCAGCCGCCCGTCGTCGGCGGCCCCACCAGGGACCGGGTGGCGCGGGTCTCGCTGATCACCGTCTCCCCCGCCACCGAGATCCACGACTGCTCCGAGGCGAGCGCGTCCGCGTCGCGGTGGGTCCACCGCTCGTGCCGCACCGAGCCGTGGTCGGGGCGCCACGTCGGGCCCTGTCCCCGCACGAAGGTGCGGCCGCCCCAGAAGTTGCAGTCCTCGACGTCCTGGACGGCGACGAACACGCCCAGGTGCCAGGGGTGGTCCACCGGCCGCGCCTCGGTGACCTCGACGCCGGCGAGGGTGCGCACCGGGTGCAGGTGTGGCCGGGGCGCCAGCGTCGGTTCCCACCAGCCCACGTCGGTCACGTGGTCGGCCACGGGTGTCCCCGCCACCCGGAGGGTGGCCTCGGGCGTGGGGTCCGGCTCGGCTGCGGTCATCTCGGCACTCCAGGGTCAGGACGTGGATCCGGGTCGGTGGCGCCGGTTCGGGGGCCGGCGCCACCGACCCGTGGTCTGTGGCGGTGTCGCGGTGGCAGGGTCAGGCACCGACCTCCTGCTCGGCGATGCGCATGAAGTCGGCGGCCGCCTCCTCGATGGTCTTGTTCCCGAAGGACACCGCGTCGTTGTGCCGCTGCCACTCCCGCTTGAGGGTGCCGTTGCCCTCCGGGGGCGCGGGCGGAGTGCCCTCCAGGTGTTCCTCCAGGCCGGTCTCGTAGTCGTAGACCTGCCGGTCGAGTCCTTCGAGGTCGTCGGCCAGCGCCTCCCGGACCTCCTGGTTGGGGGGCAGTCCCCGGGTGGTGCCGAGGATCCGGCCGGCGTCGACGTCGTTGATGACGAAGTCGATGAGCATCGCGGCCTCCCTCGGGTGGTCGGAGGCCCGAGCGGCGGAGATCAGCATCGACGGTTTGGCGTACTGGCCGAACCGGTCGGTGTCGCTGGGCAGGGGGGCCATCGCCAGCGGGCGGCCCATCGCCGTGTCGTAACCGGCGAGGACGCTGTCCCAGGCCAGGTCGGTCGCTGAGCGGCCCTTGGCGAAGGGAGTGTTCTCCACGGCGCCGTCGATCATGCCGTTCAGGGAGGCCGGGGTGGTGGCCTGGCCCGCGCGGAAGTCGTCGAGCAGGGTCAGGTACTCGCGGACGTCGGACTCGTCGAAGGCCAGCGAGCCGTCCTCGGCGTAGAGGTCCCGGTCCCGCTGCCGCAACCAGGCCTGGAAGGTCTCCCAGGACCAGCCGAAGTCGGTCGACCCGTAGACCTCGCCGTCGGTGGACTCGGTGATGGCGCGCGCGGAGTCGAAGAAGTCGTCCCAGGTCCAGCCGTACTCGGGCGTGGGGACGCCGGCCTCCTCCCACAGTCGCGGGTCGTAGATCAGCGCGTGGGTGTTCTGGCCCATCGGCAGCCCGTACACGCCGTCGTCGATGCTCCCGGCATCCCGCATGGCCTCGGCGACGCCGTCCAGGTCGACGTCGTCGCCGTGGTCGGCCAGGTCGAGCACGACGCCTCGGTCGGCGAACTCGCGGAGGTTGGAGTAGTCGAGCTGGAAGACGTCGGGCGGGTTGCCGCCGGCCACCTCGGTGGAGAGCTTCTCGAAGTAGTTGCCGCCGGAGGTGAACGAGGTGTTCACCGTGATACCGGGGTTGCGCTCCTCGAAGAGGTCGACCACCTCCTGGGTGGCCCGGGCCCGCGAGTCATCACCCCACCAGGTGAACAGCAGGGTCACCGACCCGTCGTCGGCGGCCGAGCCGCCGCAGCCGGCCGCCGTCAGCGCGACGGCGGAGCCGAGCGCGACCCAGGCCACGCGTCTGGGGCGGTGAGCGGGCATGGCGTCCTCCACGTCGAGGAAAGGAAAGCGCTTACCGCACCGTATGGTGCCGTTGTCCCGGTGTCAACGGTCACTGTGTGGCCCGGGTCGCCCGTTCGTCCTCGCGTTGGCACCCGGCCGGAGTCAGCTGGGTGCGCCCAGGGGGCGGAGGTGGGTGGGCCGCCGGAGCTGTGTGGAGTGGCGGCGGGGTCGTTCCCGGCGGGACGGCCGCTACCAGCCACCGGCGCCACGGGAGGGGATGGCCGTGGCACACTCCCCGGCAACCGTTTTCCCGATCGAGGCGGCACGGCCACCCACGCCGGAGGCGGCCCGACCAGCCACCGGGGGCGGTGACCCAGGAGATCCGGGACGGAGAAGGGGCGGTGGCCAGCGGTGGTGGACGTGGCGGAGGGAGACGCCTGGATCGCCGACCTCGGCGACGGGCGTTACCGGAACCCCGTGCTGTGCGCCGACTTCTCCGACCCCGACGCCATCCGCGTCGGCGACGACTACTACCTCGTCTCCTCCACCTTCAACCAGGTGCCCGGCCTGCCCGTGCTGCACTCCCGCGACCTGGTCAACTGGACGATCCTCGGTCACGTCCTGCCCGAACTCCCGCCCGTCGAGAGGTACCGGGAACCCCGGCCCGGCCAGGGCGTGTGGGCACCGTCGCTGCGACACCACGCAGGCCGGTTCTGGGTCTGCTGGGGTGACCCGGACGTGGGGATCTTCCTGGCCAGCGCCGCCGACCCCGCCGGGCCGTGGACCAGGCCGCACCTGCTCGTCGCCGGCAGCGGCCTCATCGACGCCTGCCCGTTCTGGGACGAGGACGGCACCGCCTACGTGGTGCACGGCTGGGCCCGCAGCCGCTCCGGCATCCGCAACCGGCTGACCCTGCGCGCGATGGCCCCGGACGGCTCCCGGCTCCTCGACGAACCGGACCCGACCACCGGCGCCCTGCCGGCGACCACCGCCACCCCACCCGGCGGCCTGCTGCTCATCGACGGCGACCAGGTGCCCGGCTGCCACACCCTGGAAGGCCCCAAGCTCTACCGGCGTGGCGACCACTACTACGTGTTCGCGCCGGCCGGCGGGGTCGCCGAGGGCTGGCAGTCGGTGTTCCGCTCCCGCCACCTCATCGGCCCCTACGAACACCGCGTCGTGCTGTCCCAGGGCGGCAGCGAGGTCAACGGCCCGCACCAGGGCGCCTGGGTGGACACACCCGGCGGCCAGCACTGGTTCCTCCACTTCCAGGACAGGGGCGCCTACGGGCGGATCACGCACCTCCAGCCACTCCGGTGGACCGCCGACGACTGGCCCGTCATCGGCGCCGCCGACCCCGGCGCCGAGCGAGGCGAACCCGTGCCCGCCCACCCCCGACCCCACCTGCCGACCCAGCCACGGCGGGCACCCCAGACCACCGACGAGTTCACCGGCCCCTGCCTGGGTCCACAGTGGGCGTGGCCGGCCAACCCCCGCCAGGACTGGTACTCGCTGACCGCCCGCCCCGGCTGGCTGCGGTTGCCCAGCCAGCCCACGGAGAACCCGGACCACCTCGGCACCGCCGCGGCGGTCCTCTCCCAGCGCTTCCCCGCCCTGGCCTTCACCGCGAGCACCGAGGTGGAGTTCCGGCCCCGGGCCGTCGGCGAACGCACTGGGCTGGCCGTGCTCGGCGAGCGGTACGCCTGGATCGGACTCGACCACACCGAGGACGGCACCCATCTCGTGCTCCGCCTGCACCTGGGCGGCGACGACCACGAACGCGACCTGCTGCGGAGCCCGCTGCCGGCGGGGACCACCCGGGTCGGACTGGCCGTGACCGTGCGGCCGGAGGCCCGGTGCCAGTTCCACGCGAACCCCGGTGACGAGGGCTGGCGGGAGGTGGGGGAGGAGTTCACCGCCCGCCCCGGCCGCTGGGTCGGCGCCCGCCTCGGCGTGTTCGCCCTCGCCCCGGCCGAGTCCACCACGACCGGGCACGTGGACCTGCCCTACTTCCGGGTCGGACCGGGCTGACCGCCACCCCGGCGCGCCGTCCTCGCTGGTGTCCTCCCCGCCCGGTCCGGAGGGGCTCGACCCCCGGCCGGGATCCCCGCTCGCGTCCCGGCTCCCCGGGCCACGGAGGCCCGCCCGAGGCGGCGGGCGGCTGACGGGGCCTCCCCGCCGCACCGGGACGACCAGCGTCGTCGTCCCAGTCCGCCCGCCGTCGCGGGGGAGCCCACCGCCGGACCGGCGGCGTCCCACCGTCAGGGCCGCCGGACCCCGCTGCCACCCACGCCGCCTGGCACCCGGTAGCGGCGGGCCGCGCTCCCGCCGTTCGGGCGCGGCCGGAGACCGTTCAGTCCCCGATGGTCACCGCGACCTTGCCGCAACCGTGCGGCCGTGGTGCCGCGCCCAACTCCGAAGGCAGGTCGGACAGGCTGATCACCCGGTCGATCACCGGTTGCAGCGTCCCGGCGTCCACGCAGTCGCCCAGCCGGCCCAGGAGTTCCCGGTCGGAACGGGCGACGACGTTCACCGCCGTGACGTCCCGCTCGGCGAGCGCGGACACGTCCGCCCCGCCCCGGGTGCTGGCGACCCGGCCACCCGACCGCACCAGCTCGGCGAGCGTCGCGAACCGGTCGGCGTCGCTGACCAGGTCCACCAGCCCGTCCACCCCCTCGGGGTACCGTTCCCGGACCTCGGACGGCCAGTCCGCCGAGTAGTCGAGCACCTCGACCGCCCCGAGCAGGTGCAACAGGGTGCGGTCCTGGGGCTGGCCGGTGCTCACCACCGCCGCCCCCCGGGCGTTGGCCAGTTGGACAGCGAAGGTCCCCACCCCGCCCGAACCCCCCACCACCAGCACGGGACCCCGTGTCGGGGCCACCAGTCGACTCCGGCGCGGCGGGACGACCACGTCGACGGCGAGCAGCGCGGCCGTGCCCGCCAGGGGCAGCACCCCGGACTGGACGAAGTCCAGCGTCACCGGTCGACGCGCCAGGCGGTGGGCCGGGGCCACCAGGTACTCCGCGAACGCCCCCGGCCCGTCGGGGGCTCCCGGCGGGAGGAAACCCACCACGCCGTCACCCGGCGCCAGGTCCGCCACCGCCGACCCCGCCTCCACGACCAGGCCGGCGAAGTCCAGACCCAACGGCCGAGGGCGCCCGTCACGCGCCGCCGCCACCACGTCGAGGTCAGCGCGGTTCAGCGAACTGGTGAGGACGCGGACCAGCACCTCGTCCGGGGCACCGATCGAGGGGGCGTCCACCTCCGCGACACGCGGTGGCGCGCCCTGCCCGGTGAGCACGGCCGCTCGCATGTGCTCCGCCTCCCTTGCCTGGTGGCCTCGGCCGCGACGCGGTTCCGGTCGGCCCGGGGGAGTCCCGTGACCGAACACGCTAGCACTGGAACGGTGTTTGCGCAGGTCACGGCGGCGTCCTGTTGGTAGTCGGCCAGGAGTGGGGCCGCACCCGGTGCCGCGCTCGCGCGGGGTTCACGCCGGTGACCGGCCCCGGGGCGGCCCACCCGTGGGCGGGGCGACCGGCGGCCACCGGAACACCGGACGGCCTGGTCGGCCACTGGAACACCGGATGGCCTGGTCGGCCACCATCGTCCACTCCCGAGCCGCGCCGTGACGCGCCACCACCGAGCACCGGTCAGGCCCACCTCCGCCGACCCACCCGGTGCGCTCGGGGCGAGCGCGCGGCCGGCGACCACCCGATGGTGTCGGTGCCGAACACGTGGCGCGTCGGTGTCGACACGCAGAATGACCGCCGGGCGACCCGCCCCGACCACGACGCGCGACCACCGAGGAAAGGACAGCGCCGATGGCCCCCGCCGAGATCACCATCGCCCCGGACCGCCAGGACATCACCACCACCGTCACCTTCGACGCCCCACCGGCGGCGGTGTTCCGCGCGATCACCGACCCGGAACTCATCCCGCGCTGGTGGGGTGCCGGCAACTTCGAGACCACCGTGGAACGGATGGAGCTGCGGCCGGGTGGGCTGTGGCGCTACGTCAGCCGCGACCCGGCCGGCACCCCCTACGTCTTCCACGGCGTGTGCCACGACGTGGACGCGCCGAACCGGATGGTGCAGACCCTCGAGATGGAGGGCCTGCCCGGGGGTGTGCAACTCGGCGTCTTCACCTTCGAGGACCTCGGTGGCCGCACCCTGCACCGCCAGGTGTCGGTGTTCCAGTCCGTGGAGGAACGCGACGCGTGGGTCCAGCCCGGCATGAGCGAGATCATGCGGGAGGGGATGCGCCGGGTCGGGGAGATCGCCGAGGGGCTGTCCTGATCAGCCCCGGCGGAACCCGCCCTCCGAGTTGATCACCTGGTCGGTGACCCACCGGCCGTCGTCGCCGACCAACCAGCTGATCAACCGGGCCGGGTCGTCAGGGCCACCCCACGCCCCGCCGGGAAACCGCCGCCGCACCTCCTCGTGCGCGGCGGGCGGGGCGTAGCCGGTGTCCACCGGACCGGGGTTGACCGCGTTCACCGTGATCCCCCGGTCCGCGAAGTGGTCGGCGAGACTGGGGGTGATCGCCGCCAACGCGCCCTTGCTGGCGGCGTAGGCGATCTCGTCCCGCATCACCCCCACGTTCTGCCCCGAGGTCAGGAAGACGATCCGCCCGCCGGGGCGCCCGTCGTGCTGGCGGCCGAACCGCGAAGTGGGCGTCGAAGTCGGCGGCCTCCAGCACGTCCAGCGGACCGTCCGAACCGCTCAACGCCTGGTCGCGCACCAGCGCGTCCACGTGCCCGAGGCGCTCCACCGCCGTCCGCGTCAACTCCGCCGGACCGGCCGGGCGGGCGAGGTCGACGTCCCCGTGCGCGACCACACCACCGGGGCGGGCGCACTCGGCCACCCCGGCGACGACGGCGCCCACCCCACCCGGGTCCGCGCCCCACGGCTGCCGTTCGTCGTGCGGGAGGTGGTGGTGCGGGAACAGGTCCGCGCCCAGCGCGGCCAACCGGCGGGCTACCGCGTAGCCGATGCCCGCCCGCCTGCTCACCGCGGTGACCAGTGCGGACCGTCCGAGCAGCGGGAGCGGCGAAGGTCGGAGCTCGGCCGGGGTGGGGAGACCGCTCACGGGAGGTCCTCCTGAGGAGCCGGGGCCACGCCGGATGACGTGGACGGGCCGGGGCCGACAGTAGGGCGTCGTTCCCACGGCCGACGAACCCCTTTCGACCCCACCACCCGGCGCGGGAGGCACCCGGCCCGACGACGCGCCCGGACACCCGCCCCGGTCGGGACGTGCGCGTGATCCGCGGTCCGACGGCTCCAGGGACAGGGCACCGTCAGAACTCGACCTCGGGGCGAGGGAGCTCCACCACCACGTCCCGGTCCGCGATCCCGTGCTCCTCCCCGGGCCCGGCGCCGATCCCGCCCGGCAGGTACCAGACGTCGACGTCGTCGCCGGGGCGCGGCATCCGCGTCGGTGCCACCTCCACGGTCACCGAGGTCACCACCCGCCGGTCGTCGTCCCGGAACCCGATCCGCAGCCGACACGGCGTCCTGTTCCCGCTGACCACCGTTCGGGCTGTCGCCTCCGCCACGTCCAGGACGCGGCCGGTGACGAAGGCACCCCGTTCCCGCACCGACCGCCGCCGGTCGGCCTCCTCCCGCTCGCCGCGCAGCGTGCGCGCGGCCACCAGGGCCATCAGTACTCCACCGGCCAGGAACCACCAGAACGTCCCGGCCAGGGACCCGAGCGGCCGCACCCCCTGGGAGTCGAGGGCCAGGTAGGTCCAACCGAAACCGAGCGCGTACCCCAGGCCCACCTGGCCGAAGAACGACCACAGCGGGGAGACGCCCTCCGAGGTCGCCACCGCGCCCGCCACGGTGAAACCCGCCGCGAGGGTCAGCAGGAGCCCGAGCACGGCACCGATCCCGGTGATCGCGACCATGACGGCGGTGCTGGGACCGTCGGGTAGGTGCGCCGCCCAGATCGACGGACCGATGCCGTGCCGCACGGTCACGACGTTGACCACCAGCGCCAGCGCCGCGAACACCATCGCGCCGACGGGACCCACCCGCCCGGTCTCCCCGGACCCGTCCCGCTCCTCGTCCCGAGGCCGTCCAGTGACGTCCTGACCGGTCATCTCCACCTCCGTGGTGCCGGTGATCCGAGCCCTGGAGCGTAACCCCCCACCGTGACACCGGGGTGTCGATCGGGCGGACATCCGCACGTCCGCGACGCCGGACCGGAGACGGCCCGCGCCGCTGACGGGGGCGGCGGTCGGGCGCCGGGGTCAGGCGAAGTCGGCCTTGCGGATCAACCCGTGGATGCCCGTGGTGCGGTCCACCACCTGCGAGACCGCGAAGTCCGCCGCCGCGCTCAGGTAGGCGTAGGCGACCGGTCCCTCCATCCCCAACTCCTCGGTCAGGAACGCCATCGCGTGGCGTACCGCGGTGCGCATCGCCGCGTCCAACCCACCCTCGGTGCCCTCACCATCGCTGAGCCCGATCGGGATCCAGTGCTCGGGCGTCTCGGCGAAGGGATAGGTGAACGCCGTGCGCGGCGCGTCCCCACCGGGCGGGACGGCCGTCAACCGGACCGTCGCCCGCAGGGATCCCTCCATCGCCGTCAGCGCGACCTCCCCGTCGCCCTGCGCCATGTGCGGGTCGCCGGTGTAGAACAGGCCACCGTCCACCCGGACCGGCAGGTACAGGGTGCTGCCCACCCCCAACCGGCGGATGTCGATGTTGCCCCCGGCGTCGGTCGGTGGCACCGAGTCGACCACCTCGGAGGTGTCCCGGGCCACGCCCATCACCCCGAGGAACGGCGCCAGTGGGAAGCGGTTCCGCACCGGGCCGGGCAGCGTGCCCACCAGCCGCCGCCCGTCCCACTCCGCACGGGCGAAGACGCTGATCTCCCCGCCCGGGTTCACGTACTCCGACAACGCCGGATCCCCCACCCAGGCCTCCGGGTACTCGCCGGGCAACGCACCCCGCCCGTGGCGGTTGGACACGACCCCGTACGGGACCCGTAACCGCAGATCCACCACGTCGACCCGGAGCACACTGCCCGGCACGGCGCCGCGCACCGCGACCGGCCCGGTGATGATGTGCGGGCCGGGCCCGTCGTGCGGTGTCTCCCTGGCGATCCGGATCGCGTCCCACAGCACGTCCCGGGCGCGGACGCCGAAACCGCCGAAGTAGCCCCTCGGGTCCCGGCCCTGGTCCTCCAGCAGTCCTTCGTGGGACACCGTGTCCAGGGTGACCAGCGATCCCGAGTCGACGGTGGCCACCGGCCGGGTGGTCCGGTTCGGCAGCCGGCCCCACGTCACCGACCCGGCGTCGGCCGGCACGTAGGTCCCCCGGTGCCGCCCGCCGGGCTGCACCACCGCCAGGTCCTCCGGGCTGCCCGGGCTGCCCGAGGTTCCCGGGGCGGCCAGCGCGCCCCCGGCGCCGCCGACCAGGGTTCCCCCGGCGGCCAGTCCGGCGGTGGCCAGGACGAAACCCCGCCGGCCCAGCCCGGACCGCAGGGTGCGTGCCGCCTCCGCGCCCCTCCCGTGACCCTGTGCACCTCGGCCCCCGATCGGGGTGTCGCCGTCGTTCGCGCGCCGCGTCATGGCTGACTGGCTCCCTTCGTCGACGGGGAGCCAGCGGGCTCCCCCGGAAGGGCATGGCACCAACCGCGCATGTCGTCCGTGTTGCCCTGATCGCACCACCCCGTGTCGACTGCCCGCCCGGGGATGTCCACCACGTTGCCGAGGTGCCGGGCGCACGCCCATCCCCGGCCGCACACCCGCGTCGCCGAGCTCGGCGACGCCGCCACCAGGGGGAACGCCACCGGAGATCCGTCGGAGCGGGAGTTGACGGGAACGTCGTCCCCCCGACCCCGTCGTGGCCGGTTCGTGACCCCGCACCACCCCGAGCCGACCGAACGGCCCCCAGCGCTGCCGCCGGCGGGGCAGCACCCGTTCCGCTCCGCCTCGGGCGGGAGGACCGCGACCCGAGGGGTGACGGAGAAAACCCACGACCTGGCAACCCGAGGATCACCCGGCCGACACGTCCCACTCGGACGCTGCTGCCCAACCGGCGAGAAAGGGGAGGGATGGCGCGATGCGATCCGAGGTGACCAGGCGGGACCTGCTGCGGACCATCGGTGCGACCGGCGGGGCGGGAGTCCTGTTCGAGACGATGACGGCCCTGGGCCTGGCCCCGGACCACGCGGACCGGCACGGCCCCGACTTCCACCCCCCACGACGAGCCGAGGTGGCCGGCGACGACATGCCCACCGTGCTGGTGATCGGTGCGGGAGTGGCCGGGCTGACCGCCGCCTACGAACTCGGCAAGGCCGGCTACGACTGCCGGGTCCTGGAGGCCAGGCACCGCTCCGGAGGCCGGAACCTGACGGTGCGGGGCGGCGACGAGGAACGCGACCTCGACGGCCGGACCCACCGCGCCGAGTTCGCCGACGGCCAGTACATGAACGCCGGCCCCGGCCGGATCGCGCAGTCCATGGTGACCCTCGACTACTGCCGTGAGCTCGGCGTGCCCGTCGAACCGTTCGCCAACCAGAACGCCAACGCCTACGTGCACCGGGAGAACGGGGCCGGCCGGGGAACGGCCGTCCGCTTCCGCACCGCGAAGGCCGACGTCTACGGCTACGTGGCCGAACTGCTGGCCAAGGCCACCGACCAGGGCGCGCTGGACGACGTGCTCACCGCCGAGGACCGGGAACGGGTGCTGTCCTTCCTGGAGGGCTTCGGCGCGATCGGCGGCCGCGCCGACGGCTGGGCCTACCGGGGTGGCAGCCGGCGGGGCTACGCGGAGGAACCCGGCGCCGGGGAACGCCCGGGAGTGGTGCTGGGTCCGCCGCCCACGCTGTCGGAGGTGTTCGCCAGCCAGGTCGGCAGGGCCTTCTCCTTCGAGTTCGGTGTCGACCAGGCGATGATGATGTTCCAACCGGTGGGTGGCATGGACGCCATCGTCACCGCCCTCGAACGGGCCGTGGGCGTCCACCGCGTCACCCACCACGCGGAGGTGCGCGCGCTGACCACCGGCGCCGACGGGGTGCGGGTGGTCTACCGGGACGCCCGGGGACGTGACCAGGTCGCGACCGCCGACTACTGCGTGGCCACCCTGCCGCCCCGACTGCTGGCCCGGCTCGACCACAACCTCGGCCCCGAGGTGTCCGCCGCGCTCGCCCAGCCCCGGCCCACCGCCTCGGGCAAGATCGGCCTGGAGTACCAGGGCCGGTGGTGGGAGCAGGAGGAGCGCCTCTACGGCGGCATCACCCAGACCGACCTCGACATCACCCAGATCTGGTATCCGTCGCATGGCCACCACGAGGCTCGGGGGGTGCTCATCGGCTACTACGTGAGCGGGCAGCGCGCCGTCGAGTTCGGGCGGCTCTCCCCGGCAGAACGCCTGTCCCGGGCGGTGCGGGCCGGCTCGCGCATCCACGGCGCCCGCTACCGGCGCGGCCTGACCTCCTCGTTCTCCATCGCATGGGAACGCACCCCCCACATCGAGGAGGGCTGGGCGTCCTGGCCCTCGCGGTCCTCCGGGCACTACGCCCTGCTCACCCGACCCGCCGGCCGCGTCCACTTCGCCGGGGACTGGTTGAGCTACCTCGTCGCCTGGCAGGCCGGGGCGTTCCTCTCCGCACGGGACGCGGTGACGAACCTGCACCAGCAGGCCCGCGCCACGTGAGCCCGGCCGGCCCGGGAGCGCAGGGGACCCGGATGGTGGGTGAGCGCGGCAGGCAGGAGGTGCGGGGTGAGCCGAAGCCGTCCCGTCCTCCGCCGGCCCGGGGCTGGCGCGGTGCGTGCGGTCGCCGAACCCCGCGCTCACCCCGCCCACGTGGTCGACCCCTACCCACCCGACACCGCGAGGAAGCCGAACCCGGCATTACGAAGCCGACCAGCGCCGGGCCGGGCCGGGGGCGCAACCCCCGGGCACCGGCGGCCGACGCGCACCCCGGGCGCCTGCCGACCGACGGCCTCAACCGGGTTCCGCCACCGGGGGCAGACCACGGGTGACCTCCCGCGCCGCCCGGCGGGGCGTGGGCAACCCCGGGTAGCCGTACCCGATCCGCAGCACCGTCTGCGGGTACCCGCGCGAGCCGACCAACCTGTCCAGCTCCCGCTTGACCGAGCCCACCTCCATCGGTTGGGAGACGAAGGAGGTGCTCAACCCGGCCGCTGTCGCGGCCAACAGCACCCGCTGCATGGCGTGGCCCCCGACCAGTTGTGCGCGCTGGTCGTCCTCGTCGGTGAGCACCACGCCCAGCAGCGGCACCCGCTCGTAGGCGCGCGGGGGTCGGTGCCCTGGGCCGTACCGCCGGACCGCCACCAGGCCCTCCTCCAGGGGCGGTGGCCCGCTCGCCCGGGACGGGACCCCGTCGCTGACGCTGGCCACCCCCGTCGTCCAGCGCCGCAGCTCCGCCATGAACGCGTCGTCGTCGCGCTGCGCGGCCTCGGCGCTCCTGATCATCCGCGCCAGGTCGGCGAACCGCGTCGGCTCCTCGAGGAAGTCCAACACACCGCTCTCCAACTGGGCGGCCCTGCGCAGCGCGTGCCGCAACGGCTCCGGCGGCTGCTCCTCGGCGAAGGGCCGCCGGTTGGTGTGCCGGCGTGGGATCGCCGAGGCCAGCGCCCGTTCCTCACCGGAGGGGCGGTGCGCGCCGGCCAGCCGCACCACCCCGAGCAGGTCAGGAGCGCTCCGGTCGGGCAGCAGTTCGGTGACGGCGGCGATGCCCCGGGCCCGCGCCTCCAGCCGCAGGTTGAACAGGGCGGCCCCGCAGGCCAACCGCGCCTCCCTGCCCTCCGGATCGGCCACCCCGAGCAGCCGGGACCGGTCCAGGCGCAGCGCGATGCCGTTCCCGCGCACCTCGAACCGCCAGGGTTGCGTGTTGTGGGGTGACGGTGCCCGCGTCGCCGCCGTGACCAGCAGCTCGGCGAGAGCTCCCATCCCCTCCGCGTCCCGTGCCCGTCCCGACGTGCCGGTCACCGTCGTCGTTCTCGTCGTGCTCATCAGTCTGTCCTCGCCCAGCCCGCGCGGTGATCGGTCACCGCCCTTGTCCACATCCTCTGCTGGCCGGCGGCCGTCGGACAGGGACCGTGGACCGGTCCCGGTGGGACCTAGGGCCCGAGGCGGACGCACCACCGGGGCGGGGGCCGCCGATCGGCTGGCCGGTTCGGTGCCCGTCACGCCGACCCTGCCGGGGAGGCCGGTGGCGCCCGTGACGGATCGTGGACCGGCGACGTCCGGCGCCGGCTCAGCGGTGCGGCCGGTGGGCCGTCGCCTGCCTCGTCGCGTAGACGGCGGCCTCGGTCCGGCGGGCGAACCCCAGCTTGTGCAGCAACGACGACACGTAGTTCTTCACCGTCTTCTCCGCCAGGTTCAACCGACGACCGATCTGCCGGTTGGTCAGCCCGGTGGCCACCAGGTCCAGGATCCGTTCCTCCTGCGGGCTCAGATCGGGGTACCGGGGGTCGCGCCGTTCCTCGCCCTGCCGCAACCGGGCCAACACCAGGTTGGTGACCTTGGCGTCGAGCAGGGACTCCCCGGCCGCGACCGCACGCACCGCGTCGACCAGGCCGCTCCCGCTGATGCGTTTGAGCAGGTACCCGGCCGCGCCCGCCATGATCGCGGCGAACACCGCCTCGTCGTCCGCGTCGTCGGAGGCCAGCATCAGGCAGGCGGGCGGCGGGTCCACCGTCCGGCGGATCTCCCGGCACACCGACACGCCGTCCCCGTCGGGGAGCCGGACGTCCAGGATCGCCACGTCGGGCCGGAGCGCCGGGATGCGCGCGAGGGCGTGCGCGGCGTCGGCCGCCTCGCCCACCACGTCCATGTCGGGCTCGGCGTCCAGGAGCTGGGTGATGCCCCGTCGCACGATCTCGTGGTCGTCGACGATGAACACGGAGACCGCCACCGTGACCTCCCGGCGTGACCACGGCGCCCGCCCCTCGGCGGACGACGTCAACTCCGGACCGGTGCCCCGGACTCGTCAGGGCCCCTGTCCCTGCCCCTTCGACGGTAGTCCTTCCGGGGGACCTTCGCCGGTCGCACCCGGGCCGTTCGGCGGCGACCCCGAGGGGCCGACGGGACCTCGTGCCCGGGCCGGAGTGGGCGGGGCATCCGGATCTTGTGGGCGCTTCGCGGTGGCCGTGCGGTGCGGTTGGAGCTGGGGTACGGCGGCCGGGCGACCTGCGGGCTGCCGGCCGCGCGTGGCCGGCAGCCCGGGGCGGGATCCGCCCCGGAAGCGCCCTCGCGTGCCCCTGAGGCCAGGCTCCACTGGCGATCCCGAGGGGAACGACGACCACCGTTCCCCACGCCGACGAGAACGCCAGTCGGGACACGGCGGACGCGGTGTCGCCAGTGGGGCACCCCAGCCGTTGACCTCCCAGCAGCGGAGACCGCCCTCGAACGCCATCCCCGACCGGGGTCGCGCTCAAGGGTGAACGAAAACAGGAGGTGGTGGCCCGCCGCCGTTCCGTTCGCGGCGGATCCACCCGCCGATGTTCCTCCTCGGATCGCTTCTCCTCGTCGGCCGCGACGGCCGCGAGGAGGCGGACGGGCCCTGCCCGCCGGTCGGTCAACGCCCCGGGAATCCCCGGGGTTCACACCCGTGCCTGGCCCGCCTTCGCGGCACTCGTCACACCCGCACGAAGGCGGGCTCGCGCGTCATCGACTCGATGTCGGTCGCCGTGATCCGGGCCAACTGGCGGGACAGGTCGGCCAGCGCGCGGGCTACCGCCAGCTCGTCGCCGATCTGGGGCACGTTGTCGTCCGACACGTTGCAGCGCGCCCGTCCCGCACCGATGAGCGGCGGCTGCGCCTCCGTCGTGTACAGGCGTGCCTCGGCGTGCGTCTCCCGCCCCTCCTCGACCACGGAGACTTCGATGTTCCAGCGCTTGACGTACTCCATGACGGCCTCCTCTCCCCGCTGGGATGCCGCCAGCATCCCGCCGCCGGCAGGCGCGGAGCAGGGTCGAAGGTCCCGCCGACCGCCCGCCGGGCAACCGGGTCGCGGAGGGCCCCGCGCCTCGGCACGAGGACAACCCCGGAGGCAGGCGGCGGGAGGCCGGCCGAACGCTCGGCCTCCCGCCGCCCCCAGGGCGCCGCGCGACGCCCCCGACCCGCCGACCGGAGGTGGGCCGGCGGCCCGCGGCGCAGCGGACCCGGCCCGCCTCGGACCGGCCCGTCGAGCCTGGCAGGCCCCGAGGCTGCTCCTTCGGAGGGGAGACGGAGGTCCCCTCCTCACGGGTCGGAAGTCCCGAGCGAGCGGACCGCCCGCCTCGTACCGTCGAACCCGGAGACGGTGGCACGGACGCGGGCGGGGCGATACCGCCGGCACGGGTAGCCCGCCGGTGGGCTCGGCGAGCTCACCCCCGATCCCGCCTCCGACGTGGAACCGGGCGGACCCTGGGGAGGACGCGATGACCACCACAGTCGGCCACCACATCGTGGTCGGGGTTGACGGCTCCGACGCGGCGCTGAACGCGACCCGGTGGGCGGCGGAGGAGGCGCGGGAACGCCGGGTCCCCCTGGTGCTCGCGCACGCCTACCTCCCGCTGTTCGTCACCTACCCCGGAGTGGTCACCACCCCCGAGTCGGTGGACGCGATCATCCAGTCCCAACGCGACGATGTCGCCCAGTACCTGAACCGGGCCACTGAGGTCGCCACCGAGGTCGCCCCGAACGTCGACATCCGGCCGGAGACCCGGATGGAGGGGCCGGTCCCCGCGTTGATCGCGTTGTCCCGGCAGGCCCAGCTGGTGGTCCTCGGCTCCCGGGGGCGTGGCGGTTTCTCCAGCCTGCTGGTCGGGTCGGCGGCCACCGCGCTCGCGGCCCACGGGCACAGCCCGATCGCCGTGATCCGGGGCCGGACCCCCACCGAACCTCCGCCCGAGACGGGTCCCATCGTCGTCGGGGTCGACGGTTCCCCCACCAGCGAACGCGCCATCGCCCTCGCTTTCGACGAGGCCGCGTTCCGGGGCGCGGACCTGCTCGCGGTGCACACCTGGATCGACGCGGCCTTCGAGAGCGACTTCGAACTCACCAGGAACATGGTCGACTGGCAGGCGGTGGAGGCCGCCGAGGAGCTGGTGCTGGCCGAACGGCTCGCCGGCTGGCAGGAGCGGTACCCGGACGTCCGGGTCCAACGCATGGTGGTGCGGGACCGGCCCGGCCCGGGCCTGCTGAGCCAGGCCGAACGCGCCAGGATGATCATCGTGGGCAGCCGGGGCCGGGGAGGCTTCACCGGCATGCTGTTGGGGTCCACCAGCCGCACCCTGCTGCACCACGCGTCCTGCCCGGTCATCATCGCGCGGCCGGAGGACCAGTCCTGACCCACCCGCGCCCGCCCAGGAGGAGGCCGACAAGCTGGGGAAGCGCGCGGAGGCATCGTGCGGGTCCGGAGCTCTCGGGGGCCGGCGAACCTCAACGCCACCGGCGCGGCCGCGACGCCACCCAGCTCCCGGGAGGCCCCCGCGTCCTCGGTACACGGGCAAGTGGAGGCAAGGCGCGGGGACCGCGGCTCACGAACGCGCTCAGGCCCCATGAAGCGCCGCTTCGTGGCCTCCAGCTCTCGCGGACTCCCTGTGCTCTCGCGGACTCCCTGGGGGAGCGGCGGCATTCCTGGGGCAGCGACCGGTGATCATGATCAGCTTCCACCCAACGAGGTCCAGCCAGCGATGCCCCACTTCCCCCGGGGTGCCTGGGACGGCCTTCCCCTGGTGTGTGGGACGGCAGCGGGAGCACCCCCCTCGTCGGTGGTGTCGGGCGAACCGGGGTGCCCCCGCCACGGTGTCCGGCCCGGGCACCTCCCCCAACCCGAATCCCGTGGCGTCGCCGGGCACGGCGCGCCTGGTGTCGGTTACGGCGGTGCCGACGGTCAGTCGCCAGGTGAGGTGCCGTCGTCCCTGATGACGTGCCGCCGTCGCCGGTACTCCTCCTCGTTGATCTCGCCCCGGGCGAAGCGCTCGTCGAGGATCCGCCTGGCGCTCTCCAGGCCGGTCTCGCGCATCGTGCCGTCCGCCCGGTGCGCGCCCGAGGTCCCACCGGCGACGCCGCGCCGGACCAGGAACGCCGAGAGGGCGATGGCGACGATCAACAGCAGGAGTACGACGAAGAATATCCAGGGCCCTGGGCCCCAGGTCGGTCCGTAGTACATCGGGACTCCTTCCTCTGCCGCCTCGCGCGTCCACGCGGCCGGCACGGCCCTAGCGCACGGGTGCCGCGCGCTCCACGATCTCCGCGAGGGGGCGGCGCGGGGTCTCGGCCAACGGGGGAGCGTTGAGCAGTGGGCAACCCACCCGGACCACGATGTGCGGGTAGGTCTCCGCGTCCAGCACCCGTTCGCGCAGCGCGTCCCGGGTGAGGGGCACTTCCAGGGCCTGGCTCAGCGGACAGCTCACCAGCCCGTGCTCGGCCGCGCACAACAGCACCGCGCTCAGGGCCTCCCCGGCGCGCAGCCACGACATCCGGTCCTCCCGCGCGCTGCCGAGGACCAGCAGGGTGCCGGCGTCCGGATCGTTCAGCTGGCGGGGCGACCTGGGCAGTTCCCCACCGGGGAACCACCGGGTCGGCACGTCGGGGTCCTCGGCGCCGGGGGCCAGGGTGTTCGCGGCCGGAACGCCCTCCACGTCGTGGGACAGGCGCCCGCTCCACGCGGCCAGTTCCGAGAGGTACGCCTCGTCGGACTCCTGCCGTTCCGCCGCCTCCCGCATCGCACTGACCAGGCGGTACCGGGTGGCCGGGTCCGTCACCGGGCGCACGGTGACCCCCTGTTCGGCGGCGCGCTCCTCCATCTCCCTGATCAGGGCGGTGGGCACCTGCCACAGGTCGTACCGGCGCCGGTCGCTCCGCCGCTCGGGGATGGTCGAGGCCGTGCGACGCTCCTCCTCGGTGGGCTGGTGCGGGTGGGTGCGCACGGCGGCCAACAGCGACCCGTCGGTGGGATCGGGAAGTCGGCGCACCTCGGTCGCCCACCCGGCCGCCGCGAGGGCCACCCGGAGGTGGTGCAGGGCGGCTCCGCAGCTCATCAGGACGTCCCACCCCCGGGGGTCGGCCACCGGGAGCTGCCGGCCCCAGTCGGCGTACAGCCACACCGCACCCGGCTCCCAACGCCAACGCCACGGCTGGGTGTTGTGCACCGAGGGCGCGCGGGTCGCCTGGTCGACGGCCGACCACAGCACTTCCTCGCCAGGCCCGTCCGACATGCTCACCAGCTCCCGGAGTCGACTCGGTTCCGTCGGTCCGTCATCACGACGTTAGGCCCGTCCCGGGTGGGAGGGCAGGGACCAAAGCCCGCCTCCCCCGGCGACGAAAGCCCCGGCGGCGTCCCCAGCCATGCCCCCGTCTCCTCGGCGTATGCCGGGCGCACGGCGGGAGCGGGGACGGTCGCACCGGCCGGGCCTCCCCAGGCCGCGCGGGTGGCGCGTCGTCCCAGCCCCGAGTTCGGCGGCGGCACCGCGGGCCGGGGCGGAGGATTCGGGCCGAGCGCTCCTCGGGACCGCGTCGCCCACGAGGGCGAGGTCGAGGCCCGGCCTGGGCGCGTTCGCGCGTGGTGCTCCCGCCGCCCCGGGCGGCCGTGGCCGGCTCCGTCCAACGGCGCCAGCAGCCCGCCCGACCCCCGACCGCGCTGGTGGCGGGTCGCGGCGTCGGCGGAACACCGGCCATGAAATCCTCCTGGTCTCGGGGACACACGTCGTCGACGGGACCGCTCCAGGTCCGCGATGTCCCCGCCGACCGGTCCGGGAACCACCGATGCGGCACCGACGCCGCGTCGGCGGAGCCAGGACCGAGTGAGCCTGGGGAACCACACCCTCCCCGCATGCCGACCGGTGGTGCCGTCGGCGGTCGCGCGTCGAGGCCCCGACCGGGCCGGAACCGGCCGTTGGCACCAAACCCTGGCTCTTCTCGGGGGCATCCCCGAGGAGATTCAGGGACCTGACTGACCGATGCCCAATGTGCCCACGACCCCCAACTCCTAGAGTCGTGGACACCTCGACCCAAGCGACGGAGGGACGGCCGCAGGAGCGAGCAGCGCGACCAGGACGTGGGACACCGCGCGACGAACCGTCCACCCGGTGGTGGGGGACCGGAGGACGGGAGCGGGGATCCGCGAGGGCCGGGGCACCAGGTGCCCCGGCGATGCCATTCACCCGCGACCACCCCGGGTGAGACCATCGACACGGAGAAGCACATATGTCGCTCGCTGGGGTGACCGGCAACGCGAATGACGGAACACGCGACCTGCTCGACGGCCTCACCGCCGCCGACGTCGCACAGCGGGTCGCCGCGGGACAGACCAACGACGTGCCGGCACGGGCCAGCCGGAGCGTCGCGCAGATCATCAGGGCCAACGTCCTCACCAGGATCAACGCCATCTACGCCGTGCTCTTCGTCCTGGTGATGTCCACCGGCTACTTCCTGGACGGGATCTTCGGCGTCCTGATCGTCGCCAACAGCGCGATCGGCGTGGTGCAGGAGCTCCGCGCGAAGCGGACCCTGGAGAAACTCGCCATCATCGGGCAGAGCCGGCCCCGGGTGCGCCGGGACGGCCAGTCCGCCGAGATCGCCCCGAACGAGGTCGTCCTCGACGACGTGATCGAACTGGGTGCGGGCGACCAGGTGGTGGTGGACGGGACGGTCCTCGCCGCCGAGGCCCTGGAGGTGGACGAGTCGCTGCTCACCGGCGAGTCGGACCCGGTGGTCAAGGCGCCGGGGGACCGGGTGCTCTCCGGGAGCTTCGTGGTCGCCGGGTCGGGTGTCTACACCGCGACGAAGGTCGGCCGCGACGCCTACGCCGCCCGGTTGGCGGAGGAGGCCAGCAAGTTCACGCTGGTGAAATCGGAGCTCCGCTCGGGGATCGACAGGATCCTCAAGGTCATCACCTACCTACTGGTGCCAGCCGGGCTGCTCACCATCTACAACCAGCTCGCCGGTGACCAGGCGTGGCCGGAGGCGATCCGGGGCATGGTCGCCGCCCTGGTGCCGATGGTGCCCGAGGGGCTCATCCTGATGACCAGCATCGCCTTCGCCGTCGGCGTGATCCGCCTGGGCCGCTACAAGTGCCTGGTGCAGGAACTGCCGGCCATCGAGGGGCTGGCCAGGGTGGACGTGGTGTGCGCCGACAAGACGGGCACGCTGACCGAGAACGGGATGCGCCTGGCCGAGGTGCGGGTGCGCAACACCGGGGAGTCCTCGGCGAACGCGGCGCGGGCGTTGGCCGCGTTGGCCGCCGCCGATCCCCGCCCGAACGCCAGCCTCCAGGCGATCGCCGAGGCGCACCCGAACGACCCGGGCTGGACGGTCACGGGCACCGCGCCCTTCTCCTCGGCGCGGAAGTGGAGCGGCGCCAGTTTCGGGGAGCACGGCAACTGGTTGTTGGGCGCCCCCGACGTCCTGCTGGCGGAGGGGAGTGTGGAACGCGCCGAGGCCGAGCGGATCGGCGCGCGGGGTCTGCGGGTGCTGTTGCTCGCCAGGTCGGACCGACCGGTGGACGCCGAGGACGCTCCCGGCCGGGTCAACCCGGTCGCGCTGGTCGTGTTGGAACAGCGCATCCGGCCGGACGCGAAGGACACCATCGACTACTTCCACGACCAGCGGGTCGGGATGAAGGTCATCTCCGGGGACAACGCCACCTCGGTCGGCGCCGTCGCCAGCGGCCTGGGACTTCCCGGCGCCGACCGGCCCGTGGACGCGCGGACCCTGCCCTCGGAGCCGGAACCGCTGGCCGACGCCGTGGAGGCGGGCACGGTCTTCGGCCGGGTCGACCCTGGGCAGAAGCGGGCGATGGTGGGGGCGCTCCAGTCCCGGGGCCACACGGTGGCGATGACCGGCGACGGGGTCAACGACGTGCTGGCGCTCAAGGACGCCGACATCGGGGTCGCCATGGGCTCCGGGAGCCAGGCCAGTCGTGCCGTGGCGCAGATCGTGCTGCTGGACAACAAGTTCGCGACGCTGCCCAAGGTGGTCGCGGAGGGCCGCCGGGTCATCGGCAACATCGAGCGGGTCTCGAACCTGTTCCTCACCAAGACCGTCTACTCGGTGCTGTTGGCCCTGATGATCGGCATGGCCCAGGTGCCCTACCCGTTCCTGCCCCGGCACGTCACGATCACCGCGTGGTTCACCATCGGGGTGCCGGCCTTCATCCTGTCCCTCGCGCCCAACACCGAGCGGGCGCGGTCGGGTTTCGTCGGGCGGGTCATGCGGATGGCCATTCCCGCCGGCATCGTGATCTCGGTGGCGACGTTCGTCTCCTACCTGCTCGTCTACCAGGGGCCGGGGGCCAGCCAGGTGGACCGGATCCAGGCGGGGACGACGGCGTTGATCACGTTGATCGTCATCGCGTTGTGGGTGTTGGCGATCGTGGCCAGGCCCTACTCGTGGTGGAAGGTCGGGTTGATCCTGGGCATGGCCGGCCTGTCCACGGCGATGTTCCTCATGCCCCTGACCCAGAAGTACTTCGAGCTCGACCCCAGCAACCTGGCGGGCACGGCCAAGGCCCTGCTGTGCGGGGGTGTCGGCATCCTCGTGGTGGAGGCGGTGTGGTGGGTCAACCGGTGGTGGTCGCGGCGACAGGCCGCCGTGGGTGAACCGCTGCCCGCCTAGCCGGGGTGGCTCGCCCCGGGAGCGGAGGCGGGCCGACCGTGGTGACGGGTGCGCGTCGTGGGGCGGGAACCAGGAACAGCGGTTCCCGCCCCGCCGCGTCGCGGCGGTCGGTGGTGGCCCGGGCCGGAGGCGCGCGGGGTGAGCGGTCGACGCGGCGACGTCACCGGGGGCGGCGGTGCCCCGGGATCGTCCTGACTGGGCGGGGCGGCCGAGGCCGGGCCCAGCCGACGGCTTCCCCGTCGGTTCGGCGGGCACCGTCCCTTCAGTGATATGTGAAACCAATTCACTTCGTACGTGTCCAGCCACTCCAGGCCACGGGCCGCGGCCATACCCGCCGACCGTTCCCCGACCGTCGCCGGACCGACCCGCACCCGTCACCCACGGGCCACCGTCCCCACCTACGGTCCGGCCATGCGCCACGGACACCAGCACCCCACTCCCGCCCGGCTCGGCCGCCGCGCCCTTCTCGCGGCCGGCCTCGCCTCCGGCGCCCTCGCCGTCACCGCCGGAGTGGCCCAGGCGGCCCGCCCGGGCCCGGCCCGGGGCCCCCGGGACGAGGCACCCCGGGTGGTGGTCGCCACCAACGAACCGTGGGGGACCTACCACGTGGCGCCCCTGCTCGACGAGGCCCGGGCACGCGGCCTGGACCTGGTGCAGCTGGTGCCCGACCTCGACGGCGTCGCCCCGGACGACCCGGTGCCCGTGGCCACCCCCGACCAGGTCACGACGGCGGACCTGCTCGTCGTCACCGGCGCCGAGCCCTGGCCGGTGGAGTGCGTGGACCGGTTCCGCCGGCTGCCCGTCGCCGCCAGCACCCTCGCGTACCTGCGTCCGGAGGAGGCGGAAGGCGCCAACCGGGTGAGGTCCCGTATCCGGGCCGTCACCGCCTCGTCCCCGGCGGACGCCCGGTCGTTCGCCGCCCACCTGGGCACCTCCCGACGGATCGACGTCGTCGGCTCCCCGCAGACCGACTCGCTGCCCACCCGCGACCCCGAACCCGGCCTCGCGCTCGTCCTCACCAGCGTGACCCACCCCGACGAGACGGGCGGGGCGGCACCCGGCGCGCGACTGCTGCTGGAGGCGGCCAGCCGGCTGCGCGCCGCCGGCTGGCGGATCCTCGTCGGACTCCACCCCCGCGAGGACCCGGCGCTGTGGGGCGAGTACGAGATCAGCCCCGTCAGTTCCCTGGAGAGCTCGGCCAGGGCCGAGGTGGCGATCGGCATCCCCGGCACCGTCTTCCCGCTCATCGCCGCCGTCGGCACGCCCCTCGTCGGCTGCGTCGACCCGGGCCTGTCCGTCCCCGACCACCTGCGCGCGGTCTGCTCCGCGACCATCCAGGACGCCGACCGGGCGGCGTCCGAGGTGGAACGGGCGGCCCCGCCCGACCCCGCCGTGCTCGCCGACGCGGTCGGCCCGGTCGGCGGCTCGGCGCGGCGGCTCCTCGACGCGTGGCAGCGGGTCGCCGCCACGTCCCGACCAGGCTGACCCCCGCGACCCGGCCCGCCCCGCACCCCCGGGGCGGGGCGGCACCACCGGCGCCGCCGCCGGGACCGGGGTGCGGCCGGCGCGGCCGGTTCGGGGCGGCGACCGGGGACGCCCACGCCCGCGAACCCCCTGGCGACCGGGCCCGGGACACCTCGCCCCACCGCCGGGCCGACCAGGGGAGCCGGCGGACGACGCGATGTCCCCATCCGGACACGAGCCAATCGCTCGTTCGGCGGTTCCGGTCACCCGAGGTAGCACCGGCCCGCCGGCACCACTGCACCGTCCGCCGCCCACGCCTGCCCTGGAAGGACGAGCCGGTCCGGCATATCGGTGGACGAACGGGACCACCATTCGTTCGTCTCGAATCCGAACGATACGAAAAAGGAAAACCGTTAACCCGACGAGACGCATCCGCACTTCTGTCCTGCGCCGACGAAAGCCTCTACCGTGACGGCGAGGGACGGCCTGCGGAGGTTTGGTGAATCAACGGGGAACACCACTGCTCACCGTGCGCGGAATGTCGAGGAGTTTCGTCGGAATTCGGGTGTTGACCGAGGTCGACCTCGACCTCGCCCCCGGTGAGGTGCACGCCGTCGTCGGGGAGAACGGCGCCGGGAAATCCACGCTCATGAAAGTCATCGCGGGCGTGCACCAACCCGATTCGGGGCGGTTGGAGATCGACGGCGTACCCCACCGTTTTCCCGATCCGGCCTCGGCCCGCCGCGCCGGAATCGGCATCATCCACCAGGAACTCACCCTGTTGCCCGACCGGACCGTCGCCGAGAACGTGTTCCTCGGACGCGAACCCGTCGGGCGCGGCCCGCGACGGCTCCTCGTGGACCGCGCGGCGATGGTCGAACGCACCCGGGCCCTGCTCGCCGAGGTGGGAGCGGTCTCCTTCGACCCGGGCACCCTGGTGCGACGTCTCTCCGTCGCCCAACAACAGGTCGTCGAGATCGTCAAGGCCCTCGCCGGGGACGCGCGGATCCTCGTCATGGACGAGCCGACCGCCCCGCTGGCCGAACACGAGGTGGACCTGCTGTACGACCTGGTGCGGCGGCTCACCGCCCGGGGCATCGCCATCCTCTACATCTCGCACCGCATGCGGGAGATCTTCGACCTCTCCGACCGGGTGACCGTCCTCAAGGACGGCCGGGTCACCGGCACCCTGGCCACCCGCGACACCGACCGGGACGAACTCGTCCGGCTCATGGTGGGCCGCGAACTTCGCGACTACCACCCCCCGCTGGCCGCCCCCGGCGACCTCGGCGAGGTGCGGCTCGCCGTCCGGGGCGCCGGCAACGACCGGCTGCGGGACATCACCGTCGAGGTGCGGGCCGGGGAGGTGGTGGGGGTGGCCGGCCTCCAGGGATCGGGCCGCACCTCCTTCGCCCGGGCGCTGTTCGGGGCCGACCCCTTCACCACCGGGGAGATGTGGCTGGACGGGAGACCGGTGCGGCCGAACTCCCCGCGCGCCGCCATCCGCGCCGGCATCGCCCTGGTCACCGAGGACCGCAAGGGGCAGGGACTGGTGCTGCGGCAGCCGGTGCTGGACAACGCGCTGCTGGTGCTGCGGGCGGCCTTCGCCGGCCGCCGCCGGGCCGAGGTCGAGCCGGTGGAGGTCGGCGAGCTGCTCACCAGGCTCGACGTCCGGGCCGGGGCCAGCGACCGGGAGGTGCGGTTCCTCTCGGGCGGGAACCAGCAGAAGGTGGTGCTCGCCAAGTGGTTGGCGGCCCGCCCCCGGCTGCTCGTGCTCGACGAACCCACCCGGGGCGTGGACGTCGGCGCCAAGGCGGCGATCCACGAGTTCGTCCGCGACCTGGCACGGCACGGCCTGTCGGTGGTGATGGTGTCCTCCGAGCTGCCCGAACTGATCGGCATGAGCGACCGGGTCCTGGTGTTCCGGGACGGCACGATCAGCGGGGAGCTGCCCGCGCGGCCCAGCGAGGAACGGATCATGCGGTTGAGCACGGGCGCGGAGGTGGCGGTGTGACGGCCCCCTCGGTGACACCGACCGGCCGGTCCGGTGCCTTCGTCCGACTTCGACCGCGCGGGCCGGTGGCGGTCGTCTACCTCGCCCTGGTCGGCGTCTACCTGGTCGGGTGGCTGGCGGTCGCCGCGCGGGGCGGGGACTTCGTCACGGTGGGCAACACGGTCACCATCCTGCAGAACTCGGTGGCCCTCGGGTTGGTCGCCGTCGGGCAGACCTACGTGATCCTGGCCGGGTCGCTGGACCTGTCGGTGGCCTACCTGGTCAGCCTGACCAGCCTCGTCACCGCGCAGACCATGCAGACCGCCGGTGTCGTCCCCGGTGTGCTGGCCGCCCTGGCCGTGGCCGCCGTCGTGGGACTGGGCAACGGTCTCGTCGTCACCCGGCTCGGGGTGAACGCGTTCATCGCCACCCTGGGGATGGCGCTGATCCTGCGGGGCTACCTGGAGCACAACTACACCGGCCCGGCCGGGGCGGTGCCCACCTCGTTCCAGCACCTCGGCTACGACCGGCTCGGCCCGGTGCCGGTGTCGGTGTTCCTACTGGCGGCCACGGTGGCGGTCACCTGGTTCGTGTTGCGGCGCACCCGGCTGGGGCACCACATCTACGCGGTCGGCGGTGACGAGGAGGTCGCCCGGCTGTCGGGGGTGCCCACGACCCGGACCCGGGTGACCGCCCACGTCCTGTGCGCCCTGTGCGCGGGCCTGGCCGGGGTGTTCCTGGCGAGCCGGTTGGGCGCGGGTGCGCCGTGGGCGGGCACCGAGGCGCAGTACGACCTGGTGTCCATCGCGGCCGTCGTGCTCGGTGGCACCCTGCTGGCCGGTGGCCGGGGCGGGGTCGCCGGCACGGTCGGCGGGGTCCTGATCCTGGCCACCCTGGACACCGTGTTCGACCAGCTCGCCGTCGATCCCTTCTTCAAGAACGTGGTCCGGGGCGTCGTCATCGTCGTCGCGGTCGCTCTCTACGCGCGGCGCGGCGTCGGCGCCCGACGCCGCGGGACGCGGGGTGGGTCATGACGGGGACGGAGCCGGCGAGCGGCGCGGCGCACCCCCGGTGGCGGCCGGCCCCGCTGGCCGGGTTGCGGGCGGTGGCGCCGGTGCTGGTGCTGCTGGTCGCGTTGCTGGTCGCGTTGGCGGTCGTCGACCCCGGGTTCTTCGATCCGGAGCGGCTGCTGGCGTTCCTCCGGCGTTCCGCGCCGTTGGTGATCCTCGCGGCCGGGCAGTACCTGGTGATCGTCTCGGGTGGTTTCGACCTGTCGGTGGGGGCGGTGGTCAGCGCCGGGGTGGTCGTGGCGGCCGAGTTGTTCAACCTGGCTCCCGGACTGCCGTGGCTGGTGGTCGTGGCCGTGCTGCTCCTCGGGGGCCTGCTGGTGGGCGTGGTCAACGGCATCGTGTCCACCGTGTTCGCCGTGCCCTCCTTCATCGCGACCCTCGGCATGATGCTGGTCCTCCAAGGGGCGGTGTTCTTCTGGACGCAGGGCGCGCCCCGGGGGTACCTGCCGGAGGACTACCGGATGCTGGGGCGCTCCGCGGTCCCCGGCGCCGAGTGGCTGCCGTGGGCGGTGGTGGTGCTGGCCGTCGTCGGCGTCGCGGCCGTGCTGTTCATGCGCTCCGACACCGGCCGAACGCTGGTCGCCACCGGTGACAACGACGTCGCCGCCGGGCTGGCCGGGGTGCGGGTCGCCCGGTTGCGGATCCTGGCGTTCGCGTTGTCCGGAGTGGCCGCCGCGGTGGCCGCGATCCTCGTCGGCGGGTTCACCGGGGTGTCCGCGCAGGCCGGTTCCGGCTACGAGTTCCAGGCGATCACCGCCGTCGTGCTGGGGGGTGTCGCCCTCGGCGGCGGCCGGGGCTCGGTGGTCGCGGCGATGGCCGGCGCCTTCTCCCTCCAGGCCCTGTTCACCCTGCTGACCCTGCTGGGGGTGTCCGGCGCGTTGGAGTCGGCCGTGCAGGGCGTCATCGTCATCACCGCCGTCGCGGTCGGGGGGATCTCCTGGTCGCGGCGGGCCACGAGGACCCATCAACCCGTCAGGGAGTCGGTATGAGAACGAGAACGAGGACGGTCGGGGTGGCGGTCGCGGCGGCCGCGCTGCTCGTCGCCGGCTGCACCAGTGACCTCCCCGACGCCGGGTCGGGTCCCACCGCCGGGGACGAGACCGGGGCGGACGCCACCGCCTCCGAGTTCTTCGACCAGGCGGAGTACGAACGGCAGCTGGCGTTGCGGGAGGCCACCCCGGACGGTCCGGCGGACCGCCCGTGGGAGCAGGCGCTGGAACCGGAGTACGTGCCCACCGAGCAGTACCAGCAGGACGGGCCGTACCACCTGTGCTTCTCCAACGCCGGCCTGTTCAACCCGTGGCGGTCCGTGGGGTGGCGGACGATGCGGGCCGAGGTGGACCTGCACCCGGAGATCGCCGAGTTCACCGTGCTCGACGCCCAGGGCCAGGACGACAAGCAGATCTCCGACATCCAGTCGTTGGCCAGCCAGGACTGCGACCTGCTCATCGTCTCCCCAAACACCACGGCCACGTTGACCCCGGCGGTGGCCGCGGCCTGCGAGCGGCTGCCGGTCATCGTGTTCGACCGGGGCGTGGACACCGACTGCCCGGTCACCTTCATCAGCCCCATCGGCGGGTACGCCTACGGCGCGGCCGGCGCCGAGTTCCTGGCGGAGGAGGTGGAACCGGGCGGCCAGGTGTTGGCGCTGCGCATCTCACCCGGCGTGGACGTGCTCGAACACCGGTGGGCGGCGGCCGAGCGGGTGTTCGAGGACAGCGACCTGGAGGTCGTCGGCGTCCAGTTCACCGAGGACGACCCGGCGACGGTGAAGAACACCGTCTCGGACTACATCCAGCGGTTCGGCGGCTTGGACGGCGTGTGGATGGACGCGGGCGCGACGGCGGTGGCGGCGGTGGAGGCGTTCGAGGACGCCGGGGTACCGGTTCCCCCGATCACGGGTGAGGACCAGCAGGACTTCCTCCAGGCCTGGGACGAGCGGGGACTGACGGCGGTCGCCCCCGGCTACCCCACCTTCCAGTGGCGGACGCCGGTGCTGGCGGCGCTGCGGGTGCTCGGCGGCCAGGAGATCCCCGAGCAGTGGGTGCTGCCGCAGCCGGTGATCACCCAGGACACCCTCGACGACTACCTCCAACCGGACATGCCCCCGCAGCACTACGCGCTGTGCGGCTGCGAGGACCTGCCCGACTTCCCCGCCGCCTGGGGCGGGTGAGCACCCCACGCCAGGCAGTCGGGGACCCGGTGTGGTCGAGGACCGGTTCGAGACGAAGGGACGGGCATGTTCGCACTGGGCGCCAACACCTGGATCTGGGGTTCCCCGCTGGACGACGAGGCGGTGGCCACGCTGCTGCCCCGGCTGGCGGCCTGGGGTTTCGACGCGGTGGAACTCCCGGTGGAACAGCCGGGTGACTTCGACCCGGGGCGGGCCGCCGAGGTGCTCGCCGAGCGCGACCTGGACTGCGCCGCGGTGATCGCGGTGATGTCCGAGGGACGTGACCTGGTCGGTGCGGGAGCCGACGTCGAGGCGACCCAGGAGTACCTCCGGCACTGCGTGGACGTGGCCGTGCGGCTCGGGTCCGGCGTGGTGGGCGGCCCGACCTACGCCCCGGTGGGTGCGGCCTGGCGGATGGACCAGGCCGAACGCGCCGACGTCTACGCGCGGCTGCGGGCCGGCCTGCGGCCCGTGCTCGACCACGCCGCGGAACGGGGCGTGGTGCTGGCCGTGGAACCGCTCAACCGGTACGAGACGAGCGTGGTCAACACCGTCGACCAGGCGCTGACCGCCCTGCGTGGTCTGCCGGAGGAGGCGGTGGGCCTGATGGTGGACACCTACCACCTCAACATCGAGGAGCGGAGCCTGGCCGGGGCGGTCCACGCCGCCGGGCACCGGATCGCCCACGTCCAGGTCTGCGCCAACGACCGGGGCACCCCGGGAGCCGACCACCTGGACTGGGCCGGGTTCCTGGGCGCGTTGCGGGACGTGGGCTACCGGGGCGCGTTGTGCGTGGAGTCGTTCACCGCGCACACCGAGTCCATCGCCAGGGCGGCCTCGGTGTGGCGGCCGTTGGCCGAGTCGCAGGACGCGCTGGCCGTGGAGGGCCTGGCGTTCCTGCGGGGCGCCCTGACCCGGCTGGGCACCTAGGCGGGGGCGGCGTCCCGGCCTCGCCGCCCGCGAGGTCGCTCACCGCCGGGAACCTGGCCGGGGAAGGGAAGAGGAAGAGGAGAGGAAGGGAAGGGAAGGGGAGGGGAACGGAGCAGGACAGCATTCGTCGGCCGGCGAATTCCCGGACGCCGCACCTCGCCGGCGTGTGATCGCGCACCGCGTTTCTCCCCCTTTTCGTCAGAACAGTCGAGGTGGTCCCGACCGGCGATTCCCATGCCGGTCGGAATCGAGGCGTGCCCACGATGTTCCCGCTGGTGGGAAGGCCGGAAAATGGGGACGGAAAACGGGAAAACCGTTTTGTGTCATGGACATCACGATGTCGGATTCCTATGCTCGTGTTACCACCGCATGTCACGGTTGAGTCGCTGGCTGACCATTCGCCGGCGGTTCGCTCGGCACCAGAGAGGGAAGTCGTCTCCCCGTCGCGGTCGATGTCGGCTCGCGGCGGCGGTTCGTGACGCCTCCCGCCGGGTCCGGGAACCGGGAACGACCGCCTGACGGCGGTCCGCGGTGGACCATCCCGGGAGGCAGAGGAGGAGATCGGTGCGCCGCCGTTTCAGCGTCACCCTCGTGCTGGCCGCACTCGTGCCAGCGTTGTTCCTGGTCGCCCCGCCCAGACAGGCGGAAGCGTCCCCCCAGTTCACCGCCCTGCTGTTCACCAAGGCCGTCGGCTGGGTCCACGACTCCATCCCCGCCGGGATCGACATGGTGCACCGGCAGGCCGAGGAGCACGACTTCGACCTCGTGCACACCGACGACTCCGCCATCTTCAACGACGACGACCTCGCCCAGTTCGACGTCATCATCATGTTGCAGAACTCCGGGATGGTGTGGGAGACCGACGAGGAACGCGCCGCGGTGCAGGACTACCTGCGGGGCGGTGGGGGCATCGTCGCCATCCACAACACCCTGGACATGGGCATCGAGGACGAGTTCCCCTGGTGGGACGAGGTGATCAACGGCGGCCCGTCCATGCCCAGCCACTCACCGGGGACCCTGGACGGCACCGCCCGGGTCCTGGACCGCGTCCACCCCTCCACCCGGCACCTGCCGGACCGCTGGCAGCGGGCCGAGGAGTGGTACAACTTCGATTACAGCGCCCGGGGCAACGTGCACGTCCTCGTCGACGCCGACGAGCGGACCTTCAACCCCGGCGGCGACGCGATGGGGCCCGACCACCCCATCTCCTGGTGCCACACCCCCGAGGGCGGTCGGGTGTGGGCCACCGCGATGGGCCACGAGATCGCCTCCTTCACCGACGACCCCGAGTTCTACCAGCACGTCGTGGGCGGCACCCTGTGGGCCGCCGGGGTCGAGGCCGGCGACTGCGGCGGAACGGTGTGGGAGTACTTCGAGAAGACCCCGCTGGACACCGCCATCAGCGACCCGATGCAGCTGGGTGTGGCCGAGGACGGCCGGGTGTTCTTCGCCGAACGCGGCGGCGCCGTCAAGGTCTTCGACCCCGCCACCAACGCGACCACCACCGCGCACCGGCTCGACGTCTACACCGGCGGTGAGGACGGCCTGGTCGGCCTGGCCCTCGACCCGGACTTCGCCGAGAACGACTGGATCTACCTGTACTACTCGCCGATCGACAGCGAGGAGGACGTCAACCGGCTGTCCCGGTTCACCGTGGCCGGCAACGCCCTCGAACCGGCCACCGAGGAGGTGCTGTTGGAGGTGCCCGGCTACCGCAGCCGCACCTACCCGGAGCCGGGGCACACCGGCGGCGCGTTGGCCTTCGGCCCGGACGGCACCCTCTACCTGGGCGTCGGAGACGACGTCGCCCCCAACCTGTCCCCGGACTGGCAGGGCTACGCCCCCATCGACTGGCGTGAGGGCCAGGAGATGCTGGACGCGGCCCGCACCTCCGGCAACACCAACGACCTGCGCGGCAAGATCCTGCGGATCCAACCGTTGGACGAGGGTGGCTACGCCATCCCCGAGGGCAACCTGTTCCCCCCGGGCACGGCCGACACCCTGCCCGAGATCTACGCGATGGGTTTCCGCAACCCGTTCCGGTTCAGCGTGGACCAGGAGACCGGCTACCTGCACGTCTCCGACTACGGGCCCGACCGGGGCGGCCCCACCACCGACCGGGGCCCCGAGGGCCTGGTCGAGTACAACCTGCTGAAGGAACCGGGCAACTACGGCTGGCCGTTCTGCCACGGCGACAACCAGCCCTACGCCCCCTACGACCCCGACACCGGTGAGGTCGGCGAGAAGTTCGACTGCGACAACCTGGTGAACGAGTCGCCGAACAACACCGGCCTGGTCGAGCTGCCCCCGGCCCAGGCCCCGCTGGTCTGGTACGGCTACGACGAGTCGCCGCACTTCCCCGAGCTGGGCTCGGGCGGCAGCGGGCCGATGAGCGGCCCGGTGTACCGGTACGACCCGGACAACCCGTCGGAGACGAAGTTCCCCGAGTACTACGACGGCGCCCACTTCCTCTACGAGTGGACCCGGGACTACGTCAAGGAGATCCGCCTCGACGAGGACCACGAACTGCTCAAGATCAACGACTTCCTCGACGACGAGGAGTTCCGCAAGCCGATGGACATGGGCTTCGGCCCCGACGGCGCCCTGTACGTGCTGGAGTGGGGCAGCCAGTTCGGCGGCGGGAACTCCGACGCCGGGCTGTACCGCATCGAGTACAACCAGGGCCAGCCCAAACCGGTCGCCGTGGCCAGCGCATCCCGCACCAACGGGGGACTGCCGCTGGACGTGGCGTTCTCCAGCGAGGGCAGCTACGACCGGGGCGGCGGTGACTTGGAGTTCGCCTGGGACCTGACCGGGGACGGGGTGGTCGATTCCACCGAACCCAACCCCGAGCACCGCTACTCCCGGCGGGGCGTGTACCGGGCGCAACTGGTGGTGACCAACCCCGACGGGGCCAGCGCCCACGCCAACCTGGAGATCACCGTCGGCAACACCGCCCCCGAGGTGTCGGTGGACTGGCCGCCGAAGGGCGGGTTCATCGAGTTCGGTGACGACGTGTCCTACGAGGTCTCGGTCACCGACGTCGAGGACCGGCACACCGACTGCGACCGGGTGCTGGTGAACCCGGCGCTGGGCCACGACGACCACGAGCACCCCACCGAGGACCTGCCCGGCTGCGGGAACACCGTGAACACGGCTGACCTCGGCGGGCACCCGGAGGGCGCCAACCTCTACTACGTGCTCAACGCCCGCTACACCGACGACGGCTGGTTCGACCAGGCGCCACCGTTGACCGGCTACGACAAGGTGATCCTCCAACCCAAGCACAAGCAGGCCGAGTACTTCACCGACTCCAGCGGGGTGCGGGTGGTCCGCGACGAGGGCGCCGAGTCGGGCGCACGGGTGGGTGACGTCAGCGACGGCGACTGGATCGCCTTCGACCCGATGAACCTGGTCGGCATCGACGCGGTGAGCTACCGGGTGTCCTCGGTCGCCTCGGGTGGGTCGATCGAGCTGCGGTTGGACTCCCCCGACGGCGAGCTGGTGGCCACCACCGAGGTCCCCAACACCGGCGGCTGGTCCAGCTACGAGTCGACGGAGGTCACCGCGCTGCCGGAACTGGACACCACGCACACCGTGTACCTGGTGTTCCGGACCGGGACGAACAACAGCTTCGACCTGGACTCCCTGCTGTTCGAGGGAGCCGGAGTGGGGGTGCCCCCGGCGAGTTGAGCGCCGGAGGTCGCGGCGGACCCAGGTGACCGGCCGAGGGCCGGCTGACCGAGGGCCGCCGTGCCCACGGGATCGGTGCGGACACGCGGTGGCGGGTGGGCGGGGTGCCCACCCGCCACCGCCGCACCGCGTCCGGTGCGGGAGCCGCGACGACCGGGACGGGGCCAGCGGTGGGCCGGGCGGGTGACCCGGCGGACCCACCACACGCGGGGTGCTCCGCCGGGACGAACCGCCGACGCTGGTCCTCGGTTCCGGACCGGCGAGCCGGTCCTCCCGGGGGCGGGCGCTTCGCCGGTCCGCCCTCCTCGCCCCCTCCTCGTCCCCAGCTCGTCCCCGGGCTCAGCCGCAGACGAGCTGCCGGATCTGGCGCACCAGGTCCTCGGCCTCCGAACCGCCGATCGCCCGCAGCGTGTCGTCCCCCCGGTCGCTGGGGTTGAGGACGGCCTTGACGATGTCGGCGACCCGGCTGCCCAACAGGTAGAGCCGGACCACGTCCTCCTGGTTGGGCGGGAGCTCCCGGGGCAGGTGCCCGAGACCGTGCGATTCGAGCTTCCGGCTGATGTCGCTGCGCACGTGCACCCCGAGCCGTCCCGCCCCCTGGATCTTCTTCAGCGTGTCCATCGTCGTCTTGTGCAGCCCGTCGTTGTTGGTGACGGCGGTGCGAAGCTCCTCGTAGGTGTTCACCGTTCCCCCAGGATCACGTGGTCAGCTCTACTGATCATCAATGTGGAAGATGACACCCGGCGGAACAAGGGCCACCTGGCTGAAACCTTTCCGCGAACCTCGGTGGCCCAGTTCCCGCGCACTGAGGGAAATGCCGGCCCGGTTCCGTCAACCGTTCTCGCCCGACGACTTCCGGGGATCCGGGCGACGGTGTCGGGGCAGGAAGCTCTCCACCTCCAGGCGCCGACGGGAACCGGTCACCGGCGGTGCCACGCGAGCAACCCGCGGCTCCGCTGCCACCGGGGACCTGACCCACTCGTCAACGACCCGGTCGTCGCCGAGGCCCATCGGTGGACGGAGACCCACGGGCAGCGCGACCCACCGGGTCGACCGCCCCCGCCAGGACTCGGCTGACCGGCCCAGCCGCCCGAGTGCGCGGCCCACCACTGCCCACGGCCGCCGCGAACCAGGTCAGTCGGCGTCCGCTTCAGGCGCGAACCCGTCGTAGTCGGCCAACCACCCCAACGCCCGGTAGTCACCGCGCCAGGTGAACACCGCGGCCCCCCGATGCCGCACCGGGCCCTCCGGGTAGTGCGACTCCGCCTCCCCCCGGTGCAGGGGTGTCAGGTGGAACGCCCGACCGGCCCAGGTCGCCAACACGCACCCGGTGGGCCCGGTCGCCCGCACCAGGTCCCCCAGCTCCTCCACCTGCACCCGGGTCGCCCGATCCCGCAGCAGCGCGGCGTAGTCGGCCTCGTCGAGCCGGCAGTTCCTCGGCATCCCCGACGAGGTCCAGTCGGGACTGGTCAGGCCCCGCGCGGTCGCCGCCCGGAACAGGGGAGGCACCCCGTCGGCCGCGTGCACCGGAGTCGCCATCTGCTCGACCATCCACAACAGCCGGCCGGCCCCCCGGGACGGTTGGCAGCGCCGCCAGCGCACCCGCCGGCCCAGGTCCGCCGCCACGATGGCCACCCACGGGTGAACGGTGCCCAACTGGCCCTGGGTGCCCAACCAGTGCAGGTAGCGCGGCGCCTCCTCCAGCACGGCGTACATCGTCGGGTAGGGGATGCCGCCGATCACCCGGGCCCGGGGGTGGAACGACCGGGGGCTGTTGGCGACGGTGAGCAGCACGGCGCGGGCCAGGTCGCCCTGCGCGTAGGCGGTGTGGCTGACCAGCGGCCCCCGCCCCGCCCCGGCCCGGGGCTCCGGATCGGGGGTGACGTCCAGCCGCCCACCGGTGGCCAGCAGTCGGGCCACGGTGGGTTTGATGTCCTCGCTGACCGGGGCGTTCAGCAGGCGGGGGACCACGCCGGCGAGGGTGTCCACCAGCACGCGTTCCGCGGCGTCGGCGTCACCGGGCACGGCCGCCCTGGCCAACGCGGTCCGCAACTGTTGACCCACGGTCGTGGACACCATGAGCCGCGCGGTCAGCACCCCGAGCTCGGTCGGGGTGAACCGTTCGACGCCGTCGGACCCGGTGGTCGCGGTCAGGAAGTCACCGTCCACCAGGAACGACAGCGCCTGCCGCAGGGGCGCGAGGCTCCGACTGCCCTGGTGGTGGGCCAGGGTCCCCACCCACCACGCCTCGGCCTCCTCCACCGTGGAGAGGCGCTGTTGCACGGCCTCGGCGAGCACGTGGTCGGGCAGGCTGGACTGGATCTGGGAGGACACGGTGTTCCCGGCGACCAACCGCCCCTGCCACCGGGGCCGTTCGGTCTCGTCCACCACCAGGAACGCCCAGCCCTGGTCCTCACCCGCCCCCACCCGGCCGGCCCGGCCGAACATCTGCTGGACGGTGGCCACGTCGATCTCGTCGAAGCCGACCTGGGTGTCGCGGACGACCACCGCCCGGGCCGGCAGGTTCACCCCGGCCGCGACGGTGGAGGTCGCGACCAGCACCGACAGCTCCCGGGACCGGAATCCACGTTCGGCCTCGCGCCGGTGGTCCCAGCCCTTGTAGTGCAGGCCCACGCCCGCCCCCAGGCACACCTCGTGCAGCCGTTCGAGGTCGTCCGGGTGCACCCCGTCGGTGCGGGCACCCCGGCTGGCGGCGATGATCAGGGCGGTGCGGCGCACCGACCGTTTGCTGCCGCAGAACACCAGGACGCTGCCGCCGTCGGCGGTGACCCGGTCGGTGATGCTCGCCGCCAACCGGGTGCGGGTCGCGTCGGTTGCAGCCCAGTCGCCGCTGATCGGGATCATGGGCAGCTGCCAGGTGAGGCGGCTCGGCCGCCAGCCGATGCGCACCAGCCGCGCCCCCAACCAGGTCGCCACCTGGTCGGCGTTGGACACCGTGGCCGACAGGCCCACCAGGCGCAGCGCCGTGGCGTCGCCCCGCATCCGGGCGAGCAGCGCCTCCAGCACCGGGCCCCGGGTCTGGTCGCCGAGCAGGTGGATCTCGTCGACGATGACGCAGCCGACCTCGTCCAGCGCCTCCCGCAGCGACGAGGTCCGGCAGATGGCCTCGAACTTCTCCGTGGTGGCCACCCACAGGTCGGCGTCGCGGACCCGGCCGACGTCCACGCTGTACTCGCCGGAGAGCCGTTCCACCCGCAGGCCGTGCCCGCGCCACCCCTGGAGTTCCTGGTCGAGCTCGTCGGTCAGGGACCGTTGCGGCACCAGCCAGGCCGCCTTGCGGCCCTGCCCCAGGATGGCCCGCAGGGCGGCGGCCATGCCGATGACCGTCTTGCCCGACCCCGTGGGTGCCACCACCATCAGGTGGCCGTCGTGGTCGACGACGTGCGGGACCGCCTCGGCCTGGGCCGGGTTGAACGTCGGGAAGGGCAGGAACCGCGCCCACTCCGGGGGCGTGAGTTCGGCGACCGGGACGGTGGTCCCGGCGGCGGGACCGGTGTCGGCGTGGGCGTGCCAGAGCAGGTCGAAGGCCTCCCGCGCCGCCTCGGCGGACCGCCCGTCGGTGCGGACGAGCCGGGCCGGCCCGACGCGACCCAGGTCGCACTCGGCGCTGATGACGGTGAGCCGGTCGCGGCCCCGCGCGTCCTGGTACTCGGCGATCGTCTCCTGTTCCAGGAGGTAGGGCACCTGGCGCACCGGGATGGAACTGGCCGCCAACTTCTCCCGCAGCACGGTGAAGCGGTCGTCGGCGGGCAGCAGCACCCGGAACTCGGTGTCGCCGGGCACCTCGGCCGGCAGGGCGTCCGGGTCGGTGATCTTCATCCACTGGCGTCGCGGGATGGTCCCGCCCACCGGCCGCCACAGTTCGTCGGCCGGGAGTGACACAGTGGACCTCTCTCCTCGGCGACGGGTGCAGCGCAGTATAGCCAGCCGGGAAACCGCTGGTAGACAAGGGTTTCCGCGTCGGCGGCCGTGGGTGCGCGGGGCAGTGGTCGCGGGTGTCGGGGGCGGTTCGGCGACCCCCGTCCTCGAACTCGTCATCAGCCGGTGCACCGGGCCGGCGGTGGCGTGGACGTCGCCGAGACCACCCGGTCGGCTCGGCCCGGCGTGGCCGGTCGGGGAACTTCCACCGCCGGGACTCCCTGCCCGTCGGCGTCCCCCCGCGCCTCTTCCGGAAGCCCAGGACGACGGGGGAACCGGGGGCCCCGCCGTCACGGGAACGTCCACACCGGTCGGCGGGCGGCCCCGGGGACGCCGAGGACCTCGTGCCGCCCGTCGGCCACGGCGGCACCGGTGCGCCGGCGGCCCTCGGCGCAGGACGCACCGAGAACCCGGGCCGACCCGGCCCACGAACTCCGAAACCCGACCGGCCCCACCACGGCCCGGTCCGGGCGTCGCTGCCCCGCGCCAGGTGGCCACGGTCATCCGCGTCGACGCGACCGGCTCGCCGGTTCCGGCGCACCCCGCTCGGCGACCACCGCCGGACCCGTGGGTTCCGGCCCGGGCCGCGACCGGACGCGGACGGCGAGCCCCGCGCAGGCGATGACGGCCGCACCGGCCAGGGCGGTCCGCCAGCCCAGGACCTCACCCAACAGCACCGCCGCCCACGCCACGCTGAGCACCGGTTGGACGAGCTGGACCTGGCTGACGCTGGACATCGGACCGATCGCGAGCCCCCGGTACCAGGCGAAGAAGCCGAGGAACATGCTCACCAGGGAGAGGTAGGCGAACGCCGCCCACCCGGCCGCATCGCCGGTCAACGGTTGCCGGGCGATCGACAGGCCGGTGAACGCGACCATCAGCGGCGCTGCCACCACCAGCGCCCACGAGATCGTCTGCCAGGCGCCGAGTTCCCGGGCGAGCAGCCCGCCCTCGGCATAGCCGATGCCGCCCGCGACGACCGCGCCGAGCAGCAGCAGGTCAGCCCAGTTCGGACCGTCGAGCCCGCCGCCCCGGGTGGCGGTGAACAGGACGGTGACCGCCGCGCCGGCCACCGCGACCACCCAGAACGCCCTGGGCGGGCGTTCACCGCCCCGCAGGACCGCCAGCACCGCCGTCGCGGCGGGCAGCAGCGCGATCACGACCGCGCCCTGGCTGGCGGGAACCGAGGTGAGCGCGAAGGACGTGAGCACCGGGAAGCCGACGACGACGCCCCCGGCGACGACGGCGAGGCGGAACCACTGGCGGCCCCGGGGGAGCCGCTGCCGGGTGAGGCCCAACGCGGCCGCCGCGAGCACCGCCGCGACGACCGCCCTGCCGCTGCCGACGAACAGCGGCGACATCCCCGCGCCCTCCACCGCGATCCGCGTGAGCGGAACGGTGAAGGAGAACGCGGTAACACCGAGCAGACCCCAGCCCAGACCGGCCCACGACGGCGATAGCGGAGCCCGCGGAGCGGGAGTAGCGCTACTCTGATTCCTCATGTCCCACGATAGCGGAACGCGGATCGCGGCGGACCTGCGCGCGTGGATCGCGGCGGCCGCCCCCGGCACGCGACTGCCCTCCACCCGGACCCTGGTGGCCCGGTACGGGGCCAGCCCGATCACGGTGCAGCGGGCGCTGCGGGTCCTGGTGGACCAGGGCGTGGTGGAGACCCGACCGGGGGTGGGGAGCTTCGTCCGGGCACCCCGGATCGCCCGGCCACGGGACTACGGATGGCAGACGGCGGCGCTGGGGGCGCCGGCCACCCGCCCCCCGGTCTCGACGGCACTGCGCAGCACCCCCAACGACGTGACCGCGTTGAACTCCGCCTACCCCGACCGGGAACTGCTGCCCGAGCGCCTGGTCCGGGCGGCGTTCACCCGCGCGGCCCGGGGCGACGTCGCGCTCACCCGCCCCCCACCCGCCGGCCTGCCCGAACTCCAGGCGTGGTTCGCCGCCGAACTCGCCGCCGCCACCCCCGGCGGTGTCTCGCCACCCACCCCCGGGGACGCCATCGTCCTGCCCGGCAGTCAGAGCGGCCTCGGATCCACCTTCCGCGCGCTGGTCGGAGCCGGACAACCCCTCCTGGTGGAGTCGCCCACCTACTGGGGGGCGATCTCGGCGGCGGCGCGCACCGGCGTCCAGCTGGTGCCCGTCGCCAGCGGGGCGCACGGCCCCGACCCCGACGAGGTCGCCGACGCGTTCGCCCGGACCGGGGCCCGCGTGTTCTACGCCCAACCGCACTTCGCCAACCCCACCGGGGCCCGCTGGTCGCCCGACCTCGCCGAGCGGATCCTCGACGTCGTGCGCCGCCACCGCGCGTTCCTGGTCGAGGACGACTGGGCCCACGACCTCGGCATCACCGCCGAGTCGGCTCCCCTCGCCGCCCGGGATGACGCCGGCCACGTCGTGTACCTGCGGACGTTGACCAAGAGCGTCTCCCCCTCGGTCCGCGTCGCCGCCGTCCTCGCCCGGGGCCCGGTGCGGGAACGGCTGCTCGCCGACGTGCAGGCGGAGTCGTTGTACGTCAGCGGCCTGCTCCAGGCCGTCGCCCTCGACGTCGTCACCCAACCCGCCTGGCGAACCCACCTCCGGTCGCTGCGCCGGGCGCTCGCCGCCCGCCGTGACCTGCTGGCCGACGCGCTCCACGAGCACGTCCCCACCGCCAGGGTGGAGGCGGTGCCCGAGGGCGGGCTGGGGCTCTGGGTGCGCCTGCCCGACGCCGTGGACGTGCACCGGCTCGCCCGGGACTGCGAGGCTGAGGGGGTGGTGGTCGTCCCGGGGGACGGCTGGTTCCCCGCCGAGCCGACCGGCTCCTACCTGCGGCTCACCTACTCGGGGCCGGACCCGGGCGCCTTCCCCGACGCCGCGCGCCGACTCGGGGATGCGGTGGCCCGACAGCTGCCCTGAGCGGGGACGCGCCGGACGTCACCCCCGGATCGGCGGGGCGGGCTCGCGCACCGCCCGGGAGACGCGCGTGCGCGCGCCGGTGGTTCCGCGACCGTCCTGGACCACCCGCCGACCACGCGGTGGTGCCACTCGTCACGTCGGACGGGCCGTCGTGGGTCGGCTGGGGGCCGCGACCCGGTCGTGCGGTGGGGGTTGGCCCGGGACGGCCGGAAAGAGAGCAACGGACCGGTGTGCGCGGGCGAACACGCGGGTGACATCCTGGGTGGCACCCGACCCGAACCCGCAACCTGGTCGGGCCGCCCGTCAGCCCGGCGCCTCGGGCCGCACCGGAGCCCAGGCTCCAGCGCGGGCGGTCGCCACCAGGGGGTTCCCGCCGCCGTCGACCAGGGATCGCCCGTGTCCGTGACACCCACCGCCCCGTCCGCCGCGCCCATCGAGGAGCTCAAGGACGAGGTCGCCGCCCGGTTCGCCGACGTCCCGCTCCGGATCGGCACCAGGACCTCCCCGCTGGCCCGAGCCCAGACCGACCAGGTCATCGCCGCGGTGCGGTCGGTCCTGCCCGACCTGCCGGTCGAGACGGTGGGCATCGAGACCAGCGCCGACCGCTGGCACGGCAACCTGGCCGAGCTGGGTGGCAAGGGCGCGTTCACCAAGGAGATCGACGGGGCGTTGGTGGCCGGTGAGGTCGACCTCGCCGTGCACTCGATGAAGGACGTCCCCGGCGACGTTCCGCTGCCCGCCGGCACCGAACTCGGGGCGTTCCTGCCCCGGGGGGACACCCACGACGTGCTGATCTCCCGCACCGGGGTCGGGCTGGGTGAGCTGCCCGAGGGGGCGCGGGTCGGGACCTCGGCGGTCCGCCGCCGCTCCCAGCTCGGGCTGTACCGGTCGGACCTGCGCATCGACCGGATCCGGGGCTCGGTCAACGCCCGGTTGGCCAAGCTCGACGCCGGGGAGTTCGACGCCATCGTCCTGGCCAGGGTCGGGTTGGAACGCATCGGCCTGACCGACCGGATCACCGAGGTGCTGTCCACCGTCTGGTCGGCCGGTTCCCGGCCCTCGATGGTCCCCGCCTGCGGGGCCGCGGTGATCGGCGTGCAGGCCCGGGTCGAGGACCAGGCCGTGATGCGGCTGCTGGCACACCTGGGCGACGAGGAGACCACCCGGTGGGTGTCGGCGGAGCGGACCGCCCTCCACCTGCTCTCCGGCCACTGCAACAGCCCCATCGCCCTGCACTGCACCACCACCGACGAGGGCCGGCTCGCCCTCTCCGGCCTGGTGTTCTCCGAGGACGGGTCAGGGTGGGTGCGGTCGCACGCCACCGGCGTGGCCGACGACCCGGTGGGCCTGGGCGCCCGGGTCGCCGACGACCTGATCAGCCAGGGCGCCCGGGAACTCATCGGCGACACCCGGCACTGACGGCCCCGCGAAGGGGAACCGCCGCCCGGTTGCCCGGTTGCCCGACACCCGCCGCCGCTGGTCGCTCAGGCGAGGGTGTGGGCCAGCACCGCGTCCGCGATCGGGTCGAGCGCCCGCCGGACCGGGGCGTGGCCCAACCCGGGGATCGTGACCAGCCTCGTCGCGCCGACGACCTGGTCCAGGTGCCGGGCGTGGACCGGAGGGACGACCGGGTCGGCCGGAGCCTCGATGACCAGGGTGGGCACCGTGTTCGCCGCGAGCTGGTCGGTGCGGAGCAGACCGGACTGGTCGGCCAGCGCGTGCGCCCACGAGTCGTCCCACCGCCCGCTGTGGGCGATGATCCGCTCCTCCCTGGTACGGAAGTCCGCGGCGTCCAGGGGGAGCGGCCCCGGGTTCATGCGCCGCCACTTCTCGACCCGTTGGTCGAGCTCCGCCTCCAGGTCGGGCCGAGGGGTGAGCCCGCTCAGCCAGCCGATCAGCTCCTCGTCCGGTCCCGGGAGCTCCTCGACCGGGGTGGTGGCTCCGTCGTCGTGCCGCAGCGGGGTGGTGCTCATCGCGAAGGTGCTCCACAGGCTGGCGGTGCGCAGCCGGTCGGGGTGGTCGGCGAGCAGGAGCTGGGTGAGGATCCCGCCCATCGACAGGCCGAAGACGTGGGCGCGGTCCACGTCGAGCGCGTCGAGCACTCGGACCGCGTCCTCGGCCAGCTCGGCGAGCGGGTAGGGGGCCTCGTCGAACACGCGGGTGGAGGCCCCGGTGTCCCGGTGGTCGTACCGGATCACCTGGTGGTGGGCGGCGAGCCGGTCCACCAACGGGTCCGGCCAGCTCAGGCCTGGTTCGCTGGCGCCCATCACGAGGAGCAGTGCCGGGGCGCGCGGGTCGCCGCGCCGTTCGGTCCACAGCCGCACACCCGGTGCGACGGTCACCGTGGTCTCGACAGGGGTCGTCATCCCCACCTCCGAACACGGGACGTCTCGTCGTGTCCTGCTCATCGTGGCCGACCGCGACATCCCCTGCCGGAACGGTACGTCCCGTCTCGTGTCCTGGTGGTCCGCGCCTCCCGCCGACCCGGCGAGTTCACCCGCCACCGGGGCCATGCCGGCCGGTCGGGGTACCCGGGAGGAGGACGGCACCACCACTGGACCCGCTGTCCGACGAACGGAGGTGCGCGGATGAGGACGACCCTTCGCCTCGGCAGGATCGCCGGCATCCCGGTGGGCCTGCACTGGAGCGTGGTGGGCATCGTGCTCCTCGTGGCCATCGGCCTGGCCGCCCGCCAACTGCCCCTGCTCTTCCCCGGCTACCCGGTCGCCGCCTACGTGGTGGCCGGCATCGGCGCCGCCCTGCTCCTGGTGCTCTCCCTGCTGGTGCACGAACTCGCCCACGCCGTGGTCGCCCGCCGCAACGGCGTGGAGGTCGCCGGCATCACCCTGTGGCTGCTCGGCGGGGTCGCCCAACTCAGAGGAGAGGCACGCGACGCGGGCGCCGAGGCCCGCATCGCCGCGGTGGGACCGGCCGCCAGCGCGCTGCTCGCCCTCCTGTTCGCCGCGCTCGCCTCCGCGACCGCCCAGTTCGGCGCCGCCGCGCTGGTCGCGATCGTCTTCGTCTACCTCGCGCTGCTCAACGCGGCTCTCGCCGTCTTCAACCTCCTCCCCGCCGCGCCCCTGGACGGCGGGCGGGTGCTGCGGGCCGCGCTGTGGCGGTGGCGGGGCGATCGGTGGCGGGCGGCAATCTGGTCGGCCTACGCCGGGCGGGTGCTCGGTCTGCTCCTCATCGGCCTCGGCATCGCGCAACTGCTGTTCCGGGGAACGAACGGGCTGTGGTGGGTGCTGCTGGGCTGGTTCATCACCGCCGTCGCCGGAGCCGAGGCGCAACAGGCGAGGGTCGGCGCCGCCCTGGCCGACGTCCCCGTCCGGGACGTGATGCGCCACCCCGTGCCCAGCGCCGGCCCCGACACCACCCTGCACGGGTTCCTCCGGGACGGCCTGCCCACCGACCCGCCCCCACCAGCCGTGGTCCTGCTGGACCCCGACGGCCACGTCACCGGGCTCCTCACCCCGAACCGGATCCGGTCGGTGCCCGAGGACGCCCGAGGCACCGCCCGACTCGGCGAACTGGCGGTGCCAGCCGACCAGCTGATCAGGGTGCGGGTCGAGGAATCACTGGCCACCGTGGTCCCACGGCTGGGCGACCAGCGGCACGCCTGGATCCTGGTGGAGGACGCGGCAGGCCCGGTCGGGGTGCTGACGACCTCGGACGTCGCCGAGGCGGTCGCCGACCGGCGGTTGGGCGCGGCCACCTTCCCGATCCGGGTGGAGGGCACCGGACGCCGGCCCTCGACCCCACCCAGCGGGTGGTGGTTCCCCGGCCAACGACCGCCCGACTGACGGCATGCCGGGCCCCGTGTCCCCCGCCCCGGTCGGGCCTCGTCGGCACCACCGCCACGAGTGGGGCCACTCGACCCCCGCGACCAGGGCCCAAGGACTCCTGACGCGACGGGTGCCGGGGAGGCATCCTGAACGTGCTGGGCAACCAGTGACCCGCCCGAGGACAGGGTGAAGACCAGGAGCAGACCCCGTGTCAGCGTTCGACTGGTCACTCATCGTCGAAAGACGACGAGTTCCCCACCTCGGACGGGCCTTCCTCTGTGTGGGCTCTCTCGCCGCCGCTCGATTCATCCCGAGCCCCAGGACCCCGCGTCGGCCCGGGCTGCCAGCGCGTTGTCCGTGTCGCGGCCGCGTCGCGGTTCACCTGTCGTCGGCTCCAGCTGGTGCCGTGAACACGGCCGGGAGTTCCAGCGAGCCCAGTCGCCCAGGTACCGCGCCGCGCGTGGTGGCACCCGAGCATCGGCGGCCGGGCGGGGGCGAGCTCATCGTCCGCCGCACCCGGGCCATGACCACTCGCCCCGTGGTGGCCGTTCCGTCCGGGATCCGGTCCTCACGGGTGGCGGGTGCGGGCTCCGCGGCGACCCGCACCCCGGTTCCCGGCCATGCTGATCAGCAACCAGCGGAGGAGTACGACCACCCAGGCGCCCCGGGGTGGACGAGCCGACGTGCCTGGCGACGTCGGGCCCAACGGCCCTGTGGGCGACACCGCACCACCAGGCACAGTGGTGGTGCTGGGTAACCAGTGACCCGTTCGAGGACCTGGACGGACAGCCGGGACCATCAGGATCCCGACGTCCCGCGCCGCAAGTGGTCAGGCGGACCTCCCTCGAACGGGCCGTTCCATGTTCGGGGATGGATGAACTCCGATGTGGCCCCGAGCGCACAGGCGGCCGAATGGGAGGCAGGACAGCGTCACCGCCCCAGCTTCCCGGCCCCATCGGTAGCGGCCTGGCACCACCATCCTCGCTGGATGACCGTCTCCGGCAGACTGGGGTGGTGTCGCGCGCCGAGGAACTGTTGGACTGGTTGCGGACGCCCAGGGCCACCCGGTGGTTCACCGAGGAACCGGTGGCCGAACGGGACATCCAGGCGGTCTGCGAGGTCGCGCGGTGGACCGGGTCAGCCCGTAACCGGCAGCCGTGGCGGCTGCGGGTGGTCACCGAACAGGACGTCCGGCGACGCCTGAGCACCCTCGGGGACTACGCGCTCCACCTCGCCAACGCCCCCACCGTGCTCGCCATCGCCGTCGACCCGGAACTCGGCGGCCGGGACACCGGCTTCGACGAGGGCAGGTTGTGCCAGTCCATCCTGCTGGCCGCCCACGCGTTGGGCCTCGGGAGTTGCCCGGTGACGCTCCACCCCGAGCGGAACGTCGCCGCCGCCGGCCGGCTGCTGGGTCTGGAGGTCCGATGGCAGGTTCGCCACGTCGTCGCCCTCGGTCATCCCGCCCCGCCTCCCGCCGGGGTGTCCGCCATCCCCACCGGGCGGTTGGCCACCGGCGCCCTGCTCGGCGAGGACGACGCGGTCTGACCCGCCCGGCCCGACGCCGGTCGAACTCCGGCGACCCGGCCCCGGCCCGAGCCCGAACCGGAGGCCACCTGCGACGGAAGCCAGGCGGACGGGGCCAGGAGAACGGGCCAGGTGGGCGCGTCCCTGCGAGCGGAAGCGGAGGTACGCGCCCCGCCCGTCGCACCAGCCGATCACCACCGCAGGTCGACCCACACCAGCCGGTGGTCCGAGGCCAGGGCGAGCCGATCCAGAGCGGACCAGGACGGCGGCCAGCAGACGCCGCTCGCCCCCGGGTTCGTACCGGCCGAGGGCAGCGCGTAGTCGACCCGAAGACAGCCCGGTCCGTCCACCCCGAAGTCCGCGGTGGCCGTCCACCCGGTTCCCGACCACCCCCGTCGCAGGGCCGCCTCCACCGCGCCGAGGCTGCCCGGCCGGGTGTCGACGAGCCGGGGTGCGGCCAGCAGGCGGCGGATCGCACCCGGTTCCCGGTCGCCGGCCGAGGGGTCGGCGTTCAGATCACCCAGCACGACGAACTCGGCGCCCGGCGGCAGGCCACCTGCGGTACCCGCGTCGTTGTGCAGGTGGTCGGCACCGCCCGGCGACAGGTAGTCCACCCAGAACCGGACCTCGTCGTGGTTGCGCCGGACGTTCCGCCGTTCCGGGCCGTCGAAGGCGGGTGGGGTCGGGTGGGACGCCAGCACGTGCAGCGCGCGGGACCCCACCTGGACCGGCACATCCCAGTGCGACTTCGACGAGAGCGGGAACCGGTCGAGCACCTCGGGCGGGTAGTGGGGGCTGCCGTCCGGGGCGGACGGGAGCAGCGCGCCAGGCAGGTCCTGCCAGCGGAAACGCCGGAAGGTCCGCACCCGTTCGACGTTGATCGGGTGGCGGGACAGCAGGAGCATCCCGTACTGGCCGGGGAAATGCCCGTATCCCCAGGCGTCGTCGGGTCCGTCGAAGGCGCCGTCCCGGTCGAGGTCGAAACCCGAAGGCACTCCGGTGTTCACCGGCCCGAGGAAGCGGTGGTCGTAGCGCAGGGGTTCCGCGCCGAGCTGGGGGACCGCCAGGTAGTCGCGGACGAAGGTGGTGGCCGCCGCACCGTCGGAGTCGTGGTCGAACTCGGCGAGCAGCACGATGTCGGGGCGAACGCGTTGCAGCACCTCGGCCACCAGCCGTGCCTGCTCGCTGCCCGCGGGGTCGGACAGTTCGGCGGCCATCCCGCCCTCGACGGGGCGGGACAGCGCGGTGTTGAAGGTGGCCACCCGGACCGTGCCGGGGGTCGGTGGTGCGGGCACGCCGAGGCTGCCCGGTCGGAACCGGGCCGTGTCCCGACCGGTGGCGCGGGCGGTCCGGCGGGGCGGAGGCGTCGAGGTGGCGGTGGAGTCGCGGGGCGCGCGACGGGAGGGCGGGTCGGCGGTGGAGGACCACATGCCTCCAGCATCGTCCCCGCACGGCACCGTCGCCGATCAACGCCTCCCGCCTGGTGACGCCGACCGTCGCGCGGCCGGCGGGCTCCTCGGGGAGCGCGGCGCCCGTCTCTCTTGATCCCCGGGATGTGCTGCTCTTGACTGACGAGATGGCTGAATCCGCCCCGCCGTTGTGCCCGAAGATCATCCTTGAGGGCACACGGCTGACGAGGAAGACCGAACTGGCGTTCGCGCTCAACGAGCACCCCAGGGTGGTCGGGCCGCGGCGCTACCGGTACCACTCCCCGGTGATCTCCGGGGAGTGGGGCGGCCTGACCAACCAGGCGTGGGGCCCCAGTCCCATCTCCTTCGGACCGGAGGAGGAACCTGCGGCGGTCGAGGTGTTCCGGACCTGGACCCGGCTGTTCGAGCTGCACCGGTACTACTCGTGGATCGTGGACCGCTTCCACCTCTCGGCCCGCGCCGACCAGCAGCGTCGGGGCCGGGACTTCGACGACGCGGGGTTGGAGGAGCGGCTGCTGCCCCTGGGGTTCGCGATCGTGCTGTGCACCCGGGCCGAGGAGACCTTCGCCTCGGCGCGGGAGGAACGCCTGCTCGTCTCGGCCAAACCGGACCAGTACGACGACCTTGGGTTCTTCCTTGCCGAGCAGCGGGCGCTGCGTCGGCTGGCGGCGGCGAGCAGGTTGCCGGTCCTCGAACTGGAGGTGGCGGGCCGGACGGTCGGCGACCTCGCCGAGGAGGTCGCCGACTGGCTGGACCACCGGGACCTGCTGCGCGCCCCCACCGGTGCGGTTCCGGGCAGGCCCGCCGGGGCGGCCGGCGCGGCCCTTGACCAGGTCCGCTGAGCGCGGCGGCGGCGACCGGCGGGGCCCCTGCCCGTCGCTCCGGTCCCCCGCGTGGTGGAACCGCGCACGGCGATCCACCGTGGACTGGTCGGCGCGTCTCGGCCGACGGGTGGCCAGCCCGTCCGGACGCGGGCCAGCCCCAGTCGGCGGAGCCGGGTCGCCTCAGACGTAGGCGCGGGCGGCCCGGCCGTCCCGGAGGGTCTCGGCCCACCAGCCGAGCTGGTTCAGCAGGGCGCTCGCCGCACGGTTCACCCGGTCCGCGTCGCGGGGGTTCCCCTTGGCGTCGAAGCACGCGTCGGCGCCGTGGAAGCTGACGGTCTCCCGGATCGTGACCGCGTGCAGTTCCGCGAAGACCGCGCGCAGTTGCTCCACCGCGCGAAGGCCACCCGAGATCCCGCCGTAGCTGACGAAGCCGACGGGCTTGGTCTGCCACTCGGCGAACAGTGAGTCGATGGCGCTCTTCAGCGCACCGGGGTAGCCGTGGTTGTACTCGGGGGTGACGACCACGATCGCGTCGGCGGCCTCGATGCGCTTGGCGAACTCCTCGTCCTCCAGGTTCAGTTCGGCGGGGTCGATGACGTCGACGGTGGCGATGTCGGAGCGGTTGACGGCCTGGCCGACGAACCACCGGGTGACGGTGGGGCAGAACCTGCCCTCGCGGACGCTGCCCATGAGCACGGCGAGACGGTAGGGGGCGGGGGAGTGCGACATCGGTTCCTCCTCGACGGTGTGGCACGACCGGGTGGCCGTGCGTGAGGAACGCTAGGACCTGAACCTTTGTTCAGGTCAAGGACGTCCTGGGTGGACGGTGCAGTGGGCTGGGGCGACGCGCGGATTCCCTGACCCGCTCACCCCGCGGGCGGAACGGGCGAGAACCGCTGGTCGAGCGCGCGCGACCGTCTCCACGCGCGCACCTGCGGGACGGGGGGTGCGGCGTCCCGCGCCGGCCCGGAATTCACTCCACTGGGGAGCGCCCGGTGGGGTTGCCGGGCGTCCCCCACGTCGCCGTCCGGCGGGCGTCGGGGGTCGGCGGTGAGCGGGTGCGCACCGCGAGGGAGCGCCCCCTGGCGACGTCCACCCGGTGCCGCGTCGGGCGCGCGGGCACGTGGCCGGGGCGGGGGAGCGGGGCCGGCCCCGCCCCTACTCCCCGGCCGGTGTCAGCGGCGCTCCGCCGTCGTCGCCTCGTGCCGCCACACCGCGCGGCCCGCCACCACCGTGAGCACGACGCGGTGCCGGAACTCCCGGCCCTCGAACGGGGTGTTCCCCGACAGGCTGCGGGTGTCCGCCCGGCTCACCGTCCACGGGGTGTCCTCGGTGACGACGCAGAAGGTGGCTGGTTCGCCCACCGCGAGTGGCCGACCGGCAACCCCGTCGATGCCGGCGAGGGCGGCCGGCCGGTGGGACAACACCTCGGCCACCCGACGCCAGTCCACACCGGACGTCCCGTCGAACACCTCGGCGGTGACCGCCAGCGCCGTCTCCAACCCGGTCATCCCGAAGGCCGCCTCCCGCCACGGCCCGCGTTTGCGGTGCGCCGGGTGCGGGGCGTGGTCAGTGGCGACGACGTCGATCACCCCGTCGCGCAGGGCATCCCGCAGCGCCGGCGCCACCTCCGGGGCGCGCAGCGGCGGGTTGACCTTGTAGGTGGGGTCCCCCGTCCCGCTCCGGGTCGTGTCGAGCAACAGGTGGTGTGGGGTGACCTCCGCGCTGACCCGGGCCCCCCGTTCCCGGGCCCACCGGACGATCTCCACCGACCGGGGGGAGGACACGTGGCAGACGTGCAGGGGCGCGTCCCGCTCCAGGGCCAGCAGCGCGTCGCGGGCCACCACCACGTCCTCGGCCACCATCGGCCACGGCGGCAGCCCCAGCCGGGCGGCGACCGTGGCGTCGACCTGGCCGCCGCCGGCCAGGGCCGCGCTCTGCGCGTGCTGGGCGAACACCCCACCGGCCGGGCCGAGGTGGCGCAGGGCCCGGTCGACCAGGGCCGGGTCGTCCACACAGTGCCCGTCGTCGGAGAAGACCCGGACCCCGGCGGCGACCAGGGCGTCCAGGTCGGTCAGTTCGGCGCCGGCCAGGTCCCGGGTCACGGCGGCCACCGGGTGGACGCGGACCACGGCCTCCGCCGCCGCCAGCTCCGCCAACCACCGCACCCGGTCGACGGAGTCGGTCACCGGCCGGGTGTTGGCCATGGCGAAGACGTCGGTGAACCCGCCGGCGGCGGCCGACGCCGTCCCCGTCCGCACCGTCTCCGCGTCCTCACCGCCGGGTTCCCGCAGGTGGGTGTGCAGGTCCACGAACCCGGGCAGCAGCACCCCGCCCCGCCCGTCCAGCTCGCCCGCGCGGGGCGGGGAGCCCTCGGCGGGTTCCACGGCGGCGATGCGCCCGTCCCGCACGGTGAGGTCCACCGGGGGCCCCTCCCCGTAGGGGCGGACGGCACGCAACCGCAGCTCGCTCACCGGTCGCCACCGCCGGTCGGCAGGGCGAAGACGGGGCCGTCGGCGCAGATCAGCGGGCTCTCGCTGCCGGTGGTGGTGGCCGCCGTCGCGCAGCCGTGGCAGTAGCCCAACCCGCAGGCCATGTGCGCCTCCAACGACACCTGAACCCGCGCGCCCCACTCCTGGCCCAACGACCGGCACAGCTCGGCGAGCCGGTCGGAGCCGCAGACGAACACCTGGGCCGGTGGTCCGTCCGCCAGTTCCCCGGCCAGCCGGGACCGCAGCGCGGGCACCGCGCTGTCGCCGGCCTCGTCGGTGACGGCCAACACCCGTTCGACCCCGAGTTCGGCGAGGTCACCGGGCCCCACCAACGCCTCGGTGGTGCGGGCGCTGGTCACCGCGACGACCTCCACCCCGGTGGCCACCGCGTCCTCCACGGCGCCCATCACCGAGCAGACCCCGATGCCCCGGCCGACCACCAGCACGCGGCGGGTCCCGGGGTCGAGGGTGAAACCACGGCCGAGGGGACCGGTGACCAGCAGGTCCTCGCCCACCGCCACCTCGGTCAGCGCCCGGGTGCCGGCCCCGCCGGCCCCGTAGACGATCTCCACGACACCCTCGGCGGGGCGTCGGCGGTGCACCGCCATCGGACGTGGCAACACCGACCGGGACGGGGTGCTCTCCGGGATGGTGATCATGACGAACTGCCCGGCCAACGCCCGGTCGGCGATGCTGGGCGCCCGCAGGGTCAGCCGGTGGTAGCGGTCCCCGACGGGTTCGTGCGCCACCACCCGGCACTCGTCCCAGGTGGGTTCCGGTCGAGCGGCCGGCGGCAACGGCACCACCCGTTCGGCCAGGCTCCGCGACAGGGGGGCGGTCACCGCGCCCGCTCCTCACCCGTGGACGCGGCGGCGTCCAGGCGCAGCAGCGTCGCCGCCAGCACCCGGGTGCCCTCGGCGATCTCCGGCACGCTCGTCCACTCCGCCGGGGTGTGGCTCAGGCCGTCCCGGCTGGGCACGAAGACCATGCCCACCGGCACCACCCTGGTCAGCATCTGGCTGTCGTGGCTGGCCCCGCTGGGCATCACCCGGTAGGCGGAGCCGCAGTCGCGGGCCGCCCGGGTGATCTCGTCCTGGATCCAGGAGGGCAGCACCACCGGGGAGGTGTCGGCCAACAACCGGTCCCGCAGCCCGACGCCCCTGCGGGCCGCCACGGCGTGCGCCCGCGCGGTGAACTCGGCGGCCGTCTCCCGCTGCCGGGCGCTGTCGACGTCGCGCACGTCCAACCCGAACACCACCGCACCGGGGATGGTGGTCAGCGAGTTCGGGCTGACGTCGAGCCGCCCGACGGTGAGCCGGGTGCCGTGGTGGCGGGAGTCGGTGGCGATCTCCTCGGCCAGCAGCACCAGTTCGGCCGCGGCGGCCAACGCGTCCGCCCGCAGGTGCATCGGCGTGCCCCCGGTGTGGGAGGCCAGGCCGGTGACGGTGAACTCCAGGCGCGTGCTGCCGGAGATCACGTCGACGACCCCGATGGGCAGGTCGAGGGACTCCAGGACCTTGCCCTGCTCGATGTGCAGTTCGATGAACGCCGCCCACTCCTCGGCCGCCCACCGGGCCTCGGAGGCCCGCTCGGGCGCCAGCCCCACCGAACGCATCGCCTCGGCCATGCTCGTCCCCGCGGCGTCCCGCAGCCGGTCCAGGTCGGCGGCGTCGGTGAGCCCGGCCACCACGCGGCTGCCGGTGCAGGCCTGGCCGAAGCGCGCGCCCTCCTCGGCGGCGAAGGCCACGACCCGCAGCCGGTGCCTCGGCCGCACGCCGGAGTCGGCCAGCGCGCGGGCCACCTCCATGCCGGCGACGACCCCGACGATGCCGTCGAACCGGCCGCCGGAGGGCACGCTGTCCAGGTGGGACCCGGTGCCGATGGCCGGCGCGCCCGGATCGGTCCCCTCGAGTTCGGCGATGGTGTTCCCGACCGTGTCGGTCCACACCCGGTACCCCAACGGCCGCAACGTCGCCGCGAAGTACTCGTGCGCCTGGCGTTCCAACTCGGTGAACGCCAGGCGGGACACGCCGGGGCCGGGTTCGGTGAGCGAGGCGAGGTGGTCGAGGTCGGCGGCGATCCGGTCCTGGTCCACCGCGAGGACGAGCGGGTTCTCGGTGGTCGTCATCCCCGTGCCCTCCTGGTGGCCTCGTCCAGCTCCGCCGGCCGCACGGCCACGGCGGTCGCGACGATCTCGCCGCCGTGGGAGGACACCAGCCGGCGCAGCGGGTCGAGCACCCGCGGGGCTGGTTCGGTCAGCGCCGCCAACCCGGCCCGCAGACCGCGCAGCCGATCCACGTCCCCCAGCAGCCGGCCCAGGTCCTCGCGGACCGCCACCCTGGGCGCCCCCAACTCCCGGGCGGTGATATGGCCGAGGACAGCGGCCCCACCGTCCTCCTCCCAGGTCAGGACGGCGTCGACCCCGGTGGCGCGCAACTCCTCGGCGACGAGGGCGCCGAGCCGTTCGGCGGCGGCCGGGGAACGGGCCGGGTCGAGGACGGGCGGCCCGCCGGGCGCGGGGACGAGCAACTCGACGGCGGCGTCGACGGCGACGTCGCGCGGGGGTGGGGTAACCATGTCGGCCTCCAGGGGGTGGGTGACGGGGACGGGCGGGGGCCGGCGGGTCAGTCCGCCGTGGCGAGGACCTCGCTGAGCAGCGCGGTGCGCGGCACCCGCACGCCGTGGGAGCGCATCGCCTCCCCGGCGTGGTGGTCGGCCGGGGAGGGCGCGGCCGCGACCAGCACGACCGTCTCGTGCCGGTGCACCTCGCCCACCAGCAGCGACGGCCCGGCATCCCCGGCCGTGGCCGGGTCGCCGGTGGTGTCGTCGAGCACCGCGAAGGGCAGGCCGGTGTGCAGCGCGGTCGCCACGACCAGCGGCTGCTCCGCCGGCCCCACCCCGACGATGCGGTCCACCCCGGCGGGCAGGACGGGGGCCAGCAACGCGGCGGCCCGCCGCAGCAACGCCGGCCGCGCGACCCACCGGCCCCCGCGCAACGCGGCGGGCAGGGAGGTGGGCTGGGCGGGCGTGCCGCCGCCGGCGGCCAGGACGTCGGCGGCGAACTCGGTCGGGTCCACCCGAGGGCGCGTGGGGGAGGACTGCTGGTTCATCAGGTTCCTCTCTGCGTGGAATGGGCGACGTCCTCGCCGGACCACCCCAGGTCGAAGGACATCTCCCTGGCCGCGCGCAGCACGATCTCCGTCGCGCGGGCCCGGGTGAGCGGGTCGCTCATCCGGGAACCGGCCGCGGCCAGGGTGACGCTGGAGGTGACGGACCCGTCGGCGGCGAGCAGCGGAGCGGACACCGCCCACACGTCCCGGTCGAGTTCGTCGTCGCACACGTCGTAGCCCCGGTCCCGGACCACCGCCAGGTGGTCGAGGACCTCGGCCACGGTGCGCGGGGTGTCGGCGGTGAACCCGGTCATCGAGGTGCCCGCGAGCAGGGTGCGCACCACGTCCTCGGGCTGGTGGGCCAGGATGGAGCGGCTGGCGGCGGCCGCGTGCAACGGCATCTCCTGCCCGATCCGCACGAACAGCCGGAGCGGGTGCCGGGCCTCCACCAGGGCCACGCAGACGGGCAGCTCCCCGATCATCTCGGTGAGGAACACCGTCTCCCCGCTCTCCTCACCGGCCTGGGCCAGCGCCGCCGGGGGCACCACGAGCGGGCTGCCACCGTGGGAGCGCTGCGCGGACAGCGCGCGGGCCGCCGGGCCGATGAAGTACCGCTTGTTGACCCGGGACCGGCTGACGAAGCCCTGCTGGGTCAGGGTGGACAGGACGCGGTGCATGCTGCCGAGCGGGATGTCGAGCTCCTCGTGCAGGTCCTGGAGGGTCCTGCCACCCCGGGCGTTGCTCAACGCGGTGAGCACGTCCAGGGCGCGCACCACCACCTGCATCGGCTTGTCGACGCTCATGTCTCCCCCAGGGTCCGGACGTAGTCGGTCAGTCGGGTGGCATCCGCCGCCGCGCACCGCGCCGCGAGCCCGCGGGCGATCTCGGCCATGACGAACGGCCGGGCGAAGTGCGCCGTGCCGACCTGGACGGCGGTGGCGCCGACGGCCAGGAAGTCGAGCGCATCGTCCACGGTGGAGATACCACCACAACCGATCACCGGAACACCCACCGCTTCGGCGGTGGCCCAGGTGAGCCGGAGGGCGAGGGGTTTGACGGCGGGCCCGGACACCCCGCCGACCCGGTTGCCCAGGACGGGCCGGCGGGTCCGGGGGTCCAGGGTCATGCCGGGGAAGGAGTTGGCCACGGTCAACGCGGTCGCGCCGGCCTCCTCGGCGGCGCGGGCCACCTCGGCGATGGAGGACACCATCGGGGTGAGCTTGACCAGCACGGGAACGTCGGTGCGGGCGACGACCCCGGAGACGACGCGGGCGACCGCGTCCGGATCGGTGCCGATGTCCAGGCCGCCGTGTTCGAGGTTCGGGCACGACACGTTCACCTCGACCCCGTCGAACCGCGCCCCCGCCAGTTCGTCCATGACGGTGAGGTACTCGCCCACGGCCAGACCGCCGACGCTGACGATCACCGGGGCGGCCATCGCCCGGTAGCGGGGCAGCATCTCGCGGACGAACCCGTCGGTGCCCAGGCTCGGGATGCCCACGCTGTTGATCATGCCCATCGGGGTCTCGGTCAACCGGTGGGTCGGGTTGCCGCCACGCCGCCGGGCGAACACGGTCTTGGTGACGGTGGCGCCGATCTCGGACGTGGGCACCAGCGGGGCCAGCTCCGGCCCGAAGCACCCGGAGGCGGGCATCACCGGGTTGCGCAGGGTCAGCGAGCCCAGCCGGACCCGCAGGTCGGGGGCCGCGCCGCCCTCGGGGGCCGGGGCGGCGGCGAAGAACCGGGCGCGGGCGTCCTCCCCGGCCGGCGGGTCACCGACCGGACGCGGACCCGTCGTGACGGCGGTCACCGCTGGCCCTCCGAGCTCAGCCGCGCCGCCGCGTCCGCCGCCACCCGCAGCATCCGCAACTGCGCCGGCTCGTAGTCCTCCAACCAGCTGTCGGTGGCCCGGGAGGCGTGGGCGACCAGCAGGCCCCCGACCCGCAGCCCCACGGCCGCGCCCACGGCGAGCACCGTCTCGCACTCCATGTCCATCGCGTCCACCCCGAGCGCCTCGACCTGGGCGAAGCGGCGCGCGGCCCTGTCCTCCAGCCCGGGCACCGGGCGGCCCTCCCCGACGTAGTAGGAGTCGCAGGAGAGCACGGTGATGCCGTGCGCCCGTTCCCCCGCCCGGTCGGCGGTCGCTGCCAGGGCGGTGCGCACCTCGGGGCTGGACAGCGCCCGCACCTCGGGGTCGGCGTACCAGGAGGCGGCCCCGCCCTCGCGGACCGCCTCGGTGACCACGCACAGGTCACCGGGCGCGATCCGCGCCGACAGCGCCCCCATGCCCCCGGTCCGCAGCACCGTCCGCACGCCCAGCCGGGCCAGCTCCACCAGCGCGATCTCGGTGGAGGGGCCACCGATGCCGGTGGAGCACACCCCCACCTCGACCTCGCCCCGCCGGCCGACGCCCACGCGGAACTCGCGGTTCTGGCCCAGCACGCGGAAGTCGTCGAGCACGGCCGCCGCCCGGTCCACCCTGGCCGGGTCCCCGGGCAGCAGGCACACCTCGGGCAGGTCACCGGGCCCGCACGGCAGGTGCGGGGGCCGTCCGTCGAGCCACGGGTCGGCAGCGCTGCGAGGCACCAGGACTCCTTCTGTCAGGCGGAAGTCGATTTCCAGAATCGTCAGTGTGCGGTGCGCCATCACGGGGAGTCAACAGTCACGTTCCGTCCCCGACAGTGCGTGCAGAGTCAAATACGAGCCTCGACCAGCGCAAACGATCAACGCCGCCTCGTAGGGTCGTCCAAGCGGGCACTCTCCGTCGCGGACAACAATTCCGGATGACCACTTCCGCAACACGGAAGAAATGCTTAGTGTGCATCCTCGACTCGACCATCCGAGCCGGACCAGACCGGCTGACTCCCGCTGGAGCCGCCACCGTGACCCATCACACCCACGAGGACACCGCGCCGCCCGAGGCGGCCGCGACCGACCACAGGCGGCTGCTGGAGATCCGCGGTGTGAGCAAGGAGTACGTCAGCGTCAAGGGCGCCTCCGTGCGCGCCCTCGACGACGTCAACCTCGACATCGGCGACGGCGAGATCATCGCCATCATCGGCCCCTCCGGCTGCGGAAAGTCCACCCTGCTGCGGATGGTCGCCGGCCTCGACACCGACTACGAGGGCACCATCGAGTGGACCCGCGCTCCCCGCCCGGGCCGCGACATCGGCTTCGTCTTCCAGGAACCGGCCCTGCTGCCGTGGCGCACCGTCGCCCGCAACGTCTCCCTCGGCATCGAGGTCCAGAAGGACCGCTCCGACCTGCCCACCGACCGGGTCGACCAACTCCTCGAACTCGTCGGGCTGCGCGACTTCGCCAAGTCCTACCCCAAGGAACTCTCCGGCGGCATGCGCCAACGGGTCGCGATCGTCCGCGCCCTCGCCTACGACCCCCGGATCCTGCTCATGGACGAGCCCTTCGGCGCCCTCGACGCCATCACCAGGGACAAGCTCCACGACGACATCCTGCGCATCTGGGCCGCCACCAGGAAGACCATCGTCTTCGTCACCCACAGCGTCGAGGAGGCCGCCTACCTCGCCGACCGCGTCGTGGTCATGTCACCCCGCCCTGGCCGGCTCCGCTCCGTCCACCAGGTCCCCCTCGACCGGAACCGCGACGCCGCCACCCGGCAACTCCCGGTCTTCGCCGAGTTCGCCGGCATGCTGCGCGGGGAGCTGGCGTGAGCACCGCCGAGATCACCACCGGAGCCGCCACCCCGCCACCCGCTCCCGGCGGCAACCGACCCGGCGGCGGCCCCTTCGGCAAGGGAACCCCGCTGCGCCGGATCACCGTCGCCGCCGCCTACCTGGCCGTGGTCCTACTCGCCTGGCAGCTCTACGTCACCCTCGCCGACGTCCCCTCCTACCTGCTGCCCGACCCGCTCAGCGTCGGCGACGCCCTGTGGCGGCTGGCCAGCAGCGGCGAACTGTGGCCCCACCTCGGCTACACCGTCCGCAACATCGCCGTCGGACTCGGCGCCGGCATCGTCATCGGCTCCCTCCTCGGCTGGGTCATCGCCTCCTTCCGGACGGTCCGCCTGATCCTGGCGCCCTACGTCGTCATCCTCCAGGCCGCACCCAAGATCGCCCTCGCCCCACTGCTCGTCCTCTGGTTCGGCCTCGGCCTCGGCTCCCAGCTCGCGCTCATCGTGATGCTCGCCTTCTTCCCCATGATGATCGCGATGATGCTCGGCCTCGGCGAGGTCACCGACGACCAACGGGCACTGGGCCGCGTCCTCAACCTCGGACCCGCCCGGTTCTTCCGGCTCGTCCAACTGCCCACCGCGCTGCCCGCCCTGTTCGCCGGCGCCAGGATCGCGGTCATCGACGCGATGACCGGCGCGTTCCTCGCCGAGTACATCTCCGCCCAACAAGGCCTGGGATTCCTCATGGTCCAGGGCCGGAGCACCTACGACACGCCGCAGCTCATCGCCGCGGTCGTCCTCACCGTGGTCGTCGGACTGACCGGCTTCGCCCTGGTCAGCCTCGTCGAACGCCGGGCACTGCCCTGGCGCCGCTGACCCGCGACGGCCGGACCCGCCCCGTCCCGAAAGGACCCACCATGTCCCCTTCCCCCCGCTCCCTGCGCGGCGTCGCCGCCCTCGGCCTGGCCGCCGCCCTCGGCGGTGTCGCCGCATGCAGCCCCGCCGACAACGCCGGCACCACCACCGGCGGTGACGAGGGCACCACCTCGGTCACCGTGCAGATCGACGGCGCCGCCGTCCCCTACTACGCCCCCCTCTACGAGGCCGTGGAACAGGGCTACTTCGCCGACCACGGCCTCGACGTCGAGTTCACCTACGCCAACGGCGCCGACATCGTCCAGAACGTCGCCGCCGGCAACGTCGACTTCGGCTTCCCCAACGGCGACTCCGTCATCACCGCCTACGGCAGCGGCGTCCGCACCAACGTCGTCCACACCACCTACCAGAAGGGCATCGGCGCCCTGCTGTTCGCCAACGACAGCGGCATCGAGACCCCCGCCGACCTGGAAGGCCGCAGCGTCGCCGTCACCGACCTCGGCAGCCCCAACTACGCCCAGCTCCAGGCCATGCTCGACAGCGCCGACCTGACCGTCGACGACATCGACCTGCGCACCATCGGCACCGGCGCCATCGTCCAGGCCCTCCAGAGCGGCGAGGTCGACGCCATCGTCTTCTCCCGACTGCGCTACTTCGCCCTCCAGAACGCCGGGATGGACGTCGGCCAGATCCTCAGCGACGAGTACCTGCCCTCCTTCGGCAACATCCTCGTCACCAGCCCCGACACCGTCGAGAACACCCCGGAGGTCGTCGCCTCCTTCACCGCCGCCCTCGACGAGGCACTCCAGTACACGATCGACCACATCGACGAGTCCACGGCGATGTCCATCGAGAAGTACGCCCCCACCTTCGAGGGCCAGGAGGACGAGATCTCCGAGGTCCTCCGCGACGTCTACGCCGCCGAACTGTGGCAGTCCGCCGACACCGAGGAGAACGGCTTCGGCCACGGCAACCTCGACCGCTGGCAGGAGGCCATCGACTCCCAGGCCGAGTTCGAACTGATCGACGAGGCGTTCGACGCCGCCGACCTGGTCAGGGACCACCGTGAGCTCGACAACTGAGCGCCGCGACCGCGCCCTGCCCCTGCTGGTCGGCGCGGCCTCCCTCGCCGGCGGCGTCGGCCTGTGGTGGGCACTGGCCGCCTTCTCCGGCCTGCCCTCCTACGTGCTTCCCAGCCCCGGGCAGCTCGTCACCCGCGCCGTCTCCCTGTGGCAGGCCGGCGGGCTGAGCATCCACCTCCAGCAGACCCTCGCCGAGGTGCTCCAGGGAGTCGCCCTCGGCTCGGTCATCGGCATCGCCCTCGCGGTGCTCTTCGTCCGAGTCGGCTGGATCGAACGACTGCTCATGCCGATCATCGTCGTCATCCAGGTGACGCCGAAGATCTCCATCGCCCCGCTCATCGTCCTCTGGCTGGGCCTGGGCATCGGATCCAAGATCACCCTGATCACCCTGGTGACCTTCTACCCGGTGCTCATCAACATGGTCGGCAAGCTCCGAGGCATGCCCTCCACCATGCACGACCTCGCCGACGTCCTGAACATCCGACGCGGCCGACGCGCCCTGCTCATCGACCTGCCCTACAGCCTGCCCGCCCTCGCGGCGGGCCTGCGGGTCGGCGTGCTCCAGGCCGTCACCGCCGCCGTCATCGGCGAGTTCATCGGAGCCCAGGCCGGCCTGGGCTACCTGGAGAAGCAGGCACAGGACAACGACGACATCCAGGTCGTCATGATCTGCCTCATCCTGCTCTCCGCGATCGGCTGGGCCCTCTACACCCTGGTGGGGCTCATCGAACGCAAACTCACCGAGCGGTTCGGCGGCTGACCCCACCCCGCCCCGGGAGGGACACGTCGAACCACCGGGCACGGCGGCCCGCCCCACCCCCGGGGCGGGCCGCCCGCATCCCGGCCCCGGCTGGCACGCCCACCGGAAACGTCGCGCTGATCTGCCAGAACACCCCAACCCTGTGAGAATTCCAGGGATGGACAGTGTCGCGACGAATCTCGCGCTGGTTCTGCTCTTCGTCTTCGCCGGCGGCTACTTCGCCGCCTCCGAGATCGCGCTGGTGTCGCTGCGCGACAGCCAGGTCGACAGACTCGCCGCCACCCGGGGCAACCGGGGGAAGCGACTGGCCAGGCTCCGCTCCGACCCCAACCGCTTCCTCTCCGCCGTGCAGATCGGCGTCACCTTCACCGGGTTCTTCGCCTCCGGCTACGGAGGCGCCACCATCGCCGTCCGCCTCGAGCCCTACCTCGCCGACTGGGGACTGCCCGCCGGCCTCGCCGCCACCCTCGCGCTGGTCCTGGTCACCCTCTTCGTCTCCTACCTGTCCCTGGTCCTCGGCGAACTCGCCCCCAAGCGCCTCGCCCTCCAGAAGTCCGAAGGGGTGGCGCTGTTCACCGCCGGCGTCCTCGACCGCCTCGCCACCGTCTTCCGCCCCCTGATCTGGCTGCTCTCCCGCTCCACCAACGCCGTGGTCCGCCTCATGGGCATCGACCCGCAGGCCGCCGAGGAGAAGGTGGGGGAGGAGGAACTGCGGGACATGGTCCGCACCAACGAACAGCTGACCGTGGAGGAACGCCGCCTGCTCGACGACGCCTTCGCCGTCGGCGACCGCGTCCTCAGCGAGGTCATGATCCCCCGCACCGAGGTCGAGTTCCTCGACGCCGACCTCCCCCTGCCCGACGCGGTCCGCCTCATGCGCGGCAAACCCCACTCCCGCTACCCGGTGATCCGCGAGTCCCCCGACGACGTCGTCGGCTTCGTCCACGTCCGCGACCTGCTCGCCGTCGTCGACGGCGAGGACCCCCAAGGACGCACCCTCGCCGACATCGCCCGCCCCGTCGCGGCCTTCCCCGGCAGCAAACCGGTGCTGGCCGCGCTCTCCCAGATGCGCCGCAAGGGCGGGCACCTCGCCATGGTCATCGACGAGTACGGCGGCACCGACGGCATCGTCACCGTCGAGGACCTCGTCGAGGAGGTCGTCGGCGAGATCTACGACGAGTACGACCCCGGCGCCGTCCCCTCCCGGCGATCCCCCGAAGGCTCCGTCGAGGTCGACGGACTGCTGCACCGCACCGAGGTGGAGGAACAGACCGGCCTCACCCTGCCCGACGGCCCCTTCGACACCCTCGCCGGCTACGTCGTCGCCCTGTTCAACCGCCTACCCCGGGAGGGCGACAGCGTCGAAGCCCTCCACCACCGCTTCACCGTGCGTGCCCTCGACGGCCGCCGCGTCTCCCGCATCCTCGTCACCCCCCTGCGGCGGTCACGACCCGCCGAGGAGGACGAGGACTGAGGTCGTCCTCGCGGGGCGGACCGCTAGCCGACGGCCGGCCCGGGCCACCCGGCGCCGGCCTCCAGGTCCGCCAACAACGCCGCGATCCGCCCGTGCAACTCCGTGGGCACGCTGATCGACCACCGCGCCTCCGCCTCGGCCGCCAACTCCCGGGTCCACCGCCACGACCGCACCGCCGCCGCCAACACCGAAGCCGGCTCGGCGGCGGACGTGGTGGCCCGGTAACGCTCGACGTCGGCCGCCGGCAGGTCCTGCTCCACAGCCCGGCTCGGCGTCAACCAGTGCCGGGTCGAGTCCCGGAGCAACCGGCACAACTTCAACTGCGCCGGCGCCACCATGAACTGCGCCCAGGCATGCGCCCGCGCCGTCTCACCCCGCGCCAACAGGTGAGCCTCCATCAACGTCCAGTTCGTCAGCTCACCCACCAGGTGCGACGCCGTCCCCACCGGCTCCGGCGGCTGGAACTCGGCGAGCGTGCGCGCCGCCGACGTGAGCCGCCCGTCCCGGTCCAACACCACGGCACGCTCGGTGTCGGGCAGGTGGATCATCCCCCGCCAGCCGCGCACCTGCTCCACGCCCGCACCCGAGGCCGTCACGTGGAACTCGCCACGCATCAGGTCGTCGAAGACGACGGTGAGAACCCCGAACTGGTTCTCGTAGGAGTAGGCCACCGGGCCGAGGCGGGCGGCGAACTCCACCCCGTCGAAGTCCGCGACGTCCGCGTCCCGGACGAACAGGTAGGCCTCCACGTCGGAGTAGGCGTCGGCCTCCCCCAGGGTCCAGGACCCGTAGAGCAGCACGCCGTCGAGCCGGGGCTCCGCGTGCGCGGCCTCCCGGAACCGGTCGATGCGGCGGGCGAGGGCGGTCGGTTCGGTGTGGGGCATGGTGGGACTCCTCCCTGAAGTGCACGAACTGGTTCCCGCGCCCGGCCGGAGACGGCCTGCGGACGCGAGCGGCGGTGACGGCGCGGAACCGTGTCCTCAGGAAGTGCTCATGCGCGGATGGTATCGAACGAGCGATGGGGGAGAGGTGGGCGACCACTACGCTTGAGGCGGTCGAGCACCGGGGCCGATGGGCACCTTCCCGGCGGCCTTCGCCGGTTCGGCATGCTGATCTGGTGGTGTTTCGGGCCGCCGGAAGGCTGGGGAGGAGGCACCATCGAGTGAGGCGAGATTTCAGCGAACCCCCCGGGTCTGATGTCAAACCTCGGGTTCGCTGCAGAACCGTGTCCGATAGGGTGGTCCAGACGCCTGCTGACCTGCGACTTTACTCTCGGGTCCTCATCGCTCCTACGAGGAGTTCCAACAAGCATGCCGATCGACACCACGTCCGACCACGGGTCCTCATCGCTCCTACGAGGAGTTCCAACGCGGGCGCGGGAGGGAGGAGGCCGAGTTCGCGCAGGTCCTCATCGCTCCTACGAGGAGTTCCAACCTGAGCCAGGGGGCATGGAGCGCTGGCAGTTCGAACGGTCCTCATCGCTCCTACGAGGAGTTCCAACCGCCATACCACAGGCCCCGGACAAATCCGCTGTCACCGTCCTCATCGCTCCTACGAGGAGTTCCAACACGCGGCCGCCGACGACGTCTTGGCCGAACTGGAAGCCAGTCCTCATCGCTCCTACGAGGAGTTCCAACGCGACTCCCTCCACCGGGTAGCCGTCAGTGGCGTGGTCCTCATCGCTCCTACGAGGAGTTCCAACCAGCGGTCGGTGCGGCGGAGGTGGAAGATCTGCTGGTCCTCATCGCTCCTACGAGGAGTTCCAACAAGTCGACGCGCCGGACGAGGGCGTGGTGTGCCCGGGTCCTCATCGCTCCTACGAGGAACCACAACCATCCCGCCGTGCAGCCAGGGTTGCCGAAGCCCTGGCGTGACCACGAGGGCGACCGGGGATCTGCGTTCGCCCGGTCGCGGGCGTGGACACCCTGCCGGAGCGGCAGGGGATCGAGGGGAACGACCAGGAGAAGGGCTGGCTCGAGGGGCTTACCGACTACCTGGTCGCGCTCGCCGGCACTGCCCGGTGGCTCGGTTGCGGCCTGGAGGAGGTCCGCCGGTTGCTGGCATCTGCCGCAACGGCGGTCGCGCGGCTAGTGGGTGTGGTGGGGGCGACGTGCCCGAGAGCCCCCGGTTGCGAGCCGGCGCTTAGGAGTGGCGGGATGGTGCACGCGGCGACCCACACCGTCGCGGTGATCCGCAGCTTCGTTCCGGCTGCTACCGCGCTCGCCGCACCCCGTTGAGCTCCTCCGCTTCGTGGGCGGGGCCGCTAGTCACTCAAAAATGTTAGTCGATAACATTTGTCCGTGGCTACGGTGTCGAAGCGTGAGCGCACGCTGGCTCTGCTGACCGAGCGCGCGCTCGCGCTCTTCGAGGAACAGGGGTTCGACCAGACGAGCGTGGTGCAGATCGCCGCGTCCGCAGGGGTCTCGGAGATGACGTTCTTCCGGCACTTCGGCTCCAAGGAACAGGCGGTCCTCGTCGACCCCTTCGACCCGGTGATCGCTCGTGCCATCGGCCAGCGCCCGCTGGGCGAGGCTGCGCTGCTTCGGGCGGTTCGAGGCGTGCGTGGCGCGTTGAGCGGACTCGACGACGCGGAGCTGGGCATGGTTCGCCGTCGAGTGCGCATCATCGCGTCGACTCTGACCCTGCGCGTGGCGTTGGCGAAGCAGAACGAGGAGACGGCGGCGGCCATCCAGCAGCAGCTGATCAGCGACGGTACCGATCCCCGCGCTGCCCGGGCCGCCGCCGCCGCGCTGCTGGGCGCACTCTCCGCCGGACTCTTCGAGTGGGCGGAGAACGAGGGCACCACCTTGGTCGAAGCGATCGAGACGGCGCTCAGCGTGTTGGAGGTCGGGGCGTGACCGCCTTGCTCGAGGTCACCGGTGCCGTGCGCTCCTACTCCCCGGGCGTGGGCGTGCGGGGAGTGACGCTCACGGTGGAAGAGGGAGAGGTGCACGCCCTGGTGGGCCTCAACGGTGCGGGAAAGACGACGCTGATGCGCCTGATCCTCGGCATAGCGCGGTTGCGATCCGGAGACATCCGCATCGCTGGTACGCCGGTGGCGCGAATGACCGGGAGCAGGTGGCGATGCGTGGGCCACATGCTCGATCGGCCGTTCGCCTACCCGGAACTCACCGCACAGCGGAACATGCTGGTCGCGGCCAGATTGCGCGGACTGCCCGCCAGTACGGCGGCCGAGGCCGCGCGGAAGGCCCTGGACGACGCCGGGCTCGGTGACTACGCGGCCGTGCGGGCGGGACGGTTGTCCCAGGGGAACCGGCAGCGGCTCGGCGTCGCCGTGGCGATGCTGGACGAGCCACGGCTCCTCGTGCTCGACGAACCCACCAACGCCCTCGATCCGGCCGGGGTGATCGACCTGCGTGAGCGGCTCCGCCGTCGCGCGGCACGCGGTGCGGGCGTTCTGGTCTCCAGCCACCACCTCGACGAGGTGGCCCGGATCGCTCATCGGATCACGGTCATGAACCGTGGAGAGATCGCCGGAACCCTCGACCCCGGCGGAACCGATCTGGAACGAGCCCTGTTCGACCTCGTGCTCTCCGACGACGAGCGACGAAACCGGGAGCGGGTATGAACAATTTCCGAGGAGCGTGCTGGGTCGAGATCCACAAGGCCTCAGCAGCTCGGCCCTTGTGGATCACCGGCGGTGTCTTCGTCGTCGGTCTCGCGTTGCTCGGCTGCGGTCTGGTCCTCGCCGTCTCCACGGGGAACGACCAGGTGGTGGACCGGCTCGGCGCCGCCGCCGATCTCGACGGCTGGCCGCTGCTGTTCACGATCGTCACCCAGATCGCCGCCGCTGGTGGCCTGCTCGCGTTCGGCATCGCGTTGAGCTGGAGTTTCGGACGGGAGTTCACCGACGGCACCGTCCTCGGGCTGCTGGCCTCCCCGACAACACGGTCGGTGGTGGTGTTGGCCAAGCTGCTGACCCATCTGCTCTGGGTGTGCGCGGTCGCGTTGGTGTCGGTTGGCGCACTGTTCCTGGTGGGCATCCTGCTGGGATTGGGTCCTGTCAACGGCGACGTGCTGGCCGACTTCACCCGGCTGGTGCTGTTGCTCGTCCTGACCGGTGCCGTGGTGGTCCCCACGTCCTTGGTAGCCACCCTCGGCCGAGGGGCACTTCCCGGGATAGGGGCGGCCATCGCCCTCATCGTGGTGTCCCAGGTGGCGGCGATCGTGCAGCCCGCAACGGCCGCGTGGCTGCCCTTCGCGACTCCGGCGATCTGGGCGCTCTTCCCCGAGGTGGTGGGTATGGCCCAACTGGGGCTCGTCATCGCCACCAGCGCGGTGTTCTGCGGTCTCACGGTCCACGTGTGGAACCGCTTGGAGCTGGACCGAGGAGTGTGAGCGGGAGTACGGTGCCGCCGGATCCGTCTAGGTCAAGAAAAGGTAACGGGCTCCCGTCGGCGCAGGTCGCGAAGGGAAAGCCCCGCGCAAGCGGGGGTGAGCCGCCAGTCCACCGCCGGCGACCATCACGGCCGCAGAAAGCCCCGCGCAAGCGGGGGTGAGCCTCAGGAGTTCGAGGACGTCCGCGTCCGGGGCGCGAAAGCCCCGCGCAAGCGGGGGTGAGCCGGACGACCGTGCTCTCTCCGGCGGTGAAGTCCTGAAAGCCCCGCGCAAGCGGGGGTGAGCCGATCCACCAGCGGCGCGGGATCGGTGAGATCGCGAAAGCCCCGCGCAAGCGGGGGTGAGCCGCTTTCGAGTGGCCAGCTCAGCAGCAGGCCGCGGAAAGCCCCGCGCAAGCGGGGGTGAGCCGGGGTTTGTCGAGCTGGCCGCGCGGCCGTTGTCGAAAGCCCCACGCAAGCGGGGGTGAGCCCTGGATCCAGAGCTTCGGCCGCGCCCTGGACGCCACCGCCGGCGCGGCACCGCTGCTGCTGCTCGGCGACCTCAACGTGCTCGAACCCAGCCACACGCCGGCTCACCGGGGCCAGTTCGCACCGTTCGAGTACGCCTTCTACAGCGGCCTGACCGACCGGCACGGCCTGGTCGACCTGTTCCGGCACCTGCACCCCGACCGGGTCGAGCACAGCTGGGCACGCCGTCCGGACCTGGGCTTCCGCTACGACCACGCCCACGGCTCGGCCGCCTTAGCCGAGCAGCTCACCGGCTGCGAGTACGTCCACGAGACCAGGGAACTCGCCGGGGACGGCTCCCGGCTCACCGACCATTCCGGGCTCGCCGTGCGTCTTGCGCTGACCGCCACCGGCGCGCTGCTAACGTCGGACCCCGCCACGGCGGCCACGCCTGCCGAGCCGGAGCCCACCCTGTTCTGACCGGCCGGTTCGCGTCTCGGCTGCCGGAGCGCACGCCCCGTCAGCCGAGACGCGAGGACCAGCCGCAGGATGACCGCCTCGACCAGCACCGTCACGCCCCGCATCGGCGCCCGTGTCCTCCTCCTGGATCCCGCCGACCGCGTACTGCTCATCCACGCCCTCGACCCCGCCGAGCCCGATCACCACTGGTGGGAACTGCCCGGCGGCGGCCTGGACGACGGCGAAGACCTCCGCGATGCAGCCCGCCGCGAAGCCGCCGAGGAGACCGGGATCATGCTCCCCACCCTCGGCCGTGAACTGTGGGTGCGTGAATCCCGGTTCCGTTACAAGGGCCGCGACCACCACCGCATCGAGCACGTCTTTCTCGGGCGCACCCAGGGGAACGCCCCGCAGGTCGCGCCCCGGCCCACCGAGAACGAGAAGGCCGGGCTGATCGGACGCCGCTGGTGGCCAGCGGACGAGCTGCGGCAGTGCCGCGACAAGCTCCTGCCCGCCGAACTGCCTACCCTGCTTGACGACCTGCTCTCCGGCCGGTTCAGCACCGCGCCCCTCACGCTCATCGACTGAGCGTCTCGCGGATCGCCGGGAGGTTCGTACCGGTGCGATGCTGTGACCTGAAGCGAAAGCCCCGCGCGAGCGGGGTGAGCCGTCGGTGGTGCGCGAGCGCACCGCTTCCCCTTCGAAAGCCTCGCGCGAGTGGGGTTGAGCCAGTGCCGTTCACGGTGTTGCACCGGAACTGGTCGAAATACCCCCGTGAGCGAGGTGAGCGCTCGACGAGCGCCCAGATCCCCACTGGTAGCGGCTTCTCGCGAGCGCGCGGCGGTGCGCACTCAGCTCTGAACGACCAGCTCGGCACCGCCCGCTGTTGACCTCCAGTGCGCTTCAGGTCCTAGGGTCCGCCGGACGGACGCCGAGGGGCGTCCCGGCGGGAGGAACGTGGCGGTGGAACGCAGGCGGGTGCGCAGGTGGACGATCGAGGACGCGCGGAGCAACCAGGACTGGTCCCCGCCCGACGGCGCGGGGTACCAGCTCTTCGGCAGTGATCTCGTCAGCCGGGCGACCGACCCGGAGGCGGCGATGGTGGTGGGGTTCGCGGCCATGCCGTCGGGTGAGCGGCTGCGGGCCGCCTTCCCCTACGACGAGATGATGATCGTCCTGGGCGGTGTTCTGCGGGTGCGGACCGAGGACGACGGCGAACTGGTCGTCCACCCCGGTGAGGTCGTCCACCTGCCGGCGAACTCGACGAACGAGTTCGTGGCGGAGGAGGAGGTGACGGCCTGCTACGTGGCCGGTCCTCCCGACGTCTACGCCCGCCACGCGGACGACCCGGCGTCGCACCGGTGGGAACCCCAGCCGGCGTCGAGGGGGACGGGGACACCGGATGAGGCCGCCGTGCGCCGGGCGCTCGATTCGGACGTGCTGGTGGACATCACCACGACCGGGCGTCGGTCCGGGCTGCCCCGGCGCCTCGAGATCTGGCTCTACCGGTCCGGAGGCCGGTTCTTCCTCACCGGCTACCCGGAGGACCGTCCCCGCGACTGGTACCGCAACCTGCTGGCCGACCCCCGCCTCACCGTGCACCTCAAGGAGTCGGTGGTCGTCGACCTCCCGGCCACCGCCGTCGAGGTCACCGACGCCGTGGACCGCCGTCGTGTCCTGGACGACATCCTCGACCAGCTCAGCAGGCCCGACAACCCGCAGGGCCTGTCCGAGGAGCTCGACCGGGCGGGGTGGCAGGCGCGCAGCCCGCTCCTGGAGATCACCGGCCTCACGGGGTGAGCCGTCTCTGAGCTGTTGCGCCCGGCATCCGCCCGAGGAGGGTGCCGGGCCGAAGCCCGAGGCGGGGGCAGCGGTGGGCGGCGGCGAGGCGAGGAGTGGCAGGACGCGCACAGGGGACCCGCCCGGGGAGTCATTCGACGGTTGACGGGTGACCAGGTCGAACGGTGTTCGACACGGAGCGCGGTCGAATGCGCCACGCGCATATCGCCCGACCGGCTGATTGTTCCCGCCGTCGGGGGTCGGTTGGATCGGCGGTGCAGGACAAGATCGACACGGGGACCGTGCCCCGGCGCGGACACCGGTCGACCTGGTCCGTCGGAGCGGTGCGCTCACCCTGGCGGGGGTGTCGCGACGCACGACAGACGACGTCCTCCGACCGTGACCGTTCGTGCGATGGAGGACCGCCGGTGAGTGCCGTGCCCGACCACCGTCCCGCCGCCGACACCCCCGGGGACGCACCCGGACCACCCCGGATCACCGTGTGGAACGAGAACGTCCACGAACGGACCCAACCGGAGGTCGCCGAACGCTACCCGCGGGGAATCCACGGCGCGGTAGCGGCGGCGATCGCCGACCACCTCGGCCCGGCCGCCTCCATCCGCACCGCCACCCTGGACGAACCCGGGCAGGGCCTGCCGCCGGAGGTCCTCGACACCACCGACGTCCTCGTCTGGTGGGGCCACCTCGCCCACGATCGCGTCGACGACGCCCTGGTGGAACGGGTCCGGGAGCGGGTGCTCGGCGGCATGGGGCTCGTCGTGCTCCACTCCGGGCACTTCTCCAAGGTCTTCACGCGGCTGTTGGGCACCACCTGCGCGTTGCGGTGGCGCAACGGCGACGACCGGGAACTGGTGTGGACGGTCGACCCCCGGCACCCGATCGCCGAGGGCGTGCCGAGTCCGCTGGTGATCGACCGGCAGGAGATGTACGGGGAGTTCTTCGACATCCCCGCGCCGGACGAGCTGGTCTTCGTGTCCTCGTTCAGCGGCGGCGAGGTGTTCCGCAGCGGTGTCACCTTCCGCCGGGGCCACGGCCGGATCTTCTACTTCAGCCCCGGCGACCAGGACTACCCCGTCTACCACCACCCCGACGTGCGGCGGGTGATCGCCAACGGGGTGAGGTGGGCGAGGCCGGACCGGCCGGTCGGGTCCCCGCCGAGGTTGCGCCGCTCCCCGGTGGGCTGGTGGGACGACGAGCCGGCGACACACTCGGGGGCCGCGTCCCCGGGTGCGGACCGATGACCGTCGGAGCCTTCCGCACCGTCGACCACCACGGCCCGCTGCGCGCGGTGGTCGTGGGGGCGGGAGCGATGGGGCGGGCCTGGCTGAACACGGTGGACGCCTCACCCACGGTCGACCTGGTCGGCGTGGTCGACCTCGACCCGAACGCGGCGACGGCGGCACTGTCGGCCTGCGGGGTGCCCCCGGTTCCGGTGTCGACCTCGCTCAGCGCCCTCGCCGAGGCCACCCTGCCCGATCTGGTCGTCGACGTCACCATCCCCTCCGCGCACTACTCCGTCACCCGGGAGGCCCTCGACCTGGGGTTGGCGGTGCTCGGCGAGAAACCGCTCGCGGCGACCCTCGCCGAGGCGATCGGCCTCGTGGTGGCCGCCGAACGCGCCGGCCGCCTGTTCGCCGTCAGCCAGAACCGTCGGCACAGCCCCGGGTTGGCCGCGCTGCGGCGGCAGGTGTGGACCTTGGGGGCGGTGGGCACGGTCAGCACCGAGTTCTTCCGCGCGCCGAGGTTCGGCGGGTTCCGCGAGGAGATGGAGCACCCGCTGCTGCTGGACATGGCGATCCACCCGTTCGACGCGGCCCGGTACCTGGTGGGCGGCGACCCGGTGACGGTGTGGTGCGAGGAGTTCAACCCGCACTGGAGCTGGTACCGGGGTGACGCGGCGGCCACCGCGATCTTCGAGATGACCGGCGGAGTGCGTTACCTCTACACGGGGAGTTGGTGCGCCCCCGGGTTGGAGACCTCCTGGAACGGGCGGTGGCGGGTCAGCGGGCGGCACGGGGCGGCGGTGTGGGACGGCGAGGGTGAACCCGTCGTCGAGCACGCGGTGCCGGTCGCCGGCGCCGCCGAGGCGGCGGCCGAGTCCCGGGCGCGCGGGTGGGGGTCCCCGTCGCCGACGGACATCGCCGGTTCCCTGGCCGACTTCGAACACGCCCTGCGGACCGGGCTCGCGCCGAGCACGGTGGCGGCCGACAACCTGCTGAGCCTGGCGATGGTGCACGGCGCCATCGCGTCGGCCGGCACCGGGACCAGGGTGGTCATCGCGGACCTGCTCGCCGAGGCGCACCGCGACGCCGTGGACGGGGCGGACGAGGACCTGCGACCCGCGCTGCGGGACTGGCGGCCGCCGACCCCCGGCGGGAACGGCGGCGGCAGCGGTGCGGGGACATGACGGTTACCGGTCGTCCCGCGCCACTCCCGCCTCGCGGCGGGGCCCGAGGCGGCCCACCGCCCCGCACCCCCGGATGGGTAGGCGGGCCAGACCGGGTGGCCCTGGCCCCCGCCCTGGGGCGGCCCATCCCACCGCACGCCCGAGCCATGTCCCGTGGGGCGCCCCGGCCGCACGCCGGCCCCCACCCGGTTGTCGGTTCCGGACGCCCAGCGCGGCCGGCTCCGGTGTCCTGACAGGAGGTGCAGATGTCCGATCCGACCAGTCCGATCCTCTCGACACCCCCAGCGGTGCAGCTCTACACGGTGCGGGAGCAGCTGGCCGCTGACCGCGTCGGCGTGCTGGCCGCCCTCGCCGGGTTCGGTTACGGCGCGGTGGAACCGTTCGACGTGCTCACCGACGCCCCCGGGCTGCGTGACGATCTCGACGCGGCCGGCCTGGCCGTCTGCGCCGTCCACGCCCCCGTCCTGTCGGAGGACGTGGACGCCCTGTTCGACGGGGCCCGGACGGTCGGCGCCGACACGGTCATCGTGCCGGTCGCGCCGCCGGAGCGGTTCGGCGACCGGGACGCGGTCACGGCGCTGGCCGCCGAGCTGAACGCGGTGGCGTCCCGGGCGGCCGACGCGGGTCTGCGGCTCGGCTACCACAACCACGAGTTCGAGTTCACCGACGTGGACGGCACCCCCGCGCTGGTGGTGCTCGCCGACGCCCTCGCCCCCGAGGTGGTGTTGGAAGTGGACACCTACTGGGCGGCGGTGGCCGGGCAGGACGTGCCCGCCCTGCTCCGACGGCTGGGGGACCGGGTCCGGTACCTGCACGTCAAGGACGGGCCGGTGACCAGGACCGACCCGATGACCGCCGTCGGCGCGGGACGCATGCCCGTCGCGGAGGTCCTCACGGCGAACCCGGCGGTGGAGTGGCGGGTCGTCGAACTCGACGACTGCGCCACCGACGTCCTCGCGGCGGTCGGGGACAGCCTCGACTGGCTGCGGGACAACGGGTTCGCCCACCCGGCCGGCGGCGGGAGCGACCGGTGACGGCCCCGGACCCGGTGGCGCCGCTCGGTGTCGCCGTCGTGGGCTGCGGGTCGATCAGCGACCAGTACCTGACGAACCTGACCTCGTTCCCGGAGGTCTCGGTGCTGTTCTGCGCCGACCTCGACGTCGACCGCGCCGCCGCCCAGGCCGCCCGGTACGGGGTGCCGGCCTCGGGGACGTTCGGGCAGGCCCTGGAACACCCCGGGGTGGAGCTGGTGGTGAACCTGACCGTTCCCGCCGCCCACGTCGAGGTGGCCTCGGCGGCGTTGGAGGCCGGGCTGCACGTGTGGAACGAGAAGCCGCTGACCCTGGACCTGGAGGACGGCCGGGCCCTGGTCGCCCAGGCCGGCCGGGTCGGCCGCCGACTGGGGTGCGCCCCGGACACCGTGCTCGGCACGGGTTTCCAGGCGGCTCGGCGGCTCATCGACGCCGGGGCCATCGGCACCCCGCTGACGGCGCTCGCGCTGGTGCAGGAACCGGGCCCGGACCGGTGGCACCCCAACCCGGCGTTCCTCTTCCAGCGGGGCGCCGGCCCGCTGTTCGACCTCGGCCCCTACTACCTGACGGTCCTGGCGTCGCTGTTCGGGCCCGCGCACCGGGTGGGAGCGGTGGGCCGGCAGGCGCTGACGACGCGGCGGATCGTCGCCGGTGACCGGGCGGGCACCGAGTTCCGCGTGGAGGTGCCCACGCACGTCTCCGCGTTGGTCGAGTACGCGGGAGGACCGGCGGCGACGCTGCTGTTCAGCTTCGACTCCCCGCTGCGCCGGCACGGGTTCGTGGAGGTCACCGGGACCGAGGCCACCCTGGCCCTGCCCGACCCCAACCACTTCGCCGGTGAGGTGCGGATCCGGGACCGGGGCGACGAGGAGTGGCGGGTGGCCGCGCCCCCGGTTCCCTCCGCCGGGCGGGGCCTCGGCGTCGTGGACATGGTCCGCTCGCTGCGGGCCGGCACCCCGCACCGGGCGAGTGGCGAGCTGGGGTTGCACGTCCTGGAGTTGATGACGGCGATCGAACGATCGGCCGCCGCCGGCGAGTTCGACACCGTGCGTGGTTCCTTCCCCATGCCCGAGCCGCTGCCGCCGGGGTGGGCGCCCGGGACGGCCACGGGGAGCTGACCGCCGCCGAGGACACCCCGGCGGCGTGCACGGTACGTGAACCCGGGGTGTCCTCGGCTACAACGGGTCGCTACATTGGGTTCGAAATCCCGTCGACTTTTGTGGCGGCCCCCGGTACGGCCACGATGACGACGCGCCTCCCCCGGGTCGTATCCCTCCCGACGAACGGCCCCGTGACCGTTCGGTCCGGTTCCCGCGCGCGTGCCCTAACCGCGCGCGAGTCGGAGCACAACTGCTTCGCATGAACCGTAACAGAAAAGACTGCCACGTTCCGTGCGGTCGATAGCACGATGGGCTGCGTTCTTGACGTGCTTTCTTGGTGAGGTACGCTTGCGACCGCAAAATCGGCCACCTGGGGGTGGTGCGGGTAACCGTTTGTGTGCCGTGACGCGTTGGAGTGGTGCTTTTGCCGTCGTTGTTCCGCGTGGCCGGCGCCTTTCTCGGGGTAAACCTGGCTGGTCCGATCGGAGGTGTGGTCGATCGTGCTTCCGGTCCACCGTGAGGAGCTGGACGCCCTCCATTCGCTCTACGTCGAAAGCACTACCGGAACTGGAAAGCTGGTGCTCGTCAGTGGAGGACTCGCCAGTGGGAAGACGGAGCTGCTGCACGCTTTCACCCGTTATGCGGTCGAGGCGGGGGCGCTGGTCCTCACCGCCGGTGGGTCTCGCGCGGAACGGTCAGTCCAGGGCGGGTTGATCGACCAACTCTTCCACGGGTCCGCATTGCCCGCGACCGTGGTCGACCACGTGTCACGGCTTGTCGTCCCGGACACCTCCGATGCGGAGGACGTCGGCGCCGACATTCGGCACGTCGGCGTCCACGCAATGCACGAAATCTGCGCCGTGCTTCTCGAGCTGGCCCGGGAAAAGCCTCTGGTAATCGCCGTCGACGACGTTCAGTTCGCCGACAGTTCGTCACTTCAATTCCTGTTGTATCTGCGCAGGCGAATCAACTCGGCACGCCTGCTCATCGTGTTGGTCGAATGGGAACGTCCCCAACCCACGCTGCCTGTGTTCCACGCCGAGGTCACCCGCCGCCGGCACCACCGCATCCGGCTGCGCCCCCTCCCGCCGGCGCGCATCGCCGACATGCTCGCGACGGCGACGTCCGAGCAGGACGCCAGGCTGCTGGCCCCGTGCTACCACCGTCTCACCGGCGGAAACCCGTTGCTCGTCAACGCCCTGGTCGACGACCACCTCGCCAGCGACCCGACCGAGCGGGTCGACCAGGACGGCCGGCCCCGCCCCGTCGTGGGCACCGCCTTCGGCCAGGCCGTCCTGGCCTGCCTCCACCGGTGGGAACCGCGCCTGCTCGACGTCGCCCGTGCCGTGGCCGTCCTCGGCGCCCACCAGACACCACTGCTGGTCGGCCGCCTGGCGGGTACCACCTCGGCCGAGGCCGACCTCGTGCTGGAGATCCTCACCCGCGCCGGCCTGCTGGAGGACGGCCGCTTCCGCCACCCGGCGGCCGAACTGGCCGTGGCGGAGAGCCTGTCCGGCGACCACCGGGCCAGCCTGCACGTCCGGGCCGCCGAACTGCTCTACCAGCGCGGAGTCGGCGCCGTCGAGGTCGCCCGCCATTTCGCCGCCGCCGACCGCGCCGCCGGCGCGTGGTCGGTGGGCGTGCTGCGGGAGGCCGCGGAGCAGGCCCTCATCGGTGACGACGTCGCCACGGCCGTGCACCTGCTCGAACTTGCCCTGGAGGTCCCCGAGGGCGACGCCGCCGACCGGCTCGCGGTCACCCGCGTCCTGGTCCGCGCGTTGTGGCGGGTGAACCCGTCGGCCGCCTCCCGCTACCTGGAACCGATGCTGCGGGCCGTGGAGGCGGGCGAACTGGGCGGGCGGGACGCGGTGTTCGTGGTCTCCCACGACCTGTGGAACGGCGACACCGACTCCGCGCTGGCCCGGCTCGAACGGTTCGCCGGCAAACCGGGCCTGCTCGACGACCAGACCGCCGCCGAACTGGATGTCGCCTACCAGTGGTTCCACGGCTCGCCCCCGGCGCGCGAACGCCCCCAGGGCGAGGCGGCCCCGTCGACCGACGACCCCTGGGTCGACGCGACGCAACGTCTGATGACGGCCTGGACCCAGGGGTGCGACCCGGCGACGATGGCCAGCGCCGAACACGTGCTCCGCAGCTGCCGGCTCGGGGAGACCACCCTGGAGGTGGTGGCCACCGCCCTGCTCGTGCTGGTGCACGGTGACCAGCCCGCCACGGCGGCCCGCTGGTGCCGCCAGCTGCTCGACGAGGCCGACCGGCGGGGCGCGGTGACCTGGCAGGCGGTGCTCGGCGGGATCGAGTCCGACGTGGCCCTCCGCCGGGGCGACCCGGAGGCCGCCGTGGCGCTGGCGCGGACGGCGCTGACCCGGCTCCCACCGCGCAGCTGGGGCGTGCTGATCGGCTGGCCGCTCACGACGTTGCTGCTCGCGGACACCGCGCTGGGCCGGGTCGAGGACGCCGCCCACACGTTGCGGCAACGCGTGCCCGACCGCATGTTCGCCACCCTCTTCGGTGTCCGGTACCTGCACGCCCGGGGACACCACTACCTGGCCACCGACCGGCTGCTCGCCGCGATCAGCGACTTCCAGGCCTGCGGCCGGATCGTGCGCGGCTGGGACGTGGACGTGCCGATGCTGGTGCCCTGGCGCAGCGACCTCGCCGAGGCCAACCGCCAGCTGGGCCGCCTGGGCGTGGCCCGCGACCTCGCCAGACAGCAGTTGGACCGGTCCGCCGGGCTCGACCAGCGGACCAGGGCGATCACCCTCCGGGTACTCGCCGCGAGCAGCGACCCTGCCGACCGGGCGGCACTGCTCGAGGAAGCCGTGCGCTGCCTGGAGGAAGCCGGGGACACCTTCCTGCTGCGGGCGGTGCGCGCCGACCTCGCCGCCGCCCAACGGTCCCGGGCCGAACCCACCCGCGGCGGGGACGCGCCACCGGCGGGGACCCGGACGGCCGGCGGCACGCGGGCGGAACATCCCCCCACCACGGCGGACGACGGGCGATCCTCCCACGACACCGGACCCGAGGACCCGGCCGAGGACGCCGGCGCGTCCCCGAGCACCAGCGGGAACGAACCGCGCGCCGCCGACCTGGCGGTCGCCGCGCTCAGCGACTCGGAACGGCGGGTCGCCGAACTGGCCGCGCTCGGCTGCACCAACCGCGAGATCAGCGCGCGGCTCTACGTCACCGTCAGCACCGTCGAGCAGCACCTGACCCGGGTGTACCGGAAGCTCGGCGTCCGCTGCCGGGGCGACCTGCCCGCCGGGCTGCGCGCGCCCGAGGCCGAGGCCGACGGGCCCGGCCCGGCCCGGGAGGGGCCGTGACGGCCACCCCTGCCGCCGCCGCGCGGCCCGACCGCCACCCCTCCCCCTGGGGCGGTCGCCCACCGCCCGTGCTCCGGCCCGACACCACCTTCACGCCGTCGGCCCCGCCCACCCGCTGCTGGACCGGTGGTCCTCCACCTCGAAGCCCAAGGGAGACACCATGCCCGCCACGCCCTGCCGGGTCTGTTCCGGCCCGGTTCGCGAGTTCTTCGACTTCGGCGAGCAACCGCTGTCCGACGCCTTCCCCCTGCCCGACCAGCTGGACGGCGAGTTCTCCTTTCGGCTCGCCATCGGCTGCTGTGAGTCCTGCTCGATGGTGCAGCTGATGGAGGAGGTGCCCCGCGACCGCATGTTCCACGAGGACTACCCGTACCTGTCGAACGGTTCGGCGGTGATGCGGGACCACTTCCGCGCGGTGGCGAGCCGGTTCCTCCGCGACGAACTGGCCGGTCCCGATCCGTTCATCGTCGAATTGGGCTGCAACGACGGCACGATGCTGCGCACCGTCGCCGACGCCGGGGTGCGCCACCTGGGAGTGGAACCCTCCGGTGGGGTGGCGGACCTGGCGGCCGCGCGGGGAGTCCGCGTCGACAAGAGGTTCTTCGAGGCCGAGACGGCCCGGGACATCCTCGCCGCCGACGGCAGCGCCGACGTCATCTACGCGGCGAACACGCTGTGCCACATCCCCTACATCGACTCGATCCTGCGGGGCGTCGACGAACTCCTCGCCCCCTCCGGCGTGTTCGTCTTCGAGGACCCGTACTTCGCCGAGATCGTCCGGCGCACCTCCTTCGACCAGATCTACGACGAACACTTCTTCTTCTTCACCGCCCGGTCGGTGCGGGCGATGGCCGCCCGGCACGGCCTCGAGCTGGTCGACGTCGAGGAGCTCCCCGTGCACGGGGGAGAGGTCCGCTACACGCTGGCGCGCACCGGGGCCCGCGAGATCTCCCCGGCGGTCGGCGCGCTGATCGAGCGCGAAACCCGCTCCGGGCTGACCGATCCCACCACGCTGGACGCCTTCGCCGCCCGGGTCAACCAGATCCGAACCGACCTGCTCGCCTTCCTGCGCGCGGAGAAGGCCGCGGGGCGGCCCGTCGTCGGCTACGGCGCCACCGCGAAGAGCGCCACCGTCCTCAACTTCTGCGGCATCGGACCGGACCTCATCTCCCACGTCTTCGACACCACACCGGCCAAGCAGGGACGGCTCACGCCCGGCTCCCACATCCCCGTCCGTCCCGCCGAGGAGTTCGCCGACCCCTATCCGGCGCACGCCGTCCTCTTCGCCTGGAACCACGCGGAGGAGATCCTGGCGAAGGAGACGGCGTTCCGCGAGGCCGGTGGCCGCTGGGTGCTGTACGTGCCCGAGCTCCACGTCCGCTGACCTGGTCGCCGCTCTCCGAGGGAGGCATCCGATGCCCGCGTCCCACATCCCCCTGGTCGCCGTGCTGGGGGCGTCCGGGTTCGTCGGTTCGGCGGTGGCCGCCCGGCTGGCGTCCCGACCGATCCGGCTGCGCCTGGTGGCGCGCCGTCCGAGCACGGTGCCGGCCGGGCAGGCCCACGTCGAGGTGCGCACCGCCGACCTGACCGAGCCGGGGGCGGTCCAGGACGCGGTCGCCGGCGCGGACGCCGTGGTGCACCTCCCGCTGCACACCGCCGGCGGTACCTACCGGGCGGCCGAGACCGACCCGGCCGGGGAACGGGTCAACCTCGGCACGGCCCGCGACCTCGTCGCGGCGCTCCGCCGCCGCCCACCCGGGCAGGGGCCGCCGCCGGTGGTGGTGTTTCCCGGCTCCACCTCACAGGTGGGGCCGCCGCGCACACCGCTGCTCGACGGCACCGAGGCGGACCGGCCCGCCACCGAGTACGACCGGCAGAAATGCGCGGTCGAGGAGGACCTGCGGGCCGCGACCGCCGCCGGGGTGCTGCGGGGGGTGACGCTGCGGCTGCCCACCGTCTTCGGGGCCCCGGCGGCGCCGGAGGCCGTGGACCGGGGGGTGGTGACGGCGATGGTCCGCCGCGCCCTCGCCGGCCAACCCCTCACCCTGTGGGGTGACGGGCGGGTGCGGCGGGACCTGCTGCACGTCACCGACGTCGCCGCCGCCATCGCCCTCTCCCTCGACCGGGCGGACGCCCTCGCCGGCGGCAGATGGCTGCTCGGCAGCGGAACGGGCGTCAGCCTGCGCACCCTGTTCGAGCTGGTCGCCGAGGTGGTCGCCGAGCACACCGGCCGGCCGCCGGTCCCCGTCACCTCGGTTCCGGTCCCCGCGCAGGCGACCGAGATGGACGGCCGGGACCTGGTGGCCGACCCGGCCGCGTTCCGCGCCGCCACCGGCTGGACGGCCGCCGTCCCGCCGCGCGCCGGCATCGCCGGCATCGTGTCCGCCCAACTGGCCGCCACCCCCGGTGGGTCCGGCTGAGCACGCGGCCAGGTGCCCACGGCGCCCACCGGCTCGCCCTCCTCGAGGTCCGCGATCCCGTGCCTGGTTCCCGTTCCCCGAGCCGGCGTGGGGAGGCGAACCGGTCCAGGGCGGCGCCGCCTGGGTCGGGCACGGACGGCGAACGGCTCCCGCGCCGGGGCGTGGTGGCGGAACCGGCGCCGCCTGGTGTTCCGTACTTGGCGGGCCCCGTGTCTGCCCACGTGCGGCGCCGGCCGCGGCTCGAGGGTGCCGCCCGTGCGGACCGGTCACTCCCGCCCCCGCGCCCCCCCCCGCCCGTGGCGCGCTCGCTTGACTGGCCCGGACCGTGTCCCCGAACCCCCCCAGGCCCGCACCGCCGACCCCGTGTGCGGCGCGGCGGTGCCCGACGCCGGGGCCTCGCGGTGCCGGGCGGGGTGCCGGGCCGCCGGTGGTTCCCGCCAGCGGCGGAGGTGCTCTGGTCTCCGCCCCGGCGCAGGGGCGGACCGGCGCCCGTGAGACCCCCCGAGGCTTGCTCCGGTGATCCGGCAGCCGGGGGACGGCGACCGCGAACACCTGCCCTCCCGCACGGCACACTCGGTACACTCCCGCGCACGGCCAGTGGAGGAGCCCAGCAGTGTCGGAGGACAACACCCTCCTGCGCGCCGCGCGGGAAGGTGCCCAGTCACCCTCGTCGCCTGGCGAGTCTATGACGAGGCAGGAACTCGCGGACGCGGTGAACGTCCAGGTGAACCGCCTCAGCGGGGGACGGCACACCACCCCGGTCAACGCCAACCACATCGGCAAGTGGGAGCGGGGCGTGATCCGGTGGCCGGCCGCCCACTACCGCGCCGCGCTGCGTGCCGTCCTCGGGGCGGCCACCGACGGGGAACTCGGCTTCCGGCGGCCGACCAGGGCCCGGCGGTCACCTCCCCGCGCCGCCCCGCCCGCGCTCGACGCGGACGAACCCGCACCCGCGTCTCCCCGCCGCGTCGTCGCCGCCGGGGGGAACACCCGGGACCTGCTCGCCTCCCTCGCCGGCCCCACCGTCCACTACCGCCGCATGGAACAGACGGTGTCCTCGGCCAGCCTCGGCCCGGCCGCCGAGGCGCACCTGACCCTCGCCGACGAGATCGTCCGCACCCGGTGCCGCACCCCCGAGGGCTACACCGTCCTGTCCGAGATCGCCGGCCTGTGCGCCTGGCTCGCCGCCGACCGGGGAGACGTCGGCACCGCCCGACGGCACTACGCGCGGGCGGTGCGGCACGCCGAACGGGCGGACAACCCGCTCCTGGTCGCCTACATGGTCGGATCCCTCGGCCAGTACACGGTGGAGACCGGCCGTCCCCGGGACGGAGTGGCCCTGTTGGACCGCGCCACCACCCAGCTCGGCGCGTCGTCCCCGACGATCGCGCGGTCCTGGCTGTCCTCGTTGCACGCCGTCGGCCACGCGGCCCTGGGCGACCGCAGGGCGACCACGGCGGCCCTGCGGCGTGCCGAGCGCGACGCCAGCAGCGGTCGGGCGGAACCGGTGTGGCCGTGGGTGTTCGCCTTCGACGACGCCAAGGCGGCCCGCCACCGGGCGACCGCGCTGGCCCGCCTCGGGGACGCCCGGGGGGCGATGGACGCCCTCGCGGCGGCGGCCCCCGCCCTGACCGCACCCAAACCCCGTGCTCTGGCACAGCTCGACCAGGCCAGCGTCCTCGCCGACGCGGGCCGCTGGGAGGAGAGCGGTCGGCTGGCCACCGAGGCGATGCGCGTCGGGCGGGACCTCGACAGCGAGCGCATCCTGGTCCGGGTCCGCGCCTTCCACGCCGCCCAGCCCCGCCGTGGCCGAGCCACGGCCCTCAACGAGGAGCTGACCGTGACCGACTGACGGGAGGACCGATGACCTGCTTGGCCATCACCGGGCACCGAGGACTCGGCCCGGACACCGAGGAACTCGTGGCCACCGAACTGCGGCGCACCATCGCCGAGCGAGCCGACGAGCCCCTGGTGGGGATGTCGTGCGTCGCCGACGGCGCGGACACCCTCTTCGCCAGGTCCGTCCTCGACGCCGGCGGGTCGCTGGTCGTCGTCGTCCCGGCCGCCCAGTACCGGGACAGCCTCCCCGCCGAACACCGCCCCGTCTACGACGCCCTGCTCGCCAGGGCCACCGACGTGGTGCGGCTCGACTACCAGCGTTCCACGTCGGAGTCCCACATGCGGGCGGGTGTGCGGATGGTGGAGGAGGCCGACGAACTCGTGGCCGTGTGGGACGGCGAACCGGCACGGGGCCACGGGGGCACCGCCGACGTGGTCCGGGCCGCGCGGGCACGCGGGGTCCCCGTCACGGTCATCTGGCCCGAGGGCGCCCACCGCGACTGACCGCTGCGCGCGCCACCCCCGCCGACCCGGACGGCGGCCCCGGTCCGGCGGCGGTGTTCCTCAAGGCTCGTACGCCCATCCGCACGGGCCACCCGCCCCGGGCCTCCGGTGCGGCGGGCTCGGGAAGCCGCCGCACCAGGACGGGACGCACGGCCTCCCGCACGCGCGGTCGTCCCTCGCCAGCCTCGGTGCGAGTTCCTCGGTGCGGCGAAGCACGCCCCTCGTGGATCCGGCCCGCCCGGACCGGGGACCGACCGTGGTCGGGGTGGAACCGCGCCCGGCGGCCCCGGTCCGGCGGCGTGGCCGCGTCGACGCGCCCCGCGAGCCCTCCGACCAATGCGTGCTCTCCGAGTTCCGCCGACGTCGAGATCGATGCGGGAGACACGACCCCCCGTCCCGCCGAAGCACCGGACGTCGAGGTGCCCGGCGCCGGCCGGCAGGCCGGCGCCGGGCACGTCCCAACTTCCCGGAGGTGGTCGGTGGCGGTTGCCGGACGGGGACGCGTGCGCCGACACCGCCGCCAGGTGCGGCGGCTCGCGGTCCGCGCGACCCGGTGACCGGACACCTGGGCCGCGAAGCGGTCCCGCCAGGAGGTGCGCCAGCCGAACCCGGGGGGATGTGGTGGACCTCGGGCGGCCGGGACTCCGCCCACTACCCGCCGCCCGGTGCTCTGTCACCCCCTAAATCCCGGGCCTCCCGCCGATCAGGGGGCGCCCTCGCCGCCCCACCCCGAGCCGGGCAGCCCCTAACCTTCCGGCTCCCCCGCCCAAGCCGTTGACCCGGCGTCAACCGGCCCACCATGCTGTGCTCCACACGCCGTCCGAGCACGCGCCACCGGCCACACCGGACGCCGGGCCGCGGTCGACCCCGGTCGCGTGCCCGTCTCCGGGCGCCGGTCGCGACGGCCCCTCGGCATCCCGGGCTGGCGCGTCGCCGGCCGGTGCGGCGGACACGTCCCGGTCCCGTCGCGCCGCCGCCCCGACGGAGTCCGCCGAACCCGACCCCCTGCCGAGGCGCCTGATGAGAACCCGTGAACTCGCCGTCACCGGAGCCTTCGAGTTCGCGCCCCGGTCCTATCCGGACCAGCGGGGCGTGTTCGTCTCCCCGTTCCAGGAGGACGCCTTCGTCGCCGCCACCGGGCACCCGCTGTTCCCCGTCGCCCAGGCCAGCGCCAGCGAGTCCCACCGAGGAGTGCTGCGCGGATTGCACTACACCCCCGCCCCGCCGGGAACCGCCAAGTACGTGCACTGCCCCCGGGGCCGGGCCCTGGACATCGTCGTCGACCTGCGCCTGGGTTCCCCCACCTTCGGGGCCCGCGACACCGTCGAACTCGACCCGGGAAGCTTCCGGGCCGTGTACCTGCCGCCGGGTGTGGGTCACGCCTTCGTCGCACTGGAGGACCACACGGTCGTCGCCTACCTGCTGTCCCAGCGGTACGTGGCCGCCAACGAGCTCGCCCTCGACGCCATGGACCCCGAGCTCGACCTGCCCCTGCCCCCGGACCTCGACTTCACGCGGTCCGCGCGGGACCAGGCCGCGCCGACCGCCGCCGCCGCCCGGGCAGCCGGCCTGCTCCCCACCTACGAGCGGTGCCTGGAGGTCCAACGCGGGTTCCACGTCCCCCGCTCCCGTTGACCGTGGACGACACCCAGGACAGCCCCGCCAGCCCTACCCGGAGGAGTTCCCGTTGGCCAACGTGTCCGATCCCGCCGGTCAGCTGCGCGTCGCCCGGTCCGCCCTGGAACCCGGCCGGCAGTTCCCCCACCTCGCCGAGTTCCACCGGTGGTTCGCCGCCACCGCGACCCGGCGCGCCATGGCGGTCCACCGGGTTCCCCTCAACGACCTCACCGACTGGCACGAGGACCCGGCAACCGGCAACATCGGCCACCACACCGGCGGGTTCTTCACCGTCGAGGCCCTCGACGTCCACCTTCCCGACGGCCCGGTCCCCCGCTGGTCGCAACCCATCATCAACCAACCAGAGGTCGGGATCCTCGGCATCCTGGTGCGGGAGATCGACGGGGTCCTGCACTGCCTGATGCAGGCCAAACACGAGCCGGGCAACCACAACGGGCTCCAGCTCTCCCCGACGGTCCAGGCCACCAGGAGCAACTACACCCGGGTGCACCAGGGGCGGCCCGTCCCCTACCTGCGGCACTTCCGCGACACCGACCCGCGCGGCGTGCTGGCCGACACCCGGCAGTCGGAACAGGGCGCCTGGTTCTACCGCAAGCGGAACCGCAACATGATCGTGGAGACGACCGAGGACATCCAGGCTGAGGACGGCTTCTGCTGGCTGACGTTGGGCCAGCTGCACGCACTGCTGTCCGTGCCCGACCTGGTGAACATGGACGCCAGGACGGTGCTGGCCTGCCTGCCGTTCTCCGGGAGCGCGCTGGCCGCCGTGCTCGCCCCCAGGACGGCCGACCCGTTCCGGGCCGCCCTCGTCCGCTCCTACGATCCGGCCCAGCCCTGCCGGCACGGCCTCGACGAGGTGCTCAGCTGGATCACCGAGCTGCGGACCGCGACCGAGCTGCGAGCCGAACGCCGCCCGCTGCGCGCCGTCCGCGACTGGCGTCGCGTCGAGGGCCGGATCAGCCACGACACCGGCCTGTTCTTCGACGTGGTGGGCGTCCGGGTCCACGCGGAGGGCCGCGAGGTGGCCCGGTGGGACCAGCCAATGATCGAACCCGTGGGCACCGGCGTGGTCGCCTTCCTGGCCCGCGTGTTCGACGGTGTCCTCCACGTCCTCGTCCACAACCGCACCGAACCCGGGTACACCGACGTCACCGAACTCGCCCCCACCGTGCAGTGCGTGCCGGACAACTACGAGCACCTGCCCGCCCAGGCGCGCCCACCCCTGCTCGACGAGGTCCTCACCGCCCCGCCGGAGCGGATGCGCTTCGACGCCGTGCTCTCGGAGGAGGGCGGGCGGTTCCACGGCGCGCGCAACCGGTACCTGGTCGTGGAGACCGACATCGAGGTCGACCTCCCCGACTACCGGTGGCTGACCCTGCGCCAGCTCGGGGAGTTGCTGCGGCACAGCTTCTACCTCAACGTGCAGGCCCGCAGCCTGGTGATCTGCCTGCACAGCCTCGCCGCCGGCGCGGGAGGCACCGGCGGCGAGCGCAGCTGAGACGGCCGGGGCGCGGTCAGACCCGGCGCAGCACGTCCCGCAGCACCTCGATCACCCTGTCCTGCACCGCCCTCGGCAGCGACGGGTACATCGGCAGCGAGAAGATCTCCTCGGCGACCCGCTCGGTCACCGGGAGCTGACCGGTCCCGTAGCCCAGGTGCGCGAACCCGGTCATGGTGTGCACCGGCCACGGGTAGCTGATGTTCAGCTGGATGTCGTGTTCGCGCAGCGCGGCCAGGATCTCGTCGCGCGCGGGGTGGCGCACCACGTACACGTAGTAGACGTGGTCGTTGCCCTCGGCCACCCGGGGCAGCACCAGGTCGGTGTCGGCGAGGGCCTCGGCGTAGCGGTCGGCCACCGCCCTCCTACCCGCCACGTAGGAGTCCAGCCGCGTCAGGCGGCGCCGCAGGATCTCGGCCTGCACCTCGTCGAGCCGGCTGTTGTGCCCGGGGGTCTCGACGACGTAGTAGGTCTCCTCCATGCCGTAGTACCGCAGCCGGCGCAGTCGACGCGCCACCTCCTCGCCGGGGGTGATCGTCGCCCCGCCGTCCCCGTAGGCGCCCAGCACCTTCGTCGGGTAGAACGAGAACGCCGCCGCGTCACCCATCGACCCCGCCACCCGGCCGTGGTGGCGGGCGCCGTGCGCCTGCGCGCAGTCCTCCAACACCAGCAGGCCGTGCTCGGCGGCCAGCCGCTCCAGGGGGGCCATGTCGACGCACTGGCCGTACAGGTGCACCGGAAGCAGGCACCGCGTGCGGCCGGTGATCGCGGCAGCGACCTGGTCGGTGTCCATCAGGTAGGTGTCGGGGTCCACGTCCACGAACACGGGGGTCGCGCCGACGGCGTCGATGGCCACGACGGTGGGCGCGGCCGTGTTGGACACGGTGATCACCTCGTCGCCCGGCCCGACCCCCAGCGCCTGGAGCCCCAGCTTCACGGCGTTCGTCCCGTTGTCCAGGCCGACGCAGTGCCCGACACCGTGGTACGCGGCGAACTCCCGTTCGAATCCGAGCACGCTCTTCCCGAGAACGAGCTGCCCGGAACGGAACACGGTCTCGACGGCGTCGAGAATGTCCTCCCTCTCGTTGTCGTATTCCGGTAGGTAATCCCACACGCGAGTGGTCATCGTCGCCCTTTCCCCAACAATTCCGCCCAGGCTAGGCAGCCGTTCGGGAGCCGGGCAACCCCTAGCCCCGGCCCAGCCGGGAGGCACGCCTCGGCCGGTCCCGGCCACCGACGACCGGTGGGAACACCCTGGTGACGCCACCCCGGAACCCGAGGTGCCGACAGCGGCCGCTGGCGGCGTCGGTCCCGGTCGGGGCGGGAACACCCCGCCCCGCAGCCCGGGAGGGAAGAGCACCACCGGCGGACGGACATTAGGGGCGCGGTAGGGGTGGGCAGCGTGATCCACCTCGGGTTAGCGTGCCTGGCACCCGCCCGGAGACACCATGAGGAAATTCGCGATCCAACCGGGAAACGGAAACGCGCACCCCGGCGGTGGAACGCGGAACCGGCCGGACCAGACCTGTTTTCCGCACTCGAGAGGAACGGGGCCGACGTCATGCCGCACCACATTCTCTTCCTGTGCCACCCCGACCACGGTCACGTGATTCCCAATCTGGCGGTGGTGGCGGAACTGGCGGGCAGGGGGCACCGCGTCAGCTACCTCACCGCGGAGAGCATGGCCGAACTCACCAGCAACGCCGGGGCGACGACCATCCGCTACGACTCCCGTTACAAGCAGGCCGACTTCCACTCCGTCGCCCGCGACCCCTGGTACCTGCTGTCGCTGCTGCTCGACGAGAGTGCCAGGATGCTCGACGCGGCCGAGGCCGAGTTGGGCGAGGACCGCCCCGACCTGATCGTCTACGACACCTCCATCCTGCACGCCGGCCGCATCCTCGCCCGCAAGTGGGGAGTGCCCGCAGCCCAGCTCATCCCGATGTTCGCGTCGAACGAGAGCTTCTCCTACCTCAACGCCATGTTCAACCCCGACGGCGCGGAGGGGGCACTGCCCGGATGGGTGCACGACATGCTCGCCAACATCGCCGCGCTCGCCGCCCGGCACGGCGTCGACGCACCGCCGCAGGAACTGTGGTGGGAGATCCCCGACTTCAGCCTCGTGAACATCCCGCGTGAGTTCCAGTACGCGGGCGACAGCTTCGACGAGCGGTTCGCCTTCGTCGGCCCCTGTGTCGGCGACCGGGGGTTCCTCGGCAGTTGGGAACCGCCGGGCAGCGGCCTGCCCGTCGCCCTGGTGTCCTTCGGGGCGGTGTTCAACGAACACCCCGACTTCTTCCGCACCTGCGTGCGGGCCTTCACCGGCGCCCCGTTCCACGCCGTGATGACCGTGGCCGACGGCCTCGACCCGGCCGAGCTGGGTGAACTGCCATCCAACGTCGAGGTCCACCGGTGGGTGCCGCACGTGGCCGTGCTGGCCCACGCCTCGGCCGCCGTCACCCACGGCGGGATGGGCACGGTGATGGAGGCCCTGCACGCCGGTCGGCCCATGGTCGTCATCCCCACCTCCGCGATCGACGCCGTCACCGCCCGCCGGATCGCCGAACTCGGACTGGGCGTGACGATGGACCCCGCCGAGGTCACGGCGGAACGGCTGGTGGCGGCGGTGCGCACCGTCATCGAGGACGACGCGGTGCGGGCCGCCGCCGAGCGGATGCGCGGCCACGTCCACGCGGCCGGCGGCACCGCCCGCGCCGCCGGCGAACTCGAGAAGTACCTGACCCGGAGCCGGTGATGGACACACCCGAGTTCCGGATCATGGGGCCGCTGCGGGTGCTCCGTGGCGGTCGTCCCGTCCGCGTGCCCGGGGCCCGGGACCGCGTCGTGCTGTCCATGCTCGCCCTGGACGCCAACCGCGTCGTCAGCGTCGACCGGCTGATCGACGCCGTCTGGGCGGGGGCACCGCCGCGTAGCGCCCGCGGCCAGATCGCGATCTGCGTCTCCCGGCTGCGCCGTGCCCTCGACGACCGCGCCGGCGACGAGGAGAACCGGCTCATCGTCACCGCCAGCCCTGGGTACCAGCTGCGCGTGGACCGGTCGTCGGTGGACTGGCTGCGGTTCACCGACCTCGTCACCACCGCCCGGCGGCTGTCCGGAGTAGACAAGGGCGGGGCCCTGCAACGGCTGCGGGACGCCCTCGCCCTGTTCCGGGGCACCCCGTTCGACGGCACCCCCGGCATGCGGTGCGAGGCCGACCGGCTGGCCGCGGCCTGGCTGGAGACCACCGAGGCACGGGTCGACCTGGAACTCGACCTGGGCAACCACCACGAGGTGATCGGGGACCTCACCGCCATCGCCGCCGAACACCCCCTGCGGGAGCGCACCACCGGCCAGCTGATGACGGCCCTGTACCGGGCGGGGCGTCGTGCGGAGGCGCTGCGGGTCTACCAGGACACCCGCCGCCAGCTGGTGGAGCAGCTGGGACTGGAACCGGGGCCGGAGCTGCGCCGGCTGCACGAGCGGATGCTGCGCGACGCCCCCGGACTGCTGACCCCCGCCGACCCGTCTCCACCCCGCCAGCCCGGGGTGGAGGTGCCCTCCCAGCTACCGCCGCAGCCGCTGCCCTTCGCCGGCCGCACCGAACAGGTCCTGGCGCTGGACCTGATGGTGCGCCCCCCCACCTCGGCGGAACCTCCACCGGAGCAGGCCGGGGCCACCACCTTTGTGTTGACCGGTCGAGGTGGGGTCGGGAAGACCGCGCTGGCCCTGCGGTGGGCGCACCAGCGCATCGGGTCCTTCCCCGACGGGCAGCTGTTCGCCGACCTCCGCGGCTCGGCGCCCGGCGAGCCGGTGGACCCCTCCACCGTCCTGGACCGGTTCCTGCGGGGACTCGGGGTCCCGACGCGCGCGGTACCCGCCGACCCCACCGAGAAGGTCGCGCTCTTCCGCAGCGCCACCGCCCGCCGCCGGCTGCTCGTCGTCCTCGACGACGCCGGCGACGCCAGCCAGGTGCTGCCGTTGCTCCCCGGCGGCGCCGCCTGCCGGGTACTGGTCACCAGCCGTGACCCGCTCGACGAGCTGGTGGCGTTGCAGGGCGCCCACCGGCAGTTCGTCCGGCCGTTGGCCGACGACGAGCTCCGCGAGCTGCTCGTCGCCCTGGTGGGTAGCGCCCCGGTGGCGGCCGAACCGCAGGCCGTCGCGCGGATCGCGGTGATTTCCAACGGGCTGCCGCTCCCCCTGCGGATGGCCGCGGCCCGCCTGTCCTCCCAGCCCTACCGCACCCTCGGGGACCTGGCGGCGACGCTGTCGGCGTCGAGGATGACCGCCCTTCCCCCGGACGTGCGCGGGTTCCGCCTCGACCGGGAGGAGCGGGAGACGGCTCCCACCTGCGCCTGAGGAGGACGTGGCCGCCGGCACGCGGCACCATTCGACACCGGGCGGGGACGGCGCGGTGGAGGGGGGAGCCGCACGCGCCCCCGGGATCCGGGAAGCCGGTGCCGCTGGCGGTTCGGGACATCGCGGAGGACGTCGTCCCCGTCCCCGTCCCGGGCGGCTCGCGGGGACGGCCCACGCCCCGCCCGCCGGCGGACTCCGAGAGGTGGGACCGGGACCAGGCCGGCCGACCGGGGTCACCCCGTGGCCAGCACCGAAGCCACCACCTCGACCAGCAGGTCGTGGTCAGGGCCCCCCGCCGCCCGGCGCCAGGCGACGTGCCCGTCGGGCCGGACCAGCACCGCCCCGGCCGGCCCCACCCCGTACGCCTCGGCCCACCCGGGGCTGGAGAACACCGCCGCGCCGTCGACGCCCACCTCCACCACGGTGAGCGGTACCCCGGTCGTCGTCACCGCCGCCCTGGCCACATCGGCCCACCCGCTGCCCTCGGGCGTCAACAGGGTGAACCCCCGTCCCAGCACGTCCAGGGTGGACACCCGACCGTCCGGGCCGTCCAACCACACGTGCGGGGCCCGATGACCGGGTCGGGCCGTCGGTAGGTAGGTGCGGTACGGGTCCTCCGGCTCCACCAGCGGGCTGCCGTCGGGCACCACGGCCGCCGACTCGTACCGGTAGCCCAGGACCAGCCCCTCCGACCGGCGACGGTCGGCCTGCTGGTCACCGGCCTCCCGCACCGACAGCTCGCCCTCCATCATCCGCGCGGTGATCAACGCGTTGGCCAGGCTCTCGCCGACCGTCCACTCCGCCACCGGCCGCCGCTCCACCTCGTAGGTGTTTAACAGGCCAGGGCCCGCCTGGCCCCGCAGCACCGCCGCGAGCTTCCAGCACAGGTTCCCCACGTCCTGCAGGCCGCAGTTCATCCCGAACCCGCCCTGCGGGGTCGCCACGTGCGCCGCGTCCCCCACCAGGAACACCCGGCCCCGGCGGAACTCGCGGGCTACCACGGCCTGCTGCGTCCAGGGCATGATCCCCACGAGCTCCACGGGCAGGTCCGGGACCCCCACCGCCGCCCGCACCACCGCCAGCGACACCTCCTCGGTGAAGTCCTCGGCGCTGGTGAAGTCGTCGGCGTCCTCCGGCAGGCTCGGGTCGTAACCCGCCTGGATCATCCACCGCCGCTGGTTGTCGACGGCCTCCACCGCACAGGCCACCTCCCCCCGCACGAAGAACAGCCCGCTGATCCGGTCCCCGAGGACGTCCCCGAGGTCGGCGTCGAACATGATGCTGACCATGTGCGACAACGGGGGAGGGCCGTCCACCCCGATGCCCAGCGACTCGCGGACGCCACTGCGGGCCCCGTCGGCGGCGACGAGGTAGCGGGCGGTGACCCGCCGCCGCCCCTCCTCGGACTCGATCACCGCCGTGATCCCGGAGCCGGCGTCCTCGAACCCGGTCATCGTCGTGGCGAAGCGCACCGCACCACCCGGCTGGGACTCGGCCAGCCGCCGCAGCACCACCTCGAACCGGTCCTGCGCGCACAGGTAGGTGTAGGTCGGGCTCTGCGGGACGTCCTCGCCCAGCGGCACCGCCTCCCGCCGGAAGTCCGGCGCCGTCAGCGAACTCCCGATCCCGAGCGCGAGGCTGTCCGCCCGGGGCAGGCCCACCCGCTCCACCTCGTCCTCGACACCCCAGGCGCGCACCAGCTCCATCGTCCTGGTGGACAGCAGCCGGGCCTTCGGGAAGATCGAGGTCCCCTCGTGCCGTTCGACCAGCAGCGACCGCACGCCGTGCCGCGACAGCTCCACCGACGCGGCCAGCCCCACGGGCCCTCCGCCGACGATCAGCACCTCGACCTCGATGTCCTGCATGCCGGCCACACTCGCCCATCGGTCCGGTCCGGTCAACGCGGGGAAATCGCCGTGATACGGCGCTGATAACGCCGCGCCGTAGCTTGTGGACCGAACGAGGACGACGGGTGGGCGTGAGCGGTCGGGACCGGCCGCACCACGGCGGCGCGGCGGACCCGCCGGCACGGCGGGGACGTCGTCCTGACGCCGTCCCCGCGGCCCACCGCGGCGACGGCCCGCCGACCACCCACCACGACGGCGGCTCCCGGTCACCACCGGACCCGGGCGGTGGCGCGTCCACCGCCGTTCCCGTCGTCCGTCCGTCCGAGATCGTTGGAGACGAGGATGCTCTTCCCCGAAGGCACAGTGGCGCTGGTGACCGGTGGCTCGCGCGGCATCGGTCGCGCGGTGTCCGTCGACCTCGCCAGGGAGGGCGCCCACGTCCTGGTCAACTACGCCCGCTCGCAGCAGGACGCGGAGGCCGTCGTCGCCGAGATCGAGGAGGGCGGCGGCAGCGCCACCGCCGTCCAGGCCGACGTCACCGACGAGGCGTCGGTCCGTGCGCTGTTCGCCCGGGTCCGCTCCGACCACCAACGGCTCGACGTGCTCGTCACCAACGCCGGCGTCACCCGGGACCGGCACCTGGTCGCGATGAGCCTGGACCAGTTCCAGGAGCCGATGGGCGTCAACATGACCGGCACCTTCCTGGCCTGCCGGGAGGCGATGCGCATCATGCAGCACCGCAGGGCCGGGGCGATCGTGGCCGTCTCCTCCTCCAGCGGACTCGACGGCGGCTTCCCCGGCCAGACCAACTACGTGGCCTCCAAGGGCGCCATCATCGCCTTCACCAAGGCCCTGGCCTACGAGGCCGCCCCGCACAACATCCGTGCCAACTGCGTCGCCCCCGGCTTCGTCGCCACCGACATGACCAAGGTGCTGCCCCCGCCGACCCGCAAGAAGTACGAGGACAGGATCCGGCTCGGCCGGATGGGGCGACCGGAGGAGATCGCCCGCCTGGTCACCTTCCTGGCCTCGGAGAACGCGTCCTACGTCACCGGCGCCGTGCTCGTCGCCGACGGCGGCGGCCTCGGCTGACCGCTGACCAGAACCGCCGCGAGGAGAACACATGACCACCATCGAGGAGCTGCGGGCCACCGCCGCCGAACGCCAGCGCACCTGCGAGGCCATCAAGAAGATGATCGTGTCGCGGCTCGACCTGCCGATCGAACCGGCCTGGATCACCGACGACCAGCCGCTGTTCGGCCGGGGCCTCGAACTGGACAGCCTCGACGTGCTGGAGCTGTACGTGGCCATCGAGGCCGAGTTCGGCGTCGCCCTCTACGACAGCGACATGGCCGTGTTCGGGTCGGTCTCCCGACTGGCGAACTCGGTGCGCCCCGAACTGGCCGGGGCCGACCCCACGAGCAACGCGTGACCACCGTCGACCGGCCGGCGGTCACCGCGCCGCTGAGCAACGACCAGATCCGCGACCTCATCCCGCACCGGTGGCCGATGCTGATGCTCGACCGGGTCGACTCCGTCGAACCCGGCGTGCGGGGCACGGCGGTGAAGAACGTCACCGCCACCGAGCTCTGGTTCCAGGGGCACTTCCCGACCGAGGCGGTCCTGCCGGGCGTCGTGGTCATCGAGGCGCTGGCGCAGCTGTCCGGGGTGGTGTTCGCCCTGGCCGGCGCCAGCGAGATCAGCTACCTGACCGGTGTCCGGTCGATGCGCTTCCGCCGGCGGATCGTCCCGGGCGACCGGCTCGTGCTCACCGCGGAACGCACCGCCGGCGCCAGGGGCATCGGCGAGTACCGCGTGACCGCACGCGTCGACGACCAGATCGCCGCCGAGGGCGTGATCACCATCACCGACCCGGCGGCGGGCAACCCGTTGAGAAAGGCCTGAGAAATGGAATCCGCGCTCACCACCGCGCATCCCGAGGGGACCGTTCACGGCGTCGTCGGCGAGGCCACCGTGCCGCTGCGGTTCTCCACCCCCGAGACCGAGTACGAGGCCCTGCGCGAACGCGCCGCCCTGCTCGACCTCGGCGGGTCCCGGCTCATCGAGGTCACCGGCGCCGCCGCCACCGACTTCCTCCAGCGGGTGCTGGCCCGCGACGTCGAGTACCTGACAGCGGAACGCTGCATGACCAGCCTCGTCCTCGACGAGGCCGGCCACGTCGTCGACCAGGTCGTGGTGTGGGGCCGGGAGAACGGGGTGCTGCTGGAGAGCTCCACCGGCGGCGGGGCGACCCTGCTGGCCCACCTGACCGAGCAGAACACCGAGGGCGTCGTGCTCACCGACCGCAGTGCCGAGCTGACCCTCCTCGGGCTGGAGGGCCCCTACTCGTGGGGCGTCGTGGGCCGCCTCATCGACGGCGAGCTCGCCGCGCTCCCCCTGGAGTCCGTGGTGGACACCCAGTGGGACGGGGTCGACGTCATCTTCGGCCGCACCGGCGTCACCGGCGAGTACGGCTACAAGGTCATCGTGCCCCGCGAGGCGGCCGAGCGGCTGTGGAAGCAGGCCGCCGAACAGGCCGTGCCGGCCGGCCAGGAGGTGCTGGAACAGGCCATGTTGGAGGTCCGGCAGCCGGTGTTCCGCCTGGAGGCGGCCGAGGACGCCACCGTCGTCGAACTCGGCGCGAACTGGCTGGTCGACATCACCAAGGACGCGTTCGTCGGCCGCGACGCCGTGCTCGCCGCGTTCGCCCGGGACAACCCGGTGCGCACCGTCGGGTTCCGGGGCGGTGACGCCGTCCCGGAACCCGGCACCCGCGTGTTGGCCGCCGGAGAGGACATCGGGGTCGTCGTCCACGCCGTCCGCAGCGTCGGTCTGGGGGCCACGCTCGGCCTGGCCAGGGTCGAGGGGGAGTTCGCCGCCGCCGGGCTGCGCCTGACCGTCGGCGACGAGGAGGTCACCACGTTGACCAGCCCCTACGTCACCCCCAAGAGCTGGAGCATCCCGATCGTCTGATCGCGGGTTCGCCCGAGGAGGAACATTCATGGCGCTGCGACCGGTCGTCATCACCGGCCTGGGAGTCATCTGCGCGATCGGCCGCGACCCGGACGAGTTCTGGCTGCGGCTGACGACCGGGCAGGGTGGCCTCACCCCGGTCGAGGACGAGGCGTACGGGGCGTTCGACGCCCGGCACGCCGGGCAGGTCCCCGACCAGTGGATCAGCGGCCAGCTGCCCGCCGAGGACGCCGGCCTGGACCGCACCGCCCAGCTCGCCCTGGTCGCGGCCCGCCAAGCCCTCCGCCAGGGCGGGCTCGCGGCCGGCGGTGTCCCCGCCGACCGCTTCGGCCTCGTCCTCGGCAAGTGCCAGGCCACCCCGGACGCCGGCGGCCGATACCAGCCCATGCACCACACCGGCGACGTCGTCGCCCAGCGGTTGGGCGCCCACGGCCCCCGCATCCTGGTCTCCACGGCCTGCGCCGCTGGCGGCAACGCGGTGGGACTGGCCAAGGACAAGATCCTCACCGGTGAGGCCGACCTCGTCCTCGCCGGCGGCGCCGACCCCCTGCTGTTCGGCACCTACGCCGGATTCGCCGGCCTCCAGGCGCTCAGCGTCGGACCCTGCCGCCCCTACAGCCGCTCCCTCGGGCTGAACCTGGGGGAGGGCGCGGCGTTCCTGTTGGTCGAACCCCTCGACCTCGCCCTGGCCCGTGGCGCCACCCCCTTGGCCGAGGTCGCCGGCTACGGCCTGTCCGCCGACGCCTACCACGCCACCGCACCCGACCCCACCGGCCGGGGCGGGGTCAGCGCCGTGCGGCGAGCCCTCGCCGACGCCGGTCTCACCGCCGAGCGGGTCGACTACGTCAGCGGCCACGGCACCGGCACCCCGGCCAACGACGCGATGGAGATCAAGGTCATGCGCACCGTGTTCGGCGACCGAGCCGGACAGGTGCCCACCAGCAGCATCAAGTCCTTCCTCGGCCACACCCTCGGCGCCGCCGGCGCCGTCGAGGCGGTGGCCAGCGTCCTGGCGCTGCGGCACGACACCGCGCCCCCCACCATCGGCTTCGCCGGGGACGAGGACACCGCCCCCACCGACCTGGACTTCGTCCCCAACGAGGCCAGGACACTGCCCATCAACACGGTGGTGTCCAACAACTACGCCTTCGGCGGGAACAACGTCTCGCTGGTCCTCACCAGCCCAGGGCAGCCCCGCGACCACGAACCCCTCGCCCCGGTCGACGTGGTCGTCACCGGCCTCGGCCCGGTCACCGGCCTGGCCACCGGCGTCTCCGACCTGACCGAGGCCCTCGCCGCCGGCCGGCGCGGCGTCGGCACCGCCCCCGACCTCACCAGCCGCACCTACGCGCCCCGCACCCTGTGGCGGCACATGAACCGCCTGTCCAGGATGGCCATCGCCGCCTCCCGCCTGGCCTGGGAGGACGCCGGACTGAAACTGGGCAGGGCCGCGCTGGAGAACGTGGGCGTCATGTTCGCCACCGCGGCCGGCTCGGTGGAGAGCACCGACGGGTTCGACGAGAGCGTCGCCGCCAACCCGACCAAACCCGCCGTCCTCAGCTTCTCCAACGTCGTGCTCAACGCCACCGGCGGCGCCGTCTGCCAAACCCTGGGCCTGCGTGGCCCCACCACCACCCTCTGCACCGGCGGCGCCTCGGCGTCCCTCGCCCTGGACTGCGCCGTGGAGACCATCCGCACCGGCAAGGCCGAGGTCGTGGTGGTCGTCGCCGCCGACGAGTCCACGGGGGGCGACACCACCACCGCCCGCCCCTACGACCGGGCCCGCCCCGCCACCGCGTCCGGATCGGCCGCCGTCGCCCTGATCGTCGAGTCCGCCGCGCACTGCGCCGCCCGGGGCGGACGCCCCTACGCCCGGGTGCTGGGCGGCGGCCACGCCAGCTCCACCGGCACCGACGAGGCCGACCTGGTCCGCCGCAGCCTCGCCACCCTCGACCCCGCCGACGTCGGCCTCGTCGTCGGCGCCGGCACCGGCGGCCCCCACGACACCGCCGAGGCCGAAGCCGTGCTCGCCGCACTGCCCGGCGGACCGCTCACCAGCGGCGCCGCCCTCACCGGTGACTGCCAGGCCGCGTCGGGGGCGCTGGCCATCGCCCTGGCCGCCCTCGCCCTGCGGGAAGGCGTGGCCCCGGCGCTGACCGACCTGACGGATCCGGTCGCCGGTGGCACCGGCTCCTACCTGTCCACCCCGAAGCTCGCCGAACCGCTGACCAGGGCGCTCGCCCTGACCGCCGCCCCCGGCTCGGTCCGGGGCTCGGTCCTGCTGGGCGCGCCGTGATGTCGGCCGACCCGCCGCCGTTCGACGTCGCCGAAACCGACCGGCTGCTCACCACGACGCGGTCGGTGCGCCGCCGGCTCGACCTCGACCGGCCGGTGCCCCCGGAAGTCGTCGAGGAGGCGCTCCAGGTCGCGGTGCAGGCGCCGACGGCGAACAACCACCAGAACTGGCGGTGGCTCGTCCTCACCGACCCGTCGGTCAAACAGCGGCTGGCCACCCTCATCGAACCGGCGTGGGAGTTCCAGCGCGACGAGGCATGGACCAAGGCCGGCCGCCGCCGCAACGACCCGCAGGCCCGGCGCAACAACGCCTCGGCCCGCACCCTGGCCACCACCCTGGCGCGGATACCGGTCCTGGTGCTGCCCTGCGTGCTCGGGCCGCCCCCCGACATCGCCGCCGTCGACGCCGAGTGGGCCAGGCGCATCGCCCACAAACCCGCGGACGACCCCGGCCACTCCGTGCGGCTCGGGCCCCTGCGGGCCAGCACCTACTACGGCTCCATCTTCCCGGCGATCTGGTCCTTCCAGCTCGCCCTGCGCAGCAGGGGACTGGGCAGCACGATCACCTGCACCCACCTGCCCTACGAACGCCAGGTGGCGGAGCTGCTCGGCATCCCCGCCGGCGTGAGCCAGATCTGCCTGATCCCCGTCGCCTACACCCGGGGAACCGACTTCCGGCCGGCCGACCGGTACCCGGCCAGGAAACGCACCTTCTGGGAGGGGTGGGGACATGAACGCTGACCACACCGACGTGGTGGTCGTCGGGGGCGGTATCGCCGGGGCCGCCTCCGCCTGCCGGCTGGCCGCCGCCGGCCTCTCCGTCGTCATGCTGGAGAAACAGTCTGAGTACCGGGACCTGGTGCGCGGCGAGTGGCTGGCCCCCTGGGGCATCCAGGAGGCGCACCGGCTCGGCGTCGCCGACGCCTTCGTCTTCGGCGGTGCATGGGAGATCCGCGAGTGGGTCCAGTGGGATGAGGTCGTCGACGTCGACGAAGCCCGCGCGGTGGACATGACCCGGTTCCTCCCCGGCATCGGCGGGCCGCAGTGCTTCCCCCACCACACTGTCTGCGAACTGATGGCCGAACAGGCCGCGGAGGCGGGCGCGCGGGTCGTCATGGGCGCCGGTCAGGTCGAGGTCACCCCCGGACCCGCACCGGTCGTCCGCTACCGGACCGGGGACACCGACCACGAGATCCGCCCCCGGATCGTGCTCGGCGCCACCGGCCGGGTCTGCACCGTCGGCCGGCAGGTCGGCGTCTCCATGGCCAACTCGGTGCACCACTGGGGCGCGGGCATGATGGTCGACGGCCTCGACGACTGGCCGGCCGACGTGCAGGCGATGGGCACCGAGGGCGACGTCATGTTCATGGTGTTCCCCCAGGGCTACGGCCGGGCCCGCCTCTACCTGAACTTCGCCACCGGCCAACAGCGCCGCTACCGGGGCCCCGAGGGGCAGCGCCGCTTCCTCGACGCCTTCGCCCTGGACTGCCTGCCCGACCGGGGCGAGGCCGTCACCAGGGCGGTACCCACCGGCCCGCTGGTCGCCTGGCCGTCGGTGGCGATCCTGCCGCAGAACCCGACCCTGGCCGAAGGCGTCGTCCTCATCGGAGACGAGGCCGGCAACTGCGACACCGTGCTGGGCACCGGACTGTCGTGCAGCCTGCGGGACGCCCGCATCGTCTGCGACACCCTCCTCGAGGGGGACGACTGGTCGGCGGCGGCGTTCGAGCCCTACCTGGCCGAGCGGGAGTTCCGCATGAAGCGGCTCCACTTCGGCGCGACGCTGATGGCCAAACTCCAGGCCGAGTTCGGCGAGCACGCCGTGGAACGCCGACGGCGAGCCCGCCAGCTGATGGCCGAGAACGACGCGCTCCAGGTCACCGGGCTGCTCAACATGGTGCCGCCCGAGGACGTGCCCGAATTCGGATTCAGCGAGTTCTTCGCGGAGCGGCTACTGAGGGAGACCGTGTGACCAACAAGAAACTGCACGTCAACGGCATCGACATCGCCCTGGTCGACCAGGGCGAGGGGGACCCGGTGCTCCTGCTGCACGGTTTCCCCGACTCCTCCTACCTGTGGCGGCACCAGATCCCGGTCCTCGTCGACGCGGGCTACCGGGTCATCGCCCCCGACCTACGGGGCTTCGGTGACTCCGACAAGCCGCAGGAGGTCGAGGCCTACGGCATGCGCACGATCGTCAACGACGTCGTCGCGCTCACCCAGGAACTGGGCGTGCCCCGCGCCCACGTCGTCGGCCACGACTGGGGCGCCGCCGTCGCCTGGATGTACGCCTTCCTCATGCCCCGCCGGGTCGACCACCTCGCGGTCCTCTCCGTCGGCCACCCCGGCATGTTCTCCGCGCCCACCATCGACCAGCGCGCCCGCTCCTGGTACATGCTCTTCTACCAGTTCCCCGGGGTCAGCGAGGAACTGCTGCGGCGCAACGGCTGGCGGCTGTTCAAGGAGATCATGGCCCGCGAGGGCGACCACACCCGCTACCTGCGCGACCTGGCCCGCCCCGGCGCGCTGACCGCCGGCCTCAATTGGTACCGGGCCAACCGCTCCCCCGAGAGCGAACTCCGCCCCGAGGGCAACTTCCCACCCGTGCTGGCGCCCACGCTGGGGATCTGGTCCACCGGGGACAAGGCGATGCTGGAGGACCAGATGATCGGCTCCGGCAAGTACGTGCGCGGCCCCTGGCGCTACGAACGCGTGGAGAACGCCAGCCACTGGATCCCGCTGGACGCCCCCGACGAGGTGAACCGACTGCTCCTGGGCTTCCTCGGCTCGCAGAGCGGCGCGGAACCGGCCCGCCGACGCCGCCGCCTCTGAGACGACCCGTGCCGAACCCACCCGTCCCCCACCGCGCCGGGGCCACCACGACACCGTGCGGCGGACCACCGTCCAGGAAGGAGCAGCCGTGCTCGCGTTCCTCTTCCCCGGGCAGGGCACACTGCGCGTCGGCATGGGCGCCTGGCTCCGGGGACGGCCCGAGGCCACCGAGGTGTTCGACCGGGCCGACCGCCTCCTGGACACCCCGGTGGGGCCCCTGTGCGCCCGGGGCCCGGCCGAGCGGCTCGTCGCCACCGAGAACGCCCAACCCGCCGTCACGGTGTGCGGGCTGGCCGCCCTGGCCGTCCTGCGCGCCGAGGGCCACGAACCGGGCATCGTCGCCGGACACAGCGTCGGTGAACTCGCCGCACTGCACGCGGCCGGGGCCCTGTCCTTCGAGGCGACCCTCCGGCTGGTCGCCACCAGGGCCCGGCTGATGGCGGCGGTCACCGCCACCGGGTCGATGACCGCCGTCCTGGGCCTGAACGTCGACGAGGTCGAGGAGCTGGTCGCCAGGGCCGCCGCACCCGACGAACCGCTGGTCGTCGGACTCGAGAACGCCGCCGACCACGTCGTCGTCTCCGGGGCAACCCCGGCGGTGGACCGCCTCGTCGCCCTCGCCACCGCCGCCCGCAAGACCACACCGCTGACGGTGAGCAACGCCTTCCACTCGCCCCTGATGGCCGACGCCGTCGACGCCTGGGCGGAGGCCGTGCGCGCCGAGGAACTCCGTACCCCCCGGATCCCCGTGCTGCCCAACGTCACCGCCGAACCCACCACCGATCCGGCGGTGCTGCGCGACGCCCTCGTCGACCAGCTCACCCGCCGCGTGCGGTGGGCGCGGACGATGACCCGGCTCGCCGGGCACCCCGAGGTGGAGCTGGCCGTCGAGGTGGGCGACAGCAAGGTGCTCACCGGACTCGCCAGACCCGCCGGGCTCCGCTGCCTGCCGATGTCCGACCCGACCACGCCCCGCCGGCTCACCCGGGAGAAGACCGGATGAGCGGGCCCGGCGCGGGCCACCGCACCGGCACCCGGGCGGCCACCCCCGCCCCGGCCACTCCGGTGCCACACCCGCGACACCGCCCCACCACCGACCCAACCCGCAGCCCGGAGTGAGCATGGACCCGCGCCAGACCGCCCTCCGCCACCTCCGCGCCTGGGAGGAGGGCGACATCGCCGCGCTCACCGACCTCGTCGACGACTACCAGGACCCCGACCTGCCCGACCCGGTCAGCGGGGACGACCTGGCCGCGCACGCCCAGCGGGTCCTGGCCCGCTTCGCCGGCCCCCGCTTCACCGTCGACCGGGTCGTCGCCGACGGGACCAGCGCCCACGTCTCCTGGACGCTGCGCGCCGACCACCGCGCCGCCTACCTGGGGATGCCCGCCACCGGCGGGACCGCCCACGTCGCGGGCACCGACCTGCTCACAACCCAGGACGGACGCACCGAGGTGCGCCGCGCCTTCGACCGGATGGCCCTGGCCGCGTCCCTGGGCTACCAGCCCCGCTACGTCCCCTCCGCCGACACCGAACGGCAGTTCGGCATCAGCTCCCGAACCCTGCGCAACCCCACCGGCGAACCGGAGGCGCTGGTGCTGACCTGGGTCCAGGTCCGCGACGACGACGAATCCGCCGAGGTGGACCTGCTCAGCGCCGAGGTCATGAAGTCGATGCGCCCCGCCAGGGGGTTCCTCGGCGCGGCCACCTTCGACCTCGGGGACCGCCGCTTCACCCTCAGCGCCTTCGACCGCCCGGAATCGATCCGGGCGGTCCACGCCCGGCCCCACCAGCGGGCGATGCGCCGCTTCTTCCGCGGCGCCCGGTACGGCCGCGCGTTCACCAGCGTCTGGTCCCGCACCTCCACCCGCGACTACGCCCGGTGCGAGGGGTGCGGCGTCGTCGTCGCCGTGCACGACGCCGCCACCTGCGACTGCGGTCGGACACTGCCACCGGAACCCCTACTGTGACTGGAGCTCGCATGACCGTCTTCACCGCCGAACACCGGCTCGACGGCGACCGGTCCAGGACACCGGTCGCGTTCATGTCCGCCCTCTTCGCCGGCGGCTGGATCTGGGAGCACCCCTTCCAGAACCTGGCCGCCGCCGGCTGGCCGGTGCTGCGCACCCAGGAACCGATCTGCGCCCTCGACCGCACCGTGGCCGGGTCGATGGAACGGCTCGGCGACGCCTTCCTGGAGTCCTGCGCCGACGCCGGGTTCGACGAGGTGGTGGTGTGCGCCAACTCGATGGGCGGCCTGGTCGCCATCGACCTCGCCGGGCGGTACCCCGAACGGGTCCGCGCCATCGTCGTCAGCGGCGCCCCCGGTTTGAGCGCCGACCCCGACGTCGGCCTGAGCGTCGACCGCCGCGCCAGCGTGCGACTCGACAGCGACGACTTCCGGGAGCGGATGCTGGCCGCGCTGTTCCACCGGGGCCGCTACTTCAGCGAGGAACAACTGGAACGCACCGCGGAACTCCTGCGGCGGCCGAGCTCGATGGTCAGCATGGCCCGCAGCCTGAAGGCGACCCGCCGCTACTCCATCGGCGCCGCCCTCGACAAGGTCACCTGCCCCTCGCTGTACGTGTGGGGCCGCTTCGACCGGATGACCCCGATCGAACCCTGGCGCGAGCTCGTCGCTCACCGGCCGCACACCGAGTTCGTGGCCGTCGACGACTGCGGACACATCCCCATGATCGAGAAGGCCGAGGAGTACACCACCAGGCTCGAACGGTTCCTCACCGGGACCGCCCTCCCCACCCGCTGAGCGAACGACGGGAGGGCGACCGGAATGGCCAGCGAGGACGGCACGAGCCTCCCGGCAGCGGCGCGGACGGCACGCCGGAGCACCCCGAACCGGCGCCACCGAACCCGGCGTCACGCCCCGGGCGCTGCCCGCCCACTCCACCCTCGCGACCCCGAAAGCGCCTTGATCATCACGATAGGGTGGCAGGCGTCCAGGACACCCCAACCCGTCCGCCTCGGTCGCTCCTCGCGGAACACCGGTGTCCACCCCCGGACCACCCGCGCGTCCCGCCTCCCGCGTTCCCCCAAGCCCGCCCCCGTCCGCCGCCGGATCCGGCGGCCCGCACCCCACGACCGCGCGTCACGCCACCAGACCGCACCGGTCCCGTGGCCGTGGTCTCCCCACCACCACAGGAAAGGAGCCGCGTGATGTCCCTCGCGCCAGCGCCGCAGGACGTGCTCGTCGCCCCGGGCCAGTCCATCCAGGAAGCGCTCGACGCCGCCGGCCCCGGCGTCACCATCCGCCTGGAGGCCGGCACCTACGCCGAGCACCTCTGGATCAGGCACGGCGGCGTGACCCTCGTGGGCGCCGGACCCGGTCGGACCGTGCTGCGCCCCGGCGGCGAACCCACCGCGTCGATCCCCCAGCTCACCGACGCGCCGGAGGGTGCGGTCAGCGGGATCAGCGTCCACGGCACCGGTGAACCGGTCGAGGGCGTCACCCTGCGCGGCATCACCATCACCGGATTCCCCGGGGCCGGCGTCCACGCCCACTCCGCCACCGACCTCACCGTGGAGGACGTGGCCGTCGAGGACAACGCGGTCTGGGGCATCTACCTCCGCGAGTCCGAGCGCCTCACCGTCCGGCGCTGCCAGGCGTCGGGCAGCCAGTACGGCGGCGTCGCCCTCAGCTTCTGCTCCGGCGACACCTCCCTGATCACCGACACCGAAACCCACACCAACGGGTTCGGTCTCTTCGTCGACAACTCCTCCCACGCCCGGCTGGTCGGCAACCGGGCACACGGCAACGCCGCTGGCGTCATGCTGCTCAACCAGACCTACCCGGGGGAGCCGCCGGGCGGCGTCCGGGACTGCCTGGTCATCGACAACGACATCCACGCCAACAACCTGGCCGCAGGCGGCGGGGACCCCGAGGTGCTCGCCCCGGCAGGACCGCCGATCTCCGGTGTCGGCGTCGCCGTCATCGGCACCACCCGCGTCGCCCTGGTCCACAACCGGATCAGCGGGCACCGGCCCAGCGGGTTCTCCGTGATGGGCGGCGCCGTCACCCTCGCCTCCTCGAAGGAGTGGGGCGGCGCCGACCCGGTGGACAACACGGTGCTGGGCAACGAGATCACCGACAACGAACCCCACGACCTCCAGGTCGGCAGCGACCTGGACCGGCAGCTGTTCCGGGGCAACCTCGCCCCGGTCACCGACCCGGCCGGGATCGACGGCTGCGCGGGGGAGGCCGGTCAGTGACGGACGCCCTGGTCTGCCAGGACCTGACCAAACGGTTCGGGCGCCACCTCGCCGTCGACTCGATCAGCTTCACCATCGAACGCGGCGAGGCCTACGGCCTGCTCGGCCCCAACGGGGCCGGGAAGACCACCACCATCTCCATGCTCTCCGGGCTGCTGCGCCCCGACGCCGGCAGCGTCCACATCGCCGGCCACGCCCTCGCCCAGGGCCCGAGGGCCGCCAAAGCCCGGATCGGGTACGTGCCGCAGGAGATCGCCCTCTACCCGGAACTGACCGGACGGGAGAACCTGCGCTACTTCGGACGCCTCTACGGCCTGCCCCGCCGCACCCTCCAGAACCGCATCGCGGAGGTCCTCGACCTGGTCGGCCTCACCGACCGCGCCGACGACAAGGTGGGCGACTACTCGGGCGGCATGAAGCGGCGCATCAACATCGGCGCCGCCCTGCTCCACGAACCCACCCTCCTCGTCCTCGACGAGCCCACCGTCGGCGTCGACCCGCAGAGCCGCAACGCCATCCTCGAGGGGGTCGACCAGCTGGTCGCCGCCGGCATGAGCCTGCTCTACACCTCCCACTACATGGAGGAGGTGGAACGGGTGTGCAAGCGGGTCGGCATCATCGACAAGGGCCGGCTCGTGGCCGAGGGCACGAAACGGGAACTGGTCTCCCGGCTGGGCACCTCCGACCGGGTCGAACTGGTGCTCGACGGGGACATCACCGCCGCCGCCGAGAAGCTCCGGGCCGTCGACAGGGTCACCGAGGCCGTGCCCACCGGCACGTCCAGCGTCCGCCTGCTCGCCGAGGGCAGCAGGCACCTGCTGCCCTCCTTCATCGCCGCCGTCGAGGGGGTGGCCACCATCACCGGGGTCGAGATCACCGAACCCGACCTCGAGGCTGCCTTCCTGCACCTGACCGGCAGCACACTCCGGGACTGAACGGGACATGCTCAGAGCACTTCTCGTGGTGAGCGGCCACGAACTCCGCTCCCGACTCCGCGACGGAACGGCCCTGTTGATCGCCCTGGTCGCCCCGGTCGCCCTGGCCTCCCTGTTCGGCCTCGCGCTCGGCGGTGAGGACCCGCCGCTGCGCGCGTCGATCGGCATCGTCGACCTCGACGGCGGCGACTTCCCCACCAGCGTGCGGCGCGAGGCGCTGGCCACCGAGGAACTCCAGGACGTCCTCACGCTGCGCGACTACGCCGACGAGGAGCAGGCCGGCGCGGCCGTCGACGACGGCGAGATCGGCGCGGCGATCGTCTTCCCCCCGGGCTTCAGCGACAGCGTGGGCGCGGGTGAGGGCGGCGAGGTCACCGTGCTCACCTCCGACTCCACACCGCTGGCAGGGGTGATCGCCAACAGCATGGTGGACCAGATCTCCGCGCTGGTCGAGGCCAGGACCCTGGCCGTGCGCGCCTCCCTGGACGCCGGCGTACCGGCCGACGAGGTGCGGCTCTTCGTCGAGGAGAACGGCGCGGCCGGGCCCACCCTGACCCTCGACGCCGACCCGATGGCCGGCGGCAAGGTCGACGTCGCCGTCCACTACGCCTCGGGCATGGCGGTGCTCTTCGCCTACCTGGTGGTCGCGACCTCGACCCGCAGCCTGCTCACCGACCGGCAACTGGGCACCCTCAGCCGGCTGCGGGTCGCGCCGGTCCCCCAGTGGACACCCGTCGTCGGCAAGGGGATCGTCGGGTTCCTGCTCGCCATGACCAGCGTCTGCGTCACCTGGGCCTCCTCGGTGCTGTTCTTCGGGTTGAGCTGGGGCGACCCGCTGGCCGTGCTGGTGCTGTGCGGGGCGCACGTGCTCGCCGCCACCGCGATCACCATGCTCGTCGCCAGCAACGCCAGGACCGACGCCCAGGCCGACGGGTACAACCTGGGAATCGCCTTCGTCTCCGGAATCCTGGGCGGCAGCCTCGTCCCCCTCTACAACCTGCCGGAGTTCCTCCAGACCCTCGCCCTGTTCACCCCCAACGGGTGGACGTCGACCGGCCTGGCCAGTCTCGCCGCCGGCGGTGACCTCGGTTCCGTCGTCGGTCCGATCGGCGTGGTCTGCCTGATCGCGGTCGTCGCCGGGGGCCTGGCCGCCCTCCGATTCCGGAAAGGACTCCTCGGATGAGCCCGACTCGGCGGCGGCCCCGACCGATCCTGGCCCTGGTGGTGGCCAACCTGCGACGCCAGGCCCGGGACCGCACCGGCCTGTTCTTCATGGTCGTCATGCCCTTCGTGACCATCGCCTTCGTCGGTCTCGCCCTCGGCGGCGGTTCGGGCGGGGAGACCCGGCTCCCGGTGGGGGTGGTCGCCGGGAACGACGACCCGATCGCGGCGGCCGTGCTGGAGGAGCTGGAGGCCAGCCCGGACCTCGACGTGGAACGCCGGGACTCCGAGGAGGAGGTGCGGGCCGGCGTGCGGGAGGGACGCCTGGCCGTGGGCCTGCTCATCACACCGGGCTCCACCGAGCTGGAACTGGTGATGACCCAGACCAACGGCACCGGCATGGCCGCCCGCAGCGCGGTCGACGTCGCCGTGGGCCGGGTCTCGGCCGTCCTGGAGGCCACCCGCGCCGCCGAGGCGGCCGGGGCCACCCCCGAAGAGGCGGCGGCGTCCGTGCGGGCCGCCCGGGAGGACTCGGCCGAGGTCGCCGTCCGCACCCGGGACGGCGGTGACCAGGGCTCCGATCCGCAGGGCTTCGCCTACACCGCCCCGGCGAACCTCGTGCTGTTCACCTTCATCAACTCGATGGCGGTGGCCGCGGCGCTGGTCGAGACCCGCCGGCTGGGGATGGTCCGCCGCTCACTGGCCGCCCCCGTCCGGCCGGGCACCGTGCTGGCGGGGGAGGCGTTGAGCCGGCTGGCGGTGGCGGTGGCGCAGGCCCTGCTCATCATCGTCGTCAGCGCCCTGATGTTCGACGTCTCCTGGGGAGACCCGCTGGGCGTCGCCGTGGTGGTGGGCGCCTTCTGCCTGGTGGCCACCGGGGCGGCCATGCTGGTCGGCAGCCTGGTCCGCTCCCCGTCCCAGGCTCCGGCGATCGGCCCGCCGGTCGGGATCGTGCTCGGCATGCTCGGCGGGTGCCTGTGGCCACGGGAGGTGGCGGGGGAGACCCTCACCACCATCGGCTACCTGTTCCCGCACGCCTGGGCCATGGACGGCCTGCTGACCCTCGCCCGTCCCGGTCAGGGCGCGGCCGAGGTGCTGGTGGAGGTGGCCGTGCTGTTGGGGATGGCGGCGGTGCTGCTGGTGGTCTCCCTGGTGGTGTTCCGCCGCCGGGCCATGACACTGCGCTGAACCGGTCGCTCCGGTCGGGGCGGCGCGCCCACCGCCCCGACCGGCGCCGGCGGAACCACCACCACGCCGTCCCGCCACCCGTGAGCACGGGGGTCGCCGCCTCTGGCGACCCCCAGAAGTCCTGACCGGTGTTCCGAGGGTGCCGCGAGGACGAGGGGGGAACGAGGTCGGCGGCACCCCCCGACGGTCGATCGCACCCACCGGCGCGTTGGTCCGGTCGCAGCCGTGCCGGGGGCGCGAACACCGGGAACGCTGGTGCTGCCGTCGCCGCCGGCCACATCGGCCACCCGGGCACCAGCACGGTCCGGCGAGCTCCCACCCACGACCGACCGTCCCGCCCGCCATCCGTCGGCCCGGGTATCGCGAGGACGGGGGCAGGGGTCCGCGCCGAGCCGTCGCCCTCAGGCCGCGACGCCCATCCGGTGGGCCATCCCCCTCGCCTCCCGTGCGGCGGGCTCGGCGAGCCGGCGGCCCAGAACGGATCGCACGGCCTCCCGCACCAGGGGGTTGTTCCTGGTCAGCTGCGGCGCGAGTTCCTCGGCGCGGCGAAGCACCCGGACCCCCTGCTCCCGGGTCCGGCCGGCCCTGAGCAGGGAACGGCCGTAGTCGGAGTAGAACTGCGCCTGTCGGCCCCGGTCGGGCAGCGTACCCGGGTCGACACCCTCGGCGAGCCGTTCCACCAGGGAGTGGTCCCCGAGTTCCGCCGCGATCGAGACCCGCCAGAACGCGACGTTGGTGCGGCCGAACCACAGGTAGCCGAATCGCCCGGCGTCGGAGGAGAGCCGGTTCGCCAACACCTCCGCCTCGTGGAGGTGGTCGGTGGCGCCCCGGGTGTCGGCCAGGGTCGCGTGCGCGAACGCCGCCGTCAGGTGCAGCTGCCCCGCCGCCTGCGCCACCCGGTGGTCGGACATCTCGTCCGCGAGCAGGTCCAGCCAGCGGCACGCCTGCCGGATCTGACGTTCCCGCCCCACCCCGCCGATCATGTGCGTGCGGACCCACAGGGCGTGGGCGGTGTGCTCGGGCCGGCCCAGGCGCTCGGCGACGCCCATGAGCCGGTCGGCCGCCACCCACGCCAGGGGGCGGACGCCGGTGTTCTTCGCGATGACCGCCGCCGCGTGGTAGCAGGCGGCCAGCGCGACCAGGGCGTCGGTGCGATGTGGCGAGGAGGCACGGCCGGCTGTCACGAGAAGTTCCTCGACGAGCCGGGGAAGCAGGTACCCCTGGGCCGCGTAGTCAGCGCGGGGCCGCAGGTCGGAGTTCAGCCGGCGCACGTCGGCCGCCACCTCGCCCCACGGCCGGACGGGCCGGTCCGGGACGTCACCGACGCGGTGGTCGGCCAGCACGGCGGCGAGGTCCTCGGTGGCCGCACGCGCCTCGGCGGCGACCGGGTCGGGTGCGGACCAGGCGAGCGGCCCGCTGATCTCGGACGGGGCGACCCGCAGGGCGGCGGCGAGGGCTTCCAGCGTGGACCGGCGCTCCACCGGACGCGTGCCGGTCTCGATGTGGGAGATGGAGGACTTGGTGAAACCGGACAGGTCGGCGAGGACCTGCTGCGACATCCCCCGGGCGTGGCGCAGCGCGCGAATCCGCCGCCCCAGGTGTTCCGTGCTGTCCATGATGGCCCTCCTCGGCGGCGGGACCGCCCCGACACCTCGCCCTGCCTGTCCCTGGCTTCCGGGCGGCACGTGCCTCGCCCTGGGGTGATCGCGCGGGGAAGTGGTTCCGTTGCTCAGTGTAGCGGTGGCGGGGGTGCCAGCGTGTGAACGGACGGGGCCCGCTCCGCTGTGGACAGGGGCTCGCAAGGCCCGGCCGCCGCCTGGCCGTGACCGGCCGCCGGAGCAGGGCCGGCACGCGCCGGCGGGGCCAGCGGTCGGCCCGACCCCCCAGCTCCGGCCGGCCCGTGCCCCTGCATCCTCGGGTCCCGGCTGGTCGGGCGACTCCCTCGCCCTGCCACCGCGAGCCGTACGGTCCCCACCCCGCGGGCGGCTGCGCACCTCGTCGACCTCGCACTCCCCGGGGCAACGGGGATTTCCGCGTGGGTGAGGGCACCACCGATTCGTCCTCACTCACCCGGACGGGCAGCCCGCATGGCCGGGCCGGGACTCACGGTTGGCGCTCAGCCGCGCTGCCCACCGCGACCGACCGTCCCCACCGCCGGTAGTGGCGCGCCCTCCCGGCTGTTCGCCGGGTGTCCCGCGCCCCCGGTACACGGCACCCGCCGTCCGGGGGCCGGCCGCGCGCGAGGGAGCTCCGGTTAGCATCGCCCGCCGTGAACACAGCAGGCGTGCTCCACGCCGAGATCGACGGCCAGCCCGCCACCGTCGACCAGCTCCTCCTGCCCGCCACCGTCAACTACGGTCACGTCACCACCATGCAGGTCCGCAACCGGCGCGTTCGAGGCCTGGCCGCCCACCTGGACCGGCTCGACACCGCCAACCGGGAACTCTTTGGCACCGGACTCGACGGCGACCTGGTCCGCCGACGTGTCCGCCACGCCCTGGCCGCCCGCCACGACGCCACCGTGCGCGTCAGCGCCTTCCAACCAGAGGACGCCCCCACGTCGTCCCTGCTGGTCACCGTCCGCCCACCCGCTGACCCACCGTCCGCTCCGCGACGCCTCCGCTCGGTCCGCTACCAACGCCCGCTGCCGCACCTCAAACACGTCGGCACCTTCGCCCAGCTCCACCACGGCCGCCAGGCCAGGCAGGACGGTTTCGACGACGCCCTGCTCGTCGGACAGGACGACCTGGTCACCGAGGGCACCGTCAGCAACATCGGGTTCCTCGACGGGCCGGAGGTCCGGTGGCCGCAGGCGCCCGCGCTCGCCGGCGTCACCGAAGGGCTGCTCGTCACGGGCCTGACCGCGCGGGGCGTGCCGCAACACCGCCGCCCGGTGCGCCTGGGGGACCTGCCCGGGCTGTCGGCGGCGTTCCTCACCAACTCGCGTGGCGTGAGCCCCGTCGGCCGGATCGACGACCACCACTTCCCCGTCGACGGGGAGCTGATGGGGACGTTGCACCACATCTACGCCTCGGTGCCCTGGGACCGGCTGTGAACGACCGGCCGCGCACCGGCGGCGCGCTCCCGCCCGGCGGCACCCCGCACCGGGCCGGCCGGCGACCCGCCGGCCGCCCCGGCGACTCAGCCGGCGGCTCGTCCGCCGGCCCGCCGGTACTCCCGAGGGCTCACGCCGCGTTCCCGGCGGAACGCCGTGCTCAACGCGAAGGCACTGCCGTAGCCGACCCGCCGCGCCACCGCCTCCAGCGTCGCCGTCGACCCGCGCAGCAGGTCAGCGGCCAGGCTCAGCCGCCAGTCGGTCAGGTAGGACATCGGTGGTTCCCCCACCAGCTCGGTGAACCGCCGCGCCAGCGTCGCCCGCGACACCCCCACCTCGGCCGCCAACGTGGCCACCGTCCAGTTCTCGTACGCCCGGTCGTGCAGCAGCCGCAGCGCCGGGCCGACCACCGGGTCCCCGGCCGCCGAGTACCACCCGGGGGCCGCCGAGCCGGGCTGGGTGAACCAGGCCCGGACCGAGGACACCACCACCAGGTCCAGCAACCGGTCCAGGAACACCTCCTGGCCCGGCTCGTCCCGCGTGACCTCCCGACCCAACAGCGAGACCAGCGACCCCTCACCCACCTCCGCCGGGACGACGGCCACGGCGGGGAGCGCCGCCAGCAACCGGCGGCTCACGGCCGCGTCCGCGTGGTAGGTGCCCGTCACCAGGACGGCCCCCTCCGCCGAACCCCCACCCCAGGACCGGACCCCCAGGCCCAGCCGTTCGCACAACTCCTCCCCAGCGACCGTGGTCGACCGGTCCCCGGGGTGGATGACGACCGTCGGCGGCAACTCCGGCGCACTGGCCACCCGGTACGGTTCGGGGCCCCGCACCAGGGCCACGCCCCCCGGCCGCAGCAGGGCGGCCTCCCCGGCCTCCGGAACCACCCACGCCTCGCCCCGCACCGGCGTCAACACCGTCAGCGGAGCCCGGTCCCGCACCAGCAGCGACCAGGGCGGGTCCAACACCGACCGCACCAGGAACGCGCCCCGCGCGCGAGCGCCGTGCAACAACCCGGTCAACGCGTCCACGACCCGAAGCCTAGACGCTCGATGAGGTGTTCGAGCCGCTCGACGATGGATCGTCTCACCGGCTCGGGGTTGGCTGTGGTCATGACACAGCACCACACGGCCGCCGGGGCCCCCGCCCTCCCCGGCGCCGCCACGACCGGACGGCGCGTCGTCCACCCGCTCCAGCCGGCGCCGGCCCGCCCGGCCACCCCGCCAGCCACCCCCTCCGGCCCGGCCCCGGTGGCGGTCACCGGGGGGCTCCGATGAGCCCGCTGGGCACCGGCGCCCTCCTCGCCGCCACCGTCACCGGCGGGCTCGTCGCCGGGCTGTTCACCGGATTCGCCTACGGGGTGATGCCGGCGCTGCGCCGCGTCGACGACGCGACCTTCGTGCGCGTGATGCGGCGGATCAACGAGGTCATCCCCAACCCGTGGTTCCTCCTGCCCTTCCTCGGCACCCCGGTCTGCGCCGCCGTCGCCGCCGCCACGCACCTCAACACCGAGGGGCAGACCGTCCTGCCCTGGCTGCTCGGCGGATTCGCCCTCAGCCTCACCACGGTCGTCGTCACCGGTGTCGTCAACGTGCCGTTGAACAACGCGCTCGCCGCGACCGGCGAATCGGCCACCGCCGCCCGTCGCGCGTTCGAACGCCGCTGGAACCGCGCCAACGTGCTGCGTTCGGTGACCGCCACCGCCGCCGTCGCCTGCCTGGCGTGGGGCCTCACCCTTGGCTGACCACCACCCGTCCCCCTGACCGGGAACCCGCCCCCACCCGGTCAGGGGGACGCGGGCACCGCCGGGTAGGGGACGAAGGTGCTGGTGTTCTCGTCCACGGTCAGCTGCCGGCCCACCGCCGGGAACGCCCGCTGCGGGCACGCCGGCCGGTCGCACACCTTGCACCCCATCCCGATCGGCGTCGCCGCCTCCAGGTCGTCCAGGTCCAGGCCCGTGGAGTACACCAACCGCCGCGCGTGCCGCAGCTCGCAGCCCAACCCCACCCCGAACATCTTCCCCGGACTGCCGAACCCGCCGATGTTGCGGCGCACCGTCCGCGCCACCCAGAAGTAGCTCTTGCCGTCCGGCAACGTCGCGATCTGCGTCAGGATCTTCCCCGGCGCGCTGAACGCCTCGTAGATGTTCCACAACGGACACGCCCCACCCACCCGGGAGAAGTGGAAACCCGCGGCCGACTGCCGTTTCGACATGTTGCCCGCCCGGTCCACCCGCACGAACGAGAACGGAACCCCCCGCGCCCTGGGGCGTTGCAAGGTCGACAACCGGTGGCACACCGTCTCGAACCCGACGCTGAAGTGGTCGCACAACCGCTCGATGTCGTACCGGAACTCCTCGGCCCGCCGCAGGAACGACCCGTAGGGCAGGATCAACGCCCCCGCGAAGTAGTTCGCCAACCCCACCCGCGCCAACGACCTCGCCGCCGACCCCGAGAACGCGTACGAGTCCGCCAACGCGCTGATCAGCCGGTCGTGCTCCAACAGGGCGATCTGCGAGGCCATCCGGAACGCCTGCTGACCGAACCGCAGCGTCGGCGCCAACCGCAGCACCCGGGCCGCCGGCTCGTACCGGTGCTGCTCACCGGCCGCCTCGTCGACCCCCTCACTGGTCACCCGGACCCCGTGCGTCCCGGACAACCGGTCCCGCAGCGCCGCCCGCACCTCCCCGCGCCGCAGGTCCAGGCCCACCGCCAACCGTTCGGCGCGTTCGTCCAGCTCGGCGACGTAGTTCTCCCGCTCGTAGAAGAAGTCCCGCACCTCCTCGTGCGGTAACGGCGCCGCCGCGCTCCCGTGCGACCCGGTGCCGTTCTCCGCCGTCAACGCCGCCGTGTTCTCCACCGCGCTCCGGTAACGGCGGTGCAACCGGACCAGCGCCCGCGCGATCGTCGGCAGGTTCGTCGCCAACTCGGTCAACTCGCCCGTCGACGCCTCGGCCCCCACCTCCTCGTCCAGCAACGCCTCCCGCACCTCGGCCACCAAACGCCCCGTGTCGTCGTTGGCGAAGAACTCCGCGTCCACCCCGAACGCCTCGGTGATCCGCAGCAACACCGGAACCGTCAACGGCCGCACGTTCCGTTCGATCTGGTTCAGGTAACTCGGCGAGATCTCCAACAGCCTCGCCAGGTTCACCTGACTCATCGACCTGCTCTCCCGCAGGTGACGCAGCTTCGCTCCGACGAAGGTCCTGTCCACGACGACCACCCCTCCCGACGCCGCTGGCGGGCCCGACCGCGACCGGGCGCGACCGGTCCAGCATAGGAAACGGGTCTTCGCCGAATTCGCGGAACAGCCGGGAGAAATTCGCGGAAATTGGCGGATTGGCAACCTTCCAGCGGTTATCCGTGGCGTGCCATCGTCGGGAAACCCCGCCGCACGATCGCGGACTTCGCAAATCGGAGGTGCCCGATGACCACGACCACGGATGACACCCGCACCCCGGGCCGGGAACGCACCGCCGCCCCCGACCCCGTCGACGCGGCGGACGCCCTGCGCCGCGAATGGGCCACCAACCCCCGCTGGCGCGGCGTCGAACGCTCCTACACCGCCGAGGACGTCCTCACCCTGCGTGGCAGCCTCGTCGAGGAACACACCCTGGCCCGGCGCGGGGCCGAGAAGCTGTGGCACCTGCTGGGCACCCAGGACTACGTGCACGCCCTCGGCGCGCTCACCGGCAACCAGGCCGTCCAACAGGTCCGCGCCGGACTGCGCGCCATCTACCTCTCCGGGTGGCAGGTCGCCGCCGACGCCAACCTCGCCGGCCAGACCTACCCCGACCAGAGCCTCTACCCGGTCAACTCGGTGCCCGCCGTCGTCCGCCGCATCAACAACGCCCTCGCCAGGGCCGACCAGATCTCCTGGGCCGAAGGCGACCGCGACGTCGACTGGTACGCGCCCATCGTCGCCGACGCCGAAGCCGGCTTCGGCGGGCCCCTCAACGCCTTCGAACTGATGCGCGCCATGATCGCCGCCGGCGCCGCCGGGGTGCACTGGGAGGACCAGCTCGCCTCGGAGAAGAAGTGCGGCCACCTCGGTGGCAAGGTCCTCGTCCCCATCCGCCAGCACGAACGCACCCTCAACGCCGCCCGCCTCGCCGCCGACGTCCTCGACGTCCCCACCGTCATCATCGCCCGCACCGACGCCCAGGCCGCGACCCTGCTCACCAGCGACGTCGACGAACGCGACCGCCGCTTCACCACCGGAGAACGCACCGGGGAGGGCTTCCACACCGTCCGCGCCGGCCTCGAACCCTGCATCGAACGCGGCCTCGCCTACGCCCGCCACGCCGACCTGCTGTGGATGGAGACCTCCGAACCCGACCTGGAGGTGGCCCGCGCCTTCGCCGAGGCCATCCACGACCGCTACCCCGACCAGCTCCTCGCCTACAACTGCTCACCCTCGTTCAACTGGCGCGCGCACCTCGACGAGGCCACCATCGCCCGATTCCAACGGGAACTGGGGCACATGGGCTACCGCTTCCAGTTCATCACCCTCGCCGGTTTCCACGCCCTGAACCACTCGATGTTCGACCTCGCCTCCCGGTACGCCACCACCGGCATGCCCGCCTACGTCGACCTCCAGGAACGCGAGTTCGCCGCCGAGGCGCACGGCTACACCGCGACCCGCCACCAACGCGAGGTCGGCACCGGCTGGTTCGACCGCGTCAGCACCGCCCTCAACCCCGACAGCTCCACCACCGCGCTGCGCGGCTCCACCGAGGAAGCCCAGTTCTGAGCCGAGGGAGGACGAGATGACGACCGCCACCCGACACACCCCGTTCCCCACCGCCGGACGCGTCGAGATCCACGGCCCGCTCCGCGACCGGTACGACGAGATCCTCACCCCCGAGGCCCTCGACTTCCTGGCGCTGCTGGACAACACCTTCGCCGCCGACCGACGAGCGCTGCTCGACCGCCGCCGCCACCGCCGCGCCCGCCTCACCGACGGCACCGAGACCCCCCACTTCCTGCCCGAAACCGCCGCCATCCGCGACGACCCCACCTGGCGCGTCCCCCCACCCCCACCCGGGCTCCTCGACCGCCGCGTCGAGATCACCGGACCCCCGGACCGGCGGATGACCGTCAACGCCCTCAACTCCGGCGCGAAGGTGTGGATGGCCGACTTCGAGGACGCCACCGCCCCCACCTGGGACAACATCATCGGCGGGCAACTCAACCTGCACGACGCCATCCGACGCCGCATCGACTTCACCACCGACACCGGACGCCGCTACCGGATCGCCGAGGACCCGGCCACCATCGTGCCCAGGCCCCGAGGCTGGCACCTCGTGGAGAAACACCTCCGCATCGACGGCCGACCCGTCTCGGCCAGCCTGGTCGACTTCGGCCTCCACGTCTTCCACAACGCGACCCGCCTCATCCAGGACGGCAGCGGCCCCTACCTCTACCTGCCCAAACTGGAGAACCACCGGGAAGCCCGCCTGTGGAACGAGGTGTTCCTGCTCGCCCAACGCGCCCTCGGCCTGCCCCCGGGCACGATCCGCGCCACCGTCCTCATCGAGACCATCACCGCCGCCTTCGAGATGGACGAGATCCTCCACGAACTCCGCGACCACGCCGCCGGGCTCAACGCCGGGCGCTGGGACTACCTGTTCAGCCTGATCAGAACCCTCGGCGGGCGCGGCGCCGACGTCGTCCTGCCCGACCGCGCCCGTCTCACCATGACCGTCCCCTTCATGCGGGCCTACACCGAACTGCTCGTCCGCACCTGCCACCGGCGCGGCGCCCACGCCATCGGCGGGATGGCCGCCGTGATCCCCAGCCGCGATCCGGACGCCAACCGAGAAGCCCTGGCCCAGGTCAGGCAGGACAAGGACCGGGAGGCCACCGACGGGTTCGACGGGTCCTGGGTCGCCCACCCCGCCCTGGTGCCGGTGTGCGGCGAGGCGTTCACCGCCGTCCTCGGCGACCGCCCCCACCAGCTCCACCGCACCCGCGACGACGTCCACGTCACCGCCGACCAACTCCTCGACCTCGGCGGCGCCGGCCGCGAGGTCACCCGGGAAGGCGTCCGCTCCAACGTCGGGGTGTGCCTGCGCTACCTCGACGCCTGGCTGCGCGGCAGCGGCGCGGTCGCCATCCACGGCCTCATGGAGGACGCGGCCACCGCCGAGATCGCCCGCGCCCAGCTGTGGCAGTGGATCCACACCGCGACGACGCTCACCGACGGCACGACCGTCACCCGCGACCTGGTCGGCGACGCGCTGCGCGCCGAACGGGACGTGATCCGCGCGGAGAACCCGGAGGCCACCCGGCTCGACGCGGCGGTGGACATCCTCACCGCGACCGCCCTCGGCCCGACTATGCCCGACTTCCTCACCCCCCACGCCTACGCCCACCACCTCACCACCCACCGCTGACCCTGCCCCCACCCAGCCCCGCGCCCACCACCGGCCGGGGGACCACCGCCCACCACGGCCGACCCGCCGGTGAACCCGCCCAGCCCAACCATCCCCAGCCCTCCCGGCACCGCCCACCGCGTTCCCCGACCCGACGGGGGCGGGCCGCCTCGGGTCGGGGCCCGACGAACGGGGCCGCCCACCCGTTCGCCGCCGCGCCCCAGCCGCCGCCGCGCGGCGGGCCCCGACCGCACCCACGCGGGAGCGTCCCCGACGCCCCCGCGTCCCGGCCCCGCCCTCCCCGTCCCCGAGGGCGGGGCCCGCCCACGCCATCCACCCGCTGACAGGCCGGCGAGGTACACACCAGCCCCGCCTCCCCACAGCTCCTCCAGCGGGCATCCCCGCCTCGCCGCCAGCGGACCCCGCACCGGCTCCGGCCGCGCCGGGACGGGCACGACGACCCACCCGACGCCCACCGCTCCCACCGGAACACCAGGTCGACCGCCGCCGCCCCCACCGCCGCCACCCGGGAAGTCGATGACGTCCACCAGGCGCACGGTCTCCCACACCCGGCCGCCGTCCGCGTCGCGTCAGCAGCCCCACCGACGTCGTCACCACCGCGGTGGGCAACCCGGGGCGAGGGCCGCCCACCCAGGCTCGCGGCCAGCACCGGCGCCCCCGGTCCTCGCGCCGCCGGGACCCGAACGGCGAGTGCACGACCCGCCACGGCCCCACCCGGCATCCCGCCGCCCCGGGGACAGCGGAGCGGCCCGCGCCAGGGCCGCCGTGGTTTCCCCACCACACCTCCGCTCCGCGTCGTACGGCCTCAGCGCGGCGCCGAACGGTGAACCCTCGTCGTGGTGACGCGACATCCCCGGATCGAGTGGATCGGGTGGTTCGTTCCCACACCGGGTGGCGGGCCTCTTCTACGGTCACACCGTCCGAGGGCACCGTGGTCGACACGGGCCCTGGGCGGGCCGACGCCGGCGCGGCCACCGTCGTCCGGCCGGGTCGGCCCCCGAACCGGAGCCGATGCGCTCCCGCCCTCCGGCCCAGCCGGAGCGGAGGACACACCGGGACCGCCGGCGACCGACACACCAACCGATGCCGCACGTCGCGACGAAGGGCTGCCCGTGGCGATCACCGCCCTCGACCACCACGAGACCGGATACCGGCTGGAGCACGCGTACTGGCTGGCCAGAGCCGCGAAACTCGCCTACTCCGACGAGAGCGCGATCCGCGAGGCCGTGGGGGAGTGGGGCTTCGACCGGTTCCGCTTCCTGGAGGGCACGCCGGTGACGCCCCTCCCCATCGACCACACCCAGGCCTTCGTCGCCGCGTCCGACTCCATGATCATCGTCGCGTTCCGGGGCACCGAACCCACCCAGATCCGCGACTGGCTCACCGACGCCAACGCACCGGCCGGCCCGGGCCCCGACCGCCGTGGCCTGGTCCACCTGGGCTTCAGCCAGGCCCTCGCCTCGGTGCACCCGGCGCTGCTGGCCACCCTGGAGGAGTTCCGGGACAACGACCAGACCCTGTGGTTCACCGGGCACAGCCTCGGTGGCGCCTTGGCGCAGCTCGCCGCGGCCTGGCTCTACTTCGAGGACCCCAACCTGCTGGCTGACGGCATCTACACCTTCGGGCAACCCCGCACCTGCGACCGCGAACTGGCCACCGCCTACGACGGTGCCATCCGGGCCAGGACGCACCGCTTCGTCAACAACAACGACGTCGTCCCCGAACTACCGCCGGAGCCCTTCTACCGCCACGTCGAACGGGTGCGGTACTTCGACTCGCAGGGCCGGCTCCAGGAACGGACCACGCTGCTCGGCGGGGCCGTCGACCGGCTCCGAGGGCACACCGCCGACCCGCTCTCCCCGGGCGCGGACGCGCTGCGCGACCACCCGATCAACCGCTACCTGGAGTGCCTCGAGAAGAACCTCCCCTGAGTCCGGCGGACCCGGGCGGACGGACGACGCGGAGGCGGACGGCAGGGGACCTGTCGGGGGAGACCGCCCGCCTCCGCGGTCGTCATGCACCAGGAGCCCGCCCGCGCCCGTCAGGACGCGAGGGTGTCCAACACGGCCTGCCCGTACTTCGCGAGCTTGTTCTCGCCCACCCCGCTGACCCCGCCCAACTCGGCGAGCGTCGACGGTGAGTCGGCCGCGATCTGCCGCAACGTCGCGTCGTGGAAGATCACGTACGCGGGCACGCCCTGTTCCTTCGCGGTGGCCGCCCGCCACGCCCGCAACCGCTCGAACACCGGCACCGCCTCCGCCGGCAGGTCGACCGGGGCGCTCCCCGACCGCTTCACCGGCCGCGTCGACCCGCCCGCCGCCCGCCGCGCCGCGTCGCGTCGCAACGGAACCTCCCGTTCCCGCCGCAACACCGCACCGCTGGCCTCGGTCAGCACCAACACCCCGTGCTCACCCTGGACGGCCAGCAACCCCTGCGCCAACAACTGCCGGGTCACCGCCCGCCACTCCGCCTCCGACAGCTCGGTGCCGATCCCGAACACCGACAGCGTGTCGTGGTCGTGCTGGATGACCTTCGCCGTCTTCCGCCCCAACAGGATGTCGACCACCTGACCGGCGCCGAACCGCTGCCGCCGTTCCCGGTGCAACCGTGACACCGTCGACAGCAGCTTCTGCGCGGCCACCGTGCCGTCCCACGTCTCCGGCGGGCTCAGGCAGGTGTCGCAGTTCCCGCACGGCTCACCGTGCTGCCCGAAGTAGGCGAGCAGCCGCACCCGCCGGCACTCCACCGTCTCGCACAACGCCAGCATCGCGTCGAGGTGCGCCACCAGACGGGCCCGGTGCTGGTCGTCGCCCTCCGACCCGTCGATGAGCCGCCGCTGCTGCACCACGTCCGGCAGGCCGTAGGCCAACCAGGCGGTGGACGGCAGCCCGTCCCGCCCGGCCCGCCCGGTCTCCTGGTAGTAGCCCTCCACCGACTTCGGCAGGTCCAGGTGCGCCACGAACCGCACGTCGGGCTTGTCGATGCCCATCCCGAACGCGATCGTGGCCACCACCACCAACCCGTCCTCCCGCAGGAACCGCGCCTGGTTCTCCGCCCTGGTCCGACCGTCCAGCCCCGCGTGGTAGGGCACGGCGGGGATGTCGTTGGCCACGAGGAACTCGGCGGTGCGTTCGACCGAGGACCGGGACAGGCAGTAGACGATGCCCGCCTCACCGGCGTGCTCGGTGCGCAACAACTGGAGCAACTGCCGCTTCGGGTCGTTCTTCGGCACGATCCGGTACTGGATGTTCGGCCGGTCGAAACTCGCGACGAACTGCCGCGCCCCACCCAGGTCCAACCGGGACACGATCTCCGCCCTGGTCGCCTCGGTGGCCGTCGCCGTCAACGCGATCCGGGGCACCTCCGGCCACCGCTCGTGCAGGTGGGAGAGCAACAGGTAGTCCGGGCGGAAGTCGTGGCCCCACTGCGCGACGCAGTGCGCCTCGTCGATCGCGAACAGCGAGATCGTGCCCCGGTCCAGCAACCGCACGGTCGACTCCAGCCGCAACCGCTCCGGCGCCAGGTAGAGCACGTCGATCCGCCCGTCGACGAAGGCCTCCTCCACCCGCTCCCGTTCCTCGGGCTCCTGGGTGGAGTTCAGGAAACCGGCGCGGACCCCCAACGCGGTCAACGCGTCCACCTGGTCCTGCATCAGCGCGATCAACGGGGACACCACCACACCCACGCCGTCCCTGACCAACGACGGGATCTGGTAGCACAGCGACTTCCCACCGCCGGTGGGCATCAACACCAGCGCGTCACCGCCGTCGACCACGTGGTCGACGATCTCCCGCTGCCCGTCCCGGAACGAGTCGTACCCGAAGACCCTGCGCAGCACCTCCAGTGCGTCCCGGGTGTCCTGACCGGTGTCGGTGGCAGCCATCCCGCGATTCTAGGGCCAGCCCCGGACACCCCCCGACCACGGTCGCCAGGCCGTCACCGCAGGTCAGAGTGGTTCCGCTCGTCACCATGAGGCCTCGGGCACCCGGCGGTCGCCCCGCCCGGGCCGCCCGGTGGCGGCGCCGCCCCGCCTCGCCCGTGCCCGCCCCGGTGCACCGGTCGACCCCGACGCCGCCAGCCCGAGGCCGGTGGTTTCGCCGATGCGCCCCGCCACGACCCGCCCGAACAATCGACGCACCCCCCGACCACCCGGGCCGAGGCCCCGGCGAGGCGGAGGCGTTCCCACTCCCGCCACCAGCCCACCCCGGCGGGCACAGCACCGCCCACGCCCCGTCGCCTCACGCCGCCCCCACCGAGAAGAGGAGCACAACGCCGTGCGTTCCACACTCTCCCGTCCCACCCCGCCCCGCTCCCGGTTACGCCGCGCCCTCACCAGCGCGGTCCTCACCCTCGGGCTCGTCGCCGGCAGCCTCGCCGCCGCCCCGGCCGCCTCCGGCCAGGAGAACCCCTACGAACGGGGCCCGGCCCCGACCGAACGGAGCATCGAAGCCCTCCGCGGTCCCTTCTCCACCAGCAGCACCAACGTCCCCCGGCTCGCCGCCAGCGGCTTCGGCGGCGGCACCATCTACTACCCGACCAGCACCGCGGAGGGCACCTTCGGCGCCGTCGCCATCTCCCCCGGCTACACCGCCCTGGAATCCTCCATCTCCTGGCTGGGCCACCGGCTGGCCTCCCAGGGCTTCATCGTCTTCACCATCGACACCATCACCACCCTCGACCAGCCCGCCAGCCGGGGCCGCCAGCTGCTCGCCGCCCTCGACCACCTCGTCGACCACCGCTCGGTCCGCGACCGCATCGACCCCACCCGCCTCGGCGTCATCGGCCACTCGATGGGCGGCGGCGGAACCCTCGAAGCCGCCAGCAACCGCCCCAGCCTCAAGGCCGCCGTCCCGCTCACCGGCTGGCACCTGAGCAAGAACTGGTCCGACGTCCAGGTCCCCACCCTCGTCGTCGGCGCCGAGAACGACTCCATCGCCTCGGTGACCCTGCACTCCAAGCCCTTCTACAACAGCCTCCCGTCCACCCTGAACAAGGCCTACCTGGAACTCGCCGGGGCCAGCCACTTCGCGCCCAACATCTCCAACACCACCATCGCCAAGTACACGATCTCCTGGCTCAAGCGGTTCATCGACGACGACACCCGCTACGAGCAGTTCCTCTGCCCGGCGCCCTCCGGTGACCGCGACATCTCCGAGTACCGGGACACCTGCCCCCACAGCTGACCGAACACCCCCGCACCACCTCCGGGTGGGGCCGTCACCGACGGCCCCACCCGGCCGTGCGCCACCCGCCGCCGAAAGACGCGCCCGCCGGTCGAGCCCGCCCAGCCCGACCCCACCCGGGCGGCCCCACCCGGAGCCACGCCCGCTGTACACCCGCCCAACCGCACTCCGACATCACTGTCATTCCGTCCATTTACCCCGACAACCACGCCGGCTAATTTGTGAGAACCACGGCCGCCACCCGAACGTCGCGGGGAGAACCATGGATCTCAGCCTCACCCCGGAACACGCTGACCTGCGACAACTCGCGCGCAATTTCGCGGACGACGAGATCGCCCCCCACGCCGCGGAATGGGACCGCCGAGAGTCGCTCGACCTCGACCTCATTCCCAGAATGGGCGAACTCGGATTCCTCGGGCTCACCATTCCCGAGGAGCACGGCGGCAGCGGCGGCGACCACCTCGCCTACTACCTGGTCCTGGAGGAACTCGGCCGCGCCGACTCGTCCGTCCGCGGCGTCGTCTCCGTCTCCCTCGGACTCGTCGCCGCCACCATCGCCCGGCACGGCACCCCCGAACAGCACCAGCGCTGGCTACCCGCACTGTGCTCCGGCCGGGCACTCGGCTGCTTCGCCCTCACCGAACCCGGCACCGGCTCCGACGCCGGCGCCCTGACCACCCGCGCCGTCCGCGACGGCGACGACTGGCTCATCACCGGCGCGAAGACGTTCATCACCAACGGAACCTGGGCCGACGTCGCCCTCCTCCTCGCCAGGACCTCCGACGACGGCAGCCGGGGCATCACCGCGTTCCTCGTCCCCACCGCCAGCGCCGGCTTCCACCGCCGCGAGATCAACGACAAACTCGGACTCCGCGCCCAGGCCACCGCCGAACTCCACCTCGACGGCGTCCGAGTCCCCGACACGGCCCGGCTCGGCGAGGTCGGACGCGGATTCCCCCTCGCCATGTCCGCCCTCGGCAAGGGCCGGGTGTCCGTGGCCGCCGGCTGCGTCGGCATCGCCCAGGCCAGCCTGGACGCCGCCCTCCGCTACGCCGGGGAACGCCACCAGTTCGGCAAGGCCATCGCCGGCCACCAACTCGTCCAACGGCTCCTCGCCACCACCGCCGTGGACACGGCCGCCGCCCGACTCCTCGTCTGGCAGGCCGCCGACCTCCTCGACCGGGGCCAACCCCACGAGACGGCCGCGTCCATGGCGAAACTCTTCGCCAGCGAAGCCGCCGTCCGCGCCGCCGACAACGCCGTCCAGGTCTTCGGCGGGTACGGCTACGTCGACGAGTACCCCGTCAGCCGCTACCTGCGCGACGCCAGGGTCACCACCCTCTACGAGGGAACCAGCCAGATCCAGCAACTCGTCATCGGCCGGTCCCTCACCGGCGTCGCCGCCTTCAGCTGACCAGCCCGGCCGTCCCGGCCCCGGACGTGCCCCATCCCGGCCACCCAGCCCAGCACCCACGAGAGGACACCCGAGCATGAGGGGATTCACCGACACCGCCGCCATCGTCACCGGAGCCGCCCAGGGCATCGGCGCCGCCACCGCCCGCCGACTCGCGGCGGAAGGCGCGGCCGTCGCGGTGGTCGACCTCAACGCCGACCGCGCCGCCGAGGTCGCCGCCGACATCGAGCGCACCGGCGGCCGAGCCCTCGCCCTCGGCTGCGACGTCACCGACCCCGACTCGGTCCAGACCACCACCGACCACGTCGTCGCGGAGTTCGGCCGGCTCGACATCCTCGTCAACAACGCCGGCATCACCCGCGACGACCTGCTGTTCAAGATGACCCTGCCCGACTGGAACGCCGTCCTCACCACCAACCTCACCAGCATGTTCCTCTGCACCCAGGCCGCACAGGCACACATGGTCCAGGCCAGGTCGGGACGCATCGTCAACCTGAGCAGCCGCTCCGCCCTCGGCAACCGGGGACAGTCCAACTACGCCGCCGCCAAGGCCGGCGTGCAGGGGCTCACCGCCACCCTCGCCCTCGAACTCGGCCCCTTCGGCATCCGCGTCAACGCCGTCGCCCCCGGCTACGTCGCCACCGACATGACCGCCGCCACCGCCCGCCGCGTCGGCTTCGAACCCGAGAAGCACCAGGAACGCGCCGCCGAACAGATCCCCCTGCGCCGCGTCGCCACCCCCGAGGAAATCGCCTCCACCATCACCTTCCTCGCCAGCGACGACGCCTCCTACGTCACCGGCCAGACCCTCTACGTCAACGGCGGATCCCGCTGACCCGGCACACCCCACCCACCCCACCCACACCGGAGGTCGCCAGGTGAACCTCACGTTCAACGACGAACCGAGGACAGCCCGCCCCGAGCCGCCGACCCGGCGCACCACCCGGACCGGCCCACCTCCCCGCAGCGCCCGCGCGACACCGCCCCGCCGGACGCCCCCAGCCGCCCCCGGGGGTGCCAGATGAGGATCTTCGACTCGCCCGCCGCCCTCCTCGACGCCACCGGAGACCACCTCGGACCCGGACCGGCCACCGTCATCGACCAGGAACGAGTCGACACCTTCGCCGACGTCACCGACGACCACCAGTGGATCCACACCGATCCCACCCGCGCCGCGCACGGCCCCTTCGGCGGCACCGTCGCCCACGGCTACCTCACCCTGTCCCTGCTGCCCTCGTTCATCCGAGGGCTCTACCGGGTGCGGGGCGCCAGACTGATCGTCAACTACGGCCTCAACCGGGTCCGCTTCCCCGCGCCCCTCCGCACCGGGGACACCGTCCGCGCCACCGCCCGCCTCGACCAGGCCCACCAGGTCGGCGACGCCGTCCAGGTCCACCTGCTGGTCACCATCCAGGCCGACGGCGCCGACAAACCCTGCTGCGTCGCCGAATCCCTCAGCCGCTTCTACCCCGAGGAGGAGGCGTGACCGCGACCCTCTCCCTCACCAGCGTCCTGCGCGAATCCGCGCTCCGACACCCGGACAAGGTCGGTGTCGTCGACGGCGACAACCGCGTCACCTACGCCGAACTCTGGCAGCGTTCCCTCCGCTACGCCGCCGCCCTCCGCGAGCTGTGCCCCGGACCGCGTCCCACCGTCGCCCTGCTGGCCCCCAACACCGTGGAGTTCCCCACCACCTACTACGGGGCCCTCGCCGCCGGCTGCGTCGTCGTCCCCGTCCACCTGCTGTTCACCGCCCCGGAGATGGCCCACGTCCTGCGGGACAGCGGAGCCGACCTGCTCGTCTGCCACCACGCGCTGGCCGCCGTGGGCGCCGCCGCCTCGGCCGAGGCCGGCGTCCCCCTCGTCACCGTCGGCGGCGCCCCCTCCGGCGGTGACGCCGGCATCCCCGCTGACGGGGCGGCCGACGGGTCGACGCCCGTCCCGTCGCTGGACCAGCTCGCCGACACCACCACCCCCCTCCCGGTGGCCGAGACCACCGCACCGGAGGACCCGGCCGTCGTCCTCTACACCAGCGGCACCACCGGCGAACCCAAAGGCGCCGTGCTCACCCATCTCAACCTCGTCATGAACGCCACCATCTCCGCGTTCGACGCCAACGAGGTCCGCCACGCCGACGTCGTACTGGGCTGCCTGCCGCTGTTCCACACCTTCGGCCAGACCGTCAGCATGAACGCCTGCTTCCGGGCCGGCGGCACCCTCGTCCTGCTCGCCCGGTTCCACCCGGACACCGCGATCGACCTGATGCTGCGGGAAGACGTCGACGTCTTCCACGGCGTCCCCACCATGTACGTCGCACTGCTCGCCGCCGCCAGCCGACACGACCGGCTGCCCGCGCTGCGGCTGTGCGTCTCCGGCGGCGCCGCCCTCCCCGTCCCCGTGCTCGAAGGGTTCAGCACCACCTTCGACGCCCAGATCTACGAGGGCTACGGGCTGTCCGAGACGTCACCGGTGGCCACCGCCAGCCAACCGAGGTTCGGCACCCGCGCCGGAACCGTCGGCCACGCCATCTGGGGCGTCGAGGTGGAGATCGCCGAACTGGAGGACCCGGAACGGATTCGCCTGTTAGGGGAGGGGGAGCTCGGCGAGATCGTGGTGCGCGGCCACAACGTCTTCGCCGGCTACCTCAACCGCCCGCAGGCCACCGAACAGGTCGTCGTCGACGGCTGGTTCCGCACCGGCGACCTGGGCACCAAGGACGCCGACGGCTTCGTCCGCGTCGTCGACCGCAAGGGAGACGTCGTCATCCGGGGCGGCTACAACATCTACCCCCGCGAGGTGGAGGACGTCCTGGCCCGCCACCCCTCCGTGCGGCAGGTCGCCGTCATCGGCCTCCCCGACCCGGTGTACGGGGAGGAGGTGTGCGCCGTCGTCGTCGCGGAGGAGGGCGGCGAACCCGTCACCGAGGAAACCCTCGTGTCCTGGTCCCGGCCGCTGCTGGGGAAGCACAAGTACCCCCGCCACGTGCGCTTCGTCGACGAACTGCCGCTGGGCCCCTCCCACAAGGTCCTCAAACGCGAACTGCGCCGGAGACTCGCGGCGCAGCCGGGCGCGGAAGCCGGCTGAGCCGGGTCATCCGCCAGCAGTTCACGGCCTGTGGGAGTACCGGGGGACCTTCGAGGGAAGGCGCCTCAGCACCCGAACCCGGCATCGCCGACGGGCGGAGGGCGGCTGGCCGCCGGTACCCCCGCTCCACGCGTTCCTCCTGCCACCGCCGGGCTGGCATCGACATCGGGTGCGGGTGGTATCCGCCGTTTCCCCGAGATCGAGCCGTCGAACGAGAAGCGGAAACCCGCTCTCGCGCGCCGGCTGACCACCGCGACGCCCTGGTCATGACGCTGACGGCCATGACCAGGGGTCGCCGTGCCGGTCGCAGGACAGCCACCGAGCCACCGGCGGCGCTTCGTCGCACACTGGGCGCTTCGGCGCCATTACCCTGGCCGTGCCGTACCGCTGGTCCACGATCAGCCCAGCGGCATGCCGGGAGTCCACAGCGCCGCCGTCCGACGTGTCGCCAGCCTCGGAGCGTTCGCGACATCCGGGGCTGGCAGGGACAACAGCGCGGACACGGTGTCCAGAAACGCTCCTTCCTCGCACCACACCACGTCGGACGGCGCGGGCTGCGAGGATGTCCGCATCCGGGCAGCCAGGCAGTCGTCCGGCCCGCTGACGTGCAGGTAGTCGCCGTACGCGCCTCGCGGCCGCTGACCGAACAGGGTCCACGGAACGTAGCGATCCCCCGGAGCATGGCGGAACACGAAGCCGTGTCGCACCAGCGCGCCCAACGCCGCGTCAACCTGTGCCGTCATGCCGCCCCCGATCACGACCCCGGCGGCGCCGAACACGCAGCCGCCAGACCCGGTACCGGATCTCCACCGCGTCCCGAACACGCTGGGAGCGGGCCACGACCCAGCCCGCGGTCAGCAGTTCCGCGAGCACCGCGCCACGGAGCACCGCCCAGACGACGTCGTACGCGGACGTTCGGCAGCTCCGACCGAAGGAACGGGCGCGCGCTGCCGACAGGACGAGCCTGGACCTCGTCCCTTCCAGCGAGGCAAGCCGGCCACCCGGCCCGGGGCGGGGTTCCGGCCTGCTGTGGAAGCGGCTTACGCGCCTCGGTGTCGGGCGGGTGGCATCGAACCGTGTGAGCACAGGCGTGAGCGGCGGTGTGATGGGTAACGTCACGCTCAACTCTCCTCAGTCAGCGTCGCTGAAGAGTGATCGTGTCCGCCTGCTCTGAGGCGGCCGAGATCAGCGACGACGCGAGTGGAAACCGACTTCGTCAGTTCCTCGGAGGCGCGATGAACCCGAACCGCTGAACGTCGTTCAGTGTTCCGTCGAGGCGGGGGCCGAGCCTCGCCTCGACGTTGGCCGATGGCAGGGCGTCAGACCACCAGCTCCTGACGACCGCGATGACACAACCAGCAGGAGCCCCGAGGGCATTCCGGACCAGCCCGGCACTCCTGGTCGTTGAGTTGGAACTCCTCGTAGGAGCGATGAGGACCAGGACGTGCCCCATCTGCGGGGCCGAGGTGTCCTGTTGGAACTCCTCGTAGGAGCGATGAGGACGCGATTGTCGTTTTCAGTATGGAGTACGTGCGGGCGTTGGAACTCCTCGTAGGAGCGATGAGGACGGGCACCGGGGACACGGGGCCTGGTGCAGGCACCGTCCGTTGGAACTCCTCGTAGGAGCGATGAGGACCCGAGAGTAAAGTCGCTGGTCACAAGGTATCTACAGTGGGATTCTGGGGGCTGTTCTGCAGCGAACCCGAGGTTTGACATCCGACCCGGGGGGTTCGCTGAAATGAGGTGGTCACAGGATATCTGGCGGCTCGTCGTCCGGGCGTCCCCATGCCTGGCGTTGCGGGTCGGTGCCCGGCGGGAAGGTGTAGACGAGGATGTGGTCGTAGTCGGCATCGATGCGCTGCCGCAGTTCCTCGCGGAGGCGTACGAACTGGGCCGCGCTGAGTTCCCCCTCGAACACGCTCCGCTGCTGGTGGCGCAGGTACCTTCGGCACGTCCGCAGCACACCGGCATTGCGTTCCGCCGCCGTGTCGTACACGAGAATGGTGTACACCCTCACCACCAGATCCGGAACGGTTTGTACGGCGTGCCCTCAAGGCAGGTTCGGGTCAGCGCGAGCGCGTCAAGGTAGATCAACTCGTCGTACGTGACCTTGCGGCCGAGCGTGCGGTGGTTGACGCTCTCCGCCAAGTCGTCGCGCACCGTCTGCACGATGAACTTCCGGCCCGCCTCGCTGAGCATCGCCTGGTTGCTTCCCACGTCGAAATGGTGCTTCTTCAGCTGTTTCCGGTTGGCCAGGCGCAGCAGGATGCGCTCGGCGAACAGCGGCTTGAAGACCTCGGCGAGGTCGAGTGCCAGGGAGTGGCGGTGTCGTTGCGTGCTGGCGTGGAGGAAGGCGACTCCGGTGTGCAGCGGGGTGAGCCTCAGCCCGGTCAGGATCCGCGCGTACACGGTGCCGTTGATGAAGCTGATGACCGCGTTGCCGGCGTTGCGGGGCGGCCTCCTACTGCGTCCGTCGAGCTGGAGCCAGTCGGGCAGCTTGGTGTCGAGGGCCTCCCACGCGCTGCGTCGGAAGTTGCCTTCGGCGGCCATGAGCTGTTCGCGGGTGGTCGCCGCCTCGAGTGCCTCGGTCAGGACGCCGTAGGGCCGGGTGAGGAGCTTGCGGTCGATGACGCGGCGGATGTTGAACGCGGCGGTGTCGACGAGGCTGCGGGCGATCGTCAGGGACTCCCCGTCGTCGCTGGCGATGCGCGCCTGGTTGAGCGCCACCGTTCCTGACACCGAGGTCTCGGCGGGCAGGAAGGAGCCCGCGTAGTCGCCGTAGTGGGAGAGGATGTGGATGGCGACCCGGTGCTTGTTCAACAGGCTGATCATCGAGGTGTTGAGGTCCACCTCGGCCAGCGCGATGATGTCGCGTACATCCTTGATGGGGACGAAAGCCGGGGGCTTCCCCTCGCGTTCGACGCGGATGCTGTCGTCCTGGCGACGCAGTCGGCACGGGTTGAGCAGCCAGTAGGTTCGGGAGGCCGCTGGCATCACACGCTCCAGCAGTAGTCGCTGTAGCTACACCCTCGGCAGCGGCTCTTCGGGAGGCGCGGAGGTGATTCGGGGAGGGCGATCGTGGCGACGACCTGTTCGATGTCCTCGGACGCGTGCATGTGTTCCTCCTCCGTATAGGGGAACCGTTCGGTTTTCCGTGGTGACCGGTAGTGGAGCACCGCCCCCTGCACGTCGACGCCGACCCTGGTCAGCTGGTGGCAGTAGTGGCGGGCCTGGGCTCGGTCGGCTTCACGGCGTTTGTCGGAGTGCTTGACCTCGTGCACCCACAGCTGGTTGTCCAGGTGGTCCAGGGTGGCGGCCCCAAGGTCGACCGGGCTGAACCGGGAGTACGAGATGTCGTGGATGGCGGTGCCCAGCGCGACCGTCTCGCTGAGCTGTTCCGGTCGGAAGCCCCGGGAGTACAACCAGAGTTGGCGCCGGCAGTGGTACAGGTACTTGATGTGGACTCCACCCACATCGTCGGCGCTGATCACAGAATCTCTCCTGGTTGGTAGCGGGTTTCCCTCACGATGCCCTTGAGGCCGAGCTCCGGGTGGTAGTCGCCGTTGATGACGGTGATCCCGTGCCGGCGGTCGAAGTGGCCGCTGGAGCTGAGGTGGACGGGTAGCGGCAGCAGGAACCGGGAGGCGAGGAGGGCGCCCTGCCCCTTCTCGCCCTGGCGCCGGTCGGCCTGGTAGTCGGCGAGGTCGTCGCTGAGGATGGCCTCGACGCCGTCGAAGGTCGCGAAGAACTCCTTTCGCAGGCCCTCGCGGTCCGCGAACGGGCTGCGGAAGTCGAGGTAGTCCTCGTCGAACCGCTCTTGGGAGACCAGCACCTCCTTCTCCCAGGTGTCGCCCCACGGCGAGTCGTAGATGGCGTTCAGCCACTGCTGGGCGTCGGCTTCGTCGATGGTCTCCCCGTCGTGGTTCTGGAGGGCTGCCCAGCACAGGCGGGTGGGGACCTCGTCATACACTCCGTCAGCCCAGGTCTCCTCACCTCCGCCGCGCCGCCTCCGGTACTCCGGCTCGCACACCCACACCGACGCGGGTGCTCGTTTCCCACGGCGGTTGACCCGCCCGAACCGCTGCAACAGCGCCTCCAGCGCTGCACCGGAGGTGTGCAGGACGTCGAAGTCGACGTTGAGACTCACCTCCACGACCTGGGTGGCCACCAGGAGCCCTCGGGACGACCGGCGATCCGTCCCGAACAGCTCGAGAATCCGCTTCTCCTTCTGGGCGCGGTCGCAGTTGCGGAACCGGGAGTGCAGCAGCACCGCCTCCCCACCCTGTTCCTTGGCCACCGGCCCGAGCAGGTCGTAGAGGTCCAAGGCGTCGGCGACGTTGTTGGCCACCACCAATACCGCCTGACCGGCGTGGAGATCGGCGGCGATCCGGTCGACCGACTCCGGCGAGGTGAGGTGCCCGCCGCCGATTCGCAGCCGGTGGCGCGGTGTGTGGCGCACGCCGGCGAACCCGTCGACCACGTCCAACCGGCCGGCGATGGTGTCGCGCAGGATGCGCCGGAACCGTTCGGGCAGTGTCGCACTCAGCACCCCCACCCGTCCTCCCAGTTCCTGTGTCCACAGCCGGATCATGGCGAGGAGCATCCCGAGACGACGGGGTTCGTAGGCGTGCAGCTCGTCGAACAGGAAGACGCTGTTCACGGTGTCGGCGAGGGTGGACGAGTCACCCGGACCGCCGAACGCGGCTCGCAGCAACTGGTAGGGCGTGGTCACGCGGAACAGCTCGCGGTGGGTGCGGCTCGCGTTGACGTGGTCCAGCGCGGTGGCGGCGTCGTCGACGGTCGGTTCGGGGCGGTCATCGGAGCCGGCGGCCCGGGCCTCGATGAGTTCGTTCAGGTGGAACATCCCCGCCCTGGAGTGCAGCACCCCGACGTCCTCGACGCCGTCCTCCTCCTGGAGGCGCAACGCCATCGCGTTGATGGACGCCAGGAACGGGAGCACGTAGAACACGCGGGGCAGGGCGTTCCGCTGCTCGGCGACCTGTCGCCACGCCGCCTCAGCCCACAGCAGGCCGCCCTCCGTCTTTCCGCTGCCCGTCGGCGAGACCAGCAGCAGGTGGTGTGCCGCGGTGGCTTCCTCCTGGGCGCGGGTCAGGCGGTGCCCAGCAGCCGCCAGCCGGACCCGAACCCGGTCACCGTAGCCGCGCAGGGGCTCCCCGGTGAGCAGTTCGCCATGGGCCGAGGCGACGTGGTCGGCCATCGTGACGACACCCTGGAGCAGGACCCAGGGCAGGCCGCCCTGCTCCGTCCCCGGATACCACCAGTCCTCGGCGAGATCACGGAGCAAGGTCAGGGTGCCTGCGCGGATGTCGTCACGGGTGAGCCCGCCCAGCCGGCTCCGATCCACCGGCAGACCCACCCGGGCCGCCGCGTCGGCGAACCAGGCCGCCAGCGCTCGCACCGTCCCGTCGTCCTCGGCGACGGTGAAGGCCTGCCCCAACGCCTGCTGGTCCTGGGAGAGGTTGTCCGGCAGGATCGAGCGCGTCGCGTCCCCGTGCAACGGACGGTGGTGCGTGACGACCGCCGCCGCCACGCGACGGCGAACCTCCTGATCGGTGACGAGCAGGTCGACGAAGCCCAACGACAGCACCTCGTGCCGCAGGCCCCAGCGGGTGTTCGTCCGCACCTGCCGCTGAAAACCGGGGTCGATCTTGCCGCCGTCGTGGAGGAGCGCGGCCAGCTGGACGGCGGGCCACCAGGACTCGTCCCAGATGCCGTCAACGACGCCGATCCTGGCTCGGATCAACGGCACCACCGCCGACGTCCGGGCGCTGTGTTCGGTGAGGCTTTCCCCGGTCGTCGCCTCCTTCGCCGGGCTCTTGGCCCACAGGTGCGGCAGGTCCTCCGTCACGAGCGTGCCTCCACTACCTCGGGATGGGTCGGGGGTAGGGGTATGACGGCCTGACCGTCGTGCGTGGACCAGCCATCGCTCAGCACACCCCGGGCGGCGGCCGCATCACTGGAATGCCGGTAGTCGTCCCACCGCATCCGGGCCCGGTCCACGCTGATCGCTGTAGTGAGCCGTAGCCGGGTACCGACCGCGTCCGGGCGGTCCACGAGCAGCGCCGTGCCCTGCCTGCCCGGCTGCTCCCGCAGGTCCACCCACGCGGCCCGTGCCGAACAGAGGTCCTGGCTGCGCCCCAGCCGCAGCGGCCACACCGGCCGGCGGAACCGGCGGTACCACCGGTCGAGGTCCTCGAACAGCCAGACCGTCAACCGGACACCCCAGAGGTAGTCGCGATCCTTGGGAACCGGACTCGGTTGCCTGACCCCCTCAGCCAGCGGGTGGAAGGTCTCCAGGTCCGTTCCATGCCCCTCGGCGTGGCAGCACAGCGCGAACCGCGTGTCACGCGGAACCTGGCCCCACCCACCGGCGGCGGCCGCCAGCAGACCCCCGACGGTGGAGGGCGGAGGGCAGGGCAGCCCGACCTGGAGCCCGGGGTACAGCGGATTGCGGAAGGAGGCCACCGAGGCGTCGAAGGTGACCTCCAGAGCCGGGACACTCACGAGCGGTCCTCGAACCAGGAATCGAGGTCGCCACCCTCCAACTCCGCCGCCAACTGGCGGAGAACGACGCGGGGGTGGTCGAACACGACCTGCCCGGAGTCGACAAGATCCTTCAGTTCGCGTTCCGCCGCGTCCCGCTGCCTCTCCAGGTAGCCCGGGGCCCACCCGATGCGCACGGGGCCGTCGAGTTCGTCCTCCCACGCCCGCATCTCCGCCCGCAGCACGTCGAGCGCGACGACGGTTTCCCCCAAGTCGTGGCGCAGCAGCCGGGTGAAGGGGTTGTTGCCGCCCTTCACGGGCGCCAGGATGACCAGCGCGGGTGACCGCTCACCGTAGTGCAGGGCCTGCTTCGCCCCGCCCCGCAGCTCCGCGAGCGTCCGCCACAACACGGCAGCGCGGCGCCGGCGCTCGGCGAGGGGCAGGCGCAGGGCCTGCCCGAACCGGAAGTCGATCTCCTCCGCCCCGTTCACCCGCGCCTCCTTCGCGGCGTCCGGGTTCAGATCGGGCCGGTTGCCCTGCCCTTCCAACTGGAAGGTGCCGAGGCGGGCGAGGTCCAGCAGGACGGGGCAGGCCAGGTCGCCGGTGTAGTGCTCGTGTTCGTGGATCACCGGGTCCGCGCCCACCTCGAACCCCCGGCTCATCGTGCCGAAGTCGTGGGTGACCTGCCGGGGTGCCACGGACACGGCCGTACCCACGGCCAACACGGTGTCCCGGTTGAAGGACTTCTTCTCGATCGCGACCATGTACCCGAACAGGTCGTCGTCGAGGTACAGGTCCCCGCGCCCCTGGGTATGGGCCTGCTGCTTGGCGCCCTTGCCGGAGCGGATCACCGGCGAGCGGGCCTCACCGGGCGGTAGCGAGTCCCGCCACCACCGCCGGACCGCCTGCGCCGACACGTAGGGGAAGACCCGGTTACCAACCCGGGTCGCCTTGACCTTGCCGACGTTGTCCTCGCCGCGACCGTTGTTCGGCGCCCCCGCCTTGATCTCCAGCACCAGGGTGCCCACCAGGTACGTCACTCGTCGTTCTCCTTGTCCTCGCCGTCGGTGTGCAGGGTGTCCTCGATCGACCGGGTGTCGTCCGAGTCAGGGCGGTAGCCCTGGGAGTGGAGCTCGTGGATCACTGCGACGAACAGCAGGTTGCGCCGCAACCACGCCTGCTCGTCCGGTTCGAAGAGCCACCTCAGGTGAGTGGGCGTGACGAAGGGCTCGGTGGTGTCGATCAGGGAGGTCAGTTCCTCGCGGTCGCGCCACAACAGCCATTCCACGGCACCGTCGTTGAACCACTTCCGGAACGTGGTCGACTTCCGGTACGCCACCACGAAGGGCTTGACCTTCTTCCTCGTGGCCATCATGAGGGCCGCCGTTCGTTTGCCGAGGCCCTCGATCTCCTGGAGTTCGCGGTCGTTCACGTGCAGGACCTTTCCTACGAAGGAGCGGAGCGCGCCGACGAGCTGCCTGATCTCGTCACGCGTGTCGGGTGCCGAGGTCAGCAGGGGGCCCAGGTATCGGAGGACCTTCGCGGGCAGCCTTCGCGGGGACCGCACCAGCTCACCCGCCAGCGCCGCCGCACCGGGAACCTTCTCCGAATGGCACGCGCGTTCCAATGAATTCCAGGGGTCCGACGTCTTGTCCTGTCGGACGGCGTGAATCCACTCGACGAGCGGCTGGTCCATACGCTGTTCGGTGAGTTCCTGCTCCTGGTTGTTGTTGGTGAAGATGATGAGGGACACGTCCGACCGGACCGGGTGCCCGTAGGCGCGGATCCGGTTCACGAGCAGGCTCTCCCGGACGTACGCCGGCCATTTGCTGGGGGTGACCGAAACCCTCCCGATGCGTTTCCGGGTGTCCTCGACCTGGTGCCGAGTGGCGAAGGAAAGGAAGTCCTCGTCCCAGGCGTGGGTGATCGTCGCGCGACCACCCTGGAAGTGGCACGCGTAGGGCAGGGCGTAGAAGCTGCCCAGGCAGGTCCGGCACAGCGGCATCCCGTCGTGACCGACGACCGTGGTGTTCCGGTACTCGGTGGACATCGCCAGCGGCACGTCCACCTTCCCGTAGAAGCCGCACGCCCGTCGCCCGCACAGCGCGCAGGGCGCCTCGGGCCAGGACTCCGGCGGACGCGGAGTCCGCCATTCGACGACCGCCTGGCCGCGCTGGTCCGCGCTCAGCTTCCGCAGGCTCGGGATGTTCATCTTGCTGTTGGGCCACAGGGCGTAGGAGGCCGACAGGAGGAACGCCCCCGGCTGCTTGGCGTCGGTCTCCCGCGTCGCCGCCACCGCGTCCTCGGTCATGCGGTTCCACACGCGGAGGAACCTGTCCTCGGAAACCCGCCGCGGATGTGACTCCTTCGCCAGCACGGCCAACGCGAACGCACCCACCCGTTGCAGGGGGTGGGCCGTCAACTCGACCAGGAACGGCTCCCCGGTGCTGGTCGCCCGCATGTCGGCCGCGGTCACGTCTCCACCGCCCCGAAACCGGCGATGTTCGCCGCTCCCAAACCCCACGACCACACGGCGGCCAGGGTGTCGGGAGACCCCACCAAGGTCACCCCAACCGCCGCACCCACCTTCGCACCGACGGTGTCGCCCTGGCCAACGGCGAAGGACCTCTTCGGGCCCACCCGCCATACCTCGGTCAACGAGATCTCCGGGTCCAACCCCAGCGTCTCGGCCTTGCGGCGCAGATTCCGGACGAAGAAGACGTCCCACTCCGGCTCACCGGGCAACAGCCACCGCTGCGACCGGAGCCGGGCCCCCGCCGCATCCCGCGCGGGCGGCCCCTTCACCACCACCGGTGTCGTCGTCGCCAGGCGCGCCGAGCCGTCCGAGAACTCGGGAGCCGGCACGCTCACCACGTTCTGGACCCGCAGCGCGACACCGCCCCAGTCCAGGACCCGAGCCCCGGCAAGGCCGGCGGCCAACGCCTCGATCACCTCGGGCAGGGGGCTACCGAACTCCAGCGTCCCCTCACCGCCCGCCGCGTAGCGACCCCGTTGACGCCGCGCTCGTGGGAAACGGGGAGCCCCACACCCCACCGGCACGAGCCGGTGGGGACCGAACCCGGCGCTGTGCAGCTCGGCGCCCAACGCGGGGGCGTTGTCCCCCAACATCTGGTAGACGATTCCCCGTCCCGGCCGCAGAACCTCCGCCCACGGAATGCCGGGGGCTGTCGTGGTCACCGTTGCTCGCAGTCGCATCGCACCTCCAATCCGCTGTCTTCGGGAGCAGTGACTACCACACGCCGCCGACCGGGGGAGTGAGGTTACGGCAGGCCATGAATTGGGTGGATCATTCGCTGAGAACCGTTTCGTTGTTTGGGGAAAATTTCCGCCGTCAACCTCGTTGTGTCCGACCGCCGGTAACTGTCCGCAGGTGGAAATTCAGGCGCTGGGGGCACTCGACCTGCGGTTATGGCGATCTGGGTGTCGATCGACGCCCGTGTGGTGAGTGCGTATCGCCATCCCCGGTGGAGCCTCTGGATCGCCTCCCTTCGGGCGTCGCTGAGCCGCGAGTAGGGCTCCGTGCGCTCGTTCGGGCCGGCGTCCAGCGATGCCATCAGTTATTTTTCCGCCAGGGGCTACCGGTCAAGTTTCACCCACTTGGCCCAATCCGCGGCCGTGCCAACTATCCAGGTGATCTTGCTCTTTCAGCGAACCCCCCGGGTCTCGCGCAGCGAGTGAGGTTCGCTGAAATTTCGGCCGCGAGCAGGCACCCTCAGTAGTGGGAGCTCAGGATTGGCGGTAAGGGGTACTCCAAATGGCGGTATTCGAGCTTTGGGCCCTCGAACGGAGGCAACGGCAGGGTCAAGCTGCGGGGTGCTGGCATGGATCTCCTCGCCCGCGAGCGAGGCGCAGCCGGGCACCGTTGACCCTGCTGGATCGTGGAGCGCCGCTGGCATGGACTCGACTCGCGGCCTGAGCCGTCTGCCCCTTCTACGGTGACTTGGCAGCCTCCGCGTAGCCGTGATGCGGAGTCGGAGTTGCGCCCCTGCGGAGACCCAGTCCGTGGCCCTGCTGGAATCCGTCGCAAGAGCTAAGCCACACCTGGTGACCATTCAGAACCAGCGTGGGCTGAGCTGAAACTCGCCCTAGGACCGATGAGGACGAGATCCGGCGCCGTGTCTGACCTCGTGTCCAGCCGGATGGAACTCCTCGTAGGAGCGATGAGGACGTGGCGCTGACGCCGGACGCGCGGGACGCGCAGGAGTTGGAACTCTTTGTAGGAGCGATGAGGACCCGCGATCGAGGACCAGATGGGCCTACCTCCCCGGTTGGAACTCCTCGTAGGAGTGATGAGGACGCCGGTCTCCCGGTGGCGGGTGGCCGCCCACGCGGCGTTGGAACTCCTCGTAGGAGCGATGAGGACGCCCGGTCGTCGGGGCGGCGTCGTCGTGTTCGCCGGTTGGAACTCCTCGTAGGAGCGATGAGGACAGGTCGAGCCCACCGTGGACCCGGTGGGCAGCATCATGTTGGAACTCCTCGTAGGAGCGATGAGGACGAGGCGGCGAACCGGTGCACGCGGATCTCGGCCTCGTGTTGGAACTCCTCGTAGGAGCGATGAGGACCTGCGCGCCGAGCTCGCCGCGGTGCGCGCCGAGCGGTTGGAACTCCTCGTAGGAGCGATGAGGACTCGCGAATCAGGACTGCGATTTCCGCATCCACCTCGGTTGGAACTCCTCGTAGGAGCGATGAGGACGGGGTCCATGCGGCCGCCGCAGTCGGCCAGCCACGCGTTGGAACTCCTCGTAGGAGCGATGAGGACTCTCGGCAGTAGCCCGCTCGCGGGCAATCCGCAGCGTTGGAACTCCTCGTAGGAGCGATGAGGACTCGCGGCGGGTGTCGTCAACGCAACGTCCGCCACGTTGGAACTCCTCGTAGGAGCGATGAGGACCACGACGACGCTCCGCCGGTCCTCCGATGGGAGCAGTTGGAACTCCTCGTAGGAGCGATGAGGACCCGAGAGTAAAGTCGCTGGTCAGGGCCTTCTTGCACGGTGCTTTTGGCGCCGCTTTTGCAGTGAACCTGAGGTTTGACATCTGACCCGGGGGGTTCGCTGAAATCTCCGTGCGCAAGCCTACCGTGCGCGTCGCGCCCAACCCGCCCGGTGCTCGGCCGCCAGCCCGCCCCCCGGCCGCCGCAGGATGTCGAGCTCGCAGGCGGGTGCGGCCGGCCACGCGACACAGGCAGCCGGGCGAGCGCATGCAAGGCTCGCGTCGTGACGGTCTCGCAGCGACGGGCAGCTCCCGGAGCGGGCCTCGCTGTCGTCCGCTCCACCTCGCGTTGTGCCGCGCCGCACTGGTTGCTCCACGAGCAGCCAACCGTCGGTGTCCACAACAGAACTGGCGACTGGCCGCCAGCAGAGGAACGAGACACCGGATCGGATGGTCCTCACCAGCATGGGAGAAGCCTACGCTGGCGTACGGCAGCGGCGGGTTCGTGCGGCGAAGGGGACCTCGGTGAAACTCGAAGACGACCTCATCGGCACGAGGATTCGGCAGATCCGGCACTGGCGGGGCATGACCGCGTCCTCGGTCGCTGGCCCTGCCGGTATCAGCCGGTCCTACCTTTCGCGGATCGAACTCGGCGGGCGTGCGGTGAGTTCACGGTCGTTGCTCGAAGCGCTCGCGTCGGCCCTGCGGGTCGCCCCCTCGGCACTGACGTCGGAACCGCACAAGACGCTCCGCCGTGGTGACCAGAGCGCACACGATGTCATCCAGTCCTTGGACAGCGCACTCACCTCCGCGATGCCCGGAGAACGGCCGGAGGACACGACGCCGCGCCCGCTTCCCGCGCTGGCGGCGGCCATCGACGGCGTCAACGCTGCCCGCCACGCCTGCGACTACCCGGCCCTGGCGGATCTCGCGCCGCGCCTCGTACGTGAACTCCTGGTCCTGTACGCCTCGGGGCCTCATCGGCGACAGGCCGGTGAGTGGCTCGCCTCCACCTACCAGGCGATCATGGACGCGGCGAAAGCACTGCACGGTGTGGGGCTGCCGGCCCTGGCGTACACGCACGTCAGGACGATCGCCGAGGATCTCGACGATCCTCAGCTCCGGGGGCTGGGCTACTGGATGCGTGGTCAGGCGTTCGGTCCTGGCCGGCGACGTGAACAGGTGGCTTTCTCGGCCGCTGCGGCCGGATCGCTGGAACCGCACATCGGCGAGCCGGGCGTGCTCGAAGCGTATGGCCAGGTGCACCTCAACGCGGCGCTGGGGGCGGTAGCCTCGGGCCAGCATGATGTCGCGGACGCACACGTTCGGGAGGCTAGGGACGCGGCGCGACGAGTGAGCGGCCCGGGGTCTCCGTGGGCGGGACTCTGGTTCGGCCCTACCAACGTCGCCGTCTGGTCGCTGGTGATCGCCTCGGAGAAGAAGGACATCGGCGCCGTGGACAGGATCGCGGGGCAGATCGACATTGACGTCATTCCCTACGCGGGGAGGCGAGCGGCGTTCTACTCGGAGTGGGGACGTGCGGTGCTCTCGGAGACCCGCTCCCGTGAGCGGGGCCTCGCGCTGTTGCTGAAAGCCGAGAAGCTCGCCCCCCACCGCGTCCGCAACCACCCCCTGGTCCGGGACGCGGTCAGCAGCCTGCTCGTGCGGTCGCGCAGGGAAGCCGGTGCTGGCGCGTTGCGGGGCCTCGCCCTTCGGATGGGAATCGCGACCTGACCAAACCCACCCTTCCCGGTCAGGTTGGTAGCTGGACACGGTGTGGCACTTCCCCTCCGCAGCGCACTGCGGTGTCACGCCGATCACGATGACGGTCCGCTGTGTCGTCGGCGTGCGCTTGCGGGCGTGCGAGACGGGGGTCGGCCGGCGCCGGCCGCCTGCCGGGGTCGGCTGGTGACGGCTGGCCAGCTGGCCGTCCTCGCTGTGACGTGACCTGTGGCACGGCGACGGCGATGGCGTCCGTGTTCGCGTTCAGCAGGCGAGGCGGAGAAGCCCGACGTCCTGGGGTGCCGGTCGCCAGCCGTTAGGTGAGCGCGGCCCGCCGTACACCTCGGGCGGCGGCTCGGCCGGTGGTCCGCCCGGGAACCGTCACCGCCGTCCAGTGTCCCCCGCAGGCCCGGTTCCGGTGCGGGCTGGCGGCACCGCATCGCCGGGCGCACCTCCCAGCCGTGCGGCGGAACGGTTCCCGCTCAGGGGCGCAGGACCGGGGCACCCCGGCGCGCTCACCGGCCGCCCCGGCCCAACGCGGTGGGCCACGTCGCACCAACCTCAGCACACCCCTCTCCCCGTTCCCCTCACTCGCCGAGCAGGCGTTGGGCTTCCAGGGCGAGGGCGAGTTCCAGCAGGTCGCGCTGCCGGTTCAGGGACCGCCCGCTGAGCTGTTCGTAGCGGCGCAGCCGGTTCAGCACGGTGTTGCGGTGGCAGAACAGCCGGGTTCCGGCGCGCAGCGCCGATCCGTCGCAGTCCAACCACACCTCCAGGGTCGACAGCAGGACCTTCCGGTCCGGCGGGTCGAGGTCGAGGACAGGGCCGAGGGCCCGCCGGGTCAGCGCGGCCGACAGCTCCGGGCAGCTCACCACCATCGCCGAGGGCAGGTGGTCCTCCAACAGGGCGACCTGGGCGTCGTCCTCGCAGGTCCGCAGCGCGGTGTCGGCGAAACGGCGGGCCGCGCCCACGGCGGCCAGCTCCTCCACGGCCGGGCTCACCCCGACCCGGCAGCCCCGGGGGACGGTCAGGGCGGCGGCGAGGTCGGCGACCGCCACGTCCCCGAGCTGGACGATGCCCAGTTCCTCCTCCACCCCGGTGTGCCAGATGATCCGGGTTCCGGGGACACCGACCCGCAGGCCCGGGTCGCGGAGCACCGCCCGGCCCTGCCCGGCGACGACCACCACCGCGTACCGCGCCTGCTGGGGGAGGTCCAGGGCGGCGGCCACCGCGGGCACGTCGGCCAGCCTCGTGCTGCCGTCCAGCAACGCCCCCACCAGGGCCCGCAGTCGTTCCTCCCGGCGCCGGGTGAGTTGGCCCTCCACCTTGCGGTAGGCGTCGGCGAGGAGGCCGCAGTGCTCGTCGACGAAGTTCCACACGTCGGCCGCGACGTGCACCAGCAGGTGCACCCGGTCGGGGTCGCTGCGGGTGGTGGCGTCGACCAGCCCCTGCCACACCACGCCACCGCCCAACCGGAAGGCGTGCAGCAGGGCGTCGAGGGGCAGCCCCTGCTCGGCCCGTTCGGCTCCGATCCGCCACGAGCAGCGGCGGGCGGACTCCCGGGTCTCCCGGGGGGCGAGGATCGACCGGATGTTGTGCTCCAGCGATTCGTGCACCTCCCGCCACAGGCCGTCGAAGTCGGTGGCGGCCGACCGGTAGGCGGGTTCCTGTTCCCGCAGCAGCGCGACGAGGTGGTCGGTGAGCTGGGGGAGTTCGCTGAGCAGGCTCCTGGCGGCGTGGTGGACGACGGCGACGGCTTCGGCGCTGGCGCGGGAGCGGATCGGCGGGCCGGCGGCGGGTAGTCCGGGGAGGGCGTGCGGGGCGCGGACCGAGGTCCTGCCGGTGGCCGGCCCGTGGGGGCGGGCGCGTGCGTCCGCGTGCGGCCGCCCGCCGAAGACGGTGCGGCCGGTCGGTTCACCCGGGGTGGTGGGGTGGCGGAGCGGCGACGCGGGTCTGGTCACGGGTCTCACCTCGTCCTGTGTGGAGGGGCAGGGCGCGGCCCTGGGGCAGGGACGGTGGTCGGGGTGCGGCCTCGCCGCCCTCGCCGAGCGGTGCGGGCGGTGAGGGCGGCGAGGGTTGGCGGCTGGCCTGCGGGGCTGCGCCGGTGGGAGGACGGGGCCGCGAACGGCACCGGACCCGGCATCCAGGGGCAGGGGACGTGGTGCGCCGGCTCGACGGGCCGGGTCACGCGCCCGCCTCCTCGGCCTGGCCGCCCGGGCGGGAGGGCAGGGACCGTCGGCGCGGGGCGCTGGTCTCGGATGTGGGACGCGGTGGTGCCTCGCCGCTGGTCGTGGTCGCCGGGTTCCTGGGCCGACCGAACACGGGTTGTTGTCCCGGTGGCAGTCGCCGGCGGGGCGCGGTGGCCAGGGCGGTCACCGACGCCTGCCCGGCCGCCTCCCGGCCGGTGGGGTGCCGCCCGACGGCGACGCCGACGCCGACGCCGCTGGCCGCCGGGGTGTCGTCGCGGTCGGAGCCGCCGTTCGACAGCAGCAATGTCAGCTCGACGCGGGAGCGCACCCCGAGGGTCGCGAAGACGTTGCGGAGGTGGTGGTCCACGGTGCGCGGGCTGAGCCGCAGGCTCACCGCGACCTCCCGGTTGGTGTTACCGGATGCGACGGCGCGGGCGATCCGCAGCTGCTGCGGGGTGAGCCGGTCGGTGTCGACCGTCCTCCGGCGACGGCCCGCGAGGTTGACGGCCCGGGGCGGCGAGTCACCGACCGCGCGGAGCTCGTCGCGTGCCCGGGTCGCCCACTGCCTGGCCCCGCACAGTTCGAACAGGACGAGCGCGGCGCGCAGCTGGTCCCGGGCGGCTCCGGGGCTGCGGCGCCGGCGCAGCGCCTCCCCGTGGAGCAGGCGGGTGCGGCCCTGTTCGAAGCCCTGGCCCGCCCGTTCGTGCAGGTCGATCGCCTCCCGGAACAGGGCGTCCGCGCCGCTGTCGTCGGCGTGGAGCAGGGCGCGGCAGCGCAGCGCCTGTGCCCGCCGGTCCGGGTCGCCGGTGGCCGCCGCCCAGCGTTCGAACCGCCGGAGCGGGGCGTGGACGCCGTGGGTGTCGCCGGCGAGGACGGCCGCCTCCACCAGCGAGGGGACGGCGAACTCGCGGGCGGCGAAGTGGCCGCGTGGCCCGCTGCCGACCAGCAGCGGGCGGAGCCGGTCGGCGGCCGTCTCGGGCCGGCGACCCGCCAGGTCCAGCATCGCCAGTGCCCAGGTGGCCAGGGTTTCGGCGAACACCAGTCCCCGGGCGGCGGCCTCCCTGGCCGCCCGGGCCGCGTGGTCGTGGCAGGACTCCTCCTCCCCGAGCAGGGCCGAGGTGAACGCGAGGAGAGCGCGGTGGTGGGTGGCCTGGTTGGGCTGGCCGGCGCGGTGGGCGGCGCGCAGCCCGGCGGAGGCGTGGGAGTGGGCGCGGGCGTGGTCGCCGAGGACCAGTTCGGTGTGGGCCAGGTGTTCCAGCGCGATCGGGATCAGGGCGGCCGGCCCGCCGGCGCGGGCCGAGGCCAGCGCTCGGGCCGCCGCCGTCGCGGCGTCCCGGGGGCGGCCGGCGGCGAGGGCGGCGACGGTGGCCGCGAACAGGGGGACGGCGCCGTCGAGCTCGCCGTCGAGCATCCTGCGCAGCAGGGGGGTTCCTTCGTGGGGCCGGCCGCGCAGCACGGCCGCCAGTCCGCCCGCGTAGTCGGCCTCCCAACCCGAGGGGTGCCGGCCGGGCCGTGGCGGGTCGGGGGGTTGTCGTGGCGCCGGGAGTGGGCGTTCGGTGGCCTCGGGTGGGGTGCGGGTCCCGGGGAGGCCCGGGTGCCGGTGGACCGTCCAGGACGGTGTCGGTCGCACAGCCGAGCGGGGCGCCTCGCACCAGCTGACCAGCCCTCCTCCCGGGGGGTGTGGCCGGGCGGCCGCCGGGTGAGCCCAGGGCTGGGTGTGGGCGGCCGCTCGGACACCGGCGAGGCGCGCCGCGAGGCGGACGTCGGGGAATCGGGGCGCCCTGGGCAGCCGGTGCCCCGAGGTCGGGGCGGGCGGGGTCTCGGCCGCCGGGCGGTTCCCGGCCGTGGACGGTCCGGGTGGGTCGTCGGCCGCCGCGTGGTCGAGGGCGGCCAGGTGCCGGGGGAGGTCACCGCTGGCCCAGCTGGCCGCCAACCGGTCCATGAGCGCCGCCCGCGCCAACGGTCCGCCGTGGGGGCGCAACAGGGCGGCGGCCAGTTCCAGGGAGGCGTGCGCGTCGGAGACCACCCCGCCGCGCAGTTCCAGGGCTCCCCGCACGAGTTCCCGGCGGCCGACCACGTCGTCGTCGGCCGCCGGCAGCTCCGGGGCCGTCAGCAGCGCCCAGGCCCGGCGGGGGTCGCCGGCGAGCCAGGCGTGGTCGACGGCGGCGAGGACGCGGCGGGCGCGGCGGCGGGCGTCGGTGGTGAGCCGTGCCGCGCTGGCCAGCGCGGTGGAGCACTGGGCGTGGTCGAGCAGCGGTCCCCGGCCGGTCGGGGAGTGCCGGTCGACGGCGCGGGCCAGGGCGGCGGCCAACCGGTCGTCCGGGCCGACGGTGGCCGCCGCCCGGTGGCACAACCGGCGGAGACCGCCGGGCCCGGGGTCGAGGACGTCGGCCACCACCGCGTGGGCGGCGCGCAGGTGGGGTCGCGGCGCCTCCCGGTAGACGGCGTCCCGCAGGTGGGGGTCGCGGAACCGGACGAGGTCGCCGTCGACGACGAGGAGCCCGGTGTCCTCGGCCGGGTCCAGGCAGGACGGGGACAGCCCGGCGCGGCGGGCGGCGCGGTGGAGCAGGTCCAGGGCGGGTGGCCCGTCGAACACCGTCGCGGCGGCGGCGACCAGCACCAGCCGGCGCGTGTCGGCGGGGAGGCGATCCAGGGCGGTGGGAGGTGGCCCGGCGCGGGCCGCGGGCGCGAACGTTCCCCGGGCCGGCAGTGGTGCGACGCCGCCGGGCGCACCGGGCGGCGTCGGGGGCGGGTCCACTCCGGGCGGTTCCTCAGCCGGGCGCGGCGGACCCGGGGTCGGGGGCGGCGGGTCCGTGGGTGCGCCCGCGCCAGCGGTCAACGGCTCGGCTGCCGCCGCGTCCGACGCGGCGAGCGGTCCAGCGGGGTGGCGGGCCGCTGTGGCGGGGCCAGCCGCCACCCGAGGCTCCGACCCGGCAGGTGGGCCCACCCGTGGCCGGGTGGTCACGGGTGGGGTGGGGCGGGACGCGGGCGGCGGCGGAACCTCCGGGGCGGAGCAGGCAGGACACCGAGGTGGGGGCGCGGCGGTCCGCGCGGGCGTCCGGGCACGACCGCGTGCCACGGTGCGCGGTCGGGTGACCGCCAGGGCGTCGTCGCCTCGGTCGTGGATGCGGAGGCCGACCGAGTGGACAGGCTTTCCGATCACACCGGCCAAGTTACGCACGCGTGAACTCCGGCGGAAGACCGCCGCTCGGCCCGCCTCCCGGGTCCACTGTGCGCCCGCGAGCCGGTCGTGAGCGGTGTTTCCCCAGGGCGCGGCGGGTGTGGCGACCGAGGGGGCCGCGCCGGTGCCCTCCGCGTCGTCGTCGCGTTCTGTGCCCTGTCACATGGCGGCGTCGTCCCCGGTTGTGCAAGGCGCCAGAAGCCGCCGGCCCCGCTGTACAGGGGAGGTGGCCCGTGGTCAGGTGGGATGGCCCCGGGCGGCATCCGCCGGGCCGGGGCCGGCGAACCGCAGCCGTCGCCGGCCTGACCGGCGCCGCTGCCGGCGCCACCCCGGGCCCGTCGTCCCTCCACCCGACCGGACGACCGGACGACCGGACCCGACCGTCCCGTGCCGGTCCGCCCAGCCGGAACACCCCGCCCCGGGGCCGGCGGCCGGCGCACGGCCGACGCCCCCGATCCCGCCGCCCCACGCCCCGCCCGCACCCGGAGGAGACCATGCCCGAGGCCGTCATCGTCGCCGCAGCGCGCTCCCCCATCGGCAGGGCCAGGAAGGGGTCGCTGCGCGACGTCCGCCCCGACGACCTCGCCGCCGCGATGGTCCGCGCCGCGCTCGACCAGGTCCCCGAACTGCCCGTCGAGGACGTCGAGGACCTCTACCTCGGCTGCGGGAACCCCAGCGGCGAGCAGGGGTTCAACATCGCCCGCGTCGTGGCGGTGTCGCTCGGCCTGGACGCCCTGCCCGGCGCGACGATCAGCCGGCACTGCGCCTCGTCCCTCCAGACCACCCGGATGGCGTTCCACGCGATCCGCGCGGGGGAGGGCCTGGCCTACGTGTCCGGCGGCGTCGAGTGCGTGTCCCGCATCGCCCGCCCCGCCGACGCCCAGGCCGGCGGGCGGGGTGAGAACCCCCGCTACGCGGCGGCGATGGCCCGCTCGGCCACCCGCGCCGGCGGCGGAGCCCCACCCTGGGAGGACCCCCGCCTGTCCGGTGAACTGCCCGACGTGTACCTGGCGATGGGGCAGACCGCCGAGAACGTCGCCCAGCACCGGGGGATCAGCCGCCGCGAACAGGACGAGTTCGCGGTGCGCTCGCAGCGGGCCGCCGCCCGTGCCCTCGACGACGGGTTCTGGGCCGAGGACATCACCCCCGTCACCCTCCCCGACGGCACCGTCGTCGCCGCCGACGACGGCCCCCGCCCCGGGACCACCCTGGACCGGCTCGCCGGGCTCGCCCCCGTGTTCCGGCCGGACGGGACCGTCACCGCCGGGAACTGCTGCCCGCTCAACGACGGCGCCGCCGCCCTGGTGGTGATGGACGAGGACCGCGCCGGGGACCTCGGCATCACCCCGCTGGCCCGCATCCGCTCCACCGGGGTGTCGGCGCTGTCCCCGGAGATCATGGGGCTGGGGCCGGTGGCGGCCTGCCGGCTCGCGCTGCGCCGCGCCGGGCTCGGCGTCGGCGACCTCGACCTGGCCGAGATCAACGAGGCGTTCGCCGCGCAGGTCATCCCCGTCCACCGCGACCTGGGGCTCGACGAGGACCGGCTCAACGTGCACGGCGGCGCGATCGCCGTCGGCCACCCGTTCGGCATGACCGGGGCCCGGCTGACCGCCACCCTGCTGCACGGCCTCCGCGTCCGGGACGGCCAGTTCGGCCTGGTGTCGATGTGCGTGGCCGGCGGGCAGGGCATGGCGATGGTCGTCGAACGCCTCTCCTGACCCCGGTGCGGTCCCGGCGCCGCCCACGGGCCGCACGTCACCCGGAGGCGAGGCACCGCCGACCACCCACGACCCATCCCGACCACCCGACTCCCGAACACCCCGAGCGCGTGGAGGACGCCGTGCCAGCACAGCCCCAGCTGCTCGACCAGCTGCCCCCGGACCGCCTGTACCTCGACGGCCGGTGGACGGCCCCGCGCACGTCGACGCCGATCGACGTGGAGGACCCCGCCACCGGGGAGCTGCTCGGCCGGGTCGCGGCGGCCGGCCCCGAGGACGTGCACGAGGCGGTGCTCGCCGCGGAACGGGCCTTCCCCGCCTGGGCGGCCCTGGAACCGGGTGAGCGCGCCGACCACCTCGACGCCCTGCGCTCGGCGATGGCCGACCGGGCCGCCGACCTCGCCGAGCTGGTCACCGCCGAACTCGGCACGCCGATCCGCTTCTCCCGCGCCGTGCAGGTCGGACTGCCCCTGCGGGTGTTGGAGTCCACCTCGGCCCTGCTGCGCGACCCCGGATTCGCGGCCCCGGAACGGCTCGGGCACTCGCTGGTCCTCCGCGACCCGGTCGGCGTCGTCGGCGGCATCACGCCGTGGAACTACCCGCTGCACCAGGCCGTCGCGAAGATCGCCGGCGCGTTCGCCGCCGGCTGCCCGGTCGTGCTCAAACCCAGCGGCCTCACCCCGCTGTCCGCCCTGGCCCTGGCGGACCTGGCTGACCGGGCCGGGCTGCCACCGGGGGTGCTCAACGTGGTCCCGGGTGGCGGCCGGGTGGTCGGGGAGGCCCTGGTCCGCCACCCCGGGGTGGCGGTGGTGTCCTTCACCGGGTCGACCACCGCCGGCGCCCGGGTCGCCGCGCTCGCCGGGGAACGCCTGGCCCGCGTCGCGTTGGAACTGGGCGGCAAGTCCGCCTCCGTGGTGCTGCCCGGCGCCGACCTGGCCCGCGCGGTGCGGAGGACAGTGGACAGCTGCCTGCTCAACGCCGGGCAGACCTGCACCGCGCAGACCCGCCTGCTGGTGCGCCACGACCGGTACGCCGAGGCCGTCGACCTGGCCGTCGCGGCCAGCCAGCGGTACCGGCCCGGTGACCCGACCGACCCGGAGACCCGCCTGGGGCCCCTGGTCTCGGCCGACCACCGCCGCACCGTCACCGGGCACATCGCCCGCGCGGTCCACGACGGCGCCCGGTTGGCCGTCGACGGTCGGGACGCCGCCGGGCCGGACGGGCGCGGCCACTACTGCGGGCCCACCGTCGTCGTCGACGCCGACCCCGCCGCCGCCATCGCCCAGCAGGAGGTGTTCGGGCCGGTCCTCACCGTGTTGCCCTACCGGGACGAGGAGGAGGCCGTCCGCATCGCCAACGGCACCCCCTACGGGTTGGCCGGCGCCGTCTGGGCCGAGGACGACGACACCGCCACCGCCGTGGCCCGCCGGCTGCGCACCGGGCAGGTCGACATCAACGGGGCACCGTTCAACCCGGTCGCGCCCTTCGGCGGCTACGGCCACTCCGGGTACGGGCGGGAACTGGGGCCGCACGGAATCGCCGAGTTCCAGCAGCTCAAAGCCGTCCAGCTTCCGCTCTGACCACCTCGACCCCACGGGCCCCGGCCCGTCCCGGTCGCCGCGACCCCACCCCGCGAGGGAGCACACCATGCCGAGCACCGCCGTCGGCGCCGTCCTGCGCGCCACCGACCAACCGCTGCGGGTCGAGGAGATCGAGCTGCGCGACCCCGGCCCGTCGGAGGTCCGGGTCCGCATGACCGCCGCCGGTGTCTGCCACTCCGACCTGTCCCTGGCCCGGGGTGTGCTGCCCCACCACCTGCCGGCCGTGTTGGGGCACGAGGGCGTCGGCGACGTCGTCGAGGTGGGGGAGGGGGTGACGGGCCTGCGGGTCGGCGACCAGGTGGTGCTGAACTGGTCACCGCCCTGCCGGGACTGCTGGTTCTGCCGGGGCGGCCAGCCCTACCTGTGCCAGGCGTCGCTGCGGTACGCGACCCGCCCGCACGCCGTGGGCGCCGACGGCCAACCTCTGTTCCCAGGGCTGGGCGCGGCGGCCTTCGCCACCGAGACGCTGGTGGCCGAGGACGCCTGCGTTCCGCTGCCACCCGGCACCCCCGCCGTGGAGGCCGCGCTGCTGGGTTGCGCCGCCCTCACCGGCGTGGGGGCGGTGCGCAACGCCGCCCGTGTCCGCCCCGGTGAGTCCGTGGTGGTCCTCGGGCTGGGCGGGGTGGGCCTGTGCGCGGTGCAGGCCGCCCGCATCGCGGGGGCGGCCCCGGTGATCGCCGTGGACCCCGCGCCGGACAAGGCCGCGCTCGCGGAGTCCCTGGGGGCCACCGAGGTGCTCGAACCCGGGCCGGAGCTGGCCCGGCGGGTCCGAAGGCTGACCGGGGGCAGGGGCGCGGACCACGCCGTCGAATGCGTCGGCCGCGCCACCAGCATCCGCGCCGCCTGGGACGTGCTCCGCCGTGGCGGGCGGGCCACCGTCGTCGGGCTCGGCGAGCGGAGCGACACCCTGACCCTCAGCGCCGCCGAGGTCGCCATGCTGGGCCGCACCCTCGCCGGCTGCATGTACGGGGACTGCGACCCGGCCGAGGACCTGCCCGTCCTGCTCGGCCTGCTCGGCGCGGGAGCCCTCGACCTGGGGTCCCTGGTGGACCGGCGGATCGACCTCGCCGAGGTGGAGGACGTCTTCGCCGACCTCGACCGGGGCCGGGGCGCGCGGGCGGTCGTCGTGTTCGACCAGGGCGACCAGGGCTGAGCGCCGGCCCGGTCCGGTGGTGTCCCCGTACCGGGCCGCACCGGCCACCCCACCCCCGGCCTCTCCCCGGGGTGGGCTGCTTTGCCGCGCCGCGGCGACCGAGGACGGCCCGGGGCACCGCGACCCGGCACGCGACCGGTCGGGTCACAGGTCCAGCCACATGATCCGCAGGCCGACGTCACCGTGCTCGGGGTGGCGGAACGCCCCGGGGGCGACCCCGAGCGTGACGAAACCCAGGCTCTCGTAGAGGCGGACCGCGCTCGTGTTGGTGTCGACCACGGCGTTGAACTGGACCGCCGCGAAACCGTTCTCCCGCGCCCAACCGATCAGGTCGGTGGTGAGAGCACGCCCGACGCCCGCGCCCCGCGCCGCCCGGGCGACCATCAGACTGCCGGACGCCACGTGGCTGCCAGGACCCGGACGGTTGGCGTACATGTTCGCGGTGCCGAGCACCCGGTCGCCGTCGGCGGCGACGACCGTCCTGGCCGGTGCCGGCAGCAGCCACATCCGCCGGGCGTCGTCCGCGCCCATGCCGGGGTCGTAGGGGAGGGTTCGCGCCTCGGTGACGACGTCCTCGACGATGGGCCAGATCCGGGGCCAGTCGTCAAGCCGCGCCGGGCGGATCGTGAAGTCCGGCGTGGCCGGCCGCCGGTCAGCCACGAGGCCCACCGCCGACGTGGAGGGCCCGACCGCTCGTGGGGTCGGCGTCCTCCACGCGGTCGAGCGCGGCGACGTGGTGGCCGTGGTTCGGGAGGGCGGGGGCGATACCAGCCGCGATGCGCGCGCCGCCACCCGTGAGGGGAGCCACTCGTGTTGACACGGGGCCATCCTGGCCGCTGCGACGGCGTCCCACCACCGGTTTCTCGGCCGAACCGAGCCGGCCTCGCCCCACCGCCGTCCCGGGGTCGTCGGAGGCACCGACGGGCTGGCCCCGTCCGCTGCCACCGGTGGCCGTGGCGCCTCGCCGACCTGCTGACGCCCCTTCGGCCCGCCGCTGGCACCACCCGGGCGGTGGCAGGACTGGTCGGGGCGGGCGGAACCCGGTCAGGCCAGCGCCGCCAGCTGGCGTTCGATCTCGCGGCGGCCCAGGGACCGCAGGTGCACCTCGTCGGGGCCGTCGGCGATCCGAAGCGACCTCGCGATCGCCCAGAACCGGGCCAACGGCAGGTCCTGGCTCACCCCCGCCGCCCCGTGGATCTGCACCGCCCTGTCCACCACCCACTCCACCGCCCGGGGGACGGCGATCTTGATGCCCTGGATCTCGTCGCGGGCGGCCCGGTTGCCCTCCCGGTCCATCAGCCACGCCGCCCGGAGCACCAGCAGCCGGCACTGGTCGATCCGCACCCTCGACTCGGCCACCCACTCCCGCACCACGCCCTGGTCGGACAGCCGGCGGCCGAAGGTCGTGCGGGTCGCGGCCCGCGCGCAGGCCAGTTCTACCGCGCGTTCGGCCATGCCGAGCAGCCGCATGCAGTGGTGCACCCGCCCCGGGCCCAGTCGGGCCTGGGCGATCGCGAAACCCGAGCCGGGCTCGCCCAACAGGTTGGCGGCCGGGACCCGCACGTCCTCGAACAGGATCTCGGCGTGCCCGCCGTGGTCGTCGTCGGAGTACCCGAACTGGCTCATGCCGCGCCGCACCGTCACACCCGGCGTGCCGGTCGGCACCAGGACCATGCTGTGCCGTTCCCGTGCCGGACCGTCCTCCGAGGTCCTGCCGAGGACGATCAGCAGTTCGCACTCGGGGGAGAGCGCCCCGGAGACGAACCACTTGCGCCCGTTGACGACGTACTCGGCGCCGACCCGTTCCACCGTGGTGGCGATGTTCGTGGCGTCGGAGGAACCGACGTCCGGTTCGGTCATGGCGAAGGCCGACCTGATCCGCGCGTCCAGCAGCGGTGCCAGCCACCGCCGCCGTTGGTCCTCGGTGCCCGCCAACGCCAGGATCTCCATGTTCCCGGTGTCGGGAGCGGCGCAGTTCAGCGCGGCCGGCGCGAGGCGGGGGCTGCGGCCGGTGATCTCGGCCAGCGGCGCGTACTGGAGGGTGGTCAGCCCGGCGCCGTGCTCCCCGGGCAGGAACAGGTTCCACAGCCCGCGCCGCCGGGCCTCCGCCCGCAGCTCGGCGAGCAGCGGCGGCGGCCCCCACTCCGGCCCCGGGTCGGCCTCGCCCCGGGCCAGGGCCTCCTCGGCGGGGTGCACGTGCTCGGCCATGAAGCCCCGCAGGCGGTCGGCCAGCTCGCGGGTGCGCTCGTCGTGGGCGAAGTCCATCGGTTTTCCTCCTCGGGAGCGGGGTCACGGGGGCGGGGGACGCCCGGGTTCGGCACGCGGCGTCGGGCGTCGACGCGGGCGAGGGGGCGGAACGCCGTCGTCGCCGGAACGACCCAGCGGAGACGGACCCGCCGTCCGCCGTGGACGGAACGGACACCGGGACGGGGTGGATCGGCCACCGGCGGGGGTGCCCGGGGGCCGGGGGTCAGGCCGGGCGGAGGGTGTGGCCGCCGTCGAGCACGAGGGTCTGCCCGGTGATCCAGGACGCGTCGTCGGACACCAGGAACGCGGCGGCCGAGGCGACGTCCGCCGGATCCCCCAACCTGCCCAGCGGGTAGGCCGAGGTCACCCGGTCCTCACGGCCCTCGTAGAGGGCGGCGGCGAAGCGGGTGCGCACCACGGCCGGGGCCACGGCGTTGACCCGGACCCGGGGCGCGAGTTCCACGGCCAGCTGACCGGTCAGGCGGATCAGCGCCGCCTTGCTCGCCCCGTACACCCCGAGGCCGGGGGAGGTGTCCAACCCGGCGATCGAGGCGACGTTCAGCACGGCGCCGCCGTGCTCGCCCAGCCAGGCCTGGTGCGCCTCCGACACCCAGCCCAGGGCGGCGAACACGTTGACCTCGAAGGTCTTGCGGACGGCGTCGAGGCCGGCGGTCAGCAGCGGCCCCCGCACCGGGTTGGTGCCCGCGTTGTTGACCAGCACGTCGAGCCGGCCGAACCGTTCCACGGTGCGGCGCACCGCCTCCGCGCGGTGCTCGGCGTCGTGGCTGCGGCCCGGGACGGCGAGCACCCGGTCCGGGCCGCCGAGGTCGGCGGCGGCCTCCGCCAGCGGTTCGGCGTGCCGGGCGGTCACGCACACCCGAGCCCCCTCGGCGAGTAGGCGGCGGGCGATGGCCAACCCGATGCCCCGTCCGGCCCCGGTGACGAGCGCGACGCGACCGGCGAGGCGGGGGGTGCCGTCGGCGGTGGGGATCGGCACCGGCTCGTCGGGGTGGCCGGGGGTGCCGTCGGGACGGGGGTCCGAGGTCGTCACGGGTCCTCCTCGCGGGTCACGGGTCACTGGCTCGGGGTGTCGGGGCGGGCTGCCCTGGGATCAGCCGGGCGAGGTGCCGCCGGCCAGGTGCGGGTCAGCGGGCCGGAGGCGGCGTCGGAGCCGGCGCATCCCGTCCAGCCAGCGTTCCCGGTCCGTGGCCCGCCGGCGTTCGAACTCGCCGACCTCCGGATGGGGCAACACCAGGAACCGGCCGTGCCGCAACGCGTCCAACGCCTCGGCGGCCACGTCCTCGGCCGAGCGCACCCCACCCGCCGCCGTCGTGGCCGGTGCCCCGCCGTCGGAGCCGGTCAGCATCGGCGTCGCCACCCCCTGCGGGCACAGGCAGGACACCCGCACCCCCGCGTCGTGGTGTTCGATGGCCAGCCACTCGGCCACCGCCACCGCGCCGTGCTTGGTCACTGCGTAGGCGGCCGAGTCCAGGGTGGTCAGCAGACCGGCCGCCGAGGCGGTCACCAACAGGCGGCCCTCGCCCCGGGCGACCATCCCCGGCAGCACTCGGCGGGCGACGTGCACGTGGGCGGCCACGTGCACCAGCCACATCCGCTCCCACTCCTCCGGGGACCCCAGCAGGCGGCTGCCGGCGATCCCGGCGTTGGAGCAGAACACCGACACCGGTCCCAGCTCGGCCTCCACTCCGCTGATCGCCCGGTCCAGCGCCACCGGATCCGTCACGTCGAGGGCCAGGGGAACGCCGCGCCCGCCGGGCAGCGCGGCGGCGACCCGGGCGGCGGCGGCGGCGTCGAGGTCGGCGACCACGACGCGGGCGCCCTCCTCGGCGAGGCCGGACGCCAACGCCCGTCCGATGCCCGAGCCGCCGCCGGTGACGACGGCGAGCCGGCCGTGGAAGGAGAAGGACGATGTCATGGCCTGCCTTCCTGCGAGGGGAACGTCGGCGTGCCGCGTGGAGGACCCGGTGCGGGGACGGGGGCGGCCGGCCGGGAGCCGGCGGGGAGCGGGTCCGGGTGGTGGCCAGCCTAACGACGTCGGGCCCCGCCGCCATCCCACCGGGACGGGGCCCCAGCCGACCCCGACGGCCCTGTTCGGAGTGGGTTCACACTGGTCAGACCATGTCCGCTGTGGACAGGTGTCGGGGCGCGCCGCCCGGGTGCCGGCGTGGCATCCGCTGCCGGCGCACAGGCTTCCCGGCGCGGTGGTGTGCGCCGCGACAGCCGGCGAGGCCGGACCACCCCCGCCGTGTTCCGCTCACCCGCCGTCCAGGGCCCGGTGCCCGGCCACCGCCAGTGGGCGCACCAGGTCCCCGATGCCCTCGAAACCCGGTCCCGCCGTCCTGCCCTGCTGGTGCCGGTAGTGGATCCCCTCCAGGATCACCGCGAGCTTGAGGAAACCCAGCGCCACGTACCAGGGCAGACCGGCGGCGTCCCGCCCCGAACCGGCCACGTAGCGGGCCACCAGCTCGTCCTCGTCGGGGAACCCGGGCACCGTGCGGGCGTTCACCGGGTCCTGACCGTCCAGGGGGGCACGCCGCCCGTACACCAGCAGCATCCCCAGGTCCGTCAACGGATCACCCAGCGTGGACATCTCCCAGTCGAGCAGGGCCCGCACGGTCCCGTCCGGACCGAACACCGCGTTGTCCACCCGGAAGTCCCCGTGCACCAGGGTGGGGGCGGGGGAGACCGGGACCGCCGTGGCCAGCGCGGCACGCAGCCCGTCCAGCTCGGGTGTGGGACGGCTGCGTGACCCCTCCAACTGGCGCCACCACCGCCGCAGCTGGCGGTCCAGGAACCCGGACGGTCGGCCGAAGTCACCCAGGCCGACGGCGTCGACGTCGACCGCGTGCAGCTCCACCAGCCGGTCGACCAGGCACCCACCGACCCGGCGCGCGTGCCCGCCCCCGTGGCCCCGCAGCGAGCCCGCGTTCGGGACCTCGCCCTCGACGAACTCCATCACGAAGAACGGCGCGCCCAGCACCGCCGGGTCCCGGCACAGCAGGAAGGGGACCGGGGCCGGAACCGGGGTGCCGGTGAGGGCGGCGAGCACCCGGTGTTCCCGACCCATGTCGTGCGCGGTGGGCAGCACGTGCCCCAGCGGGGGCCGGCGCACCGCCCACCGCCGGACCCCGTCCCACACCAGGTAGGTCAGGTTGGACCGCCCCCCGGTCAGCAGCCGGGCCCCGAGCTCGCCCACCACGCCCCCCGGCAGGTGCTCCGCCAGGTGCGCGCGCAGTCGCGCGAGGTCCAGGCCCGGCGGTCCGGCGGCGTCGCCCCCGGGCAGGTGCGCACTGTCGTCATCGCTCATTCCCCGATCGTCGGGGCGATACCCGCCACCGGAGGCGAGGACTGTGGCGGCGCACACACTGGGCGGGACGGGTTTGGGCGGCCGCCATGACTTGGCATGCGCCGCTGGACCCCGCCGAACGGCCCGTGCTGTCGTCGTTGCCACCAGCCGGCCCACCGCCGCCGGCGCCGTCGGCGGGAACCGACGGGCCCGCACCACCCCACCCGCGAGCCGCCCGCGCCCGGCGGGCCGGACCACGCCGTGTCCGCGTGCACACCAGTCCCGACCAGCACCGGAGAGGAGGCCAGCCACCATGACCACCGACCCGCGCCCCACCACCCCCGCCGGCCTCCGCGTCGACCGGCTCGACATCCGCTACGGGCGGGCGCTGCCGGCCGTGCGCCAGGTGTGCCTGCACGTCGAACCCGGTTCGGTCGCCGCGCTGCTCGGCGCGAACGGGGCCGGCAAGAGCACCCTGCTGCGCGCCGTGTCGGGAACCCTGCCGCTGCACGGCGGTGCCGTGACCGGCGGAACCGTCGAGGTGGACGGGCGGCCGCTGGACTGGCGGGACGCGGCGTCCACGGTGGCGGCCGGCGTCGTGCAGGTCCCGGAGGGCCGCCGCGTCTTCCCCGCGCTGTCGGTGGCGGACAACCTCGACGCCGGCGCCCTCGGCCCGCGCTCGCCCCGGGGCGCCCGGCGACGCGCCGCCCGCGACGAGGTGTACGACCTGTTCCCCGTGCTGGCCCGGCGGCGCGGCCAACCCGCCGGCACCCTCTCCGGCGGTGAGCAGCAGATGCTCGCGATCGGCCGGGCGCTGATGGCCGCCCCCCGGCTGCTGCTGCTCGACGAACCCTCCCTGGGCCTGGCGCCCCGCGTGGTCCAGACCGTCGCCGAGGTCATCCGCCAGATCAACCGGAGCGGCGTCACCGTCGTGCTGGTCGAGCAGAACGCCGCCCTGGCCCTGGGGGTCGCCGACCACGCCCACGTCCTCGACCTGGGCCGGGTGCGGCTGTCCGGCGCGGCGGCCCAACTCGCCACCTCCGACGAGGTCCGGCGGCTCTACCTCGGGGAGGCACCCGACGCGTCGGAGCCCGAACCGACCGGGACCGGCGCCGAGGGGGACGTCGAACCGTCGGACCCGGACCACGGCGACCACGGCCCTCGGGCCCGCCGTGCCGACACCCGGCCAGCGGCGCCCGCTCGCGCCGAACCCGGCGGGAGTCCGGCCCTTCCGACCCCATCGGACCCGCGGGGCGTCGGCGACCGGGACCGCGAACCACCGATCCCGGGCCGGCCCGTCCACACCGGGCGGGCGGCGGTTCCGCTGCGGGTACGGTCGTTGACCGTCCGCTTCGCCGGACTGGTCGCCCTGGACGACGTGGACCTGACCGTCGAACCCGGCAGCCTGCACGCCGTCATCGGCCCCAACGGCGCCGGCAAGTCCACCTTCTTCAACGTGCTCTCCGGGGTGTGCCGCGCGGCGACCGGCAGCGTGGTCCTCGGTGACCACGACCTCACCCGCACCGCACCGCACCGGATCGCGGCGCTCGGCGTGGCCCGCACCTTCCAGAACGTCGTCCTCGCCCGGGGCACCGTCTCCGACAACCTGATGCTCGGCAGGCACGTCCTCACCCGAGCCGGGCTGCTCGCCTCCGCGTTGCGGCTGCCGGGCGCGGTCCGCGAGGAACGGACGCACCGCGCGCGGGTGCGGGAGGTCGCCGAGCTCGTCGGCCTCGGCGACCTGACCGACACCCCGGTGGACCTGCTGTCCTACGGGGACCGCAAACGCGTCGAACTCGCCAGGGCGCTGTGCATGGAACCCCGGCTGCTGCTGCTCGACGAACCGGTGGCCGGGATGAACGGGGCCGAACGGCGCCGCATGGTCGACCTCATCGCCCGGGTCCGCGCCGAACTCGCCCCGTCGATCCTGCTCGTCGAACACGACATGCCCCTGGTCATGGGCCTGGCCGACGAGGTCACCGTCCTCGACTTCGGCCGCAGCGTCGCCACCGGGCCACCCGAGCGGGTGCGCGGCGACCCGGCCGTGATCGCCGCCTACCTCGGTGGCGTCCCCGTCCCCGTCCCCGTCCCCGAGTCCGCCGCCGGCCCCGGCACGGCGACCGCCACGACCCTGCCGGAGGACCCCAGATGAGCGGCGTCGCGGACATCCTCGTCAACGGGTTGGCCCTCGGCTCGGTGTACGCGCTGATCGCCGTCGGGTTCGTCGTCGTGTTCACCGTGTCCGGGGTCATGAACTTCGCCCACGGCTCGCTGCTGCTGCTGGGCGGCTACCTGACCGCCGTCCTGCACCCGCACTGGGGTTTCCTCGCCGCCGTCACCGCCGCCGTCGCGGTCACGGCCGCCGGCGCCGGACTCGTCGAACTCGTCTGCGCCAGGGGACGCCACCTCGGCCAGGCCCACGTGCTGACGATCGTGACGATCGGCGTCGACATCCTGCTGCTGGCCGAACTGTCCCGGCTGATCGGATCCGACGTCCTCTCCCTCGGCGACCCCTGGGGAACCGGGGTCGTGCGCCTCGGTGGGACGGTCATCGCCCAGTCCCGCATCGCCTCGGTGCTCGTGGCGGTCCTGCTCATCGCGACCCTGTTCGCCCTGCTCCGCTGGTCGCGGTGGGGCCTGTCGCTGCGGGTGGTGACGGCCGACCGGGAGGCCGCCACCCTGATGGGGGTCCGGCTGCGCCGCGTCCGGGTCAGCGCCTGGTGCGTCGCCGGGGCGCTGGCCGCCGTCGCCGCCGTCTTCCTCGCAGCCTTCCCCACCCCGGGCCTGGACCGGGCCACCGGGCAGGTCGCGCTGGCCGCGTTCCCCGCCGCCGTGCTCGGCGGCCTGACCTCGGTGCCCGGTGCCCTGGTGGGCAGCGCGCTCATCGGGCTCACCGAGGCCACCGTCACCAGCTACCGCACCCACCTGGGAGAACTCGGCCAGTCGCTGGGTGACGTCGCCCCCTACCTGATCATGCTGCTGGTGCTGCTGGTCCGCCCGAACGGTCTGCTCGGAGCGAAGGAGACCACCCGTGTCTGAACCGGCGGTCGCCGACCCCACGGCCCCCACCGCGCCCCGCCAAAGCCTCCCGCCCCGTCGACCCCCGACCCGGGCACTGGCCACGGCCGCGCTGCTGCTCGCCCTGCTCGTGCTGCCGCTGTACCTGCCACCCACCTGGATGCAGACGGGCCTGTTCGCGATGGCCGCCGCCGTGGGCGCGATCGGGCTGACCCTGCTGTCCGGGGTGGCCGGCCAGCTCTCCCTCGGCCACGCCTTCTTCCTCGCCGTCGGCGCCTACGGCTACGCCTGGGCCTCCGGTGAACCCGGAGCGCCCGGCGCCGGGCCGGGCGGCCTCGGGTTGCCGACCTGGGCCGCGGCGGTGCTGGCCGTCCTGCTCGCCGGGATCGCCGGCGGCCTGTTCAGCCCCATCGCCGGTCGACTCCACGGCATGTACCTGGGATTGGCGACCCTGGCGTTGGTCTTCGTCGGACACCAGCTGCTGGTGGGCCTGCCCGAGATCACCGGTGGCCACCACGGCCGCTCCGTCGAACCCCTGACCCTGGGCAGCTTCGCCTTCGCCGACGACCCGCCCGGGCTCGTCGTGCTCGGCGTGCCCTTCGGCGGCCTGGAACGGCTCTGGTACCTGGGGTTGGTGGCGGTGCTCGCCGCGTTCCTGGTGGCCCGCAACCTGGTGCGCGGCCGACCGGGCCGGGCGTTCGGGGCGCTGCGCGACAGCCCCGTCGCCGCGTCGGTGTTCGGCGTGTCCACCACCCGGTTCCGGGCCGCCGCGTTCGTGGTGTCCTCCATGTACGCCGGGCTCGCCGGGGTGCTGCTGGCCCTGGCCTTCCGCCGGGTCGTCCCCGACTACTTCGGCCTCGCCCTGTCCATCGACTACCTCGCCATGATCATCATCGGCGGTCTGGGGTCCGTGGGCGGCGCCGTCGCCGGCGCCGTGTTCGTCACCGTGCTCCCGCAGCTGCTCACCCAGTACTCCGACCACCTCCCGCTGGTCGTCGCCCCCGGTTCCGGCCAGGCCGGCGTCACCCCCGCCGAGCTGTCCCGCTACCTGTACGGGCTCGCGATCGTCCTAGTGCTGCTGCTCACCCGCCGAGGCCTCGCCGGCCTCGCCGAGCGGCTGCTCCACGCCCGCAGCCGCGACACCCCGACAGCGGGCGGACCGACAGCGGCCGTCGTCCCCCACGGGCCGACCGCACCGGAGCCAGGACCGACCGGGCACCGCCCGGCTCGGCACGTCCCCACCCACCCCGGCCCAGCCCCCGCCGAACCCGGCGACCCCGCCGGGCCGGCCCGACCCGACCCCACCACCGGGCCGCTGGACCGTCCCGCCAAGGAGGACACCCCATGAGACGGACCCTTCCCACCTCCGGCGCGGCCGCCCTCGCCGTCCTGCTGACCCTCACCGCCTGCAGCTCCAAGGCCACCGGCACCCAGGGCGCGGACGGCGACGGCCCCTCGACCGGTCCCGGCGTCACCGACACCACCATCAGGCTCGGCGCGTTGACCGACCTCACCGGCCCGTACGCGGCGCTGAGCACCAGCATCGTCAACTCCCAGCAGCTCGCCGTCGAACAGATCAACGACGAGGGCGGGGTCTGCGGCCGCGACCTGGAGATCGTGGTCCGCGACCACGGCTACGACGTGCAACGGGCCACCGCCGGGTACGGCGAGATCGCCCCCGAGGTGGCCGCGATGCCGCAGCTGCTCGGCGCGCCCATGCTCGCCGCGCTCTCCGACGACATCGTCCGCGACGGCCTGCTGACCTTCCCCCAGAGCTGGGCGTCCAGCCTCCTCGGCCACCGCGAGATCCAGGTACCCGGCAACGTCTACGACATCGACCTCGTCAACGGCGTCGACTTCCTGCTCCGCACCGGACGCGTCGAACCGGGCGAGCGCATCGGCCACGTCTACCTCGACGACGACTACGGGCAGAACGCCGTCCTCGGCGCCCGCCACGCCGCCGAGGACGCGGGACTCACCCTCGTCGAGCAACGCGTTCGGGCCGGGGAGTCCGACCTCACCGGGCAGGCCGCCGCGCTCCGCTCCGCCGGCGTGACCGCCATCCTCACCAGCGTCGGACCCGCGCAACTCGCCTCCCTCGTCGGGGTCACCGCCTCATCGGGAGACCCCGTCCCCGTCGTCGGCAACACCCCCTCCTACGCCTCCCAACTGCTGGAGACCCCGGTCGCCGAGGCCCTGGAGGACCACTTCTTCCTCATCAGCGGCGCCCCCGCCGCGTCAAGCGACCTCCCCGGTGTCCGGGAACTCGTCGCCGCCTACCAGGAGCGCTACCCCGGGGACGACATCGACGGCGGCGCGCTCTCCGGCTACTCGACCATGCGGTCGCTGGCCGAGACCCTCGCCGCGGCCTGCGAACACGGCGACCTGACCAGGGAGGGCATCGTCGAGGCGCACCGCTCCCAGGACCTCGTCGACGTCGGCCTCGGGATGCCGATGGACTTCTCCGACCCCGCCCAACCGCCCTCCTCCGACTCCTACGTCCTCGCGCCCGCCCGGGGCGCCGACGGGGGCCTCGTCGAGGTCGAGGCGGCCAGCACCGCCGACGCCGTGGCCGACTACCCCCTGCCCACGAGCTGACCACCCCCAGCACCACCGCCCACCCGACGCGGGCCGAGCCGGGCCCCGCCCCGCCCCGCCCCGCCCGAAGCGGTACCCGGCCCGCCCACCACCACTGATCCGGAGCAGCTGATGGACCTCGCGCTGACCTACGAACAACAGGCCGTCCGGAACACCGTCCGCGACTTCGTCCGCAAGGAGGTGATGCCGCTGGAAGCCGAGGCGCTCCGCCGGGAACGTCGCGGCCTCCCCGGACTCGAACAGTCCGAACTGCGCGAACTCCAACAGCGCGCGAAGGCCTTCGGGTTCTGGGGGCTCGACACCCCCACCGAGTACGGGGGCATGGGCCTGCCCGCCGTCGACCAGTCCCTGGTGTGGACCGAGACCGGCCGTTCCTTCGTCCCCTTCCGGTTCGGCGGCAGCGCCGACAACATCCTCTACCACGGCAACGACGAACAACGGGCCGAATACCTGCTGCCCACGATCGCCGGCGACCGGGTCTCCTGCTTCGCCATCACCGAACCCGGCGCCGGCTCCGACGCCGCCAACATCCGGATGACCGCGCGGCGCGACGGGGACGACTGGGTCCTCAACGGCGAGAAGGTGTTCATCACCGGCGGCAACGAGGCCGACTTCGCCATCGTCGTGGCCGTCACCGACCCCGACGTCGGCGCGCGCGGCGGGTCCACCGCCTTCCTCGTCGACCGGGAGCGGGGCTGGACCTCGGAGTTCATCCAGACCATGGGCGAGGGGGGACCGGCCTCCCTCGTCTTCGACAACGTGCGCGTCCCCCACCGCAACGTCCTCGGCGAGGTGGGCCAGGGTTTCGAACTCGGCATGAAGTGGATCGGCAAGGGCCGCTACGCCATCCCGTCGCAGGGGCTGGGCATCGCCGAACGGGCCCTGGAGATGGCCATCGAGTACGCCAACACGCGCGAGACCTTCGGCCGCCCGATCGGGACGAACCAGGCGATCCAGTGGATGATCGCCGACTCGGAGGTCGAGATCGAGGCGGCCAGGGGGCTCGTGCTGCGCGCCGCCTGGACCGTCGACCAGGGTCGCGACCCCCGGCACAGCTCGGCGGCGGCGAAGCTGTTCGGCGCCGGCATGGTCAACCGGGTCGTGGACCGGGTGCTCCAGATCCACGGCGGCATGGGCTACACGCGCGAACTGCCCATCGAACGCTGGTACCGGCAGGTCCGGCTGTTCCGCATCTTCGAGGGCACCGACGAGATGCTGCGGTTGATCATCTCCCGAGACCTGTTGCGCGGCTACACCAGGGTCGGCGACCAACTCGGCTGACCGACCGACTGACCGACCGACTGACCCGACCAACCCGGACCGTGGGCGGGGGGTTCGAGGGGCGCTGGCCCGGCGTCCGGTGCGGCAGGCCACTCCAACCCGTTCCCCCGCGGGGCCGACCCGCGGCGACGCCGAGGACGTGAACGGCTCTGACATCAGCGCGCCCGGGCCGCCGCCCCACGGGCGGCCCCCGGCGGCGGCTGGCCGTCGCGCCACCAGCGGGACTCGCCACAGCGGGACCCGGCCGAGGGGCGACGCACACCGCCTCCCACCGCGAACGAGCCCGCCGCCGGCGGGCGCCCGCCTCGGCACCCGGCCGGGCACCGACAACACGCGGGGCGACCCCGCGACCTACGAACGAGGGAGGAAAGCGTGCGAGCGTGGCAGGTGCGGGAGACCGGCGAACCGAACCGAGTTCTCCAACTGGTCGACACACCCCAGCCGGAACCGTCCTGGGGCACCGTCGTCGTCCGGGTCAGGGCGGCCGCCGTCAACTTCGCCGACGTGCTGCTCTGCCAGGGCCGCTACCAGGTGCGTCCGCCGCTGCCGTTCACCCCGGGCGTGGAACTCTGCGGCGACGTCGTCGCCGTGGGGGAAGGGGTCACCGACCGGCGGGTGGGGGAGCGGGTGATCGGCCTGGCCGCGCTCCCCCGGGGAGGCCTCGCCGAGTACACCGTCATGGAGGCCGCCACGGTGTTCCCCGCCCCCGACTCGCTGGACGACGAGGAGGCCGCCGTCTTCTTCATCGGCTACCAGACCGGCTGGTTCGGACTCCACCACCGCGCCACCATCCAACCCGGCGACGTGCTGCTGGTGCATGCCGCCGCCGGCGGCGTCGGCAGCGCCGCCGTCCAACTCGGCCGGGCCGCCGGGGCCACCGTCATCGGCGTGGTCGGCAACGAGCGGAAGGTCGAGGTCGCCAGGGCGATGGGCGCTCACGTCGTCGTCAACCGCGCGCGGGAGGACCTGGTGGACGTCGTCAAGGACGTCACCGGAGGCCACGGCGCCAACGTCGTCTACGACCCCGTCGGCGGCGACTCCTACCAGCGCTCCACGAAGTGCGTCGCCTTCGAGGGGCGGATCGTCGTCGTCGGCTTCGCCGGCGGCACCATCCCCCAGCCCGCGTTGAACCACGCCCTGCTCAAGAACTACTCCATCGTCGGCCTGCACTGGGGCCTCTACGCCCGACGCGACCGGGAAGCCGTGGCCCAGGCCCACTCCCAGCTCACCCGACTGGCCAACGAGGGCATCGCCCGACCCCGGGTGGGGGAACGCCTGCCGCTGTCCGAGGCCGCCGCCGGGTTGCAGCGCCTCGCCGAGGGCAACACGGTCGGCCGGCTGGCGGTCTCCCCCGGACTGGGCTGAACCCGGGACAGGCGCCCGCCGGCCCGGAGGCCCGACCGGCGTCCGAGCCAGGCGAAGGCCTCCGCCGGAGCCGGAGAGGAGGGGAGGGGAGGGGAGGGGAGACCGCCCGGTTCATCCGGTGGCGTCCCGCAGCCGGGGCGCCACCGACTCCCGCCCGGGCGGAGGCCCCCGGGAAACCCTGTCGTCGTCCGGACGGCCGGGCGGTCGGGGCTGGTCAACCCGGGTCGACCGGGCGAGCCGGCGCGGCGGGAGGCGGCGCAGCGGGCCACTCAGCGGGGCACGCGCGCCAGGAAGTCGCGCACGTACCCCGCGACGACCTCCAGGTGGCTCTCCAGCAGGAAGTGGCCGCCGTCGACCAGTCGCACTTCCGCGTCCTCCGCGTCGCGGGCGAACGCGCGGGCACCAGCCGGCCCGAAGATCTCGTCGTTGGCTCCCCACACGGCCAGCACCGGGACCCGGCTGGTGCGCAGGTACTCGTGCAGCAGCGGGTAGAGCGGCCGGTTGTTCGAGTAGTCGCGGAACAGCGCCAACTGGACCTCGTCGTTGCCCTCGCGGGAGACCAGGGCGAAGTCGTGCGTCCAGGTGTCCGGGCTCACCACGCTGGGGTCGGGTACGCCGTGCAGGTACTGCCAGCGGATGGCGTCGAGGCTCAGCGCGGCGCGGACGGCGGGCTCGGTGCGGGGGCCCGGATCCGCCCCGTACGCCCAGAGGTCGTTCCAGAACGACTCGACGAACCCGTCCTCGTAGCCGTTGCCGTTCTGCGTGACCAGGGCGGAGATCCGCGTGGGACTCCGGAGGGCGAGCCGCCAGCCGATGGGGGCCCCGTAGTCCTGCACGTAGAGGGCGTAGCGGTCCAGGCCCAACTGGTCGAGCAACCCGGCGGTCAGGTCGGCGAGGGCGTCGAAGGTGTAGGTGAAGTCCTCCACCGCCGGGGCGTCGGAGTGGCCGAAGCCGAGGTGGTCCGGCGCGATGACGTGGTAGTCGCCGGCTAGCAGCGGGATGAGCTCGCGGAACATGAACGAGCTCGTCGGGAAACCGTGCAGCAGGACGATCGTGGGGGCGTCGGCGGGGCCGGCCTCTCGGTAGAAGATCTCGTGGCCGTCGACCGTGGCGGTCCGGTGGTGCACCGAGCTCATATCTAACCTCTTTTATTGTTCGATCCGGTTAGTTGCTCGTCATGCAAGCACGGGATCGGATAACCTGTCAAAGGACTCGATGAGGTTAGGTGGTGTTCGGTGGACGCGCTGCTGGACCTGCTCAACAGCAGGCCACTGGTCAACGGCGAGGAACAGGACGCGCTCGGCGACCCGACCCGAGGCGCGCGCTGGGCACGGGACCACGGCGGCGACGGCAGCCCCGCGGAGCTGGCGCTGTTGCGCGCGGCGCGGGACGCCCTGCGGGACGTGGTGACCGGAGCGAGTTCGCCCGCCACGCTGGCGCCACTCCTCGAAGGGGTTCGCCAGATCCCGGAGGCCACGCCGGACGGTCTCCGCTGGACGCTCGAGACTCCCCCGCACGCCCGGCTGGCGGTCGAGATCGTCCTCGCCTGGGCGGCGACCGAGGAACACCAACCCGGCCGGCTCCGCCCCTGCGCCAACGACGGGTGCCAGCTGTTCCTGTTCGACCGCAGCCGCGCCAACCGCGCCCGCTGGTGTTCGATGGCCGTCTGCGGCAACCGCGAGAAGGCCCGCCGCCACTACGCCCGCACCCGCTGACCCGCCCCCGGTACGGGTCCGAACGCGCCTCCCACCCAGGTGAGGCCTGGTGGACCGCCAGAGGACAGCGCCGAACCAGGCCGAGACCGGCGGCCCCACCCCGCGGACGTGCGGCTCAGGGGCAGCACTCCGGCACATCCGGCGGGCGCGCGAGGGGAGGCGCGCACGCCCAGCCGGTCAGGCCGCCCTGGCACGCCCGAGCGTCGTGCCCACGGCCCTGCCCGGAGGCGGGCCGACCAGTGACACGCCCACCTCGGAGAAGCCGTGACCAGGAAGGAATCGTGCCCACTCGTCGGGGGAGTGGTCGTGCCGCATACCCGCGTCGCCAGGGCGTGGCCCCTGGCTTCCCGGCGGCAGGTGGGAGAACGCCAGAACTCCCCCGAGGATCATCCGTTCCCGCACGAGCGGCAGCAGGATGTCCGGGTCCGTGAACCAGACGGCACCGAAGATCGACAGCACCACTACGAACGTCCCCGCCGTCCACGAGGAAAGCGGTGGCCTCGGCCGCGCGGAACTCCACACCTGGCAGATGGCCCCAGCGTTCCCGCGCGACCTCCTCACGGGTGGGGGCGACGTCGACACCGACCCCGGTGGCTCCGAGGGTCACGAGGTGAGCGAGGTCGTCCCCCCTGCCCGATCCCAGGTCCAACACCGCGCGCCCGGCTACTGGACCGAGCACGGTCCCGTCCGGGCCGTGGTCGGCGTACTGGGTCCAGCGCAGCCAGGTCCTCGCCTCACGACCGGTGGTCGCCCTGCGGGGCTTTCCGCTCACCGCGCCGCGCCCCCAGAGCTCCACCAGCGACGACGACATGCGGACGGTTCCTTTCCTGCCGGAGGGGACGCGGGGTGCTCCCACGGCCAGCATGCGCCCGGCAGGTACTGATCGGCCAGCACACCACCCTCCTCGGCGAAACGACACGCCTCCTCCGTGTCCGCCACGACGCTCACCACCACCGAGACGTGGAACTCCTCGTCCAACTCCAGAGCTCCCTGGCAGACGCGAAGTCCAGATCGTTGGTGACGCGGGACGAGAACGCCCGACACCGAACCACTCGATCGGGCGTGGAATCAGGTCCAGGCATTGGACCAGCTGCCCGGTGCTGGTTACGGGATGGCGTGCCAGCGTGCTGTCCTGTCGCTCTCGCGCGGCACCACAACCCACGGAAGGGAACCGGATGACCAACGCCACCAGCACCTGCCCCGAGGACCTGCGCGAGCAGATGATCAACCACATCCGCACCGCCGGTCACCTGCCCTCCGAGCGCATCGAGCAGGCGTTCCGCGCCGTCCCCCGTCACCGGTTCGTGCCCGACGCCTCGGTCGAGGAGGCGTACGCCAACAAGGCGATCACCATCAAGCCCGGCAAGGACCGGCCGGCCAGCTGCATCTCCGTGCCCACGGTGGTGGCGATGATGCTCGGCCAACTCGATCCGCGCCCCGGAGAACACGTGCTGGAAATCGGTGCGGGAACCGGATACAACGCCGCCCTCCTCGCCGAACTCGTCGGACCGACCGGCAGCGTCACCACCGTCGACATCCACCCCGACGTCACCGACCACGCCCGCCGCACTCTGGCCGACACCGGCTACGACCGGGTGCGGGTGATCACCGGCGACGGCGCCCTGGGCGCACCGGACCATGCCCCCTACGACAAGGTCATCGTCACCGTCGGGCCGTGGGACCTGCCCCCGGCCTGGTTCGACCAGCTCGCCCCCGGCGGCACACTGGTAGTCCCGTCGCACTGGCGCGGGCAGGCCCGCAGCGTCGCCTTCACCCGTCAGGACACGCACCTGCGCGCGACCAACAGCCAGCTCTGCGGGTTCATCCCCATGATCGGCATCGTGCCCACCGGCGAGCGGACCGGCACGGTCGTCGAGAACGTCGTGCTGTACTGGGACACCGATCAGAACATCGACCCGGCCGCCCTGCACGAGGTGTTCACCGGACCCGAGAGCACCGTGTGGTCCGGCGCCTCCGTGGTCGCTGACGAGCCCTTCGACCACATCTGGCTTTGGCTGACCGCCATCGGACCCGGCACCTGCCGCCTCGACGCCGAAGACGAGGCTATCAAGGCTGGTCTCTGCCACCCCGCCTTCGCCTACCGCACGCCCGCGATCGTCGAGGGCGACTCCCTGGCCTACCTCACCAAGCCTCGCCCCATCGACCAGGACGGCGAACGCCGTTACGAACTCGGCGCCACCGGACACGGCCCCGCCGCCGCCCAACTCGCCGAGCGGCTGGTCGCCCAGATCCGCCGCTTCGACCGCGACCGCGCCGCCCAGCCCGTCATCACCGCCTACCCCGCCGGAACGGCCGACGAGAACCTGCCCACCGGCGTGATCATCGACAAGCACCACGTCCGCATGGTCGCCACGCCCTGACCGGTCACCGCCTCGGCGACGCCTCGCACCAAGAACGTGGCGCGCCCGGCCCGGTGGGGGCGGGTGCACCATGTCTGGCCGAGCAGCCCGTGGAACCGCGACTTCGACGGCGAACGGCGAGGGGCACGGACTCGCGGGTCGCCGCGTCCTGCGGTGAGGAACGAGCCGGGAACGCCCCCGCCAGCAGCGTGCCAGCTCGTAGGCCAGGCTGGTTCCTGGCGGCACGCGTCGGCGTCCGCCGGGCCGGCGGCCTGGACCTGCTGCTCACCGGGTAGCGCTCCCAGACCTCCACCAGCGACAACGACATGCGGACGGTTCCTTTCCTGCCGGAGGGGAGGCGAGGCGCGCTCCTGCGGCTAGCGTGCGCTCGGCAGGTACTGTTCGGCCAGCGCACCGGCCGCCTCGGCGAGACGACACGCCTCCTCCGTGTCCTCCACGAAGCTCACCATCACCGAGACGTGGACCTCCTCGTCCAACGCCAGCGCCACCTGGCACACGCGAGGGTCCAGATCGTCGGTGATGCGCAGTGCCCGTAGGGAGCCGACCTGGATCTCGTTCGCGGAGAAACCAGTCAGGTTGATCGTATCCACTCCCTTGTTCGCATCGAGTTGGAGCGTGAGGTTTCCCTGGCCGGTTGGAAGGGGCTCGTACCAGCACGAGTAAATGATTCCGAAATCGTCGAAGTGCGCGCTTTCCGGGTCAAATCCCAGTGCCGTCACCTCGTGCTCGGGAAGTACCTCACAGGGATGTGTGGCCTCGAGTTCCGCTCCGACGTCCCCGGGAGCCGTGTCCCCCGGAGGGCGCGAGGAAGTGGGAGGAGTCCCGGTGCCAACCGTGTTCTCCGGGATATCCGTGGAATCGATGGCTCTACCAGCGCTTTCCTGGGCACAAGCTGAGGCCGTGCACGCGGCGAGGGCCACCGCCGCCCACCGACTCGCCGGGCCGATTCGCAACATCGTCCTCCTCACCTGTCAATCTGGTTCATCGATGCGGCGCTGTCCTCGTCGGTCTGACTCGTCGCGCGCGCACTCGCCCGAATAGCGGAAGCGAGATCCCGCAGTGTTTCGATGTAGAGCAGTAGGTTTTCGTAGGCGGAGTCAGGGAAACCGGCTGCGGAGGCTTGATCCTGCTGGGACATCAGTTTCGCCACCGGGCTCGAACCCAGCTTCACGTCCTGCCGCAAGAAACGGAAGTAGCCCAGTCGACGTTCTGCTCGGTCAGCGATGGCATCAACCTTGGTGGCCATTGCTTCGGCGCTGTCCCGGTCGATCGAGACCTTGCCTGCGGCCGCTGCGACCTTGAACTGATGGACGCTACCCGTCATCTTCCGCGTCACGGCAGAGGTGTCACCACCACCGTCGGACCTCCGTAGAGAGTTCGAGAACCCCTGCCCGGCCCTGAGAACCGTGTCTTCTCGCAGGTCGCGGGGCGTCTACCAGCGGGACCGCAGGCCCTTGGAGCCGTCCGTAGTAGACGAGCGGGGTCGGATGGTGCGTGCGGTTGGGATGACTCAAACCTTTCTGAGCCCAGCACAGGTAGACGAGCTGGTAGCTCTCTACCAGAAGGGCGCAACGCTGGTGGAGCTGGGCGAGCGGTTCAGCGTTCACCGCCGCACGGCGGCGGCCCGTCTGGTCCGCCGTTCGATCCCGATCCGCAGACGCGGTCTCAAATGAGTGCGACCTCGGCGAAGCCGTCGAGTTGCACACCGACGGGTCGAGTCTGATGGAGGCCGGTAGACATCCTCACCAGCGGGTTCCATGCCTCAACGTCAAGTCGAGCGGAGTGATCGTGGCGCGACGGGCGGGCCGCCGTAGGCTTGTCGGCATGTTCACACCGTCGAGCGCGAGCAGTTGCGCAAGGAGCTGATCGAGGCAGCTCACGCAGACGACGATGTGGTGGACGCCGCGCTCGTAGGCTCGGCGGCGACTGGGCGCGAGGACGCCTGGTCCGACATCGACTTGGTGCTGCAAGTGCGTCGTGACACCGACCCCGCGGAAGTGGCGAGTCGGTGGACCTCACAGTTCTACGACCTGCGCGGTGCGGCGCACCACCTGGACGTCATCGCTGGCGGTGTGCTCTATCGCGTCTTCCTTCTCGCGTCCTCACTGCAGATCGACGTATCGTTCTGGCCCGAGGACCAGTTCCGAGCCACTGAGTCCGGATTCAGGTTGCTCTTCGGCACCCCTCAGCCCTCGACCGAGCCCCGGGAGCCGGAGGCATCACGCGAGATCGGGATGGCCTGGCTCTACGCACTGCACTCGCGTTCAGCGATCGCTCGCAGACGCGTATGGCAAGCAACCATGATGCTTGACCAACTTCGCGATCAGCTCCTTGTTCTCGCATGCATGCGGCATGGCCTCAACCCACATCATGGCCGTGACGCCGATCGTCTGCCCACGCCCTTCCTGACCGTCTTGCGGCAGGCGCGCGCCGTGTCCCAGGCAGAACCAGAGCTGGCGCGCTCGCACACAGCTCTCGTCAGTGCGCTTGCTGACGAGGTCGCCCTCCACGACCCGGGACTCGCAGCAGACCTGGCCACGCCACTGGCCGCGCTTGCTCACGTCAGCGTTTGACGGCTCGTCGTCATCAGGGGTGTAGTCGCGGTCTGAAACCGCCGGCTTCCAGCAGGGACCGCGCGATGTAGCTCGTCCATGGCGACAAGGCATATTCCTCGCGAGCGATCCTCAGCCACCTGCGCGACCGCGGCATCCGCGTCGAGATCCCGCAACCGCGCGATCAGCAGGCTCATCGGAAACGACGCGGTCGCGCGGAGGGCGACCACCTGAGATCGACGCAGTCGACCACAAGGGCCGCAACCTCGTCGAGCGGCGCTTCTGCGATGTCACCCAGTGGCGTCGGCCCGGTCCGCACACGCGGAGGATTCGCTCCACGACCTCCCCTCGGCTAACCGCTGCCGCCGGGCCCGTTCGCCATGGCCAGCGCGCTCACGGCGGCGATGAGGGCGGATGCGGATGGCGTGGCCTCCGGCTCGATGAGCCACTGCAAAGCGGTGCCGATGATGACGGCAAGGACGAGGGATCCGAGCTGCCGGCCGGCTTCGTCGACGGCGGTGGGCTCGATGTCGAGCAGCATCGCGGCGATGCTCCGACGGTTGCGCTCATAGGTCGCGGCGAGCTGCTCCTGCACCTGGGGCGCGAACTCCGCTTCGGCGAATGCCTGCACGCTCGCCACGAGCGTGGCCCGCTGCTCGACGGATCCGGCGAGGAAGCCCTCGAGGAACTGCTCTAGGCGGGCGAGCGGCTCGGCCGCCTCCGAACCGATGCGAGCCTGCTCGATCGCGGTGCCCCACTCATCGAAGGACTCGAGGACCGCGGCGTTGAGCAGTGCCTCCTTCGAGCCGAAGTGGTAGCCGATCGCGGCGAGATTCGCGCCCGACGCAGCGGTGATGTCACGCGCCGTCGTACGCGAGTACCCCTTCTCGGCGATGCACCGCTTCGCCCCGGCGAGGAGATTCTGACGCTGTCCCATACTCCCGATCCTAACCCGAAGCCGTACGTTCGTCTGGTACGCGCGTATTAGACGTGTGTATGGTGATGACGTGACCCTCACGACACCCCCTCTCGCAACCACCCGCGAATGGATCGCCACGAGCGTGCTGATCCTCCCCGCGCTCCTGGCCTCGATGGACCTCTCCGTGCTGTTCATGGGCTCCCCATGGATCAGCGCCGACCTCGCCCCCACTGCCAGTCAGCACCTGTGGATCATGGACATCTACGGGTTCGTGATGGCCGGACTGCTCATCACGATGGGCAGCGTCGGAGACCGGATCGGGCGGCGCAAGCTGCTCCTGATCGGCGCCGTGGCGTTTGGGACGGCATCGGCGCTCGCCGCTTTCGCGTCCAGCGCCGAGATGCTCATCGCGGCCCGCGCACTCCTCGGTCTGGGCGGCGCGACCCTTGCGCCTTCCACCCTCTCCCTCATCCGCGGCATGTTCCACGACGAGAATCAACGCCGCACCGCCGTCGGCATCTGGACCGGCGCGTTCACCGGCGGTGTCGCCATCGGGCCGATCATCGGCGGGCTCCTGCTTGAGCACTTCCACTGGGGATCGGTGTTCCTCATCAACATCCCTGTCATGGCTCTGCTGCTCATCGTCGCCCCGCTCGTCATCCGCGAGGCCCGCGACCCCCACCCGGGCCGGTTCGACCTGCTCGGCGCCGCTTTGTCGCTGGCAGCGATCCTGCCGCTCGTCTACGGCATCAAGAAGACCGCCGAGGACGGCGCCGGCTGGGCATCCGTCGCCGCGATCGTCGTCGGCGCGATCTTCGCCGCACTCTTCGTCGTCCGCCAGCGGACAACACCGAGCCCGATGATCGACGTCCACCTCTTCGCCCGCCCGGCCTTCAGCGGGTCCATCATCGCCAACGCCATCGTCGTCTTCGCCACCGCCGGAATGGGTCTGCTCTCGGTCACCTTCATGCAGACGGTGCTCGGTTTCGCGCCGCTCGCCGCCGCGCTCTGGATGCTGCCCACCGTCGCCGGCAGCTTCCTCGGCGTCGCGATCGCGTCCCTGCTCGCGCGCACGGTCCGCCCGGCGCTCCTGGTGTCGACCGGGCTCCTGGTCGCCGCGGTCGGATTCGCCGGGGTGAGCCTGGTCACTCCGGACTCGCACGTCGGCCTGCTGATCGTCGCCTACAGCACGCTGACGCTGGGGGTCGGAATGACGGCGACCATGGTCACCTCTCTCGTGCTCACCACCGCCCCACCGGAGAAGGCCAGTGCGGCTTCGGCCCTCGCCGAGACCAGCAGCGAATTCGGCGGAGCGCTCGGCATCGCCACCCTCGGCACGCTCGCGGGAACGATCTATCGCGGCGCGATGACGGCCAACCCGGTCCCCGGCGCCGAGAACGCAGCGGAAGCCGCAGGAGACACCGTCGGAGCGGCCGTGGCCGCCGCCCAGGAACTCCCGGCGGAGGTCGCCGATCTCCTCCTGAGGCAGGCCTTCGACGCGTACACGCACGGCCTCAGCGTCGCCGCAGTCGTCGGAGCAGCCGTTCTCGCGCTCGCCGCGGTCTGCGCCGGGCTCGCACTGCGCACCGTGACGACCCCACAGTCCACCAGCACGGAGGAGTAACGGCTCTATGAGCAACGACAGCGTCCGAGTCCCGCGAGCCCAGGCCTACGTCGGCGCCACGGTCATCGACGCCACGGGAGCACCGCCGCGACCAGACCAGGCCGTGATCGTCATCGACCGCGTGATCACGGCAGTTGGTCCGGCGAGCCTCATCCCTCTCCCCCCGGAGACCGTGATCCGGGACGTCCGTGGCAAGTACCTGATCCCCGGCCTCACCGACATGCACGTCCATAGCGAGTCGGAGACCGACGACCCGCGCCACTTCGCCAGCCTGTATGTCGCGAACGGCGTGACCGCGGTGCGCGAGATGTGGGGCCGGCCACGACTGCACCAGATCCGTCGGATGATCGAGTCCGGCGAACTGCTCGGGCCTCGCATGACCATCGCCAGCCCGCTGCTCGACGGCAGTCCCGCCCTGTGGTCCGACGTCCCGGACAGTCCGGTCGTCACGGTGGGCTCACGTGAGCAGGCGCGGCGCGCTGTGGCGGAGGCGATCGACGGTGGAGCGGACTTCATCAAGGTGTACTCCCGTCTGGGGTCGGAGGCGTACCGGGCCGTGCTCGCCGAGGCACAACTGCGCGGGACCACCGTCGCCGGCCATCGGTCGGATCATGTGCCGTTCCCCGAGCAGATCGAGTCGGGACAGCGGTCGTTCGAGCACCTCTTCGGTGGCATCTGGCCGGCCGCCTCCTCGGACATGGATCGGCTCGAAGCGGCCATGTCTCGGATCCAGACGGCCCCCGAGTTCCACCTGGGCAGCTGGATCAAGCAGGTCAGCCGGATCGAATGGGAGGCCGTCGCGTCCTACCGCCCTGCGAGGGCGGCGTCCCTCTTCGAACGACTCGTCGCCGCCGACGTCGCCTACACGCCGACCCTCGCGGTCCACGCGGTGATCGACCGCCCCGAGTCGATCCGACTCGACGACGAGCGGATGGAGTACATGGCGCCCGGCACACCCGACTCCTGGGACTTTCTTCGGACGGAGATCTACTGTGGGGGTCACCGTTCCCCGGCGGAAGCCGAGCAGCACCGCGAATTGTACGATTGGCGCCTGGCGACCGTGGGTGCCATGGACGAGGCAGGCGTCAGGCTGCTCGCCGGGACCGACTTGGTCGGCCCCGGGCTCTATCCCGGGTTCAGCCTGCATGTCGAACTGGAACAGCTCGTTGCAGCGGGCCTGACCCCGATGCGCGCCCTCCAGTGCGCCACGTTGGAACCGGCCAGGTTCCTCGGGCGCGAGCAGTGGGCAGGAACGGTCGAGGCGGGCCGCGTGGCCGACCTCGTGATCCTGGATGCGGACCCGATGAGCGACATCCGCAACACCCGGTCAATCCATGCGGTCATGGTCGACGGCTACCACGTTGACCAGGCCGAGCGTGGGGAACTGCTGGCGACCGCGCGACGGATCGCGAAGGGCGACCGATGAACCTTCCTCCGACACGCTCAGCTCATCGAGACACCGCGTGATTCCCCCGAGAGGACCATCCGCTATGACCATCGCATCCCTGAGCGCCATCATCGATTCCCCAGCAGCGCGTGTGCACGACATCCTGCTCGACGCACCGGAGCTGCCCGACTGGAACCCTGCCTTCGTACGGGTCGAAGGCCCGGTGCGCGCGACCACCGGCGTCGAGTATCGACTCGACGTCATCCGGGGTCTCCGCGGAACTTTCACCTACACCCGCATCGACAGCGACGCGATCACGATCTCCTGGCGGGTGCCCGGGCTCTCCGAGACCGGGCAGTGGCAGTTATCACCGCAACCCGTGAGGCAGCAGACGCGGGTCACACACACCGTCGAACGGCACGGACCTCTCGCGGCACTTCTCGGGCACGCTCTCGACACCCTTCCGAGATTGCGGCTGGAACGCCTCGCCGAACGGACCGCCGTTCCGCCGCCAGCCGACGGTCAGCCCGTGTAGGAACGGCATGCGGACACCGGGACGACACCATGAGTAGTACACGGTCGAGATCACTGGACTTGGTGAAGTGGTGCACCTACGCGGGCATGGTTGCCGGGCTGCCGACCGCACTGTGGCGACTGCCTCTGGTGATGGGGGCCACACTCGGTACTCCAGGCTTCTGGCGCGAGCAGCAGAGCATCCCTGGCGCCGGCACGTGGTACCTCCTTCTGCTCTCGGCGATGCAACTCACCGCCATCGGATGCATGTTCTTCCTCACGATCGAGCCGAGCAAAGTGACCCCGCGCTGGCTGCCCACTAATCAGCGCCGGCTCGTGCCGGCGATCATCGGAGGGACGGGCATCGCGGGTGCCCTCGTGCTCGCTCTCCTCGTGACGATGTCCGTCATCGCATGGGACAAGGTCGACCCGTTCGCGAGCGCGGACTACGACGCCTGGGCCTGGGTGTGTGCCGGCTGCTATCTGCTCGCCGCCCTCTGGCCACCACTGCTCGGCGCAGCCTCAGTCGGATACCTGCGCCGCCACGGCGCACGAGCCGTGCAGTTCAACCAGGACACTTCGACGATGCGCGAGGAACCAAGAACCAGAACATGAGTAGGGGCGCGCTGAGCGGCAGCACTCGGACCACGCCACGCCGGTCACGGCATGCTGACGCTCCGACGCCGAGAGGGAGAGAGCGGAGATGTACAACCACATAGTTCGCAGCAAGGTCCGCGCCACCTTCGAACGGATCAACGAAGGCGACTACCTGACAATGGTGGATAGCCTGGCCCCGCAGTTCGAGTACCACTTCCACGGAGATCACGCGCTCGGAGGCCACAGAGTAACCAGAGACGCGATGATCCGCTGGTGGGAGCGTGCAACACGACTGCTACCCGGCGTGCGTTTTGATGTCCAGGAGGTGCTGGTCTCCGGCCGCCCGTGGCGGACGCGCGTCGCAGTGCGATCTCGTGTCTCCGGAGCGCTTCCGGACGGCGAGCGCTATGAGAACACTGTGTTCCAGTTCCTGACCTTGGCGTGGGGACGCGTCACCGACGTCGAGACCATGGAAGACCTGCAGGTCCTTGAACGAGCCCTCGATGTGGTGGAGGCTGCAGGCGTGTCCGAGGCTGCCGCCGCCCCCATCACGGACGCGTAAATCCTGCCGGTCCTCTGCTCCACACCAAAGCTGTCAGACCGAGGAAGGCTCGTTGACGAGTCAAGGCGACAACGAGACGCACCCCAACGCAGCGACTCCCGGCCGCAACATCCATCAACTCAACGGTGCGACTTTCAGTCACGACCAGAACAGGCGGTGAACAATGAACTCGCAGGCATCACGGGGTCGAATACGTCCGTGGCATCTGTGGATAGTGGCGATCGCAACATTCGCCTTGTACGTCGGCGGGGCGCGCGACTTCGTCCTCATCCTGATCCACGACCAGCACTACATCCGAGATCAGTTCGGCGCCGGCGGAATCGACTACTTCACCGACTACCCGCCACTGCTTCGCGCCGTCTGGGCGATCAATGTCCTTGCAGGACTGATCACTCCCGTGCTCCTGCTCGCACTCAATTGTTGGGCGGTGCCCACTGCTCTGGCCGCGACGATCGCCCAAGGCGTCCTTCTCGCCGTGACATTCGCGTTCCTCGACAGGTGGGCGATGCTTGGCGCGATGACCTCATGGTTCGACGTCGGCATTGGAGTGACCACCGCGCTGCTTGCCGGTTACTGCGAGACGATGCGCCGCCGCGGAGTCCTCGCATCGCCCGACTCGTAAGCGCCTTCAGAGACATAAGCGCCTCGAGACCCATCGGGTCGAACTCCCAATCGCCTACTTGGTCGGCCCCTCCACCCGTGACGGGTAATGGCAAGCGGCATCCCCCACCGCTCTCGGGTCGAACACCGACGTCACACACCTCACGCTCGGCCTCACATTCGTCGCGAGCGGCACGCCGAGGCTGACCGGCGTCATTGATGCGTCACCGCATCCTCGCCGAACTCGACAGCATCAACCGCCGCATCGACGCCCACCACGGCGAGCACGCCGACGCCCGCGCCCACCTGGACGACGCACTGAACCTGCTGGAGAGCTGCGCCGACATCTACAACCGGTGCGACGACGCCAACCGCCGCCTGTGCAACCAAGCCTTCTTCACCAAGGTCTACATCGACGAAGGCGACGAACTGCGCGTCGAGAACAACCGGCCCTTCGAGATGCTGCTCGCCCCCCAGGTCAACGCCAACGCCCTCAACTGGACCCAGAACAGCGACAAGGCCCGAACCCCAACCAACGATTCTGTTGGCAAGGGTTCGAGCCTTGTGCGCGGGATGGACTCCACGTGCATCGAACCTCCCCTGGCGTACGCATCCAGCCCCTCATGGGGGGCGCGGCTGGTGGCATCTCCGTGTGGGGTCGGAAATGCCGGAACAGCCCCGCGTGCGCGGGGAGGACCAGCCGAAGAAAGTTTTGAGCGCCCGGTAGTTGGGAACAGCCCCGCGTGCGCGGGGAGGACACTTCTTGACCTGCGGCGTTACGGGCAACGCGACGGAAAGTCCTTCACTTTCCTCGCGGTCGCTCGCACCACCACACGCCTCCCTGCGGACAGTATGCCGCCCGCCGCTGTCGTGGTCACGCGTGCGGCGAATGTCGGTCCGCCCGTTTCGGCCCCGAACACGGCTCCTCGGCACATGGCGCGTGCCTGACAGCACCGTCGACACGACGGCGAACACGGAACCGTCCCCGGCGGACGCGAACCTCCCGGTCCGCTCGCACCCGCTGAGCGGCCACGGGATCGATGGGTGGGCTGACACGTCGACCTCGGGGGCCAGGCCGGACGCCTCGGTGACACCCCTCGACGGCGGAACCCGGCGGCGGCCGGCTGGCGGAGCGGTCGAGCCAGTTGCCCGGACCGGGTGTTGACACCCCGACCGGCCGGCAGGACGGTGAGACCACCACCGGGTCGGTCCACGGTGGACCCGGCGGTTCGCGACCCAGGGACGGGAGCGCCGATGTCCGCTGAGTTGATCTCCATCCTCGTGCTGGTCGCCGTGTTCGTCGTCGCGACCACCAGGTCGCTGAACATGGGCGTGCTGTCCTTCGCGGCGGCGTTCGGCGTCGGGACGCTGCTGGCCGGCATGGACGAGGACGCGATCCTCGCCGGTTTCCCCGGTGACCTCTTCGTGGTGCTGGTCGGGGTCACGTTCCTGTTCGGCTTCGCCAGGGTCAACGGGACCACCGACTGGCTGGTGCACTCCGCGTTGCGCCTCGTGGGAGGCCGCGTCGTCCTCATCCCCTGGGTGATCTTCGGGGTGGCCGCGTTGATGACCGGTATCGGGGCCGTCAGTCCGGCGGCGGCCGCGATCCTGGCGCCGGTCGCGTTGCGGGCGGCGAGGAACTACGGCATCGACCCCCTGCTGATGGGTGTCCTGCTCGTGCACGGCACCCAGGCCGGATCGTTCTCGATGATCAGCGTCTACGGGACCACGGTGAACGCGGTCGTCGCCCGGGAGGGGTTGGCGGGCAACCCGGCCGTGTTGTTCCTCGCGAGCCTGGCCGTCAACCTCGTGGTGGCCGCCATCGCCTTCGTCGTCCTGGGTGGCCTGCGGCTGCCCCGCACCGACGTGCGGGTCCCGTCCGAACTGGAGCCGGATCCGACATCCGCACGGACATCCGCGCCGACGGCCGAGACCCGGACGGCGACTGATGGGCCGGGCGGGGCGCGGGACCCGGCGGCGGGTGACGAGGTGCCCGGTATCGGTGCCTCCACCGGGGGCGGGGGCGCGGACGGCCGCTCCGACGCCACGTCCGGGACGGGCCCGAGCGGTGCTCCCCGGATCACACCGGCGCGGGCCACCACGCTGGCCAGCCTGCTGGTGCTCGTCGTCGGAGCCCTCGTCCTCGACCTCGACGTGGGGCTGACCGCCATCACCCTCGGCGTGCTGCTCAGCGTGGTGTGGCGGGACACCGGGCGGGCCGCCGTCAACGAGATCACCTGGTCCACGGTGCTGTTGATCTGCGGGGTCCTCACCTACGTGAGCGTCCTGGAGACGATGGGCACCATCGACTACGCGGGGGAGGCCGTCGGGAACATCGGGGTTCCCCTGCTGGCGGCCCTGCTGTTCTGCTACATCGGCGGCGTCGTCTCCGCGTTCGCGTCCTCGGTCGGCATCATGGGCGCGCTCATCCCCCTGGCCGTGCCGTTCCTGCTGACCGGGGCCGTCGGGCCGGTGGGGATGGTGACGGCCTTGGCCGTCTCGGCGACGGTGGTCGACCTCAGTCCCTTCTCCACCAACGGCGCGCTGGTCCTGGCGAACTCCGCGGGCTTCGACCGTGATCTCCTCTTCCGCCGGCTGCTGATCTACGCCAGCATCGTGGTGGCCGTGGCACCGGCGCTGATCTGGCTGGCGTTGGTGGTGCCCGGCTTCGGCTGAACCATGACCGGCCAGCCGACCACGACGTCCCTCGTCGTCCGGACGTGGACCGCGAGCCAGGAGGTTCCCCGTGACCGAGCCGCTGTTTCCCGCCCTGCTGAACCCGCCCGCCCGCGAGGCCGTCCGGTTCGGGTCCGTGGCACTGGACTACCCGGGGCTGGCCGCGGCGGCCGGTGCGGTGGCCCGACGGCTGCGTTCGGTGGAGACCACGCGGGGGCGTCGAGCGCACGTCGCGGTGTGGGCGACGCCCACCGCGCACACCGCCGTGGCCGTGGTGGGGGCGCTGGTGGCGGGGGTCCCCGCCGTGCCGATCAACCCGAGGAGCGGGGAACGGGAGGTGGCGCACATCGTCGAGGACAGCGCGCCGGCGCTCGTCCTCGCCGAACCCGGGGTGACCCTGCCCCGAGAGTTGGCGCGGGTCCCCCGGGTGAGCGTGTCGTTGACGGGCGACGGTGGCGAGCTGCCACCGGAACCGCCGGCCGAGCACCCCGCGCTGATCATCTACACCTCGGGGACGACGGGCGCCCCCAAGGGCGTGGTGTTGCCCCGCCGCGCGGTCGCCAGCACGATCGACGCCCTCGGGGAGGCGTGGCGGTGGACCGCCGCCGACGTCCTGGTGCACGGCTTGCCGCTGTTCCACGTGCACGGCCTGGTGCTGGGCATCCTCGGCCCGGTCAGGTTGGGCGGCACCGTGCACCACCTCGGGCGGTTCGGCACGGACGCGCTCGTCGAGCGCCTGTCGGCCGGCGGGACCATGATGTTCGGCGTGCCGACCATGTACCACCGGATCGCCGAGGAGATCGCCGACCGGCCCGACCTGGCCCGGGCGTTGTCCTCGGCGCGGCTGTTGGTGTCGGGGTCGGCGGCGCTGCCGGTGCACGACCACGAGCGCATCGGCGCGGCCACCGGGCAGCGGGTGGTGGAGCGGTACGGGATGACCGAGACGTTGATGAACACCAGTGTCCGGGTGGACGGGCCGGCGCGGCCGGGCACGGTGGGCGTCCCGCTGGCCGGGGTGCGGGTGCGGCTGGTCGACGACGCCGGCGCGGAGCTGACCGAGGACGACGGGCAGACCATCGGGGAGATCCAGGTGACCGGGTCGAACCTGTTCACCGAGTACCTGAACCGTCCCGACGCCACCAGGGACGCCTTCGACGGCGAATGGTTCCGCACCGGGGACATGGGCGTGCGGGACCCGGACGGTTCCCTGCGGATCGTCGGCCGGCGGGCCACGGACCTCATCAAGAGCGGCGGCTACAAGATCGGGGCGGGGGAGATCGAGAACGCGTTGCTCGACCACCCCGGGGTGGCGGAGGTGGCGGTGACGGGGGAGCCGGACCCGGACCTGGGTGAGCGGGTGGTCGCCTGGGTCGTGCCGGCCGCCGCGCCCCGCCCGTCCGAGGCGGACCTGGTCGATCACGTGGCGACCCTGTTGGCCCCGCACAAGCGGCCCCGGGTGGTGCGCTACCTGGACGCCCTGCCCCGCAACGACATGGGCAAGGTCATGAAGCGGGCGTTGGGTGGGTGAGCGGGTGCCGGCCCGGGTCCTGATGCGCGCCCTGGCGGCCGACGTCGTCGCGTCGGTCCCGGTGGACACCGATCCCCTGGAGGGGGATGGGCCGATCGGCTGGCCGGGGTACGGCGGTGCGCACGCCCGCGCGGCCGAGCGGTCCGGGGAGAGCGAGTCGGTGGTCTGCGGCACCGGCACGGTGGCCGGTGTGCCGGTGACCCTGGTGGCCTTCGAGTTCGGTTTCCTCGGCGGTTCGATCGGCCACCGCACCGGGCAGCGGGTGCGGGCGGCCCTCGCCCAGGCCCGGGAGCGGGGTACCCCGGTGGTGTCGCTCGTCGCGACCGGCGGCAGCCGCACCCAGGAGGGGATGGCCGCGCTGTCCCAGCTGCACCGCATCGCCACCGAGATGGGCCGGACCCGGCTCGCCGGGGTGCCGCAGCTCGCGGTGGCCCTCGACCCCACCACCGGTGGGGGGTGGGCGACCCTGGCCAGCGGCGCGGACGTCACCCTGGCCACGCCGGGGGCGCAGATCGGCTTCGCGGGGTCCCGCGTCCGCCCGCCCGGCGACGAGGCCGCCTACACCGCCGAGGGGCAGTTCGCCGCCGGGCACGTCGACGCGGTCGTGCCGGAACGGGACCTGCCCGCCGTGGTGGGCCGCTGGGTGCGGTTGCTGACCAGGCCGGCGGTGGGGCCGGTCGCGCCGCCGGCCGCCCTGGGGGCGGCGCGCCCTCCCCGCACCGGGTGGGAGGCGGTGAGCGCGGCGCGATCTCCCCGGCGGCCCCGGGCCGACGCCTACCTCGACGCCCACTTCGACTGGCGGGAGGACATCCGGGGTGACCGCGTCGGGGGCGTGGATGACGGCGTGGCCTGCGGGTTCGGCTGGCGGGGCGAGCGGTCGGTGGCCTACGCGGCGCAACTGGGGACCCCGACGACACCGACCGGGTTCCGGACCGCGGCCCGGCTGGTGCGGCTGGCCGACCGGCTCGGTGTCCCGGTGCTGACGCTGGTGGACACGGTGGGCGCGGCCAACGACGGGGCCGCCGAACGGGCCGGGGCCGGGGGCGCGATCGGTGCCCTGTTCGCGGCGATCGCCGAGGCGAGGGTGCCGGTGACCACCCTGGTGGTGGGGGAGGGCGGTTCGGGTGGGGCGTTGGCGTTCGCCTCGTCGGAGAACACCTGGATGGCCCCGGACAGCTACTTCTCGGTGACCTCCCCGGAGGCGGCGGCCGCCATCCTGAAGCGGGATCCCTCCGAGGTGCCCGCCACCGCCGACCAGCTGCGGCTGCGCCCGCAGGACGTGGTGGGGTTGGGGCTCGCACGGGGCATCGTCCGCCCTGGGGCGTGAGGGCCGGTTCGGGACCACCCGCGCCAGGACCAGGTCCGGCCTCCTGGATGCGTCATCCCGCCGGCCGGGGGTGGCTGGTGGTGCGCCCGGCTTCCCAGGGTGGGAACTCCGGGCGGGGCCGCTCGTGGCCTGGTGGGGTGGGGCGCCGGTCAGGGGAGAACGGGTGCCCCGCGGGCGGGGCGGGGGAGTGCGGGTTCCACCCCGCCGCGGTGCCCGGTCGCGGGTGTGGCGGGGGCCCGACCGGGACGCCGGACCCCTCCCAGCCCCGCACGGCCGGCGATCTTGACGTCACCCACTGTGGACGGGGATCCGGGCGGGTGTGACGGTGGACATCCCCTCGCCCGAACGGGCGAACCGGGAGGTTAGGGTAGGCAAACCTGAACGCCCCCCTGGAGGTGTCCGTGACCCGCCCCCGCCGGTCATCCCGGCTCGCCGCGCCGTCGGCCGGCGTGCTCGGCCGGCTCCGGGTCCGAAGGAGGAGCCGATGACCGCCCCGAACGCCACCGTCGCACCCCGGCCCACGACCGCACGCCCCACGTCCACCGTCTGCCACGCCACGGTGACCGCCGCCCGCCTGGTCACCCCGAACATGATGCGGGTGACCTTCGGTGGCGGCCCCATCGCCACCGTCGGCAGCGGCGGGTACGACCAGCGCGTCAAGATCCTGCTGCCCCTCGACGGCGAGGACCGCCCCCAACTGCCCGCCGGCGACGACTGGTACCAGGCGTGGCGCGCCATGCCCGAGGCCCTCCAACCCCCCATGCGCACCTACACCATCCGGGAGCACCGCCCCGAACTCGCCGAGATCGACATCGACTTCGCGTTGCACGGCGACGCCGGCCCCGCCACCCGCTGGGCCAACCGCGTCCGGCCGGGCGCCGTCCTCGGACTGGTCGCGCCCGCCGCGCACCACCAGGGTGAGTCGGTCGGAGTCGAGTACCGTCCCGGAGCCGCCGACTGGCAGCTGCTGGTGGGCGACGCCACGGCCCTCCCCGCGATCGGGGCGATCGTCGAGTCGCTGCCTCCCGACGCCGTCGCCCGCGTGCTGGTGTCGGTGCCGGCCGAGGACGACGCGCAAGCGTTGGTCGCCGGCCCCGGCGTGGAGATCCGCTGGCTCGCCGAGGAGACCGGTGTCGAACCCGGGGATCGGCTGGTCGCGGAACTCGCGGGTCTCAACCTGCCCGCCGGCACCCCCTACGCCTGGGTGGCGGGGGAGGCCGGGCTCGTCGCCGCCCTCCGGCGGCACCTGCTCGGCGACCTCGGCTGGGACCGGCGCTCGCACTACTTCGGAGGCTACTGGCGGCACTAACATCCGGGGTGCCGTCGCCGACGCCGGCACCCGGCCCACGTCCGGCCCGCAGGTGGAAGCGCGCGCACCCCGCACCCGGACGACGAGGGACCCACATGAGTGGCAAGGACGCCAACCCGACCACGCGCCGCGCCGTCACCAGCGAGGCCGAACTCCGCGAGATCGTCGACGACCCGTTACCCGCGATGGCGAACAAGGCGATCCCCGTCATCGACGAGCAGTCCGGGCGGTTCATCCAGGCATCACCGTTCTTCCTGCTCGCCACCACCGGCGACGGCGGCGCCCTCGACGTCTCACCCCGGGGCGACCCGCCGGGCAGCGTCCTGGTCCTCGACGGCGGACGGTCCCTCGCCTTCGCCGACCGCCCCGGCAACCGTCGGTTGGACAGCCTGCGGAACCTGCTGCGCAACCCCGGAGTGGGCCTGTTGTTCCTGATGCCGGGCCGCCTCGAGACGCTGCGCGTCAACGGGCGGGCGACCGTCCTGCGCTCGGCCCCCTACTTCGACCGGTTGGCGTTGGAGGGCACCAGGCCGTCCCTGGCGGTCGAGGTGGCCGTCGACGAGTTGTTCGTCCACTGCGGACGATCGTTCCTCAGGTCCTCGCTGTGGGATCCGGCGGGTTGGCCGGATCCCGAGGCGGCGCCGAGCACACTGGCCATCCTGGAGAGCCAGCGGGCGGCGCGGACGACGCTCACCGGCTGAGCGGGCCGACCGGCCACCCGGCTCCCTACCCACCCCAGGTCGACGCCTCCGACCCACCGGCCCCAGCGAGGGGGCCCTCCGGGTCAGTCGTGGTGGCCGCTCGCGGGAGTCGTCAACGGCAACCCCAACTGGGCGCGCTCGGTCACCCACCGGGTCGGCCGGTACCGGGGGTCGCCGGTGGTGACGAACAGGGCGGTCTGGAGGGCGAGGAGCCGGCGCGCGCCGATCCGGTCACCCCAGGACAGCGGGCCGTGCGGGTAGCCGAGCGCGAGGCTCACCGCGAGGTCCACGTCCTCCGGGCTGGCCAGGTCCCGCTCCGCGATGGAGGCGGCCACCCCGACGATCGAGGCCACCAGGCGCTGCGCCACCGAGCCGGCCGTGTCCCGCACCACCGACACCACCCGTTCCTCCGGGTCGCCTTCCGGACCGGCGAGGATCGCGCGGGCGTCGGCCACCACGGTGCCGTCCACGGCGGGAGTCGCGGCCAGCACGATCCGACCGCTGCCCGGAGCCAGCGACAGCGGGTCCACCCCGACGGTGCCGGCCGGGGGCAGCCGGTGCTCGGCGACGAGCGCGGCGACCGTCGTCCCCCACGTGGGCACGAGCACCGGGGTGCCCTCGGCCGCGACGGCCGGGTTGTCGACGAAACGCCCGCCCACCGCCACCAGCCGGTTCCGCAGGGCGGTGGCGTCCACCCCGGACCCCGCCACCCGGAACACCCGGCCCCGGTCCCCCACGACGGGTGGCTCCGCCGCCCGGGACGGGCCGGGGTCGCCGTAGGAGTAGAAGCCCTCGCCCGTCTTGCGGCCGTGCAGGCCGGCGGCCACCCGGTTCGGGGTCAGGAACGAGGGCCGCAACCGGTCCGAACAGCGGAAGCCCTGCCACACCGAGTCGATGACGGCGTCGGTGACGTCGAGCCCGGTGAGGTCCATCAACTCGAAGGGCCCCATCCGCAATCCGAGCACGTCCCTGGCGATGGCGTCCAGGGTGGGCACACCAGCGGTGGCCTCCTCCACCAGCGCCAACGCCTCCGTCACCAGCCCACGCCCGGCGTGGTTCACCAGGAAACCCGGGGTGTCGGCCACCACCACCGGCCGGTGCCCGCAGCCCCGCACGAACTCCGCGAGCAGCCCCGGGATCTCCGGGCGGGTCCTGGCGCCCGGCACGACCTCCACCAACCGCATCAGCGGAACCGGGTTGAAGAAGTGCAGGCCGGCCAGCCGGGACGGGTCGGCCAGGGACGCCGCGATCCTGGTGATCGGGATCGACGAGGTGTTGCTGGTGAACACCGTGTGCGCGGGCAGCACCTCCGCCAGCCGGGTGAACACCTCCACCTTGGTGGCCAGGTCCTCCCGCACCGCCTCCACCACCAGGTCCACCTCAGGCCCGGGCTCCCACGGCGAGTCGAGGGGCACCAGCAGAGCCCCCGCCGCCGCGCCCTGTTCGGCGCTCAACCGGCCCCGCTCGACCGCGCGGCCGAGCATCGACCGCGTGAACTCGACGGCCTCCCCCACGGCCGCCGGTCTCGCGTCGGCGAGCTCGACCGTGTGACCGGCCGTGGCCGCCCACTGGGCGATGCCCCGCCCCATCACCCCGGCACCGACGACCCTGACCCGCATCCGCGCCTCCCGTGCTGTTCCGTGTCCCCGCCCCGCGCCGACCGGCACCCGCCGGGCCGGGGCGAGGCGAGCACCACCGCGATCACGGTCAGCCTAGGCAGCAGGGCAAGGCTGGTCGGTCGTCACCGGCCCCGCCCGGTTGGCAGAATGCGGGGGCGTCCCCGTCATCTGGTGCGGGGAGCCGGTGATCAGGAGGGCACGCGATGGTCGAGGAAGCCAGGGTGGTCCGCGACGAGGGGCGCTCCCGGTACGAGGTGTGGGTCGGTGACACCCGGGCCGGGTTCGCCGACTTCCAGGAGGTCGGGAACTCCACGATCCTCACCCACACCGAGGTGTCCAACGACTTCGCGGGGCAGGGCCTGGGCACCCGGCTCGCCACCGGAGCCCTCGATGACGTCGTCGCGCGCGGCCACAAGATCGTCCCGGTGTGCTCCTTCATCGCCGATTTCGTCGCCAGGAATCCCCGCTTCGCCCCGCACGTCCGGCAGCCCCGCCCGCAGGGCGGTGGCGGCGATGAGTGACCTGTCCACCCAGCCCGCCGAGACCCGCTGCGGCTCAGCGACGACCGGCCACCCGGTCCGCGAGCTCCACCCGGCCCGCGAGGTGCCCCTCGGCGGGATCCGGGGGGTGCGGGTGGACCGCGTGCTCCCCCAACGCACCCTGCCCACCGTGGGTGCCTGGTGCTTCCTCGACCAGTTCGGCCCCCAACGCATCCCGATGACCGTCCTACCCCACCCGCACATCGGCCTCCAGACGGTGACGTGGCCGATCAGCGGCGAGATCCGGCACCGCGACAGCGTCGGCAGCGACGTGCTCGTCCGACCCGGGCAGCTGAACCTCATGACGGCGGGCCGAGGCGTCTCCCACTCCGAGGTCTCCCCCGAGGGCGGGGAGGCCCTGCACGGCCTGCAACTCTGGGTGGCGCTGCCCGCCGACCGCGCCCGGATCGACCCCGGGTTCGAACAGCACCTCGACCTGCCCCGCCACGAGACCGGCCCGCTGCGGGCCACCGTCCTCATGGGTGACCTCGCCGGGGTCCGCTCCCCGGCGACGACGCACAGCCCCCTCCTCGGAGCGGAGCTGTCCCTCGCGCCCGGCCGGGCCGAACTGCCGGTGCGCGAGGACTTCGAACACGCCGTGTTGGTCGTGTCCGGCGAGGTGGAGGTGGACGGGGTCCGCGTCACCCCCGGTCCGCTGCTCTACCTCGGCACCGGACGGAGCGGGCTGGAGTTCCGAGGCGCGGCGGAGGGCACGAGACTCCTGCTGCTCGGTGGGGAGCCGTTCCCGGACGACCTGGTCATGTGGTGGAACTTCGTCGGTCGCGACCACGCCGAGATCGAGGCCGCCCGAGCCGACTGGGAGGACCACCACGGCAGGTTCGGTGTCGTGGCCGGCCACGGCACCGACCGCATCCCCGCGCCGGAACTGCCCGGCGTCCGCCTGCGCCCCCGCCGCAGGAGCTGAGGGCCGCCGGTCACTCGGATCCCGCGAATGACGGGCGGCCGCGACGGGGCGAGCCCGGTGAGTAGCGGGACGAGCGGTGCGACGAGGCCGGGTACCGAGGCGAGGCGTCCTCGGGTCGCATCGGTACCCGGAGCTCGAGTTCGCGAAGCGAAGAACAACGCGCGGCGCAAAATTTTGGTTAAGCAAGGGTGGCTGAAGTTTGCACAATGCACTACCTCCTGCCCTGGTCCACGGCGGTGGCCCGTCGGGAGCTCTTCCGGACCGATCCAGTAGCGGATTATTAGACGATGAGCGAAACAACTTGACGTGTGCGGGCTGGATGAGGAACTGCTATTCCTTGACGTCAGGTGGACAAAACGTCCACCCTGTCGGAACTCCGTTTAATGATTAGAAAAGTGGATTGCAGGGTCTGCTTTCGTCGCATACCCTCGGCGGTGGCGCTGCGACATCTGGTCGTAGCTGGTGGACAAGACGGTCCTTACCTTTTCCTTCGGGCAGGCGGAGGTCTTCGGCCTCGTCCAGGCGACTGTCGCGGGTCCGGGGCCGGGTGGGGCGGACGGGGGCAGGGAGTGTGAGGCGTGAACGAGGATCCCGAGGGCGTGGGAGGTGGTGGGAACGACCAGCGCTGTTCACGGATGCTGTCGTCCCTCGCTCGACCTGCGGCTGGTCGTGCGTCGGCCCTGCCGACTGATCGCCGATGGTAGCGCGAGTGGAGCGCGATGCGTCAGGGGGGCGCCCCGGCGAATTCGAGGGACTGCTATCGGCTCGGGGGGCTTCGGTTCAGGTGCCGATCACATCGTTGGTGAAGGCTGATTCGCCCCGGCGAACGGGCGAGGACACGCAGCACGTCAAGCTCCTGGCGGAGTCGGAGACCCAGTTTCCTCCCATTGTCGTACTGTATCCGTCCATGCGGGTGATCGATGGGATGCACCGGCTTCGGGCGGCGGAGCTGCGGGGCCGGGAAATGATCGACGTCCGTTTCTACACCGGAACCGAGAGGGATGCCTTCGTTCTGGCCGTGCAGATGAACGTAGAACACGGCCTACCCCTGTCGTTGGCCGATCGGACCGCAGCGGCGGCACGCATCGTTGAATCACACCCGATGTGGTCGGACCGGATGACGGCGCGGGTCACCGGGCTCGCCGCGAGCACCGTCCGTGCCATTCGGCAGCGTTCGATTGATGGTTCCGCGCAGTCGAACACCAGGATTGGACGAGATGGCCGAACCCGTCCGCTGAACACGGCCGCCGCACGCCGGGTCGCCAGCCGCCTGCTGCTGAACCATCCGCAGGCGTCGCTCCGGGAGATCGCCCGTGCCTCGGGGCTCGCTCCGTCAACGGTGCAGGATGTGCGCAGGCGGCTCCGCGCTGGCGAGAACCCTGTGCCGCCAAGGCAACAGGGCGGTCTGCGCAAGCGAGGGAGTTCCTCCCGGGCTCCCCGGGAACGCGGTGCGAACAACTCGAAGGAGGGGGTCGACACCGAGGCCGCCCTCACGGCACTTGACGTATTGCGCCGAGATCCGTCCCTCCGGTTCAGTGACGCCGGACGGATGTTGTTGCGCTGGCTCGACAGCCAGTTCGCCAGCACTTCCGACTGGGAACGGCTGGTCGAGAAGGTGCCGCCGCACTGCGCGGACCTGGTCGTGGAACTCGCCGAGTCGAGCGCCAGGCGGTGGGAGGAGTTCGCTGCGGCGTTGCGCCAACGGGTTGACCGCGACCGGAACGGCGCGTACTCGAACTCATCGGGCTGAGGTGCACCCGAGGATCGATCCACCCCTCTCCGGGTTCCCCGTGTCGCGCATACCGGGCGGGTGATCAGGCGGAGCAGTTGGCTGCCCGGGAAAATCCGCGAACCGCGTGCCCGGAGTCGCCCGCGCTCGACGAGCGGACCGTTCGTCCCGGGCGGCGATCCTGGAAAAGGGAATATGGGTGTGACAGGATGTCGATGCCTGGTAGTCGTGGTGAGTCGGCGGGGGTTCCGCTGCCCGGAATCCCCGCATGGAATGGTTTTTCTCGAAATTGTCGCAGTGGGTTGAGTGCGGTGCTGTTCTGGATGTATCCAGCAGGGCGTCGTCGCGGACAGCGCGAGTCGGTCCTACCCGTAACCGCGACACGGCTGTCGAGAACGAAGGGAACGATGTCATGAGTAAGCAGAACGTTGATGCCAGTCAGGAGATCGTCACTGGCCGTGAGGAGATCGATGTGATCGACGAGCAGATACTTGACCTGATCGATCGCCGCGCGATGGTCTCCCGTCGAATCCAGGCCGCTCGCATCGAGTCGGGCGAGACCCGCATCGAGCACGCCAGGGAGAACGTCGTCATCCGGCGGTACCAGAGCCGGTTGGGTCGGTCCGGCACCGTGGTGATCATGGCGATACTCGAGATGTGCCGAGGCAAGGTCGGCGCCGTGTTCGGCCGGCGCCGCTGACCTCGAGCGGCGCTTCTTCGTCGACCGACGTCGCTCAGTGCCCATGTGGGAGCACACGGGCGTGGGGTCAACTGTCGGATCGGCCCGCGCGTTCTACCTCACCGTCGGCGTGAGTGACGTGGTGGGGGCGGCACCTGATCCCGCCTCGGCGAGGACATTCCGGTTTGGTGAGGCGCGAGGCCGGGGCCTGGAAAGGGCCCCGAGTGACGGACGTGGAGCAGACCTCCGTCCTCGGAACGCCTCGGTGTGACCACGGCCCCGAGGCGGCTCCGGAACTCTCGGGCGACCGCCAGGCGCCGGCGACCCCGTCCCGGACCGACATGCCCTCCCCACGCGGTCGCCATGCTTCCTCGGCGCCGTACGCGGTCCGCGCACCGCGTTTGGTGTGAGTTTTCGGTGACGTTATTCCCGCTTAAGCCAGTTCGGGTGTCGCTGCCCATTCCTGTTGGGTGTAGTGCGCCGGGGTTGGGGTTTCGTTGGATGTCCGGTTTGGGAGAACTCGTGACACGCAGTTGTTGTTAACCTGTTCAGGTCAGCGTGCTGGTTCCTTCGGTGGTGGTACAAAGTATACTTTCGTGCTCCGAGGTTGTAGTGATTCGCGGATCAACTGCGCGTCCGGTCAAGACCGTTGCACGGTGGAACTCTCTGGTGCATCATCGCTCCGCGGGTTAGTGGTAGCACTACCGGTTCCCTAGCGGTACAACCATTGACTCGCGTGTCCGCGGCGCCGCGGGGGCTGGTCATTCGGCGCCGTCCACGTTCGAGTACGTGATCCGACTGGGGTGGGTGACCCGTGCGCACGATGATTTTTGAGGCCGAGGACGTATCCAGGGTTCTGATCGATCCGAGGATGGGACGCCTCACCGAGGCGGCGCTGGCGATGGACATGCTCGGACGTGCCCAGGGCACTCCCTTCGCCCAGTGGAGCAGCCAGGTCCACCGCCGGATGGGGCTGCGGGCGCGGAGTGTGAGGACGATCGTCAGAACACTGAGCCCTCTCCCCGAGCTGATCCAGTGGTTGCGCCAGCCCTCGCCCCGCCACGAGGCACTGCTCATCGATCGTGGCCTCGACACGCACGAAGCAGGCAGCGTGGTCGAGGAGTTCTGGAGCGTCGCCGTCGAGCCGTGGTGGTCGACGCTCCTGCGTGGGCTCGAAACGGAGGGACAGGCGAGGGGACGCATCCTGGCCAGCGGAGGCGTCGACCAACTTCTCTCGACGCTCCATGCCCGAATACGGTGGCAACACCCGGAGCTGGTCATCCTGGACGGCACGGGTGAGCCTCTGCGACTCCAGGGCCGTGGGCTACGCCTGGTGCCCTCACTCTTCCTGCACGGCCGGCCTCCGGTCGTCGTTGACGACGGGCGGAGCCGGCCCTCACTGCTGTTCGGCGCGCAGTCCGCAACCGAGGAGGTCTTCGCCGACCCCACCGAGACGTCCCATCTCCTGAACGCCCTCAAGGCCCTGATGGGACGCACTCGGGCTGAGATACTGCGGGCGCTCACCACCACGAGCACGACCGGTCAGCTCGCACGTCAGCTCGGGGTCTCGCTCGCCGGCGTCAGCCAACACGCCGGCGTGTTGCGCAACGCGGGCCTCATCAGCACCGCCCGGGAACGGAACACCGTGCTGCACAGCCTCACCCCGCTTGGAGAGGCCCTGGTGACCGACGGGCTCGGCTACCCGAGCGAGATCACAGGCGCCCGAGTTTCCAGTGGCGTGCCCTTACTGGGGTCGAGGGGGGCCATGACGTCGTGAACTGAGAGCACGGCTCCGAGGCACCAGCCGCGAAACAGGGGGAAAGCGATGAGGATTCATTTCACCGCGGACGATCTGACACGGATGCGGGTCAGGGCGTCCCTCGGGCAATGGGGCGAAACGGTGCTCGCCGCACGTGCGTTCGGGCGGAAGGACAACCCGCATCTACGCCGGTGGCGGCATCATGTCACCAGCCAACTTCGCGGGCGTCCACTACTCCACCGGGCTGTTCTGGGCCTGTCCGCCTCAGCGGGAGAGCTGCTCCACAGCGTCACGATGGCGGCACGGCGGCCAGAGACGGGTGGGGCGCGACCAGGCGCGGAGGGTGATGGGACGCTCCGCACCATCGGTGACTTCGGACAATTGGCGGTAACCCCATACTGGGAAGGCGTCCGCGGGTACCTCGAGACCGTCCGCGACGAACGAGCACAGCACCTGAGTGCCGGTGGAGTCGAAGGCCTGCTCGCTACGACGCAGCCGACAGGTCGTTGGTCCTACCCCACTCTCGTGCTGGGGCGCGAGGCCGGCTCGACGGTGCGACTCAACGGAAGGGGAATGGTCCTCGTCTGGTCAGTCTTCCTGGGACAGCGTGAACACCTGCTCCTCGGGGCCAACTCCCCGGAGGAGAGCCCAGTGCTCGTCCTCCCGGCTGCGCTGGCCCCCCTGCCGTGCGCCGTGCTGCACACCGTGTCGGAGGCAGGCGCCCTGGAGGCGCTGCTCGGTAGGACGCGAGCCGCGATGCTGCGCCAGCTGGTGGAGAGCCGGACCACCGGCGAACTGGCGACAGGACTCGGTATCTCCGCCGCCGGTGCGAGCCACCACACTGCGGTACTGCGCCGCGCCCACCTCATCACCACGCATCGGCACCACAACACCGTGACGCACAACCTGACAGCGCTCGGGAGCGCGGTGTTGCGACGTCATGCCCAGCAGCCACCAGGCCGGGGAACCGGGACGGCCTGCGGATGCCTGACGCGCTCAGCCGAGGCCGGGTGTCCGCGCGATCAGGGAACGCACCGCGTCGCCGGATGAGCCAAGACAGCTGAGATGTCCGCCCCACACCGGACCCATGGGCGGGAATTCCACGACCGGTGTGCTCGCCTGGGTCGCGCAGGCGCAACCGGTAGGGCCCAGCGCGGCTCGTGGCCGCAGGGGCTCTCCCGGTGACGGGGCACCGCCACGAAGACCCAAGCGGTGGCGAGGCGGGCCCACCACGAACGCGTCATCCGAGGAGTTCGACGTTCCCTTTCCGCGGGACCACGGTCCTGGCTAGCGGGAGCGGGCTCAGCAAAGCCAGGACCGCAGACCGGTCCGCCCGCGCGCCCGGCGCTCGGTCGGTAGGGACAGCATGACCGGGGCAGCGGCCTCGGTTGTCGACAGCCGGCGCGCGCTGTCGCCTCCCGGTGAACACCGGGTCGCCCCTGGGCCGGGGCCACAGGTTTCGGTGTCGACTGGGTGCGGCGCGGGCGGCAACGCCCCCGTCTTCGGCGAGGGCGCGTGATGCATGGTTCCGGTCGGGCCCGGCCGCCATGCCGGCTGGGGACCGGCGCGTCGGAGGTCGTGGAGAGCGGTCGACCAGCGGAAACCGGGGTGAGCGCTGAGCCCGTCCGCCGGTGTCCGCTGCCTCCGGGCGCGGTGGGGCGGGGGCGGCTCGGCGCGCCCGTGTGCCCTCAGCCCACCGTGGTGCTCGCTCTCGCCGACCTCCCGGCCAGAGCAGTGGGCAGGGATCCCGGTCGTCCACAACGCCCACCGATCCTCAACGCCGGCCCCCCGAACGTGGGCCCTGGTCGATCAATGGTGGGCGACACCCCCGCGCCCACGTGATCCACCGCGCTGGTGCCCACACTCCTCCGCAGGGCCACCGGCGATCCCTCCCTGACGGCACGACCCCGATCCCACGGCTCCGGCTGGGAGCACCAAGCCGCGCCGTGGCCGTGACCACGGCTAGCTCCCCGTGGCGGGCGCGAGGAGGGAAGCAGGGCCGATCCCGCACTGACGGTTGGTCGGGCCCGGAGCGCGGGCGTCGGGAAAGCCAGGACCACCTGGTCAGAAGACCCCTGTCCATCTCAGCTCGGGCCATAGCTCGGACCAGGGGGCGACCGGATCACGGCACACGAGGATCCGTTCACCAACGTCGAGCACCGCGAGGTCGATGTCGAAAGCCCCGCTGGTCTCACAGGACGCGAACAGAGGGTGCAGGACCTCAGGGTCGACACCGAACACGAGGGCGACGGAGGCCGGCTCCGCCGGCACGCCGAAATCGGCGTAGGAGTTGTGGCCGCTGTAGACAGGGGGCAACCCGTGTTCGGGACCGTACCGGTCCAGCGCCCCAGCCTGGCTGTAGTTGTGCGCGTAGACGATGGCCCGTTCCCGCTCGTCCGCCGGCAGGGAGTGGTAGACGTCCGCTACGTGCTCGGCCAACTCGGGCCATCCCGCCTGTCCCAACTGGGCATCTCCGAAGGCGGGGAACTCCGGGTACTTCCCGTAGACGTCGAGCGGCAGGACGGGCATCGTCAGCACGACGGCGAACGCCGCGTTGCCGGCCAGGAGCACACCGACCGTGACCTGCCGTCCCCGAGTGGAAAGCCACTCCGCTACCGGCACGGCGCCGACCGCGAGCAGCGCCGTCAACAACCCGCTGAGGTACCGGGGCTGCCCGGCCACGATCACGAGGAGGAGACCGGCGGAGAGGAACGCCACCCCGAGGAAGCGGTACTGCTCCCACTCCGCCCGCCGGAACAGACCGACCACAGCGGCCAGCCAGAACGGAGCGAGGAGCGGACCGACCACGAAGACCACCAGGACGGGGAGGAACGCGAGCCGGAGCGCGCCATCGCCGGACATCGTGGCCGCCATCTCCAGCTGCGGCCAGCCCCGGGCGGCCTGCCAAAGGAACGCCGGAGCCGCGACGAGTAGCCCGAGACCGATGGCACACGGGAAGTGCCAGCCCTTCAGGAGCTGCCGGGGCCCCACGAGCAGGAACCCCACGAGGACCCCGCCGAAGAGCAACAGCGGGAGGAACTTCGCCAGCATCCCCACGCCCGCGACGAGGCCCACGACCAGCCACAACCGAGTGTCCCGCGTCCGGACCAGTCGGAGCAGGCACCAGATCGACACCTGCCAGACGAGCAGGTCGACCGTGAACGTGTGCAGGATGTGCGAGGAGCTGATCGTGACCATCGAGGTGGCGGTGGCGAGGGCCGCGAGCAGCTGGGCGTGATCGCGACCGCCCAACTCGCGCGCGATCAAAGCACCCAGCAACACCACCGCACCCGCGATCAGCGCGGGTAACACCCTGAGGGCGAAGACCGTGTCCCCGAAAAGCTGAATCTGGGCCCAAGCCAGAAAGGGGACCATTGGCGGTTGGTCGACGTAACCCCAGTCGAGGTGATTACCCGCCACCCGGAAGTAGAGTTCGTCAAAATAGTACCCGTGGCGACCGGCCAGTGTCAGGGCCAGAATCGTGAGGGTCGCGCTGACGAGCAGAACGGGAAGCCGGAACAGCGGGGGTGGTGCCGTTCTGCTGGGAACGACGCTGCCGGATGGGATCATGCTTTCCCCTTCGAATGGGAGGATTACGCGTGGAATCCTTCCGCACGAACGACTGTTTGACCACCGCTGATGAGTCCGACTCGCGATATCACCTGAACGATTGTCCCCGGTGAGTACCCGCGGTCAATGACTCGAGCACCCGTCGTCAAGCGAAGGCGAACGTCGCGACGTGGGCGGGACAGCCCGAACCGCCACGCGGGTATGCGAACGAATCAGACCGCGTCAGTGACCAGTTGGGGCAAATCGACGAACAGGGTCGTCGGGCCGCCCCTCGGACTCGTGAGCATCACCCGTCCCCCCACCACCGCGACCCGGTCGGCCAGGCCCCGCAGCCCGCTCCCGGCAGCTGGTTCGGCGCCGCCCACGCCGTCGTCCCACACGGACAACGCCAAGCGGTCACCCTCCAGTCGCCCCCGGACCTCGGCGCGTTCGGCGCGGCTGTGCTTGACGATATTCGCCAGGCCCTCCGACACGACGAAGTACGCCGCCGCCTCCACTTCGGGCCCGGGACGTCGTGGGAGGTCGAGGCGCACGGTCACCGCGAGGGGACAACGAGCGGCGAGCTCGGCCACAGCGGGACCGAGACCGTGGTCGGTGAGCACCTGCGGATGGATACCCCGGATCAGTTGGCGCAGGTCGGCCAGTACCCGCTCCGCCTCGCGCCGCGCGGCGACCACCGTTTCCCCCGCGTCGCACTGGCAGTTCCGCAGGTCGATCTCGGCTATCCCCAACTGCAGGATGAGAGCGACCAACCGCTGCTGGGCCCCGTCGTGCAGGTCGCGCTCGATCCGACGTCGCTCGGCCTCGCACACGTGCGCGAGCCAGGCGCGGGAGGACATCGAGCGGCGCCCCCAGCCGGTGATCTCCCGCCCGCGAGGACGCAGGAGCCAGCGCGCCAGGGAACCCTGCCAGGCTGCGAGGAGAGCCACTCCGTAAGCGGCGATCGGGAGCAGGATCAGCCCGACCAGGACAGTGACGGTCTTCGCGACGAACCCGGTGGTGGGAGCAGTGCCCGGGGGACCGAGGTTCACCATGGACTCGATGTCCATCAGGAACTCGAGCAACGGCGTGGCCGGAAGGATCAGGACGGTCGCCGCAGCCAGGACGGCGAACAGGTCCACGATCCCGAGCACCACCACCAGGAGCAGGCAGTAGGCCCATTCCCGCCACAGCGGCAGCGACAGCAGACGTCCCCACGGGGAGCCGTGCGGTTCCGCCGAGTGGGATGGGCCGCGGCTGCTGGCGATCCCCATGCCGAGCATGCCCAGGCGCCGACGTTCCAACGCCGCGAGTGGGGCCGCCGCCACCAGGCACACCACGACCAGCCCGGTCGCCGCGGTCAGGTAGGCAGCGGCGGTACCCACCTCGGAAGTCCACTTGTGCAGCGCGAGCAGCGGAACGACCGCCAACGCGCCCCCGGTGAGGTAGCGCAGCGCATGCCAGGGCCAGCCGGAGCGAAGGAACCGCAGCGGGCTTCCCGCGATCGCGTGCAGGATCTGGGTGGGCACCCGGTGCCTCGAGTAGGCGGGCTCGTCGTGATCAACCCGCGTCGGGGACACTTCCGTCCGACCCACGCGGTCAAGCCTAGCAGAGAAGATCACTACAGTGAGCTCCGATGATCACGCTCCGCGACCGCCTCCGTGATCTCCGACGACGACCGCAGGGTGGGGAAGTGACGCAGCGTTCGGTTCACCAGGGCACCCGTCCCCACCGCGGCCATCGCGATCGCCAGGGCCAGCAAGCTTCCCCCGACACCGAAGAGCGCGAGCGCCCCCGTGCTCAGCAGCGGGCCCAGGGAGCCCGCAGCGCCGGAGGCCAAACCGGTGATCCCGCTCAACCGCCCGCGCAGCTCGTCCCTGGTCACCAGGAGCTGGTACGTGGCCACCGTCGTGTTCGCCACCGGGGCCAGTAGCGCGGCGGTACCGAGGAGGACCCCGAGGGCGAGCCCCTCGGGCACCAGGGCCATGAGGGCGATCACCACGGCGGTCACCCACGCGAAACCGATCACGATGACCGACGCGGGCAACGCCGAGTGCACGCGGGCCGCCACCACCCCTCCGAGCAGTCCGCCAATCCCGAAACATGCCATGGTGAGCCCGATTTCCCCGGTCGCGAGGGTGTCCTCCCCCGAGATGGCGATCACCAGGATGATCACGGCGTGGAAAACGATGTTGACGAAGAAGATGTACACCAGTGTCGGCCGAATGACCCGGTGGCCCAACGCCCAACGGAAACCGGCCCCGATCTCACCCACCGCATGACGCCAGGGACGGCGCGCGGAGGAAACCTGCGGCAGCGGTCTCAGTAGGAGCAGCGCGAAGAAGGAGAAGAGCAATGTCGCCGCCTGGATGAGCAGGGGGAGCGCCATGCTGAACGCGAAAGTGATTCCGACTACCGACGGCCCCACCAGAATCGCAGCGAACGGCCGCGCCGTATTCCTGGCGATCGCGAGGGAGAGTTGGGAACGCGGAACGACCTGGGGGAGAGCGGAGTATTCGGCGGGTTGGAACACCGCGCCGAGCGCGCCTTCGACCGCCGCGACCACCAGGATGTGACCGAAGCTCGGAGTACCCGTGAGCGCCACCACTGCCAGGCTGCCCAACGCCAGCGACCGCCCGCCCTGGCACACCAACATCAACGTCCTGCGATCCACCCGGTCGGCGAGTAGACCCGCCGGAAGGCTAGCTGCCACACTGGCGGCCGCGAGCACGGCGGACACCACACCGAGCTGGGCCAAGGAGCCAGAGGTCGCCAGGATCAGCAACGGGAACGCCACGAAGGCCATCTCGTTCGCGATCTCCGACAGCAGCTGGCTGCTCCAGAGAATGTTGTAGCCCCGGTTGCGGGACAACGGCCGCGTCTCCCCGGACACTGGTCCAGCCTGGGGCTCAGCCACGTCCCGCCCCCGTCGCGCCCTGCTCATCGATCTCCTTCCGCGCCAAGCGAGCCGCGAATCGCATCAACCCGACGCGTCCGGTGTCGGGATCGGGGACGAAGGCGCCCCGAAACAGGAACCGGCCGTTCGCCCTGTCGTGCAAGGCGAAGCGCAGCCCGTCGCCATAGCAGGTGAGCAGGCCGCGCTCGGCGCGACCCACGCGCAGCGACAGCTGACCGTCGGTTCCCCACCCGACCACGAACTCCTGCTCGCCGTTGCGGTACACACCCAGGCAGTCGGGCCGAGGTGGTGTCCGCTCGTCGGGAGACAGACCAGCGAGGAACGGGTGGTCACCCACTCCCGTCCCGCCCGCGCGCAACAGGTCGACCACGTCCGACCACAGCTCGAAGCCACCGCTGGAGTTGGACAACAGTGCCACCACCGAGCCCGTGCTGGGCTCGAACCGCAGATGGCATGACAACCCGTCGTCCATTCCGTCATGCCCGAACCAGTCGACACCGGTGTCGCGGTAGACCGCCCATCCAAGCCCCCAACCGTCCGCGAGACCCGTCGGCCCGGGCGACCCAGCGATGACCTGGTCGGTCCGCATCAACCGAGCGACGCCGTCCTGCTCCCCCAACAGAGGGTCCATGCCGAGGTGGGCGTGGACGAACTTCACCAGGTCGTCCACCCCGAGCGCGAGACCGCCATACGCCGCTCCCGGCCCGTACCGGTGCCGTTCGGCGACCACCGCCTCGACACCACCCGCGTGGACCGTGTGACCGCGGGCCACTGGCCGCGCACCACCGATCCCCGATCCCAACACCACCGGACTGATCTCCAGCGGACGCAACAGGATGGACTCGACGGCATCACACCACCGCATGCCGGTCACGGCCTCGATCAACCGGCCCACAACGGCGTAACCCGCGTTCGAGTACGAGAACGCGGTCCCGGGTGGGCACACCAGCGCGTGCTGGTGGCAGAGCCGGCTCATCCAGTCCTTCGGATCCGCCGCCCCCTCCGGAAGGTCGGAGGCCAGGCCAGCGCGGTGGCTCAACAGCCGCCGCACGGTGATGCCGGTGGCGGAGCCGTCAGCGCCGGCCAACTCCGGCAGGTGCTCGCTGACCGGCTCGTCCAGGTCCACGTCCCCGTCCTCGACGAGGAGCATCGCGAGCGTGGCGGTGAACGGCTTGGTCAGCGACCCCAATGGGAACGCCAGGCGGCCCGCGGACTCCGCGTGCACCCGATGGCCATCCGACGTGGCTACCCTGAGCACGGCCTCCTCACCTCGGCACACCACGAGGCGAGCGTCGCGAACCCGGCGCTTGGCCGCCCGCGCGACGAACGCCTCCGCCATCTCGGCCTCGACCGGCATGCTCACGCCCCTCTCTCGGACAGGGCGGGATCGACTCGCCGCGCCAACGCGCCCAACGCCGCGCGGAAGTCTTCCGTGAACGCGTGGATCGACTCCGGACGGTGGGCCTCGGTGGAGTAGTGCACGTCGAAACGCAGGACGCCGTCCGCCGCGACCGCCACCACGTCCACCAGATGGGGCATGCGTTCCGCCGAATCCAGGTCAGCACCCACCGGCTCCAACACCCGGCGGTACAGGTGGCTGGACGCCGAGTTCCGCTCGGTGTCCAGGTGCCCGTGGTAGGCGAAGAGGACACGGGGTCGCGGGCGATCCGCCAGCTCCGCGGCACGCGGGTCGGTCGAGTAGTGGCGCAGCGCGCCGAAACTGAGCCCCCGGTTCGGCACCGACCGCAGCCGTCGCCGAGTCGACCGCACGGCCGCCGCCCAGTCGGGCGTCGACTCCCGTCCCGCCGTGAGTAGGACGGGGTAGATCGTCGTGAACCAGCCGACCGTGCGGCTGAGGTCGACGCCATCGACGAACTCCTCCCGGCCGTGCCCCTCGAGCTCGACCTCCACGTCCTCGCCGTCGCACAGACGCCCCAGCGCCCAGCCGAACGCCGTCAACAGAACATCCCGAGTGCTGCTCCGAAACGCTGAGGACGCCCGTCGCACCAGGGCATCCGTCTCTCCTGGGGAGAGGGAGAACGTGGTGGAGGTGGCGCTGTCCCGGGTGACCTCGCGGGCACCGTCCACCCGCGGTTCCCCGGCCGGCGCCAGCCCCGCCCAGTGCCCGAGGTCCTCGTCGAAGGTCCCCCGTCGCACCTGGTCCGCCAGGACACCGGCCCACGAGGCGAACGAGGTCCCGGTGGAGCCAAGAACGACCGGTTCTCCCCGCACGGCCAGGCCGTAGGCGGTGTCCAGGTCCTCCAGCAGGATGCCCTGCGAGACGGCGTCGCTGACCAGGTGGTGCGTGGTCAACAGCAGGGCGTCCCGCTCCTCCGGGCCGGAACGGAACAGCAGCGCCCGGAACAGCGGTCCGTCGGCCAGGGACAGGGACCCGTTCACCTCCGTCGCCACCGACTCCATCCGCCGCCTCCTCCTCCCGGCGGAAACCCCGCGCAGGTCGTACGGCTCCAAGGGGACACGCTGCCGCGAGTAGGGTTCGACCCGGGCGGTCCACTCGCCGTCGATCTCGGTGAAGCGCCACCGCAACGCCTCGTGCCATCGGAGCAACGCGTCCAGCGCGACCTGAAGCGCGGCGACGTCAACGCCGTCCCTGAGCTCGAGCAGCGTCGACTGGACGAAGTGCTCCGGGCGCCTCGGACGCGAAGCGAGGAAGTCGCGCTGCACCGGAGTGAGCGGCAGCGGGCCGGATGGGACGGAGTACCCCGCCTCGGCCTCGTTGCCCTCCCGGCCGCGTACCCTCTCCGCCAGCTCCCCGATCGTGGGCGCGAGGAAGACGTCCTTGGAGACGACCCTCAGACCGCGTTTCCTGATCTGCGACACCAACTGGATGCTCAGGATCGAGTCGCCGCCGACCTGGAAGAAGTTGTCGTGCCGACCGACCCGTCCGACCCCGAGGGTGTGTTCCCACGCCTCCGCGAGCAGCCGTTCAACTTCGTCGCGCGGGGCGGAATGGGCCTCCAGCACCGAGGCTCCGCCCTCCGGCTCCGGCAGGGCACGCCGGTCGACCTTACCGCTCGCCGTGACAGGGAACGTGTCCACGACGACGATGCGGACCGGGACCATGTAGGAAGGCAACCGCTCCGCGACGGACGCCCGCAGACGCTCCTCACCCGGGGGAAGCGCCGGTTCGACGGGCACCACGTAACCCACCAGGCGAGCCGGGCCGGCTCCACCCGCCAGCACCGTCGCCGCCGCTCTGGAGACGCCCTCGCAGCCGAGCAGCGCGCTCTCCACCTCGCCCAGTTCCACGCGGAAGCCTCGGATCTTGACCTGGTCGTCGACGCGGTCCAGGTACTCCAGGGCACCGTTGTCAAGCCACCGCACCCGGTCCCCGCTGCGGTAGAGCCGGCTGCCACCACCGTCGAACGGGTTCGCCACGAATCGCTCGGCCGTGCGGACGGGGTCACGCCAGTAGCCCCGGGACAACGGGAGTCCCCCGATGTACAGCTCCCCTGCTACCCCGACCGGGGAGGGGCGGAGGGCGGCGTCGAGGACGTGGACATCGGTGTTGCGTTGCGGCCGGCCCAGCGCGGGGCGGTCGTAGTCGCTCACCGAACAGCTGACGGTCTCGACCGTGCACTCCGTCGGGCCGTACAGGTTGTGCGTGTGGTGGCGGGGCAGCTCGCGCAGTGCCCGCCACAGGTCCGGGAGGATGGGTTCCCCACCCAGCAACAGCGCCAGCGGACGCCGGGTCGGCAGTGTCCCAAGACCCACGGGAAGCAGCTGGGTCGCGTGCGTGGGAGTCAGGTTGACGGTGTCGATGTCCCGTTCCACCAGGTAGCGCAGCAGAGCGTCGGAGGAGCGCCGGGTGTCCTCGTCCACCACGTGCAGCACTCCACCATCAATGAGGACGTGGAGCTGGTCCACGGAGGCGTCGAAGGAGAAGTCCGAGATCATCGCCGACCTCAACCGGTCGTGGCCGGTTCGTGCACGATGGGGCTGGAAGATCCGTTCGCGGTGGTTCGCGAGGAGGTTGGTGAGGCTGTGGTGCCGAACCGCGACGCCCTTGGGCCTCCCGGTCGACCCCGAGGTGTAGATGATGTAGGCCAGGTTGTCGGGGAGGAGGGGCGCACGGCGGGATGAGTCGTTGAGATCGGTTCCCGGTGCCTCGGCGAGCGCGGCCTCGGTGGAGGCGTCAGTGAGCCGGACCACCCGTGATCCTCGTTCCGAGGCGAGAGCGGCGATCCCACCGCCGCCCTGGGACAGCACCAGGGCGGGACCTGCCTGGTCGATCAGGGACGCGAGCCGGTCCGAGGGGAGCAGGGGATCCAGGGGCAGGTAGGCGGCCCCCGCCTTGAGCACCGCGAGCAGGGCGACGACCGTGGTCGAAGTGCGCCCGCAGTCGACGCCGACGAGATCCTCGGGACCGATCTCCTCGCCGACGAGGAAGTGAGCCAACCGGTTGGCGCGTAGGTTGAGCTCGGAGAACGGAAGCTCACCGTCGGCGGTCACCAGGGCGGTGTCCCCGGGGCGGGCACGGACGGTTCGCTCGAACTCGGCGACGATCGTGTCCGCGGTGGCGGGTTCGGCGGTGCCGTTCCACTCGAGGGTCAGCCGGCGGATCTCGTCGACGCCGATCATCGACACCTCGTGGAGGGCGCGGTGCGGCGCGGAGGCGACGGCGCTCAGGAGGTGCGCGAGGCGGCCAGCCATGCGTTCCACGGTCTCCTCGTCGAAGAGGGCGGAACTGTAGCCGATCACCGCCCGCAGCTCCTCGCCCCGCTCCACGAAGTTGATGCTGAGGTCGTGACTGACGTGACGGCTGACGAGGCTTTCTTCTTCGGTGGTGAGGTCGGGCAGGGTGATCGGTCGTTGTGGGGTGTTGTCCAGCACGACCATCACCTCCACCAAGGGGTTGCGGGAGGGGTCCCGGTGTGTCCAGACCGCGTCCACGACCCGGTCGAAAGGCACGTCCTCGTGGGCGAACGCGCCCAGCACCGTCTCCCGGACCCGGGCGAGCAGCGCGGTGAAGGACTCCCGTTCCTCGACCCTCGTCCGCAGGGCGACGGTGTTGACGAAGAACCCGACCACGTCCCGCACCTCGGGTTGGCCGCGTCCCGAGGTGGCGGTTCCCACGACCACGTCCGGGTTGCCGGTATGGCGGGCCAGCCACAGTGTCGTGACGGCGAGCAGGACCGTGAACAGGGTGACGTCCTGGTCCTGGGCCAGGTGTCGCAGGCGGATGCCGAGTTCCGGTGGCAGGGGCAGGGTCAGCGTCGCGCCGGTGGAGCGGCGTACGGGAGGGCGGGGGTGGTCGGTGGGCAGGGTCAGGGGGGTGACGTCGGCCAGTGTGGTGCGCCAGTAGTCGAGGTGGTCGCTGAGGTGGTGGTCGGTGAGGTGGTGGCGTTGCCAGGCGGCGTAGTCGCGGTAGGTGATCGGCAGGTCGGGCAGGGCGGGGACGCGGTGTTCGACGTGGGCGGTGTAGCACTCCGCGAATTCGGTCGCGAGCAGCCGCATCGACCAGCCATCGGTGTTGATGTGGTGGATGATCAGCGCGAACAGGTGGGTGTCCGGCTCCACCCGCAGCAGACTGGCCCGGTGCACGGGGCCGTTCCTCAGGTCGAAGGGGGTTTCGACTTCCTCCCGCAGGCGGTGTTCGAGCAGACCCGGACGTTGCCGTTCCGGGACGGTGGACAGGTCGACCACCCGAAGGGGCGATTCCACCGGTCCCACCACCTGAACACCTCGGCCCTCGACGGTGTCGAAGGTCGTCCGCAGCGTCTCGTGCCGGGCCACCAGGGTCTCCAGGGCGAACCGGACAGCCGGCTCGACCAGCGGTCCCTGCAGGCGGAGGAGCAGCGCGGTGTTGTACTCGGTCGTGCTCGCGTCGAACTGGTCGAGGAACCAGAGTCGTTGTTGGGCGAAGGACACCGGGAACGGCCCCCCACCCCCCACCGGCACCACACCACTCCCGGACACCTCCACCACCCCAACCCGGGCCTCCACCACCCCCGCCAACCCCGCCACCGTCGGGGTATCGAACACCTGCCGAGGCGACAACACCACCCCCCACCGGTCCCGCACCAACGACACCAACCGCAAACTCGCGATCGAGTCACCCCCCACCCGGAAGAAACTCTCCCCCGCGCTCACCCCACCCGGGTCCACCCCCAACACCTCACCCCACACCCGGGCCATCTCCCGTTCCACCTCACCCACCGGAGCCCGGTACCCCGACCCGGCCCCACCACTCCACACCGGATCGGGCAACTCCCGACGCACCACCGTGCCCGCCGCCCCCACCGGCAACTCCGACAACACCACCCACACCCCCGGCACCGCATACCCCGGTAGGCGGGCCGCCGTGAACTCCTCCACCACACCCACCGGCGCGTCCCCCACCACATAGCCCACCAACCGATCCCGACCGGTCGGGTCCCGCCGAGCGGTGACCACCACCGCCTCCACCCCCGGACATCCCGCCACGACCTTCTCCACCTCGGCGGGCTCGACCCGGAACCCTCCCACCTGGACCTGGTCGTCCACCCGACCCAGGAACTCCAACCCCCCCTCGGGACGCCACCGGGCCCGGTCCCCAGTCCGGTACACCCGGCCCCCGGGCAGGGGGCCGAAAGGATCGGCCACGAACCGGGTCGCGCTCAACCCTGGGGCGTTGCGGTAACCCCGGGCGACACCAGGACCCCCGATCCACACCTCACCGGGTACTCCCACCGGTACGGGCCGCATCCACCGGTCCACCACGTACACCCCGGTGTTGACCAGGGGTTGGCCCAGGGGGACGAACGGTTCCCGTTCCACCGGGGTGTCCAGGGCATGCACGGTGGCGTCCACGGTGGTCTCGGTGGCGCCGTAGGCGTTGAACACCCGGGTGGTGGAGCCCGCGGCGGCGGCGACCCGGGCACTGTCGGCGGCCCGCCATCCTTCCGAGCCCACCGCCAGGACCCGCAGAGGTGCCAGGGACCGGCCCCGGGTGGTGACCTCGGCGGCCAGGGCGGTGGCGACGGCGGGGACGGTGACCATCAGGGTGGCCTGGCTGTGGTGGAGCAGGTCGGCCAGGGCATGGGGGTCGTGGAGGGTGTCCTGGGGGCAGATGATGAGGGTGCCACCGAAGGCGGTGGCGAGGAGGAGGTCAGCGACGAAGAGGTCCACGCCCACCGGGGAGACCGACAGGCAGGTGGGGCGGGTGCCCTGGAGGTGGTAGCGGGTGTTCCAGGCGTGGCGGATGTGGTCGAGGTTGGCGTGGTCGACGGTGACGCCTTTGGGGGTTCCGGTGGTGCCGGAGGTGTAGATGACGTAGGCGGTGTGGTGCAGGGTGCCCGCTGTGGTGGTGGGGTGCCCGGCTGTGTCGATACTCGTCCCGTGCGATACCTCCTCGCGGTCCCCGGAGTCCGGGGTGGTCAGGGAGTTCAGGGTGGTGGTGGGCAGGTGTGGGGGTAGTTGGTCGGCGAGTTCGGGCAGGGTCACCGTCAGCTGGGGTTGGGCGGAGTCGAGCAGGACGGCCAGGGTCGCCGGGGGGTGGGTGGGGTCCAGGGGCACGAACGCGGCACCGGTGTGCCAGACCGCTAGCAGGGCGGTGACCGCCTCGGTGCCGCGGGGTAGGTGCAGGCCGACCAGGTCACCCGGGCCCAGGTTGTGGTGGGTGCGTAGGTGGTGGGCCAGGCGGCGGGCGTGGGTGTCGAGTTGCTGGTAGGTGAGGTGGTTGTCGTGGTGGGACACGGCGATGTGGTCGGGGTGGGTGCGGGCGTGGTGGGTGATGGTGTGGTGCAGTGGTGGTGCGGGTGTGTGCGGGTGGGTGGGGGTGGTGTGGGTCAGGGCGTGGTGCTGGTCGGGGGTGAGGGGGGTCAGGGTGCGCAGGGGTTGGGTGGGGTGATCGAGCAGGGACCGCAGCAGGGTGTGGAGATGCTGCCCGAGACGGGCGATCGTCCCCCCATCGAACAGGGCCGGGTCGTAGGACAGGGTCAACTCCAGCCGGTCGCCGGAGTGAGCGGTGAGAGCCAACGGGTAGTTGGTGTGCTCGTCGCCCTGGAAGTCGGCGACGCGGATGCCGTGCCGCTCGGCGACCCGATCGTCCACCGGGTAGTTCTCGAACACCACGATGCTGTCGAAGAGAGCGATCTCCCCCGGTAGCTCGCTCCAGCCCTGGATCTGCCCGAGGGACACGTGATCGTGCCGCCGAGCCTCCAACTGGGACTCTTGAAGGGCGCGCAGCCACTCCACAACAGGGGTCTCGTCGTCGGAGCGCACCCGGACCGGCACCATCCCGATGAACAGGCCGATCATCTCGTCGGCCCCGCTCAACTCGGGGGGGCGCCCCGACACCGTTGACCCGAAACAGACGTCGTCAGCCCCGGAGTGCCGGGCGAGCAGAACCGCCCACGCACCCTGGACCAGGGTGTTCAGCGTCACCCGGGCCGCCGTGGCATCGGCCTGTATCCGTCGGGAGTCCTCCTCGGAGACCAGGACCTGGAACTCCTCCGACGATCGTGACTCGTGCGCCCGCCGAGGTACGCGGTCGAACGGCAGCGGCGTCGGCGAGGCGAACCCGGCCAGCGCGCTCCGCCAGTACCCCTCCGCTTCGCTGATGTCCCTGCCCGCCAACCACGCCACGTAGTCCCGGTAGGGGCGCCGAGCCACGCCGACCTCGGCACTCCCGCTGGTCAGCGCGGAGTAGTGGCCGAGCACGTCCGACATCACCAGGGAGAAGCTCCAGCCATCCATCACGAGGTGGTGCGATGACCAGAAGACGCGAACCCTGGCCTCCGCCAGCCGGATGATCGTCAACCGCAGCAGCGGGGGAGTGGCGAGGCGAACACCTCGCTCCGCGCGCCGCTCCCACAACTCATGGCTCCGCTTCGCCTGTTCCTCCTCGCCCAGCATTCGCCAGTCCAGGTGGGTCACCGGGAGCGAGACCCCGCTCCGCACCACCTGAAGCGGTTCGGGAACCCCCTCCCAGACCACCGCCGCCCGCAGGCTCGTGGTGTTGTCGACGACCCGCTGCCAGGCCGCCGCCAACGCGACCGGATCACGCACCCCGTCCAGAACCATCCCGAAGTGACCTGTGTAGACATCCCGTTCCGGGGTGGTCAGGGAGTGGAAGAGCATTCCGCTCTGCATCGGGGTCAACGGGTAGAGGTCGTCGACCGCCCGGCCGTTGCCCACGATCCGGTCCACCACGGCCTGCGTCAGCGCCGCCAGCGGGAAGTCGGAGGGCGTCGCGCCACCCGAGTCCGGGTCCGAGCAGTGTCGGACGATGTCGCGCAACCTCTCCCCGAACCTGTCCGCCACCCGGCGCACGGTGTCGCGGTCATGTGCGGCACGGGAGTAGGTCCAGTCAAAGACTAGCTCCCCGCCCCGAACGGCCCCATTGATCTCGAGCAGGTGCTCCCTCTCCTGCGTCGGTGTGAAGGGATCGCTCTGCTCCGGCAACTGAGCACCGAACAGCGAACCCTCCTCGCCCGACGTGAGATCGAACCTGCCGTGGTAGTTGAAGGCGATCGAGGGACTTCCGCGGTGGCCCAACCCCTCGGTGCCGCGCAGGAACCGCAACGCCCCGTATCCCAGACCGTTGTGCGGAACCGCCCGCAACTGCTCCTTCACGGATTTGATCACGCTGTCCCACTCACGATCCGACGGCACCCGCAGCGCGACCGGGTACAAGCTGGTGAACCAGCCCACCGTGCGCGAGAGATCCACATCGGGGAACAACGGTTCGCGACCGTGGCCCTCCAACGACAGGGCCACGTTCGACCGGCCGGTCCACTCCGCGACGACCAGGACCAGCGCGCTGAGGAGCAGGTCATTGATCCGGGTCCGGTAGGTGTCCGGTGCCTGGTGCAGGAGTGCCCGCGTCCACTCCGCGTCCAAGCGAGTCGACACGACATCCGTGTCACCCGCCACGTTCGGCCCCTGGCGGTCCCGCGGGAGTCCCCCGGCCGCGACCACCTCGTCCTCGACGCCTACCCAGTAGGGCAGTTCCCCGTCGAACTCCTCCGAAGCGGTGTGCTCCAGCAGCCGCTGGGACCACTCCCGGAAGGACGTGCTCGGCTCCCCCAGGTCGATCGGCACGCCCTCCAAGGCCTGCCGGTACCCGCGCTCGAGATCCGCCATCAGGATCCGCCACGACACACCGTCCACCACGAGATGGTGAGCCACCAGGAAGAGCAGTGGACGTCCTCCGTCCTCGGTGAACAGGACCGCGCGCCACAACGGCCCCTCGTCCAACCGGAAACCGCGCTGCGTGCGCAGGACGGCCTCCCGCACCTCGTCCTTGCGCTCGTCGGCGGTCCCGCCCACCAGGCGAATTCGTCGGAGGGCTTTTCCTTGCTCGTCCCAGGGCGGCGCATTGCGCAGTCGCCAGCGGCCGGTCACCCGGCTCGCCCGCAACCGCAACCCGTCGTGGTGGTACGACAGCCCAGCGAGAGCGCTCTCCAACGCCGCCTCGTCGAGATCCGGTGCCAGCTCGACGAGCAGGGACTGGGTGAACCTGTCAGAGCTGGGCACCAGGGTCTCGAAGAACCAGGCGTGGATGGGAGTCATCGCCACGTCGCCAACCACCGGTCCCCGAGGACGCGAATCGGATGGCCTGTCCCACGTCGCGTGGGTGGCGAGCTCCGCGACCGTCGGGTAAAGGAACGTCTGCCGTGGGCTCACCCGCAGCCCCGCCCTCAGCGCGCGCACCACCACCTGGAGGCTGAGGATCGAGTCACCGCCGAGGTCGAAGAAGTTGTCGAGGACCCCCACCTCCTCGACCCCCAGCAGCTCCGCCCACACCCCGACGAGGACCCGCTCCGCCTCCGTCCGTGGTGGAACCCGAAGCCCTCCGCCCACCGACGCGACAACGGGGGGCGGCAGTGCCCTCCGGTCGACCTTGCCGTTCACCGACCTCGGCAACGACTCCAACTCCACGAAGTGCGCGGGCACCATGTGTTCGGGGAGCTGGGCACGCAGGAAACCGCGCAGCGAGTGGACGTCCACGCTGCCCGACCGTGAAACGACGTACCCGACGAGCCTGGGCGAGTTCGACGCGTCCGACCAGACCACCACACTCGCCCCAGACACGTCGGGGTGCAGCGAGATGACCGCCTCAACCTCTCCCAGTTCGACGCGGAAGCCCCGCAGCTTGACCTGGTCATCGACGCGCCCCAGGATCTCCAGCTGACCGTCAGCCCGCCAGCGCGCCCGATCGCCGGTCCGATACATCCTGAGCCCGGAGCCGCCCAGCGGATCCGCGACGAACCGGCACGCGGTCTGCCCGGGTCTGCCCAGGTAACCTCGGGCCACCCCACGGCCAGCAACGTAGAGCTCACCCGCCACGCCCACTGGAACCGGCCGCATCCGGCCGTCCAGCACGTAGGACCGAAGACCAGGCAGGGGCGCCCCTGCCGGCACGCCGAACTCCTCGACGTCGAGCCCGCCGAGGGGGGCGCTCATCGACGCGCACACCGTCGTCTCCGTCGGACCGTAGGCGTTGACCACGCGTCGCTCGGCGGCGAGCCGCCGGACCAGACCTGGCGGGCAGGGCTCACCCGCAAGGACCAGGGTCGTGCCGTCGGGGATCTCCTCCACGGGCAATGCGGCGACAGCGGTCGGAGGGAGCGTCACATGGGTGATGTGCCGGTGCCGGAGGATTCCGCTCACCAGGGCCTCCGACGGGCTTTCCCCGGGGGCGGGCATGACCAGCGACCCACCCGAGAGCACCGACATGCAGAGATCCCAGAACGCGGCGTCGAAACTCCACGACGCGAACTGCAACACCCTCGTACCCGGCCCCGTCCCCAGGCGCTCACGTTGCGCCTCGACGAGCCCCCGCACGCCGGCGTGGGACACGAGCACGGCTTTGGGGCGGCCCGTCGAGCCCGAGGTGTAGATGACGTACGCCGTGTTGCCCGGGCGCGGTGACTTATCCCGGCTTCCCACCGGGGAGGTGGAAGCCGACCGGGCCGCCGTGTCCTCGGCAGCGGACGGGAGGAGGTCGAGCCGAACGGTCTCGACGTTGGAGGGGAGGAGGTGGAGGTGTTCGCTCCTGGTCACCGTCACGATCGGGCGGGCGTCTCCCACCATGTACTCGATGCGCCCCACCGGGTAGGAGAGGTCCACCGGGAGGTACGCGGCCCCGGCCTCCATCACGGCGAGAGTGACGACCACCAGGTCGACGGACCGGGGCAGCGCGACCGCGACCACCGATTCGGGACCGGCGCCCCGCTCCGCCAGCACCCGTGCCATCCGGTGGACCCGCTCCCCGAGCGTCGCGTAGTCCAGGATCTCGTCGCCACAGGAGACGGCCGGTGCCGTGGGACGCGCGGCGACCTGCTCGGCGAGGAGTTCCGGGACCGTCCGCGGAACCGGGCCAGGGCCCTGGTCCGGCCAGGTCCGCGTGACGGCCAGCTCTTCCTCGGAGGCGAGCACGGGCAGCCCGGAGATGGTCCGGTCCGGCTCGGCGGCGACGGCCTCCAGCACCGTGCACAGCTGGTCGGCAACCCTGGCCGCCGTCGCATCGGAGAACAACGTGGTGTTGTACGACAGGGAACCGACCAACTCCCCATCCGTCTCGCCGAGGTCGAACATCAGGTCGAGGCTGGTGGCGAGAACGGGAGGTTCCACCTCCCGAGTCGCGACCCCCGGCAAGTCGAGGGCACCGAAGTCCATGTTGTGCAGGTTGATTCCCACGTCCACCAGCGAGGGACGACTGGGATCGCGTTCGGGGGCGAGCACCTCCACCAGCTTCTGGAACGGGACATCCTCGTTGGCGAACGCGTCCAGCACTGTGCCGCGAACCTCTGACACGAAATCGCGGAACCTCATCTCCTCTCCGACCCTGGAACGGAGGACCAAAGTGTTGACGAAGAACCCGACGAGCTCCTCGAGCTCGACCCTGCCACGTCCGGAACTCGCCGTGGCGACCGCCACGTCGGACTGACCGCCGAGCCGCCCGAGGAGCACCGTGAGACCCGCGACGAGGACCGTGAACAACGTGGTCTCTTCCGCACGAGCCAGTGCGCGCAGAGCGGACGTCACCGACGCCGGGACCGTGAAGCGCCGCACGGCACCAGCGTGGGACCGCACCGACGGCCTTCTCCTGTCGTGCGGCAGGTCCAACCTCCGCAGGCCCTCGAGCTGCTCGCGCCAGTACTGGAGTTGGTCGGAGAACTCCCCGTTCCGGAGCCTGCCCCGCTGCCAGCACGCGTAGTCCGCGTACTGCACCGGCAACGGAACGAGCCCGACGTCCGGTTCTCCCAGCGTCTCCGCCCGGTACAGGGCGTTCAGCTCCGAGGCCACCACCCCCATCGACCAGCCGTCCGCCACGATGTGGTGCATGGTCAGTACCAGGAGGTGATCACCTGGGCCCCAGCTCACAAGGCGAGCCCGGAACACCGGCCCCTCACGGAGATCGAAGGGGATCGCGATCTCCTCGGCCAGGATCGCCGCCTCGACGTCCGATCCGTCACCAGGCGCTCCGGTGCCCGCGACCGTAACCGGGAGCACGAATGGGCCGACCGCCCCGACGATCTGGACGCCGTGCCCGTCGATCGAATCGAAGGTCGTGCGTAGGATCTCGTGACGCGCCACGAGACGGGACAGCGCCATCTCCAACGCGGGAACGTCCAGGTCGCCGCGGATGCGCACCGCACGGCAGGAGTTGTACTCGACGCTGTCCGGCTCCAGGGCGTACGTGTACCAGAGCCTTTGCTGAGCCGAGGACAGCGGGGGATGGCCTTGCCGGTCCGCGCGCGGGATGCTCTCCACCTCCGGGCCCCCCACCGCGAGACCCGCCAGCCGGCTGAGCAACTCGTCGCTCGCGTCGACGTCCAGATCGTTGGGAAGGTACTCGCCCTGGCCGGAGCTCGACATGGAAGGAGTTCCCCCGTTCACTTCGTCCTGCTGGTCTTGTCGCGAGACTTCCGTTCCACCTCGGCGATGATGCGCTGTCGGATGAGGTCCGACAGCCCACCCACCGTCGCCACGCGGAAGAACTCGCGCATCGGGATCTCGACACCGAAGGCTCGACGAAGGCGTGACATCAGGCGGAGTCCAGTGATCGAGTCGCCGCCCAGGGTGAAGAAGCTGTCCTCGGCGCCCACCCGGTCAACGCCGAGGACCTCCTCGAACAACGAGGCGACGGCCTTCTCGGTCGGGTTTCGCAGCGCCACGAACCGCCCGTCGTCGGTGCGGACGGGCGAAGCATCGGGCAGCGCGTTCCGGTCGACCTTGCCGTTGGTGGTGAGGGGCAGACGCCGCATCGTCGTGGTCGTCGAGGGCAGCATGTACTCGGGGAGCTCCGCCGCGAGGTGTGCCACCAGCGCCGACGTATCGACGGTGCGACCCTCCTCGGGGACGACGTAGGCGGCGAGGTGTTTCCTGCCGTCGTCGCCACGAGCGAGGACGACGGCGTCGATCACGTCGGGGGCCGCGAGCAGCGCTGCCTCCACCTCACCCAGCTCGATGCGGAAGCCCCGGATCTTGACCTGGTCGTCGGCGCGCCCGACGAACTCCAGTTCTCCCCGCCGGTTCCACCGGACGATGTCCCCGGTGCGGTAGAGGCGGGTGCCAGTGCCGAAGGGGTCAGCGACGAAGCGTTCGGCGGTGAGACCGGGGCGGTTCAGGTAGCCGCGTGCCAGTCCTTCGCCGGCGAGGTAGAGCTCTCCCTGGGTGCCGGGTGGGGTGAGTGCCAATCCCTCGTCCAGCACGTACACCCGCGTCCCGTCGGTGGGAACGCCGATCGGCATCCCCTGCCCGGCCAGCGACGCCGTGGCGTCGTGGCAAACGGACAGGACGGTCGCCTCGGTGGGCCCGTAGCCGTTGACGATGGTGAGGTCGGGCGCGTGCTTCGCCACGCGTTCGACCGCGGCGGGCGAGAGCGCCTCCCCGCCGACCAGGACCTCGCGCAGTCCCGTGAAGCAGCCCGGGTCCTCCTCGGCCAGGAGGTGGAACAGGCCGGTGGTGATGCCCATCCCGGTGGCGCCGTGCTCCTCCACCGCGTTTCGGACCTCCGTCGCCGTCAGCTCACCCGGAACCACCACCACCTGCCCGCCGTTCAGCAAGGGCAGCCAAATCTGGAAGGTGGAGGCGTCGAACGCCTGCGAGGCGTGGAAGATCACGCGTTCGTGTCCACCCGCGCTGAGGCGGCGGTCAGCGGCGAAGGTCACGACGTTCTCGTGGGTGATCGCGACGCCTTTGGGCTGCCCCGTCGAACCCGACGTGAACATCACGTGGGCCAGGTTGGTCGGGAGAACGGGAGCCAGGGGAGGGGTTGTGGAAACGAATGCGGACTCGACGGGTTCCTCGTCGTCGAGGGTGATGGTGTGTGGGGTCAACCCGTCCACCACCTCCCGATACCCCCCATCAGTGATCACCACCGACACCCCCGTCACCGACCACAACCCCCGCACCCGCTCCCGGGGCGTGCTCCCCTGCACCGGCACATACACCCCACCCGCTTTCAACACCCCCAACATCGCCACGATCACCCGTTCCGACCGGCCCATCACCACACCCACCCGCGATTCCGGTCCCACCCCCAACCCCCGCAACCGCCACGCCACCCGCTCCGACCACGCCTCCAACCCCGCATACGTCACCACCCGCTCACCACACACCACCGCGACCCGCTCCGGATCCGACCGGGCCCACTCCCGCACCACCTCCGGCACGGTGCCCGCCCCCACCGACCCGACCCCCGCGGCGTGACCGGCCTCCAACACCACCCGATCCGCCCCGGTCAACACCGACAAGCCCCCCACCACACCCCCAGGACCCGCCGCGACCGCCTCCACCACCGCACCCAACCGGCCCGCCATCCCCACCACCGTCTCCTCGGAGAACACCTCCGAGGAGTACTGCACCATCACATCCAAACCACCCCCGACCTCGGTGAACTCCACCGTCACGTCCGTCACCGAGGACACACACGGCACCCGGGCGGGAACACCCCGAACCCCACCCAGCTCCAACCGGACCTCCGGCCCGTTCTGTAACACCATCATCGCCTGGACCAGCGGGGTCCGGGACACATCCCGCTCCACCCCGGCCTGTTCCACCACCCGCTGGAACGGCACGTCCTGATCCGCCAACGCCTCCACCACACCCGCCCGGACCCGGGCCAACAACGCGGTGAACGTCTCCCCGGGCTCCACCCGACCACGTAACACCAACGTGTTGATGAAACACCCCACCAACGACTCCAACTCCGGACGCACCCGCCCGGACACCGCCGTACCCAACGCCACCTCACGCTGCCCGGTATGCCGGGACAACCACACCTGGCACACCGCCACCAGCACCATGAACAACGTCGCGCCCTGCGCCCGACCCACCGCCCGGAGCACCCCGGTGACCTCGGGATCAATCCGCGAGTACACCGCCCCACCCCGACCGGTACGCACCACCGGTTGCCGGTGGTCCACCGGCAACCGCGACACCGGCAGGTCCCGCACCCGCTCCCGCCACCGCCGGGACGGCGCCTCCAACACCGACTCGGTGAACACCACCCGCTGCCACCGCGCGTACTCGGGATAGGCGACCGGTAACTCCGGTAACCGCGGTACCCGTCCCCGCAGAGCGGCGGTGTAGCACTCACCCAGATCCCGGGTCAGCACCCCCCACGACCACCCGTCGATCACCGCGTGATGCGCGCTGAGCACCAACACCTGGTCCTGCTCCCCAACACGGACCAGCAACGCCCGCGCCACCGGGCCGCCACGCAGGTCGAACGGGGTCCGCACCTCGGTATCGGTCACCCGCTGCCAGGCGGTATCACGCTCGAGGTCCGGCAGATCACCCAGATCGACCACCCGCAACGGGAACTGGCCCTCCGCCGGGGCGGCCACCCGCTGGAACGGTTCGTCGTCCTCGACAGCGATCGTGGTCCGCAGCGGAGCGTGCCGAGCGGCCACGTCCCGCAACGCCCGCTCCAGAGCGGGGACATCGACCTGGCCCTGGAGGCGGAATCCCCGGGTGACGTTGTACTCGACCCCGTCGGGGTTGTACTCGTGCAGGAACCAGAACCGCTGCTGGGACCATGACAACACCGGGCGGTCCCCGGCCGGGACACCGCCCACCGCCACGGCCCCGACCGAGCCGGGCGTGTCCTCCAGCGCCTCCAACGCGGCGGCCACCGCCGCGGGACTGGGATGGTCGAACAACAGGTTGGAGGCCACCGCGGGATGCCCGAGACGGCGGAGCCGGGAGACCACCCGCAACGCCAGCAGCGAGTCACCCCCGATGACGAAGAAGTCGTCCTGCCGGCCGATCAGCTCCGCGGGGATCTCCAACACCTCCGCCCACACGCCGATCACGGCCGTCTCCACCGGGGAGAGGACACCAGCGTCGGGGCGCACCGTGGTGTTGGTGGCGGTGCGGGGGTCGGGCAGGGCCCGCCGGTCGAGTTTGCCCGAGGGTCCCACCGGTAGTGCCGGTATCCAGACCAGCCAGGTGGGCACCCAGGAAGCGGGCAGGGTCCGTCCCAGGAACGCGCGCACCTCGATGGGGTCGAGTTCCTGATCGGCGGCGACCGCGTAGGCGGCCAACCGTCCCTCGTGGACGCCGACCACGGCGTGCCGGATCCCGGGGTGCGCGGTCAACGCGGTCTCGATCTCCCCGAGCTCGATCCGTTGACCCCTGATCTTGACCTGGTCGTCAGCGCGGCCCAGGAACTCCAGGGCTCCGGTGGTGTCCTCTCGGACGAGGTCCCCGGTCCGGTAGAGCCGGGCACCGTGGTGGAAGGGGCTGGCCACGAACCGTTCCGCGGTGCGGCCGGGCTGGTGGTGGTATCCCCGGGCCAGTTGGACACCGGAGAGGTAGAGCTCACCGGGGACACCGGGGGGCACCGGGCGCAGCGTGGGGTCCAGGACGTGGGTGGCGGTGTTCCACACAGGGAACCCGATGAGGACCCGTTCGGTGCCCACCGGGCAGGGCCAGTAGGTGACGTCCACGGCGGCTTCGGTCGGGCCGTAGAGGTTGTGCACGGCGGTGTCCGGTAGTAGCGCGTGCGCCCGCGTGAGCACTCCGGCCGGGAGTGCCTCACCAGAGCAGAAGACCTGCCGCAGGCCCGAGGCGCGGGTGGCCGCGGGGTCGTCGAGGAACTCCCGGAACAGCGAGGGCACGAAGTGGCAGGTGGTGACCGCGTGCTCGGTGATGAGCCGGGCGAGGTAGTCGGGTTCCCGGTGCCGGCCGGGCCCGGCCAGGACCACGCTGGCCCCGGTGATCAACGGCCAGAACAGTTCCCAGACCGAGACATCGAAACTGGTGGGGGTTTTGTGCAGGACCCGGTCGGTGGGGGTGATCGGGTACTGGTGCTGCATCCACAGCAGCCGGTTGACGATCGCCCGGTGGGAGACCAGCACACCTTTGGGACGGCCGGTGGAGCCGGAGGTGTAGATGGCGTAGGCGGTGGAGTCCGGGTGTGTCGGGTGGGGGGTACGGGCCGGGCTGGTGGGCAGGTCCTGGTCGAGATGGACCCAGTGGGTGTCGAGGTGGGGGAGTCGGGGTCGGAGGTCGTGGTGGGTGAGCACGATCGGTGCCTGGGAATCGGTGAGCATCAACTCCAGGCGGTCGTGGGGGTAGTCCGGGTCCAGGGGCAGGTACCCGGCTCCGGTGGACAGGACCGCCAGCAGGGCGACCATCAGGTCCAAACCGCGGGGCAGGCAGAGCCCGATCAGGGTGTCGGGTCCCGCCTGATGCGCGGCGAGGTGGTCGGCGAGCGCGTCGGCCCGGTGGAGCAGGTCCTGGTAGGTCAGGGCCTGACCGGTGTCGGTGAGGACCGCGACCGCGTCGGGAGTGGCCCGGGCCTGGTCCCGGACGAGGTCGTGCACACCGGCCTGGGGCAGTGGGTGACTGCTTCCCACCCCACCACCCACCCCCACCGTGGACTCCACACGAGATGCGGCCGTCGTCGGTGTCCCGAGGGTGGGCGCCGCGGGGGCGCCCCTCGAGGCAGCGAGGGCACCCTGACCCGCGGACCAGATCTCCATGCCGAACTCCCCTTCGGAAAGCCGCGCCGGCGGACACCAGCGAACCCGCTTGGCCCCCACCCCGAGAACGGACCGAGCCCGTCATCTCGGAGGAGGAGCGATGGTCAGAGACGTTCCAGTTCGAACACGACCGAGACGCTGAGGGAAGTGATGAGGTGCTTCCTGACGCAGCGCCAACCGCCTTCCTCGAACACGTCGTCCCACTCGTCGAGGGTCGGCAGGTAGACACCCATCATGTCGTGACCGAGTTCGAACCCCAGGGTGAAGATGGGAAGCTGGTCGTCGGGAATGCCCGACGTCCGTGTCGCATCGCCCAACAGGAAGGTGTTGGCGTTGGGGAAGGCGTCACGAATTCGCCTCAGTGACTCGATGCACTCCTGCTTCGGCCAGAAGTCGTGGCCCATCATGAAGCAGGTGATCAGATCGACTTCGTCGAACTCGGCGCCCGGTGCGACCCGGGTGACGTCGCCCTGCACGAAGGATAGGCGATCAGTCAGCCCCGCCCGGGAGGCGGCTTCCTGGGCCATCCTCACGGACGGGCTTTCGATGTCGATTCCGATCCCCGTGGTGCCGGGGTACTCGCCCAACACCTGAATCAGCCGCTCGCCGCTGCCGGAACCGAGATCGGCGACCCTACTGAACGGCTGGCGCAGTCCTTTCATCGCATCCCAGAAAGCGGGGTCGAAGTACATGGTGTTGATTTCTCGGCAGTCGAAGCTGATCGCCTCAGGGTCGCGGCGGTAGTACTCGCCAACCCGGTTCTTGTTCTTGATGACGTAGGGCATCCGGGAGAACAGTTCCCCGCTTCCCTGGGTCAGCCAGTGGAAGAGCGACTTGTGCCGGAAGACCTCGTCGAAGTTCCTTCCGGCGAGCACGACGTCGTCCTGCCGCTCGACGATGCCCACGCTGGCCAGTGCGACGAACATGCCCCGGGTGGAGAGCTCGTGCAGGTCGTTGCGCTCGGCGAACTCGCTTACCCTGATCTTCCCGTGCTTGTTGATCTCCTCGAGCGCGCCTAATTCCCAGGCCGCACCCACGGCGGACGCGGCGACCGCCGAGTTGAAGATGTCAGCAGCCGCCCTGCTCTGGGGGTGGATTTCGGTACCAGTCATGTTCTTCCTCCTGGAGCGAAGCCTTCGGTTGCCACGAGGCGATCCCATGAGTCACGAGTGCTGCGGCTCGCAGGAATCAAGCCGGTCCCGCCACAGATCGTCCGCCGCGAAGGCGATCAGGTCGACGACTTTCATGCGTTACCTAAAGTGGGAGGTCGGAACTTCTCGTGAGCCAGCCGACCGGGAGCTGGCCGCGACCACATGCAAGCCCTGGCAGCAGTGTGCGGGAATGCGCTGGGTTCGAACAACAAATTAGGCGCTGATCGAAAAACAAAGCTCCCGACGGGGGTGGAGCCAGGTTCCGAACATCAGCGCAGTGGAAATTCTTGCGAATCACGACCACCCTGCTAGCATCGGCGCAGCGGCGGGGGTCCGACATCGCCGCACGATCAGGAACAGATCCGCGTCAGGTGTCACCTCCCTGCGACGCGACACCGGCTCTGATTCCAGTCCGGACGAGACTGCTCCGTGGCCGGCCCCTGATCGGGTCAAGCGCTCAGTTCGCGCTACGTCATCACCACGAGAACGAGGTGCTCATGAACGCGGTTTCGCACGCCCAGAAGAGGTCTCCGGCTCTCGGGTCCGCCGAGGGAAACCTCACCCAGATCGAATACCTGGCCCTGAACAGCCCGCTGAACCTGGCGGACGGCCACGCCCGCCAGGACCTGACACCCAGTCAGGCGTCGATCATCGACGAACTCCCGAGCCTGTTCCTCAAGGCGTCGGAGCAGCCGGTCGACGATCTGGAGAGGGAGGCGGTTCAGTCCTACTTCCACCTGCTCGGGCAGCACTCATACCCTGCCGAGGGTGGCCGCGTGCTCAGCTGCTACTCGTCCTCTGTCGCCATGGTCATCCTGGCTCGCGCCTTGGCGACCGAGATCGACTCCGTCGCCCTGATCCACCCCACCTTCGACAACATCCCCGACCTTCTGCGGGGTGCGGACCTCCGCCTGGTTCCGCTCCCCGAGAAGGAGTTGCACGAGGGGGACCTCCCGAGAAAGGTCATCGAGTCGGTGGGCTGCGTCTTCGTGACCACGCCGAACAACCCGACCGGCGTCGTGCTCGCCGAGGAGAGGCTCCGGTCGCTCGCGGAGCAGTGCGCGAGATCGGGCACGATCCTAGCCCTGGACACGTCGTTCCGAGGCTTCGACACCCGGGCGCACTACGACCACTACCGGGTCCTGGAGGACAGCGGCTGCCGGTGGGTCGTCATCGAGGACACCGGGAAGCTCTGGCCGACCCTGGACCTCAAGGTGGGGTGGTTGGCACGTAGCGAGAACGTCGGCCTGCCGTTGGCGAAGGTGTACTCCGATGTCCTCCTCGGCGTGTCTCCCCTCATTCTCGCCCTGGTGAAGCGCTTCGCGGAGGACGCGGCGGCCGGTGGCCTCGCGGACCTGCACCGCTTCGTGGGGGAGGGGAGGACCACGCTTCGTTCGGCTCTCGCCGGGATCCCGGGGATCGCTTTCCCCGACCAGGACACGAGGGCGAGCGTGGAGCGGATCGACCTGGGCACGAGGTCGGCGATGGAGGTGTGGTCCGCGGTCACCGAGCACCAGGTGTACACGCTGCCCTGCCGGAAGTTCCACTGGGCGGACCCCGACGCCGGCAACCACAGCCTGCGCGTCGCCCTGGCCCGATCGTCCTTCACGGTGGACGCCGCCGCCGCCGCCCTGCGCACGGTCCTGGCGGGGACGTGACGCCGGATCACGCTGGAGTTCGCGGTGGGGAGACCGCCGGGCCGCTGTCCCACGTACGCCGCTGGACGGCGGAAACGGTCCAGTCGGTCTCCCCTCCCGGCGTCCTCGACCTGGGACCCGGTTACCTCGATCCCACCTTGCTCCCCGTCGACCTCCTTCGCCAGCACTTCGCCAGCGGACTCGAACGCTTCGGCTCCGCCGCGCTGAGCTACGGCCACAACCAGGGTGCGTTCGAGTTCCGCGAGGAGGTGGCCCGTCGAGCGGTGGCACGTGACGGGCACCCCTGCTCGCCTGAGCAGGCGATGCTGACCGCGGGTACGTCGCATGGTCTTCACCTCGTGTCGACCATCCTCACCGAGCCCGGGTCGGTGGTCTTCCTCGACTCCGCGTGCTACGACCTGGCCCGTCGGTTGTTCGTCGACTGCGAACTCGTGCTGCGTGAGATCAGTGCCGACGAGCACGGGATGTCGCCGGACGCGCTTCACCGTGCGCTGGCCTCAGCCAGGTCGGGCGGCGAACGACCGGGCTTCGTGTACCTGAATCCCACGTTCCACAACCCCACCGGCCTCGTCGTGCCCACCAACCGCCGAGCCGAGCTGCTCAGCATCGCGGCACGGCACGGCACCCTGATCGTGGAAGACGAACCGTACGCGGAACTCACTCTCGACGCGGCCAGCCCGCCCCCCTCGATGGCCGCGCTCGCGGGATACCGAGGCGTGGTGCGCCTGCAGTCCTTCTCCAAGACGTTGGCACCCGGGCTCAGAGTCGGTTCCCTCCTGGCCGAACCCGACGTCGTCGCCCGGCTGAGCGAGCACGGGCTGTTCGCCAGCGGAGGGGCGGCGAACCACGCCACGGCGTTGGCCGTGGTGTCCCTGCTGCGCGCCGGTGACTACGACCAGCATCTCGATTGGTTGCGCCGCCAGCTGACTGTCCGGCGGGACGCGCTGGTGGGTGCCCTCCGGCAACACCTCACCGAGGACTACGAGTTCGACGAACCGGGCGGAGGGTTCTTCGTGTGGATCCGATCCCACCTGCGCGGTGAGCCCGAGATCGTCGCCGCCGCGGACCGCGCGGGTGTCGGCGTGTCCGAGGGAAGCCGTTTCGGTCATGTCCCCACGAGCGTTCGGCTCGCTTTCAGCTTCAACCCGCCAGAACTCCTGACCGCCGCTGGAGAACGGCTCGCCGCCGAACTCGCCGTGGCCTGACCCCGCGGAGAATCCATGAGTCCCCACACCGCACGTCCCGTCAACACCTCCTCCGGCCCCACGGGTTACAGCCTGCCGCTGTCCCCCTCGGGGCGGTCCTCGATGATCACGCCGCCGCCGTGGCATTTCAGTGGTGATGTGATCATGGTCGACTACCGGGTCGACCCCGACGCGGTGCGCGCGTTCCTGCCGCCAGGGCTGACGTTGGGGCCGAACCCCGGCGCGGCTGCCGCGGTGTTCGCCGACTGGCAGTGGTGTTCGGACTCGGGCGCCGAACTGTCGACGCCGGAACGGAGCCAGTTCAAGGAATTCCTCCTCCTGCTCGAGTGCGCCCATGAGGGGCGGACGATGGTTCGTTGCCCGTACGCCTGGGTCGACCAGCCGGTGCCCATGGCCCGGGGATGGGTTCAGGGCATGCCGAAGCAGTTGGGCACCATCTACCAGACCCGAGCGCTGCCGGTGGGGCGGGCGGGGACCAGGAAAGGGACGGGGGAGCGGTTCCACGGTTCCCTGTCCGTGTTCGGGGAGAGGGTGGCGCGGGCCGAGGTGGCCTGTGTCGAGGAGGTGGCGGAGCTGCCCTCGCTGCACGCGGTGCCCCTCGCCCACACGAGGATCTTCCCGCCCTGGTTGTCGGATGAGCGCCCACTGGAGCAACTCGTCGCCTCCGAGGTGACCGACATTGAGACCTCGAGGATCTGGGCCGGTCCGGCTGACCTCGAACTGTGGCGGGAAGGGCTGGACGCGGACTTCGGAACGCTCACTCCGGTGGAGGTCGGGCGAGGCTACGTGTTCAGCTACGCGGAGACACTGCGGGGCGGGCGGCTCCTCGGCGGGAGGTGACCGCCCGTCCCGTCACGCTCCCTGGACGACCACCGCTCCACCGTTCAGGTTGGCCGCTCGTACCTTGCGCGGGCTGTCGGGGTCGTGGGGCAGGTTGATCTCGGCCCGGTCGTACTCGCTGGTCGCGGTGATCGCGTAGCTGTGCTCGGTGGGGAGGGTCACCACCACCGAGGAGTGGCGTGCCACCGCCTCGACGGAATCGGGCGGGTTGGTGAATCCGAGCCGGACGCTGCCGTTCTCGCTGCGGACGTTCACCTCGGACGAGCGGAGCCTTTCCCCGCTGATCGCGCCCGCGACTCCGTTCACCTGCAGTCTTCCCGAGACGTTGTTCAGGTTTACGGTGCCGTTGGTGTTCCGGATGTCCAGGTTGTTGGGCACGTCCACGACCCTGATCCCACCGGCATCCGAGATGAGGGAGAGGTTCGCCTCCGCGGGCACTCCCACCTCGAAACTCGCACCGCAGCCCGGGGAGAAACCCTCGCAGCGCGCGGTCAGCCGGAGCTCGCCGTTCTCCAGGGACCAGGAGGCGTTCCCTTCCTCGGCGGCCATACCCGTGAGCGAGCGTTTGGCGTTGACGGCGTCACCGGGGGCCGGCACCACCCGCAGGTCGAAGTTGCCGGCGTTGATCGTCAACTCCTGCCCGTCCAGGCTGAACTCCTGTTCGTCGCTACGCGGCGGTGTGTTGGCACCGTTGATGGTGCATGCGCTCGTGGCGCAGAGGAACGCCACCAGGCCAAGGGCCACCGGCACCACACGCCGCGCGGTTCCCGTCATCGATAGTCCCTCCCGTTCATCTGAACCGTGTTCACCCCGCTGAGCTGGGGCTGCGCCGCACTCCGACCGTCCGCGACCGAATCACGAGCCGTCGTTGTCCCGCCAAGCCCCACGTCACGGGAGCGGCGAGCACGGCTCGACCCCGGAGGGGACAGGGCGTCGTCACTTCCGCGTCTACCAGCGGTGGCGGCGGTGGTAAGCAGGGGCAACCACAACCCGCACGTCGCTGAGGTCACGTCGACGAGGCCAGTCCAGTTAAGCCTGTACCCACCGACGGCGTCACTGCAGACAACTGCCGAAAAGCACTAGTGCTAGCTGTACTGCCGCCGTGAGCGGGCTGTCGACTCCGCTGAGGCCGCGACGATGTCAGAGCACGGGTGGGATCTTCCCACGTCCTCACCCACCGGGTCAGGGGTAGAACGGAGCAAGGGACATCGGCCTCACGGCGGCTGACCACGGCGGATGTTGGATGGACCACCACCGAGTGGGGTCGGACACCGACGGGGCACCCAGAACCGCGACAGCTCTCAGCCACCTCAGGCGCTGTCGACAACGGACCTAAACCGCCCGTTATCGACGGAGGTACGTGAGGACGGCGAGGACTCGGCGATTGTGCTGATCGTTCGGCCCCAGCCCGAGTTTGGTCAGGATATTCGCGATGTGCTTGCTGACCGCGGCTTCGGTCACGAACAACCGTTGGCTGATGGCGAGGTTGGACCGTCCCTGGGCCATGTGCTCGAGGACCTCCCGCTCCCGAGGCGTCAGCCTGCGCACGGGATCGCCAGGCTCGCCCAACAACTGGCGCACGACCTCGGGATCGACGACGGTGCCGCCCTGACCGATGCGGGTAACGGCGTCCAGGAACTCGGCGACGTCCCCGACCCGTTCCTTCAGCAGGTACCCCACCCCGCCCTCGTCGCCGGTGTTCAGCAAGGTGGTGGCGTAGTCCTCGGCCACGTACTGGCTGAGGGCCAACACACCCAAACCGCGGTGACGACGCCGCAACCTGACCGCGGCGCGCAGGCCGTCGTCCGCGTGGTTCGGAGGCATGCGGACGTCCGTAACCAACATGTCCGGCCGGTGTCGGTTCACGGCGACGACGGCGGCTTCGGCGTCCTCCACGCAGGCGACGACCTCGTGACCGAAACGCTGGAGCAGGCTGGCGAGTCCTTCGCGCAGCAGCGCCCCGTCCTCGGCAAGTACGATCCGCACGTTGCCCCGGCTCTCCTCACCACTCGATGTCTCCGCCCTGACGCGGGTGACCAGGACGATCATACGGGAAAAATCCCGTTCCCCGTCGTTCCCGAGAAGGCACGTCCAAGGTCGCCACCCCTCGTGCGGGCAGCGCGACCTCGGCACTCTGCCCACCCCGATATTTAGACATCCGCTGAAAGGCATGGAACGAGGATAAGGCGATCGTCAGGATGGTCACGAGTGGCGACCTGATGCCGTGCGCCGCACGCGGGTTCTCCCGACCCTGCGTCTCACCAGGTCGTGCGGTCGAAAGGAGGGATTGTTCTGTGTTGACCCTGCGGTTGCGGGACGACGAGGTCCGAGGAATTCAGGACGTCGCGACCGAGTTGGCCAAGGAGTTCCCCTCAGTGGAGTCCGAGGGATTTCTCCGAACAGCCCGCTCCTATGCCGACGAAATCCCACGAAGTGTGCGTTCGGCACTGTATTCCTACCGCAACACCGAGACGGACGGCCTCGTCGTGATCTCCGGAATTCCGATCGACGACGACGCTGTCGGTCCCACTCCCGCTGACTGGCGGGACGAGCGCACTCCCTCTCCCACCTTGCGGGAGGACATCGCGTTCTTCCTACTCGGAAGTCTACTCGGTGAGGCCATCGGGTGGGCTACGCAGCAGGACGGGCGCATCATGCACGACATCTTCCCCATGAAGGGCCACGAACACGAGCAGATCGGTTCCGGGTCCTCCGAACTGCTCACCTGGCACACCGAGGACGCATACCACCCGTTGCGCACCGACTACCTGGGGCTGATGTGCCTGCGCAACCACGAGGGGGTGGAGACCACCGCTGCCGAGATCAGTGAGGTCCAGCTCGACGACCAGACCAGGGACCTCCTTTTCGAGGAAAGGTTCTTCATCCTCCCCGACAAGTCACACCGCGCTCAGAACCAGAACAGCTCGACCACCAGGAGCACGCGCTCGGCGGCGCTCCTTCAGCGCAGTTACGAGCGAGTCGAGGAACTCCTGAGGAAACCGGAGCCAGTCGCGGTTCTCTTCGGCGACCCACGGGATCCCTACCTCAGGATCGACCCCTTCTACATGGAGAACGCGCAGGGGGAGGTCGAGCAGGAGGCACTTGGAAAAGTCATCGACGCTGTCGACGCGGCGATGTCCGGGGTGGTCCTGCGGCCCGGCGACATCTGCTTCATCGACAACTACCGGGTGGTCCACGGGAGGAAACCTTTCCAGGCGCGGTTCGACGGCACCGACCGCTGGCTCCGCCGGCTGAACATCACGAGGGATCTCAGGAAGTCCCGTGGCTCCCGGCTTGACGCACAATCCCGGGTGATCTACTGACGAGCCGCAGATGATTTTCTTCCGCCAGCCAGCGTGATTCGGCGGAGGAATGGGACGAGCGCGGACCGATCCCTCACCAGCGCGAACGGCCCGCCTCCGTCCTCGGGAACACCGATCCGGTCCGGGGTCCGCATCCCGGATCGCGCAGGGACCAGCCAACCGGGCGGTCGTGCGCACCCAGCCGCAGGGACCTCCGGGGAATTCGGGGTCCGGTCCCGTCGAAGTGGCGGAACCTCGCGCCGAGGAGCTCGGGTAGGCGCCCCGGGTGTTGAGTCAGGAGGACGCGCACGCGATGACACGTGAACTCGGGCAATCCTTCCCACCAGCCGGTGTTCAGCCGACCGGCCGAACGCCGTCCGGTCTCCCGGTGGGGGTGGGTGGTGGGGTGGGAAGCAGTCACCCACTGCCCCAGGCCGGTGTGCACGACCTCGTCCGGGACCAGGCCCGGGCCACTCCCGACGCGGTCGCGGTCCTCACCGACACCGGTCAGGCCCTGACCTACCAGGACCTGCTCCACCGGGCCGACGCGCTCGCCGACCACCTCGCCGCGCATCAGGCGGGACCCGACACCCTGATCGGGCTCTGCCTGCCCCGCGGTTTGGACCTGATGGTCGCCCTGCTGGCGGTCCTGTCCACCGGAGCCGGGTACCTGCCCCTGGACCCGGACTACCCCCACGACCGCCTGGAGTTGATGCTCACCGATTCCCAGGCACCGATCGTGCTCACCCACCACGACCTCCGACCCCGACTCCCCCACCTCGACACCCACTGGGTCCATCTCGACCAGGACCTGCCCACCAGCCCGGCCCGTACCCCCCACCCGACACACCCGGACTCCACCGCCTACGCCATCTACACCTCCGGCTCCACCGGCCGTCCCAAAGGTGTGCTGGTCTCCCACCGGGCGATCGTCAACCGGCTGCTGTGGATGCAGCACCAGTACCCGATCACCCCCACCGACCGGGTCCTGCACAAAACCCCCACCAGTTTCGATGTCTCGGTCTGGGAACTGTTCTGGCCGTTGATCACCGGGGCCAGCGTGGTCCTGGCCGGGCCCGGCCGGCACCGGGAACCCGACTACCTCGCCCGGCTCATCACCGAGCACGCGGTCACCACCTGCCACTTCGTGCCCTCGCTGTTCCGGGAGTTCCTCGACGACCCCGCGGCCACCCGCGCCTCGGGCCTGCGGCAGGTCTTCTGCTCTGGTGAGGCACTCCCGGCCGGAGTGCTCACGCGGGCGCACGCGCTACTACCGGACACCGCCGTGCACAACCTCTACGGCCCGACCGAAGCCGCCGTGGACGTCACCTACTGGCCCTGCCCGGTGGGCACCGAACGGGTCCTCATCGGGTTCCCTGTGTGGAACACCGCCACCCACGTCCTGGACCCCACGCTGCGCCCGGTGCCCCCCGGTGTCCCCGGTGAGCTCTACCTCTCCGGTGTCCAACTGGCCCGGGGATACCACCACCAGCCCGGCCGCACCGCGGAACGGTTCGTGGCCAGCCCCTTCCACCACGGTGCCCGGCTCTACCGGACCGGGGACCTCGTCCGAGAGGACACCACCGGAGCCCTGGAGTTCCTGGGCCGCGCTGACGACCAGGTCAAGATCAGGGGTCAACGGATCGAGCTCGGGGAGATCGAGACCGCGTTGACCGCGCACCCCGGGATCCGGCACGCCGTGGTCGGCGTCCACGAGGGACGGTTGGCCGCCTACGCGGTCGCCGCCGATCAGGAACTCGACCCCATCGAGGTGCGCGCGTTCCTGGGACGGACCCTGCCCGCTTCCTGGGTGCCCACCTGGCTGGTCTGGATACCGGCACTACCGGTGGGACCCTCGGGCAAACTCGACCGGCGGGCCCTGCCCGACCCCCGCACCGCCACCAACACCACGGTGCGCCCCGACGCTGGTGTCCTCTCCCCGGTGGAGACGGCCGTGATCGGCGTGTGGGCGGAGGTGTTGGAGATCCCCGCGGAGCTGATCGGCCGGCAGGACGACTTCTTCGTCATCGGGGGTGACTCGCTGCTGGCGTTGCGGGTGGTCTCCCGGCTCCGCCGTCTCGGGCATCCCGCGGTGGCCTCCAACCTGTTGTTCGACCATCCCAGTCCCGCGGCGGTGGCCGCCGCGTTGGAGGCGCTGGAGGACACGCCCGGCTCGGTCGGGGCCGTGGCGGTGGGCGGTGTCCCGGCCGGGGACCGCCCGGTGTTGTCATGGTCCCAGCAGCGGTTCTGGTTCCTGCACGAGTACAACCCCGACGGGGTCGAGTACAACGTCACCCGGGGATTCCGCCTCCAGGGCCAGGTCGATGTCCCCGCTCTGGAGCGGGCGTTGCGGGACGTGGCCGCTCGGCACGCTCCGCTGCGGACCACGATCGCTGTCGAGGACGACGAACCGTTCCAGCGGGTGGCCGCCCCGGCGGAGGGCCAGTTCCCGTTGCGGGTGGTCGATCTGGGTGATCTGCCGGACCTCGAGCGTGATACCGCCTGGCAGCGGGTGACCGATACCGAGGTGCGGACCCCGTTCGACCTGCGTGGCGGCCCGGTGGCGCGGGCGTTGCTGGTCCGTGTTGGGGAGCAGGACCAGGTGTTGGTGCTCAGCGCGCATCACGCGGTGATCGACGGGTGGTCGTGGGGGGTGCTGACCCGGGATCTGGGTGAGTGCTACACCGCCGCTCTGCGGGGACGGGTACCGCGGTTACCGGAGTTACCGGTCGCCTATCCCGAGTACGCGCGGTGGCAGCGGGTGGTGTTCACCGAGTCGGTGTTGGAGGCGCCGTCCCGGCGGTGGCGGGAGCGGGTGCGGGACCTGCCGGTGTCGCGGTTGCCGGTGGACCACCGGCAACCGGTGGTGCGTACCGGTCGGGGTGGGGCGGTGTACTCGCGGATTGATCCCGAGGTCACCGGGGTGCTCCGGGCGGTGGGTCGGGCGCAGGGCGCGACGTTGTTCATGGTGCTGGTGGCGGTGTGCCAGGTGTGGTTGTCCCGGCATACCGGGCAGCGTGAGGTGGCGTTGGGTACGGCGGTGTCCGGGCGGGTGCGTCCGGAGTTGGAGTCGTTGGTGGGGTGTTTCATCAACACGTTGGTGTTACGTGGTCGGGTGGAGCCCGGGGAGACGTTCACCGCGTTGTTGGCCCGGGTCCGGGCGGGTGTGGTGGAGGCGTTGGCGGATCAGGACGTGCCGTTCCAGCGGGTGGTGGAACAGGCCGGGGTGGAGCGGGATGTGTCCCGGACCCCGCTGGTCCAGGCGATGATGGTGTTACAGAACGGGCCGGAGGTCCGGTTGGAGCTGGGTGGGGTTCGGGGTGTTCCCGCCCGGGTGCCGTGTGTGTCCTCGGTGACGGACGTGACGGTGGAGTTCACCGAGGTCGGGGGTGGTTTGGATGTGATGGTGCAGTACTCCTCGGAGGTGTTCTCCGAGGAGACGGTGGTGGGGATGGCGGGCCGGTTGGGTGCGGTGGTGGAGGCGGTCGCGGCGGGTCCTGGGGGTGTGGTGGGGGGCTTGTCGGTGTTGACCGGGGCGGATCGGGTGGTGTTGGAGGCCGGTCACGCCGCGGGGGTCGGGTCGGTGGGGGCGGGCACCGTGCCGGAGGTGGTGCGGGAGTGGGCCCGGTCGGATCCGGAGCGGGTCGCGGTGGTGTGTGGTGAGCGGGTGGTGACGTATGCGGGGTTGGAGGCGTGGTCGGAGCGGGTGGCGTGGCGGTTGCGGGGGTTGGGGGTGGGACCGGAATCGCGGGTGGGTGTGGTGATGGGCCGGTCGGAACGGGTGATCGTGGCGATGTTGGGGGTGTTGAAAGCGGGTGGGGTGTATGTGCCGGTGCAGGGGAGCACGCCCCGGGAGCGGGTGCGGGGGTTGTGGTCGGTGACGGGGGTGTCGGTGGTGATCACTGATGGGGGGTATCGGGAGGTGGTGGACGGGTTGACCCCACACACCATCACCCTCGACGACATACCGGAGGACGACGCGGACGGTTTCGCGCCGCCGCTCACGCCCGACACGGAGGTTCTCCCGGACAATCTGGCCTACGTGATGTTCACGTCGGGTTCGACGGGGCAGCCCAAGGGCGTCGCGATCACCCACGAGGACATCGTCAGCCTCAGCAGGGACAGTCGCTGGGCCTCGGCCCATCACCGCGTGCTCTTCCACTCACCGCAGGCGTTCGACGCGTCGACCTTCGAGATATGGGTGCCGCTGCTGACCGGGGGTCAGGTCGAGGTGGCCCAGGAGGAGCTCAGCCCGGCATCGGTCCGGGAGATGGGATCCCGTCGCGGCGTCTCGTACCTGTTCCTCACCACAGCCCTGTTCAACGTCCTGGCCGAGGAGGACCCGGGCTGCTTCGCGGACCTCGCCGAAGTGTGGACCGGTGGCGAGATCGCATCACCGACGGCGTTCGACCGCGTGCTCGCGCATTGCCCGGACCTCCGGCTGGTCCACGTGTACGGGCCGACCGAGACCACCACCTTCGCGCTCAGCCAGCCCGTGACCCGTGCCATCTCCGGCACGGGAACGGTCCCCGTGGGGCTGCCCCTCGACGGGACGCGGGTGTACGTGCTGGACGAGGGATTGGCACTCACCCCACCCGGCACCCAGGGAGAGCTCTACCTCGCCGGCGAAGGACTGGCACGCGGCTACCTGAACCGCCCCGGTCTCACCGCCGAACGCTTCGTCGCTGACCCCTTCGGCACTGGCACCCGCCTCTACCGCACCGGGGACATCGTCCGGTGGAACCGGCGGGGAGAACTGGAGTTCGTCGGGCGCGCCGACGACCAGGTCAAGATCCGGGGCTTCCGCATCGAGCTGGGTGAGGTGGAGGCAGCGCTGCTCGCGGCCCCCGACGTGATCGACGCCGTCGTCCTCGCTCGTGGCGACGACGGCAGGAAACACCTCGCCGCCTACGTCGTCCCCATCGAACCTGGAGAGGCGGCCGAGACGAGGATCGTCTCGTATCTCGAGGACCGGCTTCCCGACTACATGGTGCCGACACGCGTGGTGACGATGCGGGCACTGCCGCTGACGACCAACGGCAAGGTCGATCGATACGCTCTACCCGAGGTCGACCTCACCGAGCGGTTCGTCGCAGGGCCGGAGGTCCACGTCCCGCCCCGGACCGAGGTCCAGCGTGTGCTCACCGAGATCTGGGCCGACGTGACACGGGCGGACCGAGTCGGCATCCGGGACAACTTCTTCACCCTGGGCGGCGACTCGATCCTGGCCCTCCAGATCCTCGCCCGCGCGCAACGCGCGGGGATCGTCATGTCCTCCCGCGACATCTTCCAGCACCAGACGGTGGAGGCGCTGAGCTCGGTCGTCACCATGGCCGAGGCCGCTCACCAGCCGCCGAGCGACACGACCACGGACCACGCCCCGGCACCGCTCACACCTATCCAGGCGTTCTCCTTCGAAGCGTTCGACGCACCCGAGGAGCTCACCCAGTACGTGCTCGTCGACCTGGATCCCGAGGTCGACCGAAGAAGGTTGCGCGCCGCGATCAACGCCCTCAGCCAGCACCACGCGGCACTCCGGACCAGGTTCATCAGTGACGGCGATACGTGGACGCAGCGCGTGGGCGACAGGGAGGCCCGCCAGGTCGACCTGCGCACGGTCTCGCTGGGCGCACCGGACGAGCGCGACGTTCAACCAGCCCTCGACGAGGAGGTCAGGAAAGCGCAGCACCTGGTGTCGCTGACCGGGGACAGCCTGTTCGCCGCAGTGCTGTTCGACCTCGGCCACGGCCGTCGCCCCCGCCTGCTGCTGACCGCGCACCACCTCGTGGTGGACAGCGTCAGCTGGCGCATCCTCCTCGAGGACCTCCACGAGGCCTACACGCGGATCGACGACGGCCGACCAGTCGATCTCGGCCCGGTCACCAGCACCGTGACGCAGTGGGCACGCCGGCTGCGAGATCACGCCACGGCCGGCGGTTTCGACGACGAGTTGCCCTACTGGCACGGGTACCGGGACTGGTCGAACCCCGGTCTTCCCCTCGACGGAGCGGGACCGAACACGGTGGGCAGCGAGGCGTCGATCACGGTCCACCTCGACCGCGCGGAAACCCAGGCTCTCCTCCGTGACGTGCCCGATGTCTACCGCACGGAGATCAACGACGTGCTCATCGCCGCCCTCGGTGCGGTCCTCCGGGACTGGACGGGACGGGACCGCGTCCTCATCGGGCTCGAGGGCCACGGTCGAGAAGACGTCTTCGACGACATCGACCTGAGCCGCACCGTCGGTTGGTTCACCTCGTACTTCCCGGTCACCATCGACCTCACCGGCGCTACGGACGAGCGCACGCTGCTCACGACCGTCAAGGAACAGCTCCGGGCGGTTCCCCGGCGGGGGCTGGGGTACGGGGCGTTGCGGTACTCACGGGAAGAGCCAGGGCTCGCCGGCGAACCGTATCCGGAGGTAGGCCTGAACTACCTGGGACAACTCCACAACGCGGGGACGCACGACGGCCTTCTCCGCTCCACCCCCGAGATCCACCTCCACCAGCGGTCGGACGACCAGCGCATGCACGTCCTCGACGTCGTGGGGGCGGTCACGGGAGGACTTCTCACGTTCACCTTCACCTTCTCGGTCAATCGCCACGGCCACGCGACGATCTCGGGCCTGGCTGAGCGTTTCACTAGCGCACTCCGGCGGCTACTGGTGCACTGCCTGACTCCGGGGGCCGGAGGACGGACTCCCTCCGACTTCCCGCTCGCCGAGCTTGAACAGCCGGAGCTCGACCGGGTGGTGGGAGACGGGCGGCACGTCCACGACGTGTACCCCCTCACTCCCATGCAGACCGGCATGCTGTTCCACACCCTGATGAGTGGGGAGGAGTCGACGCGGTACCTGGAGCAGGCGTGGCTCTCACCCGAGGGCCTGGAGGAACCCGAACTGGTCGCGCGGGCGCTCCGCAGGGTCGTGGCACGGATCGACGTGCTCCGGACCGCCGTGGTCTGGGAAGGACTGCCGCGACCGCTGCAGGTCGTGCACCAGGACGCCGAGGTCCCCATCACCGTCCTGGACTGGAGCGGTCACGACGAGGCTGCCCGGATGGAGGCTGCCCGCACCTTCCTCGAGCGGGAGCGGGCTCAGGGTGTCGACCTGGGCCGAGCACCCCTCCTTCGCCTGGGCATCGCGGTGCTGCCCGGCCGGCGGCTACGACTGATGTGGACCTTCCACCACATCCTGTTCGATGGCTGGAGCCTGATGGGCATCCTGACAGAACTGTTCGGGGAGTACACCGCTCTCGAGTCCGGCCGGGCGTTCGAACCGCCCTTCCGCCCGCCCTACCGCGTCTTCGTCGAATGGCTGGAGAACCGGGACACGGCTGCCGACGAGACCTACTGGCGCTCGGTGCTCGCTCCGCTGGGCGCCCCGTCGGTGCTTCCACTCGACCGGCCCCAGAACGGCGGCCACCGCACCTTCTCCTCCGAGCACGTGGTGCTGCGCCTCGACCCGGACCTGACCGCGCGCATCAGTGCGTTGGCCCGGAACGCTCGTCTCACGCTGAACACCATCGTGCAAGGTGTTTGGGCCGTGGCCCTCTCCCGTTACACCGGCCAGGGGACGGTCTGTTTCGGTGTGGCGTCCTCAGGCCGACCCGCTGACCTGCCGGGCGTCGAGTCGATGATCGGACTGTTCATCAACACGTTGCCCGCCTGCGTCGAGGTCAGGCACGAGCAGGACCTCCTGCCATGGCTGCGCGCGTTGCAGGCGGAACAGGCGACCGCGCGGCACCACGAGCACGTCTCGCTCGCCCAGGTCCAGTCCTGGGCCGAGGTGGCGGGAGGAGGCCCGCTCTTCGACAGCGTCGTGGTGTTCGAGAACTACCCGGTGGACCCCCGGATGGCGGCGGAACGAGGACTGGTCGTCTCCGAGATCGGCAAGACCACGGGAACGAACTACGCGTTGGCCCTCGCCGTGTACCCGGGGGACACGTTCGTTCTCGAACTGCACCACGACCCCGAGGTCCTCGACCGAAGTACCGTCGAACGCTTCGCCGAGCACCTCCGGACCCTCCTGGGAGGCCTGGAACGGAACCCGCGCCGGACCGTCGGCGAGCTACCAATGCTGCCGCCGAGGGAGGAGTCGACCATCGAGGCCTGGTCGGGCTCGACCTCGGACGCGAACACCGATCAGCCGGTCCACACGGCCATCAGCTGGTGGTGCTCGCGCCGGCCAGACTCCGACGCGGTGGTGCACCACGGCCAGCGACTGACCTACGCGGAACTCGACGAACGCGCCAACCGACTGGCCAACTACCTGGTCGGGTTGGGAGTGGGTTCGGATTCCGTAGTCGGGCTGGCCCTCGACGTCGGGATCGACCTCATCGTCGCGGTGCTCGCCGTTCTCAGGGCGAATGCCGCCTGCCTGCCCCTCGATTCCGGCTACCCCGGTGAACGACTCGGGATGATGCTCTCCGAAACCCGCCCGGACCTCGTGCTGGCACACGCCGTGCGCGCGGACGCGCTTCCTCCGGGGGAGTGGGGCGTCGTCAGCCTCGACGAGGTCCGTGAGGTCGTCGCCCGGCAGTCACGTGACGCACCGGTCGGTCCGGGTTCCGCCCGAGGGCTGGCATACGTCGTCTACACCTCCGGTTCCACGGGGCGACCGAAGGGTGTGATGGTCGAGCACCGCTCACTGCGGAACCTCGTCTCCGCCGCCCGGACCGCCTACGGGTTGACGCCGGGCAGTCGGGTCCTCCAGGTCTACTCGATGAGCTTCGACGGCGGGATCCAGGACGTGTTCATGACGCTGGCCACGGGCGGCACTCTGGTCCTCGTCGACTCGGAGCGACGGACCGACGTCGTCCACATCGAGGAGGTCGCGCGGGCCGAGGAGGTCACCGTGGCGATCCTGCCGCAGGCGGTCCTCACGGCCCTCGACCGTGACAACCTTCCCGCGCTGCGCTGCGTCGGCAGTGGCGGCGACGTTCTCTCCGCGGATCTCGCGCGCGCCTGGGCGAGCAGCCGCCGAATCGTGAACATCTACGGCCCCAGCGAGACGACCATCGCGGTCACCCTGTTCCCGGTCCCGCTTGGAACCACCCCGGGCAGCATCCCGCTGGGCCGACCCATTCCCAATGTGCGGTTCCACGTCCTCGACGGCTACCTGCGGCCCGTCCCGGTAGGAGTCGTCGGGGAACTGCACGTGGGAGGAGTTGGCGTGGCACGCGGTTATGTCCGGCAACCGGTGCGCACGGCCGAACGCTTCGTTGCCGATCCGTTCGGAGCTCCTGGCGCTCGGCTGTACCGCACCGGCGACCTCGTGCGCTGGAACGCCCAGGGGATGCTCGAATTCGTGGGTCGCGCCGACGACCAGGTCAAGATCCGAGGTTTTCGCGTCGAACTGGCGGAAGTCGAGAACGCGATCGTCCGCCACCCCACGGTCGGTGCGGCCGTGGTCGTAGCGGTGGAGGACACTTCCGACCACCGGCGCCTGGTCGCCTACGTCGTTCCGAGCGGAACGACGTCGGAGGTGCCATTGGCCGAGCTGCGCTCCCACTTGGCGGAGCTGTTGCCTGACTACATGGTGCCCGCCCGGTACGTCGCGGTCGACGACCTGCCGCTCACCGCGAACGGGAAGGTGGACCGTCGACTCCTGTCGGAGGTGGGCCCAGGGGAACAGCAGGCGACACGGCACGTTCCGCCGAGTACTCCGACTGAGGAGGCACTGGCCGACCTGTGGGTCGAAGTGCTCGCGCTCGACGAGGTCAGCGCGATGGATGACTTCTTCGACCTGGGTGGCGACTCGATCAGCAGTATCCGGCTGGTCTCCCGCATCCGTCAGACCTTCGAGATCGACGTTTCGCCCCGTGACCTGTTCGAGCACAGGACGATCGTCGATCTCGGAGCGGTCGTGGGGAACAGGATCCTGGAGAAGTGGGAACGGGTCGTGGACGGAGCTGGCGGCCGTGGCTAGATCGGAGAAGGTCATGAACTCCTCCATTTCCCAGGACCGCCTGGACGCGCTCCCGGAGCATGTGCGTGAGCTCGTCCGCCGGCAGCTGGCTGGTGGGGTCGAGCGCACCACCGAACGGGACGGGCTCGTTCCCGTGGATCGGGGTCGGATCGTTCCGCAGGCGAGCGCGCAGCAGCGCCTGTGGTTCCTGCACGAGCTGGACCCGAACTCGGTGGAGTACGGGGCTCCGAAGGTCCTCCGCCTCACTGGGCGGCTCGACGCGGACGCGTTGGCACACGCGGTCAGGGCGCTCGTCCAGCGGCACGAGCCGCTCCGGACTACGTTCGCCACTCAGGACGGGGTTGGCGTCCAGGTCGTCCACGCCTCGGCTGAGGCACCGGTGGTGAGGATCGACCTGGGGGACCATGACCGGGAACGGGCGGGGGCCGAACTCGACGGGGTCCTGCGGAGCGAGGTCGGGCGTCCCTTCGATCTGGAGAACGGGCCGCTGTTGAGGGTTGTCCTCGTTCGGTTGGCCGCCGACGAGCACGTCCTCATGCTCAACACGCACCACATCGTCAGCGACGGCTGGTCGATGGCCCTGCTGGTCGACGACCTGATGGCGTTGTACGCCGCGGCGGTGCGGGGTGCCGAGCCCTCGCTCCCGGAGCTGCCGCTCCAGTACGTCGACTATGCCGCCTGGGAACAGTCCGGACAGGATGACTCCAGGCAGCGGGGCCAGTTGGACTACTGGCGGAAGCAGCTGGACGGGCTGACGCCCGCCGAACTCCCCACCGATCGCCCTCGACCAGCCATCCGCAGTGGACGCGGTGCGCTCCACGTGTTCGACGTGGACCGTGACCTGGTGGCAGCACTGCGCGAGATGTCCAGGAGGGAAGGTGCGACCGTCTTCACGGTGCTGGTCGCAGCGACCAGGGTGCTTCTCGCGCACTACTCGGGCAGCCAGGACATCGGTGTGGGCACCGTGACATCCGGCCGAGGTCGCCCCGAACTCGAGCGCATGGTCGGTGTCTTCATCAACACGGTGGTGCTTCGCGGCCAGGTGGACGAGACACTGCCCTTCACGGCGCTCCTCGCCCGGGAAAGGCAGACGATGTGGGACGCCCTCGCCAACCAGGACGTCCCGTTCCAGCGCCTGGTGAGCGTCCTGAGCCCGGACAGGGATCACAGCAGGCCACCGCTGGTGCAGGTGATGATCAACTACCAGAACGCGCCGTCCCACGCGGCGCGGGGGGCAGGACTGCACCTGGAGGACGTCGTCCCGCCCGTGGTCAGCGCGAACCTGGACCTCGGCATCGACTTCTACGAGCGTGACGGTGGTCTCCGGACGTACGTCGAGTACAACACGGACCTGTTCGATGGGGGGACGATCGCCCGTCTCGGGCAGCATCTCCACACCCTGCTGCGGTCCCTGCTCGATCACCCCACCCAACCCCTGCGCACCCTGACCCCCCTCACCCCCGACCAGCACCACGCCCTGACCCACACCACCCCCACCCACCCGCACACACCCGCACCACCACTGCACCACACCATCACCCACCACGCCCGCACCCACCCCGACCACATCGCCGTGTCCCACCACGACAACCACCTCACCTACCAGCAACTCGACACCCACGCCCGCCGCCTGGCCCACCACCTACGCACCCACCACAACCTGGGCCCGGGTGACCTGGTCGGCCTGCACCTACCCCGCGGCACCGAGGCGGTCACCGCCCTGCTAGCGGTCTGGCACACCGGTGCCGCGTTCGTGCCCCTGGACCCCACCCACCCCCCGGCGACCCTGGCCGTCCTGCTCGACTCCGCCCAACCCCAGCTGACGGTGACCCTGCCCGAACTCGCCGACCAACTACCCCCACACCTGCCCACCACCACCCTGAACTCCCTGACCACCCCGGACTCCGGGGACCGCGAGGAGGTATCGCACGGGACGAGTATCGACACAGCCGGGCACCCCACCACCACAGCGGGCACCCTGCACCACACCGCCTACGTCATCTACACCTCCGGCACCACCGGAACCCCCAAAGGCGTCACCGTCGACCACGCCAACCTCGACCACATCCGCCACGCCTGGAACACCCGCTACCACCTCCAGGGCACCCGCCCCACCTGCCTGTCGGTCTCCCCGGTGGGCGTGGACCTCTTCGTCGCTGACCTCCTCCTCGCCACCGCCTTCGGTGGCACCCTCATCATCTGCCCCCAGGACACCCTCCACGACCCCCATGCCCTGGCCGACCTGCTCCACCACAGCCAGGCCACCCTGATGGTCACCGTCCCCGCCGTCGCCACCGCCCTGGCCGCCGAGGTCACCACCCGGGGCCGGTCCCTGGCACCTCTGCGGGTCCTGGCGGTGGGCTCGGAAGGATGGCGGGCCGCCGACAGTGCCCGGGTCGCCGCCGCCGCGGGCTCCACCACCCGGGTGTTCAACGCCTACGGCGCCACCGAGACCACCGTGGACGCCACCGTGCATGCCCTGGACACCCCGGTGGAACGGGAACCGTTCGTCCCCCTGGGCCAACCCCTGGTCAACACCGGGGTGTACGTGGTGGACCGGTGGATGCGGCCCGTACCGGTGGGAGTACCCGGTGAGGTGTGGATCGGGGGTCCTGGTGTCGCCCGGGGTTACCGCAACGCCCCAGGGTTGAGCGCGACCCGGTTCGTGGCCGATCCTTTCGGCCCCCTGCCCGGGGGCCGGGTGTACCGGACTGGGGACCGGGCCCGGTGGCGTCCCGAGGGGGGGTTGGAGTTCCTGGGTCGGGTGGACGACCAGGTCCAGGTGGGAGGGTTCCGGGTCGAGCCCGCCGAGGTGGAGAAGGTCGTGGCGGGATGTCCGGGGGTGGAGGCGGTGGTGGTCACCGCTCGGCGGGACCCGACCGGTCGGGATCGGTTGGTGGGCTATGTGGTGGGGGACGCGCCGGTGGGTGTGGTGGAGGAGTTCACGGCGGCCCGCCTACCGGGGTATGCGGTGCCGGGGGTGTGGGTGGTGTTGTCGGAGTTGCCGGTGGGGGCGGCGGGCACGGTGGTGCGTCGGGAGTTGCCCGGTCCGGTGTGGAGTGGTGGGGCCGGGTCGGGGTACCGGGCTCCGGTGGGTGAGGTGGAACGGGAGATGGCCCGGGTGTGGGGTGAGGTGTTGGGGGTGGACCCGGGTGGGGTGAGCGCGGGGGAGAGTTTCTTCCGGGTGGGGGGTGACTCGATCGCGAGTTTGCGGTTGGTGTCGTTGGTGCGGGACCGGTGGGGGGTGGTGTTGTCGCCTCGGCAGGTGTTCGATACCCCGACGGTGGCGGGGTTGGCGGGGGTGGTGGAGGCCCGGGTTGGGGTGGTGGAGGTGTCCGGGAGTGGTGTGGTGCCGGTGGGGGGTGGGGGGCCGTTCCCGGTGTCCTTCGCCCAACAACGACTCTGGTTCCTGAACGACCTCAACCCCGGTGCCGAGTACAACTCGGGAACGATCCTGCGATTCCGGGGTCACTTGGTCGAGTCGGCTGTCCGGTTCGCCCTGGAGACCCTGGTGGCCCGGCACGAGACGCTGCGGACGACCTTCGACACCGTCGAGGGCCGAGGTGTTCAGGTGGTGGGACCGGTGGAATCGCCCCTTCGGGTGGTCGACCTGTCCACCGTCCCGGAACGGCAACGTCCGGGTCTGCTCGAACACCGCCTGCGGGAGGAAGTCGAAACCCCCTTCGACCTGAGGAACGGCCCGGTGCACCGGGCCAGTCTGCTGCGGGTGGAGCCGGACACCCACCTGTTCGCGCTGATCATCCACCACATCAACACCGATGGCTGGTCGATGCGGCTGCTCGCGACCGAGTTCGCGGAGTGCTACACCGCCCATGTCGAACACCGCGTCCCCGCCCTGCCCGACCTGCCGATCACCTACCGCGACTACGCCGCCTGGCAACGCCACCACCTCACCGACCACCACCTCAGCGACCACCTCGACTACTGGCGCACCACACTGGCCGACGTCACCCCCCTGACCCTGCCCACCGACCACCCCCGCCCTCCCGTACGCCGCTCCACCGGCGCGACGCTGACCCTGCCCCTGCCACCGGAACTCGGCATCCGCCTGCGACACCTGGCCCAGGACCAGGACGTCACCCTGTTCACGGTCCTGCTCGCCGTGACGACACTGTGGCTGGCCCGCCATACCGGCAACCCGGACGTGGTCGTGGGAACCGCCACCTCGGGACGCGGCCAACCCGAGGTGCGGGACGTGGTCGGGTTCTTCGTCAACACCGTCGCCCTGCGGACGAGGGTCGAGGAACGGGAGTCCTTCACCGCGCTGCTCGCCCGGGTCCGGGAGACGGTGCTGGGCGCGTTCGCCCACGAGGACGTGCCTTTCGACCGGGTCGTGGACGCGGTCTGGACACACCGGGACCCCTCCCGCAACCCCTTGGTGGAGGTGATGGTCGTGCTGGACAACACCCCACAACGACCGATCACCCTGCCCGACCTCACCACCGAGGAGGTCGACGCCCCGGCGCGGGTGAGCACGCACGACCTCCTGGTCGAGTTCGTCGATCGGGACGACGCGTTGACCCTCAAGGTCTCCTACGCCGACGCGCTCTTCGAACCGGACACGGTGCGGGCGATGGGGGAAGGTCTGGCCGCGCTCCTGGGCCAAGTCGTCGGCGAGGCTGACCGGCCACTGCGGACGCTCGCCGCTCCCACCTCCCCCCACCCGCTACCGGCATCCGTCGTCGGGGACCTGCCGGACACGGACCAGGTCCCCGACCGCTGCGTCCACGAGCTCGTGTCAGAGCGGGTCCGCCTCCGACCGGACGCGTTGGCGGTCCGCTTCGGTGGCCGGTCGTTGACCTACGTCGAGCTCGACGAGCGTGCCAATCGCCTTGCCCACCACCTCCGCCGCCGAGGCGCGGTGCCGGACCAGCTGGTCGGGGTGTTCCTCGACCGGGGAACGGAACTCGTGGTCTCGCTGCTCGCGGTGCTCAAGGCGGGGGCCGCCTACCTGCCCTTGGACGCGACGACTCCCCAGGACCGGGTGGCTCGGGTGATCGCCGACGCCGGGGTGTCCCTGGTGGTCACGCGGGAACACCTCTGCGACCGCCTACCGGAGGGGCTGGGCGTGGTGCGGGTGGACGCTGACTGGCCGCTGGTGGCCGGGGAGAGCGGAACCACCCCCCAGCCGAGGAGCGTCCCCTCGAACCTCGCCTACGCGATCTACACCTCTGGTTCCACCGGTAAGCCCAAGGGCGTGGCGGTGCCGCACCGCAACGTCGTGCGGCTGTTCTCGGCGATGAACCGGTGGCACACCCTGCGACCAGAGGATGTCTGGACCCAGTTCCATTCCTTCGCCTTCGACTTCTCCGTTTGGGAGATCTGGGGCGCGCTCCTTTCCGGTGGCAGTGTCGTCGTGGTGCCCGGGGAGACCACCCGTTCGCCGAAGGACTTCCTCGCGCTGCTGGCCGAGGAACGGGTGACCGTTCTCAACCAGACTCCTTCGGCGTTCTACCAGCTCGGCAGGGTGCGGAACGAGGAGTCGGAGCTCCGGGAGCGCCTCGCGGTCCGCCAGGTGATCCTGAGCGGGGAACCGCTCGACGTGAGTCGGCTCGAGGACTGGTTCGTCGATGACGCCGCCTCCCACCGGACACTGGCCAACCTCTACGGCATCACCGAGACGACGGTCGTCAGCACCTGCCGCCCCCTGGAGAGCGCCCACCAGGGAGCGCCCCTGGGACTGATCGGCGCCAGCCTTCCCGGGATGCGGATCTACCTGCTGGACAACGCCCTGCGCCCGGCACCGGTGGGAGCCCCCGGCGAGTTGTACGTCGCTGGGTCGGGGGTTGCCCGTGGGTATCTGAACCTCCCGGGGCGAACGGCGGAACGTTTCGTGGCTGATCCGTTCGCTGGCGACGGGGAGCGGATGTACCGGTCTGGTGACCTGGCGCGGTGGCGATCCGACGGCGACCTCGAGTACCTGGGAAGGGCCGACAACCAGGTCAAGATCCGCGGTTTCCGGATCGAACTCGGTGAGGTGGAGACGGTGTTGGGGCAGCACCCGGCGGTGGCGGACGCGTCCGCCGTGGTCCGCGAGGACACGCCAGGAGACCGGAGGCTGGTGTGCTACGCCACCCCCTCCGGCGATCGGCTTCCTCCGCAGCAGGAGCTGCGAGCGTTCCTCAAGCTCCGGCTCCCGTCCTACTCGGTGCCGTCCGTGATCGTGGCACTCGACGAACTCCCGTTGACCAACAACGGCAAGATCGACCAACGCCGCCTCCCCCCACCCTCGGAGCCGGCCGCCGCGACGTCCAGCGCCTCTCGGCAACCGCTGACCGACGACCAGGCGGTGCTCGCCGCGATCTGGGCGAGGGTCATCGGTGTTCCCGAAGTGGGACCGCGTGATGACTTCTTCGAGTTGGGCGGTGACTCCATCCTCTCCATGCAGGTCGTCGCCGAAGCTCGCCGGTCCGGGCTGCGGCTCACGACGGGGGACCTCTACGCGAACCCCACGGTGGAGGCGTTGGCGACGGTGGTGGAGGCCGCCAGACCAAGCGGTGACGACAGCGGGACCCTGGGCCCGGCCCCTCTGACCCCCATCCAACATGACTTCTTCGCCGCCCAGCGCACCACACCGAACCAGTTCAACCAGTCCGTGTTCGTCCGACTCCGGAAGGGGGCGGACCCCATCACGCTGCGAGCAGCCGTCGACGTCGTGGTGGCCAGGCACGACGCCCTCCGCCTCCGGTTCGGTCACGGTGACGGCCACTGGTCCCAGTGGGTCTCCGGTGACGAGAGCATCGGTCTCCTGGAGTTCCGGGACGTCTCGGACGCGCCGAGCTCGGAGCGGACTTCGCTGGTGAACCGCTTGGCAGCCGAGGCCGACGCGGCACTCGACCTCCACGACGGCCCGGTGTTCCGCGGGCTCCTCTTCGACCTCGGTCCGGAGGAGGGCAGGTGGTTGTTCCTCACCGCGCACCACCTGGTCATCGACGGCGTGTCCTGGAAGATCGTCCTCGACGACCTCGAGGAGGCCTACGTTCTGATCAGCGGGGGCGAGCAACCTGATCTGGGTTACCGGGCGACATCCTTCCCCTCGTGGGCGCGTCGCCTGGCCGAGCACGCCGCGAGCGGGGCGTTCGACTCCGAACTCGAGTACTGGCTGGGCGTCGCCGACACCCCTGACCTCCCCGTCGACGGTGATGGCCCGAACGTGGCGGGATCCGTGCGACAGGTCGGCTTCACCCTGGGCGACCGCGCCACCGAAGCACTCCTGAGGGCGGCGCCGACGGTGTTCCGCACGCGCGTGAACGAAGTGCTGCTGACCGCGCTGACCTGGGCGCTCGGCCAGTGGACCGGAGAGGGCCGTGTCCTGGTGGGCCTTGAGGGGCACGGCAGGGAGGACATCCTCGACGATCTCGACCTGTCGAGGACCGTCGGCTGGTTCACCACCGTGTTCCCGGTCGTCGTCGAGGTCCCCACCGCCCGCCATCCGAACTGGAGGGACCTCGTCCGCACCGTACGCCGCCAGCTGAGGCGCGTACCCGGCAACGGCATCGGTTACGGCGTGCTCCGCCGCCTCGGTCGGTCCGACGGGGCCGCCTCGCTCGCCGCCACGCCACCACCTCAGGTGGTCTTCAACTACAACGGCCGCCTCGACAACACCATCGGGGACGGTGCGAGCCGCATCTATGAGTCGTTCCACGACCCGGTGGGAGAACCACTGGCCCCCACCGAGTCGTTGCAGCAGCTGCTCGAGGTCGTGGGCTCCGTGCGCGCCTCCAAGCTCAGCTTCTCGCTGTACTACTCGGTCAACGTGCACCGGCCCACGACGGCGGAACGGGTGCTGGGTGAGTTCCAGCGGGCGCTGCTCGCGCTGGCCCAGGAACTCGATCCCCTGGTCGTCATCGACGAGGAACGAGGGGACTGAACTCGTGGATTCCGAGGACCTGTCGCACCTCCTTGCCGAGACGACTCGACGACACCGCGTTCCCGGGGCTCAGCTCGCGGTCCTCCGAGGCGGGAGCCTGGTCACCGCCCGCACAGGTGAGACGGCCTCGGGGACGGGGGAACCGGTCACAGACTCGTCGCTGTTCTCGGTGGGTTCGATCACCAAGCCCTTCACGGCGACGCTCGCGATGATGTTGGTGGATGACGGCGAGCTGGCGCTTGACACGCCGTTGCGCGAGGATTGGGACCTGGTCGCGGGCACCTCGGACGCGGAGGAACCTGGCTACACCCTGCGCCAGGTGTTGAGCCACACCAGCGGATTGGCCTGCGACTCGGACGTGGCCGGCCACGACGTTCGGAGCCGAGCCCGATGGGTGGCGGCGCACTGCGGGACGACGAACGTCCTGTTCGAGCCGGGAACGATGTTCTCCTACTCCGGCGACGGGTACGTGCTGCTCGGGCATCTGGTGGAGACCATCACCAGGATGGACTGGTGGGAGGCGGTCGATTCCTTGCTGAACCGACCGCTGGGCATCGCCGCGGCGTCCGTCGTGGACGGCGGAACGCGCCGGGACGTCCGACTGGTGAGCGGGCACGCGGTGCGGTCGGATCCGCGCGCGGTCGTCCCACTCGGCGGGGGTACGGTCACCCCGCTCTCAGCCCCCGAAGGTGGGCTTGGGCTGTCCGCGGCCGACCTCGTGACGTTCGCGCGGCTGCACCTCGACGACGGCGTGGTACCGCGCCTGCTCAACCCTCGGCTGCTCGAGGCGATGCGCCGGGACCACACCGCTGGCCTGACCGTTCGCCCCTTCGGCATGGCCGATGCCTGGGGCCTCGGTTGGGGCCTGTTCCACGGCCCGGGCCCCGAGTGGTACGGGCATGACGGGGCGGCGGACGGGATGTCCTGCCACCTGCGATTCGACCCAACGAGCGGCGTCGTCGTCGCGATGACGACCAACGCGACGACGGGGTATCTGGCCTGGGAGGACGTCCTGGCGGGGCTGGCGTCGCATGGTCTGGACGTCGCCAACCGGTCGGGGACGAGACTGCCGGCGGCCGCGACGGAGGTGCCCACTCCGGTTGGGTGCGCGGGCACCTACGCCAACGGCGGACTGCGGTTCACCATCGCCGAGCGCGACGGCGAGTTCCAGTTGTTGGTCAACGGCCATCCGCACTCACGGCTGACGTCCTACGACGGCCACCGGTTCACGTTGACCGCCATGGACAGCGGTGCCGTCCAGACCGGCCGCTTCCTGCCCGACCCCGGCACCGGACGCGTCCGGCTCGCCCAGTGCCTCGACCGGCTCGTCTTCCGGCGGGAATGATCTGATCCCCGGCGGCATTACCGATGGCGGCGGGCACGGCCGGGTGCCGCACCGCCCGCCCCCGAATCCGGGACCACCGTGCGGCGGCCACCACGGCGCCGGGGATGCTGGGGCAGCGCCGTCGGTGACGGCGCCGGAGGCGAGGAGGAGTGGGCTGGTGGTCATCAACAAGGTGGCGTGGCTGGAGATCGTGGACGGCGCGGTGCTGTGCGCCCGGTCCCGGGGCAAGGAGCTGTTCTACCTGCCGGGCGGCAAGCGGGACCCCGGGGAGACCGATGTCCAGACCCTCGTGCGGGAGGTCGACGAGGAACTCGGCGTCGAGGTGCTGGCTGACTCGGCGGAACACGTGGCCACCGTCGAGGCCAGTGCCGACGGGAAGGCCGAGGGCGTGCTCGTCCGGATGGCCTGCTATCGCGCGGAGCACCGGGGCACCCCGGAACCCCGCGCCGAGATCGAGGAACTGGCCTGGTTGACCTCGGCGGACCGGGAGCGGCTGTCCGAGGCTGGCCGCGCCGTGTTCGACGACCTGCGGGAGCGTGGCCTGCTCAACTGACCCCTCCGGATGGGGTCGGCCGTCCGGCCGAGTGGCGCCGGGGCCGGCCCGGCTCCCGCTCGGAACCCGGCGGTGCACCTCGCCCCGCCCCCCGGGGCGGTCGCCCCTCAGCGGTGGCCCCGGGACGGCCGCCGGACCCCGGCGGGCGGGCCCGCCTCCGCGAGGCGCGGCGATCCTGGCGTGGGCAGTGGCGGTGGGTTGATCAGATCGCCGCGGCTCCGCTGGAGGACCTGCCCCTGACCGGCCCCGACCTGTTCCTCCGGACCGTGCCGCTCGGCGTGCCGCCGGACGAGCGGGACCGGCGCGCCTCCTCGAACCGCGCGGCGAGGATGTCGCCGCTCCGGGCGAGGACGTCACGAGGACCAGTGGGAACGCGCGGCGACGGAGGGCCCGGTCGAGAACTGGCTTACCGGCTGCTGGGTGAGGGGCCGGGTCCGGGTCAGGCGGCCACGGCGGCCGCCGATGTCGTCGCCGGTTCCCGCCGCAGCCTGCGCAGTCTCAGCAGGGTGCGGGCGCCGGTCGCGTAGACGAGCACGCTCAGCCCGACCAGCAGGATGGCGACCGGAACGGGCAGCGGCTCGGGCAGGCGCGTCGCGAACGTCCACAGGGTCCGCGACGCGTCGCCCCCGACGATCAGGATCAACGAGATGACGCCGGAGGCCATCGGTATCCACCCGGCGCCGAGGCACAGCCCGATCGTGACGCGCATCCCGTTCGCGCCCGGCGGCTCGACCAGGACGACCGTGGGCTCCCCCGGCTTCGCGCGGAGGTTCGGGTTCCCGCCCCGCAGTTTCTCCAGCAGCTCGGGGCCGTTCGTCTCGAGCCTGCGGTAGGTCAGCCGCCCGAACAGCCACAGGGCCAACCCGCCGATGAGCAGGCCGAGAGGCACACCCGACCACCGCAGCAGCGGGTCGTCGCGCAACGTCCCCAGGAGCACGACGCCGGCGACCGGCAGGGCGGCCGCGACCGAGGCGCCGATCATGATCCAGACCAGCCCGGTGATGTTGCCGCTGTCGGTGGCGGGGTTCGCGCTGCGGCGGTGGGCGTCGGGCATCCGGATGGGCACCATGACCGACAGCAGCGCCAACAGCCCGGCGCCGGTCCCGATGGAGCTGGCGAGGAAGCCGAGCGCCCACGGCCACAGCCAGCCCTGCCCGTCGACCAGGATCCCGATCACGGTCAGCGCCAGGGCGACCGGCACGGTGACCAGCAGCCACGCCAGCTGGCGCCCCCGCACGTCCACCCGCTCGACGCCCGGGTTCATCAGCGTCAGCCACAGCGCGCTGCCGTCGGCGCTGTACAGGTTCGCCGACGACGCGGCGGCGATGATCACCAGCGCGACACCGGCCCAGGGCAGGTAGGCCGTGACGCCCGCCAACAGTGGCAGCGCGGAGTACGTGATGGCGAACCACAGGGCGAAGAACCAGAAGTACGTGCGCAGCATGTCCCGGGGCCACGTCCGCAGCTCCTTGCCGATGACGGCGCCGAGCCTGGTCGACGGCAACCGGCCGACCAGGGTCCGGGAGGACACCTTCGGGCGAACCGCCGGCGTGCCGAGCGCGCCCGTCACCCGGCGGTGCAGCAGCCTCGACCACAACGCCAGCAGGCCGAGGACGAGTGCGACGAGTGCGACGAGCAGTCCGCCGGCCACCAGCCAGTCGGAACGTCCCGCGGCCTCGACGGCCGCGACTCCCCAGCCGGAGGGCAGCACCCGCAGGGTGATCGGCAACCAGGCCGGCCAGTCCCCGCGCAGCATCTCTGACTGGCCGAGCACGACCAGCAGGACGCCGATGTTCGAGGCGCACGCCACGATCACCGCCCACGGCACGGCGACCAACGCGGCGCCGACCCGGGAGCGCATCGTCTCGCCGACCAGCGCGATCGTGATCCGGGAGAGGAGCACCAGCGTCGCGAGCGTCGCGGGCACGGCCACCAACGCGACCAGCGTCGGCCCGATTCCGAGCCGGACGGCGAACACGACGAGGGCGAGGAACGCGAGCAGCGTGACCGCCGGTCCGATACCGAACAACGACATGCCGAACAGGCCGTTGGCCATCGTCCGCGACGACATCGGGACGCGGGTGAGGTGCTCGGGGCGCAGGTCGTTCCTCTCACCGCCGGCGAACAGCGGGCCGAGGACCCACCCGAGCGTCCACCCGGCGAACACCACCGCGAGCACGTCGGCCGAGATGGCCGCGTCGTTCACCGCCACGACGATCGTGCCCGCCGCGGTCAGCACGCCGAGCACGGCCCCCAGGGCCATCTCCGCCGCGTGCCCTCCGGTCATCGAGTTCCGGAGCATCGCGAGCTTCATCCGGATCAGGACCCCAACCACGAGAGCCCCTTCTCGCCCGGGGTCGACGCGCCGACGAGGCGGACGAAGGTGTCCTCGAGGCTGGCGCCGCCGCGCACCTCGTCGAGGGTGCCCTCGGCGACCGTTCTGCCCGAGGCGATCACCGCCACCTGGTCGCAGAGCATCTCGACGAGCAGCATGGAGTGGCTGGAGACCACCACGGAGCCGCCCCGGCTGACGAACTGCTGGAGGATCGATTTGATCGTCATCGACGAGACCGGGTCCACGGCCTCGAACGGTTCGTCCAGGACCAGCAGGCGGGGACCGTGCAGCAGTGCGGTGGCCAGGCCGATCTTCTTGCGCATGCCGGCGGAGTAGTTGCCGACCAGCGTCCGCTCGGCGCCGTCCAGCTCCATCACCGTCAGCAGCTCGTCGGCGCGCTCGGCGACCGCGCCGGCCTCGAGGCCGTGCAGCAGTCCCAGGTAGGTGAGCAACTCCCGACCGGTCAGTCGCTCGGGCATCGCCAGGCCGTCCGGTAACACGCCGAGCATCGCCTTGGCACGCACCGGGTCGGCCCAGACATCGACGCCGAACACCCGTGCCGTCCCGGCGTCGGGGCGCAGGAGCCCGACCGCCATGGACAGGGAGGTGGTCTTGCCCGCTCCGTTGGGGCCGACCAGACCGAAGAAGGAGCCACTCGGCACCGTCAGGTCCACCCGCGTCACGGCGTCGACGTCCCCGAACGCCTTTCGCAGGCCCCGAACCTCCAACGCGGGTAATCGCCCTCCGACCACCGGCGGTGCGGAATTCTCGCTGCGCTCGTGGGTCATCTGGCCACCAAAGGGGTCGTGGCGGTCAATTCCTGGAAATCCGGCGTCAAATCGGGCTGGGCGCGATTGGAGCGCGTCCATCCTAGCGGACCGGGATTCCGCTCAGTTGGCGGTCGAATGCCCCTGATTCCAGGGGAGGAGCAGGGGGTGGTCCGCCGCGCCGGACAGGCCGGGCACCCTCGGGGCCGGACGGGAAGGGCACCGGCCGCGTGGCCGACGAACGGTGGTCCCGACAGCCTGGACGGGAGCGAACACCGCCTGCCACGCTGTCGATTCCCCTCCTCGGGGGGCGGGACCCAGGACGCCTACCGCGACGGGCCCCTGGCCGACCCGCGTCACCGAGCCCGCCTCGGTGCCCGCGCTGTCCGGTTGTCGGAAAAGCGGCGATGGCGTTTCAGCACATGGTCGGTTCCGCCGCCTTCGCGGAACGGGGAATCGCGGAATGCGGAATCAGTCGGTACGGCATCACCGGTGAGGTAATCCGGTTCGACGAATGTGGTCCTGTCCTGGTGCGCCGAGCTCGGCCCCGGGGGCGAAGGTGTTCTCCCCCGGGACGCCCCACGGTTCGACGCGCCGTTCCTCGGGCGTTCATCGGGACAGGCGGCCGACTGGCGTTCACCGTCGAGGGCCTTTCCCGTGTCCGAGCGTCCCGAGCGTCCCGAGCGTCCCGAGCGTGCGAGACCCGGGTCCGGACGAGGACCAGGACCAGGAGTTCCGGCCACATCCCTCGGGCGGAGGCGTACTCCGGTGAGGCCACGAGGCTTCGCCGACACCGCGTGGTGCGTGACCGCCCCACGGACCGGGTCGGACCGGCCGTGAGCGGCGGAGCTCCGCCACTCACGGCCGGACGGAGGAGGAGCCGGTCGCGACTCACCGGGTGGCGCGTCCGGCGTTCGGGACACCACCCACGGGAGGCGGTCCCGCCCACGGCCACGACGTGCGGTCCTCGGAGTTCAGTTGCCGACGCCGAGGCCGGACATCATCGGGGTCGGGTACCGGTCCCCTCGGGCGGCTCCCGGTGGCACGGCCTCCTCGATCGCGGCGAGGTCCTCCGGGGTGAGATCGATGTCGAAGGCGGGCAGCGCCTCGCCCAGCCGCCCCCGGGTACGGGCACCGACGAGCGGCACGATGTCCGAGCCCTGGGCCGCCACCCAGGCGATGGCCAGTTGCGCGACGGTGCGGCCCTTGGCCTCGGCGACCCGGCGGAGCGCCTCGGCGAGGGCGAGGTTGTGCTCCACGTGTTCCGCCGAGAACCGGGGGAGGAGTGCCCGCATGTCACCGGGTGCGGTGACCGGCGCGGCCGCCCAGTGCCCCGAGAGCAGCCCTCGGCTCAACACCCCGTAGGGCGTCATCCCGATGCCGAGCTCACGCAACGTCGGCAGCACCTCCGCCTCGACCGCGCGGGAGACCAGTGAGTACTCGATCTGCAGGTCGGCGATCGGGTGGACCGCGTGTGCCCGGCGGATCGTGGCCGCGTCGACCTCCGAGAGCCCGATGTGCCGCACGTACCCGGCGTCGACCATGTCCTTGATCGCGCCCACCGTCTCCTCGATCGGGACGGTGGGGTCGAGGCGGGCGGGGCGGTAGATGTCGACGTACTCGGTGCCCAGCCGCGTCAAGGAGTAGGCCAGGAAGTTCTTCACGGACTCGGGCCGGCAGTCCACACCGGTGAACGACATGCCGGGGCCGCTCAACCCCCCGAACTTCACGCTGAGCTGGTAGCCGTCCCGGTCCCGGCCGCGCAGGGCCTCGGCGAGGAGCAGTTCGTTGTGCCCCATCGCGTAGAAGTCACCGGTGTCGATCAGCGTGGTACCCGCCTCCAGGGCGGCGCGCACGGTGGCGATGGCCTCCGACCGGTCGGTGGCCCCGTAGGCACCTGACAGGCCCATCGCGCCCAGCCCCATGGCCGAGACGGTGGGGCCGGTGGTGCCCAGCGTTCGTGTCCGCATCACGATCTCCTAAGTCGTCGTTCTCCCCAGCCTGCGGGCCGGTCCGGGCGGAGGGGAGAGGAGCGTCGATCGTGGGAGTGGCGCTCCCTGGATGGGGGAGGCGGCTCGGGGCAGCATGGACCCATGGACCGCGAGGAACTGGCCGACTTCCTGCGCCGCCGCCGGGCGGCGATCCGCCCCGCCGAGGTGGGCATCGTCGAGGGCGGCCGCCGGCGGACCAGCGGCCTGCGGCGGGAGGAGGTGGCCCTGCTCGCCGGCATGTCGGTGGACTACGTCGTGCGCCTGGAGCAGGGCCGCAGCAGCCAACCCTCGGTCCAGCTCCTGGGGGCGCTGTCCCGGGCGTTGCGGCTGTCCAACGACGAACGGGCCTACCTGTTCCACCTGGCCGGCCACCGCCCCCCTCCGGCGGAGGAGGTGGCGCGGCTGGCCAGGGCCGGGCTGGTGCGCATGCTCGACCTGGTGGGGGAGACCGCGGCACTGGTCGCCTCCGACCTGGGGGAGGTGCTGGCCCAGAACCGCGCCTCGGTGCACCTGCACGGGGACCTCACCGGCTTCACCGGTGACCGGCGCTACCTCGTCCACCGCTGGTTCACCGACCCCGGTACGCGCGACCAGTACCCGCCCGAGGAACGGGAGCACCAGGCCCGCCAGCTCGTGGCCGACCTCCGCGCGACCGCCGGCCGGCGGACCGGTGACCCCGTGGTCACCGGGCTCGTCCACCGGTTGCGGGCGGCGAGTGAGGACTTCCGCCGGCGCTGGGCGGAACATGCCGTGGCCGTCCGGCGCGCCGACCGCAAGACCCTGCTCCACCCCCGGGTCGGCCGCCTGGTGATGGACTGCGAAACCCTGGTCACCCCGGACCAGGAGCAACTCCTGCTCGTCCTCACCCCGGCTGACGCCGACACCCGCAGACGGCTGGAACTGCTCCAGGTCATCGGCGCCGAGGAGTTCCCCACCGGGACCACGGCCGATTCGACCCGGTGACACCCCGTCCCCGCCCGAGGTCGTCGGACGGTGCCCAGCTCGCAGTCGTGCGCCGCCGCCACCGCCGTCGCCACCGACCCGGCGACGGCGACCGCCCGGACCGGAACAGGGCACAGGCGCCGCCGACCGTCCTCCGGGGCGATCCGACCTCCCAGGAGCGGGGCTGGCAGCGGGGGTGGGTGTTCGGAACTGGCGCGACGGTGGTCCACGGTGCGTGAACCAGCCGGGGCCGCGGGGTCGTCCACTCCAGACCGCTGTCCCAGGCCGCGCTCCCCGTGGACGTGGGTGTCGCCCTCGCCGCTCCCGTCGCTGAGGTGCCCCGGGACGTCCACCCACTCCCGGACAGCAGGACGACGCGCCGGACACCGAGCGCGCCGGCCCCGCTCCACGAACTCCCGCGTCAGCGCGGCGCCGTCCCACGGGACGAGGTAGACCGCAGCCGCCCCGGTCAGCACCGGGTCCCAGGTGCCCTGGTCCCACCAGTCGAAGCGCACGGGACCGGGAACGGGCGGCCGGCCGGCACCGGCACCGGCACCGGCACACCAGCATCCCCCAGCAGGGCGTTCCACCCGGCGGTCGGTCCTGCCGGTGGCACCGGTGACGAGAATCGGAGCGACGCCCACGACCTCCAGCCAACCCCCTCGACGGAGAGGGGGAGTGGTCACCCAGCTCGAACCGATGGCTGAGCGCCCACTCTGGTGCGGGTGGGCATCCTCGCGGGAACTGCTGTCCTCGGCGGCCCCGCTGACCGGCCCCCGGCTGATCCTCCCGTATGCGCTCGACGGCGCGGCAGCGTGGACTCCGTGGTTCACCCGCCCGGAACGGGGCTCCTGACCGCACCCCAGAACTGCGCGTAGCGGCCTCCTCGGCGCAACAGCTCGTCGTGATCGCCCTCCGCCACCACCCGACCGCCGTCGAGGAGGACCACCCGGTCGGCACGCCACACCGTGCGCGGTCGGTGGGCCACCATGATCACCGTCCGGCCGACCACCAACCGCTCGATCCCCTCGTGCACGGCGGCCTCGTTCACCGGGTCCAGGGCCGAGGTCACCTCGTCCAACAGCACGATCGGCGCGTCCCTCACCAACGCGCGCGCGATCGCGACCCGCTGGCGTTCACCGCCGGAGAGCCGGGCGCCACCCTCCCCCACCCGTGTCGCCCACCCGTCAGGCAGGCGTTCGACCACCTCGTCCAGTCGCGCGGCGGCCGCCGCCTCCCGCACCTCGGCGTCCCGGGCACCCGGACGGCCCAGCCGGACGTTCTCCTCGATCGTGCCGTCGACGAGGTGGACGTCCTGGGAGACGAGGGCGATCCGCGAGAGCAGCACCTCGGTGCTCATCGCACGCACATCCACACCCCCGACCCGCACCGAACCCGCCCGCACGTCGTGGAACCGCGCGATCAACCGGAGCAGCGTGCTCTTGCCCGCGCCCGAGGGCCCGACGACGGCGATCCTCCGCCCCTCCGGCACCGACAGCGACAGGTCGTCGAGCACGTCCCGGTCCCCGTACCGGAAGGAGACGGACGTGAACTCCAGGTCGTGACGTTCGGGTTCCACCGGTTCCCGAGGTTCCGGGAGCGGCTCGGTGCGCAGCACCGTGTCCAACCTGGCCAACTCGGATCGGGCGGCCCGGAGTTTGCCCCCGGACTCCGCGAGCGACAGCAGCGGGTCCACGCAACGGGCGGCCAACACCAGGATGGTCAGCACCTCGGCCACACCGGTGCCGCCGCCGAGCACGAGGTGGACGCTGAGCGCCAACAGCCCGGTGAACAACGCCTGCACGGTGAGGGAAAGACCGATCGTGGCCGGCAACACCGACAGGGTGGTCCGTCGGGACGCCCGCCGGACAGCGCGCAGCGCGTCGTCGAGCAGTTGGAACCGGTCGGCGGTGCGGCCCCCGGCGCGCAGCACCGGCTGGGCCTGGAGGTACTCGATCACCCGGCTGGTGGCTTCGTGGTCGCGGCTGGCGCGGTCCGCGTCGGCGGCGGTCAACGCCCGACCGGCCCAGCGGTGGATCGCCACGACGACCGGTGCGGCGACCACCGCGGCCAGCCCCAGTTGCCAGTGGACGGACAGCATCACGACGACGACCGTCAGCGGGGTGACCCAGGCGGAGATGAACGGCGACAACAGGTGCGCGGTAACGCCCATCGCGGAGAAGATGCCCGGACCGGCCAGGACGGAGACCTCCCCGACCCGGGCCGCGTCGAACCAGCCGACGGGCAGGCGGGCCAGGTGGCCCCCGAACCGCCGGTACATGCCGTCGAGCAGCAGGGTTCCAGCGCGGAACCCAGCCAGGTCGGCCCGGTAGCGCAGCACGCCGTGCGCGGCGACCGCCGCGCCGAACGCGCCCAGCCACGGCCAGGCCTCGGCGGGTTGGCCCCCGAGCAACGACCGCAACACGGGCAGCACCAACGCGTAGGACAGCCCTTCCGCGATCGCGGCGGCCGTCATCAGGGCGACGGTGCGCCGCACCGGCCGGGCGTACTCCTGGCCCAACACCCGCAGCAGCAGTCGTATCACCGGAACTCGTCTCCTTCGCCCGTCGCCGACCGGTGGAATCGCCAGAACTCGGCGAACCGCCCGTTCCTGGCGAGCAGCTCGGCAGGGCGGCCACGTTCGACGATCACCCCGTCCTCCAGCAGAACCACGGCGTCCGCGCCCTCCACCGTCTCCAGGCGGTGTGCGATGACCAGCACGGTCCGGTCCTTCGCGACCGCTTCCAGGGTCCGGCGAACCGCCAGGGTGGTCGCGGGGTCGGCGAACGCCGTGGCCTCGTCGAGCACCAGGACGGGAGTGTCGGCGAGCAGCGCCCGGGCGATCGAGATCCGCTGCGCCTCACCGCCCGACAGCTCGGTCTCCTCGCCCAGCACCGTGTCGTACCCCCTGGGCAGGCGCAGCACTCGGTCGTGGATGTTCGCCAGCTGGGCGGCGCGCACCACGTCGTCACGGTGCGCGTGCGGCACCGCCAACGCGATGTTGTCCGCGACCGACGCGCGCAGCAGCCGGACGTCCTGGAAGACGAAGGAGATCCGTCGGTGGAGCTCCCGGCCATCGATGTCGCGCAGGTCGACACCGCCGAGGGTGATGCGGCCGTGACCGGGGTCGTGGAACCTCGGCAACAGCTGGACCAGCGTGGACTTCCCGCTCCCCGACGGTCCCATGAGCGCGGTGACCGTTCCTGGCTCGAGTGCCAGGTCGACTCCGCGCAGCACCTCGTGGTCGGCTTCGTAGCCGAACCGGACGTCGTGGAACTCCACCCGGTGCCCGGGGGGAACGAGCGGGTCGGCGGGCTCCGGGAGCGGTTCCACGGCGAGCACGTCCCGGATGCGCCCGACCGCCCGACCGGCAGCCCGCAGGTCGTCCAGTCCGTGGCCGAGGGCCGCCACCGGAGCGGTCAGGCCCAGGCCCAGTAGTGTGAAGGGCAGCAGGTCGGCCGGGGCCAGGCTGCCGTCCGCGATCAGGACGGCACCGCCCGTCAGCACGACCAGCAACACGAAGGGCGGGGACAGTGCCAGCCCCATGCCCGCGGCGGGCCGGGACATCCCGCGCACCCACCGCCCGAACGTCCCGACGAAGTCGTCGACGGACGAGACGAACCGGCGGTGGGCGCCACCGGCCCCTCCGAACGTCCGGACCACCGCGATGCCCTGGACGAACTCGACGACCGAATTCGACAGCCGCCCCATCGCCCCGTCGAACTCCGCCTGCTCCCGCAGCCGGGTCGGCGTCATCATCAGGGGGACCACCGCCAGCGCCAGTACCACCGGCAGCAAGGTGATCAACGTGAGCCGCCAGTCGATGGTGACCAGGTAGACCAGCGACACCAGCGGCACGACGAACGCGGAGGCGAGCTCGCCGGGTGTGTGCGCGATGGCCGGGTGCACCGCGCTGACGTCCTCACCCACCACCTTCGCCAGCTCGCCAGTCCGGCGCCGCGCCAACCACCCGAGCGGTACCCGCCCCAACCACGCCGCCAACCGGCGGCGGAACGACAGCTGGACCTGGTCGTCGAGCACGTGCCCGATCCCGGAGGACATGGCCGTGAACACCAGCCGGACGAACAGGCCGACCGCGCCCACGAGCACGACGAGCCGCAGGTGGCCGGGATCGGCGGGGCCGGGGGACAGCAGGACGCGACCCAGCTCCACGACCGCCAGCAGCGGCACCAGACCGGCCACGTCCCCGACGGCACGCAGGACGGCGACGGCCGCGAAACCTCCGAGGTGGGGGCGCAACAGCCGTGCGACGCCCCGCCCCGCCGGTTCGGAACCCGAGGGCGGGGCCGGTTGGACGCGCGTTCCGTCGGTATCAGCGCGGGTCATCGAGCACCTCCCCACGGGGTCCTCCCAGCGCCAGCCGGGGCCGGGACCTGGGTGGCCGGAGGCGCGCGGTCGCCCCGGTCACACGTCGGAGCTGGCCGCCGCCGTGCCCGGGCAGGACCCCGCGCGGCGACGGCGGCGGCGCGGACGAGGATGACCGCCTGGGCTGGTCGGTTCGGGTCTCCCCGGCCGGCCGATGCCGTCCCCGCCGGGAACCTCGGGTGGCGCACCGGTCCCGGACGTCCACGGTGTCCTCCGCCGCGGCGTCGCGATCAGCGCGGTGACACCCGCACCGATCGCCGGCCCGGTGCTCGGCGGCGATCCCCGCTCCGACGCTGACGGCCGGCGCGACCCCCAGGGCCGACGGTGGCCCTGCCACCTCGGTGTTCACCCGTTGCTGACCGGCGGGCGCGTGGGGGAGCGGCGACGGTCGGGTGCGGCACGAGCCGTTCATGCGGTCAGGGCGCGACGCAGGGCCCCGCAGATCTCGGCGATCTGCCGCTGCGAGATCTCGGCCGACAGGATCGCCTGCGAGCCGTGGAAGGTGCCAGGCCACTGGTGCAGCTCGACCGGGACGTTCGCCCGCAGGAGCCGCGTCGCGTAGTCGATGTCCTCGTCACGGTTGGGGCAGAACTCGGCGGCCGTGATGTGGGCGGGAGGCAGCCCGGACAGGTCGGTGGCCCGCGCCGGGGCGAAGTAGGGGGAGGGGACCGAGGTCCCCAGGTAGTGCCGCCACTGGCGCCCCACGGAGTCCCGGGTCGCCCACGGAGTGTCGGTGAAGTTCCGCTGCGACCACGTCAGCTGCCGGTCGTCGAGGGCGGCCTCGTTGAGCAGTTGGAGGCGGATCGGCGGCCCCTGCTCGTCCCGCGCCCGCAACGCGACCCCCGCGGCGAGGTTCCCGCCGGCGCTGTGCCCGCCGACCGCGATGCGGTCCGCGTCGAAGCCCCGCTCGGCGGCATGCTCGGCCGCCCAGGTCAGCACGGTGTGGACGTCGTCGAGGGCGGCGGGGAAGGGGTGCTCGGGAGCGAGCCGGTAGTCCACCGAGATCACCACCGCACCGGAGCCCTCCGCGAGCCGACTCGCGAAAGGCTGGTCGGAGTCCAGGCCGCCCATCATCCAGCCGCCGCCGTGCAGCCAGAGGACGACACCCTGGGCCTGGTGCGGTCGGTAGATCCGCACCGGCACCCCCGGGTCACCGGGCACGGTCAGGTCCTCGATGACCATGCGGCTGGTGTCCGCCGCCGGTTTCGCGGCGGCCAGCTCGGCGTAGGTCCTGCGCGCGGCGGCCACATCGGTGACGTCGAGGCGCGGGAGGAGCGGGATGAATGCTTCCAGTTCCGGGTTCACGGCGACCATTCTCGGGATCGACGCCGTCACGATCACCCGCCGACCGTCGCGCATCCTCGCCGATCACGCGACGATCGTCGCTACCCTTCCGGCATGGAGGCACTGGCCGAACGGCTGTCGCGACTGGACTCCCGGGCTGAGGGCGCGATCCGGGTCGTGATGTTCTACGACACGCTGATCCGCCGGAGGGTCGACCTGCCCGCGCTCGCGCGGGCCTCGGCCGGCCTGGCCGAATGCGTGGCGGGCATCCGGCTGCACGGCACGGGTCGGACGGTTCGCGTCGCCCCCGACGGCCGGTCGGCCTCCGACCCGACACCGGCGTCCACCACGGTGCCGATCACCCTCGATGACGAGGAGATCGGAGTGGTGTGGTTGGAACGGACCGGCGCTCCCGGCCCACTGGACGACGCCCTGCTGGAGCGGTTCGCGATCGCGGTGTCGGCCGTCGTCGAGCGGTACGAGCCAGCCAGGACGACGATGGCCGACCCCGCCCTCGTCGAGCTCGCGATCAGCTCCGGCTGCGATGAGGCGGGCAGGGCCAGGGCGTTGCGGCTCATGGGGTTCGGTGGCGCCCCGCCGATTCACGTGATCGCCGTCAGGTCGTCACTGCCGCTCGACCAGATCAGCGCGCTCGTATGCCCGGGCCGGCTGGTGCGCGCGGCGACGCTCGGTGACGTGGGCGTCCTCCTGGCCACGACCGTGGACCGCGCCCGGTTCCCGGCGGGTGTCCGCGCGGGCATCGCCGCCGCCGCGAACCTCGACCAGTCCTGGCGGTGGGCGCGCACCGCCCTCCGCTACACCACTCACGCTCACCCCGTCGTCCACCACGACGACCTGGGGGCGTTGGCACTGTTCGCCCAGCTTCCCGACGAGGCCCTGCGGGACAACGTCGACGTGGCGGCGGTCGCCCGGTTGGCGGCCCGTCCCGAGGATCTGGAGACGCTGGAGGCCTACTGCGCCAGCGGTTCTCTCCGTCGCGCGGCCCACCACCTCCACCTGCACCACAGCAGCGTCGCCCGCCGGCTCGACCAGATCGGCGGCATCCTGGGCGTTGATCTCACCGAGCCCGCCGGAGTGCTGCGGGCCAGGCTGGCCCTCATCGCGCTGCGACTGCTCGACGGGTGAGGAGCCGTCTCTCCCGCCGCCGGAGCCGTGGGCATCGCGGGCACGGGCGACCGGGGGTGGAACACGTCGGCCGAAGCCAGCGGCCCTCCCTCCTCGGGGCGCCCACCCCGCCGGCCACGCCCGACGCGGTGTCCCCGCCCTGGACCTGTCCCGAGCCAGCCGGCCCGTCCGGTCGAGGGGGCGCTGCTGGCCCGGCCCGGTCCGCCGTCCGCGCGGCTCCCCAGGAACACGCGTGCGGCGTGCCCGCATTCGACGCGGGCACGCACTCGCTCTCCGCCCCTCACCCATGCGACAGGACGTCCATCGGTCATCTGGTCCCAGCCGATGCCTGAGCGTCTACTCTGGTGCGGGTGGACATCCTCGCGGAACTGCTGTCCTCGGTGCGGGCGCACGGTGCCCTGCTGGCCCGCGCGGTGCTGGACCCGCCGTGGTCGGTGCGTTTCGACACCGAGGCTCCGCTGTCCCTGGTGACCCTGCTGGACGGATCGGGGTGGATCACCCCGGTCGGCGGGGCACCGATCCCGCTGGCGCCGGGCGACATCGCCGTCCTCACCGGCCCCGCCTCGTACACCGTGTCCGACCCACCGGACACCCCACCGCGCCTGGTGGTGGTCGGCGACGTCGAATGCCGGTGGGCGGATGGCACCCCGTTCGACACCGACGCCCCGGCCGCCACCCGAACCTGCTCGGTCGACCCCGGCGGCTCCACCCAGCTGCTCACCGGGGTCTACGACGGGCGCACCGGGGTCAGCGACCGACTGCTGCGCGCGCTGCCCCCCGTCCTCGTCACCCGCGACGAGGACCGCCACTGCCCGGTGCTCGACCTGGTCTCCGAGGAGATCGTCACTACCCTGCCCGGGCACCAGGTGGTGCTCGACCGCCTCCTGGACCTGCTGCTCGTCTCGACGCTCCGCGCCTGGTTCGACTCCCACCCCGACCAGGCCCCGCACTGGTACCGGGCGGCCGCCGACCCCGTGGTCGGCCGCGCGCTGCGGCTGCTGCACGAGAACCCGGCCGCCCCATGGACGGTCGCCACGCTCGCCCACGCCTGCGGCCTCTCCCGGGCCGCGTTCGCCCGCCGGTTCACCGCCGGCGTGGGAGAACCACCGATGAGGTACCTCGCGGAGTGGCGGGTGTGCCTGGCGGCGGACCTGCTGCGGGAGACGGAGTCGACGGTGGCGACCATCGCCCGCCGGGTCGGCTACGCGGACGCCTTCGCGCTCAGCGTCGCGTTCACCAGGCTCCGCGGGTGCAGCCCCACCGCCTACCGCCGCGCGGTGGCCACCGCCTCCCCGCCGGTGCCGGCGGGCGCACCGGTCGGGTCGCCACCAGGAGGCGGGGAGGGCCTCGCCTCTCCCGTCGGCACCGTCAGTCGTGGCGAGGCACGGGTACCGCGCGGACCGGGGCCCGGAGCACGTCGGTCATCCCGCCCGTGAACCGCCACCGCCGCATCACCCCGTGGAACTGGACGGCGTGCCCGCCGTAGGTGTCGGGGCGGTCGACGGGCCGGCCCTCCCCGTTGTAGGAACCGGGGTGCAGGCCAGCAGGTACTCCTGGTCCATCGAACCGGAACGGCGCACCTCCTCCACCCAGGCCACCTCCGCCTCCGCCGTGGGTTCGACGTACCACGCCCCGCTCCGCTCGGCGGCGTCGATCACGGCGGCCAGGTGCCGGGCCTGCTCGTCCAGGCTGTGCGAGAAGTTGATCGACATGCCGTTCTGGGAGGGGCCGAGGAGGAAGCAGTTCGGGAAGCCGTGGCTGTAGAGGCCGTGCAGGGTGCGGACACCGTTCCGCCAGTGCTCGGACAACCGCACGCCGTGCCGACCTCGGATCCAACCGCCGAAACCCGGTTCGTAGGGCGTGCCCTCGCTGAACCCGGTCGCCAGCACGACGCAGTCCACGGCGTACTCGACGCCGCCGCTGACGAGGCCGTGCTCCGTCGCCCGTTCCACGCCCCGCCCCCGGGTGTCCACCAGGGTGACCGTCGGACGGTTGAAGGTGGCCAGGTAGTCATCGCTGAAACCGGGTCGCTTGCAGAACTGCCGGTACCAGGGTTTCAGGGCCTCGGCCGTCTCCGGGTCGCGGACACAGCGTTCCACCCGGGACCGGAGGTGGTTCATCCGCCGGAAGTCCTCCAGTTCCATGCGCTCCGCCGCGTCCCCCTCGGGTTCCGAGCCGTGGGGCCAACCCGGGGAGGGGCACCCGCAACGACCGGAACAGCTCCGTCCACCCATCGGCCACCAGGTCCTCGTCCTGGTCCACGCCGCACACCACGGCGGTGAAGTTCTCCTGCCGGCGACGCTGCCAACCGAGGGCCAGCGCGCCCGCCCACTCCGGGGAGGTGGGACGGTTCCCCCGGCTGTCGACCGCCGCCGGCGTCCGCTGGAACACGTACAGGTGACCGGCGTCCCGCCCCAACGGGGGGATGCACTGGATGCCGGTGGCACCCGTTCCCACCACCGCGACCCGCTTGTCAGCCAGCCGGGTCATCGCCGTGGACGGCCCGCCGCGGTGTAGGCGTAGTCCCACCGGGCGGTGTGGAACACCCGACCCCGGAACGTGGACAGGCCCGGGATCGAGGGGAGCCGGAGCTCGCGGAACGGTCCGGTCGCCACCGCCACGTACCGGGCCCGAACCACGTCGTCCCGGTCGGTCAGCACCGTCCACCGCCGTTCCTCCTCGTCCCAGCGCAGCTCCGTGACCTCCGTCTGGAAGCAGGCGTCGCGGTACAGGTCGAACCGCCGACCGATCGCCCGGGCGTGCTCGAGGATCTCCTCGCCACCGCAGTACTTCTCGCTGGGCAACCGGCCGGTCTCCTCCAACAACGGGAGGTAGACGTAGGACTCGACGTCGCACTGCGCTCCCGGGTACCGGTTCCAGTACCAGGTCCCCCCGAAGTCGGCGGCGCGGTCGACGATCCGGATGCGCCGCGCACCGCGTTCCCGGAGGCGGGCGGCGAGGAGCAGACCGCCGAACCCACCGCCCACGATCAGGGTGTCGACCTCGTCCCGCAGCGGCGGCCGGTGGAACGCCGGATCGGCGTGCGGGTCGGCGGCGTGGTGCGCGAGGGGACCTGTCGGTGAGACGTACGTTCTGCCGGCGGCGCGCAGTCGGCGGTCGCGCTCGACGCGATAACGTTCCCGGAGCCGGGCGGGATCCGTTTCCGTCGCGCGCTTTTCGCTGCTCCCCGTGGGGGAGGATGTTGGTCCGGTCATCGTTCAACCCGTCCTCGTCGTGAACCGGGCACGGAAATCCGACGTCGACGAACGAGGAATGTCGGTGTGCCCTGGTGTTCCCCTGGCGCGGACGGCTGTTGACGGTGACACCCGAACACCCGCGTGCGGCCCGTCCCCGCAAGGGGACGGGAACGGCGGATCGCCCATTGATGACCTGGTCGGAGCGGGTGTAGGCCGTCCGGTCCCACCGAGGCTAGCCGGGTAGGCGCTCCCCGGTCCCGGTGGCGCTCGCCCCGAGGGCGAGCGGTGGTCCCCCATTCCGGAGGTGCCGGTTCCGCCGGAATATTTCCGGTACCGCCGGTGAGCGGGACAAACGGGGTGCGGGGTGCCGACAATGGTGTGGAGGAACCGTGGGCCCGTTCCGTGCGGCCCCACTGCTCTCGACCGGAAATCGAGTTCGGCGTGGGGCTGGTGTGGTTTCCCTTTCACGGTGGGAACGGCGGAATTCCAGGACCGCCGCTCGACCCCGGACCACCCACCGCCGGGCGGGCGTGCGTTCGACCGAGCTCGTCACCGACCACGGTGCCTCACGCGGTCCTGCCCGAAGGCTCAGGGGAGGTCGACGCGGTCGGCGTGCTCCTCGGCGGCGAGGAGTTCGTCCCCGTGCTCGTCGATCCACCGCGCCAGCGCCCTCAGCGGACCGCGCACCAGGCTTTCCCCGAGCGCGGTCAACCGGTACTCGACGTGTGGCGGCGCCGCCGGGAGGGAACGGCGTCCGACCAGTCCCTGGCGGACGAGCCTGCGCAGCGACTCGGTCAGCACCTTGTCGCTCAGCCCGCCGATCGCCCACCGCAGGTCCCGCCGCCGCTGGGCGCCCTCACCCAGCGCGACCAGCACCACCGGGTCCCAGCGGTGGGTGAACAGGTCGGTGGCGGCCCGAACCCGGCAGTCGGCCTTCAGCTCGACGCAGTGCGACTGGTCCGCGCGTGTCATCGGACCATTCTCGCCCCTGGTCTCCTACCGATCGGTGCGCGTCGCGATCCCTACCGTCCATCCCGTACTACCGAGGACACGGCGGAGATCGGAGTGGAGCGATGAGGATCGGGATCCTGGGCACCGGCACGATGGCGTCGGCGCTGGGCGCGGGTTGGGTGCGGGCCGGGCACGAGGTCGTGGTCGGAGGGAGGTCGAGGGACAGGGCTCGGCGGCTCGCCCACGGCCTCGGCGGCTCGCCCACGGCCTCGGCGGGACGGCACGGGCGGCCAGTCAGCGCGAGGCGGTCACCGGGCAGGAAGTCGTGCTGCTCGCGGTGCCCTGGGCCGGTGCGGCCGACGTGGTGCGCGAGGTGGGCGGGCCGACCGGAACACTGGCGGGAACGACGGTGATCGACCCGACCAACCCGGTCGACTTCACCACCGGGGCCCTGCTCGTCGAGCCGGGCGAGTCGGGAGCCGGCCGGCTGGCGGCACTTGCCCCGGGGGCGCGGTTGGTCAAGGCGTTCCACCTGTTCCCGGCCTCGCGGTGGCCAGTGGCGCGCGACGGCGGCGCGGCGCCAGCGGTCGCGATGTGCGGCGACGACCCGGTCGCGGTGGAGCGCGTCGCCTCCCTCGTGCGTGACCTGGGTGGGGTGCCCGCCGCGCTGGGACGGCTCGACCGGGCCAGGCAGCTGGAGGAGATCGCCGGTTTCGCCACCAGCCTGGCGCTCTCCGGAACCGACCCCCGCTCGGCGTTGCCGAGCCTGCCAGCCTGACGACGGACGAGACGGGGAACCCATCTCGGGCCTCCCACCCCGGACGACCCCTGGGACGCGCCGGGCCGCACGTGGTGGCTTGCCCCGGGGGCGGGCCCGTCGACGAGCGCCCCCGCCGAGCCCGGGCGGGGGCGGCTCCGCCGGACCGGGCACCGTGCCCCACCGGGGACGATCACCGGAGCAGCGGCCCGCTCCACGGCCGAACACCACGGGGCCCGTCGAGGTGCCCGAGACCCCTGCCGACGCCCCTCCCGCCCGGAAACCGACGCTCAGCGGCTCGACCCACCCGGAGGTGCCACGGCCCGAGCCCCGGGTGAGGCCCAGCGCCTGCCGCGCGCGACGCACCTGCCCTTCGCGGCGTCGCCTCCCCCGGACCGGCGACGACCATCGCGCGCCCGGGGCCCACGACGCCCCAGCGGTGTGACGCCCTTCCGCGCGGCGCCCCCGGGGCGAGCGCGCGCCCCGACCCACCCGGGGTGCGGCGCTCCGCGTTCGTCGAGGTTCACCGAGGACGGATCGAGAAGGCGTGCCGGAACACGTTGCGCGGGTCCCACCTCGACTTGATCTCCTGGAGCCTCGGGTAGTTGTCCCCGTAGTAGATCGTGTGCCAGGGGACACCGGAGGTGTTCCACTCGGGGTCGGCCAGGTCGATGTCGGGGTAGTTGATGTAGGCGCCCGTGTTGACCTCGTCGGGGGTGGGAACACCACCTGTGGCGGAGTGGATGTCCCGGTAGATCTCCCGGATCCAGCGCAGGTGCTCCTCGTCCTCAGCCGGATCGGTCCACGCCACCATGTAGAAGGTCTTCAACGACGCCCCGCGGGGAACCGCCGTCGCCGCCGGGTCGACGGTGTTCACCCGCCCGCCGTAGGCGATGTACTCCATCGCGGCGCTGGGGCAGTGGTAGTCGGCCCTGGACAGGTGGCGGTACGCGGCCGCGAGCTGCTCACGGGTGTGCGCGCCGCGCAGGTCGGCGGACTTGACCTTCCGCCGCACCCCGATCGCACCCGGCCCGACGTCGGGGATCGCCAACAGCTGGCTGGTCGCCAACCACGGCAACCGCCGGCGGGTCACCGACGGGGCCACCGCGACCCCCTCGTTCAGCTCGGCGAGGAACCACGACATCCGCTCCTCGGCGTCGGGGACGTCCACCGGGATCTGGGCGTGCATCGCCAGGTGCCCGGCCGACCGGTGGAAGCACTCCAGCAGGGCGTAGAGCCCGATGTTGGGGGAGTCGACCGTGCAGTTCCGCAGCTGCCAGTCCAGGAAGTTGCTCACCAGCCGGACGTAGTCGGCCTCCGTCAGCTCGGCCCACGACCAGCTCACCCGCGCGACGTGGAACGAGGCAGGGGGGCGGGGCAGCGCCTCCTCGGGGGCGTCGCCCACCGCATCCGGCGACCGCAGCCAGTAGCGCGTGATCACCCCGAAGTTCCCGCCCCCGCCGCCGGTGTGGGCCCACCACAGGTCCCGGTTCGGGTCGTCCTCCTCCCGGGTCGCCACCACGGTGGACACCACGCCCTCGGCGTCGACGACCACCACCTCCACCGCGTGCAGGTAGTCCACGGTCAGGCCCAGCAGGCGCGAGAGCGGCCCGTAGCCCCCACCGGAGATGTGGCCGCCCGCCCCGACCCCCATGCAGAAACCGCCGGGGAACGTCACCCCGTAGTTCTTGTACAGCACCCGGTAGATCTGGCCGACCGTGGCACCGGCCTCCACCTCGAAGGCACCACGTTCCTCGTCGTAGCCCACGTGGGACATCGAGGACAGGTCCACGATGACGTCGACGTCGGGGGAGGCGACGAACGCCTCCCCGCAGTGCCCACCGGAGCGCACGGTGAGGCGCTTGCCCGCCGCGACCGCCTCCGACACCGCTTCGACGACCTGGGCCGTGGAGTAGGGCAACCGGAAGTACTCGGGTTGGGCGACGAACCGGTAGTTGTCGGCCCGGGCGAGCAGGTCGTAGCGGTGATCGTCCGGTTTCACGGTCACAGCCGCTCGGGTTGACACGATCGGGCACCTTCCAGTCGACGGGTTCCAGCGCACGAACGCCCGCGCCGGCCTGGGCGGGACGCGGACGAGTTCGGTGGCGGCCGCGTCCGAGCCCACCACCGGCGGAGGCGGCCGGCGTCGCGGGGGCCGGGCGGCGACGGTGACGCCGGCCCCGCGACGTCCCTACCGCCCGGGATCGTCCCGGATGACCGTCTTGGCCCGCATCAGGAACTCCCCGAGGTAGCCGTCGTGGGGAACCCCCGGTCGACTCCAGGTGGTCGGGTGGTCGCCCACGTGCACGTTGCGGATGCTGGGCTCCGCCACCAACCGGTCCACCAGCGCCTCGTCGTCCCCGAGCACGGTCAGCACCAGCGTGTCCCGGAGCGGGGCGATCCCGTCCTGCCTCGTCCACGGCGCCACCCACACGCAGGGGAAACCGAGTTCGATCCTGGCCTGCGGCGCGTCCGCCCGGTCCACCAGGAACACGGCGGGACGCAGCGCGGCGGAGCCGTCCCCGAGCGGGGCCACCACCGTGTCCCCCAGCAGGGAACGCGCGTCGCCCCGGCGGGAACGCAGGAACTCGTCGATGTCCCTGGCATCGGACTCCGCGCGCACCGGGAGCACCGCCCGCTCGTCCTCGGGGGGCAGGGCGGGCGCGTCGGCCAACCGGGCGGCGATCGCCTCGGCCACCGGCGCCGGGTCTCCTTCGACGAACACCGCCGTCGCGTTGACGCACCCGGTGCCCGCCTGGTCGGCGACCGACTCGACGACGGTGTCCAGGTGGCGGTCGACGTCGGCGCCGCTGGTCAGCAGGATCTTCGACCGCCCGGGGCCCTGGGGGAGCACCATGGGGCCGGCGCCGTACTTGCCGACCACGGCGTCCCCGCCGAAGGCGAGGGCGACGTCCGCCTCGGCGATGATGCCGTCCGCGGCGGCGTGGTCGGTCGGCAACAACAGGAGCTGGTCCGGTCCGAACCCGCTCTCCCGCAGCGCGGTCACCAGTCGGTGCGGCGTGAACGGCTCCCGGCGGGACGGTCGTACCGCCACCCGGTAGCCCAACGCCAGGGCGTCGAGCCACGCGCTGTGCACGGCGGGCGTGTTGGCCGGGGCGTGCACGGCGAGCACGTCACCCCGTCGCACCCACACCGCCGCCCCGGATCGGGCCGCCGGGGCCCGCCATCCGCTCACCGCGCCGACGGGGCGGGCCATCCGCGCGGCGTCGAACGCGGCCGCCGCGTAGTCGCCCACCCCCTGGGACGCGGTGCGCACGAAGGTGATCGGCATTCCCGAGGCGGCGGCGACCGCCCGGTGGTACTCCTCGGCGCTCACCCCGCCCACGACCCCCGTGCTGAACAGCGGACCGGCCTGGGTGAGCGCCGCCTCGCGGTCGGACTCACCCGGGCTCTCCGCCTTCGACAGCGTCCGCATCGCGCGTTGGACGAACAGCGCGGGGACCAGGCTGAGTTCGGCGAGTGGACCGCCGCGCACGTCGGCGACCAGCTCGCGGTTGCGGGACACGTAGGGGCCGCGTGGCCCGAGCGCGGCCAGTTCCATCAGGGCAGGGGATGCGGTGGGCACTGTCAGTAGACCCCCTCGATCACCTTCGCCGAACCGAACTCCTCGACGGGCCGCACCTCGGAGAGGGCGTCGCCGGCGTAGCCCAGGCCGTGCTCGTGGCGGATGGCGGTGTCCCGTTCCAGGTTGTTCGGCAGGAACAGGTTCCTGGTCATGTGGTGGGAGACCAGTTGGCCCCGTTCCCCGTAGGGCACGCTGCCGCCGGTCTCCGGGTCGATGAGGCCGAACATCGAGAACGGCGAGGGCGGGTCGAAGATCGCCGGGTCGGTGCGTCCGCCGCCTGGCCGCTGCGGGATGCCGCAGAAGATCATCGCGCTGCCGTAGATCCCGATGATGTTGACCTCGGGGAACACCTCGGTGGCCATCAGCTCCGCGGTGTCGGCGTCCATCGACGCGCCGCTCCAGGTGATGGTGTGGACCCGCTCGTTGATGATGTCGACCAGGTGTTCCCTGGTGCAGATGGCCTGCAGCAGGGGTGGGGTCGCGGCGATCAGCCCGATGTCCTGGGTGGTGAGGATCCACTCGACCTGGTCCACCAGGTGGTTCACGTACCCCTTCACCGCCTCGGCCGACCCCGACGCCACGCAGCGCTTGGCCCAGCGGGGGTCCAGGTCGAGGGGGAAGTAGATACCGCCGAACTCGGCCGCCGCGTCCTGTGTCAGGGTGCCGATCATGTGCGGCCCCATCGGGACCACGCCGAGCCAGTTCCGGCCGGTGGGCATGTCGTGTTCCCGCAACCGCGACCAGTACCAGCGCCAGGAGGAGTTCAGGACGTCGGGGAGGCTGTAGATCCGCTTGGGACGTCCGGTGGTGCCCCCGCTCTCACCCACGAGGGGGCGCGCGGTGATTCCCGCGATCGAGGCGTAACCCTGGGGGACCATGTCCTCCACGGGGATGTGCCGCAGCTCGTCGACGACGTTCGGGAACAGCGTCAGGTCCTCGACCGTGTGGACGTCGGTCAGCGGGTTGAAGTCCAGTGTCCTGGCCCGCTCGAGCCAGAACCGGGACCCGGTTTTCGGGTTGAAGTGCCACTCGACCGCCTCCCGCACCAGGTCCTGCGCGTCCGGCGGTGTCTGCCACGGAGTGTCCAGCGGTGATGGGGCAGGTGTCGTCAACGTACGTCTCCTTGCCGGCTCGTGCTGATCAGGAGAAGAGGAACCAGCTGCGGGAAAAGTCGGATGTCCCGGCGGCGGCACCGGAGACTTTACCGAAACGGCGATGCCCTGTCTGGAATCCGCGAGGCGCAGAACGGTGTAGTACGCGTGGGGGAGTTCTGGCGGGGAATTCGGCGCGGAACCGCCGTACGGGTGACGGGTGCGGTCGTTTCGGGTGGCCGTCCGGGGCGCGCCTGGCAAGGGGAATTCCCGCTTCCATCGGGTGGCGCGCGTACTGGGTCACCTGGCCCAGTGATCGTTGGGCCCGGGGTGGCGCGCGGCTGACCGTGTGGAACGGTGGCCGGGAACTCGTCAGGACGACGGGAGGTTCTTTCGGGAACTCGGGAAACGGGAGCCACCGGGTCGGGTCGGACTCGGACACCGCTCTATTTCCGCTGGCGGGAAAAGGTGTTGGCCGGGTCGGTGGCGACGGTGCGTCCCGGCCGGGGGCGGTGTTCCGTCCCGGAACGTCCGGTTCGCTCGGTGTCGCGGTCGGTCCGCTCCATTTCCGACGGGAGTGGAACGGACCGGTGTCAGCGGCGTTCCCCGGTTCCGCTTGGCGGGTGGTTCGGGATCTGGCGCCGGGGTTCGGGGTGGTGCGCCCGCACGGGCGGCGGTTCCTGACCGGCGGGCGGGCCGCGCGGCCGCCGTGAACTCGGATCGGCGTGCGGCCCGGGTTCTCGTGCCCCTGGTCGTGGCCTCGACGCCAGGTCACCGGCCCACTACGACCGGCCCTGACCAGCGCGAACGGGTGCCGCATCGGAGGTGGGGTGGCGGTCGGGTTCCGCCGGGGTGACGGCGCGGCTGGGGCTGTGCTCGGCGGGCGCGGGGTGCGGGGCCACCAGGGGACGGGCGCGGGTCACGGGGGCGGGCCTGGAGTCGGCGGGTGGCCTCCGGTGGGTGGCCTCCGTTCGTCGCTCCGCTTCCGTGAGATACCCGCGCAATATCGTCGTGATCGTGTCGTTTCCCGTCCGTCGGCCCGTGGAGCGGTGGCGAACCCCGCGACGCGGGATGCTGTGACAGACTGTGAATGCCCGCCCCGAACTGGTTCGCGGTCCACTCCGGGTGGGGGTGGGGCGTTGTGAAATTCAGGTATGTGACCAGTGTATTTCCGCCGGGAACCGGACAGGGTGACTGACCGACAGTCATTGACCCTTGCCGCACGGTCACGGTTGGGTTATATTCGATCGAGGATCTGGGGGTGTCCCAGTTTAATCAGGAACCATATCATCGTGTTAAGTGATGGTCAACGGGGGGCCTGAGATGAAGGATTTGTCGTGTACCGCATCCACGCGGGTCTACTGATTCCAGGGCGAGGCGAACCTGTTCCGAACGGCGTTGTGCTGTTCGAGGGTGACCGGATTGGCTATTCCGGCTCCGCTGCGGCCGCGCCACCTCCGAATCCCGACGACGAGATCCACGAGGTCGACGTCGTCATGCCCGGGCTCTGGGACTGCCACACCCATTTCACGGGGCTTCGAGGACCGGTCGGCACCGAACAACTGATGCTGAACCAGGCCGAGGTCGCCGTCGCGCGATCGGTCCGCGACGCCCAGCTCGCCCTCGACGCCGGGTTCACCAGCGTGCGGGAGGTCGGCGGGTACGGGGTCTACCTCGCCAGGGTCATCGACGAGGGCACCGTTCCCGGTCCGACCGTCTACCCCGCCGGCAGTGTGATCAGCCCCACCGGTGGGCACTCCGACGCCCACGGCCTGCCCCACGCCTGGGTCGTGGACCCGCAACGGCGGAACGGGATGCTCCAGGTCGCGGACGGGGTCGACGACTGCCTGCGCGCCACCCGGCTCCAACTGAGGCTCGGCGCCAGGGTCATCAAGGTCTGCGCGTCGGGGGGAGTCCTCAGCGAACTCGACCACCCCGCCCACCAGCAGTTCAGCGACGCCGAGCTCCGGGCGATCGTCGAGGAGGCAGCCAGGTCCGATCGGGTCGTCGCGGCGCACTGCCACGGCAAGGCCGGGATCATGGCCGCGTTGCGGGCTGGTTGCCGCACCATCGAACACGGCACCGACGTCGACGAGGAGGTCGCCGCCGCGATGCGGGAGTGCGGGGCGATCCTGGTGCCCACCCGAACCATCTACGAGGCGATCCTCTCCAGAGCCGACCAGGTGTCGCCCGCCGCCCGCAGGAAGCTGCACGAACTCCAGGAACGGCACCGGGCCGCGATGGCCCTCGCGCACGGTGCCGGAGTCCGCATCGCCATGGGAACCGACCTGGGCACCAGCATGCCCGAGACACCGTTCGGCTGGGGGCACAACGGTGAGGAGTTCGGTTACCTGGTGGCCGCGGGCCTGAGCCCGCTCCAGGCGATCGCCGCCGGCACGGCCGACGCCCCCGCCACGCTCGGTCCACAGGCACCACTGTCCGGGCAGCTGGCGAAGGGATACGACGCCGACGTGATCGCGTTGGCCTCCGACCCGCTCCAGGACATCTCCGTCCTGGCCCGACCAGACACCGTGACCCACGTCTGGAAGGCCGGAACGCTCGTCAAGTGTCCCAACCACACAGGAGGGCGGCTCACCCGGTGATCGACCGTACGAATGTCATGCCAGCGTCCGAGCGACGAGAACCAGCGCTCGAACGACGAGACGAGGACGGTGTCCAGACCGCCCTCGCGGTGATCCACGAAGTGCTCGCCCGATTACAGGAACTCGGGGACTTCGCCCGTCGGGCACGCAGCAGCCTGCCGACGCCCCGCGACTACCGCGAACCGGAGGGAGCGGGACGGGACCTCCCCGAGGGGGCGGCCCAGCCGGAGCGACCTCGTCCCTCCCCCACCACGGACCGGGACGCGGGGGAGACGCCGTCGGAGGCGCCGAACGGGCGCAAACTCCAACTCACCCGACGTCAACAGCAGGTCCTCGACCTGCTCATGCAGGGTTCCTCCAACCGCCGCATCGGACGGTCCCTGCACATCACCGAGCAGACGGTCAAGGCGCACCTCCACATGATCTACCACAAGCTCGGCGCTGCCGACAGAACCGAAGCCGTGGTGATCGCGATGCACCACGGGCTGGTGCCCGAGAGCACCAGCAACGGACCGGTGCGGTCCTGCACGCGGTCCTGCTCGCTCTGACGGCGGCGGGCTGGGCGGCTGGGCCGAGTACCTCACCCTCCTTGAGGACCGGTTGTCCGTGGCGGGAGGACCTCCCTCCCGGACAACCCGGCACCGCCCCACCCCGCGGTGCGCCGGTCGTCCCACCTCCGGTCACCCGGTCACCTGGAGCACGTCGGGGGCCAGTCTCGGTACCGACCGGACGACAACGTCGTCGTCCGCCTCCGCCCGCACCCACGTCTCCTGTCGTTCCCGATCCCCGGACCGGTCCCGCTCGGCGCGGGCCGGTCGTTCCCGCTGCCCTCCGCCGGGCGCCCCACCTCCGGCGCTCCACCCGCCCGGGTGGACCGGCGGATCGCCCGTCCACCGCTCACCGGACGTCCGTCGGCGGTCACAGCCCGGGAACCGCCGACGGACGTCGGTGTTTCGCGCCGGGGCGTCGGCGCGTCCAGGGGGAGACCGGCGGACCCCGGACCGGGGTCGCCGTCGGCCTCCGTCGCCGTCCCCGCTTCAGGGGGACGACCGCTGCGGCGAGGTCACCGAGCCCAACTCGGCCGCCACCACCGCCAGCACCGCATCCCGTTCCGAGGACAGGAAGAAGTGCCCACCGGGGAACATCGTCCTGCGACACGGCCCTCGGGTGTGGCGCCGCCACTCCGCCAGCTCCGTGCCATCGACGTCGGGGTCCTCCTTCCCGCCCAGCGCGACGACCGGGCAGTCCAAGGCCGGGCGGTCCCGGTAGCGGTAGGTCTCCGAGATGGTGAAGTCGGCCCGCAGCACCGGCAGGAGGACCCGGAGGAACGCCGGGCTCTCCAACACCACCGGCGGCGTGCCGTTGAGCTCACGCAGCCGTTCGATGAACTGGTCGTCGGGCAGGTGGTGGATCACCGCCTCCCGCAACGGCAGGTGCGGGGCGCGGTGCCCGGAGACGAACAGGCACCGGGGGCCGGGCAGCCCGGCGTCCCGCAGCCTGCCCGCGGCCTCGAACGCGAGGATCGCGCCCAGGCTGTGCCCGAACAGCGCGTAGGGCACGTCGGTGTCCACTGAGGACAGCACGTCGTCCAACACGGTCGACAGGTCGTCGACCAGCGGATCCCGCAGCCGGTCACCGCGCCCGGGCAACTGCACCGGGCGCACCTCCACCTCCGGGGCCAGCGCCGCCGACCACGACCTGAACATCCGCGCGTCTCCGCCGGCGTGGGCCAGGCAGTACAACCGGGTCGTCACAGCGACCCCGCGATGCTCCGGAGCAGCATGTTCGAGGTCCCCTCGTAGATCTTGCCCGCCTTGACGTCCCGGTAGAACCGCTCCAGCGGGTACTCCCGGGTGAAGCCGTTGCCGCCGAGCACCTCCAAGGCCCGGGAGGCGGCCCGTTCGGCCACCTGGGAGGCGAAGTACTTGGCCATCGCGGTCAGCCGGAGGCGTTCCGCGATGTCCGTCCCCGCCGCCACCGTCCTGGTCACGTCGTAGAGCAGGGCTCGCGCGGCCGCGACCTCGGTGGCGATGTCGGCCAGGGTGAACCGCACCCCCTGGTAGGAGCCGATCGGCTGCCCGAACTGCTCCCGGGTCCTGCTGTAGGCCACCGCCTCGTCCAGGGCGCCCTGGGCCAGTCCCACCATCTGCGCGGCGATGCCGATCCGGCCGATGTCGAGCGCGCCGATCGCCACCCCCTCGCCGCCGCCCGGCCCGCCCACGCAGTCCTGGCGGCGGACGCGCACATCGGTGAGCACCACGTCCGCGGTGGCAGCCGCCCGCACCCCCATCTGCTCGGTGCGGGGGTCGATGCTCAGCCCCTCAGCCGTCCGGTCCACCAGGAACGCCGAGGAACCGTGCCCCTCGGTCCTGGCGAACACCAGGAACACGTCGGCCTGGCCGGCGTTGCTCGTCCACCGCTTCCGGCCGTTGATGCGGTACCCGCCGTCGGAGGTGGGCACCGCCGTGGTCGTGCCCGCGAAGGCGTCGGACCCGGCGTTCTCCTCGGACAACGCGAACGCCCCCACCTGGCGGGTGGCCAGCAGCGGCAACCGGCGCCGCTTCTGGTCCCCGGTGCCCTGCCGGAGCAGGGTCGCCACGACCAGGGCGTTGTGCACGTCGACACCCACCGCCACGCCGGGGTCGACCCGGGCGACCTCCTCGATCGTCAGCACGACCTGGAACAGCGAGCCACCTCGGCCCCCGTAGCGGGCCGGGGCCTCCACCGCCATCAGACCGGCGGAGAACAGCTTCTCCCGCAGCCCCGGGTCGAGGGTGGCGTCCCGGTCCATCCGGTCGGACAAGGGGGCGATGTGCTCCTCGGCGAACGCCCGCACATGGGCCCGCCACGCCTCGTCCTCCGGGGAGAGCCGGGTGAGGGGCGGCGGGGCAGCCCCGTTGCCCGTGGTCACCGTCGGTGCGCTCACGCCCGCTCCCTCTCCACGAGCCTGGCCAGGTCCTCCAGGGTGTTGGACACGTACAGCTCCCGCAGCGGGACGGACACGTTCCACCGAGAACGCAGCGTCGTCATCAGCCGCATCATGTGCGCCGAGTGCAGGCCGAGGTCGGCGAACTCCTCCCGCCGTCCCACCGCCGGCAGCGACACCAGACCGGAGAGGACCTCCGCCAGCTCCCGTTCCAGGTCGGTGCGCGGGGCCTCGCCGCGGTCCCCACCGGCGGTGGTCTCCAGCTCGGGCAGCGCGCGCACGTCGATCTTGCCGCCCACCGTGGTGGGCAACGCGTCCAACCAACCGAACGCGGTGGGCACCATGTGCGCCGGCAACCGTCGGGCCGCGAAGTCCCGCACCTCGGACTCCGGTGCGCGGTCGCCGTCGCCCGGCACGCCGTAGCACAGGATCCGCTCCCCGCCCGCGTCCGCGCGGGCGACGGCGACCGAGGAGGCCACCGACGGGTGCGAGCGGAGCACCGCCTCGATCTCGCCCAGTTCGACCCGGTAGCCCCGGATCTTGACCTGCGAGTCGTCCCGGCCCAGGTACTCCAGGGTGCCGTCCGGCAGCGCCCTGGCCTGGTCCCCGGTCCGGTACATCCGCTCAGCGGGGGCCACCGGCTCGACGCCGAACCGGCGGGCGGTCAACTCCTCCCGCGCGTGGTAGCCGGCGGCGACGGCCGGACCGGCCAGGCACAGCTCACCCCGCGACCCGGGCGGTACCGGGCGGCCCCGGTCGTCCAGCAGGTACGCCCGCTGGTTGGGCAGGGCGCGACCGATGGGCAGCGGCGCGTCGGTGCTGACGTTCTCCGAGGTCAGGCGGTGGCAGGTCGACACGACCGCCGCTTCCGTCACCCCGTAGAGGTTGTGCAGCTGGGGCGCGTCGTCGCCGTGCCGGGCCAACCACGGCCGCACCGTCGCCGCGTGCAACCGGTCGCCGCCGATGAAGATGTGCCGGAGCGCCAGCGCGGGCTCGCCGTCCGCCGGCGTCGCCGCCTCGTCCGCGGCGGCGAAGTGCTCGAACAGGATCGGCGTCTGGCTGCACACCGTGACCGCCTCCGACCGGAGGAGGGCGTGGAACTCGTCGGGGGAGCGGACCGTCCAGGACGGGACGACGACCAGCCGGCCGCCGTTGCCCAACGCCCCCCAGATCTCCCACACCGAGTAGTCGAAGGAGAAGGAGTGGCTGAACGTCCACGTGTCGCCCGCGCCGAACCCGAACAGCTCCCGCCCGGCGGCGAGCAGGCTCTGCGCGTTGCGGTGGGTCACCACGACGGCCTTCGGGAGACCGGTGGAGCCCGAGGTGTACAGCACGTAGGCGGGCGCGTCGGCACCCACCTCGGGCAGCGGTCGGCCGGTGGGGGACGAGGGCAGCTCCTCGGCCACCGTGAGCACCGGCCCGGTGAAGCCCTCGGTCCGCTCGGCGAGGTCCGGCCCCCGGACCAGCGCGGTGATGCCGGCGTCGTCGATCATCGACAGCAGCCGCTCCGCCGGGTACTCGGGATCGAGGGGGACGTAGGCCGCTCCTGCCTTGAACACGCCGATCATCGCGGCGACCAGGGCGTCGGAGCGTTCCAGGCACAGACCCACCCGGTCCCCGGGCGCCACCCCGCGTTCGACGAGTTCCTCGGCGATGGCGTCGCTGTGCGCGGCCAGCTGACCGTAGGTGAGGCGGCGGTCCCCGAAGACCACGGCCTCGGCGTCGGGGTTGGCGGCGGCCAGGTCGGAGAACGTGGCGTGCAGGGGCCGTTCGTCCAGCGGGGCGGGCGTGTCCCCGGTCGCACCGGGCAGCGGCCCGACGGCCTCGGCCGGCAGCAGTTCGCCCACCGTCAGCTCGGGGGACTCCACGAGCCGGGTGAGGACGGTGCGCAGGTGGTCGCAGAACCGGTGCGCCGCCTCGGGCGAGAACCGGCTCCGGTCGTAGATCACCCGCAGCGGCATGCCCTCACCCGGCATGATCACCATCGTGATCGGGTAGTGCGGCCGCCCGTCGTAACGCATCTCGGTGAGCTTCATCCCGGTCTCGGCGAGCGCGAAGTCGGGCATGGGCATGTTCTCGTAGGACACGCTGCTCTCCAGCAGCGGCACGTCCAACGGCAGGTTCAGCACCCGCTGCACCTCGAACAGGGGGCTGCTGGTGTTCTCCCGCACCGCCGTGATGTGGATCTGGAAGTCCCGCAGCCAGGACAGCGCGGCCCGGGTCGGTTCGAGTCGTTCCCGCACCGGCATCGTGGAGATCAACGGCCCGAGGATGTTCTCACTGCCCCGCAGCTCCGCCGGCCGGTGCGCCATGGTGAAACCGCAGGCCACGTCGGTGGTGCCGTAGTGGTGCGACAACACCACCAGCCAGGCCCCCTGGACGAGGGTGTTCAGCGTCAGCTGGTTCGTCCTGCCGAGGTCGCGGAGCCCGGCCTCCAGCTCGGCCATGCTCAGTTCCACGAACCCGTGGCTGGGTTCCCCGGGAGCCGGGGGAGTGCCGCCCATCCGCAGCTGCTCCGGCGGGGTGAACCCCGCCAGCTCCGAACGCCAGAACGGCAGGCTGCCCTCCGGGTCCCGCTGGCTCCACCAGGCCACGTAGTCGCGGTAGGGCCGCATCGGCCGGCGCTCCGGCTCGTACCCCAGGCACTGGGCCCGGTAGCAGTCGATGAAGTCGCTGACCGCCAACCCGAACGACCAGCCGTCCATCAGCAGGTGCGACAGCCGCCAGGCGAAGATCCACGTCTCGGGTTCGCTGTGGATGACGCTGAGTCGCATGACCGGGGCCTGGGTCACGTCGAAACCCTCGACGCGTTCCCGGTCCAGCCACTCGGTGATCCTCTCCTTCTGCTCGGCGACCGGGATGTGCCGCCAGTCCAGGACCTCCAGTGGCAGCTCGGCGTGCTGGTGCACCACCTGGAGCGGCAGGCCCTCCGGCCGCCAGTGGAAGGAGGTCCGCAGGATCGGGTGGCGGTCGACGACCATCTGCCACGCCCGTTGGAACTCCTCGGGGTGCAGCGTTCCGTCGAAGGTCAGCAGCAGCTGCTCGATGTAGACGCCGGCGTCTCCGTTGGCGAGCTGTTCGAACAGCAGGCCCTGCTGGATCGGGGTGAGTTCGTAGACATCCTCGATGCCCTTTTTCAACTGGCTCATGGACCGGCCTTACTTCTCAAGGGTGGACAGCAGGGCGCTGAGCTCGTCGGGGTCGACACCGGCCAGGGGGAAGTCCGACGGCTCGTAGCTACCGGAACCCGCCTGCCGGCAGTGCTCGGTGATGGTCTCGACCGCCTCGGTGAACGCCTCGGCGAGCGCGGTGGCCTCGGCCGCGTCGGTGGTGTGCCGCCACCGCAGCACCAGCTCCCCTCCGACGACCGCGGCGCCGACCTCGGCGAGCACTTCGGGAGTGGTCGCGGTGGACACGGGTGAGGACAACCCGGCCGGGGACAGTGGCCCGGCGGTGGGACGCCAGTCACCGGACCGCACGTCCCGCAGGTGCACGCGCGGGTGGGCCGGCGCCGGCCGGACCACGTCCCGGTAGGCCCGCTTCACCCCGGTCAGGGTGTCGGCGACGGCCTCGGCCGCCACGTCCAGCGTGGTCATCTCGGTGAACCGGCCCAGCGCCTCGTCGGTCGTCGCGGTCCGCAGCGACCGTTCCACCGTCACCGCCGGTTCCCGCCCAGGCCAGGCCCGAGCGGCCACGGTCAGCGCCGCGGCGACCGCCTCACCCAGCTCCAGGTGGTAGGCGCCGAACGTGGCCTCGGCGAACGCGGTGGTCACGTCCGCGTCCAGCACGGTGCGCAGTTCCCCGGTGAAGGCCACCGTCTCCACCGAGGGGGGCGGTGCCGCGCCCTCCTGGGTGGCGACCCAGCCCAGGACGCTCTCCGGCATCCCGGTCCAGTCGATGGAACCCCGCTCGGCCAGTTGCTGGTAGGCCCGGCCGAACTCGGCCAACAGCAGCCGCCACGACGTGTCGTCCAGGGCGGCACCGGCCGCCAACCACAGCAGCCGCACGTCGTCGGCGCCGGCGCGGACCACGGCCAACTTCACCGGTTCCCGTTCCGCCAGGCCCACCTCCTCCGACATCTCCGCGACGATCTCGGCGAGCGCGTCGTCCCGGGCGTCCTCGGCCAGACCGCTGAGGTCGATCTCGGAGAACAGGCCGTCCCCCGGGGATCCGCCGTCGTACTGCCCTGGCGTCCCGTCGTCCCGGGTCCCCGACCGCAGTCGCAGCGCGGGGTGCCGGTCGGCGATCTCCCGCAGCGCGCGTTCGGCCAACGCCGGGTCGAGGTCGGAGGCGGCCGCCTCGACCGTGATCCAGTCCACGGCCCCCTCGGCGACCAGGGCCGCCTGGTGCGGGGTGAACGGCGCGACCGTCCCGTCGGCCTCCTGCTCGGAGGTGGCGGTGACCCTGCGGGCCAGGTCGAGGAAGGTGTCGCTCTCGAAGAGGTCCTGCGGGCCGACCTGGAGTCCCTCCGCGGCGGCACGGCTGACGAACTGGATACCCATGATCGAGTCGCCGCCGAGGGAGAAGAAGTTGTCCTCGGCGCCGGCCGCCTCCACCGACAGGCTCTCCGCGGCCAGGGCGAGCAGCCGCTCCAGGGTGTCGGCGAGCCGTTCGTCGACGATCCCGTCGCCGCCGCCGGCGTGCCCGACGCGGTCCGGCGCGGGAAGCGCCGCCCGGTCGACCTTGCCGTTGGCGCTGAGCGGGAGTTCGTCGAGGACCACGATGTCGGCCGGCACCAGGTAGTTGGGGACCGTCCCCGCCAGGTGTTCCCGAACCGACTCGATGAGGTCCTCCGCGGGTTCGGCCGGCACCACGTAGGCCACCAGCCGCTGCTGCGTGCGGGAGCCCAGTGCCGCCGCCACCGCGTTGGCGACCTTCGGGTGCCGTTCGATCGCGTGTTCCACCTCGCCGAGCTCCACCCGGAACCCGCCGATCTTGACCTGGAAGTCCTCCCGGCCCAGGAACTCGATCACCCCGCCCGGCAGGTACCGGCCCAGGTCACCGGTGCGGTAGAGCCGTTCACCGGTGGTGGGGTGGGTGACGAACGACTCGGCGGTGCGCTGCTCGTCGTTCCAGTAGCAGGACGCCAGGCCCACGCCGCCGATGTGCAGGTGCCCGGCCGTCCACACCGGAGCCGGTTCCATCCGGTCGTTGAGCACGTGGAAGGACTGGTTGCGCAGCGGGTAGCCGTAGGGGATCGAGGTCCACTCCCGAGGAACCTCCTCGACGGGGAAGTGGATCGACCAGATCGCCGCCTCCGTGGCACCACCGAGGCTGACCACCCGCAGGTCCCGTGCCTGGGCCCGGGCCCGGTCCGGCAGGCTCACCGGGATCCAGTCGCCGCTGAGCATCGCCAGTCGCAGCGCGACCCCGGTGTCCTCCTCCCGCCCGTTCTCCAGGTAGGTCACCAGCATCTCGAACAGCGCTGGCACCGAGTTCCACACCGTCACGTGGTGTTCGCGGAGCAGGTCCACCCACCGCGCCGGGTCCCGCCGCGCCTCCGGTTCCGGCAGCACCAGGGCCGCCCCCGCGCCGAGGATCCCGAAGACGTCGAAGACGGACAGGTCGAAGCTCAGCGAGGACAGGCCCAACACCGCGTCGGTTTCGGTCAGCCCGAACCGTTCCTGGACGTCCACCAGCGTGTTCAACGCCGCGGTGTGGGTGACGGCCACCCCCTTCGGCGTGCCCGTCGATCCCGAGGTGTAGATGACGTAGGCGATGTCGCCCGGGTCTCCGAGGCACCGCCAGTCGGCGGCCTCGGCGGGCGGGGCGGTGGACCCGTCGGGGACCACCAGCGTCGGGACGCCCTCGGGCCACTCGATGCCGCCCGCGCCGTCCACCAGCAGGCACTGGACGCCCGCGTGTTCGACGAGCCAGCGCCGCCGCGACTCCGGGAGCTCCGGGTCGACCGGCACGTAGGTGCACCCGGCGGCGGAGGCACCGACCGCGGCGACGACCTGCCGCCACCCCTTGCTCAGGCCGACGCCCACCACGCTGCCCCTGCCGTGGCCCGCCTCGACGAGCCGTCCGGCGAGGTCCCCGGCGCGGGCGGCGAGCTCGGCGTGGGTGAGCACCCGGTCGCCGGCCACCACCGCGGGCCGCCCGGCGGTCACCGGGTCGCGGCCGGCGGCCAACACCCGGTCGGCGAGCAGCCCCTCGGGGACGGGCCCGGAGGTGTCGTTGGCCTGGACCCTGGCCCGCAGCTGCTCCTCGGGCAGCGCGACCAGCGGCGGCCGGTCCCACCCCTCCCGGGTCGCGAGGCTCACCAGCAGTTCCTGGTAGGCCTCGAACATCTCGGCCATCATCCCGTCGGGGAACAGCTCGTCGACGGCGTGCCAGGCCAGCTCCAGGCGACCACCCAACTCCAACACGAAGTGGTCGATGGTGACCTGCGGGGTCTGGGAGATGAAGCCGGCCTGCTCGCCCAGCCAGTCCAACGGGGAGGGCACCGACGCCGGGTCGGTCTCGGTGGACAGCGCGCTGGTGAACACGATCGGCATCAGCCCACCGGTGGTGTCCCGCCGCAGCCGGTTCAGCTCCCGCAGGATGCGCACCCCGCTGACGTAGCGGTGTTCGAAGTCCTCCCAGCTGCGCCGCTGCACCTGCGTCACCAGTTCGGCGAAGGTGTCCAGCTCGCGGACGTCCACCTCCAGCAGCTCGAAGGAGGCGAACTCCCCGACCGTGGTGTCGACGTCCGGGTGGAACGGCAGCCGGTTGACCGCGGTGAAGTTCAACGTGAAGTGCTGGCTCTTGCTCCACCGGCCCACCGCGGCCGCGTAGGCGGCCAACAGCACGCTGGAGGGGGTGACGCCGTGCTCACCGGCGCGTTCCTTGATGCCCGCCCACACCCGGGGGTCCAGGCTGCCGTGCCGGCGCACGAACTCCGGCGTGACCAGCTCGCCGGGCGCGACCACGGTGGGCAGCTCCGGCGCGGGCGGCAACTGCGCCACCCGTTCCCGCCAGTACTCCAGGGACCGCTCGTACAGCGGCGAGTCGTGCAGGGCCTCCTCCGCCAACACGTAGTCCCGGAAGGACAGCTCCGGGGGCTCCGAGGGCAGCTCCGGGTTCTCGTGGAACTCCCGCCACGACGGCAGGATCTGGTAGAAGAAGCTGGCCACGTCGGCGCACAACAGGTCGAAGCTGATGTGGGTGCGCAGCCGCCCGTCACCCAGCCTCGACACCCGCACCTCCCACAACGGCCAGGTGTCGGCGGGCCGGACCTCGGTGGACATCCGGTCGGACACCTCGGCCAGCAGCGCGCGCGCCTCCTCCGGGTCCACGCCCCGCAGGTCCAGTTCCTCGAACTCGTAGTCGGGAACGTTGTCGAGGATGCGCTGCCGGCCGTCGGCCAACACGACGATGCGCAGCATCTCGTGGCGGCGCACCACCTGCTGCCAGGCCCGTTGCAACCGCGCCGCGTCGAGGGTGTCGCTGTCGAACTCCAGGTACAGGTGCGGCGCCACCCCGCCCATGTCGAAGCTGCCGAGCCGGCCGATCCACTGCGCCTGCTGCATCTCGTTCAGCGGGAACGGCTGGTGCCGGCGCTCGGGGTCGGGCACCAGCACCGGGAGCTTCAGCGCCGGCGCGTCGCTGTCCTCCTGCTCGGCCAGCAGCTCGGCGAGCCCGGCCACGCTCGGCCGGGACAGCAGCTGGCTCGGGGCCACCGAGTGGCCCAGCCGCGACCCCAGCCGGTTGAGGATCTGCGTGGCCAACAGCGAGTGCCCGCCGAGTTCGAAGAAGTTGTCGTGCACGCCGATCGGGGAGAAACCGAAGAACTCCTCCCACAGCTCCACCAGGGTCCGCTCGGCGTCGTCCCGGGGTGCCACGTAGGTGGTGAGCAGGTGCGCCGGCCGACCACCGGCGGTGGCCTCGCCCTCGGCGTCCTCACCCCCGGTGGGGGTGTCGATGACCAGCTCCCCGCTCGCGCCCCCGCCCCGCGGTTCCACCCAGTAGCGCTGCCGCTGGAACGGGTAGCCGGGCAGCGCGACCCGCGCCCGCCCAGGCTCCGACCGCGTCCAGTCCACCTCGACCCCGGCGAGCCACAGCCCGGCCAGCGCCGACAGCAACACCTCCACGTCCGGCCCGTCCTGGTCGGCGCGGCGCATCCCGCTGACGACGGACACCGTCGCCGCCGAGTCGACAGCCTGCCGGGCCAGGGTGCCCAGCGTGTTGCCCGGTCCGACCTCGACGAGGACGCACTGCCCGAGGTCGGCCACCGCCTCCCGCACCGCCTGGCCGAAACGCACCGGCTCCCGCATGTGCGTGCCCCAGTAGCCGTGGTCGGTGGCGCCCTCGGCCTCCAGCCACCCACCGGTCACCGTGGACCGGATCGGCAGCTCCGGCGCCCGCAGCGACACCTCCCGCACCTGGTCGGTGAAGGTCGGCACCACCGGGTCGACCATCGCCGAGTGGAAGGCGTGCGAGGTCCGCAGCAGCCGGGTGCTGACCTCCCGGCCCTCCAGGGACTCCCGGAACTCCGCGACCGCCTCGCTGGGCCCGGACACCACGCACAGCGCCGGTCCGTTGACGGCGGCGACCGACAGCTCGGCCGGCAGCAGCTCCCGCAGCTCCTCCTCGGGCAGCCCGACGGAGAGCATGTCCCCACCGGGCAGGTCCTGCATCAACCGTCCACGCGAGGCGACCAGCCGCAGCGCGTCGCCGAGGTCCATCACCCCGGCCAGGCAGGCCGCGACGAACTCGCCGAGGCTGTGCCCCACCATCGCGTCCGGCGTGACACCCCAGCTCAGCAACTGCCGGGCCAGGGCGTACTCGGTGACGAACAACGCCGGCTGGGCCAGGCCCGTCTGCTCCACGGCCGTGGCCGCCGCCTCGTCACCCTCCTCCGCCTCATAGAGCGCGGTGCGCACGTCGAGGTCCAACAACGGCAGCAGGATCTCGGCGCACTCGTCCACGGCGGCCCGGAACACCGGCTCCGCCTCGTACAGGCCACGACCCATCCCCGGGTGCTGGGTCCCCTGCCCGGGGAAGAGGAAGACCACCTTGGGCGCGGCCGGGCGGGCCACCGCGCTGGCCACCCGCGACGGGTCCGACCCGCGCAGCAGGTCCACGGCGGTGCCCACCTCGTCGGCCACCAGCGCCCGCCGGAACCGCAGGGAGCCCCGACCCAGGCGGGTCGTGGAGGCCACGTCGGCGAGCCGGGCCGCGTCGGCGGTGTCCCGCTCGGCGTCGAGGTGGTCGGCGAGGTCGGCGGTGGCCTGGTCCAGGGCCTGCGGCGACTTCGCGGACAGCAGCACGACCTGCGGGCGCCGCACCGGCTCCGGTGAGGGACGGCGCGCCGGCGCCTCCTCCAGGATGGCGTGCGCGTTGGTGCCGCCGATGCCGAAGGAACTGACCCCGATCCGACGGGGGTGCGTGCCGTTGCGCCACTCGCTCAGCTCGGTGTTCACGAAGAACGGGGTCTGCCCGAAGTCGATCCGGGGGTTGGGGCTGCGGAAGTGCGGGTCCCCGACCAGTTCCCGGTGCCGCAGCTGGAGCACCGCCTTGATCAGGCTCGCGACACCCGCCGCCGACTCCAGGTGGCCGATGTTCGCCTTCACCGACCCCAACGCGCAGAACCCGGTCTTGGTGGTGTGCTCGCCGAACGCCCGGCTCAACGCGCTGATCTCGATGGGGTCGCCCACCTGGGTGCCGGTGCCGTGCGCCTCCATCGCGGTGATCGTGTGCGCCTCCACCTGGCTGGCGGCCAGGGCACTGGCGATCAACCGCTGCTGCCCGGCCACCGACGGCGCCGTGTAGCCGACCTTGTCGTTGCCGTCGTTGTTGACCGCCGTCGCCCGGATCACGGCCAGCACGTCGTCACCGTCGGCGAGCGCGTCCTCCAACCGGCGCAGCACCACCGCGCCGACACCGTTGCCGAACACGGTGCCCCTGGCGTCGGCGTCGAAGGGACGGCAGTGCCCGTCGGGCGAGTAGATCAACCCCTCCTCGTAGAGGTAGCCGACCTTGTGCGGCACCCGGACGCAGACACCACCGGCCACCGCGGTACCGCAGTCCCCGCTCACCAGGGCCCGCACCGCCTGGTGCACCGCCACCAGCGAGCTGGAACAGGCGGTCTGCACCGACACGGCCGGCCCGTTCAGCCCGAGCAGGTACGCCGTCCGGCTGGCCAGGTAGTCCTTGTCGTTGTGGATCTGGAGCTCGAAGACCGTCGGGCTCATCACGATCCTGCTGCCACCCAGCAGGTTCGACATCAGGTACGCCGACATGCCCGCCCCGCCGAACACCCCGACGTCGCTGTCGGTCCCGGGGCCACGGCCGGCGTTCTCCAACGCGTGCCACACCGTCTCCAGGAACAACCGCTGCTGGGGGTCGAGCAGCGCCGCCTCCCGCGCGTTGACGTTGAAGAACGACGCGTCGAACAGGTCCACCCCGTCCAACACCGAGGCGGCCCGGACGTACTCGGGGCGGGAGAACACCTCGCGGGGCACGCCCTCGGCCAACAGCTCCTCGTCGCTGAGCGGGGCGACCGACTCCACACCCCCGCGCAGGTTGCGCCAGAAGGCGTCGAGGTCCGGCGCTCCGGGGAACCGGCCCGCCATGCCGACGACGGCGACGCTCCCCGCGGACGACTCGACGGTGTCATGACCGGTCACTGGGACTCCTCCTGGGGGGCTGTGGGGCTGAGACGGGAGATGTCGTGCGCGGTCCGGCCGTCCAACGCGAGGTCGACGCAGATCTGGCCCAGCAGGGGCACGAACTTGAAGCCCCAGCCGGCGCTGTAGAGCACCAGGTGCTCGCCGTGGTCGACCAGGCCCTGCGCGGTGCCGAGGAAGAACTGGCGACGCGGGTCGCCGGGCAGCACCGCCAGGCAGGTGCCGGTGCGCACCGGTTCCGGGTCGAGCGCCGGCAGGTGCCGGCCGATGAACTCACCGATGCGGCTGATGTGCCGGGGGTTGGGCGTGTTGGTGGCCAGGTCGGCGTGCTCCAGCGCGTCGACCTCGAACACCGGTCCCAGCCGGACCAGTTCGCTGGGCGACCACGGGTTCCGGCCGAACCCGTAGAACAGGTTCGTGTCCTCGGGAGTGGGTTCCTGGAAGACGAACCAGAACGGGAAGTCCACGTCCTCCGAGCGGCGCCGCATCGTCACCAGCGCCATCTCGTACAGCCGGATGTCGATCGACGCGCCCAGCGGCGCGAGGAGGTCGTTGGCGTGGGCCCCGTTGGCCAACACCACCTTCGACGCGCGGTAGCGGCCCCGGTCGGTGCGCAGGCTCACCCCGTCGGCGTCCGGGACGAGTTCCAGCACCCGCTCCCCGCCACGCAGGTCGCAGCCCTCCTCCTGCGCCAGGCCGTAGAGCGCCGCGATGGTGCCCCGCACGTCGATCGTGCCGCCCTGGGGCTGGAGGAAGCCCGCGAAGTGGTCCGGCAGGTTGGTGAACCCGAACCGGCTCTCGATCTCGCGGGCGGTCAGCCAGTCGTAGCCCACGCCGAGCTTGTCCATCATGCGGGCGGTGCCCGCGATCTGACCCTCGTTGGTCTCGACCTCGACATCGCCGAACCACAGGCTGCCGATCTCGTGGATCAGCGTCCGCTCGGCGAGGTCCTCCAACCGGCGCCACTGCGGCAGCGCGGCCAGCGTCAGCTGGAACAGGTCCTCCTGGGTGTACTGGAGCCGCCAGTGCCGCTCCGCCCCGCTGGTCCCCAACCGTTCGTTGAAGAACCCGACGCGGTCCAGTACCAGGGTGCGGCTGCCCCGTGCCGCGGCCTGCCAGCCGCAGGACAGCCCCACGGGGCCACCCCCGATCACGACGACGTCGTACTCGGTCTGCTCACTCACTGCTCAGCGCCTTCCTGCCCGGTGGGCGTCAAGTCCGCGCCAACGCGCGGATGCCGTTCTCCGCCTCGGCCAACGTCCGGTCCAGCACCTCCAGCAGGTGGGAGACCTGCGCGTCGGAGAGACTCGGCTGGCAGGGCAGGTTGATCTGCCGTTCGAACCACAGGCGTTCGACGACCGGGCACTCACCCAGCTCGTGCCCCCTGGCTCGCCACTCGGGCAGCAGGTGCAGCGGGAAGTACCGCAGCCGCATCTCGACCCCCCGCTGGTCGAGGCTGTCGACCACGGCGTCGCGCGCCTGGCCGTCCTCGGTCTCCAGCAGGAACGTGTAGAGGTGGTAGGCGCTCACCACACCGGGTGGCTCCTGGACGGGGCGTGCGAACGAGTAGCGTTCCAGCACGGCGTTGATCTTCGCCGCGATCGCCCGCCTCCGGGAGATCAGCCGGTCCAGCCGGTCCAACTGGGCCAGGCCCATGGCCGCGCCCGGTTCGCACAACGTCGCGTTCGTCCCCGGGTGCCGGATCTCCACGCAGTCATGGGTGAAGGCGTTGCCGGGGTGCAACATCCACGCCGAGGCCCGCTTGCGGTCGCCGATGAGCCTGGGGGCGTCGGCGTACACGCTGTCGGACTCGTTGGAGCGCATCAGGTCCAGCCGCTCCGCCCAGTCGTCCCGGTTGACCGTCACCATGCCGCCCTCGCCGAGGGTGGTGATGTTCTTGCTGGAGTGGAAGCTGAAGCACCCGATGTCGGCGAGCGTCCCGGGCCGCCGCCCGTGGTAGACGCTGCCCAGCGCGTGCGCGCAGTCCTCCAGCACCAGGAGGTCGTGCGCGCGGGCGATGCGCATGATCTCGTTCATGTCCGCGACCAGCCCGCCGTAGTGCACCAGCAGGATCGCCCGGGTCCGGTCGGTGATCAACGCCTCGACGCTCCGGGGGTCGGCGTTGAGGGTGTGCGGGTCCACGTCGCAGAACCGCACCGTCACCGGCGCGTCCAACAGGGGTTGCACCGTGGCCTTGTACGTCTGGGGGGTCGCGATCACCTCGTCCCCGGGGCGCAGGCCGAGCAGCGCGATGCCGAGTTGCACCGCCACCGTGCCGCTGGTGACCGACACCGCGTGCCGACTGCCCACCAGATCGGCGAACCGCCGCTCGAAGGCCTCGCGATAACCACCCGCGGACAGAGTCTGGTCTGACCGCAGCGCCTCGCTCACGGCACCGAGCTCCGTGTCGCCGAGCACCGTGCCGCGCGAAGGATAGGGAACCATGTACCGGTCTGCTGGCATACCGCCGTCACTTCTCCGTAGTTCCGGGAACCGCCGTCGCCGCGTTCCGCACACGCGGTCGGTCAATTCACCTGGGCCCGCGATTTCGATCCTCCGGGCCCGTGCCTGGTATGGCTACTGGCCGTTCGGTACTGAAGGTTCTACGACCAGAGTCGGATTTCTCCGGAGCGCCGTCGGCAATACCTTGATCAGGTGTCGGACAATTCCTGCTGCGCGGTGAGGGCGACGTCGTGGAAGAACTGCGAAGGATTCTGACCGAACTCGGTGTCGAGGAGCAGGAGATCGCGCCCGACCTGCGGTTGCGCGCTCACCTCGCGCTCGATTCCACCGAGACCGTGGAACTGGAGGCCCGGCTCGGCCGTGACTACGGCATCGTGGTCGACCTGTGGGACGCACACGACTACACCCTGGGTGAGCTCAGCGCGCGCATCGAGGCCGCCGGCGCCACCCCCGCGGCCGGGGACGAGCACGCCGCCCCCGCGGTCAACGGCGGTGGGGCCCCGGCCACCGACACCGCGGCCCCCGGCGGGGACGCTTCCCGAACCGGCGAGGACGGGCTGGTGCGCATCTCACCGGCGCGGGCGGCCGAGTACCGGTCGGCCGGCTACTGGATCCCCCGCCGCGTCGACCAGATCGTGCTCGACGACGCCCCCGCCGAAGCCGACCAGGTCGCCCTCGTCGCCGGCGAACGCCGGCTGACCCGCGGCGAGCTCCGCTCGGCGGTGAGCGCGACCGCGGCACGGCTGACCGCGCTCGGGGTGCGCGCGGGCGACATGGTCGTCGTGCAACTGCCCAACGAGCCCGAACTCGTCGTGCTGGCGCTCGCGCTGTCCCGCATCGGCGCCACCCCGATCATGACGCCGATCGCCCTCCGGCACTACGAACTCGACCACGTCGTCCGCACGGCCCGCCCGGTGGCCATCGCGGTCCCCCGCCGGCACGCGCGGTTCGACCACCTCGCCATGGCCCAGCGGCTGCGGGAGGAACACGCCTGCCTGGGCACCGTGTTGCTCGGCGGAGAGCCCGACCCCTCCTGCGTCGACCTGGCCGCGCTGTGCGCCCCCGCCGAGGACGGCGCCGGGGGACCGGCGGTCCAGGACACCGCCGAGCCCGCGCCCGACCTCGACCGGGCCGCGTTGTGCCTGCTCTCCAGCGGCACCACCGGACCCCCCAAGGTCATCCCCCGGCTCCAGGAGGCCTACGGCTACCAGCTGCGCCACACCCCCGCCCTGGCCGGTGTCGGACCCGAGTCGGTGTACCTGGCCGTCATGCCAGCCACCCACGGGTTCGTCCTGGGCTGCCCGGGGGTGCTGGGCACCCTCGCCGCCGGGGGACGCGTCGTCCTGGGAGCCAGCACCGAACCGGAACAGGCCTTCGCCCTCGTCGAACGGGAACGGGTCACCCACACCACCCTCGTCCCCGCCCTGGTCGAACGGTGGGTCGACGCGGGCCGCGCCACCACCCACGACCTGTCGAGCCTGCGTGTCCTCCAGGTGGGCGGCGCCCGCCCACGCCGAGGCCAGGTGGAGGAGGTGCCCGCCGTGCTCGGGTGCCAGGTCCAGCAGTGCTACGGCATGAGTGAGGGACTGCTCTGCTACACGGCCCTCGACGACACCGACGAGGTCGTGTTCGACACCCAGGGCCGGCCGGCATCCCCGGCCGACGAGATCCGGGTCGTCGACGACGCCGGCGACCCGGTGCCACCGGGGGAACTCGGCGCGCTGCTGACCCGGGGCCCCTACACCGTCGCCGGGTACTACGGCGACGAGGAGTCCAACGCGAGCACCTTCACCGCCGACGGCTTCTACCGGACGGGGGACCTGGTCCGGGTGCACCCCTCCGGCTCCCTGATCGTCGAGGGGCGCAACCGGGACGTCATCAACCGGGGCGGCGAGAAGATCTCGGCGGTCGAACTCGAACTGATGGCGGCCGAGCACCCCTCGATCGCGGCGGCGGCGGCCGTCGCCGGCCCCCACCCCCGCTACGGGGAGGAGGTGTGCCTCTTCGTGGTGGCCGACGGGACCCCGCCCACGCTCGTCGACGTCCGCCGGTACCTCGTCCACCGCGGCCTGGCCCGCTACAAGCTCCCGGAGCGCCTGGAGTTCGTCGACGCGCTGCCCTACCTGGGCATCGGCAAGGTGGACAAGAAGCGGTTGCGCGCCCTCGCCGCCGAGGACCGGTAGCGGCGGGGAGGGCCACCCCGCATCCGCACCCCGCCGGGTGGCCAGCGACCACCGGGTTGCCCGCCGCCGACCGAGCGGCCGCCCCGTCGACCGTCGGCCGCGGCGCGGTCGGGGTTGGCCCGGCGGTGCCGACCCCGAACCTCCGGCGGGGCGGGAGCGGCGCGGGCCCCCGGGGATGACGGACCACCGCGCCGACGGAGCGGGACACCACGGAACTCGACCGCCGTCCCCTACCGCCGGACGACGAGGGGGGAGGGGCACGGGCCACCCATCGCGCCACCCGAAACGCCGGGCCATCCCCGGCTCGCCACGCGGCGACGGCGCGATCCGGGCGACCAGCGCCCCCCACCACCGCCGGTTCACCCGCCGCGACGCGGTGGCACCCGGTGGGCGGCGATGTCGAACGCGCTCCCCGGCCACCCGTCCAGCCCAGGGGACCCCGGCCCCGGGTACATGTACGACACACCCCGCACCGACTCCTCCAGGGTCAGGTCCACCATCGGCCGCTGCGCCGCCTCCCACGAGCGCAACCCCGCCTGGACATCCCCCGACCCGTCCACCGAACGCGCCAGGGCCAGCGAGTTCGACAGCGCCGTGCCCGCGCCCTGCCCCAGCGTGGGTGGCATGGCATGCGCCGCGTCCCCGACCAGACCCACCCGGCCCACCGACCAGGCGGTGAGCCGCAGCGCCTCGTACCGGTCGAACCGAGGCCTCGGCGGCAGCTCGGACAACAGCGACCGCAGCGGGGGGAAGGTCGCGCACCACGGCCCCGGGTCGAGCGGTCGGCGCAACGCCGGATCGGTCTCCTCCGCCCCGAGCAGCAGGTACACGACCTCGTTCCCGCACGGCACGTACAACACGCGCCGCCGGGACCGGGAGTCGCTGAAGTTGACGTACTGGCGCCACATGTCCCCACCACCCGGAACCCGGCCCCAGGGCACCAACAACCGGCACGCTCCCGCGGAGAACACCACGTGCTCGGTCGGCACGCCCAGACTGACCCGCAGCGCGGAGCGGATGCCCTCGGCGCTCACCACCAGGTCCGCCTCCCACCGGTGCCCACCGGCGGTCAGCAACGCGCCGTCGGGGTCCGCGCCCACCGCCCTGGACCTCGTCCGCACCCGCACTCCCGCCTCGCCCGCGGCCGAGAGCAGCGACGTCATGAGACGGTGGCGGGGCAGGGTCACCAGGCGCAGCCCGCCCCGCGCGGCCAGGGGGCGCACGCCGATCCGCTCGCCGGTGGCCGTCCGCTCCTCCCACAGCACGGCCTCGTGGCAGCCCGCCAGCACCCGGTCGACGACCCCGAGCTCCCGCAGGACGTGCAGGCCGTTGTCCCAGAGGAAGATCCCCGCGCCGAAGGTGCGCGGCCGATCGGCGGATTCGTGGACCTGGACCCGCCACCCGAGACGGGCGAGTTCGGTGGCGACCGTCAGTCCCGCGAAGCCGGCGCCCGCGATTTCCGCTGATTTTCGCACCGTACCACTATTCCAGGGAAAATTATGGCGGAACAATATGGCGGTGGTAGGAGTCGCGTTCTATGCCATGCGATGTAGACCCGTTGTACCCGTGGCGGAGAACGACTCTAATGAAGAGGTCGGCACGGCGGGGAATGGTCACGTGACCAGTCCCCCCACGCGTCGCACCGCCGGTTCCGGCATGGTGGGCGACGCGATGCCGAGAACCCCAGCGCCGGCCGTTCCCGGTACCGGTCGGCGGCACGGACGTTCCCCGCACAGGAAAGAGGTTGGTGATGACCCATCCATCCGGTGAGCCCGTCTACGCGGACGCCGTACTGAACGGCTGGCTGACGAGCATGGGACTCGGAGTCGAGTACGTCCGCGCCGAGGGGAACACGGTCTACTACCTCGACGACGAGGGCAGGGAGGTCCCGGTCCTCGACCACGCCTGCGGTTTCGGATCCCTCATCTTCGGGCACAACCACCCCGAGATCATCGCCCACGCCAAGGCCGCCCTGGACGCCGGCACCGTCGTCCACGCCCAGCTCTCCCGACAGCCCCGCGCCAACCAGATCAGCCGCATCCTCAACGACATCATGCGGCGCGAGACCGGCCGTGACGACCGCTACAACGCCATCTTCGCCAACAGCGGAGCCGAGGCCAACGAGATCTGCATGAAGCACGCGGAGCTCGAACGGCAGGAGCGGATCACCGCGCTGTTCGCCGAGATCGACGCCGAACTCGACACCGCCAGGGAAGCCCTCACCACCGGAACGGCCACCCTGGACACCGCCTCCCTCCCCCTCGTCGGTGGCGGGGCGGGCGACGTCGACGGCGTCATCGCCGAGATCCACCGCCACAACGACGAACGCCGCGCCGAACGGCCGCTGTTCCTCACCCTGGACGGCTCCTTCCACGGCAAACTCGTCGGCAGCATCCAGCTCACCCAGAACGAACCCTGGCGGACCCCGTTCACCGCGTTGTCGTCACCGGCGCGTTTCCTGCCCGCCGACGAGCCGGAGCTCATCGGCAAGATCGTCGAGGACGAGCGTCGGAGCGTGCTCACCCTGTCCCTCGACAAGGACACCGTCCGGGTCGTCGAACGGGACTTCCCCGTCGTCGCCGCCATCTTCGTCGAACCCGTGCGCGGGGGATCCGGGATGAAGACGGTGACACCGGAACTGGCCGAGGAACTCCACCGGCTCCGCGACACCCTCGGCTGCCCGCTGGTCGTCGACGAGGTGCAGACCGGCATCGGTCGCACCGGGGCGTTCTTCGGCAGCGCGCTCCTGGGCATCCGAGGCGACTACTACACGCTGGCCAAGGCCATCGGGGGCGGGATCGTCAAGAACTCGGTGGCCCTGATCCGCCAGGACCGCTTCCTGCCGGCGATGGAGGTCATCCACAGCTCGACCTTCGCCAAGGACGGTCTCTCCGCCTCCATCGCGCTCAAGGTGCTGGAGATGGTCGAAGCCGACGGCGGGCGCGTCTACCAGCGGGTGCGGGAGCGCGGGCAGCGGTTGGAGGCCATGCTGGAGTCGGTGCGCGCCGACCACTCCGACGTGGTCAGCGCGGTCTGGGGGACCGGGCTCATGCTGGCCCTGGAACTGCGGGACCAGTCGAACGCCACCTCCCAGGCGATCCGGGAGAAGGCGGCCCACGGGTTCCTCGGCTACGTCCTCGCCGGCTTCCTGCTCCGCGAGCACCACATCCGGGTGTTGCCGGCCGGCCCGCGCAGCGGCTTCCTCCGCTTCTCGCCTTCCCTGTACATCACCGACGAGGAGATCGACCGCACGGAGACGGCGTTGCGTTCGCTGTTCACCGCCCTGCGCGACCAGGACGGGGACCGACTGGTGCTGTCGTGACCACCCCGTCCGGGGGCGGCGCCGTGCGCGGTGCCGCCCCCGGACGGCGGTGAACCCCGCCCGAGTGTCGGTGCGACCTCCCCGCGTGCTCGGTACTCGGCGGTGGGTCGCGAACCGGTCAGACCGGGCGGGCCTCCACCAGGCTGAAGTCCACGTCGGCCGGCAGGTCGATGACGCGTTCGACGGCGAAACCGGAGTCGCCGCACAACTTCTCGAAGTCCGTGCGGGTCCGTTCCCGGCCGCCGATGAGGACCATCATGTTCAGATCACTCATGTACGGGTCCTCGGCCGCCTCGATCCGGGCCGTGTCCGAGCTGACGACCTCGGGGAGAACCGGCTCGATGATCAACAACCGGCCCTCCGGCGGGATGCCGGCCCTGACACGCCGGAGGATCTCGACGCACCGCTCGTCATCCCAGTTGTGCAGCACGCTCTTGATCATGTACAGGTCGGAGCCCGAGGGGACCGAGTCGAAGAAGTCACCGCCCACCACGCCACAGCGGTCACTCAACCCGGCGCCGTCGAGGGTGGCCTTGGCCTCGGCCACCCCCTGCGGGGTGTCGAACAGGACACCCTTCAACGTGGGGAACTCGGCGAGCACCGCGGCGAGCAGGGTGCCGTCCCCGCCACCGATGTCGGTCAGCGAGGTGAACCGGGCGAAGTCGTAGTGCTCGGGCAGCGACCCCGCCACCCCGTCGGACCTGGTGCGCTGGCTCATCGCCGCGTTGAACAACTGCGACAACTCCGGCTTGTTGGCCATGTACTGGAACACCGGCTCGTCGAAGAGGTCCTCGAACGCCGTCCGACCGGTTCGCACGCTCGTTCCCAGGTTCAGCCACGCCTCCTGCATGACCGGCTCGGTGAGCAGCAGCACCAGGTAGTGCAGCGACCGGGGCGTGTCCCGGCGCAGCAGGGAGCCGGCGTCGTTGAGCGCGAAACTCCCCGGGCTCCGCTCCTCGCAGAGCCCCAGGGCGGCCAGCGCGCGCAGCAGCCTGTTCAACCGCTCCGCCGGGATGTCGTAGGCCTTGGCCAGGTCGTCGACGTGTGCCTCCTCGTCACCGATGGCCTCGGCCAGGTTCAACCTGGCGGACACGCCCACGACCTGCGTCGCCATCGTGCCGAACAGCCACTGCATCACCTTGCGACGAGCCGCTACCTCCGCGGCGGTCATTTCCGACATGGTGTCCTCTCTCAGCGGTTGGGGTGAGCAAAGCCGGAACGCGTCAACGGCCGGATCCGAGCCGCCGCGAACGCCGGGAACACCGGGGCGCTCCGGAGGTCGTACCGGCCGGCCGGCCCTCCGGCTCCCCGCTGACCCGCGCCGCGTTCTCGGGCCGGGCCAGGGGGAGCAGGACCGTGCGGTAGGAGGGACGGGACGAGGGCAGCCTGGGTGACCGCCGGCGGGTGGGTGCTGCCGCACCACGCGCCGGCCTCCCACCCGAGCGGGACGGCGGAGGGGGGACGACCGGGGGAGCGGGTTCCTGGCGCGAGGGCCACACCGGCGCACGGCACCGGCTCGACCACCACACCGCCGGGGCGAGCGTGCCCGGGCCCGGCCACCGGGGCACGGGCTCGGCCGGCGACCCGATCACCGTCCGCCCCGTACGGGGCGGGGGAAACCCGCCTGGTCCACTAGTCGGTCGGACGCTCGGCCAGTTCGAAGCTCCACGGCAGGTTCAGCGCCCACCTCCCGAGCGCCTGCCGGGTGACGAACCGCGTCGGTGGGTGGAAGCGCACCGCGTGCACGTCCCGGATGAGGCGCGACGCCGTCCCGCTCGACGAGTAGGAGGCCACCCCCACCAGCTCGGAGGCCATCTCGACCGCGCGGATGGCGATCTCCACCGACTGGTGCTTGAGCGCCATCAGGGCCGGCGCCAGGGTACGAGGGTCCACCCTGTCCTCGTCCAGCTGGCGGGCCAGGCCCACGCAGGCCGCCTCCAACGGCAACACCTCCGCGTAGATGTCACCGAGCGCGGCCTGGAACGACGGCAACGCCGACCTCGACGCGCTCAGGTGGCTGATCGGCGACTTGGCCAGGGCGGCCCGGGCCTGGTCGATCGACGCGGACACCGCACCCAGGTACAGCGCGGTCGCCGTGGTGCAGAACCAGCCGAGCCCCGCGGCGAACACCTCGTCACCCATCGACCCCGGCTCGCTGCGGTGGATCACCATGTCCGAGGTGATCTCGCACTCGGTCAGCCGGACCGCGTCCGACTCGGACGCCCGCATCCCCAGGGTGTCCCAGGTCCGGTCGATCGACACCCCCGGGCTGTTGGTGGGCAACAGCGCCACGACCAGGCTCTCCGGCCCGCCTGCCTCGTCGACCACCTGGAGGCACAGGACGTCGCTCCGCTCGGCCAGCGAGCAGGGCACCTTCACGCCGTTGGCGATCCAGCTGTCACCCACCCTGCGGGCCGGGCAGTTGGACCGGGTGAGCGCGCCGCCCAGCCCCGGTTCGGCGAACGCCGAACCGATCACCAGGTTGTCCCGGGCCACGTCCCGGAGCAGTTGGGCCGACTCGTCCTGGTGTCGACGCCAGTGCTCCACCATGAAACCCAGCGAGAACAGGTGCATGTTCGCGCCGACCGCCAGCGCCGGATCGGCCGCGCCCACCGCCCGCTGCACGGCACAGCACTCCGCCAACGAGGCCCCACTCCCACCGAACTCGGTCGGAATCGGCAGGCCGAAATACCCGGCGGACCGCAGGATGTCCACACTGCGATCCGACAACCGTCCGTTCCTGTCGTTTTCCTCCGCCTCCTCCGACAGTTCCGCGAAAACGGACTTCGGGATCAGGTGGTCAATCTCCGGCCAGATCACGTCGGCGCCGCGCTCGTAAGTGTAAGCCTCATCCATGATTACTTATTCACTTATCATGGGAACGAATTGTCAAGACGTGCGGGAGGTGTACACCTCGTCTCTTCGGTGTAGAACCGGTGCCGCCAGCCAGCGGAGCGATCGGCAGCGCGAGGAGACCACCATCGGCTGCCCGGCCCCTCGACGGCCGGCCGTCCCCCGAGCGGGCCCGACCACTGGTCGGAACGGCCGCATCCGCTCGGTCCGAGTGGAGCCATCCCGGTCACCCCCCATCGTCATTCGTTGACCTGGGATTACCCCCGCTCCAAGCCCTGCGGGCGCCGGACGTCGCCAGCCCGGCCGTGGGCACCTCGCCCGGCACGGGTGTGCCCGGTGATCCCCCGACACGCCCCCCTTGGAGGAGGGCGCGGTCCCTTGACCCGACCCCGGCCCGAACATGACACGGCCCGCCGACAGTGGGGGCGGCGGCACCCGAAAAGGCGAGCCCTCCGCGTCGCATCCCGCCCACGGTGACGACCCGGGATCGAGTATTCCGCGAGAGTTCGGGTGAGATCCGCGCGAAATCCGGAATGGGTGCCCGTCGAACCCCGCCGCCGGGGGCGAGGACCGCCATTTCCTGTTGGCCCACCGACTCGCCCCGGCGACGCGCTTTCCCGCACACGGGCCCGGGAGTGCCCGAGAAAGGGGATGGCGCTCACGCGTCGCCCTTCCCGAACACCAGCCGCCCCATCCCGCAGGCGCGCGCCAGCCGGCACACCGGGCGAGCCGGAGCGCACCGATCCGCCGGACACCCGAGGGGAGATCCGCCGCGTACCACCCGGTGCGCATCGCGCGGGCACGGGACGGACCCGTCCCGGCCGGGCTGACCTCCCCGGCCGGGACGTCGGCGGTGGCGGATCAGGGGGCCGGTGCCGCCCCGATGTGCCAGCTCCGCGCGTGCTCGTACTGGTTGTACAACCGGGCGAAGGTGCCCCCGGTCGCCCGCAGCTCGCTGGGGGTCCCCGCCTCGGAGACCCGGCCGCCGTCCAGCGCGATCACGTGGTCGGCGGTGGCCAGCGTCGCCGGCCGGTGCGCGATCACGATCACCGTCCGGTTCGGGTCCTGCGACAGGTTCGCGATCGCCTCGCTGATCGCGCCCTCGTTCTCCGGGTCCAGCGCCGACCCGGCCTCGTCGAGCAGCACCACCCGCGCCTTCTTGAGGAACGCGCGGGCGATGGACACCCGCTGCCGCTCGCCTCCCGACAGCTGGGCGCCCCCCTCCCCGACCTTCGTCTGCCAACCCTGCGGCAACCGGGCCACGACCTCGTTGAGCCGGGCCGCCCGCGCCGCCGCCATCAGCTCCTCGTGGGTCGCGTCCGGCTGGGCGATCCGCAGGTTCTCCTCGATCGTCGTGTCGAACAGGTACACGTCCTGGAACACGATGGCCACGTCGCTGAGCAGCACCTGGTGGTCGAGTTCCCGGACGTCCACGCCGCCGACCCGCACGCTGCCGGAGTCGACGTCGAAGAACCGGGCGATCAGCCGGGTGACCGTGGTCTTGCCCGACCCGGACGGCCCGACCAGCGCGGTGGTCGTGCCGGGCCGGCACCGGAAGGACACCCCGGACAACGCCGGCGTCCCTCCGTAGGAGTAGGTGACGTCGGAGAACTCGATCGTCGCGTCCTTCAACTCGCGCACCGGCTTCGGGTGGTGCTTCAACGCCGGGGTGTACAGGATGTTCTCGACCCGGGTCACGGAGTTGTCCATCGCGTGCAGGGTGCCCAGCAGCTCCGTCAGGGTGCCGAGCGGCTCCAGGAACCGCACCGCCAGCACCAGCAACGCGACCGCGTCGGCGACCTGGAGGGTGCCGCTGAGCAGGAACTGCGCACCCAGCACCATCACCGCGACGAACCCCACCATCACCACGGCGGTGTAGGTCAGGTCGGGGACCAGCGAACGACGCAGGCCCTTGCGGTACCGCGTGCGGTGTTCGTCCAGCGCGTGCCGCATCCGGGCGGTGCCGGTGGTGCCGTGACCGGCCGCCCGCAGCACCGGCTGGGCCTGCCCCATCTCGATCGCCCGGCCCGCGATCTCCGTGGCCGCCTCGTCGAGCTCGCGGTCCGCCTCGGCGGTGATCCGCCCGGCGCGCCGCAGGGCGAGGAAGGCCACCGGCAGGATCGCCAGGAACAGCAGCGCCAACCGCCAGTCGACGAAGAAGGTCACCACCACGACCGTCGCCGGCACGACGGTGCCGGTGATCGCCGGTGGTCCGAACGTGGAGGCCAGCTGGGCCACGTTGCCGGCCGACGTGGTCACCGTGCGGGACAGCTTCGCCTTGTTCCCCCCGGTGAACCAGCCCAGCGGCAGGGTCGCGGCGTGCCGCATCAGGCGGTGCCGCAGCTGGGCTGCCAGGCTCATGCTCGCGGCGAAGCCCACCGGGGTGGCGATCATCTTCAACACCCCGTACACGGCGGCGCCCACCGCCCCGGCGACCAGCCACGGCGTGGCGGCGGCGAGATCCGGTTCCGGACGCAGCAGCGCCCGCAGGATCGGCACCAACATGCCGAGCAGCACGCCCTGGAGGATCGCCAGGACCAGGTGCAGCAGTCCCATCCGCACCAGCACCCCGGGATGCGGGTACAGGCGGTACAGGTGGCGGATCATGCCGTGTCTCCGTTCTGCTGGGCCCGCCACATCCGCGCGTACAGGCCGTTGCGGGCGAGGAGGACGGGGTGCGACCCGACCTCGGCGACCCGACCACCCTCCAGGACCAGGATCTGGTCGGCGCTGGCGATGGTGTGCAGCCGGTGGGCGATCACGATCACCGTCTTACCGGCGATCAGGGTGGCCAGCGCGTCCTGGACGGCGGCCTCCCCGTCCGGGTCGAGGGCGGCGGTGGCCTCGTCCAACACCACCACCGGAGCGGCGGCCAGGATCGCGCGCGCGATGGTCAGCCGCTGCCGTTCACCTCCGGACAGCCCGCCACCCACCGCGTCGAGCACGGTGTCGTAGCCCTGCGGGAGGCGTTCGATCACGTCGTGGATCTGGGCCGCCCGCGCCGCCTCGCGCACCTGCTCGTCGGAGGCGCCCGGACGACCGATCCTGATGTTCTCCGTCACCGTGTCCCGCAGCAGCGCCACGTCCTGGAAGACCAGCGTCATCGAGGACAGCAGGGTCTCGGAGGACATGTCCCGGACGTCGACCCCGCCGATGCGGATCGCTCCGCCGGTCACGTCGTAGAACCGGGGGAGCAGGCTGGCCAGCGTGGTCTTGCCCGCGCCGGACGGCCCGACCAGCGCGGTCACGGTGCCCGGCTGGCAGCGCACGCTGACGTCCTCCACCGCGTTGGTGGCCCCGTCGTAGGAGAAGGTGACCCGGTCGAGCTCGATGTCGTGCCCGGTCGGGGTCCTGGGCTCGGCGGGCTCCGGCAGGGCCTCCCGGTTGAGCAGGGCGTCGATGCGCCCCGCCGCCATCCGTGCCTTGCGCAGACCCTGGTTGCCCTGGATCAACGGGGTGAGGGAGGTCGGCAGACCCACGCCCACCACCAGGAACGGCAGGATGTCGACGAAGGTGAGCTCCCCGGCCGTGACGAAACCGAGCCCCGCCGCGAAGACGACCGCGAGGACCGTGACCTCGGAGTTGAAGAGCTGGCACAACGCCGAGCTGTACCGGACCTCGGAGACCCAGGTGCGCATCGCCGCGGTGTGCTCCCGCACGGCGGCGCCGAACCGGTCGAGCAGTCGGCCGTTGGTGCCGAAGGCCTTCACGACGCTGATCCCGTCGGCGTACTCGACGCTGGCCGCGCTGATCCGCCCCTCGGCCGCGAGCAGCCGAGCCATGTGGGCGGGCATCGAACGCATCGAGACGCGGTAGGCGAGCAGCATCATCGCCGGGACGGCCAGCGTGATCAGCGCCATCCGCCAGTCCACGAACAGCAGGTACCCGAACCCGACGAGGATCGCCGTCGCCCCGGCGGTGATCTCACCGAGGGCGTGCGCGATCAGCTGGTGCATCTCCTCCAGGTCGTCGGTCATGGTCTTCTTCACCTGGCCGGAGCCGGCCGAGCGGAACCAGCCGAGGGGGATCACCCCCAGCCGCCGCACCAGCCGGACCCGGATGTCCCTGAGCATCTCGGCGTCCGCGTAGTGGCCCACGTGGGAGGAGAAGCCCAGCAGCACCAGGCGCAGCATCGCCCCCAGGCCACCGATCGCGACCCAGGTCCAGACCGTGGGGGCGGCGGCAGCAGCGCTGGGTGCGGTGAGCACCGCACGGGCGATCTCGGCGATGGCCAGGTAGGGGAGGAATCCCGCCGCGGCGGCGAGCGCGGACAGCACCCCGCAGGTGATGAAGTGGCGACGGACCGGCCGGAGGAGGCGAGCCGCCGCGCCGACCCGGACCAGGGTGGGGTTGTCCTCCTCGGCGGGGCCGCGTGGGGGGTTGTCGAGTGGGGCGGTGCGCTCCGCCGTGGTCGTGTCCGTCGTTGTCATGAGCCTTCCTCGTCGTGGAGGTCATGTCGCGTCGCCGCGTGGTCAGGGCGCGGTCGGCGTGCCTGGTCGGCTGCCTGTGTGGCGCCGGGACCGGCCCCGGGGCGACGGAATGACTGGCAGTCAGTCACCACTCAAGGCTAGGCTAACCTAATCGGAAAGGTTGAACCAGGGTCGTCCGCCGGACCGGGCGTTGGGTACCCCGGCGGAGGCCGTGCACACCAACGGGCGAACCACGGGAGCCGGGAGGTGACTTCCGGAGCGAGGCGGTGAGGGCGTTGCGAGACGGCGTGGTGCCGGGTGCCCGACGACGGGTGGGGGCGCGCGCGAGCCCCCGTGGACACCCCGAGGCCCGGCCGGGGCGGGCGGGTCAGGCCCCCGGGGCCCGGGTGCTCACGTCGCGGGCGCGAGCAGGATCCGGCAGAGCCGGGTCACCTCGGCGAGCATGCGGTCCTCGTCCGCCGGTGTGTGCAGGATGTGGTCGGCCGTCCCGTGCATCGCGTGGTAGAGGATCACCGCGGTCGCCGTGGGGTCGGGGATCGTCGCCCCGATCTCGACCAGCAGGTCGCGCAGCGCGTCCACCGCCGGGTTGTCCTCGGGGCCCTCTGGCCGGGACGGGTGGTGGAACAGCAGGTCGTGCAGCCGGACGTCACGCCGGTACTCGTCGATCCCGCTGAGGATCCACCGTTCGATCTTGTCGACACCCCCGCTGGGCTCGGCAGCCTGCCGCTGGTTGCTCACGAACCGCTGGACGTACCGGTCCCGCAGGGCACCGAGAAGATCGTCCTTGTTCGTGAAATGGAGGTAGAAGGTCCCCTTCGCGACGCCGGCACCAACGGTGATGTCATCGACCGTGAGGGAGTCGATGCCGTCCTGAAGCACGCGTGATTCGGCGGCGTCGAGCAATTCACTGCGACGCTGCTCGCCCGGTTTCGTGCGTGCCACCTCATCCCCTTTCGGTCCGGAACAGCGTATACAACGCGATCCCGTGCCGCACACAGCGCTGTTTGCGCGAACTGTTGTATTCACCGTGACTGCCGGTCAGTCATGCCAATTGTAGGGAGAGACGATGCGGGGCACTGAACACGGTGTCGTACCGGAGACCACGACCGGCCCACCCGGGCGGGCCGGTCGATCGGAACCCGGCCAGCTGGGTCGAGCGCACCGGCTCGGCGTCATCACCGCGCTGTTCCTGGTCGCCGACATCGGCTACTCGTTCTTCTTCGGAGCGCTCGGCACGATCCTGCTCGGCCGGGGGGTCTCCCTGGGCACGGTGGCGCTGATCAACCTGCTCGGTGTCGTCTACTTCAGCCGCTTCCTCATCGGTCCGGTGATCGACCGGTTCGGCTCGGTCCGGTTCGGCCACTACCGCACGTGGCTGCTGTCGACGCAGGTCGTGCTCGTCCTCTTACTCGTCGTCCTCGCCGGACTCGATCCCGTGGACAACCTGGGGCCCACCCTGGTGCTGATGACGCTGCTCCTGGTCATCTCGGCCTTCCACGACACCGCGATCAACGGCATGGCGGTCCGCCTGCTGCCGCCGAGCGACTACGGCGTCGCCAACGGCATCCAGGTCGCGGCGGCGAGCCTGTCCATCCTCATCGGCTCCGGCGGCGCCCTGTTCCTCTACTCCCACGCGGGTTGGACGACGACCCTGCTGGCCCTGGCGGCGGTCTTCCTCATCCCCCTCGCCGTGCTGGCGCGGCTCGTCGAGCCGGTCGTGCGGCCCGCCAACCGGTCGGAGCCCTGGCGGGCGCTGCTCAGCTTCTTCCGCCAGCGGCGGACCGCCGTCTGGACGCTGCTGGTGATCCCCGTCTTCCTGCTCGGTGACTGGCTCGCGTCCGCTCCGCAGTCCGCGATGCTGCTGGCGGTCGACTGGTCGCTCGACGAGATCGCGCTGGTCCAGTACACGCTGGCGGTCGCGGCGCAGGCCGCCGTCGCCCTGGTGGCGGGCGCCCTGATCACCCGGTTCGGCCGTTCCGCTCCCGTCGTGGTGACCGGGGTGGTGGGGGCGGTCGCGACGGCCTGCCTGCTGCCCCTGGCGTTCGGCGGCGGCGGGTACGGGCTGACGGCCGGGGCGTTGGTGGTCATGGCCGTCGCCTACGGGGCCAAGATGACGTGGGTGTCGACCATCTCGATGGAGCTGGCCAGGAAGAGTTCGGCCGCGACCGACTACACGATCCCGATGTCCATGATCGGGATGTGCCGGATCGTCCTCAGCTCCGTCGGGCTGGGGCTGGCGGGAGTCACCGGGTACCCGGTCATGATCGCCAGCTCCGTCCTGGTCACGCTCGCCGGTGCCGCCGTCGCGCTCTCCTGGACGAGGCGGCACGTGTCCGGCGGAACCACGGCGGGCGGCTGAGCTACCTCGGGGGCGGCGGTCGGCTCAGGTCCGCCCCCGCCGCCCCCGGCGCCGGGATGGAGCGGGCGGACGCTCCCGGCGCCGGTGGTGTCGGCCTCTCCCGGGAAATGCGGCGGGAACATTGTCGGTCGCGGTGGGGAAGGGGAGTTCCGCGCGAGCCGCGCGGCGACAGCCCCGAAACCGGCTTCGCGGCGGGCGCGGGCGAATAGGATGTCGCATCCCGTTTCCGGCTCATGACTCTCGGTGCGGGAATGGTGATTCCTGGAAATGGTTTTCGCACCCGGCCGAGTCCACCGACTTCCTCGGGTGGCGACCGGCATCCGGCCTCAGCGCCGACTCCCGGTGCCCACCAGGGTTGTCGCGTCCAGCTCGGTCACGTCGTCCTCGGCGAGGAGCTCCAGGTAGCGGCCGCGGACTGCCTCGATCCCCTCCTCGTCGAGGGGGTCGAGGGCCGCGCGGAAGCCGGAGCCGAGTACCACGAGCCAGGCGATGTCGGGCGTCATGGGCAGCCGGTGTTCGTGGACCCGCACCACGACGTCGTGCAGGCCCCGGTCCCGCAGCCAGTCCGTGAAGCCCTCGACCGTCCGGATGTCCCGGGCCGGCGGCGGGGACGGGGGCGGCCCGGAGGGCGGGGTCCCGAGCACCTCGGACACGGCCCTGCCCAGGCGCGCGCCCGCGGCCTCCATCGCCCCGCGCCGCCAGACGGTCAACCCCACGCGGCCCCCGACCCGTGCCCGGCTGACGAGGTGATCGGTGCCGGCAGCCATGTCGGGGAAGAAGAAGATGCCGAGCACGGCCTGGACGACGTCGTACCCCGAGGGCTCCCAGGTGGTGACGTCGGCCGAGGAGGCGCGGAGCTGGGGCAGGTCGGAGGCATGCCGCCGCAGGCGGTCGATCATCGGATCCGAGATGTCGACGGCGTCCACGGTGCCGTCCGGTCCCACCAGTCGGGCGCTGGGTAGTGCCGAGGCCCCGGTCCCGCAGCAGGCGTCCAGGACCCGTTCCCCGGGGCGGAGCGCCAGGGCGGCCACCGTGGCCGCCCCGATCGGTTCCCACAGGTGACGTCCGAGTTCGTCGAAGTGGGCCGTCGCCGTGTCGAAGGAGGGGCGGTCCACCGGAAGTCGATGCGCGGTCATGTCGAGAATGATAATCATTTCATCCCGAAGGCGGGTGTGGCTCCAGTGGGCCAGGGTTCCCGGCCTCCTCCGGCGGTCCGGCGCCGGGTGTTCGCCCCGTCTCGCGCCCGACCCTGGCTGTCGTCGGCCGGGAATGATGAGCATGGATGAAAATGAAAATCGTTGTCGTGTACGGTGTCCGGGGATGCCCTCCCATCCACGACGGTGGTGCCCCGCCCAGGGGCACCACCCGGGGGCACCGCACGGGGACGCCTCCCTCCGCCCCGCAGGGCGGACGAGGGCTCCGCCCCACCGGGTCCCGGTGCCGGGGCACCGCCACGAGGGCCGTCGACACGAAGGAGAAGCTCATGAAGGTCCGCAGGTCACTGCGATCGCTGAAGAAGAAGCCCGGGGCCCAGGTCGTGCGGCGCCGGGGCAAGGTGTACGTGATCAACAAGCGGGATCCCCGCAACAAGGCCCGCCAGGCGTGAACCGCGCCCCGGGGGCGGGAACTCCCGGTCCGTGAAAGGCCGCTCCGGCGGCGGAGGCCGCACCGCCTCCGCCGCACGCGACCCGGTGCCTTCCCCGGGAGGAGCGGCCCGGGGAGGCCCGCGCCTCATGTCGGCCCGGCCCACGACCGCGTCCCCACTCGCCAGCGGCGCCCCATCCCGCGATGGCTCGGTGAGGGGCGCCGCCGAGCTGGTGGTGACGCGGGAGCACCCCGAGCGCGGTCGAGCGAACCTGGTCCACGGGCGGCGGGTGGCCGCGACGGAGGTGCCGGCGTCCCGAGTCAGGGACCGAGTCCGCCGCGGTTCCACCCTCGCACCGCGCCCGTCCTCGCCGGGCCGGAGTGGACGACATCCCACCCGGCGCGACGCACTCCACGCCAGCCAATCCCGCCGCCGGACCCCGGGCGACGGCCAGGGGAGACCCAGGCCGGCACCAGGCCCGCCGGCGTTCGCGGCCCAGCCCGCCCTGCAACGACCAGGGCGAGGTGGCCGGGGCACCGGCGCGCGGGGCTCGCCCACCAGCCAGCGATCGTCCGGGCGGCCGCGAACCCGCGACCGCCCCGTTCCTCGCGGTCGCCCCGCCCGGTGGGGCGACGGGACGCCGGGCATCACCGGTCGCGGCTGACCGCCGCACAGCCGGCGACCGGCCGGCGACCGGCCAGCCCACCACCGGAGTGGTGGAGCCAGCCGGCACGCTCGATCCGGTGCCGCAGTCGGCGGCCCGCTGTCCCTTCCTCAGCCCTCCGTCATCACGCTGATCGGACGGCGCTGGTGGGTGCGCTGGTGGGCCGGGAACATCGAGATGAAGAACTCCGACCAGCCGCCCATCCGCACGCGCACCACGTCGTACTTCTCGGGGTCGCGGCACGCGCCCTCGAAGGTCTCCGGGTTGGCGCACGTCACCGTCAGCAGGTTGGACCCCTCACCCGAGGCGAACTCGCGGATGACGCGGGTCAGCGCGTCCAGCCCGAAGTCCTCCCGGATGTTGTAGTCGGTCGGGGCGATGTCCCAGAACGACTCGCTGCCCGCCCCGGTCATCCCGCGCAGCGTGGTCAGGAAGTCGGCCTCCTGGTGGTCCACCGGCCGGTCGGCGGGACTGGGGGTCGGGCTCAGGTCGGTGGCCAACGGTTCGCCGGCCCGCCGCCCCTCGGCGGAGGCACCGCACATCGCACCGAACTCCAGGTAGTTCTCGAAGGTCCCCACCCCCGGCTGGAGCTGGATCCCGAACGGGTGCTCCGGGCTCCCGTACCGCTCCGCCAGCTCGACCAGCGTCCGCGCGGTCGGCTGGGCCGGGTCGGTGAGGGTGCTCATCACGGTGGCGGACACCCGCTGGAGGAACTCGTCGCCGAAGGCGTCGACCTCCTGGTCCCCCCGGCCGTACCGGGGCAGGGCCAGCGCGGCGGCCCGCAGGTCGCGGAACCGCTCCGCCCGCGCGGCGATGCGGCCCTCCCCGGCCAGCGTGCTCACGAAGGGTTCGACCATCGACTCGCCCCAGTCGCACATCAGCGCCTCGACGAGCTCGGGCAGCGAGGTCACGGCGGTCGTCTCGTCGAAGACCAGCTTCCGCACCGCCCACAACGAGTTGATCGTGTTCGGCAACGCCGTGAAGCACGGCCCGATCACGTTGTAGCGGGCCCCGCCGGCGTAGTAGTCCATGCCCTTCTCCAGGCAGTCGTCGACGAAGACCGACAGCAGCGGGGACGGGCAGACCGCGCTCATCTTCCCGTAGACGCCGAGCTGGCCGTCCACCTGCTTGGCGTACGACCAGGACAGGTGCCTGAAGAAGATGTCCAGCACCTCCTCGAAGGAGCCGATGTCGTTCGGCTTCGGCGAGGTGAACGAGACCCGCTGCCCCCGGAACCACATCGGTCCGGCGGTCAACCACGACTTGCCCCGGTTGAGGGTGGCCTCCAGCAGCTGGAGGGTGTTGAGCCCGCCGAGGGTGAACCAGTTCTTGCCGACGAACTGGGGTTCGTAGCACCCGTCGCAGGCGTAGTCGCGGGCGACCTCGAGGGGCACCTCGCTGCTCCAGGAGTCGCCGGCCCTCTCCCGCACCGGGGTGTACTCGCCGGTGTCCGGCCCGTCGCCGATCTCCTCGCCGCTGCGGACCAGACCGGGGATGACCTTCTCGTCGTTGATCAGGATCGGGTGCGCGCCACCGCTGAGCAGGGCCTTGGCCGCCTCCTCCGCGTACTCCGCCGGCATGTCCCGGCGCACCCGCAGGGACAGGCAGGGCGCGTTCAGCGGCAGCCGGCGGGCGGCGCGCAGGCACAGCATGGTCATGCGGTTGTAGGCCGGGTCACCGCTGCCCGGGGAGTCGTTGGCCACCGTGCCACCCACGGTGATCTGCTGCACCCACTGGTTGTTGGCCGCGCCCTGGGGGTAGTTGCCGGCCATCCCGCCCATCGCCATGTTCCCGTCGGGCTGGTGGTCGTCGACGAACATGCGGTTCCACAGCACGTTCCCGCCCAGCTTGACCCACAGGCAGTCGAGGATCTCCTGGGCCTGCTCGTCCTCGTTGGCGGGGCTGAGCACGCCCGAGGCGATGTCGGACTCGTAGAAGGGCTGCAACAGCTGGTCCAGCCGCCCGATCGCCGTCGGCTCCCCGATGAGGTGCAGGCAGGAGTGCATGGTGAAGATCAGCTGGGCCGCCTCCAGCAGCGTCTCCGGGACGTCGGTGGACAACCGCCGCATCCGTGACTCGACCTCGGCGAGGTTGGCGCGCTCGACCTCCCGCGTGGCCGGCAGGGCGTCCGCCGTGGCCGCCGCGAGCTCCGCGAAGGCCAGGCAGTGGGCGCGGACCCCCTCCAGGGCCAGGTGCACGGCGGTGTAGAACAGCCGGGTGTCCTCGTCCTCGGCGGCGTCCCGCAGGGCGGCGACGTCCTCGGCGAGCCCGCCGAGGCCCCGCCTCAGCAGCTTCTCGTAGCCGGGGACCACGTGGCCCACCCCCGAGGCCGGGCCGAGGTTCTGGAAGAAGTTGGCGAGCTTCTCGTCGTCCCGGGTGTAGTCGATGACGTACTTGCCCTGGCCCAACCCGAGGGTGGGCATGCCGCCGACGATCAGTTCGAGCGGTTCGATGTGGTAGGTGTCGGCGCCGTTGACCCAGTTGCCCTCGGCGTCGCGCCGCCGCCCCCGGAACCCGTACTCCTCGCTGGCGAAGACGCTGCCGAGGCCGAGGCGCACCGTCCACCCCATGCGTTCCATCACCGGCCGCGCCATGATCTCCTCGGCCGCCTCCGCGCCGAGTTCGCGGGTGAGGTAGTACGACAGGTGCTCGGGTTCCTGCTGGACGCGGTCGAAGTACCAGTTGTCCTGCCAGCGGGAGAACGCCGCCGCGACCAGCCGGAGCACCCGCTTGGTGGGGGGCAGGTAGTGGTCGCGGTCCTCACCGGCGGCGGTGCTCATCTGGTAGAGCCAGTCGCGGTGGTTGTAGAACATCAGGCCGTTGGTGGACCGCTCGGTGAAGTGCCGGTCGAGTCGACTCCAGTCCATGCCGGGGAAGTCGTCCCACCCGACCTCGTCGAGGTCGTCCAGGTCGGGCAGGTCCAGCCCCAGCACGGTGGCGCTGGGCACGAAGTAGACGCCGCCGAGGTTGGAGTGGACGGTGGAGAGCAACCGGTCCGCCATGTGACCCTCGTGCGAGCCCACCTGCCGGTCCATGATGGTCTCCAGGATGCCGGCGCGCCGCGCGTAGCCGGCGAAGTAGACGCCCTGCTCGTCGCGGAGGCTGGCGCCCTTGAACCGGAGGTCGTTGTTGGTGGTGGCGTCGCTGCGCCCGTAGGGGAGCCCGAGCCGGAGTATCCGCATCGTGTCGCCCTGGGCGTCCTGCGCCCGGGCGCACTTGATGTGGCTGCGTTCGTCCCTGGTGGGGACGATGATGTCCTCCGCGGTGCGCCCGACGAGGTCCTCGATCTGGTCGGGGCCCATGTTGAGGATGTGTTCCCAGTTGAACGCGAACCGCTGGGCCAGTACGAACGAGGACCCGGCGTAGGCCGGGTCCTCGTTGCCGACGATCGTGTGGGTCTCCAGGGTCACCGGATCGGTCGGGTTGTTGAGGTTCTCGGAGAACCGGCAGCCCAGGACCTTGCCGCCCAGCTTCTTCTCACCCGTCGCCTTGGTGTCGGCCCGCTGCTGCTCCCGGTGCCGGGCGACGCACCCCTCCTCGTCGAGGAGACGCTCCAACTCCTGGTAGACCCCGTCGCAGTGCCCCTCCTCGTCGGACTTGAGGTGGAACCACAGGTCGGCGTCGGAGTCGACGAGGGTCCCGCCGGACCGCTCGAACACCGTGGACGTGGGCGACCCGTCCTTCCGTTTCGCGGGCAGGTCGAAGCGCATCCCGGTCGGGGGTTCCATGCCCTCCGCGGCGCAGATCTCGTTCCACAGGCCGAACCCCACGCCGACCACGGCGGTGGTGTTGGCGTCACCGAAGCGGGAGTGGATGATGTCCCGGAGCGAGGACATGACCCGCCGCAGCAGCGCCAGGGTGATCTTGGTGCCCTCCGGAGCTCGCCAGAACGTCGCGAAGAGGGCGTGCGGGGACGGGTAGACCAGACCGCGCTGGACGTGGCGCCACACCTCGTTGCCGCCGAGGACGTCACCGGGGGGAACCGGGCGCGCGAGGGGAACGTTCCTGGGTGCGGGGACCGTCGTTTCCGTGGACTCGGTACTGGTCGTTGAATCGGGCACTGTTTCCCTTTCCGTGGGGAATTCGGAACTGAGGTACTGCTCGGCCGTGTGCGTGTCACCCGTCCGGACGCATCACGGTTCTTCGTGGTGGAGGAAATCTCGCCGCGCGCCACCCGGGTGCGGTGTGAGAACGGGACCCGCGCTCGCGCATGCCGGCCGGTGGCCGATCACCACGCGGCTGACCAGGGGAGACGGGGGGTCCCGAAGAGCGAGAACCGTCCCCCGGTTCGTTGGTCCGGAGCGCGGGGAGGAACAGGCAATGCGGCCGTTTCTGTCGTGTGACGGCGGGGTGGGCGGCGGAGAACGGAAATCGTGGATGGTGCGCGCCACCGTCCCGGCGGGCACCCGACAAGATAGCGACGAGGTAACGCGTCAACAATCACTCGACAGTGGGAAAGAATGGGGAAACCCGGGTGACATAGCCCGGTGGTTCCCCTGAAGGGCCGCCACCTTGAGGAGGAATTCGGTGGGGGAGGGCCGGCCGGCGACGGCGTGACCCGCATCAGGAGCCGCGCCACCAGCGATGGGGGAGGACACCGACGACAACCGCGCCGCGCGGGCGGCCCAGCACGCGGTCGAAGGCCCTGCGCCGGTCCGGCCCGTGGCGGTCCCGGTGGCGCGGACCCGGGAACGGTGCTTCGGACCCGTCGCCGGCGGGCCCGGACTCCCCGGGCAGCGGAAGGCCCCGGTCCCGGCGGGGCCAGGACCGGGGCGGGTCGCGGTCGGCGGCGACTACCCGGCGGAGGTGCCGCCCCGACGTCGCCGCACCCGGGGGACCCGGGCGGGTGCGGCGGGCCGGCTCAGCGAACGCGACGGGCGGGGGAGCCGTCCTCCTCGGCCGCCCTCGGCGCGGGCGGCGCACCTCGGCCCACCCGCCGCTCGGCCGGCCCGGTGTAGAGGCTCGTCGGGCGGATCAGGCTGTTGCGGGCCAACTGCTCGGCGATGTGCGCCGTCCACCCGGTGATCCGGGCGGCCACGAAGATCGGCGTGAACGTCGGGGTGTCGAACCCCATCAGGTGGTAGGCCGGCCCCGCCGGGTAGTCGAGGTTGGGGTGCAACCCCTTCTCCCGCAGCATCGCCGAGGCCAGTGCCTCGTACATCGCCAGCAGGTCCTCCCCACCCCGCGCCTCGACGACCTCGCCCAGCGCCGCCCGCATCGTCGGCACCCGGGAGTCGCCGTGCTTGTAGACGCGGTGGCCGAACCCCATGATCCGCCGCTTCTCCGCCAACGCCCGCGACAACCAGCCCTCCACCCGGTCGGCGCTCCCGATCTCGGCGAGGGTCGCCATCACCGCCTCGTTCGCCCCGCCGTGCAACGGGCCCTTGAGCGCCCCCACCGCCGCGGTCACCGCGCTGTAGAGGTCGGAGAGCGTGGAGGTGACCACCCGCGAGGTGAAGGTGGAGGCGTTGAAGCTGTGCTCGGCGTAGAGCACGAGGGAGATCTCGAAGGCACGGACGATCGCCGGTTCCGGCACCTCCCCGAAGGTCATGTACAGGAAGTTCTCCGCGTAGCCCAGGTCAGCCCTCGGCTCCAGCGGCAGCAGGCCCCGGCGCCGCCGCTGGGTGAGCGCGACGGCGGCGGGGAGCGCGGCGAACAACCGGAGGGACTTGGCGTGGTTGGCCGCCGGGGAGTTGTCGTCCTCCCCGGGGTCGTTCGCGCCGAGCACGCTCACGGCGGTCCGCAACGAGTCCATCGGATGGGCGGTCGGGGGCAGCGCGAGCAGGAGCCCGACGAGGTCCGGCGGCAGCGCGCGCAGCCCGCGTTCCTCCGCGTCCTGCGCCGCGAGCTGCTCGGCGGTGGGCAGCTCGCCGTGCCAGAGCAGGTGGGCGACCTCCTCGAACCGACAGTGCTCGGCGAGGTCCTGCACGGCGTAGCCGCGGTAGGTGAGCGAGTTGGTGTCGGGGTTCACCGAGGAGATGCCCGTCGTGTCGGCCACGACGCCGGCGAGTCCCCGGTGGACGGTGGGAGTGGACATCGGTGTCCCCCTTCGGCTGGGGCGCGGCGCCCGGCGGGCAGCCGCGACGAGGGCTCAGACGCGGAAGTCGTGCACGGAGGAGTCGAAGGTCCCGTACCCCGCGTAGTCCACGAGGTCGTACAGCTCCCGGCGGTGCTGCATCCGGTCGAGCAGTTCCGCCTGACCGCCCTGGTCGGCGATGGTCGTCAGGCCGTCCTCCGCCGCGCGCATCGCCAGCCGCAGCAGCGTCACCGGGTAGATGACCAGGTTCACCCCGAGCGATTCCAGGGTGCTGGTGCTCAGCAGCTCGCTCTTGCCGAACTCGGTCATGTTCGCCAGGATCGGGACGTCCACGGCCGAGCGGATGCGCTCGAACTCGGATGCGCCGGCCATCGCCTCCGGGAAGATCAGGTCCGCCCCGGCGTCCTGGTAGGCCCGGGCCCGTTCCACGGCCTCGGTCATCCCGAGCACCCCCCGCGCGTCGGTCCGCGCGGCGATGACGAAGTTCGGATCGCGCCGGGCGGTCACCGCCGCCGAGATCCGCCGCACCGCGGTGTCCCGGTCCACGACCTCCTTGCCGTCGAGGTGCCCGCAGCGTTTCGGGTTGACCTGGTCCTCCAGGTGCAACCCGGCCACCCCGGCGTCCTCCAACGCCTGCACCGTGCGGGCCACGTTCATCGGCTCCCCGAACCCGGTGTCGGCGTCCACCAGCGCGGGCAGGTCCGTCATCCGCGCGATCTGCTGGGACCGGCCGGCGACCTCCGTCAGCGTCGTCAGACCGATGTCGGGCAACCCGAGGTCGGCGGCCAGGACCGCGCCCGAGACGTACACCCCCTCGAAACCGGCCCGCTGGATCAGCCGCGCGGACAACGGGTTGAAGGCGCCGGGGTACCGGAGCAGCCGCCCCGACGCCAGGTCGGCGCGGAACGCCGACCGCTTCTCGGCCGCCGAGGTCGTCGAGTACAGCATCAGAAGATCCCCTTCGTCGCGGGCGCCGGGTCGGAGAGCGAGGGGAGCGCGAGGGCCGCCACCTCCGCCGCGTCGAGCTCCGGCAACCGGGTGACCGCGTCGAGGAAGCGGTCCTGGTCCTCCGAGGGCACCACCCCGTCGGCGAGCTCCCGGAACTTCGCCACGTACTGCTCCCTGGCGAAGGGGCGGGCGCCCGCCGGGTGCGCGTCGGCCACCGCGATCTCGTCGGCGAGCACCGTGCCGTCGGCGAGTTCGACCTCGACCCGACCCCCGAACGCGGGTTCCGGCGCGTGGTAGCGCCGGGTCCACTCCGGGTCCTCCACGGTGCTCACCCGACGCCACAACTCGACGGTGTCCGGGCGGGTGGCGCGGGAGCGTTCGTAGGAGCGCTGGTGGTGCCAGCTGCCGTCCTGCAGGGCGACGGCGAAGATGTAGGGGATCGAGTGGTCGAGGGTTTCCCGGCTGGCGTTCGGGTCGTACTTCTGCGGGTCTCCGGAGCCGGAACCGATGACGTGGTGGGTGTGGTGGCTGGTGCGGATCAGCACCCGGACCACCTTGTCGGTGTCGCCGATCCTCGGACCCAGCCGGCGGGCGAGGTCGATCAACGCCTGGCTCTGGTACTCGGCGGAGTGCTCCTTGGTGTAGGTGGCGAGGATGGCCCGCTTCGGTTCGCCGGGGGCGGGCAGCGGGACCGTGTACCGGGCCTCGGGACCGCCGAGCAGCCAGGCGATGACCCCGTCCTCACCCTCGTAGACCGGGCTGGGCGCGCCCTCACCGCGCATCGCCCGGTCCACCGCCTCCACGGCGACCTTGCCGGCGAAGGCGGGCGCGTAGGCCTTCCACGAGGAGATCTCCCCCTTGCGGGACTGCCGGGTGGTCGTGGTCGTGTGCAGGGCCTGCCCGATGGCCTGGTGCGCGGTGGCGGTGTCCAGGCCGAGCAGGGCGCCGATCCCGCCGGCGGCGGAGGGGCCCAGGTGGGCGATGTGGTCGATCTTGTGCTCGTGCAGGCAGATGCCGCGCACCAGGTTGACCTGGAGTTCGTAGCCGGCGGCGATCCCCCGGACGAGGTCCGCCCCGGTGGCCCCGGTGTGCTGGGCGACCGCGAGCACGGGCGGGATGTTGTCCCCCGGGTGGGAGTAGTCGGCGGCGAGGAACGTGTCGTGGAAGTCCAGCTCCCGGACCGCCACCCCGTTCGCCCAGGCCACCCACTCCGGCGAGTACCGGCCGGCCGTGCCGAACACCACCGCCCCCGGCGAGGCGGGGTGCCGGGTGGCCTGGTCCCGGGCCGCGAGCACGGGGCGACGCGCCAGGGACGCCGCGGCCACCGCCGCGTTGTCGATGACCCGGTTGATCACCATCTCGGTGACCTCGGGCTCGACGGCCACCGGGTCGGTGGCCACGGCCGCCAGCTTCCAGGCCAGCTGTTCCTCCCTGGGCAGGGGCTCGGCTGACGGGTAGGTGCGCACCACGTGGTCGATCATCACTCTCCCTGAGGTCCCTCGAGTGGGCGGCGGGCGCCGGGCGGTTCGGCGCGGCCACCACCTCGCCGGCCGGTGGCGGAACGCCTCCGAGGAGGACGAGTTCCCCGGCCGGGGCTTCCGGTGGGGGCCCGCTCCTCGGCTGGTTCCCGTCCCTTCCTGTGAAGCTTGTGACGCCCTCACCGAAATCGTGGCACCGCGAACCGGCCGCTGCTACCTCTCCTGGCTGCCAAGTGTTGTGAAAACTTCGCCCTGATCTGTGAAGCTTGTTAACGTCCTCGGGTGGAGAAGATCTACGCGGGAGCCCGGCTCCGGCAACTGCGGCGGGACCGGGGCCTCAGCCAGGTCGCCCTGGCCAGGTCGCTCGACGTCTCGCCGAGCTACGTCAGCCAGCTGGAACACGACACCCGACCGCTGACCGTCCCGGTCCTGCTCCGGCTGACCGAGACGTTCGGGCTGGACGCCGAGTTCTTCGCCCCCCAGGACACGGTGCGCCTGGTCGCCGACGTCCGGGAGGTCTTCGCCGACGCGGCGGTGGCCGACACCCTCTCCGCCGGCGAACTCGACGAGCTCACCGCCAACCTCCCCGGGGTCGCCCGCGCGCTCGTCGGCCTGCACCGCCGCTACCGGGAGGCCACCGAGAACCTCGCGGCGATCACGGGCGGCCGCGATCCGGAGCGGGTCGCCGGCCCCATGCCGCACGAGGAGATCCGCGACTACTTCTACCAACGCCAGAACTACGTCGCCGAGCTCGACGAACCCGCCGAACGCCTGGCGGTGGAGCTCCGCCTGCGGCCAGGGGAGGTGCGCCCCGCCCTCGTCGCCGCCCTCGCCGACCGCCACGGGGTCGAGGTGACCACGCGGGGTATCGAACCCGGATCGGACCAGCACCGCTACGAGCCCGACCGGCGGGTCCTGCACCTCGCGCCGACGCTGCGGCCGGGTCAGGCCGCTTTCCGGCTCGCCTCCCAACTGGCGCTCCTGGAGGTGGGGGAGGTCATCGACCGGCTCGTCGCGTCCTGGGCCTTCGGCAGCGGCACCGCCCGCCGCCTGGCCCGGATCGGACTGGCCAACTACTTCGCCGGCGCCCTGGTGCTGCCCTACCGCACCTTCCTCGGGGTCGCGGAACGGTACCGGTACGACATCGCCAGGATCTGCGACCACTTCGGGGTCGGCTTTGAGACGGTGTGCCACCGGCTGTCGACCCTCCAACGGCGCAACGCGCGTGGCGTGCCGTTCTCGTTCGTGCGGGTCGACCGGGCGGGCAACATCTCCAAACGGCAGTCGGCGACCGGGTTCCACTTCTCCCGCGTCGGGGGTTCCTGCCCGTTGTGGGTCATCTACGAGGCCTTCGGCTCCCCCGGTCGGGTGCTCACGCAGATCGCCGAACTGCCCGACGGCAAGAAGTACTTCTGGATCGCCCGCACGGTGTCCAGGACCACCGGCGGCCACGGCGACCCGGGGAAGACCTTCGTCGTGGGCCTGGGCTGCGAACTCCCGCACGCCCGGCGACTCGTCTACTCCGACGGGTTGGCGCTGGGGGAGGAGGCCCGGGTCACGCCGATCGGTATGGGATGTCGGGTGTGCGAACGCCCCGCCTGCCCGCAGCGGGCGTTCCCGTTGCTGGGCCGGCCGCTGCGGGTGGACGAGAACAGCAGCACCACCCTGCCCTACCCGCCGGCTGGCTGATCCGTCGCCGGAGGACGTGCGCGCCTCCCGTCAGGAGGCCTGCCGCAGCCGGCGACTCTCCCTGGCCCGCAGCCGCCCCGAGTCCACCCTCCGCGGGACCCGGTCGTCGTGGGCGCCGACGACCGCCCACCCGAGATCCCCTACCGACCCCGAGGGCACTGCGCCCAGATCATGGAACCCGACCTGTTCGCCGCCCTCGCCGCCCTCGTCTTCCCCGGCCACACCGCCGCCCACCTCACCCGGGACCGCACCGACGTGGACGTGTGGACCGCCTGCGGGATCCGGGCACCGGCGGCCGACACCGAACCGCTCAGCCTGCTCACCCCCGGCCTGGAGCTCCGCCTGGCCTGCTGGCTGCCCCGCCACGAGGAGGCGGGACCGTGGTGAACCCCCACGCCCCCGCCACCCGGCTCACCCACGCGCTACGCGCGGGACACCTCGACCCGTCGGCCCCGGTCGCGGTGCTCACCGCCACCGCCTGCCGGGTGCACGACCTGACCGTGTCGGGCGCGGCCGTGCTCGAAGTCGTCGCCGACGGTCCCACCACGGCCAGCGCGGTCCGCCACCAGGTGGGGCTGTCGCACCCGGCGTGGGAGACGGTGCGCGCGCAACTCCAGTGCCGTCACCTGCTGCTGCGGGGCGTGGTCCCCGCCAGCCCCGCGCCCGGGGCGCCCGTGCCACGCCGGCACCAGCTCACGGAAGGGGGGCGGGAGTTGGTGGGCCGGCTGACACCGCTGCTGATGATCGTGCTGGATCACGTCGAGTTCCGGGACCAGGGCAGCCGTCGTCCCTCCCACGGCAGGGTGTTCGTCCGCCGTCCTCCGCGTTTACCCGCGAGTGGGTGTCCGGTAGCCGCCCGCCATTTTCCGGCGTGGTCGGGCGCGGTGACCATGGCCCACGACGTGACCGGCGCCCGCCGTTCGGTCCTCGCGGAGTTCACGGCCGAGGGAGGGAACCCGATGCGCGCGCTTCCCCCAGCGCCGGACCTCCCGGTCCAGGTTCGCGGACCGCTCACCTGTCACCCGGGTGCGCGACGTCCCGCCGGGGAGGGGCCCTCCACCTGCGTACGTCGTGACGAGGTCCTCGGCCTGCTCGGATCGGGTGGCACCACGAGCGTCGGCGTGGGCACCACCCGGGTGCTGCGCACCGCCGGTGAGGTCACGACGTCGCGTTCGCGGTGGCCGTGGTGCCGATGACCTCCACCGGTCCGCCCCAGGTCCCCCCGCCGCCGTCCGGTGACCTCCCCGTCGGGCAGGCGGTGTGCGCGCTCACCCCGCTCACCTACGCCAGCGAGCCTCCGCGGGCGGTGACCGCGCGTACCGTCCCGCGCCTCCCGCTGCCCGCCGCCGCCGTGCTCGCGGCCGCCGCCGTGCTCGCGGACCGCGCGGCGCCCACGGGCTGGGCCGGTGTCCGCGCCACCCGCCGCCGGGCCCTCCAGCAGGCAGTTCCGAGGCAAGGAGAAGCCCCGTGTACCGCTACACCGTCGCCGTCATCGGGAGCGGCTACGTCGGACTCACCACCGGAGCGTGCCTGGCCTCGCTGGGACATCGCGTGCGGTGCGCCGACATCGACTCCGCCAAGGTCGACCGCCTCCGCCGGGGCGAGGTCGACATCCTCGAACCGGGGCTGCCCGAGCTGATCCGGCAGGGCCAGGCCTCCGGGCTGCTCGCCTTCGAGGTCGGGGCGGCCGGGGCGGTCCGCGACGCCGAGGTGGTCATCCTCTGCCTGCCCACCCCGATGGGGCCGGACGGGACGGCCGACCTCACGGCGGTGTCGGCGGTCCTGGCGGAGACCGGAGCACTGCTGGCCCCGGGCTGCGTCCTGGTGAACAAGTCCACCGTCCCGGTGGGGACGGCGCGTGGGATGGCGGAGATCCTGGGCCGCGACGACGTCCACGTCGTCAGCAACCCCGAGTTCCTCCGCGAGGGCAGCGCGGTGGCGGACTTCCTCTCACCCGACCGGATCGTCGTCGGTTCCGACAGCCGCCGCGCGGCCGAACGGGTCCTCGCCCTCTACGCGCGGCTCGGGGCGCCGGCCGTGCTCACCGACGCCACCAGCGCCGAACTGGTCAAGTACGCGGCGAACTGCTTCCTCGCCACGAAGCTGTCCTACGTCAACTCCATCGCCGAGCTGTCCGAACGCCTCGGCGGGAACATCGCCGACATCCTCACCGGCATGGGCTACGACCAGCGGATCGGCCAGTCCTACCTGCGGCCGGGGCCGGGGTGGGGCGGGTCCTGCCTGCCGAAGGACACGATGGCGCTGCTGCGGGTCTCGGAGTCGGTGGGTTTCGACTTCCCCCTCCTCGCCGAGGCCGTCCGCACCAACGAGCGGCAGCGGGAGCGGGTGGTGGACAGGGTCGAGGCCGCCTGCGGTGGGTCCCTCGACGGGCTCCGGCTCGGGCTGTTGGGCCTCACCTTCAAGGCCGGAACGGACGACCTGCGGGACTCGCCCGCGCTGGCGATCGCGGAACTGCTGGCCCGGCGGGGTGCCGAGCTCGTCGCCCACGACCCGGCGGTCGCGGTGACCCGGGAGATCCCCGGTGGCGCGGTGGCGGTCACCGACGACCCCTACCAGGCGGCGAAAGGCGCGGACGGGTTGGTGCTGCTCACCGAGTGGCCGTCGTTCCGGGCGTTGGACTGGTCGCGGGTGGCCGGGCTGCTGGCCCGGCCCGTCGTCGTCGACACCCGCAACCACCTCGATCCCGACGTGCTCGCCGGCGCGGGGATCACGTTGACCGGTTTCGGTGCCGCCCCCGGGGCGGCCCGTGCCGAGCCCGACCTGGTCCCCGAACCCTGACCGGGTCGACCATCCGAGAAGAGAAGGACACCGCGATGCGCGTGCTCTGCACGATCACCGGAACCCCCTCCCACGCCAGGGCGCTGCTGCCCCTCGCGCGGGGCCTCGTCGCGGCCGGGCACGAGCTCCTGGTCGTCGCGCCGCCGAAACCGGCAGCCGTGTTCGACGGTGAACCGGTCCGCGTCGAACCGGTCCTGTCCGAACTGGCCGACCTGGTGATGCGGGCCCTGGCCGACGGCACCTCCACGGTGCCGGCGGACGTCGACCGGCACCACCAGGCGCTGTGGGTGATGACCGGCTGCGGCCCCCACATCGCAGCCAACCACGAGGCGATCCTGCCCCTGGCCCGGGACTTCGACCCCGACCTGGTGTTGCGGGACGGCACCGACTTCGCTGGCGCCCTGGTCGCGGAGGCGCTCGGAGTCCCCTCGGTGCCCGCGCCGTCGGGGACCGGCCAGTTCCTCGACCCCGCGTTGGTGCACGCCGAGCTCAACGGGCGCCGCGCCGAGCTGGGGCTGGCACCCCTGGACGACCCGCTGGCCATGTACCCGCACGGCCGCCTGGACTGCGTGCCCGCCGAACTCTCCTTCGCCCGGTCGGACGCCGCACCGGCCTTCGCCTACCAGCAGCCGGCGGCGGTGACCCGCGCCGAACGGCTCCCGGACTGGGTGGCCGACCTGCCGGCGGACCGACCGCTGGTCATCGCCTCGGCCGGCACCATGCTCCCCGGGTTCACCCCGGAGCCTGGGCAGCTCCCCGACTCCGTCACCGAGCACCCGTTCGCGGTGGTCCCCGAGTCCTTCATCGCCGGCCTGTCCGAACTGGACTGCGTGGGCGTGGTCGCCACTGGGGGGATCCCCGTCGACCCGGACCTGGCCGGGGAGAACGTGCACGTGGTCGACCACATCCCCCAGCCGTCGCTGTTGCAGTGCGCGCAGCTGTTCGTCACCCACGGCGGCTACAACAGCATCCGCGAGTCGATGCGCGCGGCGGTGCCGATGGCGGTGCTGCCCCTGTTCGGCGACCAGGAGCACAACAGCGACCGGCTGATCGAGCTCGGCCTGGGGGTGCGGGTCGCCGACCCCGAGGGCCACCACGTCGCCGAGGCCTGCCGGACCCTGCTGGACGATCCCGGGTACGAAGCGCGGCTTCGCGGCGCGCAGCGGCGGATGCTGGCCCTGCCGCCGGTGGAGTCGGCCGTGGCCCACCTGGAAGGGCTGGTGCGGTGATGGCCCGTCCCCGCATCCGGCACAACGACCACGGGGTGCTCCACCCACCGGACCCGGGCGGGTGGACGCCGGAGCTGCCCGTGAGCGTCGTCATCCCCGCGCACGACTACCACGACCGGCTGGACCTCACCCTGGCCGCGTTGGCGGCCCAGTCCTACCCGGCTGAACTGCTGGAGGTCGTCGTGGTCGACGACGGCAGCACCCCGCCGGTCCGGTTGCCGGAGATCAGGCCGGAGCGCACCCGGCTGGTGACGGCGGGTCCCGACGGGTGGGGGCCGGGGCACGCGCTGCGGCGGGGCGTCGACGTCGCCGAGGGCACGGTCATCCACCGGCTCGACGCGGACATGATCGCCTGCCGGGAGGAGGTGGAGCTGCACCTGCGGTGGCACCACCTCGCCGACTACCTCGTCGTGCTCGGCCACCGGCTGATGGTGGACTTCACCAGCGGCGACCTCACCCCGGAGCAGGTGCGGGCCTCGGTCGCGGAGGGCCGTTCCGGTGAGCTGTACGACCCGGCCGGCGCCACGCCCAACCACTGGATCGACGCGGTCAGCGGGGAGACCGACGGGCTGCGGGAGGCCGGGCCGAGCGTGGGCACCACCCTGGTGGGCGCCAGCATGTCCGTCCCCGCCGACCTGCTGCGGGCCGCCGGGGGCGTCGACCCGCGCCTGACGCACGGCGAGGACACCGAGCTGGGCTACCGGCTGTCGCAGGCCGGTGCGGTGTTCGTGCCGGAGGCGGGCGCGACGTCCTGGCACCTCGGCGCCTCCGGTCTGCTCCGCGACCCCGAGGGCACGGTCCGGCACAACCGCCCCTACCTGGCGGATCTCGTGCCGACGCTGCGGCTGGCCCGCCGGGGCGTGGCGCGGCAGTGGACGGTGCCCTACGTCGACGTCGTGATCGACACCCGGGGCGCCGGGCACGAGGCGGTGTGCGCGAGCGTGGACGCGGCCCTGGCCGGCGGGGTGCCCGACGTGCGGGTCACGCTGCTGGGGCCGTGGGACGAGTTGGGCGGGGAACGGCGGGACGTGCTCGCCGAGGAGTTCGTCGACGCCCGGCTCACCCGGGTCCACTACCGGGGGGAGGGCCGGGTCCGGTTCGCCACCTCGGCCGGGCGCGACTCGTTCCCCGTCCCGTTCCGGTTCACCTGCCCGGCCGGGTGGCGCCTCCACCCCGGGGCGCTGGCCCGGCTGGTGCGGTGGTCGGACGTCCGGCGCCTCGCGGTCGTCCCGCTCGGCCTCCCCGAGGGGGGCGAGCTCGGCCGGCTCGAACGGACGGCCCTGGTGCGGCGGGCCGCCCTGCTGTCCCCGGATGCGTCCGACCTCGACGGTGTCCTGGACGAGATCGGCGGGGTGGAGGGGGTGGACGCGGCCGAGTGGGGCACCGGGGAACCTCCCGGCCCCGACGACCTGTCCATCGACAACCTGCTGACCCTGCTGGAGGAGCAGGGTCTCCGACCGCCCCGGGCCACGCCGTGACCGACCCACCGGAGGGACCCTCCACCGTGGACCTGCTGGTGGTCGGTAGCGGACCCGTCGGCGCGACCGTCGCCCGCCGCGTCCGGGACCTCGTCCCCGGGGCCTCGGTGCTCGTCGTCGACGCGGGCCCCGCCGTGACCGGGCCACCCGGCCGCAACGTGCACAACCTCCCGGCCGCCGACCGGGCCGAACCCCGCCACCGCTCCGCCGGGCGGTACCCGGCGGTCGGAGCCGGCGCGGTCACGCCCCGGTTCGGGACCGGGCTGCTGCGCCCGGCCGACCCGGAGGGCGACGAGCAGGACGGGATGCCCGCCGCCGCGCTGTCCACCTGCGTCGGCGGCATGGGCGGCCACTGGACCTGCGCCACCCCCCGCCCGGGGCCGGCGGAGCGGTCCCCGTTCGTCGGTTCCGACGACCTCGCCGTCGCCGAGCGGCTGCTGGGGGTGCGCGCCCGGCCCTACGCCGACACCGCCGCCGGCACCCGGTTGCTCGCCGGGCTCCGGGACGCCCTGCCCGGTCAGGACGTCGGGTGGATGCCGATGGCGGGCGGGCCGGGGGAGTGGGGCGGTGTCGACACCGTGCTCGGCGACCTCGACCGCCAGCCGGGGTTCCTGCTCCGCCCCGAGACCCTGTGCCGCCGGCTGCTCCTCGACGACGGCCGGGTGGTCGGCGCGGAACTGGAGTGCCTGCGCGGTGGCCGGCGGTGGGTGGTGCGGTCCCGCGCGGTGGCCGTGGCGGCCGACGCGTTCCGAGGACCGCAGCTGTTGTGGGCGTCGGGGTTGCGACCACCAGCCCTGGGCCGGTACCTCAACGACCACCTGGCGGTGATGGCGTGGGCGTTGCTGGACCTCGACGACCCTCCCCGTCACCCCGAACCGGCCGAACCGTTCGACGGGGAGTGGCGGGACCTGGTGACCGGTGTCCTGCGGGTCCCCTGGACCAGCGGGCACCCCTTCCACGGGCAGGTCATGCTCGCCGACCTCGGCCCGCTGGGCCCCGGGGTCGCCGACCCACGTCCCCTGCTGAGCCTGACCTGGTACGCGGCCAAGGAGATCCGTGCCCGGGACCGCGTCACCTTCTCGGCGGAGCGGCTCGACGCCTACGGGATGCCGGCGCCCCGCGTGGAGTACGGGCTCACCCGGGCCGACCGGGCCACCGCCGCCCGCGCCGCCGAACTCGTGTCCACGGTGGCCGCCTCGCTCGGGGAGGCGACCCCCGGGGGTGAGCCCCGGCTGTTGCCGGCGGGCAGCTCCCTGCACTACCAGGGCACGGTGCGGATGGGCCACGACCCGCGCACCTCGGTCTGCGACCGGGACGGCCGGGTGTGGGGTGTGGACAACCTCGTCGTCGGCGGCAACGGGGTCATCGGCTGGCCCACGGCGGCGAACCCGACGCTCACCAGCGCGGCCCTCGCCGTGCGCTCGGCGGCGGCGGTGGCGCGGATGATCCAGGGGGTGTGATGGCGGGAGTCGGCATCATCGGGACCGGTCGTGTTGTACGGAGCGTGCACCTCCCGGTGCTGCGGGAGCTGGCTGACCGGCTCCCCGTGGTCCACGCCGTGGCCGCGACACCCGACTCCGCGAGAACCGCCCTGGAGGGCGCTCAGATGAGCGCCCGGGCAGGGGTGGACGTGGCCGCCCTGCTCGACGACGAGGCGGTCGACGTCGTCGCGGTCTGCGGTCCGCACTGGACGCACGCCGATCACGTCGTCGCGGCCTGCGAGGCCGGCAAGCGGGTCGTGCTGTGCGAGAAGCCGCTCGCGCTGGGCGTCGAGGACGCCCGGCGGATCGCCACCGCCGCCGGCCGCGCCGGCACCCGGGTGCTGGTCGGGACCATGCACTCCTACGACCCCGCGTGGCGGGCGGCCCTGGGGCACGCGCGCCCCCGGCTGGGAGGAGCCCGGCGGGTGCGGGTCCGCGCCTGGGTGCCGCGCACCGAGGTGCTGGTCGCCCTGGCGTCCGGCTCCGCACCTCCACCCGCGCCGCCGGCGCCACCGCCCATCACCGACCCCTCGGCCCGCGCCGTCGTGCTCCGGTTCGCCCTGTTGGGGTTGGGTGTCCACACCGCGACCCACCTGCGGGCGCTCCTCCCGGAGGTGGACCGGGTGACCCACGCCAGGCTGCTGCCCTCCGGCGGCTACCTGCTGGGGCTGGCCGGCCCGGGCGGCACCGCCGTCCTCTCCGGGTTCTCCGCCGGGGACTGGCGGCGGCCGGACTGGCATGTGGACGCCCGAGGCGAGGGAGGCCGGCTGCGGGTCGACCTGCCCTCCTCCTACCTGCGCGCCGGGTCCGCCACGGCGCGCTGGACGGCGGCGGGGGAGACCCGGCGCTGGTCCACCCCGCTCGACGGGTACCGGGCGATGTGGGAGAACGTGGCCGAGGTCGCCGCCGGCACCGCCGAACCGGTGCTGCCCCTGGAGGAGGCCGTCGCGGACCTGGACTACCTGCTCGGGATCGCCGACGCGGCCGCGCCCCTGCTCGGGGACCCGTCGTGACCGGCCCGGTCACGGTGGCGCTGGGCGGCGACCCTGGCGCGGACGAGTGGCACCGGCGGGCCCTGGCCGGCCTCGGTGGCGCGTTCCGGGTGGTGGCGGGACCGGCCGGGGCCGAGGTCCTGCTGGTCGACTGCGGCGTCCCCGGCTGGTCCGACCGGCTCCGGGAGCGCTCCGACCGCACCCGCGTGGTCGTCCTCTCCCGGCCCGTCGCCGCCGCCCTGCCCCTCGTCGAGGGCCTGACGGCCAGGTCGGTGCGCTGCGTGCTCGACGCTCCCCGGCCCACCCTCCCGGGCTGGGCCGCCCGTGCTCCGGGCGGTCGGCTCCCGCTGGCCGGTGCGGAACTGCTCGACCTCGACATCCGCCTCCCGGCAGGCGATGCGCACACGGCCCTGGCGACCCAGCTCGCCGTGGCGCGCGGGCTGGTCCCGGGCCTCGGCGCGCTGGCACCCGTCGAACTCCGACCCGACGGGTACTCCCTGGTGTCCCACCGGGCGGACCACGACGTCCTGCTCACCGGCGGCGTCGACGGGGACGGGCCGGTGCTCGTGCTCGACGCCGTCGGGTCCGCCGTGCGCTGGTCGGTGACCCTCGGCCCCCGCTCGACCCTGGTCCGGCACGATCCCGCCGGTGTCCGGTGCGACGCGCTGCCCGAGGTCAACGACCGTCGCGGCCTGTGGGAGGCGGTCCGGGCGGTCCTCGCCTCCGGGGCGCCGAGCCCCCTCGACACCCTCCCCGTCCTCCAGGAGACCGCCGCGCTGCTCAGATGAGCGGCGGACGGCGCGGCGCTCGGCGGGCCGCGACGGCGCGGGTACGGCCATCTCCCAGAACCGGTTGCTCCGTTCGGAGTCCGTCATTGCTCCGTTGGGGCCCGTACGAATGCGGGAGCAGGTGGTTGAGGACCGAACCAAAGGGGGACGGGACCACAAGGTTAGGCGACAGGAACGTGCTCGCGTTGCCGCTCTCCGTGATCGCTTCATAGGATCGGCGCGACGATCACCGGTGATCTTGGAGCCCGTTCCGACTCCCTGACCCCGGCTCGTGAAGCTCCGACGGCGAGGGGGAATCGCGGGTTCGCGTGCTGGCGGGAAAAGGAGGCAGTGTGTCCGAGACCGATGTCCGCACCCCGGACCTGGCCGAGCTGGACGCGACCGGCACCCACCCCGAGGTGGACCCGCCGCCCGACCGCACCGACGTTCCCCCCGGCCTCTTCCACACCCTCCTGGAATCCTCCACCCTCTGCATCGCCTGGTCCGACCTCACCCTGAGGGTGCTCGGCGTCAGCCACGAGTTCTCCCAGGTGGTGCGACGACCTCCCGGCCAGGTGCGGGGCCACGACATCGCCGCCCTCGTCGAGCCCGGCTTCGCCGTCGACATCCGCCGCCGCGCCGAACACCTCGCCGACGGCAGCGCCACCCGCTTCACCGAGAACGTGCTGATCCGCCGCGCCGACGGCGCCCTCGTCCCCGGCCACCTCACCGGCACCGCCCTGTGCGGGGCCGACGACCAACCCCGCATGCTCGTCGTCGTGTTCACCCCGGAACGGGGCGAGCGGCCCGGCGGACGGGGGGAACCGCGGCTCAGCCGCGCCGGCAGCCGCGTGCTCGAGGCCGTCGCCGCCGGCCAGTCCACGGCGTGGATGTCGGCCCACCTCTACCTCAGCCGGCAGGGCGTCGACTACCACGTCCGCACCCTGATGCGGAAGCTGGACGTGCCCAACCGGCCGGCGCTGGTCTCCAAGGCCTACAGCCTCGGCATGTTGCGCCCGGGAGCCTGGCCACCCCGAGTCGCCCCGGAATGGGTCCGGTGATCGTCGGGCGCGAGCGGGAGTTCGACCAGCTCGCCGCCCACACCGACCACGTCCGCGCCGGCCTGGCCCGGCTCGTCGTCGTCACGGGAGCCGCCGGCACCGGCCGCACCGTCGTCCTCGACACCCTCCGCCGGCGACTCGCCGCCGACTTCACCGTCCTCCGGGCGGCCTGCCGACCCTCCTCCGCCACCCGCCACCGCGGCACCGTCCACGCGCTGCTCGCCCCCCTCGGACACCACCCGGGGCCCGCCGACGCCGGCGACGACACCCACGAGGCCCTGCACGCCCCCTACCGGCGGGTCAGCCAGCTGATGCGCCACCGCCCGCTCGCCCTCGTCATCGACGACGCCCAGTGGTGCGATGCCGCGTCGCTGCGCTGGCTGGACTTCCTCCTCCGGCGGACCACCCGGGGACCGCTGCTGGTCGTCCTCGGCTGGCACGACGCCGTCCGCGCCCCGGCCGACCCGGTGCTCACCCGCCTGCTGCGCGGCCCCGGCGCCGCTGGCCTGCCCCTCCCACCGCTGACCGAACCCGCCGTGGCCGAACTGGTCCGCGAGGCGTTCGACGGCCCCGGCACCCCGAGCTTCGTGCGCCGCTGCCACGACCTCACCGGAGGCAACCCGGCACTGCTGCGGCGGCTGCTCGACGAACTCCACACGGCCGGGATCACCCCGGACGACCGCGACGCGCACCGGGTGACCGAGCTGGGAGCCGAGGTCCGTCGGCGATCAGCCCTGATCCGCCTCGACACCCTGCCCGACCACGTCCGGGTGGTCGCGAGGGCCCTGGCCGTGCTGGAGGACCCCGGACCCGGGGCCACCCCCGGGATCGGGCTGGTGGCCGCGCTCGCCGGCGTCCCGGAACACGTCGCCAGCCATGCCATGACCGCACTGGCGCGGGCCGGGCTCGTCACCGGCGGCCGGTTCACCCACACCACCGGCCGGCTGGCCGTGTTGACCGCGCACCCCGCCGACGAACTGCCACGCCTGCGGGACCGGGCCGCCCGCCTGCTCAACGACGCCGGCCGCCCCGCCGAGGAGGTCGCCCTGCGACTGCTCGAACGGAACGGCCCCCTCGAACCGTGGATGACCGGGGTGTTCCGGGAGGCCGCCGACGCGGCCCGCCGCCGCGGCGCCCCCGAGGACGCCGCCAGCTACCTCGCCAGGGTGCTGGCCGCCGGCGGGCCGCTCACCCCACCGGTGCAACTGCGCATCGAGCTGGCCCGCCCGCTGGCCCAGGTGGACCCCGCCGCCGCCCTCGCCCACCTCGCCCCCGCCCTCGCCGGAACCACCGGGGCGCGGGACCGCGCCAGCCTCGCCGTCCAGGTAGGACTGACGGCCGTCAGCGCGCAACGCGCCCCGGAGGGGACCCGGGTGCTCGCCGACGCACGAGCCGAACTCATCGCCGCGGTGGGCGACAACCCGGGACCCACCGACCGGGAGCTGCGCGCCCAGGTGGAGTCCACCCTCCTGCTCACCGGCATCCAGGAGGCCAGCACCCTGGCGGAGACCCGGGCACTGGCCCGGAGCATCCCCGCCCCGCCGGGGCGCACCCCCGGGGAACGCCAGCTCCTGGGAGTCCTGGCCGCCCTCGACGCGGGCGGGGGAACCGACCTGCCGCGCAGCCTCGACCTCGCCGAACGGGCCGTGCGGGTCCCCGAGGGCACCGGGGACTGGGCACTGGTCAGCGCCACCTTCGCCCTGCACCTCGCCGACGAGCTGCCCACCGCGCTGACCGTGCTCGACCGGCTCACCGACCCCGCCCGCAGACGGACCCACTCCGGAACCCTCAGCGTCGCCCTCGCCAACCGGGCCCACGTGCTCTTCGCCGCCGGACGCGTCCGGGACGCCGTCGCCGACGCCCGCGACGCGGCCGAGGCGGCCGCCCGCAACCCCCGGCGCACCAGGGCCGCCTGGCCGAACACCATGCTCGCCGTGACCCTCGTCGCCCACGGCGACCTCCCCGGAGCCGAACGCGCGCTGCTGCTCGCCCGCCGCCCCGGGGCCGACCGGGTCGTGTGGAACCACCCCTACCACCTGCTGGCCCGGGGACGAGCCCGCTGGCAGAGCGGCGACACCGAAGGCGCCCTGCACCACCTGCGGCGCTGCGGCGACCACCTCGACCGGACCGGTATCACCAACCCCCTGTTCGCGACCTGGTGGGTGGACGCCACCGCGATCCTCGTCGAACTCGGCCGGCGCACCGAGGCCGGTGAACTGGCCCACCGGCAGCACGAGCGGGCCCTGCGCTGGGGCGCGCCCCGCGCCATCGGCCTCGGGCTGACCGCCCGGGGACTGGCCGAGTCCGGGCGCCGCGCGGTGGCCCTGCTGTCCGACGCGGTGGACCTGCTCGCCACCTCCCCGGCGCGGCTGTGCCTGGCCAACGCCCGCTTCCGGCTGGGGGAGGCGCTGCTGCGGGTCGGCCGGAACCGGCAGGCCCGCGAACACCTGCGCGCCGCCCTCGACCTGTCCACCCAGTGCGGGTCCCAGGCGCTGTTCCTCGCCGCGAGCCGCCGCCACGCCGCCGCCGGCGGCCGCCGGCGCTCCACCGGACCCGCCGCCGTGGACCTCCTCACCGGCGCCGAACGGCGGGTCGCCGCCCTGGCCTCCGCCGGCCACACCAACCGCGAGATCGCCGACGCGCTGTTCGTGACGGTCCGGACCGTCGAGGTGCACCTCACCAACACCTACCGCAAGCTCGACGTGCCAGGGCGGGCCGCGCTGCGCGCCGTCCTCCCCGAACCCGACCCGACCGGCCAACACCGATGAACCCAGACCAGCCCGCCGCGCCGCCGGCGACCTCCGCCGCGTCCGTGCTCACCGGACGGCGCCACTGGCAGGACCAGGCCGCCAGGGCGCACCTGCTCGACCGCGCCCCCCAACTGGCGATCCTGCGCCGGATCGTCTCCCAACTCCTCGCCTCCACCCCGTCGGTCGGGGTCGTCGAGGGAACCCCCGGCAGCGGGCGCTCCGCGCTGCTGCTGCACGCGGCCGCCGCCGCCGAACGGCGCGGCGCCAGGGTCGTGCTCGCCAGGGGGACACCCGCCGAGACCCGGCTCCGGCACGGCATCACCTCCCAACTGCTCGGCGCGCTCACCCCACCCGGCAGTTCCCTGTGGACCTCGCCGGTGTGGACCGACCCCGACCGCGACGCCGAACTCGTCCCGCTGCTGTGCCGGGACTTCCTCTCCGTCGCACGCCAACAACCCCTGCTGGTCGTCGTGGACGACGCCCACTGGGCCGACCGGTGGTCGGTGGGCTGGCTCGGCGCGCTCCGCAGGCGCCTGCGGGACGTCCCACTGGCACTGCTGCTCGCCGGCGACACCGGAGCCGTGCCGCTGTCCCCCCGCGCCGAGGGCGCGCCGCACGGCCCGGACCGGGTCACCGCGCCACACCTGCTCGCCGTGGGTCCGCTGACCCCCGAGAGCGTCCGGACCGCCCTCGGGCGGGCCGGTGCGCCCGCGCCCGAGACGCTCGCGCGGGCGGCGACCGACGCCACCGGCGGCAACCCCTGGTTGCTCGACGTCCTCCGCCGCCACCTCGGATCCGCCAGCGTCCCCCCGGAGGACCTCGCGGCCACCGACGTGTGGCGTGTCGTCGCGGCCGCCCACGGCGACCGCGTCACCCGGCTCGCCGCGACCCTGGAGGCCGAACCGGCGGGACTGCTCCGCGCGCTCGCCGCCACCGGGGGCCGCCTGCCGTTCCGGCTCGTCGCCGCACTCGCCGGCCTCCGCGACGCCTCCGAGCGCGTCGTCCTCGACCGGCTCGCCGGAATGGGCCTCGTCCGGGGGCGCGGCGGCCCCGACGACCGCCCCGACGTGGTCGGACCGATCGTCCGCGACCGCGTGCTCGCCGAGATGCCCACCCACGACCGGGAGGACCTGTACGCGCGGGCCGCCGACCTCGGCCACCGGTCCGCCGTGGACGACGTCGACGTCGCCGAACTCCTGATGCGCGCCCCATCCGGCGGCGGGGGCTGGGCCGTCGGGGTGCTGCGACGCGCCGCCCACCAGGCCCGCGCGACCGGCCACCCCGACGACGCCGCCCGCTACCTCGACCGGGCGCTGCGGGAACCCCTGGCCCCGACGACGCGGGTCAACACCCTGATCGAACGGGCGGCGGTCAGCGCCACGGCGGACACGGGAGAGCGCTACCTCGCCGACGTCCTCGCCGACGCCGGCGGTGGACGAGCCCCCGGCGAGGCGACCCTGCGCGCGGCCGACCTGCTGCTGGCCGGGGGACGCGGACGCACCGCCTACTGGCAGCTGTCCGCGCTCGCCGACGCCCACCACGCCGACACCACCCCCGAGGAGATCCACGCGCCGTTCACGGCGTTGTGCCAGCTCGCCCACGCCACCCAACGCGGTGAACCCGGCGGGCTCGTCGAGCTCGCCCCACCCCCGCTGCCACCGGACCCCGGCGACCCCGCGCGGAGCGCGGCGCTCGCCCACGCCCTCGCCGTGGCCGGAGTGGACCTGACCAGGACGGTGGACCTCGCCCGCAGGGCACTGTCCCCCAACGGGCAGCCGGCCACCAGCGCACCCCTCACCGCCGCCCTGACCGCCCCCCGGTTGGCCGCCGCCCGCGCGCTGTCCCTCGCGGGCCGGGACGAGGAGGCCCTCGACGCCATCGACACCGTCCTGGCCGAGGCCCGCCGCCAGGCCCCGTCCTGGGTGGTCGCCCGGGTGCTGACCGTCCGAGCCGGAACCGCGCTGCGCGCCGCACTGCCCGCCGAGGTCGACCGGACGCTGGCCCTGATCAGCGACGCCCTGCCGGCCGTGCGACGGTCGAGGAGCCTCGCCGCCCAGGTGGCCTCGGTGCGGGCCCTCCACCACCTCGACGTGGGTGACGTGGCCGACGCGGAGCGGGCGCTCCGCACCTGTCCCCCCGACGTCACGATCGGCGGGGAGATCGGAGCCAGGGTGCTCTACACCCGAGGTCGGCTCAGCCTCGCCCTCGGCGAGCCGGGGAAGGCGCTCGCCGACCTCCGCCAGTGCGGCTGGCGGCTGTTGGCCCGCCAGGAACCCAACCCGGCGCTGCTGCCGTGGCGCGGACACACCGCCACCGCCTGCCTGGCCACCGGCGACGTCGCGCAGGCCACCCGGCTCTTCGACGAGGAACGGGAGCTGGCCGGCAGGTGGGGAGCGCCGGCGCCGCTGCGGCGCACCGAGGAGCTCGCCGCACGGGCGTGGTCGACGCTGCACCGCACGCGACGCCGTGACCTCGTCGAACCCGGGTACCCACTCGGTCGCCGCTCGGGGGAACCGGGGCGGGAGGACGTGCGGTGACCCCCGACGGGCACGTCGTATCGTCCAGCGGGAGGCGAGAGGCGATGCGGCTGTGCGAGCGCGAGGGTGAGGTCGCGGCGATCCGCGCCGCCGTCCGCGCCGCCCACGCCGGCCACGGTTCCCTGACCGCCGTCGTCGGCCCGCTCGGCATCGGCCGGACCGCCCTGCTGCGCTCGGTCGCCGACCAGCTGGAGGAGACCGCCGACACCCGGGTGGTGCTGGCCAGCGGGGCACCGCTGGAACGGGAGTTCGCGCACGGCGTCACCCGGCAACTGTTCGAACCCGCCATCTGGTCGGCCGACCCGGAGCGCCGGTCCCGCTGGTTCGCCGGAGCCGCCGCCCCCGCCGCCCCGCTCCTCGACGCCGACCCCGGCCCACCCGACCCCGGCCCACCCGAGCCCGTCCCACCGGCGACGCTGTGGCCGGCGCTGCGCGCGCTGGCCGCGAACCTGGCGGCGGAACGGCCGCTGCTGGTCGTCGTCGACGACCTCCAGTGGGTCGACACCGAGTCCCTGCGCTGGCTGGGTTACCTGGCCCGCCGGTTGGCCGGTGTCCCGGTGACCGTCGTGGCCGCCGCCTGGGACGTCGGCTGCTGGTCGGAACGCCCCGACGTCCAGGACGTCCTCGCCGCCGCCACCCGCACCCTCCGGCCCCGACCGCTGGGCGTCGACGCCGCCCGCACCCTGGCCAGGGACCGCTTCGGCGCACCGGTCGAGGAGGAGTTCGTCACCCGGGCCCACGCCGCGTCGGGGGGCAACCCGATGTTCCTCACCGGAATCCTCGACGCGGTCGCGTCCTCGGGGGCACCCGCCACCGCCGACCAGCTCACGGCGGAGGACAGCCCGTGGTCCGGGCTGCTCGGCGACCGGCTGACCACCTGGTTGGACGCCGTCGTCGCGCCCGTGCGGGACGTGGGCCGCGCGGTGCTGGTGCTCGGCGAGGAGGCGACCCCCGAACTCGTCGCCGACCTCGTCGGACTCGACCAGCTCACCTGCGACCGCTCGCTGCACGTCCTGGGCCAGCTGGGACTGGTTGACGTCGACGGCACCTGCTCCTTCCGCCACCCCTGCGCCAGCGCCGCCGTCGACCGCGCGATGGGCGTCGCCGAACGGGAACGCCTGCGCCAGGGCGCCGCCCTCCTGCTGCACCAGCGGGGCCGACCCCCCGAACGCGTGGCCGAACACCTCCTCGCCGTCACCACCCCCCAACACGCCTGGGCCACCAGGGTCCTGCGGGAGGCGGCGGACACCGCGCTCCGGCGGGGAGCGCCGAGAAAGGCGGCCGACTACCTGCGGCGGCTGCTGCTCGACGTGGACGACGGGGTGGTGCGCGCCCGGCTGCTGGTGGAACTCGCCCTCGCCGAACGCGAGTTCGACCGGGCCGCCGCGCGACGACACCTCACCCAGGCCGTCCCCCTGCTGCCCCACCCCAGGGAACGCGCGGTCGCGGCCACCCGACTCGCCCCGGAACTCCTCGACGAGGTGACGCCCGCCGTCCGCGAACTGCTGGGCCGCGCCGAGGCGGACCTGCGGTCAGGGGAACCGCTGACCGGGCAGGACCTGGAGATCGCGCTGCGGGTGGAGTGCCGGGTCCGCCGCGCCGGACTGGCACCCGACACCGAGGACTCCGTCCTCGACCGGCTCCGCGACCTCGACGTCGTGCCAGGCGGCCGCACCCCGGCCGAACGGGAACTGGTGTCGGTGCTGCTGCACCAGGCCACCGGCGGACTCCTGCTGTCCTCCGACGCCGTGGGGCGGATCGGCCGGGCGGTGCTCGCCGGCGAACCCGCCGCCGCCCGGCACGTCCACACCGGACTGGTGCTGCTGCCACCCACCCTGGTGGCCGCCGACGCCGCCGAGGACGTCGGCACCTGGCTCGACATCGCCCTCGACCAGGCGCGGCGGCAGAACTCCGTCGTCGCCCGCGTCCTCGTGTCGGTCGGCCTGGTCAGCGTGCGGCTCGGAGCGGGCGACGTCACCGGGGCCCGGACGTGCGGGCTGGACGCCGTCGCGCTCGCCGAGTCGGAGTGGCCGGACGGCCTACCGCTGTGCCTGGCGGCGCTGGTGCCGACGGCGTTGCTGCCCCGCGACGCGCGCATGGCGCGCTGGCTGCTCGACCGGTTGGAGCGGCACGCCACCGGTTCGGAAGGCGCGGCCTACCACCACGACGCGCTGCTGCCGCTGCGCGGGTTCCTCCGCTCCCACGCCGGGGACCTGCCGGGAGCCCTCCACCACGTCCAGGAGTGCGGCCAGCTGCTGGCCCGCGCCGGGCGCCGCAACCCGGCGCTCAGCCCGTGGCGGCACTGGGCCACCTCCCTGCACCTGCGGATGGGGGACCCGGCGGCGGCCAGGGCGGTGGCCGCCGAGGAGTACGACCTCGCCGTCCGGTGGGGTGCCCCCGCCACGCTGGGCGCCGCGCTGCGGTTGCTGGGGACTGTCACCGACGGCAGGAGGGGCATCGAACTGCTCAGGGAGTCCCGGCGGGTGCTCGCCGGTTCGGGGAACCGCCTCGAACTCGGCCGCACCCTGGCGGAACTCGGCAGGGCACTGCTGCGGGCGGGCGATCCGGCGGCGGAACCGGTGTTGCGGGAGGGCCACGACCTGACCGCCGACCGAGGGATCGACTGGCTCACCGACCGTTTCCGGTTCGACCTGGCCGCCTGCTCCCGGGCGTCGGGGGTGGACCTGGTGCTCACCAGGGCCGAACTGCGGGTGGCGGTGCTGGCCGCCGAGGGCAGGACGAACAAGGAGATCGCCGACACCCTCACCGTGAGCGTGCGCGCCGTGGAGAAGCACCTGACGAGGGTGTACCGCAAGCTGGCCGTCGACGGCCGCTCCGGGCTCGCCGCCGCACTCGTCCCCGTCTCCACCGGCCCCGGCGACCCGAGCACCCGAGCCTGCTGACTCCCGCCACCCGCCCCGTGGTCCGCCACGGTGGCGGCGACCTGGCAGGCCGGGGTCCCGCGCGTTCGACGTGCGGACACCACCGGCAGCACCTCGTCCACCCTGTCGGGCGGTCGTGCTCGCCGGACACCACCGGTGACCCGACCGGCGTGACGGCCACGTTCGTGCCGGCGCCCAGTGCGCGGCAGCCCCCAGCTGCGTTCCGGTAGCCGGTCATCCCCCCTGCCCTCGCGCGAACGCGAGGTGGGCCGGGCGGAGCGGCGCGGCCCCGAAGGTCACCGCCAGGCCTGACGGGCTGGGGAGCGTGGGCGGGCGTGCCCGCATCCGTCGTCGTGGCGCGCCTGGCCCCTCTCGCTCCCCACCCGAACGACCAGCTCGAACGCGTCGCCCGATGTGTGCGCCAGCCGACCGACGTGCTCAGGCGTGCCTGCCCACCGGTGCTCGTCGTGGCAATGGGCAGGAGGATGCGCGCCCGCCTGACCGTTCCAGGTGATTCCTCACCCCCGACGGGGGGCCGTGTGCGGAGCGCACCAGACCAGGCGGGCGCGGATGTGTGGGCCGAGGTGGAAGCCTCGAAGCGCGCTTTCCGGGGTGGTCGCGCTGACGCGCGTGCCGCCATCGAGCAGGACTATCTCGGCACGGTCGCCGAACACCATTCCCCAGGCCGCGATCTGGGCGTCCACCCGGTCGCCGTACTCCTGCACGACCGCGAACAGCCGTGGGGCCTCATCAGCCACCATGCCCCGCACCAGTGCGGTGAACTCCGCCTCGTCGCAGATCGGTTCCATCCCTCGGGGATCGGGCACGTAGGCGTCCATCGGGTGGTGGGTGCCCTCTGGTGATGGCGGGTTCTGTGCTGCGGCTAGCATCTGGTCGCTCACTCCTGGTGCGTGGTCGGGTACTCTGCGTCCATCCAATGTTGAAAGCGGGAACCCAGAAATGCTAGTGGGAACTCGGTTTTTTCACCCGTTCAGCGTCGCGCGCATGGGCGGGTGTCGAATCGTGTGCGGAAGGGGCATTCGATGAGCCAGGACAACGGTGACGTGGTCAACGCGACCGTGCGGCGATGGCAGCTCACCGAAACCCTGCGACAGTTGCGCGAGCGCGCCGGGTTGACCATCGAGCAGGTCGCGGAGCAGCTGCGTGCCTCCGGGGCCGGAAAATGGTCACGCTCGAAGATCGGCAGAATCGAGACCCGCGAGCAGGGCGTGCGGATCCGCGAGGTCGAACAACTCCTCGACCTCTACCAGGTCGCCGACGCGAACCTCCGCGCCTGGCTGCTCGACCTCGCCGCCACCGCCCACGAACGTGGCTACTGGCGCGCGATCCGCAAGGATCTCCCGGAGGACTTCCACGACTTCCTGAACGTCGAGGCCTCGCTGGTGGCACTGCGCCAGTTCGAGACGATGCTCGTCCCCGGACTGCTGCAAACCCCCGACTACACCCGCGCGCTGATCAGCGGTATGAGCCCTGGCCTCGCTGCCGAAGTCGTGGAACGACGCGTGGTGGCCCGGATGGCCCGCCAACAGATCCTGACCAGGCCGAAGCCGCTCGACTGCCATGTCATCCTGGAGGAGACCATCCTCGAACGGCCGGTCGGGACGCCCGTGATCATGCGCAACCAGCTGCGCCGCCTGGTCGAGGAGGCGGAGGCTGACCACATCACCCTTCAGGTGCTTCCCAGGACCGTCGGAGCGAGTCCCGCGATGGAGGGACCGTTCTCCGTCCTGACTCTCCCCGACCCCATCCCGGATTTCGGCTACGCCGAGGGATCCGGCGGAGCGGCGTACATCGAGGACCGTGACGCTGTCCGCGCTTGTATTCTGAAGTGGGCTGTCCTCACCGAGCGAGCGCTTCCCCACACCGACTCGGTGGATTTGGTCAGGAAAGCCGCGAAGGAGTACCAGTGATCCACGACGAAGGAGGACGCCAAGTGGTGGACAACGACGCCTTGGCTCACGCCGCGTGGCGCAAGAGCAGCTTCTCGGGCAGCGGTGGCCCAGGAGGCGGCAACTGCGTCGAGGTCGCCCCGCTCGCCAACGGCACCATCGCGATGCGCAACAGCAAGCACCCCGACGCGGGCGTCGTCTTCTTCACCCGCGCCGAGATGGCCGCGTGGATCAAGGGCTGCAAGGCCGGCGAGTTCGACGACCTCGACACCCAGTGACCTGGAGCAGGCGCACCGGGACACGGTGCGCCTGTCCCCAGCGAGCTCACCGTGACCGCCACCGGGAGCGGGAGCACGACCACCAACGGCCCCGCAGCGCGGCCTCCGGGACGAAACTGATGCCACGCGGTGGCTGCCCGTGCGCGGGTTCGTGATGGAGAAGGTGGGAGTCAGAACCTCAGCTTGGCGATCGCGTTGAGGTCAACGGCTGGCCTTTTACACCGAAGCCGAACTCGCCGCCGATCTCGGCCGATGTCTGCGCGACGTGGGCGACCCAGACCAAGGCGCCAGTTTGATCAAACAGGCGTTGGACACCTATGAACCGTGGCGGGTGCGCAGCCGATGCTTCGTCCAGGCTGACCTCGCCCTCGCTCACCTGGCCAGCCGTGATCTGGAACAGGCCGCCTCCGTGGGACGGGACGCCGTGCGCATGGCGCGGCAGGTCAGCTCCAACCGTGTCCTCGACAGGCTCCGTATGCTCCAACGGCGGGTTCGTCCGCTGAGCAGCACCTCACCGGACGCGCGCGAGCTGGACGACCGCATCACCGACCTGACCCGCACCCGTACCCACCGAGACGAGGACACCGCCACCTGATGACCACCGGAATCGACTTCGAGGGTGCCCGCATCTACGCGATTCCCATGCGTGCCCGCTTTCGGGGCATCACCGTCCGCGAGGGGATGTTGCTCGAAGGTCCTGCCGGGTGGGGCGAGTTCTGCCCCTTCTCCGACTACGACGACACCGTGTCGGCGGGGTGGTTGTCGACGACCATCGAGCAGTGCGCCATTGGCTGGCCGCCAGCCGTGCGTGACCGCATCCCCATCAACTGCACCGTGCCCGCCGTCGGCCCCGAACGGGCCTATGAGATCACCGCGAACTCGGGGTGTCGGACCGCCAAGATCAAGGTCGCTGATCACCCCGAGTCGCTCCCGGAGGACCTCGCTCGCGTGGAAGCCGTTCGTGCCGCACTCGGGCGGGACGGCGCGATCCGGGTCGATGCCAACGGAGTCTGGGACACCGACACCGCCGTGTCCCACATCCGCCAGCTGGACAAGGCCGCCGGCGGGTTGGAGTACGTCGAACAACCCTGCCGCACCATCGAGGAACTCGCCATCGTCCGGCGGGCTGTCGAGGTCCGGATCGCCGCCGACGAATCCATCCGTCGCGCCGACGACCCACTACGGGTGGCCGTCGCGGGCGCAGCGGACGTCGCGGTGATCAAGTGCACCCCACTCGGTGGCGTCCGTCGCTCGTTGCGGGTCGCCGAAGCCGCCGGGCTTCCCTGCGTGGTCTCCTCCGCACTCGAGACCAGCGTCGGTCTCGCCGCACAGGTCGCCCTCGCCGCCGCACTGCCCGAACTGGACTTCGCCTGCGGTCTGGGCACGCTGTCGCTGTTCGAGAGCGATCTCGTGTCCGGCCCCGGCTCCCTGCGGGCAGTGGACGGCTTCCTTCCCGTGCCTCGCACGCCACCAGCCCCGGACCCCTCCTTGCTCGCTACCTACGAACTCGTCGAGCCCGAACAAGCCGGGTGGTGGCGCGACCGGCTGGCCCGCGTGCGCGCGGTGCACGGCGCGGACCGGTCCGGCTGATACGAGCGTGAGGGCGGCGGTCCGCGCGGAAACACCCGAGGAGCTGATCGTCCCTGCTGGGTTCCGCGTTGGTGCGGTTCGGGCCTCGCTGATCGTTCGAGCTTGTCGTGCGCCCAAGGGCAGAGGAGGGCGCACGACCAGGACGTCGCGTGGGCCTCGGCGCTCCTCCTCATCCAGCAGCGCAAGGGCCGCTGCTCGTCGGTGGTGTGCGGAGTGGCGGTGGCACGCTCGTCCAGCGTGTCCGCGAAGGGCCGTGTCCGGTGCCTCGCATCCCGCGCAGCGGCGACAGGGCGGGGTGTGGGTCGCTTCCTGCATCGGCGCGCACTCGACGTGCTTCGGTGGGGGCGGGGAGGCCGGGGGTGCCAGCGGGCTCGGGTGCCCCGCACCGGCCGGTCAGCCGCTCGTCGTCCGGTCCCGCGCCTCGGTGCCGGCTGGGAGGGCGTTCTCGCGATCCGTTCCCGCCGCTCCGGCGGATTCGGCGCGTTCGATCTCCTGGACCCGGAGTTCCCGGCGGGGCCCGTACCACAGCGTCCACCCCAGCAGGCCCACGATGAGCACGGGTGTGCCGAGTGAGCCCACCGTGGCCATCACCGGGATCGGGAGCAGGAACACCAACGGCACCCGCAGCACCGCCTCCGCGACGAATCCCAACCCCCACACGATGGTGGTGCGGTAGAAGAGCCGGCGGAAGTGCGGGCTGGCCCGCCACCGCTCATCCCACGCCGTCGACTCCGCCGCGTCGAGACCGGCGAAGCGCTTGGACGCCGCGTAGAGCAGCGGACGGCGCAGCAGGCAGGTCAGCAGGAACAGCAGCCCGGTGACGGCGGTGCCCACCGACTCCTTGAGCAGCAGGAACCGGGCGTCTCCCGTGACGAACGACAGGCCGAGGCCCACCGCGAAGGTGGCCGTCATGAACAAGGCGAACGCGTCGAGCCGCCGGGTGCGCAACAGCACCCAGCCCAGCCGCAGACCGGCGACGACGGTCCCGGCCAGCAACGCCAGGTAGTCACCGGCCCCGGCCCACCGGAACACCAGGTACGCCGACACCGACAGGCCGGCGTCGAGGAACACCCCGCCCAACACCCGCGCGGGGCGAACCGGCGAGCGAGGACGCCGCTCGTCTCCGCCCACCCGGCCTCCTCCCACGGTTTCCCCGGCCCCGACCATTGTCGAACGGAGCGCCGCCCGGTACCCCGGGAGATCCTCCACCGCTCGGTCAGTGACCGCCCACCGGTTACCGCCCGCTGACCCCACCGGTGGAAGCACGCACTGTCACCGGGGTGGCACGGATGGCTAGCGTGCCCGGTCCACGGGGCCACCGCCGTTCCGGTGACCGGCGGTGGCCCTCCCAGCGGGGCACCGCGCTCCGTAGGCGTCCGGCCGTGACGGGGCGGGGGAGCGGGACGGCGGACCCACGACACCGCGCCGGGCGGGCACGGCAGCGCGGGACGACCCACCACGACGGCGGAGCGGCGGCACAGCACCGACGCCTGATCCGAAAGCGGGGCCGAAGGATGCGAATTCGTGTACTGGGCGCGGTCCGGGCGGAGGCGCGGGGAACGGCCCTGCTGCTCGGCGGGCCCAAGCACCGGGCGGTCCTGCGCTACCTGGCGTTGCGGGCGAACTCCGTGGTGTCGATCGAGGACCTGCTCGCGGCCCTGTGGCGCGACGAACCCCCCAGGACCGGGCGGAAGATGATCCAGAACACCGTCTCCGAGCTCCGGGGTGTGCTGGCCCAGGACGACGACCCCTCGGGCGGCGCGGTGCTCCTCACCCACTCCCCGGGCTACCTCCTGCGCATCGACCCCGACCGGGTCGACGCCGGGCGCTTCGCGCGGCACGCCGAGGACGGGCTCCGCCTCCTGCGCGACGGCGACCGGAGGCAGGGACTCGACCGCCTCCGCTCCGCGCTGGCGGTGTGGCCGCCCGAGGCACCCCAACCAGCACCGGGGTCCCTGGAGGCGGAGTGGGCCGAGTGGCGGGACCTCCTGCGGCTGCGGCGCGCCGTGGAGGAACGGATCGTCGAGGAGTCCGAAGCGGGCGGTGCCCTCGCGGCCCGCCCCGAACCGGACCGTCCTCCCCGGGAGGTGATTGGACCGGACGGTGGTGGGCTCGGCACGAGCAGCGTGCTGTTGGTGACCGCCGAGTCCCCGGCCACACCCGGTGAGTCCCCCGCCGAGACGACCCACCGGGAGGCGTGGGCCGCCGCCCGGGTGCACGCGCATCTGCGCGCCGCCGGAGGGCGGGTCCACGTCGAGTTCGGGTCGCTGGTCATCGCCGTCCTGCCCGCACCGCCCGCCGAGGCCCGTGCCGTCGCCGGCCGCATCCGGGCGGACCTGATCGGCCGGGAGGGCGGCCGGGCCCGCACCGTCTCAGCGGTCGTGCTGCCCGCCGGGCCGGCGGAGGAGCCCGTACCGGCCGCCCTGGTCGACGAGGGGGTCCGCCTGCTGTCCGAACGCGAACGGGGAGTGGAGGCGGCACCGGCGGAGTTGCTGTCGGAGGTGAGGGCGTGACACTGCTGAACCATCGCCTCCGAGGTCGGCCAGGCTCCCACCCGTGAGCGCGTCCCGGTTCCCGCGCCGCGTCAACCTCGCCTGGAGGCCGTGCTCGGCTGTCCCCGGCGGTGGGGGTGCTGGAAAAGCCGGTTGAGCGCATGCTCCCCAGCGTCGGGCTGCCAGCGAAGTGAGGAACCGTTCGGCCACGGGTGGTGGTGTGGCCGAATTCAGGGCAGTTCGTGACCTGAATTGCCAGGGATGGGTAGGCCTGCGGGCGCCGGAGGGCGGCCGGAACTGTGCTTCGCCGCCGAACGGCAGGGAGTGGACAGCCCGCTCGGGTCGCGTGAGCGAGTGGTCGTGCGGACCGTTTCTTCGTGGTTCGAGGTACGAACGGGCGAGAACTCGCAGGTCAGATGGTGGTGAGAGGTGTGAGGGACGGCGGGGAGGGCGGGAACGGCAGTTGTTGTGGATGTTTCACCAGGTATGGCGCGATGTGGTGGCTGACGGGAATTGCGGACAGTTTCGTGCTGGTGGGCGGCGCGTGGTCGAGCGGTGCGGATGTCCTCGCCGTCGCGGGAGGGCGGCGGCGGGTCGTGGGGACGCCTGGTGGAGTCGCGAAGGGCCTGCTGGAGGGCTGTGGCGGGGGGACGGGATACTGTGGGCAGGGAGGATCTGTGGGATGCGGGAGACCGTCGGGAAAGTGAATGAGAATCGGTCGTGTCGCTCGTAACGCCGCAGGTCAAGAAGTGTCGTCCCCGCGCACGCGGGGCTGTTCCGGGTAGACATTTCCTTCATCGTTTCGATGAAGTGTCGTCCCCGCGCACGCGGGGCTGTTCCGGACTGCTTTGGGTGCACTGGGTGCACCCCGTTGTCGTCCCCGCGCACGCGGGGCTGTTCCGGATCGCTGCGACGTTCTCCAGGAACACGAATCGTCGTCCCCGCGCACGCGGGGCTGTTCCGGACCCGCCGACCAGCACGATCCGGATGCGGCCGTCGTCCCCGCGCACGCGGGGCTGTTCCCTTCCGCCCCCACGTGGGGCGGGTGAGACCAGCGTCGTCCCCGCGCACGCGGGGCTGTTCCCGCAGGCCACGGCGGATCACACCGAGGCGCTGCGTCGTCCCCGCGCACGCGGGGCTGTTCCGGGTCCGGGTCCGGTTCGTCGGAGAGCACGGTCGGTCGTCCCCGCGCACGCGGGGCTGTTCCTTCGCTGCGACGGGCCGCACTCTGGAGCCGGTCGTCGTCCCCGCGCACGCGGGGCTGTTCCTCCGTCACGATCACTGCGGGGGATCAGCGGCACGTCGTCCCCGCGCACGCGGGGCTGTTCCTGACTTGGACGGGCGGCCAGCTCGGCCCGGCGGAGTCGTCCCCGCGCACGCGGGGCTGTTCCGGTCCCGTCCTGCTGGTGGCGGTCGATGGCGATGTCGTCCCCGCGCACGCGGGGCTGTTCCTGACTTGGACGGGCGGCCAGCTCGGCCCGGCGGAGTCGTCCCCGCGCACGCGGGGCTGTTCCGTCGTAGGAGGCGCGGGCACGGAGAGGGCGCCCGTCGTCCCCGCGCACGCGGGGCTGTTCCGCCACCGGCCGTCCGGGCCAGCGGCGGCGGCGAGTCGTCCCCGCGCACGCGGGGCTGTTCCCAGGTGGTGGCCGTCCGTCAACCCGCCACGTCGTCCCCGCGCGAAGCTGGTCCCGAGGATTGATGGGGGCTCCGCGCTCAGCTGCGAAGCGGAGAGCGACGGCCCACCCGCACGTCGTCACCGACGGTGAGAGTCAGTCGGTCGATGTTGCCGACTCACCGATTCGCCAATGAGGTAGTGAGGTTTTCCTTACTGGTCCCGGACATAACGTCCCCCAACAGGGGGACGTCGTACCGACAGGAGGAGGACCATGGAGTTCGGAATACTGGGGCCGCTGTCGGTGTCGCGAGGCGGCGCGCCGCTCCCGGTGTCCGGAGTGCACCAACGTGCCGTTCTCGCCTACCTGCTGCTCCACGGCAACGAGGTCATCCCCACCAGCAGGCTCCTGCGCACCATGTGGGGCGACAACGCGCCACGCACCGCCCGGAAGATGTTGCAGAACGCGGTGTCGGGGCTGCGCGGGCTGCTCGCCGCCGAGGAGGACGCGCCGATCCTGCTCACGCACGCCCCCGGCTACCTGCTCCAGGTCGACCCGGTCCGCGTCGACCGCCACGCGTTCACCGACCTGGCCGAGCGGGGCCGCGCCGCCCTGCGGGCCGGCGATCCCGCCGGCGCGGCCGAGTCCCTCCGCCTGGCCCTCGGGCTGTGGCGGGGAGATCCGCTGGCGGACCTCGTGGAGCTGGGGTTCGACTGGCCGGAGCTGAACGTGCTCCGGGAGGCCCGCGCCTCCGCCGTCGAGGACAGGTTCGAGGCGGAACTGGCCAGGGGACGGCACCAGGACGTCGTCGGGGAGCTCGAACTGGCCGTCACGGCGGACCCCCTGCGGGAACGCCTGTGCGGGCTGTTGATGCTCGCCGCGTACCGGTGCGGGCGCCAACACGAGGCGCTTGCCGCCTACCGCTCCCTGCGCACCCGGCTGGTCGCGGAACTCGGCGTGGAACCAGGGGAAACCCTGCGCACCCTCGAACGGGACATCCTCAACCAGCGGCCCGAGCTGGCGGCACCCACCACTCCCGGGGCAGCAGCCGGGGTGCCCGGGCCCACCGTGGTCCCCGGCGCCGCTCCGTCGCCCGCCCTCGCGCCCGCGCCACGGCACAACGGTGGCGCGTCGGCGACCCGGCTCGGCGCCCCGGCCCCGCCGGAGCCGGCCCGCCCGGCCCCCGGCCCCATCCCGGAGAACGGGGCGGTCGCCGAACAGCGGGCCCTCACGGTGGTCATGGTCATGACCACCGCCGAGCACGCGGCCACCGTGGAGGGGTTCGTGTGCCAGCAGATCCGCCACCACGGCGGGCAGCCCGCGCCCGGCCCAGGTTCGTCCTGGTGCGGCTACTTCGGCGCGTCCGGCAGGCAGCCCGACCACGCCGACCGCGCGCTCGCCGCCGCCGGCGCCATCGCCCGCCGCTCGGTGGTCGACTTCCACCCCGCCGAGGTCCGGGTGGCCGTGCACTCCGGGGAGGCGGTGGTCACCCGGCTCGTCGACGGGGACACCGCCGTGCCGAAGGTCGCCGCCGTCGTGCTCGACAGCTGCCGACGGCTCGCCGCCGCCGCCACCCCCGGCCGGGTCGTCCTCAACACCGCCCCACCCGAGGGACCGGTCGGACACGGCCCCTTCGCGGCACGACCACGACCCACCGGGGCACCGGCGGAGCTCCCCAGCTCCTGGCACGGCCCCACCCCCTTCGTGGGCAGGTCCTTCGAACTGGACCTGTTGCAGCGCACCGCGGCCCGCACCCACGCGACGGGACGACCGGCGATGGTGACACTGCTCGGCGCCCCCGGCGTCGGCAAGACACGGCTGGTGTCCGAACTCGTCGACCAGCTGCGGGACGGCACGCTGAACACCACCCGGGTCCTGCGCACCCGAGTGCGGCCCGGCCACGGCGACGCCGGCACGGTCCTGTCCGAACTGGTCCGGGACCAGCCGGGCGGCGGGGTGGAGGCGTTGCGGGGTCTCGCCAGTCGGCAGCCCGCGCTCGTCGTCGTCGACGACGCGCACCACGCGGACGACGACCTCCTCGCCGCGCTGGCCGCCCTCGTCGACACCCCGGACCCGCTGCCGCTGATGATCGTGACCACCGCCAGGGACGCGTTCTCCCGTCGCGTGTCCGAGAACGCCACCGGCCCCAACTCGTTGAGCTTCGTCCTCGACCGGTTGACCGACAACGCGGTCACCCGGCTGCTGGACGTGGTGCTCAACCCGCGTCGCCGCCAGTCGCACCTCGGCCCGTCCCAGCCGTCGGCCGCCACCGGCGAGTGGCGGGAGCTGCTCGGCGAGATCCGGGGCTGCCCGCTGCGCGCGCTGGAGTACGCGGCCCGGTTCAACGCCGCCGGGGACGACCAGGCCGCCCACCGCGAGGGCATGGCCGGTTTCGCCCGGTTCAACCCGCGTGGGGCGGAGGCCGGGGTACCGGTCCCGGCCGTCGCCGCGATCCCGGGCTGATCGCCCGCGTGACGGTCAGAACCCGGCCCGGGCGACGAGTTCCGCCGCCTGGGCCGGGCTGAGCCTCGGATCGCACAGCGTCTCGTAGCGGGCGTCCAACGCCTCGACGTCGGGCACGGGCCCGCCCACGCACTCGGTGACCTCCTCGGCGGCCACCTCCAGGTGCAGTCCGCCGGCGTGCTCGCCGTGGTCGCGGACGATCCGGGTGAACCAGCCGACCTCCTCGACCATCGCCGTCAGGAACCGGGTCTTCCGACCGCCGGGTGCGGCGACGGTGTTCGCGTGCATCGGGTCGCTGACCCACACCACCGGGTGATGGACCGCGCGCACGGCGCGCAGCAGCGGCGGCAGGGCCGAGGTGATGGCCGGCACCCCCATCCGCACCACGAAGGTCAACCGGCCCGGGGTCCGGTCGGGGTTGAGGACCTCGCACAGCCGGACCACGTCCTCACCCGTCGCCCCGGGGCCGAGCTTGCACGCCACCGGGTTGCCGGCCGAGGCCACCAACCGGACCTGCCCGTGGTCGAGTTGGCGGGTCCGTTCCCCGACCCAGGGGAAGTGGGTGGACCCCAACACCAGCTCCCCGGTGTCGTCCGGGCGCAGGAACGCCGATTCGTAGTCCAGGACCAGTGCCTCGTGGCTGGACCACGGCCCCCACCCGTCGGGGCGTGACGCCCGGTGGGCGGCGAGCCTGCGGTGGGCCGAGGCGGCCAACCGGTAGCCGGTCAGCATCCGGCGGGGGTCGGGGCGCCGGGCGCGCGCGTCGGCGACCTCGGAGTTGACGAGGTGCCCCCGGAACGGCGGCAGCGGCACCCCGTCGACCACCTCCTCCGACCGCGACCGGGGTTTGGCGAACTGGCCACCGATCCGGCCCACCCGCAGGACCGGGCGCCCACCTCCGAACCCGGCCGCCAACCGGTCCAGGACCGCCACCACCGCGTCGGTGCGCGGGTCCGAGGCCGCGTGGAAGCTCTCCGCGCAGTCACCGGCCTGCACCAGCACCCCGTCGCCCGAGCAGACGGCGGCGAGCCGGGTCGACAGTTCCCGGACCTCCGCCCCGGTGACCAGCGGCTCGGCCGCCTCCAGGGCCCGGAGGACGGGTGTGTGGGACTCGTCCCACCGCCAGTCCAGCTGCTGGAGCGCGGGCACCCCGTGCCAGTCCACCCCGGCGGGGAACCCGCCCCGGCCAACCGCCCCGACGGGCAGGGCGCCCGCCTCCCCGACCTCGCCGGAGGTCACGTCGCGACGCCCTCGACCTCGACGAGCAGGTCGGCGCGGCAGATGTCGGCCCGCAGGTAGGCGACCCGGCCGTCGGCGGGCAACAGCTCGGCGCAGACCTCGCGGACGGCGGGCAGGTCCTCGGCGTGCCGCACGTACACCTTCGCGGCCCGCAGGTCGGCGAGCCCGTAGGCGTGGTCGACGCCGTGGCGGCCCAGGTTCTCCGGGCCCACCAGCAACTCGACGTTCCCCAGGGCGGTCCGGCACTGCGCGCGCACGTCGCCCACGTGCCGGGTTTCGTGGCCGATGATGCTGGCGGTGCCCGAGACGAGGACCGAGCCCCGCGCCGCCGGGTCGCCGTGCCGGGGCAGGTAGGTGGCGCGGGCGAAGTTCGGGGCGCGCCGCCCGTACCGGGACGGGTAGTGGTAGGCCGGGACCTGCCGGGGGTTCTCCACGTTGACCGGGTCGACACCCCGGGTGGCGATCAACGACAGCTCGACGCCGCCGGCCGCCGCGCCGATCACCGTCGTGGCCGGCATGTCGCTGAGCATCCCCAACTCCTCCAGGGCCAGGCTGCGGCCCACGCAGAAGTCGCGGTAGGTCTCCTCACCGGTCCCGGTGCGGTCGTTGATGCCGGCGATGTGGTTCCAGACCCGGACCAGCCGGGGGTAGTCGAGGCGGGCCAGCAGCGCGAACAGCTCCCGGTACATCCGGCCGACCTCCCGGGCACCGGAGCCGGAGCCGGGCAGCCGCGCCGAGCAGAACAGGAAGCGGTCCGAGTGGGCGTACCGGATGCCGCCGTGGTCCCCGGAGCGGATGGGGCCGTCGGCGGGCCACACCTCGGCGACCTCGTCGGTCGGGGCGGCCAGCGGCACGGTCATGCCCGGGTGCGCCGCGTCCGCCGGGGCCGACGCGACGTCCAGGTACCGGTTGACGCCGAGCACCGGGCCGTCCTCGGCGGACGCCGAGTCGGAGTCGGGGGCGAGCAGCAGCGGGGCGAGCGCGCCCACGGGCTGGACGGGCGAGCGAGTCATGGACCACCCCAGCAGTGGAGTTCCGACGGCTGTCGGCCCCGACGCTAGGAACCAGGCCAGTCCCGGCGCAGTGCCGGACTTCCACCTGTCGGTAACAGCGGGCTGGTGAGCGGCCGCCCGGATTCCCGGGGGATGGCCGTGCGGTGGGCTTCTTCCGCAGCGTGCCGACGGTCGCCGTTCGTAACGTGGCCGCCTGTCGCGCCCCGCTCCCCGCGCCGGGCGGCCCCGACCCCAGTGAGCGAAGTGTGGTGACATGCTCAGGACCGAGTTGATCCGCCCCGTCCACGAGCTGGTGCGCGACCACGCCCGCGACATCCCGGAGCGCACCGCCTACTCCGACGCCCGCCGTTCCGTGAGCTACGCGGAGCTGTCCGCCCGCACCGGGCGGCTCGCCGGGCACCTGGCCGCCCTCGGGGTGGCCCCGGGGGAGCGGGTGGCGTTCGTGCTCGGCAACGGCGTGTCCCTCGTGGAGAGCTACCTCGCCACCGCCCGCGCCTCGGCGGTCGGGGTGCCGGTCAACCCCCTGTCCAGCGACGACGAGCTGGCCCACCTCCTGGCGGACAGCGGCGCCGTCGCCGTCATCACCGACCCGGCGCGGATCGCCAGGCTCACCCGGGTGGCGCCCGCGCTGACCACTGTCCTCGCCGACGAGGTCGACCCGGTGGACTGGGACGGCCCCCGGTTCGAGGACCTCGCCACCAGCCCCGCGCCGGAACCCGCCCGCGACGACCTCGGGGTGGACGACTGGGCGTTCATGCTCTACACCTCCGGGACCACCGGCCGACCCAAGGGTGTGCGTTCCTCCACGCGGAACTCGCTGTGGACGATCGCCGCCTGCTACGCCCCGATCCTCGGCCTGAGCGGCGAGGACCGCGTGCTGTGGCCGCTGCCGCTGCACCACTGCCTCGGCCACCACCTCGGCACCCTCGGCGTGCTGGCGGTGGGCGCCAGCGCCCACGTCACCTCCGGCTTCGCCGCCGAGGAGGTGCTGGCGGGGCTGGCGGCCGGGGAGTTCAGCGTGCTGGTCGGGGTGCCCGCCATGTACCAGGAGCTGCTGCGGGCCGCCGACGCCGACGGCATCGTCGCCCCCGGGCTCCGGCTGTGCCTGACCGCCGGCGCGGTCGGCGGCGCCGAGCTGCCGGCCCGCGTCGAGGCCCGGTTCGGTGCCCCGCTGATCGACAGCTACGGCACCACCGAGACCTGCGGGCCCATCACCACGAACTGGCCCGGTGGCACCCGCGTCCCCGGGTCGTGCGGGCTGCCCGTGCCCGGCCTGTCCGTGCGGCTGGTCGACCCGGGCACCCGCACCGACGTGCCGGTCGGCGAGGACGGCGAGGTGTGGGTGCGCGGCCCCAACGTCATGGCCGGCTACCACCGGGACCCCGGGGCCACGGCGGACGCGCTGCCCGGCGGCTGGTACCGCACCGGCGACCTGGCCCGCCGCGACGACCACGGCTACCTGACCGTCACCGGCCGCATCTCCGAACTCATCATCCGAGGTGGGGAGAACATCCACCCCGCCGAGGTGGAACAGGTGCTGCTGGGCGCTCCCGGCGTCCTCGACGCCGCCGTGGGGCCCGCGCCCGACCCCCGGCTCGGGGAGGTGCCGGTCGCCTACCTCGTCGCCCGGGACGACCTCGACCCCGAGGAGGTCCTCCGCGTCTGCCGGGAGAAGCTCGCCGGGTTCCGGGTGCCCACCCAGTTGCGCGCGCTCGACGCCCTGCCCAGGACGGCCGCCGGCAAGGTGACCCGGCACCTGCTGGCCGAGCGGCCGTGGCGGCTGCTCGCGGAGGTCCCGACCACCGCCGAGGAGCCCGCGCCCGGCGCCGACGAGGGGCGCGCGGACGGCCTCCGTGCCAGCCTGCTCCCGTTGTCCCGCCGGGAACGGCACCGGCGGCTCCTCGGCCTGGTCCGGGAGGGCACCGCCGCCGCGCTCGGCGTCGACCGGGCCGACGTGACCGACGACCGGCCGTTCGGGGAGCTGGGGCTGACCTCGCTCACCGCCCTCCTGGTGCGCGACGCGGTGGTGCGCCGCGCGGGCGTGCCGCTGCCGGCGACCGTCGTCTTCGACCACCCGACCCCCGACTCCGTCGCCCGCCTCCTGCGGGACCGGCTGTTCGGCACCACCACCACGGTCACGGCCGGGGGGACCTCGTCCCGGCCCGAGCCGCGCCGCCGGGCCGCACCGGCCGAACCCGACGACGACCCGGTCGTGATCGTCGGCATGGGGTGCCGCCTGCCCGGCGGGGTCGACGACCCGGCGGACCTGTGGCGGCTGGTCGTCGACGGCGTCGACGCCACCGGTGAGTTCCCCACCACCCGGGGCTGGCCCCTGCACCGGCTGCACGACCCCGACCCGGACCGGCCGGGGCGCTCGATCACCACCCGGGGCGGTTTCCGCGCCGACGTCGAGGACTTCGACGCCGAGCACTTCGGGATCTCCCCGCGCGAGGCGCTGGCGATGGACCCCCAGCAGCGGCTGCTGCTCGAAGTGGCCTGGCGGACGCTGGAGAACGCCGGCATCGCCCCGGACTCGCTGCGCGACCGGGAGGTCGGGGTCTTCACCGGGGTCATGCGCCACGAGTACGGAGCCGGCATCGACCCGCTGCCGCCCGAACTGGAGGGCTACCTCGACGTCGGCAAGCTCGGCAGCGTCGCCTCCGGCCGCATCGCCTACACCCTGGGGCTGCGGGGACCCGCCCTCACCGTGGACACCGCCTGCTCCTCCTCCCTGGTCGCCCTGCACCTGGCCGCCCGGTCCCTGCGGGCGGGGGAGTGCGAGCTGGCCCTCGCCGGGGCGGCCACCGTCATCAGCACACCCCAGTTGTTCGTGGAGTTCTCCCGGCAACGCGGGCTCTCCCCGGACGGCCGCTGCCGGTCCTTCTCCGCCGACGCGGACGGCACCGGCTGGGCCGAGGGGGCCGGACTGCTGCTCCTCCAGCGGCTGTCCGCCGCCCGGCGGGACGGCCGGGAGGTGCTGGCCGTGCTGCGCGGCTCCGCCGTCAACTCCGACGGCGCCTCCCACGGGCTGACCGTGCCCAACGGACAGGCCCAACGCGCCGTGATCCGCCGGGCCCTCGCCGACGCCGGGTTGGAACCGTCCGAGGTGGACGCCGTCGAGGCGCACGGCACCGGCACCGTGCTGGGCGACCCCATCGAGGCCAACGCCCTCGCCGACACCTACGGCGCCGACCGGGACCACCCGCTGTGGTTGGGATCGCTGAAGTCCAATCTCGGCCACACCCAGGCGGCCGCCGGCGTGGCCGGCGTGATCAAGGTGGTGCTGGCCCTGCGCGCCGGCCGACTGCCCCGCACCCTGCACGTCGACCGGCCCTCCCCCCACGTGGACTGGGCCACCTCCGGGTTGGCGCTGCTCACCGAGGAACAGCCGTGGCCCGACCACGGCCGCCCCCGCCGCGCCGGCGTGTCCTCCTTCGGGATCAGCGGCACCAACGCCCACGTCGTCCTCGAACAGGCGCCCGCCCCGCCAGAGGCGGCTCCCACCACGCGGACACCCCCACCGCTGGTCCCCCTCGTGCTGTCCGGCCGCGACGACCAGGCGCTGCGCGCCCAGGTCGACCGCCTCACCGACCACCTCCGCGGGTCCGGAGGGGCCGACGCCAGCGACCTGGGGTTCTCGCTGGCCGCCGGCCGGGCCACCCTCGACCACCGGGGCGTGCTGCTCCTCGGCGCCGACGAGGACCCGGCGCGGGCGCTGCGCGACTGGTCGGACCGCGCCGTCACCACCACGGTGGGCGGAGGAGGGGACGGCGTCGTCCTCGTCTTCCCCGGCCAGGGCTCCCAGTGGGCGGGCATGGGCACCCGGCTGCTGGCGGTGTCCGCACCGTTCCGCGCGGAACTGGCCGCCTGCGATGACGCCCTCCGCCCCCACCTGGGGTACTCCGCCCTCGACGTCCTCACCGGCGCCGAGGGCGCCCCGGGCCTGGACACCGTCGACGTCGTCCAACCCGTGCTGTGGGCGGTGATGGTGGCCCTGGGCCGGCTCTGGACCTCCCTCGGGGTGCGCCCGGACGCGGTCATCGGGCACTCCCAGGGAGAGCTGGCCGCCCTCTGCGTGGCCGGCGGGCTCGACCTGGGTGACGCCGCCAGGATCATCGCGCTGCGCGCCCGCGCCCTGCGGGAGATCGCCGGCGACGGCGGCATGGTCTCGGTCCCGCTGTCCGCCGCCGACACCGAACGCCGACTGCCCCCGGGAACGGTCGTCGCCGCCAGCAACGGGCCCCGGTCCACCGTGGTCTCCGGTGACGGCGCGGCCCTCGACCGGCTCGTCGCCTCCTGCGCGGATGATGGCATCCGCGCCCGACGCATCCCCGTCGACTACGCCTCCCACTCGCCGCGGATGGAGGCCCTGCGGGACCGGCTCGTGGACCTCGCCGCCGACATCCGCCCCCGCGCCTGCGACACCCGCTTCTACTCGACGGTGACGGGCACCCGCGTCGACACCGCCGACCTGGGACCGGAGTACTGGTTCCGCAACCTGCGCGACCCCGTGCGGTTCCAGGACGCCGTCGAGGCCGCCCTCGCCGACGGGCACCGCGTGTTCGTCGAGTCCAGCCCGCACCCCGTGCTCACCGTCGGCCTCACCGACATCCTCGACGAGCGGGAGGCCACCGGGGTCGTCACCGGCTCGTTGCGCCGCGACCACGACGACCTCACCCCCCTGCTCACCGCCGCCGCCCAGCTGTGGACGGCCGGGGTCGACGTCGACTGGACCTCCTGGTTCCAGGGCAGCGGCGCCCGCCGCGTCCCGCTGCCCGGGTACGCCTTCCGCCGCCAGCGGTTCTGGCTGCCCCCGGCCGGCGGCGGGACCGGTGACCTCGGCTCCGCCGGGATCACCGCCGCCGACCACCCGCTGCTGGGCGCGTCCGTCGACCTGCCCGACGCCACCGTCCACACCGCGCTGATCTCCCTCACCACCCACCCGTGGCTCGCCGACCACGCCGTGCGCGGCACCGCCCTGGTGCCCGGCACCGCCGTGCTCGACCTGGTGGCCACCGTCGCCGCCGGGCACGGCTGCGACCGGATCGAGGAGTTGACCCTCACCGCCCCCGTGGCCGTGGAACTCGACGTCCCGGTCACCCTCCGGCTGGTCGTCGACCAGCCCGACGCGGACGGCCGCCGCCCGGTGGCCCTGCACGCCCGCGCCGGCGACCGCCCGTGGACCACCCACGCCACCGGGGCCGTCGTCGCCGCCGGCCCGGGCCCCGCCCCGGCCGCCTGGTCGACCGGGGCGGCGGAGCCGGTCGACCTCGACGGTGCCTACGACCGGCTCGCCGACCGGGGCTACGAGTACGGGCCGCTGTTCCGGGGCTTGCGGGCGCTGTGGCGCACCGGCACCGGGCCCGGCGCGGAACTCCACGCCGAGGTCGAACTGCCCGAGGACACCGGCGGGGACTTCACCTGCCACCCCGCGCTGCTCGACGCGGTGCTCCAGGCCATCGGCGCCAGCGGCGCGGACGTCGGGGGAGCGGGCACGCCACTGCCGTTCGGCTTCACCGGCGTGGAACTCCGCGCCCCCACCGGCCGCGCCCTGCGGGCCCGGCTCCGCGTCCTCGACGCCACCACCGTCGAGGTCGTCGCCGTCGACCACGCCGGCCGGCTCGTCGCCCGCGTCGAGGCCCTGACCCTGCGGTCCCCCGCCGCCGCCGCGCCGGCACCGCACCGCCTCGACCATGTGCCGGTCGACCACCCGGCCGCGACCGACGTCCGGGTCGCGGCGCTCGACGCCGACCTGACCGCCCCGCACCCGGTGCCGGACCCGGTGCCCGTCGAGGACGCCGAGTTCGTCCTGGTCCGCGCCCCCGCCGGTGACCCGGGCACCGCCACCCGCGCCGCGCTCGCCCTGGCCAAGGACTGGATCGGCCGCGACGCCACGCTGGTCGTGCTCACCCGGGGCGGCGGGCCGGTGACCGGGCTGTTCCGCGCCGCCGCCACCGAACACCCCGGCGCCTTCGCCACCGTGGACGGTGACCCCGGCCCGGCCTGGCCGGCGGTGTTCGGCGCGCTGCGCGCCGGCGAGTCCGACCTGGCCGTGCGGGACGGGGTCGTCACCGCCGCCCGGCTGCGACCGGCCAGCGCCCCACCACCCACCGACCCACCGCCGCTGCCCGTGCCCGACGGGCCGTGGCGGTTGGCGATCGGCGGAACCGGCTCCCTCGACGACCTCGCCGCCGTCCCCGCGCCACCAGCCCCCCTGCGGCCCGGCCAGGTCCGGATCGCGGTCCGCGCCGCCGGCGTCAACTTCCGGGACGTCCTGCTCGCCCTGGGCGTGGTCGCCGTCACCGACGACGTGCTCGGCGGCGAGGCCGCCGGGGTCGTGGTGGAGACCGCCGCGGACGTCACCCACCTCCACCCCGGCGACCGCGTGTTCGGCGTCGTCGACGGTGCCTTCGCGCCCCGGGTCGTCGCCGACGCCAGGATGCTCGCGCCGATCCCGGCCGGGTGGTCCTTCGCCGACGCGGCGGGTGTGCCCATCGCCCAGCTCACCGCCCACTACGGCCTGTTCGACGTCGCCGGCCTCCAACCCGGGCAGACCGTGCTGGTCCACGCCGGGACCGGCGGGGTGGGCATGGCCGCGATCGCCCTCGCCCGTCGCCACGGCGCGCGGGTCCTCGCCACCGCCAGCCCCGGGAAGTGGTCGGTGCTGCGGGACCTCGGCATCCCCGAGGACCACATCGCCTCCTCCCGGGACACCGGCTTCGAGGAGCGGTTCCGCGCGGTCACCGGCGGCCGGGGAGTCGACGTCGTCCTGAACTCCCTCACCGGCGAGTTCGTCGACGCCGGGCTGCGCCTGACCGCGCCCGGTGGCCGCTTCGTCGAACTCGGCAAGACCGACATCCGCGACCCCGGCACCGCACCCGGGCTCACCTACCGGGCGTTCGACCTGCTCACCGACGCCGGGCCCGAGCGGATCGGGGAGATGCTCGCCGCGCTGACCACCGACGGCCCCGGGCCCCTACCCACCCGGGCCTGGGATGTCCGGCACGCCCGCGCCGCGCTGCGCGTCATGGCAGCCGGCCGGCACACCGGCAAGAACGTGCTGACCGTGCCGGCACCGGTCGACCCCGGCGGCACGGCCCTGATCACCGGCGGCACCGGTGTCCTCGGCGGACTCGTCGCCCGCCACCTGGCGGCCCGGCACGGCATCCGCCGCCTGGTGCTCCTCAGCCGCGGCGGCCACGCCGCGCCGGAACTGCTCGCCGACCTCGCCGAGGCCGGGGCCGAGGTCCGGGTGGTGGCCTGCGACGCCGCCGACCGCGCGGCGCTGCGGGCGCTGCTGGCCACCGTGGACGACCTGGGCGTGGTCGTCCACGCCGCCGGGGTCCTCGCCGACGCCACCGTGGCGAACACCGACCCCGACACCCTGCCTGCGGTGCTGGACCCGAAGATCGCCGCCGCCCGCCACCTGCACGAGCTCACCGCCCACACCGACCTCGCCGCGTTCGTGCTGTTCTCGTCCATCGCCGGCACCCTCGGCGGCGCCGGGCAGGCCGGCTACGCCGCCGCCAACGCCGCCCTCGACGCGCTCGCCGTGGAACGGCGGGCCGCCGGCCTGCCCGCCGTCTCGATCGCCTGGGGCATGTGGGCCGAGGTCAGCGGGATGACCGGCCACCTCACCGACCGGGACCGGGAACGCCTGCGGCGGGGCGGTGTCCTCCCGATGGACACCGACGCGGCCCTCGCCCTGTTCGACGCCGCCCTCGACTCGCCCGACCCCTGCGTGGTGGCCGCCGCGCTCGACCCGCGCTCCGCGCGCCCCCTGCCACCCGCGATGCGCGTCCTGGTCCGGGGCCGGCCCGTCGACCGGCCCGCCCGGGGCGGCGGGGCGCGGCTCGGCGACCTGCCGGCGGCCGACCGACCGGCCGCCGCGCTCGCCCTGGTGCGCGCGGAGGCCGCCGCCGTCCTCGGCCACCCGGGCCCGGCGGCCGTCGTCCCCGACCGGGCCTTCTCCGAGCAGGGCTTCGACTCCCTGACCGGGGTGGAACTGCGCAACCGGCTCCAGGCGGCGACCGGGCTGCGGATGTCCACCACCGCCGCCTTCGACCACCCCACCCCGGCCGCCCTGGCCACCCACCTGCTCACCGCGCTCGACGGAACCCCCGCACCGGCCCGGACCGCCACGAGGGCGGCCCCGGCCGCCGAGGACGAACCGGTGGCGATCATCGGGATGAGCTGCCGGTTCCCCGGGGGCATCGCCTCGCCGGAGGACCTGTGGCGGGTGGTGGACGACGAGGTCGACGTCGTCGGCCCGTTCCCCACCGACCGGGGCTGGGACCTCGCCGCCCTGTTCGACGAGGACCCGGACCGGACCGGCACCAGCTACGTCCGGGCCGGGGCGTTCCTCGACGACGTCGCCGGGTTCGACGCGGCGTTCTTCGGGATCTCCCCCCGGGAGGCGACCGCGATGGACCCGCAGCAGCGGCTGCTGCTGGAACTGGCCTGGGAGGTCTTCGAGGACGCCGGGATCGACCCGACCGCGCTGCGCGGCAGTCCCGTCGCCGTCTACGCCGGGCAGATCCACCACGACTACGTGGGCCGGTTGCGCACCGTCCCCGGGGAACTGGAGGGCTACCTGGGCCACGGCACCGCCGGCAGCGTCGCCTCCGGCCGCATCGCCTACACCTTCGGTCTGGAGGGTCCCGCCGTCACGGTCGACACCGCCTGCTCGTCGTCGCTGGTGGCCCTGCACCTCGCCGTGGGGGCCCTGCGGTCCGGCGAGTGCGACCTGGCGCTGGCCGGCGGCGCGTCCGTGATGTCCTCCCCCACACCGTTCGTGGAGTTCTCCCGGCAACGGGGCCTGGCCCCCGACGGCCGGTGCAAACCCTTCGCCGCCGCCGCCGACGGCACCGGGTGGTCCGAGGGCGCCGGGTTGCTGCTCGTGGAACGGCTCTCCGACGCCCGCCGCCACGGTCACCCCGTGCTGGCCGTCGTGCGGGGGACCTCGGTCAACCAGGACGGCGCCTCCAACGGGCTGACCGCCCCCAACGGACCCGCCCAGCAACGCGTGATCCGGCAGGCGCTGGCATCCGCCGGCCTCGCCGCGCGGGACGTCCACCTCGTCGAGGCCCACGGCACCGGCACCCGGCTCGGTGACCCCATCGAGGCCGAGGCCCTGCTCGCCACCTACGGGAGGGACCGGGACACCCCGTTGTGGTTGGGCTCGGTCAAGTCGAACCTGGGCCACTCGCAGGCCGCCGCCGGCGTCGCCGGCCTGATCAAGGTGGTGCAGGCGATGCGGCACGCCCGGATGCCCAGGACCCTGCACGTTGACCGGCCCACCGGGCACGTCGACTGGACCGCCGGCGCCGTCGAACTCCTCACCGAGGCCAGGGACTGGACGGGGGAGGCGCCACGACGGGGCGCGGTCTCGTCCTTCGGGGTGAGCGGCACCAACGCCCACGTCATCCTCGAACAGGCCCCCGACGAGCCCGGACGGCCCGACCCGGCACCCGACATCGGACCGTCCACGGCGCCGCCGCTGCTGCTCTCCGCCCGGTCCGGGGCCGCGCTCACCGAGCAGGCCGGCCGCCTCGCCCGCCTGCTCACCGACGACGACGTCGACGTCACCGACGTCGCCCACGGACTGCTGACCCGGCGGGCCGCCCTCGACCGGCGCGCCGTCGTCCTCGGCGCCGACCGCGACGGGCTCCACGCCGGGCTGCGCGCGCTGGCCTCCTCACGTCCGACGCCGTCGGTGGTCACCGGGGTCGTCGACCCCGACGCGCGGACCGTCCTCGTGTTCCCCGGGCAGGGGGCACAGTGGCCCGGCATGGCCCGCGACCTGCTGGCCGAGAGCCCGGTGTTCGCGGCCAGGATCGCCGACTGCGCCGCCGCCCTCCGCCGGCACGCCGACCTCGACCTCGAGGCGGCGCTGCGCACCGGGGCCGGCCTGGACCGGGTCGACGTCCTGCAACCCGCGCTGTTCGCGATGATGGTGTCCCTCGCCGCCGTGTGGGAGGAGCACGGCGTCCGACCCGACGCCGTCATCGGCCACTCGCAGGGGGAGATCGCCGCCGCCTGCGTCGCCGGTGCCCTCTCCCTCGACGACGCCGCCCGCGTCGTCGCCGTCCGCGCCCGCGCCCTGCGGGACCTGGCGGGCACCGGCGGGATGCTGTCGGTGGGGCTGTCCGCCGCCGACGCCGCCGACCACCTGGCACCCCACGCCGGCCGGGTGAGCGTGGCGGCCACCAACGGCCCCCTGGCCACCGTCCTCGCCGGACCGCCCGAGGACCTGGACGCCCTCGCCGCCGCCCTCCACTCCGCCGGGGTGCGGGCCCGCCGCATCGCCGTCGACTACGCCTCCCACAGCCCGGCCGTCGACACGCTCCGGGACACCCTGGTCCGCGACCTCGCCGACATCCACCCGGGACACCCGACCGTGCCGATGCGCTCGACGGTCAGCGGCGACTGGGTGCGGGCCGGGGAACTCACCGCCGACCACTGGTTCCGCAACCTGCGCGAACCGGTCCGCTACCTGCCCGCCACCGAGGCACTGCTCGCCGGGGGCCACCGCACCTTCGTGGAGGTCAGCCCGCACCCGGTGCTGCTGCCCGCCACCGGCGACATCGCCGAGGCCGCCGGCGTGCCCGTCGGACTCGTCGCCACCCTCCGACGGGACCACGGCGGCCACCGGCAGGTGCTCACCGCCGTCGCGGAGGCCCACGTGCGGGGTGTCCCCGTCGACTGGTCGACGGTGATCGCCAGGCGCACCGCCCGGCCCGTCGCCCTGCCGACCTACCCCTTCCAACACCGGCGCTACTGGATCGACGAACCGGACACCCCCCAGGAGCGGGACGACGACTTCTGGACCGCCGTCCACGACGGCGACACCGAGACGCTCCGGACCCGGCTCGGGCTGGCCGACGTCGAGGACCTCCACGCCCTCGACCGGCTGCTGCCCGCCCTGGCCACCTGGCACACCCCGGCCGGCGCCGACCTGTGCCACCGCGTGGAGTGGCGGCCCCTCCCGCACCGACCCGCCACCACCCCGCCCGAGGGCCGGTGGCTGGTCCTCACCCCGAGCTCCGTCGAGGTCCCCGCCGGCATCCCGGCCGGGTTCGAGGTGCGCACCGCCACCGACACCTCCCGCGCGGGCCTGGCGCGGCTGCTGGCCGACGGCGAGACCGCCGGCGTGGTCTCCCTGCTGTCCCTGGCCGACGAGGGCACCGCCACCGGCGGCCTGTTCGCGACCGTCCACCTGGTCCAGGCCCTCCCGAAGGGCGTTCCGCTGTGGATCGTCACCCGCGGCGCGGTCTCGGCGGCACCCGGGGACGACGTGCCCAACCCCGGGCAGGCCGCCCAGTGGGGGCTGGGACGGGTGCTCGCCGCCGAGCGCCCCGACTCCTGGGGTGGACTGGTCGACGTCGTCGACCTCGACGCGCTGACCTGGCTGCCGACGGCCGTGGCCGGCGACGAGGACGAACTGGCCCTGCGGGCGGGCCGGGCGTGGACGCGCCGGATCCGGCCCGCGCCGGCCCCGCCCACCCCGGGCCGGTGGCGGCCGGCGGGCACCGCCGTGGTCACCGGGGGAGAGGGCACCACCGGCCGCCTCGTCGCCACCTGGCTGGCCGCCCTGGGGGCCCCGCGCGTCCTCCTGCTGACCGACCCGGCCACGCCCCCACCCGAGGACCTGCCCTCGGCCGTCCACCCCGTTCCCTGCGACCCGGCCGACGAGGACGCCCTGCGGGCCGCCCTCGCCGACGAGACCCCCCGCGTCGTGGTGCACACCGCCGGGGTCCTCGACGACGCGATGCTCACCGACCTCACCGACGCCCAGCTCACCCGCGTGCTGCGCGCCAGGGTCACCGCCGCCACCGCCCTCGACCGGGTGAGCCGCGACCACGAGGTGGACGCGTTCGTCCTGTTCTCCTCGGTCGGCGGCACCCTCGGCGCGTCCGGGCAGGGCGGCTACGCCCCCGGCCACGCCGTCCTCGACGCCCTCGCCGCCCGCCGCCGAGCCCAGGGCCTGCCCGCCACCTCCGTCGCCTGGGGCCACTGGGCCTCCGACGGCGACCACGGCCGCCGCCCCGGGGTCCGCGACCTCGACCCCGAGCGCGCGTTGGCGACGCTGCGGCGGATCCTCGACGCCCCCGCCGACACCCTCGTCGCCGACCTGGACTGGGCGGTCGTCGCCGGCCCCACCCCGCCACCGCTGCTGCGGGACCTGCTGCCCGCCGCCGAGGACACCGCCGGCCCCGCCGACCTGCTCGCCCGGTTGCGGGCCGCCGACCCGGCGGCCCGGCACCGCATCGTGCGCGCCCTCGTCCTCGACACCACCGCCGCCGTCCTCCAACACGGCGAGTTGGACTCCGTCGACCCGGGCCGGGGATTCCGCGAACAGGGGTTCGACTCACTGGCCTCGGTCCGGCTGCGCGACGGCCTGAACACCGCCACCGGGCTCCGACTGCCCGCCACCGCCGCGTTCGACCACCCCACCCCGGACGCGCTCACCCGCCACGTGCTCGCCGAACTCGATCTCGACGACGCGCCAGGGGCCGGTGGGGCGGACATCGAGTCGGCCAGCGACGAGGAACTGATCGCGCTGCTCGACGCCGAGTTCGGCATCTCCTGAGGAACGGAGGCAGGACGTGACCGACGACGACCGCATGCGGCGGCTGCTGAACAAGGTGACGGTGGAACTGCGCCAGGCGCGGGCCCAGCTCGCCGCGCGGCCCGAGGACCCGGGTCGGGAACCCGTCGCCATCGTCGCCGCCAGCTGCCGCTACCCCGGCGGGGCCGACAGCCCCGAGGCGCTGTGGGACCTCGTCGCCCAGGGACGGGACGCCACCGGGGACTTCCCCACCGACCGGCACTGGGACATCGAGGGCCTGCACGCCGAGGACCCGGGGACGCGCGGGGGCATCACCACCCGGCGGGGCGGGTTCCTGGCCGACGTCGCCGGCTTCGACGCGGACCTGTTCGGCATCTCCCCCCGGGAGGCGCTGGCGATGGACCCGCAACAGCGGCTCCTGCTGGAACTGACCTGGGAGGCCCTGGAACGGGCCGGCATCGCCCCCGACGGCCTGCGCGGCGAACGGGTCGGCGTCTACACCGGCATCAGCGCCACCGAGTACGGCGCCCGCCACGCCGGGGTGCCCCACGACCTGGAGGGGCACCTGGGCACGGGGAAGGCCGGCAGCGTCGTCTCCGGACGGCTGTCCTTCGCCTACGGGTTCGAAGGGCCCTCGCTGACCGTCGACACCGCCTGCTCCTCCTCCCTGGTGGCCCTGCACCTCGCGACCCGCGCCCTCCGGGCCGGCGAATGCCGGCTGGCCGTCGCCGCCGGGGTCGCCGTCATCGCCGAACCGGCGGTCTTCGTGGAGTTCTCCCGGCAGCGCGGCCTCGCCCCGGACGGCCGCTGCAAGGCGTTCTCCGCCGCCGCCGACGGCGCCGGGTTCAGCGAAGGGGCCGGCGTCCTGCTGCTCGCCCCCCTGTCGGAGGCCCGCCGCGCCGGGCTGCCCGTCCTCGGCCTCGTCCGGGGGAGCGCGGTCAACTCCGACGGCGCCTCCAGCGGGCTCACCACCCCCAACGGACCCGCCCAACAGCGGGTCATCCGCGCCGCCCTCGCCGACGCCGGCCTCCGACCCTCCGACGTGGACCTCGTGGAGGCCCACGGCACCGGCACCCGCCTGGGCGACCCGATCGAGGCGCGGGCGCTGCTGGCGACCTACGGGCAGGACCGGGACACCCCGGTGTGGCTCGGCTCGGTCAAGTCCAACCTCGGCCACGCCCAGGGCGCGGCCGGGATGGCCGGCGTCATCAAGGCGCTCGGCGCCCTCCGGCACGGCGCACTGCCCCGCACCCTGCACGCCGACACCCCGACCCCCGAGGTCGACTGGACCGCCGGCCGGGTCGAACTGCTCACCCAGGCCCGGCCCTGGCCCGCCGGCCCCGGGCCGCGCCGCGCCGCCGTGTCCGGGTTCGGCATGAGCGGCACCAACGCCCACGTCGTCCTCGAAGCGGCCCCCGAACCCGAACCCCAACCCGAACCCGAGCCCGCACCCGTGTCCCCGCCCGTGGTCGCCACCGGCGACCCCACCGGTGGACCCACCCCGCCCGCCGTGCCCTGGCTGCTGTCAGCCCCCAACCCCCCGGCCCTGCTCGCCCAGGCGAGGACCCTGGCGGACTTCCTCACCGCCCACCCCGAGCTCCGCCCGGCCGACGTCGGCCTGACCCTGGCCACCCGCCGCGCGCTGCTCCCGCACCGCGTCGTCGTCACCGGTGGGCTCGACGAACTGCGGTCCCTGCCGGCGGACGCCGGGGAGCACGGCCACGGCGGCGGTATCGCCTTCACCTTCACCGGGCAGGGCGCGCAGCACCCCGGCATGGGACGCGAGCTGCGCGCCGCCCACCCCCGCTACGCCGAGGCCTTCGACGAGGTCTGCGCCGAACTGGACCGCCATCTGGGGGCGGCCACCCCGCTGGCCGACCTGGTGCTCACCGGTGCCGACGACGGCCGGCTCGACGACACCGGCCACGCCCAGGCGGCGCTGTTCGCCGTCGAGGTCGCCCTCTTCCGGCTGCTGGAGTCCTGGGGCGTCCGTCCCGACGTCCTGATCGGGCACTCGGTCGGCGAACTCGCCGCCGCCCACGTCGCCGGGGCGTGGGACCTGCCCGACGCCTGCCGCGTCGTGGCCGCCAGGGCCCGCCTCATGGCGGCGCTGCCCCCCGGCGGGGCGATGGTCGCCGTCGCCGCCCCCGAGGCCGAGGTGTCGGTGGAGGTGGCGGGCACCGCCGTCAGCGTCGCCGCCGTCAACGGCCCCGCCTCCGTGGTGATCTCCGGTGAGGCCACCGAGGTGCGGGCCCTCGCCGCCCGCTGGGCGGGGCGCGGCACCAGGACACGGGAACTGCGGGTGTCCCACGCGTTCCACTCGGCGCTCGTGGAACCGGTCCTCGACGAGTTCCGCGCCGTCGTCGCCGGCACCACGGCCCGCGAACCGTCGATCCCGGTGCTGTCCAACCGCACCGCCGCCCCCCTCACCGCCGACCAGGTGGCCTCCCCCGACTACTGGGCCGACCACGCGCGGGGAACCGTGCGCTTCGCCGACTGCGTCGCCGCCGCCGAACGAGGAGGGACCACCACCTTCGTGGAACTGGGACCGGGCGGCGTGCTCTCCGCGATGGTCACCGACACCCTCCGCCGCCCCGGTGGCGCCGCCATCGCCCTGCTGCGCCACGACACCCCCGAGACCCGGTCGGTGGCGGCCGGAGTCGGCCGGCTCGTCACCCGGGGCCACGACGTCACCCTGACCCCGCTGTTCACCGACCTCGGCGCCACCCCGGTCGAGCTGCCCACCTACTCCTTCCAGCACACCCCGTACTGGCTCGGTGCCCCCGCCGCCGCCACCGGGGCCGCCGCGCTCGGACAGGACACCACCGGTCACCCCCTGGCCGGCGCGGCCGTCGACCTGCCCGACGGGGGTGTCCTGCTCACCGGACGGCTCTCCCGGGCCGACCAGCCCTGGCTCGCCGACCACCGGGTCCTGGACCGGGTGCTGGTCCCCGGCACCGCCCTGGTCGACCTCGCCGTCCGCGCGGGCGACGAGCTCGGCGCCAGCACGCTGGAGGAGTTCGTCGTCCACCGCCCACTGGAACTGCCCGACCGAGGCGCCGTCCGGATCCGCGTGGTCGCCACCCCCGGTGAGCCGGCCACCGTGTCCGTGCTGGCCCGCCCCGACCACCCCGGCGGCACCTGGACCGAACACGCCAGCGGAACCCTCACCGACGGCCACGCCGAACCCGACCCGCTCACCGACTGGCCCCCCAGCGGCGGGCGGGCCCTGTCCACCGGCGACGTCTACACCAGCCTGCGCGCCGTCGGCGTCGACTACGGCCCCGGTTTCCGCGGGCTGCGCGCGGCCTGGCGCCGGGACGACGTGGTGTTCGCCGAGGTCACCCTGCCCGCCCCGGCGGAACCCGACGGTTTCGCGGTGCACCCCGCGTTGCTCGACGCCGCCCTGCACACCCTGCGGCTCACCGGGTTCCTGCCCGCCGACGCGGCCTTCGTGCCCTTCTCCTTCGCCGGGATGCGCGTCCACGCCACCGGCGCCCGCACCCTGCGGGTCCGCGTCACCCACCTGGGCGGGCAGGCGGTGCGCCTCGTCCTCGCCGACGCCGGGGGCGCGCCCGTCGCCGAGATCGCCGCGCTGACCGTGCGCAGGCTGGGCGGCGACCCCACCACCCGGGACCCCGCCGTGCTCGACCACCTGCTCCGCCCCGGCTGGACCCCGACCAGCGGGACCGAGGAGGACCCCGCCCGGTGGGCGCCGCTGGGGGAGGACCGGTTCGGCCTCGGACCGGGCGAGGGCACCGACGCCCAGGTGCGGATCTGGTCACCCCCGACCGGGGACGTGCGGACCGCCACCACCGCCGCCCTCACCACCCTGCGGGACTGGCTGGCCACCGACGACGGGACCCGCCTGCTCGTGCTCACCACCGGCGCGGTGTCCACGGCACCGGGCGAGGACGTCCCCGACCTGGCCGCAGCCGCCGTCCACGGCCTCGTCCGCTCCGCCCAGTCCGAACACCCCGGCCGGCTCGTCCTCGTCGACGTCGACACCACCACCGCCACCACCCGGGACCTCCCCGCCGCGCTGCGCCGCGCCCTCGCCACCGGAGAACCCCAGATCGCCGTGCGGGAGGGCCGGCCGCTGGCCGCCCGGCTCACCCGGTTCACCTCCGACGGGGTCCTCGCGCCGCCACCGGGGGAGCCGGCGTGGCGGCTGGGCACCAGCGGCACCGGCACCGTGGAGAACCTGCGGATCGACCCCTGCCCCGACGTGCTCGACACCCCGCTCCCGGCCGGGCGGGTCCGCATCGACGTCCGGGCCGCCGGCGTGAACTTCCGCGACGTCTTCACCATCCTCGGGTTGTTCCCCAGCGTCACGGGCCTGTTGGGCGGCGAGGCCGCCGGCGTCGTCCGCGAGGTCGGCCCCGGGGTCACCGACCTCCGCCCCGGCGACCCGGTCACCGGCCTGGTGTTCGGCGGGTTCGGGCCCGTCGCCGTCGCCGACCGCCGCCTGCTCACCCGGTTCCCCGACGGGTGGACCTTCGAGCAGGCCGCCGGGATGCCCCTGGTGTTCCTCACCGCCTACCACGCCCTGGTCGACCTCGCCGACCTCGCCCCGGGGGAGTCGGTGCTGGTCCACGCCGCCGCCGGCGGTGTCGGCATGGCCGCCACCCAACTCGCCCACCACCTCGGCGCCACCGTCCACGGCACCGCGCACCCCCGCAAATGGGATGCCCTGCGGGGGAACGGGATCGCCGAGGAGCGCATCGCCTCCTCCCGCACCCTCGAGTTCGAGGACGCCTTCGCCGACGGGGTCGACGTCGTCCTCAACTCGCTGTCCGGCGAGTTCGTCGACGCCTCCCTGCGGCTGCTGCGCCCCGGCGGCCGGTTCCTGGAGATGGGCAAGGTCGACATCCGCGACGACGCCACCATCGCCCGGGACCACCCCGGCGTCCGCTACCGGGACTTCGACGTCCTCGACGCCGGCCCCGACCACATCCAGCGGATGTTCACCGCGTTGCTCGACCTCTTCGACCGGGGGGCGCTCGCCCCGCTGCCGGTGACCACCTGGGACGTCCACCGGGCGCGGGAGGCGTTCCGGCACGTCCGCGAGGGCCACCACACCGGCAAGGTGGTGCTCACCCTGCCCCGGCGTCCCGACCCGGACGGCACCGTCCTCGTCACCGGGGGGACCGGGGACCTCGGTGGGCTCCTGGCCCGCCACCTGGTCGACGCCCACGGGGTGCGGCACCTGCTGCTGCTCTCCCGCCGGGGCCCCGACGCCCCCGGCGCCGCCGCCCTCACCGAGGACCTCACCTCGGCCGGCGCCCGGGTCCGCGTCCTGGCCTGCGACGTCGGCGACCGGGACGCCCTCGCCGAGGCGATCGCCTCCGTGCCCGCCGCCCACCCCCTCACCGGCGTCGTCCACACCGCGGCGGTCGTCGACGACGCCGTGATCGGCTCCCTCACCCCGGACCAGCTCGACCGGGTGCTGCGGCCCAAGGCCGACGCGGCGCTGCACCTGCACGAACTGACCAGCGACCTCGCGCTGTTCGCGCTGTTCTCCTCCGCCGCCGGGGTCCTCGGCGGGCCCGGCCAGGGCAACTACGCCGCCGCCAACGCCGTCCTCGACGGGCTGGCCGCCCACCGCCACGCCCACGGACTGCCCGCCACCTCCCTGGCCTGGGGGCTGTGGGAACAGGACAGGGGAATCACCGCCGGGTTGAGTGCCACCGACCGGGCCAGGATGCGCCGCGACGGGCTGCTCCCACTGGGCCGGTCCGAGGGCCTGGACCTGTTCGACCACGCCGTCACCACCGCCGAACCCCGGTGCCTGCCCCTGCGCCTGGACCTGGCGACCGTGGCCGGCCGCCCGGTGCCCCCGCCGCTGGCCCGCCTGGTGCGGCCCACCCGGCGGGCCGCGTCCGAAGGGGACACCGCCCCGGCGGCCCTCGCCGACCGCCTCGCGGCACTCCCGACCGCCCGGGCCGGCGCCGCCGTGCTGGACGTGGTGCGGGAACACACCGCGAGCGTCCTCGGGCACGGGGAGACCACCGACATCCGACCCGACCAGGGCTTCGGCGACCTGGGATTCGACTCGCTGACCGCCGTCGAACTCCGCAACCGGCTGGTGCGGGCCACCGGTGTCCGCCTCACCGCGACCGCCGTCTTCGACCACCCGACACCCGAGGCGCTGGCCGACCACCTGCTCGACACCCTGCGGCCACCCACGGCCGACCCGGGCACCGACCCGGGCACCGCGACGCCACCGACCGAGGACGCCGAGTCCGAACTGGACTCCCTCGACCCGGACGAACTGATCCGCCGGGCCCTGGCCGGCGCCGGCGACTGACCCGCCTGGCGGAGTGCGCCGGCAATGCCCCCGGGGTGGACGCGTGCCATTGGTCCACCCCCCCACCCCGACCTAGCGTGCTGCTGGACGGCTCGACCCCTGCGGAGGAGACGCGGAATGGCGGAGGCTGACGAGCGGCTCGTCGAAGCGCTGCGGGCGTCGCTCAAGGAGAACGAGCGCCTGACCCGCCGGGTGCGCGAGAGGGACGAGACCGAGGCGGAGCCCATCGCCATCATCGGCGCCGCCTGCCGCTTCCCCGGCGGCGTCGACTCCCCCGAGGACCTGTGGCGGCTGCTGGCCGAGGGCCGCGACGTCGCCGGGCCCTTCCCCACCGACCGGGGATGGGACCTCGACCACCTCTTCGACAGCGACCCGGCCGCCTCCGGCCGCACCTACGTGGACCGGGGCGGGTTCCTCGCCGACGCCGCCCTGTTCGACGCCGCCCTCTTCGACATCTCACCCCGCGAGGCGCTGGCCATGGACCCCCAACAACGGGTCCTGCTGGAAACCGCGTGGCGCGCCGTCGAACACGCCCGCATCGACCCCCGGTCGCTGCGCGGCACCCCCACCGGGGTGTTCGTCGGCGTGTCCGGGCAGGACTACGACCGCGACGCCCGCCACGGGGTCCCCGAGGTCGAGGGCTACCTGCTCGCCGGGAACACCACCAGCGTCGCCTCCGGGCGCCTGGCCTACACGCTCGGCCTCGAAGGCCCCGCCCTCTCGGTCGACACCGCCTGCTCCTCCTCCCTGGTCGCCCTGCACCTGGCCGCCCGGTCCCTGCGGTCGGGGGAGAGCCGCCTCGCCCTCGTCGGCGGCGCCACCGTCCTCACCTCCCCGCACCTCTTCGTCGAGTTCGCCAGGCAACGCGGCCTCGCCCCCGACGGGCGCTGCAAGTCCTTCGCCGACGCCGCCGACGGCACCGCCTGGTCCGAGGGCGCCGGGCTGCTGCTCGTGGAACGGCTCTCCGACGCGCTCCGCCACGGCCGCCGCATCCTCGCCGTGGTCCGTGCCACCGCCGTGAACTCCGACGGCGCGTCCCACGGGCTGACCGCCCCCAACGGGCCGGCCCAACAGCGCATGATCCGCACCGCGTTGGCCGCCGCCGGGCTGGAACCCGCCGACGTCGACGCGGTCGAGGCCCACGGCACCGGTACCGCCCTCGGCGACCCGATCGAGGCGCAGGCCTTGCTCGCGACCTACGGGCAGCGGCGGGACACCCCGCTGCTGCTGGGGTCGGTCAAGTCGAACCTCGGCCACACCCAGGCCGCCGCCGGCGTCGCCGGCGTCCTGAGGACCGCCCTGGCCCTGGGCCGGGGCGTGCTGCCCCGCACCCTCCACGTCGACCGGCCCACCAGCCACGTCGACTGGACCTCCGGCGCGGTCACCCTCACCACCGAGGACACCCCGTGGCCCGAGCACGACCGGCCCCGGCGGGCCGCCGTGTCCTCCTTCGGGATCAGCGGCACCAACGCCCACGTCATCCTCGAACAGGCGCCGCCCCCGCCACCGAACGCGGCACCCGGCCGGGTGCGCGGCCCGCTCACACCCCTGGTGCTCTCGGCCCGCACCCCCGAGGCGGTGCCGGTCCAGGCACGGAACATCGCCGAGGTGCTGCGCGACGGCGCCCAGCCCGCCGACCTCGGCCACTCGTTGGCCACCACCCGCGCCAGCCTCGACCACCGGGCGGTGGTGCTCGGGAGGGACCGCGCCGACCTGCTGGCCGGCCTCGCCGAGGTCACCGCCCCCCGCCCCACCCGCCCCGGGCGGCTGGCGGTCCTCTTCGGCGGGCAGGGCACCCAACGGCCCGGCCTGGGCCGGCGGCTCCACGCCGCCTACCCGGCCTTCGCCGCCGCCCTCGACGAGGTCTGCGCCGCCCTGGAACCGGAGCTCGGGTTCCCCGTCCGCGACCTCGTCCTCGGCGAGACCAGCCCCGCCGACGCCGCGCGCCTCGACCGCACCGGCCACGCCCAGCCCGCGTTGTTCGCGGTGGAGGCCGCCCTGCACGCGGTGGTGTCCTCGTGGGGGGTCCGGGCGGAGGTGGTGGCCGGTCATTCCGTGGGGGAGTTGACGGCCGCCTACGTGGCGGGGGTGTGGGACCTGCCCGACGCCTGCCGGGTGGTGGCGGCCCGGGCCCGGCTGATGGACGCCCTGCCCGACGGCGGCGCGATGGCCGCCCTCAACACCGACCGCGGAACCGCCGAGGCGCTGCGCGTCGACGGGGTGGAGATCGCCGCCGTCAACGGCCCCGAGGCCGTGGTGGTCTCCGGCCCGGCGCACGCGGTCGACGCCGCCGTCCGCACCGCCGCCGCGCGCGGCATCCGCGCGACCCGGCTCCGGGTCTCCCACGCCTTCCACTCCGCGCTGGTGGAACCAGCGCTGGCGGACCTCCGCGCCGCCCTCGACGGCGTCACCTTCCACGAACCGGGCCTCACCGGGCTGTCCAACGTGACCGGAGGGACCGCCGAACGGTGGACCGACCCCGACTACTGGGTCGAGCACGCCCGGGCCACCGTCCTGTTCGGTGACCTGGTCGCCGCCCTGCCCGGCCTCGGCGTCACCGCCGTGCTCGAACTCGGGGCGGACTCCACCCTCACCGGCCTCACCGGTCTCGTCCTCGGCGACGCGGTCCCGGCCGTCCCCGCGCTCCGCCGGGACCACGACGAGGCCGAATCCCTGCTCCGCGCGCTGGCCGACCTGCACGTCGCCGGGGTCCCGGTGGCCTGGCGGGAGTTCTTCGAGGACGCCAGGACGCTCGACCTGCCCGGCTACCCGTTCCACCGGCGCCACTACTGGCTCACCGCCCCCGGGCCGCGCGCCGACGGCACGGGTCTGGGCGTCCGCGCCGCCGGGCACCCCCTGCTCGGCGGTGTCGTCGACGTCCCCGGCTCGGACGAGGTGCTGTTCACCGGGCGGTTGTGCCCCGACACGCCGCCGTGGCTGGCCGACCACCGGGTGCTGGGCCGGACCGTGGTGCCCGGCGCGGCCCTGGTCGACCTGGCCCTGCGGGTGGGCGACGAGGTCGGCCACCCCCAGGTGACCGAACTGACCAGCCTCGCCCCGCTGGTGCTCGACGGTCCCCTCGTGCTGCGGGTCGTGGTGGCACCGGCCGACGCGACCGGTGACCGGCCCTTCACGGTGCACGCGCGCCCCGAGTCGGGCGACGAGTGGACCCGGCACGCCACCGGCACCCTCGGCGTCGCCGGCCCCCCGCCGACCCCCGCGCCCCCGCCGGCGGCGCCGGACCCGGTCGACACCGCCGCGCTCTACGCGGAACTCGCGGAACGCGGCCTGGACTACGGGCCGAGCTTCCAGGGCCTGCGGGCGGCGCGCCGCGACGGGACCACCGTCCACGCCTCGGTCGAGGTCCCCGGCCCCGCCGAGGGCTTCGGGCCGCACCCCGCCGTCCTCGACTCCACCCTGCACGCCCTGCACCCCTCCGGGCTGCTGCCCGACCACGACGGCGCGCCCCTGGTCCCGTACTCGTGGCGCGGGGTGCGCGCGCACCACCCGGGCACCACGGCCGCGCGGGCCACGATCACCCGGCTCGACGACTCCTCGGTGTCGCTCCTGCTCACCGACGGCACCGACCGCCCGCTGCTCACCGTCGACCGCCTCACCCTCCGCCCCGCCACCCCACCGCCCGCCGCCACCTCGGGCGGTCACCTCCACGCCACGGACTGGGTGGAGGTCGCGCCAACCTCCACCGCGCCCGCCGCCGCCACCGAGTGGGCACCCAGCGGCGACGCCGCCGAGGAGCTGCCGACGCTCCTCGACCTCCTCGACCGGCCGGACCGCGTCGTGGTGCGCACCCGGGGCGCCGTGGACCTCGGGGACGAACCGGTCGTGCCCGAGGCGGCGGGCCTGTGGGGGCTGGTGCGCTCCGCCCAGGCCGAACACCCCGGCCGGCTGGTCCTCCTCGACGCCGACGACAGCGCCGAGGCGGTGCGCCTCGCCCTGGCCACCGGGGAACCGCAGGTGGCGGTCCGCGACGGCCGGGTGTTCGCCCCGCGCCTCACCCCGGTCGCCGAGGACACCGCCGGCCGGCGGTCCCCGACGGCCCACGGCACGGTGCTGGTGACCGGGGGAACCGGGGGAGTCGGCTCCCACGTCGTCCGCCACCTCGTCCACCAGTGGGGCGCCACCCGGGTGGTCGTCGCGGCCCGCTCCGACACCGGGGTCGCCGACCTCGTCGCCGACTGCGGCGAGGCGGTCCGGTTCGTGCCCTGCGACGTGTCCAACCCCGACGAACTCGCCGGCCTGCTCGCCACCCTCGCCGACACCCTCGCCGGCGTCGTCCACGCCGCCGGCGTGCTCGACGACGGCGTGCTCACCTCCCTGACCCCCGACCGCCTGCGGCGGGTCGCCGCGCCCAAGGCCGGCGCCGCCCGCACGCTCGACCAGCTCACCCGGGACCTCGACCTGGACTTCCTCGTCGCCTTCACCTCGGCGGCGGGCGTGCTCGGCGCGCCGGGGCAGGCCGCCTACGCCGCCGCCAACGCCGAGGTCGACGCCCTGATGGCCCGGCGCCGCCGGCAGGGGCTGCCCGGGCAGACCGTGGCCTGGGGGTTGTGGGCGGACACCGGCATGGCCCGCACGCTGACCGCGTCCGAACGCCGCCGACTGGTCACCACCGGGTTCCCCCCGCTCGACCCGCCCCGCGCCCTCGAACTCCTCGACCTGGCGATGACCCGGGCCGAACCCTCCCTGGTCGCCCTCGACCTCGACCCGGGGCAGCTCGCCAGGCACCCCGACCCGCCGGCCCTGCTGACCGACCTGCTGCCCGCCGCCCGCCCCCGCACCGCCGAACCCCCGCCCCCGCCGTCCGACCCGCTCGCCCTGGTCCGCGCCCACCTGGCCGCCGTGCTGGGCCACGACGACCCCCGGCGGGTCGACGCCCACCGGGGTCTGCGGGAACTCGGCGTCGACTCCCTCGCCGCCGTCGAACTGCGCAACCGGCTCAGCGCCGCCACCGGCCGGCCCCTGCCCGCCACCCTCGCGTTCGACCACCCCACCGCCGAGCGGCTCGCCGCCTTCCTCGCCGCCGACGGGCACCCCGAGGAAACCCCGGCCGCCGCCCCCACGGCGGGCTCCTCGGACGACCCCATCGCGATCGTCGGCCTGGCCTGCCGCTACCCGGGCGGGGTGCGCGGCCCCGACGACCTGTGGGACCTGCTCACCGCCGAGGTCGACGCCATCGGCCCGTTCCCCACCGACCGGGGCTGGGACCTCCACCGCGTCCTCGGCTCCGACCCCACCCGGCCCGGCACCAGCTCGGTGGGCGAGGGCGGGTTCCTCGACGACGCGGCCCTGTTCGACGCCGGGCTGTTCGGGATCTCCCCCCGCGAGGCGATGGCGATGGACCCGCAGCAACGCCAGCTGCTGGAAACCTCCTGGGAGGCCCTCGAACACGCCGGCATCGACCCCCGGTCCGCGCGGGGCAGCCGGACCGGCGTCTTCACTGGCATCATGTACCACGACTACGGCCCCGGTTTCGCCGACGCTCCCCCCGAGGTGGAGGGCCTGCTCGGCGCCGGGACCACCGGCAGCGTCGCCTCCGGCCGGGTCGCCCACGTCCTCGGTTTGGAAGGGCCGGCCCTCACCGTCGACACCGCCTGCTCCTCCTCCCTGGTCGCCGTGCACCTGGCCGCCCGGTCGCTGCGCACCGGGGAGAGCACCCTGGCCCTGGCCGGGGGAGCCACCGTGATGAGCACCCCGGCCGCGTTCGTCGAGTTCTCCCGGCAGGGCGGGCTCGCCGCCGACGGCCGGTGCAAGTCCTTCTCCGAGGACGCCGACGGCACCGCCTGGTCGGAAGGCGTGGGCGTCCTCGTCCTCGAACGCCTCTCCGACGCCCGACGCCACGGCCGCCACGTCCTCGGCCTGCTGCGCGGTTCCGCCGTCAACCACGACGGGGCCGCCAGCGGGCTCACCGCCCCCAACGGCCCGGCCCAGCGGCGGGTCATCCGCGCCGCCCTCGCCGACGCCGGCCTGACCGCCCGCGACGTCGACGTCGTGGAGGCGCACGGCACCGGCACCGCCCTGGGCGACCCCATCGAGGCGCACGCCCTGCTGACCACCTACGGCGCCGACCGGGAGGCGCCGCTGCTGCTGGGAACGGTCAAGTCGAACCTCGGCCACACCCAGGCCGCCGCCGGCGTCGCCGGCGTCATCAAAGCGCTGCTGGCGATGCGGCACGGCACCGTGCCCCGCACCCTGCACGTCACCACCCCCACCTCGCGGGTCGACTGGTCCGCCGGCGCCGTGCGGCTGGCCACCGAGACGAGGCCGTGGCCCGACACCCCCGGGCCCCGCCGCGCCGCCGTCTCGTCGTTCGGCTTCAGCGGCACCAACGCCCACGTGGTCCTCGAGGCACCGCCGCCCACACCGGCCCGCGAGGAACCCGGGAGGACGGAGAACCCGGTCCCGCTCCTGCTGTCCGGGCGGACACCGTCGGCGCTGCGCGCCCAGGCGGCCCGGCTGGCCGAGCTCGTCGACACCCGCCCCGAGGTCCCGCTGGGCGCCCTGGCCCGGTCGCTGGCCCACACCCGGGCCCGGCTGGACCACCGCGCCGTCGTCCTGGCCGACGACCGGCCGGCCGCGTCGGCCGCGCTCGGCGCGCTCGCCCGAGGAGAAACGAACCCCCGACTCGTCTCAGGAGTGGTCCCGGTGCACCAGTTGGCTGTCGTGTTCGGCGGGCAGGGCTCGCAACGCATCGGGATGGGCCGGGAACTCCACGACCGGTTCCCCGTCTACGCCGACACCTTCGACCGGGTCTGCGCCGCCCTCGACGCCGAACTGGCCGCCGACCGCCCCCTGGCCGAGGTCGTGTTCGGTGCGGACGCCGACGCGCTGGACCGCACCGGCTGGGCGCAACCGGCGTTGTTCGCGGTGGAGGCCGCGCTGCACGCGCTGGTGTCCTCGTGGGGGGTCCGGGCGGAGGTGGTGGCCGGTCATTCCGTGGGGGAGTTGACGGCCGCCTACGTGGCGGGGGTGTGGGACCTGCCCGACGCCTGCCGGGTGGTGGCGGCCCGGGCCCGGCTGATGGACGCCCTACCCGACGGCGGGGCGATGGTCGCCGTGGCCGCCGGGCGCGGAGAGGTCGAGGAACTCCTGGTGCCCGGCGCCGGGGTCGGCGCCGTCAACGGCCCCACCTCGGTGGTCGTCTCCGGGGAGTCCGGCGCGGTGGCCACGGTCGCCGAGGCGGCCGAGGCCCGGGGACTGCGGACCAGGGCGCTGCGGGTGTCCCACGCCTTCCACTCGCACCTGGTGGAACCGGTGCTCGCCGACTTCGCCCGCGTGCTGCGGGAGGTGCGGTTCGCCGCCCCGACCCTGCCGGGGCTGTCCAACGTCACCGGCGGACCGGCCGACCGCTGGACCGACCCCGACTACTGGGTCGACCACGTGCGGGCCCCCGTCCTGTTCGCCGACGACCTCGCCGCGCTGGAGGCGTCGGGAGTGGACGCGGTGCTGGAACTGGGCGCCGACGCCACCCTCACCGGGCTGGCCGCGACGGTCCTCGCCGAGCCGGGGCGCGCCGTGGCCGCCCTGCGCCGGGACCGACCCGAGGCGGCGTCGCTGCTCGCGGCGGTCGGCGAACTGTACTGCGCCGGGGTCCCGGTGGAGTGGGACGACCTGTTCGGCGCCGGCGACTGGGTCGACCTGCCCACCTACCCGTTCGACCGGGAACGGTTCTGGCTCACCGGGACCTCCCGGCCCGCCGCCGACACCAGCGGGCTCGGTGTCACCGGCACCGACCACCCGCTGCTCGCCGCCGCCGTGGAGGTGCCCGGAACCGGCGCGGTGGTCCTCACCGGCGCCCTGTCCACCACGAGCCGGCCCTGGCTGGCCGACCACCGCGTCCTGGGGCAGGTCGTCGTCCCCGGCGCCGCCATCGTGGAGATGGCCGTCCGCGCCGGCGACGAGGTGGGCCGGGGCACCGTCGACGAACTGGTCACCACCGCGCCCCTCGTGCTCTCCGACCACGAACCCACCCAGCTGCGCCTCGTCGTGGCCCGGGAGAACGACCAGGGACACCGGCCGTTCACCCTGCACGCCCGCCTCGAGTCCGAGGGGGAGTGGCGGGTCCACGCCACCGGTGCCCTGTCGGCCGGCCCGGACCACGCGCCGGCCCCGGACGCCGACCTCGCCCGCCGCGCCCCCGTGTCGGCGGGGACCGACGGCGTGTACGAGACCTTCGCCGCCGCCGGCCTGGACTACGGCCCCGCCTTCCGGGGGCTGCGCGCCACCCGGCGCGACGGCGACCACGCCCTCGCCTCCGTGGAACTGCCCGAACCGGAACACGCCCCGGCCACCGCCTTCGGCGTGCACCCGGCCCTGCTCGACGCCGCCCTGCACGCCGTCGGCGCCGCCCAGCTGCTGCCCGCCGGGGACGGCGGCCCGCTGCTGCCCTACTCCTGGCGCGGGGTCACCCCGCACGCCTCGGGAGCGACCGCCGTCCGGGTGCGGGTCTCCCGGCTCAGCGACAACACCGTCTCCCTGCGCGCCGTCGACGCCGAGGGCGTCCCCGTCCTCACCGTCGACCGGCTGATGCTCCGCGCCGCCTCCCCCGAGGGTGTGCGCGCCGCCGCGGCCACCGGGGGCGCCCTGCACGAGGTGGCGTGGCGGGCGGTGGAACGCCCCACCGAGGGCACCGTCGGCTGGTCGTGGGACCGCGTCACCGGCGCCGACGCCCTCCGCGACCTCGACACCGCACCCGACGTCCTGTTCTGGGAGGCGGCCAGCGGCACCGGCCCGGTCACCGCCCTCGACCTCGTCCAGACGTTCCTCGCCGCCGACCGGTTCACCCGCACCCGGCTCGTCGTCCTCACCCGCGACGCGGTCACCGCCGACCCGGACGAGGGCCTGGCGGAGGCACCGGTGGACCCGGCCGCCGCCGGGGTGTGGGGGCTGCTGCGCTCGGCGCAGTCGGAGAACCCGGGGCGGATCCTGCTCGTCGACACCGACCGCCCCCTGTCGGTGAACGCCCCCGAGGTCCGGGGCGCGGTCGCCGCCGGCGAACCGCAGCTGGCGTTGCGTTCCGGTCGGCTCTGGGCACCGAGGATGCGCCCCGTCGACGGCGGGCTGTCCCTGCCGGGCACGCCGTGGACGGTTGGTACCGAACCCGGCGGCTCCCTCGACGGGGTCCGGGTGGACACCGCCCGCCGCGAGGCGCTGGGCCTCGGCGAGATCCGGGTGTCGGTGCGGGCGTCCGGGGTGAACTTCCGCGACGTCATGACCGTGCTCGGCATGTACCCGGGCGAACCCCTGCCGTTGGGCCTGGAGGCCGCCGGGGTCGTCACCGAGGTCGGACGCGGGGTGGACGGGTTCGCCGTGGGTGACCGGGTGATGGGCCTGTGCGAGGGCGGGTTCGCCTCCGAGGTGGTCGTCGACCACCGGATGTGGTCCCGGTTCCCGGGGTCGTGGTCGTTCGCGGAGGCGGCGACGGTGCCGGTGACGTTCCTGACCGCCTGGTACGGGTTGCGGGACCTGGGCCGGTTGGTCGAGGGGGAGTCGGTGTTGGTGCACTCGGCCGCCGGTGGGGTGGGGATGGCGGCGGTGCAGTTGGCCCGGGAGTGGGGTGCGGTGGTGTACGGGACGTGCGGGCCGGTGAAGCGGGGGTTCGTGGAGGCGTTGGGGGTGGCCCCGGAGCGGGTGGCGTCCTCGCGGGACACCGGGTTCGCGGAGCGGTTCGGGCGGGTGGACGTGGTGCTGAACTCGTTGGCGGGGGAGTTCGTCGACGCCTCAAGGGGGTTGTTGGGCGAGGGTGGTCGGTTCGTGGAGATGGGCAAGACCGACCTGCGGGACCCGGGGGAGTTCCCGGGGGTGGAGTACCGGTCGTTCGACCTGTTGGAGGCGGGTCCGGTGCGGATCCGGGAGATGTTCACCGAACTCCTCCCCCTGTTCGAGGACGGCTCCCTCACCCCCCTGCCCGTGTCCACCTGGGACATCCGCCGGTGCTCCGAGGCCCTGCGGTTCATGAGCCAGGCCCGGCACGTCGGCAAGATCGTCGTCACCGTGCCCAGGGCCTTCGACCCCGACGCCCCCGTCCTGGTCACCGGCGGCACCGGCGGGGTCGGCGCGCACCTCGTCCGCCACCTGGTCAGCGCGTGGGGCGCCCGGCACGTCGTCGTCGCCAGCCGCCGGGGCCTGGACGCCCCGGGAGCCGCCGACCTCGTCGCCGACCACGACGGCGCCGTCACCGTCACCGCCTGCGACGTCACCGACCAGGACTCGCTGACCGCGCTGCTGGGGGCCCACCCCGATCTGCAGGGCGTGGTGCACGCCGCCGGGACCGTCGACGACGGTGTCCTCGGCTCGCTCACCGCCGACCGCGTCCGAGCGCTGCTGGCGCCCAAGGCCGACGCGGCGGAGCTGCTCGACCAGGCCACCCGCACCCACGACCTGTCCTTCTTCGTCGGGTTCTCCTCCTCCGCCGGGGTCCTCGGAGCCCCCGGGCAGGCCGGCTACGCCTCGGCCAACGCCACCCTCGACGCCGTCGCCCTCCGCCGCCGGCAGCGGGGCCTGCCCGGCCAGTCCCTGGCCTGGGGCCTGTGGGCGGACACCGGCATGGCCGGCGACCTCACCGACACCGACCGCCGCCGCCTCGCCGAACAGGGCTTCCCGCCACTGACCGCCGACCAGGCGCTCGGACTGTTCGACCAGGCCACCCGGCGACCCGAGGCGCTGCTCGTCCCGCTGCGGGTCGACCCCCGCCGGCTCGGGGCCGCCGCCCCGCCGCTGCTGCGGGACCTGGCCGGACCGGTGCGCCGCACCGCCACCACCACCGCCCCCGCCCCCGACACCTCCACCCTGGTCCGGCAGCTGGCCGGGCTGTCCCCCGCCGAGGCGGCGGAACGGCTCACCGAACTCGCCGTCGACCGCGCCAGCGCCGTCCTCGGTCACGACGGCACCCGCCGGGTCCAGCCGGACGAGGCCTTCGCCGACCTCGGGTTCGACTCGCTCCTCGCCGTCGAGTTCCGCAACGGGCTCAACGCGGCCACCGGCCTCACCCTGCCCGCCACCGTCACCTTCGACCACCCCACACCCAGGGCCGTCGGCCGGGCGCTGCTGGCGGAACTGGACCTGGACGGCGTCCCGTCCACCTCCGCGCTCCTCGCCCAACTCGACCGGATCGACGCCGCCGTCGACGCGCTCGGCGCCGACGAGTCCGGCCGGGCCGCGCTCGCCGCGCGGCTGCACGCCCTCGCCGAGCGGCTCACCACCCCCGACACCGAGGCCGGGGCAGCCGGGGCCGTCGGCGTCGGAGACCGGATCGCCGACGCCTCCGCCGACGAACTCGCGGACCTCCTCAGCGAGGAGTTCGGCATCTCCTAGCGCGGCCCGCCCCAGAGACCAGCGACAACCAGCGCGAACCCAGCGAGGTCCCCCATGGTGGAACAAGACAGGATGCTGCACCTGCTCAAGCAGGTGACCTCGGAGCTGCACGAGACCCGCAACCGGCTCAAGCGCATCGAGGACCGCTCGACCGAACCGATCGCCATCGTCGGCATGGGCTGCCGCTACCCGGGTGGCGTGGTCGACCCGGACACCCTGTGGGACCTCGTCGACACCGGCCGCGACGCCACCTCGGACTTCCCCACCGACCGGGGTTGGGACCTGGCCAACCTCTTCGACGACGACCCCGCCGCCGTGGGCCGCTGCTACACCCGGCGCGGCGGGTTCCTCACCGGGGCCGCCGACTTCGACCGCGAGTTCTTCGGCATCTCCCCCCGCGAGGCGTTGGCGATGGACCCGCAGCAGCGGATCCTGCTGGAGACCGCCTGGGAGACCTTCGAACACGCCGGGATCGACCCGACCGGCCTGAAAGGCAGCGACGCCGGCGTCTTCGTTGGCATCCCCGCCGCCGAGTACAACCACCGCAGCAGCCCCCGCGACGACGTCGAGGGCTACCTGCTCACCGGCAACGGCTGCTCGGTCGCCTCCGGGCGCCTCGCCTACACCTTCGGGTTCGAGGGTCCCGTCGTGTCCGTCGACACCGCCTGCTCCTCCTCCCTGGTCGCCCTGCACCACGCCGTGCGGTCGCTGCGCGCCGGCGAGTGCTCGATGGCCCTCACCGGCGGCGTCACCGTGCTGTCGGTGCCCACCATCTACGTGGAGTTCGCCCGCCAACGCGGCCTGTCCCCGGACGGCCGCTGCAAGTCCTTCTCCGACGACGCCGACGGCACCGCCTGGTCGGAGGGCGCCGGCATGGTGCTGGTGGAGCGGCTGTCCGACGCCCTCCGCAACGGGCACCGGGTGCACGGCGTCATCCGGGGGACCTCCATCAACTCCGACGGCGCCTCCAACGGCCTCACCGCCCCCAACGGGCCCTCCCAGCAGCGGGTGATCCGCTCCGCGCTGGCCTCGGCTGGCCTGTCCACCGGCGACGTCGACGTCGTCGAGGCGCACGGCACCGGCACCGCGCTCGGCGACCCCATCGAGGCGCAGGCGCTGATCGCCACCTACGGGCAGGGCCGCACCCCCGACCGCCCCCTGCTCCTGGGCTCCATCAAGTCCAACATCGGGCACTCGATGGCCGCCGCCGGCGTCGCCGGCGTCATCAAGATGGTGCAGGCCATGCGCCACGGCAGGGTGCCCCGCACCCTGCACGTCAGCGAACCCAGCAGCCACGTCGACTGGTCCGGCGGCACCGTCGCCCTGGCCAGCGACCCGACGGCGTGGCCGGACACCGGCCGGCCCCGCCGCTCCGCCGTGTCCTCCTTCGGGATCAGCGGCACCAACGCCCACGTCGTCCTCGAACAGGGCCCGCCGGTCGAACCCGCCCCGGCCGCCCCGGAGACGTCCCCGGCGCCGCTGGTGGTGACCGCCCGGTCGGAGGAGGCGCTGCGCGCCCAGGCCGGCCGGCTCGCCGCCCACCTCACCGCCCACCCCGAACTGCCGCTGGGCACCGTCGCCCGCAGCCTCGCCACCACCCGGGCGCGACTGGACTTCCGGGCGGTCGTACTGGCCGAGGACCACGCCGGGGCGCTGGCCGGCCTCGACGCGCTCACCCGCGACCAGCCCGACCCCCGGGTCCGCACCGGGACCGCCGTGCCCCCACGGCTCGCCGTCCTCTTCGGTGGCCAGGGCACCCAGCGGGCCGGCATGGGCCGCGAGCTGCACGCCCGTTTCCCCGCCTACCGGGACGCCTTCGACGAGGTGTGCGCCGCCCTCGACCCCGAGGTCGGGTTCTCGGTGCGCGACGCCGTCCTCGGTGCCGACCAGGACCTGCTCGACGACACCGGCCACGCCCAGCCCGCGCTGTTCGCCGTCCAGACCGCCCTGTACCGGCTGCTCGCCTCCTGGGGAGTGCGCCCGGACATCGTCGGCGGCCACTCCATCGGCGAGGTGACCGCCGCGCACATCGCCGGGGTGTGGGACCTGCCCGCCGCCTGCCGGGTCGTCGCCGCCCGCGCCGGCCTGATGCGGCGGCTACCCCCCGGCGGCGCGATGGCCGCCCTGGCCGCCACCCCGTCCACCGTGGACGCGTTGCTCGTCGAGGGCGTCGAGGTGGCCGCCGTCAACGGCCCGACCTCGGTCGTGGTCTCCGGCGACGCCGACGCCGTGGACCGGGTGGTGGCCGCCGCGACCGGGCGGGGCGTGAAGGCCACCCGGCTGCGGGTGTCGCACGCCTTCCACAGCGCCCGCATGGACCCGGTGCTGGCCGAGTTCACCCGTGCCCTCGAGACCCTCGAGTTCCGGGAACCCCAGCTCGTCGGGCTGTCCAACGTCACCGGTGGCACCGCGGACCGGTGGACGGAGCCGGCCTACTGGGCCGAGCACGTCCGCTCCACCGTGCGGTTCGCCGACAACCTCGCCAAGCTCGGTGACCTCGGGGCCACCGCCGTCGTCGAGGTCGGTGCCGACTCCACCCTGGCCGGGATGGCCGGCCTGGTGCTCGACGAGACCGTGCCCGTCGTGTCCACCCTGCGACGCGACGGCGACGAACCGGCGCACGTGCTCACCGCGCTCGGCGCCCTGTTCTGCGCGGGCACCCCGGTCGGCTGGGACACCGTGCTCGGGCACGGCGAGGTCGTCGGCCTGCCCACCTACCCGTTCCAGCGGGAACGGTTCTGGTTGAGCGGCTCCGGCCAGTCCGCCGACCCCCGTGGTCTCGGCGTGGCCGCCGCCGACCACCCGGTGCTGGGCGCCGTCGTCGACCTCCCCGGGGACGGCGGGGTGGTGCTCACCGGCCGGCTCGCCTCGGGAACCCACGGCTGGTTGGCCGACCACCCGGTGCGCGGGCGGGTCGTCGTCACGGTCGGCGCGCTGCTGGAGGCCGCCGTCCGGGCCGGCGACGAGGCCGGGCACGACACCGTCGCCGAGTTCCAGGTGGCCGAACCGCTGGCGGTCCCCGACGCCGCCGACGTCCACCTCCGGGTCACCCTCGTCCCCGACGGCGACGCGGCCAGCGCCCTGTCCGTCCACGGCCGGGTCGAGGGCACCACCCCGTGGACCGAGCTGGCGACCGGACGCCTGACCAGCGGCGGCGCCGCCACGGTGCCCTCGCCCCCGGAGACCGGCGACGTGGAGGAGCTCTCCGTCAGCGAGGGCGGCGCGCTCCGCCGCCTGCGGCGCTCCGAGGACCTGGTCCTCGCCGACCTCGACCTGCCCGCCGACCACGCCCGGGACGCCCGGCACTTCGACCTCCACCCCGCCCTGCTCGACGCCGCCCTGGCCGCCGCCCGCACCGCCGGCCTGCTCGGGGCCGACACCGTCACCGCCACCTGGGCCGGGCTGCGCCTGCACGCCGTCGGCGCCGCCGAGGTCCGGGCCGTCCTCCACCGCCTCGGCACCGGCGAACTGGACGTCCTGCTCGCCGACGGCGCCGGGCAACCGGTGCTCACCGGGCGGGTCACCGCGTTCCGGGAGGCCACCGTGGCCACCCCGGAGGGGACCACCGCCGCCGAGGAGGACCCGCTCTACCGCGTCGAGTGGACCTCCGCCAGCCCCACGGCCACCGAGGACACCGGCAGCTGGCACGTCCTCGACGAGTTCGCCCCCGCCGGCGCACTCGCCGCCGTCGACGGTGAACCCGACACCCTGGTGTGGCCCGCCTTCCCGCCGGCCGACGACGAACCCCGGTCGGTGCGCGCCGCCACCCACGCCACCCTCGCCGTGCTCCAGACCTTCCTCGCCGAGGAGCGGTGGTCCGGGGCCCGCCTCGTCGTCGTCACCCGGGGCGGGGCCGCCACCCACCCCGCGCACCACGCCCCGGTGACCGCGACCGCCGCCGCGGTGGGCGGCATGGTCAGGTCCGCCCAGTCCGAGGACCCCGGCCGGATCCTGCTCGTCGACCTGCCCCCGGGCAGCGGGGTCCCCCTGGACGAGGTCCGGTCCGCCGTCGCCGTCGGCGAACCCCAGACCGCCGTCCGGGACGCCGCGGTGTGGGTGCCCCGGCTCCAGCCGTCCCCCGCCGCCACGGTGGCCCCGCCCCCCGAGGGGACCTGGCGGTTGGCCGCCGACGGGCGTGGCAGCGTCGACGGCGTCGCCCCCGAGGCCACCGAGCCGGTCGAGGACCTGCCCGAGGGCGCCATCCGGGTGTCGGTGCGGGCGTCCGGGGTGAACTTCCGTGACGTCATGACCGTGCTCGGCATGTACCCGGGCGAACCCCTGCCGTTGGGCCTGGAGGCCGCCGGGGTCGTCACCGAGGTCGGACGCGGGGTGGACGGGTTCGCCGTGGGTGACCGGGTGATGGGCCTGTGCGAGGGCGGGTTCGCCTCCGAGGTGGTCGTCGACCACCGGATGTGGTCCCGGTTCCCGGGGTCGTGGTCGTTCGCGGAGGCGGCGACGGTGCCGGTGACGTTCCTGACCGCCTGGTACGGGTTGCGGGACCTGGGCCGGTTGGTCGAGGGGGAGTCGGTGTTGGTGCACTCGGCCGCCGGTGGGGTGGGGATGGCGGCGGTGCAGTTGGCCCGGGAGTGGGGTGCGGTGGTGTACGGGACGTGCGGGCCGGTGAAGCGGGGGTTCGTGGAGGCGTTGGGGGTGGCCCCGGAGCGGGTGGCGTCCTCGCGGGACACCGGGTTCGCGGAGCGGTTCGGGCGGGTGGACGTGGTGCTGAACTCGTTGGCGGGGGAGTTCGTCGACGCCTCAAGGGGGTTGTTGGGCGAGGGGGGTCGGTTCGTGGAGATGGGCAAGACCGACCTGCGGGACCCGGGGGAGTTCCCGGGGGTGGAGTACCGGTCGTTCGACCTGTTGGAGGCGGGTCCGGTGCGGATCCGGGAGATGTTCACCGAACTCCTCCCCCTGTTCGACCAGGGCCGGATCCACCCGCTGCCCGTCTCCTGCTGGGACGTCCGCCAGGCCGGGGACGCCCTGCGGTTCATGAGCCAGGCCCGGCACGTCGGCAAGGTCGTCGTCACCGTGCCCCGACCCCCCGACCCCGAGGGCACGGTGCTCGTCACCGGCGGCACCGGCGGCGTCGGACGGGCCGTGGCCGAACGCCTCGTCACCCACCACGGTGTCCGCCACCTGCTGCTCACCGGACGCCGGGGCCCCGACGCCCCCGGCGCCACCGACCTCGTCGCCCACCTGGCGGACCTGGGCGCCACCGCCACCCTCGTCGCCTGCGACGTCGCCGACCCCGACCAGACCCGGGCCCTGCTGGACGGCATCGACGCCGCGCACCCCCTCACCGGGGTCGTCCACGTCGCCGGGGTCGTCGACGACGGGCTGCTCGGCACCCTGACCCCCGACCGCGTCGACGCCGTCCTCGCGCCCAAGGCCGACGCCGCCCACCACCTCGACCGGCTCACCGCCGACCTCGACCTGTCCTTCCTCACCCTGTTCTCCTCGGCCGCCGGCCTGATGGGAGCGCCCGGCCAGGCCAACTACGCCGCCGCCAACGCCGCCGTGGAGGCGGTGGCCCTCCGCCGGGCCGCCACCGGCCGCCCGGCCCGCGCGCTGGCCTGGGGCCTGTGGGAAGGGATCGGCATGGGCGCCGGGCTGTCCGAACAGGACGTCGCCCGCATCTCCCGGGGCGGGATCACCCCGCTCCGCCCGGAACGGGCGCTGCCGCTGCTCGACACCGCCCACCGCTCGACCAGCCCCGTGGTGGTGCCCATCCTCGTCGACACCGCCCGGCTGGAAGCCACCGCCGGGACCGCGCCCCCGATGCTGCACGGCCTTGTCCGGCGCACCGTTCGACGCCAGGCCAGCGCCGCCACCACCGGGTTGGACACCGCCTGGACCGAGGAACTCCCGGGCCTGTCCGGCATGGAACGGCAGCGGGTGGTGCTCGACGTCGTCACCACCCAACTCGCCGTCGTCCTCGGCCACGCCGACCACCGGCGCATCCGCCCGCAGCAGCCCTTCACCGAACTCGGCCTCGACTCCCTCACCGGCGTCGAACTCCGCAACCGGCTCGCCGCCGCCACCGGCCTGCGGCTGCCCGCGACCCTGGTGTTCGACCACCCCAGCCCGCAGGCCGTCGCCGGTGCCCTGCTCACCGAACTCGTCGGCGACGCCGGCACCGACGCCCCGCCCGCCGACCGGGCCGCCCCGCTGCGCGAGCGGATCCACCGCCTGGAGGAGCTCCTGGCCTCCGCCGACCCCACCGACGAGGCCTACTCGGGAGTGGAACCGGCCCTGCGGCGGCTGCTGTCCACCTGGTCGACCCGGGCCGCCGCCCCCGGCGGCCCCGACGGTGACGCCCGCGGCCACGACGACGTGACCGACGCGTCCGCGGAGGACATGTTCGCCCTGCTCGACAGCGAGCTGGGCACCTCCTGAGCCGCCCGTCCCCGCCCGCAAGGAGAACCCCCGTGGCCAGCGAAGAGAAGTACCTGGACTACCTCAAGCGCGCGACGGTGGACCTGCGCCACGCGCGCCGCCAGCTGGCGGAACTGGAGGACAGGGCCCACGAGCCGATCGCGGTCGTCGGCATGGCCTGCCGGTTCCCCGGCGGGGCCGACACCCCCGAGGCGCTGTGGCGGCTGCTCGCCGACGGGCCCGACCCGGTCGGTCCGTTCCCCACCGATCGGGGCTGGCGGCTCGACGACCTGTTCGACGACGACCCCACCAACCCGCGCACCACCTACGCCCGGAACGGGAGCTTCCTGCGCGACGCCGGCTGGTTCGACCCGGACCCGTTCGACATCGGCGAACGGGAGGCGCTGGCGATGGACCCGCAACAACGGGTCCTGCTGGAACTGGCCTGGGAGAGCGCCGAACGCGCCGGCATCGCCCCCACGTCCCTGCGGGGCGGCGACACCGGCGTCTACCTGGGAGTCGTCGCCCAGGAGTACGGGAGGGGCGCGCCGGAGGCCGCCGACGTCGCCGGGCACGTCATGACCGGCCGCACCACCAGCATCGCCTCCGGCCGCATCGCCTACACCCTCGGGCTGGAGGGCCCCACCGCCACCGTCGACACCGCCTGCTCGTCGGCGCTGCTCGCCCTGCACCTGGCGGTGCGGGCGCTGCGGGCCGGGGAGTGCTCGCTGGCGCTGGCCGGCGGCGCCGCCATCCTCGGCCAACCCGACATGCTCGTCGAGTTCGGCACGTTGCGCGGCTCCGCGCCCGACGGCGTCTGCCGGCCCTTCGCCGAGGACGCCACCGGCATCGGCTGGGGCGAGGGAGCCGGCATGGTCCTCGTGCAACGGCTGTCCGACGCCCTCGCCCAGGGCCGGCCGGTCCTCGCCGTCCTGCGGGGCTCCGCCGTCAACTCCGACGGCGCGTCCAACGGGCTCACCGCCCCGCACGGCCCGGCGCAGCGCCGCGTCATCCAGGCCGCGCTCGACGACGCCCGACTACCCGGGACCGCCGTCGACGCCGTCGAGGCGCACGGCACCGGCACCCCGCTGGGGGACACCATCGAGGCCCACGCCCTCCAGGCCACCTACGGGCGGGACCGGGACGACCCGCTGCACGTGGGCTCGGTCAAGTCGGTGCTGGGCCACACCCAGGCCGCCTCGGGCATGGCGGGCCTGCTCTCGATGGTCATGGCACTGAGGGAGGGAACCCTGCCCCGCACCCGGCACACCGAGCGGCCCACCACCCGCGTCGACTGGCGCACCGGGGCGCTGCGCCTGCTCACCGAGCCGACACCGTGGCCAGCCCGGGACCGCCCCCGGCGCGGTGCGGTGTCCTCCTTCAGCTTCAGCGGCACCAACGTGCACCTGATCCTCGAACAGGCACCCGGAGCCCCCACGCCCCCCACCGCCACCACCGCCCCGACCACCACGGTGTGGCCGGTGTCCGCCCGCACCCCCGACGGAGTGCGCGCGCAGGCCGCGCGGCTGCGGGACGCCCTCGACACCGCCGCCGACGTCGACCCGCACGCGGTGGCGTGGACGTTGGGCACCGGTCGGGCCGCGCTGGAGACCCGGGCCGTCGTCCTCGGCCACGACCTCGCCAGCCTCCGCGCCGGACTCGACGTCCTCGCCGCCGAGGGCACGGCCGACCCAGCCGGCGCCGCCCTGCTCGTCGGAACGCAGGAGGTCGAGGACCCGGCGGTCGCCGTCGTGTTCACCGGGGAACTCCCACCCGGCCAGGCCGAGGACCTCGCCGCCCGGTTCCCGGTGTTCGCCGCCAGCTACGAGGAGCTGCGCCCGGCGGGGGAGCGGATCGCCCACCAGATCGCCCTGTTCGACCTGGTCGTCTCCGCCGGAATCACCCCCGAGGTGGTCGCCGGCGCCGGCGCCGACGAGTACGCGGCGGCGGTCGCCGCCGGGTTGTGGTCCAGGGCCGACGCCCTCCGCGTGCTGACCGCCACCCCCGACCAGCACCGCGCCGTCCTCGACGCGGTGACCTTCCACGAACCCGACCTGCCGGCGGTGGCCGAGCGGCCGGTGTCCACCCGGGACTGGCTCGACCCCGCCTACTGGTCCGACCGGCCGGGCCCGTCGACCGGGACCGCCGGGGCGGTGGACCTGGCCGCGCTGGCCGGGGAGGGCACCACCGTCCACCTCGTCCTCGGCACCAGCCCCCCGGCCACCTCCCCAGGCCCTGACATCGTCGTGTCCGTCGAGGACGGTCCGCTGGCCGCGCTGGCCCGGCTGCACACCCTGGGCCGCACCGTCGACTGGCGGCGGGTCCTCCCGGCCCGCCACCCCGTCGACCTGCCCACCTACGCCTTCCAACGCCGCCACTACTGGCTCGGCGGCGGCCTGGAGCCGGCGGCGACCGCCGGGACGACCGACCCCACCGGCCGTCCCGCCGCGCCACCGGACGCGGACGCCACCTCCGGAGCCGGCGGGGACGACTCCCCGGAGCGGGCGGCGCGCCGCGCCGCCACCCGCGACCGGCTCGCCGCCCTCCCCTCGGCCACCCGGGAACGCCACCTGGTGCGGTTGGTCACCCGGACCGTCGCAGACGCCCTGGACCAGCCCGCCGGGGGCACGGTCCCCGCCCGCCGGTCGTTCACCGACCTCGGGGTCGGCTCGCTGGCCGCCGTCCGCATCCGCGACGCCCTCGCCGCCGAGACCGGGGTGTCCCTGGCCGTGTCCGCCGCCTTCGACCACCCCACCCCCCGTGACCTGGCCCGGCACCTGCTCGCCGCGCTGTTCCACGAGGACGTCGCCGAGCCACGCCCACCCCGACGGCCCGAGGCCGCACCGGCGACCGGGGACACCGTCGCCCTCGTCGGCATGGCCTGCCGATTCCCCGGCGGTTCCGACAGCCCCGACGCCTACTGGCGGCTCCTCGTCGAGGGCACCGACCCCGTCACCGACGTACCCGCCGGCCGGTGGGACGCCGCCGCCTACCACGACCCCGACCGCGCCGCCCCCGGCCGCGCCTACACCCAGCGCGCCGCCTACCTGCCCGACATCGCCGACTGGGACGCCACCCTGTTCGGCTACACGGCCCGCGAGGCGGTACGGCTCGACCCGCAGCACCGGATGGTGCTGGAACTGGTGTGGTCGGCCCTGGAGGACGCCGGGTTGTCCGCCGACCGGGTGCGCGGCAGCCGCACCGGTGTGTTCCTCGGCATGACCGACTCGCAGCAGTACCAGGCGCGGCAGGCCGAGGCGGAGGGCCGGTCCCTCGCCGACGACCCCCTCTTCGCCCTGGGCACCTCGGCCAGCGCCGCCGCCGGCCGCATCGCCTACCACCTCGACCTGCGCGGCCCCTGCCTCACCGTCGACACCGCCTGCTCCTCGTCCCTCGTGGCCGTGCACCTCGCGGTGCGCAGCCTGCGGGCGGGCGAGTGCGACACCGCCATCGTCGCCGCCAGTTCGGCCACCCTCAGCCCCGAGGTGTTCGTGCAGGCCTGCAAGTCCCACATGCTCGCCGAGGACGCGCACTGCAAGGTCTTCGACGCCGCCGCCGACGGCTACGTCATCGGCGAGGGCGGTGCGGCGGTGGTGTTGCGCCGGTCCCGGGACGTGCGCCCCGAGGACGCCCCACCGCACGCGGTGCTGCGCGGCACGTCCATCAACTCCGACGGGCACACCAACGGCCTCACCGCGCCCAGCGGCGCGGCCCAGCGGGCGGCCATCACCGACGCCCTCGCCGACGCCGGGCTCCGCCCCGGGGACCTGGACTTCGTCGAGGCGCACGGTTCCGGCACCGCCCTCGGCGACGCCATCGAGTTCGGCGTCCTGCGCGAGGTGTTCTCCCGCCGGGACGACGACCGGCCGCTGCTGGTCGGAGCCGCCAAGAGCAACGTCGGCCACCTGCTCGTCGCGGCGGGCATGGCGGGCCTGGTGAAGGCGGTCCTGGCCCTGCGGGCCCGGCGGCTCCCCCCGAACCAGCACCTCACCACCCCCAGCGACCAGGTCGACCTCGACGGGCCCGTGCGCCCCGCCACCGGCACCCACCCCCTCCCGGGGGCGCCCGGCCAGCCGCCGAGGGCCGGCATCAGCTCCTTCGGCTGGTCCGGCACCAACGCCCACCTGGTCCTGGAGGCCGCGCCCGACCCCACCCACCACCACCAGGACACCGGGCACCCCGGCCCCCACCTGCTCACCGTGTCCGGAGCCACCCACCAGGCGGCGCGGGACAACGCCGTCGCCCTCGCCGACCACCTCGACGCCCACCCCGAACTCCGGCTCTCCGACGTGGCCCACACCCTGGCCGCCGGCCGGGCCGCCCTCGCCCACCGCCTCGCCGTCGTCGCCTCCGAACCCACCGAGGCGGTCACCGCCCTGCGCGCCGCGGCCACCCGCACCACCACGCCCACCACCGGCGACACCCCGCACGCCGTCGAGGCCACCGACGACGCCCGCCCGGAACTCGCCGAGCGGCTGGCCGCCTGGGGCCTGGGCCAGGACGCCTCCGACCCCGCCTCCGACCCCGACCCCGACCCCGAGGCCGAGGCCGGGACCGAGGTCGTCCTGTCCACGACGGGAACCGGGGAGTTCCCCCTGCCCGACGCCTCCGACGAACGCGGCTGGCTCGACCTCGTCGGCCGGCTCTGGGAACGGGGGATCGGCGTCGACCTGACGCCACTGAGCCGCCCCGGTGCCCGCACCCTGCGGTTGCCGACCTACCGCTTCCACCGGGTCCGCCACTGGCCGGAGACCACCGGCCACGCCGACACCCGACCAGGTGCCCCCGCTCCCGGGATCACTTTCCACGGACCCACCTGGCACCGCGACGAGTCCCCGCGCGCCCTGGCACCGGCCGAACCCGGCACCGTGCTCGTCCTCGCCCACGACGACGCCCTCGCCGACGGGCTCCGCGCCACCGGCCACACCCCGGTCGCCGTGCGCCCCGGGCAGGTCCTCCGCCTCGACGGGCACCCGCCGCACGAGCTCGACCCTGGCGAGGCCGACCACCTCCGCCAGCTGCTGTCCGAGGTGGACACCGGAACCGGTCCACTGCGGGTCGTGCACGCCCTCGGCCTGCGCCCCGCCCCCGACACCCCCACGGCCCTGCGGGACGGCCCGCACAGCCTCGTCGCCCTCGTCCAAGCCGCCTCCGCCGTCGCCCCCACCCGACCGCTGCACCTGCTCGTCGCCAGCACCGGCGCCGCCGACGTCCTCGGCGGGGAGACCCTCGACCCCCTCCGCGCCCTGCCCGCCGGGCTCAACCGAAGCATCCGACGCGAGTACCCCTCGGCCCGCGTCTCCTGCGTCGACCTCGACCCGGACGCCACCGACCACGCCCGCCACGTCCACATCGAACTGTCCGCGCTGGCCGCACCCACCCCACCCGACACCGCGCACGCCTGGCGGCGCGGCCGGCGGTGGCGCGCGGTGCTGGACCCCCTCACCCTGCCCGCCGTCCCCACCCGGCAGGTGTGGCGGGAGGGCGGCACCTACGCGATCACCGGCGGGACCGGTGAACTCGCCCTCGCCCTCGCCGCCCAGCTCGCCCCGCTGCGCCCGCGCCTGGCCCTGCTGCACCGCCGCACCCTGCCCCCGGCCGACCGGTGGGACACCGTGCTGGCCGAGCACCCGAGGGGCGAGGACGCGAGGGTGATCGGCGAGCTCCGCGCCCTGCGGGCCGCCGGCGTCGAGGCGCACCCCTTCACCGCCGACGTCACCGACCCCGACGCGGTCTCGGCCGCGTTGGAGGAGGCCCACGAGCGCCTCGGCCCCCTCGACGGCGTCCTGCACCTCGCCGGTGTCGCCGGCGGCGGCCTCCTCCAGCACCGCACCCGGGAGCGGGCCGACGCCGTCCTCGCCCCCAAGATCGCCGGCACCCTCGCCCTGGCCGAGGCGCTGCGCCGCCGCCCCGTCCCCCTGCTGGCCCTGTTCTCCTCGGCCGTCACCGCCGTCGGCGGCTTCGGCGAGACCGACTACGCCGCCGCCAACGCGTTCCTCGACGCCTTCGCGCTCGCCCACGACGGCACCGGGGCGATCGCCGACCGCGTCGTCTCCGTCGCCTGGGGACCGTGGCGACGCGACCGGTGGCAGACCGAGGCGCTGGCCGACGCCCCCGAACTCCGCGCCAGGATGCTGCGCTACCGCGCGCGGTCCGGCATCAGCGACGCCGCCGGCCTCGACGCCCTCACCCGGGTGGTCGCCGCCGGCCCCCCGCACGTCTACGCGCTCGGCGACACCCTCGACGGCCTCACCGCCCAGGCCACCGGCACCGGCCCCGAGGTCGAGGCCGCCGCCGGCGGCGTGCCAGCGGAGCGCCGCCGCCCCCGGCCCACGCTGCGCACCCCCTACCTGGCGCCCCGGGACGACACCGAACGGCACATCGCCGAGGTCTGGCAGGACCAGCTGGGCGTGGACCGCGTCGGCGTCCACGACCCCTTCTTCGAACTCGGCGGCACCTCCCTGGTCGGGCTGTCCGTGGTGGCCCACCTCTCCAGCCACTTCGGCATCGAGTTCGCCCCCGCGAACCTGTTCGAGCGCCCCACCGTCGCCCGGTTCGCCGAACTCGTGCGCGACCCCGACGACCACACCCCCGAACCGGGCACCACCCGGGCGGCGCGCCGAGGCGAACGCCGCCGGGCGGTGGCCGCCCGTCGCCGCCGGTAGTTACTTCGAGATGGGCACCCGGTGGACGCGCCACATTGGGGCAGGTCAGGAGCCCGACCTAGCCTCTGCCGAGATCAGGCGTTCCGGTGACGAGATCACGATAGGTGAGTCATCCATGACCGAAAGCGCACGCGAGTCGGGCGACACCGGAGCGGACATCGCCCTCGTCGGGATGGCCGGCCGGTTCCCCGGCGCCCCGGACGTCCGCCGACTGTGGACGAACCTGCGGTCCGGTGTCGAGTCCATCTCCCGGTTCACCGACGAGGAGCTGCGCGCCGCCGGGGTGCCCGCCGACCAGCTCGCCGACCCCGACTACGTGCGCGCCGGGTCCGTGCTCGACGACATCGACCTCTTCGACGCCGGGTTCTTCGGCTACACGCCCCGGGAGGCCCAACTGCTGGACCCGCAGCAGCGGCTGTTCCTGGAGAGCTCCTGGCACGCCCTGGAGGACGCCGGCGTCGACCCGGCCCGGTTCGACGGCACCATCGGCGTCGTGGGCGGGGCCGCGCTGAGCACCTACCTGACCCACCACCTGCTCGGCCACCCCGACCTGCTGGAACTGCTCGGGCAGGTCCAGGTGGGACTGGCCAACGACAAGGACTCGCTGGCCACCCGCGTCGCCCACGCCCTCGGCCTCACCGGACCCGCCTACGCGGTGCAGAGCTACTGCTCCACCTCGCTGGTCGCGGTGTCCCTCGGCTGCTCCACCCTCCTCGCCGGCGAGGCGGACCTCGTCCTGGCCGGCGGCGTCACCGTCTCCCTGCCCCACCGGGTCGGCTACCTCTACCAGGAGGCGGGCATGTCCTCCCGGGACGGCAGCTGCCGGGCCTTCGACGCCACCGCCACCGGAACCCCCGTCGGCAGCGGCGTCGGCGTCGTCGCGCTGCGCCGGCTGGAGGACGCGCTCGCCGACGGCGACCGCGTCCACGCCGTCATCCGGGGCTGGGCGGTCAACAACGACGGCTCCGACAAGGTCGGGTTCACCGCCCCCGGCGTCGCCGGACAGGCCGCCGTCGTCGCCGAGGCCCTCGCCGCCGCCGGGCTCGAACCCGCCGACCTCGACTACCTGGAGGCCCACGGCACCGGCACCCCCCTCGGGGACGCCGCCGAGATCTCCGCGATCCAACAGGTCTTCGACACCGAGGGCGTGCGGCTGCGCATCGGCTCGGCCAAGACCAACCTCGGCCACCTCGACCGCGCCGCCGGCGTCACCGGCCTGATCAAGACCGCCCTGGCCCTGCGCCACGAGGAGATCCCCGCCACCCTCCACCTCACCACCCCCAACCCGCAGCTGGCCCGCTCCGGCGACCGCATCCGCGTCGTCACCGACCGCCAGCCCTGGCCCCGGTCGTCCCGGCCCCGGCGGGCCGGGGTGAGCGCCTTCGGCATGGGCGGCACCAACGCCCACGTCGTCCTCGAGGAACCGGCGGACACCACCCCGACCGCCCCGCTGCCCGCCCGCCGCCACCAGGTGTTGGTCTGGTCCGGGCGGGACGCCGCCGCCGCCGACGAGTCCACCGCCCGCCTGGCCACCTACCTCCAGGGCACCCCCGACCTGCCCTCGGCCGCCTACACCCTCCAGACCGGCCGGGCCGTCCTGGAACACCGCAGGGCCGCGGTCGTCACCTCCGCCAGCGACGCCGCCGACGCGGTGACCACCCAGGCGGCCCAGCGGCTGTCCACCCGGGTCGACGCCACCACCGGCCGCACCACCGGTTTCCTGCTCGCCGGGGTCGGCGAGCACTACCGGGGCATGGTCGCCGGCCTCCACCGCACCGAACCCGTCTTCGCCGAGGCACTCGACGCCTGCCGCGCCGTGTTCGCCCGCCACCTCGACGGCGACCCCGTCGAGGAACTGCTGCGGGACCGGGAGACCGGCGGGAACGACCTCGCCCGGTTGCTGGGCCGGGACACCGGGCCCGCCGCCGACGACGACGGGGACCTGGCCCGCACCGAGGTCGTGCAGCCGGCCATGTTCGCCGTCGACTACGCCCTGGGCCAGCTCGTGTCCTCCTGGGGAGTGCGGCCCCGCGTCCTGCTCGGCTACAGCATCGGCGAGTTCGCCGCCGCCTGCCTCGCCGGCACCCTCACCCTCGACGAGGCCGCCAGCCTCGTCGCCGTCCGCGCCACCCTCATCTCCCGGCTCCCCCGGGGCGCGATGGCCGCCGTCCCGCTGTCCTCGGACGAACTGCGCCACCGGTACGGCACCACCGGCCTGGGGGTGGACATCGCCGCCGAGAACGGGCCGAGGTTCGTCGTCGTCTCCGGGGCCGCCGACGCCGTCGACCAACTCGCCGACCGCCTCGCCCGCGACGGGGTCCCGCTGCGCCGGCTCCGCACCCGCCACGCCTTCCACTCGGAGGCCCTGCGACCGGTCGCCGACGACCTCACCGACTGGGCACGGCGCAACCTGAGCCCCCGGCCCCCCACCATCCCCTACCTGTCCAACGTGACCGGTCAACTCGTCACCGAGTCGCAGCTGGCCGACCCCGGCTACTGGGCCCAGCACATGGTGAGCACCGTCCGCTTCGCCGACATGCTCGGCACCGTCCTGGCCGGCGGGGACGACGTGCTCCTCGAACTGGGACCAGGCCAGTCCCTCGGCGCGATGGCCCGCAACCACCCGGACTGCGAGCCGAGGCGCTGGCCGCTGCTCGTGCCCACCCTGCCCGCCGAGGCCGACCCGGCCACCGACGAGGCCGTGCTGGCCAACGCCGTCGCCCAACTGTGGCTCGCCGGTGCCGACGTCGACTGGGCCGCCTACCACCGGGGCCGGGGCGCCAGGAAGACCACCGTCCCCGACTACCCGTTCCAGCGCCGCCGGTACTGGATCGAGGCCAGCCCCGCCACACCCCCGGGCCCCACCACCCGCCCGGGCGCGGCCCCCGACCCCGCCGGCCACACCCCCGGCCGCGCCGCCGGGACACCACCCCCCGCCACCCGAACCCCCACCGCCACCGGTGGCCCGGAGATCCTGCGGCCGCACTGGGCACCGGCGCCGCTGCCGGCCACCCCGCCGCCCGCCCCGACCGGTCCGGTGTGGATCCTCGCCGACGACCGGGGGATCGGCGCCGCCCTCGCCGACCGCCTGCCCGACCACACCTGCGTGCTGGTCCACCCCGGCGAGGAACCCGACGAGGACAACGGGGTCCTCCGCCCCGACGACCCCGCCGACTACCGGCGGCTGCTGGACCGCACCGGGCTCCCGGCGGCCGTCGTCCACCTGTGGGGCGTCGACACCCGCACCGCCGGGGACGCCACCCACGCACTCCGCCTGGGCTTCGACAGCCTGTGCGCGCTGGCCACCGCCCTCGGCGCCGCCGCCGGGGCCCCGCTGCCGGTCACCGTGGTCACCGACTCCGCCCGCGCCGTCGCACCGGGCGACGTGCCCGTCGCCGAACGCGCCACCGCCTTCGGCGCCTGCCTGGTCATCCCCCAGGAGTACCCGTCGCTGCTGGTGCGGGCGGTCGACGTCCGGCTGCCCACCGAGGACCTGCCCGCCCTCGTCGCCGCCGAGATGTGGGCGACCGGGACGGACCGCTTCGTCGCCCACCGCGACGGCGTCCGCTCCACCCTGGACCACCGGCCGGCCGAGCCCGCCGACACCCCCACGCCGTGGCGGCCCCGTGCCGACGGCGTCACCCTGGTCACCGGCGGCCTCGGCGCGGTCGGACTCCGCCTCGCCGCCCGCCTCGGCGGCCACGTCGTCCTCACCACCCGCCGCGCGCTGCCCGCCCGCGAGGACTGGCCCGCCGTCCTCGACGCCGCCGAGGACCCCGCGCTGCGCGCCCGGCTGCGCGGCCTCACCGACCTCGCCGAGCAGGGCGCCAGCGTCGAGGTCGCCACCGTCGACATCACCGACGAGGACGCCATGCGCGCCCTGGTCACCACCCTGACCCACCGCCACGGCCGCCTCGACGCCGTGATCCACCTCGCCGGCCTCACCGACCCGGCCGCGTTCGGGGTGCTCGCCGAACTCGACCCCGCGGTGCGGGCCCGCCACTTCGCCCCGAAGGTGCGAGGCACCCGCGTGCTCGAACGGGTCCTCGCCGACGTCGACGTCGACCGCTGCGTGCTGTTCTCCTCGATCTCCACCACCCTCGGCGGCATCGGCTTCGCCGCCTACGCCGCCGCGAACTCCTTCCTCGACGCCGTCGCCGCCCGCAACACCGGCTGGAGCGCCATCAACTGGGACACCTGGGCCAGCACCGCCGACGCCCTCCGCGACCAGGACTTCGGCAGCAGCCAGGTCGAGCACTCCCTCACCGAGGACCAGGCGCTGACCGCCCTCGACCGGGTGCTCGCCGCCCCCGTCACCCGCACCCTGGTCAGCGCGGGCGACCTCGCCGGCCGGATCCGGCAGTGGGTCGACCAGGGCGACGACCCGACCACCCCCGGGGACCGGTTCCCCCGCCCCGACCTCGCCCAGCAGTTCGTCCCGCCCCGGGGAGAGGTGGAACGCCGCCTGACCAAGGTGTGGGAGGACGTGCTCGCCATCGACGGGGTCGGCTCCCACGACAACTTCGCCGACCTCGGCGGCACCTCCCTGATGGCCCTGCAACTGGTCAAACGGGTGCAACGCGTGTTCGGCATCGCGCTCTCCGCCGTGTCGCTGTTCGAGGCCCCCAGCGTGCGCACCATGGCCGCCCTGCTGGAACGGGCCGGTGGCACGGCCGAGGAGGAACCAGCCGACCCGCCCCCGGCCCCCGCCCCCGACCCGACCGGGGCCCCCGACCCGATCGCCGTCGTCGGCATGGCCGGCCGTTTCCCCGGCGCCCCCGACCTGGGCACCTTCTGGGCCAACCTCGCCGCCGGCGTGGAGTCCGTCACCGAGTTCACCGAGGACGAACTCCGCGCCTCCGGCGTCCCCGAGGCCGACATCCACTCACCGGACTACGTGCCCCGCCGGCCCGTCCTCGACGACATCCGGGGTTTCGACGCCGAGTTCTTCGGCTACAGCCCCCGCGACGCCAGCATCACCGACCCGCAGCACCGGCTGTTCCTGGAGTGCTGTTGGGAGGCCCTGGACGACGGCGGCTACGGCTCCGCCCGGGGTCGCGACCGCGTCGGGGTGTTCGGCGGGTCGAACCTCAGCGCCTACATGGCCCGCCGGCAGGACGCCGTCCGTGACGGCGGCGAAGCCGACCTGTACGCCTCGCTGATCGGCAACGACAAGGACTCCCTGGCCAGCGGGGTGTCCTACAAGCTCGGCCTCACCGGGCCCAGCATCAGCGTCCAGACCTTCTGTTCCACCGCCCTGGTCGCCCTGCACCTGGCCTGCCAGAGCCTGCGGGCCCGCGAGTGCGAGCTCGCCCTCGCCGGCGGTGTCGCCATCCACGTGCCCGACCGGGTCGGGCACCGCTACCAACCGGGCGGCATGGAATCCCCCGACGGCCACGTCCGCACCTTCGACGCCGCCGCCGCCGGGACCCTCTTCGGGGACGGGGCCGGCGTGGTGCTGCTCAAACGGCTCGCCGACGCCCTCGCCGACGGGGACACCGTCCACGCCGTCATCCGGGGCTCCGCCGTGAACAACGACGGCTCCCTCAAGGTCGGCTACACCGCGCCCAGCGTCGTCGGCCAGGCCCGCGTCGTCTCCGACGCCCTGCGCGCCGCCCGGGTCCGCCCGGAACAGGTCGGCTACGTCGAGGCGCACGGCACCGCGACCGAACTCGGCGACCCGATCGAGGTGGCGGCGCTGGCCAGGGCGTTCGGCGAAGGCCCCCCTCGCCAGTCCTGCCCCATCGGGTCGGTCAAGACCAACATCGGGCACCTGGCCGCCGCGGCGGGGGCCAGCGGGCTGATCAAGACCGTGCTGGCCCTGCGGAACCGCCAGCTCCCCCCGAGCCTGCACTTCACCACCCCCAACCCGGAGATCGACTTCCCGGCCAGCCCCTTCCACGTCACCACCGCCCTCACCGACTGGACCCCACCGCCCGGCGGCCGGCGCATCGCCGGCGTCAACTCGCTGGGCATGGGCGGCACCAACGTGCACGTCGTCGTCGAGGAGGCCCCCGACCCCGAGCCTCGGCCCGGCACCGGCCACCGCCGCTACCAGCTGGTGCCGCTCTCCGGGCGCACCGCCGAGAGCGCGGACGCCGCCGTCGACCGGCTCCGCGACCACCTCGCCGCCCACCCCGGACTGGACCTGCGGGACGTAGCCCACACCCTCCAGGTCGGTCGGGAGACCTTCGAACACCGGCGGGCCCTCGTGGTCTCCGCCACCGACGACCTCGCCGCGGGAGGCACCGCGCCGGCCACCCCCCTCCTCCGCCGCGACCCGGCCCGGGACCGCCCGGTGGCGTTCCTGTTCGCCGGCGTCGGCGAGCAGTACCCCGGCATGGTCCGGGAGCTGTACCACCGCGAACCCCGGTTCCGCGCCACCGTCGACGAGTGCGCCGCCGAGCTGGCCGACCTCGTCGACGTCGACGTCGTCGCCCTGCTCACCGGGCCCCGCACCGGCCCGGACAGCCCGGAAGCCAGCGAGCTCACCCGCACCGAGGTCGCCCACCTCGCGGTGTTCGTCGCCGAGTACGCCCTCGCCAGGCTGTTCCTCGACTGGGGCGTCACCCCCGCGGTGATGCTCGGCTACTCCCTGGGGGAGTACGTCGCCGCCTGCCTGTCCGGTGTGCTCAGCACCCGCGACACCCTCCGGCTCCTCGTCCACCGCGCCGCCCTCATCGACACCCTGCCCGGCGGGGCGATGCTCACCGTCGCGTTGGCACCGGACACCCTCGACCGGCGGTTCGGCCCCCTGGCCGACCGGGGAGTGGACGTGTGCGCCGTCAACGGCGAGGAGATGACCGTCGTCGGCGGCACCGTCGAAGCGGTGGACGCCCTCACCCGCCTGCTCGACGAGGCCGGGGAACCGCACCGCCGGTTCCCCAGCGCCCACGCCTACCACTCCCGCCTGCTGCGCCCCGCCCACGAGGAGCTCACCCGCTGGGTGGCCGAGAACCTGAGCCCCCGCCCACCCCGCATCCCCTACCTGTCCAACGCCACCGGCGCCCCGGTGACCGCCGACCAGGTCACCGACCCCGAGTACTGGGCACGGCACATGGTGTCCACCGTGCGGTTCGCCGACGGGCTCGGACACCTGCTGGCCGACCCCGACCTGGTGCTGCTGGAACTCGGCCCGGGCCGGTCACTGGGCGCGATGGCCCGCGCGCACCCGGACTGCGACCGCGACCGGGGCCCGCTGATCGTGCCCGTCCTCCCGGCCGCCGTCGACACCGACGCCGACGACCACACCCTGATGGGCGGCCTCGCCCGGCTCTGGCTGTCCGGAGTGGACCTCGACTGGTCCGCCCACCACCACGGCGAGGCCCGCCGGGTCCCACTGCCCTCCTACCCGTTCCAGCGGCGGGAGTACTGGCTGGAGGAGACCCCCCGGGCCAGCCACCCCGGCTCCCCGGCACCGGAGGGCGCACCGCTGGACATCAGCGCCCTGCCCCTGCTGGAGGAGCCGGACTGGCTGCACACCGAGGTGTGGCGGCAGACCCCACCCCGGCCCACCCCACCCCCGGCCGCCCGGTGGCTGCTGCTGGTCGACGACCCCGACGCCCCGCTCACCCGGTCCCTCGCCGAGTCCCTGCGCGCCGCCGGCGGCACCGTCCGCTTCGCCCTCCCCGACGACGACGCGACCGAACCCCGCTGGGACGGCGACACCGCCACCCTCCGCCCCGGCGACGCCGACCAGCTGCGGGCCGCGCTGCGCCACACCCGCGAACTCGACGAACTCCCCGACCGCGTCGTCCACCTGTGGTCGCTCCCCGACCACGCCGCCGACGGCGACCAGGCGCACGACCCCGCCGGCGCCGTGGACACCGCCCTCACCCGGGGCCTGCACACCCTCGTCGGCCTCGCCGTCGCCTTCCGCGACCTCGGCTCCACCTCCTGGGCGCTGGACGTCGTCACCTCCGGGGTCTGCTCCGCCACCGGCACCGAGGCGCTGCGACCGGCCTGGGCCACCCTCACCGGACCCGTGCGGGTAGTACCGCTGGAATACCCGGGCGTCACCTGCCGACTGGTCGACCTGGACCCCGCCGAACCCCCCGCGTCGCCCCGACTGGCCAGGGCCCTCACCGCCGAACTCGCCGCCGACCCCGCCGACCCGGTGGTCGCCCTGCGCGGCGGGCGCCGCTGGCTGCCCGAGCACGACCGGATCCCCCCAGCCCAGCCCGACACCGACGCGCGGACCACCGCCGGCCAGGGCGCGCTGCGGGAACGGGGCGTCTACCTCGTCACCGGCGGGCTCGGCGGCATCGGCCTGGCGATGGCCGAACACCTGGCCACCACCTGCCAGGCCCGGCTCGTCCTCTTCGGACGCACCGGCCTCCCACCCCGCGACACCTGGGACGACATCCTCGCCGACCCCCGCACCGGCGAGGAGGTGCGCCGCCGCGTGGCCGGCGTCCGACGCCTGGAGGGCACCGGTGCCGAAGTCCTCGTCGTCACCGGCGACGTCAGCCTCCCCGAGGACACCGACCGGGCCGTCCGCGCCGCCCTCGACCGCTTCGGCGCGCTGCACGGCGTGCTGCACGCCGCCGGCGTCCCCGGCATCGGGCTCATGCAGTTCAAGACCCGGGCCGAGATGGCCAGGGTGCTCGCCCCCAAGGTCGCCGGCACCCTCGCCCTGACCCGCGCGCTGCGCGCCGTACCCGACCTGGACTTCCTCGTCCTGTTCTCCTCCATCACCGCCACCACCGGCGGCGGACCCGGCCAGGTCGACTACTGCGCCGCCAACGCCTTCCTCGACGCCCACGCCAGGGACCCCCGCCGCGCCACCGAGCCGTGGCGCACCCTCTCCGTCGGCTGGGGGGAGTGGCGGTGGAACGCCTGGGAGGCCGGCCTCGCCGGCTACGACTCCGCGCTCCAGGACTACTTCCGGGCCAACAGGGCCCGCCTCGGCATCGACTTCGACGCCGGCTGGCGCTCCCTGCTGCGCGCGCTGGCCACCGACCAACCCCACGCGGTCGTCAACACCCAGGACTTCACCACCCTGGTCCGCGCCAGCTCCCAGTTCACCGTCGACGCCGTCAACGGACCCCGCCCCACCGACCAGCCGAGCCCCCGCCACCCCCGCCCCGACCTCGTCACCCCCTACGTCGCCCCCACCGGCGACGTCGAGACCGCCGTCGCCGAGGTGTGGGCCGAGGCCCTCGGACTGGACCGCGTCGGCGCCCAGGACGGTTTCTTCGACCTCGGCGGCAACTCGCTGGTCGGCATCAAGGTGCTGGCCGACATCCGCCGACGCCTCGACGTCGACGACCTCGCCCCCCACGTCCTGTACCAGGCGCCGACCGTCGGCGCCCTGGCCCAACTGATCGCACCCGACCAGGCGCCCCCGACCCCGGCCGTGACCGAAACCGGCGGCGACCGAGGCCAACGGCGGCGCGCCGGTCTGCGCGCGGCGCAGCGGAGGAAGAACGCATGAACGAGGTGGACATGCCCGAGGACGACACCCGGATCGCGATCGTCGGCATGACCGGCCGCTTCCCCGGCGCGGGCACCGTCGAACAACTGTGGAGCAACCTCACCGGCGGCCCGACGGCGATCCGGGAGATCACCGAGGAGGAACTCGCCGCCGCCCGCGTCCCACCCGCCATGCTCGCCAACCCGCAGTACGTGCGACGCGGCGCCCCCCTGGACGACCCGGGGCTCTTCGACGCCTCCTTCTTCGGGTTCAGCGCCCGGGAGGCCGAGGCCACCGACCCCCAGCACCGGTTGTTCCTCGAATGCTGCTGGGAGGCCCTGGAATCCGCCGGCTACCAGCCCAACCGGGTCCCCGGCCGGGTCGGGGTCTTCGGCGGCGTCGGCCACAGCTTCTACGGGCTGCGGCACGTCCTGGCCAGCCCCGAGGTCATGGACACCATCACCCGAGGCCAGTACGCGATGGGCACCGCCCCCGACTCGCTGTGCATGGTCGTCTCCTACCGGCTCGGCCTCGACGGCCCCGTGTTCTCCGTCCAGTCCTCCTGCTCGACCTCCCTGGTCGCCGTGCACGTCGCCGTGCAGAGCCTGCTCACGCAGGAGTGCGACACCGCGCTGGCCGGGGCGTCCCGCATCGAGGAACCCGTCCCCGAGGGCTACCTGTTCGAGGAGGGATCGCTCACCAGCCCCGACGGGATCGTGCGCAGCCTCGACGCCGACGCCAACGGCACCGTGCTGGGCAACGGCGTCGGCGTCGTCGTCCTCAAACGACTCACCGACGCCCTCGCCGACGGCGACCACGTGCACGCCGTGATCCTCGGCAGCGCCGTGAACAACGACGGCTCCGCCCGGGCCGGCCTGGTCGCCCCCTCCGTCGAGGGCCAGTCCACCGTGATCAGCGACGCCATGTCCGTGGCCGGGGTCGACCCCGGCGAGATCGACTACGTCGAGTGCCACGCCCCCGGCACCCGGCTCGGGGACTCCGTCGAACTGGCCGCGCTGGACCGGGCCTTCCCCACCGCCCGCGACACCCCCTGCGTGCTGTCCTCCACCAAACCCGACCTCGGGCACCTCGACCGGGCCTCCGGCATGGCCGGGCTCATCAAGGCCGCCACCGCCGTGGAACGCGCCCAACTCCCCGCGACCCGAGGCTTCCGGCAGCCCAACACCGCCCTGCCCCGCGACCGGTTCCGCGTCCTCACCACCTACCAGCCCTGGACCACCCCCGGCGACACCCCCCGCCGCGCCGGGGTCAGCTCCTTCGGTGCGGGCGGGACCAACGCGCACGTCGTCCTGGAACAGGCACCGCCCCGACCCGCCGCCGACCCCCTCCCCGGGCCGCACGTGCTCGTCCTGTCCGCCCGCACCGCCACGGCCCTGACCGCCGCCCGGCTGGCCCTGCGGGACCGCCTGGCCGACGGCACCCTCACCGACACCGACCTGGGCGACGTCGCCTACACCCTCCAGCTCAGCCGCGCCGGCTTCGGCCACCGCCTGGTGTGCGTCGCGGACGACCTCGCCGACGCGGTGGCCGCCCTCGACGACCCCACCCGCCACCGCACCGCCCACCCCTCGTCGCGCGGCGCCCCAGCGACGCGGCCAGGCACCCTCACCACCGCCGCCGACCAGTGGCTCGACGGGGCCGACGTCGACTGGGCCGCCCTGCACCGGCGCACCGTCCGCCGCGTCCCCCTGCCCACCTACCCGTTCGAACGGCGGGAGTACTTCATCCCCCGCCCCGCGTTGGGAGCGGCCGCCGCCCGCGAGGACGCCGGACTGCCCGGCCACCGCCTGCCCGACCGCGCCGACTGGATCAACCACCCCTCGTGGCGCCGCGTCCCCCTGCCCTCGGTCCGCGACCCCGGGCACGCCCGCGCCCTCGGCCCGTGGCTCGTCGTCGCCGACGACGAGGTCGGCGCGGCAGCAGCCGCCCTGCTGCGCGCCGACGGAGCCGAGGTCGCCCTCGTCGACCCCGCCACCGTGGCCACCCCGACGGACGCCGCCGCGTTCCTGCGCGAACACGGCCGCCCCCGCGCCCTCCTGCACACCGCCAGCCTCGCCGCGCCCCGCCCCGAGGACCCCGCCGCCCGGTTCGCCGCCGCCCAGGACCGCGGGTTCCACTCGGTCCGCGCCCTGGCCAAGGCCCTCTCCGAACACCCCACCCCCGGCGACGTGGACCTGCTGGTGTGCACCGGCGGCGCCGTCAACGCCACCACCCACGACCTCACCGCCCCCGAACAGGCCACCCTGCTCGGCCTGCTGCGCGTCATCGCCCAGGAGGTCGGCGACCTCGACTGCCGGCTCATCGACGTCGACGTCACCGGCTGCGCGGCCGCGCTCGGCGGGACGCGGGAACTCGCCGCCGCCGTCCTCACCGAACTCGGGGTGGACCTCGTCGAACCGGTCGCCCTCCGAGGCACCGACCGCTGGGTCCGCCACTTCGACCGGCTCCCGCTGCCCGCCCCACCCGCCCGGGGACGCCGCATCCCCGAGGGCGGCACCGTCCTCATCACCGGCGGCCTCGGCGCCGTCGGCCAGATCCTCGCCGAACACCTGGTGACCACCCGCCACACCCGCCTCGTCCTCACCGCCACCACCCCGCTGCCACCCGAGGACCAGTGGGACGAGCACCTCGCCCACCACGACCCGGCCAGCGACCGCACCGCCCAGCACATCACCACCCTGCGTCGCCTCACCGGCCTCGGCGCCGACGTGCTCGCCCTCGCCGCCGACGCCGGCGACCCGGTGGCGATGGCCGCCGCGCTCGACGTCGCCCGCCAGCGCTTCGGCCCCCTCGACGCCGTCATCCACGCCGCCGGCACCATGCGCTCCGACCGGTACGGGCCCGTCGTCGACCTCGACCGCGCCGCCTGCGAGGAACACTTCCACTCCAAGGTCACCGGGCAACGGGTCCTGCACGACCTGCTCCACGAAGGGGAGGCACCCGTCCGGCTCGCCGTCTCCTCGATGTCCACCCTCCTCGGCGGGCTCGGCCACGGCCCCTACGCCGCCGCCAACTCCGCCCTCGACGCCCAGTCCGTCGCGCTCACCGACACCACCCCGGCACGCTGGCAGACCGTCGACTGGGACACCTGGCTCACCGACGGCGTCGACCCGCGCACCCTGGCACCGGCCATCCGCGACTACACCCACGACCGGGCCGAGGGCACCGACCTGTTCGAACGGGCGCTGTCCCTGTTCGACCGGGCCCCGCACCTGGTCGTCTCCTGCGGCCCCCTCGACGAACGCATCACCAACCTCACCGACTCCCGGGGCGCCGACAAGGCCCCCACCCTCCGCCACCCCCGCCCCGAACTCGACATCCCCTACGAGGAACCCACCCCCGGCGACGAAACCCACCTCGCCGCCATCTGGTGCGAGGTCCTCGGCCTCGACCGCGTCGGCGCCAACGACGACTTCTTCGACCTCGGCGGCCACTCCCTCGCCGGTGTCCGGGTGATGACCCGCGTCCGCGCGCGCTTCGGCGGCACCAAGGCCGACGTGCTGATCGCCAACCCGACCGTGCGGCGCCTGGCCACCGCCCTCGCCGCCACCGCAACCGCAGGAACAGGAGACCAACCGTGACCCACGTCGGTGTGGTCGGCGCCGGAGTCATGGGGGCCGGCGTCGCGCAGAACCTCGCACGCCACGGGCACCCCGTCGTGCTCGTCGACTCCGATCCCCACGCCCTCACCAGGGCCAGGGAGACCATCGACCGCGACTGCCGGATGTCCCGCTTCCTCGGCGGCCCCGACCTCGACGCCGAGGAGGTCCTCGGGCGCATCACCACCAGCGAGGACCTCGCCGCGCTCGCCGACACCGAGGTCGTCATCGAGAACATCACCGAGAGCTGGGACCTCAAGAAGGACCTCTACCCCCGGCTGGACGCGGCCGTCCGCGCCGACGCCGTGTTCGTCGCCAACACCTCCGCCATCCCCATCACCCGGCTCGCCTCGCTCACCCGCCGGCCCCGGCGGTTCGTCGGCGTGCACTTCATGAACCCGGTGCCGATGAAACCCGCCGTCGAGATCATCCCCGGCGAACACACCTCCGCCGAGGCACTGGCCACGGTGCGGGCCCTGCTCGACTCCATCGGCAAGAAGGCCATCCCCGTCAACGACGCCTGCGGATTCGTCTCCAACCGCGTCCTCATGCTCACCGTCAACGAGGCCGCGTTCCTCGTCCACGAGGGAGTCGCCGACGCCGCCACCGTCGACGAGGTGTTCCGCAGCTGCTTCGGCCACCCGATGGGACCACTGGAGACCGCCGACCTCATCGGGGTCGACACCATCCTGCACAGCGTCGAGGTCCTCCACGACCACTTCGCCGACAGCAAGTACCGGCCCTGCCCGCTGCTCAAACGCATGACCGACGCCGGGCACCACGGCCGCAAGACCGGCCGGGGCTTCTACACCTACGACGGCGCCGCCGCGCCGGCCAACCCCTGACCCGCCACCCCAGGAGGACCCAGACCCATGGCCCAGGACGTCCGCGCCGAGGTCCGCCAGTTCATCACCGGCCGTTTCCCCCAGATCACCCTCGACGACGACCAGGACATCTTCGCCCTGGGGTTCGTCAACTCCCTGTTCGCGATGGAACTCGTCATGTTCGTCGAGCAGCGACTCGGCGTCCGGGTGCCCAACGACGAACTCCGCCGGGAGAACTTCAGCTCGGTCACCGCCATGGCCGCCCTGGTCGACAGGGTCGGCACCGGCACCGAGGCCACGGCGGGCTGAGCCGTGACCGCCGCCGACACCCGAGAACCCGCGCCACCGACCGCACCCGACCCGACCCTGGTCCGCGACTTCGTCGACACCGAGATCCGCCCCAGGGTGGAACGGTACGACGAGGACGAACGGGTACCCGACGACCTGCTGCGCCGCGTCACCGAACTCGGCCTGTGGGCCCCGTTCCTCCCCGAGGAGCACGGCGGCACCGGCACCAGCACGGCCACCCTCGCCCGGATCCACGAGGAGATCGGCCGGGGCTGCTCCTCCCTGCGCAGCCTGCTCACCGTGCACGGCATGGTCAGCTGGTCGGTGTGGCGCTGGGGCGACCAGGGCCAGCGGGACCGCCTGCTGCCCGGACTCGCCGCCGGCCGGCCGCTCGCCGCCTTCTGCCTCACCGAACCGGAGGGGGGCAGCGACACCTCCGTCGCCGCCACCCGCGCCGAACCCGACGGCGACGGCTGGGTCCTCACCGGGCACAAGAAGTGGATCACCGGCGGGCAACTGGCCGGCCTCCTCCTCGTCTTCGCCGGCACCGGGGAGGCGATGACCGCGTTCCTCGTCCCCGCCGACGCCCCCGGCATCACCGTCACGCCCCTCTCGGGCGTCCTCGGCACCCGCGCCAGCATGCTCGCCGAGATCCGCTTCGACGACGTCCGGCTCGGCCCCGACGCCGTGCTCGGCCCACCCGGCTGGGCCGCCGCCACCGTGATGACCTCCGCCCTGGACCTCGGCCGGCTCAGCGTCGCCAGCGGCAGCGTCGGCATCATCTCGGCCGCCCTCGAAGCCTGCGCCGACCTCACCGCCACCCGCCCCTCCGGGGACGGCGTCCTGGCCGACCGCCAGCTCGTCCGCCGCATGCTCAGCGACATGATCACCAACCGGCGGGCCGCCCGCCTGCTGTGCGCCGAGGCCGGGCGGCTCAGGGACACCGACGACCCCGGCGTCATCACCGCCACCTGGGTCGCCAAGTACTTCGCCGCCACCGCCGCCGCCCGCGCCGCCAGCGACGCCGTCCAGATCCACGGAGCCCTCGGCTGCGGACCGCGCTCCCCGGTCGCCCGGCTCTACCGCGACGCCAAGGTCATGGAGATCATCGAGGGCTCCACCGAACTCCAGCAGACCGCCATCGCCGACCACGCCCACCGGGAGGTAGCACCGTGACCAGCACCCCGACCGCCGGCGAGGCCACGACCACCGCACCGACCTCCCGCCCCGGGCGGATCAAGTGCGTCGTGTGGGACCTGGACGACACCGTCTGGGAGGGCGTCCTGCTCGAGGACGAGCAGGTCACCGTCCGCCCCGAGGTCGTCGCCGAACTCCGCCGCCTCGACCAGCTCGGCGTCCTGCACTCCATCGCCAGCCGCAACGACCCCGACCTGGCCATGGACCGACTACGAGCAGAAGGGCTGGACCACTACTTCCTCCACCCGAAGATCACCTGGAACCCCAAGTCCTCCTCCATCGAACGCATCGCCGCTGACCTCAACATCGGCCTGGACGCCATCGCCTTCGTCGACGACCAACCCTTCGAACGCGAGGAGGTCCGCTTCGCGCTGCCCGAGGTGACCACCGTGGACGCCGCCGACATCACCGAGGTGCTGCGCCGCGACGAGTTCCACCCCCGTTTCGTCACCGACGAGTCCCGGCACCGCCGCGCCATGTACCAGAGCGCCGCCGTCCGCGACCAGGCCGAACAGGACCACCAGGGCACCAGCGAGGAGTTCCTGGCCACCCTCGACCTCCGCTTCACCATCTCCCGCGCCGAGGAGGCCGACCTCCAACGCGCCGAGGAACTCACCGTCCGCACCAACCAGCTGAACTCCACCGGCCGCACCTACTCCTACGAGGAACTCGACCGGCTCCGCCGCTCCGAGGACCACCTGCTGCTCGTCGCCGCGCTGACCGACCGCTACGGCGACTACGGCAAGATCGGCCTGGCCCTCGTCGAACGCGGCGACGAGGTCTGGCACCTCCGCATGATGCTGATGTCCTGCCGCGTGATGGCACGTGGCGTGGGAACCGTGCTGCTCAACCACGTCATGCGACTGGCGGGGGAGGACGGCGCCAGGCTGCGGGCGGATTTCGTGGAGACGGGCCGCAACCGCATGATGTACGTGACCTACGCCTTCGCCGGGTTCCGCGAACTCACCCGCGACGGCGACTCCGTGGTGTTCGAGTCCGACCTCGAGGTGGTGCAACCCATGCCCGGGTACCTGACGGTGGAGACACGATGACCGGTTCCCGCTGGTTGCCGTTCGGGGTTCCGGACCGCGCCGCGCCCCGGCTGTTCTGCTTCCCGCACGCCGGCGCCGGCGCCGCCGCCTTCGCCGAGTGGCGTCGACTGGCGCCCCCCGAGGTCCAGGTGTGCCCGCTCCAGCCTCCCGGCCGGGCCGAACGCATGGCCGAGACCGCGCACCACGACCTCGACGCGCTGCTGGACGACCTGCTCGACGACATCGGCGACGAGTTCACCGGCCGCTACGCGCTCTACGGGCACAGCATGGGCGCGCTGGTCGTGTTCGAACTGACCCGACGGCTCCGCGCCAGGGGAGCGACCCCACCGGCGCACCTGGTGGTGTCCGGTCGCACCGCCCCGCAGCGCCGCAACCCCCGGCGGGTCCTGCACACCTTGAGCACGGCGGAGTTGGTCCCCGAACTGCGGCGCATCGGCGGCACACCCGAGGAGGTCCTCACCGAACCCGCCCTGCTGGAACTGTTCCTCCCCACGCTGCGCGCGGACTTCGCCGTCAACGAGAACTACCGGTACGCCGAGCAGGCACCGTTGGACGTGCCGTTGACGGTGTTCGGTGGCGACGACGACCCCCGGGCCACCGAGGAGGAGCTGGGGGAGTGGACCGCGCAGGCCGGCGCCGGATGCACCGTCCGGGTCCTGCCCGGTGACCACTTCTTCCTGGTCCCGCACGCCAAGGAACTGGTGACCACCGCGACCGGGGAGCTCCTGGGCTGACCCGGGTCGTGCCCGGACCGGGGCGCGGCCCGCCCCGGTCCGCGTACCCCAGCCGGACGCGGGCTCCCGACCCCGTCACCCGCGTCAGGGTGCCGGTGCTCGGGTTCCTCCGTCTGGCTGGAACGGCTGCGCCCATCGGCGTGCCCGCCCCGGTCGGCCAGGACCCTCGCTCCCAGCGGCTCCGAAACATCGCCAGCCGCCCGCCGGGGGACTGGAGCGCGAACCGGACTGGCCGTGGTCACGGCCAGTCCGGGGCAGGTCCGGTGCTTCTGGTCCCGCCGGAGACCGTGGGTGTCACCAGCGGGTTCGCGAGGAGGAAGGTGTCCGGCACCACGGGCGGGCCGATGAGCAGGAGCCGACCACCCGGATGCTCGCCGCGCGGCCGGCTACACCTTCCTGATCGTCTTCAGCGGCATACCGGTCCCCGTCACCGCCACCAGCGCTCCCGCCCTCCCGGCGGCCATCCTCGCCCCGGTGCCCCCAGGCCGTCGGGATCGGCGCGAGCGGGCGGTCGTCGATCTCGCGGCGTGGGAGAAGCCGAGTGCGGGTGGGATGTCGTGTGCTGGTGGCGCCCAAGGTCGGGGCGGGGGGCACCCGACCGAGCCGGGACACCGCACATGGTCCACAACGGACACGCCCTCGTCCTGGTCTCACCGGGCTATCGACATACTTTGACTTCCTACTATATGGTGTCCACGGAGCTCGTGAGGTGGGAGGAACCGGGGCGACCCGGAACGTCCCCACCCCCGTGACCGGCAACGACGCCACGTCGCGGACCACCGGCCCCGCCCGAGGGCGGAAGCTGGCGACGCTGGCAGGCGCCGGACCACCGGTCACCGGACTGTCGTCGCTCGTCCACGAGGAGGGAGAGCACCGCATGAGGAGCCCTCGTCGACCAGCCCGCCGCAGCACCCCACCGCCGGCCCGCCGGTAGCCCGGCCCCGCAACCCCACCCAGTCCCCGGTGGCGGGAGCCAGGCCCCACGCCCCGTCACCCCTTCGTGATCCAGCGCCAGGAAGAAGAGGTGACCCGCGTGACCGCAGAACTGCGCCACTTCCGGTCCGGAGAAACCGTCCCAGGCACCTCCGGTCGCTTCGCCGACGTCCACGACCCCAGCACCGGCGCCGTCCGGGCCCGCGTCCCCCTGGCCAGCGCCGACGAGGTCCACGCCACCGTCGCCGACGCGGCAGCCGCGCAACGGGAATGGGCCCGCTGGAACCCGCAGCGCCGCGCCCGCGTCCTGATGCGCTTCCTCGAACTCGTCCGCGCCGAACAGGACGACCTCGCCCGCCTGCTCTCCACCGAACACGGCAAGACCCTCGCCGACTCCCACGGCGACATCCAACGAGGCCTCGAGGTCGTCGAGTTCGCCGTCGGCATCCCCCACCTGCTCAAGGGCGAGTACACCGAGAGCGCCGGGACCGGCATCGACGTCTACTCCATGCGCCAACCACTCGGCGTCGTCGCCGGCATCACCCCGTTCAACTTCCCGGCCATGATCCCGCTGTGGAAGGCCGCCCCCGCCATCGCCTGCGGCAACGCCTTCGTGCTCAAGCCCTCCGAACGCGACCCGTCCGTGCCCCTGCGCCTGGCCGAACTCCTCATCGAGGCCGGGCTCCCGCCGGGCGTGTTCAACGTCGTCAACGGAGACAAGGAAGCGGTCGACGCCCTGCTCACCCACCCCACCATCCAGGCCGTCGGCTTCGTCGGATCCTCCGCCATCGCCGAGTACGTCTACGCCACCGCCGCCGCCCACGGAAAACGCGCCCAGTGCTTCGGCGGCGCCAAGAACCACCTCGTGGTCATGCCCGACGCCGACCTCGACCAGGCCGTCGACGCGCTCGTCGGCGCCGGCTACGGCTCGGCGGGGGAACGCTGCATGGCGGTCTCCGTCGCCGTCCCCGTCGGCCAGGCCACCGCCGACGCCCTCGTCGAACGCCTCGCCGACCGGGTCCGCGCCCTCCGCGTCGGCCCCGCACTCGACGACACCGCCGACTTCGGACCCCTCATCACCGCCGAGGCCGTCACCCGGGTCCGCGACTACGTCGACCTCGGGGTCAGCGAAGGCGCCACCCTCGTCGTCGACGGCCGGGACGTCACCGTCCCCGACCACGAGAACGGCTTCTACCTCGGCGGCTGCCTCTTCGACCACGTGCGCCCCGAGATGCGCATCCACCAGGAGGAGATCTTCGGACCCGTCCTCTCCGTCGTCCGCGCCACCGACTACGAGGACGCCCTCCGGCTCCCCAGCGAACACCAGTACGGCAACGGCGTCGCCATCTTCACCCGCGACGGCGACACCGCCCGCGACTTCACCTCCCGCGTCAACACCGGCATGGTCGGCGTCAACGTCCCCATCCCGGTGCCCATCGCCTACCACACCTTCGGCGGCTGGAAGCGCTCCGGATTCGGCGACCTCAACCAACACGGCCCCGACTCCATCCGCTTCTACACCCGCACCAAGACCGTCACCTCCCGCTGGCCCTCCGGAGCCAAGGAAGGCGCCTCCTTCGTCATCCCCACCATGCACTGAGGACCGACGATGCCACTCACCGACGAACAACGCGCGCTCCGCGAGACGGTCGCCGACTTCGCCACCGAACACCTCGAACCCCACGCCGTCCACTGGGACCAGACCAAGCACTTCCCCGTCGACGTGCTCCGCACCGCGGCCCAACTCGGCCTCGGCGGGGTCTGCGTCCGGGAGGACGTCGGCGGCTCCGACCTCACCCGCACCGACGCCGTCCTCATCTTCGAGGCACTGGCCACCGGCTGCCCCTCCATCGCCGGCTACGTCTCCATCCACAACATGGTCGCCCGCATGATCGACCAGTACGGGACCGACCAGCAGCGGCACCGCCACCTGCCCGCCCTCTGCCGCATGGACACCCTCGGCAGCTACTGCCTCACCGAACCAGACGCCGGCTCCGACGCCGCCGCGCTCACCACCCGCGCCCGCCGCGACGGCGACCACTGGGTGCTCGACGGCGTCAAGCAGTTCATCTCCGGCGCCGGCACCTCCGGTGTCTACGTCGTCCTCGCCAGAACCGGCGGCCCCGGCGCCGCCGGGATCTCCGCGTTCCTCCTCGAACCCGACACCCCCGGCCTGTCCTTCGGACCCAACGAGGTCAAGATGGGGTGGAACGCCCAACCCACCCGGCAGGTCATCCTCGACGGCGCCCGAGTGCCCGCCGACGCCCTGCTCGGCGGCGAGGGCGGCGGGTTCCGCATCGCCATGTCCGCCCTCGACGGCGGCCGGCTCAACATCGCCGCCTGCTCCCTCGGCGGGGCAGAAGCCGCCCTCACCAAAGCGGTCCGCCACCTCACCGAACGCTCCGCGTTCGGTGGCCGCCTCGCCGACGCCCAGGCACTCCAGTTCCGCCTGGCCGACATGCGCACCGAACTCGAAGCCGCCCGCACCCTGCTGTGGCGGGCCGCCGACGCCCTCGACCACGGCGAACCCGACGCCACCCCGCTGTGCGCGATGGCCAAGCGCTTCTGCACCGACGCCGGGTTCGACATCGCCAACCAGGCCCTCCAACTCCACGGCGGCTACGGCTACCTCACCGAGTACGGCATGGAGAAACTCGTGCGGGACCTGCGGGTTCACCAGATCCTGGAGGGCACCAACGAGATCATGCGGGTCATCGTCTCCCGCTGGATGCTGCGGGAGGCCGCCTGATGACCGACGTGCTCCGTACCGTGCGAGGCCACCTCGGCCGACTCACCCTCAACCGGCCGAAGGCCCTCAACGCGCTCACCCACGACATGGTCCGCGCCCTCCACGCCGCGCTCGACGACTGGGAGCACGACGACACCGTGCGCACCGTGCTCGTCGACGGAGCCGGGGACCGGGGGCTGTGCGCCGGCGGCGACATCCGCTCCATCCACGACGACGCCCGTGCCGGCGGCACCGCCTCCCTCGACTTCTGGGCCGACGAGTACCGGCTCAACGCCCGCATCGCCCGCTACCCCAAGCCCTACGTCGCCCTGATGGACGGCGTCGTCATGGGCGGCGGCGTCGGCATCTCCGCCCACGGCCGCCACCGCGTCGTCACCGAACGCTCCCGCATCGCCATGCCCGAGGTCGGCATCGGCTTCATCCCCGACGTCGGCGGCACCTACCTGCTCTCCCGCGCCCCCGGACAACTCGGCACCCACCTCGCCCTCACCGGGGCACCCGTCAGCGCGGCCGACGCCCTCCACTGCGGACTCGCCGACCACCACGTCCCCAGCGACCGCCTCGACGACCTCACCGAAGCCCTCACCCAGGCACCCGCCGCCGAGGCCATCCAGGCGCACGCCACCCCGGCACCGGCCAGCGCACTCGCCACCGACGCCGGCTGGATCGACCACTGCTACACCGCCGGCACCGTCACAGACATCCTCCGGCGGCTCCGCGACCACGGCGGCCCCGCCGCCGAGGCCGCCGCCACCCTCGACACCAAGTCACCCACGGCCCTCGCCGTCACCCTGCGGGCACTCCGGTCGGCCGCCACCCTGCCCGACCTGGAGGCCGTCCTCCGCCAGGAGTACCGGACCTCCCGGGCCGCCCTGCGCTCCGCCGACCTCGTCGAGGGCGTGCGCGCCCAGATCATCGACAAGGACCGCTCCCCGCGCTGGTCACCGGCCACCCTCGCCGAGGTCGACGAGGCCACCGTGGCCGCCTACTTCACCGCAGACGACTCCGACGAAGCCAGGCTGGAAGGAGTGTGGTCCCGATGAGCGTCGCGTTCCTCGGACTCGGAAACATGGGCGGCCCGATGGCCGTCAACCTCGCCAGGGCCGGACAGCGGGTCGTCGGCTACGACCCCGTGCCCATGGCACGGGACCGCGTCTTCGCCGCCGGTGTGACCACCGTGGAGGAACCCGGGGCCGCCGTCGCCGACGCCGACGTCGTCATCACCATGCTGCCGGGCGGCGGCCACGTCCTGGACTGCTACCAGGAGGTGCTGCCCCTCGCCGCCCCCGGAGCGCTGTTCCTCGACTGCTCCACCATCGACGTCGCCGACGCCCGTGCCGCCGCCGAACTCGCCCTCGTCGCCGGCCACCCCGCCGTCGACGCCCCCGTCTCCGGGGGAGTCGTCGGGGCGGAGGCCGCCACCCTCACCTTCATGGTCGGCGGGGAGGACACCGCGTTCACCGCCGCCGAGCCCTACCTCCGGCTGATGGGGGCCAGGGCCATCCACTGCGGAGCATCCGGCGCCGGCCAGGCCGCGAAGGTCTGCAACAACCTCATCCTCGGCGCCTCCATGATCGCAGTCAGCGAGGCCTTCGCCCTCGGAGAGAAACTGGGCCTGACCAACCAGGCCCTCTTCGACGTCGCCTCCACCGCCTCCGGCCAGTGCTGGGCGCTCACCACCAACTGCCCCGTCCCCGGACCGGTGCCCAAGAGCCCGGCCAACCGCGACTACGCGGGCGGCTTCGCCAGCGGCCTGATGCTCAAGGACCTCGGCCTCGCCATGGCCGCCGCCGAACAGACCGGCACCACCACCGCCCTCGGACGGCGGGCCGCCGAACTCTACGCGGCCTTCGTGGCCCAGGACGGGCCGGCGCGGGACTTCTCCGCCATCATCACCGCCATCCGCGACGGATCCCTCGACCCAGGCACGCCCGCCACCGCCGAGCCCGTCGTCGACGACACCCGCAACCAGGACGGAACCCCGTGAACGACCTCCACACCATCACCCTGGAACGGCCAGCCGACCGCGTCGCCCTCATCACCCTGAACCGCCCGAAGGCCAAGAACGCGCTCAACCTCCAGACCATGCGGGAGATCACCGACCTCACCGCCAGGCTGGACGCCGACCCCGACGTCGGCGCGATCATCATCACCGGTTCGGACACCGTCTTCGCCGCCGGCGCCGACATCAAGGAGATGCGCGACCTCACCTTCAGCGAGGTCCACGCCCAGGACTGGCTCGCAGGCTGGACCGCCCTCGCCGACGTCCGCACCCCCCTGATCGCCGCCGTCGCCGGCTACGCCCTCGGCGGCGGCTGCGAACTCGCCATGATGTGCGACCTGCTCATCGCCGCCGACAACGCCAAGTTCGGCCAACCCGAGATCACCCTCGGCGTCATCCCCGGCATGGGCGGCTCCCAACGCCTGACCCGGGCCGTGGGGAAGGCCAAAGCGATGGACCTGTGCCTCACCGGCCGCATGATGGACGCCGAGGAGGCCGACCGCTCCGGACTGGTGTCCCGGGTGGTCCCCACCGCGACCCTGCGGGAAGAGGCGCTCACCGCCGCCACCCGCATCGCAGGCTTCTCCGCCCCGGCGGTCGCGATGGCCAAGGAGGTCGTCAACCAGGCCTTCGAGACCGGCCTCGCCGAGGGCCTGCTCTTCGAACGCCGCGTCTTCCACTCCACCTTCGCCACCGAGGACCAGAAGGAGGGCATGGCCGCCTTCAGCGAGAAGCGCGCCCCCCAGTTCCGCCACCGCTGAGGGAGGGAAGGCCGCCGCCCGTCAGGCGCGGAGGGCTGTCCACCGCCCGTGCCCTTGAGGCATCGCGGGCGAACGCGGGAACCTGGGTGAGGTGTCGCTAGGCTTGTTCGGGAGGGAGCGAACACCGACCCCGCCTCCGGGGAACTGGCCGCCGGCCGCCGTGCCGATCCCCAGTGAGGTTCCCGAGGTGGAGATGCCAGAAAAAGTGAATGAAAACCGGGCCGGGTCGCGGTAAACCCGCAGGTCAAGAAGTGTCCTCCCCGCGCACGCGGGGCTGTTCCGCGGAGGAGGCAGGACGCGCGGATCACGGCGGCGTCCTCCCCGCGCACGCGGGGCTGTTCCGTCGTGGCGACGTCCACGAGGACGGACCGGTCGGTCCTCCCCGCGCACGCGGGGCTGTTCCCCTCAAGCAGGAGGCGTTGGCGCAGTGGCAGGGCGTCCTCCCCGCGCACGCGGGGCTGTTCCGCTGGATCAAGGCAGCGGCCATCTGGCGCCGCAGTCCTCCCCGCGCACGCGGGGCTGTTCCGCGATCCGAACCGCCCGGGAGGGCGCCGGCATAGTCCTCCCCGCGCACGCGGGGCTGTTCCCAGTTCCGCCGAGTGGACCGTACTGGGTTTGTTGGAGGCCCTGCACCCCAGGAAGGATGAGGAGCATGGGTTCCGCGAAGAAATACCCCCAGGAGTTGCGGCGACGCGCGGTGGAGATGGTCCGTGAACTGGAGGGGCAGTGGGGACCCGGACGTGGAGCCATCGCCCGGGTAGCCGACCAACTCGGAGTGCACCCCGAGGCCTTGCGGTACTGGGTCCGCAGCGGTGAACCCAGCACCCACACCGGCTCGGCGGACTCCACGAATACCGGGGAGTCGGACCGGGACCGGATCGCACGGCTGGAACGGGAAAACGCCGAACTCCGCCGATCCAACGAAATCCTCAAGGCTGCCTCGGCTTTTTTCGCCCGGGAGATGGACCCCCGCCCACCGAGCTGACCGAGTTCGTCGACCACCACCGGGACCGGTTCCCCGTGGAAGTATCCTGCCGCACAGTAGGGCTGAGCGTGTCCACCTACTACGCGATTCGCAACCGACGGACGAACCCCTCCGCCCGGCACCGCCGCGACCGGGAACTCGTTGCGGTGATCCGCCGGATTTGGGAGGACTCGCACCGGCTCTACGGGGCACGCAAGGTCTGGGCGGCACTGCACCGCCAAGGCGTGACCGTGGGCCGCTGCACCGTGGAACGGCTGATGCGGTCCGAGGCCATGACCGGGCTGGTCACCCGGTCCCGCCGGCCGCGGTCGATGCTGCCCGGGCAGGTCGAGGGCCAGCCCGGTGACCTGGTCGAGCGGGTGTTCCGGGCACCGAGGCCGAACCGGTTGTGGGTCACGGATCTGACCTACGTTCGGCTCGGGGAGAGTCGGTTCGTGTATTCGGCGTTGGTCGTGGACGCGTTCTCGCGGGCGATTGTGGGGTGGCAGGTGTCGGATACCGCTGATACGTCGCTGGCGTTGGATGCGTTGGATATGGCGCTGTGGGCGCGGAGGAGTCGTCTGTCTCCTGGTTTGGTGGCTCATTCCGACCGGGGGGTGCAGTACACGGCGTTGCGTTACAGTCAGCGGTTGAGCCGGTCGGGGATCGCGCGGTCGGTTGGGCGTCGGGGTGATTCCTACGATAATGCGCTGGCGGAGTCGGTCAACGCGTTGTACAAGAAGGAGCTGATTTACCGGAAAGGCCCGTGGAAGGGGGTTGCGGACGTCCGCGCTGCTACTGCGGAGTGGATTCACTGGTACAATCACCACAGGCTGCATAGTTGGTGTGGGAATAGGCCACCGTTGGAGTACGAGGAACGACACTGGCGACAGGCCACAGCGGTCTGAACGCACACGAGCGTGGGAGGCACGGCCTCCAACACCACCGGGGCGGTCCAGAGTTCCGGCCAGTACCGGTCTAGTCCTCCCCGCGCACGCGGGGCTGTTCCCGACTCGTCGTCCCGGATTTCCATGCGGGACAACGTCCTCCCCGCGCACGCGGGGCTGTTCCCGACTCGTCGTCCCGGATTTCCATGCGGGACAACGTCCTCCCCGCGCACGCGGGGCTGTTCCCGACTCGTCGTCCCGGATTTCCATGCGGGACAACGTCCTCCCCGCGCACGCGGGGCTGTTCCCGACTCGTCGTCCCGGATTTCCATGCGGGACAACGTCCTCCCCGCGCACGCGGGGCTGTTCCTCCATCACGATCGCTGCGGGGGATCAGCGGCACGTCCTCCCCGCGCACGCGGGGCTGTTCCTGCTAGCCCCTTCACCGCTTCTCCCTCCGCGTCGTCCTCCCCGCGCACGCGGGGCTATTCCGGACGGATCGCGCGATGAGCGGGAGGCCATCTAGTCCTCCCCGCGCATGCGGGGCTGTTCCGCACACGCCGGTGAAGACCACGGTCGGGACAGTGTCCTCCCCGTGCACGCGGGGCTGTTCCGGTCCTCGCGCTGGACATATCGTTGGGGACGCTGCCCTCCCCCGCCCAGGAGCTTGCCCGTTCGGGCTCTTCCATAACCTGGACCCTCGGTGGGTCGAGTGTCGGATGTGGAGCTGACGGGCAACGCAGGGCGCACAGACCGGCCAGCTGGTCCACGGACGCGGGACGCGGCTGCTCGTCACCGAGGTGCGGCCCGCCCCCACACGGACCGCTGCCGAACTGCGGCGATCGATCACTCGCTGCTGTGAGGTCCCGGAGTTGGCTAGCCCCGAAGTGGGAAGCCGGGAAAGCGCCTGCGGGGTAACTGGCCGTCTCGGAACGGTTGTCGCGGCAATTCTCCGTCGGGGGCTCCCGTCGTTGTTGGCTCACTGGCCAATCTCCGCAGTCCTCGTTTCCTGTCGGTGCTCGGTGCCAGGAAACCGCTCGGGTCATGGGGTTCCGGGCGGTTACCCGGAACCTAAATTTCCCAGTCGTGCGCTGGTGATTTTCCATCAAGACAGGGGGTGTCCGTCGTTGCTGGCCAAGGTGTCACCCGGCCTGGATCTCAGGGTGTCGAGTGGTCGATATTCGGCCGAACGGGTGAGGTTCCTGGTTTTCCGGAACGACGTCACGGGTTTTCGGTATTAGTTCAGTGCTGACCTGACTGGAGGGTGTGGTTGTCCCCGATCGAAGTAGCCTGGACGGCTGTCTGGGCGAAGTCTGAGCGTGACCCAAGCGGTGAACTCACGCATTGGCTTCCCTTGCACCAGCACCTCGCCGATTCCGCTGGGGTGGCTCGGCTGCTCGTTCGTGAGTGGTTGTCACCGGCTGTAGTGGACCGGCTCGCCGCCGAGTTCCCTGGTGGCCGTGAGGACGTCGAGACCCTCACCGTGTGGCTCGCCTCCGTCCACGACCTCCTGAAGTGCAGCCCGGCCTTCGCCTGCCAGGTTCCCGAGCTGGCGAACCACATGGCGAGTCGGGGTCTGACCGTACGGCGTGGCATCAAGGCGGACCCCGAGCGGCCGAGAGCCAACCACGCCGTCGCCGGCCAGCGGGTGGTGCGGGAGTGGCTTGAGGAGGAGCTCGGCTTCGACTTCCTGGGCGGGGCGCACGAACTGGCCTCGGTCGTCGGGAGCCACCACGGCCTCCCGCCGGACGACACGGCGCTGCACCGCCTGGACGGGCTGGAATACCTCCTCGGTGATCGCCGGTGGCAGGAGGTGCGCGCCCACATCCTCGGGTGGTCGCTGGACCACCTGGGTGGGCCGCAAGCACTGGTCCGCTTCCGTGGTGTCCGGTTCAGCCGGCCCGCGCTCGCCCTGCTGACCGCCCTGGTCATCGTCGCCGACTGGATCGCCTCCAACTCCGAACTCTTCCCGCTCTACCCCGTCGGTGCGCTTGACCGGGCGCCGGGTCCTGATGACACGGTGACGGAACGCCGGGTGGCGGAGGCGTGGTCGAAGCTGAACCTGTCGCCCCGGTGGCGGGCCGTTCCGTTCGACGGGGATGTCGCGGGGCTCCTGCGGTGCCGGTTCGAGCGTGACCGCCCCCGCGACGTCCAGATCGCCGCCGTCCGCGCGGCGGTGGAGCAACCCGAGCCAGGGCTCCTCATCATCGAGGCACCGATGGGTTCGGGGAAGACCGAGGCCGCGCTGCTGGTGGCGGAGGTGATGGCGCACCGGGCCGGCGCCGACGGCGTCATCGTGGCGCTGCCGACCCAGGCGACCACCGACGCGATGTTCGGCCGGGTCCACACCTGGTTGCACAGGCTCGACGGCATTCCGGACAGGGCGTCGGTGAGCCTGGCCCACGGCAAGGCACACCTGAACGACACCTACTCCGGGCTCGTCCGACGCGGCCGGTTCGCCTCGATGGGGGACGACGTGGAGCGGCGCGGATCGTCCCGGCGCTCGCAGGACGACTGCGAGGACCCTGTGGTCGCGCACTGGTGGCTGAGCGGGCGCAAGAAGTCCGGGCTCGCGCCGTTCGTCGTCGGCACCATCGACCAGCTGCTCTTCGCCGCCCTCAAAAGCCGGCACGTCATGCTGCGGCACCTCGCCCTCGCGGGCAAGGTCGTCGTCGTCGACGAGGTGCACGCCTACGACGTGTACATGTCCCAGTACCTCCACCGCGTCCTCGAATGGTTGGGGGCGTACCGGGTCCCGGTCGTGCTGCTCTCCGCCACGCTGCCCGACCACCGCCGCGCGGAACTGCTCCACGCCTACGACACCGGTCGAGGTGGCGACGCCTCCTGCGTTCCCGCCGGGCACCCCGGCTACCCCGTGGTGTCGGTGAGCGGTGGTCCACCTCCGACGGTGCTGCCGCTACCCCCGGAGCGGACCCGGGTCGCCCTCGACAGGCTGGACGACGGCCAGGACACCCTCGTCACCTACCTGCGCGCGAAACTGGCCGACGGTGGCTGCGCGGTCGTCGTGCACAACACCGTCGGTCGAGTGCAGGAGACGGCCCGGCGGCTCAGCGAGGAGTTCGGCGAGGACGCCGTCACCATCGCGCACTCCCGGTTCCTGGCCTGCGACCGGGCGGAGATCGACCGGGGGCTCCTGCGGCGCTTCGGACCACCCGAGTCCGCCCCCGACCGCCCACCGCTGCACATCGTGGTCGCCTCCCAGGTCGTCGAGCAGTCGCTGGACGTCGATTTCGACCTGATGGTCACCGACCTGGCGCCAGTGGACCTGTTGCTCCAGCGGATGGGACGCCTCCACCGCCACACCCGGTCCCGCCCGACGGCGGTGAGCAGCCCCCGTTGTGCCATCGTGGGAGTGGAGGACTGGGCGGCCGAGCCAGCGCGGTCACACCCGGGCTCGCGGCGCGTGTACGGGGAACACCTGTTGCTGCGGGCCGCCGCCCTCGTGATCGACCGTGACGAGATCGCCCTACCGCACGACATCGCGCCGCTGGTGCAGGCCGGGTACGGCGACACCACCCTTGGCCCCAACTCCTGGCAACCGGCGATGACCGCCGCCGCCCAGGCCGCCGAGGAGACGGCCAGCCGGCGCGCCAAGGACGCGGAGACCTACCGGCTGGGCGCGCCGTCCGAGACCGGTGCCCTCACCGGCTGGCTGAAGGCCGGAGTCGGTGATGCCTCGGAGGACACCGCACGCGGAGCCGCGCAGGTCCGGGACGGTGCCGCCTCGCTCGAAGTCCTCGTCGTCGAACGGGACGCTGGCGGCGGGCTGCGCACCCTGCCCTGGGTCCCGGGAGGGGGGAAACAGCTGCCGTTGGACTCGAAGGTCCCGTGGGACCAGGCCCGGGTCGTCGCGGCGTGTTCCCTGCGGCTGCCGCTCGCCCTCAGCACCCCTGACGTGATCGACGAGGTCATCGACGAACTGGAGGACAACTGGTTCGCCAGCTTCCAGGCCAATCCCCTGCTGAGCGGGCAACTCGTCCTGACGCTCGATGCCGAACGACGAACCCGACTGCACGACCACATCCTCACCTACGACCGGCGACGAGGACTGATGCATGAGCCTGCCTGACCCCTACGACCTCGTGGAGCGGCCGTGGCTGCTCGTGCGTGACCTCGACGGCGAGGTGACGGAGAAGTCCCTGCTCGACACCCTCACCCAGTCCGAGACTCTCGCTGGCCTGGTCGGGGACATCCCGACCCAGCAGTTCGCCCACCTCCGCCTCCTGCTCGCGGTGTGCCACCGGGCCTTCGGCCGGGGCCTGGACGACGACGGCTGGAAGCGGTTGTGGGACGAGGGCGTCCCGCAGGACCAGATCAAGGACTACCTGGAGCAGCACCGTTCCCGCTTCGACCTCTTCCACCCCGCGGAACCGTTCATGCAGGTGGCGACACTCCGCACCGCCAAGGACGAGGTGTTCGAGCTCAACAGGATCGTCGCCGACGTCCCCAACGGGCACCCCTTCTTCAGTACGCGGCTCGAGCGGGACCTCACGCTCTCCCCGGCGGAGGCCGCGCGCTGGTTGGTCCACTGCCACGCCTTCGACCCGTCCGGCATCAAGTCCGGCGCCGTCGGCGACAGCCGGGTCAAGAACGGTAAGGGCTACCCGATCGGCACCGGGTGGAGCGGACGCCTCGGGGGAGTGGCCCCGGAGGGGGACACCCTCTGGCGCACCCTGCTGCTCAACCTGGTGCTCCCCACCCGGGAGAACGACCTGCCCGCCTGGGAGCAGGGCCAGCGCGGTCCACTCGGGAAGGAACGGGAGCCCACCGGCCCGGTCGACCTCTACACGTGGCAGAGCCGGCGCATCCGCCTGGTCGGAACCGGGGACCGCGTGACTGGCGTCCTCGTCTGCAACGGTGATCCACTCGGGCCGCAGAACCAGCACAAGCACGAGACGCACACGTCGTGGCGGCGCAGCGAAACCCAGGAGAAGAAACTCAAGTCCAGCACTCCGGTGTACATGCCCTTGGAGCACAGCCCGGAACGGGTGATCTGGCGCGGGCTGACCGCGATGCTGCCGCAGACGGTCACCAGCAACCAGCGGTCGGAGGCCTCCGACCGGCTGTCCCCCGGCGTGCTCGACCAGATCGCCAGACTGACGAGTGACCGACGGCTGCCCCGCGATTACCCGCTTCGCCTGCACACCATCGGCATGACCTACGGCAGCCAGAGCTCCACGACGGCCGAGATCGTCGACGACGCCATCTCGCTGCACGCGGCACTGCTCGACCGAGAACTGGCCCACCTGAAGGAGGTCGTGCTGGGCTGCGTCCGCGACGCGGAGAAGGCCGCCTACGCCGTGGGCGATCTCGCGCTGAACCTCGCGAAGGCCTGCGGTTCCCGCGAAGAGCCCAACGTGAACGGTCGCCTGGGGCCGAAGGATACCGCCCTCGAACTCGCCTACGCCGCGCTGGACCCCGCCTTCCGCCGCTGGCTCGCCGCTCGTCTCCCCGAGGATGACCCGATCGACGTCAAGGAGCAGTGGCACGTCGCGGCCCGAGCGGAGATGCGGGCGGTGGGCAGCCGCCTCATCGCCGAGGCACCCCCCACGGGGTGGACCGGACGGCTCGTCAAGGACAAGTGGTTGACCATCCCGGTCGCCGAACGCTGGTTCACCTTCGCGTTGAACCGAGCACTGCCCATGGCATCCCCAGCGCAACCGCCCGAGAAGGACGAAGAATGACAGGAAACCACAGTGAGCACCCTCCACTTCGGAAGTGGGTGAACGAGCAGACGGGCCGACTCCAACAGGAGTACGTCAAGGACAGGTCACACGCGGTCGCCGGTCTGGCGAGGCTGCGCCGTGCCGTGGACACGCCGCCAGGCGTGATGCCCGACATCCTGGACCTCACCTACGCCCCCTTCATGACGCAGGGCTGGCACAGCGACCAACCCAGCGCGCAGGAAACCGCCGCCCACCACGCGATGACGCTCTTCGCGGTGCACCAGCAATCGCTGCGCAAGCACGCGTGCGTACCCGGTTGGGGGGTCGGCCGGGCGGCACGGGCCCTGCACCCCCAGGCGGAGATCTCGCCCACCGACCCGGCGGCCCGCAGGTTCGCGACGCTGGTCACCAGCACCGACCTCGACGAACTCCTCGTCCACCTGCGGGGCCTGGTGAAGCTACTGCGAGGGGCGGAGATCCCCCTCGACTACGGCCTGCTCGCCGACCAGCTCGTCCGCTGGCACCGCTTCGAGGACGCCCCTGAACGCATCCGCCGCGTCTGGGGCCGCGAGTTCCACCGGGTGCCCAACACCGAATCCGACACCACTCCGCCGAGCGACAACGAGAAGACAGAGGACGCTTCGTGAGCCGCACCATCATCGACCTGCACGTCATCCAGACCGTTCCGCCGAGCAACATCAACCGCGACGACACCGGAAGCCCGAAGACCGCCATGTACGGGGGTGTCCGGCGCGCCCGGGTGTCCAGCCAGGCGTGGAAGCGCGCCACCCGGGACGCCTTCGAGTCCCTGCTCGACAAGGAGAACCTGGGGGTTCGCACCAAGCGGATCGTCGAACTGGTCGCAGAGACCATCGGCGAACGCTCCCCCGAGCACGCCGACCGCGCCCAGGAACTCGCCAAGTCCGTGCTGGAAGCTGCCGGCTTCAAACTGAAGGCACCACGGAAGGCCCCGGAAGGCACCCCGGACGAGGCCGATTTCCTGGTCTTCCTCTCCCGCGCGCAGATCATCAACCTCGCCGACCTCGCGGTGGAGTCGGCACGGGAGGCGGGCGACGGCAAGACCAAGATCGACAAGTCCGAGGCCAAGGCCCGCGCCGACCGGTCCCACTCCGTGGATGTCGCCCTGTTCGGCAGGATGGTCGCGAACCTCCCCGATCTCAACGTCGAGGCCGCCACCCAGGTCGCGCACGCGCTCAGTGTCCACGGGGTCACCAACGAGTACGACTACTACACCGCCGTCGACGACCACAAGAAGGCGGACGAAGAGGAGGACGCGGGGGCCGGCATGATCGGCACCATCGAGTTCAACTCCTCCACGCTGTACCGGTACGCCACGATCGACGTGGACCAGCTCCAGGAGAACCTGGGCGACGTCGAGGCCACCCGCCGGGCGGTCGAGGCGTTCGTCCGTGCCTTCGTCTCCAGCATGCCCACCGGCAAGCAGAACACCTTCGCCAACCGCACCCTTCCCGACGCCGTGCTCGTCGTCGCCCGCGAGACGCAGCCCATCAACCTCGTCGGTGCTTTCGAGGAGGCGGTGACCGCCCGGGAGCAGGGCGGGCGGATCAGCGGCTCGATCCGTCGCATCGCCACCCACGCCACCGACATCCACGCGGCCTTCGACGAGACACCCCTGCGGGCGTGGAGCTTCGGCGTCGGTGAGCGCGTCGAGCCGTTGGCCGAGATCGGTGAGCGGGTCAGCCTCGACGTCGCCGTGAAGGGGGCCGGGCAGCTGGTCGCCGAGCGGCTCGCACCGTGACCGCCCTCGTCCTGCGGTTCGCCGCACCGCTCCAGTCCTGGGGGACCAGCAGCCGGTTCACCCGTCGCAACACCGACCTCGCACCCAGCCGCAGCGGGGTCATCGGACTGCTGGCCTCCGCCTGCGGGGTCCGCCGCGCCGACGACCTCGGAGCGTTCACCCACCTCAGGGTGGGGGTCAGGGTCGATCAGGAAGGCCAACTGGAACGCGACTTCCAGACTGCCCGCAGCCTCGACGGATCACAGGTGATGCCGCTGTCCACCCGCTTCTACCTGGCCGACGCGGTGTTCTGCGTCGCCGTGGAGGGTGACGCGGAACTGCTGGACAGGGTGCGTGCCGCGCTGCGCAGGCCGGCCGCACCCCTGTTCCTGGGCCGCCGCTCCTGCCCGCCCGCCGGCCGCCTCGTGGAGGCCGTCATCGACGGCGACATCAGGACGGCGCTGGCCACCGTCCCGTGGCTCGCCTCCCCGGCCGTCCGCAGGAAGCGCGCCAGCGACCGGGAGGTGACGGTGGACGTCGTCCTCGACTGCCCACCCGACACACCCGGGAGCGACGTCGTGCGGGATGTCCCGATCAGCTTCGACCCCCGGCACCGCCAGTACTCCTGGCGCAGCGTCCACCGGGACACGGTCACCATCCCGAACCCCGACCACAGTCCACCACCGGACGAACACCCACACGACCCCATGGAACTGCTCGGGAGCCCGTCCTGATGCACCTCACCCGTTTCGAGTTGAACCCTGCACGGCGGGCCACGCGTCACCTGTTGGCATCACCGCACCGCCTGCACGGTGCCGTGATGAAAGCCTTCCCCGCCGCGCACCGCGAGCCGACCGAGGACGGCAGGGTCCTCTGGCGTCTCGACCAGACCCCGAAACAGACCCTGCTGTACATCGTCAGCCCGCACCGGCCCGACCTCACCCACCTGGTGGAGGAGACCGGGTGGCCCGCCACCAGCACCTGGGACACCCGTCCCTACGGCCCACTTCTCGACCAGCTCGCCGCAGGCCAGGAATGGGCCTTCCGTCTCACCGCGAACCCGACCCGGAGCGTTCGCAGGACGTCGGATGTGGACACGAAACGCTACGGGCACCTCACCGTGACGCAGCAGACCGATTGGTTGTTGGGACGAGTCGAACGACTGGGTTTCAGCATCCCGCCAGCCGTGGAGAACGAGCCCGACGTGACGGTGCGGGGCCGGGACCGTCGCAGGTTCGCCCGCCAGGGAACCACGGTCACCCTCACCCTCGCCACCTACGAGGGCAGGTTGCGGGTCGCCGACCCCGCCCTGTTCCGCCGGACGCTGACGCATGGTATCGGCTCCGCCAAGGGCTATGGGTGCGGCCTGCTCACCCTGGCCCGGGTCAGGCCGACGTGACGGAGATCCCCGGGGCGAGGCCGGTCCCCATCTCGCACCTGGTGCGAGCCGCGGACCGGCTCACCTTCGTCTACCTCGAACACTGCGTCGTCCACCGCGACGCCAACGCCATCACCTCCCGAGACGAGCGCGGGACCTTCCACATCCCAGCGGCGACCCTGAGCGTCCTGATGCTCGGTCCCGGCACCACGATCAGCCACCACGCGGTGAACCTGCTCGCCGAGAGCGGGTCGACCGTGGTGTGGGTGGGGGAACACGGCGTCCGCTACTACGCGCACGGCCGGATGCTGACCGACTCCTCCCGGCTTCTCGAACGGCAGGCGGCGCTGGTCAGCAACCGCACGTCACGGCTGTCGGTCGCGCGGCGGATGTACGGGATGAGGTTCCCCGGCGAGGACGTCAGTGCCTCGACCATGCAGCAGTTGCGAGGACGGGAGGGGGCACGGGTCCGTCGCCTGTACCGCGAGTACGCGGCCCGCACCGGCATCGACTGGGACGGGAGGGAGTACGACCCACTCGACTTCGCGGGTGGTAGTCCGATCAACCAGGCGCTCTCCGCCGCGCACACCAGCCTCTACGGGGTTGTCCACGCCGTCATCGTGTCGCTGGGACTGGCTCCTGGGCTCGGTTTCGTCCACACCGGGAACCGGCGATCGTTCGTCTACGACATCGCCGACCTGTACAAGGCGCAGGTGACCATCCCCGTCGCCTTCGAGGTGGCGGCCACCGACCCCGACGACATCGGCGCGGTGACCCGGCGAGCGGTGCGTGACCGCATGAAGGACGGGCAGTTCCTCCGGACCTGCGTCCGGGACATCGTCACCCTGCTGCGCGACCCGGCGGACGGGCAGCTCGGGGATGCCACGGACCTCCAGCTCCCCGACGTGGTCATGTTGTGGAACGAGGACGGACCGGACGTGCCGGCCGGCGTCTCCTACGGGCAGGACGACGAGTACGACGACGGCGTCAACCAGGACGGGGAAGCGTCGTGACCGTGGTCGTGGTGACAGCCTGCCCGGTAGGGCTGCGCGGCCACCTCACTCGCTGGTTGCTGGAGATCTCCCCGGGTGTCTTCGTCGGCGGCATCACGGCTCGGGTGCGTGCTCTGTTGTGGGGACGCGTCCAGGAGATGGTCAAGACCGGGCGAGCGATCATGGTCTACAACGCGGACACCGAGCAGGGGTTGGCCTTCGAGGTGCACGGCCACGAGTGGACACCGGTGGATCACGAGGGGGTCCAACTCATGCTGAGGCCCGCGCAGCGGAAGCGCTCGGCGCCGAAGCAGCGCGCCGGCTGGAGCACCGCCAGCAAGAGGAGACGGTACGGCCGTGGCCAAAAAAGTGAATGAAAATCGTCGGTAGTGCTCCTAACGCCACAGGTCAGGAAGTGTCTTCCCCGCGCACGCGGGGCTGTTCCCCGATGCAGGGCACCCCGATTGACCTTGACGGCGTCTTCCCCGCGCACGCGGGGCTGTTCCCACCGGGACGATCCGGGTCATGGGCAAGGGCCGGTCTTCCCCGCGCACGCGGGGCTGTTCCGTCATCAGCGGAAACCTCCACGGCGGCGAAGTCGTCTTCCCCGCGCACGCGGGGCTGTTCCCAGCCAGCCGGTGTCGGGCGGCCAGATGTCCACGTCTTCCCCGCGCACGAGGGGCTGTTCCGGCGAGCGCGCTCTGGACCGTACTGGGTTTGTTGGAGGCCCTGCACCCCAGGAAGGATGAGGAGCATGGGTTCCGCGAAGAAATACCCCCAGGAGTTGCGGCGACGCGCGGTGGAGATGGTCCGTGAACTGGAGGGGCAGTGGGGACCCGGACGTGGAGCCATCGCCCGGGTAGCCGACCAACTCGGAGTGCACCCCGAGGCCCTGCGGTACTGGGTCCGCAGCGGTGAACCCAGCACCCACACCGGCTCGGCGGACTCCACGAATACCGGGGAGTCGGACCGGGACCGGATCGCACGGCTGGAACGGGAAAACGCCGAACTCCGCCGATCCAACGAAATCCTCAAGGCTGCCTCGGCTTTTTTCGCCCGGGAGATGGACCCCCGCCCACCGAGCTGACCGAGTTCGTCGACCACCACCGGGACCGGTTCCCCGTGGAAGTATCCTGCCGCACAGTAGGGCTGAGCGTGTCCACCTACTACGCGATTCGCAACCGACGGACGAACCCCTCCGCCCGGCACCGCCGCGACCGGGAACTCGTTGCGGTGATCCGCCGGATTTGGGAGGACTCGCACCGGCTCTACGGGGCACGCAAGGTCTGGGCGGCACTGCACCGCCAAGGCGTGACCGTGGGCCGCTGCACCGTGGAACGGCTGATGCGGTCCGAGGCCATGACCGGGCTGGTCACCCGGTCCCGCCGGCCGCGGTCGATGCTGCCCGGGCAGGTCGAGGGCCAGCCCGGTGACCTGGTCGAGCGGGTGTTCCGGGCACCGAGGCCGAACCGGTTGTGGGTCACGGATCTGACCTACGTTCGGCTCGGGGAGAGTCGGTTCGTGTATTCGGCGTTGGTCGTGGACGCGTTCTCGCGGGCGATTGTGGGGTGGCAGGTGTCGGATACCGCTGATACGTCGCTGGCGTTGGATGCGTTGGATATGGCGCTGTGGGCGCGGAGGAGTCGTCTGTCTCCTGGTTTGGTGGCTCATTCCGACCGGGGGGTGCAGTACACGGCGTTGCGTTACAGTCAGCGGTTGAGCCGGTCGGGGATCGCGCGGTCGGTTGGGCGTCGGGGTGATTCCTACGATAATGCGCTGGCGGAGTCGGTCAACGCGTTGTACAAGAAGGAGCTGATTTACCGGAAAGGCCCGTGGAAGGGGGTTGCGGACGTCCGCGCTGCTACTGCGGAGTGGATTCACTGGTACAATCACCACAGGCTGCATAGTTGGTGTGGGAATAGGCCACCGTTGGAGTACGAGGAACGACACTGGCGACAGGCCACAGCGGTCTGAACGCACACGAGCGTGGGAGGCACGGCCTCCAACACCACCGGGGCGGTCCACTCACCGTGCACCCCCGGTCAGCGTCTTCCCCGCGCACGAGGGGCTGTTACCCACCGCACCAACTCCGCCCCGTTCGTTGTTCCCGGTCCTGGGGGGTCCTCGTTGGGTGGGTTTGGTGCCCGGGGGCGCTGTCGCCGGTGGTGGCCAGCGGTGGTGCTATTCACGCTCGCGTGGGCGCTGGCGGGAGCGGCCTGTCCTGACGTCTGCCGTTCCGGGTGTCACGAGGACTGGGTAGCGACATGCCCGGCTCTGCTCTTGAAAAACAAGTGTGGAGTTGTACGGTGCCAGCATGCGGACGTACGGGGACGCGTGCGGGATCACCCGGGCGCTGGATGCGGTGGGGGAGCGGTGGGCGCTCCCGGTCGTGCGGGAGCTGGTGTTCGGGCCACGGCGGTACTCGGACCTCGCCGCCGCGCTGCCCGGCGTGAGCACGAACATCCTGGGCACCCGGCTGCGGGAGCTTGCCGAGGTCGGCGTGGTGGTCCGGCGGCGTCTCCCGCCGCCCACGCCGGTCGCGGTCTACGAACTCACTGCCTGGGGGCGGGCGCTCGAGCCGGTGCTGATCGCCCTCGGGCGGTGGGCCGCGCACACTCCGGTGGACCTCGCCGCCCAGGTCCTCAGCCCCTCCTCCTTCGCGTTGGCGCTGCGCACCACCTTCGATGCCTCCCTGGCCGCCGGACGCACGGTCGCGGTGCGGCTGGAGATGGGTGAGGACGTGTTCGACGCGCGGATCGAGGAGGGCGCGTTCCACATCGCCCGGGCCGCTCCCGACTCGCGACCGCCCGCCGTACGCGTGGCGGCCCCTCCTGCCGTCCTGTCAGACCTGACGTTCGGCTCCCTGTCAGTTGAGGCCGCCGAGCGCCGCCAGCTCGCCGTGGTCAGCGGTCCGCACGCGGACGTCGAGTCCCTGTTGTCCTGTTTCGTTCTCCCCGATCCACCCCCTGAGGAAGGACATTCGTGAGCAAGGTCGTCGTGGACATCTCCATGTCGTTGGACGGTTTCGTCACCGGCCCGAACGCCGGTCCGGACCAGGGCCTGGGGGAGGGCGGTGAGCCGATCCACCGCTGGGTCATGCCGGAGGAACCCTCGCCGGAGGACTCCGCGCTGTTGGATGCCGCGTTCAGGGCGACCGGGGCCGTCGTGATGGGTCGGCGGACGTTCGACGTGATCGACGGTGCCGCCGGTTGGAAGGACGACCTCGGCTACGGCTACAAGCAGGACCAGTCCCAGGCGCCCCCGAACTTCGTGGTGACCCACGAGCCCCCGGCGGACCCCCGGCACCAGACCGGTTTCACCTTCGTGACCGAGGGCGTGGCAGCGGCCGTCGCGGCCGCCCGGGAGGTCGCCGGCGACCGGGAGACCGTGATCATGGGTGGCGGGGACGTCTGCGGTCAGGCGCTCGCGCTCAACCTCGTCGACGAGCTCCGCATCCACCTGTCCCCGGTGTTGATGGGCTCGGGCACGCCACTCTTCGCCCACATCGACCAGCGCGTCCTGCTGTCGCAGGCGACGGTCGCGGTGACGCCGAACGCCACCCACCTGACCTACCAGCTGCCTCGGGACGAGCGCGAGGCCTGACCCGCCGGCCAAGCGCCCGCCTCCTTCGGGAGCCCACCGTGCCACCACCGGGTAGCACGGTGACGCGCCGGGGCGGGGGGTCGGCCCCGCCCCGGCGCGGTAGGCCGCCCAACGGGTCGGCTCAGGAGTGGTCGGGGAAGACCCAGCGGGTGGACCGGGCCCCGTGGTCCTCGTCGATACCGAAGGCGTACGCCCGGCGGGGCGTGATCCGGTACACCTCGTAGGGCGGCGGGCCGGCGGTCGGCGCCCCCTCCTCGCCACCGAGTGCGTCGCCCACGACGCTCGGGGACCAGCCGTACTTGGTGGCGTAGGCGGTGGCCACCGCCCGCAGCGTGGCCGGGTCGGTGACGCGGGTCGTGGTGCCCTCGACGACGGTGTCCGCGATGCCGGTCTGGCAGGCCAGCGTCGTCGTCGGGCTGGCTGCGAGGGGGCGGCTCTTGCGGGTGACGGGGCTGGTCGAGACGTGCGGAGCGTCGTCGACCCACACCGACAGCACCGGGCGCAGGGTGGGGTGGTCGCCGCTGGCGGTGCTCCACCAGTAGGTGCTGGCCGCGGCGAAGCTGTCGCGCGCTTCCTCCCAGGGGATCGGTGTGGAGCCTGGCGGCGTGTCGCGGCCGATGAGAGCGGCGCGTGCTGGGGTCGTCACGGTGTCTCCTCCCGTGCCGGCGCTCCGGGGCCGTCGAGCACGTCGACGTCGGAGGCGGTCATCGGCTGGTCGCAGTGGGAACAGTGCAGCGTCACGTGGCTCGTCGCGCCACAGCTCCGGTGGCGGAACAGGGCGGGCGGGCCGTCCGCACCGGCCAGCCAGCGGTCACCCCATCGGGCCAGCACGAGGAGCGCGTCGCAGAGTTCGACGCCCCGCGGGGTGAGCACGTACTCGTGGCGGGTGGGTCGGTCCGAGTAGGGGTGGCGGTCGAGGACCTGCTGGTCGACGAGCCAGGTGAGGCGTTCGGCGAGCACCTTGCGGGAGATGCCCAAGGACGCCTGGAGGTCGTCGAAGCGGCGTACGCCGACGTAGATGTCGCGCAGGATCAGTGGCGACCACGGCTCGCCGATGACGTTCCAGGTCCGTGCGATCGAGCAGGGCATGTCGCCGAAACGGGTGCGCTGCATGGACCCAGTATAACCAGCTGAGTTCCCTCAGGGAACTCAGTGGTCTAGGGTGCGACGGCATGGAAACCAGAATCCCCGCCGGTGACGCCGTCGACCTTCTCGGGCGCGAGGGGGTCGGCGCGCCTCCCGCGCGGACCGAGCCCCTGTTCGGCCCGTCCGATGCCAGTCCCTTCGACGACCGGGCACCGCTGACCCCCTGGGTCGAGGCGGAGCGGTGGCTGACGGCGGCCTCGACGGTGTGGTTGGCCACCGTCCGGCCCGACGGTCGGCCGCACGCCGTGCCCGTCTTCGCGCTCTGGGTCGACGGCGCCCTGTTCGTCACGCTCCGGCCGACCTCCCGCAAGGGGAGGAACCTCGCGGCGAACCCCCAGGTCAGCGTGATCGTCAGTTCGGAGGAGTTGGAGCTGGTCCTGGAGGGGAGGGCGGAGCGGGTGCGGGAGGTCGGGGCGCTGCGGCGGCTCACCGGCGTGCTGGCCGAGAGGTTCGGGTGGCGGCTCGCGGTCGCTGGCGATGGGGTCGTCGTCGACCCGGACCTGCCCGGCGAACCGGAGTACGGGATCTACTGCGTGGTGCCCCGGGTCTCGTTCGGGTTCGCGGGGAGCTCGGCCACCCGCTGGTCGTGGTGAGGTGCACCCGCGTGATCCCGTTCGCGCGGGGCCGGCTGCCCCTGAGCTGGGATGACGGGAGGGGAACAAGTTCAGGTTTCACTTATATAAGCTGCTGCTGTAGTGTCGGCGCGGGTCCCGCCGCCTGCCTGCGAGCCCGCGTCCGCTCGTCGGCCTGCTGAGAGCGACGCGGTGGGGTATCCCCTGGGGGATGGCCGAGCGGGCGTGCCACTGGTGGGACCGGGTGGAACGCTTCGACGACGACGGCCGTACTCGCGGTGGCGGGGCGGCGGACAGGGGGAGAGCGGCGATGGACCTTCTCGACCACATCAACCGGACACACCGCGCGGTCAAGCGGGGCACCGAGCTGAACTCGGTGATCCTCACCCGCGCCTACGACACCACGCTCACCGAGCTGTGGGACGCCTGCGTCAACCCAGAGCGGCTGCCGCGCTGGTTCGAGCCCGTCAGCGGCGACCTGCGTGAAGGGGGTAGGTACCGCCTCGAGGGCAGGGGGATCGAGGGCACGATCGAGGTCTGCGTGCCACGGGAGCGTCTGCGGGTGACCTGGGAGGACTCCGGTGCCGGCAGCTTCGTCGAGGTGACCCTGCGGGAGGAGGGCGACCAGGCGGTGCTTCGCGTCGAGCACGTCCAGGCCGGCGGCGACTTCTGGGACACGTTCGGCCCCAGCGCCACCGGTGTCGGCTGGGACGGTTCGGTCCTCTCCCTCGCGCTGCACCTCGCCGGCGACCCGCGAGCCACACCGGAGGAGATGGCCAAGGTGGGAGCCAGCGAGGAAGGTGTCGAGTTCATGCGGCGCACCGCCTCGGCCTGGGCGGACGCGGACGTCGAGGCCGGGGCCGACCCCGACCACGCCCGGGGGACCGCCGACCGCACCTTCGCCTTCTACACCGGCGCCGAGCAGTAGCGGCCGACGGCACGGCCACGTCGAAGGCGGCGGCCGGAGACGCCCACTTCGGCGTGGCGATCCGGCCGCGCCCCGGCGACCTCGAGGAGTTCGACAGCCCGGCGTCGGCCTTCGAACGCCGGTGGCTCACGCCAGAGGACCCGGCAGCGCATCACCCGACGAGGACGACCCTCCGGATCTCCGGCGGTTCATCCAGGTCAGGAGTTCCCGCTCCCAACACCTGAGGCAGGGTTTCCCACCAGTGCCGTGCGGCACTCCACGAACCTCGCCCGCGTCGAAGACCCTGCCGCACCACACCGCGACGCGCGTCGTCGTCCGGTCGCGAAGCCTGTGCAGGACGCCCAGCTCGGAGTATTCAACCCACATCGGACACCGCCCTCGTCGGGTCTGCCCGGTGCCCGCACGACACCGGCCGCTCGACCGGGTGGCGGGAACGCGGCACGACCCGAGGAGGGCGCGGCGCCGACCCGTGCCCCCGAGACCGCACCCCGGACGCGGAGCGGGACGGCAACCACCCGGGACCACCCGGAGACCGCCGATGGCAGGGGGGCTGGTGTCCCACCGGCGGGTCGTTCACCAGCCCGCCACCCGACCAAGTCGCCACCACACGACAGCACTCCCCACTGGAACGGGCCGGACCCCGGTTCGTGCGCCACGATTCCCCGCCCTCCAGGAGTGGGTACCAGCACGACGAGACCGGGGAGAAGGGGTGATGACCTGGCCGTGGGGTGAAACCTCGCGAATGGCCCCCGATCGAAGGCCCCTAGCTGACCCCAGTAGACCGGACGGCGCGGACAGCGCCGGTCGAGCCCGTGGTCACCAGGTCGGGGAGGCCCGAGGTGCCGGCATCCGCAGCGTGGGCCCTCCCCGGGCCCGCCGCCCGGTACCGCAGATCAGCCAGTCGTGGCGGCCGCGAAGAACAGCGGCCGCCGCCCGACCACTCCGGGCAGCACCGTCCGCGCCCCGCCGCACCCCACCTGCCGCGCCGCCGGTCACCGCCCGCATCGTCGTCGTCCCGCTGGAGCCCGCCTCCGGCCGGCGGGATCGTGGGGACGGGAACGGCGGTGGCGTGGCGGCCGGGGGTACCAGCGTTCCCCGTCGAACACGGGCACTTCGCGGCTTCCTCCCCCGGCGAGCCCGAGAGCAGGGAGGATGAGGAACTCGGCGCGTACTACGCGCTTACCCAGCTCAACGGGGACACGGGCCGAGCACTGCACGCACTGGCCCTGGGCGGGTTCGCCACGTGACGCCGGCGATCGCCTCCGAACGGCCATCACGAGCTACCGGGACAGCTGCTCGCGCGTTCGGATCCTCGCGCGGTCCAGGCGCAGCAGCCTGCTGCTCCGTAAGGGTGACCTCGTCGGCTGCCTTCTCCTGCCGCGTCCACACGAGGCCGTCTCGATCGCACCGCTCTGGGGTGGATGACGTTCGGACCTTGCCAGACGAGTGCGAGCCCCGCCGCCGGGGCCGGCCGAGGCTCCCACCTTCCGCAGCCGTCCCCGACGCCGGACCGCGCCCGGGTGGTGCTGCGCGTGGTGGTCGGGAGTGCACCGCCGCACCCGCGCGGCCGTCGCCCACCAGGGCAGCCCACCGGTCCCACGGCTTGGCCTACCAACCCCAGGAACGGGTGGGCGTGATGGTGATGCGGGCACTGAGCGCCGTGTCGAAGGAGTGACGGGTGTAGCCAGCGACGGGGTAGAGGTCCTCGTACTTGTCCAGGAACTCGGGGATCGAGGAAGCGGGCGGGCCGTCGAGGCTCACCTCGGCCCGGCCGGAGACGACGCGGATGTGCCCAGCGCTGGGGTCGGTGTGGAAGGTCACCACGACTTCCGGGTTCGCGCGCAGGTGGCGCACCTTGGCCGCGTGCGGCTCACTGAAGACGACGAGCTTCTCGTCCACGTAGACGAACCACACCGGGCGGAGTGCCGGCCGCTTGCTGGGGGTGACGGTGCCGAGCCAGAGCACCCGGTCCTCGGCCTTTTCCGACAGGCCTTCCAATGGAGAGTTCGTAGTCATCCCGCAACGCTAGGAGTTCCACTTTGCTTGAGGTCAATGGGAACGTCCCCGTTCCACGGTTCGGTGGTGGTGGACCGGTGCCAGCGGTGCTGCCACCGGCAGCAGTGGCCCCGTTCCGAGTTGGAGGCCGGGGGTTGGTGTCGGACGATGAGGAGCGGTCGGCCAGGCATGCCAGGGGCCGAGACGGTTCAGCGGCGCTCGGGGAGCCCGGTATCCCGTACGGTGACGGGAACACAGTGAACGAGAATCGGTGCGAGCGCTCCTGACTCCGCAGGTCAGGAAGTTCCTTCCCCGCGCACGGGGGGCTGTTGCCGGTGTCCCACAAACGGGGCACCGGGCCTGCCTCCCCCCGCACGCGGAACTGCTCGTGGTGTGGCGCGTTCGGGCTTTCCCGTTGGTTTTCCACTCTCCACGGGACCGGCGTTTCCTCCCCTCCGGGAGGTGCTCGTTCGTACGCGGCTGCTGAGCCGGGCGCCTGCGATATCCCTGAGGACCCCTGGAGCATCGAGCCCGCACACCGGTCCCCGTCGTCGACCAGCCGCCGTTCGGGTGGGCACGTTCACCGACTGCTGCTAGCCCCAATGGGTGAACTCCGTGTTGCGTGAGCGTGATTCGAGCTGGCACTCCTACAGTCCTGGCATGGCCGCATGGCAGCACCAGTCCGCATGTCCGGGTGTGGCGACCAGCCGCGTTCCTCCCGACCAGGCACCCCTCACATCGTGCCGGTGTTGAGCAGGAGGGTCATCTGCCCCTGCGGCAGCATGACCCTGTTCGAGCCGCCCAACTGCCAACGGCGGTCGTGTCTCCGCCGCTGGACGTGGTTGTGGTGCGTTCCGGCGCTCGTCCTGCTGGTGCTGCTCATTCCGCTGACCGTGATGCTGTGGGGCGATTCCTCGCCCTGTCCGGAGGGCTTCCGCCCGCTCGGCCCGCACGTGTGCCAACGTTCGACCGTGCCCTGAGTCGTGAGTGGTCCTGGCCGCGACAACCCGGTGGACGGACATCGAGGGAACGGGCCCCTACCAAGAACGGGGCGACCGACGGGATGGCGAGGGCACGAGCGGCGACGAGAGCGGTGGATCGGTGTGCGCGTCGGAGCCCCCTCCCGGTCACCCGGGCACACTCGATCACCAGCTGACCGGGAGCGCATGGGGCCAGGAGTGGGCCAGGCTGCTGTCGAACTCCACCTCGGACAGGTTCGACGCGGCCCGCAGCCGGGGAAGCCGGCGGACGAGCCTCCCCAGCGCCTCCCGCAGAGTCAGACGGGCCAGCGCCGCGCCCAGACAGGAGTGACGTCCACTGCCGAAGGCGAGGTGCGAGCGGGCGGACCCCCTGCCTGGGTCGAAGGCATCCGGCCGTTCGGTCCGGGAACCGTCTCGGCCAGCTGACTCCGGCGAGACGAGGACCAGGGATCCCTCGGGAATCACCACGCCACCGAGTTCGACGTCGACGGTCGTCCGCAGGCGGCCGCTGGCTCCCGTGCCCGCTGGGGTGTGGCGGAGGACCTCCTCAACGGCGGGGACGACGAGATCGGGATCCGCCGCGACCCGCGCCAGTTCGGTGGGGTGCCGCAGCAGAGTGAACAGGCCGTGTCCGAGCCTGGCGACCGTGCTCTCGTAGCCGGCGACGGTCAACAGCAGCGCGGTCGACACCAGCCACTGCTCAGAGACGGCGTTCCCGTCCTCGTGCTCCCGCCGGCAGAGCTCCGCGAGCAGGCCGCCACCACGACCGGGGAGGGCGAGCCTGGCCAGTTCCCTCACCGGGTGGCGGAGGTGCGCGACCGCGTTGCCCAGCCCCGCGAGTGACGTGCCGCTGGTTCGGATCGCCCGCGCCCAGGCGTCGAAACCTGGCCGCAGTGGGGCCGGAACGTCGAACAGCAGCCACAGAACCTCCAGCGGAAGCGGGAACACCAGCGCCGTCATCAGATCCGCTGGTGCTGCGGTGACCTCGTCGAGGAGACGCTCGACGACGTTCCCGACCTCCGGTCCGAGCCCCTCCACGTATCTGGGAGTCAGCACCCGGGACAGACCGCGCCGCCAGCGTTCATGGTCCTCCGGAGCGGCCAGGAACATGCCGAAATCGAACGCCCCGCCGTCGCCTCCCGCCGTCGCCGCCCCCATCGTTGTCGGGCCCCCGGGCTCGGGGACGCCTTCCACCGCTCGGCCGGCGCCACCGGGGCGTGTCGGGAGTGCGCTGTCCAGCGCGGTGGCAGGTACCACGGGTCGCCGTCCTCCGAGCGGGGTGCTCCCGGCACCGGCCGCCACCGGGGTCGACCCGTTGATCCCGGTGGGGCGGCGGTCGCGGCTGAAGCGGGGGTCGGTCAGAACGGTGCGCACGTCGTCGTACCGGGACACCAGCCACGCCGAGCTGCCGTCGGGCAGGTGGACCTGGCACACCGGGGCGGTGTCGCGGAGCCAAGCGAGCTCCGCTGGCGGCTCGGTCGGATTGGGTCGGGGGAACGGGTAGCGGACACGATGGGGATCCACGGCTCGTCTCCAGGGTCGTTCAAGCGGGTGAGGACACGCCCGCCCTCGGGTCTCGCGGGGGTGAACGTGGTGGTCGTCAGCGGCGGTCATGTCGACACCAGGCCGCTGAGGCGGGCGCTCCGCGCCACCGCGCGTGTCCTCTTCGAGTGGCCGGGCGCACCGGCACTGGACCTTCCCCCGGGGCGCGGTGCGAGGTTTCCGCCCACCAGGGCGGCCCTCGACACGCGCCGCCGGGTCGGCCTGTGATTCCGCCCGGACGCGGCCGCTGGGGAGGGACAGGCCGATGCCTCGGGCGGGGGACCGCGGTGCGGGCTGGCGCTGTCGTGGGTGCCCACGGGGTGGGGCGAACGGAACTGGCGGGCAGGGGTCACCAACGCACGGGGAGCTCGCGCGGGTAGTAGGTGAACAGGTTCGACGCGAGCACGACGTCGGTGAGGTCCCCGTCGAAAGCCAACTCCGGCATCCTGTCCAACAGCCGGGTGATGGCCTCCGCCAGCTCCGCCCGGGCCAGGGCCGCACCCAGGCAGTAGTGCGGGCCGGCGCTGAACGCCAGCTGCCGGTCGGCGGTGCGTCGAGCCAGGTCCAGCTCCTCCGCGTCGTCCCCGAACACCTCCACGTCCCGGTTGCCCGATGCCAGCGAGACGAAGACGGTAGACCCGGCCGGGATCACCGTGCCCCCGATCTCCACGTCCGCCGAGGTGAACTTCGCGACGGCGAAGCCCGTGCCCATCTGCGCGTACCGCAGCAACTCCTCCACGGCGTTGTCGACGAGGCCCGGGTCCGCGCGCAGCCGCGCCAGCTCCGCCGGGTGGTGGAACAGCGCGTACAGGGCGTTGCCGAGTTGGACGGCGGTGCTCTCGTAGCCCGCCATCAGCAGCAGGATGACGGTGGACACCAGTTCCTCGTTGGTGAGTGCGCCGTCGTCCTCGTCGTGCAGGCCGATCAGGGTGCTCAACAGGTCGTCGCCGAGGTTGGAGCGTTTGCGGACGATCAGCTCGACGGCGTACCGGCCGATGTCCCGCAACGCCTGCCCGAAGTCCTCGGGCGAGGACCGGAGGTCCCGCCGGGTCAGCCGGGCGGCCATCGTGCTGAAGGCTGGTCTGCCGTCCTCGGGGATGCCGAGCAGCTCGCAGATCACCCGGATGGGAACCCGGTAGGCGTAGTCGGCCATCAGATCGGCGCGGCGCTCGGGCCGGGCGGTGAGGTCGTCGAGCACGGCGTCGGTGTGACCGGCGATCCGGTCGCGCATGGCGTCGGCCTGCCGCTGGGTGAAGGCGCGGTTGACGATCCGCCGCCACCGCGTGTGTCCCGGTGGCTCCGAGATGGAGCCACCGAAGCTGAACACCGGGCTGGACTGCTCCGCGGCGAAGCCGGTGTTCATGCGCGCCGTGGTGTTCTGGTCCAGGGTCCGGGTGAAGCGGGGGTCGGTGAGGGCGCGTCGCACGTCCTGGTACCGGGTGATGAGCCAGGCAGGGTGCCCGCTGGCCAGTTTCACCTGCGCGACGGGCAGGTGCGTCCTGATCCAGGAGAACTCGGCGGGCATCCTGAACGTGCCGTCCCGGTGGAAGGGGTAGGTCCGGGTGGTGAGGTCCATGAGCATCTCCTTGGCCGGCCGGCCGGTGCCATGGCCGGTGGCGGGGTCGTGGTGGGACGGTGCGGCCCACGGCTGGGGACGCCGGAGCGGGTGGGGCTCGGAACCGCTCACCTCATAGCGCGGTCGGTCCGGTGCTGGCGTTCTGGGCGGGGTGGGTGGCTCGCCCGGGGAGGTGGTCAGGTCGTTGGCGAGTGGTGGACACCGACGAGTCGGCGGTCCCGGTGTGTTCGGGCGGCGGCGGCCAGGTTCGGATGGGGCTCGGTGCCGGCGCATTCGCTCAGCACGTGGTGTCCCAGGAAACCGAGGAACGCTTCCTGTTCCGGGGTGAGACCGATCCGGTTGTTGTGGGTGTGCAGGCAACTGGTCGTGATCACCCGTCGGCGGTCGTGCGCGCTGGCGGAGGGCCCGGCGAGGGTGACCGCCGGCAGCACCCGGTCCGCCCGCGCGTCGACGGCGTCGTGCAGGGTCCTCATCGCGAGACCGAACGGTTCGGAGTCCGTGGCGGTGGGTTCGGTGAGCACGGCCCGGGCGTGTGCCGTCACGGCGCTCCGCCGCGCCGCGAGGAGGTCGGGCCAGGTGTCGAGGAACACGTCGAACGCGTAGGGCGACCACAGCAGGCAGTAGTGCTGGAAGAAGCCAGCCATCGCCCGGGTGCTGTACCCGGCGGCGAGCAGCCCTCGCAGCATCGTCGTGAAGCCCGCGCCGAGCCGCCGGGCCGGTCGGGTGAGGATGTCCCCGACCGCGGCCAGGGCGAGGTCGCTGCTGCGTTCGAAGAACGCTTCCGCGAGCGTGACCCCGTCCTGGCCGCCGTACTTGCCCTGTTCCGGCTCGTAGCGGGCGGGGTGAACGGTGTCGTCCGGGAGGACGTCGGCAACCGGCTCGTTCTCCAGCGCGGCCATCGTGGGTTGCGCCAGCCGGAACCCCTCGACGTCGAAGTCCGCACCGCTGGGGTGGCGGGTGAGGTGGCTGGACAGCCGGTCGGCGAGCGCGGTGGTGACGTCCGAGGCGTCGTCGGCCCGGACACGGATGCGTACCCGCACGTGGTGGCCTCCCCGCCAGTAGCGGAGGAAGAACCACCCGCGCACCCCGCCCTCCGCCCGGAGTCGCGCGATGGCCGGGCCGAGCCCGTCCACCAGGAAGGCATCCATGCGGCCGTACCGGTGGACGTGCAGGCTCCTCCACACCTCGCCGTCGGGCCTGGTGGGTGTCATCGGTGTCCCCCTTCAACGGTGAGTTCCACGAGAAACTCCTCGGCGCTGCCAGGACTGCCCGGCGCTGGGTGTTCTCCCGGACCGGGCAGGCACTCCTGGAACACCACGGTGCCGTCAGGAACCGAAAGCGCCTGGCGGGCGAGCACCGCGCTCAGGAGCGGGTTGCGCGTGTCCAGGTAGTGGGGTTTGCGGAGGCGGGCGGTGCGGGCTTCCAGCGCCCAGCGCCGTGTCTCGGCCGCCAGGTCCCGTACCCCGGTGTCGGGCGGTGCCGGCGGCAGCACGCGGAAGAAGCTGTGCCGGGGCAGGCCGAGCTCACGGCGACGGCGCTCGAACTCGGTGACAGCCGCCCACTCCCGCCGTTCCAGACCGGGGGGAACCGCCAACTGGTCGACGGGCACCCGCCAGGTGCGGCGGTCGAGGACGAGGTCACCGAGCCGCAGGCGTGGGCGTGGGCCTGTCGAGCCGGCGGAGGCGGGGCGGATGCGGTCCAGCTGCTCCCACAGCCCGCCCCGGTAGGTGCGGGTTGGCGCGAAGGCGCACAGGAAGCGGTACAAAGGCGGTGCCGCCGCCGGGTAGAGGAAGTTCATCGGCACCAGGTCCACCCGCTCGCCGTCCACGGAGGAGACGAGCTCCAAGCGTCTGGTGACCGGCTCGGGGCGCACCCGCAGGTCGGCGAGGGTCAAAGCTGGCCCGTGGCCGCCGGAGGCGACCGACCCCGGGTAGATGACCTCGAGCGGGCTCAACCGGGGGTGGAGGTTGAAGTTGAGCCCCAGTACCGCTGTCAGGTCGGCCTGCCGTGGCTCGGTCGCCGCGAGGTGGGAGCGGATCTCCTCGGCCAGGTGCCAGCCCGCCCCGGTCTCGGGGGTGAGCAGGTCGGCGAAACGGGAGAAGAACACCCCGTGCCCGGTCGTGACGCCGTTGACCACGACGAGCGTGCGGTCGGCATCACGGGCGAACTGCAGCCGGTAGGCGGTGGACCGCCACGGGGGGAACTCGGCGGGGAGGGCCTCGGCGAGAGCGCGCAGCCTGCCGGTGTCCAACCGCGCCACCTCGGCCCCGTCCTCGACTGCCTCGTCCGCCAGCTGGGCCACACCCGCCCGCCAAGTGCTGAGCGCGGCGCACGCGGGATCACCCGCACCGCTCATCACGGCGGAAGCCTCCTCGGGCGAGAGGGAGGAGAAGGCCCGGAAGACCTCGATGAACGGGATTCCGGGATGGGTCTCGCCGAACTTCTCCGTCACGAACCGGTAGAGGCCGAGCCGTTCCACGGTGGCGCCGTCCAGCACCGGCACCAGGCGGGCGAACAACGCCAGGTGGTCCCGCGAGGCAGCCAACACGGCCGGTGACCAGCTGTGGGCGCCGTCCGTGGTTCCGACGTCCTCGTAGACCGGGGAACGCAGGGCGTCCCTGGCAGGTGCCTCGCACCCGCAAATCTCCACGAAGCGGTCGACACCGGACCGGACCTCGGCGAGCAGCGTGCTCCGCCGGTCGGCGTCGGACAAGGGGAAGACGTCCTCGACGCGTTGGAGGTGGTCGAGGACGTCCGCGGCCGCTCCCGCCAAGGGAGTGCCCAGGCCTCGCAGGAGTACGGCCATGCGGCCCGCCACCCGATCGGTCTGGTCTGGGAGTCCGAGGCCCCGGTGGCACAGGCCCACACCTACCAGCTGGTCGAGGGTCGCGGCGGCGGCGTGGGCCGTGAGGCCCCCGGCGACCAGCTGGTCCCGCACCTCGCGTTCGGTGCGGTCACCGAGTTCCAGCAGGTCCACCAGCAGGCGGACCAGGTCGGAGTGCCGGGCGTCGACCACCCGGTCCGGGTGGAAGGCGTCGTCCACGCCTTCCAGTGGCCGGCGGAGCCAGACGGCGCGTCCGTCGTGAAGGGTCAGCGAGTTGTTCAACCGAATGCGCAGCAGGGTGTCCGCGCCCGGTAGGGAGCGCAGGCGCTGGGCCATCCAGGCGAGCAGGCCGACGTTCAGCCTCGCCCGGGATATCCGGTGCGCGGCTCCCGCTCCGGTGCGCTGGACGACGTCGGACTGGTGGGCCGGGGCGTGTCGCGCCGGTGCCGTCGCCGCGTCGGGTCGAGCGACCGAGGAACCGGTGGGCACCGCGACAGGGCCGACGGGGCAGGACGGGGCCCGCGTTCCGCTGTCGACCTGTCGCCAGGTGCCACCCGGCTCCCGCGCGGCGCCCTCGCCGGGCGCCGGAAGGCGCAGCGCACCGACTTCCGTGAATGATCCGAACGGGGAGGGCTTGAACACCACCCGGTAGGCGAAGCTCGCGATCGTGCTCTCCACCCGGCGTCGCCGACTGGGTTTGACCGGGGCCTCGGGGTTGGCCGCGAAATGGGCCACTTCCCGGAAGGTGTCCTCGGCGGAGAGCTGGACGCCCCGCCGGAAGTCCTCGTTGGACGCGACGGCGCTGAGCACCCGCACCGCGCGGGCCGCCTCAGCGAGGTACGCCGCCGCCGACTCCGCCAGCAGGGCGTTCCGGCGGAGGCGGGCCCGGTCCCACCGCCGCACCACCGCCCGTGCCGCCCCGGACACCACCGAGTCCAGGGCCTCCACGTCCGGCTGTCGGCCGTTGTGCACGTCCCGGCGCAGCCGGAGCACCACGGCCCGGCGTTCCGGTGGCAGCGACGGCACCAGCGCGTGCAGGGTCCGTTCGACCTCGACAGCCAGCGCGGTCACGGCCTCGGCCTCCTGCTCGGCCGCGTCGAGCGCGGCCCAGGCCCGGTCCGGGACGAGACCGTCCAGCGCGGCGAGTGCGAGCGTGCCTCGGCGGAACATCACATAGGGGCTGAACGTCGCCGACGGCTGCTGGTCCCTCATCGTGGTACCACCGTGACCTCCCAGTTCACGCCGGGGTGAACGGCGCCGACGGAGACCTGGCCGTGCACGCTCACACTGCCGCCGGTCAACCCGTAACCGGCGTCCAACCGGCGGGTGTCGACACCGAGGACGGGGTGGCTCCCCAGGCCCAGGGCCGTTGCGACGAGGGTCACCGCCTCGATCACCACTCCGACCGAGATCTGCCGTTCCCGGTGTGCCCTCGGTCCCCGGTCGCTCGAGCGGAAGTCGGGGGGTACGGCGACGTGCACCGTGAAGGCGGCCAGCTCCACGTTCAGCGAGTCGATCAGCAACGCCTCCTGGACGAGCTGGGCGCAGTCGGGGTCCACACCCCGCCCCACCGGGATCAGCCCCGCCCCGCACGCCCGGTACCAGCCCGGCTGGACACCCCGGACGCGGTGTACCGCGCAGTACAGGGCGACCTCGTGACCGAGCGCGCCGTCACCCACGTGGCGGAGCTGCGCGACGGCGGCGCTGGCCTGGTCGAGGACCGAGGCCAGCCCGGCCGGTGTGCAGGACCCACCGGAGAACCGGGCACCGCTGGAGGTGCGCCGCAGCAGGACGTCCCCGGCCATCGGGACGTTCGACGCCGGAGTGGGCAGCGCGACCACCGGGCCGGGCGAAGGTCCTTCCCACGTGTCGGGAGCCGGTGGACCGGGAAGCGCCGACCTGAACGCCGCTCCGGGCTTGGGACACGGGTAGGCGGCCAACGCTGCCTGGAAGGCCTCGAAACGGGACGACCGGCGGAACCTCGACGACCGCTCCACCACCTGGGGCGGCCACGGGGTCCGCACCCCGCGCGGCTCCGCCGCCGCTGCCTGCCGTGGAGCGCCCAGTCCCACCAGCAGGTGCGGGGCCTCAGCACACGGGTCGAGCCCCAGACCGCCCGCCAACACCGCACCGTCGAGGTCGGCCCGGACGTCGACGACACCGAACTCGACCAGACCCAGGCGGATGACCCGTCCCAGCACCACGCCCACGTCGACGGCGCCGAGCCGGGTGGCGAAGTCAGCGTACTTGTGGAGGTTCTTCCAGAACCGGTGCGCGAGCACCAGCACCAGCTGGGGGAGGGCCGCGCCCGCCCCGAGCCCGAGCGCGGCCCGCAGCACCCCCGCCGGAGCCGGCTGCCCGAGATCAACCAGCTCGTGCCGGTACGGGTCGTAGTGGTGCGCACCCGGCCTGGGCCCCGTCTCCAGGACGTAGACCTCCGTCGGGTACATCGCCCCCCCGGAGGGGACGGGCCGGCGGGTCGTGACACGCGGGCTCCGCCGGGGGAGGACGGGGCCGTGCGGGGTGGTCGGCACCGGCGCCGTCAGGTCGAACCGGACCCGGGACACCGCGAGCCCGTAGAACAGCAGCCGATCCAGTGGTCGGCGCACACCCAGCGGGCGTCGGCTGCCGCCCACGTGGACCTTGACGGGCCAGGGAGCGGTGTCCCAGTCCACTTGCCAGCCGTCCGGGTTCACCGACGTCGGGTCACGGAGCAACGCGAGCGTGTACTCGGCTGCTTCCCGCTCGGTCAGCGGAGGGATGTGCTCCCGCTTGTCGGACTCGGCGTGACCGGTCGCCATCCTCGCTCCTTCCATCGCCACACCCTGGGCGTCGTGCTGTTCTCCTGGCAGCTCCTCCCTGAGGCCCAGCGGACGGCGGCGTGGAGCGGGAGGAAACGGACACGTGAGCGCTGGTGCCGCTCGTCTCCGGGGGGCACCAGGAGCGGTTCGCGCATCCGCCGGGGGGCCCATCCCCGGGGAGCCAGCAGCGTGGACGCGCCGGGTCCGGGGCCGCCGGGAGGGCCACGTCCCGACGATGCCCCGCCGGCCACCGAACAGGACCCCCGGGCCGGAGATGTCCCGTCCCCCCGGGGCAGGCAACGCTGGCGCGCCGGGACGCCGCTGGTCGATCAGGGGAAGGGGTGCGGGACGCATCCGACCTCCTCCTCGGGGGCGATCGCGCCGGGATAGGGAAGCCCGGTGCCCTCGGTGAGCCGGGGCAGACCGCGCGTCCGGCGGTTGCGGTGCCCGAAAGTCATCGGAACCAGGCCAGGAACCAGCACCCGCGCACAGCACAGCCCGTTTCGCCGGAGCTCGGGCATCGTCTGGTCAACCACCAGCACGTCCAACCCCGCGTCGAGGAAACCTCGAACGGCGGTGTCCACCTCGACCCGCAGGTCGGACTCGGCTGGGTGGAGGGTCGCGGGCACCGCGTCAAGGCGGATCTCCTCGTGCGGGGCGTCGAGCAGGAACGCGAACCGGTCCCGCGCCGCTGGTAGGGCGTTGACCAGCGAGTGGTCCGACATGCGCCGCACCAGGTCGGCGTCGGCGAGCATGGCCTCGGCCTCCTCCCGGCGGTCCGGGAACCCGTCCCGCACCGCCAGGACGATGCCGACGAGTTCGTGGAGCCCGCCGACCAGCGCCTGCCTGGGGTCCGGATGCGCGCCGCTGCCCGCGAGCACCGAGGGCCCGCCGGCCGGGCCCTCGGCGGTGAGCCACAGGCTGGGCATCCCGTACTCCATCGTGGACAGGAAGCACCGGAACCGGCAGCCGGTGAACAGCTCGGCGCGCCGCAGCAGGTCCCCGACCGCTCCCCGCTCGCCCTCCAGGCACACCTCGGGCAACGCGAGCCGCCGGTACCAGGTCAACAGGAACGAGTCCCGCTCCGCCACCTCGCGGAGACCGTGCAACACCGCCTCCTCCACCGAGTTGCCCAGCGCGCACCCGTTGGAGGTGTCGTAGACGAACGCGATCTCGCCGTCATGCCGCGGGCCCCAGAAAGCGGCGCGTTCCGGTACCAGCACCGGTTCCTGGGCTTGGAACGAGTAGGCCCACACCCAGTCGACAACGGTGTCCTGGTGGAACTCGCGGTACGGGAAGGACTCCGTCCGGTACGACTCCTCGGGGTGGGTACCGAGGTCCAGCGGGCAGAGGGCCCGGTCCGCGACCTCGGCGTAACTGGCGCGGACGGGAGCGGTCCGACCTCCCCGCCGCAGCCCCGCGTACCGTTCAAGTCCTTCCAGGACGGCGACGGTGCGGCTGGTCCGGTAACCCCGGGCGCGGCCTATCGCCGGTTCTCGCCGCCCCCAACGGGTGTCGAGTTCCACGGAGCACGCGCCGAAGGGGCTTTGCAGGTCCTGCCGCACCTCCTTGAACAGGCCGAGGCCGGGGAAGAGGTAGTCACGTTCCACCTGTTCGGCGGACAACTGCCCGGTGCGCAGCACTTCGGGACCGAGTTTCGGCAGCGGCACCCCCTTCGGGGTGAGGTGCGGGACCGTGTCGGTGGTGACCTGCCCGCACAGCGCACAGGTCGAGTCCGGCAGCAACGTCCGCCGGTCCATCGCCCCGGTGACCCCGTCGAGGACCAGGACGCCGCTGGCGGCACCGGTTCCGGTCGGCGGGCCAGCGCGGACCGCCTCGGCGACCGACCTGGCCACCACGGACAGCGTGGCCGGCCCGAGCGTGGTGGCGGCCAGGAGCCGCGGTGAGCCGGGCAGCACCCGCTCACCTGCCAGGTCGGGGCCGAAAGCGGAGTTGGCCGTGCGCACCACGAGACACCGTGGGCATCCGGGGACACCACGCTGGGACCACGGACCGACGTAGCACAGGGAGCGCCAGCTGCCCACGAAGAGCAGCGGGCAGGCGAGGCGACGGGCGCGTGCGAGCACATCCTCGAACTCCTCGACCGCGTCCAACTCCGCCACCAGCACCAGCGGGCCCCCGGCCTCGTCCCACGCCACCGCCCCCGGACCGGCCAGGTGCTCGTTCGTTCGTTCCTCGGTTGGGGCCGCTACGTCCTGGGCGCGGGCGGAGACCGAGGCAGTCCCACGGTCCTCCGGCGCCGGATCCTCGACCAACCGGGGAGCACGGGTCGCGCGGGCGTGCCCCGGGAAGTCCGCCGCGTCCGAGGCGTCGCACGTGGGCGTCGACGTCGAGCGGGCAACCCCCAGGTGCGCCGCCACCCACCGGGCCAGGGGGCCCCGGCCCAGCACGGACGCCGCTGGTGTTCCCCGTCCCGGGGCCCCGTGCGCGGTCATGCCCCGATCCCGGGGGACAGGGCGACCAGGTGGATTTCCCCGTCCGCGAAGGGCAACAGGCCAGTGACGTCGGACAGCGCATCCGAGCCGGGTGGGCTTGCTCGCCTCGCCGCCTCGGTCCAGGTCGCCGTCGGTGGCGCCAACCACCCCACGGTGTCGCCGGCGTCCTCCGAACCGGCGGCCAGCGCGGCGAGCAGGGCGTTGTCGATCGCGTGGTCCGCTGTGAGGCCGATCCCCGGGTGGGTGGTGCCGGCCGCGGTGCGGACCCGAACCCTGCGGAGCCCCCCGACCGGGTCATCCCAGGCCACCCCGCACCAGGCGCGGTCGGAGCCGGCCAGGGCGCGCACCAGGAAACGCCGTGCCGGAGTGTCCGCCGTGGACAGGTCGGCGGCCGGTTCCCACCGGCCGGCCGTCGGCACCCGGCTGGCCGCGACCGCTGCGTACCGGGCACGCAACCGCGCCTCGTGGACGGTCCAGCCGGCGCCGAGGACCAGCGGGGCGGTCTGGCCCAAGGCTCGGGCGGTGCGGGCCGCGAGCCACTCCACGGCCCGCAGCACCACCTGGTGGCGCGCCTCCCTGGCCGACAGCGCACGGCACACCAGCAGCCGGGTCCTCGGATCGCACGCCGTGCTCTCCGGTGCCACCACCTGGCATGAACTGGCCGCCAGCGGCAGCTGGTCGAGGTCGCCCTCCCCGACCGCCAACAGCGGGCCGGTCACGGAGTCGGTCCACCGCGCCGTCGCCGCGACGATGCGATCGGCCTCGGCGACCAGCTCTGCCGGGTCCTCCGCTCTCGGCACGTCCGGTCGGACGGTGTCCAGCCCGCGGCCCGGGCCTGCCGACCAGCCGGTGGCACCGCCCTCCCCCTCAGGCGGGGAGCCGACCTGGTACCGAGGGCGAGCACCGACTGAGGCGTGGGAGAGGGCCGCCGGAACCGAGGACGACGGTGTCCGCGCCCGGCCGTGCCCGGTCACCGGCGCCCTGAGCGGGCCCGACCACGAGACACCAGCCGGGTGGCGTGAACACAGCGGGTGCCGACGGGCGGTGTGCTGCCGAACCACCGGTGCGCACGGCTCGACCGTCGTCATCGCCCCCGCACCCTCCAGCGCGACCCCCGCCAGCCGGGCGAAGACCTGCTGCACGAGGTGCAGGGCCGCGACGGCCGCCGGGGCCGGGGCGGGCGGGAGGTCGCCGGCGAACCCGGCGACCCGGGCCGCCACCGAGCGGTGCGCGCACTCCCAACAGCAGCCGGCGACACCGGGCGGCAGGGCGACCACGTGGTCACCGCAGCGCCCCAGCACCCCCACGTCCTGACCTCGACCGCGCGCCAGGTGGTGGGCGTCGGCCAGGGCCACCGGGTTTGCGTCGTCGGTCACGAGCAGGACCTGCCCGGCGTCCCGCAGCTCCGGGAGCCGTAACGCCGAGGCCAGCGGCCAGGAGCCGTCCACCACCTTCAACCGCCAGCGCACGCGCGGGTCCCGTTCGCGGACCGCCGCCATCAACTCGGCCGCGCTGGCCTCGTCGGCCTCGCCGCACACCACGAGCAGCCGGGCGACGCCGAACTCCCCGAGCGCGCCGAGGGCCGCCCGCAGCGCGACCCCGGACCCGAGACAGCCGACCAGTGTGGACCGCACCCGCGACAGCCGGCTGACCGGGCGGTCGGCGTGGTGTTCCAAGAACGCCAGGTGCACCGGGTACAGCTCTGCCATCCACTCCGGGGGGACCTCCTTCGGCCCGACGACCTCGCGCAGGAAACCGTTGCGGTCCAACGTGCCCACCAGCCGGGACACCGATCGTCTCGCGCTCTCCGGTAGCCCCTCGCAGATCTCGGCCACGCTGCGTTCCCCGTCGAGGTTGGCGAACAACGAGCCCACCAGCTGGTAGGCACCCGCCCCCCTGATCGAGAACGACCCCAGGTTGTTCCGCAGCCACACTCCGCCCTCGTGCCGCACGAAGAACGCGTCGGCCCGTACCGCGAACCGCCGTTCGTCGAGGGAGTCCTCGTCGAGCCCGGCGCTCATGTCAGCTTCCCGTGGGCGCCGTAGGCCGCGGCCGCGTCCCGCTCCGGTAGCACCTCGACCCGGGTCAGCCGTCGTGCGTCCGGCAGCGCGGCGCAGTGCGCCCGCACCTCCTCCACACTCACGTCGCCCACGACCCTGGCGGCCAGGTTCTCCAGCCCGTGTGAGGTCTGTTCCACCCGAACCCGGGCGTCGGCGACACCGGGAAGGGCCAACAGGTGCCGTTCCACCTGGCGCGGGTGCACCAACATCCCGGAAACCTTCTCCGCGCCGTCGACCCGCCCCTCCAACCAGAGCCGCCCCTCGGCGTCCCACCGCCCGTAGTCGACGCCCACCCCGCGGCCGGCGGTGGACCTGACCGTGCCGGTCGTCTCCTCGGGAGGGGCACCGTCCGCTGGCCGCCACACCGCGACGCAGCAGTCCGGGCCGGCGGCGGAGACGACGCCCACCCCGCGTTCGTTCGGCTGGTCGACCCAGACGGCCTTGCCCTCGACGGGCCGGCCAACGTGCCCTCCGTGGCCGGGGTCCGGATCCACCGAGACCGCCCCGGTCTCAGCGGTCCCGTACAGGTTCACCAACCTCACCCCTTCGAACCGCTCCCTGGCGAGCCGGACCCGGGTGGCGCTGACATGGCCGCCGCCGAGGAACACCGCCACCCGGCCCATCGGCAGCGGGTCCGGCGTGCCCAGGCACGCCGCCGCGACCACGGCCGGCACCCCCAACACGGCCACGTCCCGGTCGCGGGCCGCCGTCGCCAGGGGGGTCCAGTCGTGAGCCGGGAACACCAGCAGGTCATGGCGGAAGAACATCGCGGGGAGCACGGTCATCAGGAACGCCGCCGAGTACTGCAACGGCAGGCAGGTGGCCAGCACCGGGTCGGAGCCGGTGCCCGGCAGCGCCGTTCGCAGCATGTGGTCGTGCTGCACGGCCACCAGTTCCCACAGATCGGCGTGCCCGATCGCGACCTTGGGCCGACCGGAACTGCCGGATGTGCACACGCCCCACATCGGCCGGGTCATCGGTTCCGCCAGCGGGAGCGGCACCTCCGCGAGAGCGGGAGCGAGGCGGTGCTCCTCCACGCCCAGCGCGGAACGGGCCGTCCAGAGCAGCAGGGTGTCCGGCACGCTGGCGACGGCGAAGAGCGAAGCTAGCGCCTCCAGGCCCTCCGTGGGGTCGACGACGTAGGCGTGCCCGGGGCGGACCAGTCGCGCCCGGTCCCGCCCACCCGCGAGCAACTCGTCCCAGGTCGCGACGGCACCGCCCCACTGGACGCCTCGGCGTCCAGTGGCGGACCGTGCTCGGCTACTGGTCAGGAAACGAGTGAACGCCTGGCGACCCATGTCACCCACCCTTCGATCGTGTCGGGACGGTCGGGCGGTTCGGGAGGCGTCGACACCAGCCGGGTGTTCCGCAGGTAAGCGAGCACGACCACCGTCTCCAGGGAGTCCAGTCGCCGCGTCGGATCGCTTTCGTTCACCGCGTCGACCAGGGCCGCCCGCAGGGCCGCGACCGTGTTCGGGGGACTCGTGGGCGTGGGCCCCGACGTCGCCCGCCCGCCCGGGGCGCCACCACTGGGGAGGACGGCATCGGCATCGGTGTCCCTGCCGGCCGGTGTCGGCCCAGGACCGTCCTCCTGCCGCTCCGCGCCGGAGGAGGCGGGGCCCATCGGCCGCTCATCCGGAGGCGCCGGACCCCGCTCCACCTCCCGCCAGAACCCGGACACCACGCGGTTGACCGTGGCCGCGTCGTCGTTGCCCGGAAGGTGCCCGCCGCCCTCCACCACCCGGCCCCGCACCTCGGGACCGATGTCGCCGGCGGTCCTGGCCGCCTCCCGCTCGACGGACCGCAGGGAACCGTTGATGATCAGCACCGGCCGGTGCAGCTCCGCGAGCGTCTCCGGGTGGATCTGGATCCGGTCGGCGTAGGACGTCGTCGCGTGCGCGGTGTACGCGTCCAGGGTGGCTCGCCACCGGGGACCGTGCAGGCGCTCGTACTCCGCCACCAGCGCCCGGCTCTCACCGGCCAAGCGGTGGAAACCGCCCAGCAGGGAGAGGAAGGCCTCGCGATCCAGCCCGGGCGCGACGCCCGTGAGGACCAGCGACGAGACGAGGTCCGGGGCGAGGGCGGCGCACCGCACGGCCACCGGCCCGCCCAGGTACGACGCGGCGACGAGACGACCGGGGCCGAACCTGCGCACCAGAGCGAGGACGTAGCGCAGCGCCACGTCGAGATAGCCGTCCTCGGCATCGAGCCGGCACCGCCCGTGACCGGGCAGGTCGACGGGCACGACATCGGCCTCCGACCGCCACGCGCCGATCTGCTTCCCGAAGTGACCGTAGGCGGTGCCGAGCAGCCCGTGGAGCACGTACACCACGGGACGGCGAACACGAGCGCCCAACATCGGTGTCCTCCGTCCCGCTCAACCGACCGCCACGACCCCGGCGTCCCGGAACGGGTTGGCGAAGTGGGTGACCTTCGTGCCGTTGGCCTCGATGCGGCTGAGGATGTGCCGGGGACGACGCAGGTCGGCGATGAGGAACTGGGACGTGCTCGGTTCGTTGCGCGCCGCTGAGTCGGCCCGGTACGGGGCCACGTCGGGACTGCCCGGGCTGATCACCCCGGCCAGGCCCAGTGCCCGGTCCTGGAACTCCTGCGGCTCCCGGGTGGTGAGCACCAGACGCTGCTCCGGGCAGGTGAACGCGATCACCGCCATCATCCTCAGGTAGTCCTCGTCCCCGATCCTGGTGCTGTCCCGAGAGCTCATGGCCGGACGCATCCTGGGCAGGGAGAGGTCCACGACGGCTCCCCGCTCGCGCAGGTGATCGCCGTGCGCCACCAACTGGACGATCTCCGACTCCACGTCGGGGTGCAGGCCCACCAGCACGCCCGGGTTGACGTGCCGGAACCCGGCGTCGAGCCACCGGTCGAAGGACACCACCCGCCGGTCGAAATCGGCCTTGGGGACCGCGCTGGAGGTCGCTCCCATGAAACGGCGGTAGGACTCGCGGTCGTAGGTTTCCTGGAACACGCACATGGTCACCGGGTCCGCCCGGTCAACCCACTCACCCAGCACCTCGATCTCGTCGGGTTCCATGCTGCCGATGTTGAAGTAGACCCGTTCGAAACCCATGTCCAGCGCGGTGCGGATCGCCCAGCCGACCCGGAACGCCGTGCTCAGCCTGGTGTACTTGTCCGCGTACTCGCCGGTGAGCAGGCCGACGCCGCGAACGCCCTCGTGCTCGTACAGGATGCGGAGCTGGTCGGTGATCTCGTGCCGGCCGGAGAACTTGCGCTCCATCCGCGTGTTGCCCGCTCGCATCGAGCACATCCGACATTCCGAGTCGCAGTGGTTCGTGGTGTAGAGCGGCACGAAGGTGTGCAGGCGGGGACTTCTCGCCGCGCAGCGCCGCTGGGCCGCCGCCACCAGTGTCTCGGTGGGGATCGAGCGGTCCCGCCACAACGCGAGCGCCGCTGCCGCCCGGGACACTCCCGGTTCCTGCCCGGCCGCGAGGCCGAGCACCGCGTTCGTGTCCACCCCCTCGGCCTCCATCGTTACCGCCGTCACGTCCGGCAGCGAGAAGTCGGTCGTTCCGGTCCGCTGTCGATCGCTCATGGCAACCCTTTCGCCGTGGGGAGGAAAAGCGGAACGAAGCGGGATCGCCCGCGCCCTCCATGGGAGGGAAACTCCGGCTGTTCCACGCCATTCGTACTCCCGAAATCCCCGCCTGGCAACAGCACCCGGTTTCCGGTGGGCGTTGCAAGCGTGAGGTGGAGAAACGTCCCCATCCTGGTCGGCGAGGGCTTCTCCGCTGGTCATGCGCCGTTCCTCGGTCGCGCCTCAAGCGGTTCTCAAGTGTGTTTGCGTTGGTTCTCCGCCCCGCTTGCGCCGATGTTCAGGAAGTTCGCTGACTTTTCTGCGTCGCCCGGGAAAACCGCGAAAACAACAATTGGCGTCCTTGACCTACGGGTCTCGGTGTTCCTACCGTTCGATGCGGGGCCGAATCCGGTTCCTCTCACGAGAAACGAGGTGTGCGATGTCCGCTGACCTGCCCGCGCTGAACATCGAGTCGTTGGAGATCTCGGAGTTCCTCGACGACAACCGCCTTGAGGACGGGGAGGTGGTCGCGAAGGTCATGTCCGCCTCCTGCACCACCTGCGAGTGCTGCTGCAGCTGCTCGTCCTGATTCCTCGCCCGTCCACGTTCCCACCGCCGGGCCGGGGGCGACCCCCGGCCCGGCCGGCCCGTGAAAGGACCCCAGATGGCGTCCCCGGTCACCACATCCGCCGGTACGGCCGCCGTGGAGCGGCTGCCCTCCAGCACCCCCGACCGCCGGCTCCTCATGATCTACGTGCACGTGCCCTTCTGCCACGCCCGGTGCACCTTCTGCGACTGGGTTGACGGAATCCCGAACCGGGACCTGCTCAGACGACCCGAGGACTCGGTCCGGCAGAACTACCTGCGCGCGCTCTGCGACGAGATCCGCGTGCGCGGAACGCGGTTGACCGGGACCGGCCACGTGCCTCACGTCGTCTACTGGGGAGGCGGCACCGCCAGCAGCCTGTCGGAGGCGGAAGCCGAGCAGATCATGACCGCGCTCCGGGAGACCTTCGACCTGAGCACGGTCACCGAGACGACCATCGAGTGCAGTCCGGACACCGTCGACGCCGACCGGCTGGCGTTCTTCCGCGAGCTCGGCTTCGACCGCGTCTCCAGCGGGGTGCAGTCCTTCGACGACCACCGGCTGCGCCGCCTGGGACGGCGCCACACCGCCGCCCAGGCCGAACGGATCGTGCGCGACGCCAGGGAAGCCGGGTTCGACCAGGTGTCGATCGACATCATGTCCGGCTTCCCCGACCAGGACCTCGAGGAGGTGCACGCCACCGTCGACCAGGCACTGCGCCTGCCGGTGACCCACCTCTCGTTGTACTCCTTCCGCCCCACGGCGGGTACGGCGATGCGTCGCCGCATGGGGGGCCAGGAACGCCGCGACTACCTGCGGCGGCAGAAGATCCTGTTCACCGCGGCGCGGCGCCGCATCGAGGACGGCGGGCTCGCCGAGTACGCCTCGGGCTACTTCGGTCAGGTCTCCCCGTTCGCGGCCATGTACTTCCAGCTCCGCGCCGACACCGCTGGTTTCGGGTCCGGAGCCGTGTCCCTGGTCGACCAACGCTTCCTCTCGCACCGCAAGGGCCTGCTGCACCGGTACGTCCAGGACCCGCTCTCCTTCGACATCGCGGTACCCGCCGGGCAGGACCGTGTGCTGGTGTCCTTCCTCCAAGCCGGACTGGCGATGTTCGACGGTGTGCTGCGGGCGGAGTGGGAACTGGCGACCGGGACCCAGCTCGACGAGGTCCTGGAACGTCCTTCGATCGCTCCGCTTGCCGGACTGCTACGGGCACGGGGTCTGGTCGAGGACGCTCGGGGCATCCGCCTGCCTCGCGACCGCGCGGGGCTCACCCTGATCGAACTGGCCTTCGAGATGGCGATGTCCCAGCCGGAGCAGCCGTGAACACCCCGGGGGAGAGCTGGACGGAGGTGAGGTTCCGCTCTGACCCCGGGGTGGTCGGGCGGGTTCTCGTCGACGAGGTCGCCCCTGTCCTGCTCGCCCGCGCGAGCGAGGACGGCGGCCCGGTCGACGGCGGCGAATGGTTGTGGCTGCGTGGCCTGGGCGGTGACCGCGATCCCGAGGTGAGCGTGCAGATCCGAGAACCCCCTACCGCCTCGCCGGGGCGACCATCGCTGGCCGCCGAGCTCGCCGCCGCACTCCGTGGGTGCGGCGCGAGCCGGGGCGTGCCGGTTCACACCGGGCCAGCCCGTCGGGTACCGCTGGCCGGCTCGGTGTTCTCGGGGCCGGGCCTGCCCCAGGCCACCCGGACCGTCCTCGCCACCGTGACTCCCGCGTTGCTCGCCGTCGCCGATGCGGGACGGGCGGGCAGAGCACGCCTGCTCGGTGGGGCCCTCGACCTGGCGCTCGCCCACCTGCCCGCCCTGGGACCGTCCTCGGTGCCCAACCTCGATCGGGCCACCGAGAGGCTGCGGGGAGCCCCGATCGCCTTCCTGAGCCTGCGATCGCACGCGGAGGCCTTCCTCGCGACCAGCCGGGACCCCGCGGCGTCCCGAGCCGCGTTCGACACCAGGTACGAGGCGGTGCGCGACCAGATCGAAATGCGGGTCCGCGAGGTTGTCCATCAGGCCACCGGAGGTCAGGAGCGGGGCGGGCCGGCGGCCCGCTGGGCCCGTGCCATGAGGCTCGCCCGCCCCATCGTGGAACACCAGGTGCGGGAGGGCACCATCTGGCTCGTCGACGAGTCGACCGCCGACCGTGCCCGTGGCGACCGACCACCGTCTGGAGGGGGGACCGCCGGCTGGCCCGGGGGGCGGGAGGACCTCGGCGCGGCCAGTGCCTTCCACCGAGCGGTCGAGGCTGACACCGACCTCCTGCGGTACCTGCGCGCCGACCCCGGTTTCCTCGCGGTGCGCGTGCTCACCAGCCTGCTCTACCTCGGACTGCACAATCTCGGCCTGAGCCTGGTGGAGCGGTACTTCCTCTGCCACGCCGTCAGCCGTGCCTGCGAGGCCGTGTACCAGGTGGACGCGCTGGACGTGTTGGGCGGCATCGCCGGTTAGGGGGCCGACGGCCCCGACGTCCACCGGTGGTGGTCAGTGGACGTCGGGTCCGCCTGCTCGACACCGGGTGGCAGGTGCTCGACCGGTCTGGTCAACGGGGGGACTGGTTCGGACGCGAACGCCAGGCCGAGACCGGCGGTCAGCTCGAGGGGGCTGCCACCGGAGGTGGCGGCCTCCACGCTGAAGTAGCTCCGCCGGGTCGGTGGATAACCGATGAGGCTCAGCACCCGGGAGACGCCGGGAGGCCGGCCGTAGGCGAGCTCCAGGGACTCCCACACGTAGAGGGCACCCCATACCTCCCCCTCCGGTCCGGTGGAGGACACCCACAGCTTCTGGTGCAGCCCGGGGACCCGCGAGTACGCCTCGACGGCGTACTCGCGCAGGTGGGACCGCAGGGACGCCACGGTCTGCTGGGAGTCGGAGAGGTTCCACAGGATCACTGAGGCGAACACGTCACTCCCTCGTCACGGCGGGAAGGGAACATCGGGCGGCGGACCGGGTGAATGCCCTGTGCCGAAGGCTCCCCACCTCAGGGGACCTTCGGGGCCGGTGTCAGGGGAGCCCGCTCGGTGCGGGCCGGGTGCCGCTGATCCGGCCGTGCGCGTCCCAGGGCAACGCGGCGGTTTCGGCGGAGATCCGTTCTGGCAGATCACCCCGCCCCCGGGCGGTCGCCGGTTCGGTCGACCGGCCGCCGACCGGCACGGCACGACGCCCGGGCCCGCCCATGTCCTCGCGCGCCCTGTCGGGTACCAGCATGGAGCGGTGCAGCCGCCGCAGCTGCGGCGAGGGCTCGATGCCGGACTCGTCGCTCAACCCGGCCCGCAGCCGGCGGTACACCTCCAACGCCTCGCAGGACCGCCCCGACCGGTAGAGAGCGACCATCAGGTGGGCGCACAGTCCCTCGTGCCGGGGGTGCCGCAGCACGAGCGCGGTCAGCTCTCCCACCAGTTCGTGGTGCCGCCCCAGCAGGAGGTCGGCGTCGATCCGCCGGTCCAGGACGTTCAGCCGCATCTCCTCCCACCGCCTGGCCACTTCCCTGAGGTGCCGGCCGGTGGGGACTCCCGACAGAGGGCTGCCCCGCCACCAACCGAGCGCCTCCGCGAACCTGGTCGCGGCCAGTTGTGGGTCGCCCGTCTCCCGCGCGCGGTGGCCTTCGGCCGCCAGCCGCTCGAAGTGCCACACGTCCACCTCCTCCGGCGCCACGTTGAGGACGTACCCACCGGGGCAGGTCTCGAGAAGCCGCTTGGCCTCGCTGTCGGCCCTGCTCGGCGAGAAGCCCGACTTGCTGATCGCGGTCGCCAGCAGACGGCGGAGCTGGAGGACGTAGGTCTGCACTGTCGTGCGCGCCGACCGGGGTACTCGGCTGGCCCAGAGTTCCTCGACCAGCTCGTCCAACTCAACGGTCCTGGCTGCCCGGGCGGCGAGCAGTGCGAGCACGGTTCGTGGTTTCCGTGCCGTCGGAGTGGCCAGCACACCGTGATACCGGATAGCGAGCGAGCCAAGTAGTTCAATCCTCATAAATCCCCCAGTTCGAACAAACACTCCTCGCGAATTCGTCAGGCATGCACCGCCACAGCTGCGCACTTCGTTGTCGGTTGAGGTGGACGCCGGCTTCGTATGGTGCGGGACCCGGTTGTCGAGCGGCGAAATCCTGGACGTGTCCCCTCTGCTGTCCACCCAGCTCCGGCGATGACGGGCGAACCGTCCCCGAGGAGCCTCGCCCTGACGAGAGTCGTTCGGTATCGAACCCCTTCCCACTTCTGGTGGCACGGATCGACCTCTCCAGGGAAGCACGAGGATCCGAACCGGGAAACCGACACGATCGGTTCTTATTATGACACCGCCAGTTCGCAATTGGCAGGCTTCTTGACGAGGAAAACTCTTCGTGGTCCGGTGACGAACACGAGCGGGTGGCGGGAAAAGGACCGCCACCTCCGCTCGTTATTCGTTCCTCGTCATTCCTCCGTCCGGGAGCGGTCCCGGCCCTGATCCCGAGCTGGGTCAACGACTCCAACGCCGGGCCGAGCGGGGCGTCGGGGGCCGGCCACACGTTGTCGTCCCGGCGAATGCCCGTCCCGGCCACGGGGGCGTGGCCGGGAACGACCTGGGGGCGTGCCGGGGCCTCCGGTTCAGCCGGACTCGACGACGGGCTGTTCGAACTGCGCGGCGTAGAGGCGGGCGTAGGCGCCGCCCGCCGCGAGGAGTTCGTCGTGGGTGCCCTGTTCGACGATGGCGCCCTCCTCCATCACCACGATCCGGTCGGCGTCCCGGATGGTGGAGAGGCGGTGGGCGATGACGAAGGCGGTCCGGCCGCTGCGCAGCTCGGCCATCGCCCGCTGGATGAGCACCTCGGTGCGGGTGTCCACCGAGCTGGTCGCCTCGTCGAGGACGAGGATCGACGGGTTGGCCAGGAAGGCCCTGGCGATGGTGATCAGCTGCTTCTCGCCGGCGCTGACCCCGCCGCCCTCCTCGTCGATGACGGTGTCGTAGCCCTCGGGGAGGGTGCGGGCGAAGTGGTCGACATGGGCGGCCTTCGCCGCCGCGATGACCTGTTCCCGGGTGGCGTCCTTCGCGCCGTAGGCGATGTTCTCGGCGATCGTGCCGCCGAACAGCCAGGTGTCCTGGAGGACCATCCCGGTGGTGGCCCGCACGTCGGCCCGCGTCATCGTGGCGGTGTCGACCCCGTCGAGGGTGATCCGGCCGCCGGTGACCTCGTAGAAGCGCATCAGCAGGTTCACCAGGGTGCTCTTGCCGGCCCCGGTTGGGCCGACGATCGCGACCGTCTGCCCGGGTTCGGCGACGAGCGACAGGTCCTCGATCAGCGGCTTCTCCGGGTCGTAGCGGAAGGAGACGTGCTCGAACTCGACGCGGCCCCGCACAGTCGGCAGCCGGTGTGGCTCGGCGGGGTCCGGTTCCTCCTCCTCGGCGTCGAGGAAGTCGAAGACCCGTTCCGCGGAGGCCACCCCGGACTGCACCAGGTTGGCCATGCTCGCGACCTGGGTGAGCGGCTGGGTGAACTGGCGGGAGTACTGCACGAAGGCCTGCACGTCGCCGATGGTGAGCTGGCCTGAGGTGACCCGCAGGCCGCCGACGACCGCCACCAGCACGTAGTTCAGGTTCGACACGAACATCATGCTCGGCTGGATGAGGCCGGAGATGAACTGGGCGCGGAAGCTTGACCGGAAGAGTCGTTCGTTGCGCTCGCCGAAGACCTCGGCGGCCTCCCGCTGGCGGCCGAAGGCCCGCACCAGCGCGTGCCCGGTGTACATCTCCTCGACGTGGCCGTTGAGGTCACCGGTGCTCTTCCACTGCTCGGCGAACTCGGGCTGGGCCCGCTTGCCGATGAGGGCGGTCACCAGCACCGCCGCCGGGATGCTGAGGAGGGCGATCAGCGCGAGCAGCCAGGAGATGGAGAACATCATCGCCAGCACCGCCACCAGGGTCAGCAGGGAGACGATGACCTGGGAGAGCACCTGCTGGAGGGACTGGGCGACGTTGTCGATGTCGTTGGTGACCCGGCTGAGGACCTCGCCCCGGGACTGGCCGTTGAAGTGCCGCAGCGGCAGTCGCGCGAGTTTGGCCTGGGCGTCGCGGCGCAGCCGGCCGGCGGTGCGCTGGACGGCGCCGTTGGTGAGCCGGCCCTGGACGATCCCGAAGCCCGCCGACGCCACGTACACGGCCAGCACCCACAGCAGGACGGTGCCGAGGGCGCCGAAGTCGATTCCGGCGGCGTCGGGTCCGAAGGCGCCGTCGACCACGAGGTCGGTGGCGTAGCCGAGGATGCGGGGTCCCGCGACGCTGAGCGCCACGCTGGCCAGGGCCAGCACGAGGACCACGACCATCGCGGTGCGCTCACGGGTCAGCAGTCCGAGCACCCGCCGCCCGGAGCCGAGGAAGTCGCTGGACTTCTCGTTGGGGGGCCGGCCGGCGCTCTGGGGTGCGTGCCGGTCCTCGCTGGTGGTTCGGGCGCTCACGCGGCCTCCTCCTCGGTCAGCTGGGAGAGGACGATCTCCCGGTAGACGTCGTTGTCCGCCATCAGTTCCGTGTGCGTTCCCGAGCCGACGACGCGGCCGGCCTCCAGCACGAGGATCTTGTCGGCGTCGCGGATGGTGCTGACCCGCTGGGCGACGATGACGACGGTCCGGTCGCTGGTCTCCTGGGCGAGCGCGGCCCGGACCCTGGCGTCGGTGGCGTAGTCGAGGGCGGAGAAGGAGTCGTCGAACAGGTACACGGCGGGGCGTTGGACCACGGCCCTGGCGATGGCCAGGCGTTGTCGTTGTCCTCCGGAGACGTTCGTCCCGCCCTGGGAGACCGGTGCCTCCAGCCCTTCGGGCCGGGAGCGCACGAAGTCGGCGGCCTGCGCGATCTCCAGCGCCCGCCACAGTTCCTCGTCGGTGGCGTCCGGGTTGCCGTACCGGAGGTTGCTGGCGATGGTCCCGGAGAACAGGTAGGGGCGTTGGGGGACCACGGAGACGGTGCGGGCCAGCAGCGCCGGGTCCAGGTCGCGGACGTCGGTGTCGTCGACGAGCACCGCGCCGCCGCTGACGTCGGCCAGGCGTGGGACGAGGCTCAGCAGGGTGCTCTTGCCGCTCCCGGTGCTGCCGATCACGGCCGTCGTCTGCCCGGGGCTGGCGAGGAAGCTGACCTCGCGGAGCACCGGGTCCTCGGCCCCGGGATAGCGGAACTCGACGTCCCGCAGTTCCAGGCCGCCGGTTCCCGGGAGCTCCCGCACCGGGTCCTCGGGCGGTCGTACGGTGCCCTCGGTGGTCAGCACCTCCTGGATGCGGTCGGCGCAGACCTCGGCGCGCGGCACCATCATGAACATGAAGGTCGCCATCATGACCGCCATCAGGATCTGCATGAGGTAGCTGAGGAACGCCACCAGTGCGCCGACCTGCATGGCGCCGCTGTCGATCCGGCCGGCGCCGAACCAGGTCACGGCGACGGTGGCGAGGTTGACGACGAGCATCACCAGCGGGAACATCACGGCGATCAGCCGGCCGATGCGCAGCGCGGTGTCGGTGAGCGCGGTGTTGGCGGTCCGGAAGCGGTCCCGTTCGTGGTCGTCGCGGCCGAAGGCGCGGATGACCTGGAGGCCGTTGATCTGTTCCCGCAGGACCCGGTTCACGCCGTCGATCCGCTCCTGCATCGTGCGGAAGAGGGGGCGCAGCCGGGAGGCCAGGGCGACGACGACCAGGCCGAGCGCCGGTACGAGTGCCACCAGCAGGCCGGAGAGCGGGACGTCCTGGTTGAGGGCCAGCACGATGCCGCCGACGCACATGATGGGGGCGGTGACCATCAGCGTGCAGGTCATCAGGACCAGCATCTGGACCTGTTGGACGTCGTTGGTGGTGCGGGTGATCAACGAGGGGGCGCCGAACTCGCCGAGTTCGCGGTTGGAGAAGGACTGCGTCCGGTGGAACACGGCGGCGCGGATGTCGCGGCCCACGGACATCGCGGTGTGGGCGCCGAGGTAGACGGCTCCGGCCGCGCAGGCGACCTGGAGCATGGTGGCGCCGATCATGACGGCGCCGACGGTGAGGATGCGGCCCTGGTCACCGGGGATGACGCCGTTGTCGATGATGTCGGCGTTCAGCGTGGGCAGGTAGAGGGTGGCGACGGTCTGGACGAGCTGGAGCAGCACGAGTAGACCGAGTCGGCCGGTGTAGGGCCGTAAGTGGACTCTGAGCAGCGCGATGAGCACGCGGTCTCCACGTGTCGGGCGCGACGGGTCGCGCGTGTGGTGGGTGGCGGTCGGAAGGTCAGCACAGGTTACATCACAAGTGATGCATCATCGGTGATGAGTGTCGGCTGTTGTAGCGTGAGCGCGTGGACGGGTTCGTGCTCTACCTACTCGGGCGCAGGCTGATGAAACTGGGTGAGGACGCCATTCCCGAGGGCGGCTTCCACGGACTGCCGGCCAGTGCCCGCACCATCCTGCTCGACGTGATCGAGCACCCGGGCAGTTCCATCGGTGACATCACCGAGCGCACCGGGTTCCTCCAGAGCCAGGTCTCGGGCGCGGTGGCGCGGTTCCGGGCCGAAGGGGTGCTGGAGACCACCGTGGACCCGGCCGACCGGAGGCGAACGCTCGTCGCGCCCTCGGCCAACATCCGCGAGTGGGGCCGGAGCCGTCCGGTGGCACCGATCGACCACGTCATCGACCGCGCTCTCGGCGGCGACGACGTGGAGGCGCGGGCCGAGGTGCTGGCGATGTTGGACGGGCTCGCGCGGCGGTTGTGCGTCCGTTCCTGAGCTGGGGGAGCGGTGCGGCGTTCGTCCATCCGGAGTGCCCGGCCGGTGGGCCGCGAGGAGGATCCACCCCGGGATCCTCGCTCCCGTTCGAGGGGCGCGCACCCCGTTTTCCGAATCTCGGCGCTCTCCTCCTCGTCCTGACCGCTCGCCACCGTCGGTGCGCCGGTTGGTCGCCGGCCGGTGGCCACCGCGGAGGGAGGGTGAGGCCCTGCCCCGGGTGCCGCTCCGGGGTCCCCCGTCGGGTGACGTCATCGGTGGTGTTGGCGCGGGGCGGAAGCCCGCCCCAGATAGCGATAATCGTTTTCAGTATGCTGGTGGTCCCCGCGAGCGCCGGAACGTCGCCGGGAGGCGACCCGGTACGAGTCCAGGGCCCTCGGTCCGACCGCGCCGCACGTCGACCGCGCAACAGTCGAGGAGCAGACCGATGGTCGCCCCCGTGGCCGAACACCCCACGCCGCCGCCCGACCAGGGCCGCCCGCTCCGCCGGGACCCCGCCTTCCTCCGGCTCTGGTGTGGCGCGACACTGTCCGGCCTTGCCACCTGGGCCCTGCCGTTCCTCCTGGGGTTCGCCGTCGTGGACGGCACGCTCGGCGTCGGGCAGCTTGGCGTGGTCCTGGCCGCCCGAACGGTCGGATTCCTCGCCGCCGTCCCCGTGGGCGGTGTGCTCGCCGACCGGCATTCCCGTCGCGCCACCGTGCTCTGGTCCGGGTTGGCCGCGACCGCCGCCACGCCCCTGGTCGTGGTGGGCCTCGGGTGGTCGACCACGGTCACCGCGATCGCGGCCGCCGTCGTCGGCTGCGGCCAGGGCGCCTGCCGGCCCGCCTACCAGGCGCTGACGGCCGAGGTCGTCGTCGAGGAACGCCGGCAGCGGGCGAACGCGGCGATGAGCCTGGCTGTGCGCGGCACCACCCTCGCCGCCCCGGGGCTGACCGCGATGCTGGCGGTCCTCCTGGACACGTCGGCCCTCATCCTGGGCACCGCGCTGATGTGGTTGGGGGCCGCGCTGCTGCCGCCCGCCGGCGCCTCCGCGCCCCCGGCCCGAGCGGAGGCGGGGAGGTCCGCCTCCGTCGTGGGTGAGTTCCTCGACGGCCTGCGGGAGGCGCGGCGGCACCCGTGGTTCCTGGCCGGGCTCGCCGCGCTCTCGGCGGTGATCGCCACGGGTTACTCCGCGACCGGCGTGATCCTGCCCCTGGTCAGCCGCGACCACTACGACGGCGAGTTCGTGCTGGTCGCCGCCACCACCGGCTACACGCTGGGGGCCCTGGGATTCGCGGTCGTCGTCGCCAGGTGGCGGCCCCGGTCGCCGGGGTGGGCCTCCCTGTTCGGGCTGGGTCTCTACGGCTTCGCGCCGCTGGCGATGATGCTGGAGGCGCCGCCGGCGGCGGTGGTCCTCGCCTACGTCCTCGCGGGGGTGGGCATCGAGCTGTTCAACGTCCTGTGGTTCACCGCCATCCAGCGCGAGGTCGAACCCCGACTGCTGGCCCGGGTCTCCTCCGTGGACTTCCTGTTCTCCTACGGTCTGGCCCCGGTCGGCCTGGCGCTGATCACCCCGGCCGTGGCGGCGGGCGGGGTGTCGACGACCCTGGCGGTGTGCGCGGTGGTGTGCTTCCTCGCGCCGGCCCTGGCGGCCTGCGCTCCGGGAGCGCGCGGCTACTCGCGCCGTTCCGTCGACCGCTGAGCCCGACCGCTGAGCCCGACCGCTGAGCCCGCCGACTGGGGTGGTGGCCCCCGGCGGGGGAAGGGTGTGTCGTTCGACTCCGGCGGATCCCACGCGGACCCGGACGGGCTCCCGTGTTCCGCCCGTCGGGTCGGCGGCCGCTCCTCCCGGCGAGGCCGTCCCGCGTTCTCCTCGCTCGGCCCCCTCGTCCATCGAGGACGATCCGCGCCATCGCCCGGTCGGTCGCCGGCGCGGGGGATGGGGTTCCTGGTGATGCCAGCGGGAACGCAGGTTCCCCACGTCGTTCGCGGTGCAACGGCCGGACGGCCCGCCGTGGGGCTCGGGCCCTGGGCGTCGAGTGCGGACCGGGGCGAGGTCCGGCGTGACGACGGCGCATCCCCAACGACGCGACCGCCGCTCCAGCCCGACGACGATCCCGAGGTCGAGGCAGCGGAGTGGCGCTGGTCACTGTGGAGCCGGGATCACCCGTGCTAGCTTAATGAAAACGGAAATCAAATCTATTGGAGCGCGGGTGACCTCCACGACCAACACGCCGGAGGACCGTCTCCCGGCCCACGACGACGCCCCAGAGCGGACGGAGGGCCAGCACCCGCCACCACGTCCCGCCCCGAGCTGGACCGGGCTGGCCGTCGGCGCCGTCGGACTCATCGTGCTCCTCGCCGGCTCCGTGGTGCTGGCCATCGGCCTGGGCCCGAGCGTCATCTCGCCCGCTGACACCGCCCGGCACCTCTGGGCAGCCCTCACCGGCGGCCCCATCCCCGCCAGCGAGGTCACCGTCCAGCAGATCGTCTGGCAGGTCCGCACCCCCCGGGTGCTGCTCGCCGTGGTCGTCGGAGCCGGCCTGAGCCTCGTCGGCGTCGCCATCCAGGCGATGGTCCGCAACGCCCTCGCCGACCCCTTCATCCTCGGCGTCTCCTCCGGGGCCTCCGTCGGCGCCGTCAGCGTCTCGGTGTTCGGCGGCCTGGCCGTGCTCGGCGTCCACGCGGTCTCCGCCGGCGCGTTCCTCGGCGCCCTCGGCGCCTCCGCCCTCGTCTACCTGGCCGCCCGCTCGCGCGCCGGGGTGACCCCGCTGCGCCTGGTGCTGACCGGGGTGGCCCTGTCCTTCGGGTTCCAGGCCGTGATGAGCCTGCTCATCTACCTCGCGCCCAGCGGGGAGGCGACCAGCATGGTGCTCTACTGGACGATGGGCAGCTTCGGGGCCGCGACCTGGAGCACCCTCCCCCTGGTCGCGGTCGCCGTCCTGGTCGCGGTCGTCGTCCTCGTCAGGAACGCCCGACGCCTCGACGTGCTCTCGCTCGGGGACGAGACCGCCGTGAGCCTCGGCATCGACACCCACCGGCTCCGCGTCGGCCTGTTCGTCCTCACCTCGGTGGTCACCGGCGCGATGGTCGCCGTCAGCGGGGCCATCGGCTTCGTCGGACTGGTGATCCCCCACCTGACGCGGATCGTCGTCGGCGCCAGCCACGGCAAGGTCCTCGTCATCGCCCCCCTCGTCGGCGCCGTCCTCATGGTGTGGGCGGACCTGCTCGCCAGGACCCTGGTGGCCCCCCGCGAGCTGCCGTTGGGCGTCATCACCGCCCTGGTCGGCGTCCCGGTGCTGCTCACCCTGATGCGGCGCCGCGGCTACCTGTTCGGAGGACGTTGACCCGTGGAACTCACCCTCGACCGCCTCTCCGTCACCGCCAACGGCACCACCCTGCTCCGCGAACTGAGCCTGGACGTCCCCGGCGGGGGCGTCGTCGGGCTGGTCGGGCCCAATGGCTCCGGCAAGTCGACGGCGTTGCGCTGCGTGTACCGGGCACTGCGACCCCACACCGGCACGGTGCGGATCGGCGGCGACGACCTCCACGCGCTCCCGCTGCGCGACAGCGCCCGCCGGCTGGCGGCGCTCACCCAGGAGAACACCGTCGACCTGGACTTCACCGTCCGCGAACTCGTCGCGCTCGGCCGCACCCCCCACAACGCGGGCAACCAGGCGCTCAGCCGCCGGGAACGGGACCTGTGCGAGTGGGCGATGGAGCGGATGGACGTCGCTCGCCTCGCAGACCGAGGCGTGCTCACCCTCTCCGGTGGGGAACGCCAACGGGTGCTCGTCGCCAGGGCGCTCGTGCAGGAGCCGAGCGTCCTCGTGCTCGACGAACCCACCAACCACCTCGACGTGCGACACCAGATCCAGCTGCTCTCCCTGCTGCGGGGCAGCGGGCTCACCGTGCTCGTCGTGCTGCACGACCTCAACCTCGCCTCGGCCAGCTGCGACCGGCTCGGTGTCCTGCGGGACGGCCGCCTGGTGGCCGCCGGTCCGCCGACGGAGGTCCTGACCGCCGAGCTGGTCCGCGACGTCTTCGGCGTCGAGGCCACCGTCGTCACCCACCCGGTGACGGGGGACCCCCAGCTGCTGTACGCGCTCACCACCCACGACTCCGGAAGGACCACCCCGTGACCGCCCCCGCCCGCCGAACCAGCACCCGTCGCCTCCGCACCAGGACGGCCGCCCTCGGTATCACCGCCGCCTCCGTGCTCACCGCCGCCTGCGGCGCCACCGTGGAGGAGACCGCGACCGGCGGCGGCACCGTCACGGTCCCCCGGTGCGGCGAACAGGTCGAGTACCGGTTACCGGAACGCGCCGTCGCCTACGAGGCCGGCAGCGCCGACAAGCTGTTCGTCCTCGGCCTGACCGACCACGTCCACGGCTACGTCATGCCGCCGGCCAACCCGCCCGTCGAGGAGTCCCCCTTCGCCGAGGACTACGCGGCCGTCGAGTTCCTCAGCGACGACCTGCTCAACCGGGAACTCGTCGCCGACGCCCGTGCCGACCTGGTGGTGGCCGGCTGGAACTCGGGGTTCAGCGACGAGCGCGGCATCACCCCGGAGATCCTCGACGGGTTGGGCATCCAGAGCTTCATGCACACCGAGAGCTGCTACAACTACCCGGGCCACCCGGAGCGGGTCAGCCCGTTCGACGGGCTCTTCACCGACCTGGAGCGGCTGGGCGCGATCTTCGGGGTGCGGGACCGCGCCGACGAGGTCGTCGCCGAGTTGCGGAGCCGGGTCGAGGCGGTGGAGGAGAACGTGCCCGAGGGCGAGGGGGTGCCGGTCTTCCTCTACGACTCGGGGACCGCCGAACCCATGACCGCCGGGAACCAGGTGCCGCCGAACGACATCATCCGCATCGCCGGCGGGCGCAACATCTTCGAGGACGTCGACGCCCGCTGGAGCACCGTCGGGTGGGAGTCCGTGGTGGAGGCCGAACCGGAGGTCGTGATCATCCTCGACTACGGCGACCAACCCGCCGAGGAGAAGATCGACTTCCTGCGGTCCTTCCCCGCCACCACCGACCTGCCCGCCGTGGTCAACGACCGGTTCTTCGTCCTCGACTACAACGAGGGCATCAGCGGCCCCCGCAACGTCGACGGCCTGGAGAAGTTCGCCGACTACCTGCGCGACCTCGACCTCTGACCCGCCACCCCGCCACCGCTCCGCCCGTCAGCCCGTTGACCACCCGCGGACCCGGGGGATCAGCGGGTGGCACCCGCCTGTCCCGAGCACCGCGCCCGGTCCCGCGCTGGCCTCACTCGACGGCGAGTGAGGCCAGCAACGCGGCCAGTCCCGACGGCGCCCGCCCGACCACCCGACCACTGGTGATCACGGTCGCGGCCGAGTCGTAGCGGACGCGGAAACCCCCGGCGTCCAGCCGTCGCCAGAGGCCGTGGTCCTCGCCGTGCGCCACCGCGCCGAACCCACCGACCGCCTCGAAGGCGTCCGCCCGCACCCCGAGGTTCGCGCCGTACACGTTGCCGTGGCCCTCCGGTCGACGGGCCCGCTCCAGCACGTCCCGGTAGCGGATGCGCGCCAGCCGCGACGTCGGGGGACTGGACAGCCGGGCCGCGCCAGCCACCGCGTGCGCGCCCTCCGCGCACCGGGCCAGGTGTTCCGAGGCCCACCTCGGGGTGACGACGGTGTCGGCGTCCGTGTGCAGCAGGAGCGTGCGCTCGGCCGGGTGCGCCGACAACAGGGTCCGCACGCTGTCCACCCCCAGGTCGCGAACCTCCCCGATCGTCAGCTCCGCGTCGTTGCCGAGCACGACCACCCGGCGGTGGCCGGCCAGGGCGTGGCGAGCCACCACCTCGGTGGGGTCGGCGCACCGGTCGGCCACCACGCACACCGCCGACTCCACACCCGGCGGGAGCGCTCGCACCGACCGCAGCACCGACCGCAGGCACGCCCCGACGAGCTCCGCCTCGTCCCTGGCCGGAACGACGACCCCGACCGCGCCGATCACCGCCGCTCCAGCACGTGCGTCACGAACTCCTCGTCCTCGTGCGCCACCAGGCACCGGAGTTCGGGGCGGGACACCAGGCGCCGGTGGGCGTCCCACCCGCTCCTCGGGGCCTCGGGCGCCCACGGCAACCAGTGCGCGGCGAGGAGGTGCCCGCCGGGGCGCAGGACGGTGACGGCCCCGTCCAGGGTGGCCGTCAGGTCCTGGTCGTCGAGGTAGTAGAGGATCTCGCTGAGCACCACCAGGTCCACCGGGCCGGCGGGCAGGCCCGCCGGCAGCCTGCCGTCCCGGACCCGCACCCCCGGCAGGTCGGAGGTGGCGCGGCGGGCGGCGCGGACGGCCGCCGGAACGGCGTCGAAGGCGTCCACCCGGTCGCACCGCCCCGCCAGGGCGCGGGTCAGGTGGCCGGGTCCGCAGGCGGGTTCCACCGCGTGCCCGTAACGCTCGCGCGGCAACGCCGAGAGGAGCACCGCCCGGCGCCGTCGTTCGTACCAGCAGTTCCCGTCCCACGGGTCCGCCCGCCGCTCGTACAGCTCGACGAAACGGCCCTGGGGAGCCGTGCCGCCCCGGGGTTCGCGGAAGAGCACCTCACCGTCGCGGTCGAGGTGGCTGAGCATGTCCTCGTCCAGGATCGGGTCCTCGCCGCGCGGCCCTGGTTTGAGCTGGGACGTGAACTCGGCGATGGCGGCGCCCCTGGCGGCGCGGTCATCCGAGGACAACGGGTGGAGCAGCGCCCGGTCCCACGGGATCGACCGGTCCTCGGGTGCGCGCCAGTGCCACAACCAGATCGGGTAGGACCACCGGTGGGCCCCCACCGGCGCGGCGGCCGCCGCCGCCCGCCCCGCGGCCCGGTGGTCCGGGTGCGGGTCGTCGTGCCAGGGGAACAGGCAGAGGTCGCTGTCGGCCATCAGCTCCCGCAACACCGAGACCAGGGCGTCCTCGTGCTCGGCGAGCCCGCTGTCCGGCAGCCCCAACCACACCGGGTCGACCCCGTCCAGGCCCATCCGGTCCAGGGCGGCCCGCAGCTCCCGGCGGCGGATCCCGGCCAGCTCCGCCCGTTCGTCGGCTGGGGAGTCGGGGAACGCGGCCTCGCCGTCCGTGGCCACGACCAGCACCACCTCGGTGCCCTGCCGGTGCAGGTGGCGGACGACGCCGCCCGCGCCCAGCGTCTCGTCGTCCGGGTGCGCGGCCACCACCGTGGCCCTCCTGGGCGCGGGAAGCCGGCGTCGGGGAACACCGGCCAGCGCGGGACGCCAGCACGCCTCCACCGTGTGGTCGCCGGTCATCGGGCACCCCCGTCGACGACGTGCCGTCCGAGGGAGGCGAGGTCCCGTTCGCCGTGGTGCTGCCGGACGTAGACCTGGAGATCGGCCAGCCGCCTCGGCAGGTCGCGGTCCCGGGTCAGCCCCACCGGGCCCACGACCCGGGGGGCGCGATCGAGTACGTCCCTGGCCGTCGACTCGGCCGCCGCCCTGGCGAGATCCACCACGAGCGCGGTCCCCGCGTCCCCGGAGCCCCCGGCCCGGCCGTCGTCGAGCTCCCCGGCCGTGCGGACCAGCAACGCGTCGGTGGCCGCGATGGCGGTGCGCAGCGCGCCCAGGTGGGCGGCCTGGTGGTCGTCGACGTGACCACGATCCCGGAGGAACTCGACCACGCGATCCACCACCCCCACCGCGCCGCCCAGCCACACCGCCGCGACGCCGGCCCCACCCAGCGCGAAGCCACGCCGACGCACGTACCAACCCCGGCCGCCGACGGTCCGCTCGACGGGGACGCCGTCGAGGACCACGTCCCCGCTGTCGGAGACGTCCATGCCCACCGCCCGCCACGTCTCGGGGTGGGCGTGGACCCCCTCGTGCCCGAGGTCCACCTCGACGAGCCGCTCGTCGGCGACGACCAGGGCGCGGTCGAGCGCGCTGCTCCCCGAGCAGAAGCGGACCAGCCCGGAGGCACGGCCGTCGACCAGCTCCGCGCCCGTGCCGCCCGAGCGGGAGGCCCACACGCCGTAGAGGGCGTTCGGCTCGGGCACCGCACCGGCCTCCGCGAGGATGGCGGTGGCGTCGGTGTGGCCCTCGGCGAGACGGGCCAACACCAGGTCACGCCTGCCCAGCTCGCACAGGGCCGACCACCGGGCGGCGGTGTCCCCCTCCCCGGGGAGGGGCAGGTCAAGCGTCCCGGCGGTGACCAGGGACCGCAGCTCCTCGGCCACCGTCATGACGGTGCGGGGCTCGGCGAGACCCTTCGGTGGTAATTCGGCGACAAGGCTCCTCGGTGGCGGGTTCTCCTGGTGCATGGGAGCGGCATACCCGGTCGCCTGGTGAACTACCCGTCACCCTCCCCGTCGTGTGACACGCCACCCGACGTGGGGCAGGGTCGGCAGGCCGCCCGGAGAGGGATGACGAGGTCCGCCAGTGGCCCCCCGGTTGGTCACCGGCGTCGGCCAGCCGGGGGGCCACTGGCCCGGAACATGACCGTTCCACCGCGGGTGCCGGCACTTCACCCCATCAGGTGGTTGATCTTGGCGGAGCCGGGTGAAGGCCGCGCTGTCTGGTAGTTCTTCCGGTGCCACTCGGCGGGCTTGGCTCGCACACAGCCTGGAAGGACGTTCCGGATGACCATCCCCACCGAACCGATCGGGAGCATCCCCCGGACCCCGGAACTGCTCGCCGCGATGAGCGCGAGCGACGCCGGCGCGCTGGCAGCCGCCCAGGACGCCGCCGTCCGCGACACCATCGCCCGGCTGGAGGAAATCGGCTCCCCGGTCGTCACCGACGGCGAACAGGCCAAGCCCAGCTTCGCCACCTACCCGGTCGCCGGGCTGCCGGACCTGTCGCCGGAGGGAGTGGTGATCCCGTTCGCGGACGGCCACACCCGGCAGCTGCCCCAGCTGACCGCCGGGCCGTTCCGCTACGCCAACCACGCGGCCGACTACCTGCGCGCCGCCCGGAAGCACACGAACTCGCCGGTCAAACAGGCCGTCATCGCGCCGTCCGCGCTGAGCCTGCTGTACCCCGCCGGCGGAATCGACGGCTACCCCCGGGAAGCGTTCCGGGCGGACCTGGTGAACGAGGCGGAGGCCGACATCCGGGCCTGCCTGGACGCCGGCGCGCACGTCGTCCAACTGGACTTCACCGAAGCACGGCTGTCTCTCAAGCTGGACCCCTCCGGGGGCCTGCTGGACAGCCTTATCGCGGTCAACGACCAGGTGCTGGAGCGCCTCTCCGAGGACGAGCGGGCCGCGTCGGGCTGCACACCTCCCCCGGAGCGGACCAGGGCTCCACCCACAGCCTCGACGTCGACTACGCCGAGCTGCTGCCCAAGTTCCTCCGGTCGCGGGCGGGCACCTTCTACCTCCAGCTGGCCAGCGAGCCCGACCCGGACCGCGTGCTGGGTGTCGTCGCCGACCACCTGCCGCCAGGAGCCCGCGTCCTCGTCGGCGTGATCGACCCGCTCGACCCGGCCGTCGAGACGCCGGAGCAGGTCCGCGACCGGGTCCTCACCGCCGCCAGGTACCTGCCGGTCGACCGGCTCGGCACCTGCGACGACAGCGGCTTCGCCCCCTTCGCCGACGACACCTCCACCTCCCGGGACACCACCTTCGCGAAGATCCGCGCCCGGATCGAGGGCACCGCCCTGGCCGCCGAACAACTCGGCCTGTGAGGACACCGGGGCGGGGCCGCTCGGCTCCGCCCCCGGAACGGCACGGAGACGAGGACCTTCCCACCGCAAGTCCGCGTGCCCCCACGACCCCGACGTCGACCGCGAGCCAGCGCCCGCCTTCCGACGACTCACGCCAGCTGTGACTCGTGCCAGGTCCCGGTGAACGCGACGAGATCGCGCCGCTGCCGGGGTGGGGAGCCGGCCCCAACCGGCTCACGAACCAGGCCGAGGACGCGGTGGGGTACCGGCTGGTCGAGTCGCTCGGCCGGTGGTTCGGCGTTTCGGCTCGCGGACGGTCCACCCCCGCTCCGCCCGCCGGGATGCCCCCGAACTGGGCGAGCGGCCAGGGCGGCAGCACCGCCGGCCGCGCCTCCGCCCTGCCACCCTCCCTGTCGGACCAGCGGGTCGAATCCCGCTCCGCCGACGCGGGAACGGCCCAGAACGGGCGCGCTCCGACCCGCCCGCGCGAGGAACGCGCGGCGAGCGGATCGTGACCCCGTCAGAGGACCTCCAACGGCACCGGCCGGTCGGGAGCCGGGAACCTGGCGTCGAGCTCGGCGAGGTCCTGCCGGGTCAACCGGATGTCCAGGGCACCCCGGTTCGCCGACACGTGCTCCAAGGCGGCTGCCTTCGCCACCGCCAGCAGCTCGCCGCCCCGCAGCACCCAGGCCAGGGCCACCTGTGCCGGCAGGACACCGTGCCGCCCGGCGACCCCGGTGAGCACCGGGTCCTCCAACAGCCGGCCCTGCTCGATGGGGGAGTAGGCCATCACCGGGAGGCCCCGTTCGCGACACCAGGGGAGGAGGTCAAGCTCGATCCCCCGCCGCGTCAGGTTGTACAGGACCTGGTTCACCGCGCACTCCGGCCCGCCGTCGACGAGCCACAACTCCTCCAGGTCGGAGACATCGAGGTTGCTGACCCCGAACGCCCCGATGAGACCCCGGTCCCGCAGGCGGAGGAACGAGTCCACGGTCTCCGCCAGGGGAGTCGCCCCCCGCCAGTGCAGCAGGTAGAGATCGATGTGGTCGGTGCCCAGCCGACGCAGGCTCCGCTCGCACGCCTGGACCGTTCCCCGGCGGTCGGCGTGGTGGGGGAGCACCTTGTCGACCAGGAACACCTCGTCCCGGCGGCCCGCCACCGCCTCCCCGACCACGGACTCCGCGCCGCCGTCGGCGTACATCTCGGCCGTGTCGATCAGGGTCAACCCCAGGTCCAGACCGTGTCGCAACGCGGCGACCTCGGCCGCGCGTTCCGCGTCCCGCTGGCCCATGCCCCACGTGCCCTGGCCCAACGGCGCGGTCTCCCGCCCGTCCGGCGAGTGCGGCTCCCGTGCCATCCGGCCTCCGATCCTCCGCGCCGTCCCGCCGACACCTCGGCCGGTGCCAGCGGCTGGGCAGGTGACATGCCCGATTCAAGTGCCCACCGCCGCGCCCCGCGCGCGTACGCGGACACCTCCAGCGCGGGTAGGCCTCCTCCCGGCTACCCGCCGGCCGGCCGGATACGCGGGGCGGAGCGGAGCCGACCCGCCCACCCTCAGCGCAGCAGACCCAGGTGCAGCGCCCGCAACACCGCGCGGGTCCGGTCCCGGGTGCCCAGTTTCAGCAGCACCGACGAGACGTGGTTCTTCACGGTCCCCTCGGCCAGGAACAGCGCCTCGGCGATCTCCCGGTTCGCGTATCCGGAGGCCAGCAGCCGCAGCACCTCCAGCTCGCGCTCGGTGAGGTCCTCGACCCGCGTCACCTCCGAGTCGAACGGCACCTCGCGGGACCGGACCGCCCGCAGCAGGCGGTCGGTGATCGCCGGCTGCACCAGGGTTCCCCCCGAGGCCAGGGTGCGCACCGCGCCCACCAGTTGCTCCAGGGTCACGTCCTTGAGCAGGTACCCCCGGGCACCCGCCCGCAGCGCCCGCAACACCAGCTCGTCGTCGTCGAAGGTGGTCAGGACCAGCACCGGCACGCTGATCCCCGACTCCCGCAGCGCCTCCAAGGTCCAGATGCCGTCCTGCCGGGGCATCCGCAGGTCCAACAGCACCACGTCGGGTGTCGTCTCCTCGATGACGGTCAGGGCTGCCATCCCGTCGTCGGCCTCCGCGACCACCTCGATGTCCTCGGCCAGCGACAACAGACCTCGGATGCCCTGTCGGACCAGGGTCTGGTCATCCACCACGCACACGCGGATCACGCGGCCGGCACCTCCGCCTCGACCCGGAAACCGTTGTCGGACCGGAACCGCGCCCGTCCGCCGAGTTCCTCCACCCGCTCCACCATCCCTCTCAGCCCGTTGCCCAGCACCAGGTCCCCCGACCCCCGCCCGTCGTCCTGCGCGACCAGGCGCACCTCGCCGTTCTCCCCGCTGCTCACCGTGATCCACAGCTCCTTCGCGTCGGCGTGGCGGATGGTGTTGGTGATGATCTCCTGCGCGCAGCGCACCACCGCGGCCGCCCGCGTCTCGTCCAGCCGGACGTCCTCGTCCACCCGGACCGTCACCAGCGGCTGGGGCAGGTCCCGCACGATCCGGTCCAGGGTGTCCCGCAGGTCCGGGGCGCGGCGGCGCAGCTCGCCGACGGTCGCGCGCACGTCGCCGAGCAGTTCTCCCGCCACCTTCCTGGCACGGACGACGTGCTCCAGGGCCGGTGGGGTGCTCTTGTGCGCGGCGACCTCCAGTTCGAGGGTGAGCACCGTCAGCTGGTGGCCGATCAGGTCGTGCAGCTCCCGGGAGATCCGGAGGCGCTCGTCGCCCCGGGTCGTCTCCGCGAGGATCGCGCTGGCCGCCCGCAGCTCGGTGTGGGCGACCGCCAGGCGTTCCCGCGACTCGATGTCCCGTTGGTGCGCGGTGGCGCTCAGCGCGGTCCCCACCTGGAGGAACGCGTAGAGCATCGCCGTGAACAGGACGTTGTGCATCTCCTGGCTGGCCTGGGACGCGGCGACGAGCACCACCAGCGTGTTGAGCACGATGATCGCGAGCGTCACGCGCCAGGGCACGATGTAGCAGCTGATGGCGGCCACGTACACCAGCACGATCTGCGTCCACCCGGCGCCCGGCGCCAACAGCATGAGGGCGCAGCCGAGCACCACGGCACCGGCGAGGGACCACCGGGAACCCCGCGACGCCTCCTCGGACTGCATGGCGGAGGCGACCAGCGAGGTCACGAAGCCGAGGAAGACGAGCCACCACAGCCAGAGGGGACCGACCGTCACCTCCTGCCCGTTGAGCTGCGTCAGCAGCACGGGAATCCCCGCGGTCAGGCACACCACGAGTCCGAAGATCGCCGACCAGGTGTCGGGGTCCAGCCGTCTCACCCGGCCATCGTAGGAACCCGGCCCAGGCCGCCGCCCCTGCCACAAGTCATGGGTGGTCGTCATGACCTCTGGCACGCGCGGGGGAACCCGCCCGCGCAATAGCGTCAGCGGTATCCCCCGGACGAGGGAATCCACCAGCCGACAGGAGAAGCGTTCTTGCAAGCGATAGAGGTCAACGAACTGCACAAACGATACGGATCCACCGTCGCGGTGCACGACGTCAGCCTGTCCGTGCGGCAGGGGGAGATCTTCGGCATCCTCGGGCGCAACGGAGCCGGCAAGAGCACGACCGTCGAGTGCGTGGCCGGTCTGCTCCGGCCGACCTCGGGAACGGTGCGCGTCCTCGGGCTCGACCCGCACCGCGACCGCGACCGGGTCCGCCAGGTCCTGGGCGTGCAGCTCCAGTCCAGCGACCTCCACAACGCGCTCACCGTGCGGGAACTGGTGCGGCTGTACCGCTCCTTCTACGGCGACGGCGCCGACCCCGACGAGCTCATCGACCGCGTCGGGTTGACGTCGCGGCGCGACCACCGGTTCGAGAACCTCTCCGGGGGGCAACAACAGCGGCTCTCCGTCGCCCTGGCCCTCGTCGGCAACCCGAGGGTGGCCCTGCTCGACGAGCTCACGACCGGTCTCGACCCGCAGGCCCGCCGGGACATCTGGGCGCTGGTGGAGGACCTGCGGTCCGACGGGGTGACCGTCCTGCTCGTCAGCCACCTCATGGAGGAGATCGAGCGGCTGTGCGACCGGATCGCCATCATCGACGCCGGTCGGATCATCGCCCTCGACACCCCGGCCGGCCTGGTCTCCGGCGCCGGACTCGGCCAGCGGGTCCGGTTCCAGGTCAACGGCCCCTTCGACCAGGCGGTCCTCGACAGGCTTCCCGAGGTCACCTCGGTCCGCGTCGAGGGCGGTCAGGTCACCGTGCGAGGTGACGGCGACCTGTTGCAGTCGGTCAGCCGCGCCCTCGTGCACGGCAACATCATCGCCACCGAGACGCGTCTCGAACGGCCGAACCTCGACGACGCCTTCCTCGCCCTCACGGGGCGTGCCCTCAACGACGACGCCACCACGGAGGACTCCCGGTGACCACCCCGACGACACAGCCCGAGATCACGGCGCGCCCGCCCGGGTTCGGCGCCTGGATGGCACTCGTCCTGGCCGAGTCGAAGATGGTCATGCGGGACACCGCGGGCCTGCTCATCCCCATCGGACTGCCCATGCTGCTCCTGGTGATGCACGGCATCAGCATGGACAACCAGGTCCTGCCGGGAACGGACGGCCTGACGGTCATGGAGGTGTTCGTCCTCCCGCTGGTCATCACGATGGTCGTCGCGACCGTCGGCGTGGTGAACATGCCCAGCTTCCTGTCGTACTACCGCCGGTCCGGGGTGCTGCGGCGGCTGGCCGTGACGCCGATGAAGCCGATGATGATCCTGGTCGCCCAGGCCGTGGTCAGCGTCATCCAGAGCGTCATCGGCATCGCCCTGGCACTCACGCTCGCCCTCGCGGCCTTCGGCGGCAACCTGCCCCGTTCCCCGCTGGTCGCGCTCGGCGTCTTCGCCCTGACCATGTTCGCGATGTACGCGGTCGGCATGCTCGTCGCCGCCCTGGCCCCCACGGCCAACTCCTCCGTCGCCATCGGGCTCGTGCTCTTCTTCGCGATGGGAGCCACCGGCGGCATGTTCGGCTCCCGGGAGGCGCTGCCCGACCTGATGGCCACGATCGGCGAGTTCCTCCCCTTCGGCGCGGCGGCCGAGGCCCTCGGCGCCGCCTGGGCGGGGCAGTCGGTGGAAACGACCCACATCCTCAGCCTGCTCGGTGCCACGCTGATCGGTTCCCTCGTCGCCGCGAAGTTCTTCCGCTGGCAGTGACCACCGAACCCCGCCCGCTCCGCCCCAGCTGAGGGAGCCGCCCGCCACCCGAGCGGGGGCTGGGGGAGGAGGACCCGACCACGACCGTCCACCAGATTCGGGGCGGCGTGGTCGGGTTCTCTCTACCAGCAAGTGGAGTGCGTACTCCAGTGAGTTCCCGGCCCCGTGCTGATTGACTCGATCTCGCGAACAGCGTGGTGCTACGCGGGAGGTCAGATGGAGCCGGAGGTCACGGAGGATGTCCCCCTGTGGGGGTCGAGACTCCGGAAGGTGTACGGGAAGGGCGAGAACAGGGTGCCCGCGCTCCGCGGCGTCACCGTCAGCTTCCCCCGGGCGTCCTTCACGGCCGTGATGGGGCCGTCCGGTTCGGGCAAGAGCACCCTGCTGCGCTGCCTCGCCGGCCTGGAACGGCCAACCGAGGGCGAGGTCGTCCTCGCGGGCACCACCATCAGCGTGCTCGGGGAACCCGACATCACCCGCCTGCGGAGGGACCGGGTCGGCTTCGTCTTCCAGTCCTACAACCTGCTGCCCGCGCTGACCGTCCGCCAGAACGTCGAACTCCCGATGCGACTGGCCGGCCGCCGCCCGCTGCGGGCCGACGTGGAACTCGTCCTCGACCAGGTGGGCCTCGCCGACCGGGCCACCGCGCGCCCGGCGCAGCTCTCCGGGGGCCAGCAGCAGCGGGTCGCGGTGGCCCGGGCGCTGGTGTCCGAACCGTCCGTGCTCTTCGCCGACGAACCGACCGGAGCGCTCGACACCAACTCCAGCCGGGACGTGATGGCGTTGCTCAGGGACGCGGCGGACCGGCACTCGCGGACGGTGGTCATGGTCACCCACGACCCCGTGTCCGCCGCGTGGGCGGACCGCGTGGTCTTCCTCTCCGACGGGGAGGTCCACGGCGAACTGGTCGCCCCCTCGGCCGCCGCCGTCGCCGAACAGATGACGACGTTGGGCGGGTGACATGCTGAGGGTCGCGCTGCACACGCTCTGGGCCAGGCGAGGACTGCTCGTCGGGTCCTTCGTCGCGCTCTGCCTGGGAGTCGCCCTGTTGGCCTCCACCGGCCAGCTGCTCTCCGCCTCCACCAGCGGTTCCGGGCTCGGTGGGATCGGTCGTTACGATGCCGCCGCCGTGGTCGTCCGCGCCGACCAGGAGGTGCCGGTCCAGGTCGGCGATCGCACCGTGCACCCCACGGCACGGGAGGAACGGGGCGTTGACCCGGAGGTCGCGGACCGGCTCCGCACCACCCCCGGGGTCACCGACGTCGTCGCCGACGGCTCCTTCGCGCTCGGCCTGATCTCCGAGGACGACGCGGACACCCCCTTCCGGGACCTGGTCGGCGCACCCTGGTCCAACGCTCCTCTGACCCCCTTCACCGTGGTGGAGGGAGAGGAACCGGTGGCACCCGCGCAGGCCGTGGTGAGCCGGTCGTTGGCCGACGCCGACGGCATCACCGTCGGGTCCACGCTCCGGATCTCCGCCCCCACCGGCCGCCAGGACGTCGAGGTGGTCGGCGTGGCCGAACCACCCGGTGGCACCGGGATACCCGGGGAGGCCACGGTCCTCCTCGACGACGCCACCGCCGCGTCGCTCGTCCCCGACGGACAGCTCCCCGTGGCCCTCGGGGTGTTCTCCGAGGAGGACCCCGCCCGGCTCGCCGAGACGATCCGCCAGGAGTTCGCCGACGAGGGGCTCCGCGTGCTGCACGGGCCGGCCAAGGGCGGCGTCGCCCAGGACGAGATCTACCAGCAGGGCACCCAGGACATCACCGCGCTGCTGGCGATGATGGCCGTCATCGCGCTGTTCGTGTCCACCTTCGTGGTGGCCGGGACCTTCGGGTTCGCGGTGTCCCAACGCACCGGGGAGCTCTCCCTGCTACGAGCGTTGGGGGCCACCGCCCGGCAGCTCCGGGTGATGCTCGTCGGGGAGGCGCTGATCCTCGGCGTGCTGGCCTCCGCCGTCGGGGTGTTCCTCGGAGCGGCGGCCGCCGGCCAGGTCGCCGCGCTGCTCGTCGACGCCGGGGCCGCCCCGCCGGGGTTCCACGCGCCCACAGCACCCGGTCCGCTGGCCCTCGCGTTCGTCCTCGGGCTCCTCGTCGCGTTGGCCGGTGTCGTCGGGGCGTCCCGGCGGGGCAGTGGCGTCTCGCCCACCGAACCTCCGAGACTCGGCCAGCTCGACGACAGCCGCATGACCCGCGGCCGTTGGATCACCACCGGGGTGTGCGCGGCACTGAGCGCGCTGATCGCGGCGACGATGCCCACCGCGGCCGCCGACGGGGTGGTGGTCTTCTCCTTCCTGCTGGCGGTGTTCCTCGTCCTGACCCTGGTCAGCCTCGCACCGCTGTTCGTGCCCGCCCTCGCGGCGATCGTCGTGACCCCCTTCGCCTCGCTCAGCAGGTCCAGCGGATTCCTGGCGTCGCGCAACCTGCGCACCGGGATGCGCCGCACGGCCTCGACCACGGCACCGGTGATCGTCACCGTCGCACTGGCCGGAACGGTTTTCGGGGCCACCAGCATCACCAGCGCCACCACCGCCCGGGACAGCGAACGCAACCTCGCCGCCGACGTGATCGTCCACTCGACCACCGCGACGGGCCTGCCACCGGAAGCCGCCGAGGTGGCCCGCGCCGCGCCCGAGGTCGTCGGGCTCGCCTCGGTGACCCGCACCCGGGGCTGGGTGCCCACCGCCACCTACGCCCGGGCGACCACCATCGGCGGCGTCGACCCCACGGCGGTGCGGCACACCTACCGGCTCGACGTCACCGAGGGGGACCCGGCGACCCTTGACGGGGAGAGCGTCGTCGTCTCCCAACCAGTCCTCGACGACACCGGGTGGGAACACGGGCAGGTCGTCCCGGTGCACTTCGGTGACGGCCGGGTGCGGGAACTGCGGATCGCCGCCGTGCTGCGGAACTCGGTCGACCTCCCCGAGATCCTGGTCATCCCCGAGCTGGTCGCCCAGCACTCCCGCGACCCGATGACCGCCGAGCTGTACCTCACCCTCGACCGCACCCCGGCCGACGACGACCCCCTGACCGAGCTGAACGACGCCCTCGCCCCCGTCGGAGCCGTCGCCACGCCGGGCGCGCGCTGGTTGTGGGAACGGGAAGTGGACAACGCCCAGGAGAGCCGGGTGTTCGCGTTCGTCCTCATCGGAATGGCCGTGCTCTACACCAGCATCGCCATCGCCAACACGCTGCTGATGTCGGCCGGCGGGCGGATCCCGGAACTCGCCCTGCTGCGCGACTCGGGGGCCACCCGCGCCCAGCTGGTCCGCATGATGAGCTGGGAGGCTGTCGGGGTGGTCCTCACCGGAGCGCTGCTGGGAGTGCTCGCGGCGGCGGTCAGCTGGACCGGCGTGTACCTCGCCCTGGCCAGGACGGTCGACGCCGCGCACCTCGCGATCCCGTGGGGCGACCTGGGCGTGGTGGCGGGGGCCTGCCTGCTGGTGGCGCTGCCGGCGAGCCTGCTGCCGGTCGCGTTGCTCGGACGTGGACGAGCGGGGGCGGGACCGTGAACGCGAGGCCCACCGAGGTACCGGCGGAGACGGACGTGGAACCGGGCACCCCGGGGGGTGCCGGCGGTGGCCAGGGCACCGGGGAGGCGTCAGCCCACCCGGGGCGTCGCGCCTCCCGGCGTCCCGCCAGCCTCGCCGCCGCGCTGACCGGTAACCCGCTGCGCTTCCTGTTCTCCTGGTGGCCGCTGCGCTCACTGGCCTACCTCGCCGTCGGAGCGGCCTGCGGGCCCGTTCTGCTGGTGCTGTTCGCGGTGTCGCTGTTCTTCGGCCTGCTCCTCGCTCCCGTCGCGGTCGGCGTGCCCCTGCTGGTCGGGGGAATGCTGCTGGGCATCCCGATGGCGGTGGTGGAGCGGTACCGGCTCCGACTGGTGGAGGACTCCCACTCCCTGCCCCTGCGGACGGCGCACCGCCCCCCGGCGGAGTCGGGACTCCGGCCGTGGCTGACCTGCCGGCTGCGGGAACGAGCGACGTGGCGGGAGCTCGCCTACGCCCTCGTCGTCGCCTTCCCGCTCGCCGTCGTCAACGCGGTGGGGCTCATCCTGCTCGCTGGCGGGTTCGGCCTGACCGTCCTGCTCGTCGTCCTCGGCGTCGACGACCCCGCCTCCGGGGCGCTGGGCTGGGCCGCGCTGGGCCTCGTGCTGACCCCGGTGTCGCTGTACCTGGCCTCGGCGATCGCCCTCGGGCAGGCGGCCCTGACCCGACTGCTGCTGTCCCCCACCGAGGAGGAACTGGGGGCCAGGGTCCGGGAGCTGCGCACCTCGCGGATGCGACTGGCGGACGCGTTCGAGGCCGAACGCAGGCGCATCGAGCGGGACCTCCACGACGGCGCGCAGGAACGCCTGGTCGCGTTGATGATGAGCCTGGGCATGGCCAGGCTGGAGATGGCCAGGACCGGGGACGAGCGCGGCGTCCGCCTCGTCGACGAGGCCCACGACCAGGCCAGGGCGGCGCTCACCGAACTGCGTGAACTGGTCCGGGGAATCCACCCCAGGGTGCTCACCGATCTCGGCCTCGGGGCCGCGGTCGAGGACCTCGCGCAACGGTGCCCGGTCCCGGTCACCGTCGATGTCGAACTGGGACGTCGGCTGCCGCCCTCGATCGAGGCGACCGCCTACTTCGTGGTGCGGGAGGCCCTCACCAACGTCGTCAAGCACAGCCGGGCGGAGCGGGCTGAGGTGACCGGTCGGCTGCACCGGGGAACGCTCACCGTCACCGTCACCGACGACGGGGTGGGAGGAGCGTCCGCGACCCGACTGGGAACCGGGCTCGTGGGGCTCCAGGACCGGGTCGCGGTCGTCGACGGTCGGCTGGAGGTCACCAGCCCGACCGGGGGACCGACCACCCTCACGGTCACCATCCCCTGCCCGCCGCCCCGCACCGGCGACGCCGCCGGTGCGAGCTGACCACCACCCGGGCTCGGTGCCGTGACCCGGAACCGGGCAGCGCGGCGCCCCTCCGGGCAGGCTCCCGCGCCCGGCACCCCGCTGGACGGCGGCTGGGGCCCGTGGCGGCATCGTGCTTCGCGGACCTCGTCGGCGCCCCGGGTGGACCCGGTCGACCCGGGCCGGGTCACGCGTCCCGAGTCAGGCGAACGGTGCTTCCGGCCACGGAGATCAGCCGGTCGCTCGCGGGGTCGTGATCCACGTCCGACTCCAGCCGCCGGGCCTCGGTGACGACCTGGTAGGTCTCCTGCCCCGATGGCAGTGCCACGTGCACGTCGCCACTTCCCGCCGAGGTGGCCCTCACCCGCCGGGGCGCCTCGGCGAACACCAGCCTCGCGTCCCCGCTCCGGGTGTTGGTCGTGACCTCCGGTGACCTGATGCCCCGCACGACGAGGTTGCCTGACTCGCTGCTCAGGTCCAGCGGCCCCCTCGCGTTCCGGATCTCCATGTGGTTGGTGGTGATGCTCGCCCGGAGGGAACCCGAGGTGTTGTCCGTCCTGATGTGCCCGGAGCGGGCCGCGAGGTCCAGGTCGCCCGAGGTGTCGGAAACGTCGATTGTGCCGTTGTCGAGACTGGCCGTGACCGGGCCGGTCAGGCCGGTCACGGTGACGCTCCGGCCCCGCCCCGTCAGCTCGATGGCGGTGCCCACGGGCACGGTGATGGCGTAGCGGCCCGAACAGCCGGGGGTGAAACCGGTGCAGGTGGTCTCCACCAGGAGGCTGTCGCGCTCCACCGTCCAGCTGGCGTTGCCCTCGCTGGCCGCGGCACCACCGAGGTACTGGTCGAAGCTCACCGAGTCCACATCGGACTCGCGAAGCTCGACCGCACTGCCGACCACCTCGACGATGAGGCGCTCGCCGGTGAGCGGGAACTCGTGGCTGGATGTCAGCGTCTCCTGGTTCGTCGTGGGCGAACAGCCGGCCGAGACGGCAGCCGCCGCCACGAGCGCGATGGCCATCACTGGCGGAGCCGCCTTGTGGCCCATTCCTTCTCCCTTTCTCCGCCCGATTTCCTTTCCCCCTTCCGCGTTTCGGGGGACAGGGAATCAAACTAGCGTCGCACCCACCGCCGAGGAATCCGGGAAAACCCCGAATCGCGGGTATAGCCTGCTGTAGTCACGGCTGTCCCACATCCTCTACCGCGTCGACGGCGCCATTCCCGCGAGCGGTCCGCCGCCACTCGGGCAGGAGCGGATGAGCGTGGAGTACCGGCAGGTCAGGTGCCTTCCAGTCGGGACCAGCCGACGGGAGCGGGCGGACCGGGACCGGTCAGGGCGGCGATAGCCGCTCGCCGCCCGCGGCTCGATGTCGCCAACGCGCCCAGGGCGCGGTCGTGCCGAGCACGAGGAATCGCTTCACGACCACGACCGCGGCCGACTGGCAGTACGCCAACGTGTGCGATCTCGGACTCGGATCGGACCGGGAGGACATTCCTGGTCCGAGGATCACCGCGGCCGACGATCAGGTTGGGCGGGGGAAGTCCGACGCACCGGCGGTCCCGGATCTGGTGGCCGGCGCCCGCGACGGCCGAGGACCGGTACCCGAGGACGTGGGTGGTGCCGTGCCGACCGCTCCTGCGATGAGGTGGACTCACGACGACGGCGAACCAGCAGCTGGCTCACCTGGACGCGGGATCCGACACAAGGGTGAACGTAGCTGACGGGCATACTGTGCGTGATCATCCGTACCCCTCGTCCCGAGCGTCCACGGTGGAGCACCGATGTCCAGTCGTCCCGTCCGAATCGTCCTCGCGGAGGACTCACTCCTGATCAGGGAGGGGCTGACCGGACTGTTGACCCGCCTCGATCATGAGGTGGTGGCCGCCGTGGAGAACGTCGAGGGGCTGGTGGCCGCGGTCGACGAACACCGGCCCGACCTGGTCATCACCGACGTGCGGATGCCCCCCGGCTACTCCGACGAGGGACTCCGCGCCGCCGTCAGGCTGCGGCGTGACCATCCGGATCTGGCCGTCCTGGTGCTCTCCCAGTACGTCGCCACCGCCTACACCGTCGAACTGTTCGGCGGCACCAGGACCAGCACCGCCGGCCTCGGCTACCTGCTCAAGGACCGGATCGGGGAGGTCGGGGAGTTCGCCGAGGCGATCAGCCGCGTCGCCGGCGGCGGGATGGTGATCGACCCCGAGGTCGTCAGGCAGATGATGTCCGACCGCCGGAAGCAGCAGTCGCTCGCCGCGCTGACGGCCCGGGAACTCGAGGTGCTCGGGCTGATGGCCCGGGGCGGCACCAACAACATGATCTCGCGGCAACTCCACATCAGCGAGGCCGGCGTCGCCAAGCACGTGGGCAACATCTTCCACAAGCTCGGGCTCAACGCGGACGACGGTCACCGCAGGGTGCTGGCGGTGCTGACCTACCTGCGGGACGCCTGACCGAGGCGGTCGACCGGGGTTTCCCTCACCTCAGCGGGCGCGGAGCCATCGGGGGCGAGTCGACTACCCGATGCGCCTGGAGCGGATGCGCCGCCGGGGTGGACGCGGTGGCGTGCGACGGCGGGGCGGACCGGTGAGCGAGCGCGCGCCCGGTCCGTGGGCCGAATGACGCCGACTAGCTGACGAGCACGACGAGTGCCGCGCCCGCCGCCACGTAGGCGCCACTGAGCACTCCGCGCAGGCGGGGGCGGGGAGCGCGGTCCGCCCTGGTGGGCGCATCCCAGGGCAAGGACCGCCAGCGCAGGCAGGCGCCCGCGACCCCGACGCCGATCGCGCCGCAGGCAGCGACCCAGCCCCAGCTGATCGCCCACCCCCAGGACGTCATGCCGTGGGGTGCGACGAGCACCCGCGCCACCGAGGCGATCACGACGGCGTCCACCGTTCCGCTCACCAGGGCGTACCTGTCCCTGGCCGCGGCCTTCCCGCGACCCCACGCCCTGGTGAGGAGCACCCCGATGAACACGAGGGCCACGAGGGCGGGGACCGCGCCCAGCAGGGGTGCCTCCATCAGAGCTCTCCCGACCTCGCCAGCAGTTCCCAGCCTGCCGCGTCGACCCACTGCCCGGTCGCGGACACCAGGGCCACCCCGGTCCCCGCCTCCCGGTCGACCCCGAGGAACGCGGCGAACCCGGACGTGTGGCCGTTGTGCCACACCACCTGCCGTCCGTCCTCGGTCTCGGTGGTGATCCACGCCCAGCCGATCCGGTCGGGCCCCAGCTCACCACGGGGTTCGAGGGCGTCCATGCCCGGTGCGGTCCCGTCCAGCAACGCCGACAGCAGGACGGCCAGGTCGTCGGCGTGGATCCGCAGGCCACCCGCGGGTGCCATCGACTCGCCCGCCCAGGCGGCGACGGTCCGACCGGACGCGTCCTCCCCGAGGAGGTCCCGCCGGTCCAGTTCGGCCGGGCTGGTCGGGATGTGCGCGTCGGCCAGGCCGACCGGGGCGAGGACCCGGTCCCGCGCGAGCTCCGGGTAGTCCTGGCCGGCGACCTCGCCCAGCGCGGCTCCCAGGACCTCGAACGCCACGTTGGAGTAGGTGCCGGGTTCGGAGTCCGCCGCGAGCTCGGCGACCTCGGCGAGCCGGTCCTCGGTGCTCGACGGGTAGGGGAACGATCCGGTCCAACTCGCCCACAGGTTCAGCAGGTACTGGCGGCGGGAGGGGATCTGCGGTGGCAGTCCGGAGGTGTGGGTGGCCAGTTCCGCCAGGGTCGCCTCCCCGGCCGGGGTGCCCTCGAGCTGGTCGAGCAGCGTCCCGACGCGGGTGTCCGCCGTGACCTCGCCCCGGTCGATCGCGTCGGCCAACAGCAGGCCGGTGATGCCCTTGGTGATGGAACCGGCCTCGAAACGGGAGTCGTGGTCGGTGCCGATGACGGTCGTGTGGCGGCCTTCCGGTGTCACGACGGCGGCGGCGAGCGCCCGGTGGTCCTCGCCGGCGATCTCCAGCACGAGGTCGGTGAGCTCTCGCCCGCCGTGCGCGTCCTCGGGCAACTGGGACGGGCCTGGCGCGGTGTGGATCCCGATGCTCAGCGCGGCGGTGGTGACCAGCGCGACCACGGTCGAGGAGCGGGCGGGTAGCGGTAACGAAGGCATGGCTGTTCCCCCTGGTGTCGGTGCGCGGATGTCGTGGGACCTGGGTGTGGACGGCGTCGGCGGCGGGAACGCGTCGTCAGCGCGCCGCCGCGAGGGCGAGCAGCAGCGGGATGACCCTGGCGGGCGGAACCTCCAGCGCGCCTCGGCCCACCGACCGCAACCAGCCGGCGGCGGTCAGGATGCGGACGTGGTGGTAGACCTGCCCCTTGGTGCCCATCGAGTCCAGCGATGCCAGCTCCGCCGCGCTGGTGACGCCGTTGAGCACCTCGCGGAGCAGGCGCAGCCGGACCGGTGAGCCCAGCGCGGCGAGGCGGTCCGCTGTGGACTCCGCGTCCGGGCTCTCCAGTGCCAACAGCTCCTCGGAGGAATGCCCGTACTGCCACTCCACCGGAGTGGCGGCGTCCCGGAGGACGCCCGCGTAGACCAGCCCTCCGGCGTCGGCGGGCATCCGTTGGCGCAGGCCCCGCAGCACCCAGAACCGTTCGGCGAGGTCCGCTGCCTCAGGGGCCGAGGTGGCGTCCTCGGCCCAGCGGGCTTCGAGGGCTCGCACCCTCTCCTCCAGGGCCGCGAGGCGCTCCTCGGTGGACCCGGATTCGTCCGTCATGGCCACGAGTATTACGTAAGTCCGTACTTTTTGCAACTGGTGGGTGTCGTGGGAGGGGGCTGACGATGGCCAGGGGCGCTGGTTTCGGTGTACCTGGTGGTGGGCGGGCTTGATCGGCGCCGATCCCCGGGCGAGGTGGGGATCTCCATGTTCAACAAGTACGTACTTCCCCGTGCTGGTCGGCGGTCACGTTCCGAGGGCGGGCACCCCAGGAAGGGGTGCGGCCCGGTGCCATGTCCGGTGTGGGGTGCCAGCGGGACCCGGGAAGTCCGCGTGCCAGCGACGAACCCGGAGGCCGGGCGATCAGCGACGGCCTCCGGGCGCACCAGGGGATGGGTGACGGGGAGGTGGTCCCTCAGCCTCGGGCTGCGACTGGGGCCGGCCGGTCGGTGGCCGGGGTGGGTCGGCGGCCGGGGATCAGGGCCGCGACGGCGGCGGCCGTGAGGGCCGCACCCGCCCCGATCGCGATCACCAACCGGAACGCGTCCTGCGACGGCAGGGTGTCGGACCCGAACGAGATCGTCATCCGGGCGAGCGCCACCCCCGCCACCGCGCTGGACACCGAGGTGCCGATCGAGCGCATCAGCGTGTTCAGGCTGTTGGCGGCCGCCGTCGCCGTCACGGGAACCGCCGCCATCACCAGCGAGGGCATCGCGCCGTAGGCCAGGCCGACGCCGGCGCCGATGACGCTCGACACCAGCACGAGGTGCCAGATCTCCGTCATCAGCAGCAGGTTCAGCGCGTAGCCGGTCGCCACGACGAGTGCCCCGACGATCAGGGTCGTCTTCGGCCCCCTGGTCCGGGAGATCCGGGCCGACACCGGTGCCATCGCCATCATGACCAGCCCCGAGGGCGCCATGACCAGGCCGACCGCCACCATCGACTGGCCCAGTCCGTAACCGGTACCGGTGGGCAGTTGCAGCAACTGCGGCAGCACCAGCGACATCGCGAACATCGAGAAGCCGAACACGACCGAGGCCAGGTTGGTCATCAACACCGGTGGACGCGCGCTGGTGCGCAGGTCCACCAGGGGGCCGGGGGTCCGCAGCTCCCACCAGCCCCAGGCGGCCAGCAGGGCGGCGGTGGCGGCGAGCAGGCCCGTGGTGGTTCCGCTGCCCCAGCCCCAGTCCGCTCCCTTGGAGATGGCCAGGAGCAGGCAGACCAGCGCCGCCGAGAGGCCAAGCGCGCCGACGAGGTCGAAGCGGCCGCCCGAGCGCACCGAGGACTCTGGGACCAGTGCCAGCACCAGGACCAGCGCGAACGCCCCCAGGCCGGCCGCCGTCCAGAACAGGACGTGCCAGTCGAACTGCTCGGCGAGCAGGGCCGCGGCGGGGAGGCCCAGCGCGCCACCCACGCCGAGGGAGGCGCTCATCAGCGCGGTGGCCGAGCCGAGCCGCTCGGCGGGCAGTTCGTCGCGCATGATGCTGATGCCCAGCGGGATGACCCCGGAGGCCAACCCCTGGAGGGCACGTCCCACGATCATCGGCGACAGGCTGTCGCTGAGCGCGCACACCACCGAGCCCGCGACCAGGAGCGCCAGGCTGATCAGCAGCATCCGCCGTTTGCCGTACATGTCACCGAGACGGCCCATGGTCGGCGTCGCGACGGCGGCGGCGAGCAGGGTCGCGGTGATCGCCCAGGTCGTGTCGGCCGCGGGAGCTCCCAGGAGGTTGGGCAACTGCGGGACGAGCGGGATCACGACCGTCTGCATGAGCGACACGACGATGCCCGAGAAGGCGAGCACGGCCACCACGGTGTTCGCCGGTGGTCGGTCCGTCGGGTCGGCGGAGCGGACGGGTGCGGTGGACATGGCGGAGCCTCCGTCGGGAAGAGGGGAGCGAACCGATGTTAAATCAGTTGCTTGACTTAGCCTAGTCCCGCCGGATTCACTGGGGCGTCACCGGGCGGAGACCAGGGAGGTCACGATGTCGGATCGGATCGTCGGAGTGGTGGTCGGGCACGGGGTGGGGGACCGAAGATCGAGGGTCCGAACACCCCGTGAGCTGCCTGTAGGGTGGTGACCGTGGTGGCGGATGTCGACAGGCGACCGAGGGCGGCGCAGGCCGAGGTCACGCGACGTCAGATCCTCGCCACGGCGGAACGGCTGTTCGCCGAGGAGGGCCTGTACGCGGTGTCCAACCGCCAGATCAGCGCGGCGGCGGGACAGGGCAACAACGCGGCGGTTGGCTACCACTTCGGCACCAAGGCCGACCTGGTCCGCGCCATCGCCCGCCGGCACACCGAGGCCATCGAGGAGCTGCGGGTGGCGTGCGTCTCGGCCGTGCGGGGTTCGCGGGAGGTCCGCGACTGGGTGGACTGCCTGGTGCGTCCGGTCACCTCCCATCTGTCCTCGTTGGACGGGCCGACCTGGTTCGCCCGGTTCGCCGCGCAGGTGATGACCGATCCCGCCTTCCGCCCCGTCCTCGCGGAGGAGTCCCTGGCCTCGCCCTCGCTGCGCGAGGTGCTCGACCAGCTGTCGTCCTGCCTCCCGGAGGTCCCGCCCGACGTGCGGGCGGACCGCGCGGACATGGTCCGACACCTCATCCTCCACGTCTGCGCGGAACGCGAGCGGGCGCTGGCCGAAGGAGAGGTCACCCCTCGTGCCGGGTGGGACGGAGCCGCCACCGGTCTCGTCGACGCCATCGTCGGGCTGTGGACGGCGCCCCACGCGGGTGAGCGCTCCCGGCCGAGGCCGCCGGGACTGTGATCGCGGCCCTCGGGTGCCCGCCCGTCACCGGTCCTCCACGTCCGGCTGGGACGGGTGGGCGGTGGTGGCCGGGGTGCTCCCACGAGGTCCCGACACCGGGCGGCGCGGCCCGCGTCCCTGGTTGAGCTGCTTCCCCGCGCGGGCCCCGATCCGGGTGGTGCTCAGGAGGCTCAGCTCGTGGAAGCCGTCCCCCGTGGTGGTGTCGGCGTGCCCGCGTTCGACCGAGGTCCGAAGGGGATGGTGGTGCCCGGTCACCCCCTCTGGGCGTAGTGGTCCGGGCGATCCGGTCGCCGCGGGGCTGGACCGTTCGGCTCGGGGGACTGGACCTGTCCGCGGTGCTGCCGTCACCCTGTGTCATGGTGATCACCTCCAGAAGTCGTAAGTCAGTCGCTTGACTCAATGCGGGGATTTCGTTTAGCTGGACCGGAGGACATCGACACCCAGGAGGACGCGGTGGCACTCGGCGACGCCGACCAGAAGCTGGACTACCCCATCCCGGCCCCGGCCGCGTTGGAACCACCGACGGAGTGGACCGAACTGCGAGGGCGGTGCCCGGTCGCCCCGGTCACCCTGCCGAGCGGCGACACGGCCTCCCTGCTGACCCGGTACGACGACGTCAGGCAGGTGCTCTCCGACCCCCGGTTCACCCGCCACCTCAACGCCCCCGACGCCGCCCGCATCGCGGCGAACGAGTCCGGCGGGGTCTTCAACGGCGCACTCGCCAGCGCCATGCCCGAGGAGACCCACCAGCAGTGGCGGCGGCTCGTCGGCAAGTGGTTCACCGCCAAGCGCATGACCCAGCTCCGCCCGGGGATCGAGGCCATGACCGACCGCCTGGTCGACGCCATGCTGGAGCACGGCGCTCCCGCCGATCTCAGGTCGATGGTCGGTTTCCCGCTGCCGGTCTGGGTCATCTGCGACATGCTCGGCGTGCCGGAGGCCGACCGGGACCGCTTCGCCTACTGGTCCAACACCCTGCTGAGCCTGACCCGCTACGAGCAGGACGAGATCGACGCGGCGCAGGCCGAGTTCCGCGCCTACATGGTCGGCCACATCGCGACCACCCGGGAGAACCTGGGGGAGGACCTGATCAGCGAGCTGATCGCCACCGCGGAGACCCACGGGCACGTCATGCCGGACGAGGCGCTGCTGGCGACGGCGCAGGGCTTGCTGGTCGCCGGCCACGAGACGACGTCGAACATGATCGGCAAGATGGTGGGCATGCTGCTCGTGGACCGGGGACGCTGGGAGGCGCTGGTCGCCGACCCGTCCCTCGTGCGGACCGCCGTGGAGGAGCTCCTGCGCATGGACGCCAACGGCGGCTTCGGGATCCCCCGCTACATCACCGAGGACGCCGAGGTCGGCGGCACCCTCGTGCCCAGGGGTACCACCGTCGTCTGCAACCTCAGCGCCGCCAACCGCGACGAGCGGGTCTTCCCCGACGCCCACCAGCTGGACCTCACCCGCAGCCCCAACACGCACCTCGCCTTCGGAGCGGGCGGCCACTCCTGCCTCGGGCAGTCCCTCGCCCGCACCGAACTCCAGGCCGTGCTCTCCGTGCTGCTGCGCCGCCTCCCCACGCTCGAGCTCGCCGTCGCCCCCGAGGACCTGGCGCGGGTGGAGGGGCTGGTGGTCGGCGGGCTCCAGGAACTACCGGTTCGATGGTGACCACGGGACACGGGACCCGACGCGCGGAGGACACCCGGGAGCTGATCCTGACCACGGCCGAGCGGCTCTTCGCCGAACGCGGGATCTCCGCCGTCTCCAACCGGCAGGTGGGTGAGGCGGCCGGCCAGGGCAACAACTTCGCCGTCGGGTACCACTTCGGGAGCAGGACCGAGCTGGTGCGGGCCATCATCGGCAGGCACTCCCGTGCCATCGAGGCGACCAGGGAGCGGATGCTCGCCCGCATCGAGGGCAGCCACGACGCGCGCGACTGGGTGGCGTGCCTGGTGTGGCCGTTCACCGACCACCTGGACCGGCTCGGCACTCCCTCCTGGTACGCGCGTTTCAGCGCCCAGGCGCTGACCGACCCCGCGTTGCGCAGGATCATCATGGAGGACGCGCTCACCACGGAGGCCCTGCGTCGCATCGTGGAGGGCTTCAACCGCTGCCTGCCCACCCTGCCACTACCGGTCCACCTCGAACGCGGGGTGATGGCCCGCACCCTCCTGTCCCACCTGTGCGCCGAACGGGAGGCGGCCCTCGCCGACGGCAGGCCGACCCCGAAAGCCACCTGGGACGGCGCCGCGGCCGCGCTCGTCGACGCCATCGTCGGGCTCTGGCACGCACCCGTCACCTCGGCCACCGGCTGAGGAGACCACCCACCACCACGAAGGACGAAGGAGCGAGAACGATGAAGGTGTCCGTCGACGAGGACAAGTGCTGTGGAGCGGGATCGTGCGTGCTGGCGGCCCCCGACGTGTTCGACCAGCGCGACGAGGACGGCGTCGTCGTCCTGCTGAACGCGGAACCGCCGGCCGAGCTGCACGACGCCGTCCGCGAGGCCGCCGACGTCTGCCCCGCCGCCGCGATCACCCTGCGGACAGCTCCGTGAACACCCCGGCGGAGGTGCTCGTCGTCGGTGCGTCCGCCGCCGGGCTCGCGACGGTCGAGGCCCTGCGCCGCCGGGGGTACACCGACGGGGTCACCCTCCTCGGAGCGGAGACCCACCCGCCCTACGACCGGCCTCCGCTGTCCAAACAGGTCCTCGCCGGGGCCTGGGCACCGGACCGGGTGCGGCTCCGCCAGGAGGACGCTCTGGACGCCTTGGACGTCCGGGTGGTCCTCGGCGACCCGGCGGTCTCCCTCGACGCGGGCAACCGGGTGGTGCGGACCGCGTCGGGACGGCTGCTGCGCTCGGACGTCGTGGTGCTCGCCACCGGGGTCCGACCGAGGACGTTCCCGGGGCAGGACGGTCTCGCCGGCGTCCACGTGCTGCGCACCCTCGACGACTGCCTGGCGCTGCGCGAGGACCTCCGACCCGGGACCCGGCTGGTCGTGGTGGGGGACGGCGTGCTGGGGGCGGAGGTCGCCGCGACCGCCCGCGCCGCCGGGCACGACGTCACCCTCACCGGGCCCCAGGCGGCGCCACTGGAGGCGCAGCTGGGCCCGCTGGTGGCCGGCCTGCTGCGCCGGACCCACGCCGACAACGGGGTGCGGCTCCGGTTGGGCCGGGCCGTGACCGGGCTCGTCGCCCGGGAGGGGCGGATCACCGGGGTGGCCCTGGAGGGCGGCGAGGAGATCCCGGCCGAGGTCGTCCTGGTGGCCCTCGGATCGGTGCCCAACACCGACTGGCTGGCGGGCAGCGGGCTCGACCTGACCGGCGGAGTGCGCTGCGACTCCCGGTGCCGGGCGGCCGACGGGGTCTACGCCGTCGGCGACGTCGCCCACTGGTTCCACGAGGGCCTGGGCGTCGGCATGCGACTCGAGAACCGCACGAACGCCACCGAACAGGCCGGGGTGGTCGCCCAGAACATCCTGGGTGCCGACCGCCCGTACACCCCCGTGCCCTACTTCTGGACCGACCAGTTCGACGCCAGGCTCCAGGTCCACGGCCTGCCGCCCCGCGACGCCGAGGTCACCGTCGAGGACGGCGAACTGGGGTCCCGTGGGTTCGTGGCCGTCTACCGGCGGGAGGGCCGGCCCGTGGGCGTCCTCGGCTGGAACATGCCCAAACAGGCCAGGCGACTGCGGCAACGCCTCCTCGGGCCACCACCAGCGCGTACCGCACCGACCGCGGTGGACACCGGCCAACCCGCCGTCGCCCCCACGTCCGCCTAGCCCGCGCCGCCGGCCCCACCGGCACCCCCGCCGCAGGGAAGGCGGGGAGCCCGCCACGGAAGGAATTCGATGACGAGCACCCTGGACCCCGCCAACCACCCGCCGGCCGACGCGCCCGACTACCCGATGTCCCGCGCGGAGGGCTGCCCGTTCGACCCGCCCCCGCGGCTGGAGCGACTCCGCGAGGAGACGCCCCTGGCCCGGGTTCGGCTCTGGGACGGCACCACCCCGTGGTTGGTGACGCGGTTCGCCGACCAACGCGCCGTCCTGTCCGACCGGCGGGTCAGCGCCGACATGACCCACCCCACCTACCCCCGGTCGGCCCCGGGCCGGGCCAGTCTCAGCTTCATCGGCATGGATGATCCCGAGCACGCGCGGCTGCGGCGGATGGTCGGGTCGGCCTTCACCGTGAAGAACGTCGCCGCGATGCGGCCCGCCGTGCAGCGCATCGTCGACGAGGCGGTGGACGGCCTGCTCGCCGGCCCCCGCCCCGTCGACCTCGTCGAGGCGTTCGCGCTCCCGGTGCCCTCCCTGGTCATCTGCGACCTGCTGGACGTGCCCTACGCCGACCACGACTTCTTCCAGCGGAACAGCAGGACGATGGTGCACCGGAAGTCCACTCCGGAGCAGCGGGCGGAGGCCTCCGGGGAACTGGCCCGCTACCTGGGGGGACTCGTCGGGGAGAAGCTGGGGGAACCCGGCGGCGCCGACCTGCTGTCCCGGCTGGCCCGGCGGGTGGCGGCCGGGGACCTCACCATGCGTGAGGCCACCGAGATGGCCGTGCTCCTGCTCATCGCCGGGCACGAGACGACGGCGAACATGATCGCGCTGAGCACGCTCCTGCTGCTGCGCAACCCCGACCAGCTCGCGCTGCTCCGCGACTCCGACGATCCGACCGTGGCGACGCGGGCGGTCGAGGAACTGCTCCGGTACCTCAACATCACCCACGGCGGGCGGCGCCGCGTCGCGGTGGAGGACATGGAGGTCGCGGGGTGCCCGGTGCGGGCGGGGGAGGGGCTGATCCTGCCGAACGACGTGGCCAACCGGGACCCACGGGCGTTCGACGACCCCGACGAGCTCGACATCACCCGGGAGGCCCGGCACCACGTGGCGTTCGGCTTCGGGGTGCACCAGTGCCTCGGCCAGCCCCTGGCCAGGCTCGAACTCGAGGTCGTCTACCGCACGCTGTACCGCAGGCTCCCCGAGCTCCGCCTCGCCACCGAGTTCGAGACCATCCCCTTCAAGCACGACGGCTTCGTCTACGGCGTCTACGAGCTCCCGGTGACCTGGTAGGCACCGGGTGCGCCACCGGCGGTCGCCCCGTGGCCGGCACCCGCCGGGAGGGCGCGCCCGGGCCCGGCCCTGGTCCGGCCGGGAACCGCCTCGGGGCGGCCGGGGGCGGCGCCTCCCAGCCGAGGTGCCGTGCCTGGCCGGCCACCGGGGGAGGCGTACGGGGAGCGCTGCCGACGGCCACCCACCGGTGGCAGGTCGGTCCCGGCACGCGGTGCGGAGTGGGCCGGGACCGTTCCTCCTGCTTCCGCCGCTCCGCCGAGCCGCCCTCGCGGGAGCCCCGCGTGTCGAGCGAGCCGTCCCACGCGTCGACGGTTCGCTCACCGGAACGTTCGGCCCGGTGGCCGTCAGCCAGCCAGCACGTCGCACCCGGTGAGCCCCTGGTTCCCCTTCTCGATCCTGGACCGCCGCGCGGTCGGACACCGGCTTCTCGCCCTCGGTGTCGGTGGGGTCCGGTGCGCGGGGGGAACGGCTAGGACACGGCTCCCAGGGGCAGGCCGCTGCCGCGCCAGGTGGCTGCCAACCGCTCCACGGAGAGGTCCAGCGCCTCGGCGAGGCAGATGATCGTGCCGAATCCCGGGGAGGGCAGCCGGCCGGTCTCGATCTTGCGCAGGGTCTCCGGTGAGATGCCGGCCGCGCGCGCGACGTCCGTCAGGTCCCGCTCCGCTCGCGCCTGCCGCAGCAGGGCTCCGAGGCGCCTGCCGGCTTCGATCTGTTCGGGGGTGAGCGGGTGGCGGACCATGTTCCCAGCCTAGGGTTGGTATTAGTATACCGTCAAGTGCTAGGGTGGCGGGTATAGTAATACCACTACCTGTGACGCGAGGTGCGCGTGATCGAACTGAAGACGCCTGCGGAGATCGACCGCATGCACGTGACCGGGCGTTTCGTCGCCGAGGTGCTCACCGAGGTCGGCCGTCTCGCCGACGTGGGCGTCAACCTCATGGACCTTGAACACCACGCGCGCGGCATGATCGCGCGGCGCGGAGCCGAGTCCTGCTACTGGGACTACACCCCGTCCTTCGGTCGAGGACCGTTCCGCAACGTCATCTGCCTGTCGGTCAACGACGCCGTCCTGCACGGACTCCCCCACGACTACACGCTGCGGGACGGGGACGTCCTCAGCGCTGACCTCGCGGTCAGCATCGACGGCTGGGCGGCCGACTCGGCACGCACCGTCATCGTGGGCACGCCAGCCGAGGAGGACCTGCGGATCATCCGCGCCACCGAGGAGGCACTGGAGGCGGCGATCGCGGTGGCGCACCCCGGCAACCGCCTTGGGGACATCTCGGCGGCGATCGGAGAGGTGGCCCGCGACTACGGCTACCCGGTGAACACCGAGTTCGGTGGGCACGGCATCGGCCGGACCATGCACGAGGACCTCCACGTCCCCAACGAGGGGCGGGCCGGTCGTGGCCTGACGCTCCGCCCCGGGCTCACCCTCGCGCTGGAGCCCTGGTTCGCGCGGACGACCGACCGGATCGTGTACGACCCGGACGGCTGGACGATCCGCTCGGCGGACGGCTCACGCACGGCCCACTCCGAGCACACCGTCGCGATCACCGAGGACGGCCCCCGGGTGCTCACCCGGCGCGAACCCGAGGCCGCCGCGACGGCCGGCGGTTCCGGCGGGCCTCCCGGCGCGAAGGACGCCTGACCGGTCCGACGCGGGCGGCTCCTCCGACCCGGCCGCCCGCGCCAGGCGCACCCGGTGGCCGGATGGGCGCGATCCCTCGGGGCTGGCGTGCGGACCACGCGCCGCCCGGCGGCGGCACCCACTCGACCCGAAGCGCCCCGAGGAGGGGCGGATCCGCGTGACGTGGAAGGTCACCGCGACCGAGCGGGATGGTGGCCGCGCCGATCGCGTCGGTTGGTCACGCTCCTCGGTCCGGTGCCGGTTCGTCGCGCCGTTCCTCCTGTGGCGGGGAGAGGTCGAGGGCCGCGACGAGGCGCTGGGCGAGGGCCGTCGGGTCGGGTACCGGCTCGCCCGTGTAGGCGGCAAGGAAGGCTTCGTGCAGCGCGGCGCCGGTGAGCAGGCGTGCGACGGCGTCGGCGTCAAGGTCGCGCAGCCGGCCGAGTCGGACCTCCTGGTCGAGGTAGCGGGCGAGGCCAGCCGAGGGGCCGTGGGGGCCGGCGCCGCGGGTGACCATCGCTTGTCGGTGAGCGCGCAGGAGTTCGGTGTTGCCGAAGATCGATGCGGCGATCGGAAAACCCTGCTCGTAGAACCGCAGCAGGTTCGCGACGAGATGTTCCAGGTTGGCGGTGACCGTGCCGGTGCCAGCCAGTCCCCCGGCCAGATCGAGCCGCGGTGAGCGGTTGGTCAGCACTCGCAGGAAGATGTCGCGCTTGTCGGGGAAATGCTTGTAGAGCAACGCCTCCGAGCAGCCGGCCTCGCGGGCGATCTCCTTGGTGGTGGCGCGCATGAGCCCGTCGCGGCGCATGACGACCGCCGCCGCGTCCAGGATGCGTTCGTAGGCGGACGGTGCGTCGCCGCGCGGAGTCGAAGTTGACCTGGGTAGCGGCATACTGCCACTCTAGGGGTGAGTGAATACTTACTCACCCCTAGGAGGAACATGTCGCTGTTAGAGATCACGCGCCTCGCGCTCCTGGTCGCCCACTTCCTCGGCCTCGCGGCCCTGATCGGTCCTTTCCTCCTGCAACTCCGCAGCCGGGAGGCGTTCCGCCTGCGCCTGATGCTCACCGGCGCGATCGTGCAGGTCGTCACCGGCAACGCCCTCATCGCCGCGCGGCGCCTGCAGGGGCTCGATGTCGACGAGGTCAAGGTGATCGTCAAGCTCGGCATCGCCCTCGTCGCTCTCGGGGCGCTCGTCGCCGCGCTCATCGCGCGACGCCGTCGGGGAGCGGACACCGCCTCGGTGCGACAGCTGTTCCACGCCGCCGGCGGGCTCGGCGTCACCGACGTCATCGTCGCGGTGGTGTGGACATGACGCGCCGGACGCTCATCTGGCCGGTCGTCGCCTTCGTCGTGCTGATCGTCGAACTCGGGGCGACGATCGGCACCGTCACGGGCGACCCGTTCACCCCGGCGGCGGGGTGGGGCCCGACCCGCCCGGTCGACGCCCTCGCCTTCGCGATGGTGGTTCTCGGGTGCGTCGCGCTCGCGTCGTTCGCCCGATTCCCGCTCACATCCACGCTGATCGCGACCGCTTCCTACGTCGTCTTCATCGTGCGCGACCACGAACTGGGCATGTTCCTGCCGCCGATGGTCGCCGTCCTGGGGCTGGCCGCGTGGGCGCGGCACCGCCTCGCCGCGATGCTCTGCGCCCTGGCGAGCCTCGCGGCGGCCGCGATCTGGGTGGGCCACCGCACCGCCTCGATCGCGGACTCCGGGGTCGCGCTGCTCTCCTGGGTGGCGTTCGGCACCGTGCTCGCCGTGTTCTTCCTCGGACCTCTCCTCGTCGGCGAGATCGTCCGCGCCCGATCGGAGCTGCGCGAAGCGCGAGCGTCCGCTGATGTCGCCCGGGCCTGACGGGTCGACTGCGGACCGAATGCACGGTCCCCCACCGCGCGTCCGGCGAGCGCCTACCCATCAGGAGCGGGCCGGGTAAGCCCCTGGAGCTGGTCCTCGTGCGGGCGGTCTCGGTCACCTCGCCCGGCGAGGACCACTGGCAACGCGGCTCCACGCGGCGGCGTCGCCAGGCAGGCGAACGAGGCCACCGAGACCGGCATCCCACTCGGACGTCGCCCTGACGGGGGCGCGGACCCATGCCTCCACGCCACCTCGAGCCCGCTCCGCGCTGGCTCGGGTCCGGTCAGGGGGTGCGTCCCTCAGACGGCGGGAGAACCGGGGGCCTGCCCCACCTCGGCCCGCATGTGCTCCAGGGCCCAGTCCTCGAAGCTGGTGAGCGGGATGCCGAGATCCCGCGCGAACCGGGGGCGGCCCGGCTGGCCGGCGGCGTTGAGCCACTTGTGCGAGGCACCCATCGGCGGCATGCCGGCGGCGACGGCCTCCTCCTCGGTCATGTCCGGGGCCGACAACCGCCTGCCCAGGACGCGGGAGAGGACCTCGGCGACCTCCGCCATCGACAGGTAGTCGCTCGCCAGTTCCAGTTCGACCCCGTCGAACCGCCGCGGTGCGGCGATGGCGGCGGCCGCCGCCCTGCCGATGTCGGCCACCGCGACCACGGGTATCCGGACCTCGGGGCGCAGGAGGGTGACCAGGCCGCCCTCGATGCCGCGCGGGAAGAGGTAGGCCATGGACGGGAGGAAGTTCTCCATGAAGAAGACCGGCTTGAGGATGGTCCAGTGCGGGAAGCCGGCCGCGCGGACCTGGTCCTGGACCGCGCACTTGGCGCCGAGAGTGGGTTCCATCCAGGACCAGTGGCCTTCGGCCCAGCCGGGGGTCCCGGTGTGCTGGCCGGCGCCGGAGACCGACGTGTGCACGAACTGGGGTACTCCGGCCGCCTTCGCGCCCTCGACGAGGTTGCGGCCCTGGACCACCTCCCCGGCGAAGTCGACCCCGTCCTCGCTCATGCGGGGCATCTGCACGGAGAAGACGGCGCGGGCTCCCTCGGCCGCGCGGATCACCGAGTCGCGGTCGTGGAGATCGCCGGTGACCAGTTCGGCGCCGAGTTCCTCCACGGCCTTCGCTCGGTCGGTCGCGGGGTCGCGCACGAGGGCACGCACGGGAACGCCGTCGGCGAGCAGGGCGCGGGCGGTGGCGCCCCCCTGCCTGCCGGTGGCGCCGGTGACCAGGACGGGCGCGGGATTCGTGGGCATGCTGCTCCTCGACTGGGTGGAGACGTAAGTGGCGGGGCCCGCCGTTTGTGTTCGGGTACGATACGGCGGGCCCCGCCACTTGGCAAACCTGGAGGTGACGACATGCCCGAGCGCCAGCGTGCCGACGCCAGGCGCAACTACGCGCACATCCTCGCGGTGGCCGAGGACGAGGTCGCCACCCGTGGCGCCGACGCCTCCATGGAACAGATCGCCCGCACCGCGCGGGTTGGCTCGGCGACCGTGCGCCGGCATTTCCCCACTCGCCGAGCGCTGTTGGAGGCGGTCTCCCGGAAACGGATCGAGGCCCTGTGCGTCCGCGCCCACGAACTGGCCCGCGCGGCCGACAGCCGGACCGCGCTCGTGAACTGGCTGGGCGAGGTCGTCTCCTACTGCGTCTCCGCCCGGGGACTGGCGGTCGCGCTGGCCTACGACGGAGCCGAGTCGGCCCAGGCGCACGGCAACAGCTGCTCGGACGCCCTGGAGGAAGCCGCCGCCCCGCTGCTGCGCGCTGCCGTGGAGGACGGGGCCGTGGCCGAGGACGTCACCGTCCCGGACCTGATCACGCTGGCCGTCGGCATCGCCCTGGCCACGGAGCACCACCCTGACCCCGGTGCCCAGGCGGACCGGTTGTTCCGGTTGGCCGTCACGGGCCTGAGCCCTCGGACCTGAGCGAGCCCCGGGGACGGACCAGGTCCGTCCCGCGCTCAGGCGTGGACCGCGTGCGGAGTCAGTCCGCCGGACGGGGAACGGCCCACGTCCCCTGGCCCGGGTCGCCGTCGCCGGCAGGAGGATGCGAACCGGTCTGGTGGCGGAGCGGGATTCCCCGGCGTGGCGCGGACGACCGACACGATGCCTCCGGTGGTGTGCCGCACACCGACGCGTCACGCGGAGCGGGTGCGCTCCTCGGAGGGAACGGCCCACGGCGGGTTGCACGAGGTCGTCGGCGATTCCTCCTCGACGGTGTCGCCGTCGGCTCACGTCCCGACGCTCCGGCGCTCGTCATGGGTGCCGTGGGGAGGGGAGTTCGGCGACGCGCGGGGGTGGGGCCGAGGGCGGTCGTCGTTCGCTCACCGGCGGTGGATGGAGGCGGGTCGCTCCGCTGACTGCCCTACCCGTGGCCGCGCCGGACTGCGGACCGGTCGTCCACCTCGCCCGCCGCGTGCCGAGGATCGCGTCCGGTCAGGACTCCGCACCCTCGCCCACCGACGCGCTCGCGGTCGTCGCTGCCATTCGGGTGCGCCGGCGCCGGGCCAGCGCCATCCCCACCACGCCGGCCAGCACGACGACAACCGCCAGTTCGGTCCAGGGCACGGCCGTCCGCGTGAACCCGTGGGAGGCGACCTCCGGCGGGGACACCTCGTCCTCACCCACGGCCAACGCGGTCACCGACAGGTCACCGAAGAGCAGGAACCAGGGCGAGACCTCGACGTCGACGGACCGGGACACCACGTCGCCCGGGAGCAGCTCGTCCACCCCGTCCGAGTCCCGCGCCGATCCGAGGCCGAAGAGGCCCTCCGCGTCGAGCGTGGTGGCCGCCCCCAGCCGCACGTTGCCCTCGTTGGCGATCTCGTAGTCGACGACCAGCGTTCCCGGGGAGAACGGCACCCACGACGAGCGGCGGTACGAGGTCCCCTCCGCGCTGACCGCCAGCGCGGGTTCCAGCTCGCCGGCCACCTGGAGGTGCAGTCGGACGCCGATCCGGCGCTGGACGGTGATCCCGTCCTCGTCGGTGGACACCCCCACCGCGATGCCCGCCGGGTGGTCACCCGGCGTCGCGTCCTCGGGGACCTCCACGATCACCGGCAGCACCGCCGTCTCGCCACCGGGCACGGTCACGGTGCCCTCGTCGAGCCCTCCGACGCTGATCCAGCTGCCGGACCCCGTCGGTTCCCCGGTGGCGATGTCGAAGACACCGCTCTGCCCGACCACGCCATCCCCGACCGCCACCGCGAACTCGGCCGGCTCCGTGCCGAGGTTGGTCACCGCGACGGCGTCCGACACCTCCTCGCCGGGATCGGCGACGTGCCGCAGCGACAGGCGACCGTCCGGGCCGTCCCCGGTGGCCGGGGCGACGCTCCACCGCACGGGCGCCTCCGCGTCCCCGGCGGCCGTGCCTACGCCGAGACCGAGGAACGCGGTGGTCAGGGCCAACGCGGCGAACGCCCGTCCGGGACGGGACCGGAACTGGCGTGGTGACTGCGGGGTGGTGGACACACCCGGCTCCTTCCTGCCGCGCGTCCGCGCGGCGCTCCACCTCGTCCCGGCCGGAGGACCAGCTCCGGACCGGGAAACGGAAGACGGGGTGGAGCAGGGTGCGTCCCCGCTCCACCCCGCCCACGTCGATCAGTCCTTGGCGAACAGCGTCAGCGTGATCTCGCTGCCGTAGCGACCACCACGGGCCTCCTCCGGCACCACGAGGCCGAGGTCCGCGCCCAGGACGGTCGTCCCGAAGCGGCTCACCCGGTCGGTGTCGGCCAGGGCGGCCGGACCGTCGAAGGCGGCCTCCGGGCCGGCCGAGGCGCCGGACTCGGACTCGACCACCTTCGGGCTCCAGCTCAGGTTCTCCGCGCCGAACCGGCGGTTACCGGCGACGAACTCGCTGGCGCTGCCGGAGACCGTCCAGCCCTGACCGCGCGACTGCACCTCGTCGCGGGTGTCGGTCACGGTGACGTGCGGCAGGGAACCGGACTGGCCGCGCGGGTCGCCCTCGAGGACGACGGAACCGGCGTCGGCGACCGACATGCTCAGGGCACCACCGGTGGTGGGCAGCGGGACGCTGGCCTCCAGCGCCACCGAGGAGTCACCCGAGGCGGGGGCGTGACCGAGGAAGTCGAAGACGGCCTCGCCGATGTCGGTGTTGTCCAGGTAGGCCCCCCGGACGATGTCCCACTGGTTGGCCCGGGCCTGGAGGACCTCCGAGCCGGCGCCCTTGGCGTAGAAGGGGACGAGGCCGTTGGTGTGGCCACCGGAGTGCCAGGAGACGTTGGGCAGCGCACCCGCCTCACCGGTGATGGGGGTCCAGGTCGGGTTCGAGTCCGGGCCGGCGAGGTAGCCGGTCTCGTGGTCGGCCGTGACCATCACCAGGGTCTCGTCCCAGCTGCTGTTGGCCTCGACCCACTCGTCCACGGCCTCCACGGCGCGGTTGAAGTCGATCTGCTCCTCCACCGTGCGGGTGGTCTGGTTGGCGTGACCGGCCCAGTCGACCGCACCGCCCTCGACCATGAGGAAGAAGCCCTCGTCGCCCTGCTCCAGGACGTTGAGCGCGCCCTCGGTCATGGTGTCCAGGCCGGGAACGGCGTTGAGCGGGTCGCTCCAGGGGAGGACGTCGTCGTTCTCCAGCCCGGGACGGTTGTACTGGAGGGTCTCCGCGACCTGGGCGAGGCCGAAGACCTTCTCCGGGACCGTCCCGCCCTCGGCGAGGGAGTCGAAGTCGGACCGCTCCTCGATATAGGTGAAGTCGGTTCCGCCGGTGCTCACCCGCTCGAAGTCGTCCTGCGAGATCCAGGTCCAGTCCGATGCCCGGCGGGTGTGGGCGTCGGTGAAGTTGGGGTGGCCGCCGCCCATGAGGACGTCGACACCGCTGTCGATCATCTCGGTCGCCAGACCCTGGTAGTCGTTGCGGTCGGCGTTGTGCGCGATGAACCCGGCGGGGGTGGCGTGGTTGAAGGGCACCGAGGTGACCAGGCCGACCTTCTTGCCGACCTCGATGGCCTGCTCGCCGACGGTCAGCAGGCGGTCCCCGTCCGGCGTGTAGCCGAGGACGCCGTTGTTGGTCTTGACACCCGTGCCCAGCGCGGTCCCGGCGGCGGCCGAGTCGGTGGCGCCGGAGGCCACCCAGTCGAACGAGCCCCAGGCGTCCTCGGTCACGTACTCGGCGCGGCCGTTCGCGGAGTGGTGGGACTGCCCGACCTGGACCGGGTACGACTCGTACACCTGGCTCGCGGTGCCGGGCACGTGCTCCACGGCGCCGGTGGCGGGGTCGACGGAGGCCTGACCGTAGCTCTGCCCCTGCTCGTAGAGGCTCGGCAGGTCGAAGTGGCCGTAACCGCCGCCGTCGGAGATGAGAAGAATGATGTTCTTGGGCACGGGTGTCTCCTCCGCGCCCGCGACGCCGGTCGACAGGGGAGCGGCGGCCATGCCCAGGGCCGCTCCCGTGACGACGAGACCGCGAGTGCGCTTGAGCACTCTGCTGCTCATTGCTTCCTCGTTCCGTGTCAGTGGGTCCGATGCCGCGTGGACGTGGCTTACGCGGCCCTCGCACGTTTTCTGCCGAAGGTGACGCGGACACGATCGGTAGCCGGCTTCCGGGTGAACCTCTGCCGACGTGGTGACTGATCCAGACCGTCTGTTCCGTCGTGAGCACGGCGGGTGGCGCCTCGGCCGTGTCGCGCGGGGGTGTCCTCGGGCTCACCGGTGGTCGCCAGGGGCCCCATGCCGGCCGCCCGCGCGGAGCGCGCGGGACACCGAGCTCCGGGAGTGCGGAGCTGATGGCCGTCAGGCCGGCCGGGCCGGGCCGCTACGGGAACGCCTCCTCGCAGTCCGGGGCGTGGGAGCGTTCGTCGCCCTGGGGCCGCGGTGGGTCGGGGGAGCGGCCCGTCATCGGGGTGTGTTCCGGGCGTCCGGCCCGCCACCACACGGTCCACGTCGGTCGGACGTCCTCCACACCGTCGGGCCCATGCCGCCCGGTGGGAGTGGGCCGGTGGTGCGTCCCGCCGTCACCGACTCCATACAATGGAAATCATTTTCATCTACGGAGGTTTCGCATGACGGAGTTGCGGCGGACCGGGCTGGTCACCTACCTGCTGAGCAACAGGGCTTTCGTCGCCCCAGCGGTCGAGCGGGCGGTGGAGACCCTGGGCCTGTCCGGGCGTCGCAGGCTGCTCGACGCCGGCACGGGCGCGGGCGGCGGACTGGTGGCCCTCGCGCGCGCGGCCGGGCCGGACTCCGAGGTCCTCGGGGTGGATCTCAACCCCGACGTGCTCTCGTTGGCCCGGACCCACGCCGAGGAGGAGGGGGTGGCCGACCGCGTCCGCCTCCGCGCCGGGGACCTGCTGGCCACCCTCGACGAGGCCACCGGATCGGGAGTGGCCTTCGATGCGATCTGGGGCAGCGACGTCGTCTGGCCTGGCAACTTCGAGGACCCCGCCGCCGTCGTCGCGGCGATGGCCGGCGCGCTGGCGCCCGACGGGGTCCTCGGGCTCTTCACCAGCAACTACTACCAGTCGATGTTCCTGCCGGGCCACGCGCGGCTGCAACGCGCGCTGCGCACCGCCTCGGAGCTGAACTGGGGCCTGCCCGGCGGCGGGGAACGGCACTACGACCGCCACGTCCACTGGATGGTCGCCGCCGGACTGCGCGACATCCGGGTCCAGGTCTTCCCCCGCGTCGCTTTCCCCGTCGACGACGACCCGACCGCGCGCCCCTACCTGGAACGGGTGGTGTGGCCCGAGCTCCTGGAGGCCGCCCGCTCCCGAGGAGCCGAGGCGGGCCTGGGCGACGAGGACATCCGACTCCTCGGCACCCTGCTCACCCCCGGCGGCCAGGGGTACGTCCTCGACGACCCCGGCTACTACCTGGTGCACCCGACACTTCTCGTGACCGGCCGCCGCTGACCGTCCCCGGGGTGGTCCGGCGCCGTGGATGGGAGGAGGCACGGCAGGTCCACGATCGTCGTCCACGCTGGTCGCGCGGCTGCCTCCCCGCTCCGCTCGTCGTCGACCCGGACAGTGAGGGACCAGCCCCTCCCCTGCGCACGGCCCGTCGGTGCGCATCCCGCGGCGCGGGGGCGCCGGTCCGCGACCCGGCCGTCGTGGACGCGCCGAGCCCACCACGACCGCCCGGCGTCGATGCCTTCTCGTGGGCTGGTGGGCGTGGGCGTCGATGCCCGTGGAGTGGCGCCCAGGTGGACCCGACGGCCGAGGACCAGGCGCCGGCAGCACGCCCGCACCGGACACCGGGCCTGGGCTCCGCAACCGGGGCTGGCGTGGCCACACCACCACGCCACCCGCGTCGAGTTCTCCCCGCGCGTTCCAAGCGCCACCAGACCGGGCGGCAAATCAGGTGCGGCGGCTCGGTCCGGTGGGGTGTGATCGGTGGTGTGACGTTTCTCCTGGGTACTCCGGAAGTCGACGGCTTGAGCGCGGTAGCGCACGTACTGCGGGCGTGGCAGGACGACGGGGCGCCGGAGCGGCCGCACCCCGGGGACCTGGGCTGGTTCTGGCGGTTCGGCGCGGAGGCCACCGCCCGAGCGGTCCGGACCTGGAGCCGAGGCGGCCGGGTCCTCGCGGTGGGCCTGCTGGACGGCCCTGACCTGGTGCGACTGGCGATCGCGCCACACGTCGAGCGGGACGAGGAGTTGGCCCGACGGCTGGCGGAGGACGTGACCGACCCGGCGTGCGGGGTCCTGGGGGAGGGTGAGGCGTACGTGGAGGCCCCACCTGGCGCGTTGGTCCGCGACCGGCTGGCGGAGCGGGGCTGGGTGCCCGGCGAAGCGTGGACGCCGCTGCGCCGCGACCTCGCCGACCCGGTGCCGGCCCCCGGCCCTCGGATCGAGGTGACCACACCGGACCGGGCGTGGGTCCGCGCCGCCGTCCAGCGGGCGTCCTTCGACGGGTCGACGTTCACCGAGGACCGCTGGCGGGCGATGGCGGCCGGCGCCCCCTACGCCGACGCCCGTTGCCTGGTCGCCCACGACCGTCAGGGCAGGGCGGTGGCGGCCGCGACGGTGTGGTCGGCCGGGCCGGGGCGGCCCGGGTTGCTCGAACCGATGGGAGTGCACCGGGACCACCGCGGCCAGGGGCATGGTCGGGCGATCGTGGTCGCGGCGGCGGCCGCGTTGCGGGAACTGGGTTCGTCGAGCGCGGTCGTCCGCACCCCGAGCGCCAACCTCGCCGCCGTAGCGACCTACGCGTCGGCCGGCTTCCAGCGATGGCCCGAAACCCGGGACCTCCGCCGGGCTCCCTAGCCCGGGCACCGGATGGGCACGGGTCGCGTTCGCCCGGCGCCGGCGGTCGCGCCCGCCGGAGGACCGCCGACGGGCGGCGGAACCGCGTCGGGGAGGGGCCACCTCGAACGGCTCCAGGAACCGGGGCCGCGCGGGTGTCCTGGCCGGGGGCCGGCGGTCCCGTCGCCCCACCCGCCCTCGCCCTCCCTTGGCGGTACGACGTCCCCCGCGCGCCCGTCAGCGCGCCGACACCGACGAGGGACCCGGTGCCGCGTGGAACGGGTACCGGAACGACGAGGGCCCGTCCGGACCGAGGTCCGGACGGGCCCGTCGAGCACGAGATCAGGAGGTCGCCGCGCTCCCGTTCGGGGAGTGCGCGCGCTCCAGGGAAGCGCCCTCGACGTCGACGTCGGGCATGATCCGGTCCAGCCACTTCGGCAGGTACCACGCCTTCTCGCCCAGCAGGTGCATCAGGGCGGGCACCAGCACCATCCGGACCACGAACGCGTCGAAGAGGACGCCGATCGCCAGGCCGAACCCGAGCGGTCGCACCATCCCGAGCTCGCTGAAGACGAAACCGCCGAAGACGGAGATCATGATGATCGCCGCCGCGGTGACCACGGCCCGGCCCTGGCGCAGCCCCTGCACGACGGCTGCCCTGGCCGGCATCCCGTGGACGTGCGCCTCACGCATCCCGGAGACCAGGAAGAGCTGGTAGTCCATCGCCAGCCCGAACAGGACACCCATGATGATGATCGGGCCGAAGCTCAGCACCGGTCCCGGCTCGTGCACGCCGAAGACGTCGGACAACCACCCCCACTGGTAGATGGCGGTGACCGCCCCCAACGCGGCGAACAGCGACAGGACATAGCCGGCGGTGGCGATCAGCGGCACCAGCAGCGACCGGAACACCACGATCATGATCAGCAGGGAGAGGCCGACCACGACGACCAGGTAGATCGGCAGCGCGTCGGCGAGCTTCTCCGAGACGTCGATGTTGCCCGAGGCCTGTCCCGCCACGCCCAGGGTGGCTTCCCCGGACAGCGGGGCCATCCCGCGCAGGTCCCGGACCAGGTTCTCCGTCGACTCGCTCGAGGGGCCCTCCACGGGGAGCACCTGGAACAGGAACACGTCGCGCTCGTCGGAGACGACGATGGGCGCCACCGCGCTGACGTCCGCGTGCTCCATCAGCTCCGAGGCGACCCCGGCCTGGGTGGCCGTCACCTCGTTCTCGTCCACGCCACCGGGCAGTTCGGCGACCACGATCAGGGGGCCGTTCACCCCGGCTCCGAACTCCGACTCGATGGTCTTGAAGGCCTGGTACTGCGTGGTGTCCGGTGCCTCCGAGGAGCCCTCGGGCAGGCCGAGGCGCATCGAGAGGGCGGGGACGGCCAGCACGAGCAGTCCGAGGGTCGCCAGGGCGACCGCGCCGAGCGCGCGCGGGGTGCGCAGCGGCCGGACCTCGGTGTCGGTGTGCCGCTGGTCGCCGATCGTCTCGCGCGCCTTCCGGCCCAGGGCCCGCGTCCCCAGGAGCCCGAGGAGGGCTGGGGTGAGGCTGATCGAGACGAGGACCGCGACCAGCACGCAGGCCGCGCCGACGACGCCCATCGTGGCCAGGAACGGGATCCCGGTCACGCCCAGCGCGACCAGCGCGACGATGACGGTGCTGCCGGCGAACACGACGGCGTTGCCGGCGGTGCCGTTGGCCAGGCCGATGGACTCGTCCACGTCCATGCCGGCGAGCAGCTGCTTGCGGTGCCGGTTGAGGATGAACAGCGAGTAGTCGATGCCGACGGCGAGGCCCAGCATCACCCCGAGCACCGGAGTGATGGAGGCCATCGGGACGAGACCGGAGAAGGCGAGCGAACCGGCGACGCCGACGCCGACGCCGACCAGCGAGCTGATCAGCGGGGTGATCGCGGGCAGGAACGCGCGCATCATGATCAGCAGCACCAGGCCGGCGACGATGACGCCGATGACCTCGCCCGGACCCATGATGCCCTCGGTGGAGGTGGTGATGGTCGAGGACCAGTCGATCCGCACGCCGTCGATCTCGGCGGCGGAGAGCACGTCGACGACCTCGGCCTTGACGCTGTCCGGCAGCTCGAACATCGTCTCCTCGAAGGCGATGGTGGCGATCGCCGTTCCACCGTCCTCGGACACGGTGCGGACGGTGGAGGCGAACTCCATGAGCGCGGCGCCGTGTTCGAGCTCCGCCTCCTGAGCCTCGATCTCCCGCAGGCCCTGTTCCAGCTGCTCGCGGCCGGCGTCCAGCTCGGCCTGCTGCCGTTCGAACTCCTCGGCGGCCTGCTCGTAGGCGCCGGCTGCCCGCGCCTGCTCGATCGCGGCGTCGAGCTGTGCCTGCCCCGCCTCCAACTCGTCGGAGGAGGACTCGAGCTCCGAACGCGCGCCCTCGATCATCGCCTGGCCGCCGGTGACCTGGCCCTCGGCGGCGTCGCGTTCCGCCTCGGTCTCGAACGGGTTCGTCACCGCGGTGACGCCGTCGACCTCGGTCAGGTCGTTGAGGAGCTCGTCGATCCGCTCGCGCTCCGACTCGCCGAACTCGCCGTCGGTGGCGAACACGACGGAGGCGGTGGCACCGGTGAGCTCGGGGAACTGCTCGGTGAGGCTGTCGTTGACCCGCTCGGTCTCGGTGCCCGGGATGGAGAAGTTCGTGGCCAGGGAGCCGCCGAGCGTGAGGAAGGCACCGGCCGCGACCGCGAGCGCGAGGATCCACGTGGCGATGACGGCCCACGCGCGTCGCGCGGATAACCGTCCGAGCCGATACAGGAGGTTGGCCACCGTACGCCTTTCGTCGGAATGGACTGTTGCTGGCCGCCAACTTATCCGACGACTGTCGGTTATCCAACGTGTGTCGGATAACTGTCCCGGGTGGCGCTGGACACGTGAGACGATGCCCGCCATGGATCCCCGCGTTGCCCGCACCCGAGCGAGCCTCCGGCACGCTCTCCTGGAGCTCGCCCGCGAGCGACCACTCGACGAGGTCACGGTCAGCGACATCACGGTCCGCGCCGGGGTGAACCGCAGCAGCTTCTACCAGCACTACGCCGACAAGGAGACGCTGCTCGCCGACGCACTGGAGGACGCCCTCCACGACGTGTCGACGCAACTGCCCGAGGTGTCGGTGGCCGCCGGGACCCCGAGGATGCCGGTCGAGCTGCTCACCTACCTCGAACACATCGCGTCCCACGCCGCCCTCTACCGGCGGGTCCTCGGCGACCACGGGTCGACGCTGGTCACCGCCCGGTTGCGCAACCGGATCGAACTCATCGTCATCGACGCCGTCGGCACGGCCCGACCGGCGGCTCTCGTCGACCTGCCCGTCGACGTCTTCGCCTCCGGGATCGCGGGCAGTGCCCTCGGGGTGATCACCGCCTGGGTGGCGCGTGACCCCTTGCCCTCACCGGTCGTCGCGGCGGACTGGCTGTGGAAGGTGCTGCTGGGCATCGGCGCGTGGCGGGAGCCCGAGGACGTCGGATGAGTGCCACCCCGCTGGCGGCGCGCCGCGTCACGCCTTCCCGGCCCAGCCGGTCATGACCAGGCGCGGTCCCGCTCGGCTCCCGGTTCCACGAGGGTCGGGGGCGGTGCCGGATCAGCGCCGCCCGCCTGCCGGGAGGGGCGCCCGCCGGGGCGCCGTCCCAGGCCACCCGAGGCGCGGGTGACCAGCCAGGTGGCGGCCAGCGCGAGGTTGAGGCCCACGGCGGTGCCAGCGGTGAGGGGCTCGTCGAACATCAGCCCACCCCACAGCGTGGTCACCGGCGGCACGAGGAACATGAGCGTGTTCACCTGGGTGACCCCGACCCGGCGGAGCAGGTACCAGTACAGGCCGTAGCCGCCGAAGGTGGAGAAGACGACCAGCCAGGACATCGCGATCCAGAACTGGCCCGAGGTCGGCAGTGCCGCCGTGCCGGTCGCCAGGGCGATCGCGGAGAAGATCACCGCCGAGGTCGCGCAGTGCACGGCGAGCGCGCGCATCGGAGGCGTGGAGGTCGGAGCCCGCCTCTCCAGGAAGGTGGCCGCGACCAGGCAGAGCATGCCGGCGAAGGGCACCAGGTACGCCCAGGTGGGGACGTCGTTGCCGGGGGCGGTGGCATCGGACCAGGTGACCAGGACGACACCGACGAAGCCGAGGCCCAGGCCGGTCCACTGCCGTCCGGTCACGGCGGCACCCAGCAGCGGGCCGACCAGGGCGGCCACGACGAGGGGTTGCATGCCGTCGATCAGCGCGGTGGTCCCGGTGCTGACCCCGAGGCCGATGGCCCAGTACACCGTGAGCAGGTAGCCCGACTGGGAGAGCGCACCGATCGTGACCTGCCGTCCCAGGTCGCTCCGCGCGTCGGTGCCCCGGGTGCCGGCTCGACGGAGCAGGAACGGGGCGAGGGCCACCGCCAGCGGGACGAACCGCCACATCAGGACGGTGGCGACCGGGGAGTCGGACGCGCCGAGCTTCGCGCCGATGAAGCCCGAGGACCAGCACAGCACGAACAGGGCACCCAGGCCGACGGTGAGGAGGGTGTGCCCTTCCTTTGGTATACCGATCTGTTTACTCACATCCGTCACGGTATACCGACCTGTATAGTTTGTCAGGTGGGAACCGACATCGAATGGACCCCCAAGGCACGCGCCGTGCTGGCCGCCGCGAACGAGCTCTTCTACGCGCAGGGCATCCACGCGGTCGGCGTGGACGCGATCGCCGCCCGGGCCGGCGTGACCAAGAAAACCCTCTACGACCGCTTCGGCTCCAAGGAACGGCTCGTCGTGGAGTACCTCGCCCAACGCGACCAGCGGTGGCGGGCGTTCCTCGCCCCCAGGTTGGAGGCGGCGGGGCCCGACCCGCGCGCCCGCCTCGCCGCCGTCTTCGACGCCTCCGCCGACTGGGCAGCCGAGGAGGGCGGCAAGGGGTGCAGCACGATCAACGCGCACGCCGAGATCAGCCAACCCGACCACCCCGCCTACGCCTCGATCGTCGGCCAGAAGCGGTGGATGCTCGACCTCTTCACCGACATCGCCGGTGCCGCCGGGGCGGCCGACGCCCAGGCGACCGCCCGCTCCGTCATGCTCCTGCACGAGGGCGCGCTGGTGACCGACGGGATGCGCGTCATCGACGAGGCCTACGCCCGCGCCCGTGACCTCGCGCTGAGCCTCCTCACCACCCCGTGAGCCGCGCCAGGGGAGAAGTCGGACCCGGGCGGAGCCACCAGCCCGCGCCCGGAACGGGCGCGCGGGAACCGGCCGGCCACGGTGGACGGTCCAGCCTCCCCGCCCGACCCATCCCGCCACCGCTCCGACCTGCCACCGCCGGGCGGGACGGGATCGCGACAGGTGCCACCCCGGTTCACCACCCCGGTCGTGCGCCTACAGCCAGTCGTGTTCCCTGGCGTGGCGGGCCGCCTCGTGCCGGGTCCGCGTCTGCGTCTTCCGCATGGCGTTGGAGTGGTAGTTCCGCACGGTGCCCTCCGCGAGGTGGAGCTGCGCCGCGATCTCGGCGACCGAGTACCCCTGGGAGGTCGCCCGCAGCACGTCGAGTTCGCGTTCGGTGAGGGGGCAGTCGTCGACGAGGGCGAGGGCGGACACGTCCGGGTCGATCCACCGCTTGCCCTCGTGCAGGGCGGTGATGACCGAGGTGATGTGCTCGGGTTCCGCCGACTTGCTGACGAAGCCCTGCACACCCAGCTTCAGCGCCCTGCGCAGCACGCCTGGCCGGGCGTGACGCGTCAGCATGAGGACCACCTGCTCGGGCAGCGCGCGCCGCACCTCCGCGACGGTGCCGAGACCGTCCAAGCCGGGCATCTCCAGGTCCACCACGAGCACGTCCGGGCGGTGCCGCAGGGCGGCCTCCACGGCCTGCCGCCCGTCGGCGGCCTCGGCGAGCACGGTGACCTCGCCCTCCAGGGGGAGCAACGCGGCCAACGCCTTGCGCAGCAGCACCTCGTCATCGGCCAACACCACGGTGGTCATCGGTCGTCCCTCCCGCCGTTCCCCTGACCGGCTCGCGGAGCGGGGAGGGTCGCGGCGGTCACGAACCGGCCGTCCCGCTGCCGCACCGCCAGCTCCCCTCCCTCACCCGCGACCCGTTCCCGCAGGGTGCGGAGCCCGCGCAGCTCCGGCGAAGGCCCCTCCCGCACCCCGTCGTTGACGATGGAGATCCCCGCCTCGGACAGGGTGATCCGCACCCGCGTGGCCTCGGCGTGCCGCAGGATGTTCGTCGTCGTCTCCCGGAGCACCTGGCCGAGCAGTTCCCCGGCACGCGGATCGACCTCGGCCTCCCGGTCGACGCGCACCTGGATGCCGGCCGCCTCGAACAGGTTCTTGGCGTTCTCCAGTTCCGTGGCCAGGTTCAGCCGCCGCTGCGCGTACGCGAGCTCCTTGGTCTGGCTGATGGTGTCCCCGACCAGGGCGTGCACCTCCCGGAGCTCCTCCCTCGCCCGCCCGAGATCGCTGTGCAGCAACTTCTCGGCCAGGGTGATCTTCAGCTTGACCACGTGCAACGTGTGGCCCTGGATGTCGTGGAGGTCGCTGGCGAACCGCATCCGTTCCCTGACGACGGCGAGTTCGGCCTCCCGTTCCCGTGACTGCTCCAGTTCCCGCAGGAGGTCGGAGAACCCCTTGTTGGGGAAGGCGAGGGCGGCTCCCACCAGGGTGAGGGTGGCCGGGATGATGGCGTAGGAGATCAGCGTGTCGCGGACCGGGTCATCGGACACCAGCAGCCTCGTCACGCCCGTGACGGCGACGAAGGCCACCAGTGCCACCGAGGCGGTCCCCCTGTGGCGCGACAGCTGCTGCACGACGAGGGGGCCGGTCAGGGCCACACCCCAGAACGCCCTGGGGGTGTCCAAGACGAGCACCCCGAGGGGCCACACCGCGCCCGTGACCAGCAGGCAGGGCACCGCGACGCGGAGGACGTCGCCGGCGGCCCACCGCGCGAACGCGACGAGGGCGGCCAGCACGCCCAGGCTCAGGGCGATCCCGTGCCACCAGGTCTCGGCGTCGACGACCACCAGCAGCACCCCGACGGCGGCGAGCGGGGGGAGCAGCACGGTGAGGTTGAGGCTGCGCAGCTGGGCCCACGTCCCCTGGGGACGTTCGCGTGGTCGACGCGCCCGTCGGCGCGGCCTCATCGGACCTGCCAGGGGCGGCGGCCGGCGTGTCCGACCCGTCCCCCCGCGCGGTGGGGTTCCGGCGGGAGCCGGCGGCCCGCCCCCCTCGGGGCGACCGGTCGGGGGAGCGAGGTCCCGGTGGCCGCCGTCGGGCGAGGCGGTGGCTCGGTGGGCATCGGTGGTTCTCCGAGGTCAGGCGGCGGGGACGCTCCAGTGTCCCGCCGGCGACCACCAGGCACCAGTGACACGGTGTCACGGCCCACCCGGGTGCAACGTCACGGCGAGGTGGTGACGGGAGCGCACTGGTCGAGGAGGGCACGGCCGGGTGGGATCGAGGCATGTCCACGACACCAGTGATCGACGTCGACCGCCTGGGCGTCACCTACGGCGACTTCCACGCGGTCAGCGACCTGTCCTTCCAGGTCGAGCGCGGCGAGTTCTACGCCCTGCTCGGCACGAACGGTGCCGGGAAGACCTCGACCCTGGAGGTCGTGGAAGGCCACCGCGACCCCACCTCGGGCTCGGTGCGGGTGTTCGGGCGCGACCCCGGCGACCGGAGCGCGGTGCGGCCCCGGATGGGCATCATGCTCCAGGAGAGCGGCTTCGCACCGGACCTGACCGTCCGGGAGACCGTGCGGCTGGTCGGCGCCCTCAGTCAGCGGGCGGACAGCGTCGACCGGGTGCTCGGCGTCGTCGACCTCACCCGCACGGCGGCCACCAGGGTGTCCCAGCTCTCCGGCGGGGAGAAACGGCGCCTGGACTTCGCCACCGCCGTCTACGGCTCACCGGAGCTCGTCGTCCTCGACGAGCCCACCACCGGCCTGGACATCCAGTCCCGGGACGACCTCTGGCGGGCCGTGGACCGGTTGCGGGATGAGGGAGCCACCATCGTCCTCACCACGCACTACCTGGAGGAGGCGCAGGAACGCGCCGACCGCATCGGGCTCATGCACCAGGGCGGTCTCCACCGGGAGGGCACCGTCGCCGAGCTGACGCGAACCCTGCCATCGGTGATCCGCTTCTCCCTGCCCACCCCCGAGGTGGCTCCGCCGCCGCACGTCCACCGGGACGGCGACGGGGCGTTCGTCATCGAGACCTTCACGATGCAGCGCGACCTGCACGCCCTGCTCGACTGGGCGCGGGACAACGCGGTGGAACTGGGGGACCTCCACGCCGGTCCGACCCGCCTCGACGACGTCTTCCGCTCGATCGGCGCCGAGTAGACCACCCGACCAACCCCACCCCAGGAGGAGACCGCTCCATGTTCCCCATCGCGCTCGGCGAGCTGGTCCAGCTCTTCCGGAACCGTTCGGTTCTGGTCACCATGTTCGTACTTCCCGTGGCGTTCAGCGCCCTCTACATCTACCTGCACGAGACCGTCGCCGTGTTCGACCTCGGGGCGATCGCGGCGATCCTGCTGTTCCTCGTGCTGGCGATGGGTTTCTACACGACCACGGTGACCACGTTGGCCGCGCGCCGGCAGAACCTCTTCCTCAAGCGGCTGCGCTCCACGGCGGCGAGCGACACCCGCATCCTCTCCGGTCTGCTGCTGCCGGTGACGGGCGTCGCGGTGCTCCAGGTGACCGTGATCCTGACCGTGTTGGGCGTGGTCGCCGGCGCGCCGAGCGACGTCCTCCTCCTGGTGGTCGCCGTGGTCACCACGGTGGCCATGATGCTCTGCCTGGGGCTGGCGACGGCCGGGGTGACGAACTCCCCGGAACACGCCCAGGTGACCACGCTGCCCGTCCTCATCGGCACGATGGCCGTTTCCGGCTGGGTCGGTTTCACCGGGACCGAGGAACTCACCATCGTCAAGCGGCTGCTGCCCGGCGGCGCGGCCAGCGAACTGGTCGTCGCCGCGTGGAACGGCGGCGTCGCGCTGGCCGATTCGCTGGTGCTGCTGGCGCCCACCCTGAGCTGGGTCGTCGTCTCGGTGGCCCTGGCCGCCCGCCTCTTCCGCTGGGAACCACGCCGGTGACGACTCGGGCGGGACGTCGTCCGGGCCCGCGGGACTGGCGAGGGTGCCAGACATCGCCCGCCCCCGGCGCTCCGGGTCCTCGGCGGGGTGGCTGACGGCCTCCTCGACGCGGACGAGGGATCCCCCTGATGTGGTAACGGCTCTATGGCATGATGAGCGTTACCTGATCGGGGGTGGGACATGGGTGTTCTGGTGTACGGGGCGGGCGGGGTCGGCCTGTACCTGGCGGCGCGTCTCGCGTCGGCCGGTGAGCCGGTGACGGTCAAGGGCCGCCCGGCCACGGTGCGCGCCGCGGCCGGCGGCGGCGTGGAGATCCGGAACGAGAACAACACCGAGGTCGTCTCGAACGTCGAGTTCGTCGACGACCTGGCGGGGCGCCGCTTCGACTTCGCCATCGTGGCCACCAAGTCCTGGCAGGTCGAGGAGGCCGCCGCCGAGATCGCCCCGGCGCTCGAACCTGGCGGCAGGGTGCTCACCACCCAGAACGGGGTGGACGCGCCGGCCCGCGCCGCCGCCCACGTGCCCTCCGACGCGGTGTACGGGGGGACGGTCGTCGTCATCGTGCGGCGGGTGGCGCCGCTGGCCGTGCGACTCGTCGGCTCCGAGGCCCGCGTGGTCCTCGGCTCCCTGCGGCACTCCGAACCCGACGCCGCCGGGTTCCGACTGGTGGAGGTGCTGCGGAGAGCCGGAGTGGACGCGCGGTGGACCGAGGACGTCCGCACCGCGTTGTGGCGGAAACTGGCGCTCATCGCGTCCTACGGGGGAGTGGGCGCCCTGGCGGACGCCCCGGTGGGGCGGACCAGGTCCGTGCGCCCCACCCGGGACCTGGTGGAACGGGCGATGCGGGAGGTCATCGCGGTCGGCAACCGGTCGGGGGCCCGCCTGGGCGAGGACGATCTCGCCGAGATCCTCGACGTCTACGAGCACGGCTTCGCGCCGGAGACCACCGCATCCCTCCAGCGGGACCTGCGTGCGGGCCGCCCCTCGGAGTTGGCCGACCAGAGCGGCGCCGTGGTGCGGCACGCCACGGCGCTGGGCATCCCCGTTCCCGTGCACGAGCTGATCTGGGCCACCCAGCTGCCCAGGGAACTGGCCGCCAGGGAGGAGCGGTCCGACGTCGGCCCGGGACCCGTGGTCGAACCGTGAGATGACCGGACCACGCTCGTGGCTGCCCGTGCCGCCACTGCCGGTCGGGGTGGCGGTCGAGCTCGTCAACGAGTGGGCGGTCACCCCGCGCCAGGCGTCCGCCCGACCCTGGGGCGGTCACCCCGCCCCGGACTCCCCGTACCGGATGCGGCTGCACGAGACCTGGCCCGGGGGGAGTCGCCTGGCGGACGAGGAGATCAGCTCCGCCGCGGAGGAGATCCACGCCGTCTTCGCCGCTGAGCCGGGCGAGGCGCGCGACGCGGTCGTCGATGCCCTCGTTGACCGCGTCGGGCTCGTCCCGCGTCTCGACAGCCGGGGGGCCCCGCCCCGGTTGGGGTGGCGAGCGGCGGCGGACGCGCCTCCGCTGCTGGCCGCGATGCTCGCCACCGTCCTCGACGCGCTCACCGACCCGGCGACCCGGTCGGCCGGCCTGTGCGCCGCCGAGCGGTGCGCGGACGTCTACCTCGACACCTCGCGCCGTGGACACCGGGTCTACTGCTCGACCCGCTGCCAGACCCGCGAACGGGTCCGAGCCCACCGCCAGCGCCGCTCGTGACCCCCGGGACGAGGCGCGGCCGGTGGACCGGGTGCGGGGTTCCCCGGGCGTCGTTCGGCACACGGGTCGGGGGATCATCTCGCGCGGCGGTCAGCTCTCGAGGAACTTCAGCCCGGCGACGCCCACCACGATCAGGCCGAGGAAGAGCACCCGGCCCGGGCTGAGGGTGTCACCGAACCAGACGACGCCCGCCACCGCCACGCCGACGGCGCCGATGCCGACCCACACCGCGTAGGCGGTCCCGAGGGGCAGGTCCCTGACCGCGAGGGTGAGGAGTGCGAAGCTGGCGAGTGCTCCGCCGATCCCCAGGACGCTGGGCCAGAACCGGGTGAACCCGTGGGACTCCTTGATGGCGCTGGCCCAGCCGATCTCCAGGAGCCCGGCCGCGACGAGGAGCAACCATGAGATCACGTCGCCTCCGATCGTCGTCGCTCCCCGGTGGAGAACCCGCCGGTCATGCGTTGTAACCGCCGTCCACGGTGAGGGCGGTGCCGGTGACGTAGCGACCGGAGTCCCCGGCGAGGTAGGAGACGGCGGCGGCGATGTCCCGAGGCTCGCCGTAGCGGCCCAGTGGGATGGCGGGGAGCTCCTCGGCGGCCTCGGGAGCCGAGGCCGGGTTCATGTCCGTGTCGATGTTGCCCGGGTGCACCGCGGTCACGGTGATGCCCCGGTCGCCCAGGTCCCGGGCGAGCCCCCGGGTCATGCCCTCGACGGCGGCCTTGGTCATGGAGTAGAGGGTGACCCCGGGGTAGGGGGTGCGGTTGGCGAAGGAGCTTCCCACGGTGATGATCCGGCCCCCGGGGCCCATCACGCGCGCGGCCGCCTGGCTGAAGAGGAACGGCGCCCTGACGTGGAGGGCGAGGGCCGCGTCGACCTCGTTCCCGGTCACCTGGGGCAGCGGACCGTTCGGGAAGGTGCCCGCGCTGTTGACGAGGATGTCGAGCCGTCCGAACTCCTCGAACACCGCGTCGACGGCGGTCACCGCCGCCGTGGGCGCCGCGCTGTCGAGGGCGATCGCCGTGGCGCGGCGGCCGAGGGCGCGGATCTCGCGGATCACACCGTCGGCCGCTGCCTCCGACGACAGGTAGGTGATCGCGAGGTCCGCCCCGTCCTCGGCGAGGCGTCGGGCGATCGCGGCGCCGATCCCCCTGCTCCCTCCGGTGACCAGCGCGACCTTGTTCCGTTGCGGCATCAGGTTCTCCCAGTGGTGTTAATTTTGTAGTGAACATTAAAAATATACACTGGGGGCATGTCCAGCACGCACGGCGCCACCGACGCCACCGGCCAGCCCCGGCGGCGGGGGCGGCCCCGCGCCTTCGACCGGGAGACGGCGCTCCGCCAGGCGATGGAGGTGTTCTGGGAGCGCGGCTACGAGGGCACTCGCCTGACCGATCTCGTTCAGGCGATGCGGATGAACCCCCCGAGCCTGTACGGCGCGTTCGGGTCGAAGGAGAAGTTGTTCCGCGAGGCCGTCGAGTTCTACAACTCGCCCGACCGCTCGACCACCACGCTCGCCCTGGAGAGGCCCGGTCCGGTGCGGGACGCGGTCGAGGCGCTGCTACGTGACAACGCCAGGGCCTACGTCGACCCCGAGACCCCGCACGGATGCCTGGTCGTCCTCTCCGCGATCTCCTACTCCCCGGAGAGCGAGGGCCTCCGCGACCTGCTGCGTTCCCTGCGCGAACAGGACCGGGACCGGCTGCGCGCCCGTCTTCGCGCCGCGAGGGCCGACGGCGGCCTGCCCGGCTCGGTCGACGTCGACCGGCTCGCCTCGTTCCTGATGTCCGTGCTCTTCGGCCTGTCGATCCAGGCGCGCGACGGCGCCACCCTCGCCGAACTCGACGGAGTCGTGGACATCACCCTCGCCTCCTGGGACCACCTCGTCGACACCGCGCGCGGCGGGTGAGAGGCCCCACCGCCGATCGGGATCCGGCGCTGGACAGGGGAGACCCGAGTTCGCGCGGGTCTCCTGGCGGTGTCCCGAGGGCGTCGGTCCTGGACGGTCGACGATCCGCGCGGGGGGGCTCGCGCACCCGTGGGTGAACCCCGGGGGAAGTCGGCGTCACATCGACGAGCGCGCCGGGAAACACGCGGCGGCGCGGGCATCCTCCGCCCGGACCGGGTCGCGCGCGTCCACCGGATGAGGCGGACCGTGGACCGGAGGCGGGAGGGACGGGAGAGGACGAGATGGCGGGCAGGCTCGGTCCCGGTCGGGAGGTCCGGCGCGGTGGGTCCGGGAGAGACGCCCGTACCGGTGTCCGCTCCGAACCCCCGGAGGTGGGGGGACGCGGCGCGTGGCGGCGCCCCGACCTGGTCGTCCACCCACCTGACGAGCAGGGTTGAGGAGCGGGGGCACGGTGAGCCCAGCCGGACCAGTCCCGCGCACCGGGGAGCCCGGTGCGGGGTGGACCGGTGCCGGCCAGGCCACTTCCGTGTCCGCCCGGGGCCGTCAGGCGTGCCGCTGGCGAGGCGGGCCCCCGACTGCCACCCCGGGCCGGGGACCTCGGCGGATCACCCCACGCTGGGACCGTCCGTCCGGCTCGGGGAGCGGCGGCGCCCCGCCCTGAGCACGCGGCCGCCTGGTGCCGCCGCGCCGGTACCGGCCGGGCGGAGGGCACTCCGCCCCAGCGGGTCCGGTCACCGCCCGTCGAACCGTTCCGGGTGCAGCCAGCCGGCCAGTTCCTCCAACCCGTCCAGGGTGTGCGCGCCGCCCGAGGCGAAGGCGGAGGCGGCGGGGAGGAGCAGCACCCGGTCCTCGGCCACTGAGGGGAGGTCGGCGACGGCCGGGTGGGCGAGCAGGCTGTCGAAGGACTCGCGACCCGCGCCGGTCACGTCGACCAGCACGACCGCGTCGGGCGCGGCACCGACGACGACCTCCGGGTCGACGGGACCGGTGCGGCGCACGCCGGCCCGTTCGGCCGCCGAGACACCGCCCGCCAGCTCGACCAGGCCGGTGGTGAAGGAATCGGGGCCGAGGACGAACGGCACGCCGGCCTGGTTGCTCAGGACGAGCACGGAGGGGCGATCGACGCCGTCGACGGCATCGCGCACCGCGTCGCGCCGACTGGCCATGTCCGCCACGAGGCTCTCGGCGCGGTCCTCGACCCCGAGCGCCTCACCCAACAGCGTCAGGTTCCCCGCGACCTCGTCGAGGTCGTCCCAGTGCTCCAGCGCGAGAACGGGGACGCCGCTCTCGTCGAGCAGGGACAGCGCGTCCTGCTCGCCGTCGTGGCGGGGGGTGACCAGGACCAGGTCCGGGTTCAGGGACAGCACCAGCTCGGGGTCCGGGTTGGTCCCCGGCGGCAGGTGCTCCGACACCGCCGCCGCATCCTCGACGTGGTTGCCGAGGTGGGTGCCGGTCACGCTCGCCGGTACCGCCACCAGCCGCTCCGCCCCCACCAGCGCCAGCGCGGCCTCGGCGGCGTCCGGTGACAGGGCGGCGATCCGGGTCGGTTCCGAGGGGATCGTGACCGGCTCGCCCTGACCGCCGCCTCCGACGGTGCGCGGGTAGGAGGCGGCGGCACCGGGCGGCGCGGAGGACGGCGCGGGCACGGGTTCGTCCGCCGGGGTGGTCGCGCAGCCGGCGAGCAGCACCACCGCCAGCGACGTGGTGCCGAGGAGTGAGCCTCGGCGTACCGGGTTGGTCATCGGGTGTCTCCTGATCCTTCGTCGATGTCCAGGGGGACCACGCGTGGGCTCCGGGTGTCGGGGTCGTGGCGGACCACCACCCGCACTCCGTAGGCGACGGCGATGTTCTCCCTCGTGAGCGTCAGTTCCGGGGGGCCGTCGGCGAGCAGACCGCCCTGGTGGAGCAGCGCCACCCGGTCGCAGAACCGGGCGGCCTGGTTGAGGTCGTGCAGCACGGCCACGACGGCGGTTCCGCGTCGGGCCAGTTCGCGGAGCAGGCGCAGCACGTGGAGCTGGTGGCGGAGGTCGAGGGCGGCGACCGGCTCGTCGAGCAACAGCACACGGGGTTCCTGCGCGAGCGCCTTCGCGATGTGCACGAGTTGCCGCTCGCCGCCGGAGAGCGTCGTCACCTCCTGGTCGGACCAGCGGTCGGCTCCCGCGTCGCGCAACGCCTGGTCCGCGATCCGCTCGTCCTCCGGGCCCACCGGGGCGAACCGGCGGAGGTGGGGGTGCCTGCCCAACAGCACGACCTGCCGGGAGGTGAACTCGAAGTCCAGTGCGGTGTCCTGGGGCACGTGGGCCAGGGAGCGCGCCAGAACCCGGGGACGCAGCGACCGCGTCGGGGTCCCGTCGAGCCGGACGTCCCCGCCCTCCGGCCGCCGGAGGCCCGCGAGGACGGAGAGCAGCGTGCTCTTGCCGGCTCCGTTGGGACCGACCAGCGCCATCACCTCGCCGCTTCGCACGCGCACGGTGACGTCGACGAGCACCGGACGACCGTCGATGACCACGCTCACCTCCTCCGCGACCAGCGGCAGGTCGTCCGGGGCTCCGTGGCGGGGAGGGGGACCGGTCACCGCGCACCTCGCCGTCCCCGCCGGAGGACCAGCAGGAGGAAGACGGGCGCGCCGATCAACGCGGTGAGCGTCCCGGTCTGGAGCACGACCGGGCTGAGGAGCATCCGGGCGCCGAGGTCGGCGAGGACGAGGAAGGACCCGCCGAACAGCGCGGCGGCGGGGAGCAGCAGCCGGTGATCGGGCCCCACCACCAGGCGGATGACGTGGGGCACGACGAGGCCGACGAAGCCGATCGCTCCCGCCACCGCGACCGCGCTCCCCGTGATCAGGGCGGCCAGGGTGAGCAGCAGGCGGCGGGTGCGGAGCACGTCCACTCCGGAGGACCGGGCCGCGCTCTCACCGAGGAGCAGCATGTTGAGGTCGCGGGAGAGGAGCAGGACGCCGACGACGCCCACGCAGACGGGTGGGAGCGCCAGCGCCACGTGCTCCCAGGTGCGCGCGACCAGATCACCGTTGAGCCAGAAGACGATGCCCCGCACGTCCCGGTCGTCCGGCACGTTCGCCAGCACCGCGCTGATGACCGCGCCGAGCAGCGCGTTGAGCGCGATCCCGATGAGCAGGAGGGTCGAGGCCGACCGGTCGCGCCGCGCGGCCGCGACCAGGTGCACGACGACCAACGCCGCCAGCGCGCCCACGAACGCCGCCGCCGGCAGCACCCAACGGCCCAGGACCGTGGCCCCGGTGGCCAGGACCAGCACGGAGGCGGCGGCCGCGCCGCTGGAGACCCCGGTGACACCGGGATCCGCGAGGGGGTTGCGGAACAGGGCCTGCATGACGGTCCCGGCCACGGCGAGCGCCGCCCCGACCACCAGTGCCACCAGCACCCGGGGGAGTCGGATGGTCTCCACGACCAGCTCGTACTGGCCCGCCGATGCCACCACGCCCAGCCGGTGCAGCAGCACCAGCACGGTGTCCCGAGGAGGCACCGGGATCGGGCCGAGCGACACCGCCGCGACCACGACGACCAGCAGCAGGGCCGTCAGTCCGGTCAGGACGATGGCGGCACGCGGGGGGCCGCGCCGCGCGCGCCGAGCCGGGGACGCGGCAACGGAGGTCTTCACAGGGCTCACCTAGCGGGACCGAACCGGCCCAGAAGAAATGAAAATCATTGTCGACCGGATCGTATGTCGTCGCCGGCGCGCGCTGTCAACGGAACGTGAGCCGCGACGCAGCTCCCGCGCTCGGTTCCCTCGGCGTCCCGGAGGCGCCGCGTGTCGCGCGCCAGCCGAGGGTCTCGGTCCGCGACCGGACGACTCCGCGCGGGAGGGTGGTGCCAGGCGGCCACCTGCCGCGCACGCGGTCATCTCCGTGCGTGGTCGGGAGGACCGCACCAGCCGAACCGGACTCGCGCCCCGACCGCCCCCTGATCCGGGCCGTCGCCCGGGCGAGGAACCGCCGCGCGTGACGAGAGGGGTGAACGGTGGCGGGTGGACCCGCTGGTGGCTCCCACCTCGGGCGGCCGGCCTCGTCCCGCGCCAGGGAGGCCGGGACGTCGACGGCGGTAGCCGGTGGGTGGGAGGTGGACCGCGCGGCCGGGACGGTCCGCGGCTCCGAGTGCGAGGCGGTAAACCGGTGGCCCCGGGACCGGCGCGTCTGGGAGCCTCACGTCCGTGACCGCCCACCTCCTCCGGCGGGTGCGGATCGTGCACCTGTCCGGCCCGGTGTTCCGCGCGCTCGCCGCCGGCGACCTCGACGGCGCGAACGCCATCGCTCCCGTGCCCGTCTCCCCCTACTTCGCGGGGCCGGCCTGGCGGGGCGTGTGGCGCCGCCGTGCCGAGCGGGTCGCCCGGGAGCCGGCGAGCGCGGCATGGGTCACCGGGCTCATCTGGGACGAACGACGACGGCTGGCCGTGGGCCGGGCCGGGTACCACGGACCTCCCGACGAGTCCGGCATGGTGGAGATCGGCTACGCGGTCGAGCCGACTCACCGCCGCCAGGGCTACGCGGCGGCCGCGCTCGAGGTCCTGCTGGACCGCGCGGCCACCGAACCGGGGGTGCGCACGGTGCGGCTGAGCATCAGCCCGGACAACCTGGTCTCCACCCATCTCGCGACGCGGTTCCACTTCACGCGGGTGGGGGAGCAGTGGGACGACGAGGACGGCCTGGAGATCCGCTACGAGCGGCCCGCCGGGGGTTCCGCCGGCTCGGGCTGACACCCCCTCGCGGGGCCGCTACCTCTCGGCGGGGGGTGTCAGCCCGTCGAGGACGATGGAGATCGCGGCGTCGAACTCGTCGTGGTCGCTCGCTGTCGATGCCGCCTCCTGTTCGAGGGTGGCCAGCACCCTGGGCAACGCGTCGCCGGTGAGGGCGCGCAGGCGCGCGGCGAGGACCTCGTTGACGCCCGTGGCCGCCTCCTCCGCGAGGGTGGCGAGTTGGGCGGACTGCTCCACCTCACCCCGGGTGTAGGTCCACAGCATGGTCAGCACGGTCACCGCGCGCTCGCCGGAGATCCCGGTGGGTTCCAGGCACGCCAGTCCCGACTCCAGTCGGTGCAGGTAGGACGGCAGCAGCGGTTCCGTCCCGACGGGGATCGCGGTCAGCCACGGGTGCCGTTCGTAGGCCTCGCGCAGGTCGCGGACCCAGGCGCGAAGTCGGTCCCGCCAGCCCGCGCCCTCGGGGGCGCCACCCGGGCCGAGGGCGTGGTCGGCCGCGAGGATCACCAGGTCCTCCCGCGACTCCACGTACCGGTACAGGGACATGGTCCCGCTGCCGAGTGCCTTGGCGAGCCCGCTCATGGTGATGGCGTCGATGCCCTGCTCGTCGCCGAGCCGGACGGCCGCCGCCAGCAGCTGCTCGAGCGTCCACCTCGGCCGGGGCCCCTTCGTGGTGGCGGGTGACCGGCCCCAGGCCAGCAGAACCGCTCGGGGGACCTGAGGGGGAGCCAGGTTCCCCTCGTGCTCGTTCGCCATGCGGCCATCCTACTGCGTAACCCTTGCGCATTCATACTGCGTAACTGTTACGCTGTACGCATGACGAGGTCATCACCCCAGCTCACACCACCATTCGTAGATCGCCCGACCGCCGACAAGTCGGCTCTCGCGGTCTCCGGGATCCGCAAGCGCTACGGCGACCGCGAGGTCCTCCGGGACGTGACCTTCGACGTCCCGGAGGGGCGGGTCTTCGCACTCCTGGGCCCCAACGGCGCCGGCAAGACCACCCTGATCCGCATCCTCACCACCCTGGTCCGGGCCGACGGGGGGACCGCCCGGCTCCTCGGGCACGACGTCGTCCGCGATCGGGCCAGGGTGCGCGAACTCATCAGCGTCACCGGGCAGTACGCGTCGGTCGACGAGGAGCTGACCGGCCGGGAGAACCTGGTGATGGTCGGGCGCCTGCTCCGGCTCGGGAAGTCCGAGGCGCTCCGACGCGCGGACGAGCTCCTCGAGGAGTTCGACCTCACCGCGGCGGCCCACCGCCGCGTCGGCCACTACTCGGGAGGGATGCGCCGCCGCCTGGACCTGGCGGCCAGCCTGGTCGCCTCCCCGCCGCTGATCTTCCTCGACGAACCGACCACCGGGATGGACACCCGGAGCCGGGCGGCGCTGTGGAACGTGGTCACCCGGCTCGCGCGCGGCGGGCGGACCATCATCCTCACCACCCAGTACCTGGAGGAGGCCGACGTCCTCGCCGACCGCATCGCCGTGCTCGACGGCGGGGCGATCGTCGCCTCGGGCACGGCGGCGGAGCTCAAGAAGCGGGTCGGGCGGGAGACCGTCGAACTCGTCCTCGACGACGGGGCCGTCATCCGGTCCGTCACCGACGGCAACCCCGAGCGGGTCCGCCTCCTGCTCAACCGCCTGCACTCCGAGGGGCGCCACGTCCGCACCCTCACCGTCCAGAACCCCACCCTCGACGACGCCTTCCTCGCCCTGACCGGCCACAGCACCGCGACGGCACCGACCGACAAGGAACCCGCCCGATGAGCACCGCCACGCTCCCCGCCGAGCTGGTCTTCGCCAAGCGCAGCATCACCCACTCGCTGCGCAACCTCGACAGCCTGGTCACCGCCGTCGTCGCACCGGTGGCGATCATGCTGCTGTTCGTCACCGTGTTCGGTTCCGCCCTGGACTCCACCGTGGGCGGCTCCTACGCCGACTACGTGACCCCGGGCGTGATGTTGTTGTGCGCCGGTTTCGGTGCCGCCCTGACCGCGACGTCCATCCACACCGACGTCTCCAAGGGCTTCGTCCAGCGGCTGCGCACCATGCCGGTCCGGGCGTCCGGCGTCATCTTCGGACACGTCCTCGCCAGCGTGCTGCGCAACCTGGCCTCCATCGTGATCGTGCTGCTCGTCGCGGTCGCCATGGGTTTCCGGCCGACCGCCACCCCGCTGGAGTGGCTGGGCATCGTGGGTCTGCTCGCGGCCTACGTCCTCGTGTTCACGCTGATCGCCGCCGCCTGGGGGCTGGCGTCGAAGTCCGTGGAGTCGGCGGGCACGTTCAGCTTCATCGCGCTGTTCCTGCCCTACCTGTCCACCGCGTTCATGCCGGCCGACAACCTGCCCGGGTTCCTGCGCGGCTTCGCTGAGCACCAGCCCGTCACCCTCGTCATCGAGGCGCTGCGCGGGCTCGCCACCAGCGCTCCGGACTCGACCACCCTCACCCACTCGCTGCTCTGGCTCGTGGGCCTGGGCGTCGGGGCGACGTTGCTCACGGCACGCCTGTTCGACCGCGCCGCCCGGAGCTGAGCACTCGCGACCGGTTCGGCGTCCCGCGCGCACCCCGGCGGGGGCGCCAGGCCTGACCTCCCGTGCGCGCCGGAGCGGGCCAGGCGTCCCACGGAGGGCGGTCGCCACGGCGGCCGCCCTCCCCCACGCGGCGGACCTCTCCTCATCGATTCGCGTCGAACGGGTGCCCGGACCCCGCCACCCGGTGGTGCGGCTCTCGGGGGAGTGGCGGCCGCCGGGGCTGGCGGGGTGTCCCAGCCGGTCGGTCAGTTCAACGTGCGGGTGCCCGCCGGCAGCCCACCACCGGCGTGGACGTCCTCGACGAGCTCGGCCAGCGCGGTCAGGGCGACGTTCTGGCTCCACGGTCCGTAGGACACCCGGCTGACCCCGAGTTCCCGCGCCACCTCCAGCGAGATCGAACCGGGAACGCCGATCAGGTTGACCTTGCGCTCGCCCAGCTCGGACACCAGTCGGGTGACCTGGTCGACGTCGAGCCTCCCCGGCACGAAGACGTTCGACGCGCCGGCGTCGAGGTAGGCCCGGCCCCGGGCGATCGCGTCCGCGAGCACCTCCTCGGGATCGCGGTCCCCAGCCTTGAGGAACGCGTCGGTGCGCGCGTTGAGCACGAAGTCGACCCCGGCGGCCTCGGCGGCGGCCACCGCGGCCTCGACCGCCCCCACCGACTCCGCCAACGGCTTCATCTGGTCCTCGAGGTTGACGCCGACGGCCCCCACCTCGATCGCGCGGGCGATCGTGCCACCCGGGTCGCCGTAGCCGGCCTCGAGGTCGGCGGTCACGGGTAGGTCACCCGCCGCGCGCACGATCAGCGCCACCTCGGCGATCATCTCGTCGCGCGGGATGCGTTCCCCGTCGGGGTAGCCGCGCGAGGCGGCGATGCCGTGGCTCGCGGTGGCCAGCGCCCGTGTTCCCGGGATCTCGGCGACGACCTTCGCCGTGATCGCATCCCACACGTTGACGACGAGCAGCGGCTCCGGTGCCGCGTGCAGCTCCTGGAGCAGGGTGGCCTTCTCCGCCGTTGAGGTCATGCCGATCAACCTAGCGGCGGACGGCGGCTGCCGGTACTCCAGTCAATGCCCGCCCACCAGGCGGGCCGACTCGGCGGCGAACGCGGCCGGCGCCCCGCGCTCCGCCCCCGCGGGGACTCCCGGTGGCCGCCGGTCCGCTCCCACCGGGGCACCGCGGCCCGCTCCCCGGTGCCGGTGGGACATCATCGCCCAGCCCGGGGAGCCCCCGGAGCGGCGACCAGCCCTGGTGCCACCGGCCCGGCTCCGCCCGATCGGTCACCGCCACCCGGGCCGGCCAGGACCTCCGAGGTCCTGGCGGGGGCTGGCGCCACCACGGTGCGACCCGACGTCCCGCCCGGGCTCGGACGTCGTCCGCCCCTCAGCCCCGTCCGGCGACGGTCGTCAGCGCCTGGTCCAGGATGTCCAGTCCCCGGTCCAGTTCGGCGTCCGTGGTGGTCAGCGGCGGGGCCATCCGGAAGATGCTGCTGCTCCCGGGGAACTGGACGATGTTGAGGTGCAGGCCCAGCTCGAAACAGGCCTGTGTGACGGCACCGCCGAAGTCGTGCGCCGGGGTCCTGCTCTCGCGGTCGGTGACGAGTTCGATGCCCTGGAGCAGGCCACGGCCCCGCACGTCGCCGACCTGCTCGTGCCGGGACTGGATCTCGAGCAGCCCACGGCGCAGCCGATCGCCCAGCTGGCGCGCGGTCCGGTCGAAGGCGTTCTCCTGGAGGACGGTGACGACCGTGAGCCCCACCGCCGCCGCCAGCGGATCGGAGACGTGGGTGGTGCCGAAGTAGAAGCCCCGGTCGTGGCAGGTGGACTCGATCTCGTCGCTGGTGATGACCGCCGCCAGCGGCAGCCCGGCGCCGAGCGTCTTGGACAGGGTGAGGATGTCCGGGGCGACGCCCTCGTGCTGGAAGGCGTACCAGTCACCGGTGCGGCACAGACCGGTCTGCGCCTCGTCGAGGATCAGCAGCATCCCGCGTTCCTCGCACTTGCGCTTGAGCGCGGTGAGGTACCCCGGGGGCAGCTCGATCACCCCTCCCGTGCTCAGGATCGGTTCGGCGATGAAGGCCGCCAGGCTGCCCACCGACTGGCGGTCCACCATCGCGAAGGCGTGGTCGAGTTCGGTCCGCCAGTCGTGCCGCCCGTCCCGCTCGAACAGCGGCCGGTAGGCGTTCGGCGTGGGGATCACGAGGTTGCCGGGGGCCACCGGACCGTAACCACGCCGGGAGATCCCGTAGGTCGCGGCGCCGGCCGCGTGCGTGACCCCGTGGTAGGACTGGTCGAAGGAGACGACCTCGTGGCCGCCGGTGTGGAGCTTGGCCATCCGGATGGCCGCCTCGTTCGACTCGCCGCCGGTGCTGAGCAGCATCACCCTGTCCAACCCGGACGGCAGGGTGTTCGCGAGGGCGGCGGCCAGGTCCACCACCGGACGGCTGAGCATCCAGCTGAACAGGTGGTCCAACCTGGAGACCGACCGGCTGACGCACTCGACGATCGCCGGGTGGCAGTGGCCGAGCAGCGCGCTCATCTGCCCGGAGGTGAAGTCCAGGATGGCGCGGCCCTCCGAGTCGAAGACCTCGGATCCCGCCGCCCGCTCGATGATGGCGGGCACGAAGTCGTTGTGGGCGTAGCGGATCAGGCGGCGACGAGCCGTCGCCCAGAACTCGTCGGCCGACTCGGCGGCCCGCGCGGTCGTCTGAGGGTCGGTGGTCATGCCCATGTCCTGCCCCTTCTCCTGGCGGCGCTTGTGGCCAGGCTAGGACAGACGTGGCGGCAGCCGATTGCGGATGTTGCCCGTGAACGGGGGTATCAGGGCACACTCAGTGCGTGGATCGCACCGACCGCGCCATCATCGACCACCTGCGCCGGGACTGCCGTCTCGCCAACACCGAGATCGCCGACCGCGTCGGGCTCACCCCCTCGCCGTGCCTGCGCCGGGTCAGGCGGCTGGAGGACGAGGGCGTCATCCTCGGTTACCACGCCCGCATCGCCCCCCACGCCCTGGACCGGGCCTTCGAGGTCCTGGTCGACCTCGAACTCACCGACCAGGCCCGCGCCACCCTCGAACGGTTCGAGGCCGCGCTGGTGTCCTTCGACGAGGTGGTGGAGGCACGCCGGATGTTCGGTGCGCCCGACTACCACGCGGTCGTCGCGGTGGCGGACCTCGCGACCTACGAGCGGTTCCTGACCCAGCGCCTGATGGCCGTCCCCGGGCTGGCGAAGCTCCAGTCCCGATTCCCGATGAAGACGATCAAGGCCGACGTGCCCGGCGGGCGAGGTGGAGCGGGGCCGGCGGGCACGTGACCGGGTGCGGCCACCCGGCCTTCCCTGGCACCGCGTGCCGCCCGCCCCGGCGGCGGCGCGCTGACCTCGGGTGAACGGAGTCGTCCGACGGGCCGTTGCCGGTGCTGCGCCGCCGGCGCGGCCCCTCGGACACGACGGCGCCCGTCGGCCACCGCCCGAGCGGGTGCGCCTGGGTACCGGGTGCCGCCTTGCGCCGCACCCGGCCGTCCCGGCGGAACGCTCCGACGTCCACTGTGCTCCGTCAAGTTCGTGGAAAACGCCGATCGGACCTGCGGTTGCCGATAGACTCCGGTCGTCACGACGGGTCTGGACGCGGAGGTTCGTCGCAGCGTGCGTACCACTGGTCCTCCCCGGCGCGCCGACCGCCTGGCAGCACGCCGCGGCCCCGGACATCACGGATCGAGGAGCGGAGCGGACCGCCCGACGCCCTCTCGCCTCCCCACGTGGCGCGCTCCCCAGACGGCCCTCCACCCGCCGGGCCGAGGTGACGGCGACCAGCCCCACCACCCGCGCCCGGCCATCCACCCCCGCCTGACGCGGGTGGTGCCACTCCCACGGCCGACCCGGCCACGAAGGACGACACCATGCACAGCGACACGTTCGGTAGCGGAGACCCGGTCCTGCTGTTACACGGCGCGGGCGTCAGCGGTTGGATGTGGCGACCGCTACTCGAACACCTCGGGCGGGACCTCACCGCGATCGTCCCTGACCTGCCCGGATTCGGCCGCAGCGCCCACCGCCCCTACGTCTCCCACCAGGAGACCGTCGCCGAACTGGCGGACCTGATCAGGCGCACCGCGCCCCGGGGGGCCCACGTCGTGGGGTTCTCGCTCGGCGCCCAGCTGGCCATCCTGCTCGCCTCGCACCACCCCGACCTCGTGCTCGGCACCGTCGTCGTCAGCGCGGAGACCACACCCGCCCCGCTGCCCGGGACCACGCTGGCGCTGGTGTCGGCGACCGCCCCGTTGGCCCGGCGGGCGTGGTTCGCCCGAGCCCAGGCCAGGCAGCTCGCCATCCCCGCCGACCTGATGCCCGACTACGTCCGGGACAGCGCCGCGACGACCAGGGAGACGCTGGTGGCGAGCGTCGGCGAGAACATCCGCTTCACCCTCCCCTCCGCCTGGTCCACGGTGTCCACCCCCGTCGCGGTGCTGGTGGGGGAGAAGGAACGCCGGCTCATGCGGGAATCCGCCCGGCTCACGGCCGACCAGGTCCAGGGCGGCGGCCCGCACACCGTCGAGGGCGCGGGGCACGACATTCCCTTCACCCGACCGGCGGTCCTCGCCACCGTGATCCGCGAGACCTTCGGCATCCCCACCGACGGCGGGCACCCACCCGGCCCGGAACCCCGGGACTGAGCGGAGCGCCGACGAACCCCGCTCTGGCCGAGCGCGATCCGTGGCGCCGCGGGCAGGGCGTGACCGACGACCGACCCGGCGGTGTGCCGGGCGCCGAATGGAGGAATGACATGGCAGGACGTGTTCGAACCATCGCGGTGCTCGACGCACCCTCCAACCTCGGGCTGCGACCTCCGGAGGACGGCGTGGTGCCCGGCTGCGGCAAGGCACCCGGGGTGCTGCGGGACGCGGGGCTGGTGACCGCGCTCGACGCCGTGGACGCCGGCGTGGTCACCCCCGGGCGCTACCGCCCGGACTGGACACCCGGCACCGTGCGCAACGAGGCTGCGATCGCCGAGCACTCGCTGCGGCTCGCCGCCAGGCTCGACCGGATCGCGGACCGGGGCGAACTCCCGCTGGTGCTCGGCGGTGACTGCTCCATCCTCGTGGGGATCGGCGCGCACCTGCGTGGGCGCGGCCGGTTCGGCCTGGTGTCCTTCGACGGCCTCGACTACCGGCACCCCGGCAACAGCGACGCCGTCGGCGCCGCGGGCGGCGAGAGCCTGGCGTTGACCACCGGGCGTGGCGGGATGTTGGCGGAGTTGGGCGGCACCCGCCCCTACGTCCGCCCCGCCGACACCGTGGCGCTCGGCGTGCGCCCCGACGACGAGTACCTCGCGGACGCGGTGGACGCCGGCCTGCGGGTGATCACCTCGACGGGCGTCGCGGCCGACCCGGTCGGGGCGGCGGAGGAGGCGCTGAGGACAGTGGACGGCCCCGAGCTGGCCGGGTTCTGGGTCCACGTGGACGCCGACGTCCTCGACCCCGACGTCATGCCGGCCGTCGACAGCCCGGAAGCCGGCGGCCTGACCTTCGACCAGCTCGTCGCCGCCCTGGGACACCTGGCCGTCTCGCCCCGCCTGGTCGGGGTGGACGTGACCATCTACGACCCGGACCGCGAACCCGACCCCGACTTCCGCCACGGGCGGCTGCTGGCCGACCTGCTCGTCTCGGCGTTGGCCGAGGCGGGCCGCGCCCCGGCTGAGCGGTAGTCGCCGGCGGCGCCACCCGAGTCGCACTCCGCACACCAGGCCGCGTCCCCGTCGCGCTCGTCCGTCCCAGGGACCACCCCGCCTCCACCGGCCTTGCCACCGCTTCACCGGCACTGTATAAAACCGGATGGTATTGAAACCGGAAGGTTGTGGACGATGGGCTCCGATGCGCTCGACAGGACGTTCGCCGCGCTCGCCGACCCGACCCGACGCGCCATCCTCGCCCGCCTCGCCCAGGGGGAGGCGACGGTCACGGAACTCGCCGCACCCTTCGCGATCAGCCAGCCGGCGATCTCCAAGCACCTCAAGGTGCTCGAACGGGCCGGTCTCGTCGTGCGGGGCCGCGACGCGCAACGCCGCCCCTCCCGGTTGGACGTCGCCCCCATCCGCCTGGCGGTCGACTGGCTGGAGGAGTTCCGCTCCGCCAGTGAGGAGCGCTTCCAACGGCTCGACGCCGTCCTCGCCGACCTCAGGGCGGAACGCGACGGGAAGTCGGACGACCACTGATGTCACTCGCCGGCGACGCCACCTCCACGCGCGTCACGACCCCCACGGACCGCGAGATCACCCTGCGCCGGTCCTTCGACGCCCCCGCGCGACTGGTCTTCGCGGCCTGGACCGAACCCGACCTGCTGGTCCGCTGGTTCGGCGCGCGCGGGTGGAACCTGGTGGCCTGCGAGGTGGACCTGCGGGTCGGCGGCACCTGGCGCTTCGTCTCCCGAGGCCCGGGCGGCGCGGAGATGACCCAGTCCGGGGTGTACCGCGAGATCGAGACACCGGGCCTGCTCGTCCACACCGAGTCCTACGACGGCGCCGAACACCCCGACCTCACCTCGCTCGTCACGACGAGGTTCGTGGAACGCGCCGGTCGGACCACCGTCACCAGCACGATCCTGCACCCCTCACCGGAGGCGAGGGACAGGACGTTGCGCACTCCGATGGAGCGGGGACTGCGGGAGAGCCACGCCCGGCTCGACGCCCTGCTCACGTCGGTCGAAGGACTCCGGGCGGGCGTGGGCCCAGGCCCGGACGGCGGAAGCAACATCGGAATCAGGCAGGAAGGAGCCACACCCATGAACTGGACCCTGGAAGTCGTCGCGATGCCGGTCAGCGACATCGACCGCTCGAAGAAGTTCTACGGGGAGCAGATGGGTTTCGTGGTCGACCACGACACCCGGGTGGACGGCGGCCCCGGCATCGTCCAGTTGACACCGAGGGGGTCGGGCTGTTCCATCGTCCTGGGGGTCGGCCTGGTGGAGATGGAGCCAGGCTCGATGCAGGGGCTCCAGCTCGTCGTCCGCGACATCCGCGCGGCCCGGGAGGAACTGCTGGGCCGGGGCGTCGAGGTCAGTGAGGTCCAGGTCCCCGGTCCGGAGGGCTTCCGGCCGGCGGAGGAGGGCGAGGACCTGAACAACGTGGGCTTCGCGTTCTTCTCCGACCCCGACGGCAACCGTTGGGCGCTCCAGCAGATCTCGTCCCGCACCTGATCGCCGGGCTCGTACTGCTGGTGGCACTCGGCTCCGGCCGAGGCGAGAGCACAGGGATGGGTGGATGACGACCACACTCACGGCCGACCACTTCGTCGAACGCCTCGAGGAGCACCGCTCCGAGGAGGAACTCCAGAAGATCCAGCGCTACTTCAAGTCCGGCGCGGGGGAGTACGGAGAGGGCGACACCTTCCTCGGCGTCCGCATGGGACAGGTGTTCGCGCTCGCCAAGGAGTTCATCGACATGGAGCCGGACGAGGTCGAACGGCTCCTGGAAAGCCCGATCCACGAGGTCAGGGCTGGCGGGCTGAGCATCATGGACAAACAGGCCCGGCGCAGGAGGACCCCGGAGTCGAGGCGGCAGGAACTGTTCGACCTCTACCTGCGGCGGATTGACCGGATCAACAACTGGGACCTGGTCGATGTGGCCGCCCCCCACGTGGTCGGCGGCTACCTGTTCGACAAACCCCGCGACATCCTCTACGAGCTGGCTCGCTCGTCGAACATCTGGGAACGCCGGACCGCGGTGGTGAGCACCTTCTACTTCATCCGGCACGACCAGGTGGACGACACCTTCCGCATCGCCGAGATCCTGCTGCACGACGAGGAGGACCTTATCCACAAGGCGGTCGGAGGCTGGGTGCGGGAGGCTGGGAGGAGACAGCCGGACCGGCTCATCGCCTTCCTGGACGAGCACGCGGCCACTATGCCGCGCACGATGCTGCGTTACGCCATCGAGCACCTCGACAAGGAACGTCGCGAGCACTACCGGGGGCTCACCGCGCCCATCCGACGCAGGTAGGCGAGCCCTCCGACCGGGGCCCCGCTCCCCGCCGCGAACCTGGTCGTTCCCGCCGCCCACCCTGCCCGGTCCATGGCGGACACCCGCGTCGAACCCCGGTGCGGCGGGCGGGGCACACCACGAGGACCGGCCCAGCGGGGCTGCGGAGTGGGCGGTGCCGCGCCCGTCCCACGGATCAGAAGGTGAGCAGCGTCTTGATCGCCCTGCGCTCGTCCATCGCCCGGTAGCCCTCCGCCGCCTGGTCGAGCGGCAGTTCGAGGTCGAACACCCGACCAGGATCGATCCGGCGGTTCCAGATCAGGTCGATCAGCTCGGGCAGGAAACGGCGCACCGGCGCCGGCCCGCCGTGCAGGTCCACATGGGAGAAGAACAGCTCCTCGCCCGGTAGTTCGACCCCGTGGGAGACGCCGACGTATCCGACGTGACCTCCGGGCCGGGTCGAGCGGATCGCCTGCATCATCGACTCCTGCGTACCGACCGCCTCGATGACCGAGTGCGCCCCCAACCCGTTCGTCAGGTCCTTGATCCGCGCCACGCCCTCGTCACCCCGCTCGGTCACGATGTCGGTGGCCCCGAACTCGCGGGCCAACCGCTGGCGGGGCTCGTGCCGGCTCATCGCGATGATCCGCTCCGCACCCAGCTGCCTGGCCGCGAGCACCCCGAGCAGGCCGACCGCCCCGTCGCCGACGACGGCGACGGTCCTCCCCGGCCCGGCCTGCGCCGCGACCGCGCCGAACCAGCCGGTGCCCAACACGTCGGAGGCCGCCAGGAAGCCGGGGATCAGGTCGGCTGGGGGCAGGTCCGGCGTCGCCACGAGCGTGCCGTCCGCCAGCGGCACCCGCAGCAGCTCGGCCTGGGACCCGATCGCGCCCATGGGCACCCGGTGCACGCACGAACTCTGGTATCCGTCCCGGCAGATCTCACAGGTGTTGTCGGACGCGAAGAACGATCCGACGACGAACTGGCCGGGCCGCACCGTCCGCACCTCGTCGCCGACCTCCTCGACGACGCCGACGTACTCGTGGCCCATCGGGGCCGGGCCGGTGACGGGTTCGATCCCTCGGTAGGGCCACAGGTCGGACCCGCAGACGCAGGTCGCGGACAGCCGGATGACGGCGTCGGTCGGCGCCGTGATCGTCGGGTCGTCCCGGTGCTCCACCCGGACGTCGCCGGGGGAGCGCAGCACCACACCACGCACGATGAGTCTCCATTTCGTCGCTCCGGGGCCGCCGGCCAGGGGTGGCCGGGGGCCCACCTGAGGCGTTCCAATCGAGGCGGTGGTTAAACCCCGTGGTCGCCAGGCAGGTGTCACTTGGTCCGGGGCACAGGCAACCACTGACCCCGGCGAGCGGGGAGTTCCTCCGGAGAGGTGTACCAGCAGGGCACCCCTCGCACCGGCCGCGAGCACCTCCCGTGGTGTGCGTGGACAACCGCCAGGAAGTGCGCGAGTTCCTCGTCTCGCGGCGAGCCAAGATCAGCCCGGACCAGGTCGGACTGCCCGCCGGCCGGCACCGGCGGGTACCCGGCCTGCGCCGCGGCGAGGTCGCCGCGCTGGCGGGCGTGAGCGTCGAGTACTACTCGAAGCTGGAGCGGGGTGCGCTGGCCGGCGCGTCCGCCAGCGTGCTGGACGCGCTCGCCCGCGCGCTCCAGCTCGACGAGGCCGAACGCGCCCACCTGCTCGACCTCGCCAGGGCGGCGGACGGCACCAGCGCGCTCGCGCGGCCCCGGCGCAGGCGGAGCAGGCAGTGGGTGCCGCACCGCAGCCTGCGGTGGGTGCTGGACGCCATCACGGCGGGCCCCGCCTTCGTCCGCAACGGCCGGCTGGACCTGCTCGCCTCCAACCAGCTCGCGCGGGCCTTCTACTCCGACGTCCACGCGTCCCCGTCCCAACCGCCGAACCTCGCCCGGTTCCAGTTCCTCGACCCGGCCGCGCGCCGCTTCTACCCCGACTGGGACCTGTTCGCCGACATCAGCGTCGCGATCATCCGTACCGAGGCCGGTCGCAATCCGCACGACAAGGAACTGCACGACCTGGTCGGGGAACTCTCCACCCGCAGCGAGGAGTTCCGCACCCGGTGGGCGGCGCACGACGTCCGACAGCACGGCACCGGGTCGAAGGCGTTCCACCACCCCGTGGTCGGTGACCTCACCCTCGCCTACGAGGGCCTGGAGATGGCCGCGGAACCGGGTCTCACCCTCACCATCTACACCGCCGAACCCGGCTCGCCCTCGGAGGACGCGCTCCGGCTCCTGGCGTCCTGGGAGACCAGCCACTCCCCAGCCGCCACCCGCTCGGACCCGGCGGCCACCGGCCTGGGCCCGGTCGCCCCCTAGCGAGGGAGCGGCCCGCCCACCACCCCGCGACGGGGACGCCACCCCGGGGGCGGCGGTCAGCCGCCCGAGAGACCGGTCAGGCCCGATCGCTCCCGTCCGACGGCAGGTGCGGAGCACGCGTCCCGCTCCCGACCTCGCCCAGCGGTGGGGCGGGCCAGAACGCGGGGGCGGACTGGGTCAGCACGGGGGCCCACGACACGCGCTGCCGCGCACCCGCAGCAGGTCCACGTGTCGCGGCACCACCCGGAAGAGATGCTGATCCATGACGGGGGCGCGCACCACGACGCCCCCGAAGGATGTGCAGTGGGCGTGGGATCCGGCTCCCTTCGACCGCGTGTCCCGGTGCCGGAACGACGCGCGGTCACCACCGCCCGCGGCGCGGTGCCGTCGGCGACGGGCTCGCCGACCTGGGCTCCCCTCGCTGCGGTCGGTCAGCCGCTCCGGGCGCTGGTGACGGCGGTACCCCGCCAGCCCACCGGATCGGTGGGCTGGCGGGAGCCTGGTCGGGAGAGGTCCTCCGACGCGACGCGCCGGGGCCGGCCGGCGCCGCGCGGCCCCGGCCCTGGAGTGGGCGGCGCGGAGGAACCGTTGGGGGCGACCCGGCCGGCTGAGCCGCCGTCGCCCGTCCCCGCGTGTTCGGGCGCCGCGAGGCGGCGGGGGAACACGCGGGCGGCCACCGGGTCCAGTCCGCCGCCGGGCTCCGAGGCCGCCGGCCGGACGCGCGGTGGCGACGACCACGGACGGGGACTACCGGACGCCCGGTGGGAGTGACCAGTGGGAAGGCCGCCCTCGCCTCGGGCCTCGGACGTGACGACCCGGGCCGACCTCAGCCCCGCAGAACCTCCCCGACCGCGTCGAGGACCACCTCCGGCTGGTCGTGGGGCACCTGGTGGCTCGCGTGCTCGGCGACCAGCACCCGTCCGCGTGGGGACAGCGCGGCCAGCGCCTCGTGGTCGGCGGTCAGGTGTTCGAGCTGCGCGCGCGGCATCCTGGGCCGTCGGCCCGCCGTGATCACGCGGACCGGTACGGGTGGCAAGCCGTGTTCCTCCCGTATCCGCGCGGTCTCGGCCATGGCGTCCGGCATGCCGCGCAGCGTCATGGCCAGTTCGCGCAGGGGCCGCGCGTTCCGTCCGCCCAGGGCCGCCCTCGCCCGCAGCAGCCATGCCGCGAGGACGAAGGACGAACTCCGCACCACGGCGGACCCCGGGGGCGTCCCCGCCGCCGTCGGGTCGACGAGGACCAGCCCGGCCACGTCCTCCGGATGGCGGGCGGCGTACACCTGGGTGACCAGTCCGCCGTACGACCAGCCCACGAGCACCGCCGGCAGGTCGAGGTCGAGAGCGCGGAGCAGTCGACGCAGGTCGTCGGCCATGTCCACGACCGACCCCGCCTGGGTCCCGCCCGACCGACCCACCCCGGCCCGGTCGTAGGTGACCACGGTGGCGAACTCGGCGAGACCTTCCGGTACCGGCCCCCACGTGCCCAGTCCCTGACCGGCTCCGCCGCCGTCCAGGACCACCGCCGGCCCCGATCCCTGGACCCGGGCGTGGAGCGCGTACCCGCCCACGTCGACCAGTCTGTCCGTCATCATGGGTGTCAACCTATATTGACATCCTGGGATCGTCAACTCAGGTTGACAAATCCCTTCGTGGTCGAGTGGCCGGCGGAGGGCACCCGGTACGACCACGGGACGGGCCGACTCGACACCACCACCCGGCGGCCGAGGCGACAGGACCCTCCGCGTGCCCGGGGCGGCCGGGATCGTGCTCGTGGTGACCCCGTCGCGGAACGTCGTGCCGAGCATGTCCTTCCTGGCGCCGCCCACCCCACCCACAGCGTCGGAGGAACTGAACGAGGACACCGAACCCACCCGTGCCCATTGGGTCGCGACCCGCTCCACCACCCCTCGCCGCCGACACCCGCCCACCCCGGGAACACGACGGCCACCCCGACACCACACCCCCTCCGCCCGCCGCGCGCGGAACCCGGCACCGCCGGAACGGCCGCCGGCGCCCGCGACGTACGCGGCCCACCCGGACCAGGTCACCCCTCCGCGTCGCGGACCAGGAGCGCGACCCGCACCCGGTTCTCCAGACCCAACTTCGCGAACACGCTGCCGATGTGCGCCTTCACCGTCGCCACGCTCACGTGCAGCCGCGCGGCGATCTCCGAGTTCCCCAACCCGTCCGCGACGGCCCGCGCGGTGTCCAGCTCCCGCTCGGTCAGCACCGCCAGTCGTCGACGCGCCGCCTCGCGGGACGAGCCGCGCGCATCGGCCGACCCCGGCCCGGTGGCCGCGGCGATCACCCGCGCCATCGCCGCCGGGGACAGCACCGGGTCACCCCGTGCCACGCTCCGCACCGCCTCCACGATCCGAGCCGGCGGGGTGTCCTTGACGACGAACCCGTGCGCGCCGGCACGCAGCGCGCCGAGCACCAGGTCGTCCGAGTCGAACGTGGTCAACACCAGCACCCGGGGCGGTACGGGCCACGTGAGGAATTCCCGGGTCGTGTCGAGCCCGTCACGACCCGGCATCCGCACATCGACCAGCACGACGTCCGGACGCCGCTCCTCCACCACGGCGATCGCGGTGACCCCGTCGGCCGCCTCACCGACCAGCGCCAGATCCGGCTCGCCGTCGATGACCAGGCGCAGCGCCATCCGCACCAGCGGGTCGTCGTCGACGACGACGACCCGCACCGGCTCCCGTTCACCCGTCACTCGGCGCTCTTCTCGTCGTCGGGACCAGGCCAGGGCAGGCACGCGGTGAGCAGGTACCCGCCGTCGGAGGTCGGGTGGTGCGACAGGCGCCCACCGGCGAGCGCGACCCGCTCCGACAGACCGAGCAAACCGAACCCCGAGGACGGCGGCGCGGCGACCCTCCGAGTGCGGGACGCGTTGCGCACACCCACGCGCAGCCCGTCCCCGACCGCCCCTCCGACCGTGACGCGAACGGACGCGCCGGGCGCGTGTTTCGCGGCGTTCGTCAGCCCCTCCTGGACCACCCGGTAGCAGCCCCGTCCGGCCGCCTCCGGTGGTGACCCGTCCACGGACAGGGTCAGCGCGACGTCCAGCCCCGAGGAGCGGGCGTCGGCGACCAGATCGGGGATCCCGTCGAGGGAGGGTGGCTCCGGCTCCGGGGCCCCCTCGTCGGCCCTGAGGACACCGAGGACGTCCCGCAGCTCCTCCAACGCCTGGTGGGAACCGTCGGCGATGCCGCGGACCAACACCCGGTGCTCCTCGGCGCTCAGACCGCGACGGTGGTCCAACACCCCGGCCTGCATGGCGACCAGTGAGATCCGGTGCGCGAGCACGTCGTGCATCTCGCGGGCGATCCGGTTGCGTTCCAGAACCCGGGCCCGCTCCGCTCCGGCGGCCCGCTCCCGCTCCGCGCTCTCCGCCCGGTCCCGCAGGGAACGCACCTCGACGCGCCGCGCGCCGATGGCGAGGCCCACCGCCACCGCCGTACCGGCGCTCAGAGCCGGAAGGGCGAGCCGCACCCACAGCGAGGGCGAGGACACGACGACGGGGTAGAGGCCCAGCGCGAGCTGCGAGGCGGCCATGTGGACCAGGACGACGATCCCGATCTCGACGGGCCGGCGACGGGTGGAGATCGAGCACAGGGCGAGCAGTGCGGTGCCGGTGGCCAGCGACGACGCCGTCGAGGCGGCCGCGACCACCACAGCCACCGCGAGCGGGAACCGCCGCCGCCACAGCAGGGCCACCACGCAGCCCACCGCGACCAGCGGATCACCGGTGGCGAACCAGGAACACGTGTCGGCCGCGCACCCCGGTGGCAACACAGCGGCGGTGGCGAGCCAGAACGGAACGCCCAGTGCCAGGGCCGCCGCCAGTCTCCATGCCTGCTGCCACCCCCCGAGCCGTGGCGCGCCGTCCGTGATCACCCCGCCATTATCGCCACGGCGGCGCGTCGCCGGGCGGGTCCGGCGGACAGGGACCTCGACCAGGGTCGAGGCACCGCGTCCGACTTCCGTCGGAGGCGGTTCGAGCCCTGAGGCCGATGTGCCGGCCGGGTCAGAAGGACAGACTCGGGCCGTACCAGAACGACGGACACGACACCGAGGACGTGCGGACCCACGAACCACCCGAACGGCGACCGGCACGCCACACCGGGCGGTCCACCGCGTCCTCGTCGAGGAGTGGAGCTGTATGCACCGACCACGGAGTGCCGCCCGAGGCGTGACCCTGACCGCCGTCCTCGGCCTCGCCACGGCCGTCGCCGGGGTACCCGCCCTGGCCGGCGAACACGGGGAGGAGACCGCCGCCCAGGTGCGGTGGGGGGAGTGCCCCGACGACGTCCCCGCCGCCCCGACCCCGTTGGACTGCGCCACCGTCCCAGTGCCCCTGGACCACGACGACCCCGACGGCGAGCACATCGACATCACGATCTCCCGGCTCGCCAGCGAGAACCCCGACCGGCGGCGCGGGGTACTGCTGCTGAACCCGGGTGGCCCCGGCGGAACCGGGCTGACCCAACCCCAGCTCCTGGTCTCCCAGGGCATTCCGGCCAGCGTCCTCGACAGCTACGACCTCATCGGGATGGACACCAGGGGCGTCGGCCACTCGGCCCCGGTGAGCTGCGGTTTCACCGACGACGACCAGTACCACGGTGCCATCCCGCCCTACGCGGTCGACGACGCGGCGGTCGCCGAGCAGGCGAGGATCGCCGAGAGCGTCGCCGAGAAGTGCGCCGCGAACGACGACGAGGGACGACTCCGCCACCTCACGACGGCGAACAAGGCCCGCGACCTGGACCGCATCCGGGCCGCGCTCGGCGAGGACAAGGCCAGCTTCCTCGGGTACTCCTACGGAACGGCCCTGGGCGCCGCTTACGCCTCGATGTTCCCCGAACGCTCCGACCGGATCGTGCTCGACAGCAACATCGGCGACACGCACCTGGACCACGACGGGATGCGCCGCTACGGCAGCGGCATGGAGGAGACCTTCCCCGACTTCGCCGCCTGGGCAGCAGCACGGCACGACAGCTACGGCCTGGGCCGCACGCCCGAGGAGGTGCGCGCCACCTACCTCACCCTCGCCGAACGGCTCGACGAAACCCCCGTCGGCGAAGTCGACGGCCACCTCTTCCGCTTGTCCACCTTCGCGACGCTCTACCACGAGCAGTCCTACGGCCAGGCCGCGCAGACCTGGCAGTCACTGCTCTCCCGGACCGAGGCGGGCCCCGAGGACGACCGGCCGGGGCCCACTGGGACGCCCGCACCGCACGACAACTCCTGGTCGGTCTTCCTCGCCGTGACCTGCAACGACGTCGAATGGCCCGAGGACCTGCGGACCTACCGGCGGGCCGTCGCCGAGGACCGCGTGGAGTACCCGCTCTTCGGTGCGGCCACGGCGAACGTCATGCCCTGCGCCTACTGGCGGGAGCCGGCCGGGCCTCCGGTGGAGATCAACGACGACGGGCCGACCAACGTGCTGGTCGTGCAGAACCAGCGTGACCCGGTCACCCCCCTGCGGGGCGGTGAACTGCTCAACGAGGAGTTCGGCGAGCGATCCCGGCTGCTGAGCGTCGACGGGAGCGGGCACGGCGTGTACGTCCTCGGCGGCAACCCCTGCGCGTTGAACGTCACCACCCGCTTCCTGGTCGACGGCACGATGCCCGAACGGGACCTGACCTGCGAGGCCCCGGCCGCTGGGTGAGGACCGAATGCCGGGCGAGGCGGTGTCCCCCGGCCGGGGTGGGTGGCCACGACCGCTCACCCCGGCCCGGTGCCGCCCGCCGCCCCACCGCCCCACCGCCCCGCCGTGGCCGCATCGACCAGCTGGAGCCCTTCGGGCTCACTGAGGACGTCCGCGTGCGGCCTCGCCCGTCCTGAACGCGAGACGGTGCGGGCCATCGGTGGACCGGGGCCGGCGACGCTGTCCCGGCCGGGGTCCAGTGGCGCCGACCTGGTGCTCGACCTGGCCCTGGAAGGCGAAGGCATGACTTCGACGAGGTCACCGGTGCTGGCTCCACACCGCTGCCGTGATCCAGCGGTCCCCGTCGACCGGTCGAGCGTGCCCCACCCGGTTCCGCCGCCGGCCGAGCGATCACGTCCACCCGTGCGGTGACCAGAACCGGCGGCCGGCCATCCAACTCCCGACCCGGCGGCGCCCTCCACGATCGCGGGTTCGTCGGCCCCGGGGTGCAGGATGCGGGCGTGTCCGAACCCCGCACGCACCAGCACCACGCCCTCGACTACATCGAACTCGCGGTCACCGAACTCGAGCGGGCCAAACGCTTCTACGGCGAGGCGTTCGGCTGGCGGTTCAACGACCACGGACCCGGGTACGCAGGCATCCGGAGCCCACGGGGCGACGCGGGAGTAGGCGGACTCCGAACAACCGACGAGGTGCGAACGGGTGGCCCGCTCGTGCTGCTCTACTCCGCCGACCTCGACAGGTCCGTGGAGGCGGTGAGGAACGCCGGCGGCCAGGTGGTGAACGGACCGTACGAGTTCCCCGGTGGACGTCGGTTCCACTTCACCGACCCGAGCGGGAACGAACTGGGCGTCTGGGCGGAGGCGTAGGGCGCGGGGCGGCTGGGGGGCCGCTCGGCGCTCGCGTCGCGGGACGAGCGGCGGGGGCGGCGGCCGCCTGGTCGGGACCGCCGCCGAGGGCGCGCACCGGCGCTGTTGAGCGGGCGCTCGACCCGCCCCGGCCGCGGCGCCCGACCCCAGCTCGCCGTTCCTCGTCGACCTGGTCGGTCACGAGTCCCGCTGAGTCCCTGGTGCGGGTCGCCCGGCGAGGTGGCGACCGCGAGCGACCCCGCCGCCAGCGCCCTGGTCGGCGACGGCGTCCCTCGCCGCCCCGGCACCGAGGTCGACCGTCCCCGCGTCCCGGTCGCGACGCCGGCCCCGGCCAGTGACCTTCCTGGCCGCGTGTGCTGCCGACTCCTGGCGCCACCGGCATCGCCGTGTCGCTCCGCCGAGTCCGCGCCGGCGATGCGGGCGGCCTCGGTGGCTGACCGCGGATCTCCCCGCACGTCGCGAGCCGCCCGGCAGGGGGTCGAGCTCGTGCCAGACCTGACCGGCAGGTGAGGTCGCCGGCGGGGGAGTGGGCGGTGCGGTGGAGGCGGCGGTGCCGGTCACGGCGCCCGGCTGGACGATGCCCCGCGGTTCACGATGACCCCGCCCCCGCTCCTCCTCCGGCGGCGTCGAGCAACAGACGCGCGGCCAGCGCGGCGCCGTCGGTGCGGATCGTGGCCGCGACAGCGGCCGCCCTGGCGCGGGTCTCGGGAGCCAAGGCGGTCGCGAGCGCCGACGACAGCGACCCGACGGTCGGGGTCGGACCGTCGTGTGCCGAGCCGATGCCCAGGTCGGCCACCCGGCCCGCCCAGTACGGCTGGTCCGCCAGCTGGGGGACGACGACCTGGGGCACCCCAACCTGGGTGGCCGTGGTGGTGGTGCCCGCACCACCGTGGTGCACGACGGCGGCCACCCGGCGGAACAGCGCCTGGTGGTTGACCTCGCCGACGGCGATGTGGTCGTCCCCACCGCCGATCAGGGACAGATCCGCCCAGCCCCGACCGAGGACGATGCGGCGGCCCTGCGCGCGGACCGCCTCGACGGCCACCTGGGCCACGTCGGTCGAGGCGTGCATGGGCATGCTGCCGAAGCCCACGTGGACCGGCGGCTCGCCGGCGTCCAGGAACGCCACCAACTCGGCCGGGAGCGGGCGCTCGTCCGGCAGCACCCACGCCCCGGTCTGGACCACGTCGAGTCCCGGGGTCTCCTGCCACGGATCCAGGACCGGGTCCGTCGCCAGCCACGGCCGGACGCCGACGACGTAGTCGCGGACGCCGTCCACCCGAGGCAGGCCGGCCGCCACCCGGTTCGTGTTCAGCGCCTCGCCGAACAGCGCGTCGATGTTGCGGGCGTCCAGGTCCCAGAGCACCCGGTTGTCCGTCACGTCCGGTGGGAACGGCCGGCCCGGGTACGCCAGCGGCCGCCGGTGCGGCGCTGGCAGGGTCAGCTGCTGGAAGGTCACGGACACGGAGGGGATGCCCAGCAACTCGGCCACCGACAGCGCACCGGCAGCGGCCGGCATCATCCCCGTCGCCACCAGCACGTCGCATCCCTCGGCCGCCGAGGCGACCGCCTCGAACTGCCCGGCGATCACCTCGGCCGCCCGTCGGGGCAGGGCCTCCGCCGGAGGGGCCGCCTTCGTCCACACCCGGGCCGACTCGCTGACGCCCACCACCGGCACGCCCACATCGCCCAACCGCCGGGCGAAGTCCTCGTCCGGCGGTGCGCACACCCGCACCTCCGCTCCCGCTTCCCGCAGCCGCACCGCGAGCCCCACCAGCGGTTCGACATCCCCACGCGACCCGTAGGTCGACAACAGCACCCGCATTCCACGCCACCCGTTTCCGTAGGTTCTGGCTTCGGCCGGCGATTCTGCGGCACGACCGGGGTCTTGCCGCAAGACCACCAGTGCGCTATATGTTGAACATGGCCGAGAGCGGGTGACCGCCTCGCCATTCCTCCGCCCGGACGGCCGCCGAGGGACGACAAGCGCGCGGCACCGAGTTCGGGGACGAATTGACCGTGGACTCGGGGACATCTCCGGCCAGCCCCTGCTCGCGGTTGAGCAAAGGCCCCTCGTCCTGCCTCGCCCGCGCTTTTCGCGTCGAGGTGAGTACTCGTGCCCAGTACTCGTACCCAGCGTCATTCGAATGGGGAAACGTCCTCCCGCTATCGCGGCGATGCCCCGCGCCCCGTCCGGCACCGTCCCTGTCGTGCGTCCGGGTGACCGCAGGCGGGCGTTCGGCGTCGCACGTGGGCGTGCTCGAGCACGCGGTTGTCGATGACGACGTCCGCCACCCGCATGGGATCGGCCTCGGCGATGTGGACCCGTTCGGCGCCCAGGTAGCGGTCGAGGTGCAGGGCCTCGGCGTCGGAATCCGTCCAGTCCTGGTCCCGTGCGGTCCCTCGCTGGATGGACAGGTCAGCACCGATGTCCAGCCAGCCGCGGAAGTCCCAGCGGTCGTTGATCTCGGCGCGGAACGCGAAACACGCCGTCGACGATGAGCACGGCGTCCGGCGCCGCGCGGGTGGTCACCGACGAGTGGTCCACCTGGGCCAGCGGGTCGATGCCGCAGAGCACGCACATTCCCGAGCCCTGGGGAGCAGCCGGATCGAGCAGGAGGTCGGTCACGGCGTCGTAGTCGTACGCGTTGCGGTAGTAGCCTTCGCCGGACTCACGATCGTCGAGGTGCCGGTCCCGCCAGGGCTTCTTGTCGTCATCGAGGCTCGCGCGCGGAGAACCGGTCGGCCACGGTGAGCGATGTGCTCGGCGAGTTCATGGCCGAAGCTGGTCTTCCCCGCGGCGGTGCGGCCGTCAACGGCCACGCGGAGGCGATGGGGGCCCAGCGCCAGGACCTGGTCCGCGATCGTGGCGATGAGCGCGGTGCGAGCAGGCGAACAGGGAGGCGGTGTCGGCTGCGTCCACGTCGAAACGGACCGGTGCACTCGCGCGCGGTTGGCTCCCATGACCCGATCCCCGCACTTCCGTCCACCGGCGACAACCCCGGCGGCACTGCTCGTCGTCGAAGGGCGACCGACGAGCTGATCACCCTGGCGTGGTTCCTCGGACGGTACTCGGCCACCGGCCAGGCAGGGCGGGGCCGCGAGGCGCCGCCGGGGCGGTCGGGTGTGCGGGCGTTGCTCGTCCACGTCGGGCAATCCGCGTGTCCCGGGTGGTGGCGGGTGGCGGGTGGCGTGCGGACGAGTGCGCGGACCCTCCCCACCTGCCCCGCCACATCCGGTGTCGACGCCTGCCCGGTCGGCTGCCGCCGACAGTGGGCCCAGCACTACCCGAGGCCGGGGTGGACACCGGCCGCGTGGCGCGCGCGTCGACGGGACGGCATACGGGACGAGCGCGGTACCCGCCTGGCTGACCGCGACTGACGTGCCCGTCCTCGACCGGCTACCGGTGGCCCGGGACGGCCGCCGAGGCGCGCGGTCAGACCGTGAGCGCGCGGTGCACCCCGACGTCGCCGTCCGGGTCGCCGCTGGGAGTCCCCCGTGTGCCAGGCCCCCGGGTGGGTCGCCTGGTTCCGGTCCTCGGCGGACGGATCGGTGCGGGGCGGTCCCCTATCCGCCCGAGCCGGGCCCAGGACCCGACTCGGTGAGACCGATCAGGTCCCTCTCCAGTTCGCGGACGTCGTCGCCGTCGAGCGCCGAACCCCACAGGGGGCCGGTGCTCACCCCGTCGCACGCGGCGATGACGAGGGTGATCGTCCGGTCTGGCAGGCCGTCCTCGCGGAGCCGCGCCCGCCAGCGGCGTCCGTCCTGGTCGGCGAGCTCCTGGAGGTCACCATCGCTGATCAGGTGCGCGGCTATCGCGATGTTGTCCCGCATGGCGACCGGATCCTCGACATCGGCGAAGCAGGCCCGGATGTAGGCGCGGGTCAGACGTCCTGGACGGGTGTCCGAGGGGTCGATCCTGCTGGTGACCAGCGCCTCGAAACTCCGGGCGATGGACTCGCCCAGGGCGACGAGCAGCGCCTGCTTGCTGCGGAAGTGATACACCAACCCGCCCTTGGACACCCCCGCCTCTGCCGCGATGTCATCGAGGCTCGCGGCCAACCCGTCGCGGCGGATGACCTGGGCGGCCGCACGGAGGATCAGGCGTTTGGTGTCCTCGGCGGTGCGCCCTTCGGTGCGACCCATCGGTTCTCCTTCAGTGCTCGACCGGCGTGGTGGTCCGGGTGGCGGGGATCAACCGCCATGCAACCACGGCGGCGAGGGCGAGGATCCCAGCGGCGATGACCGTGGTGACCTGCATGCCCGACACGAAAGCGCTCTGGGCCAGGCCGAGAGCCGGCGAGCCGGGCTCCAACGCGGCCACCGCGCCGGCGAGGGAGTCCTCGACCTGTGCCCGGACCAGCTCGGGCAACGCCACCTGCGAGAGGTCGAGGCTGGAGCGGTAGAGCGCGGTGACGATCGAACCGAGGACGGCGATCCCGAGCGCGACGCCGAGCTCGTACGCCGTCTCGGAGATGGAGGCCGCCGCGCCGGCCTTCGTCGGCTTCACGGCGGACACGACCGCGTCGACGCTGAGGGTCTCGGCCAGGCCGATCCCCAGCCCGATCGGGACGAGCGCCAGGGCGATCCAGCCGAAGCCGTCGGCCGTCTCGGCCAGGGCCAGCAGGAGGAGCCCGGCGGCCGCGACGACCAGCGCCACCGAGATCGCCCGTCCTCGACCGAGGAGCCGCAACGCGCGGCCGACCAGGACGACCACGATCATGGCGGCCACCGCGACGGGCAGCTGTGCCACGCCGGCCTGGAGTGGGCTCATCCCGCGTCCGAGTTGCAGGTACTGCGCGAAGAAGAACAGCAGCCCGCTGAGGGCGAAGATGGTGATGAAGTTGACCAGGACCGCGCCGCTGAACTCGGGAACGCGGAAGAGGTCGACATCGATCATCGGTGAGGCGGTGGACCGCTGACGCCGGACGAACAGGACCGCTCCGACGACGCTCAGCAGGAGCGCGGCACCGACCACGAGGTCGACGTCCCCGCCCACGGCCTTCTTGATGACGTACACGAACGGCACGATCGCCACCATCGACAGGAAGCTCGAGAGCAGGTCGAACCGGGCGGGGTTCGGGTTGCGGGACTCGGGGAGCAGCGCGAGACCGGCCACCACCAGAGCGAGGGTGATCGGGATGTTGATGAGGAACACCGAGCCCCACCAGAAGTTCTGCAGCAGGGCGCCACCCACCAGGGGACCCAGGGCGATCCCGCTCGCCGCCGCCGCGGACCAGAGCGCGATCGCCCGCGTTCGTTCCACCTGGTCGGTGAAGATGTTGCGGATGAGCGACAGCGTCGAGGGCATGATCGTGGCGCCGGCGACACCGAGCAACAGGCGGGCGACGATCAGCATCTCCGGGCTGACCGCGAAGGCCGCCAGGGCGGAGGCCCCGCCGAACGCCGACGCGCCGATCAGCAGGAGCCTCCGGCGTCCGATGCGGTCGGCGACGTTGCCCATCGTCACGAGGAGCCCGGCCAGCGCCAACGAGTAGATGTCACCGATCCACAGCACCTCGGTCGCGGTCGCGCTCAGGTCCTGGGTCAGTGACGGCACGGCCAGGTACAGCACGGTGCTGTCGATCGCGAGCAGCAGCACGGCTGCCACCAGCACTCCCAGGCTCGCCCAGCGTCGCGCGTCGCTCATCCCTGCCACGTCCGTCACTCCTCGGTGTTACTGTACTGACTAGTCGGTACAGTAACAGTCGATTGACCCACCCCGCCGCTCACCACCAGGGAGGTCCGCCATGGCCGAGGTCACGTACCGGCCCTACCGGGAGTCCGACGCTTCTCGGGTCAAGGCCATGATCAACGAGGCGTTCCACATCCACCGCTACGCGGGCACCCCACGACTCCTGCGCCACGCGCTCGAGATCTACCTGCGCCAGTGCCTCGTCGCGAGCACGTACACGCGGGTCGCGGTCCTCGACGGACGCGCGGTCGGCATCGTGATGGGACGGGTCGAGGGCCACCCCCCGTTCGCGCGTCGGGCCCGCGACCGGCTTCGCCTGGCCGGGCACGCCGCGATGATCGCCCTGACGGGATTCGGGCACTACCGCTCCCTGGGCCAGTACTTCACCTTCGCCCGCACCTACGCGGGCCTGCGACGGGACGCTGGCGGGACCCTCGGCGACGAACTCACCCTCTTCGTCGTGGACTCCGCCACGCGGGGGACCGGCGTCGGCAAGCAGCTGCTGACCCACTTCACGGACCACCTGCGGGCCTCAGGCCGCGATGACTACCACCTCTTCACCGACTCGCTGTGCACCTACGAGTTCTACGAGCGGAGGGGTCTCCACCGCGCCCACGAGCGCACCATGCCGCTCGCCCTCGAGGGGCTCCCGAGCTCGGTGGGCGTCTTCATCTACACCGGCACCGCCAACGCTCCGGGTGCCGGACGGGACGCAAAACGCTGAGCCGCCCCTCCGAGCCGGCGAAACCGGCCGGGAGGTGGCGCGTGGCCGACGCCAGCGCGCCAGGTGGTGGTGGCCCGTCGGAGCGGGTGGTCCGACCGACGGCCACGTGCCGGGCGCGGGGCCACACCCGCCGAATTCGCGCGCCACCGGCCTCGGGGGAGGGCTCGAAGCACCATGGTCGGGCTTCGCGCGGCGATTGGCGGTCCACGGAGTCGTGCGGGAAGGCGACGGGGGATCGACGAGAGCCGCCGCTCCATCAATCGGGCAGAGGCCCGCGCATGGGGGAGAACAAGGACAAGGGCAAGGACACCGACAGCAACGGATTCCTGGATCCGGGTAGCCGCGGGATTCACGGCCTCCGCCGCACTGCTGGCGAAGTGGCTGGGATCGGCCGGCATCGCTGCTGATGACGGGGTGTCGTGGCAGCAGGGCGTGTTGATGCTCGTCATCTCCTTCGGCCCTGTCCTGGTCCTCCCGGGTGTTGGTGAAGTGCTGGTGCGCGTTCCGCGTGCGGTGGTGATGCCGATACCACCCAATCGCGCTGAGGTAGCCGGTCCTCGGCCAACACACCTCCTGCGGGCTGGCGTGGTGTTCCTCGGTCGGGCGGACCGCTCGACCGGTTCCCGCCCGACGCACGGGCGCACGATGGCAGGATCGATCGCGAGGACGTGGTTCGGAGCGCCACGCGGGGACGCCGGGACAAGGCGGTCACGGGGACCACCCCGACGATCTCGTGTGACTCGTCGAACTCGTCCGCGAACGCGGGATGGAACAGCGGCCGTGCCGCGTTGCACCTGAGCGACGACAGGTAGGCCGAAGGGCTGGAGGTTACAGGTGGTGCTCGATCCACGGGAGCTGTACGAGGTGGACTCCGACGTCCCCGACCTGAACGGTGCGGTCCTCCTGCATCACCTCGAGGGGTTCATGGACGCCGGTTCGGCGGGCAGGTTGCTGGCCGAGCACCTCGCCGAGAGTGGTGGGGGACGCATCGTCGCCCGGTTCGACGTCGACGGGCTGATCGACTACCGGTCCCGACGGCCAACGATGACCTACGCCGTCGACCACTGGGCGGCCTACGACAAGCCCGAGCTGGTCGTCCGGCAGCTCTTCGACGAGGAGGGCACGCCGTTCCTGCTGCTGACCGGGCCCGAGCCCGACCGGCACTGGGAACTGTTCATCGCGGCCGTGCGCGATCTGATGGACCGGTGGGGTGTCCGGCTCGCCGTCGGCTTCCACGGCATCCCGATGGGCGTGCCGCACACCCGACCGCTCGGGGTGGTGTCGCACGCCACGCGAACCGAGCTGCTGGACACCGTCGCCGGGCTCGGTCACCCGGCGTTCAGGGACCGGTTCCAGGTACCCGGCAGCGTGGCGGCCCTGCTCGAGTTGCGGCTGGGTGAGGCGGGCTTGGACGCCATGGGCTTCGCGGCGCAGGTGCCGCACTACCTCGCGCAGTCCAGCTACCCCACGGCCGCCGTGACCCTGTTGGAGTCGGTGAGCCGAGCCACGGGGCTGGCACTGCCCTCCGGGGGACTGCCGGCCGCGGCCGAGCGGGTGAACATCGAGATCGACCGGCAGGTGGTGGAGTCCGCCGAGGTGTCGGACGTGGTGCGCGCGCTGGAGCGCCAGTACGACTCCTCCTCCCCGGCACCGGGCACGCGAGGTCTCCTGGTCGAGGAGGGCGAGGCGCTGCCCACCGCCGAGGAGATCGGCTCCGAGTTCGAGCGCTTCCTCGCCGAGCAGGGACCGACCGGGCTACCCGAGCAGGGACCTACGGGGCTACCCGAACAGTGAGCCGCATGACCGCACGCGGGCAGCGGGCGGGCCGCATCGGGCGGGCTCTCCTGAGGGCG